>JABFRP010000002.1 GCA_013141115.1 Ferruginibacter sp.
TGCATATAAAATAATTTAAGACCTTTTACTCATCTACTATATTAAAAAAATTATCGCTTTAAATATTTTTCTCCCAATTCCAAAGATGTGTTATAGTCGCCTAGTTTTGCATTTTGCATCATTGCCTTGATATGCTTTCTGACAACAACAAACTCATCATGAACAGGACAGGGCATTTTTGCGGAGCAACTTTTTAATCCTAAACCACAGCCTGTAAATAATTTATCGCCATCGATGGCATTAACAATATCTGCAAGACTTTTCTTAAAACCTGCATTGTCCAGGTAAAATCCTCCGGTAGGCCCCCTTTAGCAGATAATACCAATCCCTTCTTCACCAGATCCTGTAATATTATTTTTGGCAATAAAGGGCTCAGGTGAGGTCAATCGCTTTGGCAATTTGCTTTACCCCAACTTTGGTGGCGGTCTTGATTTTGTGCCACAAAAAGCATTGCCCTGATTGCATATTCGCGGTTTTTTGATACCATTTAGCTTTTTTTTATTCAGCGCAAAGGTAAAGAATAATTTGTAATAAAGGAGTTTTTACTCTTCTACTTTTTGTATCTTTTTTACTTTTCATGGTTTTGTATTATAATTTAAACCGAAATATTATGCCAGAATAATCGGAATTCTGTTTGTACAAATGTTGTAATTATTATTTTTTACTCATCTTTTTCATCAGTTTTCTTCCATGTACCATAATTTTTTGTGTTCTTTTTGGCGATGCATAACTGTTATCTTTCAGTTTTTGATCACTGTAATATTTTAAAATAGCTGTTGAGGTAATTATACCTACAGGCTGCATGTTGGCTTTGTTATCCAAAACCAATAAGGTATCCAGGTTATATTTACCCAGCATTTCTGCTGCAAGCCCGGCATCATCAGTTTTATAAACATAAGGCAGGTTGGTAGTACCGACAGGTATCGCTGTTATCAATTCCTCCACATTGGCGCCATGCAGCACATCGGGTTCATAAGCGTCTGGCGTTTTTACTCCCCTGCGGATAATTTTTTCCGTCATGATGCTGCCTTTCATAAAGAAAAATGAAACAAAATATGCAACAGAACAAGCCCCCAACAATGGTAACAAGCCATTTACCTGGCCTGTTGTTTCCAGTGCAAATACAACGGAAGTAAGGAAAGCCCTTGAGGCTCCCGCAAACATAGCTGCCATTCCAATTAAGGCAGCGGTTGGCAGATTTATAGAAATACATGCAAAGTAATGCTACCAAGTAATACTCCCAAAGCACCTCCAATTGTAAATAATGGTGCCAGTGTTCCACCGGAAGTTCCACTACCCAGAGAAATAACCCAAGAAATATATTTAAGAAAACAAAGGGAAAGTAACATAGCCAATGGCAAATTTCCTTTCAGCAAATCCTGTATATTGTCGTATCCAACACCCATTGTTCGTGGTGCAAAATAGCCGGTCACACCTACAGCAATCGCACCTATTGCTGGCCACCACATCCAGTGGATAGGTAATTTTTCAAACAGGCCTTCCACCGCATACACCGACCTGGAAATTAGTGTGGCAATTATGCCGATCAGCAAGCCTAGTAAAATATAAATAATCAATGCACTGTTTGTTGGAACCGGGATAGAAGGCATGGTGAATAAGGGACTCGCTTCAAATAAAAAGACATGCATACCAGCCCCGGTGATGCAGGCCAAAACAACCGGTATAATTGACCTGGGTGAAAACTCAAATAACAATAATTCTACGGCAAGTAAAATTGCGGCCAGCGGGCTGCCAAAAATAGCCGCCATACCAGCACAGGCTCCTGCAGTTAATATGATTTTTCTTTCTCCTGGCGATATATGCATTGCCTGGCCTGTTAAAGAGCCCAATGCACCTCCTGTAGCAATGATCGGCCCTTCCGCTCCAAACGGGCCTCCGGTACCTATTGAAATGGCTGCAGATAAAGGTTTTAAAAAAGTAATAATCGGGGGGATTTTGCTGTCTTCTAAAATAATCTTTTCTATTGCTTCCGGTATTCCATGTCCTCTTATTGCCTTTGAACCATATCTCGCCATCAGCCCTACCAGGATACTGCCAACAATTGGAATGAAAATTACCAACCAGCCTAAATGATTGCCTGCAGGAGAAGATAGCTCTAATGAAAATCTGCCTTAAAAAGCAATATTCGTAATGAGTCCGATCAACGCAACCAGCAATTTGGCTATAAAACCAATAACTACAGCATTGATAATAGCCTGAATACTCAGATAGAAAACCCGTTTATTTACAGGAGCTTTTCTGCTGGCTTCCATTTTGCCAAATAGCTGGTATAGTGTTGGTGAAAACGGTGTGCTTTCATCAAGTCTCGACATGGTATAAAAGTGGCAGCCTTTTATGCTGGTGAATTTCTCGATTTTATCAGATTTTATGCAACCACGCTTTTAGACAATCTTGAAAGGAACATCTGACCTTTTGAGTTCGAACTTCTCCCGTCAGTTATCTGCATAGGGTCGGGTGAATTTATAGTAGAGAATGTTCCTACTGTAAAGTATTTTTTATTCTATTTCCAAACTTTTATTATAAGCACTATCCATTAACCGTTTAATGTTTTTGCCTTCCTGAAAATACAGGTAATTCCACGCTTTTTAATTCTATCAGTTTCTAAATTCTGCAGCTTTATTTCCTTTTGGTTATTACTCCAATTAATACTGAATTTATAGAGATTGGTAATAAATAACATAATCGTTAACCACAGCAACCAGCGGCCAAAAACTATTTTATAAAACAACTTAGCATCCTGTTCTGGGAATAGAAGAATTTGAAATTTCCGGGTTACCATTTTGGGTTGGCTATCCGCTGTTAGTTGCATTTCTGCGATAACCTTCTTAAGAGTTTCTTCAAAGGGTTTAGTGCTTACAGGAGGTGCAATAATTTTAAGATTTTCCAGCTTTTCATTAAAACTGTTAACCTTTATTATTAACCCGCCAATTGCTGTAGCCTGGTCAAGATTAATTTTATTGACTTTTTGTTGTTCTTCCAGTATTTCTTTAAGTACAATTTCAAGCGTTTCTCTTTCTTGCATCTCAATTTTTTTAACTCCTTCCATCAGATTCATTTTTAATTTTAGAAATTATATTAGTGATGAGGTCTCTGCCTTTTTTTCTTTCTTCTTTTTTAAGTAATTCAGGACTCAGCTGATCAGCAATTTTCTCCGGTTCAATTAAGGGAAAGATTAAATCGGTTACTTTCTTTTGCAGGTCAATAACAGGAGATTGATTTTGTTTTTTTAATCCTATTTGTTGAGGTAACGAAGGAGAAATTTTGTCGGTATTTCTTTCTTGCTTTTGAAATTCGTCTTGTTGAATATTTTCGTGTTTATATATGTTCGCCGGATTTTGTTTAAGCGCTAATATTTTTTCAATTTTCATTAAAGAGAAACCGACTTCACTACCTTTTATTTTTACTTTTTTATCGTCAATAAAAGAAATACCCCGGGCTTTCAAAACCCGGTATCCGAGTGCCTTCATCACCTGCTCAAATTGCTGATAATTGCTTACCTCTTGTAATGTCCTCTGAATACTATTCTTTAGTTTTTCTTTTCGCTCATCCTGCCGGGGAATTTGCCGCTGCTCTTTAGGCAAAAATTTTCTGGGACTGAGGACTTTTGTAAGGTTAAATTTCAATTCCATTCTGCGGCAATAAGACGCTATTTTTTGAAAGTTGTTACTATCGCTGACCGTTCGTTTATCAAAGCCAATTCTGTTAGCCACAATATGCAAATGCTGGTGGCCGGTATCCTTATGGTGAATAGCTACAAATTGGTTATTTTCAAAACCCATATCGGTTGCACAATCCTGACACATTTCAATCAGCTTTTCTTTAGGCAATTCCTCTCCCGGCGCAAGGCTAAGTGTAATGTGTAAAACAGGTTTTGAAAGCTTGGGATTTAGCTGTCTTACTTCATTAAATTGCTGTATCAATTCCTTCTGATTTCCATAGCATTGATTAAAGAGCAAAATCTCCGCTCTATCTTTCATTACCTGCTCTTTTTTGGGGTCTTGCAGCTTATCATTCAGGCAATACAATAAACAGCCTTTAAAGGATTTTCCTATGGTTATTTTTCCAATCATTTCAGGTAATTTTTTATTGCTTCAGCAAGCCTTTTTAAATCCCTGGATTGCACTTCTAAACCTGCTCTTTCCAGTGCATCTAATTGTTCAATTCCATTTCTTTTTTTGGCGATTTGATTGAGGTTTGCAGCGAGGTGATTCAGCGTTCCGGTAAGCTGCAAAACTTCTTGAGGGAGTGCTTTTATTTTGCTGACAGCCTGTCCTTTCAATCCGGATTCTCTTAAATATTCTGATACCGTTAACCCTAACATTTTTGCTTTCTCCTGCAGCAAAGTTTTTTCAATGAGAGTACATTTTACTCCTATGAAATGATCTTGCTTGACCTCCTTTATTGGCCGTCCGCCTTTATTTTTTATTCTCACTGCTACTGTTTCCATCTCTCACAATTTTCTGGTGTCTGCGGCAATACTTTTTGAATCCCGACCCCAAGGCGGGATGAGAAAAGCCAGCGTTTCGGTTTAACCGAAACATAGCTGGCTACTGAAATTTAAAAGCGTCTTCCAATTCGATGGCTCTGTTTATGTCGTGGTTCCTGCTGTTTAATCAGACACTCGTTTAAGTCTTTATATTTTTTATAGACATGGCTTTGATCAATGTATTTTTTTGACCATTGTAATGCCTGCTGAGTAAATTTCATTCCTGCTGAATCCCTGTCTAAAAAAAGATGAATCTGCTGATACTGTTCCATTCTTTCTCTTTGGTTTAAAAAGAAGGATAAGGAATTTAATACCAGAAAATTTGTCAGCGGATCAATTTCTTGTTTATTAATAGCCTGGTGAGAAAGAAAATTAAAAAAGCCTTCAAAGACTTTCAACTCTTCTTTATTATGGTCAAAAAAAGTTACTTCCTTAGGAGAACTGCTGCCTTTGAAATCGGCACTTCTTAATTCATATCCTCCGGCATTATTTTGAAAGCCGATTACGGTTCTGGTTTTACCGTATAAAAGGAAGTCAATTTCTTTGCAAAATTTTTCAGCAATGTCTACGGGGATATGCCTTTTTTTAAGGTATTTTAAAAGCGATATTTCTGCCAGTGGTCTCGCCTCCAGTACAATAATTTTACCCTCACTAAGAGTCTCTTTTTTTTCATCAGCAAAGAAAGGTGCTGTGGCTGGCAAATTGTGTGCTGGAGAATGCTGGTGAAAAAAAGAAATAGGGGTGCTTTGATATTGCGATAAATGCTGCAATAAATCGCTTACAGTACAATTAAAATAAAGTATCCCGAAATCTATCAGATTGCCGCCCTTTCCAATGCCGTGATCATACCATGCATTAAGGCTACGGTTTACTTTAAAAGACGGTGTTTTCTCTTCCCTTAATGGCGATAGATACCAATAGTCTTTATTACGGATTTTTTGCGGACGGTGACCTAAAGCGGCGAGGTAATCCACCAGGTCAATTTGTTTGGCTTCCAAACTCATTAGTTTTTCATACACTTCAATTTTCTCTTTCACAACTAATATCTCACTAACACAAATCAAAAGCTTATTTCAATTACAATCCCGGTCTTTTGCGATGCTTTCTTTTTAAGGTATCATTCGGGCTGGGGTTTATCTTTTTTGGAAGCAGTGTTTTTGCCTGGTCAGGTTTAAAAATCTGACTGGTATTTGCAACCGCTGCCCTAAGCCTGCTTTCCATCTCTTTCAAAGAAATTTCCCTGCCCAAAAAATTTATTTTTTCCTTTTTATTAAAATCCTCAAAATAAAGCAATGCATTATGTGCCATCTGTACATTTACATCTGGATATTTTTGGACAAACCCTTCAGTGATTTTTTGCAGAGGCAGTTGCTCCAGCAGAAAATGCATATCCACAAAATCTTTTAAACGGGTTCCGCTATGTAAGATTGCCTTTAGTTTCATGGCACCTATATCTTGAAGCGACAGCATCCTTATACCTTCAACTTCTTCAACTTTGTTTAATATTGGATACTGATGGGCAAGTATATCCACTTTAACATCCTTAATAAAACAAAATATCCCATTTTTAAGGGTTTTAATATTCTCGGCTTTATAAGTTTCGGTTAAATGACGACTGATGTGATGGGAATCAAAATCCCTGTCAGTGAAAAGGTCAATATCCACAGACATGCGGTGACCTAATTTTAGTGAAAGTGCAGTACCACCTACCAAGTTGAAGGAATCTAACTCTTTATCCTTCATCAACTCTTTAATCAGAACCAGTGTCCTGGCCTCGACTGTTTGCGTGTATAACATAATAATTCTTCCTTGCGGAGCGGGAAATAAGCGCATACTTCTTCTATGGCATAATCAGCCAGGAATACTATTTCTTTCCTCAGTGCATGGATTACTTTGGCTTCACCATAAAAACGAATCATTTCAGCCCATTCTTGTGGACTGCCTCTTTCAATGACCCGCGCCATGACTGTAAGGTATTCGGCTCTCCATTCTATGTCATCATACCTGAACTCCCAGAACAAACGTCTTGGTAAATCAGGCTTATCTTGTATGGATACTTTTCTTCCCATTTTTTAAAGTTACAAAATCTATTTTTAGGTCTATAATTTGAATTGTTTGCATAGCATTTTAAGCCACAATATTTGCTAGCCGCTTTAAATCCATAATAAATAAGTTCGAAAATTGTACTGAAAGGGCAACAAAAAACGGTATAATTAAAACTTATACCGTTTTTTTATTTTGATAAGCTTAAAAAAGGTCATTTATTAAATATAGAAGATTGCTGTAATCTTGGCGCATATTGTCTGCCAATGGGTATTACCACTTCGCCCACTTCCACCTCATGACTGGTAAAGGCAGTTATTTTATTGATAGACACTACAAAAGACCGATGTACCCGTAAAAACAAATGCTCCGGCAACATAGCTTCTAATGTGCCCATGGATTGTTTTACCAGCAATGGCTTTTCTTTTACCCGGTAAATTTTAATGTAATCTTTCAGACTTTCCACATAAACAATATCATCCAAAAATACTTTAACCATTTTGCGGTCGGCACGGAAATACAAAAAGCCTGCGGTATCAGCAACAGCGGTTGTTTTTTCTTCTATAAAATTATTTACTTGAGTTACTTTGTTCACTGCTTTAATAAACCGCTCCAACGAAACCGGTTTTACTAAATAATCTACCGCATCCAAATCAAAGGCTTCACTGGCAAATTCTTTAAACGCCGTAGTAAAAATCACCTTCGGTGGATTTTTTAATGTCTTTAAAAAACTGGTGCCGGACAATTTGGGCATTTGAATATCTAAAAAGATCAGGTCTACTTTTTTCTTTTGTAACACTTCCATAGCCTGAAAAGCATTGTTGCATTTGTCTACTATCTCCAACTGTTCTATAAGAGAAATATATTTTTCCAGTATATTTAGTGCAGGCGGTTCGTCATCAACCAGTAAACATTTCCATTTCATATTGTTGATTGAGTGACTGGTTAACAATTGTAGTGTTTTTTGTAACAGACTGTTCCCACTGTATTTCAAGGTTTACAATAAATACCTCGGTATCTTCTTCGGTGGCAAATGTATACCTGTCGGCGTATAATAAATCTAACCTTCGCTTTACATTCAGCAATCCAATTCCGCTGCGGTTATTGCTTGCAGTGGTTTGTCCGCCATCTTTACTATTTACCAATTTAAAATGCATGCCTTGTTCAGTTACATGTAAATCAAAACTTATCCAGCATTGGTCTGTTTGATTACTGGTGCCATGTTTAAATGCATTCTCCACTAAAGGCAACATCAGCAAGGGTGTAATTTGTTTGTCTTCCAACGGGCCGGTAACAGTAACAGAAACATCCAGCCGGTCGCCATACCGTAACTGTTCCAAAGAAATATATTCCTGCAGCAATGTAATTTCTTTGGTAAGAGGAATCAATGGCACACTACTTTCATAGATCATAAACCGCAATAAGTTCGACAGTTTTAAAACAATTTCCGGTGCCTGGGGCGATTGATCTAAAACATGAGCATATAAATTATTAAGTGTGTTAAACAAAAAATGAGGATGCACCTGCGATTTTAACAGCTCCAGTTCTGCTGCTGTTTTTTGTTGCTCGGCTTCTATGGTTTGTTGCTTTTGCTGGTACCAATATTTTAAAAGATTAATAGCAATAGCAATGCCCCCAATATGAATAAATGGCAATACGCCTCTCCCCTCGTTCATGGTAAGGCCGTTAAAAACTTTACTTTTAATTACCAGTTGTACCAATTGTGAATAACCCAGGCATAATATTAAAACAACCAATAGTCCGGCAAAAAAATAGCCATATTTTTTTTTGAAAAGAAAACGGGGTGTCAAAAAATAGATCAATGAATACACCATAAGCATAAAGCCCGGCAGGTACATTAAAATATTGTAGAAAGAAGCTGCGAAACTTGTTTTTGCCCCAAACCCCCAGGCGAAATAAACAAGTACAATAATCCAGAATAATATATGCAATACTATTTTCTTTACCCACTCATGCTTTGTAAAAAAAAATAGAAATTTCATTTTCGGCGGTTTCTCAAAAATACAAATAAATACATGCACCGCCTATACACTTAGCCCTTTGTAGACAAACGACATTCTTTTAAAGACAAACAGCAACTTATACCTAACAACAAAACAAAATCAGGCAATTGTGTTGTCTGTTTTCTAAAACTCCCCATTCATCTACTTAGAAATTTTTCAATTTTTCAAGCCCATACTTTTATACTGCTGAATCATTAAACCTAAAATTATGCTACAATATATTTTCTCTGTCATTAATAAAAAACTGCTTGCACTTATTTGCATTGCATTTATACTTCCCGTTGCACAAGCACAAAATATTCAGAAGGTAAAGGAGATCAACCCTATCACTAATTCTTCTCCATTTGATTTTACCATTGCCAGCAATAAATTATTTTTTATTGCTAATGACAATATTAATGGCGCAGGTGTTTGGGTAACCGAAGGAACAGATCCAACTACTCAAAAATTAACTTCTTCTACCGCCCCTTTTAACAGTCTTGATAATATCATTGCCTACAATAACAAAATTTATTTCTCTTATAATGATGGCATTAACGGTTACGAACTGTGGGTAAGCGATGGTACCGTAGCAGGCACTGCATTGTTTAAAGATATTGTACCGGGCAGTGGCGGATCGTTCCCCAAAGGTTTTACCGTAGCCAATAATAAACTGTTCTTTATATCCGACGTTGATAAGAAACTATATGTTTGCGATGGTACTGCAGCAGGAACAACTATTATAAAAAATAATGGTGTAGCTTTTTTTAATGGCCTGGCAGATTTTGCAGTAATGAATACCGATATTTATTTTACCAGTGATAATGGAACAGGATCCGGAGCAGGTTTATGGAAGAGTGACGGAACATTAGCCGGAACGGTATTGGTAAAAACTGATATCCAAAGTACTTCTCCCGGTAATTATGCCACGCTCAACAACCAACTTTATTTTAACTCATTTGATGGCATAAACGGTAGCGAATTATGGGTAACTGATGGTACTGCAGCAGGTACTAATATGGTCATCAATTTAAGAGCAGAGGTTGGAGCTACAATGTATAGCGGCAGTCCTGACAATTTTACTGTTTACAATAACAAAGTATATTTTTCGGCTAACGATGATGTGCATGGCAGAGAATTATTTTCATCAGACGGCACTTTAGCCGGCACACAATTAGTAAAGGATATGGAGCCCGGAATAAATGGAAGCCAGCCGCTTAAAAGCGTTGTTTATAACGGACAATTATATTTTTCCTGCAACGGCGGCACTGCAGCCGGCCTTTGGAAATCTGACGGCACTAACATTGGTACTGCCTTGGTAAAAACCGGCGGTGGTGCACAGCCTTTTCTTAATGATGCAAGAGCTGCTGCAGTATGGAATGGTAAATTGTATTTTGTAGCCAACGACAATCAATTTTACCCGGTGTGGCAATCAGACGGTAATACAGTTGGCACAGTTCCCATCGTTCTTCAAAACACCATTAACCCAGTGAATAGTTTTTCCGGCGCATTTCAATTTATGGAGTATAATGCGGAACTATATTTTTCCGGCAAATGCATTGGCACTGCTGCAGACTATGAGTTATGTAAACTTACAACAGGAACTTTGCCTGTAACATGGTTGGGAGTACAGGCGCAATGGCAAAATGCACAGGCAAAAATAAGCTGGCAAATAACTAACCAGCAAAATGTAAAAGATTATACCGTACAGCAAAGCAGTGATGGCATTACTTATGCCGATGCATGTGTAGTAAATGCAGGCAGCAATACAAATTACTCCTGCACTGTTGTTGCTAATAACAACGTAAAGAATTATTACCGTGTATTGCAAAAAGATATTGATGGCAAAACAAATTACAGCAACGTAGTTATTCTAAATGCCATTTCAACAATTTCCATATCTGTATATCCCAATCCGGCAAAAGAAAAACTACATGTAAATGGTTTACGCACTTGCTGTACAGCTGTTATCATTGATGCTAACGGAAAAGTAATTGATCGTCTTTCTATCAACACTACTTCAAACTATTTCAATATCAGCCAGCTGGCAAAAGGAATATATTTTATCAGCATAAAAGAAAACGACATTGAGCAAACTATAAAATTCATTAAAGAATAAAACTAAAAATTATGCAACGCAGAAAATTTCTTTTAGCATCCTTAGCATTATACCCGGTAACAATTTTTGCCAAATTTAAAAATCAAATTATGGAAAGAACGGATAAAGGATTTAAAGTAAAAGCCGGCGAAGCCAGGTTTGGCGAGCATTATACCATGAAAGCGGTAACTGCAAATACCCTGGATATAAAAATTTCCGGCAGAGATACCGATGGTGGTATTGCAGTGTTTGAACAAACCGGCCATACACTTAATGGCGGACCACCACTTCATGTACATCTTTTTCAGGACGAATGGTTTTATGTAGTGGAAGGAGCCTATTTCTTTCAGGTGGGGGAAGATACATTTGAATTGAAAGCAGGCGACACTATTTTTTTGCCCCGGAATGTACAACATGCTTTTGTACAACTTACACCAAAAGCAAGAATGATGGTTACGTATTTGCCTGCAGGAAAAATGGAAGGATTTTTTAAAACAACTGCTCAATGGACCGCAGCACCTTCAAAAGAAGAAATAACCAAAGCATTTACAGATCATGATATGAAAATTACCGGACCGCCACTAAAAGCCAGGTAAAATCGTTGAAGCAATTGGTTAGTCTGTTCATTGGTTAAACCAATGAACAGACTAACCAATAATTTATTTAATTAACTCTTTTATTACTTTACCTACACTGCCGCTGGGCATTTGTATATGCAGCAATGCAGCAATCGTTGGCGCAATATCCGTCATATAAGTTTCTCTGTAAGTTTTACCGGGCACTACACCCCAGCCAAAAAACACACAGGGAATATGTGCATCGTAGGGGTTCCATAAACCATGCGTAGTACCTTTTGTACCGCCATCAAAATAGCCCGACTTAAAAGTAAATTCAATATCGCCACTGCGTTTAGGGTTATAACCATTTACCATCATTTCTCTTTGCGGTGCAGGCAGTGCTGTTTCTAAAGTTTTTTCCAGTTCAAAAGCATTGATGATAAAATCCTTTTCTTTTAAAGCTGCAATTACCAATTGTTTTACTTCAGCCATTGATTTACCCTGCTCCGCAATATTTTTATCATTTAAGTATACCTGGTAATTCATCACGGTTTTTACGCCATTTTTTACGCCAAATTTTTCCTCAATTTTTGTATTCAAATCCTTTACAATATCACCATCTTCAAAAGTGCCTCCCGGAATTTTATGTTCTTTTAAAAATGCCGGAATATGCGCCACACCATGATCGGCAGATAAAAACAAAGTGTAATTGCCTTTGCCAATATTTTTATCCAGGTAAAGTAAAAAGTTTTCAATGTCTTTATCAAGGCGCAAATACGTGTCTTCAATTTCTATAGAGTTGGGGCCAAAGCTATGGCCAATATAATCGGTAGAAGAAATGCTTACCGCTAAAAAATCTGTCGCCGCATTTTTTCCCAGTCCTTCATTTTCAATAGCCGCTTTTGCAAAATCAAAAGTAAACGTATTGGCAAAAGGCGTTGTTCTAAAAGCTTCGTATTTATTGCCTGCATCAATAGCTGATAGTTTATGAGGAAACACCACCGTCTTCTCTCCTCTTATCGCAGCTTCATAAGGCTTATCATCTTCGGTACTTAAATCATATTTTGCAATGGGCAACAAAGTATTCCAGTCGTTTTTCATGTACTCACCTGCCACATCTTTATCATTAAATTTTGTAACCCATTCCGGCAGGTTGGTCATGTAGTGTGTACTGGTTATCCATTTACCGCCATCGTACCAGTAAGCGGCATTGGCGCTATGGCCTGCAGGTAAAATAGCACCACGATCTTTTAAAGCAATGCCAATTACTTTGCTTTTAAAATTATTGCTAAGTTTTAATTCATCAGTAATAGTGGTGGTCCACATATTTACCGGGCTCATTTTACCCGCTCTACCATTATTACCCACCGTATTTACTGTAGAGTCATCGGTACAATACACAAATTTGTTGGCCGCCTTATCGTACCAGTTATTACCCACAATACCATTTATTGCAGGCACGCTGCCTGTGTAAATGCAACTGTGGCCAACAGCAGTGTAGGTTGGCATATAAGGTATCAAAGTATTTTCGGCAGTAAAACCATCTTTCAATAATCTTTTAAAACCACCATTGCCATACAGTTCGCTGTAGCGGTACAAGTAATCCCACCGCATCTGATCTACCACCAGCCCTACAATTAATTTAGGTTTTCCGGCTTGAGAAAAAGAAGCATTGGGCAAACCAATAAAGGCCGTTAATAATAAAAAAACACACACATTAAAATATCTGCGATACATAATTTAAAAATTTTGGCAAAGATAAACCTTAACAACAGCATTTATACTTCATTGCATTGTTATGCCAATGTTATGCATTTTGGCAGGATTACGTTATTTTTGCGAAATTGTTTGAACGGAGATTGGGGGGATTTCTAGGATTAAGAGGACTATTAATGCGGCTGCAACTTTTAGTTTCGTCAGCCCGGTTCAAATAAACGCCTTTTAAAATAAACAGAATCAAAATTCATAAATCAAAAATCATAAATCAGCATGGATGTTTTTGAAAAACTAGTAAAAGATGGCGGCCCGATAGGCGCTTATATGGACAGAGCGCATGGCTACTTTGCATTTCCTAAACTGGAAGGTGAATTGGGGCCACACATGACGTTTAGAGGTAAAGAGGTTTTGGTGTGGAGTTTAAATAACTACCTGGGTTTGGTAAACCACCCCGAAGTAAGAAAAGTAGATGCTGAAGCTGCCGCTAAATATGGTATGGGCAACCCAATGGGAGCCAGGATGATGAGTGGCAATACCAGCATGCATGAAGAACTAGAAAGAGTGATCAGCGAATTTGTGGGCCGTGAAGATACCATGTTGCTGAACTTTGGTTACCAGGGCATAATGAGTTGTATTGATGCATTGGTAAACCGCCGTGATGTAATTGTGTACGATGCCGAAGCACACGCCTGTATTGTAGATGGTGTACGCCTGCACATGGGCCACCGCTACGCATTTAAACATAACGATATTGAAGACTGCGAAAAACAATTGCAACGTGCTACCGAATTAGCCGCAAAAAATGGCGGTGGCATTTTGGTAATTACCGAAGGCGTGTTTGGTATGGATGGCGAGCAAGGTATTTTAAAAGAAATAGTAGCACTGAAACAAAAATACGAGTTCCGTATTTTAATAGATGATGCACATGGCTTTGGCTATATGGGCCCAACAGGCGCCGGTGCCGATGAAGCACAAGGTTGCCAGGATGGTATTGATCTTTATTTTTCAAGTATGGTAAAAAGCTTAGGCAGTTTAGGTGGCTTTATCTGCGGCTCTAAAGCTGTACTAAAATACCTGCGTTATAATGTACGCAGCCAGATATTTGCCAAAAGCGTTCCCTTGTTAGTAGTAGAAGGTATGCTGAAACGTATGGACATGATTAAGACCATGCCCGAACTAAGAGAAAAACTATGGAGCAATGTAAATAAATTACAAAGCGGTTTAAAAGAACGTGGTTTTGATATTGGTGATACCAACAGCCCTGTTACACCTATTTACATGAAAGGTGATGTACCCGAAGCAACACAAATGGTAATGGACCTGAGAGAGAATTACGGTATTTTCTGTTCTATTGTGGTGTACCCGGTAATACCAAAAGGCGATATTATTTACAGGTTGATCCCTACTGCATCGCACAGCGATGCCGATATTGAAAAAACCTTAAAAGCCTTTGAAGAAACCAAAAAGAAACTGGATGCTGGTGCTTACAAAGCAGAAAAAATACCGGACATGGCGGAGAAGAGTTTTGCGTAAGTTTTTTTTGAATGATATTTTAAACTCCATCAGCAAAGCTGATGGAGTTTTTTGTTATGGGCATTTGTTCGATGTGGTCCCGTACGTACGGGATTGTGTCACTCACTTCAACGGCATACCATTTTTGAGCTTTAATTGCAGCGCAAATTGGCTGGCAAATATTTAAGTAACCAAAGCAGGCAGTTTTTATTGGCATGATAGTATTGAATCATTTTTACAAATATTACAATTTCTGTTAAATTGCATTGGCGAAACTTATATTAACTAAATAGCACTTGCATTTATTTTTTTAAACTATTAAATATTAGCCATTTAAAAATATTGCCGCAAGTTTTGGATTTGTAAAACCTGCGGCAATTTATAAGTTGTAGGCAATTTAACGAACGACAGAAATGATAGCAACATTTGGAATATTAAGTTTGACATTGAGTATTGTATGTGCATTGTATTTACAACTGCCGACATTCTTTTTGCCACTTGGTTACGGTTGGTCGCACAACTATCTGTTGAAACGTTGGATTTTGAGAATTTTAGCGTTAGCGACATTTCTACTTTTCATAAGCACAAACCCGACAACTTGCGTTTTGCTTTCAATCGCTATTCCTTTTGGTTTCTTTTGGACTTTTTCGCTGTTCAATTCAAACCCAAACTTATTTATCGCACTTGACGACAAACAAATCATAAAACAAAAAGACCGCATTTATTCCGACAACACTGAAATTGTTGGTTACACAGACGACAAGGGAAACTCTATCTGTTATCCTATTAACGAAATGGTTATGCCAAGACACATAATGAATGACACGTTTTTTGACAAACCTTTATTTGTTTCTTATTGTGCTGCCTGCCGTAGCACAATGCTTTACAATCCTGTTGTTGACGGACAACGTTTGACTTTTGAAGTTCTTGGTGTGCATAGACGAAATATGATTATTCGGGACTTACAAACAGGAACAGTTTGGCAACAAGGAACAGGCGAAGCAATGTTCGGAAAGTTAAAAGGGAAACAGCTTGAATTTTATTATTACCAACAAACCACATTGACAGATTGGATAAAGCAAAATCCAAACACTTTTATTGCAAAAGAAAGCGACAATATTCGCAAAAGTTTTGTTCCGAAAGAACGATTGTTAAAAGTTCTGAAAAAAGTAACAGGAAATTTTGTTGCACCTGGTAAGACAGACTTAACAGGTTTAGAGCTTCGAGAAAAAGTTTGGGGTTTGCAACTAAACGGACAAAGCAAAGCGTATCCAATTTCAGAACTTAAAAAAGCAACAGAAATAACAGACAACTTGGGCGGTGCGGACATTGTTATACAATACAATCCTGCCACAAACCAAATTGACGGAACAAATAAGACAACGAACGAACGACTAAAATTTCAGAATCATTGGTGGTTTGGTTGGAAAGAATTTCACCCAGACACCAAAATATGGAAAGCAAAATAAACTACCTATAAGGGGGTTTTATGCAAGTTGGGCTTGACATTGTAACATCAGCTAATTGCAAATCCCAGCTTCAGTTCGGTCAGACGAATAAATCTCAACATTAGTTCTTGAATTCAACTTTATATTTTCAATCAGCACCGGTTATCGGCAGACGGAATTCTAATACCCAACCTGCATAAAGCCCTGTTCGTCAGACTGTGAAAAAACTAAGTGATATTTGCTATTGATACAGATACCTATTGGAGAATGGTTGTTGTTTAAGCAACTCCCAAAGCTCTTTTTTAGTTTTTTCACAAACTCTCGTTGGTGGCAAGCATATCGCAACACTCAACGAAATGTAAGTTTCAATTTGCTGCTATTTGCTTTTCCCCCCAACTTCGCATTTGGCTAATAAACGGAATTAATTCTTTTCCTGTTTCGGTAAGTGAATATTCAACTTTGGGTGGAACCTCAGAATAAACTTTTCTCGTAATTAGTTCATCAGCTTCCAATTCTTTTAGTGTTTGGGTAAGCATTTTTGGTGTAATACCCACTATTGCCCTGTTTAATTCACCGTATCTCAATAAGCCTTCTCTAAGTACCCATAAAATCCGCCCTTTATATTTTCCGCCGATTCTTTGAAATGCGTAATCAACAGCACAATATGCCTTTTGAATATTTTTTTTCATTTTTTTAAAATTTAAACCATTGATAATCAGCTTTACTATATTTTTAGTATGTAACCTACTTTATTGTATGTACTTGCTGTAAAGGTATTAAATACTTTTATTTGCAAAAACTTTAAATAATATAAATTAAAATAAATTATGAATGTAACTATCAAAAGAGTGCTTTATTTTCCAATAACAAAAATTATCATTGGAATTGTCGTCTGTTTTTCTCTATTTGTCGTAATTCAAAACTTTGTATTAAAACCATTTTTTATAGCATTATTCAAGATAAAAATATTGCCGACCCAATTATTCACTGTGTTTCTTTTATAGTTTTATTAGCCGCTTATTACTATTTATTCCGTTTATATGATAAAAGAAAAATAACAGAACTATCCATAAAATATTTACTTAAAGAAATGTTTGGAGGATTTTTCTTTGGTTTTTTTACAATTTCATTATCTATTTTCATTTTATACTTATTGGGGTATTATCAAGCTATTAGTATTTCAACATCTCACTACTCAATAAAGTTTTTCACGGTATTAATGTTTGCGGCCTTAGTTAAAGACCTATTTCATAGAGGGTTAATAGTTCGTGTCTGTGAAAATTGGTTAGGTACTAATGTAACCCTTGTCATTGGAATGTTAGTAGAACTTCAACACATTTATAATCCAAATTCCAACTTATTTAGTCTTTTTTATTATTTGATTTGGGGGTTTACTATGGGAATGATGTTTATCTATACTAAAAGAATCTGGCTACCATTTTTCTTCCATTTAGGTTGGAATTTTTCTCAGCCTTTTTATGGCTCAAATCTCACAGGGCTAAATGATATGGGCAGTATCATTCAATCAAAATTCAATGGCCCTGAACTATTAACAGGTGGTGCAGTTGGAATTGAAGGTTCAATTTTTACAGCGTCTTTTTTGTTGCTTATTGGAATCATATTTTATTATCGAGCAAAAAGAGAGGGTAAAATCGTAAAAAGCAAACTGTTTAAAAGATGAATTTAAAAAATGCGTTTTTAAGTCTTGAAAAATATTTCTCACCAAAGATTATAGGCGAAGTAAATGACCAATATATTAAAGTTGCAAAAATAAAAGGGCAAGAAGTGCCTTGGCATATTCACGAAAATGAAGATGAATTATTCTACATTGCAAAAGGGACACTTTTAATGGAAATTGAAAATCAACCAGACTTAAAATTAAAAAAAGGTGACCTGTTTGTTGTAAATAAATGAGAAACCACAGAGTTTCCTCAGAAGAGGAATGTTTAATTATGCTTATTGAATCTAAAACCACTGAACATACAGGTAAAATAAAATCGTCAATAACAAAATCAGTAGACCAACAATTTTATTGAAATTCCAAATATTTGGATATATGCGGCTTGACAATTTTTAAATTTGAAATTATTGTTTTTAATAAAAATTCATAGGTTTAACAAAATGCCTGCCACCAACACGAACTGTGTAAAAAACTAAGCAAAAAGCTATTTTTTTGTTTAGCAGAACAACAATTGGGTTGATACAAAGTATTGTTTTTAACTTTATCAAAATATTTTAATCAGCAGCGACCCCGGCAGACGGGATAATTCCCAACCTGCATACAGCCCTGCTCGTTGTGCGATATTAATTATGATGCTACCATTCTTTAACCATAGAAATCAGTTCTTTTCAAATAAATCTCCGTACGCATTGTTTAAAGCTATTGATGCCTTAGATTTAACCGATAAGCTTTTCACAAATAACACAAGTAATTTAGTCAGTTCAATTGAACAAGTTGACCCACTAGTTATCAAATTCAGAAATCACCATTCGATGATACAGAGAGTGCCAACGAAATATTTTTCGACAACTGTCTGGGCAACTTTTTATGAAGACAACAATGCTTCAAAAATTGACATACTTATAAAGACAGACCCGATATTCTACTTGATATATGTCACACTAACGTTTGGGTTGATCGCAAGTGCTTTTGGTAACAATTTATTAAGAAGCGTATTACCATTTATACTTTCTCTCGGCGTTATTGCGATTATTGATTTTGCTTCCAAACGAAGCATTCTCAAAAGAGTGGAGAATTTATTGATGTCTGTTTAATAGTTAATGACATCGCACAATTGGGTTTGCTTCAAGCCTGGCATGACTTTGTATAAATGGGCATTTTATCGCTATCAACTTCAGATGGGCAGGACAAGCATCGCTGGGCTTTTGTTTGTTAACTTGTACATTTATATCTTTAATCAGCAGCGGTTCCGGGCAGTTGGTCAATACCCAACTGCAAAAAGCCTCTATTTTTAGCAAAAATCTTATATGAAACAGTACGTATTTTTAAGTTTACTATTTTTACAGTCCATTTGCTTTGGACAGATAAAATCAATTCCCAAAACAGATTTCAACACCCTTTTTATTTGTATTGACAGCATTTCATACAGTAAATTATATCAAAGCAAATATGTAAAAGACACTTTATTTTTTTGCAGAGAAATGCAACAAGAAACTACTGTAAGCTCCCCCAAAACTAGTACGTTTTAAAAGTAGACAAAATTGTTAACTTTAAAAAACGTGAAAGATGAAAAAGAGTCAATTCAGTCCTGCCCAGATTGCAGGCATTCTCAAAGAATTTGATAACGGTAAAACAGCCGAAGAGATTACCCGTGAACATGGGGTAAGCAAAGCATCCTTGTATAAATGGCGACAGCGTTATGGCGGTATGGAAGCAACCGAGTTGAAAAGAATAAAAGAGTTAGAAGAGGAAAACTCCCGTTTAAAAAAGATGTATGCCAACCTTGCCATGGAATTGGATGTAGCTAAATACATCATCGAAAAAAAGTTTTAAAGCCTTGCGATAAAAGATGCATTGTACAAGCAGTGCGTTTAGAACGGCCAAAAGACATCAGCAAGGCGTGTCGATTAATAAAACTAAGCAGGAGCAGCCTGCGATATCAGTCTATTAAAAACGATGGTTACATAATGGAGCGGCTGGAAGAACTTGCCAAACAAAATCCTGTAGAAGGTTTTTGGAAATGTTATGGCCGCATTAGAAATAGCGGCACCATTGTTAATCATAAAAAATTACACCGGCTTTATAAAAAGATGGGATTGCCGCTGCGCCGTAAAATAAAGAAACGATTGCCGGCAAGAGTAAAAGAGCCATTGGCCGTACCTGCCTATTTTACACAAACCTGGAGTATAGATTTTATGAGTGATGCACTTAGCAATGGAACCAAGTTCCGAACCTTTAATGTGATCGATGATTATAACCGTGAAGTACTATTTATTGAAACAGATTATTCTTTAAAGAGCAGCCGGGTGATCTGGGTGCTAAAGCATTTAATCAACCGCTACGGCAAGCCGCAGAAAATACGGATGGATAACGGCCCCGAGTTTGTAGCAAAACTATCACAGCAATGGAGTGCAGCCAATGAGATTGAGTTTAAATATATACAGCCGGGTAAGCCAACTCAAAATGCATACATAGAACGGTTTAATAAAACTTACCGGCAAAGTGTTTTAGATGCTTACCTGTTTGACAGTATTGATGAAGTGAGAGAAGTAAGCCAGGTATGGGTAGATGATTACAATTACAGCAGGCCTCACGATGCCTTAAACGGCCTCTCTCCAAAAATGTATAGAGAACAACATAATACTAAAAATATTCAACCTATGGGGCTACGTTCCGCTCCGGCTACGCCTGCGCTACACTACGCCCCATAGGTTGAACCCAAACAATTAAATGAAATATTATACTTTTGATGTGTACTAAAAAAGGGGAGCCTACACTACGACTGATGCTTACATAGGAAAATATCTGATTGGCGAGTCCTCAACAATAGAATTTTTTCAACCAAAAAACGCTAATCAAACAGGTGACTATTTTGGTGATTGGGGAATTGAATTTAAAACAAGAAAAATTAATACTCTCGACGAAATAATAGAGAGATCAAAGTTTCTCAGGTTTACTATTGACAGCTCTACCACCAAAACAATTTTAGACAGTTTGCCAATTCCCTGGTACAAAACGCTAAGCTTTAAGAATTCAAAAAATGAATTGACAATTTTAGAATACCAATCAGACTACTTGCAGAATTTGGGTTTTACCAAAAGCCAAATAAACAAGCCCATGACATTCAAAGAATATAACAGCATTTTATCCAACGGCAAAAAATACCCAAGGCAATTTGCAATGGTAACATACATTAAGCTGTATGCAGACAAAAAATTAATTGAAAATTTACAAAAATTTGCTACACTAAATAATTGCCGAAAAATTGAAAATAAGTTTACAAATGGTGAAACAACAATTGAATATAAAGAAGTTGATAATTTGCCTGAATTTCCAATTCAAGAGATAGGCGTATCATTATTAAATGACCAAAAGTTTCGTATAGAAAAAATCAGCGAAAATCTGCACATAAAAATTAATGGCAAAAAGGCTAGTTTCATTTTTAAGAACAATAATTAAAAAAACTTCTGCCATCAGGTTTTGTGCTATTGTAGTATAATTAAACCGGAAAATCAAAAATTATTTCTTCCTTGGTTGGATGGAATCAGGGGAAAGATTGGAAGAAAACTAATGCCTTTTTGTAAAGGGTAATGAGTAGACTTACAAGAAACTTTTTTTAATAATTAAGTAAAGCAAATATTAAAAGAAAACCTATGGCACTAAACAATAACAAAACATTTTTTGCTCCCGAACTCTTTATCAATAACGGCGTAAAAGATATTTCGTTTTACCAAAACGCTTTTGGCGCAGCAGAACAAATGCGGTTTACTAATGACGATGGCAGTATTCATGTTGCAGAACTATCTATTGATGGCGCCATATTTCATATTCACGAAATAACAGCAAAACAATATTATTTTTCTCCCGGAAAATATAATGGCAGCACAGTTTGTATTGGTTTGTTTGTTGCTGATGTGGACAAGGTAATGCAGACCGCCATTGAAGCAGGTGCCACAGAAATAAACCCTGCACAGGATTATGATTACGGTTACCGGCAGGGAACTATTAAAGATCCGTTTGGGCATTTTTGGCAAATTCAGAAAAAAATATAAAAAACAACAACTGCAGTACGGTAACCTACAGCTACTATTTTTACCACTGTTGATGTTTCGCATTAATCTCTGCCCCGTACTTGCCGTTATGGCATCTTTTTAAACAATAACGAATAGTGGCAAACTATTTTAGCTTTTTTCTTCAGCCATTAACCTTTAATTTTATTTTAAACTTACATACATTTTTCTGTACAGGCATTACAGCAGGTACACTCAATTATTATGAAACATATTTTAACCTTAACTTTTATTGCTGTTTTATTTTCGGCCTGCAACAATGCAACGCCTCATCAAAAAACAGGCAATGCTATCACTCACATTTATCCAACAGTAAGCTATCTTGATATACAACTCGATTCTGCAGGGCGGCTTCCGTCTAATCCATACATTGCTGCATTTGAGAACGGCAACAAAAAAATAGTATTCTGTGCGGTTAACCATTTAACCGATGATACGGATATTGACAACCCAATGTTCTCTAAAATTGAAGAGGAATTTTTTGGCTTTAACCCTGATATTGCTATTAATGAAGGGGGCGATATTTCAAAAAAACTGTACACTTCAAAACGGGAGGCTTTATTACAAGATGGAGAAATTGGGCTCACCAAAATATTATGCGACAGTTTGAAAATAAAAACCGTTGATGGCGACCCAACAGCTGACCATGAATTTAAGGAATTGCTTAAAACTTATTCGAAAGGAGAATTTTTAGCCTACATAGTTACCGAACGCCTGATGTGGGGGCTTAAAGGACAACACATAACAGACAGCGCAGCCATTGAAAAAAAATATGACGGGTTTATCCAAAACTATATTATTAAAAAAGGCGGAGTAGCATTAACCAAGGCTGAACAGGCCTTTAGTTTTTATAAATCAAACTACGAGCTATTACTTAAACGGCCTTTTAATATTCTGGAACTGGAAGCCACTAATCCATTTGAACCTAATGGAAAATTTCAAAAAATTGGCAGAGCCTCCAAGGAAATAAGAGACCAGTTCTTGCTACAAACAGTGGATACCTTATTAAACAGCAACAATAAAATATTTATAGTTTTTGGCGGTTGGCATTTACTAACCTGTAAGCCAGGGCTTGAAGAAATTATTAAACGTAAGAGAAAATAAATCTCCGCCATTGCTTGTTGTATGGCAAGCAGTGATATTACTTTATATAATACCCCGCTGATGAAAGAAGAACAAATTCAAACACTGCATCCGCAGCCCGGAAAAGTAAACAAGCGCATTGCACTGAAAAAATACAATACCATCAGCGAAAATATTCTTGCCATATTGACCAAAAAAGAATTAACGCATACCGAACTGATGGAAAAATTATACAGCAATGTTAAAGACAGTTTTGAAGGCGGCGTACAATGGTATGGCGAAACGGTAAAACTTGACCTTGAAGCAAGAGGCATTATAGAACGTACCAATAGCAAACCGGAAAAGTACAGGTTAACAACAACGAAGCGCTAATAAGCTATTTCTATCCCAAAACCATTTTGCTCTTACTATTCATTAATTTTACGTTTCAATTTTTTTAAACAATAAATTTTATCAACATGAATAAAGTGTGGTTTATAACAGGCTGCTCTACCGGCTTTGGCAGAGAGCTATCGCAACTGGTATTATCAATGGGGTATAAAGCTGTAGTGGCGGCCCGTAAAATTGATGATGTAAAAGATATTGTAGAAAAATATCCTGACAGCGCCATCGCAGTAAAACTAGATGTAACTAAACCGAAAGAAATAACAACATCCGTAAAGGAAGCAATGGCAAAATTTGGCCAGGTAGATGTATTGGTGAACAATGCCGGCATCGGCTATTTTGGCGCTATCGAAGAAAGTGAAGAAGATGAAGTAAGGCGTATGTTTGAGATCAACTTTTTTGGCCTTGCCAACATGACGAAAGAAGTGTTGCCCATATTTCGCAAGCAGCGCAGCGGGCATGTAGTTAATATTTCTTCCATTGGCGGCTTGGTGGCTTACCCTGCAGTAGGCTTTTACAACGCTACCAAGTTTGCAGTGTTTGGTTATTCCGAAGCATTGGCAAAAGAAACAGCACATTTAGGCATTAAAGTTACAGTGGTGGCACCAAGTGGTTTTCGTACAGATTGGGCTGGTCGTTCTGCCAACAACAGCAAAATTGTTATTGCCGATTATGAACCTTCGGCCCATGCAAATAAAAACAATATCCGGGGTTACAGCGGCAACCAGCCCGGCGATCCTGTTCGTGCAGCAAAAGCCATTGTTAAAGCAGTAGAATCAGAAAATCCTCCACTGCGTTTACTTTTAGGTGCGGCAGCACGTAAAAACGGCAGGTTAAAACTGGAAGAGCTTAAAAAAGATTTTGATACCTGGGAAGCAACTACGGTTGGCGCGGATTTTCCGGCGGAATAAGATCAACAAATATTTACCATAAAAAAACTCATTCTTTCGAATGAGTTTTTTTATATCCTTCATCATTAGTTTTCCGCACCAACACTAAATACTTCGCAAATCTTTTCTCTAAATGCATTTTTTGCATAATATAAATAAGTAGATTTGCGCCAATATTGTATCATGAAACTAACAGCCTACTTACTACTCTTTTCCTGCCTTATTGTTTTTCAGAGTTGTTTTGAAATTATTGAACAGTTGTTTTTAAAAGCTGATGGATCGGGCAATTTTCAGCTGGTGGTTAATTTAAGTAAAAGTAAAACAAAGCTCAACTCCATCATTAAAATGAAAACTGTTAACGGGCATGATGTACCTAGCAAAGACGAGATCAGATCCCAGGTATCGGAAATTGAAAGAACCGTGGCTAAAACACCGGGCATCAGTGCAGTAAAAACTTCGGTGGATTTTGATAATTACATTGCTACAATCAATTGCAATTTTACTAAAGTAACCCAACTGAATGCTGCTGTAAAAAATATTTACGATAGCGAAAAAGGTAAATTAAAAGGCGTGGAAAAAACTTATGAATATGATGCGACTACAGGATTATTTACCCGGCTTAATAAATTTTCGTTGGCAGAAGATTATAAAAAAATGAGCAATGCCGATAAGGAAATATTTGCCACAGCCAATTACACCAGCATTTATAAATTTGATAACAGTGTGGCCGCTGCATCCAATAAAGAAACTAAAATAGCGCCCAATAAAAAAGCTGTAATGCTTAAACTAAATGCGCTGGATATTATTACCAATAAAAAAACAGTTGAAAATAAAATTAACCTGATCAAACCATAACCATGAAACAATTTGCAGTAGCCCTAACCCTGTTTTGCACTGCAGCATCTGCTGCCCATGCACAAAATTATTTAAGTAAAGTGCCGTCCAAATCTTCGGTAGTAATAAAATACTCCGGAGATAATTTTAGTAAAAATGTACCATTGCAAAAAATAGATTCGTACAGTTTTATTAAGCAGAACTTTTTTAAGATGCTGCAAATTGACACACTTACTTCCCTCAAAAACATCGGGATAAATTTTGAGCAGGATACTTACCAGTATATCACCATGGAAGATTCATCTCTTAATTTTGTAACCCTGCTTCATCTGAACAATGTGCAGCAGTTTTTGCAATTAATAAAAGGCGCTTACAAAACCGGCACTGCCACTAAAACAGAAAAAAGGAATGGTTTTGACTTTATTGCCATTGATGCAACAACTTATATTGGCTGGAACGAAATTTCGGCCGTAATTGTACACACTACTTATCAAAACAAAAGAAACTATTACGATTATTTATACAGTCCCGAAAACACAGCTACGGATTCTGCAGTTGCTGTAGTTGATGCAGCGGCAGTAGCTGTTGATACTGCGGTTAGCTTTACGCCACCCAAAATTGTAAAAGATAAAAAGCCCGCTGCACAAAAAGCACCGGTAAAAAACAAGCCTGTTGCTAAAACAAAAACAGCTGCTAAAAAACCTGCAGTAAAAAAAGTACAACCAGAAGAAATCATTTTGGAAGCCCCGGCAACTGAAGATAACAAATACCATATACAGGATAGTATCAACAATTTAAAAAGAGAATTATGGGAACAGCAGCAGGATATGATCGCTAAAAAGAAGCAACAGGAAGTAGCAGAAAAAATAATGACTACAGCATTCACCGGCACTGTCAACTCTATTGAAAAAGAATTGAGTTATACAAAAATAATTGATCCCGCTGCCCATGCAAGCGTTTGGTTTAATGCAGAAAGTTTAACCAGGCAATACTGGAAATCGATGTATGGCGGCTTGTTTTATGGTATGGGTAAAAAGCAACAATATACGCAAGATACTACCACGGGCTTTAAATCATCTGCCAATATTTATTTTGAAAAAAATAAAATGCGGATAGAGCAAAAAACATTTTCGGCAGATGCCTTACTGGCCAATATGGGTAAAGATATTATGAACAGCAAGCAAAATACAGGCCTGGTAAAATATGTTAACCCTGATAATGTTGGTTACTTTTCTATGAGCATTAATACAGAGGCAATGGCCAACTATTATTACACAGTGATGAAAAAGTATATGGCCAATACTTTTTACATGAATGACTATGCCGACATTGTAAACGTGTATATAGATCTTGTAGAAATACTAATTGATGAAAAAGGTATTGCCGACCTGATGCCCGGCAATGTTTTATTTGTACTGCACGATTTAAAACCTACGCTGGTAAACTATACCGATTATGAGTATGATAAAGATTTCAACTCTAAACAAGTACAAAAAACCAAGAAGGAACTGTCGCCCAGCTTTACTTTTATTATGGAAACCCGTAAAGAAGGCTTTATGCAAAAAATTGCCAACCTGCCTTTAAAGTATGCCGAAAAGGAACATTTTGATTATAAAGATAAAGGCGGTTATTACGAACTGGCTTTTGATAGCGGCAAATACCCGATCCGCAGTTTATATTTTATAGTAAAAGATGGTAAAGCCATTGTTACTACCTCTAAAGAAGTGGTGGATATGACGCTTAACAACACCGGCTTTGCTACCGATGCGGATTCTAAAAACTCCATTCTTAATAATAACTACTCTTTAAAATTAAATTCGAAAAGATTGATGGAAAGATTGGGAACTGAATTTACCACCGACGTAAATAAAAAGATCAGCGACTATGTAATGGAAAACATCGGCGATGTAAAAATGGAAAGCAGTCTTAAAGATGGTATAATACAGGGCACCACTACAATGAATATTAATGGCAACCACAGCAACAGCCTTGAGTTTTTCTTTAACATGATAGATACTATCAACAACATCATTGAAAAAGAAAAACAGGAAAAAGAAAAAAGTGTTAACTAAATGAATAAAAAAAAATGGACGTTGCTGATTGTCTGCATCGTTTTAGTTTTTGGTTACATCAAATTATTTCACAAAACATACAGCAACAATGCAGTGGCACAAAGTGCCGACTGCATTGTTGCCATTGATGTAAAAAGAATTACCAATACCATTATCTGGAACATTATTACCACACCCAGCCAATGGAAAGCTGGTAACATTTTTAAACGCAGCAGCGGCACCGGTGAAGTAAGCTGGAAGGATATGGTAAAGATGCCGGATTACATACTGACCTTTCATGTAAATAACCAACCGGCCAATAGATGGTATGTTACTTTAGCAATAAAAGATGAAAAAGATTTTGCAAAAGGTTTACAGCAATATCATTTTGAAAAACTGAATAGCAATGAATACGCAAGTAAAGATCTTGGCCTACAGTTTTTTAAAACCGGTAATACCATACTGGTAACAAATGCTGTTGATAACAATAATTACTTAGCACAGGTAGCTGATGAATTGTTTATAAAAAAAGCTTATACCGCCAAAGAAAAACTTAAAAAAGCCATTGATGCAAAAAGCCATGTAGCAGTTTATATTTCGCCCAATAGTTTTTTACAGCAAGCAGCTATCATTACTGCTAATTTTGATAAACAACAAATTACTATTAACTGCACAATATCGCCTAATAAGCAATACAACTTTACCCAACACAACTTTAGTTACACCGACAGTTCTTTATGCTCACTGGGTTTTACGCAACCCTCCTATGCCGTAATTAATTTATTGAGTGCTGCTGATAAAATCAATATATCTAAAGCAATCAGTTTTAATATCGATTCCTTTTTTTTACAAAGCAACAAAAACTACAGTTTAGATGTAGCTGCTATTAAACCAAGAACAGACTCTGCAATTACCTACAGCTACGATGATAATTTTAATGCGGTAGAAAAAACTGTAGTGAATAATATTTTAGAGCCTGCATATAATTTTACTGTTACCGGAGACAGTATCAGTAATATCTACAACTATTTTTTACGCAGTAATAAAATAGAACCAACCGATACCAACCAGCTTTTTACAGCAATGCCATTAGTGAAATCTTATTGTAATATCAAAAGCGAAAAGCAATTAAATATTACAGCAGCCAACTACACAGCATTGCCAACAGATAAAAATATCAATGCTGTTTTTTTTCTGCACCTGCTACTTGCTAAAATACCTGCAGCACTGCTTAAATATTTTCCTGATGCAGTAATAAAAGCAATCGCTAATATCGAACAGGTACAACTACAGGCAACTAAAAAGGAGCAGCAGTTGGTAATCAATTGTATTATTCAAAAAAAGAAAAACGATTGGCCCATTATAAAGTTGTAACAATTATTTTTTATACAATTTTACCCATAAAAAAACTGCCCCCAACTTATTGGGGGCAGTTTTTTTTATTTTAAGTTGGTATTAGTTAAACAGGTATCTTATACCAAACTGCATTTGCCAACGTGAAGCAATGCTGGTGCTGTTTGCTGTACTATTTACAAACGGAGTCAGGTTAGTGGCATCCTGTTGTGTAAATGAAAAGCTTGGTGTTTTACCATCGGCAGCCAAACCTTCGTAACGAAGAAAGTTAGTAACAGTTGGAGATTTTACAATACCCCAATATTTATTAAGTAGGTTGCCCACATTTAAAATATCTAAAGACAATTTAATGGTGTGACGGTCGCCTTCTCCTTTACCAGTCTTTAAAGAAATATCCTGTGTAATATTCAGATCCATTTTTTTAAAGTAAGGCAATACCACAGCGTTAGCTTTTGCTACTTCGCCACGGTGAGAAGCAAGGTAATTATCCTGGCTGATAAATGCATTTAATTGCGCCCATTGCTGTGCAGCAGAACGAGGATCGGTGCTGGCACCTGTACCCAAACCACCAGAACCAGATTTAACCAGGTTAATATCTGCAGCAGCTCCGGGAATATACACCAGGTCATTTCCTGTATTACCATCATTGTTTAAATCGCCATTGTACACATAAGAAGTTACGCCATTGGGCGCTGCTTCAAAATACAAACCAATACTGGTAGCAAAGTATTTTGCATAATTAACTTTATAAGATGCAAAAGCAACTACACGGTGTGGTTGATACCATGATGCATTAGCTAAATTATCTGTATTAGGATCTCCCTGTACAGCCCTGCCGCTCCATAGACCGCCTGCAGTACTTCCGCCTTCTGCAGTATTTTTAGATCTTGCGTGAGTATATGCAACACTCAGGTACAAATCTTTAATTGTTTTTTGTATTCTTACTGTAGTGGTAGAAGAATATCCTTTGCTTGAATTCTTCATCAAAATTGCAGTAGAAATATTTGGATTGGCTGCTGTTGCGCCACCTGCTCCTGAATATATCTGTCTGGTGCTTCCTGCCACAGCTGCATATCTTACCCTGTTATCTTTTCCTGCCAAAGTAATGGAAGATGTGGCACTTTGATTAAGGTTTATGTTAGAATAATAAACCGCATTGATATCTTTTGTATAGGTTCCTTCTAAAGTTACCACCCAATCTCCTTTAAACTTTTTATCAACTGCTAAACCCGTTTTTAATACAGAAGGATATTTAAAATCTTTATCAGAAACTGCAATACCATAAGCCGTGTTAGCTGCACCGGTAGCAGGCCTGTATGCATTAGGATCTTGATTAAAAGGCACGCCAGAAGTTTTGATGATGGAACCAAATTGTACACCATTGTTACTTGCCTGGTTGCTTATCCATACAAATGGCGGCGGGCCAGAGAAGATTCCTCCACCACCTCTAACCTGTAAAGTTTTATCCCCTAACACATCCCAGTTAACACCTAATCTTGGTGAAACCAGTAAAGCATTTTTTGGTTTTTTACCCACATCGTATTTAGCACCATTTGCAAAAGTTAAAGCTGCAAAGTCGGGGTTTTGATCAAAACTTCCGGTGTACATAGAATTATCTACCCTTAAGCCATAAGTAATGTTCAGGTTCTTTTTTACACGCCATTTATCTTGTACAAACAAACTCAGGTCGTTAGATCCTGCTTTTGCATAAGGGAATGATCCATCTTTTAGAGCAGAGTACTGTATTGCATAACGTGCTGCAGATAATGTACCGCCGTTAACACTGTTGTAAAAATCTGTAAGGCTGTTAAACTGGTAAAGTCCCTGGTAAGCAGGAGCAAAACCATTTAAGTATTTTCTAAAATAGTTTTGTGTACCTGCAGTTAACTCATGACTTCCTTTGTAAAAAGTTACGATGTCAGAAAACTGGATCACATCTGTATTCAACTTGTTGTTATAAGTAAATGGTTCGTATCCAAAAGTGGTATAAATATTACCCCCTGATAAAATATCTACCAATGGTAAATTAGAATTTCCCTGTGGAGAACGGAAGTCACGCAGTTGTGTAAAACCTACCTGAAATTTGTTTACAATCTTATTACTGAATCTTGTATTTAACTCTGCAATAAAAATATTAAAGTTGTTATTAATTACATAACCGCTACCCTGAAAAGGCATTGAGGTATTACCCGGCTGACCGCCAGATATAAATCCTGAATAACCGTTTCTGCTGGTGCTTGCAAATTGTTCTGCAGATGATTTAAGGTAATTGTATTTCAATGTAAGTGTATTCTTATCATTGATGTTCCAATCAATTTTAGCAGTTATTTTATCGCTTTGTGTTTTTTGGTTGTAGCCTTGAAAAGCTCCTGCAGTGTAACCAAATTTGGTTTGTAAAAAATCTGCCAGCTTTGCCAGGGTATCAGCATTAGCCTGAGAAACACTACCTGGTGTAACAGGGTGGCTTGCATCAGATGCAATAAAACTTGTAGCAGGCAATTCTTGTCTTACCTGTTCGGCACTTACAAAAAAGAACAATTTATTTTTTATAATTGGACCTCCTACTGCAAAACCACTTAAGCTGTATTTAATAGGAGTTTTTACTAATTTAGTGTTGCCTACTTTATATCCCTGGTAATTTTCGTTTTTTGTATAGGTATAAACTGTTCCTCTAACCTTGTTGGTTCCGCTACGTGTAACGGTATTAATACCTGCGCCTGTAAAACCTCCCTGGCGTACATCATAAGGAGAAACGTTAACCTGAATTTGTTCAATCGCATCAAGGCTTATTGGTTGTGAGCCTGTTTGACCACCCAGTGTACCCGAAAGACCAAATGAGTTATTGAAGTTAGCGCCATCAACAGTTACATTATTGTACTGGCTGCTTCTGCCACCAAAACTTAGTCCGTTTGATGTAGGCTCAAGTTTAGTAAAGTCTTGTAATGAACGGTTAATGGTCGGCAATCTTTCAATCTGTGTACGATTAATGATCTCCTGGCTTCCTGTTCTGTTATTACTAAAAACTTTATCCTGTTTTTTTCCGGCTACAACTACTTCAGTTAATGTAGAAGCAGTTGTAGAAAGGTTAAAATCTGCTTTATAAGCCTGACCAAGCAAAAGTGTAATATTTTCTTGCTTTTCTTCTTTAAAGCCGGTAAAAGTTACTGTTATTGTGTAAGGCCCTCCAATACGTAAGTTAGGTAGGTTGTACCGACCATCTTTACGGCTTGTAGTTACATAACGTGTACCTGTTGGAGTGTGGATAGCAACAACAGTTGCATTTCCCATACCTGTGTTACCATCTGTAATTACACCCTGAATTTCGGAAGTCGTTTCCTGTGCAAACGCAAAGGAAAGAAAGGTTGCCAACAAAAACGTTAGCAAAAATTTTAATCTCATCTGTAGTTAATTTTAGTTACGGCAAAGTTCCGATAAAAAATGTGGTTTAACTTTAACTAATTGTTACCAAATCTTCCACAGCATGTTATTTTACTACAAGAACATTACATTATCATTATTTTTTAAGAAATTGAGGAGATTCTTACAAATACAATTATATTTTAATTTGCAAGAATAATATGTTTTAAGAAAGGTATTTTGCTATATAAAAAATATTTTTGGAATTATTTTACTATTGCCGCCACGCCTTTCCGTTTTAAAACATTGCCTTTCTAATCTATTGCCTAGGTCCCCCAAACAAAGCTCCGGTATTTTGCGTTACTCTTCCTCTAATCCATCCGTTTTCATATACCGGAATACTACAAGCCTGCTGCCTGCATACAAAACGGTGGTTTTAGAGTAGGTAAATTTTGGTACTGAAAAAGCTTAATGCACTGGTGAAGTAACTGAAAGAATTACCTGAAAGGTGGATAAAGAATGCCCCTTTGTTTTACCCTTGTTACTTTATTCTATAATTTGCAATAAAAATAATGAACCAGCAAATTGCTCATATTGCTTTAGTGGTAGCCAATTATGATGATGCTATACAATTCTATACCCAAAAATTAGATTTTACTCTTGTAGAAGATACTACACTGAGCGAAACCAAACGTTGGGTAATGGTGGCACCAAAAGGTAACGGGCAATGTTGCCTGCTTTTGGCACAGGCCGCCAACGGAGAACAGCAAAGCCGGGTAGGTAACCAAACCGGCGGCCGTGTATTTTTGTTTTTATACACCGACGATTTTTGGAGAGATTATAATAACTATACCGAAAAGAAAATAAATTTTGTAAGGCCGCCGGTAGAAGAACCTTACGGTACAGTGGCTGTTTTTGAGGACCTGTATGGTAATTTATGGGATTTGATAGAACCCAAAAAATAACATTTAATGTCAATGAGTAAATATCGAATGTTCTTTGTATAAATACATCCGATATTCGCCCATTCATTTTTATTACCTGATCAGTTTGTTTTTGGTATAACTGCAACTGGTTTTTATGCTGGTAAAAATATCCGGTGCATAATTATTTTCCTGCTCCACCATATAATGTTTTACCCCTGAAAGTTTTGCATTGGCGAATATGTTTTTAAAATCAACAGTGCCGTTACCCACTTCCGTATTTTTAGTTTTATCAGCCTTATCCATATCTTTTACATGCCACAGTTCAAAACGGCCGGGATGTTTTTTAAACATCGTTACAGGATCGTATCCTGCCCTTACCACCCAATACAGATCCAGTTCCATTTTCACCAGGTTCCTATCGGTGTTATTTAAAAACATGTCATAACCATGCTCGCCATTCATATCTATAAATTCAAAATCGTGGTTATGATAGGCCAACTGCAGGTTGGCAGTTTTGCATATCTCGCCAGCCTTGTTCATTCTTTCGGCAAGCGCTTTATACTGCTCGATGGTTTTTCTTCTTTCGGCTGCCAGATAAGGGATGATGATATACTTGTGGCCCAGTGCATGGCCCACTTCGCAAAAATTCTTTACATCATCGCCGTTGCCATTTTCGAAAAGAAATTTTTCTGGCATGTAATGCCCACTAGGGCTTTTTAAATTATTGTTTTTTAAAACCTGTGCCAGCTCCGTTACTGTTAATCCATAAAATTTATTTTCTGCCGAAAGGCCATACATCTCCACTTCATTATAACCAGCACCTGCCACTTTTTTTATTACAGCTTTGGGATCTTTTACAATTTCATCTCTTACAGAATACAATTGTATGCCGGCAATTTTTTGTTTTTTTAATAAATCGGAGGGGGTCATCATCAAACCGGCAGACAGCAGCCCGGATTGTTTAATAAAAGTTCTTCTTGAATTCATACTAACAAGTTTTATCGTTAAGCACTAAAGTTACAGAAAATAAAAAAGCCGTCCCCAACTTGTTGGGGACGGCTTTAAAATATATTTTTTTATTGTTAGATCCTGAAGTGAGCAAAAGCTTTATTAGCTTCAGCCATACGGTGAGTGTCTTCTTTCTTTTTAAAAGCGGCACCTTCACCTTTACTTGCAGCAACAATTTCATTTGCTAATTTATCAGCCATACTGCGACCATTCCTGTCACGACTGTACTTTACCATCCATTTAATGCTTAAAGAAATTTTTCTATCGGCACGAACCTCAGCAGGAATCTGGAAAGTAGCACCACCAATACGGCGGCTTCTAACTTCAACACCTGGAGTAATGTTCGACAAAGCTTTTTTCCAAACTTCATAACCGTTTTCGCCGGTTTGTTTAGCTACTTTATCAAGGGCATCATAAAAAATGATATAGGCGCCACTTTTTTTACCTTCCCACATTAAGTTATTTACAAAACGAGTTACCAGTTTGTCGTTAAACTTTGGATCTGGTGCTAAGGGTATCTTTTTCGGTTGTGATTTACGCATTGTTTAATTTTTATTTTAGGCTGAATTTCTTCAAGTGTTAAAACTTTACTCAACCGTTTTTAATATTTTGTTTGCTGCTTTTCTCCCCTTTAAGGGATGGGGCATTATTTCTTAGCTTTTTCCTTTTTAGTTCCGTATTTACTGCGGCTTTGTTTACGGTCTTTTACACCGGCAGTATCAAGGCTACCACGTACTATATGATAACGTACACCTGGTAAATCCTTAACCCTTCCACCACGGATCAGTACAATACTGTGTTCCTGCAAATTGTGTCCTTCACCCGGTATATAGGCAATAACCTCAATTTTATTGGTTAACCTTACTTTAGCTACTTTACGCAAAGCAGAGTTTGGTTTTTTAGGAGTTGTGGTATATACTCTTGTACATACACCACGGCGCTGCGGACAACTATCTAAAGCCCTAGACTTGCTTTTAGCTTTAATAATTTGTCTTCCTTTTCTTACTAACTGTTGAATTGTAGGCATTATAATGCTTTTATTTTTCGGACGGCAAAGGTAGGGGAAAATTTCAGATTTTAGATTTTAGATGAAAGATTTTTTTACGGTCTTAAAAAAATTTCTATTTTTTAGCTTTAAAACAAGAAAAGATTGAAAGTAATATCACCTAAACCCTGTTTTAAAGGGACCTCAAATCTAAAATCGGAAATCTAAAATCTTAAATCTTGTACATCCAGCCATGGTTATCAGCTGCAACTCCATTTTTAATAGCATCCATCCTTCTTTTTACTTCCGGTGATGCTTCCCATGTCTCTACATCAAAATTCATTTCGTAATCTTTATAATTAAGTGTTTTTATCATCGAAATGGTAGCTGCTGTTCCCGTTCCAAACACTTCTTTTAAGGTTCCGGCCTTGTGGGCTTCAATTATTTCATCAATACTTATTGCTCTTTCTTCTACATTATATCCCATTTCTTTCAAAAGCATAATCACACTATCCCTGGTTACACCTGCTAATATGGTGCCTTCATTTAAATCTGGTGTTACAGCGGTATTTCCTATTACAAAAAATACATTCATTACGCCGCACTCCTGCACATATTTATGTTCCAGCGCATCTGTCCATAAAACCTGGTCGTATCCTTTTAACCTTGCTTGAGCAGTGGCATACATAGCACCGGCATAATTGCCGGCAGCTTTTGCAAAACCAACTCCACCGGGTACTGCCCGTACATACTTCTCTTCTACATTAATACGCATTGGGGCTGCATAATAAGGACCAGTTGGGCTTAAGATAACCAGAAATTTATATTTTTCACTTGGTCTTACGCCTATCATTTCATCGCTGCTAAACATAAACGGGCGTATATATAAAGAATGGTCTTTTTGGCTGGGTATCCAGCTTTTATCAATGTCAATAAGCATGCGCATCCCTTCCATAAATATTTCTTCGGGCACCTGCGGCATGGCCATTCTTTCGGCAGATATATTAAAACGTTTAAAATTATCGTACGGCCTGAAAATAAAAGCTTCTCCATCTGCATTTTTATAAGCCTTTATTCCTTCAAAAATGGCCTGCCCATAATGCAAGGCAGCCAAACTTGGTGCCAGTAGCAAAGGCTGATATGGCTTAATTTCTGCATTTTTCCATTCCCCGTCTTCATAATCCACTTCCAGCATATGATCGGTAAAGTATTTACCAAAAGGAATATTCTCCAGATTAATATCTTTTAATTTGCTATGCTCCGCCTTTGTAACAATTATATCTGCTGCTGCTGTCATATTCATTAATTTTACAGCAAAGAAACAAAAAAAACAGCGTATAAAGCAGGCTTTTATGAGTTTAGATAATATTCAACTACCGGCAATTGTTTTGCATGATTTGTTCAAAAATTCATTGGTTGATTTAAATACAGGCGTGGCAAAGCCAACTGCAGCAAAAACAACCGGCATTGGTTTTTTAGGCAGCAATCAAAAACAAATAACCATTCTTGTTAACGATGAGGATGTGCTGTATCTGCCTGATGAAGATCTGAATTTTTTAATGGGCATTTTATCGGCCTGTAAACTTTCGATGGCAGATGTTGCATTAGTAAATATTTCGAAAGCCGGCAGTTTTACTTACACCGAAATTGAACAACAACTACAAGCCGAAACGATACTACTGTTTGGCGTAACGCCGGTACAATTGCAATTACCCTTACAGTTTCCGCATTACCAGATTCAAAAGTTTAATAGCCAAGTGTATCTTGCCGCACCTGCGTTAAATATAATTACAGCAGACAAAGCAGAAAAAACTATGCTTTGGAATTGTCTTAAACAAATTTTTTCTATCGGCTGATCGTAAACTATTAATTTAAAAATGGATACTCTGATATTTGCTACTAATAACCAAAACAAGGTTGATGAAATAAGGCTGGTATTGGGCAATAGGTTCAATATAATAACATTAAAGGAATCCGGAATAGACATTGATATCCCTGAACCTCATGATACTTTAGAAGCCAATGCCTCGGAAAAATCAACCGTAATACATAGCCTTACACACAAAAGTTGCTTTAGTGAAGATACCGGCCTTGAAGTAGAAGCGCTAAACGGAGAACCTGGGGTAAAGAGTGCCAGGTATGCCGGCGAAGCAAGGTCTTTTGATGATAATATTGAAAAGCTTTTACAAAATTTAAAGCCGAATAACAATCGTAAAGCACGTTTTAAAACAGTTATATCTTTGATTTTGAATGGCAAAGAGTTTCTTTTTGAAGGAGTTTGCCCAGGAATAATTACTACAGGCAAAAAAGGAAGCAACGGTTTTGGCTACGATCCCGTCTTTATTCCTGACGGGAGTAGTAATACCTTTGCTGAAATGACAATGGAAGAAAAATCAATGTTCAGCCATAGAAAAAAAGCACTGGAAAAATTAGTTACGTTTTTAGGTTCTGTTGATATTAATCAAATATAGCCTTTAAAAATTATTAAACCATTCAAACCTATCTAAAATTGGACTCTGAAAGCAACCTAAGTGTACCTGAAAGCGACTTAATAATTGGATGCTTAAACAAAGACAGAAAAATGCAGGAAATGCTCTACCACCGTTTTTCATCCAAGATGTATGCGGTATGCCTAAGGTACTGCAAAGATGCTGAAGATGCACAAGATCTGTTGCAAGACGGATTTGTAAAAATTTTTAAGAACCTGGAAAAGTTTCGTGGAGAAGGTTCTTTTGAAGGATGGATACGCAGAATATTTGTAAATACATCTATTGAACATTTCAGAAAATCGCTAAAAAAATTTTCTGTTTCAGATACTCAGGAAATAATTGTTGAGGACCTATCCTGGAATGCATTAGACAACCTTGCCGAAAAAGACATCATTAAAATGATTCAGGAGCTTAGCCCCGGATACAGACAGGTTTTTAACATGTATGTAATAGAAGGTTATTCTCATAAAGATATTGGAGACATTTTAGGAATAAGTGAAGGCACCAGCAAATCGCAATTAGCCAGAGCGAAAGGGATTTTAAAAAAGATGGTGGAAGAAAAATTTAAAGAAAATAAAACCGATTTCAATTAAAGTTAACATGTCCAGCAATTGGCTAAATAAAATACTCGACCACGAAACTACTCCACCTGAAGGAGTATGGGAGAATATTGCCAACAAACTGGATAAGGAGGAACAACTTAGTACAGATTTAAAAACAAAGATGTTTACTTATGAAGCAACTCCCCCCAATGAGGCTTTGGAAAACATCTTTAGTAAACTTGATAACGAAGAAGAAAAAACAGCCTCGCATTACATAGAAAGAATACAGAACTTTAAAGAAGAAGCACCAATTAAAACCTGGGCAAATATTGTAGCCAAGCTGGATAAGGCTGAGGCTAAAATAGCCTCATTAAAAGGCTGGCAGAAAAGTAAAAAAAACATTTACATCAGGATGGCTGCCGCAGCATCTGTAATTGTTATTATTGCATCAACCATTTGGTTGCTTAATAATAAAACAGATAATAGTATTGAGCAAACAGCTTCTGTAACCACACCGCAAACGCTGCAAAATAATATCCCATCTGCAGAAAACAAAAGTTCAAACTTGCCTGCCTCTGATTCCCCAGAAAAAAAATCTACAGCACAAAATGTTGCATCCCCTTCAATTAAAAAGGTAACTGAACAACAGATTGCTGATTTGCAAATAGCCGATTATGTAAAAGGTAATAAGGTTGATGAATTAGCAACAAACCCCGCTTTATCCAGCAAAGAAAAATTACAAAACAGCATCGGAGAAACGCCAATGGATATTGCACTAATAAATACCCCCGGCAATTACATTAGCATTACCGGCCCTGATGGACAAACTGTAAAAGTGTCATCTAAGTTCTCAAATCTGATTGGCTATTTAACCGAAAAAGATCCTGCTGTTCAGGAAAACCTGGACATAATAATAAAAGAAAGTGCTAAATGGAAAGCAACATTTGCGGTATGGCGTAATAAGATGACCAACAATATCATTGCACCTTCATTCGCAAACTTTATGGACATTATTGAATTGAGCAAAGTGCTGGAAGAAAAAAAATAGGATTACCCGATTTAATATATACACCAAGGCTTCACTTAAAAAGTGAGTCCTTATTTTATTAAAAACCCTGTGTTATCTTTAAATAAAAAATGGCAAGAGTAAAATTAGAAATGCCGGACAATAAGATTGTTGTAGTTAGTGTTCCGGTAAGAATTACAGATATTAATTACGGCAACCACCTGGGTAACAATTCGTTTGTTTCCATCATTCATGAAGCAAGAATGCTGTGGTTGCAACAGCATAGTTATACCGAATTGAATATAGAAGGCACCGGATTAATTTTGGCAGATTTGATGGTAGAGTTTAAAAGCGAATCTTATTACGGAGATACCATTGAAATAGCCATTGCCGTTGGCGAAATTTCTAAAGTAAGTTTTGAATTATATTACCAGCTGCAAACCAGAAGGAATGACAAGCTAATTTTACTGGCATTAGCAAAAACAGGAATGGTTTGTTATGATTATACAATAAAAAAAGTAGCAGCAATTCCTGAAAAACTGAAGAAAATTTTATCAGCTGGTTAGTTAATCTTTCTCATTCCATATCCGCCAGCTTTCTTCTGCCTGTATATCCAGCATATCGCTGCCATTTTTAATTGCTGCGCCTTGTGCTTCTCCTTTTTGTAAAAACAAAGTTTTAGGAGGGTTGTACACTAAATCATACAACAAGTGTTGTGTAGTTAAATACTGATAAGGAATTTCGGCACATTCATCTATGTTAGGAAAAGTACCTAAAGGCGTTGTGTTTATAATGAGTAGATTTTCTTTGATGATATTTTCATTTAAGTCGGCGTAGGTTATGTTAACATCACCTCGTAATTTTCTGCCAACAATTGTAAAGTTGATATGCAATTTATTCAGTACAAACTTTACAGCTTCGGCTGCTCCGCCATTACCCAGCACCAGGGCACTTTTATGATGATCTTTTAATTTCAGCTGTAGTGATTTTTCAAACCCTGTTACATCAGTATTGTATCCCACCAATTTACCTTCTACAATTTTAATACAATTGCAGGCATTTAAATCTGCCGGAAGTTTTGTGCTATCATCAAGAAAAGCCAGCACGGCCTGTTTATAAGGAATAGTAATATTAAAACCACAAAGCTCAGGGTTTTGAGTAAGCAGGTTCTTTAATTCGTCAATGGTCTTTAAAGGAAAACTTTCGTACCGACAATCATTAATACCTTCCCGTGCAAATTTTTCAGTAAAATATTTTTTAGAAAAAGAATGCCCCAGCGGATATCCTATAAGGCCATACAACTTCATTAAGCTTCCTTTTTATCTAAATACAGATGAAAAGTATCGCCACGCAAACCAATACGCATAGTTTCCAATGGAATAACTTCATTAGGTGCTATATTACCCAGATTCACATTGCACCCAATCAATTCTAAAAAGTATAATTGCTGTGCTTTTTGCGGTGCTTCCCAAAGAATTTTTCCTTCGGGTATTTGAGTAAGAATTTCCTGTACCAACCCTTCTCTTACTTCGCCGGTACCACGGTAAATACCAACATTACCGGCTTCCCTTGCTTCAGCAATTACATAAGTAGATCCTGCTTCAAGTTCGGCTTTCATAAGTTCTATCCATTTATAAGGAGGAATAATATGTGCAGCATCTTTGCTACCTACTTCGCTTAGTACGGTAAAGTGTTTAGTTAGCTTTTCAATGTATCCGCATTTTTCTGCATGAGGTATAGTAATGGAGCCATCACTAACTTCTACATAATTAACACCAAACTCTTTACAAACATTTATATAATCATCAAACTGATCTCTTATTAAGAAAGCTTCAAACAAAGTGCCGCCAAAATAAACGGGAATGTCGTACGAACGGTATACTTCTAATTTTTCTTTTAAATTCGGCGTAACGTACGAAGTTCCAAATCCCAGTTTTACAACATCCACATGCGGATGAGAAACACTCATAAAATTTTTAGCTTCTTCTACACTTAACCCCTTGTCCATTACCATTGTAATACCATGCTCACGGGGTTTTTTTATACGATCTGGAATTTGAGAAAGATTAAAATTCATGCTTTTTGTTTTAAGTAGTGCAAAGATAACCACTGTAAGGCAAAAAACGTTGGTGATTTAGTGAATTATAAAACCATATTCGTTAAAAATGTGAGGCAACATATTATATAGACCGCTTCTTTTTAAATCTGGCAATTACATCAACAACCTGTTGGTTTTGTAAAATGGAAGGATTTAATTCTATTAGTTTTTTTATCTGCTTTGGATTTTGTTGCATCGCCTCTTCCAGTTGTAAAATGGCTTCTTTGGATTTACCCATTGCAAACAAAATGGCACTCTTATAAAAAATAAAAATGGTTTTACCATCTGTTTGTTCGTACGCAAAATTGGCATACTCCAATGCATCCTCAAGTAATGCAGCCTTGTAAAGGCACTTCAGCAGCTCCATCCATCCGTTTAAATTTTTGGGCCTTACCCTAACCACATTTCCAAAGTAAGTAATGGCATCTTCCAATTTACCCATTTCCATAAAACACTGGCCAATTGCAAGGTTGTATTCCGGTTGTAAGCGATGCATCCGCATAGCTATTTCCAGGTTTTTTACAGCACTTCCCCAGTTGCTTTCATTCATGTAAGTGCAAGCTATTTTATAATGCAGTTGGCTATCCTCATGATTTAAATGCACCGCTTTTTTATAATTAAAACGTGCCTGGGCAAAATTGCCCATCTTGTCGTAACAGTGTCCTATAGCCTCATAAATTACATCCTCCGGCCTTGCCAACTCAAGTACTTTTTCCAATACTTCAATTGCTTCTTTGTACTTTCTCAGCCGTAAAAAGGCATCTCCCATGTTGCGCCATGCGTAATCAAATTTATCATCTATCGCAACGGCATAATGGTAAGCATCAATTGCCTTTTCATATAATTTTAACCCCTGGTAGGCTGCAGCCAGATTAAACCAGGCTAATTCATTAAAGGGAAACTCCTCAATTATTTTTTGGTGAAGACGAATACCCTCTTCATTTCTACCGGTAAAATCTGTCCAAAAACAAATTTTATACAATGCTTCTTCATTATTTGGTTCTTGCTCTAAAATCATTTTTAAGCAATCAAATACTTTTTCAAAATTTTCATAGTCGTCATATACGTCTGCCAACTCAAACAACAGATCAATTTTTTCTTCGCCATCAAAATCATCAATAGCAGCTTCTAAAACAGCTGCGGCTTTTTCCTGCTGATCCAATGCCAGGTAAGCATCTGTTTTTAAAATATACAGGTTGGTATCTTTGCTATCCAGCAATTCTGCCTGTTCCAAAATGTATAATGCTTGTTTGTATTGCCGCAACGCAATTAAAAGGTCTGCTTTTTTTAAAAAGTAGTACAGAAGAATAGGGGTATTGACTAATGGCATATTCCGATGCTTCCAGCGCAAGTGATAGTTGTTCCTTTTCATCAAAGTAATCGATGAGCCGTTCAAATGAATCCTCTTCTATAAAAGAGTTCGATTTGCCCGATTTGAGGTTATTGTATTGCTGTAATAACTCTCTTAGTTCCTCTCTGTCCTGGCGGTAAGGATATTTACTCATGTGGTATAAGTTATTGTAAATTACCCCCTTTTGAATTAGTTTACAACTTTTTGTAACTTTTTTTTCGATAAACCGTTAAAGAAATGTAAAAAGAATGTATGGACGGCATACAAATACCCAATGTTTTTTAATATATTTGTAATATAAATCATTACCAATGATAAAAATATCAAAAACAATACTTTTAGTGGCTGTGCTTTTTGGCGCAACCCAAAGTGCTTTGGCTGATAGAGGAATTGGTAAAAAAAGTAGCTCAAAAGTTACTTTAAACATCAGTACTCCTACAACTCTAAGAAATTCTGTTTCCCTAAATCTTAAATCGGGTTTAAGATACACCGGAAGTTTGTCTAATAATTTAACAACCGCCGGTAGCACTGTGATTGGTAGTACACTTGTTACTTATCAAAAAGGAAATACAGTTTATATAATTCCATACAAACAAAAAGTTATAATGCCTGAGGTAAAACCAGGTTATACAGGAATGAAACTTGTTATCAGAAGACCTCATTAAAAAATAAAGCCTCTCCCTGAGAGGCTTTATTTTTTAAGTAAAATTTCAAGAACCTCTCTTCAACAATTACTGCCCTCCCTTTCTCATCTGCTGATTCTCCTCATAAGTCATAACCCTATAGCCCGATTTAGGAAAATCAAATTTAGAAGCTGAAACCGGTTCAAAATTAATTTTAGACAATGTGTATTTGTATTTCATTGAACCTGATTCATATTCATATTGCATTGCTAAACCAGGCAGGTTTTTAAAAGTAGCATTGTAATCTTTATTAGTAACTAATAAATCAGGTGCATAATAAACTGTAAAAAACTTACCACTTGGCATTTTTGCTACTGCTTTTTTACAAGAATAACCTGCAATAGTAGTTGTTTCGTTTCCAAGTTCAAAACTAATATCGTTGTATGATTTGTTCTTTACATCCCAGTTATCTTTAGTTAATGTTATCATTAACTTCTGTCCGCTATATTCTTTTAAAATTACTCCTGCACCTGTTTTAGATTCATGAATTGTTGTTTCCTTTCCTAATGCACTAACCATATCAGAGCGGCTTTGCCCCCCTTTGATATAAATAGTTACTGTTCCACCATCTAAGGCATCAGCCATCTGAGGTTCTTTATTACCTGTTTGTATTACAATGTCATACTGCAATGTTCCTTCGGAAATTGTTTTTTGAGCAAATGAAAAAAAAGCTACCATCTGCAAAGCAAGCATTAATACTACCTTATGTGCAATTTTCATTTTTTCTAAATTTTAATAAAGATAATAAAATCCCGTACCAAAGAATTTGCTATTACAAATAAAAAGACCTGCCGCCTAACAAATAGGTTGCAGGTCTTTTTATTTAACTTAATTTTTTATTTTTTGTTACCCTTATTCTTTAAATCCTGTATTTTCTTCTGGCTTTCCTGCATAGCCTGAATACGCTCCTGTAACTTATTTTGTTTTACGGGTTTTTTTCTGTTTTCAGAAATCTGAGCCAGTATTTTATCGTGATTAATAATGTATTTCTGTATTACTATTTGTAAAATTAGAGTGATGGTGTTTGAAACTGTGTAATACCAGGTTAATGCTGCAGGTAAATTATTGAACACGCCCAATAATAAAACCGGAAAAATATAAGGCATATACTTCATTACCGGATTGGTATTATCCTGCATAGAACTCATGCTGTATATTGAAATAAGCAAACTGGTTAAAGTTGCAGTGATGGTAAATAAACTTATATGATCGCCATAAAAGGGTATGTTAAAAGGTAGCTGATAAATTGAATCATAAGCTGCTAAATCCTTAGCCCATAAAAAGCTTTGGCCTCTTAAGGCTATATTAGCCTGAAAGAAGTAATACAAAGACATAAAGATGGGTATTTGCAACAAAGCTGGTAAACATCCGCCTAAAGGGCTTACACCTGCAGATTTCCACAACTTCATTTGCTCCATACTAAATGCTTGCTGATCAAGATTGCCGTTTTTGTCTTTAAATTTTTCTTTTAAAGCATCTACCTCTGGCTTTAATACTTTCATTTTAGCGCCACTTAAATAACTCTTATAAAGAATTGGCGAAGTAATCAGGCGTATTAATAAGGTGAGCAACAAAATTACTATACCATAACTTGCTACATGGCCTCTTATAAAATCCCAAACAGGTAATAAAAAGTGGCGGTTAATGTACTTTACAAATGCAAAAGGGCCACTACCATAGGTTACAATCTGGTGCATATTGTTATTGTACTTATCCATTATTGTATAGTCATTAGGCCCATAATATAATTGCAGCGGTACTAAGCCGCCAGCAGGTACATTAATTTTACAATTGGCAGTTGCCTGCATTATAATTTTTAAAGAGTCTGCAGGAGTAACCCAATTTAATTCAGCACTCTGAAATTTATTTTTTGCAAGTAAAGTAGTTACAAAAAACTGAGGGTTAATTGCTAACCAGTCTAGAGGCTTATCAAACTTTTCATTGCCACCACTTCCCAATGCTACAAAATCATATTTGCCATTATGCAAATAACATAGGTGAGTTTGTTGCTTTTCGTAGGTAATGTTTTTTTCCACCTGGGGCGATTCTGTTTGCCACAAAAAATTTAGAGTGTTTTGCTTTACCAATTTAGCTGCATCATTCATTTGAATATTAAAATCAAGCATATAACCATTTGTACCAGATGCAGGCAAACTAAACTGGTGTGTTATCACATCTTTTCCGGAGCTATCTTTAATGCTATAGCTGATGGATTGACTTTTGTCTGCATTAGTTTTCTTCTCTCCGATAATAAAAAAAACTTCTCCTGTTTTTGAAGTTTTACCACCTGCATCAAACTCGTAAGAAAGTTTATTGAAATCACCTGTCATTAATTTTACAGTTTGACTATCAAGTGTAGTAAACTGTTTTAGCTCAACAGCTTTGGGTTGTCCTCCTTTGTTAGTAAAAGTTATTTTTAAAACATCGTTTTCTATTGTAATTAATTGTTCTGCAGTATCTGTTTTAAAAACTAAAGGCAACTGATCAACTCTAGCATTACGTGCAGAGTCGGAGTATTTAGCATCTTGCTTTGCAGCAATAGTATCAGCCTTAGCTTTAACTACAGCAATAGAATCTGCCTTTCTTTTTTCAATAGCTTGTTGTGCCTGTAATGCCTGGCTGCTACGGCTGTTAATAACAAACATGGCAATTAATAATGCCCCTATCAATGCAAATCCAATAACCGTATTCCTGTCCATACCCATTTTAAAATAATTTAAGAGCGCAAAGGTAATAAAAGTTATGGGTTAAGCCCCTGTTAGTTATTACTGTTGGCAGGCAAAAAAAATACCCCTGCGTTTGCAGGGGTATTGCTGTATAAACACAATTGTTTTTATTTTTTTGCAGCGGGAGCAGGTGCAGCAGCTTTTGCAGCAGCAGGCGCAGCGGTTTTTGGTGCAGCTGATTCTTCTTGTTTCAACTGACGAGTCATTGTTACAGATGCAATTGGAATACGTGGAGAGTTTAAAACTTCAATATTTTCTAATTTCACATCTTCTACTCTTACGTTTTCGTTAAGCTCTAATTTAGTGAGGTCAACCTCAATAAATTCTCTTAAATACTTTGGCAAGGTTTTTACCTTGAAAGACTTCATCTTAGTAACTAATTTACCCCCTGCTTTAACACCTGCAGGTGTACCAGTAAATTTTAAAGGCAAAGTTGCTATCACTTTTTTATCATCTACCAGCTCTAAAAGATCAACATGCGTAAGCAAGTCAGTTACTTTGTTAAACTGTAAATCTTTTAAAATACAACGGTATGTGCTACCATCAATCTTAACATCAGTAAGCATAAATTCTGATGTGTAAACTACATCTTTAAAAGCTGTAGCCGGAGCAGAGAAATTGATCTCTTTTTTACCACCATAAATTACAGCTGGCACAAGTTGCTGAGAGCGAAGTTGACGGGTGGCTTTTTTTCCGCTTTCGGTCCTCAGTTGTCCTTCGATTGTAATTGTTTTCATTATTTATATTTTTTTTATGAGGCGCAAAGGTAGGGGTTTTAATGGATAATTGCATAAAGAGTAGTGGATAATTGTACGGCTCAATCTGCCCCATTTCTCCATTACCAATTAATTCACTTTGGTTAGTCCCTATTTTTTATTCGCCATCCTACTTCTCATAAACAAACTGTTAATGCTCTTATTTTCAAAGGCGTTACGTATGGTTACAGCAAATAATTCATCTGTGGATAGCACTTTAATTTTACTGCATTCTCCCCTTAAGGGTATAGTATCGCAAACTACTAATTCTTCCAACACACTGTTTTCTATATTTTGATAAGCATTGCCGCTTAAAACAGGATGTGTACAAAGTGCCCTGACACTATTGGCTCCTTTTTCCTTCATTAAAGCTGCACTTTTTACCAATGTACCTCCTGTGTCGCACAAATCATCCACCAACACTACATCTTTACCACTAACATCTCCAATTACAACCATACTTGCAATTTCGTTAGCTCTTTTCCTATGCTTATCGCAAATCACCATTTCGCATTCAAAATAAGAAGCTATTTCACGAATACGATTAGCGCTTCCTACATCTGGTGCTGCAAAAGTTAAATTGGCCAGGTTTAATTTTTCTATGTAAGGTATAAATATAGCTGAAGCCTCTAGATGATCTACCGGTATATCAAAATACCCCTGTATCTGCGGTGCATGTAAATCCATGGTGATAACCCTGTCGGCACCGGCTGCAGTAAGCATATTAGCTACCAATTTAGAGCCGATGGCCACCCTTGGCCTGTCTTTTCTATCTTGCCTGGCAAGGCCATAATATGGCATTACAGCTATAACTTTATATGCGGACGCCCGTTTTGCAGCATCTATCATCAGTAATAATTCCATCAAATTATCAGAAGGCGCAAAAGTACTTTGGATTAAAAAAACAAATTGCCCTCTTATGCTTTCCTGAAATTCAACATAAATTTCTCCGTCACTAAATCGTTGAATATTTACTTTACCCAATGGTTCGCCAAATTTTTGAGCGATCTTTTCGGCCAGATACTGGGATCCTGTTCCTGAGAAAATTTTTGCTGATGGTTCCATATATTTTTTTGATTAGAATTAAAATAAGAAGATGCCGCAAATGTATCGTTTAGTTTAGATGAATTAAATTTGAATTCATGGAAAATTTCAACAAGCCATCCACATCTATAAAAAACTGGGCTGCCGATGACAGGCCAAGAGAAAAATTATTACATAAAGGTAGCGGAGCTTTAAGTAATTCCGAATTAATTGCCATATTAATAAATAATGGCAACAAGGATAAAAGCGCTGTTGATCTGGCAAAAGATATATTAAAATTGGGCAGCGATAATTTAAATGAACTTGGTAAGTTAACGCTTAAAGATTTTCAGCAAATAAAAGGCATTGGTGAGGCAAAGGCAATAACCATTGCTGCTGCACTGGAATTAGGCAGACGCAGGCAAGCCGCTGCTACTCTGGATAAACCTGTTGTGCAAAGCAGTAAAGACATTGCCCAATATTTGAAAGCGGTACTTAAAGATTTTAGCTACGAGGTATTTGCAGTACTTTTTTTAAACAGGGCTAATAAAATAAATCATTTTGAAATTATTAGCCGTGGTGGTATTACTGGTACTGTTGCCGACCCAAGAATTATTTTAAAAAAGGCACTTGAAGAAGATGCCACTTCGATCATATTAAGCCATAATCATCCTTCTGGCAGTTTAAAGCCCAGCAAAGCAGATGAAGAACTAACCCAAAAAATAAAAGAGGCTGCCAGATATTTTGACATCAGGGTAATTGATCACATTATTGTAAGCGAAGAGGGGTATTACAGCTTTGCTGATGAGGGTATACTTTAATGTATAAAACTTAATCTTAAAATTGTTAAGCCTGAGCAGTTGGCCCGCCAAAATTAAATGGAATTTCCACTGCTTCCATATCCTGAATAGTGCCATTAGCAGTTTCAAACTTTTTTATATTATCAACCATAGCCTTCATAAAACGCTTGGCATGAAATGGTGTTAAAATTATACGGCTCTTTACCTTGCTTTTTGGTGTGCCAGGCATTACGTTTACAAAGTCTATTACAAACTCAGCATGACTGTGGGTAATAATCGCAAGGTTTGCATATTCCCCTTCAGCTACCTCTTCTGATATCTCTATATTAAGTTGATTGGGTTGTTCGGTGTTATTCATTTCTATTTTTTACAAAGGTAAAAATAAAGAGCCCCAAATTGGGGCTCTTTATAAAAATTAAGAGAATTTAATTTTAGTTCTTTTTAAGCACTTCTTCAGTTACACGATTGGCTGTTGGATTATATCCATATCGCAAATAAAAAGTTTTAGTTGCCGGATCATAGGTATTATTACATAACCCTGACTTTGCCCATCCTGGTGTATAACCACTTGGTAAACCTGTATTCCATTGAAATACAGGAGATATACTTCCTGGATAAACAGAAACTGTTACTGGTTGAATAGTTGTAGCATACGGGTCTGGTACAGTTAATACAGCATAATAGCCTGAAGCTCCCAAATCACCTAATTCTGTTACTAATGAATTTTCTGAAACAGGTATTAAAAATCCTTCGGCACCTGTACGGGTGAAAGCCCTTGGGCTTGATGGATGATAAAAATAACCTTCTACATTATAACTACCAGCTAAAGGATTACCAATTATATAATAGTAAATAGTTCCAGTACCCGCTGCAGATGGAAATGCACTATTAGTAACAGTAATTGGCAGCATATAGTTTATTGAAGGATCTATTTTGCCAGGATATACCACGATATTATTTTTAATATTGTCTGCATAAACCTCTCCTTTATAAATAGTGTCCTTAGTTACCAGAATTTTAAAAGTGGAATCTGGTAATAATTTAAAATCCTTATATCTTGGGTTTTTAGCCAAAGAATCTGCATTTAACTTAGTTAAACCCGCTGGATTTGTTTTAAACTCAAGAAACAGATCCTGTGGAGCAGTACCAGGACCATCAAATTTCACTTTAATAGATTTGTCTTCGAAGGATAGATATTCTTCTGTGGCGGCAGCATCTGGAGAATAAGAAATTTTAGGAAAAGCTCCACCGGCATTTTGCGTAAATTTTAGTGAGGAAGGATCAGAAGCCGAAAGCGGAGTAACTTCCTTTACCTTTTCGCAGCTAAAGCCAATCACAATTATTGAAAGTAACAATAGTATCTTTTTCATAATGTATTATTTTAGTATTTTAATTAAATTAATTTTTTATCCCACCAAACATGCTTGTCCTGATCGTTTCCACCCATTTTAGTTATCTGAGCAGCCAGCTTAGCGGAGTTGTAACTATACTCATCAGGGGCGTATGTATAACGCCTTACAATTTGCTTAGTACTATTAGATGCGTTAATTGTGGGCTTTAAATTTGGCATACCAGTTCTTCTCCAAGTATTCCAGCCTTGTGTACCATCAGGGTAGTATGCAATATACTGCTGTAACCAAATACGCTCCAGCTTAGTATTTGTAGTAGCACTAGAACCAGGAACAGTTACTGGGCTTCCAATTGAAGCTACACCTCCTCCTGCAATATAATCTGCAGCACCAGTTAAATATCCTGATGGCATTGCTACTCCCCATTGAGCAAAAGAAGCTGCTATACCTTGGTTATAAGCAATTTGAGCATCTGCAGTAGTTTTACCTGTTACCCAACCGAGTTCAATACCTTCTGCTAATGCTAATAAAATATGACTAGCAGTTACAAAATAAAATGGTGAATTTTCACCTCTGTAAGAAGCAGTAAAAATTCTGGCAGCATTTGCGGGAGCAGCACTAGACAGACCATAAGCCACACCAGTAGGGCTTGCTGAAAGTACACTTAACCTGGTATCGCTTAAACCACCTAAAATTGTAGTAAAAGTGCTAGAAACAGCATTATCCAAAGTTTGTCCTAGTGCAAAATATGGATTTTTAATATTTCCACCTGGATATGTAAGCATAAAATTATCAGCATTACTACTAATATAGCCCGCTACATCTGTTGCAGCTTTATTAAACTCAACTCCGGCATATTCTGTTGCACCAAGAAACCTTTCGCTCAGACGCAAAGAAAACAACATCCTCAAAGAGTTAGCTAATTTTTTCCACTTAGCTATATCACCATTATAAGCTATATCACCTTTAATTGCAAATCCACCTGTATTTAATGCAGTTACTGCATTCGTCAAATCTGCAATCATCGATTTGTAAATCGATTCCTGATCATCATATTTAGGAGATAAAACTGTTACGCCACCCAAAGCTTCGGAATATGGAATATCACCATACCTATCAGTGAGATAAGAAAAATGATATGCTTTTAAAATTTTTGCAATTTGAATTTGATTGCCGTTATCACCATTAGCTGCAGCTATACTAGCAGTTTTTGGATCAGTATTATAAGTGATAATTTTCTGACAATCCATCAAATTACCACTGTAAGTGGCTGATGAAGAAAAATTAGGATCTGAGTACAACGAATTACCCGGATAAGTAGATTCTGCAAAATATTGACTATATGCACCCGGTACTAAAGCTGAAGTAATAGCCCCAAGGTTAGATAATACGTTGGAAAGCAATGCTCCCGTATTTACAGTTGTAGAACCGTTGGGATTTACATTGGTATCTCCAAAGTCTTGTATTTTATTACAACTCCCTAAAAGAATACCGGTAAAAAGTATCCCTAAAGTGTTGATCTTTATATTTTTAATAAACATAATGTTATGAGTTTACAATTTAAAAATTAAGTTTCAGGTTTACGCCAAGTGACCTTGTTCCAGGAAACTGCCCTTGCTCTCCAATATTATTTGAAATTTCTGAAGGGTCGAAACCTTTTGCCTTAGAATAAATCAACCATGGATTTCTAGATACTACTGAAAAAGTTGCTCCTTTAACCATTTTGCCTACGCCTAGTTTATCTACAGGTATTTTATATCCAATACTTAACTCACGTAATTTTACAAATGTCAAATCTTCAATATAAGGTTCTGCAATTACTGTTGTGTAAGAAATATTTTGGTAAAATTTCCTTGGCTCAACATAATAAGTAACAGGTTTTCCTGTTGTTTCATCAACACCATCAACTCTAACACCACCACCATCAGCAATACGGTCTCTTACAGGAATTCCTTTATCATTATAGCCCGCAGTAATATCATACAAACCAGTACCTGTGCCATAAAACTTAGATAAAGAGAAAAATTTACCCCCAAATGAATAATCAATGTTCATATTTATTACAAAATTATTAAATAATGTAAAGCTGTTTTGAACACCTCCGGTATATTTAGGTAAAGCTGAACCTAAATTAACATCCTTTTCCTCAACATAATAACCATCGCTTGTTAGTACAGGTAAACCTGCTGCATTTCTCTTAATTGCAGTTCCTCTCAATTGTCCCCAAGTTGCACCAGAATCAGCCACTAAACTTACACCACCATTACCTGCAGCAACCATTGTTAATCTTGGAATACCAGGAGCAACAGACTTAACAAGATTCTCTAAAATATAACCGTAAGACATATTTATTGTCCAGTCAATATTTCTGCTACGAATTGGATTTAAAAACAATTGTAGTTCAATACCCTTTTTAGAAATTTCACCTACATTAACAGATTTAGTTGTGTAGCCTGATGCTGGTGAAATATTAGCATTAAAAGGAAAGTCTTTGTTTGTTCTATCCCAATATGTAAAATTAAATCCAAATCTGTTTTTTAAAAATCTTGCTTCTAATCCTACTTCAAATTCTGATTGTGCAGCACCGTGTAATGCTGGATCTGGAACACCGTTAGGTTCTGTCATTAAGAAATTACCATTCCATTGATTTGGTAAAACTGAATAAACCACACTATTTTGATAAGGATTTAATGAGTTAAGAATTTGGCCGTAAGAAGCCCTTAACTTACCGTAAGATAATGCTGGAATTTTTAACACATCACTAAAAACAAATGAAGCACCAACAGATTTGGTATCAATAGCGTATCCTTGCGCTTCGGTAGAGCTATACTCACGTCTGAAGGCCCCCTCAACAAATAACATGTTACGAAACCCCATATCTGCTCTTGCAAACAGCGCATTACGCTTTCTGTTTGAAATAGGATTAGGATTTGTAGTGAAATTTATTGGGTTAATTGAATTTGTCAAAGAGAAGAAATCTTTTATAGATAAACCACCCATTGTATGCGCCTGCATATATTCATTGTTAACTTTTAAGATATCAATACCAGCATTTGCATTAAGCTTAAAATTTTTATTAATGGTTTTAGAATAAGAAGTCAGGAACTCATAGTTCTGCCTGATATTAGTTGTAAAACCTCTCTCATAAAATCCCCATACAGCTGCACGGCCAGATAATGTTTCAAAAATATTTTGCCCAGCAAAGGTTGTCCCTGCGCCATTTTCAATATTCTGGTATTGTCTGTTATCAATTCTAGAATTGAATTGTTCTCTTCTGTAAGTAACTCTCATCTTCAAATCATTATTAACCTTAAAGGTTAAAGCAGCATCTCCAAATAACCTGTCTGTTGCGGTAAAATCTTTTTTATTATCAGCAAAAGAATACGGGTTCATCCAATAATATGCACCATAAAATGCTTTTTCATTAGTAGCGCTATAATTTTCTGGGTTATCGTGGTTCCAGGTTGCAAGTACCCCGCCTGGTGTTTTTAGGCCCCTAAGCTCTCTAAGAATATTAACATCTATATCTCTGTGAAACCACTGGTTGAATGAACCAGTTGAATTGTTGGAATAGGTATCGTCGTTTTCTGCATTTCGTTGAGAATTTATATAATTAATGTTTGCAGATACTGTAAAACGATTACTTAAATCGAAAGTAGAGTTTATATTAAAGGTATTTTTCTTTAACCAAGAGTTTGGCAAAAGCCCCTTAATATCCAAATTTGTATACGAAACTCTAACATTATAATTATCAGACGCTTTCGAAAGATTTATGTTATTAATTTTTGTAACTCCATTATTGTAAAAATCTTTTATATTATTTGGTTGGGGAGTTAGTGAGGCTGTTTTATACGCTCTTTCATGACCACCATACCAGGCATACCAAGGAATATATTCCTGACCTACCATGCGAGGACCCCAACTTTCATCTTCTGTATAATCGGTGTAATATTTACCATCAAGGGCTTTCCATGCTTCTGGTTGCCCTGCTTGCCAGTTATACTTAATTAAATCTCTACCAAATTCTCCATTACCACCTGCGTAGGTATTTTGGTAGTTTGGCAATATATATACTTGATCAAATTGCGCAGTAGAATTAAGTTCTATCCCTATGTTTTTTGACCCTTTTTTAGATTTTTTTGTACTAATAACAATAGCTCCGTTTGCGCCCTCTGAACCAAATAAAGCTGCGGCAGCTGGCCCTTGTAATACGTTGATATCTTCAATATCATCTGTGTTTATATCGCTGGAGTTTGAAATAATTGTACCATCTACCACATATAAAGCCCCTGTACCTACACTCAAAGAATTTTCTCCTCTTAACCTTACAATTGTGTTTGCTCCAACTTTAGCTGCAGATTGGCTTTGCACCTGTAGACCTGCTACTTTACCAGAAAGTGCATCATTTACACCTTGTTGACGTATTGTGTTTAACTGATCTGAAGTTACTTGTTGAACATTTGAAGAGGATGTACGTGCAGCTCTTTTAATACCAAATGCACTTGTTACAACTACTTCTTTCAATTCAGAAGTTGTTCCTTTTTCTAAAACAGCATTTACAACTGTTAGTGTACCTACTGGAACCTCCAGATCTTTAAAACTTGCACCAGAAATAACAAGTAGATCTCCAGCTTTAACTTTAATTGAATAAGCTCCGGTTGCATCGGCTGAAAGACCGATTGGCGAGCCTTTAATCTTAATGGTTGCAAAAGGAACCGGGTTACCTTCTGTATCAGTAACCTTGCCGGACACCACCCGACTTTGAGCAAATGCAAATACCCCACAGAGCATCAGCATTGTGAACAGTGATAAAAATCTTCTCATGTGCGTTTAATTAAGTTTAATGATGTGTAAAAATAGGAATATTTCTTTAAAGTCAAAAAAATGTTAAATATTTAAGACTCTACGATTTACAATGGACAAAATATGGTTTGAATTAGCTGCTTTGGAGGCAGAAATTTTGTTAAAATTTGTACATTACCTGAAGTTTTATTTCAGTTTTCAGATTGCCCTTGATCTCATCTAACCCAGTACCAATAAGGATTTTACCCTTATATACTGTCTGAGCATATTTAGCCCAGATGCTAATTTTTTTGTTAACATCATAATTAGCATTTATATAATATCTTGTGCCCTTGTCATAAAAAACCGGAATGGAATAACTGAACAAAACATCATTTTCGTACGCATAAATGCGGCTGTTGTAACTGTTCGTTTCAAAATATTGCAAACGAATACTTGCTGAATAAGATTTTAAAACAGGTTTATATAAAACATTAAAGTAAGTTAAAAGCCCCTGCTCTGATTCTGTACTATTTTTATTAAACCATAGTGCTTCAAGACGGCTACTAAGTGCCAGTTCCTGATTAGGTTTATAAGTAAATTGAGTACGCCAACTCTGTTTTGGCTGCGCTATAACCGGAGACAGGCTAAACTGATCAGGGTTAAAGTTTATTGGCTTCGATTCGCTCCGAAAACGGCTGTAAATCTCTAGCTGTTTATTAGGCCTGTAAATTAATTGCAACAAATAGTCGGTGCCAGCTGAAGGTGCATCTACCCTGAATTTTAACCAGGGGAATTTGTAAAAATCTGCGTAAGCATCTATGCGCCAATTACTACCAGGATGGATAGACAAACCTGCATAAAACCCTTTTTCATTAGTTGGATAAGTATTTTCGGTAAAAGCAGTAGTATAAAGAGACTGATACCCCTTGGAAATGTTACGGTACAAAAAACTCATATCCACTTCAGCCGAAGTGCTGATTAAAATACCATTCACAAATGCTTTATACAGCTTATTATTTGCGGCAGCTTCTCCAAAAAAATGGAGGTTTTTATATGTATAACTATAATCAAAGCTGTAATTACCCCATGATTTTCCCGTTAATGTATATAAATTGTAAGGATCGTTAGGTTTAACTAAAGGCAATTTAAATTTATAGTGAATGGCATTTACCCCAATATGCAACCCATTGTACAAATAAGATATATTGCCACCAACTGCTAATTGTTGTTGAATACCTTTATCGCTGGTTTCACTTTTGGTACGATGATAGCCGGATGTTTGTAAAGAAGAGATAAAATCTTCCTGACCTTGGGAAGTATCCGTTACCAGGTTAGCATCATTTTTTTTGTAAGAGGTAAAAACAGTGGCTTGCAGGTTGTCTTTTTCAATTGTAATGCCTGCCCCACGATGAAAATTTATTTCTCCGGCAGAATTATAAGGCCGTAAGACCGGTGCTTCTCTTTTTATATTGATTACATCAGCACTTTTTTTAAATGCCAGATTCTGCCATTGTATTAAACCCTGCCCCATGTTTACAGTAAAATCCCCAGGGCTATTGATTTTATTATACCGATGTCTTTTACAAAAAAATGAGCTGAGTAAAAATCGAAGCCTTGTTTTTGTTTGCCTTTAAAGAATTGCTCTCCTGCATCTTTCTCGGCAACCACACCATATTGCAGCAGGTTTTTAAACTGGTATTTATACCTGACTAATATTTTTTGTGGCGAGCCAGGGTAAAAATTGTTTACAGAATCAACCAAATAGCCTTTTGATTTTTCAAGTGTTTGTGATAACCTTAGCAAAACGCCATGATCCCCCTTACTTAAACGAGCTTTTAAAGTAGTTAGTAAAACAGGATTTTCGTTAACAGAAACAAAGGGACGTATCTTTTGTATTAACTCAATACCCCATGATGGAATAGCCTGTAGCTCATAAATATTTACAAATTTTCCAAAAAGATTTCTGTAAGAAATAAGGCTTTGAATTTGTATTGGATTCAATAAGCTCAATTCTTTTAAATCATTTTCATTTGCTGTATTTAAGTTGATGGGATTTTTTATGTACTGTTTCATTTGCTGCAGATAATAATCGTCCTCAGTTTCTGCATCCTCATTGTTTTCTGTAATATTCTCTAATTGTTGTTCTGTAGTAGATGCAGGAATTTCCGGAGTTTGAGAAATAAGAACTAAAGGAATAAAACAACAGGTAAAAAACAAACTTAGAAACTTAAAAAATAAGGCTCTTGATAAATAGCGATATAATGTAATTGTGAGTAACAAAAGATGTTAAACCGAATTTATAAAACTGGTTACAAAATATTTTTATCCTCCTTTTTTATTTCCAAAATGGGCAATCAATAAAACACCAGGCGAAAACCCTAACTGGGGATGGTAACTACCGGAAACATCAAGCCGCAAATTTTTCCAACCAATGCCTGCGCCTGCAAAAAATGTTGAAGATTCACTCACTACCCCTGCTCTGGCAAAAAATTGTTTTGCAAAATGATATTGCACGCCTGCCACTACATTCACCGGTTTATCTTCTTCTTTTATTATTTCGCTGCTGATAAAAAAGTTTTCAGATGCATCATACCCCAATCCAAATTTATAAGCACTTGCTAATTTTTCGTCGCTAGTACCGGGCGTAGCCGAAGTACCCAGTTTGCCACCTACAGGATTGTACACGTGAATACCGCCATTTAACTTTTCTGTAAAATGCATAATGGCACCTGCTTCAAAATTTATTGACGATGCTCCATTGTAACCCGGAATGCGGTAGCTGTAATAGTTGAATTGAATACCCACATCAATTTTTGGCCCTAAACTTCTGCCGTAAGCCAGCCCTAATTTATTTTCGTTAAAATTTTTAAATCCGGAATAATTTAATTGAACACCAAAATTTCCCCTTTTGGTGGGTACTACAGTTGCAACGGTATAAGAGCTGGTAGCTGCCAACAAAAAACGGCGCTCGCCATAAAGCCCAACACCAGCCTGACTTACATTAGCCAATGCAGCCTGGTTGGCAGTAAAAGAAAGTGGATCGATTTGCTTGGTGGAATATGCCCCAAAACCAATATAAGGCATTGCCACACTGTAACGAATAGATTGAGACATTGCGTTATTAATGGCAATGATACCAATAAGGGTAACCGGAAATAGTATTTTAAATCTCAAAGGCAGTTGATATTTAATATTTATCAAGATAAGGATAAATATTAAATATTTGCTATACGCAGTTTTTATTAAAATCGGTATTAGTTAATTACTTTTGCGGCATGCAAATTTTAGATGGAAAAATAGTTGCTCAGCATGTAAAAGACCAGCTGAAAACAAAAACTGATTTATTACTAGCCCAAGGAAAGAGGGGACCTCACCTTGCAGCTATATTAATTGGCAACAATGGCGCCAGCGAAACCTATGTTGCCAGTAAAGTAAAAACCTGTAACGAAATTGGTTTTAAAAGTTCATTAATTCGTTTTAAAGAAGATATTGCTGAACCAGATTTAATTGCCGCAATTGAGCAATTAAATAACGATGATGATATTGACGGCATTTTAGTGCAGCTGCCTTTGCCTGAGCAAATAAGTGAAGAAAAAATAATCAACCTGATTAATCCTGATAAAGATGTAGATGGGTTTCACCCGGTGAGCATTGGTAAAATGGTGCAGGGGTTACCCGCATTTATTCCAGCTACGCCTTATGGCATTATGCTGATGCTGGAGCATTACAAAATTGAAACCAGTGGTAAACATGCAGTGGTTATTGGCCGCAGTAATATTGTTGGCAGGCCAATGAGTATTTTACTAAGCCAGAACACTTACCCGGGAAATTGTACAGTAACGGTTTGTCATAGCCGTACCAATAATTTAAAAGAAATGTGTTTACAGGCTGATATCATTGTAGCAGCTTTAGGTAAGCCCGGTTTTTTAAAAGCGGATATGGTAAAAGAAGGCGCTGTAGTAATTGATGTGGGTATTACAAGAGTAGCCGATGCTACAAAAAAAAGCGGCTTTGCCATTAAAGGAGATGTTGATTTTGAAAACGTAGCACCCAAATGCAGCTACATTACACCAGTGCCCGGTGGTGTAGGATTGATGACCATTGGTGCATTAATGATGAACACCTTTAATGCAGCACAACAAAAAAAATAAAATTGAAATTAGAAACTTTAAATACAACCATGCTCCCGGTAATGGAGCATTTTTATACTATTCAGGGCGAAGGTTTTCACCAGGGAAGAGCAGCGTATTTCATCAGGTTGGGAGGATGTGATGTAGGCTGTGTTTGGTGCGATGTAAAAGATAGCTGGGATGCAGATAAACACCCGAAGTATACTATCGAATATATAATATCAAATGTAAAAGAAACGCCGGCCAGGCTGGTGGTAATAACCGGAGGAGAACCGCTGATGCATAATTTGGATGCGTTAACAGCTACTCTGCAGGCCGCAGGTTTTGAAACCAATATTGAAACTTCAGGCGCTCATCCACTCAGCGGTAGCTGGAACTGGATATGTTTATCTCCCAAAAAATTCAAAGCACCATTACCTGAAATTTTGCCGCATGCCAACGAATTAAAAGTAGTGATATTTAATAAAAGTGATTTTGACTGGGCAGAAGAATATGCAGGTAAAGTTGCCCCCAACTGCAAACTATATCTTCAACCGGAATGGGATAAAGCCGCAATTATTACACCATTAATTATTGACTATATCAAGGCAAATCCTAAATGGGAATTAAGCTTGCAGTTACACAAGTATATTAATGTACCATAAGGCTCTTGATTATTAAAATAACAGCCGGTATTTCCTATTCAAAATGTTATAATTACTCCAACTGTACTAAAACAAGCCGGTTTTCGTTTTACCTTCAATTATTGAAATAAAACTGATGCTTACTAAAAGAACTATTTTTAAAATATTTATTGGGGTTACCCTTCAATTTATAATATTGAATATTTGTACCGCTCAATGGTACGATCCGGAAAAAGTAAATAAAAAAGCAGGCGATATCTACGGGCAGGCTTACGAACAAGCTACAGCAGGTAACTATCCTTTAGCTATTCAATTAATTAAACAATCGCTGATTATCGATCCTAAATTTGTAGATGCATTTTTATCCAGAGCAGGCATTTATGCCAATCAAAAAAAATACGATTCATCGGTTATTGATTTTACAAAAGCTTTTGAACTGGACTCTGTTTATTCCAAAGATTATTTATTACCCTACTCTATTTCTCTTGCAGGCACAGGAAAATTTCAAGAGGCATTGAATGCTGTAAATAAGTTTCTTGCCAACGCCAAACTAAATACACAAAGCATTAAAGCGGGTAATTACAGAAAAACAACTTATGAATTTGCAGTAGCTTACGACAAGGCACATCTTGCAAAAAATTATGTATTTGCACCACAAAATTTAGGCGATAGCATCAATTCATCCGCACTGGAATATTTTCCATCACTCACTATTGATGGCAGCAAAATGGTATTTACCCGACGTATTGGTGGCGATGAAGATTTTTACGAAAGTAATTTAATTGATAACAACTGGAGCAAAGCAAAACCCTTAGCCGGAAAAGTAAATACCAATTTAAATGAGGGTGCACAATGTATTTCGCAAGATGGGCAATGGATCATTTTCACTGGGTGTAATTATCCTGAAGGACAAGGCAGCTGCGACCTGTACATTTCCTTTAAAACAAAAAATGGCTGGAGCGAAGCAGAGAACTTAGGCCCGATGGTGAATACAGATTTTTGGGAATCATCGCCATCATTATCGCCTGATAAAAGAGACCTGTATTTTGCCAGCGGTATAAGTGGAGGATTTGGCGGCAGAGATATTTGGGTTACCCATCGCTTAGCAACGGGTAAGTGGAGCCGCCCCGAAAATTTAGGCGCAGCCATTAATACCAGCGGCGATGAAAGTTGCCCTTTTATGCATGCCGATAATGAAACTTTATACTTTAACAGCAATGGCCATTCGGGCTATGGTTCAACAGATCTTTTTTATGCAAAAAAAGTAAGCGACACTGCATGGCAGGTAGCCGAAAACCTGGGTTATCCCATCAACACTATTGATGATGAAGGTTCTTTAATTGTTGCTGCCGATGCAGTAACTGCTTATTATGCAAGCGATGGTGGTAATGGCAAAGGTGGATTAGATCTTTACAGTTTTAAGTTAAGAGAAGATATTCGTCCATTAAAAACATTATGGGTAAGAGGTAAAGTGTTTGATAAAAATACTTTGGCTGGTCTTCCATCATCAGTGGAACTAACGAATATAAAGAGCCGCAACTTAATTAGTAAAATACAAACTGATGAGGAAGGGAATTATTTAATTACTTTACCAGTAGGAAAAGATTACGCCTTTAATATAAACCGCAAAGGCTATTTATTTTATTCTGACAATTTTTCGTTGAGTATAAACCCTGGTGATTCTGTTTATAACAAAGATATTCCTCTGCAACCTTTAGAAACAGGCGCTGCAGTTATTTTAAAAAATATTTTCTTCGATAGTAAGCAATTTGATTTAAAACCTGAATCAATATCCGAGCTGGATAAAATAGTATTGCTACTTAACGATAATCCCAAACTTAAAATACAGATCAGCGGCCATACCGATAATGTGGGGCTTGCAAAAAATAATCTTCTCTTATCCAACAACAGAGCAAAAGCCGTGGTAACTTATCTGTTAAGCAAGGGCATTGTTATTGCCAGGGTTACCTACAAAGGCTTTGGTGCTGCAATACCCGTTGCCGATAATAATACAGATGCAGGAAAAGCTTTAAACAGAAGAACCGAACTTTCTGTTATCAGCAATTGATTTTTTAATTAATATTGTTCATCGATTTTATATGAACAATGACCTGCTTTATCAAATAGCCCTGCCACTTGTACCCAACATTGGCGATGTACATGCCAAGGCATTGGTAAATATTTATGGCGATGCCCAATCCATTTTTAAAGCCCGGAAAAAAGAGCTGGAAGCTATTGAAGGCATTGGTACTGTAAGAGCAAAAAGCATTAAAGACTTTACAGATTTTACCACCTGCGAAGAAGAAATAAAATTTATAGAGAAGTATAAGATCAACCCACTATTTCTCACCAATAAAAATTATCCGCAACGATTATTAAATTGTTACGATAGCCCGGTTGTTTTATATTACCGGGGTACTGCCGACTTAAATACTTCAAAAATTATTTCTATTGTTGGCACCAGAAATAACAGTGAATATGGCAAATCAGTTTGCGAAAAATTAATTGAAGATCTTACAGAACAAAATGTTTTAGTTGTCAGTGGCCTTGCTTTTGGTATTGATACCATTGCACACAAAGCTGCATTAAAAAATAGTTTACAAACTGTAGGTGTACTGGCGCATGGCTTAGATAGAATTTATCCCACACAAAATAAAAATCTTGCCAAACAAATGACAGAGCAGGGCGGGTTACTGACCGATTTTATCAGCAATACCAATCCCGATAAACAAAACTTTCCCAAACGTAATCGTATTGTTGCCGGCATGTGCGATGCGTTGATTGTGATAGAAAGTGGTAAAAAAGGTGGCTCATTAATTACTGCCGAATTAGGGAACGGTTACAATAAGGATGTGTTTGCCGTACCAGGTAAAATAACTGATAGCAGAAGTGAAGGTTGCAATTATCTGATCAAACAAAATAAAGCATCGTTAATTACCGGTGCCGTAGATGTAATTGAACTGATGAACTGGGCACCCAAAGAAAAAAAACAACAAAAAAAGCAACGGGAATTATTTATCGAACTTACACCTGATGAAAAAATTGTTACAGATATTCTGCAACAACAGGAAAGTATTCAAATTGATGAGTTGTATTTTAAAAGCGGTTTAAGCAGCAGCGCTGTGGCAACCGCATTGTTAATGCTGGAAATGCAGAATGTAATACTATCATTACCCGGCAAAGTATATAAGCTGGCGTAAAGTCAACTTTGTACTTTCAACTTTGCACTTTATCTTTGCCTATGGCAATAAGAAATTACTCCTCCAACAAATCAACTAAATTTTTCGGCGAAGGCTTAACGTTTGATGACGTACTACTAATGCCCGCCTATTCTCAAATTTTACCCCGTGATGTGGAAATTAAAACCCAGCTCACCAAAATCATTACACTTAACGTTCCCTTATTAAGTGCGGCAATGGATACAGTTACCGAAGCGGCTTTGGCTATTGCATTGGCAAGAGAAGGCGGTTTGGGCATTTTGCACAAAAATATGAGTATAGAAAAGCAGGCCGAGCAGGTGCGTAAAGTAAAACGTAGCGAAAGTGGTTTAATAGTAGACCCCGTTACCCTTACGCCGGATGCTACTATTGGCGAGGCATTAAGGCTGATGAGAGAAAATAAAATTGGCGGTATTCCTATTGTGGATGCTCAATATAAATTGGTAGGCATTTTAACCAATCGTGACTTACGTTTTGAAACCAACTACAAGGCCAAAGTAAGTACGGCAATGACAAAAGAAAATTTGTTTACTGCACCTGAAGGCACTGACATTAAAAAAGCTGAGCAGTTATTTAAACAAACCAAAGTGGAGAAATTGCCTATCATCAACAAACAAGGCAAACTAACCGGCTTATTTACTTACAGCGATATTTTAAAATTAAAATCTAACCCCAATGCTGTTAAAGATGCCAAAGGCAGATTATTAGTTGGCGCAGGTGTGGGCATTACAAAAGATAGTTTAGAAAGAGTAGCTGCACTAAATAGTTTTGGTGTAGATGTAATTTGCTTAGACAGTGCACACGGACATACCAAAGGCGTTATCGACACTTTAAAATCAATAAAAAAAGCCTATAAACATATACAGGTTATTGCCGGTAATGTAGGTACCGCCGCAGGTGCTAAAGCATTAGCCGATGCTGGTGCAGATGCAGTGAAAGTGGGCATTGGCCCTGGTTCTATTTGTACTACCAGAATTGTGGCAGGCACAGGCGTACCGCAAATAACCGCCGTAATGGAAGCAGCAGCTGCATTAAAAAATAAAAAAGTGGGCATCATTAGCGATGGTGGTATAAGATACACCGGCGATATGGTTAAAGCATTAGCTGCCGGCGCAAGTTGCGTAATGATGGGTAATATTTTTGCTGGCACCGAAGAAAGCCCCGGCGAAACTATTATTTACGAAGGCCGTAAATTTAAACAATACCGTGGCATGGGCAGCTTAGGCGCAATGGCGCAAGGCAGCAGCGACAGGTATTTTCAGGATGTGGAAGATGATGTGAAAAAATTTGTACCCGAAGGCATTGAAGGCCGTGTAGCATACAAAGGTTATTTAAAAGAAGTAGTACATCAGTATACCGGCGGCTTACGTGCAGGCATGGGCTATTGCGGTGCAAAAAATATTAAAGAATTACAAAAAGCAACTTTTGTAAAAATTACCAATGCAGGCATGAGAGAAAGCCATGCACATGATATTGATATTACTAAAGAAGCGCCGAATTATAGCAGGTAAAGCCCCGCCGCCACTGAAGGTGAACTTGATTATGGAGGATATGTTGATGAAGACTATGGTTTATATTTTTATGAGCCAGGCAATAGTACAACCATCATCTTCATTGGCAGAGTTTACACTGAGGAACGAAGTGCACTCTTGTTCTGAATACTTTTATTCAACTTTAAATAAGCGGCACAGTTAACATTCTGCTGTAAAAAATAATTCTTGTAAATTAGCAGCTAATCTTTAGCAATGAAAAAAAAATTACTGTTACTTTTATTCATTAGCATATTAGCACATTATCCCATTAGCTTATCTGCACAAGACTCTTCACATTTAAGAATATCCCTGCTTACCTGCACACCTGGTGAGGAGTTGTATTCCACTTTTGGCCACAGTGCTTATCGTGTAATTGATAGCAGCAGCGTAACAGATATTGTATATAATTACGGCACATTCAACTTTGATGATGATGGTTTTTATTTAAAATTTGTGCAGGGCAAATTACTGTACTACGTTTCTACAGAAAGATTTGAAGATTTTAAATACCTGTACCAGGTAACCAACAGAGGTATTACAGAGCAGGTATTAAATTTAACAGCAGCTGAAAAAACAAACATCCAGCATTTTTTAAATAATAATCTTAAAAAAGAAAACAGGTATTATAAATATGATTTCTTTTTTGATAACTGTACCACAAGACTGAGAGACATACTCAAAAAAAATCACGACTCCTCTTTTACTGTAAGGCCGGTTATGCCGGTTGGTACTACCTTTCGGCAGGCTATTCATCAATATCTTGATAAAAACGAAAAAGACTGGAGTAAATTAGGCATTGATATTTTATTAGGCCAACGCTGTGATGGAGTGATGACAGCAGAACAAATGCAATTTTTGCCCGACAACCTGATGATAAGCCTGGACAGTGCCAATCACCCGATCGTTCTTTCGCACCAGAATTTATACGCCATTAACGAAGATGCAGGTAAAGGATCCATCTTTACACCTTTAGTGGTTTTTGGTTTATTACTTATCATTATTGCTTTACTCAGTTTAATAAAAAACAGATTTGCTCAAATGTTTTTACAGGGCTTTGATGGCATTTTATTTTTCTGCACCGGTTTATTCGGTATCATTTTAATTTTTATGTGGTTTGGCACCGACCATAGTATGACGAAAAATAATTTTAATTTATTATGGGCATGGCCCACTAATATTATTCTGGCATTTTTTGTTAACAGTAAAAAAAGCTGGGTAAAAAAAATATTTGCACTTACTTCGGTTGGCCTTGTATTAGTTTTACTGGCCTGGTTCTTTTTACTGCAGCATTTAAACATTGCATTAATACCAGTTGCACTGCTGCTCATCTATCGCAGTGCGACAAAAGTGTTTTTTGAAAACAATTAAAACTTTATGCAGCAAAAACAAATCACTTATAATTCAGCAAATCTTTTTTATCGTGTTACCGGCAAGGGCAAGCCTGTTATTTTATTGCATGGCTTTGGCGAAGATGGTGAAATATGGAACCGGCAAATTGAATTTTTAAATGATCATTTTCAACTGATCGTTCCTGATTTGCCCGGCTCCGGCAAATCTGAACTTATAGAAGATATGAGCATTGAGGGCATGGCTGAATCCATAAAAGCTATCATTGACTTTGAACTGTTCAGGTTCCCCCTTCAGAGGGCGGAGGGGGTTTGTATAATTGGCCATAGCATGGGTGGCTACATTACTTTAGCCCTTGCCCAAAAATATCCCGAATTATTATCTGCATTTGGTTTATTCAGTTCCTCTGCATTTGCAGATAGCGAAGAAAAAAAAGAAGCCCGTTTAAAGTCCATTGCCTTTGTAAAAAATAATGGCGCTTACGAATTTTTAAAAACTAGTATTCCCGGATTGTTCGACGAGAATTGGTCAAAATACCATCAGCAGGAGATTGTTGGGTTGGTGGAAAGATCAAAACAATTTTCAGCTGATGCCATCATAAAATATTACCAGGCCATGATTGCCCGGCCCGACAGAACGGAAGTGTTTACTACTTTTTCTGGCCCTGTATTATTTATTATTGGCGAACATGATAAGGCCGTACCTTTTGAACAAAGCATGCAACAGTGTTATTTACCTGCACAATCGCATGTGCATATTTTACGCAACAGCGCTCACATGGGTATGTGGGAAGAAACAGATAAAGCCAACGCCGCATTGCTGCAGTTTTTGCAACAAGCAACCTGACCTGTAGTATCATCGTTTAAACAACAAACAAAAGCTTTGTATCGTTTTAACATTTGTTAGCTTTATCAAGGCAGCATTTTATATTATTTTTAGGTCTGATACATTTACAATAATCGGTGCATGAAGAAATACGGTGTTCTCTTAATTTTATTATTTTTCTTTTTTGAAAAAGCATTTGCTAAGCATATCTCAGGCGGAGAAATGTCTTATATTTATTTGGGGGCAGGAACTAACCCCGGAACATTAAAATATCAGGTAACACTAAAACTATACAGAGATTGTAATGCTCCTTCAGATGCAGCACAGCTTGACCCTACTGCTGTATTCACTGTTTTCAATGCAGCTACTTTTGCACAGATACAAAACATAACAGGCATAAGCGGTTCAAACACTCAAATCATTCAAAAAATTCCTGATAATCCTTGTATAGAGGATGCAATAGAATCTGCTGTATGTTTTCAATACAAGATTTACACAACTATTATTGATAATTTACCTGTAATCTCTGCAGGTTATATTGTAGCCTATCAAAGATGTTGCAGAATAGATGGCATGGCTAATATTTCTTCCACTAGTGTTGGCTCTACCTATTTTGCACTAATACCAGGTAATTTAAATGCCGGAGCTCAAACAAATACAAGTCCTGTGTTTGCGAGTAATGATGCTGTATTAATTTGTTCCGGACGGCCCATCACTTTTGATTTTCACGCCACCGATGCCGACGGCGATAATTTGGTATATCAATTTTATAATGCTTTTTCCGGAGGCTCTTCAACTAACACAGCTCCTAACCCTGCCGGTTCCCCTCCTTATGAACCTGTCAGTTATATAAATGGATATAGTGATGCTCAACCATTGGGTTCATTAGTTAGCATAAATAGTTCAACGGGCCTGATAAGCGGGATCGCTCCTGATTTAGGGCCTGGTGCCAATTCAATTTTTGCAATCACAGTTTTAGTAAGTGAATACAGAGCTGGAATTAAAATTGGTCAACATTTTAAAGACCTTCAAATTAGAGTGGTGGATTGCAGGGTTACAACTGCATTACTTAAACCAAGAGAACCGATATGTAACAGCTTTGATGTTGCCTTTCAAAATGATGTATCCAACAATCCAGAACCCACCTATTTTTGGAATTTTGGAGATCCTGCTTCGGGCATAAATAATACATCAATTTCAAACACACCATCGCACAGTTTTACTGCTGCAGGGACTTATCAAGTTAAAATGGTACTTAATCAGGGGCAGCAATGCGGAGATTCAGCCATTACTACTATAAAAGTTTACCCCGGTTTTTTCCCTGACTTTACTGTGGCTGGCCAATGCAAAAACACGCCAGTTCAATTTACTGATATTACAACAGCAACTTATGGCGTAGTGGATAAGTGGAGCTGGAATTTTGGAGATTTTTCATCTACCTCAAATACCTCAACAATAAAAAGCCCTACCCACGTTTATGCTTCAGCCAATAATTATAATGTTCAGTTGATAGTTTCTTCAAGCGTTGGCTGTATCGATACAGTTCTTAAAACAATTCCCATTACCGATAAGCCTGCATTAACGGTTAGCAACGATACTTTAATATGTGTTATTGATACTTTACAACTTAATGCTGTTGGCACCGGCACTTTTTTATGGACACCTAATTACAATATCAGCAATGTAAACATCAGTAATCCATTAGTTAGTCCTGATGTTACCACAACTTATCACGTGGTACTTACCGATCCATTTGGTTGTGTGGGTGGCGACTCTGTAAGAGTGAGGGTGGTAAATAATGTTACCCAGTTTGCACCCAACGATACCACCATTTGTAAAACCGACGGCATTGTTTTAAACCTTGTAAGTGATGCATTAAATTATCAATGGACAGAAACACCTGCAGGTAATACACTCAATAATTCCAATATTAAAAATCCTATTGCCACTCCTGTTGCTAATGCCACTACTTACAGTGTGGTGGGCAGCATTGGTAAATGCGTAGCGCAAAACAATGTAACAATAAAAGTGGTGCCTTACCCCATTGCCAATGCCGGTGCCGACCCCACTATTTGCTTTGGCAATTCTGTGCAGTTAAGTGCCACTGGCGGTAGCGCTTACTCCTGGTCGCCAGCTGCATTTTTAAACAACCGGCTTATCCCCAACCCAATTTCGGTAAAGCCCACTGCCAATATAAGATATATTGTCACCGTAACTGATACTTTAGGTTGCCCCAAACCCGTAAGAGATACCGTGGTGGTTTTTGTTGCAAAAATTACCGCCGATGCAGGGCCAAGAGATACTTCAGTAGTACTAAACCAACCCCTGTTATTACAAGCCACCGGCAGCACCAATTATTTATGGAGCCCGGCGCAATGGCTTAGCAATATTGGCATTGCCAACCCGGTAAGCTTACCACTATCAGATATTGAATACATAGTAAAAGTAAGTAACGATGCAGGTTGTTTTGATTACGACAGCATCAGAGTTCATCTTTTTAAAGTGGATGCCGGCTTGTATGTGCCCAATGCATTTTCGCCCAATGGCGATGGTAATAATGATGACTTTAAGCCCATTGTTTTAGGTATGAGGTCTTTAGATATTTTCAGGGTATACAACCGCTGGGGGCAATTATTATACAGCAGTACCAATACCCAAAAAGGCTGGGATGGTACTTTTGGCGGCAAGGCACAAGACCCCGCCACCTATGTATGGTATGCCGAAGGAATTGATTACCGTAATATTAAAATAAAGAAGAAGGGATATGTGGTGTTGATACGCTAAATAATTATTATGTGCATACTTAAAAGCCCTGTCTACTTTGAAAAGACAGGGCTTTTTGTTAGTTTTAGGCTCTACCAGGTACTCAAGTATTGTTTATGAAGAAAATTATATTCTCCTGCTTTTTTGTTTTATTTATTTTAAACGGCTTTGCCGAGCATATTTCCGGAGGAGAAATGTCTTACGTTTACTTAGGACCGGGAACAAACCCCGGAACATTAAAATACGAAGTTACCCTTAAAATGTACAGGGATTGTAATGCCCCTGCTACTTCGGCTCAGCTTGATAACTTTGTAACTTTTACAGTTTTTAATACCGTAACATTTGCCCAAATTATCAATATTCAAAACATAACCGGAAGTCCGATACAAAGAATTCAAAAAACACCTACTGACCCATGTATTGATAATAACATTGAATCGCTTGTTTGTTTTGATTTTAGAACTTACACTACTATTATTGACAACCTGCCTGCCATTGCAGGAGGTTATACCGTAACTTACCAAAGATGTTGCAGGATTGCAGGCATGTCAAATATTATATCAGCTAATGTTGGTTCCACTTATTTTGCAAAAATTCCAGGCAATTTTATTAATGGTGCAGAAACAAATACCAGCCCGGTATTTAAAACAAAAGACACTGTATTAATTTGTTCCGCACGGCCTTTTAATTTTGATTTTAGCGCTACAGATGCAGACACTGACTCACTGGTATACTCATTTTACAATGCTTTTACCGGAGGAAGTTTAGCTGTTATAATACCCGACCCTGCCACGGCACCACCATATCAACCAGTAACCTATATCAATGGCTATACAGCGTCCAGCCCACTTGGTACATTAGTCAATATAAATATAAACACAGGTTTAATTAGTGGTACTGCGCCAAATGTTGGTGCAATGGGTAACGAAATATTTGCTATTACTGTTTTAGTAAGTGAATACAGAAACAGTGTAAAAATAGGAGAACATTATAAAGATTTACAAATAAGAATTGTCGACTGTCAAATTCCTACAGCCAGCCTGTCACCTACTTTTACTACTTGCGATGGCTTTACGCTTTCATTTGTAAATAGTGCAGCTAATAATCCGGAACCAACTTATTTATGGGATTTTGGAGATCCTGTTTCAGGCACAAATAATACATCCCTATTACCTAACCCTACCCATACTTTTACTGTAGCTGGAGATTATAATGTAAAACTCATTTTAAATCAAGGGCTCTCTTGCGGAGATTCAGCAACACAAATTGTTCATGTTTATCCCGGTTTTTTACCCGGCTTTATAACTGCTCCTACTCTTTGTATAAACCAACCTGTTTTATTTACAGATACTTCGTATACCGCTTATGGTGTAGTAAATAGCTGGCGCTGGAATTTTGGAGATTTAACCACTCTAGCAGATACCAGCCATTTAAAAATGTCAACCTATACTTATGCTCAATCCGGCACTTATACTGTGGAGTTGAAAGTAACTAACAGTAAAGGCTGCGAAAAAACAATTACCAAAAGTGTTGTTGTTTCCGATCCTCCAATAGTAGATATTTTTCCTGCTGATACAGCATATTGCGGCCTCGATAGTTTGCAACTAACGGGTATTGGCACGGGTAGTTTTAACTGGCTGCCCAATACCAATATTATTGGTGCCAATACAGCCACGCCCATTGTATTTCCCTCCGGTACCACAAAATATTACGCTACGCTTACCAACTTTGCAGGCTGTAGCAGTAAAGATTCTATTACGGTTACACCAAAACTTGATTTATCCACCGCCTTTACCGGACCAAGCCCCATTTGTGAGGAAGATACCATTACTTTAACCGGCAGCAGTAATTATGCCCCTAATGTGAACTGGCAATGGAACCCGGCAGCAACGGTAGAGTCACCTGCCAACGGCACTACAAGAGTTTTTCCAACAGTCACCACCAATTATACACTTACCACTACCTGGGGTAAACATTGTGTGGCCACCGCCAGTAAAATAATTACAGTAAAACCACTGGCTATTGCTAATGCAGGGCCAAGCCCGGCAATTTGTGGCGGCCAGCAATCAGCCCAATTAAATGCCAGCGGTGGTAATACTTATACATGGACACCGGCAACGGGTTTAAGCAATCCTAATATTGCCAACCCTGTAGCATCGCCAACTACTACAACTATTTATACGGTAGCTGTTGGTGTAACCGGTTGCCCCAAAACAAGAGATGATAGTTTGATTGTAAACGTAAGGCCATTGCCGGCACTTACTTTAATTAATGATACACTTATTTGCAATATTGATACATTACAATTAACCACTACCGGTACAGGAAATTATAATTGGAGCCCTAATTACATGATCAGCAGTACTACTGTTTCCAGCCCAATGGTTAGCCCCGATGTACCCACAAAATATTTTGTTAGCCTTACAGATGCGTTTGGCTGCCGCAGTAATGATACTGTTTTTGTAGATGTAAAAGACCATGTAACACTTTTTGCAGGTAACGATACCACTATTTGCCGCACTGATGGCTTCTTTTTAAACACATTAAGCGATGCATTGCATTACAAATGGACACCGGCTACCTACTTAGATAATGATACAGTGAAACGGCCTTTTGCAATACCGCTTGCTACCACTACATACCGGGTAACCGCCAATATTGGCAAATGCCAAAGCCAGGATGACATTACTATAAAAGTGGTACCGTATCCAATTGCTAATGCCGGGTTGGATACTGCTATTTGCCCCGGCTTTTCGGTACAAATACATGCCAGCGGTGGCAGCAGTTATTTATGGACACCAGCTACTTTTTTAAACAACAGAAATATACAAGATCCGGTTTCGATAAAACCAACCGCCAACATACGCTACATAGTTGCTGTTATAGATACCCTGGGTTGCTCCAAACCTGTAAGAGATACCGTTTGGGTAAATGTTTACCCCAAAGTAATTGCCAATGCTGGCCCAAGAGATACCAGTGTGGTAATAAGCGAACCATTGTTATTACGTGCTACCGGCGGCGTAAGTTATTTGTGGACACCTGCTACATGGCTTAATAATCCGCTCATCAGCAACCCCGTTGCTTTACCGCAAACCAATATTGAATATGTGGTAACCGCTACATCTGCCGGTGGCTGTATTGGCACAGATACCATTATGGTACATTTATTTAAAGTAGATCCAGATATGTATGTGCCTACTGCTTTTACACCCAATGGCGATGGTAATAATGATGTATTAAGACCCATTTTATTAGGTATGAAAGAACTAAGGTACTTCAGAGTATATAACAGGTTTGGCAACCTGGTGTTTAGTACTACCGATATTGGTAAAGGATGGAATGGCATTTATGGAGGTAAGGGGCAAGATACTGCTACTTTTGTTTGGATGGCAGAAGGCGTTACTTACAAAGGAGAAGTAAAAATTAAAAAAGGTTATGCCGTGCTGATAAGAGAATAAACAGGAACTCACCATTTTTTTAGACAGAACCATTTTAAAAAAGCCGGCATAAAACCCGGCTTTTTTATTTTACCGTAGTAAACTAATTTGCAGCATGAATAATATTGTTTTAATAACCGGAGCCACTTCAGGAATTGGCAAAGCCTGTGCTCAAAAATTTGCAGCAGCAAAACATAACCTCATCATTACTGGCAGAAGAAAAGAAAGATTAGCAACAGTAAAGCTTGAATTGGAATCGGCACATGGTATTAAAGTTTTACCACTTTGTTTTGATGTACAGGATAAAGCCGCAGTATTTGCAGCAATAAATAGTTTACCTGCGGAATGGCAGGCCATCTCCATTCTTATTAATAATGCAGGGCTGGCTTTGGGTAGAGATAGTTTTGAAGACGCTGATTTAACTGATTGGGAAACCATGTTGAATACTAATGTACATGGCTTATTGTATGTAAGCAGGGCTGTACTACCTTTTATGATCGCTCAAAAAAAAGGGCATATTGTAAATATGGGCTCGGTTGCCGGCAAAGAGGTTTATGAAAAAGGCAATGCGTATTGTGCCAGCAAGTTTGCAGTAGATGCATTAAACCGGGCTATGCGTATTGATCTGTTAAAACATAATATAAAAGTTACCGGCATTCATCCGGGTGCGGTAGAAACCGAATTTTCGTTGGTTAGATATAAAGGAGATGCCGCAATAGCAGATGCAACTTATAAAGGTATTACCCCACTTACCGGAGCCGATGTTGCAGAAGTTATTTTTTATTGCTGCAGCCTGCCGGCACATGTTTGTATCAATGATCTGGTACTTACTCCTACTCAACAGGCAGATGCTTTTTACTTTAATAGAAACCAATAAGTTAGACGTAAACTTATATTTTCATTAAGGAAATGTAAATTTAACCTTTACTGGCACAATATTGGGTTTAAATAATGCGTTCAAGAAGCGACGAACCTTACAGGTAAAATTTTACTATAAAAACCCGGTAAAATGTTGTATACTTGTACATCCTTATCACACAAAGTGAAAAACCAATGAAGTACTTATCTTTCATAATAACCACAACCTTTTCCATTTTTTTATCGGTATCGGCTGTTCATGCACAGGATGATGTAATACGTCAAAAAGCGTGTTCAAGCCCAGGTATATTGCACCAGGCAGATAGCATGAAGCAGGAACTGGCTAAACAAGGCTTTATTGTTGTTAAGGAAGCATCAATGGAAATGGAAAGCGAATATGAAATGCCGGTTATTGTGCCGCTTACAGAAGGCAGCTGGTATCAGTTTGTATTTATTGGCGATATCACTTCCAGGTTATATGAAGTAAGAATGTTTGACTGGGACGAAAAACAAGTAGTATATCAAAAGAAAATGTGGGGCGATGTGGATGGTAATGTTATCAGCTACTCTTATATTCCTAAGTTTTCGGAATATCACATGATGAAACCGGTACAGGTTAATAAAAAGAAAAAGAATTTATGCGGCTATGTAATGCTGCTGAAAAAAGTTAAATAAATTGTTTTTTGCTTGGTTATAATCTAAAAGAGAGTCTCGTAAAACCGTGACTCTTTTTTTTTACCCTCATTCATCACCAGTTAGCCTTAACTCACTAATGCAAATTTAATTGGCAGCCTTTACAATACACTTGCTCCTAAAAAGTAGCGATCCTTTAAATTCCTTAACAAAAACAGCCTTAGTATAAGTGGTACTGTTCTTTCAGATATTGAACTACATGTAGCGTCTTCATTGTATTCCCTTCTTAACCCAAGTAAAAATCCTCATCTAAAAGATGAGGATCAGTGTATAATTAATTCAAAAAATTACTGCGCTAACGATACATTAACCTGCACACCCGCTCTTGTATTGGTAATTGGTGCGCTGGAGGATATATAAGGTATCACTCTCCGCTGTTCGTAATAAAATTTAATTTGCACCCTGTTGCTAAGATAATAGTCAACCGTTGGGTTAATGGTGATCTCTTTACTACCCAAAGTTGCAAAACTATTATCCTGATCCAGGCGGCTGTTGGAGGTTACATTATCCCTAATTTTAAAATCTAAACGAAAATTAATTTCGTTTTCCAGTTTGCTCTTGCTGGCATCTGCTTTTTTGCTTTGTAAAAATTTAGGCAATGTTAAGCCACCCAATAATTTCATTCCTCTTTTTCTATAGCCTGTTCCAATGCTAAATTCAGAAGTACGTACTTCGCTAAGCTGAAAATCTATAAGGCTTAAACTTAATGTTCTTGACTTAGCGTATTCAAACTTAAACTGCATCTGGTTGGTAAACATCATATCTACACCTAACAGCGGAGAAAATTGTTCGCCGATAGAAATATTGGGTACTAAGAAATAAGGAATAAAGTTATTTGATAACGGATCATAAAACGATGGGTAGCCATACTTAGAAACATCTTGGTAAAGTAATGCTGAGGTAAACCCATTCATGCTAAGATTGCCATTATAGCCATGAGATAAAGAGAAATTGGTAAATATTTTCTCTAAGCCTTTTATCCGGCTTAAGCCATTGTAATCAATTTTCCAGTTAGGTTTTGGTAAAATAGCACGGAAAGGATTTGACCTGATATTAGCATTGCTTTGCTTGATCAAAGAAACCGAATTAGGATCTTTACCGGTATACGCTGCAATAAATGCAGGCACCAAAACATCCACCGCATATCTACTGTAACCATATTTATATCCATCTGCACCGACAGGTATATTTTTGCTGTAAGGGTTTTCGTTACCCAAACGCTGCGATAATATCACCCTGTAATCCTGGAACTTTTTAAACGTTTCAGATACACGATTTGGATCAAACTTGCCAAACAGAGTTTTGTAAGCAATATAGCTTACATCAAAACCGCCACCTGCATAAGGGTTAAGGTGACCAAATTTGTAATTAGTACCGTTGCCGGTGGTATCAGCATAACGGAATGTTTCGGAATAATTTTTATTAAAGGTCTTTTTAAGATTTACTGAAATAGTCAAATCCCTTATTGGTTCTATCTGCGCTGTTAAAGTAATTGTTTGATTAAAGTTTTGCGTAAACAAAGAGTTGAATGTTGTGTCTTTGGTTATCAATCCTTTTCGGGCCGCATTGTTCAGCCAATTGGTATCGGGCTGTTTGCCCAAAAGAAAATCAACTCCGGGTGCCATACTCTTCCAGTTTTGCCCTAAGTATTTAGTGCTATCGGCATAGCCTGGTAAACGGGTGTTGGCATTTTCTGAAATGGTTGCCCCTACTTGTTTAATACTGGTTAATAATTTTCCGAACACCCTGTCTATTCCGCCTACATAAGGCACAGCGGTTTTGTCAACTATTCTGCGTGTCTTTACAACTTTCTTTCCGGTTTTTGTTACTACCGTATCTTTTACTTTAGTAATTCTGCTTCTCCATTTTTCTCTATCTTCTTTATTAGCTGGTTGCTCTAACTGGCGCAGCCATTTGGATTTTTGATACAGCCTTGTAAAATCAAATTGTGCGGTTCCTTCACGCTGTTGGCCATTTTCAATAATATTACCCAGGTTTACTGCCAAACGTGATGCACCCACCCAGCGGTAAGTAGCCTGGTAACTTACGTTCATCGTTGTCCAATCCAGCAGTGGAAATTTTGCGGTAGGCAAAGTGTAAGTGAAGTTGGCGTTATGACTATACAAAGTATTTCTTCCACCCTTCATAAAGTTTTTCCATACACTGTCCTTCTTGGCTTTATTGTCCAATCTTCCTGCAGGCTCATCTACCCTTGAATTATTGTTTGCTGTAAAATCAAAATTCAGTGATTTGGTAAAATTCCAACGTAAAATATAATCTCTCTGAAAAATAAAATATTTATCGTAGGTTTCGGGAATAGCATATTTAGAAGCACCTACACTACGTGGACGAATAGCCCCAAACTGGCGGTTAACATCTGCCCTGAAACTTAATGTAGAAGGAATAGGATTAAAGTTAAAATCTTTCACCAGATCAAACCAATGCGTTTTTGTTTTGCGGAAAACTTTTTTAAATGGTTCTATATATTTTGGCTGAGGGCTGAATAAATAACCTACGCCGCCATGATGTTTGGTTACTTCATCACTTTCAATTAACGGGTTATGCCTTTTAGTGTTAAGGTAAGAATAACTCACATCAAAATTGGAGATGTCGTACACTTTAGGTTTTTTGGTACCGGTTCTGTTTTTACGCACATTGGTAAAACTTACCGATGTGGTAGAAGTAAAATCTATCGCATCATTTTTTATAGAATCTCTTTTAGCTTTATCGGCAGCTTTTAATTTGTCTTTTAGTTTAATATCCATATCATACGGATCGTACTGCGGCGTACTTACCGTTTGAGAATAACTTGCAAATACAGGAATGGAGATCGCTGCTTTTTTAGGCAATAGTTTACCCAATTCTAAATTAGCCGATACATCAAACTGTGCCAGATCGTCTCGGTATCTTTCCTGCACCCTTTGTTCCAAAGTTCCAAACCCGGCAGAATGTGTATTGCCCGAAATGGATAGTGTACCAAGGTCGGCTAAATTCACATCCACTCTTCCCAATGCGGCCCATCCGCCGCTTTCATCCAGCGATATTAAACGTAATTCATTTACCCACATTTCGCCACAGGCAGCAGCTGACTGATTGGTGTTTTCAACCCCAATTAATACGCCACGCACTTCTGCCAAATTCGGGCTTCCAATAAGTGAGTATTGCTGACCGCTGGTTTGTATTTGGCTGTACAATTGTGTAACCACAGCAAGCGGATCGGCATTTCTTTTTTCTTTCAGCTTTATCAAACTCTGCAGATCAATATCTAATGAATTACCTGGTGCCCACAATGTGTCATTATATTTTGTCGAATTAGGATCAAGACTGGCGGCACCTAAACCTGTTGGATTTAATGGAATTCTTATTTCGTAATAGTTATTTATAAAATCGGTTCCCATACGTATTACGGCAGTAAGATCTTTAGGGTTTAACGTAGGCCCAAGCCTTGCCTGCTCTGCATGAATAAACATGGCCAGTTTGCGGTACTGGCGCAAATCTCTGTTACCAAAAGTTTGAAATACGCCTCTTGCATCCCCCTTAATTAAATTACAAAATTGCAAGCTCATGCTCTGTTCGTTCTGTAATAAGTTTACACCGTTGCTGCTTAATGTTTGCTGGCGCTCAATTTCAGATGGGGTACGGTAAGGTAATGGTACACGTTTATCATTCTCTTCAATATTAACAGCACCAACAGTAAAATTTGTGCTACCAGGGTTTAATGGAGAATAGATACCTGTTCCGTCAATTTTATATTTAAACTGGCGCCATACATTTCTTGCCAATTGCAATTCGCCAAAACGTAATGTAACGCTATCATCAAAACCTGTTAAAAACATTCTTATAAAACGAATAGATTTAAAATCGGGAATGTTCCCTACTTTTTTACTGTACTGGCTGATAGGTATTCTAAACTGGTACCAGGTTTCATTTCTGGAAGTACCATCTACTAAACTAACACTAACCAATTTTTTATCTACAATATAGTTAGTGCCAATATTCATTTCGGCAGCTGAAACTGGCTTTATTGTTACTTCATATTGAAAATATTCTTCCGTTTGATTTAAAGTATTATCCCTGTTCAGGTCTTCTGCATCGGGGTATAAAGTAGCGGCAGCTGTAAATGTTTCGTTACCTGCAATGGGCGAGTTACCCTGCGGATTATTAAAGTTTTTGTAACGGCCTAAAATACCTAATCCCTGCTGGTCGTAATCATCGCCACGGTAATTATGAAAGTTATCGTTAGAAGGATCTTTTGCTGCATCCTGGTAAATTTTTGAACCTGCACCAAATGTGTTTTTTAATTTAGTAAGATATATGCTACGTTTGTTTACTTCTGCAGTATCATCCAATCCATCCAACCCAACATCCTGATACCCCCTGTCATCTGCATTATTGCTAAATGCATTGGTTACTTGTATTGGGTTACGTGGCACCCTGCCCCAATTAGAAATATCAATTTGCGAAGGCGCATTAGGAGTACTTAATCCGTTCTCGTAAAAACGTCTGCCATCTTTTAAAATATCTTCTGATACATTACCTAAGTTAAAGAACAATTTACCTCCTGATGCTAAAGGTGCATCAGGTCTTTTTTTAGAAGCAATGTATGGATCCTGCAACCAAAACTCCACAAACTCAATATTGCCTGTTTCAAAATCTGTTTGATCTAAACTCCGCATTAATCCACCCCAGCGTAATTGAGGTTGGGTGAGTTTACCGTTAGTACTCACATTTACATCATCATAATTATATTGGCCTTTATCGGTTGGGTAATAAGACAGATCGAAAGTTTGTAAAAAGCTTTCGCCAAACCCGGTAGTTTTTTGAGGAAAAATTTCTTTTTGATATACCTGCCTTACACGTGGATCACTCAACTCATCTCTATCCACTATTGGATTATTTTGCCCTTTATATTGCTGCAAAGTTTGTTCAATCTGGTACCAGGCCAGTTTTGCCCTGTTCTTTCCATAATCAATATTATCATTAGCTGTAGCCTCTGGAAAATCCATTGGTGTAGATGCCAGTGCCCATATATTTTGCGGAAAGCGAAGATCGATACCTGATTTACTGCTTTCAAAATCATCTATATAAGAAGTGCCTTTTGAACCCTTACCAATTTGTGGTGCATGCCCGGGTTTTAAAAAAGCCCCTTCGGCAAATACATTTATTGTTGATGGTGCTGTGGTTTGATAAAACGGCAGCTTATCCAATATTTTGGTTAAACGTGGAATGTCTTTGCGATAATTTACATCAAGGCCGTACATGGTATTACGAATAGGATCTTCGCCTATATTGGTTTTATTAAAGAATGGTCTTTCGCCCAGGCGTACCATGGTACCACCAAAAGAAAATTGTTCTTTAGCTGTATTTTTTAAGTTGTAATCAAAACGCAAGCCCATATAATTACGCTGCTGAATACCAAAGGATGCATTGTTCTCGTAATTAACCTGCACCGGTATACCCGAATTAATTATGGAAGAGTTGATCACTTTTATAGTACCCAGATCGTAATTGATATCATAATCCACTCCTTCCAGCAAAACCCTGCCCCCGGCAGTAACGGTTACGGAGCCACGGGGAATATTGTATCCAATACTGATATCACTGGAGCCCGAAATTTTTGCCGATCCTTTTAATACAAACCGGTTAAGGTTAGGGTATTGTTGTGCTACTGCTTTAATAGAATCGTATAAAGCATAATACAGTGTATCTTTTATGGTTGGCGAATTGGGGTTGGTATAAATGCCCTGCGCCAGGTCTCGCCCAAAAGGCTCCAGCACGGGAAACATTACCCTGCTGTATTGAGAGAAAACAGTATAATTTTCTACGTAATCAAATACACCATCAGGCTGCGGATCTCCCTGGTTATTTAACCGATCTAAATTTATTAAAGAGATAATAGGGAACCCTGCATTTTTATTTCCAAATGGCACATAACGTTTTAAGCCAAGGCCGGGCTCCTGGTACAACACATCCAATTTAAAATCGGTGGGTGTTAATGTACCATAACCAATAGCATACACATTCTTCATCATCAAACTCCATATAGGTAAACTTGGGCGCTGCGATGTAGCTTTTAATAATTTTAAAAATAAAACATTTTGTGAGGCCGATGCACTGTCCGGCGTAATATCCTGCGAAAATTCACCCACCTGGAAAATTTTTCCGTTGTAAGAATATTGATAGGCTACCGCTACCACTTCATCCGTTTGTAATGGCTGGCTTAAAGAAATAAAACCTACTGTAGGATGATAAGTGTATTGAGTAGAATCTAATTTACGGGCAAAGGTTTTTTCAAAATCCTGTACCGGCTGCAAACCCAATACTAATAAATTATTATATACCAAAGAAGATTTCCGGTTATTGGGATTAGCTACTATACTTGAGTAAAGTGCATTAGAACCATTGGTGGGTATGCCGGGGTTAGTGAGATTTCCATCTTCACCTAAATTCATTAATCCAACAACATCCCTGGTATCAGTAGTTGTACCGGTTTTATTGGTCACCCAAACCTCCATTCTTAAAATTTGTATGGGAGCGGTAACAGCAGGTATGTTGGACATTACCTTATTGTAATTGGCCCTAAAGTATTGCGCTGCTAAAAAGTGGCGGTTCTCTTCATATTCATCGGCCTTTACCTCAAACAACTGCGATGAGGATCCACCTTGCAGGTTGGCACTTTGCCGTTGCGATTTTTGATTGGCCAATACTGTTGTTACCGATAATTTACCAAACTGCATTTGCGCTTTTACACCAAATAATTGCTGTGCTCCAGGTATCAAAGTACTGCGGCTGGGAAAAGCCACATTACCTAGTTCAAAACGCTTTATTATTTCATCATCAAGCCCGGTGTAATCTAATTTCAACTGGTTATCCTGTCCAAAATTGGCCAGTGTATTATAACTGATAGGGAATTTTAATTTACCGCCTATATCTGCATTCACGTTTAGTTGTGCCTGCATATCAAAATCAAAACCGCCATTTTTTCTTGCTCTCTCGGGCAAAGTAGGATTTTTAATATTTTGCCCCTGGTAACCTGCAGTTACATTTACATTGCCTTGTGGAGTAATATTTATTTTACCATTGCCGAATAAGCGGTTAAACAAGCCATCGTAAATAGATAATTTGGGTTTTACTTTGCCCCGGTTAAGAATGCTGGTGGTATTGGACCGCTTTTTAAAATAGTCAATTTCCATTTGCCTGCCTCGCAGTTGCCAATATTCTTCCGATGAATAAGAGGTAGGTGTACGATAATATTTGTTGCCGATTTTTTCGTAAACGATATAGCGTTTTGTTTTTGGGTCATACACTACAGAATCCCGGAGGTTTGTGGGATTTTTAAGATCGTAGGTACTTTTCCTGAAATTTGAAACAGGATCACCCCTTCTATCGCTGATAGGAAACGGCAGTTTAATTTTGGGGCTATCCTGAAATAGTGTAAAATTATTATGGTACGGTTTTGCAGTAGCGCTGTTTACAGTAAATAAAGTAATTATTACTGACAGTACCCCACAGCAAATTATTTTCGGAAAAAATTTTCTAATAAGCAACATCCGGTAAATCAATTAACGTAGAGTTCTATCAAATTGCTTTTAAGGCTTTTTTTATTAAATCTTCTAATTTAGATACAGACGGTTCTGCAAGGGTAACTTTTTGGATGGATTGCTCTGCTTGTTGCCTTGAAATACCAAGGGCAACTAAGGCATTTAACGCATCCTGCTCCAAACTATTGCTCCATGCTGGTGAAATAGTTTCGTTTAGTGAGTGTTTGCTCAATTTATCTTTAAGCTCCAATACTAAACGTTCAGCAGTTTTTTTACCTATTCCTTTAACACTTTCCAAAAGCTTTACGTTGCTTTGTACAATTGCCCTGCTTACTTCTTCGGGTTTTAAGGAAGACAGCATCATCCTTGCAGTAGCTGCTCCAACTCCCGAAATGCCTATCAATAATAAAAATATTTCTTTTTCGGCCTTTTCAAAAAAGCCATACAGCACATGCCCATCTTCTTTTACCTGCAAATGCGTAAACAATTTACCTTGCTCCAGGCCCTGAATATGAGAATAAGTATTGAGGCTGATATTTACTTCGTACCCAACACCATTAACATCTACATATACCTGTGCCGGGGTTTTGTCGATAAATTTTCCTTGCAAATATGCGTACATTACTTAGTTCTGGTTACGAGTTATTAGTTACGAGATAAGTAATACAGCAGTTTTTACGCAGTTAGCACCACCCTTTACTTTTCATAGCGAAAATAGGAATAATTTGTGAGCATCGTTGTTAAAAAAAGGAAAGCCATTTTTTATGTACTTTTGCCACCCGGAAATTATTACAACAACCTATTAAACAAACCTACCGAATTACATGCAAAAAATTACTGCTGCCATTACCGCCGTTGGCGGATACGTACCCGACTATAAACTTACCAATAAAGAGTTGGAAACCATGGTGGATACCAACGATGAATGGATACGCTCCAGAACTGGTATTGAAGAAAGACGAATTTTAAAAGGCGAAGGCCTGGGCAGCAGCGATATGGCTGTACCCGCAGTTTTAGAAATATGCAAAAAACGTGGCATCGATCCTTCGGAAATTGAATGTATCATTTGCGCTACAGTAACACCCGACATGGTTTTTCCTGCAACTGCAAATATTATTGCAGACAAAATTGGCGCTGTTAATGCTTTTGGCTTTGATGTAAGTGCTGCCTGTTCGGGCTTTTTATTTGCCTTAACCACCGGTGCCAGTTTTATTGAAAGTGGCCGTTATAAAAAAGTGGTAATAGTTGGAGTGGATAAAATGAGCAGCATTGTTGATTACAGCGACAGAACCACCTGCATTATTTTTGGCGATGGTGCCGGAGCTGTTTTATTAGAAGTAAATGAAGAAGGCAATGGCGTTTTAGATAGCATTTTAAAAAGCGATGGCAGCGGCAGCAAATATTTACATATGAAGGCCGGCGGATCGGTAAAGCCTGCAACAATGGAAAGTGTTTTAGCTAAAGAACACTATGCCTACCAGGAAGGACAGGCCGTTTTTAAATTTGCTGTAAAAGGTATGGCCGATGTTAGCTACGAACTAATGCAACGCAATAACTTAACCGCCGATGATATTGCATGGCTGGTACCCCACCAAGCCAACTTAAGGATTATTGATGCCACCGCAAACCGTATGGACCTGCCTAAAGAAAAAGTAATGATCAATATTCAGAAGTACGGCAACACTACCGCCGGCACTTTGCCTTTATGTTTGTGGGATTGGGAAAGCCAGCTAAAAAAAGGCGATAATATTATATTAGCAGCTTTTGGCGGAGGTTTTACATGGGGAGCAACATGGTTGAAGTGGGCGTATAATGGATAAGTAATAAATTATATCTCAAAGATCTTATAACACTGCACTAATATTAAAAATACTGGGCTTAAAACGACACACTTACAGCCACAGATACACACTTATTTCAAAAACAACACAGTTCCTTGTTCTGTGTTGTTTTTTTTTGATTAAAGCTGTAATTTACGCAATAGCTGAAACCTGAAGAAAGGTTTATATCCGTGCCGGCTGAGGTGTTCGATTGAAATTGTTTTAATTAATTTTTTCATCATTTAACTTGCCTGTTTCAAAATTATTTTTGTTACCAATAGCTTAATTTATGATTTACATCTGTACCCATTTCAAGCCTAAAAAAATACAACTGCTTTTTATTCTTGGCATTTTTTTTCAACTTGCCGTGGTTAATACACAAGCACAGATGAGGGCAATATACCAGGATGTACCCAATAACGACATTGGGAAAATCAGTTTCTTTTCTCAAAAAGACGGTTATGTTGCTTTTACAAATTGGATTGGGTACACCACAGACAGTGGCAGAACATTTACCCAAAAGCCTATAACTATGGGCAATGTTAATTTTAATGGTTACAGTGTTAACCTTACTTTTGGCTTTGGCATTAACGGGGTAAAGGCATTTGATCAAAATACCATTATTGTTTACGGACATTATGGCCTGGTACCATCAATTTTATCTTCGTCAAATGGCGGAAATTCATTTACGCTTATTTATCATTCGCAATACAATCCATTGCAACTTAGCACCGGCATAACAGACATGGTATTTCCGCAAAATAACACCATTGGCTATGCTGTTGATGCAGACCGTATTTTAAAAACCACTAACCAGGGACTTACATGGTCGGTAGTAAGATATGATCCGGGAAGTTTTTTTGATTACCTGGAGGCGGTTGACAACAACACAATTTTTGCTTTATGCACACAATACAACACCAATAAATTATTAAAAACCACTAATGCAGGAATTTCGTGGCAAACTGTTTCAATGCCAGTATTGCCTTCAGGAAAAATGAACTATGCCCATTTTCTTACAGCCAATACTGGCTGGATAAATATGTATGACAACAATAATAATTATGGTTTTTACAAAACTATAAACGGAGGCGGAACGTGGACCTTACAAAATGATTTCATTGCTACCCCTTTTGCATGTGCTAAAATGAAGTTCACTGACGACAACACAGGTTATGCGCTTTCGGGCCTTTATACTGTATGGAAAACTTTAAACAGTGGTGTAACCTGGGAACCTTTACCAAGAGATAACAACTTTACTTACCTGGGTTATTCTCATTACGACCTGAATGTTGCATCCTCTGGTCAACAACTATGGGCGGGGGGCGGCCATGGATTTCTTGAATTAAGCACAAACGGAGGAGGCACTCCACTCCCTAAATCTTATTTCAAAATTGATACTACCGGACTTTACAACTCCAATATTGTTAACTTATACAATTTCTCCCGGCCATTATATACCTGCAAATGGTTTTTAAATAATGTTCAAATAAGTACATCCTACAACAGTTCTTATATACATAATGTAAACAGAACCAAGGATACTATTAAACTGGTTGTTTCAAATGGTATTACTACAGATACAAGTATTCAATACCAGTACTTTTATCCACCTGTACATATCAATTCATTTAATCCTGTTATTGCAGGCACTGGAAATACAATTACTATAAGCGGTTCAAATTTTTCCGGCGCTGTTGCTGTTAGTTTTGGCGGCACTGCTGCAAGTGGATTTACTGTAGTATCGCCAACAACTATTACCGCTACCGTTGGTGGGGGATCATCTGGTTATATAAAAATAATTACCCCAACAGGAAGAGACTCTATGCCTGGTTTTACCTACATACCTGCACCTTCTATAACTTCCTTTACACCTACAGCTGCGGCGGCAGGTACTACGGTTACCATAACAGGAACCAATTTTACAAATGTTTCAACTGTAAAATTTGCAGGAATAGCAGCTACTTCATTTACAACAGTATCCCCAACAACAATTACGGCTATTGTCCCTTCCGGCACATCAGGTGCCGTTACAGTAACAACACCAGGAGGTACTGCAACTATGCCAGGCTTTATCTCATTACCCACAATCACATCTTTTACCCCTAACAAAGGAACCCAGGGAACTATATTAAATATCACTGGCACTTCCTTTACAGGAACAACGGCAGTAACAGTAGGCGGTATTGGCGTATCATCATTTACGGTTAATTCCTCTATCAGTATCTCTGCCATTGTAGGCACAGGTGGTACAGGAAATGTTACCGTAACAAAACCCGGGGGAGTATCTTCATTACCAAGCTTTACCTGGTTTCCAACCCCTGTTATTACTTTGTTTTCGCCAACTTCCGGGCCAACAGGTACTTCTGTAACAATTACAGGAAGTGGTTTTGACGCTGTGCCTTCAAATAATACAGTCTATTTTGGGGCAGTAAAAGCAATGATTACGGGAGGTAATGCAACATCACTAACAGTTACCGTACCACTTAATGCAACTTTTGAACCTATTACAGTAGTGAGTAATAATCTTATCGGGTATTCAGCTATTCCCTTTCTGGTTACTTTTGCCAACGGAGGAAGCATTACACCCAATTCATTTGCACCAAGAATAATAATATCAGAAGGCTTAACAACCTATCCCACTAACATAAAATTGGGGGATATTGATGGAGATGGTAAGACCGACCTTATTGTGACTAAGTATTCCGTACCGACCACTTCGGCAAACCAGGGGATTTTAATATACAGGAACACCAGTTCTGCAGGCGCAGTATCATTTGCTACACCATTTAGTATGGGAAACATGGGCATCTTTGGCTCTGTTGAAACCACCACCGGCGATCTTGATGGTGATGGCAAGCTTGATCTTGCAATTATTAAAGAATACTCTATTGCCACTTTTATCAATACATCAACACCTGGCAATATTTCTTTTACTGCAGGTGCAGAACTACCCGCAGGTCATTTCGCCAGTGGTATTTCCATAGCCGATATTGATGGGGATGGTAAAGCAGATATAGCTGCCTGTCATTCCCCGGAAGATACCACTTCTGTTTTCAGGAATACAAGTGAACCTGGAAGTATTTCTTTTGCCCCAAGGATAAATATTCCTGTGACAGGAGGCCGGAATATTTTAATAACAGATATAGATGGAGATAACAAACCTGAATTAATTATACCCAGAGGAGGCAGTTATACATTTACGATACTAAAAAACAATTGTACAAGAGGCAATATTTTATTTGATGCAGCCTTGGCGTTTCCGGGCTATTCCCATTCGTATATGGCTTATGGAGATATTGATGGCGATGGAAAAACTGACCTGGTTTCAGGTGACCTCAACGGATCAAAGGTTGCTGTGATGTTAAATATAACTAGTGCCGGGAATATTTCTTTGGCCACACCAATTCAAATAAACGCAACTTCTCTACCATCGGGCATTACGGTTAGTGATCTGGATGGTGACGGAAAATTAGATATTGCTGCAGGATTATACAATTATAATTTAGCAGTTTTTAAAAATACAAGTACCCCGGGTAACCTTTCTTTTGCTTCAAAAACAGATTACACACCGGGAACCTTTAACAGCAACAACTTGGTAGCATTAGGCGATATTGACGGAGATGGCAAAAACGATATTGTAGTTGCTGCATCTTCAGATCATTCAGTGTCGGTATACCGTAATACCGTTAAGCCCGAACCTTTTATTTTATCTTTTAATCCTGTACAGGGTGGTTCAGGAACTGTTGTAAACATTACCGGTAATAACTTTACAGGCGTAACAGCCGTAAGTTTTGGCGGAGTAGCTGCGGCATCTTTTGTAGTTAATTCAGCAACTTCTATTACAGCAACGCTAGGTACAGGCGCTTCTGGTGATGTGAGTGTTACCAACAATTATGGCACAGGTATACGTTCGGCATTTGTTTTCGGTTATCCCCCGGTTATTACTTCTATATCTCCTGCATTTGCAGCTGTTGGTGCAACGATTACGATTAGTGGTACTAATTTTAGCCCTGTTATTGCCAACAACATTGTTTATTTTGGTGGAGTAAAAGCAGTTGTTACTGCATCAACCACTTCTTCTATTTCGGCTACTGTTCCTTCCGGCACAGGTTATGAACCTGTAAAAGTTACTGTTAATAATCTTACCGCTTATTCTTCACAGTTTTTTTCTGTAACTTTTCCCGGTGCCACAACTGCGTTCTCCGCTGCAAGTTTTGCTCCCCGGATTGATCGCAGTAGTGGTCTTAGTGGCGCCTTAAGCGATATGGACGGAGATGGAAAGCTTGATCTTTTAAGAGCTGCCACCGGCAGCCTGGGTTTAGCAATTGCAAAAAACACCAGTACAACAGGCGTAATTTCTTTTACTTCAGATGCATATACAGTTACGCCAAATTTGCCTACAGGCTTAGCAACCGGTGATCTTGACGGGGATGGAAAACCTGACGTGGTTTGCTTTAACGATAATGCAGGAACTATAACTACTTTCATGAATACCACTGTTGGTAGTACCATCAGCTTATCTACGGGTGTTAACTATTTTACTGGCATAGGCTCTGCCGCCAATCCAACTGATATTTTTATTAATGATCTTGACGGAGATGGTAAACCAGATGTAATGGTAGCCAATTCTTCCAATACGATAGCAGTATTTAAAAACATAAGTACTCCCGGAAATATTATTTTAGCCAACCGGATAGATTTCCCGGTTAGTGGCGGAAGTGTTACCGGTATTACTGCGATGGATATGAATAGTGATGGCAAGCCTGAACTGATAGCTTCTGTAGAAGGAAACGGGAATTTTGCAGCGGTTTTTAAAAATACTAGTTTGCCAGGCGTCATCTCATTTGATGTTAGGCAAAGTTATTTTACCGGTGTTGACCCCAAAGGAATAAGGGTAAGCGATATTGATGGCGATAACAAATTAGATATTTTAACCGCCAACATGCATTCAAATACAGTTTCAGTTTTTCGCAACCTTAGTGCTGGCAGCAATATTACATTTACAACTAAACAAGATTTTGCAACAGGGTTTTTCCCTGCTGGCCTTACAGTATGCGATTTTGATGGCGACAGCAAGCCTGATATTGCTGAACAAAATTATTTGCTTTCTGACAAAACGATTTCTCTTTTAAAAAATACCAGTTCTCCTGGCAGTATTTCTATGCAGCCGAAAATTGATTATGCGCTGGTACAAGTTGCCCGTAAAAGTACAGCAGGTGATATTGATGGAGATGGATTACCCGACCTTGTTACATTTGATGTTTTAAGCGGTACAACAGCTATTTTCCGTAATACAACTGGTTCTGCTGCTGTTGCACAACTTTGTGCCAATGGCAGCACCTCTATTACTTCCGATATTACGGGCTCAAGTTATCAATGGCAGCAAAATACCGGAAACGGATTTACAAATATCAGCGATAATGCAAATTTTTCCGGCACAAGTACGAGTACGCTTCAGCTTAACAATATTCCATTGGCCTGGAATGGATACCAGTATCGTTGTATTGTAAACACCGCTTTTAGCATTATTACAATAATAAACTTAAATCCAATTCCAGTCAGCAATGCAGGAGTCGACAAAACTATATGTGCAGGCTCCAGTACTCAACTAAATGGTCTTGGAGGCGCAACTTTTTCATGGTCCCCTGCAATAGGCCTTAGCAATCCCAATATCTCTAACCCGGTTGCAAGCCCGGTTACTACCACTGCCTATATTTTAACAACTTATAATAGCACTGCTTGTTTTTCAAGAGACACCGTTTTAATTACAGTAAATCAACCAGTATTACCATCAGCAAACATTACTACACCTACTACAAGTATTTGTTTAGGCAGCCAGGCTACTTTTACTGCTATATCAATTAATGGCGGCACTAATCCTTCTTATCAATGGCAGGTAAATGGCGTAAATAATGGCAGTAACAGCAATACTTTTTCAAGCAATACTTTAAATAATGGCGACCAGATAAAAGTTATGCTCACCAGCAACGCTGGCTGTGTAACTAGTGCAACAGTATCCAGCAATATTATTACCATGAATGTGGCTGGTAATGTGGTGCCGTCGGTGAGTATCGCCACTTCAGCAACTTCAATTTGTTCCGGAACGTTAGTAACTTTTACAGCAACGCCTATTAACGGAGGAGCAACGCCGAATTATCAATGGCAGGTAAACGGTATCAACACAGGCACCAACAGCAACACTTTCACCACATCAACTTTAAATAATAGCGATCAGGTAAAAGTTATTTTAACCAGTTCTCTTACTTGTGCTTTACCAACTACTGCAACAAGTAATATTATTAGCATAACGGTAAACTTAATGCCTGTTGCCAACGCAGGAAATGATGCAACTGTTTGTGCAGGCAGCAGCGTTCAACTAAATGGGTCAGGAGGTACCACTTATTTATGGATCCCTGCAACAGGACTAAATAACCCCAATATTGCCAACCCAATTGCCAGCCCTGCTATTACTACCGCCTATATTTTAACGGCGTTTAATACTGCTAATTGTTTTTCAAAAGACACCGTTCTTGTTTCAGTAAATCAACCGGCAACCCCAACTGTAAACATTAACACCGCTAATAATAATATTTGTTTGGGTACAGCTGCAACTTTTACTGCCAGTGCAACTAACGGCGGAACAAACCCTGCATATCAATGGCAGGTAAATGGCATTAATGCTGGCACTAATAACAATACATTTACCAGCGCTGCCTTAAACAATAGCGACCAGGTTAAAGTAATACTCAACAGTAATTCCAGTTGTGTTACAACTACTGTTGCAACAAGCAATATAATTACAGTAAATGTGCAGCAATTAGCAGTGCCAATAGTTTCTTTAAGCAACAAAGTCTTTACTGTAACAAATCCGGATGGGGCAGCAACTTATACCTGGCAAATACTAACCAATAATGTTTGGGGCAATGTTATACCAGCAGCAACAGGTATCATTTACACTGCAATTACTACAGGAGAATACAGGGTGAAAGCAGTCAAAGGCGTGTGTACTTCTTTCTCTGTTCCCCAGGCTACAAACTTTACGATCAGGATACCTGCTAATAATCCATTCGGAATTTATTTGTATCCTAATCCTGCAAGTAACATAATAACATTAGATTCCATAAAGTTGAACCAGCAATGGGAAACACTTGATATTATTGCGGCAGATGGAAAACACGTTTTACCAAGTCTGAATATCAAAAATCAAACTTCCGTTTCGATAGATGTAACTGCTTTAAGAAACGGTACTTATTTTGTACAGCTTAGAAAAAAGGATGGAGATTTTACTACAATAAAATTCGTAAAGCAATAATCAGCTGAACTGTATTAACATAAAAAGGCCTCAAATTAATGAGGCCTTTTTTATTGCGATAAGTTGTTGGTTAGATTACCACCTGCTTCCGCCACCGCCACGGTTTCCACCGCCGCCGTAACCACCGCCACCACGGTTTCCACCACCACCGTAGCCACCGCCACCGGTTCTTGCTTCTCTTTCTTTTGCTACAGAAACAGACATTGCACGTCCTTCTACTTCTTTATTGTTAAGGCCGGCCATTGCAGCTTTACCTTCGTCGTCGTTGCTCATTTCTACAAAACCAAAACCACGGCTTCTGCCAGTTTCTCTGTCTGTAATTACTTTAGCAGAAGAAACTTCGCCATACTGAGAAAATAAATCCTGCAATTCTGCATCGGATGTGTTAAAACTTAAATTTGAAACATAAATGTTCATGATAAAAAAATTGATAATTAAATAAAATAAAATGCCTTTGCATTAGGGAGAAAGCAAACTATAAAGACTGAAATACTATTACTGTGAGAAGATTCGAGAAAAATAGAATTGATCAATGCTGTGAGCTAAATACGATAATACTTTGCAAACATACACTTATTAGGCCACTCAAAAGCTTTTATTTTTCTGTACCTGTGTTTAACACATTGCAGAAACCGGCAATAAACACATAATGGGCAACGTTTAAAAGCATGACTGCCAGCGTACTAATGGCATTATATATTTTCTTAACTACTTTTTTCAGCAATTTACAGGGGTTATAAGGTTGGCAGCTTAATAACTATATTTGTATTACAGAACTAGAAACTATGAAAAAAATAATTTTACTCTTTTTAATTATTACTGCTTTTGCAAACAACAGTTTTTCGCAAACCCGCTATATCATTCGTTTGAAAGATAAAAGCACCAGCCCTTATTCATTAAACAATCCTTCTGTATATCTTACTAACCGGGCTATTCAGCGCCGTACCAAATATAGTATTGCTATAGATTCTGCAGATTTACCTGTAACACCAAGGTATATTGATAGTATCCGCTTGGCAGGTGCTGTTACCATTCTTAATACTTCCAAATGGTTAAACCAGGTAGCTATACAAACAACAGATGCCGCAGCCTTAATTAAAATCAACAGTTTTCCTTTTGTAATAAGCGCCAATCCAATTGCTGCACTTGTTCAACCAACAGAAATTGCAGTAAATAAAAAACTGGATGCTACAGGTAATTTTTTACCTGGCGATCCCATACCGCAAAATACAGTTAGCGATTATTATAGTTACGGCCAATCATTTGGCCAGGTGCATTTACACAATGGAGAGTTTTTACACAACCGTGGTTTTAGAGGAGAAGGAATGCAAATGGCTATTCTTGATGCAGGCTTTTATCATTACCTGAGCTTACCCACCTTTGATAGCATCCGAAATAATAATCAGGTGCTGGGTACCTGGGATTTTGTTGCCGGCAATGCCAGTGTTGATGAAGACCATACCCATGGCATGAATTGCCTGAGCAGCATTGCAGCCAATATGCCCGGTGTATTTATGGGTACTGCCCCAAAAACATCTTTTTATTTATACCGTACCGAAGATGCAGCAACAGAATACCCGATTGAAGAACAGAACTGGGCTGCTGGTGCAGAAAGAGCAGATAGTTTAGGCGTAGATGTTTGTTCTGTTTCGTTAGGCTATTTTACTTTTGATAATGCGGCATACAATCATACATATGCTGATATGGACGGTAATACCACCATTATTGCAAAAGCCGCAGATATTGCTGCAAAAAAAGGAATGTTGATTGTAGTGGCAGCCGGCAACGAAGGTGCCAGCAGCTGGCACTACATTATTTCACCTGCCGATGCGGATAGCGTAATGGCAATTGGTGCTGTAAACACCAGTGGCGCTGTGGGCAGTTTTAGCAGTTATGGCCCCAGCAGTGATGGACAAATAAAACCTTCGGTAGCGGCAGTTGGTGTAGGAGCCGTTGTTGCAAACGCATCTACCGGCCAACCAACATTTGGCAACGGCACTTCTTTTGCCTGTCCTAATATGGCCGGGCTAAGCACTTGTTTATGGCAGGCTTTTCCCGAAGTAAATAATATTGCCATCATTAATACTTTACAGCAAGCTGCTAATAGAGCCTCTAACCCCGATAACCGAACCGGGTATGGAATACCTGATATGAAAAAAGCATTTGTAATGCTGATAAAACAACTATACACCCAAAGAGTTGATGTGGCTAATTGCAGCGCTAATTTACAATGGACAGCAAAAACAGATTCGGTTATCAGCATTGTTGTAGAAAGAAAACTCACCACCGACAATAATTATATAGCCATCAATACCAAAACGTCCGCAGGAGCATTTGCATCAAGAAATTTTACTTACAATGATGATTTAACCAATATCAGCAGCACCACAATTAAATACAGGTTTAAAATGACCGTTGCTGCAGATACCAGTTTTTATTTAGATTCCTTATCAATAAACTTTACCCCTAAACCTAATTTAGGTACGGATAAAGCAATAACAAAATGCAGCGATAGCACTGTAAATTTAACCACTCTGTATCCCACAACTGGCTTAACTGCCGCATGGATTTTAAACGGGGCGGCTGTTGCAAACCCTGCGGCAATAAATATTTCGGGCATTTATCAATTAAGAGTTGTTAATAATTCAGGATGTGCGGATACCGCTTTAGTTACGGTTAATTTTATTAGCAAACCCAATTTAGGTGCAGACAGAGTGGTTGGCAAGTGCACAGATAGTACATTCAATCTTACTGCATTGTTTACAACAACAGGTTTAACCACTGCATGGACGGTGAACGGCAATTCTGTTGCCACACCTGCGGCAATTGCCACTCCGGGAATGTATCAATTAATTGTTGTTAATACTTCGGGCTGCTCAGATACTGCATTAGTAACATTAAGCAATGATGCACAGCTATGCCCTCCTATTATAGAAAAAATCACCATCAGCCCCAATCCGGTTAGCGATAAATTAATGGTATCCGTTGCAAAGCGAAATGTATCAAAAGTTGAAATAGTAGTGCACAATACATCAGGGCAAAAAATTTACAGTACATCGGCACAGCAACCAGCAGGCACACAAACATATACTATACCAATGGCACAGGATGGCGCAGGTATTTATTATGTTACTGTATTTATTAATGGTAAAAAAGAAGTAGTAAAAAAAATAATGAAGCGGTAAATTATTTTTTGAATATAGCAACAAACATCGAGTCTGCTTTTATATTGTAACCTTTTAATAATTCCATGTGCAGTATTTGCATATGGAATTTTTCTTTGATAAAGTGAGCCACATCTTCATTTTCTTTTTTAAAAACCGAACAGGTTATATAAACAAGCAGCCCTTCGTTTTGAAGATATGGAATTACGTTTGATACAATTTGCTGTTGACGTAGTGCAAAATCATCAATAGCTTCCGGCTTAAAATAAAATAGATTTTCTGGTGTGCGGCTCCATGTACCGCTGCCGGTGCAAGGTGCATCACAAACTATAAGCTGATAATTGTACAATGGTAAACTGCCCTGGGCTCCCTTAGCGGTTATTTCCGGAAATTTAAAATCAGGTTTATTAAGATCCCCTAAAAAATAATTGTAATTTTTTATCCCTGCTTTATTAAACCGCTGATGAAGATTTAATAAAATAGAAAGCCTGATATCCGACACGGTAAGCTCCACATTTCTTTTTAAGATATCGTATAACAAAATTGATTTGCCGCCGCTTGCCGCACAGCAATCCCATGCGGTAACCGCAGCTTTTCCAAATACAAAAGTTTTTAAAAAATTAAACACCTGTTGAGAATTATAATCCTGTATTACCGCTTCCCTGTCAGCTTCAATTACGTCATCCAGTTTGGTGGCGTTGGATAAAGCAATACAATCTTCATCTATTATTGCTAAAGGAATTTTTGCCCGCTGTAATTTTTGAATTACAATATTTTTTTTGTTTGGCCTTACTCTTAAAAACAATTTGGGTTGTTGTAAAAAAGATGCACAAAACTCAGCATGATTAACAGCAGCAGTAAGTGCTGCTGTTAAAGGGAATATTTTTGCAACCGGAAAATTTATAAAAGCTATTTTTTCTTCAAGCGGTTTGCCGATCCACTCGTTCCATTCAGGCTTAAAAAAATCAATTATTTCGTGGTATGATGTTTCACTTAAAAAAAGCCCGGTTAATATATTTTCTTCGATGTTGTTTTCTTCGGCAGCCTTTCCTACACGATAATAAGCATAGCATAAAGAAGCAATGGATTTTCTATCTTTAGAGCCGTATTTTTTATTAGCAGCAAAAAACTTTTTTAAAAAATTAGATAAAGGCTCTTCACCCCTGTAGGATTCAATTATTTTTTGGGTAGTATTTAAATAGGATTGGTAGCGCATTTATACAAAAGTAAAGCCTGTTGCGTAAACAACAGGCCTAAAAAACGTTCAAACTCTGTTTATATTATAATTCCAGCAAACTCTTTACAGGGTCTTTTCCAAATAACAATAATGCAGGGTTTTCTAGTAACTCTTTAATCCTTACTAAAAAACTCACCGATTCTCTTCCATCAATAATACGGTGATCGTAACTTAAAGCCAGGTACATCATTGGTTTTATTACCACCTGGCCATTTACTGCCATTGGCCTTTGCAAAATATTATGCATACCTAAAATGGCCGATTGCGGTATATTGATAATTGGTGTACTCATCATTGAGCCAAATATGCCTCCGTTGGTAATGGTGAAAGTGCCCCCCGTCATTTCTTCTATAGTCAATTTATTTTCTTTTGCTTTTGTAGCCAGTTCCACTACTTTCTTTTCTATTTCCGCCATGCTTAAGCTTTCCGCATTTCTTATAACCGGCACCACTAACCCTTTAGGCGCACTTACTGCAATGGAAATATCGCAATAATCATGATAAATAACATTTTCTCCATCAATGTATGCATTAACAGATGGCCATTCCATTAAGGCATAAGTACAAGCCTTTGTAAAAAAGCTCATGAAGCCCAAATTAACACCATGTCCATCTTTAAATTTATCCTTGTATTTAGTTCTTATTTCCATTATGGCGCTCATATCCACTTCGTTAAAAGTGGTTAGCATGGCTGTGGTATTTTTTGCTTCTACCAAGCGCCGGCTGATAGTTTTACGGAGGTTACTCATTTTCTCCGGCCTGTCGTTACGGCCAAACATTTCAACGCCAGGCTTTCTACCAGGGTTGCTCAATGCTTCTAAAACATCCTGTTTAATTATTTTGCCATTGGAGCCGGTTGCTGTAACAGTTTTTACATCCACTTTTTTATCCGCAATAATGGCTGCGGCCACAGGAGTTGCTTTGGTATCAGTTTGCAGCTTAGCTTCCGAAGCTGGTGCTTTTGCGGTTGGCGTTTCTTTTGGAGCTTCGGCTACAGTGCCTTCTGGCTTTGCAGCATCGGTATCAATACTGCAAACAATATCGCCAATTTTTAAAGTATCACCTTCGGCAGCAATAATTTTTATTGTACCTGCCTGCTCGGCATTTAACTCAAAAGTTGCCTTTTCACTTTCCAATTCTGCAATTACTTCATCACGATTGGCGTAATCGCCATCTTTTTTAAGCCATTTTACCAGCGTTACTTCACTAATACTTTCGCCAACAGTAGGAACTTTTATATCAATTGCCATTAATAAAATTTTATAAGTAGTGCAAATTTCGGGGAAAATAAAGGATTATTAAAATTGATTTGCTAAAATCAATTTTGCAGGGGGGCAAGTGTACACCAATTAGTGTTACAACATGTATGTTTTAAAAATGCAATTATACTTATGTACCCAGGTAAGTTCTTAATATCTTACACCTGGAAGCTGTTCTTAATTTTGTAATCGCTTTGTCTTTTATCTGCCGTACTCTTTCTCTGGTAAGGTTAAATCTTTCGCCAATATCTTCCAGGCTTAAAGCATGGTCAATACCAATACCAAAGAAAAAACGGATCACATCTTTCTGCCTTTCAGAAAGTGTGCTTAAAGAACGTTCTATCTCTGTTTTTAAAGATGCTTTAAAAGCCAGCTCATTATCGGTGCTGATGGCATTGGGGTTTATCATTACATCCATCAGTGTATTATCTTCTCCATCAGATAAAGGCTGATCCATACTTACGTGGCGAATGCCTGCGCCAAGCGTTGCTCTTACTTCATCAATATCCATCTCTAAAAACGCAGCAAGCTCTTCTGCGCTTGGCTCCCGTTCGTATTCTTGCTCTAAAAGAGAATACGCTTTACTGATCCTGTTGGAAAGCCCCACTTTATTCAACGGTAATCTTACAATTCTTGATTGTTCGGCCAATGCCTGCAAAATACTTTGGCGTATCCACCAAACGGCATAGGAGATAAATTTAAATCCTCTTGTTTCATCAAAGCGCTGCGCCGCCTTAATTAATCCCAGGTTGCCTTCGTTAATAAGATCAGGCAAAGTAAGTCCCTGGTTCTGGTACTGTTTGGCAACAGATACTACAAATCTTAAATTGGCTTTGGTAAGTTTATCCAATGCTAACTGGTCGCCGTTTTTTATTCGGATAGCAAGGGAAACCTCCTCTTCGGGAGAGATCAATTCTACTTTACCAATTTCCTGCAAATACTTTTCTAAACTCTGGCTCTCACGATTGGTGATGGACTTGGTAATCTTTAGTTGACGCATGCTCATAAGCCTGCAGTTTTAAAGGTTTTGTATAGAAATTTAATTACGGTTAACGATTTGTTAAAAAAATGCCATTATTATTAACGTAATTTATACTATTTAAAGTATCCAGCCAAAAAACTTTTTGTAACCAACTGGCTTTCAGCAGCTTTAAAAATCATTTTTCGCAATACTTTATGTGAATAAGTATGCGTAAAATAAATGCCTAAATGTTTTGCCACGACAATTATTTTGTTATTATTGCATGGTTCAAAGGATTTTTTAAAAAATAAGAATGAGTAAGAAAGTATTATTTACATTAGAATACCCGGTTAGATGTTCACCAGGCATATTGTATGAGTTTTTAATTTCTCCGGCAGGTTTGCAGGAGTGGTTTGCCGATAAAGTAGATGAACGTGATGGGGTGTATAGCTTTTCGTGGAATGGCACAACTGATAAAGCAGAATTACTGGAAAGCGAAGAAGATAAATTTGTACGCTTTCACTGGTTGCACATGCCTAAGGGTGAATATTTTGAATGGAGTATTGAAAAATCTGAAGTTACCAATCAAACCATTTTGGTAGTAAAAGATTTTGCAGAAAAAAAAGAAATTAAAGACCAGAGCCAATTGTGGGAATACCAGATCAAAGATCTTTTTCACCGCATAGGCAGCTAATATTTCAACAGGTGTAATACATCTGAAAAAGATTTTTCCAGCAATACATTTATTTCGCTCCATTGATGCAATGAAAATTTTGCAGCCACTTTTATAAAAGGCTGTTGTATCAGTATGTTTTTAATTTCCTCCTGGGTAAATTTATTTGCAGGCAAATAATTATCCGGCTCAAAGTGATGCTGCCACTCATTTGTATTAACACAGATATAGAAATCATTTTTCTGCAACGCTGCAATATTATTTTGCAAAGCCTGCTCAAACATTGTTTTATAACTGCCCGATAAATGAAGTGTGCAGCTAAAAAAATTGCCCCACCAAAACATAGTGCGTACAGCAAAAATATTTTCTTTATCAAAGCACCGTGGATAATCTAAAAGCACGTACGGTAATAGCAGGTAATTTTCTCCCCTGCTAATTTTTGGTATTGATTGAACAACTGCAAGGGGTAAACTTTTTGCGTCTTCAACAATAGCAACCCTCATTGCATTGGTAAGCGCCCCAAAACAAAAATTTACTTTATCAATAATTGTACGTTTAGTTAAAATCCAGCCGGCATTGGTTACCAATTGCTGTTCCTCCGCAGAAAGCATTAATTTTGAAGTATCAGTCATAATAATTTACAATTTACAAATAACTTTTAACAGCCTTAGGCAAGCAGCGGAGTATGATAAAGAAATTAGATAAACTTATTCTTAAATCTTTTTTAGGGCCGTTTATTGTAACGTTTTTTATTGCATTTTTTGTTTTAATGATGCAAAGCCTGTGGAAGTATATTGATGATCTGGTAGGAAAAGGATTGGATTTTGTTACCATTGGCCAGTTTTTGTGGTACGTAAGTGCATCGTTATTAACATTGGCAATGCCCATCGCTATTCTTATTTCTTCCATTATGACGTTTGGTAACCTGGGCGAAAGTTTTGAGCTGGTAGCCATAAAATCATCCGGCATTTCGCTCTTGCGTTTTATGCGGCCATTAATGTGGGTGGCCGTATTATTAAGTGGCATCACATTTTTGTTTGCCAATTATGTAATCCCTTATGCACAGCTAAAATTTGTAACACTTTACAATGATATTTATTACAAAAAACCGGCGTTTGATTTAAAGGAAGGTGTTTTTTTTACGCACATACCCACCTATGCCATTAAGGTGGGCAAAAAAGATGCCGATGGAAAAACAATACACAATGTATTGATCTACGAGCAAAGTAATTCTTTACAGGATAATTGTATTGTTGCTGAAACTGGTGTAATGACAACATCTGCCGATAAAAAATATTTAGAATTCAATTTACAAAATGGATACCGCTACCAGGAAAGAGGAAATTATGGAGATAGCGCTACGGAATATATCAGGCTTGGTTTTAAAACTTTTAAAAAGATACTCGACCTGAGTGCTTTACAAAAAAGTAATACCCCCGACAGTATCTACAAAAGTAATTTTAAAATGAAAAGCATTCGCTTATTGGGAGAAGGTCTTGACTCGTTAACAAAAGTCAGGGATTCGCTTATTAAAAGAATGAACAACGAAATTGATGCTTACGTTCATTATTTTGCCATTAAGGACAGTATCTGGAAAAAAAATATATTTACAGCAAAAGCTGACACCATCGATAATCTGCTGCCGGATTCTGCCCGTTTAAAAGTTTATGAATCGGCTTTTAATACCGCCACTTTTATCAGAAACAGCATTATCAATAACAATACAGAAATAGCTAATAAAAAAAATGATATCAAATTTCACAAATTAGAATGGCACCGGAAATTTTCTTTATCCCTTGCCTGCCTGGTGTTGTTTTTTATTGGTGCCCCTTTAGGTTCTATCATTCGTAAAGGTGGTTTGGGCATGCCATTAGTAGTAGCTATTATTTTCTTTTTAATTTTTCACCTGTTAAATATGTTTGGCGAAAAATTTGTGAAAGAAGAGATTACTTCTCCATTTGCAGGAATGTGGATGGCTATTTTTGTTTTAGTACCTATTGGCATCTTCCTTACTTACAAAGCCATGCACGACTCTCAATTATTCAGTAAAGAATTTTATAACAGGGTTTTTAAACGGTTCAAATTGTTTTTAAGTACTTTTAGGAAAGAAAAAGACTCATTACAAACCTCTAAATAATTTACCATGTCATCAATATCAAATAGCCGCAGAAAATTTATCACCAACTCTGCCAAAGGAACTATTGCCGCAGGCATTGGATTAAGTGCGGCAGGATCATTTATTAGCTCTTGTGCAAATGCTAAAAACATTTCAAAAAGTTTAGTATTTACCAATTTTGATCAGCAACCTTTACCCTATAAATACGATGCACTGGAAAATGTAATTGATGCCATGACGATGGAAATACATTACAGCAAGCATGCGGCGGCATATGCAAAAAATGTAAAAGAAGCTGCAACAGCAGAAGCAGTTGACATAACAAAACCATTAGAAGAAGTACTTGCAAAAATCTCTAAATACTCTGCAAAAATGCGTAACAATGGTGGCGGCCATTACAACCACGAATTATTCTGGCAATGCATGCGGCCCAAAACTGCCGATAATAAACCCACCGGCAAATTAGCAGCAGCCATCGACAAAACTTTTACTTCCTTTGCCGAGTTAAAAAAACAATTTGGTGATACCGGTAAAAATCGTTTTGGCAGCGGTTGGGCATGGTTATATGCTGATGCCAATAAAAACTTAAAGATTGGCTCCACGCCTAACCAGGATAACCCATTAATGGATATTAGTGAAATTAAAGGAACTCCATTATTAGCCCTTGATGTTTGGGAACATGCTTACTATTTAAAATACCAGAACAAAAGACCTGACTATATTGAAGCCTGGTGGAACGTGGTGAACTGGGATTTTGTTGCAACAAGATTTTCCGGCATCTGATAAAACGAGCCAATTTTAACTGCATGAATGTATAAGTTCATTTTATCCATAACATTATTGTTAAGTTTGGATGCCCCGCTTTTTGCACAACAGCAAATGGGGCAGTTTATGGCTTATGGCCCCGAAGCAAAATATTTTTCTAACCTTAATTTTATAACCCACCAGTCAAAAGCGGGGTTTTTATGGACCGGTACCCAAAACGGTATTGTAAGATTTGATGGTAAGCGTTACAAAAACTATTTTTCCGATCCTGCAAATCCTAATTCGCCATCCGATAATACAGTTGTAGATATTGTAGAAGATAAAAATGGTGATCTGTGGTTTTGTGGTTTTTATCACGGGCTTACTAAATACAATACAAATACTGCAGTATTTAAAAAGTACAGCAAGCCAACAATAGATAATTTTTCTTTTTATGGTATTTACAGTGGGCTAAAAGATAAAGAAAATAATTTATGGTTTGCTACAGCAGGCAGGGGATTGGCTAAATATATTTATGGTAAGGATAGTTTTGAATTGTATTATCCAGAGCCGGATAAATGCAAAGATGGCAGTGTACGTGGCGAAAATTATATTACCGGGATATGTGAAGACAAATTTGATAGCCCTATTTTATGGGTCACCTCATTCAAAGGATTGTACTCCTTCAATAAAAAAAACAACCAGTTCATATTCTATCCCTCTGCTGTTGTAACCGCTCCTTTTGCCGATGAAGAAGTGCAAATAAATGATTGTGAAACGGATAACAAGGGTAATTTATGGTTACCAAGCTGGGGCGGAGGATTACTTTATTTTAATACACTTACAAAAAAATTTGATCCGCAAAAAAGAAAGCCATTCCCTAAAATTATTAATCATGTAAAATTAATAAACGACAGTATTTTATTTGCCGCATGTTTTGATGATGGGTTGTACCAGTTAAACACTGTTACAAATAATTTTACCAATATCACCCCTCCACGCAACCCGACTGATGCCACAGCCGAAAATACAAACATTCAAAAAATTTCGGTTACAAAAGATGCAGGCGTATTTGTTGGTGGCAATTACTATGTTTATCAATTACACCCATCTTTTTCCCGCTTAAAGAAGAATATTTTTTTTGAAGATGACAACCCGGAAAATGACATTTTGCTTGAAAATATTATTTGGGATGAGCGCAATCATCAATATTGGTTAAGCACTTCTTACGCCAATGGTTTGTACACTTTAAATGAACAGGAAACAACAGCAAAAAAAATTGCTGTTGCAGAGATCCCAGCACAAAAATACAAGGTATTCAAAAATTTTATTAAAGATGGCAGGCAAAGAATTTGGGCAAGAAGTATATACTCCGGAATTTATTTATGGAATGAATTAAATAAGACTTTTGAAAAAGCGACAACAGGTACAACAGCTCTGCCCGACACTTTATTACAATCAATTACCAGCCTGCAAACCGATACTGCCGGCAATATCTGGATGCTGAGCAAAACGGCATTATTTTATTTTGATGTATTTCAGAATAAAACAGTAACCTACCCAATAAGCTGGGCAAGTAATTATAAAGGATCAAAAAAATTATCTCCTGCATATATAAGAATGGACAGGGAAGAGATTCCGTGGATAATAACACCAAACGGCCTCTTTGTTTGTAACAAAAAAGAAAAAAAAGTGCGTCACATTTTTGATACCGCAACCGGCGCAAAAAAATTTTCGTACAATTCTTTTTGGGGTGGTGCTTTTGATAAACAGGATAACCTGTGGCTTACATCACCCAATGGTATACAGGTATACAACACTAAAAAAAATGAAGTATCCAATAATTTCACCATTGCCGACGGGTTACCATCAATGATAACAACAGGCATTGCAGTGGATAACCAAAACCGGATGTGGGTAAATACGGCAGCAGGACTTGCCATGTATGACCAGCAGAAAAAAATATGGCGTTCGTTTAACCGCTTCGACGGAATGGGAAGGGATTATCTTGATGGCAATATTTTTATTACTTCAAACAATAAAATAGTTGTTGATCAATCTTCCGGGTTTTTAATGAAAGATATTAACGACATTGTATCATCCGCAGCAATGCCACTGTTACAAATTACGGCTCTTACTGTAAACGAAAAATCTTTTACGGATACATTACAATCATTAAAAACCGCAGCGCTGCAATTATCATTTAACCAAAATAATATCAGTATTGAATTTGCTGCAATGGATTGGTTATATCCTTTTAAAACAAATTACCTGGTTAAAATAGATGGATTGCAACCTGCCAATACCTGGACGGCAAATCCGGATGCCCGTATAAATCTTGCCGGGTTGGCACCGGGCAAATACATTGTACATATTAAAGCAATTAATAGCAGTGGCGTATGGAGTAACCAAATTATTTTACCTGTAATTATAAATGCGCCCTTTTGGAAAACCTGGTGGTTTATTACGCTTTGTATTTTAGCAGCACTGGTTATTATGTATCAATTTTACAGGTACAGAATAAACCAATTACAGCGGATGCAACTGATGAGAAATACTATCAGCAGAAATTTACATGATGATATAGGTTCTTCCCTAAGCAATATTAATATATTAACCGAGCTTGCCAAACGCAATGCAGCTAATCCGGAAAAATCTAATGAATATTTAAGCAAGGTTGGCGAAGATATACAACGCATAAGCGAAAGCCTTAGCGATATAGTTTGGAATATTAACCCCAAATACGACGATCTAGAAAATCTTTTTATACGAATGAAAAGATATGCCGCTGATATGATGGATGGAAAAGATATTAGCTACGAAATTGAATTTCCTGAAAAATTAACGGATATAAAATTAGAAATGGGAAAAAGAAAAGACCTGTATTTTATTTTTAAAGAAGCCGTAAATAATTTAATAAAATATTCCGGTGCCACACATGCCAGCATTGTACTAAATATTCAGCAAAAAAAATTAACCCTGCTTATTAAAGATAATGGCAAAGGATTTAACCCTGCAACTGCTATTATGGGCAACGGCCTGCAAAACATGCAGCACCGGGCCAGTATCTGGAACGCTTCTTTAACAATAGAAAGCGCTGAAGGTAATGGCGCCAGCATTTTTTTACAAATGGCAGTAACTTAGTACCTATATGTGTTATTGCCTGCTAAACAATTGATTTGTAATTTTATTTATGCCATACCAATTATTAATTTTTGAAGATAACTCCCGGCTAAGGCAATCATTAGAAATATTGCTGAACGACGATGTTATTTTCCAGGTGGTTGGTTCATTTGCCAATTGCGATAATGCCGTAAAAGAGCTTGAAAAAAATAATGCTCAACTGGTGGTAATGGACATTGATATGCCGGGCATTGGTGGTGTGGAAGGCGTAAAGCAGATAAAAAATAATTTTCCTGAAACAAAAATTGTGATGCACACGGTGTTTGATGACGATAACAGAATATTTGATTCTATTTGCGCCGGTGCAGATGGTTACTTACTAAAAAACACTTCCCCCGTTCAACTGATACAATCGCTACAGGATGTAATGCAGGGCGGCGCACCAATGAGCCCCTTTGTTGCAAAAAAAGTATTTCAATATTTTAGAAAAAAACCTGCCAGAATAAACGAAAGTTATAATTTAAGTGAAAGAGAAAAGGAAGTACTCGAGTTGTTGGTACAGGGTAATTCTTATAAAATGATCGCTGCAAAATGTAACCTTGCCAATGATACCATAAAAAAACACTTGCATAATATTTATACCAAACTGCATGTAAGCAGCGGTACCGAGGCTGTGGCCAAAGCGTTACAAGGTAACATTACACAAAAGCCCGAAAAAGAAGAACAGAAAATAAAAAGCAAACCCGCTGCCGGCAATAACAGGATCGCATTGCCTACAAAAACTGCCATTGAGTATGAGGAAACCAAAATATTTTGTATGTAGAAGCTTCGGGTTCTTACTCAAAAATATTTTTACACATCGTGCCGAAATACTCATCTCTCAATCCATTGCAGAAGTGGAAGAGCAATTGCACGACAATAATTTTTTCAGAATACATAACTCTTATATTGTTAACCTGGCCTTTATTAAAAAATATGTACGTGGCGAAGGTGGTTATGTAATTATGCAAAATAATAACGAACTAAATGTAAGCCGCAGTAAAAAAGAAGAGCTGTTACAAAAAATGGTAACGGCATAAATACAAAAGCAACTGAACCAGGCCGGGCTCGGTACACCCAATAATTTAGAAAGACTTATCGTTATATACCATCTTTAAAAGTATACGGTCAAATTTTCCGTTGGTTATTTTCATCAGTTTTCCGTTGGCATTTTTTACAGTGCCTTCAAAAACACCCGAAATAATTTTAGCCGCAGTATCCAGTAAACTAATTTGCACATCAGATTCCAGGCCTGCATAATTATCAGCAAAACTAATTTCGTTCATATCCGCTGGTTTATCTTTTGGCAAAGCCAAACTTGCACTTACAGAAAAAACCTGTTCGGACTTACCAGGTAATTTACCATTCAAGCGGCTGAACGGGGTTGTTATATCTTTTACATTATAAATAATGAACCCCACATTAGGAGGACTTTGCTTGGGCTCCCTGTCATAAATAACCTCAAAACTGAGCATATTCTCTTTTTCAGTTAATTTCCATGTGCAATAATATTCTGCAGATTCAATAAGCCTTCCATCCAGTAAAAAACTAACCATTGGCTTAACTGATTTTTTGCTTTCGGTTTTATTTTCTGCAGCGGGTTTAGTTTGCTTTTCATCTGGCGCATTGCCACATGCGGCAATTGCCCCAATTAAAATTATTGCTATTGCGGTAATAGTTATTTGTTTTTTCATAACTAATAAAATTTTATAAGGCGGATATAATAGTGGTGGTATAAGTTATTTCTGCCTGTTCTTTACCACTTACTTTTTTTCCTGTAACAGTAGTAGTTTTTGTTCCTGGTAAATTGGGATCAAGGGATATCGATAGTGTTTGCGATCCGGTGGGATTTACAATTACTGCATCATCGCCACCGCCGCATAATGCATCATCATCATCCCAAATGTCAATTTTAATATTGATGAATTTCTGTGCAGATGGTGTCGAAAATTCCCAGCCCGGCCTGATATCATTCCCTTCCATCACCGGGAAACTTTTTTTTACCGTGTGAATTGTAATAGCCCCTTTAAAATCCATTTTGGCATTACAGGCATCTTTGGAAATGGCTTTTAACCGGTCGATACGTACAATAACTTTTACTTTGATGGGCCCTTCTTTTTTGTAAGCTGTAAAAGAAGTATTTGTTACAAATAGTGAACAAATTAAAAATACTTTGAGCATTATTTTTTTCATGTTTATCATTTTTTGGGTACAACAATTGCCGTTCCATTAGGCTGCTTAACTGCTATATAACCTTGTGCTACGGTAAAAGCCCGAGGCCGCAAACGTCTACTGTTGTTTCGTTAATAAATATTTGCTGGCCGGGGTAAATGGCCGCATTGCTGTCATCACAATCGGTGCCGGATGATGTAATTACCCCGTTTTCAATATTGATACAGTTTTGATCATCGTAGCCATCCCCGTCGTTATCATGGGAGCCGTAAGTGCGGGTATTACAATCTTCATCATGACCTTCAAAGTCGCAAAATTCTGCATTACCCGCAAATTTTGCCCCATCATTATCATCACAATCATTTCCGCCGCAAACAAGATTATCGTGGCCATCGCCATCAGCATCCGCCACTGCCGGCGTGGCAAGTACATAACGCATAGAATGAGTGAATTCCTTTTGGTAACAAGGCCCTCCATTTCCTGTAAACTGGCTGTACAGATCCCAGGAAATAATAATTGTTTTTCTTAACGCATCATTGCCATAATCTTTATAACTCAATGGCACCAAAAAAATCTTCCGGCCTGCTACCTTCCGGCCAAGAAAAATATTAAAGCTGGGATTGTAAAATGATATACCATCATCTGCACCATTATAAATGAACCAATTGGTTGACAAATCATTTTTATCAGTGGTTAAATTAATTATCTCTGTGCCAGCGCCTCCTGTTCTTTTTACACTTAAATATTTTTTTGTACCGGTAGTGCTTATTGTAAATTTTCCGTTGCCGGATGCTTCAATTTCCCAGGATGCAGCTACATCTTTCGACACTAAGGAATTGATCCTTGCCTGGTTAGTAAAATCTTTATCCGCCACCAAAAAGCTTTGTTCCGTTTCATTAAAAAAAGCACTTACTACCTGGTCTTTTAAAGGAGATATACCCGATGGGTAATGCCCGATGCGTAAATAAGTACGGTAGGGTGAAGGGAGAAACATAGGCGCAATAACTCCATTTTTTGCTTCGTAAAGTGCAATAAACCCTGCGGCATTATTAATATTTTTTAATACCTCCGCAGAAATTTTAGGTTTAGTTAATTTTTTGCCGAAATTTCCATTTTTTTGAATTGATCTTACTTTTGCCAGCAATTGATTTTGATAAGAAACTTTCAGTATAAGATTAGGGGGCTGCACCAATACTTTGGAATTAATTTTTTGTGCAGTTGCTGTAACCACACAAAAAATTAAAACTGTAAAGCATAAAGCCGGAAGATTAATTCTCTGTTGCATAAATATTTACATTTAGTATTAATGTTTACAATACCGGTCAATTGCACTTTTATAGTACTGCTATTTTCTTTCTTTTTCTATTATTGCTAACCGCTTTGCCAGCAATTCATTTTGTTTTTTTAATGCTTCAATCATTTCCTGCTGCTGTTGTATGGCTTTTACCATGGGTGCAATAAAATCGTTGTAGCGTACACTGTACATACCTGCATCGTCTTTACTGATTATGCCATTGTTTACTATCCCTGCTTTGTTCAATGTTTGTTCCACCTCCTGTGCAACAAAACCATATTCTGTTTTTTTGCTTTCATCATTATTGCGATAGTAAGAAACCGGGCGGAGTTGCTTAATAAACTCCAGCCCTAATGCTGATGTTTGAATATTGGATTTAAAGCGGCTGTCTGATGTAATTGTCCAGGGAACCTGGATGCCAGCGTATGTTATATTGGCGTTGCCAATACGCATCTGATCGTTTGCTGCTGCGTTAGGTACCTGGGCATCCCAGCCAATACCAATATTGTTTCCTCCGGAGGTTACATTTCTAAGTGCATCAAATCCAACAGCGGTGTTACTTCCTCCGGTTGAATTATATAAAGCCCCGTGCCCAAAGGCGCTGTTTAAATTTCCTGTAGTGTTTAAACGAATTGCATCCACTCCATTGGCTGTATTAGATGCACCTGTGATATTTGAATAAAGTGCGCCGCTTCCGGTAGCTGTATTAAAAAATGCAGTGGTATTAAAATATAAGGATTGAATTCCTGTAGCAGTGTTATAACTTCCTGTTGTGTTACTGTACAATGCCCTTTCTCCGTTGGCTACATTAAATCCCCCCGAACCATTAAAGCGAAGCGACCTGCTGCCAGTAGCGGTATTATTATCGCCAGTATTTAAATAAAGGGAGCTATCGCCATTAGCCACATTATAATCCCCTGACACATTTGTATGAAGTGCTACAAATCCATTGGCGGTATTGTTAAAACCTGTTGTATTAAAATTCAGGGACCTTGCACCATTAGCAGTATTATAATTGGCAAGGTTATTATTCAATGCTGCAATTCCGGTGGCCGTATTTGAGCTTCCGGAAATGTTAGCATACAGTGCCTGCACACCAAGAGCCGTATTTGAATTGCCTGTTTGATTTTTGTAAAGTGATTGATAGCCATTGGCAATGTTACTACCTCCCTCTGTATTGGAATACAGGGATTGAACTCCGGTTGCCGTATTACCAGTGCCGGTAGTATTGCTATATAGCGACGAAACGCCTGTAGCTACATTAAAAATACCTTCTGTATTGGAATAAAGCGTATTGGCTCCAATAGCAATATTTGCGGTTCCCCCTATGTTTGAAAAAAGTGCGCTGGTTCCTATTGCTGTATTGCTGTTGCCATTGAAGTTTGATTGAAGTGCACTATCTCCCATAGCCGTATTATTATTACCGGCAACATTAGTATATAAAGATCTGCTTCCAAAGGCGCTGTTTTTGCTGCCTGTGGTATTTGAAAAAAGTGCATGATCTCCGTTGGCAGTATTTCTGCTTGCAGTAGTGTTTGAATATAGCGCATTACTGCCTGTTGCGGTATTGTAATTACCGGACGAGTTTAAATAAAGTGCGCTATCTCCATTAGCTGTGTTTTGATTTCCTGATACATTTGAACGAAGCGCAAAAACACCATTTGCGGTATTATTAAACCCGGTTGTGTTGTTGTAAAGGGCACTGTCACCGTTTGCAGTGTTTTTTCTTCCTGTTGTATTTGAACGGAGTGCAAAACTTCCGCTGGCTGTATTGCCAAACCCCGTTGTGTTTACATACAATGCTCTGTAACCAATTGCTGTATTTTGATTACCTGTTGAATTAAAATAAAGTGATTCAAAACCTGAAGCGGTATTAAAAGAGCCGGTAGAATTAACATATAAGGCATTTACACCCGCAGCAGTATTGGCTCCACCAGTTGTATTTGACCGAAGTGCAAAACTGCCGGAGGCGGTATTGGAACTACCTGAAATATTCAGGCGAAGGGCTTCTGTGCCAATGGCAGTATTATAAATTCCATCCACATTTGCATTTAGCGCTAGATTTCCAACCCCGGTATTTTCAGAACCTGTGGTATTAGAAAAAAGTGCTTCGTTGCCGTAAGCCGTATTTAAGCCGCCTGTTGTATTGGATGCCAGGGAAATGGCACCGGCAGCAGTATTGTAATAACCGGTTGTATTTGCAGCAAGTGCAGAAATTCCAAAAGCGGTATTTCTTTCTCCGGAAATATTACTGTAGAGTGTACTGGCCCCCACAGCGGTATTGCCATTGCCTTCTGTGTTTGCCAACAATGAAAAATAACCAATTGCTGTATTTGAATTACCTGTAGTGTTGATAAAAAGTGCCTGATTGCCAACTGCAGTATTTGCCCCTCCGGCACCCGATGCATTTAATGCCTCCGATCCAAAAGAAGTATTGTTCAATCCTATAATTCCGGCTCGTTTATTATTCCTTTTAAAAATAACATCATTGTCATCCGTAGTACCAATAAAATTATTTGTAATAGTTGTACCTGCGTTTCCCTTCAATGCCCAACCAGTATTGGCACTCACGCCTTTCCAGCTTAACGAGGCATTATCCCAAAAATAAAAGCCGGGTAAATTAGTGCCTGATGTAGTGGTTAAAAAAACCAGCATGCCATTTTGATTTACTGTTGGTACGGTGGCAGGAAAAATATTTATTCTTGGTATAAGAACCCCATCCTGATTAGTGGGAGTAGCAGGATTAGCTGCGGTAATTTCTAATTTTGCGTAGGGAGTTAGAACTCCTATGCCTATATTTTGTGCAAAACCTTTTAAGCTTAATAGTACCAATAGCAAATTACAGTATAAGGAAAATGTAAAATATCGCATACTACCTGTACCACTTATTACAGCTTTGTTTTTACAAAACGATGGCATTGCTATTTTCATTTTTTCTGCTTTAAATAATAGTTGAATAAAAAAATTACTCAATGATTTTTATGCTGCTGTTGTTATTAGCAGGGTTTTTATAACCTCCCCTTTTTTCCTTCTTGATACGCTTAACTGCTCCTGATTGTGTAACACAATTTTTAATTGAGGCAGATAACTACAACTTTCAACCCATTGCATGTTTATTAAATGAGAACGGTGTATTCTTGTAAAACCCTTACCGGCAAGTACTGTTTCAAACCACTTTAATACTTTTGCCACCACCAATGTTTTTCCATTAGTAAAAAAAAGTTTGCTGTAATTACTGATAGCCTCTACTCTTATAATAGAATTAATATCTATTACAGCAATGCCCGTGGAGTGTGGCAGCAGTAGTATATTGTTATTCATGTCCATAGCATAAGTACATTATTACAGTGCCTTAGCACCTGCCAGCAAGTCAACTATAGTTAACAAACTGATGCTACCCATTTTGCACTACTACAATTTTACCCTATTATGTGGTTGGGTGCAAGGCCAAACTAATACTTGGTGGCTTTGAGTTTACGGATGGAGAAGAAAGACGCTACAACCCGAAAAAAATTTATACCCGGTTTTTATTTTACTAAAATAGTTGTAATTTTTGCCTTATAAATAATCCATTCTGTTTTATGAAGCAAAAGGTTATTAATACTACTATGCTTTATTCCGTTGCTTTTTATGGTACATACTGCCTTTGCGCAGGCAGCCTCCAAAAACGATTCTGCTCATGTATTTGAATTAATAGCTAAAGCAGAAGATCATTTTGCAGAATCCGCCTACGACTCTGCAATTTATTATTGCGACAGGGCAGAAGCATACAGCAAATCAAAAAAAAATAAAAAAGGAGTCGCTTATTCCTTAATAAAAAAAACAGAGATATTTATTGATAAAGACGAGCTGAATAATGCAGAACTGTATCCCAAACAAATCAATAAAATCGGGCAGCAGATTAATGACTCATTAATTATCGCTATTTCTTTAATGCAAATGGCGCAAATAAAAATGTATAGTAACAAAGTCGATGAAGCCATTACATTATTCGACAAATGCACTAAAAATTATTTTGAAAAGCACCCCTCACCCTACGCAGCCCTGGCTTACAACGATTATGGTTATGCCTATGGTATGAAAGGCGAGCTTTTAAAAAAGGCAGACAATATTATTGCCGCTATAAAAATTAATGAAATGATTAGCCCGGTTGATAACGGTGAAATGGCCGCAACGCTCAATAATCTTTCTACTGTATATTATGAATTGAACGACAGAAAAAAAGCCATTGAATATGCAAAAAGGTCTATTGTTTTCAGAGAAAAATCAGGCGACATTTCCCGGCTTGCTTTAGGTTGCTGTAATATCAGCCAGATGTATATCGGCATAAACGATGAAGAAGCGGTAAAATATCAAAAGCTATGTGTAAAATATGCTGAACAATCCGGGGAAGAAACGAGGATAGTGCATTCTTATATTACTTCTTCGCTTATTGCCAGTAACCAAAAAGATAGCAAAAAAGCGATTGGATATGAATTAAAAGCTGTGAGTATACTTGAAAAAAGCAAGAAAAATCCTTCCATGCTTGCACGGCGTTATATTGCTGTTGCCATGAGCTCGGTAACTTTAAAGGAAGACTCTTTAACCAGTATTGGTTATTTTAATAAAGCAGAAGAACAGTCGAAACTGATCAATGACAAATTCAATTTAAAAGATGTGTATTTTCAAATGGCATCTTTTTACAAAAATCACAATGATTTTGCAAAAGCATACGACTATTACAACAAGCATATTTTGTACAGAGACAGTATTGTAAAAAGCAATACGGCCAGCAGCATTGCCGACCTGGAAAAAAAATACCAGACAGAAAAAAAAGATAATGAAATAATACAGCTTAATGCCGATCAGCGAATAAAGCAGTTGCAAATTGAAAAACAAAAAGCATTGCTTGCCGGTAACGTACTGGAGGCAAAAGAAAAAGAAAACGAGATTGAATTGTTATCCAAAGCCAAAGAATTGCAGGAGTTAAGAATAAGTCAGCAGGATGAACAATTGGAAAAACAAATGCTTTTAGCAAAAACAAACGAACAGCAACTACAGCTTGCAGAAAAAGAAAAACAATTGCAGGATAGAAAATTAAAAAATTCGGAAACCTCACGCAATTTTATTTTGGCAGGCATTGGATTATTAGCCATACTAACTTACTTTTTGTTTAACCGCTACCAGTTAAAAAGAAAAATTCAGGAGCAGGAAGCTTTGTTAACGGTACGCAGCAATATTGCTAAAGATCTGCATGATGAAATTGGTTCCACTCTTACCAGCATAAAAATATTATCGGAGGTATCAGAAAAAAATTTGCATAAAGACCCAAATAAAGCCTCTTCTTTTTTACAAAAAATTACAGAACAATCTTCTGCTGCACAGCAGGGCATTAGCGATATTGTATGGGCAGTAAAACCAGAAAACGACAAGCTGGAAAACATGGTCATCCGTATGAGGGAATATACCGCACAAACACTGGAATCTAAAAACATTAAAACCACCATTAACATTGATGAAGAAGTATTGAATAAAACACTTGACATGAGCCAGCGCCGTGATTTTTTGCTCATCTTTAGAGAAGCGGTAAACAATATTGCAAAATATGCAGCCGCAACTGAGGTTGAAGTAAAATTAGAAAAGAAAAATACAGATTTACAATTACGAATTACTGATAACGGAAAAGGTTTCGATATAACCAAACAAACCTCTTCCAGTGGTTTAAAAAATATGCAGTCGAGAGCTGCGGCATTAAAAGGCAGTTTACATATTCAATCCGAAAATACCAGTGGCACTGTAATCACATTATCTATTCCTGCAACTACATAATCATGTAGCGGCAGGTACATTTTCAGTACTTATTTTTATACAATGGCTATCAAGATTTTGATTTACGATGATAATGATGCTTTGCGAACAAGCATGGAAATATTAATTGCCGAAGAAGAAGATTTTGAACTTTTGGCATTAATGCCCAATGCCGAAACGGTGGAAACCGATATTGCTACTATGAAACCCGATGTGGTGCTGATGGATATTGATATGCCGGAAGTGAACGGCGTGGAAGCGGTAAAAAAAATAAGAAAAACAGATGATAAACTTCCGGTGATCATGCTTACCGTGTTTGAAGACAATGAAAATATTTTTAATGCTATTTGCGCAGGCGCCTCCGGCTATATTTTAAAAAGATATGCCACAGAAGAAATTGCACCGGCAATACGAATGGTATTAACCGGAGGTGCCCCAATGACGGGATCTGTTGCAAGAAAAGTATTACAAATGATACCGCAGGCAAAATCTACAGAGCAGGAAAAAAGTAACCTGTCGCAAAAAGAAACTGCTATCCTGCAATTTTTAGTTAATGGCTACAGTTATAAAATGATTGCCGCCGATTTAAAAATAAGTATTGATACCGTACGCTTCCATATAAAAAAAATATACGACAAACTGCATGTACACTCTGCTACCGAAGCAGTTTCAAAAGCGCTAAAAGATAAACTGGTGTAACCCTCTCTTAATTTTCATTTTAAATTTTCATCCCAGCTCTTGCTACATCATCATGTAGTTGTACCAGCCTGCTGTGCGCAATAGTTTTACTGAAAATTTTAACCATTATGAAAAAGTTATTTGCACTTATTACATGTTTTGCCTGCCTGCAGTATTTAACTGCTCAATCCTTTGATTTTATCCCTGGAGGAAATACAATTTTTGAAGACAGGTTTGAAGCCGACCCTGTAGGTGATTTTCCTGCCCGGTGGAGTACCAGCAGTGGCGGGGAAGTGGTACAGCTTGATGGCTTCGATGGAAAGTGGTTACGGGTAAACGGAAACGTTGCAGTAAATCCGGAACTTAAAAAGAAACTGCCCGAACATTGCACTATTGAGTTTGACCTGGTAATAAAAAAAGAATCCTGCCGTACTGTTTTTGGTATTACGCCAATAAGCGATGTTGCTGCAGGCAATATTTATTACAAAAGAATTGGTGTTACACTTCAAAACATGACGGGTTACCCGGATGTGGTTATTGGTAAAGATGTAATGGATGTTGGTACAAAAAATTTCAGCATCGAAGGCTATATTGACCGTGTACTACATGTAAGTATTGCTATAAACAAAACACGTTTCAGGGTTTACCTGGATGAGACAAAGATAGCTGATATGCCAAAGCTGATAGTACCGGAATACCGCAATAATTTTTTTATTGCCGGAGGCGAATCGGTACCTGCAGCCCCCGATGGCATTTACATCAGCAATGTACGTATTGCAGCCGGCGATGTTGATGCCCGAAGCCAGTTGATAAAACAATTGATGGATCAGGGTTCTGTAGTAACAAGTAATATCAGTTTTAATAATCAAACCAACGAAGTAACGCCACAATCTTATCCCCTGCTGGATACGTTAGGCCAGGCCATGGTAGCAGACCCAAATCTTAATATACAATTAAATGGCATGGAGCAAACAACTAATGCCGGCGCTGTAACTGATGAAGTGGTAAAAGCCAAAGTAGATAAACTAAAAGCTTATATCGTGGATAAATTCAACATTGGTGTTGATAGAATTGTAACCGGTGCCAGCAATAAAATAAAACAAAAAGTAGCTGCTGCTAAAAACGGCAAACCTGCCACAAAGCTCAAAGGCTTTCTTACAGAAATTGTAAAACTATGATGATGGATTGAACAATTATATTAACAGCAACAATTTTTTATGAAATGGTATGCCTCCTTATTCCTGCTGCTTTGGTTGCACAATCTTAATGCAGCAACAGTGTTTGCACAAACAATAAAATCGGCCGGTGTATTAAATTTTAAATGCAACGGGCAATTGTTTACAGCCGACAGTACCCATGCAAGAGGTTATGCATTAAAACAAACAGATGCTGCTTTTATAAAAGCAGCTAATGCAGAAAACATTGTACTATCTGTTGAATGGAAAGGCATGAAAGGACCGGGTATTTATATTATTACCGCCAGAGAAGGCAATGCAGTATTTACCATTAACCATAAAACATATGTACTCAAACAAACCGGTGATTTTATAAAAATAGTCATCAGTACAGTAAAACAATCAGGTTCATTTTTATTATTAAGCGGCACATTTGAAGGGCAACTGCAGGATAAAAACGGAAATAAAATAAAAATATCAGAAGGCAAATTTGAAACGATCTCTTTATAAACATTAAACCCTTGTTATGAAAAAAAGTATTGCTTTTTTATTAGTAACGATTAGCAGTTTTTGTGTAACAGTTACAGCACAAAATACGCAGCTACCCATTGGCAAGCCAAAATTGCCTGCACCAGTTTTAAAGCCCTTGCAACCGGCCGACCTGGTGATTACCCATATCAGTTTAACAGAAGCGGCTTTTAACAACGATTTAAAAAGTTGGGTGATAAAAGTAAACATCACTATAAAAAATGCAGGCAGCTTATTAAGCATTGCAACAGATGTAAAACCCTTTGCAAAACAAAACAGAAGTAACAACTGGAAACACACCGGCACACAAGGTATACTCATTGGCCTTAGGCCCGGCGAATCGGTTACTAAAGAATATGTGTTTGTTGATAAACTTAAAGTGCTGCCTGCAGCAAGTGGTTTTGAATTTAAAGTACAGGCAGATGCCAACAATAAAGTAATTGAAAGCAATGAAAACAATAATGCATCAGCCATACTCACAATTACTGCTGCACAATAAAAGCTACATGCTTATGTAGTTGATAACCGCAGTTGTTTATTACAAATTTGTGTTATCAAAATCATTAACCTTAAAAATGAAAAAAATGAAAAAAGTATTATTTATTTTAACTGTGCTGGCAATAACGGTACAGTGTATTGCCCAAACCCCACAAAAAGTAAATGCAAAGCCTGTAACGCAAGCCATACTTATTGGCAACAACGCATCGCTTACAAAGTTTACGCAGCTTAAAAGAACCAGTGCCCCTGCATTTAAAATGGGTACAGGTACTGTACAAAATATAAGGCCTGTTAGTGGTTCATCTTCCTCTACAAGAATTGGAAAATCAATCACGCCATCAAAATTAACCCGCAGAAACGAAACTGCTTCAACAGAAGGTGGCAGGTATTGCACCTCTGCACTGGTAAGTGAAGACAAAGGCGATTATGAAAAAATTGTATTGGGTAATCAGAACGATAAGATCTATCCCGGTGCTATCTATTACGACAACTCTATTATTGATGGTGCTTACAATGCGCCAACCAATTTATCGCTGCAACCCTATCAGGTAACTTCTAATCTATTTTCTGCAGCATCTACTGGTTCTTCTTTTTTAGAGGTACAACCTAATGTGGGAAGTGTGTATGATGGCATTGCCAATTTAATGCGCCGTACCAGTGGTGTTATTAATCCTGCAGCAGTATCTATTGAAGCTAAAAACGTGTACAGCTCCGAGCAGTTGGGTTTCTTTTTACAAGCTGGCTTTCAAGGCTACGGTGTTGACCTTAATGCAGAATTTGATTACAACCGCCGTACCAAACAAAATTTAATATTTGTAAAATTAAAACAGGTTTATTTTACGGTGTCGCTAAACAGGCCATATGGCACTGGCTTACTATCCAATGCAGCGGGCTCTGTGCCATCAAACCTGGTGTATGTAAACAAAGTAAACTATGGCCGCATTGGAATTATTAAAATTGAATCTGATTCCAGCATCGAATCTATTCAGGCCGCTTTAGATTTTACTTACAATGGCAATAATGCCGCAGTAAATGCCGCAGTAAGGATGCGTTACGAAAAAGTATTGGCCAACTCTACCATTAATGGTTTCTTTTTTGGCGGCGATGCTACCAACATTGTTCCCATCAGTGCTTCTACAGGTTTATCGCAGTTTAATGATTATGTAAGAGGTGGTTTACGTTTAAACCCCAATGTGGCACCAACAGCAATCAGTTACGAATTAAAATACCTGAATGATAATGCCACTGCTGCAGTTAACTCCACCACCACTTATACCGAAAGAAAATGCGAAACTGCCAAAGGTTTAAAAATTACACTCAACGGTATTTCAATTGAAGATATACATGGTGGCGATTGCTCTTATGCATGGGGCAATGTAAAAGTAGAAGTGTATGAACTGGATAGCAGGGGCACACAGGTAAGAAGAGTTTTACCGGTAACCGATAACCTGAGAGAAGAAAACGTAAATGCCATGTGGAACCGCCCCGATGGTGCCAACCCACAAAGAGGTATGTTGAACTATGCATCCATAAGGGGCAACCAGGCAGTTGATATGAATGTGATCAATAAAAGCTGGACCTTTTATATCGATCCTGCTAAAGTAGCTTCCAACAGTGTAGCAATAAAAGTAATTACAGAAATAAATACCAACCACAAAGACAATGATTTTGCCATGCTTGGTTTTCATGGTATGAAGAGAGCAGAAACAAGAACCTACACACTAAATGAGGTTTTAGTTAACAGCCAGGAAAAAACTACTAAGGCAAAATACGGCTCCATGATCACCGGCCCTTACGCTTCTTACTCCGGCAGCGACAGGGTACATAATTTCAGGGCGCATTTTACAGTAACTGCGGCTAACTAAATAATTGCATTTGATACAAATTTTTAAATCAATAATTAAACAGCTGGCTTTGTTAAAAGCAGCTGTTTAATTTTATACACCAGCACCATTTTAAAAAGCAGTTTAACTTACCAGTAATTTATTTTTATCTTCAATGGATGAAAAAATTACTGATTCCCATTTTATTTATTGGCACTGCAATAATGATTGTGGTAATGGCAAAAACCGGCGCCAGTTTAAAAACACCCGCTACCCCAAAAGGTATTTTAGATCTGGAGTTTGCTTACAACAGTACTAAAACTTCCACCGTAATAAATGCCTGGACACCCAACAGTAGCATTGATAATATCAGCGCAGCAAAAAATAATACTTACTACGATTTTATCTTTCTCTTTTTTTATGCCCTGTTTTTATTTTTTACCTGTAAAAAAATAGCACACATTAATAACAGTATTATTGGATTGCTAATTGCCAAAGGCGCATTAGCTGCAGGAGTTTTAGATGTGTTTGAAAATGCGGGTATGCTTATTACGCTATCCGGCAAATCATCCGATAGTATTGCAATGCTTACCACTACAATTGCTGTAATAAAATGGGCGCTGGCTATTTCCGCCGTTATTTACCTGCTGGCTGGCTTAATTAAATTGATTGCAAATAAAAAACTGGGGTTACTGCTGGGCTAAATTGGCTCAGCCTTTGTTATTGAAGCACTCACCAAGTATGCAACTATAACAAAGGCTGATAAATTGACAAACAATCTGGCGCAAATGTAACTGCATTACCTATCATAAAAATCAATTTTCCTGTAAAATTTTGGTAAAATAAATGTTACCAAAAACAACTACTTTCGTACACCTAAACTGCTACACCACTAAACTTCTAAACTAAATATTATATGCAAGCCTGGAAAGATTATCAAGCCGAAAACAAAGACCGTTTTTTAAGCGAACTATTAGATCTTTTACGCATACCCAGCATCAGCGCTAAAAGCGAAAACAAAGCAGATATGCAAAAATGTGCCGAAGCTGTACAAGCAAGATTGCTGGAAGCCGGTGCCGATAAAGTAGAAATTTATACTACCGATGGCCATCCATTAGTGTATGGCGAAAAAATAATCGATGCCACTAAACCAACTGTATTGGTGTACGGCCATTATGATGTGCAACCTGCCGACCCGTTAGACCTTTGGAACAGCGGCCCTTTTGACCCGTTAATTAAAGATGGTAAAATTTTTGCCAGAGGCAGTTGCGATGATAAAGGGCAATTTTACATGCATGTAAAAGCATTGGAAACAATGGTAAAAACAAATACCCTTACCACCAATATTAAATTTTGTATTGAAGGTGAAGAAGAAGTTGGTTCGCCCAATTTAGGAAAATTTGTAGCATCGCATAAAGACCTGTTGAAAGCTGATGTTATTTTAATAAGCGATACCGCTATGATAAGTTTAGATACACCAAGTATTGATATTGGCGTACGTGGCCTTAGTTATATTGAAGTAGAAGTAACCGGGCCCAACCGTGACCTGCACAGTGGTGTGTATGGTGGTGCGGTGGCAAACCCTATTACCATTTTAGCAAAGATGATCGCCAGTTTGCATGATGAGAACAATCATATTACCATACCTGGTTTTTATGATGATGTAGCCGTATCAACAGATGCAGAAAGAAAATTAATGGCACAGGCACCATTTGATGAGCAGGAATATAAAGACGACCTGGGTGTAAAAGAATTATGGGGCGAAAAAGGATTTAGCACTAACGAAAGAACAGGCATTCGCCCTACTTTGGAATTGAATGGTATTTGGGGCGGCTATACCGGCGAAGGTGCCAAAACAGTATTACCCTCCAAAGCCTTTGCAAAAATTAGTGCAAGGTTAGTACCCAACCAGGGCAGCGACAAGATCACCGATATTCTTATCAATCATTTAAAAAAGATAGCACCGCCTTACGTTACCGTAAAAGCAAGCCTGCACCATGGTGGCGAACCCTACATGACACCCATTGACAGTAAAGCCTACCAGGCTGCTGCCAAAGCCATGGAAACTACTTTTGGCAAAGCGCCTATTCCTGTACGTGGTGGTGGCAGTATTCCTATTTGTGCTTTGTTTGAAAAAGAATTAGGTATTAAGATTGTATTTATGGGTTTTGGTTTAGATAGCGATAACCTGCACAGCCCTAACGAAAAATTCAACCTCGATAATTTTTATAAAGGCATTGAAACCATTCCGTATTTCCACAAGTGTTTTGCGGAGATGAGTTAAGGAAAGGAAAATTTAAAAATTAAGATCCCGGTAATAAAGTTGCCGGGATTTTTTTGTGGCCTGCTTTGGTAATAGTATTTATCTTTTGCCAACCTGTAAAACAATTGCACACAGATTAAAAAAATATTAAATTGCATTGCTGTTATAAACAATCTAAAAATATATAATACTAGTTGTTTGATTATCAATGCGCTTAAAATTTGGCAGTAGCGTATAATAACATCAATCATAGCGTTAGGTGCAATATTAACTGACCATGGTAACCAAGGAACATTTCATAGAGATTTCAAATAAATATGGAGAGTTTGCAAGCTGGGCCGTTTGGGCAAATGAAGACGTAAAACCCAAATCGAACATTGGCGATATGAGCATATTTGATTTAGATAAAAATCAAAAATTACTTGAGATGCTTAAACCTGATGTAGTAATGGTTGGGTTAAATTTTTCACGGACAATTGAAAGAAAAGCATTTGTAAACTTTCACGACAAAAGACCACAAGGGCAAGATTACAAAATACGATATGCATTTCGTGACACAGAATTCTACGGTGCGTATATGACTGATATAATCAAAGACTTTGAAGAGAAAATTTCAGGAAACGTTCTCATGTATCTTAAAGACAACAAAGAATTTGAATTAAAAAACGTAAGGCTATTTGAACAAGAAATCAAAGACTTAAAATGTTCAGACCCACTAATAATTTCCTTTGGAAATATTACGTACGACATACTTAACAAGCATTTTGGACGGAAATACAGAATTAAAAAAGTCATGCATTACAGCCAACAAATTAGTAAGGAAAATTACAAAGCGACCGTTTGGAGAACTTTATTAAATAAAGAACCCAATTGACAATACTGCACCTAACATGAACTGTTTTATGCAACTTTACAGACAAACCATGCGTTATTTATCTATATTTTTTTTACTCACTTTATGCTTGACTAAGTCATTAGCCCAGACAAAGCCCATATTTGAGAAATTCAACTTTGACAGTTCATATACAATTATCGGCGTATGCTCTCAATTGGATAAAAAAAAGGAATATCAAAAGTGGAGTTTCATTATTAATGACACTTCAAAACTTAGATTAGTACAGCAAACAATCACTTGTGGAAAAAAAATTGAGCTTCTAACATTAGACGATAATGACTTAGAAATTTATGTCACTAAAGACAAAGAAGTGTTAGAAACTTATTACGTAAGTCCTAAGTATAATTATGTGAACTACTATCCAACAGATACTACACCAGGTATCTTTCAGTTTGACATTTCACAGTTAATACAACTTGCTGATTTGAACCCCATAAAAAGTAAATATCAAAATATAAGTTTTAAGACTCTAGAAGATTTAAACAAGTTTTTAGCGTCAAATAAAAAAAATAAAAAATTATTAAGCTATGAGGATGTAAGTGAGGAACAAAACGGAAATTTTACAATATCAATCCGCAAAAGCAAGGATATTCAAAAATTTAAAGACGGTTGGTTCATAATCGAAAAAGAATTGAATAGATATACATCAAACAAAAAGGAATACCAAATTTCATTTAACTTGACTAAAAGTACAGACTCGACATTTCTTTATCAGATAAATACAAGCAAGACTATTTATAAAAAATTCAATTTAATTGGTTTTCAAAAAAGTAGTTGGACAGCCAATTTAATTGAGATGACATTGACATGGCTCAAATAAAAGCTGCATACAACATTGGTATTGCTGTCCTTCCCAGCGGGGTTTTCACACAACTCCTCTTACCTTCTAAAACTGTAACGGTGAAACCCCGCTGCCGAAAAGAGTTTTGTATTTAATGCCACCAAACTTTATCTTTATTTGCATATACTCAATTTTTTGTAGGCAATGCTAACGGAACTCACGCTAAACAATTTTTCTAATTACACTAAAATGAACAACAACTTTTTTTCTAACTTATTTCTTTGGTTATCATTAATAATTTTACCAGCAATGGTCTTTTCTCAATCAGCTGACTTTACCATTCAAGATGTAAAGTTTGAAAGTCAAAGCATCACTCTTGCGGGTTCAATTTTAAAACCTAAAAATCCATTTGCAGCAGTTGTAATTGTTCACGGTTCTGACCCTGTAAAAAGAGAAATGGAGTTCGCAAAACGTCTTGCTAAAGAAGGTATTGCTGTATTGACATATGACAAACGTGGAGTTGGAGAATCTGGTGGTGTGTATGCGGGACCATCTGTTGGTACGAATAATATTGACACTACTAATCTTAATTTATTATCTGGCGACGCAAATGAGGCAGTAAAAACATTTCGAACCTATTTGAAAGACAAAAAAATACCAATTGGATTAATTGGCTTCAGTCAGGCAGGATGGATAATTCCGATTGCTGCAAGCAAAAATCCACAAATTGAATTTATGGTTTTATTTAGTTGTCCTACGATAACAACTTTAGAACAACTTCGATTTCAGTTTTACACGAATGGGAATAATAATTTTTGGGACAATCATACCGAAGCAGATGCTCGTGAACATACTAAAAATGACCCAGACAAATACCAATTCGTGGCAACTGACCCAAAAATTTCTTTGGCTACTCTTTCAATTCCCGGACTTTGGCTTTTTGGAGAGAAGGATATACAAATTCCTGTAAAGTTGTGCATAGAGCAATTAAACACATTTAAAGTTCAAGGCAAACCATTTGAGTATACTTTATTTTCTACATTAGGACACAATACTGCATTTGACAGTGATACAAAACCTTTTGACATTTCAATTCAATGGATAAGGCAGAAAACGTTGAACATTAAAAAGTTTAAAAAAACAAAATAAAGCTATTTCCGTCCCAGCGGGGTTTTCACACAACTCCCCTTGCCTCATAAAACCATAACTGTGAAACCCCGCTGCCGAAAAGAGGTTTGTATTTAATGCCGCCAAACTTTATTTGCATGTGCTCAATTTTTGAACGTTATTGAATATTTATGTAGCGGTATGGCTAAGCCCATCATGTATAACAGCAATTATCAAATAGTAGATGAGTGTGTCGAAGCAATGAAGAGATACTTTAAAGACAGAAACAAATTTTTATACAGAAAATTCCAGAAGAGCCCGTAATAAAATTGGAAAAAGTAAAAGAGTTTAGCCAAAATTCAGTGAAAGCAATAATTGCAAAGCCTTTAATATTTACATAGTTTTAAACAAGCTAAATAACCTAAACTATTTCGTAATTTTAATATATGAGTAATATTAAACTTTTTGAGAGTAAACAAGTACGTTCCGCATGGAATGAGACGGAACAAAAATGGTATTTCTCTGTACAAGATGTTGTTGAAATATTGACCGACAGTTCAGATGTGAAGCAGTATATAAAAAAGATGCTTAGTAGAGATGAACTGCTTAAAAGCAACTGGGGTACAATCTGTACCCTGGTAGAAATGTCGGCAGCAGATGATAAACGACGTAAAATACAAGCAGCAGATACAAAAGGGCTTTTGCGTATTATCCAGTCTATCCCCTCTCCAAAAGCAGAACCAAAATCAATTCTGGAGTTGTGCGTCATTTGAGACAACACGATAGTTGTTAAATAAATAATTTACCCTCTCCTTTAAATTATGGCTTCAATTAAACAATTTAAACTTACATTGCTTGGACTATTTTTATCAACTTTTGTACACGGTCAACCTCTGTCAACAAAAAAGCAAGGCAATAAAGAAACGGCTCCTGGTGGTATTAGTCACGAACAAAAATGGTGGAACCTATTATATTACAACATTAATATTACACCTGATTATGAAAGAAAATATATAACCGGAATAAACAGTATAACATTTTCTGCTTTGCAGTCCGATACAATACTGCAAATTGACTTGCAAGATCCCATGCGAATTACCAGTGTTAGGTGGAAAGACAAAAGCCTTGTTTTTAAACACATTAAAGAAGGCAATTACCTCGTCACTTTTCCAACAGTTATCAAAGCAGGTGACAAACAAACCATTTCAATTCATTTTGAAGGAGAGCCGAAGGAATCATTAAAACCACCCTATGACAATGGCTGGATATGGGCTAAAGATTTAAATGGACGACCATTTATTAGTGTTGCCTGTGAAGGTTCCGGGGCAAGCATCTGGTTGCCGTGCAAAGATGTTTTGTATGATGAACCTGATAATGGTGTTTCTTTTAGCATTACAGTGCCCGATACATTAACAGCGGTTTCCAATGGCAGGCTTAAAAAAAAATCAACTGTCAAACTGAAGACTACTACTTATACTTGGGAGGTGGTAAACCCGATCAACAACTTTAATATCATACCATACATTGGAAAATACGTTAGTTGGCATAAGAAGTATAATGGATTAAAAGGAAAACTTGATTGTGATTATTGGGTGTTAGATTATAATCTTACAAAAGGGAAAAGGCATTTTAAACAAACTGATTCGTTGCTGAAAGCTTTTGAATATTGGGCAGGACCTTACCCTTTTTATGAGGACAGTTATAAAGTGGTGGAAGCTCCTATGGACGGCATGGAACATCAAAGTGCACTGGCATACGGCAATGGGTTTCAAAACGGCTTAAAAGGAAAAGACCTTATTTCAGGAAGCGGTTGGGGGCTTAAATTCGACTTCATCCTTGTGCATGAAAGTGGTCACGAATGGTTTGGGAACAGCATTACTTCCAGTAACTATGGAGATGGCTGGATACATGAAGGCTTTACAAAATACCTGGAAACACTATACACATCATATCAATTCGGTACTGAAGCGGGTAATGACTACGCAATCGGAACATGGAAAAGAATAAAAAACGATGAACCAATTTTAGGCTCAAATACTTCGGATAAATATTATAAAGCAAGTGCGATGCTTCACATGATAAGGCAAGGTATTGGAGATTCATTATTTAGAGGACTGTTGATAGGGTTAAATAAAGAGTTCTATCATCAGACAGTTAATACAAATGAAATACTAAATTTTTTCAATCGCTATACGAAAAAAGATTTTACGAAAATATTTGACCAATACTTAAAAACAATTCAAATACCCACACTTAGCTACTCTTTTCAAGATAGTATATTCAAGTATCGTTGGGAAAACTGCATAAAATATTTTTCGATGCCTGTAAGAATAACCTTTGATAAAAAAAACTACCAATTCATTTTTCCGTCTACAAAATGGCAAACTTCTAAAGTTTCAACAACCAGTTCAAAAGGCTTTCATGTTGACAGAAACTTCTATATTACCGTTAGCGAAAACAAATAATCAATAAACGAACGCACAACAAAAGTATTTCAGTCCCAGCGGGGTTTTCACACAATTCCTTTTAAAACTGTAACTATAAAACTCCAACGGGACAGATTTTTCCAGTTTCTTATTTTTACTTTTAAATAACCGCCATGCCAATCATTTACAAAACAGATATTGTTCCCTCTGCCCAACAAGTAATTGCGTTGTATGATAAAGCCGGGTTACCCCGGCCCACCAACGATGCAGAGCGGATTGAGAAAATGTACGCCAATTCAAACCTTATTGTAACCGCATGGGATAATGACCAACTGATTGGTGTAAGCCGCTGCATTACCGATTGGGTGTGGAGTTGTTACCTGGCTGACCTTGCTGTAGACCCCGGCTATCAAAAAAGCGGTATGGGCAAACAATTAATTGAGCTCACCAAAGAAAAACTGGGTGAGCAATCGATGATATTATTATTATCGGTACCTGATGCCATGCAATATTACCCCAAGGTTGGTTTTACAAAAGACGACAGGGCTTTTATTATGCCAAGGGAAAAATAAAATTCATTTATAAAAAAAGATACCCTGGATGAATTATGCTAAAATGGCTGATGAAGATATAATGGCCATCTTTACTTACCTGAAAAGTACAAAGCCGGTTAATAATACCTTAAGCATGCCTTTAAAGCCAGGAAAAATGTAAAATACTGTACTATAAAACACATCAGTGAACCGGGCATTTTATAATTAAGTCATTTTTATAGTGATTTTGATTTCAGTAATTGCCTTCAATTCTTTACTTTTGCACCCCGCTGTAAATAGCAAAATGAGGATGTCGGGGTAGCTCAGCTGGTTAGAGCATCGGATTCATAACCCGAAGGTCGGCAGTTCAAGTCTGCTCCCCGATACAAAAAGCCCTTTAATAAGGGCTTTTTTAGTTTTTTTAATTATCCAGCAATTGTCCAATTCTTGCCGAAACTTTATCTGCATTGGGCAACATTGCCTTTTCCAGGGCAATATTCATCGGCACAGCAGGTAAATTGAGGGCACCCAGTACTTCCACCGGGGCATCCAGAAATTTAAAGCAAGCTTTACTTATTCTGCCTGCCAATGCTTCAGCAAAGGAATTATTTTGCTGTTCTTCAGTTACTATCAGGCATTTGCCGTGTTTTTTTACCGTAGCAAAAATAAGTGCTTCATCCAACGGAAATAAAGTTCTTAAGTCAATCACTTCTACTTTGCCGGCAAAGTTTTTTGCAGCGGCTTTGGCCCAATATACTCCCATGCCATAAGTAATTATGCAACAGCTCTCTCCATTTGCTACAAAATTATCAGCCGCCGCCAACACCCTATTTGCTTTGCCCAATGGAATAATATAGTCTGCCGATGGTTCAATAGTTTTAGCTTCTTCGGTGTCCGGCACTTTACTCCAATATAAACCTTTATGTTCCAGCATTACCACCGGATTAGGATCGAGAAATGCAGCCTTCATCAATCCCTTCATATCTGCGGCGTTAGAAGGATACACAATTTTAATGCCTTTAATAGAAAGTAAAGTGGTTTCAATACTGCCACTATGATAAGGCCCGCCGCCGCCATAAGCGCCAATGGGTACACGTATTAAAGTTTGTACCGGAAATTTGCCGCAGCTTAAATAACAGCTCTTACTTATTTCTGTCACCAGCTGGTTTAATCCCGGATAAATATAATCGGCAAACTGTACTTCTACAATTGGTTTTAAGCCTACCGCACTCATGCCCACGGTGCTGCCAATAATATAAGCTTCCTGTATGGCGGTATTAAAAACACGATGATCGCCAAACTGCTCTGCCAATGTTGCCGCTTCTCTAAAAACACCGCCCAGCCTTCGGCCTACATCTTGTCCGTATAAAATAGCTTCGGGATATGCCTCCATAATTTCTCTTATGGCAAACAATCCTGCATCTACCATTAATATTTTTTCTTTGTTTAGTGGAGAACGGTCGCCTTTTTCTTCGGTAACCGGTGTGGGAGCAAAAACAAAATCGCTTACGGTTGATGAGTCTGGTTCCGGCGCTGCAATAGCTGCACTAAAATCGTTGGTAACCGCAGCTTTAGTGTCATTTTCTATTTGCATTAATTCATCTTCCGTAACACCAAGTTCTGCTAATTTTTTCCTCAGTTTTGGTCCGGGATCGTCAATAGCATGCCTGGCTAAATCTTCTTCCGTCCGGTAAAATTCTTTACGTACACCACTGGTATGGTGCCCGAGTAAAGGCACTTTTGCATGCACTAAAAACGGGTGCCGTTCTCTACGTACTTCCTCCACCACATTTTTCATTACTTCATAACTCTGTAAAAAATCGCTGCCGTCAATACTTATCCTGCTGATGCCTTTTAACCCCTTTACCATTTCGCTGGCATTGGTGGTTCGGGCCTCATCTGCTGTTACGCTAATACCCCAGTTATTATCCTGTACCAGGTAAATAATGGGTAACTGATGTAATGCTGCAAACTGAAACGCTTCGCTTACTTCGCCTTCGGTTACGGATGCATCGCCGAGAGAGCAAATGGTAACTGGGGATTGGGAATTTGGAATTTGGTCGTTCGAATTGTTACCCTGATGATTTATGGAAGCGTTTGCCAGTTCCAGGTATTTTATGCCTTGCGCAATACCGGTGGTGGGTATGGCCTGCATACCGGTTGCGCTGCTTTGATGAATAATATTGGGTTTATCATCGCCACGGTAATTGGGGTGCGAATAATATTCTCTACCCCCGGTAAAAATATCATTGCCTTTTGCCAGCAACTGCAGCATTAATTGGTAAGGTGTAAAACCCAAGCCCAGCAACATACTTTCATCCCGGTAATAAGGGCTTACATAATCGCAGGGTAATAATTGAAAAGCAGCAGCTAATTGTATGGCTTCATGCCCTCTTGATGTAGAGTGAACGTATTTACAAGTTTGCCGGTTGGCTTCGTAAATATCTGCCATGGCTTTGGCAGTACACATTAAGCGATAAGCTTTTAATAAAATATCGGTTGCAATCATTGGTCAAATGTAAAATTTGTCCCGCAGATTTCGCTGATAACGCTGATTTAAAAATCCTTCTCTGCGGAATTTGCGAAATCTGCGGGCATCTATTTATTGGCAAAAAAAAATCGCAATACAATTGCGATTTAAAATATAGTTGTTGTAAGAAATTATTTTACTTCTACAGTAAGTAAATTATCTTTTTCTAAAAATGCTTCTAATATATCGCCTACCACACACTCGCCTACTCCGGCTGGTGTACCTGTAAAAATCAGATCGCCAATGTTTAAAGAAAAATAGTTGGAGATATTAGCGATCAAAGCATCGATACTAAAGATCATATTACCAGAATTGCCGGTTTGCACCAGTTCTTTATTCTTATAAAAAGTAAAGCCGATATTTTTACGGTTCATGGCCGGGGTAACATCAATAAATTTTCCTACTGCAGCAGAATTATCAAATGCTTTTGCTTTTTCCCATGGCAGGCCTTTCTTTTTTAATTCATCCTGTATATCACGGGCTGTAAAATCTATACCCACTGTAATACCATTATAGTAATTGGAAGCGTGGCGTTCCTGTATGTATTTACCGTTTTTGCAAACACGCAATACCAGTTCACATTCGTAATGTAATTCGTTACTGAACTCGGGATAGTAAAAAGGCGTATGGCTTTGCAGCAATGCACTTTTCGGCTTCATAAATATTACCGGTTCGTCGGGTATGTCGTTGCCAAGTTCTTTGGCGTGGTCCGCATAATTGCGGCCTACACAAATTATCTTCATTTAGTGCTTTTTTAAAGGGCTTGGTTTCAACAGCGAATATAGGTAAATAGGATATAAAAAACAACAATGTGAATGTATAGACGCCTTTTTGCTGATTATAATCCAAAAGAAAGATTATTAAATGCACTCATTGTGTGATCTATTCCCGATGCAATAAAACTTTCTATAATATCAATACTTTTTTCTATTTTATGTAACACCACAGGCTCTTCTGCTTTCAGCCATTTACCCAATACAAAATCGGCCTGCATTCCTTTAGGATAATTGTTACCTACACCAAACCGCAATTTGGGATACACATCTGTACCTAAAGTTTGCTGTATATCTTTTAAGCCATTATGCCCGCCTGCACTGCCGCCGGGGCGTAAACGTATTTTATCCAAAGGCAATGCCACATCATCCACAATTGTAAGTGTGTTTTCTATAGCTACCTTTTCTTTATCCATCCAGTATTTAAATGCCTTGCCGCTCAGGTTCATAAAAGTAGTGGGGCAAATACATACTATTGTTTTGCCTTTCCATTTTACAGTAGCTACATAAGCTAAGCGACCTACTTCAAATGTGCCGCCATGTTTTTTTGCAAAAGCATTTACCACATCAAAACCAATGTTGTGACGGGTGTTAGCGTATTCGCTGCCGATATTACCAAGGCCTACGAGTAAAAACTTTGACATGTTTGGTGAATGGTGAGTGGTGAGACGTGAGTTTAGTACACAATCATTTTACTAAGCATTTGAAAAGTTTTGACAAGCAAAATACCAATTTCTGTTAACTCATCCTTTTTCAAATATTCTAAATCTACAGCAAGGTCAAATATAGTATCAACTTCTATCAAAGAGCCTCTGGATATTTCGTAAAACCTTCTTCTTTCAATGGCTGATTTTCTTGAGCTTCCTTCTGCGATATTAAGTTGAATGGAAAGAGCTGCTCTTCTTAATTGTTGTGTCATATTAAATCGTTCATCCGGAGGAAGTAATCTTGAAACTTTATAACAAGCCAGAACCAAGTTTTTCCCTGTAATAAAAACGTCTAATTTGGTATGTGCTAATTGTAAAAACATAAACTTTATATTTAGCCTTTATTTATAAGAAAGGTTGTGAGGTCAAACTCACGTCTCACGTCTCACCCCTCACGAATTTAAATTAAGCTATCAAATATTTGTTGCAGATCAGCTTCTGTTTTTATCAATACATCTCTTGCTTTACTCCCCTGGTTGCCACCAACCACTCCAGCTGCTTCCAGTTGATCCATCAGGCGGCCAGCACGGTTGTACCCTAACTTCATACGGCGCTGCAATAAAGAAGTGCTGCCTACCTGGCTGGCAACAATTAATCTTGCCGCATCTTCAAATAAAGAATCCCTGTCGGTTAAATCGCCTCCTTTGGCTTCCAGTTCTTTTTCATCAATATATTCCGGCAATAAAAATGCCTGCGGATAGCCACGTTGCTCACCAATAAATTCTACAATCTTATCTACTTCAGGTGTATCTACAAAAGCACATTGCAAACGCACCAGCTCACCATTATAACTGATGAGCATATCTCCTTTACCAATCAATTGCTCGGCACCGCCTGCATCTAAAATAGTGCGACTATCAATTTTACTGCTTACTTTAAAACCTATACGTGCCGGAAAGTTGGCCTTAATAGTACCGGTAATAATATTTACCGATGGCCTTTGTGTAGCAATAATTAAATGAATACCCACTGCCCTTGCCAACTGCGCCAAACGTGCAATAGGCATTTCCACTTCTTTACCCGCCGTCATTATTAAATCTGCAAACTCATCCACTACCAAAACTATAAAGGGTAAAAACTGGTGGCCTTTTTCAGGATTTAATCTACGGGCTACAAATTTTTCGTTGTACTCTCTTATGTTTCTGCAACCTGCTTCTTTCAGCAGGTCGTAGCGGTTATCCATTTCAATACACAAGGCATTTAATGTATGCACCACTTTTTTGGTATCAGTAATAATGGCATCTTCTTCACCGGGCAATTTTGCTAAAAAATGTTTTTCAATAGCTTTATAAATACTCAGCTCCACTTTTTTAGGATCTACCAAAACAAATTTTAATTGCGATGGATGTTTTTTATACAACAGCGAAACCAATATTGCATTTAACCCTACCGATTTACCTTGCCCTGTTGCACCTGCCATTAATAAGTGCGGCATAGTAGTTAGATCAACAATAAAATTTTCGTTATCAATTTTTTTACCAATTGCAATGGGTAAAGAAAAATTATTGTTCTGAAACTTTTCTGAGGCTAACAAGGTCTTCATGCTTACCACCGATTTTTTGGCATTGGGTACTTCTATACCAATGGTGCCTTTACCGGGGATGGGTGCAATAATACGAATACCCAGTGCTGCAAGGCTCAGGGCAATATCGTCTTCCAGATTTTTAATTCTGGAAATACGCACACCGGCAGCAGGGATAATTTCGTACAATGTAACTGTTGGCCCTACGGTTGCCGAAATTTTCTGTATCTGTATATCGTAATTTTTAAGGGTATTGATGATCTGATTTTTATTATTCTCCAGCTCATTGGTATCCTGTACTATTTTATCGCTGCCATGATTTTCTAAAAGATCAAGCGTTGGATATTTATAATCTCTCAGGTCTAAAATAGGATCATAAGGTTTTATTGCTGCTGGTTTACCGGTTGTGGCTTTAGGTGCTTCTTGCTCTGCAATTACATCCGGCACTGTTTTAATCTCCAGCTCAAGCGGTTCAATACTTTTATCCTTTAATTTAATACTTTGCACAACTGGCTTTATTTCTTCTTCAATTACAGTTTGTTCAATTATATCTTCTTCTGTTTCATCATCGTTATCAATATCTTCTTGTACAGGTTCTTTTTCTACCAATGTAATTTCATGATTCATCATATTCTCCATTGGCGGAGTAACTAAAACATACCCCTCTCCTTTTAATGCATTGGCTTTAGTTGCTGCAGTGGCATTTTCATCTAAAGGCCACTCAATGGTTTCTGCTACTTCATCTGCTGTAATTACTGTATCATCAGTTGTTGCTGCAGGCACAAAATCTTTTTTTGAAGGCAATTTAAATACCGGGTTAAAGCGCCAGATAACATAAGATAAAACGGCTACAACTAAAACACCAATGGTTCCTATCTGTCCAATAGTTTTATACAACCATTCTTTTACCATATCCCCAACAGCACCGCCCCATGGAAAAGCCTGCCCGCTAAAAATAACCGCTGATGCCACGCTTATTACAGGCAATCCAACAATTAAATATTTTACATTTCGGGAAACAGAAAAAACTTTTTTACCAAAAAATAAGTTTACCCCAATTACAAAAAACAAAGTACAAATGAGGTAACTGGCAATGCCAAAACCTTTGCGAACAAAAACCTCGGAGAGAAAAGCACCTAAGGTGCCCAGCAGATTTTGCACTTTTATATCATTAGCCAGCAACATGCGGTAGCTAAACTTGTCCTGATCTTCGGCCCATGTAAAAAGGTAGGATGTAAATGCCACAAAAAGCAAGATGGCAATAAGCAATAAAATACTGCCGGCTATTTTATGTGTACGTTCATCCTGTAAAAGTTGTTTTACTTCTACTGTTTCTTCCTTCTCCTGCTTTAACTGATCAGGATTAGCCGCTTTGGATTTAACCGGTTTTGATTTAGTTGCCATTGGCAACAAAGATAAAGAAATCCCCTGCTGCATACCAAAGCAAATACACAGAACGTAATATTTATATTAAAAAAAATTGTAGGTTTGAATACAAACTGCCGGATGAAGAAAATATTCTGCTTCACTATACTTTTTTTACTGCTGCAATTACCCGGTATTGCTCAAACAATACCTGATAGTAATTATGTAGATATTGCCGGCATCAATGATTCGGTAAAAGTTTATAAAAAAACGCTGCTGTTTTTTGACAGTAACAACGTTGCTACCCAGGAAAATTTGATGCAACAACAATTTGTACCACTAACTACTTACGATTACCGGCAGAATATTCCACCACATTTAGTATCCAAATTTGCTTATTTAAAAATAGATTTATACAACAGCAGCAATGCTGCAGACACTATTGCATTTTACCCGGGCTTACTGTATGATAAAATATTTTTTTACGAAAACACTGCCGGGGATATTTTAAAATATGCCGGAGATGGCTCTGCAAAAGGATTTTGTAAGCTTGCACTTGCGGCCAACGAAAAAAAGACATTTGTGGTTAAACTGGATTTTTGCAGGCATGATTATAATTTTATAAGGCCGCAACTAATTCGTATTGATTACCTGGCTACCTACAAAGCTGTTATCCGCAGCAAGACTATTGAAATAAGAAGTGTTGGTTTTTTACTTAGCGGCATGCTGTTTATGATGATCGTTTTTATTACTGTAAACTACATAGTTAACAGAAGAAAGGAATTTTTATACTATTTAGGATACAGCCTGTTGATGTTTTCACTGATATTTCTGCTGGCACAAATTAGCAGCACCTGGGGTGCTATTGCCAGTTTTTTTAATGGTTACTTCGATCTGTTTTTATTAATACTTGGCAATGTTTTTTACCTGGCTTTTTCCCGCCATTTTTTAAATACTAACAGCAATTATAAATTGCTTGATAAAACGTTTAAAATAGCAGAATGGTTTTTATTGTCGCTGCTGCTGGGCTTTACGCTCATTCATTATTTTACTGATTTTTACCCGCTGGAAAGATTTCTGGAGAACCTTATGAAGTTGGTGGTTTTAGGTATCGGCATTTTATTTATTGTAATAGCATTTAAACAAAAACAACGGCTCATTATTTACTTGGCTGTAGGTAGTGCCTTTGCTATATTTTTTTCCTCTATTTCACTACTCATTCTTCTTTTAAATGTTTCTCCCAATGGCATTTTTTCCAGTGCTCTGTTTTATCACGAAATAGGGTTGGTTTTTGCACTGGCCTTTTTTCTTTTAGGATTAACGTATAAAAACCGCCGGGAATTAATTGAACGAACTCAGGAGCAGGAAGCCTTAAAATTAGATGTGGAGAAAAAAGATTTTGAAAACCAGATTGCAATTATAAAAGCACAGCAGGAAGAAAGAAACCGGATAAGTGCCGATATGCATGACGACCTTGGTGCCGGTATGACTACCATCAGATTGTACAGTGAGTTGGCAAAAAGCAGACTTAAAGACCAGGCCATTCCTGAGATTGAAAAAATATCATCTTCGGCAAATGAACTGCTGAATAAAATGAATGCCATCATCTGGAGTATGAGTAGCAGCAACGATTCGCTGGGTAATATGGTCGCTTATATCCGCAGTTATTCTTTAGAATATTTTGAAGATTCCGGTATCAATTGCCACATCACTATTCCCGAACATTTACCTAACATTGTAGTAAGCGGCGAAATAAGAAGAAATGTTTTTTTAGTAGTAAAAGAAGCATTGAACAACATTCTAAAACATTCCAAAGCCACTGATGTGTACATTACACTTGAACGGGTATCAGACGGGCTTAAACTTTATATTCAGGATAATGGTGCCGGTATAGATTTTGAAAAACTGCGGCAGTTTGGCAATGGCTTAAAAAACATGAAGAAAAGGATGGATGATATCAATATCAATTTTTCTATTGAAAATAATAATGGCACTTTAATTACCCTGCACCGGGTGGTTAAAGATGCTAATTTTTCTTAGTAAAACTAATGGCCATTAAAAGCCAGCCCAAAATAAAACATAGCCCGCCCAAAGGTGTTACAGGGCCTAACCAGCGCCACAAAGGTTGAGTACACAACAGATACAGCGAGCCCGAAAACAGAATAGTACCTGTAATAAAAAAATTGCCCGCCCATTGCATTAGTTTACCCGAAAAATCTTTATATAAAATACCTGCAGCCAATAAAGCAATGGCATGATAAAACTGGTAGCGCACCGCCACTTCAAAAGTTTGTAAACTCTCTGCAGTTAATATTTTTTTTAAATAGTGGGCGCCAAAAGCACCCAACATTACTGCCACGGCGCCAAGCAATGCGCCAGCGATTAAAAATTTTTTATTCATTGTTGATGATGGTATTAATAGTATTTGATTGAATGGTTGCAACTGGTAAAATTATTTTTGCCTGTTTATAATAAGAAGTACGTTCCTGAATTTTATTTTCAATAAACAGCAACAGGTCTTCAGCAGAAAAATCTTTTATCAGCGGCCTTTTTTCCTGTTCGGTAATTACTCTTTTCAAAATTTCATCTGCTGTGGCTAAAAGATAAACCGTGGTACCGTTTGCATTCATCCATTGCATATTATTATTAAAACAAGCGGTACCGCCACCACAGGCAATAATGCAATGCTCTTGTTGTAAAAATTTTTGCAATGTATCCGTTTCTTTTTGCCGGAAGTAAGCTTCGCCATTTTGTTCAAATATTGCGGCCACTGTTTTTCCTTCTTGCTCCTCTATCACTTCATCCAGGTCAAAAAATGGCAGGCCGCTTTGGGCTGCCCATAATTTGCCCCAATAGCTTTTACCGCTACCCATAAATCCAATAAGAAAAATTTTACCCCCTACCCCCCTAAAGGGGGAATTGACCGAAGCGTTCATGTTAATTATTTAACTATCGTTATAATTGCTGACACAAATTTACTTGAATATAAATATGACATTGAGTTCTTCTCAATAATCTTCGCTATGTTAAAATTCCCCCTTCAGGGGGTTAGGGGGTTAATGCTTTGGCTTATAAATATCGTTAGGTGTTGGCGAAGTGGTAGAGTTGGAAGAAGATGCCGGTGCTCTGTAGGTACTTTTCTTTTTATAGTCGCCCCTTTTCCATGCTTTAATAAACTCGGCCCACGCAAAAGGATTAAATATATTTTGTGGAGCCATCTGGCCGGAATAGTAAGCTTTGGTACTGGCCTGTCTTAAAAACTGGTTGCTGGCTTCCCGGCCATCGGAGGGTAAACTGGCCACCAGAATACGACGGGTAGCCACGTCATTATTCTTCCTTGCTACGGTAATATAATCGTCAGCTACCGGATTATTCATAAAATCTCTTTCAAACTGTGCCCGTGTAGGGCGGGATTTTATGATGGTTGCAGGAAGATACACCGTATCGTTTACCATCAGCTGGATAATGCTCTGCTGGTTACCGTCTAAATTTTTGGGAATGAAAACATTTTTTGCTTTAAAACCTACGCTGGTAAACTCAATTTCGTCGCCTTTTAAAACCACAATGCTAAATACCCCTTTATCGTTGGTAATGGTTCCCCGGTTTTGATTTTTTACTACCACGCTCACCCCTTCCAATCCTTTAAGGCTATCTGCTGTCATTACAATACCATACAACTGCACTACTGAATCTTTAAAAGATTCAAATTGTGCTTTTGTTTGCACGGGTTTAAAAAGACAAAAAATAAAGGCTATAAGTAAAAATTTACGCATTAATAAAAGTTGAGTAATGGTATTTGGTACAAGTGAGTGACACAACGATGTATGATAGCATTCCAAAAGTTTGTCCCCAAAAATAACAACATTCCTTAATTAATAAACAAAGTAAAGGCATGGTTGTTTAAATTTGCAGCTCAATTGGCTTTTTAACAAATAATTGAACGATGACAAACGAAGACATACTGAAAGCGCTTAGCAATGTACAGGAACCCGATTTAGGCAAAGACCTGGTAACACTTAATATGGTAAAAGATATAAATATCGATGGCGATAAAGTATCATTCACCATTGTGTTAACCACGCCGGCCTGCCCTATGAAAGATATGATGCGGATGGCCAGTGAAAATGCAGTAAAGCTATTAGTGAATAAGAATGCCATAGTTACCGTAAACTTTACGGCCAACACCAGCAGCAATCGTAAGGATGCTAAAACAGTTTTGACAGGTGTAAAAAATATTATTGCGGTAGTGAGTGGTAAAGGCGGTGTGGGTAAAAGTACTGTTAGTGCAAACCTTGCCCTGGCTTTATCGGCTGGCGGTGCAAAAGTGGGTTTGATGGACGCAGATATTTACGGGCCCAGCCAACACATTATGTTTGGCATACGTGGCGAAAGGCCGCTGATGAAAGATGATGGAGAAGGCAAAGGCATGATAGTGCCAATAGAGAAATTTGGTATTAAAATTATGAGCATTGGTTTGCTGATAGATGAAAAGCAAGCCGTGGTTTGGCGTGGCCCAATGGTAAGCAGTGCCATACGGCAGTTTGTGAGTGATGTGGATTGGGGCGAACTGGATTATTTGGTAATTGATATGCCTCCGGGTACCGGCGATATCCATTTAACGATCGTTCAAACTGTACCGGTAACTGGTGTTATTGTAGTTACTACACCGCAATTGGTGGCATTGGCCGATGCTAAAAAAGGCGTGGCCATGTTTGGGCAGGGACAATTAAAAGTACCGGTTATAGGACTAGTAGAAAACATGAGTTACTTTACTCCGGCAGAATTGCCTGATAACAAATATTATATTTTTGGAAAAGATGGCGGCAAAAATTTAGCCGACGAATTTGAATTGTCTTTTTTGGGGCAGATACCCATTGTACAAAGCATACGTGAAGGCGGCGATGCTGGCATACCGGCCATGCTAAGCGATGATACCATCAGCAAAAAAGCCTTTATGGATTTTGCAGGCCATGCAGTAAGAGGCATCGCTATGCGAAATGCGAATATGGCACCTACACAAATTCAGGAGATAGTTACTCCGTAACTTAACTTTTTTGTAACCATCATTAGTGCATTGTTGAGCGGCAATTGCGTCGCACTCTTGTACATTTGTAATGCTATTCAACAAAGCAACCCACTGACATGAGATACTTTTCTATAGTTTTAGCACTGGGCATTTTCTTTGCATGCGCTTCTTCTAAAAAAAATACTACCGTGAACAATGATTTGCAAAAACCCTCAACATTAAACACCGGGGCTTTTAATAAACAAGGCCACCGTGGTTGCCGTGGTTTAATGCCCGAGAATACAGTACCGGCAATGATAAATGCGGTGGGCATGGGTGTTACCACTTTAGAAATGGATGTGGTGATCACCAAAGATAAACAGGTGATACTTTCTCATGAACCATTTTTTAATCATGAGATAACCACAAAAGCAGACGGAAGTTTTGTAGAAGTGAAAGAAGAAAAGAATTTCAATATCTATACAATGAGTTTTGCCGAAACACAAAAATTTGATGTAGGTTTAAAACTACATCCAAGGTTTCTGCAGCAACAAAAAATGGCGGTACACAAACCACGTTTAGCCGATGTATTTGATTCGGTAAAAAATTATATGATGATGGCAAGAAGGCCTTTTCCTTATTACAACATTGAAACAAAAACTAATCCTGCTACCGACAATATTTACCATCCTGCGCCAGCGGAATTTGTGGAATTGTTGATAGCAGTAATTAAAGAAAAACAACTGGAAGATTTTGTGATCATTCAATCTTTTGATTTTAGAACCTTACAATATTTGCACCAGCACTACCCTGCTATAAAAACGGCCATGCTTATTGAAGATTATGATAAGCGAAGTTTGGACAATCAAATTAAAGCATTAGGATTTACGCCTACCATTTACAGCCCGGCTTATGTTTTAGCAACGGAAGCTGTAATAAAAAAATGCCACGACCAAAATATTAAGATCATTCCATGGACGGTGAATGATAAAAAAGAAATAGAAAGATTAAAGGCTTTAGGTGTGGATGGAATAATTAGCGATTATCCCAATTTGTTTAATGAGTAAGAAGATGGCCCGCAGATTTCGCTGAACTCGCAGAAAAATGCGGTTTTCCTCTGCGGCATCTGCGCAATCTGCGGGAGATTATCTCCCCAGCCAATCATGTGCATTTTTAAACAATAATTTTTCCTGTAATTCTTTCTCCAGTCCCATTGCTTCAATTAATTTTCCCGGATGATGTTCTCCTAATGGAAAAGGATAATCGCTACCCAAACAAATTTTATCTTCGCCCATTACATCAATAATATACTGCATTGCTTTTTCATCATGTACTAAACTATCTATCCAGAATTTATCGATATAATCTCTGGGGTTAATGGCATTGTCAATGGCCACTAAATCAGGCCGAACATTAAAGCCATGTTCAATGCGGCCAATCGTTAAAGGAAAACTACCGCCGCCATGTGCAAATGCAATTCTTAATTTTGGAAAAGCTTCCATTACCCCGCCAAATATCATCGAACAAATTGCTCTTGAAGTTTCGGCAGGCATACCCACCAGCCAGGGCAACCAGTATTTTTGCATTTTATCTTCTCCCATCATTTTCCAGGGGTGAATGAATAAAGCACAACCTAGTTCTTCGGCACGTTTATAAAAAGGGAAGAACTTTTTATCCGATAAATTATCGCCATTAATATTGCTGCCAATTTCTAAACCCGGCATTTTTAATTCGGTAATACAGCGTTCCATTTCTTTAATGGCAAGGTCAATATCCTGTAATGGCACGGTACCAATACCCATAAAACGTTGCGGATCTTTTGCAACAGTATCAGCAATATGGTCGTTAAAAAAACGGCTGGTCTCCAAACCATCTTTAGGCTTTGCCCAGTAATTAAATAACACAGGAATTGTAGAAAGTACCTGTATGCTCACATCAGTGTCATCCATTTCTTTCATGCGTAAAGTAGCATCAAAACAATTATCTTCCACCTCTCTGAAAAGCTTATCGCCTTTCATCATACAGGCTTTGCAATTGCGGTGTTCAAGATGTATAAATTCTCCATAGCCAAATTTTTGTACCCAGTTGGGCATTTTGTCCGGCATTATGTGGGTGTGAATATCTATTTTCAAGTTTAGAAGTTTAGTGGTTTAGTGGTTTAGAAGTTATATTGAAGTAAACTAAACCTTCTAAACCTCTAAACTCCTAAACCTATTAATTAGGTTAGCCCTTTTTAATTGGAGGTGCCATCACTGCTCCGCATTTACTACAAGTTCTTTTATGTTCATCTTTATAAAACCCTTCCATCACCGGCGGTAACTGTGCCACAATATCTGTGATCACTTTATACTCTTCATATAATTTATTACCACAATTTTCGCAATACCATAAAAAACCATCTTCTTCCGTTGCCCTAACTTTTTCAATCACCAGCCCAACGGTGTTTGGCCCACGCTGCGGACTATGCGGTGTTTTAGGCGGCAGTAAAAACATATCGCCTTCATTAATAGGAATATCCTTTGGTATACCGTCGTCAATTATCTTCAGCACAATATCACCTTCCACCTGGTAATACAATTCCTCGCTTTCGTTATAATGATAATCTTTACGGCTGTTGGGGCCACCCACTACCATCACAATAAAATTTTCGGCATCTTTATAAATGCATTGGTTACCCACCGGCGGTTTTAAAAGATCCCGGTGTTCGTCGATCCATTTTTTTAAATTAAAGGGAGGTGTAACTGGCATAGCACTATATTTTTAAGATTGTAAGTTAGATTTTTTTTGCTAATCCTCAACTATGAACCATGAACTATAAACTATTAACTTTACAAGATGAATTTTGCCATACCATATCATTTAGAAAATTTTATTGGCGGACATTTTATTGGCCCTTTAAGCGCTGAGTTCATAGATAATATCAATCCGGCAACAGGCGAATTGGTTGGACAAATACCCAACAGCAATAAAAAAGATATTGATGCTGCGGTAAAAGCTGCACAAAAAGCTTTTCCGGAATGGAGCACTGCATCTAATGAAAAAAAATTTACGGTATTAAATAAAATTGCCGACCTGATAGATACCCATTTTGAAGCATTGGCTTTGGCTGAAACCAATGATAATGGTAAACCATTGTGGTTGAGCAAAAGAATGGATATAAAAAGAGCGGCCGACAACTTTCGTTTTTTTGCAACCGGTATTATGCATTTTGCTGCCGAAAGCCATGCGATGGAAGATAAAGCCATCAACTATACTTTGCGTAATCCTATTGGCATTGTGGGCTGCATTTCTCCCTGGAATTTACCTTTGTATTTATTTACCTGGAAAATTGCCCCGGCATTAGCCGCAGGTAATTGTGTAATTGCAAAGCCCAGCGAAGTAACACCGGTAACCGCTTTTTTATTAGGAAAGATTTGTAAGGAAGCAGGTTTGCCAGATGGGGTATTAAATATTGTACATGGCGATGGTCCCAATTGCGGCGAAGCCATTGTAAAACATCACGACATAAAAGCCATTTCCTTTACCGGCAGTACAAGAGCCGGTGAACGCATTGCCTCTATTGCTGCACCAATGTTTAAAAAAATATCACTGGAGTTAGGCGGCAAAAATCCTGCAATCATTTTTGCTGATTGCGATTGGGAAAAGATGTTGCAGGAAACCGTTCGTTCTTCTTTCAGCAACCAGGGACAGATTTGTTTATGCAGCAGCAGAATTTTAATTGAGCAAAGTATTTACGAAAAATTTAAAGCCGCATTTGTTGAAGCCGTAAAAAAATTATCGGTTGGTGATCCTTTAGATGACAATTCCAAACAAGGCGCTATTGTAAGCAAAGTACATTTTGATAAAGTAATGCATTGCATTGCCATTGCAAAAGAAGAAGGCGGAACAATTTTATGCGGCGGTAATGCCATTAAGCCTGAAGGAAGATGTGCCAATGGTTATTTTATTGCACCTACTGTTATAGAAAACCTGGGGGTAGATTGCAAAACTAATATGGAAGAGATTTTTGGGCCGGTAGTTACTTTACAATCATTCAACACCGAAGAAGAAGCATTGCAACTGGCCAACGCTACTAATTATGGATTGGCGGCAACCATCTGGAGCCAGGATGTCAGCAAAACAAATCGTGTTGCGGCAAAAGTACAATCAGGAATTGTTTGGATCAATTGCTGGCTGGTAAGAGATCTGAGAACGCCATTTGGAGGTATGAAAAATAGTGGCGTTGGAAGAGAAGGTGGCTGGGAAGCTTTGCGTTTTTTTACAGAACAGAAAAATGTTTGTATACAATTTTAAATATGTCAACAACAATAAATACTGACAACGCAGCAAAACCTTTAGGTGCCTATCCTCACGCAAGAAAAGTGGGAAACTTATTATTTCTTTCCGGCATTGGCAGCAGGAGTGCAACAGACAATTCCATTCCCGGACTGGAATTAGACAGTGAAGGTAATATTGTAAAATATGATATTGAAGCCGAATGCCGCCAATGCTTTGCCAACGTAAAGGCCGTACTTGAAGCCAGTGGTAGCAGTTGGGAAAAAATTGTTGATGTAACCGTTTTTTTAACCAATATGAAAAAAGACTTTCCTGTTTATAACAAAGTTTACGCAGAATATTTTACAACAGTGCAAGCCTGCAGAACAACTGTAGAAGTAAAAAGTTTGCCAACACCTATTGCGATAGAATTAAAAGTAATTGCAATTGTCTGAACAGGGATTTTTAGGATTAAAAGATTAAAAAGATTTTATGCAATTTAAAAATACACTTGAGTTTGCCGCAGGCTTAGATGAAAATGATGGATTAAAAAATTTTAGAGACCAATTTTATATTCCGCTTATCAATGGAAAAGAGTCTATTTATTTTACCGGCAATTCTCTTGGCCTGCAACCAAAAACCACGCAGGATTATGTGTTAAATGAACTGGAAGACTGGGCCAACTTTGGTGTGGAAGGACATTTTCATGCCAGGAAACCATGGATGCCTTATCATGAAATTTTCCCTCAGCAATTATCAAAGATCATTGGCGCATTGCCCGAAGAAATTGTGGTCATGAATCAACTCACAGTAAACTTACATTTACTGATGGTAAGTTTTTACCGGCCGACAAAGCAACGCTATAAAATTATCTGCGAAGCAAAAGCATTTCCTTCTGACCAGTACGCCATGGAATCGCAGGTAAAATACCATGGATTAAAATATGAAGAAGCCGTTATTGAAGTAAGCCCACGAGAAGGCGAACATGCTTTACAAACAGAAGATATTTTATCTGCAATACAACAACATGCTGATAGTGTGGCACTCGTTTTATTTGGTGGTGTAAATTATTATACCGGCCAGTTTTTCGATATAAAAAAAATAACTGAAGCGGCACATGCAGTAGGTGCAATTGCAGGATTTGATCTTGCCCATGCAGCAGGTAATGTAAAATTGGAGCTGCATGATTGGGAGGCCGATTTTGCCTGCTGGTGTTCTTATAAATATTTAAACAGCGGCCCCGGCGGTGTATCCGGAATTTATATCCACCAAAAGCATATTGCTGATAGCAGCCTACCTCGTTTTGCTGGCTGGTGGGGACATACCAAAGACAGCCGCTTTAAAATGGAGAAAGGTTTTGAACCTATCCCCACAGCAGAAGGCTGGCAATTGAGCAATGCGCCCATTTTATCGATGGCAGCACATAAAGCATCTTTAGATATTTTTGACGAAGCAGGAATAGATAATTTAGTTGCAAAAGGGAAATTATTGAGTGACTATTTATTTTTTATTTTGGATGAAATAAATGCAGGCTCAGCAAAAAAATTAATTGAAGTAATTACTCCACGCAATGCCCATGAAAAAGGCTACCAGGTAAGTATGCTGATGCTGGAAAAGGGAAAGGAAGTATTTGATGCACTTAAACAACATGGCGTACTGGCCGACTGGAGGGAGCCCAATGTAATTCGTGTAGCACCGGTGCCATTATACAATACATTTACAGATGTATTTACATTTGGACAAATAGTAAAAACCATTTTAAATAAATAGCAATGGAAAAGAAGGATACAATAATTATTGGTGCAGGATTGGTTGGCTCATTGCTTTCTATTTATTTAAGCAAAAGAGGTTATAATGTAAAAATTTATGAACGCCGCAGCGATATGCGGAAAGAAAAATTGACCGCAGGCCGTTCTATCAATTTAGCATTAAGCGACAGAGGAATAAAAGCTCTGGAAGAAGTGGGCATTATGGAGGAAATAAAAAAGATCGCCATACCCATGCATGGCAGATATATACATAATGCCGATGGCAGTACAGCTTACCAGCCTTATGGCAACGAAGGGCAGTTCATCAATTCTGTATCAAGAGGCGAATTGAATAAAATGCTGATGGATCTTGCAGAAAAAAATGGCGTTGAAATCCTCTTCAATCAAAAATGTGAAAGTGCTGATTGGAAAAAAAATCAATTTACTTTTGAAGGCCCCGGCCACCAACTATCAACCATCAACTATCAGCTTTCTTTTGGCAGCGACGGCGCTTACTCTGCAGCAAGACTTACCCACCAGTTACAACACGATCGTTTTCAATACCAGCAATACTATATTGATTTTGGATATAAAGAACTTACGATACCTGCCGGACCAAACGGTGAATTTTTGATAGAGAAAAATGCCTTGCATATCTGGCCAAGAGGAAATTACATGTTGATTGCATTGCCCAATATTGATGGTAGCTTTACCTGCACGTTATTTTTTCCATTTGAAGGCGAAAGTTCTTTTGCGGCTTTAGACACAAAAGAAAAAGTAAGATCATTTTTTTCAAAAAACCTTCCTGATACCATTGACTTAATTCCTGATTTAGAAAATGATTTTTTCAATAACCCCACTTCATCATTAGTAACTGTAAAATGCTTCCCCTGGATAAGAGAAGATAAGTTTGCGTTGATAGGTGATGCAGCTCATGCTATCGTTCCCTTTTTTGGGCAGGGCATGAACTGTGGTTTTGAAGATTGCAGGGTATTAAATGGATTGATTGATAAACATAGCGACAACTGGAAACTAATTTTAGAAGAATACCAAACCTTACGCAAACCGGATGGCGATGCCATTGCAGAATTGGCGCTGAATAATTTTATAGAGATGAGGGATAAGGTAGGCGACCCTAAATTTTTATTGCAGAAAAAAATTGAAACGGCGTTTAGTAAAAAATATCCGGATAAATGGATACCGGCTTATGCACAGGTAACTTTTAGTCCGCAGATAAGATATAGCGAGGCATTGAAAAATAGTATAAAGCAGGAAGCAATAATGCAAAAGCTGATGGCATTGCCGGACATTGAAAATAAATGGCAAAGTGAAGAGGTAGAGCAAATGATGTTAGAAAAAATATTGAGCTAAACCTCTATTAAATTAATATGTACAAATTTCCCTACTACACCGAACAAGATGATGAAAAAGTAGTTGCCTTTATAAAAGACAATTCTTTTGCAATGGTTACCGGCAAGGGAGATAAATATCCTGTTGCCACACAAATTCCATTACACGTAAGACTAGTGGAGGGCAAAATATTTTTGGAAGGTCATATGATGCGTAAAACAGACCATCATTTAGCATTTGAAAAAAACAGCAATGTACTGGTACTTTTTACAGGGCCACATTGCTTTATTAGCGCCAACTGGTATACCGATCCTTCTATTGGCTCTACCTGGAATTATATGACCGTACATGCGAAAGGTAAAATAAATTTTGTTGACGAAGCTGCAACCGTACAAATGGTAAAAGTATTAAGTGATAACTATGTAGGTACCAAAACTACGGCATCATTTGATAATTTATCTAAGGACTATATAGCCCACATGGTAAAAGCCATTGTTGGCTTTAGCATTGAAGTGGAAAGCATTGACAATGTGTTTAAATTGAGTCAGAACCGTGACGAAGCTTCTCAAAAAAACATTATTGAGCAATTGAAAAAACGGGGTGATGAAAACTCTGCAAAGATTGCGGAAGAAATGGAACACAGATTGAACTGATAAAACTTATTAAACCTGATTTATTTACTTTTGCAGCATGACAAGAAAACAACTGGTAGAACAGATACAACTGAAAAAATCTTACTTAACAGTAGGATTGGATACCGACATTACAAAAATACCCAAGCATTTACAATCGCACCCTGATGCCGTTTTTGAATTTAATAAAGCGATCATTGATGCCACTAAAGACTTATGTGTGAGCTATAAGATCAATACCGCTTTTTATGAATCACAAGGATTGAAAGGCTGGGAGGCAATGGAAAAAACAGTAAATTATATCCCCAATGAACATTTAAAAATTGCCGATGCCAAGCGTGGCGATATTGGCAACACCTCTTCTCAATATGCCAAAGCATTTTTTGAAACGATGAATTTTGATGCGATAACTGTGGCACCTTATATGGGTGAAGACAGCATTCGCCCTTTTTTAGAATATGAAAACAAATGGACAATAGTATTAGGATTGACAAGCAACAAAGGAGCAAGTGATTTCGAAATGCTGAAAATTCAAAATGGCAGTGAGGCGCATTTAAGAAGCGAATTTGTTTATGAAAGAGTTTTAACCACTGTAGCCAAATGGGGAACTGAAGATAATTTAATGTTTGTAACCGGCGCTACACAAGCTACAGAGTTTGAAAATATAAGAAGCATCATCCCCAATCATTTTTTACTTGTTCCCGGCGTAGGTTTCCAGGGTGGTAGTTTGGAAGATGTAAGTAAATATGGAATGAATAAAGATTGCGGCCTTTTAGTAAATGCCAGCAGGGCTATCATCTTTGCCAGCGAAAAAGAAGATTTTGCGGAAGAGGCAAGAGCTATCGCACAACAATACCAAACAGAAATGGCGGGTTATTTATCGTAAACGTTTTTTATTGCTGTGGCTAATTTTGTAGCCCACTTTGCATACTCTTTACCCGACGGATGCAATTTATCTTCTGCTAAAAATTCATCTTTATTGCCGTCTTCTCTTTGTGATGCAGTAATATCAATATAATGTGTATTGAATTTTTCAGCAGTCAGCCTGCATACGTTATTGTACGCATCAATTTCTGCGGCTATCTTTTTATTATCCCTGCCTTCGGCAAAAGGTGTTACGCCCCAATCGGGAATGCTTAATACAAAAACATGGTTGGTTTTATTGTCAGCAAATTGAATAGCTCTTTGCAATAAACGTTCAAATTCCATCTCAAAATTTTCTACGGTTCTTCCCCTGTATTGGTTGTTTACACCAATTAGTAAAGAAACAATGTCGTAGGTTGTTGAAATATTTGCTGCATCAATAGCAGCGTTTAATTCATCAGTTGTCCAGCCGGTGGTAGCAATTATTTCTGGTGTTGCAATAGTATCTTTTAAAAGTAGTGCGGTTTGATTGGGGAAATTTTCTTCGGGCAACACCTGTTCGCCAATGGTATAACTGTCGCCTAATGCTAAGTACAAATATTTCATACCTAAATGTAAATAAAAAGCCGCTTTGTTAAAGCAGCTTTATGTATTTCAATTTTTGTAAAGACTAATTATCAGCAGTATAACTTACCCCAATATTAATTGGTCACTGCTTTTATTTTTTGCCAAAGTGCATTATCAAAACCAGAAACTGCAAAACTCGGGTTAGCCGGGTCTGATGCATCCCCCATTCTTATCACCACCATATTTTTACTGGGTATTACATAAATGCGTTGATCGGATGCACCCATTGCAGCATACATATCTGCAGGCGCATTGGGTACTAATAATCCTGGAAAAACTGTTTGTGCACCTGGCACCATATAAGTGGCTTTACCATTTAGCCACCATAAGTAACCATAACTGGGGTTTATGTTTTGCGATGTGGAAATGCTTTCATTAAAAAAAGTTTGATTGATGATCTGCTCTGTATTCCATTTGCCTTTGTTAAGTGCAAGCAAGCCAAACCTTGCCATACTGCGGGTATTACTGTGGTACACTTTAAATATAGCCCCGTTATTCCAAAAGCCATCCATGCCTAATTTGTTTTTCAACTTAGCATTAAAATAGGTTTCAAAACTTTGGTTGCTGGCCGCTGCTACCACATCCATCAATTTTTGAAACACATTGTGGTAACTCCATCTTGTACCAGCATCCGCCATGTAGGTTAAATTTGGTTTAATAACCAATTCGCTGGAATCGCTAAGCCCCGATGTCATGGTAAGTAAATGCCTTATGGTGATTAAATTTTCTTTTGCCAAAGGGGCACTTGTCCACCCGGCACCTAAATACTGCGTTGCACTGTTGTTAATAGTGAGTAATCCTTCCTGTTGGGCAATGCCTGTTGTAGTGGTAACTAAAGTTTTGCCTGCACTATTCCATGGCCAGGTTGCTGTTGGGGTATGACCGCTAAAATACTCTTCCATTACAATTCTTCCATTTACCAGGATTAAAAAAGATTTGGTATTTTTTTGAAGCAGGTAATCTTGTAGCGGTTGTATGGCAGCTTCGTTCCATCCCATACCGGCCACTGCTTTTCTTTCCCAGGCGGTATCGGTAGTTGAAGGGAAATACATGGTTTCCTGCGGAACGGGTGGTGAGTCATCTTTTTTACATGCCGAAAACAGAATGGACAGTAATAGCAGAATTTTAAGGTGTTTCATCGGTTTTTAGTTTAAGTTTATCAGACTTGCTGATTGCTTAAACGTTTAAACCGCTAAATTATTTTTCTCCAGTTGTTTGATCCACTTTCTACAAATAGCCAGTGGTATTAAACCAATTATTCCAAAACTGCAATCGATAATTACATGAAATAGTGGAATATGCCGTATTGGTGCTGCAATAAATGCCAGCGGAATGATGGCTACACAGGCCAGCATGGCCCAATCGATGATCCATTTATTTTTTACCGGGTCTTTTAACGGCCCTATAAAAGCCATGGCAATTACAATATGGGCAAAAGCCAACCAGTCGAAACCATAAGCCAGCATAGGATATTTTGCATTGGTTTCCACCAATGCTGCATACACGTCTTTTAACCACTGTTCTGCAAATGCAGGTACCAAAGCTGGATTGTTTAGCAGCCAGCGCAATTCTGTTTCTACCGGAAATGCGGTTACGCCGCTTAATATTAAAGCAACAATAAAAAACAGGATGAGTAAGCGGATTTTGGTGAGTAGTTTCATATTAAGGTTTTGGTTTTTCAGGTTTACCATGTTTAAAACTTCCTATAGGTTCCGAGTACCAGGGCGCAATATCCACTGCAAATAAACCTGCCGCCACAGCCGGATCGGATTGTGCAATTTTTTCGGCTTCTTCCTTTGTTTTGCAATCAAAAATAAAAATGCCCCGCCAGGTAAAATCATTTTTACCAAAAGGCCCGGCCACTTTTAAAATACCGTCGTAATATAATTTGTTGATATTGGCCATATGCCCTTTAAACAATTCGGCCTTTGCTGCAGAATCAAAATCCTGCTTCGGCCACGTTTTTATCATTACAAAAAAGTATTGTTCTATCTGGTCTTCGGGCCGGGATGCTTTTACACTGTCTTTACTTTGAGCCTGCGCTGCAACACAACAAACTGCAAACAATGCAACCATAATTATCTTTTGCATAAAAATTATTTTACCGAAAATACAAAAGGCCCGTAAATAATTACGAACCTTTTATCATTCATGGCTATACAGTTGTTATCAGGTGGTCCTGGTTTTTGATTTATTTTTTACTTTGTCTTTCATATCATCTGCGCCGGGTTCGCCTAAAATTATTTTTCCAAAGCTGGAGTGTATCTTAACAGGTACGGAGCCGCTGCCCCACTTGCCATTGTAGTTATGATCAAACTTTGGGCCTTTTTTTTCGTTGTTATCATCATCATCATCAAATTTTACATTAGTTCTGTTCTTAAAATCTCCAAAACTGGTGGATATAGCACAAGCAATGGAGAGATTGCCAATGGGTTTAAAGTTTGCTGTAGAGTAAGACATCTTTGCATCAAGGCTAGTAAGGTTGTGACTAATATATATTCTGGTTGCGCTGCTGAATTCGAGATTCAATTTTATATTACCAGACAGATCATCAATTACTGCTGTAGAATACTTAATGTTAACCGATCCGTTGTTAGCATTTTCAATTTTAGCTTTACCAAATTCAACATTCAATTCTTTTACATTGCTTAAATCACCCGTGGTTAAAGATCCGAACTTACTGCTCAGATCAACCTCTCCTTTAAAATCCGGCAGTATGGTGGCACCAAATTCGTTGGAAATATTAAGTGGATTAGTTGCCGGCATAGAGATATCATAATTTACTTTCATCGTACTTTTTTCACCTTTGGAATTATTGATCCCCTTGATAGAAGTTTTAAAAGAGATATCGCCTCCGTTTTTAGAATCGGCCACGCTAATACCATCAATGACCTTTTGTGCAATCGCTTCGGTATTTGCAGATACTTCAATAGTTACATCCACTTTTATTTCATTCTTATTCCAGGTATGCACTTCTACTGATCCAAATGAATTTTGAATTTTTAATTTATCAGAAGAAGAAACACTATAGGATTTGTTTACTGCTTTGTTTTTTACAAACTCGTATTTCTTATTGTTGTCGTTTTTGTTATCGTTGTCGTTTTGCGCCAATACATTTTGCTGCGTAATACTCAACAACAGTATTGCACTAAATAGTTTGATTATTTTTTTCATGACTGTTACTTTTTGATTGTTTAATTTGATTGATGATATGTAATTGCTGATTCAATACATTCAACTGCAGTTGAAGATTTTGAATCATGGCTTCTATCAGCATTTCACGGTTGGGCGAAACGTTGAGTTGGTTTTTAAGGGATTTATACGAACTATCCAATTGGTTAATGTCGGTGCTGAACTTGCGGTATAATTCTGGTTGTTCAGGTGCCAGAGCTTTTAATTCTTCCTGTTTTAATATTACCAGTTTTGCAAACTCATTTACTTCGGGTGCATATTCAGGAGCTATAGCATTAATATCGCTGGAAGAATCATTTTTTACTGCTGCCGTAACAGGATCTGTTGTTGCATTATTCTTTAGCATTAAATAAGTAGTTAACCCTGCACTAATAACAATGGCTGCCGCAATACTCCATTTATACAATGGCCTAAGCATGGATCTTTTTTGTTTTTTTTCTCCAAAACCTGCGGCAATATTTTCCCATACGTTACCAGATGGTACTGCATCATCAAATTCGTTGCGGTTATCACCTATAAATTTTTCTAACTTCCTGCTCATATTCCTTCTTTTAAAATTTGTAATAATTTTTGTTTGGCTCGGGTATATTGTGTTCTGGTGGTGGATGGTGCCACATTTAAAATTTCGGCGATCTCTTCATGATCATATCCTTCCAGTAAATACAAGGTCAGTACAGTTCTGTAACCATCTGGCAATGCCATTATCGATCGTTTTACCTGCTCTACCTTAAACTGAATCTCCCGCTCGTCGGTAAATGTTTCTTCGGCTTTGTCATGGATGTCTGTACCATCAATATCTACCCAAGCCACTTTTCTTTTTTTAAGCTGGTTAATGCTACGGTTAATGCAAATTTGTTTAAGCCATCCGCCAAAACTGGTACGATATTCAAAACAATGCAGGTTACGGAATGCTTCTGTAAAACTTTCCTGCAACACATCTTCTGCTTCGGCAATATTGTTTACAATACGCAGGCAGGTGTTGAACATGGCTTTGGCATATCGTTGGTACAATTCTTTGTAGCCGGCTGCTTCGCCTTTTTTACAGCGTTCAATCAGTTCATCGTGATGTGGCAATACCGCTAGTTCCAAAAAATAAGGTTTTAATAGTAGAGACAAAGGCGTTTGCACAATGTTGCACCAAAGGTAAAAACAAGTTTTTGGTGGGGAGGGGAAGATATTATCTTTGTAGTATTGACCTCCCCCCTATCCCCTCTCCTTAAAGAGAGGGGTAATAGCGGAGACCTTAGCGAAGATCACGGAGGAGTATTAAGTTACGCTTAGATAAAAGTTCAATAAAGTAATATTGTTGAAGAGTGCGACGCCAATGAAGTTGCACAAAGAAATACAGCCCGGTTAAAAAAAACTAAAACACTAATTAACCAATAAACTAATTAACGATAATGGCAGCCAAAACAGACAATTTTCAAAGTCCGGATTATTTTAATGTAGATGAATTATTAACGGAAGAGCATAAGTTGATAAGAGAAAGCGTACGCAGTTACGTAAAAAAAGAAATTTCTCCTATAATTGAAGACTATGCACAACGGGCCGAATTTCCGCAGCAAATTGTAAAACAATTGGGCGACCTGGGTTGCTTTGGCCCAACCGTGCCAGAACAATATGGCGGCGGCGGATTAGATTATATTAGTTATGGATTAATGATGCAGGAACTGGAACGTGGCGATAGCGGCGTAAGAAGTACTGCAAGTGTGCAGGGCAGTTTAGTAATGTTTCCTATTTATCAGTACGGTAGTGAAGAACAGCGCCATAAATATTTACCTAAGTTAGCAAGTGGCGAATGGCTGGGTTGTTTTGGTTTAACAGAGCCCAACCATGGCAGCGACCCGGGCGGTATGCTCACCAACATTAAAGATGCCGGCGACCATGTAATTTTAAATGGTGCAAAAATGTGGATCAGCAATGCGCCTTTTGCACAGGTGGCCGTGGTATGGGCAAAGGATGAAGCCGGAGAAATAAGAGGAGTGATCGTTGAAAGAGGTATGGAAGGTTTTACCACCCCCACCACGCATGGCAAATGGAGCTTGCGTGCCAGCGCTACCGGCGAACTGGTTTTTGATAATGTAAAAATTCCTAAAGAAAATATTTTACCCAATGTAAAAGGATTGAAAGGCCCGCTGGGTTGCTTAACCAAAGCCCGTTATGGCATTGCATGGGGGGCAGTGGGTGCCGCAATGGATTGCTATCATATTGCACTGGAGTACAGCAAAGAAAGAATCCAGTTTGGAAAACCTATTGCAGGATTTCAGTTGCAGCAAAAAAAACTGGCCGAGATGGTTACCGAAATAACCAAAGCGCAATTATTGAACTGGCGCCTGGGCGTGTTGATGAATGAAGGAAAAGTAACACCGCAGCAAGTAAGCATGGCCAAAAGAAATGCCTGCGAAATTGCCACTAATATTGCAAGAGATGCCAGGCAAATGCTGGGTGGCATGGGCATTACCGGCGAATACCCGGTGATGCGCCATATGATGAATCTGGAAAGTGTAATTACATACGAAGGCACCCATGATATTCATTTGCTGATAACAGGAATGGATGTGACGGGCATCAATGCGTTTAAATAGCAACGCCTCCGCCTCCTGAAGGGGGAACTGATTATGGAGGAGACTGAAGCGAATTCACCTCACCTATCCTCTCCTGCAGGAGAGGGAAATGGAGAAGATTAAAGCGGAGATTATGTTTTGATAAAGACAAAAAAGCTCTTCGATTTAAATAAACAAGATTTTAGCAGAGATAAAGAATGTAAAAATTATTATACAACCCATCCGAGTTCCCTCTCTTGCAGGAGAGGGGTTGGGGTGAGGTGAGGTGAAAAAAAATTATTATGATAAAAAATATCAGCATTATTGGCGCAGGCACTATGGGTAATGGTATTGCCCATGTATTTGCACAAAGCGGATTTACAGTAAATTTAATTGATGTTAATCCCACCCAATTGCACAGGGCATTAGCCACTATAGAAAAAAACCTTGACAGGCAAATTGCTAAAGCCGCTATAACAGAAGCAGATAAAAAAGCAACGATAGCCAATATTACCATGCTATCAGATATTCATGAAGGTATAAAAGCTGCCGACCTAGTTATAGAAGCGGCCTCTGAAAATATTGAACTGAAGACCGATATTTTTAAGCATATGGATATGGCGGCACCTGCCGGTTGTATTTTAGCCACCAATACTTCTTCCATCTCTATTACAAAAATTGCTTCTATTACCAAAAGGCCCGGGCATGTTATTGGTATGCACTTTATGAACCCGGTACCCGTAATGAAACTGGTGGAAGTTATTAACGGTTACGAAACTAAAAAAGAAGTAACCGATACCATTGTGGAACTGAGTAAACAACTGGGTAAATTACCCTGCGTGGTAAACGATTATCCCGGCTTTATTGCCAACCGCATTTTAATGCCCATGATAAACGAAGCCATTTACAGTTTGTACGAAGGCGTTGCCAATGTAGAAGCAATAGACACTGTGATGAAGCTGGGCATGGCACACCCCATGGGGCCATTACAGTTAGCCGATTTTATTGGCCTGGATATTTGCCTGAGCATAATGCATGTATTGCATGATGGTTTTGGCAACCCCAAATATGCCCCTTGTCCGCTATTGGTAAATATGGTACAGGCAGGTAAATTAGGCGTAAAAACCGGCGAAGGATTTTATTTGTTTACAGCGGGCAGTAAGGAGTTGGTGGTGAGTGAAAGGTTTGGGAAATAGTTTACTTAATAAAATATCAAAAAATTGATTTCACCAAATCTGATAAGTAGAGAAAAAAAGTTAAATACTGAATTAAATAATTTTTTATGTAATCTAACTGGCGAAAATATTGATTATGTAACTAAATTAAACAGTAACAATTTTATCGAATTAAAAAGAGTTTTACAAGACATCAATAATATTTTAACTTTAAAATTATCTTTCAAATTCATTGATGAATTGCAAAGGCATTTCAACTTCTCTGAAGAATGGAATTCTCGTAACAAAGAAAAAATTGATAGGGTAAATCCTAATACAAAAGGTTTTGACATAAAAATTGATACTCCTATAAAAATTATTGCGGAAATTAAGTGCAATGTGCCATGTAATAGCAATGGAACCAGATTTGAAGCAGCTCAGAAAAGAGAAATTTTTAAAGATGCTCATAAATTAATGCATAAAACACTTGATGAAACGAAAGAGTATTTTAAATTTTTAGTTTTATTAGATAATAATAATTTAAATGGTGCCGTTACTGCATTATTAAATTATAAAGCCCAAAAAACTAATCAAGAGCGTGAGAACAGGATGCTAGTTAAAGATTTAATGAAAGTTTTTGAAAACACTTTTAAACTAGACGAGTTATCGACTAATTTCATTTACATATATAAACTATCTTTATAAAAAAGTATTTTTTAGTGCAAAAGCCCACCAAACCATACGATAACAAGCGCATCTTTTGGGATGTTGATGCAGAAAAGTTAGAGTTTGAGAAGAAGGCTTCATTCATTATTGAACGGGTTTTTGAAAGAGGTGATGTGGAAGATATACGTATGTGCAGAAGGTTTTATGGGGATGAGAAAATTACAACTGTTTTATTGCAGGCAAAATATTTACCAGAAAAAAGAATGTACCTGGCAAGTGCTGTTATTGATAAACCAGTAAACCTTTTTAGATGTTACATGTTGAGACAGTCGAACCCCGAACTCTTTCCCTATTAGAAACGCTGATAGCCTTGCCCGAATTAAAAGACTTTCATTTAGTGGGCGGCACAGCATTATCATTACAATACGGGCACAGAACCTCTGTTGATTTAGAGCTGTTTTGCATAAACAGATTTGACAATGAATTTATTAAATCAACATTACAAAACAAATTTGGGCTGCAATTTGAATATGAGAGTGGATTTTCAAAATTTGGAATTTTCTGTTATATCAATGGCGTTAAAGTAGATCTGGTACATTACCCTCATCCAATCATAGGCAATTTATTTGAAGATGATGGAATAAGGATGTATGATGCAAAAGATATAGCCGCAATGAAAATACAAGCTATTTTGGGCAGAGGCAAAAGAAAAGATTTTTGGGATATTGCAACACTATCAGGCAAATATTCTGTAAAAGAAATGATCAATTTTCACAAAGCTAAATTCCCATCTCAACAATTATTGGTTTCAATTCCCCAGGCTTTAACCTATTTTGCTGATGCCGAAGAAAGCGAAGACCCCGTAAGCCTTAAAGGCCAAACCTGGGAAACGGTAAAAAAAACTATACAGCAAAAAGTAAACGATTATTTAAAATAATTTTTTATGGCCGCCAAGTTAAAAGCCATCGACGTCTACATTGCTAAATCTGCAGGTTTTGCAAAACCCATTTTAAATCATATTCGTGAGCTGGTTCACAAAACCTGCCCCGAAGTAGAAGAAAAAATGAAATGGAGTATGCCCTTTTTTGATTACAAAGGCGTAATGCTGTGTCACATGGCCGCATTTAAACAACATGCTGTAATGAGTTTTTGGAAGGCATCGCTGATGAAAGATCCGGTACTGATGGCAAATGCCCAATCAGAATCATCGATGGGGCATTTAGGAAGATTAACCTCCATGAAAGATCTGCCTCCGGATAAAAAATTAGCCGCCTGGATAAAAGAAGCGATGGCTTTAAATGATACAGGCATTAAAGTAGTTAAACCAAAATCAACAGAAAAAAAAGAACTGGCAGTACCTGATTATTTTCTTAAAGCACTGAGTAAAAACAAAAAAGCATTGCAAACCTTTGAAGCCTTTGCTTACTCACATAAAAAAGAATATATACAATGGATCACCGAAGCAAAAACCGAAGTAACAAGAAATAAAAGAATGAGCAGTGCAATAGAAATGATAGCAGAAGGCAAAAGCAGGAACTGGAAGTACGCTAAAAAATAAAATCACTTTTTCTTACTCACCAAATTGTAAGAATGATCTACCATTTCTTTCAATTGCTTTTTAGATAAAGTGCCGTCTACAATAATTGTATTCCAGTGCTTTTTATTCATGTGGTAGCCTGGCAACACTGCTTCAGGAAATTCTTCTCTTAATTCAATAGCTTTATCAGGATCGCACTTTACATTAAACTGTAGTGGATTACTGTCTAATCCCGTTAATAAAAATATTTTCTCCTTTACTTTAAACACTAAAGTATCCTCGCCAAAAGGAAAGCCTTCGGTAACATCCGGTTTTTGCAAAATATATTCTCTTAATTCTTCAATATTCATGTGTAATAATTTGGCCAGGAAAATTACTAACTATTGTTGAGTTTTTTTGTAACTACATTCTGTAATTCTTTAAGGCGGTACAACACTTCTTCCAAACGATTTTTAGGAATGCCCGTTTGTATCATACAAAATAATTGCATTTCCTGTGCAATAACAGTACAATTAAATTGTTTTAATACCATCATCACTTCATTCATTTGTGTATAGTCAAACTCAATACTGTATTTTAATTCCACCTGCTTTTGTATAATTGGCGTAACCTGAAAAGCCATTGAAGCTGCCATTTTATACGCATTGATCAACCCTGGCACACCCAGCAATGTACCGCCCCAGTAACGTACTACAATCACCGCTACATTGGTCAGATCTTTGCTATCAATTTGCCCCAGTATAGGTTTTCCGGCAGTGCCAGAAGGTTCGCCATCATCGCTGCTGCGAAAATTATTACCATCGGTACCAATGCGGTAAGCAAAACAATGATGCACTGCTTTAGGATGTTCTTTCTTTAAAATTTGCAATTGCTTTTTAAAATCATCTGCTGTTTCAATAGGGAAAGCGTAAGCAATAAATTTACTTCCCCTGTCTTTAAATTCGGCAGTGGATGTTTGAGCAATAGTGTTATAAAATCCTTTTTCTTCCATTCTAAAAAACAGTTAAACTAAAATATACATTCGCTTTTGTCTTCTACATTTCCCCTTTAGGGGAAAGGGGTTCTATCCATAAGCTATTAATGCAATCGCTGCAATAGCTAAAACAATTCCTACCCAGTTGATCAGCGATAATTTTTCTTTAAACAATACCCACGCCGCCACTGCACTAAACAACACAATACCCATATTATTTACCGGTATTATTGCAGATGAGTTGCCTTTGTACGCTGTGATCACTCTTCCTAAAAACCAAATAGAAAAATAATTGGGTATGCCAATAATAATACCTGCCAGTAATGCTTTAAAAGAAAACTGTTGTTTACCCGTTGCAATTTGTATTAACAAAACTATTAAGCCAATACCTCCGGCAACTGCAAAAGCAGTGATCAAAAAATTATTGAAATTATCTGCCGGGTTATTAAAAAAATTATTTTTTACATACACAATTAAAGTATCCAGCAAACCACTGCTGATGAACAATAACACCGGCAGCAATAATAAAAGTTGTTTGCTTTTTCCAGGTTCTGTATTATTTTTTTGAGAAGGATAACAGGTTAAAACAACAGCGATCAATGCTACTGCAATACCTGCAATTTTTAATGCGGTTGAATTTTCGTTGTATAAATAAATAGAAAATACAAAGGGAATTACCATGGAAAGTTTGTTAGCCACCGATGCAACAGCTACGCCCAATTTTTGTGTGGTAAACCCAATTACATTAAAAATACTGATAAACATTACCCCCATTACCAATGCCCAAACAAACCATGGTGCATTTACATTTTCTTTATTTACTGGAAAAGAGCCGTTGACAATAGCACCAGTACAAACACAGGCTATATAGTTAAATACAATGGCCTGCAAGGTATTGATGTTAAGCCTTTGCAATACTTTAAACGAAAGGGTTAAATAAGAGCTGAATAAAATGCTGCCAACTAAATATATCATTGCCTGGTATTTGTAAAATATGCGATGTTATCGGTGAGTAAAATTTGTTCTGTCTGTAATTTTTGGAGTTGCAATATAGGTGCATTTATTCCTTCAGCAATTTTCATTTCCATATTTGTAATTACCCTGGCCTCATCCCATAAATTTTCATCAATAAATGACTGTAGTAATTTTGCACCGCCTTCTATTATTACCGATTGTATTTGCAGCTGGTATAATGCGTTTAAAATTTGCGGAATAACCTTGTTGCTTTTATCAATTTTATAATAGGAAAGCATTTCAGTCTGCTCATCTTTGTATTGATTAAAGACGATCGTTTTAACGGTGCCGTCAAATAATTTTAAGGTGGCAGGTAATTTTAAATCCAAATCAATTACCAATCTTACCGGATTGTTGCCCGGATAAAGTCTTGCAGTTAAAGCCGGATCATCTTTTAAAGCCGTGTTGGTACCCACCATTATTGCAGCTTCTTCTGCACGCCATTGATGTACTAAACGGTTGGTAAATTCATTGCTGATAAAAATTCTTTCGTCATCATTGCCTGCAATTTTTCCATTGCTGCTTTGCGCCCATTTTAAAATAATATACGGTCTTTTCTTTTGATGAAAAGTAAAAAAACGTTTATTCAAATCGATGGCTTCTGCTTCCAAAATACCAACGGCTACATTAACCCCGGCAGCTTTTAATTTCTCAATGCCCTTACCATCTACTGCCGCAAAACTATCTCTGCAACCAATAACCACATGTGGAATTTTGTGCTTAATGATCAGATTGGCACAAGGCGGTGTTTTGCCAAAATGAGCGCAAGGCTCCAGCGAAACATACAAAGTGCTTTTTTCAATCAGGCATTTATTTTCTTCCGCAACACTATCTATGCAATTTACCTCGGCGTGTGCCTTACCGTAATGTTGATGAAACCCCTCTCCTATAATTGCATTATCATACACCAAAACCGCCCCTACCATTGGGTTGGGCGCTACATATCCTGCACCCAACCGGGCCAGTTGTAAACAGCGATGCATATATTTTTCAACAACAGTCAAGTTGCAAAAGTACGCATCAAAAAATAAACTATGTTTGCAAAGATGAACAGCAAAGAATTATACCGGAATTTTTTAGTGGAATTGCAATCTGTTTACGAGCTGAGTGAAGCCACAGTAATTACCGATTGGGTATTTGAAAATGTGGCCAATATAAAAAAAGCTGATCTTATTAAAAACCCTCTGCAAAAAATACCCCGGCCCGTTCTTATTAAATTGGCAGCAAAGCAGGAAGAATTGCTGCAGCACAAACCCGTGCAATATGTAATGGGTAATACTACGTTTTACAACATGCAGTTTCAGGTAAATGATAAGGTATTAATACCCCGGCCCGAAACCGAAGAGATGACCAATATGATCATCAGCAGTTACCGGTTTGAACAAAAGCAGATCAGCATTTTAGATATTGGTACCGGAAGCGGCTGTATAGCCATTGCTGTAAAAAAACATTTACCTTCTTCTAAAGTAATAGCATTAGATGTAAGTGAAGAGGCTTTGGATATTGCCAGGGCAAATGCCATTACTAACAAAACAAATATACAGTGTACCCTGTTTGATTTTTTGGATGAAAGCCGCTGGCCCGAGCTGATGCTATTTGACATCATCATCAGTAACCCACCTTATATACCGGTTAACGAAAAAAAGTTAATGGATAAAAATGTGGTGAACTTTGAGCCGCACAGTGCTTTATTTGTGCCCGATAATCAGCCTTTATTGTTCTACGAAAAAATAGCCAGATTTGGCAGAAACCATTTAAACTACAATGGTAAAATTTTTGTGGAAACACATGAAGATTACACCAAAGAAGTAGCAGCACTTTTTGCAGCCACTTACCAGCAGGTGCTTATTAAAAAAGATATGTTTGGAAAAGAAAGAATAGTAATTGCCAGTTATTGATTATTGACTACTGATAGATGCCGATGTGGTAGCACCCAGTTTTCTTGCCACTGCCATTATCTTCACAATATCTTTCCACGCCACTAAAGAATCTGCATTAATAACTACCGCAGGTTTTGTGGTATCACCGGTAATAATATGCGTTCTTAAATTAGACTCCAGAGAATCGAAATTAATTTTTTGCTGCCCCACATACACCACCCTGTCCTTATTAATACTTACAATTACACTTTGCTTGGCCTTGGTTTTGCTTTCCGCTTTAGGATTACTCATCTTAATTACATTGGGGTTAGCCAGCGTAGAAATAATTAAGAAGAAGAACATCAATATAAATAAGATATCATTCAGCGGACCGGTATCCACTTCTGCATGATCTTCGTTAAACTTTTTTCTTAAACTCATGGTGTATAGTTCTTTTAAATTTATTTGTCTTTATTTTCGTGAGTGGTGAGTCGTCAGTCGTGAGTAAAAAAACTCACGCCTCACCATTCACCACTCACGCTTCTTACCTCGTTGGTTCCTGTAAAATATCTACAAATTCTGCGCTGGCTGCATCCATTTTATTTTCCACTTTCTTTATCTGCACTTTTAAAAAGCTATAGCCCAGGTAAGAGATGATACCAATAATTAAACCTGTTGCAGAGGTGATCATTTTAATATAAATACCATCTGCAATGGTGTTAGGTGTATACTCCGATGTGGCAGCAATACCTTTAAAAAGTGCCAGCATACCAATGATGGTTCCTAAGAAACCAAACAGCGGTGCAATACGGGAAATAATAGACAGGATATCTACATTTTTTTCCAGCTTATACATTTCCAGCACCCCCACATTATCCATACTTTTTTCAATGGCGTCAATAGGTTTACCAATACGCTGAATACCTTTATCAATAATTCTTGCTACAGGATTGTTGGTATTTTTAGCCAGGTTTCTTGCAGCAGTAACATTACCGGTAACAATATTATCCTTAATAATACTCATAAAATTCTCTTCAATTTTACTGGCTTTGTTAATGGCAATAATACGTTCGATAAAAAAGAAGATAGCCACAGCCAGTAGTGCCAGTAATGGAATCATCAGTAATCCACCTTTTGCCAAAACGCCCCATACCGATTCTACCTGCGGTGCTGCTATTGCTTTTGCAACACCTGCTGTGTCTGCCTGTAATAAAAAAATGTCAAACATGTTTAAGCTGATTTAGGAACAAATGTAATTGTTTAATTTATTATTTCATTTCTTGTACACTATAATTGTGCCAATACATTGCAAGATTAATTGCTAAACGAACACAATGCAAAATTGCTGCTTAAAGAATTGTTAATCTTACCTGTGCAATTTAGGTTACAAAAAAAAGAGTCCCCAACAAGTTGGGGACTCTTAAAATATTATATTAAAATTATTTCTTGCTCTCCAGCTGCGTCATGGCCATTATTTGCTTCATGGTTTTTTCCATACCATCACTACCGCCATCTAAAAATATCACATTACCTTTTCCATATTCTGCAAAGTTCTTTATCGCTTCTACCCACATGCTAAATAAAATAACATTGGTATCTAAATTAGCCTGCTTCATTTCATTAGCAGCCTGGCTCATACCTTTTGCTACTTCTTCTCTAAACAATGCCACACCCTGGCCACGTAATTGCGCCGCCAATCTTTCTGCTTCGGCTGCAATTTTAATAGCATTACCTTCTGCTTCTGCCGCTTTGGTTTTAGTAATTAATAAAGCTTGCCCTTCATTTTCGGCTGCCGCTTTAAGGTTATTACTGGCCACCACTTTGCTCATACTGGTAATAATGGCTTCATCAAAAGTGATGTCGTTAATTTGCAGATCCTGCAAATGATAACCCCAGCTTTCCAAAGCCACATCTACCTGCTCTTTTACATTTTCTACAATATCCCGGCGTACGTTCAATACTTCCGCCTGCTTTTTAGTACTAACAAATGCACGGATGCTTCCTTCCACCGTTCTTATCAGCGCCTGCATCAGATCTTTATCGCTGATAAATTTAAAAGCCACTCTCTGTATCGTTTCTTCCTGTTCGTTTTGTACCGAATACAGCAGCATACTTTTAAAATACACATTGGCCTGATCCACTGTTACGGCCTGAAACTCCAGCTCCACCGAGCGGTTTTGAATACTTACTTTTTTGTAGATCTGCTCCAGGATAGGAATTTTAAAATTCAATCCCGGCCGCATGATGCGCTGGTATTTACCAAACATGGTAACCACGCCAATTAAACCCTGGTTGATGGTAACAAAGCATTGCAAAAGCACAAATACTATAACCAGTACCCACCAGTAATCTTTTAATAAATCCATAGTTGTAAAATTTAAATTGAAGGTAGATATTTTTTTGTGTTACCGGCATAAAATCTTTAAGTGTTAGGGTTGTCAACCTTTGGAAGGGCATTAACAACTAAAGAGGTACAGCCATAAACTACTTAAAAAGTGTTTATGGCTTTTTTTATGGGTTCAAATAAAATAACTATCGAAGAAATTAAATTTGATGCCGAAGTAATTAGATTAAAAGATTTAATGCGAACTACAGCAATTGCCCTCAATGATAGGATTAAATTACTTATGAAAGAGAACAATATTACTGCTGATTGGTCTCCGCTGTCCGAGGTTTTTCCCTTACATAGTACATCTTAATGTCACCTTCTATTAAATAAAGGTCTCCAATATAAGAGTTTAAAAAATCTATTTGCAATCTGTATTGTCTCTTTTCACCAGACGTTTTAACAAACATATCCATGTATACATTTCCTACATCATCCATTAATATTTCATATTGCACTATTCGGTCTGCTTCTTTAACTGGTAGTTGCCAAATAGTTAAGCTGCCTTTTTCATCTATACTTGCAGGCTTATCAAATCTTATTTTCTGGGTATTATCCGATACTCCATTTAAATACCAATTACCTTCTAAGCCATCTATTACTAATTGAATTTGTTTTCTCTTTTGTTCATCCGTCCATTTATTTTCCATATCAGTTGTTTTGAATATACTAAAATACTAATTATATGTTTAAAAATTTAAGAGAGTTTATAACCAGTTTACCGGATGAAGAAAGCTGTAGAAAGTATTTGATGAAAGAAAGATGGAACGGGGTTGTTACATGCCCTTATTGCTCTTGTGAAAGGGTTACTGTTATAGAAGGTGGTAAACGTTTTAAATGTAACCATAAGGATTGTAGAAAGAACTTTAGCGTAACTGTTGGTACAATAATGGAAGCCTCTAAAATACCTTTATGCAAATGGCTTACTGCTATCTATTTGATTACTGCACATAAACGTGGGATTAGTTCTTATCAATTAGGACGGGATTTAGGTATTAGTCAAAAGTCAAGTTGGTTTATGCTGCACCGTATCAGGGAAATGCTAAGAATGAAAGAAGATATTGTATTAGGGGAGCATAGCCCAGTAGAAGCCGATGAAACATATATTGGAGGAAAGTTTGCCAATATGCACAACAGTAAAAGAAAAAAGTATAGCGAAGCAGGTAACCCATTTGGTAATAAGACAGCCGTATTAGGAATGATTGAAAGGACAGGTAATTTAGTTGCTAAAGTGATGCCCTCAAATAACAACACAGCTATACCCAAAACAATAGCAGAAACCGTAAAACTAAAAGCTACTTTGATAACTGATAGTTCAAACCTTTACAATCGTATCGCACATAGTTACAATTACCATGCAGTTAATCACTCCATGCAGGAATATGTAAGAGACAATGTGCATACAAACACAATAGAAGGAGCATTTAGCCATTTAAAAAGGATGGTGATAGGAACGTACTACCAAATAAGCAGCAAGCATACACAACGTTACTGCGATGAATTTGCATATCGCTTTAATAGCCGTAAAATAAAAGACGCTGACAGGTTTACTTTAACAATGGGAAGGTTAGAAGGCAGGCTTACTTATAAGAATTTAATACAGGCTGAAATACCCACACAAATAGAACTTACTGAAAGACCTAAAAACAGGTATTGCGGTGTTATCCAATTAAAGGACGGTGAAATAATAGCCCACTATAAAAGCATAAAAGAAGCTGCTAAAATGACTAACATAAACAGGGGCGGTATATCAAGAGCCTGTAGCGGACAAAGACCAAGTGCAGGTGGATTTGACTGGATATTTGCGTAACTTAGCTATCATGGCTAAAGCTACAAAACCAAAAAAGAAAGCAGTTCCTAACATAACAGTTAAAACCTCATTAACTGCTGACCAGTTATTAAAACTGGCTTTAAATACCCCATAAAAAAAAAGTGAAAAAAAGTAAAGAGTTGTTTATTTATTATTATAATAGCATTTAAATGCTGCAATAATAAAGCCCCAATATTGGGGCTTTATTATTTTTAAGATTTTATACCTAATCCATCGTAGTCATTAAGGATGTTCTTTTCCATAATTTTTTAAGTTTTGTTTATTGGTTAGTTAGACGGGGTAAAACACAGTTTTGGTTCAAAATTTATGTTAAAATACAACAAATTTATATAACACCCCATTTTGTAGCAACTTCTTCGTAGTTCATAAGAAACCTTTTACTTTCCTTCTGTATTTCATCTATGTACTTTCTAAGGATATTTAAATAGTCAACAAAGAGGGTTTTGAAGCACAATTTTATTGATTCCTCATCTACATGCCCTTTCTTTATTAATAACGACAAATTCTCAAAATAGTTTAAAATACAAATAACGGCCTTTCGTGCATCAATATTGTTCTCCAATTCAGTAATAAATTCACTTATTGGCTTATGGTCTTGTAGTTTATCCTTATGCTCCCGTAAAAACTTGCGAGATAATTCTACATGGTTAGCCATATCGGGCTTAAACCATAGTGATGCAACTTGAAAGGAATAAAACTCTTTGTTTTTGTCTGATTCTTTTTGTTTACTTAATTTTTCCTCCTCATACTTTTGCTTGTCAAAATCAATCTTTGCTTTATTAACCTCATAGTTCAAGCGCAAATTTTTGGCATGATAAACTAGGGTTGTTGAAACCAGTCCGCATGTAACAATAGCTACTATATCCCTTATTTCAAAAGTTATGCCACAGTAATTTGCTATAATAATAAATGCTATAGCAATTATTACTGTAATGCCCGCTCCCCAATATAACGTTGCATATTTAAATTCAACAGAAGTTGTGTCAGGATGCCTATCTACCATTTAGTTATTTTCGCCAAATATATATAATGTTTATTAAATACAAAATATAATTTTAACTTAACTGCATATAAAAAAATAAACTTCTTTGGTGTTACTAAATAAGCTAAAAAATACTAATATAATTAGTTTTAGCTACCTTTGGGAAGCTGCACCTGTAGTAAGCAAGTGTAGCATATTTTGTAACAAGTAAAAAAAGTAAAATGAACAGTTTATTTGGCAACAGCGGTGGCTTTAATTCTATTATAGCCGAACATCTTAAAAAACAACCAAGACTTGAAATTTACGAAGACAGCAAAGACCCAAAAGCAAAAATCCGTTGGCGTATTTGGATGTCTTCAGATATTGTTGCCGCATCTTCGCAAGGTTATGCTACTGAAGCCGCTGCCAAGGAAAATATCAAGAAAATAAGAGACCATATCAATGAACTAGAAAAGCTAGGTAAACTCTAGTTTAACTAATAATCGCATTAGATACAAAATCCTCTATAACTATATCTAACACAAGTTTTGCTTGTGTTACTGTCAATCCTTTCAATATACCCAAAACTTTATAATGCTTGTCTTTTACAGTGGTTTCATCCCAAACTACGTTTACAGGGGAATTGCCTGCACTTTTACTTGCCTTTTTTTTGATTGAACTTTCTGCCAATTGTCGCTAACTAAAAGTAACTAAGTTAAGTTTGTTTATCTCTTATCCTGTACCTGTAGGTTAGTTGATGCCTTTGGAAGGTTGGCAACCCTTTCTAAAAACCAGGTGCAAAAATATGACTACTTCAAAAATTGAAAAAGATGGCTTATCCAAAGACAACTGCAATGATTGCGGCGCCTGCGGTATTGCGGCGTGCTGCAGTGCCCTTGATTACCTGATGACCAACAACAGCATACATTGTAAAGCTTATTTAAAAGAATTAAAATTTGGTTATACCTGCTACCAAAAAATTTACGAACTCATTATCGACAATCAGGGAAAGTACCCCGAGCTGTACAGGGCCGCAGAGGATATAAGAGAAGATGCAGAACCAAGTATAACGTTTTAACTTTAAAATTGATAATAACTGTATGACAGATAATTTTTGATTAGGGTTGCCAACCTTTTAAAGGTTGGCAACCCTAACGAATTTGTTTATTTTAGCAACATGAATAAAGGCATTAACCTGGCATTGATTATTATTTTTAACCTGGTGCCCATTTTTGGGGTAGCATTTTATAACTGGCAACCCTTTGAAGCATTTTGGTTTTTTTGGGTGGAGACATTGGTGATAGCCATATTTAATACCATACGCATTGTATTTAGCCAGGGCCAGCCGGCTACGGCAGTAAATACGCAACGGCCGCTGGTATATCATATTAACAAGGGCATTAAATATTTATTTATAAGAATAGCTATCTTTTTCTTTTACGCCATATTTATAATTGTATTTGTTGGCTTTGTAGCTAATACCAGTAAAGATAAAGGCACGGTACTGGGCACCATACTGCTGCAAAATCAATTTTTTAATGTGGGTTTGTTAATCAGTTTTAGCAGCCAGTGCTATTATTTAATTACCGGCTTTTTAAAAAATGGCAGTTATCTTACCGCCAGCCCGGATGAATATGCCGCTATTTTTGATGGCCGGCAACTGGTTATACATGTTGCAATTGTGTTGGGAGCTTTGGGCAGTATGTTTTTAACTAAGCAAACTGCATTGGGCAACTACGGCAATATATTTATCATTAGTTTGCTCTGCATTTGCAAATGTTTTTTTGATATTGCAGATAGTAACACAACCGGCTACAAAACTGCTGCTGAATAAACCTCCAGTAATTTTAAACCCAAAGGGATGGTATAATTACACTAATGAGCAAGGGTTGCCAACCTTTGGAAGGTTGGCAACCCTGTAACTAACTTCTCTCCTCCCAAATCATACTCAAATGCACAATGGTTTCTGCAGCCTTGGCCATATCTTTAGTGCCTATCCATTCTAATTTGCTGTGTATATTTTGCATACCGGTAAAAATATTGGGGCAGGGCATACCGATATAACTAAAGCGGCTGCCATCGGTACCGCCACGAATACTTTCTTTTTTCATAATAAGGTCGGCACGCTGTATCGCTTCTTCGGCATACGCCGCCACATGCGGATATTTGTTCAGCACTTCCTTCATATTGCGGTATTGCTCCTGCGCTGCATACTCCATGGTGGCACCAGGAAATTGCGCCACCACATTTTCGGCAATAGCTTTTAAGCGGTTATGGTGAGCCGCTAAACCTTCATTGGTAAAATCACGAACAATAAATTGTATAGTTGCTTTTTCGGCAATACCATTTACTGCCGTAGGATGTACAAAACCTTCCCGCTTTTCGGTGGTTTCGGGACTCCATTCGTTTTTAGGTAAGGCATCCAATACCGCCCCGGCAACTTTTAATGCATTCACCAGTTTATCTTTTGCATAACCGGGGTGTACAATTACACCATGTATGGTTATCACAGCACCATCGGCGCTAAAGGTTTCATCTTCCAGGCTTCCGGCTTCGCCACCATCTAAAGTGTAGCCAAACTGTGCACCCAGTTTTTGCATATCTACTTTGGCGGTACCTTGTCCTACTTCTTCATCTGGTGTAAATAATATTTTAATATCGCCATGCTTTACTGCGGGGTTTTGTATAAAAAATAAAGCAGCTTCCATAATAGCAGCCACGCCGCTTTTATCATCGGCACCTAATAGCGTTAACCCACTGGCAGTAATTATACCGTGATCGATATGTTCTTTTAAATAAGGCGAATTGCTGGCACTTAATACCTGCGTATTATCATCAGGCAACACAATATCACTGCCATCGTAATAACGGTGATGAATAGGCTTTACATTGGAACCACTGCAATCGGGTGCTGTATCCACATGGGCACAAAAACAAATGGCCGGTATATTTTTTTTATCGCTGTTGCCGGGTATAGTTGCGTACACATAACCATACTCATCGGTAGTGGCATTGGTAATGCCCATACCCAATAATTCCCTGTGCAATAATTTACTCAGGTCTTTTTGTTTTTCGGTAGTGGGGTGCGCTGTACTGGTAGGTTCACTTTGTGTATCTATTTGCACATAACGCATAAAGCGGTCGGCAATGCTATCGGGGCTGATGTTTATCATACCTTAAAAATAATGGATAATTGGGTAATGGATAATGGATAATTTTTTTAATGCAGGCCGCATGCCAAAAAACATCCCCTTTAAATTAATTAATAGAAAACAAAAAAGCAGCCTGCTTTCGCAGGCTGCCCATTAATTATCAATTATTAATTAAACAATTATCCATTAATCTCCACCAGTTCAATATCAAATATCAATTCTTGTCCGGCCAAAAAATGATTGGCATCTAAAATGATCACGTCTTCTTTTACTTCCACCACAATTACAGGTACTGGTTGCCCTTGTTGATTGCTGAGTGTTAAAGGCATGCCTGGTTCTAAAACCATTTCTGCCGGTACATGTTCTTTAGGAAATTCGATGATGGCACTGGGATCTTTTTCGCCATACGCTTCAGCAGCAGGAATATTGATGGTTTTTTTATCACCCACTACCATACCTGGTATTGCGGCATCAAAACCTTTGATCATTTGTCCGGCACCTACTGTAAAACCCAAAGGTTCTCTTCCTGCAGAAGAATCAAATTGTTCGCCATTAACTAATTTTCCTGTATAATGTACTTTTACATTATCTCCGTTTTTTGCTTGCATTGTTTTTTGTTTTTGTATGAGTTTGTCTGAACTGGGATTTGGAAGGATGAATTAGATTTATGGTGTACCCATTTAATCTTCAAAATCTTTTAAAATCAATGTGCGGACAAAATTAAACTGCAAATTTATCCATAAATGGTATACGGCTTTTAAAAACTTTTCGGCAACTTTACTTTATGAAAAAATTACTACTGGGTTTAATTGCACTTGCCTTTTATTGTAAAAGCGGCATTGCACAGTCTGGCTCCGGCAAATCCGGCATTACAACCCTGCAATCACCAATCATCCCCGGTGCCGAAAGAGTTGAAGTGTACCTGCCTTACCTGAAAGGCAAGTCGGTAGCGGTTTTTGCCAACCAAACCAGTTTGGTAAACGGCACCCACTTAGTAGATACATTGATAAAAAGAGGGATAAAAATTGTAAAAATATTTGGCCCTGAGCATGGCTTTAGAGGTACGGCAGATGCAGGTGAACATGTAACTGATGCCAAAGACAAAGCCACCGGTATCCCGGTGATCAGTTTGTATGGCGACCATAAAAAACCTACTGCTGAAGACTTAAAAGATGTGGACATTTTGATATTTGATATCCAGGATGTAGGTGTAAGGTTTTACACTTTTATTTCTTCTTTACAATATTATTTAGAGGCCGCTTTAGAAAACCATAAGCCATTAATGATACTGGACCGCCCCAACCCCAATGGCTTTTATGTGGATGGCCCAGTGCTGGATATGAAATTTAAAAGCTTTATTGGTATGCAGGCTGTACCTATTGTATATGGCATGACGATTGGTGAGTATGGGTTAATGCTGGCAGGAGAAAACCTGTTATCTCAAAAAGCCAATGCCATTAATGCCTATAATATTACCACCAAGCCCAATGCCGATACGCCCTTTCATGTTACGGTTATTAAATGCAAAAACTACGATCATAACAGTAAATACATTTTGCCTGTAATGCCTTCGCCCAATTTAAAAAGTATGCAAAGTATTTACCTCTATCCTTCTACCTGCTTTTTTGAAGGCACCGTTTTAAGCGAAGGCAGAGGAACTGACGCTCCGTTTCAAATTTTTGGCCACCCAACTTTACTAAAAAACTTATACGCATTTACACCAAAACCTAACGCAGGCGCCAAAAGCAGCAAATGTTTTAACCAGCTTTGTTATGGCTGGTATATCGGTGGCAGTAATGAGGAAGTGCTTAAAAAACTGAATGGTAAAATTCAGCTAAGCTATTTATTACAAGCCTATAAATTATTTCCTGGCAAAGACAGTTTCTTTTTAAAGAATAATTTTATAAATAAACTGGCCGGTAATGATTTATTACAACTACAAGTAAAAACTAAAGCAACAGAAGCTGCAATAAGAAAAAGCTGGCAACCCCAACTGAATGCCTTTAAAATAATAAGAAAGAAATACCTGCTGTATAAAGATTTTGAATAAATTTTTACAGCATATTTTTTTGCATGGCCATTTTAATTAACGAAGCAATATTTTTTGCATCAAACTTTGCCAGTAAATTTTTACGATGTGTATCAACTGTGGTGGTACTTATAAAAAGTTTTTGGGCAATTTCATTATTGGTCATACCATCGGCAATAAGTTCCAGCACTTCTTTTTCTCTTCGGGTAATTACTGGCGCATTATTATCTGTATCTGTTTTACGCAAAGCCAGTGCAGCATCAAAACTTAAAAATTGTTTTCCTTTTACCACGGTTTCAATGCCTTCAATTAATTCTTCCTGTGTGGCATTTTTAAGTACATAACCGGAAGCACCACTGCCTATCATTTTTTCTATAAAACTTTGCTGGTTAAAAGTACTCAATCCTAAGATGAATACCTCCGGATGTTTATCCTTCACTTCCTTACACAAATCGATGCCACTTTTATCGGGCAGGTTAATATCCATTAATATTACATCGGGTGTTTGGTTTTGTAAAAAAGCCAGGCAAGATGCGGCATTGGTGGCATGCCCCATCCATTCAATATTTTTTTCGTTTTGCAATAATGAATGAATACCTTCTATCACCATATAATGATCATCCACTATAAAAATTTTAATTGCCATTTTAAATATTTATTTCAATATGAACGGAAGTGCCTTTTCCATTTTCGGATTGTACATCCAAGATACCTTTTAAAAAATCTACCCTGCTTTTAATATTTCCCCAGCCCATCCCTTTCGATTGATTTAAAATTGCTGTATCAAAACCTTTGCCATCATCTTCTACAGTTATTGCAATTTTATTACCATCATTTGTAACCTGCACCACTGCTGATTTTGCTGCGGCATGCTTTATTATATTATGTGTAAGTTCCTGCACAATTCTATAAATTGTAATAGCTGTTATTTGAGGTATAGCTACATCATGCAGTCCGATTGACTGGTAAGATACCTGCAATGCTCCCATATTATTTACATCGTTACAAAAATCTTTTAATGCAGTATCCAATCCAAATTTAACTAATGCTTCGGGCATCATATTGTGTGCCACACGGCGCATTTCTTTTATCGAACTATCCAGCATATCCATACTGCGTTCAAATGCCTGTACATTACTCTCCGTCATTACTAAATTCCCCTTCATGGTGTTGAAAGAATATTTTATACCTGATTACATACCCCCCAATCCATCATGTAAATCTTTGGCTAACCTTGTTCTTTCCTGCTCTTCTCCTTTTAATACCGCTTCAGTTGCAGTTAGCTGTTGTTGCATTTCCAACTCGGCTATTTGTTGCCACTGTAATTTTTGTTTATGATGGTAATTAAGGTACAATAAAAAAAGTGTTCCCAACAGTAATATTGTACTACCTGTAAGCAGGTAATTCAAAGTACTTTTCTGCTTAATAATTTTTTTTCCGGCCTGCAGTTCCAACTCTTTTTTTTCTGCCTGATATTTTGCTTCCAGCTCAAATACTTTTTTCTGACTATTACGGCTTTGTACCGAATCTTTTAATTGCACATACCTTTTTAAATAGCGGAAACTTTCAGCAATATTTCCGGCTTTTTCTTCAGCCTGCACTAAATTAAGCAGGCTTGCAGTATGCACATCATCAAACTGGTATTCCTCTGCAAGTGCAGTTGCTTGTTTTGAAAACTTAAGTGCATTGGCGTAATCATTCATTTTTAAATATACCTGCCCCAAATTTTGCAGCACTAATGCAATATCATACTGTGTGTTTATCGCTGTAAACGACCGCAGGGCAGCTTTGTAATAATAAATGGCAGAGTCGTATTGTAGCGCTTTATTTGCAAAGTACTGCCCTGTAAAATTGTTAAAAATGCCAATGGCAAAAGTTATACCCTGCGGTGCAGCCAATGCAAGGCCATTTTTAGAAATAATCACTGCACTATCGTAATTTTTAATAAAATTATGTGCATCCGCCAATGTAATTAATCCACGAATAATAAGGCCCGTATCTTTTGCTTTTACTGCAAGGCGATTGGTTTCTCTTGCGTAAAAAAACATTTTAAAAGTGTCATTTAAGTGCTTGTATATACCTGCAAGATTGTAATAAGAGTTTGTTATTTTCAATTCATCGCCATTAGCAGTAAACACATTCATAGCATGCAGGTAATACTCCACAGCCGAGTCATAATTTTGCCTGCGTTGAAAAATAGCAGCATAGCGGTTTAAAATTGTTGCTGCTTGTGTGGAGGAAGCTTTGTCTTTTTTATCTTTTACTGCCATGTAGGCCTTATCAAGCAGCAGCTTACTGCTATCTAATTTCATTTCGTAAAACAATAATCCTGCACGCAAACTATAGGCAACCGAAAGGCCATACTGATAATTAATTTTTGTACACAACACTACTGATGACTCAATGGTGCTGATTGCTTTTAATGGATCAGAAAATTGAATTTTTGCTGCATATTCGTTTAACCGGTTTGCAGCAGTTGTGTCATTACCTGTGTTGCCCAAAATATTTTGTGCAGCAGTTTGTAGAGCTGTACAAAAAAATAAAATTACTATGGTTAAAAAAAGCCTCATACATTTAATTCAATGTGAACTGAAGTACCTTTTCCTGTGCCTGATTGAACATCCAGTGTACCTTTTAAAAAATCTACCCGGCTTTGAATATTTGCCCAGCCAATACCTTTTACCCCCTGTAAAATTACAGTATCAAATCCTTTTCCGTCATCCTCTACTGTTACCGATAGCTGCTCGCCCGATTTAGTTACTTGTACAATAGCATTATTTGCAGCCGCATGCTTCATCGTATTATTGATGAGTTCCTGCACAATACGATACACCGTTATTGCAATGGTTTGGTTTATCATTTCATTCTCCAATCCTATCGACTGGTAATTTACTTTTAATGCACCACTTTGATTGATATCGTTGCAAAAATCTTTCAGGGCAGTATCCAATCCAAATTTTACCAACGCTTCTGGCATCATATTATGTGCTACACGGCGCATTTCTTTTATTGAACTATCCAGCATATCCATGCTGCGTTCAAATGCCTGTGCATTGTCAGGCGTCATTACTAAATTTCCTCTCATGTTATTAAACGAATATTTTATTCCTGATAGCATACCACCTAATCCATCATGCAGATCTTTGGCCAGCCTTGTTCGCTCCTGCTCCTCACCCTTTAGCACAGCCTCAGTTGCGGTTAATTGTTGTTGTGTTTCTAATTCTGCAATACGTTGTTGTTGCAGTTTTTGTTTTTGTTTATAGTTACGGTAAGAGAGCAATGACACGACCAGTAATACCACCGCTCCGCTTATCAAAATATAATTAAGCATATTTTTTTTCTGGATAGAAAGTTGCTGCAACTTTCTATCTGCTTCTAATTGCGCTATTTTACTTTCCTTTTTTTCATTCTCATATTTCTTTTCAAGCTCTAGTGTGTTTTTTTGAATAGTTTCATTCAGCAGGCTGTCTGCTAATACTGTGCTTTGCATGGCGTAATAATCACCCAGCTTCATATCCTGCATTGAAAACGCCAGGTTAGACAATTGCACAAATACTTTTCCTCTTTGCTCTTTAAATCCATATTGATAAGATAAAGCCAATGCTTCTTTTGCATATTGCAGTGACAGCGGGTAATTTTTTATGGAGTTGTAATAAAATGACAACCCCTTCCTTGCAATCAATTCACTTTCATGTGCGCCAATTTTTACAGATAACTTTAACGCATTATCCATATAGGGTTTCATTTTTTCGTACTCGCCACGCTCTAAATAAATATCCCCAAGGTTTAAATAGGCGCTTTGCTCTAGATTTTTATCTTCAGTATTCAGCGCTATTTGCAAACATTCTTTAAAAATTACTGCAGCAGTATCAAACTTTTTAATTGACAAATAATTTAGTCCCAAATTATTAAGGGCTGTACCCAAATAAGAAGGATTATTAAGTTTACGAAAACCAGCAACAGCTTTTTGCCCATATCCCATCGCCCTGTCGTATTGCTTCAAAGCGGTATACAAGCTTTGGAGTATGTCATTTCCCATTGCCTCTGTATCAGCATCCCCAAATTTTTGAAATATTTTTTTCCCTTCCTCGTAGTATTTTGCAGCAGTTTCATACTCCCCTTTAACCCTGTAAGAAGTGCCGGTATTAAACAATGTTTTAGCTATGTAAAGTGAATCTTTAATTTGCCTGGATATCTCAACAGATTCTAAATTTAAAACAAGCCCGGAATCATACAACCCCTGCATATTTAAAAGATACGTGTAGTTGGTGATGTATTTTATTCTTCCCCGGGGATAACCAATTTTACGACTGAGTGCTCCTGCCATATTATAATAATACTTTGCCGTTTCCGGTTCGTTAGATTCATACTGTTGTCCAATACTAATATATAGCAGCACGGTAGCAGTATCATTTTTAGTTTTGGGTAGCAGGCGCAACAAACTGTCCCTGTTCATTAAAACCTGTGCCTGCAGTAACAACTGGCAACATAAAAAAAACAGTATAAATAAAATTCGTTTCATAATTAAATAAATTATGCCCTTGTTAGTTCTGCAAAATCCAAATACTATTGGCAAGTTTTATTACACGGCAATTTCTATGTGTACAGATGTGCCTGTGCCCGCTGTAGATTTAACATCCAGTTTGCCTTTTAAAAAATCGATCCTGCTTTGAATATTACTCCATCCAATTCCTTTTGACTGATTTAGTATGGCGGTATCAAAACCTTTACCATCATCTTCCACCGTAACTGCAAATTGATTATTGGCATTTGTAATTTGCACAATAGCTGTTTTAGCAACTGCATGTTTCATGGTGTTATTAATTAACTCCTGTACAATTCGGTAAATAGTTATGGCTACGGTTTGATCAATCTCCAAACCTTCCATTCCAATTGACTGGTAAGAAACCTGCAATGCTCCTGAATTATTGATATCGTTGCAAAAATCTTTTAATGCGGTATCTAATCCAAACTTCACCAGCGCTTCGGGCATCATATTATGTGCCACCCGGCGCATTTCTTTAATAGAGCTGTCCAGCATATCCATGCTGCGTTCAAATGCCTGTGCATTATCAGGCGTCATTACCATATTTCCTTTCATATTATTGAATGAATATTTTATTCCGGACAACATTCCTCCTAATCCATCATGCAGGTCTTTAGCTAATCTTGTTCGTTCCTGCTCTTCGCCTTTTAATACAGCTTCTGTTGCGGTTAATTGTTGCTGGGTTTCTAATTCGGCAATACGTTGCTGTTGCAATTTTTGTTTGTGCCTGTAATTAATAAAAATCAATACCAAAATAATAAGCAGGGCTGCTGCACTTCCTATCAAAATGTAATTAATGGTACTTTTTTGTTTTAATTGAGAGGCCTGTAATTTTATTTTGGCTTCCTTACTTTCTGTAGCATACTTTGCCTCAAGGTCTACCGCATATTCAGCCATTTCCTGTTTCTTCATGCTTTGATCTACCGCCCCCCATTTATTATCCCACACTGCTGCTGCGGCAAAATCCTGCTCTGCATATTTTATTACAGACATGGCCAGGTAAAGGCTTTGCATGGGAGCTATTATACTATCAGCTTCGGCAATTTTTAATCCGTCCATAAATTCTTTTTCCGCAACATCAAATCTTTTTTGTAAAGTATAGTCGTAACCGTAAACCAGGTGCCTGTAGCTGGCACCATTACGGTCGGCTTCATCAAAGCTGGGTTCCATATCCTTCATCTTTGTAGCAATCCTGCTCATGTTATTTTCATCGGCCACGTCGTAATAAATAACTCCCAGGTTGATAAGTGCATTTAAAACAGATCGTGATCGTTTATATTTCTGCCCGTCTATTAAAAGCCGTTCAAAAACGGGTATTGCTTCGGCGTTCCTGTCGGTAGTAATATAACAATTGCCCAGGTTGTTCAACGAGATCAGCATGCCCTTAAAATCTTTGTAACGCTCTCCCAGTTCAACCCCTTTTTTACCGTAAGCTATTCCTTTATCATACAGTTCCATTTCGTTGTAAATGCGGCTAAGATTGCCATACATAGTAGCCACGTTATTGGTATCTTTTATTCTTTCAGTAAGATCCATAGCATAAGCACTGTACTTAATGGCAGAATCTTTTTTGCGCAGGTTCCAGTAAAGGCTGAATAATGCACGGTACGAATTTGCTTTTTGAAAGTCGTCGTTAAATTGTGCTGCAGCAGCAATTGCTTTAAGGCAATATTCAACGGCCATTGCGTTATCAAACTTGGCATGATATATTTTTACAAAAGCGTGGTAACAGCGATGCCGCATTGGCTCGGCATGCAATTTATTAATGAGTGCTTCGGCCTGCTTATTATAAAACAAGGCAGAATCATTATTGGCATCCAGGTAGGCAGCCTGAATATCATTAAGGATAGTAATACGGGAGGTATCTTCTTTACTGTTTTTAAGGGTCGGCAGCAAATCGCTTATATCTTTATTTTGGGCAACCACTGTTAATGAAATGCCCAAAAGAATTGCTATAAAAATAAAAATACGGGGCATAGTATAATTAAATAATTGAAGTAAAAAAAAAAGGCACTGCTGATTCGGCTATCAAGATAAAAATAAATTGTTTACCCATATTACAAATTAACCAGCTTGTATCCTTTTTTTCTCTCCCCTTTTTCCATGATTTTTCTATTTTAAAAAAATCTCCTGTTTTTGAGGGAGAGAAAAAACTGCACTCACACAATAGGTTTGTGTTTATAAAAACAAACCTTATGCGCTTATTATTTTTTACACTTACAATTTTAAACTCCATTATTGCTAATGCACAATGGAGTGCTGATCCTTCAACAAATAATCCTGTATGCAATTTTTCCGGCAGCCAAACCAATGTACAGCTAGTTGCCGACGGAACCGGCGGTACTATTATGGTATGGCAGGATACCAGGAACAGCTCAACCGATATTTATGCACAACGCATTAGTGCTACCGGCACTTTAATTTGGGCTGTTGATGGCGTGCCTTTATGCACAGCAGCTTTTAATCAATTAAACCCTAAAATAGTAACCGATGGTGCAGGTGGTGCTGTTATTGCCTGGATTGATGACAGGAATGGTGCAGGCGCTGGCAACTATGATATTTATGCACAGCGGATAAATGCCAGCGGAACAGTATTGTGGGGTGCAGACGGTCTGCCTGTTTGCACCGCAACCGGCATTCAAAACAACCTGCAATTACTGGCTGATAATTCTGGTGCTATGATTGTGTGGAGTGATGGAAGAGTTGGAAGCAGTAATGCCGACATTTATGCTCAACGTTTAAACCAGTTGGGCACACCATTGTGGACACTTGATGGTGCAGCCGTTTGCACTGCATCATCCCTGCAAAACATGCCACAAATAATAAGCGATGGCGGCGCAGGCAGCGCAATAATTACATGGGAAGACTGGAGAAATTTCAGCCAATCGGATATTTATGCTCAAAAAATTTCCAATGGAGCTACTTCCTGGACCTTTAATGGTGTATTGATATGTTCCGAACCCAATTTAGCTCATCAGTATAATACCAAAATGGTGGCCGATGGCAGTGGTGGTGCTATTATTTGCTGGGAGGATAAAAGGAATGCGGGGACAAATACCGATTTATATGCACAGCGTGTAAACACATCCGGTATTACACAATGGACTAGCAACGGCATTGCCATTTGTACAGCAAGTGGTATACAATTTACGCATCAATTAATTGCCGATGCAACTGGCGGTGCCATTATTGCCTGGGAAGACAGGAGAACCGGCAGAGATATTTATGCACAACGAATTAATGCTTCCGGCGCTGCACAATGGGCTGCTAATGGAATTATTGTTTGCAACGATGCCAGCACACAAAGTGAACCACAATTAGTAGCCAGAATATCTGGTGGCACTATTATTATTTGGACCGATGAAAGAAATACTTTTCAGCAGGATATTTATGCACAGGGTATTGATGCCGCAGGCAATACATTGTGGGCTGCTAACGGCGTACCGGTTGCCAACGAAGCACATGCGCAAAGTGCCGCACAGCTTATTACCGATGGTGCTGATGGTGCTGTTATTGCATGGCAGGATTTAAGAACTACAGCAGATTATGATATCTATTCATCAAGATTATTTACCAGTGGATTATTACCACTTCACTTAATTTCATTTTCTGCTGCAAATAATAAAAACAATGTAGTACTCACCTGGGATACAGAAAACGAAACCAACAGTTCGCATTTTGATATCGAATTTTCAAGTGACGGAATAACATTTACAAAACTGGCAGCAGTAAAAGCTAAAAACACAGCAGCATCTAACCATTATAGTTTTACCCATCTATCTCCCCAGGACAATATTTTATACTACCGGTTAAAATTGGTTGATACTGATGCTAAGTTTAACTATAGTGAAATACTAAAAGTTACCAGCAACAGGTTACCACAACTTAAATTGTACCCCAACCCGGCCAGCAATTTTATACAACTTAAAAATATTGCCGCAGGTCAGGTAAAGGAAATACAAATAGTAAGTATTGATGGTAAAATGGTACTGGCATTTAAAACCACCAATGCTATGCAATATAATATCAGCCATTTAACAAGTGGTATTTATTTACTTAAACTGATAAAAAAAGACAATACCGTTACAGCAATTCAATTTAAAAAACAATAAAGCATTGATTATGAAAAAAATATTTTTAGCATTAATTATGCTATGTGGTTACAGCTATTACAGTAATGCGCAGCAACCCGTAAAGATGATTGACAGGCCTGTAAAAGACATGAGCATAAAAAAGGACATTGCTATTAAGAACATGCCTGTTATTTACGACTTTAGTAAAGTAAAGATCTGTGTTGATAAAACTCCGGCTGGCAATAATAATTTACCGCCCCGCAGAAGTACAGCTGGCAACCCAATACCCAAAATAAACAGCGATGGCAGTTTATCGCAGGTGGGTGTAATACAACAACCACTAACCACTGCCACCGAAAAAATGTGGAACACCGGAGAAGTGATAACAGTTTACCTGGCTACCAACAATGGTTCTGAATTTATAAGAGACCAGGTAAAACAATATGCCAGGGCATGGGAGCAGCACGCCAATATTAAATTTGATTTTATAAATGATTTCAGCTCTGCAAAAATTAAAGTGGGCTTTTTTAAAACCGGGCAAAGCTGGTCGTGGATAGGAAGAGATGTTTTATTTAATCCCCTGCGCCTTTACACCATGAATTTTGGATGGTTTGATGCAGCAACACTGCCCGAGGAATTCAGCCGTACCGTAACACACGAATTTGGGCATGCACTTGGATTTTTACATGAACAGCAATCGCCTGTTTCGCCCCTGCAATGGAACCGTGATAAAACATATGCCTACTTTAAAGCAAACGACAACTGGGATGCGGCAACTGTAGATGTGCAGGTAATTAATAAGTATAGCCGGAATAATACCAATTTTTCAAACTACGACAGGTTTTCAATAATGCATTACCCAATACCGGATGAGCTATTATTAAGTGGTAGCGGTGCACCGCAAAATAACTGGCTTTCTGTAATTGATAAACAATACGCCAGATTATGGTACCCTTTTGCCCCAACCGGCAGTACCACAACAGGTAATTTAAGAACCCAGGATGATTGCGATGATGTGTTTTTTAAATTTCAGTATAACGTAGTACCGGCAGATAAAGTTGAATTTACATTGCAGCTTGGCGAAACAGAAGCAAGGAAAGTAACCTGGTGGAAACAGGTTGGCATACCCAGAACCAACAATACAGAAACATTTTTATGGGTGCAAAATCATTCTTTGATTAAAGAAGAAAACAGAACCAGCATCACCATACAAATTCCATTTAATGAAATTGATATGAACAAAGGAATTAGTTTTTTTAAAGCCAAGATGTTTGGGGTACACACCCCATTAAACTATAAATGGAATGTATTGCAGGCAGTAAGGGGTGGTTGCAGGATAACCTTAACATGGAATAAAGATGTGTGCCCGTAATAAATTAAGCATGCTTAAACGGCTGGGTATAAGTGTTAAAAATCCTGTTTTTAAGGGATAGCCTGCTGCCGTAATAAATATCATTTTTACTGCATCATTAAAAAATATAAAATACACATCATGAAAAAGCTATTGTCTGTTACTTTGCTATTGTCTTTTATAAATAGCACAGTCAGCGCACAAATAATACAAAAAACGGTACCTGCTGCTAAAAAAAACATGGTCATTAAAAGCCCAATTCCTGCACCACCGCCTGCACCAGCACCTGCTTCCACTAATAAAACCGATAACACGGGTAATCAGAATACCAGTGTCTATTCTTTAGCATCTGTAAGGGTTAATATAAAAACAGGAAGTGACAATAAGGAATTTCCCTCTGCAGTGGATATAGAAATTTGGAAAAAAGGCGAATTTTTTAATGCCTTATCTGCACCTGGCCGTTTATACAAAATTTCTACTGCAAATGAAATGACTGTTAACAGCAATACAGAACTTGGCTTGGGCAAAATTGCACCAGATGAAAAATTGAGTTTAAGCAATTTACAAACAAGCGGAGTGGAACTAAGGATAACCTATATAGCCAATTTCTTTTTGGATGCATGGAAAATTGAAAATATAAGCTGTACACTCGAATTTAGGGATCAGTACGGAAAGCTTCATCCAACAATGGGTACAAAAAATATTTCGTTTTCCAATGCCAGAGGGTTCCTTGATGGAAAATACAAAGCAATGGTTTGTACAACAGATCAGAATTTCAATCCGCTTTCGGCAAATATTCAGGAATGGCAATAGCGAAAGTGTAAATACATTGAAGAACGACAAAAATCATAAAAAAAACAATTGTATTTAAAGAAGTAAAACAACTGATCTTAAAAATTAAATATGAAGCATTATTTGCTGTTGTTCTTACTGCTGCTGTTGGATTGTTCAACATTTGCACAAACCAACAAAACCAACAGTTTTGATGTATTCACTTACCAGCCCCCGGAGTTTTTTACCAAAAGTGAATTACCATCAAGCGTACAGTTTGCATTAACCAATAAAGATGGCAGCTTTTGCATTATTACTTTATATAAAAGCCTGCCTTCAACAGAAGCCATCAGTAAAATTGTTAGCAGCCAATGGAACGAGCAGGTAGTAAAACGGCTGAACAAAGCCGATAAAAAACCCGGCAAAATTCTTACCGAACAAATGTGGGATGGCTGGTCATCAACTTTAGCCATTGGTAATTTTTATCAAAATAAAAAGAAAGCGGTAGTAATGCTTAACTCATTTAAAAAAAATAACAATACTGCATGTGCTGTTTTTACTTTAAGTGATAAAAGGTTTAAACCTGTGGTTGATCAGTTTTCTAAAACCCTTCATCTAATTCCATAAAAAATGAAAAAATATTTATTTACGGGTATTGTTTTATTTGCTGCTGCTTTGGCAATTGCACAGCCTGGCAAAAAGCCAGCTGCTAAAGAAAAAACTTCGCCCCAAATGCAAATGGATAAGGCAATGGAGGAAGCCATGAAAGATATGAGCCCCGAAGAAAAAGCAGAGATGAAAAAAATGATGGGAGGAATAATGCCCACCCTGATGGATAAAAATGCAAAAGCGGCAGACTATACTGAATTTATCAGCAACAAACAATTACTACCAAAAAAGGATGCCACTAAAATAAATACCGTTTCAAAGAAAAAACTTTCCACCGCAGAGGCTGGTACTTATGCCGGCAATCTTTATAATAAAATAATTACCAAAGGAGATGCAGCCGAAGTAGCGATCATTAAATCGATCATTGCAAAGGCATCAGGATCAGTACAGTTAGAAAATGCTGCAGTACTCTGCATGTTGCAGGGGCATCCGCAGGCAGCAATGGCACTTGCATCAAAATCAGTGCAGGCCGATGTGCGTAACCTTAATGCGCAAAACAACCTGGCTTCGTTACTTACACAATATGGTTACCCGGAGCAGGCCATACCATTGCTGAATAAACTGTCCGATGATGCTCCTTCCAATACCACTGTTTTAAATAATATGGCTTACGCATGGCTGGGCCTGGGCCAAACAGACAGTGCCCGCATTTACTCGGGTATGGCTATACGTATCAATCCCGGTAATACCGAGGCAATGTTATGCGGCGGTTTTATGGAAGAACTTTTTGGCGACCCCATCAAGGCAAACGATGCCTATACAGCATCTTTAGAATCTAACATCAATCCCTTTACCGAAAATTTACTTAAAAATAATAATGGGCAAAATCGTATTGAAAAAATTGATTTTGATAAAATACGAAAAGCAATCGCCATCTATGAATATTTTCCAAAAGACTGGATCAAAATCCCTGCCTTGTCGGATAATGTAAACGGTTTTGAAAATGATATGCGTATCAAAAACAGCTACCAGCAGATGCTGGAACAACTGGAAGATAAAATAACGGCCATGGAGGATGCTGCCAGCAATGAGCTGAATAAACTGATGGATAAAGGAGAAGATGAGTTTGTAACAACAATGGCAAACGAAAGCATTAAAGGGCTGAACATGATGAGTAAGCCTGCGGTAATAGTTCAAATGATATTGCAAAAGTACCTGGCTAACTGGAGCGAAGAAAAAAGGCAGCAATACGAGGCATTACGAACAGACCTGGAGGCACACCGGAAGATCCGCAACCAATCTGCCAATAATGAAAAATGCCCCGACTGGGATCGTAAAAATAATACCTACTTACAATACGCCAACCCGCTTGTAAGAAAATTTCATGCACAACGTATTGAAGAATTCAGGATGTGGTTGAATGCATTTTGTACCTGGTCGTGGTATATAGCTGGCAATCCTAAAAATGCCATTCTTGCACAATGCATTGGTTGGTCTAATGCGCTAAAGGGTTTTTATGAAGATGCGATCCACGACCAGGAAGCCATTGCCAAAAGCTGCGTAAACCAAAAAAGCGATGGTAAAATGAATGTACCCATGCCCGAAGTGCCCAATTTTTATTGCCCTGCAATTGTAAGTATTCCTACCGGTAACGAGTGGCAGCAACTTTCCAATGCAGTAAAAAATTTTGATAAAAATACCTTTAATGTAAAACAAAATGCCGGGGTTAAAATACCCAACGTTTCCATTACTTATGGCGCAGGTAATAATTCTATTGCACAACCGGGCAACAGTTTTTCTGCAAAAACTGCCAACGGAAATATTACCCCTTCGCCGGCAGATGTTAACAATGCAATGGATAAAGGATTACTTAGTGCCATTAAAAGATTAAATGATAAAAAAGCGGCTACTGTACCCAGTGATGCGGCCGTAAATAAAGCAATCGACAGCCGGCTTACAGATATCTTGAAGAAGATCAATAACAGGCCAAAGACCTCTGTAGATGATGAACTGACTCCCCTGCCCCGATTAAAAGACATGATAGCCAACAATCTTTTAAAAAAAATGATGGCTACTGATTGTGACAAGGTAAAATCATCAAAAGACATCCTTAAAAAACAACTGGAAAGGATGATGAAAGACGTGAAGGAACTGGATGCTTATGAAAACGTGATCGAACAAATAAAAGCGCTGGAACAAAAAATTGCAGGGCAGGAAGCATTAAAAAAATCGATCGATAAAATGATGGAGGAAGTAAACAAGATGGATAAATACGAGGACATGAAAGAACGGGAAAAAAATATGGAAAAGATAATGCAGGAAATGTACCAGATGGATGAGAAACGCTTATTAAAGCAGGATATGGATAAAATTATGGAATTAGTGAATGAGATGGAAAATGCACCAGCTGTATTAAAAGATATTGAACAAAACGGGTTAAGGCAATCGTTAAGCTCGGGGCTTCAGGCACCAGCGGTGCCAGCTGCCGGAAAAAATATTTTTGAGTGATAAAAATTACACAGCGTATTTTATAAATTCTTAAAATAAACACGATGAAAAATAAATCGATTTTTTTGTTTGCCATAAGCGCCATTCTTATTTTTTCTGCATTTAAACTTGCAGATGATATTATTGCCAGGCTTGCATTAACACATAAAAATGCACAAGGTTATATTCTCACCAATATTATAGGAGCAGAAGACCCGGACGGAGGCAATTCCAACGGCACATTATCGCTGCCGTATATTAAAAAAATGTTGCCCAATATTATTAACGGCGATAAAGCCGGTGCGGCAAAGGAATTATGCCAGTATGTGAAAGACTATATTAACAGTGAGGAGTTTTTAGCGCAATACGCCAAACGCAAAGAAGCTGCACTGCCGTTGGAAGACCAGGGAAATAATATTGCCTCATTAAGAAGAACCGTTGAAGTACACCAGATCAATATTAATAATTACAAGAACGATACTAAATACGTGGCCGAACAGGAAAAAGAAAAGGCAGCAGCACAAGCCAGGCTGGATAAGCTGCTGGAAGCTGCTAAAAAACCTTTTCCCCAAAAGACAGAATGGGAGCAAGCCTACCCCACTAACCCTGCTGTATTGGTAAAAAAACGGCTGGAAGAATATTTGAAAACCGTTGCCGCAGTAGATTTTAACGCAAAGATATCTGAAGCGGATAAGTATGGAACAAAGAAATTTTTAAGCCCTTTGTACGAAAAGAAAAGTAACAAATGGAAAGCTATTTACCGTGCAGGCAAAGAAGTAAATGATGTAGTAACAGCTTTTGTTAAAGAATGGTTGAAAGGAGAAATTATAGCTGCCCAAAAAGTACAAATACCCACCGATGATACCGAAAAGAAAACAAACAATAACAACAACTCAAACAATAAACAAGCTACCAATACCAACACAAACTCAAACACATCAACAAATAATGCCTCTTCAACTTCGGGCACTGCAACAGATGCCAAGCCCGCTGATGCAGTAACACCAGTAAAGGAAAAGAAAAATTTATTTAAGAAACTGAAAGACAAAACTAAAGGCGTTATTAATTATTAAACAATAGTTTTAAATTTATACCGCTCTTCTTAAAAAATATCCCGGTATAAATACACACCGCAAAAATTAAACCTTAAAGCATCTGAATATTTTTATAATGAAAAAAATAATTGCTATCTGCCACTTCATTTTTTTTCTGGCAATTGTATTTAGTGCCGTACAGGTATCAGCCCAACCACTAAAAGGTAAATATCATTTTATTGCAGACAGTGATGGTAAAAAAGCAAATGCAAAAGCCATCATTACCATTCAGTTTGCTGATAACACTTTTAAACTAAAAGCCCAACAACCTGGTTCGCTGGTAGAAGATCAGGGCACTTATCAAATTAGCGGTAACACCATTTCTATTTCATTTAAAGAAATGGAACAAGGAAAAAAGAAAGGTACGTTCTCAATAGCAAATGGTGTGCTTACACTACCATTTAAAATGCTGGATAATTTAAGCGGTACTTCGCAATGGCAGCTTGCCGGAACAATTACCGCCAATACAACCACTAAAGATCAGGTGATAGAACAGGCTATTACGGGAGCTCAAAAAAAATCAAAATGGTCAACCGTTTTAGATAACCGTGCCACTGCCGGTATAACCGCAAACATTGATAAAGCTGCAGCCTATTATAACCAGGCAACCCTGTTTTATTTTAAAGGTTTTAAATGGGAAGCGCTGTATGGCTATGCCAAAGCTGCTCAATTGCAAAACAGCAATGGTTTATATCTCAATAATTTTTCCAGTCTTTTGTTAGAGCTGGGCCGAATTTATGATGCCAAAGTTTTACTGGAAGAGATCACTAAACAATTTCCCAATTTGGCTTCGCCCTGGGCAAACCTGGCCTACCTGTATCATAAATTAGATGCAACAGACGAAGCAAAAAAAGCCATTTACATTGCCATGAGGCTGGCACCTGATAATGGAATGTATTGTTACACCGCCGCAAAAATTGAAGAAGAAAAAGGTAACAAAGCAGAGGCAGAAAGGTTAATACAACAGGCATGGGATCTGGGCTATGCAGGCGAAGGCCGCGAAGGCGCAAAGAATGCTTCAAAAAAAGCAGCAAAGCAACAAAACCCTTCTGACAAAAATGTAACCCCGGTTAAAAATAATCCTAACAAACCACCCAATAAAAACACCGGTCCGCAGGAAAAGAAACAAGCTATTTGGGCGGGCAATTACCAGGCAAAATATGTAAGAGCCAGATCGGGAGAAACTGCTGCCGAAGCCAACACCACTTTCGGTAAAGACCTTGCCAGCACCACACTTAATTTGCAAACACTGGCCTGTGCAAAAAATTTTAGCATGAACATTTCTTCATCGGGATTTATCAGTGGCAGTGGCAGCATAATGTATGTGTACCAGGGCACATCCGCATCACCGGTTATGGGTATGGCACCGGCTGTACTAACGGCGGCCAGTGGTGGCTTTGCTGCTAATTTAAAAGATGGTTATCAAATAAGAGACTGGTCGTTTACCGGCACAGTAGATGAAGAAGGTAACGTAGAAATAAATGGCATGCCCACCGAACAAATGGATCTATTAAATGTAGGCAAATGGCAAAAGATAAAACCGTGGAGTGCTTTACCGCCTGATGCTGCCGGGGCTGCCATGAAGGGGCCCTTTCACATGAAATTGCAAATGGATAAAGACAAAAACCCTTTTATACGAATTGATCAGTCGCTTGACCTTGGCGATAAGCTGATAAAAAGAGTACACTACGAAAGTTTTATTGTAAAAAGCGACAATGAAATAAAACCCGATTGCCAGTTTACTGCACCGGCACCAGCTACCTGCCCGGCAAGTGAATTTATTAAAACAAAAGTATCGATGTCGCCCAAAGATCATATTACGCTGGAAGCATCCACCACTTATACCAAAGGCGATAATGGCGGCGTACAGAAACAGCAAGACATGGCTTGTAATGTATCCGGCGACTGGAGTATGGGTTTAGCAACCACCTCGGTAGAATTTCACCAGGATAACAGTTATGAATTTACGGTGGGCATTGGTGTAGATGCAAAATCTTTTATAAAAGGAAGCCCTGTAAGCCTGAAAGAAAAGCTGGAACTGATCTATGATTCTAAATGCGGCTGGGGTGTAAAAGCATCGGCTGCTGCAGAAGCGGATGGCCCCATCGGAACTAAAGCCGGCGCATCCGTTGAAGGAGTGATATTTTTCAATAAGGGGTTATAAAATTACCATTATGAAAGAGTATTAATCGTTTCATTTATTTGCATCAGTTAATTTTTGTAAGATAATTGCAAGGAAAGAAAAGTTTATAAAACTGAAAGATAAAATCAAATGAAATTATTAACAGCAATAAGTTTAAAATGAATAAAATAATTTTCCTTGCACTCATTGCTATTGCCATCACTTCGCAGGCACAGCCAGTATATGTTGACCGCATTGGTTTCAAACTTGAAAGCATTGCTGATATAGATATTGGCTGGATGGAAATTCGGAAACATACAGCGGCACCGAAAGGTAAACAACTTGGCGATAGAATTTACAGTGCCGGCCAAATAGGCTATAGCCAGAAGTTTGTGGAATGGATGCAACAATCTTATGTGCCAAGAGGTTGCCTGGGTAATGCGACTTATTTCCAAAATGCTATACCAAAATTCAACCCCACAAACAGTATGTTGGGTAATGCAATTAACATGCATGCTCAGGCCCTGCCACTCCTGTACGGCGCACAAACAAAAGTGCACATGTTTTTGAAAAAAGATGCACAAGGTAAATTTGTGCCGCAAACTGGCCATGGCGATTACTGGTATATTGAAGCCAATGAGCTTCATTCTATAAGCGATCCGGTATCTTTTATTTCAAGCCCTGATGAATATTATTTTGTACTGCCCGACTTCTCTTCCAATTCAAAAGGATATAAAGCAGATGATAAAGCCGCAAGTAATTTGATGGGCTTTGCCAACCACAAGAACATTACTACTTACAAGCATTTTTATATACCCCACTCTCAATACGTTGTCATTTTAACAAAAGACAATGAAGAATTACCTTTTGAAAAAATAACTATTGGCGATTTTTTTACAGAAGCCGAAAAGCAATTGCCGGTTTGGCAAAAAGTAAATCCTGTATCGACCGAGAATTTTTCAAAGGCTCAAAAGAATTTGACAAGGCTAAAAGAAAAATATAAAAGCAAATGGAACGGTATTGCTGAAATGAAACTTTCCAAAACTCAAATAACACTCCAGGATTTTGTAAATGCTACTGAAGGTTATGAGGATATGTTTGACAACAAAGACATTTATGGAAAGGAAGGAACAGAAGCCACTTTTCCTGTTTTAAAAGTAAAAAAGGCAACGAAGGAACTTAGCAAAACCAACCAGCCGCAGTGGCTTGTTATCAGGTGGACGATTAGCATGCCCAATCAGCCATACAATATTCACCTGCATGAATCTGTACTGAATAATTTCAATTTTGAGTATGTTTATAACTATTTCTTTAACCCGGAAAAAGTAAAGGGGCAAACGTATAAACCACTCCGTTCTCCATCATACAAAGAGGCCGCAGCAGTTACTGAGGCATCGGAAGCAGTTAAAAAAAATATGGCGGATAAAAACATTTATTTCTTTGAAGATTTTTCAACAACGGCGCCTGGCAAAAAACCAGTTGGCTGGCAGGTGAAATTTGCCAATTCGGGAACTACAGCTATCGTAACCAACCCGGATGGATTAGATGGAAACTGGGTTGAGCTAAGAGGTCATTATATTAACGCCACTTTACTAAAAAATCCATTACCGCAAAATTTTACATTGAGTTATGAACTGGGGGCAGCTCAAAATTTTACATGGGGGGCAAAAGGATTAACAATGCAATTATCAAAAGAAACTTCGCCGGGCAACGCAGAATCATTCATTAAATTAAAACTTCGACCAGGCTTTAATGGCAGTGATGGCGAAGCAACGCTTGAAACAAAATTTCCTTTCCCCCCGGGCTATTCTAATGGTGCCAAATGGTATACAGCACCTCGTTTTTCGAATAATAAAAAAAGTAACCGCATTATTGTAACTATTAAAAAGATGGAAGAAACCCTGCAGGTATTTATTGATAAAATGAAAGTAGCGGAATATGAAAAAGCAATACCGGCAGCACATTTATTTAATGCATTGTCATTTGATTGCAGTGGCAACTCGGCGCAAACAGATAAATTCTATATCAGCAATATTAAGATCATAAAAGAGTAAATACCGTTTATGAAAAAAACAGTATGTTCATACATGTTTCAGTATTCCATGATATTTATACTATTTTACCTGCAAATAATACAGGTATGCCTTGGCCAGGATTGCATAACAAGAGCCGCTGATAAACCCTCCATTTCAGTCAGGTTTCCGGACAGCTATGTAGGCGCTTCCAGCGGTAACCAAAAACCAGCTTCCTGGAACATCAGCAAAATGAAACCGAACCTGGCCAAAGCAGAAAGCTGGGTAAAAAAGATACTGGCGGGTTTTACCGGCGCTAAACTGGCCTATAGTAATGACTATTTTCTTGACCCGCTTGATTTTAGCGATAGCCCCGAAGATGGCGGGGCTTCATCATCATACGCCAAACAGTTTTACAAAGCAACCGGTATTAAAGGATTTTACGGAAGCAGAATGAGGTTTTATGCGTACTATTGTTATGATAATAACAACAAGATATTTACTGAAGATGAAAGCGGTTCATTTGTTGTGGTAAATTTTAATAACGTATTTGCCTCCGCACTTTGTACTAACGTTGGCGTATTTACGGTTAACGGCAAACCGGCATTTGAGATATATGAAAAAAGCCGCACCGAAGGAAGAATTGACTTTTATGATCTTCGTGCAAAATACGACAATCACCCGCTCTATACTTCTTATGCCGAGATCGTCCTTTTCCGCAACAGCGACCAACCTGTATTTATTCCCATTACCAGGAAAGAGTACCTGCAGCAAATGCTTAAGGATGTTGAAACATACCAGTCAAAAGAAAAAGATTTTAAGAACAGGTTTTATAAAGATCAAATAAAAAACTTTGACGAAGAAATAAAGGCTTATAAAACCAATGATAAAAGTTATACCTCTGAGAAGGAAGCAAAACGCAGAAAATGGTTCAATGAAGACAACAATCCGGAAAAATTAGCTAAAGACCTTGCCAAAATAGATGCAGATATAAAAGCTGCGAATGAGATAATAACGCAGTACCTGAAAAAACCACAGGAATGGCTAAGCCGTAATTTCGATCATTTTTATCCCTTTTCAACTTATACAGCAAATGGACTTACACAATATTTTAATGGCCTTGATGTATTTACGGAGAGCAGTGAGGATAAAACAAGAACACAGATAGTTTCACTAAACCCTGCTTACTTTAACAATAAGCTGAGCAACGATGTGCCCCAGTTGATCACCGTGCATTTAGCCAAGGGCCGTTATCCTCACATGCTGAAAGTTGCTGACCTGATTAAACAACCTGCTGCATTAGCTCCATTAGAAGCAATTGTTAACCCCGGCAAGGAATAGCAGCAGGCGTATGAGTTAAATAATTACTTACATCATAAAAGAGTAAACATTTGTTATCTATGAAGTATATATTACTATTTACAATTTCCCTTGCTTTAATTGCAAACAGTTTTGCACAGCTAACTGCCGAACAACGCATTGAAGACAGTGTGATAGGCTGGTGGAACAATAACCGCTTTGATAAGTTAAAAACACCCACTGATGCGCCAGGAAAGAAAAAGGAAGTACTGGTAAATAAAATACTGGAGTGGGTTAAAAAATCTTACACACCTGTGGCAGGCCTTGGCACTTACAGCCGCTATATAAATAAAAGCGGGTACGGTATACTGTTTGAAATTTGGGACGTAAGCCATGATAAGGAATGGACAGAACCTAATGGAAAATTTAAACCCATACCAGAACAGAACACGCCTTTTTGGGTTGCCGTAAACCGAACCTTTGGCAGCTTTGCCATTCCTTTTTTGCAAAAAGAAAATGAATCTTTCTTCACCATGCAGCCCGATGGTTATTCGGCTGCCGACCGTGTAATGGAAAATGGTAAAAAGGCTGACCCAAGAATACATCCCAACGCCTACAAATACATTACCTGGTGCAACAACTGGCAAACAGTGTATATAACGCCTGACAACAAACTGCCTTTTATCGCTATAACTAAAAGAGAGCTTTTACAAAAAGCTGAAGAAGGTTTAGAAAAACAAATGGCTGAAGAAATTAAAGACGTGCAGGCCAAATGGCCCAACAACAAAAAAACACAGGCTGAAGTACTGGTTATCCGAAAACAAGAGATCGAAAAATACAGGAGCAATATTCAAAAATTAAGAGAACGGCATCACAGCAGTTTGGATGAGCCTGCGGTGATAAGAGATATGCAACCCACCATGCGTAGCTTTCAACCGGATCCCGATATTTTTAAAATTGATGCTGCTGCAAAAGATTTAAATGCCGCTTACCAGGTATATAAAATTGATGCCGCCCTGCGTGCTAAAATGGAAAGCGATACACCACAATGGATAGCCATTGCCTTTCCATTTGCAACCAAAGAAAAAGGAAATAAATTATTTGAAATGTACAGCGCCCTGTCGCAAAATTTTAATTACGATTATGTGTACAATTATTTCTTTAACCCTGAAAAAGTAAAAGGCATTACTTACCAACCCGCTAACGAAGAGCAATTAATAGCAAGACTGAATAATTACCGTAAAACAAATACGGCAGCCATTATGCCTGTAGCAAATCCTGTTAATTTAACAGGCAATACTTTTTTCTTCGACGATTTTTCTTCCAGCAATGAAGGCGGTAATCCGGCCAACTGGTTTTTTAGAAAATATGGCAAACATGCGGTAGTATCTACCCTAAAAAATCAAGCAGGCAAATGGTTGAAGCTGGGTTATAATACCCCGGTAAATCCATCCTTATTAAAAAAACCGCTGCCAGAAAATTTTACCCTGGAATATGATGTGGTTACCGATGGAGATTTTACATCCCGTACCGGCGGGGCAGTAAGGCTAACATTAAATACCCGTGCAGCCAGTGCAGATGGCACTGAAATAAATGGTGGAAATGGCAGCAGCGTATCCATTGAACTTATATCAGGTAATGAATCAGATTACAACAATAATAACTACAGGGGTATTGCCAGTATAAAGATCAATGCCACACCTGATTTAAATAAAGAAAATAATTCTCCAGGACTTTCGTATGAGTATGCACTGCGTGAGTTTACTAATAAAAAAACAAAAATTCATGTAGCTGTAACAGTAAAAAACAATATACTCGTTGTACTCATCAACAATAAAGTCATTGCCACAAGCACCGATTTTAAAATGACATATGGTGGTAAATGTATTACCTGCGGATTACCTGCCGGTACAAGGATCAATACTGTTTTTTGGAACAACACTACCAATGATGCAGATAATATTAATGTATACATCAGTAATGTAAAGATCACAAAAGAATAAGATTAGCTAAAGACCGCTATTGTAAAAGAAAGCGGTCTTTAGTTTAAAATAATTGTTACATCTTTAATAAATTATTTTTTTACATTAACTAATACAAGCCTGCTGTATCAAGCTTGAATTTTACCCATGCCCGGGCATGGTGTACTCCCCGGCATCTCTAACCGATCTCTTCTCTCCTTTTTCCATGATTTTATATCGTTGTTAAAATCTCCTGTTTTTACAGGAGTGTAAAAAGCATTTTTTAAAAGCATATTTACATCATTAATTCACCAACTAAAAAAATATATGAACAAGTTTCTTTTTTCTGTTGTACTGGTTATATCATTCGTTTTTGCCAACGCACAAAGTGGCAGCAATGCGCCGGGATGGATAACTATTGACCTTAACGATTTTATGTGCAACAAAGCAACCGAGGATGATCCGTTGAACTTTGATGGCTTTGGAGATGAAGTATATTTTGTAATATTTTATTCAGTAGCCAATCAATATGGCGTTACTAAATATTCGAGTAAGGTTACTTCAAAAATTTATGGCGATACGTACCGCTTTCCTGATCGCATACTTGCGGGCCATGCCAACCCCGATAATAAAGGCGGCATGTCTTCCGGCAGCCAGTTTTTCCCCGGCAGCGAATTTCCTAATCTTAAAAAATTAAGGGTGGAGAAAGGAGATTTTATTACCATAATACCTACCATTTGGGAATGGGATAATGGAAGTAATGGCCAGTTGCAGGCCGCATTTGAAAGCAGGCTGGTCAATTCCTTTCAGGCAATAAATCTTAAAATGGTGGACATGCTGCGGTATTGTTATGGTTATTATTCCTGCTACCAGATAACCAACCCCGCTGTAATGAATTTCCCTTCTTTTAAAGATATTTTAAGCCCCGCAATAAACCGAACAGCCAGCCGCCCAATTGGCATTAATGCAACAGGAGAATTTTCGCCCATAATAGTTGGATTAAATTCTGCCATCATTAAATCGCAACACAGCAACAATGCTGTTATCAACGGAGTATCAAACATGAACTACATCAGCTTTAATGTAAATGAAGATGCATTAGGCAATACCAGTGCACACGGCATTTACACGCTACGCTATCATTTTACTTTTGAAGAAGATATGACAAAGCCTGCACCGCCACCACCTGCGCCTGCGCCTGCAACTCCGCCTGTTAATGGCAACATCAGGCCAATAAAACAAAATGCCGGCATACTAACCACTCAATTATTTACTGTTAGTGGCAAATGGACCGGTACACAAACCAACGCCTCCGGCCAGTACCCGCAAGCAGTTGCTTTTACACTTAATAATGCCGGCGAAATAATTATGGCCAGTGAGCAAACCGGTGCAATAGCTGCACAGGGAACTTATACTTTTGTAAATAATATTATTAACGGCTCCTACAAACTATTAAGCAGCGGCGAAACAATTTCTTTCACCGGCTCCTACAATCCTAATACAAAAAAAATGACCTGCTCTTTAGGGATGAGTGATAAAACAACCGGGCAGGGCACATGGGTGGTAAGCAAACTATAAATCCTGTTTTTTAAAAATGTTAATCCATTTAGTTTAAAGTAATATTTGAAGAAAATGAAAATAATTTTAACCCTTTGCTTTTTTTCAGCAATTGTATTGCAGGCTGCTGCTCAAAAAGAAAGTTTTGATATTACCACTTACACCCCACCAAAATATTGGAGTAAGGAAGAGAAAAAAGATGCTGTAAGCTATAAGATCGTCGACAAAAAAAATAAAACCTGGTGCCAGATTGGTATATACAGGAGTACAGCCACAAAGGGAAGTGCGGAACAGGATTTTGAAAACGACTGGCAGGAATTGATAGTTGCCGGTTACAAAATAACAGATGCTCCCCGGTTTAATGCTATGCCCGATACTGATGGATGGAAAATAAAAAGCGGAGGCAGTAAATATGTTTTTAATAATAACAATGCAATGGTAATGCTGACCACCTTCTCTGGTTATGGTAAAACAATGAGTATTGTTGCCGTAACCAGTAGCCCCGATTATGGAGCAGACATTCAAAATTTAATCGCCTCTGTTGAATTGAGCAAGACGAATACAAACGCTCCACTACCCAATAATAATAGCAACAGTATAAACACAAGCCCTGGTATTAACTCAAAAGGATTTACTTTTTCTACCAGTAATTTTGACGATGGCTGGATGGCTGCCGAAAAAACGGATTGGGTAGAATTGCGTAAAGGAGATATAAAAGTTTTGTTACATTATGCCAATGCAGTTACCAGCAAGTATATTCCCAACCGTGATGTAGCAACAAAAACAGCATGGGACAATCTGGTAGCGCCAAAATATGGCAACCTCAAAAATTATTTCGTTTTTAATAATACGCTTGATCCCGAAGCACCATTTTTAGTTTCGGGAGATGTTACTGAAAACAGCACAGGCAAAAATGTTCATGTGGTATTATTTAACAGAGGTAAAAGCGGGATGATTGAATTTATTTGTTCCGATAGAAATGCATTTATAAAACAGTTTGGTATCGATCAAACCAAATTAGAATTCTATACTTCTTTTGAAAGCTGGGAGCCACTGAAGCGTATGTCAAGTTATAATAAATTTGCTGTAGCCAATGCTGATTTTATGGGTAAATGGACCAACGACTTTACCGGTATTCAGCAGTATGTAAATGTGTATACAGGTTTTGATGCAGGTATGAGTACTTATCAATCCAGACAGAATTTCGAATTCCTTTCAGGAAACACATATAAATGGGACCTTACTGTAGCAAGTGGAATGGTGGGTAATATAAAAGGAAAAACCACAAAAGCTGCCGGCAAATTTTTTGTATTATCCAACTGGCAAATAAAGTGTTCTGATATTAGTGGCAAGCCGACCATTTATAATGCCTATTTTTCCTGCGTAAAAGGTGGCCGTGTATTATGGCTTTCAGATACCAGCTATCCCGGCTACACTGCTTTTGGTAAAGTAAATTAAACAACCAGGTAAATATCAATACTGGTATTTACAAGCTTTTTAAATAAATGTAAGATGAAGTACTTACTATTTGTAATTAATGTTTTAATGGCATTAACATTGGCTGCACAAAACTGCAGCACCGAATTGCTGCTTCAAAAACCAGGTGTTTGGAAAGAAGGTATGAAAGGTTCGCAGGGAGGTACTGCCGCAGAACTGCAAAAAGAAAAAAAGGTTATTGCTGCTATACACACTATGATCAAAAGTAAATATACTCCCACGGCTGTGGAAGCTAATTATCATGGTGCTTATAACCCCATCTATGCAAACATGGCGGGCAACAGTTACCACTACAGCATTATCCCGTTAAATTATTATTGCGATGGCAATACCATTAAAACTGCACATGAAACAGGCTCTTATTTTGAAATAGCTGCAAATCATTTTGAATCGCAGATTTATGATACTGCACAGGGCGACCGCTTACTGATGGAAGGGTTCAACGTAATGTATGATCTTCCGGTTTCAAAAGATGGTTATTGGTTCTTCAAAGAAATAAATGTTTCACTTGGCATGGGTGTAACAGGTAAAAGAGCCATGTGGCTTATCACTTATGATGGTAAACTGCCTTATAGCTATGTGACCCGAAAAGAATTTTTAGAAAAAAGAATTAAAGCGTTAACCGTACAAAAGGAAATGGCTGCTGCCGGGTTTAAAGATGTGCTTAAAAACATTGAAACAGAAAAATCATTTAAAGAAAAAGAGTTTAAAAACGACCCGGCAAAAATGAGCCATTATATGAAAATGGATTATCTGCAAATGAAAGCCAGGTATGAAAAACTGCTGGCAGAAAACTACAGCAAATTTGTTCCCGCATTTACAAAAATTGCAAACCAGCTCCGTATGCCCGTAGATGAACTTAACCTGCCTGCAACTGTAAAAGACGACCCCAATGATCACCTCTCGTATCTTTTTACCACTGATGATGATCCCTTTGGTAAAAATCTTATTAAACCCAATCCGGCTTATTTCAACAAAAAACTACCTAAATCAAGTCCGCAATTTTTTATGGTATATGTAAGGGCAAATGACAAAGAACCCATAGCCGCAAAATTTATGGCAGATGTTATTAAAGCCGTGGACTTTAGTCTGCTAAAAAACATGCTGGGTAAATAAGGGTGCCTGTTTTTAAAATTCCCTGTTTTACAGGATAGAAAACCAGTTACAGCACTCCTATTTTTGGTTAAGAAAATATAATTATGAAAAAGATATTACTCCTTTGTATTGTTTGTACCACTGCGGTAATATCATTTGCGCAAAAAGAAACCTTTGATATTGTTACTTACACCCCGCCAAAAAAATGGAAAAAAGAAGTAACAGCAAACATAATCAGTTATACCATTATTAATAAACAAACCAATAACTGGTGCCGCATTAATATTGTAAAAAGCACCATCAGCAAAGGAAGTATAGAACAGGATTTTGAAAGTGAATGGCAGGAACTTGTAGTAAAAAGTTATAGCCCTGCTGAAGCGCCGCAGCTAAATGAAGTACAGGAAGCAGAAGGATGGAAAATAAAAGCAGGTGGCGCAAAATTTATTTTTAATAATACCAATGCTATGGCTATGTTAACTACCATCAGCGGGTATGATCGTTGTGTAAGTATAGTAGCCACTACCAACGGCACCAGTTATTTAAAAGATATTGAAACATTACTTGCCTCTGTTGATCTGAAAAAAACAGCCATTATTCCGGCGCAAACTCCAACTACTAACAGCGATAATGCACAGCATCCTGCGGAAAATTCTATCATCGGTACCTGGTGCATAAGTGCAAGCGACAACTCGAACTACAGAGTAAAAAACGGTGTGATGAGCACCATCTTCCGTCAATATACTTTCAAAGCAAATGGCACTTACACTTGCAATATAAAAACTTTTGATCCGCTTATGAACTCTACTTTTTTAGGGAGAGAAAACGGCTCATTTCAAATCAATGGAAATAATCTCGCCATCAGTCCACAAAAAGCTGTGTTGGAAGAATGGAGTAAAAAAGGGGGAAGGGATGAGTGGGACAAATTATTAAAAACACAAAAGATAGCTCTTGAAAAAATAACCTATCAGTTTACCAAACAATATATTTCCGAAATAAGTGAATGGCAGCTTATTTTAAAAGCCAATAACCCAACCAAAAGAGATGGACCTTTCAACAATTACGACAAAAATGCCTGGATATACATTATTTCATCACCCTCTCACCCCTTAATTAAATTACCCAATTAATAAAAATTTTATTAAAATATGACTATGAAATATTTATTTAGCTTACTCTTATTTTTTGCTGTTGCAATATCTTTTGCGCAAAAACAAACTTTTGATTTAACTACTTACACGCCGCCCAAAGCATGGAAAAAGCAAACCACTGCAAGTACCATTCAGTTTACAAAAGACGATGCAGCAAAAGGAACGTACTGCATTATTACATTGCTTAAAGCAATGCCCGCCACCGACAATGGAAAAGAAAATTTTGACCTGGCATGGACCTCCATTGTAAAAGAAATGGTAACCGTTGCCACCCCTCCGGAAATGCAACCATCCGCTACCGACGAGGGCTGGGAGGCACAAAGTGGCTATGCCCCGTTTGAAAAAGATGGCGACAAAGGCGTGGTGTTACTGGTTACTTCCAGCGGTTTTCAAAAAATGGTAAACATTATTATACTTACCAATACCGATGTGTATGAAAAAGATATGACGGCATTTTTAGAATCGATCAGTTTTAAAAAACCTGCAGCTCAAAAACAAGTAACCGTTAATCAGCCTGCTGATAAACCAGTTGCAAAAAAAACTGAGCAACCTGTAAAACAAGCCGTTTCAAATGGTTTTGCATTTACCACTACCAATTTTGATGATGGATGGACAAGCACGGCGCAGGAAGACTGGGTACAAACTACCAAAGGCATTGTAAAAGTGCTGATACATTACCCCAACAAAAAAGCAGATGAATACAATTCGGTTTTATTGGATGGATTAAAAACTGCCTGGAATGTTTTAGTAGCACCAAGGTATAGCTCGGCAAGTAATTTTGAATTTAAGCCCATTCAAAGCTGGCAATCTATTGAATTTGCAGAAGCAGATATGGTAGAAACAAATGGCGGCCAAACAGTGCATGTGGTATTATTTAAAAAGAACTTTAGTGGTGGTGAAGGAAGGTATATAGAATTTATAACAGCAAATAAAAGTGCTTTTGAACAGGAGTTTGGTGCCTACAGCAATGATGCATTTGCACCCATGTGGGATAAGATGGCCAATATGGCCTACCGCAACAAATTTGCAGTGGCATTAACAGACCTTAACGGAAAATGGACGGATCGTTTTTCGGGCAACACCTATTATGCCAATATTTATACCGGCATGAGTGCGGGAATGAGTACCTACAGCTCCTCGCAATTTTTTGATTTTACTACTGCCAACCAAACCTATAAATGGGAAGTAGTAACGGCCAATTCGTATGGTGGTACAACAGATTTCAACTCGGGCAAAGGTGCCGGCAGTTTTAAACTTTTAAATAACTGGCAAATTTATTTTTCAAAAATGGAAGGAAAGCCCAGAACCTATAATGCCTATTTCTCTTGTGTAAAAGGAGCAAGGATATTATGGCTACAGGATGCCGGCTACGGCGGCTACAGTGCTTATGGCAAAAGCGATTAGTTAAACTGGCTGAATACATGGCTAAAAAATATAACCGTGTATTCAATTTAGTTATGTACTGATAACAAAATGGTAAAAATCCTGCTTTTAAGGGAGAACAAAAAACGATCATTCAAATACATTTGTGTAATAAAAAACGCATACAATGAAACAACTATTATTATGCTTTGTTTTTATAATACCGGCGATGGTAGCGTTATCACAAAAAGAAACTTACGACCTGGTTAGCTATACTCCTCCGGCCAAATGGAAAAAAGAGGCAAAAGAAAATATCATCAGTTATACCAACACCAATAAAAAAAATAGTACCTGGTGCAGGATAGGCATTGTAAAAAGTACGGCCAGCAAAGGCAGTATTGAGGCCGACTTTGAAAGTGAATGGCAGGAGCTGGTGGCAAAACCATACGGCACCACAGATGCGCCACAGGCGAATGAGGTACTGGATACTGCCGGATGGAAAATAAAGGCCGGCGTGGGTAAATTCAGTTTTAATAACCGTGATGCGATGGCACTGCTTACTACCATGAGCGGTTACAATCGTTGTGTAAGCGTTGTATCGCTTACCAACAGTCAGGACTATATAAAAGACATCCAGTCATTATTAACATCCATCGATCTGAAAAAAATGAATGTTGCAGATCAGTCACCTATTTTAAATACAGGTGATAACAGCACCGGCATTGGCACCCAAAACCAAACAGTGCCTGCAACAACATCAAACGACCTTGGGCCGGATAATACACAAAGAAAAGATGGCTTTGCTTTCAGCAGTACCAATTTCGACGATGGCTGGACCAGCATTGTGCAGGAAGACTGGGTGCAGGTAAACAAAAGAAGCATTAAAGTACTGCTCCACTATCCCAAAGAAGGCACCATTTTTCCTGCCGACCCCGATGTATTAACCACCGCAGCGTGGAATATTTTAGTAGCACCACGTTACAGCAATCTTAAAAATTATAAGACTGCCTACATCAGCACCTATAACAGGCCTTACCTGGGTATGGGATACGCCACCGAAAATAAAACCGGGAAAGAAGTATTTGTTGTACTTTTTAGACAGGGCGAAGGATGGATAGAATTTATTGCACCCGATAAAAACACGTTCATTCAGGAGTACAAGTTTGATCCGGAAACTATAAAATGGGATAGCAACAGTGACCTCATGAACCCGCTGGCAAACATGGCAGTTCATAACAAGTTTGCAGTAGCAGCTTCCGATTTTAAAGGAAAATGGACCAGTGATTTTACCGGCATACAACAATTGTATAACGTGTATACCGGCAACTATGCCGGCATGCACATGAACCAGTCGAATGAAGAATTTGTTTTTGGTAATGGCGGCAATTACAGCTGGAAATTACTGGTGGTGAACGGCATGGCGGGCAATGCGAAGTTTACTGAAGTAAAATCATCCGGCAAATTATCCGTACCCAATAACTGGCAGGTGCATTTTACAAAAATTGAAACTGGTTCCAAAACCTATAATGCCTTCTGGTCGTGCATAAAAGGCGCAAGGATACTCAACCTGCTGGATGCACAATATCCGGGATCGGGTATTTATACAAAGTATGGTTTGGCTAAGTAACCCAATAGGCAATTACAGCTGCGGAAAGATCAATTTCAAAATACTCAAGCAATAAAATAATGATAATACAGGCGATAAAAAATTTACTCATTTGCATAATCACTTGTTTGTTTATTGCCAAAACAGTAGTGGCACAACGCTGTACAAACGAAGATGACTTGGCAAAAATTACCGGCAAATTTGTTGACCACAATTGGACACCTGCAGCCGGTTATATCTCCGATTATTCCACTGCAGAAAAAACAATGGCACTTAAAACCCAGGCTAACCTGGAAGCAATATGCAAAAAAAATTTTTTTGGAGATGGTTTTGTTGGTAAAGGAAGTTTTGGGTTTAAACAAGGCGATTACTTTAATACTCTTTTTTTAGGTACATACAATTACGATATTGGGTTTTACCAGCTTGAATGTATTAATGGCCAGTTAAAAACGGCACACGAATTTGGTACTAATCTTACTGTAACTGCCAATCCCGTTATCCATCCCAATCTTGAAGTGCCCATAAACAACCAGCAGGAAAAATTTACTGTAAAAGGAACCCGTAAAGACCGGCCATTACCAATACCCCTGTTCCGTTATATTGTTTTTACTGATAAAAGTGAATTTGAAAAAACTAATACCGGCACAGGTTATATAGATGGTAGCAAGCAATATCATGATGCCTACGATAAAAACCCCGACATTACCAGGAGCTGGTACATTACCCAACAAGGCACTACACTGTTTACTGCAGTAACCCGTAAAGAATACCTGCAAAGCTTACTCCAATTTTATGAAATAGAAAAAGACCTGCTGGTACAACGACAGGAACAACTTTTAAAAATTGACCGGGAAACCATTAAGCTCTACGAAAAAAACAAGGATGGAAAAGACAAAAAAGACTACCAATATTTTTCGGACAATATTGCAGCCTATGAAAAAGACAAAGCAAAAGCAATAAGCAGTTATACCACTAAAAAAAATACCGTAACCAACCTGCTGCTATCAAAACCCGAAAGCTGGCTACAGGAAGCTGCGGTACTTAACCCAGAAGTAATGAAGAACAATTACCGGTGCGATGATAATGCCGCATACACAAAAACAGGTGCCCATACTTTTAATGATTTTTACGACAACCAAAAAGGCCTGATGATTTATAAATGGAACCCTGAAATTTTTAAACAGCAACCGGCCTGCAGCCCGGTATTTTTTAAAGTAAGTGTACGGTACAAAGAAGGTATTGATATTTCCGAAGCCATCAAAGAATATTATACCAAAAATTTTGATTTTGCAGCCGTTAAAAAATTGTTGTACAAAAAATAAACTGCCAGATCAATTAACAGCTAAAACAAATTATAATACGTACAATTATTTTAGTATTACAGATGTTACCATTAGTATTGGCAGCACAAAAAAAGGCACTAGCGCCCGGCAGACAAAAGGCGATGCTGCGATAAAATATTTTGAAAGCTGCATTAGTGTACTTTCTTTTAGCGCTGCCGCAAAAAGAATAGACCAGCTTGTAATTTTTAAACAATATTTTCTTACTCAAAAAATAAATCAATGAAAAAAACACTAGCATTCTTCGGCTCTCTGCTGCTATTTACAGGGCTTAAGGCACAAACACCCTCCATTAAAAAAGAAACCCTTAAACCTGCAGCTGTTCAGCCCGGCATTAATGCCGATTCATTAAAAGCTATCAAGAATGGTACTACCATTAAACAAGCCGACAAAGTAACCAAGTACGATAAAATAACTAAAATAACGGATAAGGTTTTAAAGATCGATCACATAAAGAAAACAAGTACGGCAGTTCCGTTTAAAGAAGCTGTTGCAAAACCTGACAAACATTAATGTTTCCTTTTTTCAAGCATACAAAAATCCATCAACCGGCCGGCGTTGTTATTAACGCCAGCAAACTGCATGGTAATGGTGTATTTGCACTACAAGGGTTTAAACCCGGGGCTGTTATTGAAACAGCCCCGGTTATATTGATGGAACAGGCCGACAAAGATTTTTTACAAACCACCATGCTGTACAGTTATTATTTTGTGGTGGGTGATAAAAATTTTCCGGTGGTGCTGGGCCTGGGCTACAGTTCGCTGTACAATCATTCGTACAGTGCCAATGCAGTGTACAGTATTTCATTAAAAAATGCCAGCATAAAAATAACTGCCTGTAAAACCATTTGCTTCGGCGATGAAATTACATTGAACTACAATGGTAGCCCAGATGATGCAACACCTGTTTATTTTGCACCAGAAATTATAACGCCTTGAAAAAACAATTATTCGTAAAAGAAATTAAAGGCAAAGGCCGTGGTGTTTTTTGCAAACAACTCATCAGCAAAGATGAAGCGTTTGAAGTATGCCCGGTGATCGTTATTCCAGCGTCGGATTACGATACCGTAAAAGCATCACGGTTAGTAGATTATTTTTTTAGTTTTAATAAAGAAGAAAATACATTGGCTTTAGCGCTTGGCTTTGGTTCTTTATACAACCATGCTGTTAATTGCAATGCCGTATATTATTTAAACAGGGAAGAAAAAGTAATTACCTATTACGCATTGGAAGATATCCCTGCCGGCAAAGAGATATGTATTAACTATGCCGGCGAACACGGCCAGGAATTTAAAGAATGGTTTGAAAGCAGAAACATACAATACAAAGCGATATAGTTTACAACGCCTAATTTTGTTTCATTTTTTTAATCATCCCCGGCGAATTTTCATACAGCCGTTCTTCGCTAAATACTAAATTTCCAATACGTTCGAATGTAAATGTTTGTACAGGCTCATAGGCACCATCAGCATAAGCCGGATTTTTAAGTATAAAAGCTTCGCCATTATTTTTTCCATTGAGATTTAGTAACCCTATAGGCGAATTAGAATTTTTGTTTCGTATCGTCCACCCTGCCTGCGAGCCTTCATTCTCTTTCTTGTATACCAATTGCCATTTTACATTATCCTGGTTTGCATAATCCCACTGAATAATAGCAGTACCATCATTTTTTAATTGCCCCGCTGCATTAATATATTTACCGCTGTGTGCTGCACTGATAACATAAATACCTTCGGCAATTATTTTTACATAAAATTTATGGTTGGGTTGATCTACAAAATCCCATTGCACCAATCTTGCGCCATTGTCTTTACTAATACCTTCAATGGCAAGGTACTTACCGGTTTGATTTACTTTTATTTTATACAAGCCATTTTCTACAGGAGTTGCGTTAATAGCAGTAAGTTTACTAACATCGGTTGATTTAATTACAGCCTGATTTTCTGCTTTTCTCATCATAAAATCTTTATACTCCATCCGTGGTAATGCAGCATTGTAAAAATAGCTGCTATTTATACCTTCAATATCTTTACTGCTTAATTTAGATCCTCCTAAAACACAATCCAAAATCTGGTTACCATTTTTACAACGGATAGTCTGATCGCCCTCTTTTATAGCAAATGCATTGGCTTCATAGTGCATCACAGAAGTGTAATCATAAGCCGTGGTAGTTACGCCGGGTTCTATTTGAAAAGCATACCTCCAAACAGCAATAGCCTTTGATGTATCTATCACCACATAAGTATCCCTGTCGTAACGGTTTTGCTCATGATAAAAACCAAAACTGTGCATCATCTCATGAAGAAAAGTAGACAAATCCGACCGATTGGTTATCCAAATAACCTGCTCACCTCCCACTCTTCCCACAGGCGATAAGCCACCATAAGTTGTATCCGGAGAAAATTTTATATTGATAAAATCTTTCTGGCCATTGTAATCTACCAATCGTAAATTAGTTTGATTATTGAAAATGCCAATAGCCCGTAAGGCAAGTTGCCGAAGATTTTCTTTATAAAAAAAAGTACGATTTGTAGTAAGACTTGCATCTAGTTTAATGGCAATTTCTCCTTTGGGCCAAATGTATCTGTTCTTATCATTGTTTTGATACAGCATTGTTTTTTGCAGTGTGTTACCAACAATAATATCGCTGTTTAATACATAGTCGGTGCCTATCTGTTTTACAAAATAAGACTTTGCTTCGGTACTCATTGGCAGTTGAAATGTTTTTTGCAGATACCCGTTTTGTGTATAAGCAGTAAACATTAAAAAAAGGATAGCAAAAATGGATAAAGTTAATGGTTTGATCATTTTATTTTCTTTCTTTAGTAATTGTAAAATATACATCCAGCCAGTTATCGCTGCCATCTTCATCCTGCAGGTTTACATGCACATTACAACTGGCAGGGATTGCTGAAATAGAAAACGTTTGGCTGTTGCTGAATTGCCCTGCTTTTATCGTGCTTTTAAAACAGTCGTTAAAAGAATATTTTAGCTGATAAAAATCATCGCTTCCTCCGGCTACATAAGGTGAGTAACTAACATCTCTTCGTTCATCAGGATTGTTATAAGATGCTTCCCCTGCGCCAAACTGTGTAAATAGTGCAGCTACATCAGCATCGTTTTCATTAATACCATATGTAATTCGTATTGTTGAACCGGCAAGTTCATCTGCATTCATTTTAAATTTCAATTCTCCTCCAGGATACACGGTGCGTTGTTTATCCATGTCTATTGATTGTTTTTCTCCAACCGAAAAAAGTGAGTTGCCATTGCTTAAATAATACCTGTTATAACTATCGCCTTTTTTATTCAATACATCTACACGTATCTCACCAAACATATTCAAATCGCCACCATGCGGTACTGCCAGTTTTAAATTTTTAATTGTGATGTAGTCGGTAAACTTGTTGATTCTTGCAGGCAGCAGTGTAAATGTTTGTATGCCGGATGCTGAAATTATTAATGGTGTACCGTTGGCACTATTGTTTGCACCGGCAGATAATTGCAAACTTTTTTCTGTTGCAACACTTACTATGCTTACTCCATTTTTTACATTGTAAAATTTCCATTGCTGGTTATTGCTGTTCAAATTATCCCATTGTTGTATTTGTGTACCATCATCCGTTCTTTTATCCACCACATCCAATACTTTTTGGCTATGTACAGCTGCTATACTGTAATTTCCATTATCCAGTCTTCGCACATCAAACAAATGATTGTTACTTGCCATCATATCCCATTGTATTAACCGCATGCCGTTGCTTTCATCTTCCAAACCGGCAATAGCTAAATATTTTCCACTCTCATTAATACGGATCTTATAAATACCATCTGGCATATCCATCAAAATTTTAGAAGTAGCGGCAGCTTTATTGTTGTTAGGTACGATAACTCTGCCGGGTGCTTTTAATTTATTACCTTCAATCTGATCCGTTTCATTCTTTTTAAAATCAAGTACCATTGCTGGCATCACAGCGTCATCGTTCAGCATTAAATAAGCACCATTACCGGGTGTAGCGGAGGAGTTCCAGTGCTGAAGAATTACTTTTTGGTTGTTTTGAAAACAACTCATCACCCAGCCCTTTCCATTTTTATCACGAACAATATTCCATTTTTGATTATCCTGATTCACCCAATCCCATTGTAATAATTTAGCACCCCTTATTGGAGGATTGCCATCAGTACTAAGATATTTACCACTATGCGATGCCTTGATGGAATAAATATTATTGCCGAGATTTTTAAGTATAAATTTAAAATGAGCTTTATATTCATTATCCCACTGAATAATCCATGCACCATTATCGTTGGCAGCACCTGCAACTGCAAGATATTTCCCTGTTTGGTTAATTTTAATAAAGTATTCACCATCAGTTAATGATTGTGCTGTTAACGAAACAGAAAACAAAACAGCTGAAATTAAAGTACCTAATCTACTCATGATAATAAAATTTTCCTTCTGTAATAAGTAATTTATCGCTTGCATTGCCCATTAACTCTCCGGTAAATGTGGCTTCAATTATTGTTGGGTTTTTACTGGCTTGGGTAATATTAATTTTCATATTAAAGCCCATCATGCTGCCATACATAAAATGTTCTTCAGATAGTCCAGCTAACTGAACAACATTATTATCTGTGTTTCCGTTTTCAATTTCAAAAACAGCCGGGCCATTTGTGTTGTACAGGTTAATATTAAAAGATTGTTCTGTTTTATTATTTGCCCCTTTACTACCAGCTATTAAAATGGCTTTGCTATACCCCTGCGGATGAAATGCACCAAAGATCTCACTATCTGCTTTCCACTCTTTTCCATTAATTTTCATGGATAAATAATTGACGGCTATGCTTTTTTCTTCTGCAACCGTGATAGACTCAGCGGCATTTTTGGTAGTGGTACTATTACAGGAAAAAAGTAAGACTACACCATAAAGTAGTAATAAAAATTGCTTGTTCATATACTAAGTGTTGCTGTGGCAACATATTATTTATGTTATTGATATTATAATTTTTGGTAGGTAATAGTTCCCTGCCCTTCTGCTCCCACCCAGGTCATTTTATTACCACTTACAGTAAATGTATAAGTTTGCCCAACAGTGGGTGCTTTTTTGTTGCCAATCGTTATTATATTTCCCTTCACATTCCATACTTCTTCGGAGTGCAATTTTTCCTGAATTTTATTATACCTATCCTCACAACCACTTGCTGCAGCATTAAGGCGATATGTACCATCAGTATTTATTTCGTAAAAAACTTTTGCAACACAGGGCCTTTGTTGTAAAAGTGCTTTGTGGCTGTCAAATTTTTTTCCCTGAAATTCGCTGACATGCGAAACCACTTTCCACTTACCTACCGGGCTTTGTGCCGTACAAATATTTATTGCCAGCATTGCAACTAAAAAAAAAATTATTTTTTTCATGAGTGATTTTTATTTGTTGTAACTATTTTATTGATTTTAATACAAGTCAAGCCACTGTATTTTACCACAACCCATATTTATCCATGATGGGTTTTCTTTTTTCAGGAAAGCCCACCAGCCCAAATTTTTTATGCAACGCATGCATTTGTTTTGCTATGGAGGCATCTGCCATTGTTAATTTATTTTTCTGCATCCCGGGAATTATTTTATGAAACAGCTCTTCCAGATAATCTTCAAAATTTTGATTGAAGTACATATCAATACCCCGGAAAGGTTTATCAGTATTATTAAAGAAAGTATGCACCATTCCTCTTGGCCTAAAGTGCCAGCCACCGGCAGGAATTTCATATACCGTATCTTCCACCATAACAGTTGCCGTACCATCTAACACGTACATCAACTCATCCAGCGATTTGTGGTAATGCGGTTCCGGCCCCATTTTTTTTGCGGCAACTGCAAACTCCACACAACTGTATTGCATATTGGTTTGCGAACTCCTTACCCAGGTTCGAATGTCTAATCCACCTGGCCCAGGTTGCAAAGGCTCCATGGGCGAAAGCATAAATGGAGATAAATTTTTATTTGCAGTTGCATCACTGCTTTTAGTTTCCGCAAAAGATGGCAATGAAAAAAGACTTATCCCTGCCGAAGCCATCATTATTTGTTGAATAGCATTGCGCCTGCCATTATTTTCTTTATTATTCATCTGTGCTTTTTTAATATTTCACTTAACAAATTTATTATTAAACCGAAGTTGGGTAGTAGTACAAAAACGACATTTTTGCTTACTTTTTGCCCCAGCCATCAGGCCATTTGCAAAAACTATTAAGGCTGTAATTTTTTACTTGCCAGCGGATATAATACACCGGTGCATAGCTCAGGTAATCTTTTCTTTCTTCCGTTTCTGTAACCACATAATATTTCCAGTTGGTCCAGTCGAAATAAAAATATTTTCTAAAATACCTGCTGGGAGAATTGATCCTTTCAAAATCAACATACGCAGTTTGATCAATAGAGGCCCAGTTAATGGCATTAGCCCCAACAAACAAAGTATCCAGTGATCTTAAACCGCCACCGGCAATATTATCGGTATACACGCCATCTTTAAAATAATAGGTAATATCCCGGTATAACCTGCTGTAAGGTGTGTAACCGGCCTGCGGATAATAAATGGTACTGTAAAAATTATTACCATTAGGTTTTACACCGGCTTTTGCCGCTGCATAAACAGGGTCATTTAATTTACGGTATAAATTAGTGTTTGTTGCCAGTGGGGAATATATCCATGGATCTGGCGAGCTATAGGTAACTGCATTTTTTGCATCGGTTAAAATATTTTTGGTGCTGCCGAATGCTGCCGTTTTAATTTGTGCAGGCCAGTTTAATGCAAGGCTGTCAATAGGCCTGGGCGTTTGCAATACATCACAGCTATCGCCAAACTCCAATCCGTTTTTTTGTAACGATACAATAAAATACTTTTTATCTTTATTAGCATCATGATCTAAATCAAAAATCACCAACTGCCCAATAAGTGAAGCACTGCCAGGCTGATGCTGACAAATAAAATTGGGATGATTAACGCCGCCAATAACTGGTGCAGGGCTTGTTACTGTATCTTTTTTACAACTGGTAAATAACAGGATACCTGAAAGTAAAAACAAGATTAACGAATAATTATTTTTTTTCATTTTGTAAGATGGATGTTTTTATTTCCGCAACAAACGTACAGCCATATCTTAACTGATAAAAGCTCCAATCGCTTAACTGCAAAACAAATAGCTGAACAACATATCTGCACTTAATGAAGTATATTTGAAACAGAATTTTAATAATAACCTGATACTGTGATAACAAAAAAAATCACCTGTATGGTGGTAGATGACGACGACATCGACCGCCTTACCACCTTATCTTTTTTAAGTGACTATCCTTTTATGGAAGTGATTGGTGCATTTGATTCGCCGGCGGTAGCGTTGGCTATGGCACAACAGCAATTACCGGATGTATTATTTTTAGATATTGATATGCCCCAAATGAGCGGACTGGAGCTGAGAAAACAATTACTGCATGTACCGGCCTGCATCTTCATCACTTCCTATCCCGACTATGCAGTGGAAAGTTTTGAAATGGCAGCGTTAGATTTTTTAGTAAAGCCTTTTACCGCAGAACGCTTTTTAAAAACTATGAACAGACTTCAACAATTTGCCGACATTCATCATAAAGCCAATTTACTAAGCCATAGCCTGGGTGCCGATACTATATTTATAAAAGACGGATACGACCAGGTAAAACTGCAACTGCATGAAATAATTTATTTAGAAGCATTGAAGGATTATACCGGTATTATTACTGCTAACAAAAAATATGCTGTACTATCGCCATTAGGCAACCTGATAAAAGAAAAAAGTTTCAGCAGCTTTATACGTATACACAGAAGCTATGCAGTACAAAAGCATTTTATAAAAAAAATAAGTTCGGGAGAAGTAATGGTAAATGATATTTTACTACCTATTGGCCGAACTTATAAGCAAGCATTGAATGAGCTATAAATTGCAAATCAATAAACAGGGTTAATTTTTTATTTCTATTATAGATTTTTATGCAACCTATTTTTACTACTGCCTTAAATAAAATATTGGCATTGGCAATTATGCTGATGGTATCTGTATCTGTCAATGCTCAAAAACATGGACAGGCATTAATAGATTCGCTAACTGCACAATTACCCCTTGCAAAAAACGACACCATTAAAGCAAGGCTGTATAAATCAATTGCAGAGCAGTATATGCTCATCAGCCCCGAAGCAGCAATGAAGACTGCTGAAATTGGACTAACCCATGTAACCAAAATGAAATGGAGTAAAGGCATTGCTGTGTTTACAAATATTACCGGGCAATTATTTGTAAACAAGGGAGATTATAAAAAGGCCATCGAATTATACCTGCAGGCTTATGCTATGCATGAGGGCAACAAAGATTATTTCAATATGGCATCCACCCTTAACAATATTGGTGCAGCCTATCAGCGGCAATCGATGTTTACTAATGCCATTGAATACTTTTTAAGATCAGCTAAACTGGCCGAAGAAATAAAAGACAATAATCTGATTGCTATTGGATACAGCAATATCGGCATTATATATTCCGAACAAAACAATACTGCAAAAGCATTGGAATACCATTTTAAAGCATTACAACTACAGCAAAAAGAAAATGATATAGATGCCATTGCCACATCCTTTACAAGAATAGCCAATGAGTATCTGCTACTAAAAGACAGTGCAAAAGCCGAACAGTATTTTTTAAAGGCAAAAACAAATTACGAACAATCAGAAAACAATGCAGGCCTTGCAGCTGTGCTAAGCAATTACTCCATTCTTATAAAAGATTACAGAAAAAATTTAGAATATAAATTACAGGCACAAAAAATATGGGATGTTGTAAGTCCGGAAAACCCTATAGCAATTGCCAACCTGGGCAATATTGGCATTGCCTATTTCGACATTGTAAGATATGACAGCTTACACACCGTAAAACCCGGCGGCATAATACCGGTTACAAAAAATGAATTATTAGCCAAAGCCAACAACTATTTAACAAGGGCTGTTGCATTAAGTAAACAAACAGGTAACACAGCAAACTATGCCCATTTTGCAGGAAACCTTTCGGAGTTGCAGGAGTTAAATAAAGATTATAAAAATGCTCTGCTAAATTTTAAAACATTTTATCAGCTGAACGATTCTTTGTATTCGCAGGAAAGTAAAAATAAAATAGCGGCTATTGAAAGTCAACGTGAGATTGATATAAGAAATAAAGAAATTGAAAACAAAAAACTGCAACTGGAAAATCAGCATAAAAAATTATTGCTGCTGCTGGATACCATTGCCTTTTTAGCTATTGTTGGAGGATTGCTTTTTTATCAAAGCCGCTCCCGTAAAAAAACCAATACTACATTATTACAATTAAATAACGAACTGGATGAAGCCAATAAAGTAAAAGCAAAATTCTTTGCCATACTTAGTCATGATTTGCGTAGCCCTGTTGCCAATTTGATCAACTTCTTACAATTGCAAAAAAGAAATCCCGGCTTACTTTCTCCTCAACAAATTGAAGACAGGGAAAATAAGATCAGCACATCGGCACAATCTTTACTGGAAACTATGGAAGGTATGTTATTGTGGAGCAAGGGCCAGATGGAGCAATTTAAACCGGAAGTAACAACTGTACCTGCAAGCAAACTATTTAGTTATTTACAAAAAAACTTTGCTGATACCCCAAACGTAACTTTTAATTTTATTAATGATGGCGATGTGTATATGAACACCGATCCGGATTATTTACAAACCATTATGCAAAACCTTACGGCCAATGCAATTAAAGCTTTACAACAAACTTCTGCCGCACAAATAACCTGGAAGGCATGGCAACAAAACAACACCATTTATTTATCCATTACCGATAACGGGCCCGGCATTAACAGCGAACAGGCAAAATCATTATTTGACGAAACACATATTACCGGCACCAGGCATGGGCTGGGTTTGCATATTATCCGGGATCTGGCAAAAGCCATCTCCTGCAGTATCAACATTATCCCCGGTAATAAACAAGGAACTACTTTTGTTTTGGCGCTGTAAGGTTGCCACCAAAACTGCCAGGTTATTTATACGCCTGTTTTTAATAATTCCCATTTTTAGGGGATAGCTACTATAGCTTGCGCTGTTTACTTTAGTGTAAATAAATAAAGCGTTATGTATTTAAATATTAAGCCCATCCTTTTCATTTTGCTGCTGATGATAACAGCCTGCAAAACCGTTCCGGTAACAGGCCGCAAGCAATTAAACCTTGTACCCAATGCTATGATACAGGCCATGGCATTTTCGGAATACGATTCGGTAGTAAAAGTAAGTGCCACACTTTCTCAATATGATGAAAGAGCGCAACAGGTAACCACAGTGGGCACTAAAATTCAACATGCAGTGGAAACTTATATGCAGCAAAACAATATGAGCAAAGAAATTAAAAATTTTAAATGGGAGTTTAATACCATTAACGAAAACACAGTAAATGCCTGGTGTATGCCCGGAGGAAAAGTGGTGGTATATACAGGCCTGTTACCGGTTACACAAAACGAAACTGCATTAGCTGTAGTAATGGGTCACGAAATTGCACATGCTATTGCACGCCATGGTAACGAAAGAATGAGTGAAGGATTATTAATAAATTTTGGCGGGCTGGTTTTAGAGGAAGCATTAAAAGAAAAAAAACAGGAAACGCAAATGCTTTTTTTGGGTTTATATATGGTGGGTTCAAATCTTGCAATAGCATTGCCCAATAGCAGAATGCAGGAAAGCGAAGCTGATAAACTGGGATTAATATTTATGAGTATGGCAGGATACAATCCGGAAGAAGCTATTCCATTCTGGCAACGCATGGCGGCGCAGAACAAAGGCAATAAAATACCGCAGTTCTTATCAACCCATCCTTCAGATGAAACAAGAATAAAAAAATTATCAGCTTTGATACCAGAAATAAAAAACACCTATTACAAATCAAATTAAACAACAAACATGAAAAAATTTTCAATCATTCTATTTACACTTTCTCTGTCCATCTGTTTTTCCTGCAACTTTAGCAAGGGTGTAAAAAAAGATTTAGGCACTGGCCTTACTGCAAGCTATAATGGCTTTGGTATGGATGATATATATTTAACTGATGCTACAGGCAACCGTTTAAATAACAATAAAATTTCTCTGGGCAGTAAAATTGCCGTTGTTGCTGACGGAGTAGATTACTTTGAAACAAAGGATGGCAAAGTTTTTCCTGGCTGCCGTATTGTACTAACCGATAAAAACAAAAAAGAAGTACTCAGCCTGCCAGATGCATTTAGCGACATGGTAAATGGCAGTACTGCTGCTGAAGCAAAAACCTTGCAGGCATCTTTAAATACCGGCGACCCGATGGTAGTGGGAGAAACCTATCATTTAAGTGTACGTTTTTTTGATAAAAATAAAAAAGAAAATGAAATTGTGGCTGATGTGGATATACTGATGAAAGAGTAACCAGATACATTATTTTGCAGCTGTTATTTAACTGCTCACGCAGTTAAATAACAGCTTATCAACACGACCTGCACTATCCTGTGTATTTGTATTACACAGCTACAAATGCTGCTTCCTGATTTATTTCGTATTTTTAAGCCATATTAGCATTACCAAAACTGTATGGCTCAACAACAATCTCAAAGCAATTCGTTACCTCAAACCTATATACCTAACATCAGTTTGTATAGCGAAATACTTACTGCTGGTAAAACCATACAGCCAGATTGGGAAATATTTTTTTCGTCCTTATTAAAAACAGGTACCGAAGAAATTGAAAACCGGAATAACGATATTTTACGCCTGCTAAAAGAAAATGGCGTAGCCTACAATATTTATAACGATCCTTCTGGCCAAAGCCGTCCGTGGGAATTAGATCCTATTCCGCAAATAATTGCTGCCAAAGATTGGGAAATCATTAATGCCGGTTTAATACAACGTGCAGAATTGTTCGACCTTATTTTAAAAGACATTTACGGGCCGCAAACATTAATTAAAAAAGGTATTATTCCGCAGGAGTTAATTTATTTGCATCCCGGTTTTTTACGGGCATGTGTAAATATTCCGTTGCCAGGCTCACAACATTTAATTTTATATGCTGCCGATATGGCCCGTGGCAGCGATGGCCGCATTTGGGTAATCGGCGATAGAACACAAGCTCCTTCCGGCAGTGGTTATGCGCTGGAAAACCGACATGCCATGAGTACTGTGCTGCCGGAATTTTTTAATAACCTATCTGTAAAAAGATTGTCGCCATATTTTGATGCATTGCAAAAAGCATTGATAGCAATTGCGCCACATAACAATGATAACCCAAGAATAATAATTCTTACACCAGGGCCCGACAATGAAACTTATTTTGAACACAGTTACCTGGCCGCCTACCTTGGTTTAACATTAGTACAGGGAAACGATCTGATTGTAAAAGATAATTTTGTATGGCTTAAAACTATTGAAGGACTGGAAAAAGTTGATGTGATATTACGTCGCCTGGATGATATTTATTGCGACCCGTTAGAATTAAAAAGCAACTCTTTATTAGGTGTGCCCGGCCTTATGCAGGTTGTAAGAAAAGGCAATGTTGCCATTGCCAATCCGCTGGGCAGCAGTATTGTAGAAAATGCAGGCCTGGTGCCTTTTTTACCAGCCGCTGCAAAACATTTTTGGAACAAAGAATTAATTATGCCATCCATTGCCACCTGGTGGTGCGGACAGCCAAAAGAAATGCAGTATGTAATTAACAATATTCATACGCTGGTAATAAAACGAATTTTCAGGAATGAAGCAGGCACAAGGGCAACCATTGACGGCGCTTCTCTTACTGTAGAAAAAGCAGCAGCTTTAATTGCACAAATAAAAGCACATCCACATTTATATACCGGGCAGGAAAAAATAAATTTCTCTTCTACCCCATCCTGGGTAGAAGGAAAAATAAAACCCTGCCATTCTTTATTCAGGAGTTTTTTGGTAAGCCACAACAACAGTTATATTGCCATGCCCGGCGGCTTAACACGTACTAGTGCTGCAGAAGATAATTTTTTAATTTCCAACCAGCTTGGCGGCATTAGTAAAGATACCTGGGTAATTGCTGCTACTGAAGAAAAAGAACAGCCGGTACTACTGCAATTAAAAACAGATGCTGCAATTTATGCTCCGCAAAAACGGTCGCTACCCAGCCATACTGCCGAAAATTTATTTTGGGTGGGAAGGTATACCGAAAGAGTAATTTACAATGCAAGATTACAGCGAACAGTAATGCAATGGATGTTAAAAAATAACCGACCGCTCAATAAAGAAAATGAAACTACCGAAGAATTATTGCTGCAAACTTTAACAGCATGTACCTATACCTTTCCCGGTTTTTTTAATGAAGACGAATCAGAAGAAAAAAACAAAAACCTTAATGAGCCGTGGAAAGAGCTAACCGACGTATTATACAATGAAAAAAGAAATGGTAGCTTGAGTTATAATATTTCGCTGTTAAAAAACGCAGTATATAGTGTAAGAAATTTTTGGGCATTGGATACCTGGCGTGTACTACGGCAAATGGAAGAAGACTGGGATAAAGCCAAACAAAAACACAGCGCCGATCATCTTAAAATGATCAACAGTATCGATAAATTAAATACATCGATGTTTGCCTTTTTAGGTATGAACCGGGAAAGTGTAAGAAGAGAACAGGGCTGGAATATTTTAGATCTTGGCAGAAAGATCGAACAGTGTTTATATATCATCAGTATTTTAAAAAACAGTTTTTATCAAAAGCAAAACGAACAAACAGAATACGACATTCTTGAATCGGTAATGATTGCCACACAAAGTTTAATTACATATCGCTACACCTACCGGGATCATTTGCAATTACCTTTGGTTTTAGAATTACTGATGCTGGATACCAACTATCCAAAATCATTAGCGTATTTGGTAAGCAAAATAAAATGGTATGTTTCTGATTTGCCCAAAAACAGCAAGGAAGCTGCCTTAAGCGAACAGGAACGTTTGATACTGGAAGCCGACACCATGCTAAAATTAGTGGATGGCATTAGTTTATCGCAGCAAAACAGCACCACAAAAGAATATACAACGCTGAATGATTTTTTAGACAAATTAAATTCATTACTCATCAACACATCACTACTGGTAAGTAAAACATATTTTACACACAGCCAAACGCAAAAACAATTATTTACCACTAACTTATTATAACCACATTGCTATATTCCATTTCGCATACCACTACTTATATGTACCACGAGCAGGTGAGTTTGTGCCATAATATTGCCATGCTATCGCCCCGCAATACCAACACACAAATTTGTCAATCAAGCAATATCTTTATTTCTCCATTGCCCGAAGTGCTGGAGAGCCACACCGATTTTTTTGGCAACAAAGCCATTTATTTCGTGGTAGAACAGGAGCATGATACACTTTCTGTAACTGTTACTTCTCTGGTTGAAAAAATACCAGCACCTTTTACTACAAACATCAATACTATTAGTTGGGAAGCCGTGAGAGATTTGCTGCAATCATTTACCGGCAATTACATTGAAGAAAAACAATTTACTGCTGTAACAGATATAACGGCGCCAACAACTGCCATCAGCAATTACGCTGCCGAATCTTTTGCCGCCGGCCAATCTTTATTTAAAGCAGTGTACAATTTAATGCAACGCATTTATACCGATTTTGAATTTACGCCTGGCTTTACCACTATCTCCACTCCACTATCTACAGTAATGAAAGAGCGTAAAGGCGTTTGCCAGGATTTTGCTCATCTTGCTATTTCCTGTTTACATGCCATGGGGCTTTCTGCAAAATATGTAAGTGGTTATATTGAAACGCTTGCACCCGAAGGAAAAGAAAAACTTGCCGGTGTTGATGCGTCGCATGCATGGTTCTCTGTTTTTATTCCTGAAATGGGTTGGGTAGATTTTGACCCTACCAATAATAAAATTCCTGATGAACAATATATCACCGTGGGCTGGGGCCGTGATTATTTTGATATTGTTCCTTTAAAAGGTGTTATTATGAGCAGCAGTTCGCACGAAATGATGGTATCGGTGGATGTGCGAAGGGTTTAAAAAAACTCCTTCTATACTTATATAATTTATTTACATCCCCAATAAAGTAAAGCGATAAAAGTATTAATATTCCAGCCCTTTTAACAGCGGAACGGAGCCAGAAAATTGAACTATTTTGTACACCTGATGATTTTTTTCTGTAGAAAAAATTCTATGTAAAATATTTCCAATACGCTTTTTCCCCTTCTTAAAATAACATTTCGTTTTAATAAGCTTTATGAAAAACCCTTGTATTTACGCTCGTATAAATTGCATCTGTAATGTTAATGCCTTTATTTTTAGTACTACATACTAATAGTAAAATAGCTACGTTTTTTTTCAAACCTAATATCCCTTAACATGAAGTCCCTGATTTTTTCAACAGCTTTTACTTTAATATGTTGCACTATGTTTGCACAAACAAAAAAAACAGACAGCGCACAAAAACATTTACCCGTCAGCAATAACACCCCATCATCTTCTTCATCTTTAATTCAGGAAAAAGTATGGCCCGTGCCCTATAGTAATTTTAAAAACAAAACCAGTATTATTATTAAGCCGGCTACAGCCATTGAAATAAGAACCAGGCTGTAAATTGCAGATTACGCAAGATCATTTATAACAATACCGGGCAGAAAAAAGCTTTACACCATATTAAACCTGGCGGCCATTTTTATTAGGCTGGCAGTATTGTTTACCGAAAATTTAGTGAGGATATTTTTACGGTGGCTATCTACCGTATGCATGCTTAAAAATAATTTGGCGGCTATCTGCGGATTGGTCATTCCATCGGCAATTAGCTGCAGCACTTCTTTTTCCCTGCTGCTGAGTACCGGCATATTATTTAATTCCTGTTTATCGGATGAAGAAAGATTGATATCGAGGCTCATGTATAATTTCCCCTCATGCACACTTAGTATGGCCTCTTCTATTTCTTCTTTGGAAGCACTTTTAACCAGGTAACCCGAAGCCCCGTTTTGTATCATTTGCGAAATATAGCTGCGTTCTTTAAAGGTACTCATGGCTATTATTTTCACCTGCGGAAATTCTGCTTTAATTTTTAGTGCCAGTTCAATACCACTTATCTCCGGCATATTAATATCAGTAATAACAATTTGCGGCAATGCCTGCTTGATAAGCTCCACCGCTTCATAGGCATTTGCGGCAGTGCCGGCAATAGCCACAAAACTTATTTGGGCCAGCATGCTGCGCATGCCCTCCAGCACCATCGGATGATCATCTACAATTAAGACCTTTATTTTATCCATCGTATCAAATTATACAATCAATATGTACTGATGTGCCTTTGCCGGGTGTGGTTTGAATATCCAGTTGCCCCTTCAGGTAATCTACCCGTGAGCGGATATTTTTTAAACCCGCCCCCTGCAATACTTCATCCTGGTTAAATCCTTTGCCATTATCTTCAACGGTAATGGTTAAATTATTTTCCTGGCGCATCACCTGGGCTAAAATTACAGCAGCGCCGGAATGTTTTACTGCATTATTCAGCAGCTCCTGCACAATACGGTATACCACTACTTCGGTAGCCGGGTCCATTCTATTTTGCAACCCGTGAAATTCGCCGTTAATGATAAACGATTGCGATTCGGATAATCCATCACAATAATCCTGCAGGGCCTGCTGCAATCCTAATTTCATTAATGCTTCGGGCATCATATTATGTGCCACCCGGCGCATTTCGCTTATTGATTCATCCAGCTTGCCCAATGCGTTATTAAAAATACGGCCATGCTCTTCCGATAAAATTAAATTTCCTTTCATAGCTCCCAATTGAAGTTTAACACCACTAAGCAATCCGCCCAGGCCATCGTGCAAATCTTTGGCGAGCCGGCTGCGCTCTTCTTCCTGGCCTTTTAAAATGGATTGTGTGGCAGATAATAATTTTTCTTTTTCCAGCTCGGCAATTTTTTGTTGCTGCAGGTTGCGCTTATGTATGTAGTTGCGGTAGGCCATAAAAAAAAGGATCAGTAAAGCAACAACTGCGCCCGCTAAAATATACTTTGTCTGCTGTTCGCTTTTGAGCTTTATTTGCTGCAGCAGCAGTTGTTCATCTTTTAGCCTCGTTTGGTATTTTGCTTCCAGCTCATCTGTTTTTGCCCTGTTATTTTTTGTATTTACCGAATCGTATGTAACTAAAAACTCCCGGTTATGTATAAGTGCGTCTTTAATATTTCCAGCTTTTTCTTCGGCATCACTTAATTCCTGCAGCGAATAGAGCAACAACTGGTCTAATTGATTTTTTCGTTGCATATCCGCACTCATCGTAAAATACTTTATGGCCGCAGGATAATCTTTTTTTTCTTTATACACCATACCAAGTTCATGCAGTATAATAGATTCATCGTAGGGTGTATTAAGATGGCGGGTATAATCGTACGCTTTTTGTAAGTAAAAAACAGCCGAGTCGTACTTATGCTGCGAATGTAAAAGTGCATCAGCAATGAGCACGCAGAATTTTCCCGACGAAAAAGATTCATTTACTTTTTGTGCCAGTTGATATCCTTGCCGGGCATACATTGCGGCACTGTCGTACCGCTGCGACTGCGTATGTAAATTGGCAACCGACATAATACCTCTTAGTAAAACTAAAGTGTCATTGGTTTTTTGCGAGGCATAGTAAGCCAGGCGGGCATAATACTCATACTTAACGGTGTCGCTTAAAAAAGTGTATAAAGAAGATATATTAAAATAAGAAAACACGAGGCGTTTATAATTTTGTGTTTCTTCAAAAATATTTGTTGCGGCTATATAATTTTCTATGGCAGAATCGAGGCGTTGTTTATAATGATGTATAATTCCGTAACTCATCAGCAATACAGCTTTTTGATTCCTTGAGTCCTTATCTGTTTTGCCATCAACCAGTGGATATGCTTTATCAGTAAAAAGCCTGCAACTATCTAATTGCTGACGGTTACAGTACACTGTTGCCAGTGCACCGTATGCCACCGAAAGGCCGTAATCGTATTTTAATTTTTTTGCCAGAACTATTGCAGCATTTAAAATTGAAATGGATTGATCCGGTGCGGTATGCTGAACCTTATTGGACAAAGCGGTGAGCTTATTCACTTTAGCAGTATCGTCGGGCAGCTTTAATATCACCTGCTTCAGGCTATCGGTTTCTAATTGCGAAAACAAGCGTAAAGGAAGCAACAATACCAGGCAAAGGCATTTTATTGAAAAAATATTATGTTTTCTTTTTGACAACATGAAGAATAGTTATTTTAAAAAAAGTGAAACAATCAAACTGCCTTTGCTGCTGGAAGCATTTGTAATTCTAACGGCTGCTTCTTGCGCAAAAAAGAAACCTAACCAATTATGAAAGGTAAGCAGATACCGTAAAATAATAACACTGCCTGGCAGTAAATTACCAATCATCGTCAAATTTACCCGGGTTTCCTGTTCTGTAAAACTATACAATTTTTTTTCTCTTCCTATCCCGTGTTCAGGGGATTATAGAAACAGGTGTTCGGGTGATTGTATACTGTTTTAAAAAAATGAATTTTTGTACTCACTTAAACAACAGTTATGAAAAAGACTTTTTACTTACTGGCTTTTTTAATTGCCACAGCCACCACAAGCACTGCACAATGCTGGCAAACTATATCTGCAGGCACTTTACATACCCTGGCCATAAAAAATGATGGCTCTCTTTGGGCATGGGGAGATAACACTTATGGTCAACTGGGCGATGGTACTGGTGTTGGTAAGAACATACCCGTACGAGTTGGTACAGCAAACAACTGGAGTAAAGTTGATGCAGGCTATTATCACAGTATGGCCATAAAAACAGATGGCACCCTTTGGGCATGGGGGCTTAATAGCAATGGCCAACTGGGTGATGGCACTGATGTTGATAAAAATGAACCAGTTCAAATTGGAACTGCTACCAACTGGAACCAGGTAAGTGCTGCGTTTGATTTTACCATTGCATTAAAAAACGATGGCACATTATGGGCATGGGGAAGTAATTTTTACGGGCAGTTAGGCGATGGCACCACTATCGACAAAAATATACCTACCCAGGCAGGCACTGCTACTAACTGGGCTAAAATTGCTGCAGGGTTTCGCCACAGCATTGCAACAAAAACTGACGGAACCATTTGGGCATGGGGAATTAACCCCAGTGGCCAAGTGGGTGATGGAACCAATATTGCAAAAATTTCACCCACACAAATTGGCACTGCAACAGACTGGAATTTAATAAGCGCAGGAGTTGAACACAGCATTGCCGTAAAAACAAACGGTACCATTTGGGCATGGGGAAGCAATTTTTACGGGCAATTAGGAAACGGCACCAATACAGATACCAATGTACCTATTCAAATTGGCGTTGCCAGTAACTGGAGTACTATTGGTGCTGGAGAATATCATACTATGTCTGTAAAAACCGATGGTACGCTTTGGGGTTGGGGAACAAATTTTTGGGGCCAGTTAGGCGATGGTACTGCATTTAATGATAAAAATATTCCAACCCAAACCGGCACAGGCAGCAATTGGAACCAGGTTGTAGCAGGAAATGGCCATACATTAGCTACGCAAACGGATGCAAGTTTGTATGCTTTTGGAAGAAACACTGACGGCCAGTTAGGAAACGGTAATAATGCAACGCAATCTACCCCGGTTCAAATTAATTGCGGTGCTATTCTTCCTTTAACCTGGTTATATGTGGAGGGGCAATTACAAAATAAATTGTCATTGATAAAATGGGCCACTGCATCAGAAAACAATACCAAACATTTTGAAGTAGAACAAAGCAGCACTGCTGCCAATTTTAATAAAATTGGTACAGTAACTGCGGCAGGCAACAGCAGCGTTACCAAACACTATCAATTTTTACAGCACCACCCTATTGCCGGCAAAAATTATTACCGCATTAAACAAGTTGACCTCGATGGAAGATCCAGTTACTCTTCGGTAATAGTTATTGATGTAAAAGACGAAAACAACAGCATCAGCGTTTCTCCCAATCCTGCGCAGGATTTTATTAAAATTTCATTTAGTAGTCCACAGCAAAAAACAACATTACGATTATTTAACCAACAGGGGCTACTGGTAAAGCAACAAATATTAACTGCAGGTCTGCAACAGCAAAATATTGATGTATCAAAACTGGCAGCAGGAGTTTATACAGCGCAATTAATAACAGATAAAGCTGTAGAAGTTTTAAAATTCATAAAACAGTAATCTTTTTAAATTTAAAATAATGAGCGCAAAACAGTTTTCTATTTTCATCCTTGCTGTTCTTTCCACATTTTATATTAATGCGCAGCAAAAAGAAAGTTTTGATATTTTTTTGTACAACGCCCCTGCCGGTTTTGTTGTAAAAGATAAAACCAGCAAATTGTTTTTAAATAAAGCCGAAGGCAAAAATTATTGTCAGTTGTTTTTATACCCTGCAGTAACCGGTGAAAACGATGCAGAAAAAGACTTTATAAAAAATTGGGATTTTTTTGCCCGTAACCCCTCACAAAAAATAAACGATCCCTTAACAAAAGAAACAGATTCAGTAAACCGGTGGCAAACCATTTTGGGTGCTGCAAAAGGTGTTTATGGCAGGCAGGCTTTTGCAATTACAGTATCTACTTTTACAAAAGAAAATATCACTTATTGTGTAGCTGCTGTTTTTACTGATAAAAAATTTATACCCATAGCACAGGAATTTATTGCCAGCGTAGTGCCAGATGAAAGTAAATTTAAACCTGAAGAAAATGTAATTGCTGTGGAAAATGACCTGACTGAAAACACAACACTAGTTACCAAAAACAGCATCACAAAATTCAACACCAACTTTGATGATGGCTGGCAGGCCACTGCCCTACCGGATTATGTAAAGGTTACTAAAGCAGTAACTGAAGTACAGTTGCACTATACCGACAAAGCTTTAGACGATGCCCGGCCCAATACTATTGATGCACCAGAATATTACTGGAGTAAATATGTAGAACCTTACTTTACTGTAAGCAACCTGCAAAAATGGAGCGGTGTACAATATCCTGTTATATATCATATGCAGGCCAATGCTGTAGAGAAACAAACAGGTAAAGTTTGTTTTGTGGCTCTTAAAATTGTTTATAGTGGTGGTGCAAGGCCAATAGTAGTGGTGGCGGCTAATCAAAACAGTTACCAGCAGTTATTCCCTCATCCAAATGATATAGACCGTATGCTGAACTATAACAAATTTGCAGTAACTACAAATGATATAACAGGCACATGGACCGGTGGTGGAGGCAACGGTGTAGAATATTATAATGCTTACTCAGGCACTTATGCAGGCATGAGTGCTGTTTCCACTGCCGATGAATTTATTTTCAACAGCAATGGTAATTACCAAAGTACCCACAACAGTGCTACTATGAATAACGGTGGTACAAAATTTTCTGGCATTAAATACAATGGCGCTTATGCTGTAACTGACTGGGAAATAAATGCCAGCAATCGTGTTAGCGGCAAAACAAAAAAATTCAATACACAGCTCATTGCTGTTAAAGGCGGCTTTTTATTACAGCTTACCGACAGCGATTATACTCCGTTAGTTTACACTTTATTCCGAACAAAATAAAACAACATAACATGAAAAAGATTTTATTATTTATTGTACTGATCAATTTACTCAGTATTACAACAAAAGCTCAATATGCTGTAAGGATTGCCGATGGAAAAGCATGCAGCATGATCACCCAATCGCAATTAAACATTTATTTAAGCAAGTTGAAAAACCTTGTAAATATTGCACAGCAGGATAAAGATAAACATGGCAGTACCGGAGCTTACCCGGCCACGGCAATACAATTTCACCTGTATGCCAGCATTGCTTACGATTCTTTACAGACAACGGTTAACTGGTTAAACACCGGCAGCAACAATATACCTGATAATACCAATTATGTAGAAGCCATGACCATAAAAAGCAGGATGGCTGAAATTATCGCACAGCTTATTGCTGCAAATCATTGGGCAGAGCTTAGTGCCATTTACCATAAAAGTGCGTATGCTGCCTGTGGAAGAGAAGAAGCAATGAAGCTGTTGGCCGAAGCGGTAAACCTATTGGCTTATAGCAGCCAATGTTATTATGAACCTTACAAAAAAGATATACCAGCAGCATCTTGCAAATAAACTTGGTTTACTTATTTGTTTATTGTGTTTAAACATTTTTTTATGAAAAAAGTACTGATTCATTATTGCATAGTATTCTTTCTTTTTCAGCTATCCGCATCTGCACAAAAAACCGTTGACGAAGAAAAAGTAAAAAAGGCGGTGGTGCTAATGCAAAAAATGATGACCAACCCTGGTGAAATGCAAAATGTAATGACCGAATTACAGTTGCTAAAACTTACCAGTGCCGAAAACAAAGAAGCCAAAACAAGAATGCAGCAGCAGGCTGTAAGCAATGCCGTAAAAATTAAAGAAGAAGTAATGAGCAAGGGCGGCATCACCCAAAAGCAAATTACTACTTACAAAGAAAATAAAGACCGCATTGTACCTGAAAGAGATGAAGCTAGAATTAATGCAGTATTAAAAAGAGACCTGAGTGATGCAGAAATAAAAAATTATTGCAAAGCAGTTTTTGATGCGGTTAAAAAAGAAATGAATCCGGCTGCAGTAACACAGGCAGAAAATATTTATACAAAATTGAAAGCAAAATACTCCTCTACTGCAGCAATGAGTAATGGTGCAATAAGTTGTTACCTGTATAATCTAACACAGCAAAGTATTTATATTATGGGCAAAGTATGCAGTGCTGATGCCAGCAATGCCAACAACCTGAACAACTATGCAGCATTGCTTACCAATCATGGTGTGGAGCAGGGAGCAATTCCTATTTTAAATTATCTGAACAAAAAATATGCAAGAAGCCCCGTTGTAATGAGTAATCTTTCGGTAGCGTGGATGGGGTTAGGAGAAATGAAAACAGCAGAACAATATGCCGATAGCTGCATTCGCTTTTTTCCGGGTAATGCCGCACAGGCACATTATGTAAAAGCGGTGGTTAAAGAAAGCGAGGGCAACCGTGAAGCTGCTATTACAGAGTTGAAACAAAGTATTGGTGAAAATTATAGTGCCGATAAAGAATCGCTGTTAAGAAAAATGGGTGGCAAACTAAAAGCCGCCGACCATAAGAAAAAACTGCCTGCTGATGCATTGGGGTTATCAAAGTTTGTATACCCGGAGCTTCCTATGGATTATGAATCGGCTGTTAATTCAAATAACGAATGGCAAATATTTTATAAAAATACAGATGCTGCTATACAGGAGCTACAGGTTAAAACCAGCAGGCTTAAAAAAACTTACGAAGAAAAAGTAGCAGCAGCTACAAAAGCAGCCGCTACTGCTATAAAACAAAAGAATGGCCAGTTGATATATGCGTTTGCCGCTAACAATAACAGCAACCAAAGCTGGAATAATTTTTATCAATTGCTTTCGGAGGAGTTTGTAAAAAAGGAAGAATTATTTTTTAAAGAACTGAACCGGTTAGAAAAAATTAATGCTCAATCAAAAGAAGCAATGGAAGCTGCCTGCGAAGCAGTGTCTAAAAAGTATGAGAACTTTTGTGGTGAGGGACAAAAATGCCCGGAAGCAGAAATATGCAACGCTTATCTTACCCAATACAATTTGTACATGTTACAAATGAATAAACTGTATCAAAAATATTTTTCTGACTATATAGAACATAAACGCAAAATGACCAACGAGTTGGTATATGCAGGCAAACAATCGATGGACGCAGCTTACTACGAATATTTTGCCAGCGAATCAAAACTGCAGTTTTTATATGCCGTAAAATCAGTTCATTTTAAAACACCTAATATAACGCCGGTGTTGGGTGGTTTTAAACAGTATTGTATAAACGTAAAAACAAACTCTTTTACCAATAAAGGTTTGGCAAAATGGGAAGAGGTGCATTGCCAACCCGATTGGAAAGTAAATTTGGGCACTGCCGGTCTTGCTACCCATTGTAACAAAATAACACTAACAGCAGATATACTTATTGGAGAAGCTTCTTACAGTGCAGATGTGGTAACGGGAGAATGGACCAATTTCACGTTGGAGATCGGGCGTGAAATAGGAAGCAAAGAAATAGGCGCTGTTGAAGTAAGTGCAGGCGGCAAAGCCTTTATTGAAATTGACCGCAGAGGCATATCCGACTTTGGTGTAAAAGGAACTGCAGGAGTAAGTGCTGGGGCAACTAATGCAGAGTTAGAAGGTAAATTATCGCTTATGTCGGGCAAAGCTTCCTTTGAAACAAAGGGAGGAACAGCAATAGATAAAGTGGTGGTACTTTTTAAATAATTTTTGATACAAAAAAATACTGATGAAAAATAAAATAGTATTCCTCCTCTTCGCTGCAAATTGTTTTGTCTTTTTTTTAAATGCTCAGGTCAATTGCAACAACCTTGATATAAATAAAGTACCAGGCCAAATTTTATGGGATAAAAAAGGAGGTGGCAGCACAATAATTGCCGCGGCACAATGGCAGTATTGCGACCCCATAAGAAAAGAAATGAAACGTGTAATGCCTGTGGCTTTAGATGGTTTGATTGCTACCAATAGTATTGCTTTTACAGAGGGTAAAGCTTTTTGGTATACCAAAAGCCCTGCCGCTTATGAAGGCTACCTGATGCTGAAAAAATTTGAATGCCTGAAGGGGTACAACGAACTAAAACCGGAAGCAGTAACAGGCTGTTGGGTATATTTCGCCGTAAATCAAATTGATGGAGAAAAATTTCCTTTACCCGAGCAGGGTACCGAGTTAACATTTAACCAATCAAGAATAAGAGTTGCCAATATAGAAGTACAAACCGACGCGGCTGGTAATAAAATAATTTACAGCAATTACAAACCAGCAACAACTCAAAAACATTGCTACTTCTTTTCTGCGAAAAAAGATTTACCCTGGAGAAAATTAACCAACAAAGAATTATTTGGTACCTATAAAGCTTACCACCAAAAAAGACTAACCGAACAAATAGCCCGGCACGAAAAAATTGTAGCGGACTATGAAAAAATTTACAACAGCCTTTCTGCTGCAGAAAAACAAAAAGGCGATTATAGAACACAGCAATTTGAAACCGGCGCAGCTTATTTAAAAAATCTTAAACTGGAAAAAGAAAAAATAAACCCGTGGTATACTGCAGCATTGAAAAAGCCTGACATTAATGCCATAGCCTATGTAAAGAAAGTAAACAACTATAATTTTCTGCCTGAAGAATTAGAATCTGCCGAAGGCAATGGTTATAATGTATGGGTAGACAACCTGGAGTTTTTTGATAAGGCCAAACCAAAAGATGAACCACAGTGTATAGCATTGTATATAAGAAGACAGGATAGCGATCTGCCTAAAAAGAATTTTATGGACCTGTTTTACAGCCAGTTTAACCTGGATGTGTTGGCAAAAATGGTTGGGGAGCCAGCAAAAAAAATCAATGGTATCAATGCCATCAACGCATCACTGGCCGAAGTAAAAGCCAGCAGCAAAACAAATCAATCGGTAATTAATACTTACAATTATAATTTTGAAAACAGCAGTGTAAACAAATTTCCTGCCGGATGGAATGGCATGAAAAACATTACTGTACAGCAATACGACAATAAAAACTGGTTAGCACTTACTAAAGATGGTTACTGGTATCCACAGCAATTTAACAAAGAGATCAGCAACAGTTTTACTCTTTCATTTGATGTAAGCTGGAATAAAGACATTGCTTACAACAGCGGCTTATTTACCGTAAGTTTTTCTGAAATTCCTTATGATAATGCAGGCGAAAGATATAAAATGGATGATAACCAAAACCAGTACTGGAGTTTTTACGATAGCTATGTGGGCAAATTTAACCGGGTGGTTTTATGGTTCGATCCTTATGCAAACGGTGGCGGTACACTTACTGTTTATTCTTACGATAAAAATGAGACTATTACAGTAAACAAGCGGATAAGCTTACCCAATTTTTATCTTGCTAAAAACTACCATCAAATAAAAATTGGGCGAAAGGGCAATGCATTAGTGGTACTTATAAATGATAATAAAGAGGCGGAATTAGAAAATGTGTTTCTGCCATCAGTAAAATACAATTTGTATACTTTTAGCAGGTACAAAGGCAATAACAGTGATAACAAAAATGATGTGTTTTATATTGACAATATTAAAGCCACTTATTAAGGATGATTAAGATCTTCTGCTGCCACACGGATCTTTGTATTTACAATTTTCTTTTTTTAATTTTAATATACTCCTCATTATATATTCTGCTGTCTTTCTTTGAAGCTTCTGCTAAATCCATTGCTTTTTTTTGCATAGCTTCAGCCTCATCATACAACTTTAATTTGTACAGCAGGTGAGCATAAGTGTCATAATAAGCAGGCAAAGGTTCTAATTCAACAGCACGTTTACTCCATAGCATAGCTTTTAAAAGATAATTTTCCTTATTACCAGCCCACTCGTAAAAATTCCAGGCTGCATTGTTAAGCTCCGTTGCATCAAGATTGCTTTTAGGATAACTAAAAGAGAAACTTTTTTGTGTAATGCTGTCGTTAACTTTTACAGCTACGGCTTTTTGCATGGCATCATTTTTAGCCGTTTCGTATTTTAGTGAATCTTTTTTTCGAATGGAGTCTACACTAATACCCATATAATACCGATCGTAATGATTAGCGGCTTGTTGCAAATAATTTGCAGTATCCTGTATGCCTTTATAATACTGCAGCATTTTTAGTTGCCAGTTTTTTTGTCCTGTTACGGGGTCAGTTGTCCAACTGTTACGGGTAAAGTTTGCAGCAGCATAAGCACTGTTTAAATCTTTATTGGCAATGGCACTATTCAAGGTATTATTAATTGTACTGTTGTTCATCGCCACACGATCGGCCAACGGTTCTATTTTAAAAATGCTATCGATTATATTTCTGTTGGTATGTGCCAGTTTATAAGCCCTGCCTTCGGCAAGCGGACCAGCTTTTAAAATAAATAATACTGCAGCATAGTTATTCAAATCAGCAATGTATAAACTATCTACATACTTTTCTATAAAACCGGCATTATCAGTAAGGCCGGCTTGCTGTCTTTTACTTATATAGTTCTTTAAAAAAATGGTGCTGTAATTGCCAGCGGCATAAGCACTGTCATAATCTACCAGCGACATTTCTTTAGAAGATGTGATAGCCTTATCGGCCAACGCCAGTAAAGGTTGAGGCCTCGATAAAAACGCTATATCGCTTAGTAACAATCCGCCTTTGGCATCCAAAAAAACAAAAGAAGGAAAACGGTTCACTCTGTAATTCCTGATTATCTTTCCTGATGCAGCAGTATCTTCCCTGGCCACTTTATAATTAATAAAATTAGTATTGAATTTTTCAATTACATTTTCATCTTTCAATCCGTTTAAAAAATTAGGAGATGGTACAGGCGGTTCAATGGTAATTAAAATGGCTAGCGGTTTTTGTTGTTGTATGGCCACCGCTTTTGCTTTTTCAAACGTTGCTTCATAATTAATTTGTTGGGCCTGCATACAAATACTCATCAGCAGCGCAGCTACAATAACTATTTTCTTCTTCATACATAGAGAATTTAAATAAAGATATAGAATTTTATCTACATAAGTGGAATCAGAAAAATTTTAAGAACTGTAGCTGAACACTTCATCAATGCAAACTTAATCCCATTGCCTAAAATAATTTACTAAGCATAATGACTTCCCCAAAAGAACCTTTGCCCAGATTAATCTTCACTAACTGAGGCGGAGGAAGGGATATACTATTTAATTTGGCAGGCAGTGCCTGCCATTTCTGATAGGCAAGGTAAAACCTGCGCATATCATTCGCCAAAGTTCGTGTCTCCACAAACCATTCGCTTAGGACCAACTGCTATCGCTGCAGAGATGTATAAACAGGTGAAGTATGCTTCTGCTAATTTCTCTAAACTTCATGCGGTTTTAAAGAGTGCGAAGATCGTAGCGAACGTTTCGTGAGGACACGAACCGAGGCGGAGACATTGCGTACAACCTTAAAAAATGGCTCAACTTTAAAGCCCCCCAAACAAAAACAGCCACCATGGCTTTAAAAAATGCAGCCAAAACTGTTTATTTTTTCTTTTTTACACTATGGCAACCTCTGCATCATCACAACAGTTGCAACAAAATAAAAATCTCCCTTAACTAAAAAGTAAAAACCTCAGTGCTATAAATGGGATTTTTTTTTCTGGAGGTAGTTGTGCAACTGCCACCCATGTTAGCGGCTGTTTTGGGCAATCTTTGTAGGGTCGGCAAGTTCTTTTTCAACATCGAGTTCAATGATTTTTTGTTTTCCTTCAAGAACTAAATCCATATTGGCTCTTGGCTTAATTGTGATTTTTTTATTAGTCACATTTATTGTCCCAAACCAGCCACCGATTAAAAAAATATTTTCCTGCCCGAACTTCCACCTTGCTATTCTGCTTGTGTCTTTGTCTACAATTGTGAAATAAATCTCTTCTTCGTTTTGCCCCAATATCGTTTTTGTAGAAATTGCGAATGTGATTTTATTATTCTCCTTTGCCTTATAAATAATTTCAGATAATACTCCAATATCTTTTGCTTCATTAATAGCTTCCAAAATTTTTGATTTGTCAAGTTTGTCTAACTCAGCAATATCTAGTAGCCCTTCTTTGAGTGCATTTAAAACTAGTGCTTGTTGGTCGCTGTGGTCTGCTTTAAGCAAGGTTTCTTCCTGCAAAACTGCAACTCCGTAAGTAAACCAATCTTCTACAGCAATAGCTCTTTTTAGAGCATCTTCTTTTGTGTCAGCAATAGAAATATAAAGATGATGATACTGAGGACATTTGAATTCCTTGTATATTAACTGCCGTAACACAATATCTGCATAACGGTTCAAGTAAAATAAAGTTCTGGGAAGTTTATAAGCGAAAGACAGCCTAATATCTCTTATTAATGTGTCGCCAATCAAATTCCTGTTTTTTCGTTCTAATCTCTTTGTTTCAGAATTTTCAATTTGAGCGTTCTGAGAATTAATATTTTCTTCTTTTGATGTTCTAGTTAAAAATTCAAGTGTAATTTTTTGTCGAATGGCAGTTAGAATGTTTTCAAAAGTTTCAAAATCAAAAGAGTCCTCTTTCTTTAATTTTAATTTTATAATTTGTAAAGCCTCGAAATATTTATCAATTAAAACTTTAGCAAGTTCGGTTTCAGTTATGTTTTTGTATTCGTCTGCAATTTCAAACTTGTCTTGGTATTTTATTTGTTCCTCCTTTTGAAAATGTTCTGAAAATTCTGGAGCTTTTAGAGTTATGTCAATAGTTTTAAATTTCCTATTAATTCTTGAATAGGGAAGTGTTTCATAGTATTGATTAAATTTAACTTCCATTCCAGAAGCACCTGCAACAACATACATCGCTGGGTATGATAAACTCAACCAAAGTTTATCGAAGGAAGACTGAAAATTTGACTTATCCAATTCTCTTTGAATCAGCCTATCTAAGTATTGGAGATTTCCCTTTAGTCCACCACCACCTGTTCCTACTGTCCTTGGAGTTAAATATATTTTCATTAAGTAAGTTGATTGCTGTAACTACGAACTGTCTGTAAAAATAGCCGCTAACACTATGATTTATGCTATTACACGCTATCCCATAATTATAAATGTATTGATAATCAAAAAACTAGTATTATACATTTTAGATTATTCATAGCATCAATGCAATGTAGTAAAATTTTTAATTTGATAAAATTTATTCTCTGCTTACACAACCGCATTAAAGTTTATAAAGCATCCAATGCAGCTTAATATAATCACAGCGCTGAGCCTGAGCTCGTGAAGACACGAACCGAGGCGGAGGAAGTTTCATTTTAAAATAAGTTTTTAGTGGCGGGTACGGCTACTCATTTATATTAGATGTTAGGGAGTTTTTGTGATTCACAAATATAGTTAGCCTTTTTATTATTTAAAGGGCTGTCTGTGGCTCGGGAGCAAATGGTTCATGGAAAAATCGGGATTGCCGATTTTTCTAATTCTATTAATTACTTTAAACTTCATGCGGTTTTAAAGAGTGCGAAGATCGTAGCGAACTTTTCGTGAGGACACGAACCGAGGCGGAGAGTATGTCGAGCTAATCATTTGCAATATTCCAAGTGGTCAAAAAAGTCAGTTGTATTTGATTGGAAAGCAGCTCATAATTAATTTTATCGGGGGTGTCTGTTGGTTGATGATAGTCTTTACTAAAGCCACAATCAATTCTGATAAAAGGAACTCCTTTCAAATAAAAAGGATATTGGTCCGACCCCATAAGCCTTCTTTGCATAAACTGTGGCTGTTCATAGTAAGTGTCCAGTTTTAGTTTCCCTAACTTTTCATTGGCTGTGAATAATGAATTCCGTAAACCCCTGTTAAGTGAATCTACTACTAAAATATATGCATAATTGCTGTCTGCTTTTTTTCCACTATAAAAGGTGTCGACACGTCCCATCATATCAATATTTAAAACTGCCCGAGTTTTTTCAATAGGAAATAATGGATTGGCTGCTAAATGGTAAGAACCCAACAAGCCTTTTTCCTCACCAGTGTATGAAGCAAAAATAATAGTACGTTTTGGTCTGAATCCTTTTTCTATTGCTTTGTTCATTAACGTGGCTATTTCCATAATTGCTACGGTACCACTGGCATTATCCACAGCTCCATAATAAATATTCTTTCCATCTCTTCCCACATGGTCGTGATGAGCAGATAGGATTATACAACCTGCTGAGGTATCAGTTCCGTTGATAACTCCAATAACATTAGGTGCCTTTTCTTCTGTTATATCAATTTGAATATGGTTGCTAATATTAGTATTTACATCATAAGATTGTGGACGAAGTGTTTTTGTAATGTCTTGAACCAAACTTTTAATTGTTTTATCAGAAGCTGTTAAAAGGTCATTGGCTCTTTCTTCGGATAGCATAAGAACGGGCAGGTTGTTATTCTGTATAAGTGGATTTTTATACACAGTCTGAAAAGAAGATTTTCTTTGTAGTAAAGTGTCCGCTGTAAATCTGTTGTTATAAAGCAATATAAGTACAGCCCCTTTTTTCCTCAGTAAGTTTTGGTAAGAAGAAATAATTGCTGCTTGTTTTGTGCCCGTCAATAAGTAAGTACCTGTACTGTCCTGTGGTTGTCCAGTCAGCAGTAAAACCGCTTTACCCTTCACATCAATGTTGGCAAAATCATTGTAAACTTTGTTTTCAATTCCATACCCAGCAAAAACAACTGGAATATTATCTAAATGTACAGTTTCAGTATTTCGCATTACAAAAGTCCAGCCATTCCAATTTTCAAATTTTTTTTTTCGATAATAAATTCGGACTGCAAAAGATTCTTTTTATAAGTATTTACAGTTTGAAAATAACTTGTCCCGTTTTTATACGGAGCTGCCAAATTATTTTCTTTAAAACAATTGACAATATAATCAGAAGCTAAACTATCGCCACGACTACCCATTACCCGACCTTCTAATTGTTCACTGGCTAAATAGTAAAGGTTCTTTTTTAATCGTTCAATTGAAACTGTTGATGCAATTTTTTGTACTTGCTTTTTCTGTCCAAAGCAAATTGTACTTAAAAGCATTAGTATGCAAGTGAAAATTCTCATTTGTGATAGTTTTGAAGGTTTGAAATGTCGCTCTAAAATGACGCACAGCTTATAAATATACGAAGGTTTTGTATTTACAAAAACTTGCGGCAATTTTTATAAGTTGTTACTATTTAATGTTTAGAAAAAAATAAACGAACCTGTTACTTACAACTTGTTATAGTCCTCCGCCCAGGTTCGTGTCTCCACGAACCATTCGCTTCGGACCAACTGCTATCGCTGCAGAGATGTATAAATAGTTGGGGTGTGCTTTTGTTAATTACTTTAAACTACATGCGGCTTTAAAGAATGCGAAGATCGTAGCGAACGTTTCGTGAGGACACGAACCGAGGCAGAGGTTCGTGTCTCCACAAACCATTCGCTACGGATCAACTGCTATCGCTATAAAGCGTATAAAAAGTTGTAGCATGCTTCTGTTAATTACTTTAAACTTCATGCGGCTTTAAGCGAAGATCGTAGCGAACGTTTCGTGCGGACACGAACCGAGGCGGAGAGCTATCTTTAAAGCGCAGCCATACCTGTAAGTTTTTACCAACCTATTTCCCAATGGGCTGAAAATTGTAGCGAAAGTTTCGTGGGGACACGAACCGGGGCGGATAAATAATGACGATTGATTTATCACGTAAATCCTTAATATTAAAGCTTAAATTTGCAGTAAATCTTTTCAATGGAATATAAGCATTCGATAAAACAAACTGCTTTACAATTAAGAGACCAATTATCATCCGACAAAAGAAAACTTGGTTTTTTCTTTGGTGCTGGTACATCTATGGCAGTAGGTATTCCTGGTGTATTTGCCCTAACGGAAAAAATAACTGAAAGCCTTGTTGCACCGTTTAAATCTCAATTTGAAGCCTTGCATACAGCAACCAATTCTGATAATATTGAGCAGATACTTAATAAGCTAAGAACGGTAAGAGAATTGATAGGTGAAAGCACAAATGAAGAACATTATACAATAAAGGGAAAAGAAGCTGCTTCACTTCTGGATATTGAAATTTGCAGAGTTATATCTACAATTGTTTATAAAACCGATATTACCGAGATTATTCCTCACATGATATTTTCCAACTGGTTATTTCAAAATCAGGCGGCAAGATATTCTCCAATAGAAATATTTACTACAAACTATGATTTATTAATTGAGCAAGCACTGGAATATAAAAGAATTCCTTACTTCGATGGTTTTGTCGGTTCAATAAATCCATTTCTTATTCCCGAATGTGTTGAAGCGGAAAATATTAAAAATGACCAAAGCTCATATATACCTTACAGTTGGATTAGATTGTGGAAACTGCATGGCTCAATTAATTGGTTTTTGACTAAAGACAAGGATGATAAGAAAAGGATAATCCGCTGTACAAATAGGGAATTAACCAAGGGTGATGAATTAATGATTTATCCTTCGAAACAAAAATATGATGAATCAAGAAGGCTTCCCTTTCTTGTTTTTCAAGATAGATTAAGGAGATTTCTTTCTAATGGTGAAACACTTTTAATTATTGGAGGATATAGTTTCGGTGATGAACATCTGAATGAAATTCTCTTTCAGGCACTTAGAGCAAATAAACGTTTAGCAATTACAGCTTTGATGTTTGGTGATTCAGTCGAGGGTAATAAAAAACGAGTTACAGATGAGAAAGTATTGAGATTTGGAATTGACAACCCAAACTTTACAGTCATTGGTCCCGATAAAGGTTGTATTGGAGGTGTAATAACAGAATGGAATATTGATGAACCAGAATTAGATAAGTTATTGTTTTGGGATAATACTGACAAGAACCTAAACTTAGGTAGTTTTTCTTCTTTTGCAGACTACCTAAAAATGAATTTCGGAATTCTTGCACAAATGCAAGAAACTAAAAAAGAAGTTACAACAGATGAAAAATGAAACCACCTATTTAGGTTTAATTGTTAGAGTTATTGGCTCAAAGCTGTTCGTTGAGTTAAGTGAAGATTTGCCATCTTCGACGCCAATTATTGGGGGGAGATTGTATAAAGTAGGGCAGATAGGCTCATTTGTAAAAGTTCCTCTTGGTAGTTTAAATATCTTTGGCATTGTCACAATGGTAGGAGCAAACCCAGCGGCACAAGCTACTGACAATTTTGATTTCCCATATGGTAAAAGATGGCTTGAAATACAATTAATTGGTGAATCAATCGGACAACAGGAATTTCAAAGAGGTGTTAGCATTTATCCCACAATTGATGATGAAGTTCATTTGGTTACTGATGAAGATTTAAGGCTGATTCATGCAACTAATAATCCAAGTTCCGTAAATATTGGTACTTTGGCTTCTTCAGATAGCTTACCGGCATTTATTGATATTGATAAATTACTTTCCCGTCATGCTGCAATATTAGGCTCAACTGGAAGTGGAAAGTCGAATACTGTTACATCTATTCTGAGGTCTATTACTAATGGAACATTCCCAAAATCAAAAATTATTTTAATTGATCCACACAGTGAATACCATACAGCATTAAAAGACTATGCCAAAATCTTTTCTATTGATGATGATACAAATTCATTAAAAATTCCGTTTTGGGGTTTGTCATATAATGAATTAGCCCTGATACTTTTTGATAAGAAGCAAGCGGCTGATTCAACACAAGATATAGCTGTACAAGATAAAATATTAGAGCATAAACTATCAATCGCAGACAATTTAAAATGTGGTGCAGTTGATAAAGAAAACATTTCAGTCGATTCTCCTATACCTTTTAATCTTAAAAAAATTTGGTACGATTTGTATAACGAAGAATATGCGACAGTAAACACTAAGCAAGATATTTCTACTGCAGCTTATTTCATCGAAGGTGGTATAGAAAGGAAAGGTGATTGGAAGACTTTGATTGCACCCCAGTTTGCAGCTCCCAGTGCCGGTGCCGCCGCCCCATTTATTTTTAAACAGACAAAAATTCTTTCTTCTTACCTAAATAAACTTCAGGGAAAGCTTAAAGACAATAGACTTAATTTTCTCTTCAATATTGATGACTATGACGGTATAACTCTTGATATTGATGATTTGCTTTCTGAATGGCTAAATCATGATAAGCCAATTACTATCCTCGATTTAGGTGGAGTGCCTTTTGAGATAATGGATTTGGTGGTGGGTTTAATTTCAAGAATTTTATTTGAAAGTGTATTTTGGGGGAGAAACGTTCCTGGTTTTGGCAAACAAAGACCAATTTTAATGGTATATGAGGAGGCTCATTCTTATCTGCCAAAAGGCGGTTCAAATCAGACTGTAACAGGCTATGCAAGCAGAGCAGTAAGGCGAATTTGTAAAGAAGGTAGAAAGTATGGTATTGGGGCGATGGTTGTAAGTCAGCGACCATCAGATTTAGATGAAACTATTTTATCACAATGTGGAACATTTATAGCTTTAAGATTATCCAATAGCCAAGACCAGGGAATAGTTAATGCTGCAATGCCCGATAATTTAGGAAGTCTATCTGAACTTTTGCCATCATTGAGAACTGGAGAAGCAATTATTGTTGGAGAAGCTGTTAAAATACCAAGTAGGGTTAGAATTCCAAGGATAGACCCAAGACCAGATAGTGGAGACCCTGAACCTTCTGTTGCATGGAAAGATACATCAATAGAAAAGCCTGAGTTCTCAAAAGCCATAGTTAATTGGCGTAAACAAAAAATCGAAAAAATTTCAATAACTAAATAACAATAATTATGGAAATGCAATCAGTTAGTTCCTCAAATTTAGCAGCAGTAGGATATGATTACGATACTGCAACGTTAAGAATAGAGTTTCTTAAAAGCGGTCTCTATGAATATTATGGAGTACCTGCTGATGTTTATGATGGTTTATTTGGTGCTTCTTCTAAAGGAACCTATTTTGACCAGTTTATAAAAAAAGGTGGTTACACTTTTTCTAAGTTATAATAAAACACTATCTCCGCTTCAATAAAGCTCAATATAGGTATATCGCACAAGAGTGCGACGCCAATGACGTTGACCATAGAAATCCAGCCCGTTCCCAAAAAAACCTACACCCCCTTTCCCAACCGCAAATCCAATGTACAAGGAAATTCATTATTAATTTCCGGTGCCGGTGCATCGTACACAAAAGGCCCACGGTTGTTTTCGATGTAATGCTGTGTTACCGAGGATAGCACGGTTACAAAACGAGGTTCCTGTGTATGAGCGGTATTACCAAAGCGGCTGATGCGACGGCTTTCGGCTTCAAAGCTGTTGATGGGGAAAGTATCGTAACTTCTGCCGCCGGGATGCGATACATAATAGGTACAACCGCCAATGGAGCGGCCGTTCCAGGTATCTACAATATCAAAAGTAAGTGGCGTATCCACACCAATGGTAGGATGCAAGGCACTCGGTGGTTGCCAGGCACGGTAACGGATGCCGCAAACATACTCGCCTTTTACGCTGGTGGCGGTTAGCGGTACACGAACACCGCCGCAGAGTAAAATGTAGCGGTTGTCGTTGATGCCGGACAATTTTACCTGCACTCTTTCTAAAGAGCTATCTACAAAACGGGCCGTGCCGGAGCTGCTCATTTCTTCGCCCAGTACATGCCAGGGTTCGATACCCATACGCAGTTCCATTGTAATATCTTTTACCTGTACCGAACCGTAATGCGGAAAACGGAATTCGAAAAAGGATTTAAACCAATTGATATCAAATGCATAACCGGCCAGGTTTAAATATTCCACCACATCGGCCATATCCTGCTGCACATAATGCGGCAGTAAATATTTATCGTACAGGCTGGTACCCCAGCGTACCAGTTTATGTTTATAAGGCTTTTTCCAAAAAGCGGCTATCAGTGCCCGTATAAGCAGCATTTGCAGCAAACTCATTTGCTTATGCGGCGGCATATCAAAAGCACGAAATTCTAAAATGCCTAAACGGCCACTGGAAGAATCGGGAGAATATAATTTATCGATACAAAATTCGGAACGATGGGTATTGCCGGTAATATCGGTAAGCAAGTGACGGAAAATTCTATCCGTTACCCAAAAAGGAATAAAGCCTTTTTCGGGCACCTGGCTAAAGGCAATTTCCATTTCGTACAAGCGGTCTTCAAAGCCTTCGTCAAACCTTGGCGCCTGGCTGGTAGGGCCAATAAAACTACCGGAAAATAAATACGATAAACCGGGATGGTGCTGCCAGAAAGTAATTAAACTACGCAATACATCGGGGCGGCGCAATAGCGGACTATCGGCAGGCTTGGCGCCACCGATAGTAATATGGTTACCGCCACCTGTACCAGTATGCCTTCCATCCAGCATAAATTTTTCGGTACCTAATCTTGATAAACGGGCTTCTTCATAAAGCGTATCAATATTACTAACCATTTCTTTCCAGTTCTTAGCCGGATGAATATTTACTTCTATCACTCCGGGGTCGGGTGATACTACCATGCGTTCCATCCGGTTATCCCTTGGTGGTTCGTAACCTTCAATACGTACCTGCATTTTTAATTTGGCTGCCGTGCCCTCAATAGATGCCACCATATCCAGGTAATGCTCCGCATAATCCATTGGCGGTAGAAAAATATAAATCACGCCATCCCTTACTTCCACACTTAATGCCATGCGGATGGTTTCCATTTCGTGGGTAATTGCTACAGGTAATTCTTCTTTCTCTTCTGCTTTCTTTTTTTCGGCCGCTTTTCTCTTTTCAAATTTCTCTTTATTCTCGCCAGGTAATTTTGTTATTGGCTCGGTGTTTTTAAAAACTTTGCCGTAACGCCATTCTATAGCTTTATGAAAATCTTCCAGTGCAGGCACTTCTTCAAATAAACTGCGTTCTACTTTATGCGGCGTTTGTGCTTTGGTAAGCACCGGCAGCGACTCTAGCGGTAAGCGTAAGCCTACAGGTGAGTTACCGGGTATTAAAAAAAGATGTTCCCTGTTGAAAACCCATTTACAACTCAGCCATTTATCATCCCAGTAATTCCAGCGCAGCGGTATTACATAGCCAACTGGTTCATCCAAACCCTGGTTAAGCAATTGTGCTAAAGTGCGGCGCTCCAGCGGATCTTTTAAATTGGTTTTTAGCGGATCAACATTGGCAGGCATTTTTCCTTCTGTCCATAAAAAATAAAATACATCTTCGTAAGCCGGGCTGATATTATCCAAACTTACTGCTAAGTGCCGGGCCAGTTCCTGTGTAAATGCTTCAGCATCTTTTATGCTGTATTTCTTTTTATTTTTTTCGTGTGCTACTAACTCAAGGTTTTTCCAAATGGGGAAACCATCTTTACGCCAGAACAATCCGTATTGCCATCTTGGTAATGGTTCACCAGGATACCATTTACCCTGGCCATAATGTATCAATCCACCGGGGCCAAATTTTTCTCTTAACCTGAAAATAAGATCGTGTGATAATTCTCTTTTTTCTTTTCCATCAGCAGCAGTATTCCACTGTGCCGATTCCATATCATCAATAGAAACAAAGGTGGGTTCACCTCCCATCGTCATGCGTACATCGCCTGCATCTAAATCTTTATCTACTGCATTGCCCAATTCATTTATTTGTATCCATTGCTGTTCGGTAAAAGGTTTGGTTACTCTTGGGTCTTCATAAATTCTGGTTACACTATTTTCAAATTCAAAACTTACTTCGCATTTATCAGTAGCGCCTACTACCGGTGCCGCACTGGCATAATCGGGTGTGCAGGCCAGTGGTATATGGCCTTCGCCGGCAAATAAACCAGAGGTGGCATCCAAGCCTATCCATCCTGCACCGGGAATATATACTTCTACCCAGGCATGCAGATCGGTAAAATCTTTTTCAGGGCCGGAAGGGCCATCCAAAGATTTTTCGTCGGAAGTTAGCTGCACTAAATAACCGGATACAAAACGGGAAGCCAATCCTAAATGGCGCAAGGCCTGCACCAGCAACCATGCCGAATCCCGGCAGGAGCCTAATTTTTTTTCCAACGTTTCTTCTGGCGTTTGCACACCCACTTCCATGCGTATGGAATAGTTAATGTCTTTATTTACTTTTTGGTTGAGGTACACCAAAAAATCATTGATCGTTTTTTTACTTCTGTCCACGCCTTTCAGCCATTCCATCAGCAACGGACCGCTTTCTTTTATTTCTAAATAAGGAATTAATTCTTTGGGCAATTCGCCCTGGTATTCAAAAGGAAAATTCTCTGCATATTCTTCTACAAAAAAATCGAAGGGATTAATGCTAACCAAATTGGCTATTACTTCCACTTCTACTTTTAATTGCTCCGCTCTTTCAGGAAAAACCACACGGGCCTGGTAGTTACCAAACGGATCCTGCTGCCAATTGATAAAATGGTCTTTGGGTTCTACTTTAAAAGAATAGGATTCGATGGGTGTTCGGGAATGTACCGCAGGCCGCAGGCGGAATACATGCGGTGATAATGAAACCAACCTGTCGTAAGTGTAAACTGTTTTGTGCCTGATTGCTACCCGTATTGCCATAAAGAATTTATTTATTAATTGATAAGCAATACAACCGTTATTTAAATATAGGATTGAATTGGGGGAATGAAAAATTTTATTTGAGTTAGCCCGCAGACTACGCAGATGGCGCAGATAAAACAACAGGTACAAAAGTCTGCGGTATCTGCATAATCTGCGGGCAATATTTGTTTGTACCTTTGCAGCGTGATAGAAGTTAAATTAAAACAAAACGAAAATAAGGCCACGACCTTCAATTTTTCAATTTCACCCTTACGCATTGTATTTATGGGTACACCGGAATTTGCGGTGGCCAGTTTGGATGCATTGGTAAAAGCGGGTTATAATATTGTGGGGGTAATTACTGCGCCGGATAAACCGGGTGGCCGTGGTATGCAATTGCAACAAAGTGCTGTAAAAAAATATGCGGTAGAAAATAATTTGCATGTATTACAACCGGAAAAATTAAAGAACCCTGATTTTTTAGAGGAGCTGAAATCTTTAAAAGCCGATCTGCAAATTGTAGTGGCATTCAGAATGCTGCCTGAAGTGGTTTGGAGTATGCCAAGGATGGGGTCGGTAAATTTGCATGGCAGTTTATTACCGCAATACCGTGGTGCTGCACCCATTAACTGGGCCGTTATTAATGGCGAAAAAGAAACAGGGGTTACTACTTTTAAATTGAAACATGAAATAGATACGGGTGATATTTTATTACAGGAATCTTTTGCTATTGGTGAAAATGATACCGCTGGTGAAGTGCATGATACCATTAAGGAAATTGGCGCAGCGGTTTTAGTGAAAACTGTTGCAGGTTTAGCTACAGGCAATTTAGCCGAGCGGCCACAATCCTTAAGGGTGAGTAGTGAAACGTCAGGCGTGAGTAGCACTCACGGCTCACCGCTCACCGCTCACGACAACCTTCATCATGCCCCCAAAATATTTACCGAAACCTGCAAAATAGATTTTACAAAAACGGTGGAAGAAGTGCATAATTTAATTCGTGGCCTTTCGCCTTTTCCCGGGGCATTTACCACACTGGATGGCAAAACACTGAAGATATATAAAAGTGAAAAACAAATTACTCCAGTAAAAACTGTAGCCGGAAATTATGAAACAGATGGCAAAATATTTTTAAAATTTGCCTGTGCCGATGGGTATATTTTAGTAAAAGAATTGCAACTGGAAGGAAAGAAAAAAATGCTGGTGGAAGATTTTTTAAGAGGGTACCGTTTTGGAGCATAAAAAAAACGCCGCAATAATTGCGGCGTTTTTTTTATGATTTTTACTTTATTTTATTTTTAATTTTTCCAGCAATGCTTTGCTTAATGCCGCTCTAGGCAATACCAAGCTTACTGTGTTAATTGAAAAATAAGCTTCGGACACATTGATGTAACCACGTGAAGGCCCAATATCACCCCATGAATTTTTAACCAGAAAAAATGTAGCCCCACTTTTTGATTTTTCAATACCGGTAATATGCATCAGGTGATCATCCTGGGTAGTAAGATTTTCAAATAATTTCTGACGAATTTCTGCATCTGCTTTTCCTTCTTTTACAGCACCGGTAAGAATTTCTTTTTTAGACTTTACATTTCCCGGTATATTTTCAAAATATACTGCAGACCCTAAGGTTTGCTGAAAACCATCATTACTAACATCTGCATCCCATAAAACGGTATACCCTTTATTGATGGCATCTTTAGTTAATTGCACCATTTCGTTCAATGGTACATTGTAGTAAGCACCGTTGCTAAAATTATCCGGCACTTCCAGCACAAATGGTTCGTAAAAATTATGATGGGTAAACGATGTGATATTAACATAATCATCTGCATTAAACTTCAGTACTTCGGCAGCAAATGTTTTTGGCGTAAATATTTTTCCGTTGTAAGTAAATTTTTCCGGCACTTTTCCTAATGCACTATCTAAAATGTTTTTATAGCCTGCTATCCAGTTTTCCGGTAATGGTTTAATGGTTAAAATACTATCTAAATATTTTTTAAGATCGCCTGATAATTTCACATGATTATGCTGTATTTCGCCTGCTTTTAAACCACTGTAAACAGTATCAGGCACGGCTCCATAAGTTGCCATGGCTCTTATCAGATCGTGGCCCAGTCCGCCTTCTCCAAATTGTGTATGCCCCTGGCGTAAAACATAATTTCTTGCTTTCTCTACATAAATATTTCTCACCGTAAACATTTCACTCAAATCAAGCTCTCCCGAATTATTTTTAACACACTGGCTTTCTATTAAAGAAGTAGCGGAAAAACACCAACAGGTTCCCGTCATTCCCTGGTTTTTTACTCCTGTTGCTGCCAAACTTTTTTCAATAACATAAGCACTGGGAGCAGTTTTTCTTTCTTCCTCCATTTTTTTACTTGCTGCCTCTTGTCTTAGTTTTGCAGCTTTAGGGTTGGCCGCATCCACATCCGTTTGCGCCCATGCACTAATAAAAAATGCAGCAGCAATGGCTACTAAAAATACTTTCTTCATAAAAGATCTATTTTGAATAATTAAGTGTACAATCCATTTTACCATCCGCAGCCGCTCCTAAAATATCTGCTGCCGCATTGCTTAACCGAATAATGAGTCCTGAATTTTGTTTTATATCCGGAATAAGATCCAGCACTTTTGCATATACCGTTTTACCCGTGCTGTTATTGGTAATTTTTATAATAGTACCTGCGTTTGCGGCATTGTGCAGGCAATAATATTTTCCATCTTCCCAGCCACTAGTACTTTTAAAAATTCCTGCTGTACCCGTTTCGCTGGCCAGTGATTTGCCTTTGGTTTGTTCTTCAAATACAGTTTTAAAAACACCCCCTTTAAAGTCTGCAGCTTTTACATTACTAACCGGTGCGGTTGCAATTGGTGCAGTTTTTACAGGTTTTGGTACTTCTTCTTTTATTACAGGTTTTACCTCGGCAGGTTTGGTTACAACTGCTATTTCTTTTTCTTCGGGCTTCTTTATTACCGGTGTTTCTTTTACAACAACCGGAGGTGCTTTTACAACATTTTGTTCGGCGGTAGCCTCACCTTTTTTGGCGCCGTAACCAACAATAATTTTAGCGCCTTCGCTTAACGCATCTTCAGTAAGGTTGTTCCATTTTTTTATATCCGGTATGGCAACATTATACAATTTACTTATAGCATACAAGGTTTGCTTTTTTTCTACGGTATGATAAAAGGGAGCGCTATTTTCTTTTGTAACAGCCACGGGTTTTACAACTGGTGTTGCTTTTACCGGAGCAACTTCTTTTACAGGGGTTGGTACTGTATTGGTACCATTGGTTACAGGAATTTTTAATACCTGCCCCAGCGTTAACCCTTTATCGTAATCAATTTTATTATAATTGGCCAGCTCCCTGCCATTAATATTATACAAGCGACCAATGCTGGTAAGGCTTTCTTTTGGCCCTACCGTATGTGTAATAACTTTTTGGGCAACGGCAAACAATGGCAACAACAGCAACAGGCAAAATAATTTCTTCATCTTGTAAAATATTATTGGTGCAAATATGCAAAAATTAGTTGGTTTATTAACCCATTTACTTGTTAAGAATGGGGTTTACTTATTAAGAATCCGCCATTCTTTAGGATAATAATTATTAATACGATTGGATAGTATTTTTACCCAACCCAACGAAAGCTGGCGGTAGCTGATTAATGCCCAGCCTTTTAATGAACTGTTTACTTGTATTTCCTGTTACGCAGGTATTGCAATGCGGTTTCCAGATCAACTTCAACCGAAGGGATTGCGGTGCTAATTATGGTACTAATGGCCAGCTCGTGATGAGGAATTAATTCGTTACGAATGACCGCTCCCATTCTTACAGCAGCTTTTTTAATATATAATGCCGTTTGTAAAATCTGCAGGTCGTTTTGCAAATAAAGTGGCACTGCAATTATTTCTTCATTCTGTTTAATAAAGAAAAAATCGGCAGCATTTTTTAACCAGGGGCTTACCGCTTCAATTTCCGTTTTAGTAACCTGTTGTAATGTCTTTCTTTCTTTCTTTTGCGTGGCACTAAAAGCTGCTTCCTGCTTTTTTTTAAACACTGTTATAAAAAAACCTTCGCCCTTTACTTTATCCGGGTAAAAACGATAGCCCTTTGCTTTATGTATTTCACTTTCTGTTGCTACAATCCCCCAGGTATTTTCAACTTTCAACGGCACACTTTCCATTTTAAATTCTTCCACCATCCAATCGCAAACGGCTTCATCCTCTTCTGTGGAGTAAGAGCAGGTGGAATAAATTATAATTCCGTTTTCTTTTAAAGCAGGAAATACATCCGCCACAATTCTTTGCTGCCGCTGGCTGCAAAGCTGTACATTATTTATACTCCACTCTTCAATTGCCGCTGCATCTTTTCTAAATAAACCACTGCCACTGCAAGGTGCATCTATTACAATCACATCAAAATAATTTTCCAGCCTTTGAAAATCTTTAGGATCGTTATTGCTAACCACCACATTTGCTGCACCCCATTTGGTAATATTTTCGCTTAAAATATTTACCCGTGTTTTTATTACTTCGTTACTTACTAATAAACTTTCGGCAGAAATTAAGGATTGAATTAAAGTAGATTTTCCACCGGGTGCTGCACAAAGATCTAATACTTTTAAAGGTTGCGACAGATCCAGCGTTTGCTGTAGCGCCTGCCCCACAAACATACTGCTGGCTTCCTGCACATAATATGCACCTGCATGAAAAAGTGGATCACTGGTAAATGACGGCCGTTCATCCAAATAATAACCATTGGCACACCAGGGAATTTGCTGAAGTTGATTATTGAATATTACACTTTGACCATCCAATATTTTAGCCGGATTTTTCCTTACAGAAGTTACCTGCTCACCTGATTGATGCAATTGTATAAAAGCTGCTTCATCAAAGCCTTTTACATTTTGTAAGGATCGTATTAACTGTTCCGGTAAATTCAATTACTATTATTTTATACTGCAATTATTAAACAGCACTGTTGATTATTATAAAGCCACTGTATCGTACACCAGCACTTTATCCCATAAATGAGCACATTCTTTTACAAAATTTAAATGAATGGGGTCAACCTGGTAACTGTCCTGATCGGCAGCAGTATTAAATGTAAGCAGCCAGCTGATGGAGTAAGTGGTATCAATAACATTTCTGTTGGTAGCGGCCGGCTTACCTATATGAAAAGATTGTATAGTTGCAACTGCCGATAACTTGCGAAGGCCTTCTACCAATTGTTGCTGGCTTAATTCATTTGCAGGTTCTTTTAACCAGAAAAAAACATGGTGTACAAAAACATTTTGCATAGTTTTATTTTTTGTAAAACTATTGGAAAAAATTTTATTGCAGAAAAGATAACCAGATTATTACAACCCGGAACGCAGCAATTGCCTGATGGCTGCCAAATGTGATAATAAAACCAGCGGTACCACAACGGCGGGTAATAAATTAAAAGGAAAATATAAAATGGCCACATTGGGTTGCTCAAATGCAAACTGCTGTACAATGGATGGTGCAGATAAAGCTGCATTAGTTACAATATTGATCAATAAACCAAGGCAAATAATATTCCACCCCAATAATATTTTTTTGCTGAGTTGTTTTTTTACAAATACAAAATAAAAAACTACAGGTGCTGTAATACCAGCCAAAATATCAAAATTTCTGCCTTCAAAAGTCATTAACTGTGGCACCATGTTGTAAATAAACAGCCAGTATAACACCAGCTCTACCGGAATCCTTACCAGGTGCAACAGGGTTAAATACTTAATATCAAAACCATCAACAAAACGTTTGCCTTTAGCAGTGATAAATAATACAGCAATTAAAATTACCGGCGGCACCAGCATTAGTAATATCCTGGGTGGCATACTTGCTGTTTGTGTATAAAACAAATTAACAGCCAATACGGTTTGCAATATTGCCCACCCCAATATAACAGATATAATTATTAAAGAATTATTTGCGGCTTTATAAAAAAATACAACGGTTAAAATAGAACTTAGTATAAAGATGATGATGACAAATGCTGGTAAATTATTCATTTATTTTTTGAAGGATGATGAAGCCTGATTTGCAATTTAGATCAAATCTAATTCAACTGCAAAAAATCATCATAGTTTTACACGCTAAAAACCGGCAGTTTTAGGTGCCGGTTTTTTTAGAAACAAACTATAGCCATGAAAAATTAAAATCCTAAACCAACTGCAAAACCTCTTGTTAATCCAGGAAAATCTGTAACAGCAGTTGCTGCGCCGGTGCTTAAATTAATGCTGTATATTTTTGTGGCAGTACCCACAGTTAATAAACCATAAGCCATATTGGTGCGGCCGCCAATATCAAAACCATTTCCTGTTTCTACATTTATTCCTAAAGCCCCCACTTCTACCAATGTGCCATTGTTAGGAGGATTTTGCATGTATAATTTATCGGTAGCAGGATCAATTACAAACAATGTGGTTGCTGTTGCCCCTGCAAAATTATTGGTATAAGCCGCTGCAGAAACTGCTGGCGCACCGGGATTTAAGGCGCCATCAACCGCTGCAATTAATCCGGTATTGGGATCTAAGCGCAGGTTTTGACCGGTATTACTTACCACTCTTATTCTATCAACTGTTGGGTTAAAATCAAAACCAAAAGAAGTGCCTGATAACAATGTGGTAAATGGTACTGTGCCAACAGCCGCTGCTGCACCACTACTCATATTGATAGTATAAATCCTGCTGGTACTTCCTAAAGCATATAACTGGCCTGTTGCAGGACGAATATCAATACCTAAAACAGTTTCTCCAGCTTGCAAACCTGTAATAGCTTTTGTAACCGGCGTTGCAGGTGTTGTTAAATTAAAAATTAAAAGGTTGTTATTATTATCCGTGCTGTACGCAACAGGATTTGTTGGAATAGCCAAACCAATAATTGGAGTTGCTAAAGTACCCAAACTAGTTGCTTTACCGGTTGCAGTATCTATCTGGTATAAATTATTTACTCCGCCAACTGTTAATGGTGCCAGTATTACTTTGTTATCTGGTGTAATATCAAAATCGCCACTACCGGTGCCCATTACACCTAAACTACCTATTTCAACTAAAGTGCCGTTGTTAGGTGGATCTTGTTTATACAATTTTTGTCCGTCGATATCAAATAACACAGTGCTTGCTGCACCGGCAACACTATTGGTGTATGCTGCACCAATTAATGCAGCAGCAGGATTGATTACAGCATCAGTTGCAGCCACAGTACCTGTTTCAGGATGTAGCCTGAGGTTTTGCCCCATATTAGTTACCAGCCTGATACGATCTACTGTTGGGTTAAAATCGAACCCGGTAACAGTACCATTTATTGCAGGTATAAAAGCCGTAGTGCCAATTACTCTTGCAACACCACTCTCCGGATTAATTACATACAAACGACTGGAAGAACCCAGCCCGTATAATTGCCCTGTGGCAGGCCTGAAATCAATTGCCAGAATTGTTTCGCTGGCTTGTAAACCTGTAATGGTAAACTGCGCCGCTACATTTTGTGTGGCATTGGCGTTATATTTTATTAATTGATTTGCAGACGAGATTCCGAAGAATACAAGATCAGGTTTAACTACAGTAACAGGTGGCATTACCATGGTATCATCGTCTTTATCACAGCCGCTAAAGAAAATGATGATTGCTGCTAAAACAGGGAGGCAGATATTTTTTTTCATTTTGTTGTTTATTTAGGTTTTAGAAACACTTACGAACAAACAACCACGTTGGTTTTACAAAAAAATAATTTTTTATTAAACGAAAAGATTGATAGCGTAGTGAAAAACAATTTACCTACAAAAATTTTCGGTGGTATTATGCCATTACAGCTATTATCTGCAAAGAAAAAACGACTAATTTTTCATCTCCTAAAATTTCGATGTTATATTTATATACGGCCTTTTAACTTTTTATATTATTTTGATGTTATGTAATCAGGCCAAAGCCTTCATCAAACTAAAAACTTACAACATGAAAAAAATATTTTTTGGCACTATAGTTATTTCGTTAGCCATTAGTTGCAGCAATACTAAAAAAACTACTACTCCGGCAGCTGGCAGCGAAGTGCTTTACCAGCAACAATGGAATTTAACCGAGTTACAAGGAAAGCCTGTAGCCACATCTACCACTGCACATCTTTTATTTACTGCCGGGCAAATTAACAGGGTTAGCGGCAGTACCGGTTGCAACCGGCTTAATGGCGTGTATGAATTAAGCGGCACTAATAGCATAAAATTTTTGCCTTTAGCCGTTACAAGAATGGCCTCTTTAGATAATAACGCCAATGAAACTGAAACTAAATTTTTAGCAGCACTGCAACAGGCAACGGCATGGAGCGCTACTACAGATGAATTAGTATTTAGCAACGGAACAACTGTTGTGGCAAAATTACAAGGCGTAAAACCAGCTACCGCTGAAGAAAAAAAATTAAATGGCAGCTGGGAGTTAACCTATATCTCAGGCCAAAAAATCGCATTTAACGGATTGTTTCCTGATAAAAAGCCAACGATCAGTTTTAATTTACCTGCTCCGCTTATTAATGGCAATGGCAGTTGCAATGGTTATGGTGGCAAAGTAAAAGTGGATGGCAATACAATTACGGTAAGCAATATTATTTCTACCATGATGGCTTGCGAGGGCGGTGGCGAACCCATATTTTTCAGAACACTGGAAAAAATTACTCATTATAGTATTGGTGCAGATAATTCGCTAACAATGCTTACAGGAGATATTGCTGTAATGAAGTTTGTAAAAAAATAATAGTTTAAAACCACTTGCCATTCTTTCTGTCCCAGGTGGTAATGCCAATTTTAAATTGTACAGGATTACGGAACTGGTTGGCCGCAGAGCCGGAAACATAAACACCCAGTTTAAATTTACCCAATTGATTAAAGGGATATTTAAATACTCTTTCTATACCGGTAAACACTTCTATGTAGCGGAGATTATTTCTTTCTGGCGCAAATAAAAAGCCAGTGCCGGCAATTTCTCTTAAGCCCAATTTTTTAAAGAACGGAATTTTGTTGAGTAATGCACCATTAAATTCATGCACATAATGCCCTTCGTAAAAACGTTTAAATACCGGAAAACTGGAGTCCAGTGATTGAAAGGCTTCGTTGGGATTAGAAAATAAAATAGGATCGCCACGCCGCTCTCTTTTATAATCTACCAAACGCAGATCTTTTTTATTGAGAAACGAACCTGTTTTAATGGTATAAGAAGATATACCTAAAGTACGCAATTGAATAGATTGCTTAATTCCAAATTCGAGATAATCAAAATTTACTTTACTATTGAAAATACCGGGTATCCCTTTTTTCCAAAGGGTATAAAAAGTAGGCCATGATGAGCCCAGAATTACTTTTTCTTTTGGCTCACGAATGTAGCGTTGGTGTGGTGTATACTCCAGCCGCAGGGTTGCGTAAAAAGCATTATAAGGATCAAAAGGCACCGCCCTGTTATTACTATCCAGCAAATCTGCAATTGCAGAACTATCAAACCAGCTATTGGTTTTATAACCGCTTAACGACCGACGAAAAGCCATATCAACATCTGAATAAAAAAATAAGCCGTTGGCAATTTCAAGCGCATGCCCAACACCTGCAACCTGGTTAAGATAAAGATTGTTTCGGCTGATCATATTGATCCAGGCATCGCCACTAAAAATATAATCAAAATTCTTTTGCAGCCTTACATTGTAAGTGCCCCGGTTAAAAGGATTGTACATCCTGTTCAGTCTTATACTACCATTCACATCTTTATTTTTTATCCCGTAACTTATTTCAGTAAAAAGGCTGATGTTCTTCCTGGACTCGTAAGTTTTAAAATACATAAACGAAGGTTGTATACGTGTACCACCAAACTGAAATGGCTGGTATAAATTTGGAATGGGCGAAATATACCAGTTGCGTCTTTTTTTATGGTCATTAAAATTTTGCCCTTTATATACAATATTCTGCCAGGTTATTTTATTGATCTTCCTATCCACAGAATCCAGGTAGGCGGTGGTATGTGTGGCGCTGTAAATACTATCTTTATAATGAATAAACCGAACTTCCTTTTCTGTTAATGGCTCAGTGCGATTGGTTTGCCAAAAGCTACTGTCTCTTTTATATGCTTCCATTGTTGCAGCACTCAGTTCAACACCAAAATATTTTTTATCAAACTGTTTGTTCAATTCAAAATTAGTATAGCTAGCTACAGTGCTGCCGCTCGAGCTTTTTTTACCCGATGCGGCAGTGTAAGTAAACTGTTGCCGGGTTATCATCCATGCTTTGTGGTTAATTAAACTGTATTGCTGTTCTACTTCAAAAAAATCGTATTCGGCTAGGTGGAATTTGGGCAACCGGAGTTTGGTGTGCAATATCACCCACGAACTATCAGCAATAGTTATTTCCCCTTCTACTGTGGCATTACTTAACTGCCGTGGTTTAACACTGATGATGTATATTTTTTTACCGTTAACGATATCAGTTTTTAGTGTTTTAAAACGGTAGGCCAGCAAGCCACTGTAACTAAGTGGCGAGATAAAAGGTGTTGATGAAACAGATGGAACCTGGATGAGGTTATTGTAAAAATTAAAATCGCCTTCGGTGGTAGAGAGAAAAAACAAGCTTTGAGTATTACCTCTTTTTTTTATACCCGTTCTTTCTTCTTTACTGTTTTTTCCGGCGCCACCACGGTCAAGCTGCAATACAATTTCTGCTAAAGCCATACTATTCATTTCAGCTTTTGCTTGTTGTATTTTTAGTAAAGAATCGCTTATTGGTTTTTTACTTTTCTTTACCGGCATCGAATCTTGTTGCAGGGCTTTAATGTACACTTTGCAAGAGTAAGGGCCTGAAGCATTTTCAATAGCTTCTTTATTTTTTATCACCTGGCGAATGTATTCTTCCGCCTTATCACGGTTTTTACTTTTGATTACCAGCTCAGCAAGGCTGGTGGCATCTGCCACTTCCATAATAATATTCTGTTGTTGATTGGCCTTGCGCATAATAACAGTTATTACCTGCGGCTTATAGCCTACCAAAGTAATTACAAGGCTATACTTTCCTTCATCTAATTCTAATGAATAGCTGCCATCTTCTTTGGTAACTGCACCTAATCTAATTTCTTTTAGTTCTACCGTTGCAAAAGCAAGTGGTTCTTGTTTACCATTGGTGATCTTTCCATATAACTTATACGACTGGCCAAATGCAGCAGCAGAAGAGCTTAATACAATAAGTAAGAGGATTGATCGCATAATACAGTTGGCCAAGTTAACGGCTATAAAAATGCGATAAAATTTTTGAAGTTTTTACCGGACAGTTTTTATTAGATATTAATTAACAGAATGTGAAATGATTTTGACATCAAACTATTTAATTAGAAAACTCTTCGAGAACATCAGCAGAATTTTCATGAATTGCATCCAGCCTTTTAGCATTAAAAAATTTGACCAGAGTTAAACTAAAAAAAATATGCGCTATAATAATTAACACCCATCCAAAATAGAAACGAATGTTTGCAGACCAGAGCCGGAATACAGTTATCTGTTTAAGACTAAGATAGTTTGGCGCAACAATTAAACCAAGCCACATAAAAAAAGGCAGTATGATCATTGCAAAAAATATAAGCCACACGTGGGCCTTTACCCAATTTTTATTAATTATACTATACCTCAACGACCAATAGGTCATCGCTTGCAAAAAGAATATTGCCAAAACGACTAATTCATAAATACTAAAAATATTTACTCTTGAAAGATCATTAGCAGGTGCGGAAAAGTGATGTACAGTAAAATAAACAATGGTAAGAATCAATAAACGACAAAAGATGATCAGGCATAAAACCCAAAAACCCAATAAATATTTTTTTTGCTGACTCATTGAAGGGAAATTAAATTTTTCTCAACTCCTGTTCAATTATTGCAGATATTTCTTCCGCCCTGTTTGCCACCATAAAATGCCCTCCATTTTTTACCAGATGCTGTGGTTTAAAATTGATGATGGGCAACACCCTGTCGCCATCCCCATGAATGCGAACAATGTTTTCGGAAGCAGTTTTTCTTTGCCAGTTTACAATTTCGTTGATGGCCCATTTTGAAAATTTGGGATTGGAAGCTGCTAAAATTTCTGCCACCAGGTGTTTATCTTTTATTGCCGATACTCCCATCAACCAATTGATCAATCTGTTGCCTTTTTTAATTACTGCTGCCGGAAATAATTTATTAATACGGAGTGTTCCGGCTAACCGGTAATAGGCCGGTAACTCCTGCCGCCTTGCTGCACTGGAAATTAAAATGGTTTTTTGTGGCTGTACAAATTCTATTACCTCCATGGCAAGCATGCCGCCAAATGATAAGCCCACCAGTATAAATGGCTCGGCGGTGTTTATTTTTTCAGCAATTCTTTTAGCGTAATTTTTAATAGGTTCGTTTTTTTGGGGAGTAAGCCAATCAATAAAAACAGTTTGCACAGCAGGTGGAAAGCTGAGGTACTTAAATGCACTGTAGTTGGCACCGAGGCCGCTGAGGAAATAGATGGTCATGTTGTAAATTACAATTTTAAATTGGCACGCAGAGGCGCAGAGAATGAAGAGGAATACAATTGATACTTTTTCAGATCTTTAACCGCTTAGATAAAAGTTCAAGAGTGTTATATGCTACAAGAGTGCGACGCAACTATGATGCCCAAAGATCAAATGTCCGTAACCAAAACCAACAAACTACAAATGCTAAATTGCTTTTACTTCTGCACACAGATCCTGCAATACTTTTTTGGCATCGCCAAATAACATACTTGTTTTGGGTTGAAAAAAAAGATCATTTTCTATACCGGCATAACCGGGTTTCATACTGCGCTTGTTAACGATAACAGTTTTGGCTTGCTCTACTTCTAAAATAGGCATACCGTAAATGGGAGACGCCGGATCATTTTTAGCGGCAGGGTTTACCACATCGTTAGCACCTAATATCAACACCACATCGGTAGTTTTAAATTCGTCGTTGGCGTTTTCCATTTCCATCAGTTTATCATAGCTCACATCTGCTTCGGCCAGCAATACATTCATGTGGCCGGGCATACGGCCTGCAACCGGGTGAATGGCATAATTTACTTCCACTCCCTTTTCAGTTAATATTTTTTCCAGCTCGTGACAAATATGTTGTGCCTGCGCTACCGCTAAGCCGTAGCCCGGAACGATCATTACTTTATTGGCATAGCCCATTACCATTGCAGCATCAGCTAAACTGATTTCTTTATAATTACCCTGTGGGGTTGTTGCACCAGCAACAGCAGTATTTTTATTGCCGCCGAAAGAACCGATCAACACATTGGTTAAAGAACGGTTCATGGCTTTACACATGAGTATCGTTAGTAGTGTTCCTGCTGCACCAACCAAAATACCTCCGGTTAACATGGCTTTATTATCATACAAAAACCCACCGCATGCTGCGGCCACACCGGTAAATGAATTTAAAAGAGAAATTACCACCGGCATATCGGCACCGCCAATGGGCATTACAAATAATATTCCGTAGATGAATGCAAAAAAACCGATTAAAATAAAAGGTAAAAATATATTGCCGATATTGGATTGGTAAGCCCAAACAGATGCGGCAATTACCAATACCAGCACGATCATATTTACAATGTGTTGTCCTTTAAAAGAAAAATCTTTTACACGGCCATTTAATTTGCCCCAGGCAATAATACTTCCGGTGTAAGAAATGGTACCGATGATGGCGCCTGCTACAATAGTGATGTAATGACCAACAGTTGCCAGTTCTGCAAAAGGCGTTTCTGGGGCCGCTTCATGTAATTTATAAATATGATAAAATTCCGCAGCAGAAATTAATGCAGCACAGGCACCACCCATTCCATTGAACAAACTCACCATTTCGGGCATCGCTGTCATCTTTACTTTTTTTGCAGAGAGTGTACCTGCAACAGTACCGATTAACAAACCGCCAAATATCCATACATAGTTGTGCAGTTTTTCGCCATTGTCTTCGTATAAAAAAATGGTGGCAAATATTGCTACCGTCATACCAAAAGCGGCTACTAAATTTCCTTTACGTGCAGTAAGCGGATTAGATAACATTTTTAACCCGAGTATAAAAGTTACTGAAGCAATGAGGTAGCAGAGTGTTAAAATATTCAATTCCATTGTATGTATTTTGCACGCAGAGTCGCAGAGGACGCTGAGATTTTTAATTCGTGTAATTAGTGTAATTCGAATAATTCGTGTTATCCCTTTTTCTTCTTAAACATTTCCAGCATTCTATCTGTTACTACAAAACCACCCACCACATTTAAAGTACCCAATATCACTGCAAAAAAGCCAAGGCCCAATGCTAAATAATTATCTGTTTCGGCTTTGCCCATTACAATGATGGCACCAATGATAACCACACCATGTATGGCATTGGCGCCACTCATTAATGGTGTATGCAATACGCTGGGCACCCGGCCAATTACTTCAATACCCACAAATACCATCAGTATAACGATGTAGATGATCTGCTGGTTTTCGGAAATCCATGCTAAAATATTTTCCATACTATTAGTTAATTGGTTTATTAGTTAACTTGTTAATTGGGATGTTACATTCAAGTTGCATTATCAATTATTCATTATTTCATTATCCGTTAATTATCGCATTCACTCTGTCGTTAGTAATTACTCCGCCATGCACCACACAAGTTCCTTTTACTAAATCATCTTCAAAATTTAAATTGATGGCGCCTTCTTTTGTTATGATGAGTTGTAAAAAGTTCAACACGTTTTTACCATATAATTTGCTGGCATCGCTGGGCATGGTACTTGCTAAGTAAGAATTGCCTACTATGCTTACGCCATTATGAATAACCGTTTCATCTGTTTTAGTTAATTCGGTATTGCCGCCTGTTGCAGCTGCCAAATCAATTATTACAGAGCCATTTTTCATGGCTTCCATCATGGCAGTGGTAATTAATACCGGCGCTTTTTTACCCGGTATTTGTGCGGTGGTAATTACAATATCTGCTTTGGCAACAGCCTCTGCAATTTTTGCTTTTTGTCTTTCTAAAAACTCTGCTGTTTGTTCTACTGCATAACCACCGGCTTTGCTGGCATCGGCTGCACCTTCCACTTCTACAAATTTTGCTCCTAAGCTCATCACTTCTTCTTTTACTGCAGGGCGTGTATCAAAAACTTCTACTACAGCGCCTAATCTTTTTGCAGTGGCAATGGCTTGTAAGCCTGCAACACCAGCACCCAATATCAGCATTTTTGCAGGTGGTACGCTGCCTGCAGCCGTCATAAACATGGGGAAATATTTGGGGAATAAATTTGCTGCCGTTAACACCGCTTTATAACCTGCAATATTGGCCTGGCTACTCAATATATCCATGCTTTGTGCCCTGGTAGTGCGGGGCAGCATATCCATACTAAACACCGTTAAACCTTTTGTTGCCCAGTCTTTCATTACTTGTGCTGTAAACAAAGGTTGATAAACACCCAATACAATTTTAGATTGCAGATTTTCGATTTCTGATTTATCAGGGGTGTTGATCGATAATATGATATCGCTGCTTTGTAAAATTTCGGCCCTTGATTGTATGGTTGCCCCGGCTTCGGTATATTTATCATCGTTGGCAAAAGCAGTAGCACCTGCATTGCTTTCAATACAAACATTTACATTCCATTTTTTAAGGGTGGCCAAATGTTCGGGAAGTAGGGAGACTCTGGTTTCGGGTGCTGGTTCTTTTAAAACGCCTATAGTCATAAGAAAATTATTATAGTAAAGGTAACAAAAAGCACCTAACGCCTGATGGTGAATTTGAGTTTTTTTAATTTAGAAATTCCGTTGGTGCTACAGTTAAAACCTTATGGTAAAATGTTGTTTTACTTTTATATCTGTGTTTACGCAAACTATGCCGATGAAAAAAAGATCGATAGTTAGCGTTACCGCCGGATGTTGCTGTATGGTGGCCCAGGCTTCTTCCATTTCGGCACTCCAGTGAATATCATCAAAAACTAATATGGTGTGCTGGTTGGCGTATTGCAGCAGTTGTGTAAAATAATCCAGTGTGGGTACCTTACGGTGATTGCCATCTACAAAAGCAAGATCAACATGTTGCAACTGCTGTAAAAGCGGTGGCAAGGTATGAGTAAAATCACCTTCGGTGAGTGCAATATTTTTTAAACTTAAATGTCCAAAGGTTTGCTTTGCAATGGCGGCTATACTTTTTGCACCTTCGCAGGTAAATACTTTTGCGTGAGTATTGCCTGCGGCAAGATAAGCAGTAGTAATGCCAAATGAAGTACCCAATTCCAAAATAGTTTCTGGTTTATAATACTCTACCATCCTGAATAATAACTGCGAAAACTTTTTGGGTTTTAAAGATGATTGGGCAATATCTTTAACTACACGTTTATCGGTTTTAATTACCGAAGAGCCTGCCCCAAAATCTTCTACTTCAATTACATTGTTATCATTCAACAATGCTTTTCTTCTTGCTTCAATTAACTCACAACAAGCGTATTTTTTTTTATCATTTTTTACCTGTTTAATAAAATCAAATACAAAAGGCGAATGAATGCCATGGCCTTTACCGTTGGAAGCGGTAATGTAATAGTGCAGGTATTTTTTTGCTAATTGAAAATTGGAGTACATTAACTGCGGTAAACATCTTTACGATGTGCAATTTTTAAGATAGTGACTGTTATAACTGAATGCTCAACAGAATAAATAATTCTGTAATTCCCTTTTCTAATTCTGTATAATTTTCCCTTTACGCCCTCTAATTTTAAAGCCCCGTGAGGAAACGGATTGTCTGCAAGTGAGTTAACAGCAGCAATTACTTTTTTATAGTCAGCAACCGGGATTTCAGAAAGCTCTTTATTTGCTGATGTCGTATATACAATTTGATAAGGCATTATGCTTTCTTTTTTGCCTGTTTACGTTTTGTTTCAATTAATTTATATACTTCTTCCGCTGGCATTGTTTTTTCATTTAGCCTGCTTTCTGCTTCAATAATATCCAGTAAATCTTCCACCACATCGTAATGCTTGTCAATATCAATAACCAGTTGCTTTGGTTTACCGCTTTTGGTACGTACAATTTTCAAACCTTTAATCTTTTGCATTGGGTTTAATTTATACTTAAAGTTACAATTATTTCTTCTCCCAAATTTGAAACGAATAATTGTAAGCATGCTTGGCATCAAAATCAAAATCTTCGTTGGAGATTAATTCCCATTGGTCTTCTTCAATATCGGGAAAGTAGGCATCTGCATCGGGGAAATCTTTATGCACCCTGGTAAGATAAATTCTATCGGCAATGCCCATGCTTTGCCAGTAAATTTCGCCACCGCCAATTACAAATATTTCTTTGCAGTTGGTTGCTTCGGCTTTCTTTATAGCATCCTCTATATCTTTTGCCACTATCACGCCTTCGGCTGTCCATTCTGGCTGACGGGTAATTACAATATTTATTCTGCCGGGTAAAGGTTTGTTTACGCTTTCAAAAGTTTTGCGGCCCATAATTACAGGCATACCCCAGGTGGTGTTTTTAAAAAATTTAAGATCGTTGGGCAAATGCCAGAGTAACTGGTTATCCTGTCCAATGGCGTAATTTTCTGCGGCTGCTGCAATAAGTGAGATCATAAGGCATCAAAAATAAGGAATTTAGATTTTGGCCCGCAGAATACGCAGAAAGCGCAGAAAAGAAGATATTGTATTTCTCTGCGCTTTCTGCGGAAACATTTAGTTCTTTAAAATTTTAAACTCCACACGCCTGTTCAACTGGCGGCCCTCGGGGTTATCTGTACCATCAGGATTGGCGTTAGCCGCAACAGGTTTTGTTTCGCCATAGCCCTGCGATATGATACGTTTGGTAGCAATGCCTTTAGATAAAATATATTCCATTACCGATCTGGCCCTGTTAGCACTTAGTGTCATATTATAATCATCAGAACCCTTGCTATCGGTATGGGCACTCATTTCTATTTCTATATTGGGGTATTCATTTAAGAACTTCACTACACGGTCTAATTCCACATAACTTTCCGGCCTTAGAGTAAATTTATCAAAGTCGAAGAATACATTGTTTAACCGGAACACCTGTCCAATCTCTATAGGTGCTAAATACAGATCTTTATGAATTTCTTTATAGCCTGCCTTTATTAAAGAATCCAGGTTTAAGTTTTCGGAGATGGCAAAGAATTTATCTGCCGATGCCCTGATGCTGTAATTTTTATCGTAGGGCAATACAATTTTAAAAGAGCCATCCACCGGGCTGCTAATGCCAGTACCTGCATCGGCACCATCAGGCAAAGTTTGATAGATCAATTCGGCACTTAATGGTTCTTTGGTTTTGGCATTGTAAACATTGCCACTTACAAGTACAACCGGATTGGGTTTTTCTTTTTCCAATAATTTTACCCTTACAATATCGCTGGCACCATAGGCACCATCACTGCTGGTTAAATAAGCAAATTCGCCACCGGCATCCATGGTAAAAAATGCTTCGGAACCTTCGGTGTTTATTGGTTTGCCCAGGTTTATAGGGTCGCTCCATTTTGTCCAGCTATCATCCAAACGTTTGCTCATCCAGATATCATTTTCGCCAATGCCGCCGGGCCTGTCGCTGCTAAAATAAAGTGTAACGCCATCTGCTGCAATAAACGGGCTCATCTCGTTATAATCCGGCAGGTTAATTTTTTTACCTAAACTTTTGGGTGCCGTCCAAATATCATTGCCTTCTAAAAACGATACATAAATATCATTCTCATAAGTATTTTTTTTATCGCTCATGTAAAACAATAAGGTTTTACCATCGTGCCCCATAGAGGCACCTATTTGCTGTGTAAAACTGAACTTATTAAAATTGCGGATCTTCAGCATTTCGGCATTCGTCCAGCTGTTGTCTTCTCTTTTATGTATCATGCTTACACCCATGCCCAAATATTGTCCATCTATAAAGGAACCCTTTAATAAAATGGTGTTCATATCCGGCGATATCCAGTACACCGCATTGTATTGCGAGGCATTTACTTTTGCGCTTAAATGTTTGGCCTTGCTCCATTTGCCGACAGTATCCCTTAAAGAATACCAGATATCCTGTGAGTTGGGTACAGTTTCGTATTGAATATTGGCGGGATCATTCTGGCGGATGAAAAACAGCATATTGCCATCGGCAGAAATGGTGGGCCGCATTTCGGGGTGGCCGGTATTAATTAACTCACCCAGGTTTTCTACCTTAACAATAGTGGTTTCTTTAATTACATTTTCCTTTTGCTCTTTTAAAGTAGTATCCTGCGCCGGCTGTGCGGCGGCGGTTAAAAAGCAAAAAAATAAAGCGAAAAAAGTAAAGGTTGTTTTCATAAGTTGGATTAAACTTATGTAACAACGAAAAATTGGGGAAAATAATGTGTAAAAAGGAAGAAATTATCCCACAAAGAAGCAAAGAACACAAAGAAAATCTTGAATTTTTTCCTCTAAGCTATTTTAGATACCGGCTTCATGGCTTTGCGGGAAAATATCTTTTACTTCCAGGTTAACTTTTATACTTACCGGATAATGAATTTAAAAAGGCTATCCATTCATTTAAAATATCCAAAAAATCCTGCAAAGGAATATCATTATAACCTGTTCCATTCCAGAACGAAGCTCTTGCAGGAGGCGAAAATATCTCTACTGAATCGTACTCATTTGCTGAAATTTCATAACCATCAGCACCGGAATTGAATGCATCCAAACTTATGACATCATCAATTATTTCTTGTGTTTCATTTTCGTTGCAAGATGCTAAAAAACCGGCAAGTTCAATACTCAAAGTATATCCAGAACTATCCGTATCGCATTCGATTACCGGTTTGTATATATTTGGAGAGGGTACAGTTTTAAAATTCAAATGGTATTGCTTAGCTTTCGTCATTACCTAATAATTGATATACAAAATATCGATCTTATTACACCGCCACCGGTGCTTTTATCCCAGGATGGCTCACATAATTCAACAACTCAAAATCTTCAAACTTAAAATCAAAAATATCTTTTACTTCGGGGTTAATCTTCATTGTTGGTAATGGAAAAGGCGAACGGGTCAATTGCAGATTAGCTTGTTCAAAATGGTTACTGTACAAATGCACATCACCAAAACTGTGTACAAATTCGCCGGGCTCCAGGCCGCAAACCTGTGCAATCATCATGGTTAATAATGCATAAGATGCAATATTAAAAGGCACGCCTAAAAATACATCGGCGCTGCGCTGGTACAACTGGCAACTCAATTTTCCGTTAGCAACGTAAAACTGAAAAAGACAATGACAGGGCATCAGCTTCATCTTTGGCAACTCGGCCACATTCCAGGCACTGATGATCATGCGCCTGCTGTCGGGGTTATTTTTTATTTGATGGATAAGGTCTTTTACCTGGTCTATTTCTACTCCATCTGCACCCGACCAACTGCGCCATTGTTTACCATACACCGGACCAAGATCGCCGTTCTCATCAGCCCACTCATCCCAAATTTTTACATTATGTTCTTTTAACCAGCCAATATTAGTACTGCCCTGTAAAAACCAAAGCAATTCGTAAATGATACTTTTTAAGTGGGTTTTTTTTGTGGTTACCAATGGAAAGCCTTTTTGCAGATCAAACCGCATCTGGTACCCAAAAACGCTTCTTGTTCCGGTGCCGGTACGGTCGCTTTTATCGGTACCGGTTGCTATAATATGTTTAACTAAATCTAAATATTGCTGCATGGCTGCAAAGTAAATGAAAAGTTGAAAGTTATCCCGATAGTATCGGGATAAAGTTATTCAGAGCCTGAGGCGAAGAGCTTCATGGGGAGGAGCCGCAAGGGGCCTTTTTTTAAAAAATAGTTTTGTAACAAGCAAAAGCGGTTAAGATCGGAGAGCTACCCCTTGAAGCTTGCCCCTTGCAGCTTATTAAAAAACTCCCCAAATCGAAAACCCCAACCATCAACCATCAACCATCAACCATCAACTATCCTTTATCTTTGCACCGGAGACAAAAACATGAGTAAAAAAGGAAAAGTTTTAATGGCCATGAGTGGCGGTATCGACAGTACTGTGGCCGCTTTAATGCTTCATAAGCAAGGCTATGAAGTTGTGGGCATTACTATGAAAACATGGGATTATGCCAGTAGTGTGGGCACCACCGGCAAAAAAGAAACCGGTTGCTGCAACCTGGATAGTTTTAATGATGCCCGGCAAGCGGCAGTACAGCACGGATTTCCACATTTTATTTTAGATATACGGGAAGAGTTTGGCGATTTTGTAATTGAGAATTTTGTAGATGAATATATAGCGGGCCGCACGCCCAACCCCTGTGTAATGTGCAATACGCATATTAAATGGCGGGCATTGATGAAACGTGCCGATGCACTAGGCTGCGACTTCATCAGCACCGGGCATTATGCACAGGTGCACCAACATACCAACGGAAGATTTTTTTTACGTAAAGGCCTGGATGAAACCAAGGACCAAAGCTATGCCCTGTGGGGATTGCAACAAGATTTGCTAAGCCGCACCATTTTACCATTAGGCACTTACCGCAAAACGGAGATCCGCCAGATGGCGCATGATTTTGGCTACCCCGAGCTGGCTAAAAAAAGCGAGAGCTACGAAATTTGTTTTGTACCTGATAATGATTACCGGGGCTTTTTAAAACGCAAGGTAGAAGGACTGGAAGAAAGAGTGGATGGGGGCAATTTTATTGATAAAGCCGGCAAGGTATTAGGCAAACATAAAGGCTATCCTTTTTATACTATCGGCCAGCGCAAAGGGCTGGATATTGCACTGGGCAAACCAGCTTTTGTTACCGAAATAATTCCTGAAACCAACACCGTTGTGCTGGGAGAGGAAGATGACCTGAACCGCAGCGAAATGCAGGTAACCAAGCTCAACTGGTTAAAATATGAAGGCGTTAGCGAAGGCATGGAAGCGGTAACCAAGATCAGGTATAAAGATAAAGGTGCCCTTTCTAACCTGTACACATACGAAAATGGTATAAATGTGCGTTTTTACGATAATGTGAAAGGTATTGCCCCGGGCCAAAGTGCGGTATTTTACGAAGGCGATGATGTAATTGGTGGTGGCATTATACAACGTACTGCTCCCATTTTACTATAACAGGCAGCTTTTACATAAAAATTATAGCTGTATTTGTAACACCCCATTTATGAGAAAACAAGTTTCTTTTTTAGTAATTGCCACCCTAATAATGTTCAGCGCCTGTAAAAAAAGCACCGAGCAATTTGCCACCGCACCATTAAGCGATTATTTTCCGCTTACGGTAGGCAAATACATTACCTATAGCCTCGATTCAATTGTGTACTACAGTAATTTTGGCGTATCGGCCACCACCAATAGCTACCAGGTTAAACATTTGGTTGATGCACAGGTAACGGATGCATCGGGCAGGCCAGCCTACAGAATAATCAGGTACATCCGCAGTTACCCTGCTGCTCCATGGGTTGCCGATAATACTTTTATGGCAATAGCTACCGAAGGCGGTATCGAGTTTATTGAAAACAATCTTCGCTTTATTAAATTAAAAAGCCCAATACGGCAGGATTACAGCTGGAAAGGCAATTCTTACATCAACGCCAATTCTCAAACGCCTTATCTTAAATTTTACGACGATTGGGATTATTATTACGATAGTATTAATATGCCTGCCAAAGTAGGTACATTAACAATTGACAGTACTATTAAAGTTGCAGAAATAGATAATCAAACCGCTATCGACAGAACTTTTAGTGAAGCTAAATATGCAAAAGGCATTGGCCTTGTGTACCGCAGTTTTTTATACTGGAATAAAGGAAGTGCAAACGGCACTTATTCCGATGCATCGTACGGGGTAATTTTAAAGATGATCGATCATAATTAAATTAAAAACAAAATATTTAAAAAGCTGCATTAATACAATGCAGCTTTTTTTATTGCGCTTTATTTTTACCCTGCAATAAGTAGCAAAATCGGTGGAAGGTATTTTATCCACCTCTCCCAATTGCCTTAACATAGTAACCAATTGCCCCCGGTGAAAAGTAGCATGATTAAACAGGTGCAATAACATATCCTGCACTTTTATTTTATACTGTTCTTTATTACGTACAAAGGCAAATACATGCACCAATTGAATTTCATTTGCGCCATCCACCCATTCGGCCCATTGCTGGCTTTGCTTTGCATGGCCCGCAGTTAATTCACTAAAGTTGCCGGTAAAAGTTTCGCTCAGTATCGCCACATTTTCTACCAGCTTAAGCCGTTGCCACCAGATATTTTCTGCCTGCCATAAGTGAAGCGCCGTTTTGTATATTGAAGAAAAACTGCTGACTATTTCTTTATTGATCTGCTCTTCGCCAAGCTTACTTATTCTTTCAAATAATATTTTATTGGCCCAAATATTATAAGCGGCATATTGCTGCAGCAGTTCTTTCATTTTTATTTTTTTACTTTTGATGAACATAACAAAGTTAATACTTCACCAAGCACAAATTAAAAATAGCAAACCACAAACTTATAACATGCCTGATAAAAAGAATACGCTTACCGGTTTTAGTTCCATGGCTATTCATGCCAGCCATACCAAGGATCCTAATTATGCTCACCTTACACCTATTTATGCCAGCAGCACTTATGTGTTTGACGAAGCCGAACAAGGCATGCGCAGGTTTAATGGAGAAGAAAAAGGGTATATTTATGGTCGTTGGGGCAGCCCTTCTACTGCCGAAGCTGAAGATAAAATTGCAGCACTGGAAAGTTTTGGTATAATGAATGATGATGGAAGCCCACTCCAATTAAAAGCTATATTACACGCCAGTGGCATGGCTGCTTTAAGTACATTGCTGATAAGCAATTTAAAAAGCGGCGATAAGATACTTACGCATTTTTCTTTGTACGGAGGATCGCAGGAGTTGGTGGAAAAAGTGTTGCCGCCATTGGGCATTGATGCTGTTATTGTTGACCTGAGGGATTTGACTACAGCCGAAGCCATGATGAAGGCGGACGATAAAATAAAAATGTTGTATTTAGAAACCCCTGCCAACCCCACATTAAATTGTGTGGATATTGAAGAACTGACCAAACTTGCAAAGCAGTTTAATTTAACGGTAGCCTGCGACAATACTTTTGCCACACCATACCTGCAACAACCCTTTAAGTATGGGGTAGATTATGTTTTTCACAGCACCACCAAATTTTTAAATGGCCATGGCACCGCCATTGGCGGCGTATTGGTAGGTAAAGACCTGGAGAAGATGAACAGTCATGTTACCAAAATACATCGTTTGTTAGGCAGCAACAGCAACCCTTTTGATGCATTTTTATTAACCATGGGCATGAAAACTTTAGAAGTGCGTATGGAAAGGCATTGCCACAATGCAATGGAAGTTGCCGGCATTTTGGAAGCACATCCTGCCATAAGTAAAGTAAATTATTTAGGATTAGCATCGCACCCCGATTATTATACCGCAGCAAAACAAATGCGCCATCCCGGAGCCATGTTAAGTTTTGAAATGAAGGATGGATTGGAAGCCGCTAAAATATTTATTGATAAATTACAGATGTGCATACGTGCCGTGTCATTAGGCACCTGCGATACTTTACTTTGCCATCCGGCAAGTATGACGCATTTTAGTGTGCCTAAAGAAAAAAGGGAACTGTATGGCATTACCGATGGCCTCATACGCATGAGTGTGGGCATAGAAAATATACAGGATATTTTAATGGACCTGGAACAGGCCCTTCAATAAAAAACATGAACGATAATAAAAAGATACTGCTGGCCATTATTTATTTTGTGCTGTCTGCAATTATCACCTGGTGGTTTGTAGATGTTTGCCCGCTGTACAGCAGTATGCAGCAAAAATTATTATCCACAGGCATTGCCGGTGCAAAATGGAGTATACAAATTGCCGCAGCCTTTTTCTTTTTGAAAAATATAAAATGGGATTTTATAAAAAACATTGGCAGCACCTGTTTAGCGGGCTCTGTTATTTTATTGCCGTATGCCATCGCTGCTTCGTTCCTCAATTATAACTCAGCAACATTCTTTTTATTATCATTAATTATTGCCGTTGTGGTAATGATCGTTTTATATTTTTTAAATGTAAGAACAACAGGTATATCATTAAAATGGTTTTGGGGCTGGATACTTTGTTTGGCCATTGCCATAACATTGCAGTTAACCGTAGTATTTTCAGTAATAAAATTTTAATCAATGTCAGTTATAATAAGAAGAGCTGTAAAAGAAGATTGTGCCCGGATGATGGAATTGATACATGAATTAGCGGTGTATGAAAAAGCGCCTGAACAGGTGACGGTTGATTTTGATCATTTTGTACAAAGCGGCTTTGGCGAAACCCCGGTTTGGTGGGCTTTTGTGGCCGAAGCAGATGGCAAAGTAGAAGGTTTTGCATTATGGTACATCCGCTACAGCACCTGGAAGGGGCAACGCTTGTACCTGGAAGATCTATTAGTAACAGAACAAATGCGGGGCAAAGGCATTGGCAAATTATTATTTGATGAATTGATTGAAGAATGTAAAACAAAAAACTACAGCGGCATGATGTGGCAGGTATTAGATTGGAACGAACCAGCTATTAATTTTTATAAAAAATATCCCTATGCAAAGTTTGACGGGGAGTGGATGAATTGTTCGATAAACTTTTAATTGCTGTTATTATGCATTAATATTGTACAAGTTCGTTTTCAAAATTATCTGTTTATGAAAATTTTTTCTTCCGTAAAAATTATACTGGTTTTTACAATTAGCCTATTTTCTTTCTTATTCTATTCCTGTAATAAAGATGCAACTGTATCGGGAACAGAGGAATTTATACATTACACCGTAAACGGAACAGCATATAGTTTTGATAGCCCGTGTGTTTAACCCCGACTCCCTGGAAACTTCATCATTTATACTTACACACCAGGTTATAGGCGCAAGAATCCCTGATGTACCAGGCGATTTTGCCCGGATATTATTTGACAGAACAGGTATTACACAGGGAAGCAATCAGCCACTTAACGTTTTTGCTGTTCCCCCAATAATTGGATATGCGTATAATGTATCCTCTTATTCAACTTCGGCGATACCCATTATGGTAAACATTACCGAATATGGTGCTATTGGTGCCTACATTTCCGGCAATTTTTCCTGCCTGTTAACTGATCCTCCCCCTACAAACACTAACTTTACTATCACCTGTAGTTTTAGAATTAAAAGAAAATTTTAAAATATTTTTCGGGTTAAAATTTCTGCCAAAAACAGAAAGCTTTTATTCCCTTCAAACTACGCCTTCGTTTTCTTAAATTTGCAACACCTAAAAAGTTCAATACAGATTTACAGTACAAGAGTGATTAATTTTCACTTTTTTACTAAAAAATAAAAATTAACAAGCGACCGTTGCCAATGAACCCCAATAGTGATTCAAAAGCCCGGCTCAAAAAAAATCATATTTATGGCAGAAAAAATTACAATGGGGGCAGATGGTAAATTACAAGTGCCCAATAACCCTATCATTCCGTTTATTGAAGGCGATGGCATTGGTCCGGAAATTTGGAAAGTGGCTGAAGCAGTTTTTAATACAGCAGTAGAAAAAGCGTATGGTGGCACACGAAAAATTGAGTGGAAAGAAATGTTGGCCGGCGAAAAAGCCTTTAAGCAAACCGGCGAATGGTTGCCTGCCGAAACCCTGCAAATAGCAAAAGATTATATCGTAAGTATAAAAGGCCCGTTAACCACTCCTATTAGCGGCGGTATACGCTCATTAAATGTGGCTATGCGGCAAGATCTTGATCTGTATGCCTGCGTACGTCCGGTAAAATGGTTCAAAGGGGTGCCATCGCCGGTGGTACATCCCGAACATGTGGACATGGTGATCTTTAGAGAAAATACAGAAGATATTTATGCTGGTATAGAATGGAAAGCCGGCAGTGCCGAAGCGCAAAAATTTGAAAAGTTTTTGATAGAAGAAATGGGGGTGAAAAATATTCGCTTTCCCGGTGATAGCAGTTACGGCGTAAAACCTGTAAGTAACGAAGGCAGCAAAAGATTGGTGAGGGCTGCTATTAAACATGCGCTGGAAAATCACCTGCCTTCGGTAAGCCTGGTGCATAAAGGCAACATTATGAAATATACCGAAGGTGGTTTTAAAACCTGGGGGTACGAAGTGGCCCGTCAGGAATTTGGCGATAAAACTTTTACCTGGGATGAATGGGATCAGTTGAAAAAAGAACATGGCGAAGCACATGCCAACGAAGTGCAGCGTAAGGCATTGCACGAAGGCAAATTGTTGGTAAAAGATATTATTGCTGACAATTTTTTACAGCAGATATTGATTGCTCCCAAAGACTTTTCGGTGGTAGCAACGCTTAACTTAAACGGCGATTATATTTCGGATGCCCTGGCTGCCGAAGTGGGTGGCATTGGTATTGCACCCGGCGCCAACATCAACTACAAAACCGGTTATGCCGTGTTTGAAGCTACCCATGGCACCGCACCAAAATTTGCCGGCACCAACAGTATGAACCCCTCATCAGTAATATTAAGTGGCTGTATGCTTTTAGAATACATTGGCTGGAAAGAAGCTGCAGACCTGATTACAGATGCACTGCAAGCCGCTATCATGCGCAAGAGAGTTACCATAGATTTTTATAATTTAATGAGCGGCGCCACACTTTTAAAAACAAGTGAGTTTGGCAACGAGATTATAAATGATATGGGCACGGTAACCGGGGAGGCACAATTAAAGAAAAGTTCGAGTTTGTAGCATTAAAATTATTAAGCATTTTGTAGTAAAAGCCATTATATTTGCGCTCCAAATTACACTGGGTTTCAGCAATGAAACCCATCTTTATTTAGCCAATTACCAATAGCAATGTCGTACATCTTATCGCTTAAAGAACTGATCAACACACTCAACAGCAGTAAGGAGTTGCTGGTAGAAATGTTTGAAAAGCGCAAATCTTTTGCTTACAAATACGATCATGCCATTGAACTGCTGCCCGAAGATAAAATTGAAGTTTTAATCAGCAAACATATCCTTAGCCGCAATGGCCCCAACTTAGAAATTGATGACCAGTTTCAGCAATTTTTTGAACAGGTGCTGGAAGTAAATGAGGAAATAAATACCGCCTACATCAGCGAAAATATTTTACAGGTAAAGCAGCAAATTAATTTTTACCTGCAGGAAAATAATGAGCACCGCAAGTTTACTTACCTTAAACAAATAAAGGCGGCACTGCGTAAAATTGGGCGTACTACTTTACGTAATGTAATTGACCTTAACCGTAACATTGAAAACGCTTTTAAAACAGAACCCAATTACGCCATAAAAATTGCTAAGCTGGAAGCATTTGATGATAAGCGCAGGGTAATATATTTACTGATAGAAAATACCGATAAGCTGGTAACAGATGATGAACTTACTTTTTTTACCGCTGCGTTAGATGAAGAGCTAAAACAGGTAGTTACCTTACTTAGGGCACAGCTTACCGAAAGTCGGCATAATTTAATAGAAACCCAAAAGCAAATTATAGAATACTTAAACCAGGTAAAACACCAAAGCAGTATTCAAGAAAAAATAAAGCAGGTAAAATATCTAAAAGACCAGTTTGAATTAAAAGCAAAAACCAACCTGGCATTTTTGCTGCAACAAAAAAATGATGTGATTTTTGAAAGCAGGCCCAGCTATCCTTTAAAATTATCGCTGGAATATTTACACACCGACGAAGGCAGATTACAAATAGAAAAAGTATTTGCCAAAATAAAGCAAGGCAAAAAAACTACCATGCAGGTGGCAGAAGCGTTGGCCAGTAAAGATTTACTACCGCAAACTGAGGATGAAATATTTATAGATTTAGAAGAATTGAAAAGAGGCTTTGCCGCATCGGGCAGGCACTTGCACAATTTTATTATGGAATACAATTACCCACGGCCGGTGAGCTACGAAGAAAAAATCACTATTTTTTGCCAAATGGTTTCTATTTACGAACAGGAACTTACTATAAAAGATACGTACCAAAAAGATGAGCAAGTAGAATATGCCATGGTGCTGAATAAATAAAAGGAGTAAACTAATTACAACATGAACACACCCAACCGGTACACCGCCGATATTTTTGACACATTGAGTAAAGGCAAATTTATTTGCAGCAATAGTGTGGAAGACAACAGCAGTAAATTATACACTGCCATAGATGAAAACTTTGATGAACTATACAACTATTTTTTTGCCATTGGTTTTATACTGGAACGGGGCGATGAATATTTTTACTTTTCCAGAAATGAAATTAAAGCTACGCTGGACAATAAAATAGAACAAGCCTACCGCTGGGTAGATGTGGTAGATTTTTTTATGAGTTTTGATAATGGCTTTGCTCCGGGCTTTAGGTTTACACCCGCTGATGTACAGCAGCAGGTAAAAGTAGATGCCAGCTTAAAAGATAAATTAGAAATAATGAAACGCCTTACCGGCGAAGGCAGTTATGCCGAACGCATAAACCAACTTATTGATAAACAACTGGTGCAACCCGGCTATGCCGAACTGGAGAACGAATTGACCAACCAATACAAAGTGGTAGCATCGTACAACTATATTAAACAACTAATAGTAAGCATTCAAATACAAGAGGAAACAGCGCATGAGATTCTTAAATAAAATAATTTTTATCAATAGTGCCACCATCCGCTATGCCGAAGTGATGGTGGATGGTAATGTACATTTAATTGGTACGCAAGGCGTAGGCAAAAGCACTTTACTAAGGGCCATTTTATTTTTTTACAATGCCGATACTTTAAAACTCGGTATATCAAAAGAAAAGAAAAATTTTGCTGAATATTATTTCCCTTTTCAAAACTCATTTTTAATTTTTGAAGTACAGCGGGAAACAGGGCCCTTTTGCGTAGTAGCCTTTAAAAGCCAGGGCAAAGTATGTTTTAGATTTTTTGATAGTGCGTACAGCAGAGATTTTTTTGTAAGCAGCGAAGGACATGCTTTTGAAAAATGGGAAGACAACCGAAAAATATTAGATGAACAGCATATTGACCATACTCGTAAAATTGACCGCTACGAAGAGTATCGTGATATTTTGTATGGTAATAACGAAGCTGGTAAAAAAGAGTTTACTAAATATGCTTTACTGCAAAGCAAGCAATACCAGAATATTCCCCGTACCATACAAAACGTTTTTTTAAACAGTAAGCTGGAAGCAGAATTTATTAAGCAAACCATTATCATGTCGCTTAATGAAGAAGATATCAGTATCGATCTGCAAAGTTATACCCACCACTTAAAAGGTTTTGAAAGCCAGTTAAACGATATTCATTTATACAAGCAACCGCATATTGCCAAGCAGGCCGATACTACAGTAAAAAATCATTTGGCCATAAAGCATTTAGAAAGCGAGAAAAATAAATTTTCGCTGCAATTGGCCTGGGCAGCGGCACAGGTGCAACGCAACATTCCTAAACTACTGGATAAAAAAGAAAAGCAGGAAGCGGAAAAAGCCACTTTACTGGAACGTATTGAAGCCGGCGAAGTACGCCACAGCAATAAACTGGATAAAATAAAAGCAGAAATAAGTGTACTGGAAAATGACATTAAAAAAGCAAAAGAAAAAACTGATTATTACAGTCGCCTGCAAATTGAAACGGTAATAGAAAGAGTAAATAAAAAAACCAGTCTGGATGCTGAGCTGAATAAACTAACCAAAGAAAAATTATTACTCACCACCCAGTTTGCCGAAGTAACTACCAAGTACGATAGCCTTTTGCAGGCACTTACCCAAGCAGCAAAAACTGTAGAACAAAATAAAAAAGAAGAACAGCTTACCGCAAAAGAACAAAGCAACAGTAATAAAGAAGAGGCCCGCCAATTGCTTGAAAAATTAAACGCAGAAGTAAGGCAACACCACCTGCAAAATATGGAGCAGGCCAGGCAAAATGTAGAGCAGCAACAAAGTAATTTGCAACAGGAAAAAATACGCAAAGCCACCGCTACGCACCAGCGCTTTTTTGATGCCGAATTAGAAGATGCAAAAAATACCGTTACGCAATACGAAGTGGCATTGCAACAAAATGCCAACGAACAGGAGCATTTAAAAAATAAAATAGACAACCTGCAAAAACAAGTAGCAATAGAAGAAACGGCCATACAACAAGCCACCGAAAGAGAGCAGGAAAAATTACAGCAAACTATTTTTTCGGCGCAAATAACTGCCGATAGCATAACACAAAACCTTGCCAGCAGCGAAGCGGCATTGTACGGTTGGCTAAATATCCACCGCCCCAATTGGGAAAATAATATTGGTAAATTATTGCCCGAGGCTATTTTATTTAATACCCAATTATCTCCTGCAATAAAAGATAAAAGCAATACACTTTTTGGTATTGAACTATCGCTGGAAAATGTACCGGTGCAAGTAAAAACATTGGCACAATATAAAGCCGAACTTAAAGCAGCACAACAAGTACTAACTACGGCGCAAACCCAGCTACAAAAATTACAGGCCGATGAATTAAAAAAACTGGAGCAATTGCGCAAAAAATACCAGCCGCAGGTAAAAGATGCAAAAGACAGTTTAAAACAAGTTGACTATAAACAAGATCAGGATAAAATGCTGTTGCAACAAGCACAGTTTAATAAAAAAGATTGGGAAGCAAAAGCAAAAGAAGCCAAGCAAAATGCAGTAATTACTATTGATGCAGCCATTGCCGCAGCAAGCGAGGCATTGGTACAAGCTCAACAAAACTTACTGCAAATTGAAGAAGAACAAAACAAGCAGCTAAAAATAAAGCAAAGGGAATACGATAAAAAAATCGCTGCCATTGAATTATTGCTGAAGCAACAGCTGGAACAAATTGAAGAGGCCATTAAACTGCAAAAGATAGCTGATAAAAAAGAAGAACAGGAATTATTAAAACAGCAAACACTGGAACTTACGGGCAAGGGTGCCGATACAAAAAAACTGGACAACATCAATCTGCAATTACAAAACATTACGCAGGAATTAAAATTTATTGAAGACAACAGGGATAAAGTAACCGAGTATAAAAAAGATAAAAAAGAACTGATAGATAAAGCAGAGCAATTTAAAACACAAAAAAATACTTTAGATAAACAGTGTGGTTTTGAAGAAGAAAAACACCGCCTGCAAAAAGAAAAAATTACTGCCGAGGTAAAAGAAACAGAAGCTTTATTGCACCAGTTGCAACAACAATTACTACAACAGGAAGATGATAGCAAAGCATTTGTACGCTACCAACAAACAGATGCTTACCTGAGCCTGCCAGCCGCTTACACCGAAGAAAAAGATATTTACAAAAACGACAGAACCTGCAAAATTCTAATTGATGAAATCAATCGCTGCTATTATACCGCTATTAAAAGACTGGATGAGCTAAAAGAAGCAGCTAATAAATTTTTAGGCAACTTTTCTACCGATAATATTTTTAAGTTTACCAGCAGCCTTACCGATAAACACAGTTACCAGCAATTTGCAGAGGAGCTGAATGAATTTATCAGCAACAGTAAAATTGAAGAATACGAAAAAAGGGTAAACGAAAGATTTGCCAATGTGATAAATCTGGTGGGTAAGCAAACCAACGATTTGATGAGCAAGGCGGGTGAGATACAAAAAGTGATCAGCAATATCAATAAAGATTTCGACAATAAAAATTTTGTAGGTGCTATACGTAAAATTGAACTGCGTATTGATGACAGTGCTAATAAAGTAGTGCAGCTTTTAATGCAGATAAAAACCTACAACGATGACAATGCATTTGATATTGGCGGGCTCAATCTTTTTTCTTCGGTAGATGCCAGCAGCAAAAATAAAAAAGCAGTAGAGCTTTTAAAACAACTGAGTAAAGCCATTGCAGAGTACAGAAAAGATACGATTGCTTTATCCGATTCGTTTGAATTAAAATTCAGAATAGAAGAAAATCAGAATGATACCGGCTGGGTAGAAAAATTATCTAATGTAGGCAGCGAGGGTACCGATGTGCTGGTAAAAGCAATGATCAATATTATGCTGCTGAATGTTTTTAAAGAAGGAGCCAGCAAGCGTTTTAAAGATTTCAGGCTGCATTGTATGATGGATGAAATTGGTAAGCTGCATCCTAATAATATCAAGGGTATTTTGCAGTTTGCCAACGATAGAAATATTTTGCTCATCAATGGTTCGCCTACCGAAACTAATGCCCTTAATTACAAACACATTTATAAATTAGAGAAAGACGATAAACGCAACACCAAAATAAAACGCATCATCAGCCAGCTGGCCTAACAAATGAAGTTACCGCTGCACATAGCGCAACAATTACTGCAATTGCTATTACCCAACAGCAGTTTGCCAGCATCTGCAATGAAGCATAATACCGTTACCAAAATGCTGCAGGATGGCATGTTGCAAAAACAACAAATCAGCAATAGCAAGGCCATTATTTTTATTGCACAAAAAAAAGACCTGGCAGCATATTTACATAATCATTTTGGCATAACCAATTTACAGGATTATGTAAATCATTTTGCTGATGAAAATATTTCCAGAGCAACAGCCACCAGCATTGCCAGCAATTCCAAACTAAAAAATATCCGCAGCTTTAAAGGTTTTTTAGTTACTTGTTATCAGCCGGTGGAAGCCATCTTAAATGGTAAAAAAATTATACTTCATCCTGCCGAAGGCAGTTATATTTTTATAAGCGATCACGAAAATTTTACAGTAGCTGAAAACATTACCATTGTGGGCATAGAAAATGCAGAAAATTTCAGCCAGATAAAAAAGCAGCAATATTTATTTAAACATATTACACCGCTATTTGTTTGCCGGTATCCGCAAAGCAATGATTTAGTAAAATGGTTACAGTCCATATCCAACCCTTACCTGCACTTTGGCGATTTAGATTTTGCCGGTATCACCATTTATTTATCCGCTTATAAAAAACACCTGGGCAATAAAGCAGCATTTTTTCTGCCTGCCAATACCGAAACCTTATTGCAAAAATTTGGCAATAAGGCACTTTTTAATAAGCAATACAACAGCAACCTGGCTGCGGTGGCAAATACAGAAGCGGCCATTGTGCAATTAACCCAGCTTCTTTTAAAATTTAAAATGGTGCTGGAGCAGGAAATATTTATTATTGATTGATTTGTCTATTTCAATAATGCCTTTTAACCGGCTTAGTTATAACTGGCAAACTGCTGTTGGCTGCCCTATAAAGTATGCCAGCATTCCATATTATACTAAAACAGCTTTTATTTTATAATTGTAATGCTGTAAATTTGCCCAGCTTAAAAAAACAATATGAGTAAAATAAAAGTAACCAACCCCGTTGTAGAGTTAGACGGCGACGAGATGACCCGTATCATCTGGAAATTTATTAAAGACAAATTGATCCTTCCGTACTTGGATGTACCTATCCAGTATTTTGATCTGGGCATGGAATACCGTGATGAAACCAACGACCAGGTAACTATTGATGCGGCCAATGCCATCAAAGCCTGTGGTGTAGGTATTAAATGCGCTACCATTACGCCAGATGAGCAAAGGGTGGAAGAATTTAAGCTGAAACAAATGTGGAAGAGCCCCAATGGCACCATCCGTAATATTTTAGATGGCACTGTTTTTAGAGAACCTATTGTAATGCAGAATGTACCAAGATTGGTTACCAACTGGACGGCACCGATCATTGTTGGCCGCCATGCTTTTGGCGATCAGTACCGTGCTACTGATACCGTAATAAAGGGCAAGGGCAAATTAACCATGACCTTTACACCAGAAGCCGGTGGCGAAGCACAAACTTTTGAAGTGTACAATTACAAAGGCGATGGCGTAGCAATGTGCATGTACAACACCGACGAAAGTATTTATGGCTTTGCAAGAAGTTGTTTTAATATGGCACTCAGCAAAAAATGGCCTTTATACCTTTCTACAAAAAACACCATTCTTAAAAAATACGATGGCCGTTTTAAAGATATTTTTGAAGAAGTATATCAAAATGAATTTAAAGCTGCTTACACCGAAGCCGGCATTACTTACGAACATCGTTTGATTGATGACATGGTGGCCAGCGCCTTAAAATGGAATGGCAACTTTGTTTGGGCTTGTAAAAATTATGATGGCGATGTACAAAGCGACACCGTAGCACAAGGTTTTGGCAGCTTAGGTTTAATGACCTCTGTATTAGTTACACCCGATGGCAGCACTATGGAAGCAGAAGCGGCACACGGTACCGTTACCCGCCATTACAGAGATCATCAAAAAGGCAAACCCACTTCTACCAACCCTATTGCTTCTATTTTTGCATGGACAAGAGGCCTTGCCTTCCGTGGTAAATTAGACAGCAACCAACCGCTGATAGATTTTTGTTTAGCTTTAGAAGCTGTTTGTATTGAAACGGTAGAAAGTGGTAAAATGACCAAAGATCTTGCGGTTTGTATACATGGCAATAAAGTAAACCATGGCGATCATTATTTATATACCGAAGAATTTTTAGATGCTATTGATGCTAATTTAAAAACTAAGATGGGATTGTAAAATATAAAAGCAAATTTTTACTTAATATTGGGCAACAATTAATTGTTGCCCAATTTAATTTACACCAATACAATTACCGTTTGAAGGAAGATCTTATTGAAGATATTGCTGAAGGAAAAGTGTATACCACAAGAATAATTGTGATAAGCACTTTTTTTGGCAGTGTACTTGCCGGCGGCTTTATGGTCTATCAAAATTTTAAAACTTTTGGAGAGCATAAAAAAGCGGGGGCTACAGTTTTGCTAACCATTGCAATAACTTTGGCTCTTATGGGTACCGCTTTTGTACCTGCACTTGACAAAATTCCAGGATTTTTTTTTACCATTTTAATTACTCTTATCGTATCGTTATTAACAAAAAGATACCAGAGCAGGTTAATAGAAAAACATATTAACACTGAGGGCAAAACATATTCTTCGGGAAGGGCTGTTTTAATTTGTATCATATCTATATTACTAGTTGCCGCATTTATTTTAGGCGCTTTCTTTTTACAAGATGCTGCAATAAGTGAATCATAAAAGTCATCTGCAAAAAAATGAATAGCAACGTAAATAAAGATCCTCTCCACGGCATTACCCTAAAAGCCATACTGGAATATTTAGTTAACAAATATGGCTGGCAAGAGTTGGGTGATACCATCCGTATTAATTGCTTTATAGATAACCCCAGCATTAATTCTTCCTTAAAATTTTTACGCAAAACAGAATGGGCACGTAAAAAAGTAGAAGCATTGTATATCAGTTCTGTTGATGGTGGTTATTAACCGGCGGCTTTATAAAGTACAACTATAAACAGCAGTTTACCGCAATCTTATTTTGTATTAACTTCAAAGTACAAAAAAGCAACCTTATGCCATCTTCTACAAAAATCTATTCCGCCATTGGTGCTGCAGCAGGTTGGATTGCGCTACTGCTCCAGTTATATCTTATCATTATAAACCGTGTGGCATCTTTGCCCGAAACAATTGTTCGTTATTTTAGTTTCTTTACCATACTTACCAATCTTTTGGTGGCTATAAGTTTCACCTTGATTTATTTTAAAGGCATTACTACAGAAGGCCATTTTTTAACAAGGCCAAAAACATTAACTGCCACTACCGTTTATATTACCATTGTTGGATTGATATACAATATCATTTTACGTTTTCAATGGGCTCCGGAAGGATTGGCAAAACTCGTTGACGAATTATTACACACCGTAATTCCCATTGGGTTTATTATATTTTGGGGAAAGTTTGTACCTAAACAAAATATTACATGGGCAACTGTTTTACCATGGACTATTTATCCGCTGGCATATTTAGGCTACACCCTTTTACGTGGCTCGTTTGCACAATGGTATCCTTATCCTTTTGTTGATGTAATGGCATTAGGCTACAATAAAGTATTTATTAATAGTGCTATGGTATGCGCCACATTTATATTTTTCTCTTTGCTGTTTGTGGGCATTGCAAAAATGATGCATAAACGTTCTGCATAAAAAGAAGTAAATTGTATTTGAAATACAAATTCATGGAAGTACAAAAAGATATTCGCCTTGCTGTTTTAATTGATGCCGACAATGTGCCTTACAGCAATGTAAAAGGCGTGATGGAAGAGATTGCCAAATACGGTACACCAACCTTTAAACGTATTTATGGCGACTGGACAAAACCCACCGTTAGCGGCTGGAAAAATGTGTTGTTAGAAAATGCCATCACCCCCATTCAGCAATACAGTTATACCAGCGGCAAAAACAGCAGCGACAGTGCATTGATCATTGATGCCATGGATATTTTATACTCTGGCAAAGCAGATGGCTTTTGTATTGTAAGTAGTGACAGTGATTTTACACGCCTCGCTACAAGGTTACGGGAAGCCGGCATGAAAGTATTTGGCATTGGCCAAAAGAAAACACCCAATGCATTTATTGTGGCCTGCGATAAATTTATTTACATGGAAATTATTCCTGTATTTGAAGCCGAGGTTGAAGAAACTACTACTTCTGTTAAAGCAAAAGCAGCTAACCCCAAACCAAAAGCATTAGTAGATAAATTAAATAAAGAAACGCTTAAACTAATTGCACACACCATTAATGATTTGGCGGATGAAAATGGCTGGGCATTTTTAGGCGATGTAGGCAATTTGGTTTTAAAAAAACAACCCAACTTCGACCCCAGGAATTATGGCTTTCAAAAATTAACCCCGCTGATAAAATCTTTACCGCAATTTGAAATTGATAAAAGAGAAACGGATAAGGCAGGGATAAAGTTGGTGTATATCAGGAATAAAGAGGCGTGAGTAGTGAATTAATTATTAAGCCGGTTATTATAATCTTCAATCAATTCGACAATTGAAATATTAAACTCTTCATCTATTGCTCTTAAATAAGAAACCTGCTTAATATTTATCTCGATCAAATCTTGAAAAAAAGTTTTAGCGTTGCTTCCATATTTATCCATTTCGTCCTTTTTACGCTTTATGTATCTTTTTCTTTCGTCTGCTAGACCTGCGTCATCTAAATTCAACAATTCGATCAAATGCTTTGCTTCTGTATCAGTATCTGAATGCACCCTATAATCGCCTCCATCATAAACAACTCTTTCTTCAAAATCTTCTGCTGTGGGATGTAAAATTGGTTGAAATTTATCCCACTTAGATGCCTTTTCTTTATTAGGCTGATGTTTGACCAAAAACCAGTTATCATAACAATCTTCTGCTTCTCCTTTTAATTTAGGGTTGAAATGTTCAATATCTCTAGCATCTGCTCGTCCTAAATACTCCTCAGTATAGGCACAAAACCCATTCTGCTCATTAAATAAAATTTCCGAAATTGCTTTATTGTTAGCAGAATTACCAACAATATACATAAGCGTTTTAGCCAGTATTTCAGAATCGGGCTTTTTCTGAATTTTTTTCATTTAAAATTTATATTGATCTCCTAAGCTTGATACTTCTTTAAGCAGCTCCTTCTTTTTTTGAAGATTACCTTCATTAGCCATTTGTTCTTTTAAAGAAATATATTTTTTATACGCTTCTTGTCCAAACTTATTATAGTAATCTACATTAAAATCATTTTTTAAAATATCATTAGGGTCATCGCCAATAGGAGATACACCCCGGCGAACAGCAACTTTGCCTTTATCATCAAAATAAAGAATAAATCTTTCTTCAGGCTCAAAAGCAGCAGCAATAAATGGAGAATGAGTAGCAACTATAATCTGGGCATTGGGAGCCACTTTATGATAATTCTCTATAAGGTCAATTTGCATGTCGGGAAACAATGATCGTTCAGGCTCATCAATCAATATGAGTGCATTATTTGTATCTAGTTCATAGAGAGGGAACATAGAAAGCAATAGCCCTTTTGTACCTGTACTTAAATTTGAAATAGGTATTACTTCTTCATTAATTTTTGACTTTATTGGAATAGAAAACTCAGTATTTACTAAATCCACCTCTAAATTTAGACGTTTTAAAATTGGGTTAAAAAAATCTGCAAACTTTACTAACGGATTTTTATTTTCTAAAGCCCATTTCTCAAACTCCTTATTAAGTTTTTTTAAATCTCCAATAGCTCCTTTATTAATTAATTCTGAAGCCATTTGGGTAAACCTCTTTCTATACTCTAAGATTTCCGACAATAATGAATACCAAGCATTTTGATCTATATTTTGAGTAAATTGATATATGTAATTTCTATCCCGATTAACTAATTTCCGAATTGTTGACAATCTTTTTGCATTCTCGTTAAAGTCAATATTTGCAGGATTTTGATTAAATAAATCTATTGCTTCTTTTGATATAATGTCCGAGCTTAAAAAAAACAATTTCATTCCTTTACTAATTAGCCTTCCTATCGAACCACTGGCACTACCGTATTGTAAAAGTTTACTACCCTTTATAACTTCAGTTTCTAAGATTTTAAGTTTTTCATTATTTATTTCAAACTCTATATCCCCCTTAAAAGTGAAATTGACATCATTATTACGAAAATCTAAAATACTTTCATTAATAATTTCAAGTGAATCCAATTTTAGAATACTATTTCTTATTAAATCTAAAATCGAAGTTTTTCCTGTTGCACTTTGCCCTATGATACAAATTTTTTCTAATGGCAGGCCTGCCTTAGAATGGCCTTTCGGGTATGTAAAGTCAAAAGAAATATTTTCTAAATGTAAATGAGAGTCAATATGGATATTAAGTAATTTCATTTATAATAATATTATTAGCACTTACAAATATAACTTTTTATTGTATTTATAGTAACTCAATTAAAATGATTGAGCAATTAATAATTAAAGCTATTTTTTCGATTAATTACTCTTTTCCTTCTCCCTGCTCCCATCATACAACTCATACTCCAATAACCTGCAATCAATTTTACTCGTATAAAATTCAATTCTTCTTTTTGGTTTCAATCCTATCTTTTTTGCCAACTCTAAATTACCCGTAAAAATATAGCCGGTGTAACCTTTGCATTTCTTCTTTAAAAAATCGCCGATGCGTTTGTAAGTAATTTCCAGTTCTGCTTCCACGCCTAAGCGGTCGCCGTATTCCGGGTTAAAATACACTACACCATTTTCATTTTCTATCAGTTTGGTATCTTCAAAATCACACACGCCAAATTCAATCATTTCTTCCACACCAGCAATGCCGGCATTTATTTTAGAAACGTTCACTGCATCTTCACTGATATCGGTGGCAATAATTTTTAGTTCGGGTACATCGGTTACCTGCTGTTCTAATTTCGAAAACTCTTTTAAATAAAATTGTTCGTCATAATTTACCAAATGCATAAAAGCATAATTGTGGCGCAGCAAACCCGGCTTGCGGTTGGTGGCCAGCAATGCGGCTTCAATGGCAACAGTGCCGGAACCACACATGGGATTGATGAAGGCAGATCTCCTGTCCCAGCGGCTGGCTAACAATGTAGCAGCAGCCAAACTTTCCAGCATCGGTGCTTTACCCGGTATTTTTCGATAGCCATGTTTGCTTAATGTTTCTCCCGAAGTATCAATAAATAATTCTGCAATATTTTCCTTCCAGTATAAATGAATAACGGTTTGGTTTAACTCTGGTCCGCTGTTGGGGCGCTGGCCGGTTTTATTTCTAAATCTATCTACAATAGCATCCTTCACTTTTACATTGGCAAATAAATTATTGGTAATAGTCTCGTTATCAACGTTACTGGTAATACTAAAATAACCTTCGGCAGGTATAATATTTTCCCATTCAAATTCCAGCAAGGTTTTATACAAAGCATCAGCATTAACTGCCGTAAATTCTTTTACCGAAAACAATACCTGGCTGGCGCAGCGTAAATTTAAATTCAGTGTAATACAATCCAGTAAAGTACCCTGCAACTCCACACCGGTTTTAAACACACGAACAGGTTTTAATCCCAATGCCTCAATTTCTGTTTGTAAATGTGGCGAAAGGCGGTTGCTGCAGGTAACAATAATGCGGCTGGTAGTTTCAAAAATTTGCATGCTGCAAACTTAACACTTAATGCGCTTAAATTTCTTAACATTAAGTTTGTCAATTACTCTTCTCTCAATCAGTTGTTTCCTGTTTATCTTTTACTTTTTTGCTTCTCCAAAAAAGTAACAAAAAAGGAGCCCCGAAATCGAAAACAGCCCGATTTCGGGTTTGTACCCTGATATAGCTTTTGTACTACTGTAAACTAAGCTTCAGTTCCCTGAAAAAACACCCAGCTAATTGAGTTTCTTTTATGGATTTAGCAATGTAGGGGAAACAACAAAAAAAGTAGCAATCTAAGTTCCCCTTTAGGAGACAGGGGCTATCTTTGCGCCATGCTAACAATCAGTAACCGTGGCTTACAAATGCCCGCCTCTCCCATTCGTAAACTGGTGCCTTATGCCGAAGCGGCAAAAAAGAAAGGCGTTAAAGTGTATCATTTAAATATTGGCCAGCCCGATATTGAAACACCCAAACAATGCCTGGATGCTGTGCGGAATGCCGATTTTAAAGTGCTGGAATACAGCCATAGTGCCGGCAACGAAAGCTACCGTAAAAAACTAACGCAGTATTATAAAAAAGTAGGCATTAATGTTACGGCCGAGCAAATTATTATAACCACCGGTGGCAGCGAAGCCATCATCTTTGGTTTTATGGCTTGTATGGATGCAGGCGACGAAGTAATTATCCCTGAACCATTTTATGCCAACTACAATGGCTTTGCGGTGGAAGCCGGTGTAATTGTAAAGCCCATCAAATCGTCTATTGAAGATGGATTTGCATTGCCACCTATTGAAGAATTTGAAAAAGCCATCACACCAAAAACAAAAGGTATTGTTATTTGCAATCCTAATAATCCTACCGGTTATTTATACAGTGCTGCCGAAATGGAAGTATTAAAGCAGATCATACTAAAACACAATTTATATTTATTTGCAGATGAGGCTTACCGTGAGTTTTGTTATGAAGGAACGCATACCAGCGCCATGCATTTAACCGGCGTGGATGATAATATTGTAATGATGGATACCATCAGCAAACGCTACAGTGCCTGCGGCGGACGCATTGGTGCATTTGTTACCAAAAACACTGCCTTATTAGGTGCTGCCATGAAACTGGGGCAGGCAAGATTAAGCCCGCCCTCCTTTGCGCAAATTTTAGGCGAAGCGGCTGTTGACCTGCCCGATGATTATTTTGATATCACCAAAGCCGAATATAAATTACGCAGGGATACTATTGTAAAAAGATTGAACAATATACCCGGTGTATTTTGCCCCAACCCCGGCGGTGCATTTTATGCCATGGCTAAATTACCTATTGATGACAGCGATAAATTTTGCCAATGGCTGCTGGAAGATTTTAGTTACAATAACCAAACGGTAATGCTTGCACCTGCTACAGGTTTTTATGGTACACCCGGCTTAGGCAAACAGGAAGTGCGTTTGGCGTATGTGTTAAACGTAACTGCTATTAATGCTGCAATGGATTGTTTGGAAAAAGCGTTGGAGGAATATCCGGGGAGAGTGTAATCTTTATTACGCCAAAGTTGGTCGCCTGACCAACTTTAATTGTTTGGTTACGGGCAGTTAAGCTTTGATTGTGCATCGTTGTGTCACTCACCTGTGCTGTATATCATTATTCAGCTTTTATAAAATTTATGACTGCAAATATTTCAATAAATTCACGTAACAACGTTTACGAATTCATTACGGAATCCTCTGTAAGATTTAGTGCTTCAGAATCTGGCAATTTCAAAAAATCAATCATAATAAATACAGCCACAGGCTCTGTAACTATTTTAAAAAAAACGGGCTGGTTTAAAACTAAATATGAAATTAACTTTCCAGATGGCAAAGCAGGAATATTTGAAGGGTTTGGAGGTTTGAAAAGTAATTATGTATTAACCTTTGAAAATGAAAAATATTTTCTCTACGGCCACAAAGGACTGCTTACCTCTATCTTCTTCAACAAAAATCAAATAGGTTATATCGAACAAGAGAAGAAAGCTATTAAAGGGACAACAAAATATAAATTAATTGCAAACAAGGACATTGATTTTTTAATTTGTTGGTGCTTAATTCTTATGCTGCATAACACCAGCAATTCCTCTTCCGAATTACCAAATGATATAGATTACGACCTTGGCAATATTGGGCCGGAAGAATTTGGATTTAACTATGATTGGAAGCCAATTTGCTGAAGCTTTGTTGTGCTTACTACACTAATAAACTATTGAACATTTCCAGTAAAACAATTATTTATGAATAAACTACCATAGCTATTCAACAAGGCTTTATTTTTAATTCGTAATTAAAATTCGTGTTATACACCCCATCATTTTTTCTTCTTTTTCCTATTCCAGTAACTCACCCTATTGGTCAATTTATCTTTAGTGTAATATGGAAAGTTTACCTGCAGTGTAATGGAGTTTTGGCTGATGCCTGCAACAGGAAATTTATTTGCAGAAATACTATACCCGTAAGCAAAGTACAAATTACTTATGCCAATACCAGTTCTGGGTGTAAACAACCAATCCTCTGCTCCTTTCGATTTGAGGTATTGTACTTCAGCACCAAGAAAGAACATGTTACCAAAAAGGTCGCTGCCCAGTTTTATTGCCGCAACCTGATCGTATGATTTGTTGAAGGCAGGGAAAAAATTTATACCCGTATATACATCCGAACCATAAATGCCGTGCCCGCTGCCGGTAAAAACAGTTTTGGCTATACCTGCTCCAAAAAACAAACGCTTTTGTACGCCAGTATTAAAAGAGATACACCAACTCCTGTCATCAATATCTGGTTTTAAAGGATTACGAACAATAGAATCGGCCGTTTGTGCATTAGTAAGATAAAAAGCAATGGCTAACATTGCGGTAAGTACAACTCTCATATACGACCAGATTTAAGTTTTAAAAATAATGCGTAAAGCGTAGTGGTTAAACTTTTAAACGATGATCAGAACGTTAAGTTACCGCTGTTTTTGTAAACGAAGTGTTATTGAAAGTTGTTTAACGTCTACCAGGTTAATAAGTGTCAATCAACTTCTTTATTGTTTCAAGTAAGAAAAGGATATTCTTTTTACTGGCTACTTTAATATGCGCTAACTTTTTTTCAAAATCAGTTAGCAAATATTTTTTTCCATCTAATATTACCTCATGCTCAAGATAGCCTCGGCCACTACTAATAAATATAACTGTGTTGTTGCCGGAATATTTTATACCCCAGTACCCGGATGCTCTATTATATTCTTCTGATAATGAAAAGGGTTTTAAGCTCTTTTCAAAGTAGTTTTTAATAAATACAACTGCTTCTTCAAAATCCATTGCATATTTATTATCAAATAAATCTTCCGGCATAAGACTAACTTTTTCCATTTTTACTTACCTCCACCGTCCACTCGCTCCCACTATACACTTTATGCCTAGCAGAAAAACAACCCATATTCAATGCAAACGAAACCTGCAATAAACTATTTAAATAAAGTAATGGTTTGCCTTTTGCAACGGCACCAAAAGTTTCGGCATAAGGCATCGTGCCTTCGTACTTTTTTATTTTGTTTTGATAAATTACTACTTTAAGATGATCTCCAACTTTTGCATTTAATTGTTTAAAAATGTCTACAGTAATATTTGTCCAGATATTACCATACTGTATATCTAAAATTGCAATAGTACCTTTTACTTTTTTTCCATCCAGCACCGCTTTTTGAAAAGGAATATTTACCACTTCACTGGGCAACTCCTTTCCTACCTGTTCAAAATTTATAGTGCCTGCGGCTAACCTTGCAGCCGTGTAAGCATACACATCTCTGCCATGAAAAGTGTAAGACTTCTCTGAGCCTTTTCTCCGGTTAACCGCTTCGTCAATCTCTCTTATGGCAGCAATACCTTGTGATGCGGCAATTAAAGTAAGGGTACCATTATCCGGCGTAACAATAAAATGCCCGGCTTTGGTTTTTAGTACTACCGATTTTCTATCCGTACCTACCCCCGGATCTACCACAGAAACAAACACGGTGCCTGCGGGCCAGTAGCTAACGGTTTGTTCTAACCGATAAGCTGCCTCCCAAATATTGTAGGCCGGTATTTCATGGGTAAGGTCAAATAATTTCAGGCTGCTGTCTGCTCCCATTGCCACGCCTTTGATGGCGGATACGGCTCCGTCCTTTAATCCAAAATCGGATTGAAAAACGACTATCTTGTTTTGAGCCAATGATGTAACTGTAACAAACAACCAACAAAAAAACTGTAGTATGTATTTTTTCATATGGTGCAATTTAAAAAGAGTTGGCAACATTCAAGTGCCAACTCTTATATTTTAAATCAGGTGAAAATTACTACGCAATACATAAGCCCTTTTTACGCAAGATGCTGCGCAAGGGTTTGGTACTAAAAATTAAATGCCAGCTTGGTAAATATTCTTCTGCCATTAAAACTCATTTGCACACTATCCCACGATCCTCCACTTTCGTTATCGCCGGCCCAGCCTTTTGCCTGTTGGCTTACACCACCATAAGAATAAAAAGTTGTTTTGGTATATCTTATCGGCAGCTCCATGTTATACATACCGCCGTATGTACTAATTGATCCATCACCAAATGCCCTGCGTCCACCATTAATATATGGAAAAGCATTCAGATCTGTACCGGAAGCGCCTCTGCCTCTTGTACCAAACAAGGCAACAAAAGCGAAGGAATGCCTTCTCTTACCATTAATTAAAACCAAAGTTTGATCAGGGCCTAAACCTCTTAGCGTTCCTAAGTCAACATGATCGGCACCACTTTGCTTATTATAATTAAAAGAAGGTGCCACCATATTTAATACCGAGGTAAAATCCATTTTTGCAGTGGGCAATCCTGCCTGGTTTACTTTAATAACATCAATGGGCACAGCTGTTTCTGTTTTTGCCCTTGCGGCACCACACTGGTACCTACAATTACAACATCTCCCAAATCAAGCGAAGCCGGTTCTAATGCTACAGTAACTGTTGCGGCAACGGTTAATTTTACCAGCTGTGGTTTGTATCCCACGCAAGTTACTTCCGGTATATCGTTTGCTTTTGCACTAATGGTAAACACACCATCACTGTTGGTAAAAGCACCTTTGTTAGTAGCTTTTACTACAACAGATGCATCTGTTACAGGATTACCTGTTTTAGCATCGGTTACTTTAATGGTAAATGTTTGTTGTGCAAAAAGAAGGTAACTGCTAAAAATTAAGCATAAGGATAGCAATGATTTTCTCATAAATTAATTTTTGTTTTGGTTAAAAAAGGATAGCAAGACCTCTCATAAAACTGATGAATTAAATCAGCAAAAAAAAACAATAGGCCCAATATGTAACCTGAAAACAAAAAGTGGTACCATAAAAAAGCCGTCCCTTAAAAGGGAACGGCTGTGTAGTTATATTTTTGTTGATAAAAGATTATGCTTCTTTACCGTGACAGTTTTTATATTTTTTTCCGCTACCGCAAGGGCATTGATCGTTACGGCCCGGCATTTTTTCTACTTTTACCGGCGATTGCTTAATACCTTCTGATGGATCAAAGTAATCTTTTTCATTGGCGGCATAATCTTCTCCGGCAGCATCTACCATGGCTTTGTTGGCGCTCATTTTACTAAGGTCCGTTTTCTTTTCCCGACCTTCTTTTATTTGTCCGGCATTGGTTTGTTCCATTGGTATACCGCAATGGCAAAGGAAGCTTACAATGTTTTTGTTTACTTCGTCATCCATTTGCTTAAAGGCACTAAACGCTTCTATCTTATAAATTACCAACGGATCTTTTTGTTCGTACCCTGCAGTTTGTACACTGTGGCGTAAATCATCCATAGCACGTAAATGTTCTTTCCATGCATCATCAATTAAAGCTAAAGTGATGCTGCGTTCCAGTGCATCATTCAATTCTCTTCCTTCGCTGGCAATATATTTATCTAAATTGGCCAAAGCCTGAATAACTCTTTTACCATCGGTAAATGGCACTGCTACATTTTCAATATGTGCGCCCTGTTCTTTACGGATATTTTTTATTACCGGCAATGTTTGTTGAATCATTGCATCGGTTTTGCGGCTGTATTGAGTTATCGCTTCAATGTATAAACGTTCGGTTAAATCGTTGGTTACACCTTTGCTTAATTCGTCTGCATTTATTGATGTATCAATACCAAAGTTTACAATGGCAGCCAGTTTAAATCCATCGTGATCATTACCTTCTTTAAAAGAATTGATTAAACCGTCTGCAACAGAATAAAAGGCATTGTCAAGATCCAGGGCCAGGCGCTCGCCAAACAAAGCATGGTTACGTTTGCCATACACTACATTACGTTGCTTGTTCATTACATCATCATACTCCAGCAAACGCTTTCTTATTCCAAAGTTATTTTCCTCTACTTTCTTTTGTGCTCTTTCAATAGATTTAGAAATCATGCTGTGCTGAATCACTTCGCCTTCTTTATAGCCCATTCTATCCATCAATCCGGCAATACGTTCGCTACCAAACATACGCATCAGATCATCTTCTAACGATACAAAGAATTGTGAACTTCCCGGATCTCCCTGGCGACCGGCACGGCCACGCAACTGCCTGTCTACACGGCGGCTTTCATGGCGCTCGGTACCCAATATTGCCAAACCTCCTGCTTCTTTAACACCTGCGCCCAATTTAATATCTGTACCACGGCCAGCCATGTTGGTAGCAATAGTAACAGCACCTGCAAAACCAGCTTCGGCAACTACCTGCGCTTCCTTAGCATGTTGTTTTGCATTTAATACATTATGCGGAATATTTTTTTGCTTCAACATTCTGGCTAGCAATTCACTTACTTCAACAGAGGTGGTACCCACCAGGCAAGGCCTTCCTTCGGTACGCAATTTTTCTATTTCGTCAATTACGGCTTTGTATTTTTCACGTTTGGTTTTATATACCAAATCCTGTTCGTCTTTACGTATTGCTTTTACATTGGTAGGAATGTTTACCACATCCAGTTTGTAAATGCTCCACAACTCTGCTGCTTCAGTTTCGGCAGTACCCGTCATACCACAAAGCTTGTGGTACATACGGAAGTAGTTTTGCAAAGTAACCGTTGCATAAGTTTGAGTAGATGCTTCGATCTTTACATTTTCTTTTGCTTCTAATGCCTGGTGCAAACCATCGCTGTAGCGGCGGCCTTCCATAATACGGCCGGTTTGTTCATCCACAATTTTTACTGCATCATCAATAATTACATACTCCACATCTTTATCAAATAAAGTATAGGCTTTTAATAATTGCTGTACGGTATGTATCCTGTCAACTTTTAAAGAATAATCGTTGAGTAAAATTTCTTTCTCGTGCAATTTTTCATCCACACTTAAACTGCCTTTTTCAATATCAGCCAGTTTGGTGGAAATATCGGGCACAATAAAAAAGTTAGGATCTTCTCCTGCCCCTGTAATTAATTGTATTCCTTTATCAGTAAGATCTACCTGGTTATTTTTTTCATCAATATTAAAAAATAATTCAGCATCAACTTTGGGCATTTCTTTTTGCTGATCGGCCAGGTAATAGTTTTCACTCTTCTGTAATTTCACTCTTATTCCCGGTTCGCTTAAAAATTTAATTAAAGCGCCGTTTTTAGGTAACCCACGGTGTGCTCTCATTAAAGCCAATCCGCCATCTTTAGGATCGTCGTTACCTTCAGCAATTTTTTTCCTGGCTTCAATTAAATATTGGTTCACTGCCTTGCGTTGGGCATCCAGCAATTTTTCAATACGTGGTTTTAAATCGAAGAACTGTTGTGTATTATCGCTGTGGCCAACCGGGCCACTGATAATTAAAGGTGTACGGGCATCATCAATCAATACACTATCCACCTCATCCACCATGGCAAAATGATGTTTGCGTTGCACCATTTCATCGGGAGTATGTACCATATTATCCCTTAAATAATCAAAACCAAATTCGTTATTGGTACCGTAAGTGATATCTGCATTATACGCATTACGTCTTGCATCGGTATTAGGCTCATGCTTATCAATACAATCCACACGTAAACCCAACCATTCAAAAATGGGGCCGTTCCACTCACTATCCCTTCTTGCCAAATAGTCGTTTACGGTAACTATATGTACGCCTTCGCCTGCCAAAGCGTTCAAATAAGCAGGTAAAGTACTTACCAAAGTTTTACCCTCGCCTGTTGCCATTTCGGCAATTTTGCCGGAGTGTAAAACTGCACCACCAATTAACTGCACATCATAATGCACCATGTTCCAGGTAACCGATCCGCCACCTGCCGTCCAGGTATTTTTATAAATTGCTTTATCACCCACAATGGTTACCTGATCTTTTTTTACAGCCAGATCCCTGTCCAGGTCGTTGGCTGTACTTTCTAATGTTTCGTTTTCTTTAAAACGACGACTGGTTTCTTTTACTACAGCAAAAGCTTCAGGTAATATTTCCTGTAGTATTTCTTCAATTTGCTTATCCCTGTTTTTTTTCAGTTCATCTATTTCTTTATAGATAATATCTCTGTTGTTTATTTCTGCTACAGGTAACGCTTCAGCAGCCTGCTTTTTATCTGCAATATTTTTATCTATTGTAGTAAGATGTGCAGCTATACGTTGCTTAAACTCTACAGTTTTGCCACGCAATGCATCATTACTTAAAGATTGATATTGTGCAAAAAAATGGTTGATCTTTTCAACCTGTGGGGTAATTTTTTTAACGTCTTTCTCACTCTTACTGCCGCCAAATAGTTTTGAAATAATGCCTAACATAAAATTCAGTGTTGTTGGGTATTGTATAAATAATTAATTATAAAGATTATTGTGTTGTCAAATATGGTGCTGAAAATAGTTTTAGAGCCAAAATGACAGGGTGGCAAAGGTAACAAATAGTTTGGGTTTAGGTGGCGTGAGTTTAGTAGTTTAGAAGTTTAAGGTTTAGAGGTTTAGGTTTTTGTTAACTAACCTTTTTATAAAATGCAGCATAAAGTAAAAAATCAACCATATGTTTAAAAGTAACTTGCTTATTGTTTTAATTGTTTCCGTTTTTGTATTTGCAGCCTGTACCAGTAACGAAATTGGCGAAAGTAAAGATGTAGCGCAGGATAAAATTTACCAGCGGTACAGTATCAGTTATACCGAAGGCAATACCAATGCAGAGATATTTTGCCAGTTTAGGTTTGCTGGTGTTAATGGCACCACTTTAGTTTTAAACAGCCCCAGCCAATTGCAATTTGATGGCGAGAAATTACCTGTAGACAGCAGTTCGGGTTCTGGCGCCTATTATAAAACTGATAAACCTGTAACCAATTTTTACGGAAAGCATACTTTAATTTTTACTAATACAGATGCTAAAAAACTGGAAAACAGTTTTTCGTTCGACAATTTTAAATTAGTAAACCTGCCTGCAACTGTTTCCAAACAACAATCATTTAATTTAAATTTTGAAACTGCGGCATTACAAGCTGATGATTATATTGAAGTAGGCACCAATAATACTGATAGTAGTTTTAGTATTTCTCATACTGCCCAACAAGGCACTGCCATAGTTATTCCCGCAGAAGAATTAAAGCGCCAGAAAGGAAATGAACTAACACTGGAAGCAACGCTGTACCGCAAAGTACCTTTGCAACAAAGCACCGGCGAAGGTGGAGAAATAGAGATCCGCTATTCGTTAAAGCCTGTAAAGATCAAGCTGACGAACTGATCTTTTTTTGCAATAAAAATTTATCGGTAAGTAACCAGCATAAAAACAGCAACGCTAATACCATTGCTGTTAGCCAGCCATTATTAAAATGATCCAGTATTGTTTTTCTTTCGCTTATTAAGTAAATAGGCAGGCCTGCCAAAGCAATTGAAGTACCCAGGCTTAAAGCCGTTGCTGTGGCCGGATACACAGGCAAGCTGCGGCTCATTAATAATAATGTAATGGGCACACTGCTTTGTAAACAGGCAATACCAAAAGCCAGTGCATAAATATTTTCTTTGCCAAACTGAAATAGTAATAATGCAATGGGTAAACTGATGTACACAAATTTTTTCCAACCAATTTTATCGGCAACAAAGCCGCCAATTATTTTTCCGGCAAAAGCACTGATGCCGATGACAAGGATGCCATTCTCATAATTATGCGCCACATGATTAATAATATCAAAAACAAAAGACCTGAAACACATGATGAGTAAGATGCCGAGCATTATAAAATCATGTGCATCCAGTTCGCTTTCTTTTTTGGGTGCAAGCTGATAAGACGGAAGATCTTTTTTCCAGATCAGTACTCCAACAATTACTACCGCAATAAACACCAGCCATAAACTATAGGCCGAAAAACTGCCTAAAATACTGCCGATGGTTAAACCCAAAACACCCGGCGCAGTAAATAAGGCCAGTGGGCCTGTTTTATTTTTATGCACTTGTAAACATACTGCCCCGCCTGTTACATGCACAAAGGCTGACGCAATGCCTGAGAAAATAATCCCAATTTCTGCATTAATAAAAAATAGTATGATGGATGCCGGTAATAGAATAAGAGAGGCTGCGGCAAAAGGTTTGATCTGTTTTTTATGATCTAACCAAAACCCAACCGGTAATTGCCCGCCAAAACCAATGATGGAATAAATAACAATGAGTAAAAAACTATTGTTGTAATGATGATGATAAGTATAATTGGCCAGCATAAAACCAGCTGTAAAATCGTTGAGGCCATGCAACAAACCCCATAATATTGGTTGATGGTTGATAGTTGATGGTTGATAGTTGTTGCCCACTTTATATAAAGTAATTTAAAATTATTCCAGTACCGTAACTGATAGCATTGGCTATAAAACCTAAAGCCAGTGCTTTCTTCCAACTACACTGCATTAAAAAATAATAGCCGGCACTTTCTGTTATGGCCACACCAATTTCTAAAATATTTATATCAATACTGGTGTAAAAAAGTAAAATGTGCAATACCGGCCAGGTAAAAAGGTTAAGTAAAGATCCAATCAGTAAAGCAAACTTCCAATCTCTTCTAAAAAACAAAAATACTATCGGCAATTCTATTATTAATGTTGCAATAAAGTACCACCATATACCCATTACTTTTGTCTTTTTCTTCGTTTATTAAAAAAATATATCAATAATATTATAGCTGCAATTGGAAGAACAACAAAAAGTAAAGATAAACCCAGTAAGGCTTCTACCGGTACACCATCCAGTAAAATGAGCAGTAGTTTCATTCAGCTTTTTTCTTTTTTTTAATCCAGATAAAGATACCCACAATTGCAGCAATGGCAATTAATGCCATTACTGTTAATACAATAATATCCCTGCCATTTCTTTGCAGCCAGGGCTCCTCTACCACATCCAGTAAAAAAAAATGCATCGGTAATAATTTTAGTGAAAATACTTTTATTAGTTAAGATGCAGCTACCCAACAAAAGGTATTTTTAAGCTTGTGTCTCAGGTTTAAAGGTTGCCAACCTTTAAATAGAGTTCTTTGCAACCGTAATTTCAGGCAAGGTTGGCAACCTTTTTTCAAACCAAGGCACTACATTTTTTTAACATTGATTTGTTAATCATTTTATAAACTGTTTACCACTTATAAAAAATACTACTGCAATAAAATTGGGCCCCTTACTTTTACACGAAATTTTTCGTATTTTAATAACTTCTTTATGAGAAAACTTGTACTAAGCCTGGTTTTAATAATGAGTATTGCAGCTGCAAAAGCACAAATTAAAGGCACTGTAATTGATTCGTCCGGTAAAAAACCTATTGATAAAGCTGTAGTAGGTTTGGTAATTAAAAGCAACCCTGCAGACACTTCTTATACATTCACCAACGAAAAAGGCGAGTTTAGTTTTTCAAATGTACCTGCAGGCAATTTCTCTGTAGTGGTTTCCAACAGCGGCTTTGGTACGGTTGCCAAATTTGTACCGGTAAAGCAGCAGGAAAAAACCATTGACATTGGGAATGTAATTTTAGCCAGCCGTGCTAAATTACTGGACGAAGTAGTGATTGAATCGGCCCCGATTATAGTTAAAGAAGACACTGTGGAATACCGTGCCGATGCATTTAAAACTAAAGAAGGTGCTGTAGTAGAAGACCTGCTAAAAAAATTACCCGGCATTGAAGTAGATAAAGATGGTAATGTAAAAGCACAAGGTAAAAGCGTAACACGTGTAAAAGTAAATGGTAAAGATTTTTTTGGCGGCGATGTAAAAACAGCCACCAAAGAATTACCCGCTAATATTGTAGATAAAATTCAGGTAATTGATGATTATGGCGATCAGGCAACGGTTAGTGGTATTAAAGATGGCGACCCCGATAAGATCATCAATATTCAATTAAAAAAAGATAAGAACAAAGGATTTTTTGGCAGGGCAACTGTGGGTGGTGGTACCGAAGAACGTTACCAGGCATCGTATAATGGCAACTATTTTAATAATAACAAACAAATTTCGTTGATTGCCAACAGCAATAATACTAATGCCTCTTTATTTAATTTTGGCGGCGGGGGCAACCGTGGTATGAGCAGTATGATGAGCAGCGGCATGAGCATGGTAACGGATATGGGTGGCGCAGGCAATGTAAGAAACATGGTGCAAAGTGGCGATATGAGCATCTTTGGTGGAGGCAATAACGGCGGCATTACTTCAACCAATTCCTTTGGCACTAATTTCAGGGATCAATGGGGTAAAAGGTTAAGTGTATATGGCAGCTACAGTTACAGCCATAGAAATACCAGCCAGTTACAAAATACTACTTCGCAAAATTTTTTCCTGGGCAATATTAACAATCAGGATCTTCAATCAATATCCATTAGTACCAATCACCGGGCAACATTTAATGTAGAATACCAGATCGACTCTTTTAATTATTTAAAAGTTACGCCCAATATTAATTACAGCAACAGCAATGGCAACAGCTATTCTGTTTTTGATTATACACAAACGGGGGCCGGCAAAACCAGTGATGGAAGTAATAAAAGCATCACCAGTTCCACTACGCCTAACTTAAGCTTAAATGTTTTATACAATCATAAATTCCGCAAGCGTGGCCGTAATTTTTCTGCCAGTGGCAGCTTCGGTAATTCGGAAAGCAATTCGGATCAGAACATTACCAATTTAAGTTATCAATATGCCGGGCAATATATTGGACCACGCAATACTTTTCAATATATCGACCAGGAAAACAGCAATCATAATTATGGTGTACGCTTTACTTATTCGGAACCGATCAGCAAAGTGCGTACACTCGATTTTTCTGCTTCTCATAACTTAAACTATTCCCGTAATGATAAAAAGAACTTTAATGTAGATTCTCTTACACAGGTAAAAACCATGAATGGTATCTTAAGTAATGATTACGAAAATAATTTTTACAACAACCGTGCTGGTGTATCATTACGCACTACTATGAAGAAATATAACTACACTATAGGTATTAGTGTACAGCCGGTTGATCTGCAGGGAAAATCGCTTACCAAAGACAGTGCTTATAAATCTATAAGAAGGGTAAATATTTTTCCTGTAGCAAGAATGACGTATAATTTTAGCAGAACCAAAGCTATTAACATGAGCTATAGTGGTACCGCTAACCAGCCTTCCTTCAGCCAGTTGCAACCCGTGGTAGACCCGAGCAACCAGCAAAGTGTAACAGCAGGCAATCCCAACCTGAAACCTTCGATAAACCATAACGTGAACATTTCTTATAACAACTTTAATTTTATAACCGGTAAAGTATTGTTTACCAATTTTAGTTTAAGTACAATTAGAAACCAGATTATTAATAAAACGGCACGGCTTAATGCTGCCGGGGGATCCATATCTGTGCCGGAAAATGCAAATGGCTATTATAACCTGATGGGTTTATACACTTATTCCAAGCCATACAAAAACAGGAAATATGTGCTTACTTTTAATGGATCGGTAAATTATAATCATAATATAAACCTTACCGACAGTATTGAATTAACCGGTGGCACCTTAAAACAAAACCTGGATAAGCGCAAAGTAATTGGCAGCAACTGGATAGTTAGTCAGGGATTTGTGTTTGAATTGAATTTGAAAGACTGGTTGCAGTTGGGTAGCGGTATAAATTTCAGCCTGAATGATAACAAATATAAAAATGTAGCCAGTACTTCTTCCACTACTTTTCAAAATACTTCCAGCAATGCCTGGAGCCTTACCAATAATATCAATATCGATCTTACCAAACGGCTTATTTTAAAGTACGACCTGGATTATACTATTAACAATGGCCTTGCTGCAGGTGTTAGCCAAAACCCTGTTTTAATGAATGCTTCATTAGAACAACAATTGTTTAAAAAGAAAAATGGCATTATCAAATTTGCAGCTTTCGATTTGTTTAAGCAAAATACCAATATCAATCGCAGTGTAAACGGCCCTTCAATTGTAGATGCCCGTACCAATCGCTTAACCCGTTATTTTTTACTAACCTTCACTTACCGTATACAAAAATTTGCAGGTGTGCAACCCCAAGGCGGCATGCGTACAATGGGCAGTAGTCCGGCAAGAATGTTTTAAATTTTTTGGTAACCAACTTAAACAGGCTGCTATTGATATTGTTTAAACAGTATCAATAGCAGCCTGTTGGCTTTTGCGGTTAGAGTTGCATCCGAATTATTAATAATTTGTTGCAACCAATTTTCGCCGCCTGCTATCTAATAAGCATTCATTACAAACCTATCAAATATGAATGCGTTGAACACAGCAACCAAACCATTGATTTTCAAATATCAGCAGGAAGATTATGAAAAGTGGGTAAACGATTTTTCCAGGCTAATAGAAACTAATACTGTTGCCACCAATATTAAATACCCCGAACATTTTGGTGAAGAATATGCCAAAGGCAAGATAATTGAACCCGGTTTATCTTATCGCATTGTTGATTATACCTTAAATGCCGATATTGAATATCAAAGCTATACATCCAAACACTTTACGCTTAGTATCTATTTTTACGAAATTAATTTTAATGATGCCGCTTATTGCAAAATAGGAGAAACCATTATTGAGAGTAACGATACATTTTACAGTGCAGCCATAATGACCAACAGTTTTACAGAACAAAATCTTAAACTAAAAAAGGGTACCCATATTAAAGGGGTTTCTGTACAAATTGATGCCGAATGGCTGCAAAAAAACATTAGTGATTTTAGTGCCGAAAAACTTGAAATGTTCAGGCAAAAAGATTGTGTAACTGATTTTATTACTGCGAAAAACCGTAAAATTTTACTCGATATTTTAAATAGTAAGCCCGATACAGCACTGCCACATCTATTTATTAAAAGCCGTGTATTAAGATTAACAGAACAATTTCTTACCAACCTTTGCAACCGGAATATAAATGGACTACAGGAATTTAGTAATCCAAAAGATTTTCAGGCATTAATGAAGGTGGAACAACTTTTACTAAGCACATATACCCCCAATTTCCCCTCCATAGAATCGCTGGCAAAAGCGGCATATATGAGCGAAAGTAAATTGAAGAAACTGTTTAAAGCCGCTTATGGCATGGCCATTTATCAATACTACCAAAAAAACAGAATGCACAATGCCAAAGAATTACTTTGCAATGGAAAATACAGCATATCCGAGATTGGTGTCATGCTGGGTTATAAAAATCTGAGCAATTTTTCGGTAGCCTTTAAAAAAGAGTTTGGCTATTTACCCAGCGAATTCCAGCAGGTACTTTAAATAAAAAACTAATACGGGCATTATAAAACCCGTTCCAAACAGGGTTTAAAAATAATTTTTTCTACTTTTATTCCCCAATAGTTAACATCCAATATCCCTAAAGACTAGTAAAACCCCTAACGCAGCAAATAATTCGATAATGTCCCATGAAACCACAATGAAAAGCCCGATTACCCGGGCTTTTTTCATTTCGCAAACAGGTGTTTGTTTTTAGCCGTTTTGCCCTACCTTTGCCACCCTAAAACAAGCTTTAATTTTCTAATAATTTCAATATGTCAGGTGCGTTAAAAGAGGTACGTAACAGAATTAAAAGTGTTCAAAGCACTCAGCAAATTACCAAAGCCATGAAAATGGTAAGTGCGGCAAAACTCCGCCGGGCTCAGGATGCCATTACACAAATGCGTCCTTACGCTCATAAATTGCAGGAAATGCTGAGTAATATAGTTAGCAACAGTGATGGCGATGTAAAAGTGGCACTGGCTGCTGAAAGGCATGTTGAAAAAGTATTGATTATTGTGGTAACCAGCGACAGAGGCCTTTGCGGCGGTTACAACAGTAACCTTATAAAATTAGCCAAGCAACTTATTAAAGATAAATATCCGCAGCAGCAGGCTAAAGCTAATGTGCAGATATTGCCAATTGGCAAAAAAGGTTACGAGCATTTTACAAAAGCCGGTTTTAAAATAGTAGATAAATACTGGGATATTTTTACAGGCTTAAGCTTTGATAAGGTACAGGCAGCTGCAAAATATGCAATGGATGCATTTGCCAATAAAGAAGTAGATGCGGTAGAATTAATTTTCAGCGAATTTAAAAATGCTGCCACCCAGCGTTTTGTTGCAGAGGCTTTTTTACCTGTAATTAAAGTAGAAAAAGCAGCTGGGCAAAAAAATGCAGATTTTATTTTTGAACCCGGTAAAGAAGTGTTGATTGCCGAGTTAATGCCAAAGATCTTAAATACACAACTATACAAAGCCGTATTGGATGCCAATGCCAGCGAACATGGTGCAAGAATGACCGCCATGGATAAGGCAAGTGAAAATGCCAACGAATTACTAAAATCATTAAAGATCAGCTACAACAGGGCAAGGCAGGCTGCTATTACTACCGAGCTTACAGAAATTGTAAGTGGTGCAGCCGCTTTAAACGGATAAACCAACGTTGATAGTTGATGGTTGATCGTTTTTTACGGCCAACGAACAACGTATAACGAACAACCTTTTAACATGGAACTTTCTCAAATTATACCTCATATAGAAGCATTGGTTTTTGCAAGCGAAAAGCCACTTACCCGTATAGAACTGGTGGAGTTGCTGAACAATGCTTTGGGCTTTATTGAAGACAGGGCAACTGCCGAACAAATAGATGCTGCATTGGATGGCATAAGAGAAAAATACAGCGCCGAGTTTTATGCTTTTGAATTAAGAGAAATTGGCGGTGGATTACAATTTTTAACTAAGAAAGAATATTATAAAACAGTTGCCTTACTCAATGGCGATAAGTTTTTAAAACGCCTTAGTACTGCAGCTTTGGAAACCTTAGCGATAATTGCTTACAAACAACCGATCACTAAAAGTGAAATGGAAGCCATCCGTGGGGTAAACTGTGATTATGCAGTACAAAAATTATTAGAAAAAGATTTAGTAGTAATATCGGGAAGAAAAGAAGATGCAGTTGGCCAGCCACTCATCTACTCTACCTCCAAATCCTTTATGGATTACTTTGGTATTAACAGTGCCGACGATTTACCAAAGATCAGCGAAGTGATGATGGAAGAGCTGGTAAATGCCACTAATGTAATTGAAGCGCAGGCAGAGCAACTGGAATACGAATCGGATGTTGCCAATGGCACACCAATGGACAGAGAAACAATTGCTGAAACTGTAGTGGAAGAAGAAGTTATTATTATTGAGGAAGAGGCTGCAACTGAAGAAGAAACCATCTTAGCCGTAACAGAAGAAGGAGAAATTATTGAAGCTGCTCCGGATGAAGATGATGAAGACAAAAAAAATGAAGCTTAAAATTTTTTTATAGAATGATAAAAAGGCATGAAGTAGTTCATGCCTTTTTATTTTGATACTAAATCTCTTTACGACAGATCACATCCGTGTTGCTATCCTTCGTATTTTCGCAAAATGTCACAACAATTATCTATAGCACAATTAATTGCCGCTGCACAGGAGTTTGGTACGCCACTCTATGTTTATAACGCCGATAATATTACCGCACAATATCAAAAGCTTACCAGCGCTTTTGCACAAACCGATACTAAATTCTTTTATGCCTGTAAGGCATTAACCAATATCAATATTTTAAAACACATTAAAAGTATTGGCTGCAATGTGGATTGCAGCAGCATCAACGAAGTAAAACTGGCTTTACTGGCAGGCTTTGAACCTAACAATGTTTTATATACCAGCAACGGTATTCATTTTAGCGAAATAGAAGAAGCTCAAAGCCTGGGCGTACATATCAATATTGATAGCCTGAGTAATTTAGAAAAATTCGGCAAAAAATTCGGCCACAGTTATCCTGTAGGCATTCGCCTGCGCCCCAATATTATGGCAGGTGGCAATATTAAAATTTCTACAGGCCACGATAAAAGCAAATTCGGCATTCCTGCCGACCAGTTAACTACAATCCTGGAGTTGGTAGCTAAACACAACCTACATATTCAAAACCTGCACATTCATACTGGCAGCGATATTAAAGATGTGGATGTATTTGTAAAAGGCATAGAAGTGCTGTTTGATATCATTCCTCATTTTAAAGAATTGAAATCGGTGGATTTGGGCGGAGGTTTTAAAGTACCGTATAAAGAAGGCGATGGTGAAACCGATATGATATTACTGGCACAAAAAGTTAAAGAAGCATTCGATAATCATCCCAACCCCAATGGCAATCCATTGCAGGTTTGGTTTGAGCCGGGCAAATTTATGGTAAGTGCAAGCGGTTATTTAATTACCGAAGTAAATGTATTGAAAGAAACTGCTAATACCGTTTTTGCAGGAGTAAACAGCGGCTTCAATCATTTGATACGCCCCATGTTTTACGATGCTTATCACCAGATAGAAAATATCAGCAACCCCACCGGAGCAGCAAAACACTACACGGTAACCGGCAATATTTGCGAAACAGATACTTTTGCCTGGGACAGAAATATTCCTGAAATAAGAGAAGGCGATCTGTTGGTATTTAAAAATGCCGGTGCTTATGGTTTTGAAATGTCTTCTAATTTCAACAGTCGCTACAAGCCTGCAGAAGTATTGGTAAAAGATGGCAAAGCCATGCTGATAAGAAAGAGAGATACGTTTGATGATATTTTAAGGAACCAGGTATTATAATTAATGCTGAGGAAAACCACCATATTTTTATTACTTAATTTATCGTCGGTTGCTGCCATAAGCCAACCTACCGATTGCTTTAAATTTAAAGAAGGCAAATTCAGGATAGCGGATACCCGGGCTGGTGTGATTACTATTGCAGAACGGCGGGGCGGTTACCAAACCGAATCCAGCGAAGCATTAAAAGCCGTGGTTCGCTTTAAAATTACCTGGCAGGATAACTGCAGCTACACCTTAAAAATCGACAAAGTATTAAGAAACGAAAACAAGATCGATTTCCCTTCTAACCTTGAGGTACACCTAAAAATTGTAAGCACCGCCGGCAAATCCTATACACAGCAAACATCTTCTTCGCTTACAAACGGCACTTATACTGTTGAAGTAACTAAAATGGATTGATCAAAAACAACCGCCTTCACTTATCAAACCTTTCAAAGCATTTATAAACCACTGCTGCTTTTACAAATCTTTTAACTAAAAATATATCTCCCCATTCTTGCACAATCCAAAAATTCTTATCACATTTACGTAATCAAAACAAAAACAGTAAAGCCGTCCTGGTTTTGCTGAACAACGAAAATTCAAAACTCATATGGTCCCCGACCGTGTTAACAGTTCTAAAAAGTTCGGTGCAACTTTTTTTGGAACCCTGCTGTGTGTAACAGCCATTATTACCGTATTTTCTTCCTGCAACAAAAAAAACAAATGGATCGATGTGGATCCTGCTTTCAGCAAGTACATCGACGCCTACACTACAGGCGTAGTTTCTAAAACAACTGCCGTGCGCATTCAACTGGCCACAGATGCCAACACCACACATGCTGTAGGTGAAGCAGTGAAAGATGGGCTTTTCGACTTCTCCCCTTCCATTAAAGGAAAAGCATTTTGGCTGGATGCCCGAACCATTGAATTTAAACCCGAAGGCTGGCTAAAACCCAACCAGCAGTACAATGTAACATTCAAACTGGGCAAGGTTACCAAAGTAACCGACAAGTTTGAAGACTTTAAATTCAGTTTGCAAACCGTAAAGCCGTCGTTTAAAATCAGCGATAATGGTTTGCGCAGCAACGGCATAAAAAATAAAATGAGCTTTAGTGGCGAACTGGAAACTGCCGATGTGGAAAAAGGAACGGAAGTAGAAAACTTATTGACCGCTACACAAAATGGAAAAAGTTTAAAAATAAACTGGCAGCATAACGAAGGTACCAAAACGCATGGCTTTACGATCGACAATATTGAAAGAGGAAAATCAGTCAGCAATATTGAATTGCGCTGGGATGGCAGCCCGATGAATATGGAAGTAAAAGGCGAAAATGCGTTGGCCGTTCCGGCAATTGGCGATTTTAAAGTATTGAATGTGGCCGCCATAAATGAAGCGCAACAGTATGCATCGGTACAATTCAGCGACCCAATTGCCGTAGGCCAGGATCTTACCGGCCTCATTAATATCAGCGGCCAATCGGATATTTCTTATACTATTAATGGTAGTGAAGTAAAAGTTTTTGGCAATGGCAAATTAGATGGTAACTACACCGTAAACATTAATGCCGGTATAAAAAATACCTGGGGCGATGTGCTGGATAAAGGTTTTACCAGTAATATCAATTTTCAAAACCGCATGCCTTCGGTAAAAATTCATGGTAAAGGAAATATTTTACCCAATAGCGGCAGGCTGGTATTGCCTTTTGAAGCCATTAACTTAAATGCGGTAGATATCAGCATCATTAAAATTTATGAAAATAATGTACCGCAATTTTTGCAAGAGAACGATTTGAGTGGCAATAGTGAACTAAGAAGGGTAGCAAAACCCATCGTACAAAAAACTTTACGGCTTGATGATGATAAAACGTTAGACCTGCATAAAAAACAACATTTTTCTTTAGACATTGATAAGTTTTTAAAAACAGAGCAGGGCGCTATCTATCGTGTTACCATTGGCTTCAGGCCCAATTATTCCTTATACCAAAATACCGATACCAGCACCACTAAAAAGGAATATGAAGAGGAGGAAGAGGGTTATGATGAAGGCTACAACGAATACAGCCGGAATGGTGTGGATGATGATGATGAATTCTGGAACCGTTATGATGAATATTATCCTTATGGTTATAATTGGGAAAGAAGGGATGACCCTACCAGTAAATCTTATTACAACAAAGATCGCTGGGCAACAAGAAATATTTTAGCCAGCAATATTGGGCTTACTGCAAAACGTGGCAATGATAACAGTATAAAAATTGCCGTAACCAATATTCTTACCACAGAGCCCATGGCTGACGTGGACCTGGAAATAATGGATTACCAGCAAACCATTATCAGCAAAGCTAAAAGCAGCAGTGATGGATTTGCAGATATCGACCTTAAACGCAAACCTTATTTACTGATTGCTAAAAAAGGAACTGAAAGAGGGTATCTAAAATTAGATGATGGCAACTCTTTAGCCTTAAGCCGTTTTGATGTAAGTGGCGAAGAAGTGAAGAACGGCATCAAAGGCTTCATCTTTGGAGAACGTGGTGTATGGCGCCCCGGCGATACGATGTACCTTAATTTTATTGTAGAAGATAAAGAACAAAAATTACCAAAAGAACATCCCGTAGAATTTAGTTTATACACTCCTAACGGGCAATTGTACAAACACCTGGTACAAAATAATGCGGATGATGGATTCTATTTATTTAAAACCAACACCGATGCATCCTCACCAACAGGTAATTGGTTAGCAAAAGTAAAAGTGGGCGGTGCCACTTTCGAGAAAAGAGTGAAGGTAGAAACTGTAATGCCCAACCGCTTAAAAATAAATATCGATTTTGGTAAAGACGCTATACTTGGCCAGGGTAACGAAACCTCCGGTAAGCTGAATGCTAAATGGCTATTTGGGGCACCGGGCAAAAACCTGAAAGCAAAAATTGATGCTTCGCTTTATGCAAAAACAACTTCCTTTCCCAAATTTGCCGGTTTCGATTTTGATAATCCAACGGCAGATTATTCCACCCAGCAAAAAACAATTTTTGAAGGCACCCTCGATAGCGCAGGTGATGCACAATTAAAACCTGGTTTTGAAATTGATGCTACAGCACCCGGCATGCTGAATGCCAGCCTGGTGATAAAAGTTTTTGAACCCGGTGGCAGTTTTAGTATTGATAACATGACGGTTCCTTACAGCCCGTACAATAGTTATGTAGGTTTAAAATTACCCGACGGGCAGAAACCATTCGATTATTTATTAGCAGGAAAAAATCATACCGCACAAATTGTAAATGTAGATACTAAAGGAAATTTAATGGGCGGCAGCAATGATGTGGAAGTGGAATTTTACCGCATTCAGTGGCGCTGGTGGTGGGATGACTATGGCAACAACCTTAGCAATTTTACACAAAACGAATACAACAAATTGCTGAAAAAAGAAACCGTGCATTTAACTAACGGCCGTGGGCAATGGACATTTGGCACATCAGAAAATGAATGGGGCCGTTATTTAATTTTAGTAAAGGATCTGAAGAGCGGCCATACCACAGGTTCTACTTTATACATTGATGAACCGGGCTGGCAAAGCAGAAGTGGCGATGCGGATCAAACTGCTGCAACCATGCTCCAGTTTCAATCTGCTAAAGAAAAATATAATGTCGGTGAAGAAGTGTCGTTAACAATACCCAGCAGCAAAAGCGGCCGGGTTTTAGTAAGTATAGAAAACGGCAGCAAGGTTTTACAATCTTTTTGGAAAGAAACTACACAGGGACAAACGGTGGTAAAATTTAAAGCAGATAAAAGCATGTCGCCCAATGTGTATGCCACCGTAAGTTTATTACAACCACATTCGCAAACCATCAACGATCTTCCCATAAGAATGTATGGCTCTGTACCCATTTTTGTAGAGGACAAGAACACGATACTAAAACCAATCATCAATATTCCCAACAGCATTCGTCCCGAACAAAATGTTTCCTTTTCAGTAAGTGAACAAAGCGGTAAGGAAATGACCTATTGTGTTGCCATTGTTGATGAAGGTTTATTAGACTTAACAAGATTTAAAACACCTGATCCGCATGAAGCATTTTATGCAAGAGAAGCATTGGGCGTAAAAAGTTTTGACATGTTTGATTACGTTATCGGCGCATGGGGCGGCGATTTAGAACGCATACTTACAATAGGTGGTGATGCAGATGCCAATGGTGGTAAACAAAAAACTGCCAACCGTTTTAAACCTGTTGTAAAATATCTTGGCCCATTCCATTTAAAGAGCGGGCAAACACAAAATCAATCATTCACATTACCTTCTTATATAGGTTCGGTAAGGGCAATGGTGGTTGCGGCACATGAAGGCAGTTATGGCTTTGCAGAAAAAACAGTGGCTGTAAAAAAACCATTGATGATATTAGCCACCATGCCAAGGGTACTTGGCCCTGGCGAAACCATCAAACTACCCGTTACCGTTTTTGCAATGGAGAATAACATAAAGAATGTAAACATCTCCCTGCAATCCAACCCATTTTTAGAAGTGGTGGGCAGCAGTGCACAAACTGTAAGCTTTAGCCAAACCGGCGAACAAATGGTTTATTTTGATGTAAGGGTAAAACCAAATGTGGGTATTGGTAAAGTAAAATTATTAGCCTCATCAGGTGGAGAAAAAGCGGACTACGAAGTAGAACTGGACATAAGAAATCCTAACCCGCCGGTAACAAGCATCAGCGAAATTACTTTGGCACCGGGGCAGCAATGGAAAACAACTGCAGCGCCAATTGGTGTGGCAGCAACCAGCAGCGCCACCATTGAAATCTCGAGCGTGCCTGCTATGAATTTGCAAAAGCGTTTGGATTATTTAATTGCCTATCCGCATGGTTGTATCGAGCAAACCACTTCTTCTGTTTTTCCGCAGTTGGTATTAAATCAACTGACCGACCTGGATGATTATAAAAAAGCACAGGTAGATAAAAATGTAAAAGCAGGTATTGCAAAACTGCAAAATTTTCAGCGTCCCGATGGTGGCTTTAGCTATTGGCCCGGTGGTAGTGAGAGTGATGAATGGGGCAGCAATTATGCCGGCCATTTTTTAGTGGAAGCGCAAAATAATGGATTTTTAGTAAGCGATTATTTGTTGCAGCAATGGAAAAATTTCCAGCGTGGCAAAGCCAATAGCTGGGTGCCAAGCACCAGCAATTTTTATGGTGGCGATCTTTCCCAATCTTACCGATTATATACTTTAGCATTAGCCAAAGCGCCAGAGCTGGGCGCTATGAACCGTTTGAAAGAATTTAAATATTTATCACCTGAAGCAAAATGGCGTTTGGCTGCTGCTTATCAATTAGCAGGACAAACCAATACCGCTTTAGATCTTATCAGCGGCCTGGCAACAACTTTTGATGCAAGAACCAATGCAGGTTTTACTTATGGTTCTGCCACAAGAGATGAAGCAATGGTGCTGGAAACATTAACCCTATTGGGTAAGAAAGCAAAAGCGGAAGAACTGTTACGTTCTATTGCTGCTAAACTTTCACAGGATTATTGGTACAGCACACAAACCACGGCATACAGCTTAATTGCCATTGCTAAATTCTGCGGTAAAAATCCCAGTGGTGCTAAAATAATTTCTTCGGCTAATATTGATGGCAAGCAAACTGACATTAATGCGGCTACTTATTTACGCCAGTTGCCAGTTGTATTCAAAAGCCAAAATGCAAGTAATGTTGTAATTACTAATAAAGGCAACAATACATTGTATGTTCGGTTAATTACCAAAGGCCAGCCATTAGCGGGTGATAGTTTAAAAGTAAACAACAACCCTGCGGTTTTAAATATGAGTGTAAGCTATGTATCGCAGGATGGAAAGGCCATCGACATTAATAAACTAACACAGGGCAGTGATTTTGTGGCTAAAGTAATTATTAAAAATCCTGGTGGCAGAGGACGTTATACCGAAATGGCATTAACACAGATCTTCCCCAGTGGCTGGGAAATTTTAAATGCAAGGATGCTGGGTGGCGAAGGTGCTTTCAAATCTTCTTATTCCTCTTACCAGGATATACGTGATGACAGGGTGTACACTTATTATAACATTAACGCCAATGAAACGCTCACGTATTATGTGCAGTTGAATGCTTCTTATCTCGGCAGGTATTTCCTTCCCGGAACTTTTAGCGAGGCGATGTATGATAATACCATTAGTGCAGGAGTGAATGGTAAATGGGTGGAAGTAGTGAATCAATAATTTTTTGTACAATCTGTCACCGGTTTTCAACTGCTGGCAGATTGTATTTTTTTGCAACAAACTCCCTGAACAATAATCAGCATCGTTGTGTCACTCACTTATACCCCATACCTTTATTGAACATTAATTGCGTTTTGCACAAAACTAATATCACCCCTTCGGGGTTGGGTAGGCAACAATTTAATTTATCTATATTAATGCCAGCCCTTAGGGCTTAATACAGTTAAGTTCTTTTTAGAATAAGCTTACAATCGTTTTCCGGCAAGATGTAATTATTTATAAAAAAATACTGCTTTATGGTTATCGGTGTTCTTTTTAAAATAACATTGTGTGATCATAATCCCGAAGGGATGCCATTACTATAGAAGCGAATTAATAACAGTAGCCAAACCCCGAAGGGGTGACATTAATATAAAAAATTTGAGAAATATTTTATCTACCATATCATCTAAACCAAAATCACTCCGCACATCAACCAAAATAAAATTATTGATAGTGGCAGGTTTGATGATCTGGTTTTATTTTTCCCTCCCCAAAAAATTATTTAACGCACCTACCAGTTATGTTATAGAAGATAAAGAAGGCAACTTACTTAACGCCACCATTGCATCCGATGGCCAATGGCGTTTTCCGTACAATAAAAATGTACCACAAAAATTTATTGATTGTATAACTACCTTCGAAGACAAACGTTTTTTTAAACATCCCGGTGTTGATCCTGTTTCTATTGGCAGGGCGGTGTTAAAAAATATAAAAAACAAAGGCGTGGTGCAGGGTGGCAGTACCTTAACCATGCAGGTGATACGGCTTTCAAAAAAAAATGATAAACGCAGCATCTGGAATAAATTAAAAGAAAGCATACTGGCCGTACGTTTAGAAATGTCTTATTCCAAAAAAGAAATTATTGCACTGTACGCCAGCAATGCACCATTCGGCAGCAATGTAGTGGGATTGGATGCAGCAGCATGGCGCTATTATGGCAGAAGTGCAGATAAATTAAGCTGGGGCGAAATGGCAACTCTTGCTGTGTTACCCAATGCACCGGCATTAGTACATCCCGGCAAAAACAGGGATGTATTATTAAAAAAAAGAAATAAGCTGTTAGATAAATTGCTGGAGGCCGGCACAATAAATCAAAGCAGTTGCGAATTAGCCAAACTGGAAGCATTGCCCGGACAGCCCTTATCGTTACCTCAGTTTGCACCACACTTATTACAGCGCTTTAAAAAGGAAAAGCCTGCTATTACAAAAATAAAAACCACCTTAGACGGCGCACTGCAAAAAAATATCGCAGCGATCATTCAGCAGCATCAAGCTGTTTTAAAAGGCAATGGCATTAACAATGCCTGCGCATTGGTACTGGATGTGGAAACAGGAAACGCATTAGCATACGTTGGCAATATTTATGCACCGCTCAATAAAGAAATGGAAGCAGATGTGGATGTGATAGCTGCACCCCGCAGTCCAGGTAGTGCTTTAAAACCGGTACTGTATGCCGCAGCCCTAAGCGATGGATTGATCTTACCTAATTCCATCATTCCCGATATTCCCACACAAATAGGCAGCTATGCGCCGCAAAATTTCGATCTCGGTTATGATGGCGCTGTGCCTGCCAACAGGGCTTTGGCAAGAAGTTTAAATATTCCTACTGTAAAATTATTGCAGCAATACAAATACCAGCGCTTTTACGAAACACTTCAACAATGCGGCCTTACTACATTAAACCGGAGTGCTGATACTTATGGCTTAAGCTTGATACTCGGTGGCTGCGAAGTTACAGCCTGGGATATGGCTGCTGTATATGCTTCAATGGCACGTACACTCAATCATCAAACAAAAAATCATGGTAAGTTAGATGCTAAAGATTTTCATGCTCCTAATTACAGGACAACTGACGACGGACCACAGACAACAGACAACAAACCACCAACTACAAACTTGCCTCTCGACGCTACCTCCATCTATTTCACCTTTCAGGCCATGCAGGAAGTAATGCGCCCCGGCGAAGAAGGCTTATGGCAGCAATTTACTTCATCCCAAAAAATTGCCTGGAAAACAGGTACCAGTTTTGGATTCAGAGATGGCTGGGCTATTGGTGTTACGCCAAAAAATGTAATTGCCGTTTGGGTAGGCAACACCGATGGTGAAGGCAGGCCCGGATTAGTTGGTATACAAACTGCAGCACCAATTCTCTTTGATATTTTTCGTTTACTGCCCAACACAACATGGTTTGAAAAGCCGAAGTACAATTTTTCTTTTGTGCCTGTATGCAGGCAAAGTGGTTACCGTGCCAATATTGATTGCCCGGATGTGGATACTTTATTTATGCCACCCAACGGATTAAAAGTGCCGCAATGTGTGTATCATAAAATGATCCACTTAGATGCCACTGCAACTTATCGTGTAACAGAGCAATGCGAAAGCCCATCTAACATGCAGCATAAAAGCTGGTTCGTACTCTCCCCTGCCATGGAGTATTATTACAAACAAAAAAATGCTGATTATAAAGTATTGCCTGCCTTTAAACCTGGTTGCGACTTTGCAGAAACTGGCAAGGTAATGGAGATCATCTACCCGCAACCCGATGCAAAAATTTATGTACCGCTGGAAATAAATGGCGAAAAAGGTAAAACTGTTTTTAGTGCAGCCCATCGGCGCAGTGGCGCAAAAATATTCTGGAGCCTGGACGATAATTTTATTGGCACCACACAAAACTTTCATCAAATGGCTTTAAACCCTTCGCCGGGCAAACATATTATTACATTAGTGGATGAAAATGGATTAAGCGCAAGCAGGCCATTTGAAATATTGGCAAAAGAGCATTGATCTTGTCTAAACTAAAGAAGTTTTGCCACGGATTATACAGATTTTCACGGATAGAGCATTCAGACTTTCACTTTACATTATGCCGAAAAACCACAGATCATAATCCGTGTTAATCTGTGTAATCCGTGGCCGCCCTAAAATAATTTTGTGTAAAGGTTTTACACACTGCATCATGATAAAAAAATTATCATGAAAGCTTTATTTACCCGGCTACTGCTAACAGCAAACTGTATTGTGTTATTACAAATTACCATTGCACAAATTGCTCAAAAAACTATTGATACTAAAATTGAAAAAGCCACCGTATTTTTAAATGGTGCTCAAATAAACCGTTCCGGAAAAACAACTGTAAGCCCCGGCAATTCGGAGATCATATTCAAAGGCATTTCTCCCTACATCAACAAACAAAGTATACAGGTAAAAGCTGAAGGTAACTTCACGGTATTATCTGTAGTACATAAACTCAATTATTTACAGGAGCAAACCAAACAGGCTGATGTACAAAAAGTAGAAGAACAAAAAGAACTGGTACAGGATAAGATAAACATGGAAACCAACATGATGAGCATTTACCAGAATGAAGAAAACCTTTTAGCAAAGAACCAGGCTATCGTAGCGCAAAATACCGGTTTAAAAACTACCGATCTAAAAGAAGCTGCCGACTTTCACCGCCTGCGGTTAACCGAACTTAAACTTAAAGAAACTGAAGTAAGTAAAACGCTGAAAAAATTAAATACAGAAATGGCGAAACTTAACAAGCAACAGGACGAGCTAAATAAACAAGCCAGCACGGCCACCAGTGAAGTAGTGGTTACCGTGCAAAGCGCAGCAACTGCGAATGCAGATTTTACACTCAGCTATTTTGTTGATAAAGCCGGCTGGTATCCCACTTACGATATAAGGGTAAAAGATATCACTCAGCCAATTACCATGGCCTACAAAGCTAATGTGTACCAATCGTCGGGTGAAGACTGGAAAGAGGTAAAACTTACTTTATCTACTGCCGACCCCAAACAAAATGGTGAAAAACCAAACCTGCCCACCTGGTACTTACATTATTTTACTCCACAGTATTACGGCATCAACAATTCCAGCAGCAATACCTACAATCCTAATGTAAGAGAAGTTGCAGGAAGAGTGACCAATCAAAACGGGCAAGCCGTTTCGTACGCCACTGTTATGGTTAAGGGCACTAAAAACGGAACAACAACTGATGCCAATGGTAATTTCAGGATAAGCATTCCTTACAATTCTTCTACCATTGTTTTTTCTGCAGTTGGTTTGCAAACACGGGAATTATTTATTTCATCTAATCAAATGAATATTGCTATGCAACAATCCAATCAAAATTTAGAAGAAGTAGTGGTAGTGGGTTATGGTACCCGTCGCTCAGATGACGATAATGATTTTACTGGCAGTTATGCAAAAGCCAGAAAAGAAGCTACCATTCCTTTAACTATTTCAGAAAGACAAAACACTACCAGTTTTTCTTACGATATAGAAATACCTTATACCATTTTAAATGATGGCAAAACATCTACCGTAGAAATGAAACAAATGGAAGTGCCTGCCTTATATGAATACTATTGTGCCCCCAAATTAGAACAGGATGTTTTTCTTACCGCAAAAATTACCGACTGGGCTGATCTTAATTTGCTGGAAGGCGAAAGCAATTTATTTTTTGAAGGTACATTTATTGGCAAAGCAATGATCAGCCCTAAAACAGCAGGCGACACACTAAGTCTTTCTTTAGGCCGTGATAAAAACATTGTTGTAAAAAGAACCAGCATTAAAGAATTTAGCAAAAAACAATTTTTGGGCAGCAACAAAATTGATTACAGAACTTTTGAGATCAGCATCCGCAATAATAAAAAACAATCCATCAACTTAATTGTGGAAGATCAGTACCCTGTAAGCACCATGAAAGAAGTGGAAGTAGATAAAATAGAAAATAAAGAAGCAGAGTTGGATACCGAAACCGGCAAATTAAAATGGACCATACAACTGGATGCTGGTAAAGAAAAGAAAACAGGTTTTAAATATTCCGTAAAATATCCTAAAGGCAACACTATTATTTTGGAATAAGTTATTGCAAAAGGCATAGTTGTATAAAAGAGATGCGGCATTATAAAAAATCTCCTTAATTTTAAAAAAAATAAAACATACAACTATGCCAATACGTATGGAAGATGATCCGCAGGATCAGCAGGATTTTAACGACAGTAATACCTCTGGTGGTGGTGGAAGAAGTGCAGGAGGTGGTGGTGGAATGTTAAGTTTATTACCCATGTTGCTTAGCCTTTTTGGTGGTGGCCGTGGCGGAGGGGGTAAAAAAATCATATTGCTGTTAGTGGTTGCAGCCGCTGCATATTTTTTCTTTTTCAGGAATGGCTCTGGCGGTGGGATTACCGATACGGTGAAAAATCTTTTTTCGCAAAGCGGTTATAGTTTTAGCCCTGATGAATTTAAAAAAGCCAGCGTGTATGAGGGGCTGGCAGATGACAACACCAAAAACCCTTTACCCGAAAGCGTTTCTTTATTGCGCTTTGCCCCCGACAGGCAAAACCAGGGCAAGCAAGGCAGTTGCGTAGCATGGAGCAGTGTGTATGCCGCAAGAACTATTGTGGAAGCAGCGTCTACCGGGCAAAGCGGCAACAGCACCGCTTACAGTCCTGCATTTGTATACAACCAAATTGGATTAGAAGGTTGCCAAGGCGCTTACATACAAAACGCCATGGAATTTATGACCAACAAAGGTGTAGTTCCTTTCAATACTTTTCCTTACGATGATAATGATTGCAGTAGGCAGCCAAGTTCTTCTATGGCCAGCAGTGCAACACAAAACCGCATGCATGGTTTTACAAGATTAACTGATGGTGCAGGAGTAGATGGTATTAATGTACGTGCAGTAAAAGAACATTTAGCAAAAGATGCACCGGTGGTAATTGGCATGATGGTAGGTGGAAGTTTTATGCAGGATATGATGGGTAAAGAATTGTGGGCACCAACTAGTGAAGATCGCAGCCAGATGGGATTTGGTGGCCATGCCATGTGTGTGATAGGTTACGACGACCGTAAACAGGCTTTTCAGATTATGAACAGTTGGGGCCCAGAATGGGGTGTTAATGGTGTGGGCTGGGTACGCTATGCCGACTTTAAAGAATTTGTACGTGAAGCTTATGGTGTAGACCCTATGCCCAAGCGTGGTGCCGCAGTAAGCGTTCCGTTTGAAGCAGCTATTGGTTTAGTAAAGAATGATGATAAACAATATATTCCTTTAAAATTAAAGGCCGGTAATGTTTTTGAAACAGTGGGCAAAGTAGCACCGGGCACTAAATTTAAAATGGAAATAAAAAATAGTACCGAGTGCAATATTTATATTTTTGGACAGGAAACTGACGGCAGCAGTTATACTTTATTTCCTTATCCCGATAAAACTGATGCCACTAAAACTTCTTTCTCGCCTTATTGCGGTATTACCGGTTATCGTTTATTTCCACGTGGTAAAAGTTTAGTGCCGGATAATGTGGGCACTAAAGATGTATTTGCTGCAGTGGTAACCAAACAAGCTATTGATTGGTTTGCTGTTAATAATGCTATTTCAAAAAGCACACAAACCAGTTATGCTGCAAAAGTTGCAGAAGCGCTGCAACAAAATGGACAATCCAATGTTCGTTATGCAACTGGTAACAGTGGCACTATTAATTTAAAAGCAGATAATGGTACCCCCAACGCAGTAATTTGTATTGTAGAAGTGAATAAGTAAAATTAAACCCCATTCAATTGAAAAAAATATTCATTGCAATTTTTTGTTTTGTCGCTTACACAAGCAATGCACAAACCGAGGGCAGCAAATTATACAACCCATCTGCCGATGCAGAAAATGACATTGCCGCTGCAATTACAAAAGCAAAGGCCGAAAAGAAACATGTATTGTTACAGGGCGGCGGTAACTGGTGCAGCTGGTGTATTGAGTTTGCCCGTTTTTGTAAAGAAGATAGAAAAATAGATTCGGTTATTAAGTCTTCTTATGTATGGTACCATTTAAATTGGAGCAAAGAAAACGAGAATAAAAAACTGTTTGCAAAATATAATTATGCCCAGCGTTTTGGCTTTCCGGTATTTATTATTTTAGATGGTAATGGCAACCGCATACATACGCAAAACAGCGAGTATTTAGAGAATGGTAAAAAGAGTTACGACAGAAATAAAGTGCAGGCTTTTTTAGAAATGTGGAGCCCCAATGCACTTAACCCTAAAATGTACGGCGATTAAATACAATCTGAAATCGCCAATCTAAAATCTACAATCCATGAGTGCAAATAAATTCCTTAATCTCATCAACAACCGCTTTAAATTCAACCTGTTTTTATTTTCTAAATTACCCAGTGCATTTTTTTGTGGTGTACGGGTACAATTTGCTGATGAAAATAAATGTGTTGCCACCGTTCCGTTTAAATGGTTAAGCCAAAATCCTTTTAAGAGTACTTATTTTGCCTGCCTTAGTATGGCTGCCGAAATGACGACAGGTGTTTTGGGCCTTGCACATATTTATAAAAGAGATCCTGCAGTAAGTATGCTGGTGGTAAATATCAGCGGCAGCTTTTTTAAAAAAGCAACTGGCAAAACCACTTTTATTTGCAACGATGGCCTGCTGATAAAACAAACTATTGAAGATGCCATCTTTGATGGGCAGGGTAAAACCGTAACTGCAAAAAGTACCGGTACCAATGCTGCTGGTGAAGTGGTGGCAGAATTTTTAATTACCTGGAGTTTTAAGGCAAAGCAATAAAGTGAACATCTATGTTAGCCCAAAAAATCACACTGCTTGCTTTATTATCGCAAATGGTTTTTTTTATAGTTTACTTTTTTTATACCCAGAAAATTTATAATAATAGTTTAAAGACCTTGCTGGTTTTCTCTGTTACATTTTCCACTGCATTGACACTATTTTGCCTTGACCAAAATAAAGAAGACCTTTTTAAAATTATTCCTTGTAGCTGCATCTGCCTTGTATATTACCTGCTACTTACATTGCTTAAAGCAAACTATAAAACACTAAATAATTTTTTTATACAAAAAGGTTGGGTTAAGGAAAAATATAATGGTAAAGATTTTACATTTGTTATCCTGGCTCACGATGAAATTCCTGATTATTGGGATGAAAAAAAAGCTGTACCCCCATCCAGCCTGGATAAGTTCATTACCTTTTTCCTTTTTATTATACCTATCCTGCTTGTTTGGCTAGTTGCCACAATACTTATTGCCCTTTTTTGATTGGTCTATCTCCAGGTAATGCGGTTTCATATAAAATGCTCTGGGGTGTTTATCCATAAAAAAGAGGTTCGTTTTTAACGAACCTCTTTTAAAAATAATATGCCTTGCTTTTAGTTATTGCCCCTTACCGGGTAAGGAGGTCTTACCGGTGTAACCGGCGGATTTTTTTCCAGTTCTTTTAAAGCCACTTCAATAGCTTTTAGTAATTGTGGGTCATTACCTTTTATTACTTCAGATGGGGTTTGCTCTACCTCAATATCAGGTGCAACACCAACATTCTCTACAATAAAACCATCTTTTGTCCAGATGGCCAGATTTGGCGCCGTTACGGAACCGCCATCAATAAATTCAGGAAATCCTAAAATACCGACAAGGCCGCCCCAGGTTCGTTTGCCCACCAAAGTACCCACTTTAAACTTCCTGAACATCCATGGCAACATATCACCTCCCGATCCTGCAGTTTCATCAATCAGCATTACTTTAGGCCCTTGTATAGATGCACTTGGTGTTTTAAGATCTTTACCATACCGTAGGTTCCAGTAAGCCTGCTGCGGATTTAATAATAAGTTGATGTAATAATCTGCCAGTTGTCCGCCGCCATTAAATCTTTCATCTACAATGATGGCTTTTCTGTTAGCCTGCGGATAAAAATATCTTTTAAAATAATCATGTCCCAAATCTGCAGTGTTAGGTACGTACACATATGCAACCTGCCCATTGGTGGCTTCAGTAACTTTTTTCAAATTGCCTTCCACCCAGTCACGGTTGCGTAGAGCCGATTCGCTTTCAACCGGAACTACTTTTACAGTTCTGGATGCTGTACCATCGGCATTGCTGCTAACAGTAAGCTCTGTTATTTTACCTGCTGTATTTTCAAAATAACGGTACAGGTCTTCTTTCGCATTAATGTCGTTGCCGTTTACGGCAATAATGTAATCGCCTGTTTTTACATTAACACCAGGTTCGGTTAAAGGCGATTTTAAATTTGGGTTCCAGTTTAATCCGCCGTATATCTTTTTAATTTGATAACGATTATTGTTTACGGTATAATCTGCGCCAAGTAAACCGCCGCTTACTCTTTGTGGTGTGTACAACTGATCACCGGGATTTGAAATGCGGTGGTGGCCAACTCCTAATTCGCTGCACATCCATTGTATCAAAAGATTTAAGTCGCTCCTGCATGCCAGATCGGGTAAAAAAGTTTCGTACTTCTTTTTAACTGCATTCCAGTTAGCACCATGCATACCGGGATCGTAAAAATAATCCCTGTTTACACGCCATGCTTCTTCAAATATATTTTTCCATTCTGCAGCAGGGTCGGTTTTTATTTGAATAGCTCCGGTGTTAATATTTCCTTTACCGGGTGCCGGCTTACTGCCTGCATCTGTTACCACCCAGCTGTTACCAATGCTGTACAGCATTTTTTTACCGTCAGCAGAAATAATATATCCATCCATTGCAGTAACCTCTGCATCTTTACGGGCTTTTAAATCGTATTTATGTAACATACCGCTGCCCTGGTTGCTGGCAGGATAAACAACATAATATATTTCACCTTCTTTTCCTGCACCCAATTGTCCGTAATTATCTGCGGCAATGGGCAGATCAACAATCCTGTTTTCAATACCATCCCAATCAATACGCAACTGGTCATCTTTTTTATCAGGTGTCGCCAATTTTTTATCAGCAGGTTTGCCCGCTGCTGCAGTATCTGGTTTTATAGCTTCTTCATCATTTTCTTTTGCAAAAGGAGAAATGGTTTCTTTTTGCAGTGTAACCAAATAAATAGAATTGGTTGATCGCATATCAGCATTAGATTGATCGAACCAATTGATAACAGGTCCTGCATCGGTAGAAGCAAAAAAGTAAAGATACTTTCCGCTTTTATCAAACTTAGGGTCCGATGCATCACTTAAACCATCTGTTAACGCAAACGATTTTTTCTGTTCTATCGAATAGAGATAAACACGTTTAAATTGTGTTTCGGTTATTTTAGTGTAGGCAATCCATTTGGAATCGAATGACCAACTGCCATGCATATACCGGAATGGCCCGGGTACATATAATTCATCTGCATCTATTTTTGTAATGGCTCCTGATGCAATATCTACAACATAAAAATTTCTTGCATTATCAGTAAAATTTATTTTTTTACTGTCCGGCGACCATTCGGGGTAGGCATAAAATCCTGTACCGGTAAGTTTAAAAACTTTTGCTTCACCTTTTCCATCCTGTGGTTTTAAGTACAACTGGTATTCGCCGCTGGCATCAGAAAAGTAGGCGATTGTTTTTCCATCTGGCGACCAGGAAGGATATTTTTCATGTGCGCTGGTGGTTTGTGTAAGATTCCTGAAATCTCCTTTTTCTGCAGGTGCAGTAATAATTTCACCACGACTGTCAAAAACAACTCTTGCACCAGTAGGAGAAATATCTCCTGCACGGATATAATCACCACCTCTTACAAAGCGGCCTCTTAATTCCAGTAGATCTGCAGCAATACCAATTTTTAGTTTAGTTGCAGATGATCCATTCAATGCATAACTATGCAAATATCCGGCCTGTTCAAAAACAATATTTCCATTTGCAGCACCGGCATTCAGCACCGGAAAATCTTTATACTTAGTTAACTGGTCAATTTTTTTTGTAGCTGTATTGTAGGCAAATAAATTAAATTCTCCATTACGGTCGCTTCTGAAATAAACGGTGTTACCAATCCACAAAGGATTTACATCATTACATCCTTCGGCAGGCTGAGGAATTTTCACAACGCTTTTATCAGCAAAAGAAAAAATATGTATAATAGATATTGTACCGCCCCTGTAATGTTTCCATTGTTTAAAGGCATCACTTAAAGGTGTATAAGCCATTTGTTTTCCATCAGGCGAATAGTTTGCCCAAAATGCGTTGGGTATTTCTAATTGCGTAGCCATGCCACCAGTAATTCCTACAGTAAATAATTGAGCATAGCGGCCTGTAAATACATTTCTTTGCGAAGCAAAGAGTACTGCTTTTCCATCAGGTGTAAATCCTCTTACAATATCTGGCGAAGGATGCCAGGTAAGGCGCCTGGGTACGCCGCCTTCTACCGGAATTATAAATACATCTGTATTGCCATCGTATTGTGCACTAAAGGCAATTGTTTTTCCGTCTGGTGAAAATACAGGGGCAGATTCAACACCTCTGTCCACGGTTAATCTCCTGGGTTGCGATCCGTCGGCTTTGGCCACCCATAGATCTTCTGCATAAATAAAGGCAATATTATTTGCACTGGCAGCAGGTTGAGAAAGCATCCTGGTATCGGTATTATCAATTGCAAAAACGGGTGTGATAAAGCTTAATATACAGAATAGCATAAAGCAATAAAATTGTTTACAGCGTGGCATAGTTTTTAGTTAAGCGTGAAGAAAATCAGGGCTATAATATTATATACAAAAATTGAGAATCCAAAATTTGATTTGGCGGGTACGGACCATTTGCAACTGCAGGGATGTGCTATTTTACCTGCTGTAATATTTAACATAAGCATCCGCTATTAGAATAGCTGCTTCTCTCCCTATATTTACCTAAATTGCATCCTCAAAGTTCAATAGGCTGAACGGTGCCGAAAGAAATACACTGATGGTTGATAAAAATTTAAAAGCCAATAATGCCAAGGCTTACTTTAACCATCAACCATGAATTATTAACCAATTTTTTATGCAAAAAGAAGAACTACGCAAGCAACAAGCCTTAGAGTATCATTCCAAAGGGCGGCCCGGTAAAATAGAGGTAGTACCTACCAAAGAAGCCAAAACACAAAGAGATCTTTCATTAGCCTATTCACCCGGCGTGGCAGTGCCCTGCATGGAAATTTTTGCTAATCCGGAGGATGTATATAAATACACCGCTAAAGGAAATTTGGTAGGCGTTATCAGCAATGGCACTGCAGTTTTAGGCTTGGGCAATATTGGGCCCGAAGCTGGTAAACCCGTGATGGAAGGAAAGGGTGTACTCTTTAAAATATTTGCTGATATTGATGTATTTGACATAGAGATCAACGAAACAGATCCGGAAAAGTTTGTACAAATAGTGCAGGCTTTAGAACCCACTTTTGGGGGCATTAATTTAGAAGATATTAAAGCACCCGAATGTTTTTATATTGAGCAGGAATTAAAAAAGCGCTGCAAAATCCCTATCATGCATGATGATCAGCATGGTACTGCAATAATTTCTTCTGCTGCGTTATTAAATGCGATAGAGCTGCAAAAAAAGAAGATAGGCAAAGTGCAGATAGTAGTGAATGGTGCCGGAGCTGCGGCAGTTTCCTGCATGCGCTTATATATTAGTTTGGGTGCCAGCAGAGAGAATATAAAAGTGTACGACAGTAAAGGATTGATACATGCAGGCCGTACCGACCTGGATGAAACCAAACAAGGATTTATTTCTACCTCCAAAGCATTAACGCTTGCAGAAGGTATGAAAGAAGCCGATGTATTTATTGGTTTGAGTAAAGGCAATGTAGTTACACCCGAAATGGTAAAATCAATGGCTAAAAATCCGATCATTTTTGCCATGGCCAACCCCGACCCGGAGATCACTTACGAAGCGGCTACTGCTGTACGTAAAGACCTGATAATGGCTACCGGAAGAAGTGATTATCCTAACCAGGTAAATAATGTATTGGGCTTCCCGTACATTTTCCGTGGGGCATTAGATGTAAGAGCTACCACTATTAACGAAGCCATGAAACTGGCTGCAGTAAAAGCTTTGGCAGAATTAACCAAAACGCCGGTGCCGGATATTGTAAATTTAGCGTACAACGAAAAAACAATTACGTTTGGCCCCGATTATATTATTCCCAAACCGGTTGACCCAAGATTGTTGGCCACTGTGGCACCCGCAGTAGCTAAAGCTGCAATGGAAAGTGGCGTGGCCAAAAACCCGATTACCGATTGGGAAGCATACGAACTGCAACTGAACCAAAGATTAGGATTGGATAACCAGTTAAGCCGTGCCATTGGTAATAAAGCCAGGAAAGATCCGAAGAGAGTGGTATTTGCGGATGCGGAGAATTTAAAGATCATTAAAGTAGCACAGCTTGCGCAGGAAGAAGGCGTGGCCTACCCTATTTTATTAGGCGATAAAAACAGGATATTAAAAATTGCTGCCGATAATGGCATCGACCTGGAAGGTATGCCCATCATTAACCCTAAAGATGATGAGAATGAAGAACTGCGTAAACAATATGGCGATTTATTATTTGCCAAACGCCAGCGCCGTGGTGTAAATAAATACGAGGCCTATAAAGCCATGAAAGATCGCAACTATTTTGGTTGTATGATGGTTGAAACCGGCGAAGCAGATTGTATGATCAGTGGCTTAAGCAGAAATTACCCTGATACCATAAAACCTGCATTACAGGTAATTGGTACCGAGGAAGGCGTTAAAAAAATTGCGGGCATGTATATCATGTTCACCAAACGTGGTCCTTTGTTTTTAGCCGATACCACCATTAATTTTAATCCTACTGCCGAAGAACTGGCAGAGATTACTTTATTAGTAGCCAAAGAAGTAAGGGCATTTAATATTAAGCCACGTATTGCCATGCTCAGCTACTCCAACTTTGGCAGCAGCGAAGGTGAAGAAGCAAAATTAGTGCGCAGGGCCAGGGTTATTGTAAAACAGAGAGAACCTGATTTGGTTTGTGATGGTGAAGTACAGGGCATCATGGCTTTTAATAAAGAAATTTTAAAAGAAAATTACCCTTTCTCCGAACTAGTGAATGGAGAAACCAATACCCTTGTTTTTCCTAACCTTGCTGCAGGTAATATTGCCTATAATTTATTGCAGGAAGTGGGTGGCGCAGATGCTATTGGCCCGGTTTTATTAGGTTTAAAAAAGCCGGTGCATGTATTGCAATTAGGCAGCTCCATCCGTTCTATTTTTAATATGGTATTAATTGCCGTGGTAGATGCACAAATGAAAAGCAAAACAGATACCAGGGAAGTAATTAAGCAAAGCAAGTGGTGGAAAAAGTTTAGAAAAACCAGTCACGAATTATAATTTCTGATTTCGGATTTTAGATTTTAGATTTGCCGGCAAGACAGTTACTAACCGGGATTTGAAACCTAAAATCTCAAATCGCCAATCTAAAATCAAATGAGTTTTTTCACCCATTTCGGTCGCTACCTTTTAATGCTGAAAGGCATGTTTACCAAACCGGAAAACATGCGCATGTACTGGAAAGAATTTATGCATCAGTGTGTTGAAATTGGCATTGGTGCTTTAGGCATTGTAGTCATCATTTCTTTTTTTATGGGTGCGGTAAGTGCAGTGCAAACTGCCTACCAGTTGGTAAGCCCCATCATTCCAAAATCTACCATTGCACAAATTGTACGGGATACCGTTATACTGGAGTTTGCCCCTACATTAGTTTGTATTGTACTGGCTGGTGTAATTGGTAGTAAAATAGCCAGCGAGCTGGGCAATATGAGGGTAAGCGAACAAATTGATGCGCTGGAAATAATGGGCATCAATACCAAAGCCTATTTAATATTGCCTAAAATTGTGGCAGCCTTAATCACCATTCCTTTACTGGTTATTTTATCTATGGCATTGGGTATTTGGGGTGGCCGTATTGCCGGCACGGCATCGGGTATACTTTCTGCGGATACATTCGACAGGGGATTGATAGAAAACTTTATGCCTTTTAATGTGCGGTTTGCCATGTATAAGGCCATCACTTTTGCATTTATCATCAGCAGCATTCCTGCTTTTTATGGTTATTTTGTAAAAGGTGGCGCATTGGAAATTGGCCGCAGCAGTACTAAAAGTGTAGTGGTAAGTTGTGTAATGATATTATTTGCGGATTATTTGTTGGCGGCGATATTTTTATAAGTTGGCCTCAAAATTCTATTACACTAATTATAGCGAATTACACGAATTAAATTCATATGCATGTCTGAACTGTTTTTTAAAGAAGAGTCTTATAAAACAATAGGCATCTGCATGAAAATCCATACTGTACTTGGTTTAGGTTTAAAAGAGATCAATTATAAAGATGCCATGGAAATGGATTTTGCTGAAGAAAATATCAATTACGAGAGAGAAAAGCGGTATGTAGTAAAATATAAAGAGAAAGTTTTAAGAAACCCTTATGTAGCAGACTTTATTATTGATAATGCTATTATTGCAGAGGTTAAATCAGTTCCTGCAATATTGGATACTCACAAAGCTCAGGCATTAAGTTATCTTGCTGTATCTAATTTAAAACTTGCATTACTAATAAATTTTGGTGAAAGGTCTTTAACCTATAAACGTATTGTTTTATAATTGGTGTAATTCGCTATAATTAGTGTAATTAAAAAAACATCTGGCATGATCGAATTTAAAAACATAAAAAAATCTTTCGACGATAAAGTTGTATTGAACGATGTTAGCCATGTAATGGAAACCGGTAAATGCAATCTTATTATTGGCACCAGCGGCAGTGGCAAAACGGTATTGCAAAAATGCCTGGTAGGTTTATTTGAACCCGATACCGGCGAAATTACTTACGACGGACAAAGCTTTACCGATATGAACAGCGATGCCCGTAAAGAACTGCGCCAGCAAATTGGCATGCTGTTCCAGGGATCGGCATTGTTTGATAGTATGACGGTGGAGCAGAACATTATGTTTCCGTTAGACATGTTTACCCAAAAACATTTTGATGAAAAGCTGCAAAGGGTAAATGAAGTTTTAGCAAGAGTTAATCTTAAAGAGGTAAATAAAAAATACCCGGCCGAACTAAGTGGCGGTATGAAAAAACGTGTGGGTATTGCCCGGGCCATTGTGCTTAATCCCAAATATTTGTTCTGCGATGAACCCAACTCCGGCCTCGATCCTCAAACCAGTATGGTAATTGATAAACTCATCATGGACATTACCCGTGAGTTTAACATGACCACCGTTATTAATACCCACGACATGAACAGTGTAATGGAAATTGGCGAAAATATTTTATACATGTACCAGGGGCAAAAGGAATGGAGCGGCACCAACAAAGAAATTATTTTTAGCAAGAACGAACGCCTGAACAGCTTTATTTTTGCCAGCGAATTTTTACAGGACGCTAAAGACATGCGTATGCTGGAAGCGAAAGGAAAAATTAGTGATGACAGGAATATGGATGAGTTGATGAAGTGAAAAACAGATAACTACAACTTTAAATTCATTTAGGTAATTCTAACTTCTTCAAAATATTCAGCAATTACATACGCTTGCATAAAATTTTGATCGTCAGGCCATATATCTGGCGTACTAAAGAAAAGAACATAGTAGTCTATTCGTTTTTTTTCAACTTCATTTATCTCATATTTAATGCCGTGTTTGTCGAATACTTCAAAGCAGCTTTTTTGCAGCCTGTTGGGGATTTTTAATTGATTTTCTCTTTGCGTTTTTAATGTCTCTGGCAAACTTGAATATAATCTATGAAAATCTATCCAATCCCCACATATACTTTTGTGAGCAATATACAAATCCCCCATAAACTCTGGTATGTTTTCGCACGTTCCCTTAACTGAATAATAAGAAGAATCATCATCATCCCATAAAACCGGATGATCCTTAAGCAGCTTTATTTGGGTGTGTGGAATTTTTGGATGCTCAATTCCTTTACTACCCCAAGTTCCTTTACAACTTATTTCCCAAGTCTGGGTTTCAGTACGTTCCCCATAGTCAAACTCTATAAAAATTTCAAGCCTTATTTTCAATTCAGTATTTTCCCAAGGTGTAAATAATACTTCGAGAATTTTTATCCCTCCACCTTTAAGATATCCTTCCGAACTTGTAATTGTCTGAATTTGATCTAACATCAACACAATTTTAATTTTAATGATTCGCTTTCAAATATACTTAAGTTATATACACTATTCTCCGCTTCAATAAACGCCCAATCAGCGATATGTCATTGAACGGAGCGTCGCCACTGCAGCTCCATCAAAGCCCAAAAGCCCGCCCCCAAAATATCCCTTTCTTTAATAACCCGTCTGCCCTATCTTTGCGCCACATTTTTAACTAATTAATTCTTATTTTAACCATGTCAGTTCTTGTTAATAAAAGTTCTAAAATAATTGTACAGGGTTTTACCGGTACCGAAGGCACTTTTCATGCCACACAAATGATTGAATACGGCACCAACTTAGTAGGTGGCGTTACGCCGGGTAAAGGTGGCAGCACACATTTGGATAAGCCGGTATTTAATACTGTGGCCGATGCCGTTAAAACTACAGGCGCTGATGTGAGCATTATATTTGTACCACCGGCTTTTGCAGCCGATGCCATTTTAGAAGCTGCAGATGCAGGTATTGCTTTGGTGGTTTGTATCACAGAAGGTATCCCGGTACAGGATATGGTGAAAGTGAAGAATTTTTTACAAGGCAAAAACACCCGTTTAATTGGGCCTAACTGCCCCGGCGTAATTACTGCCGATGAATGTAAAGTGGGTATTATGCCCGGCTTTATCTTTAAAAAAGGAAGAATTGGTATCGTATCTAAATCGGGTACATTAACCTACGAAGCGGCTGACCAGGTAGCTAAAGCAGGTTTGGGTATCAGCACAGCTATTGGTATTGGTGGCGACCCTATAATTGGTACTACCACTAAAGAAGCAGTAGAATTATTTATGAACGATCCTGAAACCGATGCCATTGTTATGATTGGTGAAATTGGCGGAGGTATGGAAGCAGAAGCTGCACACTATATAAAAAGTACAGGCAATAAAAAACCAGTAGTTGGTTTTATTGCTGGTCAAACAGCGCCTCCGGGCCGCCGTATGGGGCACGCCGGTGCAATTGTTGGAGGCGAAGATGATACCGCTGCAGCAAAAATGAAGATTATGGCAGCATGTGGTATTCTTGTGGCAGCAAGCCCTGCAGATATTGGTAAAACAATGGCTGAGGCATTAAAAAAATAATCACACCTCTTTTGTAAGGCTGAATTTATCAAAGCCTTGTCGAAATCATAAAACAAAAGCCCCAAAATCATGGGGCTTTTGTTTATATATAGAATCCAAAGGAGTATTAGAAACGCCTGTCATCACGATCATCATCTCTTCTTCTATCGTCATCCCATCTTTTATCATCACGGCCGTAACCATTACCATTGTTGTTAAACAATTTCTTTTCGGTAATATTTACCTGTCCGTAATTATTGATGTTTAACGACGTTTCCATTCCTGGCTTAAAAAACAGCACTGAATTAAATACTGCTCTTTGTTTTTGTTTGCCAAAGAAACCGCCTCTGCTTTCGTACACCGTAACCGTATGACGGCCCGGAGCCATTGCACCAACCATAATACTGTTATCACGTCTTGTGTTGCGGTTATTATCGTTTAACTGGTACTGTACGTTATCTACCATCACCGTAAAACGCTTTTCGGTAAAGGCCTTAATTACTAAAGCACTGCTTTTATAATTGTTGTTACGGTTATCGTACTTTGGTCCTCTGTCGTTACCGCCTTGCCATTGTGCAAACCCCGAAGTGATAATTCCCATCAGGGATAAAAGTGTAAAAATTTTTTTCATTGTAATAAATTTTAAAAGTGAAAAATACAATCGCAGTTTAATCCTGAGCGTAGTCGAAGGGTTACTGCTTACCGGTAATTATCCAAACGCTGTGCCATCGTGCCAGAAAACACACTTAATAAAACGTTAAAGAAAAATACCGCCTTGCTATTATGCAATAAGTACTACTTGTACATCTGATTACTGTTGCAGTAACTTTATTATTGTTACGCAACCGCTCAGTAACAAATTGTATCTTGTAATTAAAATAAGTTCCTTATGTTTTTAAAGAGAATTTTACTGGTATTATTTACCTGTTTAGCATTTACCACCATGGCACAAACAACAAACAACTATTTACCCAACTGGAAAAAAGCAGAAGCCTTTGAAAAGAAAGGCTTAACCAAATCGGCATTGGCAGAAGTAATGGTAATATATAATCTTGCCATAAAAGAAAATAACGATGCACAGCAAATAAAAAGTTGCATGTATCAAATTAAATACCGCAACATGGTAGAAGAAGACAGCCATGAGAACAATATTTTTTTTGTAGATACTTTAATTGCAAAAGCAAAAGCACCTGCAAAAAACATTTTACAAAGTATGCAGGCCGAAATGTTTTGGCAGTATTTACAAAACAACCGCTGGAAATTTTACGACCGCACCAAACTAAAAGAAGAAAAAAGTAAAGACATTACCACCTGGAGTATTGATAAGGTACACAACGTAATTGGTAAATTGTATAAAGCATCTTTACAAAATGATGCTGTTTTAAAAACCAGCAAGCTGGATGCTTTTGCTCCCATAATAATTAAAGGAGAAAACACCCGCCAGTTAAGGCCAACACTGTACGATTTTTTAGCTCACCGTGCTTTGGCCTATTTTGTAACTGATGAAAACCAGTTGACCAAACCGGCTTATGAATTTAAAATAAATGATAGTAAAGCATTTGCGCCAGTAAATGAATTTGTGAACGCTTCTTTTAAAACAAAAGATACCGCATCATTACAGCACAAAGCCATTTTGTTATTACAAGACATTTTAAAATTTCATATTGCAGATGCAAAGCCAGATGCATTAATTGATGCCGATTTAATACGACTGACTTTTATAAATCAATATGCAGTAGTTGAAGGCAAAGAAAAATTACACGAAGCAACATTAAAAGCTATTGAAGATAAATATGCTGACAATGCAGCCGCAGCACAAGCCAGCTATTTAAGGGCACAAATTTATTATACCCGTGGTCAGCAGTTTGCAGCCAATACTCAAACAGAGCACCAATACGAAATAAAAAGAGCCAGGGAATTATGCGAAGCGGTAGCAAAGAAATTTCCTAAAAGCGAAGGCGGCATTAATTGCCAGAATTTGATCGGTAATATTCTGCAGCCAACGTTAAATATTGAAACAGAAAAAGTAAATACCATTAATGATCCCTTCCGCACATTGGTGAATTATAAGAATGTACCTAAAGTGTATTTCCGCATTATTAGAACCAGCAGGGAAGAAATAAAAAAGATCGATCGCAGAGATTACGATAAAATATGGAAGGATTATGTGGCCATGAAGTCTGTTAAAACCTGGAGTATTGCTTTACCCGATCCGCAAGATCACCAGCAGCATGCCACAGAAATAAAAGTAGATGGTTTAGGCACTGGTGTATATTTTATCCTGGCAAGTTTGGATGAAAAATTTTCTTTAGATCAAAATATTTTAGCCAAACAAACTATTTATGTAAGCAATATCAGCTACATACATAATAATAGCAACGAGTATTATGTATTGCATCGTGATAACGGGCTACCATTGCCCAACACACAAGTACAGGTATGGGATACCAAATACAATTACGAAACGGGTAATAACAACGAAATAAAAGCAGAAAAATATACCACCGATAAAAACGGTATGTTTAAAATGAAAGACAGTAAAGACTACCGCAACATTTTACTGCAGTTAAAAAAAGATACTGACGAATTGTTTATGGATGATAATGAAGGCTACAATACTTACAACAGCGTTGAACCAACCGAAACCAAACCTCAATCATTTTTATTTACCGACCGCAGCATTTACCGCCCCGGACAAACCTTGTATTTTAAAGGCATTGTAATAAAGAAAAACAACGGTACTAAACAAACAGCAGTATTACCCAACTACAAAACAAAGATTATTTTACGTAATGCCAATTATCAAAAAGCGGCAGAGCTTACAGTAACTACCAATGAATATGGCAGCTACAAAGGTTCGTTTAAATTACCCGAGGGTGTATTGAACGGCAACTTCAGTTTATTTGATAGTGCAACCAATGCACAGCAAAATTTTAGTGTAGAAGAATACAAGCGCCCTAAATTTTTTACCGAAATAGAAAAACCAAAAGGCACTTACCGCTTAAACGACAGCATAAAAATTACCGGAACCGCTAAAGCGTATGCTGGTAATAATATTGATGGTGCTAAAGTAAAATACCGTGTGCTGCGTAAAGTGCAATATCCTATCTGGTGGGATTGGGGATATTTTAAACGTGGCGGTTTTGGCCGCAACGAACAAACAGAAATTACCAATGGTGAAGCAGTGACGGATGCAAAAGGCGAATTCAACATAACTTTTAAAGCGTTGCCCGATGAAAGCGTGGACAAAAAAAGCCAGCCCATATTTTATTACGAAGTAAGTGCCGATGTTACCGACATTAATGGCGAAACAAGAAGCGGCACTACTTCTGTTGCTGTAGCCTACCAAATGCTGCAACTGAATATTGATATGCCGGAAAAAATTATTGCAGATAGTTTAAAACAATTAACTATCCGCAGCACCAACCTGAATGATATTTTTGAAAAGGCAAACGTAAATGTCACCATCATCAAAGTAAAATCTCCCACAAAAATTTACAGGGAGCGTTATTGGGATATGCCCGACCAGTTTACGATGAGCAAAAATGAATACAGCAGCTTCTTTCCTTATGATGTGTATAAAGACGAAGACCAGATGAGCAAATGGCCACTGGGTGATAAGGCGTTGGATAAAACAGACAGTACTAAAGAACAGGGGAATTGGGAATTGGGAATTAGGAATTGGGATGCAGGCTGGTATAAAATTATTGCTACCACAAAAGATAAGTATGGAGAAGAAGTGAAGGCAGAAAAGTATATCCAGGTCCTGAGCGGAGTCGAAGGGTCATTGGGCAAGGGGTCGAGCGTAGTCGAGAACCCGGTAAATATTAATGTGGTTAAACAAACAGTACAACCCGGAGAAAAAATTCAATACACTATCAGCACTGGTTTTGAAAACATCTGGCTCGTACATTCTTTATCTAAAATGAATAACCAGTCTGTTACTACTTATCAAAGCATAACAAAAAATAAATCTGCGTCATTTGTGGAATCTGCGGGAGAACAAGACCGTGGCGGTATGGCCATCAGTTACGCATTTGTACAACACAACCGCACTTACAAAGGCAGCGAAAATTTTTATATCCCCTGGAGTAATAAAGAATTAAATATTACTTACGCTACCTTCCGTGATAAATTATTGCCCGGCGCTACAGAAAAATGGACCGTAAAAATTACCGGTAACAAAGGAGAAAAAGTAGCCGCAGAAATGTTAGCAGGCATGTATGATGCATCACTTGACCAGTTTAAACCGCACAACTGGTATAAGCCAAATATCTGGCCTTACTTCTACAATTCAGTAAGCTGGACGGAGAATGGTTTTGAAAAAGTAGAATCCGATGAATATAGCAAAGTGGAAGAAGGTTATGCGGAAGCAATTGAAAAAACTTATGACCGCTTAGGGATGTATAGAACAAATAATGAAGAAGAACCTTTGTGGTGGTTAAATCCTTTAGAGTATTATAATTACAAAAGTCTCTCCCGAGGAGAAGGAGTTTTTTTTAGTGCCGCAGCACCTCCTCCACCGGGAAGAGGTGTGAGAGATGACCAGATAATATCAACTAAAATGGCGGCAGCAGAAAAGAAGGAAGTTGTTCAACTGAAATACACTGCGCCGGAAATTGTAAAAGATGAAGATAAAATGGGTGATTTTAATACTAAAAACGAGCAGTCATCAATTAATAACGATGCCGTTCAAATCCGCAAAAATTTCAACGAAACGGCTTTCTTCTTCCCGGATCTTAAAACAGATACTGAAGGCAATATCAGTTTTGAATTTACCATTCCAGAAGCATTAACCAAATGGAAACTGATGACGCTGGCACATACCAAAGATCTGGCCAGCGGCTACAGCGAAAGAACGGTAGTAACACAAAAGCCATTAATGGTACAACCCAATGCCCCACGCTTTTTACGGGAAGGGGATGCGATGGAATTCAGCGCTAAAATTGTAAACCTCAGCGATAGCGAAGTAACCGGCACCGCACAATTAGAATTATTGGATGCCGCTACCAACAAACCGGTGGATGGCTGGTTTAAAAATGTTTTTCCCAACCAATATTTTACTATTGCTGCCGGGCAAAGCTTTGCTATAAAATTCCCGATGGAAGTGCCGTTCAACTTTAACTCGGCAATGACTTATCGCATAATAGCAAAAACAACCAATGCAAGTGATGGCGAAGAAATGGCACTGCCTGTTTTAACCAATCGCATGCTGGTTACAGAATCAATGCCGCTGAATGTTCGCAACACTACAAGTAAAACATTTAAGTTTGATAAATTATTAAACAGCGGCAGCAGCACTACCCTTTTCAACCATGCGCTTACGGTAGAATATACCAGCAACCCGGCCTGGTATGCAGTACAGGCTTTGCCTTATTTAATGGAATACCCTTACGAATGTGCCGAGCAAACCTTTAACCGTTATTATGCTAATGCTTTGGCAACCTATATCAGCAATAGCATGCCAAAAATTAAAACGGTATTTGAAAAATGGAAAACCATTGATACTGCGGCGTTGCAAAGTAATTTAGAAAAAAATCAAGAATTAAAATCGGCTTTGCTGGAAGAAACACCATGGGTATTGGCTGCACAAAACGAGAACCAGCAAAAGAAAAATATAGCGTTGTTGTTTGATATGGTAAAGATGAGCAGCGAAATGAATAAAGCATTTAACAAACTAAAAGAAATGCAGAGCAGCAATGGCGGTTTTGTTTGGTTTAAAGGTGGCCCCGATGATCGTTACATTACCCAATATATCATCACCGGCATTGGCCATTTACGCAAACTAAATGCACTTACCGGCGACTATTACGAAAAAATAAAACCCATAGTTGATAAAGGCATTATTTATCTCGATAAAAAAATAAAAGAAGATTACGATTATTTAATTCGTTATAAAACTAAATTAAGCAATAACAATTTAAGCAGTACGCAAATTCAGTATTTATATATGCGTAGTTTCTTTCCTGAATATAAAATTGCAGATGCATCAGCCACAGCGTATAATTATTACAAAGGGCAGTCGCAAAAATATTGGTTAAGCAACAGTAAATACATGCAGGCCATGATAGCATTAGCATTGCACCGCAGTAAAGATGTTGTTATACCAAAAGCTATCATCAAATCTTTAAAAGAAAATGCCATCAACAAAGAAGAGATGGGCATGTACTGGAAAGAATGGACCACCGGTGGCTATTACTGGCACCAGGCACCCATAGAAAGCCAGGCCATGATGATAGAGGCGTTTAGTGATATTGATAAAAACAATAGCACTGTTGATGATCTTAAAACCTGGTTGCTAAAACAAAAACAAACACAAAACTGGAAAACCACCAAAGCCACCGCCGAAGCTTGTTATGCATTATTGTTAGGTGGTAGCAACTGGTTAGCCGAAGAAAAAGAAGTAGTGATTAATTTAGGCAGCACAACCATTAAAAGCGCAGATGATGCCACACAAGCCGGTACCGGTTATTTCAAAAAAACAATAACAGCCGAAAAAGTAAAACCAGAGATGGGCAATATTTCAGTAACCCTAAACTCCTCAACTACTCCGCAGGATGCTGTGCATAAACCCCTAAACTCTTCAACCACAAGCTGGGGCTCCGTTTACTGGCAATATTTTGAAGATTTAGATAAGATCACTTCTGCCGAAACACCATTAAAATTGAAGAAGCAATTATTTATTGAAAGAAATAGCGACAAAGGCCCTGTGCTGGAAGCATTAGCAGATGGAGCGGCATTAAAAGTAGGTGATAAAGTAAAAGTGCGTATCGAATTAAAAGTAGACAGGGATATGGAATATGTACATATGAAAGATATGAGGGCCGCTTGTATGGAACCCGTGAATGTGATCAGTCAATATAAATACCAGGGCGGTTTGGGTTATTACGAAAGCACAAAAGATGCTAGTACCAATTTCTTTTTTGGTTGGTTAAATCGTGGTACTTATGTTTTTGAATACCCAATGTTTGTTACACATGCTGGCAATTTTAGCAATGGCATTAGCACCATACAATGTATGTATGCACCGGAGTTTACAAGTCATAGTGAGGGCATCAGGGTGAGTGTGGAATAATTTTTTATTACACCAATTAGAACTAATTACACGAATTGATTTATTTCAATTCGTGTTTTTGTTTTAAAACAATTCGTGTAATTTGTGCCAACAGAAAATTATTGAACCATGGCTGACGAGCAAAACTATTCCATTTCCCTCCGTTTTAGAAAAATGGAAAACCTGCACATTGTTTTTTGGTTATTAAAAGATATTAGTTGGTGCATGGTATGGCGGCCTTTGGGCATTGCAATGACGATTCCCACATTGGCCATCGCCATCTGGATAGCATTTAAAAACAAAGGTTTTGTAAGTGAAGTTTGCCACAACTTTGCCATCGTATTCTGGATAAGTGCCAACAGCCTTTGGATGATCAGCGAATTTTTTGCCTTTGATGAAACCGTTATTCTATTTGGTTTAACTGGTAAGCAAACAGCCATGATCCCTTTTTGTATTGGCCTGCTTTTTTTAATTTATTATTATTTGATCTGGCGGCCAAGACATAGAAATGTAGTGGAAACGATGTGATTTTTTTGATACCAACTTTAGTTTTTTATGGCATCATCGTTGCGTCGCACTCTTGTAAATTAAATTTTTACTGAGCTTTTATTAAAGCGATTACTAAACTACGATTTAGTTATTTTGAAAGCGATATCTTTCAGTATCTGACCAATACTAAAACCGACTGTTTATGAAACAAATTTTCTTGCAATTTTTTGCTGCAATTTTTATGTACAGTTGCACCAGTGATAAACCTGCAGCTATATCCGGGTTATTAAATGAACAAAATTTAGCCTCGCAATTTTTTACCATAAACACCGAAGCAGATACCACACTGCTTACAAAAAGCGGTTGCATAATAAATATCCCAAAGGGCGCCATTACCAGCAGCAGCCAAAATATAAAACTTGAAATAAAAGAAGCATTAAGCAATACTGATATAGTAATGGCAGGGTTAAGTACTATGAGTGGTGGCCAGGCATTAAGCAGTGGTGGTATGGTGTATTTTAATGCCGCTGAAGGTTATACTATAGAAATAAAAAAACAAATTGAAGTATTGGTGCCCACAAAAAATTATAACAGGGATATGCAGGTTTTTAAAGGTGATACCGTTAATGGAAAAATAGACTGGAAAGCTCCTGAAGCATTACCGCAAGATTCTACTACTGATAAAGTGGATGCTGGGAAGGCACTGTTTTTAAATAATTGTGCAAGTTGCCATAAAGTTGATAAAGATTTTACTGGACCTGCTTTGTATGGCATTACAGATAGATTACCTTGGGAGTGGGTGTACGCTTTCTCCAAGCATAATTCTGAATTTTTTAAATGGAATGACTGTATTGAAGGTGAAGGTTCATTTTTAGAAAGAATTAATGATTCAACAAAGCTGAGACAAGCGAAAGAACATGGACACATCTTAAGTGAAGGTGAAAGAGCATGCATATATCATCAATGTCAAAAACGTAAATATGGCTCAGAGATGACATCTTTTCCTATGCTAGAAGAAGGTGATATGAAAAATATTTATTCCTATGTAAAAAGTGAAAGCGATAAACGACCTGAATTAAAAGACAAATTTGCAAAAAATTGCTGCGATAGTTGTGTGGATTATATAGAGGCAAGCCTTGGTTTATTAGCTCAAAAAGAAAAGTTAAAAGAAGGCAATGGACAATTTTTTAACTTAAACAGGATAATTACAGTTCCTGTGCAGGATACTACCATTTATGAAGAGGATACTACTTCTACTACGCTTTATAACAAAATAACTCCTACTTCAGTACAAGCAACTTTCTATACCATCAATATAAAAACTGTTGGCTGGTATAATATTGATATTTTAATGAAGAACTACAATGATTGTATGGAAAGTGAATTATTTGTAAGGCTTCAAGGAAATTATAATCTTGACGTAAACATTAATTTAATAATTCCACAGTACAAGGCCTTTGTAGAAGGTGGAAAATTAAAAGACAGTACACAATACGGCTTTGATGAAAACGATGGTAAAATAATGTTACCGCAAAATGCCAAAGCATACATTATTGCTTTTGCTGAAAAAGACGATAAACTCATTTTTGCAAAAAGAGAATTTAATACCCAAACCAAACAAACTGTTGAACTGCTGTTTACCGAAATAAGTAAAAAGCAATTAAAATCTGAAATTTCTAGCCTCAAACTGGACAATGTAGATGCAGAAGTAAAAGACAGTAAAAATGCAGCGGAAATAAGAGCGGTTGATAAAAAAATAAATGCAGCAGACAAGATAAAACCCAAAAATTGCAATTGTGATTTTTTAATGCCTTCAAAAGCTTCTACAGATTCTACGTATGAGACATTATTCAAAATTGGAGATTCTACAGCCATAGATTAACAGCGATAATGTTACTAACTGCCTGCCCTTACAATAAAAAGCCCTATATAAAGAGGCTTTGATTTCACTTTTCTGTCTATGCTTCAAATCGTATCTTTGCCGCCAATTCATAATTAATAATTATAATCGATAATGTACAGAACTCACACCTGTGGCGAATTAAGGCTAACCGATACAACCAAAACCGTAACCCTTGCCGGATGGGTACAAACTGTTCGTAAGTTCGGCAGTATCACTTTTGTGGACTTAAGAGACCGCTACGGCATTACCCAATTATTATTTTCCGAAGCATTAAATGCCGACCTGGATGCTAACCCGCTGGGCAGAGAATTTGTGTTACAGGTGAACGGCACCGTAAACGAACGCAGCAGCAAAAATGCCAATATACCTACCGGCGAAATTGAGCTACTGGTAGCTTCATTTAAAATTTTAAATAAATCTGCAGTTCCTCCATTTTCTATACAGGATGATACTGATGGTGGTGATGAGTTGAGAATGAAATATCGTTATTTAGATTTACGTAGAAATATTGTAAAGAAAAATTTAGAGCTTCGTTACGCCGTTGGCCGCAGTACCAGGAATTATTTGCACGAAAATAATTTCATGGATATTGAAACACCTTTCTTAATTAAAAGCACTCCCGAAGGTGCAAGAGATTTTGTGGTGCCGAGCAGAATGAATAGCGGACAGTTTTATGCCTTACCACAATCACCACAAACTTTTAAACAATTATTAATGGTAAGTGGTTACGACCGTTACTACCAAATTGTAAAATGTTTCCGTGATGAAGATCTGCGTGCCGACAGGCAACCCGAGTTTACACAAATAGATTGCGAAATGTGTTTTGTGGAGCAGGAAGATATTTTGAATATGTTTGAAGGATTGGTAAAACGCATTTTTAAAGATGTAAAAAACATCGACTATACCGAAGCCGTGCAGCGCATGACCTGGGAAGAAGCCATGTGGAATTATGGTAACGATAAACCAGATATCCGTTTTGATATTTCGATCTGTAACTTAAAATTTCCTGCACATACTTTTCCTACTAAAGAAAGCCAATCAGCATTAATTGATGGCGTAAGCTTTGGCGTATTTGATGATGCAGAAACTGTGGTTGCGATAGCAATACCCGGTTGCAGCGAATACACCCGCAAACAAACGGATGAATTAACTGAATGGGTTAAGCGCCCTCAAATTGGTATGAAGGGATTGGTATTTATTAAATGTAATGCCGATGGAACTTTTAAAAGCAGCGTAGATAAATTTTATAATGAAGAAAAATTAAAAGCCATTGCTGCTGCTGCCAATGCAAAAGCAGGTGATCTTATTTTAATTTTAGCTGGCGCAGAAGAAAAAACAAGAAAATCGATAAGCGACCTGAGAATGTTTATGGCTGATAAACTGGGCATGCGAAAAAAAGACGAATTCAAATTACTGTGGGTATTAGACTTCCCGTTATTTGAATTTGCCTTGGAAGACCAGGACGGCGGTGGCGCCGGCCGTTGGGTGGCAAGGCATCATCCGTTTACAAGCCCCAAACCTTCGGATGTTGATATCATGATAAACAATAGCCCCAAGGTGGAAAACCTTGATAAATATTTGGAACATCCTTATGCAAGCATTAAAGCCAATGCTTATGATATGGTATTAAATGGCAATGAAATTGGTGGCGGTTCTATCCGTATTTTTCAAAGAGAACTGCAGGAAAAAATGTTTGCCGCATTAGGTATGGATGCCGAAGAGCAACAACATAAATTTGGATTTTTATTAGGAGCATTTGAATATGGTGCACCGCCGCATGGTGGTTTGGCATTTGGTTTCGACAGGTTGTGTGCAATTTTAGGCGGCAGCGAAAGCATCCGTGATTTTATTGCCTTTCCTAAAAACAACAGTGGCCGTGATGTAATGATTGATGCACCAAGTACCATTGATGCAAAGCAGTTTGAAGAGTTGCAGATAAAGCTGGATTTGAAGTGATAGAACACAGATAACGCTGATTGGACTGATTGATACTGATTTTTATTACAGCGAAGAATTAAATAATAATTATATTAGAAGCCTGGTAGCAATTGCTGCCAGGCTTTTTCTTTAAACAAATTCAGATGATACCAGATTACCAAACATTAATGTTGCCTTTGTTGAAGTTTATTAACGATGAGAAAATTCATAATACTCAAGAGATAATTAATCATCTTGCTAAAGTATTTAATTTAACGAAAGAAGAATTAAATGAGTTTGTACCCAGTGGGCAACAAAAAATTTTCGCTAATAGAATTAGTTGGGCAAAGTCTCACTTAAAAATGTCTGGTGCCATTGAAAATATGACAAAAGGAAATATTAAAATAACTGATAAAGGCAAACTCATACTTGCAGAAAATCCTCAGCAAATAAATATAAAATATTTAATGTCGTTTTTCCCTGATTATGGAGAAAGGGTAAGGAGTTTTCGTTTTAAGAAAAAAGATGATTCCGAAGATACAATTGTAAAAGATGAGAAGGAAGCAGATATTAATGAAACCCCAGAAGAACAAATTGAAAGTGGTTATCAAAAAATACGTGAGACTTTAGAGCAAGAACTTTTATCAAAATTAAAAACTGTTGACCCTTATTTCTTCGAAAGAATTGTAGTTGAACTTTTAGTAAAAATGGGTTACGGTGGTTCGATACAAGATGCAGGCAGAGCCATTGGCAAAGCTGGTGACGAAGGAATTGATGGCATAATAAAAGAAGATAAACTTGGGCTTGATGTAATTTATATTCAGGCTAAGCGATGGGAAGGCGTTGTAGGCAGACCAGAAGTACAAAAATTTGTGGGAGCTTTAGCAGGACAAAGAGCTAAAAAAGGCGTATTTATTACTACATCAAACTTTACCAAAGAAGCAACCCAATATGCTATGCAAATGGATACCAAAATTGTTTTGATTGATGGTGAAAAATTAGCGCAATACATGATCGATTATAACCTTGGTGTGTCTGTTCAAAACACCTACGAAATAAAGAAAATAGATTCGGACTATTTTGAAGAAGAATAATTTCAAATTGCCTTAACACAATTCTTCCTATCTTTTCATTCGTAAAAAACCTTAACAATGAAATTGTTCAGATACCTTCTCCTTATTATAATCATTTCATTTTTTATTTCCTGCAAAAAAACAACCGACAACGGCGGGGGCGGAACAAATACTACCGCAGCACAAATTTTACCCAATGTTGCCTATGGCACCGATGCAGCGCAAAAGATGGATGTGTATTTACCCGCTAACAGAACTGTTGCCAGCACCAAAGTAATGGTAATGATACATGGCGGCGGCTGGAGCACTGGCGACAAAATAGATTTTGCTTCTTTTATTGATACTATGAAAAGGCGTTTACCCGATTACGCTATTTTTAATATCAACTATCGTTTATCTACCGGAACAGCCAATCTTTTTCCCACACAGGAAAACGATGTAAAGGCAGCACTGCAATTTATTTTTAACAAATCTGCTGAGTACCTTATCAGCGACAAATATGTATTGATTGGTGCAAGCGCAGGCGCACATTTAGCTATGTTGCAGGGCTATAAATATACTACACCGGTAAAACCAAAAGCCATTGTATCTTTTTTTGGCCCCAGCGATTTAACTGACATGTATAACAATCCTGCCGGTGGTAATCCTGTATTATCATTGGTACTGGCACAAGCAATTGGCGCCACTCCTGCTACCAATGCAGCATTATATGCCAGCTCAAGCCCGGTAACTTTTATTGCTGCCGGAGTGCCTCCCACTATTTTATTACATGGCAGTGCCGACCCATTGGTAAACTATAGCCAATCGGTTGCAGTAAAAAATAAACTAACCGCAGCCGGCGTTGTTAACCAATATGTTTTATACCCCGGCAAAGGCCATGGCGATGATTGGGGTAATGCTATTTATGCTGATGCCTTTAATAATATACAGGCTTTTTTAGTGGCTAATGTGCAGTGAGGAAATATATTCATCAAAATAAATGCATTATGAAAAGCACAATTTACTTGCTATTCATTTTTTTATTTAATACTGTATATGGGCAAAACTCATTACTAAAAGACAGTTTTAATTACGAAGTAAAAAAAGTAACCGGCGATTTAAACAAAGACAAAATAAATGATATTGTAATAGTAACACAAGATACTATCAATGATAAATCACCTTATAAATTACAAATCTATTTTGGCCAACCTAATGGTGAATTAAAATTGATAATTACAACTGTAAAAGCAATTGAACAGCAGTTTCCAGATGGAAAAGAAGGCTATAAAACTGGAAACGGATTTGATGGCATAGCTATTAAAAAAGGAAAATTTAGCATCAGTAACCAATTATTAAGAGGAAATTTTGAACATCAATTTAGATTTCAAAATGGAAATTTTGAATTAATTGGTTTTTCTAAAGTTAGTTCAGATGGACAGGGAACAATAACTTCCATTGACTTTAACCTTTCAACAGGCTTAAGGATTGAAACAAGAGAACGATATGACACTGATAAAGTTTTGAGTAGAAGTAAAAAGAAAGTAGTGATAAGGCCATTGCCAAAATTACAAGAATTTACACCGCTTGAAAATGAATGGTATTAAAATATTAATGCCGGGTCATTAACCTGCATACAATAATCTATATAATTCAATTTACCAGTACTAACTAAAACCGGTAAATTTGTTACATGAATCTTCCCCCACTTGCCGAACGTTTACGCCCCACATCGCTGGATGAATTAACCGGGCAACAACACCTTACAGGTAAAGGAAGTATTTTGCGTAAAGCTATCGAAGCTGGTAAAGTACCCAGCATGATATTATGGGGGCCACCGGGTGTGGGCAAAACCACTATTGCCAATATTATTGCCCATACTTTACAAGTACCGTTTTATACGTTAAGCGCCATCAGCAGCGGCGTAAAAGAGGTACGTGAAGTAATTGAGCTGGCCAAAAAGCAGCCCGGTACTTACGGGGTTATTTTATTTATTGATGAAATACACCGCTTTAATAAAGGCCAGCAGGATGCATTATTAGGTGCAGTTGAAAAAGGTATCATCACATTAATTGGCGCCACTACAGAAAATCCTTCTTTTGAAGTAAACAGCGCCTTGCTGAGCAGAACACAAGTGTACATTTTAAAAGCACTGGATGAAAAAGATCTGATCGCATTGTTGCAACATGCCATAAAAGATGATGTGGTTTTACAAACCAAAAAAATAGTATTAAAAGAAACAGAAGCCATCATTAACATTTCGGGTGGCGATGCAAGAAAGTTACTGAACCTTTTAGAATTAGTAACGGATACCTTAGGCAACAATGCGGTAATAACCGATAACGCCGTAATGGAAATTGCACAACAACGCATTGCATTGTACGATAAAAAAGGCGAGCAGCATTATGATATTATTTCTGCTTTTATAAAAAGCATAAGAGGCAGCGATCCCAATGCGGCGGTATATTATTTGGCAAGAATGATAGAAGGCGGCGAAGATGTAAAATTTATTGCCAGAAGATTATTGATACTGGCCAGCGAAGATATTGGCAATGCCAACCCCAATGCCTTATTATTAGCCAACGCTACATTTGATGCTGTAAATAAAATTGGTTATCCTGAATCACAATTAATATTGTCGCAGTGTGTTATTTATTTAGCATCAAGTGTAAAAAGTAATTCGGCCACGGTTGCCATTAGCGCTGCCATGGCGGCGGTAAAGCAAGGCGGCGATCTATCGGTGCCCTTACATATCCGCAATGCCCCCACCAAATTAATGAAGCAGGAAGGTTATGGCAAGGGGTATGAATATTCTCATAACTACGAAAATAATTTTTCGCCGCAGGAATATTTACCTGATGAAATAAAAGGTACTGCTTTTTATAATCCCGGCAGCAATGCCAGGGAAGAAGAGATGAAAAAATATTTAAAAAGCTTATGGAAAAACAAGTATGGCTATTAAAGCATACACTTATTTTGTAATGATGATAAAATTAAAACTGCATTTACTTTTTTGTTTTCTCCTGCCTGGCTTGTTTGCTGTTGCACAAATTGATACTACTCCGGTTTTTAAAGGCGCTGTAAAAGCCAGCCGGCAAAAAACTTACAGCAATATTGTAAAGAACTCGATTATAAAAAATTTATCGCTGCCATTAACAGATAGTACTGAAGAGAATTGGGAAGATGCATTTTATGCAATGGAGCTCATCAATTATAAACAGCTTTGGGTGAATGAAAAAATAAAGATGGCATTTGACAGTGCGGAGAAAAGAAGTACTGGTTTTCAAAGGGCTTTAATGGAGTTGGCTTATACAAATTATACTGCTGAATTTAAACCCAATATCAATAAATTATTTCTGGTTACAAAAAATGCAAAAGTATTGGCTATGTGTGCAGAGTATTTATTGAGATCCGACAAATCACTAAAAAATATAGACAAAATTGGATCTGTAATTTTAAAAAGAAGAATTGAAGATTTCGATAACCAGGAATCAGCCTCCCTAATTCAATATGAATTACTATGGCCCATTATGCAACTTGCCGAAAAAGAAAGTTATAAAGTAAAACTCTCCCCCGGAAAATTGTTAAATACAGAATTCCTGAAAGGCAACGTTGTACTTTACAGCATTCAGCGAAAAAACAGAAACTATCCCGGCATTATCATAGTAAAAGACACCAATGGGAATTTTATTACTACTGCACCAAATAAAATATTTTCTCTTACTCAATTAGCAAGAAGCATCACCAACATGCCCGGTTACTTAACCAATGGCAATACACCACAAGGCATTTTTAGAATGTACGGCTTTGCTGTAAGTAAAAGTGCTGCTATTGGCCCAACAGAAAATATTCAATTGACCATGCCCTTTGAAACTTCGGTACAGCATTTTTTAAAAGACAGTACAATTGTTGATTCTGTATGGACGCCTGAATTATACGAAAGACTATTACCGGATGCTCTAAAAAAATACCATCCGCTATTTGGAACTTATTATGCAAGTGCCATTGGCCGCACCGAAATTATTGCGCATGGCACCACCGTTGATCCGGCATATTACAAAGGGCAAACTTTTTATCCTTACACTCCTACGCAGGGTTGCTTATGCACCAAAGAAATCTGGAGTGATATAAATGGTAAGCGCATAATAAGCGATCAGCAAAAATTAGCAGATGCCGTAAAAAAAGCCGGTGGCGCCGATGGCTATTTAATTGTATTTGAAATTGACGACCAGCAAAAACCGGTAAGCATTGATGAAATACTGCCTTACTTAAAAATAAAGCAATAATATTACAAGAAAGTCAGGTTTTTAAAACCCTGGCTTCCTTAGTATTTGCTTCATCTAAAATCACAATAATGAAAAAAGATATTACAAGCAGGGCGGATATTGAAAAATTAATTATTGACTTTTACGAAAAAGTGAAACTGGATAAAACCATTGGTTTTATTTTTACCGAAGTGGTACCCATTAACTGGGCGCATCATATTCCGGTAATAGTTGATTTTTGGGAAAGCATTTTACTGGACAATCCGGTGTATAAAAAAAATGCAATGGAAGTGCATTACGATCTGAATAAAAAAGTACCCTTGCAAAAGGAACATTTTGACAGCTGGCTGCATTTATTTATTTCCACTGTGGATGAATTGTTTGAAGGCAAGATTGCAGCGCTGGCAAAAACAAGGGCCAAATCAATCGGGCATTTAATGCTGTTTAAAATGAGTAATGCAAACTGATGGCACGCAGAGGGGCAGAGAACGCAAAGGGAGGTGAAAAAAATGAAGTAGCAATTGGATGATTAAAGATTTACTGTTGAAGAGTGCGACGCCACAAATGCTGATACAGGCAAAAATGTTCGTCCCCAAAAAAAACAAAGCATATTGAATTTAATAACACAGCTATTTACTAATGGAGCAACAATCTAAGTTCCCCGCCAACGAGTTTGGGGAACAGGGGCCTTTGGAATTGCACTGGGCACTTAAAAAATTTGACCAATTAACTGTTGTAGAACTGTACGCCATTTTACAATTGCGTAGCGAAGTATTTGTGGTAGAACAAAATTGCCCCTACCAGGATGCGGACAATAAGGATCAAAAAAGTTTTCACTTTATGGGCTGGGATGGAGCCACACTGGTGGCTTACACACGTATAATTCCGCAGGGAATTTCCTATACCGAGGCCAGTATTGGTCGTGTTGTTACTAATCCAAAATATCGTGGCACCGGGGCTGGTAAACAATTAATGAAACGTAGTATAAATAATACGTTTGAATTATTTAATTGCACAACAATAAAAATAGGCGCTCAATTATACCTTAAAAAATTTTATGAAGACCTGGGTTTTGTGCAGTGCAGTGAGCATTACCTGGAAGATAATATCCCACATATAGAGATGCTGCTATCAAAATAATCGGTTTATCAAACAATATTTAACAAAAGCTTCCGTTATTGGTAAGTGGTATTGTAAATTTTCTTTGGGGGTATAGCATTGCAGCGCATTTACATTATTGCACCAACAATCCAATTTCTGTAGAAAAACTAAATCTGAATTCTGATGAAACCAAGTTTACCCAAATCTGCTGGTAAAGCCCTGTTGCTTTTGTCGGTTTGCTTTTTACTCCTTAGCAAATCAAATGCCCAAGCTTTTATTTTTGGTAATGAAAAAATTAAATTTGAAGCCGGATTAAATTTTGGCCCAAGTTTCTTTTTAGGCGACCTGGGTGGCAATGCAGGAAAGGGAAAAAATAATTTAAAAGATCTTAATTTGGAATTTACCAAATTAATGAAGGGTGCATACATAACTATGTATCCCAATAAATGGGTTGGCTTAAGATTAGCCGCCAGCCTTACTTATCTTGAAGGTGATGATGCTACCATTAATACAAATGGCATTGATGAATTATGGCGCAAGCAACGTAACCTTGATTTTAGAACCAATGTTTGGGAAGTTAACGGTGCCGTAGAAATTTTTCCCACCATGATATTCAGCAATGATCCGGAAAATGAGCCAAGGTTAAGACCTTATGGTTTAATTGGTGCAGGTGTTTTTCATTTTAATCCACAAGGTTCTCTTAAAGCTGCTAATGGCGATAAGATATGGTACGACTTGCATAAATTACGTACCGAAGGACAAGGCATGGCAGAATACCCTTACAGTAAACCTTACCAGTTAACACAAATGAATGTATTGTATGGTGGTGGTTTAAAATATTATTTATCAGACAGGGTAAATATTGGTGCAGAATTTTTATACCGTAAAACATTTACTGACTATATTGATGATGTAAGTCAGAAATATATTGACCCCAGGAATTTTGCTAAATATTTACCTGCTGGCGATGCAGCTTTAGCATCAAGATTGTACGATAAAACTATTGGCATTATTTACCCTGGAATGACGAGGTGGCCGGAAGGCACACAACGTGGTGATTTAAAAAACAAGGATACTTATTTTTCTGTTATTGCAAAAGTAGGTTTTAGGCTGGGCCCAATTTACGAAAGCTCATTTGCAAGAAGTGCAGCAAGGCAAACAAGATGTCCATCAGTTTATTAAACTTTGTAAAACCAATAACTATGAACAATAATTTACACATCAACCCAACTACATTAAAAGCAGCTTTTGTTTTAGCAACCTGCATGTTTTTAATATTGCATTACATTAAAGTATAAAAGGTATTTATAAAGAGTATGTAGTACAAAGTGATACAACAGAAGTCAGCCCCCGAGGAACCGAGGAATTTATTTATTTTCCTTGCTACCCCTGAAACCACAATCTTAAGATTTCGTTACTATCCTTTGAACTAATTTTTGTGATTTAATCTATTTCTTATAAAAAGTCCATTCGTCTTTATGCGGATGGATTTTTTATTTCAGTCATCTTCCGGATCAAAATTTTCAAAAAAATTCTTTGCGTCAAATGGCTCATCATCAGGAAAAGAGGCGGGATCGTTAAACAAATGCCATTCATCGGGCAGGTCGTGTTGCTTATCAAAAGCAGTTATCCAATCAATAAATATTTTTCTGAACGCTTCTATTTCATTTCGCAGTACATCAATATATTGCTGCTCTATGCCATGAAATTCTTTACAAGCCCATAACTGTTCCCTCAACTGGCAAATATTTACTTTAATAATAACAGCATTCTCCATCATCAGGCTGTAATATTCCATAGCTGCTGCGCCTGCTATTTTTGCAGGCACCAGATGAGCGTTCTGCATCATCAAACTTTTTGTACTTGCCCCATCATCATCTTCTTCGGGCATCATATCACAAATAGTTCTTGCCAAATTTAAAATGTCGATACTTTTTTTATACAGGGCTTTGCCATGTTGCTTTACCGGTTTCCAGCTTTCACTTTTTTCATCATCGTCTTCATGCATACCATTGTAGCTAAAAAAACTTCCTATGTTTTCATCACTCATATTTACATGATTTATTTTAGTTCCGCTTGCAAAAATTTTCCTGTAAAACTTTCTTTTACTTTTATCAAACCTTCCGGCATACCTTCAAACAATACTCTTCCTCCGCCATCGCCGCCTTCGGGGCCAATATCAATAATATGATCGGCCACTTTTATTACATCCATATTATGTTCAATTACTAATACGGAGTTTCCCCTGTCTACCAATTTATATAATACTTCCAGTAAGTGTTGTATATCCTGAAAATGCAAACCCGTTGTAGGTTCATCCAAAATATAAAAAGTTTTGCCCGTATCTTTTTTTCCCAACTCGGTAGATAATTTTACACGCTGTGCTTCGCCACCGCTTAGTGTTACAGCACTTTGGCCCAAAGTAATATAACCAAGCCCAACTTCCTGCAGCACTTTTATTTTTCTGAAAATATAAGGCACTGGCTGAAAAAATTCTACGGCTTCATCCACCGTCATATCCAGCACATCACTAATGCTTTTTCCTTTGTAGCGAATTTCCAGGGTTTCCCTGTTGTATCTTCTGCCATTGCATTTTTCGCAATGCACATATACATCGGGTAAAAAATTCATTTCAATTACCCTCATACCACCGCCTTCGCACACATCGCACCTGCCTGTTTTTACGTTGAAGGAAAAACGGCCTGCATTATAACCTCTTATTTTTGCTTCGGGCACTGCAGCAAATAATGTTCTGATATCGGTAAAAAAACCGCAGTAGGTTGCAGGGTTACTCCGTGGTGTACGGCCAATAGGGCTTTGATCAATTTCAATTACTTTATCAATCAACTCCATGCCCTTAATACTTTTATAAGGAAGGGGATTTGCTTTTGAATTATAACAAAATTTATTCAGCAGTGGATATAAAGTTTCATTTATTAAAGTAGATTTTCCGCTGCCACTAACACCAGTTACCACAATTAATTTACCCAACGGAAATTTTACCGAAACATTTTGCAAGTTATTACCACTTACGCCTGTCAGTTCTATAAATTTTCCATTTCCTTTTCGCCTTTCTTTAGGTATGGCAATACTTTTTTTACCACTTAAGTATTGTGCCGTATCCGAGTTTGATTTTAAAACAAATTCCGGTGTGCCTTCGCTAACAATTTGCCCGCCATGCTTACCTGCTTTGGGGCCAATGTCTACCAGATAATCTGCAGCCAGCATAATATCTTTATCATGCTCTACCACCAAAACACTGTTACCAATATCACGTAAATTTTGCAGCGCAGTAATTAGTCGCTGGTTATCTCTTTGATGCAACCCAATACTGGGCTCATCTAAAATATAAGTGATGCCCTGTAACTGACTGCCAATTTGTGTGGCTAAACGAATACGCTGGCTTTCGCCACCACTTAATGTTCTGCTGGGGCGGCCAACAGTGAGATAAGTTAATCCTACATCTAATAAAAACTGTAAGCGCTCTCTAATTTCTTTCAGCACATCTTTGGCTATGGAGTTTTGCTTTTTATCCAACCGCAATTCAAGTCCGTCAAACCATGCCGCCAAGTTATCTAAATTCATAGCGCTTAACTCTGCAATATTTCTTTCATCTACTTTAAACCATAAGCTCTCTTTTCTTAAACGTGTGCCATTGCAGGTAGTACAGTCAGATAACTGCATATATTTTTCTACCCAGGTTCGTAATGCTTCGTTGCTGTTGGGCGAACTGAACCATCTTTTAAGCATAGGAATAATGCCTTCGTAGCTACCGGTATATTCCAATGGCACTGTATCATCACTAAGATCTAAATTTAAATCGCCATTAATATTTTGGTCGCCGTACAACAGCAGATCCAATTGCTCTTTTGGTAAATCATTTAATGGTTTGCCTAAATTAATTTTATACTTTTTAGCAAATACCACCACTTGCTGGTACACACTTGCTTCACGCTCTTCGCCCAACGGAATAATACCGCCTTCTTTTACTGTTTTGGATTTATCCGGCAGCACTTCATCCATATCAATGCTATATACATTACCCAAACCTTTACAAGTGGGGCAGGCTCCATAAGGACTGTTGAATGAAAATGCATTAGGTGAAGGTTCTTCGTAACTGATGCCGGTATCAATACACATCAGTTGTTTACTAAACTGTACAATTTTTTCATTGCCTTCCACCAGTAAAAACAATAAGTCTTTACCCAACTGCAAAGTTTTTTGCACACTCTGGCTCAGGCGAAATTTCATATCATCATTTACCGGCAATCTGTCTACCACCAATTCTATATCATGAATTTTATAACGGTCCACCTGCATTTTAGCCACCAGGTCTTTTACTTCTCCGTCAACCCTTACTTTTAAAAATCCTTTTTTTCTTACTTCTTCAAACAGTTCCCTGTAATGCCCTTTTCTTCCCCGTACCAATGGTGCCAGTAAACTGATCTTTTTATTTTCGTAGCGGTCAAAAATGGCGCTCACAATTTCTTCTTCGCTAAACTTTACCATTTTTTTGCCAGTGTTGTAACTGTATGCCTCCCCCACTCTTGCATATAACAAGCGCAAAAAATCATAAATTTCCGTAACGGTACCAACAGTGCTTCGTGGATTTTTATTGGTAGTTTTTTGTTCGATAGAAATTACAGGCGAAAGCCCGGTGATCTTATCCACATCGGGCCGTTCCATATCGCCAACAAACTGGCGGGCATAAGCACCAAAACTTTCCATGTAACGGCGCTGGCCCTCATTATAAATGGTATCAAACGCCAATGATGATTTACCACTGCCACTAAGGCCGGTAAAAACCACCAATTGATTTTTAGGAATCTTAATATCAATATTTTTAAGATTGTGTTCCCTTGCACCAAATACTTCAATAAAATCGTTGTTGCTGATCGCTTCCGTAACGGATGCCTTTTTTATTTTACCCATTTGTACTTACTTATTGTAAAGATAAAACAAAAACTAAAGTATTTAGTTGTGTATTATTTGTTTTATTAATTTGCAGCTTCAATTTAACTGTATGGCATTAAATTTATTTGGTAAGAAAGAAGACGAAGCTCCCGAAAGTATTTTTACCGACCGAACCTATATGAGCGTGGCGGCAAAAACCAATGCCTGTATTACATTAGCCAAACAGCAACCAGGTACTTTATTCATTTGCTGGTTTAATGAAACCCTTAAAAAATTAAAAGCTGCATTTGTTGCAAATGGCATTGATGAAATGACGGTAATTGATGCCAGGCAAATGCATAGCGGTATGCTAAATAATAAAACAGCCGTTTTTGCAGAACATTATCCATTGCACGAAAAAGAGATAGCATTGGTAGAGCACTGGCCTCTACAAAAAATAATTGTGTACAGCTCGATGGATGAACCTTTATTTAAACATTTGGGCAGCGAAAAAATGATACCCTTAATGAAACTGCTGGGTATGAAAGAAGATGAAGTAATTGAACATTCTTTTGTAAGCAAATCGATAATAAAAGGACAGGCAAAAATTGCAGCTATGGTTAGTTTGGAACAACCAGCCAATTCGCAGGAAGAATGGCTGGAGAAGAACCTTAAAAATTATGATTCCTGAAACACAATACAGTAAAGGCTTTCAGACTTCTTTACAATTATTTTACATTTTTTATTTGGCAGTTTCAACCTTGTCATTATATCTTTGCGCCAGTTCTTTAAACATCTCTTATCAAGAAAGGCAGAGGGTAATGGCCCGATGAAGCCTTGACAACCAGCCGTGGTATGTGTCTCACAGACCACAGCAAAGGTGCCAATTCCATCCGCCAGCTGGCGGAACAGATAAGTCAGATCTTCAGCCTAAATACTTTCATCAAAATATTAAAGCTCATCTGATTTACGGATGAGCTTTTTTTATGCCCCGGGCTGAAGCCCGGAGCAATTCAATCCAGCCCGTCATACTCTCGTTCCTGATAATTGTGTTGATTTACTATTTAACCAATAAACGAATTAACTAATAAACTGATCAAGAATGTCAACAAATCAATTAAACATCGGCCTGTTTGGCTTTGGCGTGGTAGGAAAAGGCTTATACGATGTATTACACAGCACGCCTACATTACAATCTTCTATAAAAAAGATCTGCATTAAAAATGCAGATAAAAAAAGAGCTATTGCTGCAGAAAATTTTACCAGCAATGCACAAGAATTGTTACAGGATGGCAGCATTAATGTGATTGTAGAATTAATTGATGATGCCGATGCCGCATTTGAAATTGTAAAAACCGCTTTACAAAATGGAAAAGCCGTTGTAAGTGCCAATAAAAAAATGATAGCAGAACATTTTCAGGAATTGCTGGAACTGCAAGAGAAATACCAGACGCCTTTTTTATACGAAGCTTCCTGCTGTGCCAGTATGCCCATCATTCGCAACCTGGAAGAATATTATGATAACGACCTCCTGCAATCGATAAGAGGTATTATCAATGGCTCTACCAATTTTATTCTCACCAAAATATTTGATGAACAACTGGAATTTAATGAGGCCCTGCTTTTAGCACAGCAACTGGGCTTTGCCGAAAGTAATCCAAAATTGGATATCGGGGGTTTTGATGCGGCCAATAAATTAGCTATTTTACTGGCACATTCCTTTGGTGTGGTTACTAAAACGGATGCCTTTATTTTTAATGGTATCGAAAATATTTCTTTAAATGATGCGGTTGTAGCTAAGGAAAAACATTATTCCATTAAACTGGTGGCCAATGCACAAAAATTAGCCGATGGTAAACTGGCCGCATTCCTGTTACCACAATTTGTAGCCGAATCGGATGACCTGTACCATGTAAAGAATGAATTTAATGCCGTAACTACAGAAAGTACTTTTTCGGATAAACATTTCTTTAAAGGAAAAGGCGCTGGTGCCTTCCCTACTGCTTCTGCAGTATTGAGCGATATTTCTGCATTGCGGTACGATTATAAATACGAATACAAAAAGATACATCACCAAACAGATACAGTATTAAGTAATCAATTTTATCTAAAAGTATTTGTTAGTGTGGATGATATAGCCAAGTTAAACAAAGAAGATTTTGAGTGGATAGAAGAATGGCATAACGAATTTAATTTTAGCTGGCTGACCGGCGTTATTCACGCCGATAAATTATTCAGTAAAGATTGGTGGAAGCAAACCGGGGTCTCGTTGATACTTTACCCCGAAGCCATTATTGAAAATATTGACTATAAAAAAATAAGCAAGCGCAGCCTTGAACTGGCTGGTGTGGTATAGGAAAATATTAAGTTGGCAACGTTTTCGTAAATGCGATATCAGTATTTTGGCAAACTTTTATACTGTTTATTAATATTTATCTAAAATTAACCCGGTAAACAAATAAAAGAGGTTGTTTTAATAGTTAAACATTATCTTTGTCTACTAATTATATAGACTTTAATGCTATGCTCTATATCTCTCACATAAGCTGTATGTGCAAATGTTGCAATCAAATGGTTTACCGTTGTTGAACCTGTATAGCAATTATTTTTCCATTATATAATATTAAAAATGTCACATTCACAGCAAAATAGCATCTCAGAATTACTCTACCAGTCCAATGGACTAGGCATCGCTGCATTTATACAATTACTTACCAATAAATTTCCCGGGCAGGTTACTTTTTCTTCCAGCTTTAGTTACGAAGACCAGGTGGTAACACATGAAATATTGAACAACCAATTACCGGTTAAAATTTTCACTCTGGATACCGGCCGCTTATTTGCCGAAACTTATTCGGTTTGGAACAGTACCAACGACAAATACAACACTAAAATAAAAGCTTACTATCCGCAGGCAAATACCTTACAGGAATTTGTAGAGGCTAAAGGCCCCAATTCATTTTACGAATCGGTGGATAACAGGAAACAATGCTGCTTTATCAGAAAAGTGGAACCTTTAAAAAGAGCTTTAGCAGGTAATGCTGTTTGGATCACCGGTTTACGTGCCGAGCATTCTGCAGACAGAACCAATTTACCCATTATTGAGTGGGATGAAGCCAATCAAATAATAAAATACCATCCCATATTACACTGGACTACGGAAGAAGTAAAAAAATATATCAGTGTAAATCATGTTCCTTACAACCCTTTGCACGATAAAGGCTTTGTAAGTATTGGTTGTGCCCCATGTACAAGAGCTATTAAACCAGGAGAAGATTTCAGGGCCGGCCGCTGGTGGTGGGAAGATGCAGATAAAAAAGAATGCGGCCTTCATGTGCATGAAAACACCACGCTATCAAGTTAAAAATTTTTTAAACAGCAGTCTACTAATTTTATAGACTAATAAATATATGAGCAAACACACATTAAACTATTTAGAGCAACTGGAAGCCGAGAGCATTCACATTTTTAGAGAAGTGGCGGCACAGTTTGAAAGGCCCGCACTCTTATTTAGTGGCGGTAAAGATTCCATTACGTTAGTGCAACTTGCAAAAAAAGCATTTGCACCCGGTAAAATTCCCTTTCCATTGGTACACATTGATACCGGCCACAATTTTCCGGAAGCTCTGGAATACCGTGACAGGTTTGCAGCAGAAATGGGTGCTACATTAATTGTTCGCAATGTTGCTGATACCATCAAACAAAAAAACCTGACCGAACCTAAAGGAAAATTTGCCAGCCGCAACTGGTTGCAGACTTATACATTACTGGATACCATTGAAGAGTTTGGCTTTGATGCCTGCATTGGTGGTGCAAGGCGTGATGAAGAAAAAGCAAGAGCGAAAGAAAGAATATTTTCGGTAAGGGATGAGTTTGGACAATGGGACCCTAAACTGCAAAGGCCCGAACTCTGGAACATCTTTAACGGCAAAATTAATAAAGGCGAAAATGTAAGGGTATTCCCTATCAGCAACTGGACAGAGCTGGATGTGTGGAATTATATCCGGTCGGAAAATATTCCTTTGCCTTCTATATATTTTTCACACGAACGTGAAGTAATAGAGTTTGAAGGGCAGTTAATTGCTGTATCTCCTTTTATAAGAATTGATGAAAGCGATGTGATCGTTAAAAAACAAGTGCGTTACCGTACCGTTGGTGATATGACCTGTACTGCTGCGGTAGAAAGTCTTGCTGTTACTTTAGAAGAAGTGGTAAGTGAAATTATGATTACCCGTATCAGCGAAAGAGGCGAAACAAGAATTGATGATAAGGTTACAGAAGCGGCAATGGAAGACAGGAAGAAGGGCGGATACTTTTAAGCGTAGGGTGGGTCACTCCTTAAAGAGTGGCTCACCCGGTAAAGCAGCATAGTATAACCAAATTCAAAAGCTATTATTCATCATTGACAATTCACTATTCACCCATAATATTTTAACTAATTAAATAAAAGCAACTAATGGATATTTTAAGATTTATAACTGCAGGAAGTGTTGATGATGGTAAAAGCACATTGATCGGCCGCTTGCTATATGATAGCAAAAGCATTTTAGCCGATCATTTGGAAGCAATTGAAAAAAGCACCAAGAATAAAGAGAATGGCGAGATAGACCTTGCTCTGTTAACCGACGGACTTAGAGCAGAAAGGGAACAGGGTATTACCATTGATGTGGCCTACAGGTATTTCAGCACCGATAAAAGAAAATTTATTATAGCCGATGCGCCTGGCCATGTACAATACACCCGTAACATGATAACCGGTGCAAGTAATGTTGACCTGGCCATCGTATTAATTGATGCAAGACATGGTGTGGTGGAACAAACCCGCCGGCATAGTATCATCTCTTCCCTGCTGGGTATACCGCATGTAGTGGTGGCCATTAATAAAATTGATTTGGTTAACTACTCGGAAGATGTATACGATAATATAGTGATCGAATACAGTAAACTGGCCAAACAACTGGGCATTGAAAATGTTACCTATATTCCGCTGAGTGCATTAAATGGCGACAATATTGTAGACAGATCTTTAAAAACGCCCTGGTACGAAGGCAAAGCACTATTAGAATTTTTAGAAGGGATAGAAATTAAAGATGCCGTGAATCTTACGGATACCAGGTTCCAGGTACAATATGTTATTCGTCCGCAAACAGAAGCATTACACGATTACCGTGGTTATGCAGGAAAAATTACCAGCGGTATTTATAAAAAAGGCGACAAAGTAAAAGTATTACCGGCAGGCATTGAAACTACAATTGATAAAATTGAAATTGCCGGTGTGGAAGTAGAAGAAGCATTTGCCCCTCAAAGTGTAACGCTTTTATTAATTGAAGATATTGATATCAGCCGTGGCGATTCGATAGTTAAAACTACTGAGGACATTGCGGCTACCAATGAAGCAGACGTATTATTTTGCTGGATGGGCGACAAACCATTGCAAAATGGCAACAAATATTTGCTGCAGCATAATAACCGCCGCGTAAGAGCGGTAATTAAAAACCTGGAATATAAAATAGACGTGAACAGTTTGGAACACATTGAAGATGTGCAGCAGGTAAAACTGAATGAAATAGTAAAAGCATCAATAAAAACGGCGGCACCTATTGTATTTGACCCCTATAAAAAGAACCGCAGCAATGGCGCTGCCATATTAATAGACGAAACCAGCAATGCAACAGTAGCAGCAGTTTTATTTCAATAACAAAAAATGGAACAACAATTTTATCAATCAATAGTAAATTTTAAAAAACAACAGGGTTGTTCATTTCCTGATGCTGCAAAGGCAAAGGATTTTGTAGTAAAACTTTTTGAAGTTTTGTTCATCTGTAAAACAGAAGCGGATAATAACAGCTTTGAAATTGAATCGCAGTTAAAAAAATTAGAAGTTCAATTACAATTATTACTCTACCCTGTTTTGCACAGCGAGGTGCAATGCAATGAACAAACAACAAAATTCTTTGAAACCATACCGGCACTGTATAAAAAACTATTGCTGGATGCAAAAGCCATTTTCGAAGCCGACCCGGCAGCAAAAAATATTGATGAAGTATTAATTGCCTACCCCGGTTTTTTTGCCATAGTGGCCCATCGTATTGCGCACCAGTTACAGCAACAGAAAGTCCCTTTGCTGCCACGTATCATCAGCGAATATGCACATAGCAAAACAGGCATCGACATTCACCCTGCTGCAACCATTGGCGAATCATTTTGTATCGATCACGGTACTGGCATTGTAATTGGCGAAACCACTATCATTGGTGATCACGTAAAAATATTCCAGGGTGTTACATTAGGCGCATTGAGTGTGCAAAAAGAAAAAGCGAGTGAGAAAAGGCATCCTACTATTGAAAACAATGTGGTCATCTATTCCGGTGCAACCATTTTAGGGGGAGCCACTGTTGTAGGCCATGATAGCGTTATTGGCGGCAATGTTTGGCTTACCAAAGCCGTGCAGCCTTTTTCAATTGTATACCAGCAATCAGATATCACCATACAGGATAAAAAAACATTTACAGAACCTTATAATTACTTTATTTAAAACATAACAATGAAAGCAAATAGTATTTTAGAAACCATAGGCAACACGCCGCATGTAAAGATCAACCGTCTTTTTGGCAACAGCCACGAAGTGTGGATCAAATTAGAAAGAAGTAATCCCGGTGCAAGCATCAAAGACCGTATTGCATTAGCAATGATAGAAGATGCAGAAAGCAAAGGCTTATTAAATAAAGACAGCGTAATTATTGAGCCCACCAGTGGCAACACAGGCATTGGTTTGGCATTGGTAGCGGCAGTAAAAGGTTATAAGATCATTTTGGTAATGCCCGAAAGCATGAGCATCGAAAGGCGCAGGCTGATGAGTTTATATGGTGCTGAATTTGTTTTAACACCAAGGGAGAAAGGCATGAAAGGCGCCATTGAAAAAGCTAACGAATTAGCAGCAGAAACAAAAAACAGTTGGGTGCCGCAGCAGTTCGACAATCCTGCTAACGCAGAGATACACCGCAAAACAACAGCCGTGGAAATTTTAAATGATTTCCCTGGAGGATTAGATTATATTATAACTGGTGTTGGTACCGGTGGACATATCACCGGCGTGGCAGAAGTACTGAAAGCAAAATGGCCTGATCTTAAAGTGTTTGCAGTAGAGCCGGAATTATCACCTGTATTAAGTGGTGGCGCTCCATCACCGCATCCATTACAGGGTATTGGTGCAGGATTTGTGCCTTCTATTTTAAACAGCAAAATTTTAGACGGTGTAATACAGGTAGGCAAAGATGAAGCCTATGCATATGCACAACGTAGCGCAAAAGAAGAAGGCATTTTTGTGGGTGTTTCCACAGGCGCTTCATTAGCGGCTGTTGCAAAAAAATTAACAGAGATACCTGCAGGATCAAAAGTGCTGACCTTTAATTATGATACCGGCGAAAGATATTTGAGTATTGAGGGATTGTATTAAGAACCCCCTCCGCCCCCTGAAGGGGGAACTGATTGCGAAGAAGATATAGGCGAAGATTAGATTTTATAAAAAGTATTTCAAAAATAAAGTTACCCCTTCCAGTCCCTCTCCTTAGGAGAAAGGTTGGGGTGAGGTTAACAGACCAGATGACAGAAACAAATAAAAATACCGGCAAAGTAATTCTTGCCGCTGCAGGTTGCGGCGACCCGGAATTAATTACTGTAAAAGCAGCCCGCTGGTTACAACAGGCGGATATTGTTTTAACGGATCGCTTAGTGAGTGAGAAAATTTTACAGGAATATGTGCGGCCTGGTGTTGAAATAATTTATGCAGGTAAACAAAATAACAAAGCTGCATCGGTGCCGCAGGAAGACATTAATCAACTACTGGTGAAATATGCTTTGCAGGGAAAGTTAGTGGTACGTTTAAAAGGTGGAGACATTGCCTTTTTCAGCAATGTGCTGGACGAATTGCAAACGCTTACAGACAACAATATTCCTTTTGAAATCATTCCAGGCGTAACGGCTGCTTCCGGCGCTTCGGCTTATGCCGGCATTCCGCTTACCGCAAGAGAGCATGCAACATCTGTACGTTTTCTCACTTGTTATAAAACGGATATGCTTAACAATGAATACTGGGCCGAATTAGCTGCAACAGCAGATACGCTGGTTTTTTACATGAGCAGCGAAACACTGGATACCGTTGTTGAAAATTTAACTGCACGTAAAATTGATGCAGCAAAATTATTAGCCGTGGTGGAACAGGCCACCACGCCACAACAAACTGTTGCTGTTTGCAATTTGTATGAGTATGCAAACACATTAAAGGGAAAAGCATTTGCTTCGCCTACATTGGTGATCATTGGAAAAGTGGTAGCACTGCATAACAAATTTGCCTGGCAAAAAAATGCGATCAATAACGAATTATACTTTAAACCCGTTAGTTAAAAAAACAAATTACCAACAATGCTGGCCGACGTAAAATTAAAAGTACTGGAAGAGTTAATTAAAAATTCAAGCAACGAAGAGTTGATATGGATGAATGGCTATTTGAATGGCATTGTAAAAAATAAATTAGTGCAGGCTACGGTACCCATTAGTGACGCAGTATCAAAAAAGATCACCATTGTTTACGGTACAGAAACCGGCAACTCAAAAAAACTGGCTACCGATTTTGCAGCAAAAGCAAAACAAAATCATGTACACGCCAAAGTGGTGGGTATGGATCAGTACCGCTTAACTGACCTGGCAAAAGAAGAATACTTATTAGCCGTTATCAGCACCCACGGCGAGGGTGAACCACCTGCAGCGGCAAAAAAGTTTTACGATCATATTCATAACAATGGTTTTAAATTAGAAAAACTGCAGTACAGCGTACTGGCATTGGGCGATACTTCTTATCCCCTGTTTTGTAAAACGGGAGAAGAAGTGGATGAGCAATTAAATAAGCTCGGCGGCAACCGCATTGCCCCTTTACAAAAATGCGATGTGGAATATGATGAAGAAGCCAACAGCTGGATCAATACTGTTTTAAAAAATATCACTGCTAAAAAAACTGATGAAGTTGTTGTAGTTCCGGCAGTGGCAACGCCGGCAGCTAAAAAAGGCAAGCAGGCTTATACCGGAAAAATATTAACTAAAATAAATTTAAACGACAGGGGTTCAAACAAAGAAACTTATCATATTGAAATTGAAGCAGCAGGTTTGGATTACCAATGCGGCGATTCTATTGGCATTGTTCCCGAAAATGATTCGCAGGTGGTTACCGATATTATTGCTGTTACCAATGCGGATGGCAATAAAAGTGTAGAATTCAAAAAAGAAAAATTTACGATTTACGAACTGCTGAAAAGAAAGATCAATATTTTTCATTTAACAGAACGGTTGATTCAACAATACGCTACAGTAACCGGTCACGAAATTCCGCATGGCCGTGCCGACCTGCTTGATATTTTAAAAGCTTATCCCGTTAAAAACGCAGCACAGTTTGAAGAGATACTGGTAACATTAAATGGCATCTCGCCAAGATTGTACACCATTGCTTCCTCCCCTGCAGCACATGAGGGTGAAGTGCATATTGTGGTGGTTAAGGATACTTTTATTGCGGATGATAAAAAAAGATTTGGCCTTTGTTCGGATTATCTTAGCCAGTTAAAACTAAACAGCAACCAGCAATTTTTTGTGCAGCCCAACAAAAGATTCCGATTGCCTGCCGAAAATAAAGATATTATTATGGTTGGGCCGGGCACCGGTATCGCCGCATTCCGTTCGTTTTTAGCCCAGCGTGACGCAACAGGTGCAACAGGCAGAAACTGGTTATTTTTTGGAGAACAATATTTTGCAAGTGATTTTTTATACCAGACAGAGATACAGAACTGGCATGAGACAGGTGTACTTACAAAAATAAACCTTGCTTTCAGCCGTAATCAAAAAGAAAAAATTTATGTGCAGCACAAAATGAAAGAGCATGCTGCCGAATTGTATGAATGGTTGAATGGAGGCGCTTCATTTTTTGTATGTGGCAAAAAACACCCCATGAGTACAGATGTGGAACATGCATTGTTGCAAATAATAGAACAACACGGTAATAAAACACTGGAAGAAGCAAAACATTTTTTGCACCTGATGGAAGAAGAAGGGAGGTATGAGAAGGATGTGTATTGAGTCCCCTCCTTCCCTACAGGATTGCAGGGAGGAACTATGGAGGAGATCTTAGCGAATTTGACCTCACCTATCCTCTCCTTCAGGAGAGGGAAATGGAGCAGAACTTAGCGAAGATTGTGAAGGAGATTATGCTTTTAGCTCCGTAGGAGCGGCATTTTGGTAAAAAGACAGAAAGCGTTTTGCAAAGCCCCGGAGGGGCGACATTTTCTAAAGCAAAACACAATTAAAGTTCAATAAAGATTTACAGTATAAGAGTGATTATTTCACTTTTTTACTAAAAAAATGAAATAACAAACAGCCGTTGCCAATGAAGTTCAATAGAATTTATCAGCCCGGCTCAAAAGAAAAATAAAAATGGCAGCAAAAAATAATTTATCGGCAATTGAAAAAATAAAAACCGCCAGTGATGGCCTCAGGGGAACTATAAAAGAAAGCTTAACTGACGAGATCACCGGTGCTATTCGCGAAGATGACCAGGCAGTAATAAAATTTCATGGTATGTACCAGCAGGATGACCGTGACAGAAGAGAAGAACGTGCAGAAAAAAAACTGGACCGTTTGTATTCTTTTATGATACGGTTAAGATTACCGGGTGGTTTTATCAGTGCAAAAAAATGGATCGCTGCCAATGAAATTGCCAATGAGAATTCCACCGGCGTTATTAAAATTACCACCCGGCAAACCATACAATTGCATGGCATTGTAAAATCAAAAATTAAACCCACCATCAGTGCGTTTAATAAAGCCAACTTAGATTCTATTGCTACCTGTGGCGATATCAACCGTAATGTTACCTGTGCATCGCACCCGGTGCAATCGCCCTTACATGCCGAAATATTTTCGTATGCCAGCAAGATCAGCGACTTGCTTTTTCCAAAAACAAAAGCCTATTACGAAATATGGATTGATGATGAAAAGATAGCCGACAAAAATGAGGAAATTGATCCATTATACCAGGACAGGTATTTACCCCGAAAATTTAAAATCGGCATTGGTATTCCCCCTAATAACGAAGTGGATGTTTTAATAAATGATGTAGCACTGATTGCTGTTATAGAAGACGAAAAATTAAAAGGATTTAATATTGCTATTGGCGGCGGCTTATCGGCCACGCATGGCAATGCAGAAACTTATGCAAGACTGGCAACAGTAATTGGCTTTGCAGATACAGAAGAAAAAATTTTAAAAACTATTTACGAAGTGGTAACGGTGCAAAGGGATTTTGGTAACCGCAGCGATAGAAAATTAGCCCGTTTAAAATACACTGTTGATAAATTGGGCGTAGAAAAGTATAAAGAAGAAGTGGAGAAAAGGACTGGCTTTAAATTAGAACCTGCAAGGCCTTATACTTTTGATGAACGCAAAGATTATTACGGCTGGCATAAAGCAGCCAACGGATTATGGTATTACACATTATTTGTAGAGAATGGAAGAGTATTGGATGATGAACAAGTGGCGATGAAAACAGCACTTTTGGAAATTGCCAAAACAGATAAGTGCAATTTTTTATTTACCAGTAGCCAGAATATTATTATCAGTGATGTTGCGGAGGCCGATAAAGAAAACATTAATGCATTACTGGAATCATTTAACTTGGTTGAGCACACTGATAAGGCTTCACTGTTGCGCAAAAATTCCATTGCCTGTGTGGCATTGCCTACCTGTCCGCTGGCATTGGCAGAAGCACAACGTTATTTGCCGGAGCTCATCAGCAAAATTGAGCCATTGCTAGATAAACATGATTTAAGTAACAACGATATTATTTTACGCATGACCGGCTGCCCCAATGGTTGCGGCAGAAGTGCGGCTGCAGAAATTGGTTTTATTGGCACTGCACCCGGCAAATACAATTTACATTTGGGCGGCGATAATGAAGGGCAACGATTAAATAAAATTTATAAAGAAAATTTAGAAGAGGCAGCAATTTTAACGGAACTGGATAGCTTATTTGCTACCTTTAAAAAAGAAAAAAACAGTAAAGAAAGGTTTGGTGACTTTGCCATAAGAAAGCAACTGGTATAATGATAAACTATAACGACATACTGCAACAAAAAATAGCGGCTTTAAAAGAAAGCGGCAGTTACCGTTATTTTTTAGATGTAAATAAAAGTGCCCAGCATTTTCCCCGTTTTTATTACGAGAATGAAATGGGCGAAAAAAAGATGGCGGTTAACTGGTGCAGTAACGATTATATGTGTATGAGCGTGCATGAGGATGTGATAGGCAAATTAAATTTTGTATCACACCGCAGCGGTGCAGGCAGTGGCGGCACCAGGAACATTTCGGGCACTACCATTTATCATAAGGAGTTAGAAAAAACATTATCGGCATTACATAAAAAAGAAGCCGCACTTTTATTTAGCGGCGCTTATATTGCCAATCTTACTGCTTTAAGTACACTGGGTAAATTATTTACCAATACGGTTTTTATTTCTGATGAAGAAAACCATGCTTCCTTAATTGAAGGGATGAAGGGCTGCCATGCCGAAAAATTTATTTTCCGGCATAATGATACCAACCATTTAGAAGAAATTTTACAAGGCGTTGCCGCAGACAGGCCAAAGATCATTGTTTTTGAATCGGTATATTCTATCAGCGGTACTATTGCCCCGGTGGAAGAAATTATTTTACTTGCCAAAAAATATAATTGTCTTACTTATATTGATGAAGTGCATGCGGTGGGTTTGTATGGCGAAGATGGCGGCGGCATTACATCACAATTGCATTTGCAACCTGGTATTGATATTATTAACGGCACATTGGCAAAAGGCTTTGGCGTTATAGGCGGATATATTGCGGCCAGTAAAAATATTGTGGATGCCGTAAGAAGTTTTGGAAGCGGATTTATTTTTACCACTTCGCTGCCCCCGGCTATTTGTGCAGCGGCAACAAAAAGTATTGAGTTGCTGAGCAATCAAAATGAATGGCGTATAAAATTTCATCACAACATACAATTATTGCGCAGCAAATTAAAAGCACATCATGTTGATTTTAATGATAACGCTTCTCATATTACTACCATAACTATTGGTGATGAGGTTGCCTGCAAACAAATTGCAGATAAATTATTAAGGGAATTTGGGCTGTACCTGCAGCCGGTAAATTATCCCACGGTAAAAAAAGGCAACGCCTGTTTAAGAATAACTGTTACACTAAAGCACGACGAAACTGAAATGACCTACCTGGCAGAAAGTTTAAAAAAACTGTTAGCTGCTTTTACTAACACCGGGCATCATCATCAACAACAAAATTCTTGAGTCAATCTTACCATAGCAACCGCCGCAGGATAAGAGCTAACCAGCACATTCGTGAGTTGGCAGCAATGCTGCAGTTAAATCATAAAGAATTTATTCAGCCTTTATTTTTAGATGAAAGTATCAGCAAGCAAACATCCATTGCAACTTTAAATGAAATCAATGCTGATACCCTTGAATCTTTACTACAGCAAATAGCAAACGACTTACAAAAAGGCATCAGCAAATTCTTATTATTTCCGGTGCCGTTAAAAAAGGCTGAAAACAATTTTGATTACAGTTTTGTAACAAAAGCCTTACAACAAATAAAAAATAAATTTGGCAATACTGTTTGGATTGCAGCAGATGTTTGCCTTTGTGCGTATACCAGTCACGGGCATTGCGGCATTTTAAACCCTGAAAAAGATAAAGTTTTAAATGATGCATCGGTAAAAGAATTAGCCAATTACTCATTACAATTAGCACAAGCCGGTACCGATTGCATTGCGCCAAGCGATATGATGGATGGGAGAATTGGTGCCATCAGGAATATTTTAGACAATAATCAACTGGATGAAGTAAGCATTATGAGTTACTCTGCAAAATTCAGTTCGCAATTTTACGGGCCATTCCGGGATGCTTGTAAATCAACACCCGGTAACAACAATAAATTACAAGACAGAAAAACTTACCAGGCTTCTTCATTCAATAAAAACGACGCCATACTTTCAACATTAAGAGATATTGAAGAAGGTGCAGATATTGTAATGGTAAAACCTGCCCTGCCCTATTTAGATATTATTCATGAACTGAGTGAAACGATACAACTTCCCTTAGCAGCTTATCATGTAAGTGGCGAATACCAGAGTATAGAATTGCTGGTACAAAATAATATTATTGAAAGAGATAAAGCACATCTGGAAATTTGGACGGCATTAAAAAGAGCTGGCGCCAACATCATTATATCTTATGCAGCAAGGCATGCTAAAGAATGGATAGAAAAAATTGAATACTAGTCTTGTCTCCGCCAGTCCCGATAATATCGGGAGAGGAAATGGAGATGATTATGTTATATACATTGGCAAAATTAATTTCATGCAAAACAGCAATAATTTATTCCCCATATTTTTAAAATTAGAAAACCTCCGCATATTGATTGTAGGCGGTGGTTATGTGGGTATGGAAAAATTGGAAGCGGTTATTTCTAATTCACCCGCCACAGCAATTACGTTGGTGGCCACACAGATTAGCGATGCCATAAAAGAAGTAGCTGCACAATATCCAAATATTACTTTAGTAGAAAAGCCATACGACATAAATGACCTAGCGGATAATGATATAGTAATTGCAGCTATAAATGACCCCGTAATAAGCCAACAAGTAGTAACAGATGCTAAAAGCAAAAAAATTCTGGTTAATGCTGCCGATAAGCCGGATTTATGTGATTTTTATTTAAGCTCTGTTGTAAAAAAAGGCAATCTTAAAATTGCCATCAGTACCAACGGCAAATCGCCTACTATTGCAAAAAGGGTAAAAGAAGTATTGAATGAAACTTTACCAGATGAAATTGATGCCCTTTTAGATAACATGCAAAGTATACGTAATAAACTAAGTGGTGATTTTGCAGAAAAAGTAAATCAGTTGAACGAACTTACCAAAAGCCTTATAGATAAGAAATAAAAATTTTTATAATAATAGTCCACTAATTTTGTAGAATAACAATTTTCCTTAAATTTACATTTAATCGCTATACAGGTGATTGCAATATAAAGTTATGACACAGCATACACCTGATCCAATAGATGATTTAATAGAATCGAGTGCCACCGAAGAGTTACAGGAAAAATATATTGATCTTGTAAATGAAGAGAATAGCAAGAGCAGGTATATAAAGTGGCTTATCATTGTATTAGTACTTGCTGGTATTGCCGCTGCTATAATAATAACTTTTACACAAACCTCTCCGGAAACAGATACTAAAGTTTATAAATTTCTTGAATCTTTTGTAACAAAAAGTTTCCTGTTATACTTATTAGTGGGCCTTTTTGCACAAATGGTTGACGGAGCATTGGGCATGGCTTACGGTGCTACCTGTACTGCTTTTTTAGCCAGTCTTGGAGTAGGTCCTGCACAAAGTAGCGCCAGTATACATATTGCCGAAGTGTTTACCACGGGAGCTTCTGGTATATCCCACTTCAGGTTAAAAAATGTAAATAAAAAATTATTCCGTGGCCTGGTAATACCGGGTATTATTGGTGCAGCTACCGGTGCATTAATATTGAGTTTACTGGAAAAAGGCGGATACGTGACCGAAGAACAGTTTCAAAAATATTTTAAACCATTTACTACTATCTACACTTTAATACTGGGTGCTATTGTAGTAAGAAAAGCGTTTCAAAAAAAACCACTTAAGCCACGCAAAACAAAAATCACACCACTGGCATTAGTAGGTTCATTCTTTGATGCTATAGGTGGCGGAGGATGGGGCCCAATAGTTACCTCTACATTATTAGGCAGGGGTCGCAGCGTTAATTATACTATTGGTTCTGTAAATGCTGCTGAATTTTTTGTTGCATTTTCCAGTTCAGTGATCTTTGGTTTCTTTTTAGGTTTAGACCCTGGCTTATGGCAGGTAATATTGGGATTAATAATTGGTGGTGTATTTGCTGCTCCACTTGCAGCTTTCCTGGTAAGAAAAATAAAACGTAAGCCATTGATGATCGCTGTAGGTTTTTTTATTATTTTTCTTAGCCTTAATACACTTACAAAGCTGTATTTAAAATTTGATATTTTCAATATTATTGCAAGTGCTTTAATAAAGTAATTTTAAGCATTGGCATTACAACTTAGAATGGCAACATCACTTACTTTTTTCTCCTGCACAATAAATTTAATTACCAGTAGCGGGCCATATAATTTCTATAAAATATATTTTATAGCTTAATGGATATAATCCAAAAAATATTTTTAAATTAAAGTCTATAAATTTTGTAGACTAATCAAAATCTCCTTATCTTTACACACAAATAACCAATTAATGAAACAGCATACAGCTATTATATACACGTCCTCTCTTACGCAACGATGTTGCCCCCGAATGCGATTTTATCTGATCTAAATTTTTTTACCTAATTAGTCTACTAAAATAATAGACTTTAATATCCCCACATAACAAATCAATAGTATGAAAAGAGTTTTAGCATTTTTATTAGCCCTGTTACCATTATTGGCAGTGGCACAACAAAATTATACGCAGCAATTGAGCGGCCGCGTAGTAAACGAACACGAAGAAGCGATACCTTCAGCAAGTGTATCGATAAAGGGAACTTCAGCAGGTACTGTTGCAGATGTTACCGGAAGGTTTTCGCTTACAATCAATCAAAAATTACCTTATACAATAGTAGTTTCTTCAACAGGATATATACCCAGGGAAGTTATAATTAAGGATACCGAAACAAACGATATATTAATTCATTTACAATCAAAGTACCAGCGTGATACCATTATCATTACCTCAAGGCGCCGCAGGGAAGTACTGCAGGATGTTCCCATTCCTATTACAGTAATAGGTGGTAAACTGGTAGAAGATGCAGGAGCTTTTAATGTTAACCGTGTAAAAGAACTTATTCCCTCAGTGCAATTGTATACCTCTAATCCACGCAATACCGGTGTAAATATTCGTGGTATAGGTTCGCCATTCGGCCTAACCAATGATGGCCTTGATCCGGGTGTGGGTATTTATGTAGATGGTGTATATTATGCCCGCCCTGCAGCAGCAACATTTGACTTTATTGATATTGATCAGATAGAAGTTTTACGTGGCCCGCAAGGAACTTTATATGGCAAGAATACTACAGCCGGTGCCATTAGTATAACCACACACAAACCAAGTTTTAAACCCGGAGGCTCTTTTGAAGTAAGCTATGGTAATTACGGTTACGTTCAGGCTAAAGCATCTATCACCGGCCCTTTAAGCAAAAAGCTTGCGGCACGTTTTTCTTTTTCGGGTACACAGCGTGATGGCTTAGTTGATAATGTACGCACTTTAAAGAAAACAAACGATATTAATAACCTTGGTCTTCGTGGCCAGTTACTATATAAATTATCTGACAAAACAAGCATTATATTAAGTGGCGATAACTCACGCCAGCGCCCTGATGGTTATGCACAGGTGGTAGCGGGTGTTGTTAAAACAAAACGTGCAGGTTACCGCCAGTTTGATTCCATCATTGCGGCCCTCAATTATCAATTGCCAAGCCGCAATGCTTTCGACAGAAAAATTGACCATGACGTTCCCTGGAATTCGGGTAACGACTTAGGTGGTGTGTCGCTAAATGTTGATAGCAAAATAGGGCCAGGCACATTAACTTCTACCACAGCCTGGCGTTACTGGAATTGGGATCCGTCTAACGACAGGGACTTTACCGGATTACAAGCTCTGGCTAAATCTCAAAATCCTGCTAAGCATAAAAACTGGTCACAGGAGTTTAGATATGCAGGTGAGTTCTCCTCCCGTTTAAGTGGTGTGGTGGGTTTATTTTATATTGACCAGGAAGTAAAAATTACAGGTACTGAAGAGTCAGGGAGAGATCAATGGCGCTTTTCGCAAAGTTCTACAAGCAATAACTGGAAAACACCGGGGCTTTTGGATGGATATGGTATTAACACCAATGCCTCCATCAAATCTCAAAGTGCCGCAGCATTTGCAAACGTAGATTGGGAAGTAATAGATCGTTTACATGTATTACCCGGTATTCGCTTAAACTATGATAAGAAGGTAGTGAGTTACAACAGGAAAACATACGGTGGTTTACAAACTAATGATGCTGCATTACTGGCTATAAAGAGAGGTGTGTATGCCGACCAGGCTTATGATGCCAATGCTGATGAGACCAACCTCACTTATCAAATTACTGTAGCGTATAAAGCAGATAAGCGCATTAATGCTTTTGCAACTTATGCTACCAGCTTTAAGCCTGTAGGCGTTAATGTGGCGGGTTTGCCCACCCTTACTAACGGTGATGCTGATGTTGATCTGTCGGTTATTAAACCCGAAGATGTTAAGACGGTACAAGTTGGTGTTAAAACCAGCCCCTTTGATAATTTCACCCTCAATTTAACTTTCCATAATTCTGATATTAAAGATTATCAAACCAATGTGCAATCGCCGCAGTTAGGTGTTAACCGTGGCTATATTGCTAATGCCGAAAAAGTAAATGTAAAAGGTTTGGAACTTGATGCCAACATCAAAGCTAATCAAAGCTTTACCTTTTACGGAGCTGTTGCTTATACAGATGCCAAATATGTTAAGTTTACCAATGCACCATTACCGCTGGAAGAAACAGGATTAACAGTAAATAATGTGCAAGTAGCTTTTAAAGATATTTCGGGTGGAGCGCTTCCTGGTATTTCTAAATGGGCGGGATCATTGGGCGGAGAGTTTACTACTCCAACTGCTTTCTTAGGTAAAGCCGGTAAATTCTTTACTGCAATAGAAAGTTTTTACCGCTCTTCATTCTCTTCCAGCGCATCACCTTCGGCATTTTTAAATATAGATGGCTATACATTGGTTAACGGAAGACTTGGTTTCAGGTCGGTTAATGGATTATCTGTTTTTGTATGGGGGCGTAATTTGTTCAACAAAGATTATTACGAACAACTATTACCTGCAGGTGGTAATGCCGGCCATTATGGAGCTGTTTTAGGAGACCAAAGAACTTACGGCGCAACTTTACGCTACACATTCTAATCAACTATCAAAATTTTTAATTTTAAAAAACAAAATAGTCTTTCATTTTTAGCATAGCAAGCAATCGTTAAAGGCGCCCTTATTCTTAAGGGGGCTTTACATAGCCCTGTGGCCGAGAGGAAAGGTTAGGATTTGCAAAATCTTTTACGTTGGTTCGAATCCAACCGGGGCGTCAAAATAAAATTACAGTCAATACAGTTTTACAATAAAATTTAACCGACTAAACTAAAACGATTACAAGAGCATAGCAAACGATCGTTACGGCGCCCTTAGTCTTAAGGATGCCCTTAAATAGCTCTGGCCTTTGGAGGCTACGTGATCTCATAAATTACAGATGGTGGTTCGAATCCATTCAGAGCGTCAAAAGAAAAAATTATAACTTGCAATAAAATACAATTACAAGTACTGATGACAAAGAAACTATTTACAACAATTACCTTAAGCATTATTGCAATTTTGTTTTGCAGCAATATCAATGCACAGGTAAAACAAACGGAAGATGTAAATCAAATTTGGACAGGATATTTTAACCAAACCCGCTTTACCAATAAACTGGGTATGTGGGCGGATCTGCATTTACGAACCAAAGAAGATTTTGCCACTAATTTTTCTACAGGTATTGTAAGGCTGGGGCTTACTTACTACATTAATGATGTTACAAAATTTACATTAGGCTACGCTTATGTAAATCATTTTCCGGCAGATGCACATAAAAAAATATCGCAGCCCGAACACCGGCCCTGGCAGCAAATTCAATGGCATACCAAATACGGTAAAAAAAGAATGATGCAATGGTTCCGGCTGGAAGAACGGTACCGGCGAAAAATATTAAACGATTCCACATTGGCCAATGGCAGCAGCTTTAACTGGAAACTGCGTTACAATATCTGGTACGATATACCACTTACAAAAAAAGGTATTGTGCCCAAAGCCTGGTCTTTTGTATTGAATGACGAGTTGCATATTAATTTTGGTAAACAAATAGTGAATAATTATTTTGACCAGAACCGCTTTTTTGCAGGATTTAAATACCAGCTCTCTGATCACAATAACCTGCAGTTTGGCTACATGAATGTATTTGTACAAACTGCGGCAGGTAATAAGTACAGAAATATTAATGCTGCAAGGGTATTCTTCTTTCAAAATTTAGACTTGAGGAAAAAGAAAACACTATAAATTATTTAACTAAGAAAAACAACAATCATGGATAAAATATATTTAAGCGATGCAGGCCCCAAAGTTTCTCCTGCTATTTATGGCTTCTGGAGGTGGAGTACAGAAGTGGATAATACAGTAGAAACAATGGAAAAAATTGTGAACCTGTGTCTTGAGCTGGGCATAAATACTTTTGACCATGCAGATGTGTACGGCTCGTGGAAAAGTGAAGAAGTGTTTGGTAAAGTGCTGGCACAAAGATCTTTTAAAAGAGAAGATATTGTGTTGTTTACCAAATGCGGATTAAATATTCCCAACCCGGGGAATCCTGATATCCGTATTAAACATTATAATACTTCTAAAGAACATATTGTACAAAGCGTGGATAATTCTTTACGCAAATTAAAGACCGACTATATCGATATTTTTTTATTGGATCACCTGGATCCTGTTTCTAATTTGGAAGAAACCGCCCTGCAACTTGACCAGTTAAGAAGCTCGGGTAAAATAAAAAATATCGGTGTTGCCAACTTTACTGTTTTTCAACACCAGTTGCTGGCTTCTTATTTAAGAACACCGATCGTTACCAACCATATCGAATTAAATTTATTAAATACGGCTGCATTAGATAATGGCCAGCTGGACTATATCAAACAAAAATACATGCGGCCATTAGTATCTGCCCCACTTGCAGGCGGACGAATAGAAACCGGTACCGATAAACTAGCCATAAGAGTGCATCAGAAACTGGAAGATATTGGTAAAAAATATGGTGCCAATGTAGAATCAACTGCTGTAGCATGGTTAATTAAATTAGGCGCCTTACCTATTATTGGCACTACCAACGAACAAAGAATAAGAAATATCGTAAATGCTTTTTCTGTCGATCTGGACAGGCAGGATTGGTACGAATTATACCTGGCTTCCAAAGGCGAATAATTATTTCTATCAACATTAAAATGGGATTAAACTTTTTATAATAAAATAAAAATGGCCGGGTTGTATTCAAATAGTCTATAATTTTGGTAGACTATTTGAGTAGCCTTACAAAATAAAAACTTTAATTGATGATCTTATCATACAACAATATGCAACAACTTTTACCTTCCATAATTGAAGGGCAGGTGATTTGCAATGCCGACATACCTGTTGGTGGTGCCCATGTATATTTTGTTCCCAGGCTGGAAGAATCTATCACTACAGATGAAGGTGCATTTAAAATTGCCACCTGGATGCCATTACCAATAACATTAATTATTTGTCATAAAAATTACCAGAGCTGCAAGCTTACCGTTTCAAACACTGCACAAAAACTGGTCATCAAATTAAAGGAAAAATAAAATTGCCTTATGCACATCAATATTCTTGGATTTGCGATCCCCCTATTTGTTGGTTTAATTTTAACCGAATATGTCATTTCCAAAAAGAAAGGGCTACCCTATTTTAATTTGCACAGTTCTATTGCCAACATTAGTATTGGTATTGCCGAAAGGCTGGCTGATGTTTTTGTGGCTGGTATATTTTATTATGTATACGATACTGTGCAGAAAAATTATGGGCTATTTAATATTAACTCCGGTGTATTTGTATGGATACTGTTGTTTTTAGCTACCGATTTTATCTGGTACTGGTATCATCGTCTGGGACATGAAATAAATATTTTCTGGATGGCGCACATTGTACACCACCAGAGCGAAGATTATAATTTAACTGTATCGGCACGTATAACCGTTTTCCAGGCCATACTACGTCATGGCTTTTGGCTGATACTACCATTGCTGGGTTTCAATGCCGGCATGATAACAATAATACTTTTAGTACATGGCCTGTATCCATTCTTTATTCATACCCGTTTAATTGGCAAGCTGGGCATACTGGAATATATTTTAGTTACACCATCACATCACCGTGTACACCATGCCAGCAACGAAAAATATTTAGATAAAAATTATGGCGATGTCCTCATCATCTGGGATAAACTGTTTGGCACTTTCCAAAAAGAAGAGGAAGCCCCGGTATATGGATTAACCAAACCGCTGAACACCTATAGTTTTCTATGGCAGCATTTTCATTTTTTTATAGAAATTGGGCTTGCCGTAAAACATACCCGTGGCTTTACAAAAAAACTAAAAGTGCTATTTGGCAAACCCGAAAAAGTAGACCCCTCTCTTCGTAAAAAGGCAGAGGAGATATTCAGCATTCGTCAAAGCCAGGTAACCATTGACAAGCCATTGAACAAGTATGTAGTTTGGCAAATGATCGTTTTGCTGATCAGCCTTTCTGTTTTTATTTTATTTGAGCAGTACACTTCTGTTAAAATAAAAGTGGCTTTTTCGCTGGTTACTATTTTAACACTCATTAATTGCGGCGCCATAATGGAACAAAAGCGCTGGGTATTTTATATGGAATATATCAGGTTAGCAGTATTACTCTATTTGCCTTTTTACTCTACCAGTTACTGGCAAATGAAAACAGCACTCATCATTTTTGTATTGTGTATAATCATTTCTTACTACAACACTTTGCAGAAAAACTATTACCGTTATGTATTAAAATAAAACTACCGACAAAATACAGCTGGTAAAATCAGCCAGTTTATTTCTGACGCAAGTGTTCCGCTTTAGCGGCTTACTTGATGCCACTTGATTCTGCCGGAACGAGTCTGGGTTTAGAAAAAAATGTTGATTATATTTACTACAGTTTAATACAGCAGCGCCATTGATTAATAATACTAATGAACATGGGTTGCTAACAATTGAGCATTTGTAATACTAAATCCGGACACAGTCCGGCAGAATAAGTAGACACAGGTGATCCTTCGGAACACCTGCGCCAGAGGATGATCCTTCGGAATAACTGCGCCAAGGGGGGTAAAACATCAACAAACAATGAAAATGGGACAACAGAAATTATTGAGGGAAAAAGTAATTAAGCTTTTTTATTTTTTGGCTTGCTACTTTTCTGTTTCGGGATGCAAATTTGATGAGAAGGTAATAAACTATTTCATTCCTAGGGATTTTACAGGAAACATAGCTATAATATACAACAATGATTATCATTCTTGTGATGAAAGTTTAGTTAATTACCAAATACCAAACGATGGTATACTGAAAGTTAAGTGTAGCTTCACTGATGGGGCGATAATTTCTAATTATATTCAAGAAAATAGCCTAGGCAATTACGACACATTAGACGTAGAAAATCCAGTTTTTAAACATGATACATCAAAAAATAGAATTTACTTTCCTAGAATTTTAAGTTTTTCTAAAGGAGTATCTAAAGAAGTTTATGTAAAAACATTTTACATAGGCAAAGAAAAGGCTTCGAACTTGGAAAAAGATAGATTTTTTTTTGAGCGACGTCTCGAAGATTTAATAATTACTAAATAGGAAGTTGGGCTTTCGTGGCAATGGGTCAGAAATGTTGTTACAAAAATAAACAATTAATTATCAGAATTAATTAAGCTTCACTGTTGGAGGTATCTTCGCCTTCGTTGGTAGCCAAGCTTCAACCAGCACGAGCCCTTGTTGGTATCGAAGCAAGGATAGTAAGCGTTGGCGTACCAACAACAACGGGCAAAACAAAAAGAGCCGCAATTAAAAATAGCCATCGCTGCAAGTTTTACAACAAGGTTTTGTTACTAAAGCTGTCAACTTTCACCCATAATAATTTTTCAAAATAATGTAAGGCTTAATCATCAGCGTTAGTAAGTATACCAAAATCATCAATACCTGTGGCATAAAACTTTGCAGAGGAGTAATAGTAATCTTCTGGTAAAGTACACAAACCTGCTTTCACAGGATTGTACTGAATATACTCAAGTTTCTGATTAAACACTTTAGAAGAACGCAATTCAATTGATAATGAATTACGTTCCCAAAATTGATACGTTCTATCTTTTGCAGCTACTTTAAATTGCTCTAGCAGAACAAGATTATTTTTCTGTAAATCTATTTTAAATTCTTGAGCCGTATACTTTAATAAACTATGCTGTATGGTTTGTAATGTTTGCCCTGGTAGCGGCTGCCATATCAGGTGCAGATGGTTATTCATTATGACAAATGCATAGAGTTTTATTCTTTAGCCTTTGTTGGTAGCCAAGCTTCCCTCAGCACGAGCCGTTGGTATGCAGCCAAGCTCCATGTGCGGCGGCGTGCCGAACTGTATTTCCTTCCTCGCCTTTGTTGGTAGCCCAGCTTCAACCAGCACGAGCCGTTGTTGGTATCGAAGCAAGGATAGTAAGCGTTGGCGTACCAACAACAACGGGCAAAACAAAAAGAGCCGCAATTAAAAATAGCCATCGCTACAAGTTTTACAACAAGGTTTTGTTACTAAAGCTGTCAACTTTTACCCATAATAATTTTTCAAAATAATGTAAGGCTTAATCATCAGCGCTAGTAAGTATACCAAAATCATCAATACCTGTGGCATAAAACTTTGCAGAGGAGTAATAGTAATCTTCTGGTAAAGTACACAAACCTGCTTTCACAGGATTGTAATGAATATACTCAAGTTTCTGATTAAACACTTTAGAAGAACGCAATTCAATTGATAATGAATTACGTTCCCAAAATTGATACGTTCTATCTTTTGCAGCTACTTTAAATTGCTCTAGCAGAACAAGATTATTTTTCTGTAAATCTATTTTAAATTCTTGAGCCGTATACTTTAATAAACTATGCTGTATGGTTTGTAATGTTTGCCCTGGTAGCGGCTGCCATATCAGGTGCAGATGGTTATTCATTATAACAAATGCATAGAGTTTTATTCTTTTCTGCTTCACTAAAAACTGCAAGCTTTTAATGATTTCATTCTTGTAGCGGTCGCCTTGTAACAATGGTTTCCATTCTAAAATGGTTGCGGTAAAAAATTGTGGCCAGTATTCCGGATAAATTTGTGGCATAGTGCTTACAAATTAATTAATTTGTATTAAAATAACAGTAGCAAATATCTATTTGATGTACGTGCCGTTTAGTATTTGGTTTGTGGCAGTGTTAGTGGCGCAATGTTGTTGGTACGCCTGCGCTCATTTACCTCTGCTGCATACCAACAACGGCTTGTGCTGGTTGAAGCTTGGCTACCAACGAAGGCGAAAAAGAGTAGATGACTAAAATAAATGTTATGACAGATAATTGGCGTTTTAAAACTAAATCAATAACAAAATACAATCCTCTTTATAGAGATGAAAACGGAAATTTTACAAAAAATGAATGGATTGTTTTTTTTCAAATCGGAGTTGTTTTTGATGAAAGAGTATTAACTTTTGAATCTTACCTGGAAGTAGAAGATAAATACATTAAGGCAATTCTTTTATTTTTTAAATTTCACAATACTAGTAAAATAATTCTCAACAGCCTTGAAAAGAACAGTTTTCCAGAATATCCATACGAAGATAAAAAGGAATTGTTACTAGTTTATAATAAACTAAACGAGAACCATCATATAACACAGAATGAGCTTCCTATAGTTGCAAAGCTAATTTTAAGAAATTTAATTTGGGCTGAACTATTTGACAATGCTTCCAAGGAAATTGCAATTCGATTTGGATATGATTTTTACATGTATTTTAATTCTAATAAAAATCTTGACATTTTATTTCCTGAAATAGAAAAAATCGGTTTATATGTCGATTAATTCCCTGCAACCTCTATGATCTTTCTTAGTGCTGCCTAGGGGGGTACCGATACGGATTTAATGGGCAGGAAAAGGATAATGATTTATTTGGTGTCGGTAATAGCACCACAGCGGAATTTTGGCAATATTTTGCCGCCGTAGGTAGTCGCTCCGATCCTCGCCGCCGTCTTGTCTTCTACAAACGGCGTACTCCGCAAATTACTACAATAGTAGATTAAAAATTAAAGGCCTTATACTTAAATTCTACATTTAAAAAATTGTCTGCAATGCGTTCTTATAATGGCCCTATCCAACCCCTGCATCAAAAAAATCACCTCATCTTAAAATAATATTTCCCCGAACCCACTTTTATTTTCACCTTCCCCTTTTCAATCACAGCAACCATATCTTTATTATTACTTACCGGCCGGCCGCTTTCGCTAACATTTTTCATTACAATAGTGGGTAAGTAAATAATGGCGGTGGTGTTGGCTGGAATTTCCACATGCAATTCAAACCCTACATCCGTTTTTTTCCACTGGCTAACAATATTGCCATACAAAGTTTGATGATTGGCATTTACGTAAGTAATATCACCCACTACTTCCGGCTCGATAACTATTTGCTTGTAGCCGACAGATTTTTCGGTTTGCTTTATGCCGCCCAGCCCCTCGTAAAACCATTGCATAATATGCCCCAGCATCAAATGGTTGTTACTTACATTGGCCAATGCCGGCCAGCTTTCTGTTAAAGCTGTTGCTCCTTTTTTTAGCTGGTAGCCATAGCCGGGCACATCATCCCTGTAATTCATATCATAAATTAATTGCGATGCGCCACCTTCATGCAATGCCTGTATTAAAAAATGAAAACCAATATCACCAGCGGTTAATTTTTTGCCGGAGGCAATGATAGAGTCCACCATGTTTTTCATTACTGCCGCTTTATTGTTTTCGGCAACCAGGCCAAGGCTCAAAGGCATTGCCATTGCTGTTTGGCTACCGGTAGCATATATTTTTGTGTTGGCATTATAAAAAGAATTATTGAAGTCGTAACCGATAGCTGCTGCAAGTTGCCGGTACGTTAGTGCATCATTTTTTTGCTGCAATAAAGCTGCTACCTGTGCAAGCAATTGTGCGTCGTAATAATAAATAGCAGTAGCGGTTAATGCCTTTGGTGTAAGCTGTGCAAAGCCTGGTGGGTTGGGGCCGTTGTCATACCAGTCGCCCAAACCAAAATCTAAAATATTATTAGCCGATTTTTTTTGTAAATATGCCAGGTATTTTTTCATCATGGGGTAAGCTTCTTTTAATATTACTTCATCGCCATACCATTTATACAATAGCCACGGTACAAATATGGAAGCACTTCCCCATTCGGGTGAATCTCTGAAACCGCCATCAAAAAGAACTAACTCCGGAGCAATGTCTGGTATTAGGCCCTCGGCTGTTTGTGCATCTATCATATCATATACTAACTTTTTATACAAATGATACACATCGTAATTAGCATTAATGGAATTACCCATTAAATAATCCTGCTCCAGCCAGCTTAGTTTTTCCCGGTGCGGACAATCGGTAACCACGCTTTGCAAATTGCTTTTGATGGCCCATTTTATTAACTGGTTAATATCATTAAACAATTTATTGCTGCATTCAAATTCGCCATTCAACGGAGCGCTGTTGCCGGTATGTAAAGAACTAAGGCTGATAATTTTTGCAAAGTCGCCATTGGTATTTGCTGTATCCGGCACAGCACCTTCTACCTGTATATACCTGAAGCCGGTATAAGTAAAACGTGGGCGCCATGTTTCAATACCATCGCCTTTTAAAGTGTAGGTAAAATAATTGGGGCGGCCTGTAGCCTGCTGATTAATAAGCCCGTTACTTTGTATCAATTCTCCCGGCGATAATTTTACCTGCTGCCCTTTTTTGCCCTGTACTTTAATTTCAAATATGCCAGAAAGATTTTGTGCAAAATCATACATATACACACTGTCCTTTGGTTTGCTAATGGTTTGCACATTTAAAACCTCATTTACTTTTACAGGATAGTCTGCTTCTGCTTCCAGCATGCCTTTGGGTGCTGCAACAATTAAAGCCTGTTTCCAACTTTTATCATTATACGCTGCATTATTCCATCCCTCTTTTTCAAGTGTAGCATCATAATCTTCGCCACCAAAAATGCTGGAGAAAGTTATTGGTGATGGGGTTACCTTCCACGACTGATCACTTACTAACTCTAATGAAGAGCCGTCGGCATAAGTAACTATCATTTTACAGATCAGTGTAGGATAACCATAAGCAATGGCCAGTTTTATATACCGCTCTCTGTTGATATTAAAAAACCCATTGCCCACTATTACACCAATAGCGTTATCGCCTTTTTTTACATTGGCAGTTACATCGTATGTGTTATACAAAACCCGTTTATCATAATTCGTCCAGCCTGGTGCTAAAAAACTATTACCTGCTTTCTCTCCGTTAATACTTAATTCATAATGGCCCAACCCGCTGATGTACACTGTCGCATTAGCAATTGCTTTATTGGCAGTAAATGATTTCCTAAACAGCGGAACAATACTTCTTTGCTTTAATTTATCAGCACCTAACTTTTTTTTAATTTCGGGGCCATGTACACCGGGTACTGTCAGCAGCGAATCTGGCAATGCTTCAAAGCCTATCCATTTTGCATTGCCCCAATCTGTTGCTGCAAATAAACCTGTGGTAAAATTTGCAACTTCACTCCAGGCTGTGGTATTTTTATTATCCCATACCTGCAGTTTCCAAAAGTATTCTGATGATGCTTGCAGTTTTTTTCCTTTAAATATTACTTGTGCAGATCGATCACTAATTATCTTTTTTGAATCCCATATATTGCCCACATTTTTTTGTAGTAATTCAATTTTATCTGCTACTATAATGCGGTAAGCTGTTTGTAAAACACCCCGCTTTGCCGATTGTAATTGCCAGCCAAATACCGGAGTGGCTTTATCAATACCCAATGGATCGGTTTTATGCTCACACTGTAAATTAGTAACCCCTATATTTTGAGAAAACAGCTTTGCAGAAAGCAAAAGCAGCAGGATAAAAAACATATTCTTTTTCATACAGCAAAATTAATCAGCTTTAAAAGTAACTGATTTAAATAGTAAACTATCATGTGCCGCCCTGTTACAATTTCACGATAAAAATAAGGAAGCCCCTGTAAAAACAGGGGCCGTCTCCAAAACTAACTGCATATATGAAAAATACTGAGTTATCACCCTCAGTATAAAAAGACAATTACTGTTACACGGGTTCCAGTAAATAAAAGCGGTAAGGCTCCAGCACAAAATATTCATGATCAAAACCTACCTGGTGGTATTCATTCTTCCAGTGGTCATATAACCGTTCCGTTATTCTTCCATGTTGCTTAAATGCAAACCAGGTTAAAAAGGCTGGCTCTCCGGTAAAATTATAAATACAGTACAGCTTGCTTTCGTTATGTGTACGCAGGTAACCTACAACATGTATGTTATGCGGCTGTAACCAGGTAAGATTTTTATAATCGCTTGCTACTTCCAACTTTTTTCTGATGCTGATCAATTGCTGTGTACCGGAAAAAACTTTCTGTTCTATTGTACCTGCCTCATCGGCTTTTGCATTTTTACTCCAGTCAATTACAGGGCGGTGCATCCAGCGGTTATCGTAACTTTTGCCTGCATCATTCAAATAACTGTAATCATTGGTGTAGCCAATTTCATCGCCATAAAACAGCATGGGCACACCACCAATAAAAAAGCTATGTGCCTGCATCAGTAATATTTTTTTAATAGAACTATCAATGGCAACAGCGTCATTATTATCAATGGCCTTTTCTAATCCGCAAAGCGATGCCAAAGAGCCGCTGATTCTTGCATCCTGCGTTTTTGGATTGACGGAAAATAATGCGCCTTTTGCTGGAGATAATTCATGCACACCGGAATAATATTCTTTTAAAAATTTACGGTGTTCATAAGCATTGTACCCGGCATATTGTATCATGTAATCGTCATACCCTAATCCAATATCATCATGGCATCTTGTATACGTGATCCACGAAGTACCAAAAGGTTTTTGTAAAATTTCATGTTGCGCTGCCAGCATCACTCTTGTATCACCCGTTGCCAAAGCATCCCATTGCAATGCCATATGCGTAGCGTTGTAAGCAAAATCACATTCTTTGGCTGCATATAGACCGGTACCAAAATATTTCATGATCTCTTTAGGAGCTACAATGGCTTCGCCTAATAAAGCCATGCCCGGTGTTGCCACCTGCACAGCTTGTTTTATCAAACGTAAAATAGTATGTGCCTGTGGCAAATTCTGACAAGTAGTACCCAATTGTTTCCAAATAAATGCCGGTGCATCTATTCGTAATATATCAACGCCTAAGTTGGCATAAAAGAAAATCGTATCCAGCATTTCAATAAACACCAGAGGGTTGGCATAATTCAAATCCCATTGGTAATTATGAAACACAGTCATCACCCATTTATTGCATTTTTCCACATAAGTAAAATTGCCCGGTGCCGTTTCAGGAAAAATATCGGGCATCGCTTTATCAAACTGATCAGGAATATTCCTGTCGTCATACATATAAAAATAATCCTGGTATTTTTTTTCGCCTTGCTTAGCTTTTTGTGCCCACTCATGCTTATGCGATGTATGATTCAACACAATATCCAGCATCAGGTACATATTTGCTGCACTCATTTTTTCCTGCACAGTTTTCAGGTCTTTCATTGCTCCAAAACGTTCGTCCACTTTTCTAAAGTCGGATACTGCATAACCACCATCACTTTCTCCTGCAGGGCTTTCCATTACCGGCATAAGGTGTAAAAAATTTACACCCAGCTTTTTAAAGTAGTCTAATTTTTCTGTAAGATTTTTTAGATTACCGCAAAACCGATCTACATACAAACTCATACCAGTGATCTCGTTACTTAAAAACCAATTGCCTTTTTTTTCTTTTTCCTCATCCCTTTGTTTTAATGCCGCAGGCCTTTGTATATAAGCCTTTGCCATAGTTTCAATCAACAGATTGAATAACTTATCAGCTTCTGGATGTTGTTTATACAACTCGTAGTACAAAAATTTTATAGCGGTGGCATTGGCAACGAAACGGGTGTAAAACATATTATCGGCATTGCCGATATCGATCTTCTTTTTTTGAAGTATTGTACTAATGGCTTTATGTAATTGCGGATCGTACACTTGTTAAGTTTATAAGTTTAGTGATTTAGTTTTTATTTAAAAATACTGTTGCTTAAATGTTTGAATGCTTCCATTGCCCCCATGTATTCGCAGGTTCTTGCTCCGGCTTTATTTGCATTCACTACAATTTCCTTCCAATGTATTTCAGCCATAGCTTTTATTTGTGTAAATGTTTTATCGCTCAATTGATACAACACTGCGCCAACAAATGCATCGCCTGCGCCGGTGGTGTCCACAGGTTTTACTTCAATACTAGGGATAATAACTGTTGTGTTATTAAAACCTAATAGGGTGCCCTCTTTACCCAATGTAATTGCAAACACGCCGTCTGTTTTTTCTAACAATATCGTTACAGCATCTGCTAATGTTGCAGCGCCGGTTATTAATATGGCTTCTTCATCACTCAGTTTAAAAAAATGGCAGCAGTCTAAAAAATTCCACGACTGATCAATAAAAGCTTGCGTATCATTTTTAAATAACAAATGCCTGTAATTAGGATCAAAGCTGATAAAAATATCTTTCAACAATGCTTTTTGTAACAAAGCCTGGTAAGCAGCTTGTAATGGCCCCGGTAAAAAACCAGTTGCCGAACCAAAGTGAATAATAGAAAATTCATCCAGGTCAATGGCTTCCACTTCCTGCCTGCTTAATTGTCCATCTGCACCACGATTAAAATAAAAATCCCGTTCACCATTTTCCATCAGCGATACAAATGCAAACGTGGTAAAATAATTTTCATCCTGTAACATCCATTTAGTACTCACACCAAAATCATTCATCACTTCTATCAGGTGTTTTCCAAAAGGATCTATACCCACTTTAGCTGCTAGCTCTACATTGCCGCCTAATGCTGCAATAGCCGCTGCAACATTGGTAGGGGCACCACCTGCTTTTTTTAAAAAATTATTGCCGTCAGATAATGAACTGCCTTTATCAGTGCAGATCATATCTATCAGCGCTTCGCCGATGCAAAGGATTTTGCCCCGTGAGCCCCTGTCTCCGCCAGCTGGCGGAGAACTAAGATTGTTACTTTCTTTTGTATTTGTAATGTGCATTTAATTTATTTATTTAATGCCCTCCTCCCCGTAAAATTGGAGCTGTAGTATCTGAATTTTCTTTTTGTTTAAATTTAATAAACTGAGTCGCTATTGCTGCTAATATCAGTAATACTCCTGCAAGTCTGATTGCATTTTCCGGATTGTTACCCAGCAGCGTTTTAAAATACAATGGCACAGTTAAGTTTTGAATAAACATTGGTATAACAATAAACATATTGAATATCCCCATGTACACTCCTGTACGTTCTGGAGGCACACTACCAGCAAGCATTATGTATGGAGTGCCCATCATACTTGCCCACGAGACCCCCATACCCAACATTGGGATAAAGAGTGTCTTTTTTTCATGTATTCCTGGCAACATTAAAAGTCCGATACCTGCCAGGGTTAAACAAAATCCATGTACAAGTTTAGGATTATACTTCACAGCGATCTTTGCAATGGCAAATGCAGAAATGAATGTGATAAAATTATAAAAAGCGCCAATCTGTCCCGCCCATATTGATGCAGTTGAATATCCTTCCGAATTGCCATCTGTTGTATTAAAAAATGTTTTTGAAATTGATGAACTTATATAAATCCAGTAAGTGAACATTGCATACCAGCTAAATACCATCATTGGAATCATAGACACCATAGTTTTTGGCATCTCTTTAAATGCGGCAGCAATTTCTTTAAACGGCGCAAAAAAACCTTTCGGTGCAGCTTTTATTTTTTCCAACTCTTCGAACGTTAATGGATATTCTTTTGTTGTATACAGACTCCACATTATAGAACCTATAGAAAAAAAAGCGCCAATAATAAATGCTATAAATGTGGTGGTTGGAATTGGCTTTTCTGGTGATGATAAAGCACTAAACCCAAACCAGATTAAAACAGTTGGCGTTAGATAAGATAATGTTTGGCCTAAACCTGTAAATGCGCTTTGAGATAAAAAACCAATTGAGTGCTGCGATGGATTTAATTTATCAGTAACAAAAGCTCTGTAAGGTTCTTGTGTAATATTGTTTCCTGCATCTAAAATCCATAAAATACTTGCAGCCATCCACACCGTTTTACTAAATGGCATAAAGAACAGACAGATACTGCAAAATATAGCGCCAATAAAAAAATAAGGAGTCCGTCTGCCCCACCTGCTAACAGTTTTATCGCTCATTGCACCAACAATTGGCTGAATGATCAATCCTGTTAGCGGCCCAGCTAACCATAAATAAGGTAGTTTATCTTCCGCAGCACCTAAGAATTTATAGATTGGACTCATATTAGCCTGTTGCAATCCAAAACTGTATTGCAAACCAAAGAATCCAAAATTCATATTAATAATTTGCCAGAAACTTAAGTGCGGTTTGGTAAAGGTCATTAGCAGTGTTTTGAATCGTTGGTATAAATGTAATCAAAACAAGCCACCGTTAAAATCTGCAAACGTTTGTGGTGGATAAAGAATGACAAGAAATTATTTTTTCTGCATAAAAGCCTTCAGCGCCAGGTACACGCCATTCGTCCAGCCAAAACCATCCTGTGATGGATACTCGCCGCCACCGGCTTCTTTATTCATATCTTCTACATTATATTTCTCCATCATTTTGCCTGTAGCGGCATATACTTTATCATTTAATGCCAGCCAGCGTGTAGCAATATCTTTTGCCAACACAGTTTGCTTATAATTATTCAAACCGTTTACGGCTATCCATTGCAATGGTGCCCAGCCATTGGGTGCATCCCATTGCTGACCGGTATTGTTGGTGGTGGTAACAATGCCCCCCGGTTTTAATAAATATTTTATTGCCGTTGCTGCTACAGTATTTGCCTGCGATGGCGTAGCAATTTTTACAAATAAAGGATATAAGCCTGCGGCAGTATAATTGCTATTTTGTTTTTTAATTACAATATTGTAATCGAAAAAGAAATTCGTTTTCACATTCCAGCAATATTTTACAATAGCAGTTTTTCTTTTTGCTGCAATGCTTTTATATTTATTACCTGCAATCTCTCCTCTCTTTAAAAACATCCCTTTGGCAATTACCATTTCTAAATTGTACAGCAAACAATTTAAATCTACCGGAACAATATCTGTAGTTTGTATACTGCTGATATTTTTTTCATCGGCAAACCAACGGCTGCTAAAATCCCAACCACTCTCCGCACCGGCACGCAGGTTTCTGCAAACATTCCCTCTTGTTTCATCCAGTATTTTTTTTAACGCTTCTGGCGAAGCCATTTTAATACGCATGGCCAGTTCATTGGCAGCGGCTTCACTTAAGTCGTAATCTTCTTTATAACTTTCTTGCCTTGGTGTATTAAGGTCATCCCAATAACGGTTTAAAACACTACCGTCATTTAACTTTACCAGTCTTTTAAAGGCTGTTCCTTTTTTTATTTTATCAACCCCTTCCATCCAATAATTATATTCTTTTTCCAGCTGTGGTAAGTAGGTCTTGTAAACTGCTTCGCCTTTTATGGTTGCCAGCAATTCTATCATCAAACTAAAAAATGGTGGTTGGCTACGGCTTAAATAATAACTGCGGTTTCCATTAGGAATATGGCCGTATTTATCAATTAAAAAAGCAAAATTTTTAACCATGCTTTCTATCATTTCCGTTTCTCCACTTTCTTTTAAACCTAACATGGTAAAGTAACTATCCCAATAATAAATTTCTCTGAATCTGCCACCGGGTACAATATATGGGTTGGGCAAGGCCAGTAAAGAGGAGCCTTCAACAGCAATATCTGCATCTCTTCGCAAAACACTCCACAAATTTTTAATATGGTTAGCAGCCACCGGTTCTTTCATAATATAATTAAAAGCGGGGGGCTCTGCCGGCATATTAAAATTATCTTCCACAAACTTTTTCAAATTCATTTTTGGCCCTTTTGCCAAACCATAATCGTACATAATATCCCGTATCTTTCTTTTGGGTGTACAATCCACAAATGTTTTACCATCAGCAAAAATTTTGGCCAGTTGCACATCAACAAATAACTGGCCGTAAATTTTATCGGGTGTGGCTGGTTGTTGTGCATTCATGTTTTTGATACAAAAAAATAACAGGCTGATAATAAGCAATTGCTTCATACATATTTTTTAATAGTACAAATTAGCAAAAACTATTTTAATGCGGTGCAGGAAGATGTTAAGCTTAATGCGCTAACCATTGCGCCAGGTGCTGCGAAATAATTTTGGACTCCACCATAAATCCATCATGGCCATAATCAGAATCAATTTCAATCATTGTAGCGGCAGGTATATGCTGCGCTAAAAAGCGTTGCTCTATCAGCGGACAAAGAATATCGCTGCTAATACCAATGATTAATGTGCGTTGGGTAAAATTTTTCAATACAGCTTCTAAATTTCCTCCACGGCCACGGCCCAAATGATGACTGTCCATACTTTTGGTAAGTTGCCAGTAAGTGTAAGCGTTAAAGCGATCTACTAATTTTTGTCCCTGGTAATTAATATAAGAAGAGGCTTTAAAATTATCGGTTTTTTCTACATCAGCATCGGTTTGCTGCTGTACCATAATACCGTAATTACGATACGTCAACATACCAATTGCCCTTGCTGCTTTTAATCCTTTTGCAGCCGCATGTGGCGATGGCCTATTCCAGGTACCATCCGCTTCAATACTTAATCGCTGTGCGGTATGTGTGGCAATACCCCAGGCACTTTCACTTGCCGATGTTGCCAGTAATAATAAATTTTCAATCGCATTATTTTCCATCACACACCATTCCATAGCCTGGTAGCCACCCATACTGCCGCCCATTAATAAAAATATTTTTTCAATACCCAAATGTTTACGCAGCAGTATATGAGCATTCACCATATCACGAATGGTGATTAATGGAAAATTGCCGTAATAAGGTTGTTGCGTAAGTGGATCAATACTAAGCGGCCCGGTGGTACCATAGCAAGAGCCTAAAATATTGGCACAAACAATAAAATATTTCCCGGGGTCAATTACATGATCGTTACCAACTACTCCATTCCACCAATCTGCCGCATCACTGTTAGCCGTAAGGGCATGACATATCCAAACCACATTGCTTTTATCGGCGTTTAACGTGCCATAGGTAGTATAAGCAATATCAATTGCGGGGAAGGCAAAGCCACTTTCTAAGGTAAAACTATCGGTATATCTAAAGCTGTTCATTAATACTTGCTAAATACGAAAAACTAAGGGTTTAAAATGCAAAGTAAAGGCTTGCAATATTTATATTTGTAAAAATGTTTTAAAATGATAGAAATTAATATGCAGCGGGTATCGGGCGACTTTGGTTTTGAGGCCAAAGATGCCAATGGACATATCGTTCACATGGATAGCAGTGATGAAAGTGGTGGCCAGAATTTTGGTATTCGCCCTATGCAAATGTTGCTGATGGGGCTGGGTGGTTGCAGTGCCATTGATATAGTAATGATATTGAAAAAACAACGCCAAACGGTTGATGATTTTTCTATAAAAGTTACTGGCGAAAGAGAACCGGGCAAAGAGCCATCCCTGTGGGCCAATGCAAAAATTACATTTTTTCTTAAAGGAGATATTGACAAAGAAAAAGCATACCGTGCCTGCGAATTATCGATGAATAAATATTGCAGTGTGGCAGAAACGTTAAGAAAAAGTGGCACGGAGCTTACATGGGAAGTGGAGGTTAGCTAGTTAATTGGTTTATTAGTTAACTGGTTAATTAGTTTATTAGTAAACCGATATACCTTTTGATAATTTATGGAATATACTCTGGAAAAGCTGGAGGTTTATCAGCAAGCTGAGATTTTCTCTGATATCATTTGGAATTTAGTTAATACCTGGGATAGTTTTCGAAAAGATACCATTGGCAAACAAATAGTAAGGTCTGCAGATTCAATATCGGTAAATATTGCAGAAGGCTACGGAAGATTTTATTATAAGGAAAGTAAACAATTTTATTTTTATGCCAGAGGATCGCTATTGGAAACAAATGCATGGCTTTCCAAATGTAAAAGAAGAGGCATCATCGAATTAACCAAGGCTGAAGAATTAATAGCAACTACTGAAAAATTACTACTTAAATTAAATGCATTCATTAAATTCATTTCAAAATCAAAAATACACAATACTCCTCCATCCAAACCCTAATCCGCAGGATGCCGTGCATAAACTAATTAACCAGTTAACTAATTAACCATCATGAATCCAATAACAAAGGCGATAAGAATACAGACCGACCGTACGAATGAAATGGAACATAGCACACCTATGTTTTTAACCAGTAGCTTTTGTTTTGATGATGCAGAAGATATGAGGGCTGCATTTGCCGATGAAAGCAATGATAATATTTACAGCCGTTTTAGTAACCCCGGTGTACAGGAATTTACAGATAAAATGGTGGCACTGGAAGGTGCTGAAGCTGGTTATGCCACCGCAACGGGTATGGCTGCCGTGTTTGCATCATTTATGGCGCTGTTAAAAAAGGGCGATCATTTAATTGCCTGCAGTTCGGTTTTTGGGAGCACCGTTACCGTGCTTAATAAATACTTACCCAATTATGGTATTGAAGTAAGTTATGTTAGCGCTAACGATCCGGATAGTTGGGAAGCTGCCATTAAGCCCAATACCAAAATGATCTATTTAGAAACACCTACCAACCCGGGTTTGGATATAATAGATTTAGCAGCAGTAAGCAAGCTGGTTAAAAAACATAATATTTTATTGAACGTAGATAATTGTTTTGCCACACCGGTAAACCAGCGCCCTATTGATTTTGGTGCCGACCTGGTAATTCATTCTGCTACCAAATGGATCGACGGGCAGGGAAGAGTGTTAGGCGGAGTGGTATTGGGCAAAAAAGAATTGATCCATCAAATTTATCTATTCTGCCGCAGCACCGGCCCGGCATTATCGCCTTTTAATGCCTGGGTATTAAGCAAAAGTTTAGAAACATTGGATGTACGGATGGAGCGTCATGCATCAAACGCATTACATATTGCCAAAGCATTGGAAGGCCATGCAAAAATAAGCTGGTTAAAATACCCATTTTTGCCCAGTCATCCGCAACATGCTATTGCTGCTAAGCAAATGAAAAACGGCGGTGGGTTGATCAGTTTTAATTTAAGCGGCGGTTTAGAAAGTGGCCGTGCATTTTTAAATAATTTAAAAATGTTATCGCTTACAGCCAACCTTGGCGATACAAGAAGCATTGCTTCACACCCGGCAAGTACTACCCATGCTAAACTTACAGAAGCTGAAAGGGCTGCGGTGAATATTACACCGGGCTTAATACGCATTTCTGTTGGGCTGGAACATGTGGATGATATTTTAGGAGATATATTACAAGCGCTAGCTTAAATACATTGAGAACATACAGTAAACTTTAAATTTAAGCCTTACGATACAACGACAGATATTATTTGTCGTTGTATATATCACAGTCAATTTCGGCACCCAAATAATTCAAAAATTCAATTGTTGTATTGCTGAAATGTAGCCCAGGGCTTTCGTCGCCAAGATAAATCACTACTTCTAAAAAGAAATTTAAATCGGGATATGCAACTTTAAGTTTTTTAAATTCTTCTTTATAGGGATGCAATGCCGTTATTAACTTTTCAACTTCTTCAAAAAAATGAGGATTCTTTAATTCGCCTGAAGCATATTTCCATTTTGTAAACTTAGGAACTGTGCCACGTTCAAACATCTTTTCAAACTTTGTTGGCGCAATAGTCAAATATTTTTTAAATTCCGATAATTCTAGTTCAGCATTATCAGTTGCAATTGCAAAGTATGTATATCCCCTTGTTTCTACCATTTTTAGTATTTTATCTAAGGTATAATGAATCTTAGTAAGCAAAGAAATTCATTACAAAATACAATACTCCAACAAAACATAATTAAAGCTCCTCAACGGTATGCGGTACAAGTGAGTGATTGCTATGATACAACCAAACTTCTTTCTCTATTATTTTATGCTGCTTTTTTATAGTTGTCCACATACTTTTCCTGGTTATTGATTACCGCTACTGCTCTTAATGCTATTTTACTTCTTACTGCATTTATTACAGATTGTGCATGTTTGCCTTCCTTTACTTTTCGTTCATAATAATCTTTAAATTCAGGGTAATGTGTTATGGCTGATATGGCTCCCATATGCAATAGCTTTTTTAAATCCTTGTTAGCCATTTTATGCACTTTATCACGCCCTTTAATGCTCGTACCACTCTTGTTTCCAAAGGGTGCTACGCCGGCATAAGATGCCAACTCTTTACCCGTTATCTTACAAATAAAATTATTGGTGCAACAAATAATATACACCGCAGTCAAATGCCCTATTCCTGGTACTGATATTAGTAGCTCATAATTATTTCTTATTGCTTCATCCTGTTGTATCATTTGGTGTATTTGTTTTTCAACAATTTTAATTGACTCCACTATTCCCTCAAAGCTGCTTTGTGTACCTGCTCCATGATCAGTTGGGTCTCTTTACTGTTTGTTAATTTCAGTTCTCCCAAATACACTTTCATGCTGTTTTTTTGTGCAAGCAGCCTGCTCCTGGCTGTCATCATATCTTTTAGTTTCAAAAATACAGGATTTAGTACAGGCGTAGTTTTCAATTCATCTGCATTCTTAAGGGCATAGGAGCAAAGTCGCTGGCTATCTATCTTATCATTCTTTCCACGGGCTATACCAAAACTCCATTTTATGTGCGTTGCATTGCCTATGTAAAGTGGTAATCCTTCCGTGCTGCAATATTCCCAAACCAACCTGTGATAAACACCCGTGTTCTCTATCACAAGCATGCTGTTATCGTCAAAACTTACCTGCTGTTTTTTCAGCCATTTACCCATGATTTTCATACCAGCTGTAGTATTGTCAAAGCGTTCTGTTACCATCGGTTGTTTAGATTGCTTTATCACACATTGAACAGCGATATCAACCCACAGCTTCGATACATCCATTCCCAAATAAAATTTCGCTGCCTTTTTCATAATTTTGTTTTACTATCTTAAAAGATGACTAACCATTTTGTCCCATCGTCTTAGTCCTTAATAATAGGTATAAAAACCTTAATTGCTATTTAGACACTAAGGGAAAAAAGCAGCAGGGGATTTTATCACTCAATAGGTTGTTAACCTTGACACAATTGTTAATTAGCCTCTGCTGCTGGTTAGTTATTCACACAAAATTGTGGATTCTAAAAAGAAAAAAAGTAACAAAAAAAGAAAAAGTAGTAATAGTAGTTTATCTCTTAATACTAATCAATACAAATCTAAAGGACACAACGATCCCGTACGTACGGGATGAAAAACAAATGCCCGTTCCAAAAAATAAAAATGCAAAGTATTTTTATTGCGCCTTAGCATACCACTCTTCTTCCAGCATACTCATTTCTACCAAACTCCACCACTGGCCTTTAAACAATAAGCAATCTCTGTTGGTGCCTTCAATTACCAGTCCTGCTTTTTGGTAGCAGCGTATGGCGGCGGCATTAAAATCGTACACTCCCAGGCAAATGCGGTGCAATTTCAATTCTTCAAAACCAATCTTCAACACTGCTTTTATCATCTGGCAACAATAGCCCTGGCCTTGGGCGGCGGGGTCAACCAATACACGGCTTATGCGGCCGGCTTTATTTTTTTTACTGATACCACCTAAAGAAATATGGCCCACCACTTTGCCAGTTGCAGTTTCAATGGCTTTGTACACAAAAGCTTCGGAATTGCTGATGTCGTTTACATCCTCCAGGTACCAGCTTAAACTTTGCTGCGTAAGCGGAAAACTAAACAATGCCCCCGACCAGTTCATCAATGCTTCTTCATCCGGTATCCATGCTATTAACTGATCAAAGTCGCTGCTGGCAAAATGCTGTAATTGTATCATATTTTTTATTGGGCGCTAAGGTATAACTATTACCTGCATAATTAAGCTGCCGCAATAAGCACAAAAAAAGAGAAGACCTTGCAGTCTTCTCTTCGCTTATTGTTTCAGCATCCGGAGCATTAAATGAGCACCCGAATTATTTTATGGTTTAAAAAGTATACCTGATTCCAAAGCCACCCCAGTTGCCGGTGAACCCACGGCCGGTACCAAATTCAAAAGAAGGTTGCCAATCTATTGAAAGATTAAGTGGAGCATTATTTACTTTATAATCCAATCCCAAAACGCCATCAATACCAACAAAACTTCCATCACCATACTTGGTATTATAAAAGCCCACATGTGCGCCTGGTCCGATATACCATTTCAATCCCGGGGCTCCACTAATATCGTAATGCAGCTCGTACAAGCCTGTAATGCGGGCACCACGGCTCCAGAAAAACCCAATACCTTCTAAAGCGGCTTTATCATTTACAAAATGTTTAATGGTAATACCAGCTCCATCAAAAAGTTTTACACCAAGGGCTGTTTTATATTCTCTGCCCATGCTTTGTGCAGTAGCGGTGGAGTATAAAATGATCATACTGATGACACTTAAAATAATTTGTTTTTTCATACTGCTGTTGTAGTAGTTTAGTTAAGAAATTTTTTGTTAGGGATACTGCTTATTGCGATATTAATTGGCCAATAAATATTTGCATTGTGTACAAGCCGTAAACAATAACTGTACCAATATTTTTTTGCAGTAAATTTTATTTTTATATAAAACTGTGGATAATAATATACAGTAAAGCAATTATTTTAATAAGCTGTATACATCTTTATAATATCTTATTTTATCAGCCTTGTCAATTTCGGCAAGGCTGTAAATGACGATTACCGGAACCGGAGTTAATAAATCAATAGGGATTGGCTTTTGCTCCTTGTAACAGGCTTTTAAAAAATTGATATCTAAACGGTTGCTGAGTAATAAATTGCCCAGCTCTATTGGCTCCTCTACCCTTATGCAACCGTGGCTGTAATACCTGTAGCCGGAAAGAAATGCCGTTTTATTATTGGTATCGTGCAGGTAAACACTATAAGGATCGGTTACATTAAACTTGATAACGCCTAAAGAATTATCGCAGCCGGTGGATTGGCGCAAACGGTAAGGAAAATAATTGCGGCTGATAGCCTTCCAGTTTACAGCATAATGATTGATCACTTTGCCATTGCCATCCACTAACTGCATGTTCATATCATCAATAACAGCAGGGTGGCGCTTAATTTTTGGCAGCAACTCGTTTAACGCAATGCTGGTGGGTACATTCCAGTAAGGGTACAAAATAACCTGGTTGCAATAGGCTGCAAACCTTGGTGTTTTGGTAGATGGTTTGCCTACTACTACTTTCATTTGTAGTTTAATACTATCTTTTTGGTAATACCTTAATGTAGCCGATGCAATATTTACTACAATACATTGATCAAATTTAAAGTGATGTATCCAGCGGAAATAATTTAATGTGGCTGTTAATTGTTTTATGGGCAAGGTCGCTTTTTTTTGCAATTGTGTTTTTAATTCTTGTTTTAATAGAGTGTATACTTTTTCTGCAGGCTCCAGCAAAAGTATAAACTGTGTAAGTGCATTGCCGGATTTGGCGGCTGCAATATTTTTTAGCAAATACTCATTATCAGCATCGGTATATTTACAGGATACTTCATCATAATTTATCCAGCTGCTGATATTTTTTCCCTGGTAAATATCTTTACATAAAGCAATGGCAGCATCGGTAAATATTTTATCATTATTCATTGCTGTTGTACTGTCTTCTAAGGCAAATTTTGCTGCCGATGCTGCAACAATTTCATTGTAATGGTACTTTTCTTTATCTAGCCCGATATTTATACAACTATCGATAGCCGTTTTTAAAGATTGCGGTAATGTGGCCGAACCGGTATCTGCAGTAAACCAAAATAGCTGCTGATTATTTTGCTGGTAAAATTTTGCGGCAAGTAAGGGGTAAATCAATTTTTCAGTTGACGGCACTATTGGAATCTGATAGCCGGATACAACTACTTTTTGCGAAAAAGAAATTTTCGCTACCCATAAAAAAACTAATGCAACGATAATTTTTTTGCTCATTACAGCATTTATTTTATCCCGCCTGGTTGATTGGTAAGCACATTCTTCTTAATCATATTATCTACTACTTTTTTTCCATACTCATGTGCTAATATTTCGGAAGAAGCCGGATCAAAAGATTGTGTTTGTGAAGAGTACAATAATTCTTTAGTGCTTAGATCGTAAAAATTACTTTCCCAAAAATATCTGTTACTGGTTTCATAATAACCGGGAGTGTAAATACGATCGTAAATAGTGGTGTAATATCCCCAGAACCTGTTGTAGCGGCTGGCATAAGGGGTATAGATCATTTTACCGGGTACATATTGCCTTTCTTTTTCTTTATCCAGCAATACAATCGTTATTACTGCATCTACATTACTGTTTTTTAATTTTTCCAGCACTGCGGTTTCATCCATATTACTAAATGCTTTGGGGCCATATTCTTCATAAGCAGATACTGCATTCTGGCCCAGGTCTTTCAGATCCTGTATCATATGCTGCTCCATTTTTTCCCTGATGGTTCTGTTAGATTCTTTTATTAATGCTACTACCATTATCTTATTAAATTTTTTGGCGGTGGTATTACCGGCTGTCCATGATGAAGTGATCTTTGAACTGGAGCAACCCATCAATAAAAACAGTACCATGGTTGCAGTTGCGGCTATTAAAATATTTTTCATAACTGGTAGTTTTATATTTAAAAAATATAAACGTTTAAATATCCCTGCCGCCATTTGCGGCAGGGATATTTAAGCAGTATATTACCCTGCTTATATAGCGGCTATTGGTATAGCCGGAGTTTTCCTGATTTCTTCAGCCCTGGGAAGCATTGCATACCAAATGTATTTATACAATACTGGCAATACAAGAATGCCAGTCATCAAATAAGATGAAGTTCATCAGCGGAGTAAAATAATACAGGGGAAATGGTTGCTGCAAAAAAATAAAATAGTTGAAGCTGAGATTGCATTATTTCTGTAAAAAGAAAAATCCTTCATGCTCGGAAGGATATACACAAAGGATTTTTCTTTTTTTATGCGGAGACGAAGGGATTCGTCCCGATACATCGGGATGATAGAGTTTCCCCTATACACAGTTTCTCCCGATGTATCGGGACTCATTCAACTACACGAATAACTTTCCAGTTTTTTATTAAACTCTGGATATAAATTTTACTCTTCATGTTCTTTATCGCCTTTTCTCTTTGCAAAGCATCAGTTCTGCTTTCATACATTTCAAAATAAACCAATCGCCAAGGCATTTTGGATGCTGTATACTTACTCATTCCATCATTGTGTTTACTAATCCGGTAATCCAAATCATTGCTCTGGCCTATATAAAAAGAAAAATCCTTCATGCTCTGAAGGATGTACACAAAGAATTTTTCTTTTTTCATGCGGAGACGAAGGGATTCGAACCCTTGATAGAGTTTCCCCTATACACACTTTCCAGGCGTGCTCCTTCAACCACTCGGACACGTCTCCAGTTTTTATTTTTAAGACTTTCGCATTTACACACTTTCTCCCGATTCATCGGGACTCCTTCAATCCCGATGAATCGGGAACACGTCTCCATTTTTTAAAGGATGGCAAAAATACAGTATCAGGCTTTATAAGCCGAATATTTTTTCGGCATTGGCTGTTGTTATTGCAGCTACCTCTTCGGCAGGTACATTTTTTATTTGCGCCAGTTTTTCTACCACATACTTTAAATAACTGCTTTCGTTTCTTTTTCCCCGGTAAGGCACTGGCGTTAAATAGGGGGCATCGGTTTCTATAACCAGGTGCTGCAGATCAACCTTTGCTATTGCTTCTGCCAGTCCGCTATTTTTATACGTTAGCACACCGCCGATGCCTAAATAAAATCCCAGATCGGTAATTGCTACCGCATCTTCATAAGTGCCGCTAAAGCAATGAAAAATACCATTAACCCCCCGGGATGCATATTCTTTTACTACCGCAATGGTTTCTGCCATGGCATTACGGGTATGAATAACAATGGGCAGCTTGTACTGCAACGACCATTCTATTTGCATTCTGAAAGTTTGATATTGCTGTGTAGTAAAGGTTTTATCCCAATAAAAATCAAGGCCGATCTCTCCCACTGCGGCAAATTTTCTTTTGGCCAACCAGTCTTCCACAATTTGTAATTCGCTTATATAATTGTCTTTTACATAACAAGGGTGCAGGCCCATCATGGCAATGCATTTGCCGGGATATTTTTCTTCCAGCATAATCATTTGCTTATGTGCAGTACTATCTATTGCAGGCAAATAAAATTTATTTACGCCTTCATTTTCCGCTCTTGTTATTACTTCATCAATATCGGTTGTAAATTCTTCGGCATAAAGATGAGTGTGTGTATCTGTTAAAATCATTTTATTATTTGAAATGCAAAAATCATTAAAAAAAATTTAACAAGGCTTTAAACTCTGTTGTACAGCCACAGTCATAACCGGGTATTTAATATTCACCTTTATTTAAAAAATTATTTTTATGAAAACAACGATTAAACTTAGCTCATGGCTCACCGCCTTTGCTGTTATTGGAGCCCTTACATTTACCAGCTGTAAAAAAGAAAGCAGCATAAACAATTCAACACAGGACACACCTGCGGAGGTAGCTGCAACAATGGCCACAACATCCGAAGATGCGGCAACCGAAGCACAATTTGATGATGTATTTAACATCACCGCCAGCATTACTTCCGAAGATGCCGGAGAAGAATTAGGCATGGGTGCTAATGTTTCCGGGTTGGAAGAATTAGGCATCAGACCCACTCCTAACAGAGTACGTTGCTACACTGTTACAGTAGTGCCAAGTCAACCAGGTTTATTTCCTAAAACGGTTACTATCGATTTTGGTAATGGTTGCTTAGGCCGCGATGGCAAATACCGTAAAGGAAAAATTGTAACCATTTTCACCAACCGTATGCTGGTGCCCGGCGCTAAAATAAGTACCACATTTGTGGGTTATCATGTAGACAGCTTTCATATTGAAGGCACTCATATTACCGAAAACACAAGTACTTCTAATATGCAGGGTTTAAAAGTTAGTGTTATTGATGGCAAGATCACCAATACCATCTCTGCTAAATGGCGCAAATGGAACAGCGTTAAATATATATTACAAACAGAAGGCAATGGCACCGTTAATTTTCCTTTAGATGATGTATATAAAATTACAGGTGCAGCAACAGGTGCTAACTCCGTTGGCCATACTTGGTCGTCAACCATTGTTGAGCCATTGATTAAAAAATTCACTTGCCGTTGGATTGTAAAAGGCACGGTACGATTGGTTAGAAATGGCCGGGAAGCCTTACTGGACTACGGAAACGGCAACTGTGACAACCTTGCTATCATCTACATAAACGGGGTTGCACATACAATTACTTTATAATTTGAAAAAAAATATTGCTTTTTTGAAAACAAGGTTGTACATTTATCCTAGTTTTCATAGGGTACGGATTAAAAACGGGCCAGGGTTTCTACCCAGGCCCAATTTTTTTTAAGCGTATTACCACTAAGTACAAGCACCTTTATTATATATCTTCCCCAGTATTTTCCTCAATTTTTTTAAACGTAAAGCCTTTTGCAGTAAAATATTCCAGCAGTTTTGGCAGCGCATAACTCATTCTTTCATTTGCTTTTTCGCTATCATGAAAAACTATGATACAGCCGGGATAAACATTGTTTTTTACCTGCTGAAAACATTTCTGTGGCGCCAATGTTGCTATCCAGTCGCCAGCCAAAACAGACCACATTATAGTTTGCAGTTTGGGTTGGGTGCTTTGCAGTTTGCGGAGTTGCGAATTTTTAATTCTGCCATAAGGCGGACGAAATAAAGTGCTATCAATACATTTTCCTGCTTCGCTAATATCTTCTATATACTTTTCATCTTCCGTTTTCCAGCCGTTGATATGATGCATGGTATGGTTGCCTGTGGCATGTCCTGCTTCGATAACGGCCTTATATGTTTCCGGAAACTTCTTCACGTTATCGCCTATACAGAAAAAGGTTGCTTTGGCATTGTACTTCTGCAATTCGTTTAAAACAAAGGGTGTAATGGTAGGATGTGGCCCATCATCAAAGCTCAGGTAAATTACTTTCTCCCGGGTTTTTATATCCCACACGCAGCCTGTAAAAAGTTTACGTAACCACCAGGGTGTGGTTACAAAGAATAGATCTTTTTTAAAAAACTTTGCTTTGGATTCTCTCCAAAAATGTGGGGCTATCATATTTATAAAATATCAAATTTACAATCTAAAAAATAGAAAATTAAAGGTATTTCTTTGCTGAAACAAAGTACCGCACAATATTATGTAACGGCTGTCGTTACCAATATAGCAAAGCCAGTTAAGATCCGTATAATCCAATTGCTACCGTTGTGGCTTTACTTAAAAAATGCCTATGAAACCAAATAGACTTTACACTGCATTGGTAATTATTACTTTTGCCAGCTGCTTAATTTCCTGCAAAAAAGAAAGTACAGCAGCGGTAACAGATGATACTGATTACGAAACGACTTTTGAATTGAGCAGCAATCAGGCTATAGCCGATAATTTAACCGAAGATGCCAACAACGTATTTATGGAAGCGGCTTCGGATAAAAATTTACTGGGTAGCAACTTTGCCAACCAACCAGTTGAAACCAGCAATATTTTAGCCTGTGCTACTGTTACAGTAACGCCTGCATCAGGTTTTCCTAAAACTATTATCATCGACTTTGGTGCCGGTAATTGCACTTCGCCAAACGGCATCATACGTAGGGGCAAAATCAATATTGTACTTTCCGATTCTGTTAGAAAAAACGGAAGCAAGGCTGTAATGACGTTTGTTAACTATTATGCCAACAACTTTAAAAAAGAAGGCACTGTAACCTGGACGAATACCAGCATACCAAGTACCCGTAGCTGGCAGCGAAAAGTAGAGAATGGCAAAGTAGTTGCACCCGATGGAAGATACTGGATGCACAGTGGCACAAGAGATGTGGTACAAATTGCCGGCGCCAATACTCCCAACACTTTACTGGATGATAATTTTTTAATTACCGGAAATCATAAGGTTACCAATGCTGCAGGTAAAACAAGAGATTGTTTTATTACCGAGGCGCTGCAAAAGAAAACCATTTGCGATAATATTGGTACAGGCAAATTAAAAGTACAAGGCGACAACCATAATGCAGTTATTGATTTTGGAAATGGCGATTGTGATAGATTAGCCACCATCTCTATTGACGGGCAAGCACCCCGAACAATAGTATTAAGATAATTAAAGACTGTTTGATGATTGATATTTCATAACCGTTCCTGCATAAAAGCGGGAGCGGTTTTTGAATTTTACACCCATTAATTTTGTCTCCACTGTAATTTTTTAACCCGGATAAAAATATTTTTAAAGATAAATTTTCTACCGGTTAAACTTTTTTTTCCGGCACCAGTCTGACAATCCTAAACAAAACCTTAATTATTTTTATGAAAACAAAACAACTTGTAACCCTGATGGCAATTGCCTTTTTTGCCTTTTCTTTAAGCTCTTGTAAAAAAAATACAGAGGCTGCTGTAGAAGAAATTGAAACAACATTTGAAATAAGCGGCGACCAGGCTGTTGCCGATAATCTTACCCAGGATGCTGTAGATGTGATGGAAGAAGCTGCAGCAAAAAATAATTTATTAGGCGCCACCCCTTCCGGCTCTACCACCACTACTAATAACTGGTTACCTCCCTGCGTTATCATCACTGTAACTGGTAATTTTCCTGCAAAAAACATAAAACTCGATTTTGGCACCGGTTGTACCAATAATGGAATTTTTCGCAAAGGAATAATGAATATTGTATTAACAGATTCTATACGCAATAGCGGCAGTGTTGCCACAATTACATTCGACAATTATTATGTAAATACTTTTAAAAAAGAAGGCACTATTACATGGACCAATACCAGTACTCCAAATGTACGCAGCTGGAACCGCCAGGTAGCTAATGGAAAAATTACAGCGGCAGATGGCAAGTATTGGTTACACACTTCTAACATGGATATTACACAAACAGCCGGTGTAAATACTCCACTAAACATTACTGATGATGTATTCTCTCTTTCCGGTACTAAAACAGTAACTAATGCCGCAGGTAAAAGCAGAACAAGTACTACACAAACTCCGCTGCAAAAGAAAACCAGTTGCAGTAATATTGACCAGGGTATTTTAAAAGTACAAGGCCCTAATCATTATGCATTAATTGATTTTGGCGATGGCACCTGTAACAATCTTGCCACCATTTCTATTGACGGCAGAGCTGCAAGAACAATAGTTTTAAGATAAAAATATTAATGCTCTATTTTAAAAAGCTGCTTCAAAAAAATGAAGCAGCTTTTTTATACCGTTTACTTTAGGCTTATCTTTGCCAGCTATGAGTAAAGTAAGAGTAAGATTTGCACCCAGCCCAACGGGTGGTTTACATTTAGGCGGTGTACGTACCGTTTTATACAATTATTTATTTGCAAAAAACAAAGGCGGCGATTTTATTGTTCGTATTGAAGATACTGACCAAACCAGGTTTGTGGATGGTGCTGAGCAATACATTTTTGATTGCCTTAAATGGTGCGGTATTGAGCCTGATGAAAGCCCGCTGCATGGTGGCAATTACGGACCCTACCGTCAAAGCGAAAGAAAAGAACAAGGTATTTACCAGCAGTATGCCGATCAATTAATAAAAGAGGGCCATGCCTATTATGCATTTGATACGCCGGAAGAATTGGAGCAAATTAGGAAGAAGATTCCGAACTTTCAGTACAATCAACATTATCGTGTTGCTTTTGGATTGCGTAATTCACTTTCTCTACCAGAAAATGAAGTTAGTAATTTAATAGAAAAGGGTACGCCATACGTTATCAGAATAAACATACCGAAAGATATTATTATATCGCTCAAAGATATGATACGAGGAGAAGTAAGTTTTGACAGCTGGCAAATTGATGATAAGGTTTTACTGAAAGCTGATGGTATGCCCACTTATCATTTAGCAGTGGTGGTAGATGATTATTTAATGAAGATAACCCATGCCTTTAGAGGGGAAGAATGGTTGCCCAGCGCCCCTGTGCATGTATTGCTTTGGAAATATTTATTTGGCTTAGATAAAATGCCGGAGTGGGCACATTTGCCTTTAATACTGGGGCCAAGTGGAAAGTTAAGTAAAAGAGATGGTGCTAAATACGGTTTCCCGGTATTTGCAATGAACTGGTTTGATCCTAAAACAAATGAATTAACAGAAGGTTTTAAAGAGAAAGGTTTTTTGCCAGAAGCATTTATAAACCTGTTGGCTTTGTTGGGCTGGAATGCCGGTACGGAGCAGGAACTGTTTACCAAAGAAGAGTTGATTGAACAATTCAGCATTGATCGTGTGCATAGCGGCGGTGCCAAATTTGATTATGAAAAAGCTAAATGGTTCAACCACGAGTGGATCAAGAAATCAGGTACAGATAGTTATAAGCTGCAGGCAAAAGCTATCTTTGAAGCCAATGGTATTACAATTACTGATGATGCTAAATTTGAAACTATTTTAAGTTTAGTTGCCGATCGTTGTACACTTATTCCTGATTTTTACACCCAGGCCATTTTCTTTTTTAAAACACCAGAAACTTTAGATGCAGATGCAGTAAAACCAAAATGGACCGAAGAAAAAAAAATATTTTTTACTGAATGGATTGATAAACTGCAGCTAATTGGTAATTGGGAATTAGTAACACTTGAAGATAATTTTAAAGAATTAGCCACAGCAAAAAACATTAAACCCGGCGAATTACAACTGCCTTTCCGCATTATGCTGGTAGGTGGCAAATTTGGTCCTCCGGTTTTTGTAATAGCAGCTGCAATTGGCAAAGAAGAAACCATTAAGAGAATTAAAAATGCTTTACAGCAATTTTAATTCTCTGGTGCAGCATACCACTTACGATATAGTTTTCTAAATACTGGTTCTAATAAAATCAGTAATATAAGGCTGCCTGCTATTTCGGCAATTAAAAAATACAAAGCAGTGTTATCCGGTTCGGTTATTACCTGATTATTATATCCCGGCTCATAATAACGCCTGTATTTCATGGCTTCGTTTAATGCCACAAAAATTAAGGGCACAAACGGCGTCATAAATAAAAACAAATTCAATGCAATGCCTTGTATTGCCCGGCGTATTGAAGCTCCATAAATTGAAAGTGCAATGCAGGCAAACAATGCATAATATACAATCATAAAAGAAAGGATGGCCGTTTCATCTCCATTGCTCATTACCATCATCAGCCCGGTAAAAATGGCTAAAATAACAGCAGTTAATACAGAAAGAAAAAAGGTTTTAATGGTAGTATGGCGGAAAATAAATACCAGTAATGTAATAATAAGTGTGGTGTAATAAAATACCCTTAAAAAAGAATCCCAGTTTTTTATCCAGCTATATTTTTTATTTACGGCATTATCTATTCCATTGTTTATTCTTTTTAAACTGTACCTTTTTTTTATTTTTTCTAAATAAGTATCGTTAGTGTACTCATCCGAACCTTCGTCGTAATAAGAATAGCGGCTACTTGCAGCATATTTTGTTTTTAACTCTTCCATGCGTTTTAACAAAGCAGGCCTGTCTGGTTTTTTATAATTCCTGATTATGGTTCGATAAAATTCTGCTGAATAAATAATCTTTTGTGTGGCATAGTCATCTGCATCTCCGGAACTTACAAACAAATATTGCGGGCATTCAAAAAAAACATAAAGTGAATCATGTATTTTAACCACGCTATCTACCTGAAAAAGTTTTGTTCTTAACTCCGCAGTATCAATTTTATGATACTTTGGGCCGGCCACTTCCACAGCAATTGCAACAGTATCAGCCACTGTATATTCGTCTGAAATATTTATTATTGTATCTACCACCTTACAGGTATCCGCCTTCCATTCTAAAGGCAACAGATCATACTCCAGCTTGCAAGCCGTGCTGTTTATCTCGTTAATATCATTTACAATTTCTTCGTTGCCAAATTGCTGGTTAGCCCTGTACGTTTCTATTGCCGAAGGAATAAAACAAACTGCCACCATTGCTCCAATGCTTACAAAATATAAAGCAAAGCTTTTTAAACCGTCCCACATAAACCAGTTGCCATAACGCTTAAATACATTAAACCGTAAAAGATAGATCAACCAAAAAACAAATCCAATAAAAGCAACAAGGCCTATAAAAGTTACCCATCCCTCTATGCTGTTATACTGTTTGGCATCAAAAAATGCCAGGTAACAAAACACACTTAATGCCAATCCAAGTAAAACAGCAAACCAAATAACCAGGTGTGTTCTTGCCGCCCAGGTATTGGGTTTATTGCGCAATAATTTATCATCAAGCTTTTGTAAAAAAGATGGAACTAATGGCCTCTTACTCATAAATTAATATTGCGGTTAAAAAAAACGTTTGGTGCTGTAAGTAATATCTCTGAAATAAGTAACAGCAATATTTGCTGCCACAATGGTACTTATTATTTGCTGCGGCGATAGTACGCCTGAAGTAATGGTATAAAACCCGCCGTTAAACTGCAATTCAACATTGCAATCTCCAAATAATGCAATGATACTTTCCCGGCTTGCTGCGGTTTCAAACTCTATGGCGTTGCTGGTAATTTTTTCTGCTTTATCATTACTGCTGTACAAACAATTGCCTTGCTTAATAAAGATCACCGTATCGGCAACTTTTTCCACCTCATGCAATTGCTGCGAACTTAAAATAATACCCATCGGATTATGTGCCCCTTTGGCCATAAAGATGAGGTCGGTTAAAATAGTTTGCTGCGCATTAATATCCAGGTTAGCCAATGGTTCATCTAAAATTAACAGCTTTGGTTTTTGCAAAAGAATCCGTGCTATTTCAAACCGTGTGCGGTAGCCGCTGCTAATCTGGTTCCATGTAAGATGTGCATAGCTGCTGAGGTTTAAACGCTCCAGCATAAAGTTTACCATCAAATCATTTTTAGCACCATAAACACCCGCTATTGATGCGCTGAAATGCAAATTATCTTTTAATAATCCATACCATTTAGGAATGCGCTGCGGTATAAATGCAATATGATTTTTTACAGCATACGCATCAGGCTTTTGCAGTAAGTGATATTTTATTTCGCCATTATCCAAGGCCAGCTGCCCAGCAAGGCAACGTAATAAAGTTGTTTTACCATTTCCATTTTCTCCCACCACGCCTAATACATTGCCCGTATTTACTGTTACATTAATAGGCTTTAAACTAAAGCCGCCACCACTATATGTTTTAGAAATTTTTTCGGCACTTATTAATGGATTGTTTTGATAGCTGATACCTGCATGTTGCTGTGTTGCCTGCTGCAAAATATGTTCCGCTTCGCTGATAAAATTATCCGGGATAGCTTTGCCTGATTTTGAATTTTCATTTTCATGATATCCCCTGCTCCAACTGATAGCATTTTCTATCAAAGTGTCATCGCCGGTATCCAAACAAAAATCCAGGGTTCGTCTTACTGCAACAGCATAATCGCCATGCTTTAAATAACCAGCAATTTCGGTGGCAACAGTTGGAATCATAAAATTAAGATGAAGGGTAAATTAGTATAATGCAAAATAGCAAAGTATTACAGATATTTACAGAATAGATTTACTTTTACAAAACTTTAATTATTGCTAGATGGAAAACAACAGGCCTTTAAGAGTTTTGGTTGCCAAAGTTGGTTTGGATGGCCACGACCGTGGCGCCAAAGTAATTGCTACTGCTTTACGTGATGCCGGAATGGAAGTAATTTATACCGGCCTGCGCCAAACGCCGGAAATGGTGGTGAATGCAGCATTGCAGGAAGATGTGGATGCTATTGGCATCAGCATATTAAGCGGTGCACACAATACCGTTTTTCCAAAAGTAATTGCATTGATGAAACAAAAAGAAATGAATGATGTGTTGCTAACCGGTGGCGGCATTATTCCGGAAGATGATATGAAAGCACTGAATGAAATGGGCGTAGGAAAATTATTTGCCCCCGGTACTAATACACACGAAATTGCAGATTATATAAAGGAGTGGGTAAAAAAACATCGCAGCTTTTAAATATCCGGCAGCATTAATCTTTTTCTTTTTGAATAAATGCGTATGCCCATTACCAATATTACACAAATAGTAAGATTAAGATTGGTGGATATACTGGTATGCTTTAGCAACACATAAATAAAACCACCAATGGCGCAAGCTGTTGCATACAGCTCTCCTCTTTTAAATAAATTAGGTACAGCATTGCAAAAAATATCTGCTATCAATCCGCCAAATGTTGCAGTAACCACTCCCATTATTAAAGCATACAGATTATTCAAATCGTTACGCATGGCCACTTCTATTCCGGCTGCAGTAAACAAACCCAGCCCTGCAGCATCTGTATAAAAAATAGTTCGCTTAAACCTGTTCACATTTTCTTTAAGAAAAAAAGTAAATATAGTACCGGCACAAACTAATGCAAATGCAATATTATCGTTGATCCAGTTTACAGGTTTAATGCCAATCAGCAAATCCCTTATTGTGCCACCGCCATAAGCCGAAACAAATGCCACTACCACGCCGCCAAAAACATCCATTTTAAATGTACGTGCTTTAAATGCTCCGGTAAGGGCAAAAACAAATATCCCTGTATAAGTTATAATCGTTAACACAGTCATGTAATAAAGGTATAGAATTTATTATCTTCGGTATCTGTAAAAAAACTAACGATATGAGCTATCAAACTTTATTAACCCATTTAGATAACGGCATTTTTACAATAACCATTAACCGCCCCGACAAATTAAATGCTTTAAACAAACAGGTATTTACTGATTTGGATGCTGCCGTTGATGAAGTATATAATAATGCAGATATTAAAACTGCCATCATTACCGGTGCCGGCCCAAAAGCATTTGTTGCCGGGGCTGATATAACAGAGTTTACAGGGTTAAATAAAGACGAAGCAATGGCTTTGGCCAAACGAGGACAAGATGTTTTTTTTAAAATAGAGAATAGTAAAAAACCAATTATTGCTGCTGTTAATGGTTTTGCATTAGGTGGCGGTTGCGAACTGGCTATGGCCTGCCATTTTAGATTATGCAGCGAAAATGCAAAGTTTGGCCAACCAGAAGTTAATCTTGGTTTGATACCCGGCTACGGCGGTACACAGCGCCTTACACAATTGGTAGGTAAAGCAAAAAGTATGGAACTGCAAATGACAGCACATTTAATTGATGCTACCGAAGCTTTACAATCAGGTTTGGTAAATCATGTTACTACTGCCGAAACTTTGTTGGAAAGAACGAAAGACATTTTAAATATTATTATGAGCAAGGCTCCTATTGCTATCAGCAAAATAATTGAGTGCATCAATATTGCTGTAGTAAGCGACAGCTCTTTTACCAATGGCAAAAATGGCTACGATAAAGAAATACAGGCATTTGCCGATTGCTTTATTACCGAAGATATGAAAGAAGGCACTGCTGCTTTTTTAGAAAAACGTAAGGCTAATTTTACCGGAAAATAAAAAAACGCTGCTAACTTTTAAAAAGTTAGCAGCGCAAAAAAAACTTAAGACCTAATGGAATAAAACGGCAGCGGGTATTTCCATTTTAGTTTGTCCGCTTAAATTAAAACTTACCTTTAATCCATTATCTCCTGCACTGTCAAAATAGATGAGTTTAATTTTATGCAATCCTTTTGCCAGCATTACCTTTTCTGTTTTTTCTTCTATTCCATGATTACCATTATTATCAACTATTAATTTATCATCAATATATAAAAGACTCCCATCGTCACTTTCAGTATAAAAATCATAAAGATCAGTTTTAGCTATACTTATATATCCGCTGAACACAAACCCAAATTTTGATTTTCTGCTTTTGTTATCAATACTAAAATTATTTACCTGGCCAGATTTTACAGGTTGCAATTGCTCTATTTTATACGCACTCATTTCTTCCGCTTCGTAATAACTGAAATTTAAACCACTTACAGCTTTACTAACTTTAGTTGATCTCATCAGCTCGTAAGCATTGATTGCTTTATCCTGTACAGCACTGCTAACCGCTCCTTCTTTTACAGCAATTGATTTTATATCAGCACTTGTTTTTACTAAAAATGGTTTGCTGTACAAATTAGATGATGCTGTTGGTATTGTACCATCAACAGTGTAATAGATACTTGCAGCTTGAGTTGCAGTAGTAATACTTACTAAAGGCTGTAAAGCCTTGTTATACTCAACATTTATTTTTGGTTTGGTAACAAAGCTGCCGTAGTTATCGATCTTTACAACAAACGCATAAGGCGCTTTTATTTTATTGGGATTATATTCCGGCAAACTTATCTCCACATCATTGCCAATTTGTTTCCACGCTGTATTTTCTTTGGTTGATAAGAAATTGATTTTACTAATAGCAGGAAGTACAACATCTTTCAACAGTAGTTTTTTATTATCAGGATATTTTGGAAAGATGGCATACAGCGAATTATTGCCGGCATTATAAGTATAAAAAATTTCTTTAACTGCATAGCCAGGGTCGGGGTCAACAGTAATTTTCAGCAACATATCGCCACTGCGGTTTTTATAATTCCTGTTGCCATCGCTCCATTGAGAATTTATCTTCCAACGGATAGTATTATAAATGGCTTCGCCATTTATTTTTAACCACTCGCCCATTTGCAATAAACGCTCTTGCATTACAGGTGGAATTTTTCCATGTTCATCGGGGCCAACGTCTAATAAAAAATTTCCGCCACGGCTTACTTTATCAATCAACTGCAATATTAATGATTGGGTAGAATTATAATCCCATGCATCTTCTTCCCTGTTATATCCATAGCTAAAACCCATGCCACGGCTTTCTTCCCACACATGATCTTCAAAATCCAGATCGGGCTGGTATTCCGGTGTGTAAATGCCGCCATGTTTAAAACGTAAGCCAGCACCCCAGCGATCGTTTACCACTACTTTATTTTTTACCACGCTTTCATTATACAACCAGGTTAAAAATTCTTTGCTCTTCCATATTTCATCACCAGCTTCCCAATCCCCATCAGTCCAAAATACATCGGGCTGATAATTATTGATCAGTTCTTTCATTTGCGGCCACACATGTTCGGTAGCATACTTATTTTTATCAGTTTTCCAGAGCGGATTAAACCATTCGTACAAAGAATAATACATGCCTGCATGAACGGAGGTTTTACGAACTGCTTTAAACAGATCGTTTATCAAATCTCTTTTTGGTCCTACATCCACTGCATTCCATTTAAAACCCCAGGTTTTATAGGCTTCCTTACTGGGCCACAGTGTAAAGCCATCGTGATGTTTAGAGGTGAGTACAATATATTTTGCGCCGCTCTGTTCAAATAGTTTTGCCCACTCATCAGGATTAAATAATTCTGCTTTAAAATCATTAGCCAGATCATAGTAAGTTCTGTTGCCAAATTTTGTTTTATGAAATTTTTGGCGGGCTGTATCATTGCCTTGCAAGCCTTGCTGATACCACTCTGAGTAATCGCCTTTTTTACTCCAGCCCGGCACCGCATAAACGCCCCAGTGAATAAAAATGCCAAACTTGGCATCGGTAAACCAGGCAGGTATTGGGCGTTTATCAAGGCTTTGCCATGTAGGTTGATAAGTTTGTGCAGTAACAAATGTTGTGCAAAAAAGTGCAAGCAATACAATTGTTTTTTTCATTATAGCAAAATTTTATTTTTCTATTAAGTTCTCGTCTATTAAATAAGCTTCCATTTCATTTATAACAGTTGTCTTGTGTTGCTCTTCTATTGTTAGCTCAATGGTATTAATATCAACAGCAGAAAATGTAATAATGCGTTTTCTTCCAATAGTTGTTCCATGAATCTCTTTTACCAGTTCATCTTTTTTATTAAAGAGTAGTAATTTATAGGCCGAGCAATTTTGACCGGCTGTAATACCCTCATACAAAACAATACAATTAATTTTTTTATTTTCTTTCGTTTCAATACCTACAGACTCTCTTTCAGCTTCAGTAATTTTTTCGCCGGTTTTAAAATTACCGTCAGTAACAGCAGGGGCTTTTTTTAAAATACCACCAAACAAATGATAAGTAGTTGCGTGAGAAAAAATATTCCTGGTTAAATTTTTATCTCTCAATTTTTTAAATTCAATTAGTGAGGCCGAATCAAATTTTGTTATTAGCCCATTTCCGTCCGGCGGTACATTCAATAATAAATTAGCCCCACGACCCACGCTTTTTAAATACAACTGAAATAATTGTTCGGGTGTTTTTACTTTATCATCTTCTGCTTTATGGTAAAACCAGCCTGGCCTTATGCTTACATCGCACTCTGCCGGTATCCAGTATTTGCCATTTTTGTTTCCGGCATTCAAAGTATCTGTTGATGGGGCTTTGGCACCCGGCCCAAAACCATCTGTATCTAAAGTATTCCAATTTGTTTTTCCCGCAATGCCATTTTCGTTACCAACCCATCTTATATCTGGTCCCACATCACTAAAAATTACGGTATGGGGAGATAACTTTCTAACTGTTGCTTTAAAACGTCCCCAATCGTACACTTGTTTTTTACCATTAGGGCCTTCGCCATTGGCGCCATCCCACCACAGCTCCCAAATGGGGCCATAGTTAGTAAACAATTCCGTCATCATGTTTACAAAAATCTCATTGTATTTTTCTGTGCCATAATCAGGGTGGTTTCTATCCCAGGGAGAAATGTACACGCCAAACTTTAATCCATATTTTTTGCAGGCTACTGATAATTCTTTTAATACATCTCCCTTACCCTCTTTCCATTTGCTTTCTTTTACCGTGTGTTTACTAAACTTGCTGGGCCACAAACAAAATCCATCGTGGTGCTTTGCTGTAATGATGACAGCTTTTGCACCGGCAGTTTTTGCCACACGGCACCATTGTTCGCAATCTAATTGGGTTGGATTAAAAATTTCCGCCTTCTCATCGCCATGCCCCCATTCCAAATCGGTAAATGTATTAGGCCCAAAATGCATGAATAAATAAAATTCCATATTATGCCATGCCAATTGCGCTTTGGTGGGTTTGGGCAAACTATTTTGTGCAGTTATTTTTTCAATACAAAACAACAAGCAGATCAGTATAATTTTTTTCATTCTGTAAATTACAAAAAAAGAGGCTGCAAATTTTGCAGCCTCTTTTCTCTTTAAAAGTTATTATTCTTTATTTTCTAATAACAATTTTTGCCATTTGTACATCTCCGCCATTTTGTATTTTGATAAAATACATACCGGTAGCTAATGTGCTTAGATCCAATTTTCTAACATTATCGCCTTCGTTTACACTAATTGTTTTTGTTAAAACAATACTTCCTAACTGGTTAGTAACTGTAATCCTGGCGTTGCCGTTTGCTTTTGAGCTAAAGGCAAGGTTGGTAACAAATCCTGCCGGGTTGGGGAAAACAGACAATGCATCATTGCCCGAAAGTTCTGTTATTTCTCCACCTGCTATCCTGCTGGCTGTTCCTAACTGTACTTTTAAAGTATAACAGCTGGTGGCATTATTAGCACTTCCCTGCGGATACACTCTTGCATAATAAGTACCTGCTGTAACTGTTCTGCTAATTGTTTCGCTGGTAGTACCGCTATTATTTGATGTTTGTAAAGTGCTTCCTGCACTGTTTAATAAACGCAGCTGATAATTTGCTGGTAATGTTGTAAGCGTAATTGTAATTGTGCCGCCTGTAGTAATTACAAATTTGTAATAATCATTATCGCCAGATGGGCTTAAAGTTCCTTTCACATCAGTGTTAAAAGGAATTACTGCCGCACCTGATGTTGTTCCGTTTGTACTTACATCATAAATTCCAGGGCAAGTTACCGGTGGTGTTACTGTAGTAAATTGCGCTTGTACATAATTACCTGTTCCTGCAGCACAATTCACTCTCACTCTCCAGTCGTATACTGTGCCTGCTGTTAAGCCAGCTAAATTTACCGATGTTGCAGTTGTTGCTGTAGCAGCGTTGATCCAGGTTGATGAAGCATTGGTTTTATAATCCACATCATAACTTGTTGCGCCACTCACTGCTGCCCAGCTAATAGTTGCAGCAGTTTGTGTAATTGCCGAAGCTGTTAAACCTGTAGCATTAGCACAAACCGGAGGTGCCCCAATGGTAAAGTTGGCATTAGAAATATCAAAAAAGATATTTCCTGCAGCTTCAACTTTTACACGGCAGGTAGTGCCGGGGGTTGAAGGAACAGTGATTACTTCTGTACCATCATTGGCAGTTGCGGTAGCCAATACTGTTGGAAAGGTAAGACCACCATCTGTTGACAATAAAATATTTACAGCTGCACAACTAACTGGTGCGGCGGTGGTGTTATTTACACTCCAGGTTACTGTTGCGGTGCTTCCTGCACTCCAGGTTACTGCAGTGTTTGGTGCTGTAACTGCAAACGGGCCAGAAGTATTACTAACGGTAACTACTGCATCTGTAAAAGCAGTTTGCCCAACTGTAACACCAGCAACATAAGGATTATTATCCCTTACGGTTACCCTGAAGTTCAACGTTCTTGAAACAGAACTTAACGCTTCAATGTTTGCACCAGCATCGCCACCGGCATATGGAGGTGTTACATTTAAGCCAGATAATATGGTTGATAATTTAGGAAATGTTCTGGTGCCTGAAACGATAGCAGGAAATGATAACCAGTTTGGCCCCGTTGCTTTAGTTGGCGATGCCACGCTACTTGTGCCTGAAACGGTTGAGTTGTCATTTTGCTCCCAGCAATAAGTTAATGGATCATTTTCCGCATCGGTTGCCGATCCGGTTAATGCAAAAGGCGTACTGATTGGAATAGTATAATTGCTAACAGCTGCAACAACTGGTGCATGGTTAGCCGTCATGGTAACAGATACCGGGCAGGTTTTAGTAGCTAAATTAGCTTGTATCTGAGCAATAGTTGCTTCATGAAATATATCGATAGAATGAGGTGCAACATCCTGGGAAGTGATACCTGCATACCCCATAATAGTGATACCAGAACCTACTTCTTTATTTACACCTGTACCTTCTAACGACATTGAGAAAGTATGATTGCCACCTAATTGATGCCCTACTTCGTGGGCTACATAATCAATATCAAAATTATCTCCCTGCGGAATACCATCTGCTGGTGAAGTAATACCACTTCCTTTTGAGCCATTAACACAAACGCAGCCTATACAACCTGCATTTCCACCACCACCAGAAGCGCCAAACATGTGACCAATGTCATAATTAGCTTCGCCAATAACCGAAGTTAAAGTTGATTGTAATTGTGCATTCCACTGGCTTAAAGTAGTTGAATAAGGATCGGTAGAAGGGCTGTAATAAATAACTGCCGTTGTGCTGGCAATAAGATTAAGATGTAATGCAAGATCTTTTTCATAAATACCATTACAACGGGTAAGTGTGGCATTAAAAGCTGCTAAAACTAAACTTACCTGTGCAGCACTTGTTGCACCAAAAAAGTTAGCGTACTCGGCGTTACAAGACTGTGCTAAACGCATTGTTTTTATTGTACCGTTTGAGCTGCCGGTTAAACCTTCTGTTGCAGTAACTTTTGCTTTTATATCAGCAGCCATTTGTTTATCGTCTGTGCTGCAGGTCCATGGCAATTGCCCTTTATCTCTATGAGAGCTATATACAGAATAAACGTTATGGTCTTTGGAATAAGGTTCAATAAATTCATTGTCCTTATCCGTTCTAAAAACCATAGTTTGAATCCCCTGTGGAGAAATACTCAATTTTAAAGTAGCATATTTATCGGTAATGCCTTTGCCGGAGTATGCCCTGATATCAGGAAATTGGGTTTGCAGTGCCGGTTCAAAATTTGAAGATTCAAAAACTTCAAATTGCTCCAAACTACCAGCAGCGTTGGGAAGAGAAATAACTGTGGAGGCTTTTGCACCCCTGCCGTCAACAACAGCAAATAATACCTGCTTTAATGAAGCATCATTTAAATTAAACAATTTAAATGCTTTAGGATAAGACAGTCTTGCAACTGCTTTATCGGTTGCAATAGCATTAGGGTTTTCGTTGTTGGCAGACCAGAATTTGTCTGTTTGTGAAAACCCGACAGAAGCAATCGTTGCTAACGCAAATGTTAGTAATAAATTTTTTGTCATAAATGAATTGTTTGTTTGAAAAAGTTAAGTGGAGATAAATGTAAATTTATTTTAAGAACTAAAGAATAGTATATGTTCACATGTTAATATCTTTTTTAGCGCATACTACTTAGTATTTTTACGCACTGCAGTATATCGTTATCTTTGTACAAGTAATTTATACCTTAATCAATTTTTTATGGAATACAGAATAGAAAAAGACACAATGGGTGAAGTAAAAGTACCTGTTGATGCGTACTATGGCGCACAAACCCAGCGCAGCATCGACAATTTTAAAATTGCTCAGGACATTAATAAAATGCCCAAAGAGATTATTGCAGCATTTGCTTATTTAAAGCATGCAGCAGCATTAACCAATTACGATGCTGGTGTATTAACAAAGAAGAAAGCGGATTTAATTGGCAAGGTTTGTAAAGAAATATTAGAAGGGAAACTAAATGATTATTTTCCTTTGGTAGTTTGGCAAACCGGCAGTGGCACGCAAAGCAACATGAATGTGAATGAAGTGGTGGCTTACCGTGGGCATGTAATCAATGGCGGCAAATTATCTGATAAAGAAAAATACCTGCATCCCAATGATGATGTAAACAAAAGCCAGAGCAGTAACGATACCTTTCCTACTGCCATGCATATTGCGGCTTATAAAATTTTAATGGAAACTACTATCCCCGGCATTACAAAACTTAGAAATACTTTAGATAAAAAAGCAAAGGCTTTTAAAAAAGTAGTAAAGATTGGCCGCACACATTTTATGGATGCTACGCCATTAACATTAGGGCAGGAGTTTAGCGGTTATGTTTCTCAATTAGATCATGGGTTAAAAGCCATCAAAAATACATTGGCCCATTTGAGCGAACTGGCATTGGGCGGTACTGCTGTTGGCACTGGTATTAATACGCCACCAAAGTATGATGTAAATGTGGCAAAGCATATTGCAAAATTGACCAAATTGCCTTTTAGAACTGCTGATAATAAATTTGAAGCACTGGCTGCACACGATGCTATCGTAGAAGCACATGGTGCTTTAAAAACCGTTGCAGTTAGTTTAATGAAAATTGCAAATGATGTTCGTATGTTATCAAGCGGACCAAGAAGTGGCATTGGCGAAATTCATATTCCGGATAATGAACCTGGCTCATCAATAATGCCAGGCAAAGTTAACCCTACACAATGCGAAGCAATAACCATGATTGCGGCACAGGTAATGGGCAATGATGTTGCCATTGGCATTGGCGGCAGCCTGGGGCATTTTGAACTGAATGTTTTTAAACCAGTAATGATCTATAACTTTTTGCATAGTGCAAGATTGATAGGCGATGGTTGCGTAAGCTTTAATGATAAATGTGCTGTGGGTATTGAGCCCCTGAGAGCAAATATTAAAAAGCATGTTGACAATTCTTTAATGCTTGTAACAGCACTCAACACTAAAATAGGGTATTACAAAGCTGCAGAAATTGCACAAAAAGCACATAAAGAAGGTACCACATTAAAAGAGATGGCAGTTAAATTAGGTTATGTAACACCTAAAGAATTTGACGAATGGGTAGTGCCTGCTAATATGGTAGGAAAGATTTAAAATAAAATAAAAATGCCACAATTAATTGTGGCATTTTTATTTACATAAAGAGATGAACAGTATTAAAATTTAATTATTTTTTCAATCTGCATTTCCACATCAAAAGCATTGTATAATTTAAAAGTGTACACGCCACGGGGAAAGGATGAGATATCTATTGAAAAATTATTTTTGTAAGAAGTTACTGCCTTCACCATTTTTCCATTGATATCATACAACTGTGCCAATAATGGTTTGCGCATTTCCTTTTTTCCCTGTACATAAAGTATGTTTGATACAGGGTTAGGATAAACCTGTACCAGGTTTTTAACTATAGCAGGTTTCTCTCCATTATCATTTATTGCTAACAGCGGGCCGGTATAAATATATTCCATAATGGCGCCGCCATTGGATGTGGCACTTAAATCACGGGCAACATATAATTTAAAGCCATCGGGGCTTGCAGTAATCCTTCTTATCCGGTCTCCATCCTGGCGAAAGTAAGATACAGTATCGCCTGTAATACCATCACCAACAGCATTTAATTTTACCCGGTATACTAAATCCCTTTTTAATGGTGTAACCAGTAAAGATCCCGCCCATCCGGGAATAATGCTGCTGCCGTAAAACTCTATACTGGAACTGGCGATTGTTGGCCAAAGTGCATTATTGCTTTGTGCCATAAGCCCCGGCATTTGGGCTGCCGTTGCGGTAAATGTTGTAAAAATTGGTTCCTTATGAATAGCAGTAACAGTACAAAACGCTCCTTCATTTGCGCTGGTATTTTGTCCTATCTTATACCCATTTACATTATCATCGCAATACCCGGATACCTGGTCCCATCCATAATTTCTTCCGGCTTCAATAATATTTATCTCATCATCTGTTCTGTCCATTTGCTCTGAACTATACAAAAAATTGATGCCATTCACATTACCCCATGCTAAACCTTGTGCATTACGATGTCCGTAAGAAAAAACATAATCCTGTGGTGTTATCAAAGAGGAATTATAAAATGGATTATCATTGGGTACCCAATTATCCTGTCCGCCATCACCGTCAATTTCTGTATTTATCCTCAATACTTTTCCTTCCATTATATTTACATTCTGTGCATTTTCTGCACGAGTAGTATTTAAAAACTGACCGGCTCCCATATCACCCACTGTATAATATAACCTGTATTGTGTATGAGCTGCATCTGCACCGGGTTCTACAACCGGGCTTATTACTAACCTTCCGGAGTTATGATCGCTGCTGCCGGGAATTGTATTTAGTATAGTTACCGGATTAGATAATGTATTACCATTATAATCGAACCGTACAATCTTTGTGGTAAAAATGCAACTGGTATTAGTGCCGGGGCAACTGCCTCTATTATAAACGTAAGCCGCATAAACCCATGGCTTAGCTGCTCTTACCGCAGGGTTTGCAGAGTATAAGTTGGGGTGAATTACCAATCCCATTAAACCACCCTGCGGTTGTGTACCGCTTGAAGAAGTAAAATTTATTGAAGCATCGGTTGCCCTAAGGTCTATCAATTGAGTTTTTACACCGTTGGCAATATTCACCCTGCTGATGAGGTATGATTTATTTTCTGTAACCCATAATGAATCATTTGGGCCGTACACCACTTCCCAGGCAGAGTTAAAACCGGATGCAACTACTCTTTTTGAAAAAGATGTTTGGGCAAATACTTTTGGGGCACTCATAAAAAAATAAACTGAACAGGTTATTACGCTCAAGATGGCTAGTTTTTTTTTCATGGAAGGATTTTATTGTAAGGTTAGTATAGTTACAATAAAAGGAATACAAAAATCGAACCTTTTTTAACAGAAACCGAAAAAAAATTACAATCACAAAAAAGGTTGTTTTATCTGCAAGTAAAAACACTATATCCCTATACCAATTTTACTTTTTTTATACTTGTAAATGCAAGTGCAATTCTGCATATTTTCCCGTAAAAAACCCTTTCTCCGGATATTTACTGCTTATTTATAAATAAGTCCATCTTTTACAAAATAATAAACTGAATTTATCGTTGTCACAATAAGACAGTTTATGAAAAGTCCTGGTTTATATAGATTTTATTTTAGCTGAATACAAAAAAACCAAGATGAATTTTTACCCTCGTATTTCTCCCAAAAAGTAGTATTTTTTCTTTTACAGAATTAATAGTATCACCGGCAAAATATTAAACTAATGAACAAAAGAAATATTCACCTATCCGTTTCAGCACCAAAACTGAAATCCTATGAAAAGAAATCTACTTACTTCTTACTTTGCTTTTATTCTTTTATTCCTGATCCTGATTCCTGACCGATCATTACTGGCACAGGTACAAACAGGAAAAAGTTATATCAATGTTTCAAAAAATGTAACCGGCGGCACTTTTGAGCCTGGTGATACACTTGAAATAAGAGCTGCCATTGCCGTAGGCAATTTTGCTGCATTTTCGATAACACAGGTAAGATATAATGATACCATTAATGCCAATTTTACTTATCTGCCCGGCTCCCTTAAAATTATTACCAACGAAGGTTTGACCTTTAGAAATTATACCGATGCAGCCAGTGATGATGCTGCTATGTTTAACAATGTAAATAAAACACTGCGTATCAATCTTGGAAGAACAGCTGGCGTTGCAACCAATACCGGCAATACAGCTGCGGGTGGTGGCACCATTGCCTACAATGATAAACCATCTTTTTATGGTGGTGTATGTATAATGGTAGCCTCGTTCAGAGTAAGAATAAATAATGCAGTTGCCTACAATAGTTTAATAACTATGCCAGGTGGAGCTTTTCGATACACACAATCAGCAGCGGCAGTTACTGCAAGTTTTACTGCTAACAACATAATGGTATTTCAAAACATTGGGGTATGCCCCAATTTTGTGGGTGGTAATGCTGTTATAGAAAACAATGGCACATTTGGCAGCGGCACCACCCGAAACAGAAGCGCCTCCGCCATTGTACCCGGCTATTCTTTTGTAAACTTTGCAGCAGGGCAACCTAACGATGGCAGCTATGGTATTTGCAACAACAGCAGTGCAACCGGCGCCACCAATAATGCAGTACCGTACCCCGACAACTCCAGAGTATTTACGGTATGGGATATTATTGGCGACCATACCGGAGCTGCAAGCCCAACTGCCGGAAACCCGGCTACAACAGTGGGCGCCAACGGAGGTTATATGGCAGTTATAAATGCCAGCTACGCCACCAGCCCGGCTATACAACAAACCATTACTAATTTATGCCCTGCCACTTATTACGATTTCAGTGCCTGGTTCAGAAACATTTGTTCTAAATGCTCCTGCGATAGCAACGGCCGTGGTGCACTAAATGCATTGTTTAACGGGCCCTATCCACCGGGAGTAAAACCTAACTTAACTTTTCAGTTAAATGGTATTGATTATTATACCACCGGCGATATTCCCTATACCGGCTTATGGACAAAAAAAGGTTTTACTTATTTAACAGGTGTCGCACAAACATCTTTTACTTTATCTATCAGAAATAATTCGCCGGGTGGCGGTGGTAACGACTGGGCTGTGGATGATGTAAACTTATCTACCTGTGCACCAGATCTGTTGTTAAAATACAATCCCGAATTTAAAGCTTGTGCCGGAGGATTGGCTGATCTTTCGTCGCAGGTAAGATGTTATTTTCCTAATTATGTGCATTATAAATGGCAAAGAAGTACCGATGGTGGCAGTAGTTGGTTTGATACCGGCATAAGCGGTGTAGGTACTCCTTCACTTGTTGGCGGGCAATGGGAATACACTACTACTTATCCCACTTTTATTGTTTCCATGGCAGATAGTGGCCACCGTTACAGAGTAGTAGTTGCTACAACCGCTGCTAACTTGGCAGGTGCCAATTGTGCTTACAGCAATAACACCAATACTTTTTTAAACGTAATTAATTGCGGCGTTATACTCAACGTGAATTTAAAAAATTTTACAGGACAGTTACAGCAATCTAATGCAAGATTAAACTGGTTGGTTGCTCAAGGAAGCAGCATCAGTAGCTTTGATGTTGAAAAAAGTTTGGATGGCACCAATTTTAATAAAGTAACAAACGTACAGCAGGAAGCAGGTATGTACAATTATGAATTTACTGATCCGGAAAAATTAATGTCACTTACTTACTACAGATTAAAACTGGTAGCACCAAACGGGATGTTTAGCTTTAGCCCAATCATTACACTTAGTAATAAAGAAATTGATTTTGAAGTAAGATCAATTACCAACCCTGTTACTGATTACCTGCAGTTAAATTACGTTATACCAAAAGACGACAAGGTTACAGTAAGCCTGTTTGATATAATGGGGAATCCAATAAAGCAACAGCAGCTAAAAGGCAAAAAAGGCTTAAATAAAACTGAGCTTGATTTGGTGAAGGGGTTACCGAAGGGTATCTATATTTTATCAGTAGCTAATAATAACACTGTAATAAACAAAAGAATTTTAAAGATGAATTAAGATACTTCCATAGCGAAGTTTGAAATACAAAAGAAAAGCCCCCTGATTCTTCAGAGGGCTTTCTTTTTAAACTTTTTATCTATCTGCATTTATAAGAAAAATTCAATTTGCCTTCGGCAGCAGGAATACTTGGCTGGTCATCTCCCAGCATATACACACTTAGTACATAATTATCACGGCTCATTACATAAGAGTTAAAAACAGAAACGGATGAATCTACCAACACATTACCCGGATCGTAATAACGCAGTTTTAAACTTTTAACTGCATTGGTTGATTTGGCTCCAAAATTATAAAACTGGTTAAACTCTGCATAAGTATTTTCATCAGGAAAAATATTCATAAAACTTTTTGGCGCAATATTATTGTAGTAAGTAAGATCAGCATCTTTTACCATATCACCGGTAAAATCGGTAGTAACCATGTGCGTTAAATTACCACCGGTATAAGTATAAGTAACCAATTGGTAAGGTATGCCGGGCAGTAAAGAATAAGTGTATGATTTGTTGATCAAATAACCAGCCCCATCGTAAATATAATCAACTTCAAACTCTGTTGAGCCGGGAAGGGTTGGATCTACCAGGCCATGAAAAGATTTGATCCGTTTAGTGCTGATATCATAAATAAAATATTGATCGGCATCAATAGCAACGGTATCGGTAAAGTATTGCGGCATCGAATTAAAATCGATGGTTAAAGTAAGGCTATCAAAAAGTGTAATGTCAGTGGCATTGTCCAAAGCATTAATTGCAGCACCAATTGAACCTATACTTATACCTGATGCACTATCATTAAAAGCAATTTTACTAATACGGCAATCGGCACCAATAATAACGCCTGCACCACTGTTGCCCCCTTCTTCTGTACTGTATTCCTTTTGGCAGGATGCAAAAACTGCTGTAATAAACAAGGAATACAATAATACTTTTTTCATGCTTAATTATTTATTTAAAATCTTCTCGGATAAAAAAATCATGTAAAATAGCCATGCCAGTTTACCTCTTAAAACACTTTATAATTCCTGATATTACCTTCTCCAACTACAGTGTTACCAGAAGTGGCATCTTTATATTTTGCTTTTACAAAACCAATACCTTTTGCATAATAGTATTCATTATTTTCTGTTGTAGTATACGGTGCTCCTAAAATACTTATTTTAACAGCCACGCTCACATAAATAACATTGGTATAGTTTATCGAATTTACTGTAATACCTGTGTTGGCATTTTCTATTTTAAAGTTGTATTGTAATTTTGCAGCTACCCCGGATACAGTGCCTGTAAATTCAGGAGATGACCATGTTGTACCCGTAGCCGCATTTTCTTTTAAAAATAAAATATCGGCAAACTGTTCGTTATCGAAACTAAAAAATACGGAATAATAATCTGCCGGGTTCCATTGGTAATAATCATTACCACTTTTTCTGTAATTCAAAGAGTCCAATGTAACACCAGCTACATTCTGCGAAAACATTCTGTAGGTATTACTATTTAGATTCTTTAATACAGTAGATAAATGCAATACACTATCTGGCTCCGGTACTCCTCCCACAATAATATCATAACTCCACCAGCTATTTGCTGTTATTGGAAAATAATCTCCGGCAGGGATGGGTGGAGCCGCAACAAAGTTTACTATAAAATTACAGGTGCTTGCACCTACCGGTGCAAAGGTAGATGGGCCTGCCGTTGTGGTGGCAGGAATAGTGCCGGTGGCATTTAAAACAACTGTTTGCGGTGTTGCTGTGGTAAACACCCCGGTCTTACTAAATGTAATTCCGTTAGCGGTATTGGTGGTAATGGTGTAAGTACCGGGTGTGGTAACAGTAACCTGCAATGTAACAGTGTTTGCTGCGGAAACCGTACTTCCTATAATATATGTTCCATTAACCACAAAATTGGTACATGCTCCGGACCCTCCGTCAAAAGTATACACCGCTGCTGTGCCTCCGCCCGCCGGCAATACAGTAATATCGTAAGTACAGGTATTTAGTGTTGGAGTAGTTACCGTAACAATTGCAGTACCTGCAGTTGATGGTGTTCCGGTACCGGTTAGTGTAACAGTTTGTAAACCTGTTCCTATAAAAAGGCCACTTCCGGTAAATGCAAAACCACTGGTGGTGGCAGCTGCAATTACATAAAAACCAGGCGTGGTAACATCAACCTGTATGGTAAGTGTATTTGACGGAGCTAAAGGCACACCAACAGTAAAAGTTCCGCCGGGTATAGCGCCTGTACATAAATTGGGTGCGCCTGCCAGTGTAAATACTGCCGCCGGAGGCGCAGGCCCTACCACTGTAATATCAAAAGAACAGGTACTTGAGCCATAAACTACAGTAAAAGTATTGGTACCCGCTGCCACAGGCTTACCCGAAGGATACAGCCTTATAGTATTAAGCCCCAGTACTACATTGCCGGTTTTACTAAAGGAGTAACCATTTACAGTATCAGATATAATATTAAAAGTACCCGGAAAAGATACATTTACCTGCACATCAACAAACAGCGCATTGCTTAAAACAGAATCCACCTTAAAAACACCATTTACCACTACTGGCAGGCAGTCTCCTGCTGCATCTTTTTTAAAGCTACCGGTAGAGGCTCCGTTGTTATCATACTCCAATTCCTTTTGGCAGGATAAAAAAGTTAGCCCAAGCATTACAAATAGTAAAGTAGATGTCAGAATTTTCATACCTGTCTAAAAATTGATTTTATAAATATTTTTTATGATACTTGTGATTCGTCGTTAACCAGCGCTTTGGTTTCCCCTGTATGATTAGTTTCATCTGTTTTACGCTGCTTAAAGAATCGTTTTTGAAAAACTAATATCGTAATAACTCCTGTTGATATAGCAGCATCGGCAAGGTTGAATATGGGTCTGAAGAATTCAAACTCTTCTCCACCCCAACCAGGTACCCATTTCGGAAAATGGCCTTTTATCACAGGAAAATACAACATGTCTACCACATTGCCATGTAAAAAAGAGGCATATCCTTGTTTTGCGAAAACTGCCAGCCCCGTATAACCTGAATATTCTTTTGTTAGTGGATCCGCAATCATTCCTTTATCAAAAATCAAACCGTAAAATGCAGAGTCGATAAGGTTACCCAATGCGCCGGCGTAAATTAATGCTGCACAAAAAATAAAACCCTTGTGATATTTTTGTTTTATAATACTGCCCAGGTACCAGGTACCAAAAATTACCGCTATCAGCCTGAAGATGGTTAATGCCAGCTTTCCCCAACTACCGCCAAACTTCCAGCCATAAGCCATACCGGGATTTTCTACAAAATAAAACTGGAACCAATCGCCACCTAAAACATTGTGGGATTCATTTAAGTGATAATGCGTTTTTATATAAATCTTTAGTGCCTGGTCGGCAATAACTACCAACGCTATAATAAATGCTACGTGTTTTGCTTTCATAATAAGGGGCAAATATAAGACGAAAAGGTTGATGGTTTGTGGTTTAGGGTTTAGAGGTTTAGGGTTTAGAAGTTTAGAGTATACCATTCACTTTTCACAATTCACCACTCACTATTCCTCATAATACACCCTCTTTACCCGTTGCGATATGCCGGTTAATATTTCGTAGGCAATAGTGCCGGCCCAATTGGCCAGTTCGGCAACCGGTAATTTTTCTCCAAACACTATTACATCATCGCCTTCGGCGGCCGCAACGCCGGTAATATCCAGCATCGTCATATCCATACATACATTACCAATTACCGGTACTAATTTTCCGCTTACCCACATTTTTCCGGCACCATTGCCCAGGCTTCTGGGGTATCCATCGGCATAGCCAATTCTTACCGTAGCAATTACCGAATCTTTTTCGGCAATGCCTTTACGGCTATAGCCAATGCTTTCACCGGCCTTTACTTTTTTTATTTGAGAGATGGTGGTTTTTAAAGTACTTACATTTTTCAGTTGCTGCTGCATTGTTTCATTTCCATCCACACCATACAAACCTATGCCTAGCCTTACCATATCCAGCTGCAAATTTTTATGGCGGTGGATTGCAGAAGTATTGGCTATATGTTTAATAAAAGGATAGTTGATATTTTTTGCAATTTCATTACAGCCCTTAATAAATATTTTTTCCTGCTGCTTTGTAAAATCATCATGCACTTTATTATCGCTTGATGCCAGGTGAGAAAAGATGGATTGAATTTTAAACTGGCCGGATGATTGTAATCTTGCGCTCAACTCCTTTATTTCATTCGGCTCAAAACCCAGCCGATGCATTCCTGTATCTAACTTAATATGCACCGGATAATTATTAATGCCTGACTGTTGTAAATAATTATCAAATGCATTTAAAATACCAAAAGAATATAATTCCGGCTCCAGGTTAAACTGTACCAGCATATCAAAAGTTGATTCTTCGGCGTTCATTACCATTATGGGCAAGGCAATTCCTGCACGGCGTAATTCAACACCTTCATCTGCATAAGCCACGGCCAGGTAATCTACTTTTTGAAATTGTAAAATGTTGGCTATTTCAAAACTGCCGCTGCCATAGCTGAATGCCTTAACCATGGCCATTAATTTAACACCGGGATTTAATTGCTGCTGATAAATTTTTAAGTTATGTATCAGTGCACTCAAATTTATTTCCAGTACCGTTTGATGGCTTTTTTGCTCCAGCAAATGACTGATCTGCTCAAACTCGAAAACCCGGGCTCCTTTTAATAAAATGGTTTCGTTGTAAAAATGTAACGAGGGAAACTGTTGTTTAAATTCGTTGGTAGAGTTAAAGAAAGCCGTTTCTTTAATTGCGGCAAAACTATTGCTGTACTTCGAAATTTCTGTACCAATACCAATCAGGCGGCTGATATTTTTTTGTTTTAAAATATCCGCTACCTCTTCGTACAATGCAGCATTGGTTTTACCGCTTTGCAAAATATCGCTGATAATTACGGTACGTTTAGGGTGCTGCTGTTGCTGCAATAAAAAATCCAGCGCTATAGATAATGAAGTAATATCGGCACTGTAACTGTCATTAATAACCGAACAGTTGTTGATGCCTTCTTTTAACTCCAGCCGCATTTCTACAGGTTTTAGCTGCAGCATTCGTTCCTGTATAATTTCATTGCTGATTTTTAAGTGCAATAATACACACCAGCAGGTAATAGCATTTTTTATAGCCGCATCATTGGTAAATGGTATGGAAATACTTATTTTTTTATCCCCATACACGGCTTTAATAACCGTATTAAAAGGTTGTACCTGTATGGTGCTGATGCAGAGTGTAGCATCTTCTTTTTGCCCCCAGCTAAATAAAGTATTGCTATTTTTTTGCTGCAAAGCAACTAATGCTTCGTCAATTAAAATTTCATCTTTACAATAAATAACCACACCGGTATTTATAAACAGGTTTATCTTTTCTCCTATCTTACTGGCAATACTTTCAAAACCTTCACTGTGTGCCTCGCCAATATTGGTAAAAATGCCAATACCTGGTTGAATGATTTGCTCCAGCTTTTCCATTTCTCCCGGCAAGGAAATACCGGCTTCAAAAATGCCTAAGGTATGCGTTGTATTCATTTGCCACACACTTAATGGCACACCTATTTGCGAATTATAACTTTTTGGGCTTCGTACAATAGTATAATCGCTTTGCAATAATTGATGCAGCCACTCTTTTACAATGGTTTTTCCATTGCTGCCGGTAATACCAATAACAGGTATAGTAAATTGCTGACGGTGTGCCGCTGTTAATTGTTGTAATGCAGCCAGTACGTTTTCTGCAAGTATAATATTAGCCTCAGGGTAATCGTCTGGCAAAAAAACAAAGGACTTATCTACAATAAAATTTCTAACGCCTTTATAGTACAGGTCTTTTATAAAAGCATTGCCCTGCCTGCGTGGGCCGGGTATAGTAAAAAATAAAGTGGAAGAAGGAAATAATAATTTACGGCTGTCAATTAATAAATGTTCAACAACGGCATCAGCATCTTTTTGTAATAAAAATTTACCGTCAATAATTTTTTCTATTTCAGCAATGCTGTACATCTTTAATTTATTTAGAAGCTGTATTTATAAATAAAGATAAAAATTTAAACCTGCTTTCATTCTTTGTTAATGCGCTTCATCGTCATCTCCATTTTCTGTTTTACCCACTTGTTTCCTATCTATAAAAATGGAGTACACCACAGAAGCACCAAGGCAAAGCAATATAAAAGCAAGCGATATAAACACCTGTACGTTTTTATCTATCCATTGATTGACCCAATGCTCTCCAAGCATTTTTAAGCCAATAAAAACCAGTACTACAGCTATCCCTTGTGGCAGGTAATCAAATTTATTTACTGCACCCCTTAATAAAAAGAATAAAGAGCGCAGGCCAAGCACTGCAAAAATATTAGAGGTATAAATTACCAGTCTTGCTGTTGATTGATAGCTTTCTGTTTTTGTGTCAACAATCCCCATTACCGCCGGTATGGAATCCAATGCAAACACCAGGTCAATCGCAGCCAGCATAATAACCACTACAAACAGTGTGGTATACTTTTTCTTGCCATTTTCTTTTATTGTAAACTTGCCATTTCCATCATGCGGTGCAAGGGGTAAAAACTTTTTTAAAAAAACGTACACTTTACTTTTTTGAGGATCAAAATCACTTTCTTCCTCTACCGATACAAACATTTTATAACCAGTATACACCAAGAAGGCACCAAACACATACAGCAGCCAGTGAAATTTTTCTACCAAAGCCACGCCAACTGTTATAAAAACAATTCTAAAAACAATGGCCATCAATATACCTATAAGCAATACCCGTCCGTAATTTTTTTCTTTAACACTAAAAGCCGAAAAAATAAGGATGAACACAAAGATATTATCAATGCTAAGGCTCCATTCCATCAGGTATGCGCTCAGGTATTCCAGAGCCGGTTTTTGTCCTTCTTCAATCCATAAAAAAACACAAAATGCCAGTGCCAGACCTACCCAAAAAAAGGTTTGATACAATGCCTGTTTTATAGTAACTTTTTGATCTTTCTTGCTCATTAACCCAAGATCGAAAACAAGCGACAATATAATTACTACACTAAAAACAAGGTATATTAATTGAGTTTTGTCCATTTTTATTATTTAGTATATTTCCTTTTACGCCACCACTGATAAATTACTGCAAATAAAAATACCAGCAACACCGGCACTGCAATATTGATCAACTGCCAGGTAGTTTTTTCGGCAGTAACTTTTTTCGAATCTAATAATCTTAACGTATAATCTTTTGCCTTAGCTTCAGATAAACCGGATTGATTAACTAAATAATCTAAACAGTTTTGTAAAAAATCTTTATTTGCAAACTGAAACTGTTGTTGCGTTCCATATGTGTAGGGGTTCATACCCATTGGTAACGGCTCGTTTTTTTGAACACTATTCAATACCATATCGCCATCGGAAACAATAATAATCTTATTATCTATTAAACATTGTTGCTGAAAAACCGCATCATATTTTTGCAGCGAATCATTCAACGCCTGCGATAACCTGTTTGTGTATAAGGATTGAAATTTCCCTTCTAACAAAACCGCAACAGGGATATTGGCTTTTTTAAATTTATCATCCTGCGGTGCATTTACATTTTCTTTTCCACTGATGAGCGCTGGTGTTGCAATTGTACGGGAGTTAGGTGATGAACTCAATAAAACAGTTTTCTTAATTCCCTCAGCTTCTATTGTATCAATAGAATTAACAAACTTACCAGATACAAAACCAAGGTTTTTATTAATGATATTATCCGACTTTGATGCAAATACCGGAAAGTAATTCCATGTAAGAAATTCAAATTGTCCATTACCATTTACATCAAAAGGTAATTTATCACTTTGCAGATCCATTACCAGGTCGCTGTTAATTCTTGCACCATATTTAAATAGCAGGTCATCTAATTCAAGTCCTCTGTCGTATGCTATTACTTCATTTTTTATACGCAAGCTATCCATTTCTGCATTCAGCTTATCTACAAAAAATAATAGTTTGCCGCCCCGCATTAAAAACTGATCGATCCTTAATTTTTCAATATCACTAAAAGGCTGCGTTGGTTTTACAACAATCAGCAATTTAAATGTATCGGGTATTTCGGGCTGTATATTTAAATTAAACGTAAACAATTTATAATTTGGCCTCAGTACACTTTCTACAAGATCATATGTAATGTAACTACCTGCCGGAGGTTCACCATTACCAATAGAGTAAGCCACCATTGGCTTATCATCATGCGTTAATTTGTAAATGGTATTGGCTAATTCAAATTCCATTAAAGCCTCAGCACTATTTATTTCCTGCCTGCCGATATTCGGTATACCATTATATAATTTAACCGGCAATACTTTTTCTTTATATCGCATTAATGCAACAGGATAAACCAACTGTTGCTTTTCGCCTTCTTTTAATTGAGATTTTAAATTGTAGGGATATAAACCCAGTGCTGACAATGTATCCCCCCATTTTACCGTTGTTCCTTCTACCTCATCATCCGGGCTAATAAAATTGTATTGAAAATTTGTGCCTGCAATTTCTTTAAATTCACTTAATATTTCATTGCTGCTGGCCGCCAGTTTTTTAAATCCGCTGGGAAATTCTCCTTTTAAAAAAACATCTACCACTACTACATCATCCAAACCTTTTAATATTTTTTGGGTGGGTGTAGATAAGGTGAAACGTTTTTCGTTGGTAAGATCTACTCTTGCATGATAGATAGATGCCAGCCAGTTAACTGCCGCCAAAAGCACAATTACTATCAACAGCCAGAGTTTACTGTTCCATATTTTTTTAACCACACTCATTTATTTTTTATGGAGATTTTTAACAGTGATCAAAAGAAATAAAAAGATGATGCTGAAAAAATAAATCACATCACGACTGTCTAAAACACCCCGGCTGATGCTGCGGTAATGAAAATCGATACCCAGCATTTCCACATAATAATCAAGGCCATTTTCAAAAAAAGACAATTTGCTTAAGGCGCTAAAACCAAAATATAAAACCAGGCAGGCAAATACACTTACTAAAAAAGCCACCACCGCATTACTGGTAAACCCACTGCAGCATAAACTGATGGCAGCAAAAACAGCAGCTAAAAAAAACAGGCCAATATAACTTCCCGTTATTCCCCCGCTATCAACTGCACCCAGTACACTTAATTGTTTTACAGTAAAAATGTAGATGAAAGTAGGTACAATTACAAAAAGCAATACAATTAAAATAGATACATATTTACCCAAAACGATTTGCCATTTGGTAAGCGGTTTAGTTTGCAAAATTTCAAAAGTGCCGCCTTTAAATTCGTCGGAAAGGGTACGCATGGTTAAAGCTGGTACCAAAAAGAGTAATATCCAGGGCGCCAGTTCAAAAAACTTGTCCAAAGTGGCATAGCCAAAATCAAAAATATTGCTATCCTTAAGCACAAAAAGGAATAAGCCGTTTACCAGCAAAAACAAAATAATGGCAATATAGCCGGTAAGGTTGCTAAAAAATTGTTGCAGTTCTTTTTTACAAATACTCCACATGCTATTTTAAAATTGCTGCAATTTACTACTTAACAAGTTAATTTACAGGCATAAAATACACTATATTAAATTTTATACAAATACCAGCTTTGCCTTTTGCTTAAATATTGGCAACTGATAAAAATAAATTTTAACTTTTTAAGCAGCACTTTATAAAAAGCCACTGTCATACTTCGTGGATATGCTGTTAAACAACTGACAGTTTTATAAATTCCAAATCTTTAAGCACTACAGGGGGTTAAGTTTTTTAAGTTTTAAGTACCTGCAAACAATCGCTTTAAGATTTTTAATCACCAAAAGTTGTTTACCCAAAACCAACTGCTGAAAAGTCCCACCTAAATGGTGGGGCTTTTTTTATGGATTATTCCTGCACCGGCATCTTAAGAAAAAATTTTTTTATGAAGAAACTGATTATAGTACTTGCCGTGGGTATGATCGCTTCGGACGCTATGGCACAAGTGGGTAAGAAAGCGGCTCCCCCGCCACCGCCACCGCCCCAGGAATTAAGAGATAAACCCATTCCGCCACCACCTCCGCCGCCAGTTATGCCGGCTCATGATGTGGATCTTGCTGCACCGCCACCCCCACCTCCTCCGCCACCAAAGCCACCGGTTGCCGGCAAGGTAAAGTTTACGCCACCGGTAATTGTAAATGAAAAGGTTACGCTATTGTGGTAAAACAAACCAAAGAAGAACCGATTATTTTATTAAAGAAGAAAGGCATAACACAGAAAATACGAATGAGTGTTTGGAACGCAAAGCCTGCATATTTTGAAAATAAGTATGGCAAATTGCCACCACCCCCTCCTCCTCCGCCTGCGCCACCTGCAAAGGAATAAAATATAAACACCGTGAAAACGAAAGCCCTCCCCAAAAAATTGAGGAGGGCTTAATTATTTAATCAGTAAAAATTATACAGAGAAACTTTCGCCACAACCGCAGCTGCGGCTGGCATTGGGGTTATTAAAAAAGAACCCTTTACCATTCAATCCATCACTAAACTCCAATTCGGTATTTACCAAGTATAAAAAACTCTTCAGGTCGCAAACCATTTTAATGCCTTTATCTTCAAATACCTGGTCCATTGGCTTTACTTCATTATCAAAATCCATTTTATAGCTTAGACCACTACACCCACCACCCACAACACCTACCCTTAAAAAATAAGAAGGGTCATCGGCTATACCTGCATCTGTCATCAGGTTAATCACTTTGGCTTTTGCTTTATCGCTTATAAATATCGAATTTTCTGTTGCTACTTCTGCCATCTTTATTGCATTTTAGTGAACTACACTTTCTTCAAATTTAATGGCGTCCATGCCATTTTTTACACGGTAATCGTTGATAGCTGCTTTAATAGCATCTTCAGCCAATACCGAACAATGAATTTTTACCGGTGGCAGATTTAACTCCTCCACGATATCCATGTTATCAATTTTCAATGCTTCGTCAACAGATTTGCCTTTCAGCCATTCGGTAGCCAAAGAAGAAGATGCAATTGCAGAACCACAACCAAAGGTTTTAAATTTAGCGTCGGTAATCATACCTGTTGCATTATCTACTTCAATTTGCAAACGCATTACGTCACCACATTCTGGTGCACCCACTAAACCCGTACCCACACTTTTGCTTGCTTTATCCAGCGTACCAACATTTTTTGGATTTTGGTAGTGATCTATAACTTTTTCTGAGTATGCCATGATTAATAATTTGATAATTTGATGATTAGCTAATATGCTAATTCTTTAAAATTGTTTCTGCCTATATTTATTTTAATCTTTTAATTGAAAGTTCTCGATTCATTAACTTATCAGCACATTGGCTAATTAGCTAATTCAATTAATGTGCTGCCCACTCGATTGTACTCAAATCAATGCCTTCCTTATACATTTCCCAAAGCGGACTCATTTCTCTTAATTTCAATACTGTTTCGCTAATTGCTTTAATAGTGTATTCAATTTCTTCGTCTGTTGTAAACCTGCTTAAGCCAAAACGTAGTGAGCTATGTGCCAGATCATCTCCCAAACCTAATGCCTTTAAAACATAGCTTGGTTCAAGTGAGGCAGAAGTACAGGCGCTTCCGCTGCTTAAGGCAATGTTTTTATTAAAGCCCATCAGCAAGCCTTCGCCTTCTACATGCTTAAAACTAATATTAGTTACATGTGGCAAACGATGTTCGGTACTACCATTTATATATGCCTCTTCCAGCTTCATTAATTCTGTTTCTAAATGATCTCTCATTTTAATAATGCGTTTGCTATCTGCTTCCATATCCAGCATACATATTTCGCAAGCTTTACCAAAGCCAACTATACCGGGTACATTTAAAGTGCCGCTTCGCATGCCTCTCTCGTGGCCACCGCCATCCATTTGAGCAGTTACTTTTACTCTTGGATTTTTCCGGCGAACATATAATGCGCCTACGCCTTTTGGTCCGTACATTTTATGTGCAGTAAAAGCCATCAGGTCAATACCATCTTTATTAACATCCACCGGAATTTTGCCTACCGCCTGTGTACCATCTGAAAAAACCAATACACCATGTTTACGGGCAATAGTGCTGATCTCTTTAATTGGCATTACAGTACCAATTTCGTTATTGGCATACATGATGGCAATAAGAATGGTTGTTGGCCTGATGGCTGCTTCCAGTTCTTTCAAATCAATTAAGCCATCCGCTTTTACCTGTAAATAAGTTACTTCTCCACCTAACTTTTCAATATGCTTGCAGGTATCCAAAACCGCTTTATGTTCGGTAGTAGCTGTAATTATATGATTGCCTTTGCTGGCATACATTTCATACACGCCTTTAATGCCCAGGTTATCCCCTTCCGTAGCACCGCTGGTAAAAATAATTTCTTTAGGATCGGCACCAATTAATTTAGCTACCTGCTCACGGGCATAATCCACCGCTTCCTCAGCTTCCCAACCAAAGGGATGGTTACGGCTGGCAGCATTGCCAAAGTGCTGTAAAAAATAGGGTGTCATTGCTTCCAGCACTCTTGGATCCATAGGTGTGGTTGCATTATTGTCTAAGTATATCGGTAATTTCAACATAAAGTCTATCTTTTTTGTTTCTGTCTGAATAACGCAAATTTACTGCAAAAGGTTCTATTTTAGCTATCCCATTTAGCTGTTGGCTTTCATTTTACCGATTTCGTAAACAGGTATTATTAAATAAACAAACTATGCTTAAACCAGAACATATTGGTATTGCTGTAAAAGAGCTGGCAATTTCTATTCCGTTGTTTGAAAAACTGCTGAATAGTCAGTGCTATAAGACAGAATTGGTAGAAACTGAAAAAGTGAACACGGCATTTTTTAAAGCTGGCGATACTAAGATAGAATTACTGGAAAGTATCGACCCCAACGGTGTAATTGCAAAATTTATCGAAAAAAAAGGCGAAGGCATGCACCATATTGCTTTTGCCGTAACCGATATTTATGCCGAAATGGATAGGTTGAAAAACGAAGGTTTTGTATTGCTAAACGAAAGCCCAAAAGAAGGTGCAGATAATAAAATAGTTTGTTTTCTGCATCCCAAAGGCACAAATGGTGTACTGATAGAATTGTGTCAGGAAAAACTATAGCTTTGCCAGCTAATTTTACTGAATGAAAAACATTTTACTGATTTTATTACTGCTTGGTACCCTAAACTCTTTTGCTCAAAAAGATACTGCAATAATCAGGCTGGAAAAACAGTTGGCAAATACCCCAAACGTTTCGGATAAGTTAGATATTATTTTAAAAATTGCTGCAAAATACAATATTGAAAATCCAGCGGCCAGTGAAGATATTTTACGCAAAGGAATTTTTATTGCTGAAGAAAGCAGAGATAGAGAAATGATGATAAAAGCCAGGCGTATTGCAGGTGGTTTTTATACACAATTGGCAGGTTTAAAAGAATATTCAACAAAGGCATTCAGCTATACTAACGAAGCATTAGAATTATGTAAGAAAGAAACAGGATTAGAGGTGGAGAAAACTGCCTGCAACATGCAACTAGCCAAGCTTTACCGTAATACCGGCAATAATGACGCTGCAAAAAAACACAACGAAATTGCCAGTTCATTTGCAGAACAAACCAATAACGATTCCTTAATAGTTATTACCAAAATCAGCTATGGGCTTACCCAATTAGTAAATGGCGATAAATTAGAAGCGTTTAAAACTTTTATTGCTGCTCAAACAATAGCCGAAAAATCGAAACACAAAAACAAGGAAGGGCTACAGGTTATTGTGTACAACAGTTTAGCAGAGTTTTATAGAAGAATTGAAGATTATGATAAAGCGATAGATTACCAGTACAAATCTTTACACTATTATAAAAAAAATAATAGTTTGGATGAAGTATTCAGCATAATGTTTTATATCGGGAGCAATTATATAGCAGCAAAAAAATACGATGCGGCTAAAAAAATATATGAAGATGAGATATTGCTGGCTGATAGTTTAAAAAGACCCGACAATAAAGTAAACGGCTATATAGGCATTTTAAATACTTTAATTACCGGCCCCGAAAAAGATAAGGCGATTGCCTATTTAAGAACTCATCCTGAAGTAAAAGCCAGCTTTGACAAAAGTAACATGGGCTACCAAATTGATTTTGGTACGGCACAAGCCTTTACAGTTTTAAAACAATACGATTCTGCAAAATATTATTTTGAAAAGACATTGCCCATATTTGAAAAACAAGGTAACACATTTACACTACCAGGCGTTTATTTACAATATTGCAAATTTTTGTACGAATCGGGCAGGGCTGAACAAGCCATTGATTATCTAAAAAAATCAATTGCAATTAACGACAGTTTAAAAAACGCTGCTGCTAATAAAGATTTTTACGAAGCGCTGGATAGTTGTTATCAAAAAACAGGTGATTATAGAATGTCTGTTTTTTATAACGGTTTGTTCCAAAAAGCAAGATTTGATGAAGAAGAAAAAAGCAAAGCAAAAGATGTACTTGCAGTTGAAATAGACACAGAAAACAAGCGTAAAGAAAGATTAGATGCAGAAGCTGCAGAAGCCACCAAAGCAAGACACAACTGGCAGTACATGGGTATTGTATTAGGTATTATTTCCCTGTTTGTTTTGCTGGCAACATTTGGATTATTTAATGTATCGCTTAAATGGGTAAGGTTTTTGGGGTTTATTTCATTTATATTCCTGTTTGAGTTTATAATACTGCTGGCTGATACCTGGATACATCATGCCACACACGGCGAACCCTGGAAGGTGCTGGCCATAAAAGTGGTACTGATTGCAATACTTTTACCATTGCATCATTACCTGGAGCATGCAGTGATTAAATATATTACAGAAAGAAAGCACAGAAAAGCCAGCCGCCTGGCAGGATCTAATGAGTTAAGTTAAATACGGATTCTCTTGTTTCTCCTCACCAATAGTTGTTGCCGGCCCATGGCCGCTGTACACCACCGTTTCATCTGGCAAAACAAACAGTTTTTCTTTAATATTTTTTATCAATTGCTCATGGTTTCCGCCGGGCAGGTCGGTACGGCCAATACTGCGATTGAAGAGTACATCGCCGCCAATTAAAAAATTTTGTTTAGCGCTGTAAAAGCAAATATGCCCCGGCGAATGGCCCGGTGCTTCTATTACTTTTAATTCATCCTTGCCTATTAAAATGGTATCCCCTTCCTTTAGAAAAATAAATTCGCCGGTATAATTATCAAAAGGCAGGTTGTACATTAACCCGCTGGTGGGTGCAAACTCCAGTACCACTTTTTCTTTTTCATGAATTTGAGCAACTAAACCGTAAGTTTCGGCGATATATTTATTACCAAAAATATGATCGAGGTGGCAATGGGTGTTAAGCAGCATTTTAGCAGTTAATCCACTCTGCCGGATAAATTGTGTAAGTTGTTCTTTTTCGGCATCAAAATAGCAGCCGGGATCAATAATGGCGCAATTATTAAACTCATCGTACAGTAAATACGTATTTTCCTGTATGGGGCTAAAGACAAAGGATTTTATTTTTAACATTCGGCTTATAATTTTGATTGGTATAATTTATTGCAAAACAACTAATTTTAAGGTATAAACGATTCTTTATACAAAGTAAACCGACTTTACTTAAATCGCCTGAAATATTACGAAAAGCATTTTTGAAAAAAATTACAGATACAGATCAATAAAGACAATATGAAAATACCGACGAATACATGCGCCCTAACCGCTTCGATAAAAGTTGAAGAAAGGTATAACGTACAAGAGTGCGACGCAACGATGCTTAGCAGGATTACTGCAGCTGGCTGCAAAATTTTTCTATTATCTCTTTTTGCATTTTGCATGCTGCCATTTACTTTAAAAGCTCAGGTTAATGCGGTGGAGTTTGGAAAAAACCGGGTGCAGTTTAAAAAGTTTAAATGGCAATACTACCAAACCAAAAACTTTAATATTTATTTTAACCAGGGCGGACAGGAGTTGGCAAAATTTGTGGCTCAAAGCGCCGAAAAAGAATTGCCCCAAATAGAGACTGCTGCTGAATACAGCTTACAACGCCGTGCCAATATTGTTTTATACAACAGCTATGCCGATATGGTGCAAAGCAATATTGGTTTAGGTATTGATTGGCAAAATAACAGCGGCGCCACTAAACTGGTAAACAATAAAATGGTGATTTATTTTGATGCCGACCATTACAAACTGCGGTATCAAATAAGAACGGGTATTGCAAAGGTATTAACCGATAATTTACTTTTTGGAGAAGACCTTGGAGAAGTGGCAGGCAACCAGGCTTTACTGGATTTGCCCAAATGGCTTACCGATGGCTACGCACAATACCTTGCCGAAAACTGGAGCACCGATCTGGATGATGAATTAAAAAGCGAAATACTGAGTGAAAATTATAAAAACTTCAGTCGCTTTGTTTTTGCAAGACCAGAAATTGCAGGCCATGCTTTTTGGTATTATATAGAAGAACGTTATAAAAAAGAAAACACCACTTACCTGTTGTACCTGGCACGCATTTATAAAAACCTGAACAAAGCCTGCATGCAGGTTTGTAAAAAGAAATTTAAAGATGTACTGGCAGAGTTTATGGAGTACCAGAATGAAAAATACTACAACGATATTACTAAAAGAAAACCTTACCCCAAAGGAAGTTATGTAGAAGGCTTTGATATTAATAAACGCATTGATTATTTCCGGTTTAATGTAAACCCTACAAAAAAGAGCAGGGCTTATGTAGTTACACAATTTAAAAAAGGTATTGTAAGGGTTATTTATAATGATGAAGATGTAAATAAAACTTTATTAAAATTTGGTGTTCGCAGCAGGCAAAATGAGATTAACCCTAATTACCCATTAATTGCCTGGGACCCAAAAGGCACCAGGATTGCCGTACTATACACCACCGAAGGCAAAATAAACATGTTTGTGTATGATGCCATTACAAGAATTAAACAATTTAAACTGGACTTAACGCAGCATTTTGACCTTGTGCAGGACATCAGCTATATCAACAACAGCAACACCTTATTAATTACTGCTGTTAAAAACGGGCATACTGATATTTTTACTTTGGACCTGCAAAAAGAAAAAGTAAAACAAATTACAGATGATGTGTATGATGACCGTGACGCTTCTTTTGTAGCCTTTCCTAACAAAACCGGAATTCTATTTGCCAGCAACAGGCCCACACCTTATGCAAAAGGCGGCGATACCTCTTTACCCAGCAGTTATCATTACAATGTTTTTTTAGTGACCAATTTTGGTGATAAGCCAGAGCTTAATCAAATTACACAGCTATCCCATTTAAAATATGGCGATGCCCGTTCTCCTATGCAATACAATCAAAATCACTTTACGTTTGTAAGCGACGAGAATGGCGTGGGTAACCGCTATGCAGGATTTTTTACCACTAAAGCTGAGGGCCTTGATACATTGGTTTTAATTGGTGCAGATATTTTACGCAACCCTTCTGCTAAAGAAGTAGACAGCACTTTAAAGCTGTATAAAAAAACTGATGTGGATTCCATTGCAGTAGTTGCTGTATCATCCGACTCGGCTTACACCTTTCCATTAACCAATTACGAAAGCAAATTGTACGAAACAAGGATTGCCGGTGATAATAACCAGGTGAGTGAAGTAACCCGGCAAAGCGATGAAAAAGTATTGTACAAACTAAAAATAAACGAAGATGCGTTGCGCCGTCGCAATATAAATGCACAGCCCACCGAATACATGAAAAAGAAAATGGCAGAATATAAAATTGCCAATATGCCTAAAGTAGTACCAGCAGATGCAACTGTTGATACCGCAAAAAAAGATGACGACTTTTTTCAGAGTGAATTTGCCAACGAGAAAAAAGACAGCAGTGCAACAGCCAAAGCAATTTCCAATGATGAAACAGAAGGGGAAGCTGTTTTAAAGAGCATAAAACTTTTTCCATATAAGCCACAAAAATTTTATGTAGAGAGTGGATCAGCAGGATTTAATAATTCTGTATTAATAAACAAATACCAGGTTTTTGGCGGTGCAAATCAATCGGGCCCTATAAGGCTGAGTACTTCTACACCACTTAATGGTTTGATACGTATTGGTACATCCGAATTAATGGAAGATGTAAAAATTACCGGAGCCTTTAAAATATCCAGTAATTTAAAAGACAATGAGTGGTTTGCAAACTATCAAAATTTAAAAAGAAGAATTGACTGGGGAGCATCTTACTACAGAAATTCTGAAGCAGTATCTTTTAGTGATGGCACTGTAACATATCCCGGCAGAATATTTACCAACATATACCAAGGTAATATTTCCTATCCATTTGATACACATAAAAGCATTCGCTTTACCAGCGGTATAAGATCAGATAAGGCGGTTATGGGTGCAGTGGATCCTTTTTCGTTAGTATATCCAGACAGTAAAACTTTGTATTCCATTTCCCGTCTTGAATTTATTTATGATAACACCTTAAACCCAACAATGAATATCTGGAACGGTTTACGTTACAAAGCATTTTTAGATTGGAACTACCAGGTAAATAAAGTAGTAAGTGCCGATGGGCCTCAAACATTTAATTTAGGATTTGATGCCCGTTACTACTACCCCATTTTTCAAAACTTTATCTGGGCAGGTAGAGCAGCGGGTGATTTTAGCTGGGGTAATCAAAAAATGATCTACTATTTAGGTGGTGTAGATGGCTGGTTAATGTTTGGACAAAATCAAAAAATCGATCCTAACACCGGCGGATTAATTAAAGAAAGATATTACAACAGCAACACTCCTGTTGCTACAGATCAGGACTATGCTTTTCAAAGTCTTGCTGTAAATATGAGGGGCTTTATACAAAATGTTGCCAATGGTAATAATGCTGTTGTAATTAACAGTGAGTTCAGGTTGCCTGTGTTCAGCACTTTATTTAAGCGCCCTATCAACAATGCGTTTTTACGTAATTTTCAACTGGTACAATTTACCGATTTAGGTACTGCGTGGAATGGCGGCTATAATAAAATAGGACGACCAAGTACTTATTACCTTAATGAAACCGGCGATGTTACCCTTAAAGTAAAGGCAGGTGGTGTTGGGCCTTTTGCCGGTGGTTATGGTTTTGGTGCAAGAAGTACTTTGCTGGGTTATTTTTTAAAATTTGATGCAGGTTGGCCTATGAATGGCTTTTTTAAAGGCAAACCTATATTGTATTTTGCAATGGGATTAGATTTTTAAACACTACTTATAATTTTATTGAATTGCCTGGTTTAAATAACCAGGCAATTTTTTTATTACCAGGTACAACAAATAAAAAGCTGTAGTAAGTATTATTGTGATGCCCCATGTTTGTATATGCTGCAAAGGAAAAACAAAACGCTGGCCTATGGAAGATAATAAACCGAGTGGATTGCTGATAATATCCCAACTATTCCATCTTAAAAAGCGGCCAAGGTAAACACCAAAAGACCCTAAAAACAAAATGGAGAAAACAATAACCTGCACAACAGTTCTATTAAATTTATGTGCTAAATATCTTTCTACCTGCAATAATGAAACAAAAGCCATAATTACACCAATTGCAGAGGAAGAAAATAATAATACTGCATCATACCACTTGGGTACGGAGGTTTCCTGCTCCAGGTGAATCAGATCGGTAACAATATACAGGGCATTAGGAAAGAAAATTAACCAGGCTGAAAAAACGATTACCTGCTTCCATTTATCAGCATTAGCTATCATTTTAAAAAATGTACTTATTGTAAATGGAATCCATGCTAAAAACAAATTCCATATCAAAAAAATAAAAGCATACTTACCCGTGTAAATAAATCTTACCAATATCAACCCGCCTATAAAAGCAAAAAAGGCCCACAATAATTTTTGAAAAGAAATAGTTGTTTTCATTTATAAAATGATTTCATTAAAATAATTATTTTAGGCAGAAAAATGATACTGCCAATTACTACACTGCAAACTGCTGCCAGCAATACGGCGCCGGCTGCAATATCTTTTACTTTTTTAATGGCGAGGTGAATACCCGGTTGTACTACATCGCATAATTTTTCAATAGCGGTATTGGTCATTTCCATTGCAGCTACAAAAGCAATGCAAAAAATTATAGCCAGCCATTCGGCAGAAGTTATTTTAAGTGTAATACTCAGCAACAGTGCTGCAATGGTAAACAGCATATGAATTCTAAAATTAATTTCGGAGCTGAAGCAAATTTTCCATCCATTAAAAGCAAAGGCAAAAGAACGGAGTAATTTCATGCAATATTTATTTTATTGTACAGATGAAATAGCAATAGGTTTTTTCAGTTCATCTTTTACATAAGCATCTGTAACATTCCATGATAACCAGGAGTATTTTTTCTGCTCTTCTAAAAAATTCTTCTTGCGCTGTTCAAACAATTGCTTTTCGGTAAGAGAAGAACGGTATAAATAACTGCCTTCGTCATTAATAGTTGCAGCAGTGCTATTTAAAATATCCTGGTGCTTTTCAATCAGTGGCAATGTTTTGTCTGAAAGCGTGAGCAGAAATTTTACATCAAGCGGCACAGTGTTCTTATGGGCAATATTATACTTTGCCATTGCTTCATCCCAGTGTATACAAGAAGCAGTAACCAGCAGTATGATAGCAAACCAGCCATTTACTCTTAACAGATAATAACTTGTTTTGCGCTGCTGAATTTTGATGAACACTGTTATCAATCCCATCAGTACCATCGATAAAAAAAACAGCACACCAATTCGTTTATAAGCAAGCCCCATGTGTTGTATGTAATAATAATCTCTCAGTAACACAGATACTACGACTATGGCGTTCTGCAATATCCATCCATAAGCACCGTAGCGCAGCCATTTATTTTTTTTATAAAAATTTAAATTACCCCGGAAGAAAAATAACAATACCGCAATAGCCAGTACAATAGAGAATATTAACATGCCTGTACCTTCATGTACATACTCTTTCAAATCTAAGTTAGGTGTATAGGTAAACCCAAACCAAACGTACACTACATCAATAGCATTAATAAACAGCAATAATAGATTAAGCATTAACAGGCTTATCATACCTACTGTATTTTCATTTCTTAAAGCCAATATACCATTGGCAAATTTGCCCATAAAAACAGACAATACATCAAACATGGCGCTCTGTTTCCATTGGTTTAAATTATTTTTTTTGCGCCACAGATCGTTGTGCTGCGAAAAATCTTTTTCTGAAAAATAATTGCTATGCATTTTTAATAACAAGCCGCCGGTAACAAATACCCCCAGTAATAAAAAGCTAAACCTATCCCAGCTAAACCAGCTAAAAAAATGGGTAAAGAAATTGCCCAGTGTAATGCTCATATCTTTTACTGCATCCTGAAAAATGGCATTGGAAAAGGAGTACAACAAAAAGAAAACAGCGGCTATCAGTAAAGGAATAATAGCAAAGCGTAAGGCTTTTCTGATACCTAAAGATCTGATGCCACCGGTTCTTACTTGTTTTACATTTTCAAAAAAAGAAAAAATAAACAGTACATAATTACCCGCAGCCGATGCTGCTGCATACCAAACCGAACGATGAAGGTATTGTGTAAACACCACCACTAACAAAAGTGTAACACTAAAGGTCAGTTTACTGAGCACAGTATTATGCACTAACACTGTAACTAAAGCCACAATATGCGCCAGCAACAACCACTTCATTGCCGGTTTGGTAAAGGCAGCAGGGTACAAATAAAAAACAGACCACAAAATAAAGGCATCAAAGAGTAAGGCATTAAGGGCAAGTTTTTCCTGCCAAAAAATAATGTTGAATAAGACTGCGCCGGCAGTTATTAAAATAAGTTTTAGTGTAGCTGCTTTCATGATTTTATTTTTTTGTTAGTTGAATGATCAATAATTCCAGGCAATACAGGTAAGCCATAATTTTAAATCGCATGGTACTTAGTAGTTTATTTTTTTAATCAGCGAAATTGTTGGTTCCTGCAAAATTTTAAACCAATGCCAGTTTGCAATGGGCATGGCGTTTTTGCCTCTGCGGTAAGCTGATCTGAATTTTTTCCAGTGCTCCGGCATGGTTACCATACCATATAAAACAGTAGCTGCCACAGGAAAAGAAATATGCCCGTTCCCCAGCATAAAACATTGCAGGCAAACCTCTCCATCATCAGTAGTATCATATTGCAATACGATATGCTTAATATCATGCTTGGCATAATGCGGCAAGAGTTGTAAATTCCTTTCTTCTAAAAATTTAACCAGGTCATTACCAAGTGACCCCTGTGGAAAATGCTTAAGCTCGTGGGTACTGTAAGGAAATATTTTTGGTTTACGAACAAGCCTCAATACAGGCAAAGCCATGTTATGGGTTAAATAAACCAATAACTTAGAACGCCAGCGGATCAAAATGGTACGTATTTTATTCATCAGCTTTAAATTGATTTCTAAAAAATAATACCGCACTAACTGCAGAGATAATAATACCCAGGCCAACAATAAATTTTGCGTTAGTAAAATCGTTGCCTATAGTATTTACAAAAAATACGGCCGCCAGTATGGCACAAATAAATGTAGTAGTTAATATAGTTTGAAAAAATGCATGCCCCTTGCTACCGTGTGCCTGTGCTATTATTGTAACCAGCCACACCAGGCCAACAAAAGGTATGCTTAGGATAAAAGAAAGAATAAAAGATAAAGACATACCATCTGCTCCTAAATGTTTGGAGTCCAGTATAGTAATGGCAATACCACTGATCAACCCATTTAAAAATGAAGCAGCAAACCACACGGCTATAAAAATTAAAATTGTTTTTATGTATTTATTCATTTTTTAAAAGTACTTTGTATTTCAAAGTGTAAGTGCAAAAAAATTTACTTTACCGATCCTATCATTTTTTCCAACGCAGCCAAATGCAGCTTAAAAGCTTTTTCCCCAGCTTTGGTAACGGAGTAGGTAGTATTTGTTTTGCGTCCAATAAATCCTTTTTGAATTTTCACATAACCACTTTCTTCCAGCGTTTTTAAATGGCTGGCCAGGTTACCATCTGTTATACTCAGCAGTTCTTTCAGTTCATTAAAATTTACTTCCGCATTTACCATCAGGGCGCTCATTATACCCAGGCGAATACGGCTGTCAAATATTTTATTTAAGTTTTCTATTAAATTCATATCATCCTATAACTTTTAAAAGCAAAAAAGCTAATGTCTGAAGCTTGGCCTTATGCTCTTAGCTTTTTGCCTTTCTTTCGTATTTATTCCACATTACTATTCCGTAAACTATATGCAGTACTCCAAAACCCATTGCCCAAAAATGTAAACCATAGCCCACAAACCACAAATTAATAATACCCAATAATAAATTACCGTAACCTAAATACTTAATTTCACCCAAAGTGTACTTACTTCCGTTTATCAACGCCAGCCCGTAAAATATTAAACAGCCGGGCGCAATCAAATCGTATTGTCCCATTTGCAGCATCCTGAATAAAAAGACTGCACCTGCAATTAAAGGCACTGCGGTATTCCATAACAAACGCAATGTACTGCCGCCCCACATTGGCGTACCAGTTTTTTTGCTGCGTAAAAAAGTAAATAGAAAAGCTAAAACAAATGCGGCTACAAAAGTTAGGGTAGCGATCCAAAACAGTTCATTCATTAATTGCAATCCGCCGCTATCAATTAAATGACTCAGTTGACAATCGCCTTTTACCCAGCAATTAATTTTTTGGCTGGCAAACCAGGCTCCCGCCAATGCACATATTCCCGCAGCAATACCACTTAAGCCACTAAGGCTGATAAAACGGCTGCTGCGTTCCATCATTTTTTTTATGTGTTGCAGATCTTCTAATGACTGTTGTGGACTGTTCATAAAAAAAGCACTTTGAAATACAAAGTAAATGATTGCTTTTCATAATTGCAAATTATTTTAAAAATAGTTTTGCAAGAAAATGTAAAGTGTTTAAAGTAAAATTGTTCTGAAAGTAAGGTTTACCCTTGGCAGATGTATTTATTTTGTTGGGGGCAGGCGGTGCAGCCAATTAGTTTGAGTAGCGCCTTTCATTACCAGCAGGCTACCATTTTCTAATACCAGGGAAACGGTTTCTTTGGTTTGCTTGTGCTTAAAAGAAAACTTTCGTTCGGCACCAAAACTTAAGGAAGCAATGACGCCATTTTTCGCCAGTGTTTTTTCGTCATCACTATGCCAGGCCATTCCTTCATCGCCATCGTGGTATAAATTTAAAAGGCAGGAGTTATAGGTTGCTCCGGTGAGTGTTTCAGCAACTGCTTTTAATTCCTGTAGTTCTTTTGTCCATGGCAATGCATATTTTGTAGCATTAGAATAAGTATATGCATAATTACTATCGCCATACCAGGCTGCTTTTCGTTTGGTAATAATATGCTTATTAAACATTATAGCTTCGTCGTTCTTCCACGCAATAGTTTCTAATAAAGTGTTATAATAAAATTGTGCTTTGTTATGATCGAACACAGTACCATAATAATTTACTACCCCATCAGCAGGCAATAAATTAATCGCAGGGTCAACTAAGTTAGAGAACAGATCCATCTTTCCAGTTTTTATATTTTTCTTTCATACAATGTCCGCAAGGGCGGTAGCCATTTTTACCCGCACTATTTTCTGATTCAAAAAATATACGGTTTTGTTTATGCATTCTTTTGCCCGATTGGCAAGATAACGATCCATAAATTTTAAGCTTCCCGTTTCCTGCTAAAATAATTTCTTTTTTCCTGATCTTACTTCTTAAAATAACAGCATTTATTTCATTATGTTTTATCACCGCAAAAATTAAGTCAGGCTGATGCAATTTCGCAAAGAATATTCACTAATTCATCTGGCCGGCTAAAAAAAGGCGAGTGGCTAGTATCCATACTATAAACTTTTTGGCAAGGCATTTCTGTATACATTTTGTGCTGTATAAAAGGGGTTACGGCTTTATCCTGTGTGCATTCAATATAAAACCGGGGTACGCTACCATAGTTTTCACCAGTAAGTTGCAGCGGCGTAATGCCAGATTCAACGGGTTCATGACTTAATAATAATTTCGCCAGCTCTATAATATTATTATCACAATCATAGTACAATCCTTCTTTATAAATGTCAGGTTGTAATGTTGTGGCATTTAATTCTTCATGGCGTGTTACAAATGGTTTAAGCACGCCTTCGGTATCCAGCACCGAATATTCCCGTTGAGTTTTACCATTAGGAACCAGGTAAGCTGCCAGGTAAATTAATTTTTCAATTTTTCGGGGACGGTACTCAGCCACCTGTGAAATCATGATGCCATTTTTACTATGCCCCACTAAGATCACTTTGCCTTCAATACTGTCTATCAGTTCGCAAATTTTTTGCACTGTCAATTGCATTTTCACTTCGTTAATGGGAGTTTTATCCCTTCCCATTCCAGGTAGATCAATTGCAATGGCTTTATGACCTTGCTGCACTAAAGCTGGAATTACTTTATGCCAGTTCCAGGCACTATGCCACGAACCATGAATTAAAATAAATGTTTTCATTGTAATTTTTTTGTTGAACAAAATTGCATGAAGCTATAAAAAATTAAAACCCGGTTCTTGCTGATTTACAATTGTGTTTTTGCAGCCTCCCAACCAATGATAGCAGTTTTTCTTACCGGGCCCCACATGTAACCGCCAAATGTGCCAGTGGATTGTATAACACGATGGCAGGGAATTAAGAACGCAACAGGATTGCTGCCAATGGCAGTGCCAACTGCCCTGGAGGCATTAGGTTTTTTAATTTGTGTTGCAATAGTTCCATAGGTAGCTAATTGGCCCATTGGAATTTTCAGCAAGGTTTCCCAAACTTTTAATTGAAACTCGGTGCCTTTTAAATGCAATTTTATTTGATGCAGCTTACTCCAGTCGTGGGTAAATATATATAAGGCATTTTGTTGAATGATATCCAGCATTTGTTTAAAATGTGCTTTGGGGAAATACAGTTTCAAATCGGCAAATGCCTGTTGCTCATCATCAGCAAATGCCATATAGCAAATGCCTTTGGGGGTAGATGCCACCAAAATATTTCCAAAAGGAGTTTCGGCATAACTGTAATTGATAAAAAGATTGTCGCCGCCATTTTTAAATTCTCCCGGTGTCATCCCTTCTATCTTAATAAACAGGTCGTGCAATCTGCCAGTGCCTGAAAGCCCGGTTTCAAAAGCAGCATCAAACAAGCTGGCCTGCTTATCTTTTAAAATATTTTTTGCATACTGTACACTGGTATATTGCAAAAACTTTTTAGGGCTCACTCCAGCCCAATCGGTAAATAAGCGTTGAAAATGGAAAGGGCTTAAATGTACTTTCGCTGCCACTTCATCCAGGTTGGGCTGTTGCTTAAAATTGGTTTGAATATATTCGATTGCCTCAGCAATGCGGTTATAATTTATATGTTCCTGCTGGCTCATTGTATATTTATTTTACACAAAAGTATTTTGTTGGTAAAATTTATAAAACCCAAATCTTGCTGAAAATTTTCGCTTATATTTAAAGTTGAATATTATAATGGCAAATATAGAATGCCAAATATCAGTAATTTAACTGCATCTCATTAACAATAACTGCTATTATTTAACACAATGAAATATCTTTTTTTCAGCCTTTGTTTTTATCTTTTTGTTACCACAGGTTTTTCTCAAAACAAAATTGACCCATCTGCAATAGATATTGTAAGAGATAGTTTTGGTGTGCCGCATATTTTTGCAAAAACTGATGCTGAAGTGGCTTATGGCTTAGCCTGGGCCGAAGCGGAAGATGATTTTGCAAGTTTGCAACAGGTGGTATTACCCACCAAAGGTTTAATGGGTAAAGTGCTGGGCAAAGCCGGGGCCGCAGGTGATTATGCTTTTGCGTTATTTCGTTGCAAAGAAATAACTGAAGAAAAATGGAATACCCTTTCTCCTGAATTTTTAAGACTGATCGACGGTTATGTACAGGCATTGAATCATTATGCAGCAACGCATCCGCAGGAATTATTGCACAAAAAATTATTCCCCATCACTGCCAAAGAATACATCGCCTCCTCTGTTTTTGCGCTAACTATTTTTAATGGTGCCGATGGCGCATTGCAAAGAATTTTTAATAACAGTGAATGGGAAGCACCCGAACTAAACAAAAAAGGTAGTAACTCCTCCGCTATTCATTCTTCTAAAACAACTACCGGCGAAGCTTTTCTTTTAATAAATGCACACCAGCCCAACACCGGCCCGCAAGCATTTTACGAAGCACATATTTGCAGCGAAGAAGGGTTGAATGTATTGGGTGGTTTGTTAGCTGGTGGCCCCTGCATTTTACATGGTGTAAATGAAAATTTAGGTTGGGCACATACGGTAAATTATTGCGACAGGTTAGATGAATACCAGTTGGAAATGAATGCTGATAATCCATTGCAATATAAATTTGACGGGCAATGGACAAACCTTGAAGTAAAAACGGTAAAGCTGAAAATAAAAGGCATTCCAATAACCATTAAAAGAAAAGTTTACTGGAGCAAGTATGGCGCTACCATGAAAAACAAGCAGGGCTTTTTTTCTATGCGATTAGGTGCCAATATGAAAATTGGCGTACTGCAACAATGGTATGAAATGAATAAGGCGAAAAATTTTACCCAGTTTTATGCGGCATTAAATAAACAGGAACTGAGCATGTTCAATATTATGTATGCCGACAAACATGATACTGTTTTTTATTTGAACAATGCATTGATGCCAGTAAGAGAAGCAGGTTATAACTGGAAAAGAACATTACCAGGTAACACTTCAAAAACATTGTGGACCAATTTTAAAAGTATAAAAGCACTACCGCAATACATCAATCCTTTAAGCGGATTTTTATTCAACACTAATCATTCTTCTTTTTTTGCTACTGCTGAAAAAGATAATTTAAACCCGGCTGCATTTGCAAAAGAAGATGGCTGGGAGCAATATCATTTAAATAGAAGTGTGCGTTTTTTAGAAATGTTTCCGCAAAATGAAAAGCTCTCATATGAAAAATTTAAACAAATTAAGTTTGATAAACAATTGCCTTCGGCATTACAATACCCTTATAAAATTGACAGTTTGTTCCTGTTAAGCGAAGCGGAATATCCGGAATACGCTTCACTCATTACCACTTTTAAAAATTGGGATAAACGTGGCGATGCCGGCAGTAAAGGCGCTGCTATTTTTTTATTAGCCTATGAATACCTTAAAAAAACTTTGCACGGACAAGAGCCAAGGTCTATCACAAAGCAAGAGGCTGTGGAAACATTTAAGTATATCCACAATTATATGCAAACCAATTTTAGCAGAACGGATATCGAATTAGGCGACCTGCAAAAATTAGTAAGAGGCGATAAAGAATGGCCGCTGGGTGGATTTCCTGATCTACTTTCTCCACAATGGACGGAGCCTTATAAAAATGGCAAATTAAAATCTGTTGGTGGCGATGGGCTGATAATGTTTGTACGGTTTGCAAAAGATAGCTTACCAAAAATTGAAACTATTAACATGTATGGCGCCAGTGCAAGGCCCGGCAATAAACATTTTGATGACCAGGTGCAAATGTACCTGCAACAAAAAACTAAACCCATGACCTTAGATAAAGCGACTGTGTATAAAAATGCTGAGAGCATTTATCACCCGCAATAATGCTGCTTGTTTTAAAATTGTTTTGCCGCTTGTTCCGCAAATTTTACCAACTGCCAGTAAGGGGGCCGGTAACCATTTTGCTTAATAAAATTGGTCGCCAGTTGCGTTGTTGTAGTTTTAACAGCAACATGCATAGCAACAAAAGTTTGGTTCTTTAATGCACTTGTAGCACTCATCCCTTCCGGAATAGTGCCAGGTTTACCAAAAATATTTTTTATCCAGCTCCAACCTTTTATAACTCTTGCAATGGGCAACATCCATTTATTATAACCAATACTGGTTCCGGTATTGGCTTTTTCTAAAAGCGCATCCATTGCTGCGTTATCAATATGATCTTTGTACAAGGTTTCCGGATCACGCCATTCGGCAACAATAGCTAATTGCGGATCATACTCCAGGTCGGAAGGCATTTGCGTTACAAAATTTTCTACACCAAAATCATGTAACCAGTTTACCACACCGGTTGATGATATGGTAGAAATATGCTGCCACAGCCGTACGCCATTTTTCCGGTATGCGTACGAAGCCACTTCCGAACAAAACATTTCGGCAGAGTCAGCAAAATTCATTTTAAAATCGTAAGGGATATGGCGGCTCTGTGCTTCATCATACATCAATTGTGCTGCTCTTTGCGGCAACATTTTATTCTGTTGCATTGCTGGCAAATCATGCCTCAAACGCAATACCATAAAGCGTAATTTCTTATCCTTTTCATATTGCTCAACAGTTGAAACGGCTACACCTTTTTCAATATGTGCTTCAATTAAATAAGGGATATTTGATTTGGTATCAATAAATATTAATGCTACGTGAGAAAAGTTTCCAGGGTAATCATTACCTCTTGATATTAATGCCGAAACTTCGGCACCACCACGTGATACCAGCAGATCGCCGCTGTGTACTTCAATCCCAAAGATTTGTGTAAACGGTGTTACCGAACTATGCTGCTGCACCAGCATAGCAGGAGAAATTTTTGCAGCATCGCTTTGTAATAAAACTTCCTCTACAGCTGCACGCATGCCATATAATAAACTGTACAGCGCATTTTTTTCTACGGTATCTTTTTTATTCTCTTGCACAGAAACCAGCTTAATATAGCTGCGAAATCTGTTATAGTAATCAATAAACCATTTTACCTCATCTGGGCTGGCTGCAATTAAAGAAGCCAGGTTAAAAAAAGTATTCTCGGCTGTGGCAAAACTGGTATCAGTTATTGCATAAGTACCCTGCTGAAAAACAGCTAATTTATTTTCTGCAATGCTCTTCAATGATTGAATTGAAGAATCTAACTTTAAAGGAGTTGTTTTTTTTGCATCAATAAATTGCTGTTCCATTAATTGCCAAACATTATCCCTGTTCCAATAGAATAGTTGGGCGCCTGCCGTTACAACTTTAGTATTATTATTATTATCAGGTATAAGTAATATAAGATAGAGTAGTATCAATGCCATTACAATACGCAGGCATACTTTAATTAATTTTTTCATGCTGTTTTGGGGTTCAATAGTTTTCCAGTAACGCAATAATTTTTTTGCAGGCAGTTGTTATTTCTTCTCTACTAATAGTTAACGGCGGCACAATCCTGAAACAATTTGATGCAAACAAAAACCAATCGGTAAAAACGCCTTGTACAATCAATGCATCAATTATTTTTTTATTCATTTCAAAATTATCAAACTCCACCGCCATCATTAAACCACAACTACGTACCGATTTTATTTTTGGATGCTGCAACAGAGTGATAAACAAAGCTTCTTTTTCTTTTACGCCATCAATTAATTTTTCTTGCAGCAATACTTTAAATGCAGCTAAGCCGGCAGCACAGCAAACCGGGTGACCCCCAAAAGTATTGATATGCCCCAGCACCGGGTTGTGCGAAAGGCTGTCCATTATTTTTTTATCGGCAACAAAAGCACCTAACGGCATACCGCCGCCCAATGCTTTACCTAATAATAAAATATCGGGTACCGCATCAAATTGTTCAAAAGCCCATAAGCTTCCGTTGCGGCCAAAGCCACATTGTATCTCGTCTAAAACTAACAGCGTTCCGGTGGCAGTACATTTTTCTCTTAATGCTTTAAGCCAATTATTTTGCGGTACTAACACACCGGCTTCAGCTTGTACTGTTTCTGCAATTACACAGGCAGTACGTTCAGTTATATTTTCTAAATCTTCAAAAGAATTATAATTCAGTTGCATGGTATCGGGTAACAAAGGCCGGAAGGCATTGCGCCAATACTCATCTCCCATTATGCTTAATGCACCTTGTGTGCTGCCATGGTAACTGTTTTTAAAAGAGATAATTTGAGTTCTGTTACTATAACGTTTTGCCAGTTTCATAGCGCCTTCTGTAGCTTCGCTGCCACTAGCGGTAAAAAAAACGGCGTTTAATGATTGTGGCAAATGTTGAGTAAGTAATGTAGCATATTGCACCTGCGGACTTTGCACCAGCTCGCCATACACCATAATGTGCAGGTAATCGTCTAATTGTTTTTTTATGGCTTCAATAACTTTGGGGTGCCGGTGGCCTACATTGCAAACGCTGATCCCGCCGATCAAATCAATATATTCTTTTCCGTCAGCATCAAATAGTTTACTGCCTTCGGCTTTTACAATTTCTAAAGCCAAAGGCGCTTCGGAGGTTTGTCCTACGTGCTGTAAAAATAAATTCCTGTTACTCATATATTGTAAAGTTCGTAAAGATTAATTGAATTATAAATGTTTGGTTAAATTGCAACTGATAAAAGTATTTGCTGCATTTAATCTGCTCAATAAAGATATATTGCTGAAGAGTGCGACGCCAATACAGTCCAATAGATATTCAATAGCTCGTTTCAAAAAAATTATGTCAACACTGCCAAAGGCAGTATTAAAACTTACAATATGCCAGTAATTCTTCCGGTAAAAGGAATAATGCCAGTAATGGGTAACAATTGTTTTATAGCGCCTAATGCCACTATTGTTGGCGAGGTAATAATGGGTGATGATTGCAGTGTTTGGTTTAATGCTGTGTTGCGTGGCGATGTAAATTTTATACGCATGGGTAATAAGGTAAATGTGCAGGATGGCGCTGTAATTCACTGTACCTACCAGAAAACCGGCACCAGCATTGGAAATAATGTTAGCATTGGACACAATGCAATTGTACATGGCTGCGTTATAGATGATAATGTGCTGGTAGGTATGGGTGCCATTGTTATGGACAATGCCCATATTGGCAGCAACAGTATTATTGCCGCAGGGGCCGTAGTGCTTGAAAATACTATTGTGGAAGCAGGCAGTATTTATGCCGGCATTCCTGCAAAAAAAGTAAAAGATGTTAGCCAGGAAATGATACATGGCGAGATAGACAGGATTGCCAATAACTATTTGATGTACAGCGGGTGGTTTAAAGAAACTCCCTCCGCCCCTTAAAGGGGGAACCAGCGGAAAGATTGAAGCGATAACAAATAGAGTGCGGAAGTTATGAGATGCCAACTTCAAGTTCCTTCTCCTAAAGGAGAAGGGTTGGGATGAGGTTTTTTTTTGACAAGCAATTGTTCTCTGATGTGACATTTGTGGCCGAGTTTATCCTGACGAAGGAAGGACTTCCGTTCAACATTAATTTTCTATTGCGCTTTTACTAAAGCGAAGAAAAATATATCTTTAAGAAATGAAAAAAATTATAGTAGCCATATTTTGTGTATCGTTTTTATTAAGCGGATGTTTTATAACAAACATTTTTCGCAAAAAAGAAAAATATGGTTGCCCCAGTGATGGCAGAAATGTAGGCGCCGAAAAAATACTGGCCGGCGAAAAAGTAAAGAAGGCAAAGTACAAGGGTGGCAGAAAGGCTGTAAACGAATAAAAAACGCACAAGGGATAGAAGAGAGTAACAAACAGAATGATTACCCCTTGCAAATTGAAGCTGAAAAATAATAACGATTACCCTATATTGAAAATTTAAATCAACCTCTATGTGCTACCAACTTACCACCCCAAACGGCGCTACCGAAGCTGTTATCGATGATAACTGCGGTATTTCAAAATTTTATGCAATTGCCAGTACACTTGCTGATGATATGCAGGTAAAATTTTTAAATCAAATTGATGATGCAGAATCTTTAGACTGGGATTTTCAGTACAAAGACAATTTTTTAACTCTGCACTACAGCATTTTTAATGGTGTAAGTATTTTACCCCAACACATAAAAAATAAAAAGAAAGATAACAACGCTGTAATGGAGCTGGCTAATTATTTAGTGAGAATGGCTTACTGAAGACAATAAAAATTATTCACCTTCGTAAATGCCTACCATTATTTGTGTAACTACCCTGTTTTCTGTAGTAAACATAATTTGTGTTCCGGCATCAAAATCCTGTAATGTCACCAACTGAATTTTGTCTTTCGGATTCTTCTTTTCTTTATACTGGTAATCATTATAAATATTGATATCAAACTTATCATAAGCTGACAGTATTTGTGCCTTGGTACTACCAAGGCCAATACCACTTTTTGTTTTCAACGAGGTATTGGTTGATATTATAAAGACAAGCCTCATTTTTAATGGTGCTTTTGGATCTTCATTATACTCATTACTAAACACCAGTGTATAATTGCTGTTATTATAAACTACTTTAACTGTATCATAATAATCATCTTTATCAATGGCCACTAATTTAGTGGTCATTATTTTTTCTATATCTGCCTTACAACTGTTTATCTTAAAAGGCCCCATACGCAAGGTGCTGATTACATTTGTGGCATTTGCAGTTGGGGTTTGGGCTTGTGTGGCTACACAAAAAAGTACCGCTGCAAACAATATAATTGATCTTACTTTCATCTAATTATCAGGGTTTAAAAAATCAATATTTTACTTCGTCAATGCTTTCTAAAATATTGCAGTAACTAACGTAGCGGTCCATCGAAATTTTATTTTCGGCAACTGCTTCTTTCACGGCACAGTTAGGTTCATTGGTATGCATACAGTTATTAAACTGGCAGTCGTTTATCAATGCCCTCATTTCAGGAAAATAATGCGATAGTTCCTGTTTGGGTATATCCACTAGTCCCAGTTCTCTTATGCCGGGGGTATCAATAATTTTTCCTCCAAAGGGCACATCAAACATTTCGGCAAAAGTAGTGGTGTGCATGCCTTTACCACTCCAATCACTTACAGCCAGTGTTTTTAAATTCATCTCAGGAAATATCTTATTTAAAAAAGAAGACTTACCCACTCCACTGTGACCGCTTAATAAAGTCACTTTATCTTTTAATAAATTTTTTACCTCTTCCACCCCTTCATTAGTTTCCACACTTATTTTTTTTACGGTGTAACCAATGGTTTCATAAATGGCCTTCATCTGCTCAAACTTTTCTTCTTCTTTCTTTTTATACAGGTCGGCTTTGTTAAAAACAATAATGGTGGGTATATGAAAAGATTCGGAAGAAATCAAAAACCTGTCAATAAACCCCTGTGAGGTTTTAGGATCTTTTATAGTGGCAAATAAAAGCGACTGATCCAGATTAGAGGAGATGATATGGTGCTGGTGTTTATTGGCTGGGGAGGTACGGGTAATATAATTTTTACGATCGTAGATTTGGGTGATGGTTACACCACTTTCCAGTTCATTCTCTATTTCAATTTCTACATAATCGCCTACGGCAATGGGATTGGTACTGGTAAGTCCGTCAATTTTAAATTTGCCCAGCATACGGGCATTAAACTGCCTGCCCTGCTCATCTTTAACCACGTACCAACTACCGGTAGATTTATAAACTGTTGCTTTCATTGGGTGCAAATTTCACTAATTAAAATGAATTACGCACATGAATTCTATCAATTACACGAATTACAAGGGTTAATGTGGTTATGGAAATTTCCTGAACACCGTAAACCTGAATACCAATTCCAAAATAATTAAAGCCAGGGCAGCCATCACAAAGGGAAAGAATTTTTCTGTATACCTTGTCAGTGTAGAAATTTCTACCTTAGATTTTTCAAGGCCGTCAATTTCATCATAAATCTTTGTAAGCCCGTCGTTATCTTTTGCCCTGAAATATTTACCACCGGTTTCTGTGGCAATTTCTTTCATCAACTTTTCATCAATGGTAACTTTTACGTTTTGCATCACAACTCCCAAGGCAGTATTTTGTGGCTGCGGTGCATAGCCATCGGTGCCCACACCAATGGTATATACTTTTACGCTGTAAGCCTTTGCAATTTCTTTTGCTGTTTTAGGATCAATCAATCCTCCATTATTTTCTCCATCGGTTAATAAAATAATGACTTTGCTTTTTGATTTACTGTTTCGTATCCTATCTACACTGGTACCTAAACCGCTGCCTATTGCAGTACCATCTTCCAATAAACCATTGTGTATATTTTCTATCGCCGTTAATAAAACATTATGGTCTATTGTTATAGGGCATTGCGTAAAACTTTCGCCTGCAAAAATCACTACGCCAATTCTGTCGTTAGTTCTCCGGGTTACAAAATCGGCGGCTACTTTTTTTGCAGCTTCAAGCCTGTTGGGCAGTAAATCCTGTGCTGTCATACTTCCGCTAACATCAAGGCACAATACAATATCCACACCTTCGCCTTCGGCCTGTTGTAATTCGTTTTTTGTTTGTGGCCTGGCTAATGCTACTATAATACAACTTAATGCCAGCAACCTTAATACAAAAGGCAAATGCCGGAAGGTATTTTTCCAGGACGATAAACCTTTGGCACTAGCATCGGAAATAATAATGGCGCCTTGTTGGGTATTACCCTTAAAAAAATACCATGCCGCTAATAAAGGCAGTAATGCAAAAAGTACAAAAAACCAGGGTTGGCCAAAAGTTATATCGTTAAAATAATTAAAAAGCAAAATGGCTTAGGGGTTTTGTGGTTTAGGTGATTGTATAAAACTGATCGCTTCTTTTATTTTAGTAATGCATTCTTCGCTTTCTGCTGCCGCCGGTAAATACTTTGCAAATTTTACAGCATCGCCGCAACGAAGTGCTGTAGCTACTGCACTAATGATATCAGCCGGCAATTTATTATCAGCTAAATGTACCAGTATATCACCGGTAGTTTTATTCATTACGCTTACATTTTGTTTACGGCTGATGTACCTTTTAAATATTTCAGCAATGCCTGTATGGTATTGTTTTATTGTATCAGCATTTTGCAGGTTTAATTGTTTCAGTTGTTCAAGCTGTTGCATTGCCTCGTCATAGGGAGAAATTTTAGAGGAGAAAGCTGGCAAGGGAGCTTTCTTTTTATTTTTAAAATACCACCAAATAAAAAAGCCGGCAATCAGTAATAATAAAATTCCACCACCAATATAATACCATAAATAATTTTCAACAGTAACGTTCATTATAGGTTTAATATCCCTTAGCTGGCTGGAAGTATCTGTAGCTGTATAGCCCACATTTATCGTCATCGAGTCGGTAAATACACTTATTGCAGTATCATCCTTTACCGGGTTAAAGTTGATGCTAAATGCAGGTGTATTCCATCTGCCGGAGTCGAAGCTGGTAAGAGTAATAGTTTGCTCGAGTGTGGTGATATTGTCTGCTATAGTTGTATCAATTTTACTCCTGTCAACAATTTCAAAATGTGCTACAGAATCTGGTGTGGCAAACCAATTTGTTTTAAACGCACCGGTTGTGAAAGTGGCAACTACTTTATATTTAACCTGCTCACCAATTAAAATATCGCTTCTGTCAACAAATGTTTTTACAGAAGGCGATTGTGCAACGACAACAGAAGAAAACAAAATAAAAATCAATGTTATCTGTAAATATTTAATGCTATATCTATTCATCGTACTCCAATTCCTCCCCAACAGGTCAGGGATCAGGATGTTTAATTTCGTTTAATAAAAAACTGCTGCAATATTTTTACATAATCATCGTCTGTACGCACATGCAATAACTCTGCTCCTGCTTTTCTAAAATAGGCTTTGCATATTTCGCTCTGCTGCATAAAATGCTGCTGGTAATTATACCGCACCATGGCATTGCTACTATCTATCCATTTGCTTTTTTCTGTTTCTGCATCCTGCACCTGTATCAGTCCGGCATCAGGCAGTTGCATATCCATTTTATCATACACCCTTATTCCAATCACATCGTGTTTATTGCCTATCACTTTCAAATCGTTATCGTAACCCGTATCCAAAAAATCGCTTAGTAAAAAAGCAATACTTTTTTGTTTTACAGAAGTAGTAAAATACTTTATGGCCTCGTCAAGATTAGTGCCTTTTTTGGTAGCTTCCACGGTTAATAATTCTCTTACAATATATAAAGCATGTTGCCTGCCTTTTTTAGGGGCAATGTATTTATCTATCTTATCGCTAAAAAAGATCACCCCAACTTTATCATTATTACTTACTGCACTAAAAGTTAATACCGATGCCATTTCCACTATCAGATCTTTCTTCTGCCTTGCCACTGTACCAAATAAATTACTGGCACTGGTATCAATCAGCAGCATTACTGTTAGCTCCCTTTCTTCTTCAAATACTTTTGTAAACGGGTGACTGAACCTGGCACTCACATTCCAATCAATAAACCTTACATCATCACCGGCATAATACTCCCTCACTTCTCTAAAGCTCATACCCTTTCCCTTAAAAGCAGAGTGATACTCCCCCGAAAACAAATGCGTGGTGATCTTTTTGCTTTTAATTTCAAGCTCCCGTACTTTGCGTTGTATTTCTTCAGTAGTTAACATTATGGCACATTTACAACACGTAATATTTCTGCAATAATCTGCTCCACATTTACATTCTCGGCTTCTGCTTCGTAAGTTAATCCTATACGATGACGCAGTACATCTTTACAAATACTCCGCACATCCTCCGGTATTACGTAGCCACGTTTATTTAAAAAAGCATAGGCCTTTGCCGCTAAGGCTAAATTTATACTTGCTCTCGGACTTCCTCCAAAACCAATCAATGGTTTTAGCTTAGGCAAATTGTATTTATCAGGAAAACGGGTGGCAAAAACAATATCCAGAATATAGTTCTCTACCTTTTCATCCAGGTAAACCTGCCTTACCAATTCTTTAGCGGTTAAAATTTCGCTGGTAGATGCCACCGGATTTATTGGCGGAAAACTTAACCCTAATGTATTTTGCCGAACGATCATTTGCTCCTCTTGTTTACTGGGATAACCTACAATTACTTTAAGCATAAATCTGTCTACCTGCGCCTCCGGCAAAGGATAAGTTCCTTCCTGCTCAATAGGATTTTGTGTGGCTAAAACTAAAAAAGGCTCGGGCAATTTGTAAGTAGTATCTCCAATGGTTACCTGCCGCTCCTGCATAGCTTCCAGTAAAGCACTCTGCACTTTTGCAGGAGCCCTGTTAATTTCATCTGCCAAAATAAAGTTTGAAAATATTGGCCCTTTACGCACCATAAATTCATTTTTGGCCTGATTGTATATCATCGTTCCCACCACATCGGCAGGCAACAGATCCGGCGTAAATTGTATACGGCTGAATGCAGCATGCACTGTTTGCGATAGCGATTTTATCGCTAACGTTTTTGCAAGGCCGGGTACTCCTTCCAGCAATACATGGCCATTGCTTAACAAGCCAATCAGTAACCGTTCAATCATGCCTTGCTGACCAACAATTACTTTGCTTAGTTCATCATTAATTCGGGTAACAAATCCGGATGCATGACCAATTTTTTCGTTCAGCAAACGGATGTCTTCTGCGGTTTGTAACATATATTCTTTTTTTGGAGCCGAGCCATATCACATTTTTCAACTTCATTGGCGTCGCACTCTTGTACAATATTTCTTTATTCAGCTTTACTTACATTTTATTCATTATATTTTGCAAAAAACTGTCGTCCCTACGGGACTTTACAAACATATGTTTTATTTTCTACCCACCTCAAACTCCTACGGAGTTAAAAACAAGTTTAGTTTTTTTTACCTCAATCTACGCAAGTTCCTCCCCAACAAGTTGGGGGCGCAGGGGATTATGCAATTTACATACTCTCCCTTAACAAAAATTTTGCCATCTTGATGAGTGGGACAAAAATCTGTTAAAATGATTTTACCTTTAAGAAAACCATTTTTATGATAGAACAACAATTAATCACCACTTCAAACTTATTGGAAGGCTACCGCATTACCAAACATTTGGGTATTGTACGGGGCATTACCGTACGCAGCCGTAGTTTACTGGGCAATATTGCCGGCGGCTTTCAAACCTTATTTGGTGGCAAAATCTCCATTTATGTAGAACTCTGCGAAAAAACAAGAGAAGAGGCTTTTCAATTAATGCTGCAACATGCTAACGAACGTGGCGCCAATGCCATCATCAATATGCGATATGATGCCAACGAAGTAATGAATGGCGTTACTGAAGTGCTGGCTTATGGAACGGCGGTGGTAGTGGAAAAGATTTAAGAGAGATACTTCCCCACAATTGGCACCCGCCTACCCACCCCAAACGCTTTTGGAGAAATACGTATTATTGGGCAAAACTGGTTACGTTTATATTCGTTGATGTTTACCATTTTCAACACCCTGTCCACCAAAGCAGCATCAAACCCTTGTGCTTTTATTTCTTTTGGCCCCTGCCTTCTTTCAATGTATTGAAATAATAATTTATCAAGAATGTTGTAGTCAGGTAAGGAGTCCGAATCTTTTTGCCCCGGCCTTAGCTCTGCACTGGGTGCTTTGGTAATAATATTTTCCGGAATAATTTCTTCATTGCGGTTGATATATTTCGCCAACGCATACACCTGCATTTTATAGCAATCGCCTAATACACCCAATCCGCCGGCCATATCGCCATACAATGTGCCATAGCCTGTTGCCAGTTCACTTTTGTTAGAAGTGTTTAATAAGATGTACCCAAACTTATTGGCAATGGCCATCAATAAATTGCCCCTGCTGCGGCTTTGTATATTTTCTTCGGCTATACTAAAAGGGAGGTCTTTAAAAATAGGTTTCAGTTCATTTAAAAAGCTGTCGTAAATATTTTTTATCGGTACAATATCGTAAGGGTTATTTAAATTTTCACTCAACGCTTCTGCATCGCTTACACTATGCCCTGTAGAATATTCAGAGGGCATTAAAACAGCTCTCACATTATCTGCTCCTAATGCCTCACATGCAAGTGCCAATGTAACTGCACTGTCTATTCCACCACTGCTGCCCAGTATCGCTTTGGTAAAGCCCATCTTGGTAAAATAATCTTTAATCCCCATCACAATAGCATGGTACACCTGCTCTATATTCAAATTTTCTTCTAAAGCAATGGGGTTTAATTCTTTGTCGGGCACACGGCTGGCGGGTTCAATTATTGGAGCATCAATGGTGCCATCATCATTTAAAATAAAAGATTGCAAGGCCGATTGAAACGAAGGCAACTTACCACACAAATTAGCATCTTTATCAAATACATAAGATGTACCATCAAATACAATTTCTGTCTGGCTACCTACTGCATTACAATAAAACAAAGGCAACTTGTATTTTGTAACGTTTGCTTTTATCGTTGCTTTTCTGTCTTCATCATGTGTATAATCAAATGGCGATGCCGATAAATTCAACATCACATCAGGTTGTTGCTTCATCAATTCATCCATCGGGCAAATGCGGTACATCGGGTTATCGCCCAGGTTCCAGATATCTTCACAAATGGTTACCGCTAACTTCTTTCCTTTAAACTCTATCACATTCCAATCGTAAGCCGGTTCAAAATAACGGTACTCATCAAATACATCGTAATTAGGCAGGCAGGTTTTATGAGCAACGGCCTTTACTTGCTTTTCAAATAAAAAATACGCAGCGTTAAACAGATCCTTTCCTTCTTTCACCGGGTTTTTGTCTGGCGCACCCACCAACACGCCAATAGTATCGGCATGTTCTTTTATTTCGTCAATCGCTTTGTAACATTTGCTGATAAAATCATCAAACTCTAAAAAATCTTTAGGCGCATAGCCACACACACTCAATTCGCTAAACAGGATCAGATCGCCGCCCTGTTTTTTAGCTTCTTCAATAGCGTCAATTATTTTTTGCGTATTGCTTTCAAAATTGCCTATATGATAGTTTTGCTGTGCTAAAAATATTTTCATAATCAGATGCCTGTTACGGAGTTTATCTTTGTGTTTAGAAATTAATCTATTTCTTTGTAAAGTTAAATTATTCAGCAATGCGGTTATTATTTGGTTTAATTATTATAAGCAGTGTATTATTTTCCTGCAACAGCGGCGAAAAAGCACCCGATGTTTCCAACATCAGCATATCGTTAAAAACCCAGCGTTTTGAAAGAGAATTGTTTGCGCTGGATACAGCTCACTTTCAGGCTAACCTGGAGCAGCTGATAGCAAAATACCCATCTTTTGGAGAAAATTTTTTATCGGCGATTTTAGGCACCGATCCACAATGGAATGCTGATAGTGTGTCATCTTATGTAAAAGGATTTGTAGCTGCTTACAGAAATGTTTATGATAGCAGCGAAACTGTATTTAAAGATTTTTCGCCTTATGAAAAGGAATTGAAAAAAAGCTTACAATTTGTGAAATATTATTTCCCTAATTATAAAGTGCCGGAAAACATCATTACTTATATTGGCCCGTTAAATGGCTATGGTGATATAGTATCGGATGATGCATTAATAGTAGGCCTGCATCTTCATTTAGGCAAAAATTTTTCTTTATATAAATCAGAACTGGTACAACAAACCTATCCTGATTATATCAGCAATCATTTTGAACCGGATTACATTGTTGTAAATAATCTCAAGAATATTGTACTGGACCTTTTTCCTGAAAAACTGGAAGACAGATCTCTTGTACAGCAAATGGTGGAAAAGGGAAAAAGGTTATTTGTACTAAGTAAAGTGCTACCCGGCTCCGATGAAAATAAACTGATTGGCTATACGGCAGTACAATTAAAAGATTGTTACGAGCATGAAAAAAATATTTGGGATCTGTTTGTACAAAATAATTTGTTGCAAACCATCGACAATAATATCATTAAAAACTACATTGGCGAATCGCCTAAAACACAAGAGTTGGGTGATGCATCACCCGGATACATTGGCTCTTTTGCCGGCTGGCAAATTGTAAAAAAATACATGAAAAAATACCCGGAAACCAGCTTGCAAAAATTAATGGCCACGGATGCGGATACTATTTTTCAGGAAGCAAAGTATAAACCTTAGGGAAAGTTTATAAAGTTTATAGGGTATGTAATGTTTATCAGGTTTACCTGCTTCAAATACTTTTCTACTTTATTCACCTTTTCTACCTTATTTACTTTTTACGCCCTACGCTGCAATCTGCTGTTGCATTTCTGCAGGCTTTTTTCCTAAATTTTTCATTACCCTAAAGTGAGAAGCTACCGCTTGCAGCATGGTGGGGTATTGATTATAAGGCAGGTTAAACTCTGCACATTTTTGTTGCACAATTTTGCTGATAGCAGGATAATGAACATGGCTTACTTTAGGAAATAAATGATGCTCAATTTGAAAATTTAAACCACCCACAAACCAGGAAATAACTTTACTCTCCATAGCAAAGTTGGAGGTTGTTTTTAATTCATGTACTGCCCAGGCAGTTTCCAGGTGTTTGGTTTCGTTAAGATCTACATGCTCAAACTCGGTATTTTCCACCACATGCGCTAACTGAAACACAATGGAAAGTGTAAGCCCCATAGCAGCGTGCAGTAATAAAAACCCTCCCAGCCATGGAAAAAAGCTCCACTTAATAATTGGCAATATTATATAAAAAGTTAAATACCCTGTTTTGGTAAGCCAAAAAATAATTTTATTTTTTGCAGTCATTGTCCAAGCTTCGGTAGTATAAATTTTACCTGTAAAGTATTTGGTAAAATCCATAAAGAAAATCCAGAAAATAGATGACAAAGCATAAATGGGTAATAAATATAAATGCTGAATTTTATGAGCAGGTACCCATTTTTGTGATTCGCACTGGCGTATGATAGGGCTTTTAGCAATATCATCATCAAGTCCGTCTACATTTGTATAAGTATGATGTAAAATATTGTGTTTTTGTTTCCAGAAAAAAGCACTTGCGCCCAATGCGTTTGCACTTAAGCCAAGTGCATCGTTAACCCATGGTTTGGTGGAGTAACTACCATGGTTAGCATCGTGCATTACATTAAACCCAAGGCAGGCAAACAAATAGCCAAGAGCTACACAAATTAACAACGCAGGTAAGGCAGATAAACTACCCAGCATTAAAAAAAGGTATCCTGTAACCGCTGCACTAATTAAAATTATTGTTTTGCTAAATAATCTCCAATCACCGGTTTTTTTAATCTTATTTTTTTCAAAATATTCATCTACTGCTGTTTTAAGACTTTGATAAAATTCGTTGTGACGATTTGAAAAAGTAATTTTTGGCATAGCAAATTATTGATGTGATAGCGCTGTATCACGCTGGTTTTAAATAAAAGTTTTAAGTTAAATTTATTAGGAATTAAATTTTGGGCCTGACGCTTAAAGGTACGTGTTAAAGCAACACAAAGCTCTTTTAGTTGAGCTTAAAAGGTGTACTCATTTGAAAGGAAGGAATGACGACAGTAAAGGTTTTTTTATTAGCAATATTCTCCATAAGATAAGTGCCATGCATCTTTCCAATTTCTGTTCTAAGATTACAACCGCTGATGTATTGATACAATTCGCCGGGGTTAATTTGTGGTTGTACACCAACAACACCTTCACCTTCAACTTCTTTAAGGCTTCCGTTACTATCGTAAATGTACCAGTGGCGGCTTAATAATTTTACCGGAAAAGCATTATTATTTTCAATGGTGATCTTATACGCAAACATAAACTCATTGTTAACCGGGTTGCTGTAATCCGGCTGGTAGTATGTTTCCACACTTATCTTAATACCTTCTGATATTTTTGAAACCATAGGTTGAGTTTGCTGTAAAAATAGTAATAAAATTATCCTTTTGCTGTAATTTAGTTTTGATATTAAATTAAACAACTATGTCGCTAAAAACACATCGTTATAGTAACGGAACTGTTACTGTAATTTGGCAACCTGATATTTGTATTCACTCAGCTATTTGCTTTAAAGGTTTGGCCAAAATTTTTGCCCCCAGGTGCAGGCCATGGATTGATATGAGCCAAGCTAAAACCGAACGCATTATTGAGCAGGTAAAGCAATGCCCCTGTGGAGCTTTAAGTTATTTGATGAATGAGGTTTAAATCAAATTTTCTTTGCAGAAGTATGCCCATTCTTCAGCAACCATTGCAATACTTTGTCCCTGTTATCGCCCTGCACAATTATTTCACCATCTTATACAGCGCCACCTGTACCACAAAAGGCTTTTAGTTTTTTACCCAACTCTTCCATATCATCCTGCTTACCTGCAAACCCTGTTATTAAAGTAACCATTTTGCCTGCCCGCTGTTTTTTATCCAGCAATATTTTTAATTTTTGTTGTGCAGGCGGTAGGGTTTCCTGTTCGCTATTATCATTTTCTTCCAGTTTAAAACCCGGATCGGTAGAATACACCAAACCTCCTAAAGAATTAAAATTGCTTTTCTTCTTGCTCATATCTTTTCAATAAAAACTTAAATAATTTTTGCTTTTAAACTAAGGTCTACACTTTTTGCCTGGTGAATAACGGCGCCGCTGCTGATATAATCCACACCGGTTGCTGCATAGGCTTCTATATTATCTAAATTAATACCGCCACTGGCTTCTGTTTCGTATTTGCCATTAATTAATTTCAATGCTTCGGTAATTAATGCCGGTGTAAAATTATCCAGCATTATACGGTTTACCTTTCCTGTAGCCATTACTTTTTTTACATCTTCAATACTTCTTGTTTCTACTTCTATTTTTAAACCCGGCTTTTTTAGTTGTACATATTCATAGGCTTTTTCAATTGCTTTTTCAATACCGCCACAATAATCAATGTGATTATCCTTAAGCATTATCATATCGTACAAACCAAAGCGATGATTAACACCACCGCCAATTTTTACGGCTTCTTTTTCCAGCAGCCTGAAGTTGGGTGTGGTTTTACGGGTGTCTAACAATTGGGTTTTATATCCTTTTAATTTTTCGGTATACTGCTTGGTTAATGTAGCAATACCGCTCATGCGCTGCATACTGTTTAACACCAGTCTTTCGCATTGTAAAATGGTATGCACTTTTGCCTCTACATCAAAAGCAATTTCGCCAAATTGCATTACTTCGCCATCTTTTTTATAGGCCGTAAAAACAATATCCTGTTGCATATACCGGAATATTTTTTCTGCTACAGCAACACCAGCTAAAATGCCATCCTGTTTAATTTTTAAAACAGCTTTACCTTTTGCATTGGCATCTATACAACTTAATGTGGAGTGGTCGCCATCGCCAATATCTTCCTGCAAGGCACTTTTTATCAGCAGGTCTAATTGTTCGTTATAATTCATATTTACAAAGCTAAGGAAGAACACAAAAAGAAAGCCCCGGAAAATCCGGGGCTTTACTATATGAGGTGTCAAACATTACCTGTTTTCAAACTTTATTTCCTGCAAAACCTGCTTATCGCTTTTCTGTTTCATAAAAACGGTAGTTCTGAACGAACCGTTTTTGGTAACCAAGGTACCTATACAATATTGAGATCCGGGATTTTCTCCTTTATGAATTACCTCAAATCCTTTTACACCGTTGGTGGCAAAAAAATCTTTCAATACAATTTCAGCCTGGTTTTTACTGTAATTATTGCTTTTATCCGGCATTGTTATTTCTACGGTATTATCAAAGTATTTTGCTATTTGTGCCGCATCGCCATTTTTCAATCCGGTTACCACATCATCAATACTTAAATACAAGGTAAAAGATGATAGGATAAATGTTGTAGCAAGAAGGGTAAAAAATCGTTTCATTTCAGGAATTTTATTTTCTATAAATTTTGCTAAAACTATGCCAACCTGTGTTAAAATAGCAAACGCAAAGGATATTTTTTACTTATCTGATGTAAATCAGGCTTAATTAGTTGCAAATATTTTAGTTTTACGCCATGAAAAATAAGAAAGTTATACTAGTCATCATGGATGGATGGGGCCTGGGCAAAGTAAAAAGCAGCGATGCTATTCAGCACGCTAAAACACCATTTGTAAGTTCGTTGTACAGCAAATACCCTAATAGCACTTTAGTAACCTGCGGAGAAGATGTTGGTTTGCCAGAAGGGCAAATGGGCAACAGTGAAGTAGGTCATCTTAATTTGGGCGCCGGCCGCATTGTTTACCAGGAATTACAACGTATAAATGTGGCCATAAAAACCGGCGAATTTGCCGGCAACCCTACATTGCTTGCTGCCATTGATTTTGCAAAACAAAACAATAAACCGCTGCACCTGATGGGCTTGGTAAGTGATGGCGGCGTGCATTCTCATACCAATCACCTTAAAGCATTAACTACGCTGTGTAAAGAAAATGGTTTACAAAACGTGTTGATACATGCGTTTACCGATGGCAGAGACACAGATCCTAAAAGCGGGCTTGGTTTTTTAACCGATCTGCAAAACCACCTGAATAAATCTATCGGCAAAATTGCTACTGTAACCGGAAGGTATTATGCAATGGATAGAGATAAAAGATGGGAAAGGGTAAAACTGGCGTATGATGCTCTAGTAAATGGTATTGGAGAAAAAACAGATAACTTATTGGATGCTGTAAAAAAATCTTACACAAATAATGTTACAGATGAGTTTATAAAACCGCTGATCAATTCTACTTTGGAGAACGGCAAAATACAGGATGGAGATGTGGTGATTTGTTTTAATTTTCGTACCGACCGTTGCAGGGAAATAACACAAGTACTTACGCAAACAGACTTCCCTGATTTTGGTATGAAAAAACTGAACCTGCATTATACTACGATGACACAGTATGATGCTACTTATAAGAATGTGCATGTAGTTTTTGAAAATGACGACTTAAAAAATACTTTAGGCGAAATTTTAGAACAAAATAACAGAACACAAATACGCATTGCTGAAACGGAAAAATACCCTCATGTGAGTTTCTTTTTTAGTGGTGGCAGAGAAAAAGAATTTGTGGGAGAAAGGCGTTTAATGGTGCAATCACCCAAAGTGGCCACTTACGATTTGCAACCTGAAATGAGCGCTTACGAAGTAGCGGATGCCATTGTAAAAGAAATAGAAAACGACCCTACTGATTTTATTTGCTTAAACTTTGCTAACGCAGATATGGTAGGCCATACCGGTGTTTGGGAAGCAGTGATAAAAGCCGTGGAAACCGTTGATACCTGTGTGGAAAAAGTAGTTACCGCAGCATTAAAACAGGACTATGCCGTTTTTATTTTAGCCGACCATGGTAATGCCGATTATGAAATAAATGAAGATGGTACACCTAATACTGCACACACTTTAAACCTGGTGCCGTTTTTTATTGTAGATAACAATTGGAAAGGAACCATTAAAAATGGTAAATTGGGCGATATTGCCCCTACCATTTTAACAATGATGGGTATACCTCTGCCAAAAGAAATGAGTGGAAACATCTTGATTTAATCTTAAACAATAATCAACAATGAAAAAGTTCTTTAAACGTTTTTTCTTGCTGCTGTTACTGGCATTTATAGCGATCCAGTTTTTCAGACCTGCTAAAAATAGAGCTGAAGGCATTAGTGCCAACGACATTACCAAAATATATGCCGTGCCGCAGGATGTACAAACTGTTCTTAAAACCAGTTGCTACGATTGCCATAGCAACAACACTAATTATCCCTGGTATAATAATATTCAGCCAGTAGCCTGGTGGTTAAAAAACCATGTGGATGAAGGAAAAAGAGAATTAAATTTTTCGGAGTTTGCGTCTTACCGTATTGGCAGGCAATATAAAAAATTAGAAGAAATTAATGAGCAGGTTAAAGAAGGAGAAATGCCGCTTGAATCGTACACACTAATACATGGTGATGCTAAATTAAATGAACAACAAAAGTTAAGTCTGGCTAGTTGGGTTAACACTTTAAGAGATAGTATAAAAGTACAATACCCTGAAGATAGTTTAAAACGTCCGCAAAGACCGCAACCAACTCCGGCAAAATAATCAGGTTAAATTTGTTTAATGTTGAAATCAAAAAAAATATTGGCGTTTGTATTGCTGCTTATTGTGGCAACGCCAATATTTTTTTTTACCGGCTTTTTAATCAAGCAAAAACTGATACAGCATGAAATGAAAGAAAAACTGGAGAGCAGTTTTTTGCAAACCATAATTGCGAATCAATCCGATATTAAATGGGTAAAAAAAAACAAAGAAGTTATTATTGGCGACAGATTTTTTGACGTTAAATCTTACACAATTGAAAACGATAAAATAATTTTAACCGGCCTATATGATGAGGCAGAAAAAAAATTGCAAAAAGATTTTGCAGGTATGCTGCATCAGAAAAAAAACGAAACTGCACCACTTGAACAGCTGATATTAAAATTTATTTTTACTACAGCAATTAAAAAAAATACAATTGCCCAGGACTTACCTTGTAATAATAAAATTAAAGTCATTTATCTTACCTACAATGAAGTTGCTGTTACACAATCACAGTCTGTAACCACTCCTCCTCCCAATATTTAGTTTTATCGCATTTTATTTAAAGTCACTTATATTTTATAAGTGCATTGCTGTTATGTATTAACAAGGCATTTCTATTGATCAAAACTAAACTAATGAAAAAAATATATTTACTTACCACTGCATTTTTAATGCTGCAGGGCTTGTATGCACAAAAAAGCAATCCTCCCGCTACAGATACCGCCAAAAAAACAATCGATCTGGAAGAGCTGATAATATCTGTAAACAAATGGGAACAAAAATTAAATGAAGTGCCTAACAAGATCACAAAAGTTACAAAAGCACAGATAATACATAATAATCCGCAAACTGCAGCCGACCTGTTGGCGCAAACCGGAACAGTTTTTATTCAAAAAAGTCAGCTAGGTGGTGGCAGCCCTATGATAAGAGGTTTTGCAACTAATCGTGTACTGCTGGTGGTTGACGGTGTAAGAATGAATAATGCTATTTACCGCAGTGGCAATCTTCAAAATATTATTAGTATAGATGCATTAAGTACTCAAACCGCCGAAGTTATTTTTGGTCCGGGTTCATTAATTTATGGCAGCGACGCTATAGGAGGTGTAATGGATTTTCACACACTAGACCCCCGGTTTTCAAAAGAAAAAAAAATGCTGCTAACCGGTAGTGCATTGGCAAGATATTCTACCGCCAATAAAGAAAACACTATTCATGCAGATATTAATGCAGGATGGAAAAAATGGTCGGTGCTATCATCTGTTAGTTACAGCAAATTTGATGATTTAAAAATGGGTAAAAACGGTGGAACAGATAGTTACTTGCGGCCGGAATATGTACAGCGAATTAATGGTGTTGATAGTATTGTAAAAAACAGTAACCCAAGGGTACAACGTTTTAGCGGATACGATCAAATTAATTTTTTGCAAAAAATACGCTTTAAGCCAACCGAACATTTGGACATGCAATACAGTTTTACCTATGCCGGCACAAGTGATGCGCCCCGGTACGACAGGTTGATACAATACAGGAGCGGAAAATTAAGGTTTGCAGAATGGAATTACGGTCCAATGCTTTGGAGAATGCATAACCTCCAAATATTGCACAATAAAAAGACTGCAATATATGATGGCGTAAGGCTTACTGCTGCTTATCAGAATTACGATGAAAGCCGTATGGACAGAACCAGAGCAAATAATATCCGTAATACACAGTCGGAAAAAGTACACGCAGTTAGTGTTAACATAGATGCGAATAAAAAAATTGGCAAGGGCGAACTATTTTACGGTGTTGAATATGTGTATAACAAAGTGGGCTCCTTTGGCAATAAAACTAACATCGCCTCCAACATAATAACTCCTGCGGTAAGCCGCTATCCTGATGGAAGTACATGGAGCACTACAGGTGTATATGGCAGCTATAAAGTAAATTTTACACCCAGGTTCACATTTACCACTGGCTTAAGATATAGCTACAACTCTCTAAACGCCACATTCGATACTACTTTTATTAAATTTCCTTATCAAAAAGCCGAAATAAAAGATGGTGCTTTTACGGGCAATATGGGATTGGTTTTTCGCCCCGAGGCAACCTGGCAACTTAATAGCAATATATCCACCGGCTACCGTATGCCTAATGTGGATGACATTGGTAAATTTTTTGAAAGCGTACCAGGAAATGTAACTGTTCCCAACCCCGGATTAATACCAGAGTATGCCTGGAATTTTGAAGTGGGCATTGTAAAGAGTGTTATCCAAAAATTCCGCCTTGAGTTAAATGCTTTCCATACCATTTTAAATAAAGCTATTGTTCGTCGCCCTGCAACTTTTAACGGACAGGACAGTATCTTTTTTGATGGGGTAAACAGCAGGGTTGAAACCTTGCAAAACGTTGCAAAAGCTACTGTGTCCGGTTTTCAGGCCAGTGCAGCGTATTATTTTACAGAGCACCTATCTGTGCAAACACATGCTAACTGGATAACCGGTAAAGAAACAGATGATACTAAAAATGAGCAGGTTGCTTTGCGCCATGCTCCGCCCTTTTATGGTAGCACTTTATTAAAATACCGCCATAAAAAACTTTATGTTGAAGTATCAGCGTACTATAACAGTACAATAAAAAACGAAGACCTTGCTCCATCGGAGCAGGCAAAAACTGATATCTATGCTAAAGACAGTAATGGCAAACCTTACTCACCATCGTGGTTTACGCTTAATTGCAAAGCATCTTACCAACTTGCCAAACAACTGCTTGTAACCACAGGCTGGGAAAATATGACCAATAAAATGTACCGGCCCTATTCTTCCGGTATTGTGGCGGCAGGCAGCAATCTCATCATTTCTTTAAGAGCAAACTGGTAGCTAATCATCTTTTTATATTACTACAAACGGCCAAATGTTAAATTTTTTGGCCGTTTTTTTTATGCAGCATTTTAACAAATGATTTTGTCTATATTTATGGGATAAACCTAAAGCACTAAATATGACGGAAGAGCTAATGCTAGCTGGATGTCTTAAAAATAATGCCTCTGCGCAAGAGGCTTTGTATGGCCGGTTCAGCCCAAGAATGCTTGGCGTTTGTTACCGCTTTGCAAAAAACAGGGAAGACGCTGAGGATATGCTGCAGGAAGGTTTTATAAAAGTATTTACTCAAATGCATCAATACAGAAATGAAGGTGCTTTGGAAGGTTGGATAAGAAGAATAATTGTACATACTTGTATCAATAACCTGAAAAAAAATAAAAAGTTCTCTGACAGTTTAGATATAATTCATGCCAATAGTGTGCATATTAATGAGGAGATGATACCTTCTATTATGCAGGCCAAACAAGTGGTAGAATGTATAAGAATGTTGCCATTGGGTTACCGCACTGTACTTAACCTTTATGCTATTGAAGGATTTCCGCATAAAGAGATTGCCGGTATGCTGGATATTGAAGAAAGCACAAGCCGCAGCCAGTATACCAGGGCAAAAGCAATGCTTGAAGAAATATTGATAAGAAAAAAAATTATTCAAAAACCAAAAGAAAGAACAAGGCTTATAGCTTTGGGCGGACAAGGATAAATTATAGGTTGAAAATAATAGGTGAGTTACCAATTACTATTAGCTTTTTGTGAAAGATGGAAAGAAAATTTTACACAGACAATTTTGAGCAACTGTTAAAGGAGAAGTCAGACGAATTCAGGATGTATCCTTCTAAACGGGTTTGGCACAGCATTTACAACGATTTGCACCCGGGGCGTAAATGGCCATCCATTGCTGCAAGCATGCTTTTAATTATAGCATTGTTACTTATTGGTTACTGGAACAATGATGTTAGCAAACCTTCATCTACCCCAACCACAGTTATAGCTACTCAAAAAAACATCAAAAACGGCAGCGCTATTTCACAAGCTGATGCTGCAAGAAATATTGCAGAAGAAGAGACATTAAAGCAATCTACTGTTGCAAATTCTTTTAAATCTTTACAGCAAGAAAGCACTACTTCTCAAAATACTCCTCCACTTGTAAATACAACCCATTCAAAAAAACTAATTCGTATTGGTGCAGCTACAGCACCACAAAGCCAGTTTGATAAAAACGAAGTGAATACTGCTAAAGAAGTTGCAGCCTTATCAGAAAATATAGCCAAAGCAATTGTAAATGCTGCAATTAATTCAGCACCTAAAAATGAAGCACAAGATTTAGCAGCAACCTCTAATAAAGATGAAGTTATCAGTACAATTACTGCTGAGCCCTTACCTGTTAATGCTAACCAAAATATCACTACTATTATAACTATTGATATAACTGCCAATACAACAAGTACCAATAAAGATTCAGAATCAGCAGTAAAAACAAATGCTTCTGCTGATAAAAAAATTATGTCAACTGAGGATAAATCATGGATAGAGGATTATGCATTTCATAATAAATCCAAGCGAAAAAAATGGCAGGATCGCACTGCGTTAGAATTTTATATAACACCTAATATTGGATATCGTAAATTAAGTAACGATGCCAAATACAACCTTGCAGCTACTTCATCTTCTTTCACATCAAATGCTGGCGGTGGAGATGCTAATAAATCTGTAAGTCAGGATCCCGGCCTTGGCCTTGAAACAGGTATGGGAATTACTTATTCCATCGCTAAAAACATACGTGTTAAGGCTGGTGTACAGGCAAACTATACTAATTATGGCGTAAATGCAAGCGAAACTAATCACCCAATATTAACCACTTTAATGTTTACCGATCCAACTTTAGGTTTTCCTTATATGCAGTCAAGCTCTTCCACGCTTGCAAATGCAACAGGATCGGAGCCTGCTAAAGTGCACAATAAAACATATCAGCTTTCCATACCACTTGGGGTTTCTTTAAAATTGTTTGGAAACAATAAATTAGAATGGTATGCCGGAGCAACAATACAACCTACTTTTGTATTTGGAGGTAAGGCTTATTTAATATCGGCTGACAGAAAAAATTATGTATCTGTGCCTGATCTCATTAGCAAATGGAATATAAATACCGGCATTGAAAGCTATATTAATTACAAGCTTAACGGTATTACTTTGCAAGTAGGTCCTCAGTTCCGTTACCAATTATTTTCTACCTACGATAAAAAATATACTGTTAACGAAAACCTGTATAACGTGGGCATTAAACTAGGCATTTTAAAGAATTTTTAATCTTAAATTCTCTTGCCGTTAAAATATTTTTGCAATACCCAAAAGGTGTTGCATTTTTATTTAAAGGTTTTAAGTTTATACATTTAACAGTTTTTTTTACCGCAGATTACATTTAATTTTGAAACCATGATACGCTATATATTTTTTGCTGCCATATTATTTTTATATGCCTGTAATAACTCTTCTGAGCAAGCTGCTGCTACACAAGATACCATTGCTGAAGAAAGGCCCGATTTTTTCCCTGTTACATCGTATATCAAAGGGCAAATTCACGATATTAACCAAAAAGGATTGACGCCAATAAAATATACAACCATCAATGACAAAACTGATTCTGTGATGGTAAAGTTTGAGAATATTAATGACTTGTGTAAAGAGTTTTTACAACCAGAAATAGATTCCAGTAATCTTATTGATCTTTTTACAGAAACAAAATTTCTTGATCAAACCGTTAATGCTTTTACATTTACCTACGACCCAAAAAAGAAATTGCCAGACACTGTAATGCTTAAGCACTGGGATGTTTATGTAGACCCCGAAACAGGTAAAGTAAAAAGGGTTTACATTATTAAATCAGCAGGCCAAAACAAAACTTTACAACTAACCTGGCAAAGTAATGAATGGTTTAAAACTACCTCTATTATAACTGATGTTAATGGTGAATCAAGGATTGAAAAAGAAGAAAAAATTTCCTGGGATTATTAATAAAAATGACACAACAAGAGTTTTCTGCAATTGCCCCTGCAATACCTGCTCAGCCTGGCATATACAAGTATTATGATGCTGCAAACGAACTGCTTTATGTAGGAAAAGCAAAGCACCTGCGTAAAAGAGTAAGCTCTTATTTTTCTAAAACGTTTACCAGTTATAAAACACACGAACTGGTTCAACGTATTCACCACATAGAATTTACTATTGTAAACAGTGAACAAGATGCCTTTCTTTTAGAAAATACATTAATTAAAGAGTTTCAGCCTAAGTTCAACATCAACCTTAAAGACGATAAAAGTTATCCGTTCATCGTGATAAAAAAAGAGCCCTTTCCCAGGGTGTTTTTTACCCGCCGGAAAATAAATGACGGCTCTAAATATTTTGGGCCTTATACTTCTGTAGTTAGAGTAAAAGAGCTGCTGGATTTTATAAAAGAAAATATTTTATTGCGTACCTGCAAACTGAATTTGACCGATAACAATATTAAAAAAGGAAAATTCAAAGTATGTCTGGAATATCATTTGGGCAATTGTAAAGGGCCTTGTGAAGGTTTGCAAACTGCAGATGATTACAATGAAGAATTAAATCAGTTAACCAATCTTTTAAAAGGTAATCTCTCTTCTGTAATTCAGCATTTTAAAAAAGAGATGAGGGATCATGCTGAAAAAATGGAATTTGAAAAAGCGCAGATCTACCAGAAAAAAATAGAACACCTGTTAAGTTATCAGTCAAAATCCACCGTAGTAAATACTAAAATTGGCAACGTTGATGTATTCTCTATTTTAGAATATGGTAATATAGCGTATATCAATTACCTGGCAGTAAGTAACGGCGCTATAGTGCAAACAAAAACTATTATTCTGGAGAAAAAACTGGAAGAAACAGCAACTGAAGTATTGGTATTTGGCATTGCACAATTACGCTCCACTTTTGCAAGTGAGGCCAAAGAAATAATTGTACCATTTGAAATTGAGTACCCCGAAACTGATACTTTAATTACTGTTCCAAAAGCAGGTGACAGAAAAAAGCTTTTAGAACTGAGTGAAAAAAATGTAAACTATTTTAAGGAAGATCTGAAGAAAAAGAAAATGCTGAATCTTGATGAGAAAAGTGATGACGAAAAACTACAGGTATTACAGCAACTTCAGAAAGATTTACACCTGCCCAACCTGCCAACACATATTGAATGCTTTGATAATTCGAATTTTCAGGGAAGTTACCCGGTATCGGCAATGGTATGTTTTTTAAACGGGCAACCGGCCAAAGCCGAGTACAGAAGATATAAAGTAAAAACAGTAATTGGTATCAACGATTTCGCATCAATGAAAGAAGTGGTTCATCGTAGATATAAACGCCTTACAGAAGAAGAAAAGCCTTTGCCCCAGTTGGTTATAATAGATGGAGGTAAAGGGCAATTAAGCGCCGCCATGCAAAGTGTGGCAGTACTTAACTTACCTGCTTCAACAACAGTTGTTGGTCTTGCCAAAAATGAAGAAGAGATTTTTTTTCCGGGTGATACCGAATCGATAAAATTACCCTGGGATAGTGAAAGCCTTAAGTTAATACGACGCATAAGAGATGAGGTACATAATCATGGTATTACTTTTCACCGGAATTTGAGAAGTAAAGGCACTTTTAAAAACGAACTGGNGCAAATAAAAGGAATTGGAGATGCAACTGCTACTATGCTTTTAAAAGAATTTAAATCAGTAAAAAATATCAGGCTGCAAACGGAAGATATATTGGTAAAAACTATAGGTAAGGCCAAGACGAATATACTGATGGAATATTTTAGGAAAAACTAGTTTAAATGTAGCATCAGTTGTTCTTCAGAATGGCTAAAAAAACAAGGGGCTGGATAGAAATCCTGCCCCGTTTTAAAATCCAATATCCTATGAAAAACCGAGACAAATATACACAGCCTTTTTGTTTTACAAAAATACCCTTAAAGTGGTATTTTTAACCGCTGTATTCAAATTAGTAAACGGCACTACATAAAATAAAAGCCCCCGAAAATTCGGGGGCTTTCTAAATATATTATTAATTGCTTATTAATAACTCCACAAATCCTGCTCATAATTAAATATTTTTTCTTTAATATTTTCACCTTCCAGCAATTGAAGAATAGGCTTATCAGTTATACCTGCGTAATTTTTAATTAACAGGTCGTACGGGTTGTCGATGGTACTTTTAATAATTCTTCCATAAAACATCCTGCTTTCAAAAAGTTCTTCCCAACTCATACGGGCTCCAAAGTTTTTACCATTGTACACTTCGTACTTAGAAAAAACTGGTCTCATATCAGGGTAATAAACCCAAAACAATTCTGTTTCGCCAAGATTAACCCCTAATGAAGTGGTTACATTCTTAACAGGTGCAATTCCTAATATTCTCCAAAACAAACGAGAGCTTTCTTTATCAAAAATAACTTCTTCCTTTACGTGGAATTTATAGAAGGAATCCAGGTTAATATCATTACGTTGATATTTTACACCAGTTTGAACACCATTAGCATCAAATATCGGAACTGCTACTGAATCACCTGCAACTTTACCAGACACCTGACTCACAGTCAAAGGAGTGGTAAACCTATCGTCTATCGCATCAAAAACTGTTACAGCACTATCTTGTATTGCTTTAAACAATATTGATATAAAACGTTGGTTACCGTTGTTTTCATCAGCAGAATACCTGAAGGGTAAATTTATCTTTTCCCTTGTGTCAATTTCACGCCAGATCTTGTGTCTGAACAAGGCATCATCTGCACGCAAATTTTCGTAAGGCAAAGGCGTTCTGTCTCTAAGAGTTGATGTTTCTACTGCTTCATCCGGACGTAAAGATGGCAATACCGTTTTAATAGGTAAACTATCTTTTAATACTACTGGAGCTGGTGCAGCCACTGCCTGTGCAACAGAATCCACTACAGCAGTAGTAGGTTTTACTTTTGCTTTAGTTTTTGTTTTGGCTACCTTTTTTGCTGCAGGCCTTTTAGTTGCAGTACGCCCTTTCTTTTGTTGGGCATCTACAGCATTTACAAATAACCCTAAGCAGATTACCAGTAAAAAATATTTAACAAAGTGCTTCTTCATAGCTTTTATAATTATTGATGCGATTAATATAACGCAATTGATTTACCATCTATTGTTCTAGAACCATCTGGTCCGGTAACTTTAACATTGTCAAAAGATATTACAGAACCTGGACCACATCTTGCCATCAGTGCTTTAACTGGAGCAAGGCTATTACTGTTTATTGCAGCTGTTTGAACATTGGCAAAATTTGCGCCAGAGAAGTAAACAGTAGCACTTGTAACAGTGTATTTAGTATCAAAGTCAAAGTTTTCTAATTCTGCACGGCAGAAGTCTTGTGCTTTAAACGATACTGAAGGCATTCTTATTTTACCATCGCCCACTTTAAATACCGGGTCAGGTATTCTTTTAATACGGAAATCAAATTTATTGCTTTTACCATCAGCACTTACAGTAATACTTGCAGCAGTACCTCCGGTTACTCTAACTGTTCTATTTGAATTAGAACCGCTGATTGTACCACCAGCCATACTAACGGTTGTTTTATCCCAACCAGTACCTGATGATATGGTAATAGGGTTATCAACGCCAATGTAAAACACATTCATTTTATCAAGCATCACTGCTGCACCACCGGGTGTACCAACTACATACTCTACCTTTTGATTAATTGGCACCGGCTTACCGTCTTCTCCTGTAAAAGTACCTGTAATTTGTATGGTATGTGCACCACCCCCGCTTACAGTTGTTTTGTACTCTGTTTGGCCATTTACAAGCTGAGAGGTAACACCATTTATAGTAAGTGAACCTTTAGATGCTGAGCTATATGCTCCTACACCCGCTTTAACCACCAATTCCTGACCTGGCATCAAATAGTTAGAACTTTGTCCTACTAAAATACCCACCTGATCCATATGCACTTCCACCGCACCAATTTTACTATGGCAAAAAGTTACTATCTGGTTTTCTGCATTCTTAACGTTGTTTTGAAATTTACTTAACATAGTTAAGGCAGCAATAGCTGGCGTCATATGAAAGTATCCTACTGTAAATTCTTTTGTACCACCTTCCTGACTTTTTACAGGTTCTGTATTTACAGGAAATGTAGATTCAAAAGCTGCTTTAATTTCCGGATGAATAGCAAGCATTTTTGCTTTGTATTCTTCTAGTTTTGCCTTTAATTCATCACCTTTCTTTTCCTTCTCCATAAGTCTGGTAGAAGCTTGCAGATCATCTAATTTAAACTCTTCTACTTGTTTGCCATCTTTTTCCACCATTCTCGCACCAGAATATTTTTTCAGTTCGGTCTTCAATCCTTCTATATATGTATCCAAATCAGCTGAATATTGCTTTGCTTTTTCTGCTAGTGGTTGCCATTCGGCAGCTTGCTTGGCACTTTCAGGTTCTTTCAATTTATCTGATAATGATTTGTACAAAACATCATTAGATGATTTAATATTGGAGCTTGAACTCTCCAAACTAGTTTTAACTGTTCTAAACGCTTCAATAACTTCAGCCGAAACGTTTAGCGCCAAAATAGCTGTCAACACCAAGTACATAATGTTGATCATCTTTTGCCGGGGCTCTTTAGGTAAAGCCATAATATTATAAATTTACGGGGGTTGTTAACTTAATTGTTTTCTTTTAAAATTGAATTCAGGGTTTTAAAAGTTTAGAAATTGAACCGGCAAATGTTGCCAACTCCAGGTTTAAACTATAAATCCGTAAATTATTTTATCTGCCCTGCATTGCGCTAAGCATGTTACCATATACAGCATTCAATTTGCCCAGGTTATTAGCTAATGAACCAATTTGCTCTTTTGCTTTGTTTGCATCATCCACACTAGCCATCATGGTAGAACTTGCTTCGTTTAATTTACCGTAGAAATTATTTAAAGATTTCAAATGGTTATTAGCTTCTTTCAACTCCAACTCGTAAATAGTATTTAATGAACTTAAGTTTTTAGTTAAGCCCTGTACCTGCTCATGAAAACCTTTTGCAGATTCTGATGCTGTATTAAATGAAGACATAGTGTTGGCACTTGCAGTAAATGCAGCACTCATGCTACCAATTGCAACTGTAGCTTCTTTGGCTTTGTTTCCAAAATCGCTGGTGCTTTTTACTACTTCACTTACATCGGCAATATTTGCAACAGTACCTTGTAATTTATTAAAGCTTTCGCCCAGTTTTTTTAAGTTAGAAGGATTAATTTCAGCTTCCTGCATCATTTTATCCATAGATAATAATGGATTGCTGCCGGCTACTGCAACTTCTGCAACTTCGTCATCTTCTTCATGATGTTTTGGTTTTATCCATTCAATTGCTGCATAAATTAAGAAAATTCCGGTCTCTGTCCACATACCAACGGTAAGCAAAACATCGGCGTAAGATTGGTGAGTTAACTTTGCCCATGCAGCAAAAATGATTACTGCGGCACCCGCACTTACCAATACATCAATTAGGGTTAAAAAGGTTCTTTTTTTGTACTTAGCCATGGCGTTTAAAATTTTAAAGTTTTAACTTTGGGGTTTTTGTTTAGTTTGAATTATACAAAAGTTTATGATATGCCCGTAATTTTCAGTATCACGGGCAGTCTCAATAAGTTTTTAATTTTGGAAGTAATTTTATTTTTTGCCCTTCTTAGGTGCTGGAGGCAAATCAATCACACAACGGAAACCAATGTAAGATTTTGCAGTATCCTGGTATTCGTAGTTACGGGTACCACATCTTAATAAAGCTCCAACATCTTTCCAGCTTCCACCACGTAATACTTTACGTTTGTCACGAGGCTTATCTGTTTCTTTAGCGTTGTATCTGATATCGGGGTTTAAATCATGTTGAAAATTGTATGCTCCTTCGTAATATAAAGATGAAGTCCATTCTGCAACGTTACCTGCCATGTTATACAAACCAAAATCATTTGGCCAGTATGCATCAGCTCTTACAGTATATAATCCACCATCTTCCGGATAATTACCACGGCCTGGTTTAAAGTTAGCTAATAAGCAACCTTTTTTGTTTCTCAGGTAATATCCGCCCCAAGGGTAAGATGCCTGGCTTCTTCCGCCACGTGCTGCATATTCCCACTGAGCTTCTGTTGGTAAACGAAAATCAGATTCAGCATTTCTTTTCTTTCCTTCTAAGTAAGAATTAAGGAAGTGAGTTCTCCATTCGCAAAATGCAGTAGCTTGTTTCCAATTTACACCTACAACAGGATAGTTTCCAAAAGCAGGGTGACTGTAATATTGTTTAGCCATTGGCTCATTGTACGAGTAAGAAAAATCTCTTATCCAGCAAAGTGTATCAGGGTAAATCTTAACTGGCTTCTTAATCATGAATTTTGACCTTGGAATAGTTGCATCTCTGTTTTGTGCAGCAGCTTTGTAGTCAAAAATTTCAGATTGATATTCCATTTTGGTAGCATCAATTTCTTTTTTACCAAAAATGCGATTATCGGGAGTAACGATGATGGCATCAATTTTTTCTAAAGTTGCCTTATCGCCCCACTTAATGGTTTTAATTTTTTTCCAGTCAAGATAAGTGTTACCATCAGAGGCTTGCTTTTCGTAACCCATAAGGTGACCAGCAATTGAGTCTCTAACCCAATTTGTAAACTGGCGATACTCGTTATTGGTTATCTCGGTAGCATCCATCCAAAAGCCACTTATAGATACAGCTTTGTTGCGGGCAGTGTAAGCATAGCTAACATCTTCATCGCTTGGTCCCATGTGAAAAGTACCTGGATTAATGTAAACCATTCCGGGAGGTTTTGGTAAACTCCATCTCGATGCAGGAGCTACACCAATTAACTGACCCTTAGGATCGGTTCCGCCGGATTTGTTTTTTCCGCCAAGCATTTTACAGCTTGTTGTGGTAGTTGCGATAGCAGTTATTGCTACCATGTAGAACAACTTGTTCTTCATTGTTTTTAACTTTGAGGGTGATGAGCAAATGTAACGATTATTTTGAATTAACGTCATTTTGTAAATGTTTCCCGGATTAATTTTTAAAATAAATCATGATCCCGAAAACAATAAACGACAGAAAATTTCAAATATTGTGAGTATTCATTAAATTTTATTACTCTCTTTCATCAGTTCTATTAGCCCTTGCAAGCTGTTAACGGGTGATTTACAGCTATATTGCCTGCACAAGTAAATAAGTGTTTTATCTCCCGGATGTTTCCCTTTTAACATAGGGAATCTGGCATTTTCCTCTGCCCCACTGCACTGTAAAATCTTACCTGGTATATACTCCTGTAGTAGCTGATTGCGTATTGAAACAAAGTCGTTTCCTTTAATTACCAATTCATTTATACCCAACGTATATTTTAATAAAAAAGATGCCCAAATTCCAAAAGAAGTCGGATATCGTACAATAATGGCACTTAAAGAAGATATATTTTTATCTGCCATATCATACCATTCAGGGTAATTAAACAGCATAGAAAGGTAAAATAGGTTTTCAACCATAATACTGTTACCTGATGGTGTAGCACCGTCATAAACTTCCTTTTTACGCACGATAATATCCAACTGGTGTTTACCCGTAAAGAAAAAATAGCCTGTTTCCTCATCCCTGAAATTTTCTATTACTAAGTTAGTTATACCTTCTGCCAAATCAAGATAATGAGTATTGGAAGTAATCTCCTGCAATTGTAATAAGGCTTGAATTAAACAAGCATAGTCATCCAAAAAAGCAGGATATTTTGCTTCTCCGTTTTTATACGTGTGAAAGAACTCAAAATCGGAATTATTTTTTTTGAATTTGTTCACCAAAAACTCCATTGTATTTTCTGCAAGCTTTTTGTACTCTTCATCGTTTAATGCTGCTGCAGTTTTACATAGTGCTGTTACCATTAGTGCATTCCAACCCAATAAAATTTTATCGTCGGTTGCAGGCCGTATTCTCTTATCTCTTTCAGTTAACAATTGTTGCAGGCAGCGGTTTAAAACTGTTTCCAATTCACTCTCCGAAAGATTATTTTCTGCAGCAAAAACTGCCTCTTTTTTCAATATCCGAAGGATATTTTTACCTTCCCAATTACCCTTTTCGGTAACATCAAAAAACTTGCAAAACAATGCCGAGTTATCACCGAGAATTATATCAACCTCAGCTTTACTCCAAACATAAAATTTACCTTCTTCTCTTTCACTGTCAGCATCTAATGCTGCATAAAATCCGCCTTCTTTATCCTGCAATTCTCTTTGTAAAAAATCTATTGTTTTTCTGATAGCAAGCTCATATTTTTTTTGCTTTGTAATTTGGTATGCATCGCAAATAACATTTAGCAGCAGGGCATTATCGTACAGCATTTTTTCAAAATGTGGTGCCAACCATTCATTATCGGTGCTATAGCGGGCAAAGCCGCCGCCAGCATGATCATGAATGCCGCCTTCCAGCATTTTATCTATTGATAGTAATGCCTGTTGCAAAGCAGGCTGGCTTTGGGTATAATAGTAATATTGCAACAGGTATTGAATAGTAAATGTTTGTGGAAACTTGGGTGCCTTTCCAAAACCGCCCCATGCTGTATCTGCCTGTTTTAAAATGTTTTCAGTTATCTGCTCACAGTTTTCTTTAGTAAAAATGGTATGGCTTGGTTGTACCAAAGTTTGACCGAAGTTGCCGGATTGCTGCAGGTGACTAATAAGATTTTCTGCCTGCGATTCTATTTCGTGTTTCCTTTCCTTCCACGACTGTGCAATTGCACTTAACACTTCGGGCCACGAAGAACGGTTAAATGCTTTTACCGGTGGAAAATAGGTACCTCCATAAAACGGCTTACAATCCGGTGTTAAAAACACATTTAACGGCCAGCCACCGCTACCTGAAATAGCTTGTACTGCATCCATGTAAATGTGATCCAGATCGGGACGTTCTTCCCTGTCAATTTTTATATTAATGAAGCTTTCATTCATTTGTTTAGCCACTACTTCGTTTTCAAAACTTTCTTTTTCCATTACATGGCACCAATGACATGCTGAGTAACCAATACTTACTAGTATAACTTTATTTTCTGCTTTTGCTCTTTGTAAAGCTTCATCGCCCCAGGCATACCAATCAACCGGGTTGTGGGCATGTTGTAAAAGATAAGGACTGCTTTCGTTTATCAGCCGGTTGGTAAATTGGTGAGCCATTTAAAATTTGTTTTAATTAAACTGCAATGTAGAGTTACGCTAAGCGCACAAATATCATTATTAAATGTTTACTACAATATTTTATTAAACACAAAAAGAGGCACTGTACAGTGCCTCTTTTAATAATTTATTTTATTCGTTATTTCTTTTTATAAGTAGAGAGATATAATTCCAAAGCACTTACCATACTGGGGGCTTTGGGTTGTGGTGCCATAATATCCAGCGTTAATCCAGCTTCTTCAGCAGCTTTAAGTGTATTGGCTCCAAATGCGCCTATTTTTGTTCCGTTTTGTTTAAACTTAGGAAAATTTTCCATCAGGCTTTTAACACCTCCCGGTGTAAAAAAGCAGATCACATCATAATTTCTTTCCACAACCTCTTTTACATCATTGCTAACTATCCGGTACAAAACAGGGTTTGCGTATTCGCAGTTGTTAGACTTTAACCAGTTGGTGATTTCGCTATCAAAAGACTCCGAACAAGGGTAAAGGAATTTCTCGTTATCCTTATGCTTATTGATCACATCAAATAGGCTTTTATTAGACCCATCGGCACCATAAAAAACTTTGCGCTTGCGATACAAAATAAACTTTTGCAGATAAAGCGCTACAGCCTCTGTAATACAGAAATACTTGGTATCCTGCGAAACACTAACTTTCATTTCGTTGCAAATCCGGAAAAAATGATCAATTGCATGCCTGCTGGTAAATATTACCGCAGAGTAATTAACAATGTCAATTTTTTGTTTTCGGAATTCTTTGGCAACAATGCCATCCACTACAATAAAGGGATGAAAGTCAAGAGTTATACTGTGCTTCTTAGCCAAATCAAAATACGGAGACTTGTCGCCTTCGGGCTTTGGCTGGGTAATAAGTATTTTTTTAACCTTGTTTGCTGAAGTATCAGCTTTTGTTGAGCCGTTTTTAACCATAAAGAAAGGGAAAATGGTTTTGCAAAATTACAGGTTTTTAGTCAATAAAAGTAATAAGCCCTTGTAAATCAACAAAAGGGGTATTACTTCTACACCGGCGATGTATAAAAAAAAGTGAAACCTGCTGACTTTCAATTGATTTTGAAGCAGGCCATATGACCTGAAGAAACGTAACAAAAGCAAAAAGCCAATTATAAATAATGAAATAAGAGCGCTGGTAATGGCTACGGCTGGGTCGGCAAATGCCATAAAAACAGTAAAGGGTATTAAAAGTATGCCTATGATTTTGCAAATTAAAAAGATGATAAAAATGTAAGCATCTGTTGCTTCTCTATAACCTGTTACCCATCCGGTAAACTTAAGTGTGCTGAATTTTGCTATGTAAATAAGACCCAAAATAAGAATACAAGCACCGATCATTATCCATTTATCATTGCCACTTATTAACCTATATTGCATTAAAAGAAAATAGACATAGACACCTCCGCTTATTATAAAAAAGATATTGAAGAATAACGATGGCAGTTTTGATTGCAATAACTGATCTGTAAGTTGGCTTTGCCTTAAAGAAGTATTAAAGAAAACCCGGAACAGGGTTGCAAAATACCGGGCAAAGAAAAATTTTATGAGTGCCATTATAAAAACAAGGGCCGCCAATAAATAAAATATAGCATCTTCTTCCCCTGCTTTTTTAGCTTTTACTGCCATTGAAACAGGAATGCCTTTGCTGTTTAAAAAGGTATTTTGATCAAGCAGGGTTTGTATTGCTAAATTGTATTTATTTACAACAGGCATTACTACCTGTTGCTGCAAAGAATCCTTTTGCACCAGACTAGAATCGGGCTTTTGTGCATAAATGAATATTGGCACACACAGCATACAACAGAAGCAAAACAATAACTTCTTCACCAAGCTAAATATTTTTTGCAAAAGTAAATGGAGTAAGGCAGATTATTAAAAGTAATTAACATAACCGAAATGTATTTTAGATGCTCCTCTTAAATTAAACTTTACATCATCTCTTTTTCCTAAAGCATAGCTAACATTTAAAAGGCCCAGCTTTGTTTCCAAAGCCATACCCAGGCCTGTAGAAACAAAAGTATTGTTCAGGTTTATATTTTGATATTTATTTTTTACAAACCCACCATCTGCAAAACCAAAAAAGTAAGAATTTAAGCTAACCCTGATGCGATATTCCGTTGTTGCCACTGCATATTGTGTAGCATAAATACTTTCTTCATCAAAACCACGCAATAGCTTGTATCCTCCTATTTGAAACAATTCGTTTCTAAAAACGCTCTGACTGTTGAAAACACCTGCACTAACTGCTGTTTTAAAAGTAGACTGTTTGCCCACAGGAAAATAATGTGCAGCAATTAATTTTACCTTAAACTGATAAGAACGTTCTTTTAAAGAATCATAAAGGCTGGCATAATTAAAAAGCGGATCCTTTATTGACAGGATATCGTTGTTGCGTTTTATATTTTTTATACCTGCCGAAGTAGTTAATTTTATTTCATTTCCACTCCTGGGGTTTAACCGGTAATCAGTTTTTACCCACTCATAATCGATACCAAAATTAACCGCACTTACATCAATATTTACGGGCAGTTGTTTGGTGGCTTTTATCTGGTTGGTATCTACCCCATTGGCCAGTAAAAAACTATTTTGCCATTGTACAAAAAACTTGCCTGCCTGGTTGGCCGATAAAAGATATTGCAAGCCCAATTGGCCGTTAACCTGCAAAAAAGTAGAATCTTTTTTAAACAGATCAAATAAAAAATCGAAACCAAAATTGGAATTAAAAATATATGGTTGCTGATAGCCTAAATTTAGCCGTGGCGATTTTTTTTGCAACTGCTGCCAGTTGAACAATATTGATTCCCCTCCGTTTAAAGCATTTTTTAAATTCAAATTTACATCGGCAGTTAATTGCAGTTTAGAGGTTAGGGTGGCATTGGGTAATACCCCGATTAAAAAATTAAACTGACTGCTTTTTTTGGGCTGTAAGTAAAGATTAAGTACAGCCCCTGTGCCAAGCATCGTAATATCATTGGGTTGTGCCTCCTGCAGGTAAGGCAGTTCTAATATTTTTTTACTAACCTGCTCCAGTTTTTCTGTATTATACAGACTGCCTTTGGGTATGCTTAGGTAATGATTTAAAAAGTTTTTTGAAATTTTAGCTTTGCCATAAACTCTTATACTATCTATATGATACAAAGGGCCTTTGTTAACTTTTAGCATCGCATTTATTTTATCCTGCTGCAAGCTTACACTATCTAAAAAAACCTGCGCAAACGGATAACCATTGTTTTCGTAATAATATAATATCCGTAATTGTATTTTTTGTAATTGCTCTATGCTAAGCAATTTATCTGTAAAGTTTTTTTCAACATACCCGCTTTCGGCAATTGCTTTTTTATCTATACTATCCGGCAATAATTTTACCCAGCGATATTGTTGCCCTAAAAAAAGACGAATGCCCATGGATGCACTATCTTCCCAAATACTATCTACAGATGCAGTGGGGTAGCCTTTTGTGCTTAGCAGCGCAGGAAGCCCATTAACATAGGTACGGCATTGAATGGTATTATTAAAAGTTGTTTGTAATTTTAAAATAGGCAGATCAAAGCTGGTATCTTTGTCGGCCAATTGAATGTTCAATTTAAACAGGCCGCTTTTGTTACTTACTACCTGGCTATTTATATTTTGCAAAAAAATACAATTGCAGAATATTGCAACCAGTACATTTTTTTGTAGCAGAAATTTTAATTGGCTCATTAATAATCAAATCTAAAATATTATCCCGATAGTTATTGGGGATTAAACTAAAAATATTTGCCGGGCATTTACATACATATTCCATTTTGCAAGCAGGCCTGCCATTACTGCAACTTTCATTTCTCCACTTCGCTTAAGCAAAAAGATGCTTTTATTGATGCGTTGCTGAAGGAAATTACCTTATCAGATACATTATCTGATAGTAATGAGCCGGAAATTATTTCCACGCTTTATTTTGGTGGGGGCACACCCAGTATTTTAACTATTGAAGATTTAAAAATAATTTTTGAAGCCCTGCAAAAACGTTTTGTGTTTGCTACTGATATGGAAATTACTTTAGAGGCCAACCCCGATGATATTACCGATTTAAAACTAAAGGAGTGGAAACAAACAGGTATTAACCGGTTTAGCATTGGCATACAAAGCTTTGCAGATGAAGAATTAAAATGGATGAACCGGGCACACAACGCTGCAGAATCTTTAGTTTGCATTGATAAAATTAAAACCGCAGGTTTTGCTAATTTTTCTGTTGATCTTATTTATGGCTCACCATTATTAAGTGATGATGATTGGAAAAAAAATGTACAAACCGTTATTGAAAAAAATATCCCTCATGTTAGTTGCTATGCTTTAACTGTAGAACCCAAAACTGCTTTGGATAAAATGATAGCTTTAAATAAAAAAGCACCGGTAGATGCAGAAAAACAGGCCGGCCAGTTTTTGTTATTAATGGATTGGATGGCAGCAGCAGGATACGAACATTACGAGATAAGCAATTTTGCCAAACCCGGCTTTAGAAGCAAACACAACAGCAGCTATTGGAGCGGACAAAAGTATTATGGCTTTGGCCCTTCGGCACATTCTTTTAATGGCAAAAAACGCAGCTGGAATATTGCCAACAATGCTTTGTACATTCAGGCATTACAAAAAAATAGTATTCCGTTTGAAGAAGAAGTGTTAACCGAAACACAACAGCTGAATGAATATATTATGACGGCACTTAGAACGGTGGAAGGCATTAGTACAAAGTATATCAGTACAAAGTTTGGAGAGAACGAAAGTTTTAACGTGATAGCTGCAAGCCGCAAATATGAAAGTACAGGCAAATTAAAAATTGAAAACGGGCAAATTATTTTAACTAAGGAAGGTAAACTTTTTGCAGATGGTATTGCAGCCGATCTATTTTTCTAAATGATGGCGATGCTTTCTGAAGTGTTTTATCAATTCGGCAACAGATAAACAAATAACCATTACAATTATTGCTGTACTGCTGATATTTGAAAAAGAGAAAGGCATTGTTTTATTTTGTTACTTAAAGTTAAAACATATTTTACACCAGTGTTGCTTCAATTTCGTTAAAACCTTTAGCAGCAGGCAAATTTTCCCACAAAATTTTATAAATGGTTTCTGCTATAGGCATGTCTGCCTTTACCTTTTGATTGATGACATGCATGCATTTGCTGGCATTATAACCCTCTGCCACCATACTCATTTCCAACTGGGCTGCTTTTACCGAATAGCCTTTGCCAATCATATTACCAAAACTGCGGTTGCGGCTGTGGAGAGAGTAGCAGGTAACCAGCAGATCGCCAAGATAAACAGAGGCCGCATAATTAGTAGTGGGAGGCTGTGGTGTAACCGTTGGGTGATGTTCAATAGAGCCAACTTGTATATTTTTTACCCCCAACTCACGCAGAAAGCAAGCCATTTCATCGGCACTGTTGGCAATAAGTACACTTAAAAAATTATCGCCATAATCCAGGCCGTGTGCTATACCAGAGCCCACCGCATAAATATTTTTTAAAATAGCGGCATATTGCACGCCATAAATATCTGTATTGATTACTGTGTTGAGATAACTGGTTTTAAAACATGCCGCTATTTGTGTTGCCGCTGCTTCATCAACACCCGAAAAGGTTAAGTAAGATAGTTTTTCTGCAGCCACTTCTTCTGCATGGCATGGGCCAAGAACTGCAAAATAATTTTTAAGATCAACGCTAAATTCCTGTTGTAAATAATCGTTCAGTAATAAATTTTGCTCCGGCAAAATTCCTTTTATTGCCGAGATGATCTTTTTTCCTTCAAAGGCTTTTTTGTTAAGATTTTGTAATACATCGGTAGCGTAGGCCGAGGGTACTGCAATAATAATACAATCAGAATTTTGTACTACTTCTGCGGCATTAGTAGTTAATGTAAGCTTAGCAACATCAAACTGTGCAGCGGGTAAATAATGTGGGTTGTGGTGGCGTGTTTTAATGTGCGTTATAGCTGCCTCGCTTCGGTTCCACCAATAAATAGTATTGCCATTATCAGTTAATATTTTTGCCAGGGCTGTTCCCCAACTGCCGCTTCCTAGTATTCCGAAAGTCATTGTTTTAAGTTTAGGGTTTAGGAGTTTAGGGGTTTAGTGTTCAGGCACCGTAACTTTAAACGACAAACCTCAAACTGCAAACTTTTATAATCCTAATTTATCTACTGCCAACTGCGCCGCAATCTGGCTGGCATCTTTTTTATTGTATCCTTTTGCTTCGGCAATTAATTCACCGTCTACCGTGGCGCCAATGGTAAATAAACGCCTGCCGTTCTCAAATTTTTCATCCAGCGTTTCAAACTCCAGTGCTTTACCATTTTTATTGGCCCAGCCGTATAATTTATTTTTAATATTGATCTCAATTATCTCCAGGTCATCAATAAAAAGATGAGGCATGATAATATATTTCTCCACCCATCTTTGCGTACCCGGATAACCTTTATCTAAATACACAGCGCCAATTAAAGCCTCTAATGTGTTACCAAATATCTGAGAAATTTTGAGAGAGTTATCGTATTTATTGTAAAAAGTGATTTTTTTAAGGCCCATTTTTAAAGCAATATCATTCAGCATTTGGCGGTTTACCATTTTACTCCGCATCTCTGTTAAAAAGCCTTCGCCTTTATAAGGATATTTTCTAAATAAGTAATGGGCAACTATAGAACTTAAAACAGCATCACCTAAAAACTCCAGCCTTTCATTATTTTCATCTGCACCTTCTCTTACACTACGGTGGCTGAGTGCAGTTTTATACAAAGCAACATCACCGGGAGTAAAGCCCAGTATATTACTCAGTTGTTTTTTAAACTCCCTGTTTTTGTTTTGACTTTTAAAAAAATCTTTAAAGAATTGCAAAGTGCCTTATAAAATGTTTGCGTGAAATTACTCTTATTTATTATGACAATAAAATTAAGATTTTTGCTACAGATAAAACTACAGGGTTTATTATTATGATCTTGCTTATATAAAATTCTCAACAGGCATATATACTGCAGCTGCAAGAATGCTCAACAAGATTACAAATGCTGGTTACAAAAAATAAATTGGGGTTGCCAGTTATTAAGGCTTATACTTTTTTACTATCACCGATGCATTATGTCCTCCAAAACCAAAGGTGTTACTTAAGGCTGCGTCAACAGTACGATGTTGTGCTTTGTTAAAAGTAAAGTTTAGTTTGGCATCCAACTCTGGGTCGTCGGTAAAGTGATTGATAGTAGGAGGAACAATATCCTGTGATACCGCCATAATACAAGCCAGAGCTTCTAAAGCGCCTGCGGCACCAAGGCAATGACCAGTCATACTTTTGGTAGAGCTGATGTTTAAATTATAGGCATGTCCTCCAAAAACGCTGAGGATAGCCTTTGTTTCTGCAATATCTCCCAATGGGGTGGAAGTGCCGTGAACATTGATGTAATCAATATCTGTTGCCACCATACCAGCATCTTTCAATGCAGCATTCATTACATTTCTTGCACCCAATCCTTCGGGATGTGGTGCTGTAATATGGTGAGCATCGGCAGTAGCGCCGCCACCAGCAATTTCGCAATAAATTTTTGCACCCCTGGCTAAAGCATGTTCTAAACTTTCTAAAACCAAAACTCCTGCACCTTCTCCCATTACAAAACCATCTCTTTCTTTATCAAAGGGGCGGCTTGCTGTTGAAGGGCTGTCATTTCTTTCGCTTAAAGCCTTCATGGCATTAAAGCCACCTACTCCTGCAGCACTAACCACAGCTTCACTTCCGCCAGTAATAATAATATCAGCTTTGTTAAGCCTTATATTATCAAAAGCATCAATAATTGCATTGGTAGAGGAGGCACATGCAGAAACTACGGCAAAATTGGGCCCACGGAAATTATGACGGATAGATATTTGCCCTGCGGCGATATCCAATATCATTTTGGGGATAAAAAAGGGATTGAAACGGGGCGTTCCATCTCCTGATGCAAAATTGATAACCTCTTCCTGAAAAGTGATCAACCCCCCAATGCCGCTTGCAAAAATTACTCCAACCCTGTCCGGATCTACATTTTCCTTAGTAATGCCTGCATCTTTAACTGCTTCATCACTGGCTATTAATGCAAACTGACAGTATCGGTCTATTTTACGGGCTTCTTTACGGTCTAAATAAGTAGTGGGATCAAAATCTTTAACCTCACAGGCAAACCTGGTCTTAAATTTACTGCAATCGAATTGCTTTATATAATCGCACCCGCTTACGCCGTTAGCCAAACCCTGCCAATATTCTTCAACAGTTTTACCTAACGGTGTAAGGGCACCCAATCCGGTTACTACAACACGTTTAAAAGCCATATAGTTTGCCTGTGATAGTTAATGAAAATTACTTAGCATGCTCTTCTAAGTAAGCAACAGCCTGTCCAACGGTAGTGATGGTTTCGGCCTGCTCATCCGGAATAGAAATGTTGAATTCTTTTTCGAATTCCATAATAAGTTCAACGGTGTCCAAGCTATCGGCACCTAAATCATTAGTAAAAGAAGCCTCGGTAGTTACTTCTGCTTCATCTACTCCTAATTTGTCAACAATTATTTTGTTCACCCTTGTTGCAATGTCTGACATAATTTTAAAATTTAGTTTGTCTGGCTGCAAAAATATACATTTTGCAATAATTACAAAGAAATATAAATAAGGGCAAAAATGAGGATTTTTTATATTCTTTATTTGTTCTTAGGAACAGGTATAAGTTTATTTGTAAAACTTTACAAAAACTATGGTAATAACGATGCCAATAATTTAAATTTGTTCCATCATTAATACTGTTGCTCTATTACTGCATCACAGTGTTTAATCTTATACCTCAATCACAAAAAAATTGTATATTGTACGTACTTCACCGGTACAAAGCTGCTATACTTTACTAAAACAAAACTGATATGGCCTTAAAACAGATAGACCACGGCTCTAAGGAATACCAACAAATGATTGCATTGCGGCTGGAGATATTACGCAAACCTCAGGGGCTTACTTTTACCGACGAAGAACTTGCCAAAGAAAAAGACGATATTTTAATAGGTGCTTTTGAAGATGATACCATGCTAGCCTGCTGCCTGCTTACTAAAGTGGATAACAGCACTGTAAAGCTGCGCCAGATGGCTGTACAAAACAATTTACAAGGCAAAGGCATTGGCGCCAGCATAATGAGTTTTGCCGAAACGGTGGCAAGAGACAAGGGGTTTAAAAAATTAATGATGCATGCCCGTGATTCTGCAATTGGTTTTTACGAAAAATTTGATTTTAAAGTAAAAGGTGATGAGTTTATTGAAGTAAATGTGCCACATCATGTGATGGAAAAGAGACTGTGAGACCCGGGTGCGAAAGCGAAACTTGAATTCCATCCTACGATTCACAACTAACGCTTACTGATCTTTTCCTTAAATATATTCCTGGCTTCGTGTACTTCATCTCCTTCAAAAGCATCTTTGGGCACGATAAAAAAAGACCGGCTGTTAAAGTATAAATGAAAGAAATGAGGGCTTTCCATCCAGGTACTAAAATCGGCCCAGGGCCAGCTTCTTCCTCCCCTGTCATTTTCAATTCTAAATTCATCGGCAGTTAAAATGGCCTGTAACCTATCCTGAAAAGTGGGTGCTTTTTTATAGATCATCTGTGGCAGTAAAAACCAAAATACAATCATTAAAGCAAACCACAGTATAGAGCTTATAGAAAAAGCAAAAGGAGAAATTCTTTTAAAAAAAAACAGCGCTGCAGATATAATGGCAAAAACATTTACCAGTATGATCATTATTTTAATCTCACGACGGGTAATAAAATGATAACGGAGTGCCTGAATTACTTTGGGCTTATTGTAGGTAAAAAATTGAGAAGTCATAAAGCAAATATAATGGATAGCTTTTATTGGGCACAAATATCGCCGGCAACTTTTCCGCCGCCATCAACCGGCATACCGCCAATTGGCCTGCTGCGCAATGCTGCATTTATAAAACTTATACGGCGGTTTGCCACTTTGCCTTCTGCTGTTCCATTATCTGCAACTGGTTTGGTACTGCCAAAACCCACCGCTATCAGGCGTTTACAATCCACGCCCATTTTTACCAGTGCAGTACAAACTGTCATTGCTCTTTTTTCTGATAAAAGCTGATTATTATTTTCGTTACCCCCATTATCAGTGTGGCATTCCACCCTTAATAAACTGATGTAGGATTTATCATCAAGGTACTTTTTTATAATTTCTAGAGCAGCTGTGCTTTCAGGCTTAAGTTTGGCCAGGCCACTTTCAAATAAAACAGGTTTTTCAATCTTTACTTCGTTGCCTTCCAGTTTATAATCCTGTGCAAAGGCCGCAATATTTAAAAATGTAAAAAGAAAAAGCAGGCAGTATTTCATGTTGTTTATATTTACAGTATACAGCGCAATAAATGATTATTACAAGTATGTTTTTAAAAATAGCAATTAACAAATATAAGTATAAAGTTTACACGGTTATGGTAACTTTTGGGTTGGCTATTTTGTTTTTTTCTTGTAATGAAAAAATGAAAGACAGGCCAATTGAACGCTCTTTTTATTACTGGAAATCGATTTTTAAATTAAATGATTTTGAACAACAACGGTTAGATTCTTTAAACGTAAAAACGATTTACATTAAATTTTTTGATGTGGATTGGGATGATGCCAATAGCTCAGCAGTACCGGTTGCCAAATTGCAAAACACAGACTATAAGCTACGCAAAAGCATAAAAATGATACCTACAGTTTTTATTACCAATGAATGTATAAAAAAAATTGACCCCTCACAAACTGAAAAACTGGCCAACGATATCCATTCACTAATTCAGCAGATTATTGCCACCAATGAATTTAATGCCATTGCCGAAATTCAAATTGATTGCGACTGGACCGCATTAACTAAAGAAAAATATTTCCTGTTGCTCAAATCGATAAAAAAGCTTTGGGCAAATACAGCTATTCCTGTTTCGGCAACCATCCGTTTGCATCAAATAAAATTTCTTTCCAAAACCGGTGTACCGCCGGTAGATAAAGGTTTGCTGATGTGCTACAATATGGGCAACCTTAAAAATCCGGCTACCAAAAATTCTATTTTGGAAACTGAAGAATTAAAAAAATATCTTGGTAACCTTTCCGATTATCCTTTGCCATTGGATGTGGCCTTGCCACTGTTTAACTGGAAAGTTTTATTCCGCAACAATTCTTACAACGGCTTAATTGAAAATTTACCCGATGATATCTTTACTAACGCTTTTACTGTAAAAAAAGAAAACAGGTTCGAATTGTTGAAAGACACTTTACTGCAGGGGTACGATCTTAAAAAAGGCGATATTTTAAGAAGTGAGCAAAGCGATTACAGCGAAATTTTATCTGCCGCAGGCGAAATAAATAAGCGATTAAAAAATACCCAACCAAGGGTATCGCTCTACCATTTGGATTCGGTAATTTTAAATAAATATACTTTACATGAACTGGAAACCATTTACAATAGCATGCGTTAGTGCCGCACTAATTTCTTTTCCTCAAAATATTATTGGCTGTGGGCCCGATGCCGACCCATATGATTATTACACCTCTTTCTTTCACCAGAATTTACCCGATGCCAAAGCATACAAACCTTTTTATTACACCAGTTATAATTTTCTGTATGATGAAAACGAGCCGGTGGAAACCAGTGATGTATTAGCAAAAGAATGGAGCAATTACTGTGGCGCTGCTGTTACTGAAAATGATGCCAAACAATTAGTAAATAAATATGCCTGGAAAGATTTAAATAACCTCTATTTTAATATCGAAAAAAACCAACCGCTTAAAATACCTGATAGTGTTAAGCGCAACAGCATGACCAATTATTTTTTGCAACAAAAAGATTTGGAAGCGTTGGGCTATATTATGTACGCAAAAAAAGCAGAACCCTTTGTTTATGGTGGAGAAAGCAGTTGGAACCTGCCACAAAGGGATAGTGTAACAATGGCAAAATTGATTAAGAACGGGCAGCAATTGTACGCCGTAGCCAAAAAAGATATTTTTAAACTAAAATACGCTTACCAGGTATTACGTCTTGCACATTACAGCAACCGCTATAATGATGTTATTAACTGGTACGATGAATATTCCGCCAACATTACCGGTAACAGCAGCAGTGTGCTGCAACCCATGTGTGTAGCATTAAAAGCCGGTGCTTTGTTTAGAACCGGTAAAGAAAAAGAAGCGGCCTATTTATTCAGCAAAGCTTTTAGTGCATCCACTGCAAAAAGAATTTCCAATTATTTAGGATTTAAATGGAGCGTAAAATATGATACGCCGCAAAGCGATTATTTGCTACTGTGTAAAACTAATAAAGAGAAAGCGGACATGATTGCACTGTTTGCAATGGGCAGTACTAATAACGAAGTGGCCAGCATGAAAGAGATTTACAAATTAGATGCAGGTAACGATATGCTTGAAGTATTGGCTGTAAGAGAAATAAACAAACTGGAAGAAAAATATTTAACCCCGTTATTGCAAAAAGAAAAAGGCGGCAAAGCTTTATATTTTTCGTGGAACGAAAATGGAACAGATAGTGCAGACAAAGTGAATAGTGCAAATACGAAAGAATTAATGAATTTTTTAAATGAGGTGGCAGTAAAAGGCACTGTAAAAAATGTCGGCTTGTTTAAAACCGGTGCTGCATACACCGCTTACATGCTAAAAGATTATACTACTGCAAAAAAACATTTAGCTGTGGCAGAAAAAATGAATCTTACGCAAAAAGTAAAAGATCAATGGGCATTGACCAATTTATTAGTCACCATAAATGAAAAAGAAAAAATAGATGCAGCCTTTGAGGAGCAACTTTTACCTTCTGTACAATGGCTGGAAGAAAAAGCCAGATCAGAAAAGCCAATAAAAGCAGGTTACAGCGATATACAGCAGTGGAAAGCCTTTTACCGCAATTTAATGAGTGAGATATTAGCAGGCAAGTATCATCAGCAAGGCGATATACACAAAGAAGCTTTGTGTATGGGTGCTGCCGACTATATTATGAATGGCAACAAAACCAGTGACTATTACAGCTATAGCAGCGGTATAGAATTTTTAAGAAATAATGTAGTAAGTAAAGAGGTAGAAAAATTATTTGCATTGATGGATAGTAAGCAGCCCAATAAATTTGAGGGATACCTTATCAATCATAACTCCGTAAAAAAAGCAACTGTAATTGATTTTGCCGGCACCGCTTTTTTAAGAGATTATGATTATACAAAAGCTATTGCATGGTTTAAAAAATCGGCAGATAAAAAAACTTCCGTAATTAATACCAATCCATTTATTGACCTGTTATACGATCAGGAAGAAGCGTTGCCCTCCGAAGCAAAATTTACCACTACTAAATTAGCTTTTGCAGAAGAAATGCTGCGCCTGCAAAAACTAAGCGAAACAGATAAAGCCAATGCTGCAAAACATTTATACAAAATGGCTAACGGTTTTTACAGCATAACCTATTATGGCCATGCCTGGAGGTTGGTGCAGTATGGAAGAAGCGGCAGCGATGGTTATTATATCCCCAATAATGCTACCAGTTTTCAAAAAGAATATTATGGTTGCTTGAAAGCGCATGAGTATTTTGAAAAAGCCATGAACGCCAGTAGTGATAAAAATTTTAAAGCCAAATGTTTATTTATGATGGGTAAATGTGCTCAAAAAAATGTACGTCAACCACAATACAGCGATTTTGGCAGCAATTACGATAAGTATGATGCAGCAGAAAAAGATTATTTTATCTTATTTAAAAACAACAAATACTTTCCGCAGCTGGTAAAAGAATACAGCAACACTGCATTTTATAAAGAAGCTTATAACAGTTGTAGTTACCTGAGAGATTTTGTAAGGAAGAAATAAATATTTATGTAGTTGGCCAGGCGGCCAATAACAGCGCAGGCCTACAAATAGCTTAACTTTTTACTTAAAATTTTGTAGTTTTACTACTATGAAAACAGCCGTTCAATACTTAAATGACCAAAAAGGAAATACCCAGGCAGTTCAACTTCCAATTTCCCAATGGACACGACTAATGAACAAATTGACTAAATATGAGCAAATGCTCAAAGTTAAGTCTGACTTGACACAATCCTTTGAGGAAGTAAAAAAAATGCGTCAGGGTAAAATCAAAAAGCAATCTTTACAAAATTTTTTGAATGAGTTATAATGTTACCCCTACTCCTACTTTTAAATCTCAGGTAAGAGATTAATAAAGAAATTCCCATCTCTTAAAAAAGAGTTATCAGACCTTAGTGTTACCTTATCGCAAATACCTGATTTGGGAACTCACTTAGGCAATGATACATTCAAGATTCGATTAGCAGTAAAGTGTAAGGGCAAAGGGAAAAGTGGCGGTATGAGAATTATAACCTTTAAGGTAGACAGCAATAAAGAGATTTATATGTTGACCATTTACGACAAATCTGAAATTGCTTCAGTTGACGATAGACCAATAAAATTTATTATCAGACAAATTACAATAGAATAAAAACGGCTTACAAATTCGGTTTGTTGCTATGGATATTAAACGCAATAAATACTTTTCGCAGTTTGTAAAAGAATATGGTAGCACGCCATTTTATAAAGAGGCTTTTAGCAGTTGCAGTTATTTAAGGGATTTTGTGAAGAGGATGTGAGAAAATGGGAGAGTGAAAAACTTGCGTATATTTATAAGTTGCAGGCAATTAAGACAGACTTTATGTGGGAAGAACTAAAAGTATATAACCAGTTAGACAAAGCAGACATCAACCCTACTTTCAAAAAGTTCGGCAGTAATTTGGTATCGCTTATTGGCGGCCACTCAATTGACCAGACAGCATCACTCATCAAGTTATCTCGACAAATAAATCAACTTGAGCAAGCAATTTTCATTGAGAAGGACAAAGGTTCATACAATCTAAAAGTAAGAACATCAATCAAACCTGTTGACTTTTATAGACGACATAAATTCACTATGCTTAATGTCGTTTCTTTGGGTGACATAATGAATAATCATCGTAGGACATCTTATCCGTTGACACAGGAATGGAATGACTTAGCTATTTACTTAGCGACAAGAATTAAAACAGATGTTGAAAATTACTTTCAAACATATAACTCATACGACAAAATAATTGACAGACGGAAGGAAGTTGAGCCAAAAGACTTTGGGCTTGACAACAAATATGAACTTTTGATTTACGCAGCCATCAAGACAAAAAATAAAGACCTCTTAAATCAATATCTTGACAAAAAGATTAGCCGACCTGTAATGGGAATTACGCAAAGTGAATACTTGAAGCCAGACAATCAAGAGATTGATGAAAAAAGTTTTTTAGACCGTTTAAAATCATTTGCTTTGGCAGGAGACTTTACAAATATTGAAAAGGAAATAGCAGCAATAGGCGGGCAGAATTAACTGCCTACAACATGATCAGGTTTTGTGCAATTGGGGCTCGACGTTGAAGCAATCATCGACAGGCATATCCAATCTTTATATTCGGTGGACGGAATTCTGCCTGGCAGTAGTTCTAAACTTCGGCTTTTATTTAAATAAAAAAGCTGTACAAGCGAAACGCTGCCGTAGTGATTTTTTTTAATAATTTTACAGCCAAAGCTCTTATTGCAAATGTTGGCTGCATTACAAAATGAGGCTTTTCAAAAAAAACTATTGTGTCGGGCAATTCAATTCCCTTCTTTGTTTCCTGGTTAATTTAGGTGATGATTGCCCGTAACTTTTATTTTTGTACGGCCTGTAACCAAAAAATGGCACCCGTAAAATAAAATACACATCAGCCGATTTTGTTTTGGCAAACCTTGCCTTTATTATTGATGCCGACCCTATCACCAATGGCCCCAACCGCATAGCTACCCCTGCCTGAAAACCAAAAATTGAATTATAGCTTAGCGGCATATAAACACCTGCCCACGAAATTTCGGCCCTTGGTGTAACGCTTACCGAAACCGGGTTGTAATTGCCGGTATAAAAATTAATGCGTGAAAACATCAAAGGAATATTTACCTGCGCCTGTATACCAACTACCTTATTAAAAAAACGATCGTAAGATAAATGCAGCGTGGTGGGCAATTGCATAGTTAATGCAGCAGGTTCGGTACGGGCATTAAAAAGATTTTTATAATAATTGCCAATTTGTTCGCCATTGCTTGAATCTGATGGCGCTGTAAGTTGATCAATCAGGTAAGTGCTACCTGCAAAATTAACCGCAAAACCATCCATATCTTTTTTATTGTACCTGATAAAGCCAATATCGGTAATGGATGCCCCAATACGCCAGATATAATTAGCTGTTCTATCGCTATAGGCTGTTTCATACACCTGCATCTCGTCCCGGTACTCATAACTCACGCCCACATCTAATCCAAGTCCTGAATTTTTAAAAGACAGGTATTCATTAACGGTGTTAAGTGAATCAGGAATCTTGGTGTAATCTAAACGTACAGTTCCGGTATTGTTGATAATAGCATCTTTTTTTCCTGTGCCACCTGCAGGATCGGGAACAGAATCGTAAGTAAAAGATAATTTATTGGTACCAAAGGATAATGCAGCTAAACCACCCAGATATTTTACCGAAGCGCCTAATTTCCACACGCCATAATCTGTATTGACAATTTGCCTGCTGTAAGTAAGTGCTACCTCCTTCCAGCCATGCACATTTACTGCCATGTTGCTTAATGCAAGCCGGTTATTTATTAAAGAAGCATCGATATGGTTTTGTGCCAGTAAATTTAAAATGGGATGACTGATGCCATGTGCATTTACCATTGTTCTTACCCTTGTTGTAATTGCAAAAGCATGCTTATCTGACAGCCTTATCAATAATGATGGCCCAAACACATCGGCATTAATATTTGCTTTGCCGTTTTTTGTTATCGGGTCAGCAAAACTAAAGCCACCATTATCATCATTACGATTTTTATACCTGAATGAAAACACATTATTACCAGCAGCAGCAGAAAGACCTGCTACATTAAGATCGGCCCTGAAACGATGATTTAGAATATCTGCCGGATTATTTAAAATGCCGTACACGCCTGTATAGGAAGATGAATGGTATCCCAAATATGATTGGGCAGCACAAAAAAAACAAACAAACTGTATGCTGATCAAAAGCAAAACTATCTTAACAGTTATACAGGATTGAGAAGATTTTTTTTGCATGATTTAATAGAAAGCCAATAAAGGTAACAAGAATCCTTTATTTACTCTAAAGTAATAGGATAACATTATCAATATATGTTCCCTAATGGCTGTTTCTTCCTTAAACAAGTTTCTCTACAAATCCATCCTTCACACTCATCACATTACCTCGGCGAAGGATTTACCTGCTGTACCGGTATACCATGCTTTTGTGCATAAGCTGTACCTACTTTTACAACAGCGGTATATAATATTTCAAACTTTGCGGCATAAGTATCTGAAATATTTTTTTCTGCTGCTGCAATTTTTTCTGCAGGTGCGTTGGCATCATACAATCCAGCAAGAGCCGTGTACTCATTTTTATACACCGGTAACACAAACTCGTACAATGCGGTAGATGCAGCCAGCATTTCCTTATTGTCATCGTTGCTGCTGATGCCTTTTACCTGTGCAAAATTCTCCTCTACCCTTGTTAATTTATCTTTTACCACTTCGGCCCTTTTCATGGGTGCAGTAGCCATTGTTTTTTCATCCACTAATTTTTCCGAAGGGGTGGCGAGGTCACGTTTCAATTCGTACCCTGCAAAGCCATATAGCATATTGCAGTTAAGCGAGGCAATACCAAAAGTTTTTTCCGGTGAAGTGCTGCAGGAACTTAGCAGGCAACAGGCAATAAGTAATAATGCAACTAATTTTTTCATGGTGTTTGTTTGTACAGTAAAGATGTGTAAGATAATATACCGGTGCTATTTATTATAATGAAACAAACGTTTTTTTCTTCGCTGTTATCGCTCCTTCTCCAACAACAAACACACAAATCTTGTCAAAAAAAAACCACCAGCTTTTATACTGATGGCTTTTTTTATGTGCTTGTTTGGTTATGCTAATTTGCAAGTGATAGGTAGTTATCATTAGAAAGTAAATAATCTTATCCCCACGTATGCAGCCATATTTTAGATAATTTAAAAAAATAAATGACTATTGTTTCATAATTTTCTCGTTTTTAAGTATGTACATTCATTTATTGTTTCAGTAGCCATAATTATTAACATTATAAAAAGAATGTGAAATTATTTTTTGGAAAATGTAAACATGAAACCATATTTTTACCTTGAAAAAGAAGGAAGTGTTGGTATCACTCCCTTCTTGAAATGTCGATAAGATTAAATTAACTACTTAATCTTGACACAGAATCTAAAAACTCTGGCTTTCTTAGGATAAATCCTCTTTCCGTTTCGTGTTATGAAGGGTACGAAGATTTCCTTATAGCCAGGCTTACAACAACTACAATTTTTCATTGTACTAAAGTTTTTGTAAGTGAATAATAACCGCTAATCTCAACGCTAGCGGGTCACGTATTAAAGGTTGCTTAGAAATAGGCAGCCTTTAATTTTTTCAAAGAACTTAACTGGAAAGCGCCAAGATTATTCTCGACGCTTTCCAGTTTATGCTTGTTGTTCTAAATTTTATTTTCCATAACTGTCATTCGTCTCTTTCCCAAGTGCTCAGTTTTTACAAATTATCTTAACTGCAACCCATGCTGTTACCGCAATTCAAACATTTGTAGCAGGTACCACTGCGTACTGTTATGTGTCCGCAAGTGTTACAAGCCGGCGCATCGCTTTGCATGCTTTTAGCAGCAGCGTTTACGGCATCCATTGGGTTGTGTACTCTTTGTACATGTGCCGTGCGATGCTCTGGTTTTACAGGCTGTGGAGCAGCACTGCCCATTACCCTTACTTCACTCAACTCCGGTTTACGGTCGCCAATAGTTGGGGTGGTTTCATCCCATGGTTCGTTACCAGTATTCTGTACTTCAGGTTGTTTATCCAGTACATGAACTAAATCGTTACGGCCTAAATATTCATACGCCAGTGAGCGGAACATAAAGTCGATAATTGAAGTAGTTGATTTAATGTTCGGATGTTCTACCATACCACTTGGTTCAAAACGGGTAAACACAAATTTTTCTACATACTCTTCTAAAGGCACACCATACTGTAAGCCGATAGAGATGGCGATAGCAAAACAGTTGAGCATACTACGCATGGTAGCACCTTCTTTTGCCATATCGATGAAGATCTCTCCTAATGTACCATCATTGTATTCGCCGGTGCGGAGGAACAATGCCTGACCGTTAATTTTTGCTTTTTGTGTAAAGCCCCTGCGTTTTGCCGGTAATGCCCTACGCTCTACTATCATTGCCAACTGGCGTTTTAAAGAAGTATCGGCACTGCTTTGTACACGTTTGTTCATTTCATCCAGCAACTCATCAATGGTTAATTTACCCATATCTACCATGCTGGAAATATTAGCGGCTAATTCTGCTGCTTTATCTTCGGTAATTACATCATCCAATTTTTTCTTCTTGTCGCTTTTGTTGCTTAATGGTTGTGATAATTTAGAACCATCACGGTATAGGGCACAAGCTTTTAAACCTAACTCCCAGCTCATGCGGTAAGCATCAGCAATTTCCTCTTGTGTTGCTTCGTTAGGCAGGTTAATGGTTTTAGAAATAGCACCACTTAAGAAAGGTTGTGCTGCACCCATCATGCGAATGTGTCCATGCGCATGAATATAACGCTGACCAATTTGTCCGCACTTGTTAGCGCAATCAAATACAGAAAGATGTTCGTCTTTTAAATAAGGTGCCCCTTCCACGGTCATTGTACCGCAGATATAAATATTAGCGGCTTCAATTTCTTCATCACTAAAGCCTAATGCTTCTAATAAGCTCCAGCCAAAATCGTTGTATTGCTCAGGTTTAAATCCTAAGCGTTGCAAACAATCTTCGCCTAAAGTATATACGTTGAATACAAAACCAATTTCAAATGCCGCACCTAAAACTTTATTTACCTTTTCAATATCTTCTGTAGTAAATCCTTTTTCCATCAATGTCTTGGCATTGATAAAAGGTGAACTGTTTAATGATGCATGGCCTTTGGCGTAGTTTACAATTTCTTCAATTTCTTTTTCGCTGTATTTTAAATTACGCAATGCAGCAGGTACACTTTGGTTGATGATCTTGAAATAACCACCACCACTTAATTTTTTAAATTTCACTAAAGCAAAATCAGGTTCTACACCGGTAGTGTCGCAATCCATTACCAAACCAATAGTTCCTGTTGGAGCAATTACTGTAGTTTGTGCATTACGGTAACCATATTTTTCCCCCATTTGTACGGCATCATCCCATGCTTTGGTAGCAGCTTTCAATAAATAATCCGGACAATATTTTGCCTGTATACCCTGTGGTTTAATTTCAATACCTTCAAATGCATCCTGTGCATCGTATGCAGCCGCACGGTGGTTACGCATTACACGTAACATATGCGTTTTGTTTTCTTCGTATTTATCAAATGCACCTAAAAAGCCAGCCATCTCTGCAGAAGTGGAATAAGCAACACCGGTCATAATTGCGGTAATAGCACCTGCAATTCCTCTTGCTTCTTCACTATCGTAAGCAATACCGCTTACCATTAACATACTACCCAGGTTGGCAAAGCCTAAACCTAATGTTCGGTAATCGTAACTTAATTGCGCTACTTCTTTACTGGGAAATTGTGCCATCAAAACAGATACTTCCAATACCACTGTCCATAAACGGCAAGTATGTTCAAAACCTTTTACATCAAAGGTGTTGGTTGACTCTTCAAAGAATTGACGCAGGTTAACACTGGCTAAATTACAAGCCGTGTTATCTAAGAACATGTATTCGCTACATGGGTTAGATGCCCGAATAGGTCCGCCTTCTGGGCAGGTATGCCACTCATTAATTGTAGTATCGTATTGCGTTCCGGGATCTGCACAACGCCATGCAGCGTAATTAATTTTTTCCCATAGTTCTCTTGCTTTTACTTTTCTCATCACACGGCCATCGCTTCTGCCTTTCAATTCCCATTCTCCATCTTCATCTAGCACTTTAAAGAAAGAGTTAGGAATACGAACAGAGTTGTTACTGTTTTGTCCGCTAACGGTTCTATAAGCTTCGCCTTCGTAATCGTTACTATAACCAGCAGCAATAAGCGCTGCCACTTTATCTTCTTCTTTTGTTTTCCAGGTTACAAATTCTACAATTTCAGGATGATCAAGATCTAAACAAACCATTTTAGCGGCCCTTCTTGTAGTACCACCGCTTTTAATAGCACCTGCGGCCCTGTCGCCAATTTTTAAGAAACTCATCAAACCACTTGATGTACCACCACCACTTAATTTTTCGCCTTCGCCGCGAATGCTGCTAAAGTTGGTGCCCACACCACTGCCATATTTAAAGATCCTGGCTTCACGTACCCAAAGATCCATGATACCGCCTTCGTTCACTAAATCATCATTCACACTTAAGATAAAACATGCATGTGGCTGAGGACGTTCGTAAGCATTGGCCGATTTTTTTAACTGGCCATCAATAGCATCAACATAATAATGCCCTTGCGGTTTGCCGGTAATACCATACACTTCGTGTAGGCCAGTGTTAAACCATTGCGGACTGTTAGGTACGCAGGCCTGGTTTAAAATAGAATACACTAATTCGTCGTAAAAAATTTCTGCATCTTTGGGGGTTGCAAAATAATTATATCTTTCGCCCCACACACGCCAGCAATGTGCCATGCGGTGAGCCACTTGTTTAACTGTTGTTTCTCTTCCGGTGGTACCATCTGCCTGTGGTACACCTGCTTTTCTAAAATATTTTTGTGCTAAAATATCGGTAGCTATCTGGCTCCACTGTTTCGGTACCTCCACGTTGTCCATTTGAAATACTACTTCGCCTGTTGGATTTTTAATTACAGAGGTACGGTAATCATATTCAAACATATCGAACGGGCTCACCCCTTCCTTGGTAAACTGGCGACTGAACTGCAGCGCCTTGCTTGTGGTTTTTTTGGTTGACGGCATATATACAAGTGCTTTATGGTGGGTTATGTAATTATTAAGCAAACGAAAATATTTGTTGTTATCCAACAATCAAACTTTTTAATATTAACACTTGTGCATAAAATTGGTGGATAATTTTACAGATGCAACCCTGTATTGGTTTTGGGCACTTTTCCCCAAGTTTTTAAAAAAATGTTCGTTTAAAATGTTGTTTTTCAGCAAAATTTCTTTGGGCTGATTTTTAGGGCATTTGGGGCTTTTAACTAAAAATACAAAGTAGTTATTTCGATATTCGGGGTTTTATTCCGGTTTATTTTTTAAAATATTTTTAGATAGTAAGAATTAAGCTATTTCTTTGGCAAAATATTTGGTATGACAACAAAAAAAATATACAGTGCCGTTGCTGCTGTTTTTGCTGTAACCTATGCCTATAATTTATTTTGGTTTTTTAAATCGCTGATAGAGTTTAGCAACTATGGTTTTCAATTTTCTTTTTTTATAAGATATATCCCCACTTTTGCAGGCATCACCGGGTTAATAATTTTTGCTTCTTCTCAATTTAAACGCAGCAATTTATTAAGGATAATGATGTGCCTGGAAGTAATGTCTTTTCCCTTCCTGTTATTCTGGTACTATCAATTTTTTACAAAAACTTATGGGCCGTTTGATCAGCCACCACAATTAAACTGGACCTTTTATGTTGGCGTTGCAATAAACATCGCTTTATTCCTGAGCAGCATTATTGGTTTGCGCATGTTATCATTTAACAAAACAGCCAACCTGGTTTATATAGAATATGGTAATGAGCGTACCGCCCAATTTTCTCCTGCCCCTGCAGGATTACGTTTTGCCAATCGCCTGGTTGATGCTGTAGTGATCGTTTATATTTTGCTGACTAACTTAGCGTCCTTTCAGGCTTTTGAAAGAATGTATGACGATATGGAACCTGCAGTTTTTTTTATTCTTGAAATCCCTTTTTTATTTTTTTATTACATCATACTGGAAGGGATATTTAACACTACTGCCGGTAAATGTGCCACAGGTACTACCATTGTAAATGCATCTGGAGAGCGGCCCAACTTTGGGCAAATTTTAGGAAGAACTTTTTGCCGCTTAATTCCGTTTGAACCTTTTAGTTTTTTTGGTGCCGAAGCCAGAGGCTGGCACGACTCTATACCTAATACTTATGTGGTAGAAAGTATTAACAAAGAAGACCTGGAGATGAATGAATTTACATTAGATGCAGAACTGGAAAACGTTTTATTATGAGAGCTGTTATACAAAGAGTAACCCATGCCAGCGTAACCATAGATGGCACAATTAAATCTGCTATTCAACAGGGCCTATTAGTTTTAATTGGCATTGAAGATGCCGATGCAACTGAAGACGTTGAATGGCTAAGCAATAAAATAGTTAACCTGCGCATTTTTGATGATGAAAATAAAGTGCCGAATATTGCTGTAAAAGATACTGATGGCGACATTTTATTGGTGAGCCAGTTTACTTTACATGCTGCCACAAAAAAAGGCAACCGGCCTTCTTATATTAAAGCCAGCAAACCAGACATTGCTATACCGATGTATGAGCAAATGATTGTGCAACTGGAAAATGATTTAGGAAAAAAAATTTTTACCGGAGCGTTTGGAGCAGATATGAAAGTAGCGCTGTTGAATGACGGGCCGGTGACGATTTGGATAGATACAAAAAATAGAGAGTAAAAAATTGCATACAACTTCAGCCAGGTAATATGAAAACTTAATTGCAGCCGATTTTTTCTTTTAAGAGCAAGTCCTCAAAAGTGTGATAACATATAGCAGTACTGGTTTATTTAGGTTAGTTTATAAATTGAATTACGGTAAAATCTAAATTTTATTGACCGATAATAATATTCGGTTGGCAATTCAAATACTCCGGCATGGCAATAGTTTAAACATAATGAAACCGTGGCCAATCGAGATGAAATCCGTATTTTTATTTCAATCAGGGCCGGACCAGGGGCAACACTATAAGTTTAATGAGGTTATCATGGAAAGAATGATCTATTTTTTTTACATCTTTTTTCAGGGCATCATTCTTTTTCAATTTACCGTATTCGTTTATTTGTACTACATCTCAAAAAGACGGGAATTAATTTTTTACAGTGCTTTTTTATTTTTAATTGCGCTTAATTTTTTTATTGCCGATCCCTCTACATTTGGCTGGGGTGATGATGAGACCGTTTTAAATTCGAATTGGTTTAAACTGGTTAATACACCCATTGTAATTGTGGCCAATGTTTTTTATGTACTTTTTTTGATTGAGTTTTATTCTTCAATAACAAAACACAAACTGCTATTTAAGATCCTTAACCTGGAATTAAAAGGATTGATACTGGCACTTATTATTTTCTTTACGCTGTTTGCATTTGGTATTACATCAGACCTGCTGTTCAATATTTTAAATTTTATAGGCATTATTATCGGGGTTTGGCTAATGATCATCATAATAAAAGAAAAGTTGCCCTATACAAAACCGATGGTATTGGGCTTTGCATCAAACCTTATTGGTACTTTGCTAACCGTATTTATGTTAATTCTTTTATCCCAGGGCGTAAAACATTTATTAGTATCCGATTACCCCTTTGTATTTGTTAAACTAGGTGTACTGCTCGAAATACTTTTTTTTAATATTGCCATTTTTAAAAAATGGAACTACCAGGAAAAACAATTAGTACTTCAACAGGCAGAAAAAAAATTAGCCATTGAAAAAGTGCGCAATCAGATAAGCAGCCAGTTACACGATGATATTGGCAGTACATTAAGCGGTGTATCGATGTACAGCCATTTGGCAAATAGTTTACTGGAGAAAGGCGACCATGGAGAAGCAAAAAAATCGCTACATATTATACAAAAATCCACCAACGAAATGGTGGAAAAATTAGGCGACCTGGTATGGTCGGTAAATCCAAAACAGGATTCGCTGCAACTGCTATTTGAACGCCTGGAACAATATGGGCTTGACATGTGCAGGGCAAAGCATATTGATTTTAAAACAAGCATCTTGATAAGCCATTTTAATTTACCCGCTGAAAACCGCTACCAGCTTTATCTTTTTTGCAAAGAAGCGATTAACAATGCGGTAAAATACAGTGATGCCAATTTGTTGGAATTAACAGTAAAAGAAAACAATCAACTTTTGGAAATTACCATCGGCGATAATGGAAAAGGTTTTGATTTTGAAAGTGTTAAACGGGGCAATGGACTGGATAATATGCAAAAAAGAGCAAGTGAACTGGGAGCTGATTTTAATATCCATTCCAAACCAGGGGAAGGTTCCTTAATTTCTTTAAAAGTAAAAATCACCCAATGAGGTATTGCAACAACAATTAAAAAGCAGCACCTTTATTAAGTATGATGGAAATAAAAGTGGCCATATTTGAAGATAATAAATTAGTGAGAGATGCACTGGAAGCTATTTTAAACGGTACACCCGGTTACACTTGTTGCGGTGCATTTGCAGATGGCAACCGCTGGTTGCAGGATATAAAAAGAAGCGAACCTGATGTGGTTTTAATGGATATAGAAATGCCGGGACTAAATGGTATAGAAGTCACGACACAATTAACAGCAGCTTATCCTGCTATAAAAATATTGATACAAACTGTTTTTAACGACAGCGAAAAAATATTTAACGCCCTTTGCGCCGGTGCCAGCGGCTACATACTTAAAAACGATGCGCCAACAAAATATTTAGAAGCTATTAATGAAGTATATAACGGTGGCGCCCCTATGAATCCGGTGGTAGCTAAAAAAGTACTTGGGTTTTTCGGCAACAAAAATGTTATTTTAATTACACCTGAAGCTAACGACTACCAGCTTAGCCAGCGTGAAAAAGAAATACTGCAGCTTATGGTTGGTGGCGATAATTATAAAACTATTGCCGGCAAAGCTTTTATAAGTTATGAGACGGTACGTACCCACGTAAAAAATATCTACAAAAAACTACACGTAGCCTGTCGCAGCGAAGCGATTTCCAAGGCCATGCAGCAAGGCATAGCTTAGTTACAAAAATCACCCATTGAGGTATTGCTTTCAGTTTTAATTTTTCTCAGTTTTATGCTGTAAAATTTAAACGATGAAAATAGTAATTGCATTATTAGTGCTTACAGCTGTAACCATGCTTGCTTGCAACAGCTCCGAAAAAAGTAAAATTGTTGGCAAATGGACAGTAGATAAAGCTTATGCTCACAGGGATAAATATGCCAATGAAAAAGAATCAAACAAGATAGATTCACTTTTAAATAAAGAGTTTGCAGGCACTCTGTATGATTTTGCAGCCGATGGTAAAGTAACAATAACTAGTGTTACAGAAAAAGCACAAGGCACGTGGCAAATGGCCAAAGATGAAAAGAACGGTAATGCCGAACTATCAATGATATTATTAAATGGAACAGGGTGGACAGAACAATGGATGCCTAGTAATGGAGAAAGTCTTTTTTATATGAAAGGAATTGACAATGCTATTAATGCAAAGCTATTGCCTGCAAAAAACGGCACCACCTTTATTTATAGTTTAAGTAAAACTCAATAGGTAAAGTACTTATTGAGTTTAAATATTGCAATAAAAAATAGTACCAGTAATAAAGTAAAAGGCATCTATTAATAGCTACGTTAAGAATAAAGTGAATTAAATCGAAACTTATGGTACTGACAATTATAATCTTACTGGTGTTTTTTATTGCTTTTGTATTTGCTAAAATCGCAGATAAAAAAAGAGAAAAAATTCAGTTTGACATATTGCCAAATGAAAAAATTTTGCAAGTGGAAAATGATGTGACCTTTTTTGGCAGAAATAAGGAATTAAGAAAGCCCGGGCTTTTGTATTTAACCAATAAGCGACTTGTTTTTTTTCGATACAAATTCGGGTTTTTGCAATTAATTCCTGTAATTGGCAATACACTCACTGCCGTATTCCTGGATAAGCAAATATTCTGGGAATTTCCTGTAAATCAAATCATCACTTATCATTTTAAACCTACTGTAATTAAAACCAATAATGGAACCAGGGTTGGAAGCTTCGGAGAAACAAAATTAATCACCATTAATAAAGAAAACGTTGGTTTTGATATCCCATTAAAATATACTGATTATTCAAAAGCTGATTTATTGGTGGCATTAGACAGATTATTGCTGATGAAAGACTAACAAAATGTAAGTGACCCATAAAAGGAGAAATAAGTGTAGTTCAGTAATATATGGTTTAAGCAAAAGAGAAAAAACTTTGCTATACCAATACCAGAAAGAGAAAAATAATTATTTGCAGGGATAATATGTTGCCGCTTAAAAAACACTAAGCAACCTGCAATTCTATATACTCAACATTGATAAATTAAAACTTAACTGCCATGTTTAAATTGTATGTCGCAACTTTTTTAATGCTGCTTAGCCCGGTATTGCTTTCAGCACAATCGAATCAAACAAAAAAAATTGCAGGCAAAATAATATTTGCCACACAGCCTTTTACTACTGGCAATATAAGCCAGGCTAAGAGCTTTACTAGTGCCGATTTTATATACGGACAGTTGGTATGCAATACTGATAAAAAATTCAACGAATTTTTAACGTTCCCTGGCAATAATAAAGACAGTACATACACTAATTGGAATTTGCATTACAATCTAGATATTTACCAAAACGGTAATAGAATAGACATGGAATCTGTAGAATGGGACCTGTTTAACGTCAATTGGAATATATCAACCCTGAACCTGGATGTATTACCTGCACCAAAAAATGCTACAACTGGTATAGCCCCGCCAATGAGTAGTAGTACTAACGATCCATTTCCGCCACCTTTTATTGATAAATTAAAGAAGGGATTTAGTTTTTCCGAAAATGGGAAATACAAAATATATGTGACAGTGTATGACAAAACAATTGATGCAAGAGGTTATTTAAATCCAGAAAAGGAATGGCCTAGATTTGAAGGAGAATTTGATTTCACCTATAACATTAATGATAGAGGCAAAATAGAAAATACCTATTGGGCAGTAAGAGATACGCTTAAAATACTATATGCCAAAATTCGCAATGAACAAGAATTAATAAAAATTGCTGCCAAGGCTAAAGCTAAAGCGCAGGCAGATAAAGCCAAGGTAGAAACCATGCAAATGCCTGAAAGCTGGACAGCAAAAAGTCAGCCAATTGGGGGTGGATTTACGGTTGAGCAAATCAAAAAATTCTTTTTAAAAGAAACAACCGGAAAAACAATTGTAAAAGTGTTTGCAGGTGTTAATGATGGTTGGGTAGTACAAAAAGATAAATATAGAATACCAACACATCAATACCTAGACCAACCAGTGGTAGTATTTTTTAAAAATACCAATGGGCAATGTGGTTCACATCATATAAGCATAGCACAAAGCTATATTGGCAAAGGCAAATACAATAAACCCGGGCTTGATTTGTATGATGAGGAATTGCTGCCTTGCAGTAAAATGAAATAATGTAAAGCACACTGTTGCATAACCGGTATAATATCAGTTAACAAAAATCACCCAATGCGGTATTCCTGCAGCAGATAATAAACAGCAATTTTAAATGTAATTAAAAGAGGCCGCCGAAAATCTTTTTAACAGAGTAGGCTTAAAAAAAATTTAATCATGAAAAAATTATTGTTAACCACACTGGTTGTATTAAGTGTAGGTATAAGCTATGCACAAAAACAAAAAGTAAAAGCCCCGGCAACAGCCAGCACAACACCAGCACCACCGGTAAAAACACCACCTACTGCACCACCCAAGCCAACAGCAAGAAAAATTAAGCCACCGCTTCCTCCAAGTATGGGTATTGAAAAAGAATTTGATACACGCCACCCAATACGACAAGACACGACAAGAACTAAATACTAAACCGAAATCTTAATATAAAATTTTTTACCAGAAAATAACAATTAAAATGGCACAAAAAATTGAAAATTTAATGCAGGCATTGGTGGCAAAATTATATGCCACCATTACAGGCAACGACCCTGCAGTAAAATTACCCAGAAATAAATTTGTTACATGGATGATGCCGGGTATTCCTTTTTCTACTACTGACTTTTCATTTTGCTCAAGAGGTTTTGTTGGAGATACGGCAGAGCAAACACAGCTTTTATATCATCAGGCTTTTGTATTATCAAAATTGTTTGATTTTGTTCCAGAAGTTAATACTCAGTTTTTAAGTGATGATATGCAGCAAGCTATTTTTACTACCACCCAAGATACTATTAGTTCAATTTACAAAGATGTACTTACTCATAGTAAAGTAGTAAATATAGAACCCACTGAGGAACAAAAAGAAAAAATTAAGCGATTTAGAGATTTATTAGTGGTAACAAAAGAAGAAACCAATATTGTAACAGGTGAAAAAAGAACTATAACCCATCCGGGACCACTCACCATTGCTTACAATGAAAAAATGAACGACTATATAACGGCAGCCGATGAATATATGAACCTGCTAATTGATGCACAAAGTGCCAGAGGCAGCGATACAGAAGCTATTCGTAGAGTACAGGCTTTCGCCAGTAAGCAGAATTTTATGGTTCAAAAAATGCAAGCTGCAGAAATGGCATGGACTAGCGAAGGTTACAGAAATGAATACGAAGAAATCAACGCATACATACAACAAGTTACACAAAGAAGTATGGTGCTGTACAAAGCAGATTTGTTACAAAAATTAGAATCCTCTATTTTGGCAAGCCCTAGCGATGGAGGTACTCAATTCCATTATACCACTTTATTGCCTGGCAACTTTGCCGAAAGTACGGCCTGGGCAACATTTAGGTTTAATGAAGAAGACTACGAAACCCATAAAAATAAAAGCACCACTCAATGGAATGCTGGTGGGGGAGCAGGATTGTTAGGTTTTGGGGCTAAGGCAAGTGTGAAAAGCAGTAAAGAGAAAAAAACTATAGATGCTGAATGGTCGAAATTTACAGCAACATTTGAGTTTACGCAGGTACAAATATGCAGGCCATTTTTTGAGCAAGGCTTTTTTGCAATGAGAGGATGGACATTAGATGAATTGTGGAACTTAAATTTTGATAATAAGCCAGTTTCCGATGGTGCTGAAAAACCAACCGGAAGATTAGTAGCCTATCCAACATCTGCACTTTTTGTACGTAATGTGGTTTTTAAATTTGATGAGGCTAAAAAACATTTTGATGAAAATAAAGAATCGCTTGATGGAGGAGGTGGTGCTAGTTATGGACTTTTTAATGCTAGTGGTTCTTATACAAAAAGCTCCGAAACGGTTAACAGATCAGCACATATAGAAGGCAACGAATTAAAAATTGATGGGATGCAACTGATTGGTTTTATTAATAACATTATTAAAAAATCGCCAGATACTAATCCAGAAATCAGTCCAGAAGATTTTGTTTAGAATAAGATGTAATACGACAAATACAAAACTCATTAGTATGTCATTAAATATTTCTCTGGCTTTAGCATCAAAAATAAATTTGTTGTTGAATACCGATAGCAATGCAAATATGGGTAAGTTCGTTTCATTTATACCTTCAACCCAAAAACTTGAATTCGATTTTAATGAACTTAATTTTTTTAATACCGATGAAGCTATAACAGATGTAGATGCAAATATCATAGAACTTAACCGGTCTAATTTTGCAGGTATTGTAAACTTAATCCCACAGGATGGCATTGTATTTAATCCGTTAGACAAAGGTTATTTGTGGGATGTTTTTGAAACAATAGTAAAAAGTAATTCTATTACGGCCGTTGTAGAATTATCTGCTGAAGAAAAACAAAAATTATTTGAAGCACAAAGCTTTTGTACTGAAAATTTTGCCACGTATAAATCGTATAAAAATGCACTTGACCAATGCCAATTAGATTATAATGAAGCTAAGTGCTCAGTTGACAATGCAACCGGCGAAGAAGAAAATGAGTTAACAGCAGAGTGGAATGAATACAAAGAAAAAATGCTACAGGAAAGAATAGCTTTTGCTGAGATTGAGGTTGAAATTACCGGAAAAAGAACTGCCATTTTAGAAGCATTAAACACTATTGCAAACATACAAACTAAAAAAGGGATAAGCGCTTTAAAAACTGATTTAAAAACAAAGCTGGATTTATTTTCAAAAGCTGTTCCCATTACAGCTGGCTCTGAGTATTTGTACACAGATTTTTCTCCACTAGGTTCGTTTAATGAGCATTCGCCTGCCTGGAACGAAATTGAATTATATGAAACAGAAATTGAAAATTTGTGCAAAAATGCTAACCCCACTTTAGTTGCACTTTATGCTGCCGAAATGGCTGTTGAAAATATTAAGTCAATAACTTTTGAATACGCCGTTATTGCTGTTGTAAGAGAATGGTTTTCTGAGCCGTTTTTAATATCATCAAATTGGAATTTTGCCTTGCCAGATACAGAAATTGTATCCGATGGCAAAGTGCCTGCAAGCGGACAAATACCAGCTTACATCACAAAAATAGTATGTGTGCGAAAATTAACTTTTACACCAAAACAAATTGCCACAAAACCTGAAATTATAAAGGCCTCAATTTTTAATGCTATACGTTCAAAAAATGACAATCAAAAAAATATAGTTTCGGTAAAGGATAATCGAAACAAATCAAATAGTTTAAGTGCGTTTGCTGCATTTCCCATCTTTGGTGCAAATAAAAATAAAGGGGTGAAAAGCAAAATAATAAGTACAAGGGTAGTAACAGATCATAGAACTAAGACGAACGAACTATCGAAATGGCGAACAAAAAATATAGCCAAATTTATACGCTTAAAACCAATAAGTAAACAACCCAAAGCAGAGAATAATATAAAAATCGAACAACCCTTTAATGGTATAAAATTTATTGCGTTTGAATGTAAACGTTTAGCACAATCTCCTAATCCAGATTTGGAATTGTTGTGGGAGTAATGATTATTAAACAAATCAAAAACAATTCATGAAACAAAAATTTAATCTTTGTAAAGAAAGGGATTTAGAAAAATTAAATATTGCTCCGGAGTGGGCAAAATTTATTATAGATTCCCGTAACTATGGCGGAGTTTTTACTTCAATTGATGATGTAATTGCCCTTAGCTTGCCTTTAGATTATTTCGAAATTATCAACAATAATTTTACGTTTGATATCGCCACTCCCTCTCAACAAAATTTAGTTGGTGTAACAGAGGATGAATTAGTTTTATTAGGAATTAGAGATGATTGGGCAAGCTATATTTTAAGCATCAGAGATAGTAAAGGAGGTGTATTAACAAGAGATCAAATAATTGAGGTTAAGCTACCGAAAGAATATGAAGAAATAATTATTTCAAATTATCTATTTAAAATCTCTACTATACCAGATACATTGCCAAGTAGGGATAATGCAAATTGGCCTGCAAAACCAACTACTATAATACAATATACTTGGGCAGAAATTTGTGACTCATCTAATTTCGGAGATTTTGAATTTGAAGCAAATCCAACCGAAAACAGCGGTAGAGGAATAAAAATATTAGGCTCTTGGGTGCAGGATAATATTATTTCTGTGAATATTCCTCAGCTAGTTGGGGTAAATCGTGGAAATTTTTCTGATAGAATTGAACCTTTTACTACTAAAAATTGCACTATCCAATTTCATAAAAATGGTAAACAACAGTTGATTAAATTATGGGAGGAATGGGAAAGTGCTGGAGTAATTGATAGAGTATTAACTTTTAGTGCTGGATTTGTTGCAAGGTATTCAAGCTCTAATAAAACTATATTAAGCAGGCATTCTTGGGGTATTGCATTTGATTTGAATGTTGAATGGAATGGTCAAGGAGTTATTCCACCTTTAATCAATGAAAAAGGTTGCGTAAGAGAACTGGTAGAAATTGCTAATAATAACGGTTTTTATTGGGGTGGGCATTTTGAAGGTAAATCAAAGTCTACCGGAAAATTGTTCGTTGATGGTATGCATTTTGAATTAGGTAAAATTCTTTAAAAAAACGATTATGAAGCCTAACGATTTTTTACTTTGCACATTTGAAGGAGATACAAATAACCCAGCCATCACCTATGTTGCCGAGATTATTGAATTAAATTTATTCACAAACACTTTTGTATGCGAATTAGTAGACAATTTACAACGATTTACTTTCAATTATGATTTAGGTTCAACAAACCCATGGAATGGAACTGATACAAATGGCAATGAATATTTAATTAATTCGTATTATATATATTCGCCCAATGGAATAGCTGCACCCTTACTGCAACCCCAGGCACAAGATATAGTACTAATTACCTGTAGTGATGGAAAGAAATATTTGTGTTATGTAAACAATCTAACAGCACAACAGACTGAAGTAATTACATACAATTATCCTTATTACAATTTAACAGTTGAGGATTTAAATATTACTCAATCAGATTGGGATTTACATCCAGTTGACGAACAAATTATTTCTATTGAGACTTGTAGTTTAAATAATGCGATTACAGTGGAAGACTATATAAGGTTTACCAGTAGTTTAATTTCAAAAACAGTTGAAAATTCTTTAATTGCAAAATATAATTGGAAAGGAGGACGAGGTATTGCACCAATTGGGTATTTAAAAGGTATTGCAATGGTTTTTGCTAGGGATTATTGTAGATTAAAGAATAATGAACCTTTTGCAATTGAAATGGCTAAAGCAAACACTAAAGATACAAGTAAAGATGCTTTAGCATGGTTTGAGCAAGAGTTTTTAGATTTGGATATGGATAATAGCAATGATGGTGTAGATACGTTAAGGCACTTATTTGTTTTACTTATAGGATTGGGGATGAGAGAATCTTCTGGTAGATATTGCGAGGGTAAGTATACCGAGCAAAATAATATATCAGCAGATACTGCTGAGGCAGGTCTATTTCAATCTAGTTATAATTTACGAACAGCACACTCTTTACTACCAATGTTATTCGATAGCTATGTTGGCAAAACCGATTTTTTAGAAATATTTAAAGAAAAAAAGGGAGGGCAAGTTGAATGTAAAGAGCATAATAAAAAAAATTATGGCACTGGTATAGGTGTTGCTTTTCAACAATTATCCAAAACATGTCCTGCATTTGCAACTGAATATGCAGCTATAGGTGCAAGAAATAGGAGGAAACTTTGGAATCCAATTATAGAAAAATCTATTGAGCTTTTAAAGGAAAGTGATGATATGCTTTTAGATGTACAAGTAATTGCAGATAAATATTATAATTTATGTCAAGTAGTATTATAAATGTTACTGGTTGCTAGTTGTACAAAAAATTGGCGCCTTTGTTGGTATTGTATAATGATAAAGTGGATAAGTATCACTAACAAAACAAGCAATATGATGCCAATACTTTTTTATCTGTAAAATTTCTTAAAAACAGAACCTTTCATAATATGAAATTGTAAAAATAAACTTCTTTTTTGCCAGAATTTGGTGTAGACATCTGCCATAGCAAACCATATAACAAACTACCTTACAAAAAACACTGTGCTACTACCGCACAGTGCTTTTGTATTTAAACCCTTTCTTTATTTACTCTGATCAAGGTATTTTTTTCTTCCCCCAATTCATTTGTTAGCTTTGAAAAAAATGCAAATGACAATAAAAGCTGCACAAACCCAAGTTGACCAGTGGATTAAAACCGTTGGTGTAAAATATTTTAGCGAACTCACTAATCTTGGCATATTAATGGAAGAAGTAGGTGAGTTAAGCAGATTGATGGTGCGTACCTACGGCGAACAATCTTTTAAAGAAAGTGATAAAGGAAAAGAATTGAGCGACGAGATGGCGGATGTTTTGTGTGTATTAATTTGTTTAGCTAACTAAACAGGTGTAGATTTAACTGAAGCGCTGCAAAAAAATTTTGAAAAGAAGAATTTAAGGGATTTGGTAAGGCACCGTAACAACGACAAACTAAAATGATCTCATGAAATTTTCGATAAAAGATACATGGTCAATACTCAAACAATCCTTCATTGATTTTATTGATAATAAAGTTTTAAAACTTAGCGCTGCATTAGCATTCTACACCATTTTTTCTTTGCCTGCAATGCTCATCATTATTATTGCAGTAAGCGATGTTTTTTATGGCCGTGCCGCTATTGAAGGAACGCTATACCATCAGATATCAAATTTTGTAGGCACAGATGCCGCTTTACAAATACAGGAAGCGATCCGTGGTGCAGCTTTATCACAAAGCAGTTATTTTGCAACAATAGTTGGTATCATCACTTTACTTTTTGGTGCCACCAGTGTATTCAGTGAGATACAAGACTCCATTAACTATATCTGGAAATTAAAATCAAAACCAAAAGGATCCGGGTTTCTGAAAATGGTTGTTAACCGCCTGCTTTCTTTTTCCCTAGTAATTAGCCTTGGTTTTTTATTATTGGTTTCATTGCTTATTAATGGTTTGATGGATATGCTCATTACCCGGCTGACCGTTATGTTTCCTGAGCTAACTGTTATTGTGGTGTATGCGGTAAATATTATTATCACATTTGGCATTACTGCTCTATTATTTGCCATGATATTTAAAGTATTGCCCGATGCCCGGATACAATGGAAACATGTGAGGGCCGGTGCTTTTACTACCGCCATTCTTTTTATGGTGGGCAAATTTTTAATTGGCTATTATTTAGGGCATAGCAAACTATCTTCTACTTACGGTGCCGCAGGTTCGGTAATTGTAATGTTGTTGTGGGTATACTATTCTGCCATGATATTATATTTTGGTGCGGTGTTTACCCATGTGTATGCGGTATATACCGGCTCTATGATATACCCCAGCAATTATGCCGTGTGGGTGCAGCAGATAGAAGTGGAATCTAAAGAATCTATTCAGCAACAGCCGGAAGAGAAGGAAGTGATTGAAACACCGGTTACAGAAAAGAAAAAATAACTATTCCGCTTTACGCTGTGCTTTGTAATATTCATAAAACAACAAACCCGAAAGCCCGAAAAACAACAAGCTGATCATTCCTGTTTTTGAAACAATATACAAGGCTAAAATTAAAACCAGTATTGCAGAAATAAGATACCATGATCTCATATCTCCTTTTTGCACTGTAAATATCTCCTTTATTTCTTCTTCAGTCAATCCTTGTTTACTTAACTCGTTTTTTATCTCTCCTTCGGGAAAACCGCTTTTAAGCTGCTTCCTTATTTTATCTTTCTTCTCCTCTGTCATTACTTTAATATTTTTATTGTATAAAAATACGCAAATGCATAAATAAAACAGCATCCTCCAACAAGTTGAAGAATGCTGTTTCAATACCAATGAGGATTATTTTTTCTTTTTACTACCCAGTATATGTACCTGCAACCCTACGTTTACCGGAATGTAAAACCGGCTATATTCACTGGTATAATCATACCCTGTACCAGTTGAAGGACGGTATTCGTATTGCGTTTTACTTTTGCCGTAATTAACCCCAACACTTCCATAAAATCCGATATTTGGAGTTATAAAATGTTCGTATCCAAAACTAAGGCCGGCATTCCAGTCACCTTTGGGCTTTGTAGTGGTTTCGCTGCTGCTGCCCGTACTGGTACTGCTTTTACTTTTACCACCATAAATACCATACTGAACATTTGCCTGCGCAAAAGGCATCCCTTTACTACTTCCTCCAAAATAGTACCTGGCCATTGGGCCAATGTAAACAGAAGGCTGAGTAGATTTATTTTCGCTGGTGTTGGTAGAGCTGGTATTACTGCTGGTGCTTTTGCTAGTGTAAAAACTAACGCTTACACCTGCTCCAATAGCTAGGTTATCCTTAACAAACCATGCAACATTAGGGTTTACAGATATACTAAAACTGTTGCCTTCGGAATTATAAACAGTAGAGGTATTACTGTAAGATGTTTTGCTATCGCTATTAGTGTAGCTCAAAGTGCCAATACCTACACCTACCAGCTTATCGCCTTTACTTACCTGCGAAAAAGCGGTTAAACAAAACATTACAATACCCGGTAATAAAAATAATTTTTTCATAATAATAAGGTTTAGTTAAATAATAACGCAAACCTAAAAAGAATACTTACCCCCCGCAATACCATATTCAGGTAATAAAAAAGCCGGTCATTTATTATTTTTTACACCATCTTTTATTTATAGCCATCACAAATTGTACCTTTGCAGCCTTATGGCAAACGAAAGCAACAATTTTCAGGAACTCATCGCTCATTGCAAAGAATATGGTTATATTTTTCAATCGAGTGAAATTTACGATGGCCTTGCGGCAGTATACGACTATGGACAAAATGGTGCACAGTTAAAAAAGAACATTCGTGATTACTGGTGGAAAAGCATGACCCAGCTTCACGACAATATTGTAGGTATTGATGCCGCCATTTTTATGCATCCCACTACCTGGAAGGCCAGTGGGCACGTGGATAATTTCAGCGACCCAATGATTGATAATAAAGACAGTAACAAGCGTTACCGTGTAGATCATTTAATTGAAGGATTTGCGGAAGAGCTTAAAGCACAAAGCAAAGAGCAGGAAGCGGAAAGCATTATAGCAGCGATGGATACTTTATTAGCAAAAGATGATTATGCCGGACTGAAAAAATTAATTGAAGACAATAAAATAAAATGTGCCGTTAGCAAAACCAGCAACTGGACGGATGTGCGCCAGTTTAACCTGATGTTCTCTACCGAGTTTGGTGCTGTAGCTGCAGATAACCCGGATGATAATAAAGTGTTTTTACGTCCGGAAACTGCACAAGGTATTTTTGTAAACTTTTTAAATGTGCAAAAAACCGGCCGTATGAAGATACCTTTTGGTATTGCACAAACCGGCAAGGCTTTTAGAAATGAAATTGTAGCCAGGCAATTTATTTTCCGTATGAGAGAATTTGAACAAATGGAAATGCAGTTCTTCATTCGCCCCGGCACACAAATGGAATGGTATAACTTTTGGAAAGAAGAAAGAAAAGCATGGCATGAGAGTTTGGGCATACCTGCAACAAAATTGCGTTTTCACGATCATGTTAAATTAGCACATTATGCCGATGCCGCATTGGATATTGAATTTGAATTTCCTTTTGGATGGAAAGAATTGGAAGGCATACACAGTCGTACCGATTTTGATTTAACGCAGCACCAAACCTTTAGCAAAAAGAAAATGCAGTATTTTGATAATGATATCGATCCTGCAACCGGTAAGGCCTATGGTAATTACGTGCCTTATGTTTTAGAAACTTCTGTTGGTTTAGACCGTTTATTTTTAACCATCATCAGTTTGGCTTACGCCGAAGAAAAATGGTTGAAAGAAGATGGCTCTGAAGACAGCCGTGTGGTATTGCGTATTCCCGCAAAAATTGCACCTACCAAACTGGCCATTCTTCCTTTGGTAAAAAAAGATGGTTTACCAGAAATTGCAAAAGAACTGATGAATGATTGCAAAGGCAGCTTTATGTGTTTTTACGAAGAGAAAGATGCTATTGGTAAACGTTACCGCCGCATGGATGCTATTGGCACACCATTTTGTGTAACCATCGATCATCAAACCAAAGAAGACAATACTGTTACCATTCGCTACAGGGATACGATGGTGCAGGAAAGGATTGCGTTGAGTGAGGTGAAGAAATTAATTTTGGAAAAGATTAGTTAATATTATCGGCAAATAATAAAAAAGGAACCGCTTAAGGTTCCTTTTTTATTATACTTTACTTTTTCTTCAGCACCACCGGCTCTTTTAAAAAATCAAACATCTTTTTATACACCTCCTTTAAAACGCCGTATTCATCTGCAGTATATAAGCTCTTTTTAAAATCAAATAGTAACATACAAACCAGCGAATGCGTTGCTTTATCGTAGGTAACCGATCTGCTGAACACAATATCATTATCAGGTGTGGTCATCTTTATAGGTTTAGGCAATGCATCCATCGCATACTCTTTGGGTAAGTTGATGGAAGTATAAGTGCTGATAGTTCTCTTATATCCAAAATTTACATTGCTAAAGCGGTTGTCGGCAATAAAAGGGTTGTTGGTAAACCCCGAAAAAAAATCAAGTGGCAGGTACAAATATCCGCCGCTGCTGGTAAGGTTGGTATTGAATTTAAATTTTTGTTCTGCTGCAAGCGAATCATTTTCCTGGTTTAAAAATGCAAACTCTTTAACAGTAATACCGTTTTTTTGATAATGTTTATTTACATATTTATCCTGCCCCGATGTTTTAAACTCACTTACCCTTTTTATTCTTGAGTAGCCTCTGCTCTCTATAAATGCATCGCCTGATAAAGTACCATTACCATCCAGTTCCATTTGGCAACTAATATAATCGCTGTACTGCAAAGAGTCGTTGGTAATATTTACCAGCCCACCCTTTTTTCTGTTTACAATAAGTGCGGTGGTATTAAGTATATCATTAGGGATAACATGTGCCGGTGTGTATCCGTCCGTTGCATCAAGATAATATTTCCGTTCCTTTATTATCACACAGGCAAATACAGCATTAAACTGGTCGATAAAAGGAGTAGCGGCATTTACCTTACCATGAAATCTTTCGCTTACCAAAACCGGGTAAACTTCCAGCCCTGCATCTTTTAAAAGATTCACCAGTATTAAATTTATTTCTCCGCTGTTGCCTGTCTTTTTTTCCCAGGCATCTTTTACACCACTGCCTGCATATTTACTGTACAAATCATTCCATGTCATATTACTGCGTACATAGTTATACACCATTTTCATTTTATCTTCTTCTGTGGGTAGTAGTTTTGTGGCATCAATAAATGCGCCTGTGCCCGGAATATTTTTCTCTAACTGGCCACCAAATTCTTTGGTTATCGTAAGCTCTTTTATTACTTCATCCCAGGATGTCATGTAATTGGTTTTACCAAAGCCGGTATTGTAACCACTTAATTGAAAAGTAACTTTTTGCAAATAATCTTCCCGAGCATCCATGTATGGCTCGTCTGTAAGAGCCGGAATATTATTCATTTCAAAATACACTTTACCGCTTCCGCTTTGTACATCTACAATTATAGGTATAGTTGGTTTTTTATTGATAACGTAAGAAAATTCTCTGTTGGGCAAAATAGTAAGGGTGTATTTGCTTTTTATTACAGGCAATTCTTTTTGAAAATACCAATCGTCCAGCCCGCCATAATGCTTCATAAAACTCCGGTATTTATATTCAATTATACTGCCCACTTTTACATTGGGGAAAGCGAATGTAATAGCACCTATACGTTCATTGATGTCCTTTTTAAAAAAAGATTTTTTGGAAAGTTTTTCCGTACTTACTGCTCCGGAGGCATCGGTATTTATTACCACTGCTTCCAGCATATCAATAAATTCAAAATCATCTTTCCGGTAATAGCGTAAAGAAATATTGGCCTCATCAAAGCCTTTTTCTTTTAATATTTTTATGCGTACGTGATGGTGGTTGATAAGATGATACTCTTCGTCATGTTCCGATACAGCTTCGTCTAGTAAAATCACCGCTGTGGCATCATTATCAAAAGAACAGTTAGTGATGTTTTTTTCTTCGGCACTTATTATTCCAAAATCAGGAAAATTTTGGGCAAAGCTGGTAAAGGGAGTACATACAATAATTGCCAGTGCCAGCAAAAGGGTAACTTTTTTCATTGTACAAATTGGTTGGGTAGAATGTAAAAGTACACAGAAAATACGGTCTACACACCAAACTGCTGCAAATGATGATCTAAATGCTTCCAGGTGCCTTTGCTCCATTCTTCTTTAGTTAGTTTTCCAAAAAAGGGATGCGGCTCACCCGACATGGTAGTGTCGGAAAAAACGTTAACCATATCAATCAGCTTTTGTTTTTCTATTTCCAACCCCTGCGGATCAGCAATGATGAAAGATTTATCGGTAGGCAGATTTTTTTTAAAAGGCTGCTCGTTAAATAATTGTTTTTTAAACAAAGGACCAATCAGGCTTAAGAAAAAATTTCTTTTCAGCTTATGTTTTCCTGTGGCAACACCTAATGGCATCTGGCAGTGCGCCAGCATTTGCGCCACATTCATTTTACCCCATTGCGCCTGGCTTTGGGGTGTTAGTTTATTTATCCGGTTGATGATGCCCTGCTTTACAGCAGCATTAAATAAATTCTTTACTTCCATAAACTTATTTTTTTAGTATTAATGCATACAACCAATATACACTTCAGCCTGCTTAATATAAGCTTCTTTAAAAAACTTTTTTACTTTTTTTAATACTATAGTAGTTTCATCTTTGGAGCCTGCGCCAACAATTACTACATAGTATCCTTTTGCAAATCCGTTAATAGCATTACTCCATTCTATGCTCACGTAATCGCCATCGTCAAATCTTCCTCTTGCAATATAGCAGGGATAACCGCCTTCATTTTCGCAAACCGAATCGGCAAAAGTTAAGCCTGTTTTTTTGTTGGGCTTCAATTCCCTAAAATCTAATGGCTGCTGTAATTGCCTTGCAGCTTTTTCTGCAGTTAATTTTGCAGCAGCGTAATTTTTTGTTGATTGAACAATTACAAAAGATTTTTTAATATACGGTTGCGCCTCTTGTGCAAGGCTAACTGCTGCAAAAAAGAGAAGGCTTATGCTGAAAATTATTTTTTTCATAGACTTTTTTAACCGTAGATCTCCAGGTGAATTTCTTTTTTATCGTACCCTAATTCCATAATAATAGCTTTGGCTTCATCAATCATATTCTTCCAGCCGCACAAATAAAAATGCGCTGGCGGCAATGCATCAGCATTTATTTTAGCGTTAATCAAATCCTTGTAGGCTTCATGTACATAGCCCTTTGCGCCATCCCACTCTTCTCTTGACAAAACAGGGATATAATGTAATCCCGGATTATTTTTTGCCAATGCATTTAATTCCTCATAATACAAAAGATTTTCTTTTTTACGGGTACCAAAAATTAAATACACATTCTTATGCGGCACATTATGCAAGGCAATATTGTGCAACATACTTCTGAATGGCGCAATGCCTGTACCGGTGCAAATTAAATAGTAGTCGGTATCCAATACATCGGGCAATGTAAAAACGCCTACCGGCCCACGAAATAAAATTTCATCGTCCACTTTAACTTCATTAAATAAATATGAAGTGCCGGCACCATCTTCCAGCAATACAATGATCAGTTCAAACACATTGCTGCCATTGGGCCAGCTGGCGATGGAGTAACTGCGCCAGCGTTTATTTTTCTTTTCATGAATGGGCAAATCAAGTGTTACAAACTGGCCTGGTTTAAAGTCAAGTTTTTCCAGTTCGGGCACCTGCATCCAGTAGCGCCTGGTATTGGCGGTTTCGTTCTCTATCTTTATTACTTTGGCAATACGCCATGGTTCAATAGCCATTCGTTAAATTTTTAGAAAGATAAAATTAATTACCCGGTATTAAAATGAAAGTCATAAAATTACTGGCATTTTTTTATATAGCCTTATCTTTGCGCCCTGATGAATTTGGAAGTGTTGTTGAAAGAATATGCCAACGATTCCCGCTGTTTTAAAATAGTGGATGGCATCACATTGTATAAACCGCAGCGCTTACACTTATCCGGGCTTCATGGCAGTGCTTCTCAATTTGTAATTACCTCAGTTTTTAATAACCCTTCTGCCAGCCAGCTTAACCACCTTATTATTTTAAGGGATGCCGAAGAAGCTGCTTATTTTCATAATACTTTAGAAAATTTAACCGGTGCGCTAAACCTGTTTTACTTTCCTTCTTCTTTTAAAAATAAAAAGAATTACAACCTGCTTAACCCCAGCCATGTAATGCTGCGTACAGAAGCATTGACAAGATTAGCTGGCGGCAATAATAAAAACATTATTATCACTTACCCTGAAGCATTGTTTGAAAAAGTGGTGTTATCAAAAACATTATCCGATAATATTATTTCAATAAAGCAAGGTGATACGCTGGATGTAAATGGTATGCTGAGCAAGTTTGTGGATTATGGTTTTGAAAGAACAGATTTTGTATACGAGCCGGGGCAGTTTGCGGTACGGGGCGGCATTTTGGATATTTACAGTTTTGGTAATGAAAAACCTTACCGTATAGAATTATTTGGCAATGAGGTAGACAGCATCAGAATTTTTGACCCCGAAAGCCAGTTGAGTGAAAGAAAATTATTGCAGGTAAACATCATTCCCAATGTAGATATACTGCAAAATGAAACGGGCGAAAGAATTTCTTTCTTAGAATTTTTACCGGAGAATGCGGTTGTATGGATTGAGGATTGGAATTTTACCAAAGAAAAAATAGCACAACAAGAAGAAGACTTTGAAATTTGGAATACCGAAGTGGTAACAAGGCCCAAATCAACCGATGTTGAAGACACTTTAAACACTAAAGATTTTACAGAAAATGATTTTGTAGGTGCGGCAGCAGTTGAAGAACAAATACAATTACGCCATATAATAGAGTTTGGCAGTAAAGCCATTTTTGCAAACACCACTATAAACTTTGCTACAAAAGAACAGCCCGCTTTTAACCGGCAATTTGAAATTTTAATAAGAAATTTAAAAGAGTACGAAGCAAAGAAATACAATATTTATTTATTTGCCGAAAATCCTAAGCAGTTAGAAAGATTGCATGTGATCTTTACAGACCTTAAAGCAGAGATCAATGTAATTCCAATTCCTACTTCTATTCATGAAGGATTTATTGATGATGACCTGAAATGTATTTGCTATACCGATCACCAGATATTTCAACGTTACCACAAATACAAAGTAAAACAGGCCTTCAGTAAAAACAAAGCGCTTACTTTAAAAACATTAAGAGAATTACAACCGGGAGATTATGTAACACATATCGATCATGGCGTGGGTGTATACAGCGGCTTGCAAAAAATTGAGGCTAATGGAAGATTGCAGGAAGCGGTGCGTATTCAATACAAAGATGGCGACCTGCTCTATGTAAACATTTCTTCTTTACATAAAATAGGAAAGTACAGTGGTAAAGAAGGCAGCATACCCAAGATGAATAAACTGGGCAGCGATGTGTGGGTGAAATTAAAAGACAAAACAAAGAAGCAGGTAAAAGATATTGCTACCGATCTTATAAAATTATACGCCCAAAGAAAAAGCCAGGAAGGCTATGCATTTAGCCCGGATAATTATATGCAAACCGAACTGGAAGCCAGTTTTATTTATGAAGATACACCCGATCAGGGCAAAGCCACCGAAGATGTAAAACGTGACATGGAAAAACCATCGCCGATGGATAGATTGGTTTGCGGCGATGTGGGTTTTGGTAAAACAGAAATTGCCATACGTGCTGCGTTTAAAGCTTGCTGCGATGGAAAGCAGGCTGCGGTTTTAGTACCCACAACAATTTTAGCTTATCAGCATTATAAAACCTTTGGCGAACGTTTAAAAGATTTTCCGGTTACAGTAGATTTTATCAACCGCTTTAAATCTTCCAAAGAAAAAAAAGAAACCTTACAAAGGCTTTCCGAAGGAAAAGTAGATATCATCATTGGCACACATGCATTGCTGGGTAAAGATGTAAAATTTAAAGATCTTGGTGTGATGATCATTGATGAAGAACAGAAGTTTGGTGTGGCGGCAAAAGAAAAATTAAAAGCTATCAGGGCTACGGTAGATTCGCTTACACTAACGGCTACTCCCATCCCAAGAACTTTACAATTTAGTTTGATGGGCGCCAGAGATCTGAGTATCATCAATACACCGCCACCCAACCGGCAACCCATACAAACAGAAGTGCTGGTGTTTAATGAAGATGTTATTCGTGATACTATCTATTATGAAACAGAAAGAGGCGGACAGGTTTTCTTTATACACAATAGAGTTAATGGTTTATCGGAAATGAAAGGGTTGATACAAGGGCTTTGTCCGGATTTAAGTATTGCTTTTGCACACGGCCAAATGGATGGTGATGAGTTGGAAGATACCATTCTTGATTTTATGGATAAAAAATATGATGTACTGGTTTGTACAAACATTGTAGAAAGTGGTGTGGATATTCCAAATGTAAATACCATCATTGTAAATAATGCACACCAGTTTGGGTTGAGTGATCTGCATCAGTTAAGAGGACGTGTTGGCCGCAGTAATAAAAAAGCATTCTGTTATTTGCTGGCACCACCTATGAGTACGCTGCCGCCTGACAGCAGAAAACGTTTATCTACTTTAGAACAATACAGTGATTTGGGCAGTGGTTTTCAGATAGCCATGAGAGACCTGGATATACGTGGCGCTGGCAATATGCTGGGTGGCGAACAAAGTGGTTTTATTGCTGAGATAGGTTTTGAAATGTACCAGAAAATTTTAGATGAAGCCGTAAGAGAATTAAAACGCACCGAGTTTAAAGAATTATATAAAGAAGAAATTCAGCAGCAGGATGATTTTGTAAGCGATTGTAGCATTGATACCGATCTTGAAATACTTATCCCGGATAGTTATGTAGAAAGTATTACCGAAAGGCTTTCCCTTTATTCAAGATTGGACAATTGTGATAATGAAAAAGACCTGCAGGATTTTCATAAGGAAATGATGGACAGGTTTGGCCCCATACCACCGCAGGTGGAAGACTTATTTACTACAGTACGCTGCAGAAAATTAGCAGTGGAGTTAGGTTTTGAAAAAATGTTTTTAAAGAATGAAACCCTGAAATGCTTTTTTGTAAGCAACCCCGATTCTCCATACTTTCAGAGCAATACCTTTAATGGCATTTTGCAATTTTTACAAAAAGGTACTAACAAAGCTAAGTTAAAGCAGGTAGGCAAAAATGGTATCTTAATTGTAGAAGATGTAAAAACAATGAACAGCCTGCATTTGTTTTTAAAACGGATGATGGAAAGTATTTCTGCTTAAATTTGTTTTCATCTAACTAATTTCTTGCTATAATTTTATTTGCATGACTAAAAAGCAATACGGCCTGCTATCTCTTCCTGTAATTGTTGCTGCTCTTGGTTTTTTTGTTGATGTGTTTGACCTGTTGTTGTTTAATATTGTTCGTAAACCAAGTTTAAGAGATCTGGGATTATCAGAGGCCGGCATTTTATCTGAAGGAGAAATTTTATTAAGTATTCAAATGATCGGCCTGATGGTGGGTGGCATTATCTGGGGCATATTGGGCGATAAAAAAGGAAGATTAAAAGTTTTATTTGGTTCTATATTATTATACGCTGTGGCCAATATTGCCAATGGTTTTGTACATACACTTCCGCAATATTACATCGTTCGTTTTATTGCAGGCGTTGGCTTAGCTGGCGAGTTGGGGGCAGGTATTACTTTAACTGCAGAAATTTTACCTAAAGAAAAAAGAGGTTTGGCAGCAACAGTAATTGCTACTACCGGTGTATTTGGTGCAGTAGCCGCAGTGCTGCTATATAAAATATTTAAAGACTGGAGAACATTGTATTTTATTGGCGGCGGTATGGGGCTGCTGTTACTATTATTACGGGTTACCGTTGCAGAAAGCGGCATGTACAAAACACTGCAATCTTCCACTGTACAAAAGGGAAACTTTTTAATGTTCTTTAATAAAAGAGAAAGATTTTTCCGTTACATGAAGGGGATATTAATTGGCTTACCTGTTTGGTTTACCATTGGTGTACTCATTTCATTTTCCGACCAATTTGCACTTAAACTGGGTATAGGAAAAATTGAACCCGGCGATGCGGTAATGTATCAGTATTTAGGTTTGGCCGTAGGGGATTTGTCTGCCGGTGTGTTAAGTAATTATTTAAAAAGCCGCAAAAAAGCATTGTATATTTTTTATAGCATCCTTATCTTTTTCAGCATTTTATTTTTTATGCAACACAATGGAAGCGTTGCTGGTTTTTATATCATTTGTGCAGGCCTTGGTTTTGGGGCAGGCATTTCGGTTTTATACATCACTACTTCTGCCGAGCAGTTTGGTACAAACTTAAGAGCATCGGCATCTATATCCATTACTAATATGGTAAGAGGTTTTACTCCACTAATTCTATTATTGTTCAGAGGATTGAGGGAACTTACAGGCAACTATATTACCGGTGCCGGGATAACAGGAGCGATCATTATGGCAATAGCCATAACTGCAACTTATTTTACCAAAGAAAGTTTTGGTAAAGATTTAGATTTTGTGGAGGAGTAGTTCCCTTACCTGATCAACATCACTGTTCCTTTTTTATTGATGATGTTGCCCTTAAAATCTATAGCATTAACCATTACTATAAAGATGCCGCTGTTTTGTTTTTGGCCACGCCAGTTGCCATCCCAGCCTTTTGTGTAATCGCTGGTAGAAAATAATAACTGCCCCCACCGGTTAAATACTTTCAGGTAGTTAAATTGTTTAATACCAACAAGCGTTCCTTTAAAAATATCATTCAAACCATCGGCATTCGGTGTAAAGCCATTAGGCAAATAAATATCCGGCCCTTTGTAGATCTTCACAGTAATATCATCAAAGCTTTCGCAGCCTTCGGGTGTAAATGCCCTTACAGTAAAAGTTTGTGTTGCAGCAAGTATAGCAACAGGGTTGGCTATATTGGCATCGTTTAAATCAAACGCCGGGCTCCAGGTATAACTTAATCCACCCGTTGCATTTAGTTGCACCGGTTGGCCTGCTGCGGCAATAGTATCATTACCGGCAAATACATTGGTGCTGTAAATAACAATATCGCCGGTTAACGAGTCGGAGTAGCAACCATTAGCCGCAGAAGCAAATAATTTTACTTTGTAAGTGCCGTTAGCAGTATATGCATGTTGTGCATTTTGTGTATTAGCAATACCGCCATCACCAAACTGCCATTTCCAATCCGTTACAGTACCGGAGTTATCAACCGCAGTAAAATTTACCAGCGCATTTTTACAGGCATCATTAAAATCAATTGCCACATCGGGTGTTGGGTTAATAAAAAATGTTTTAGTAACCCGGTCGCTCACACAACCTGCATTACTTGTTGCTACCAATTGCACAGTTTGTGTGCCAGCTGTAAATATTTTAGAAGGCTGTTGTGCTGTACTCCACTCTGCAGTATTGTATAACCACGACCATTTATTTACCGCATCTCCGCCGGTTACTTTTGATGAATCGGAAAATTGTACCGGCAACCCATCACATAGCGGTGTGTTGTAGCCAAAGTTGGCAACGGGCTTTGCATGAATAATAATGGGCTGTTTTAAAGTATCGGATGCACAGCCTTTTGCATTATGCACCACCAGTTTAATAGTATCGTTACCGGAAATAATAAATGTTGCTGGAGGATTTTGTGCTGCAGAAGAGCCACTGTTACCCAAAGCCCACCACCATTGATTGATGGGGATACCATCGGATGTGTAAGAAGAGTCGGTAAAGGTTGTTGTGGCGGCCTGGCAAATGGTGTTTTGCTTAAAGTAGGCGGTTGGTTTGTTTACTACAAAAATATTTTTAAATGCCAGACCAAAACAGGCATTACTATTTGTATTCCCTGGACTTTGGTGATAATTGGGATGAATGGCAGTCAGTAGTACAGTATGATTGCCCGGAGTTAAGTAGGTATAAGTTGGATTCTGTACATTCATAAATATTCCTGTAGAAATATTATCAATACTCCAGTTCCAGGCAAGCGCCCCACTATCGCCTACAGCATTTGATATAGACCCGAAAAATAGAGTTGGCTTACCTAAGCAAACTGAGTCAGTAAATGTAAAGTCAACTACAGGATTGGTATACATGTGAACAATTTTGTATAGGGTGTCAGATTCACAACCTTCAATTGTAGTAACCATGTGTTTTATTATTTTGTCTCCCGGAGTTGGATATGAAGTGGTGGGATTTAATCCAGAAATTGTTTGCCCATTGCCAAAATCCCAATATGAACTATTTAAAGTGCCTACAGAGGTTAATGAGGAATCAAAGAAGAATACAGAAGGCACGGAAGTCGGAACGCAATTATTGTTATAACCAAAATTAGCTATCGGTTTTGTTCCAATCCTCACCACTTGTGTGTCTACTGCATCACAGCCATCCGCACCAATTATTCTTTGTATCACACTATAATCGCCGCCGGCTGTATAGGTATGCACCGGGTTAAAATTTACTGAATCAATCGGACTACCATCACCAAAATTCCAATAAAATTTTGCTATTGTAGTAAACGATATAGATGTATTGTTAAAAGTTATCGGCTCATTAACGCATCGTTTTTGTGTTGGGCTGAAAGTAAATGCGGGGTTTAAAGCCGTTTTAAATCTTTGAAAGTTATATTCCCCACCTGTACTCCCTGTAAAGCCCCAATACACTAATGGATTACCTCCAAAAACAGTATTTACAAAGTCTCTAACAACACTAACCCGCAAGCTACCATCAACATAAACAGAAAATGTAGTTGTGGTAACATCCCATTGAATTCGTAATGTATGCCATGCATTATCCTCGATATCATTATTTCCGCTTATCGCTGTTACAGGACCTGCAATATTATTTGCAGTACTGTGATTTATATCTCCGTTTAATTGTATGGCAATATGATCATAAAACGGATCATTATCTGGCGAGCTATTTTGATAAGTATCAATTGTAACACCCACGGCTGGTATAATACCCTGATATCCCATTCCGTTACCACTACTACCCACACTTGTACTTATGGGTTGCAGCACAAATGCTATCCCATCAGCTCCGGCACCTCCGGCTTGTGGGCTTCCCAGCCAAATATCAAAGTTAAAATCAAATGATTGCGTAAGATTAATCTTAATGTTATTCCAAACAGAACCTGATCTGCCGGTTTGTGGGGGTGTAAGCGTGTAAAGATTGCAGGCATCTTGTGTAGCATGACCATTAACCGTGTATTGTGCAGAAAGGTTTTGGCTGATAAGTAGCGCCGCAATAAAACTAAAGCAGCTTTTGATTTTTACAATTCTCATGCTATAAAAATAAATTTATTTATTTGATTACAGCAAGCAACAATAAAAATAAGGCTATCCAAATATATGAATAGCCTTATTGTAATTTAAAAGAATTTATTAATCCCAGCCTTTTTTAGCCACGCCATCTGCCACTGCTTTTAATGCATTGGCTTCGCTTAACATGGTAGTCATTTTATTGCCTTTACCATCGTGCCCCTGCGCCATATAACCGCCACGAGAAGTTTTTGTAATAACGGCATCCTGCATAGGAACATTTTTTTCTTTGGTTTTCATGCAGTAGGCTGTAAGTAAGTTGCTCATTTTTGTAGAATTTATGGTTATAAATATGAATGAAGTAGTAAGCTTCAGGCTACAAGCTACAGAAAATAGCGGATTTACCAAAACCTGCCCGTAGTAAACTACTTAATTTTCCACAGTACGGCCTCCATACAAGGCTTTGCAAAGGCTTGCTTTTACAGCATGACCTGATAAGTTAAGCCTGCTGTAAAAAATAACTTAAAACTGTCGAAAAGCAGCGTAAATCCCTTTCTGTTGGGCTTTTGTACAAAGCAAACGATACTGCAACGTACCTCTGGAACTACAATTAAATTAAAAATGGGAGCCTGAAACTCCCATTGTATTTCGCCAATTTATGTGATTAAAAATCTTAATAACTTTTATTGATTTATAGCTAATAGCCCCAATTTTATACGCAATTCTAAAAAAATGGGGTTATTGCAAGTTATTCCGAATCAGTATTTCCTGTTACTTCGTAGCGGATGTTATTGCCGTCAATTACTTCCTGGTAATAAACACCTGCCGGCGATAAGTAGTATTTTTCTTTTTTTATAACCACCGCTTTAGAGTTTTCCGGTAGTTTATCAAACCTTGCTCCAACTTCAGGCAGCACATTTGTTTGTGGCGTTGTTTTATCAAGTACCGGTGCCGGAGTATTATCGGTATTGGTTTGTTCGTTGCCGGTATTTAATACGCCATCTGTACCCACTACCCTGTAGCTTAATTTATTCTTTTCATTTATTTCTTCCTGGTAATAAGTGCCCCCCAGTTCATAATATTTCTGCCCGTCAATTACTGTTACCTTACTTCCGGAAGGTAAACGCTTAACTGTTGCGCCCAATGGTGGTGCGGTAACTTCGTACCCGCCGCCACTGTAAGGCCGATAATACACACCATCATTGTAATAGTAAGGATTAGCACCTATGTAAAAGGGATAATACCCCACTGGCAAAATATTGATACGCACGCCAAAGGATGGCCCGTAATGCCGGTAAGCATAAGGCGATCTGTAAACCGGACGGCCGTAATAAGGTTGCCGGTAATTGTTATTCCTACCAATATTTACAGAAATGTAAGGGCGTGAGGGACGATAATTATAAGCATAATAATTACCACGATAGTTGCCACGATTATTATGGTGGCGCTGGGCTGCCACATCATTAATGCTTAATGCCAGTGCTAATACAATAATGCATACAATACAGGATATTTTTAATTTCATAAATGATATTTTTTATTTAGACATTGAAGTTACAAAAATGCTGCACCCTTATATCTAAAATACATTTTTTAACATTTGCTTTTAAAGACAATAAAAAAGGGTTGAAAAATTCAACCCTTTAAATTAATTATAGTAATTTTTTACACATCAATTTTTGCATACTTAGCATGTGTTTCAATAAACTCACGGCGTGGTGGCACTTCATCTCCCATCAACATACTAAATACACGGTCGGCTTCGGCAGCACTTTCAATGGTAACTTGCTTAAGCGTTCTTGTAAGTGGGTTCATGGTAGTTTCCCATAATTGCTCCGCATTCATTTCTCCCAAACCTTTATAGCGTTGTGTGTTTACGCTCTCATCTTTTCCTTGTCCAAATAATTGTATCAGGCCTTTGCGTTCTTCATCCGTCCAGGCGTATTCCTGCTCCTTTCCTTTTTTAACTAAGTACAATGGCGGCTGAGCAATATACACATTGCCTTGCTCTACCAATGCCTTCATGTAGCGGAAAATAAAAGTAAGTATCAATGTGGCAATGTGGCTTCCATCCACATCGGCATCCGTCATTATGATCAATTTATGATAGCGCAGTTTAGATACATCCAAAGCCTTAGGGTCTTCCGGCGTACCGATCTTTACACCCAATGCAGTAAACATATTGCGTATCTCCTCGTTATCGTAAATCTTGTGCTCCATCGCTTTCTCCACATTCAAAATTTTACCACGCAATGGTAAAATGGCCTGGTAACTTCTGTCACGCCCTTGTTTTGCTGTACCACCCGCCGAGTCTCCTTCCACCAAAAACAACTCACATTTTCCAGGATCTTTATCACTGCAATCGGCCAATTTACCGGGCAACCCGCCGCCAGTTAATACACTCTTGCGCTGCACCATTTCTCTTGCCTTACGTGCCGCTGCCCTTGCCTGTGCTGCTAATATTACTTTTTGAATAATGGTTTTGGCTTCCTTTGGATTTTCTTCTAAATAAGCTTCTAAAACCCGGCTTAATGTAGTATCTACCACACCCATTACCTCGTTATTACCCAGTTTTGTTTTTGTTTGTCCTTCAAATTGAGGTTCGGGTACTTTTACAGATATAATTGCTGATAAGCCTTCTCTAAAATCATCCCCTTCAATTACCACTTTGGCTTTTTCAAACAAACCTTGTTTTTCGCCATAACTTTTAAACACCCTGGTAATACTGCGGCGGAAACCTGCCACATGTGTACCACCTTCAATAGTATTGATATTATTTACGTAGCTAAAAAGATTTTCCTGGTAACCTGCATTATACATCATCGCCACTTCTACCATCACATTGCTGTTGGCATCTAGCCCTTCGCAATAAATAGCCTGCGGAATTAATGGTAAGCGATTGGCATTTTTATCAATCAACTCTACAAACTCTACAATACCACCTTCGCTATAAAATGTTTTAGTGTAGGTTTTTCCTTCCTCATCTTTTTCACGCAAGTCGGTAATATGAATAGTGATCTTACGGTTTAAAAATGACAACTCTCTTAACCTTCCTTCTAATATTTCCCTGTTGTAAATGCCAGATGTAAAAATGGTCAGGTCGGGCCAAAATTGCACTTTGGTACCATGGGTATCAGATGAACCAATTTCTCTTACAGGATATTGCGGAATACCGGTTGCATATTCCTGTTCAAATGTTTTACCATCCCTGTTTACTGTAACATGCAATTTGCTACTCAAAGCATTTACACAACTTACACCTACACCATGCAAACCGCCTGATACTTTGTAAGAATCCTTATCAAACTTACCACCTGCATGCAATACCGTCATTACCACTTCCAGCGCACTACGGTTTTCTTTGGTGTGCATGCCTGTAGGTATACCCCGGCCATCATCTTCAACGGTGATGGAATTATCTTCGTTAATACTTACTGTAATGTTTTTACAATGGCCTGCAAGCGCCTCATCAATGGAGTTGTCCACCACTTCATATACCAGGTGATGCAAACCCTTTACACCAATATCGCCAATATACATGGCGGGACGTTTACGTACTGCTTCCAAACCTTCTAAAACCTGGATACTATCGGCACCATAGCTGGCCTTTTCTGCGGCTGTTCTTTCTACTGTTTCTGTACTCATAAATGGGAAGAATCTATCTTTATTTTTTATTAAAATCGATTATCGGCAAATATACTAAAAATAAGGCGCTTAAGGGCATATTAAATGGCTTAAAAAGCCTTACTTATATATAACTTTTCCACAAAATTTCAATTACCGAAAAGCGGAAATTCTAATGCCGGATCTGCCATGATTTGATGATGCCGGAGAGATGTACTATATTTGCATATACAAAGATGCCAGAGCACGCCGACATATTAGAAATTGCCTACAAGCAGCCGTTGATGCAGAGCCAAATGCAATTATTAATGCATAAGGAAAAGCAGATACCCGGCAGTGTAAACTATTCTATAAAAAGATACACTAAAGAAACGCAATGGAATATTGATGATACTGGTATGCTCATTTATCATACAGAAAAAAACAACCCTGCAAATAATTACTTACAACTTAAGTTTTGTGTAAGTGGTAATGTGTACTGCCGTGAAAAAAAGATGGAATGTGATTACTGCAAATACAGTTCATCAAAAACCTGTGTGGAAAAAGTGGACAGCGTGGATGTATTGAGTTTCAGCTTTTCACCTTCTTACCTGAAACAATTTACCAGTGGTAAAAAAAATGCTACACTTTCTGATGATGTGCTTTCTTTTGACCATACCACATCGTTTAGCAAAACACTTCCTTTGTGTGGTAAAACAAGAATGGCCATTGAAGCTTTATTAAACCATACCTATACTGAAAGCCTGGAAAATATTTTTTTAAATGCTCAAACACAAATTCTGTTGTTGTACAGCATGGATTGTATGATGGGTGACCAGGAAGAAAAATTTAGCTGTAAATTTCTGGCTAACGAAGCCGACAGAGAAAAGATAACCAATGCAAGAGCAATATTATTACAACATATTGGCGAACCTTTAACCATTAAAGCACTTAGCCGTAAAGTGGCTATTAACGAATGTTATCTTAAAAAAGGATTTAAAGAATTATTTGGTACCACCATCTTTGATTTTTATCAAACACAAAGAATGGAACATGCCAAGTATCTATTGTATGATAAAGGCCTGAGTGTAACTGAAGTATCTTCGTTATTGGGCTACTCTTCTATCTCTCACTTTAGCACTGCATTTAAAAAACACACCGGCATAAAACCTTGTGAGTTATTAATGCAACATAACTAAAAGCCTGCCTTTAGTTACTTACAGCAAACAAAAGAACAAGTAACCTCTTTTATAATAATCTATTCATTAAATAGTTTTACCAAACCTGCAGTTTTCATTTCTGTATCTGCATATTCAATCATTTGCTGCAAGCCCATCAGCTCATCTTCGCTAAGTAAAAAGCAAATACCTTCCGTGGGTGTACGGATAGCAATTGATTTTATTTTCCGGTCAGCATTTGGGCTCCTGTTTTCCACGGCAGTTAACAGGTACAACCTGAACTTTTCAAATTCTTCATTACTAAAAGTTATCATCAGGTTGCCAAAACCGGTTTGAATTTTCCGGCACTGATTGCACTCTACTATATAACCAATAGCATTGTGATAAAACCAGGTATGATAATTACACATGCGTACAAATTTTATCAAAAATGATAAAAAGAAATACAGATGTGTTCAACTATCAGGAAAACAATTTACGCAAAAAGAAAACAGGCATTGTGGTGACAGTTTAGTATTGAGTAGCAGCATTTTTACCATTATGTTATATTAGTTTTCCTCTTTCCGTAAACTGAGTTACCGATTGTGTAACTACTAATCTGTTCGATTAAATTTTCTTTGCTTTCTTATTCATCAACAGAAAATTTAACCATGATCAATAAACTGCATAAAAAAATAATCGTTCTTTTCAGTTGCCTATTTATAATTATTACTGCCCAGGCTCAAAACTTTTTAATTAAAGGAATAGTAACCACCAGCGATGGCAAACCAGCTGCAAGAGTAAACATACAACTTACAGAAACCAACCAAACTATTATAACTGCTGCAGATGGTAGTTACCAGTTTACTAAATTATATCCCGGTAAATACAATTTAGTAGTTTCCTATACCGGCCTTGCCACACAGGTAAAGCATTTTACAGTTACTAAAGAAAGTACTGAACAAACCATTGACTTTGTATTGCTTGAAAACTACACAGAGCTTGCTGAAATTATTATTGGTGCAGCTAAAACCAAATTAGACAGGATAGCTACCATTGGTAAATTACCCATTAAGCCAATGGATCTGCCTCAGGCAACCGCTGTTATTGAGCGGCAGGTAATTGAGCGGCAACAAGTACAAACACTTGGGGATGCGGTGCAAAATTTAAATGGTGTATATGTAATGGGTAATACCGGTGGCTACCAGGAGGAATTAGGGTCAAGAGGCTTTGCATTTAACAGTAACAATACTTTTAAAAATGGTGTACGGTTTAATAACAGCATAATGCCAGAAGTTAGCGGACTGGAAAGTATAGAAGTTTTAAAAGGCGGTAATGCTATTTTATTTGGTACTGTTGGTGCCGGTGGTGTTTTAAATATTGTAACTAAAAAGCCACTATTTGTAAATGGAGGCAGCGTAAGTTTTCAAACCGGCAGTTACGATTATTACAAACCTGCAATTGATATTTATGGCGCTATCAGCAACAGTAAGCATTTTGCCTACCGCATTAACAGCAGCTTTACCAAAGCAGGCAGCTTTAGAGATAATGTAAAATCGCAACGGTATTATGTTAACCCTTCTTTGTTAATAAAAATGGGTGCTAAAACAGAAGTATTGCTGGAAGCGGATTATACACAGGATAATCGTAATCTTGATTTTGGAACCGGTGCTATTTATTACAAACTTGCAAACACACCCAGGTATCTTTATTTAAATCTGCCCTGGAGCTATAACAATTCCGAGCAAATTGCTGCCACTTCAACCATTACACACAACCTTACTGATAAATGGCAGATCAAATCTGTTTATAGTACCAGAAAATACAATAACGATTTATTTGGTGCTGCAAGACCGAACACTAACAGCCAGTTTATTGATTCATCGGCTGCTAATTATGGCAGATGGATAAGAGGACTGGTAAAAAATAAAAATATTGAGCGCTACAATTTTGCATCGGTTGATGTTACCGGAAAGTTTATAACAGGAAAAATACAGCATACTTTACTTGCCGGCATTGATGCCGATATTACTAAAACAACAGCTTATAATTTTGATTTAACACAATACAGAACTGATAAGAAAAATATTTATGACACGGTAAATATTTTTGGCACAAAACAATACACACAAAGAAATGATGTGCCCAATGTACCCTGGTTATTGTACACCAATACAACCATGAGGCGCTTAGGTATTTATGTACAGGATTTTGTAGAGGTATCACCTAAAATAAAAATGCTGGGAGGTATAAGATACTCAGTTTCTAAAACCGAAACGCCAGATAGCATTTACGCATCCAATAACAATAAACTGCACAACGAAAAAAGAACAAATGATGCTTTTAGCCCAAGACTAGGCTTTGTATATCAGCCATCTAAAAATATTTCGTTGTTTACCAGCTATACCAACACTTACGAGTTAAACACTGCTATTGATACTTTTGGAAGAGTATTACCACCCTCCATCATAGACCAGTTTGAAATGGGCGTAAAAACCATGTTGCTTAACAATTCTATTTCAGTTAATGTTATTGCATATGTTATCAATAATAACAATGCTGTGCAAAGTTACCCCAATCTTTCGCCTGGCGATAGCCGCAGAGAAAATGGCGGCCAAACACAAAGCAAAGGTGCCGAGCTGGATATTGTTACCAAAAACATTCATGGATTTAATATAAATGCAGGCTATAGTTATAATGATATCCGTTACAAAAAAAGCACCCTTTATGTACCCGGAAGCAGAATTTTATATACCCCAAATCATACCGCAAATGCACACATTTATTATGTGGTAAAGCCATCAAATAAATTAAACGGGCTAGGTGGCGGTATTGGCTTGTATTATGTTGGCGAAAGAGTGGCGGGCAGAAGTACCACCAAAGCTAATCCTGGTTATGCATTAATGCCGGTACCTGATTATTTTTTATTTGAAGCCAGTATTGGTTATACTTACCGGGATGTTCGCTTTCGTTTTAAAGTAAATAATATCTTTAACCAGTTAAGCTATAATGTTCATGATGACAATAGTATTAACCCAATTGCACCAAGGCAATTTACTGCAACTGTCAGTTATAAGTTTTAAACTTTACCCTCAATAAAAAAACCGCTCAACAACTGAGCGGTTTTTTTATTGGGTACCTTGATGGCTTATTGTTACCGGAATTGTACAAGTGCCGCCTTGCCAGATTGCATAAAATTGTTTTTAGCAATAGTTTCAATTTATTTTTCCATGTGCTGCATGATGCTGCTCATGCCGTACAATGATACTTATTAGCACCTCTGTCATCACTCTGTAAAACAATTTCGTTTTTCATATTCTAAATACATAATGACAATACTGTGATAATTCTGCCTTTTTGCTGTTGCAACTTTGTTTTCTCAATTGAAAGATCATGAAAAAACACTACGCTGTTGTATTAGGTTTGTTTTTAACAACTGGACTGTTTGCCCAGGATACTGCCAAAACAAAATCTTTAGATGAAATAATTATAACAGGTCAATACAAACCGCAATCTTTAAAAAAATCTGTTTACCAGGTAAAAGTAATTAACCAGGAACATATTAAATTAAGTGCAGCCACTAATGTGCAGCAAGTTTTAAATACCCAATTAGGCTTTCGTTTTAGTAGTGATAATACTTTAGGCACTACCGATGTACAGCTAATGGGCATGAGTGGCAGAAATGTAAAAATATTATTAGATGGTGTACCAATGATTGACCGTGGCGATACAAGAGAAAGTTTAAACCAGGTAGATGTTAATACCATTGAACGAATTGAAATTGTAGAAGGACCAATGTCTGTTTCGTATGGCTCCGATGCATTGGCTGGTGTTATTAATATCATCACCAAAAAACATATCAAAAACAATCTTTCTGCAACCGCAAAGCTGCAGGAAGAAACAGCAGGATCAGAATATCACCCATTTAATTATAAAGGTGTACACATGCAAAATGTGGGTATAAATTATAAAAAGAACAACTGGGCTTTTACTGTTGGCGGCACACACAACGATCATTATGGGTTTGGCGGTGATACTTACGGAAGAGATAAAGACTGGAAACCAAAGGAACAATGGCTGGGTAATGCAAAAATTGCTTTTAGCAAAGGTGCATTTAATGCTTACTACAGGTTGGATGGATTAGATGAGGACATTAAAAGCAGGGGAGCAATTAATTTTAATAACTATAAAGCCATTGATCAGCAGTATATCACCAAAAAACTTGCTCATCAAATACAAGGTGGATACAGCTTCAATAATAAAGTTCAGTTGGCTACTGTTTTAGGCTATACCAATTATCAACGCCAAACAAAAACCACATTACATGATTTTGAAAAAGGTACCGATCAACTAACCTCTGGCCCGGGTGAACAAGATGTTGCAAAATTCAACAATTTTGTTTTTAGAAATACTTTACAATATCAGATCAGCAATAAAATTTCTTTACAACCAGGCATTGATATTAACCGTGAAGAAGCAAGTGGAGAAAGAATTCAGGGCAATCCCGTAATAGCAGATTATGCATTTTTTGTATCAGCAGAAATTAAACCAACTGATAAAATAAATATCCGCCCGGGTTTTAGATTTATAAAAAATTCTGTTTATGATGCCCCACCGGTTATCCCTTCAATAAATACCAAGTTTATACTTAGCAGCCATTTAGATGTGAGAGTTGCTTATGCTTACGGTTTCCGCTCACCCGCTTTAAGAGAATTGTATTTTGATTTTGTAGATGCTAATCACAATATTGTGGGTAACCCTAATCTTAAAGCAGAATATTCCAACAGTTTTAACGGGTCTTTAAACTGGATCAGTACACCAAAAAACAATATTCATCACAGTGCTTCATTAACAGGTTTCTTTAATGATTTTAATAACCAAATTGATTTTGCACAGTCTGTAGGAAATACCAATGAGTACACCTACTTTAATGTTAATAAAGCAAAAACAATTGGCGGCACACTGGAAAACAAAGTGGTATGGAAAAACCTGGATGCCGGCATTGGATTTTCTTACATTGGTTACTCCCGCAAATTATATGATGACAAGGATTATATAAAATTAGATAATAAAGATTTTTTGTGGAGCCCCGAAATAAATACCGCAGTTAGTTATGCTATTAAAAAAATAAAAACCAAGCTAAGTTTATTTTATAAATACACTGGCGAAAAACCGCAGTATGTAACCGGAAAAAATGCAGCCAGCCAGTCTGTACTTTATATTGCTAAAACTGCAGCTTACCATCTTGCCGATTTTACAGCTTATACTGTTCTTAACAGATTCATCAGTGTTAATGCAGGGATTAAAAATATTTTTGATGTAAACACTGTAAACAGCACCGCTGTTTCTTCCGGCAGTATTCACAATGGTACAGGCGCTCTTTCAGTTAGCTATGGCCGCTCTTACTTTTTAGGATTAAACTTTCAATGGAATAAAAAATAACACTATCATTTAATACAGCAAATCAAAATATATTTTATGCTTCGTTTACAAAAAATAATTTTAGCCGCTGCAGTAGCAGCAACATTTACAGCTTGCAAAAAAGATGTTGATCCTATTATAATACTTCCCCCCTCAACTGGTGCACAGGTAGAATTAAATGGCATTGCTGGTAGCGAAGCCGGTAGTTCCGCAGGCAATTCTGTTTACCTGGATTTATCGACAGATAAGCAAACTGTTTCTCTGCGTGCCGGTTGGGACCTGGGTTTTTATTGCGGTACAGATTTTAAGGTAATACTAAATAACACTATCAGTGCAGCCGTAAAAGTTTTAACCAGCAACGATATTACAGCAGTTGGTGCAGCAGATACCGTTGGTTTGGTATTAGCAACCAGCCAAACCAATCCCTTGCCAGAGCAATTGCCCTGGTTTGATAATGTAGCAGGAGACTTAACCAAAACTGCTATACCTGCAGTATCGGCTACTGATGCAGACAATAAAGTAATTATTTTAAACCGTGGTACAGGAGGCGGTATTGCAGCAAGGCCATGGATAAAATTAAGAGTACTACGTAATACCAGCGGTGGATATACTTTACAGTATGCAGGCATACAGGAAGTAACGTTTAAAACACTGCAAATACCAAAAGATATTTTGTACCATTTTAAATTTATTTCTTTTGAAAACGGCGTGGTAGATGCGCAACCTGAAAAAGAAAAATGGGATTTGGTTTGGAGCTATTCAGTTTTTGAAACCAATTTTGGTGCAGGTGCAGTGCCGTACAATTTTTCTGACCTGATTGCTGTAAATTATTTATCAGGTGTAACGGTGGCTACCAAAATTTATGCAAATGCAGCCACAGCAGTTACCGCATTTGATGCATTTAATAAAGACAGTGTAACAAACACCACATTGGTAAACAACCGCTGGGCAATTGGTAGCAGCTGGAGAAGTACACAGCCTGCAACAGGTGCAAGATTAGACAGGTTTTATATAATAAAGGATGCTGCCGGCAATTACTACAAACTTAAATGCCTGGATATGGGTATAGCAGATGGCGGCACCAGGGGCAAGCCTAAATTTAAATATGCATTAATAAAATAATTCACTTTTACCTTGTAAAAAGCTGTTCCTGAAAAGAACAGCTTTTCTTTTTGCATAAATGTATTATCAAGCAGCTATTAAAATTATTATTCCCTTTTTGTGAAAATTTAATTTTAAAAAAGAAGGAAGGTAAACACCAAACAGTTTCCAAAACAAAAAGCATCCCTAAATAATGGGATGCTTTTTTTGTACGAAATTTTTCAAGCACAATGAAAGATTCGCTTTTCTTTGGATAGATTTTGTTTGGTTTCTTAGATATTAAATACTCGGTTTACCTGGATATTGAACAATGACTTTCCGGATATGGATTTTAAAAAAACGGAACCATTATTTTTATATAAAAAATGTGACGGGAGCAAGACTACCCCCGTCTTTACCCTAATAAAACCCTAAACCAGCAAAAAATTAAAACGCATTTGTGTTTGTAATATCTTTATTTCAATAGTATTGGAAATCACTTTAATCATTGGTATTGGAAAACTACTATTTATATATTTGAGGGATTTGCAATAATGATTTTATAAAAACCTGCCATCACAAAAAACCTTCACAGAATATTTACCAATATTATGCCAATGCCCAAAAATGTGGATAACTAGCGGCAATAGTGAATACCAATAAGGGTTTCAGGGGTTTTTACTATAATTGGTTGTGCATCAAAAACATAGCAATCGTAATTTCACTAATTTTTATGCAGAGAAGTACGTAGCGTATTTTAATATTGTTTTCAACCGATTGCAGCACTTCTATTTAAGCTTCTTAATAATGTGTTTTACGCTCCGCCTATTTTTGTACCTTTGCACACTTATTTTTAACATGGTCAAACGACTCGTTAGACCAATGACCGGAAATTTTTATGGCAGGCAAATACAAAGAATACAACCAGTTGAATTTACCCAGCATTGGGGAAGAAATTTTAGCCAAATGGAACCAGGCACATGCTTTTGAAAAAAGTGTGGAGCTGCGTGAAGGCGAAACGCCCTTTGTTTTTTACGAAGGCCCGCCAAGCGCCAACGGCATGCCTGGCATTCACCATGTTATCAGCCGTACGCTGAAGGATCTGGTGTGCCGCTACAAAACCATGCAGGGTTTTCAGGTAAAACGCAAAGGCGGTTGGGATACCCATGGCCTTCCCATTGAACTGGGTGTTGAAAAAGAACTGGGTATAACCAAAGAAGATATCGGCAAAAAAATAAGTGTAGAAGATTATAATAAAAAGTGCCGTGAAGTAGTAATGCGCTTTAAAGATAAATGGGACGACATTACCCAAAAAATGGGTTATTGGGTAGATCTGAATAATCCTTACATCACTTTTGAAAATAATTATATTGAAACTTTGTGGTGGTGCTTAAGCGAATTGTACAAGAAAGGATATTTGTACGAGAGTGTAAGCATACAACCCTACTCCCCTGCTGCAGGTACTGGTTTATCAAGCCACGAATTAAACCAGCCGGGTACTTATAAAGATGTAAAGGATACGAGTGCGACGGTGATGTTTAAGGTAAGTCAAAAATCAAAATTAAAAATTAAAAATTTTGATGGCGATGCCTTTTTAATGGCATGGACTACTACACCATGGACATTACCATCAAATCTTGGGTTAACTGTTGGACTAAATATTGATTATGTGTTGGTAAGAACAATTAATCCCTACACATTGATTCCTGTTCAAATTATTTTAGCAAAAGCTCTTTTAGGAAAGTATTTCGACCTTCAAGTTAATATTGAAGGCGATGCCGGTAGCAACATTAATCAAGGATTAGATGCTTGGTTTTCGGCTGGGGATGCTTTTATCTTTAATGAAGCGACAAAAACTGCTGAAGAGAAAAAGAAATTTGAAGAAATCTACATAAAAAGAAAAAACATTCCCTTTAAGATCATTGATGAATTTAAAGGCAAGGACTTAGAAGGAATAGAATACGAACAACTTCTTCCTTCAGAAGCTAACACTTCAGAAAAAATACAAGAAATAACACCCGGTGCACAACCATTCCGTGTTATCCTTGGCGACTTTGTTACCACCGAAGATGGTACCGGCATTGTACACACGGCCCCGGCATTTGGTGCTGATGATTACCGTGTTGGTAAGAAAAATAACCTCGGCATTTTAACACTTGTTGATAAGCAAGGAAAATTTGTAGATGGCGTTGGTGAATTCAGTGGCCGCTATGTAAAAGATTACAAAGATGAGAAAGGTTATATAGATGTGAATGTGGACATTGCTGTAAAATTAAAATTAGAGAACCGGGCTTTTAAAGTAGAAAAATACGAGCACAATTATCCGCATTGCTGGCGTACCGATAAACCCATTATTTATTATCCGCTGGATGCATGGTTTATAAAAACTACTGCCGTAAAAGACAGGATGATTGAGTTAAATAAAACCATCAATTGGAAGCCTGCTACCACCGGCAGCGGCCGCTTTGGTAATTGGCTGGAAAATATGGTGGATTGGAATTTAAGTCGCAGCCGTTTTTGGGGCACACCATTACCCATCTGGAAAACAGAAGATGGCGAACAACAAAAATGTATCGGCAGCATTGAAGAATTAAATAGCGAAATAAGAAAAGCGGCTGAAGTATTAGGTGGCGAAACCAACAAACATTATCTGCACGAAGGCATTTTAGATCTGCATAAACCTTACGTAGATGATATTGTATTGGTTTCTGCCGATGGACAGCCTATGAAACGGGTGCCCGATCTTATTGATGTTTGGTTTGATAGTGGCGCTATGCCTTACGCACAACATCATTTTCCTTTTGAAAATAAAGAAGCATTTAAGCAATCTTTCCCGGCAGATTTTATTGCCGAAGGTGTGGATCAGACAAGAGGTTGGTTTTATACTTTGCATGCACTGGGTGTTTTGCTTTTCGATTCTGTGGCTTACAAAACTGTGGTGAGTAATGGTTTGGTGCTGGATAAAAGCGGCAACAAAATGAGCAAGCGTTTAGGTAATGTGGTTGACCCATTTGAAACCATTAATAAATATGGCGCCGATGCCACACGTTGGTATCTTATTACCAACGCAAGCCCCTGGGATAGCTTGAAATTTGATATTGGCGGCATACAGGAAGTACAACGTAAATTCTTTGGTACGCTTTATAATACCTACCAGTTCTTTGCGCTATATGCCAACGTAGATGGCTTTGCCTTTAAAGAAAACTATGTACCACTTAAAGAAAGACCTGAAATTGACCAATGGATTCTTTCTTCTTTAAATACATTGATAAAAACGGTACAGCAAAGCATGGACGATTACGAGCCTACACAAGCTGGCCGTGCCATTGAAGAATTTGTTGACTCTCATTTAAGTAACTGGTATGTTCGTTTGTGCCGCCGCCGCTTTTGGAAAGGTGAATATGAACAAGATAAAATTTGTGCATATCAAACTTTGTATGAGTGTTTAGAAACTTTATCATTATTAATTGCCCCTATCGCTCCGTTCTTTGCCGATTGGTTATTTGTAAACTTAAATGATGTAAGTGCCCGTTTTAAAAACGAATCGGTGCATCATGTTCTTTTTCCAAAAGCGAAGAAAGAAGTTATTAATGCAGATCTGGAAAAAAGAATGCAACTGGCACAGGATGCTTCTTCATTAATATTATCGCTGCGTAAAAAAGTGAATATTAAAGTACGGCAGCCGCTGCAAAAAGTTTCTATCCCTGTTATTGATAAAGAAATGGTGGAAAGAATAAAGCTGGTGGAAGATATTATTAAAGCCGAAACCAATATTAAAGAAATTGAAATATTGGCCGACGATAATAATTTCATCCGTAAAAAAGCCAAGGCCAATTTTAAAACCCTGGGCAAAAAGCTGGGGGCAAAAATGAAATGGGCTGCTGATGAAATTGTAAAATTTGATAATACTACTATTGATAAAATTTTGGAAGGTAATTACCTCCTTAACAGTGATTACGGGTTAAAGGGCGAAGAAGCTATATATATCAGTGCTGAAGACCTTGAAGTATCTACCGATGAGATACCTGGTTTTGAAGTAGCCAACAAAGGAGCTTTAACTGTTGCACTGGATATTGTTATTAGTGCCGAACTTAAAAAAGAAGGCGAGGCCCGAGAATTTGTAAACAGGATACAAAACATTCGTAAAGAAAGTGGCTTTAACCTTACCGACAGAATTATTGTGAAAGTATCTGCAAATGAAGGCTTGCAAGCATCTTTTAATGAATATAAAACTTATATTTGCGCCGAAATTTTGGCTGATTCTTTAGAATTTTTGCCAGAAATTAACGATGGTAACGCTATTGAAATTAACGAATCCATTGTAAATGTGAACGTTATAAAAAAATGAGTATAACATGGCAACTAAAAAGAAAGCTGCAAAGCCTGTAGCAAAAAAGCCTGCTAAACCTGTTAAACCAGCCGCTAAAAAGGCTGTGCCTGCTAAAAAGCCAGCAAAACCTGCCCCAAAAAAGGTAGTTAAGCCGGTGGCAAAAGCAAAACCTGTAGCTGCAAAAGCTAAAAAACCGGCTCCAAAACCAGTGGCTAAAAAAGTAGCCCCGGTAAAAAAAGCGGTTAAACCAATCGTAAAATCAGTACCCAAAAAACCGGTGTTAGTAAAAAAGCCGGTACAAAAACAACACATGGCAAAAAAAGTTGAAGAGAAAAAAACGGAAGTAAAACCGGCACCTGTTAAAGCTGCACCTCCTGTAAAATCTGTTGCCCCGGTAAAAGCAAAAGACATTAAAGTAGCGCCGCCTAAACCAGTAGTGTTACCAAAAATTAACACTAAAACTTCACGTAAATACCAGCCTGATTTTACCAAATCTGTTCTGGATCAGCCTAAAAACGATCCCGGAGCTCCAATTGTAAGGTATAGTGATTCGGATTTAACAGAGTTCAGAGAGTTAATTCAGCGCAAACTGGAATCAGCTAAAAAAGAACTGGCTTACCTGCAGGGCTTAATTACCCGTAAAGATGAAATGGGTGGCGATAATGATGATGCCCGTTACATGACCATGGAAGATGGCAGTATGAGCATGGAAAGAGAGCAACTGAGCCAGATGGCCAGCCGCCAGATCACTTTTATCGATCATTTGGAAAAAGCGATCATGCGTATTGAAAATAAAACCTACGGTATTTGCCGTGTAACCGGTAAGCTGATAGATAAAGCCCGTTTACGTGCTGTGCCACATGCTACACTAAGCATTGAAGCTAAGATGATTTCCAATAAATAATCAACAGCTCTTCCCAAAAGGAAGTATATAAATTAAAAAAAGAGAATGAGTAATTTCATTCTCTTTTTATTTGTCAAAATAATCGTATTAACCTGTTAAATCTATTATAACAATGTTTAAAAAATTAAGAACCGTAATTTATAATGTACCCGATCTGCAAAAAGCAAAGGAATGGTACATTGATCTTACAGGCAATCAACCTTATTTTGATGAAGTGTTTTACGTAGGGTTTGATTTTAATGGCTGCGAACTGGGTTTACATCCAATAGATGAAACGGTTGCTCCCGGTAATCAAACCGTATCGCATTGGGCAGTAGATGATATTGATAATTGTGTTAAACAATTAGTTGAAAAAGGGGCAACGGTATTGTACCAGGTTTCTGATGTGGGTGGCGGTATAAAAGTAGCTACCGTAATTGATCCATGGGGTAATGCGGTGGGGTTGATTGAAGGGGCGTAATATAAAAAGGGTTCGTGATTTTACACGAACCTCCATTTCAACTTCAATATATTTTTCTTAAAAATTCCTTGAGTAACTTAGCAAAAGAGATTGATTGTAATACGGCTTAAATGGACTCATGGAAAAATCTCCTTTAAATGTTGCCCGATGAGTGAGGTACAAGTCTTTTACCAATTTAGCCCTGGTTATAAAGAGTCCGTCCACCAAACCATTCTTTGCAATTTTTTCAAAATAGTTAGATGATATACCAAAACGATACTGGACATCAAGCCATTTTCTAAACTGCCTGTCGTACCAAATATTCACTTCGGCACCCAGGCGTTTAAACAGGTTCCTTTTATAATTACCGGATGCATCCATATCGGTAATAAAAATGCCTTTTGCAGAAATCTGCAGGTTTTTTACACCATACAAATTAAAAGAATAAGGCGAAATGGAAATCCGCAGGTATTTATTGGGTTGCCATTTTATACCAGGTGAAATGGTAACATCATAAGGACTTAAAAATGCTTTGGCTTTACCCATACTTGTGTAATCTTTAAAATACTCGCCATCATAAATTGTAAAGAAAGAAGTGGCCGATTTTGCAATAACATTAAAATTCCATTTTTGGGTTTTTCCAATAGCCAGGCTCAGATCCTGCATAAAATTAATTTCGTCTGCCACTCTTTGCAGATGATTGGCACTAATGAAGCCGGATTTTTGCAATCCGAAAATATAATGCACCTCATTGGTTATGGTAAAGCGGCTGCCTTCCTTACTGTAGTTGGCACCAGCATCAATGGCGCAGGTACCCGACAGGCTTTTTTTATCGCTGCCAAAAGGATTATTAAGCTCAATAATGCTTTCCACATTCAAACCGACGCCCAATGTTAGTTTCCAGTTTTTTTGTAAGGGTATTATTTCTTCAGTAACAGGTTTTGTCCTTTTAGTAAAGATTTTATTTTGCACCAAGTTGCTGTCGTAAAAATTGTAATTAACAGAATCAACCAGTGTTTTTAAAATCTTTGTTTTGAAAACCTTGTTAGCCAAATCTGCAAAAACATACTCGTATTTATCACCAGTTACCTTTAAAATTTTGCAGCGGATTTGTGTGCTGTCATTTTTGTAAATGATATCACGCTGAGCAAAACTATTTTGGTAAATAAAAAAAAGTGTTGCAATAAATGTTATTGTTTTTATTTTCTTCATTACTATTTGTTTTTGTTATTAAGGGTTTACTGGTATTAAATGTGAATTGTTGTTATGCCTGGTTTTATTATGGTTGTGTTATGCCAACCAGGCTGGGATACAGTGCTAAAAAATTAATTTGGTAATGCTATCGGCCCAGTACATTTTTTGTATGTAACCTTAATATCTATTCCTGCATACGTTATAGTACCAGATGAGGTAATAATATCCGGAATATAATTTATAATTTCAATCGCATAGCCTGCAGGTTTATTTGCATTTGCCCAGTTTCTTGCCTGAGCAATAATTTTATTTTGGATAACAACAGATATAGACTGAACGCTGCTGAAGGTATAGATTGAATTGTTGATATCCTGCAACAAGGAATTTGTAATAACTGTTGTATTAGATGCACCCTTACACATAATCCTTGCACAATTAAAAGAACTCAATTCTGTACACAACTGAGGGTATCCTGTTACGCTTCGCCATGGAGAGCATTTCGGCATTCTTTGAATTTGCGCATGTAGCTGGCACGTAAATACAAATACTGTAATTAATAGTATAAATTTTTTCATTTTGCTTATTTTCACTTTTGTATTTAAAGAAGGGTTAACAACTTTTGAAAAGCTGTTAACCCTTTATTTAATTTATCCTCTACCCCCTTTAGCATCGGATAATTGTTCAGCTTCTTTTAAAATTTCATCTTCCTCAGAGTTTGGCATTCTCTTTTGTAAACCCTGGGTATTGGGCTTGGTGTCTGGCGAAGTACTGATCGTATTATCGCAGATGCAAAAGCATATTGTTTTATAAACAACACAGGCTTTGGGATCCCATTTTGTTGAACATACATTTACATAATGAGTAAGTACATAACATTTACCCGGCAGTAAAACACCAGCAGGTATTATAATGCTTGCTCCTGTTGACTGCCATTTAATTCCGCCCGGAACCCATTTGCATGGATTGCTGCTTCCGCCTGAAACTTCTTTTAATGTCCATCCGTTTCCAAGACCTGTGCTTGCACCCATTGCTGATGCTGTTGCAGTAGTACCTCCTCCTAAAGTTGTGGTTAAACTAAAGTTTACGTTGGTGTTGGTAGGTTTTTTGCAATCGCAACAATCGCCTTTTATTAAATCTGCATTTCCGCAAAGTATAAAACCACCCAGTACATCAATATATTGAACTTTAGCCCTGATCTTCCAGTTGCCGGTTCTGCCACATACATCCTGGGTAGTAGTAATTTGGTTACTTAAATAATAAGGTTTAGGATTTACTGCAGTTAATGGAATTGCCGGGCCAGTTGGCGGTACAAGCTCTAATGATGTTAATACATCATCATAAGATACCTGAAAATTTAAAGTGAGGGCTTTAACACCCGATGCCGGTACATTTATTATCCTTTCGTAAACATAAAAACCTGGTGTTTGTGCACCAACAGAAACTGTTGGGTTAATCCACCGGGCTTTACAGCCCTGTATAGGTGTTGGCTGCCAGTAGCTGCCATATGATGCTACTGTAAAAGGCGTGGTAGTGCTGCTGCCGTTGGTAACTGTCCAGCCATTTGTTTCTGCTTGCCCGGCAGCACTATTATTTACACCGGTACTGATGTTTTGTGCAAAATTTGTAAGCGAAATAAAGCATATTGATAATGCTGCTAATAATCTTTTCATAATTAAATAATTTAAATTTTAATGATAATTGTTGAAGGGTGTATTGCCAAAGTGCCTTGCAAGTTTCTCTTTCTCCCTTTCTTTTTATAAGGGTTGGGGTGAGGTAACCACACTTCGTCAACACAGGGCAAAAGTGCAAACAAGCTGGGAGGCAGGCAATGTGGGATGGACTAAAATGAAGAGCATAAAAGACGAATTTATTTATCCGTTGTTTAACGGTAATAGAAATAGTTGGCCAACGATAGTATTAGTTTAATAAAGAAGCTTCCTTTGTATCATTAATAGTTTATATTTAAAAAGCAAAAACAACTAAACATGAAAAAATTATTAACGATTGGAGCCACTTTTTTAATAACATCGGCAGTTTTTTATTCCTGTAGTTTACTTAAATCCTTAGATGAAGTACAAAAAAGTGGATTTTTCTGTAGCAATTACTCCGATGATCCCGTTAATGAAATGAATAAACAAGATGTCATTTCTATGGTAAAAAACTACTACCAGAATCAGTATAAAGCAATCAATTCAACCTCTCCCATATCGGGTAAGCTGGTTTATTTCCCAGCTTCCATGAACGTTGACAGTCGGGTTGTTTTTTTTAGCTTGGATACGCTAAAGCGACTAATTTATAATATAGAAAAGGCAACCAATCAGTTTTCAATTCAAGACAAACAAAACCTGGGTTTAAATGTATATTTTATTTCTTATCCCGATCAGATGAAAATGAATAATTGGGGATACGATTATACAAATCGTCACAGCTTAGCGATAATTCCTTCTATTTTCGACAATGTTAATCATATAGGAAAGGACTTTGATCTTAACAACAGTCTTACCGGTGTTAATTTATTCAGCCCACTTTACATTGATTCTGCATTCATAAATAATCCTTTGAAAACGATGATTCCAGGAATATATTTTAAAACGATGAGTACGCCAGGCGGTTCTGCCACAATGAATTCACAAAACCATGGTACGGCAACACCGCCGCCACCAGCACCAACCGGCAATGCTTTATTAGACCTAACAGACCCCAACTAATTTATGCGGATAGATTCTGCAATAGTAGTTTTATGCGAACTGATTGCTTTAGCAAGCTGGGGCATGCATTACAAAAGCATCCAAGAAAGAAAGCTTAAGCTGTTTACATTTTACCTCAGTGTAATATCCTGCATTGAATTGTTGAACCTATTACTTAATTCAACAACAATATGGGCAAATGCTTTGGTATTGTATGTAAATATCCCATTGCAATTTTTATTCTGGATTTATTTTCTAATTTATCGTCCGAGGAAATTTTCAGCAATTGCAGCGATTATTTTTATGCTTATCTATTTTTTCCTTTTTGCAGCAGAAAGATTGCATTTTTTTTCGCTACCAGTAAACTTTGATTCATTTTCATATGGCATCGGCAATCTGCTGTTAATTATTTCCATTATTATTGCGTTGACAAATATTTTTAAAACCAATAACCCATTGGTATTTAACCAAACTCCTGTATTCTGGATACTGATAGGCTTAATCATCTTTTATATTGGCTCATTCCCATATGAAAATTTTAGAAACTTTTTCTGGTCTAACCCTTCTTATTATAAGATGGCTTATTTTTTACACTATTTATCGCAGGTGTTTAATTGTATTATGTATTTATTATTTGCTTATGCTGTAAAATGGAAAACAAAATAGAAATTTATTTAATCGTCTTTTTTATCTCTTTTGCCCTTTTCTTTATTGGGGTTATTGCCCTTTTTGTTCAGTACAAAAACAAACAAAAAATGATTAATAAAGAAAAACAGCTGACGAAACAGTTGCATCAGCAGGAACTGCTATCTACCCAGCTGGAAATGCAAACCCAAACCATGCAACATATTGGCAGAGAAATACACGATAACGTAGGCCAAAAGCTAACACTGGCAAGTTTATACACTCAACAGTTGGCTTACGAAAATAAAGCCCCGCAGATAACTGATAAAATTGAGAATATCAGTAACATCATCAATGAGTCTTTGGCAGAATTGAGGCAGCTATCAAAATCATTAACTGATGATGCTATAAATGAAAACAGCATAAACGAACTGCTGTTGCAGGAATGTAATAAAGTAACCGACTTAAAAAACTGCAGTGTAGCTTTCAGCAGTAATCAAAAAAACATTGTGCTGCCCTACCAAACAAAAAGTATTTTATTACGCATTGTACAGGAGTTTTTACAGAACAGTATTAAACATGCTGATTGTAAAAACATAAAGGCAGCTTTAAACACTTACGAAAATACTTTACAGCTACTGTTAAAAGATGATGGCAAAGGATTTGAAACAACTAAAGTAACTGAAAAAGGAATTGGGTTAAATAATATGAGAAAGAGAACAGAACTACTTGGTGGCACTTATAATTTGGAAAGCTCTCCGGGCAGTGGAACTCAATTAACCATTGAAATACCTTTACAACAATGACACACACTATCGCAATAGTAGATGATCATCTTTTAATTGCCAAGGCACTCGCCGGTATTATCGAAAACTTTAAACAGTTTAATGTACTGTACGAATGCGAAAATGGCAAAGCATTGCAGGAGAAATTACAGATCAAAGAGAACATTCCTGATATTGTTTTGTTAGATATCAGCATGCCGGTAATGGATGGTTTTGCTACCGCACAATGGCTAAGAGAAATACATCCTGAAATTTTAATAATTGCATTAAGCATGCAGGATGATGAACAGAGCCTGATTAAAATGATTAAGAGCGGAGCGAAAGGGTATCTATTAAAGAATGTACACCCGGCAGAGTTGGAAAAAGCTTTAAATGCACTAGTAAAAAATGGTTCTTATTATCCCGATTGGGCTACCAGCAAAGTATTTAACAGCCTTAGTGCCAGTGCGGCAATTAATACCAACCCCATTAATATTACCGATCGTGAAAAAGAATTTTTACAATATACCGTAACCGAAATGGGCTATAAGGAAATTGCAGAAAAAATGTTTTGCAGTCCTCGTACGGTGGAAAGCTACAGAGATAGTTTATTTGAAAAACTGGGGCTGAAAACCAGGGTTGGTCTTGCCGTGTATGCAATTAAAAATGGATTTTCAAACGCATAAGTACCAAGTTATTAGTACAAAGTACAGATCATTTGATAAGATACCCTGTACTATGTACTTTTCAACGCTGTACTTATTTCACCTCCTGCATATCTACCAGCCTTTTATAAAATCGGTTTTGTGCAATTAAGCTATCGTGTGTTCCCCTTTCTACAATCTCTCCTTTTTGCAATACAATAATTTCATCTGCGTGGCGGATGGTGCTTAAGCGGTGAGCAATTACTATTGATGTACGATTGGTCATTAAATTATTGATGGCATCCTGCACCAGTCTTTCACTTTCGGTATCTAATGATGAAGTGGCTTCATCTAAAATTAATATCGGCGGATTTTTTAACACAGCTCTTGCAATGGTTAAACGTTGCCTTTCGCCTCCGCTTAATTTGCTTCCTCTATCACCAATATTGGTGTTATATCCATCTTCTTTTTGAATAATAAAATTATGAGCGTTAGCAATTTTTGCAGCGGCTTCAATTTCGGCAGCAGTTGCATTTTTCATACCCAGCGCAATGTTGTTGGCAATGGTATCATTAAACAAAATAGGCTCTTGGGTTACAATACTCATTAAATTCCGCACAGAAGTTAATGCATAGCTTTTTATCCCTTTTCCATCAATCAGTAGTTCACCGCTACTCACATCGTGAAACCGTGGCACTAAATCGGCCAAGGTAGATTTACCTGCACCAGATGATCCAACTAATGCTATGGTTTTACCTTTAGCAACTGTAAGGTTTATATTTTTTAAAATATCCACATCTTCATACTTAAACCCTATATTATCAAACACTATCTCTTTACTAAACTGCTTAATTTTTTCTCCTCCCTCGTTTGCATCTACTACTACTGGTGCATTTAGTACTTCTTCAATACGACCAATAGCTGCTGTACCTTTTTGCATATTACTAAAAGAAGTAGATAGTGTTTTTGCAGGATTTATAATCATATAGAACAACCCTAAAAAACCTAAAAAAGAAGCTCCATCTAATGCTATTTGTTTATTCAACACTAAATAACCTCCATATCCTAAAATGGCACAAAACATGGCTATACCCATTACTTCACTTAATGGAGATGCAAGATCTCTTCTATATCCAATTTTATTTTTTGCTGCAACTAATTCGTTATTCTCTTTCTCAAATTTATTTTTTAATACGCCTTCTGCATTAAAAGCTTTTATTACCCTTAACCCCCCTAAAGTTTCGTCAACAGTACTCATAGATTCTCCGTATTTTTTTGCCACTTCCACAGAATGTTTTTTCAACGATTTAGAAATTCTGCCAATAGCCAATCCTATCAATGGAATTAATAGTAAAATAAATAATGTTAACTGTGCACTGGTAAAAAACAAGGTGACTAAAGTGATTATTATAGTTAACGGGTCTCTTATCCATCCTTCTAAAGTACCCACTACAGATGTTTCTACTTCACCTACATCATTGGTAATTCGGCTCATGATGTCACCTTTTCTTTTCTCTGTAAAATACCCAATAGGTAATTCCAGAATTTTACTATAAATATCTTCTCTTAGATTATTAACTACTTTATTTTTTAACGGGTTTAAGATATAGTAGGATAAATACAAAAACAGATTCTTCAATAAGATAAAACTTATCATTAATGCACATATAACAGCCAGTGTAAACAGTTTGCCATTATTATTGATAGAGTCTAACAAAGTAGTATTAATAAAACTTATTGCAGGATTACTGCTTACTGAACTTATAGTACTGCAGTTTACACATGCCGGATCTGTATTGGCAAAAATCAGTTGCAAAAAAGGCATTAACATCCCTATGGACACAATGGAGAAAACAATACTTAAAAGTGTATAAACAAAGTATAATATAATTTGGTTTTTGTAAGGAATCAAGTATCTGAAAACTCTGGAATATTTTTTCATTTTTTTTAAATATGCAATTAAACGGCAAAGTAACTAATTTTACAGCTATTAAAGCGTAAACATTATGTTAGAAGGTAAAAGACAGAAGCAGGTGGCGGGCTTATTAAATAAAGAACTGAGTGATATTTTTCAACGGCTGGGGCTTAATATGATTGATGGCGGTATGGTTTCTATTGCAGGCGTAAAAATAACCCCGGATCTTTTTGATGCCCGTATTTATTTAAGTTTTTTTAAAGTAAAAGACAATGATGCGGCACTAAAAAAGATTGAAGAGCATGCCCACGAAATAAAAAGAGAATTAACGGCAAGGGTTAGGCACCAACTGAGAAGTATGCCTAAGCTTACTTTTTACATTGATGACACTTTGGAATATGCAGAAAAGATAGAAAAACTGTTTAAAGAAATTAATGATAAAGACAAAAAAAGTTAATGGTTCATAGTTCATGGTCAATAAGCCGTATTGGGCTACAAGGCTATCAACTATTAACTATCAGCTATCAGGCATTATCCATGAACCATCAACCATGAACTATCAACCATGTATTTAAAATTTGCCTGGAGATATTTTAAAGCAAAAAAAAGTGCTAATGCCATTAATATTATTGCATGGGTAACTGCCGGCGTTATTGCATTTGCCACCTGCTGCCAGATTTTGGTGTTGAGTGTTTTTAACGGTTTTGAAGGCCTGGTAAAATCTTTATACGCCTCCTTTTATACCGATATTAAAATAGTACCTGCAACAGGAAAAACTTTTTTTTTAACTCCAGCACAATTAGCACAAATTAAACAACAGCCTTTTGTGCAAAATTTTTCTTTAATAGCCGAAGAAAAAGCATTGTTGCAAAATAGTGATGCCGGCGATGCACAAACCGTTATTTACCTTAAAGGAGTGGATAGCAATTACAGCAAAGTATGTGGCGTGGCTGCAAAAACCAATAAAGGAATTTTTAATACCGGCACAGTAGATGAGCCGGGTATTGTGTTAGGTGCAAGCATTCAATATGCAGTGGATGTAAGTTTAAACCCGGCACTAGGTACAGCCAACCTCACAGTGGTGTTACCCAAAAAATACAGCTCCGGAAGCGACCCCTTGCAATCATTAAGCGAAGGCAATGTGGCGGCCACGGGTGCATTTACCATTCAACAGGATTTTGATAATAAATATGCCATTACCAATATTGATTTTGTAAAACAGCAAATGGGGCTTAAGCCTGATGAATACAGCGCTGTGGAATTAAAACTAAACGACAAGGCTGATGTTACCCTGGCCAAAGAAAAATTAACTGCATTGATGGGCAAAAATTATAAAGTGCAAACCCTGTATGAGCAAAACATGAGCCTTTATAATACCATGAAAATGGAAAAATGGATCATTTACGCAGTGTTTACTTTAATACTTATTGTATCGGCATTTACTATGGTAAGTGCATTAACTATGCTGGTGCTGGAAAAACAAAAAGACATTAGTGTATTACAAAGCATGGGTGCCAGTCAATCTTCTATCTTAAAAATATTTTTGAGCGAGGGGTTATTATTGGGTGGTATTGGCGCTGCAACAGGTATTGCACTGGCTGTAATTATTTGTTTGCTGCAACTAAAATTTAAGTTTATAAAAATAGGTGGTGGCTCTTTTTTAATAGATTATTTTCCGGTACAACTAATAGTAACCGATTTTTTACTGGTTACTGCAACCGCTGCATTTATTGCATTTATCGCATCGTGGTATCCGGCTCGTAAGGCTGCAGCACAGGCTTTTGAGTTAAGATAATTTAATCCAGCCTTTTTAAAATCTCCAATCCTTCATCCCATTTACCATAACCAGATGCAGCATTAATATGCCCTGCATTACCAATACTCACCAATTCACTTCCCCAGTTGCTGGCAAAATATTCCGCCCTCTCTATTGATACCCATGGGTCATCTTCGCTGGCTACCACAATGGTTTTAAAATTAATTTTATGTAGAGGTATTGGCGCAAAGCCTGTTGCTGGAAAAGTGTATACCGGATTTTCAATATCGCTGGGGGCTACCAATAAAGCACCCTTTATTTTTTTATTATATACCGATGCCCAATGTGCAATGGCTGTACAGCCTAAACTATGGCCAATTAAAATAACTGTTGAAAGATCGTAACCTGCAATTGCCTTATCAATGGTTGTAATCCAGTCGGTACAATTGGGGGCATCCCATTCCAGCTGATCAATACGTTTGAAATTAGTGGCCGAATTTTCAAAAAAAGTTTGCCAGTGTTCTGCCCCGGAGTTACCCAACCCAGGCAAAATAAAATAATTGTTCATCAGTAATAATTTATTAATTAAAAAGAGTTGACTGCAATGCAGCCAACTCAACTTTTATTATCTTCTTTCTAAATTAATCTAGTAATCGCCTAAGGTTTCGGGTAATTGCGCTAATGCTTTAGCCAGTTGATCATCATTAGGGGCAATACCATGCCACTCGTGGCTGCCTTCCATAAAATCAATACCTTTTCCCATTTCTGTTTTCATTAAAATAACAATAGGTTTTCCTTTGCCAACAAACGTTTTGGCAGTATCTAAACCAACAACCACGGCATCCATATCATTGCCATCCATTTCCAGCACCTGCCAGTTAAAGGCCTCAAACTTAGCCCTTAAACTATCTAGTGCCATTACTTTTTTAGTAGGGCCGTCAATTTGTTGGCCGTTCCAGTCTATAGCGGAAATTAAATTATCAACCCCTTTATGTGCGGCAAACATTATAGCCTCCCAGTTTTGTCCTTCATCCAACTCTCCATCTCCGTGCAACGAAAAAACTATGTTACTGTCTTTATTCATTTTTTTTGCCAAAGCGGCACCAATTGCTACACTCATCCCCTGGCCTAACGACCCACTTGCAATACGTACACCCGGCAAATGCTCATGTGTAGTGGGGTGCCCCTGTAAACGAGAATTTAGTTTTCTGAAAGTGGCCAGCTCATTAACCGGAAAGTAACCACTGCGGGCTAAAACACTGTAAAATAAGGGAGAAATATGCCCATTGCTTAAAAAGAAAAGGTCTTCTCCAACACCATCCATGCTAAACGCAGGATTATGGTTCATCACTTTAAAGTAAAGTGCCGTCAGGTAATCGGTACAACCTAAAGAACCGCCGGGGTGGCCACTTTGCACACCATGTACCATACGTACAATATCCCTGCGTACCTGTGATGCTATTTCTGGTAAACTATTCATTGTGGAATATAATTTGTTAACAATAATAAAGTGCCTGAAAACACTTTTGCCATGCAAACCTACTTTAAATCGATTGATAGAAAAATTAAAAAACTGTTGCTTGTTTAAATAGTTAATAATAAGTTTATAATTTCTTCGTTATTTCACCATTAAACCCGGGAAAACCCATTTTAATAATAACCTCCCGAATTAATTTGTCAGGCAACTTTTTTATGCAATACAGGGTCTTAAACAAAATGTTATAAGTATTTCTTTAAAATATTAGGTTTACTTAAAACATATTTAATACTTTTGCAGCATAATGATTGCCATTAAATAAATTGAATGGATAATATCTTACTTAGTGCGTCCCTGGCTTTTTTAATAACTTTTTTTGCGATACCTATAATTATACAGGTTTCTAAGGATAAAAAATTATTTGATGAGCCCGATGAACGGAAAGTTCACAAAACAGTTATTCCTACTTTAGGTGGCCTTGGCATCTTTGCAGGTTTTATCATAGCTACATTAATGGGTGTTCCTTCAGGTATAGCTTCAGAGCTACAATATTTTGCAGCAGCAGCCACCGTTATTTTCTTTTTAGGCCTTAAGGATGATATACTGGTTTTATCTGCCAGCAAAAAATTTATAGGCCAGCTTATTGCAGCTGGCATTGTTATTAAATTTGGCGGTGTCCAGTTAAACAACATGCATGGTTTTTTGGGCATTTACGAAATACCTCATATTGCAAGTATTATTCTTACCATCTTTACCATAATTGTTATTACCAACTCATTTAATTTAATTGATGGTGTTGATGGACTTGCCGGAAGTTTAGGTGTGCTTACCACATTGGTATTTGGCACTTACTTTTTTTATGTAGGGCAATTAACTTACGCTGTGATGGCATTTTCGCTGGCAGGAAGTATTATTGGTTTTTTAATTTACAATTTTTCGCCTGCAAAAATATTTATGGGTGATACCGGTTCTCTTTTATTAGGATTGATAAACTCTATATTGGTAATTAAATTTATTAATATAGCTGGTAACCCTGCGGTTAATCTTCCATTGGAAGCTTCTCCTGCAATTGGTTTTGCTATCCTAATGATTCCTTTATTTGATACATTAAGGGTTTTTACTTTACGCATTTTAGATCGTCGCTCTCCTTTTAGCCCAGACAGAACACATGTACACCATTTTTTATTAGATATTGGCTTTAACCACCGCATGATAACCTTTACCTGCGTGGCTGTTAATATTGTATTTATAGCTATGGCTTATTTTTTACGCCACCTGGGTACTACTACGCTTTTAGGTATTTTGCTGGTTTCTGCATTTACTTTTATTGGTATTGTTTACTACAGCCGTCCTAAAAGCAAATCGATAGCCAATAAAAATACAGCAGCTAATAACAATACTATTATTAAGCCACGTAAAATACTTACACTGGCTCCCGAAAGTGTAGAAGCCGACTAACCCACTTTACAATCTACTTTTACAATTTTGCTTTTTTTAGTGGCAGTCACTGCTATAACCGTTCTTTTTTATAGCTTTGCAGCCACTTAATATTTTTACTTATGGCCGAAGGATTAGATAAAATACTCAGCGACACCCAATCTACAATGACCAAAGCGATTAACCACCTGGAAGCAGAGCTGGTTAAGATACGTGCAGGCAAAGCCAACCCTAATATGCTGGATGGTATTGTAGCAGATTATTATGGCAACCCTACGGCCATCAATCAAATTGCCAACATATCAGCATTGGATGCCCGTACCATTTCGGTACAACCATGGGAAAAAAATATGCTGCAGCCTATTGAAAGAGCCATCATCATGGCCAATATTGGTATCAATCCGCAAAACGATGGTGTAGTGATCCGTTTATTTTTACCTCCACTTACAGAAGAAAGAAGAAAAGAATTGGTAAAGCGCTGTAATGGCGAAGGCGAACACGCCAAAGTTGCCATACGTAACATACGCCGTGAAAATATTGAAGCCATAAAAAAATTACAGAAAGAAGGCCTTAGTGAAGATATTTGTAAAGATGCAGAGAAGGAAGTACAGGATGCTACCGATAAATTTATTGTGATGATAGAAAAACATTTAGCTGCAAAAGAAAAAGAGATAATGGCGGTGTAAATACTTCGAATTGAAAAATATAAAATATCGAAATGTATTAAACAGATTGAATAATCCAAAGTTGTTTTTAAATTAAAAACATTCGAAGTTCTATATTAACCATTCAATATTAAAATGCTATGCAATCTGCAAGGGAAACATGGTTTTTACTTTTGTCTGTTCCCTTTTATGCCCTGTTGATTGGTATCGAAATTTTATTAAGCAACTGGCATCATAAAAAATTTTACTCCTTTAAAGAAACATTACAAAATGTTTACCTCACTTTAATTAATGCCGGTTTGGATGTATTATTGCGCTGGGCATTTTACATTGCTGTACTTAACTGGAGTTATAACCATCATTTTTTAAAAATAGAAAATGCCTGGCTGTATTGGTTTGCATTATTTATTGCAGAAGATCTTGCTTTTTATATAGAGCATCGGGTTGATCATTATTGCCGTATATTCTGGGCAGTACATGTTACCCACCACTCTTCCGAAGAATTTAATCTTACTACAGGTTTCCGTTCATCGGTATTGCAGCCGGTGTATCGGTTTGTGTATTTGATGCCATTAGCCTTTGCAGGTTTTCATCCGCTGGACATAGTTTTTATGTACTCCATCACACAGACTTATGGCATACTTGTACATACGCAATATATTAATAAGATGCCCCGTTGGTTTGAAAGTGTTTTCGTAAGCCCCAGCCACCATCGTGTACACCATGCCAGCAATATTATTTATTTGGATAAAAACATGGGTATGTGCCTTATTATCTGGGATAAACTATTCGGTACGTTTCAGGAAGAATTGGTAACAGAACCTGTAAAATACGGCCTTACCAAGCCGGTGGAGCATCATAACCATCCGCTGAAAATTATTTTTCATGAGTGGCAGAATATTGGCAAGGATATTACTCAAAAAATACCTTTTAGCATCCGCCTTAAATATTTATTTATGCCTCCCGGCTGGAGCCACGATGGAAGCGGTAAAACGGCGAAAGAGTTACGGCAACAATTATAATCTGCAATTAATTTAATAAGGTTGAAGTGTTACAAAAGTATTCATCCTGCTTTACCATTAAGCTGCTACAGGAACAGTTACTGTTAAAACACAACCTTTACCCGGCTGTGAAACAAAACTGGCGATACCGTTGTAAGATGCAGCCCTGCTTTTAATATTATCTATACCGATCCCATTTTGCTTTTTTTCAGTATCAAAACCAACACCATTATCAGTAATTGACAACTGAATAAAATTTTCGTTTTGTGAAAGATTAATTGCCACTTTTGTAGCATGAGCATGTTTTAAAATATTATTCAGATGCTCTTGTACTATCCTGAAAATATTCAGTTTGAATTTATCGGTAACCTTTTTTTCATTAAAGCTATTTAGCTTACAGCAAATTTTAATGGGGTTTACTGTAGCCATATCAATAGCAAGATTATCAATTGCAATAGACAGGCCCAGGTTTTTTATAACATCTGTTGTAAGGCCTTTGGTTAATTTCCTTATCTCTTCAATTGCAGTAAGTGTATATTCGGATGAGCGGCTTAAATACATGGCACTATTCACGCCTCCCTTTTTTGCCATTTCCAAAAACATCCGGGATGCACCCAACAACTGGTTTATATTGTCGTGCAGCTCCTTTCCTATGTTAGATCTTTCCATTTCCGTAGCATCTTCTGTTGCTTCAGTAATTTGTTTTTCTTTCAATTTTATTTCATGATCCAGTTTTTCTTCCAGCACTTTTTGTTTGCTTACATCATGTAACGAGCCAATGATACGGTAAGCTTTGCCATTGGCATCTCTTAAAACAACCCGGCTACCCACTACATCAACAATGGAATTATCTGCTCTCAAAAATCTATAAGCGGATTTCCAGTAGGTTTCCTTTGACGCTATCATTTTTTGATAGTCCAGTATTACTGCATCTTTGTCATCGGGATGAATATGGCTAAACCAATCGGCCGACTGTGTCATATTATCCGTTATCTTATACCCATACTCTTTTTCATATGCATCACTTATTATTACTACATCTGCCACCAGGTCAGAATCGAAAAACACATCGCCGGAAGCATTAAAAATGAGTTTAAAATTTTCTTTATAATCAGAAATCTGTTTTGCATTAAATGCAATTTCATCATCTAGTTTTTCTTCCAGTTCCTTCTGGCGGCTAAGATCCTGCATGGCGCCAATCATACGGTAAGCTTTACCGGCTGCATCTCTTATAATACTGGCCCGTACATATACTTTTGCAATAGCTCCATTGGCTTTTGTAACCCGGTATGCATGTTCCCAATTTGTGGCGCAGGAAATAAGAGTTTCATGCAATTCCTGTTCAATTATTTTTCTATCATCGGGGTGCAGGTAATCACTCCAGTCAGTAATCATATTACCCTTATTATTCTTTATACTATAGCCAAATAATTCTTCAAACCCTTCTCCAATAAATACATCATTGGTAACTAAATTCCAATCCCATATCACATCAAAAGAAAGTTTAGCCGCCAGCAGAAATTTTTCTGTGTCTTCTTCATGTATAGTAATTTGTTCCTGTAGTTTTTTATCAAGGGCCTGCAAACTACTAACATCTTGTATGGCACCAATTAAACGTACTGCTTTTCCCTCTTCGTCTCTCAAAATACTTGCCCTGCTAGTAGTAGCAGCTACAGAGCCATCACGCCGTTTAAACATAAAATTATCGTTCCAAACTTTACTGCCGGAAGCAATCGTTTGCAATAATTTATTTTCTACCACTTCCTTTTCTTCTATAAGCAGGCAGCGACAGAAGTCTGTAAAATTCATAATATTGTTCCGCACTTTATACCCAAACACTTCTTCAATGCTATCACCTACATATATCTGACCGGTAGCGGTATCCCAATCCCACATTACATCATAGGATGATTTGGCAATGTATTTTATCCATTCATTATTTTCCGCCAACCTTGCGTTTGATTTTGCCTGTGCTTCAATAATATTATCGTCAACAATTTTTTGCTTTTTATTATCTATATTTTTTTGTTTTGATTTTGCTGTAATTATATTATCAGCCACTACCTTTTCTTTTTTTATGTCAATAGCCTTTTGTTTAGATTTAGCAATTGTAATATTATCTGCCACTATTTTATCTCTCCTTATATCAATTGCTTTTTGTTTTGAGTTTGCAATAACAATATTATCCGCCACTACTTTTTCTTTTTCATCATCGCTTTTCTTTTGGTCTAAAAAACGTTGTGTTACATCGGTAATGGTGGTAATTGATTTTTCAAGACCATGTTCCCCTGTAAAAGTTGCAGATGTTATTTCGCAGGAAAGTGATTTGCCTGTTTTTTTAATTACCAGCACCAAAGCTTTGGATTGTCCATCTGCAGTTCTTTGTTTTAGCATTTGTTTAAAACTGCTTTCTTCAACAGCAAAAATATCAGCCCTGTTTTTAGTAAGTAACTCTTTTTTTGAATAACCCAGCAGTTTGCAGGCTGCCCCGTTAGCCATTATAATTTTACCGCTACTTACTATTATAATAACATTGGCCTGTGCCACATTATCAAAAGCAAGATGGCTAAGGTTGTCATCAGTTGTAGCAGCAGATTTTATGTTAACATTAATTGACCGGGCTGTGCTTTCAGGTAAAATTTTACGCATAAACATATAAGGTTAATGAGTAAGGTATTTAAATTAAATCTTGCTGCTATTGTATATTTATTTTTAAATATTACATAATTCACACATCACCCTATAGCAGCACAAATTTTAGTTTTACAAATGCAGGTATTAATTGTATTTACTACAACTTGTTATAAAACACAGCCCCACTCTCTCAAGTGGGGCCACACATACATACCTAAATACAAAGTTTATAAAAATGTTTTTACCCATTTCTGGTTAAAAACATCAGTAATTAATCAGGTTTTTTACCATCTAAAAAGCTGTTGATAGTGCTAATCTCTGCCTGGTTATTATCGTCGGACTTTACAGTATAGTTACTGTAAAAATTTTCTACGTCGGCAATGGAATTGTGTAATTCCATATTGCGGCGAAGGTAAGCTGGAACCATTTCAAACTCATTATTCGGATCGGCTGCATTGATGTTGAATGACAAATTACGCAGCTTCGCAATGCGTTCTATAGCCCGGCGCCTAAGTTCCTCTGTTTCGTCCTGCGGTGCAGGCTCCTCAACATTGGACATCATGATGGGCTGAGTTTGTTGTACAAGTTGCTCTTCCTCCGCCGCTTGATGGGATTTAACCACCAGCTGCATTTCTTCAACTTCGGTTTCGTCGGCCTTAATTGTTAGTTGCAATGGCAGTAGCTCCTCGGTAGAATTGGATTCTGGTTTAGGTTGTTCCTCCACATAAATTTGCGAAGGCTTCGCCAATTTAACCCCCGACGAAGGGGCATTGCTAGCATCTTTATTAATTGCTGAAATATTAGTTGTAACGCTGGTTTTACTAACGGGTTTTTCGGTGGGTATCGAAGTGCTGAGTATATCAAACGCTACTACAGGTGTTTGATCTGCGGCCGAAGATATTTCAAAAAACACCGGCGCTTCTTCAATTTTTTCCCCAGTAGTTTTACTTGGTGGTTCTACTTTTATTTGTTCTGTTTTAGTTTCTACCAACTTCGGCATCATCTCATCTTCTATCATTTGCACAGCAGGTGCTTCGCTTATTTCTGCAATGGCCTGCTCCTCTTCTTTTTCATCAAACTGAAAAGTAGGTTGTAGTGGTTGTGGCACCACCTTAACTGCTTTAGGTGCATGTTGTTCTTTAACCGGCATCTCCAGTGTCATTACAATCTTATCATCTTTCTTTACTTCAGCAACCACTTCCGCCTTCTTTTCAAAAGGATCTTTATGTTCAAAACCTGTTGCTATTAATGTAATACCTATCTCACTTCCTAAAGTATTATCATAACCCAAACCTAAAATCACATCAGTATCTTCTCCTGCATTACTCAATAAATAATTTTGAATTACTTCAACCTCGTCCATAGTAAATTCATGTTCGCCCTCAGCAGAATTGATGTTGATCAATATCCATTTTGCACCACGGATATCATTATCATTCAGCAATGGAGAATTCAAAGCATTTTCTATAGCCAGTTGTGCCCTGTTTTCGCCTTCGGCAGATGCACTGCCCAAAATAGCCACGCCTCCATTACTCATCACAGTACATACATCGGCAAAATCCACATTGATTTGACCGGTGCTGTTAATTACATCGGTAATACATTTTGCTGCAGTTGCTAAAACGTTATCTGCTTTTGCAAAAGCTTCTTTCATTTTTAAATTGCCAAACTGATGACGTAATTTATCATTACTGATCACCAATAAAGTATCCACATGATTTTTCAACAGCATAATACCTTCTTCTGCCTGGGCAATTCTTTTTTTGCCTTCATACGCAAATGGAGTGGTAACTATACCAACTGTAAGTATACCCAGATCTTTACAAATTTTTGCAAGGATGGGTGCACCACCTGTGCCTGTACCACCACCCATACCGGCAGTGATAAAAGCCATCTTGGTATTTACTTCCAGGATGCGTTTTATTTCTTCTAAACTTTCTTCAGTAGCCTGCCTGCCAATAGCAGGATTAGCACCGGCACCTAAACCTTGTGTAAGGTGTGGGCCTAACTGAATTTTATTAGGCACCTTACTCTGCGAAATTGCCTGTGCATCGGTATTACAAATAATGAAGTTTACACCTTCAATATTTTGTGAGAACATGTGGTTTACTGCATTACTGCCTCCCCCGCCAACACCTATCACCTTAATGATGGAAGACTGTTCTTTTGGCAAATCAAAATGTATCATAATCGTTTATTTGTGGGTTAGTACTTGTATATTTTTAATGTTGAATTTGCGAATATCGAATGGGGAATGTTTTCATATACCGTCCTCTTCTCTTTTCCTGTTAATACATTCGATATTCGCACATTCTATATTCATCATTATAACTTAGCGTCTTCTTCTTCTTTAAATAAATCTATCAAACCATTTTTAAAACCATCCATAAATCCTTTTAAAGTTTTACGCTGCTTTATTTTTACAGTTTTAGTTTCTTCTACTACATCCAATACTTCATCAACAGGTTGTTGTTGCAAAGCACTGGGTACTTCTACTTTTCTAAATGTTTCTTCAAACTGTTTATTTTTATTTTCGTAATCATTATAGCCTTTTAATATTAAACCAATACAAGTGCTGTACATTGGTTTGGCCAACTCATCAATATGGCCCGATGCCAGGTGTTCGTTGGGGTAACCAATTCTTGCATTTAACCCGGTAACATATTCTGTTAACTGAATTAAATGTTTTAATTGAGAACCACCACCGGTTAATATAATACCACCATTCAACATCCTGGTATCTAACCCTACTTGTTTTAAATGATAAGTAACAAAATCCATTATTTCACTCATACGTGCCTGTATGATAGCCGCTAAATTCTTTACAGAAATTTCTTTGGGCGCCATACCACGTAAGCCTGGTATGGTAATAAATGCATTTGATTTTGCTTCGTCGCTTAATGCACTGCCAAACTGCACTTTCATTTGCTCGGCCTGAGTTTTTAAAACGCCCAAACCGGTTTTAATATCGTTGGTAATATTCTCACCACCGAAAGGAATAACCGCAGTATGTTTTAAAATACCTTCATAAAAAACAGCAAGATCTGTTGTACCACCACCAATATCTACAATAGCAACACCTGCTTCCAGATCCTGATCGCACATTACGGCAGCAGCAGATGCCAATGGTTGTAATACCAGATCTTTGGTTTGCAGCCCTGCTTTTTCTACACTTCTGTTAATATTGCGGATGGCATTTTTATCGCCGGTGATAATATGAAAATTAGCGCCCACTTTTACACCACTGTATCCAATGGGGTTAGGGATATTCTGAAAATTATCCACCGTAAATTCCTGCGGTATCACATCAATGATCTGATCGCCTGCGGGAATGTATGTGCGGTACTGATCGGCAATTAAGCGATCAATTTCGCCCTGACTTATTTCGTCTTCCACTGCCTGGCGTACTATATCGCCACGGGTTTGTAAACTTTTTATATGATGGCCTGCAATACCTACATACACTTCTCCAATTTCTAAATTAGGATTACTGTCGTAGCAATTTTTTAATGCCATTTCGATGGCTTTGATAGTTTGATCGATGTTTAACACCATGCCGTGTTGCACACCGTTACTGTTAGCCCGGCCAAAACCAAGTATCTCCAGTTTGCCGTATTCGTTTTTTCTACCGGCAATTGCAGCAATCTTTGTGGTGCCGATATCCAGGCCTACAATGATGGGTTGTTCGTGATTCATAATTGTATGTTTTGTGTGTGTTTGTGTACTGGTTGATGGTTAATAGTTGATAGTTCATGGATAGACTCTGTCATTTCAATTTCTTTTTTATGAACTATTGACCATGAACTATGAACTGTTTTAATATTCATTTTTATTTTGCATTACTGCTTTTGGTTTGTCCGTTGCCGGCTTTACCACATTTGGTTTTGGCTTTACAGCCGGGTTTACAATTGGCTTTTTAGGAGGAACAGTGTTATTGTTGCTCTTGATAACAGGATTTGGTTTTGCCACTGCAGGTTTTGCAGCAACTGGTTTTGCAGAAGGAATTGGATTGGATGTTACAGGTTTTGCAAGGGGTAACGGATTAGGAACCTGTTGCTGGTTAGTTGGCTGCAGAGGTGATTCGTTGATGGCATTGGTCGTTTCAAAATTATCTTCTCTTTGTATCGATTGTTGTATCATACTGCTATCGGCAGTATTGTTGTTATTATCCTGTATAATTGTTTGCAAAGAATCTTCTGCCTGCCTTGCAGCATTAGCAGCTATCGCCTGCATTATTTGCAATGTTCTTACCGAGTCGGCCGTTTTATCTTCGGCACCTCTGATTTTTGCCACCACCTGATTTTTATACTGCACATTAATTACACTGTATTTACTCCAGCCTGTTTTTACCATTACATTTTTATAAAACAATTGCAGCTTATTAAACTTTTCTTCAGCATCGGCAGCATTACCAAATACAATTACCTGGCTACCAATTTTTGGAATCATCTCAAAATTGCGTTGTGCAGTAATATCCACCTGATCAATCATTGCCATTCTAAAAGAATCTTTTTGAATAGCGATACTGATATCTCTTACATCACCCAATAAATTGCTATCAGCCCTGGACAATACAATGTTGTCAGATGGAAAACCTGTAAACACCGGCAACCTTGCAGAGAATTTATCACTTAGCGGTAGCATGGCTAAAGCGGTATCTATATAAAAAGATGAACCCGCTGTTGTAAACACCCTTGCCACAGGCTCTCTTTCCTGCAGGCTTACTTTTAAAATATTATTATTATCAAAGAACAATTCTGCATTTTTTACCCACTTACTTTTTTCCAGTTCTGTTTCTATCTTGCGTAAATTAAAAGATCCGATTGTTTTTCCTATTGGATTGGCGTTGCAAATACTTTGTATAGTAGCCCTGATATCATTTTCATCTACAAATTTTTCATCTGCACTTTCAATACCTGTTATTTTTATTTTAATGTCTTTACATTTTTTAGCATCGTTCTTACGAACGCCAGCCACCAATAACACAGTAGTTCCTGTGCCCACTGTTAACCACAGTATGGCAAAGAGAATTTTTTTAATACTATATCGTCTTCTATTTTCCATTTTATCCCCGCTATGCAGAGATGATATTTTATTAATTATTTTTTGTCAATATTTTTTTTATCGGTTCTACTAAAGTGTCAATATCTCCTGCGCCTGCTGTTATTAATAATTCTGTTTTATTATTTTCTATCCAATCTAAAATTTCAATTTTACTCAATACTTTTTTATTAGCTATTGTCATTTTATTTATAATCATTTGGCTGGTTACTCCTTCCATTGGTAATTCCCTAGCCGGGTAAATAGGTAAAAGAATAATTTCATCGGCCAGGCTTAAACTTTCTGCAAAGCCATCTGCAAAATCTTTAGTTCGGCTGAACAAATGCGGCTGAAAAATAATTGTACACTTCTTATCCGGAAATAATTTTTTAGCCCCGGTTAGTAAGGCTATTAATTCATCCGGATGGTGTGCATAGTCGTCAATAAAAACCTGCGCTTCATTTTTTACGATGTACTCAAACCTGCGCTTTACCCCTTTAAAAGAACTTACTGCTGCTTTTATTTTTTCGTCGGCTATTTTCAAATTTTGTGCCACAGCAATGGCCGCAATCATATTTTCTATATTGTGCATGCCGCCCATGTTCAATACCACATCATTCAGTATCCAATCTTTTGTTATCACATCAAACTGGTAACTACCATTATTCATTTTAATATTTGCTGCATATACATCAGCACTTTCATTGTTTAGATGATAACTGAAATGACCAGATGCCTGTAATTCACTTCCCCTCTTTAATCCAAACTTACTCAGCAACAAACCGCCATCTTTTACTCTTGCAGAAAAATCGATGAACGCCTGTTCTACATTTTCCGCCGTACCATAAATATCCAAATGATCCGGATCCATTGCAGTGATAATGGCCACATCAGGACTTAATTTCAAAAAACTTCTGTCGTACTCATCTGCCTCTACCACACAAACATTTTTTTCGCTTGCCCAAAAATTGCTGTTGTAGTTCACTGCAATACCGCCTAAAAAAGCATTACATCCAAAACCACTGTGCTGCAATATATGCGCCACCATTGTACTGGTAGTTGTTTTGCCATGCGTACCGGCCACACAAATATTAAAAGAGCTGTTAGTAATGGCACCCAGCACATCGCTGCGTTTTACTACCGTGTAATTATTTTGTTTGTAATAGTTTAACTCCTGGTGATCTTTTGGCACCGCCGGTGTGTAAACTATTAACTGTGCTGCTTTGTCAATGAGCTCAGTATTATCTTCGTAATGCACTTTTATTCCTTCTGCTGCCAACTGTTTTGTTAATACTGTTTCAGTTTTATCGTAACCACTTACCTCAACTTGCTTAGATCTAAAATACCTTGCTAAGGCACTCATCCCGATACCACCAATTCCTACAAAATATATTCTTGCTATTTTATTTATTTCAATCACTTTATCGTATTCAATATTTGTTGTGCAATTATTTCATCTGCATTGGTAATACCCAGTTTGCCAATGTTCGATCTTAATTCATTTTGTTGTTGTTCATCTTTTGATAAACTGATAATGGTTGCCACCAACTTATCTAACGCCTCGCTATCTTTTACCATTATGCCTGCATTTTTATTAACTAAACTTTGTGCATTTGCCGTTTGATGATCTTCTGCCGCAAAGGGAAAGGGCACAAATACCGCCGGCTTTTTTACCACACATAACTCCGCAATGGCCATTGCCCCACTTCGGCTGATCACTAAATCGGCAGCAGCATAAGCATTTTCCATTTGGGTGATAAAATCATTTGCCCAAATATTTTTTTTACCCGCTGCAGCCTGCTTTCCTTTTTCGGCATAAGGCTTACCTGTTTGCCAAATCAGTTGCAGATCATTTTTTTCAAACAACTCAATATTTTTATCGATGGCTTCGTTAATACTTTTTGCACCAAGGCTGCCGCCGATGGAAAGAATGGTTTTCTTTGCCGGATCTAATCCAAAAAATTTAATCCCTTCTTCTCTTGTTATGTTGCTGTGCGATATGCTTGCCCGTACCGGATTGCCAGTGATCATAATTTTATGAGCCAGAAAGAATTTTTCCATGCCATCGCTGGCAACAAAAATTTTAGTAGCCCTTTTACCCAGCATGATATTGCTTTTACCGGCAAAAGAATTGCTTTCGTGTATAAAAGTTTTTATGCTATTGGTTTGCGCAAACCTTAAAACCGGAAAACTTGAGTACCCGCCCACGCCAATTACTGCATTGGGTTTAAACGATTTAAAAATTCGTTGTACCTGCAAAAAACTCTTTACCAATTTAAAAGGCAATCCAATATTTCTTATCAAAGAACTTCTGTTAAACCCTGCAATATCCAATCCTTTAATTTCAAATCCCGCCTGCGGCACTTTTTCCATTTCCATTTTTCCTTTTGCGCCTACAAACAAGAATTCAGTTTCCGGTGCCAATTTTTTAATGGCGTTAGCAATTGCAATAGCCGGAAAAATATGCCCGCCAGTTCCACCTCCTGCTATAATGATCTTATGCTTCATTTGCAATAACCGGTTGATTCTTTCCTTCTAATTGTTCCACATTTCTTGCCACACTTAAAATGATACCTATTGATAAACAGGTGAACAGAAAACTACTGCCACCCATACTTACCAACGGTAATGTAACACCTGTATTTGGGAATGCATTTACTGCCACTCCCATATTTGCTATGGCCTGTATTACCAATGTAAAACTTAAGGCCAGTGCCAGAAATGCCCCAAACGCAAAAGGGCATTTACGGTATAGCCTGATACACCTGTGTAAAAACAAGAGGTAAATAAAAATCATAAATGCGGCACCAAACAAACCATACTCTTCAATTATAATAGCATAAATAAAATCGCTGTAAGAATGTGGTAAAAAATTTCTGGCTTCACTGTTACCCGGCCCCCTACCTAACCAACTACCATTTGCAATGGCAATTTTTGCCTGGTTGATCTGGTAGGTTTTTTCTGTTTCATCATTTTTATTACTGTATACAAATGTTTGTATACGACTTACCCATGTTTTAATACGGCCGGCATCAAAAATTGCAGGCAACTCTTTTGCCTTATGTGCTTCCTTATCGTAATTGCTTACAGCTAGTGTGAGCAGGAATACTACAGGAATCAATGTAATGCCTATTGATACTAATAAATGTTTTGTGTTTACCCTACCAATAAACATCAGCATAAAACTTGTGGCACCTACCAGCAATGCTGTAGATAAATTTGCAGGTGCAATAACGGCACAGATAATTACCACAGGAATTACAATAGGGAGAAATCCTTTTTTAAAATCTTTAATTACATTTTGTTTGCGGCTAAGTTGTAAACTCAAATACATGAATAGTGCCAGCTTAGCTAAGTCGGATGTTTGCAATGTCATATTTATTACCGGCAATGTTATCCATCTGCTTGCGCTATTAATTTTTGAACCAAACATCAATGTATAAATCATCAATGGTATTGAAATAAGAAACAAAATTTTAGCTACTCTTGCATAAATGGTATAATTAACCCGGTGGGCAAAATAAATCAGGAACAAACCGATTACTATAAATGCAAACTGTTTAAACAAATAACTTTCTGTACTCTTACTGTATTTATAAGCTAATGAACCGGTGCTGCTGTACACCACCAATAAACTTATTAAAGTAAGAATAACCACAATACCCCAAATAACACGGTCACCTTTGGTTTTGCTTACCAAATTGCTACTCATGTTTGGAGTAAAAAGTTCTTTTATGTTTATTAAACTTGCCATAAACCTCACCCTCATTCCCCCTCCTTTAAGAGAGGGGGGCCGGGCATTAATTTTTTAATCAACATTTGTAATTAAGCATTTCAGCTTTTTTTTCTTTATTCAACTTTAGTTCATAGTGCTTTTACTGCCTGTTTAAATTGGTTACCCCTGTCTTCGTAATTTTTAAACAGATCAAAACTTGCACATGCAGGGCTTAACAACACCACATCTCCTTTTGCTGCAAAATGAAATGCTGCCTGTGTAGCTTCCTGTGCTGATGAGGCATTTACCATCAATGGCATAATATCAGCAAATGCCTCGTGTATCTTTTTGTTATCAGTACCCATACACACAATGGCTTTTACTTTTTCTTTCACCAGCTCTTTTATTAAAGAATAGTCGTTGCCCTTATCCACTCCGCCCAATATTAATACCACCGGTTTTTCCATACTTTCTAATGCAAACCAGGTGCTGTTTACATTAGTAGCTTTACTATCGTTAATAAACTCCACATTTTTAATGGATGCAACAGGCTCCATGCGATGCTCTAAACTTTCAAAAGTTTGTAACGCTTCTCTTATCTTTTCCTTTCGGATGTCTACAGCAGATGCCGCTAAACTGGCAGCCATACTGTTGTACTGATTGTGCTTGCCCTTTAAAGCAAAATCTTCGATACTCATTTGCATTTCTTCGTTTTTCCATTTCAAATGCAATTTTGCATTCATCAGGTATGCTCCCTGCGGTAGTGGTTTGCTCATGGTAAATGGGGCTAGTGTTGATTTAATGTGATAGTTACTTATATATGCTGCTGTTGTTGCATCGTCTAATGAATAAATAAAAATATCTTCGGCCTGCTGGTTCATCGCAATACGAAACTTACTGCTGATGTAGTTCTCAATTTTGTATTCATACCTGTCTAAATGATCTTCGGTAATGTTGGTTAATACAGCCACATCCGGACGAAATGTTTTTATATCATCTAATTGAAAAGAACTTATTTCGGCTACGTATAAAGGTTTAGGATCTACCGCCACCTGTTTTGCAAAAGAAACACCAATGTTGCCCACCATAGCACAATCGCTACCTGCATGTTTGCAGATATGGTAGGTTAATGCTGTGGTAGTTGTTTTTCCATTACTACCTGTTATAGCAATAATTTTACTGTTGCCTTTATAACGATATGCAAATTCTATTTCGCTGATCACTGCAATACCTTTTGCCCGTATCTTTTTTACCAGTTCATTTTTTTCCGGTATGCCTGGGCTCTTCATCACTTCATCTGCATTTAAAATTTTTTCTTCGGTATGCGTTGCTTCTTCAAACTGAATTTGATGAATGTTTAATTCTGCTTTGTAATTTTCTTTAATAACACTTCCATCACTCACAAAAACATCATAGCCCTGTTGCTTAGCCAAAATAGCGGCACCCACTCCGCTTTCGCCTGCACCCAGTATGACTAATCTTTTCTTCATGTAATAATTACTTTTAACTTACTTCATTGCTGTAAAGTAAAAAATGGCTTTTCAATAGCATTAAATTTTCCAATTCGTTAATAACAACCGCTATACCGTAAACAAAAAAAGGTTCTTCAAAAGCATAGAATTTAACGGGTATAGGGTTTCACTGATCATAAGAACTTTTCACAGATACTGATAACAATTGAAAAACTTAGAGTGTCACTAATGACTTGTTCCAGGTTGCGGTTTTCCAATAAAACATTGCCCAGCCGCAGGGGTATTATTTATCTTAATTTTAATGTTGCTATAGCTACTATAACACTTAAAATGGTTACTATCCAAAACCTTACTGCTATTTTACTTTCGTGATAACCTAATTTTTGATAATGATGATGCAGAGGGCTCATTAAAAACACTCGCTTACCTTCTCCATATTTTTTCTTGGTGTATTTGAAATAAGAAACCTGTATCATCACACTTAACAACTCTATTAAAAACACAAAACAAAAAACAGGTATCAGTAATTCTTTACGCACTATAATTGCGAGTGCTGCAATAATGCCGCCTAATGCAAGGCTGCCCGTATCTCCCATAAAAACCTGTGCCGGGTAAGAATTGTACCATAAAAAACCTATACATGCCCCAACAAATGCTGCAATAAAAATAGATAGCTCTCCAATATTTGGTATGTACATAATATTGAGGTACTCAGCAAACTTTATATTACCACTTACATAAGCAAATATGCCTATCCCTATACCAATGATGGCACTAACTCCTGTGGCTAAACCATCGAGCCCATCTGTAATATTTGCACCATTACTAACTGCAGTAACAATAAAAATTACAATAATGATGTACAAAATATAAGTAGCCGCCTCCCAGCTTTTGGGTAATAATTTTGCGTAATTAAACTCATGATTTTTTACAAAAGGAATGGTAGTGATAGGTGTTTTTACAATGGCAAAAATGTGCTGCTTTCCTTCTATTGTTACAATGTGAAAAGAATCTGTTGCCAATTGTTCGCCCCTGTGCAAAACAGAATCTTTTACATACTGCACATCAGGGTTATAAATTTCTCTTTCTACCACAACACTTTTGGTAAAAAATAAAGTTGCGCCTACAATTACCCCCAACATTACCTGGCCAAATATTTTAAACCTGCCGGCTAAACCATCGCTGTCACTTTTTTTATAAGCAGCACCTTTAGCCTGTGCAAGTCTTTTGGAACGTATCTTTAAGTAATCGTCTATAAAACCAATAGCACCCAACCAAACAGTACATAATAGCATCAGGCGTATGTACACTTTATCCAGATCGGCCAGCAATAATGTGGGTATTATTATAGCCAATATAATAATGATGCCACCCATAGTTGGTGTGCCTTTTTTGGCCTGTTCGCCAGCCAGTCCTAAGTCCCTTACCGTTTCTCCTAATTGTTTCTTTCTTAAAAACCCAATGAGCTTTCTGCCGTATACTGTTGTTATGATCAAACTTAAAACCATAGCAAGCATTACCCGGAAGCTTAGGAATTTATACAATTCGCTGCCGGAGAATTTAAAGCCCTCTGTTTTTAACCAATCAAATAAGTGATACAGCATGTTAATTAAATAATTTGCTAATTAGCTTATGTGCTAATTTTTAAAACTTGTTGTACTTTAATTTAAACTTTAATTCTTTTGCTGCGGTACATTAGCCAATAAGCTAATTAACAAATCAGCACATTATCATTTCTCCAGTAATTCAAACATTTCATTCAATACCTTCTTATCATCAAAATCATACTTCACGCCTTTTATATCCTGGTACTTCTCGTGCCCTTTACCGGCTATCAAAACAATATCTTCTTTTTGTGCCAGACTTACTGCTGTTTTAATAGCTTCTCTTCTATCAGCAATAGAGATCACTTTTTTTCTGGCAGCTACATTTACCCCGGCCTCCATATCTTTTAAAATTTCCATTGGATCTTCGCTCCGGGGATTATCAGAAGTAAGGATTACTTTATCGCTGTATTCACAAGCCACTTCTGCCATTACCGGCCGTTTTGTTTTATCTCTGTCGCCACCGCAACCCACCACAGTTATTACCTGTTCGTTTCCTTGTCGTAATTTTTTTATGGTAGCCAGCACATTTAATAATGCATCCGGTGTGTGGGCATAATCAACAATACCAATCAGCCTTTCCTGGTTGCTTATTACATAATCAAATCTTCCTTCGGCGCCATCCAAACTGCTGAGTATTTGCAATACTTCATTTTTTTCTTCTCCCAGGCAAATAGCTGCACCATATACTGCTAATAAATTGTAAGCATTAAATTCTCCAATCAATCTGAAGTGTACCTCAACATCATTTACGGTAAGGTGTAAACCTGTTAAACTATTATCTAAAATCTTCCCTTTAAAATCAGGCATTGTTTTCAGGCTATAGAAATACTTTTTGGCAACAGTATTTTGTAACATCACTGCGCCTCTTTTATCATCGGCATTGCTGATGGCAAATGCAGTTGCAGATAAATTATCGAACCATGATTTTTTTACACGGATGTACTCGTCAAATGTTTTGTGATAATCCAAATGATCGTGGGTGATATTGCTGAACAAGGCTCCTGCAAACTGTAAACCAGCAATGCGGTGCTGGTGAATAGCATGGCTGCTTACTTCCATAAACACATAGTCGCAACCTTCATCTGCCATTTGTTTTAATAATGCATTTAAGCTGATGACATCGGGTGTGGTATGGGTTGCAGGAATAACGGTAGCAGCAATTTGATTTTGTACTGTACTTATTAAACCACATTTATAGTCTAATGCAGAAAAAAGTTTAAATAACAAAGTAGCAATAGTTGTTTTGCCATTGGTACCAGTTACACCAACTAATTTAATTTTTGCAGAAGGTTCACCATAAAAATTATGGCTCATCAAACCTGACGCAGCTGCGCTATTATCAACCTGTATATAAGTGATAGTATCTTTTAAAGTTGCAGGCAACACTTCGCATACTACAATAGCCGCACCATTGTCAATTGCTTTATCAATAAACAAATGCCCGTCGGCCGCAGTACCTTGTACCGCAATAAAGCAATCTCCTTTGCTGATCTTTCTGGAATCGATCTGCAAATTATGCACTTCAATAGCGGTACTACCCTTTACAGAGCTAATGGCAACCTTATATAGTATATCCTGTAAAATCAATTTAATATCAGTGAAATGATTTGTCCTTTTTTAAAATTAGTACCTGCTGTTACCGATTGGTTCATTACCCACCCCCGCCCGGTGGCGGCCACTTTTAATCCCGAATTTTCTAATAAATACACCGCATCTTTCAATCCCATTCCGACAACGTTAGGGGTTACAGAACCGGATGATGCGGATGAATAAAGCGGTGCATTCAAAGAAGAAAAATTATTTCTCATGCTCGTTTGCCTGAAAATGCCTGCAACTGCTGAATCAATAAATGGCATTTTTAAAAAACTGAAAATAGAGGTCAGTTCATTTTTCATACCATAAAAATTGTATTGCAAACTATCTGCAGTATTGGTGGCTACAAATGATTGATTACTTAAAAAACGGCCATAAATTTTATCGCTGATCTCTTTAAACACCGTACCGGAAACATCGGCACCGTAAACCAGTTTAGATTCGTTACTGTTTTGTATTACTACAGCCATAGTATATTTTGGCTCTTTAGCAGGAAAATATCCCATAAAAGATGCCTGGTATATTTTATTGCCTTTATTGTAGCCTTTGTTATTTAAGGCTGTTACTGCTGTACCGGTTTTGCCGGCAATGCCATAAGTATTTTTAGATAAAATTTTATGCCCGGTGCCGTGTACACTATCTACCACTGCTCTTAAACACTCTTGTACCTGTGCCAGTGTTTCATCACTGCAAATTTTTTCCACCAGCACCTGAGGCTGCATTACTTTCACATCAATGCCATAATTTTTTACTGCATTTACCAAATAAGGCTTCATCATCTTTCCATTATTGGCTACTGCATTATACAACATCAGCATGTGCAATGGTGTAACCAATTCCTCATAACCATGAGCCATAAACGGAATGGTAGTGTTGGCATTCCAGCTACGGTTGGTTGGCTTTTTAATAGTTGTTTTTGCTGATGCTGCATCAATATCAATTCCGGTACCTGTATCTAACCTGTAGCGGTGCAGGTTATCAATAAATTTTGATGGCTGGTTATGATAGTACTGATCGGCCAACTTTGCAAATGCTACATTACTGCTGGTATAAAAAGCCTGCTTTACCGAAATTACACCGGCACCTAAATGAGAATCTTTAATTCTTAAACCATAAAAATTTCTTACCCCACCTTCGCAATCCACTTTAGAATTTATGGTTACATGTTTATCTTCCAGCAAACTCATTAATGTAGCCAGCTTAAAAATAGATCCCGGCTCTGTGGCTTTACCAATGCCATAATTCAGGTCTTCGTCATAAATACTATTTCCAGCCGCATCTTTTACCGCAGTGTTATCAGGATATTTTCTTTGTCCTAAATTGGCAATCGCTTTTATTTTACCAGTTGCAGTTTCCATTACAATAGCAGTGCCATGCAGTGAGTTATTGCCCACCATCATTTTCATTAAAGCATTTTCTGCCACATCCTGCATATAAGTATCTAAAGTGGTGATAATATCTTTCCCATTTTCGGGTTCCAGTTCAGCATCTTCCACCGGCACATACGCCCCGGCGATATAGCGTACTAAGCGCTGGCCTGATGAGCCTTTTAATAAACTATCGTAACTTCTTTCCAATCCCACATTTTTTGTAGAGTCTTCTCTTGATAAACCAATTGTTCTGTTGGCTAACAGCACATAAGGATTAATTCTTTTATCTCTTGCATCAAAAATAAAACCGCTCTTATTTCTGCCTTGCCTTACCAATGGAAAATCTCTGAGCAGTTTATATTCCGAAAAAGAGATCTTCTTTTTTAGTATATAATAACGGTCTTTATTTTTATACCCTTGCTGCAATTGTTTTTTATATTCTGCTCTTGTTTTATCTTTAAAAAGATTAGCAAGACTTAGGCTTAAAGAATCCACATTTTTTTTAAATCTTTCGCCCTCCTTTTCTCTTAACCCTTCTGCACCAAAATCAACAAACACATCAAATATGGGCACCGATGTGCTGAGCATATTGCCATCTTCACTGTAAATAGTTCCTCTTTCTGCATCAACAGGCAAATATTTTAAATGCAGGTTTTGCCCCATTTCTTTCCAATATTTTCCTTCAATGCGTTGTATATAAAAAGCCCTGCCCAGCACCACTGCCCCCAGTAGTATCATCCCTATAAAACAGAGATACACCCGCCACAATATGTCTTTTTTTACATCCATAAACCCCTATCCCCTGAAGGGGGAAATGTAGATTGATTTTATTTTATTACTAGTTCTTTACCTTTTCTTTTGTTCTGTTGTTAATACAACGGGTGGTTCTGTTAATTCTTTTAGCCCCATTGGCTCTACCACTTTTACTAACTCACTTGCCTTGCTTCTGAATATCACTTCGCTTTTTACTGTTTTATATTCGTACTCCAGTTCTTTAATATGTTTTTCTGTTACATTTATTTTTCTTGTTAGTTTATCGGCATAATGTCCGTTGTAGATATACAATACCGCCAATGCTGATAAAAACAAAAAGAAGGGTATGTTTTTCACCACCCATTTATAACTCAAAAACTTTTTCCAATCTATCTTTTGGGCAATTGGCTGTTCTGGTATTTTTATTTCTTCCTGCATTATTTTTTTATGCTTATAATTTTTTAAACTTTTATTTTAATTCCGCAATCCTCAGCTTGGCACTTCTGCTCCGGGTATTTTGCTTTAATTCCGCCGTTGCAGCAACAATTGGTTTTTTGGTAATAATTGTAAATGGGTTATCTGCTTTTCTGCCATACACGTCATCGGTCTCCGTTCCGGCAAAGCTTCCGTCCCGAAAAAATATTTTTACTATTCTGTCTTCCAATGAATGAAAAGTGATGATTGCAATACGGCCGCCGGGTTTTAAAAGTGTGGTGGTTTGTTCTAATAATTCTTTTAATGCTCCCAACTCGTCATTTACCTGAATGCGTAGCGCCTGAAATACCTGGGCAAAGTATTTTTGAGGATTACCTTTAACTACCGCCTGAACAGCCTGTTTAAATTCGTTGATGGTACGGATGGGTGCCAATGCTCTTTGCTGTACAATTGTTTTAGCCAACGTTTTTGAATTGGTTACTTCGCCATATTGCTCAAACATTTTATGCAGCTGCTGCTCTGTAAAATTTTTAAGCACTTCGGCTGCAGTAAGGCTCCCCCGTTGATCCATCCTCATATCCAGTGCGGCATCAAAGCGAATGGAAAATCCCCTTTCAGCTTCATCAAACTGGTGACTGGATACACCCAGATCTGCCAGAATACCATCTACCTTATTTACTTTTTGCAGGCGTAAAAAACGTTGCAGGTAACGAAAGTTTTGAGGTATAAAAATTACCCTTTCATCATCCGGTAAATTTTTCTTTGCGTCAGCGTCCTGATCAAAAACATACAGCCTGCCATTTTCATTTAAATGCTCCAGCACAGCACGGCTGTGGCCACCTCCACCAAAAGTGCAATCCACATAAATCCCGTCAGGTTTTATGTTCAAACCAGCAATAGTTTCATGCAGCAAAACGGGGATGTGATAATCCTGTAATTGGGAATTTGGAATTGGTATGTTACCTTCTTTGTTACTCATTCCATTTTTTCTAATTACAAATTCCTAATTACTTGTTTTATTCATCACCTCGTTAGCCAAATCGCTAAAGCTTTGCGGTGTAAAAGTTTCAAAGAACTGTGTATACTTACCTTTATCCCAGATCTCAATTTTGTTTACGGCCGATACCAGCACAATATCTTTTTCCAGGCCGGCATGTTCGCTAAGGCTTTTGGGCAACAGCAATCTTCCTGCACTATCTAACTCTACTTGTGTGGCACCGTTTAAAAAGTACCGCCTGAATTCACGTACCTTAGGGTCAAAATCATTCAATTTGCTAATTGTGGAAAATATAGGTTCCCAGCTTTGTATTGGGTATAACGTGAGGCATTTTTCAAAGCCCCGGTTCAATACAAATTGGGTATTAGCTTCCTGCGGCAGTTGTTTTTTAAAACCTGCCGGTAACAAAAAGCGTCCCTTTGTATCCAAAGTAGCTTCATATTCACCAAGGAAACCTATCATTTTCAAGTATTTAGCATCTGCTTAAACAGAAACTTACACAAAATAACACTTTTTCCCACTTTCTGAACATTTTTTAGATAAAGTTTTTTATCCACATGAGTATTGCCCAAAGTGAGCATGGTTTTGATGACCTTTTACCGGTTTAGTAATGTGCATTAAGTGTGGAAAGATGTGGATAGCTGTTGATAAGGTAAAACTGCCGCCTGGCAGAAGATAAAAGAGGGTATAATTTACCTGCTCACCTGCTTTACAATATTGTAGTAAAAGCGCTGCAGCAAGCGCATATCAGCCGTAACAATTTCGCCTTGTGCAGTTAGGCCTTCTGTAAATTGGATAGATTTTTTATAGCTCGTATTTAACCCGTTGGGTAAAATAACTTTTGCCAGGTAGCCGCTATCGGTTGTTATATGGCTGATAAAATCTATTGTGCCTTTTATACTGCCATACTCCTGAAAAGGATAAGCCGGAAATTTTAGTAATACCTGCTGCCCTGTTTTTACTTTACCAAAATTGGTTTGTGGAATGTACACTTCTGCATAGTATTGTGCATTTTCAGGGTTAACAAAGCAAATAATTTGATTATTTTGTAAGTGCTGATTTTTCTGTAAAAAAGTAGCGAATGCAATTTTGCCATCTACAGGTGCTACTAATAAATATTTACTTTTCCAATCTTCCAATTGTGCTTTTAATGTATGGAGTGCTTGTATAAAAATTTCTTTCTGTTGTGCAATATCATTTTCTAATTGTAAAATTTCTTTTTGTTTTTCCTGTTGGCTGCTTTGGTTTGATATGATATTGCTGTTTATCTGCGGTATACTCATAGCCTTATTTAAAAATTTGCTGCGCTCATTTCTATACTCCAAGCTGGCTATTACTTTTTGCTCCTGTAATCGTTTGTTCATTTTAAAAGTAGTATCGGCCAATGCTACATCTTCCTGTTGTATACTTTTTTGCTGCAATAAATTCACATACAGCTTTTGCAGGTAACTCATATCTTTTTTCAGCATCACTTTCTTTTTTAAATAATAACCCGAAGAAAGATATTGGTTAAATAAAATAAAGCCCTGCATAAAGCTTTGGTAAGCCGGTTGTACCTCACCAAGATTTTTAAAGGGTTGCACTAAATATCGTGGAATTTTTTCTACCTGGTTGTTTTGCAGTAAATTCTGCAAAGTATCAGTGATGGTTGAAAGCGTAAGTACTTCATCGGCGTTGGCCCTGCTTTCCATATAACCCAGTAATTCATTTTGCTGTACCGTTTGTCCTTCTTTCGCTATTAGTTTAATTAGTTTACCTGCTGCTTTAGTAATTACTTCTTTGGGGGCGTTTATGGAAGTTAGTTTTGCTTTTGTATTTACAATATCAGGGTATTGTATAAACCAACATATAGCAGCAAGCAACAGCAGCAGTATTAAAAAATATACTGTTCCCCATCGCACAATAGAAGGAAGTTTGTTAGAAATAATTTCCTCAATTTCATTACCATGCTCCAAAAAAGTATTTCGCATTACGAAAGCGTTTTCTTTCGCATCATCAAAATCAGCAGGAAGTATTATGGGATTATCAGTTGCCAAGTTCTAATTGATTTTTTACTAATTCATAATATTTACCTTTTTTAAAACTAAGTTCTGCATGTGTACCTTCTTCTGCAATTTTTCCATTTTCCAACACTATAATTTTATCGGCATTTTTTACTGTACTAAGCCTATGAGCTACAACAATCACTGTTTTGTTTGTAAAGAATTGCTGTAGATTTTCAAGTATTACTTTTTCATTATTAGCATCTAAGGAATTTGTTGCTTCATCAAAAAATATAAATTGCGGATCTTTATATACTGCCCTCGCTATAGACAATCGTTGTTTTTGCCCGCCGCTAATACCGTTACCTTCTGCACCTAATTTTGTGTAAAAGCCCAATGGCAACGACTCTATAAATGGCAATATGTTAGCAGTTTTACAGGCGTTCATTAACCGTTCATTATCTACTTTATCATCGGTAACAATAATGTTTTTACGGATATTGTCATTAAAAATAAAACTGTCCTGCATTACTGCGCCGCTAACACTTCGCCAATATTTTGGACTGATGGTTTTAAAATTTGCAGTACCTAAATGTATATCCCCCTTATATCCTTCATAAAATCTTAACAGCAGTTTTACCAATGTAGTTTTACCGCTGCCACTCATACCCACAATAGCAGTTACCTTTCCCTGCGGAATGGTTAGGCTAATATCTTTAAGTACAGGCTCGTTGCCTGCACCAGGATAGGTGAAACAAAGATTTTTTATTACGATAGAATGCTCTTCTGGTAATGAGTGATTAAATTGTTTTTGTACAGGCTCTTCGTCTTCCAAAGCATGAATATCGTTTAACCGTTCTAAAGATATTTTTGCATCCTGTGCCTGTTGTGTAAAACCAACTAACTGTTCAATAGGGCTATTAAGCTGGCCAATAATATATTGAATAGCCAGCATCATGCCCAAGGTTAGCGGCCCTTCAATAACTAATTTGGCTACAACAAATGTTATAAAAATATTTTTACCCTGATTAATAAAGAATGCCCCTATCTGCTGGTATTGTGTAAGTGATAAACTTTTAAAATTAAGTTTGAACAAACCAGCTTGTAAACCTTCCCAAGCCCAGCGGTAAGTATTCTCTGCATTATTTAATTTTATTTCCTGCATACCATATACCAATTGCATTGTGGCATTGTTTTCCTTTGCTGCTATGGCGAATTTTTGATAATCTAATTTGCGGCGGTATTTTAAAAAGAATTGAATCCAAAACAAATACAACAAACTACCCACTGCAAAAATTATAAAAATGGTAGTATTATAACGGAGTAAAACGAAAGAAAAAATAATTAGATTGAAGATGGAGAAAAAAGTATTTAATGCTGTGCCTGTTAAAAAACTTTCTATGCGATGATGATCGCCAATGCGTTGTATAATATCGCCAGGATGTTTACTATCAAAAAATTGCATGGGCAATTTTAGCAATTTTGCCCAAAAGCCCGAAAGCAGGGATATATTTATACGTGTGCTGATATGCAGCAAAATACGACTGCGTATAAACTCTACCACTGTTTGAGAAAATAGCAACATTAATTGTGCTGCTAAAATTATTTGTATAAAATTGAGGTTTTGGGTGTTGATGCCCGTGTCTACTATACTCTGAGTTAAATAAGGAAAAATGAGTTGCAGTACACTACCCATTAATAGCCCCAATAAAATTTGAAAAAAGTAAGCCTTATGTTGTTTTACATAATTGAACAAATACGCTTTACCAATAGTATTAGTTTTTGTTTGTGTATCATCAGCTAAATCAATTTTTTTAAACAAGGGTGTTGGTTCCAGTAAAAGTGCAGTTCCTTTTGTTATGCCATTTTCTGTAGTAGCTATCCATTGTTTGCAAAATTCCTCTTTATTAATTTTGAGTATCCCCTTTGCCGGATCGGCAATTACCAATTGCTTTTTTGTTGATGCAGGAGTAAGCACCACAAAATGATATTGCCCCCAATGAATAATTGCTGGCAAGGGTGCATCAGTAAGCAGTTGCTCAAAACTTAGTTTTGCACCAACAGTTTTTAATCCAATGCTTTCTGCTGCATCTGCAAGCCCAAGCATGCTTACACCTTCTTTACCATACTCCGCTTTGTTACGTAAATAATCTAATGAAATAGAACGACCATAATATTTTGACACCATGCGAAGGCAGGTGGGGCCGCAATCCATAGCATCAAGTTGTTTATATAGGGGAAATTTCACTTTTTTGTTTTGCCATTATTTTTTTGGGAGTAAAATAAAAAATATCGGGTATTGGGCTAAGTATTTTAGGCGGTTTACATTGCGTTTTAAATTTTATGAGATGATAAAACATTGCTTCGTAGGTATCCTTATAAATGATTCTTCCTTTGTCCCATTTTATTTTTCCTGTGGCACCTTCAATAATAATAAAATCAAAAAATGCTTTAAGTTTTCCGTCTGCTTCAGCTTTTTTAACTACCCAAGTCATGCTTTGTATATTATCAGGATAATCAAAGATTGAAGCACCGTTTTGTAGTTCTTGAAACAAAAAATTACACTCATCAAAGCAATAATGTTCTATACTGCTAAAAACCTTTTTATAATCTTTGCTTTGCATAAACAAATTATTCATTTGCTCGCTATTTCTAAATAAACAAAAAGTGCCGGTAATATAATCGTGCCTGCTGCTAATAACATCGTACTTATATAAAATTTCATTTGTCATAAAATTTCTGATATTACCATACACAATATCTATATCACCATGCCCCCAAAAATCATAACCCTTTATAATCTCTGGAAATAAAAAACCATAAGCTGGTTTAAAATCACAAAGTTTGTAAGGGTAATCTATATTTACTTTGAAGCCTAATTTTTTAGAAGCTATTCCATTTATCCCGACCATTGTCTTAAATATAATTTTAACATTTTCGGGTTTATTAATAATTACATTCTCATTGTCCGTAATTATTATAAAATCTATTGAATGATTATAGGAGCAAGAATGAATAAAGTATGGAAAATACCATGGGTAAGGTCCAAACCAACAAGAAAGGATTACAATTTTATTAGTGTATCGCATCAGCTAAAAAACTTATTTTAATATTTTCTTAAAAACCTACTTAATTCCAAAGGTTCAATATCCTTAGCGATAACCTTTCCATTGCTATCTAAAAGAAAATTGGTAGGATAACTGGAAATATTTAGCCCTAAGGCATTTTTACCGCCTTTATCCCATAAATGAATCCAACTAGCTTGTTCCCTTTCAATTATGCTAATAGAATTTTTAATTTCTTCATCATCATCAATTGTAATACTTACTAAGTTGAACAAATTTGTATTTTTATATGAATTTGTGATGCTCCTAAAAGCAGGAAATTGCCTGATACAAGCGCCACATTTAGCGAACCAAAAATCAATTAAAATGAATTTTTTTGTATAATATGTAGATAAAGAATCTGCCCTATTATTTTCAACTTTTATTAATTTGAATTTTGGAAAGGATTCCCCAATTGATAATGATTTTGAATCCATCATCTTTTTATACAAATACGTATAAGGTTGGCTAAATTTTAAATTGGATGTATATTTTTTTAAACTCTTAATAAAAGAATCACTATACCCGTAAAAGTTTTCTACCATCAGAAAAATAGGGATTAGTGAATTTGTATTTTTGCTGGCATAGCTACTTATTTCATTATGATAATTATTCTGTATCAAGCGATCTTGAATTCTCATTTCACTTAAGGCACTGTCCAATTTTTCTCCTTCATAGGCATCATACTTTTCGTTCATTTGAGCTGCCCACAAGTCATTCAAAATTTTATACTTACTAAAAACATTTACAAATGTCTTTTGAAATTTAAGGTGGGTTGCTGAACCATTTATTGCAACTACATTATTTCGTAGGGTATCAATTAAAAATTTAGTACTCAATTTTCCCCCTTCTATAAAAACCATTGCAGAAGTCATACCTTCATTTTCAAACCTATAAGTAAATTTCACCCCAAGTGGGCCTTTTAATTTACCTTTAAATTTAAACCTCTCATTGTAAATTGTATCTGAATAAGAATCCAAATTATAATATTTATTTTTTTCAATCAATGGTTCTAAATACATGATACTACCATCCTTAGCACCTTTAGCATATCCACTTAACTCAAAAGATTGCATCGCATTTTGCCCCATAACATTTACGGATATAAAAAATGAGAATATCGATAATTTTATAATTTGCATCTACTTATTATTAAATTGGTTTGCTAAAAATTAAGTAGGTCAAGGAAATTTATTTGACCTACTTAATTAAGTGTTATTTGCAGTAAGATGTACCTGTCAGTTTTACATCACAACTTGCACAACAGCCATCGTAAGTGGCCCCTGGCGCAGGACACTTTATACCTTTAGCAGCGCATCCCGAACTGCTACCTGCCATGATATTCTTCATTTCAGTCCTACTTAACTTACCATTTATACTAGCAAGACTCATTTTTTTTGTTTCCATTTTAATGGTTTTAGTAATTAATAATTTTTAATCTATTTAGGACCACATGAATAAAACCCTAAGGAACTCTTTACACACTTTCCACAGCAACCATCAGGTGTTCCGTATTTGTCAGGGCAACTTTGCCCATTGGGTGCGCAGGCACTTCCACTTCCTGCCATAATATTCTTCATTTCAGTCCTACTCATTTTACCTTGCATATTCGCAAGGCTCATTTTTTTTGTTTCCATTTTTTTTAATTTAAATGTTGTAAATCAAAATGCTGTATTTCTTATTACACCTTTGCTTTTAGCATCAAAGGCTTTGGCTTAGTTTGGCAACCCATTGTTTGCAACCAACAGGCGTAAGCGTCCAAACTATTTTCTACCTGTTGCTTATTCAAGTAAAAAATATTGTAAATCCTCAATGCTGTATGCATTGGGCAGTTGGTATCCGTTTATAAAAATTGTTGGTGTAAAAGCTATTCCAGTTTCGCTGCACCATTTTGCCATACGTTCTATTTTGTCTCCTTGTTTGTTCAGCTCTCCATTCATAGCATATTTTTTCGCAAACACTTCATAATCTTTTTCAGGTGGCAAATACCAATCATCTAAAGCTTGTTTTGTTTTTTCTTGGTTGCCCTGGCCTTTTATTGCAAGTAAGTGCCTTACCGGATAAATTGCACTATCGGCTTCGCTGTTGGTAGTATTAAAAATTATTTTTGCTTTTACATTGTCATTTTGTTCTAGCAATGCTTCAATTTTTGGGTGCGCTGTAGCGCAAGGGCCGCAATAAGGGTTACATACTTTTATAATCGTATTTTTGGCGGCTGGGTTACCCATATCAATTCCTAACCCGTCTGTAGAAGTTATTATTTTCTTTTGTTTATGCAAAAGTGTTTCAAATATCTGGGTGTTAAATTTTATACGCAGGTATTCTCTTTTAGTATTTTTTGCTTGTTGTAAGCGCAAAATATAAGGCTTTACCGCATACCATAATAATACAGGTAGCACCATTAGCATTAAGCAATTGGTAATAAGTAAAAATGGCAATTGTGGTAGCAGAAATAAAAAATTACCAACGATAACATTAATGCCGCCCAGCAATAATAAGGCTTGCACCGTAAGGCAGAGTACACACCATTGCTTTGCCACACGCCATTGATAATAAATGCTAAATAATGTGTATGGTAATGCCAATATATTAAGCCATGCCAATAAAGCAATAGCATTGGGTAAAAATAATAGCGTAAGCAGGCTACCTGCAAAATAAAAAAAGCCTACCTCACTCCAGCTTAACCAGTTAAATACTTTGGCCTGCTTACCGCTAAGTATGGCGTTGCAATTACCTTTGGCAATGCCTGTACATACTTTATGTAAAAGAGGATTATTTTTATCAATCTCGTACCAGAGCAACAGGGCTGTTACAAACACCCCCGCCAGCAAAATAGCGTATTGCAGGTAAATACCGGTTGAAGGTGAGTTAAAAGCCCTGGTATTTTTATCTAAAATTAAAAAAGAAAGTATAATTAATAGCACTACTGATGCAGCGGGTATAAGCGAATTTAAAAATGCTTTTTGCTTATTTGCAATATAGTTTAATTCGCCAGAGTGTTGATCTGGTTCCGCTATAAGGTAAATGCCATCCCACTGCTTTAAGAAGTCTTCCTTGCTTAGTTTAAGCGTAGTATTATATTTCTTTTGGCAAACTTGTACAGTATCATCATTTATTTGTGTAACAATGGCCAATGGATTTTCTCTGTTATTTGTATAAGCCATAAAAGGCAAAGGCAACTCATCTATTTTACCAGCATCTATTTTACCTGCGCCGTTGGGGATATTCCATTTGTTTAGGCTATCGGCAATACAAAGCAGGCTTGGCCAGTCGGGGTGGTTTTGTAAGGTTTCGTTTACAGTAGCATCGTTTACCTTGACTTTTAATTGTTTAAGATATGAAATGGTAGCATTAACATTAGGCTCGTATTGGCTAAACATAATTGATACTGCAATTACTTTTAAATGTATTTGGAATATGAAAGTTGAATATAAAAAAATTATAAACCTAAATATTGAGGGTTGTAAATTACAACCAGATGAAATGTTTAACTGTTTATTATAAAGGAACTATTATTCATGTTATTTTTTATATTGTATAAAGTAGTTATCTTGGTTACTAAATAATCTGTGATGCACCACTTGAATAACTATTTACCATCAGGAGAATTGTTTAGATTATTACGCAATTTAAAAGGTATTAAACAAGAGCAAGCCGCTAAAAAATTAGCTATCAGCCAGCAGGCTATTTCTAAATTGGAGAAATGTAAAAATATAAGTACTGAAAAAATTTACTGCTATTATTACTGCATTTAATTTTACGCAGGAAGATATTGATATTGCTAAAGGTTTTTACCCCCAGAAAAGTAATATCAATTAGGCATTAAAACTACACTGTTATTCTGGCCCAGAAGGAATCTACATTGCATTAGCATCATTAATAAACAGATGTCTCCTTCGTCGACATGACAAAGGTAGAATGAAATACTGTTTACAAATAATGACACGTTAAATTGCCGCCAGTGGAATAGTAATTACAAACGTACTTCCCTTACCCAATATACTATCGGCTTTAATGGTACCATGATGTGCTTCTACCATTGTTTTTACATAACTCAACCCAAGGCCAAAACCTTTTACATTATGTACATTACCGGTGTGAGCCCGGTAAAATTTTTCAAATATGCGGTTAACGGTTTCTTTGTTCATACCTATACCGTTATCTTCTATTTTTATTTTTAAATTACTACCGCTGTTTTCGGTAGTTAATTTTATGGCCAGGTTTTCTTTGGAGTATTTAACGGCATTATCCAGCAGGTTATTGATCAGGTTGGTAAAGTGTACTTCATCTGCCAATACCATATCTTTTTCAGCATTAAGCTTTACATCAAGTGTACCTTGTTTTTCCTCTACCTGTAAAGTAATATTGTTTAGTGCACTGGTAATTAAATCGTGTGCAGGTAATTTTTTTAAATTCAATTGCACTTCCTGCTTATCCAGCAAAGCCGCCTGTAGAATGGTTTCCACCTGTTTGTTCATCCGCTTATTTTCTTCCTTAATGATATTGGTAAAATAGTTGGTCTTTTCTTCATTTCCTTTTACCTTATCATTTTTTAATGCATCTACCGCTAACGAAATTGTTGCCAGCGGTGTTTTAAATTCATGCGTCATATTATTGATAAAATCAGATTTTATCTCACTTAATTTTTTTTGCTTTAACAGGGTTCTTATAGTTATAAAAAATGCAGTAGTAATAATTAAAGTAAAAAGAATGGCGCCAATAATAAACCAAAACATCTCCCGCCAGATGATAGTTTTTTGATTGGGTACAATAACATTAAACAACTCTTCGTTTACCAGATTTTCGTAACTGCTTCCACTGGGTGGTGATAAAGGAATAGAATGAACTTTATTATTATTACTATCGGCATACAGGTTGTAAAAATTATCGCTCAATAGTTGTTTGCCGCTTATGGAGTTTTCAATTATGGCAAATTCAAATGGGTAATTCTTCAGATTGAATTGATTAAATGCGTTGCGGATGATCTGCGATATTTCTTCTTTAGAAAACCGTTGCATTACCGACGGTTTAAAATATTGAAGTTTATCACCAGGAAAAAGCATATCGCTTTTTTTTCCAAAAGGAACTATAGAATTATTATCCTGTGATAAAGCTTCGCCGGCAATGTACATTGCACGTACAATATTTTCCTCCACCTGTTTATCCTTGGCATCTCTGGCACTTTTTATCCATAGAAACTGAAAAAAAATCAGGCCCAGTAAAGACAGGAAAATAAGTATGGTGATAATAGGGAAAATTTTCTTCATCTATGCAAAAGTAAATCAGTTAGAGAGTGTAAAATATGGTAAAACCGGCAAACTATAAATTTAACGAAGGTTTAGAAATTAAATTCTGTAGAAATATCTGCCTTTACCCTTTTGTATTTTGCAATTATACACTACTTTAGGAATATGATTGAACCAGGAGCAGGCATATTGTTAATAGCAGACCCTTTTTTAAAAGATCCTAATTTTTTAAGAACTGTAGTACTGTTGTGCGATCATAAAGATGAAGGCAGCTTTGGCTTTGTATTGAATAAACAGATTGAACAAACGCTGGATGAGCTGCTGGAAAATTTTGAAGGGTTTTGCTTACCTGTGTATTACGGCGGGCCGGTTCAGCCAGATACTATTCACTTTGTACACCAGTATCCCGATCTTATTCCCGATGCGTATAAAGTAAACGATGATATTTACTGGGGTGGCAATTTTGAATCAGTTACGGCCTTAATAAAAAACAACAACATTGATCTTAATAAAATAAAATTTTTTATTGGTTACAGCGGCTGGGGTAATGGCCAGTTACACAATGAGCTGGATGAAAAAAGCTGGCTAACTGTTGCTGCTACAAAAAAATTGGTTTTTAATACACAACCTGATGATGTATGGAAGGGTAGCCTTAAACATTTGGGCGGCGATTACGAAATGATGGTGAACTTTCCGATAGATCCACAATTGAATTAGGGTTTAGCAGTTTAGGGATTTAGTAATGATACTGCAAAATCCAAACTTTCTAAACGTCTAAACTACCAAACGCCAAACTCACCACATTACTTCACATTATTTCATTATCTTGAACCAATGTTATATTCCTTTGTAAAAATATTGGCAAGATTAGCAATTAAAATCTACTGCAGGGATATAAACATTAATAAAAAAGAACTCTTAAAAACTGACGGCCCTTTACTGCTTGCCGTTAACCACCCCAACTCATTTTTAGATGCTATAATTCTTTGTACGTTGTTTGATAAGCCCGTTTACTCTTTAGCAAGAGGCGATGCGTTTAAAGGAAAACTTACCAGTAAAATTTTATTTACATTAAAATTATTACCCGTTTACAGGGTTAGCGAAGGTGTAGAAAATTTAGAAGAAAATTATAAAACATTTGATGCCTGTAAAGAGATATTTAAACAAAATGGCATTGTGTTAATTTTTAGCGAAGGGCTCTGTGTTAATGAATGGCATTTACGGCCATTAAAAAAAGGCACTGCACGCCTGTCCATTAGCAGTTGGGAAGATGACATTCCGCTTAAAGTTTTACCGGTTGGTATCAATTACAGTTCGTTCCGGAAATTTGGCAAAAATGTAAAATTATTTTTTGGGGAGTTTATTACTGCTGATGATATTGAAAATAATAATGGGCATGGTAAAAACATTCAGTCATTTAACAGTAATCTTTTACAACAGCTACAGCCTTTTATTTTTGAAATACACAAAAATGATAAACCAGCTTTACATAAAAAATTATATGTACAACAATCGCTATTAAAAAAAACAGTTCTGTTAGTACCTTCTGCAATAGGCTGGTTGCTTCATGCACCTTTATTTTATCCTGTTAAAAAGTTTGTAAAAAATGCAACATTCGATAGTGACCATTACGACTCGATTGTGGTGGGTATATTATTACTGACTTATCCAATCTACATTATTCTTATTTCGTTAATTACAGTTGCAATTACACAGCAATGGTTTTACCTGTTACTCTTACTATTCTTTCCTTTAACGGCATGGGCACATGTACAATTAAAAAAACAATTGGATTAGGTAATTATTTCTTTACAGGCGTTTTGCTGATCTTTTTTGGAGCTGTAATTTTAAATGTACCCTCAACAGCACGCCACAAAAACGGGCTAGTCTTTTTTATTTCTCCGGAAATATTCTTTGATGGCTGCAGTTGTAGTTTTTTTTGCAGATCGCCACTTACCAGTATTTTTATTTCTTTGTTTATCAAATCATTTCCTAAAAATTTTACGCCTTTTTTTTCTCCTGCATCTGCCACCAGAAGACTCAATATAAAAAAACCTTCCTGTGCTGCATAGTTTTCTATTGCGGTAACTGTACCATTTATTAATGCCGCATTAGGTATCATTTGAACCATTGCCTTTTTATTTAAACATAAAATTAGTTCTATTTTACAGAATAGTTTAAGTTAGCTTTTGTTAGCAGAAATAAAAAAGAGCTGTACTATGATCTATTTTTCTCCCAACAGTAATAATTCATAATACAACTCTGCTACTTAGAGTTTATTTACGCTTGCCTTTTGCTTTAGATTTTGCAGGTGCCAGTGCTGCACCAGGTTTTACATACAAATCAGCAGTTATAAGGCTGGCCGTTTTCTTTATATTTCTTACAGCCACATCTGTTTTAATATTACCGTACGATTTTGAATTAGGTTTACTGGTACCACTAAATGTTTTTTTGTTTGCAGTACCGGGCCAAACATCGCCTGTATCGCCACGGTTAGTACCCGCCTCCAAATGTTTTTTACCGTCTGCCTGCATCAGTGCCACTTTATAATGCATTTCGTTACTGTTACTGTTCATTGCATCATCAATATGATAAATGAGTAACCCTTCTCCGGGCAAAAACTTATCATATTTTTTCTTTGTTCTGTTCTCTGCCAAAAAATATTCGGTACCCGAACCTCCATCTTTCCAAAGCCGGTAAACCGTTTTACTATCTTTTACATCCGGAATTGAAACTGCTTTTTTATTATTGCTTAAGGTAACGGTGTTTACCCAATTTTGCTGCGTTTTACACCATGCACAGGGATGCGCAGGAGTAAGACCGCTATTATTCCAACTACCTCCGGCCATCAGGCACCAATCGCCAATGCCTTCACTGGTGTAATCATCATCATATAAATCAGGAAAGCCAAACAACAAATGCCCCAGCTCGTGAGCACACACACCTAATTTACAATCATCAGGCACCGTTAGGTAAGCATATACTTGTGTGCCATCGGCATTGTACTCATTTGGTAAAACCCATTTATGGCTCCATATATCGGCTTCGCTACCCGTTTCCTCTGCACCTCTGCCGGCATGTATTACCACAAATGCATCCACATAACCATCATCGTCATTATCGTATTGTGCAAAATTAACTGCAGGATTTGCTTTTCTGGCTGCATCTTCTGCCATAGTACGGGCATTAGGTATTGCATCACCTGTACCACTTTCGCCATGTGCATAAGCTGCCAAAGTTTTGGGCATGCGATATGGGCCTACCACCTGGCCCGCAATATTAATAAGGCCGCCAGTTACTTCTTTATAATATTCTTTTACACTACCCGTGGCTATTACTCCTTCGGAAAAGAAAAGCTCTTCGTAATGCTTTTTGGAGTTGGCCAATGCTTTGTCTGAAAAATCGACCAGCACCACAATTACTCTTACTGTGCCTTGCAACGGAGCCCTGTTAGCTGCTACTGATTTTACACGGCTTGCCGACATGCCCAATGGAAATGATTTTCCCGGTCTTAGCAAATCATCATTTAACCCCACTTTTGTTTTGCCCAATGGCGTTAATAAATTACTTAGTACAGATGAGCCTAATTGCTTTTTTAATTTTTTCAAATCACCTTTTAACTCTTTTTTTAAATCAGGTGAAGGGGCAATCATACAGCGATTACCGTCGTTGCTTTTGTTGGCTGCTTCCATTATTTTAAGGTAGCGTTGCAACAGTGTGGGTGTTGTTTCTTTCATGTTTTTTAGGTTTAATTTTTTATAAGAAGATAATAACTGGCGGAAGAGGTTAGCAAAATTGTTATCGAAGGAACGGGAATGCTTTATTGCCAATAAAGATAATATGGCAAAATGCCAACTGCAATACCCTAAAGTGGGAATAGCCACCCAGTTCACCAACTGCTGCAGCAATCTTGATTAAGGAGAAGTTATTAAATATTAAAAGCGAGGATTAGGATTGAATTTATATCTCCGGTTAACAGATACAAAAAAAGGCATCCCAAAAAACGGAATGCCTTTTACTTTAATTTTTTATGCTATTATATTTCTTTAGCGCCTTCTACCAAAACGGTTACTTTATTATTCAATACTTCTACAAAGCCGCTTTGAATAGTATAGGATGATGTAGCACTCTTATCTTTTAAAATTTTAAGATTGCCACCTTTTAAAGCACTTACCATTGGCGCATGTTTATCCAACAGCTCAAAAGATCCGCTGATGCCTGGCAATTGTACACCGTACACATCGCCGCTAAAAATTTTGCTTTCTGGTGTTAATATTTCTAAGTTCATTTTGAGTAATTTGCTAATTAGCTGATGAGCTAATTAGCTAATTTTAAAATACTATAACTATCGCATACAATGTAACAAATTGTCATTAGCCAATCAGCACATTATCGAATTAGCCAATTATTAAGCCTGTGCTGCCGCCATCAATTTTTTACCTTTTTCAATAGCATCTTCCAAAGTACCTACAAGGTTAAATGCTGCTTCAGGATATTCATCCACTTCTCCATCCATAATAGAATTAAATCCACGGATGGTATCTTCGATAGGTACCAACACTCCTTTTAAACCGGTAAATTGTTCTGCCACAAAGAAAGGCTGGCTTAAGAAACGTTGTACTTTACGGGCTCTTGATACTACTAATTTATCATCGTCACTCAATTCATCCAAACCAAGGATGGCAATGATATCCTGTAATTCTTTATAGCGCTGTAAAATTAATTTTACACGGTTAGCTGTGTTATAATGTTCGTCACCTACTATCAATGGAGTAAGGATACGTGAGGTAGAATCCAAAGGATCCACCGCAGGATAAATACCCAGATCGGCAATTTTACGAGACAATACGGTTGTAGCATCCAAGTGAGCAAATGTTGTTGCCGGAGCCGGATCGGTTAAATCATCCGCAGGTACATATACCGCCTGTACAGAAGTAATTGAACCATTTTTGGTAGAAGTAATACGTTCCTGCATTAATCCCATTTCGGTTGCCAGTGTTGGTTGATAACCCACCGCACTTGGCATACGGCCTAACAAAGCCGATACCTCAGAACCTGCCTGGGTAAAACGGAAGATATTATCTACGAAAAATAAAATGTCTTTTCCTTGTCCTTCGCCATCACCATCACGGAAATATTCTGCAATAGTTAAGCCGCTTAATGCCACACGGGCACGTGCGCCTGGCGGCTCGTTCATTTGTCCGAATACGAAAGTGGCTTTAGATTCTTTAAGGTCTTCCATATTTACAGCACTCAAATCCCATCCACCTTCTTCCATACTGTGCTTAAACTTATCGCCATAGTTCATAATACCAGCTTCAATCATCTCTCTCATCAAATCATTTCCTTCACGGGTTCTTTCTCCCACACCGGCAAATACCGATACGCCACTATATGCTTTTGCAATATTGTTGATCAACTCCTGAATTAATACTGTTTTACCCACACCGGCACCACCAAACAAACCAATTTTACCACCTTTTGCATAAGGTTCAATCAAATCGATAACTTTAATACCAGTATACAATATTTCGCTGGCAGTACTTAAGTTTTCAAATAATGGTGGCTTATTATGAATAGGGCGTCCGCCAACTTTACTTACCTGGGGTAAACCGTCAATAGCATCGCCGGTTACATTAAACAAACGGCCTTTAATACCTTCGCCAACAGGCATTGCAATTGGTTTACCTGTATCTACTACTACAGTGCCACGTACCAAACCTTCAGTACCGTCCATTGCAATAGTACGTACACTATCCTCACCTAAATGCTGCTGTACTTCCAGTACCAGCGTATCGCCATTTTCACGTTTTAACTCTAATGCATTTAAGATTTCCGGAAGTTTGCTGTCGTTGTCAAACTGTACATCGACTACCGCACCGATTACTGATTTTACTTTACCCGTATTGGCCATAAATATTATTTTATTATAATGAGGTCTGAAATTGAGCCGCAAAGGTAAGGGATGGAGTTTGAAATTTGAAATTTGAAAGGAGCCTTTTTGAGGGATAATTGGGATAAAACAGAGGCGGGTAGCCACAAAATATAAATCAAATACAATATATCGGGTATTTTTAGTTGAAAAGGAAAAAAGCTTAGTTTCAATTTTCGTTATACTATGGCACTTAAGATTAAAAAAGTTTTCAAAATATTTATTGTTACCGCAACTATTGCAATTATAGTAGTTTACTTATTGGCTTGCTTTGCTCCTTTTCTGGAGGCGGGCAAACATACTTACTTTGCCTTGCTGGGGCTTATTTCCCCTTTGTTGTTTTTTATATTGCTGTCCTTTTTGGCTTATTGGTGTATATTAAAATCTAAATGGGCATTAGTTTGTATAGCGGCATTAGTAATCAGCTGGCGACAGGTTACAGTGATGTTTAGTTTTCATTTCCCAAAAAAGTTTGATGTAATAAAGGCGGATAAAACACTCAGGGTTTTATCGTGGAATTTGTCGAGCTGGGGAGAAAGCGGCAGAACAAACAAAACCAACAACATAGATACCATGGTGAGTCTAATAAAAGGCAGTAATGCAGATGTGCTTTGTTTGCAGGAATTTTTATACTTTAAAGAAAAAAAATACAGGGATTCTATTGTGCCCGCTTTAAAAGCCAGTGGCTATGAATACAGTTATTTTGTACGATCTAAATTTCCGCCCAAAATTTATACTTCCACGGTGTTAACGGCAATTGTTATTATTTCTAAATACCCTATTGTAGATTCGGCGCATTTTTTTTATAATGACGATGATTTTACAGAACCATTAATTTATGCAGATGTAAAAGTAAATAATGATACTGTACGTTTTTTTACCACTCACCTGCAATCTGTAAAATTTGAAGAATACGAATACTACATTCTTAAAAAATTTAAAAAACTAAGCAATGTAACCCTTAACAGGGCAAGGGCAATTATATTAAAACTAAAAGAAGCGTATAAAAAAAGGGCCTTACAGGCAGAGCTGATGCATGAAAAAATACAGCAAAGTCCTTACCCGGCAATAGTGTGCGGCGACTTTAATGATGTGCCCACCTCTTACACCTATAATACTGTAAAAGGAAATTTACAAGATGCATTTTTAAAAAAGGGATCAGGCTTTGGCAGAACATTCCGTTTTATTTCGCCTACTTTAAGAATTGATAATATACTGGCAGATATAAAATTTGAAGTAATGCAGTTTAATAAATTTGAAGTACCTTATTCGGATCATTACCCGGTAATTGCTGATTTAAAACTTACGGGTAAATAAAAGATCGATGGCTTTAATTTACTGTACAGCTTTAAATACCAGCGCCGCAATAACTGCCCCGATAACCGGCCCAACAATGGGTACCCAGCTATAACCCCAATCGCTATCCCGTTTATTTTTTATAGGTAAAATAAAATGCACGATACGTGGCCCGAGGTCACGGGCAGGATTAATGGCATAACCCGTAGGGCCACCCAAACTTAAGCCAATGCCCAATACCAGCAAGGCTACGGGCAATGCATCCAGTGCGCCTAATTTTATATCGGCACCAGTAATAAAAAGCACACCCAATATTAATGTAAATGTGCCAATGGCCTCGGTAGCTACATTGAACAAAGGGTTTTTAATTGCCGGCCCGGTACAAAATATGGCCAGTATGGCGTTAGCATCCGCAGTTTCATCAAAGTGCTTTTTATAAGCTACCCAGGTTAAAAAAGAACCGGCCATGGCACCAGTTAGTTGTGCTGCAAAATATAAGGGTGCGTTTACCCAATCAAATTTACCGGCAACCGCAAGTGCAATGGTTACCGCAGGATTTAAATGTGCGCCACTTTTTGCCGCAGCAATATATACACCTACAAACACTGCAATGGCCCAGCCAAAAGTAATAACGATCCATCCGCTATTGTTGCCTTTAGTTTTATTTAAAACCACATTAGCTACTACGCCACTACCCAGTAACATCAAAAAAGCAGTGCCAATAAATTCTGATAAAAAAGGAGTCATAAGCAAGCCGGTTAAAAGTTGAATATTTGAAAGTTTGTCAAGATAATAAATATTGTTTTGCCAAAGTATTAAAATCATTTATTTGCTGTTGCATCCAATTGTTATCCTTATGCATTTGTTTTGCCATCAGCTCTGCAACAACCGGTGCGGCTTCCATTGCCGCTTTTGCATCTAAAAACAAAATCCTTGTTCTTCTGGCTAAAACATCCTCCACTGTTATGGCCATTTCATTTTGTACAGCCCAAATAATTTCGGCTTTTATATTGGGTAGTAATGGGTGAATTAATTCACTTAAAGTTTTATCCTGTTTACAAAGATTCTTTATAGCCAGTGCATCACTACCGTAAATATGCAAGGGTGCATTTTTATCCGTATCAGTTACCCATCCATGAATTTTGAGCGCTTCAGTAATGCAGGATTTTTTTTGAAGCCCGGCTGCAAATGCAGCATTAGTTAAAACATCGTTAGCCATTTTTCTGTACGTGGTCCATTTGCCACCAGTAATAGTTACCAAATTGCTGCCACTTACAATTATGGTATGATCTCTTGGCATCAATGCCGTTTTATTTGCTGCGCCTTTTTTTACCAATGGTCGTAATCCTGCAAAAACAGCTTTCACATCTGTTGGTTTTACTTCAACATCCAGGTACTTATTGATGTGATGTAAAACAAATTCAATTTCATCAGCTAAAGCCTGGGGTTCTAATGAATGATTTTCTATTGCTGTATCAGTGGTACCTACTACCACTTTATTGTGCCAGGGCACCGCAAATAACACCCGGCCATCATCAGTTTTTGGTATCATCATGGCATCACTACCCGGAAAAAAAATTTTATCCAGCACCAAATGAATACCCTGTGAAGGACTTACTATGTTTTTTGCAGCAGCGTCATCCATCCGCAAAATTTCATCAGCAAAAATGCCGGTGGCGTTAATAACTACTTTGCATTTAAGCCGGTATTCTTTATTGCTTAACTCATCTGTTACAATAACGCCGTTAACCTTTTTATTTTCTTTTATTAACTGAACTACTTTACAATAATTTATAACCGTGGCGCCGTTTTCTACTGCGGTTTGTGCCAAATTAATGGCCAGCCTTGCATCATCAAACTGCCCGTCTTTATAAATTATTGCACCACTTAATTTTTTTGTATTAATAGTGGGTAATAATTCCTTTGCTTTTTTACTGCCAATAATTTTTGTTTTACCCAGCCCTAAATTACCAGCCATTAGGTCGTAAATTTTTAGCCCAATGCCATAGTACATTTTTTGCCCCCAGCTATAACAAGGTAAAACAAAAGAAAGGCTAGTAGTAACATGCGGCGCATTTTTTAATAACAAGCCTCGTTCTTTTAATGCTTCTCTTACTAATTTAATATTGCCCTGTGCCAAATACCTTACACCACCATGTACCAATTTGGTTGATCTGCTTGATGTGCCTTTTGCAAAATCATGCTGTTCCAGCAACAAAGTTTTATAGCCTCTTGTTGCAGCATCAACAGCCGTACCAAGGCCGGTGGCACCACCGCCAATGATAATGATATCCCATTCGCTGGTTTCATCAAGCTGTTGCAACATTGTGGTTCTATTCATAAAAGATAGCTGCATTTTTTTGGGGTTTAGAAGTTTAGGAGTTTAGAAAGTTTAGCTTGAACAGCTGGTACTAAACCTCTAAACTTTCTAAACTCCTAAACTATTACTAATCGTTGTCTTCACTGCCCTTTGCCAGCCCGATGTTAATTCATCTCTTTCTGTTGCTTCCATTGATGGTACAAATGTTTTATCAATCAGCCATTGCTGCTGTATATCATCAATACTTTTCCAGTAGCCTACTGCAAGACCGGCAAGATAAGCTGCACCCAAAGCCGTAGTTTCGGTAATGGTTGGCCGCAGCACTTTAGTATTTAAAATATTGCTTTGAAACTGCATTAATAAATCGTTGGCTGTTGCACCTCCATCTACCCTTAATTCTTTTATCGCAATTCCCGAATCTGCTTCCATGGCTTTTAATACATCCATAGTTTGATAGGCAATACTTTCCAGTGCAGCCCTGGCTATATGCGATGCATTGCTTCCTCTTGTTAATCCAACAATTGTTCCTCTTGCATCCTGATTCCAGTAGGGTGCACCAAGGCCAGTAAATGCAGGCACTACATAAACGCCTTCGTTACTATCTACCTTAGCCGCTAATGCTTCCACATCGGATGATTTGTTGATGATACCCAATCCATCACGTAACCATTGCACCACAGCACCTGCAATAAACACACTTCCTTCCAACGCATATTGTGTAATGCCATTTACTTTCCAGGCAACTGTTGTAAGTAAATTATGGGTAGAAGAAACCGGTTGTTCCCCGGTATTCATCAGCATAAAACATCCTGTGCCATAAGTATTTTTTACCATGCCAGGCTGCGTACACATCTGACCAAACAGTGCAGCCTGCTGATCGCCGGCAATACCTGCAATAGGAATATTTTTTGCAGATAATATATTTTGTGTGTGGCCGTACACTTCACTGCTGCTGCGTATTTGCGGCAGCATATTGCCGGGTATGGTAAATATTTTTTCCAGCTCGCCATCCCATTGCAGCGTATTGATATTGCACAGCATGGTACGGCTGGCATTGCTTACATCTGTTGCATGAATTTGCCCTTTTGTTAAATTCCACAATAGCCAGGTATCAATGGTACCAAAACATAGTTCGCCGTTCTCCGCTTTTTTTCTTGCTCCTTCCACATTATCTAAGATCCATTTTATTTTAGTAGCTGAAAAATATGCATCAATTACCAACCCTGTTTTTTGTTTGATGATGGTATCTAATTGTTTTCTTTTTAATTCATCGCAGAAAGAAGCGGTTCTTCTATCCTGCCAAACAATAGCATTGTATACAGGTTTGCCTGTCGATCTTTCCCAAACCACTGTTGTTTCTCTTTGATTGGTGATACCGATAGCTGCAATATTTTCTACCGTTAATCCTGCTTTAGAAATGGCTTCTGCAGCCACACCTAGCTGTGTGCTCCATATTTCATTAGCATCATGCTCCACCCAGCCCGGCTGCGGAAAAAACTGGGTAAATTCTTTTTGTGCAACCGCAATAATAGCACCCTTCTTATCAAATATTATAGCACGGCTGCTGGTGGTTCCTTGGTCAAGAGAAAGAATGTATTGATCCATAGCAAGTAGTATTTGTTTTCAAGTTAACGGAATTTTTTAAATCACTCAAATCAACCAGAAAAAGTAATTTAATAACTTGAATTTTAAAACCCGGTATTTTTTTAAAAAGGTTCTTTTAAGTAATTATTCTTTTGCCGCTCCGCAGCAAAAGAATAAAATAGCCACAAAGGCACCAAGACACAAAAGAAAAAGCTTTGCTTTTTTACTACTTCGTGCCTTGGCGCCTTTGTGGCAAAAATTTTCAGCGAAGCTGAGAAAAAGTTTCCTGTCCCTTACAAAGAGTTAAAACAAAAAAGCTGCCCCCAACTTTGTTGGGGGCAGCTCAAAATAATTTACTGAAATATCTTACCCTCTTCTTCTCCCTTTACGTTTTTCTTTTCTGTCTTCAGCAGCTTCGGCATTAGCACCCTGGCGTTGCACATTTACATTTTGCCTTTTTCTCACCACTTTGTTTCCCCTTGGCCCGGTTACTACTGTGCGTTTTGTAGTACGGGTAACTTTATAATTATTACGGGCAACTGTAGTTCTTGTTCTTACTGTAACCGATGAAACACGGCGTGGTGTGTATATCCTGTGTGCTGCCACTACCTTGTGTGTACGCACTACTGTATAATGACGGTGATAATACGCACGGCGTGGATGAAATACATGCCATGCATACGGACGCCATGGCCTCCAGTAATTAGGATAATGGTGCCACCTCCATGGCGAAACCCATGGCCTGTAAACCGGGCGGTAAACATATCTAACCGAAGGCCAGAAGAATACATTTACTACAATACGGGTGCCTTCATCAAAATTAGCAGATGGACCTTTTGCTTGACCATTACCGTCTTCAACCTCATCTCCTTCATCAGACGCTTCCACAATTATTTGTTCGCCAAAAATATCTTCGTCGCCAATTATTTGCAACATAGCAGTAGTATCTCCTGTTTTTTCTAATTCTATAACGGCTATATCCTGGTTCTCTGTTTCAGACACTGCTACCTGCAACACAAAAGCATGTACGTCTTTATCGGCATTATCAATCACTTTTATATAATCAATTTCGCCATCGCCATTAAGGTCCAGGTTATTTACATTCTTGTCTTCAGTGTTAATTAATTTTTCAAATTCTTCAGGTGAGCCTGCCTGTTTAAACATTGCCAATGCACCTTGTAAGCTAAAGTTATCGCCGGGCATTCCTGTTGAATCTTGTTGGGCAGCTGCACTAAAAGACAGTGCAACAAAGCAGATAATGCTAAGTAAAAGAGGTTTTAAAATCTTCATAATATTAAATTTTGTCGGGGTTTGACTTTATCAATTGGTAAAGGTTTAGTGAAGTAAACGTTTATTTTAAATATCTATTATACCGTCAATTTTTATTTTGCAACAATGTTGCAGCAATTATATACCTTTGTTTGGTGATAGCTAAAAACAAGATATGGGTTAAGCAAATAACTGCAGCATTTTTTATGCTGGCATTATTAGCTGTAACAATAGTTCAGGTATTGCACAGCCATGCATCGGGTTTAGCATCATCTAACAAAAATATAGCAGCAAGTTTTTCTGCTTGCGATAATATCAACACAAACAGCAGTTGTTTTATTTGCGATTATCAACTTACGAAAGAGGCAGACAACAGTCACGCAACATACCTCATCAATTGTTCTTCTGCTCTGCACATTACGGCTGTTGTATCTTATACATTTACTGCACAAAGTATATACCCGGTTTTTGAAACCCGTGGGCCGCCTGCTGTTTAATTGTTTTCCTCAGCTTTGTCAATAACTACTATTGGTTAAATACACATTTATATAATGTAATAATCATTATTAATTAAAGAGGCGCCGCCAACTTTGTTAAGTCAAAAAATAAGCATTTAAAAATGAAAAAATATATTGTGCTGCTCATCAGCAGTTTTATTATAGCAGGCATATCTAATGCAAAAAATTATTCTATTACACCCACTCCGCATAAAATTTCAGTTGTAGTAAAAGGCTCTTTTACGGGTAAAATAACTGATACAAAAACAGGATTTGCAATAACAGGTGCCAGCATCTACATAACAGATATTAAATCGGGCACATCGTCAGACAATGCTGGAAATTTTATACTCCGGAACGTACCGGAGGGCAATCATTTAATAGAGGTATCACATATTGGCTACACTACTCTTGTAGAAAATGTGATGATCAGTGGTGATACAAAAAAAGATTTTGCATTAAGCGAATCAGTTGTAGAGAACAATGCGGTGATTGTTACTGGCGTAACCGGTGCCACACAATTAAAAAAAGTTCCTTTTGCTGTAGCTGTTATGCGTAAACAGGATTTTTTTCAAAATACTTCTTCCAATATTATTGAGTCGCTTACAAAAATTGGCGGCGTTTCCACATTAGCAACAGGGCCAGCCATTTCAAAACCCGTTATAAGAGGATTGGGTTACAACAGAGTGTTAACCATTAATGATGGGGTACGGCAGGAAGGACAGCAATGGGGCGATGAGCATGGCATTGAAGTGGATGAAGCCAGTGTAAATAAAATTGAATTACTAAAGGGCCCGGCTTCTATCATTTATGGCAGCGATGCCATGGCCGGTGTGGTAAATATTATTACTAATGTGCCGGTGCAGAACAATACTATCAAAGCAAATATCTCCAGTAATTTTCAAACCAATAATAAATTAAGAACCCTTAATGCTAATATTGGCGGCAATAAAAATGGCTTTAACTGGAATATCTATTCTTCTAACAAAGCTGCCGCAGATTACAAGAATAAATACGATGGCAACGTGTACAATTCAAAATTTAAGGAACAAAATGTTGGCGGCTATGCAGGCTACAACGGTAACTGGGGTTACAGCCATTTACTGGTAAGCAATTTTAATCTAAAGGCTGGTTTAATTGAAGGTGAAAGAGATATTGACGGCTACTTTATTAAACCTGTAGCCGGTGGTGGCGAAACCAGGGCAACCAATGCTGATTTTAAAAGTACCACACCGCAGATACCTTACCAGCATATCAGGCATTTTAAAATTGCTACCGATAACAGTATAAAAATTAACAGCAACCGGCTGGCTTTTAATATTGGCTTTCAACAAAACCAGCGGGAAGAATTTGGCAATATTGATGACTTAAATGAAAGGGCTTTATATTTTGATTTAAAAACCCTTACCTATACCGCTCAATTTCATTTTGCCGAAAAGAAAGGCTGGAAAACATCTGTTGGTATTAATGGTATGCAACAAAATAATACCAATAAAGGGGTAGAGCAATTGATACCAGATTATAGCCTGTTTGATGTGGGCACTTATGTTTATACACAGAAGGTAATAAAAAAAACTACCCTGAGTGCTGGTGTTAGATACGACAGCAGAAATTTAGACACTAAAAATTTACTGGATGCCGGTAGTATAAAAGCTGCAGCATTTACAAAGTCTTTCTCCAATTTTTCCGGCAGCATTGGCTTAGCATCGCAGGTAACAGAAAAATTGAATTTAAAGTTTAATGCTGCAAGAGGTTTCAGGGCACCCAGTATTCCGGAGCTGGCAAGCAATGGCGCACACGAAGGCACTATCCGCTACGAATATGGCGATGTTAATTTAAAAAGCGAAACCAGTTTACAATTGGATGGCGGATTAGATTATAATGCAGAACACCTTTCCTTTGGTATAACTGCATTTTTAAACAATTTTAATAATTTTATCTTTTACAATAAAGTTGAAGCCGCAGCCGGTGGCGACAGCCTGGTGAATGTTAATGGCGATCTGTTAACAGCTTTTAAGTTCAGTCAGCGTAAAGCTTCGTTAGCGGGGTTTGAAGCTACCGTTGACATTCATCCGCATCCATTGGATTGGTTGCATATTCAAAATACATTCTCGTTAGTAAGTGGTAAATTAAAAGAAGCTATTGAAGGCAGTAAAAGTTTACCTTTTATTCCTGCACCAAAGTTGGTAACAGAGTTTAGAGGAGATTTTAAAAGTTTAAATGCGGTGATCAAAAACTTTTATACTAAAATTGAGCTGGACAATACATTTACACAGAATAATATTTTTACCGCTTACAACACCGAAACAAAAACATCCGGTTATACTTTATTGAATGCCGGCATTGGAGCAGATTTTTTTAATAAGAAAGAAAAGCAATTGTTTAGCCTGAATTTTAGCGCTATTAATATTACAGATGTGGCTTATCAAAATCACCTGAGCCGTTTAAAATATGCAGCAGAAAATGCAGCTACCGGCAGAAATGGTGTTTTTAATATGGGAAGGAATTTTAGTATTAAATTAAATATACCGCTGAGCTTTACGCTTTAATTTGCCCGCAGAAATCGCAGAAGGCGCAGAAAAGAAAACAGTTTGTAAACCTGTAAGGTTTTAAAAATCTTACAGGTTTATTTTCTTCTTCGTTTTACCCAAAGTAAAAAACCTGTAATACTTAATAAAGCAGATGACAGACCAAAGAACGCATAAATTATTTTTATGCCTGCACCACCATATTTGCCCATGTGCAGTTGAGAGTTAATGATATCATACCGGTCATCTGCAGATATCTCGTTAATGAACCTTGTTTTGGCAATGGCACCGCTGCTATCCAAAGCAATTACGTCGGCAAAATTTTTGGAGTGGATAAACGCATTGTAATTATTACTTCCATAAATAGCCGTCTTTCCTTTTTCGCTTTGTGCAAAATAAATAACATAACCGGTAAAATCAGGATATTGCTTTTGCAAACTGGTATAGGCCGAATCAAAATTAAAAAATAAATTGGGCGAAGGTTTTATGGTATTTACCCAATCAGAATTCTGATAAAATTCTTTTTTAAAAACATAGCGTTGCATCCAAAAACCTGTAACAGCCATTATCAAATTAAACAGTAAAGCCCAGGTGCCAATTAATTGGTGCAGATTATTTTTTTTAAAAACAGATTTGCGGAATAACAATACTGCAATTATATTTTTTCGATACAGGATAATACCTGTTATAATGCTCAATGCAAAAATGATGGCGAAAAACCCCAACAGCCATTCCCCGGTTTTACCAGCATGAAAGGAATTATGAAAAATAGCAAGCCAGCTCATAAAATTATGTTGCACATCCTCACTTCCACCTCTTGTTGTTAAAACAGCACCCGTTTGCGGATGCAAAAAAATCTGTAGTGTTTTAGTACCGGCTTTATAAGAAGAATCATAAATAAAAAAACTAAATGGTTGCTGTTCGTTTTCGGCCACAGCACAACTACTGATTAACGCATGAGGATATTTACTTTGCATTATTTTATAACAACTATCTACCGTTATTTTTTTTACTGCTACTTTGGTGGGCAAAATAATGGGTCGCTGAAAAGCATCTATACTATCACGAAAAACCAATATTGTACCCGATAAAGATAATGCCAGGATAAAAAGCCCGGCAAATAATCCGGTAAAAGAGTGTAAGTTGATCAGCCCTGTGTTTTTCATTAACTGCTGTTTAACCGATTTGATAAGTATCTTGCAATAATACTATTAAAATGAACAGATTTTCAACGATTATATTTTTTTTATTGCTTCAAAGTAATCTGCATGCTCAAAATTTCGATATTAATTTATTGAAGTCCATCAATAAAAACGAAACCAACTTTAAAAATAAGTATTTAGAATTGAATGCCTCATCTGTAACGGTGCTGAGTGTGGGCATTCCTGCAGGTATTGCCATAGCAGGTTTTATTAATCATGATAAAAAATTACAACGGGATGCTTTGTACATGGGCGGTGCGTTTATAGTTACAGGCATCATAACTCAGAGCACTAAAAGAATTATTGACCGGCAGCGCCCTTTTGAAAAATATTCTTTCATTATAAAAAGAGATGATGAAAGTGGTGGCTTATCATTTCCTTCGGGCCATACATCATCTGCATTTTCTACCGCCACTTCTGTAGCATTACGCTACCGCAAATGGTATTTTGTGGCACCCTCTTATTTATTTGCCTCCAGTGTAGCCTGGGCAAGAATGTACCAGGGTGTGCATTACCCCAGCGATGTTTTTGCAGGCGCTTTAATTGGCACCGGCAGTGCATGGCTGGGATGGAAGGTTCAAAAATTTATAGAAAAAAAACAGCATAAAGCTATTTCAACAAATAAATTATGACGAGTTAATTTCTGTTGTACATTTATTACATGATAGAGATAAACATCAATACACCGGCATTGCTTTTTCCGGCTATTACATTACTTATGCTGGCGTACACCAATCGCTTTTTATCACTGGCCGCACTGGTAAGAAAATTACATGAAGAATACCAGCGTGGAGAAAAAGAAAGAAATATTCTGTACCAGATACAAAATATCCGCAGCCGCATCAACCTCATCCGTTATATGCAGGGCTTTGGTATCATGAGTTTTTTATGCTGTGTATTGTGTATGTATGCCATCTTCAGGGGATGGGCGCCATTATCCCACTGGATATTTGCTGCCAGCCTTATTTTTTTACTGGCATCAATTATTTTTTCTTTAATTGAAATTAATAAAAGCACCAAGGCTATAGAGATGGAGTTGAGTGATATTGAGGAGTTAAATAAATCAAATATCTTCTCCGATATTTTTAAGAACCCCGAAAGTTAATAGTCAAACTCCTGTGGCTTGTGTTTTTCAAAATCTTCATCGTACCGTACAAAAAAACGGATATAAATAACACGGCTGATACGCATTAGCCAGGGTTGTATCACTACCAAAAAAAGTATGTTTAAACCCAGCCACCAAAAAATCCGGTTATCTTCTGTTGATACGCCTACCAAAACAAACCAGGCAACAAAAGTGGCTACCGAAACTGCAACAGCCAGTGCATAACTCACATAACCAGTACCAAACCAAAAACCATTTTCCAAGTCAAATTTCTGGTGACATACCGGGCAATTATCGGGCATATCAAATATATGCTTCAGCGAAAGTTGTTTAAAGGGATTACTATCTTTAAACATGGGGCCACGCCGGCAACGTGGGCACTTCATTGTTAAAATGCTCCAGTGATAATTGGGTTTGGGCTTCTTACTCATTGCCGCAAAGGTAAGAAAGTAAAAACTGTGCTGTGTTACAAAAGTTACATGCAATACAGGGTTGCCAACCTTGTTGACAGCGTTACTTTTTAAAAAAGGTTGGCAACCCTTTTACAAAAATCACACGTTACTTAAACTTCCATTTAAAATAGATCATGGCAATGATCATAGAAAGCACAATACCATTGGTACCCATAATAGGATAATCATTGATCAAAATACCGTATAACAACCAGAGCGAAACATTTAAAAACAAAAAGAATAAAGTAAGAGAAGACAGATCTTTAGCCGACTTTGTTCTCCATATTTTTATTACCTGCGGCAAAAAAGTAATGGTAGAAACAAAACCTGCTGCTGTACCAATAAATCCTATTAATGTTAGTGGCATATTTTTTTATTAAGCAGTAGTTGTTTTTTTTCTTTCACCAATTTGCTGGCGCCACATGGCAAAGTATAATCCTTTATCAGCAAGTAATCCATCATGTGTTCCGGTTTCAACTACTTCTCCTTTTTCTAAAACATAAATTCTGTCGGCATGCATAATAGTACTTAACCTATGTGCAATTAAAACAGTGATCTGTTCTTTTTGAGAAGACAGTTCTCTTATAGTATCTGTAATTTCTTCTTCTGTAATAGAGTCCAGTGCAGATGTGGCTTCATCAAAAATTAATAAATGTGGCTTGCGCAACAATGCACGTGCAATAGATATACGTTGCTTTTCTCCACCAGATAGTTTTAAACCGCCTTCACCTATCATTGTATCAAGGCCCTTTTCTGCACGTGCTATTAAACCGGTACAGCTTGCTTTTTTTAATACATCGTTCAATTGTTCTTCTGTAGCCGCAGGATTTACAAACATCAGGTTTTCCCTTATTGTTCCACTAAATAAATTGGTATCCTGTGTAACAAAGCCAATTTGCTTTCTTAAATCATCAAAATGTATTTCGGTTTCATCTAAATTATTGTACAATATTTTCCCCTTCTCCGGTCTGTACAAACCTACCAGCAATTTCATTAAGGTAGATTTGCCGCTACCACTGGGTCCAACAAATGCTATCGTTTCACCAACCTTCACATCAAAGCTAATATCATCAATAGCACGGTGCGATGCGGTTTGGTGCTGAAAAACCACATTCTTAAATGACAATGTTTCAATATTACCCAATGCTTTTGGATTAGCAGGTTCCATCTCCGGCGCCTTTTTCATCAGGTTATCAAAATTATTTAATGACGCTTCTGCCTCTCTGTAAGAAAGCAAGATGTTGCCAATTTCCTGCAATGGCCCAAATACAAAAAACGAAAATATTTGCATTGTTACCAATTGTCCGGCATTCATAGTTCCTTGAAAAATTAACCACATTAAAATAAACAATATTACCTGACGTAAAGTATTTACCATGGTACCCTGTATAAAACTTATACTGCGTATGCGTTTTACTTTGGTAAGTTCAAGGCCCAAAATTTTATAAGTATTGGTATTCAATCTTTCTACTTCCTGATGGGTAAGCCCTAAACTTTTTACCAGCTCAATATTGCGTAACGATTCTGTGGTAGAACCTGCCAGTGCAGTTGTTTGGCCAACAATGTTTTTTTGTATCAGCTTAATTTTTTTACTGAGTTTGTTGGTGATGAAAGTAAGCACGAAAATGCCAATTAAATACGCTACAGGAATGCGCCAGTTAATAAAAAGAGCAGCATATACAAAAACAAAAACAACACCAATGATCACTCCAAAAAGAATGTTGATGAAATTGGTCATGAATTTTTCAACATCGGCCCTTACTTTGGTAAGAATAGATAATGTTTCGCCACTGCGCTGGTCTTCAAATTGCTGGTAAGGCAGTTTCATAGCATGTTGCAAACCATCGGTAAAAACACGGGCACCAAACTTCTGTATCACCACATTCAAAAAATAATCCTGAAAAGCTTTTGCAATACGACTAACCATTGCTACAGAAATAGAAAATATCAACACATACCAAACACCTGGCGCATCCCACGAAAAAGAATTAAAAAACCTATCCCAGCTAAAATTACTTGCAGGCGGAGTATTTCCACCCTGATGACCGTTGGCCAAATTGATCAGCTTTCCTAATAAAATGGGATCCACCAAAGAAAAACCAATATTTATTGAAGCCATTAAAAGTGTAAAAGTTACCAGCCATTTATATGGCTTCAGGTAATGCAGTAGTATCTTCATAAATAAAATTTACAGGAATATAAAGTGTTCAGGTGTGCAAATATCGTACAACTAAAGCAATACTGGCAAGATGGCAGGGAGGAATGTATAATGGATAATGAGTTAATGGATAATTTTTCCAAATTCGAATGTCATACTAAAGTTTCAACATCGTTAAGTGCAGGTTTAGAAGTTTAGAGGTTTAGGCAGCACAACTAAACTTCTAACCCCCTAAACCAACTAAGCTCCCCAGCCCTCCCTATCCAAACTGCGGTACTGAATAGCTTCGGCCAAATGTTCGGGTTTTATATCGGTGCTGGCAGAAAGATCGGCAATAGTGCGGCTAACTTTTAAAATTCTGTCGTAAGCACGGGCACTAAGATTTAATTTTTCCATCGCCACTTTTAATAAGTTTTGTCCAGCAGTACTGATCACACAAATTTCTTTTAATTGCTTACTGCTCATTTGTGCATTAGCGTACACACCTTCACTTTCTTTATAGCGCTCGGCTTGTATCTCTCTTGCCTTAATCACCCTTTCTCTTATCTTATCGCTTTTTTCGTATTCCTGTGTGCTCTGCAATTCGCTAAAGGGAACCGGCGTTACTTCCACATGCAAATCAATTCTATCCAGCAATGGCCCCGAGATTTTATTCAAGTATTTTTGTACAGCACCGGGCGGACAAGTACATTCTTTTTCCGGATGATTAAAAAATCCGCAGGGGCAAGGATTCATTGAAGCAATGAGCATGAATGATGCAGGAAAATCCAATGCTACTTTTGCTCTTGAAATAGTTACTTTTCTTTCTTCCATCGGCTGGCGCATTACTTCTAAAACCGTTCTTTTAAATTCGGGCAATTCATCTAAAAATAACACGCCGTTATGTGCTAAAGAAATTTCGCCGGGCTGCGGGTTGCCACCGCCGCCAACTAACGCCACATCGCTAATAGTATGATGCGGCGAACGGTAAGGCCGTTTGGATATTAATGTAGCATTCTCTGGTAGTTTACCTGCAACACTATGAATTTTTGTGGTTTCCAATGCTTCCTGTAAACTGAGTGGCGGTAGTATTGTAGGCAAGCGTTTTGCCAGCATGGTTTTACCTGCACCCGGCGGGCCGATAAGTATGGCATTGTGGCCACCGGCAGCAGCAATCTCCAAAGCCCGTTTAATATTTTCCTGCCCCTTTACATCACAAAAATCAATATCAAAATCGCTTTGTGCATGGGCAAATTCTTCTCTTGTATTTACTATCGTTGGTTCAATGGAATTTTCATTGGCAAAAAAATTGATCACTTCATTTATATGGCCAACACCATACACATTTAAGTTGTTTACCATTGCCGCTTCCCTTGCATTTTGTTTGGGCACTATCAATCCTTTAAAGCCTTCTTTACGGGCTTGTATGGCAATGGGCAAAGCACCTTTTATGGGGCGAATTTCTCCATCCAAACTCAGCTCTCCCATTATTACATACTCACTTAATTTTTCAGGATTTTCAATTTGCTCCGTGGCACCCAATGTGCCAATGGCAATGGGCAGATCAAATGCGGTTCCGGTTTTTCTTATATCGGCCGGTGCCAGGTTTACCACCAGTTTGGTACGTGGCATAAAATAATTATTGCTCTTTATGGCACTCTCCACCCTTTGCAAACTTTCTTTAACGGCGCTATCGGGTAAGCCCACAATAAAATAATCTTTGCCCTGGTTATTTACACTTACTTCTACCGTAATGCTTATTGCCTCCACTCCATAAACCGCACTACCGAAAGTTTTAACTAACATATCTTAATTTAATTAAAACTGAAATTAAGGAAAATTTGGGGCTGTAAGCAGTAAGCAAAAAATAAACTTGGGTCCCGGCTTTACGCTGCAATCTTTTATTCGTTCCTCACAAAAGAATTTACGCTGCAATCCGGCAGCCTTTGAGCAGGATACCTTTATTCAACTCTATTGAAGTTATTCAGGGGTTAATAATTAAGTGTATAATTTTTTATACTAAACTGAATTAAGCTGGTGGAATCTTTTTGAGTAGAGATCACAGCTCCGTTGCGGATGATATCTGTAGTAAAATGCAATTTTGAAGCCCCGAAGAAAAACGATCCCATTACTCTACCGTAAGCCGATTGGAGGTTAAATATTTTATCAGGTGCTTCTGCTTTATCCTTAAACAATAACCTGTAACCGGGGTTTTGAAAAATTGGCGGGGGAGCATAATCACCTGTCACTTGCACATTCACAGAGTCTGAAGGCAAATAAGTGCCGGTTTTATGTACGGTTACATTTACATAAGATGGCCTTGCCAGGTACAAAAATTCTGTTCTGTTATCGTAATTTAGGTGAGCCGGTACTGTATTCATTGGATTTATATAATTGTTTTTTACAGGAGTAAGGAATTTATAAGGCCCTTCTTTTTTAAAGCTGAAAGCAACCTTTCCATTTACATCTGACAATGCGCTATCTAAAGGTGCGCCACCTATATACGCTATAACATACACTTTTGCAGCCGCTATTGGTGTACTTGCATCAAAGTCTACTACTGTAGCTGCCAGGGTATAATAATTTTCATCTTCTGTGGAAGTTTTTTTGCAGCTAACTAAAATAGCAGTAAGTAAGAGTGCAGTTATTAATTTATTCATAAACGGTTAATTTGTTAAAAATTGGTAACAGGATTTGATTATGGTTTGCCAGTCATTTTTCTAACCATTCGGCTACAAAAATATTTACAAGATAATTAAAAAATAAAATTTAATCTCCCTGCGAAAAACTAAAAAGAAATTATACCTGTTATTTAATAAATTTATCTTCACATAAGCAGCGCATTAATTTTACTTAACTGAATATTTATGAAAAAGCTTCTATTGTTTTTTTTCTCCGTCATATTTTGTTTGCCGGTGTTGGCGCAAAATAAACAACGACAAGGATTTTATACAATCCCCGATTCTGCTAAGGCAACCGGATTTATCACCGATGTTATTATGCTGAATAAAAAAGATGCAAAAAGGATGGGTGCCTTAATAAACGTAAATAACCAATTTTTTTTAGGCTTATCTAAACATAAAAATAAAAAACAAATCACCCGACTATTTAATGAGTACAGGCGACTGCAAATTGTACCAAAAGGAATGCCCTATAATTGGGAAGACAATAAAACTTATAAACTACTGGTTTTAATTGCCAGCGATTCTGCAACAAACAGCAGCATTTGTTCCGGCTATATTTATTTGCCCGATGAAAATAAATGGAAGCTGGTGGAATCGAAAACTTTTAAATCACTTTACAATATACATATGGTTCTTGCAGAAAGCAGCGATAATAAAAATTATGCAACCACCTTCAGCAACCGTTGGTTATTGCGCAGCAACAATACCTGGAAGGCATTAGACAGTCAAACCACCAAGCCACCCGTACTGCGGCCATTTAGTAATGTTGACAGCATTACGCAACAAAAAACAGAAGAAGCTATTTTAAATGCCAAACTGCCTAAAGACGGTGTGACTTACAAAGACGGCATCTTTTATCAAACTATAAAAGAAGGCACAGGAAGATTGGTGCAACTAACGGATACCGTAGTAGTGCATTACAAAGGATGGCTGTATAGCAATGGCAATGTGTTTGATCAAACCAAAGAAAAGCCGGCTACATTTCCTTTAAGCCGTTTAATAAGAGGCTGGCAAATTGGAGTACCGCAATGCAAAGTGGGTGGTACTATACGGTTGTTCATTCCATCAGGTATTGCTTATGGCATGAGAACCTTTGCAACGGATATTCCACCGAATAGTACATTGGTGTTTGATGTGGAAGTGGTGGAGGTGAAGGAGAAAAAGTGATCTTGAATAAGTACGCCGCTGGTCAAAGACACAGGCAGCGTCAAAAAAGGTAGTAAAATTTACTAATTTTACAATAACAACTTGAATACCTCCGGGACTAATGGAAAATCAATTAAAAATTTGGGGGCTTTATTTGAAAATGGACGATGGTAGCCAATAGTTAATTAGTTTACACAGAACTAAAGAAGGAGCAGAAAATAAAATAAAAGAAGAAAAAAGAAATCATATTGCTTCAACCAAATTAATGAGTAACGACTATTTAGAAGTAATGGAATATGACGAAGCGTTTCAATGGTCTATATTTGAATTACCTGTACAAGAGGATTATACAGCAACGGCAATTACAATAAGTTTACCAAAAAATAAAAAATCCGGTTTTTTTTATAAGCAACCATCTGATGTATTTCTAAATAAAGAAAAAATAACAGTAATAGGAACGCTATATAACGTTATTCTTATAAATGAAGTAGGTAATGAAGAAACATATCACGTTTCACGAGATGACAAGGGTAATTGGATTATAAGCCCTTTTAGGACTTATAAAGAGATACTGGATGAAATACGTTATAATATTGATGAAATAGAAAAAAGCGTTTAAAATTTATATTATGGCAAAATCTACATCAAAAAAAATCAGCCCAGAATGCGTCTGGTATTTTCCATAATGTTATGGCAGCATCGGTGCAGGGTAATCCTAAGCCTAAAAAGAAAGCAGCAAAAAAAGCATAATGAACGCAAGAAGTTATAGAGTAAATCTAAGCCTTTCGCCAGTAGATTTCCCAGCGATAATGGGACTAGGACAGTCGTCGGTTTTCTTCCAAACAGAAACTCCACATATCATTAATAACAAGGTATTATTAACAATAACTAAGAAGTATATTCTTATTGATATGAATAATAATAAAGAGCATGAAGTTTTAACAGCACAATCCGTATATGAAATACCATCCAATGAAATAAAAAGTAGGGAATATATATATGAATTTTATAAAGATGCTACTCTAAGCCTGAACGAAGCATATCAGTATGCACAAATGCAAATGCCATTACTTCCAAGCATATTATTAAAGGCTCCGCCAATAGAAATTTACCAGAGAGAGATTGATCGTGTTTTTAATTTATTAAATAGCAGAAATTAATGTGGTATTTTCTAAAAACCGATACGCTTGGAACTCTTGTAGGATTAATGATGTTGGCTACGGGCATTGTAGCCTTTTTTTTTGTGGCACATATACTTAAACAATTAAAAGAAAATTATGAACTTGTTTTACTTATAATTGCAATTATTCTTATAGTTTGGGTTTGCTATGGTGTATATAACGTCAAAAAATAATTTCATTAAAAGAAGAAGCAGTCATCCGCCTTGGTTCGTGTCTCACGAACCGTCCTCCATAATCTTCGCCACAATCATTCGCCATCAAAAACAGTATAAATGTCATTTAAAAAGCCAAATTCATCAATACCCGTTTCATAAAACTTAGCTGATGAATATTTATAACTGATATCATCTTTCGCCAGTTGCCATTTTCCGCTTACCGGATTAAAATGGATATAATCCAGCTTTTGCTTTGCCACAGCACGGCTGTAAATTTCAATACCTAAAGCATCCCTTTGCCAAATCTCATGCTTTTTATTTGCGGCATTTACCTCATACAAGTTTGATCTACCTTCTGCTTGCAATTGATTTAAAAACAGATGAGCAGAATATTTTAATAAACTTCCTTTAGCAGTTTCTTTCCCATTTAATTCATTTTGTTGCCAGATAAGATGAATATGATTCGGCATGATAACGAAAGCATATACCGTAATCAAATGTTTATCGGATAAATATTTTATTGAATCGATTATGATTTGCTTGTTATTATCTGTTTCTAATAAGGGCAACCAGTTATGAATAGTGGCTGTCCAAAAGTAAATTTTATGTAACGCTGTTTGTGATTTTCTTTGAAACGTTTCCATTTCTAAAGCTAATAATATTTACTGATTATGGAGAATGGTTCGTAAGACACCAACAAGATGGAGAACTAAGCGAATGGTTCGTGAGACACGAACCAAGGCGAAGAAATTAAAATTTTTCATCTCTTTTTATTCCAAATTCTTCATCAATAAGTTTCATGATATTTTCCATATTAACTGCCTGAGGAAATTCTAGGTGTTCGGATATTTCGCCGTAGTGATAAATTTTATACATTTCTTTAGTAGAAATTTCAACAACTACAAAGGCAGCGTCATTAACAAGGTTTTTGTAATTAGGTAATTCCGACTCATCTGGAAGATCTAAAATTTTTAATGAAAACAGTTTGCTCATAAATACATTCCAGTCAGATTTGGGTGAAATTGGTATAGACTTAGTTTCAACAACTCCTAATTGTTCTTCAATCACGCCCATTTTCATTGAATGAAATTCTGCACTCCATTTTCCATCAGTTTTTTTTAAATCAATAACCTGCTTTGTGGCACGGTAAACGTACCATAACCTTATAAACATTGAATCATAACCCTTATCTAAAAAGTTTAATCCTGTTCTTTTTGTGTCCCTCTCAACCATCTTATAGGGATAAAAATTTTTCCTATATTGATTTTTTGGAATAATTCTAATTATTTCCTGTTTATCCTGCACCCTCGATAAAGTTGGTTTTTCTGAGTAAGTACACGAATGACTAATAAAAAACACACATGTCACTAAAATACTAAATGCAAATATTTTTTTCATAAAATGATTTCAAATCAATGTTAATGTATAAAAAACTCACAACCTTTCCAGCATCTCCACAACTCCCTCCCTCTTCAAAATCAAATAACCCAGCCTGTCATTACTAATACCATCTTTTAACTGGTAACTAAAATACAGTTGTTCATTTACCACCGAGGTTTCAAAATATTTAAATTGTATGTTGGAGTATTTTTTAAGGTCCTGCCCAATTTCGTATAAATGGGTAGAGAGGATGAATAGGGAGTTGTTTATTTTAAGCAGGCCTTCAATTACGGTGCTGCTGCACTTCATGGCATCCTGTACATTGGTGCCTTTAAATAATTCATCTATCAGTATCAGCCATTTTCTGCCGTCGGTTATTTTTTCTATCGTTTTTCTTATGCGCTGCACTTCGTTAAAAAAATAGCTTTCGCCCTGCATAATATTGTCTACCACGTTAATGTTACTCAGCAGGCCATCAAACAAACTTAACTCCATTTTTTTAGCTGGCACCCCCATGCCGGTATGCGCCAAGTACACGGATACACCTACGGCTTTTATAAAAGTACTTTTGCCACCCATGTTGGCACCGGTTAAAAATAAAAAATTCTGCTGCTGGTTTAAATCAACGTCATAAGCCACCGGTGTGGGCAGCAAAGGATGAAATAATTGTGTGGCTACAATTTCGGGCTTGCCCGTTTCAATAAATTCCGGAAAACAAAGCTGGTGTTTGCTGCAGGCACAGGCCATACTGTAATACGCATCCAGTTTGCTGTAAATTTCTACCAACTCCAAAGCTTCCTGCTTGTAACGTCTTTTTAAAAAATACCCGAGTGTTAAAAGGTCGGCCTTGGGAATATCGGTGGTGTTGCCTTTAGGCAGCAACTGCGGCAATCCTGCTTTATTCAACCGTACTTTTATTTGATCGATGATGGTTTGTAACAGCAAAGGATTTTCTTCTTCAGATAACAGTTCAGTTAATTGCTGCAGGCCAATAAAAAAATCTATAAAATGTTTAACGGAATAGCGCACAAAAGAAAAATCTTCTTTATTAAAAATCGCATACGATAATGTACCAACAGGCCCGGCATTATGCGGTATCTCTGCAACCGCAGTTTCGTAATACTTTTCAATTACCATTATGGTACCATTGGAGATAAGTGTATTATTCCATTGCGGTACTACCTGCTGTATTTTTTTTATTACCTGCTGGGTGTGTACAATATCTTTTACATTATCATAAGGGTTACTTAAAAAATGCCGTAGCCATTCTCTGCCACCAACAGTTCGGGTAAAATCCAAATAATGAAAAACAGACTGGTCTTCATCAATATTAAAAATGGATAAATCGGTAAGCGTTGTTTTATCTGCCTGCATTGGTGTTAACTGGTTAATTGGTTAATTAGTTGATTGGTTAACTGGTGCATAGCTATTATTTTCTATCAAATAGCAAGCGGCTGCCCTTTACAGATTCATTCCATACCTCGTTTCCATAAACCATGTTGCCATTAACGAATGTTTTTTCTATGGTTGCCGGAAAACTAAAACCTTCCAGCGGGCTCCAGCCACATTTGTATAAAATATTTCCCTTGCTTACCGTTGATTTTGCGTTGGTATCCACCACTACCAGATCGGCAAAATAACCTTCCCGTATATAACCTCTTTGTTCAATTTCAAAACAATCAGCTACGGCATGGCTCATTTTTTCTGCAATTTTTTCTAAACTTATTTTGCCTTCGTTGTAATAATGTAACATCAGCAATAATGGATGCTGCACCAGCGGCAAGCCGGCATGGGCATGTTCGTAACTGCCCTGCTTTTCTTCCCAGGTATGCGGTGCATGGTCGGTGGCGATGATGTCTAGGCGATCATCCAATAATGCTTCCCATAAAGCGGCTTTATTATGCGGCGCTTTAATAGCCGGGTTACATTTTATTTTATAACCCAGTTGCTCATAATCATCTGCTGTAAAATGCAAATGATGCACACATACTTCAGTAGTTATTCTTTTATCTTTCAGCGGTAGCATATTGCTGAACAACTGCAATTCTTTTTCGGTGCTGATATGCAGTATATGCAAACGGCTGTTGTATTTTTTTGCAAATTGAATAGCGGTTAACGAACTTTCAAAACAGGCTTCTTCATCCCGTATCAACGGATGATCCGAAGCAGACAATTCGCCTTTGGCCGCTTTTATTCTTTCGTAATTGGCTTTAATAATTCTTTCATCTTCGCAATGGGTGGCTATCAGCATTTCGCTTTCGCTAAAAACTTTATCCAAAGCGGTATGGCTATCCACCAGCATATTGCCAGTGCTGGCACCCATAAATATTTTTACTCCACACACATCTCTTTTGCGGGCATTCATCTTCAATACCTCTTCTGCATTGGTATTGCTGGTGCCCATAAAAAAAGAATAATTGGCTAAGGAGGTGGCAGCAGCAATCTTGTATTTTTCTTCCAGCAAATCGGCAGTTAATGCATTGGGCAATGTGTTGGGCATTTCCATAAAACTGGTAACACCGCCTGCAATGGCCGCTTTGCTTTCGGTATAAATAGTGGCTTTATGTGTTAAGCCAGGCTCTCTAAAATGTACCTGGTCATCAATCACACCCGGAAAAAGATGTTTGCCTGTTCCATCAATTTCAATTGCATTGCCCTTGGCATCAATGCTGCTATCTATCCGCTCTATACGCTCTCCATTGGTTAAAACATCTGCTATTTTTATTTTTCCTTCATTTACAACCTGAATGTTTTTAAAAAGGTATTTTTGCATATCTTGAAATTAGACATTTGATTAAACTAAAATATTTAAATGCAAATTATTAAAAGCTTTGCCAAACTGCTATTTTTTATTTGTCCTGTTTTTGCCACAGCACAATCCACCTATTTAAATCAGGGTTCAAAAGATATTCGTTTTGTGGATAGACTGGAAATTAAACAGCAAACCAATACCGACCTCAACTTTTCTACCCTAAAACCTTTTAACCGCAAAGCCATTGTACGGCAGGCCGAATTTTTAGATAGTGCAAGGATGGGCTATGCAGATAGTACCGGCAGGGATAAATACTGGCAATGGACCGACCTTGACCTTACCCCGATAGATGAATACAACCTGCACAGTTTTTTAATGAATAATACCGAATGGGTATCGGCACCAAGGCAGGATTTTATGAGCAAGAAACCTTTGCTACGGGCTTTTTATAAAACCAAGACCAATTTTTTAGAAGTAAAAAATGATAATTTCTTTTTAGCGCTAAACCCGGTATTGCAAATTCACCAGGGTTTTGAATCGGGTAACAACAAATCCGTTTCTTTAAACAGCCGTGGCATTACAGCCCGTGGTTTAATTGCAAAAAAAATTGGCTTCTCTGCCTTTATTACCGAAAACCAGGAACGTGGTCCGGAGTTTTTTCAGCAACAAGTAGCCAAATCTAAAGCAGTACCCGGCGTGGGTTTTTACAAACCTTTTAAAACAAACGGCGTTGATTATTTTGATGCCCGTGGCTATATTACTTTTGCCGCCGTAAAAAATTATGTGGACGTACAGTTTGGTTACGATAAAAATTTTATTGGCAATGGTTACCGCAGTTTATTTTTAAGCGATTGGGGTAATAGCAATTTGTTTTTAAAACTCAATACCAAGATCTGGAAATTTAATTACCAGAATTTATTTATGGAGTTGATGCCGCAGTTTAAAAAAGCCGGCGATACTTTATTAGACAGAAAATATGCTGCCATGCACCACCTGAGCATGAACGTAACCAAGTGGTTGAATATTGGGCTATTCGAGGGTGTTATATTCGGCAGAAAAAATAATTTTGATTTTCAATACCTGAATCCCCTTATTTTTTACCGCCATATTGAAGGCACTGTGGGCAGCCCCGATAATGCCGTGGCTGGTTTAGATTTTAAAGCTAATATTGCACACCGGGCACAGTTGTACGGCCAGTTATTATTAGATGAATTTATTTTATCGGAAGTAAAAAATAACCCTACCAGCTGGGTAAATAAATTTGGTATACAGGCCGGTGTAAAATATGTAGATGCATTTGGTGTACGCAATCTAGATATACAGGTAGAAACCAATCGTGTAAGGCCATTTACTTATTCTCACAACGATACTATTGCCAATTATACGCATTACAATCAGCCACTGGCACATCCTTTGGGCGCCAACTTTCAGGAAGTGTTAGCTATAGTTAATTTTCAGCCTACGCCCAGGTGGTATATTTCTGCAAAAGCAATTTATTATTACCAGGGATTAGACAGTGCAGGAAAAAATTTTGGTGCCAACCCATTCAGAGATTATACATCCAGAACCATGAACAGCGGATTTAAAATTGGCAGCGGCAGTAAAGCCACTTGCTTAAATGGAATGCTGCAGGTATCTTACGAATGGAGAGAGAATTTATTTTTTGACCTGTCGATGCAATACAGAAATTATAAAATTGCCAATGTAGCCGGCGAAAGCAACAGTAGTTTAATAACTGCGGGCATACGTTTAAATATGTTTAAAAGAGAATACGATTTTTAAAAGTCATTTTTTGTAGTATTTTTGAGCTACTGAGCTTGCTTTAAGCCTTTACATACCAAACCTTATCCAGGAAAATCATTGTTTCAAGCAATGATAATAACTTATTTTTTTAACCTTAATCATATTTTATGATAAGCCGGAAATTTGCCGCAGCATGTTTTTGCATGCTGTTTATATTGGGATCTTACGCACAAAAAAAAGAAAAATTAAATTTAACCCTAGATGGCATCTGGAGTGGTTTTTTTGATGAGAAAAAAAAGCAAACCCACATGCTGCATACCAGCAACCGTTTTGCGTTTATTGAAGCCCGTACCGAGCAAAACCTGGAGATGATCTTTTCGCTGGATTTTGAAACCGGAAAATTAATTGATACACTTTTTACCAATCAAATAAAACAGGTTGGCGATAGTTTACCTACCACTTTTACCTTTTTTGAAGATTACGAATTTTCTCCGGATGATTCTAAAATACTGATAAAAACACAGATAGAACCGCTGTTCAACACATCTACCAAAGAGTTTAATTATATATGGGACATTGCTAAAAAAGTAATGAAAACGGTTACTGCCGAAGGCAAACAATGGTACAGTAGCTTTTCGCCAGACAGTAAAAAGATTGCTTATGTACGTGAAGGCAATCTTTTTGTAAAAGACCTGCAAACCGATATGGTGCAGCCCATAACTTACGATGGTGCCATGGGGCAAAACCTATATGGTATGGCAGATGCTTTATACGAAAATAATTTTGGTATGATGCAGGCTTACCAATGGAGCCCGGACGGGCAATACATTGCCTTTTTAAGATTTAACGAAACTGCAGTAAAATCTTTCCCTATTTCTTATTACGATCGTGTATACCCAGAAGTAAGTAAACAACGTTACCCTAAAGCCGGAGAGATGGTACCCGAGGTTACCGTTTTTATTTACAACATCAAAAATAAAATTATAACACCTGTTGATTTGGGTGTAAATCCTAATCAATACGTAACAGGTATTAAATGGCAGCCGGATAATAAAGGTTTGTATATACAGCGCCTGAACAGAACGCAAACTAAATTAGATGTATTAAGTGCAGATGTAAAAACAGGTAATACTAAAATTGTTTTAACCGAAACAAAGCCTGATTATATTAAAGTTGATCCCAATAATATTTATTGCTTAACCACACGCAATAGTTTTTTATGGCTTACCGAAGATAGTAGTTACAACGATATATACGAAGTAATATCCACCACCGGAGAAAAAAGAAAAATAACCAAAGGTGATTGGGATGTATTTGAAATTAAAGCAGTGAATGAAGGCACGGGTGATATTTATTATACAGGAAACGAATCGGGGATAAGAGAAAAACACTTGTACAAAATAAATATTGATGGCACTAAAAGAAAAAAATTAACTGATGGTAATGGTTACCATAATGTACAGCTTACCACCAACAACCGTTATTTTATTGATGATTACAGTACTGTTAATGCAGCCTCTTCCTTACAAATGTATAATACAGATGGCCGCAGTATAAACGAAAAATTGCTGGAAAATAAAGAGCTGAGATTAAAGATGAATGAGTATAAAATTTCTGCTGTGGATTTTATAACAGTAACAGGAAATAAAAAAGAGGAATTAAAAGGCTGGATAATAAAACCCTATGATGCACCTGCAAAAAAATTACCGGTGATCATTTATGTATATGGCGGACAAAGCAAGCAGGAAGTATTGGATAAGTGGGATGATAAGCAAACTTTAACCATGCGGTATTTGGCCAACCAGGGTTTTTTGGTGGCCTGCATTGATCCCCGTGGCACACCTGGCCGTGGCGAAGCTTTTAGAAAAGCTACCTACAAAAAACCTGGCGATGTGGAAATAGAAGATATTATTACGTTGAAAAATTACCTCAAGAATAATTACCGGATAGATACTGCTAATATAGCTGTAATGGGATGGAGTTATGGCGGCTACTTAGCAGCGTTAGCTGCAACCAAATATGCCGGCCAGTTTAAAGCGGCGGTTGCAATTGCCCCGGTAACCAACTGGCGTTTGTATGAAAATATTTATGCTGAACGCATGCTACAAACTCCCGGAGAAAATGCTGAAGGCTACAATAATGCTTCGCCTGTTAATTTTGTAAATAATTACCAAAGCGGTTTATTATTATTACATGGCACTGCAGATGATAATGTGCATTTTCAAAATAGTATGGAGCTTAGTAAAGCATTGATACAAAATCGTAAACAGTTTGATGAATTATTCTATCCTGATTATTTACATAATATCAGTGACAACAGCCCTAACTCGGCAAGGATACATTTATTTACTAAGATCACTGATTTTTTGAAAGTGCAATTGGCCAGCACTTCGGTTGCAGCACCTGTAAAATAACTACTCTACCGTTAACGAAAAAGTAATTGTACGGGAGTTGATCTTATCAATTACGTTAGAAAATTTAAGATCCTGATCACGGCTGTGTAAATTACCCAGCCCCCAGCCTGTTTTTAATTCGGTAGTTAATACAAAATAAGGGTAATAAAAATGAAAGCCCAGTCCGGCTTCAACACCATAATCAAGGCGATTAAGCTTTATCAGGTTTTCAGCTTTTTTTGCACCCGCATTGGCCGCCATATCATACTCGGCTTTTAAGCCGCCAATCATATACACTTTAAAATTGCCAATTCTGTCGCTGCTGAATTTTAACTGAATGGGCAGTGCTAGCGAAATAGATTGTACTTTTTTTCGGGTAACAGAATCTTCTCCTCCTGGTCTGTCGGGGTATTTTAAATTATATTCAAAGGCCTTTTCGGTAAAGGTTAAGTTAAGCGGATAAGTACGGATATTAAAATGTTCACTCAATCTTTTATCAACCAACCAGGCTAAATTTAAGCCAGTGCTGTTAATACTTTCCACTACCATTACACTATCTCTTTGCATAAAGATGGGGTGGTGCCCAAAACTAAAATGAGACCTGTTAAAACCAAGGTTTATACCAAAATGATAAGCTTTATCATCATGCTCGGGCAAATTAAGTTCGCCTCTTAACTGAGCTGTACTCAACAAAGGCAAAAGCATCAGGCCCAACAGGACATAAGTTATTTTGTACCGCAATAAATGCTGCATATACCTAAACTGAGTGGTTTGCAATAAGTGTTTAAATATCCCAGGTTATCCAGGATTTGAGTAAAATTTTTGCCTTCAGGAAATTTTTGAATTGATTCGTCGAGATATTTATAGGCGTTGCGGTTTTTTGAGAATAATTTACCCACATTAGGGGTTATTACTTTCATGTAAAGATCGTAAATACTTTTTACTCCGGGCATTTTGGGCTTACTAAATTCCAACACCACTAATTTTCCTCCTGGTTTCAGCACCCTGTAAATTTCACTTAATCCTTTTTCTAAATGCTGAAAATTACGCACCCCAAAAGCTACAGTTACCGCATCAAACGAATCATTTTTAAAATTTATTGTTTCGCTATCGCCATTTAACAACTCTATAATATTTCCCAATCCTGCCTTTGTCACTTTTTGCCTGCCCACTTCCAGCATACCATCGCTGATGTCGATACCAATGATCTTTTCGGGCTTTAATATACCAGATGCCATAATAGCCACATCTGCTGTACCGGTAGCCACATCTAATATTTTTTTAGGATGCAAGTCGGCAATTTGTTTAATCGCCTTTTTTCTCCACCTGATATCAATACCGGCGCTTAAAAAACGGTTTAAAAAATCGTATTTAAATGCAATATCATCAAACATGGCGGCCACCTGCTGCTTTTTGCTGCTGTTGCTATCTTTATCCGGCACCACAGTGTCATGTGCAAATTCTGTCATAGGCTGCAAAGATAAAGGGTTTTAGGTTTGAGGGAGTTTAGTGTTTGGGGTTTAGAGGTTTAGAGGTTTAGAGGTTTAGAAGTTTAGTATCCTACATTAAGCTTTTGGCTTTAGGCTTCATGCTTTTAGCTTTAGGCTTTTAGCTTACTAAACTTATCTTTGCTGCATGTTAATTAAATGGGCTAAATATCTTATCAGCAGTCCCGATTATACCAAATGCCCCGTGCCCGATAAGCCGGAGTATGCGTTTATTGGGCGAAGTAATGTGGGCAAATCTTCTCTTATCAATATGCTTTGCAACGATACCAAGCTGGCGAAAACATCTTCGGCACCAGGCAAAACGCAAATGCTGAACCATTTTTTAATTACTTCGGCACCTACCCCTCAGCAAAAAGATAAGGCCGAAAGTAAAGCCGCTATGAAACCCGATGAATGGTATATTGTTGATTTGCCCGGTTATGGTTTTGCCAAAGTAAGCCAAACCAGCCGCCGCCGCTGGGAGCAAATGATAGAAAACTATTTGCGTAAAAGAGAAAACCTTACCATGGTTTTTGTTTTAATAGATAGCCGTCATTCGCCTCAAAAAATTGATCTTGAATTTTTAGAACAATTAAAAGGCTGGGATGTACCCTTTAGCATCATCTTTACCAAAACAGATAAAGAGAATCAGGGCGTGGTAAGTAAAAACATAAAAAGTTTTTTTACTGCTATGAAAAAAACCTGGCAGTTTTTGCCGCAGCATTTTATAACCAGTGCGGTAAAAAAATTAGGCAAGGATAAAATACTTGCTTTTATTGAGGAGACAAATAATACTGTGAAGGAATAATTACAAAATAAAAGGGAGACAGGTATACTATCCGTAATTTTTAACTACAGATGACACTTTGATAAAGTGTTTTATTAATTCACCACCTTGTTGGCACAGCTGCTACTGGCAAAGGCCTCTGGTTTAGCTTTAAAGGCAAAGCCCATTCCCAGTATGTAGCCCATTGCTTCCCGTAAGGCTTCGTTGCTTTTAAACTGTGGATTGGTATTAATGTCGGCATGTACTTCCATGTCAACATTATGCACCGTAAAAAGATTGCACAGTTCATAAGCAATTTCAATACTCTTTGCAACTTCTACCAGCATACGTTCTTTAATGCTGTACTTGTACAATGTTTTTTCGTTGTGAATAAACATGAAGCCGCCATGGCCTTCACGTAAAAAAACAATTACAGTTGCAAACTCTGTTTCCTTGCCTTTAACCTGGCTGTCGGTACCAATACAAACTTTTAAATGAAAGCCATTTGCTGTTTCTCTTTTAATAGCATTTTCAACAGCATCTTTAATGGGAAGGTGGATGGGATCTCCGTTAAATTTTCTCCATAACATAAAAATGGGTTTTTTAAAGTTACTGAAAAAACTCCAAAAATACAGCCCCTAAATCCCCTGAAGGGGGCTTGGTAACAGTTTTTTAATTTGCAGCAGTACCAAAAAGTCAGGTCAAAAAAAAGATAAGTGAAAAGAGCAATAAGATTTAAAACGCTAAAGTCTTCTTCAGGGGATTTAGGGGCTCCGGGGCATAAAAAAAGGGCCAGCCCCTAACGCTGACCCTTAACTTACACATGAATCTACCTTACTGTTTTATAATCCGTTCTGTTTGATTTACATTGTTGCTGAAAAGTCTGATAATATATACACCCTTAGGTTGGTTACTTATATTTATGCTGTTAAAACCTGCGGCACCAGTTCCTTTATTTATACTATTGCCGTTTATATCACTAAGCTGGTATTGATAAGGCAAGGCTGAGTTTATAGTAATCTGATTATTTATAAACGTTGATACCTTGAAAATATTATCTGATTGGGCAAGTGCTTTTAAAACTATAGTGTTAGAATAAACCATTTGATTAACTGCCGAAATTACTTTTAAGCGATAGTATACCACATTGCTTTGAAATGGATTGTAAGAAAAATTTTTAGCCACACCTGCTACGGTAATAAGGCTTTTATAACTGATACCATCTGCCGAAGTTTCAATGGTAATTTCTTTTATAGATTCGTCTGCAATAATGTTCCAGGCAAGGTTATGTTTGCCATTATCTGCATTACCTGTTAAAGCCACATCATGTATGGGCAATGCTGCGCCGGTACCACTTAAAGTATAAGCACCTAAACTGCCGTACTCTCCTATATTGGTGTTACCACTGCCGTCTATTTTAAGATAATAAGTTCCGCTATTCAATACAGTATCTATCGTTACACTTAATGTACTAGCCGGATCGTAAGTGTTGATCAATGTTCCCGAAACATTATACAACTGCAGTTTAATATCGAGGTTTGCCCCAATATAATTTGCCCCTACATTAAAAGGCACTGCTGTTAAATGAAAGCTGGAGTTTTGCGATACTGTAAATCTAAATGCATCTTTATCTGTGTTAGTAGAGATAACTCCTTGCTTTGTAAAATTGCCTGCAGTTAAAATGGTGGTAGTACCATTCATTGTTTCGTTATAGTCATCAGCCCTATATCCAAAACCATTTTGGGTGGTTATTATAGATAAGTTATCCTGCATATTGGTACAGCCATAAGGTGTAGGGCCATTGTTCCAGTTGCTTAAATTTTTGTAATAGCTGTTACCCATAATTGGTGCCCAACCAGGTTCGCCGCTACCAATGCCGCTATTATACTGTTCTATTGGCGAAACGCAATCGCTACCATATTTAGATTGATGAGATAACCCTACAGCATGGCCGCTTTCGTGTGAACAACATTCGCCTACCATTTTAGGACTGTTAGGCCCCAAACGATCGCAAAAAACAAACCCGGGAGTATCATCTCCCCAAACAAAAGATCCGATATAAGTAACACCACCTACACCGGGATACCATCCGCTTGTAGGCGTAATTATTACACGAAAACGTTTATTTAATGGCGCTGCCAAAAACACCACAGAGTCCGTAGTAATATTAATATCAAATGGCCTGTAATCTTCTGCTGTACGGTTAAATGCTTCTGTAATCTGAGGATCTGACATTGCAGATGCGGCACAAGCAAGAGGCGAGCCACCGTTCCAAACAGAGCTGTAAACATAATGGCCGTCAAAATCAAGAAAAATTACTGCTGTAGCACCCGGCAAACTATTTAGTACGGGCACTGCTAAAGATCTTATTGAAAGTAACAATGCTAAAACTACGGTAAAAAGTAAGTATAGTTTTTTCATGATAGGGTGGATTTTTTAGGGATAAGGATTTTATTATTCAGGATCCTAATTATGGCTGCAATCCTGAATTACTCTGTCGGTTTCAATTTTTATAAGTCGATAATTATTTTGTGTATCTTTTTTAAGTTCGTAGCCATCAAAATATTTTTTACTGATAATGCGGCCTATATAACTAACGCTTTTATCGGCATTGGTAATTTTAGATACTGCAAAAACAGCATCGCCAAATACAGGAGATTTTATTACCGCTGTTTGCAGGTTGGCATACTTAACCACATTGCTGGTTACAGTACCACTGAATAAAAAATTATCAGAAAATGAAAGGCTGATATTCTGGTCGGTGCTTGCTGTAAAAATTCTACTTAACTCTGATGGCGAACAAATAATTTTTTCAGGAAAATTGCTGAATAATTTTGGTTTTGCACCCGTTGGATTTTGTGCGTAAGTTGTTTGTGCTATTAAGGCAAACAACACCAATGTATATAGGGTAAGGCGTTTCATGGTCTGGATTTTTTACTGTGAATTATTTTCGTAATTCATTTCAATACATCCAGAACGGGGTGCTTTTTCTTTTATTTTATTTTTGTTGTAAACAGCTGTTTTTTAGAAAAACATCTACACGCTTTGTAGGTTTATTTAGTACTGCCCTGTGCTTAATAAAACTAATGTGCAGGCTTCCTGGGCTACTATACCATTATTTTGTGCAAGCGTTGCCAGCTCATCGTTTTCGGTACCGGGGTTAAAAATGATACGCTTGGGTTTTAGTGATAAAATATAATCGTAATATTCTTTTTGATTAATTGGATTTAAGTACAAAGTAACGGTGTCAATATTTTCAAACTGCTTTTTTTCAGTTTCTATAATGTTACTATTAATACTGCCAGCTTTTTTGCCTAAAGCAATTACGGGATGATTATTTGCGGTAAGTTTTTTTACCGCCAGGTTGCTGTACCGTGCCGGATTTTCTGAAGCGCCAATGACCAAAGTTTTTTTAGTTTTCATATTAATACAGGAATCTTTTTTTTACCTCGGGTGATGGTATCATACACTGCTCTCTTACACCAAACCATTTGTAGCGGTTTTTAGCTATCCAGTTATAAATGCCATCCCTTATAAATTTGGGAATTATAATAAAGCCATAACATAAAGGCCACAACCCTTTTAAATACCTGCTTACTTTAAGTGCCGCAGTTGACCGTGTGTACACTTTGCCTTCTTCAATAAACACAAAGGAATTTAAATTGTTTTCCGGGTAATTGTATTGCCGTAAATACATTCTTCCTTTTTCCGATTGTAATGGTGCAAATTGTATTACCGCTTTCTTATCTTTTTTAATAACAAAATTTACCGAGCTGTTACAGAAATTGCAAATCCCATCAAATAATATCAGCGGTTGTTGTTTCATTTATACTGTAAAGTTACACTTGATTTTCTGATTGGCTGTTTTAAAACGTTTTTATTTTAGCAAAGCTAAAGGTCGTTGCATCATTACATAAGTTTCTTTGTAACACAGGTAAGTATAATAAATTGCCATAACAGGGGCTGCAAACAACAATATAAAAAAAGACCCCACTGGCATTGTGATAAGCGCTATTAGTGCAATCCAGTTATATACAAATCTTGCCCCGCCCTTATAAATAAAACTGCGGGCTGCCAGGTGAACTATCATACTTATAACCTGCCAGCTTCCTATAACTATATAGCCAATTAAAAATGTATAATCCATATTAATAATGCTGGCTATTGCAAAGCCGGCAATCAGCAGGCTGCTAATCCAAAAATCAATCATTTTAAACTGTTTCATAAACTATGTATTTTATAATTTCAGAAATATTTGAAATCACATTGTTAAATAAAAGCTGCAAAAGCAGCTGTTATGTTTTCAAAAGCGAAAAAGCTATTTAAAGAATTTTAAGATATTGCCTAAAAACCAGTTTTCATCTGCCTTTATCATCACATCCAGCATTTTATCTGCCTGGCCACCAAATTTTTTAATCCCTGCAATGGTGTCTATAAACTGCTTAGTGTCTTTATCCTTTTTATCGCCGTCTATTTTTTCCAACTGGCTTAATAATTTAAGCATGGGGTCCAGTTCTCTTTTCTTTCTTTCTTTAATAATTTGAGTAGCTACCTTCCAAATATCTTTTTCGGCGCTGAAAAACTCTTTTCGTTCGCCAGGGATAAGCACCCTGTCCACCAATCCCCAATCAATCAAATCACGGGTGTTCATATTTACATTACCCCGGCTGATATTGAGTTGCTCCATAATATCATCCTGTGTTATGGGATCGGGACTGATGAGCAACAACGCATGTATTTGTGCCATAGTGCGGTTGATACCCCAATGCGTACCAAAGGCGCCCCAACTGCTGATAAACTGTGCTTTTGCTTCGGTAAGTTTCATGATAAATGATTTATACCATAAAGATAGTTCATTTACTGAATTTTCAAAACTTATTGAAAGTTAATTTTTTATTGTTTGGTAAAAGTAATTGGCTGCACCCTGTATGCATTTACAATTCGGCCATTTTGTATTGCTGGTTGCCATTGGGGAGATTTTTCAATTATCCTTATCACTTCCTCGTCTAAAATAAATTCTACCGATTTTTTTAAATGCACATCCACACATTTCCCCTCTTTGTTTACTACAAACATTACTCTTACTTCTCCGCCATTTACCGAATTGATGGCTAGATCTGCATTCAGATTTTTTGAAAGGTATTTTATCCAATCCCTGTCTCCTTTACCAAATGTTGCCTCTTTTTCAACAGCCTGTATAGCACCTGCCCGTTCTTCTTTTTTAATGGTATCGGGGTTGATTGTTTTAATTAAAACTCCATTTACATATTTTTCTTCCAGAATTACTTTTCCCGTATCATTATAATAATACCAATCATCTTCTTTAAGATTATTTTGATAGCCCCCGCTTTGAGTAATTTTTCCATCTGATGCATACTCGTAATAATTACCCTGCAATACTTCAAGGGTAGAATCGGAATAACTTCTAAGTCTTTCCAATGGTGCGCTTATTTTATAATCCAGTCTTTGATAACTGCCCGGGTATTTTTTTACCACAATAAAAGAATGAGCTTCTTTTATATTTTCGGTAACGCCTTTATCACCCACTAAAACCAGGTTTACAATTTCTTGCGCATTTACATTAACAGTAAGTAAAAAACAAAAACATAAAAAGCATATTTTTTTCATACCAGGTATTTAATTTTTCTTTTTTAACCACATAAATAAAAACCAAACCAATGCAGCCAGGCCAACTGCCCGGCAGATCAATCCTGCTGTAATTGCTGTATCGGCATAAGACTGGTGGGTAATTTTTGTCCAGGCGCCAAAGGCTGTTCCCACAATACCGAGTACGGCAATAGCACCAAAGAAATAAAATTTATTCATAGGGTTAAGGTAGTAAAAATTATTTGTAAAAGCTGATGTATAAAGCTGAATAACTAATGATACTATGAATATCCTCTTAAAAAATAAAAAACAGTTTAACTTTAGTATATGGACAATAGCAAAAATTATAAATTCGATTTTTTTCACAGAAATTCATTTGATGATGAAGAAAAGAAGAGAAAAAAATGGTTGTACATTTTTATAACATTTGTTATACTTTTTTTTGCTTTTGTTTTTATACGAACAAATTATCTCAGTCAAATTCAGTTTGAAGAAAAGATAGAAGGTATTTTGTTAACCAAAAAAATGGGATCCCGAAATGTATTTTACATAGAAGTTTACAACTCAAAAGATACCAGTTCATCAGAATATGGTTATCAAAACAAATATGGTGATGATAATATTTCTTCTTTTGAAAAACTACAAATCGGCGACTCTCTATTTAAGCAATTTAATTCACATGTTGTGCATATATATCGTAAAGGAAAGAATGATTCCTATGTTTTTTTCGGCTCTTTCTATTAAGGCAGCCATACTTCCATTTAACAAACACTTTCATGAGTCAATCCACAGCAATAAAAGTTCAATAGTATTACTTATGTACAAGTGTGCCCTTCGTTCCTCAGGATGAACTCTGCCAATGAAGATGATTAAAGAAATAATGCTGGTTACAAAAAATAAAAAAGCGTTAGCTTTTTAAAACTAACGCTTTGATTATTATATTAACCCGCCTTCGACAAGCTCAGGCTGACAACTCTTGTTATACCAGCATGGTAACCGGGTTCTCCAAATACTTTTTCAATGTTTGTAAGAATGCTGCACCTACGGCGCCATCCACACTTCTATGATCGCAACTTAAAGTAAGTTTCATTACGTTGGTTACGCCAAAGCCTTCACCTTTTTTCACCACTTTTTCTTTAATAGCACCCACCGCTAAGATGGCACTATCGGGAGGATTGATGATGGCCGTAAACTCTTCAATATCCATCATTCCTAAATTAGAGATGGTGAATGTGTTACCGCTGAATTCTGCAGGTTGTAATTTTTTATCTTTTGCTTTGCCATACAACTCTTTGGCATCGGCTGCAATTTGTGATAATGTTTTTTGATCGGCAAATCGAATTACCGGAACAATTAAACCTTCGGGTAAAGCCAAAGCACTACCAATATGTACATGGTGATTTTGACGGATAAATTCTCCCATCCAGCTGCTGTTAACATCAGGATGTTTACGCAATGCCATTGCACTGGCTTTTATGATCATATCATTGAAAGAAATTTTAACCGGACTCACTTCGTTCATGGCTACTCTTGCCGTCATGGCATTATCCATGTTAATTTCCATAGTTAAGTAAAAATGCGGTGCGCTGAATTTGCTTTCGCCCAGGCGGCGTGCAATTACCTTACGCATTTGTGTAAGTGCAACATCGGTGTATCCTTCTTGTCCGTTGGCAACAAATGCTGCTGCTTGCGGTATTGGTTTTGTTGCGGCAGCAGTTTCAGTTTGAGCCGGAGCTGCAGCAGCTGGCACATAACTATCTACATCTTTTTTGGTCACTCTTCCATTATCGCCACTACCACTTACTTTACTAATGTCAATTCCTTTATCGGCAGCTAATTTTTTTGCTAACGGAGATGCTTTTACCCTGCCGTTAGAAGATGCAGTTTGTGGTTCGTCGTTTGTTGTTTGTTGTTGTGCGGCCGGGGTTGCTGCAGGTGCAGCTTCTGTAGCGGGGGCACTTGCAGCCGGTGCTGAGTTTGCCCCGGATTTTTCTGCAGCTACATAAGCGCTTACATCTGTGCCAGGTTTACCCACTATTGCAATAATCTCATTTATTTTAGCGGCTTTACCAGCTTCTACACCTACATATAATAAAGTACCTTCTTCGTAACCCACTACTTCCATAGTGGCTTTATCAGTTTCCACATCAGCCAATACATCATCACTTTTTACAAGATCGCCTACTTTTTTATTCCATGAAACAATTTTGCCTTCTGTCATGGTATCACTTAACAGCGGCATACGAATTTCTTTGGCGCCTGCAGGTAAGGCTACTTTTGCAGTTGCCGTTGCTGCCGCAGCAGGAGCAGGAGTTGCAGGAGCAGCTGCTGATGCGGCCGTAGGTGTTGCACTTGTTGCGCCACCATCTGCATCTAACAAACTTTTATAATCTTCACCTTCTTTACCTACTATTGCAATAATCTGATTAATTTTTGCCGCTTCGCCAGCAGGTACGCCAATGTACAATAAGGTTCCATCTGCATAACCTACTACTTCCATAGTGGCTTTATCGGTTTCCACATCAGCAAGAGAATCATCAGCTTTTACTTTGTCGCCTACTTTTTTATTCCACGCAACTATTTTGCCTTCCGTCATAGTATCGCTCAACAGCGGCATGCGTATTACTTCTGCCATATATTAATTATTTCTGATTTTTTATTAATGAGGTTCGAAATTAAGGCAAAAAGAGGAAATGACCGTATTGAATTATCAGTCTAATTCTAATTTCAACCTTTCTTTTAATTCTTTTACCAAAGGGTACTCTTCAATTATTTTCAGATACTGTTGTTTCCTGCTTAGCGGAGCATCTGTTTCCTCTACTTCAGTGGTATCTTCTATTACAATAACACGGTATACTAAAAAGCGATTATTGAAATAATTTTGCAAATGTAAGATCAAGTCTGCCCGTTCATTTTCAATAAAGGCCCGGTGTATTTCTCCCTTTGCTGTTATTTCTATGGTATTATTATCAACAATACTCAATCCTGCATTTTTAAAATTGGTAACAGCCGCAGGGTTTTTTCTTTCCACCAGTTTTTCTATAAATAATCCCCATACTATTTTCAGGTCTTCCTCTGTTAATGTTTTCTGATCTTGACCTGCGTTTTTATTTTGTTCTGCTAATTTTTTTCGGATGGCATTTAAAGAACCCAATGCAGCTTTTGGTTTATCGTTTTCGGCTGGCAGTTTTGCTGGCACTGCATTTACAGCAGGGTGCTTTGTTTCTGGCTCAGCTTTTTCAATTATCAGTTTGGCTTCCTGTGCTGGTGCAGCTTTTGGCTTTTGGCTAACCGCCTCAAGCTCTTCCTTAACTCTTATTATTGGCACCGCCCTAAATGCCACCGGCTTTGTTGATTCAATCAGTTTTTTTTTACTTACAACGCCATCGTTGTTTACCAGCTCGATAGCCTGTTGCAGGTAACTGAGTTTAATAATGGTTAACTCTACCAGTAATCTTTTATTACGGGCCTGCTTATAATTTATTTCGGCTTCGTTCAATAAATTTAATGCGCCTATTAACCAGCCTGCATTTATTTTTTGTGCAGCCTGCAAATATTTTTGTTTAAAATCTTCGGCTACTTCCAGTAATATTGCTGCTTTGGCATCTTTACTTACCAGGATGTTTCTTATAAATTCTGCAAAGCCTTCAATCACCGTATCGCCTTCAAAACCTTTGCGGTTTATTTCATCATACAGCAGCATAGCATCACTCATATTTTGCTGCTGCATAAAATCGATGAACTTAAAATAATAATCCTCATCTAAAATATTAAGATGCTCTAAAGTATTGGCATAAGTTAACTGGCCATTGGTAAAACTTACTATTTTATCCAGAATACTTAAGGAATCCCTCATACAGCCTTCGCTTTTTTGTGCGATGATGTGCAGGGCGGCTTTATCTGCTTTTATTTCTTCTTTATCACAAATTTCCTGCAGGTGATCTACCGTATCGTTATTGGTAATTCTTTTAAAATCGAATATCTGGCAACGGCTTAAGATAGTAGGTAAAATTTTATGCTTTTCAGTTGTAGCCAGAATAAAAATGGCATAAGGCGGTGGCTCTTCCAATGTTTTTAAAAATGCATTGAAAGCAGAGGCACTTAACATGTGTACCTCATCCACAATATATACTTTGTATTTGCCGGCTTGAGGTGCAAAGCGTACCTGCTCTACCAAACTACGGATATCATCTACCGAGTTGTTGCTGGCAGCATCCAGCTCATGTATATTTAACGAAGTACCGGCATCAAATGAAACACAACTGTGGCAAGTGTTACAAGCCTCGCCTTCTTTAGTTTGATTTTCGCAATTAATGGTTTTAGCTAAAATTCTTGCACAGGTGGTTTTACCTACACCCCTGGGGCCGCAAAATAAAAAGGCATGCGCCAGTTGATTATTCTTTATAGCATTTTTTAAAGTAGTAGTAATATGCGCCTGCCCCACCACTGTGGAAAAATTTTGTGGCCTGTACTTTCTTGCTGAAACGATGAATTTATCCATTGGTCAATAGTTCATGGTTCATGGTTGATGGCAGGAGACATATTGCTATGAACTATCAACCATGAACTATGAACCGAATTAAGCAAATCTAAAATCTAAAATCTGAAATCTCAAATTAATATCGGATGGCGCTTAAATTCCTTAGTTCTGTCAAACAGATACCGGTAAGTAGTAAGGTTGCGGCTACGGTAAGTTTCGCCCAGGCTATCGGCAATATTCAGCATTTTAGGGTTAAAATCACCTATCCACTGCATTTCATATTTTTCGTACCGGGGTTTTTTGTCGGTTTGAATAACTTTGGCCGATTCGGCAATAATGTAGGCATCTACACCTTTGCCCTGCCACTCGGGCACTACGCCAAATACCAACCCGGTAAATTTATCGTTGGCAACAAATTTTTGCAACCATAAAAATTTCAATTTTTGCAGCAGGCCAAATTTTCCGTTAAGGTGTTTAAACCATTGGTTTAAATCGGGTAGGTTAATGAACATAGCTACAGCCTCATTATTATAATAGGCAAACCATACCAGTTTTTCATCCATTACCGGTTTCATTTTTTTAAACATTACCAGTACTTGCTTAGGCTCCATCTGTTTTAAGCCACCATGCCCGGCCCAGGCTTTGTTGTATACGGTTGCAAAATCAGCTGCAAATTTTTCCAGCTGATTTTTTTTAATAGTGGAAGAACTAAAGCCCCCCATGGCTTCTATAGCATTATGCCTGTCCCATATTTTTTGTGCCAATGGTGCCTGCGGCACCATACCAAAACATATCTGGTGAAAGAAAGGTTGAAAACCATAGTTTGCAAACAGGGTAACATAATAAGGTGCATTGTAATTCATACAATACAACGGCTCATAAAAGCCTTCGGTAACCATGCCCCACCAGCGGTCTCTTTCTCCAAAATTTATAGGGCCATCCATAGCCTGCATACCTCTTTCCATTAGCCATTGCTTTGCAGTATCTAATAAAAGGTTAGCAGCAGCCTGGTTATTGATGCTTTCAAAAAAACCAATGCCACCAACGGCAACATCATCACCTTTGTTTTTATATTTTTTATTAGTGAATGCTGCAATACGACCAATAAGATTTCCTTTTTCATCTTTTAATATCCAGCGCATCGCTTCTCCAAAACGAAACGCTTTATTTTTTTCTTTACAAAAAACATCGTTAATGTCTTTATCCAGCGGACGGATCCAGTTAGACTCCTCTTTATAAATTGCTATTGCAGCCTGCAAAAATTCTTTTGCTGTATTACTATCTGTAACCGGGGTTAATCGCATAGCCGCAAAAATAGGGATTTCATCATTTTAAAATCACCTGCACCAATATGGCCCAAAACAAAAGCCCCCGGTAAAGTTCCGGAGGCTTTTGACGGTGATTCTTATGCCTGAAAATTATTTTGATTTTACATTTACTGCTACCCTGCGGTTTTTAGCTCTTCCTTCTTCAGTTGTATTGTCTGCTAAAGGCCATTCGGGACCATAACCTTTTGCACCTGATATTGAAGCAGGAGCAGCTCCTAATTTTTTTAACATAACAACTACTGCATCTGCTCTTTTTTGAGATAATGCAATATTTGCAGCAGCACTACCAGTATTATCAGTATATCCTCCCAACTTAAATTGAGCAGTTGGATAAGCTTTAGCAATTGCCACGATATTTTTCAGTTGTGCCATGGATGCATCTGTAATATCTGAGCTGCCGGTTTTAAATTTTACATTGGTAAACTCAAACCAATTGCCTTTTACGGTATCAATTACCGAATGAGGGTTGGATAAAAACTGGTATAATTTATTTTCTGTAGAGTTTTCTCCTACTTCTAATTTACCTGCATTATCAGGCAATTCTATGGTAATATTTTTACCCAAATCATATACAAAATCCCCTGTTAAACTATCTACCTTACCTGCTGTTGCAACTACTACGTCTTTAATATCTCCCGCCACCTGTTCTGTTTTTGATTGCAACGAATCTGCACCTTCCGCTATTGCTTCGCTGCCTTTGTTGCAGCCATTGCCGCCAAACAAATACCAGGCCCCCATTGCAGCTGCTACCAATAAAAGTAAAGGCAGTAAAAAACTTAAGGCGCCGCCCGGTTTTTCTACAGTTTTATTTGGATAATGTGCCGAATTTACTTTTTCGTTAAGATCAATATCACTTAAATCACCACCAAAATTGCCCAATACAGTGCTAAGATTTAAACCAGATGGAACTGCTGCTGCAATATTATTTTTCTGACTGCTTAATAACGATGTAATGCCACTTGCTCCTCCATTATTAGCATGCTTACCAATTAAACCCAATATTGCCGGCACGGCCATGCTTAATAAAGATGTGGTAGAAGATGATCTTAAGCCTGCAAAATTTGATAGTAATCCTGTTACACCATCTAACCTATGACCAAATAATCCGCTTAATAATCCAGCGCCTTTATTTAAAAGACTACCGCCTTCGTTTCCAAAAAAACCGCCTAAGTTATCCAAAACACCTGCCTGTTGCTGGTTGTTTACTAGTTGTGCCACTGTTCCTGCACCTTCATGTGTAGAGGTTTTGTTTACTAAACCACTTAAAACCGTTGGTAAAATACCACTCATGGCTTTGGAGACACTTGTTTCACTCTCACCTAAGTAAGAACTGGCCTTGTTTATCAATTCGCTGGTAAAAAGGCCTTTTGCTGCATCAATCAGATTAAATGACATATTAATATTAGCTTTTTAATTTTTAATATACTTTAGATAACAGATGTGGTATAAGGGTTGCATAACAGATAAAAATCTTGCCACATAACTACCTGATTACGCAACGCATACCATTTATTTAAAATAACATATACTTAACCTCTCACCCCATCATTTCGCCATTAATCAAAACACATCGTAAATTCACTATCTTGAAGTTTAGATTTGCAGTATGGGTAAAACAAACATCAGGTATTGGCTTTGCCAGATTATAGGCTGGGGCGTTTTTGGCCTTATTCATGTGTACATTAACCTGGTAGTATATGGCGAAAACTTTGCACAGCATGGTGGAGAAAATGAATACCTGGTAAGCTTAGCTGTTTTTTTAATCTCTGGTATAATTTGCACTCATTTATTAAGAACTGTTATAAAAAAAACCAACTGGCTAAAATTTTCGCTTAATAAAGTGTGGGTGGTTTTTATTGCAGGTATTGTTGCCACTTCATTGCTGCAATTTTATGGCGGCGATGCAATTGAAAAAGCTACTCCTTACTCTTTTGAAAAGTATATCCAAAATTATAAATTAGAAAAAGCCAAAAAATCAGAAGCAAGTGCCGGGCTTGATAAAGTACCTTACTATAATAACACTACGCCACTAAGAGATTCTATAAATCCTAAAGCCATTTCGGATATTAAAAAAAGTACCGGCTGGCACAGAAATAAAAGCGGAGAATGGAAGTATGAAGACAAGACTGAACTGCTGGGCATCTATCAAAATATTTTATTGATTGCACTTTGGTTTTTAATTTACATCGTTTACCATTACCTGGAAAAAAACAGAAAAGATCAGCTGGACAGATTGAAATTAGAAAGCACTGTTAAAGAACTGGAATTAAAAACTATTAAATCACACATCAACCCTCATTTTATTTTTAATTCGTTAAACAGTATCAGGGCGTTGGTAGATGAAAACCCCGAACGGGCCCGGACTGCCATTACCGAATTGAGTAATATTTTACGCAGCAGTATGCAGGCCGAAAAATCTGAAACAGTTTCTTTGCAAAGAGAATTAGATATTGTTACTGATTATCTTGCTTTGGAACACATGCGCTTTGAAGAAAGGCTGAAAGTAGAACTGGATATTGATCAGGATACGTTGACGCAACAAGTACCGCCAATGATGTTGCAAACGCTGGTGGAAAATTCGATTAAGCATGGTATAAGCAAACTGGTTAACGGCGGTTTGGTGCGTATAATAACCAATTTTAAAGGCGATAACCTGGAGTTGCTGGTACAAAATACCGGCCAGTTAAATGGCAAAATAAATGCAGATGGTTTTGGTATTAAAAGCACCCAGGACAGGCTTAACCTGATGTATCAGGGCAAAGCACATTTTGAAATTAAAAATATGGATAACAATATGGTGCAAAGCAAAGTAACCATGCCGGTTATTATTTAAAGTATTCAACAATAAAGCAAACTCAACTATGCAAAAAGCTGTAATTATTGATGATGAACGTTTGGCAAGAAATGAATTAAAAAAACTATTACTTGATTTTCCGGAAATAGAAGTAATTGGCGAAGCAGCCAATGCCAATGAAGGGTTGGAAAAAATAGAGAACCTTTCTCCCGACCTTATTTTTTTAGATATACAAATGCCCGGCAAAACCGGTTTTGATATGCTGCAGGAGCTGGAAAAAGCACCACATGTAATTTTTACCACAGCGTATGATGAATATGCATTAAAAGCATTTGAAGTAAATGCGCTGGATTATTTAATGAAACCGGTGGAGCCAAAACGCTTAGCCGATGCACTGCAAAAATTACAGCAGGCCGAAGAAAAAGAACTGGCCGCAACAATGGCAAGTATTAACCGTGGCATGTTAACAGAAGCCGACCAGGTTTTTGTAAAAGATGGCGAACGTTGCTGGTTTGTAAAACTGGGTGAAGTGCGTTTGTTTGAAAGTGTGGGCAACTATGCCAAAGTATTTTTTGGCCCCAACAAACCTTTAATTTTAAAATCGCTAAATGCACTGGAAGAAAGGCTTGATGAAAAAGTTTTTTTCAGGGCTAACCGCAAGCATATTGTTAACCTGCGCATGATTGATAAAATTGAGCCTTACTTTAATGGTGGGCTTTTACTAGAGCTACAAGGTGGCGAAAAAGTAGAAGTAAGCCGCAGGCAAGCGGTTAAGTTTAAAGAGATGATGAGCCTGTAAAGAGTTGATGGTTGATAGTTTTTTAGAATTGTTACTTCATTTGTATATTTTACCTTTTTTAATATTTCTATGTCATTAAGCAAGTTATTGTTTTCATCAGCATTGCTGTTGTGTGGTTTTTGTGCGGCAGCACAAAACATTGATAAAATTATAAATGCTGCCGAAGTGGAACGTATTGAAAAAATATTATCGGCCGATGATATGCAGGGCCGTAAAACATTTACACCCGGCATTGATAAAGCCGCTGATTTTATTGCAGCAGAATTTGCAAAAAGCAAATTGCAGTTTTTGGGCAGTAGCAAAAATTATTTTCAGGAGTTTGCCATGATAAAAGCAAAACCTTTAACAATAACCGGTATGATTGGTACCGACTCTTTAAATACCAGCAATGTTATTGCAAGTACCACTAATGCTGAACTTACTATTACTGCGCTAAAAGATTACGAAGTGGTGACAGTTAAAGCGGGAGATAATTTTAATAAAACAGTATTTCCGCTTTTGGGTGTTGATAAAAATTTACTGGTATTGATTGATACCGCTTATTCTAAAGCTTTTATAAGACTGCAACGCTTTGCAGCCAGTGCAAAATTCTCTTCGGCGTTTTCGCAGGTATTTATTTTAACAAGCAACTTTAATCCTTCTGCTATTAGCCTGCACATTAAAAATGAAATATCTGCCCAGCCGCTCAAAAATGTAGTAGCTGTTTTGCCCGGTAAAAGTAAAAAAGAAGAGTATGTTGTTTATAGCTGCCACTACGATCATTTAGGTATGGGCAAACCTAATGCAACAGGCGACAGTATTTACAATGGCGCCAACGATGATGCAGCAGGTACAACAGCCGTAATGATGCTGGCAAAATACTTTAGTGCTTTAAAAGAAAAAAATGAACGCACCATAATATTTGTTGCATTTACCGCCGAAGAAATTGGTGGCTTTGGCAGCCGCTACTTTAGCAAGCAATTAAACGCCGATAAAGTAGTAGCCATGTTTAATATTGAAATGATTGGTACCGAAAGTAAATGGGGTACCAATAGCGCTTATATTACCGGCTACGAAAAAAGTGATATGGGCAAAATTTTACAAGCCAACCTTGCTGGTTCTAAATTTCATTTTGAGCCAGATCCTTATCCCAAACAAAATTTATTTTACCGCAGCGATAATGCCACACTTGCCGAGTTGGGTGTACCTGCTCATACTATCTCCACTTCTAAAATGGAAGAAGTACCCAATAACGAACCTAACTACCATAAACAAAGTGATGAGATTGGTACGTTGGATATGAATAATATGGCAGAGATCATTAAAGCTATTGCCATAAGTAGCAAAACTATTTTAAGCGATAAGGATACACCGAGCAGGGTGGAGAAGGTGAAATAATTACTTTTCTTACTCTACACTTTCATCATACTAAAGTTATTTTTTACTCCGACAATTTAGGATCACACACACCTATTTTATTAGCAGTACCCAGTATTACTTATTACCTATTCGTGGTATTTTTTGTAAATACTTATCTGAATATTTGGTAATGCCATTTTTTTTCATATTACATGAAATATTTTTTTCATCTAAATTTGTAAATATGAAAGCAAAAAATGCTACAGCAATTTTTCTATGTTTATTTTTATTTTAATTGGTTGTCAAAAAACGGATAGTGGTTTTGAAAACTCTGTACCCATTACTAGCCAATCTACACATAATCAAATTGACTTTGCTAACAAACAATTAAAGCAAATTACTGAAGGGATTGCTCTATTAGCAAAAAATAAAGATTTTGTAAGTTTTGTGCATACAGAAGCAAAAAAGAAATTTGATGGTGAATACGAAGTATTAATACAAAATCTCCAAAAAAACACTAATTGGAAAGAAGCATTAAATACACTCCAAATAAATAGTGGTTTAAATGCATTTAAAAATATTGAAGGCAGTAATTTCTATCCTCAGATTTATATACCCAAATTTCAACATGAGGAAGATATGAAAGAGGAAAAAAATTATACTGCTCCAACAAATGTTGCGGCAGATTCTATTGTTTATATTTACTATGCCGGGGACTCTGAAGTTGATTCAGCAACCAATGAAAATGAAAGTTATGCCGGCTATGTTTTAAACGGTAGTAATCAATTAGAATATTGGGGTATGGTAAATGAAGAATATGCCAATGAAAATGAAGTTTGGATAATTTCATTAAACGAATCGGTAGGTAACAATGGAAACTTTTGCCCTCCGCAGCTTATTGATGGCGTATATCAGTATTGTCCCGAAGCGATTTCAGGTGTTTGCTGCGGGGGTGGGGGAGGTAATGACGACCCTCCACCTCCGCCGCCAACTGGTTGTACTGGACCAGATTGTGACCCAACAATGGATGCACCTTTTACTGTACCTTTTCCAGATTTAGGACATGCAAAAGTAAATTGCAAGCTTGAAAGGATGATAATTAAGGATGCCAAAGAATCTTGGTTAGCTGGTGCTTCAGAAATTTCAATAAGAGCTAAACTACATACTCACAACAATCGAGCACTTGGTAATTTTTATCCAGCAGCAGAAGAAAATTATACCTCATTGCAAAAGAGTAATTATCTAGGTAAGTTAATAAAAAAAGTAAAGAGAAAACAAATTAGAAGAGGGGATGACATGGTAGTAAATTATGCTTTAGAAACAAATTGGCAAGCCCAATATCTTTATAGCGACCCCATTTTTTTTGATTTTGTAATTTTTGAAAAAGACAATTGGCCAGCCGGTCTTAATCGCTATAAACCCAATGGAAGAATTGACCAGCGTGCCGGACCTTCCGTTGAAACACTACCTTGGGATTTATTTTATCGTTCTGCAGATCATGCAAACGAAGGAAGAAACACACCTTATTATACTGCTTCAATAGTTAACAATTGGGATTATCGAAGTTTTGGTTTATACTATAATGGCGCTGTAGTAAATGGCTCTCAAATTTCTTTTAAAATTTTAGGTTACTAGCTATAAAGTACTATTATGAAGATTATAAAAAGAAAAATTCTTATTCTATTTTTACTATGTTGGGTGAATAGTGCCATGCATGCACAAAACAAGTTAATATTTAACCCATCTTTAGAAATTGGTATCGCCGTTAGAAATGCTGCTTTTGAGCTAACTAACTATACAAACAGGCGATCTCCTGATTTTACATACGACTATGACGGTATAGCACATTTCAGAAATAAAAGTTTAGCAATAGCATTAAAACAATATGTTCATAAAAATAAAATATCGGTACAGTTAGCTACATACTTTAGATATAATCATCTTTACTATGGTAAAAATGCACAAGGCTTATCAAACTCAAATCAAAAAGAATACAAACGCCTGAAGTATGATTTATTTTTAGACGGGCTTTATCATTTTAAGAAAAGAAAAGAAAACGCTACAGGTATTATTTTAGGATTGGGGGTTGGAGAAATGAATAACGGTACTAAATTTAAAGACTCACTGTGGACTGGCAACAAATATGAATTGAAGACCAGAAGTTTCCAATTTTTTGCCCCACGTTTATTATTGGGTTTAGAAAAGAGGAAAATTTCTTTATTTGTAATTGCACATGGAACTCCGGATATTGATTATCGGCCTAACCCAACTATCTGGCTTGAATTTAAAGGCAGTTATTCTTTTCAATTAAAAAAGAAATCTAAACAATAATATTCACCAGTCAAATAAAAAAAAGTCCGTTTCATTTTATAAGATGAAGCGGACTTTTTTTGTATGTTGTTTGCAATTTATCCGTATCGTGATTATCCACTTAGAAAGAAGCTTAATAGAGGTTAACAGTTAAAGAGTGCCCTTCGTTCCAACAAAGTGATGAAATTGGTACACTGGATATGAATAATATGGCCGAGATCATTAAAGTTATTGCCATAAGCAGCACCTCTATCGTGGCTGGTAAGGATACGCCAAGCAGGGTGGAGAAAGTGAAATAAACACTTTACCAGTCAAGCGGCAATATTATTTTTATTATTGCTCACAGCTTGCCTGAGTTCATCTTTTAAAAACCCTTTTAAGCTTAAATCTTCATCTAATGCAGGCCAATGTATGCCTGTACCATTACCAGTTAGCTCATACTGCATAAGATTTTCTTTTGTAGCATTTACCAGCGAAGGATAGGTAGATATTTTTTGCTGCAAAATGGCTTTTGTATTTAATACCACAAGCATCAGATCCAGTTCCTTATGAAAATCAACTGCCTGAATACGTAACCCTTCAGTATAAATAAGTTGTTCAATAGTATCGTAATTATTTATTGAAGTACTCATTCCATTTTGTTTTTAAAAGTTCAAAATTATCATTTATAACCTCAAGGATATTTTTCTCTTCTGAATTTGTAAAGCCATGTAAATACGCAACTTCACAGTTTGGCATAAGCCATATTTTACCTTCGGCATTACCTTTTTTTACATGAATATGAATAGGCTCATCGTTTTCATTACTGTAAAAGAAAAACCTAAAGCCATTTATTAGTAATACCGTTGGCATGTATTACAAATTTACTTTTTATTTTCAATTATTGATACTAATAAAAATTACAGAATTTCTTAAATCTTCACCGGCACACTATGCACCGCCGCTGCCATTTCTTTAATTAGATTAGGATCTTTTTCAATAGCATTACCAACAACAATTACATCGGCGCCGGCTTTACAGTTGAGGTAAGCTTTTTCGGGTTCAATAATACCGCCGCCAATAATTAATGGCACTTCGATAGATTTAGCAACTTTGGCAATCATTTCTTCGGTAATGGCACGCTTGGCTCCACTGCCGGCATCCATATAAATTAATTTCATGCCCAGCATTTCGCCGGCCATGGCGGTACATACCGCAATTTCATTTTTATCGGCTGGTATGGGTGTGGCATTGCTGATGTAAGATACTGTAGTGGGTGCTCCGCCATCAATTACCATATACCCGGTGGGCATAATTTCTAATCCGCTTTGTTTTACCAGCGGCGCACTTATTACATGCTGGCCTATTAACAAATCGGCATTGCGGCCACTGATGAGGGAAAGGTATAATAAAGCATCAGCGTATTTACTCACCTGGCTGGGACTACCCGGAAAAAGTATGGTGGGAATGTTGCAGTTTTTTTTGATGAGCTGCAAACAGTCGTCTAAATAACTGGAGATAACAAGGCTTCCGCCTACTAAAAAATAATCTACACCGGCATTTACAGATAAAGTGATCAATTGCTCCATATTGCTGTCGTTCACCTTATCGGGATCGATCAATACAGCAAAAGATTTTTTGCCCAGTTGTTTTCTTTCGGTTAATGAATTATAAATGCCTTTGGTCATTCCTGTTTATTAATTGCAAAAATGTAAAAAAAATCCGTCTTACCGAAATATTAGCGCCAAATAAGATGGATATGGCTGCAATTTCCTTCTTTTTATCGGTAAATTTGTAACAATGACTGATATATCTGCGGAGATAAAATTTAAAACGGCCCGAAGTGGTGGAAAAGGTGGCCAAAATGTGAACAAGGTGGAAACCATGGTGGAGGGATATTGGCATGTAGAAAGCTCGGCTTTATTTACACCCGAACAAAAAGAGTTGATCAATACCAAACTGCTTAATAAAATAAACGCCGAAGGTTTTTTGCTGGTAAAAAACCAAACCGAACGCAGCCAACTGGCCAATAAACAACTGGTAGTGCAAAAGATGAATGAACTGGTGAACAAAGCGCTGATCGTTCCTAAAAAAAGAAAAGCCACCAAACCAAGCAAAGCCGCCAAAGAAAAACGCATTGAGTTTAAAAAGAAGGTAGGTACCCTAAAAGATTTTAGAAAAAAGATAACGCCGGATAAATGGTAGCCAGGCCCGTAAAAATATTGCTGTTATTCATTATTATATTGGTTTGCACACAATACAGTACTGCTCAACGCACCAGCACTCTCCGTACAAAAACAGGCACCATAAAAATAACTTTTGTTCATACCATTAATGAAGCGCCGCTGGTGTTGGATAGTATGGAGTATGTAAATCCGTTTGATGAACCCTACCGTATTTCTAAATTAAAATATTACATCAGTAATATTGCTGTAAAGCACTTAAAAAAATCTTTTGCTGAGCCGGAGAGTTATCATTTGATTGATGAAGCTGATGCGGCTTCTTTAAGTTTTAATTTTGATGCCCCGGCAAATAATTACAGCAGTATTTCTTTTACCATTGGGGTAGACAGTATTAAAAATATCAGCGGTGCACAAAGTGGCGCACTGGACCCTGCCAACGGCATGTTTTGGACATGGAACAGCGGCTATATTTTTTTTAAGCTGGAAGGCAGTTCCACCAGCTCTACACTTATCAATAATAAAATAGAATATCATATTGGTGGTTTTGCTGCCCCCAACAACGCATTAAAAAGGGTAACACTACAAATGCCTGACAATACATTGCTACTGGTACAAGCCGGAAAAACCTGCGAAATAATTATTGCAGCCGATATTAATAAATTATGGCAGGCTGACAATAATTTAAAAATTGCCGAAACTCCAGCCACAATGACGCCGGGTGCAGTGGCTATAAAAATTGCCAATAATTACAGCCGCATGTTTACCATTAAAGAACTGTTAACCCCCTACAGCCCCTGAAGGGGAAACTATGGAGGAGATTATCTTTTGCATTTATAGAATTTATGAAATGCCCCATAACAAAAATGAATTACAGCCGAAATATTAATTAGCAAATTTCATTTGCAAAACCCAATGAATAGAAGCACATGAAAGTAAAAGTTATTATAGTATTATTTTTATTTGCCAGCACCGCATGGCTGTTTATTGGTGCTGTGGATAATGGCCCCGATCCCTATAAACCCAAATACATCAAATTAGACGTACCCAAAGGCTGGCCTAAGCCTGCTAAAGATATTTTTAAGGACAACCCTTTAACCGAACAAGGTTTTCAACTGGGTAAAAAATTATTTTACGATGGCCGTTTAAGTAAAGATGGCAACTTTGCCTGTGCCAGTTGCCATCAGCAATTTGCAGCTTTTGCTACTTACGATCATGATTTTAGCCATGGTTTTAAAGACCAGTTTACCACCCGTAATGCTCCCGGTATTTTTAATTTAGCATGGACACCCTTATTGCATTGGGATGGCGGCATTAACCATATTGAAGTGCAGCCACTGGCGCCACTAACTGCTCCCAATGAAATGGCTGAAAACATTGACAGTGTTTTAAAAAAATTGAGAAAAGATACGGCCTATCCTAAATTATTTAAAGCAGCATTTGGCAGCAACCTCATCAATAGCCAGCGCATGCTAAAAGCATTGGCACAATTTACCGGATCGATAGTTAGCTACAGCAGCAAATACGATAAAGTGCAAAGAGGCGAAGCCTTCTTTACACCTGCCGAACAAAAAGGCTACGATTTTTTTAAAATAAAATGCGCCGGTTGCCATACCGAACCTTTGTTTACCGATAATAGTTTTAGAAATAATGGCATGGCTATTAACCCACAGTTAAAAGATTTTGGCCGCATGAGAATTACTACTGATAAAAATGATTCGCTTAAATTTAAAGTACCCAGCCTGCGTAATATCACCCTTACGTTTCCTTACATGCACGATGGCCGTTTTTACAGTATTGGCCAGGCCATCGATCATTACCGTACCGGCATTGTAACCACACAACCTACTTTAGATACCGCATTAAAAAACCGCATTGCTATTAACAATGCGGAGAAGAATAATTTAATTTATTTTTTATATACGCTTACAGATACTACACTGGCAAAGAGCAATAGGTATCGTTAATCCAGATTAAAGAAACTAAACACACTGCCTTTTATTCTTTTGAGTGAAGTATTGCTTATACTCTTTAACCCAATATCAAAGTTGATTTGAGTTATTAATGCATTCGCTGTATTATCCTGTGTATTAGGTGTAACAGATACAACTTCTAAGAAACTGGCTTGCAAAAAATCTGTCGACCATAATACTCCGTTTTTATCTACATAAACAATAAAAGGTGTAACTGCAGCATTATTAAACTGATAAACACCTTTTTTAACTACCTGCTTGAATGCGTTAAATCTTACGATGTTTGAATTAGATTGTTTTAACCCTGATACAATTGCTGAATCATAAGTATTAAAATTTAAAGTAAAAACAATCTTGCTGATGTTTCCTAATCGCACCACAAATTCTGAACCGGTATTATAAATAATGGTACTTCCGCTGGAACCGAAAGAAGCTGTACTATTAAATGCAGCCGACATTCCATCCGCAGTAAGAGGGTTATAATTAACACCTGTGTAATGATACACTTCTGCACCATCTTCAATTTTAATATTCCACTGCCCAACATTTTTTTCCTTTTCACAGCTTGTAATAAAAAAAATTGGTATGGCAATTATTATGTTTAGTATATTTTTCATCTTTTTAATTTTTTACCAAACCGAATAGCTTAGTTGTAATGCAATACCTCTATAATATAGTTTTTTTATTTCTGTATACTTATTAACCGGCGTTAAAGAAATACTGTAAAGCAAGTGCAGCTTTAACTGGTCTATAATTTTGCAATTAATCCCCCCCTGTAAAAATAGTATTCCCATATAGTTTACATCGTTATAGGCTATATCTTTCCCTTGATTAGACGCACCAGTTTTTGTTCTGGCTAAAGATGAAAAAACGGACCTGAAAGTTTTTACAACTTCATTATGGTTATTTTTATTTACTGAATAGTTAACCTGTAGTTCAGAAAAAAATCTCTTTTTAAATTTTAATTCTACCTTAGCTCCAAGGTTAAAAAAATAATTATAATACTTATTTGAAATGCTTATGTTCGAATCTCCAGGAGGCAAACTATTGAAACTTAGTCCATAAGGGTAGTCTTCGCTTTTGCCTCCATTTAATTCTTCTTTATGACCATAAGTGGATACACCTGCGAGTAAATAATAATTAGTTTTTCCTTTTTCGAGCGGAATTTTATACCATAGCCCAAAACTTTTATGCCATGATGCTAATTTCTTAATAAAATTACCATAAAACGGTTCTCTTTCTGCAAAATCACCAATACTATTAAACGCCGTTTTTGCATAGTTTGCGTCTTTATTAATAATATTTGTATTTGAGATATTTATGTAAATACCCCAACTATCTTGTGCTCTACTAACACAAATGAAAACTAAAATAAAATTGGATATGATGAATACTTTTTTCATGTAATAGATATTAAAAGGCAGGTTATAATTTCTTATAACCTACCTTTATTTTAAGTTACTGTAGTTTAAATCCAATTATTGAAGCAGTATACCCGCTACCAATATCAATAAAAACATAATGATCGCTTTTGATAGTGTTGGGATCACTTCTTGTGTAACCAAATTTTTCTCTTATGTTATCGTTAACCTCAACATGAACTTGATTACGTTTAGTAGTACCTAGATCTCGCTGGATAGGGGTAGAGCAGTTATTTTTAAAAATAGGTCCGTAAACCCTTGCTGTTAAATGTGCCTTTTTATTACTGGTAGGATACCACCGACCATTATCTCTTTGTTTTTGCCAGAATGTGCGGCTATAAATCATATTTCTTCTTGGCCAAAATGATGTAGAATGCTGTACACCAACACCTCCTACAATTCTATAATTTATTCCTCCAAATACGAAATACGTTGGTGCCGATTCTTTGTAATCAGTATTTTGACCACACCCCACAATTGGATTACATATATTCACAACTCTACTTGCACTGCCAATTTGATTTTCACAATCAGTAATGCTACATGTAATCGCCTTTACCGATACAGAGATATTAAATGCCTGACACCCCCCCGGTGATGGTGATACATTATATGTATGCCTTAATACTGGTGAAGGATTTATTGGTGATGTTGAAAATCCATCTCCCCAAATTACATAATACGTATAACCGCATGGAATGTTATTCCCGTCTTTTGTTGTTTCAGGAATAACTGTTAATTGTATTTGCCTGAAATCACCTTGATATTTTTCTTCAATAAAAGTGAAAACAGCGAGAGTGCAACCTCCTTGAGGGTCTAAAATTATATTTGATTTTGGAAGTGGTAATCCTGTATTTGCATCTTTGAGTGTTAGGTTTGGGCTGTTGGTACTAATTCCAGGATGATCTCTAAGAAATTGCAATGTTGCATAATCCTCGTTTAATATTTCGGCAATAATGTTAGTTCCAATAAATTTATAAATGGTTGTCCCAATCTGAACTTCATTATTAGCATTCAAAACAGTTCTTGTATCTTCTTCATTAATATTAACTAGTAAATTCGTTTTAAAATCCGCATCGTCATAATAGTCCATTTCATATTTCCTTCTAAGAGAATTAAATCCCATTGCCGAATCAAACGCATTTTTAGTAGGATTACCAGCAATATTCTTCTCTGATGCTAATCCTTCAAGTTCAGGATCTAAATTTGTATCCCAATTTACAATTGAACTATCTAAGGCATTTAGGAAGTTTAACATACCATCTGAGTTATTAAACTTCAACATGCCATTCACAAGTGTTACAGAATAGTCAATACTTGATGAACTTAAGGAGGCATTTAATGAATTTACTGACACATCGTTTTGATTTGTAGAAAAATTCCCTTTTATCAATGCCTTTATTAATTCTTGGTTTTTATTAGTCGAATTGAAACCAAGAACTACATCTTCTTTTTTCAAATCTTTTTTGCAAGAAAAAAAGATTGTTGCACTTAGTAGGAGTAGGAAAAATATAGCCCCCCCCCATTTTGTATTTTATCATAATGTGTTTTTGTTTTGGCTAAGGTTAGTGCCGGATTTAAAATAAAAGTTAGGCAGAAAAAATTAGTTAATGAACCCTGTTTTCAATTTGTAAGGTTAAACAGCTTATTATTTTATAATGTAAATTCAAAATAAAATATCACAGCATGTAAAATAACGATTTAAAACAAAAACTAATTTTAAAAGGCGGATTAATGTTTTCTTTTATTTACCCATAGGCAGTATGATTAATACCACTAATGTATAATAATATTTATTCTAAAAAAATAATATTTTAATAATTAACAATTTATTTATGTGCTATTCATTTTTCTATTGAAAAACTAATTGCCAAAATTTTTATTAGCCATTATTCCAGATAAAAAAATTGCCAACAATATGTCGGCAATAAAAAGTAATTTATTTCTACTTCTACAGCTTTCTTTTAGCCCTCAACGTTTCTAAAATCTGCCTTTGCTTTTCTGTTTCTGCTTTTTGGTTAGCCTGGTTCTTTATATTTTCTGCAATATCGTTTTCAATATTTTTCCTTTTCTTTTCAAGGTCCTGGCCATCTTCAATTAAATTTGTATATTTTTTATCTGCCTTTTTTATAGCATCTTCCTGTGCTATTATTTGTTGCTCCAGGTCGTAAGCTCCAATCATTACCTTAATAGTATCCAGATAATTTTTTGCATTACTCATCAGGCGGCTGTCGGTACTATCTGCCACAAAACTATCAAACCCCTTTGCTATCACTAAAGTAAGGGTGGAGTATTCTTTTTCTTTCCTGCTTTTTCTATCAGCACTAAAATACAGGTCGTAACTATCACTGCCCAAATCGGCAAGCCTTACACCTTTATATACAGTAAATCCTTTAACATCTTTGCCTTTATACCCCATTTGTTCCATTTTATTTTCAATAGCATCCCTTACTGTTTTTTCAGGAAAAGGAATTTCATTAACCACTGCCTGCCGGTTAATTTTTTGGTAGGCTACGGTTTCGGTACGGGATTGTGCCGCAGCCATTGCAACAAAAGCAAAAGAAACTATAATTGTAAATAAGTATTTCATATTATTTTATTTATTACAAAGATATATTTTGTTGGCAAACCGTTGCATTTACTATTTTAAAATAATTAGAATTATAAAGTTAAATTTGAAGCAAATTAAACAGTCACTTGAGCGGTATTAAAAAATTAGCAGGGCAAACTTTATGGTATGGTGTACCCACAATAGCCAGCAGGTTTTTGGGGTATTTAATGAATATGGCATTGCCTTTTTTTATTGCCCTGCCCGAAAAAACTGCCGACCTGGTGCAGGTGTACACCATCATTCCATTTTTAAATGTGCTGTATGCCTATGGTATGGAAACGGCTTATTTCCGTTTTTCTCAAACCCACGATAAACAAAAGCTGTACAGCACCCTTTCTATTTCGCTGTTTTTTAGCAGCATACTTTTTACAGCATTGCTGCTATTGTTTAAAGGTTCTATTACCGGCGCTGCCGACCTGGAAAATAATCCGCAATATGTGCTTTGGATGATAGCAATAATTACCGTAGACAATTTAAATACCTTACCCTTTGCCAAACTACGGCAGGAAAACCGGCCCAAGCGTTATGCTTTTGCCCGTATTGCCGGCATTGTTATTAATTTAAGTGTGGTCATTTTTTTTCTGGGTGTTGTTCCTGAAATATTAAGTAACAATCCTGATAGTTTTTTAAAAAGTATTTACAATAAAGAGGTTGGCTTAGGGTATTATCTTTTAGGTAACCTCTGCGGCAGCGTATTTACCCTTATTTTATTGAGCAAAGAAATAAGGCAAATAAAATTAAGCTTTGATAAAGTGCTGTGGAAAGAAGTGATGAAGTACAGCGCACCATTAATTATTGTAGGCTTAGGCGGTATGGTTAATGACGTACTCAGCCGTTTAATTTACCGCCATGTGGTAGATCTGCCACAGCAGCAAGCCGATCATGAGCTGGGCATCTTTGCCAATATTTTTCGTATTGCATTGCTGATAACTATTTTAATACAGGCTTTTCGTATGGCTGCCGAACCTTTTTTCTTTAACAGCAGTAAAGATGAAAATGCACCACGTACTTACGCAAGGGTGATGAAATTTTTTGTAATAGCCTGCTGTTTTATGTTTCTATTGATCGGCTTGTATTTGGATGTGTTCAGATGGATATTTATAACTTTTGCCAACCCACGCTGGGCACAGGGTTTACAGGTAGTACCTTTACTGGCATTAGGCAATATTTTTTTAGGCATTTACTATAACCTTAGTGTTTGGTATAAGCTTACCGATAAAAATATGTATGGCGCTGCAATTACCATCATTGGTGCAGTGATCACTATTGTACTTAATGTACTGCTGATACCCAAACTGCATTATACCGGCGCTGCCATTGCTACATTCACCTGCTATTTATTTATGATGATCAGCAGTTATTGGCTGGGGCAAAAATATTATCCTGTTCCTTACCCGGTAAAAAAATTAGTAGCGTATATGGTGCTGGTAATTTTAATTTACGGGGTACATTTAGGTATCAATAAAATATACCCCGATCATCTTTGGTTTTCTTTAACCACAGCCACAATATTGTTTGTATTGTTTACAAGATTTGTAATAAAAATAGAAGCGAAAGAACTGGCCAAAATTCCTGCACTGGCAAAATATTTTAAGTGAATAGTCAATAGTGAAAAGTGAATTACATCCTATAACAACATTGACCATTCACGATTGACCATTCACAATTCACGATTATGCGCAAGCTGCTGCAATATTTATTTAAAAGGCCCCTCACCTGGATAGGCAATACACTCAGCGCCAAGCCGGAAAAGGAAGCGGTGTTTAAATCTCTCACCAAACTTTATAACAGCAGTAAAAAAAACAGCAAAAGAGTTTGCAGTTTAACTATTGATTGTACAAAAGATAAATTCATCATCTTTAGCGATCAACATAAAGGCAACCGGGATAGTGCCGATGATTTTGCCAACAGCGAATTCAATTATATTAAAGCACTGGAATATTATAAACAACAAAATTTTTGTTTTATTAATTTAGGCGATAGTGAAGAGTTATGGAAATATAAAACAGATGTTGTATTATCTGCCAACGAAAAAGTTTTTGCTGCCGAAGCCGCTTTTCAACCCTATAAATATTTAAAAACTTTTGGCAATCACGATCTGATCTGGAAAAACAAACTGGATGTAGAGCTGCTGCTGAAAAAATATTTTGTGATGCCGCTGCCGGTTTACGAGGGCATTATCTTAAAAACCAATATTGCTAACGAGCCGCTCACTGTATTTTGTACCCATGGCCACCAGGGCGATAAAATGAGCGACAACAATGCTTTCAGCACCTGGATTGTAGCGCATTTATGGACGCCTATACAAAGATACCTGCACATTAATGTAAACACACCCAGTAAAGATTTTTCGCTGCGTAACAAACACAACCAACTGATGCACCAATGGAGCAGCAACAGAAAAAATATGATACTGATAACCGGACATACCCACCGCCCTGTTTTTGCATCGGGCAAATACTCCACTCACCCCAACAATAAAATTGATCAGGATTTTAATGATAAACTAAGACCATCTTATTTTAATACCGGCTGCTGCTGCTTTAATGATGGGGATATTACCGGCATTGAAATTGAAGGCGGCTATATCCGCTTAATAAAATGGCAGGATGAAAATTATATTGCTGTAAGAAAAATATTGGAAGAGATTAAGCTGAACGACTTGGTGAAGGACTTATAAAACCTATTCGTCTGCTGCGGAAAAAGGTTGCCACGGATTGCACAGATTAACACGGATTTTTCTAAGCACCTTTATCTTCATGTAATACTATTTTTAACAAAGAAAAATTAATCCGTGTTAATCTGTGCAATCCGTGGCAAAAAAATTGAGCTACTCTTAATACTTCTTACTCAACTCATAAATAATCTTCTTATCCTCTTCAGTAATTTTTGGAATGCTATCCTGCTGCACAAAATGTAATTTAAAAGCCCTGATGGCCGCAACAGAATCCCTGGTATCGTATCCAATAATGCGTAAAGATTGCAGCGCATTAAAATTATCCGGCAGTTTTACATTTGCTGTATCGTACCAGTTACCAAAACCATTTTGCGCCAGCAAGGGCCAGTTAAAATATTTGTTAGGATCTACTTTTCTTTTAGGCGCAATATCGCTGTGCCCAATAAAATTAGCAGCAGGAATATTATTATCCTTCTTTAATTTTTTCAGCACCTGCAATAAACTGTTCATCTGTGGTTCGGTAAAAGGTTCGTAACCATTATTGTCTAATTCAATACCAATGCTAACACTGTTAACATCTGTAACATTACCCCATTTACTGTTGCCGGCATGCCAGGCCCGTAAATAATCGTTTAGCATGTGTTGTATGGTACCATCTTTACAAATTACATAATGTGCACTTACCTGTGTACGGGGTAATGTAAAAGTTCGCAGTGTGGTATCGCAACCATTTTGCGCTGTGTGGTGAATGATAACAAAATTAGGTTTACGCATTCCAAAATTAGTAGTGCCCACCCATTGTGTACCCATCATGGCACTATCAACAGCTTTAGGTTGTTTACGCAATTCTTTTGCATAAGTTTTGGCTTGCTTTTTATAACTGCGGTTGGTGGCTGCATATTTATTGCTGCAGCTATTGCAAACAATACTGATCAATAAAACAATTATTATCTTTTTATATGCCATGCGGAAATTTTAAAAAATGAAAGTTACGTAAGAAATGAATATAGGTTGATGCCGGTTGATGAATGGTGCTCGTATTTTTATACCAAATATCTTTTTTGATAAAAGCAATGATGACGTCAGTTGCCATTAATAAATGAAACTTTATTAGGAATATTTCTTCTCTTCTTTTCCTTGATGAAAAGAAGCAAAAATCAAGGGCTGCGGAAAAAAAAGCTAAAAATTGGCCGTCGGGTGTAAAATGAAATTAGCTCGAGCAGTAGTACAATTCCCAGCTATGTGCGACTTACGGGCTAAGAATAATTCCAAACATTGGTAACATCAATTTCATTTTAACATCCCGCCATCCAATTTTCTTAACGCAATTTTTTCCGAGGCCCATACTTCAAACGCTGTGCTGAGTAGGTTGCTATGGCCTCTTTTACTGAGCGGAGCCGAAGAATTGTATAGTTTAAAATAAAAAATTGAATTAAATAATCCTGCAAAAAACATAACAAAAAAAGCTGCCTCAACAGCAGCTTTCAGTTATATCTTTTTGAGCATTCACGATTCACCACTCACCATTCACGAATTACAACGTCGCCATATCAATCACAAACCTGTACCGCACATCTCCTTTCAACATTCTTTCGTAAGCTTCATTAATATCTTTTATGGCAATCACTTCCACATCACTTACAATATTATGTTCGGCACAATAGTCCAGCATTTCCTGTGTTTCGGGCAGGCCGCCAATTAAAGAACCAGCTAAACTTTTTCTGCCGAAAATAAGATTGAAAACCGGAATTTGTGCCGGCACCGGAGGCGCACCCACACAAACCATTACACCATTGGTACGCAGCATACCCAAATAAAAATTATAATCATGTTCTACCGATACGGTATCTAAAATAAAATCAAAATATCCCATTACCGATTTGGCCTGTTCCGCATCGGAGGTCAATATAAATTTATGAGCACCTAATCTTTTTGCATCTGCAGCTTTTGATGGTGAGTGGCTCAGCATGGTAACTTCGGCACCCATTGATACGGCAAGCTTTACACCCATGTGGCCCAGTCCACCCAAACCTAATACACCTACTTTTTGCCCCTTACCCACTTTCCAGTGGCGCAATGGCGAGTAAGTGGTAATACCGGCACACAGCAATGGTGCCACGCCTTCCAAGGGTAATTTATCTGATATGTGCAACACAAAATCTTCATGCGCTACAATAGATTTACTGTAACCACCTTGTGTAATGCCGCTGCCATCCCTTTCTGCTCCGCCATAAGTAAATACAGCACCTGTATCACAATATTGTTCCAGCCCATCTTTACAATTATCGCATTCCCGGCAACTATCTACCAGGCAACCAACGCCTGCTGTATCACCTACTTTAAATTTGGTTACATGATCTCCCACTGCGGTTACACGACCCACAATTTCGTGCCCGGGCACCAAAGGATAAACGGCATTGCCCCATTCATTACGAACGGTATGCAGGTCACTATGGCAAACGCCGCAGTATAAAATATCTATTTGTACATCGTGAGGTTTGGGGCTTCTTCTTTTAATTGTCCAAGGAGCTAGCGGACTGGTGGCGCTTTGTGCGGCGTAGGATCTTGTTGATGACATCTGTATTATTTTTTAATGCAACAAATATAAAGGGATAAAGTTGTAAGCCTGCACAAAATAAACACATCTTATTTAATAGTATTTTACCGGGCCTGTTCCCATCATGAGATCATCCTGTGTTTTATAATTTCCATCAGGTCGTCTTTATAACTTTCGCCAATTAATATTTCGGCAGTAACATTTTTTAATACAATGCGATTACCTTCAATACCAGTGATCTGATTGATGGGGATAATAAATGATTTATGCACCCGCAAAAACTGCCTTGCAGGTAAGTGATGCACCAGGTCTTTAAGATTGGTGTACACCATTGTTTTTTTTCCGCCAATATAAATAGCCACATAATTTTTCATCCCTTCAATATATTCAATATCATCAAGATTTATCTTCAACAGCTTTCCCTTGGATTCTGTTTTTACAAAAATGTAATTCTCTTCATTCTTTATTTCTGTATCCACCGTTTTTTCGCTGATGATCTTTACGGCCTTTTGCACGGCAGTTAAAAAACGTGGAAACCGTACAGGCTTTAATAAATAATCCACCACAGCCAGCTCAAAACCTTCAATAGCAAATTCACTGTAGGCAGTGGTAAGAATTACTTTTGCTTTGCCGTTGATGGCTTTAATAAAATCGATACCGGAAAGCTCCGGCATTTGTATATCTAAAAAAACAAGGTCGATGTTTTGTGTTACCACAGTTTGCAATGCTTCCACGGGGTTGGTGGTGCTGCTCACCAGCTCCAGGTATGATGTTTGCCCGATATAATGTTTGATGATGTCGATGGCATGTTGCTCATCATCTACAATTAAACACCTGATCATAATTTATCAATAGTTAATTCGGTGGTATAAAATGCGGCTTCGTCTTTAATCAGTAATTTGTAATTACTGCCGTAAGCAAAATCCAGCCGGTTACGGATATTATCCAGGCCCAGCCCGGTAGAAATTTCTTTGGGACCCGATTTCTTTTTGTTGTGGCAATAAAAATAGAAGTGGCCATGCTCAACTATTAATTTAATGTCGATGGGCTGATCCGCATTTTGCAGGTCGCCATGCTTAAAGGCATTTTCTACAATGGTGATAAGTACAAACGGAATTATTTCCATATCATTCACCACACCATTTACTTCAAAATTTACATGCAGGTTATTGCTGAACCGCAGCTGGTTTATCTTGATCACATTGCGTACATGTTCTATCTCATCTTTTAAAGGCGCTTTATCATCTGCACCGGTAGATTCATTTAATGCATAGCGCATAATATCCGACAGTGTTAAAATACCTTCTGATAATTCGGCAGAGTACGGTAATGATTTGGCATATAAAAAACTTAAGGTGTTATGCAAAAAATGCGGATTGATCTGCGATTTTAAAAACTTAAAATTGGCCTGCGATTTATCAACTTCCAGTTGCATTTTTTGTGCTTCCAGTATTTCACGCTGTTTCTTTTCGTCACGCAGATTATTTAAGTAAGCCAGCAGTAGCGCTAACCCTGTAAAAAAAACAGACGAAATGCTATAGGAAAAAAGATACAGTGCAAAAGTTTTAGATTTATCTATGCCATTTTGCACATTGATATTTTGAGGCAACATATAATTTAACGCAAAAAAGTAGCCCAATACTACAACAAAAAGCAACGCACAATAACCAATATAGTGCAGGGCAGCTTTTCTTTGCAGCATCAGTTTATTAAAATAATTAAGCGAAAAATAAAAGAATAAAGTATAAAACACCAAAGCACAAACTTCTCTCAGCAATGTATTAATGGATAATAGTTTAGCCGAAGTTTCTTCCATCCCCGGCGTTTTCAGGTATTTTATAATGAGGTAACCTAATATAAAAAGAGACAGGTTAATTAACAGCACCACGCCAAAAACTGTTAATAAGGAATATCTTTTTTTTACCAGCATCATACTAAGTTATGAATTATGAGTTATAAATGAAGTGATGAATTACAAGTTTGATATGCCGTTGAAATTGTAGTACAAAAAATTTAAAAGTTGTCAGCCTGCTTTTAAACAAACTGACAAACTTTATGGTAACGATCGTATTTCCTAAACGCCTAAACCTTCTACAATCCCGGCGCTACGCCTCCACCACCTTGCGTTCTTTTGGTTTCATCATCTGCACCTGTAGCTCTTTGTCTTGCTGCTTTTACCAAATTGCTGCCAAAGCGATACACAAAATTTAATTTAAACTGCCTGCTCTCCCACAAAGAACTGATCTCCGATCTTTGCCCTGCAAAATCGCTCACCCCTGTAAATTTAAGGGTACGAAACACATCACTAACTGAAGTTTTAAGTGTACCCTTACCTTTTAATATTTGCTTTTGCAAACCGGCATCAATACTCCACAAAGCATTGGCTTTAATAGTGCCCTGGTATACGGTTGGCGCATTATAAAAACCGGTTAACTCGGCAGTAAATGTTTTTGCAAATTTGATACTGTTTTGTACATACAGGCTAAGGCCCGCTGCATTTACATTTATCTTTCTGCCGGCACCATAATCCGCCTCGTATTTAGTATAAAAACTATTTACATTGGCAAACATGCTGTAAGCTTTGTAGCGATAAGGATAACTAATATTTAAACTCACCACATCCTGCGTTGCCAGGTTCCTTTTAGAAATAAATGCTTTTGATTTTTCTGCTGTATCAAATACCTGCGTAAACAGATCTTTTACATGGCTGTAATTTAATGTAGTGGTTAGTTTATATTTATAGGTATTGGTTACGCCAATACTGTTGGTGTATTGCGGACGTAAATTAATATTCCCTTTTTGAAAAGTGTATTCATCCAGTTTAAATTCAAACGGATTCAGATCCTGGTAATTGGGGCGATCGATCCTGCGGCTATAAGTAATACTGTACTGGTTAGTAGGCTTTTTATTAAACGTAATAGCTGCACTGGGAAAGAAATCCAGGTAACTGCGGTTAAAAGTTTCGGTATAATTTTCGTACACACCTGCTACAACTTTTTGTCCTTTAGATACACCTTCGGCACTGGTGTTTTCCATTCTTACACCAGCTTGTATAGCAATACCTTTTAATGCACGGTTATAATTTACATACGCTGCGCTGATGTTTTCGGTATAGGTAAAACGGTTACTGCGGTCTTTATCCAGTTGCTCGTTACTGCCATATACATTGTAGCGCTGAAAATCGTTATCGGTTTTTACATTGGCAAACTTACCACCAAAACCAAGTGTACCTTTTTTAAAGGGTTGCTCCCAATCTGCTTTTACCGAGTTGATGTTGATATCGGTTGGCGCTTTCATGCGGTACACCACACTGCTGATCAAATTTTTTCCGGTAGCATCATAATAATAATTGGGCTGGTACTGGTTACTGTTAATATCATACGTACCACGGTCGGCATTTACGGTAAGGCTTTTGCCTTTTAAATCGGTATAGCTGTAGTTTACATTTACATTGGTATTATTTCTTTTTAACAAGCTGGTATTATCTGCTTTTAAGATTCTATCAACAGTATTGGTGGGTATGTAGGCAATGGGTGTAGCACTCTGGTTGTTTACACCAGGATCGCTTAATGTACCATTTACAATTACGCCAATAGTATTTTTCTTGTCGATAAAATAATCCATACCGGCTTTAAAATTATGGCTTTCGTTATCCATAGTTATCAGCCCGGTTTGGTTAAACAAACTATCGGCCACGGTGCGGTAAATATTAATACCGGCTTCGGTTAAACCTTTATTATAACTGTAGTTACCAAACAGGTTTACTTTTTTATTGCGGTAGTTTAAATTAATACCAGCATTGTATTTAGCATAAGTGCCAATATTCCATCCGGCATTTGCCGATCCGTTGGTGCCCAGCGATTTATTTTTCTTTAACCGGATATTGATGATGCCTGCATTACCAGCCGCTTCATATTTGGCTGATGGATTGCTGATGATCTCAATAGCTTCTATCTGCGATGAGTTTAAGGTTTTTAAATAACTGGCCAGGTCTTGTCCGCTTAGTGGCGATGGCCTGCCATCCACATAAACCTGCACCCCATTTTTTACCACTCAGGCTAAGGTTATCATCTTTATCTACCAGCACACCGGGGCTTTTGCGCAACAGTTCCAGCGCATCGCTACCTACAGCATTTATCGACCCTTCTACGTTCATGATCATTTTATCGGCCTTCATTTCCAGCAAAGGCTTTTGCGATGTAACTACCACGCCTTTTAAATTAGCCGCAGTTTTCATCAATTTTAAATCAGGAACAATAACAGCCGCAGTACTTACTTCAAACGGGGCCGAAAATACCGGCTGATACCCTACATAACTGGCTTTTACCAAATACTTACCTGCTGTAAGATTAGCAAACTGGTAATCGCCGGTGGTATTACTTACTGCCAGTTTTACGATGGCCGAATCTTTAGCGGCCAGCAGGCTGATGGTAGCGCTTTTAATAGCGGCACCTTCGGCATCTTTGGTGCTGCCTTTTACCTGGGCATAACTGTCAAAGGAAAAAAGGCCGGTGAAAAAGATTAAAATTAATTGTCTCATAATGTGTTGTTTTTAAGGTTTACTTTTTTTGATAGTGCAAACCTATATCCGGCCATTACGTTTTTAAAAACTGTTATACCAATGGGCAGTTTCTCTATGCCAATGCCGGCTTTACCGGACGAATGCCTGTTTTGGGCGGATAAACCGGGCGTTTTATTTGCATTACGCTGTTAGTTTTTACTTTCTTTTTTTACAACACCATAATCGATACTTTAAAATACCTTGGCACAGGTTGCTGCTGTTTGTATCAAAATCTCCAAAGGGGTTGTTCTTTTTACCAAGAAAAAAAGGGGAAATATTTATGCAGTTGCATCTAATAATAACGGTTGCATTCAGCTTATTCTCATATTATTTTTCCCAAAAAATAAGACAAGAATGCCACAAAAAAATTCAGCAAATGCTACTTTTGTTTTTAATTACTCTCTAAGGAGTGTTTTCTTTTTTGCTTCTCCAAAAAAGAAACAAAAAAAGAGCCCCGGGATTGAATACAGCCCAATCCCGGGAAGCAGCTATATTCAACTTTTGTATTACTGTGACTTCAGCATTGGTAATTCTACTCCTAGGTTCGATCCGCTTAATGTTTACTCAAAGAATATTTTTTGCAAATAATGAAGCCGTCGTAACCTACTCAGCAAAGCCTTTGAAGTATGGGCCTCGGAAAAAATTGCGTTAAGACATCGACGAAGGAGATTCATCAATACCAAAAACAATAAAAATGACATTGATAAAATTGGGCGACGGGATGTAAAAATGAAATTGATGTTACCAATGCCTGGATTTATTATTAGCTCGTAAGTCGCACATAGCTGGGTATTGTACCAAAGCTAGAGCTAATTTCATTTTACACCCGGCGGACAATTTTTAGCTTTTTTTTCCGCAGCCCTTGATTTTTGCTTCTTTTTATCAAGAAAAAGAAGAAAAGTAAAAAGCTTAATGCAGTTTCATTTAGTAAATAAGTTGTAGCTAATGAGTTGTCTTATTATCAAGAAAATAAAACAAGAATACCACAAAGAAAATTCAGCAAATGCTACTTTTGTTTTAGTTACTCTCTAAGGAGTGTTTTCTTTTTTGCTTCTCCAAAAAAGAAACAAAAAAAGAGCCCCGGGATTGAATACAGCCCAATCCCGGGAAGCAGCTATGGTCAGCATTGGTAATACTGTAGCTTCAACATTAGTAATCCTACTCTTAGGTTCAACCAGCCTGTAGTTTATTTAAAGAATATTTTTTTGCAAAAGAAGTAAGCCGTCGCAACCTACTCAGCAAAGCCTTTGAAGTATGGGCCTCGGAAAAAATTGCGTTAAGAAAATTTAGCGGCAAGTGGTAAAAATGAAATTGATGTTACCAATGTTTGGAATTATTCTTAGCCCGTAAGTCGTACAATGCCCGGTTTTATTCCGCTGTTGTGACTTATTTCATTTTACCCTTGCCGCTAAATTTTTAGCTTTTTTTTCCGTAGCCCTTGATTTTTGTTTCTTTTCATCAAGGAAAAGAAAAAGAACTATAAATCAAAAACTATATGCTACACAAATACCTGCCAACCATAATCATCGCTTTTTTTTTTTCAAAAAAGAAGAAAAAAAATACTAACCACCATCATTGACAACTATCACCGCACCCGTTGCCATCCATCATTGCAAAAGCATATTGCCCTGCCGTATTTTTCTACCACAAAAAAGAGTACGACGCAATGGATAACCATTAAAAAACAGTGTTATGAAAAGGATAATTGTAATGGCAATTGTGCTGCTGATTACCGCAGGTATTGGTTTTAACTTTTAAAGGTTTTGATGGTTTTTTGGATAGCAGACTCCCGGGCCGTACCCCGGGAGTTTTTGTATTCAGACTTCGGTTATTTTTTTATAAAGAGCAGGAAGTTTTAATTTAAACCAATCAGGAATGATGTCCTTTGCTGAATAATCCGGTTTGCCATTAACGAAAATTGCAAGCAGCATTGGGTTTGCGCTTTCCGAAGTATCAAATATCCTTACTGAGTTCAATGAACTGTATCGTTTGTTTAACTGGTAAAGATTACCCATAAAGTTTCTTTCAATTTCATAAGGAGGCACATTATGGCCTCCCATGATTGCCCTTTCAAATACCCTTGCTGCCGATAATGCCATATTATTTAGTCCAAAAAATATAAAATGGATCTCGTACCCTGCTGCTTTAAATCTTTCCGGTGTTACCCAATTACCATCATCAGGAAGATGACCTTCATAAATAAAATCATCATTCTTTTTTATAGCAGCTGTTACACATGTTTCAAAATATTCATGCAGCCATTCCAAAGCTATTCTACCAGCTTCTTTATGAGAAGGCGTTTGAGCAGAGTAAACCTGCCGGCGCTTTTGCATAAAAAGTTTATCGCCATCAAAAATAGTAAACCCTTGTAAGTGCTGTGGAAGATAAGCGGTACCAAAACTGGATTTACCTGCACCATTAGAACCTGTTATAATGTAAAGCCCCGGCATTGTACTAAGCCAGGTTTAAGCTCGTTTTTAAAGCAGTTATTTCCGCATGGCTCAGTTGCCGGATAGTTTGATACTCATTATTCTCAAAATTGATAACGGACAGTGTGATAGAACCATCCGGATACTCCAAATAAAATTGCCCTTGTGGTAAACTGTTAAGGTTAATCATAAATGGATGGCCCAATTTATGCTTTTGCTGGCGTAGCAGCCTCACTGCATTTAAACCGTTTTGTATAAGTTGTTCTGTACTCATTTTTCTGTATCAAATATAAAACAAAACCTTGTAAGGTTTAGTAATTTATTATTGATAAAATGGAAGCTGTTGTAAATTTACAGCATGGCTGATGTGCATGATATACCAACGAGGAGTTATAATATGAGCCGAACGTGACTTAAAAACAAATATGCTTTAACTATTAAAAGATAGTATTGCATTATGAATAATAAAATCAATTCGCTTGAAATATTCTTAATGAATGAGCAACCGTTTACTTGTCCGCATTGTGGCACAAGATGTGAAGAGATTGGCAACTTTTGTCATACTAATGCAAAATTCTTAATTGAACAATGCTTGAATAAAAATTGTGGTTTTATGTGCGGAGAGGAAGAAGATGAAGATTACCTTAAATTGTGGAAGATAATTTAACCATTTATGAAAGAAGGCCAAAAGCTTTGGACAAGAGATGAATTAATACTTGCGGTTAATCTTTATTGCAAATTACCGTTTGGCAAAATGCATAAAGGAAATCAAGAAATAATAGCTTTATCCAACATAATAGATAGAACACCGAGTGCAATTGCAAGAAAACTTGGAAATTTTGCAAGCTTTGATCCAACATTACAAGAGAGAGGAATAAGAGGATTATCAAATTCTGGCAAGCTAGATGCAGAAATTTGGAATGAATTTTATAATAATTGGAGTGATGCTTTAATTGAAAGTGAAAAATTATTAGCGAAAACAAAACATACAACTATTGAAAAATTAAATAAGATAGAAATTGACGACTTACCAAAAGAAGGAAAAGATAAAGAAAGATTAGTGAAAGTAAGAGTGAACCAGTCTATTTTCCGTACGATGATTTTAGCTACTTACAATAATAAATGTTGCATTACAGGAATTGACAATCCAGATTTATTAATTGCCAGCCATATTGTGCCTTGGAGTAAAGATGAAAAGAATAGATTAAATCCTATGAATGGACTTTGTTTAAATGCTTTGCATGACAGGGCTTTTGATAAAGGGTTGATTACTGTTTCAGCTGATGATTACTGTATCAAAGTTTCCTCAAAATTGAAAAAGAAAAATATACCCGAAAGTATAGAAATGAATTTTATTAAGCTTGAAGGAGTTAGTATTTTTCTTCCCGACAAATTTTTGCCTTCGAAGGAATTTTTAAAAAATCACAATGATTATTTTATGCCTTAATTTAAAATTTCGATTTTGTAATCCGCATAGAAAGAAATGCATACTTACACCAATTAAAATCTAATCTCCGCTCCAATAAAAGCCCAATAAAGTTCTTCTGTACAAGAGTGCGACGCCAATGCAGCCCTACAGCATTCCCCAAGCCTATAACAAAAAATAGCATTGCTGCGCCAGCAGCTGCTTTGCAAAAGTGCTGCTTATCCACAGCCTTCCCACATTCCCCCTGCAACACAATAGCATAACATAATCTTTACAATTTCTTTACGTTATAGAAAGAACTTACACACCTGTAAAAACCAAATTATGCAGCAAAACAATACTATTTTAAGCCTTACTACCGATTTGTTGGCCAATGGCGGCTTCAGCCATCTTAAAGATGATGAAATATCGGCGCTGCACCATTTAATATTGCGCCTGCAGGAGCCTTTAACGGTAATACAGCAAAACCTGTTACTCACTTTTTGGAACAATGCAGATGCAGCCAATTTGCCATCGGGCCTGCTGTACCGCTGCAATACTATACTGCAGCAAACGGGCCGCCACCCTATTGTGGAGTTGTATGCCGAGGTGGAAATGTATTAATGTGGCAGCACTGCAACAGGCGATTACCTGTGTATTTAAATATAATTATGCTTTGCCCGCAGTGGTGGCTACTGTAGTAAAATATCTATGGGTTAAATAATATACTTCTACTGACCTGTTTTTTAAAATTTCAGATATTACAAGCGCAACAGAAAAACCAATTGTATTATTACCCCCATTTTAAAATCATCCTTATGTCAAAAATCCAAACCAAAAACAGCTATCCAAAAATGGAAGCCACTGGTATATCCAAAGTAAAAACCCATAAAGCCACTAAAAAAAATATAGCGTTCACCACTACCCTTGGTGGTAAAAAAAATGCTGGTAAAATATTATGGCTGCTCAATTATAAATACCAGGATAGCGACCTGGAGCAGTTTGTGTATTAACCGGGGTTGCGCTACCATGCTATCCTGTAGCTTTCACATAATAAAACCATTTGACTAAGCGCCTGTTTTTTTGTAAATTCGTAAAGTGAAAAAACGAGCAAAAACAGCACTTGATTTTGAGATTGATAAGCTTACAAATTCAATCCAAAATACCATTTCAGGCGACAGTTTTCCGACAGAAGTAAGCCATTTAACAAAAAGCGACCTGAAACAGGTTACGAAGAAAAATGGATGGGCTTTTAATTGGAAAACTGAACTTGATGATAATACAAGAGAAGTCTACAAATTGACAATTAGCAATAACCCAAACATTATTCAGGGCATTTTAAGTCTTACTATTGAACCAGACCATATTTATATGGACTTACTTGAAAGTGCTCCTTTTAATAGAGGAAAAAATAAATTATACGAAGGAGTTGCTGGAAATTTAGTTGCGTATGCATGTAAGGTTTCTTTTCAAAACGGTTTTGACGGCTATCTTTCTTTCACCGCCAAGACAAAACTAATTGAACATTATATTAAAACTTTACAAGCTTATCATTTTGGCGGACACTTAATGATAATAAACACAATTGCTGCAAACAGACTTATTGATAAATATTTTAAAAGCATATAAAATGGGACACATTAAAGAACCAGATGGTGTTGACTTTATAATTAACGGAAAGCCTTTAACAGACAAAGAAAGAAAAGCTATCAGTGAATTTATAAAAGCAGACAAGGCAAAGATTGCCCGACAAAAACTTAGCAAGTCAAAGACTACTAACAGTAAAAAATTAGTGACTGCTTAATTTGAGTGTATTCTCCTTACAAAGCACAAACCGTCATAGTGGCTTGCTGCTACCATTATTGCATTATAAAAAAAAGATCGGTTAATTACTTAACCGATCTTTTTTTCTGCGGGCCTGTTAACAACCCGGGTGGGTAACAGGCCTTCTACACATCACGATATATATAGAGGAATAGTGCTTTTATTTATTCCACAATGGTTTTTTGCCCGATGGCCTGATGCTGCTTTTATTTACCGAGGAACGTTGCAATTTATTTTGCGGATCGCCTTTGGCCGTGGCCACTTCAAAAGCATGTTTATCAAAACTGGTTAAAGGGTCGGCAGGTGCTTCGGTAGTTGCTTCAGCAGCAGGCGATGCTTCGCTTTGTTGCTCTTCCGGCACTGGTGCAGTGGTAACAATGTTGGCAGCTTTTGCCACCAGCTCATCATTGGGTATTGCACTTACCGGCGGCTGGGTAACAGCCTCGCTGAATAATACGGCTTGCTCCGGCACAATTGCTGCTGCAGTAGTTACCAGTGCTTTTGCAATGATCGGTTTTTTAGCAACAGCTTTTTTTACCGGTGCATTTTTTACAGCTGCCTTTTTAGTAGTAATTTTTATTACCACTGCTTTTTTAGCTGCCGGTTTTTTAGCTACCGCCTTTTTAATAGAAGATTTATTGATGACTACTTTTTTAGGGGCGATTTTTATTACCACCGCTTTTTTTGCTACTGCTTTTTTGGGTGCAGCTTTTTTGGGTGCAGCTTTTTTAGCCAGCGGTTTTTTAGCTGCCGCTTTTTTAGCAATTACTTTTTTTACGGCAGCTTTTTTTACAACCGCCTTTTTGCCGCCGCTTTTTCACCACTGCTTTTTAGGTGCCGCTTTTTGCAATAGCTTTTTAGCTACCGGCTTTTTTGCCGCTACCTTTTTACAACTACCTTTTAGGAGCTGCCTTTTTGCCACCGGCTTTTTAAAGGCCGCTTTTTTTACAGCTGCTTTTTTTGCCGGAGATTTTTTTGCAGGAGCTGTTTTTTTTACAGTCTTGGATTTTTTTGCCATAATTTATTTTTTAAAAAAGTAAAAAGAGAGTTATTAGTGTGCTGCTATTGCTGCTAAAACTGTACCAGTAATTAACCAACATTAAAAGTACAACATTAGTGAGGCTTCTGGCAAAATAGTATTTTAAAAAAATGTTGTGTCTCCATGTAAAAAAATACCGACCTTTCGGTTATGAAAAAATTATTGCTGCTGCCGTTAAGTTTTTTAGTATTGCTAACTGCCATTGCACAACACAAACCTGCATATGTTTTATATAATGCCAAAGGTAAAAAAGTAAAGTACAGTAAAATGATACAGGCGCTTACTAAGCAGGATGTGGTGCTGATAGGCGAGTTTCATAACAACGCCATCAGCCACTGGATGGAGCTGGAGATTACCAAAGATTGTAAAGCACAGCGCAACCTGGTGCTGGGTGCCGAAATGTTTGAGCAGGATAATCAACCAGCACTGGACCTGTATTTGCAGGGCAAACTTTCTGCTAAAGGATTAGACAGTATGGCCCGCCTTTGGAAAAACTATCCTACCGATTATGCCCCGCTGGTAAACTTTGCTAAAGAAAACAATATTGCTTTTGCTGCTACCAATGTGCCCCGCAAGTATGCCGCTACGGTTAGCAAAGGCGGGTTTGAAGCTTTGGATACGGTGCCTGCCACTGCCAAAACCTGGATTGCTCCCTTACCCATTGCTTATGATGCCGAACTACCCGGTTATAAAAATATGATGACGATGATGGCCGGCCACGGCAATGCAAACATGCCCAAAGCACAGGCGCTTAAAGATGCTACCATGGCGCATTTTATTCTGCAATATTTTGTACCCGGTAATTTGTTCATTCATTACAATGGCAGCTACCACTCCGATAATCATGATGGTATTGTGTGGCACCTGCTGCACAGTAAACCCGGTTTAAAGATTGCTACGGTTACCACAGTTAGCCAAAAAGATATTACAAAACTGCTGGCAGAAAATAAAAGCAAAGCGGATTATATTATTTGCGTGGATGAGGATATGACGAATACGTATTGATGCTTTGTTATTTTTTATTGAAATAAAATAATATTTAAACGTAGAAAAATTAAGTCCTCCTCCGTTTGTCATAATACTTATAAGTCTGTTGTTGCAGCGTTTGCAACTTCGGTAACATCTTTTTAACCATTTCTTCTTTTCTTTTTTTCTTGATAAAAAAAGAAACAAAAAAGTCAAGGACGAAGGATGTACATCCCCTTCGTCCGGCAGCAATACCGGTCTTTTGTACTACTGTAGCTTCAGCATTTATAATGCAGGTATTTATATTATTAGCAAGCCTTACACAAACTAAAGAGAATTTAATAAAACAGAACCCACACCATGCTACTCAGCACAGCCTTTGAAGTATGGGCCTCGGAAAAAATTGCGTTAAGAAAATTGGGCGGCGGGATGTAAAAATGAAATTGATGTTACCAATGCCAGGATTTATTATTAGCTCGTAAGTCGCACATAGCTGGGGATTGTACTAAAGCTCGAGCTAATTTCATTTTACACCCGACGAACAATTTTTAGCTTTTTTTTCCGCAGCCCTTGATTTTTGCTTCTTTTTATCAAGAAAAAGAAGAGAAGTAAAAGCTTAATGCAGTTTCATTTAGTAAATAAGCTGTAGCTAATGAGTTGTCTTTTTACCAAGAAAAAAACTTCACCATAACTCAACAAATGTTTCTTTTTTTATCAAGAAAAAGAACTAAAAATTAAACCCTGTTTCCTAAAACAAAAAACTTTAAAATAAATATTTACCCTTTAATCAAATCCCTTATCACCACACTGGCACACACCGCACCAAACACTGCAGGCAAATAAGAAATAGTACCATAAGCCGATTTTTTATAATTACTGCCGTCGGTCATTATCAGGCTTTCTTTTAATGGTTCTTCCGGAGAAAATACTACTTGTATACCACGGCGGATATTGTGCTGGCGCTTGAGCACTTTACGTATCTGCTGTGCAAACACACAGTTGTAGGTTTTTGAAATATCGGCCACCTGCAATTGGGTAGGATCAAATTTTCCGCCGGCACCCATACTGCTTACCATGGGTATTTGTTTTTCGTAAGCCTGTATTATAAAAGTAAGTTTGGGCGTAATGCTGTCGATAGCATCAATAATATAAGCTGGAGGCTGCTGTAATTGCTCCTGCACCATTTCGGGATTTACAAATGATTTTACTACATTCAATTCCAGCTCGGGGTTAATAGCGGTAAGTCTTGCGGCCATAATAGCTGCCTTATGTTGCCCGTGGTTAGTAGCCAGTGCAGGCAGTTGCCGGTTGCGGTTGGTGGGGTCTACTACATCGCCATCAATAATGGTCATTTTGCCCACGCCACTGCGTGCAATAAATTCGGCAGCGTACGAGCCCACACCGCCAAGGCCCACTACCATCACATGGCTTTGCGCCAATGTTTGTAAAGCGGTTTTTCCTATTAATAATTCGGTGCGGCTTAGCCACGAAAGATCTGTTGTCATATTTATAATACCGCATTACCAAAAACAGCGGCCGCATTTTTTTTAAGTTGCAAACTAAGGGTATTTATATCAATTTGTAAAGCGGGTGCTGCAACAGCATAAATATTATCAATGGGCATTTCGGCATCATCAGTTTCTAAAAAAAATTGTTGCAATGGCACACTTGCCAGCACCTGTTGCATAGCCGGCAATTGTAATGCCTTACCAAATGAAAGATAATACCCTTTATCAACCAGTTGTAAAGCCAGCTGACGGCTTTTATTAAAGCCATGAAAAATAACCGGCACTTTTACTTTTTGTTGTTGCAATAAAAACTGTACTTCTTCAAAGGCTTTTACACAATGAATAATCAAGGGTTTATTAATGGCATTGGCCATAACAATTTGTTGAGAGAATGCATTTTGCTGCAAGGCAAAATCAGTACTGCAAACCTTATCCAGGCCACACTCGCCAATAGCCAGCACATTTTTATTGTTGCAGTAATTGTTAAGTTCCTCCATTTGCTGAGCCAAAGTAGTTTCGTTAATATACCATGGATGCAGGCCAATGGAATAATAACCATTAGCAGCAGATTGCTCAAAATGCCGGTAAAGATTTTGTATCAACCATTGGTTATGGGCTGGTGGCTGGTGGCTATGTATGTTTATTAACAAGGTTGATGCAGGTATGCAGCTGTTACAATTAAAGAATGCTAAATTAATATTTAGCTGGTAAGCAAAGTAATTTAATATAAAACCCAACCTGCCTTAAAAGAAAAAACCCCTCTCGGGGTTTTTCAAAAATACTGGTTAATGTTTTCTGAGGTTTAATGGTTTTTTGGATATTGGAAAAAATCTCTTACTTGAACTGATCTTTTATTAGATATTGGAATTGGATTATTCTCTTGCCTGAACAATACAAAGGTAATCCGGCCTGTTTTCCTTTTTATAAACATAGATACAAATCCCTTGTAGTAGTACTGCTACTTAACCAGGTTTGAGTGGCCTTTTTATTATCCTTTATACATGGGGCAAATAAAAAAACCCCGGTATCGGGGTTTTCAAAGGAACTGATTAATATTTTTGGGTTCAGATCAATTCCGCTGCTTTTCGTAGGATGGATTGGATAATAAAACATTCTTTAAGAACACACTGTAAATATACATTACTGATTACAGCAGTTTAATAGTAGTGGATTGTAATGCCTGTAGTTTTTGCGCTACTGCTGTATAACCCGGCTATTGCTGCAAAAGAAAAAACCCCTTAACGGGGTTTTTCAAAAAGTACTGGTAGATGTTTTGTGAGGTAAATTGGCTTTTTGGATATTGGATCATCATTAACTAAACTAAAACATACCACAAATATAAAACGCCTTTACAAGCCTGTTAATAGACGGTGATAGAAAAGCTTTGTAGTACTTATACTAGCAGATTTTTCTTTACTACCTTCTGTAAATTATAACAGGGTATGTTGCAGGATATTGGGGAATTTAATTGGATAAAAGCGGAAAAGAAAAAACCCCTTTGCCGGGGGTTTTCAAAAGTACTGGCTAATGCTTTCGTTAGGATTAGGACTACTTAGTTTTCACAAGGGATAGGAGGATTACAAACGAGCACTTACTAAAACTTATAATGCAAATATATACTGCCGTTTTGTGTGTTTTTATAGATGCTGATAGTTAAAGTGCGTAGTAATTTCACTACCAATAGTTTTTTGTATTAATACCTTAAGCAATAATATACATGCGTCAGGTACATCTCTTTAAAAAATTGTACCTTAAAAAAAATTTCACTTTTTATAAAATATGCTCCCTGGTGATTCGTCTTCATACTTATACATGGAAGATGCAATGACCATAGCAATACCAATGGCTGCTGAACGCAACAGAAATATTACCCATACCATCAAAACGATGAGTAAAAAACTTTTGGGTTTTATTAAGCAGCGTGTGAGCAGTAATGAAGATGCGGAAGACATTCTGCAGGATGTTTTTTACCAGTTTGCAGGTAATGCAGAGCCAATTGAGCAGGCTACCGCATGGCTGTATAAAGTAGCCCGCAATAAAATTACCGACAGCTATCGTAAACAAAAACTACCCCTGGCCGATGACATATTAAAAACGCCTGACGCACAGGAAGAAAGCTTTGACTGGAAGGAAGTAATGTTTACCAACGATAGTACGCCTGAAACCGAATACCTGCGCAATCTTTTTTGGGAAGAACTGAAAGCTGCACTGGATGAACTGCCGGCAGAGCAACGGGATGTATTTATACAAAATGAAATTGATGGTATTGCCTTTAAAGATATGGCGGCAGCAAGCGGAGAAGCGGTGGCCACCCTTATCAGCCGCAAGCGTTACGCCGTATTGCATTTAAGAAGCCGGCTGGCCGTTTTAAAAGATGAATTATTGAATTATTAATTGCCACGGCGGTTCAGTAACACGGAAAAGAATTTGAATAAAAGAAAAAATATTAAAATAATTTGCAGAGAGCAGGAAGATGATACAGGAATATAAAAATTCTGAGCTTCTGTGCCTTTGCGGCAAATAAAATAACATGAAAAAATTCTGGATAAAAAAAGCATTGATGATATTATTTTTTGGTGCTATTGCCATAACTGTATTTGGCTTTATAGTAATGGGCTTATGGAATGCCATTTTACCGGCAGTGCTGGGCGTAAAAACAATAACTTTTATACAAGCCCTGGGCATTTTGCTTTTAAGCAAAATATTGTTTGGTGGCTTTAATAGCAAACGCTGGGGCAACCACAGGCAGGAGTGGAAAGAAAAAATGAAACAACGCTTTGAAACAATGACACCAGATGAAAAAGAAAAATTTAAAGCAGAATGGAAGAACCGTTGTGGTGGTATGTGGGGAAGGTTTGAAAACCCCACCACCACTAAAGAGGAGCAGTAACGCTTTAAAAATTTAAAGCTTTTTCAATAGCACCAACACAAAGTGCATTTGCTTTGAGCTGAAAACACCCGTTCACTCTTTAAATTCTGCAGCTCATACCAATTAAGTTAACCATTAAACCGCCGGTATAATATCTTACAAAATGTTTACTGCATTAATATAATATTATACCGGTTTAATTATAATCACCCAACTGATCTGCCATGAATACTTTTTTTATTAACCACGTTAAGGCTGCACCTGCTGCAAGCAGCAAAGCAAACGTTGAAATTTTAGTTTTTAAAACTAACCTTACCGATGCTAAACGCATTGAAGATGTGGAATCTTTGTTAGACATTCATCCGCACATTATTCAATGGAATGTAGACCTGAATGACTGCGATAATGTGCTACGCATTGTAAGCAGAAATATTGCGGCGCAGGAAGTAGAAAATATTTTATTGAATGCAGGGTATTATTGTGAGGAGTTGCAATAATAATTTAAAACCCGCTATTCACTTTTTTGCGCAAACGAAACCGGTTGACGAATTAATGTTTTTACTTTCCGGTTGTTTTTTATTGCCGGAATCCATCGCAGCGATTTTTTAAATAAACGTAATGCTTCTTTATCAAATACCGCATTAAAAGGTATTTGTACAAAGGCATCTGTTACACTGCCATCTTCATTTACTATTGCCCCTACCACTACGGTAACTATTTCAGTATTTACTAATTTATATCCCGTAGGAAATTGCAGGTTTTTATATACATATTTTTGCCAGGCTGCTGTGCCGCCGGCAAAACCTGCCGGGGCATCCCTGTTGACAGTATCAGTTAAAGCATTACCCTTTTCATCAAAATATATCCTGCTTATTAATGTATCTTCTTTGTATTCTTCCTGTGCGGCTTTGTTACCTGCAATATCAAAAAATTGCCACTTACCTTCTTTTTTACCATTCAGTGTTTTTCCGTATTCTGCCGGCTGCCCGTTATCAAACCACGAAACGCTTACGCCGGTGCCATCATTATTGTACACTGCCGAATCTGAAATATACCCGTTTCTATACCAAAACATTGCTGTGCCTTTGCGTTGCCCGGCTTCATATACTATAGAGTCGCTCATTACACCATTATAATGATACCCCAGCCATAAACCCTCTTTTTGTTTTTTTATATACCGGCCAGTATTGGAAATTGCTCCATTAGGAAAATAATAGGTAAACCAGCCATTTTGAATTTTACAATCCTTATCCTCGTACAAACCTTTCATGTATAAAGGATGCTTTTCGGTGTAATAAAAATCATTACACAACCAGCCACTGTCGGTTTGCTTTCTTATACTTACAAAGCGTGCTTTATCGGGTGCACAGCGTTTATACTTCCAGTCAAAATACAATTCCTCCGTTTGTGCAACTGCTATAAATGAAGAAAAAACACAAAGGGTAAGCATTATTTTTTTCATTAGCTTAAAAATAAATGGATGGCAGTAACAATTTTATTAAAAACATTCCACTGCCCAGGTTCTTTGCCAATGGGTAGCTGGCGCAATGGTAACAATACCTTCTTTATCTTGTAATTGCTGATTATGAGTTACACTGTCTGCAATACCACACCACGGTTCCAGGCAAACGAAATCGGCATCTTTTGCAGCCCATATTCCAAAGAAAGGAAAATCATTAAACTTAAAATGCAGCCCGTGTTTATGTTTATTGCTGGCAATAGTAATAATATTGCTTTGCATGTTCTTTAATACAATAGCATCTTTGTAAAACAAAGCTTTATCTAAAATTAATTTATCGCCGGTGGTTGGTAAAGGTTCGGGAGATGCAATAAATCCATCCTCCAGTTTCCATCGCTGCAATTGTTCTGTTACATTAAATTCCAGATAGTAATCATTATAACTGGTGCCAGCGGTTAAAGGCACTGCAAATGCAGGATGAGCCCCAACAGAAAAAAGTAAATCATCATTGCCACTGTTATATACTTCGTAAGTGCAGGCAAGTGCATTATCATTTAACTGGTAGCGCAATCTTAATGTAAATACAAAAGGATAAACAGCCAGTGTTTGTTCATCTTCTGTTAAAGTAAAAACTACTTCGCTGTCGCTTATCTTTTCTGCTGCAAAATTTCTTTCTCTTGCAAAACCGTGGCGGGGTAATTGGTAAGCTTTATCATTGTAATAATAAGTTTCATTTTTTAAGCCGCCCACAACAGGAAATAATACCGGGCTGTACTTTGGCCATACCGCAGCGCCGTTCCACATATATTCCAAATTGGTTTCTTTATTGATCAAACTTTGCAGTTCGGCTCCTTTTACTGCAATGGTTGCACGGAGTTTTTCGTTTTCTAAAATTATCATACTGCAAAATAAATTATTGAGGGGAGATTATGGAGAACAATTTTTGCCCGCAGATATCGCAGAAGACGCAGAAAAGTTTAGCCACGGATTTAACGGATTAACACAGATTAAAAACAGGCTACTATTTTTCATAAAACTCTATGGGCAGATCATCGGGGTCGGCAATGAACGTAAATTTTTTACCGGTGAATTCGTCAACTCTTACGGGTTCAACTGCTATATTATTTTTTTGCAATTTAATAACTGTTGCATCAATATCATCCACTTCAAATGCAATATGCCGCAAGCCTGTTGCTTCCGGCCTTGATGGCCTTGCTGGCGGATGGGGAAATGAAAATAATTCAATTACTATTTTCCATGCAATGAAAGATCGAGTTTGTAAGAGTTTCTTTCTTTGCGAAAAATTTCCTACTCAATTTTAAATCCTAATACCCGGGTATAAAAAAATTTAGATACCTGGTAGTTGCTGCAAATAATGGCGATAAGGTGAACAGCGTTTAGTTTTATCATGGCCTTTATCCCTTAAAGCAGGATCAGTTCTTTTTGAAATTAAATTTTATTTTTTTATTGTCATTTATCTTCTACTATCAAGCAAGTTTACATAAAAAAGTAAGTCCACTTGTCGTTGCCGAAAAATTACTGTCTGAAGAATAATTCCATCTTAAAATCACCGGCAACACACATTATTACGTGTGCGTATTTCATAATTTATTTACTCAGCAGCCGCCTTTGCGAGGGACACGTTTATAAATTATTTTACTATCTCGTTCTACATAGTCGGCCGATACTATTGGATATGCATACTTGGGGGCATGCGATACGTTACGGCTTCTTATAATTATTTTGTCGTTGACTTTCAGGCTGTGCAATTGCTCAAGTTGAGACTTTTCCGGCGCAAAGTTGAGAACATAATCGTCATCATTAATCCTAACCATTACACCGAAACCTAATTGCGAGCCTGGAGGAAGAGAAAGAGAGATTACAACAGCCTCCATATTGGTAGAATCTGTAATGTTCTTCCTTATTTTAGCTTCAGCCGCATACACTTTTTTACCTGCGGGAGACGCTTCCCATTTTTTGTACATTATACCAGCAGGGGTAGCCTCCCATTCTTTCATTGCAGCTTCCCTTTCAGCAGCAGAGGGTGGCTTTGGAGTTGATTTTTTAGAAGGCTCATTTTTAAATTCACGATTGGCAAATACCAGCCCGCTTACCACAACCAGTAGTAAGATCAGCGCATAAATAACCTTTTTCATATTTTTTGTAGTTTTAATTAACATATATCTATCTCTTAGTAAATCAAATTTGTTTAAAGCTCCGCCTTGGTTAGAACCAAGACAGCGGCTTTTGCAAATGCCCCTGTTGGGGTGAAGTTTACTTTTCTCCAACGTACTTATTACTACTAAAGTTTGTACACAATACATCTTAAATAATATGACTGTTGAATATTTTATATTACATTCTAACAAGTTTTAGTGTGTAATTCTTTACAGCATCTACTTTGTTTAAATAGTCATCTATACTTTGTGTTACAAAAAAATCAGGGAGAATCCCAATTTCATCTGGCAACTTTATAGCTGTTGATACATGCGTATTATTCGCCGAAGAGACAACAAATTTTGTATTACTCAAGCGAAAGAGCGTTTGTCCAGCCGTACAGAATTGATTAGACCCCAATTCTTCGCCAATGATTGTACCTAAATTGTGAACTTTCACTAAACTCATGAAATGCCCGGTAGTAGAATGTCCATTTCCATCAATCAGAAAATACACTTTTCCCTTAAAGCGATTATCAACTGGATGAAAAATTTCTTCGCCGTATGTTTTATCTGTTTTTCCTTCAGATTCTACCTTTGAGTAATAAGTAAAAGGTTTATCCATCAAATGTTGAAGCAAGTAAATGCTTGGATGTTGAGAACCACCTCTGTTATACCTCACATCAATTATTAGATTCTTAATTTTTTTACTTTCAATAACCTTCATACTGCTATCAAGGAAAGATTTAAAAACAGAATAATTGTTCCACTCATAATAATTGAAAGATGAGATAGTTAAAACAGCTGTATTCCCTTCTAAAATTTCTAAACACAAATCATTTGAGCAGCTATTTATGGAAGGATCATATAGTTCAGTTGCCATTGTTTTGGCTTTTTGCAATTCTATTGAACCATTGTTTTCTTTAACAACAATTTCAAAAGTTTTTGGCAACCCTAATGCGTAGGGTATCAGAGCACCAAAAAAGCTGTTGAAACGTTGTGTTTTAGCGCTTTGGATATTGGCTTGTGAAGCAGTATGGTCATAAATAATTGAAATGAGTTTTTGGGTTTCAATGCCATTTATACTCAAAATTTCGTCTTTTACTTTTACCTTATCAGCATTATTCATCGGATTCACCACAAATAATTGCTTATTAACCAATCTCACTTGCAATGGAAAACTATTCTCCAAAGGCAATATCGAAAACTCATGGTAGTCATTTTGCATAGTAGAAGAAGCCGTATGTGAGCAACCGATACTTGCTATAATTGCATTGCAATGCCAGGCAAATTCAGCATAGGTGGTTTTATCAGTAATCAATGATTTTTTGCTTTCAATATTTTTAAAAAATTGGTCTTTCGTAATAAATTTAAGTGCTTGCGGGTGAACTGCTAATAGTTTAAGACCCAATTGGTCTAAATCTGCTAAATACCCTTTTTTGTTATAGATTTTTGAAAATTTTTCATTTGTGGTTAGCGGCTTAATAGTTGGGAACTTGATTTTCTGTATCACATCTTCTGCATAAAAATTATCAGGGTTCATCAGCAATGCTTTCTCATAAAATTGAAGTGCTTTAGCACTATCTTTTGCCTGAAGATATGCTTCACCCATACTGTCATAAGCATTAGCCGAATCAGGAAATTCAGAAATAACGAGTCCAAAAATGGCAACAGCATCCATTAAATTGTTTTCCCATAAAAACGAATAACCGTATAGCGTTAATTCTGTCTCATTTTTAAAATCATATAATGCTAAATGTTTTTCTTTGAGTTTATGGTACAGTGCTATTCTTTCCTTAATAGGAAGATGAGAATTTTCTTTAAGCTTTGCGACTATTGATAATTTTTTAGTTTTGACTTCATTGGTCTGTACTTGATTAATAGAAGTGGCTGAAATCAGTTTATTTCCGCATGCAGAAAACACACAGCTACTTAAAATTGTCAGGCAAATTGCATATAAACTGGTCATATATTTATTTATTAAAACAGATTCCTTCGCCCTGGTTACTGTCTTCACGAACCAATACACAGAACAAGATATTGACAGGAATATTTTTTATCGTATTCACCTTTAAGAATTTAAAAAAACTAAAAGTTTTTGTTGCGTTTGGAATTTTTCAACATCCCCCCTTGCTTGGTATGGCATAGATCACGTTGCCTGAAACAAATAAATTGAAGGCCTTATCTTCTACAGCAGGAAGTAATAATTTCCATGTTTTTCCCTTATCTGATGATTTGAAAATACCGTCACGATGAGTACAAAAGTAGTTTTCACCAACCTGGGTAATTGAAGTCTGGAATGCTTGCACACTGGGGCGATCATTCCAGGTCCGTCCTATTGAATCACTAAAAACTTTATCGCCGACAGCAATGGGTTGCCAGGTATTACCGGCATCGTAGGATGTCTTTAAACTCCTTTTACCCGACTCTGAACCCGCAGTAATAGCAACGAATCCAGCTTTGATCAGTTTTACATCCCAGGCCACACCGCCCTCACTTTTCACCAGCGCCCAGTTTTCGCCATTATCGGCCGATCTTATTATCCTTCTCGTACTGATCGCCAGCAGTACGCCATCCAACTCTGCCAAATGCCCTACCAGTCTTCCGGCATGAACATGTTTCCAGGTTTTTCCATTATCAATGGATCTAAAAAAGCCCCTGTCGGTGCCGATGAAAATTGTACCTCCTGCAGTTTCAAAAACGCTGCGCATTCGTGGCTCTGAATTTTCGAATACCGGCGACCATACACTGGTTCCGTTTGTTGTTTTTAAATTTACACCCCAGTAATTTTTGGCAACTATCCCTTTCTTACCGGGGGCAATGCTGTTATTTTTCCCGAAGTATCGGGGCTGGCTGCCAGGTAAATTCTCTTTGGTCCAAAAAGAAGCTGTGGCATTTGTTGTACTGTGATAGCGTTCGTTTCCAACCCTTAAAAACAGCCCCTTATCATTTGCAAAGATGCTATCTCCCCGGATACCATCTTTCCGCAAATTTTCTGGCAACCCTTTGCTGATGTCCAGCCAGGTTTGTCCGCTATCAGCAGATCTAAAAACGATGTTTGCAGTTCCGGTCTTATCTCTTTTTTGATTTTGCAAACTATCCGGTAGCTGAGATGCCTTTGGAAATTCCGACGCCTGGTTACAGGACAGGAATGGAAAAAGGAGTCCCGAAATAATCGGGATGTACCATAAAAAGGAAAGTTTAAAGATATTCATGGCTATACTTTATTTATTGAAATAATACAATAAAGGTATCGGGAGTCAACTATCTGGAAGCTTTTTAGTAGTAAAAAATTGTAAACGATATGTAAAACGTTTGTAAAACCACCCCAAACTGGGGTTTAATCAATTATTTTGCACACATGAAGCCATTTATTCTGTTCGGATCTTCAATCATGATAATTATTATTTTGATTGCAACAGGTGCATTTATCAATAAAAAAGATGAAATTCCAGAGAAGCATGTAGAAGTTGTATTACGTGATATAGGACACCAGTTGTTGCTTTCGGCTAAAGATGCTACATCCAGGGTGCTGCCGGTTAAAAAAATAAATTCAACTACCTACCATATCTCGTTTCAAAACAACTTTAGCTTTATTTCAGATTCACTGATCAATATAGTTGAACGGGTACTTCAAAAAAATGCTTTGGCAAAAGACTATATAGTGAATTTGAGAAATTGTAAACAAAAGGAAACTGTTCTTGCATTCGAGATAAATGACAAAGCCGGTAATTTAACGCCCTGCAGGGGTCGTAAGCTGGAGGTGGGTTGTTATGTTATTGAAATTCATCTTTTGAAGATCAATAACTTTAATTTGTTTTGGTTGTTTCTATTGATCATTCCTTTGGGTTTGGTTGGTTTTTATGTGAACAATAAGTTTCGGAAAAAAGAAGCCGCAGCAACGATCATGGATAATAATGATTATATAACATTGGGAAACTTTAGATTTTATACAGGTGATAATGTGCTTAAAATTGAACATAAAACCATTGCGCTTTCGGAAAAAGAAACAAAAGCACTAAAAATATTTGCAGAAAATATAAACGAGATCGTGGAAAGGGAGAAACTGATGAAAGAAATTTGGGAAGATGAAGGTATAGTGGTGATCAGTAGAAATGTAGATGTATTGGTATCTAAATTACGTAAGAAATTAAGCGACGATAACTCCATTAAATTTATTAATGTACATGGTAAGGGGTACAAATTTATTATTGAGCAGATGCCAATTAAAATCGTGTAAAGTGTAAAACAAATCAGCTGCTGTGATTACTACTTTGTCAATAATAATGAGTTGCCTGATTCAGATTTACACGATTTTGTGTCAAACAGTTTCCGCAGGTTAGAGGCTCATAGCTTGCGCCCCACATATTTTACATGTTTCTGCGATATTGCCCGCCTACGGCATACAGCGAATTGGTTATTTGCCCTAAAGAACAGTATTTCACCGTTTCCATCAACTCAGCAAATAAATTACCGTTATTAATAGCTACCTGCTGCAATTGTTTTAGCATGTCAGCTGCTTTTTCATTGTGCCTTGCATGAAAAGCTTCCAGTGTTTTAATCTGGAATTCTTTTTCTTCGGTAGTGCTGCGTATTACTTCTGTTGGCAAAATTGTCGGGCTGCCATTTTTATTTAAAAAAGTATTTACACCAACAATAGGATATTCGCCGGTATGCTTTAAGGTTTCGTAATACAAACTTTCTTCCTGTATTTTATTGCGCTGGTACATTCTTTCCATAGCACCCAATACACCACCACGTTCGGTAATACGGTTAAATTCATTCAGCACGGCATCTTCTACCAGGTCGGTTAATTCTTCAATTAAAAATGCACCCTGGTTAGGGTTTTCATTTTTAGCTGTACCTAGTTCCCGGTTAATAATTAACTGGATAGCCATGGCACGGCGCACACTTTCTTCGGTGGGTGTGGTAATGGCCTCATCGTAAGCGTTAGTGTGTAAACTGTTACAGTTATCGTAAATGGCATACAATGCCTGCAGCGTTGTTCTTATATCATTAAAATCAATTTCCTGCGCATGCAAACTTCTGCCGCTGGTTTGTATATGGTATTTTAATTTTTGACTACGATCATTTGCTTTGTATTTATTCTTCATGGCTTTTGCCCATATTCTTCTTGCCACCCTTCCTATCACACTGTATTCAGGATCCATACCATTGCTGAAGAAGAAAGATAAGTTAGGTGCAAAATCATCGATATGCATACCACGGCTTAAATAATACTCTACATAAGTAAAGCCATTAGATAAAGTAAATGCTAACTGCGTAATAGGATTGGCACCAGCTTCGGCAATATGATAACCACTGATGCTTACGCTATAAAAATTCTGCACTTTGTTAGTGATAAAATACTCTTGCACATCACCCATTAATTTTAATGCAAACTCTGTAGAAAAGATGCAGGTGTTTTGTGCCTGGTCTTCTTTTAAAATATCTGCCTGTACCGTTCCTCTTACTGTAGCTAATGCTTTGGCTTTTATTTGTGCATATATATCAGCAGGTAAAACATCGGAACCGCTTAAGCCTAATAAACGTAACCCCAATCCATCATTACCTTCTGGCAATGCACCTTGTAAATTTCCTTTTGCCGGTATAATTTCTTTGCCATCTACACCTACATATTTAGGCAAACTATCCACGCTGTATTTTGCTTCTATGGCTTTATTAACCGCCTCTCTTAAATTATTTTCTATGATATATTTTTCGCATTGCTGATCAATAGCCGCATTCATAAAAAATGCCAGCAGCATGGGTGCCGGGCCATTGATGGTCATGCTTACAGAAGTCTTTGCATCACAAAGATCAAAACCACTGTATAATTTTTTGGCATCATCAACAGTAGCAATGCTTACGCCGCTATTACCCACTTTACCATAAATATCCGGACGATGGCCCGGATCTTCGCCGTAAAGTGTTACACTATCAAACGCTGTAGATAATCTTTTTGCAGGTTGCCCCACACTTACATAGTGAAAACGCCTGTTGGTTCTTTCGGGGCCGCCTTCGCCGGCAAACATTCTTGTAGGGTCTTCGCCTTCTCTTTTTAAAGGAAACACTCCGGCGGTGTATGGAAATTCTCCCGGCACATTTTCCTGCAATTGCCATTTTAAAATATCGCCCCAGTCTTTATACTTTGGTAAAATAACTTTTGGTATTACTGTACCCGATAAACTTTTATAGGTAAGTGGTTGCTTAATTATTTTATCTCTTACCGTAAATTCATAAAATTCTTTTTTATAACGTTCTAAAACTGCTGGCCAGTTATTTACCAGGTCGAGGTTTTCAGGATGCAGTTTCTTCAGCAGGTGCTTTTCTGTTTCGCCAATATATTTTTCTGCATCGGGTAGTAATTTTTTAGCGCCGTTCAATTGATAATATTGTGATGCAATTTTGCTTTGTTCTTCTACCCAGCTATCGTAATCTTTTATCGTTTCTGTAATTTCAGCCAGGTAACGTACTCTCTTAGGCGGAATAATAGTTGACTGGCTAGCCGTATCTTTTACGTGTGCATGATGTTCAATTTCGCCATGAAATTTTACGCCGGTTTTTTCAGCCACTTTTTCCATCAGCCTTTCAAACAATTCATTTACACCTGTATCATTAAACTGTGCAGCAATGGTGCCAACGATCGGCAGCTCTTCATCTTTTGCCGTCCATAAACTTTGATTGCGTTTGTATTGTTTGCGTACGTCATGCAAGGCATCTAAGGCGCCAGCCTTATCAAATTTATTTACACAAACCACATCGGCATAATCCAGCATATTTATTTTTTCCAGCTGGCTGGCAGCGCCATATTCGGGTGTCATTACATACATGCTCACATCACAGTAATCTAAAATAGATGCATCGCTTTGTCCCACGCCGGCACTTTCTAAAATTATAAAATCGTAACCGACTGCTTTACAAATATCAATCGCTTCCTGTACATATTTACTTAATGCTTTTTCACTTTCTCTTGTTGCCAGGCTACGCATGTATGCCCTTGGCGAAGAAATGGAATTCATTCTTATTCTGTCGCCTAATAAAGCACCGCCGGTTTTTTTCTTGGATGGATCAACAGAAATTACAGCAATGGTTTTATCGGTGTAGCCATTCAGGAATCTTCTTACAATTTCATCGGTTACACTACTCTTGCCAGCGCCACCCGTTCCGGTAATGCCCAGCACCGGTATGGTTTTGCTCATTGCTGATTGCTGACTGCTGATTACTGCCACTCCATTCTCTACATTAGTTATTTGCCTCGCAATTTTTCTTACATCATTTACTTCTCCAAGCGTCATCGCATTTTTATAATCGCCACTACCGTTCAGTGCAAAGTCGCAGGAAATAATTACATCTTCAATCATTCCTTCCAACCCCATTTTTCTGCCATCATCCGGACTGTAAATTTTAGTGATACCATAATTATGCAGCTCCTCAATTTCACTTGGCAAAATAGTACCACCGCCGCCGCCAAAAATTTTAATATGGCCGCAACCATTTTGCTCCAGCAGATCTTTCATGTATTTAAAAAACTCTACATGCCCGCCTTGATATGAAGTAATAGCAATGCCCTGCACATCTTCTTCAATGGCGCACTCCACAATTTCGTGCACACTACGGTTGTGGCCCAGGTGAATGATTTCGGCACCCTTGGCCTGCATAATGCGGCGCATGATGTTTATAGCAGCATCGTGGCCATCAAATAAACTTGCAGCAGTTACAATTCTAACTTTATTGTTCAATGTAAAACTCATAAAATATTTTTTTGAAACCAGCATTACAGCTTTGGTCATCATCGTTGTGTCACTCACTTATACGCCATACCAATTTTCATCTTTTATTTTAGCGGAGAAATAAGCAACCCGACAGGAGCAAATTTACCTACAAATCATCTTACAAAAATAACAGTGGTTAGTTTTTAGATGAATGGTTGCTTAAAGCAAAAACCTTTGGTAAATCAAATAACAAACCGCCGGAAATATTGAAAACCCTTGCATCTACAAACCTGCGGCTTACTAAAAATGCAAAGCCCATCTGAAATTCAAATTGCACGCCGGGTATTTTTTTAAATCCAAATGTGTTTACTACCGAGGGTTCACAAAAAACTCTTGGGCTATAGCTAAGGCTATCTAATTTATAACTATTTAATTCGCTGGGGTTGTAATCGGTAGTTATATTTTTAAAGTAAATAATAGTATGCCGTGATGAAAAAGATGCTGCAAAATTTTTCCTGCTCCTTACAGTAATAGCAGGCTGAATAAAAAGTTTGGTTACGTTCATATTATGGTAATGGCTGCGGATTGCGCCATTCCACTCCCGTCCATTATCAGTAAATCCGGATTTGCCAAAACCAACTCCCGCAAATATTTGTATCAGTGATCTTTTATTTTCATTCATTGCAGTAAAATATCCCACCCCTATCTCGGTAAGATTTCTTTTGTAATTGATAACTACACTGTCCCTGGTTCCGGCATCAAAATCGCCTGCATTTCTTTCGGTACGATGGAAATAGTTTACCTGTACCGCCCAGTGGTTGGTAAACGCATAAGCGGCCTGCAAATCATATCCCCGGGCTTTTGCTTTTACAGGCACACTGTCTTTTACTGCATTATCAACCGGGTTAACGGAATAGTTAGCTGCCAGTTTGCTATCGCCTTTTTGCGTAAGCACCGGCACATTATGAGCAGATGGACTATACACGTACCTTGGCGTATAACAAGAAAAAAGCGAAAAGCTGAAAGCCATAAGCAATAAAGCAAGTGCAGTTTTCATAGTTTGATTAGCTCATTTTAAAAGTAAGTGCTGCAAAATCTTCAATGCTTAGTGCTTCGGCACGCTTATTAAAAATATCATCCTGTAATACTTCTGCAGTAAATAAACTTTTTACGGCGTTGCGTAATGTTTTTCTTCTTTGATTAAAAGCGGTTTTTACCAATACCCAATAAGCCCTGTCGCTTTTTACGGGTAAGGGTTCCGATCTTCTGATTAATTTAATTACACCACTCTGCACTTTGGGTGGCGGGTTAAAACATTCATTGCTTACATCAAATAAATATTCCACGTTGTAATAAGCCTGTACTAATGCGCTTAATACGCCATATACTTTACTACCTTCTTTTGATGCAGCTCTTTCCGCCACTTCTTTTTGAAACATGCCAATTACACAAGGCACATCATCTTTCCACTCTAATATTTTAAAAAGTATTTGTGTAGAAATATTATAAGGGAAATTTCCTATCACTGTAAAAGGTTCTTCAAAAGGTTTTTCTATATCTAAAAAACTTTGATGAATAATTTTATCTTTTAACACCGGATATTTTTGCTGCAGATAAACCACTTTTTCTTCATCCAGTTCTACTGCTTTAAAATTTACAGCTGGCAGGTTTATTAAATGTTTGGTTAAAGCGCCTGCACCAGGGCCCACTTCCAATAAATTTGTAAATGAATCTTGCCTTACTGCATCAATTATTTTTTGAATAACTATTTCATCCTTTAAAAAATGCTGCCCCAGTGATTTTTTTAATGTGTACATAAAACAAAAGTAACATAAAAAAGCCCCGGCTGTACCGGGGCTTATCAAATTGATTAAGTAAAGCTATTGGGTTAATATTAATTTTTGAGATACCATTTGACCATTAAACCATACCTGCACTGTATACATACCTGCACCATAAGTAGTAAGATTATTAACGAGCATACTGTTAGCGCCTTTTGATGCACTGCGTTTTTGCAGCAATACTGTTTTACCCACACTATTTATCAAACGAATGCTAACGGCTGATTCTTTTTCGGTAAAAAACCGTACCGCTACATAATCTTTAGCAGGGTTAGGCATAATTGTTACCCGTACAGGCAATACATTTCTTCTTATCACTAAAGAATTGCTGTATTTTATTTCGCCTGTTTTGCCAATCACTTTTAGCCTGTAGTAAATAATATCGCTGTTTACATTACTGATCTTATCTGTAAATGCAAAACTTTGTTGCTGGTTAAGCTTTACGGGTTCTGTAACACTTCCGGAAAAATTATACATGTTGTTATCCGTACTTCTTTCAATTTCAAAATGATCAATTTCAATTGGAGAAATGATTGTCCAGTTTAGTGCAACATCGGCATTTTGTTGTGCGCCGGTAAAGTTTAGTATTTGAACAGGTAGTATAATACCGATATAACGCCAGTCCCTGTTTATTTGTACCGGAAATTTTTTCTGCACAGTTGATCTTGTTCCCGGTGTTGCATCGCCTGCTAAACTGCCGCCGTTACCCATTTTATAAGAAGTACCTTTTATATTAGTAACTGAGTTTAATGAATCAAAACGGTTATCTAATCCATCGCCATCAGTATCCAATCCTGTTAACGTAACCAGATCGTCCACAATTCCATTAAGGTTAAAATCATTTCCTTCTATTATATCAGGCTGCCCATCACTATCTGTATCTAAATCCCTATAATCGGGAATACCATCTCCATCGTGATCGTAAACAAATATACCTGAGCCGCCAAAGCCTGCTACGTTATCGTATGTATTTACCAATCCGTCGCCATCAGTATCTGTTAGTGATGGTAACAAATATCCGGCAGTAGACATGCCTTCTATATTATCCGGTATGCCATCATCATCGGAATCAATATCCAAATAATCAGCATTACCCGATCCGTCGGCATTGTTAAGACTTAGTACACCCATTGCAGCAATTGTTGCTGACCATCCATTACCTCCAATAGCGCCATCTGCCCGCCCATCAAAATTAGCATCTGGTAAACCAGCTTCTATTACATCTGTAATACCATCTGCATCGCTGTCTATGTCGTAAGGGTTGGGTCTGAAATCACGATCAAGGTTTTTATTAGGATAATTATCAGCTCTGCCATCTACAGGAGAAACATCAATACCTGTTACCAGCAAAGCTGTTACGTTTACATTATTGTCGGATAAACCATCTCCATTAAGATCAACAAAATTTGATAATCTTCCATTATTGCTGATATAAGAACCAAAAACTTCCACCACATCTGGTATACCATCATTATCACTATCAGTATCCAGATAATTGGGTATACCATCATTATCAAAATCCTGTGCGCCTAAACCAACGTTGGAACCTGTAACACCGGTATTACTGGCATCCACATTTTGAGAAAAACCATCATTATCTGTATCCACATAATTATCAATTAGCCCATCTCCATTGGCATCCACACCATAAGACTCTACTGTATCGGGAATACCATCGTTATCACTATCCAGATCAAGATGATTAGGAATACCATCCATATCTTTATCCATATTATCGTTTACACCATCTCCGTTACTATCCACATAGCCAGGGAAATTAACATCGTAAAAATTAATGATCCCATCATTATCCGAATCGGCACTGGGATCAAAGTTGTCATTAAAACCATCAGCATTATTATCAACAAAACCGGGGTACGTTACATCGTTCCAGTTAGGAGTACCATTACTATTGGCATCCTGCAATGCTACCGGATTATTTAACTCTACATAATCTGGTATACCATCATTATCATCATCAATATCCGGACAAGAAATTATAAATACAGCAATACGTGCCGTATCTGAACAACCGGTGCCACTGTTAAAATAAGCCCAGTAAATATGTGATGCTGTAACAGGTGTAAGCGGATTATAAATATTTGCCGGCACAAAAGGCATGGCCGAATAAATAGTGTAACCAGCATATACTCTCCACGGCAGCAATACGTTTACAGACGGACAAGTATTAACCAGTAAAGTATCGGAAGGGCTATAACAACTACCGCTAACAGGCAATACCACCGGCCCCTTAATTATACAACCGGCAGTACTAACCCCGCTGGAATCATACAACACATCGCCTGATCGTTTACCATTATAATTAATTCGGGCACTATTGCTTATTGAACTAACACAGCTTATAACAGCACATGAGGTTGCAGTAACCACTTTAAACTCCACATTACCACTAACACCATTGGCAATTTGCCCCCCGGTGCTGGCGTTGGCACCAATACCAATTCTAAATACCACACGGTTGTTGGTTAAATCAAATTCTGCTTCATCATCGCCGGCAATGTCTGTTTTTGCCACACCATTAATTTTTATACTACCGGGTAAAAAGCTTGTAGCGGTTGGTACATTATCAATTATTACAGAGTTGGTACTGGTATCATTACCCACATTGCTGTAGTTAACATTGTACTGTAAAATATCTCCCGGTATCAACACGCCACCATTAACATCGGTGGCAGTTTTATCAAATGCAAATGACGGGTTGTAATTTGAAATTGATGTGGTAACACAATGTAAAAAATAATTTTCGCTGGGCGAGCTAAACCTTATACTGGCAGAGGTTTGAGAATTACCCAATACAAGGTTGCCCACATTAGGCACATCAATAAGATCCACATCGTAACCTAATGTATTTAAATGAGCAGGATTACGGGTAAGCACAGATGCACCTTTGTAGGTGATAGTACTGTTCCACATATCATTTAAGTTGGCAGTGGCGCTGGGTGTTTGACTTACATAAGCACCTACTAAAGGATTTGCATCCTGCTTAAATGAAAACTCATCCTGCGATACCCTGTCGCCATCATAAACCACAGCTCCAAGTTCGCAACTTACAGGGCCGGATGGTGGCGTAAGAAAGCCGCTTACCGGAATGTGCAATGCTGGATCGCCGCCATTCATAATTGCAGAGCCATCAAACACCGTAAGATTTCTTGGCTGTAAAGATGTATTGGAATATGCAACTACAATTGCCCAACCGCCCGATCCATTATTAATTCCTATTGGCCCCACCACATCTGCAATAGTGTAAGTGCCATTGGGGTTTGTAGCATTTACCAACGAAGTAATATCAACAAAACAGCGGTAACCGGTATGAGGCAATCCTGTTACCAGTGTACCATCATGATAATCTGTTTGTGTGGAGGTAAGTGTGGTATATGTGCCTGCACCAGGTATTTTTATTTTTACATTAGTCTCTCCAACCCTCCACGCTACATTGGTTCCATTGGTTCCTTGCGATGATCCCCAATATAATCCGGCAAATAAAACATGGGAACAACCGGGCAAACTAAGATCGGCACTGGTTGAACTAAATGTGCCGTTATTACTAAGCCCCAGCACCTGCATATCAAAAGACATGTTGTTGGAAGTGTTGGTACGAAGATGCACTTCTACAGCAATGCTGTTTGAGCCGGCAGTAAAAAAAGCAGGACTTAAATTAAATGTAAAATTTTCTGCAGCACCAACTGCAATATCTGCGGAAGCCAGCGTTGCAAATGTTGGTACGCCGGCCGACATATTATCTCTTGCCCTTTCTACTCCATTGATGTATATTACTATCCCGTCATTCCGCTGCACATTTAATTGTATAGTTTGAAAAGTAGTGCTTAATTCTGTAGCAGTAAAGCTTACTGTATTTCTAAAATAATAAGCGGTGTATTTAGTAACTGCGCCGGGTGTGCAACTAGTTGCGGCAGCACTACTTTTTAAACAGGTAGCCTGGCCAGAGTTAAAGCCATATTTACCACCACCAGCAGCTGGTATACCTCCAACATTCCATGCTGCAGTCATTATATATGCAGGTTGTTTCCAATCGGTAAGTGCCGGGCTATTGGCAGGTGCAGTGCTTTGTGTATGATAATTCCATACACTTCCAAAAGGCAGTTTTGTGGTTGGCGCAGGATTATCTACATCAAGATAAACAGCAGGCTTACCATTATTAACAGAAGTGCCCCCCGGCGGATTTTCTGTTGTAATCCCCCCGGTAGAAGTAATAATGTTATTTGCTGTAAATACAATATTACCTCTTACAGAAGGGTTGTAATACCTTGCCGTAAAGGGTCGCAATATTTGTGCATTACTTTCATAAAAATGAAAAGCAAAGGCGCAAAACAGCATTAGTAAAAGTTTTTTCATATTGTTGGATTTAACAATTTTCTCAGGTATTGGAATTTGCTGCTTTTAAATAAAACAGTTTTACAACTGCTTTACCTCATCATCTTACTGCACTATTATTTTACTACTGATTCTTTCTCCCGCCGAATTTGTTACTGTTAAAATATAAACACCGTTTTGTAATTGCAGCTCTTTACTATTGTTTCCTGCAGCTACAGCTAAAAATTTATTAATTATCTCTTTACCAAGCATGTCTGTCACTCTCAGGTTGAGGTTATCTGATTTTACGCTGCTAACCAACAATTTTACATTACCTGCAGATTGATTAATTGCTGTACAATCAAAGTGTTTATTGATCTTATAATTTATTTTCCTGGTTTCAAAAAAGGTACTGTTGCCATTATCATCTGTTTGATACAGGCGATAATAATTAACACCTTCTGCCGGAGCTAAGTCCACCATGTGGTATGTTTTTACGGTATTGGAATTTACTGCGCCATCAATTTTTCCGAGTGGCTGAAAATTGATACCATCTGTTGACCGCTCGATAGTAAAATATTTATTATGCTGCTCCACATCTGTTGACCAGTCTAATAAAACTTTATTGTTATCCAGCGTAGCTGTAAATGAATTTATCAGTACCGGCAGTATTGCAGTGTTTACTGTTACCTGAAAAGTATCTTTTAAATCTCCAAAGCCATCGGCTACTATATATTGGTATACACCAAGTGCACCGGGTGTGGTTGTAACAGACCGGCTGGTTTCGCCTGCCATCGTTGCTGCATCTTCCGTCCAGCTATAGGTACCGGGCCAGGATGCAGTAAGTGTAATGGAGTTACCTAATGCAATGGTGTAATTGGTGTTCTTTTTTACATCTTTAAAAATGGTAAACTTATCACGGATAACCGGTGTTGGTGAAGTGGTATAAGAAATAAATTTGGCATCCAGCCTGTTGTCATCCACTTCAAAATAAAAGCAGCCGCCATTAGTTGCATTGGAGTAATACATACAATCATGCGGATAGCCGGCTGTTGTACCACCAATTTGACCAGCCGAGCCTGAAACGGTATAAACAGTACCATGATTATATTTTCCGGAATTGTAAGCAAAGGCTTTATAATTTCCTGTTGCACCATCATACAAACCATTTTGAGTATTGCCTGTAGCCGTATGCGTTACAGCATTAAAATTTGCATCAAGCAAAGGAGAAGCATAAGTATTATAAAAGCCTTTTAATAAATAACTTCTTTCATAACCATGAGAATGGCCACATAAAACCAGATCAACACCATTGCGTTCCAGAATACGGATAAATTTTTCACGTACTGCAACCAGGTCCATTTCTGTATCGGAGGTATGACTTGTTTTAGTATAAGGAGGGTGATGAAAAAAAGCAACCGTCCATTTTTGTGTATTAGCAGCAAGATCAGCTTTTAACCAGGTAGCCTGCTTGCCCGATGTATCGTACATTTTGGTAGTATTGGCATCATCCATTCCATAAGAATCAAGCGATATAAAATGAACACCACCTACATTAAAAGAGTAATAGTTTTTTGCACCTGATGGTACACCACCCACTTCGCCTGCCATGGGTACAGTAAAATTATTATGGTAAGGCATGCTTAACGCCGGGGTTGTTCCTGTTTTTCCGGTATTGGTTGCACTGTTTCCATAATCGTGATTACCGGGTGCCGGATATAATTTATTATACTTTAAAAGATCATCTTTATAAATATCAAAAAAGTTAGTTTGAAATTCTGCATCAGTACCACTGTTGTAAGCGTTATCACCCAGCAATATCATTGCATCAATATCATTGCTTCCGTTAAAATTTATAAAAGTATTTCTAACGCTTACCTGGTTAGTGGAGTTATTACCACAATCTCCAATAGCTACAAAGCGCAACTTACGTGTAGTATTATCCAATGGAAGCGTTAAAAAGTAATTGGTACTGGTTTGTTGCAAAACTAAAGTGGTGGAACCTATAGTGTACCAGTATTTGGTATCGGCAGTTAAACCACCAATTCGTACAATATGTTCTGTTACGGGTACAGCCACATCTTGCGTAAGTGAATTGGCATACGTTCCGGGAGAAACAATATATGATGTACCCCATGTAACTTTTGAGTTAGTGGCAGTACTTGTTCTCCAGCGAATAGTAATAGAATCTTGTTTGCCCGATTGTAAATACGGACCACGAGTTAAAGTTTGCGCCTGCAAATGCACTGCAGAAAATATTAGGGTCGCAATAAAAAAAACTACCGTTTTGCTTTGGTTATTGATTTTCATAAATTGGATTTTTAGGTTTAAGCTAAGCCCGGCTTATACTTTGGCCTATAGAATATTTAGGAAAAGTAGTAAAACAAATTTTGAAATTAAAGCGGAAGTCTGTAGTATTTTTTCTAAAAAAGTGTAGAAAGTAGATAAACAGTGTAAAAAAAGTAGAACTACTATTGACAATCTACTGTTAAAGTGTACGGGAAGTACTATTACCGTGTATTTTAAGAATTGGCAGTGTATCGGTAAGTGCTTTTAAAAAAGAGATGATGTGCTGTTTTTCTGTTGCAGTAAGGTTTAATTTATCAAAGGGTAGTGTTTGATTTTCAGGCGCAATTTTAAGTCCTTTACCTCCTCCATTGTTGTAAAAATTAATTACCTGATTCAATGTTTTAAAAACACCATTGTGCATGTAAGGTGCAGTAAGTGTAATATTGCGCAAGCTGCTTGTTTTAAATGCGTATTTATGAACAGGCAAACCAGTTACAGCAAACCGACCTTCATCTTCATCCAGTTTATTATTAACTGTTACATTTTTATCAGGCACGCCAATCACTTCTGTTTCGGTATAATAATAACGTGGTGGTTTAGCACCGCTGAACAAAGGCATAAAATGACAGGTACCACATTTTGCCTTACCCATAAAAAGATTGAAGCCATTTATTTCATCTTTATTTAATGATGCCTGCCCACGCATGTGTTTATCAAATTTTGAATTAAGGGCAATCAGCGTTCGTTCATAACAGGCAATTGCATTACAAATATTTTGAGCTGCATCGGATTTATTGGCTACCGGATAGGCCTTTGCATAAAGTGTTGCATACTCTTTTTGCAGTAAAATTTTTTCGGCTGCTTTTTGTGCGGAGCCATGCATTTCTTTAGCATTATTTAACACCTGCATCACCTGGTCTTCTAAAGAAAAACTCCTGTTATCTAAAAATAAATTTCTTTGCAAAGCTGTATTCCATAATGTAGGTGCATTACGGGGTAAGCTGGTATGTCCATCTATTGCAACACTGGCAACAAGCCCATCGGTAAATGCTTTTGCCGGGTTGTGGCAGGTAGCACAACTCCGCTTGTTATCAACAGATAACTGTGTATCAAAAAATAATTTATTGCCTAATATTATTTTTTCTGCTGAGGTAGTATTGTCATCTAGATATTTATTTACATCAAATATTCCGGGTGCAAAAAGGGTATTGTTTTTTTTAATTGTACTGTAAAACATTGGCGATTTATTTTCGCCAAAACCTTTTATGGCCTTATACTTACCCACTATTGCTGTAATTGGATTCAGGTACAAGGTTATAAATTGCATCCGGTTGAATGCATTAAAATCTGTGTTTTGAGCTATATATTTTTGAGCTGTGGTAATTAAGGTTTGAAGTGTGTCGTTTTTATTTCCCAAAACAGCTTTAATGTCTGCCTGGTAAAACAGCAGTATTTTTTGCAGGCCCTGTATTGCCGACCGGCATTCGGGTAAACTATTTGCTGCCACCTGCGAATCGAAACCTGCCAGGCCCATTGCAGTGATGCGGTACAATTCTTCTGTTATAGCATCAAAAATAAACTCATCATTAAATGCGTTGGATTCATTGGTGAGCTGCATTGTTTTTGTATCCATCAGCAGTATTGCTATGGCATCATTTAATGTAGTTGTTGATTTTTTATCAAATACCGGAAAAAGCATTCCTTCTATCAATTGCATACCAGCCGGCTGCTGCTGGCCAATATCTGGCTCATCTTCTTCAAAAAACGGAATGGGCGGCCCGTTAAGTTTTACTGCAAAAAAGTTAAAGTAATATTCTGTAATTGCTTCTACCTGTTTGTATGCAAGCCTTGTTTTTATAAATTGTTGCTGCAGTTGTTTTTGATTGCCTGTTGTAACCAGTTGCTGCAATTGTACAACTTCGTTTTCAAATTGCTTTGTTTGCTGCAGGTAAAATAATTTTACTGCTTCCGCTGGTGAAGGAGGTTGCTTTATTAAAAATGAAAAAGCAAACACTGTGAATATAAAGATGCTTATGATTATAAATTTACCAGGCATGCTTATGTTGTGAAGTACTAAATTAACAAAACAATTTTAAGCATCAATGTAAATAGCTGCATACATTATGTAAACAAAAAAGGCTGCCTCTTTTACAAGGCAGCCTTTGGTTATTAATTTTCTACAGCAAAATTATTTGCCCAGTATTAATTTTTGCGATACTATTTCATCATTTACCAATACCTGCAGGGTATAAACACCGGCACTGTATTTTGTAAGATTATTTAACTGCACAGTATTATTTCCTTTGGCTACTTTTTGTTTCTGAATCAATACTGTTTTACCAATATTATCTATCAGTCTTAATGTTACTTCCGATCCTTTTTCAACAAAGAACCTTACTGACACATACTCGTGAGCCGGATTTGGCATAATACTTACCGGTGTTTTGGTTTGATTTTGCCTTACCACCAGTATATTACTGTATTTAATTTCGCCTGCTTTGCCAATTACTTTAAGCCTGTAATAAATAACATCGTTGCTGATGCCAGTTATATTATCTGTGTATCCAAAGTTTTGCTGTTCGTTTAATTTTGTGGTGCCTGTAGCAGTGCCAACTTTGGTATAAGTTGCATTATCAAGGCTGCGTTCAATTTCAAAACGTTCAACATCCTTTGTTGTTATTATAGCCCAGTTAAGCAATACCTGTGTATTTTGAGGTGACCCTGCAAAATTCAGGAACTGAACAGGAAGTACAACTCCCACATAACGCCAATCTCTATCTAATTGCAGAGGTGTTTGCTTTTGTACTGGCGACCTTGTACCAGGTGTTGCATCACCAAGTGTTACACCACCACTACCCATATTGTAAGATGTACCTTTAAGATTGGTTACTGAGTTTAATGAATCAAAGCGGTTATCTAAACCATCACCATCGGTATCTAGTCCGGTTAATGTTATCAGGTCGTCGGAATAACCGTTAAGGTTAAAATCGTTTCCTTCAACAATATCCAACACACCATCACCATCGGTGTCTAAATCCCTGTAATCGGGTGTACTATCGCCATCATGATCATACACTTGTATACCTGTGCCGCCAAAACCAACTACATTGTCATAATGATTAATCAAACCGTCACCATCTGTATCTGTAGTAGCTGTAGGGCGTATGTAACCTGCTGTTGACATGCCTTCAATATTATCCGGAATACCGTCATCATCAGAATCAATATCTAAATAATCGGGGTTACCAACGCCATCGGTATTTCTTAAGTTTAACGCAACTAAAGCAGATACTGAACCTGACCAACCGTTAGCAGCAATTACTCCGTCAACCACACCAAAAGGGCTAGCCACATCAGATAATCCGGCTTCTATAATATCTATAATACCATCGCCATCACTGTCCATATCATAAGCATTAGGGCGCAGGTCTCTATCCAGGTTTTTATTAGGCCATGTATCGGCACGTCCGTTACCATCACCATCTGTACCGGTTAATAATAATGCTGTCCCATTAATATGGTTATCGTCAAGTCCATCACTATTCACATCAACAAAGCCATCAATGATACCATTGTTATTTGCATCCGTGCCGCCCGCTTCCACCACATCAGGTATGCCATCGTTATCACTATCAAGATCAACGGAGTTTGGTACACCATCACCATCTAAATCTATACTTCCCAAACCAAGGCCTGTGTTATTTGCGCCGGTATTGTTTGCATCAACATTTTGAGATAAGCCATCGCCATCTGTATCCACAAAATTATCGATCTTACCATCGCCATCAGTATCCACACCGTAAGCCTCCACCACATCTGGTATACCATCATTATCACTATCCAGATCCAGCATATCAATGATACCGTCTTTATCAGCATCAAACCTGTCGTCCACACCATCGCTATTGGTATCTACATGGCCAGGGAATGTTGTATCCAGATAATTAGGAATACCATCATTATCAGAATCTCCATCGGCCTGAAAATCATCATTGATAAAATCATTGTTATTATCCTTATACCCTGCATATCCTGTATTATATGCATTAGCTAAAGCAGCAGGTATATTACTTTCTACATAATCGGGTATACCATCTTTATCTTTATCTATATCGCAGGATATAAATACTGTTACTGACTGATCTGTTGTAGTATTGCAATCACCTTCTGCCCTTACATAATAAGTAGTTGCTATTGCAGGGGTAACACTTAATGTAGTGCCCGAACCAACCAGGGTACCACCAGGACTGCCGGTGTACCACCTCCAAACTGCATTAGTACCTAATGTACCACCTGTAATACCAAGGGTAACTGATACACCAGGGCAAATATTATTTTTATTTTTAGTTGCAGATGCTGCAGCAACTGATGACACTTTACCACTTAATAAAATACCCGGAGAAGTGTATCGGCAGTTTACGTTGCTGATATTGCCTGTTGCTGCAATAATTACCCTGTAATACTTACCGGTATCGCCTGCGGCAATTGATGGTATATTATAGGTTGATGTAATTGCACCAATAATATCTGCCCATGGGCCAGATGCGGAAGTTGCCACCTGCCATTGATAATCTTTTGTACCAGGCAAAGCTGATGGGTCGGTTAAAGAAGAAGTAAATGTTGTAGAACTTCCCAAACAACCTGCACTAACTGCACTTACATTTACAACCGGTAAAGCATCGCAATTTCCAAATTGAATATCATCAATTGCTATATCATTACCACAACCACCCGGAGCATCGTTAATAAGCTCCATTATTATAAAAGTATAAGATGCCGGGCTAAGAAATTTTAATCCATATTGGCTCCATGTAGTTCCTGAAATTACAGATGTGGATACGTCTGTAATAATCAAACCAGATACACCGTCTCTCAAACGTATTTTTATCTGTGGATATTTAAAGCCTCCAAAGGCATTACATTTTGTTTGATAAGCTGCATTTCCTACAAATGCTGCATAAAATGATATGGAATATTCCTGGTTAGCACAAAGAGAGCTTCTAAAGCTACCACGATACATTACTTCACTGGCAGCATCTGCATTTACAATCAGCATTCTGCCGTTGGTATTACCTGTATGATCTCTTAAGGGTAAAAAATCCGCAGTATTAGCTTTTCTTGCCGTATCAGTAAGCATATAGCGTTCTGTTGGGATAGGTTGCGCCACACTTCCTGTATACAAACTTGTACCGGTTGGTAATATAACTCCAGTGCCTATTACTGCTGCAGGTATTGTTGTGGTTAAAGCAGTACCTGTTCCAAAATCCTGTGAATATAAAATGTTAGTTAATGCAGAACAAGGGGGTGTTTGTGCTGTAACTGAAATAAGTAATGGAGTTGGTTGACTTTCTCCCACATCGTCCGGCTTATCATTAGAATTTAAATCGGGATTGTTGCCGTTAGTAGAAGAGTCTCTTAAAGCATCACCAAACAGCCCGTTTGCCGTAACCACAGCCTGGTTATTGTACACAACGCCTGCTAAAATATTAGATAATTTACAGGTTATTTGTAATGTAATAGTGTTTTGCCCGGGAATGTTGGATAAAGTTCCGCCGGCTGTAAGCAAATTAAAATTACCCAGCGTTTTACCATCGTACAACGGATTTTGAGTAATGCCCGCCGGGGCAGTAAATGAAGTAATAGAACCACTTATTACGTTAAAACCTCCATTAATTTTATTAAGCGTATCATAAGCCTGTACGTTAGTTATTGGTGTACCTCCAACATTTTCTATTATTACCTCGTAAACCACATCGTAAGTATTGGATCCAATAGGATTTTCGGTAGCTGACACTAATCTTTTAGCAGCACCAATGCCCGATGCTACATTAGTCATATCTGCAGATGTAAAAAGGCTTCCAACTGGCCCTGCGGCATAAGTAACGGCTGATTGGGCACCCGTTAATATATCCATTTCCCGATAGGTACTGTTGCAGGCAGTACTTGATCTTATACTGCTTACCAGCTTACCATCAGAGTAAGCAAGCCCAACAAGGTTGCTGCCAGAAGGAAGAATAACAGTATCTATATAAGTAGCTACAAGTGGGTTTACTGTAGCATAGTCTTTCCAGTTTATTGTAAAATATTTATTATCGAATACACCCAAAAATTGTCCGCCTGGTGTCATTACCACATCACCATTTTGCTTATAAACATACCTTGTTCCAAAATCAATTGGCCTTGATACGCCTAAAACACCAGTGGTAAAATTTACCTCCTGCAGTTCCATATCATATACTGCGCTGTTCTTATACCAAAGTACACCGTTGGCATCATAAGAACGTATGTATTTCACATCTCCGTTAGTTACATCATAATAGCAAATTGCAGGATTGCCACTTGCTGTTACCATTGATGTATACTGCCCTAAATTACCTGTTGCTTCAACAGTTACCGGCGTACCCCAGGTAGCACCAGTATTATTGGTAGCACGTACATATTTTAAATCAAAATTTCCTATATCATAATAAGAAATGGCGGGGTTGCCATTTATTACCACTAAAGATGTATATGCACCTACAGTACCTGTTGCTGCCGCTGCTATACCAGCACCCCATGTGGTACCGCTTGCATCCGTAGCACGTACATATCTTAAATCATTATTAGTAACATCAAAATAAGAAATAGCAGGGTTACCATTTACTATTTCTAAAGAAGTAAACTGGCCTACGTTATTAGTTGCTTCCACAGTTCAGGTGCTCCCCAAGCTGTACCGCTTACATCTGTAGCACGTACATACATTAAATTACCATTGCCAATATCGTAATAAGAAATAGCAGGATTGCCATTTACTATTTTCATAGAGGTATATTGCCCCACAGTACCTGCTGTTGCTACAGCCACTGGTGTACCCCATGCGGTACCGCTGGCATCGGTAGCTCTTACATATCTTAAATCATTATTAGTAACATCAAAATAAGAAATAGCTGGATTACCATTTACAACAGTTAAGGAAGTAAACTGGCCTACGTTATTAGCTGTTTCTACATTAACTGGAGTGCCCCATGCTGTACCGTTAGCATCAGTAGCACGTACATATACTAAATCGCCATTGGTTACATCATAATAAGAAATGGCAGGGTTGCCATTTACAATTGTCATTGATACATACTGTCCTATATTATTAGGATTAACAACTGTAACAGGCGTATTCCAGTCATTTCCAACCGCATCTTTAGATCTTACATATTTTAAATTTCCGTTTGTAACATCATAATAAGCAATAGCCGGATTACCATTTACAATTGCACCAGAAGAATACTGGCCTACATTACCAGTAGCATCCGGGTTAGATGCCGGTACACCTGTAGTATCTACAAAATTAATTTGATAACCTAATCCTGTTGCCGGATCAAATTCAATACTAGCCACAAACTGGTTTGGGAATGTACGGTAAACCGCCAGGTTACCCGGGCCAGGGCAAGCTGTAGGTAACCACCTGTAAGTATAAGAATTATAAATACCTGAAACCAGTGCTATTTGTGTAAAATAAAGCTGACCATCAAATGGATTAAAACTGATGGTAGATAAATTATCACTAAAGCCCGGAGCCGCAAGCTTTGGCTGGCACCTGGACCTGTGCGTTAGCACATTGGTACCAGAGTTGTAGTCAAAATACTTTACAGAATCACTTGAAGCAGCGTTACAAGGATTACCAATACCAATAGGTATAGCTACTGTAGCTTTTTGAGCATTTGCCAGGTTAGCGATACTTATTAACCCGGCTATGCTAACGGCTAAGCACAGCGGTTTTAATATTGCAGTATAAAAACTTTTCATTGTACAGGATTTTTATTCTTATTATAGTTTCAATTACCCAATTAGTGGATAATTACAATTTGTTTGGTGTAAGCCTCCGCATCTGGTCTCACTATTTCAACAAAATAATTTCCAACTCCCAGTTCTTTTACCGCAATCTTCAGGCTATTACTATTGTCAAAAGTTTGTTTAGGTAATTTTTTTACCATTCTGCCGGTTGCATCATATATATTAATGTCTGCAGTTCCTTTTGCAGCACTACCGCTGATGAGGATAAAATCTTTTGCAGGGTTTGGAGTGATTGTATAATAATAATCTACTTTATTATTAATGCTAACTGTTTTGCTGTAAATAAAAGCACCATCTGCATATAATACTTTAATTCTGTAATAACCAGTACCTGCCAGGATATGATAATCGGTAAATAAGAAATCGTATCTGCCGGAATTATCACTTGCTTTAACTGTACCAATTTTTTCAAAACTTACACCATCCGCACTTCTTTCTACTTCAAAAGCCGTATAATCAGCAGCATCATTAATAGTCCAGTTTAAATTTGCTTTAGTGCCTTCTTTATTACCGGTAAAGGTTAAAATATCTGTAGCCAGCACAGTACCTTTTGTAAATGTAGCAGTTGCCAGTACCTGGCTAAATGCATCAAACGTAATTGTGGTAGGTACAAAAGATAAATTATAGATACCTACGTTAGAGCTTGTAGGTGTAAGCACACCGTTATTTACATAATAGAAAACACCTCCCTGATCGTAAAGGATAATGGTGGTATCCATTGTTGCAGGAGTAGCCCCTTGTATACGAACTGCTACTGGCATATCAAAATGAGTGAGTCCGGAACTTACTGTGGTTTGAGTTCCCATTTGTATAATTACTGTTTTGGCAGAATTATTCCATTTGGCAGCAGCATAATTTGCATGCCCCCTGTTGTATATCCATTGGTTAAAAAAAGTGGTAAGGTTTAAACCGGATGCTAATTCCATATGACGCTTAACATCTGCAGTAAAAGCATTTCCCTGTTTTAATGCAGGATCGCTTTGATAATTTTTTAATGCCTGAAAAAATTTAGTGTCCCCCAATAAAGTACGCATCATGGTAATAATCATACCCCCACGATCGTAAATATATACTGATGGAGTAAATATAGTAAGGATAGTTGCGGTATCTGTTACATAAGTTGCCTGGGCTGTTGCAGAAAGCGTATTGGTTTTTTTAGATGCTCTCCAGCTTAATGCCGTGTTGCCTGCAGTTGTACCTATAGAAGGAGCAAATTCCAAAAGCAGTGCTTCGCTAAAATCAGCAAAACTTTCGTTTACCCATATATCATGCCAGCTGGCACAAGTTACGCTGGCACCCCACCATTGATGCGCCAGTTCATGCGCAAGAATATCCCAGTTGCCAGCAGCAGTATAAACACCTGATGAGCTCTCGCCGCTAAAAGTATTATGCTCCATTCCTCCACCAAATCCAAAAGTATAGTTACCGTATTTTTCGTTCTTAAAAGGATAATCACCATATAAAGAACTATAAGTAGTAAGCATTAATTTAACTCTGTCAAGCGATGTATGTGCTGCTGCAGTATTAGTTTCTGGAAAAAGATAGTTGTAGTAGGGCATTTTAGTACCGCCAATAATTACTGTATCTGCAACCGCAGGATATTGTACATAGTTAGCTACAGCTGTACACACCTGGTATGCCGATATTGGATAGCGTTCTTTCCAATAGGTTCTTACTTCTGTTGCTGAAGTTATCTCGTACACTAAGTTTCCGTTACCCGCTGTTTTAAAACCTAAAGGAGTACTCACAATCATGTCCATAGAATCTGCCTTATCATTTACTATAAATGATTTGCAGGGCCACCAGCTAAAAGAAGAATATGGTTCGGATAAAGTGTAAACATAGTTTCTAACAGGAGCCGTACTGTGTGTTGATTTAACGTATCCTGTACCATTACTAAAACCCGCTGTAACAGGAGGTACGCCCTTATAAAAAATCGACACAGAGTCTAAAGTACCGCTGGTTGGAATGTTTGGAAGGGTGATTGCAATAAGGTTTGCAGTGGCTCTGCTAATATTACCCGCCGCAAGTTTAACGCCGTGATAATATACAGAGTCGGATGCTAAAGCTGTGGCCATATCAAAATTTACAACACTAAAATTTGCACTTTGCGTTGTAAAATAAATGGTAACCTTACCTTTTATGTATTTACCTATCGATGTATCGGGGTTAATACGTAACTCAAGTCTGTAATACTTTACATCATAATCAAGGCCCGTACTGGGCACCAGCATTGCCTGCTGCACATTGTTTGCAGCGGCAGCCATTTTACTTTCAATTACTTTGTAGTGAGCTGCTTTTTCGGGAGAAATCAGTATTTTTTGTTCGCCACCAGCATTATCCTGGTTAGCTAAAATCTGATCATTAAGAAATAGTTCATTGCCAAATGTAAAGCCATTAGAACTTTTAATTTGTGCATTTGAGATCTTGCATAATAGTAATAACAATACTATCAAAGAGTAATGTTTTTTCATAATCTGGATTAGATTTACTGGTTTTAGTGGATATTAGATATTCGAAAACGTAAAGAAATAGAATAAATTGTATTTATCATTACAATTGTTGTCATTTTTTTACTACACATCAATGAAAAACTACTACGTGTTTTTACTACAATTAAATAAACTAACCTGTTTAAATAATACAGTGCAGCAAAAAAAGTTGCTGTAGTAGCAACAACAATGGTTCCTGATATATTTACTACAACTCCTGTCAAAATATTCGCATTGTCTGCAATTCCAACTACTACATTTTTTTTCATCTTATACTACTTTGGTATCGCATTGGCCACAACCGTACCAAAATTATAAGTGATTGACAGTGACAATTCTATAAAAAAAAATTGATGCCAATAGTCTATTTAAAGCACTCATTTTCCATTATCCGGAATATTATTTGGGTTTAACAACATTAAGCACAAACATATTTTCGTTCAAATTTTAAGGGCCTGTTTATAGTACATTTTTAAGGAAATTTTGAGCTGAACTTCTATTTATAAGTGTTCATTATTATAATATGCTGATGCCCCTCTTTAAAAAGTAAAGCTGTTGTATAGTAATTGTGCTGCTGGTTTTTACGTAAATACAAAATCATCTTACTACATTTTTTTTGCATACCACTTGTAATATTATTACTACATGCAATTTGTGTTAAGCGGTTTTTAATATTAAGCTTACCACATGCTTACAATAAATTCATACAAAAATGGGTTAAAGCATTGCTTATAATAAACATCAACATACCAAACCGCTAAAAATCAGCCAGCCTGTTTTACAGTTATCATTAAAAAAAGGTTGATGCAAAGCCGGTGTATCCTATTTAAAAAGGCTTGTTTGAAAGTATTAAAATAAGATATTGTATTTTTACTCATTAATATATATATATGAGTTCGAATACAGAAAACAAACCTGTTATTGGTATTAGTTGTGGCGATATAAACGGAATAGGTATAGAGTTAATAATAAAAACCCTTGGAGACAGCAGGATACTGGACATATGTACTCCGCTAATTTTTGCAAACAATAAAGTATTTAACTTTTATCGTAAAAGTGTGCCGGATATCAATATCAATTTTATAAGCATCAAAGAATATAGCCGCATTAACCATAAGCAGGTTAACCTGTTTAACTGTTGGGAAGAAGAAGTAAATATTACACCCGGTACAATGAACGATGTTGGCGGCACCTATGCCATAAAAAGTTTAACCATTGCTGCCCAGGCATTAAAAGAGGGCAAGATAGACGGGCTGGTTACTGCACCTATTCACAAAAAAAATATTCAGAGCCAGCAATTTAATTTTACCGGCCATACCCCTTATTTAAAAAATTTATTTGGTGCTGCAGATGTTGCTATGTTTATGGTTGCCGAAAATATTAAAGTAGCATTACTTACAGAACATGTAGCGGTAAAAGATATTGCACAGCATATTACCAAAGAGAATATTTTAAGCAAATTGCAAATAGTAAACGATTCTTTAAAAAAAGACTTTGGCATTACTAAACCTAAAATTGCAGTGTTAGGCTTAAACCCACATGCAGGAGATGAAGGATTAATTGGCAAAGAAGATGAAGAGATTATAAAACCTGCCATAAAAGAAGCCAAACAAAAAGGCATTTTTTGTTTTGGCCCTTATCCTGCAGATGCCTTTTTTGCACGGGGACAATATGAAAAATTTGATGGTGTACTGGCCATGTACCACGACCAGGGATTAATTCCTTTTAAATCGCTTGCCATTGGCGAAGGTGTAAATTATACTGCCGGACTTAAAGGTGTAAGAACATCCCCCGACCATGGTGTGGCTTTTGATATTGCCGGTAAAGGCAAAGCTGATGAAGCCTCTTTTAGAGAAGCTATTTTTAAAGCAGTGGATATTATTAACAGCCGCAAAGAAGTGGAGGATCAATATAAAAATCCGCTTAAAAAAATAAGTGCAGGTATGCTTGCAAGGGCTGTTGATCAGCGTATTTCAGAAATTCCGGAGTAGCGCCTATTGAAATATAGCGTCGGCTATTCCTTTATTAATTATATACGAGCTGATACTAATTTCTGCACGGCCCTTTTTATTTTTGGCCTTGTCTTCAGTTTTTTTTGCCTCGCTGCCATCATCAAAGTCAAAGGTTACACCTTTGGGCAATTTGTAATCTTTAGTGTTAAAAGAAAAAATTATTTTATCCGGCAGGCCATACTCGGTATATTTTCCATAGCTCATTTCCAACTCGTAACTGCCATTTTCCCTGGTAGTGGTTTTTGCCTTTTTAATTACCAAATTAGTTTCATCAATATACAAAGTAGATAATACCACATCTGCATTATCATCTTCCGGTAATAATTTTACCACTTTTACAACAACGCCTCCAACCTTATCAACACCTGCATCCAGTGCAGTAAACTTTCCGTTGCTGATGATATTGTTTAAATTAATACTCACTGCGCCCTTGGGTACAAACGAAATTCCTTTTTCGTTTTTTATTTTAAGCTTATTTGGTTTTTTAAAATAAATTTTAACCGTTGCTACCGGAATTTTTAAAAACGTAACATTGGTTTTCATTTTTCCGGCTGCCTCATAATCATTCACTTTGTCTATTTTAGCTTTTACTTTTTGTACTAATGCGCTTACATCCTGGGCATTTAAAAACAAGGGGCCGCAAACAGTAATTAATAGTAAAAACGGTAGTATTTTTTTCATGTTACGATAAGATATCTTTTCTTTTAAAAACAATTACTGATGCTGATACTAAAATAAAAATGTGTGCCAGCAAAATGAATAAACTCTTTCTAATGGCAGGCCAATTTTCAATAGTACCTTTTATAGTTTCTCCATCTTCGGTAGTGCCTATGTAAAAAAAGCCTTTCCATCCTACCAGGTAAGATGTAAATAAAAATGGTTTTACATTCTTATCAATTATGGGCACATTAATATTAGAAATAATAGTACACACAATAACAATACATACTGTTGCGATAATTGGGCCGATAGAATTTTCTGCAAAAATGGAAAGAAATAATGCCAGCGCTGCAATAACAGTAAGTGCAACCGTTGCATAGGCAAACGCAGCAATGTAGCGCCAAACAATATCGTCTTTAGTAATCAGTAAAATCTGCGACTCCTCACCTTTAGACCGGAAGATAAGCATATCATCTGCGCCAAAAATTACCAGGCTGAATAATAAAGAGGTTATTGCCATCCACAACAACAATAAAATTGTAAAAATGGTTGCTGCCGCAAATTTTACTAAAATTAACTGTGTACGGCTTATAGGTTTTGAAATTAAAAGGCGTAATGTACCCATATTGGCTTCTCCCGAAATAGAATCCGCAGCAATTAATGCCACCAATATAGGCACCTGAATTAATAAAGTATTCAGAATGATATAACACATAAAGTATCCATTGATAGCTTTTGTTCTTTCAAATTCAAAAGTATCTTTTACACTTTGCAGCATCATATCCATATAATTCTGTCCATCTGCCTTAAAGGCAAACTGAAAAATAAAAACAATGGCTGCAATGGCAGCAAAAGCTATATAAGTACGGGGCCTTTTAGAAATTTTGTACAACTCAATTTTTAGTAATGTCCACATAATTTTGCTGAGTTGTTAAGGATAAAAAATAATCCTCTAATGAGTGCCGTGGCTGTACGGATAATATATCAATATTCATTTGAGTAAGGTCGTTTACAAGTTCAGGAATGCCCGATTTGTTCATTTGCATTTTTATAATATCGTTAGAGGGTAAAATAAATGACCCCCATTTTGATTGTACCATTTTGCCCATTGCATCGCCATTGTTTGTAGTTTCTATCTGTACAATAGTTTTTGCAGGGTCTAACAATTCAGCAGCATTACCCTCCACCACTTTTTTACCTTTATTAATAATTAAAATCCTGTTAGCTATTATTTCTATTTCGCTTAATAAGTGAGAGGATACCACAATTGTTTTTCCCATCTCTCTGCTCAACTGCAAAATAAGGTTACGCATATCGGCAATACCTTGCGGATCTAAACCATTAGTAGGTTCATCCAAAATAATTAACCGGGGATTGTGTACTAATGCCACTGCTATACCTAAACGTTGTTTCATTCCCTGGCTAAAGGTTTTCACTTTGCTGGTGGCCCTATCCGCAAGGCCCACCATCTCCAATTGCTCCATCAGTAATTGCCGGGTAACTCTTATACCACTCATTTTGGCAAAGATGGAAAGGTTTTGATAAGCGGTGAGGTATTTATACAGATCAGGCTTTTCTATTACTGCGCCGGTTTGTTTTAAAATATTGCTACGATGGGTAGAAAGGTTTTGGCCAAAAATATTTATATCGCCGGAAGTAGGCTTTATCAGCGACAACAGCATTCTTATTGTGGTAGATTTTCCAGCACCATTCTGTCCTAAAAAGCCATAAACATCTCCTTCATTAACTGTAAATGAAAGATCATCAACGGCTGTTAAATCCTTAAATTTTTTGGAAAGATGATTAACACTCAGTATTGCCGGCATAGTTTATAATATAAGTAAAGGTAAAACGGATTAGAGGGTTATTTGTTCGCAAAAGTAAGGCGGTCTTTTAAAAAGAACGAAAAAAAACTTGCACAGTTAAAAAAAACTGTCTATGTTTGTATCAGCTTACACCCTACGTACCCATATTCTCGAAGTAACCACACATCCCCACAAATTAAATTAAACTTATTGCATTGCACCTTGGCAATGGCACTTCATTATCTTCTGAAAAAAGCAACGCTTTACCGCATCCACTATGCTGTGATTTTACCTGGTGACTTTTAATTTAAGTTATCAACCTCTGTAGTATATAACCACAAAATCACACAACATGAAAAAGATTTTTACCCTTTTATTTGCATTACTATCTGCCATTATTTTACATGCGCAAGTATGCACTACCACCGGATTTGATGTTTGTACTTCCGGCTCAGGCATTACATCAGATTTTAGAAACGCTGTGCTAATTACCGGAACCGGCAGTGCATTAACTGTTGGTGCAAAATATAAATTTAACAATGCCATCCCGAGCTTAAATTTAGATGCAGTAATTAGTATTGATGCAATGGTTAATGCAACCATGACGGGTGCCAGCAGCCCCAATATTGATGATGACAACTCTGCAAATGAAACTAATTTATCCGGATCACAAGCATCCTTATTTGCACCACGTATTGCACCTAATCAAACACTTTCCTGTACCAGCCGTTCGGGTTATGTAGAGTTTACTGTTAAGTTTTATACGCACTATACTGGCAATGCTGCACCAGCTCCCGGAACTGAAATAGCTGTTTCCAACCTTAATTTTTTACATTTTGATATGGACGGATTTACACAGGGAAACAATGGCTGGTATAAAGAAACCGGTTATGTAAAAATAATTGGTACCGATCCAATAAATTATGGTGCTGCAGGAACAGAATTAACCAGTAGTGGTAATAACGCTGGCTGGTTACTAACTTATGGCAGCACAACAGAAAGAAATGGTGTAGCAAGATGTGCAGAGGTTATAGAAAAAACCATTTACAGCCAACCGCAAGCTGCTATTTCCTTTAGAATGGGATATGATTATAAAGCACCTACTTCAAATTGCAGCAGCGTAAGTATTCAACCTACAAGGCAATACGGATCAAGATTTGGTTGTTTTAATTTACCAGCCGGTGGCCCGTTACCTGTTTCTTTAATTAATCTTGCGGTTAATTACAATACAGGCAATACTACTATCAGCTGGACAAGTCTTCAGGAACATAACCTTGACAGTTATGAAATACAAAGAAGTTTTGACGGAACAAATTTTGAAGTTGCAGGTAATATATCTGCCAATAATTTAACCTCTGTACAACAATATAAATTTACTGATAATGTTGCTGCATTTAACTCAAAATATATTTACTACAGGATACGAATTGTTGACCTTGACCACAGCATGAAACTTACTAATACCGTATCGGTTAAAATAGCCGACTGGAGAAGTAATGAAATGACTATTTCTCCCAATCCTTCCACCACCAATGCACAAATCAGAATTAAATTAAGTAAACCTGCCGCAGGAGACATTGCAATTTTTGATGCAACCGGTAAAGCCATACAAAGACAAAAAGCTTCGCTACTCGCCGGTAATAACAACATTATTATAAACAATATTACAGCCTTGCCCGAAGGTTATTATACTGTTCGCTTAATTGCAAATGATGAAGTATACAGCACCAAACTATTGATCTGGAAATAAACTACTTTTTGATAACCAAGCACAAATGAAAGGCTCTTTCTGTAAAAAGAAAGGGCTTTTTTATTGGCCGTTGGGATTCATGTAAGATTGCAATGCTTTTACATATTGTTCAAAAGCATCAATACCTTTTGGCGTGATCTTACAAATGGTTTGGGGATAGTTATTACTGAATTGTTTGGTTACATCTATATAAGCGGCATCTTTTAATTTGTTGATCTGCACACTTAAGTTACCAGCAGTAGAATTTGTTTTTTCTTTAAGAAAAGTAAATTCAGCCTCTTTAACACTTATCAGTAAACTGATAACTGCTAAACGTAATTGCGAATGTAATATGGGATCCAGTTCTTTAAACATTATCACAGGGTTGCCCTTTTTTATATCTTCTCCATAAAATTATTCCGGGTATTAACCATGCAAAGGTTGCAGAAAGTGCTGTTAGTAACAGATCAACTTTAATATTTGTATACACAGTAATGATGCAACATATCCAGCATAATATTCCCCCATAAAGCATGGGCTTAAATTTCATAATACCTCCGGTAATAATGGTGGGCATTCCGTAAAGCAAAAGCATCATTGCCGAGGAATACTCATAATAATTAAAATCCGAAGCTTTACCACCCAGGTCCCTGTAATCTTTAAAAACAGTATTTAACACTCCAACTAAATTAGTATTGATATGAACGAGCAAAAAAATGGCAATGCCAAAACACATCCATATATAATCCATTGCATCGTCGTTATAATTTTTTACTTTACGCTGCTTTTTTTCTTTAGAAGAAATAATTATTTGAGGAATAATTGCTGCAAGTGTAAGCAACCATATATCAAAAGGCAGTTTAAAATTAAACTGTATCCTTAAAAAGGTAACCAAACTGCAGATAGTTATTACACTGCCCCATAAAATCGGGCCAATCCCTTTATCGTAATAGCTGTTTTTTGCCTTGTGGATCATCTGCTCAATTAATCGCAAACTATCCTTTTCACTCATTTTTTCTTCACCCATGATCAATTATTTTATGGTTGATTTATTTTTACTACGCAACATATAAGCAGGTATTATATAGCTAACAAGTATTGCCCCAGCTCCAAATAACATCTGGTAATCATAATTAAAATAGCCCGAAATTATTGCCAGCAACCATGCAGCCACTCCGCCCCATACCATTGGCCTGAACTGGAGAAACTTACCGGAGATAAAAGTACCTAGTCCATACAGTAAAATAAAAAAAGGAAAAACATTGGTACCCCAACCCAGCCGGCTTAAGATCATACTTAATACAAAAAAACTGATACCCATCCCCATCCACAGGTACTTCATACTATCGCCAATATAAGTGGTGGCTTCCCTTTTCTTTTCATCTTTTTTGCCCCAATACGCACTCAAAATTGCGGTGGGTAAAACCAGCAGCCACACTAAATAATGTTTTTCGTAATCAAAAATGGTCTTCAAAAAAAACTGCCCTACACAACATGCAAGAGTCATCCAACCCCATAATAAAAAATGAATGCTGTTGTCTCCCATATCTTTCCGGGTTTTAGCAATCATCGATTGTATCAATTGCAGGCTCTCTGCGGGGGAAAAATTTTCTTCTGCCATAGCGTATAATTTTTAATTAATAATAATAAGCCGGGGTTTCCGGCTTATTATTAGCGCATTTATTGATTGCATTCTTTAATTAACTGCTCCACCTGCGTTTTGCCCCAATTGGGATGCAGTTCGCTTGCAGGTTTAAAAGCGTTATACTTATCTAAAGAAGTTTGCAGTTCCGGCTTAGCAGTTTTACAACCGCCACCAAATTGCTCAGGTGTATATTTTAACCCCTGCCCTTTTAAATAATAAGGCCTTGGATTAGTTGGATCCTGCTGCATGGCTTTTTCCATATTGCCATTACTTTCTGCACCATACTCCTGCCAGCGTTGCATTGGGTTTACCATCATGTGGCAACTGGCAATCATACTTTTAATGCAGGAAACCTCTGAGTTATTAGGCATCAAAGAATCTGCTTTATTTATAAGAGCAGTCGCTTTATCTGCATAGCCATCCACCTTATCTTTATCCTGTTCCATAAATCCATAGTTAACCTGGCAAAATGCAGCATAATAATAGGCTAACCATTCTGTTTTTTCTGCAGTTGCAATACGTTCAAAATTATTTGCCAATGCTAACAGATTAGCAGGATTTTTAAAAGCTGTATCAATAGCCGCCATATTTTTTTTCATGGCTGCTACATATTTTTCGCTTTGTGCAAAGGTTGCTTTTGATAAACAAAGTAATACTGTTACTAAGAAGAATACTTTTTTCATTTTTTATAATTTTTATTTTTGAGTGATTTATTTTTTTTGATTTTTCAATTTTTCATATTCCCTTTCAACTGAGTTTACTTTAGGAAAAACGTAGGCACCTGCAAAATGAAAAGCAAGACCAATACCCCAGCCCAAGGTAGTCCAAATTGGCCACGGATAATGATGCATACTCCATTCATTAATATCAATACCCCTGTGTTGATTTCCGGTAAAAAGCCAAATACTCCATAAAAAAGCATTTACAATTACATAAGCGATGGCATGATTTTTAAAGCTGGCTCTTTTTTGTGCAATTTCCCATAGTTCTGGATCTTTGCCTTCGGGGGCTGGTTGTTGATAGTGTGACATAATTTTAAGATTTTTGATTTAAAAAATTAAATGACTATACGCTGTTGTTATAAATTATTATTAATGGCCTCTTGAGTTCTATCGGTGCCAAAACTTAAAAAGCAGCCTATAAATACAAATCGTTTACTGGTTGGTGTAACGGGTTCTTTGCGGCTACCATCATTTGAATAATTATAGGTATACACTTGCTTTTGACCAAACACATTATTAATACCTAATACCCAAACCGCAAAATTCTTAGTATCTTTTTTACCAATAGTAGGCAGGTAGTTTACGCTAAAACTGCAACTGTTGTAATTAATTGTGGTGCCCATATCTGTAAACACATTTTTACTTTGACCTGCATCATAAGCTATCCTGTAATAAGGTCTGCCGGTGGCAAAATTATAGCTCAGGTTAAACTGTGTTTTCCAGGGTAAAATAAATTTTTTAAAAACTAAAGCTGCGGTATGCTTTGCTGCAAATGATGGCTGTATGGATGACGGAAAATTTAAAAAATCTCTTTTGGTATCCAGGTAAGAATAAGATATCCAGTAATCAACACTCTTAATTGTTTTTTTGTCTCTCCAAAAAATTTCAAAGCCTTTTGCAAAGCCGTTGCCATTATTATTAATTGCTGCCCCGGGGCCATTGGCATTTATTTTATACAGCTGATCATATTTTTTGTAAAACATTTCCATCCTTAATGTTTGCGTAGCAGTAAGCATTTGGTATTGTAAAATATAATGTGCCGATTTTGAAAAGTTGAGTAAAGAAGTGGTGGGCAAATATTTTCTTTCTGGGTTTTGATAAAAAATACCATAAGCAAAACCAGCCGAACTGTATTTACCCAACTGGTAGGCCAACGATGCCCTTGGAGCCAGGTTCCATTTGTTTAACAACTCAGAATATTCGGTACGTACTCCCAATTTTGCGGCAAGTGAGTTGGTAATATAAATATCCGATTCGCCAAAAATGGCTACCATATTTTCTTTTACAGTTTGGCTGTAAGTGGTACCACTATATGTAGTGTAAGCCGATTTTTCGTTACTAACACTTAACTCTGTACCAAACCTTATAGCACTTAAACCACTTAATTTTTTATCCAATACTATCCTGTTTTGAAAATAATTTCCTTTTGAGCTGAGTGAAAAATTTTTATCTGCATAAAAAGCAGGCGTGGTAATAATTTGCTTTTCATTAACTGCATTTTGCAATTCATTGTTAATATCATCTTTATTATTACTGTAAGAAATACCTGCATTTATTTTCCACTTATTTTTTAAATTTTGCTTAAAGCTAATGTTGTGGTACTGGTTTATATTTTGAAGTGTAAACGCATCTTTCATGCCTGCAGAATCAATATCATTAGTTCGGTAGCCTACGTTGGTTTTACTTAAATAAGAGTATAACTTTATCATACCGCCACCTTTTGTTTTAAAACGAAAGTTAACATCGCCATCAAACACTACGGGCACTTTAAAATAATCCTGCTTTTGTTTTATTACATTAAAGGCCAGCCAAAGATTGGTATAGTTGGCACTAAAACCCCAGCTACTCTTTTTATCCTTTGATAAATGCTGTATACCGCCGCCTACACCAACTACACTTGCTCCAAAATCAGCTTCGCTCTTTTCGGGCAGATCTTTACTTTCTAAAACCAGGGCAGATGATAATGCCTGGCCATACAAGGCAGAATAACCTCCGGTACTAAAAACAGTACCCTTAAACAAAAACGGATTAAACCTGCCACGCTGCGCTATGCCTGGCGTACTGCTGTAAAAAAAGTTGTTTACCTGTGTACCGTCGATAAAAATTTTGCTTTCTGTAGCGGTACCGCCTCTTACAAATAACCCTTCGCTTTCGCCAACCTGCTGAGCACCCGGCAAACTTTTAAAAGCTTCTGTTACATCGCCATTGGCGCTGGCGGTGGTTACAATGTCTATATCCGTCAATACTGCACCTTTCTTTTTGTCGCTGGCCTCAAAAGACCCGGCAGAAATTACAACCGCCTTTAAATCTGTTATCAACTCCTTTAAAGTAGCCGAAATTGTAATATCAGCAGTGCCGATGGTCAATTTTTGTTCAAACGGCCTATACCCCGATGCACTGGCTTCAATTATCTGTTCCCCCTTTTCGGTGGTGGTAAATGAAAAGTTACCAGCCGAATCTGAAGTGGCTCCATCATATGTGTTTTTTAATACTATGCTTATGCCTGTCAATGGTTTATTCTTATTATTGGTAACCTTGCCGCTAATTTTTACTTGCGCATTTAATGAAAAAACAGCCAAAACCAGCAATAAAGTAAATACATTTTTCATCCTTCTAAATTTGACACAAACGTAAAGTAGTTTATTTTATAAACCAAATATTTTAAAGAAATAATTTTTTCTTAACAGCAACTTATCAGGATATTTATGAGAAAAACTTTCGTTTTAAATATATGACTTCCAATGTTTTAAGTCTAAATTCGTACCGCCTTTTAAGTGCAATTAGAAGCTGAAAACTTATTAACATGCCAGAAAATATATTTTTTTATGTGGCCTTAAATTGTAATTTAGCAATAGAATTTAATGGGTTAGTAAGTATAAAGGGCTGTCAGAAATGACGGCCCTTTTACTTTTTAGATGTTCCTACAAATTTCGCTAACAACGCAGAAAAAAAAATTCCTCTGGTTTTTATCTGCACAGCTTTTCAAATCTTTTTTATATCAAAAATCTAAAATCATCAATCTGCAATCCGTATTATCTTTACAAGATGAGTAAAACTAAGTCGGCATTTTTTTGCCAGAGTTGCGGATATGAAAGTGCAAAGTGGTTGGGCAAATGCCCGGGCTGTAGTAACTGGAATACTTTTGTAGAAGAAGTAATTGTAAAAGGCAGCGATAAAAAAGAAAAAGATGAATGGGCCGATTATAAAAGAGATGGAAAAGTAAAAACCATTTCTATTAACGAAGTGAGCAGTGCCGAAGAAAAAAGAATTCTTACACAGGATACAGAATTAAATCGTGTGCTGGGTGGCGGTATTGTTATGGGCAGCATCGTTTTAGTAGCAGGCGAGCCCGGCATCGGTAAGTCAACTTTGTTTTTACAAATTGGTTTGCAACTAAAAGATGTAGTTACATTATATATAAGTGGAGAAGAAAGTGAGCAGCAAATTAAAATGCGAGCCGACCGTGTTGGCATTAAAAGCGAAAACTTTTATTTGCTTACCGAAACCGATACCAAAACCATTTTTCAGGAAGTAAAGAAATTAAAGCCCCAACTTGTTATTGTAGATTCGATACAAACACTGCAATCGCCTTTTGTAGAAAGCGGACCAGGAAGTATAAGCCAGATAAGAGAAACTGCCGCAGAGTTGCAACGCTTTGCCAAAGAAACTAACACACCCGTTTTTTTAATTGGTCACATTACTAAAGATGGAAATATTGCAGGGCCTAAAATTTTAGAGCATATGGTAGATACGGTGTTGCAGTTTGAAGGCGACCGACATTATGCGTACCGCATTTTGCGTACCTTAAAAAACCGTTTCGGCTCTACAGCCGAGTTAGGTATTTATGAAATGACCGGCGAAGGCATGAGGGCAGTAACCAACCCCAGCGAAATTTTAATTACACAAAAAGAAGATGCCTTAAGTGGCATTGCCATTGCTGCAACTATTGAAGGCATGCGGCCACTGTTAATTGAAACGCAGGCATTGGTTACACAAAGTGTGTACGGCACACCGCAACGTACCGTTAGTGGTTTTGATCTGCGACGTTTGCAATTACTTTTAGCTGTGCTGGAAAAGCGTGGTGGTTTTCATTTTGGTGTAAAAGATGTATTTGTAAATATTGCGGGTGGATTAAAAATTGAAGACCCGTCCATTGATCTTGCTATCGTTTGTGCATTATTGAGCAGTTACGAAGATGTGGCACTGCCGCAATTAATTTGTTTTGCTGGTGAAGTTGGGTTAAGCGGTGAGATAAGAGCAGTAAACCGTATTGAACAACGCATTGCCGAAGCAGAAAAATTAGGTTTTGAAAAAATTATAGTAAGTAAATACAATGCTAAAAGTTTGCCTAAACATAAAACCAATATTGAAATTGTGGCCTTGGGTAAGGTGGAAGAAGTTTATCAGTATTTATTTTGACAAAGCAAATACTTTATTAAACGTTATGCTATATTTTAAATTAAGTTATACCATTAAAAATGATTGAAATAATAAGCGGAAGTATTTACAATGAAATTCGTGAAAAGCTCACTAAAAAAATAAATTTGGATTTGCTTCCTTTATACGGCGAAAAAGAAATACGTAAAATATCTGGTGATAAATATGGAAAAGTAAAAATAAAATTAGATGTTGAGAATGACGTTGAAAAAATACAGCAGATAAGAGATTACGGTAAACATGAAAATACTATCAAAGTAAATTATTTTACTTATGAGTGGAATGCAGATAAAAATAAATTACCGAAGGAATTTGAAAAATATATAAAGCCAGAAATTGAAAAATTCATAGAATTACTGTCTATATTTAAAGAAATTAATGAGGAAATTTTAAGATTTTCAGTTGTTGACGGGGATTATAAAGATAATGAAAGGCCTGGTCACATGATTGCTACGAAATACGCATTAATTGAGTTATTTAAACAAATATAAAACAACAGGTTTGCTGGCAGAAATGATAATAACAAATTTCATATTCCTATAAAGTTATTATCAGAAATGAATAACTATTAAAATACGTTATGCAAACATTAAAAAATATATTCTCCTCCACCCTTCACCTCTTTTACCCACACGTATGCACTGGTTGCGGTAGCGACCTGTTGCAAGAAGATAACCAGCTTTGTTTGCATTGCATTAATGAATTGCCGCACACTAATTTTGCCCAACACAATAACAACCCGGTAGAAAAAATATTCTGGGGCCGCATACCTATTACTGCCGCACACAGCGAATTTTATTTTTCAAAAGAATCATTACTGCAGCACCTCATTCATCAACTGAAATATAAAAACAATACTGATATAGGCTTTTACATGGGCGAAATGATGGGTAAAACATTATTAACCTCCGGCCGCTTTAACCATATTGATTATTTAGTGCCATTACCGCTCTATCCCGATAAGGAGCGTAAAAGAGGTTATAACCAGGCAGCGATAATTTGCAATGGCATGTCTGAGGTAATGAATGTACCGGTATTAAATGGCAATGTTATTCGCCAGCGTTTTACCGAAACACAAACCCGAAAGCACCGGACAGAGAGATGGGAAAATGTAGAAGGCAGTTTTGTAGTTAAAGATCCGATTGTTTTAAAAGGTAAAAGTATTTTACTGGTAGATGATGTAATAACCACCGGTGCAACTTTAGAAGCGTGTGGTACGATGCTTTTACAGACAGACGACCTTAAGTTATATATTGCCACATTAGCACATGCTGCTAAATAGTTTTAGATTAATTTTGATTTATGAATAAACTTTTTGCTTTTGGCTTCACGCTTTTTGCTTTTTGCTTTTTACTTTCTTCCTGCAAAAAAGATTCGTTTATTAATGTTGCCGATGCAAGACTTCGCATTACTGCCGACTCTTTAAAATATGACACCGTTTTTGCTACCGCCGGTTCCATCACCAAATCATTTAAAATAATTAATGAGAATAATCAAAAGCTGCGGTTAAGCAAAGTGAAATTAATGGGTGGTACGGCATCTTCATTTAAAATAAATATTAATGGCAATGCAGTTACCGAAGAAAATAATGTAGAACTGGAAGCTAATGACAGTATTTATGTTTTTGTATCGGTAAATATTAATCCCAATGCGGCTAATCTTCCTTTTATTATCAGCGACAGTATTTTAATTAACTATAATGGTATCAATCGTTTTGTTCAGCTACAAGCTTACGGACAAAATGCTGTTTTCTTAAATAACAAAGTAATTACCGGTAATGTAACCTGGACGAATGCTTTACCCTATGTCGTTCTTAAAAGTATCCGTATTGATACTACCGCAACTTTAACCATTCAACCCGGCACCAAAATTTACAGCCATGCCGATGCGCCTTTTATTGTAGATGGTACATTAATAATTAACGGCAGTAAAAATAATGAGGTGATTTTTGCAGGCGACAGGCTGGATAATGATTATAAAGACTTACCGGCAAGCTGGCCAGGTATGTATTTTAGAGGCAACAGTAAAAACAATGTGCTGAAATTTGCAATTATAAAAAATGCTTACCAGGCAGTTGTTGCCACCGGTCCATCTATAAATACCAATCCAAAATTAATTTTGCAGCAATGCATTATCGATAATGCGTACGATGCCGGTATACTTGCTGCCAATACAAGCATTTATGCCAACAACAGTTTAATAAGTAATTGCGGCAGCAATATTGCATTAATATATGGCGGTGATTATAATTTTACCAATTGTACCGTAGCAGGATATTCCAACTCATTTGTCATTCATAAAAATCCGGTGTTAACGGTAAATAATTTTGCTACGCAAGGCGGCGCAACTGTTACTGCCAGTTTAAATGCAGTGTTCAGCAATTGTATTTTTTGGGCAGATAGTTCGGGCTTTGTAAATAACGAAGTAGTGGTAACCAAACAAGGCAGCAACCCGTTTACAGTTATATTTCAAAACAATTTGTACCGTGGCACAAACGACCCGGCTAACAGTACATTAACCGGTAATATTAAAGGGCAAGATCCTTTATTTAACGAGATAGATATAACTAAACGTATTTACGATTTCAGAATCCTGAATATTGCAGCACCCGGCATCAATAAAGCTACAGCAACAGCATTTACAAAAGACCTTAATGACAATAACAGGAGTAATGGCTTGCCTGATATGGGCTGTTATGAACAATAGTTTTATTTCTGGATGAATGGTAACTCCCTGATGAGATTTTGCCCGAACTTTATTTACTTATATTTGTTATATTCTTTACAGAAACTAAAAAACATTTTATGATAAAGGTATTAGCTATTGCCACAGTGTTATTATCCTGTGCAGCACAAAACAACAACAGTACAGCAGTTACGGCAGCTACTTCGCAAAACGAAGCTCCTGTTACTGCAAAATCTATTTACGATTTTAAAGTAGAAGGATTGGAAGGCGGTACGGTAGATTTTTCCAGCTTTAAAGGCAAAAAAATATTGATCGTAAATACCGCATCAAAATGCGGGTACACCAAACAATACGAGGGACTGGAAGCTTTGTATAAAAAATACCAGGATAAATTAGTTATCGTAGGTTTTCCGGCTAACAACTTTGGCGGACAAGAACCCGGCACCAACGCCGATATAAAAGAATTTTGTAAAAAAAATTACGGTGTTACTTTTCCTATGGCTGCAAAAGTTTCGGTTAAAGGCGATGATAAAGCGCCCATTTTTAAATGGTTGACCAGTAAAGCAGAGAATGGTGTATTAGATGCAGAGATCGGTTGGAACTTTGGTAAATTTTTATTGGATGAAAATGGAAATTTAATTACTTATTTCCCCAGTAAAGTAGAGCCGATGAGTGAGGAATTAACGAGTAAATTATAATAATCTCAAACGATAATCGATCAATCCGGAGTTTTAAAAAGCTTCGGATTTTTTATTTAGATTGCAACATGAAAATTATTTTCCTTTTTTTCTTTGCCCTTTTTGCAACAGTATCTTTTGCACAATTACCCAAAAGCGGTACTTATATATATGACTATTGCGATGAAGAATATAACAAATGTATTGGCAAGTGTAAAGTAGTGATCAAGGGTAGTAAAATCTGGGTTTACGCTCCCGCTAATTTAACCGGTATAAAAGAAGGCGAACTTTACGAAAGTGGCACACTATATAAACATACTTCCGGCAAATGGATCATCATTCATAATAAAAAAGACAAGCTGACAAAGATACTTGGTGGCTGCGAAGGCCCGGTTTGGATCAACTTTAAACAAAAACGTTTCTGGACCTGTTAGATAAATTCTTTTCAATCTCCTGTTCTTTTATCTTTGCACTCATGCAATTCCATTCCATTACCGGTCAAAAAGAAACCAAGGAACAATTGGTTCAAATGATACAGCACAACCGGCTGAGCCATGCCTTATTATTTTTAGGTAAAGAAGGTAGTGGCGCTTTGCAATTGGCTATGGCTTTTGCACAATACATTGTTTGCGAAAAGGTAAATGGTAAATCGTCAATGGTGAATCGTCAATCGTCAATTGGAGCTTCATTATTTGGTGAGCCTGAGCCACAACCGGTCAACGATCAACCTAAAGCGACCAACGATTCCTGCGGAGAATGCCCGGCCTGCAAAAAAGCCACCGAACTCATTCACCCCGATATCCATTTCAGCTACCCGGTTATTACCAAAAAAACGGGAGAAAAACCCATCAGTGCCGATTTTATAAAAGAGTGGCGGGAGTTTGTAGTGCAAAGCCCTTATGGCAATGTGTACGATTGGTTACAGTTTATTGGCGCCGAAAACAAACAGGGTAATATCACCGCAACAGAATGCAATGATATTAACCGTACCATGAGCCTGAAAAGTTTTGAGAGTGAATATAAAATCCTCATCATGTGGAAGCCCGAATTTTTGGGCAAAGAAGGAAACAAGCTGCTAAAACTGATAGAAGAACCGCCACCAAATACTCTTTTCATTTTTGTTGCCGAAAATGAAGACATGATATTGCCCACCATTTTATCCAGAACGCAGCTGGTAAAAATTCCCTTGCTTAGTAATATGGAAGTGGAAGCCGCATTGGAGTTAAAAGAAGGTGTAAGCGTACAAAAGGCCGGGCAAATTGCCGCCATTGCCGAAGGTAATTACCGTGAAGCCCTTCAATTGTTACAACATGCCGAAGATGACTGGCAGGCCATGTTAAGAGAATGGTTGAATGCCATTTTAAAAACCGGCCCCGTGGCACAAGTAAAATGGATTGACGAAACGGCCAAACTAGGCCGGGAAAAACAAAAGCAGTTTCTCAAATACTTTATTCATTTGCTGGAGCAGGCTGTAAGATTAAGGGCAATTGGAGATGCCGGAAACGCACAACCAACTGCCGACCACGACTTTGCATTACGCCTGAACAAGATCTGCTCCATTGGCCAGCAGGAAGCCATTATTAACGAATTGGACAAAGCCAGCTACTATATTGAGCGAAATGCTAATGCAAAAATGCTCTTTCACGCCCTTTCTATCAGGTTATACCACATTATTAGCAACAAATCAGTAATTTTGGTGAACTGAGGAAATTGAAGCAGGGAATAGACAATTACTAAGAACGATTATTTTGTTATCAGCATATAATCTTTAATCATCATCGTTGTAGTCGCAGACTTATTAAAATTCTTCTTCCTGTGGAAGAAGAATTTAATCTCACTTGTACGGCATACCATTATGGAGCTTTACATGCCGAATAGAAATTATATAGTTAAAGAGTACAACGCCAATGAAACCCAATAGTAATTCTTCTGTCTGGTTCAAAAAAAACTCCTGATTATTAAAAATGTATTGCCTGCTTTAGCGTTAATAACCAAATGCAGTTAAACCATTTTAAATTATTAATTAACCAATTATCAATTACTAAGATATGGGATGTGGAAGCGGAGGATGCGGCACAAAAGATGGTGCACCGGGTGGCTGCCAAAGTCATGGTAGTTGCAGCACCGGCGGTTGTAACCGTATGAACGTACACGACTGGCTGGCCAATTTACCTTTCAGCGATCCTGAAAGCAGTTGCCGCATTATTGAAGTAAGCTTCAACAATGGCAGCCGTAAAGATTTCTTTAAAAATAATACCCTTCATTTTTACGAAAAAGGAGATATGATTGCCGTAGAAGGCATCAGTGGTTTTGATGTGGGTATGGTAAACATTACCGGCGAGTTGGTACGCTTACAAATGAAAAAGCGTAATGTGGACGAGAAGAGCCGGGACATGAAAACAGTACTGCGCCGTGCAAGTGATACCGACATTGCCAAAATGAAGGAAACCAAAGCCCGGGAAGCACAGGTATTAATTCGCAGCCGTGCTATGGCCCGCCAATTGAATTTAGAATTAAAAATGGCGGAAGTGGAAATACAGGCCGATGGCCGCAAAGCCACTTTCTTTTATATTGCCGATGACCGTGTGGATTTTAGAGAGCTGATAAAATTGTATGCCGGAGAGTTTAAAGTAAAAGTAGAAATGCGCCAGATTGGTGCAAGGCAGGAAGCTGGTAAAGTTGGTGGTATTGGTAGTTGTGGCCGTGAGCTTTGCTGCAGCAGCTGGCTTACCGATTTTAAAAGCGTAAACACTAACGCAGCCCGTTACCAGAATTTAAGCATTAACCAAACTAAATTAAGTGGCCAATGCGGCCGCCTTAAATGTTGTTTAAATTACGAGCTGGATACCTATATGGATGCGCTGCAATTTTTTCCGGATGATGCAGATATGCTTGAAATGGAAAGAAGCCGTGCCTTTTTAGTAAAGAAGGATATTTTTAAAAACCTGATGTGGTATACCATGCCCGACAGTAATAAACAGTATCCACTTACTATTGAAAGGGTTAAAAAAATTAAAGAATTGAACCGCCAGGGAATACGGCCTGCAGATTTAGAACCCGTGGAAGTGGTGACCAATAAACCTAAAGATATTGAACCGGTTTATGCAGATGTGGTGGGGCAAATTAGCTTGAAGAGCCTGGAAAAAACCAGCCGTAAAAGAAGGGATAATGAAAGAGGCCAGCAACAGGGTAACAGGCCACAACAAGGAAACAGGCAGGGAGATAACAGACCACAAAGCGGCAGACCACAGCAAGGGAACAGGCAGGAAGGGAACAGGCCACAACAAGCTGGTGGTAATCAACCAAATCGGGGACCACAGCAACAAGGAGGTGGCCAACCTCAACAAAATCGTGGCGGCCAAAATCAACAAAGGCCCAATCAACAGAACAGGCCACAAAGACCACCACAAAATCGTGGACCGCAAAACAGGAATCAACAAAGACCTGATCAAACTCAGGGGCCAAAAAATGAAGGTGAAAAAAATAATTAACTAATAATAATGACGTCAGGTTTTATCACCTGACGTTTTTACTTTTGCAACACAACTCTTCAAATGTCCATTACAGTAAATAATCTTTCTAAAATTTACGGCGCTCAAAAAGCAGTTAATAATATTTCATTTACCATTAACAAGGGAGAGATCGTTGGTTTCCTGGGGCCCAATGGCGCAGGCAAATCAACCACCATGAAGATGATCACCGGTTATCTTAAAGCAGATGGCGGTAATGCAGTGGTGTGCGGTATTACAGTAGAGGAGAACAGTAACGAAACCAAAAAGAAAATTGGCTATTTACCGGAAGCCAATCCTCTGTATTACGACATGTTTGTGAGAGAATACCTGGAGTTTGTAAGCAATGTACATGAAGTAAGTAATAAGAAAGAAAAAATTGAAGAAGTAATAACAACAGTGGGCTTAAGTGTAGAAGCCAACAAAAAAATTGGCCAGTTAAGTAAAGGCTACAAACAACGTGTTGGCTTAGCCGCTGCCTTAATTCACAATCCTGATGTATTGATTTTAGATGAGCCTACCAGTGGCCTTGACCCTAACCAGATTGTAGAAATAAGGGAAGTAATAAAAGAACTGGGTAAAAATAAAACGGTATTATTCTCTTCTCACATTATGCAGGAAGTGGAAGCCATTTGCGACCGGGTGATCATTATTAACAAAGGTAATATTGTGGCAGATGAGCAATTAAGTACCCTGCAAAAAAACAAAACCAACAATCATGCAGTGCTGGTGCAGTTTAAAGAAGCCGTTTCAAAAGAAGCATTAAAAAATTTAAAAGAAGTTTCGGAGGTTGAACAGTTGGCAACCGGAAACTGGAAACTGAATACCAATGATCCTGAAACCGTAAGAAAACAACTGATGGAACTCAGTTTGCAAAACAACTGGAACATCGTTTCTTTGCAAAGTGAAAGCAGTAGTTTGGAAGAAGTATTTAGAAATTTAACTTCAAAGTAAAATGGGCGCATGGGAAATAGGAAATTTTGGAAATGATGATGCCATGGATTTTGTGGCTGATGTAATTGATAATGGTAAGCAAGAAATTTTAAATGCCATTCAAAAAATATTCAACGCAGCACCAACTGAATATCTTGAAGCACCTGACTGCAGCATTGCTTTAGCGGCTATTGAATTTATAGCTGCTGCAAAAGGAAATGCTGCAGCTGATTTTCCGGAGGAAGCCATAGCATGGTTAAGCGAAAATGAAATACTGCCGTTTAAATCAAAAGGTATTTTAGGATTTGGCTCAAAAGAAACAGATATCATAACAATTAGTCAGCAAGCCATTGAAAGAATAATAAACAAATCGGAACTATTAGAATTGTGGCAGGAAGCTAAAGAAAGCAATGAGTGGCTGGATACAGTTAAAGATTTAAAAAAACGAATCTTGTAAGTAAATAATTTAATAATAAAACCAATAAACAATGAGTTACATCGCATCCATTCATGCTCGTCAGATATTAGACAGCCGTGGAAACCCAACAGTAGAAGTAGACGTATTAACCGAAAACGAACATTTAGGCCGTGCCGCTGTGCCAAGTGGTGCCAGCACCGGTATTCACGAAGCTGTAGAGCTGAGAGATAACGACAAAAAGAAATTTTTAGGAAGAGGCGTTTTAAAAGCAGTTAAAAATGTAAATACCGTAATAGCCGATAATTTATTAGGTTGGGATGTTGCAGACCAAACTGGTATTGATGCTGCATTACAAGCTTTGGATGGTACCGCCAACAAAGGGAAATTAGGTGCTAACGCCATGCTTGCCGTTAGCATGGCTGTTGCAAAAGCTGCAGCATTAGAAGCCAACCTGCCATTGTATCGCTACATCGGTGGTACCAATGCAAAAATTTTACCTATCCCCATGATGAACATCTTAAATGGTGGTGCACATGCGGATAATAAGATCGACTTTCAGGAATTTATGGTAATGCCTGTTGGCGCCACTTCCTTTAGCGAAGGTTTACGCTGGGGAGTAGAAATTTTTCATGCTTTAAAAACAGTATTGAAGAAAAAAGGCTTTAGCACCAATGTAGGTGACGAAGGTGGATTTGCTCCCAATATTCAAAGCAATGAAGAAGCTATTGAAACCGTGTTAACGGCCATACAAGCTGCAGGTTTTAAAACTGGCTCTCAAATTACTATTGCTATGGATGCTGCCAACAGCGAACTGTGGGACAGCAAGAAGAAAAAATATGTTTTTCATAAAAGCTCTGGTAAAGAAATGACCAGCGAACAACTGGTAAACTTTTGGGCAAGCTGGGTTAAGCAATATCCTATTTGCAGTATAGAAGATGGTATGGCAGAAGATGACTGGAAAGGCTGGAAAATGCTAACCGAAGCTGTGGGCAGCAAATGCCAGTTAGTAGGTGACGATCTTTTTGTAACCAACGTTACCCGCCTGGAAAGAGGTATTAACGAAGGTATTGCCAATGCCCTATTGGTTAAGGTAAACCAAATTGGTACTGTTACCGAAACCATTAATGCTGTAAGTATGGCACAACAGGCTGGTTACAACACCATCATGAGCCACAGAAGCGGCGAAACAGAAGATACCACTATTGCTGACCTGGCCGTAGCATTAAATTGCGGACAAATTAAAACCGGTTCGGCATCACGTACCGACCGTATGGCTAAATACAACCAGCTTATCCGCATTGAAGAAATGTTGGCTGAGAGCGGCATTTATCCAAAAGGAAAGATTAAATTTGGTAAATAAGCATTGGTTAAGGGTTTAGTGGTTTAGTAAAAGCAACCCCTAAACTTCTAAACCCTTAAACTCCTAAACAAATCGCATTGAAGTTTTTACAACACATACCATCCATACTAAAAAACAAGTACCTGCTTTCGGGTGTGGCTTTTTTAGTATGGATTTTTTTCTTCGATCCAAAAGATATCCCCTCCAGTATCAACCGTATTCAAACGTATAAAAAACTGCAACAAACCGAGCTACATCTTAGTAAACAGATAGGAGAAACTACAAAAGACCTTGATCTTTTAAAAACAAACCCCCAAACTATTGAAAAATATGCAAGGGAAAACTACATGATGAAGAAGGATAATGAGGATCTTTTCATTATAAACCCTACTGCCGAAGGCAAATAATTTGCGCTAAAATACAATATCCCCGTAAAAATACCGTTTATGATAACGGATAATGGATATTTAATTTTTTAACACAAGCCATATTTTGCTATGCACAATTTTACCCCGGAAGATTTATTACAGTATTTGTACAATGAAACTTCCCCAGCCCAAACAGCTGCTATAAAAGCTGCTTTGGAAAATGATTGGAGTCTTCGTGAAAAATTTGAAGAGATCACCTCAGCTAAGAATCAGCTGAAAACTCTTAAAATGTCACCAAGTCAGCAAACAATTGACAACATTTTAAATTATGCCGAAAAAGCGGTTAGCGAACTTTCAGCATCTGTTTAAGATGGTTTAATTTTAACGTAATTTAGTCCTCTGGTTAAAAAACCAGGGGATTTTTTTATGACCAAAAAAGAACGTTACCAGTTTGTAATTGATTATTTTTTAAAACATGCCCCCAATGCAGAAACAGAACTACTTTATGACAGTCCTTTTCAATTGCTTGTTGCGGTAATCTTATCTGCCCAATGCACCGATAAAAGAGTGAACCTTACAACTCCCATCATTTTTGAAAAATACCCCGATGCTACATCTTTAAGCAAAGCCAGTTTCGAAGGGCTTTTTGCCCTCATAAAAAGTATCTCTTACCCCAATAACAAAACCAAACACCTTATTGGCATGGCCAATATGCTGCTGGAGAAATTTAATGGAGAAGTGCCAATGACTGTTGACGAACTAATTGAGCTGCCGGGTGTAGGCAGAAAAACGGCCAATGTAATAACTTCTGTGGTGGATCAGCAACCCAATATGGCTGTAGATACTCACGTATTTAGGGTTAGTGCAAGAATTGGACTGACCACTAATGCAAAAACGCCTCTGGCTGCTGAAAAACAATTAATAGAAAATTTACCTGAAGAGTATGTTTATAAAGCCCATCATTGGCTAATATTGCATGGCAGGTATGTTTGTACAGCAAGAAATCCTAAATGCAGCGACTGCGGATTAAAAACTGTCTGTAAATTTGTTCGCACTAAAAAAAAATCAGATATTTAATTGTGAAATTCTAGGTATCCTTTAAAACAACCCCCATTTTTCACATAAAGGAAACCTTATTTCATGAAAAGATTACACTCATCTTTGGGTATTGTTATTCTATTAACATGCTCTTACTTACAAAGTTTTGCTCAAGTCGATTTTTCTGATGATCTGTATTACGACAACAAAGTAACCTATGAAATTGGTGCTTCGCTAGGCGTAATGAATTGCCTTACCGATTTAGGTGGTGGTAAAGGTGTTGGCAAAAAGTTTATTAAAGATATTAATTGGGGTAATACACAACCGGAGGGCAGTATTTTTTTAAGTGCTGTTTATAAAAATGCTGTAGTGTTAAGAACTGAAGCTACCTGGGGCGTTGTAAAAGCCAGTGATGCAGTGCTTAAAAACAATAAAGAATCTTCTGGCGGCAGGTATGATCGTAACCTGAATTTTAAAAGTACCATTTTCGAAATATCGTTGGTATCAGAAATTCATCCGCTGTATTTTAAAAGGTATTTGAGAGGCCAGAAACTGCCAAGAATTTCTCCTTATGTACTGGGTGGCATTGGGTATTTTACTTTTAATCCACAAACAAAATTAGATGGAGAGTGGGTTGATTTAAGGCCGTTAAGTACCGAGGGGCAGGGATTTGCAGAATACCCCAACCGTAAATTTTATAAGTTAAAACAAATTAATTTTCCGGTGGGGGCCGGAGTAAAATATAAACTTTCTGAAGTTTGGAATTTTAGTGCAGAATGTGTGTACCGTATTTTAAATACCGATTACTTGGATGATGTAAGCACCACTTATATTGACAAAAATTTATACGCCAACTATTTTAATGGCCCCCTGCTTACCCAGGCATTAGCATTACACAACCGCCAAAACGAAATAAACCCCAATCATGTTACCAGCATTAATGACATTAGAGGGAATCCTAAAAATAATGATGCTTATTTTTCTGTAAATTTCAAACTGGGTTTTATTTTTTAATACCATTTACAGTGGTGCAGCAAATATCAATTATTAAGCATCTTAACACTTGTCAACAATTACTTAAGAGTGGAATATTTATTGCTGAATAATCCCTTTATTTGTAAACCATTCTAATATCCCCAATAAAGCCCGCCAATTATTTTATTATAAAAGGATATTTATTACATGAAAAAACTGCACCTCATTACAGTATTGGGCATTCTATTTACATTTTTAACTGAAAAAACTACTGCCCAATATTATTTCTATGATAATAATTATTACGATAACCCTGTAATATTTGAGTTAGGTGGCTCTGTAGGTATTATGAACAGCCTAACAGATTTAGGCGGCAAAAAAGGAATTGGAAAAAAGTTTGTGAAAGATGTAAACTTTGGAAATACACAACTTGCCGGCAGTATTTCATTAAGTGCGATATATAAAAATGCGGTTGCCTTTAGGGTTGAAGGAACTTTTGGACAGGTAAAGGCTTACGACAGTATTCTTAAAAAAGTAAAAACATCCACCTTTGGCAGGTACGAACGTAACCTGAGTTTTAGAAGCAACATTACTGAGTTTATGGTAGCAGCAGAAATTCATCCGCTGTTTATTTTTAAAAAATACGATGTAACTGATGAGCTGCCAAGATATTCACCTTACCTGATGGCTGGTGTTGGCTTTTTTTCATTTAATCCGCAGGCAAAATTATTAAACAGATGGGTAGATCTTCAACCATTAAGTACCGAAGGACAGGGATTTACAGAATACCCTGGCAGAAAACCTTATAAGCTTAATCAAATTAGTATTCCTGTAGGAGTGGGTGTTAAATACGAATTGTCGCCAATGCTAAACTTAAGAGCAGAATGTGTATACCGTATTTTAAATACCGATTATTTAGATGATGTAAGCACTACCTACGTGGACCCTACTTTATACAGCAATTATTTTTCGGGTACTAAATTAACCAATGCATTATTATTAAACGATCGCCAGTACGAATTAGACCCAACACATATTACCACCGGTGGTGATCAAAGAGGTAACGCTAAAAACAATGATGCTTATTTTACATTTAACCTTAAAATAGGATTACTATTTGGCAGAGAAAGAATAAGGAGATGATTAATTACAAAAAATATAAAGCATAAAAAAGGGTTCGGAATTGCGAACCCTTTTTATTTGTCCATATCTGTTAAAGCACAATCTTAAAAAGTATTACCTCAGCAACAAAACCGACCCCTGTTTTTGAATCAGTTGTTTTGTACTTGTTTTGGTATAAATTACCGTCCACACATAACCTCCCATATTTAGTAAAGCCCCTTTTATCTTTCCATCCCAACCTTCCAATGGATCTTTGGTGAAATAAATTTTCTCGCCGTAGCGGTTAAATACAGTCATACTATACTCCTGCATATCGCAGGCATGCAGTGGCCTGAAGTTATCATTCACTCCATCTCCATTAGGTGTAAATGCATTGGGCAATAATAAAGCACAGGGACAATTTTCAAAAACAATATTTATATCTGCAGTGTCTCTGCCACAACCATTTTGCGCAATAATGCGGTATAAACCGGTAGTAGTTGCTGTAAAGTTCCCTCCTACGGTTCCATCTTGCCAAACGTAATTGGGCACATTGGCTATTGGTGTAATACTGAAATTTTCGCCACGGCATAAAGTGGTGTCTTTTAGCAATGCTAACTTTAAAGTATCATTAAATACTACATTTAAACTGTCTTTAAAAACACAATGGCCAACCGTTGCCGTTACTGCATAAAAACCCGGCTTATAAATAAAGTAAGTAGATTGATTGGTGTTATTCTGGTCGTTACGCTGTGGTGGAATAGATTCCCATTTATAAATACCGGTACCAAAATCAGCATCAAGCACCAATGTATTTCCCTGGCAAAGTGCTGTGTCATTAAAATTTAATTGCTTATCGCCACGGTATCTTACAATCATGGTATCTACCACTTCGCATTGCTTACCTACTGTAACAAATACCCAGTAACGGCCTTGGTTGTTTATTGTAATGGTAGAGTCCCTGTCAATATTATAATTCACTCTATCATCTACATTTAAACCCTTACTGCCCCATGTATAATCAGTTGCACCAGGTACATGTGCTGTTAAACTAAAAATTTCTTTAGGGCATAGCAATGTATCAGGCCCCAAATTAAATGGCGGTGCAACAAAACTGCTGAATGTAATATTTACAGTATCGCTATATGCACCACAGCCGGCTACAGCAATATTTACAATGTATTGCCCGCCCGGCGCCACTACCGCAATTTGCGATTGTGTTTCTTGTAACACCGTGCCATTTAATAACCATTGATAATTAGCATTTTCGCTGGTAGCATTTAAACTCAGCCGCTCACCTTGGCAAAGTAAATGGTCTCTTCCTAAATCAAGATTCGGTTGCCGGGTAAAAAAAACGCCAATAGTATCAGTTACTTCGCAACCATTTATTTTTACGGTGTACGTACCTGTTTCTTTTACGGCAAGTACAGGCCCTTTAGTAAGTGTATCGTCATTCCACTCGTAAGTAGCGCCGGGTATAATTGGCGCATTAATAATATAAGTGCCGGTATCACCACATAAAAAAACATCAGGGCCAAAATTATGCATCACTGGCAAAACAAAAGTTATCGTATCGGTTAAATCAATAGTTCCTGCACCAGGATCAACCACATGTAAGGAAACAATATAAGTACCGGGCGTATTGTAAGTATGTACCGGTTGTTGAATATCCTTTGCAGTATTTAATAATCCGCTGGCAGTATCTCCAAAATTCCAAAGTATGCTGCTGGGGAATTGAGCTGTTTCAAATACCGTGGAATTAAAAGTAACTGAAGTACCAGCACAGGCAGAACTATGCTGAATAGTGTAAACAGTTTGCGCTGTTGATCTTTCAACTACTAAAGCAGGGCAGATAAAAAAGAGTATGTAAACAAAACGCTTCATTAGGTTTATTTTAAAAGCTGTTATAAGGGTATTTTGTTTTAGTAAATAGTTTATCCTCTAACTTTTAGCATTGGCCGCACTTGTTGTAAAGAGCCATTCTGTAATCTGGCATAATACACTCCACCGGGTAAAACATCTGCATTAAATGTAACAGTATAAGTGCCTGCTGCGGCATATACCTGATCGGCAAGTGTTGCAATTCTTTTTCCTGCAGTATCAAAAATTTGCACCAGTGTATGTCCGCCTGTTGTTTTAAAAGTAATTTTTGTTGAAGCGTTAAATGGGTTGGGGTAATTAGTGATGAGGTTATTGCCTAAATTATTCAGCTCCTGCAAATCCATATTACATGCAGTGGATTTTATTACTGGCAGGTATTGATAATTTTTAAGTAATACACTATCTACATCCTGCGGTGGCAGGCAAAACCAATCTCTTAAAATAGTAGAATATACTGAACGGAAATCATATTGCATAGGTACGTTATCTATGGCTTGCCCTGTTGCCGGCATATCAGGATTTTTACCCAGCACACCTTGCTTTACACTATCACCAAATAAAAATACCGGCTGCGCTGCACCATGGTCGGTTCCTAAACTTCCATTGCTTTGCATACGTCTTCCAAACTCTGAAAAAGTCATTCCTAAAACTCTTTTTGAAACACCCAGAAATTGAAGGTCTTTAGTAAATGCAGTTATCGCTTCGGAAACTTGTTTTAATAAACCACTATGATTTCCGGTTAGCGGATTACCTCCATTAACCTGCCCGGCATGCGTATCAAAACCACCCATACCCACCATGTAAATTTTTGTTTTTAATCCGCCTGCCACCAATTTGGCAACAGCTTTTAATTGTGCTGCCAGGTAATTATCTGCAGGATATGCTGCCTGCTGCGTAACTTTTGCAGCTGCTGTTTTAATAACTTCTGCATACTTATTCGTTTGCCTTGCAATAGTGCGTAAATAAGTTAGCTCCACACCGCTGGGTGTATTGGGTGTTGGATCCTGTATTGCATCAATTAAATTATAAAAATTAAGGCTCTCATCAATAGCTAATGCATCAAACCCCGTAGGGCTTAAAAATACCGGCGATAAAACAGAACCTATCTGCAATGCCAGCGGATCGGGCATAGCATCATTAGGAAAGCCAACAGGATAATTGGGATACTGGTGATTTAAATAGCGGCCAGCCCAGCCCGTTGATAAATACTGCTCGGTATCTGCACCTGTTAACCAAATATCCATCGATCGAAAATGTGAGCCATTAGGTGATGGATAACCCACCGCCTGTATAGCGCACAATTTTTCTTCGTTATACATTTGCTGCATACCCGTCATTGATGGATGCAGGCCCGACTTAAGATTATTATTTAAAGCCAGCACCCGGTTTTCCGGAATGGCAATATTTGATCTTATACGATTGTAATCACTATAAAATTCTAAAGGAATAATTGTATTCAATCCATCATTACCTCCGGCTAATTGAATCAGTACCAGTACATGATCGTTATCGGCGCCACTTAGCGATTGTAAAAATGCAGAATTACCAAATGCTTTTACCGACATGCCACTTAAGATAGAAGGCAATAAAGCACCTTGTATGGTTTGTTTTAAAAATGATCTTCTTTGCATAGAAAAGGAATTGGATGGTTTAACACAAATGATATTCCGGCAAGTTCATAATATATTTATAAAATGCTTTTAACCGGTTTAATACAATGGCTTTTGTTCCTGTATCAGTTGGGTTTGCTTTGTAAGCATCCCATGCATTTGTCCAGTAATAATCCTGCAGCTGGCCGCTTAATAAAATAGAACGTTTAATAAATTCTTTTGCACTTTCTGATAACGGATAGCGCAATAAAATTTCCAGCGATTGTGTAATTAATAAATTAGGATCACCGGGATTAGCCAATTGATCTGCAAACGCAATGGGATCAATAACTATATTTTGATTGTTATTCATTATACCATCAGCGATCATCCTGTCGGTAAAAATATTACGGCGGGTATAGGTAGCCGTATTTACCCATAGCTCATGATAAGCAGGTTCCTGGTAATAGGCATACCAGCCCGCAACTTCCGGTATTGCACCCAACTCCTGCTGCATTTCACTGGCTTCGTTCTGTATACATTCCCATACAGCATAAGTGGCTTCGTTATCAGTGGCAGCCGGTAATACAACGCCGTATTCATTACACAGATCGATCACAAAATCCAGCGGACTTTTAATGATGCAGGCTGAGGAATAAATAAGATCGTAAAAATGTTTACTCTTAAATAATGTGGCCAGAACCGGCTGAATGTTGTAATTGTTATTTCTAAAAATTTGTGCCAGCGGAGTAATAACTGTTTGTTCAATACTACTGTCGATTTTATAGTAGATAAAAAAGCGGTAAATTTTTCTGCAGATGTGTTTGGATAATTCTTCCTGCGAAAAGATCATATCCATCAGTTCATCAACTTCTGTGGCGCCATTAGCACCGCTATAACCTGTAATTATTTTATTGCTGTAAAAAGAAGAAAATTCTTTATTGGAAGCATCGTGTTTTCCTGCATCAAAAAAATACGTGAATGTTGTTGGGCTAACTGTATGCCCGGTAAGTACCAACGCAGCAGCTTTTACATCATCTTCGGTATATTTTGAATTGGGACCTTTACCAACGGTATATAATTCCTGCAATTCTCTTGCATAGTTTTCGTTGGGAGAACCTTTAACATTGGTTTCGCCGTTTAAAAAATACAACATGGCAGGATCAAGTGTAATTGCCTTTGCCATGCTTTTAAAATTACCTAATGCATGCTGGCGTAAGGTTAAATAATGATCGTACCAGAATCTTGCTTTAAGCCTGTCGCCGGAGTTATTTGTATTTATGGCAAAATGATTATGCCAAAACACTACCAGTTTTTCATGTATAGAACGGGAAGGTTGTATTGCCCGGCCCAGCCACCAGGTTTTAAAAGATTCAATTCTTTTTTGATTGAGTTCTTTATCTGCAATGCTGATGCCGGTATTTACCCAGGTTTGCCATAAGGGTACAGCACTAGGATCAACATAACCATTAATGCTATAATTATTTAATGGTGCTGTTGAAGGTGCGGCAGATGGCAACAACAATTCATCAACAGCCTGCTGCAAGGTTCTTGTTTTAAAATATTGTATATCCTGTGGTTTTGCACCAAATAATGTTCGCTTTAAAAGATGCACCACCTGTGCTGTATCCCAGGTACCACTGTACTCCTGCAACCCCTCGGTTAAAGGGCCTCCAAGCCCTGTTACAGATGAAGTTAAATTTTGTGCAGCAACAGTTTTTTTAGTCAGCAGTGTTTCGTTCATAAAAGGATAAAGGTTTAACAACTATAAATTAATTATAGAAACTGGTTTTGTTTAATCTTATAAAAAGATTATTGCTGAAATTATTTAGGGGAACTAAAATTCAGATCGTTGTTTTGCATACTTCTGAATTGGTAAGGGTAGTTCGCTATTGGTTTTCTTTAACAAATAATTTGCCAAAGAAATTTTTATTCAAAAAAACTGGTAGAAAACTTACCTTCTGTTAATAATAATGTTTTTGTTTTGGTAGTATTACTAACCCGTATCGTAAAATTACCTTCCACAATACCTTGCTTTATCTTTTGCAATTTGGTTACAGTTACTTTATTTGCAGTATCGCTAATACTGTTGGCATAAGTAACGCCCAGCGAATCGGTATAGCTGGCAAATATCTCTGTATTTTTATACGCTCTTGCACTATCCCCTGTAACTCTTATAATTAAATTGTTTTTACGCACAATCCTATCGGGCAGTTTCCCTTCTATTGATGTGGTAAATAAACTGCCCACATTTTCCTTTCTTGCTGTTGTTACTGAAAGGTTTACAGCAATAGTATCCTGCTTAAAACTAATGTAGGATAGTTTAACTTCCGGCACCGGTAATGGCACTAATGCATCTTCTTTTTTACAGGAAATAAAAATGATTGTGATAAATAGAAAAATAAATTGCAGCCTGGTATTTTTCATAGTTAGTTGCATTGGATGAGTAGGTTTAAGGATTGGGATACAGCAATATCAATGCCATTTTTAATTAATACAAACAAAGAACCCCAATAAAATTATTGGGGTTCTTAATTAAAATAATCTGAAAATATTTTACAACAATTTCTTTACTGCCTCCACCAATTCGCCTTTTGTAATAGGCACACCCATAATTTTATTGTAGCCTTTTGCATCTACAAAGTATACATCACGGATAATTTTTATCAATTGGCCATTGTTAATTTCTGGTATTAAAACAGTGTCAAAATTTTTAAGTACCTCTCCTAAATTTTTAGGGAAAGGGCGAATGTAACGCAGGTGAGCATGACTTACTGCAAGACCTTCATCCTGCAATTCTTTACAGGCACTTTTTATAGAGCCGTAAGTACTGCCCCATCCAAGTACCAGTACTTTTCCTTTTGCCGGGCCGCTATCCAATGTTTGTTCAGGAATGTAATCAGCAATCATATCAACTTTGGCCTGCCTGGTTTTTACCATGTGCTGGTGGTTATCACTATCATAACTGATATTACCGGTGCCGTCTTGTTTTTCTAATCCTCCCACCCTATGCTCCAAACCTGCTGTGCCGGGTATTGCCCATGGCCTTGCCAGTTTTTCATCACGTTGATAGGGCATAAACTTGCCATCCACCATATTATCTGCCGATGCAAAAGTTACTTTTATTTCCGGCAGATCATCGCTCTTAGGAAACTTCCAGGGCTCTGCGCCATTGGCAATATAACCATCGCTTAAAAACATTACCGGTGTCATATGCTGCACTGCAATTCTTACTGCTTCGTACACTGCACTAAAACAATCGCTGGGTGTACTTGCAGATATTACCGGCATTGGACATTCTCCATTTCTGCCATAATACGCCTGCATCAAATCGCTTTGTTCTGTTTTAGTAGGCAAACCGGTTGATGGGCCGCCACGCTGAATATTGATAATGAGCAAAGGAATCTCCAGCATTACTGCCAAACCCATCGCCTCAGCTTTTAGTGCAATACCAGGGCCACTGCTTGTAGTTAATCCTAAGCTGCCTCCATAACTAGCACCAATGGCCGAAGTAACCGCAGCAATTTCATCTTCTGCCTGAAAAGTTTTTACCCCAAAGTTTTTGTATTTACTTAATTCATGCAAAATATCGCTAGCCGGTGTTATAGGGTAACTGCCCAAAAATAAGGGCAGGTTACTTTTTTGTGATGCTGCAATTAACCCATACGCCACTGCCTGGTTACCCATAATGGAGCGGTAAGTACCCGGCTCCATCCTTGCTTTTTCTACTGTAAACCTTGTAGTAAAAGTTTCGGTGGTATCACCATAATTAAAACCAGCCTGCAATGCTTTTACATTACTTTCAAATATCTCGGGCTTCTTTCCAAATTTTTCTTTAATAAAAGCAATGGTGTTTTCCATATCACGGTTGTACATCCAGTACAAAAAGCCCAGTACAAACATATTTTTTGCACGGTCTTTTTCTTTAACCCCCATGGTAATGTCTTTCAATGCCTCACGGGTCATTTTAGTAACATCCATTTTTATCACTTCGTAATTGCCCAGGCTATTATCTTCCAAAGGATTTACACCTTCGGGATAATTGGCCAGGCGAAGATTTCTTGCATCAAAACCATCTACATTGGCAATAATTTTACCACCGGGTTTAATGGCTTTTAAATTTGCTTTTAACGAAGCGGCATTCATGGCCACCAATACATCGCAGGCATCGCCTGGAGTAAATATCCTGTCACTGCTAAAACGCAATTGATATCCGCTAACACCCGGTATTGTTCCTATCGGGGCTCGTATCTCAGCCGGAAAGTCGGGAAAAGTGGCAAGGTCAATACCCAGCATGGCTGTATTATTGGTAAACTGGTTGCCGGTTAATTGCATCCCATCACCGCTATCGCCTGCAAATTTTATTACTACATCCTTTAGAACTTCTTCGTTATAGCTCATCGTTTTTTAATTGTGGAGGCGAAGTTACAATTTTACGCTTTTTAAAAGACTGATATTTATACATTTTTTCCGGCAAGGTTTCCACAATCTGAAATTATTAAATTAGGTTTGCCCAAATTTTTTAGATGTACGACCTGCATGATTTTTTAGAGCCCGTTTTAGTAAGTGCTTTAAATGGGGATAATGGCTATAACGACGGGCAGTTTGCCAAAAATATTGCTATATACGAAACCGAAATACCTGATATTACCCATGCTGATATAGTTTTGGTTGGGGTAACAGAGTCAAGAGGTGCAGGTGTTTTTGACACAATTGAATCTGCACCGGATGCCATACGTAAACAATTATACCAGCTTCACTTTTGGCATCCTGAAGTTAGCATTACAGATATTGGCAATATTAAAACAGGCGCTTCGCTCAACGACAGTTATGCAGCTGTAAAAACAGTATTGGCCTCATTGCTGCGGATGAATAAAACCGTGGTAATATTAGGCGGCTCACATGATATTACGCTGGCACAATATTTTGCTTATGTAGAATTACAAAAAGTGGTGGAAGCCACCTGCATTGATGCCAATATTAATTTGCGTGGCGAAAGCCCCGAACGCAGCGAAAACTTTTTAATGGAAATGCTTACTGGCGAACCTAACCTGGTAAAGCATTATAACCATATTGGCTTTCAAAGTTATTTTGTACACCCTCGTATGCTGGAAACGATGGACAAACTTCGTTTTGATTGTTTTCGCCTGGGCATGGCCAAAGAAAATATGGAAGAGATGGAGCCTGTATTGCGTAATACCAATTTATTAAGCTTTGATATAAGCGCTATAAAATATGGCGATTCGCCGGCATCGCAACAAAGCCCCAATGGCTTTACCGGCGAAGAAGCCTGCATGCTTACCCGCTATGCCGGCATGAGTACCCACCTGAGTAGTTTTGGTATTTATGGTTACCTGCCACAGCAGGATATTAATGACCTTACTGCCAAACAAATTGCACAAATGCTCTGGTATTTTATTGATGGTAAAAACAGGGCCAAGCAAGAAGCCGCCATTGAAGACAGAGGAAATTTTAATGAGTATCATTGTACTTTTACCGAAGTGGAAACCGTTTTTTTACAAAGCAAAAAAACCGGCCGCTGGTGGATGCAATTGCCCAACAAAAAATTTATTGCCAGCAGTTATAAAGATTATACCATGGCCAGTCATAATGATATCCCGGAAAGATGGTTGAGGGCGCAGGAGAGAGGGTAATTGGTTTGGGGATTAGTATATAAGGTTTATAAAGTAATTAGTTTAGAGGTTTAGGGTTTAGAGGTTTAGTTTGTAAAATGTTTTTTTGCCTTCAATCATTAAAGCAATTTTTTTGCATTTTCAATTTGCTCATCACTGCCCATTACAATTATTCTTTGTCCGCTGCTTATATTATAAGATGATGGTGGGTTAATGGTATAGTGATTGGTTTCGTCTTTTATACCAAGAATAGTACAATTGGTTTTTTTCCAGAGATCGAGTTCGCTTAACGAAATATTTTTATACGCTTTTAATTCCGCCACCCTAAACTCCGTATTATTTTTTGTACTTAGTATTGATAGCAGTTCCACCACATCGGGCAGCATTACCAAAGTGGCCATGTGGGCACCACCAATTTTATCGGGCATTATTACATTGTTAGCACCGGCAATTTTTAATTTTTTTATAGATGAATCCTGCGAAGCACGGGTGATGATAGTGATGTTTGGATTGAGCTGTTTGGCAGTAAGCACCACAAATAAATTATCTGCATCCACAGGTAATGTAATGATGATTGCCCGGGCGTTATGTACACCGGCTTCCACCAATGCTTCATCTTTAGTAGCATCGCCTTTCATAAAATAAGGCACTTCAAAACTAAGATCATTGTCCAGGTCATTTTTTTCTTCCAGCACTACAAACGGAATTTTATTATCGTGTAACACCTGTGCACTTTCTTTTCCATTGCGGCCAAAGCCACAAATGATAACATGGTCTTTTAATTTTTGAATACTGTTTTCCATCTTGATCATTTTATATCTTTTAATAAACTCCAGATCGAAAAAAAAGCGGGAAAGCTGGGTAATAAAATAAGTAAAGAGGCCCAGATTGAGCATTATCAGAAAGATGGTAAAAATTCTTCCGGCATCGCTCAGTGGCCTTACTTCGCTAAAGCCCACCGATGCAATGGTGATAACTGTCATATACAAAGCCTCTAAAAAATTAAAGCCCTCTATAAGTATATAGCCCAATGTACCCAATAAAGTTACCCCGCCCATTAAAAGAATTGGGGTAAAAATGCCTTTTAAAAGATTAATACGTTTTACTAAATACATAATTACAATTACCGAAAAGTATAACTTTAATGGCAGATAAAAAAAGACATTGGTCAGCTTAATTACTGAAATACGTTAATTTGCTTAAGGCTAACCGAAATGCCATTGTTATGAAGCTAATTTATTTATGTGCAGGGTTATTATTACTGAATGTTTTGGACTCCTGTTCGGTATCTAAACAAATAAGCAAACAGGCTGATAGTGCTTTATTAAAAGATAGTGCCATCAGTACCGGACATATCGGCATCAGCATTTACGAGCCTGCAACCAATAAATATTGGTACAATTACAACGCTACGCATTATTTTATACCCGCCAGTAATACCAAATTATTTACATTGTATGCTGGCATGAAATATTTGGGGGATAGTTTGGTGGGGATGAGAGTGTTTGATAATGACGGTAACCTTTATCTCTTTCCTACCGGGGATCCTACTTTACTCCATAAGGATTATACATATCAACCCGTATTTAATTATTTAAAAAAAAGCAAAGCTTCCAATATCACTATTGTTGATAGTGTATGGAGAGATCAACCCTTAGGTTCAGGCTGGTCGTGGAATGATTACAACGATGATTATATGGCTGAACGATCATCAATGCCCATCTTTGGAAACTTATTAGAACTAAGCGGAAGGCCATCTAGTTTATATAGTATCCCATCATTTAAATTTCCTTATCAATATTCAGGTATTGTTGAATTATCGAGCGTAGTGAGAGATCTTGGAATTAATAAATTTACCCTTGAATTTAATGGTGAAAATAAAAAAATATTTTCCATTCCTTTTGCAACCTTAAACGGAGAGACAAATAAAAAAGTGCTTTCTGATACATTGCATCAAAGAATTAATCCCCAGGATGATTTTGTGCCAGTAGTTGCAGGAGACCCAAGAGTAATTACTATCCACTCCCAACCCTCCGATGCCCTCTTTAAACCCATGATGCACCGCAGCGATAATTTTTTTGCAGAGCAAACTTTATTAATGGCCAGCAATGAGCATTTGGGTTATATGAATGATGACGCAATTATTAATACCATTCTTAAAAAAGATTTAAGAGATATTCCACAACGTCCCAAATGGGTGGATGGCAGCGGGCTGAGCCGTTATAATTTAGCCACGCCACAAAGTTTGGTGTACTTATTACATAAAATGAAAATCGAATTTGGGTTAGAAAGAATAAAAGTTATTTTACCCACCGGCGGCGAAGGCACCCTATCTTCTTATTACAAAAAAGATGCAGGCTTTATTTATGCCAAAACAGGTACATTAAGTAATAACTGTGCCTTAAGCGGTTACTTAATTACCGGTAAAGGCAAGCTATTGATCTTTTCTGTTTTAGCTAATAACTATATTACCGGTGCCACTCCCATACGCAGGGCTGTAGAGCAATTTTTACAGGGTATTCGTGAAAAATATTGATTTTTTATTTTTTTCAGGCAACACAAGCAAAGGTTGGTGTATCTAACTTATACAAACGAAAAACCAATTTAACCTTTAACCAAATTGTTTGTTATGAAAAAATTTATTACACTATTGCTGCTTGTACTCACAGCATTTAGTTTTACAGCCAAAGCCCAGCCCGGCACTGTTTGCAATGCCGATTTTAGTTTTCAATTTGTAACCGGTACAACAGTAAAATTTACCCCCGTTGTTATTGGAGATTCTATTAATACTTTTCACCACTGGAGTTTTGGTGATGGCAATGCGGCAAGCATTCCTTTACCTACACATATTTATACCGCCAACGGTACTTACAGTGTAATGCACATCATTTACAAAGTAAACCCCAATGGTGTTTTTGTATGTGCCGATTCTGTAGTTAAAACAATCGTTATTCAGCAAGCTGCCTGTAATTTACAAGCTTACTTTACCTGGCAACGTGATTCTCTCGACTGGAATAAAATTCTTTTTCAAAATCAATCATTACCCTACGATGCCACCGATTCTATCAGATGGAATTTTGGTGATGGTACACCAGCAATTACAGGTTTAGTGGGCAGCCTTTCAGCCCCAACGCATGTATATGCTAATGCAGGCACTTACAATGTTTGCATACGTGTAAAGAAAAATAATAACACCAGCACTACACCCTGCGTAAGCGAAATTTGTAAAACAGTTGTGGTTGCTCAGCCTTGTAACCTGGTGGCTAATTTCAGCTGGACCAGTACAACCGCCAATCCTTTAGTTATTGCTTTTCAAAACTTAAGCGTTCCATTATCTTCAACAGACTCTATCAGGTGGACCTTTGGTGATGGTACTTCTTCTTTAGATGTAACCCCAACACATACTTACCTGCAACCCGGTACTTATACTGTTTGCCTGAGGGTAAAAAAGAATGGCAATGCAACTGGCACCACGCCATGTGTAAGAGAAATTTGTAAAACCATTGTAATACAATCGCCTTGCAACATACTTCCCAATTTTAGTATGCACCGGGATTCAGTTAATCCACGCAAAATATACTTTACCAACTTAACCATTACCAGTACTGCCAATGCCATAGTAAAATGGAGTTTTGGAGATGGCACTTATGCCAGTACATGGAATGCAGTACATGAATATGCACAACCAGGCACTTATATAGTTTGTTTAACTGTACAAATTACCCCTAATTGTGTAAAGCAAACCTGCGACACTATTGTTATCCCTAACCCGGCACCTAATTGTAAAGACCTCTCGAAATTTAAGTTTGAAAAATTTGCTGGCGATAATCAGAAGTATAAATTTATACCTGATTATATCAGCAACGATATTACTTACACCTGGACCTTTGGTGATGGTACCGGCAGCCACGACGTTATTGCCACTCACCGCTATACACAACCCGGCTTATACATAGCCTGCCTAACAGCATGGCGTGGCCCAAATTGCGCCAGTACCACCTGTAAAGAAATAAGGGTATTGCCACAGATTAACTGCGATAGCATTAATGTACTGTACAATTATCAAAGAGATCCGCTGGTACCTAATAAAATTTATTTTTATGCCAATGCCAACTGGCCAATACTGGATCAAACCTGGACGATAAGTAAATTATCTCCGGCAACTACCCCAGCGGTAATATTGCATCAAAATAATCCGGTGTATGTTTTTCATGATACCGGTTATTACAGGGTTTGTTTAAAAGCTATTACATTAGGCGGTTGTGTAAAAGAATTTTGCAAAGTTATCCGTATAGAAAACGTGGTGAGTAATGTTTGTGAATTACAGGCTTTTCCTAACCCCACCAGCAGTATCATAAATGTAAATGTATTTTTAGCCCAATCATCAATGATTGATACTTACATTTATAACACTTTAAATGTATTGGTAAGAGAGAAACACCAGCAAGGTGTTGCAGGCAATAATTTAGTGTCGGTAAATGTAAATGATCTTGTACCGGGATTGTACACCATCAAAGTGAAGTATGGTGGCAAGATATGTTATGCAAGGTTTAATAAATTGTAGCTTCTGGTTTCATAGATAATAGAAAAAATCCTGCAGCTTAATTGTTGCAGGATTTTTTTGTTTACTTGCCGGCTAAAAACCGGATCACCATAAATTAATTAAAAAATACAGGCAGTTTTTAAACAATCACAGGTTTTATTACAGTAGTTAAAAATTTATAAATATATTTACGAAAATTTAGATTCTTGATGACAGGAATTGCCTTATTACTTTCTTTATCAGCAACTGTATTTAGAATAAAAGATACGGGCAACATTTTCCGCCCGGTAAACCCAAGCCTTTTTACAGCCTCAGAAACAACTATTCTGCATAAGTTAGGTGATAAAACTATTTCACTTAAAGTAGTACAATATGGCCAATCTGTTAGCACCTGCTGCATTAATTTACACGATGATGAAGCCACTGCAGTACAAGCGGCACGTGCGGTTTTAGAACAAACAGGCGGCTTATTAATAAAGATAGAGAACAAAGCACAACGCATCATTAGTTTTTCATTTAAAGGGGTGGTATATTCATTTGACCCTAACAGAATATTTTCCCGTGCCGGCATTAATGTTACCCTGCAGGCAAAAGGCAAAAAAAATCCGTTAGCCATAATTGAGGTGGAAAAATTTGCGGCACGCCTGTTACAATTGATACCAGACAGCGCTTCCTGTATAGTTGCACTGCACAATAATACCGATGGCGATTTTTCTGTTAAGACTTATAAAAGTGGGGGCAAGAGACAAAGTGATGCAAGGGAAGTATATGAAGACAATTGGCAGGATGCAGATGACATTACATTAACCACCGATGAAACATTGTTTACTAAAATGAGTGCATTGGGTTACAACAGCATTTTGCAGGATAATGAAAAAGTGAATAAAGATGGATCGCTAAGTGTGTATTATGGCGAGCAAAAAAAGCGCTATATCAATATTGAAACACAGCATGGCAAAACAGCGCAGTACAAAGAAATGCTGAGCAAACTATTATTTTTTTTAGAAGAAGAGAAAAAATTTTTGGTCAGCAATGCTGATATAGTTACTGAATAAATTACCTGCCAAACATTTTATCCAGCTCATCTTTTTTAAACTCCAGGTAAGTAGGTTTACCGTTGGGTGTAATATTAGGTGTGACACAACTAAATAAATTTTCAACCAACGCTTTCATTTCTTTTTCTGTTAATCCGGTTCCGGCTTTAATAGACTGCTGCAAAGCCATAGAGCGTAACAGTTTTTCTCTTTTGCTGTATTTTAAATCATTACTAAAATGTTTGTATTGCTCCAGCATTTTTTCCACCGCTACTTTTTCATTACCATCAACTACATCAGCCGGAGAACCTTGTATAACAAAAGTATTGTTGCCAAATGGTTCCAGTAAATATCCAAGATGATTAAGATCGGGCAACAGTTCATTCAACAAAACTGCATCAGTTACCGAAAGCTCTAAAGTTGCAGGAAACAAACTGCGCTGTGCTGCAATGGGTTTGCCATCTACCGCAGTTGTAAATTGCTCATACAAAATTCTTTCGTGTGCATTTTGCTGATGAATAAGATAATACCCTTTGTTGGTTGGAGTAACAATAAAACTATTATGTAACTGAGCCAAATTATCTGTACCGGGTATTTGTTCGTTTACAGTATGTAATACCTGCTGCGATTGTATGTTTCCTGCATCGGTCAGCGATTTCCAACCTTCTGCAGTTGTTTTTTTTTCAGGCTCGTAAAAATCTTTCCAATGCTTCAGTTCACTTTTATTTTCAATAAAATGCGATTGATTTTTTTTGGTGAATGTACTGTATAAAGAGGATGATGTTGCTGTTGATTTTTTTTCGTCGGTAAAAGGTTTACTCACTGCATCCAGTTGCTGTATAGAGACATCCAGTTCAAAATCCAGGGTTGGCGTAATACTAAATTGCGCCAGTGCATGTTTTACTGCACTTTGCACAAAAGCATACACAATTTTTTCGTCCTCAAATTTTATTTCCTGTTTGGTAGGATGTACGTTTATATCCAGTTGCGATGGATCCAGGTCGATAAACAAAGCATACATTGGAAAACTATCCTTACCAATCATCGCATCAAAAGCATTCATTAATGCATGATTTAAATAAGCACTTTTTATAAAACGGTTGTTCACAAAAAAGTATTGATCTCCTCTTGTTTTCTTTGCAGTTTCGGGTTTACCCACAAAACCATAAATATTCATATAATCAGTATGCTCTTGCACAGCCACCAGTTTGGCATTATAATTATTGCCGAGTATTTGAACAATGCGTTGCTTTAAAGTCCCCTTCTCTAAGTGAAAAACCTGTTGCCCGTTGCTGGTAAGCGAAAAGAATACCTCCGGAAATGCCATGGCCACTCTTATAAACTCATCTACAATATGCCTTAACTCTGCCGGATTACTTTTTAAAAAATTTCTGCGTGCCGGCACATTAAAAAAAAGATTTTTCATGGCAATGCTGGTACCAATCGGTGCGGCAATCGGTTCTTGTTTTATTACAATACTGTTTTCAATTTCCAGGTAAACACCCGTTTCATCTTCTGCCCTTTTTGTTTTTAATTCTACCTGCGCCACGGCGGCAATACTTGCTAATGCCTCCCCTCTAAAACCCATTGTTTTTATTTTAAACAGGTCTTCAATATTGCTTATCTTGGATGTAGCGTGGCGTTCAAAAGCCATACGGGCATCGGTATCACTCATACCTTTACCATTATCAATAACCTGTATCAGCGATTTACCGGCATCATTAATAAAGAGTTTAATTTCATCAGCACCAGCATCCACCGCATTTTCCAACAATTCTTTTACAGCACTGGCGGGCCGCTGAATTACTTCACCTGCTGCAATTTGATTGGCAATGTTATCGGGTAATAATTGAATGATATCGGGCAAAAGTCCTCCTTTATTTAGGTGGCAAAAGTCGCAAAAAATTCCGACTAAATGGAGATAAAACTAAGCTAGTCCCAAATATCTGTAAAGCTTACCTCGGCGGAACAATCATCCTGAAGCGTAAAAGTAAAATTTTCGGGATTGATGATTATGGGTTGATATTGCCCTTCAGCTATCTGGTATATTTCTATTTTTTTAAACTGTGGATCAATTATGACATAATATTTAACCTGCTGGGATTGATATAATTCCATTTTTTCTCCCCTGTCTTTAGCAGCAGTTGAAGGAGAAAGAATCTCTGTTACTAATATCGGTGGGTAATCTAAATACTTTTTTTCAATTTTATCGCATACAATTAAAAGGTCTGGCTGCACCACAGTATCCTCTGCAATCTTCCAATCAATAGGGATATAAGCTTTACATTTTTTGCAGCCCTTTTTAAGTGCCTCTTTAAAATTTCCGTACAAATTTGCATTTATAATTTGATGCTGTGGCACCGGCGCAGGACTCATTGCATAAGGCATACCTTCAATTAACTCCCACTTGCCTTCCCAAAGACAATATTCATCGTAGGTATAATGTGGTCTGTATTTTTCTGCAATTGACATATTGTAAAGTTAAAAAATATTTTTAAAAGTATTGGCTATTTAAAATAGAGGATATTTGTTGTTATTAAGTATTTTTATAACCATGAGAAAGCACTATTTATTACTACTTGCAATTATTTTATTCAGCAAATTTTCGGTTGCACAAAATACTGCAGCAACCAACTGGGCCGACAGCGTTTTTAAAACCTTATCCGAAGAAGAACGCATTGCCCAGTTAATGGTGGTGCGCCTTTCCACCTATGATGGAAAAGCAAAAAAAGCCATCTTCTTTGATTCATTGGTTTCAGATTTAATTAAACGTTATAACATTGGAGGTATATGTGTTTTTCAGGGCAGCCCGGTTAAGCAGGCCAATATTATCAATGCGTTGCAGGCACAGGCAAAAACACCCATTTTAATGTGCATTGATGCTGAATGGGGCGTGGGCATGCGCATGATCGACAGCGTACTGCCACTGCCAAAACAAATGATGCTGGGTGCAGTATCAGATGCCAGTATTGCTTATGAGTATGGAAAGATTGTGGCAGAGCAATGTAAACGTGTAGGCCTGCAGGTAAACTATGCGCCGGTGGTAGATGTAAATAACAACCCCAATAACCCGGTAATTAACGAGAGAAGTTTTGGCGAAGACAAATATAAAGTAGCCCTATTTGGCATTCAATATATGAAAGGCATGCAGGATAATGGGGTGATGGCCTGCGCCAAACATTTTCCGGGCCATGGTGATGTATCGGTAGATTCTCATTACGATCTGCCTGTCATCAATAAATCGATGGCGCAATTAGATTCATTAGAATTGTATCCCTTTAAAGAAATTTTTAAAGCTGGCATTGGTAGTGTGATGATTGCTCATTTAGCCATACCTGCAATTGACAATACCGCCAACAAACCAACCTCCATATCTAAAAACAATGTAACGGAATTGATGAGAAATCAATTGGGATACCAGGGCTTAACCTTTACTGATGCATTGGAAATGCAGGGTGTAAAAAAGTTTTACCCCGATGGTGCCGCTTCGGTGGAATCGTTAGTTGCAGGCAACGATATGCTTTGTTTGCCGGGTGATGTGCCATTAGCTATTGCAAAAATTAAAGAAGCCATTAAAAGCAATAAAATAAGCTGGGCCGATATTGAAATGCATTGCAAAAAAGTACTGCTGGCAAAATACCAGTATGGCTTAACCACACTTCAACCTATCAACACCAATAACCTTACCAATGATTTAAACAGCAAAGTACCAGCAATGCGAAGACTGATTGCAGAAAATGCTCTAACTGTTTTAAGAAAAACTGATGATGCATTTTTTCCATTACCGGCTCCGGCAAAACCAGCTGCAAAAGATGTGGTTTACATAAGCATTGGTAACAGCAGCGATAATGCTTTTGCTAAACGTATGCGTAACGATTACAAAGCCGATGTATTTTATTTTAATTACCAGCAGGATGCCGGAAGAATTTTAAGTACTGTGGAGCTGATAAAAAAACGTTACAAAAAAGTGATCATTGGTATACATAATTACAGCCGGGTGCCTGCAAATAATTTTGGTATATCCAAAGCTGCTATTGACCTTGTTACACAATTGCAACAGCAAACCAATGCTGCTACATTTGTTTTTGGTAATCCTTACGCCATTAAAAACTGGTGTGCTGCAAAAAATATTATTGCCTGTTACGAGGATGATGAAATTATACAAAACACGGCAATAAATCTATTACAAGGTAAAATTGTTGCTAAAGGAAAATTACCTGTAACAGTTTGTGAAGAGTTTAAATATGGTAGTGGCATTGTTGCTTCCGGTTTTTTTTTGCCCCGGACAAATCCCGACGAAGCAGGCCTTGACCCGGTTAAACTAAATGCTGTTGATTCCATAGTTACTGATGCTATTGAAAAAGGTGCCACTCCCGGCGGCGTTGTATTGGTAGTAAAAGATGGAAAGATCAGTTACCACAAAGCTTTTGGTCATTATACTTATGATAATACCGAGCCGGTTCAACTGGAATCCATTTTTGATATGGCCTCTGTTACAAAAATTTGCGCCACTACCATTAGTGTAATGAAATTGTATGATGAAGGAAAGATTGACCTTAATAAAACCTTAGGCGATTATTTGCCCTGGGTTAAAGGCAGCAACAAAGAAAATTTATTGATCAGTAATATTTTGCTGCACCAGGCCGGCCTGGTTTCTTACATACCTTTTTACAAAGAAACTATTGACTCTAGCGGCAAACCGCTTTCAAAATATTATGCAGCTAAACCATCCGATTCATTTGGCATCAGAGTAGCAGGAAATTTATTTATGCGTACAGATTGGAGAGATACTTTATATAAACGAATTTTACAAAGCCCTTTAGGTGCAACCGGTAAATATATTTACAGTGATAATGATTTTATTTTTTTAGGGAAAGTTGTGGAAGCTGTTAGCGGCCTATCATTGGACGAGTATGCTAAAAAAGAATTTTACACCCCTCTCGGATTAACTACCACAGGATTTAAACCCAGAGAACATTTTGCACTTAACAGAATAATACCCACCGAGCAGGAAAAAATATTTCGCCTGCAATTATTGCGTGGCGATGTGCATGATCCCGGAGCTTCGATGTTTGGTGGCGTATCGGGGCATGCAGGCTTGTTTAGTAATGCGTATGATATGGCAGTGATCATGCAAATGCTTTTAAATGGAGGCTCTTTCAACGGAAAAAAATATCTGCATAGAGAAACAGTAGAATTATTTACTGCTTATCACAGCGCTATCAGTCGCCGGGGTTATGGTTTTGATAAACCGGAAAAAGATAACGCCACCAGGCCAGAACCTTATCCTTGCTTATCCGCATCGCCACTAACCTTTGGCCACACTGGCTATACAGGCACTTGTGTTTGGGCCGACCCAACCAGCAAACTTATCTTTATTTTTTTAAGTAATCGTGTTAACCCGGAAGGGGGCGATGTAAATAAAAAATTATTAAACATGAATGTGCGCCCAAAAATTCATGAAGCTATTTATAAAGCTATGGGGTTTTAATATAGGTTAAGTAAGATAGCTTTTAACTCCTCCATTCGTTTCCACGGTATTTGATGATCTGCCCCGTGCAATGTATCTGCAACAATTGATTTTGCATTAATCATCATGGTGGTTCCGTAAGCTATATTTTTTATAGGCACCCAGGTATCTTTATCGCCATGCACAAATAAAACATTGCAGGTTATATTTTTAAAATCATTTTGTAGTGGTAACAGATCATTTTTAAGATACAGCAATTCGGTATTGCTGGGGCCAAAAGCGCCAGGCAATGCCCAATACATCGGGCGCACATTCATTACTTTTCGCCAGGTTTCTTTGACTTCCTGTTTAATATCAATGGCGCCTGCAATAATAACAATTGTATTAAAAAGAGTTGGGTCGTCGGCTGCTAATTTTACAAGCACCGGTCCTCCCATACTATGCCCGGCTGCATACATGGGTTTATTATTTTTTAATTGTTGCAATACAGGTAAAATTATTTTGCATTGCGCCTGCAAATGCATGGCTTTACCAAAACTGCTGTAACCAAATCCCGGCCTGTCGATAGCAACAATCCTGAATTTTTACGCATGTCTGCATCCCACATATACTTCATGTAATTCATCCAGCTTCCGGGGCTGCCGTGTATAAAAACTAAAGTGGGTAAACTATCGGGGCCACAAACGGCATAATGTAAATGCCGGTTATTAATTACGGTATCAAAAATAGTAAGCGGAACATCTTTTGATTTAAAAACTTTATACGCCTTTTTATCGCTCCAGCGGTTGCGCATTATAAAACACTGCGCTAATAAAAGCCAAACAATAACTAAAGCAAAACTGTATAATAAAATGCGTTGCATATTTATTTTATAACGATGGGCTTTCATTTATGTTACAGTTGGTTTGTAAAGAACAGCATTTATTTTACTATTGCAATTTTTGATGTAATAGCAAATCAGGCAGGTTTTATCAATTTTCTTTCCCAATACTTTTTGCAAAGCTGGCAGCATATCCGAAAACTATAGCGGAAAAATTATCTTTATATTCAAGCAGTCAGCAGTTCTTTTATTTGTTTTACCAGTTCCCTTGTGCTAAACGGTTTTGTAATATATAAAGCAGCACCTAAATCATAGCCCTTTTGTATATCTGCTTCTTTGGATTTAGCACTCATAAAAACAACTTTGGTATGCTTAAGCTTAGCTGTTTTTTTTATGTGTTTGCAAATCTCGTAACCATCCACATCCGGCATCATAATATCCAGCAGCACCACATCCGGCATTTGTTTACCTACTATATCCATTGCTTCGGTTCCGTTACGGGCAACCATTACACTGTAGCCGTTCTTTTTCATTAAAAACTCTAACGACATTAATATATACGGATCATCATCCACCACTAATATTTTTTTAAGATCAGTCATTCCAAAACTTTTAATTTATTGGCAAAGTAAAAATAAATTTCGATCCTTTGTTCAATTCGCTGTTTACCCAAATATTGCCGCCGTGCAAATCAATAATTTTTTTGCAGATAGCCAGGCCTAATCCGCTTCCTTCCGGCTTACGCAAGGTTTGATTTTTTGCCTGAAAAAATTTATCAAAAATCAATTCGTGCAAAGTAGGTTCTATACCTTTTCCGTTGTCTTCTACCCAAACCTGCAACTCATCATAATTGCTGTGTACTGCTACTGTTACATTGCCGTTTTCCGGTGCGAATTTTACTGCATTAGATAATAAGTTTGTAAGTACCTGCATAATTAATGCAGCATCGCACTGCACTAAAAACATGGTATCCGGAATTTTTATTTCTGTAACTATAGCTTTTTCGTTTGCCAATGGTTTAATGGATTGTACAGCATCTTTTATTAAACTGTTCAGCTGCACACTACTGATATTTAATTGCTGTTTTCCACTTTCGTATTTTTCTAAATTCAACACCTGCGTAATTAAATGGCTCAGCCTTTCTGTTTCAGTAATTACTCCTGATAAAAAAAACTGTTTTTGCTCTTCATCCATATCTGTATTATCATGCACAATTTCTGCCATTGCCCGTATGGATGTCATTGGGGTTCGCAGCTCATGGGTAACCGTATATAAAAATTCGTCTTTGGTTTTATCCATTTCTTTCAGCTGCTCATTGGCTTCAATTAATTGTTTAGTGGCCTTTTCCAGCTCTGTCGATTTTTTTCGGAGCTCTTTATTTAATTCTATCATTTGCTGGCTCTCCCGCAAAATATGCAACACTTCGTCTATTTTTAATTTTTCTTCTTTGGTTACACTGCTTACCATTATACGTGCCGATGCAGAGCCAATAACACCGCTTAATATTTTTTCGGCAAAAGTTACCAACCGTGGATCTGCTTTTTTCCCATCTAAAGAAATTTTATTTCGCTGTGCGTAAGTTACCAATATTTTTTCGGCCCTTTCATTGCCCAAAAAATTGGCCAGCAAAGAATTAAGATCGGGTAAATACGCTGTTCCCTTCCACATTACTGTATTTTCTGTAACCACTGAATAGCGAAAGATATCTACAAAAATTTCTGCCTGGTAAATTTCTTCTGCCGATTTTTTGGTGTTAAGTGATACTGTAACAAACGACACTATATTAAACAACATGCTCCAGAAAAAACAATGGGTAATGGAATCCATCCCTTGCATACCGAACAGTGATAAAGGTTTTAACCAATCAATACCAAACAGTCCATCATTAACAATACCGATATCAATAATACCCGAACTGGCCATAGAAGGAATTACTGCTGTAAAAAACCAAATAGCAAAACCGATGGATATGCCTGCCATAGCACCTTTTTGCGAAGCATTTTTCCAATAGATACCACCCAGCACCGCCGGTGCAAATTGTGCCACCGCAGCAAAAGAAACCATACCAATAGACACTAAGGTAAAATGCTGCGCCACTAATTTATCGTACAAAAAAGCCAATGCAATGATGAGTAAAATGCTAAAGCGCCGGATATTTAAAATAGAATTAGTAAGCTGGCCATCGCCATTGGTTTTAAATTTTTTGGCAGCCAGCAAAAGCGGTGTGGCAATATTATTACTCATCATTGTACTAATAGCAATAGTTTCCACAATGATCATACTGGTAGCCGCAGAAAAACCACCAATAAAAGTAAACAGGCTCAAAAACTTTGCGCCGTTTTGCATGGGTAATGCTAACACATAAGTATCGGCATTAATGCCGGTTTTACCCAGCAATAAATGTCCGCCAAAAGCAATTGGTAATACAAAAAAAGTAATCAGTAAAAGGTATAAAGGGAAAACCCATATAGCTTTTTTTAAATGATTTTCTTTTACATTTTCCACCACGCCAATTTGAAATTGCCGGGGTAAAAAAACAACCGCCAGCATAGATAATAAGATAAGCCCCGTCCATGTTGTATAGGAAGTATTATTATTAAACTGAAATAACTTATTCAACGTGTCATCATTGGCAGCTTTTGAAAAAATATCGCCAAAGCCATCAAATAATCCAAATGTAACAAATAGCCCCACCGCAATAAATGCTATCAGTTTAATAATAGATTCAAATGCAATTGCAGCAACAAGACCTTCATGTTTTTCAGAAGCATCAATAGACCGGGTACCAAATAAAATAATAAAAAAAGCCAGTACGCCTGAAATATAAAATGCATTATCGCCCAAAATATTGCTTAAGCCGGTACCGGATTCAACTGCTCCGGTTAAAATGTTCATGCTGCCGGAAATGGCTTTTAACTGTAATGCGATATAGGGAATAATACCCACCATACATAAAACCGTAACCACTACCGCAAGAGAGAAGTTTTTTCCATAGCGGATGGATATTAAATCGGCAATACTGTTAATGCGTTGTGTTTTACAAATGCGTATGATTTTTCTAAGCACCGGCCAAAACAATGCTGCCATAATAGTGGGACCGATATAAACTGCTAAAAATTCAATGCCTTTGGTGGATGCCTGACCAACGCTTCCATAGTAAGTCCATGCGGTGCAATATACTGCAAGAGACAATGCATAAACATAACCGTTGTTAATAATACTCTTACCCTTTTTTAATTTATATTCCGCATAGTAAGCCACTCCAAACAAAATGCCCAAGTAAAACAAAGCACTGAATATGGCAACGATATTATTACTCATCAAGCTTTTTTTGTTTGCGCTCTGCAAGGCGGTACAAAATAATAATGGCAATTATCCAAACAATAAGAATGTATAAAAACAAAACCGGAATACCGGCTACTAATGCTGCCCTATTAGCTACGGAAATAAAAGGATAGGTAAATAATACCAGCAACAAAATGCTAAAGAGTGTTAATTTTTGCTGCTTAAGTTTGCTTTGCATGGTATAAAAATAAAAAAGGATAACATAGTTTTACCCAATTTAGGCAAACTATGTTATCCTGACAAAAGCTATTGCGTTTTAGTAGTCGGTTATTTCTGCAGAACTTTCAGGAAGGTGGTCGTAAGCACCTTTAAAAGCATAGTACCCAAAAATCAGTAACCCTATACAAATAGGAAAGAAGATGATGAGTATTATACTCCACTGAAGAGTTACGTTAGCCTTGGTGGCTACCGTGGCAGCACCTATCTTTTCTGAGGCCTGCCATATTAAAAAGCCCACCATTGCCGGTGCAAGTGCCATCCAGATAATTCCTAAATACTTTTTTAATGCATTCATATAATTTGTTTTTACAATTATTAAAATTAATCCATCACATCTTCGTCAATGTGGTTACGTAAATATATTGCACCTATAACAAAGCAAAGTGCGGCAATGCCAATGGGATACCATAAGCCTGCTAATGGATCACCGGCGGGCAAATCTTTGGTTTTGGTAAACTCTACAATGAGTGTACCTAAAAACGGCACCAATCCGCCAAACACCCCATTGCCAATATGGTAAGGTAACGACATTGAAGTGTACCTGATCTTTGTAGGGAATAATTCTACCAAAAATGCAGCCATAGGGCCATACACCATCGTTACAAAAACAATTAAAACAAATACCCATCCCACCATTTTCCAAAACGTGCCGCTATCCAAAGATTTTTCAATTACCACTCCAGGCTTCGCCGATTTTTTTTCTGCAGTAATATAAGTAATGCCTTCAGCTAAAGTTACCCCAGCTGTGGTTTTTGCTTTCACCGTAACAGTATCTAATACAGTGGCATCATCTTTTTTAGCTATGATGTATGCAATAGATGCGGTGGCGCCTGCATAATCGCTGGCAAAATGCAATGTATCTGTTTTAGTAAATGTATATACAGCTCCATCTGTGTATACAGAATCGTATTTGGTATTTACCAATGCCTTCTTTTTATCTTTTGTATCAATGCTTGCAATTGCATCCGATTTAGTAGTTTTTGAAACATCTATCATCGTTCTTTTTGCTGCCACATTGGTGTAATCTAAAAAGTTTTGATAGACGAAACGGTAAGAAACCACTGCCAGTAACATACCAATCAGCATTATCCACTTTCGGCCTATCTTATCACTCAATGCACCAAATATTACAAAGAAGGGTGTTGCAAAAAGTATAGCTATCATTAAAATATTACGGGAGTCAACAAAATTTACTTTGCAGATATTTTCTATAAATGTTTGTGCGTAAAACTGGCCTGTGTACCAAACTACGCCCTGACCCATTACAGCACCAAACAATGCCAGCAACACCATTTTAAAATTTGCCCGGTGTCCAAAACTTTCTTTCAAAGGATTAACAGAGGTTTTTCCTTCGGCCTTTACTTTGGCAAACATGGGTGATTCGCTCATGCGCATGCGGATAATGATGGAAACAATTACCAGCAATAAAGAGATCCAGAAAGGGTAACGCCATCCACCCCACTCACCCGAAAACTTTTCAACTCCCTGGCTGTTGCGGATAAGAATGATAATTCCTAAAGCAAGAAATAGGCCAAGCGTTGCCGTTGTTTGTATCCAGCTTGTCCAATAACCACGCTGTTTTGCAGGTGCATGTTCTGCAACATAAGTTGCAGCACCACCATACTCGCCACCTAATGCTAGGCCTTGTACCAAACGCAATACCAAAACAATAATGGGTGCAGCCCAGCCAATAGTTTTAAATCCCGGTACCAACCCAATAGCAAAAGTGGAGCCGCCCATTAAAATCAGCGTCAACAAAAAAGTGTACTTGCGGCCAATTAAATCGCCCAATCGTCCAAACACCAATGCACCAAATGGACGCACAATAAAACCGGCAGCAAAAATGGCCAGCGTACTTAATAGTGCAGATGTGCCCGAATCTTCGGGAAAGAATTGTTTAGAGATGATGGTGGCCAGCATACCGAAGATATAAAAGTCATACCACTCGATAAGCGTACCTACAGAAGAAGCTCCAATGATGAAACCCATTCCTTTTTCCTGGTTTTGGTTAATGCTCATATTTGTTTGTTTTGAATAGATTTAAAAATTGAAAACTGTAGAAAATGTAAAGCGAACATTCGTGATCTTGTCAGTAGTGCCGGTTACTTTCCCTTCGTTACTTCTTGTACCATATTGTGCCTGTGTAAATTCTAATTCGTTTCTAAAGCTCAGTTTGCCACTAATAAAATCAAGCCTGGGCGACACCCGTAATAAATCTTTAACTCCCCTGCCACTCATGCCTATTGCCCGGCCATACGCAGCAGTGGCGCCGGCTTTTGCACCGTTGTTAGCACTGTAGCCAACAAATAAACCTGGTACTATTTTTTTACCTGTACCATAAATATCCATCCATGCAGCCGTCGTTTTTGCAGGCTTATAGGTCTCTATTGATGTGGCTGATGTTTTGTAGCCATAATAACCACCCATCATTACCCAGTGTGTGGTATTTTGGCCTAACACCAGCTGCGTTTTTACAGCAATTTTTTTTCCGGTAAACTTTGCATACGCCATTGCAGTAAGGCCCGAAACAGTTTCATCACTTATTAATAAGTTAGGTGCTGTTCCGTATTTTATATAAGGCTTTAGCATACTGTAATCAACCTGGGCGCCAAGTAAAACTTTTTCTGCTTTGTATTGTAAATGTGCATTTAATTCGGGCAATGCTGCATTCATTGATGCAGCGTTTGCATTATCTGCACTGTTAACATTACTAACAGCAAATTCTCTTGGTTTATATGCAGTTAGCGACAAGCTTGTTTTATCAGTTAATTTTGCGGTGTATTTTATCTGGCCAGCCCATCCAAATGGCGCAATAGGTATCCCCGTATTAAAGTTAACCGTTCCGGGAAAACATTCAGGAATAAATAACGGATACCAGGTTTGCCCTAATGTTAGTGCCGACTTTTTCCAATCGAGTTTTACATAACCATGCCGTAATCTAAACAACCCGATATTTACATCCGATTGCCCAAAAAAATCGCCTTCAATTACAGCCGAGGTTTTTGCTTTAAATGCATCAGGCCCGGAAATTTTTACGCCAAAGCGGGTTAAGATACCCAGTATATTCAACTGAGATTTTTTGTTGTAATCTTTACCATCACTTTGCAGGTCTTTGTCTTTGGGATACAGGTCTAACTGACCTTCCCGTACAAATACATTTTGCCTGGAGTCGTAGTTCATATCATTTCTGATAAAACCATAAATAGATATAGCAGGGGCAGCAGGTTTTTCCTGCGAAAAGCAGAGGCCGGTTAATGTAAGGCCCATTGTAGATAGCAGCAATCGTTTAAGCATAAACATTAATTTGGGTTTAAAAAAATAACACTGCCAAATTGATGTTTATATCTTTCTATGTCAAACAGAAAGTATATCTCTGCTAAACATATATTTTTTCAAAGAGCATTTTTTCTAAATCGTTCCCATTTAATCACCATAAATTTATCACCTAATTCTGTTATCATGCATCCTGAACTGTTAAGGGATTCTTTGTTACTAAAAAAGTCCACCAGTTCATTATGCGTTAATACTTTATAGGTAGGGCGGTATTCATAATTTTCCGGCGCCTTAATGTTATACTTTTTTACCCAGTTCATTACAGATACATGACTAACCCCCAATATCCTTTCAATTTCTCTGAAAGTAACCCCTTCAATAAATAATTGCAATGCTTTAATCACATAATACGGATCAATATTTTTCCCATCTTTAAGTACAGTGAAAGAGTAGCTGCATTGTTTGCAACGAAAACGCTGGCGGCCTTTAACCACGCCGCTTTTAATAAGCGCTTCGCTTTTACATTTTGGGCAAACAATCGATTTCATTTAACGAATTTAATGAAGCAACTATACTTTTTTAGCAAAACTATACCAATTTAGCATAATTTTTATTCGCTGCCTGTTTATTGTTTCATACTTTTATCTTCACAAAAAAAATGTTGCTATGGCATATCCTTATCAGATAACATCTCTGGAACAGTATCACGAAGATTACAAAAAAAGTATTGAAGATCCTGAAGCCTTTTGGGGTAATGTGGCTGAAAATTTTCAGTGGCGAAAAAAACATGATAAAGTTTTAGAGTGGAATTTTACTGACCCAAAAGTAGAGTGGTTTAAAGGTGCAAAACTGAATATCACTGAAAACTGTATCGACCGTCATTTAGAAACCATGGCTGATAAGCCCGCTATTATTTGGGAACCCAACAACCCCGAAGAAAGAGTAAGAATAGTTACTTATGCCCGTTTACATAAAAGAGTTTGCCAGGTGGCACAAATGCTGATTAATAATGGTGTAAAAAAAGGCGACCGTGTTTGTATTTATATGGGTATGGTGCCCGAGCTGGCTTATGCAGTTTTAGGTTGTGCCAGAATTGGAGCTATACACAGTGTAATATTTGGAGGCTTTAGTGCACAAAGTATTGCCGACAGATTGTTTGATGCACAGGCAGAATTTATCATTACCTGTGATGGTGCTTACCGTGGCGGAAAAGATATTCCTTTAAAAAGTGTAATTGATGATGCACTCATTGGCAACAGAACTATTAAACGTGTGATCGTTTATACCAGAACAAGAACACCGGTATCTATGATAAAAGGAAGAGATGTTTGGTGGGAAGATGAAATGGAGCATGCGGAAAACCAGGTAGAAAAAGATGGTAAGGTTTCTTTTCCTGCTGCAGAAATGGATGCAGAAGATCCCTTGTTTATTTTATATACCAGCGGCAGTACCGGCAAACCAAAAGGTGTGGTGCATACTACGGCCGGGTATATGATCTGGACTGCTTACACTTTTGTAAATGTGTTTCAATACAAGCCCGGTGATGTACATTTTTGTACTGCCGATATAGGATGGATAACAGGCCATAGTTATATTGTTTACGGACCATTAGCAGCAGGAGCTACTTCAATGATGTTTGAAGGCATTCCTACCTGGCCCGATGCTGGTCGTTTTTGGGATATTGTAGAGCGACATAAAGTAAATTGTATTTATACTGCACCAACTGCCATAAGAAGTTTAATGAGTTTTGGTACAGACCCTATAAAAGGAAAAGATCTTTCTTCATTAAAAGTTATTGGTACAGTGGGCGAGCCCATTAATGAAGAAGCATGGCATTGGTATGATGAAAATATTGGCAAGAAAAAATGCCCCATTATTGATACCTGGTGGCAAACCGAAACCGGCGCTTGCCTAATAAGCAATCTTGCAGGTATTACACCATCAAAAGTAAGTTGGGCAACATTGCCCATGCCGGGTGTACAGCCACTGCTGGTTGATGAAAATGGAAATGAAATAACAGAGAAAGATGAGAATGGTATCATGAAAGGTAATCTTTGTATTAAAGCACCGTGGCCGGGAATTTTAAGAACAACCTACGGCGATCATGAACGTTGTCGAACTAATTATTTTGCTACTTACCCCGGCTTATATTTTACAGGTGATGGTGCATTAAAAGATGAAAATGGTTTTTACAGAATTACCGGAAGAGTAGATGATGTATTAAATATCAGTGGCCACCGTATTGGCACAGCCGAAGTAGAAAATGCTATTAACATGCATGCTGGTGTGGTAGAAAGTGCAGTAGTTGGTTATACCCACGATATTAAAGGCCAGGGCATTTATGCTTATGTAATTTACAACGGCCATCATGGCGATGAAAATTTACGCCGTCAGGATATCAGTCTTACGGTTTCAAAGATCATTGGCCCTATTGCCAAGCCCGATAAAATACAGTTTGTAACCGGATTACCAAAAACACGTAGCGGTAAAATTATGCGCCGCATTTTAAGAAAGATAGCCGAAGGCGAAACTGCATTAGGTGATACCAGCACATTGCTTGACCCTGCAATAGTAGATGAAATAAAGAACGGGAAATTATAGCCGCTTATTTTTTCCACTGAATTATTGGATTAACTTTATAATCTGTATAATTTATCTGGTATGAAATATTTTTTCTTTTCTCTTTTTATTTTTCTCAACTTTTCATTTGCTGCAACAGCACAAATGAAAAGTTGCTGCGAGCCTGATGGTATAAAATTGGTTTCAAGTGTGCCGCAATCAAAGGGCACCTTAAAGATGATAAAGATCCTCGACAGCATTAATAAAAATGCCAACCCCGAAGATTTTTATGTGATGAATACCCAGCGTGCCGAATTATTTAAAAAGAAACTACTCACAGAAAAAGATCCTAACCAAAGAGTAAATCTATATTACCAATATTGCATCGAATCTTTAAATGCCGGCAATACAGAAGAAGCCATTAATGTATTAAAACAGGTAATGTCCACCATGGGTATTACGGGGCAGAATTTCCCTCCTCAATACAAACAGTTTTTCGATCATTTAGCCATCAGCTATATGAGAAAAGGCGAGCTGGAAAATTGCGCCGCCAATCACAATTCGCAAAGCTGCATCATTCCTATACAGGGAGATGGTATTCATAAATTGCCTTATGGATCACAAGTAGCAATAGAGCTTTACAAAATTATCCTCAGCAAATATCCCGATGATCTGCAATCGAGATATTTATTAAATATTGCTTACATGACGCTGGGGAAATATCCTGCAGAAGTACCCAAAGAATGGCTGATAGAATCAGGTGTATTTACACAAAACAACAGCAGCAATATTGTATTAAAAGATATTGCAGGTAAAAAAGGCGTTGATATGAATGGCATATCCGGTGGTTGTGTGGTGGAAGACCTGGATAATGATGGCTTGCTGGATATTATGGCATCATCATACGGCCTAAGCGACCAGATAAGATATATGCACCAGATGAAAGACGGTACATTTAAAAACGAAACTGTTTCATCAGGATTAGTAGGTATTACCGGAGGATTAAATTTAGTACATGCCGATTATAACAACGATGGCTTTGCAGATATCGTAGTATTAAGAGGTGGCTGGTGGGGCAAGAATGCCAAATTTCCTTTTTCTCTTTTAAAAAATAATGGCAACAATACTTTTGAAGATGTAACTGTTGAATTGGGATTGTATTCGCCTGCGCCTACACAAACGGCATCCTGGGGCGATTTTAATAATGATGGATGGATCGATCTTTTTGTAGCACATGAAAATTATCCCAGCCAGTTATTCATCAACAATAAAGGAAAGTTTAAAGATGTATCGGCAAAATATGGTTTAAACATTACCACGTTTGCCAAAGGTTGTGTGTGGGGCGATATTAATAATGATGGTTTTCCCGATCTGTATCTTTCTGCATTGGGTGCGCCCAACAAATTATGGTTGAATAAACCCGGCAATATTGCCGGCGAAAGAAAATTTGAAGACATTAGTAAAGCTGCCGGCGTAGAAGAACCCATCTACAGTTTTCCTACATGGTTTTTTGATTTTGATAATGATGGCTGGCAGGATATTTTTGTTTCGGGATATGATACCAAACGTTTTTCATTAGTGGCTGAAGATGCTGCCCGTGATATGATGGGCATGCCTGCTATGGGAGAATTACCCCGGCTGTATCACAACAATGGCAACAATACATTTACCGATGTAAGTAATCAATATGGAGTGGATCATATTAATTATGCCATGGGTTGCAATTTTGGCGATGTAGATAATGATGGCTGGCCCGATTATTATTTGGGCACCGGCGCCCCTGAATATACTACCATTGTACCCAACAAATTGTACCGCAATGTTGTCGGCAAAAAATTTGAAGACATTACTTACGCCACCAATACCGGCCACATTCAAAAAGGGCATGCTGTAGCTTTTGCTGATATTGATAATGATGGCGATCAGGATATTTACACCGTGGTGGGTGGTGCGGTAGAAGGCGATCGTTTTAGAAATGTATTATTTGAAAATAGTGCAGTTACCGGTAATCACTGGGTAAAATTAAAATTAGAAGGTGTTGGCAGTAATCGTTCGGCAATAGGTGCCAAAGTAAGCATAAAAGTAAAACTGGCCGATGGTAGTTTGCAAACCTTTTATCATATTGTAAGTACCGGCAGCAGCTTTGGCTCGCAATCATTAATTGTAGATGCAGGCCTGGGCAAAGCAATTAGTATTGAAGCAATAGAAATACAATGGCCTAATACTAATCAAACTAAAGAAATAATTACCGGTGTGGCAATGGATACTGTAATAGAAATAAAAGAAGGAATGGGTAAACAATGAGTAAAAAAGCCGCATTACTATGTTAAAAATGAAAACCACCTTTTATAAAAATATATTCTGGACTTTATGTGCTGCAGTTATAATAATCAGTGTTTTACATTTTGGGCCCCGGCTGTCAAAATTATCCTTTGAAAATTATAAAGAAAAAATTAATAAAAATCAAATAACAAACAGAGCAATTGTTACCGGCACCAATACACACAAAGGCAAGTCTGTTTATTTTAAATATTTATACAACGGAGAGGTATACAAAAATAATCAGGGCGGCGATTCTCTTTATGAGCGTCTGTCTATTGGAGACAGTATAACAATTGTTATGGATTCCCTCAGCCCTGAGAAATCGTATGTGTTATTTTAAAGATCATTCATTCCTTATATCTTTTACTAAATTTTCGCAGGCGTTTAATTTTATTTCTCCTTCCCTGAATACTTTTTTTATTTCAGCCTCTTCAGTTTCCAGCTTCATTTTATAAATACCTGATTTTAACTCATAAAAATATTCCTGATTTTTAGGCAGCACCCTCATTAATAAAACACCTGCATCATAACCATTACCATTCCTTTTGTACAAGCTCACCAGTAACGTTTTTGCAGTATTGTTCTTAATACACAGGTCGCTGATATTTTTTATTGAGCAACTGTCTTTTTTTTCAACCATATTTTGCTGCGGCATATTATTTTTAGGAGATTTAAAAACACGTACCAATTCCACCAATGTTTTTCCGCCTTCTATAAGATTGGACGCAGTATTATTTTGTGCTGCAACATTGCCAGTTATAAATACAACTGCCGCTAAAATTAATTTTCTCATAATCATTCATTTTAAATCAGGGTCTATCAGCATGATGCAGTTTAATGATTGTTTACATAACACCATTTTAAAAAATAAAAAAGGGCTCCGTAAAGGAGCCCTTGTAATAAGTGATCAGAAAAATATTAATACCCGAATATTTCTTCCAAACTTAATCTTTTCAATTCGCCATATTTCTTCATGGTATCTTCCGGTAATTTTTTATCGGATGCTACTACACAATACGTGTAAGGCTTGTTGGCCAGATATTCGCTATGGAATTTTTTCAACTCATTATAGCCAATATTATCTACAGCGGTATAAGTTGTTTTACGAATATCGCTGGTTAAACCTTTTTGCTGTGCAGTAAGGTAATTAAAAATAATACCGTCTTGCGTAATGCGTTCTGTTTCGATATCTTTTTTAATACCCGCTCTTGCAAACTTAATATTCTCTTCTACATTAGGTAAATCGTTCAGCAATTCATTCATGGCAATAACAGATTCGTTGAATTTATCTGCCTGGCAACCTACATACGCCAATGTATAAAACGGATCTTCTTTTTTATCAGGCTTTGCATAAAAAGCAAAAGTAGAATAGGCCAAAGCTTTACTTTCTCTTATGGTTTGAAAAACCAATGCGCCCATTCCGCCACCAAAATAATTATTAAAGATGTCTACCACAGGTTCTTTATCTGCACTGTAGGGTGCTGCATTTCTTACCCAGCGAATTTCGCTTTGCACCATATTATAATCTGCAAACAATACCTGGTTTTTAGTTTGCTCAGTAGTTACAAATTTTGTTTTTTCCTCGGCAGTTTTAAATGCAGCAGGTATTGCATGCACCGTTTTTAAGCCGGCAGTTAATTGCGCCAATGGCTGAGGGCCATAGTACAAAATTTTATGAGCATAGCTGTTCAAACTGTGTAATGCATTTACTAATTCTTCAGCAGTAGTGTTTTTTAATTCCTCGTCGCTAAAGGTGTAGTTAAAAGGATTTTTGTTACCAAACCTTGCGTACGAAACCAGGCCACTCATAATAGCCGCTTTGTTGGCTTTAGCATCTGTTCTGGATTTGGTTATTCTTGCCTTTAATGCTTTCAATGCATTTTCGTCCGCTTTACAATTCCTCAACACATCTTCAAACAGCGTTACTGCTTTTGTAAAATTATCCTGCAAACCTTCAATAGTTACTGTAGTAAATTCTGTTCCTGCACTTACGGTAAAGCTGCACGCAATTTGATAAAAGGCTTTGGTAATTTCCTCTGCACTCATTTTATCGGTACCTAAAAATTGCAGGTATTGTGCTGCTAAGCCTAATTTTTTATTGTTCCAGGTACCCATATCAAAGCGATAGCGCAAACGGAAAATACTATTGTCTTTATTTTGTACATACAATACTTCCGCAGGGCCAACTTTTGCTTTTTGCAGATCTTTATTATAATCCATCCACACAGGTTTTACAACACTTGCCGGCATGCTATTTACTGTTTTTACAAAATCTGATTGTGCATCACGGTTGGTTTCCACCGGAGTAATGGGTGGCTTTTCTACTTTTATAATGCTCTTATCTTCTCCTTTACGTTTGTAAATAAATACATAATTATCGCCAAAATATTTGTTGGCAAAAGCCACTATATCCTTTTTGGTTAATTTAGATAGCTGATCGGTATAGGCCACCTGATCTTTCCAATCTAACTCTGCAGTAAAGGCATCCATTAAATCACTGGCTCTGGAGCTGTAAGATTCTGTTGCCTGTATTTTATTTTTCTTTTGATTGTTGATGATAGAAGTAATGAGCTTATCATCAAAATTACCTTTCTTTAAATTTTCAATCTCGCCCAGCATCAGGGCTTTTACATCTTCTAAAGTTTGGCCTTGTGTAGGATTGCCCTGCATGTACAACAAACCATAATCAATTAAAGTAAATGCAGAGGCAGATGCCCTTAATAACTTTTGTTTCTTCACCAGGTTCAGGTCCATCAAACCAGCTTTACCGTTGGTTAATATCTGGCCCACTAAATCTGCCAGTAATACATCTTTATCTTTATTACCAGGTAATCTAAAGCCAATGGTTACACTTTCTGCATCCGGGCCAACCACTTCTGCAGCAATAGGTGCGGTAATAGGTTGTTCCTGCTCAAAAGTATATTTAGTAACGGGCTTATTTTGCATGTAAGAAAAAGTAGCTTCAACTTTTTTTATCATTTCATCGGGATTAAAATCGCCGCTTAAAATAACTGCCATGTTGTTGGGCACATAATATTTATTAAAGTACTTTCTTATCTCCGTTAATGATGGATTTTTTAAATGTTCAATAGTGCCAATGGTAGTTTGCAACCCGTAATTATGTTTCTTAAATAATTCAGCAAACAGCTTTTCAAAAACCCTTCTGCCATCAGCGTCAAGGCCACGGTTCTTTTCTTCGTACACAGCTTCCAGCTCGGTATGAAAAATTCTTAGTATCGGATTTCTAAAACGCTCCCCTTGTACTTTCAAATATTTATCAATTGCATTAGCAGGCACATCATCGGTATACACCGTTTGTTCAAAAGAAGTAAAAGCGTTGGTGCCCTGTGCGCCCATGGCTCCCATCATTTTATCATATTCGTTGGCAATGGAATATTTAGAAGCTACGCCGGAAACAGAATCAATACGATGATAAATGGCTTTGCGTTTTTCAACATCGGTAGTATGGTTGTATTCTTCATACAACGCATCTATTTTATCCAGCTCCGGCTTCTCTTTAGCCCAGTCTAAAGAGCCATATTTATCGGTGCCTTTAAACAACATGTGCTCCAGATAATGCGCTAAGCCGGTATTGGTAGATGGATCGGTTTTGCTGCCCGCCTTTGTTGCCACGTAACATTGTATACGTGGGTCTTTATTAGTAGGACTTAAAATTACGGTGAGGCCGTTTTTTAAAATATAAAATCTTGCTTTAGCAGGGTCGCCGGTTACATATTTGTAAGTATAGGCGCCAGAAGTGGCTTGCTTCCATTCGTACTTGCCGGTTTGGGCAAAAGCGGTAACCGTAGTAGCCAGCAGTACAACAAAAACCAACTGTTTTAAAAATCGCATACAAAGTTTGTTTTAGTAAATAAATTAAGCCGCTAAAGTACTGATTCTGCTGTTTAAATTTATACCGTTCGCAACATTATTAACTTTACATTTGACAAATTTTTACCGTTAGTATATGAACAAATTCTGGAAGCTCCTTTTAAAAACAGTACTGGTATTATTTATATTGATAAATATTATCACTGCTTTTCATGCTTATAAATTCACTCATTTTTATGATGTGGGTGAAGTAACCGTAAAAAATAAGGGCGAAAAAACCGGCTGGGATAAAACCAAAGAAATACTGTTTGGCATCAATGCCGTTAAGCAGCAGAATACTGTTGCGGATACTGCCAACCAAAAAGTTATTTTAACTACCAGCGATAAAATAAAATTAGAAGGCTGGTACACAACAGTTGACAGCGCCAAAGGAACAGTATGTTTATTTCACGGGCATGGTGGCAAAAAAAGTGGCAACAATACCGAAGCCGAAGCCTTTAGAAAAATGGGCTACAATACTTTTCAAATAGACTTTAGAGCACATGGCAGCAGCAGTGGTAATACCTGCACCATTGGTTATTTTGAAAGCGAAGATGTAAAACTGGCTTACGATTTTGTAAAAAATAACAACGAAAAAAACATTATCCTCTGGGGCATTTCCATGGGTGCGGCAGCTGTAACCAAAGCGGTGAATGATTATCCGTTGCAACCTAATAAAATAATTTTAGAAATGCCCTTTGGCTCCATTACCGAAGCTGCCGAAGGACGAATAAAAATGATGGGGCTGCCGCCGCAACCGCTGGCTACGCTTATTACTTTTTGGGGTGGTACCGAGCATGGCTTTTGGGCATTTAATATGAAGCCCAGTGAGTTTGCAAAAAAAATAAATTGTCCCGCATTATTGCAATGGGGCAAAAACGATCCCCGGGTGTCGCAAAAAGAAACCGATGATATTTATAGTAATATCAACAGCACAAAAAAATTAGTGGTGTATGAAAACAGCGGACACGAAAGCCTTTGTAAAAATGAAAATGAAAAGTGGATGAGGGAAATAAGTGATTTTTTAAAATAGTTTTTGTAACCGAACAACATTTCTTTAATCAGTTTTACCAGTGTTGCATTTATCCCGATTATTTCAGGACTCTTGTACAACAAATCAGTATTCAGCATCATAGAATTTTTTGCACTATGCATCCTAAAGATATTTCCATACAAGATTTTACTTATCATCTACCCGATGAAAAAATTGCCTTACATCCGCTAGAGCAACGAGATAGTTCTAAATTACTAGTATATAAAACCGGCAATATTACAGAAGACAGCTACAGTAATATTGATGCCCATCTACCCGAAAACAGTGTACTGATTTTTAACAACACCAAAGTAATTAAAGCAAGAATTTTATTTACCAAACCCACCGGCGGTATTATAGAAATATTTTTACTGGAACCATACCAGGCAGATTATACCAGTACTTTATCTGCCACAAAAAATTGCAAATGGAAATGTTTAATTGGTGGCGCCAGTAAATGGAAAGAAAAGGAATTAGTATTTGGCAACTGGGGATTAACGGTACAAATGTTTGACAAGTTAACTGAAGCTTATATAGTGGAGTTTAATTGGAACGATACCATTTCATTTGCAGAGATACTGGAGCAGGCTGGCAATATTCCCTTACCCCCTTACATTAAAAGAAAAGCAGATGATGAAGATGCAGCACGCTACCAAACTATTTATGCTGCACATGATGGCTCGGTAGCTGCACCAACAGCAGGCTTGCATTTTACTGAAACGGTTTTTAAAAAATTAGCCGCAAAAAATATCAATCAATTATTTGTAACCCTTCACGTAGGTGCAGGCACATTTAAACCGGTAAAAGCGGCTATCATGCAACAGCACGAAATGCATGCCGAATGGATCGATATTGATATAACCACCATTAAAAACCTGGCGGCTAATCTTAATAATACTATTGTTGCCGTTGGTACTACCAGTTTAAGAACTATTGAAAGTTTTTATTGGCTGGGGGTTAAAGCATTGCTTGATCCATTGGCACAACAATTACAAATTACCCAGTGGGAAGTATATGAAGCATTAGCAGGCAAAGAAAATATTACTGCAAAAGAAGCTTTGGAAGCATTAATAAACTGGTTACAAAAAAATAATTGTTTCAGACTTTTTACACAAACACAAATACTAATTGCACCTGGTTATCAGTTTAAAATTGCCAAAGCTATTGTTACTAATTTTCATCAGCCTCAATCTACATTGCTATTATTAGTTGCTGCTGCTGTGGGTAACAACTGGAAGAAGATTTACAACTATGCCTTGGAAAACGATTTCAGGTTTTTGAGTTATGGAGACGGGAGTTTGTTATTTATTGAAGAATAAGATCATTATCCCTGCATATTTTTACGGCTGTATAGTAACCTTTGTTCCTACAGGTATATAACTAAACAGGTCTTTCATTTCAGTATATTTTACAGAAACACAACCGTCCGTCCAGTTATAAAAATTATCTACAGTCCATTCTTCGTCGGGCCGGGTGGCATGTATGGCAATGCCATTGCCAATTCTTGCATTTTTGGGTATCACCCCTTTTGCTTTGCGCTCATTAAACCGCTGGTAACTTTCGTTAGTGGGGTAATCCAGTAACAGTTCTGGCCCCCATTTGGGATGAATTTTTTTAAGGATGATCTTAAACTGGCCGGTGGGAGTACGCTTATCCCCTTCCTTCATTTTATCACTCAGGTCTTTACTGCCAAAAACAATGGGATAAGTAGCATACCAGCCTTCTTCATCATATACTTTAAGTTCGTAATCGCTTTTATCAACAATAATATAGTAGGTATTTTCAACAGAATCTTCTTCCACTGCAGGTTTAGGTTTTGCCGTAACTTTTGCAGCAGGTGTTTTACCAACAGGTTTTTTCTTTTTGCCTTTATCAATAGTAAAAGAAACTATTGCCGCCAGGGAAAAAAATAAAAGAAAATGGTTAAACCGAATTTGTTTCATGCCTAATTGAATTTGTGTTGTTACTTCTCAAACGCCGTGCCATGTAAAAATATTTTAAAGCGGTGAATAACATTAACAAATTGTATGTAATGTGGAAAAATTACCTGCCAACAATACTAGTTTTATTTTTAAATGTGGGTAAAACTACGATTACTGTAAAATAAAAAAACCTCCGGCAAGCAGAGGCTATATTATTAAACCCAAGCCCTCGCCTGTTTACACCCGGGGTTCAACAGGCTTGGGTATGAGTGAGAGAGCAATTTTTTTTACCAGTTGCTGAAACGGATACCCACAGTATAAGGCTTCATATCCAAACTATGCTCGTAAAAAGATTTCGGGCTGTACGATCCGTAAAAGTGTGCAGGGCCTAATCTTAACTCGGCAACATAACTCAGCTTAAAACGCTCCAGATCATAGTCGCCTTTATTGCGGTCTTTACCTCTTTCGCCACTTTTTTGTTTATTGCGTTGGCTGTATAAATAACCTGCACTTACACCGGCACTAAAGCCAATCCCTTTTCTTTTGCTGCCGGGGTTGCTGGTAAAATTCAACATAATAGGTACTGTTAAATAATCGGCAGCTAATTTATTTTTAGAGAACGAAATAGAATCCCTGAAAATAAATGGCGCATTGGTTTGTATACCTGCGGTATAAGGCACCACACCATTCTCTTTATAACTTAAAGATGATTTGTAACGGTAATTATTCATTTCCAGCCCCACGCCATATTTTAAGTTAACATGGTGTTTTACCAAATTTAAACGCTGCATAAAAAACCACAGGTTTACATTAACGCTTTTTCCGGTACGTAGTTTAAAATCGCTTTTATCAATTACAGGAAAGCCTGGCCTGCTAACTAAGTAGCTGCCTGCGGTTGCATAATTGGTATTATCGGTATAGTTGGCAAAACCCAAATCCACTATCCACCAATTGGTGCTTACGTTGGCATTTTTTCTTTTTTCATTATCCTTTCTACCCATGGTAATATTTACATCCTTGTCATTTTTATTTTTACCATTCTTTACTATTATAATACCACCAATGCGAATGGTATCTGATTTTTTTGTTTTTGTACTGTCTGTTTGTGCTGTTGCGCTTAAGCAAATGATTGCTGCTGCTAAAAATGTAATTAGCTGTTTCATGTGTCCTGTTTTTAAAAAGTTATTTAATTGCAATGTCGAAGCCGGCTACTTTAATGCCGTTGCCTGTTTTTACGTTGGTGTTACGTTCCACCAATCTTTTTACTTTGCGGAAGAAGCCACCCAGTTTTGTTTTTTTAGCGTTGTCTTCTTCTGTAAAATTATCTTTATCGGCATTGCTTTCGGTAAAGTTGGCGTTTAATGCGTAGCCATTAACTACATCATTATTAAGTTCAGCAACTGAAGTTTTATTTCCGGAATTTATTTTATCATTTGCTGTATTCATTTGTGATACGGTTGCTATATCGGCTTCGTTACTCCTGGCTTTGTTAAAATTATTATAATCAGGTTTGGGTAAATTGTTACTTGGTTTTTTTTGTTCTTGTTGTACAGCAATTACATCATCATTAGTTTGTTGAGGAGTACTTTGTTGTATTTTATTATTATTATTATTAACAGGCTGGTTATTTTTTTGTGATGCTTGCTTAATTACGTTTTCTGTAGTTGCAATTTCTGTAGTTGCGGGGGCAACAATTTGCTGTGGCGTTTGCACAGTATTTGTGGCAGAATTATTTGCTGGCTGCTTTGGTAAAGTTGTTTTTACTTCAGTAGCTGTAGCAACAGTTGCTTCAGTTGCTTTATTGGTGGTATTTAGTGAAACTGTAGCCCAAATACCAAAACCTATAACCACCGCTGCGGCAGCCATCCGGCGCCATGGCATACCCACTACTTTTCCTTCTTCTTTACGATACAGTATTTTTTTATTGGCAAATACAATTGCGGTATCAGGCTGTAATTTAGTTTGCTGCAATAATGCCAATTCTTTATTAGCAGCGGTATCAGTTTTTAATAATTTTTCAAAACTTAATTTATCTGCAGTATTTAATTCATCATCTACATACAATAATAAATTTTCCTGCAGGGCAGTAAACTCTTCTTTAAGCAAACTGGTTTTATCAAAAACTATAGCATCGGCACTCATTACCGTTTGCTGTAGCATGTTCAGTTCTTCCTTTAAGTCTGCATTTTGCTGCACAAATAATTCCACTGCATTCCTTTCCGTTGCAGATAGTTCATTATCTACATACAGTAAAAAAAACTCTTCGTAATTATTTCTGTTGATGTTCATTTTTATATTTATTACACGAATTTTTATGAATTACACGAATGCTCAGCAATTCGTGTAATTTGTCTAATTCGTGTGTCAAATAACGTTTTCCACTTTTACAATATACTCCCTCAATAATAACCTTGCTCTGTGTAAATATACTTTCACCTGGCTTTCGTTAAGGTTGGTAATTTGTCCAATTTCTTCGTAGCTGTAGCCTTCATAATCTTTCAGCATTACCAAACTACGTTGCAATTCGCTCAATTTACCCAACGCTTCATTTAAAATGCGTTTGGTATCATGAGCTGGCCCTACGCTTCCCCTATCGTTCTCATTAAATTCTTCTCGTAAACTGATCCTTTTATTCTTCCTGATATGGTCTATCATCTGGTGGTAGGCCACAGTAAACAAAAAGCTTTTACTCCTTTCATTGTCCACCGTTTCCCTGTTGATCCACATTTTTTCAAATGCGCCCTGCACCACATCCCGTGCATCCTCTTCGTGCCTCAAATTTTTGAGGATAAAGCGGTACACATTATCTGCATACAGGTTTACACATTCATTGTACTCTCTCTCAGTCATACAAGGTTGATGGGGTAAAAGGTTAGTTTTTTTGTATAATACGAAGGTCAGTAATAAAAAGTTACAGAAAAAGGCAAAAAAATATTTTTTTGCCAATCTGTAAGGCTATGGTCATCATTCTTGTGTCACTCCCTTGTACCGCATACCGCTATTGAGCTTTTATCATAGCGGTTGGTATAAATATTAACCTTCGCCCCAATTTACCAATTCTCTCTTTAAGCAGAGGGGTTGGGGTGAGGTTTTTCCTTACATTTGCCCTTAGTAAACTAAGCTTATGAACACAAAATTTGTTGACCGCATTGCTGCCGAACTTTCAGAAATTGAAGCAGCAGGCTTATCAAAAAAAGAACGCATCATTACCAGTGAACAGGGTGCCGAAATTATTGTTGGCGGCACCACTGTATTAAATTTTTGCGCCAATAATTACCTCGGCCTTAGTAGTCACCCTAAAGTGCTGGCAGCCGCTAAAAAATATATCGACCTGCGTGGCTATGGCATGAGTAGTGTACGATTTATCTGCGGTACACAGGATATTCATAAAGAACTGGAAAAGAAATTAGCTGATTTTTTAGGCACAGAAGATACCATTTTATATGCTGCCGCTTTCGATGCCAATGGCGGTGTGTTTGAACCTTTGTTTGGCGAGCAGGACGCCATCATCAGCGATGCATTAAACCATGCCAGCATTATTGATGGCGTTCGTTTGTGTAAAGCCCAGCGCTACCGGTACGAACACAATAATATGGACGACCTGGAAGCAAAGCTGAAAGAAAGCGCCCATTTACGCAGCCGAATTATTGTTACCGATGGCAGCTTTAGTATGGATGGCACCATTGCCCAATTAGATAAAATTTGCGACCTGGCTGATAAATATGATGCTATTGTGATGATAGACGAATGTCACTCTTCAGGTTTTTTAGGAAAAACAGGAAGAGGTACACATGAGTATAGAAATGTAATGGGCCGTATTGATATTATTACCGGCACATTGGGCAAAGCCCTCGGCGGTGCCAGTGGTGGTTTTACCAGCGGCCGCAAAGAAATTATTGAAATGTTGCGCCAGCGCAGCCGGCCATATTTATTTAGTAATACCGTGGCGCCAAGTATTGTGGGTGCAAGTATTGCAGTGCTGGATATGCTGAGCGAGACAACAGAGCTAAGAGATAAATTAGAATCGAACACTAAATATTTCCGCAGTAAAATGACGGAAGCCGGTTTTGATATTAAACCCGGCGATCATCCTATTGTGCCTATCATGCTATACGATGCCGTGGTGGCGCAAACTTTTGCCGCTAAGCTTTTAGAAGAAGGCATTTATGTAATTGGTTTCTTCTTTCCGGTGGTGGCAAAAGGTTTAGCAAGAATAAGGGTGCAATTAAGTGCGGCACACGACCAAAGGCATTTGGATAAAGCGATTGCGGCGTTTACCAAGGTGGGGAAAGAATTGGGGGTGTTGAAATAGTAATTTCTATTTTGATCGCTAATATTAGTGCTATAAACTACAAGTAATACTTTTAAGAAAAACTATGATTACGCTTGAGGTAAATTATGAAACGCAAGAATCAATTTTATTAAGTTTTGACAAAATAGCTGACAGGATTTCCAAGGATATAAATCTAAAAATCAATAATGCAATTTACAGAATTTTAGATTTTGAATTCTATACCTATTCTGATAAGCTTCCTGACCCACATACTTATAAAAATCGTTTGCAACTTGAAAACTGCAAGTTCTATTTACATGCTTCTGGCATTGATATTACTTTTGGCGACAAAATAAATTATGGAGGAATTTTATTACGAGGTATAGTAAAACTATATGATGGTTCTGATGAGAATAGTGGATTTATGAAACAACAATTTATTGCGCCACAAATTGTGGCGACAGAATTATTCTCAAACCTTAACCCATTAAATAGTGTAGAAAAAAACGAGATAGTAATTATTGATACTAAAGAAGATAAGAATTTTCTACCCTTTTGCCTATCAAAAGCAGTTATGAAAACTAAAAGGATTGGGTTAGCTTCAAAACAAAATGATAAAACGGATTTTTATAAAAATTTACGCTTACGGTATATTATTGTTCTTCCGAACTTTCCTAAATTCAAGCAGATTATCAAGGGAATTGAAGGCCTTTTAACAGAAAAAATTAATTCTAAGGAAATGTCATTAACAGAAGCAAAAGAAATTTTAGGGTATAATATAAAAATTACTTGATTACCTTTTTACCACATCTTCTAATATGAAAAAAGCAGTTATTCTTATTTCATTCTGTTTCGCACAGTTATTTACATCAGCTCAAACAAATATTCAACGTCCAAAATTAAAAAGAGTAACAACCTCTCCTATTGCCACATCTAATTTCCCTGCGGCTTTTACCGGTAACTGGAAAGGCCAACTACAATGGATGGTAAATGGCAAACCTACCCAAACCTTTACTATGCAACTGCGTATTCAGCCAACAGATTCCGCCAATCAATATACCTGGCAAATAATTTATGGCGATGATGTAAAAGATAACCGCCCCTATATTTTAAAACCTGTAGATACTGCCAAAGGCCATTGGATAATTGATGAGAATGATGGCATTATTTTAGACAGTTATGTACATGGCAACAGCATTCATGGTGCATTTACTGTACAGGGCAATACTATCGTAGATAATTATAAAGTAGAGGATGGTAAAATGCAGGTGGAATTTTTTAGCATTAAGCTGGCCGATAAAAACCAAAGTGGTAAAGGCACAGCAGAAACACCTTTTGTGGATAGTTATAAAATAAGCAGTTACCAAACAGGTGTGCTGGCAAGAGTTAAATAATTTTTTACAGGGGTTGCCAACCTTTAAAAGGTTGGCAACCCTAAACACAATGCTTTATCTTTGCTTCGATAAAAGATGATAGAAAATACCACTGTTGAATGGAGTCCTTCGAAACTCAGGATAAACTCTACCAATGCAGTCGAACAGTATTACAAAAGCCGGGTTTAAAAAAAATAAACATGTCAGAAAACTCACAAATATTTATGGCGAAAAGCGCCATCAAAGCGGCCGACCTGGAGCATCGCCGTAAAATTCATTTTAACATCAGCAAGTACAATGCTAAAGTACCTGAAGGCAAAGAGCAATTTGCCGATGTAAATTTAGTAAGAGAGCGTGCAAAAAATATAAAATGGAAAGCCATTGAAACACTCGATCAGCAACTGGAAGAGTTTGAACTGAACTTTACCAAACGTGGCGGTAAAGTTATTTGGGCCGAGGATGCTGCACAGGCCATTGAAGAGGTGTTGAAAATTTGCAAAGAAAAAAATTGCAGGTCGGTGGTAAAGAGCAAGAGCATGGTTACCGAAGAAATTCATTTGAATAAAGCGCTTATAGAAAACGGGATTGATAGTGTGGAAACTGATTTGGGCGAATACATTCAGCAACTGGATGGCGAAGCACCTTACCATATTGTAACCCCGGCAATGCATAAAAATAAAGAGGATGTTGCCAAACTATTTCACGAAAAATTAGGCACCCCACTCAACTTTACGCCGCAGCAACTTACTTTAAAAGCCAGGGAAGTTTTAAGAGAAAAATACACACAGGCAGAAGTAGGTGTAACCGGTGCCAACTTTATCATCAGCGACATTGGCGGTATTGCCGTTACCGAAAACGAAGGCAATGCAAGATTGAGTTGTGCTTTTCCTAAAACGCATATTGTAATTGTAGGTATTGAAAAGATGGTGCCTTCAGTTACAGACCTTGCGTTATTTTGGCCGCTGTTGTCTACATTTGGTACGGGGCAAAAAGTTACCGTGTACAATACCATTGTTACCGGACCAAAACAGGAAAATGAAACTGATGGCCCCGAAGAAATGTACGTGATATTATTAGATAATGGCCGCACTAACATTTTAAAAAATCCTAAGCAAAGAGAAAGTTTATACTGCATACGCTGCGGCGCTTGCTTAAACGCCTGCCCTATTTATAAAAATATTGGCGGCCATGCTTATGGTGCTACTTACAGCGGGCCCATTGGCAGTGTTATTACACCACACTTGCAGGGTATGGAAGATTTTAAACATTTAAGTTATGCTTCATCACTTTGTGGTAATTGTACAGAAGTATGTTCGGTAAAAATAAATTTGCATGAATTACTTTTAGAAAACCGTAAAGAAGCTGTGAATGAAGGGCTGGTAACTTTCAGCGAAAAAATGGCCTGGAAGGTTTGGAAAATTGCTTCGCTAAAAAGAGGGATAATGAACATGGGTAATGGCAATTTAAAAAACAAAGTAGTAAATGGTTTATTTAAAGGCTGGAAGGAGCACCGCAGTGATTTGAACTTTAGCCAGAAGACCTTTAATGAAATGTGGAAGGACAGATATAAAAAATAAAATTTCAAAAAAAATTAATAATTAGTTCCACTTGCTGGAACTTTTTTATTTTGTGCCTGCAAATGATCCTGATCTATACACATACATCTTCGCCACGGTTGCAATACAGCTGTAATTTTATTTTTAAAGAATTGCTGGGGCTTAATTGTGCCATTACGATAGACTCTGAAGAATTTAAAAATCATGAAGGCGTTTGCATTAATTATTCTGCATCCGCTACAAAAGACAAAGAATTTAGAATAGACAATTGCAGTTTGCTATTTGAATCTGAAGTTAAAGAACAACAAATTTCTTGTTTTAAAACCAATTCTTACAAAGCGTTCTTTAAAACGGGTAGCAGCAATTTTAGCTTCGATATTTTTGCAGCAACATTTTATTTACTCAGCCGCTACGAAGAATATTTGCCGCATACCAAAGATATGTATGGCAGGTATGCGCATGAAAATTCACTGGCATTTAAAGAAGGCTTTTTAGATATTCCTTTAATAAATATCTGGGCAAAAGATTTCATTGCTGCTATTAAAGAAAAATTTCCGCCGGGTGATTACCTGTACAAAGCACAGTATTCTAAATTCAGGTTTAAACCTACTTACGATATTGATATTGCTTACAGTTATAAGCATAAAGGTTTGCTGCGTAATGTGGGTGGATTTTTAAGATCACCATCTGTTGAAAGATTAAAGGTTTTACTGGGCTTGCAAAAAGACCCGTTTGATTGTTATACCTGGTTGCATGAATTGCATCAGCAGAACAAACTACAGCCTATATTCTTTTTTTTAGTGGCAGAACAAAACAGCATTTACGATAAAAATATTTTGCCCGGTAAAGATGCCATGTGGCAATTAATAAACCGTCATGCAAAAAAATATGCTATTGGCATTCATCCCAGTTGGCAAAGTGGCGATCATTCCGTTCTTCTAAAAAAAGAAATAAATTATTTAGAAGAAGTGAGTGAGAAACAGATCACCACATCAAGGCAGCACTATATCCGTTTTAATTTGCCCGAAGGTTATCAAAAATTAATTGAGGCTGGAATTACTGATGACCATAGCATGGGCTATGGCAGCATCAATGGTTTCAGGGCTTCGGTAGCATCTTCTTTTTTTTGGTACGATCTGCAAAATGAAAAACAAACTGATCTGCGAATTCACCCGTTTTGTTTTATGGATGCCAATTCTTATTATGAGCAACGTTTTTCTGCAGCGCAGGCTTATGAAGAATTATTGCATTACTATACAATTTGTAATGAAGTGAATGGCACTTTAATTACCATCTGGCATAATAATTTTTTAGGAACAGCAAAGGAGTTTGATGACTGGAGGACAATATATGAAAGGTTTATAAAGTATATAAAGGAGGCAAATATTATTTAGTCCTTTATTTACCTTTTATACTTTATTTACTTTACCAGCTTCCTGTATACTTCTATCCGCTCTCACTTTATCCCAATATTTTTTTGCCACCATCAGCATTCCAAAACTTTCACCTTCATGTTTATCCAAATGTTTGTGGTGCATTTTATGTGCCCAGCGTATAGTTTTTATATAGCTGTTATTGCTTCGTGTAAACAATTTAAAACGCTGGTGAATAATCACTTCATGCACTATAAAATAAGCCAGTCCGTATAGCGCAATACCAAAACCAATAGCTGCCACCCAATACAATTTGTTTTGTAAACCCAGCATTATACATAGCCAGCTTGGTATGGCAAATATTAAAAAAAAGGCATCGTTCTTTTCTAATTTATGCCCGGTGGGTTTGTGATGGTCTTCGTGCAGGTACCATAAAAAACCATGCATTACAAAACGGTGCGTAAGCCAGGTGATGCCTTCCATGGCCAGGAAAGTAAATAAAGTAATTAGTATAAAAGGAAACCAGTTCATCAGTTATTAAAAAATGTTCTTAACAGTAAAAAAAACATTACCTGTATCATTAACAAATGTATTGCAAATTTGTTTTGCTTATTAAATTTAAAAAAATGAAATGCGGTAAGCAATATCATGGAAACTAAAAACCAGCACAGGTAATTATAAAATGGAATATCGCCGGCCCATTTCCAATAACCAAGCTGTACCGCTGCAGGCTCCATCAACCAATCAAAAAACACAGCCAGTGTAGCGCCATCTACAATTACAGACAATGCTTTTAATGTCATTGGTTTTGTAGCCGTATCAATCGCAACTTTATCAATTGCCTTTACTAATAAAGTATGAATACTTACACCACAGCAATAAATTATTACAAACCAGTTAACCCCAATGATCAGTGGTACATTTTTTATTTTATATCCCAGCACATCGCCATAGCTGTAATCTCCAAATAGCAATTTGGTATTTACTCCAATTATTTCCACCGCTATTCCTATTGCTACAGCTATTAATAAAAACAACCAGAAAAAATAATTTTTATTATGCTGCGTCCATATTAACAACCCAAACATCAGTAACAAATTAACTGCTGTACTTTGCAGAATGAAATTGCTTTTAAAAAAAACAATACCAATAAAACCTATGGCATGAAATAAAATGGCAATTGCGGTTGCTATTTGGTATTTAGAAAATTTAATGGGCACGTTGTTCAGTTTTTATCAGCTCGCAAACAATTTGGGCACTCTTAAAACACAAAGGTATACCACCGCCGGGATGTACACTGCCACCACAGAAATACAAACCTTTGATAGCAGTTGTAAAATTAGGGTGCCGTAAAAAAGCGGCCAGCTTAGAGTTTGAGCTGGTGCCATATAAAGATCCCTGGTAAGAAGCTGTTTTATCTTCAATGGTAACAGGGTCTAATATTTCTTCTGTTTCAATTAATGGTTCAATATCTGTTTCAAGAATTTTGTTGATCTTTTCAATAATTTTTTTACGAGCCTGTTCTTTGATCAACGGCCAGTTTTGCCCAACATTTGCCGGGGCGTTTATCATTACAAACCAGTTTTCTTTGCCATCTGGCGTATGCCCCTGTTCCATCTTGGAAGTAATATTGATATAAACCGTAGGATCATTTTGCAGTGTTTTCTTTTTAAATAAACTATCAAACTCTGCCTGGTAGTTATCACTAAAAAAAATATTATGCAGTTGCAGTTGCTCAAATTCTTTTTTTATACCCCAGTAAAAGACCAATGCACTGCTGCTCCGCTCCTGCTTTAATACATCTTTGGCCTTATACTCATTGCTCAGTAAATATTTATGCGTAAAGTATACATCCATATTACTTACAACAATACCTGCTTCTATATTTTCATTATTAGCAACCACACCTCTAACCTTTCCTTCGTGATTAATTATTTTTTGCACCGGCGTATTAAAACAAAATTGCACGCCCTTTTTTATGGCCAGTTTATACAATGCATCAGTAATACTGATCATTCCGCCCAGCGGATAATAAATACCTTCATTATATTCTAAATGGGGTATTAAACTCAGCATGCCCGGTGCCTTGTAAGGATTGCTGCCGTTGTAAGTGGCATAACGGTTAAATAATTGTACTGCTTCTGCCGATTTAAATTTTGATTTATTGTGCTTATGTAAAGTTTTAAAAAGGTATCCCATTTTAACAGCGCCCAATGCTTTAATAACACGTTTATTTAACCAGGTCTTTCTTTTATGCAAAGAATAGTTTAGAAAAATGCTGCCAATATGAGTATAAACTTTTTCAGATTTTTTTAAATACGCTTCAACGGTTCCAGATGCTTCTCCCAACTTTTCCTCCAGTTCTTTTCCAAAGATTACAGCATCAGCAGATGCCTCAATGATCTTTCCATTTTCGTAAAAATATTTGCAGGCAATATCAACAGCCTTGTAGCTAAAATAATTTTCCATTGGCTCGCCGGCCAATTCAAATAATTCCTTTATGTTTTGTGGCTGTGTAAATAAAGAAGGGCCCGCATCAAACCTAAAGCCATCTTTTTCAAAAGCAGATAATTTACCCCCGGGGTAGTCATTTTTTTCGTACACGGTTACCGTAAACCCCTGTACCGCCAGCCGTATGGCTGCTGCCATACCTGCCACTCCGCTACCAATAACAATTGCTTTTTTATTACTCATATACTTAATGCTGTATAAGCAACAAAAGTAACTTAAAATAAAGGGTTATAAAATGCATTTAAGAATTTGATGCCAGATAATTTTCTAACTTGGGCAAGGCAATTTTAAACCAGGCGGTATATTTTTGAGGATGTAATTCCATAGCCTCTTTTAATGCGTTCATACCCATGTAGCAAAAATTCTCCACTTCACTTTCATCTGGTAAAACAGGGCCATCATATTCTCCAATAAACACATGATCATATTCATGTTCAGTTAACCCGTTATCAAAATTGGCTTTGTAAACAAATTCAAATGCCCTGGTAAGTGTTGTGGTAAAGCCCATTTCTTCCTGTAGCCGTTTTCCGGCTGCGGCTAAAGTATCCTGTTCAGAATAGGGATGACTGCAACAGGCATTGGTCCATAAGCCTCCGCTATGGTATTTATTGATTGCCCTTTGTTGTAATAACATTTCTCCTTTGCTGTTAAAAATAAAAACACTGAAAGCACGATGCAGCAAAGCTTTTTCGTGTGCTTCCATTTTTTCAACTGTACCCAATGGCACATCATTTTCATCAACTAATATCAATCTGTTCAAAGCCTGAAAATATTAAAGCTAAAATTATAAAATATTAAATTGTGTACGTAAGCTTGCTTTTGCAAGTATAAATGCTTTTGAGTAATTAGGTATGCGTATGCGGTGTTCCATTATTTTAGCCGGCTGCACTTTTTTTATCTTTTTAAATAACGACAAATAATATTTATAGGCTACATATACACCAAACCTTGCTTTAACCGGCAGTTGTAAAATACCTTCGTAAGCCTTTACAAAATCCGCTGCAATTTCACTTTCAATTTGCTGCTTCATTGCAGGTGTAAAATTTTTAAAATCCATACCGGGAAAATAAGTACGGTTCAGCTCCTGGTAATCGGCTTTTATATCTCTTAAAAAATTCACCTTTTGAAAAGCAGCACCCAATGCCTGTGCAGCGGGTTTAAGTTTTTCATATTCTTGTTTATCGCCTGCACAAAAAACATATAAGCACATTAATCCCACCACTTCGGCACTGCCATAAATATAGGCAGCATATGCTTCACAATCATATTTGGCTTTACATAAATCGCATTCCATACTTTTAAAAAAAGCATCTATCAAAGCGCTGTCTATCTTATATTCATTAACGGTAAGCTGAAAACTATGCAGTACAGGATTAAGGCTTATACCTCTTTCTATGGCGTTGTAAGTTTCCATTTTAAATTCATCCAGCAATTGCTTTTTATTATAGCCATGAAAAGTATCTACTATTTCATCAGCAAAGCGTACAAAGCCATAAATATTGTAAATGGGGGTACGCAGGTCTTTGTGCAGCAACTTAATGGCGCTGCTAAATGAGGTGCTGTAAGTTTCTGTAGTTATTTTACTGCACTGCTGACTGGTGTTATGAAAAAGATGCATCATAGATTTGATAAATAAAAATGATTAGTTTCTACTTTATCATGTTTGTTAAATTATTAAATAGTTTCATTACTTCCTTTACCACTACCTCGCCGCTTATTAAACTTGGCGGAACCCCAGGGCCCGGCACCGTTAGCTGCCCGGTATAAAAAAGATTGCTTACTTTTTTACTTTTACAGGATGGTTTTAAAACCGCTGTTTGCATTAAAGTATTGGCCAATCCGTAAGCATTGCCTTTAAAAGAATTATAATCATTTACGAAATTGCTTACCGAGTAAGATTTTTTATAAACAATATTTTCTTTTATGGTTTGCCTTGTTCTGTCTTCAAATCTTTTAATAATATTTTCAAAATAGCTGTCTCTTAATTGTTCAGTGTCGCCCTGCAACCCTGCTGCTACTGGTATGAGGAAAAATAAATTTTCATGCCCTTCCGGCGCCTGTGTATTATCTGTTACGGATGTAGCACAAACATAAAACAGCGGATCAGACGGCCACACTGGTTCAGTATAAATTTCTTTTCCATGCACTGCAAAATCGGTATCAAAAAAAAGTGAATGATGCAAAACATTGCTCAATTTTTTATTCAACCCCACGTAATATAATAAACAACTTGGTGCCATTACTCTTTTGTTCCAGTATTCTTCGGTATAAGTTCTACAGTCTTCGGGCAATAATTTTGTTTCTATAAAATGGTAGTCGGCGCCTCCAATAACCACATCAGCTGCAAAGTTGCTCGTTGCTGGTTGTTCGTTATTAGTTGTTTGAGCAGTTACACTTTTTGCTTCCTTGTTTATTATATCTATGCTTGTTACACTACAATTAAAACAAAATTTTACACCTAACTCTTTGGCCAGGCTAAACATTCCCTCCACAATTTTATACATGCCTCCTTTCGGATACCATGTTCCTAACTTTACATCTGCATAATTCATCAGGCTGTATAATGCCGGTGTGTTTTGGGGCAATGCGCCTAAAAACAATACCGGAAACTCCATCATCTCCTGCAACTTTGGGTGTTTAAAATATTTGCCTACATGTTTTTTCATATTGGCAAATACATCTAATTTAAAAACACCCTTTATTACCTCCCAGTCTAAAAATTCGGTAACAGATTGCCCGGGTTTATGCACCAGTTTATTAATGCCCACATTATACTTGTATTTCGCTTCGGCCATAAATTTATCCAATTGAGCCGCACTGCCAGGTTCAATAGTTTCAAATAACTTTTTCAATCCCTCATAACTGGCTGGAATATCCATTTCACCATCGGGCCAGTAAATTCTGTAGGATGGATCTAATCTCTGCAACTCATAATAATCTGAGACCTTTTTTCCAAAGCAATTAAAAAATCTTTCAAAAACTTCCGGCATCCAATACCAGCTGGGGCCCATATCAAATACAAAACCCTGTTCTTTTAACTGCCGGGCACGGCCACCTGCAGTGTGTTGTTTTTCCAAAACGGTTACATCGTAACCTGCTTTGGCTAAAAAACATGCGGCTGATAAACCTGCAAATCCGCTTCCAATTACTACTGCTTTTTTCAAGAACTAAATTTAGGAATATTGAAATATAAAACGGGATAAAAATAGATACGGTTCAAAATCTTGTCAATTGTTCTTTTAATAATTTACGGGCAAAATGTATACGGCTTTTAATAGTGCCTAATGGTTCTTTTAACAAGTCGGCAATTTCGTTGTATTTATAACCATCAAAATATAATACAAACGGGTTGCGAAAAATATCCGGCAATTGGTAAACGGCTTGCTGAATTTCTTTCATCTTCAAATTACTTTCGGCAGCATTGGTAACAGTCAACTGATTGCTGTTGATTAAAAATTCGTTGATGCTGTTATCCAGGACCGTATTTTGTTTTGATTTACGGCGATAGTCGTTAATAAAAATATTACGCATGATGGTATACAGCCATGCTTTAATATTAGTACCTGCATTATATTTTTCCCTGTTAGCAAAAGCCCTGAACATAGTTTCCTGCAAAAGGTCTTTTGCTGTTTCATTATCTCTGGTAAGGGTTATGGCAAAAGGCTTCAGGTAATCTGCATTATTGATAACTATCTGGTCAAATTCTATCGCTGACATAATGTTTTGTTTAATAATTACGATGTAAAACTAAACAAGAATTTTGAAAGCGCAGGCATTTTTGTTTAATTATTTACAAAAAACTTTAAACACATTGATTTTCAGTTTTTTAACTTCCGGCTTTTGAAAATCCCGATACAAATTCCATCACTTCGGCAAAAGATCTTTTAAAATTGAGTGGTGGTTGAATTTTCTTTTGATAGGTACAAGTGAGCTGGCCGGATATAATTATGGGTATGCCGGAAAATTTTTGGGTAACGTTGGTAATAAATTTATCGAAGTTAAAATTTTGGCCAACCGTGGTAAGGTGAGAATACAGGTAATCGGGCTTTTTTAATTTAACCACATACTCCACATCTTTAAGGGGAACACTGGAGCCCAGATAGATGGTTGTAACACCCCTGCTTTTTAACAGGTAATACATAAACAACAAACCCAACTCATGATATTCGCCTTCCGGTAAAAACAACAATACAGTTTTATTTACTTTTAAAGAAGTAACAATACCATCAATACCCACAATTAATTTTTGACGAATGATATTGGTTACAAGGTGCTCCTGTGCAGGGTTTATGTGGTTAGTAAGCCATAGTATACCGATCTTTTCCAGAAAGGGAAAGATGATCTGGGTTATCGTTCTTTCAATACCACGTGCCACTATATACTTATCCAAAACAATCTCCAGCCTTTCTATATCAATATCCACCATGCACTGGATAAGCTCATTTACAATACGCTCCTGCTGAGCTTCCATCTGGTTAAGAGAAAGTATTTTTTCCTTTATCTCAGCCTCATTCATTTTATCTATGTGAGATATTTTAAAGCCATATTTATTGAGCAGCGCAACATTTAAAATTTTTTTTAATTCATCGTTGCTGTAATAGCGGATATTAGTGCCGGTACGCTCCGGTTTTATAAAAGAATACCGCTGCTCCCATATACGTATGGTATGTGCTTTAATGCCAGAAAGATTTTCCAGGTCCTTAATAGTAAACGAGTTCATTGTAAGAGGATTTATACCCTGCTATTACAATATTCAAATTAATTTGTTTAAAATAATATAAAAAAGACTTAACAAAGATTAAAAATTTCGTGGTGGCAAGTCTTTAAATACTTTACCCACCAGTTGATTTTTTGGAAAGATGATTGACCATGCGGTTAAAAAGATGATCATAAAATCGGTATACAAAGAAGCATGGGTTTGATACCACATTTCCAGCTCTCCTTTGTAAGGATAAATTTGGGCATACATGGCTTTAGGATCGTCAGCATCTGAAACTATTTTCTCTTCATCTCTAAAAATTAATGAGCCAATACCCGTCATGCCCGGCTTGCAGTTATAAATTTTTGCACGAATTTCTTCCGGGTATAGTTTTACACTTACTTCCAATAAGGGTCTTGGGCCTACAATGCTCATATCTCCTTTAAATACATTTATTATTTGAGGCAGCTCGTTAATTTTTGTAATGCGTAATATTTTACCAAAGCTTGTTACCCTGGGGTCGTTACGCAAGGTAATTTCGCCGGTGCCAATATTAGGACTGTTCTTTAGCATGGTGGCAAACTTCCAAATATCAAAAAATTTGTTTTTATAGCCCACCCTTTTTTGGAAATAAAAAACCTCATGCTCGCCTACAAACAATAAAATTATTATTGAGGGAATAAGAATTGGGGAAAGCAATATTAATACAAGGGTTGCTATTAGCAGGTCAAATACCCGTTTTAAAAATAAATACATAATTTGTTTGTGCTGGTAAAATTATTGATAACGTATTTTACGCTTAGATAAAAGCTGCCCAATGGTATGCCTTTGAACCGAGCGTGGCAACGATGTTGCTCAATGAACAAATGCCGGTAACAAAAAAATCAATAACACTCTTTTATTTTATCTGTTACCGTTTTTAATTGTTCGTTAGTAATATAAGTGGAGCATGGTACACTTAAACAATGATGATAAACAAAGTTTGATTTATCGTTATGATTATAAAAAAGATTGTCTTTAAACATTACCAGCTGGTTCATGGGTACCCAAAAAGGGCGGCTTTGCATTTTATTATCGTTCAAAATCTTCAACACCGCTTTTTGTCTTTCGGTAAAAATGGTAGGCATCCACCAGTTGGGGTTTACATCGGCATATACTTCCTGAAAGCGGATATCTCCCACACCATGCAATTCGGTTTTATAAAAATCAATGATCTCGTGTTTGCGTTTAATAAAGCCGGGCAGTTGTTCCATTTGTGCTACACCCATTGCCGCTGCAACGTTTACCAATCGGTAGTTGTAGCCAATTTCGTCATGTATATATTCAAACGGATCGCTTTTAGCCTGTGTGGTTAAATGCTTGGCTTTTTTTGCTAAAGCTTCGTCATCTGTAACAATCATACCGCCACCACCGGTAGTAATAATTTTGTTACCGTTGTAGCTGAACGTACCCATTAAACCAAAACTGCCGGCATGTTTGCCTTTGTAGTAACTGCCTAATGCTTCGGTGCTATCTTCAATAACAGTAAGGTTATGTTGTTTTGCTAATAATAACAACCTATCCATATTGCACATATTACCCAGCACATGCACCGGCATTATTACCGGAATTCTTTTGCCATCTTTTTTATAATGACAAACACCATTGCGTTGTTCTGTTTCGTGGGTTAAAAATTCTTCCAGCAAGTCCAGATCCATTTGCCAGCTTTTAACTGTAGTATCAATAAAAATAGGATTGGCTCCTGTATATTTTATAGCGTTGCAGGTAGCAATAAAAGTTATGTTGGGTGTAATTACATAATCGTCGCTATTCACTCCCATCATCACCAAACAAATGTGTAATGCAGTGGTGCCGCTACTTGTAGCTACTGCATATTTGGTGCCTGCAAATTCTGCAGCCATTTTTTCAAACTGATCTACATAAGCACCCACACTACTTACCCAGCCGGTGGTGATGCATTCTGTTACATATTTTAATTCGTTGCCTGCCATGTTAGGGCCTGATAGTAAAAGCATAGTCGTTAGGGGATTTTAATTTTTTGGTATAGCAAATTTACTTTAAAAAAATTGCCCCAGCCTAAAGATTGGAGCAATTTAAAGATCATAATTTTCGATATTAAATATTTCTAAACTTAGGCCCGTAAGAGTCTGTAACAATACCGGTTTTTAAAAGCAAGTAAATTTCTTTTACTCCATCAGGTACTGTTTTAGTAATGGTAAAGCCTAATTCATTTTTAATTTTATCAAAATTTACCCTGTAATCTCTCGGGTCTTCATTCATTTCTACATAATCTACTTTTACATTGGGCACCACTTTGCATACTTCTTCAATGATCATTCCTTTGTTATAATTTTCTTCGGTACTACCTACATTAAATACGTTTGATTTTACTTTTGCCTCATCGCTTTCAATTACTAAAACTACAGCACGGGCCAGATCATCTACGTGGCAGTAAGGCCTCCAGAATTGTGCGCCCCAAATAGGCTGTTCACCTTTTTCTGCAGCATTACGTGTAAATTCATTTACGGTTAAATCAAATCTTATTCTTGGAGAAAAACCATATACGGTACTAAAGCGTAAAGCGGTGCTGCACATTTTAGTATCTTTTCTTTCGTTCATGATATAATTCTCAAACTTCACTTTTAACTCTGCATATAAGCTTACCGGGTTTAACTCCGATGTTTCGGTAACAAAAGAATCCGGATCGGCCATTTTACCATAGTTACTGCAGGTGCTTGCAAATACAAAACGTTTTACACCAGCTTTTGCTGCTGCTTCAAATAATGCCACACTGCCGTCCCAATTGGTAGTTCTTGCATCATCGCTAAATTTTTTGCAGGCCGGGTCGCCCACAATGGCGGCCAAATGTGCAATGGCATCAATGCCTTCTATTGCCTTTTCTACATCTGCTGCATTTCTAACATCACCTTTTAAAAATTCAAAATTAGGATTCAGCATCACATCATACAATGCATCGCCACCAAAATTTAAATTATCAAAGGCACGTACATTATATCCTTTGTTTAATAATTGACGAACTAAAACGGAACCTATATATCCGGCTCCGCCGGTTACTAAAACTTTCATAAGTAATGTGTTTTTTTTGCGTGGCAAAGATAAGGGTTTAGGAGTTTAGCCGTTTAGGAGTTTAGAAGTTTAACGTAGGTAAATTTATTTAGCAGGCACTCCCATTACGGTGGCATTATCGGGTACATTTTTTAGTACCACAGCTCCTGCGCCAATCATTACATTATTGCCGATGGTAATGCCCTGCCTTATTACAGCATTAGCCCCAACAAAACTGTTGTTGCCTACTTTTACATTACCACACAATACTGCACCAGGAGCTATATGGGCAAAATTGCCTACCACACACTCGTGCTCAATAATGCAAGCGGTATTGCAAATAGCGCCAGTACCAATTTTTGCCAATGGGTTAATTACCACATTTGCCGCTATCATTACGCCTTGTGTTGCAATAATAGCTGAAGCATCAATTACAGCAGATGGATGAATAGCATTTACCGGGTACAACTGTTTTGCTGCAAGATTGTGAAAGACTTTTTCCCGGATCTTATTATCGCCAATAGCTATAAAAAAATCATTTTCTTTAAATGCGGCCAGCGCAGCATCGCTGCTTTCTTTACCAAAGTATTGCAATGAAAAGGGATTGTATTGCTTTTCTTCATTATCGCAATAGCCGGTTATTTTATTACCGCCAGCGATAGTGATACCACAAACAACAAAACCATGACCTGAATAACCAATTATTATCATTGCAATAGTATTAGTGATTTAAATGTAGCAACGATTTATAGGATGACAGCATATTTTGCCAGATATTTTCACGCCGGTAATCGTTTTTAATTATTTGTACCAGGCTTGCCGCCATAGCCTGCATTTTTTCGGGATTGGCAATGGCATATTCTATTTGCTCCGCCATCTGTAATTGATTGGCCGTTTCAAAAATCAGCCCGGTTTGCTGGTGGGTTACAATATCAACATTGCCAGCAATGCGGCTGCAAACAATGGGTAATTCCATGGCACCGGCCTGCAACAATACGTTGGGGAAACCTTCCCGATGAGAGGGAAACACAAAGTAACTGGCAATATGCATAAAATATTCTACCTGTTGCGTCCACTTAACATGAATAATGTTAGGGTTGGATTTTATTTGCTGCATAATTGCTGCAGGTAAAGGATCCAGTTCTTCTTCATAATCTCCTACAACAACCAGTTTTAAATGAGCATATTTTTTTTGCAGTGTTGTAAAAACATTCACTAATTCTACAATGCCTTTATCGGCCACTAACCTGCCAATACATAACAGGTAAATGTGCTGTGCCGAATAGTTAATACTGTTTTGTATTTCAAGTACCGTATTTTCATTGAGTACCGTTTTGCTAAAGCGGTTTATATTAATACCGTTTGTAGAGCCTTTACTTATAATGTTTAATTTTTTTGCGCTGGTAAATTTATTATCAACAATATAATTATACAAAGAATTGCTGTTGGGCCAAACATGATTAGCGGCCCGATAAGTAAGCTTTTCAATAAATTTTAATAATTGCAATTTAAACCCCTTTTCTACCATCAGGGGCATACCGGCAACAGTATGTATCCGCACATTTACACCGCTTAATTTTGCAGCCAGCATACCCAGCAAACCTGCTTTGGGGGTATGAGAATGTACAATATCCGGCTTTTCTTTTCTAAAGATCTTTATCAATTGGATAAGGCATTTCAAATCCTGCAAAGGTGTAATCTTTCTCGTCATAGGCACCACTATGTGACGGCATTGTTCCGTTTGTATTACATCATTAAGCTCCGGCCCATCGGCACTTATCATTATTACTTCAAAGCCATTTTGCTGCATAAAATGCATTTGCCCTGGCAGTAAATAACGCAAAGCCATTGGCACAGTGGTAATGCGTATCAGTTTTTTATGAGTAGAAGTGTTTGTCAAATGTTGAATGAAGTATAAATTGTGTAGCAGCTTTTAATTAAACTCAAAAATAAACGCATATTATTGAAAGAAAAATTAGAATTTAAGATAAATTTGAGTTTCTTATAATTCAATTGCAGGATATAATCACATAACAAGGTTGTATAATAAACCAAACACCAAATTTTCATGGGCATCTTCGAACTTATTTTATATCCGTTTTATGTTGCATTATTTTATTTCGTTTTTAAATCTCTGAGAAAAAATTATACTGATCCGGTTTTAAAATATTACCACGCCCAGGGTTTTTGGATAAAAACATTAATCGTGTTGGTATTTGCTTTTTTTAACTGGAAAATATCAACCGGCGATTCTTTTGTTTTATACCAGGTGGAGGGAAAGAATATTTATGACATGATCTTAAAAGATTTTTCCAATATCAAATGGATTTTGATGAAAGGGGTGGATTTTGATGAATCGCTTTTAAGAGATCCTTTTAATAAAGGTTACTTTAGAACGGAAAGTAATTTTATGGTGGTTAGGTTTGTAACGGTTATTTCTTTTTTTACATTGGGCAAATATTTATTAACCAACCTTATTTTTTCTTTATTGGCTTTTACCGGTGCCTGGAAATTGTTTTTATTCTTTTACGAGCAGTATCCACACATGCACCGCAAATTTGCCATCGCTATTTTATACCTGCCCACTTTTGTTTTCTGGAGTTCGGGTATTTTAAAAGATAGTATTTGTATTGCTTCTATTGGATGGATCACTTATTCGCTATACCAGTTGTTTGTAAGAAAAACTGATTTTATAAAGAGTACCATCCTATTAATCTTTTTCGGGTATTTACTCTGGGTAATTAAACCATATATCCTGATATCGTATGTTCCGTTTTTTAGCTTATACCTTATTCTAAAAAATGTAAACATGGTAAGCAGCAAAATGTTAAAACTTATTCTGGCCCCGGTACTTATCATTGGTAGTATGGTGGCATTTTCTCAAATAATGAGTAAGCTAAAAGATGAACTGGGGCAATATGCAGCTGATGGCCTTGCCAAAAATATTAAAACTCAAAATGATGCTTATGAAAGCCAGGCTGGTAAAGGTGGCTCTATGTTTAGCTACGGAACCGAATTTGATGGCAGTGTAGGCGGCCTGGTTAAAATGGCACCTATTTTTGTGGCCACCACTTTCTTTCGTCCGTTTATTTGGGAATCCCGAAAGCTTACCACACTTTTATCTTCCTTTGAAGGTATGGCCCTGTTGATTTTTACACTGTCGGTTTTTTTTAAAGCCGGATTTAAAACTGTATTTCAAACTTTAACCAAAAATCCGCTGGCAATGTATTGCTTTTTATTTGCAGTAATATTTGCCTTATTTGTTGGTGCCACCACTTTAAACTTTGGTACATTATGCCGTTATAAAATTCCGTGCATGCCTTTTTATGTTATTGCCATTTTTCTGATACAGGAAACCACCCGGCAAAAAAAAGAAAACCTGCTTAAAAATAAGCAGGTTGTGAATGTGTAGTTTTCGAGGGTTTAATATATTACCTGGTCTGCATTTTCTTTACCATTGATGATGGTGTAAATAATAAGGACCAAAGATTTTTAAGGGAATGTGTAAAACTATTATTGAAATTATTTTCTGCCTTAAACTTTAATTTTTCTAATATTAAGGTAGGGGTTGCACTAAAATTACTTGTGAGTGCATCTGCAGCAGGCCATAAAATAAAACTCAGCTTTTTAAGTTTATTGGTTTTTTGATATACCAAAACAATACCTGCAAAAGCGGCTAAAAAACAACTGTAATTAATAAATGCTAAAATTTTGTTGCTGAATTTTGCTTTGTGAATATACAAGCGGTTGCGTACATAGAAGTACATCTTCCAGGCTGATTTATAATCCCAATCTTGTTTGTAAGAAAATGCAGATGCAGGATGGTAGTGAATACTGTTGGCTACAGTACAAACAGGAATACCGTTTTGTTTAATTATCCTGTAGTAATATTCTGTTTCATCTCCCCAAAGAAAAAATTTAGGTTGCGGCACGCCTACTCTTTCAACAATTCTTCTATGCAGCATGGTGCCATTAAATGGATGACCAATGCCTTCTATTATATTACCTTTAACGTCGTCGATAGTTTTAAATTCGCCGGTTTTCCAAACAAAAGTTTTTTTATTCTCTTTATCCACCACGGCACAATTGTATAATCTTAAAGTACCATCATCTGCCGCTAACATATTATCCAATGCGTCTTCTTTTGGATAGCCATCATCATCCATACACCATATCCACGAATAGCCATTTTTATAAGCCCAGTTAATGCCTGTGCTAAAGCCTCCGCTTGATCCTACATTTTTTTGATTGATAAAGTGAATATCAGATTGTTGTTCCAACCACTGCTCAGTATTATCTGTACTGCCATTATTTACAATTAAAATTGCATCTGGCTTGCGGGTTTGGTTGCGTAAAGCAGTTATACACTCAGAAAGCAGTGCCTGCCGGTTGTATGTAACAACCACAGCAATTACCTTTTCCATAGGAAGGTGAATTTGGTTTTTAATAGATATTGACAGGAATATAACGAGACTAAAGCCTGATTATTGCATCAAAGGCTGACTATTTACTAATTTTCGATGTTAGGAAAAACCGGAGGAGTATTGTTGGCACTAATTGCCTGTAAAAAAGTTTGTGAGTAGTGTAATGCTTCGCCTATAACATGGTGCATATCCATATAGCGATAAGTGGCCAACCTGCCCAAAAAGGATACTTTTTGCAGCATTTCGGCATCGGTGCGGTATTTAATTAATAGCTCCTTATCATTTGCAAGGCGCTTAGGGTAATAAGGAATATCAGTGGGTTCAGTTTCTTTACTAAATTCTTTAAAGTAAACTGTTTTATCGTGCTGCTCCCAATAAGTAAAGTGCTTGGGTTCGGCTATCCTTGTATAAGGCACATCAGCATCGCAGTAATTCATTTGTGTAACGCCCTGAAAATCGCCATCGGCATATTGCTTTTCAAAAGTTACTGTACGGTAACCCAATCTGCCATATTTATAATTAAAGTAGGCATCAATAGGGCCGGTGTAAAAAACATGATCGTAGCCACTTACATCATCTGCCGAATCAAATTTTTTATTTAAAGTAACATGAATATTAGGGTCGCTGATCAATTTTTCGATCAATGCTGTGTAACCATCAACAGGAATGCCTGTATAAATATTGTTATGATAATTATCATCGTAATTAAACCGTACCGGAATTCTTTTTAATATTGAAGCCGGCAATTCGGTTGGCTCACACCCCCATTGCTTTTTGGTATAGCCATAAAAAAACGCATAGTACAATTCTTTACCAATAAAACGCAGTGCCTGCTCTTCAAAATTTTGCGGCTCTTCAATAGTTTTATCAGCCAATGTTTCTAAAAATTGTTTTGCCTGTGCAGGTGTAAATGATTTGCCAAATAGCTGATTAATGGTATGCAGGTTAACAGGTAATGAATATATTTTACCATTACTCATGGCTTTTACCCGGTGTACATACGGCTTAAACTCTACAAAGCTGTTTACAAAATCCCAGATTTCTTTTTTATCTGTATTAAAAATATGCGGCCCGTATTCATGCACCATTATGTCGGTTTGCTCATCCCTGTGTGTATGGCAATTACCGGCAATATGGTTTCTTTCGTCCCAAATTTCTATTGTACAATCAATATTTTTACAAAGCTGGTTGGCTAAAACTGTTCCTGAAAATCCGGCACCAACAATTAAATATTTTTTTTTCATCAATCAGGTATATATGCTTTGTAAGTAATAAATGTAAATGAATTTTGCAATAGCTAATTGAATGCAAAATAATTTAATGCAGTAATATACTGTCGTAAATTCTGTTATATTTTTCAATGGCCGAGGCTAATGAATAAAATTCTTTTGCTCCCCGCCTTATTTCGGCTGTATCACAATTTAAGCCAGCAACTATTTTTTCTGCAACAATAATATATTCCTGCCTATTAAATTGATGAATTACTATGCCGGAATGATATTGCTCTACAATTGTTTGCACATCACCCACACCACTATTGGTAATTAAAGGAATACCCATGGCCATAATTTCGCCATGCTTGGTAGGCGAAGACGATTGTTTGGAATAACAGGGCTTTATAAAAAATATAGAAAACTGACTTAAGGAAAGTAAAAGTGGCACCTGCTGCCTGTTTGCTTTACGGGTAATTATTTTACCGGCATTTATATTATGCTTAACCGCCGCTGCTATTATCTCATCGTGGCGGTGCGGCGATATAAATAAAAATTTTGCGGCAGGAATTTTATCACTCAGCACTTTACAAAACTCCAGCATTTCATCGGTAAGGTACCAGCCACCTATTGAACCCAGGTAACTTACTATAACATCATTTTCATTAATTCCCAATTCAACTTTTAAGGCCTGTTTTTCTGCCTCTTGTACTTTATCAGGATTAAAAAGTTCCAGATCGGCACTACAGGGAATAACTTCCATTGGAATATTTTTTTTATACTCCGGCCATTCATTAATAATTTTTTCGGCTGCATAGGTAAGGCAAACAATACCATCGCTTGCTGCTACTGCAACAGCTTCTTTTTGTTTAAAAAAATTATACACTGTTTTAAATACCGGGTTCTTCAAATTCCACATTTTACCATCCACCCGGCTATCGGCATAAAATTCCCTGATATCGTTAAGGAATTTTACACCAAATTTTTGCTTCATCCATAAGCCCACCAATGCAGGCACACCCGGCCGGGTGTGTACCATATCAATGGTATATTGCTTATGAATTTTTTTACCCTCTTTCCTTAGCTTAATTATATCAATCAGTGTAGATAATACAGGTGGATTTTTAGTGTAGGCTATTGGCACCCACGTAATATCAAATGGCTTTACTAAATTTTCTATCACTGCTTTATTTTGCAAAAAAACCTGTTGCTTTTCGCAGCTTAATAAAAATATTTTATAGCCATGTTTACTTAAGCCCTGTAAATACGGTATTACCTGGCTTTGGCCTAAAGGATCCGTCATCCCATCGTAAGAAATGAATAATATTTTTTTTCCGTTTGCCAATTAGTTATGGTTTAATACTTCGGTATATATTTTTTTTAAGCCTTCCATATGATGCGCCAGTGTAAAATTATTCACTACCCTTTGCTTTGCAGCCAGCGCAAGCTCATCTCTTAAATTTTTATCAGCAACTATTTTTGTAAACTTATTTACAAAGTCATCTGTGTTGTTCAAATCAAAATAGATGGCGGTATCTGCACATTGCTCTTTAAAAGATGGTATATCGCTCAACATCATCGGCATTTGCATGGCCATTGCTTCCAACACACTTAACGAAAATCCCTCAAACATGGAGGGCATTACAAAAAGATCGTAACCGGCCAATACCTCATGTATATTACTTACCTGCCCTTTTAAAACAACCGGAACCTTTGCTACTTCAATTGCAGCCTGAATATTTTCTTTCTCCGGACCATTACCGTAGATGTGTAATTCTATTTTGGAATCATGCAGTTTTTTAAACGCTTCTATAAGATAAGCATAGTTTTTTCCTTTACGTAATGCGCCTACGGCAATAATGCGAAAATTTTCGTCCCTTGCTGATGATACGGGTTGTAATTGATATTGTTCCGTATCAACAAAAGTATACAGCACAAATGTTTTATGCGGCTTTAAATGCAGCACAGAAAAATAATCTTGCAACGCTCCGTTAGATACCGCTATAATTGCGGATGATTTACATGTATAAGTTAACTTATCCAATAAACGGATATACCATTTTTTATAATCGATAGCTGTAGCAATAGAAGTATGAATGGTGGTAACCAGCGGTATATTGCCGGGAACAGCCAGCCTTGCTACAAAATTGCATTGTGGTAAATGAGAATGTACAATATCTACCTTGTGTTTTTTGATAAGTTTTCTTAATTGAACAGCTGCCAGCGGAAAAGAAAGCAAAGATGGTTTATTCAGGCAAATATATTCATCGCATTGCAGCTCATTACCAAAATAATCTTTTTCCTGTAATGTAACCACAATGTTGTGATATTCTTTTAATTCCTTTAAAACCCTTACCAGCATTGTTTCTGCCCCTCCCCGGGTAAGATTAAATATGCAATGCAGGATTGTTTTTTTCATATATATTGCTACTGGATGTTTACAGTTACTATTGAAGCCATTTTATTTAAATACTCTGCAGTATTTACTTCCTTGTTAAAGTATCGCATATTTTTCAGCAACCGTCTTTTCTGTTTATAATTCCAGTCTTTTGAATAATAGGTGGTTCCTGCTGCAATACTGTTTTGCTTTACCCTTTGCAGTGTGTTGCTGCCCATGCTTTTTACCGTTTGTAAATACAAGGCATGCGCCTCTTCCATCACTTTTATATGAATATCCGAAAGCGATTCGTTACCGGTAAATTTAACAATAGCTGTACATAATAAATCCCCGGAGTCAATACCTGCATCTATCCACATAATGGTATTACCAATAAGGTGAAACTGGCGGCTGGCAATACACCAGTTGGTACAGTTTGGAGATCCTTTTATATAGGGAGATAAGCCGGTATGCAAATTTATAATTCCAACAGGAAGCTGAATTTCTAATATATTTTTTTTAAGCAGGGAAGTTCCTGATACCATTACCAGATCTGCCTGGTTATCTGTAATAAACAGTTTTGCATCGGCACTGTTAATGCTGCTTACTTCTAAAATTTTTGTTGCAGGAAACTGGTCATACTTCATGTTATAAAATTGCAGCATCTGCTGCCATGCTCCAGTTATCCGCCTAAAAAAATAAGGTTACTTAATTTTGTAAAAATATTTTTAAATGTATATAGTTTATTGCTTTTTACTTTCTTCTTTTCAACTACCACCCCAACCAAATTAAAGTTTGCAGCAATTTTATGTGCAAGTGCTTTCTGGTTTGCCTGGGCAGAACAAAGTAAAATTATCTTCATTTTTTTATAAGTGATTTTAAAGCTGATTCTATGCCGTAGATTTTTATCTTATTTCTTATAAAAGAGTCATTATACAATTCAATTCTTGGCACTTCAAATAAATCCTGCTTTTGAGAATTGTATAATTTTTGATCAACCGCCAGCCCTATTTTATAGCCAGCCTGTTTAGCCACTTCTTTAACTTTTTTATTATAGCTACCAACAGGATAAGAAATAGTTGTGGGGAAATACCCCAATTGTTGCTGAATAATTTCTCCCGATATCCTGATCTCCTTTTCCAGTTCTACCTGATTATCTATGGTAGCCAGTGGAGGGTGTGTCAGTGTGTGTGAACCAATTTCAACAGGTTCGTTTTTAAGAGTCCGCAAATCATCCCAGGTCATCATCAGATTACAGGGAGCAGCAACATCGTCAAAGCTTTCCATAAAATGCTGCATTATCGCATTTCTTCTTTCATTATCAACCAATTTCAAAAACTGTTTAAATTTTTTTGAATAACTGATCTGCTCTTCTTTATTATTCCATTTATATATTGCAAAAGCTGCGCAGGCTTCACCATAATCAAAAGGCGGTAACGCTAATTTTTTTGTATTAAAAAAAAGATAATCCATTATGTAGGTCCATGTTGGCAGGTTATTATCCACACATTCGGCAACTACAAACATAGAGCTGGGCAGATTATAATTTTTAAGAACAGGTAATGCAAAATCCAAATAATCCCTGTAGCCATCGTCAAAAGTAATTGCAAGTGCTTTTTTGGTATGCCGCTTTTTATTAAGGCAAATTTCCTGCAATGGTAATACTTCATAATTTTTACTTACAAAACGAATGATCTTCTCAAAAAGTTCCGGAGCCATAGGATCCCAAAGCTTATCTCTTACTGTATTAACCCGGTGAAATAACAGAATAGTTGCATTCATCTGATATATAATATTTTTCTGCCTGCTGCTAAAGCAATTTAAGTAAATATTTTGTTCAATTTTAGTATCCCATTAACGAAACTACTGATGCCTTATTGCAGCATTACGTGCTACCTAAAAAAACGGTTATACAATTAGGTTAAAAAACCGGTTTCAATACTATCAAAATTTATTTTTAATTTTATAAATAATGGAATTAAAAAGTATTTTATTAGGAACGGAGGTAACGTAATGAGATATTTTTTTTCGCTGCTCACAGTTTTGTTTTATAAACTCAATCATATACGGCTCAATGGCCATTTCAGGAATACTTAATTTTTGCAGATCTGCGGTATAATCGGCGGCATCACTATTTAAAAAATAATCTTCCAGTGCCGCAAGGTATCTTATTTTTAAACTATCTTTTTGGCTGGCAGGTAATTTGCTATACATTATCTGGTAGCCAAGTATTGTTTTTTCCATGGCTTTAATAAACCCCAATTTTGACCATACGCCTCCCTGATGCACACGATACATACCCATTCTTTTTGGAAAAAATTTCAGTAAGCCATATTGTGCCACTGCCACATAAACAAAAAAATCAAGGTAGGGTGAAGCGATTGACTCTTTTAAAAAACCAATTACAGCACTGTGATTACGAAACACTACCGATAATGTGGTAATATAATTGCGGTGAGACAGTAAGTAATGTATATCTGAAGTATCCGGCGCATCCCATTTAGCAGATTTGGTTTTTTTAGTACCAGCAATATGATAAGTGTCGTGAAAGGTTAGTGAATAGTTGTTATTGCTTTCTAAAAAAACAACCTGTGTTTGCAATTTATTTTTATCTATCCAGTAATCATCTCCTTCACACAAGGCAATGTATTTTCCGGTGCAGGCTTCAAATGTTCTGATAAAATTTTGAGCCGGTCCGTAATTTTTATCCGATGGCAATAATTTTATTTTACCCGGATATTTTTTTACATAGGCCTCACAAATTGCTTTTGTATCATCAGTGCTGTAATCTTCACCTATTACCAGCTCAAAAGTATAGGCTGTTTGCTGCATCAGGATACTGTCTATTGCTTTTGCTATAAACGGTCCGTGATTGTAACTGATCATACAAATGCTGATATCAGGCATTAGTTATTTTTTGCTTTATACTGTGTGGGGTGGCTTTAATTATTGTTCATCCATTTATCGTACCACATCTGAAACATCAATAAAAACCATATTTTTTCGGCCCTTTCCTTTTTACCATTGTAAAAAGAGTTTTTTATCCGCTGCACTTCATCATTATTAAATACGTTTTGTTTTATTATAAATGCCTCATCAAAATACCTGTCTATAAAAGGTTTTAATTCCACTTCCAGCCAGCTGGCAATAGGAATACCAAAACCCATTTTGGGCCTGTCCATCATTTCCTTTGGAATATATTTGTGTACAATCTCTTTAATGATGAATTTTTTATTGCCGTTGTTGTACTTATACTCCATGGGTAATTGGGCCGCCCACTCTATTATACGATGGTCTAAAAAAGGCTCTCTTCCTTCAAGGCTTACACTCATTCCGGCCCTATCTACTTTTTGCAAAATATCATCCAGCAAATAGGTTTGATAATCTATTGCCATCATGTAATTTAATGTCGAATAACTGTCTTCTTTCAATTCTTCACTATCAAAGGCAGAAGGCAAAATACTTATCGGGGCCTTAAACAGCGCATCAATTGAATCGCTGGTCATTTGCTGTGTAATATTTTTTAAAATATTTTGTTCCGACGGGTTTTTCAAAAAGGTCTTTATCTTTTCGTACCTGCTGTGAAAAAGATATTGCTTATTAAGGAATGGAATGGCATTGGCCGGCACCACATCCATAACTGCTGCTACAGATTTACGCATAAAACCCGGAATATTTTGCAGCTTTTTACCGTACTTAGTAATGTAATCGTAACGATTGTAGCCTGCAAAAATTTCATCGCCAGCATCTGCCGATAATGCTACGGTTACTTTTTCTCTTGCAATTTTACTTACCAGCGATGTGGGTATGGCGCTGCTATCCGCAAAAGGTTCATCATAAAAAAATGGCAGTTGCGGTACAATTTCCAACGCTTCTTTTTCGGTACAATAATATTCTGTATGATCGGTACCTAAATGTGCTGCTATTTCTTTTGCATACGGCGCTTCGTTTAATCCTGCATCTGGTACACCTATTGTAAATGTTTTTATTTTATCGGTATTGTTAGCCTGTAGTAATGCAGTTACACAACCACTATCATATCCGCCGCTTAAAAAAACACCTACCGGCACATCACTTACCATGCGGTATTGAAAAGCATTGGTCAATAACTTTTCTGTTTCGGTAATGGCATCGGGCAAGCTGATCTTTAAAGTAGGTTTATTGTAAGCATCGTATACATTCCAGTATTGTTGCGTATGCAAATGCTTTGCAGCAATGTCAAACTCTAAAAAATGGCCGGGCTTTAATTTATAAGTATTGTGATAAATACAATGCGGCGTGGGTACATAGCCATACTGCATATAAGCAGCGGCGGCACTTATATTAATTTCCTTTACAAAATCCGGGTGCTGTACAATGGCCTTTAATTCTGATCCAAATAACAACAGGTTATTATGCCAGTAATAAAAAAAAGGTTTTACACCAGCCCTGTCCCGGCAGGCAAATAATTTTTGTTTGGCCTCATCATAAATTACAAAAGCAAACATTCCTATAAACTGTTGCAGGGCTGCGCTGCCCCATTCTCTGTAGGCATGTAAAATAACTTCGGTATCGCTATGGCTGTGAAACTGGTGACCTTTTTGCTCCAGCACTGCTTTAATTTCGGCATAATTATAAATTTCGCCATTAAAGGTTATGTGCAGCGATTGGTAGGTTTGCGGCTGGCTTCCTCCTGCTGTTAAATCAATAATACTTAAGCGCCGGTGGCCAAGGCCAACTGTGGCAGTGTTTGTATTATAAATGCCGTACCCTTCGCCATCGGGACCCCGATGAGCCATGATACGGTTCATTTTTTCTAAAATAGGTTGATCTGTCTTTTTATTAAAATCGGCAAAGCCGGAAATACCACACATATATATATTAAAATTTGCCTTGCAAAGGTAAGTGTATGTTCTGGAAATGAATTTACAGAATTCGTTATTACAAAAATCAACAGTATCAACCAATACTGTTGATTTTTGTACATTAATTTTATTGCCTTGTAGCTTCTGTTACAGTAACAAAACTATTGTTTATATTGCAACAATATTGCCTGCGCAAATAATGCACAGCACTTTTATAAACAAATTTTTATTCTAACCCGTGGGCTGGGGCAATATGCCAGCATTTTTCTATGCAATATATTACCATATACGATTACGTGCTGCTTCCGATATACCTGTTTATTTTTTACATAATTATTAAAAGAAAATCTCTAAAACTTGCTGATGCAGAGTTGGGAAAAATTTTTATGACCGCATTTTTGCTAAGGATGCTCGGTTCTGTAGCATACTCTATGCTGGTGCAGTATTATTATGGCTACGGTGATTCATTTACTTACTATGGTGGCAGTAAGTTTATAACCGATCAAATTCATGCCAACCTGAATAATATCAGTTATTTTTTTACCGATACAAAAGATATCGAACGATTCTATCTTGATGAGGGCAATACTGATCTGAAGGGGTATATCGCTGCAAATTCTTCGGTAGCTGTTATGAAGCTGGCTGCTGTTGTTTCATTTTTTTCTTTTCATAAATTTTTAATCATCTCCATCTTTTTTGGATTATTTTCTTTTGCAGGTCAATGGAAATTATTTACTGTTTTTAATGATATTACCGGGCATAAAAAACAAAAGTTACTTGCTGCTGTAGTGTTGTATTATCCCTCTATTTGGTTTTGGGGCAGCGGCCTTATGAAAGAATCTATTTGTATGGGGGCATTGGGTTTTATTGTAAGCATTATTTACAAAAGCTTTGTAAAGAAAAATATACAGCTTGCAGACTGGATAGTGCTTTTGCCTTTGTTGTATATTGTGTATGTAATTAAAAGCTACATAATTATTATTTTATTAGCTGCAATAATACTCACCGTCATCTTTGCCTATTTTCAGCAGGTAAAATCTTTACTTATCAGAATAGCACTTAGTATTGTAGTTGGTATAATCATCATCGTTTCGCTTAATTTTTTAAATTTCTCCGATCAGATCAACGACCTCGTAGAAGAATCGTACAGCCAACTGGAATCCTTTCAACAAAGCTATAAACAAAACCAGGACCTGGATGAAACCAGCAAGGCTGGTTTTGAAATAGGCAATTTTAATGCAAGTTTAAGCAGTTTACTGGCAAAGAGCCCGATAGTAATATTCTCTTGTATTTACAGGCCATTTTTATGGGAAAGCAGAAAGATCATCATCTTCCTTTCTTCATTGGAAACAACTTTGCTTTTACTTGCTACATTGTACTTGCTGGTAAAAACCAAGGTTTTGAAATTCTTTTTAGCAATCTTTTCAAACCGCTATACTTTCTTTTGCCTGATTATATCTCTGTTATTTGCACTAATAATTGGTTTTACCACTTTTAATTTTGGTACTATGGTAAGGTATAAAATAGCATTATTGCCATTTTTCTATTTCATGCTTTTTTATATTTATATAAAACTAGAAGAGCCAAAAAAGGAAAATGCAGTAATAAGTACTACCTGATTTATTTGCGGAGCTACCGAGTTATTATTTATTTAAGCAATCTGCATACACCTGTACAGTTTCAACTGCCATCTTTGTCCACGAAAATTGCTGCAACTGTTTTGTACCTTCTGCCACTAAAACTGGTCCCAATGATGGATCAGCATAAAATTTCAATATCGCTTCTGCTATATCGCCGGGTTCAAATGGATTAAAATACAGTGCGCCATTGCCTGCTATTTCTGGTAATGATGTAGTGTTGGAACAGAGTAGGGGAACTTTATAATAAAAAGCTTCCAAAACGCCTAAACCAAAACCTTCTGCCAGGGAAGGAAAGATATAGGCATCAGCATTTTTAAAGTAACTTTCTACGCAGGCCTGTGATAAATAACCGGTAAAAACCACTCTTTTTTCAGTTGCATTTATGGCACTTACCATTTCCAGATCCTCTGGCTTTAAATGCTTATCACTGCCAATGATAACCAATTTTTTATTAGCTGCTATATTGGGCATAGCTTTTTTAAATGCTATTAGTAAATTAGAAATATTTTTGTGTACCCTTGATGTACCCACATACAATAAATAATTGCCTGATAACGGAAACTGATCTTCGCATTCACCGGTTTCTGCATCTTTTTCATGTATCAGATGCTCCCAACCAAGATGTATCACTTTTATTTTATCGCTTGCTTTTGCATCTAATTTATAAGTACTAACCAGGTCGGCTTTTGTAGCATGAGAGATGGCAATAATTTTTTGCGCATTTTTTAATGCATTTTTTATAACCTGGTATAAATACATTGGTGCCAGCTTAAACGTGTATTTGGGATTATCAAAATACCGGTTAAAAGTAATGTCGTTTACAGTGCAAATACCATTTTTTAATGCAAACGGGTAGTTGTTGGAAGTGATATGAATAAGGTCGAATTGTTTTCCGTATTTGCGCAAAAACCAAAACATATCCCAATCTCTTTTGGGACCAATGGGAGCCACCTGTGTTTCAATTACTTTTATTGCAGGATTCAATAACAGATCGGTTAGTGCTTTTCTTTTAAGCCCTTTGTTTATTACAACTGTATAATTAAACCTGTCAAAACTTTCTTTAGGCAGGTATTGTATTAAATTAATGATACAATGAGACAGCCCATCTACCTGTGATGTAACAGTAGTAGCATCTATCAGAATTTCCTTTTTCATATTCGCATTTTGCATTACAGCACCCGTTAATTTTCTTACAATAAATCTTTTAAATATTTTAATGAAGGCTTATGCCCCAGTGTAAACGGGCTTAAGTAATAGCGGAATGGCTGGTAAATTTCATCAATGGTATATTGCTTAAATGCACCGGCAAATTCATTTCTTACATAAAAGGCATTGATGCCTGGTATATTGCAGCATATAAGTGTATAATTATTGGCTGTAAACAGATCGGTATAATCCTGCAGTGAACAGCCCATGTAATCGGTTCCATCCCAAACGTGAGTTTTGTTATACCTGATCTTAAATTTATGAGGGGGATGAAATTTTGCATTATACTCTACGCAAACTACTTTAGGAAAAATAGAATTTTTAAATAACTCTTCCATTATGTAAAAATCATTACCGTCAATATCCAGCGAAAAAAAATCAAGTTCGGTAACATCAAAAAAATTATGTGCGTCACGAAAAATACCCACAATATTATCTCTGTCGATAAAAGAGTTTACTACTGATAATTTATTTTTAAAACTGCTGCCTCCCAATTCCTGGGCAATTATTTTACAATACTTATCGCTACCTTCCACCCAGGTACCTTTCCACCCTTTTAATAATAAATAAAGTGTATTGCACTCAATACCGGTTTGGATACCTATTTCCAAAAAAGTTTTATTGTTGGGGATACGGTTAAAAATCTCTTCTATTATTCCATCTTCATCGTTTTGAGAATATTTTTTGCCGCCTTGCAAAGCCACGTTATCCGGAAATTTCGACCGCATTTCCTGCTTCAACCGGTTGTATTCTGTTTCCTGCTGAATGCTTTGCACTTTTACTAAATCGTAAGTACCGGCAAAACGCTGAAAATTTACTGCCTGCTTTTTTAAAAAAGATTTAATCATTCTGAATATTTTATATATCTGGTTTTACCTGTGGGCCAAAATTAACAAAATTAGGCTACAAAACAGGGGTACTTGTAAGTTTGTGGTTAGTTTATAAACGCTTGTGCTTTATATGCCTTTAGCATGGCCTGGCTGGAAAAATTATCTTTTGAAAACTTAAGGGCATTGGCAGCAAGCGATTGCCGCAATACCAGGTTGGTAATACATGCTATAAGCGCTTCTGCCATTAACTGTTCGTTTTTGGCCGGAACCAAAATTCCGGTGCGCCCATTATCAATCATATTATTAATACCATTTACATCAGATGCTATTATGGGTAATCCGCACCCCATGGCCTGCATTACAGCAGTGCTCATGGTTTCGCCCAGCGAAGCATGAACATAAAGATGAAGCGATTGTAAAAACTGTACCAGGTTTTCTTCATTAAGCATGCCGGTAAATTCAACATCGCTATTAATTTCTAATTCATTGGCTAGCCTTATCAACTGCTCTTTAAAATCACCATCACCTGCAATCTTCAGTTTAATAATTTGCCCGGTGGGTATTTTACCTGATTTTTTAATAAGTGCAAACGCTTTTAAAAGCGTGGTATGATCTTTTATACTTACAATCCGGCTTTGCATTCCAATATAAAATACATCAGCCGCATTGTTAAGTTTGGGTTTGTATAAATCCAAATCAATGCCATTGGGTATTACCACTACTTTTTTATCCCGGTAAAAAAATTTTATTTTGGCTTTAATCTGTTCTTTAAACTCCTTTGTAAGGCATACAATTTTATCGGCCAGCAGCATGGCAATACATAAGGTTATCCATTGTGCTTTAGTTTTTAAATGGTTGGCCTGAGTTTCCCTTACTACTACCCGGTATTTTTTGGCAGAAAGTAAACTGGCAATTTTAGAAGGTAATATGTAAGCGCTGCCATGTAAAAAAACTATATCAGGGTTGCTTTTTTTAATAAAGTGCAATATCTGTCTGTAATACTTAAGATCGAACCCTGGTTTTTTTTGAGCAAAATTCCAGTTGATATGATTGCTGCTGCATTGCTCTATATAATCGGTACGTAAATTTTCAATACCATAAAACAATGCTTCGTATTCTATCCCTTTATCAGCATCGGCCTTTAACATCGAAAAAAAAACATTGCCGTGGCCACCCAGCCCACAGTATAATACATGTAATACTTTCATCTTTTTTATTCAGGTTTTTTGCAGCTTGCCTCTACTCCATTTCCTCCGTATTGGCACCAAATACCGGTAGCCCCTAACTTAACTAAAGTGTTATAAATACTTTTTTTGCTTCTGAAATTCTTAAACCAGTCTGTTAAAGAATCGTGTGTATCCAATAAGGCCCACTCCTGCTGTTGCATATCATTTAATTGCGGAAAAGCCCTGTAATAAGATACCACAGGCGAAATGCGGTTGAGCAAAACACTCATTATTTTATTGCCGGCAAATTTTTTATGCAGCGGGAGATACCGTTTTACAAGAGCTTGTGTATAAGGTATGGTTTTAGTAGATGGTTTATTACGGAGGTAAAGCCTGTAAAAATAAGCCAGCCTGAAAAGCTGTGACTTGGTGATGGTATAATGATCGATGATCAATGTACCTCCCTTTTTTACCAGCTCGTACAAATTTTTTATGGTTGCTTCCGGATTGGGGGTATGCTGAATTACACCCATGCAAATTACCACATCAAAAGTTTCATCAGCATAAGGTATATCATTAATATCTGCCTGAATAACGATGTGTTTGTCTGATACAGGAAAATTTTCAATATTTACTTCCACTGCGGAACTCATATCTGCCGATACCAATGTGGCACCCTGCTGTAATAATATTTCGGAAAACCTTCCTGCACCGCAACCAGCTTCCAACACAAATTTACCTGTTAAATTACCTTTTAAAGGGCCCAGGCAACGGTTAATTCTGTTTGCAGAAATACTGGTGCCGGAAAAAGAATCCAATTGGGTTTTTTTATACTGTTTCCATTGATCTCCAAATAGCGATGCATAACTGCCTTCGTTTACAAAGCGTGGAATTTCTCCCACAACTTCCACTGTTTTATCTTCACAAATGAATTGGTTACCCTCTTTAATGTATGGTTTATTATATTTTCTATTATAAAACAATGGAAACATACTTTTTTATTTAAAGCGCAATATAATCGGTTTAACAACATTTTTCTAATAAAGTGCTATTGCAGCTCAAGGTTTTTAATATAATATGCAACAGTGGCTTCAATACTGTAGTGCTTTAATACGTAGTTTCTTGAGGCCAAACCGATTTCTTTTACCAAATGCCTTTCTGCATACAGCCTGGTTAACCAGTTTGCCACTTCTTCTTCGTTAGTAGCCTGGCAAACGGGAGCTTTTTCGTTAAAAAGCTTTTCAAATACTTCGGGGCGGCCATTGGCAATTACCGGCCTGCCGGTTAACATAGAAAAAAGACCTGCGCCAATCCATTGTTCTCCCAATTGATCAAATGCCACATCGCACCGGGCAAAATAATTATTCAAATCCTCGGCAGAAGTTTGCTGCTGCCAATGTATAAATGGCGTAAGGCCATATTGATCACATAATTTTTTGGCATCGGCAATATCATCTCCTTTTTCAAAAAACAATATATCCACATCGGCAGGCGTAAGCTGGTTAGTTTTTAAAAAATTACCAATGCCTCTTATCATTATATCATTTCGCTTGTTATCGTTACGTTTGGTTAAATAAAAAAAGCGGGTAATATTAAGAATAGTGAATTTTTTATTATCCATTACAGGTTCCCTATACGGAAATTTATCGCAATCAAAACCACGATACTCCAGGCGTTTAAATGTTTGCCCGGCTTTAATATCATTTAATAATTTATCCGCATCCGGATTAATGCCGGTGGAGTAATAATTAACTATTTCGGCTCTTTTAACTCCCTGCCGTTGTAACCCAATTAGTTTTTTAAACAGCAGTTGAGGAATAAAATGCGGTATAACTTTCATGTAGGCTGGGGCCGATTGATAAAAATTATTGGTTAAATAACCAGCACTGTTATAATCTGCCAGCACATCCAAATCGTAGCCGGCAAAAATGGCCACTACTTTTTTACCGGGTTTAATATATTGGGCCAATGATATCCAAAGGCCATTTAAAAAAACTACATCATACTCATTTATTAAGCGGATATATTTTTTTAAATAGATCAGTGGCATTGAAAACTTAAGTCCTTTTAATCTGTCTGGCAGCACCATTTCTTTTATCCAATCAGGATAAGTGCTGCTTAATGTTTTATCCCAGGATTCTGGCCTGTCCAGTAAAATGTTTTTATCTACATCTACAATAAAAGTAACATCAAACCCTCTTTTTTTTAGTTCCCTTGCAGGATAAAATGTAAGGTTATTCATGTTCCCCAAAAAAACTATTCTAATTAATATATTTTATACTGATTATAAAGATTTATATACTTTTATCCTGCATACTGTAGGTTACGAACAAAATAAAAAATACAGAATAGTTACTATTTTTTATGCCCGATTATTATTTAAAACCCTTTCCAGTAATCTACAAAGCCCTCTTTATAAATCAGGTATTTTTCCTGAAACTCTCCGTTAATGGCATCTACTTTAGCTTCAATATCTGTAACCTTTGCACCTTTTTTAAATAATACCCAGCACTTGCTTTTTACACAATAAACAGATGAAGTATAATTCCATCTATGCATCAATATCTCCATACTCTTGTTGGTATGAAAGGCGCAATGCACCGGCGGGGCATAATAAAACCAGTTGGCATCATGGGGTATATTTTCGCACACCACTGTATGCAGTATCATGCAGCCATCGTCGGCCACACAATTGTTGATCTGGTCCAGATCGTTCATGGTGATGATGTGCTCAAATACGGCGCTATTAATAACTACTTTATATTTTTTCAGGTTTTTTTTTGCTACATAAATCTGTCGTTCGCTGTTTTGCATAAACGGATCGTACACGGGCAGGTTAATATTAAAATATTTGCCTAATACATTACTCAGGGTTCCATGGCCACCTGCAAAATCCAGCATATCGGAAGTATCAATAATGTAGTTGGCAGCTAATATATTTACCATCATGGCCTGCTCCAGGTAAGGCGGTTGGTTTATCTGCCGCAGCTGTATATTTTTTTCCTGGTCGTCATGAAAATCAAAATTCAGTTTTTCCCATTGTGCAGTGGTAAGCTGGCCATGTGTTTTGGAAACTGTAAAACCACAATTGGTACACTTGTAATAATCTACCGACCCTATGTCTTTCATAAAAGTAGCAAAAGGTTCTTCCTCATACTTTTTAGAAAAGAAAAATTCCGACTTTGATTTACAGATTAAACACTCCATATTGATTTATTTTTTATTGATCGTATAGTAAACCTGTTGCAATACATTACTATGCTCTTTCTTTTTGTGCATAATATTCAATACATTCCTCAGGGTAATCCATTGTTTTCATTTTATTGATAATAATGTCTGCATCAAAAATAGTTTGCCGCATATCTACTTCGCCGGTATCGGTATCATACAGCAGGTAATTGGCTGCATTAATATATTTTCTGTTTTGCCCCACACTGCCGGCATTATACAATACAAAATTATTGTTGTTGTATTTAAACTGGTGGTGAGAATGGCCAATGATATAATTATTATCCAGTGCAACAGTGGTATCAGGATAAATATAACTGTGCTGAATAGTGTGTGTACAGATATAATTGCCCAGTGCATATTCCGGTATAAAATTACCGATCAGATCCATCCTTTTAAACCAGGGCAGTGTATGTTTAAAAAACTGCTTTACCAACGGATTGTTGCCGGGATAAAAACCCTGCAAATAAGCTTCTTCGTGATTGCCCATAATTACCTGTGCATTGGGCAGCGATAAAGCAAGGTCCACACATTCATTACTCCACGGGCCATAATTCACCAAATCGCCCAGGCAAATATGCGCTTCGCAGGAACCAGCCTCCTGTAGCATTTTTTCAAATGCCGGCAGATTACCATGCACATCACTATAAATCAGCACTCTCATGGCGTGGATAATTTATTAAGGTAGGTATTGATATAATCAGACAAATCGAATGCCTCAACTCCTATTGACTGCAAACCTGTTGTGGAAAAATCGCACAATACATCTGTCGCATTTTCCAGTTGATTATTTTCAACCACAAGATTGGGCAAACGTAACTTAAGCAAGTTAACCACATCTGCAAAACTGGTTGCGGTACCAGAGCACACATTATATATACGCTGGGTACCGTTACCCAAAGTACAAAGCTTATATAGATACCGGGTTAAAATTTCCAGGGGTATAAAATCCCGTTTTGCAGTACCGTTATTAATGGTAGTGATGTTACCCTGTTGTAATGCTGTATTTAATAAATTAGATAAGCCGTCCTTTGCAGGATTTTCGTAAAAAATGGTAGAGAACCTTACTGCTGCTGTATTTTTTATAGAGCATGCTAAAGTGTACAACTCTCCCAAATATTTAGAGAATGCATAAGGCGTCATTTGTAAAGGATCCAGGTATTCGTTTTCATTTTTTAACATGCTCATAGAGCTGAGGTAAATAAATTTTGCACCGGCATTAACACGCCCCAATGTATCTATGATGTTTTTGGTTAAAATAAAATTATCGTTTACAGCTTCCGCTACATTTTGTGGCTTAAGGTTAGCTGCGTTATGAATAACCACATCGTAACCCGGCAACAAATTTTCCAGTTCTGCTATTGATTTATTGCGCAAAGACTGTACTTCGCAAAGATATTTTTTTGAGAAATGGCTGGCTATATCACCGTGCCCTGTAAATAAAATCATAAGTGCCTTTTTGTGGATACAGCTAAAGACTTGTGTGTTTTCATTTGGTTTACCTCTTCATTTTCTACCACCAACTCTTTCCAATACCGCAGTATTGTTTTTTCCTGTATTTCGTAAGCAGGTTCAATATTTTGTAAAAGATAATCGGCAATCATTTTGGGTTCGTTAAAACCACAAAGTGTACGTGATGCCGTGGTACCGGAGCAGCGGGCATTTATTTCAAACACATAAGGAATACCATCCTTCATCCTTAACTGAATATTGCAGGCACCAAATGGTTTAATAGCTTCCGTTATCTTTCGTACCGCCGCTTCTATCACTGTATTTTTTTCGGAAAAACATTTGTGCGTATCCCCATCTCTTAAAATTCTTCTCATTACAATTACACCCTTACATTCATCATTTAAATTAATGGAGCCGCAAGTATATTCATCGCCTTCAATATATTCCATCACAATAAAGCTTGCTGCATCGTTGCCAATTTTTTCCATTGCAGCATTCCACTCGGCTTTATTTTTGGTTAAATAAATATTTTTAGAGCGGGCACCTCCCACTTTTTGTTTTATAATGAGGGGAAAACTATTATCGTCCGGTACAAAACCAGTTAAGCCTGTGGTAAAAGGCACTTTAATACCAAAAGCCGTAAGTTGATCGTAGGTGGCTTGCTTATCATCAGAAATGGTGATCACTTGGGGGCGGCTTACCACTACTGTAGTACCAATAGCTTTAAACTTTTCTGCATTTAAAGACAGGGGCATCAGCTCTGCATCCAAACCCGGAAAAAGCAGGGACACTTTTTCCTGCTCACATATTTGCAACAATGCAGGAATAAAATCTGGCTTGCTGGAATAAGGTATAATGTAAGATTTGGGAACGGTATATAAACCTGCTGCCAAAGCCTCGCCATCAAGCGCCACAATATTATACCCGCTGTGCTGTAATGATTTTAAAACACTTTGCCCCACTCCGCCGCCTACGCCTGTTATTGCTATTGTATGCATTTTAGTATTATACTTTTTGCTAACTATTAATATTTTCTCTTAAAAAATTGCGCTAAATTAATCAATTTCTGTGGCATTGATGTAAACAGATAAATGATGGTAACCACCGCAATAACTGCAGTGCCCCTTTAATACGGGTAATATTTTATCCCCGGTAAATAATTATGGTTTATTAATTGTTTTGTACCCTCAGCAATAACCTGCACACCATATCCTGTTCTTCTTTACTTAAAGTAAAATACAATGGTAAACACAGCGCTCTTTTTGCTGTACTTTCAGATACGGGGCAAGATTGTTTTTCTACATAATCTAAATTGGATAGAGAAGGATAAAAATACCTTCTTGGAAATACCTGGTAATGCTGCAGTGCTTCAACTGTTTTTAGCAGCAGCTCTTCGCTTTCCATAATTACCGGATAGTAGGAGTAATTAAATACGGCATGTTTATTTATAAGTTGAGTGGCAGCATTCAGCCCTTTCAACTGCTCTTTATACAATACACTCTGTTCTTTTCTCTTATCTAAAATATCCTGTATAAAATTTAAATTACACAAGCCCATGGCAGCATGAAACTCTGAGTTTTTACCGTTGATACCCACCCCATCAAAAGTAGCTGGTGTGGTATGCCCAAAGTTGCGGAGCAAAGACATTTTACGCAACAGCTCTGCATCTTTTGTAAAAACAGCCCCACCTTCTATAGTATGAAATAGTTTGGTAGCATGAAAACTGGTAGTGCTGATATCGCCATATTCAAAAATACTTTTACCATTAACGGTTACGCCAAATGCGTGGGCCGCATCGTAAATAACTTTTAAGTTATGCTTTTTAGCTATGGCTTCTATGGCAAACACATCGCAGGGATTGCCATACACATGTGTTGCCAATATTGCGGATGTGTTGGGGGTAATAGCAGCTTCTATCAAAGCTGGATTGATGTTAAATGTTTTATCATCTATATCTACAAACACAGGTTTGCAACCTTCCCAAACAATACAGCTTGTGGTGGCTACATAAGAGTAAGGGGTGGTAATAATTTCTCCTTTTAAATCCAAAGCTTTAATGGCTATTTGCAAAGCAATGGTACCGTTTGATAAAAACAATAAATGATCAACGCCCAGATACTCTTTTAATTTTATTTCCAGTTCATTTACCAATGGGCCATGATTGGTAAGCCACTGGCGGTCCCAAATGCCCTGAACATATTTATTATACATTTCAACAGGAGGTAAAAAAGGTTTTGTAACAGGTATCATACTAGGTTTAAATTAAAAATTTTATTTAAAAAGGAGGTTACCAATTGTCTTTGATATTTTAGATCCAGCAACCAGTTTGCAATTACAATAAAAGGCACAAACACAACAAAAGTTAATATAATAATTTTGATAATCGCATTGATGGCACCTAATAATCCAAAAAGATAATTTGCCAGCAGGTAAACGATTGCCGCAATTATTATCAGTAAAATAGTGTCTGTTATTATTACTGCTATTTTAACAGTGGCTATTTTATAATTAATGATTATAAAAGAGGTTAATGGTAAAATTAAATAATAACCAATAAGCAAAGCAATAAAATAACCCTGTAGTTGAAAGTGGGTAGTTAAAAAGTACAGCACTGTTGTAATTATAGTATGTGCTATCACAGCAAACAATGTACTTATACCGTATAGTTGAAACGAAGTAAACAGCCGGGTAAATAACACATCGAATACTTTGGCGGGCAATAATAATGAAAAATAAAAAAAACAAAAAGCGGTGATGGTAATAGAGTTGGTGGAAAAACTGCCTCTTTGAAAAGCCAGCGCTATTACTTCTTTATTAGCAATGGCCATCACCAGCGCAATGGGAATGATAATTAAAAACAGTGTTCTTAAAATATTGATGAGTAAAATATTGGTTTGCTCCGTGTCATTTTTTGCAGCCAGCTCCGAAAACTTAATGCCTACTACAGAAGCCACCTGGGTTAAAATAAATATTTCGGGCAATGCGGCCAGCATTTGCGCCAGGTTTACTGCGGTTATTACACCGGCTCCCATACCGGTTAAAAAAAAGATGGTAAAATAATTACGCAACCATACCGGCAAAATGTTTACCTGCATTAATCCAATATTCTTCCATACCAGTTTATCCCTCATTAATTTTACTGCTAAAAAATTCCATTTTTGATAGCGCTTTAAAATGTATAAAAGCATTAAAAAATTAACGGCATACCCTATCACAATACCCAGCATGGTGCCCAGCAAACCCAGTTGGCTATGAAAAAAAACAGTAAATAAAATAGAGAACACACTATTGATCAATCCTGAAATAATAGAAGCAGTAAAAAATTTATAAGAGGTAAGTACTGCAGAAAGTAAATTATTAATGAGTTGAAACAAAATGATCAAACTACCTAAATACAGTAAACTATGGTTATGGTTTAACAGGTTTACATCGTACTTAGAAAACAGTGTATAAAAAAATACCGGCGCTGCTGTACCTGCCAAAGCCAGCAACAGGCCAATGGCTATGTAGGTGTAAATAAAAAAATTAATAAAAGTTTGTGCTTCCTGCTCACTTTTTTGTTGCCTTAACTTCATCGATTGCGGTACCAGTACTAAATAATCTATACCATTTATGGTACTGGTTATTAATGCGGCTACGGCTAAAATATAAAAGTAAATATCGGTACCGGTATTGGCGCCAAAATAAAAAGCAATAATGAGTGTGTTTAAAAAACCAATGCCTTTTGTAAATACATTTAAGAAGGTGGATATAACAACACCTTTTTTATATGACTCTGATTTTATCAATTTTTTGCGCTTAGTGCTGTTAGTTTAAAAGAGAAGTGTGGTATAAAAATTATTTACTGTTGCGTATGCGGTGTACCAGTTCTATTGCGGGCATTGTTTCACTGATATCAAATCCATTACCGGCAATAATTTCTTCGTAACTCCGGGTATGCAGCTCTGTAAACCCTTCGCTAAATTCAAAAGCATCGCCATCTATAGTTAATGTACGGTAAGTACGTTTGCCTGCTGCCCTTACCTCATGCGGCAATGCATTTTCATCTATACTCAGCATCCAGTTAATGTTGGCTTTTTGCAGTTCTAAATGCCCTGCCGCCGCATCTTTGGTATGCAGCCTTACATGGCTATCTTTTACAGGACCAAAAACCCACATCAGCATATCAAAAAAATGAACGCCAATATTGGTAGCAATGCCCCCGCTTTTTTCCATATCGCCTTTCCAGCTGGTATGATACCAGTGACCACGTGAAGTGATGTATTGTAAATTGATATCGTATTTTTTTCCTAACGGCGCAGCATCAATCTTTTGTTTTAATGCAATTATGGCCGGATGCAGGCGGAGTTGCAAAATGGTATAAATATTTTTCCCGGTTTCTTTTTGCATCTCTATTAAAGGATCGATATTCCAGGGGTTAAGCACCACGGGTTTTTCGCAAATTACATCGGCACCAATACGTAAACCAAAGCGGATGTGGGCATCGTGCAAATAATTAGGACTGCATACGCTTACATAATCAGTTTTAATCCCCTGCCTTTTTATTTTTTCCAGGTGGCGGTCGAACCTTTCAAACTCAGTAAAAAAATCTGCATCAGGAAAATAGCTGTCTAAAATACCCACCGAATCGTGTTTATCCAATGCGGCCAACAAATTATTACCGGTATCTTTTATGGCTTTCATGTGGCGGGGTGCTATATAGCCACCGGCTCCTATTATTGCAAAATTTTTCATACAGAATTAGTTTAGGGGGTGAAAAGTTTAGAGGTTTAGGGGTTTAGGACATTTTACAGTATCTAAACTTTCTAAACTTCTAAACCACTCTTTTTACCGTATTGTTTTCTAAAATGTACTCCTGTTTACTTTCTTCGCATATGGCAATATTTTGCTCATTAAATTGCAACTTATGGCCATACTCACTCATCCATCCGGTTTGCCTGCCAGGGTTTCCAATAACTAATGCATAAGCCGGAACATCTTTAGTAACAACAGTACCTGCGCCTATAAACGCATAACTGCCAATTGTATTGCCACAAATTATAGTTGCGTTGGCCCCAATAGAAGCACCTTTTTTTATCAGGGTGGTTTTAAATTCGTTTTTACGGCTTACGGCACTGCGTGGGTTTATTACATTGGTTAATACCATGCTGGGACCTAAAAAAACATCGTCCTCACAAATTACGCCTTCGTAAATGCTTACATTATTTTGTACCCGTACATTATTGCCTAAAATTACTTTGGGAGATACCACCACATTTTGGCCCAGATTGCAATTATTGCCAATTACAGCACCAGTCATAATGTGAGAGAAGTGCCAGATCTTTGTTCCTTCACCAATAATGCAGTTATCATCAATAACGGCGGTAGGATGGGCAAAATAGGTCATCAGTAAATATTTATTTGGGGGCTGATGGTTAATTTATTCAGTAATTTTTTTCAGGTATTCGCCATAACCGCTTTTCTTCAAGTTTTCTGCCAGCTGCATCAAATGTTCTTTTGTAATAAAGCCCATGCGGTAAGCGATTTCTTCGGGACAACCGATTTTTAAACCCTGTCTTTTTTCTATCACCCTTACGTATTCACTGGCATCACCCAGCGATTCAAAAGTTCCGGTATCCAGCCATGCAAATCCCCTGTCTAAAACACCTACTTTTAATTTATTTTGTTGCAGGTAAAAATCGTTAACCGTGGTTATTTCATATTCGCCCCTTGCACTAGGCTGTATATTTTTTGCGATCTCCACTACGGAGTTATTATAAAAATACAAACCCGGTACCGCATAATTACTTTTGGGCTTTTCCGGCTTTTCTTCAATGCTTAATGCATTGTAGTTGGTATCAAATTCCACTACACCATAGCGTTCAGGATCGCTTACAGCATACGCAAAAATCACTGCGCCATCCGGGTCCACACTTTGCTGTAACAGTTTGCTGAAACCGCTACCGTAAAAAATATTATCGCCCAATACTAATGCCACACTGTCTTTGCCAATAAATTTTTCGCCAATTACAAATGCCTGCGCAAGGCCATTAGGCACTTCTTGTTTTGCATATTCGATAGTACAACCCCACTGGCTGCCATCGCCCAGTAAACGTTTAAACTGTGCCTGATCATCTGGTGTGGTAATTACCAAAATTTCTCTTATGCCTGCCAGCATTAAAGTGCTTAGCGGATAATAGATCATGGGTTTATCGTAAATAGGCATTAGCTGCTTACTGATACCCATTGTAATGGGATATAATCTTGTGCCGGAGCCGCCTGCCAGTATTATTCCTTTCATGGTTGGTTTATAAGTTTAGGGTTTAGAGGTTTAGAAAGTTTAGGAAAGACAGGAACTTTGTTTTTTGCTGCGACTTTCTTAAGCCTGAAATTAGTAATGTTTGTTTTTCTATCATGGCTCTGCCTTCTTTGTATTTGTCGTTTGATAAATATTCCAGATCGTTAGTTATAATTAAGTCGTTTAATAATTCGATAGTACTGCTGTAAGCTATGGTGCTAAAGTTTGATTGGTCTTTTGAAGTTTTTCGGGAAGTTCCTTCTGCAATATTTGATGCCACCGAAATAGCCGCACGGCGCATTTGAGATATGATACCAAACTTTTCTTCTGCCGGAAAATCTTTAGTAGCCTTATAAGTCCATACCGCCAGTTGACGGGCATGTTGCCAGCATTCTAATTTTTCAAAAGAATAAACTTTCATAACATGTAGTATTGATAATGATGATAAAAATTATCACGCTGTTACCACCCTAAACCTCTAAACCCCTAAACTCCTAAACTTCTAAACCCCATACTGCCCCTCATAATATTTTTGATAATTACCGGTAGTTACATCTTCCAGCCATTTTTTGTTGCTCAGGTACCAATCAATAGTTTTGCTGATACCTTCTTCAAATTGTAATGATGGCAACCAGCCCAATTCATTTTTTAATTTAGTAGCATCAATGGCATAACGCAAATCGTGACCCGCCCTGTCTTTTACATAAGTAATCAGTTTTTCTGATGTACCTTTTTCTCTGCCCAGCTTTTCATCCATCTGTTTACACAATTCTTTTACCAACGCAATATTGGTCCACTCATTGTGACCTCCAATATTATAGGTCTCTCCAATTTTGCCGGTATGAAAAATTACATCAATGGCCCTTGCATGATCTTCTACAAAAAGCCAGTCTCTTACATTTTCGCCTTTGCCATAAATGGGCAACGGTTTATTATTAATGATATTATGAATACAAAGCGGTATTAATTTTTCGGGAAAATGAAATGGCCCGTAATTATTACTGCAATTACTGATCTTTACCGGAAAGTGATAGGTATGGTAGAAGGCCCTTACAATATGATCGGATGAAGCTTTAGATGCAGAGTAAGGGCTGCGTGGATCGTATGCGGTTTCTTCGGTAAAAAAACCCTCTGCACCCAATGAGCCATATACTTCATCGGTAGAGATATGGTAAAATATTTTATCAGTAAAATCATTTGCCCAAAACTCTTTTGCGGCCTGCAGTAAAGATGCAGTACCTAAAACATTGGTGTTGATAAAAGCCAATGGGTCGGTGATCGACCTGTCCACATGGCTTTCGGCAGCACAATGCAATACTGCAGTAAACTGGTGTTGTTTAAAAAGTTTACGCAATAATTCCAGATCGGTAATATCTCCTTTTACAAAAGTATAGTTGGGTTTATCCTCTATGTCTGTAAGGTTTTCCAGATTGCCTGCATAGGTAAGTTTATCCAGGTTTACAATGTTGTAGTGCGGATATTTAGTAACAAACAACCGGGTTAAATGCGACCCTATAAAACCAGCGCCGCCTGTAAGTAAAATCGTGTGCATTATTAAGTTTTATTAAGTAGCAAAAATATACATTATTAGCCAAAGGGCTGAAGTAGCAGCTTATTAAAGTGCAGTAAAAGCCACATGAAAGTATTGTTTTATTTCATCCACATCAAACTGCTGTGCCCGTGCTTTTGCTTTTGCTTCAAATTGCTTTCGTAAAGCAGCATCTTCGTACATCTTTCTCATAGCAGCAGCTAATGCTATTACATCATTTACGGGTGTTAAAATTCCATATTCGCCAATTTCATAATTATTAATTGCCCGGTGGTGCAAATCGGTTGCCGGTGCCAGTAATTCTCTGGGGCCGCTGCTGCAATCTGTTGAAATTACCGGTTTGCCGCAAGCCAATGCCTCAATCAACACATTAGGAAAACCTTCCACATCGGAACTTAATACAAAACAATTGCTGCGGCTTACATACTTAAAGGGGTTATTATCCCAGCCGCAAAACACTACTTTATTACCAATACCAAAATCTGTTACTTTCTGCCTTAAATCATCTTCCATTATTCCGCCACCCACTATCAGCAATTTGCAAGGCAGGTTTTTAATAATAAAAAATGCCTGCAACAGCAGCATGTGGTTTTTTTCTTTTCTAAACCCGCCTACGTTTATAAAGTAAAAAGTATCCTTATCAAAAACAAAAGGAGGTTCTTCGCAAATATGATCTCTTATAAAACCCAGATCGATAGGATTATAAATAACTTTTACCGGCGTTTTAATTTTAAAATTTTCTATAAGGTCTGTTTGCATGGCATAAGAATTGGCCAGCACCAGGTCGGCCCTTTTGTAAGAAAACATCACCATAAATTTGGAGAACATCCTGTAAATAACAGAATGGCTTTGCTGCATGGTGGTTTGATGTGTTCTTTCGCACATGATCACTTTGCCTTTATAGCCCCAAAGGCTTTTCATTAAAGCATTAATATAGCAGGGGCGGTACAAAAAAGCTACAGAAATTTTAATATTATGCTCTTTACAATACTTGTATACCTTGTAAGACTGGTAAGGCATTTTTAAAAACCTGATCAGTTTTTTTTCCTGCAAAGGCTGCTTTAGGTCAAGTATTTTTATTTCTGGGGGTATGTTGTAATCAATGATATTGGTATAAAGTGCAAGATGTATTTCAAAATCACTTCTTAAATGTTCCATTAAAAGAGACACCACCCTTTCGGCTCCACCTGAATGTAAGGTGTTAATAAATATCAATAGCTTTGGTCGTATTCCGTTCATTCGTTTTCATTTTTTCGGCTCTAATTCAAGCGCAAATATGGGTTATTTTTTTTATTTGCTAAAAGATGTTTTAAAGCTGCTCATTTCCCTTTTGTATCAGTATTAAATTGTATTAACAGTTCCTCCGTAATTTTAGCCATCCGACTTATCGAAAATTTTCTTTCTGTATCTTCTTTTATTTGCTGCCGGTTAAAATTTATAGTCATTGCTTTTTCAATAGCAAACGCAAAAGCTTTTATATCATTGTTGTGTACCAGCAAACCATTTTGTTTGTTATTGATTATTTCATTGATGCCACCAGGTGCATCAAATGCAATTACAGGAATACCATTGGCCCCGGCTTCCAGCAGCGTATTGGGAAAGCCCTCGTAATGCGATCCCATTAAAAAAAACGACGCATCTTCCATACCTTTAAATGGAGCGCTTTTTTCTCCTTCCCAAAAAATTTTATCTTCCAGTTTAAGTGTGGCTATCAATTGCAGTAGCTCTTGCTTTTGATCACCATCGCCAATAATATGGTATTTAAATGGTACAGAAAGATTGGCCATCGCATGTATCAACCTGTCAATTCCCTTTTCTTTTGACAGGCGTGCTACGGTAATAAATTTATTTTTTTGAGGCTGGTTATTTATCAGCGTAACCGTTTCAACAGCATTATTTATTATAACCGTTTTATTTTTTTTAATGCCGTAGCGGGCAACTAAATCCTGCTGCATGTATGCCGACTGGCAAATAATACAGTGCAGTCTTTTGTAGAAATGCCTGATCAACCAATTGTAAATTACCGGCAGCTTTGCCCTTTTGCTATTAATACTTACAATGCTCGACTCTCTTGCCACAATAGTGATTTTTGGAGCCAATAAATTTTTAAATATCGCAAAATAAAGATTAAGGTGATTAGCATTGGTATAAATAATATCAGGTTGCGTTTCTTTAACCAGTCGCCTTATTTTAAAGAACGAATGCCTTACCTGCTGCACTTTTAAATTAATAACAGTAATCAACGGATTGCTTATGGTATAAAATGGATTATTATTGTTTAACACTACCAATGTAACTGCAAACTTGCCGGTATTAATATTATTACATAATAAGGAAACATATTTTTCCGACCCACCGCACTCCAGTGAGGGAATAAAAACCAACAATTTTATTTTATGTTCCGGCATCTGTTTTATATTTCACTTTTACTTTTAAAGTATAACGAAAAATATACCTTCATTTTTGAGCAGCAAAAATCTGCAAAATAATTTACTGCATTTTCTAAATTATAATGCCGGAGTACATACGCTCTTGATGCAACTCCAATTTCTTTTACCAGGTTTCTGTTGTTATACAATTGGGTAAGCCAGCTTTCCACTTCTGCTTCGGTAGTGGCCTGGCATACCGGCGAATTTTCATTTGTGATGGTATCAAAAATTTCGGGCCGGCCATTGGCAATTACCGGCCTGCCGGTAAGCATTGAAAAAAGGCCTGCCCCCACCCATTGCTTGCCCAGTTGGTCAAATGCCACATCGCAATATTCAAAATAGCTATTCAATCCCTCTACACTTACTTGTGGCTGCCATTGTATAAACGGTGTTAAGCCATACTCATTGCACAATATTTTTGCTGCTGCAAGATCTTCGCCCTTATTAAAAAAAATGATCTCTACTTTCCCGGCATTTATTTTATTAGCTTTTAAAAAACTGCCAATACCTTTTATCATAATATCATTCCTTTTATTGGAATTACGATTGTTTAAATAAAAAAAACGGGTGATGTTCAATATTACAAAAGGCTTTCTTTCAGCAGGCGCTTTGTAAGGAAATTTATTACAGTCAAAACCCCTGTGCTCAAGGCGTTTAAATGTTTGCCCCGCTTTAATTTCATTTAATAATTTATCACCATCAGGATTAATACCTGTAGCATAATAGTTAACCATACCTGCCCTTTGTATTCCCTTCCGCTGAAAGCTAATTAAACGCTTAAAAAAAATATCCGCTAAAAAAAAAGGCATTACCTTATTTATAATACCAGCAGATTGTTTCAGCGATCTGTGAAAAGTATTTACCTGCTTAAAATCCGCCAGTACATCCAAATCGTAACCGGCAAAAATATTAACTATGCATTTTTCTTTTTTTAAAAATGCGCCCAATGATATCCAGTGGCCATTTAAAACAACCACATCAAAACTATTGAGGTAGGCTATTCTTTTTTTAAAACATAGTTGCGGAAAAGCAAATTTAAAGGTCCTCATTTTTTCACCCAGTGGCTGCTCAATAATCCAAGCCGGATAATGATTTATCATTTCATTATCCCACGATTCTGGCCTGTCTAACAAAAAATATTTTTCCGCATCCACAATAAAGCTGATGTCAAATCCCTTTTCCTTTAGCCCTTTTGCAATACAAAAGGGCAGGTTATTCATATTGCCTAAAAAAACAATTTTCATCAGCAGGCTTAATATTTAAATTTAATGATACAATTATTTTTCTACCACATACAAAACTGATTTTTGAGTAATGCCCGAGCGTTGAAATAGCTCTTTCCCAAAATCATCTACGGTATACAATTTAACTTTAAAACCAACGGATGCCAATCTATTAATAAACTCCTGCTTTGCATACAGCCGTACATGATCTGCCTGCCCAAAATATTTTAACCGCAGGCTTGTATCCGTTACAAACGGGTCTTCCCTTGTTTCGGTAACAGGTTCCAGTATTGGCACCATTGTTATTCCAAAACCTCCGGGCCTTAATATCCTGTACAATTCTTTCATTGCCTTTAAATCATCCGTTACATGCTCTAAAATATGAGAGCAAATAAAAACATCAAAGCTATTGTTGTTATAAAGATGCAGATCCTGTATATCCAGTTTATCATCTACTTCATCCATAAAAAGATCTGAACTGCGGTGCATTACATTAGGCATATTTTTTAAAAAACCTGATAATGCAGGCCTTGGTGCAAATTCCAGAATGCTGTGCTGCTTATGCCTGTCCAGCATTTTTTCTAAAAAAAGAATGTAGAGTCTGTCTCTATCGGTAATACCGCAACCGTGGCAGGTATATTGTTCGTAATTTAATGTTTCGGCATCTTCGGGTTTATAAGGCCAGCCGCTGTTAGTAAGCCCCTGCAGCCATTCCTGCGGAAAAGGTTTAAAATTTTTCCAATATTTTTTGCAGCCGGGGCAATAAAATCCTGTACCTTTTTTTGCAAGGTATTTGCTGCTTTTAAATCTATGATAAGCTTTAGCTGCAAGCTTGTAAATTGTACTCCGCTTTAAATTATTGAACATTTTTTTTATTTCGGGATTGGCCCGGCAAATTAATTAATGCTGAAAAATGCAAATGCCTTCTGTTGATGATACCCATTACAGCAACCTGTATAAAAGCAGCAATTAAAAGCAACACAATATAATTTATACCGGTTATTTTTTGGCATGCAAAAAATACCGGTATTGCAATTATTAAATTAATCAGCAGTTGTTTAATTCCAAATTTTAAAACACTTGCAAAATCAATTTGGCTAAGCTTGGTTTTAAACAAATGATAAAAGAAAAAAATAATGATGCTATAGCCCGCCAGCATTGCATACAAATAGCCTTTTAATTGCAGCCAGTTTATTAAAATAATAGTCAGTAAAAGAAAAATAATGTGGGCACTTATAGAATACAATAATCCCTGCCTTACCATTTGTGCAGCAGAAAAAATTCTGGTACAAATGCTGTTGAGCAGCATTAATGGTGATAATAAAATAAGGTATTTTAAACACAGCGACACCATATCCAGCGAACTGCCGGCCATATTGCCTCTTTTAAAGATCAGTACTGCAAAATCACCGGCATAAAAGAATATTATTACAACAGCCGGCAGTAGTACCAATAGTAAAAAGTTGGCCACCTTAATAAAAAGTTCATTCAGCAAAGCAATGTTCTGTTTTGCATACAACTCATTAAATTTTATACCGGCTACAGCTAATACCTGTGCTATTACTAATGTATCAATTATACCTGCCGCCTGCTGTGCAAGATTTACAGAAGATACAATACCCACACCCAGGCCGCTTAATAAAAAAAGAGTAATGTAATTCCGCAACCAAACCGGCAATATATTCAGCTGTAATAAGCCAATATTACTCCACAGCTCTTTGGTTTTTACAACAGTAAACTTACCAAACTGCCATTGCAGCCGCAGCTTCATTATGGCCAGTAAAAATAAAAAGTTGATGCCGTAGCTGGCAGCCACTGCAGCAAGTGTACCGGCTATACCTAATTGCCGATGAAAAAAAACGGTAACAATAATAGAGCACAAACTTGTGATAAGACTGGTTAATATAGTTACCGTAAAATACTTGTACGAACTTAATATAGCCCCTAAAAAATTATTGATCAGCTGAAAAAAGATTAATGCAGCGCCTGCATACAATAAATATTTATGCTGTACCAATACATCGGGTTTAAATTTTGAAAAGACATTATAAAATAAAACCGGTGCAACTGCTGCAGCTAAAAAAATGATGACCCCAATAAAAAGATACAGGTAGATAAAGAAGTTTATAAAGTTTCTTGATGCAGTTTCGCCATCGCTCTCCCTTAATTTCATTGCCCGTGGAATTAATATTATGGCATCAATACTGTTGAGCATACCACTTGTAATAAGCAGTGCAATACTTATTACAAAGAAATAAATATCGGTACCAATGCCTGCACCAAAATAAAAGGCAATGATGAGTGTATTTAAAAAATAAAGCCCTTTTGCAATAATATTAAGCCCTGTAGAAAAGATGATCCCCTTTTTATATGATTCTGTTTTCAGCATTGATATGGGCAAAAATATACCTTCATTTTTAATTCTTACAGCTTAATTAAGCAGCTAAGGTTACCTTTGCCGCCTATGCATTACGCTTCAGTAGAAAATTTAAGTAAATCGTTCGGGATACGTACCCTTTTTAAGAATATCAGCTTTTATGTGGAAGAAGGCGATAAAATTGCTTTTGTTGCCCGCAATGGCAGCGGTAAATCAACCTTATTAAAAATTATTGCAGGTTTAGATCATTCCGATAGCGGAACAGTGTGGGTACATAAAGACATTAAAGTGATCATGCTGCAGCAGGATACGCCTTTTGAAGAAGAAAAAAGCATTTGGGATAATGTGCTGCGTATGGATAACTCCGTGGTAAAAGTGGTAAAGGCTTACGAACAGTGTTTGGAAGAAGACCCCGATAATATTGAAAAACTTACCGACCTGATGGCATTGGTAGATGAGAACAATGCCTGGAACTTTGAAAGTGAAGTACATCAGATATTAGGTAAACTGAATTTGCACCACCTAAATGAGCCGGTTAAAAATTTAAGTGGTGGCCAGCGTAAAAGAGTAGCGCTTGCACAATCGTTGATAGAAATGCAATTGCACGAAGGCCGCTGTTTATTAATATTGGATGAGCCTACCAACCATTTAGATGTAAGCATGATTGAGTGGCTGGAAGATTATTTGAGTGCACAAAAAGTTACGCTGCTTTTGGTAACGCATGATCGTTATTTTTTAGATGCGGTGTGTAACGAGATATTGGAAATGGATGAAGAAAAAGTATTTACCTATAAAGGCGATTACGATTATTTTTTAGAACAAAAAGTTTACGTCACGAGGTACAGGCCAGCGAGCTGCAAAAAGATAAAAACATTTTTAGAAAAGAACTGGAGTGGATGCGTAAGCAACCCAAGGCACGTACCACCAAAAGTAAAAGCCGGCAGGATGCTTTTGCCGAAGTGGAAGAAAGAGTGAGCCTGAAAAAAGAAGATAACGAAGTAAGCCTGCAGGTAAAAATGACCAGGCTTGGCGGAAAGATCTTAGAGATGAAAAAGATCAATAAAAGCTATGGCGATAAAGTATTGATAAAAGGATTTGATTATACTTTTAAAAGAGGCGAACGGGTGGGCATTGTGGGTAAGAACGGTGTGGGCAAATCTACCTTTTTAAAAATTGCTTTGCACCAGGAGCAACCGGATAGTGGCAAGATCAATCATGGTGATACGGTAGTGTTTGGCAACTTTGACCAGGAAGGATTAAAATACAAAGAAGATAAGCGTGCCATTGAATATGTAAAAGATTTTGCTGAATTTTTTCCTTTGGCAGATGGCAGTAAAATATCGGCCAGCCAGTTTATGGAAAAATTTGGCTTTGGTGCCGAGCAGCAATACACGCCACTAAGCAAATTAAGCGGTGGCGAAAAAAGAAGACTGCATTTATTAAGTGTACTGTTCCTAAATCCCAACTTTTTAATTTTAGATGAACCTACCAACGACCTGGACCTGCAAACTTTAAGAACACTGGAAGAATTTTTATTGGATTACCCGGGTTGTATTTTAATTGTAAGTCATGATAGGTATTTTATGGACCGCATGGTGGATCATTTGTTTGCTTTTGAAGGTGATGGCGTGATAAAAGATTTCCCCGGTAACTATAGTCAGTACCGTGAGGCAGTGGCCAATGCAAAATTTACGGGTTATGAAGTGGTGGCCGAAAAAGCGCCAGTAGAAGTAGCACCTGTTGTAAAACAAAAAACTGGTAACAACGAACAAAAGAAATTATCTTTTAAAGAAAAGCTGGAGTTTGAAACGATAGAAAAAGATATGCCTGCGTTGCAAAAAGAAAAAGCAACTTTAGAAGAAAAAATGAACAGCGGCAGTTTAAATTTTGAAGATCTGCAAAAAGCTGCAGCAAGAATTGGAGAAATAGTTTCGCAGTTAGATGAAAAAGAAATGCGGTGGCTGGAGTTGAGTGAGAGAATGTGATTTTCGTGAGACATGAGTAGTAAAACGTGAGTAGTTTGCATTACAAAAGCAGCTTTATTCATGGCTGACGATTAACAATTGACAACTAAATATTAATAGGCCAGGTTGAAAAACTTGGTCTTTTTATTTACAGCCTTTTTTGTAGATTTGATAAAATGCTTTTTATGAGCAAAGAAGAATTAAAAAAAGAACTCCATCAATTGATCGACAATACTGAGGATGAAGACTTACTAAGTATGGTTAAGGAAGACATTGTTGCCTATCAAACAAAAACTAAAGAAAATTTTGACGACCTTTCTGATCTGTCGCCTGAAGACAGGGCGGAACTGGAAGAGCTTGCTACAGAAGACCCGGACAAAGACACTATTTCAGAAGAAGAATTTGCACAATACATTCAAGAATGGCGAACAAAATTATCTACAAAAAGAGATTTTTGAATAAGTTAGATAAGTTGCTTGCTTATTTACGAAAAGAATGGAATATTACAATTGCTAATGAATTTCTTGATAAACTTGAAGGAAAAATAAAAGTTATCAAACTTTACCCTGCTACCGGAAATATAACTGCTATAAAAAATACCAAAAGCATTTTAATCACCAAACACAACAGGATTTATTACCGAATAGAAGAAAATAAAATCATCATAATTAACATGATCGATACAAGGAAAAACCCAAAAAAGAACCCTTTCAATACAACCACATGAACCAACGCTTTTATTCACTCGATGTATTCAGAGGTGCCACGGTGGCGCTGATGATATTGGTAAATAATCCCGGCAGTTGGGGCCATATATTTCCGCCGCTGCAACATGCCGGTTGGCATGGCTGTACCCCTACCGACCTGGTGTTCCCTTTCTTTTTATTTGCCGTAGGCAATGCCATGGCTTTTGTAATGCCCAAATTAGAAGCGGCAGGCGAAGCAGCTTTTTGGCAAAAAGTGATCAAAAGAACGGTGCTGATATTTTTAATTGGCCTTTTCTTAAACTGGTTCCCGTTTATAAAATATAATGATGCCGGCAATATTGTGGGTAAACCGTTTGACAGCCTGCGCATATTGGGTGTATTGCAGCGCATTGCCTTAAGTTATTTTTTTGCATCGGTGATCGTGCATTTTTTTAAAGTGCGTGGATCCTTTGTAATGAGCGGCGTTATTTTATTATGCTACTGGTTCCTGTGCGTAGCCGCAAACCCCGCCGACCCGTTCAGCATTAATGGTTGGTTTGGTACCGCAATAGACAAAAGTATTTTAGGCGAAAAACATTTATACCATGGCGAAGGCATTGCTTTTGACCCCGAAGGCCTGATGAGTACTTTTGCCGCCATTGTGCAAGTGGTGTTAGGGTATCTTATTGGTAATTACATTGTACAAAAAGGTAAAACACCCGAAATGCTCAATGGTTTATTTGCCGCTGCCTGTGTTTTAATTTTCACCGGCTTTTGCTGGGACATGGTTTTTCCTATCAACAAAAAAATATGGACCAGCAGCTATACCATGTACACTACCGGCCTGGCCACACTCATTTTATCGCTAATGATATATTTGATTGAATTTAAAAACAGCCGTGGCTTATGGAGCCGCTTTTTTGATGTATTTGGTAAAAATGCCCTATTCATTTTTGCTATGAGTGCTTTATTACCTAAGGGCCTGGCTTTAATAAGAATACCCAACGGATTTACTATTGACGGCAAACCAAAATTCCTCACCCCATTTGCCTGGTTTTACGAGCATTTGTGTAAGCCCATCTTTCCTTCGCTGCCCAATATTGGTTCATTAATTTATGCGCTGTGCTTTATTACCATGATGTGGTTTTTTGCATGGCTGCTTGATAAAAAGAAGATCTATATAAGAGTATAAGCAATCATCCATATTTATTTAAACCTCCATTTACTGTATAGAAAAATGCTTTTTGCTGTACATAAACAGCTTGCATAATTTTAAATAACTCACCGGTAATTGTTACAATAATTTATTACTTCATTTATTTATGTTAAATAATGTGTAACTTAAAGTATTAACGGCACTTGCATTCCACCCTATTAAAATGCTGCTTTTTTGTTTAAACTATTGACCTCATTGTTTCATAGCTTCTTTCAACCTGAAAAAAAGACGGTATTTTTGCAGTATCACTTTTTTAGTAAAAAAAGTGAACACCTTATCCGGTAGCAGATTACTAATAATAAAGCCGGTAAAAAACTCTGAGGGTTTTAAGAAGCAATTAACAACAGTTGCTCCTGGTAAATTTTTATATGTACATTATGAACAATCAATCGTTCGCACGTTTTATCAAAAGGCCGGTTACCAGTGGCCTGGTTGTTTTTTTTTGCATTACTGTTTCTTACTCAACTCCTCACCTATCAGCGTTATTTACTGCGCAAAGATGCCGACCACAGGGAAATTTCCAACCAGGCAACTTTAACCAAAGAAAGATTGCAAAATGTTATCAACTATAGTTTTTCAGCAACACAAACCCTGGCATTTATTATTGAAAAAAATGGTGTGCCACAGGATTTTGACAGTGTGGCCAAACAATTATTAAACAGCAATAAATATATTGACGCAATAGAACTTTTACAGGGCGGCGTAATAACCAATGTGTATCCTTTAAAAGGTAACGAAGCTGTACTTGGCTTTAATGTTTTACTCGATTCGGCAAGAAAAAGCGGAGCCGTTGCGGCTATACAAAAAAAAGGATTTTTTATTTCCGGACCCATCAATTTAAAGCAGGGCGGTGCAGGTTTTGTAAGCCGCATACCCATTTTTAAAAACAATAAACTTTGGGGGTTTTCGGCAGCACTTATTAAATTATCCACTTTATTAGATGCCGCCGGTATCGATACCTCTAACAATGGTAACTTTTCGTACCAGCTGGCAAAGATCAATATGGCTACAGGGCAGGAAGAATTTTTCCTGCGCAACAATAATTCATTCAAAAAAGAATATTCTATACCCGTTGAAATACCCAATGGCGAATGGCGGTTGTACATTATAGCAGAAAAAAGTATTACTTTTTCCGGCATATTCTTTTTTGCATTACTGGGGTTTATTTTAGCTGCAACAGGCGGCCTGTTTGCATGGTTTATAGTTAAGCAACCTTTACGCCTCAATCAACTGGTACAGGAAAAAACATTGCAATTACAGGCAAGCGAAAAAAATTACCGCATTACACTGGAAAGAATTGCGGATGCTTTTGTAGCCCTGGATACCAACTGGTGCTATACATATATGAACAGCAAAGCCGGCGAAATTTTTAATTGTGATCCTAAAAATATCATTGGTAAAAATATCTGGACGGTATTTCCCGATGGTGCCGGTCAGCCATTTTACCAAGCCTATCATAAGGCCATGGAACTGCAGCAATACATCTATATAGAAGAACATTTTCTATCTGCCGAACGCTGGTTCGAAAATCATATTTATCCTTCGCCGGAAGGGGTATCCATTTTTTTAAGGGATATTACTAAAAGAAAAAAGGCAGAGCAGGAATTACAGCAAAGTAACGAACGCTTTCAACTGATAAGCCGTGCCACCAATGATGCTTTATGGGAATGGAATTTTGAAACCAGCGAACTGTGGGGTAACGAAACACACCAGCAACTATTTGGCCTAACCATGGCCGATCCTGTGCCGGGTGAAAATGTTTGGCAGGAACGTATACATCCCGGAGACCGTAATACTATTATTGATAAACAGGCAGCAAGCCTTACCTCTGATAAAAGCGTATTTATTACAGAATATCGTTTCAGGATGCCCAATAACCAATACCGCTTTATTTACGACCGCTGTTACATACTCCGCAATTTACAAGGGCGGCCGCTGCGTATGGTAGGCAGTATGATGGACATTACCGAACAAAAGAAAGCCGAGCAGGAAATTGAAAACGTAAACGAACAATTGCGGCAACTTACACGGCACCTGCAAAATATTCGTGAAGAAGAGCGTATAAGAATTGCCCGTGAAATTCATGACGATCTGGGGCAACAATTAACGGCCATAAAAATGGGCATAGTATGGATCAATAAAAAAGTACCTGACGAAGATGCCGATATAAAAAACAGGCTTACCAATATCATTACGCTGCTGGATGCCGGCAATGTATCGGTAAGAAAAACTTTAAACGAACTGCGTACAGGCATACTGGATAACTACGGCCTTATTGAAGCATTGGAATGGCAGGGCCGGCAATTTACTGCCACTACAGATATTCCACTTTTGTTTAATGGCCCTAAAGAAACTGTAAAGGCCGAAGAGCCTGTAGCCACCTGCATTTTCAGGATATTTCAGGAAGCATTGACCAATATTACCAAATATGCACATGCCAGCCAGGTTACCAGTTCGTTAACCTGTACCAACAACAATATAATTTTTAGCATAGCCGATAATGGCCTTGGCTTTGATACCGAATTATTAAAAAGCAAAAATTCTTTTGGCGTTTTAGGTATGAGGGAAAGGGTGGCCGCACTCAATGGTAGTTTTAATTTGGAATCTTCGGTGGGAAATGGAACGAGTATTAATATTTCTATACCGTTGTAATGCTTCTGAGGAAGAAGATTTATATTAGGCTGTAATTATTATCCTGCAATCACTATGACAGCAACAGTCAAAAGTATTTTCTTATTGTTTTTATCTCTCTTTGGAATATTGTATGGCATTTTCCTTTCTTATGGTGCTATAAAAAACACAAAAACATTTAGGCAATACCAAAGAAATTAGATATGGTTGAATTTTTGGAGATTTAGGAAGGACTATATATTTTATTTTAGGAATTATACTTTTTTTGCTGGGCCTTTTTTTTGCTTACAAGGCTTTCATACAATAGCTTATATGCAAATATTGTTTTATGCAAAAAAGTAGCTTACTTTAGCACTAAAACTAATAGGAATTTAATTATGAAAGTACTCCTCGACACTAATATTATTATTCATAGAGAGGCATCCAAAGTAATAAACCAAGACATTGGAGTTCTATTTAATTGGATTGATAAACTTAAATACGAAAAATTTATACATCCAGCTACTGTTGAGGAACTTAACCGTAATAAAGACCCCCAGACAGTAGCCACAATGGCAATCAAAGTTGAAAGCTATAATTTAATACGGAATCTTGCCCCGATAAGTCAAATTCTAGAACAAGTAAGCAAACAAATCGACACTGTAGCAAATGATGAAAACGACACTAAAATTCTTAATGAAGTATTTTGCGACAGAGTTGACATTTTAATATCAGAAGACAAAAAAATTCATACCAAAGCTTTACTGTTAGGAATTTCAGACAGAGTTTTTAAAATTGACCAATTCCTTGAAAAAGTAACTGCTGAAAATCCCAATTTAGTTGACTACAAAGTTTTAGCCGTTAAAAAAGTTGATTTTGCACAAGTAAATATTGAGGACGATTTTTTTGACAGCTTTCGGGAAGATTACAAGGGATTTAACAAGTGGTATAATATAAAAGCTGACGAAATTTCTTATGCTTGCTATCATAATGAAGTTCTTTCTGCCTTCTTATACATCAAAATAGAAGACGAAGTTGAAAATTATTCTGATATAACACCAGCTTTCAAAAATAAAAAACGTTTAAAAATTGGAACGTTTAAAGTCACCAGCAACGGTTTTAAAATTGGAGAAAGATTTTTAAAAATAATCTTTGATAATGCCTTTCAATATAAAGTTGATGAAATTTATGTAACTATTTTTGATAAACGACCGGAGCAGGTAAGACTTATAGGATTACTTGAAGAATGGGGATTTACTTTCCATGGAATAAAATCTACTGATAACGGAGATGAAAAAGTTTATATCAAAAACTTTGACAGAAAACAGGAAATAAATTTAGTAAATCCAAAACTCACTTTTCCATACCTTTCAAAAGAAAGCAACATCTTTATCGTTCCAATCTATCCTGAATATCATACTGAACTATTTCCTGACTCAATTCTAAGAACAGAATCTCCTATAAACTTTACCGAAAACGAACCGCACCGCAATGCTTTAAGTAAAGTTTATATTTCACGTTCGTACGAACGAAATTTGAGACCGGGTGATTTGATTATATTTTATCGTACGGGAGACCAAGGCAATGCAATTCATACTGGTGTGGCAACAACAATTGGTGTTGTAGAATCTGTTGTTGAAAACATAAAAGATGAAAACTCATTTCTTTCAATTTGTAGGAAACGTAGCGTTTTCACAGATAAGAAACTTAGCGAACATTGGAACTATAATAAAAAAAGTCGTCCTTTCGTAGTTAACTTTATTTATGCGTTATCTTTACCAAAGCGACCTAATTTAAAATGGCTGAATGAAAATGGAGTAATTCCGAATATTTTAGATATGCCGAGAGGGTTTCGTCAAATTAGTCGGGAACATTTTCTTCAAATTGCACAATATTCTTTTCAAAAATGAAAGTAGTCTTATCAATAAAACCTGAATTTGCTAACAAAATATTTGATGGTTCAAAAAAATTTGAATTTAGAAAGTCAATATTTAAAAACGAAAACATAAAGACCATTTTAGTTTATTCTTCGTCGCCGGTACAAAAGGTAATTGGAGAGTTCCAAATTGAAAAAATTATTAAACACGACTTAGAAACACTTTGGAAATTGACAAAGGATTTTTCGGGAATAACTGAGCAATATTTTTATGAATACTTTGCAGATAAAGAACATGGCTTTGCAATTAAAATAAAAACAAAAACAAAATATAGAAAACCAAAATGTTTGAGAGAAGATTTTAATTTAACACCACCTCAGTCATTTGCATACTGGACAAAACAAGAAATAGAATAAGCATAGCGTACATTTGGTTTTATTATTACCGTTCCACCCTTCCCACCCCATCACTGATCTCCATAACATAAGCTTCCAGCTCAATATCAAATTCTTTTTGATAAGCTGCTGTTGCTGCCGCAATAAGTTCGTTGATCGCTTCGTCTTTAATAATATTAATGGTGCAGCCGCCAAAGCCGCCGCCCATTTGCCTTGCACCAATTACATTGCCGCTGGCTTTTGCAAAGGCTACCAAAAAATCCGATTGGGGGCAGCTTACATCATACAGTTTGCTTAAGCCTTCGTGGCCGGCATACATTATTTCGCCAAAGGCAGCCAGGTTATTTTGCTGTAAAAATGCAGCTCCCTTTTGCGTACGTGCAATTTCTTCCACCACAAATTTGCAGCAGTTGTACACTTCGGGTTTCATTTTATCTTTATGCAGCTCTACATCGGCAGCACTTTTAATTTCTCTAAAAGATTGCACGTTCAATTCTTTTTTCAATACTTCCATACCTTCTTCGCAACGCTTTCTCCTTACATTATATTCGCCGCTGGCTAATGTGTGAGATACCCTGGTGTTCAGTAATACAATTTTATAGCCGTCTAATTTTAATGGGAAATACTCGTGCGTAATATTTTTACAGTCCAGCAAAATAACATGGTCTTTTTTGCCATTAATGCTGGCATACATATCCATGATGCCGCAGTTTACGCCGGGGTAATTATGTTCGGCACGCTGGCAAAGCAAGGCCAGTTCCACACGGTTCATTCCAAAATTAAAAATATCATTAAGCGCAAATGCCAAACCACCTTCTACCGCTGCAGAACTACTCATGCCACTGCCACGGGGAATATCGCCACCAAAAACACAATCAAATCCACCAATGGGCTTACCCGCCAAAACAAATTCATTTACCACACTCAGTACATAATTTTTCCAGTTGTCCAGTTTTTTAACATCGGTTATGGCAATAGATAAACTTTCATCAAAGTCTGCCGCATAAAAATTCAACGTATCGGTATTATTTGCAGCCACGGCATAATAAATACCCTTGCTTATAGCCGCAGGCATTACATAACCATCATTATAATCGATATGCTCGCCAATTAAATTAATACGCCCCGGCGAAAAATATACATTGGGTTGTGTAGTAAATTTTTTTTTGAAAGTGTTGAGGATACTGGTGGCTAAATTGTTCATGTTGATTATGATAACAAAGTGATTTTATAAGTTGTTGTAAAATTAGCGTTTTCGCCGGGTGCCAGTACTTTGGCCCCTATGCCATTGTTAAATACATCTGGTGCGGCACTCAGGTTTTCTATGGCAATACTGTTCCGGTGCGGCGGCGTGTAAATTTGTAAATAAGGATAGCTTTTATCGGGATAAATTTCTACCTGTATTTTTTGTGCCGGATCTCTTAACACACAAAGTGGTTGACACTCATAAAAGTTTACGGTAAAGCAGGTATCAAATTCGACGTTGCCAATTTTTTTAAGCGCCCCAAATTCTTCGTAAGGAATTAATTTGCGGGTGGGTATTAATTCAGCATCAAACTCTACCAGTTCTTTACTTTGAAATTCCAGTTGCAGCTCATCAATACTGCCACCAAAACCAAAGTACGGGTGCCAGCCATCCTGTATGGGTATTAAGCCTTCGTCTGTATTGGTAATGCTGGTTACAATACTCAACGCATTATCTTTTTTTAATTCGTAGCTGATGCTGCAGGTATAGTTGAATGGATAACCTTTATCGCTACCGCTATATTCATGTTGCAGTAAAACGCCTGCCGCATTTTCATCGGCCCAGGTTTTAGCAACTGTAAAAATAGCATCGTATAATAAACCGTGCAGGGCATTGCCCTTTAGTGAAAATTTTTCGGTAGTATATTGCTGCGCTCCAAATTTATAGGTAGCATCTTTTATACGGCAGGCAAAAGGCGAAAGTTTGCAACTTTTAAACCCTTTGGCGGTTACATTATTTTTAAAATCTTCAGTATTGCTATACCCATCAATTACATTTAAAGGGCTGCCATTATTTAAAACGGTAAACGCATGTAAAATAGCTCCGCAGGAAGGAATAATTTCTACCGATGTACCCGTGGCTGTGTCTTTTAAAATAACCTTATCAAAATCAGCATCACTTACAAATCTTGCATCAAACATGTAGCTGTTTTAAATAAAAAATTTCAAACGAAATTAGGAAGGATATTAAAGCCATCCAAGAAATAAAATATGATTGAATTCAGGTATTGGCAGCCTGCCCCGGCCAGGTGCAGAAGAAAAGTTGGGGTTGGTTGAAAAAGCAGCGATATTTTTTCCAGCTTCGCTGAAAAGAGTTTAGCTACAAAGAGCCAAAGGCACTAAGCAGAAAAATGCTATGCATTTTCCCTTTGTGCCTTCGAGTCTTAGTGGCTAACCTAAATTTTTTGTAAAAAAATCCCTACCCTATTTGTGTTTCAAAAAACGTATTCATTCTGTTCGATGGAATACCGACGAGGGAGTTCTGCTTGATGAGACACCAACTGGGGAATTATTTTTTCAATTGTGATTGCAATCATAAACCAAAACAAGTTGCCAGAGTAGATTTACCAATAATTTAATCAGTAAATCAAAACTTGTTGATATGAAAAGAACAATAAAAACCTCCCTGGCATTAGGCTCATTAGTTTTTGCATTAAGTTGCAATTCTGCAGAAGAAAAAACCAGCACTGCAAGCACCTCATCTGCCGCTGCAACTCCCGGCGCCGGACAATCGGCTGTGCAAGATGACCAGTCGGCAAAAAATGTAGTACAGGTTGCCATTGGCAGTAAAGATCATACCACTTTAGTAGCGGCAGTAAAAGCTGCTGAGTTAGTAGATGCATTAAGTAATGCAGGCCCGTTTACCGTGTTTGCCCCTACCAATGCAGCTTTTGATAAATTACCTTCAGGCACTGTAGATGGTTTATTAAAACCCGAAAAGAAAGATGCACTAACTGATATTTTGCAATATCATGTTTCGGTGGGTGTGTTTAAAGAAGATATGTTGCAGGACGGGCAAAGCATCGGCCAGGTAAATGGCGGCAATATTACTATCAGTAAAAAAGATGGCAAACTGATGGTAAATGGAGTGGCCAATATTATTGCCACAGTGCCTGCATCTAACGGCATTGTATATGTAATTGATGCGGTGTTATTACCTCCGGCTACAAAATAAAACAGTTTACGATCCAATAACTTATAAAAAAGCAGTCCCCAACCAATTGGGGACTGCTTTTTTATATACCAGTATCATTTAAAATATTTTATCGGTGCCGGGATGCTCAGCCAGAATTTTTATTTGCATTACAGTAGCAATACTAATGGCCCTTTGCTTTGCAAGGCCCGCATTTTTTCCTTCAAACAACTCATCAACAGTTTGGGTAAACAAGTTGGTCCATTGTGTAAAATGTTCGGCGGTTAAAGGCATTACCCGGTGTAAATGTTTGTGCAGTTCCATAGGATTACCTTCGTAAGAGCCGGTGTAGAATAAAGTATTTTCCCAAAAATTATACATTACAGGCAAATGTTTTTCCCAATGCACTTTTACAACATCTGTAAAAATGTATCCTATTACTGCATCCATTTTTATTTTTTCATAAAAGGCATCCACTAATAATTGTATATCCGCTTTTGCTTCAATATCTTTTTTCATATTGTATAAGTTTTGGGTAATTACAATTCTATACTGTTTAATATTTCTGCGGGGCAGTGCTCTTGTATCAATGGAAATAAAATTCTTTCTTCCTTTCTTACATGGGCTTCCAAAGCTTTTCCTAAAGTATCCATTGTGGTTTGCAGGTCGGCAGTTTTATCAAGGCTGATAAAAAGCTGCGTTAATTGTTCATGCTCATATATTATTTCCGGGGTAATTTCTTCTATTTTACTATTGTATTGCTTTACCTTATGCAGCATTTGCTCTTCCTGCTTAAAATGTTTTTGCAAATTGCTGTGGTAAAAATTTGTTGCATATACTGCTTTGTCTTTGGGCAATTGCGGCAGACCTTTATATACCGGTGCATTTTTCTTTAAAAGTTGTGCCAGTATCAATGCATCGTGATGCTCTCTTGATAAAGGTGCCAATGCTTCATGTCGTTTCATAATTACAGGTCTTTACGGTTAAATTTTCTCAGCGATAACCAGGTGGGAATTACGATCCACAGGGTTAATACTAAAAAAGATAGCAGCACACCGGTTTGTGTGCCAAAAAAGTTTTTAAATATGGCGCCGGTATAACCCATTAGTGCCGATACATCCATTTTTAGTAATATTAAAATACGGCTAAGATCTATGGGGTTTAACGTACTTACCCCCACCATTATTTTTTCCATGGGATAATCGGCAAATTGAAATAATACAAATAATACCAGCCCATCAAATAATAACGAAAAATATAACCATAGTAAAATGGCTACACCAATACCTTTGGCTTTGTCTCTTGTTATAACAGCGGCCAGCATGGCTATGGCTACAAAAATTACAGATAATAGTAACCCCGTGCCCAGCATCATAAAACCTGTTGCTGTGGCTTCATATAATAAAATAGGAATACCTGCACCCACAAAAAAGGCAATGGCCAGCGAAGATGCTAAACCGGAGAAAACACTTAGCCAGATCGTTTTTCTTTTTAGTGGCTGGCTTACCAGTAACTCTAAAAACTCGGCACTGTTATACACATAAATGGCCGAAAACATAATACTTACCAATGGCACAATTATTAAAATGATGTTGAGCAAACTCAGTAAGCCTTTGGCCGAATTATCTTCCAGGTTAAAAACACTTAATGAAATTAACAGCAAAAACAAGGTGTAGGCCAGCATAATTTTATTACGCAGGATATCTATAATAACGTATTTGATAATTTTTTTCATTGGTAGTTTTTACTGGTTACCCATTTATTTTTACCATTACACTGGCGATAGCTTTAGACAATTTTTCCTGGCCGGTATCTTTTCTTAAATCCTCAATGGTTTTATGAAATTGCAGTACACCATCCTGCATATAGATCACCTGCGTTACCAGGTCGTCCAGCTCACTTAAAATATGCGAAGTGATCAACACCAGTTTTCCTTTTTGCTTTTCGGCAATGATCTTATCTTTTAAAATTTCGGTGGCTACGGGGTCTAATCCGGCAGTAGGTTCATCTAATATCAACACATCGGGGTTAAATAAAAAAGCCAGTGCTGCACTAACTTTTTGCCGTGTGCCGCCCGATAATGTTCTCATGCGTTTATGCAGCAACTCATTCAATTTAAATTGCTGCACCAGGTCTTCATCCAATACTGCATTTTTTTGATGGCGGATATCTTTCATCATTTCCAGCATTTGCCCAATGGTCATATTATCGGGGTAGCGGCCAATTTGCGGCATGTAGCCAATATGAGCACGGTATTGCCAGTCGTGCAAAATATTTTTTTCGTTGAAAGTTATAAAGCCGCTATTGCATACCACCATGCCTAAAATACTTTTTATCAAAGTAGTTTTGCCGCTGCCGTTAGGACCGATCAATGCAATGCATTCGCCCTTGTTGCAGGTTACCGACACATTATCCAGTGCGGTTAGCTTACCAAATTTTTTTGATACGTTGCTTGCAATGATCATAGTGGTAAAGGTTTCATTAATGGATGATCGTCTTTTAAATTTTCCGGCGTAAGCGTGGGGATAATTTTTTCGGTTTTATCCAGCAGGCTGGTCATAAAACTTCTGAACAACATCATGGCCGGCGGATTTTGTTCAATGATCATGGAATACATACTTACGGGGCGGTAAGGCACATCACCAATTTTATCCTTGTTCAAATCATAGCCATCATATTTATCCCAGTAATTATTATTGAAAGTATTCAACACCAAACTTCCGTTAGTACCCACATCAAAAGTATTACTGATAAAATTATTTTTAGTGAGTACAATATCCATGCAGCTTGCCTGTATCTTTAAAGCCCAGCCATTATTATCAAAAACATTTTTTTCCATAGCAATGCGGCTGGCACCTTCCATGTGAATACCTGTAGTGTTTTTTGTAAAATGATTATTGTTGATATAGCCATCAGATATTTCTTTCAGTAACAAACCATAAGAGGCATCGCCCCAGTTCTCTTCAAAATAATTATTAAACATTTTTACATGATTGCTAAACATTACTGCTACACCGGCACCATTGTTTTTAAAAATGTTGGTAATATAGGCATCGTTGTTGCTGAACATAAAATGCAGCCCGTAGCGCAGGTTATTAAAAGAAGTATTGCGCCAGATAACAGAGTTAGTTACAAACTCAAAATATATACCGTCCCTGTGCCCGGATATAGTATTGGCAATAATGCGCATGCTATCACTCTTCCAGCAATGAATACCATTACCGGCTTGCTGTTCTTCTTTACTGTTTGCTGTAAGGGTATTTTTTTCGATGGTACAATTGGTACCGTATTGAGAATAAATACCAAAAAAAGTATCGTCTAAAATATTATTTTTGATGATCACATCCCTGCGGTTATAAATTTTAATGCCTGCAAAATCTTCTATACTTGATACGCCGGAATGCACCACCTTAAATCCATCCACTACAACGCCATCTGCCTTAATTGAAATGTTTTCATACTGGTTTTCGCCATCCAAAACAGGATGGTTGATGCCAATTAAAAAAATAGTTTTATTAATGATAAGATTTTTTTCGTGATAAAGGCCTGCATCTACTAAAACCGTATCGCCCTTTGCTGCTATTTGTATAGCTTGCTGAATAGTTTTTATAGCCTGCAGTTTACCAACACGAATTGTTTTTGCATTACCGGTAACAGCGAACAGTACAAATACTATTATGGTGATAAAGGCTTTCATTATTTTATTAAATCGCTCCAGTTAACCATTGCACCGGGATAACGTTGCTGCATTTTCAGCAAACTGTCTTTATTATCGAATGCAGCAATATTACCTGCCATCGGGCTTCTGAGTATTTCGCTTTTTAATAAAGAAGATTGATTAACATTAACTAACTGGTGGCTGCCGCAAAAATCAGTAAGGTAAATATCTTTTATGTTTTCAGAAGCCACATCTTTTGTTTTCAGGTAATTTAAAATACAATGCACATCATCAAACTTATATATCTTCCCTTTTTTGGTAAGCAGCTCGGCACCAAATTTTTCATCGCTGATGGTCATTTTACAGAAGTAACAATTATCCACCCCTGTTTTAATGGGCTCTGGTTGTACACTGCAGGAAGAAAAACTAATGGTTAAAAATATTAAAGCAGTTGCAACAGCATAATTTTTTTTCATTTTTTTTGCAAACTTCCATTCGGCAAACACAGCTAAAAGTAATAAAGCGCCCACACCAATAAATATCCATCCTCCAATATCGGGCATAGAGTAAGCGCCAAAGTTCAGCAATTGTTTAAAGCCAATTAATGGTGGCTGATAAGCCATGCCCGGCACAATGATAGCTGCATCGGGATTTAAGTTGTGCCCATAATTATACTCCCATCTCCAAAAATCGTACATGGCCAATACGCCAAAGGCAACAAATAAAATGCATAAGCCGTTGAGTAATTTTCTTTTTGCAACTACAGCTACTATAATAAACAGTGCGGCAAAAACAGCAATTATATAAGGCAATACGGTAAACTCTATAAAATCTTCGGTATGTAAAGTTTTCATACCAATGTAATGGTTTAATCCATTGATGATATCTACATTACCCGCCAGTTTATGCGGATGAATCAATAACATCAATCCTTCAGGATATTGTGGCGCCACTAAATCTATTCTCCACATGGGTACAAATAAAACTGCAATTAATCCAAGGCCGCAAAGTATTAGCACCCCTCTTACCCAGCCTTGTATCCGTGACGTTTTCATTTTGTTATTTTAAAATGATTGTAGTAAAAAAGGGCAGGCATAAAACCTGCCCTTTTGCTTTTTGCTCAATTCTTTTATTTTTTTGCTGCGCTATCTGCCACCGGATAATTTTTACCCGTACTAAATAACAATGGCACATTACTTCCTGCCGGTGATACTCTTATGTAGCCCTGCATTTCCTGATGCAATGCACTACAGAAATCAGTACAATAGAATGGGAACATGCCCACTTTTTCAGCCACCCATTTTAAGGTTTGTGTTTCTCCGGGCATAATTAAAAGTTCGCCGGTGTTGGCTCCTTTTATTGCAAATCCATGAGGTACATCCCAATCCTGTTCCAGGTTGGTTACATGAAAATATACTTCATCGCCTGCTTTTATGCCTTCAATATTATCAGGTGAAAAATGCGAACGGATACAGGTCATATACACATCTACTTTATTTCCTGTTCTTACTACTTTGGTGGTACCTTCCCCTTTAGAAGCATAAGGATGCTGGTTTTCATCAATCTTGAAAAACTTAACTGATTTTCCTTTTATCAGATCTGCAGGTACTGCCTGTGCATAGTGCGGTTCGCCAATGGTGGGAAAGTTGAGTATCAGTTGCATTTTATCGCCGCTAATATCATACAGTTGTGCACTTTGTGCTAACTCGGGGCCGGTAGGTAAATACCGGTCTTTAGTAATTTTATTATATGCTATTAAATATTTAGCACTTGGTTTTTTGCTATCGCCACCGGGGATACATAAGTGACCAACAGAATAATAAGTGGGCACCCTGTCTACTACAGTAAGATCTTTAATATTCCATTTAACCACTTCGCTTGATACAAAGAAAGTGGTGTAGGCAAAACCTTTACCATCAAACTCGGTATGTAAAGGGCCAAGGCCCGGTTTTTTTACTTCGCCATATAATGCGGCTTCGTATTTTATTACTGGTATACCATCGTAATCGCCTGCATAAGCTTTATCAGCAATGGCTTTTATCATTTTATCAAAACTAAATACCGGAATTAAAGCGGCCAGTTTTCCACTGCCTACAATGTATTCGCCGGTTGGGTCAACATCGCAGCCATGTGGCGATTTAGGGCAAGGAATAAAATAGCAAATGTCTTTTAGTTCTTTTGCATCCAGTACGGTAACTTCTGTTTTAATTTCGGATGTGGCAGAATGTGTTTTATCACTGTACGTATTGTGTGCATATTTTACTGCCTGCTTTCTTCCTTTACCGGCTTTTAAATATTCTTCTGCTTTTTTCCAGTTTACTGCCATAATAAAATCCTTATCTTTTTGCGATGCATTTACCTCTAACAAAGTATTGGCCTGTTCAGTATTGTAACAACTAAAGAAAAACCATCCATGAGATTTACCTTTACCGGCATGGCTTAAATCGAAGTTTACACCTGGGCATTGTATTTGAAAAGCAACATCCATTTTACCATCTTCTTTACCTACACTTATAAAACTAATAGTGCCTTTAAAATTTTGTTTGTAAGTATTAATAGGTACATCGCCATTTTTATCATCGGGTGGTACGCTAAACCTTGTACCTGCAACAACATACTCTGTATTTTCTGTAATAAAAGGAGAGCTGTGGTTACCGGCACTGTTGGGTAATTCAATAATTTCCTGAGTGCGGAATGTAGTTAAATCTATTCGTGCCACACGTGGTGTATTATTGGCATTACCAAAAACCCAGCGGCCATCAATTTCGCCATTGGTTTGCGATAATTCGGTATGGTGCAAATCATCCCATGGCACAAAACCATGAGAGGTATTTAACATTGGTTTTGTTTCTTCGCTATAGCCCCAGCCTTTTTCCGGATCAACAGAAAAAACAGGAATTACACGAAGCAAACGGCCCGATGGTAAGCCATAAGCAGCCAATTGACCGCTAAAGCCGCCTGATACAAAATTGTAAAACTCATCGTATTTACCTGGTGCCACATAAGCTTTTGCAGCGGCATCAGAACTTACAGCATTACCGGCGTTTTTGGGTTTACAGGCATTAAAGCCCATCAGCAAACTGATACCGAAAACAGCTGCTGTTATTAATTTAATACATCTCATATAGATTGTTTTAAGTAATTACTTTTTAGATATTTATTTTACACCATCGTTCTTACGCATAAATTCATATAACGCTCTGGCATCCTCATCGCTCAGGTTTTGATTAGGCATACGTACCAAACATATTTCCAGTTGCGCCTGTGCTTTAGGGTCTTTATTCAACATCTCATCGGTATTGGTTACAAAATTCATTATCCACTCCGCTGTATGGCGGCTTGTTACAGCTTTCCAACCGGGGCCAACTAATTTTTCGTCGGTTAGTTTGTGGCAACTGCTGCATTTTACACCAAATACTTTTTCGCCATTAGTTGCCATTGTGGCATCTAATGCAGCAGCAACTTCTACTTTAGTAAATTTTCCCTCTCCCCTGTTGGGATCGTAAGAAGGATTACCGTTTGATGCGTTTGCTTTGCTGTCGTAAGGATCAGTTGTAGCTTTGGTATCGCTTCCGGCCCCGCCACCGCAAGCCGAAATAAAAGCAGCTATACTTAAAATGATGATCAATTTTTTCATGATAATTCTTTTTTGATTTTAAATGATGACACAAGATTACAGCAGGTTTAAATGTTTATTTATGCGTTGAATCATAAGTAAAAAAAAGGGGCTTTAAAATTTCAATCTTTTGCTGTAAATTTAAAAGGAGAGAAAAATTGCCAAAATCTTATATAGAACCGGGCTTAAACCCAGCCTGGTATGATTACAGTCATAACTGTTTATAACCGCCATCATACCCTGTAAAATGGTATTCAAATACTTTTATCTATCATCTGTAGTTTTGCAACTGAAATTTTTTTATGATAGACATTGACACACTATTGGCCTGGGGGGCAGCTTTTAAAAAATTAAAAGCCAACGAGATTATTTTTAATGAGGGTACACAAGCCCAGTTTTACTACCAGTTGGTAAGTGGCAGCGTACGTTGGGTAAACATTAACGAAGAAGGTAAAGAGTTTTTACAGGTAATGATTGAACCTGGAGAATGTTTTGGAGAACTGCCATTGTTTGATGACGGTCCATTTGCAGCTACTTCCATTGCCAATGAAGATGCGGTGATCATCCGCCTGCACCGCTCTACCTTTTTACAATTGATCAAAGAAAATCCGGAAATACATTTTGCTTTTAGTAAACTTTTAAGTGAGCGGTTGCGCTTTAAATTTTTTATTTTAAAAGAGATGGCCAATCACAATCCCGAACACAGCATATCTACTTTGCTGAGTTATTTTAAGCAAACCAAAAAGAATATTTGTCCCAAGTGCAACAAGATAAAACTTACCCGCCAGCAAATTGCAGATATGACCGGCCTTAGAGTGGAAACAGTTATCCGTACCATAAAAAACCTGCAAACAAAGGGCGAAGTAATCATTGAAAAAGGAAAAGTATATTGCTCAGTATGATTTCAATCATACCAGATATTTTTAAGCCGTAGTTTCTTTGTGTAAATATTTAATATGCCATTGTATTTGCAACGCTGGTTAAAAATTTGCCTGTTTAATTTATTTATTGTGGCATCTATTGGTGTAATACTAAGATACAAGATCGCCTTCTCTTTGCCCTTTATCGATCAAAAACATTTATTGCATGGCCACTCCCATTTTGCTTTTGCAGGATGGATAACACAGGTCATTATGGTTTTTCTTATCGCCTATTTAGTACAACAAAAAGGCGAAGTTGTGTATAAAAAATATCGTTGGTTATTGTATGCCAATCTTTTTACTGCCATAGGCATGTTAATTTCTTTTCCTATTGAGGGGTATGGATTATTCTCTATAATTTTTTCTACGCTTTCAATTTTTGTTTCTTATGCCTTTGCCATTTATTACTGGAAAGATCTTAATAGTTTTACAACAAAAAACACTGCTCACTCCTGGTTTAAGGCTGCAGTTTTATTTAATGCGCTTTCTTCTATCGGTGCCTTTGCTTTAGCCATTATGATGGTTGCCCGTATTGTTCATCAAAACTGGTACCTGGCTGCCGAATATTTTTATTTACATTTTCAATATAATGGCTGGTTCTTTTTTACCTGCATGGGTTTGCTTACATTAAAACTATCTGCCCATGCACCTGCCGTAATTTTAAAAAGAATTTTTATTTTATTTACTGCTGCTATAATACCTGCTTATTTTTTATCTGCGCTATGGATGAATATTCCGTTATGGGTTTATGTGTTGGTTATACTGGCTGCATTTGCACAGGTATTGGGCTGGGTATTTGCTGTGGGTATAATAAAAAAGCAAGCTGTACAATTACAGCAGTCCATGCCGCCTGTTGCTAAATGGTTATTGTTGTTTTCTGCTGTTGCTTTATCTATAAAATTATTGCTGCAATTAGGTTCTACCATCCCTTCGTTAAGCGATCTGGCTTTTGGTTTCAGGCCTATTGTAATTGGGTATTTACATTTGGTATTGCTGGGTGTAATTACTTTATTTCTTTTAGGATATATTCTTTCATCCTCCGCATTTGTAATTAATAAAAAACTGGCAGGGGGTGCAGGCATCTTTGCCTGCGGTATAATTATTAACGAAATATTTTTAATGACGCAAGGCGTGGCTGCTTTAGATTATACCAATATCCCTTTTATCAATGAATTATTATTAGCTGCTGCGGTTATTATGTTCTCTGGCCTGCTGTTAATCCTTATTAGTTTAAAAGAAAAAAATCAAAGCTGATTTCAATCACAAATGATCGGTAAAAAGGAATTCATCTTTGCAAAAACAATTTATTATGACAAATTTATCAACACAAACATTGGCTACAATTGTAACACAAAATCATCAAACCGTTCCTGTACTGGAAAAATATAATCTCGATTTTTGCTGCAAAGGAAAAAGAACATTACAACAAGCCTGCGAAGAAAAAGGTATTTCAGTTGAAAAACTTTTATTAGAATTAGAAGGCTCAAAAGATACTACAACCAAAGTACTTCCATTTACTGAAATGAGTTACGAGCAACTGATCAGTTACATTCTTATCCATCATCATTTTTATGTAAAGCAAAGTATGCCCACTATTTTATTTCGTATAGAAAAAGTAGCAACTAAACATGGAGACAGGTATCCTTACATGGTAAAAGTATTAGAAATATTTAATGCTATTAACGAAGACATGACGCAGCATATGCAAAAAGAAGAAATGATCTTATTTCCACGCATTAAAGAAGTAGGACAGTTATTAAGCAACGACCAAAAAACAGGCCTTGGTGAAACTTACATAACCGGCCCGGTAAATGTAATGGAAACAGAGCATGACCATGCAGGTGAAATGCTGTATGAAATAAGGCAGTTAACTAATAATTATACGCCACCGGTAGATGCCTGCACCACATTTAAAGTTTGCCTGGCAGAGTTAAAAGAATTTGAAGAAGACCTGCACAAGCATGTACATTTAGAAAATAATTTGCTATTTCCGCTGGCAGAAAAAATGCTTAGTGAAGCGACTGCGTAACAAAAAAAGATCCTGCTGAAATTTCAGCAGGATCTTTTTTATAAGTATGCACTTATAAATTTAAGGTTGTGGCCTCGCCAGGAATCGAACCTGGATCTGGAGCTTCGGAAACTCTTATACTATCCATTGTACTACGAGGCCTTTGTGTTAACTAAAACTATCTTCCAAACTTTACAATATTACTACCAAATATTTTAACAGCGATAGCCAATAAAATAACACCAAAAAATTTACGCACCACTGCCATTCCATTTGGCCCTAAAAATTTTTCTATCCACTTCAGCGATTTTAATACCGTATAAATAATAACACAGTTAATTAAAATGCCCAGCAAAATATTTATATCTGCATAATTTGCCTTTAAACTCATTATGGTAGTAAGTGTTCCGCTACCGGCAATTAGTGGAAATGCGATAGGCACCACGCTACCGCTTTTTGCATTGTTACTATCGGGCTTAAAAAACTCAATGCCCAATACCATTTCCAGTCCTAATATAAAAATTACAATACTACCTGCTACTGCAAAACTTTTTACATCCAGCCCCAGTATATTTAAAAATTCGTTTCCCACAAATAAAAACAAGAGCATCAATGCACCACTTACCAACGTGGCCTGTGTGGATTTTATATGTCCATCCATTTTTGCCCTCAAAGAGGCCAATACAGGTATGGAACCGATCATATCTATTACCGCAAATAAAGTGAACGTAACAGAAAGTAATTCCTTAAAGTTATATTCACCCCATTGCATAAAATATATTTTTGCAAATATAAACTTCTGTACCCAGTGTTAAAAAAGATTTACAAAAGCGGACTTTAATGGTGCTTTTTGGCGTGGAGAATAAACGGGTGTTTACAATTAATAAAATCATTTTTCATTTGCTGTAAACATGCAGCACAAACACAATCGTTGAAGAGGCTGTTTATATAAGCCCTTTCTTGTGCCGATAATATGATGCCATAGCATTGGCATTGGGCAATATTGCCCACTTTGCACTCAAAAGATTGGTTGCAGCGTGGGCAATATTTAGCTTCGTGCATACACATAAACAGTACTTTATTACGAGCCGCAACTTACACAGCCATCTTCCATGCTACAGGTTGGTCCATCAATTTGTGTGGGCTCTACATCGCTAACAATTTCTGCGGTGTTATTTACAATTTCGGCATTGGGCATTACGGGTACAATTTCTTCACTGCCTTGTTTTTCTACTGTAAACTGCACGGCTTGTGTTGCAGCCTGGCTACGTAAATAATACATACCGGTTTTCAATCCCTTCTTCCAGGCGTAAAAATGCATGGAGGTTAATTTAGAGGCTGTTGGGCTATCTACAAATAAATTTAATGATTGCGATTGACAGATATAAGCACCTCTATCGGCAGCCATATCAATTAAACTACGTTGTTTAATTTCCCAAACTGTTTTGTACAATTCTTTTATTGCTGCAGGTATTTCTTCAATTTTTTGTATTGAGCCATTGGCTGCAATAATTTTATTTTTCATTGAATTATTCCACAAGCCAAGATTTACCAGATCTTTCAGCAAATGTTTATTTACAATAATAAATTCTCCACTTAAAACTCTTCTTGTATAAATGTTGCTGGTATATGGTTCAAAGCATTCGTTGTTACCAAAAATTTGTGAAGTAGATGCGGTAGGCATCGGTGCCACCAATAAAGAGTTTCTTACACCATATTCTTTCACTTCAGCTTTTAATGCAGTCCAATCCCAACGGTCAGTCGGTGTTACGCCCCACATATCAAATTGAAAAATTCCTTTTGATACTGGTGAGCCTTGATAGGTTTCATAAGTACCCTGCACTTTTGCCAGATCTTTGCTTGCAGTCATAGCTGCAAAGTATATAGTTTCAAAAATATTTTTATTCAGCATTTTTGCCAACTCACTTTCAAATGGTAAACGTAACATAATGAAAACATCTGCCAGTCCCTGCACACCCAATCCAACGGGGCGATGCTTCATGTTGGAATATTTTGCCTCGGGCACCGGATAGTAATTATTATCAATTACATCATTTAAGTTTTTGGTTACCTGATACGTTACTTCAAATAATTTTTGATGATCAAATTTGCCATCAATTACAAAACGAGGTAAGGCCAATGATGCCAGGTTACAAACTGCCACTTCTTCGGGGCTGGTGTATTCCATAATTTCGGTACAAAGATTACTGCTTTTGATAGTACCTAAATTTTGCTGATTGCTTTTACCGTTAGCCGCATCTTTATATAATAAATACGGTGTACCGGTTTCTATTTGTGATTCTAAAATTTTAAACCAAAGCTCCTGTGCTTTTATAGTTTTTCTTGCTTTGCCTGCAGCTTCGTAACTGGTATATAGTTTTTCAAATTCAGCACCCCAACATTCGCTTAAGCCCGGCGCTTCATTAGGGCAAAATAAACTCCACTCTTCATTTGCCTCTACTCTTTTCATAAATAGATCACTCATCCATAAAGCAAAGAATAAATCCCTTGCTCTCATTTCTTCTTTACCATGATTTTTACGTAGGTCTAAAAATTCAAACACATCAGCATGCCATGGTTCTAAATAAATTGCAAAAGCACCTTTGCGTTTGCCGCCACCCTGATCTACATATCTTGCTGTATCATTAAATACTCTAAGCATTGGTATAATACCATTGCTGGTACCGTTAGTGCCACCAATATAACTGCCTGTTGCCCTTACATTATGTATTGCCAAACCAATACCTCCTGCACTTTGAGAGATTTTTGCTGTTTGTTTAAGCGTATCATAAATACCATCAATGCTGTCGTCTTTCATGGTCAACAAAAAACATGAACTCATTTGTGGTTTTGGTGTACCAGCATTAAATAAAGTTGGTGTGGCATGTGTCATCCAGCGTTCGCTCATTAAGTGGTAAGTTTTTACCACGCTCTCCATATCATTTTTATGAATACCCACGGCCACCCTCATGTACATATGTTGCGGACGTTCTACAATTTTATTATCGATCTTTAAAAGATAAGATTTTTCCAAAGTTTTAAAACCAAAATAGTCAAACGCAAAATCACGATCATAAATAATAGTACTGTCTAAAAGGTCGGCATTGGCTTCAATAATTTCCATTACATCATCTGCAATCAATGGCAAAGCTTTACCCGATCTTATATCAACGTAATCATACAATTTCCTCATCGTAACCGAAAAACTCTTCACTGTATTTTTATGCAAATTACTTACTGCTATACGTGATGCTAATATTGCATAATCGGGATGTGTAATGGTTAATGATGCTGCCGTTTCTGCAGCCAGGTTATCCAGTTCGGTAGTTGGTACACCTTCATAAATACCGCCGATAGTTTTTTTAGCTACATCAATTGCATTTACCATGGGACTAAGGCCGTATGATAATTTCTCTATTCTTGCGGTTACTTTATCAAATTTTACGGATTCTGTTTTACCGTTTCTCTTAATTACATGCATTTTTAATGACTCTATTTTAATTAGTTAGTACTTACTGTTTTCGTGAGTTGTGAGTAGTGAATCGTGAGTTTAGCAATTGCAATTTGTGTACTCGCTATGTCAGTATGAACTACTCAACGCTCACGCTTTAAAAATCTTCTTCCAATGAAAATGATTGTGTTTCCTTAGTTCCCATCACGCCAGCCTTTTGATAATCGCCTACTCTTTTTTCAAAGAAATTGGTTTTGCCCTGTAAAGAGATCATCTCCATAAAATCAAATGGATTGGTGGTATTATATACCGTTGCGTAACCTAATTCACTCAACCATCTGTCGGCAACAAACTCAATATACTGCTGCATCAGTTCGGCATTCATACCAATTAAACCTACTGGCAATGCTTCTGTTACAAATTCTTTTTCTATAGTTACGGCGTCGGTAATTATTTTTTGTACCTGCGCTTCAGTTAATTGATTTTTCAGCATTTTGTATAACAGGCAGGCAAACTCACAATGCAAGCCTTCATCACGGCTGATGAGTTCATTACTAAAAGTTAATCCCGGCATTAAACCTCTTTTTTTCAACCAAAAAATAGAGCAAAAGCTACCGCTGAAAAATATACCTTCCACTGCAGCAAATGCTACCAGCCTTTCTGCAAAAGTTCCGTTATCTATCCAGCGCAATGCCCATTCTGCTTTTTTCTTTACTGCAGGTATGGTATCAATGGCATGAAAAAGTTTGTGCTTTTCTTCAGCATTTTTAATGTAAGTGTCAATCAGCAAAGCATAGGTTTCGCTGTGTATATTTTCCATCATTATCTGAAAACCATAAAAGCATCTTGCTTCTGGCAATTGCACTTCACTCATAAAGTTTACGGCCAGGTTTTCATTTACTATACCATCGCTGGCAGCAAAAAATGCTAGCACATGGCTAATAAAATGGCGTTCGCCATCGTTCAGGCTTTCCCAATCCTTCATGTCGCCACTTAAATCAATTTCTTCTGCTGTCCAAAAGCTGGCTTCATGCCTTTTGTACTGTTCCCAAATTTTGGGATAATTGATAGGCAGGATAACAAAGCGGTCTTTATTTTCTTTTAAAAGAATTTCATCACTATTTTGCATAATAAACTATAAAAATATTTGCCTGTAAGAAAAAGTATAGTGCTGAAAAGGTGAGCCGGCAATTTTGCGGCGAAACCATCAGTACCATTACTTTTCTCCCGAAAGCGTTGTTACTAAAATTGATTGTTGGCAGGTCTTCTGACTTACTCCGTTGTTTAATGCCTTCCCGTCAAATACAACAGTGGCTTGAAGTTTAAACAATTTAAAGGAGCTTACAGCTACGGGGATAGTTTCCGTTTTTCACGGGATTCCCTTTTAATTCCATTTCAATTGTTGCTAAAACGAAAACCAAAATCTGGTTGCAAAATAAAGGAGAAAATTATGTTTGTATTAATTTGTTATGCACCAAATGTGAGAAACCTTTTACAGAAATTAAGAAAGATTTTTTAAGGGCTGAAAATGTGAGTGAATCACCCCAAAAGGGTGGCTCACTTAACTCACAAAGGATTTAAAAATAAGGTAAGCCGTTCTTTTGGGTGCCCTTTTATCAAAAAGGAGTGAGCCTCCCTTTTAAGGTGACCCACTCCAGCTAAAACATATTCTTTAATAAAATTATTTAATTACCAATTAAAAGTAACACCTCCGTTAATTAAAAGAGGCATGGCATTATAACCCCTCAGGTCGAAGAATTTTTTATTAGTAATATTTTGTCCGTTGGCGAAGAATTTCACATTACTGTTATATTTATATTCTGCATAAACACTTAATATAAAATAGCTATCCAGTAATACATCTTCTTTTCTGTATCCTCCTACATCATAACGGCTGCTTACCGATTTACCGGTAATGCTGGCATAGATGCCTTTGTTAAACTGGTACCCGATATTACAATTGAAATTGTTTTTAGGGCGCCGCAGCAGATAACTGTACGTGGTATCGTTTGTATTTTTTCTGCTTTGTGTTTGTTCATCACCGGTAATTAAAGTGTAGTTGGCTGTTACCGTCATATTTTTAACTGGCGCTGCGGTCAATTCCACTTCCACACCATCCACAATTTGTTTTACATAGTTGAAGTATTTAAAATTGATATTATCATAATCAATTCCGTTTTTTATATCCCGGTGAAAATATACTACCCGGCTGCTGATCTTTTTACCAGATTGCTGAATGCCTAACTCGTAGTTGGTAGATTTTTCTGGAGCCAGCTCCAGATTACCACTATACTGATCAAATAACTGAAAAATAGAGGGTGCCTTAAATCCTGAAGCTATACTACCAAACACCCTCCAATTTTTATTAATAGCATAAGAAGGATTGAAAGTGTAGGTACTATTGGTACCATAGCGGGAATGTTTGTTGGTTCTTCCGCCCAATTCAACATTTAATTTTTTATCAAATGCATTAAAAAGTAGTGAAGAATAAAAAGAGGTTTGGTGTAATGAACTATCAAATGGATTTGGATTATAAGGCCCAAAAAGGCTATGAACCGAAAAATATTTTTGATGCATGTATGCCCATCTGTAGTCAGTTCCAATAACAACTGTTAACCATTTAGCAGCGGCAATACTACTAAACAGTTCTACATATTGAGTACGACCTTCGTATTTGTTACTTTCAAACTTTGTTCCATTTTTAATAACAAAAAAACTATCATTGGTGTATGCTCTTTTTAATTCGCCATATTGATAATTGCCCGTAATATTTACAATACCTTTTTTAAAATTTACACCAAAGCCTGAGCTTAAGTTGCTGTTTTTTATGCTGTAGTCTTTTTCATCTGCAAAAATGCCGGCATCAATATCTGCTTTATACTGGCTGTGCATCACAAACGTTTTCAGTAATAATGATGGTATTACCTGGTATTGCACAGCAGCGCTAATTACATTGCCATCATAACCATCTTTATCAAAATCTTTTGCACCGGTGCTATCATACGCAGAAGAAAAGCCATTGGTTTTTAGTTTTGCAAAACGGGTAGTGTAAGTAAGTTTGCCTGTTTTACCATACAGTTGTATGTTATTACGTGTGGTATTTTTATTACCAAAGCCTGTGGTGGCTTTTACATTAAAAGGTTTATCAATATCCTTTTTTACGGTAATGATATTTACCACACCGGCAACAGCATCGCTGCCGTACAAAGTAGATTGTGCGCCTTTGCACACTTCAATTCTTTCTACATCATTTATAGAAAAAAGATTCAGGTCAAATTCATTGTTGATCATTGATGGATCGCTTACCGGAATACCATCTAATAATATTAACGTTCTGCCAGATGAAGCTCCTCTTAAAAAAATGGTTTGCACACTGCCCGGCGCATTGTAAGCTCCGTTAATTGTAATACCGGCTTGTTCATTTAAAATTTGCGCCACCGTTTTACCGCTGCTTTTTTCAATTTGTTCTTTGCTAATTACGGTTACTACTTTACCTGTTTGCGATTGTTTTACAGGTGTTTTGGTAGCTGTTTCCACTACCACTTCATTTAAAAGCCGGGTACTGTCCTGACCATACGATTGACTGCTGATAATAACAGCAGCCGCAATAAAAATTTTCTTTTTCATTTTTTTGAAAAATTTTTTTTGTTGTGACTGCTTCCGTGGAAAATTTGTGGTTGGTGCTTACACCAAACACGGCGAAATATAAATGCCTTACAGCTTTTACACTCCATGCCTTTCACCCGAAAGCTTTGAATGATTGTTAATTGATGTGGCAGGTCTTCTGGCTTACTCCCTGTTTGTTGCCTTCCCGTCAATTTAAAAACAGTGGCTTGAAGAACAAACAGTTTACAGAGTTTACAGCTACGGGGATAGCTCCCGATTTTAACGGGATTCCCTTTTAATACCGATTTGACATCGGCAACCAAATCTGCTGCAAATATAGGGGGTTTGATTTTTATTGTTTCAATAATTATCTACGTAATGTAGAGAAATAAAAAAGCCAATCAAAAATGATTGGCTTTAAAATAAATTACCTGTTTTGTTACCCGACCTGGATTCGAACCAAGACAGGCAGAATCAGAATCTGCAGTACTACCATTATACTATCGGGCAATAATTAAAGAACAAACTATTTAAATACTGCCGTAATTTACAAACTTAAATCTATTTAGCCGCAAGATGCCCTTCAGGATCTTTTAAAAAATCTTCCTTACATTCTTTAGCGCAAAAGCCATACAGCTTTCCTTTATACGTTACTGTATCACTAACACCTGCCGAAGTGGGCATACCGCAGGTCAGATCTTTCTTTACTGCAAACGCTAACTTAGTTAAATCCTTTTCAATAGAATCTTTTGCTACTGCAACGGTTTCCATTTTCTTTTCGGGCATTACCGATTTGGGTTGATTGCAACTGAAAGCTGCTGCAACTATTATTATGCTAATAATATTTTTCATACTTTTTCATTTAGGTTGTAAAAATACATATTAATACCTTCTCTAAAAAAGGCCCGAACGGCATGGAAGGTTGTTAATTATTTTTAATGTCGTTCGGGTAATAAATTCAGAGCGCATTTTTTTAACTCTTAATGCGCTTCTTCTTCTTTTTTACACTCTTTAACAATGGTATGAAATACATCATGTGCTGCTGCAATTTTTTTCTTCAGTTCATCATCAGCCGCATTTGCTGCAACTGCATTTTTAATACCCTTACATTCTTTAACCAGTTGTTTTAAAGCCTTCTTTGTTTCTTTAGGCTTATAAGTATCTGGTATGGGTGAAGCTTGCCATTGTTTTGCGGCAATAAACATACTATCTGCTTGTTGTTTCAGTGGTGTCAGGTTACCCTCTTCGGATGGATGGAAAGAGGTTGACATCAGGGAATGGAACGCTTTCATTTCGGCCCATGCTGCAGGTTTGTTTTGTGCAATTGTTGCTGTTATAAATATAAATAAAGCCAATGCTAATAATTGAATTTTCTTTTTCATTGTTTTAGTTTTTAGTAAATAAATATTGCTTAAATATAAATAGTTATTATTTCTTGCTTCATTTTTTTTAGTTAATACTTAATTGTTGTTTACCGTTTAGTTGATTTGTATTTACAGCCAAAACAGTTTTTTTAGCCTGCGCTTTCTTTTTATATTTTCTTCCCCACCAAATATAAAAGCCAGTTACTGGCAATGAGGCTGCAATCAGGCTAATTAAAAAGGCCAGCACCCTGCCCCAAAAACCTGCAATGCTTCCATCGTGAAGATCTATAGTCATGGCACGGAATTTTTGCCCCGGGTTTTTATTATCGTAACCCATCTGCATGAGTGGTACACCCGAAGATTGATCATAATTAATAGTAGCTCTTTTATATCTTCTGCCATCAACGCTTTGTACCGTTATATTCAGTGTTGCCTTTTTTGTTTTAGGCATTGTAAGATTAAATGTATTGGCTTCCGGAAATTTTGCTGTGGCATCGGTTATTACTTTATCCAATGAAGTTTTTTGGGAGGTTGTTTTAGTAGTATCGGAACTTGCCATCACATGCTTATGTTTGGTGCCGCCATTAAATGCCAACTGTACATTATCATCAAACCATTTAAAAGCAAATACTAATCCGGTTAAGCCAATAAGCAGCAATAATGGCATTGCATAAAAACCAATTACATTATGCAGGTCGTAATTTTTACGTTTCCACCGGGAGGTATCTTTCCAGGCAAATTTTATCCTCCGTTTTAATGCTGCTTTATTTTTAGGCCACCACAATATTAAGCCGGTAATTAAGGAGAGTACAAATATTACCGTAGCCCACCCTACAATTTGTTTACCAATATTACCCATCATTAAATTAAGATGCAGGCTGATAACTATCTGAAAAAAACTCCACTTAGTATTTTCTATGTTAATGATCTTTGCATTGTAAGGATTAATGTAAACCGTTTTATTGTATCTGTACATTTGATTAAAAGTGTTGCCTTCTTTATTATACAGCGAGGCCTTAAAAAGCCAGGATTTGTTTTCGGCTGTTGAATATTCAATACCGGAAATGGGGTATTGGGCACCCAATGCATTTTGCGCCACAATTTTTAAGCTGTCTAAGGCCAGGCGTGGCTGATTGCTGTTTTCAACATAAATTTTATCTGAATTGAAATAGTTTTTTAACTCGTTATCGAAACAGTATAAACAACCTGTTATGCCAATAATAAAAACTACAATACCCGATGCCAGTCCCATCCATAAATGAACAAATCCGAATAATTTTTTGAGTTTCATAAATGAAAATTTATAAGCTGTACCACAAAAAATATGGTACAGCTTAGATGATTAATTATAAATTAACACTGTATTTAACAGTATAATTTCTGCCAGGCATATTCCAGCCCCTCTTTTCATAATAATTTTCGTCTGTGATATTATTTACCTGTATGATAATTCTGTCATTTTTTCTTACCGGAATAGTAGTAGAAAAATCCAACAGCATAAATTTAGCATACTCTATTTCAGGTTTTTTTATCAAATCACTGAAATCAGTATCAAATCTTTTACCTACATACCTCCCCGACAACCTAGTAACAAAACCTTTTACCCCATACTCTATTCCATAAATAAGTGTGAGGTTGGCAACATTGGTAATGTTCTTAGTTCTAAAAACATCCGAAGTAGTAATGGTAAGGTCTCTAACAACTTCAGTAAGTTTAAAGAATTTAGTGCCGTTGATAAAAAATCGCAAAGAATAATCGTAATTATGAAAAGCACCTGCATCAAAAGAAGCTCCAAACTCAAATCCATTCATATTAGAATGGTCGGCATTGATATAAGTTGTTTTTGAAACAATGGTATCTCCTTCATCAGTTTTTTGCGCAGGTGATATGGGTACTGCCGCAGTAGGCCCAGTTGTAATTCTGTCTGCAACTTTAGTATTAAATAATGTAAGATCTACATCCAGTCCGATTTCTTTTTTAAAATAATTGATACCAAAATCAAAAGTGCTTGCCTTTTCAGGTTTTAAATCTACATTGCCTGACGTTTGGGTTACCCTTCCAATGACACTGCTTAGTGCGCCTGGACCGCTTATCGAGTATCCGGCTACATTAAATGCATCCGGGGTTACAAACGCTCTGCCGAGGCTGGAATGAATATCAAAATTTTTAGGTGCTTTAAATTTTATACCAAATCCGGGACTAAATACACCATACGATTTTCTGGCAGTTTTATAAGTTTCCAATAAAGGGGTTGTCAATACATCAAAATCAATATTATCATAACGTACACCCAGCGTTACAATCAATTTTTCGTTTAAAAAAGAAGATGCGGTATTGGCAAATATTGCGGTAGAATAAATACTGTAATTTGGCCTGTTGGGCGCTTTGGCAATAGCTGTTGTTACATTCCAGCTTTCGGTGGTGGTGCCCGATTTATTTCTGTCTATACCAAATGTAACACTATGATTTTTTATTTTTATATTATCCTGTAGTTGAAATCCGCTGAATGTGGATGTGGATTTTGATGTTACAAAACCCGATGTTCTGGGAACCTGATCTGATGTTTCTTTAGAGGCATAAATTTTAAAACTTACATAGTGTTTATTAATTACAGCGCTGGTATTTAAATAAGTTGAATAGCGGCTTTGGCTTTTTGTCAGCTGATTCGTAATACCCTCATAAATATCTCCGCTTGATTTTACATCATATGCGGAGTACATTTCAGCACCAGCATCAACCCTCCAGTTTTTCCCAATATTTTGGCCGAGGCGAAATGAACCAGTTGTAAACTGGTAAGAAGTGTATGAACGAACTGCACCATCAAGTCTTTTATCATCAAAACTCCTGACTGAATCTGTTAGAAATGCTGCATTGCGATAGGTATTTGTTATTTCTGTCCAGCCAAATTTATTTCTGAAAATGTTATCCTTGCCATAAATAATATCATCTTTCTGTTTGAAATGCTTTAGAGAAATATCAAAATCTGTTTTTGCAGAGATGCTGCCACCGGCATTAATACCAGCTTGTATAGTATTGTAACTACCATAGCCAGCATATACTGATTTTTTTATTTCGCCTCTTGATTTTTTTGTGATCACATTTACCACTCCACCCATTGCCTGAGAGCCATACAATGCGGATGCTGCACCCTTAATGATTTCGATACGGTCTACATTACTCATATCTATCATGGCTAAATTGGTTGCTCCGGCGGGCCGGCCATCCAATAATAATAATGTACGCTGGTTTAACCCTGAGAACTGTGGCCTGAAACCACGAATACCCACGCCGGAAAGCATGATGGGGTATTGTATAATATCAACTCCTGAAGTTTTCTTTAACACATCTGCAAGATCATTTGCACCGGTGCCGGCAATATTTTTAGCGGTTACAACTGATACTTGTTGGGGAATATTTCTTTTAACGAGGCCATTCCTGGTTGCTGTTACCACTACATCCTGTAACGCTGATTTGTCCAGTACTAATTCTACGGTAAAAGCGGTGGACGCAACTTGCACAGTTTGCGAAACATAATTTACCATACTTATTTCAACTGTAGCATTTGCTGGCACTTCTGCCTGGCCAAAGTTGTTGGTAAGTAATATTTTTTTGCTATCTGTAATTTTTAAAGTGGCATTAATCAATACCTCTTTTGTATCAATATCTTTTAATGTAATTTTTATGTTTTTTTGTGCTGCTGCTGATAATGAAATAAGCAGTAGTAATATGGATAGTATTTTTTTCATAATAATTTTTGATGTTTTAAGAATTTGATATTGGCTTACTACTATTTTTTAATCAGCGAAACCCAGTGGTACATTTGCAGCACCATAGCAATAACGATTGCTGCAATAAAAAACAAACTGTATAACCATAGCGTATTTGCTGGCGGCAATAGCGATGCTGATGAGAAATAATTATTTAATACTGCCGCAATAGGCATTAGCAGTAAACCCAATGAAAGTCCTTTTATTTCCTGATGATAATATGATATTAATGGAATGCTGTTTTGCATGATAGAGATCTTTACTAATTATTGAATGTAAATTGTAACTGCACATAAAAATTTCTGCCCGGCCTGGCAACATTACCCCAGTCTAAATGATCGTGGTATTTTTTATCAAAAATATTTTCTACTCCCGCTTGTAATTCTATATTGTTTTTAAAAATAGTTGCACCATAGCCGAGGCGGCCGTGCAGCAAAAAATAACCGGCCGTTTTATCTTCGCCGTATTGCTTACTTATTTTGTTTTGATCAAGTGCAGTTTCTGTTTCTACTTGCACAGAAAACCTTTTTGGCTGATAGCGGACTGAGTTGATATTTTTAAATGGAGCCACGTAAGGTAGCGGTTGCTTGTTATTATCTTTTGCTGATGTATATCTAACGGTGGTAACAATATCAATCGCAGCAGATGGTTTAAAAAAACCACTTAGTTCTGCACCGGCTACCGAGCCGGAAGGGAGATTAATGTACGTTTTTACTCCATTGGCGCCAATCGTCATTGTACTAAATGTGGTATTAATTGTACCTGCAATAAAGTTGGTTACTTTAGAATAATAAGCGTTGACTTGCACCCTGCTTCTTTTCCAATTGTACAATACTGACAAATCAGCTTGTAAAGATTGCTCTGATTTCAATTGGGGGTTACCAATATAATCATATCCATCGCTGGCATTAAAAAGATAAAAGCCAAATAATTCACTGGCTGCAGGCAACCTTTCGGCATAACCAATTGCTGTGGTTAATTTTATTTTGCGGCCCATTTTTTTTGAAAGCTGTGCCGAGATATTTTTTAAAACATCTGTTCTTCCTGTAAATGCATTATCAAAAATGGCTACATGGTCTTTTGCTTCTGCTGTTACTAATTTTGAAGAAATAACATCAGTTCTGCCGGTTAACTGCAATTGCAGCAAACTATCCGGCTGCCATAACCACGAAGCGGAGATACCATACTGATCTTTACGATTATCGGGCCATGTTAGCATATACATAGCAGATTGCCCGGTTTGGTACATCGTCATGGAGGCTTTTAAAAAAGTGGAGGAGCCATCTACCCTGAATAATAATTTTTGTTTTTTATTCAGTCGCATTTCACCTTCGGTAAAAGCACCCATGGTTTTACTTTCTCCCGGCATATCCATATGCATGGGTACTAATGGCCGTTTACTATCATCCATAAAATGCTTTACCCGGTTGGCATAAATTTTTGTTTGCCATTTGTACAATCGCTTTGCAAAATTTTCTTTATGCCAACTAAAAGAAGCTATTCTTGCAGCAGCATAACCCACATCCATAGGCAATGCAGTGTAACCAATATTCCATCCATCATCCGCAAGCACATCTGCTTTAAAATAATTGTATTGGTTTTGCATAAATTTTACAGATAAAGAATAGTTCACTTTTTCGTATTGCGAAAATGGAATGATTGCTCCGCCGCCACTTCTGTAATTTTTATTATTACGGTAAGTACCACTTGCGGCAACTGCCCATTTACCTGATGAATAATTTAATCTTAAAGATTCGAATAAAGCTTTAGCTGCTGTTTGATAGCCGCTACTGAACACGCCGGTAAGTTTATCGTTGTACAAATAGTTGGGCTCCGCCATTTTCATGTTTACGGTTCCTCCAATGGAAGAGCCATTCATAAATCCGGTGTTAGCGGTTTGAACCTGTAGATTTTCTAAATTTACAGGTTCAATATAAATGGTTGCCGGATCCATTTTATCGGTACAGGCACCATGTATGTTCATCCCATCCAGTTGCACATTAATTTGCCCGCCATTAAAATATCTTATGGAAGGTTCCATACCATAAGCACCTCTTCGTATTAGCGACAGCTCAGTTAAACGGCTCATAATATCTTCCAGCGTGGATGCATTGTTGCTTTTAAAAAAATTAACCAGTTGCTGTTGTGCTGTTTTCTGCACACTGTTTATGGCTACTTCCTGTAATTGAATAATGCGTATGGTATCGGTAGTTGCAAGGGTATTATTATTTTGTGCAGCTGTTGTAATAGTACATGCGGCAGCAAGTAAAAAAGCAAATAACTTTTTCATAGTAAAAAAATTTAAGCAGGCAATCGTAAAACGCTGCCTGCTTTTAAAAACTAAAATTGTACTTCAAAAAATTGTGTGGTAGTATCTGCAACAGCAGTACCTGCCATGTAATCCATGTTCAGTTGCCACAAACCCGTCATGGTAAAATTTACTTTTCCCTTATAGTGCCCTTTGCCAGTATGTACCGGGTTTACATTGTTAGGCGAGCCGTGGCCCATAGTGGGCATTTCGGGTGTAAGCGTTACAGAAAGGCTGCTGTCTGCAGGAAAGCTCATCATGGACACTTTTTTATAAATAGCAATTTCCATATCGTTGATGCCCACTTTTGGAGATGTGGGTTCAATTAGTGCTACAAAATATTTACCGGCATCGTGTGCCGCAGTAAAAGATTTTATTTTAGATTTAGTGGGTTCGGCAACAGTAAAAGGCATTGTAATAAAACCTTCTTTACCCGAAACGTGATTATGCACATTTACTTTCACCGTCCACGAGCCGCCCATTGACGACATAATAAAAACCACGCTGCAGGGGTACAAATGATTTACTGCTTCTTCCGAAACCGGGTTTTCATAAGGAGCGCTATGCTGCATCATTCCCATATCCATCATGGGCGTAAGTTTAACATGTGCGTCTTCAACCCGGTTGCCCGAAACAGAATCGTACAATGCAATATAAAATTTGGTGTAGCCTGCATACACCGTAGTTTCTTTGGTATATACCACCACTTTTACTGCAGCACCTGCTGCATAGCCTTCGGCTTGTTTGGTTAAGCCAAGTGTGGGGTCAGTTTCTTCAATAGTTTTTTCTTTAGTACAAGAGGATAATATTGGGGCAATACTTATGAGGGCCGGCAATAGCATTGCCAGAAATGATTTTTTCATCACTAAATAGTTTTAATTTTTTAATAAATAATAAAGAGAGGGAAATAAAACTATGCCTGTGGCGGATGAAAAAAGGCGTAAGCCATTTCTGTAAGCGGATGATCTTTTTCAACTGCTGTTGCCTTAGATGCAAGCATTGAAAAAGTTGTTGCTTTGGTACAGAAAAAAGATGCAGAAGAAAGTACTTCTATTTTATTTTCAAATTTTCTTTCGGGTATTTGCTGATCTTTCTTTTCCTCTTCCTGCATTTTCTTCATCATCTGGCACTTACCATTACAATGCAGCTTAGGCTTTGCTTTATTAATACAGTTTTTAGCAAAGGCAGCGGTATTAGCATAATAATCAAAAATAACAAAGCCGCCTTTAAACGTTTGTATGGCAAACGCAAAAATTAATAATATGGCTGCTGTATACCTGATCATTGGTGCAAAGGTAAAAGGTTTTGTCAATGTAATTATGCGTTCGCTCATAAATGCATTGAGTTTTTTTATCAGAGGCATTAATTTCTTACATGCTTTCAGTATCTTCAAAGCATGACAGCAAAAATTAACAAGCTTAATCTTTTTGATTTTACCATGATAGTGGTGAGCCTGGTTATCGGCATGGGTATTTTTCGTACGCCAGCCAATGTGGCCAAAGCATCGCCGGATACTTTTTTATTTTTTGCTGCCTGGATTGCCGGCGGCCTGGTGGCTCTTTGCGGCGCATTAACCTATGCCGAAATTGGCAGCCGCTTACCGGTTACCGGCGGCTATTACAAAGTTTTTTCTTATGCCTACCATCCCTCCATTGCATTTGCCATTAACTGTGTAATACTGGTAAGCAATGCCGCTTCGCTTGCTGCGGTGGCGTTGGTGGGTGGAGAATATATTACCGGCATTTTTATCCCACTGTCAAAAGATATGAATTGGATGGATATACCGGCCAATGTAAATTATATTCAAACCATACATATCATTATTGCCATTACCGCCATTGTAATTTTTTACGGTGTTAATTTGGCTGGCTTAAAAATGAGCGCAAAAACACAAAATGTGTTAACTGTAATAAAGATCATTCTAATACTGTTACTGATAGCACCATTATTTTTTGCAGATAACAGTGCAGTAGCGCAACAAGTGAGTAATGCAACAATTAGCCCTACTATTAAAGAATACATAAAAGCATTCGGTATTGGTTTGGTAGCCGTAAGTTTTACTTATGGTGGTTATCAGCAAACCATAAATTTTGGTGCCGAAGTTGATCAACCTGCAAAAAATATTCCCCGTGGTATTTTCTTTGGCATTGCCACCATTGTAATATTATACCTTACCATAAACTACGCTTACATTAAAGTAATTGGTTTTGATACCTTGCACCAGCCCGAAACAAAAAATATTGCAGCCATCATGGCATCAAAAATATTTGGCATTAATGCAGAAAGAATATTATCAGGGTTTTTATTTTTAAGTGTGTTGGCTTATGTAAATGTATTGCTGATGAGCAACCCGAGGGTTATGTATGCCATGAGCGAAGATAATATTCTGCCACCGGTATTTAAAAAGCGTAACCCCAAAACCGATGTGCTTACTGTTTCGCTTTCGGTATTTGCAGCCATTTGCATTATCATTATTTTTTGGGCCAAGGAGTTTGATAAAATATTAAGCTTCACTATTTTTTTAGATTGCTTTGGCATGATACTTTCTGCCGCCACCATTTTTATTTTAAGAAAAAAAACAAAACATCTGGATGACACCGGCATTTACAAAATGAAACTGTTTCCCCTTATGCCGGTTATCTTTATTATTGCTTATGTATTTGTTGCCATCAGTATTACAATGGATTATGCAAAGAATGATTATGCAGCAGCAACAGGGCTTGCAGTAATGGCTGTTTTTACGGGCTTGTATTTTTTATTGACCGCTTTAAAAAAGAATAAAAGTTAAACCGACTTAAACCTTTACCAATGGATATCTCCTACATTATTAACGAACTGGCCGAAGACAGAGAAAATTATTTTAACGCTGTTGCGCCACCGATAATGCAAACCAGTAATTTTGTTTTTAAAACAGTAGGGGAAATGCGTAAAGCATTTGCAGATGAATACAGCACCTATTTATACAGCAGGGGCAAAAACCCCACCGTAGATATTTTAAGAAAAAAATTAGCAGCATTGGATGGTGCCGAAGATTGTTTGGTTTTTAACAATGGTGCTGCCGCCACTTTTGCTGCTGTGCTGGCCAATGTAAAAGCCGGCGATCACATTGTATGTGTTGACAAGCCTTATAGCTGGACACAAAAACTATGCAACGATATTTTGCCCCGCTTTAATGTAACTACAACTTATATTGATGGAACGGCTATTGAAAATTTTGAAAGAGCCATTTTACCTAACACTACACTAATTTATTTGGAAAGCCCTAATAGCTGGGATTATAAACTACAGGATTTAAAAGCAGTAGCCGAACTGGCCAAAGCCGAAGGCATTATTACCATTATTGATAACAGTTATTGTACACCATTATACCAAAAACCAATTGAGCTGGGTATTGACCTTGCCATGCAAACCGCCACCAAATACATTGGCGGCCACAGTGATACGTTAGGTGGTGTGCTGAGTGGTAAAAAAGAAATGATCCAACGCATTTTTAACAGTGAGTATATGAATATTGGCAGCGGCATACAGCCCTTTAATGCCTGGTTGCTGATAAGAGGATTAAGAACATTGCCTGCAAGGCTGGATCGTATTACAGCATCTACAAATAAAGTAGTGGCTTATTTAAAAACCCATCCTAAAGTAGAAACGGTTATTTTTCCCTTTGATGAAAGCTTTGCGCAATACCAATTAGCCAAACAACAAATGAGTGGCGCCTGCGGCCTGTTTACTTTTATTATTAAAGCCGATACTATCGACCAGATAGAAAAATTTTGCGAAGATCTGCAGCATTTTTTTATGGCAGTAAGCTGGGGCGGTCACGAAAGCCTGATTATTCCCAAATGCTCGGGCATACAACCTGCTGCTTTTGATGCCACTAACAGGGAGCACCGGATGCTGCGCTTGTATGTGGGGCTGGAAGATGCTGACTACCTTATTAAAGACCTGGAGCAGGCTTTTGAAAAGCTGTAAACCAAATCTTACCGCCTGTCATATACTTTTTAGTTGGTTCGCCTTAGATGATTTATTTTTGTAGTATGCGCTATAAACTTTATACCCTTATTGCACTGGTTGCAATTGGCGTGCAGGCAGGTGCCCAGCAAAAATGGGACTTACGTAAATGTGTTGACTATGCTATGGCTAACAACCTTACTGTAAAACAAACGGCATTACAGGAGCAATTTAGTAGCCTTACGCTTAAGCAAAGTAAGTTATCTCAATACCCTAATGCCAGTTTTAATAATAATTTAAGTTATAACTATGGTATTGTACAAGATGCTGCTTATAATAGAGTAAATGGCGGGTCGTTTTCCTATTCTGGCAGCCTTCAAAGCAGCGTAGAAATATTTAACTGGTTTAGTAAAAAAAATACTATTGCGGCTAATGAGTGGGAAGTACAGGCTTCAAGGGCAAACACCGACAAGTTAAAAAATGATATTGCTTTAACAGTGGCAAATTTTTATCTGCAAGTATTGCTGTCTAAAGAACAAGTGTATATTGCAGAAATACAATTAAAACAAAGTCAGGCGCAATACAGCAATACCCGCAAGTTGGTTGATGCAGGCTCACTGCCTGAATTAAATGCCGCAGAACTGGAAGCACAAATTGCAAAAGATAGTGCCAACGTAATTACGGCTAAAGGCAATGTAACTTCTAATATTCTTTCTTTAAAAGCTTATATGAGTATTGATGCTGCTGAACCTTTTGAAATAGATACACCACCAGTTGACAGGATACCAGTAGAAAATATTGCAGACTTGCAACCAGAAGCTGTGTATGCATCTGCCCTTGCCAACTTACCTCAACAACGTTACAACCAACTAAAACTTAAAGCCGCACAAAAAAGCAGGGATGCAGCCAAGGGAAGTTTATACCCAACCTTATCTGGATTTGGCAGTTTAAACTCTGGCTTTAATGATAAAACATATGAAGTGCGTGGAGCCGATACACTTACTATACCCGTAATAAATCCGCCAAAAATTGGCTCTGTTATTGTTGGTGGCACACCCTATGATGTGCTTTCGCTGAACACTTATACCAGAGTCAATCCAATAGTTGGCAAAAGAAGTTTTTTTCCGCAGTTATCTGATAATTTCAGAAAATCAATTGGCATTAGTTTAAGTGTACCCATTTTTAATGGTGGTAGTACTCGTACTGCATGGGAAAGAAGCAAGCTTACAATAATGAATCTGGAATTGCAGCAACAGGTAGATAATCAAAAAACAAAACAGGATATTTATACAGCTTATAATAATGCTGTAGTAGCGTTGGAAAAATTTAATGCTGGTAAAAAATCGGTGGAAACTGCAGAAAGAAGTTATGCCTTTGCAAGAAAGAGAGCGGATGTTGGCATGCTATCAACCTTTGAATTGATCACCAATCAAAATAATTTATTTACACAGCGCCTGCAAAATTCACTTAACCAGTTTGATTATGTGTTTAAAATGAAAGTGCTGGAGTTTTACAAAGGACAGGGTTTGAAATTATAAAACCCCCTCCGCCCCCTGAAGGGGGAACTTTGGAGTACATGAATTTGAAAAGATTGTTTTTAGGGTAATAAAAAATTGAATAAAGAAATAATGTACAAGAGTGCGACGCCAATGAAGTTCATAAAAGGATTTTGGCCCGGCTCACAAAAAAACAAACAATGAGTAAGACGCTTAAATGGGTTTTGATTTCCGTTGGTATTTTATTAGTGGCCATGGTGGGGCTATCTAAAGCCGGTGTGTTTGGCAAAAACGAAGGCACAAAAGTTACTTCGGAAAAAGTACAGCAAAGAACCATTACAGAAATTGTAAATGCACCCGGAAAAATATATCCGGAAATTGAAGTGAAAGTAAGCCCGGATATTAGCGGCGAGATAACTGAACTGAATGTGCAGGAAGGTGATACCGTAAAAAAAGGTCAGGTGCTGGCACGCATTTATGCAGATATATATGATATACAACGTAACCAGGCCGCAAGTGGTGTTGCACAAAGCCAGGCACAGGTAAATAATTCGCAGGCGGCATTGGATGCATTAAAAGCACAGCAGGAGCAGGCCGAAAGAACTTACAATATGCAAAAGCAATTGTTTGATGATAAAGTGATCAGCCGCAATGAATTTAATGTGGCAGAAGCCAATTACAAAACGGCCAGGGCCAATTACAATGCTGCAGTACAGGGTATACGTGGCGGACAGGCCAGTGTACAAAGTGCACAAGCTAATTTACAAAAGGCCAATAAAGATTTGGGCAGAACAGTAATTGTGGCCCCAACCGATGGTGTGATATCTTTATTAAATGTAAAAAAAGGAGAAAAAGTAGCGGGTAACAGTTTTAATGTGGGTACCGAAATGATGCGTATTGCTGATATGGAAAAAATTGAGATCAGGGTTGATGTGGGTGAAAACGATATTCCTAAAGTAAAATTAGGCGATAGTGCCATTATAGAAGTGGATGCTTATACCGACAGAAAATTTAAAGGTATTGTAACACAAATTGCCAGTAGTAATAATGGTGCTGCCACACAAAGTGCATTAAGTAATACCAGCACCGATGTTACACAATACAAAGTGTACATCAGGCTATTGCCCGAAAGTTATATGGACCTGCTGGGTAAAGGCAGTTTTCCTTTCAGGCCGGGCATGAGTGCCAGTGCAGATATACAAACTAAAACACACCACAATGTTTTAAGTGTACCTATTAATGCTGTAACTACCCGTGATAAAAACGACAGTACCAAAACGGATAAAAAAACAGATCCTAATACTACTGCAAACACCAGCAGTGCTGCTGCAACTGCTTATGACGATTTGGAAGTGGTGGTTTTTGTGTTAGATAAAGAGCAAAAAATAAAAAAAGTAAAAGTAAAAACGGATATACAGGACATTAATTATATTGAAATTACCAGTGGCCTTAAAGCAGGCGATGAAGTAATTACCGGGCCTTATGATGTGGTGAGTAAAACTTTAAAAGAGGATGATAAAGTAAAAGTGGTGGATAAAAAGGAATTGTTTGATAAAAAATAATACTGCTGCCAGGTTGCAGAAAAACTATTTAAATAGCTTTTCTGCAACGGCTACACTTTCGGGTTTGCCTACATCAACTAAGTTATCGCCGCTATGATCGTAGCCCATAATAACATGTTCGGCTGCCAGATCGAGATAACTATCCATAATAGAAAATTTTCCCTGTTGCCTTATTAAAGAAAATATTTGCGGATCATAAATTACCACACAACTGTATGCTTTAGCAATAAGGTTGGGCTTGTTGATGGAAATTTTTTCCTGCCCTGTTTGCAAATTCTTCCAGCCACACAAACGGTTATCTTCATCAAACAATAACACCCTCGACGATTTTCTATCGGTAACACCAAATGTAACCAATGGTTTATGCTGCTGATGAAAAGCCATCAGTTTATTCAGATCTAAATTGGTAAGAATATCTACGTTTAAAGAAATAAATGGCTTGTCGCTTTCCAATAAATGCCTTGCCTTCATTAATCCGCCGCCGGTTTCCAGTACTTCATCGCTTTCATCACTGATGACAATATTGCTGCCCCAGCCTTTATTTGTTTTTATTGCATCAATTATTTGTTGAGGAAAATGATGGATGTTTACCACCACATCGGTAATGCCATATTGCTGCAGGTACTCAATATTGCGTTGCAATAAAGATTTGCCGTTTACTATAGCTAAGGCTTTGGGATGCTTATCTGTCCATGGTTTGAAACGAGTTCCTAAACCTGCTGAAAATATTATTGCTTTACTATTCATGCTTTTTATTGTTACGATTTGTTGTTTTTCGCAACTCTCATTAAATTCATTATTTACTTTTTTGCTTCTCCAAAAAAGTAACAAAAAAGGAGCTCCGAAATCGATTACAGCCCGATTTCTGGTCAGTTCCCTGATATAGCTTTTGTACTACTGTAAACTGAACATTTATAATTCAAACAACATTCTTTTTAAAATCAATACTACCTAGCCGGTTTCACCTCCTCCGTTTTCCAATTTTCTTTGTTATTATGATTGAGTTCGATCTTTACCTTAAACTTATTTCTCAAATGCCTTGCAATAGCTTCGGCTGCATACACACTGCGGTGCTGGCCACCAGTGCATCCAAAGTTGATGGTTAAATGTTCAAAGCCTCTTTTAATATAGTCTTCTACCGAAATATCAACAATGCTATAAACACTGTTTAAAAAATCGGGCATCTTGGTTTGCTGTTCTAAAAAATCTTTTACCGGTTTATCCAGTCCCGATAAATGTTTATAATCATCAAACCTGCCGGGATTTAAAATACCTCTCATATCAAAAACAAATCCGCCGCCATTTTGGGTTTCATCTTTTGGATAACCTGTTTTTATAAAAGAAAAACTGTTTATCGTTACCACCAACGGTGTATCTGCTGTTGCCTGCACGGGAGTAAATTCCTGCACCACTTCATCGCTGATACAAATTTCCAATACCCTTTTAAATTCCGGTACGGCAATGCCCATACTTTGATTATTGATAAACCATTTTAAATTTTGCAATGCTAATGGAATGCTGGTTAAAAAGTGCGCCTTACGCTCAAACAAACCTCTAAAACCATAAGCCCCCAACACCTGCAACAAACGAATTAATACATAACCATTATACTGGCTGCGAAAAACATCCCTGTCCACTGTTTCTTCTACAATAGCTTCAAAAGAACTGATGTAATCTTCCAGCAGATCCCGTTTCCACTCATCGGGCAAATTAGCTTTTGCCTGCCATAGTAATGAAGCCACATCATATTGCGGCGCTCCCTTCATGCCGCCCTGATAATCTATAAAATGAACGCTGTTATCCTGCACCATTATATTCCGGCTTTGAAAATCACGAAACATAAAAAACTTATACTCGGTATGCGCTAAATAATTACTCAGTGCTTCAAAGTCATCTATCAGTTTTTGTTTGTCGTACGGACGGCGCAAAGCATCTAAAAAGTAATATTTAAAATACAGCAGATCGGCCATGATAGCCTGCTTACCAAAAGCACTGTTGGTAAGGCATTTTTTATAATTCAACTCTTCGTGCCCCTTTACCTGCAATACTGCCAACTGTTGTAAACTTTCTTTATACAGATCGTATACAGGTTGTACATAACCTAATTCTTCTAATTTATTCAGCAGCGATACATCTCCAAAATCTTCCTGTATATAAATATCTTTTTCTTTGTTGATGGCTAATATTTGCGCTGTAGATAATCCTTTCTTTTTAAAATGTTCCGAAAAGTAAATGAAGGAATCGTTTTCTTTTATATTAGCCCCGTAAGTGGCTATAAAATTTTTATCCGCTGTATGAATACGAAAGTAATGCCGCTCGCTGCCCGCCTGTGGCAGTTTATCTATGGATACAATAGCATCTTTTGAAAATCCGGTAAAAAGTTCTTTTATTCTGTCTGTTATACTGTTCATTAAAATGTTTTACGATGGTAAAAATAGAATATTTATACAATACGCTACTACGCATAATAAAAACTCCGGCATGATGCCGGAGTAAATTATCATTTTCAGGGGGAATTACCTTACCAGTTTACTTCATCAATTTCTACCACGCCGTACTGATTATCCAACGCAATGTTTTTAATTTCCAAAGTGGCATTTTCTTTTTGAAAATTTTTAAATACCACCACTCTTAAATAAATGGGTATTCTTTCGGCAGAATAACCATAATAATCATTGGCATTTACTTTTATGCTGTACTTTCCTTTTACAGCATTTTTTATAGCGTATTCGCCTGCAATACCATTGTTCCAATAATTATACGCTAACTGCAGGCGGCCGCCATTGGCAGTATTAGGGTGAGTGTAATTGCATACCTGATTTTTAGGTTCGGTTATTTGCAAATTGTTGACGTAAGTATAATTTCCGCCGACTACAATTCGCAAATCCACAGGCAATGCTTTAATAAGATTAGGGTTGATGAATGAAATATCCAATCCTTTTATATTAAGGCTGATTATAGTATTCATTTCCGACAAGGCGTTTTCTTTGATGCTTAAAAAATTATTTTCAGCATCTGCCACAGTAATAATTTCGTAGTATGTTTTTATTGCAGCCTGGTAATTTTTATTTTGAAAATAGGCCAATGCCATATCTCTTTTTACCGCCAGGTCTTTAGCATCATCCTGTAATATGCCTTCATAAATTTCTATGGCTGCATCAAATTTTTTCCATTTTTCTAAAGTGTAGGCAGCTATTTTTAATCCCTGGCTGCTGCCTTTGCACAATTCAATTGCGGAATACAATATCTCGGTTGCTTCTTCATTTTTTCTCTTTTCAAAAAAATAATCAGCCATATCAAAATAGAAAGCAATGTTGGTACTGTACTCTTTTTCTAGTTTTTTAAATGCATCCCAAAGGTCGGGGTAAGCCGCTTTTCTTATATCCTCCAGGTAATCCACATCTTCCTGGTGGCTTAATTTATACTCCGTCCATTGCGGGTATTGGTAAGTGCGTTTGGCTCTTTTGGTATTCATTACAATGGCGCCATTAGCACCATCGGGGCCAAATAATGCAGCAGCAGCCGGGCCTTGTAAAACGGTTACATCTTCTATATCATCAACATTAATATCATTGGCGCCCGACATAATTGTTCCATCCACCACATACAATGGGGCACTGCCAGTACCTAAGCTATTTGCACCTCGTAGCCTGATCATTGTTTCGGCACCTAGCTTTGCGTAAGACTGACTTCTTACCTGTAAGCCCGCCACTTTACCTGCCAATGCGTTGTTGATATCAGTTTGCCTTATGGTATTTAATTGCGCTGCAGTTACATACTGTACGCTACCTGATGCTGATCTTGCAGATCTTTTAATGCCATAGGCAGCAGTTACTACCACTTCATTCAACTGGCCACCGCCGGTTACAACAGTATTACTTTGCACAAGTGCAGATGAAGCGCCTTTATCTGATTTTGTAATTGCTGCTGCTTCATCAGTTTTTTGTACCGGAGCAGTTTTAGTTATATCGATCAATGCTTCGCCGGCGTTCCACCATCTTACTTTTTTATTGTACTCATTTGCCACGGCCTGTAAAGCATCCTGCTCTGTATATTGCTTAAGCGCTTGTATTTTATAATCGCTCCGGTACACATAATTCAACTCGGCACATTTTTCTTCCAGCTCTTTAGGTGGCGCAATTTTGTAATTGATATAATCTTCTATTCTTTCCAGCACCAAATAAGAAGTTTGCGGTGTTACCACTTTTTCTGTAAGGCCAAATACCACCATATTTTGCCAATGGTAATATTGGTAGTTATTGTACATTAAGGAGTCATATGCTTTTAGCATCAGTAATTTTTTATACGCTTCTTCGCTACAGTTATCAGTGGCAGATAAAAAATAATCCTCCGTTTTGGTAATGGCGCTATTGTTACCATACAGCAATTGCAAATTGCCCTGCTGCTGTATAGTACCACTTAGTAAAATGCTTTTACCCAATTTAATCGGAAACTGTTCTTTTATATTGATGGAATTACCATTATATTTTACAAGAAAATTTTCGGCCTTTTCTATTTTTTTAACCGCATCAGCAACTGAAGTATTATTTAGATTGATAACTGCACCGCCGCTGGTACCAGTAATAGCAAGCAGGTTTTTTAAATTATTGCTGGCAGCAGATACAATACAGTTTACTTGTATGGCGCCTGCTTTAGGCAAAGCATTGCCAATAGCATTAATACCATCAGAAAAAAGTAACACAGCATCTGCCTGCACTGTGCTAAAATTCAGGTTGCCCAATGCTGTTGCACCTTTATAGTCGTAATCCAATAAATAATTACGGATGCTGTTGAAATTATTTTTTTGGGTAGTATACTGCAAGGTTTGCTGCAGCTTATGATTAAAGAGTGTAATGGTAGTTTTATTGATTTCATTTACAGCAATATACTTTTCTAAAAAATTAAGTTCCTTAACCAGGTCTCTTCCTTTAGCCGATTTAGATACATCCCAGTAAACATGAATGGCTTTGGGTTGCACATTATAGTGTGTGGTGATGTTGGGAAGCACCCTCATTAAAAAGTAAGTGGTATTATCTTTTTTAGAAAAACATACCTGCGGCAGCCTGTTTAGTTGGTTAACAGAAAAAGAGATAGGCTTATTTACACTGATATTTTTTGCCTGCCAGTTAAAAGTTGAAATATTATCTTTTGCTGTAAACAATTGATCCTGTAAAAATCCTTTATTGCCATAAGGAACAGCAATTGTATTATTAAATTTTATATCCAGCTTAAATGTTTCTGTTACATCGGTAAAATTTAAAGGCAGGTTATAAGTAAGCAAAGAACTATCCTCTTGCATAGCTTGTGTAATGGTAAAATTTATTTTGCGGCTGCTCTTTGCTGCTATAGGATAAATACGCAGGCTGTAATGATTTTGCCAGTCCATTTGTAAAATAGCGGGATCAATTCTTTTACCTACTATTGAACTGTACGCCCTGTTAGCTTTCCATCTTTCTTCAATACTACCCTCCCGGTATTTACCATTTAAATCCAGCTGAAATGCAGTGATCACCTGGCCCCTGTTCAATTCAAAGGTTTGGTAGCCTTCTACTTCTTCATCCTTAGGATTATAAAATTCCAACTCTACCATTGTGGTGGCAATAAAAGCATTGGCATCAATGGAAATATTGCAGGTTTTTAATTGTACTTTCTGATCAAATAATTTTTGCTGTGCGTTACCAGTTGTAATAAATATGATTACAAAGAGGAAGGGTAAGAATATCTTGTTCATAAACAATTTTTATACCTGATGCCAAAAGAAAAATTATTACATAAAATTTTTTGAGGAAATTAATATTGCTTAGTGAGATTGGTTTACTGTGGCAATTTGCTTTCAAAAAAAGTTTATGGTTGAACTAAGTAATTGCATAGCCAAAAACTGGCACATGGCTGGTTAGCTAATTTGTATTGTATCACAATCAGGTTGTGCAATTTTGTGTATGATGACTCCTGAAGTAACATTGCGCAACAATCTATATAGCAGTAATATTAACTACTTTTTACTTCTTCCGCCAAATTGAATTACTTCAAAAAAGCGTTTCGCCTTTCATTAACACAGCATCGTAATACTTTAACACAATGTTTAAAGTGTGCCGCTTACTTTCGGTAATTAAAACTAACCTGTATGAAAAAAATAATACTCCTCCCTGTTATGTCCATGTATGCACTAACTGCTTTTTGCCAACAAGATTCCTTATTAAAAAACTTTAAATTCCGTAACAGTAATTACAAGGCTATTAATTTAAATATTGGGGGCAACGGTCAATTTAATAAAACAGATTTTATTGCCGGAACCACCAAAAATTCCGGCGGTGGCGGAAGTGTTGGTGTAAACTATTACACGGCCCAAAGCACCGATAAAATACTTTTAACAGCATCCGCAGGTATTGGATCTTACTTCAATTTTGCCAAATCAAACAATACCGGTGGGGTTAGCAGAACAAATGCCTTTTCAGTTAATCCAAACTTTAATGTATTGAATAAATGGTTTTCCAACAGTAAATTTATTGAGCTCGGTGCAGATGGCACTGCCTCTGTTTTCACAGGTAAAGACAAGAGCAATATACCCGGCACTACTTCAAAACAAAGCCAGCTTAATTATGATTTTGCCGTTAATGCAGGCATTGGAACAGGCAGACTGGAAAATATCACCGACATGCAGAATGCACTCTGGTTATCTAAAGCATTGCAAGCATCTAACAGTTTGTTACACCCATTATCCGCATCAGAATTGAATGAATTGGGCCGCACTATTACGGCAGCTAATAATACCCGTGTGCTGGATGGCAGAAAAAGAACACAATTTGTTTTGACAACCATTGATAATTTTTTTCAGCAAAAAGGATTGATACCAAAAACCGACATTAATTATTTCAGCAACCTGAATGATATTGTATTCTTTGCTTTTAATACTCCCCGGTTATCCGGAACAGAAAAATTCATTCGATTTACACCGGCAATAACTGATTACAAAAACGATAATATGCAAAACAACAACGCCAGTAAATATGAGGGAAAAGCAAATACCAAATCTCTTGTACTGTCAACAGGTTTTAATAAATACACAGCCAGCAGTCTTATTCATCAAAATAATTATGGTGTTTCGTTAAACTTCTCTTATAATGATGTTGATTTTTCGGACAGGTATTTTATATCCGGCACAGTAACAAGTGAAGTAAAAGGAATGCTTAAAGTAAAACAAGCCAGTGTGAATTTATTTTTTGAACATGCCATTTACCCAAATACGAGAACGATCATAAATTTTAACCTGCAACCACAATTGGGATACCAGGATGTGAATAAGCAAACCAGCCTTTTTGGCCAGGTGGATCTTACTGGTTCACTTAACTATTTTATCAGTTACCGAACAAGGTTTGTATGTAATCTTTATGGAATTTACCGTAATAATGTACAGCAAATTCAACGCCCCGTTGAATTGCTTCCCAATGCCATTCAATTAAATGCGGGTGCAGGATTAATTGTGAGTATATAAGCGTTCTGTTAAAATAATAAATGGCCGGATTAATTATCCGGCCATTTATTATTTTAACCTTTTCAATCTCACTCTCCCACCACTTCCTCTTTCCGCTTCCTGAATTTTTTTGGATCGCTTCCATCCATCTGTACAATGGCCGGATAAAATTTACCCAACACATCCACCAACGTTGTCTGACTTTGCATCACTTCATTAATATCCTTGTAGGCAAATGGTGCTTCATCCAAGCCACCGCCAATTAATTTTACACCATGAGATGCCAATTCTTTTTTTAATGCTTCTTGTGTGATGTTAGCCAACGCTTTGGTACGACTCATTTTTCTTCCTGCACCGTGAGAAGCAGAATTTAAAGAAGCCATTTCGCCTTTACCTTTTACAATAAAGCCCGGTGCCGTCATAGAGCCAGGAATGATTCCTAATACATCTTTACCTGCAGGTGTGGCACCTTTACGATGCACAATTACTTCGTTACCATTATACATTTCTTTCCATGCAAAGTTGTGGTGATTCTCTACCACTGCCAATGGTTTTTCTCCAATAGCTTTTGCAATTTTTGCATGTATGGTGTGGTGACAGGCACTTGCATAATCACCTGCTAAATTCATGGCCAACCAATATTCCATTCCTTCTTCCGTATCTAAATCCAGCCATGCCAAATGTTTGGCTTCTTTTGGCAACACCGTTTTTTGCATCGCAATTTGTGTGTAGTGGTTAGCAATGTTGGCGCCTAATCCACGGCTTCCGCTATGGCTTAACAGTCCAACATAATTACCCACTGCCAAACCCATTGAATTTGTTGCATCCGTAATTTCAACTTTACCAAATTCTACAAAATGGTTACCGCTACCGGAAGTACCTAATTGCTTTAATGCTTTATGTTGCAATGGTTGTAAAAAAGCAATGTCGTTGAATTCAGTTCTGTCCAATACTTCATGCTCTGTTCTTTCTGTAAACTCTCTTCCTGCACCAAACAAAGTATTGGCCACTAATTCTCTTTGAAAGTTAGCTTGTCTTTTTTTCAACTCATCAGGGTTGATGGCGAAAATGCTTAAACACATTCTGCAACCAATATCAACACCAACCGCATAAGGAATAATGGCATTGTTTGTTGCCAGCACACCACCGATTGGTAAACCATAACCCTGGTGTGCATCGGGCATTAATGCACCAGCAACAGCCACAGGTAATTTTGCGGCAATTTTCATTTGTGCCAATGCGCCTTCTTCAATATGCTTTGCACCAAAGACATTATAATCCACTCCCTTTTCATTCAACGGAATTTCTATTGCTTCAGCTTCTTCCACTACAATTAATTTTTCTGCTATCTTCCCCAACACTTCATCTGCCAAATAATTTTCTGGTGCAGCTAATACATCTTTCAATATCTGTAATGCTTCTTCTTCAGTTGAATGTTTAAAGTGCGTACACATGGTATGCATCGCCACACTTACCACCGGCCCTTCTTCGTAGCCAATAGCACGGATCTGTTTTCCTGTTAATTTTAATTTGCTCATTTTGTTTTAATTATAAATCCTTTACTAAATATACTATAATGTTCTATTTTAATTTTGTAACTTGCTAATACAACAGTCAATCATGCAACAGTCAACCACAGCAGAGAAATTCCAAAAGAGAACTGCTGAATACTTTATCGAAAAAGCAAAGCAGGCTAAGGGCAAAGAAAAATTTTTGGTTGCTCTTCAAAAGAGCAGGTATATTTCTGATGCACTTCAAAATGGTTTATCTTTTTCCGATTTAAAAGAACAGGGCTTTAAGTTTGCAACCGTATAAATACATATTACTTAAGCCTGACTATTACACTTTCACAACGATTGGCGGAACTGAATACCATTGTTATTTTTATACCTCCGAAGAAATTTTTTCCGATTATCCTTCACTATCTAAAAAAGTATTTGGTTTTAATATCGGTCTAAAAGATAACGTATCTCTTCAAAAAGGCCTTGATAAACGCATTGCTGCTACTGTTGTTACCATACTAAAAAACTTTATTGACGAAAAGAAAAATGCAGTAATATACATTTGTGATAATAGCGATGGCCGTGAAAAAGCCCGATATCATAAATTCTCACACTGGTTTCGTCAATATAATGACGGCAGTATTATACAGCTTAAAGGCGTTGTTCGTGCCGGTGGAACCAACATATTGAATGCATTACTGATTCATAAAGAAAATAAATACCTAAACGACTTTATTGAAGCCTACGAAATACTAACAGGTGCTTATACCAAACCAGATGATGATGAACTACAAAATATTTTGAATGACCCGGAATGGTAATTTGTAACAACCCATCTTTCATTTACTGCGCCGGTATCTTCAACCCCATTGCTTTCATGGCCAGCAAGGCTTCTGCATTGCCTAAAGCATCGTTTACCGGGTTATGATCGTGGGTGGTTTTACGAAACAGTTTTTTCCATTCTGCGTTTAAGCCGGTATCCATCTTCATGCCGCAATACAGATCGCCAATGCGTCTTGCCGAAAACCCAAAAGGATTTTTACCCAGGTAAGTATGAAAATACCAGTTGATCCATTGCCAGTCGAATGCCGGGTTATCGCTAATAAATATTGGACGATTCTTTGAATTTTCCGATAACCATTTGGCAAAATCCTCCATCACTTTTTTAGGATCTTCAAATTGTTCGTGCTCCTGCCTGCTTATACCGCTTACCGCCAATGCTTCGGGAATCCATTGTTCCGAAATAGGTTTTGTTTTACCGTAAAAGGTTTTGCTTAATGTTGGCTCCAGCACTACGGCACCAAAGCATACCATCGAATAGGCATGTGGTATGGGACCATCTGATTCAACATCTACTATAATGTAACTCATTGTTTTTGTTTTAAAATTTTAAATAATTTTGATACCAGCTTTAGTTTTTTATGGCATCATCGTTGCGTCGCACTCTTGTACGACATAATTCTATTGAACTTTTATCAAAGCCTAGATTAATGCCAATCATGATGGCAAAACCTGCATTGTTTTGCTAAAGGAGTTCTTGCTATTTTATTACATTTAGGACATAGGTTTAATTCCAGCTCCTCTTTATGCGCATTAAAAATCCTTTTTGCAATTCTCAATTTATAAGCCTCATAACCATCATTTGTTAGCTCACTTATATTTTTATCACAAAGAATATCTCCCCCTTCTGTTAACACTTTATACATTAAGAGATTAGCTGCTTCGCTTTCAATTGCAGAGGCCGGCACTTTTACTGAAGCAAAGTTTACTTTTCGCCAGAAATATTTGCCACAATAATTAAAAATATATTCTACCAACTCTGGATAGAGTTTATCACTCGCCATAATGCACCTCCCTTATTTTAATTAATAACTCATTTATACTTTCTACATTGGGTTCATCCTGCAAATTGGATTGCTGATACAACAAAGGCAACTCATCCTTCATTGCTTCCGCCTGTTGCACTAAGTCATCATACTCAAATTTGCCTTCTTTTATAGCCAGTAGAAAATCTCTGTCTTTTCTGAAAACATTTATTCTTCCTTCTACAGCAATTTCTTTTGCCATCAGTAAAAGCCGGAACACATGCATCATATTTTTTGAGTCGTACTTTTTACCATGCTGCATGGTGGTATCATAGCGTTGCTCATTGCGTTTTGCCACCCAATCCCAATACTCTTTATGTTGTTTGCAATAGATAGAATAGGCATCTTTATTAAAATACAACATCGCTATCGGCTTTTCTCCTTTGGGAATGCTGCTTAAACTTACTTCGTTGGCATTGTCTTTTTTTGCTACGCCGGAATAATTCAATTCGTTGGAGTAATACAAATTGTAACAATCCCTTAGATGCGCTATGGCTGCTAAACCTATTTTGCTTTGCTCCAACCCTTTTTCTTGCAGGTATTTTTTTAAAGGCAGGGCCTCTGCATCTTCATGTACAAAACAAAAATCCAGTACCGACTTTCTTTCTTCTTCAACAGGGTTTACTATTTTCTTTTCCAATCCATAGGCTTTTTTTATTTGTGTAAAAGCATAATTGGCAAAACTCTGTTCACATTGTTTAGATATAAACATTCCCGGTTGCAGCATATCCATGATGGGATGTTTTTGCAAAATACATTTCTCCGGTACATTCAGCATCTCCAATATATTAGGGTTGCTTTTCGATAACAATTCCATGAACCTTTTCAATTCGTAATACACAATATCATTGCTATCGTTGTTTACCTGCGCTGTATATTCCAAACCATAAAACATATCCTTTGGCAGCACAAACACACCTTTGATATCGGTATCCGATGTTGGGGTATCCAGTCCATAAGACCTGCTGCCGGTTATTACTTCAAAAACCAGCAGCCCGTTATTTTTTATCCATTCAATGGTTAGCTTTTGCATACAACATTTTTAAAAAGAATTCATTTAGTAACCCCATGTCGGCATTATTTACCGCCAGGTTTTCTTTTCCGGCTTCTATGTACTCAAACAAATTCAATATCCATTCATTTAATTTTTCATCCTTTTTGTGCAAATACTTTTCGCCAACAGTTGCCTTCAATGCTATTAATGTTCTCAATCTTTCCCTGTACTCTTCTTCCACATATTTCATCAGGCCTTCTATATGCATGGGCAAAACAGTATTGTCTTTTATTATCCAGTTGCAGGAAAGTAAAGACCGTATCAAATAGAAATAACTTTTCAACTTCAACTCTTCCTTATCTTTCAGCTCTTCCCAAAACTTTATTGCCAGGGAATAGTGATGAAAGAAAACTGCGATGGGGGAATAATAACTGCCGACCAGCATTTTAAACTCCTCCTTAAAACCCGGCACCAAAAAATATTCTATCGGCGAATTAAACCTTTCTATCAACGGTGCATTGGATTTTTTAAGCAGGGTTAGGGATTTTCTAAGATCCCAGCCTGTTATATCCAGGTCGCCATCCATTATCTCTACCGTATCTTTTTTTACACTCAACGATAAATACCAATCCCGTTCATGCATGTATATAAAGCGGATATCAAAATCGCTATCCGGCGAAGGAAAGCCCCAGGCCCTGCTACCCGTCTCGCAGGCATAGAGGATTTTGATGTTTTTACTTTGTTCTATTTCGGTTAGTATGTGTTTTATGTTTTGCATTGTTTATTTTTTTGCTTCCTGCCCCATCGGGGGATACGTTGGTAGAAAAATCAATCCGCATTAAGGAAGTCCCGTAGGGACGACAGGTATCTTGCGTCCCTACGGGACTTGTGCATTCCGGACGAACTTCTTTTCTACCCACCTTATGTCCCGATGGGACAAGGGCAGTTTTTGATACCGGCTTTTGTTTTTTATGGCATCATCGTTGCATCGCAATCCTTTCATTGTTGTAATGCTATTAAGCATAAATACCATCAGCATATGATTCACTTGCGGTGAATTTATAATTATTGATTTTTTCAGAAATAGCATCTAGAAAACGTTTTAGCTTAAGCATTAATAAGGCAAAATTTCTAACATTTAATAAAGTTGGTTTTTTTGAAAGATTTCCTTTCTTATCCAAAGGGTATCTATAAGCCATTGAAAAGCTATCGCCATCTGAGAGCTGCTTAATTATGATTGCTGCATCAGTAAAACTCTTTTTTAAAATATTTTTTGAGTCCTTTTTTGAATATAGTTTTATGAATTCAACCCAAAGATTTTTTAAGTCGTGATTTGTAGGGAAATTTGTATTCTGATTTAAACAATAATTTAAACTCCATATAAACTCCTTCAATTTTAGTTCAATGCTATGCCTATATAAATATATAATAGGATAGACCAATAAATCTTTAGCCCTTTCTTCTTTAATATATGACATAACTAATAATTCCGCAGCATCGAAATAACCCAAGTTGTAAACTGCAAATCTATGAGATTCTTCATAATCCAAGATTGCATTATTCCTCATATCACTACAGTCACTCCTAAATAATTTATCGCCTTTTTCTAATAAAGGTGATTTCCAAATAAATTTCCTTGCCATATTTATAATTAAGTATTTTTAACCTCTTTTCTATAAATCGCTGAACATATCTTTCAAATATTCAAAGGGTTTCATTTTACTTTTTTTAATTGAATCTAATCCTTTAGTTATTGCTTCGTAAAAATTATTTGTTTGAAAATCAATTTTAAGTTGCTCAATCTGCTTCTGCGATTCTTCTTCTTTTTTAGATAACTCTCGTAAAAAAAATATGCCTGCATTTCTAACTTTTTCAAGTCTGATAACAACTTCCCGAAATTCTTTCTCTGAAATTTGAATTGGGTTTTTTAATTCATCATTATAATCGCAATAAAAGCCTCTTTGTCTGAATAAATCTACCTTAGAAAACCAATTTAATTCTCTTCTAAGAATTATTATCTTTCTTAAAAAAGTAAAATTTATACTTGTCCAAAATAAAATTTTTATCATCTCTCATTCCCTTAATTAGGTTATTCACATGTTCGGGATTATCATTCATTTTTTTAATTATTTTCTTTAATTCATCGCCTGCCAAAGAAATTATAAATATGAAATACGCAATTACATACCTTATCTCATGATTCCTGAAGAAAGAGTCAATCCCTTTCGATTTTCTAAAATCAAATCCATTGCCATCTAAAAAAACTATAATTGCTTTTATAAGTTCTTCAATACTTATGATTGAAGCTGAAATACCCAAGCCAAAATCTCCGTTTTTGGCAAGAACCATTCCTGACTCCCAGCGTCTATCGGAGTTTTCTAAAATATCATTGTAAACAATTAAGCATTCTTTTCTTGAAATGTTTAAAAATGTTTTACCCTCCATACTTGTTGCTTTAAATTTGTCTAATAAAATTAATTTAATCACCTGATTCCCCTTTATTAAATATCTATCTATATGCAATTGCCATCACAGCCAATCTTCTCCGCTTCAATAAAAGCTCAATAAAGGTATGCCGTATCCCGATACATCGGGAAGTGACACAACGATGATGAGCAGAATTACAAAAGCCCGTCCCAAAAAAGAACCACGATTGAACTGATTAAAAGGATTTGACTGATTTAGTCCTTTTCAGGTAAATCAGCCAAATCATAAAAATCATGGTTCTATTTCTGCACCACAAATATCTGTTTCAACTGTTCTATCAATGAACCATTACCACTTACGCTGATCTCACCAATTTTGTCGGCAATTTTTTCAACGTATTCCATCTCTTTCAATTTCCACAACATGGTATTGTCTTCCATTAATTTGGCAGTGTTTAACAAACTACGGGTGCTGGCGGTTTCTTCACGCCGCATGATGCTGTTGGCCTGTGCATTTTTTTCTGCCACCAACACTTTGTTCATGATGTCTTTTACATCGCCTGGCAAAATGATATCCCGGATACCGAAACCATTTACTGCAACACCTAAATCTTCGGCAGTATTTTTTATTGCTTCCAAAATAAATGGCACAATGGTATCTTTTTTCTCCAGCAATTCGTCAAAGCCCAAACCACCAATGTACTCCCGCAATGCCAACTGAAAAGCCACATACAACTGCCGTTCGTAATCTTTGTTTTGCAACAACGCTTTTTCAATATCGGCCACTTTGTACTGGGCATAACCGTTGATACGCAATGCAGCTTTGTCTTTGGTCAAAATTTCCTGACCGTTGATTTCTATTTGCTGCATACGGGTATCGGCTTTACCCACTACAATGGTGATGCTGTTTTTCCACCAGTAGTAAATACCGGCTGGCAATATTTGTGCATACTTTCCATCAATGAACAAGATGGCTTGCTCATAGTTTTCTACAGTGTAGCTACGCACATAAGGCGCTACCAATTTGTTTTGCAATACGGCACGGCTGATGTTTTCAGTAATGTCTATTTTGCTGATATCTGCTTTAATAAATTCGTAGTTGTTGACTACGTTTTTCCAAAAAGCATAACGGCCTGCAGTTAATACCTGCTTTAACAAACCATCCTGGTACTGCAACACTATTTCATTATCACTTACTTCAATTACCTGCAAGGCGTTGGCTAATGCAGTATCCTGCAATAAAATGTTTAATTCTGTAGCGGCATAAAATGGTTTGGTTACATCATGTATCATCACGGTTTCATTAAACCACAACCAATAGTTCCCTTCAGTCAACATTTTTTTGTACTCGCCATTTTTAAATACCAATGCTATTTGGTAGGCGTTGATTTTTACTTGTTTCATTTTGTTTGTTATTATGCCCGCTGATTTCGCAGATGGCGCTGATTAAATTTTGTTTTAAATAAAGTTGAAATTGGTTGCCATTCTGTAATCACGGAAATGCTTGGTTAACAGATTCTGGCTGACAGTTGTTTTACTATTATTTACCAAAATAATTTTAGTAACGTTTAAATAAACCAAGTGTCATTTGTTACCTGCTAATTTTGTCATTTGCAAAGCGTTTACTGAATTTGCTTTGCTGTAAAAGTTGCAACAACTTTACAAACAGCGGGCAACGCAATTTCAACTTTAATGGATCACCATTTTTTAAGAAGCGGTGTACTTCTTTACGCTACATTAACGGTGTAGTGCTCTACCAATTGAGCTATCCGAGCTGGATTTCGGAAAGGGATTCGAACCCTAACAATTGTTGTTGCTCTAACCAACTGAGCTATCCTGTTTTACCAGGAGAAGGACTTGAACCTTCGACACACAACGTGATGGCTGGCGTACCTTACAGCAACAATAGCATACAGATAGTTACTACGTCTGCACTGTTGTGTTTTAAAACACTAACCTGGTTTGCTTTCTGAAGGTGTATACCAGTCTTGCTGTTAAGCAAGCTTTTGAATTGAATTTTTACTTCAACAATATTTTAAAGAACTTCTTGTTTTACTTTGATAACACAAATCTCCAACCTATGTGTGCAATTTATTTGCACAGTAAAAATTATTTTTTATTTTTTTGCCACTCTTGTGCGATTCGAACGCACACTTTGCTTTCGCAACAGGCCGGCTGTAAATACGCTTCCCTACTAATTGGTAAACTTTCGGTGCACTGTAAACTGTATTCATTCAAACGAGCAGTCTGAACGCCATCTTCCGGTCACTCCACGGATACGCTTAATTTTTCCGCAGCACTTCCTTTTATGCTAAAGAGTGAAATAATTATTTCCCCGGGCAATTCAATGTTTCATAAACCTCATTTATTTCTGTTACAAATGCCCCGGTATAACTTTGTATTACCAATAAATCCTCTATGCTTGATTTAAATTTTAAAATGGTCGTTTTATCATTTAGCCACTCATTTAAAAATTCTATACCACCATCAGCAAAAGGATTATCAATACTCAAATTCCCTTTCCTTGTCACCTTAACTCCAGACGCTATCGTTTGAACAAAATGCATTAAAGCACTGAATTCTTTTACTTCTTCCCACATTTCAGTTGTCCAGCTAATATCAAAGCCTGTTTTTGAAAGCATAATAATTACAGCTTCAAGGTCTTCAAAATCAGCAGCAGGATATTTTGTCAAGCATTTTTTAAAGAATGATTTCATATACTGCTCCAGAAAATCCGTTTCGTCTGTTGACCATTCTCCCGATCTTAAATATGCCATTCTGCTTAAAGCTATTTCTACAGAATGTGCTGGAAAATTGAATTCACTGATAAGTTCCAATAAACGTGGCAGAAAATATTTGTACTCCACCGCTTCAATTTCTTCCGACATAGCTGAAGTATTATAGACACTCAGCAAGTCTAAAGGAATTTTTTCAACCGGTATACTCAATAGCAATTCCTGTTCTTCTTCACTCACACAACATGGGCATACATCAAGTTTACCATTAAGTTTGTAGCGGGCAAACAGGTTGTAACCTTTTTGTATGATCTCCTTCATTTCCTTTTCCATAACACAAATCCCAATCCCTTGTGTGCAATCTATTTGCACAGTAAAAATTATTTTCACTATTTTTAAAAAAAAATTCAAAATGCCTGTAAACCGCAATGCCCTAATCCGCTACCGCACTATCGACAAATGCCTGCAAAACCGCCGCCGCAAATGGACCATCGAAGACCTGATAGATGCCTGCAATGATGCTTTGTACGAGTACGAAGGCGTGCATACCAATATCAGCATGCGTACCATCCGGCTGGATCTGAATGCCATGCGTAGTGATTCTCTCGGCTACAATGCCCCCATCATAGTAAACAACAAAAAATTTTATACTTATGAAGATGCGGAGTATTCCATTGCTAACAGTCCGCTTACTACACAAGATCTGGGCATATTGCAGGAAGTATCGCACCTACTGCGCCAGTTTAAAGGTTTCAGCCACTTTAACGAAGTGAGCGAAATGGTAAATAAACTGGAAGACAAAATTTACAGCGAACAACACCAGCAGGCATCCGTAATTGATTTTGAAAAAAACGACTTGCTCACCGGCATTGAATGGCTGGATATTTTATACAAGGCCATTGTAAATAAAACCACCTTGCTCATCACTTACCAATCTTTTAAAGCACGCCAGGCGGCCGATATTATTTTTTATCCCTACCTGCTTAAAGAATACCGCAACCGCTGGTTTATCCTGGGTATGAAAAAGCAGGGCAAAGAAATCATCACTTTTGCATTAGACCGTATTCAAAATATTACAGCACAGGACAAAGAACTTTTTGTGCAGCACAAAAAATTTGAGCCGCATACTTACTTCGATAATATTATTGGCGTTACCCGTAACTATGCCGAAGAGCCGACCACCATTTTATTTTGGGCCAGTGCACATCATGCACCTTATATAAAAACTAAACCCATACATGCATCACAAAAAATAGTAGAAGAAGTAAAAGGCGGTACGCATTTCAGCATTGCCGTTATCCCCAATTTTGAAATGGAAAGAGAACTGATCGGCTTTGGTGAAGGCATTAAAATTTTATCGCCTAATAATATTGTGCGGCAGATAAAACGGAAAGTGCGTTTGATAAGCGAGCTGTACCAGGAATAAGGAAATTAAATTTTTCAAAACTTAACTTACCTTTCCGGTTGCTTAATTCATCGTCACTTCCTGCCGTCTAAACCCAAACACTTCCGTTCTTTCAATTACATTATCTTTTTCATCGGGGTTGGCAATTTCTGCTATGGTCATAGGCTTTGTAATGCTATTGCTAAAACCTAAGTGATCCGATAAGCGTTGCGATTTTGTTGTACTCAACTTTCCAAATTCATATTTTGCAATTAACCTGCCTTTACGCATCAGTGCACTATCTACCAGTGTAAGCGAATTATTAAAAGTGCAGATCAGTTGTACATTTAAAAAATCGGCCAGCAACCCATCGGAAATGTTCAATAAATTAGATACCGATGCATTGCCATTTAATTTTCTATCCATAATTATATTTTCTGCATCTTCAATGATCAGCACACTGTTGGGATTGCTCACCAGCAACTCAATAAAATCGGGGCTGGTAATATCCGCTGCTACATTGGGAGACACAAACAACACCCGCTTTTTAATTTTACCAATAAGGTAACGCAGGTAAGTGGTTTTGCCTGTGCCGGGTAAACCGTGCAGTAATACAATGCCTTTGTCTTTATCTTTTGTAAGCCGCTTGCAAATGGTATCACTCACTGCTTTAAAATCATCTTCATAAAAAAGATCCAGGCTAAGCTTAGTACGTTTTACTTCCAGTTGCTTTAACTCCAGCCCGTTTCGGCCACGGCTGATGAGGTTTATCTCTAACGGCTTTCTGCGCTGCTTCTCTTTAAACTGTTTCATCAGGTTAGTACAGTCGTTTATAAAATCTTCCTGCATCCCGCTGTGATATATTTCGCAGTAATTGGTATCAAACTCTATTACACATCCGTTTTTCATGATCATAAATGTTTCATCAAAAACGTAGCGTTTTTTCTTACTGTCGTAATAGCGGTAACCATGCTGCGACTCTATCAAATGCCCAAACTTGTCTTTGATAGCAGCAAATGCTTTTTCCCCATCAATATTGTTGATATAGTTAGCACTGGGTATTTGCCCAAAGCAATACAGGTATAATGATTTGCCACTTAAAAATCCATTATCAAAAATGCTGTTGGCATTGATCATTTTTTGATTGGTAGTATTTTCCATTTTCATTATTTTTAAGCTGCTAAAATCTCTACTTCAAAAATTACTAGCGGCTTGTTTTTTAATTCTTGTTAATTTACATACTGCTTAAAGTCCCCGGAATTTATCCCGATTTTTTCGGGAGGGGATTTAGGGGCTAATGCACAATTTTATTAGCGCAACTGCTGCTTGCAAAAGCATCCGGCTTGGCTTTAAAAGCAAAGCCCATCCCCATGATATATCCCATGGCTTCTTTCAAAGCATCATTACTTTTAAAATTAGGATTGGTATTAATATCCACATGCACTTCCATATCCACACTGTAGCGGCTAAAAATATTGCACAGCGTATACGCTACTTCAACACTCTTCGCTACTTCCACTAACATCCGTTGTTTGATACTCATTTTTTGCAAAGTAGTTTCGTTGCAGATATACATAAACCCTCCTTTACCCTTACGTATAAAAACAATTACGGTAGCAAATTCAGTTTCCTTTCCTTTTACCTGGCTATCGGTACCAATACACACTTTCAGTTCATGGCCCATTGCTCTTTCTCTTTCAATAGTTACCTTTACTTCATCCTCAATAGGAATGCGTATTTTTTCACCGTTTAATTTTCTCCATTGCTGTTGCTGTTCCATTTTTTTAAAGTTTTCTTAATGCCCTTCGGGACATTAATTTTTATTAGCGAACTTTTGTTCCCTGATGAAGCGACATTGGCAGAGTTTATCCTGACAAAGGAAGGACTCCATTCAACATTTTTTCTTTAATCATCTTTTCCCAGCCTTTATTGAATCAAGTATTTGAATCAATGATTTGTTTTTAAATTCATTTGCTTCATTATACTTTTCAAACTCTTTATAATACCTGTGCTTGTAATGCCCATGCACCAACCGGGATTGCTTTTTCCGTAAATCTTTTCGCTCCAGGTAATTGTCCAATAATTTCATCTTCGATTCCAGCTCGGCATCTTTTATCCTTACCTTATCAATCATATTGGGCTTTATTTTTAACACATATCTCCAAACTTCAATAAACTCATACCGCTTAATGGGTTGTTTTTTCCAATCCAATTCCCACACTTCTCTAAAAAATTGTTTTTCAGATTCGTTGAAATCCATTTTTAAAGATTGGTATTCGTAAGGCCTTAAAAGATGTTGTGGTTTTACAACATAAATTTTTCGCCCCCGTTTCCGCTTCTTTCTTTTAAAGTCTTTTTTCCAGTGGTACTCGTAAGTATTTATTTTTTTTAAAATCGTTTCAAAAAAAATCCCATGCCTGCTCCTTGCCACATCCTCCCTTACTACAAAAAACCTAACCCATCCTTTTTGTATCGGCGGATGCAATGGCTCCCACCCCAAATTTCTTTGTTGCAGATACAATGCATTTTCTTCTTTATGCAATTGTATCAGTTGCTTATCAAAATCTTTATACCGCAGTCTTTTCTTTTGCCTTGCAGTACGTAAACGGTAACAGAGCATATCTTCTCCGTACTGTTGAATAAGTTTTGTGTCCATAATGTTTTATTTTGTTTCGATCGAAAACTCCTGTGCCATTGCAGCAGGTGTGTTATTTGTTTCATTATGAACCGTGTTACTTTTTTCATTACTTCTTTTTTAAGTTGTATAAATTTATTTTTGCATCAATACAAGGATTCGAACCCTGACAGATAGTGTTGGAAGCTATCATGCTACCTTTACATCATACTGATAATTTTTATTGCGGACGAAGCAAGACTCGAACTTGCACTACCAGCTCTTCAAACAGGCACTCTACCGTTGAGTTATTCGTCCAGTTTGTTTGCAACAGGCTTGTTGATTGATCTATATTTCCTCATCGTCGAATTCACCTGTTATCAAACAATTTCTTTATTGAGTCCTGCAGAGGACTCGAACCTCCTTCTTTCGATTTGCAGTCGAATGCATACGACCATGTCTGCCAGCAGGACATTTGCGGAGAGTAAAGGATTCGAACCTTTGCACCGAATAAACGATGATGGCTTAGCGGGCCACTACAATACCACTCTGTCAACTCTCCTAAATATTTTTGCGGAGAGAAAGAGATTCGAACTCTTGATCCGCCAAATGGCGGACAGTATGTTTTCAAGACAGCATCCATGACCATCCGGACTCTCTCCAATTGTGTGAGTGGATGGATTACTCACTTCACATTTATTTAATTTTTGTGTTCATGTATTCCGCTTCGCTCCATTTCGAACCATCTAAGTCTTTTGAACAGCAGATTTACAGTCTGCTACGAATCGCCGTCTTCGTCGCACTCACATTTTTGAGGATGAAAAAAGATTCGAACTTTTAACCCTCCCGCTAACAACGGGACGCTCTGCCATTGAGCTATTCATCGATTATTTGTTTGACCAGGGATTTTTAAAGATTGATGGGATTAAAAAAATTATAGCATCCATAATCTTTTTAATCATTTTCATCCACCCAAATCCCAGTTCAAACAAACTGTAGTTCCGGTGAGACTCGAACTCACAACCACCGAATTAAAAGTTCGGTGCATCTAACCATTGAGCTACGAAACTATTTTTGTGATGACTAAAGGACTCGAACCTTTAACCACTACCGTATCAGGATAGCACTCTGCCAATTGAGTTAAGTCATCTTTGTTGCGACCGCAAGATTCGAACTTGCATCTTCTGGCTTATGAGACCAGTATGTTACCATTACACCAAGTCACAATTTTATTTTTTTGTTGACTTAATTGGATTCGAACCAATAACCTTTTGCGTATAAGGCAACTGCTCTCACCGTTAAGCTATAAGTCAATTTAGTTGGTCTAACAAGATTCGAACTTGTATCCCCACGTTCGTAGCGTAGTATTCTCATCCGTTGAACTATAGACCAATTTGTGCGGCTTCCGGATTTGAACCGGATACGACCCTCTTATGTTTACCTCTTAGAAAAAGAGGAAGACGATCATGTTACCATTACACTCAACCGCATTGGTTGACTTCGGGTCTCGAACCCTGTTCCCCACATTCACAGTGTGGTACTTTACCAGTTAAGCTAAAGCCAACATTTAATAAGTGCAGCATGAGTGATTCGAACACTCTCCTCCGATTTGGAAGACCGGCACGCCGCCATCAACGCATATACTGCAATTTTTTTGTTATCGAGGATAGATTCGAACTATCAACTTCAGAGTCAAATTCTGAAATGTTGCCATTACACCACTCGATAATTTTTTTTGCGGTTCGTATGAGAATCGAACTCATAGCTTCTGATAGACAATCAGAAATGTTAGCCGTTACACTAACGAACCGTTATAGTGGAGTACTGACTGAAGCAATACTGCACACTATGTTTCAAAGGGCTTGCAGTCTGTACCGGATTCGAACCGGTATTGTCAAGTAGAAAGCTTGATATCCTGAACCATTAGATCAACAGACCATTTTGTATAGTAGGCAAGATTCGAACTTGCAGCCTCTCCGGTCCAGGCGGAGTATCCAACCAATTGGAATGCTACTATGTTTAAAAAATAATCAAAGAACTTTTTAAAAAGCTTCCCCGTTGCATCTCACGGGGAAAGCTTTATTCCTCCTTCTGCATCTGATTATTTTATACGCCTTTTTATCTTATTGAAAATGGCTTCTGCAAATGCCTGCATCAACCATACTACTATTAAAAATGTCATACGCTGTTTTTTTTAAATACTTAATACTTACGGTTTCTTTTTTCTACTTTACCTGCATACGCCACCAACAAGTGTATTATAATCAGCAAAAATTTTAGCATGTGCAATGTTTCCATTTTACCCTCCTTTTATTTTTGGGCCATTGCTAAAAACAAAAAGCCCGGTCGTTTTTTAGTACGACCGGGCTTTTTACTCAACAAGTTTTTTATTACTCATTTACCTTACACGGTCGTGTTATATTTTTATCAATCGATGCATTACTAAACAGCACAGCATGGCCTATCGGCATAATAGTACTATACCAGTTGATCGACATACTTCGGTTTGCTATTTGTTGTTTACAATTTTGTTGATGCATTTTTATTTTTTAGTTTACAATTTTATTTATGTCATTAACCTTCGCTACTTCCATTTATTACAGTTCAACACAGTGGCAACAAAAAACCCCGCTGATTCAGGCGGGGCTTAGGTTATAGCGAATTAGTTTTGATACTTATTCATCAGCATAACATGCCCCGCAACTGGTGTAATCCCCTTTTGGACTAAACCAATTCATCGCTTCAATATGTAGTTGTATGCGTAACATGTTTTGTTGTTGTTAAATTTTATTTGCACTGCAAAGATGAATTTATTTTTGATACTGCCAAATATTTTTCAAAAAAAAAGTAAAAATATTTTTACAGCCGTCATCATTACAAATCATTTTCTCCAATGAAAACAAGTAAAAAAATAACAGGAAATTATTTTTAAAAAATTATTGCAAGGGCATATACAAATGTTCCCGTATGGCATAAACGATAATGCCGGCAGTATTTTTTACGTTCATTTTTTCAATAATTTTTAAACGCAGGCCTTCTACCGTTCTTACACTTAAAAATATTTTTTCGCCAATTTCTTTACTGGTTAATCCTTCGCAGATGTAGTGTATAATTTCTTTTTCCCGCTCATTAAAATCTGCTTTCTGCGTTTTCAGTTGCAGGTTAAACCTGCTTTTAGCTACCATACCCGCCAGTTTTTTTGAAGTAAGACGGCAGTAGTGCGACTCGTTATCAGCAACAGTATGCACTGCTTCAATTATTTCAGTTTTGTCGGCATTTTTTAACAGATAGCCTTTGGCTCCTGCCTCAAGCATATCAATAATAAGATCTTCTTCATCAAACATAGTTAATGCAATAATACCAATAGAAGGATAATACATCGTAAGGTGTTTGGTAGCAGTAACACCATCAAGATTGGGCATTTTTACATCCGTTATCACCACATCAGGTAAATGTTGCTTTACCAGCTCTATCAATTCTTTTCCATCGCCTGCCTCGCCTGCAACAATAATATCAGGCTGCTTTTGTAACATCAGTTTTAAACCATCTCTAAAAATTTCATGGTCGTCGGCAATAATAACCTTAATGGTCTTTATACTCATGGTAGTTATTAAACAGGAATGTCAAAAATATAAGTTACTCCTTTACCGGGTTGAGAGTTGCAGATCAGTTCGCCACCCATCACTTCGGTGCGGCTCTGTAAGTTACGCAACCCAAGGCCTTTAAGTTCTTTTGATTTTGAAAAATAATCGAACCCTTTTCCGTTATCTGCAGTGGCCAGTAAAATACGATTATCGTCCTTACGCAAACTGATCAGTAATAAATTGGCGCCGGAATGTTTGATGGTATTATGCAACACTTCCTGCACAATACGGTACAAATTAATTTCTTTATTCTGATCAAGCCGTATCTCCTGATCGCAGTTAAACTTAATTTCCAGCCTGCTGGCTTTTTTATATGTTTCGGCCAATTCTTCAATACCGCTTTTTAAGCCTTTACGCAACAAAGTATTGGGCATAAGATTGTTGGAGATTTCACGCAGCTTTTGAATAATACTATCGATATGCTGGCTCGATTTTACCACCAGTTGCTGGTCTTGCTCACCCACCGTTTCAATATTATTAATTTGCAATTTTACAGCAGATAATAAAGGCCCCAATTCATCATGCAGGTCCGATGCAATTCTTCTTCTTTCATTTTCCAACGTATCAATTTCTGCCTGTATTTTATCCTTATGCATACGGATGCTTTTGCGGTGATAGCGTATAGCTGTTATAATAAAATATAACAGAATAGTGCCCACTACCGCAGCAACGATTAAAATAGCCCTGTAAAATTCTTCTTCCTGGGTATGCATAAAGCGCCTATTGCAAACATCAAATTAACGATAAGATTTGAATAATTGATCACTTCCTGCAAGCCCCGCCTTAATTGCCTGCTTGTATCTATACCAAACAGTGAAAGGCTGGCGGTTCTGCTTAAAAGATAAAAAGAGAAGAAAATAATTATGCCCAGTATGATCCAGAATTTAGGATTTTTAAACAAGGGCGCCCTGTCCTGTATCACCACTTTATTAAAGGTTGTTACGGCAAAAAACAGCAATGCCGTGGCATATATAACCCTAAAATACATATTGGGTTTGGTAAACCCTTCCGGGTAAAAACTAAATACCAACCACATCAGAAAAGCAATCAGGTTAATAAAGATAAAAAGCCGCCGGTTAAAATTAAACAGCCCCCATAAGTGAAAAAGCCAGGTATAAAAAACAAACTCAATGAAACAGAAAACATTAATCATCACCGTCTTTTCATCATACATTTCTTTTTCTATAAGTACATAACTGATAATTTCAACTAGTAAAGAAATGCAGGCCAGGTAAAAAAAGGGGTAGTAAGACCGGTCGATCCTTTTAAACTTTACTATCCCAATGATTACTGTAAAGCCAATGCAAAGGCTAAGTATAAACTGTACTTCGTTTGTCATATATCAGGTACGAAGTTGAATGGTTTAATAGTTGATGCAGGGAGGATCGCATTGCCCCTGCTCAATTCCTCCTGTGCTATCACCCGGCAGTTCGCTTGCCATTTTGGCTGCCTGCACCGGAGCTCCGGAATCTTTTTTTACTGCCGCTTTGTTTTCTGTACCTGCAAAATGCTGATCATCTTTCAGGTATAAATTATTACCCCGGCTATCCACCCCTACCAATATTAAACGCACACTGTTACTATCGCCGCTTTGTTTTATACCATACAATATTTTAATACCCACACAATCCGGTATTTGTAAAATTTCAATAATGGCTTTTTTATTAAATGCTTCGCTAAAAGGAATTGAAGTGGTGGGCCGTAATTTTAATAACGAATCTCTTTCCCTGGCAAAAGCAGCCTGGTACTCTCTGATTTGCTCAAGCGGAATAAAGTGATCAATTTTTCCCAATGCCGAAGTATCTTTTGGTACAGGAATAAATTCACCTTCCCTGTTTTGTTTACAGGACACTGTATAAAGTATGACGGGCAGCAGCAGCAATACCGCAGTCATTATTTTTTTAAACCGTTGCATAATAAGGAATTTTTAAAATGAAGCTAAAAGTAATCACCCATTAATATAAAACAATACGTAGAACTACTTTTTTTTACTGCACCAACTACGGTAAACTATCAGTAGCATTACACTTGTTTTTTTATACTTCCTTACCCAACTTTACAACATAATTACCCTACCCCTTTTGTTTTGCCGGCAGCATTTAACCATTTCACTAAAAGTAAAAGTTATGAAACAAACTATGGGCACTAAAAAAAGAACTCCGCTGCTACAGCTTACCGTTAATGCCGACTTTAACTGGGACTCTCCGGAAACAATGACCACATTTTATAAGGCAGAAATAAAAAAGGCCAGTGATGCCCTTAATCAACTTTCTATACTCACCGATGCTAAACAGATCGTTACTTTATGCGGCAAAATAAAAGCCATGAAGAAAAAAATGGTGAGGGGATGGTGAGAAGGATTTTTTGTTACGGGCATTAGGGCTTTGAGCATCATCGTTGTGTCGTGCCGATACATCGGGATACGGCATACCATTGAGGGGTTTTTATGGAAGCCGAAATAAAAGTATAGAATAAAAAATCTCATCACAATTTGTGATGAGATAAACAATATCATTTTATTAAATCACATTTCAATTGATTCAAGCTGTTCCATTGAAGGAGGCATTTCATCGTAAACTTTACCATTTAATTCCCTTCCAGCTTTCTTTTTATTTATGACAAGCCCTATTGCATAAATTTTGATTTGATAGATTTGATGTAATTTGATAATTCAATCTATTTAAAGATGAAAAAATTACCTAATACTGCTTTATGGCAGCCTAGAAAAGACTCAATAGAAACATTAAAAGATATTTTTTATAAAAGATGTTTACATGTCGAATCCTTAATTATAAGTAAAGCTAAGCAAGAAAAAGAATTCAATATCGACAATTTTGACTCGGGTATTCCAATTGAAGAAATAATCAGAGAAGAATTTAGTAAAATATTACCCAAAAGATATTCTGTAACGAAAGGTATAGTTAATGATAGGCAAGGCTTTACGGCTGGAGAACAAGATTTTATCATTTTCAATAACTTTTGGTTTCCAGATTTGAAATCTGGTGCTGCTAAAGAATCTAAACGGATTCATTTTCCAATTGAAGGTGTATATGCTATAGGCGAAATTAAGCAGACATTGACAATAGAAACTTTAGATAACGCTATGGAAAAATTGGTAATTGGTAAAAGGTTGAAACGCCCTATGACAGGAAGAACTAGAATTGCTGAAAATAGAGAAATTAATGATTGTATTCACGAATCCTCAAATCCATTATATTCATTTATCATTGGCGTAAACTTAGACGTTAATTTAAGCATGGATGATATTTTTGTGAGATTTTTTGAAATTAATAAGCAATTAAAAAGATCTGAAATAATTAATAGTTTATGTGTTTTAGCAAAAGGGACTATTATCTGGTGTTATTTCGATGATACAAAACTTGATCTGCAACCTGAAAAATTTACAAAAAATACAGGTCAATTTCCCCCAATTATACCCGTTTTACTTGAAACTAATGAGAGCAGAAAATGCTCTTTATACGATTTGGTTTTACACTTATCTGCACACCTTTATGATACAATATTAGGTGGTGAAGACATGGCTGCGGCTTATGGTAATAATTACAATCATATAAAAATTCCTCCAAAAGAAAAATATCAAATTAATCCAGAATAAAATTTTAAAACAACCTTCGTTGCCGCTGGCATTCTAACCTACTTGTAACTGAATGCCATTATAGCACTTGCTGTATTTTTTTTAGTACCAACCCTTTGAAAATTATATCCCCTCAATACGGCATCGTCAATGCATCTCCAATCACCACATTCTTAAAATTGGTTGCCAAAAAAGACATATCCGTTTCTGTCCATTTTGGATCGGTGGCCCAGGCAATACTTTTCCTGGCAAAATCTTTTTCCCAGTCCTGGCTGATGATGATAGTTTGTACGGTTAAATTGCCCACTAAAAAATCTTTTAGCTCAATAGAAAAATAGGGAATGGTGGCAATAAAATCTATAAGCTCTTCTTCAGTAGCATCAGTAATTGCTTTGGCAAAATAATTATCCGCCGTTTTTCTGCGGTAATGGATAGTGATCTTTATACAATCGTTGATCACGTATAATAAATAGGCTCTTGTAATTCCTTTCATAAACTATGCTTTAATAATTAAAATAATTTTCCCTGCCCGCCCGGCACTCTAAATTGGGTAGTATCCAAACTCCATTCTTCGGCATTCATGTTGTACAACTTGCCGTATTTTTTATAGGTCTGCGCTACCATGTTGGCAATATTGCCTTCACCTCTCATACGCACACCCCAGCGGGTATCGTTTACCTGCCCATCGTGGCTTTGTTCTATCAAATGCCAAACCTTATCGGCATGATTAGGAAAATTTTTATACAACCAGTCGTGAAATAAAAATTTAATAGCGCCATTTAAACGAATGAAAGTATAGGCAGTGAACGTGGCACCGTTATCTGCAGCGGCTTTCATAATGCGTTGCATTTCGTGGTCGTTAAGGCCGGGTATCATTGGGCCCATCATAATGCCCATGCGTACACCGGCGCTGCTGAGTTCGTTGATCACTTTTAGTTTTTGCTTTGCCGTTGTAGTACGTGGCTCCATGGCCCGGCGCAGGTCTTCATTAAAAGAAGTGATGGAAACCATGGCCGATACGATATTCTTCTTGCCCATTTCCTGCAGCACATCCTTGTCTTTTAATATCCAGCTGTTTTTAGTAAGTATGCCTACAGGCTGGTTGAACTCGTTACATACTTCCAGTAAGCCTCTTGTTAAACGATATTTTTGTTCGGCAGGTTGGTAGCAATCGGTATTGCCACTGAGCATAATGGGTGTGGCATCCCATTTTGGATGCATTAAAAATTTACGCAGCAGTTGCGGTGCATTTTTTTTGATGATGATCTTTTGTTCAAAATCTAACCCGGCACTGTAGCCCCAGTATTCGTGTACATTTCGGGCATAGCAATAAATGCAACCGTGTTCGCAACCGGCGTAAGGGTTCATGCTGTAACTCATGCCCACGTCTTTACTTTCTACTTTGTTTACAATGGTTTTGCTTTGTTGTTCGATGTATTGGGTAGGAATATTACTGGCTTCCCAATCGTCGATGCCTTCAATATGCTCCTGTGTTTTTTCATCTTTTAAAAAACGATTTTTGGTATTGAATTGTGCGCCACGGCCGGCTATATATTGTACGGTTTCTTCCTGTGGTTTGGCGGATACTTTATGGTGGTCTTGTTGTAGTTTATTATTTTCCATTGAGTTGATTTTTTTGATTACACGAATAGAGACGAATTACACGAATTTATTTGCCCGCAGAAATCGCAGAGATCCGCAGATTAAATACATTGTTTTCTTTTCTGCGGATCTCTGCGATTTCTGCGGGACACTTTTGCATTTATACAAACAGATCACCCTGCACCGTATTCACCGGTAAATTCTCAAATTCAAAACGCTTTGCTATTTCATATTTTAATTCTCCCACGGGGCGTTTTAATAGCAGCATCGCATCGGCAATAAACCTGCCGGTAAAATGTCGGTGACTGTATTCGAGCCAGCCTTTTTCGTATTGCCAGGGCAATAACTTTCGGGCAATGGTTAAATGTGGTTCTAAAATAAAATGTGGTTTGTTATCGTCGTTCAGTTTCATCAGCCGCTGCGTTTCGGTACGTACTTGTTTTACCAAACTTTGTATGGGTAGCTTGCTGGTTACATTTATATATATGGTGTGCGATGGAAAACTGCCATAATCTTTTAACTCAATTTTTATAGGTTGAAAACCCATGGCAATCGTTTTTAAATGATTCATAATGCGGTCTTCCATCATTTCGTATTGCACAAAATTCACCAATGTTAAATGTGGTTTACCCCAACGTGCTGTTGTTGCCTGGTACTTTTCGTAAAAATCATTTTTTACCGCCATTATCTTATTTCGTAATTCTTCATGCGGATTTAGTACCAGCAGGTACTCGTATATGCGGTAGCCGGGTATAGTATTGCTTAAATCTTTCATGTCTAAAAAATATTTTCGGTTACTAAATTTGTTAGCTAATTATTTTAGCATAAATTTACTAAATAATTTGGTAAACAACAATCAATTTTTATGGAAGACGACTTTTTTTTTGGCAGCGGTTATAAGGGTACTAAACAGTTTACCCAGCATGATGTGCCTACTGCAAACGCCAGCGGGTTTGGCGCCGCAGCCGATGATTATATGGAACGGGGCATCGACCTGAATGAGCAACTGATCATGAATAAGCCGGCCACTTTTTTCTTTAGAATGAATGGCGAAGCCATGACCGGCGCAGGCATACAGCGTGGTGATGTATTAATAGTTGACCGTTCTATAAAAGCTGCCAATGGTAAAACCATTGTAGCCGTGGTAGATGGGGATATGGTGGTACGCCGATATTTTGAATCACTGAATAAACTAATACTGTTATCGGAAAATGAAAAATTCAGTCCTATTGAAATAGGTGAGTACACGGCCTGGCAATGCTGGGGCGTGGTAACTTGTGTGATACATATCATGGATAATAGTTTGCTGGCTTTTTTGAATAATGCTCCCAAAAAGGAAGAGAATGATCATAGGAGCCATATTTCAAAACGTACTTATAAATAACCTGTAATGAAAGCCATTGTAGATTGTAACAGTTTTTATTGCAGTTGCGAACGTTTGTTCAGGCCGCAGTTGGATGATAAACCTGTAGTGGTGTTGAGCAATAATGATGGTTGCATTGTATCCCGGAGTGACGAAGCCAAAGCAGCAGGCATAGCCATGGCGGTTCCTTATTTTATGGCAAAGGATATTATTGCCATACATAAGGTGGCCACATTTTCTTCCAATTACAATTTGTATGGCGATATGAGCTGGCGGGTGATGGAAACTTTGCGTATAATGCTGGGCGTAGCAAATGTAGAAGTATACTCTGTTGATGAGGCATTTTTAGATTTAGGCGAAGAAGGAACAAATGATTGGGAAAAAATTGGTTTACACATCAGGCAAACGGTAGAGCAATGGACGGGTATAAAAGTATCGGTTGGTATTGCACCCACAAAAGTATTATCTAAAGTGGCCAATCATTTAGCAAAAAAAAATAAAATAGCCACACAATGTGTGGTGGTGCTGGATACACAAGAAAAAATTAATACGGCATTGCAAGATACGCCGGTAAAAGAAGTTTGGGGTGTGGGCAGGCAATATGCTAAAAAGCTGAGTGACATGTATGCTGTATTTACAGCGTACGACCTTAGCCGGAAGTCGCCGGAATGGGCCAATAAAAATTTAGGTGGCGTAGTGGGTACTCGTTTAGTAAAAGAATTAAGGGGCGAATCGGTACAGGTGATGGAAAAAGAATTGACGGTGAAAAGAATGATCGCTACCACAAGAATGTTTGGCCACACTGTAAAAAGTAAAGAAGCTATTAAAGAAGCTATTGCAACTTACACTTCTAAAGCAGCAGAAAAATTGCGGCGGCAATATAGTGCAGCCAATATCATCAGCATTTTTGTAGTGGCCAAAGGGCAAGATCATAATATCGATTTCAGGCATGGCGAAAGTATTGGCAGCCATATTACATTACCGGTTGCCACATCATCTACTCACGAATTAATAAAACCTGCAGTAGCATTGGTAGACCGCATATTTGTAGAAGGTACTCAATATAAAAAAGCCGGCGTAATGCTGAGTGGCCTGGTGCCCGACGCTACTATACAAGGCAATTTGTTTACCGAAGAAAAACACAATGGCAAACGATTGCTGATGAGTATGGTGGATAATGTAAACTTTGCCATGCGCAATGATGTAATAAAATTTGCTGCATCGGGTACCACACGTAATTGGAAAATGCGGATGGAAATGCGCAGCCCGAGGTATACTTCACGATGGGATGAATTGTATGAGATCAGTTAATGCGCAAACTACTGAAAGGCTTTAATCAAACAACCCTTTTTGCTGTGCAATAAAAGTTGGCTTTATCAAATTCAATCCCAGTTCCGCATTCATTTTATCTACTAAATAAACGGTTAACTCTGGCGATGTGGCTTCATCATGCATGTGCATAAAAAAATAGATTTCTTCCATACCTTTATCTAACCAGTATTTCATTCTTTCTACCCATGCATCACATCTTGTATAATCAGTTTTATGCAAACTATTGCCTACATAACGGATGAAAACTTTTGGAATGGTTACATACATATGTGCACAATCTCTCCGGCCTGCAGTATCTGTAATTACAATGCCCATATTCATTGCTGTAAGCGTACTCATTAGTTCGTTTTGGACAGCTGCTTTTAAAAACCAATCGGGGTGACGTACTTCTACAAAAAATTGTAAGTCGGTGGGTAATGTTTTTAAGTAATCAAACAGCTCTTCTTTTCTGTTAGGCGAAAAAGTTTCGCTTACCTGTATAAAAATGGGGCCAAGATGTTTACCAAAAGCAAGTACCCCTTTTAAAAATTCATCACTAATAAAATTTTTCCCTTTCAAGCTGCCAAAATGCGTAACACCTTTGTACATTTTGGGGCAAAACATAAAATCTTTAGTCCTCGATTTTTCTGCCCATTTTTTTATACCAGCCTCATCATATACTTTATAATGGGTGGCATTTAATTCTATACTATTATAATGCTCCACATAATGCTGTAAAAAATCTTTTTCTTTTGTTTTTGGTGGATAGATCTTTCCCACCCACTCTGTTCTGCCCCATTTGGCACAGCCCAGGTAAACTTTGGGATGGTTAACCTTTTTCCCTTTTAATATTGTTGTATTAAACACCGGATCGGCAGGTAACGAAAAACCAATATTGTCCAATTCCTGTTCAGACACCCTTCCAAATTCCATAAAAAATCTTTGTGTAAATCTACAACAATGCAATTTTCTATTATGGATATTTTTTTGCTGAATGAATGACTTCTCTTAACATTAAAGTAACTTCATAACAATTATATATTTTTTAGTATTGAGTAAAATACAGCGTATGCAAAAAGCACAATTTGGAATGATAGGTTTAGGAACGATGGGAAGAAACCTGGTATTAAATATGGCCGACCATGGTATTGCAGTTTGTGGGTACGACCGTAACGTAGATCAGCAAAAACGTTTGTTAGAAGAAGGTAAAGATAAACTGGTACAGGCGGCAGCAACCATGCAGGCATTTGTTGAAAGCCTGGAAACGCCACGCCGCATTATGATGCTGGTGCCTGCAGGAAAAATTGTGGATGCGGTGATAGATGAAATAAAACCTTTTTTACAAGCCGGCGATATTTTAATTGATGGCGGTAATTCGCATTACACCGATACCAATGCAAGAGTTGCAAAGCTGCAGGATACCGGTATACATTTTACCGGCATGGGGGTAAGCGGCGGCGAAGATGGTGCAAGGCTTGGCCCCAGTATGATGCCCGGTGGTAATGCAGCCGCTTATGCAGAATTAAAAAATATTTTAGAAAAAATTGCCGCACAAACTGATGAAGGCCCTTGCGTAACTTTTGTAGGTAATGGCAGCGCCGGCCACTATACTAAAATGGTGCATAACGGTATTGAATACGCCATTATGCAATTGATAAGTGAAGTGTACGCTATTTTAAAAAATGCGGCAGGTTGCGATAATGATGAGCTTCATAAAATTTTTACAGATTGGAACAACGGTGCTTTACAATCTTTTTTAGTAGAGATAACGGCAAAAATATTTTTACAACCCGATGATTTGGACGCCAGCAAAAGATTAGTGGATGTTATATTAGACAGGGCTGCACAAAAAGGCACGGGCCTTTGGACAAGTGTTAGCGCCCTGGAATTACATGTACCTGCAGCGGCTATTGACGAAGCTGTTGCGGCAAGAGACCTGTCGGGGTATAAAAAAGAAAGAAGTATTATTAATGACTTTACACCTGCAACCAAAACAGTAAATACAACAGATAAGAAACAACTGATTCAATTTGCACATGATGCCTTATACTTTGGCATGGCAGTAAGTTATATACAGGGATTACATCTATTACAAAAGGCCTCTGATACTTATAAATACGAGATCAATATGGCAGAAGTAGTACGCATTTGGAAAGGTGGCTGCATCATCCGTTCTGTAATGCTCAACGATATTCGTAAAGCTTTTGTAAATGATGCGTTGTTACAAAATCTTTTACTGGATAAAACATTTTATGCTTTGCTTGAACAAAAGAGAGATGCATTAGTTAATGTATTAAAAACCGGTATGGATAATAAAATTGGTATGCCGGTATTAAGCAGCAGCCTTAATTATTTTGATATGTTCAGCACCGGCAGATCGGCATCTAATTTAATACAGGCACAACGGGATTTTTTTGGCGCACATACTTACGAAAGAATTGATAAAGAAGGCAGCTTTCATACTAACTGGAATTAGAAACACGAATTTGACGAATTTCATTAATTACACGAACTGAGATGCAGTATTCGTGTAATTAGTAAAAATTAGTGTAATAAAAAACAAATAACCTCATGGCAAAACAAAGCAGCATAAAACAACCGGCAGCAATAGTAATTTTTGGTGGTACCGGCGATCTCACCAAACGTAAACTGATACCAGCATTTTATAATCTTTTTTTAAGCAAGCATTTACCCGAAAAATTCATTATTTTATTGCTGGGTCGTAATGAAGATACAAACGAACAATTTAAACACGACCTGTTTGATGGTATCAACCAATTTTCCCGAACCGGAAAACCTGATGACAATAACTGGAAAATTTTCAGCGATAATATTTTTTACCAGCAGGGTAATTTTTTAGACAACAGCACTTTTGTAACACTGAAAGAACATTTGGATGCTTTTGATAAAAAAAATAAACAACGCTGCCTGCGTACTTTTTATTTAGCTATTGCGCCGCAATTTATTGAAGCTTCGGCAGAAGGTTTGTATAAGAATAAAATTTGTAATCAAATCAAGCTCGACAGGATAGTTGTAGAAAAACCTTTTGGTACAGATTTAGCAAGCGCACAAAAATTAAATAAATTCTTACAAAAACGTTTTTCCGAAAAGCAGCTCTTTCGTATTGATCATTATTTGGGTAAAGAAACAGTACAGAATATTATGGCATTTCGTTTTGCCAACAGCATATTTTCTCCCGTTTGGAATAATAAATATATCGACCATGTTCAAATATCACTTTCGGAACAGGTGAGTGTTGGCAAACGTGGTGGTTATTATGATGGCAGTGGTGCATTGCGGGATATGATACAAAATCATTTATTGCAATTACTTTGTGTGGTAGCTATGGAATGCCCCGGCAAATACGATGCAGAACATATCCGTAATGCTAAAGCTGATGTTTTAAAAAAGATAAAGCCATATACAACAGAGCAGGTATTTAAAAATATTGTTCGGGCACAATACACTAAAGGAAAAATAAATGATGTAGCACAGCAAGGTTACCTGCAAGAGGAAAACATTGCCCCTAAATCAACTACCGAAACTTTTATTGCCGGTAAATTTTTTATCAACAACGAAAGATGGAAAGGTGTACCGTTTTTTTTAGCTACCGGAAAATGTTTGCCTAAGCAGGCTTCTGTAATAATGATACAATTTAAAGATTCGCCGTATAAAATCTTTAAAGATGATACAGTGCCCAACCGGCTCACCATCAGTATTCAACCCGAGCAGGAGATCAGTTTATTGTTTGAAAGTAAAGTACCCGGTGTGCAAATGACATTGAAACCCGTGGAAATGGATTTTACTTACAAAGAATCTTACACCGAAGCCACGCCGGAAGCTTACGAAACTTTGCTGCTGGATATATTAGATGGCGATGCTACATTATTTATGCGTAGCGACCAGGTGGAAGCCGCATGGAAAGTAGTAATGCCCATTATAAATGCCTGGAAAAAATACCCTAAAAAACAATTGTTACAATATGCCGCCGGAACCTGGGGACCAGCAGCTGCAACTGCTTTATTAAAACCTTATGCAAAAAAATGGGTAGTGTTACCTGCAGCAAAGACACTTCGCTAAATTCAACATGACAAAAGCAACTACTATAAAAACAATTTGGCCCGATGCGATGGCATTAAGCCACGCCGTTGCTAATTTAATTGTAACTGAAAGCAATAAAGCAGTGCAGCAAAAAGGTTATTTCACCATTGCATTATCAGGAGGTAGTACGCCAAAATTATTATTTCAATTACTGGCACAACCACCTTATAAAAACAATATTCCCTGGAAAAAAATAATTATTGCTTTTGGCGACGAACGTTTTGTAGCACCCACCAGTGATGAAAGTAATTTTAAAATGGCGAAAGATGCATTGCTAAATCATGTGCCGATACCTGCAAAAAATGTTTTAGCTATTAAAACAATAAAAGTTACCCCAGCCCAATCTGCAACATTATATGAAGCTGCCATAAAAAAACATATCAGCAACAAGCATCCCTTTGACCTGATTCTTTTAGGTATTGGAGAAGAAGGGCACACTGCTTCTATCTTTCCTAAAAGCGAATTGTTAACTGATAAAAAGCATTGGGTAAAAAATGTTTGGGTGGCAGAAAAAAATATGGACCGCATCAGCTTTACCATGCCATTTATTAACCAGGCAAAAAATATTGCATTTTTAGTAAGTGGGCAAAGCAAGGCTGCAATTGTAAAAAAAATACTTTCTAAAATCAGCGCAACATTGCCGGCTGCAATGGCTAAGGCAAAAGAAAATACATTCTGGTTTTTGGATAAAGCGGCTTCAGGGCTTTGAGCTTTCAGCTTTCAGCTTTTCATAAATAACCACCGTCATCAGTATTAATAACATGCCGTAAAAAGTATCTTCAAAAGGAATGGTATAAATTCTAAAGCCTAAATTTTCGGCATCATTGTACAACACTACAGGTATTGCTGTAAGAAAACCGTTTACAATTAAAAACGGGATCAGCATAATGCAGTACGAAACTAAAAATGAAGTAGCATCAAATGTTTTAAAATAATTTCTGCAGCAATAAATAGTGGTGATAAATACAGCATTCAAAATAAAAGTCCAGCTGGTATAATATTTTTGGTAAAAAACAATTCCGGTCATCCACAAGATCAACCCAAGTGCCATCAGTATTACATCGGCAGTATATTTGTTTTTTAGGTTGGGAAAATAACAGCGGATACATTCGTAAATAAACACACAGCAATAGGGTACAATAAAAAAGAATAACACTTCCTCTATTGGAAGATTATACAACTTTATACCGGTGATATAGTTTTCGTTAAAATGCCAAACGCCTTTACCGGTAAAATAAATATCCCATACAATATAAAGCGCTGCCGGTATCCACATTGCCGGAAAAAGATATTTCCATTTTTTATAAAAAGCTACTTTTTTATCAAAACTTAATGCCAATGGCCCTGCAAGCGATGCTGCTAAAATTAAAAAATATGTGTAGTGTTGGTTCAAGTAAGTAAGATATATTGTTTACCAAAAAACAAAAAAACGAGTGAAAGGTTTACAGCTTTCGTCTAAAAGTATCATTTACCAAATATACACCGGTAATGGTAACAGCGCCGCCAATGGCAACATACATATTTAATCTTTCATGAAAAATTACAGCACCTAATAAAACTGCAACCACAGGATTAATATATGCATACAAAGATGCCAGCGAAGTAGGCAGGCGTTGTAAACTATAAATGTATGCAATGAAAGTTAACACCGATCCAATAATCACCAAATACAAAATGGCCCACCATGCATTAGCAGGAATTTCGGTAACACTAACCGCATTACCTGTTGCAGACGATACACTAAACAATGCTACGCTTGAAATAAGCATTTGCAATCCTAAACTAAAGTAGGGGTTAAAATTAGCCGCATGTTTTTTTGTATACCCCGATCCGAATGCCCACGAAATAGTGGCGGCAACAGAAAGTATAATACCAAAACGAAAATCGGTGTTTAAAAAATCTACCAGGTGATCGTAAAAAATAATGCAGACACCACCAAAGCCCATCACCATACCCAGCAATGCTTTTTGCGGCAACCTGTCGCCGCCAAACAACGCAATAATTACCATCCACAAAGGAAAGATGGCGCCAATAATAGCACCCAATCCACTGGAAATATATTGAACACCCCAGGTACTTAACCCATTACTCAACATGAAGTTTAAAACACTCAACACTACAATTGTGCCCCATTGTTTGCCTTTGGGCCATGGGTGTTTGGTAATAATAAAATACAAAAGATAAACTGCACCACCCAGTAATTGCCTGATGGCGCAAAGCTGTATGGCTGGCATATGAGTTACACCTACTTTAGATGCTATCCATGTAGTACCCCAAAAAAAACATGTCCATGCCAAAGCAAGTTTTGCTTTTTGTTGGGTTGTTTTAGATGACAGCATTTATTTTACCATTAAAATATAAAAGAAATAAATCCCGATTATTACCGGGATCTATGCGTTGTAACAATTTATAAAAGCGGCACTAAACAAAAATAAAATGCATTAATGTTTAAAATGACGCAAGCCGGTTATCACCATTGCCAGGCCGTGTTGCTGGCAGTATTCAATAGAATCTTTATCACGTATAGAGCCGCCGGGCTGTATAAAAGATGTGATGCCTGCTGCATGTGCAATTTTTACACAATCATCAAAAGGAAAAAATGCATCGCTGGCCAATACTGCGCCGTTCAGATCAAAATTAAATTGTTTTGCTTTTTCTATTGATTGGCGTAAAGAATCAATACGTGATGTTTGCCCGCAACCTTTACCAATAAGTTGCTTATTTTTTACCAAAGCAATGGAATTGCTTTTTAAATGTTTGCAAATGATATTGGCAAAAATGAGGTCTTCTTTTTCCGCAGCAGAAGTTGCTACGCCACCCACCTCTTTCCATTCGGTATAATTGCCCACATCATTTTGCTGGGTTAATAAACCATTCAGTACAGATTTATATTGGTGTGTTGCAGTTAATCCTTTTTTCTGCACTAACAGAATACGGTTCTTTTTTGTTTTTAAAATATCCAATGCCTCTCCTTCAAACGAAGGCGCAATTAATACTTCAAAAAATATTTCGTTGATAGCAATGGCTGTGGCTTTATCTATTTCGGCATTGCAAACCAATACGCCGCCAAAAGCACTTTCAGGATCGCCGGCCAAAGCCACATCCCATGCTTCTTTAACCGTTACCCTTTGCGCCACGCCACAAACATTGGTATGTTTAATAATAGCAAAGCTGGTATCGGTAAATTCAGAAATAATTTGCACGGCAGCATCTACATCCACTAAATTATTATACGATAATTCTTTGCCGTGCAGTTTATCAAATATCTCCTCCTGGTTGCCGTAAAAAATACCTTGCTGGTGAGGATTTTCTCCATAACGCAAAACAGATTTTGCTTTATTAAAAGGATTGATAAAATCAGTTTGATTAAAATAATTAGAGATGGCCAGGTCGTAACCGGTACACACATCAAATGCTTTGATAGCAAACATGCGGCGTTGTTGTAAAGTAGTTTCGCCATTTTGTTCTTTTAAAATTTGTTCCAGTAAATGATAGTCTTTTTTTGCAGCTACCACCACTACATCTTTGTGATTTTTTGCTGCACCACGTATCATACTTGGCCCGCCAATATCAATTTTTTCAATAATCAAAGTTTCATCAGTAGTTGAAGCTACTGTTTCTTCAAATGGATATAGATCAACAATCACCAAGTCAATTTCCGGAATATTATACTGTTTCATTTCTGAAACATGTTGTGCGTCATCACGTTTACCTAAAATACCACCAAACACGGATGGATGTAATGTTTTTACACGCCCACCTAAAATAGAAGGATAACTGGTTAAAGATTCCACCGGCACGCAAGGCACATTTAAATCTTCGATAAACTTTTGAGTACCACCGGTGCTATATATGGTTACACCCAATTTATGTAATTCGGTAACAATATTCTCTAACCCGTCTTTATAAAAAACGGAAATTAATGCGGCGCTGATTTTTTTTTGCATGTAATAAGATGGTTATAGATCTAAAACAAAAGCTCCTTTTTCGGGAACTGAATGGAGCTGCAAATGTAGTTCTTCGCAATCTTTTTTCCATTTGCCAATTTTCCACAAACTGTTAGAAGCGTCTACCACATACTGCTTGCAGTTAAAAACTGCCGCCAGTTGCGGAATGTAGAGCTTGGGGCTTTTAGAGATAACGATTATATCAACATCAATTTTTTGTTGCCCGGGTTCAAAAACCAGTGGCTTATCTATCACTACAATTCTTTTTGTACCAAACTGATAAAACGGATGCTGCTGCAGGCAACTGGCGATAGTATCACCCGGTATATTTAATTGCAAAGCAATCCGGCCGGGTTTAAGGTGAAAATTTTGCAGCATACCATCCTGCAGTAAAACACTATCACCAATAAATTTATAATGGTTGGCATTTACTAAATCAATAGCCTGGTGCTGCGGCACATTGTATACAATTAACTTTTTTTGATTTTTTATTTGCCATTTGCCATAAGCATGCGCCATTACAAAAGCCAGTAAACCCAATAGTGAAAACCGCAGCAGTTTTTTGTTCTTATTAATAAGCCAGGCACTTATGCCAATTACCACTGCATACAATAACCATGTGGTTATAATATTAGCCGGAATTTTATCCCACACTGCAAAAGAAAAACTATTGACCCACAAAATAATTTTATTCATCAGCCAAACCAGCCAGCCGGTTATTTTACCCAAATATTCGCCCACAAAAGGCACCCACGCAAAAGCCACTAAAAAAATTTCGGCGTACAGGATAATGCTTGATAAAGGCACTGCAATTATATTGGTAATTAAAAATAAATTAGGAAACTGGTGAAAATAATAAATACATATCGGAAAGGTGAATATTTGTGCCGCCAGCGAAATGGCCATTAACTTCCATACTTTATCTACTTGCTTATTTTTAATGTACAGCAAATTATAAATAGGTTTTTGAAAAACTACAATGCCCACTACAGCCAGGTAAGATAATTGAAAACCTACATCCCATAAATAATACGGATTATAACAAAGCATTACAAATGCCGATGCCGCCAGCGAATTATAAATGGACGATTTTTTAGTAAGGTTATTGCCAATGGTAATAAAGGTAAACATTACTGCCGACCGCAATACAGAAGCCGCCGCACCGGTAAGTAAAGAAAACAACCACAGGCAACTTAAAATTAAAATCACCTGCGACAACTTCGATTTTTTCACCAATGGTATTCTTGCAAATAACCATACCAGCATTACATAAATTAATCCTAAGTGCATACCGGATATAGCTATAATATGCACTACGCCTGTATTGCTGTACGCCTGCACAAGATCTTTATCCAGGTCGTTAGTATAGCCAATCAGTAATGCTTCTGCAATACCCAATTCATCTTTACCCGTATTAATATTTTTACGCAGGGTGGCTAAAATATTTTCTCTTGCCGAAAAAATAAATTGCTTAAAGCCATTTACTTTTTTTGCCGGTAGCAGCACCCAATCTTTTTCTTTTAAAAATACATTGTGAAAAGTTTGCTGAAAAGCGGCATATCTCTGGTAATTAAATGCGCCGGGGTTGCCGGAATTTTTTATGGCCTGCAGATTTTTATTGATCAATATCCTGTCGCCGTAATGCAGTTGTTGCGCCGCACTGTCTTTAGCAAAGTAGATGAGCAATTTTCCTTTGCAGTTAATTGCAGCATCATTAGTAATCACTGTTTCTACAAAAGCATCTGCTTTGTACGATTTTGTTTTTTCTATTAGCGGCTCTTCAATTTTTGCAACAATATAATTGGAATCCTGGTAATAATTGCCATACCAATCGGCCTTATGGCGCATATCTTTTTGCCAGGTGATAAGCAGCCCAAATGTTAGCAATAATAAATTGATCAATACGCCTTGTAGAGTTTGCAACTTAAACCGCACTGCTAATGGCAAAAAATAAAACAGCAGATTGGCAGCACCAAAACCAATGGCGGCCATTACCACTAAAGGCAAATTAATTTGCAGATACCATTGTACAATTATGCCTGCTACAAGCGGCAACAACAGGCGAATAAAGGGTGCAGCTTTGTAAACGTGAAGACTAAAGGGCTGGGACATAACCCAAAATATAAAATTGTAATATAAAAAGCAAATAAGATTTTACGGGTAAGCGCCCATGTAAAAATATGTTGCAGATTGTTGGCGGTTAATTCATTTCATTTTGTAAATAAATTCCCATTTTACTTTACCAGTGTCTGCTGTTACAACAACTGATTACTTTTTCTTTTTACCTGCAATTGATTTTGCTTTTTTTGATGTTGGTAAAAAATTTTCTCCCGTTACTACATTTTTACCAGTTTTGGCTTCTAATGCAAGCCTGGCATTTTTTGATATTGCACCGCCTTTTTTACCTGCTTTTGCATTTTCTAAAAGCCCTTTGGCTTCATCAGTTTCTGCTATCTGGCGTGTACTTAATTCGGCCAATGCAGTAAAAATTAATTCTGCTTCACTCATGTGATCCCGCAGGTTTTGAGATTGCAACCCTTTAAGATCTTTATGTTTTTTTACAGTTAGCCCTGTCCATTCCTGGTGTATAATATTAGTTAACAGCGCAAATTCCTCTCCCTTTTTTACCCCATTTTCACTCCAGTAATCGGTTAGTTTATTGCGGGTTTCTTGTCCGGTCATGCGTTGTTGAATCCACTTTTGGCTGCGACCCAGCTTTTGCCAATTATCTCTTGCCCTGTCCAAACTTTGTTCGGGGTTAGCAATTTCCTGCATACGTTCGTAACCCACTTTGGCCAGCCATTGTTTAAAGGGTTCTGCTTTGGGCGATGGGATGGATTGGATGAGACGGAGTAAATCCTGTGTTTGCAAGCAATCAGTGGCATATTTTTTCCCGTCAGCTGCTTCAAATTTCAGTTGTACGATTTTTTCGTACAACTGGCTTCCTTCTTTTACCAGCTTGATCTTTAAATCGCTCCAGTACCTTTTTGGAACTGAACTACCGGTCAATATTTCAATTACATCAATAACAGAAAAATACCATTGTTCTTTCTCTGCATCCCAGTGGGTGCGTACTTGTTTTTCTTCAAATAGCTTTATGTTATGCATACGCCTTTATTTGTAGTGAAGATAAGGAATAGATACTAAATTATTTAGCGTTTTAAAAAGAGTTTTTATGGGTCTTAATTGTTTACTTAAATATTAATATTCCAGATAGGGCCAGTTGAAATTTGAATAGCCCTGTTCCAGAGGAACAACTTATGAGTAGCTGATTTTAGGTGGATTGTATTTTCGTTCCATCAAAACATAGCATTCAATTTTATTCAATTAATAATTTTAATGCCGTTATCGGCAATATTATTTATTTTTAACGATATAAGCCGCCCTTTTTTTGCCGATAACGGCTTTTCAAAACAAAAAAATGAAATACATATCAGTAAACGAATACGCCAAAAAATGGAATATACCAGATAGAACTGCCCGAAACTATTGCAGTACCGGTAAGATTAAAGGCGCTTTTTTAACTGGCAAAACCTGGAATATTCCTGAAGATGCTTCCTTGCCTGCAAAAGGGAAAGAAAAGAAATTCAGTAATAACCCTTTACTCAATCATTTGAAAGAGCAAAAAGATATGAAGTTAACAGGCGGTATCTATCATCGTACGCAGATTGACCTTACATACAATTCCAACCGCATTGAAGGCAGCAGACTTACACATGAGCAAACCCGTTTTATTTTTGAGACTAACACCGTAGGTATTGCAGACGAAAATATTAATGTAGATGACATTATTGAAACCAACAACCACTTTCGTTGTATAGATCTCATCATTGAAAAAGCAACATCAAAACTTACAGAATCGTTTATAAAAGAGCTGCACTATTTGCTGAAATCGGGTACGTCGGACAGTCGGAAAGAATGGTTTAAAACAGGCGACTATAAAAAATTACCCAATGAAGTAGGCGGAAATGCCACCTGCCCGCCAAAAGAAGTTGCTGCAAAAATGAAGGCATTGCTTGTACAATATAATAGCATTGAGCAAAAGACATTAGAAGATATTATAGCGTTTCATCAGCAATTTGAATTAATACATCCATTTCAGGATGGCAATGGCCGTGTTGGCCGGCTTATTATGTTTAAGGAATGCCTGGCTAATAATGTAGTACCGTTTATTATTGCTGAAGATTTGAAATTATTTTACTACAGAGGATTGCGTGAATGGACAAAAGCAAAAGAATATTTAATAGATACCTGCCTTACAGCGCAAGACAAATACAAAGCCATTTTAAAATATTTTGAAATAGAGTTTGAGTGAGGGCGGTTTTATAAACTGGGATAAGCTGTAATGATTTTTAATACAGTTGTTAATACTGGCGGCAAATTGCAAGTGAAAAGCATGAAGGGGTATGGGTGCAGGGTGATTGTTTTTTGTGAGTCATCAACTCTCTTATAACACTCTCCATCAAAGTTGCCTGATTAACTCTTTTGCTTTGTCAGTGTTATACGCCCCGTAAATTTCATTTTTTTCAAACACCATAAAGTAGCTGAAATTTTTCCCAGCCAATCTTGCCCATTCATTACCAAGCCTGCATTTCATCGCACTATCGGTATTATCTCTATCGCCTCCTTTTGTTTCGATAACAACAATTTTACCTGATGTAGTGTAAGCAATAAAATCAGGGTAATGATTGCTGCTGTAACCATTAATAGCAAAACCTTTTCCCCGGCCAAGATTACGATGCCAGAATGCGATATTGGATAAGCTGGATATTTCTGTAATAAAAGAAGTTTCAAAATTATTCATTGCACCTTCTCTTTCATACAATGATTTACTGATAGATGATCCCAATATACCAGGAACAATTTGATTAGGAAACTGCCATGCTGGTTCTGTAACAACTTTGCCAATTTTAACTAAATCACTAAACTGCTTTTCCGCATAACTATCTGCATGTAACCTGATTTTCTGTTTTATTTTATCGGCATAGCTTAGTTTTCTCAATAAAATATCCTGTAACTGTTCTGTATTTAAGTTGCTTAATATTCTTTCAATATAAGCTCTAATTTCCGGATCTGAAATGGGATACATATCGCCTACCATTTGCACTAACTGATGTGCAATGTCTTTTACCTGATTTTCTTTAGGCTTAGCAAGAATGTATTCTACAATTGGTTCCTTTAAAGTAAGGTCTTCAATTTTTGTAAACCGGGCATCATATTCATCATTGTCAATTTTATCAATATCAACTTTATATAAGTCAGAGCTAATCTGGTCAAAATCAATTTTAGAATCCTCGGTGCTAAGTTTAAAATTATTTAATAATGATTCCTGATTCAACAGTGCTTTATCATCGCCAAAAATATTTTTTGGCACAGTCAGGAAAAACTGTGGCAGGTGAATAGCAGCGGCCAAAGGTTTATTAGCTGCAATGATTTTGTAGCGTTTTACTTTGTCTCCCATTTCTTCAAAAATGTTTTCATCAGCAGGTTGCTGGCTTTGTTGTTGAATAAGGGTTTCCATTTCCTGATTTTGCTCCATTGCAATTTTTTCTATTTCCGCCAATACCGGAGTTTCTGTTTCTGAAATAGCATTGGCATCGAACGAAATTCGTTCGATACTTATATCATCAGATTCACTTTCTTCACCCTGTTCCTCCGGAAATAAAAACTGTTCTAATGGTTGCGCTATTGCCTGCTGCTTTTCTTCTTCAGCCATCATATCTTTTTGCCGGTAATCCTTGTCGCTAAAGCCGCTTGCTTGCAAACCCTTTACAATATTCTGCAGTGTTTCATTAAATTTTGCCGAAGCCGTAAGTACATAAGAAATATTCAAGTGTAGATCCAAATGCTTCATAACATAAGGTTGTCTTAATACTCTTCCCAAAATTTGCTCAACATCTACAGCCGAAGATTTATCAGCTAATGATGCCAACACATAAGCAAACGGACAATCCCAACCCTCTTTTAAAGCATTAATGGTAATAATATAACGCACCACACAATCTTTACTCATCAAATCAATTCCCTTCAATTCATCTTTATTTGCCGTTTTAATTTTTATTTGCTCTTCTGGTATTCCAACTTGCAACAGTTGTTCTTTCAGCTTCTCAAAAGTGGTATTGTCTTCTGCGGTTTTTGGCTGTGCCTGAAACAACACAATAGGGCGTATATATTTTCCGCCCTTCTTCTCCTGCTCTATAGCTACTAATTCCAGTTTACGTTGCAAGTGCAATGCACTGTTAATCACTTCTGTTTTATCATGATGGTTATAAACAATTACCGGCAGCTTAACCATGTGCTCCTTCTTTAATTCAATGGCAGGAACAAGGCTTACAATATTACTATTATCTTTTGGCGTAGCAGTAAGGTCTAAAACAAAAGATGGATTCAATGCGTTTAACATCTCTACACTCAATGTACTTTCTGCGTTATGACTTTCATCAACAACCAGTACCGGATGCAAACTTCGGATAACGTTTATCAAGGCGGTTTCATCTATGTCTTCCAGAATATGCGCCTTATTTTTATAAGCATTTGCAAAAGCCGCTAACTGTCCATTTTCCTGGTAAACTTTTCTATCTTCTTTATTTTTTGATCTAAGGCTGGAAAAGCTCATTACAATTATAGAAAGCTGTTCTTTTACTACAGTTGGATTAAAGTTTGAACCCTGTAATAAATCCTTCTTCTCATACACTTCTACACGGTTATTAAAAAGGCTGTTTAATTTTTGCCGGTATGGATGATCCGGATTGCGTAAATTATTTACTGTTTGATCTAATAAATTACTCCAGGGTACCAACCAGATAACAGCTCTTGGGATTCTGTCGCTGTAAGCTGTAAATATGGTTTGCAAAGCATTGCAGGCAATAAAAGTTTTGCCGCCGGCAGTAGGAACTTTTATACAAACATGGGCAGCATTAGGTATGGTGTTTTTATAAGGCTGCATACCATTGCCTTCCATTGGATTGTAAGGACCAATACGGTCTGCCCAATATTTGTTAAACGCAATATCGGTTTTCTTGTACTCCTGTACATACTGTAGATACGTCTCTAAATCCTTGATTACTTTATGTTGATAGCTCTTTAATTCCATGTTAGAAACGTGTTATATCCCTTGGTATTTTTTTGAAAACAATATTGTTTTTAAGCATGAACTCTCGTGGCAATAAACAATTATCTGCATACAAAACATATTGGCCTGCTTTAATCTCTATCGTTGCCAATGTTTCATAATCCAATGTGGTAAGCTCATCTTTTTTGTAAATAAAATAATAAGCTGTTTCATCTTTCTTACCAAGGTAGGAAGGGTTTTTAGTTTTTTTATCAGGAGATGTATATGCTGTTCTTGTTTCGCTGTACCAGATGTATTGCCTTATTTTTTCAATACCAACAGACTCATTAATATATTCGCTGTTGTCGCCAATAAATAATGGTTGTCCTAACTCATAATAGTTAAAACTGCCGCCTGTGCCTTCTTTATCTGCATAGCCATTAATAACACGTTTTACTCTTTCTGCAGTAATAGTTTCTGCATAGTCTTCCATTTCTATAAGGATAAATTTTCGGGTGCCGTCATCCTGTTTGTTGAGATTTAAAACTGCATGGGCTGTGGTTCCTGATCCTGCGAAGGAATCCAGAATAATATCATTACTTTCTGTAGCTGTTAATAATATCTCTTTTACTAAGTCTACTGATTTAGGTTGAGGGAAGTCATTTTTATTTAATCCTGTGAAAATACTCCCGAAAACAATTTGCCCTTTTTCAGTGTAAAAAAGAGGGTCTTGCCAAATTGTAAATGGCTTCTTTTTTACATTTTCGCCATCACTGTTAGTTGCATAGCTTTTTCGAAATATTTTCCATTTCCCTTTAGTATTTGTTGCAATTAAAAGATGATTATCTTTTTCAGAAAGTTCTTGTCCCCATGTCCAGCATCCTTCAAATCCATCGGGCCATAGTGGAGTCACTTCTATTGAAAATGCTTCATCTTTTTCTGTTGAAACTCTTCCTGTTTTTGAGTTTATGTAAAAAGGGTAAAAAAGATTAGGCCTATTTTGTCGGCTAAACTCTCTGTGAGTGTTTCTTAATTCTAATAGCCTATATCTTCCATTTTCGTCTACAAGCTTATATTCCTTTTCGATTAAGGCTTCATCTTTAATTATACTAAATGATTCTTTCGGCTTTTGTGATTTACTGTAAACAGTTATGTATTCATGATTTGTACTAAAATACTTATCCTGACTTCTCCCTTTGGGATTACATAATAAAATTAACTGAGCAATAAAATTAGCTTCTCCAAATATTTCATTCATTATAAGACGAAGGTTTGTTGTTTCTATCTCATCCAATGAAATAAATATTGAACCATCTTTACTCAATAGCCTATGTAAAAGCTTCAGGCGTGGGTACATCATGCATAACCACTTATCATGTCTTGTAAGGTCCTCGCTCTCTTTACCCACCACCTGCCCCAGCCACTTTTTAATTTTAGGATGGTTTACATTGTCATTGTACACCCAACTTTCGTTACCGGTATTGTAAGGTGGGTCAATATAAATGCATTTTATTTTCCCCTCATACTCAGGTAACAGGGCTTTCAAAGCCTCTAGGTTATCGCCATGGATGATTTTATTTTCACTTTCTTTATCTGTGTTAAATATGTATTGCTGTTCCAGTACTTTAAATGGTACATCCTGGTGATGATTGATAACTTTTTCCTTTCCAATCCAATTAAGTGTCGGCATTAAATGTTCCCTTTATCTCAAAAATATACTATTTCGATTAATATAATATTATTTTGATTATTATAATAACATATAGAAATATTAGAAAATTGATCTGTTACAACTTTGCACTGTGATAGATCATATAAGAAACCAGATAAAAAAGCGCCGAGCTGAAAAACGTTTAACGCAAAGTGATGTAGCAATAGACTTGCGCATTACGCCAAGTGCTTATAATAAAATTGAAACCGGCCCAACAGCCATAACCATTGAAAAATTAGCAGAGATAGCGGCTANTTTAGAAGTAGACATTACCTATTTCTTTCAGAAAAAGAGTACGATCAACAAAGCCGAAGACGCCGACAAACCCTATGGCTTCGCCACCAAAAACGACATAGAAGAATTAACCGCTCTTATAAACAAATTAAAACAGGAAATTACTGTTATTAAAGCTGCCTTACCCAAACCGGCACCGGTAAAAAGAAAAAGAAAGCCTGATTGCTGAAGATATTTATCCTGATGTCATCACAGATTGTGATGACATTTTTATTGCTGCAATTTTCTCTGCTGTAGTTAAATTTCTCAAACGGTTTTTAACGGAACAGGGTTTCCAACCTTTAAAAGGTTGGAAACCCTTTGCATATACTGACTGGCCGCAATTTCTTTAAGGTCACAATTTGTGACCTTAAAGAATTAATAGCAAAGGCTTTCAAAGCAAATTTTGCCATTTAATTAGAAAATTTATTTCAAAATGTTCAAGGTCACAATTTGTGATCTTGAACATTTAAGGTTGAAAATTATTGAATAAATAGTTTGATATCACAAATTGTGATATCAAGGATGCTGTTCCATTTATTTTTTAAATCCTATTCTCTCCCTGTCATCCCATTTTCTTTGAGCCGCTTTCTCATCCAGCAGGTTTTCCATTGCGTCGTAGATCTGGTTAAGTTGCACATCATGTTCCCCAATGCGTTCTTTAATTTCTCTCAATTGTTCCTTAATATCATCTTGCTTTAACAGTACCTGCCGCACTGCTACAAAGGCCCTCATAATAGCGATGTTCATACTGATGGCCTTGTCAGAATTAATTACACCGCTGAGCATGGCAACGCCCTGTTCAGTAAAGACATAAGGCAAATATTTTAGGTTTTGGCCCCGGCTTGTGTTCAAGGTCACAATTTGTGACCTTGAAGAATCGTACTTTTTTGAGGTTTCAAATTGCAACCTCAAATCTTCAAATTCTGCTTTGGTAAGCTGGAACACAAAATCTTCAGGAAATCGTTTTATGTTACGCTTTACTGCCTGATTTAATACTTTGGTTTCCACCTCATAAAGACTCGCCAGGTCCCTATCCAGCATAACTCTTTCCCCTCTTACTTCGTAAATCCTTTTTTGGATGCTTTGTATTATTTGCATAAGGTAATTTTAAAATACAACAACAATGTATTAATAAAATTTCGCTTTTAATGCAATTGTAAAAGATTTTTAAATGCATAAACATGGGTAAAAAAAATTGAGATCACAAATTGTGATCTCAATTTTTTTTAAATGGTAAGTACCGCCATCTTATTTACTCAAATGCATACTCCGCTCTTTATACAACTGGCGGAAATAAGGATCTCTTAAATCTTTTATAAAACGGATCGCTTCTCCGGTACTCTTCATCTCTGGCCCCAACTCTTTATTTACACCGGGAAATTTATTAAAGGAGAACACTGGTTCTTTAATAGCAAAGCCGGTCATCTTTTTTTCAAAAGTAAAATCTTTTAATTTGTTCACCCCCATCATTATTTTGGTAGCAATATTTAAATAAGGTATTTGATAAGCTTTGGCAATAAATGGTGTGGTACGGCTGGCCCTTGGGTTAGCTTCTATCACAAACACGTTACCATCTTTAATGGCAAATTGAATATTGATCAATCCCTGGATCTGTAATGTACGGGCAATTTTTTCGGCATACTCTTCCATGGTATGCACAATTAATGGCGATAAATTAAATTGAGGTAACACAGCATTACTATCACCGCTGTGGATGCCCGCCGGTTCAATATGCTCCATCACACCCATTACATGAAAATCCTCTCCGTCAAAAATGGCATCAATTTCTGCTTCCTGACAACGGTCTAAAAAATGATCGATCAAAATTTTATTACCGGGTAAATGTTTTATCAAACTTAAAATACCTTTTTCCAGCTCTTCATCGTTTAAAACAATCCTCATACGTTGTCCGCCAATTACATAACTGGGGCGGATGAGTACGGGATACCCCACTTCTTTGGCCACTTCAATAGCATCATCTGTATTATAAGCGGTACCATATTTGGGGTAAGGAATGCCCAGCTCTTTAAGTGTATCGCTAAAGCGGCCACGGTCTTCGGCAATATCCATACTGTTGAAAGAGGTGCCGATTATTTTTACACCTTTTTCGTGTAATTTTTTGGCCAGCTTTAAAGCGGTTTGGCCGCCTAGCTGCACAATTATACCATACGGTTTTTCATGCTCAATAATTTCCCAAAGGTGTTCCCAAAACACAGGTTCAAAATATAATTTATCAGCAATATCAAAATCGGTGCTCACGGTTTCAGGATTGCAGTTTACCATAATGGCTTCAAAACCGGCTTCTTTTACCGCCAGCAAGCCATGCACACAGCAATAATCAAACTCAATGCCCTGGCCAATACGGTTGGGGCCGCTACCTAAAACAATGATCTTCTTTTTATCGGATACTTTACTTTCGTTATGCTGTACTGCCTGCATTTATTTATTTTAAAAAAGTGAATAGATGAATGGAGATAAGGCCGATGAACCGGCAAAAATGATCAACACCGAAAACAGCAAAATGATAATGACAATGGGCATCAACCACCATTTTTTTCTTTCTTTTAAGAAAAGCCAAAAATCTTTAATAAAGTCTAACATTATACTTGCTGCTGCTTTTATCCTTTTGGACGGCGCAAAAATAAATTTTTTTGCCGAGCTTTTGGGATTTTATATTGGTAAAACTGTTACCACGGCCTGGAAAAATCGGTATTTGAATATTGTTTATTAATGCTGATAAAATTGGACTGATTATTAACAGATTTAAATTTAATACCCGATTTTTTAAACAGGTATACATAAATGGCTGTTGGCAAAACTATCAACACATATACAATAAAGAGGATAACAAAACTGCTGATGGCATTCAACAACTTTGCCAGCAACATCCAGCCCCTATGGCAAATGGCTGCAAATGGCTTTGATAAAAGCGCAATAAGAATGAATACCGCAATAACCGGCAAGCCGTATTTAAAGGCAAACTTCCATTGCAGTAGCAGCAGCAATAAAGTTATTGCCAGTACCGAATCTCTTGGATTGATGTTTTTAGTATTCATTATTAATCTTCTTTAAAAACTCTTTTGGTTGCTGGCATTACTATAGTTTGTTTTTCTTTTTCCAACACAATATTTTCCATTACCAAAATATCCATGCCTGTATTTAAAAAACAATCAATGGCTTCTTCAGGTGTACAAACAATAGGTTCGCCACGCACATTAAAACTGGTATTTACCAATAGCGGGCAGTTAGTGCGCTGGTAAAACTCGTTGATCAAATTCCAAAAATGGGCATTGGTATTTTTATGCACCGTTTGAATTCTTGCACTGCCATCGGCATGCGTTATTGCGGGTAAATTACTTTTTGCAAATTGCAATTTTTGGGCAAGAGAGAATGTAGCATAATCTGCAGGTAAAATATTTTGATCTTTAACCTGCGTTACCATTAACATATAAGGCGATGGTTGATCAGTTTTAAAAATAGTGGAAACCTGCTCTGCTAATACTGCTGGTGCAAAAGGGCGAAACCCTTCTCTGAATTTAATTTTTAAATTGAGCTTTTGCTGCATTTCGGCATTGCGTGGATCGGCTAAGATACTCCTGTTACCCAATGCCCTGGGGCCAAATTCCATTTTACCTTTAAACCAGCCCACTACTTTTCCATTAGCCAATTGTGCAGCAATATTTTTATTTAACGCTTCATCTTCTTGTACCTCATATTGCAGTTTATTTTTTTTGCAGGCATAAATTATTTGTTCGTTGGTAAACGATGGGCCTACATACGAGCCTTGCATGGTATCATATTCAATAGTTGCATTTTTAGGCCGATCAAAATAAATATGATGGGCCGCTAAAGCTGCGCCCAATGCGCCACCAGCGTCGCCGGCCGCCGGTTGAATGTAGATTTTGTCGAAAATATTTAATTCCTGCAGCCGTCCGTTGGCCACACAGTTTAATGCCACACCGCCTGCCAGGCATAAATTATTGCTGCCGGTTATTGCCTTTGCATGAATGGCTAATTTTATTACAATTTCTTCGGTAACCTGCTGAATGGCCAGCGCTAAATTGCTGTGCTGCTGTTCAATGCTATCATCCGGTTGCCTTTTGGCCATACCAAAAAGTTGTTGCCATTTGCTATCGCTTATCATTTTAAAACCGCTGCCGTAACTAAAATATTTTTGCTCTAAAAAAATAGAACCGTCATCATAAATGGTACACAATTTTTCTTTGATGATCTTTTTATAGTGCTCTGTTTGTTCATTGCCTGCATTGCCATAAGGCGCAAGGCCCATCAGTTTATACTCTCCGGAATTTACTTTAAAGCCCAAAAAATAAGTAAAGGCTGAATACAATAATCCAACCGAATGCGGAAAGTGCATTTCTTTTAACGCAATAAGTGTATTGTCTTCGGCTTTGTAAATAGAGGTGGTGGTCCACTCACCCACGCCATCAATGGTAAGCACAGCCGCATCTGTAAATGATGATGGGTAATAAGCACTTGCCGCATGAGATAAATGATGGTCTGTAAATAATAATTTTAATTTACGTTTATCATATACACACAGCTTATCTAATTCATCTTTTATTTTCTTTTTTAAAAAGAGTTTATCTTTTATCCAAATGGGTATGGCTTTTAAAAAAGATAAAAAACCTTTGGGGGCATAAGCAATGTATGTTTCTAGTATACGTTCAAATTTTAAAAAAGGTTTATCGTAAAAAACAACAACATCCAGGTCGTCAATTTCAATAGCCGCTTCTTTTAAACAAAATGCAATAGCATTTACTGGAAAACTCTCGTCATGTTTTATCCGGGTAAATCTTTCTTCCTGTGCAGCAGCAATTATAACCCCATCTTTTATTATGGCAGCAGCAGCATCATGATAATACGCAGATATACCCAGTATGATCATTTTAATTATTTGCTTTTAAATAAGGGGTTAATTGCGCAGAAAGTAGTGCAGCTATTTTACTGCAGCCGGCATTGTTGTAATGGATAAAATCATAATAGTAACTGCTGTTTTTAGGCATCAGTGTATCCAGGTCAATTACTTTTACCTGGTTGCTGAAAGACCGCACCATATCATTATATAGTTGCAGCACCTGCTGCATTTCGCCATCTGTGGTAGGCGTTTGCCTATCTTCTAATAATTTGTTCCCCATATTTGTCATGGTAGCACTATCGGTATAAGTGCCAAACATCGACGGCTGTGTTATCAATACCGGCTTTACATTACTGGCTTTGCAAATAGCCAGCATTTCAATAATCCGCTGCCTGTATTGTTCCAGATAACTGGTTTGCCTGGCCAGTACTGCAGTAATACTTGCTGCCGGCAATACAGAATCTTTCAGTGCGGCAAAATCTACCTCTTTATGAATGAGGCCTTTTTTGTAAGCACCTTTAATGGCATACAGTTGAAAAAGAGTAGAGCCCAATTCGGTTTTGTTAGCTACTGATTTTAAAAAACTTTTTACTGATAAAAAATTAATACTCTTTTCATTCATTAGTTCAAACTGCTGGGGTTTGTCAGCCTCCACATCATTGATACCAATAAGCAGTGTAATGTACTTTGGCTTAAGGCGGGCAATATATTCTTTCAGCAGCAGCAGGTGCCCAAAAGTAGAGTGGCCGTCCATCCCTGCATTATTGAGCCATAGCTTTGGAAAACTATCCTTTAAATGTTGAGATAACTGGTAGGGCCAGGTAAGCGAATCGCTAACAAAGCGACATTCTGTAGTACTACCGCCCACTGTAATGATAGATAATAATTTATTAACGCTATCTGCAGGCTCGGGACCACGAAAGCCCAGTGAATTCCTGGAATAATAAATCGTGCTGTCTAATTTTTTTATCCAGGTATTTTTAAAAACAGCTTTTTGATTTGCAGGTAATACCAGCTTGCCTTTAGAAATAGCAAACGGAAAAGGATTATAAAAATGTAAAATGATCTCACAAATAATAAGGCCCACCAATAAACCAACCAATATTGAAAAGAATTTTTTAAGTATTGTTTTCATGCTTTTGGTTTTTACTGACAGTGTTTATAAAAACGCAGCCATATTTAATTGCGTAGCATGTTCTTTATGATTGATTTTCGAAAGTGCTGTAGAAGTAAGGCGTTTTTGCTTCAAACTCTGCCGAACAGGTATCCACCATTTTAAACACCCTTAACAAGCCCATAGCTTTTCTTCTTTCATAAATAAGATCAGCATTTTCTTCCTTCATAATGCGTACTATTTGCTCATCGCTAAAGCCCAACACTTTTGCTTCTCTCAATACATCATCGGGTAAAGTTTTTAAATCATATTTACCGATCTCTTTTTCGCAGTCGCATATTTTTTGTATCTGGTAAATAAACCAGCGGTCAATTTTGGTGCTTTCGCAAATGCGCTTGATACTGGCACCGGCCATCAGCGCATCTTTAATGCGGAAGATCCTGTCCCACTTGGGTATCTTGATGTACTCTAATAATTCATCGGCATGCATTAAACTTTTGCCATAATAACCTAAACCTACAGATTCATTTTCTAAACTCTGACAAGCTTTTTGTACTGCTTCGCAAAAGCTTCTGCCAATGCCCATAACCTCACCTACTGATTTCATTTGAAAACCTAAAGTATCATCGGCACCTTTAAATTTATCAAAATTCCAGCGGGGTATTTTTACAATTACGTAATCCTGCACCGGCTCAAAATAGGCCGAAGTAGATTGTGTGATCTGGTTTTTTAATTCATCTAAATTATAGCCTACCGCTAATTTAGCAGCAATTTTTGCAATAGGGTAACCCGTAGCTTTACTGGCCAAAGCCGAAGAGCGGCTAACCCTGGGGTTTATTTCCACCACAATAATTTCTTCTGTTTGCGGGTTTAATGCAAACTGTACATTACAACCGCCTGCAAAATTACCCAGGGCCCTCATCATTCTTATAGCAGTGTTGCGCATTAATTGATAAGCAGTATCACTCAGCGTCATTGCAGGTGCTACGGTTATAGAGTCGCCGGTATGTACACCCATCGGGTCAAAATTTTCTACGGTACAAATAATGGCCACATTATCGGCAGCATCTCTCAATAATTCCAGTTCAAATTCTTTCCAGCCCAGCACGGCTTTTTCTACCAGCACTTCATGCATGGGGCTTGCGGTTAAAGCACGATTCAATGCTTCGTCCAGTTCTTCTTTTTAAATACTATACCGCCACCGGTGCCACCCAAAGTAAAAGAGGGGCGTAATACCAACGGAAAGCCTATATCCTGTGCAAATTCTTTTCCTTCTAAAAAGCTGTTGGCAATTTTCGCCTCGCAAACGGGTATACCCATTTCAATCATCCACAGCCTAAATTTCTCCCTATCCTCGGCTTTATCAATGGCTTTAATATCTACCCCAACTAATCTTACATTATATTTTTCCCAAATACCCAGCTCATCTACTTCTTTACAAAGATTGAGTGCTGTTTGCCCACCCATGGTAGGCAAAACGGCAGTGATCTCGTTTTCTTCTAATATCTGTTCAATACTTTCTACTGTTAACGGCAGCAAATACACACGGTCGGCCATCATTGGGTCGGTCATGATGGTAGCCGGATTGCTATTAATAAGAATAACTTTTATCCCTTCTTCCCTCAGGCTTCGGGCGGCTTGTGTACCGCTGTAATCAAATTCGCAGGCCTGGCCAATAACAATGGGGCCGCTGCCTATAATAAGTACTGATGTAATAGAATTGTCTTTTGGCATAGTTGTATTGCCTTGTAGAGGCGTGCAAAAGTAATTGTAAATGCTGTAAATAAAAAACCTGTGCATAAGATGCACAGGTTGGGAATAAATTATCTTCAAAAATCACGAAGGATCCGAAGCTGTTTTGTCTTTTTTGCCAAAAAGGTCACTCATCATTTTTTCGGCATCTCCCATATGCTCTTTAAGCGCTTCGCCGCCTTTGGTTTTTAATTCTTCAAAGTAGCCTTTTGCTTTTTCTGCAAACTCCTCGGCTTCAGCTTTAAATTTATTGGCTTTGTCTTTTAAATCGTCGGCCAGTTTTTCTTTTTCTTCCGGCGTCATGCTCATATATTTTGCGGCGGCCAGTGCGGCGGCGGCACCTAATAAAAAAGTAGCTATGTGTTTGGAATTAACGCTCATAATAAATGTTTTTAATAATGATTTAAAATTAGATTTGCACTTTAACTAAAGATATGAATTTAAACAGACTGGTTGCATTGGTAATACTGTGTGTATTTGTTAATACTGTTTGTGCTCAATTTTTTCCGCCCAAAAAATACCCACAAAACTATTTTGCTTGGCCGGTGGCGGCTACAAAAGGGCTGGTGGCCAACTTTGGCGAATTGCGGCCCAATCATTATCATATGGGGTTAGATTGCAGAACAGACCAAAAACAAAATCTACCCGTGCTGGCAGCTGCCGATGGGTATATTGCTAAAGTAAAAATTGAACCTTACGGTTTTGGCAGAGCTATTTACATTAACCATCCCAATGGATTAACAACATTGTATGCTCATTTGAATAATTTTAATCCGGCACTTGAAAAATATGTAAAAGAGCAGCAGTATAAATTAAAAAGTTGGAAAGTTTTTTTAGATATACCGGCAAATTTATTTCCTGTACAAAAAGGAATGTTTATTGCTTACAGTGGCAACACCGGCGGTTCGCAAGGGCCGCATGTACATTTTGAAATCAGGGATACAAAAACAGACAAAGTATTAAACCCTTCGCTGTTTGGATTTCCAATACCAGATAATGTACCTCCAAAAGTTTTACGGCTGGCCGTGTACGACAGGTGCATCAGCACTTATGAACAAAGCCCTAAATTTTATCCGCTAAAAAAAGTAAATGGCAGTTATGCTACTTCGCCTGCTTTAATAATTACCAATACCGATAAAGTAAGTTTTGGTATTTCGGCCACGGATAGTTACACAGGTTCTAATAACCCCAATGGTATTTATGAATCTGTTGTTTATGATAATGAAAAGCCTGTTATTGGTTTTCAGTTAGATAGTATCAGCTATGATGAAACCCGTTATTTAAATGCACATATCGATTATAAATTAAGAAGTAATGGCGGGCCTTTTGTGCAGCATTTATCAAGATTACCGGGCTATACCAATAGCATTTATAATACTGCTTATGGCGATGGTGTAATTTCTCTTGAAGATGACAGCACCCATAAAATAAAAATAGAAGTTACTGATGCCAATGGCAATACCTCTTTACTGCAATTTGAAATCAGGCGTGGATCGGTAAGCAATAAAGCAATAAAAAAAGAACCTTCAGTTTTTCAAAACCCAAAAATATTTCACCCCAATTTTATTAATCTTTTTGAAAACAATAATATCCGTTTTTATTTGCCCGAAAATGCTTTGTACGATTCTATCCGTTTCAAGTACAATGAAATAATACCCAACCAGGGTTACCCGGTTTATCAGTTGCATAATATAAGTGTGCCGGTACAAAGCTATTTTCCTGTTACCATAAAAGCAATATCGTCTTACACCGATAAAATGGTAATGCACCGCTTTGCCAACGGTAAAGATGATTATGCAAAAGCGGAGTATGAAAATGGTTGGTATAAAGCCAGTTTCAGGCAGTTTGGCAATTTTCAGTTGTTGATTGATACACTTTCACCCACCATTGCACCGGTTGGTTTTAAAGATGGGATGAACTGCAGTAAACTATCGGCTATAAAATTTGTTATCCTCGATAATACAGAAGAAATTAAAAATTTTACAGCAACCCTGGATGGTAACTGGCTTCGTTTTAGCAATGATAAGGGCAGAACATTTGTATATATTTTTGATGATAAATGCCAGACCGGCGAGCATGAATTAAAACTTATTGCAGAAGACCAGGTGGGTAATTTAACAGAGAAGGTTTATCATTTTACCAGATAATGCTCCTCCGTTCCTAAAGGGAAACCTGGAGTAAAATTATTTTCATCCGCTTTTCAAATTTTGAAGCGCTTAACAATATTATTAATCTAAAAAAGAAAGTCCCTTTAGGGGATTGGGGTATTATGACAACATTAAAAGAAGGCGGCAAAGCACCGGCATTTAAAGGCAAAGATCAAAACGGCAAAACAGTTTCGTTAGCAGATTATAAAGGCAAAAAAATAGTACTGTACTTTTATCCGCAAGATGATACCCCCACCTGCACTGTACAAGCCTGCAACCTTAGAGACAATTTTGCTCTATTAAAAAAAGAAGGATTTACCGTAATAGGTGTAAGCCCTGATGATGAGAAAAAGCATAAAAAATTTGAAACCAAGTATGAGTTGCCTTTTACGCTGATTGCTGACCCGGAGCATTCCATTATAAATAAATACGGTGTATGGGGACCCAAGAAATTGTACGGCAGAGAATACATGGGATTACACCGCACCACTTTTTTAATTGATGAAAAAGGTATTATTAAAAAAATATTTTTAAAGCCCAAAAGTAAACAGCATACCGAAGAAATTTTAAGTGCCTGGCAACTTGCGGATAAATAGTTGCGTTAATGGTAGTATAACAGCTTTAAAATTTAAGTATGAAAAAAACTACAGCACTTACAGCGCTAATTACTTCTTATGTTTTATTATTTACAGCATGCAGTAAAAGCGATACTGCAACCGATGGAGGCACTGGCGGCACCAGAACTTTTTCCTGTGCAGGTATCACTCCAAAATTTGCTACAGATGTACAGCCCATACTCACTACCGTTTGTTCAATAAACAGTAATTGCCATGCAGGCGGCAGCTCCAATTCTGGCGGGCCTTTTACCAGTTACGCAGAAGTAAACGCTAAAAAATCAAACATACGGGCAGCAATACTTGCCGGCACCATGCCCCAAAGTGGCAGCATTTCTCAGGCACAAATCAACGCTTTTATTTGCTGGATAGACAGTGGCGCCCCCAATAATTAAACCACCTGTTGACAGAACCATTTTTCCATATAAAAGAAAACTCCTGGCTGGCTAAAATTGCAGCAAAAAAATTGCGCAGTAAAAGTGTGGCCATGGTGCTGGGCAAAACCATTCATTTACACAACAGCACCAAAGCCGAGTTTTTACAAAATACCAGATGGGTTAAGCACGAGCTTTGCCATGTGCAACAATTTAAGCAACATGGTTATTTTGGTTTTTTAGTAAAGTATTTGTGGGAGAGTTTAAAAAAGGGGTACTACAACAATAAGTTTGAAGTGGAGGCAAGAGCTGCGGAAGAATTATAATACCCATTCCACTTCTCCAAAATCAAATTGCCTTTCCATCGCATCCATAGTATGTAGCTGGCCTTGTAAAGAAACATGCTTAATAGTGGTTTCAAAAACAGCGCTTGCTTTTTTCAGTTTTACTTTTTGGTTTAGCTTGTACAAATGCCGGTTATATTCTTTTATTGTTTTATCGGTTGATTTTGCTGCAAGCAAATCCATTCTTTTCATCACCAGTTCATACAGCTGTTTTGCCAGCTCCATTACATCGTAGGTTTGGTGTGTAACCTGTTTTATCGAAACCGGGTTAGGCAGCGATTTATGAAACCGGGTTTGATTAACATTAATGCCAATACCTACTACAGCCCATTTCCACGCCGTTCCTTTAAAAACCGTTTCAATTAACACCCCTCCTGCCTTTCTGTCACGCCAATACAAATCATTGGGCCATTTTATAAAAGTTTCTTTTGAAAGATATTTGTTTAAAAAATCATTGGCGGCTAAAGCTACAAGCATACTCAGGTAAAATTGTTCATCCACCCTTAGCTTATCTGTCTTTAAAATCAGGCTCATGGCTATGTTTTGCCCGGGTTGTGTTTGCCATGATTTTCCTCTTTGTCCTTTACCATCGGTTTGCTCAATTGCAGCAAAGGCCATTCCATGCTTTGCCATTCCTGCACGAACCTTTGCCATGGCATAATTGTTGGTGCTATCAACACTGTCTAATATTTTAAAAAAAGCGTCTGTTGCCATACTAAATCAAATGGTAAAGAAGTGTTACTTTTGCTATTAATCACAAGCTACACGCTACTTAGTAAATAACAAAAGTTTAATATTGACGTTATTTTAGTATTGTGCAGCCCTAAATCAAAAATATAATTTCATTTGAACAATCTTAGCGTTTTAAATACCAGAAAAAAAAGTAGTGTTACAAGACTTACCCGAAACAGTAAAATCTTCAAAACCATCATTAAGGCCATTCAGGATAAAAAGGGCGAAAACATTATAAGCCTCGATCTTAGAAAGATACCAGAAGCTGTTGCCGATTTTTTTATCATTTGCCAGGCCAACAGCAATACCCAGTTAAAAGCCATTGCCGATTTTGTAGAAGAAGAAGTAAAAGACAAAGCCGGCCAGGCCGCTTACAAGCATGAAGGCAGGCAGGCGCAACAATGGATTTTGATTGACTATGTTGATGTGGTGGTGCATATTATGCTTCCTGAACCCAGAAAATTTTACCAGCTTGAAGAAATGTGGAGCGATGCACCGGGGATGGAGCATAACGACTAATAACCTTGCTGCAAAAAAATAATTTCTTTTGAATAAAATAATAACCATTCAAAATCGTCTACAACTTAAATAATCTTTACTTAGTTTTAAGTACTTAATAAATAAAAATGAACCAGCAAAATAGTAATAAAAAAAATGGTCCGGAAAATACCCCTCCATCAGGTGAAGATCCAAAGAAAAAAAACCGTTTTAATATCTACTGGATATATGGAATTCTTTTTGTAGCCATTGTAGCCTGGAATATGGTTAGAAATGTAGGCAACACCGGTATTGCTATCAGCCAGGAAAAATTTTACGAACTACTGAAAACCGGCGATATTATTAAAGATGATAAGAAAGAGGCCGAAAACACCGGTATTGTTGTGGTAAGAAATAAAAAGATCACACGCATTTTTATTAATCCCGATAGTCTTAAAACCAAAACTGCTTTTTATAAATCATTACTTGGCGACAAGGTGTATGAAACATTGAAAAAGAATGAGAACCCGCAGTTTTATTTTTCTATTGCAAAAGATGAAACATTTGCCAAACAGTTAGATGACTATTATAAAGAAAATCCTTCAGTTACTCCGGCAATTTTGCCTGCATATTCTGAGGAAGGTGAAGTTTTTGGACAGATCATCAGCACACTTTTACCTATTTTATTAATAGGCCTGCTGTTTGTATTAATGATGCGTAAAGTAGGCGGCCCAGGTGGTGGTGGCGGACCAGGCGGTATTTTTAATATCGGAAAATCTAAGGCCACCTTGTTTGAAAAAGGTACCCGTGTAAATATCAATTTTGGCGATGTTGCCGGTTTGGATGAAGCCAAAGTGGAAGTAATGGAGATCGTTGACTTTTTAAAAAACCCCAAAAAATATACTGCTCTTGGTGGTAAAATTCCAAAGGGTGCTTTATTAGTTGGTCCTCCGGGTACCGGTAAAACCTTATTGGCAAAAGCAGTTGCCGGCGAAGCACAGGTTCCTTTCTTTAGCCTTAGTGGTAGCGATTTTGTGGAAATGTTTGTAGGTGTGGGTGCCAGCAGGGTAAGAGATCTGTTTAAGCAAGCAAGAGAAAAAGCACCTTGTATAATCTTTATAGATGAAATAGATGCGATAGGCAGGGCAAGAGGAAAGAATGTGATGATGAGCAACGATGAGAGAGAAAATACTTTGAACCAATTACTGGTGGAAATGGATGGTTTTGGTACCGACTTAGGTATTATCATTCTTGCCGCAACCAACAGACCAGATGTATTGGATAGTGCATTATTACGTCCGGGCAGGTTCGACAGGCAAATAACTATAGACAGACCTGATCTTGTGGGAAGAGAAGCTATTTTTAAAGTGCATCTTGCCCCTATTAAAACTTCCGAAACTTTAGATGTACATAAAATTGCAGAACAAACACCAGGCTTTGCCGGTGCAGATATTGCTAACGTATGTAATGAAGCTGCATTAATTGCTGCACGTAAAAATAAGGAAGCTGTTGATATGAGCGATTTTCAGGATGCTATTGACAGAGTTATTGGAGGACTGGAAAAAAAGAATAAGATCATTTCTCCGGAGGAAAAAGAAATTATTGCTTACCACGAAGCTGGCCACGCTATTTGCGGCTGGTATCTGGAGCATGCTTATCCTTTATTAAAAGTAACCGTTGTGCCAAGAGGAAGTGCAGCATTGGGTTATGCTCAATACACACCTAAGGAACAATATTTGTACAATACCGATCAATTGATGGATCAAATTTGTATGACGTTGGGAGGAAGAGCAAGTGAAGATATTTTCTTTGGCAAAATAAGTACCGGTGCCAGCAACGATCTGCAACAGATTACTAAAATTGCTTACAGCATGGTTACTGTTTATGGTATGAACGACAAGATCGGTAATATCAGCTTTTACGATCCTGCACAGGAAAATTATTTCACTAAGCCTTACAGTGAGGAAACCGGTAAAATGATTGACCAGGAAGTGCGTAAGTTGATTGACGAAGCTTATGTAAAGACCAAAGAATTATTAACAGAGAAAAAAGGTGATGTAGAAAAGCTGGCCAAAGAATTATTAAAAAAGGAAGTATTATTTAAGAGTGATGTGGAAGCTTTGATTGGTAAAAGGCCTTTTGAAGAAAAAAAATCACTTGATGTAGATGTAAAAAAAGAAGAAGAAGCTGTTGCTGAAGCTCCAGAAGCTCCTTTTTCGGAAGAATTAAAAAATCCGCCGCAAATTTAAAAGCAATGGGAGTATCTCCGGCAAAAGAAAATATTTTAAAAAAAATTAGGCAGGCGCTGAGTAATCCGGCGCCTCTGCCTTTTCCATTAAGCGAAGGCAACAACTCTATTTTTCCGCCGGCACCCGACGATTTGGAAGTGGTATTTGCTGAAGAGTTTGTAAAACTACAGGGCAGATTTGCATTTTGTACCGATGAAAAAGATATGCAGCAACAGGTACAAAAACTAATTGCTGAAAAACAATGGACAAAGATCTATTGCAACGAAGATAAATGGAGCGATGCCTTTAGTAATACCATCAGTCTTTCTACCAGCGATGCATCTGTAACCGGTTGCGAATTTTTAGTAGCCCGTACCGGAACCATTGTAATGAGTGCCGCACAACAAAGCGGACGAACAGTAAGTGTTTACGCTCCCATACATATTTGCATTGCTTATACCAACCAGTTGGTATTTGATATAAAAGATGCCCTGCAACTGCTTAAGGAAAAATATGCAGGCAATATCCCTTCCCTAATTACATTTGCCAGCGGCCCAAGCCGTACTGCCGATATAGAAAAAACCTTGGTTACCGGGGTGCATGGCCCAAAAGAAGTGTATTGTTTTTTGGTGGATTCCCCACTATAAAATTGTATATTTGGTTAATGAATTCTTCAAAAACATACCGCATAGTTTTACGTAAAGAACCGGAAGGAACTTACACTGCTATTGTGCCTGCGTTACCAGGCTGTATTACCTGGGGAGAAAATATTGAGCATGCAATGGAAATGGCTAAAGAAGCTATTATCGGTTATATTGAAGTTTTACAGGAAGAGGGAGAACCAGTACCAGATGATAATGAAACATTAGAATATTCTCTGCAATTATCTGCATAGATTTTAGCTTCTTGTGTGGAATTGATTACTTTCCTCCACCCCGTATAAATTTATCTTTTTTGCTTTTACTTTTGCTCCATGAACCAAAGCCCACAACATCTAATTAAATTACTGGAAGCGAAAGGTTTTATACTGAAGAGAATTAATGGAAGCCATCACATCTATTTTCATCCTGAATTAAGAAAAACAATTGTGGTTCCTGTGCATGGTAAAAGAGATATTCCAAACGGCACATTTTTAAGCATTATTAAACAGGCTGGCATTTCAAAAGAAGAAATTTAAAATGAATAACGAAACGCTTCAACTATTTGTTTACGGCTCTCTCCGCAGCGGATTTCAGCATGCGGCTTACCAGTATCTTTCCAAATATTTTCATTTAGTGGGCAATGCAACTGTAAAAGGTAAATTATTTGATATGGGAGAATATCCTGTAGCAGTACCTACTGATGAAGAAAGATTTATTGTGGGAGAATTGTACGAAATTAATAACACCGATGAATTTTCTTATGCTATCGGGCAGTTAGATGATTACGAAGGGTTGTACGCAGAGGAAGGCGAAACAGCTTTGTATAAAAGAGAAGCAGTAACTGTTTATTGCAACAACCAGCAATCAACCGCATGGGTATATTGGTTTAATGGCAGCATTAACGGGCTTACAGAAATGACCACCGGCGACGTTTTTGAGTACCTGCAACAGAAAAATAAATGGTAAGTGTAATGCAAATTGCCCCCTCAAAAAAAATTTACTTTCTCTCCGATTTTCATTTGGGCGTTCCCACGGCCGAAGCAAGCCTGAGCAGAGAAAAAAAAATAGTTGCATTCTTAGATCAAATAAAAACTGATGCCGCAGTAATTTTTATTGTAGGCGACCTGTTTGATTTTTGGTACGAATACAAACATGTAGTACCCAAAGGTTATGTACGCATTTTGGGTAAACTTGCCGAAATTACAGACAGTGGCATTCCCATTCATTTTTTTGTAGGCAACCATGATATGTGGATGAAAGATTATTTTCAAAAAGAATTGAACATACCTGTTTATTTTGAACCGGTGTCTTTTGAATTTAACGGCAAAAAATTTTTTATAGGTCATGGTGATGGCCTAGGCCCCGGTGACAAAGGGTATAAGTTCATGAAAAAAATTTTTAGAAACAAAATTTGTCAATGGGCATTTGGCATACTGCCTCCTGCAATTGGTATTGGCGTTGCCAATTATTTCAGCCGAAAAAGCCGGGCACAAGCCGGCACTACCGATGAAAAATTTTTAGGAGAAGATAAAGAGTGGCTGATCATTTACTGCAAAGAGATATTACAGCAACAGCATTACGATTTTTTTATTTTTGGTCACCGCCATTTACCCATCAACTTTAACTTACCGCAAAGCAGCCTTTACATTAATTTAGGCGACTGGTTAAAATATTATAGCTATGCCGTGTTTGATGGCACGAATTTGGAGTTGAAGTATTACAAATAAATGAACAAATTAAAAACCATATTATTCTCTCTTCTGTGCCTCAGTGCTTCTGTGGCAATAAACGCTCAAACCGATTCAACTTTTACTTTTTTAAAAACTATTAAAGGCAATTACACCGATTTTAATGTAGATAACCTTGATAATCTTTATCTCATTACCGCCGGCAATCAACTAAAGAAAATACGAAGTAACGGAGATTCTGTCGGCATTTTTAATGATGTAAAAAGATATGGTACCGTTTCTTCTATTGATGTTACCAATCCCTTAAAAATTTTACTCTACTATAAAAACTTTGCCACCGTGGTGGTGCTGGACAGGTTTCTCAACATCCGCAACACCATAAACTTTCGTAAAAAAAATATTTTTTCTGTACAAACCATTGCCACCTCTTACGATAATAATATCTGGTTGTTTGATGAACAGGATTATAAACTTAAAAAAATAGATGAGGAAGGAAAGCAACTACAGGAAAGTACCGACTTTAGAATGCTGTTTGATTCTGTACCCTCGCCCACTCAGTTAACCGATAAAGAAAATTTTATTTACCTGTACGACGCTGAAAAAGGATTTTACATTTTTGATTATTATGGATCATTTAAAAACAGGTTGCCATTTTCAGGTTGGAATAATGTGGCAGTATCAGAAAAGAATATGTACGGTTTTAAAAACAACACACTATACAGTTACGAACTTAACTCACTTACATTAAAAGAGTATCAACTACCCTCTTTACTGGGAGATTATGTAGCTATAAAAGCCGTCAATGGAAAAATTTATTTACTTAAAGATGATGGCATTTATATTTACCAGGTTAAGTAGCGAGACGTGAGTGGTGAACCGTCAGTTGTGAGTGAGCGAATGTAATTGATGACTATCTTACTTTTACTCCCGCCTCACCACTCACGTCTCACGCCTTTGTTGTAATTTCATTCTATGGATTTTTTAGATCAGGTTTATTTAGATAACAGCATTAAAAGTTACTGCATAGTTGCCGGCATCATTCTGCTGATGCTTATTTTAAAAAGGTATTTCTCCCGCTACATTGCAGCATTACTCTATCGTTTATTTCATCGCATTTGGAAAAATGTGGCCAAACAAAATTTTATCGATCTTGTAATTGGCCCTTTAGAGTGGTTCTTATCTATTTTAATTGCTGTATTTGCCATTGACAAATTAAACTTTCCCTCGGCCTGGCATTTTAAAATTTATGGGCATACGTTAGATGATATTTTAACCAGGTTTGGTATTGGCATTATCATCATTTCCTTTACATGGTTCTTATTAAGGATAATTGATTTTATTGCGCTGGTGCTGGAAAACAGGGCAGCCAGCACTGCTGATAAAACCGATGACCAGCTAGTTGTTTTCTTTCGTGATTTTTTAAAAGTGATCATTGGCATTATTGGCATTCTTATGCTTATAAAAGCCTGCTTTAATCAACCAATAGGTAATTTATTAACCAGCCTTAGTATTGTAGGCGCAGCGGTAGCATTAGCCGCTAAAGAAAGCCTGGAAAACCTGATTGCCTCTTTCATCATTTTTTTCGACAAGCCCTTTTCGGCCGGGGATACCGTAAAAGTAAATAACATAACAGGTACTGTTGAAAAAATAGGTTTACGCAGCACCCGTATCCGTACAGCAGATAAAACTTTAGTAACAGTACCCAATAAACAAATGGTGGATAGTGCAGTTGACAACTGGAGCCTGCGTACACATCGCCGTGCCGAAATTAAACTGGAATTGGCAGGTAATACATCTGCCACTGCTTTGCAAATGATCATTAACGGCATTAAAGAAAAGTTTGAAATGGATAACCAGCGTATCGATTCTTACACTGTCCATCTTACTGAAATAAATAAAACAGGTAACACCATACAGGCAGAGTACTTTACTCACCCTATAGCAATGGAGGAGTTTATAACTATGAAAGAAAGCTATTACTTTTTTGTAAAGAAATTGATGGAAGATAATAAACTGGTGATGAGCAATGCCAATGTTATAGATGAGCTTTTAAGCAGGATAGCTCCGGCAGAGTAATTTATACAATACCATTCCATTTTGCGGCTTCTTCTTTTTCTGCAATGGCTTTTTTTCTGAGTTCTTTTTGGGCATCGCCTGAGTATAGCAATGCAACAATGATCAGTAAGTAGGCCAGCAGTATTAGCAGCACCAAAGAAAATGCCAGCGATAAGATCATAAATCCTTCCAGCAAAAAAATTAATATCGCACTAATAAAAAGAAGGCGCAGCGCAACTGTTGATTTCCGCATCAGCAATACAAACCCCGTAATACATAAGATGTATACACCAATGATGGTAAAAGTTATCCAGCCGGGTATCATAAAAAACATATGCTGTATTAAACAGGCAATGGAAATCATCACACCAAATAAACCTGCGTTTTCGCAAAAGCTTTCCTGCTGCCTTGTAAGAGATGTCATATAATTTTTACAGCTTGTTTAGTATATCTGCCAGTTCCTTATCCCATTTACCTGTTGTTCCGTATTCCACCACACGGCCGGCTTCTTTGCCATCTTTCATAATAATTATGGTAGGTACATTTTTAATGTTGAAGGCTTCGGTAATACTGGCTAAAGATTTTTTTGCCCGGTTAACACCAAAAAAACTAATGGCATTATCGGCAACGCCACTCATTTCCTGCAGCTTAAAAAACTTGGGTAAAATAAATTGTGTATCCTCACACCAGGTGCCACCAAATACCACAAACTGCACTTTGGTTTTGGCTCTTTCAAAAGCAGATAACGTTGCAGTATCAGGTTTATAACTGGCGGCGCTGCTGTTATACCATCTGTAGGTGCTGTCGTTTTGAACAACATATTTATTAATGATGCCCCGTAGTATATGCTGCTCCGGGTGATTCTCGTCTTTCAAAATTTCGTACTGTGCCTGGCTAAATGCATTTACCGATAATACACTGCAAAATAAAACTGCGGCTAAAAATTTCATTCAGTTAAAATTAATGGTGGAAAAAATTCAGTGGGCTAAAGTTCTGTGTTAAGCACCTTTTGAAAAAAACAATTTTGTTAATAACGGGTTATAGGTTTGCCTTTAACTCATTTAAAAAGCCTTTTAGCTTTTTCAGCGATTCTATCATGGCAAATTTTTCATCTGCCTTTTTATTGTTTTTTAAAAACTCTTTGGCACCTTCAATAGTATATTTTCTTTCTCTTAATAAACTATAGATCAATTTTAAATTCTTTACATCCTCTGGCCTGAACAATCGGTCACCTTTGCCATTTTTCTTTGGCTTTAAAATATCAAACTCATTTTCCCAGTAACGGATCAGGCTCTGGTTTACCTTAAACATTTCGGCAACCGTACCAATAGCATAATACATTTTTTCAAACAACACTTCATCTTCCGGCACTTCAATCAAATCAACCCCGGCATCCATATCTTTCAAACTCATGCGGCCACGGGTTTGTTTTTTATTATGCTTTTTTTTAGGTTTTACAATTACAGAAGGCACTTCGGTTAAATCAACAATCTCGGGTTCTGCTTCAAGTTCAATTACAGTTTCAATTACAGTTTCTTTTTCAACAATTTTCTCTTCAATGGCAGCCACAGGTTTTACTTCCGGTTCTTTAGCTACCGGCGGTAAACTGTCAAAGTCAAAAGCTATTTGTGTTTGTTCGGCCATTTTTTTATAAAAATAAACAAGTATAATCAATATTACCGCTCAGGGGTAATTAATCAAAACTTTTGGCACTGCCGGTAGCAGCAATTTTTAATACCCTGTCGTACTGCTCTGCATTTAAGTCATTAAAGAAAAAGTAAACGGGGTCAACCGGTACACCATTAATGTGTACTTCGTAATGGCAATGCGGCCCGGTACTTGCACCAGTGCTGCCCACCCAACCTATTACTTCGCCACGTTTTACCCGCTGGCCATCTCTTGCTTTTATACGCACCATGTGCATGTACACCGTTTGATAACCATAACCATGATTAATAATTACATGATTACCCGTACCAGTGCTTGGCCCGGCTGTGGTAACAGTACCATCACCCGTTGCATAAATTGGCGTGCCCTGCGGTGCTGTAAAATCAAGACCGTTGTGCATTTTTGCAATACCGTAAATAGGATGTATCCTGTAGCCAAAACCGCTGGCAATCCTTGTTAATTCTTTATTACTCACCGGTTGTATTGCAGGAATACTGGCCAGTTTATTTTCCTGGTTGCTGATCAATTTCTCAATCACACCATAACTTTCAAACTGGTATGCAACACGTGCGGTAATATTGTTCAGCGTTTTTGCAATATCAGTACCCAGTTCATCTTCATTTTTCAAACTTATTTTTTCCAGCTCCTTCTTTTGTTCAATCATTTTGGTTCTGGCGCTATCGGTTAAAGGATTGGCCTCAAAAATAGAACGGTACACTTCGTTATCCCGCTTTTCCAACTCGGCCATTTGTTGCTGCAATGTTTTAACCTTGCTATTGAGTACTGTATAATTATCCTTCATATAATTATACTTCAAATTGCCTTCCTTATCAGTTGCCGAAGGTACAAACCTGGTATACACAGTAATAATAATAAAGCTGCTAACCGCCAGTGCCGAAAGAAAACCAAATATCCGCAACAGCTTAACCCTTAAAGGAGTTACCAGCTTCTCGTAACGAAGTGTATTGGTGTTATAGAAATACTTAATTTTCTTCATACTTTATTTCCCGGAAAGGAAACGTTGTTATCGGGGTTTTTGTTGTTTTTGTAACCAGCCTAAGCAATTATGATAGGATACTTGCAAATATATTTTGTACTTATCCCATCTTTATTCATTCCTACCCTTTTCCATAATCTTCGCTGACAGTTCCCCCTTTAGGGGGCGGAGGGGGCATCTTTTTTATTACCTTTGCCACCGTTAAACAAAAGTGTACAAATATAGGCCGTTACACTACAAAAATCAACCCAAATAAATAGTTGTTATATGATGACAAGTGCTGAGATACGTCAACAATTCCTCGACTTTTTTAAATCCAAAGGACATACCATAGTGCCATCGGCACCAATTGTTGTAAAAAATGACCCCACACTTTTGTTCACCAATGCCGGCATGAACCAGTTTAAAGATTACTTTTTGGGTAATAAAAAAGCACCTTATACCAGAGCCGCCGATACTCAAAAATGCTTAAGGGTTAGCGGTAAACATAATGATTTGGAAGAAGTGGGTGTGGATACTTATCACCATACCATGTTTGAAATGTTGGGTAACTGGAGCTTTGGAGATTACTTTAAGGCAGAAGCCATTGCCTGGAGCTGGGAATTACTGACTGATGTTTACAAATTAGATAAAGACCGTTTGTATGTATCGGTTTTTGAAGGTGACGAAAAAGAAGGCATCCCAGCATCCAAAATCGCTTTAGCCGAATGGAAAAAGATTGTGCCGGAAAGTCAGATCATCTTTGGTAATAAAAAAGATAACTTTTGGGAAATGGGCGATACCGGCCCCTGCGGCCCTTGTACCGAAATACATGTAGATTGCCGAACCGAAGAAGAAATAGCCAAAATACCCGGAAGAGATTTAGTGAATAAAGATCATCCGCAGGTAATAGAAATATGGAACAATGTATTTATACAATATAATCGTAAAAAAGATGGCAGCCTTGAGCCATTGCCTGCTACACATGTAGATACAGGTATGGGCTTTGAAAGATTAACAAGAGTCATTCAAAAAAAGCAGAGTAATTACGATACCGACATTTTTACCGGCACCATCGCTGCTACTGAGAAAATTACCAATAAAAAATATACTGCAGCGGATGATAAGGAAAGTGTTGCGTTTCGGGTAATTGCCGATCATATACGAGCTATCAGTTTTACCATTGCCGATGGACAATTACCATCTAACACGGGTGCAGGCTATGTGATCCGGCGCATCCTTCGCCGTGCCGTTCGGTATTACTATTCTTATTTAGATTATAAACAGCCGCTGTTATACCAGTTGTTACCGGTAATTGCAACACAGTTTGAAAATGTTTTTCCGGAATTAAATCAGCAGTTGGATTTTGTGAGTAAGGTTATTAAAGAAGAAGAAGAAGCGTTTTTAAGAACTATAGATTCTGGTTTTGGAAATATTGATGAATATTTTGATCATTGGAAAAAAGTAAAAAATTTTCTTTCGAACATTACAACTATTGAGTTTAAGGAGAATGAAAGAAAGGAGTTTCTAGTATCTCGAAATTTTATTGTTCATCATCCTTTTTTTAAGGCATCTGGTTTAGATGCAATTCAAGATTATTATCAAGCATCGTTGACAAATAATCTGGATTTGATGTTATTAAAAAGTTATACAGAAACAAAGCTTAATTCTAAAAATTTTAATGATGAAGTTAAGAAAGCTATTAATCAACCATTAAAAATCAATGGGAGTTTTGCTTTTAAATTACAGGACACTTTCGGCTTCCCTTTGGATTTAACCCGTTTAATAGCATCAGAGCATGGTTGGTTAGTTGATGAAGCTGGTTTTGAAGTAGAAATGCAGCAACAAAAAAATCGCTCCCGTGCAGCTACTGCAATGGAAACCGAAGACTGGATAACAGTAAATGATATTGCTACTTCAAAATTTGTGGGCTACGATAGTTTAGAAACCAAAGCTAAAATCATCAAATACAGGAAAGTTAGTGGTAAAGGAAAAGAATTGTACCAAATAGTTTTAGATACCACACCCTTTTACGCTGAAAGCGGCGGACAGGTTGGAGATAGCGGCTCCCTCTCCTTTGGAGAGGGGTGGGGTGAGGTCAACATTATCGATACCAAAAAAGAAAACGACCTCATCATTCATTTTGCAGAAACCATTCCTGCTGATCTAAGCGGCGAAGTAATTGCAAAAGTTGATACATCAAGAAGAAAAAATATCACCGTTCACCACAGCGTTACCCATTTAATGCACGCTGCTTTACGCAAAGTACTCGGCACACACGTAGCACAAAAAGGTAGTTTGGTAAATGAAGAACATTTGCGTTTCGACTTTAGCCATTTTGCAAAAATGACAGACGAGGAAATTGCTGCCGTAGAAAAACTGGTGAATGAAAAAATAAGGGAAAATATTCCTGTTGTAATTAAAGAAATGAAAAAAGATGAAGCGGTAGCTTTAGGTGCAATGGCTTTGTTTGGCGAAAAATATGGCGATGTGGTTAGAGTGGTAATGATGGATCCGAATTACTCTATTGAACTATGCGGTGGTACGCATGTAGGCAGCACCGGCGAACTGGGTTTGTTTAAAATAAAAAGCGAAGGTGCTGTAGCAGCAGGTGTAAGAAGGATTGAAGCTATATGTGGTGTGGCAGCAGAAAACTATGTAAACAATTTATCTGCAACCATCAGCGAAATTGGCGGGCTGTTAAAAAACCCGAAAGATATTGGCAAGTCGATAGAAAATTTGCAAACTGAAAATGCTTCTCTTAAAAAACATATCGAAGCACTGGAAGCAAGGCAACTGGTAATTATCAGGAATGAACTGTTACAAAAAGATGAGATCATCAATAACGTAACATTTATTGGCGAAATAATTGAAGTAAGCAGTGCCGATGCATTAAAGAAATTGTGTTTCGATTTGAAAAATAAATTGCACGATCATGTAGCTGTGCTTTGTGCCAATATAGATGGCAAACCATTTGTTGCGGTGGGCATCAGCGATACTGTTGTTGCGGCAAAAAATTTAGATGCCGGTAAAATTATTAAAGAGCATATTGCCCCATTAATAAAAGGCGGCGGTGGCGGACAAAAGAATTTAGCTACTGCCGGCGGACAGGATGTAAGTAATTTAAAAACCGTGATTGAAAAAGTAAAATCATTATTATAGGTTAACTTCTTTTTTTGTGAGGGAAGTTTTTAATTAAGCTTCCCTTTTTTAATTTTATTACAATGAATATTATATTAGAAACACCCCGTTTAATACTCCGCCAATTTACCGAAGCGGATACCCCTTTGCTGGTACAACTCAACAGTAACCCCGAAGTATTAAAATATTTGCATGAGCCGCCGCTTGAAACAGAAGAACAGGCCTTGCATATCATCAACACCATCATCTTACCGCAATACAAAAATAATTTAGGCCGCTGGGCCATCCATTTAAAAAGCAGTAACCAATTTATTGGCTGGTGCGGTTTAAAATACCTGGCCGAAAGGGATGAAATAGATCTTGGCTACAGATTAATGAAACCTTTTTGGGAATATGGCTATGCCTTTGAAGCTGCAAAGTATACATTAGAATATGGCTTTAACCAACTGCATTTAAAAACCATTTTTGGAATGGCGCATATTGAGAATATCGCCTCACTAAAAATTCTGGAAAAAATTGGCATGCAGTTTATAAAAGAGGATGTGGTGGATAATTGCCCGGTAAAAACTTTCAGTATATCTAACCCCAATAATTAACCCAGCCTGCGGCTTGGTTTTTTCTGCCACGGATTACACAGATTTTTACAGATAAAAGACAAATACATTTATCCAATAGAAGGGTTTTAAAAAATCTGTGAAAATCTGTGCAATCCGTGGCCAATCTTTTTTGCAAAAAGACAAATTCTTCGCTTCCGTGCTTCTGTGGCAGTTTCCAAAATTTTGTTAAAGCAAATAAATTATCTGCGAAAGATTTCGTAATTAAAAAAATCTCCCTATTTTTGACCTACTAAAAATTTCGTACATAAAATATAAAGTCATGAAAAAGGTATTATTAACAGCAACAGTTTGGGGTTTTACCACACTATGCTTTACAGCAACAGCGCAGGATGAAAAGCCTGAAGTAAAAGAAAGAAAGGAGCTAAAAGAAAAGAAAGAATTAAAGGAAAGAAAAGAAACCCAGGAAATTGTTATCCGCAAAAAAGGTGATAAAGACACCAAAATAACCGTGGAAATAAAGGGTGATAAAGTAACCATTAATGGCAAGCCCATCAGTGAGTTTAAAGATGGTGATATTACCATTAATAAAAGAGACATTAAAATTTGGGATGGCGAACACAATTTTACTTTTGCCCCCAATGATATGGAAGTGTTTTTCAACGGTCCAATGAAAGGTAAATTTGCTACCGGCGCCACCCGTGCCTTTTTGGGTGTAACCACCGGAGCCGAAAATGATGGTAATGAAGATAACAAACCAGCTGGTGCCACTATTACCAATGTAAGCAAAGGCAGTGCTGCAGAAAAAGCTGGTTTAAAAGAAGGTGATGTGATCACAAAAATTAATGATAAAAAAGTAGAAGATCCTGAATCTTTATCTGATGTAGTGGGTGATTTTAAACCCAAAGATGAGGTAACAGTGTACTATAAAAGAGAGGGTAAAGAGAAATCGACTAAAGCTGTTTTAGGCGAAACAAAGTCATCCGGTGCAATGGCCTATTCATTTACCGGACCCGAAGGAAAAATGCGTTCCATTACAATACCCCGTACACCACGTATGCCTGCAATGCCCAATATGAACTGGAATAATGATGCTATAAACGGCCTTGGCAACTTAGATGAAATGGAAGCTCTTGGCAATATATTTCCCCGCCAGCAAAAATTAGGTTTAAAAATTCAGGATACAGAAGAAGGCGATGGTGTAAAGGTTTTAGATACTGATAAAGACTCGCCTGCCGAAAAGGCCGGACTTAAAAAAGATGATACCGTTATAGAAATTGGTGGCAAAAAAATTTCCAATACCGATGATGCAAGAGAACAGTTGATGGAGAATGCAGAAAAATCAACCTACAACATCAAAGCCAAACGCAATGGCAGCGAAATGAGTTTTGATATTAAAATTCCTAAAAAATTAAAGACCGCTAACTTATAAGCCATGTGCCAACTGCGGTAGCGGTTAACCATCCTGCCGGCAGTTAAGTAAACTTTTCTTATGTGTAATTAACCCTGTCAATTATTTATTGATGGGGTTAATTATTTAAAACCATTAACAGCCTTAACAAGTGCCACGGAATGCTGTCTGCCTTCTTTACTTTACCTTTGCCGCATGAATGTTGCAGATAAATACGAAACCGTTATTGGCCTGGAAGTACATGCCCAGCTTTTAACAAAAAGTAAATTATTTTGTGGTGATAGTGCCGCTTTTGGTGGCGATCCCAATACTCATATCAGCCCGATAACATTAGCGCATCCCGGTACTTTACCCAAGATGAACCGTAAAGCTATTGAGTATGCTATTAAGCTGGGCCTTGCCTTACATTGCGATATTGAACAGCATAATTATTTTGCCCGTAAAAATTATTTTTATCCTGATCTGCCCAAAGGTTACCAGGTTAGCCAACACACCACACCTATTTGTAAAAGTGGTTATGTGCCCATTAAAACTACCGAAGGCGAAAGAAATATTTTACTCAATAGAATTCATATAGAAGAGGATGCCGGAAAAAGTTTGCATGATGTGGATGAAAATTATACTTCCATTGATTTAAACCGTGCTGGTGTTTGTTTGTTAGAAATTGTTAGCGAGCCTGATTTGCACAGCAGCGATGAAGCTTTTGCCTACATCACCGAATTAAGAAAACTGGTACGCTGGTTAGAGATTTGTGATGGCAATATGGAAGAAGGCAGCATGCGTTGCGATGCCAATATTTCCATCCGTTTAAAAGGCGAAACCAAATTAGGAACCAGGGTGGAAGTAAAAAACCTCAACAGTATCCGCAACGTAAAAAAAGCTATTGACATTGAAGTGGCACGGCTTATTGAAATTACAGAAGCTGGCAATAAAATTACTCAGGAAACCAGGAGCTTTGATGCGGACAATAATATTACCTTTTCTTTACGCACTAAGGAAGAGGCCGATGATTACCGCTATTTTCCCGAGCCCGACCTTACCCCGTTTTTTATTGCCGATGAATTTTTGCAACAAATAAAAGACGCCATTCCTGCCCTGCCCGAAACATTAGAAAAAAAATACCAACAGGTTTTACATTTGCCTGCAAATGACACTGCCGTAATATGCAACGATAAGGATACTGTAAATTATTTTGAAGCGATAATAAAAAATACATCTAATTATAAAGCGGCGGCCAACTGGCTGCTGGGGCCTGTTAAAAGTAACATTAATCACACTCAAACCGAAATAAAGGACTTTACTTTACCTCCTGAAAAAATTGCAGTACTTATACAATTGGTTGATGAAGGAAAAATAAATTTCAGCAATGCATCAACAAAAATATTTAACGAGTTGCTGCATAAGCCCGAAAGCGATCCTTTACAAATTGCCACGGCACTTAATCTTTTACAAGAAAGTAATAGCGGCTCTGTAGAAACCTGGGTAGATGAGGCCATTGCAAAAATGCCTGACAAAGTAAAAGAATATAAAAGCGGTAAAAAGGGCTTGATCGGTTTGTTTGCAGGCGAAGTAAAAAAACTAAGCAAAGGAAAAGCTGATATGCAGATAGTAAATAAATTACTAAGCGAAAAGCTTGGATAAAACACAGACAGCAATTTAAACTTGAAAAAAATAACATGAAAAAAATAGTATCACTTCTCTCCTTCTCTATTATTTTATTTTCCTGCAACAATGCTAATGAAAAGGGAAAGTTTACCGTAAACGGTCAATTAAAAAATGCACCTGATCAAAAAGCCTATTTAGAAGAATTATATTTTGGCCAAAAAGATCCGGAGGTTATTGACACTGCCGAAGTTAAAAACGGAAAATTTACATTAAACGGGCTTGCTGCCGAAGAAGGTATTTATCGAATCCGGCTAGAAAAAGCTACTAATGGTTTTCTTTTTATTAACGATAACAGTTCCATCAATTTTACTGCCGATCTTAATGATATCAGTTTGGCCGGCCCTTCTTTTGCAACACCTGCTAACAACTCTCTAAAAAAATTCATGGGTATTAATGATAGTTTGGTTAAGCAGGTACAGGAAGCTGCTGCCACATTAACCCAATTAAGGCAAAGTGGCACAAAAGCAGATGACAGCCTTTTGGTTGCAACAGAAACCAATTTTAATAATGCCAAAGAAGCAATGATAAAATTTTGCTTTCAATATGCCGATACCGTTAAAAGCCCGGCACTGGCTATTTTTACCACTACTGCTGCGCCTGTAGATATTGAAAAATTTCAATTGCCTTTGCAAAAGTTATCTCAGCGTTTTGCTAATCACAGTGGTGTAATATCAGTTACTAATTTTGCCAAACAAAAACTTGTAGAAAAACAACAACAGCAATTACAGCAGCAGCAACCACAGCAGCAAGGTAAAATTGAAGTAGGAAGTATGGCTCCGGATATTACTATGAACGATATTAATGACAAACCTTTTTCGTTAAGTCAATTAAAGGGTAAGTATGTACTAGTTGATTTTTGGGCCAGCTGGTGTGGTCCTTGCCGTGGCGAAAATCCCAATGTAGTGGCAGCTTACAACCAGTTTAAAAATAAAAACTTTATGGTACTGGGTGTATCACTTGATAAAGACAAAGCATCCTGGTTAAAAGCCATTGGCGAAGATGGTTTAACCTGGCCACATATCAGCGATTTAAAATATTGGAACAGCGCAGCAGTTGGCCTGTACGGCTTTAATGGAATTCCTTACAATGTACTGGTAGATCCTCAGGGCAAAATTATTGCCACAGAATTACGAGGAGAAGGATTGGTGAATAAGCTTAATGAAATAATAAAATGATGGTGGATTGAATTGAAACAAATAAGGCCCCGAGATTTCGGGGCCTTATTTGTTTAGGTAAATAATTTAGGTAATGATATACAAAGTTAACCCAACCTGTTTATGGTTGGGTTTTTTGTTTTGTGTAAATTTGTAATGTAAGGTAAACTAATTAAAGAAACTGCTTTGCACCCCTGCAATAGCGCAGGGGCTTAAAACAAGGCAGTGTTTTTTGATATGAATAGTTTTTTACTGAACGGTCAATGTTACCGTTGGATTTTCAAGAAGTGTGTCTTTCAACCAAGCAGGAATCTAACGATTTGTGCAAAATTTGTAAAGTTCCTACGCTTCAAGATTAGAGTTTCAAAGACTGAATGTGGATGTAAATAGCCACAGGTAAGAAAAAACCAAAATCAAAAAACCAAATAGTAAAGCAATCCTATTTCCACATAGGATGCTTTATTACAAGTATTGTATATTTGCTTTAGGTGAAGGACACCTAAACTAATTAAACTTTGTTTTATTTTCTGTAGCTGAAAAGTCGAAATTTTAAGAGAACAGGAAAGTATAACGCAAGTACACGTAAAAAGCGTGGGCTTTGCTATACTTTGTTCTCAGGGCTTCGACTCCCACAGTTACAAGTTGGCAAATGCTCCACGCTTAATTATTTAACTAAATACGTGTATTATGAAGAAGTTAATTGTTATGTTTTTCTTGGTCTTTATTACTAAAATAGGATTTGCACAATGCAATATCTTTTATACAACAAAGACATTTACTAAAGTAGGTTACTATAGGGCAATTAATGGTAAACTTGAATTAATTCGCCAAACCAATTCAAATAATACCTTTGAATTGCTCCAAAACACATCAAGCCAAAATGGAGATATGTTTGCCTTTACTGGTAATCTAATGGAAAAATATGTACAATTTATAAAGGAATGGAGCTGTGATACAAAAAGTACTAAGTTTACTATTTATAAATTTCACACCAGTGATGGTCATTCAAAAGATACATGGTGCGTTACAGTTCTTAAAGATGGAACAATTTATAAAGTTTCAAATATTAGAGTAAGTGATAATTTAGTAATAGAATTTTATTAACTCTTTTTACCTTTAGCTATTGCCCTTATAGCTTCTCCAAATGAAATGTTAGGCAAATCATCTGTTTTTATTATTTTCTTAGCAGCTTTTTTGGCTGCTTTTTTAGCTTTCCTTTTTGACATAAACCAGTGCTTTATACTTTAAACTACCTGTTGATTTTTGTAACAAATTTAAGGCTTTATGTCCATCGGTTAGAGCCTTGTTGTTATACCTGTAAACAGCTTCATCTACATAACGCTGTAAATGCTTTGGACTAACTTGATGGTAAATACCTATAATACTACGTTTAAATTGACCCCAAAAGCCTTCTATTGTATTAGTATGTATTTCGCCATCTACATATTGGCGGGCAGCATGGTTAACAATTGCGTGGTCGTAATATCGGTTTAAGCCTCTGTAAGCGTGCCATTCATCTGAATAAATAGTGGAGCCATATTCAACTTGATCTTGTACTATGGGTTGAATGCTTTCAGCTTTTGTGTCTGGTATAACAAAGGCTCTTAATTCACCTTGCCGTTGTACCATACCAAATACAGGCGTTTTATCTTTAAAACTGCGTCCTTGGCATTGCTTTACCTTTTTATCTGCATGACGATTTTTGTTTTTGCCACCAACAAAGGTTTCGTCCATTTCAACTATACCATCAAGTGCTTTGTCAAAAGTTCCTTGTTTAATAGCATACCTTATTCTATGCCCCATAAACCATGCGGTCTTTTGTGTTAGTTTAAGGTCTCTGGCTAATTGATAGCTACTTATACCTTTACGATGGCTAAGTATTAAGTAGATGGCTGCATACCATTTGCGCAGGGGTATTTTACTGTCTTCAAATATGGTTCCTGCTTTGGCATTAAATTGCTGCCTGCAAGCTGCACATTTATAGCGTTTAGTTTTGCCTTTTAATTCATAAACATTGGTATGCTTACAAAAATGACATTCAACTTCACCCTGCCAGCGTTGCTCGGCTAAATAGGCAAGGCAAATTTGTTCATTATTAAAGTACTCCAGTAGTTCAAATAAACTGCTAAACTGGTCTGGTGATTTGTACATAAATACTTTGCTTTTTTACCAAAGTATTACTGCAAAGCAGGGTAAACCAAATTTATTTTACAGCTTATTTTAAGGCGTTTTAAGGGCAAAAATAAAACCACGTACTATGATACGTGGCTAAAATTGCTTTATTTTTGAAATGGGTTAACTTTATATGTTAGTACCATAATTTATTAATAACCGGGGTTTTGTTGTGCTTTAATTGTAGGATTAGCATCAGTTTCTACCTGCGGTATCGGTAACAATCTTTTATCAAAAGGGTAAGCAATTGTTCTTGCAGCAGCAGGATAATTTAAACTTCTGTTTATAGGCAATTTCAACCTGTTTAAATCATGGAACCTATCACCTTCAAAAGCTAGTTCTTTTCTTCTTTCCTGAATGATGTCATTTACCAAAGCAGCCCCTGTACTTGTATATCCAGTAAAAGATGCATCACGTCTGGTAGCCACAAAATTCAAAAATGTTCTGGCGTTGGTTTCGTTAACTGGTGCAGAAGCTTCTGCAGCAATTAAATAAATATCAGCAAGGCGTATTAATTTAGTATCGTCTCTATCTGTTGCAAGATTGATATATTTTCTTACAAACCAAGACGGTAAAGAAGCCCTTGTACCTGCCTGTAGTACAGCTGTTTTTCTAACATCGGTAGCGGAGTAGAGTGCTGCAAGATCATCAGAACAAAGCATGTCACCATAACCTGCCTGATTGTATATATATCCTAATGCATCAAATGCAAGGTTGCCAACTGCATCAGAAGATACTTCAAACAATGTTTCCAGTTTCACAGTACCAACCACAGGATTACCCCAATATGATGCATAGTTGGTAGTGGTAACAGCTGTAAACCCGCTATTATTAATCACATCATTTGCAGCAATTAAAGCATTTGGTAAATCGCCTTTTGTTAGATGCACCTTAGCTTCCAATCCCTTTGCCGCATACTTGCTAAATTGTGAGGTATTGGTGAAAAGTGTCATTAAAGTATAGGCTTGTGCCAAATCTGATAGTATCAACGTATATACCTCAGATACTTTTGCCCGTCCTGGTTTTAATGTTTGGTCAAAAGTAGTAACAATAGGTACTCCTAAGGCAGTTGGGTCTTGGGTGTATGGTTTTGCATAAAATCTAACTAAAGTAAAATACATTAGTGCCCTTATTGCATAAGCCTCTCCTTTATACTGATTTACATTTACATTAGAAGCCAAGGTAGAATTAATTATATTATTACAACGTAAAATACAATTGTAGCCTTGTGTCCACATACCTTGAGCATTGCCATCTGTTACATTTTGTACATATTGGTTATAGTTGGTGTACCTGTTTGTATTTTGGGCTGATTGATAGACATTGTCTGCCATAATATCGCCTAAAACTGGTATAGTACGTCCAAATATATCAACCCCTCTTAAGGAAGCATAAGCTCCTCTTAATGCCACCTGAACATCGCCTTCTGTTTTTAATGCATCAGCAACAGGTAATGCCGTATAGGGTTTTAAATCCAAAAATTCTTCTTTACATGAGGATAGTATAAGGCTTGCAAAAGCAATAACTATAAATCCAACTTTTATATTTTTCATAAATTATTTTATTTAAGTTTTAAAAACCGATGTTTACACCCGCTGTAATAGTTTTTGGAATAAATACTTCAAGGTTTGTTTGACTGGCAATACCTTGCTCAGGATCAAATGGCAAGTTTTTATCTTTAACCCAGGTAAATAGGTTTGTACCCCTTACATACAAAGAAATACTTTCAGCCTTTAACTTACTCAGAATAGTTTTTGGAAATTGATATCCAACTTGTAAATTTCTCAGGCGTATATAATCTCCCTTATATAAATACATTGTGGAAAAACTTTGGGCTAATTTATTGCCGCCGTATACATATTTAGGTATATCAGTAACATCACCGGCTTTTTTCCAGGCATCCAACTGACGTACTACTTTATTGAAAGTGCCATTTGCACCACTACTCAAATAAAAGCCACCCCAGGTATCTCTAACATAATTGCCTCCGCTATAGTAGAATTGAGCCTCTACACTAAAACCCTTATAGCTAAGCGTATTGGTTACACTTCCGAAAAATTTAGGAGAAGCAGATCCAAAATTTGCTGTTCTTAATGCATTTGCATAAACATTCGTAGTTGTTTTTTTTGTTTCATCTAAATACCATAACGGATCTCCATTAGCAGGATCAACACCAGCATACTGACGTACATAGAAAGTCTGGAAATCGTAACCTACTCTTCTGATATAAATACCATCAAGTATATCTGCATTATTTACTAAGGCAGTGATTTTATTTTTATTATTAGCGTAATTTATATTCAAATTCCACTCAAAATCCTTAATCCTAACAGGTATTAGATTTAAAGTAACTTCCACCCCTTTATTCTCCATGCTTCCTATATTTTTTAATATAGTTCCAAATCCGCTTGTTAATGAAAGAGGTTCGTTCAACAATAAATTACTTGTTTTTCTTACATAATAATCCACTGTTAAATTAATCCTGTCTTTAAGCACAGATACATCAATACCCAAATCCAGCGGTTTATTCAACTCCCAAGTAAGATCAGCATTTCCTATTACTGAGGGTGCGCTTCCTGGTTGTTGATTATAATTAGCTCCATAACCGTATAAAGCCCTCCAATCATAATTACCAATAGAGGCATTTCCATTAACCCCGTAAGAGGCTCTCAATTTTAGCTGGCTAACAAAGGTTAAATTCTCCATAAATTTTTCTTGATCAATGTTCCATGTACCACCCACTGACCAGAAGTTACCATATCGGTTATTAATCCCAAAACGTGATGATCCGTCTCTTCTAAAGCTACCCGACACAACAAATCTATTCTGATAATTGATACTTGCGTCTGAAATATATGATAAGAATGAGTAATCACTGGCGTCTTGTGCTGCGGCTATTGGAGTTGCACCAATACCTGCAACAACTAAATCCGTTGTAGGAGGGAATCCCTGAGCTTGTACATTTAAAAAGTAGGCTTTAGATTTTTGACCTTCATAACCGGCTCTGAGCTTTACAGTTAAGTCATCATTACTTAAGAATGATTTAGTATAATTCAAAAGATTTGTTGAGGTCCAATTAGTATAACGAGTATATCTAGAAAATGCTCTTCCTCCTGCTGCTAACCCGTCACCATGAAATGGATTATTATATTGATCCTCTTCAAAAGAATTATAATCAATTCCAAATTGCGAAGAAAAATCTAAGCCTTTAAGAATTTTATAGGTGCCCTTTATATAACCACCAATATTTAATTGATTCAGTTGCCTTTTATCATAAGCATTGGTGTAAAGAGTATTGTGTAATGCGCCTGTTCCAAAATCAGGTGCTCCGATATTAAATGAACCATCTGCTTTGTAAGGGTTTCTTGATGGCAATAAAAAATAAGAGCTTAATACAGGATTTCCAAAAGACCCGCCAGACAGAGGTGCATTTTGTTTAACATAACCAATCTTTATATTGGTTTCTAATTTCAATCTTTCTGTTGCATTGTTAGTTAAAGAAATATTAGTGTTATATCTTTTAAACTTTGATTGTGTAGTTAAACCTTCTTGGTTAAAATAACCGCCGGATATAAAGAAAGTAGTTTTTTCATTACCTCCACTTGCACTTAAGTTAAATTGTTTTTGACCTGCTGTCTGAGTAACGCCTTCTAACCAATTATAGTCAGCGCCATTTCCATAACCAAAGCTTGATGTCATAAGAGCATCGGCTGCCGCTGCATTAGCTGCAGTACCAGCATTAATTAAACCCTCTCTGGTTAAATCAAAAAATTGCTTTGCATTAAGTGGGCGATATTTTTCGTTAAAGTAAGCTATATCGCTTTGACCAAACTCAGAATCAAATTTAAACTTTGTCTTTCCTGATCTCCCTTTTTTAGTGGTAACTAGTATAACACCATTAGCAGCCCTTGATCCATAAATAGATGCTGCAGAAGCATCTTTTAACACCGTAATACTTTCAACATCATTAGGATTAATTGTACTTAAAGCATTTGATGTAGTGGTTAATCTTGACAAATCACCTGTATTTACCGGAATTCCATCAATTACCCACAAAGGATTTGCTCCAGCATTAATTGAGCCTATACCCCTGATCCTGATATTTTGTGCTGCACCAGGTTGTCCGCTAGCGGCAAGAGACTGTACGCCTGCAGTAGCTCCTTGCAAAGCCTTATCGATAGAAGTAAAAGGTTTATTTTCAATGTCTTGGCCACCAACTCTGCCAATAGCCCCAGTAATTTCCTTTTTCTTTTGAGTACCGTAAGCTACCACTAAAACCTCTGTTAATTTGGTATCGGCAGCCTGTAAAATTGCCTTTACAGTATTATCTCTACCAATAGAAAACTGTTGTTCGCCAAAATTAATTGAACTGATGGATAAGCTTTTTACAGTAGAATTTACTTGTAAGCTAAAAGTACCATCAGTTGCAGTTGTGGTTCCAATTGATGTACCCTTTACAACAACCGAAGCATTGGCTACCGGATTACCATTGGCATCAGTAACCTTACCAGTAACTGTGCGGTTTTGTGCATTTAGTTGCACTACTGCAAAAAACGAACATAGTAGTAAAATCAAAATTTTTCTCATGTGCATATTAGTTTAATGTTAAAACAAAGATAATTCACAATTCTTATAATAATCAAACAGCTGGACAAGATTATTATCCCTTTTGCTGCTTTTTAGATACTATTTCCCTTTATCGATAAACATGCAATTAATATTAATGCATTATAGCACTATCCGTTATTTTTTTAGGTGCAAACAATAGCAATAACACAGGTAATAAAATAAGGTTCGTTAATGTGGCAACAAATAAAGTAACCGATGTAAGCCAGCCCAAAGCTTTGGTGCCGCCAAAACCGCTGAAACAGAATATAACGAAGCCTGCTATTAAAACCAATGAGGTATAAACAATACTTAATCCTGTATTATTAATAGTTGCACTTACTGTGTTACTGATATCATTATTATACGTAGGTAATTCCTGTTTATAATTTACCAAAAACCTGATGGTAATATCTATTGCAATACCTAATGCCACGCTAAAAACCAATACTGTAGATGGTTTTAGCGGTACGCCAGCCCACCCCATTACACCTGCAGTAATAACCAGAGGTATTAAATTGGGTATTAAAGAACATAATAAAATACGGGCCGATTTAAACAAATACAACATGCAAAAAGCGATTAGCAAAAAGGCCCAAAAAATACTTTCCTTCAACCCATTTACAATAAAACGGCTACCTTCTAAAAAAGTGGAACTGGTGCCGGTTACCGTTATATTATAAATTGTTTTTGAAGAATCTTTTATCTCAATACTGTCAATACCGTTTAATATTTTATTAGCATTACGCTTAATAGAATCAACAACAGGCAATAATTCTTTAGTACCAATATCTGCCATGCTCATACTAATGCGCAAGTATTGCTCAGTAGAATCTATAAACGAACCTACTAATTTTACAGTGGCAGAATCAGCTGCCGTCATTGCTCCATTTTCCCGGCGCACATTTACCTGTCTTAGCTTATCGTGTAAATCTTTTAATGGGTTGCCAAAAGCGGGTAATGTATAGGTAGAATCGCCCAAACCTTCGCTCATTGCCTGGTAAGTAAACTTTACACCATCAATAACTGATAACGGTTTGGCTATATTATTTTGCTTTGCCAAAAATGAATCCTGAAAAAAAGCGATCTTATTAATATCTATGGTTGATTTTAAAATGCCTTTGGGTTTCTTGGTATCCAGTACAATTTCTAAAGGCATTACACCCTTAAAGTTTTTTTTTCAAAAAATTTAAGGTCGGTATATATTTTATCTGTTTTGGGTAAATCATCTACTATAAAAGCAACACTTTTTAGTTTAAAAATACCTGCAATGGAAAATATAAGTACAGCTATAGTTGCTGCATACACTGCTTTTTTATGATGCAGCACCCATCTTTCTATACGCAATAAAAAAAAGGTTAGCCAGCGGTTATTTAAATATTTAGTTTGATTGGCATTAGGGGCAGGCAAGTAACTTAATACTGATGGCAGTAATATAAAAGAGATGAAGAATATCATCATAATACTTATACCCGCCACAACACCAAACTCTTGCAAAACAGCACTTTTAGTTAATGCAAAAACAGCAAACCCAATAGCGGCAGTAATATTGCAGAATAATGTAACCACTCCCATTTTGCTCACCATATCTACCAGCGACTTTTCTTTGTTATGGTTTTGCAGGTAAGAGGTATGGTATTTATTTACAAAATAGATGCAATTAGGAATACCAATTACCACCACCAGCGGAGGAATTAATGCAGTAAGTAAACTGATCTTATACCCACATAATTGCAAAACGCCCAGGCTCCACACCACACCAAAAATAACTACCAGCAGGGAGAGTAAAGTGGTACTAACTGACCTGAAAAACAACAACAGTATTAATGCACTCAGCAATAACGACCCAATTAAAAAGAAACGCATTTCTTTCTGCAGCCTGTCAGCCACCACAGTTCTTATTAATGGAAGCCCGCTAACATGGGTTTCAATTTTTGTTGCAGTTTCAAAAGTATTTACAGCTGCATTTATATCTGCAATAATTTTACTGCGTTTAGGCGAGTTAAGTGTTTCTTTATTTATCCTCACTGCCATTAAATAAGCATGCTCATCCGGGTTATACAATTTGCCTTTATAAAAAGAAAGGTTGAGAAAAATACTTTTTGCCGAATCCAGCAGCCCCTGTTCAATCACCGAATCGGAAAATATTTTTGCAGGCACTAATTTTTCTGTTGTGGTATCTTTTGTAAGTGTAATTGCTGCTGGTATACTTAATACCTCCTCAACATATTGCACCTTTCTTATTTGCTTGTGCAGGTTATTATAAGCAGCAAAAATATCAGGGTTAAAAAACTTATCGGTTTTAATACCCACTACCAATGTATTGCCATCATCGCCAAACTTTTGTTGAAATGATTTGTACTCCCGGTATTTCGGGTTATCAACCGGTATGGCTCTTGCAAATTCGTAACTCAGTTTTACCTTGCTTGCAAAAAAACCCATTATACCTGTTGCTGCGCATAACACTATTAAAAGTACCAGCCTGTTTTTAATTACAAAACTTCCTAAACGTTGCCACATCTCGATTGTAGATTTATGATTGTAGATTTATAATTGTGCAAAGAAAATCAATTTGAACGGAATTGAATGGCTTAACTGGTTTAATGTTTGCTAATTTTGAAAAGGAAGAGTATAAAAACACTGATTGGAGATTGGATTATGACGCACAAAACAAAAGGCATAGTATTACGCACCATAAAATATGGCGAAACCAGTTTGGTAGTTACCATATTTACCGAATTATTTGGGGTGCAAACCTATATGGTTAATGGAGTACGCAGTACAAAAAAATCAGCTGCAAAAGCAAATTATTTTCAGCCGGCAGCTGTTTTAGATTTAATTGTTTATCACAGTGAAAACAAACCCATGCACCGTATTAAAGAATTTAGCTGGGCTTTTTTGTATGACAATGTTTTAACAGACGTAATTAAAAATAGTATAGCCTCATTTATGGTGGAGCTGCTGCAAAAATGCTTAAAGCAACCCGAAGCCAATACCGACCTGTTTAATTTTTGCGAAGAAGCTTTGCAGCAACTGGATAACTGCAATAAGAAAGTAGCAGCCAATTTTCCGTTATTTTTTGCACTGCACCTTACCCATTTTTTTGGATTTAGAATGGCGGATAATTATACTACAGAAGATTGTTTTTTAGATCTGCAGGAAGGTGGTTTTATTAATCACCAGCCCTTACATCAGTATTTTATTGATGGTGAAAAAGCAACACTAACCTCACAATTGCTTAAAGTGATGCAGCCTTATGAATTAGAAGAATTCAATTTAAACCATGCTATACGCAGACAATTATTGTTGCATTATCAGGATTACTATGCGCTGCATATTTCTGAGTTTGGGCAAATGAAAACATTGATGGTGTTGCATGAAGTATTATAATATCCTCTTTGAAGATGTGTTTTTTTCTACCTGTAAATTTTCTACACTTTCAATCAACACTACACCCGGTTGTTTCCCTTTTTCAAAACTGCCCAGCTGATGATCCATTTGCAAAGCCTTAGCGCCATTTATGGTAGCCCATTGCAGCATGGTTTCCAGTTTCAATTGCGAAAAGTTGTTATGCAGTGTTTTAATTTCTTCAAGCATACCAAGCTGGTGATTAGATGCCAGGCTATCAGTGCCTAATACAATATTGCATTGCTGTTGTATCAGCATATTTACATCGGGCAAGCTATCGGTAATATAAAGGTTGGCATTGGGGCAAAGACAGAACCAATTTTTGATTTCAGATTTCCGATTTCCGATTTTTGTGAACGCAATATCTTCTGCAGTTGTAGTTACGTTATGTACCAGGATAATAGATTGGTCATTGTTTAAGTACGGCAGCCAGCTTTGTAAACTGCTTTTGCTGGTAGCTTCAAAAAAATCAATGTTAATGCCAAGCTTTTCATACAGTTTTAAAAAATCGCCGGTTTTATTCTTTATAAATTCTTCTTCCGCTATAGTTTCCTGATTGTGAATGGTGATAATATTATTTGTGCTGGCATTATTAATTAACTCAAATAATTGTGGTGATACAGAGTAGGGCGCATGAGGACTTAAAGTTGAACGTTGAGTATTGAATATTGAATATTGATCATTTGCTTTTGTTGCTGACTGATATTCCTCTAAAATAGTTACTGATCTGTCAAACCTAGCTTGCGCCAGTGCAGGCACAAAGCCACTTACCTCAATAAAATTATGGTACTGTAGCCGTTGCTTTTTCTTTTGAGGAATGGTTAATGCATTATTACAAATATCTCCTACTGCAACAATGCCGTTTTGCAGCATTTCGTTTTCAGCAGTTTCAATGGCTGCTAAAATCTGGTCTTCAGCAAAATGTCTTTCGGTAATTACTTTAAAAACAAACTCCACCAGGCCTGTTTTTTCTGGTATCAGGCCTTTTAAATGCGATAATTCCAGGTGGCAATGGGCATTTATAAACCCGGGACTAAGTATACCGTTAAAAAATTCAATATTATCTCCTGCATCCTTTAAAGCAATGATCTCGGTAATTACACCAGTTTCATCAGTTATTAAAACATTCCCTTCCGGCAACATGGCATGCCCGGTAAAAATATTATTGGCCGAAAATTTTCTGTACAAAATGATTGGTTGATAAATTGTAAATTTGCCGCCAGCCCAAAGGCCACGGCTAACAAAACGCAATTAAAGTTTAGCAAAGGTATGCAGTTGAAGAGTGCGACGCAACGATGCCTGGTTTTTGCAAAAAGGCTGGTAACAAAATTTTACAACACAATAAATTCTCCGCTCTGCGGAAAAGGATATGTTAGACAAATTAGATGCTATTAAAGGAAGGTTCGACAATTTGGGCGTTTCGCTTACCAACCCCGAAATTGTAAGCGACAATAAGAAATTTACTGCCATTAGTAAAGAATACCGCAGCCTTGAAAAGATTGTAAATGGCCGCAATGAATACGTAAAAGTGCTGGACGATATCGACTTTAACAAAGAGGTATTAAACAGTGATGATGCCGAAATGAGGGAGCTGGCCAAGATGGAATTGCCTGCATTGGAAGAGAAGAAAACACAGCTGGAAGCATCTTTACGACAGATGCTGATACCCAAAGATCCTTTTGATGAAAAGAATGCTATCCTGGAAATTCGTGCCGGTACCGGCGGCGACGAGGCTTCGCTTTTTGCAGGAGATCTGTTAAGAATGTATTTAAAATATTTTGAAAAGAAAGGTTGGAAAACAGCTTTATTAAGTGAAAGCGAAGGTACTGTTGGTGGCTATAAAGAGGTGCAAATTGAGGTGGTGGGTGATGATGTGTATGGCACCTTAAAATTTGAAAGCGGCGTACACCGGGTACAGCGTGTACCTAATACGGAAAGCCAGGGCCGTGTACATACCAGTGCAGTAACTGTGGCTATAATGCCCGAAGCTGAAGAGGTGGATTTTGAATTAAAAGAAAGCGATGTGAAAATGGAAACTGCCCGAAGCGGCGGCGCTGGCGGACAAAATGTAAACAAGGTGGAAACTAAGGTTTTTCTTACCCATAAGCCTACAGGCATTGTGGTAATGTGCCAAACAGACCGATCTCAGCTGGGTAATAAACTAAGGGCCATGGAAATGTTGCGTACAAAACTATATGATGAGGAAGTAAGAAAAGCCGAACAAGCCATTTCGCACTTGCGCAAAAGCCTTGTTAGCACTGGTGACAGAAGTGCCAAAATACGAACCTATAATTTCCCTCAGGGCAGGGTTACCGACCACAGAATTGGCTTAACGGTGTACAACTTAGATAATGTATTAAATGGCGAAATACAGGAATTTTTAGAGGCCTTGCAGTTTGCAGAAAATGCAGAAAAATTAGCAACACAGAATTAATATTTTCAGTTGCAACTATTTCGTAATTTCTGCTATCTTCATTGTGGAAAAAATTTCCATTAACAATTTAAACATTACACTATGTTAGAAGAATTATTTAACCTGGTAAAAGGTAACGCCAGCGAAACCGTTATCAATAATCCTGAAGTACCCAACGAACAGAATAACGCAGTAATTGCTGAAGCCACCAACACAGTAGCATCTGGCTTACGTAATATGGTTGCAGGCGGCGGACTACAAAATATATTAAGCTTATTTGGCGGCAACAACGGCCAGCAAAATAGTAAAGGTTTATTAAGCAACCCCATTGTAAATATGATGGTAGGCCATTTTGCAGGTAAATTAATGAGCAAATTTAACTTGGGTGGTAACCAGGCAAATTCGGTTGCAAGCAGTTTAATACCCAACGTAATCAGTAGCCTTATCAGCAATACCAACGACCCTAACAATACCAGTTTTACTGTAGATAAACTTTTAAGCTCTCTTACAGGTGGCCAAAGTACACAAGTAGCCCAAGAACAACAAACTGCTGGCAACAGTGGTTTTAATTTTCAGGATTTAATTGGTCAGTTTACCGGCGGCGGGCAGCAAGGCGGCGGTGGCGGTATTATGGATATTGTATCTAAACTTGCAGGTGGCGCACAAAACCAGCAACAACAAAATGGCGGCGGCGGCTTAATGGACCTTATTAAAGGCTTTATTAAGTAATAAAGATTAAGATATTGTTAAAGCGTCTCTTTTATGGGGCGCTTTTTTATTTTGATTAAACCAAACAAATAACTTTGTGTCTTACACTATAATAGCATTTTTAGATACTATTTTAAAATTGCTCCTAAAGAAATAAAAAGCTCTTTTTTTCGTTATCAGGTGAATTGAAGTTGCCGGGTATTAAGAAACTCTTAACACTGACACAGAAACCTTTGGCACCTGATTTGCGTAATTAATAGTGTAGAACAACAATAAAAAATTTAAAAATTTCTCATAAGCAGTTAGTTTTGGTAAACGGCCCCGATGTCTATCGGGGCTTCTCTTTTAATACAATGTTTTATAAAAATCATAAACTCAATTACCTTTGCCATCCAAATTATACCATTGGCTACAGAAAACTCAGACAGAAAGAATTTTTTTAAGCGCCTTAGAAAAGGAAGCGATGTTGAAACAGAGCAAACAGAGATGACTTTTATGGATCATCTGGAAGCCTTGCGCTGGCATATCATGCGTTCGGTAATTGTATGGCTTGCAGTTACTATTGCAATTTTTGTTTTTATAGATTGGATTTATGACAATATCATTTTAGCACCTACAGATGTAAAATTTGTTACTTATGGTGCTTTGTGCCGGTTTGGCCATTGGCTGGGTATTGGCGATGGCTTGTGTATGCCGCCTGTAAAAATAGACTTTCAGATAAATGTAGTTAATGGCACATTTACTTCTGCTATTAATATTGCAATGGTTGGCGGCGTTATTGTAGCCTTTCCATACATATTTTTTGAGTTATGGCGTTTTATAAAGCCTGCACTTTCTGCTAAAGAAAAAAAATATGCAAGGGGAAGTATCTTTTGGGTATCACTTTGTTTTTTTATTGGGGCTGCATTTGGCTATTATTTATTAGCTCCTTTTACTTTTAATTTTCTGGCATCATTTACTTTAGGCAAATCCGGGGCAATTCAATACAAACCTACCGTTAATGATTATATCGACAGCCTAACCAATTTAATTTTAGGCTGTGGTATTGCATTTGAATTACCAATTCTGGCTTTTGTGCTGGCAAAAATTGGTCTTATTACTTCAAGTTTTTTAAAAAAATATTCGAAATACGCATTTGTAATCATATTACTTATTGCAGCTATTATTACACCTTCGCCAGATATGACAAGCCAATTAATTGTAGCGCTTCCGTTATTACTACTTTACTGGATAAGCATCCTTCTTGTGGCAAGGGTTGATAAGCAAAAAGCCAAAGAAGAAAAAGAATGGAGCTAGGGTTTAATGGTTAATGGGCTTTAGCATAGAAGATTCTTTTTACTGTTTTCAAACTATTTATGTGTTAAATTTGCTAAGCTATTATTCATTAAGAAATTATCAATTATCCATTAAAAAATATCCATTACTTATGTCTCCCTTTAACTTAAAACTACCAGTTGCCATAGGATGCGATCATGCAGGGTTTGATTGCAAAGAAGACCTTATTTCTTTTTTAGAAGCAAGAGGTATTGTATTTAAAGATTTTGGCACTTATAATAAAGATTCTGTTGATTACCCTGATTTTGCTCACCCGGTTGCAAGTGCTGTTGAAAAAGGCGAAGCCGCTTTTGGTATTTTACTTTGTGGTAGTGCTAATGGCGTAGCCATTACTGCCAACAAACACCAGGGTATAAGAGCCGGCCTTTGCTGGGGCGATGAAATTGCAGAGCTGGTACGTAAACACAATGATGCTAATATCATTTGCATTCCTGCCCGTTTTGTACGTGATGGCGATGCCGAAAAAATGCTGGACACTTTTATGAATACTGCATTTGAAGGTGGACGACATGCCAGCAGGGTTGGCAAAATTGCCTGTTAATCCTTTCCTGCATGCGCTATAGTTTTCACAGCTTAAAGCAAAATAATTTCAAATCAATCTTGCGCCAAAGTTTATATAAACTACTTTGGCCGTTAGGATTAATAGCCCTGATTCAGGTATGTTTTCCTCAAAGCAAATTAGCCAGAGATAATTGGCACATTTATTCTTTATTGATAGTAGAAGCTATTCAGTTATTTTTAGTTTTTACAGCAGATTCTGTCAATGAAATAGTTTTAGATACGGTAAAAAAGAGATTTAAAGTAATATATTACAACATTTACCAGGGCAATATTGAAGAAAAAAATTTCTTCTCTGAAATAAATACAGCTATAGAAACAACTGCAAAGGAGGAAATACAACAAATAAATTTTTATATAAAAAGGGTGCAGATTTTACTATTAAAATAAAGCAATTCAGTCGGCAGGATATGGAAAGCCTTTCAGAATTGCTCTATCAAACTACATCCCCAAAAAGTATTTAACCATTTATCCTTTTTTATTTTTCTGCTCACCCAGTTATTGTATTTTTAAATCTAAATATTTATAATGAGAAAATTAATTTTTGCTGCTGCATTATTGATAAGTGTACAAGCGTTTGCACAAACGGGTGATGCTGTAAAATACGCATCAGTTATTACCGGAGAAAATCTAAAAAAACACCTTACTATTATTGCCAGCGATGAGTTTGAGGGTAGAGAAACCGGTACCGAAGGACAGCGCAAAGCTGCGGCTTATATTGAAGGCCAGTTTAAAACCATGGGTTTAAAAGCCCCAGAAGCGTTAAAAGGTTATCAGCAGTATTATCCTTTATACCAGGATAGTTTGGTTAAAGCTGAATTTACACTTAATGGAAAGGCTGCAGAATTTGGCAAAGATTTTATTACTCCGCTCAACACTAACGAAACCGGAAAATTTAAAGGTAAAAAAGTAGTGTTTGCCGGCTATGGTATTGATGATGCTAAATACAGCGATTATACCGATATTAATGTAAAAGGCAAAGTGGTGGTTTTCTTTTTAGGCGAACCCAAAAAAGATGGCAACTATATTATTAGCGGCACCAAACGTGGCAGCGAATGGACCTTCCCCGGCATTAGCAAAAAGCTGGCAGCCGCTGCCGCAAAAGGTGCTATTGGTGCTATAGTTGTTAATCCTAATCAGGAAACATTTAACCAACGCACAGTAGAAAACGGAAAAAAAACAGGCGTGTATTTTCCCAAAGCTACAGCAGGTACAAAATCTATTAACTACGCATTGGTATCGCATGAATATGCAAAAGCTATTGTGGGCACCAGTTTTAATTTCGACTCCTACCTTAAATCTGCCAAAGCAAGCGAAATTTTACAGATCCATTCTTTTGAAACAAAATTAAAAACCGCTTTTACTTTTAATAAATACCGCACCATAATTAATGCAAGCAATGTTATTGGTGTTATTGAGGGTACCGATAAAAAAGATGAATACGTTTTTTTAACCGGTCATTACGATCACTTGGGTAAACACGATGGTAAAATTTATTATGGTGCCGATGATGATGGTAGCGGTACTTGTGCTGTAATTCAAATGGCTGAAGCTTTTACAAAAGCTGCCGCCGAGGGACATAGGCCAAGAAGAACAATAGTATTTATGACAGTTAGTGGCGAAGAAAAAGGCCTGTGGGGAAGTGAGTATTACAGCGATCATCCTGTTTATTCTTTAGATAAAACCACTGTTGATTTAAATATTGATATGGTGGGCCGTATCGATACGGAAAGGCAAACTGCCGACACCATGAATTATGTTTACGTTATTGGCCACGATAAATTAAGCAGCGATTTACCCATAATTAATGAGGCTGCCAACAATAAATACAGCAACCTGGTTTTAGATTATAAGTTTGATGACCCTAACGATCCTAACCGTATTTATTTCCGCAGCGATCATTACAATTTTGCCCGTAAAGGTGTACCCATTTTATTTTTTTACGATGGTATGTTAAAAGCAGATTATCATAAGCCAACTGATACAGTTGATAAAATAACCTGGGATTTGTATGAAAAAAGAGTGCGTATGATCTTTTATACCGCATGGGAAATTGCTAACAGAGATGCCATGTTGAAGAGAGATATTCCATTGAATATGGGAAGCAGATAATTCCCGCCGCCTGAAGGAGGGACTTAGCAGTAAAATAATTTCTACATTTTTCTCCAATTAAAAAGTGGCCTCATTTTCAATGAGGCCACTTTTTATATTTTTATAAGAGTCTTAATACTGAAGTTTCCGAGTTCCCCCTTAAGGAGGCGGATTTTTTTTACCAACCCAGCACCCAAGCAAAAATCAATGGCGCCACAATGGTAGCATCGCTCTCTACAATAAATTTAGGCGTATGAATATCTAATTTACCCCAGGTAATTTTTTCGTTGGGTACAGCACCGCTGTAAGAGCCATAAGAGGTTGTAGAATCCGATACCTGGCAGAAATAACTCCAAAAAGGCACATCATGCCATTCCAGATCCTGGTACATCATCGGCACCACACAAATAGGAAAATCACCTGCAATGCCGCCACCTATCTGAAAGAAACCAACACCTTTGCCGCCCGAATTATTCCTGTACCAATCTGCCAGCCACACCATATATTCAATACCACTTTTCATGGTACTAGCCTTTAATTCATTTTTAATAATGTACGATGCAAAAATATTCCCCATCGTGCTGTCTTCCCAACCCGGCACTACAATAGGGATATTTTTTTGTGCTGCTGCCAGCATCCAACTGTTTTTCGGATCAATCTCATAATACTGTTCCAGCACACCACTCAACAACATTTTATACATATACTCATGCGGAAAATAACGTTCGCCTTTATCGTCTGCATCTTTCCATATTTTATGAATATGTTGCTGCAATCTTCTAAATGCCTCCTCTTCCGGAATACAGGTATCTGTTACACGATTGTAGTGATTTTCCAACAGATCCCATTCTTCCTGCGGACTTAGATCCCTGTAATTAGGTACTCTTTTATAATGACTGTGCGCCACCAGGTTCATTATATCTTCTTCCAGGTTGGCACCTGTACAACTTATGATAGCCACTTTATCCTGCCGTATCATTTCGGCAAGGCTCAGGCCTAATTCTGCAGTACTCATAGCACCGGCAAGTGTAATCATCATTTTACCGCCTTCGTCTAAATGGGTTACATAACCCTTTGCGGCATCCATTAAAGCGGCCGCATTAAAATGGCGGTAATGATGTTCTATAAAATTAGAAACGGGTCCCTTATTCATAACTATTAATTGAGGCTGCAAATGTAATTTTTTTTACGAAGATGCCGGTTGATTTTTAGCTATTTACCAATTGCAATTTTAAGCTGGCTTCAACTGCCCGGCAATATTTGTATCTTTAAGTATATTTTAATTACTGCCTGCCGTAATTAAATACCCCAAAGTAATTTATAATGACAGAGAATAAGCACTACTGGCATGCCGTGTATACAAGGCCCCGTTGGGAAAAAAAGGTAGCTTCATCACTTGAAGCTAAGGGTATTGAATTTTATTGCCCCTTAAACAAAGTGGTAAAGCAATGGAGCGACAGAAAAAAAATTGTACTGGAACCATTATTTAAATCTTATGTTTTTGTGCAGGTTGAAGAAAACAGAAAATGGGATTTATTAAAAATAGAAGGTATTATTAACTATGTTAGCTGGCTGGGCAGGCCAGCAAAAATTAAAGAAAGCGAAATTGTCACTATCCGTAAGTTTTTAAAAGAATTTAAAATAGCAGAAGTGGTGCAAGGCCCGCTGGAAATAAATACCAAAGTAAAAGTAAAACAGGGCGCATTAATGAATTACCAGGGTATTTTACTGCATATTTCGGGTAATCGGGCCAGTGTTAAAATAGAAAGTATGGGGTTACAACTAACAACACTAATCGATAAAAAAAATCTGGAAATAGTGCCGGCAGAATAAGGTTAGTTATATCTTTATAATACAAATACAACAATTTTACCTTGTAGATTCTTGCTTTTCAATATACCTCAAAAAAATCATGCTTAGTTTTTTCAAAAGAAAAAAAGATTTGAATTACGTACCAGGTAACCTGCCTTTTACTGTAGATATACATTCCCATATTTTACCGGGCATTGATGATGGATCGCCGGATATTGCCACTTCTTTACAATTAATACAGGGATTATATGATCTGGGCATTCGTAAATCAATAGCTACACCACATATTATTGGCGATTTATACCGCAATACACCACAAACAATTACCGCAGCGTTAAACAAGGTAAAAGCTGCCTGCCTTAACGCCGGTATCAATATGGAGTTATCAGCTGCTGCTGAATATATGCTGGATGATTATTTTATGGAGTTGCTGCAAAAGAAAGAGCCGTTATTAACACTTCACAAAAATATTCTGCTCACAGAAATTTCCTATTCCTCCACTCCCGAAAATTTAGGAGAGATGATGAATGGCATTATAGCGGAAGGATACCTGCCCATACTTGCACACCCGGAACGTTATCATTACTATCAAAAGAATTTTGATGAATATCACCACCTTAAAGAAATGGGATTTGTGCTACAGATTAATATTTTATCCCTAACAGGTTATTATGGTAAAAAGGCCGAAAAGGCTGTAAAATTTATTTTAGAAAATAACCTGGCCAAATTGGCTGGTACCGATCTGCATCATCAACAGCATCTGGCGGCATTAAATGATGAAAAGAACCGGAAAATATTTGAAGAATATCTTGGCAATAAAAATTTTAATGATTTAGATAACATTGGTAAATAGCATTTTTTACCGCTATTTTATGCATAAAATGTATTATTTTGCAAATTAATCCTGTTTTATAAAGGATTGAAACCCCTCGTAAAAAGGGGTCTTAGTATTATTCTCCCAACTATTTATTTATTAATACAATTCCTTAGGTTAAATAAAAACTGCGGAATTATATATATACTTAAAATTGGTAAAATAAACTGGAGCGGATGGCGTTTTTATCAGTAATTACAAATACAGGCCTTAAACCGCAGTACATTGTTCTATGCAAACCCAGTAAAAAACGGACTTATAAGAAAGTCTCAAACCAAATACATCATCCAAAAAGAATATATTAATGCTTTTCAATAGTCTTGTCTTTGCAGAACTGCTTTTTATAACGTTTGTTCTCTATTACCAAAAGTGGCTGCTAAAATACCAGGTTTTAATTTTAATAATAGCCAGTCTGGTTTTTTATGCTTACACCAATCCGGCACTTTTAATATTGCTGCTTTTTTCTGCCGGAATAAATGTTGCTTCAAGTTATTATGTAGCGTACGGTAATGCGGCTAACAGAAAATTAATTGCCACAGCAGGTGTTGTTTTTAATTTAACCGTACTTGCTTTTTTTAAATACAGTCCGCTTATTGCTAAAAGCTTATTTCCCGAAACCAGTTCTGTTGGCGAATTTTTGCTCACTATACCATTACCAATTGGTATTTCCTTTTATACATTTGAAGGTATAAGTTTACTGGTTGATGTTTACAAAGAAAAAAAAGACGACGATAAATCGCTTGCCAACAGTTCGTTTAAAGAGCATGCCGGCCGAACATTATTTTTTATCTCCTTTTTTCCTCATTTAGTATCTGGCCCCATCTTAAAAGCGCATGATTTTTTGCCCCAGATCAAAGCAAAATTTTTGAAAGATATCAACTGGGAGCAGTGTTTTAAAAACCTGATCCTAGGTTATTTTCTTAAAATGGTAGTTGCAGATAATTTAAAAGATTTTACTTTTTGGATCGCCTTTCCCTACTTTCAGAGATATACTGCCATTACATTAATAACCATGCTGTTTGGCTATAGCTGCCAGATATTTGCCGATTTTGCAGGGTATTCTCTTATTGCAATCGGGCTTGCCCAGCTGTTTGGCTACAACTTAATCAACAACTTTAATTTCCCTTACATTTCTTCGTCTATACAGGAGTTTTGGAAAAGATGGCATATTTCTTTATCCTCATTTTTAATGGAATATTTATATTTTCCATTAGGGGGCAACAGAAAAGGTAAAGTAAGAACCTATATCAATTTAATGATCACCATGTTTTTGGGCGGGCTGTGGCATGGCGCTGCATGGAGCTATGCTGTATGGGGGCTTGTACACGGCTCGGCTTTGGCAATTGAAAGAATGTTTAAAGATAAAATTAAACTGGGCTCTTATAAAGTGGTTGTTTTTTTTAAACGTATATTGGTATTCTGCCTGGTTACTTTTGCCTGGCTGTTTTTTAAGCTGCCCGATTTTTCGCAGGTAATAATCTACTTAAAAAAAATTGCAACCACCATTTCACTAACATTCTATCCTGCATTATGTTTTAATATATTGCTGTATTCATCACCGGTATTTTTATACCACTTGGTTTACCTACTTAAAAAGAATAAAAAATTTGAAGCCTCTTTTAATAAATACAGTTACATTCTTTATGCTATTATGCTTTTTTTAATAGTAACCAATAGTGGCTCATCGGGTTCGTTTATTTATTTCCAATTTTAATTTTATGATCAAAAAAACAATACTTGTATTTGTCATACTTTTTGCAACCTACAATTGTATTGTAATATTCAACCCTGGTATTAGTGCACCGCAACAACAATGGCAGGATAATGTGGTAAAGGCTGAAAAATATATTTATGATAAGAGCGATACAGTTAGCAATGTAATTCTTGGTTCTTCTCTGGCACGCCTTATGGTCATGGATAGTTTACCCCATTATTATAACCTGGCATTTGCAGGGCAGGGCATTTTAGATGGCTTAGAAATTTTAAACCAGACGGAAAAACTGCCGAAAAATATTTTTATTGAAACCAATACTGTTTTTACTGAGGCAAATAAATCCTTTACTGATGGCTTGTTTGATCCCCTCACCTTCTCTATAAAAAAATATTGCATTTCTTTAAGAAGTGATAAACAGCCGCTGGCTTTTATTTATCCTTCGCTGCAGGCAGCAATGCATAAGGGGAAAAATACAGAAGAATCAAAGGCTCCAGCTACTGACCAAACAGATGACAATGACCTTTTTAATAAAATGATCAAAATGCAAATAGAATATTATACCTGGACACCAGATAGTAACATTGTAAATAAACAGTTTCTAGCACTTACCAACTATATCCGTATTTTAAAAAACAGGGGGGCAAACATTGTGTTTTTCGAATTACCTTTTAATTCTAAATTAGTTGAATTGCCTTTGGCCAGATTGATAAGAAATAAATTTTACGAGCATTTTCCGGCAGCGCAAAATAATTATATTACAATGCCCGATTGTTCTAATTATGTAACTAGCGACGGATTTCATTTAAAAGATGACGAAGCAAAAGTGTACACATCATATTTTAAAAAAGAATCAAAAAAATACTACCCTTAAGTTTTACACTAGCCAGTTAAGTTGAAAGGGAAAATGTATTTAAAAAAACATAACAATAAATACCTGTAGGTAAAAAATAAGAAAATGAAAATTCTGTCTGCCCTTTTATTTATTTTATTTTTCTACAGTGGCTTTGCTACTACATATTATATCAGCCCCAACGGAAATGACAGGTCAGGCAATGGCAGCCAAAGTACCCCATGGCAATCTTTATATTTAGCTACCAGCAGCGTAAACAAGCCCGGAGATATTATTCATGTAATGGCTGGCACTTATAATGAAACAATTACCAGTAATCTTGCAATAGGTGTAAGTATTGAAGGCGAGGGAGCCACTTCAATTATTCAATCCACTGTATTATCTACCGAGTTTATACCGTTAATTACCGCAGCATCTGCCGAAGGTACTTCTGGCAATCAGCATATCAGTAATATAAAATTAAATGGCAATAATAAAGTTTCGTGGGCAATAGTAATAGCGGGGCGCTCTAATTTTTCTATTCATGATTGTACCATTGTAGATTTTATTGACAGGGGAATTGTGTGGGGAGGAAGAAGCGATGGTACGGATACTGAACCTGCTTTATATGCAACTGGTAATACATTTTACAATAATACGGTAGCCAATTGTGCAACATACGAAGGATTTGGAAGAGGTTGCCTTAATATTGGCGGACAGCAAGGCATGCTCATCTACAATAACAACATCAGCCAAACCAGCAGGCCTCATGGAAAAAACGGATGGCCTATTAAATACTGGAATGGCGGCTGGTTAAAGGGTTTAAAGATTTATAATAACACTATTACAAAAGCAGTTTTTGGCGGAACATATAATGGCGATAATGGCTGGGATTTTGCAATTGAATTATGGAATCAATCCGGAACAGAAATTTATAATAATAAAATACAGGGCGCAGTTGACCTTTGCTGGAATGTAAAAGGCCAATATCCCTACAGCGTTTATGTACATGATAATTTTATTGGCCAGCCTGCATTAAATACACACAGAGAAAGCGGTATAATACTGGAAGAAATTACCGAAAAAGCAATAATAGAAAAAAACCAATTGAAAAATGTTTGTACCGGCATCGCATTTTCAACCTATAACTCAACTCCTATTTCCGATGTTATTATAAAAGATAATATCATGGAAAATATTGGTACACTAAATACCGGCAAAGGCAGTTTTGGTGCAGGTATTGAATTTTACAGCGACGGGCACAACAATTATTCAATAGATAATTTTACAGTAGTCAATAATAAAATCATTGCCAATTCAAAAGACAATCCGTGGAACGGACTGGCATTTGGCGGTGCTGCCTATATACAAAATCTTAAAGTTCAAAATAATACAATAGCAAATTTTAGTGCAGGATACATCACTATAAACCCTGCATCGGTAGTTGATACTTTAATAATTGAAAATAATACCCTGTACGGAAATGCCAACAATAACGAACCCTTTTTTTTGGGAGGTTTGCCTAAAAATTTGATCCAAAAAAGTAATCAAATAAAAAAATCAGAGAACCCTTCTGCAAACCCCTCCATAAATTTTAAACAACATATTTTAAAACCATTGTATTATGATTTGAAGAGAACAAGTGTTTTAGAGTTTATTGCATTATTTTCCATTATCATTAGCATATGGTTTTGCTATAAAGAAAACATATATGTTTACCCGCTGGTACTTATCAATATAGTTATCCGTATTTTTTTAAGTTTTGATGAAGGTTTGCCGGGGGAAGCTATCATTAGTTTTTATTTTATAATTATGTGTGCATATGGCTGGTTTTTATGGAGCAAAAGAGATAAAAGAAAACATCGTATTGTTCGTGTTACTTCTTCTACCGGAAAAGAATGGCTTATACAATTCGGCCTTTTTATAATAAGCTATGTGGCTATTTTTATTTGCGTTTCCAGCTTTAAAAGTATTTTCAGCCATCAAATTACGCCTGTAGCCTATTCATTTGTTAGTGCGGCTGCTTTTACCGGCATGTGGTTAACCATAAAAAAGAAAACAGAAAGCTGGTATTGGTGGATTGCGGCATGCTTACCTTTAATACCATTATATTTTATAACCCACCTTATTTTAGACAGCGCATATTATTCATTTTTACTGCTACTACTACTGCCCGCATTATATGAATGGAGAAAAAGGAAGATAAAATTCTTAAAAAGAAAACAGCAGCATGTACATGCTGCTGCAATTAATAGTTTAAGCTGATAAATTATTTTATTAAGTAAGGGGCAGTTTTATTTGTTCTTTAATATGATCAGAAAGCCTGAGACTTATAGCTACAACAGTAAGCGTAGGGTTAGCAGCTCCGCCTGTTGTATAACATGATGAGCCTGCTACAAATAAATTATTGATGCCGTGTACTTTGCAATTGGCATCTACAACACCCGTTTTAGGGTCGTCACTCATACGTGTGGTTCCCATTTGATGCCATCCACCACTAACAAAGTCGCTAGGTATATTATCATCTTTTTCATCAAGCATAAAATCGGGTAACCTTACCCGGCCAATGCCAGCTGCGCCAACTTGCTGCCCCAAAACTTTACTTAAGGTGGTTACTGTTTTTTTATCAAGCGGCAACATTTGCCAGTTTAAATTAACACGGGGTACGCCTAAAGCATCTTTTTCGTTATTAAGCGTTACTCGGGATAAAGGATTAGGAACCTGTTCCATTACCGTGGTTAGCCCGTAAGCTTTAAAAAGCTTGGAGGGCATAAAATGCCTTTCAAAAAAACTTCTTTTATCTAAGCTATTATATTTTGCAAATGAATCCAGACTTTTTCGTGGATCATCGTTAGACCACATTTTTATATTTGAAATGCTATTCTCAGCAAACTCCTGGGGTAAAAGAGCAATAGTACCATTAAGTACTTTTAATTCGGTTTGGGTTTTTTCTGAAAAGGCCAATTGAGCCCTTACTTTGGTTCCTTCTACTAATTCATAAAGCTTCAACGGATCCGGATTAAGCAATCTCAGTTCTCCTGATTTAATATGCGGATGCTCCATAAAATATCTTCCAACAAGGTCGTTATCATTTCCAAGGCCTGCAGCAGCCTGTTTGTTTGAAGCCAGTAACAATCTTGAGTTTTGAATGGCGCAACAAGCCAGAATAAAAAATCTTGCCTTTACAGTATGTTGCTTGCCTGCACTATTTTTTACAGTTACCTGTTTAATAGCAGATACATTTTCCACTGCATTTATGTCAACTACATTGGCGTAAGTGTACAAATAAATATTCTTTGCATTTACTATAGTATCCTTGTATTTTGTTCCAAACCTTGTTGGCGGGCTTTGCTGCCAAACTTTACTCCACATAACATTTTTATCCAGAGGAAGTGGCTTTAAAGCAGGGTTTTGTTTTTGCCAGTATTTTAAATCCCATTCGCAAGCACCCAGGTCAAGTATAGGATGGGCTCTTGGGTAAAAAGGCGCAATGTCCTGTAATTTTATAGGCCATCCGCTATTATCAACCCAGTCTCTTTTTTTAAAATCTATTTCATCAAAAGTAGAGCAAACGCCACCCCAATGGCCGGTAGTACCACCAAAAAAATGTAGCCGGCTTGATTTGATGGGAAAGTAAGGACGGCCGGTTAACTCACCTCTGTAAAGTTCCTGCACTGTATCATCATACTCAAATCCACCGCCTTCTAAAAGAATAACTTTGTAAGGACTGTTATTCCATTCAAGCGCTATACTTATACCTGCTGCGCCTGCACCAATTATACAGATATCTCCTTCAATTATTGATTGATCATCAATGGCCCTGGCGTCTATATGCATATATTAAGTCTTAAATTCAGCTTAAAGAAAAAATTGCACATTGTCGTGCTTCAGTTATAGAAATTTCCCACCCGTTAATTACAATAGTTTTGGACGTTATAAAATCTTCGTGAATTTTTTTTTCAACTAATTTTCTTACGCCGGCCTTATCAGTAATTTTTAGTTTTTTTTCACCCCCACTGTCTGCCAAAATTAAATTAGTCAATTTTTGTTTTTCATTTTCTCCGGGCACCTGGGTTCTATACCCCATTCCTATACTTCGTAATGTTGGTTCGTCAAAAATATTACTTAAAAAATCCGGAGTTGATATGGGGTCTGTATTATTGCGGCTTTTAAAATAGTAAGCAACAGGTAAACCAATTAGCACAACTGAGGCTGTAGCAATAAATGTCTTTCTTTTCATAAAAGGTACAATATAAAAAAAATGCTATTATCCACTGTCAAAATTAGGGGCAATTTACTTACAGGTTAATAAATTTATTCTATGGCTTTTAAAATCAAAAATATTTTCTATAGTAACCATATTTATAGCTTTTTATTGTTCTCAACCACTCAAACATCACCAATAATTTCAATATTTAATTAATAAACCATTGAATAAGAATTGTGTTTCCTGTATTCTGTTATTTAAACCAGTATAAACGGCGCTCACATTATCGCAATTACCTGGCTGCTTCCAAAAGCAATTGCGCCTTTGCAAGTCTTCTTTTAAATATATTACCTCCATTAAAAAAATACACTGTTCTGTAAAAAGATGTAATTCCTTTAAGTATGTAATAATAAATTTTTACTGCAGCAGGTTTTATTGGTTTAATTCCCAAGGTGTTTACATCAAAAGCAAAATTTTCATTTACTTTTTTATAGGTTTTTTCAATCTCGTTAAACTTCAGGTTTAAAATATTTGCTGCAATATTAGCGGGCACTTTAAAATACCTTAGTAAAAAAGAATACAACCGGAAATCTACAATAACAAACCCCTTTAATGTATCCACATTAAGAGATGAATTACTGATCCATCTGTATACAGACAGTACCTGATCCATTTTATACACTTTGTAAAAGTGTGAAAATAATACCACTAAGCACAGATCCATTGATAACAGGTACTGTGGATTAAATCCGCCAAGAGAGAAAAATTTTTTTCTGTTAAATAATATACCCGTGTTTGCTCCAACAGTGTTGCTTAAACAATGATCGGTATCATAAACCCTCGTAATTTTTTTTGAGGATGAGAACTTTGACATATCTAATTTATCACGATCGTGCAGTTGGTATTGTGCTGGTTTTAAAATTCCTATATCCGGTTCCTGGTCTACAATTTTCATACAAACCTTTAAAAAATCAGGCAATAGCAAATCATCATCGTGTATCATTACCACCCATTCTGCATCCGCCAATTCGAAACACCGGTTGGTATTACCGATCATTTTAAGATTTTGCTCATTTTTATAGTAGCTGATGCGGCTGTTGCTGTAGCTGCCCAGTAATTTTTCTGTTTCACATCCTCTTTCAGGGTTATCATCCACCACTATTATATTATACTGCTCATAACCTTGCTGGTTAATGGCAGACTCTAAAGCTTCCTGTAACAGGTCGGTTCTTTTATAAGTAGGAATTACGATAGTAACCTTAGGAGTAAAATTCAATTTAGATGCTATAAGGCTGATGGACCGGGTATTGGCATGTTCTTTAAAATTATCGGTTATTTGAAAAAAATCGGTGTTTTGATCTACCATAATAATATTCTTTTTGTTTAGTATATACTTCTGAAAAGGCTAGTCGTAAAAAAGTGATAAAGCTAATTTTAAATTCTTTACAAATAACCTGTGGCCATTTCCAATTACTGTAAGCAAGTTGCACAATTCCCTGTACCAATACCAACCCTAATATTCCCAAACCGGTAAATTGCAAACTAAGAAAACTCCCAAGCGCAATAAGACCTCCGGTTATTAAGGATATCCCCATAAAAGGAACTGTGTTTCCAATTACAATCATAGTTGCAAAAAAAGAATGATTGAGTTCCAGCAGGATGATTACTAAATATAAAATCATAATACCTGATGCCGGTAAAATTATTGTTGACTTTAGCAATGATAATAACCATGGAGCTAAAAATAAAAAAGCTACTCCCATAAAAATAAACAGTAAATAATAAATACCCATACTGTAAGAAAAACTCTTTAGCAACATATCTTTTTCGCCTTTTATTTTTAATGATGACAGCCGTGGTTCAGAAAGAATAAACAAGGTGCCCGATAAAGTAGATATTATTCCAACAAACTGCATCATCAACCCATACGACGCTATATTTTGCAATGATAAGTAAAGGCCGGCCAGAAACATACTAAACTTGGTGATGGCATAGCCACTAATATAAGCCAAGCCTATTTTTTTGGCATTATGCCAGATAATTGTAAACAGGTCAACTTTTTCCTGCTTTGTTATATCATAAACATTGATCTTTTCCTGCAGCTCTTTGGTAAAAAAATATTTATACGAAAAATGCCTGTTAATTAAAGGGGAAATTAAATTTGCGATAACAATTGATAATAATCCAACGCCAAGAAGTAATAAAATAACTGCTATGATAATGTATACAATTTTGGAATACACCATCGCCTTTTTCGATTCCATTATCATCCCTTTGCCCGTAAGTAAGGATGTGTAATAAGTATAATAAATATTAATAAAAGTTGAAAAAGAATAGACGATCCAGATAAAAAGTGCATTATGTACATTAACAAAACCGTTAGTTACTTCGTAGATGTAAAATGTACCCAATGTTAGCATTACCAAAAGCACTATTACAGATAACAACCGATAAACCGATCTGGCTGTATGTATCATTGTAGATAGCAGACGGTAATTTATTGCTTCTTTTTTATCTTCATTTACTTCAATGCCTTCTTTTTTTAAAGTTTGAGCACCGCTGAATATATATGTAATGTTACGTGCAAACTGAGGGGCAAATCCAAAATCGAATAAAGCGACCATAGAACCAACTGTAAGCATCAGGTAGTTCATCCCAATTTCATCAGGTTTAAGCATTCGCAAAACAATGGGCAACATAATTATACCTGACGCAATAGAAAAAAACTGTGCAAAATACCCCCAAATAATATCCTTTTTTGATAGATCTATCTTCATTCAAATGAAATTAGTAATTAAATTCAATAATCTTATCCCTGCCAAACTCAACAAGTAACATACAGCAAATTAACAACCTTCTTTTTAATGAAAACATGCTGTTTCACCTTTGCCGCTTATTAATGCAGCAAGTTTTTAAATAAACTTAAAATACCAATAAGTGGGATTTGATGGTTAAAATTGAACGGATATATTATTATCACGCAGACCATATTTTTTTAACCTACTACTAAAAAAACGCTTATTAATAAAAAATGTTGTTTGTGCATAGTTCAGAAGTAAAAAATCATATTTTTTTAAAATATCGTATATAATTGCTCTAATATTAAATTCATCATGTAATTCTATTGCCAATACTTTTATTTTTTGCAAGTAAGAAAGATCTGCGGTATTGCTAAATACAAAACGCTCCGCTCCTTCTATATCTATTTTTAAAATATCTACCTCATCCCACTGTTGCTTTTCAATAACAGCAGCAACAGAAATACTTTTAAGTATTGAATCATCGCCAGTTTCCTCTACACTTAAAGCCCAATCTCTGCCATCCCTAAAATCATTATTAATTAAAATATTTTTCCCGGCTTCCCCCATCAAAGCATTTTGTAATATTTTTATTTTTCGATTTTTTATTTGATAAGCAAGATTTTTTTCTATCATTTTAACATTTTCTGCACTCGGTTCCACACAAACTATTGCAGCATCAGGGAAATATGATATAAAGTAAGCACTGGCATACCCAACATTTGCACCTGCATCAATAATATTTAATTTGGTGTGGGCGGGAAAGTTGTCCTTAAAAAATTCAACCACATGCTTGTACTCTTCCTGTATAAATATCTGGTTTGCAACCAAAACATCACTGGATGGGTAGGCTCGGGCAAACATTGGAACTCCAAAATGCGAAAATTCAAAAATACCTTTGGACAGCTTAATATTAGCTACATTTTTTATCCCCTTAATTATACCAAGATATACATGATTATTTTCTCTATTTGAAAACGGAATCCCTAATTTCTTCTTTAACTTAAGATAATACTTAGTGATGTTCATAATTTTTTTTCAATAATATTTTCCTTTTACTACTGTTATAAATCCATTTTGTATAAATATATTCAAGTTGTTAATCTTTTTATCAAAAAATATTCTATACAGGTTAAGAAATTTTTAATTAATGAACAAAAGGGGTTGAATCATTTTTTTATTAACATTTTACAAACTTACCCAATAACAAAAGAATTAGCATAGTATTTGCAAGTGTAAAAATTATTCTAATATCCTTATATTGAGACACCATTTTACCCAAAGATTTCTATGAACAATAAAAACGTGTTAAGCATCGTTACAGGTGAGGTTTATGCCCGTAAAATATCCAATCATCCTTACAATAATCCTATGAAATTATTTTTAATACTTTCTGCATTTTTTTTAAGCAGTTTAACTTGTGCTGCAACCACATATTATATAAGCCCTTTAGGCAACGACATAACAGGAAATGGCAGTTTCTTAAATCCCTGGAAAACTTTATATAAAGCCACATCAACAATTTCCACCTCTGGCGATATTATACATGTAAATACCGGTGTATATACCGAAACTGTACAATGTGCTTTAGCTGTAGGCGTAAGTATTGAGGGTGATGGCATTACATCTGTTATACAATCTACGTTAACAGCAAATTTTACTCCAATTCTTTCCCTTTCTTCCGCAGTAGAAGGAACAAACGGCAACCAACATATTAGTAATTTAAAATTTGACGGACAAAATTTAAGTTCAGCATGGGGCATTAGCGTTGTGGCAAGAAGCAATGTTAGCATTCACGACTGTACTGTTGTTAACTTTAGAGAGGTTGGTGTAAACTTTAGTGGCATAACAGGACAGAATGCACCGTATGCACCAACAGTTTATGCAACAGGTAATACTTTTTACAATAATACTGTAACCAATTGTTCCACCAATGACACTGTTTACGGCAGAGGTTGTATGCAGTTTGGTGGGCAAACCGGTATGCTTGTTTATAATAATATTATTACACAACCGTATAGAACCGGAACTTTTACAGGAAACATAGGCTGGCCAATGAAGATGGCTAACGAAGGCCATGTTAAAGATTGTAAAGTGTATAACAATACCCTTGCAAGGGCTTTATTTACCAATACTGTTGGGCATGGTGTTAATAACGACTGGAATTTTAGCTTTGAGATGTGGAATATTGAAGGGCTTGAAATGTATGGCAATACATTACAGGGAGAGGTTGATATTGTAAACGCCACTAAAGGAGGTTCTGCCTACGGACTTGATTTCCATGATAATGTTGTTTCATACCCATCTTTGTCATCCTCTTTTCAAAGTGGGTTAAGGTTAGAAACTAATGAAAGCGATATAATAATCAGCAATAATTATTTTCACAATATGGAACAGGGTATTGCCTTTAGCCCACATGATTATTTAGGCAATGGCTTTGGAATTGATATACACAGGGTAACCATCAAGAATAATTTGTTCACCAATATGGGGGTACTGAATAATACCGCTAACAGTACAATACGTTTTGAAGGTACCCAGGTTAATATGAGCGATTTATTTATTTATAACAATACACTTGTTGGTGGCACAGGTGCAAGTAATACTTTCATGGGAATTCTTATCCCAGCATATTCGGGTTCTGTTATAAATACTAAAATCATCAACAATATTATTGCTAATTATATCTATACTCCAATATTTTTTGGAACGGTATTAAATACACTTGCTGTACAAAATAATAATTTATACAATAATGCAAATAGTAATAGTCCAATGTTTAATGGCGGTGCAGCAATTAATTATACTAATAGCGGAAATACTGTTTCTACTCCATTATTTGTGGGGGCTGGTAATTATACATTACAGGCTGCATCTTTAAATATTGATGCCGGGGTAAATGTTGGCTTAGTTTATAACGGAGGCGGGCCAGATATAGGTTATGCGGAATACGGAGGAGTTACTAACCTTTCTCCAACTGCTGATGCAGGGGTTGATCAGTTTATTACTTTACCAACAAACTCGGTAAACCTTACTGGTGCTGGTAACGATCCAGATGGTACTATTATATCTTATCTGTGGAGCAAAGTTACAGGGCCAACGGCAGGTACTATTGCTAATGCAAATAGCGCTGCTACTTCAGTTACAGGATTAGTGCAAGGTATTTACAAGTTTGAATTAAGAGTAAGTGATAATAATGGTGCATTTGCAAGAGATACTATGCAGGTAACCGTTAACCCGGATCCTAACATCGCACCTACTGCAAATGCGGGGGCTGATCAAAACATTACTTTGCCTACCAATTCTGCTAATCTCGATGGTTTGGGTAACGACCCTGATGGAACTATCTCTACCTATTTATGGACAAAGATTGCAGGGCCAACTGCTGGCACTATCGCTAACGCTAATGCTGCCAATACTTCTGTTACTGGCTTAATACAAGGCACTTACAGGTTTGAGTTAAGGGTTACTGATAATAATGGTGCAACAGGAAGAGATACTATGCAGGTGATAGTTAATCCTGCGCCTAATGTTGTACCAACCGCTAGTGCAGGAGCTGATCAAAACATTACCTTACCAACAAACACCGTTAACCTTAGTGGAACTGGTAACGATCCTGATGGAACTATCACTGCCTATTTATGGACTAAAATTACAGGGCCAACAGCGGGCTCTATCACTAACGCTAATGCTGCCAATACTTCTGTTACTGGCTTAATACAAGGTACTTATCAATTTGAATTAAGAGTTACAGATAATAGCGGTGCATTTGGAAGAGATACCATGCTGGTAATAGTTAATCCAGACCCTAATATTGCGCCAACAGCTAATGCAGGAATTGATCAAATTATTACTTTGCCAATAAATACTGTTAATCTTACAGGGTCTGGTAACGATCCCGATGGCACTATTATATCTTACCTGTGGAGCAAAATCGCCGGACCAACTGCAGGTGTCATAACTAATGTAAACAGTGCAGCCACTACAGTTGCAGGATTAGTGCAGGGTACTTACAGATTTGAGTTAAGGGTTACTGATAACAACGGCGCTATTGGAAGAGATACAATGCAGGTAACGGTTAACCCTGATCCTAATATTGCGCCAACTGCCAATGCAGGAGCTGATCAAAATATTACTTTACCTCAATCCGTTGTTAACCTTTTAGGAAGTGGTAATGATCCTGATGGAACTATTACTGCTTATTTATGGACCAAGATTGCAGGACCAACTGCAGGCACCATAACCAATGCCAATGCGGCTTTCACCACAGCTACAGCACTAGTGCAGGGTACTTACAGGTTTGAGTTAAGAGTTACTGATAATAATGGCGCAACTGGAAGAGATACTATGCAGGTGATAGTTAACCCTGTACCTAATATTACCCCAACTGCTAATGCAGGAGTTGATCAAAATATTACTTTGCCAACTAACACTATTAGCCTTTCCGGATCTGGTAATGATCCTGACGGAACTATTTCTGCTTACCGGTGGACGAAAATTACCGGGCCAACTGCAGGTGCTATCACCAATGCTAACACTGCCGTTACTTCAGTTACAGGATTAGTGCAGGGTGTTTATCAATTTGAATTAAGGGTAACTGATAATAGTGGAGCTTTTGGAAGAGATACTATGCAGGTAACTGTTAATGCTGCGCCTAATGTTGCGCCAACTGCCAATGCAGGAGCTGATCAAAATATTACTTTACCAACTAACACTATTAGTCTTTCCGGATCTGGTAACGATCCTGATGGTACTATCACTGCCTATTTATGGACTAAAATTACAGGGCCAACGGCAGGCACAATAACTAATGCCAGTAATGCTTCTACTTCTGTTACCGGATTAATACAAGGCACTTATCAATTTGAATTAAGAGTTACTGATAATAGCGGTGCTTATGGAAGAGACACAATGGAAGTAATAGTAAATCCTGCAGCTAACATTGCACCAAATGCAAATGCAGGTGCTAATCAAGCTATTACTTTACCTCAGTCTGTTGTTAATCTTTTGGGAAGTGGCAATGATCCTGATGGAACTATCACTGCTTATTTATGGACTAAAATTGCTGGGCCAACTGCAGGAATTATAACTAATGCTAATACTGCTTTCACCACAGTTACAGGCTTAATACAAGGCATGTATCAATTTGAATTAAGAGTTACAGATAATAGCGGTGCAATTGGAAAAGATACAATGCAAGTAACTGTTAACCCTGCACCTAATGTTGCGCCAACAGCTAATGCAGGAATTGACCAGGCTATTACTTTACCAACAAATTTTATAACACTTACCGGTAGCGGCAACGATCCGGATGGAACTATTACAACTTATTTATGGACTAAAATTGCCGGACCAGCTGCTGGTACTATAACTAACGCCAACAGTGCCACTACTTCTGTTACAGGATTAGCAGGAGGCATTTACAAGTTTGAATTACAAGTTACAGATAACAGTGGAGCTACTGCAAAAGACACGATGCAGCTGGTAGTATTTGTTCCTAACATTGCGCCAACTGCCAATGCAGGTCTTAACCAATCAATCACATTACCTACAAATATTGCTAATCTTTTAGGAAGTGGAAATGATATTGATGGAGTAATAACTACATATAAGTGGACCAAAATAGCTGGGCCAGCTTCCGGAATAATAACCAATTCCAATGTTGCTTTTACTTCTGTTACAGGATTAGCTGCAGGTGCTTATCTGTTTGAGTTAAGAGTTACTGATAACAATGGTGCATCAGGAAGAGATACAATGCAAGTAACAGTTAACCCTGCAAACATACCGCCAGTAGCAAATGCAGGCCCGGATCAATTTGTAATATTACCTGCAACTAATGTTACACTTACTGGCACCGGTACTGATGCCGATGGAACAGTTGTTGCTTATGCATGGAAGCAAATATCCGGGCCAGCTGATAAACTTACTTCACCCGGCACTGCTGTTACCATTTTAGATAACCTGATTCAGGGCACTTATAAATTTGAACTTACCGTTACAGATAACAGGGGCGCTACCGATAAGGACACTGTAAGTGTTACGGCAAGTGTGGCCATTGCACCCACTAAAAACACGGTGAATGTATACCCTAACCCCATAGTTAATTTGGCAACAGTAGATATTAATACAACCAGCAACAACTCGGCCTTACTGTTAGTTATTACTGATATGAATGGCAAAAGCGTTTACACAAAACAATTAAGCGGAGGAAGCTATAACATTAAAGAACAGGTAAATATGAGCAGCCTTGCTAAAGGGGTATACTTAATAACTGTTTATTTTGACAGCCAGAATAAGCAAACTATAAAGGCAGTAAAACAATAATAAAAAATACAGATACATAAAAAAGGAAGCCGGTAACCGGCTTCCTTTTTTTATGCTTAATATAATTTGTACTGCCTTGTTAAACCAGCAGTACTCACATCCTGAAATTTTATTTTTGCAGTCGCCTTATCCTTAGCGGCCTGTCTTTACAACGGCCAAAAAATAAAGTATCCAAGCTAATGGTATAATGCGCATTCAAATAATCGTTTATTATCTTCCGGTTTGCATCAGCAGCATATTTTGGTTCGGCAAGATCTGTTATTAATAAATAAGACTGGGTGGTAGTATTAACTGCTTCTATTGATTGCTTCAACTCTACTGTATCTTTTATTTCGCCAAGGAAGGTATCGCTGTTATATTTTATTGTACCAGGCAAAGGCACAATCCTGTTATGTTCTTTATAATAATATTTTAACGAAAGTGATACCGTGCCATGATATACTAAAACAGGTTCGTCTTTTCTTACAATGGTATTAATATAACTAGCCAGAGATTTAAAATCATACTGCTTTACCATACTACTGTAGCTAAATGTAAGCAATGCAATATAAAAACCTGCAACAGCACTAAAAATGAACCGCTGATTTAGTACCGGATAAATATTAAACAGCGTAAATACTAAAACAAAAAGAGGGAAAGATACCGTTAAATACCTATCCTGGTAATCAACCCCAATTACAGTAACAACAATGCTTAATAACAGTACAAAAACAGCAACCGAAAGTATAACGATATTAATTATTTCAAAGTAAGGCTCCTTATTTACCCTTGCCTTTTTATACCATTTAAAGTACGCCAAAAAAATAGCTACAAAAAAAACTGCACTTATCAACCACCTGATTTTTTTATCCAATGATACCATTTGCAACGACAGTAGCAAATTTTGTGGCGAGTGAAGCGCAAGAATAAATTTCCCTGTAAGGCTATAGTCAATTTTTTCGGTTTGTGCCAGCCTTACCTGCTCCTGTAAAAAAAACAAATTGGGCAAAAAAAGTAAACCAACCGGCAATAAGTAAAGGCAAAATTTTAAACAAGCCTTCCATCCTTTAAATACCAAAACAGCAAAAGCCAGTGCTGCAATTAACAGCGTAAAAAAATATTGTGTGTATACGCCAAACAAACAAACAGCAATAAATAAAAACAAATACTTGCTTTTATTTTGGATGTAAAAAAGAAAGAAGGAATAAATTGTTGCTACAGAAAGTAATAAAACAAAAGCATACAGCCGTATTTCCAGTGCTGCCCAAACTGTAAAAGGGTTTAATAAAAAAATAACCGCAAGCCACTTTGAAGATACATTACCTGCAACCAGATTAACCAAGCGGTAAAACAACCACGCTGCGGTACCTACACAGCATACCGAAAATAATCTTGCAAAAAAAACACTTGAGCTGATATGCCTCCAGAATGACAGTATTACAAAATACACCGGAGATTGCCCTTCAAAATTATAGGCCTGGCTGATAACCTCTTTTAAATTACGGGAGGTGGTATTTAACGTATACGTTTCATCTACCCAAACATTTAACTCGCTGCATAAGTAAAGTAATATGCCGCTGTATAAAAAAAGAAACGTATAAAAAATTATATTTTTATTGCCTGTTGTTTCAACTATCTGATTTGCCGTTTTCATACCAGTTCAAATTTTACATCATTCTTAAAGTAACAAAATTGTACGTTAGAAAAACACTACACAATTATTACAACAAGTTATTGATTGCCTGCCGGTGTGTTTTGTTTTTTAAGTGAGGTGCCTAAGTGAAAAAGCTCTTCAAAATATCTTTTACTTTGCAATGATAGAAAACCTAAACTTAAAAACTGAATGGCAATTACAAAAGTAATACCACCTACAAAAAAAGACTGAGGATTTTTTTGAAATTGAAGAGCCAGACTATGAGAAAAAGATTTTTCTACGCCGGGCAAATTAGTTTGTGCCAAATCCGACAGCGTATCAAAAAGCAACCAAACCAGTTCGTATAAAGAAAGCAGCATTAAAACTGCACCTATGCCCATAAAAAAAATATACGGTCTGAATATAAAGCCCGACATTAATCCGGAAAAGAAACCTCTTAGCACCCTTAAGCTGGAAGTTCTTTTGCCGGCAAATTTATTTTGCTCTGTCCAATCCAGGTGTGCCGGTATCTCTTCAATCCTTGCTCTTAATATCATACCCTTATAAACTATCTCTGGGTTTATCTCGTAGTCTCTTGTTTTAAGGTTAAGGGTTTGTATAAATTCTTTGCGGTAAGCCCTTACCATACCAGTAAACGTATGATATTTATCCTGTGCTGCAAGCCGCATAAATTTGTTTACCCATTTACTCATTATCTTTCTTAAAAAAGGCACCGCAGTTACCTTTCCGCCTTTCATATAAGGCGAAGCCATTACAATATCAGCCTTGGTTTCTACAAGTCGGTCTACCATGGCTTCTATATGCTCAACAGCATAGCTCAGGTCAATATCTACCACTACAATTATTTCGCCCCTCGAATTATTGAAGCCTGTTTTTATGGCATTACCCAGGTTTAAATTAACAGGATGATGTATTACTCTTATTGTGTCGTATTCTTCAGCAAGCTTATCCGCAATTACTGCTGTTTTATCTTTACTGCCATCATTTACAATTAATATTTCCCAGTTATACTTATCTGCCTTACTATCTAAGTAAGCCATTACTTTTTTAATGTTTAAATCCAGGATGGCCTCTTCGTTATAACAAGGGGCAACAATAGTAATAAAGGGTTTATTTAATTCGCTCATAAAATTTAGGTTTAATATTGTTGTGCAAATAATTCCATTGCCGTTATTGTTCTTTTAATTTATACTGTATTTTTTTTAAAGAGATACCATTTTAAATCAACCGGAGGATATTTAAGTGTTAGCTTACCTACTGAATTATTAAGCAGGTTTATAATTTTCTTTTTAAGAATAAAATCAGGTGTTTTATCCTCCATAAGCGAAAGTGCATGCTTTACATTAATTCGTTTTGAAGGATACCCTTTTTCAATCAGGCTAAAACCATAGTAGTTAAATAACTCCGTTATTGTTTCATCAGAAAACCAATGCACCACACTGGGTGGACTATACTCGTGCCAGCCTTTGCCCATTAGTTTGGCAACAGTACTTTTCATATTCCACGATTCAACTAATACCAAACCGTTATCATTTAATAACCCTGCTACATTTAATAACGCTTTATCAATATCATAAAAGTGGCCAATAACCTGTATCATATTTATCAGGTCAAACTTTTGAGTTGTTTCAAAAGTTTCCAAACTTCCAACAGTTATATTCAGATTTAGTTTTTCTTTTCCGTAGTCGGCCATTGTTTTATTTGGCTCAATGCCGTGGCATTTCCACCCGGCATCTTCAAACCCCTTTAATATAAACCCTGCTGCACATCCTGTATCTAATACATGGCCCGGCTTAATGTGTTTAGCAATAATTTTTGCATACTTAAAGCCGTATTTGTATAAAATATCCTTTTCTTCCAAATAATTGGGGTACCCATCTTTTCCTGCAAAAAAATAATCATCCGAATACACTTCATCAACATGGTTGCTTACATTCTGAAGTTGTGTAAACCGCTGTCCGCATTTTTCACATTCCAGAATGGGGTAGCCGTTCTTTTCAAAACAAGTTGTTCTCTTTTCGTTGCACCCTATAATATCACCACAGTAATTATTCATACTAAAAATTAAATACTTCTTATGCAGTTGAGATTATACAACTGCAAAATTTTATTTTTTAAACTCTAAGCAAGTGATAATTCAACACGTTGCTTATTGCCGGTTTTTTTTAATAATAAAGGCCAGCTGATAATTAGAGCCCACAGCGCCAGGTTAAAAAGAAAAAGATCGTAAACACCAATCAGGTACAACAAAAATACCGCTACTAAATTGAGTGTAATATTGCTAAATATTTTTTGAGTAAAGAGAAATAAAACAACAGGTATCATCATAATATTATAATGAAATAAAGTTGCCGGATAAACTATTAGCGCTAATGGTATAAAGATGATGAAAGATAATACAGGTGAAACCTTGTGTAATTTTCGCAACACAAAAAAAGTGGATCCAACAAAAAACAAACTCAGCAGGTAATACACAATTTTTATATTACTTACGCTTATGAACGTAGCGTTATTCTGCTGAAATCTCCTCAATGCTCCAAACAGGGATGAACACTCCAGATAAACAAAATCAGGAATGCGGTTTGTGGGTGGCGAAGTGAAATATGTGATAAAATTTTGTGTACCAAAGGTCAATGCTGTTATAGCTGCAATTACAATTCCGGCAATAGCAGCAGCTGCAACTGCCTTCCATTTTTTAAAGAAAACAAAGTACAGGAAAAAAAATGCGGCCAGTGGTTTAACAATAACCAAAACAGCTACAAAAATACCTGCCTTCCAATTATTGATATTAATGATGAGCAATAACAGCAGTAGCAGAAATAAACTTATGGTTTGACTAAAAAAAATGGATGCGGTAAGATTTGGAAAAAGAAACACCAGAATTAAGGGCACAATTAAAGCTGCACTTTGTTTATAAGTAGATTTTGTGTAAAATAAATATAGCCAGGTAAGCAGTATTATATCAATTAAAAGAAAAAGGATAATTAACGTTTGCCAGATAATAAAACCTGTTTGCAAATCAAAAAATGCCAATATAATAAATACCAGCATAGATGGTGCCGGGTACCAAAAACCTACATGAACAACTTCAGCTGTAAAATCTTTACTGGTTAAGGTTTGTAAATTTAAATCGTTAAATACCCGGGTATATACTTCAGGATTATAAAAGTCGTTACTGGAATGTCCGGCCTTGGCAAATAAATAAAAACATAAAAAATCCCATTCCGGAATATGGAGATAAGAATAGGACAGATTATAAAGAAACGAAATTGCTAAAAACACAACCACTCCTGTAAAAATATTTTTGATAACCGCATCATTTTTTTTATAGCGGTCAACAAAATAAAATAAGCATAGGCAGCAAAAGAAAACAACTATTGTATCAGCATTTTGAACAAAAACAAAACGGGCAATTTTATGAACTACAAATGTTGCAAAAAAACCAGCAACTATCCAAAGCCGGTTGATCGCATTTAATTTTAAAGAGTTTAAACCCATTTGTATTGATTTTATGAAAGCCCTGAATAGTTATATAGAAGCCAGTATAAGTAATCCTGTTAGCAGAAAAACAAAGTAGCTGGTTACATCTTTTATTGCAAACACAATAGGATCATCAGTCATTTTTCCACGTGTGGTAAAAAGCCATATCCTGCTTATCCAAAATAAAAATAAAAAGCTGATGGCCCACAGTATTTTTGGTTTAGAATAAAGCTGTGTTACTTCCGGGCTGTTGATATAAAGTGAAAATACTACTGCCGACAAAAAACCACTTACAATACCCATTACCTGCAACAGGTTAATATCTTCCACTGCGTATGCCCTGCCATGATTTTTTAAATCAGGTGCATCTTTCATCTGTATTAATTCAGAATATCTTTTTACAAAAGCCAGGCTTAAAAATATAAAGGTAGAAAATGCAATTAACCAAAAGGATAACGCAACATCTATTAACAACCCTCCTGCAAAAACCCTTATAGAATATAATAGCGCTAAAATAAAAACATCGTATAAAACCATTTTTTTAAACAGCAGAGAATAGGAAAAAGAAATACAGAAATAAAGTAAAAGAATTGCCAAAAATAAAAGGTTGAGGCTTGCAGCTAAACCAATACCCATTACTAAAAATATAATGGATAATACTACAGTATTTATAATTGACAGTTTGCCCGATGCCACGGGGCGAAATTGTTTCCGTGGATGTTTTCTGTCGGAATTGAGGTCCAGCAGATCATTTAATAAATAACCGGCTGATGCAACAAGACTAAACGATATAAATCCTAAAAAGCTTAACGACAGATTAAATACCGATAACTTGTGTGAGGTAATTAAAGGCACAAAAATCAATATATTTTTTATCCATTGATACACTCTTACTGCCTTTAAGTAGTCTGTAAGTTTTGTTTTTGAAGCGTTGAAATTATTTTTAAAGCCTGGCAAATTTTTCGCTTTTCTTTCAACTGCATTAGCAGGATTAACCAAATAACAATACCTGCTGCAAGCAAATATTTGTACATCAACCTTTGCATCACCTATATAATCAAACTTACCCTCACCAAATTTTTTAACCAGTAGCTTTAATTTATTTGCCCCTTTTAAATTGATATCGTTTTCTGTACCATAAACTTCACTAAATATCGGATGCACTTTTGCTACTTCAAGTGCAACAGAAAGTGGCGATGCGGTTGCCAGTATTATTTTACGGCCAGCAGCAAATTCTTTTTCAAGAAAACTTATTACTTCCATATTATAAGGAAGCAGTTGGTACTGAATTTGAACAGATTCGAAAATTTTAGATTTTAAATATGCTTTACCTTTTAAAAACCAGGGAATAAATTTAAAAACAGATGCCGGATTCTTTTTTAATAATAATACAGCAGCCTCATATAACAGGTCAGTATTAATTAAGGTGCCATCTAAATCCACCACCAAAGGGATACTATCATTTGAAAGCCCGTTATTCATTTCTTTAATACAGTTTACATTACAGGAAAGAGTGCTATACTTTAATTAAAACTACTCTCTAAGAACAATACTTTCTGTGGCGAATTAATTACTATTGTTAATAATGGCAACCATTTTTGAAGTAACCTCTTCTCCAAAAATATTATTTTGGTTTGCCGGAACTATAAAATCTACTATTTGAGAGGTGATATTTTTATCAGCAGGATTAATTAATAAATTCCATTTTTCTTCCACTGTTTCTACCCATTCAGTTTCGCTGCGCAAGGTTATACAAGGCTTACGCAATAAGTAAGCTTCTTTTTGAATGCCGCCTGAGTCGGTAATTATTCTGGCTGCAGCATGCTCCAGTGCTATAAAATCCAAATAGCCCTGTGGTTCAATTAACTTAATATTTTTTGGTATGGCATAAGTTTCGGCCAGCATTTTTTTGGTACGTGGATGAACCGGAAAAATAATTAGCTCCTCCATTTGCCCCAATTGGTTTAATATATGTTCCAGCACAGTTGTATCATCAACATTATAATTCCTGTGCAGTGTAAGTAAATTATAGCTTTTATCTTGTAGTTGCAGGTCGGCAATCACAGTCGATTTTTTAAGCGCTATCTCCATACTATTTTTCATAGTATCTACCATAATATCACCTGTTAAAAAAGTATTGGCACCCATGCCTTCCCTGGTAAGATTATCTACGGCAGTTTGTGTAGGTGCAAACAGGTATTTTGAAACATGATCGGTAACAATACGGTTAATTTCTTCCGGCATGGCTCTGTTGTAACTTCTTAACCCTGCTTCAATATGTACAATTGGAATATTTTGTTTTGCAGCAATTAATGCACCTGCAAGTGTTGAGTTAGTATCACCAAATACAATTACAATGTCCGGCTTTTTTTCCTGCATAGCTGTTTCCAGCTTAAGCATCATTTCGGCAATTTGCGCCGTTTGGTTTCCTGCACCAACTTCTAAATGTATATCAGGTTTTTTTATACCCAGATCAACAAATATCTTTTCGCTCATTGCATAATCGTAATGCTGCCCTGTATGCACAATAAACTCCTGGTGTGCCTCTGCTGCAAGGGCTTTTGATAATGGTGCCAGTTTTATAAATTGAGGCCTTGCACCTACAATTGAAAAAATTTTCATTGTCAAATTATTTATTATGGTGTAACCTCTTTAAGATCTTTGCTAAAATGTGTTGCAAACTGAGACATGGGTAATAATTCAAAATGATTTTTCAGCATTTGCATGGAAGTTTTAAACACTTCCAGTTTTTTTGCGCTTTTTATATCCATACCCGGGAAAAAAGCCAGTTGTGGTATTTCATCGCCGCCAATTAAATCAAGTGGGTGCAGTAAATAACTCGGTGGCGTTTTGGTTATTTTACACATGGTTATCGCCATCCACAAATACACTTTCATTAATGATTTTGATATACCGCTAATGTATAAAAGATAACTCTGATGAAATGGTATTTTAAAAACAGGCATTGTAGTTACAGGAATTTCCATTAGGCTTTTCCCGCCACCTAAATTCCATTTATAAGGTTTTAGTTTTCTAAAACCCTCACTAAATTTTCCAAAAAGTTCTTTACGTGCATTTTTTTCTTCTTTGGTAAGAGAAGATTTTTTAAAATAATACATTCTTGCAAGTGGCCCAAGATAAGTGGGCAAGGTTGATGCATCAAATATATAACCCCTGCTCTGTAAAACTTTCAACAGATCTTTACTCCAGCTAAAGCCTGGTCCTCTAAAAGCAGTAGTGCGTTGCCCTGTAGCTTTTTCAATAGCTTCTTCAGCCTCCCTTATCTCATTTTCAATTTTTTCGTAGCTGTAAGTTTGCAGCCACGATTCATGATGATAAGAATGATTACCTACCTCATGCCCTCTTTGCGTAATCATTTTTAAATACTTTACATTATCCTCCGATTCAGTATCTTTTCCTACAACAAAAAATGTAATCTTCAAATCCAGTTCATCTAAAACATTAAGTACATAGGGTAAAAATATACTCAGGTAAGAAGGATATTTATCCCAACCCTCATCGCCATGTATCTTCATATACGACCATTGATTATCCAGGTCGAGAGATATACTTGCCAGTCGTTTTTGCTTAGCCATTTGTTTGTAATATTTCTTTCAGTTTATTTTCTGCAACCTGGATAGTATCATTTACGTTAAGCGTACCATTAATTATTTGTGCAGAATTAACTATGTAATAATTAGGAATTGAAGTATCAATACCGGGAATACTTTTTGAATAGTTAATGGTGGGTAATGCAAATACAACCCTTGCTTTTGATGCTCCCCAAAAAACAATATCCTCTTCTGTAATTTGCGGATACATTTTAAACAAAGCATCACAAAACATTTTACGTAGCCCTGCATCATCTTTATCAAATAAACCATCATCAGGGTTTACATATTTGGGCAAATACACCAGGTGCTTACCGTTAACTTCTTTTTTATCAATAAGCGCCGTCATTTCAATTACACCGGTAAAAGGCGGCCAGCCATCTGTAATATTAGTTACATAATAAGGCGAGATCGCTTTTTTTAGTAATACTGACGGACAGATCACGCCAAGATACTTTATAGCGTTATGCTTTTGTTTTTCCTGTGCTGTTAATTCGCCGGCGATGGCAACAGATGCCTGCGATGATAAAGTAGAAATTACTGTATCAAAGATTTGAGTACCCTTTTCGCTGCCAAGTTCAATTTTTTCATCAGCAGTTTTTTTAATGGCAGTTACTTTAGTGTTGCGATGAATAGTAACACCCAATACCAATAAGTGCTGCTCAAATTGCTGATTAATTTTTTCATAACCGCCAGCCATGTAACCAAACATTTCTTTTTTAAGTCCGCTTTTTCTGGCGGCATACATTCGCTGTATGGTGGTCCAGATAAAAGCTGCAGAAGTGTTTTTATAATTTTCTCCCAACTTTGCTTTTAAAAGCGGGAGCCATATTTTTTCAAACACTCTTTTGCCCGACCATTTGGTTAACCACTCGGCTACATATATATTTTCCAGTCGTTGCCAGTTTTTTATTTTTGAAGCCACAAAAATGGTGAGCCCCAGGCGAAATTTATCAATAAGGTTTATGGGTGGAAATTTAAAAAACTCAATGAGATTAGACATTGAATATAATTTGCCGCCGGAGTAAAATCCTGTTTTTGTTTCTACCCATTGCATATCATTTTTCAATCCAATCTCCTGTAAAATCTTTCGGGTATTTAAGTCAGACATCAGGATAACATGATAGTACTTATCCCAAACTATACCATCCATTTTCCACGAGCTGGTAAGTCCGCCCACTTTTTCGGCAGCTTCATAAATAGTAACCTTGTGCCCAGCCTGCACCAGCCGTAAAGCCAGCGTCATGCCCAGCACTCCTCCACCTACTATTCCCCATGTTTTTTTCTCAGCCATATCATTAGTTAAATCCTGATCAATACTTATTCTTCAAAAAAATCACTTCACATTTAATATTGCCTTTTGGGCAAGTATAGTGCTAAAGCCATTAAATACCGGTACGCTTTCAATTGGTGCTGCATCTGCAATTTCGCAACCTGTTGAGCAGGTTTTTGCAAGGCGCTGTACATCTGCAAACTTTACTTTATTATACTCATCGTATGCATAGTTGGTATTGTAAAAATTGATCAGCCCTGTTAATTCATGCCCCAAACCTTTTTCCATTGCAAGAAAACTCTGGTACACAAAATCAATAAAATTATTTTCCGGATCGTTTGTTCCCCTGCCAATACCTGCATACTTAATTTGCTTATCTGCAAATTGTTGTGTGTTATAAATATTACATGCATCCATAATGTCCTGTATATTTTTATAAGAGGTTATCTTATCAAAGCTATCAATGTACTCTTTGTGTGCAGTACCCATAAAAATAAAATCAGCCGATTCAAGTGCTTTATTAATATCCTGGGTACAAAAATCCTGTTGATTATATTTCAATAAATTTTGATCATCTGCTTTTACATAAGGGTCGTGCATGATATAACTTACATTATTATCTCTCAAATAATTGGCAAGTGCCAACGTGGGAGAGTTACGGGTATCTTCTGAATTAAAACGGTAGGCTACACCCAGCAATGCAATTTTTTTATCCCGAAGGTTACCAAATGTTTCTTCTGCCTGGCCAAAAGTAAATGCCGGAGAATCATCATTAATTAATCTTGATGCAAGTATAAGGCTTGAAGAAGTGTCATTTCCTTTTTGCATATTTCTCCACCAAAGCAAGATGCCATCTTTTGGCAAACAATGCCCACCCACACCTAGCATTGGAATTAATAAACCGCCACTTGGTACTGCGTTAGGATCGCTGGTAGCATTATCTGATTGTGCAAGTAAAGCATTTACTTTATCTCTTACTTTATAAAAGTTAATATTATTGGCATCGCAGTATCTTACTATCTCCGTTGAAAATGCAATCCTCACATCTCTGTATGCATTCTCCAATGTTTTTACAATTTCTGCAGTTAAGCTATTGGTTTGAAAAACCTCACCATTAGTTACAATGTGCTTATACAGTTTTGCAATCAACTTAGGTGTTTCCGGATGCAGGCCACCGGCAAGTTTATCAGACTCACGAATTCTTTCTACCAATCTGCCCGGCATAACACGGTTGGGGCTGTTACCTAAAAGGATATCTTTTCCTTCTTCTAAACCATACTTTTTAAAATGCTCTCTAAACAATGTATCCATTGTTGTTGGCGCAAGTGTAGATTCAAATATTACCAATGGGATTTTTCCGGCTGGTTTATTTTTTAAAGCTTCAGCTAATTTTTCCAGCCCGCCAAACATAGGGCCGTAATCAGGTTCAAAGCCATCTTTTTTATCTGTTTGAATAGATACTAATACAACATCTGCATCTGATAGAACAGAAAAATCTGAACTGGCAGAAAGTATACCAGCTTTTACAGCTTCGTGTGTAATATCATCAAGCTCCGGTTCTATGCCACCTATAACAGATTTGCCATTATTTATCGAGTCAACTTTCCATCCTGAGTTTACAGATGCTCTTTGCACCACCACCACTTTTGCCGGCTGGTCGGTTCCTATTTTTATTCTTGCATTGGCAAGCATTGCTGCCATAGGCATTCCCACAATACCGGGGCCTATCACGCCTATTTTTTCAATTTTCCATGTGTCTGCATTAATTGGTGCTACGTTAACTTTCATTTAGATAAGGTTTAATAATTAAAAAATTTATGGTTTTCAAGTCCGGTAATAATACTACCAAATCTTGTGTTATAATGTGTACTAAAAATTAAAATACTTATTTATCAATAAATTGATTGTACCACAATTCCAAAGATAAAATGCCCCACAATCCCCTGCCAAATGGTTGCTCTTCGTTTATTATTTTTTCAATATGCTGTGTATTGATGATGTTTCTTTCTTTTGCTTTTTTTGATAACAATACATCCAGTATAAAATCTTTACTCTTACTTTTAGACCACAGGTGCAGCGGAACCGGAAAGCCCATTTTATCTTTCCGTTTCATAATTTTTTCCGGCATTATATTCTTTACTGTTTTCTTAAGCAGGTATTTCATCTCTCCTCCTTTAAATTTCATTCCGGCTGGCATTCTTGAAATAAGATCAACAATTCTTCTATCCAGCAGTGGCACTCTGGATTCAATTGAAACAGACATACTAACCCTGTCTTCTACCTGCAATAATCCCGGTAAACTTCCCTGCATATCAAAATGCGTCATTTTATTAAAATAACTTTTTGTGTCGGGGTCATTAAAATATCCTGAAAACTTTTTAAATATTACTTCGTCCTGAAATTTTGCTTTTACATCATCATGTAAAAAATTACTGGTGGTACCCATTCTGTTTAACAGGTTATAATAACGCCTGTCCATTGGTTCAAATGCATCAGCTTTCCAAAAGCCTTTAAGCATGGGAATGTATTGCTTAAGCGAAGGAAGATTGGGCAGAATAGAAGCTAGTGATACAATGTGTTCATCTTCTTCATTAGATTCGTTAATGGCACCTTTAATGGCCTGCTCCAAATAAGCGACCATATATCTTGCATAGCCTCCAAAAATCTCATCGCCACCCTGGCCACCCAAAATAACTTTTACGTGCTTTGATGCCAGCTTGGAAACAATATATTGAGGAAACAATCCCGGGCCAGCAACAGGTTCATCAAGATGATAAATTAATTTAGGTAACAAATCAATAAATTCCTGTTCTGTTGGAAATACTTCAAATAATTCTGCATTGGCGGCTTTTGCTGCCACACGTGCATATTCCAGCTCATTAAATTCGGGCCCTTCGTTAAAAGCACCACTGAATGATTTGAAAGGTTTGTTTAAAACTTTAGACGCCATTATGGTTACTAAAGACGAATCTAATCCTCCACTCAAATAAGTTCCTATTGGCACATCGCTTCGTAATTGCTGCGAAATAGTTTCTTCCAATATTTTCTGCAACTCCACAATAAAATATTCCTCAGTATGAAACTGATCGATATTAAAATCCGGTATCCAGTATTTTACCTCTGTTGTTTTCCATGATTGCAGATCAATGGCCATATAATGGCCCGGCTGCACTTTGGAAATATTTTTAAACATCGTTCCTGTTCCTAAAATAAACTGAAACGTGAGGTATTCATACAAATTTTCATCATCAGGTTCTGCAGCAATATCCGGGTGTGCCAGCAATGCTTTTATTTCGCTGCCAAAAATTATTTTACTATCATCGGCATACCAGTACAGGGGCTTTATACCAAAATGATCTCTTGCAACCAACAACCTGTTTTTACGTTTATCAAAAATTATAAATGCAAACATGCCGTTAAGAAGATTAACAAAATTATCTCCATACTCCGCATACAGGTGCAGTAAAACTTCAGTATCGGAAGTGGTTTTAAATTGATGGCCCTTTATTACCAACTCTTCTTTTAGTTCGATATAATTATATATCTCTCCATTAAAAACAATAACACAATCATTAAATACCATTGGTTGCTGCCCTGTAGAAAGATCAATTATCGAAAGCCTTTTATGAAAAAATCCAATATTTTTTTCCAAAAAAATACCATCTTCATCCGGCCCACGGTGATGAATTGTGTTTGCCATTTTTTTAAGCAAATCACCATTTACCTCTGCTTTATTTTTATTAATTATTCCTACAAAGCCGCACATAATTAGTATTTATATAAACAACTGCTGATGGTTTGCAAATCTGTTTCGGTTAACTCAGGATAATTACCACAGTAAAATCCATTGGTATGTAAAAAATCACTACCTGGCAGATCGTACATGTTTTTTGCATATTTTTTATAGAATGGCTGCTTTTGCATATTGCCGGCAATCATTGGCCTTATTTCTATACCTGCACCCGAAAATTGCGAAAGATATTTTTCTCTTAACTCCGGTGTTTTACAAACCACAGGAAATGCAAAGGTTGATAACACATCGATATGGCCATGATCCAAATACACCAGGTCGGGATTGTTTTTAAATATCTCTTCAAACCTTAAATAATTAGCTTCTCTCTTTTTAATATTTTCATCTAAAAACTGTAATTGATATAAGCCTAAAAATCCTGTTATTTCTGTTGGCCTGAAGTTGAAACCTAAATCGTAAAAAGTATACTTAGCTTCAAATTCTGATTTAATGCCGTATCTCGTTCTCCACTTTACCTGCTGTGCAGCAGTTAAATTTCTATCCCATCCATTAGCCCTAACTATACGCAGCATTTCAGATAGATCTTCATCATCGGTACAAAGCATTCCACCTTCAATAGTAGACATGTGATGTGCAACAAAAAACGAGAAGCTTGCACCAATACCAAAGTTACCTGCCTTACCGCCTGGCAACACTGTACCCAGAGATTCGCAGTTGTCTTCAATAAGAATAATATTTTTTTCGGCACATACATCTCTTATCTTATCAATATCGCCGGTAAAGCCCAGCACATTGGTTAAAAACAAAGCCTGCATGGGTATGTCTTTTAACCTATCTAACAAATGATGGCTCATTACATTTAAGTTAGATGGTTCGCAATCTATTGCAACCGGGTTCATTCCCATTTGTATAATAGGCATGGTGTTGGTACTCCAGGTAAGTGCCGAAAAACCAACGTTATCTCCGTCTTTTAATTTTCCTAAATTTTTTAATGCCTGCAGTATGGCAAGGTTTGCACTGCCGCCGCTATTAAATAAAACGCCATATTTTCTTCCCTGCTTTTTTGAAAACACTACTTCAAATTCGGCACATTTGGCGTCCATGCTAAGCCTGTCGGCTTTCATTATAAAATCACTCAATGCTTTTTTTGTTTCGTACTCGTTTAAAAAAGCATTTTTCATTAAAGGTATCATGCTAAGTTGTTTTTAAGTTTTTATAAATCTGTATCATTTCCTCAATACCTTGTTCCAGTGTAATTGAGGGTTCAAATCCCAGTGCTTTCATTTTTGTTACATCCATACATTTACGCAGCATTCCGTCCGGTTTAGTACTATCCCAATTAATGGTTCCCTTAAAGCCGGTTTTTTGCGCTATTGTTTCTGCAAGCTCTTTAATGCTCACATCAGTACCGCATCCAATATTTATAAACTGGTTGCTGTTATAGTTTTCCATCATAAATAAAATTGCCCTGGCTACATCATCTACATGCATAAACTCACGTCTGGCTATACCTGTACCCCACAAGGTAATTTCTGCATCGTTATTACCTGCTGCGTCAGTAAATCGCTTTACCAATGCTGATAACACATGTGAATGTTTAAGATCAAAAGAATCGTTAGGGCCGTACAAATTGCAGGGCATTAAACTAATGCTGTTAAAGCCATACTGCTTATAAAAACCTTCCAGCAATTTTATACCGGCAATTTTTGCAATAGCATACCCTTCGTTGGTAGGTTCTAGCTTTCCTGTCATCAAATATTCCTCCTTCATGGGTTGCGCACATTCTTTTGGATAAATGCAAGAGCTACCAAGAAAAACCAATTTTTCTGTATTATTCTTTAATGCTGCCTCACAAATATTATTCTGCATTTTAAGGTTATCCAGTAAAAAAGTTGCCGGGTTATCAATATTAGCTTGTATACCACCCACTTTTGCCGCCGCTAATATTACTATTTCTGGTTTTTCTTTTTCAAAAAAAGAAAACACTGCCGCTTGGTTGGTAAGATCAAGTTCTTTACTTGTTTTAAATACAATATTGTGGAAGCCATTCGTTTCCAACAATCTTAGTGTTGCTGAACCAACCATACCCCTGTGCCCTGCGATATAAATTTTTTTCTCCTTATTCATTTAAATTTTTAGTTGCTGTTTTTAATGTTATTCAATTCTGTTTTTAAATACTGTGTATATACAATTGCACTTTTGCCGCTTAGGTGAATACCATCTGAATAAATAAAATCATTTACTGCCGGCAAGTCAATGTATTTATATTCCTTGTTAGAAAAATATTGGTGAAAATACTCCCTTGTTTTAATGACAGTAGCTGTGTTCATCAATTGCTCATCAAAAGGAACTTCAAAAAAAACGATCTTGATATTTTGCTTTTTAAAATCTTCAATTAATTTTTTTAAAACATTAAAACGTGCATTAAGTATAGAATCCGGCAGCACATTGATTAATTTTTCTTTTTCCATGCTCACATTCAAATTATATAATTCCTGGTTCTCTCTTTTTTTCAGTTTCATTTCTTCCATCCTGGCCTTAAGCATATTTTTTAAATACCCCACTACTAAACCCACCGGTTGGTTTTGCAGTTGAAAACTTTTAAAAGCTTTATTGGGATAATAAGAAACCGGGCTAAGGCTTGCAGTAACATCTTCCTGTAATTTTTGATTGCCCACCACATTCATTTCGATAAGAAGACATGCAGGTTTTTTTTGAGTAAGCTTTACTAATTCAAGCCCGTCGTAAGAACTCCATGCATTAAATGCAAGATTTACAAATCTTTTTCCCAAAGAATCTGTTACTAATTTTCGGCTGATAGATGAACCAATGATTACAGTATCGTTTGCAATATCTTCAGCAGGAAAATTATAAATAAAATTCTGTGCACTGATCAGGTTAGCTGATTTGTCATTCTGGCTGGTATCCCATTGAATATTTGAAAACCTTATGATTGTTTCAAATATCACTAATAATATAACTGCTATGAAAATACTTTTCTTTATCATAGTTAAAATTGAAAATAAATAAAGGTGCCCGGCGTGCCGCTATTGGTAAAAATTAAAAAAAGCATTACCCCATACACTGCATATTCCAGCTTATTAAAGAATGCAGGTTTAGCCTGCCGCTTTAAATAGAAGATGTGATACAAAACAACAGGGAAAGAGTATAGTAAAATTAAGAACACCGAAATATAATTTGTTACTAATCCTGTATTGGTAAAAAGCGCTTTCATATACATTATTACCTGGTCAAAATTGGGCAGCTTAAATAATAACCATGCTAACGAAACCGATAAAAAAACAAACAGAATTTTAAAATAATAAAAAAACGAGTTGGGCTTAATAGCAATTTTAAATTTATCATTAAATAATCTTTCTATTGCCAGGGCAAGGCCATGAAATGCACCCCAAACAGCATAGCTCCATGCTGCGCCGTGCCACAAACCACCCAACACCATGGTTATGGTAAGATTAATGTAGGTACGTACTTTACCTTTTTTATTTCCGCCGAGTGGGAAATATAAATATTCTTTTAAAAATGTAGAAAGAGAAATATGCCATCTTCTCCAAAACTCAGAAAATGTAGTGGAAATATATGGGAAGTTAAAGTTTTGCATAAGCCGGTATCCAAAAAGCCCTGCAAGGCCAAGCGCTATTAGTGAGTAGCCTGCAAAATCAGCAAATATCTGAAACGAATATCCCAATAACATTGATGCCAATGTTAATGTAGAAAGCGTCATAAAACCCGGATAAACTAATGATGAAGTAAAATCTTTTAAATTATCTGCTACTACTAATTTTAAAAAATAACCTACCACCAGCATTTTAAAACAATACTCCCAATCAATATCTTTAAAAAATTTATTACTTATTTGCGGAATAAAGTCATGTGCTTTTAGTATTGGGCCTGATACTAAATGCGGAAAAAACACAATAAAAAAAAATGAATTGCGAATATGGGTTTTAAATGATTTATCTACCAGGTTTTTAAATTTATCGTCTGTGTGTCCTTTATAAGTATCAATTACAAGGCTTATCCCTTCAAACGTAAAAAATGAAATACCAATAGGCAGGGGTATGGTTAACAGAAAAAATCCAATACCATTATCTGTATTAAAAAAAGTACCTGCTATAAGTGGCGAGTATTTAAAGAAAGCCAGTACAACTAAGTTGATAACAATACCGGCTGTTGCTAAAAGCATACGATGTTTGGGAGCACCAAAACTTACATAGTAGCTGGTAAGCACATTTACTGCACCAGAAAATGCCAACAGAAATAAAAGCTCAGGAGCATAATAGCCATAAAATATTACACTGGACAGTATTAATACAAGCAGTTGTGTATTAGCTTTTTTAAAAAAATTAAACGGCAAATAATATATTACAAAGGTTAATACAAGTAATATAAAAAATGCAAATGAGGTAAATAACATGGTCTGCTAATGTTTAATTAATACTGTTGGTTTTAAATGTTTAAATTATCGATCAGGTTTAAAATGCTTTTTTATCTCCTTTAAAAACCTGGTAAACGGTTAAAAATAAAATCTGTATATCCAGCCATAAACTCCAGTTTTCTAAGTACCACAAGTCTTTATTAATTCTCATTCTTATCTGTTCCGGATTGGTAATTTCTCCTCTGTAACCATTTACTTGTGCCCAGCCGGTAATACCGGGTTTTAAAAACTGGCGTACCATGTAATCATCTACCAATTTCGAATAATCAGTAGTATGCTTTAGCATGTGTGGCCTTGGGCCAACCAGGCTCATTTCGCCTTTAAACACATTTAAAAATTGCGGAAATTCATCAAGGCTGGTTTTTCTGATAAACTTTCCAATTTTAGTTACCCGGGCATCGTTTCTTGTGGCTTGTTTTAAATCGGCATCTTTATTATTAGATTGCATGCTTCTGAACTTGTAACATTAAAACGGTTTTTTATTTTTTCCGGTACGCAATTGTTTAAAGAATATTGGCCCTTTAGATTCCAACAATATCAACAACCCTAATAGCGGTATCAGCCATGAAAGAATAAATACAATAACTAAAAAACTTACTACAATATCCAGAACTCTTTTTTTAATTCTATTTCCCACATCATCCAAAGGATCGCTACGCAGCGATAAAATGGGCAGTTCGCCAAAATATTCTATATGCACATCCCTTGTTATAAATACAGAAAGGTTAGGTACAATTTTAAATTTGATACATTCTTTTTCCGACTGGTACATCAGTTCATAAATGTCGTTATTCTGTTCCGGCGTTATGGTTGAATATATTTCTGCCACATCAAATTCTTTTGCAACATGCAATGCCTTGCTAACGTCAGTTATTATTGGATAATGCGATAACTCGTGTACATTTTTATCATCTTCAATAAATCCTAATAATTGTGTGTTGATGCCATCTTCTTCAAAATATTTTGCCAGTTTTTTTGCAGTATCGTTGTAACCAAGTATAATTACTTTTTTAATTAAGTAATGGCTGTTTTTAAAGTACTTTTTTATACCCAGGTACAAAAACCTGTTTCCCATCAGGCCAAGGCCAAAGCCAATCATGCTGGAAATAATAAACCCCCTTGATATCCTGTACTCTCTTGATAAAAAAAGATAGAACAATACAAAAATGATCCACAGTAAATAAACCTGTGTGGTTCTTTTTGTAAAATGCTCAAAATTTAAAATTGTTTTACCGGCATAATTTCTAAGAAAAAAGGAAAGTAATAACCATGAGCCAACGGATATGGTCCAGTATTGAAAGTAAACGCTCCAATAATTTACGGGTATACTTTTTGTTAGTACTACTTTACAAAAAAAGTACACCATTGTTATTGCAAACAAATCCAGCACCACAAGGGTCATTTGTAAATATCGTTCAAACTGCCGGTTCATTTTTTACGTTCTTAAAATTTAGTTTTTTTGTTTTAATTAAATTATGCCTTAGAAAGTTTTAATGGCACCAATAATCTTACTCTAAAAAATTCTTTAACCATTACCCATATAAACAAACTATTGGTGGTTGCATATCTCTTAAATAAGCGGCGTGGTTCCTGAAAAAAACGAAACAGCCATTCCAGTCCAAAATTTCTCATCCACACGGGTGCTCTTTTTTGCATACCAATTGTAACGGGTAATGCACCACCAACGCCTGTCATTACAGCGTTTACTTTTCCTTTCATAGTTGCCATCCACTTTTCCTGTTTGGGGCAGCCTAAAAAAACAAAAATAATTGTTGGTGATGTGGCATTTATTTGTGCGGCAATCTCGTTTTCTTCTATTGCAGTAAGTGGCCTGAATGGTGGGCTGTACATGCCGGCAACAATTAAACCGGGATAGGCTTGTTTTACGTAAGCGGCTGTTTTATCTAACATTTCCTGTGTGCCTCCGTAAAAGTAAACAGGTAATTTTTCTTGCTGCATACGCTGCAGCATATCCGGAACAAAATCCATTGCTGCAACTCTATCTTGTTTAATACCGTATAAAAGACGCAATGCCCATGCTAATGGTTGCCCATCTGGTGTTACTATATCAGCCTTATTAATCAGCTCTCTAAAACTTTCATTTTTATATGCTTCTATATACATATGTACATTAGCAAAATACACGGCAGATGATACCCTGTTTCGTGCAAGTTCTGTTATCTCATCAATAAACGAGCTGTATTTTCCGGTAGTAACTGAAAAATTAATTATAGATTTTCTTCCAACTTTCTTCAACACTTTTTTGTCAGGGTTTTATTTAGTGTTTAAATTTTATTTGCTTTCTCTTTTTACTCTGCTGGCAAATGTAGCCTGTTACAGTAAAACAACATTCAGTTTAGTATAAATAAAATATTATATAAGCCTTTAAATCAACCTAATAAGGCATATAACGTTTTTTTTATACAAATATTTTAATCTTTAGTCCTTTACCACCTATACAACTTTCCGCTGCTTAATTAAATTCTAAATAAACCATGCATAATACAGGCTTTTCAGGTTGCATCGTACACTTTCTGTAAGCTTATAATATATTTAGCCGGGTCGTAATTTTTAAAAATATAATCAGCAGCATTATTACTTAGTGTTTTAATTAATTCTCTTGCTGCTGCAAACCGTTCAATTGCCGCAGCAATTTCTATAGCGGGATTTTCATTTAACAGTATCCCATTGTACCCGGTTTTTATTACATGCTTCATTGATCCTACGGGGGTAACCACAGGTACTAAACCAAAAGACATTGCTTCTAGCAATGACATAGGCAAACCTTCAAACAAAGAAGGCAAAAGAAACACATCACAGTTTTTAAATAAATTAGTTTTGGTTAAGCCCGATACCACTCCCTTAAATTCAAAGGCACTACCCAGCAACTGAGAAAATTTTTCTACATACTCATTTTCATCCGGGCCTGCGCCAGCCATATAAAACTTAAAAGCTACCTGTTGGCTTTGTAGTTCTTTTAAAGCCTGATAAATATATTCTATTCCTTTGCTTGTACTTATACGCCCTATAAACAAAAGATTAAGCATTGCATCGGTATTATAAATCCGATGAAAAGCTTTGGCCTCATTTAAATCCACACAATTAGGAAGAACATGTACATTATTCGTTTTGTACTGCTCACTTATTATTTGCTGCTCTGCAGTACTTAACACAATAACAGGACTGCTTGCTGAAAAAACTCTTTTTAAAATAAATTTCATCCAGCCTGGGGCTTTTTTATTAGCTAAATAATCGCCCCCATGGATATGAATGATTATTTTTTTTCCAATTAGTTTTGCAAATAATACCAAAGGGGCATCCCTTAAAATTGACGCTTTGCTCAATGCAAAATTAAAATGTATCAGTGCTATTTTTTTTGAAGCAACAACAAACATCCAGCGGATAGTTGTTTTTAACATCCGTAACATCCAGACTAAGTTTCTCTTTTCATCATCTTTTCTTCCTAATTCAAAATGCGTATAAGCAGTATCGCTGTTATTACCGATTATAAAATTGGTTATAGATGATATACCGCTAACATTTTGTTTTGTGTTTAAGCTTGGTGCTGTTATTAAAATACTATTTCCGCTCATTCAAAATCTTTTTTATGCTATACCTCTTTATTATACTTGGTGAAAGATGGATAATAATTTCATACCTACAGCGTCGGAATCAAAAAATTTTTCTGCTGTTTTCCTGGCTTCTTTACCTAAAGCTTGTCTTTTCTCTGGATGTTCAATAAGTATTAATAAGGCATCTACTATTTCTTCAACCGAGTCTGGATTTACTACCATTGCATTTATATCATTAAACAAATAGTTAGGCACATCCCCCACATTGGTTGCAATTACTGCTTTACCCGATGCTAAAAATTCGCCCAGCTTAAAAGGAAAACCTGCATTGGCAAATTTTGAGTTAACCCTCGTCATGCAAAAAATATCACATTCATTCAGCAGGGTATAATAATCATTTGTATTTAAAAAGCCCTTGTAAATAATTTTATCCTTATTTGTGGCATTTTCTATTTGGGCATTAATGCGGTCCATATCCAACTTATGGCCCATGCCGGTAAAAATAAGTTCCGCATCAGAATGTATTAAACTTACTTCGTCAAAAGCTTTTATCAGGTATTCCAACCCATCTTTCTGGCCAAACGATCCGCCGTAAAATATCTGTATCTTATCTTTTTGTTTTACTATACCGTTTTTTTTAAAATATTTTAAGTTAACAGTAATAGGAATTAAATAAGCCGGGATTTTATTTTTAGTAACCTTTTGCACCAGCTTATATAAATGTTCCGAAATACCGATCATTCCGTTTGCAAAATGCCTGCTGTAATTAAAAAGAAACACAGAAGTTTTTATACGGAGTTTATTTATAAAACCAACATGAGCCTGAAAGCTATTGTCTTCTATAACATCAAATATTACTTTGTAGCCAAGTAGTTTTGCAAATAAGATGAACCATATATTCTTAATATCGGGATAATTGTAGTTGTATAGTATATTCTTATATCCCCATTTTTTACTTTTTTTTATAAAAGATAATCCTCCAAAAATAAAACCAAATACTGAAAAAATATTTTTAAGCCTGAAACCTATTACTTTAAAATTGATATTATTAAGTGTGCCGGCTTTACCTATGGGCTCTTTATTATCTTTTTGATAAATAAGATTACTTACGCTGATCAATTTTTTTTCAACCAGAGGTTCTATCAAATTTCTTACCCTCATCGAACTGGCCATTCCATCAAAACACGAAACACCCATCACCAATATGTTACATTCAGGAGCATTCATAATTACAATTTTGCTATTTCCCTGCAAGGGTTGCCGGCAGCTATTACATTTGCCGGAATATTTTTTGTTACTAAACTATTGGCGCCAATTACAGTGTTTTCACCAATTTCTACACCCTTTAAAACCACCACATTTATACCCAGCCACACATTGTTGCCAATAACTACCGGTTTTGCCGGGCCCACTCTCGGATCATCGGAATGCCAGTCTGAATCTGTAATTAAAGTATTAGCACCACAACGTACGTTGTTACCAATTTTAATTGAAGTAAATGCACCAATTACGGTACCACTAAATCCACAGTTATTACCTACCTCCAAATAAGCTTCTTCAGTAAGTGTTGAAACCAAGCATGGCCTGTCAATACCAATAAGGTTAGAGTTGGGCCGTGACAGAAATTCGCAATTATCACCAATCTTTATGGTGGATTTTGGATATCTCTTAAAATAACATTTACCATCAAATTTTGTATTGCTACCCAACTTTACACCCCACCACATTGCATGCAGCATATTTCTTTTACCAAAAAGAAAATGCATCTTTCTGAAAAGAACATCCGAAGTATGTGACAAATTCCTGAATTTCATTTTTAATTACAAACAGATCAAATATTAAAAAGTGCTTTTATAACGCTTTTGTATTAAATTTATTTTAAGGGATAAACTAATCTTAGCTAAGAATAAAGCTTTTACGAAAGTTTTCTCTTACTATTACCGCATCTTCTCTTTCAATAGCAATTTTTTGCGCTTTTTCCGCCAGGCTTCGTCTCAACTCCACATTAGCAATCAAATTATTGATGGCTTCCGTTAAAGCTGCGGTATTATTTTCAGTAACCACATAAGCCCATTGTTCCTTAACTGCGTATTTTGTAAGGCCTGTCCGCTCATCACCATACACTAAAATTGGTGTTCCGGAAATCATGTATTCGCTAACTTTAGTTGGAAAGGAATATTTTAAAAACTGTACACTTTTGGCATCAAAATCCTGCGGAAGCAACAACAGATCCACACCCGAAAATTTTTGAGGCAATGCTGAATAAGCGATTGGTTTCATCCATTTTACATTTTCGTTTAGCTGCACCAGCTTGTTTAGTGCCTCTACATCTCCGGTTTGAATTTCAAATACAATATCCTTATTGGTTTTTGCAATATCATTTACAGCATTGGCTATATCGGTAATGGAACTTTCTATACCAAAGCCAATACGGCCTGCATATAATATGGTAAATTTATCTTTAATGGTATACTCTTTAGGCGTTGCAGGTTTCCAGTAATTAATATCTATCGGGTTATGAAAGGGGATAAGATCCTTTCCATAACGCAGTTTGTACTCATCTCCCATAGCATCACTGATGCTCATTAAAATGGCAGATTTATCCATTAATTTTCTAAACTCTTTATCAATTACCTTTTGCCAGTAGCTGTAAAAAATGCCGGGCTTGTTTATTGTAAGCGGCCAATCATCCATTATGTGTATTGCAATGGGTTTTTTAGTTTGTTCATGCACATCATCTACAAACTTTATCAGCTCCAGCGATGCTAATTGGGTGTAGATAATATCAGGTTCATATTCTTTTACCCATGCTGCAAATTCAGGCGTTATTTTTAGTTTATAAAAAACATTGTACAATCCAAAAAAATGTAGCAATGCGGTTAAAGCCTGATATATGATTTTATACTTTCCGCTTTGTACTTTCTGTTCTTCTTTTACCGCTTCATTGCTATTATTGCCAACAGGTAATATGCCACACTTTATTGGGGGTAAAATAATATTAAGCGGAAATGGATGTAGCTTACTGTTATATCCCAATTGATAATACGTATCGCAAACCGAAGTGTCTAAATCACTATAAAGATTGGTATTGGATGCAACAACCAACCTGTTTTTTGGCCACCCGGTAAATAAATTTGAAATGGTTACACCGCCACCGCTTTTTTTATTAAACGACTGGCCAATAATTAATATTTTAGGAAAGTTCATTCTCTGTTGGTTGAATATACCCGGGCTTACGTGCCCGTGAATTAGATTTTTTAGTTTCAGTGAAATATTCTTTTATCTGAGCATCAGATAAGTTTCTGAATTTTTTAGAATAGCAAATGCCTACACCTATCCAAACCAGCATATAGTTTAAACTAAATGTATTGCCCATAGTAGGATACAAATACAGTATCCATAATAATATCCACATGCCACATGCTTTGGATAATACATTTTTGGAATAAAAGAGTCCCCTTATTAATGCCGGCACTAATATCAGCAGCAATAATATAAGGCTTATTAGCCCTCCCTTTAGTATAATTTGCAGGTAGCCTGTTTCAATAACCGGCCGGTAACCTGTTGTATCCAAGTGCTCATCAATACCCGGGCAAAAATATTCACCCTTCAGCCCCTTACCAATAATCCAATCGGTGGTAGTCATGTCTTCTTTAAAGCGTACTTCAACTCCGGTACGTGTATCTTCATCTGCTCTTTCTACAAGAAAATTAAATATTCCAAAGTTAGTTTGATTATAGAGGTTGCTATAAAAAAGAGCGCCCAGCGCAGCTATAAAAATGGCCAGGTATATAACCATAAATGTCTTTTTAGAAACAATCAAATACATCATCAGATAAAACAGCAATGAACTCACACACATTAAGATAGTACCTCTGCGGGCCCTATATACAGCAAACAAAAGTGTGAGTACCATTATTCCTAATGCAAATATTCTTTTTTTCTTATCGTGATAGATGTAAGTAAACAAAACAAAGCCACAGGTAAAACTCAATCCTGAAAAAGCTTCTACCATACCCTGGCTTAATGTGCTTTTTCTATCCGGATTAAGTAAGTCTTTGCTGAATATGCTGCAATAAAGAACATAGAACAAAGCAAAGATCAAGATTACATTAAACACCTTTTTATAAAAAGAAAAGTTATGAGGAAACAACAATATTAATGGTACAAAATATATAAATATACCGGTACCGGCTTCAAAAAGCTGTTCCTTTATTGAGTCGAAATCAAAAGTAAACCCTCTTGCAATAATGGTTAACGACCAGAGGCAATACGCATAAAACAATACTTGTAAATATTTATTTTTTACCCTGAACTTAATAATATTTATTGATGCATAAGTAAAGATTAATATCCCCACAATTTGCAGCAATTGAAGCTGGGTAATTTTTATATAAACTAAGGTTGTAGTAAGTGTATAACTTAAAAAATATATCATAAAACCCAACCAGAATAGGTTAAGATTGTCTGATAGCCTTTTACTCATTTTTATATCCCTGTAATCAATATAATTATCCATTAACCGTGTTGATTTTATTGTATTGAATTTTTTATACTCTCCATCATTTCTATATGCTTTTGTACAGTAGCATCAGGTTCAAACTCGGAAAGTAAGTAGCCCTTAGTTTTATTTTGCAGGCAAAATTTTATGCCGTTTACAATATCAGCAGCATCTTTGTATTTTGCCAAATAGCCATTTTCTTTATGCTTTATCATATCCGGTATACCACCTACTTCAAAACCAACCACAGGTGTGCCACAGCATAAACTTTCCTGTACTGTAGTAGGCAAATTATCTGCAACAGATGGTACAATAAAAACATCGGCAGCATTATACACAAACATAGTGGAATATACATCTCTCAGATATCCCATAAATTTTATCTTAAATGGTATTGCATCGGCAACTTCCTTACTGTAATCGCTACCAAAAATTAACACAGATATGTTTTTAAACTCATTTTGCTGATGTAGTATTTCCAATGCTTTTTGCATATACACCCATCCTTTGTAAGGACTTTCTATTGAAACAGCTCCAAATGCAATTACAATTTCATCCGTGTTTATATTCAAAAAGTTTTTAGCAATAAGCTTGTCAATTGGTTTAAAAAATTTATTATCAATTGCATTGGGTATATAATAAAGCGGCTTGTTTTTAGTTAAAGCCGATTGTTTTGCACATTCATACAACCATTTGCTGGGAGATACAAAATAAAGGTTGTTATACCGTGAGTATAGTTTCAATTTTCTTCTAAACTCTTTTGACGATCGGTCATTTTTAGGAGCATCTAAAAACATTTGACAGGTATTACAAGCCGTTTTGTATTTTTCGCAGGTAAAACTATGATGGCAACCACCTGTAATATTCCACATATCATGCATCACTAATATTACCGGTTTTTTAAGTGCAGCAATTTGCGCAATACTTTTAAGGTTTAAAAAACCATTTAATGCCCAGTGAATATAAATAAAATCTGCATTTTTAATTTCTTCAAAATTGGTTACATCACAACCTAAAACGGGATAAGAAAACGAGCCATAACTTTTAATCACTTTTCTATTTAAGTATGCTTGCAATCTATTGTCCAATTTGGAAATATATTGCATCCATTTGCCGGAATATTTTATTTTTTCATCACTATTTAGGCTATCCGGCAGCAGTGATATTATGCTTGATTCAATATTATTCTTCAGGAAGAATTTTTGCAATCTTATTGCCGAACTTCCGCCTGATGCAGTAGAGTATTGTAACTGAACAACTTTAATCATTTTACAAATGTATTCTTATATTTAAACAAGTGAATTAAGTGATTTTATATACTCAAACAGTTCAACATGTTTTTTAATCACTTTATCCGGATGAAAATCCGGCAGCATTTTTCCTCTAACTTTATTTTGTATGCAATACCTTATTCCGTTTGCAATATCCTCTGCGTTTTTATATTCTGCCAGGTATCCGTTTTCTTTATGTCTTATCATATCAGGTATGCCACCAATATTAAAACCAACAACTGCAGTGCCGCAACTTAAACTTTCCTGCACAGTAGTAGGCTGATTATCTGCCAATGATGGAACAATAAAAACATCAGAAGCATTATATGCCAGTGCTGTTGAATATTCATCACTTAAATAACCCATAAACCTGGTTTTAAAAGGAATTGCATCGGCAATTTCTTTATTATAATTACTGCCAAATATTAAAATGGTTATTTTTTGGGAGTCAACATCTCTTTTTAATATTTCTAAAGCATTTTGCAGATAAAGCCAGCCTTTGCGTTTACTGTTTATTGATACCGCACCAAAGGCAATTACAGATTCATCAGTACTAATATTTAAAATATGTTTTGCTGTATTTTTATCAAGTGGCTTGTATACAGAAACGTCCAATGCATTTGGAATATAAAAAACGGGTTTGTTTTTGGTTGTGATAGATTCTTTTGCGCAATTATATAACCACTTGCTTGGTGATACAAAAAAAAGATTGTTATGCCTGGAATAAAGTTCGAGTTTTTTTGCAACTCCCATTGCTGCCAAACCACTACTGGGTCTTTCAGAAAAAACAGGGCACACTTTACACCCTGTTACATAATTTTCGCAATTAAAACTGTAATGACAGCCGCCGGTAATGCACCACATATCATGCATAATAAAAATTACCGGCTTTTTAAGGTTAGCTATTTTTTCTATATCAGCAAGATTTAAAAAACCATATTGTACCCAGTGTATGTATATTATATCTGCTTCCCTAACCTCTTTCATACCACTAACATCATTGCCTAGTACAGGCACCGAAAATAAGCCATAATCTTTGTCGCTCTTTCTTGTTAGTATCAATTCAATCCTGCAATCTGCTCTTGCAATAATTCTTTCCTTTCTTCCAAGATAGGTTATGTTTTCTAATGGATGCTTATCTGGTTGTAATGATATAATTGACGAGCTAATACCAGCTTTAATAAAAGCCTTTTGCAGCCTTAGTGCAGAGCTTCCACCCGACACTGTTGAATATTGTAATTGAACGATCTTTAACATTACACAGTTCTTTTTACTTTGTACCAGTACATTTGTTTACACTTTCATTTTAATCCATTCTGCAACAAACACTCCTTTGCATTCATTGTTATTCATCCATTTTTCAGGCATAATAACAATTTTATCAGGATTTTTATTGAGCCATGCAGCCCACCAGCTAAACGTGCTGTTAGCAATAATATTATGCTTGCACAAGCTCATTAAATACATATCAATGTAGCTGCTTTTGCCCTTATTGTTATCAACATAAGTGCAATTATTTACTTTTAAATTTTCCTTCGCCCATTGTATGTCGTCTGAAAAAATAAAATAATGGGGGGCGGTAAAATGCTGATTGATATAATCCATTGCATTAGTATAATACGCAGCACCATTAATAACTCCAAGAATTTTTTGCCAATGATCATTAAGGTAATCGCCTCTTCTTACATGTAAACTTACCGAATTACTGGTTCTGATTTTCTCCATTAAAGCTGTATTAACAGTATCTGCTGGCATATTGAATGCAAAATTTTGCTGAAGCACATTTTGTATATTCTCTAAATATCCAACTGCCTGCCATGTACCGGCAAAAAAAACATTTTGCTGCTCAAATACATCACTATCATACTCAAACTCTTTTTTTTCCCGGTAGTAGGTATACCTTTTATCCTGATAAAATTGAATGCCCCTTCTTAAAATACCCGCCACAAATCTGTTTTGGTAAACGGCTTCGCCTTTATGTAAAAAAAAATTAAGAAGACGGAAGGCAACGGGCAGTTTTATCTTAAAGGCTTCGGTTAAAGTAAATCCTGAGTGATGGTAATAATACAAATAAGTAGAAAATGAAAGCCTTGTTTTTCTACCTCTATTAATTAACGCAGTATACAATGCGTATTGAAACATTTGATTGCCCAGGCCACCATAAACTGAAACTTTATTCATAACATTTATTTGTACCAAATTGGGGATGCCGACTTTTTATAAAACATTTTATACACTTGTATTGGGGCTATTACATAGCCAAATACGTTGGCAACAATTGATGAAATGATTACTGACTGTACACCCAAATGAAAGTGGTTTATTAGTAATAATGCCAAACAGAAAAAACCAGCTGAACTTATCAGAGATGAAATAAACTGAATTTTTAATGCTCCCATTCCGTTAATTATTGCTACAAAAACACTGGCAAACATTCCTGTAGAAAAAAAAATAAAGAACAGCAACGAGATATTAAATTCAATATGTACCACATTTTTACCAAGCCATAATTCGTAAACTTGGTCAGCAAACACCAGCATTATTATCCCAACCAAAATAAAAGGAATCAGTAGTAAAAGATATTTTTTCACCATATTCTTTATCCATACCACATCTCCTGAATTATACGCATCAGTTACTCCGCTCCATAAGGGACTAAGTAAAATCATAAATCCCATTTGCAAAGTAAAAAAATATTTGTAGGCAATGTTGTAAGAAGTAACTGCTGTAGGGTCTGTTGCATTAAAGTAATGTGCTATTATAAACAAACTGGATTCGTATTGGATGATAGTTGTAATCTGAAGTATAAAAAACTTCAGCCCCAGCTTCATTAAATTTTTGGCGTATTTTTTTTGTACAAATTTTAAAGCGGGTTTGTACTCTTTATATTTGGTATTGAACAGATAAATATTTGCAACAACCAAAATAAGTGTTGGTGCAATACCAACTGCTAAGCCTAAATATAAAATAGATCCGTTGGTTAACCTGGTTAATGTAAAAATTATGGCTAAGGATAGTAATTGGCCCAGCATATCAAGCAGCGAGGCTTTGGCCGGCTGTTGGTCGGCTACCAAAATAGTACCTATAACTCTGAAAATAAATTGAAAACAAAAATAACTGAATATAAGAATTGCAAGCTTAGACACTTCCTGTTCCATTGCTTCTGGCAGGCTTAGCAATTTATGCCAGTTTATAAACTGGTTGAGCAACATAAAAACTATCCAGAGTGTAATAAAGATAATGGCAATGTAAAAGTAGGTGGTACTAATATATATTTTCGCAACTTCTTTATCTCCCTTTGCTTTAGCTTCTGCAAATTTATTTCTAAGCCCGTTTGTAAATCCAATATCAAAAAAAGATATCCATGCAATCATAGAGCTTAATGTAAGCCATATTCCATATTGCATTGGGTTTACATAATTTATGGTTAATGGTACTAATATTAAACCAATTGCAATGCTAATTCCTTTAATAAGTAAAGACCCAATAATATTTTTTTTTGCATCAAGACTTCTTTGATGCCCTTTAGTAAAAAAGTTTATCCCATATTTCCATATAGCTCCGATATGTTTTTTTATAAACATTTTTTCTGTGTTTTACCCGGTACATACTTTAAAAAAAATAAAGTAGCAGGTAAGCTTTGTTTAAAAGGCTAGATAAAAGAATGCTCGAAAAATTTTAATTAAAATAGGGGATTAATACTAACCCCCTATTTATATGATTTTTCATTTACGTATTTATTAAAGCTTGCTTTGTGCAAGATTTTTTTTAACAATCAGTACATCGCTTGCCATCATCTCTTTCACCAGGCCGGCAAGGTCGTATTTGGGTTCCCATCCTAATTTTGTTTTTGCTTTGGTAGGGTCTCCAATCAATAACTCCACCTCTGTTGGACGGAAATATTCAGGATCTACCGCAACAACCTGCTTACCTACTGGTAATTGGTAAGCCGGATTATTACAAGCCGCAACTGTTCCTTTTTCTTCAAGCCCTTCGCCTGTAAAATTCAATTCAATTCCAACTTCGGCAAAGGCAAGCTTTATAAAATCTCTTACACTTGTTGTTACCCCTGTTGCTATAACAAAATCTTCCGGCTTTTCTTGTTGCAGTATTAACCACATAGCTTCAACATAATCTTTGGCATGTCCCCAATCTCTTAATGCATTCATATTGCCAAGATATAGTGTATCCTGCAGGCCGCTGGCAATATTTGCAACCGCCATTGTAATCTTTCTTGTTACAAAAGTTTCTCCACGTAATGGGCTTTCGTGATTAAATAAAATACCATTACATGCATACATATTATACGCTTCACGATAATTTACCACTATCCAGTATGCATATAATTTTGCAACTGCATAAGGGCTTCTTGGATAAAAAGGGGTTGTTTCTTTTTGTGGTACTTCCTGAACCAATCCGTACAATTCTGATGTAGATGCCTGGTAAATACGGGTCTTCTTTTCCATTCCCAAAATACGTAATGCTTCCATTAAACGCAGGGTTCCAATTCCATCTGCATTGGCAGTATATTCAGGTGTATCAAAACTTACTTTTACGTGGCTCATTGCCGCAAGATTATATATTTCATCAGGTTGGGTTTCCTGAATAATTCTTATCAGGTTGGTACTATCGGTCATATCGCCATAATGCAGGGTAAACCTTACATCTTTTTCATGCGGATCCTGATATAAATGGTCGATCCTGGCTGTGTTCATTAAGGATGAACGTCTTTTTACACCATGTACTTTGTACCCTTTTGACAAAAGTAATTCGGCAAGGTAAGCTCCGTCTTGTCCGGTAACACCGGTAATTAATGCAATTTTCATTCTTTTTAGTTGTTATATAGTATTTGGGATTTATTTATATCAGGCAAGAGAAGGGATTTGTTGCTTTTGCAAAAAATCCTGGTAAGCTGTTTTTAACCCTTCTTTTAAAGGAGTGCTATGATGCCATCCTAACGAATGTATTTTAGATACATCCAGTAATTTACGGGGGGTGCCGTCAGGTTTAGTGGTATCAAATACCAGCTCACCTTCAAATGCTGTGGTATCTTTTACTACCTGGGCTAATTCTTTAATGCTGATATCTTCTCCGCAACCAATATTTATAATTTCTTTATCGTTGTAATGCTCCATCAAAAACAAACAGGCATCGGCTAAATCATCAGAATACAAAAATTCTCTTCTGGGATTACCGGAACCCCAAATTGTTACTTTATCCGAACCCGAAACTTTAGCTTCATAAAACCTCCGGATAAGTGCAGGCAGTACATGCGAATTTTGAGGATGATAATTATCATTTACGCCGTATAAATTAGTAGGCATAACACTTATAAAATTAGCGCCATATTGTTCTCGGAATGTTTCGCATAATTTTATGCCTGCAATTTTAGCAATGGCATAAGGCTCATTAGTATTTTCTAATGCACCTGTTAAAAGATATTCTTCTTTTATAGGCTGAGGTGCCATTTTAGGATAAATGCATGAACTGCCTAAGAAAAGTAGTTTGCTAACATCATTATTATAAGCAGCATGTACAATGTTGGCTACAATCAAAAGATTGTCGTACAAAAAATCGGCTCTGTAAGTATTATTAGCAACTATACCTCCAACTTTACCTGCTGCAAGAAAAACAAATTTTGGTTTTTCTTTTGCAAAAAAAGATTCTACAGCTGCCTGATTGCGCAAGTCAAGCTCTTTTGAAGTTTTGTACACTAAATTGCTAAATCCTTTTTGTTCTAATGCCCTTACTATTGCTGAACCAACCAGCCCTTTATGCCCTGCTATGTAAACTTTGTCTGCTAAATTCATCATGACTGTGCAAATGTATAATTTTGTAACATAGATCTTTCCCTTCCAAAAATACTATCTTCTTTAAGGTTTGCGATCATTGCATACCCTAACGATGGAAGGTTGATTTTTATTGTTTTATTTTTTACTGCAAGCACATTCCCTTCTATTTCATAAGAAGAGCGGAAAATACTTTTTTCTATAACATTACTGTTCACAGATAGCTTCTCCAGATCAATATTCTGATAATCTGAAGTAAACTCTCTGATAGCATCTATTTCTGCCTGGTTAATAACTGCAGGCTGGCCTAACCAATACAGCAGGTTGATAACTCCGTCAGCTTGTTTTAAAAATGCAGCATCCTGTTCGGTTGCATGAATAAAAACATAAGACTTAAATAAGGGTTTATGAACCACTTTATTTCTCCTGGTGTTTTGTGCATCTGAACTAACTAAAGGAACAAAGTTTTCAATTTTCCTTTTTGTTAAGAATGTAGCGACCTTTTTTTCGCATTGCGGCTTAGTGTAAATAACGTACCAATTTTTCTGCATAACCATTTTTTAAAAATTAGAAATGTGCAGTTAATCGGATAATGGAACATGTAGTTAGTCAGATATTTGGAAAAATTGGTTGTTTGGTTGGATAAAGGAACAATTGATTAATTAAGCAGGGCTTCGCCAATCTCAGTCACAGCTTAAAATGAATTGAGTCATATTGTATTTCATACTATTGGATTATTATTTTAATTAGATTAAGATGCTTTTTTTGTTTTGCCACCTCTGTCTTTATTACCGTAAACATAATCGTACCCATACCCATAATTATTTTTAAAAACGCCTCTTGTTTTAACGCCGTTAAACACAATTGCAGGGTTTTTTATTGGGTTGATCTGGTTATTTTCATCAATTCTCTTTATCAGCATTTTTGGTGTGTAATTATGCCTTATTACATATAATGTGGCGTCACACATGCCTGAAAGTATGTAAGCATCTGTAACCAGTACTGCCGGCGATGTATCTATAATTACCATATCAAAATTACTCTCTAAATACTCTATTAATGATTTTACTTTTCCGTTTGCCAAAAGTTCTGTGGGGTTTTCCGGTAAACTTCCTGCCGAAATAAAATAAAGACTTTCGTGTGTACTAAGTTTATTGATAATTTCTTCCGCCTTCTTCTCTCCTGTTAAAAATTCTGTAACCCCTTCTTCGTAATTTACATTTAATATTTTTGAAAGAGATGGATTATTTAAGTCTAAATCTACAAGAACAACTTTTTTACCTGTAAGCGATAAACTTACCGCAAGATTTGCGGCTATAAAGCTTTTTCCTTCGCCGGATATACTTGAAGTAACTAATAATTTTTTATGAGATGGGTCTATCCCTAAAAATGATAAAGAAATTCTCAGTTTTCTAAATTCTTCTGCAACAAAACTTCTTGTGCCTTTTTCAATTACAAGAGGTGTATTAGATTTATCAAAAGCAATTTCACCAATGATAGGAATTGAGGTCATTTTTTCAATCTCATTCCTGTATTTAATTTTGCCTGTAAAAATATCTTTAATAGTGATTACTACAACACAAAAGCCCAAAGCCCCTACCACGGCAATCATATAAATCAATTTCTTTTTAGGACTAACGGGATCATTGCCTGCTAATGCCGAGTCAATTACTTTACTGCCAGATACTGCAGAAGCAAGAGATATCTCAGCTTCCTGCTTTTTTTGCAGTAAAGATTGAAAAGAATTATTTTTTGATTGTTCCTCACGGCTGATTTCTAATAATTCACGTTCCTTTTGCGGCACTGCCTGTAAAACACTGTTGTACCCACTATTAGTGGAGTATAAACTTTGCTTGGCTGCATTAAGCCCGGCTTTTTGACTTTTTATATTTTCTATAATATTCGGCCTTATTTTATTTATCTCGTCTGAAAGAGTTGTAAGCGTAGGGTTGTTTTCACCAACAGTCTTTTTTAATTTATCATATTCAAGTTCATTGGCGTACAGCTTGCTCATAAGGTTTGATAACATAGGATCGCTAACCCCTATTGTAGATGGTACGATGCCCCCTTGTGTACCTTTACTTGTTACAAATTTCTCCACCTCGTTTAAAGCAGCAAGCTGCGTATTAACATCACCTAACTTTTGATCGTTTGAACTTACGTTCTGTAAATATAACTGCCCTTGCGAACTCACATCTACAGCACTGCTTCCAGCCCTGTATTGTTGTACTTTTTTCTGTATCGAATCTAAGTCTCTTCCAACAATACCTAATTGCTGATTTACAAAATCAAGTGTCTTTTTTGCCAAAGAGTTTTTTTCTTCAATTGATTGCTGTTCGTAAATAGTAATTAAGTTATTAAGAATATTTACAGCTCTTTGTGGTATGGCATCTCTAAAACTGATATCAACAATGGCTGATTGCCTTGCAGACATCACTTTAAGACCGTGAGTGAGGCCATCGGCAACATTTTTAGTGCTTAGTAAGGCAAAAGATAACTGCTTGCTGGATTCTGCACCCGATGGGCTGTAATATTTATTAGTGGCAAACCTAAGCGTTCCGTAAGGAGTAGATACAAATTGATTAATTGCGTACTTATCCTTACCGTTTAATAAAACAGTTTGAGTGTTTTTATCATAAGTAAAATCCACTTTAGCTACTTCAACAATAGAATCAGGGTTTTGTGCTTCAACAATTATCGGAGAAATTATATATGCATCACTTTCTTTTACTTTTCCTTTTTGAGATAATGGAGCATATAAAAAAAGTCTTTTTACAACATTTTCCATTATTGTTCTTGATTGCAGAACCTCTATTTCATTTTCAACTACTTTTTTTGAAGAAATCAGGTTAAACTCTTCGATCATTCTTGAATCCTGAGTACCCCTTTTTTCATCTTTGATAAAAATAGAGGCAGAAGCTTCATAAATTGGTGTTGCATACCTGAGGTAAACATAAGCCGCCACTAATGATAATAAGGCAAAAAGAATAAATAGAGGCCAATAGGGCAAATACTTTGATAGTATCTGCTGACTCATATTAGTCTCCTTCTCTTCCACCTCACTATACCTGTTATTATTATTTATTTGCGTCGTCGTCATTGCTGCTGCTTATTTAACTACTTTATCTAAAACAAATATAAGAATTGAAACGCTGGTTAAAACCAGAGGAAGTACTTGCTGAGACCTACCTGATACGGCGATTTTTGCCTTATTGGGTTCAACATATACAACATCGTTGGGTTTCAGGTAATAATACTCCGAGTTTAAAAAGTCACTTGAATTCAGATTAATATGCCTGGTTTTGCGAACACCGCCTTCTTCTCTTATTAGCAATACATTGTCTCTTTTACCGTATATGGTAAGATCGCCAGCTATACTTAATGCTTTTATTAAAGAGATTTTTTCGCTGGGGACAGTTATTACAGTTGGAGAGGTGACTTCGCCCAATACAGTAACTTCAAAATTAAGTAAGCGAATATCAACCAAAGGATCTACAAGCAATTTTTTTGCTAAAATTGTATTAGTAATATTTTCTTTTAATTGTTTTTTTGTAATTCCTGCTGCCATTATATTACCCAGTATTGGCAATTGTATGTAGCCTTCGCTATTTATCAGGTACCCAACATATTGAGCTTGCTTGCCAGAAGCATTAGCTGTTTGTCCGCCGGTAGCGGGAATAGGGTTAAATATAGCAGATGCTTCTGCACTTAAACTGCTGATTGAAATGCTTATGAAATCATTGCTTTGTAATGGAACTTCCACGGTTTTAAGCGTTTGCTTGTACGTAGTATCCTGAGCATTTTGAAAATATGCTATTTTATTGGTTGTGGTGCATGATGCACATAACAAGACCAAAGAGGTAAACAAAAAAATTCTAGTTCCCATATTGCGTGATTTTAGAGTTAATTCTAACAAAAATTGTCTGGGGGGACGTGGCTTTAGCACGAAATATTGAACGACAGTGGTTTTGGCACGGATTACGAATCTAAATTAAGGTAAGCTGAGAGACCAAATCGTCTGCTTCAGGTTGTAAATGTACTACAAAAATAATAATCTCAAAATAAAATTATTGTTATCTGCATATTTTTAATCCACATTAAACAAAAGCAATATTTATTTAATGCTTCTTTGCTAGTTATATTATGTAAAATCAGTTTATTAAACTGCAAGAGGAACTTAAAATCGTTTATACAAATGACAGTTTAAATCATTTACCTCTCTTATTTTATTATAATGACTTAAGATGCGTTTATTTATATTTTAATACCTCATATTGAAACCTTAACTACCTCCTTGTTGTTAATTTGTATATTTAAATTACAAACACCACCATGAAATCATTTTTTACTATTTGCCTTTGCATTTACACCTATTGTCTTTTTGCTCAAACAATAATTCAGAAAGACCCGGAAATTGAACAACTGATCAAAGAAGTATCAGCGGATTCTTTACAATCCTATATAAAAACACTGGTTTCTTTTGGCACAAGAAATACGCTTAGCAATCAAACAAGTGAAAATCGGGGAATAGCTGCCGCCAGAAAATGGGTACTGTATAAATTTCAGCAAGCAGCAAAACTTTCAGGTGGCCGATTAAGTTGCTTTATAGATACCACCACTCTGCAACCTGATGGCAGAAGGATAGATAGGTCAATATTACTGGGGAATGTGGTAGCTACCCTTAAAGGCACCGACCCTGCAGACAATCGCATATTTATAATAAGCGGCCATTTGGATAATATGCGTAGCAGCCCAACAGATAGTATTGGTGATGCGCCGGGTGCTAACGATGATGCCAGCGGCACAGCCGCTGTTATTGAATGTGCAAGAGTCCTGAGTAAAAAAGATTTTCCAGCTACTATCATCTTTGTAGCGGTTAGTGGTGAGGAACAGGGCTTACTAGGAGCTGCATTTATGAGTGAAAAAGCTAAAAAAGCAAATTGGTATATTGAAGCTGTTTTAAATAATGATATTATAGGCAGTAATAATAGTAATGAAACAAGTATTATAGACAATACAAAAATCAGGGTATTTAGCGAAGGGCTTCCTGCATTTGACACAGAAAAAAATGCAGTAAATATAAGGGCACTTGGCTTAGAAAATGATGGTAAATCAAGACAACTTGCCCGTTATGTAAAAGAAATAGGGGAACGCTATGTAGATAACCTGGAGGTTGTTATGATCTACCGAAATGACCGTTTTTTGCGGGGTGGTGATCATACACCTTATGTACAAAGGGGATTTGCTGCGGTTAGATTTACAGAAATGAATGAAAACTATACCCGGCAACATCAGAATATACGTACAGAAAACAATATACAGTATGGCGACCTTGAAGAATATATTGACTACGAATACCTGAGAAAAAACACTGCAATGAATTTAGCAAACCTCACTAACCTTGCTAAAGCTCCATCAACACCAGATTCGGCAAAAATTGATGTGAAAAAGTTAAGTAATTCCACTTATCTCTTCTGGAACAAACCAAAATTTGGTACGGTAAAGGGTTATTATATTTTGGTAAGAGAAACCACCAGTGCGTATTGGCAGAAAAAAATATATACCACTGCAACAGAAGCCCGGTTACCCTATAGCAAAGACAATTATTTTTTTGCTGTACAAAGTGTTAACGAAACAGGTAACGAAAGTTTGCCGGTTATTCCCACTGTCTCGGGCCGTTAAAATAGCATAATGAACTTATTAGGGGAGTAAACATTTTTATTTTTTAAAGGAGAAACAGTTAATTATATAAAACAGCAAGACCTCCTTATCCGGAGGTCTTTAACTGTCCAAAACCCTAACAAACTATTTTTTAATTTTGTTATCAATAACAATACTGCCATTGCCATAACATTTAAGCTTTAAAATCTGTTTACCATTTTCTGCTGTTACAGAATAACTGGTTTCACCATCGTAAGTTAACTCTGTGGCAGTTTTAGATACAGTATACGCACCATACTTATTACTAAGCGCCAAAGAAACATTTAAAGGCAGTTGTGTTGCAACTATTGCTCTGCAAGTACCCACTAATTCGCCACGGTCGTTATACGCCACTGATGTTTCTTTCGAATTCAGGATAAAAGTGGCAAAATAAAAGTCTTCGCTAACTTGCCAGTTAACATGTTCTACTCCGCCAAAGTTTTTTTCAAAAGCGGCTTTTACTGTGGGAGATACCTTCTCTGGGCCTGATGCGGCAAAGGCACTTGTTGCAACCAGCAATGCTGCAGCTGCAAAAATTGTTTTTAATTTTTTCATAACTATACTTTTTTAGGTTTAAAATAACTGCCTTCATGGCTGGCAGCGTGGTTAATGATAAGTCAAAAGTAATTACAGCCTGCTGAGTACAAAAGCATTACTTTACCAATAACGTTAAACTATGTTAAAGCCTGTATCAGTGGTATTTAATGGCAACCAAGCTTCTCTCATTAGTTGTTTAAAACCCTTTACAGTAAAGGATTTGCAGTTTTTTCTTAATAAAATACTAAAACTTGATTTTGTTCTGTTAAAAAGTAAATACGGCCGTAGCAACTACACATGGTATGATAAAAGTTATCTTTATACTTCACCAAGTACAGCAAAATGAATTACCTGGCCCATGCTCATCTTTCTTTTAATCACCCGGAAATTTTAGTAGGTAATATGATCAGTGATTTTATAAAAGGTAAAAAGCAATTTGACTACCCGGATATCATACACAAAGGAATTCAATTACACCGGGCAATAGATAATTTTACAGATACACATGAAATAACACAACAGGTAAAAATATTTTTTAAACCACAATACCGCTTATATGCAGGTGCATTTGTTGATGTAGTGTACGACCATTTTTTAGCTAACGATCAGTCGCAATTTTTAAATGATGAAGCGCTGAAACAATTTGCAGCTGTTACTTATAAAATTCTGGATACAAATTTTGCAGTGCTGCCAGCTCCGTTTCAAAAAACATTGCCCTATATGATGCAACACAACTGGCTGTACAATTACAAAAGTAAATGGGGTATAGAAAAAAGTTTTGGCGGGCTTGTACGGCGTGCCCGGTATCTTACTGAAAGTGATATCGCTTTCGAAATTTTCAATGAAAATTATGAAGCGATGAATGATTTGTATAAAATATTTTATCCTGAATTGAAAAAATTTGCCGCACATCATTTGCAATTATTATTAAATGCCTGATTGATTTATCTTTGAAAAAAATATTTTATGAAGAAAATTTTGCTGTTGAGTATAATTTGTTTTTTTGTAAATAGCATAACTGCCCAAAGTAAATTACCTCCGGTAGATAAATCCCCCATGGACATGAGCTATTACCCTAATAGCTACCCGGTATTAAAAATTCAGGATAAAGCAAATGAACCTATAATAACAAGGGTAATTTTCAGCCGTCCGCAAAAAAGCGGGAGAACCATTTTTGGCGATTTACTGGAGTATGGAAAAGTATGGAGAATGGGTGCCAACGAGGCTACAGAAATTGAATTTTATCAAAACGTAAAAATTGGCAATACAAAAATTAAAAAAGGACGCTACACCATGTATTGCATACCTTATGCTGATAAGTGGACCATGATAATTAATAAAGAAACAGACATATGGGGTTCATTTAAATATGATATGAAAAAAGATGTGATGAGGATAGATGTAGCCGTACAAAAACAAAGTGAAAATATTGAATCATTTGTAATGGTTTTTGAAAAAGCTACAGTGGGCACTAATTTAATTATTGCATGGGATGATGTAAAAGTAAGTTTACCAATTTCTTTTTAATTTATAATATTCCATGTTAAAAAATACAACCAAATACTTATTTACTGTACTGCTATATATTTTATATTGCTTTACTTCCTGTACAACTATTAACAGTAATAGTCCGGAAATAACAAAGCCATTAATTGAACCGGCAAACCCTTATGCAGCAGTTGATAAATCGGTATTGGATATTAGCTATTACCCCGTAAATTATCCAATGCTGGCAATGAGTGGAAAAGACAGCAGTATTTTACTAGCCAGGGTAATTTACAGCAGGCCACAAAAAAACGGGAGAACCATTTTTGGCAATGAGCCTCCACCAAAATATGTACAGCAGTTTGGCACATACTGGCGTTTGGGTGCTAATGAAGCCAGTGAAATTGAATTTTTTAAACCTGCTACTATCAACGGGCAAAAAGTTTCAAAAGGCAGGTATATCATCTACTGTATACCGTTCGAAAATAAATGGATCATTATTCTTAATAGTAATCTTTTTTCATGGGGGCTACACCCCGATACCACTAAGGATATTGCTAAAATAGAAATCCCTGTACAAAAAACAGATAAATCCATTGAGGTTTTTACAATGGTATTTGAACAAACAACTACCGGTGCCAATTTAATTATGGTTTGGGATAATGCAAAAGCAGCCTTACCCATTTCTTTTTAATAGTATACTTTTTCTTTTTTTTACCCTGTGTGCCAGCCCTCAATATTTTTATTGATATTTACAATATGTGCGGAATTGCAGGAATACTATCTACTACTTTTGAGGCAATACCAGAAGTTCATTTAAAAAAAATGACACTTGCGCTTACTCACCGTGGGCCTGATGGAGAAGGAATATGGAGCAATACAAAAGGCAATGTTTTATTAGGTCATCGCCGCCTCTCTGTAATTGATTTAAGTGATGCGGCCAAACAGCCAATGCATTATTTAAACAGATACTCTATAACACATAATGGCGAAATTTATAATCATATTGAATTAAAAGAACTGTTATCAGAAAAAGGATATGCCTTTCACTCAAAATCCGATACTGAAGTAATTTTGGCTGCCTACGATTTTTGGAAAGAAGATTGCCTTAACTATTTTGAGGGCATGTTTGCCTTTGCAATATGGGATGAAAAAGAGCAGCAGCTTTTTGCAGCAAGAGACCGCTTTGGCGAAAAACCATTTTACTATTACGAGAGCGACGAGTATCTTTTTTTTGCCAGCGAAATGAAAGCCTTATGGGCTGTTGGAGTAGAAAAAAATATAGAAGAAAAAATGCTGCTGAATTATTTAACACTGGGGCATGTTCAAAATTCGGTTGATAAAGAACAAACCTTTTTTAAAGATATTTACTCATTACCCCCCGCTCACTTTTTTTTATACAAACCTGCCAGTCCAAAATTTGTTGCAAAAAAATACTGGCATTTGGATAAGGAAATTAAGATCGCCATTTCGCCGGAAGATGCCATTGCAAAATTTAATCAGCTGTTTGCGGCATCAGTAAAACGAAGGTTACGAAGCGATGTAAACGTTGGCACCAGTTTAAGTGGCGGGCTGGATAGTTCTTCTATCGTATCAGCTATACACGAGTTAAAACCAGGCCATCCCCTCCAAACATTCTCCGCAGTTTTTCCTGGGTTCGAAAAAGACGAATCGGCATACATTAATTTACTTACCCAAAATACCGGCACACCCAATTTTAAAATAGCTCCTTCTGCTGATAGCTTAATTAAAGATTTTGAAACATTATGTTATCACCAGGAAGAACCCTTTCAATCATCCAGTATTTATGCACAGTTTAAAGTGTTTGAATTGGCTAAACAACAGCAGGTAAAAGTATTGCTGGATGGGCAGGGTGCCGATGAAACATTAGCAGGTTATCATAAATATATTCACTGGTATTTACAGGAAGTATTAAGCAGGCATAAATTAGGCGCCGCTCAAAAAGAAAAAAAAGCCTTGCGTAAAAATCATATTCCATTTAGCTGGGGTTTACAAAATTATTTTGCAGCCTTTCTTCCCATGCATGCAGCTATGCAACTGGAAAAAAACGAATACAATAAAACAATTCACCAGCCGGATATTAGTACCGAATTTTTACAATTTCAAAAAGGCAGGGCCTGGGAAGGTATTCACAAACCAGTTGTAACCAAGTTAAATGATATTTTACATTTTAATGTAATTGAATCAGGATTGGAAGAATTGCTGCGCTATGCCGATAGAAACAGTATGGCACATGGTGTAGAAGTACGTTTACCTTTTTTAGATCATACATTAGTCGAGTTTATTTTTTCTCTTCCATCAGGCTTAAAAATTCATGATGGCTGGACAAAATGGTTATTGCGAAAAGCAATGGATAAAAAATTGCCCGATGCAATTGTTTGGAGAAAAGATAAAGTGGGTTATGAGCCACCGCAAAAATTATGGATGGAAAATAAAATGTTGCAGGATTATCTGCATGAAGCAAAAAAGAAATTAGTAGCTTCAAAAATTCTCCGCCAAAATGTTTTAGATAAAGCTACTCTTCCAAAATCCGCCCACGATGATAATAATTTCGATTGGAGATATTTATGCGCTGCTCAAATAATTTAATCATCTTTGCAGTATAATTTTTTATAAAAAAACAGTAATGAAACTTGCCACAAAATTAATACATGCCGGCGCCGAACCCGACCCAAGTACAGGAGCTATAATGACGCCCATTTATCAAACCTCCACCTATGTGCAGGAAGCGCCGGGTGTAAACAAAGGCTACGAATATGCCCGCAGCCAAAACCCCACCCGTAAAGCACTGGAAGATGCTTATGCCATTATTGAAAATGGAAAATATGCACTGGCTTTTAGCAGCGGTGTTGCAGCCACTGATAGTGTAATAAAATTATTAAACCCCGGCGATGAAGTAATAGCGGCCAATGATATGTATGGCGGCAGTTACCGTTTATTTACCAAAGTTTGGGAGCGCTACAATATAAAATTTATTTATGTTGATACTACCAACCCGGCTAATGTAAAAGCTGCTGTAACAGCCAATACAAAATTAATCTGGGTAGAAACGCCAACCAATCCATTAATGAATATTACAGATATTGAAGCCATGGCAGCTATTGCAAAACAAGCAGGCGCATGGCTTTGTGTGGATAATACTTTTGCATCGCCCTATTTACAAAACCCTTTGGATTTAGGTGCCGATATTGTAATGCACAGCGCTACTAAATATTTAGGTGGCCACAGCGATGTAATACAGGGTTGCTTAATGATGAACGATAAGGACCTGAGGGAGCAATTATATTTTATACAAAAAAGTTGCGGAGCAGTACCCGGACCGCAGGATTGTTTTTTAGTATTGAGAGGAATAAAAACTTTAGGTGTACGTATGAAAGCGCATTGCGAAAACGGCGAAAAAATTGCACACTGGTTACGTAACCATGCCAAAGTAGCAAAAGTATACTGGCCGGGTTTTGAAGATAATGCCGGGCATGCCATTGCCAAAAAACAAATGCATGGCTTTGGTGGTATGATAAGTTTTGAATTGAAAGATGATAGTGCGGCTGAAGTAAAAAGAGTGTTATCCTCTACATATTTATTTTCGCTTGCCGAAAGCCTTGGTGGTGTAGAAAGTTTAATTAATCACCCTGCAAGTATGACACATGCCAGCATACCCCGTGAAGAAAGGATTAAAAATGGTTTAAGTGATGGGCTGATAAGGCTTAGTGTAGGCATTGAAGATGCTGATGATTTGATTGATGATTTAAATAAAGCGATTGGATAATTTGGCATGATCGAAAATAATCTCAAAGAATTTTTAGATAGCAAGGTTGATTTTTACAATCAACCTTCTTTTATTGCACAAGATCCTGTTTGTATACCACACCAGTTTACCAAAAAACAAGATATAGAAATTGCCGGTTTTTTTGCTGCCATTTTTGCCTGGGGCAACCGTACTACCATCATTAATAAAAGTAACGAGTTAATGCAACTGATGGATAAAGCCCCTCATCAATTTATTTTACAGCATCAAAAAAAAGACCTGCAAAAACTGGAGGGTTTTAAGCACCGCACTTTTAATACCACCGATCTTTTATACTGCATCGAGTTTTTCAACATGCATTATTCAAACAACCAATCGCTGGAAACTGCTTTTACAAAAGGGCTGCACAAAAAAGAGCTTACTATCGAAAATGGATTGAAAGGGTTTTATAATTATTTCTTCTCTTTACCGCATATTCCCGAAAGAACAAAAAAGCATATTGCTTCTCCCGAAAAAAAATCTTCCTGTAAAAGATTAAATATGTATTTGCGCTGGATGGTGCGTAAAGATAATAAAGGAGTGGATTTTGGCATCTGGAAAAATATTAGCCCGGCACAGCTGGTAATACCTATTGATGTACACGTGGCAAGAGTAGCCAAAAAATTTAACCTTTTACAAAATAATAAAACCGATTGGCAGGCTGCTTTGGAATTAACTGCTTATTTACGAACTTTAGATGCCGCCGACCCGGTAAAATATGATTTTGCCTTATTTGGAACCGGCGTAATGGAAAAGTTATAATGGAACATACCAACCTTATACAAAACATTAATAAAGACCTGGCTATTGCATTGCCGGATGAAATATCTTTTGAAGAACTGCAATTACTACTGTCTGCTCACATCAACCATCTTATAAAAAATAATTTTGAAGCACTGATAACTTTGCTGTACAGGATTGATGTAAGCGAAGACAAATTAAAAAATCTTTTACGCAGCAACCCTAGCGAAGATGCAGGAAATACAATTGCTGCATTAATTATTGAAAGGCAGCAGCAAAAAATAACATTTAAAAAACAGTTTGCCAACAAATCTTCTGACAGCAGCAACGAAGAAAAGTGGTAATTTCGTTTTTCTTTTATCATAACAACCATGTTACATATTTCCGAAGTTACTGATGCTACCGAAGAAGCATTTATAGGTCTTCCATACATATTATACAAAGATGACCCTTCGTTTATTGCTCCTTTGCAGGGAGAAATAAAAAAAATATTCAATCCCAAAACCAATTCATTTTTTGAGCATGGGCATTGCACCAGGTGGCTTTTGTACAATGATAAAACTTTAATTGGCCGTATTGCGGCATTTATTAACCTGGAAAAAGCACACACCAGTGGCACCCCCACCGGCGGTGTTGGTTTTTTTGAATGCATCAATAATCAAGATGCCGCCAATACATTATTTACTACTGCAGTAAGCTGGCTTAAAGCAAAAGGCATGCAGGCAGCAGAAGGCCCTATCAATTTTGGAGAAAACGATAATTGGTGGGGTTTGCTGGTACATGGTTTCCGTCAGCCATCAATGGGTATGAACTATAACCCACCATATTATCAGCAATTATTTGAAAACTTTGGCTGGCAAAAATCGTACGATCAAATTACCAATGTAATTGATTTAAGAATACCCGTGCCGGAGCGCTTTGAAAAAATTGCCGGTTGGGTAGTGAAAAAAAAAGAGTACCGTTTTGTTCATTTTAAAAAAGCCGATTTTAAAAAATTTTCGGAAGATTTTAAAGATATCTATAATGATGCATGGGAAGATTTTGATGGATTTGCGCCCATTACATCAGCCTCCATTGCCGATTCGTTTGAAAGAATGAAACCTATTATGGATGAAAGGATCATTTGGTTTGCTTATCATCACGATCAACCTATTGCTTTTGTTATTTGCCTGCCCGATACCAATCAAATATTAAAATACGTAAATGGCAAACTTGATCTTTGGGGCAAACTAAAATATTTCTGGTACAGCAAAACAAAAACTGTAGACAGGATAAGAGTAATTGTAATGGGTGTAAAAAAACACTTTCATAATAAAGGCATTGAAAGCGCCTTAATTTATATACTTAAGCAGGAAGTAGTGCCCCGCAATACTATTTTTGAAGTAGAGTTGGCCTGGGTGGGAGATTTTAATGAAAAGATGCTGGCGGTACACCATGCTACTGGTGCCCAGTTAGAAAAAATACACCGCACTTATAAGTTTACATTTTAAAATAACTGCGGAGTTGATTATTTAAACATCAACTCTTTTACTTTTTCTTTATCCTCTTTTTCCTGTTTCAAATCAAACATGGTTCCAAACACATGATCCCATAAAGTGGAGCTTACTCCAAAACCCATGTGATCGTTTTTATAATGGTGCAGGTGATGGTTACGCCACAAAGGTTTCATCCATTTAAAAGGCGGGTTCCAGGCATGTATGGCATAATGCATGGTACCATACATCAGGTAACCTAACATAAACCCTGGAAAAAAAGCAAAAACGTAACCTATAGTATTAAAAAGAAAGAATACAAAGTATTGCAAAGAAAAAACTGTTGAAGCCAAAATCAAACTGGGTACCGGTGGCATAAATAATCTTTCCCTGTCTCTCGGATACTCGTGATGATTACCATGAATGATATACACAAATTTTGTTGCCCTTTCACTTTCTGCCACAAAATGAAAAGCAAACCGGTGAATACAATACTCAAAAAAGCTCCAGAAAAATATACCGCTTAAAAATGTAACAATTATTTGCAAAGCCCCTAATTGTATAACAGCCCTGCTGTAGTAAAGCATTAAAATAATTATAGGCACATATAAACCCCAAATAACCAGCGGGTGTGTTTTAGTGAGGTATTCCAGATACTGATTCTTAAATAACCGGGCTTGCCCTTTATTATGAATCTTCTCAAATTTCATGGTTCTTTTTTAGTAATACAAAATTACTACTTAGCATTATAAAACAATAACTCATTTGCCAATTTAATCAGTATATAATTAGCTACTTTTGAAAATAATTTTAATTAAACATGCAATTAGTAACTTATTTAAAAGACGGGCAGCAGCAGTTGGCCATTGTAGTAAATGGCAATTTATATGATACCGATACCTTGCATCCGGATCTTCCGGTAAGCATGAATATGTTTTTAAACTATTGGGAAGATGTGTTACCCGTTGCCAAGGCAGCCGAGCAGCGCATTAAAGATGGGCTGGGCAGAAGCAGTTACGGAATTCCATATGCAGGCGCTACCATTTTAGCACCTGTACCGCACCCCAGCAGTTGCAGAGATGGGTACGCCTTTCGCCAACATGTAGCGGCGGCAAGGCGCAACAGAAAAGTAGATATGATTGCCGAGTTTGACCAATACCCCATATTTTATTTTACCAACCACAACAGCATACAAGGGCCCGGCGAAATTATTTGCATGCCCGACCATTTTAAAAAATTAGATTTTGAACTGGAAGCTGCCATTGTAATTGGCAAACCCGGCAGAAATATTAAAGCCGAAGAAGCGGATGAACATATTGCCGGATTAATGATAATGAATGATATGAGTGCAAGAACGTTGCAGATGGAAGAAATGCTGCTGAACCTTGGCCCTGCAAAAGGTAAAGATTTCAGCACGGCAATTGGGCCCACATTGGTTACTTTAGACGAACTGGAGCAATACGAAGTACCCTGCAAAGAAAACCACACCGGCAAGGCCTGGAACTTAACTATGAAATGCCGGGTAAACGGCATACAGGTTAGCGAAGGAAACGTAGCTGATATGGATTGGACCTTTGCAGAAATTATTGAACGGGCAAGCTATGGCGTTAACTTATATGCAGGTGATGTTATTGGCAGCGGCACGGTAGGCACCGGCTGTTTTTTAGAACTGAATGGTACGGGAAAACTAAACGACCCTAACTACCAGGAACAGTGGTTACAAGAAGGCGATGTGGTAGAAATGGAAATTGATGGGTTGGGAATGCTGAGTAATACGATTGTAAAAGATGAAAGTGATTTTTCAATTTTAGCACTTAAGAAAAATGTATAAAACAATAGTTTTAAAAGACCTTGCACCAATGGATGTGCAAAATTATTTGCAACATGCCATTGCGCCAAGGCCAATATGTTTTGCATCCACCATCGATACCAACGGAAATGTAAACCTCTCTCCTTTTAGTTTTTTTAATTTATTCTCTTCCAACCCGCCCATTGTAATTTTTTCACCAGCAAGAAGAGTAAGGGATAATACCACTAAACATACTTTACAAAATGTATTAGAAATACCTGAGGTAGTAATAAACATTGTTGATTATGATATGGTACAGCAAACCTCTTTAGCCAGCTGCGAATTTGCCAAGGGTACTAATGAATTTGAAAAAGCAGGTTTTACCATGCAGGCTGCAACAATGGTAAAGCCGCCTATGGTAAAAGAAAGTAAAATAAAACTGGAGTGCCGTGTAAATGAAGTAAAGCCATTGGGTACAGAAGGCGGTGCCGGCAACTTAGTAATTGCCGAAGTATTGGTAATGCATATTGATGAAAGCATTTTAAACGCCGAAGGCAAAATTGATCAAACAAAAATAAACCATGTGGCCAGGCTGGGTGGCGACTGGTATTGTAAAGTAGATGAAAGCAATTTATTTACAGTAGCTAAACCCAATACACAATTAGGCATTGGTGTTGATGCGTTACCTGCATCTATAAAAAACAGCACTATCCTATCCGGCAATAATTTAGGGCAATTGGCTAACGTGCATGAAATGCCCTTTGTTGATCCTGCTTTTAATGATGATAGACTTAAAAATATTATTCAGTACTATTCCATTAACCCCGATGAGATGGAAAAAGAACTGCATAGCTATGCAAAAGCATTATTAGAAATTAACAAGGTAAACGAAGCCTGGCAGATATTATTGGCTTTAAATTAATTATTGTAAATTTATTTTAATGTCATCTGATATAAAAATATTGCCTCATTACACTTACGATGAGTATTGCCAGTGGGAAGGCCGCTGGGAATTAATAGAAGGCATTCCGTATGCTATGAGCCCTGCACCGTCTCCAAGGCACCAGTGGATAAGTGCTAATATAAAATATGAGTTAACTGGTGCCATAAAAAAAACTGGTTGTAAAAATTGTAAAGTGTACGATTTTATTGATATTAAAGTTACAGAAGATACTGTGTTACAACCAGATGCTGTAGTAGTTTGTAAAGACATCACTAAACCATTTCTTGATTTTCCTGCAGCACTTGTTGTTGAAATATTGTCTCCATCAACTGCAATGAAAGATCGCAATAACAAATTTTTCATTTATCAATCTCAAAAAATACCTTACTATATTATTGTAGATACCGATATAAACGAAATAGAGATTTATCATCTTAAAGAGGATGGCAAATATCAATTGGAAAAAAATGACGCTGGTACTGCATATACATTTCACTTTGATGAAGACTGTCTGGCCGAGGCCCTGCTTAGCAACATCTGGAACTAAACTATATTATTAAGTTTAATCAGTCCTTAACTTTTACTACCACAACAATTTTTTACTTTCACCCAATGAAAAAACTAATTGTACTCTTATTTTTTCCATCTCTCAGTTTTGCGCAACAAAAATACAATTACAAAAACCTGGTGATGGAAGGTGGTGGTGTACGTGGCCTGGCATACGCCGGGGTATTTAGTGTGCTGGAAGAAAAGGGTATTTTACAGCAGATAGAAAATGTGGGTGGCTCTTCTGCCGGCGCTATTGCCGGTATGATGGTAAGCATTGGCTATACTGCCGATGAAATTGACAGCCTGATGATAGAATTGCCGGTGCAAAAATTTAATGATGGTAAAGGCGGTGTGGTAGGCAAATACAAAAGGTTTAAAAAAGGCTTTGGCATATACAGGGGTGGTGCATTTGAAAAATGGTTACAACAATTAGTAACTTATAAAACCGGTAAACCACTATTAACATTTAGTGAGCTGCACCAACTACACTTAACCAACAATCATTACAAAGATTTTTATTGCACAGGCACTAATCTTAGTAAACAACAGTTAGAAACTTTTTCTTACCTCAATTCGCCCGATATGCCACTAGCACTTGCGGTAAGAATTAGTAGCACAGTACCTTTATATTTTGAACCTGTGGCACTGGATGATCAGTTACAAAAAATAAAAAAATCGGATACTGTTTCCTTTGTTAATTATTACGTAGATGGTGGCATGCTTTGCAATTACCCCATCAGCATGTTTGATACCTGCGACCAAAATAGTAACGACCCGCTATTATGTGATAAAGTAAAATTCAATACACAAACTATTGGCATAAAATTAGAACGGCAGCAACAAATAGATTCTTTAAACAACAACAGCATAAAAATACCTGCATATAACATCAACAAACTTTCCGAATATCTTGCTGCCTTTACCAATTTAATGATGGAAACCTTAAGCAGAAAATATCCGGGGCTGGAAAATGAAAGAGGAAGAACGATCTATGTAAGCCAAGGCAACATTTCTTCCCGTGTAAAAAAAACAAAGCAGCAGGATAAACTGCTGCTTTATGAAAACGGCGTTACTGCCGCTAATTATTTTTTTTCTAAACTACCTTAGTTCCACTTTTGCCCAAACACCTTTTTTAAAATATCTGTAGTTCTGGCGGCAATATTTGTGCGGATATTTTTTTCTTCAATTGCTACAAGATCAAATAAAGCTGTGGTAGCTTTATCGGTAACAAAACCTGCCAGATCAGGATTTACTTTTTTTACTGTTAGAGGAAAATTATTGTACTTGGTAATTACATCCCCGTAATATTTTGTAGCATCTACTTTATCTAATGATGATTTTATTACCGGCAAAAAAGCTGCTGTCAACTGTGCTGTTGTCTTTTCTCTGAAAAAGTGGGTAGCGCTGGTATCACCATTTTTTACCAGGCCAATAGCATCTTGTAAAGTCATATTTTTTATGGCGTTTACAAAAATAGGTTTGGCATAACCGGCAGCATCTTCGGCACCACGGTTAATTTGTAAAATGGCTTTATCTACCATACTATTAAAACCAAGGCTGCGTAAAGTATTCTCTACTTTTTTTGCATCGGGTGGCAGTAAAATTTTATATAATGCATCTTTAAAAAAACCATCTTCTTTATTTAGTTTTAATACAGCGCCAGCCAATCCCTGGCTCAATGCCTCTTTAATACCCTGCCCGGCTTCTGCTTCGGTAATACCACCCAACCCCGTTGCCTGCGGCAATTTGCTTAAAATATCGCAACCACTTAACATTGCTGCCCCCATAAATACAAGTAATAATTTTTTCATTTTTTATAGAATTTTATTTTTTAAAGATAAACCAATATAGTGCCAGTTTGTTTGTTATGCTGTTACAGACAGCAAATATGGATGATTGGGTTGCATAAAGTATCTTTGCCGCCGCTGTTTATACAATTACCAGCAATCGAATTTTTAAAACTATGAGTATACAACATTTATCAGAGCAGGAAATCATCCGCAGGGAAAAATTAGAAGAATTAAAAAAATTAGGTATTGATGCCTATCCGGCAGCTTTATACCCGGTTAACAGCACTTCAGTTTATATAAAAGAAAACTATAAGGGGGAAGAGAATAAGGCAGACTTTGCCGAAGTATGCATTGCAGGCCGCATTATGAGTGTACGTGATATGGGCAAGGCCAACTTTGCAGTAATACAGGATGCGGTGGGTAAAATTCAATTTTATATCAAGCAGGATGATATTTGCCCCGGTGACGATAAAACAATGTACCAAACTGTTTGGAAAAAACTGGTTGATATTGGAGATATTCTCGGCATTAAAGGATATGTGTTCACCACCAAAACCGGTGAAACATCTATCCACGTAAAAGAATTTACTATTCTTACCAAATCATTGCGCCCCTTGCCTATTGTTAAGGAAAAAGATGGTGAAGCATTTGATGAAGTAACCGATCCTGAATTCCGTTACCGTCAACGTTATGCCGATTTGATTGTAAACCCTGCGGTAAAAGAAACTTTTATCAAGCGTACTAAAATGGTAAACGCCATTCGTGAATTTTTAAATGAGCGTGGTGCATTAGAAGTGGATACTCCGGTATTGCAATCTATCCCCGGTGGTGCAGCCGCAAGGCCGTTTACCACACACCATAATGCATTAGATGTGCCGATGTATATGCGTATTGCCAACGAGTTGTATTTAAAAAGATTAATAGTGGGCGGCTTTGATTTTGTGTATGAATTTAGCCGCAATTTTAGAAACGAAGGAATGGATCGTACGCACAATCCTGAATTTACGGTACTGGAATTTTATGCTGCCTATAAAGATTATGAGTGGATGATGGATACCACAGAATTGATGTTAGAAAAAGCGGCCATTGCAACAAATGGCGCTACAAAAGTTGTAGTAGGCGATAAAGAAATAGATTTTAAAGCGCCGTACAAAAGAATAACCATGTACGATGCCATTAAAGAATTTACAGGTTTTGATATTAGTGAAATGGATGAAGCAGGCATCAGGGATGTTTGCCGTGAATTAAAAATTCATGCCGATGAAAAATGGGGTAAAGGAAAATTGATAGACGAAATTTTTGGCAGCAAATGCGAAGGCAATTATATACAGCCCACTTTTATTACAGACTATCCGGTAGAAATGAGCCCACTTACCAAAAAGCACCGCAGCAAACCTGGGCTAGTAGAGCGATTTGAACTGATGTGTAATGGTAAAGAAATTGCTAATGCCTACAGCGAATTGAACGATCCTATTGAACAAAGGGAACGTTTTGAAGAGCAGGTAAAACTAATGGAACGTGGCGATGATGAAGCCATGTTTATTGATCATGATTTTTTACGTGCCCTGGAATATGGTATGCCGCCAACCAGTGGTATTGGTTTTGGGATTGATAGAATTGCCATGTTGTTAACCAACCAGCATAGTATTCAGGATGTATTATTTTTCCCGATGATGCGGCCGGAGAATAATGAATAAAAATCTATGTAACTACTAAGCCGTAAATTAAACTTTACGGCTTTTTCATTTAACTCCACCCATCATTTTCCCTTTCCCGTTTCTTCCAAAAAAACTATCTTGTCATTTCAATTTAAAATGTATTGAATATGACATCTACTGTAAAAAAATGTATTGCACTTTTTGCAATTACAATATGTGCTTTTACTGCCACTGCTCAAAAAAAAGCGTTAACCGAAGAGCAATATTTTAAAGGCAACTTTAAGGGCATTACCCAGGCTTTACCCTTTGCCGGCCCATGGATTGATGAAAGCCATGTGGTAATACGCCGCGATGGTAAAAGCTTTTTACTGGATTGCAAAAAAGGCACCGAGGTAGAATACACAGCACAACCCGTTACAAAACCAGTTGCTGTAAAACCAACAGTAACTAATAAAAATAATGATCTGTTTGTTAATGATGTACAACTGACCAACGATAAAGACAAAGAAGTAAATGCAACAGTTAGTCCTGATGGCAACTATGTAGCCTACACCAAAAATAATAACCTGTATGCTGTAAACATCAGCACTAAAAAAGAAACGCAGCTTACTACCGATGGCAGCGATCTTATTTTAAATGGTTATGCCAGCTGGGTATATATGGAAGAAATTTTGGGCAGGGCAACTGCTTACAAAAGTTTTTGGTGGAGCCCCGACAGCAAAAAAATTGCTTACTTCCGCAGCGATGATAGCAAAGTACCGGAGTTTATTATTACCGATGGCACCGGGCAGCATGGTTTGATAGAAAAAACACGCTACCCAAAAGTGGGTGACCCCAACCCCGAAGTAAAAGTAGGTATTGTATCGCCTGATGGCGGCGCCACTGTATGGAGCGATTTTAATGAAAAAGACGACCAGTATTTTGGCATGCCTTACTGGAAAGCAGATGGCAGCAGCTTATTGGTACAATGGATGAACCGTTTGCAAAATAATTTAATTGTGTATGATGTAAACCCTGCAACAGGTGCTAAAAAAGAATTTTATAACGAAACACAAAAAACATGGGTTGACCTGGATGATAACGACCGTTTTACCTTTTTAAAAAATGGTAAAGGTTTTATTTTACAAAGCGATGTTACCGGGTGGAGACATTTGTATTATTACGACATGACCGGTAAACTCATTAATGCTATTACCAGCGGAAAATTTACCATTACCGATTTAAATTATGTAGATGAAAAAAACAGCGTTGTATATTTTACTGCACGCAGTAAAGAAAATTCTGCTACCAGGGATTATTACAGGGTAAACCTGGATGGTAAAAAACTACAGCGTTTAACATTTGGTAATTTCAATCATGCCTTTATCAATGCATCACCTAACAGCGAATATTTTATTACTACTTATGGCAATAGCACCACACCAAATAAAATGGCACTGGTAAGTAATAAAGGAAAAATTATAAAGGAATTAGGTGATGCAAAGGGCGCAGAGTATGACAGCTATAATCTTGCTAAAACAGAATTAATAAGAGTAAAGAGTGATGATGGCTTATACGATTTACCCATGAAAGTTACCTGGCCTTTAAATATGGAAGCTGGTAAAAAATATCCGGTATTAATTTCAATTTATGGCGGACCAAATGCAGGCACCGTAACTGATGCCTTTCAATTAAGTGGCAACCAGCAATGGTATGCAAAAGAAGGGTTGATACAAGTAGCCATGGACCACCGTGCCAGCGGCCATTTTGGTAAAGAAGGTGTAAATTATATGTACCATAATTTAGGCGATTGGGAATTGAGAGATTACAGCAGCATGGTGAAATGGCTTATCGCTAATGGCAGTGCCGATGCAAAAAAAATATGCATTACCGGGTTTAGTTATGGCGGTTACATGAGTTGCCTGGCACTTACAAAATTCAGCGATGTATTTACACATGGCATGGCCGGTGGCAGTGTAACTGATTGGAGCTTGTACGACAGCCATTATACTGAACGCTATATGGGTACTTTAGCCAATAACCCTGAGGGCTATAAAACTAATAACGCCATGAATTATGTAGACAAGTACAAGGGAGTTTTACAAATTGTGCATGGTGTTATTGATGATAATGTACACTTGCAAAACAGCCTGCAGTTAATTAGTAAATTACAGGATGCAAAAAAAGATTTTGAATTTATGATCTATCCTGGTGGCAGACATGGGTGGGGCGGCAACAAAGGATTGCATTTTCAAAATTTAAAAACAAAATTCATTTACAAATATTTACTGGAGAAAGAAGTTCCAAAAGCTTTAATTAAATAATTGCTCAGTTGTAAAGCTGCTGCATTTAAGGCAAGCCTTAAATGCAGCAGCTTTTTTATTTGCCCTGTCAATTAAATATTTTTAAACACTTGCAAAGCCCATGTTTAAGTGTTATTTTTCAACCTAATCTCAAAATCATTTTACAATGAAACAACTTTTTCCTACAAGATTTGCAGAAATCATTTATGGTTTGGTAATGGCAGCTTTTGGTTTACTACATTTTAAAACCGGCACCGCCATTATGCCCTCATTTATGCCGGGCAGCCCTGCTATGTGGATGTATATTACCGGAGCTGCATTTTTAGCCGCAGCAATTGCTATTATTATTAATAAATATAAAAGACTGGCTTGCTATTTACTAGCCCTGATGCTGATTATTTTTGTTCTTGTAATGCATGTAAAACCTTTTCTTGATAATCCTTACAATGTATATCAGCCTTTAAAAGATCTGGGCCTGGCAATGGCGGCAATTTTTATTGCTAACAATGCGTCTAAATAAATTATCTATAATAAAAAAAGGCCGGTCTCCAACAAGTTGGAGACCGGCCTTTTTATATTTATATTATTTTTCTTCTTTTGCAATTTATTTTTGCGGTTAGATAATCCAGAAAGTAAATTACCCGTATTGAAAAACTATTGGCTTGAGGATTGTTGATCGTTTTATCAAAGTTTTTAAAATAGTTCTTTTCAAAGTCTCTGTTAAAAGATTCGGAAATATTTTTCCATACTACATTAATAAAACTTCCCTGGGCAAACTGCCAGGTATACACCATATCTGTACTAAAGAAATTATAGTTTTGATTTACATTTTTTGTAAACGGAAGCGCAGGTGCAATTAAATTTCCATAGGCATTTAACTCATAAAATTGTTGCGGTGCCACTTTACTCCAGTAATGCCTTGCCCTTAAAGTAAGGCCCATTTTGTTAGTAAAACTGTATTTAACACCTAATACATTTTCTACAGTTCTTAAATCTCTTCTCGAAAAAATAATGGCCCCATCGGTATTAAAGCCTGCCCATCCCGGTTGATCTTTATGAAATTCCATAATAACAGAATGATCGATGGAGAATTTACTGGTAAAACGAATTTTGCCAAATAAAGTTGGGCCAAAACTTTTTCTTTTAAATACCCCACCAGTACCGGTAAACACTTCTCCTCCCCAGGATAATTTTTTAGACTCATTACTATTCCACCACCATACTAATCCCACCCTGCCTTTATTTTTAAAAACCCGTCCGGATACTCTTGCTTCATAAAAATCATTATAATTAAAGCCCCAGTTTACATTGGCACCAACCCACCACAATTTTTTAGTTTGCCCGTTTACGTTAATATTTCCGCTTGATGTTTGGTACATCATTTCTTTTCTTTTCAACAAATCCATTGGTGTTACCAATCGGCTGTAGAATGTATTAAGATTTGCCCTTAGCTGGTTAAACCATTTTTTAGGTTTTACCCAATTGTATCCAACCCAAATACCCTGGTCCATGGTATTGTTGTTGGTAAAATACCCCATGTCGCTTTTATCATATTTTCTGTCGTATAAATCCTGCCACACATTAAAGTTTAGCTTACCGCTGGTTTTAGCAAAATATATGGAGTGGGCGTAGCCGAAAGTGTTTTTACCGGCAGCGTTAATAATATTGCTCATACTTGCGCTGCCGCCTACATTCCATTTATTTTTTTTGTCGTTAAGGTCAAATAAAAACGCACTTACATTAGCATCATAATCTTTTCCGGAGCGCCACACATTAGTATTTACAAAAGAAACACTGCTATTGTGTTTCATAGTTTGATCAAGCACAAAAACATTGTAGTTGGTAAGCGGCATACTTTCTTCCCGGTAATTCACTTTATCAGTAGTATCGTAAAAAGTAGTGTATTGGGGTTTTGTAATGGCATTCAACATTGCAATGCCTAATCCGTTCTGGCTGCGGCCACTGATCTTTGTGGCGTTTACCACTTTTGCCTGCCCCGGATTTTCAATTACTTCATCATCTTGAGAGTGGGGAGTAAACTTGCTGTAATTAGGTTCTACACCAATACGCCTGCTGTAAAATAAATTTCCTTTATTAAATAATTCTATTCCTTCGGTAAAAAAGGGGCGATTTTCCTGAAACTTAACATCAAATGGCGAAAGGTTTAATATCTGGTTATCGGTTACAACCTGTCCAAAATCGGGTATCAGCGTCATATCTAAAGTAAAGGCCTGGTTCAATCCATACTTCACATCTGCACCACCACTCACCCTGCTTTTAAATTTATCGCCTCCGGCAGATTTTTCTTCATACATAGAAAAATAAGGAGAAAACTGTAACCGCAATGGTGGCTTAATATCTACCAAGCCGGTAAGCATTCCTTCCTGTGTTAAAAACCCATTAGCTACAGGATCAATTGATTGCCAGAATAATTGCTCCCCGCTTTTTTGTCTGCGGCGTACAATGTTCAATCCCCAATCTTGCACTTTCTTTTTACCAAAACGAATGGCAGAGTAAGGTAAAAACATTTCAAAGCTCCAGCCATCATTATGAATTTTAGCACTGCTTTGCCATACCGCATTCCAGCTAAAATCTTCGCTGTTGCCGTTAGGATTAGGTGCTTGTTTAGCATCCATCTGTTCGCCAAGCGGTGTAACAAAATATTCAAAGCCGTTTATCTTATCGTTGTAAGTATCAAAAATTATACCCACAAAATCATTATTTCCAAAACCATCCCTGCCTATTAATTCAGATGCAATACTGTCTTTAGTTTTTTCATGGAAATAGCCGCCGATATAAATGCCTTCGTCGTTATATAAAAAATAAACTTCGCTTTTATTATCCTCGGTTTCCGGCTTAAATGGAGTAGGTCGCAAGGCCACAAATTTATCTGCTACCTGTGTGGTTTTCCATTCAGGTTCGTCAATAATTCCATCTACTTTTAAAGATTTCACAATACGCAGTGCTACAATTTTTTTCTTTTCAGTCTGGCTGAAAGCAGTGGCAGTAAGGAGCATGCAAAAGCATACTGCTCTTAAGTTAAAGAAGTTCATGGCTATACTTTTTGGTTTTGATCAGGCATTATTCATGGCGTAATAATGCAGCTACGAAATTAAACGTACAGCCCGGCAAAAAGTTACCGTTCATCAAAAGAAAAAAGTATTTGCTTTTTTTTAACAGGAAATTTTACACAAACAAGTCGTTGTATAATTGTGCCCCTGGCACTACAGAATATTTACTAAGATCAGTAATACCTTCAGCGGCCAATACATTTTCATCAATAAAACTATTGCCTGTACAAGTGGCAGCAGGTTTACTTAAAATATAAAATGCAGCATCGGCAATTATATCTGTAGTACGGCTCATCTTCATCAGCATTTCGCCACCCAGTAAATTATTTACTGCGGCTGTAGCAATGGTGGTACGTGGCCATAAGGTATTGGCGGCTATATTATATTTTTTTAATTCGGCAGCTAAACCCAATGCAATCATACTCATATTGTATTTGCTAATAGTATAAGCTAAATGATTGGCAAACCATTTCATATCCATATTTATTGGAGGCGATAAATTAAGAATATGTGCATTGGTTGATTTTTTTAATAACGGGATACAGGCTTTGCTTACCATAAAAGTTCCCCTTACATTAATATCATACATCAAATCAAAACGTTTGGGCTCTGTTTGTTCGGTTGGGGTTAAGTTAATGGCCGATGCATTATTTACAACAATATCAATACCGCCAAATTTTTCTACTGCTTTATCTACCACATTTTGAATTTGATCTTCAAAGCGAATATCGCATTGCACGGCTAAAGCTTTACCCCCGGCGGCTTCCATTTCGGCAGCGGCAGAAAAAATGGTGCCGCCTAGTTTGGGATTTTCTTCCACACTTTTACTGGCAATAACAATGTTGGCACCTGCAGCAGCCAGTTTTAAGCCAATGGCTTTTCCAATACCACGTGATGCGCCGGTAATTAAAACAGTTTTATTGGTGAATAGCATGATCGTTATTTTTATTTACAACCAAATGTAGCTTATTTGAACCTTAAACAAAATGCCGGCAGTTAATTTTTTAGCGGACTTTAAAAATAAAAATCCTTCAGCTTATGGTATAAGCTGAAGGATCAGTAACGACTGTAACCTTTATTTAGTTAAACTTACTTCGTAAGTTTTATCTACATTTAATAATTTAGATATAAGGCAGTTTGCTTTTACATCTTCCATACATTCATCAAATTTTTCCTGGCTAATACCTGGTACTGTTGCATTAACTACCAAATGTGCATTTGTAATTGCTCCGGCATCTAAAGTAATAGTGCTGTTTACATCTATAGTTTCGGCAGTAAAGCCTGCACCACTAACTACAAAAGTTAATTTCATAGCAAAGCAGCCTGAGAGTGCTGCAGCCACTAATTCTTCGGGGTTGGTGCCCACACCATCTGCAAAGCGTGAGTTAAAAGAATATTGTGTTTTGTTTAAAACAGTGCTTTGTGTGGTTAAATGTCCACTGCCTTCTTTTCCGGTACCGTTCCAAACGGCTGTTGCGTTACGTTTCATGTCTTTTTTTATTTAATTATTAAAATCCTGTTAGTGCTGCGTCTATTAAAAATTCTTTAATGGTTTTTTCATCAGTTTCAAAGCCATGGATAAAATCTACCTGTTCTTCAAAATTAATTCCTGTAAAATAATTTAACTGCCCCCTAAAAAGCTTTTCACTAAACAGATCATGATAAATCAATTCAGCTCTGGCAGATATTTCTGCAATAGAATAATGATCTTTCAGTATAAAATATAAATCAACATAATCTTTCCATTTACTTCTTCTACCCAGTGCATAAGCCTTCATAGCTGCCAGATCGAGTAATTCAGGAATAAAAATCGAATTTTCTATATTAACCGGATGCGGTATATCAAACTCATATTCAAAGAAAGTAAACTTTACATTCCTGCAATTTAAATTAAGCTGACCATCTATATTTAAATTAACTTTTAAAATTTCGTTTTGTTCCTGAAATTTATTGATAATTGCTTTTGGTTTTATCCTTCCATTTTTAAAAAGATCAAAATCAATAGACAGACGGTGCCCAATATGCAGCGCAATTGCTGTACCGCCAACCATATAAAATTCTTTTTTGAATTTTGAGAGTAATGGAAGTAATTGCTGCTGATCTTTATTAAGAATATTGAGGTGCATATTTTTTAAAATAGAGAGAAAAGTAGTTTTGAAGTGGTGGTATATAATTACTTCTGGCACCTGTTAATGCTATCTGTTTAAAAAATTCAGCGGCAGCATTATCAATTCCTACTATTTTAAATAGTTCCTTTATCTGTTCCTTATCAGCATAATTTAAAAAAAACTCCAGCACTACCGGTAATGGTAAGTTCTCTTTTTCACTATCTTTTGTGTACCAAAACAAGTGGGCATTTTTACGTATCAATTGCTTTAGCGCTGCGCTATTTTCCATAGTTAAATTTACAAAAAATGTATGTATTTAAGGCTTTATTATCGGTATTATTTAAAGGCATTTTTATAGATTGCTTCATTAAAACCCGCCATTATTTTACCTTGGTATTCTATCACCGGCCTCTTTATAATACTGTTGCTAACCAGCATTACTTTTATAGCTGCTGCCTGGTTAGTTACTTTTAATTGTTCGGCTTCCGGTAATTCCCGCCAGGTGGTACTTCGTTTATTAAAGATAGTTTCCCATCCTTGTTTATTACACCAGTCGTCTAATTTTTCTTTGCTTATACCCTGCAATTTATAATCATGAAACCAAAAATCAATATTGTTTTTTTGTAACCACGCCATTGCCTTTTTGGTAGTATCGCAATTGGGGATACCATATAAAATTACTTTGCTCATATTAATATTCGGGCAGTGTGGGTTTTGTTTTCATAATTCCTTCTATCTTTTCCATTACTTCCGGCGTTAGCTTTTCCAGCGCCTCCAAAGCTTTTAAGTTATCCAGCAATTGAACTTTTTTAGTAGCGCCTAAAATGGCCGTGCTTACATTAGGGTTTTTAATACACCAGGCAATGCTTAAAGCGGCAGTGGTAACATTCAATTTGGTTGCCAGATCACTCAATTTTTTTACCTTCTTCATTTTTTCATCCATTATCCAGCGGTCTTTCAACCAGTCAAAGCCTTCCAGTGCAAAGCGGCTGCCCTTAGGAATACCATCATTGTATTTACCACTTAAAAGCCCCGATGCCAGCGGACTCCATATTGTTGTACCCATACCAACAGTTCTAAAAATATCCAGGTATTCCTTATCTATCTTTTCTCTTTCAAATAAATTGTATTGCGATTGCTCCATGGTTGGACCAATCAACCTGAGCTTTTCGGCCACCCGGTGTGCTTCCATAATTTCTACCCCACTCCATTCGCTGGTACCCCAATATAATACTTTGCCTTGCTGTATTAAATGGTTCATTGCCCAAACGGTTTCTTCAATGGGGGTGTTTTTATCGGGGCGGTGGCAAAAAAACAGATCAAGGTAATCTACCCCCAGCCTTTGCAATGCTTCATTGCAAGCTTCCATTAAATGTTTGCGGCTGTTACCGGTTTGGTTGGGCTTGTTGGCCTTGCCCCGCCAACCAAAAAAAGCTTTGGAGGATAAGATGTATGATGTGCGGTCCCATTTTTTCTTTTTCAATACCCGGCCCATCATTTTCTCACTTTCGCCTAATGCATATACTTCGGCATTATCAAAAAAGTTGATGCCTTTATCGTAGGCAATGCCCATTAATTCGTCGGCAACCTTATCATTAATTTGTTTGCTAAAACTTACCCAGCTTCCAAAACTGAGTACACTAACCTGTAAACCAGATTTGCCCAGGAGGCGGTATTGCATAAATAAAAAATTTAAGCTGTGAAGTTAGGATAAGAGTGGGGAAATGGATTTTCGGGATTGGATAAATATTAGAAAGCGGTGACGCTTCATCAAGGGTTGCCAACCTTTAAAAGGTTGGCAACCCTGTAAGCAAACGCCTTTAAGCAATATACTTATCCATAAATGCTTGTTTTGCTTTAGATTTGAGGCTGTAAAACATATTATTTAACGCATAGCGTTGCTGACGTTTCTTCTTAGGTAAAACCTCGGAAATTTTATTCAGAAAGAAAGAAACAGTTCAAGCGATGCACCCGCAAGGGTGCGTCCTTTTGCTGTTTTCTATTCTTTCTGGGTGCTCCGAGGTACCTACCTAAGGTAGATTTCAAGCGGAGGATAGCACCCATTTTTTTGCTCCTTTTCTTGATTCTCGAAACTAAGCGGCTACCCAAAACTGCTTATGAGTTTTCCTTCTAAAGAAACAGCGATACAAAAAATTTCCATTTTGGTTGAAAGATTTGATGACCAAAAAGAAGTTTACAGGAATGCCTCTTATAACGAAACACTTACCCGGCAAGATTTTATCAACCCTTTTTTTAAAGCACTGGGCTGGGATGTTGATAATGAACAAGGTTATGCGGAAAGCTACAGAGAAGTAATTCACGAAGACAAAATAAAGATTGGCGGGGCTATGAAAGCGCCTGATTATTCTTTTCGCCTGGGTGGTGGGAAGCGTTTATTCTTTGTAGAAGCAAAAAAGCCAAGCGTTTTAATTAAAGATGATATGACACCTGCATATCAGGTTCGCCGCTACGGTTGGAGTGCAAAACTTCCTATCAGTATTATAACCGATTTTGAAGAGTTCGCTATCTACGATTGTAGTAAAAAGCCATTGCTTACCGATAAAGCTTCTAATGGTAGAATAAAATATCTAACTTATTCAAATTATCTAAGTGAGTTTGATTTTATCTGGGATACTTTCAGTAAAGAGAAAGTACTTAAAGGCAGTTTCGACAAATTCATTCAAAACGATAAAAATAAAAGAGGCACTACTACAGTTGACCACGAATTTTTACAATCGTTAGACAACTGGCGTACCTACCTTGCTACAAGTATTGCGGTTAATAATAAAAATCTGAATGAAGAGGAGCTAAACTTTGCGGTTCAACAAATCATTGACAGAATAATTTTCCTGCGTATAGCAGAAGACAGAAGTGTTGAACAATATGGGAATTTACAAGATGCCATTAAAAGCGGTAATTATTACCAAAACTTGCTACGCCAGTTTCACATAGCCGACCAAAAATATAATTCAGGATTATTTGATTTTAAAAAAGATAAAATAAGCGACAGCATTGCACTGGATAACAAGGTAATAAAAACCGTTATCAATGATTTGTACTACCCTATCAGTCCATACGAATTTTCTGTTTTATCCGTTGAAATATTAGGAAGTGCATACGAACAATTTTTAGGTAAAAAAATAACACTTTCAAAAACTGGCAAGGCAATAATTTCAGAAAAACCTGAAGTAAGAAAAGCTGGAGGTGTTTATTATACACCACAATACATAGTAGATTACATTGTTAAAAATACCATTGGTAAACTTGTTGAAAATAAAACGCCAAAAGATATAAGCAAATTAAAAATAGTTGATCCGGCGTGTGGTAGTGGTAGTTTTTTAATCGGCGCTTTTCAGTTTTTACTTGATTTCCATAAAGATTACTACACTAATAATGGTAAGCCTTCGAAAGGGCATAAAGAAAACCCACTGACACCTGATGGGAACCTGACTACAACAGAGAAAAAAAGAATTTTACTAAACAATATTTATGGTGTTGACCTTGATGCAAATGCTGTTGAAGTGACAAAACTTTCATTACTATTAAAATGCATGGAAGGCGAAACAGAGTTTACTATTGCTTCTCAGTTAAGGCTTTTTCATGAACGTATTTTACCCACACTTGATAACAATATAAAAAGTGGCAATAGCTTAATTGATACTGACTTTTACAGTACAGAATTAGATTTTGGAGAAGAAAGAAAAATTAAACCATTTAGCTGGCAAAAGGCTTTTCCTGAAGTATTCAAGCAAGGTGGATTCGATTGCGTAATAGGTAATCCGCCATACATACAAATGGTTATGTTTGATTGGTTTGATGATAATCAAAAAGAATATTTGCTTAAAAAATTCTGCTCTTCAATGGGCAGAATGAATACTTTCGGTTTTTTTATTGAACAAGGTATAAACCTAGTTACCAAAAATGGAATGTTGGGTTATATTATTCCAAATACAATTTTAACACAAGAATATTATCAGGAAATACGAAATTTAATACTGAACAAAACACATATTGAAAACATAGTTTCCTATGAAAAATTTGTTTTTGCAGATGCGGTTGTTGAAACAACAACATTGATACTAAGTAAGAAAAAATCTGTTGGAGAAAGTGACATAACTTTCCTTGACAAAGAAGGAAACTATACAAGTAAAAAAAATAAAACAAGAAAGTTTTAAAGAGAATTATAAAAATCAGTTTACTGTTGCTCTTGAAGAAGATGATGATATAATTAAAGCGAAAATTAACAAGAATGCTAAGCTAGCATTTAATGATGTTTGTTATATTAATCAAGCAATAGCTTTAAAGTCAGATAGGGCAGCTTATTTATACGACAAAAAAATAGCAGAAAACTATAAGCCTGTATTAGATGGAAGAGAAATTAAAAGGTATCAAACAAATTGGGCTGGGAAATATCTGAGGTATGATGTTGACGCTATTCATAGTTGCAAAAGGGAAGATATTTTTACCTCGAAAGAGAAAATATTCTTTCGAAGGGTATCGTCATCACTTATAGGAACACTTGATAATAAAGAATTTTACGCATTAAACACCTTAATTGTAATGAACAAAAAAGAAAATGTCGGCTATAATATTAAATTTATACTTGGTGTTTTCAACTCTTCTTTTATCAATTACTATTATAGCAAATTTTTAAAATCTACAAAAAAAGTATTTAGTGAAATCCAAGCAAGACAAATCGGGCAAGTTCCTTTTCCTAATTTAAATCTAAAAAATAAAAACGATAAATCATTGCATGATGATGTTGTGAAAAATGTAGATCAACTATTGAATCTTAATGAAGAATTAAAAGAAGTCAAATTAGCAAGTAAAGTTGACCAAATACAAGGTCGTATTGATTATTGCGAACAACGAATTAATGAAATTGTGTGCCAGCTTTACCATCTAACACCAGATGATATAAAAGTGATAGAGAATAGTTAAATTGCCTTTTATTAAAGTTAACAATGAGTACAGTTATTGCTATTATATCAAAAAATTCAATTAGGGATATACACGGATTATTGTTAGATATTAAAAGTGAAATACCCGGTATACTTTACCAGTTTGGAGAAGACGAAAGTAAATATAACCCCGGTTTTCAACCAGATGTTTTTGCGTGGGTTCATCAAAAATCAACACGTTATCTTGATTGGAGCAGCGAACGAGATGAAAATTATACATGGCATTATACAGTTCGTATTCCCGCCTGTAGTAATTGCCCTATTTGGCAACTTTCATTTCTATTAATAGAAAAAATCGCTTCCTTCACTGATGGCAGGATTTTTACGGAAGAAATGGATATACAAGAAGATACTGGTTTTGATATAGCAGGATTTCAAAATTGGAAAACCCAATTTTCCTGTGAAAAGAAACTAAAGGAAGAAATTGAATTAACTATTGACTTATCCGAATCCGAAGGCGATGTAACTATATTTGGCACGCATGCCCCTTTTACACTCAATAAAAATATTATTAGCCTTCTAAAATCAAAGAAATCGGCAGTCAAAGAATTTGAAAAAAGAATGTTACAATTACAAAATGCTGTAATTGATGAATTATATACTAATGCAACAGATGCATTGGTAAGAAGTCAATTAAATCACAATGAATATAGGGTCAAAGTTTGTACAGGCCTTCCCTTTAATTTAGTAATCAATGAAGGGTTAGATTATATAATTTTTTCCAAAAAAAATTGCAATGATCTGTTTTTTGTACCTGCAAAAAAAATAAGAGAAGTAATGCCAACTCAATGTTTTTTTGACGAGTATAGTTTTTTTGTTGACAATGAAAGTTTTGCAACTTGGGAAAATATTATGGAAAAGGCAAAAATGCTTCATGAAGAAGTGTAAGCCTATTTATTAAGGCTTTAACCTGATATTTTACCCTGCAGCTGCGCCTTCGTCATTTCGGTTTTAAGGTTCCAGTAGGCGAAACGTGGCTTGCTTTTACTAACGCCCAACCCTGAGTGTTCGAATCCTTCCGCAATTTTTGTTCTGTTGTTAATCCTATTTAAGTTAAGCCTCAAAGTAAAATAAGGACCCCGCTATTTTACTTTACCCCATCCAAAGTAAAATAAGGAAGCTGTTATTTTACTTTAAGCAGCTTGTAGTAAAATATTCCCTTCTTTCAAAATTCAAATATTCCCTACATTCATACCATGAACCCCACCAAAGACCAACTACTGGAACAATACAACCTGTTAAGAACAGAATATATTAAACTACTTAACGACAAAGATGTACTACTAAACTGGGGTAAGCCTCAACTAGAAGCTTTGTACAGTACAAGAATTGGTGTGTACCAGATTGAACGCCTGCAAATGCAGCTACGCATACAGGCAATGAAAAGAAAAATTGAATTGGTGCAGGGAGCCGTCAACAGAAATGAACCTTTTGATGTAAACGAAATTGAACTGCAGGTAGGTGAAGAACTCGCAAGAGCAGAGCAACATATTATGGAGCAGGCGTTGGATATTGAAAAAGCAAAGTCATTACTAACCAATTTAGATACTCCGCAACGGAGTGCCGAGTTAAGAACTTTGTTTAAACAACTTGCTAAGCAATTACATCCCGATGCTAACCCCGGGCTTACAGCCGAACAAACAGAAATATGGCACTTAGTAAAAGATGCTTATGAAAGTGGCGACCTTGAAAAACTGAAAGCATTACAAGTAGTGTACGAAAAAGAAATTAACAATCTGCAACAGGCAGAGCGGTTGCTTACGGAGGAGGAATTAAGTTTGCGGAATGAATCGCTAAAAGAAGGTGTACGTATTTTAAATGAAGAGTTAAAAAATATAAAATCTGTTTTTCCTTTTACCATTGAGCAGCAGATAAAAGACGAAACCTGGGTAGAAACAGAAGCGGCACAAATAAAAAAAGATATTGCAGCGCTTTCAGATTATGAAAATGAATTAGTACAAAACTATACAGATTTAATTAATGCACATGGATGAGAACCAAAGCCTGATAAAAGTAAATCCCGGATTACTGGCTGCATTAGGCAGTGGCGCTATCAGCATCAATGTAATGCCCAAAGAAATATTAGTGCTGGAATGTATTGTAGCTGGTACATCTTTTAGAAAATTAGATGACGTGGAAGCGGAATTAAAATCAGAAGTAAAACTGGAGGTAAAAAGGGATGCCAAAAATAAGTTTGATGACTGGGCAGTAGCATTGCATTTTGGTAAAACAAACATAGGCTATATACCCCGTGATAAAAATGAAGTAATAGCAAGATTGATGGATGCAGGCAAACATTTTTTTGCTGTTGTTACTGCTAAAGAATGGGAAGGTAACTGGCTAAGGCTGGAGGTGAAAGTGTATTTGAAAGATTAATTCCGGCTCAACACATCTGCAAATACGGCTCATTTATGCCTGATTTTGAGCCATAACAATACGGCAATGAGTAAATAAAACAAAGAATTTAAAAGAGTAAAAGGCCTCTTGTAATAAAAGCTTAAGCTATAGAAGTTGTACAAAATTTGAAGCGGTTAAAACAACCTATTTCTAATACTCCGGAAACTGGGATGCCGGCACCCTTATAATGGTGTTGGTTGGGTTCATCACATGCTTGTCTTTAAAATCCTGGCTGGTTTCAAAACCGGTACCATTAATGATCTGCATTTTGGTTCTTATCCGTACTGGTTTATCGGTATAAAACTGGTAAGTGGGGCGGTTTCTGTCCCAGTATAATTCATCGCAATAAAGTGTATCGCCATTTTTTAAACCTATAAAACGTACGCTGTCCTTTAGTAAAATTTTACTTTGGCTTTCTATATACCGGGCATATTTAGCATCCAGTATACTTTCAATTTTAGTGCTGTCGTTATAAAAATCTACATGTATCTTTTTAGGAAATTCTATGTAAGGCATGGTATCACTTTGCACCCGCAGCATTAACGGCGATACCAGCACGGCTTTAGCTTTGCCCGCCAGCGTATAATTAATATTTACGGTAACGGCTTCCTCTACCCCTAATTTTTTTTTAGCAAGGTTATCAATATCCTGTTTACTGTTTTCGCAGGCCAATAAAAAAGTGCAGCCTAAAATAAAGGCTGCACTTAATTGTATATACACATTTTTAAAGATCATGCTTAATTGTACTTGCGTTTTGCAAACCAGCGGGCATTCATAGATACACCAATACTAAAACGGATGGTGTTTTCTTTTAGGTTAGTTTTTTTATCACCTCTGCCGCCCACTTCCAAAGCAGTGTTTAGCGTTACATATTCGCCACTGTAGTTTAAATATTTTAAAGAAGTTAATGGCATACCTGTACCCAAAGTAAAGGCATAATCGGGGCGATTGCTGCCGGTTTTAATATAATCGGGGCCGTAATAAAAACCTGCCCTGTACTTTACAAAATTGAAATATTTTTTAACCGGTGTACCTATTTTGGCAGGATAGTACTGGCCTCCAGCTCTTATTACCCAACTATTTTGCACTGGGTCAGCTTCGCCGGGATAGCTGTATTTACTCCAACTGGTCATTTCGTAATCGGCACCAAATACCCAATGTTCATCCTGGTAAGTAAATCCGGCGCCAAATGATGAAGGATATTCAATTTTACCTTTTACATCATTTTTTTCATACACACTATCAATACGGTAGGTTGACAAATTAGCGTCGTATTCAAAAGTTTCGTTTAAAGCATCTGTAGTTACATTTATCTGCTGTTGCAAATTACCGTAAACGCCCAATCGCAAAATTTTTGGATATTCTTTTTTCTTGTCTTTATTTAAAACAATATCATATTGCAAACCTCCTGTAATTAACAGGCCGCCAAAAGTGCCCTTTTTCTCTGTGTTAGATTTTTTATAGATCACTGTATCGTTTACAAACATTTTTCTGGTACTATAATCTTTATTACCAAATAAATAGCCGGCACTAATACCAAAACTTAATTTTTTTATTTTTAAGCCAGTACCAATAAATGCCTGGTTGGCACCGCCGGTACCTTCGTATAAAGTGTACAGGCTATCAATGCTGGTTCTGCCTGGCACACCAATTTTATAATTAATTTTTGTAACCGGCTTTAAACCAAAGTTCATTCCCCAGGCAATATCTTTCTTGCGCATTTTTTCTGTAGTTAACGGAAACGCCAGTTGCAGATATGAAAATATGGTGTTGGTGGTACTGAATTTTTTTACGGGGTTGGCGCTTTTTAAAGTCCTCACATCTATTTCGCCACCAATATCAAAAATGGTAAGGGGTACACTGGCCAGTGTTGCCGGATTTACAAAATTTACGCTTGTATAATCAATATTAGCTGCAGAAACACCTCCCATGCCACGTGCAAAAACATTGCGGTTGGGGGTAATATCACCTAAACCATAACGGGAATAGGGAGAATTTTCTTGTGCAAAAACCGCTGTATGAAAGCCACATGCCACAAAAAGTACGGGTATAAATTTAGTCATTGTTAGTTTCGCTAAGTGCATAAAGTCCTTTAAATAAAAAATTACTGTCGGCAAATATCCTGTTTTTAAGCCGACGAGCAAAATAGGTGCAATCACCCCCGGTTAAAACCACGTTAAAGTTGCCGTATTTTTGGGCATATTCATCAATAAATCCGTCCATTTCATAGGCAATTCCGGCAATTACACCACTTTGCATATTTGTTTTGGTATCGTACCCAATTACCGGAAAATTCCACTCTGCCTGTACCAAAGGCAGCTTTGCGGTAAACACCTGCATGGCTTTAAAGCGCATTTCCATACCTGGCGAAATGCTGCCGCCCAAAAACTGGTGGTATTGATTAATAAAATTATACGTAATGCAGGTACCCAGGCCAATTACCAGGTTATTTTTACCGGGATAAAAATGTACGGCTGCGGCGCTAAGTGCCAGCCTGTCGGCCCCAATAGTTTCGGGCTTACCAACAGCTGTGGTAAAATTGGCTTTAGTAAAATGCGATATTTTATGAAATTTTGTTTTTGAAGCCAGAAAAGTTTCCAGTGCCGGGTTATGATTGATAACTGAAGAGAGTATTGTTTTTTGTGGCTGGTGAACAGCTATCAACCGCTCAATAGTAAACATTTCATCGTTGGGCAATACAATCTCCTCTACAAAAGTATCTACATTAAAAACGGCCACTTTTAAACGGGTGTTCCCAAAGTCGAGGCAAAGTGTTTTATTGTTCATGGTTTATAGTTGATGGTTCATAGAAAAGATTTTTTTCAAATGTTGCCTCTTATAAATTATCAAACCCTTTTAAGTTTTTAAAATGTCCGTTCAGCTGCACCCGTTCTTTTAAAGTTTCCATTTCAGCAATTACAGGTATTACTTTTTTAAGATGACGTTTTAAATATTCCTGGCGTTGCAATTCGTGTAGCAGTTGCAGTAGTTCATATTCTTCAGCTAACGAAAGGCCGGCATGATGTGCCACATCATAACTCCACAATGCTGCATCAGGTTTTTTAAACTCTTTACTTATTTTAAGCAACTTATGTAATTCTCTTATGGCCGCAACAATATTTTGCATTAACACCTTGTTACCCATTTCAATATTTTCGGGATAAGATACAATAGCACCGCTGTATAATTTTTCGGGCAACTCTTTTATTAATTCCAACACAGTAAACACTTCCAGTCCTTCTGTTTTAATATCCATCTTGCCATCATCATACACGGTGGTAATTTCCAGCACTTTTACCAACGTGCCGGTCTCATTCATTTTATTATCAATAACCGGTGGAATACCAAAAGGCTTTTTAGTTTCAAAGCACTCTGTTATCAACTGCTTATATTGCGGTTCAAAAATATGCAGGTTCAGTTGTTCGCCGGGGTAAACAACAATACCAAGTGGAAATATGGGAATAAAGTTGGTCAATTTTTTGGACTGTTTTTATTCATCTCTTTTAAAAAACTATATTTTAAAAAGGTGTACCAGGCGGTGGTTTTAGCAATCAGGTAACCTTCCCAACCATCTAAAAAGCCAAGGCGTAAAATATAATATTGAAAAAAGGTTAAGCCGGGTGCCATACGCAATTTAAAAAAGCTGGCCTGCTTGCCCTGCAACTGGTATTTTGTAGCGTTTAGTTTGGCGTAAGCCACCGTTTTACTAATGTACTCATCAATATGCTGTGTGGTGTAATGCAATACATTACCTGGCAGTTGCACTACTTTTGTTTGGTGGCTTAATGTTAGCCCTTCATGCACCGCAGCATTATTCCACTTTACTTTATTGCGGTTAAACAAACGGATATGTTTATCGCCAGACCACTCGCCGTAGCGTATCCATTTATTGCAAAAAAAATTTTTGAATTTAAAATTGTATACCGTGTGCTCATCCTTTAACTCCAGTTGCGTAATGGCTGCTTTAAGCTGCTCATCAACAGCTTCATCTGCATCCAGGTTTAATATCCAGTTGTACTTTGCAACATCAATACCTTTGTTCTTATTTTGGCCATAACCATCCCAGGTTGTAGCAATAATGCTTGCCCCAAAGTTTTTACAAATTTCAATGGTGTTATCAGTGCTTCCACTATCCACTACAATAATATCATCGGTAATACCCTGCAGGCTTTGCAGCGTTGTACCAATAATATGAGCTTCGTTTTTGGTTATAATAACTACCGATAGTGGCATTGTTGTATTTAAAGTGAATCTGCAACTCCTCTTTGCAAAGAAACAATAAAGAGCAACAACTTAAACGCCTGCTCAAAATTAATTTGTTACTTTGCCTTATGTGGCAACAACAGTTAAACGAAATACAACAAGGCAATAATAAAACACTGGCCCGCTGTATTTCGCTTATTGAAAATGAAGTGCCTGATTATGAAAAGCTGCTGGAGCAATTACCTTTTTCCAATACCCCTGTTATTGGCATTACAGGCCCGCCTGGTGCCGGTAAAAGTACATTAGTAGATGCTTTAATTGCATTGTTGATTGCTGATGATAAGAAGGTAGGTGTTCTTTGTGTTGATCCTTCTTCTCCCTTTAATTTAGGCGCTTTACTGGGCGACCGCATACGCATGAGCGAATGGTACAACAACCCCAATGTTTTCATTCGCTCACTGGCTACAAGGGGTTCTTTAGGTGGCTTACACCCAAAAATTATTGAGATAAGTGATCTGTTAAAAGCTGCACCATTTGATTACATTATTGTAGAAACAGTGGGTGTGGGACAAAGCGAAGTTGAAATAGCAGGGCTGGCAGATGTAACCGTGGTAGTAGTGGTACCCGAGGCCGGTGACGAAGTACAAACCATGAAGGCGGGGTTAATGGAAATTGCCGATGTGTTTGTGGTTAATAAGGCCGACAGGCCCGATGCGAATGCATTTGTAAAAAACTTACGCCTGATGCTTGCCCCGGCTTTTAATAATCCTGCAGTACCGGTACCAGTTGTAAAAACATCGGCATCGCAAAAAAAAGGTATTGAAGAATTGTGGAAAGCTGTTGTTAACAGTAAAGAACAAATTACAGGCAATAAGCAACATTTTTGGCTGCTGGCAGAAAAGGCCTATCATTTAATAGAACAAAAACGCATGCAGGATGTTAGCAAAGAAGATTTAAAAAATAAAATTATTATGGAAGGAAGTAATTTTAACTTGTATCAATTTATAAAAAAATATTACTGATGGAAATGATACCGAATAAAAATCTGCCACATGTTGCAGCAAAGCAACCTGCCATGGTAAAAGTAGTGCCCGGCAAAATTTACTCCTGGTGTACTTGCGGCCTTAGCGAAAAACAACCTTTTTGCGATGGCACCCATAAAAGAATTGAACCAATAATAAACGAACAGGGAGAACCCGTAATGCCTTACCGTAGTTTAAAAGTGGAATTTGAAAAAGAAGAAGAAGTGTGGTTTTGCCAATGCAAACAAACTAAAAATCCACCCTATTGCGATGGAAGCCATAAGATGCTGCCTAAAGATGAGCTGTAAAAACCGGGTGGGATTTACTCTTCAAATTTTCTATTGTTTTTCCACCATTGGTAGCCAACAACGCCAACAATAGCAAATGGCGCCATCATTAAATATAAAATACCCTGGTTTAATCCTTTAGCAGGTTTTTCGCCCAACTGCGAAGCAGTTTTTGTACAAACAGAACACTGTGCTTTGCCTGCCGGAGTAAAAACAGTAATAAAAAAAGTAACTGCCAGTATGGTGATGAATTTTTGCATTTAATACAGCAAAGTTAACAAACAAAACCTGCGTTTCAGCCAATTGTTTAACTAAAAATTTAAAAAAAGGCAGCGGCTAAAACTTAAAGTTGTTTTTACTTTGTCTCAAAATATATTAATACATGTTAAAGTATTTTTTTACATTAATGGCAGGTATTGTAATTACTGCTGCTGTAATAGCCCAGCCATCAGTAAAGGCTAAGGCCTTTTTTAACAATGGCATTAAATTTAAAGAGAGCGGAATGGTTTTAGAAGCCGTCGCTTCTTTTAAAAAAGCAATTGCATTAAATAAAAAATATGATTCTGCTTATCTGGAATTAGGCATGTTATATGTAAAGTTCAGCAAAGCTGATAGTGCAATTATGACACTTAAAAATGCAGTAAAATTTAACCCGGCTTTTACTAATGCCTATATTGCCATGGGTAATATTTACAGAGATTACACCAAAAACCCTGACGAAGCCATTGTTAATTATTTAAGTGCATTAAAAACTGACAGCAGCAATAAAACAACCCTGTACAGTATTGCCTGGTGCTATAACGCAAAAGAATATCACAGGGAAGCAATAAAATACGCCATTAAAGCATTGGAGATTGATAATAATTATAAACCCGCTTATAATGAATTGGGCCATGCTTACCGCAAGCTGGGTGCCTATGAAGAAGCGGTAACCCAGTTTAAAAAAAATATGGCCGTATCTGTAAACGAACTACCCTATTTGTATAGCGGCTACTGCTACATAGAGCTAAAGCAAAAAGAAAATGCTTTACTGATGTTTGATGAGCTGAATAAATTAAATCCTAAAATGGCGGAAGCGCTTAAAAAAAGGATTGATACCATGCAGTAAAACTCAATAGCTAAACAAGGCTGGTTTAAAAAACTTCTTTTTGCTGCTGCAAAACAATTTAATATTTTGCACCAATGAAGAAGGTATTGGTTGACATGCATAGGCTGGGTAAAAACAAATTCAATGGCCTGTACATTTATTCTTACCACATCGGCCAGCAACTTATAAAAAAAAAGCCCGGCAATATTAGTTTATTTTATTACCTGCCTAAAGATCTGATGGGCTTTTTTGGTAATGGTGTACAATACATCATTCAAAAATCGCTGGATAAATTTTTTCACCGCAAAGCACTGGGTTTTGATATCTGGCACAGCACTACCACACTTTCCTGGTACATGCCGGCATCAAAAAAAACAAAATTTATTTTTACCCTGCATGATATTAATTTTTTAATTGAAAATCCGGAAGAAGTAAAGAGTAATAACCGTAATTTAAAATTGATACAGCAAAGAATTAACAGGGCCGATCATATTATTGCTATATCTCACTTTGCCCTGCAGCAGGCCCGGCAACATTTACAACTGGGCAGTAAGCCGGCAACTGTAATATACAATGGCTGCACCTATATTACCATTCCGCCAAAGGAAAATGAGCCTGCATACCAACCCAGTGTTCCTTTTTTATTTTCGATTGGTTTGGTACAAAAGAGAAAAAATTTTCACACTATAATTCCTTTGTTGAAAAACAATAACTACCAATATATTATTGCCGGTATTGATAATTACGATTACAAACAAATCATTTTAGCAGAGGCTGCAAAATATAATGTTAATGACAGGGTTATTTTTACCGGGCCGGTTACTGAGGAAGAAAAAGTTTGGTATTACAAACACTGTTTGGCATTTATGTTTCCATCTTTTGCTGAAGGTTTTGGTTTGCCGGTAGTTGAAGCCATGTATTTTGGCAAGCCCGTTTTTATAAGCAAGGAAACGAGCTTGCCGGAAGTAGGTGGCGATGTGGCTTATTATTTCTCATCTTTTGAAGCCGATACTATGATTCAGGTTTTTAATGATGGTATGGCGCATTACAACAACACCCATCCGCAGCAAAAAATACAACAGCAGGCAGGTAAATTTTCTTTTGAAACTGCTGCAGAAGAAATTTACAGGATTTATGAAACTTTGTAAAATAATACGGGTAACCTTTGCAATAAATTAAATCACTACAATGTCGTTAAAAAAATATTTTCAGCTATCAAAAAACATAAAGAACTGGACCGCTTACTTTGCCCGTAAAGCAGATAAGGGTGAAACCACCCGGTATATTACACGTGGCGAGCCGTTGGTTTTTGATGTGCCTGCAAATTTTTACCACGTATTCAGAGAAATGTTTATGGAGGACTTTTACAATATCTCCAGCATTATAAAACAATTGCCTGCCCAATCCACCATTGTAGATATTGGGGGTAATGTTGGTTATTTTAGTTTTTTAATTGCAAGCAAAATGCCTGCTGCAAAAATTTTGGCTTACGAACCTATTGTTTCCAACGTAGCCGTATTCAACAAAAACATAAGTATAAACCCGGCATTACAAAACAGGATGAGTGTACAACAAAAAGCGGTTACCGGAAAACCGGTTGATTTTGTAGAGATATTTTTTGATGATACCGAAGCCAACACCGTTGTGGCCTCCATTTTTGAAAGTTTTGCCAAAGAGAATAAAAAAGCCACTCAAATTGCAGCAATCAGTTTGGCAGAAATTATTGAGTTGAATAAATTAAAAAGTATCGATCTTTTAAAACTTGATTGCGAAGGCAGCGAGTATCCGATTTTATATGAATCGGACAGCAGCATTTTTGATACAATAAAAAATATGGTAATAGAAGTGCATGACCTTGATACCGACCAAAAAAACAATACTGCACTTAAAGCATTTTTAACAGCAAAGGGTTATCAAATAACAGAAACTATGGGTGAAAATGATTGCCCTTCAATTTTTGCCTACAAAAAATAATGTATGAACAAGTTGCAAAAAATGCTGGTAAAAATGCGCAGCACCGAGCAATACAGGAATATTGTATTTGCCGAAAGATTAAGCAGGATAACGCAGCCGGATCTAAATATCAACTCAAATAAGTCTGTTATTAATTTTAAGCACAGCGGTAATGCCGGCGATATTATTTATTCTTTACCCGCTTTAATTACACTATCTGAAGGCAAAAAAGCCAATTTATATTTAAGAACAAATCAGCCTGGCAATTATGGAAAAAATCCTCATCCGCTGGGCAGTTTGATGCTAAATGATAAGATTGTTGAAATGCTTCAACCACTACTGCAACAGCAAGATTATATTAATGATTGCAGTGTTTTTTCCGGCACCGAAACAATTGATTTTGACTTGGACAAAGTGAGAGATTATCCATGGAGTTTTTCGAGAGGTGATTTGGCCAGGTTGTATTTTATGGTTTTTAATGCCCATTACGATTTGCAAAAACCCTGGTTGCATGTTGTACCCGACAATAATTTTAACAACAGTATTGTATTGGCCCGTAGCCAAAGGTATAATGCACCAGGTATTGATTATTCTTTTTTAAAAAAATACAGCAATATTTATTTTGTGGGGGTAGAAACTGAATACCAGTTAATGAAAGCCCAAATTCCCAAACTGCAATTTATTAAGGTGAAAAATTTTTTAGAGATGGCTTCAGTAATTGCAGGAAGTAAACTGTTTATTGGCAACCAGTCTTTCCCATTTTCACTGGCAGAAGCACAAAAGACAAACCGGCTTTTAGAAGTATATTTTCAATGCCCCAATGTAATTACTACCGGTAACAATGGTTATGATTTTTGTTTTCAACCACAATTTGAAAAATTGGTAAAAGACAGGTACGAAAATTTACAAGGCTAAAATTTCAGCATTACTAACTGTAAGCTAGCTTTTCCCTTTTTTCTCACAAATTTAAATAGTGATCTTTTAATGCTTTCCAATCTACCAATGGTGTTATGGTATCTGCATGCATGTGTGTAGATAAGCCCGGTAAAGGAGATAAACAGAGTGCTTTGTTTTTAAAATTTTTGTAGCCAAAAAGTTTTTTACTCAACAAGCCATCATTGGCACCAACAGATGATTTATTAAACAGCTGTAAATGTTTCTTTATAGTTTTTGCTTGTGCAATAAAGGTGAATGTAATGTTGGTTACCTGCCGCCAGTGGCAATCGGAAGAATGCAGGATATAATATTGCCGGATATCATTTGCTGCATACCTGTCGGGATAATCGGGCGGAAATATAACGATGGGTGTTTTGCCCGGCTCAAAGAATGTGTTGTTTAAAAAAGAGTTAGGGGGCAACTTTAAAACGGTTTCTTTTTCTGCAATTAAGTTATCAATAAAACGAAAAGTTTCAGGTTTGTGCAAATAATCGTCTTCGCAAAAATAAACCCATTCATCATCCGGCAAGCCAGCAGCAATTTTTATACATTGCCTTATCGATTCATCGTTGCCATAGTTACCATTACTAAACTGCACATTGTATCCTTTAAAAAAATCTAGCATTTCATCGGATAACTTGTCGCCCAGTACGGTAATATGATGCGGAATTTCCTGCACAGCATGGTAAAGACTTTTAAAACAAATTTTAATTAAGGTTTTTTTATCTAACCCAAAAGGCCGGGGAGAATTATTAACTGCATTTACCACATCGCATGTTCTGAAAATTATGTGCATCCGTATTGTTTATTTAAAATAAAAGTACTGCGTTTTCGGGAATCAGCTGTCTCTTTTTACTTAAAGCTGTACATAAAAAAACAGCAAATACATTTTAGTATTTGCTGTTTGTATAATGTTATATTTCCAGTATAATTAAGCTGTTTCTGTTTTCATCGACTTAGATACTCTTGAGCGTTCGTTTTCGTCAAGTATTACTTTACGCATACGAATACTTTTTGGTGTTACTTCAATACACTCATCCTGCTGAATATACTCCATGCACTCTTCTAAAGTCATCATAATTTTAGGAGCAGCTTTGCTGGCATCATCACTACCGCTTGCACGGTGGTTGGTTAATTTTTTAGGCTCAGTTGCGTTTACATTTAAATCGCCTGGCTTAATATGCTCGGCAATTATCTGGCCTGCATAAACCTCTTCACCCGGGTCAACAAAAAACCTTCCTCTATCCTGTAATTTATCAATAGAATAACCAGTTGTTCTTTCGGTATTTTTAGATAACAATACACCATTACTTCTTCCGGGAATTACACCTTTCCAAGGGCGGTACTCAATAAAACGATGTGCCATTACAGCTTCTCCGGCGGTGCCAGTTAGCATGGTACTACGTAAACCTATTAAACCCCTTGATGGAATTTCAAATTCCAAATGCTGCATTTCGCCTTTACTTTCCATAATGGTCATTTCGCCTTTGCGTTGTGTAACCAGGTCAATTACTTTACCACTAAATTCAGAAGGTACATCTACCACTAAATTCTCATAAGGTTCATTTCTTTTACCATCAATTTCTTTCACCAATACTTGTGGGTTACCTACAGTTAACTCAAAGCCTTCCCTTCTCATGGTTTCTATTAATATACCCAAATGCAAAATACCACGGCCATAAACTAAAAAGCTATCTGCACTATCCGAATCTTCTACACGAAGCGCCAGGTTTTTTTCTGTTTCTTTCATTAACCTGTCTCTTAAATGACGACTGGTTACAAACTTTCCTTCTCTTCCAAAAAACGGCGAGTTGTTAATACTGAACATCATGCTCATGGTTGGCTCATCCACACTAATTACCGGCAATGCTTCCGGAAACTCCACATCACAAATAGTATCGCCAATGTTAAATTCATCCAAACCAACTATTGCGCAAATATCGCCTGCACTTACTTCGGTAGCTTTCTTTTTACCTAATGCTTCAAAAGTGTACAGTTCTTTTACCTTCATTTTTTTGATACCGCCATCAGCCTGCACCAATGCAATTTGCTGTCCTTCTCTTACTGTACCACGGGCAACTTTACCTACTGCTATTCTTCCTAAAAATGAAGAATAATCCAGTGAAGTAATTTGCATTTGTGTAGTTCCTTCATTTATTTTTGGCTCAGGTACATGCTCTAAAATAGCATCCAGTAAAGGGAAAATATTATCAATTTCAGTAAGTGTAGTATTCATCCAGCCATTCTTACTACTACCATATATAGTAGGAAAGTTCAATTGCTCTTCTGTTGCATCCAGGTTAAAAAACAATTCAAAAACTGCATCATGCACTTCGTCAGGGCGGCAATTGGGTTTATCTACTTTATTAATAACAACAATAGGATGTAACCCCAAATGCAACGCTTTTTGCAACACAAAACGTGTTTGTGGCATTGGTCCTTCAAAAGCATCTACCAACAACAATACACCATCCGCCATTTTCAATACTCTTTCTACCTCACCTCCAAAGTCACTATGGCCCGGAGTATCTATCACATTAATTTTTACACCTTTATAAGTTACAGATACGTTTTTACTGAAAATGGTAATACCTCTTTCTCTTTCAAGGTCATTATTATCCATTATCAATTCACCAGTTTCCTGGTTATCTCTAAAAATATTGGTGCTGTGTAAAATTTTGTCCACCAAAGTAGTTTTACCGTGATCTACGTGGGCAATAATGGCGATGTTACGAATGTTCATTGTCTAAGTATTGTGGTAAATTGTTGAAAACCAGCAGGGTTATCAATGTTACCTTTTTTTTTGATGTGCAAAGGTACGTCATTTAACCCGGCTTTCCTTGTTAAATCACAATGAAATTGGGTACTGGTATGGCCTATAAATCAGCTTTGCAAATTGTTTTTAGCTGAATATGGCGCTTTATTAGTATGTACAAATTTGATATTAAATATATTTTTTACCATACTGTCTGATTAAAATCAACACAGCTTTTCAATTAAAACATTATTATTGTTGAAAATTTTTACACATGAAGGAAGTAAGAAAAATTGGCAGCAGAAAAAGAATAGCATTGGTAGCGCATGATAATAAAAAGAAAGACCTGATTGAATGGGCAGAACATAATAAAGTGGTATTGGCCCGTCATGAATTAATAGCCACAGGCACCACGGGAAAGTTGCTGGAAGAAAAACTGGACCGGCCAGTGCAGAGAGTATTAAGTGGCCCGCTTGGTGGCGACCAGCAAATTGGTGCTATGATAGCTGAAGGAAAAATTGATGTATTGATTTTCTTTTGGGATCCAATGGAATCGCAACCGCATGATAGCGATGTAAAAGCATTGCTTCGCCTGGGTGTGGCCTGGAATATTTTATTGGCTTGCGATAGAGCAACCGCCGATTTCATTCTTACCTCGCCTTTAATGCACCAGGATTATGAAACCCAATTGCCCGATTACAGCGGCTATTTAAAAAGAAAAGTAGCCAAATAAATACTTAGGGTTATACTCTGATGTAGATTTTTCTTTTATCTAAAATATAACCTACCAGCCAGCACAACAACATAAACGAAAGGGCAAATAGAAAAGAGCCTGTGTAGCTGCCTGCATAAGAAAAAACATGGTTGTATGTCCATTGATAAAAAGCCGTTTTGCTATCTGCTTTAAAAAACCATAAAAGAATAGCACCTAATTCGGAAAGTAAATAAATGAATAACGGGTTTCGCCCCATTACTTCAAAAAAGTAGGTCCAGCTGGTTTTTTGTTTAAAGTTGATGATGTAGATAATGGCCGCAATTATTACACAATCCAAACCAACAGTAAGTAATACAAAAGAGCTGGTCCATAATTTTTTATTTACCGGAAAACTAAAGTTCCAGCAATACGCTGCAAAAATTAATGCTGCACCGGTAAGCAATAAAATGGTAAGTCCTTCAAAACTGTTGCCTTTTTGCTGAATATATTTTCCCACAAAATAGCCTGCTGTTACATTTACTATTGCGGGCAACGTACTTAATAAGCCTTCCGGATCAAAAGCCACGCCCTCGCCATGATATAAATGTTTTTCACCCAGCAACCATACATCTAACCTAGCCCCGGCATTGGTTTGCATGCCCAGCGGATCAGTTGCATCGCCAAATAAATATAGCAGTATCCAGTAAGCAAATAAAAATAGCACACTTAGTATAAGTGCAGCTTTAGGCTTACAGTAATAAATTATTAATGATGCTATGCCATAGCACAATGCAATTCGTTGCAACACGCCAAACACTCTTGTTTCAGCAAAAGGAGAAAAAATAAAATTTCCTGCCACATCCCTCCTTACAAACGGAAACCAGTACATAAGATAACCCAATAAAAAAATGATAGCAGTTCTTTTAAAAATTTTCCATGGTACTTCTCTTTGCGAAAGATTACTCCATTTAGGCATTACAAAACTCATTGCATTACCCACTGCAAATAAAAATGAAGGGAATACTAAATCAGTTGGTGTAAAGCCATGCCAACTGGCATGCAGCAGCGGCGAAAATGTAGTGGCACCGTTTCCCGGTGTGTTTACAATGATCATAAAACAAATGGTCATTCCACGAAATACATCCAGGGCAGTAAAACGTTGAGCAGTTGTAATCATAAGCAAGCGTTGTGTGGTACAAAATAAACATTTTTTATTACGCCCTAAACATTTGTAACTTTAAGTATACCAATTTTTAATATTAAATTTTTGCTTATGTCAAAATCCTGGACACGCCGTGATGCCATACGGGCTTTAGGTCTTTCTTTTGGAACCGCAGCACTCCCGCTTTCTTCGTGGGCAGTTGACGAAAACAAGCAACGCATTTTATTACCCAATAAAAAAGTAAATTTAGATAAAGCTGTTACAGCCATAGTTTGCGGTGCAGGCAACAGGGGCAATGTATACGGCGGCTACTCGTTACAGTACCCCGATCAGTTGGATATTGTTGGCGTGGCAGAACCTATTGCTATACGCAATGAGCGTTATGCAACCAAACACAATATAAAAGCAGAGAATCGCTTTACCACATGGGAAGATGTTTTTAACCGCCCCAAATTTGCAGATGCCATTATTATTACCACGCCAGACAATTTGCATTACGGCCCCTGCATGAAGGCTTTGTCCATGGGTTATGATGTATTGCTGGAAAAACCCATTTCTCCCAGCGAAAAAGAATGCCGTGATATTTTAGCACTGGCAAAAAAAACCGGCCGCATTGTTGCCGTATGCCATGTACTTCGCTATGCCCCTTACTTTGTAAAATTGAAAGAGATTATGCAGAGTGGTGTATTGGGAGATATTGTAAGTATACAACACCTGGAACCCATTGAACATTTGCATATGAGCCACTCTTATGTTAGGGGCAACTGGCACAACAGTAAACAAACTACTCCTATCATACTGGCAAAATCCTGCCACGATCTGGATATATTAAGATGGATGCTGGAAAAACCTTGCACCCATATACAAGCTTTTGGCAACCTGAAGTGGTTCACCCAAAAAAATGCACCCGAAGGCAGCACAGCCCGCTGTACCGATGGTTGTAAAGTGGAAGGCAAATGCCCTTATTCAGCTTTAGAAATTTATTACCGCAAGCGGCAGCGCAATTATGTTTTTGATTTACCCGATGAAAAAGACAAACAAGCCGCCTATGTTTTAGAGCAATTAAAAACCACCAACTATGGCCGTTGTGTGTATCGTATGGATAACGACCAGCCCGATCACTACACCAGTAATATTTTATTTAAAGATGGTGTAACGGCTGCATTTTCTATGGAAGCATTTACCTCTTACGAAGGTAGAAGAACAAGAGTAATGGGAAGTTTGGGTGATGTGGTGGGTGATATGAGTTCGTTTGTAATGACTGATTTTTTAACCGGCAAAAAAACAGAATGGAAACAGGATACTGACGGGCATGGCGGCGGCGACTGGAGATTAGTTACCGATTGGATTAAAGCAGTATCAGAGCACAATCCTGCATTGCTAACTTCTACCATTGATGCCTCTATTGAAAGCCATGTAATGGGTTTTATGGCAGAAGAAAGCCGGAAGAATAAGAAAGTGATGGAGGTAAAATTGTAAAGAACGCAATCAGAGTTCGATAAATCCGCTATTTTGCAATAGTGAAACCCATCTATAATTTATTTTATCGTTTACTTCCAATAAAAAAAGTAAATACAGATAACCAACTTTTTCTTTTAACAGAAGAAGAAATAAAAAGCATCCGTCGAAAGGAAACCGTTGCAATTTGGTTGGCTGCATTCATCGGTGCAATGGGGGTAATATTATTGTATGTACCGCAATATGCTTTCCCCGACTTATTTCCCAATACTGATATTGCTCTTTTTAGCAGAAAGTTTTCTGTACCTGTTGTAATGCTTATTTATACCGTTGTTTTAGTAGTGATAGAAATTTTATTACTTACTTTTTTAAACATCTGGTGTGCCCATGAAATAGCCGTAGCAACAGGCTTTTTAAATTATCAGCAAAAAAAAGAAAAAAGAAACCTCCTCATTAATATTGGCCTGGAGAAAAAGAACAAAGAAATTTTAAAATACGGTATCGATCCGCTGCAGGGTATTAATAAAAAAGCATTGCTGGCCTGGAACTTCTTTTTTATTTTAAAAGCCACACTAAGTAATATGCTGTTTAAAATTTTTATTCAGCGGTTATGTGGTCGTTATGCGGTAAAGGCGGTTCAGGATTTTGCCGGCATTCCCATTTTTGCCGCATGGAATGCTTACGGCACCAAAGTAATATTAAAAGAAGCCCGGGTAATTATTATGGGGCAAAACTTAATTGAAGAAGTATGCAAACGTATCAGGAAAGACCAGCAGCCCACCAGGGCTTTTAAGGAATTGCTGTATGATACCTTGCAATACATTGCCGTAAGCAAAAGAGATTTTCATCAAAACCATTTTGTGCTCACCAAAAACCTGTTCGACATTTATAGCATTGAGGTAAAAGATAAACACTGGCTGGAAGATGGCTATTACAAAAAACTACATGCTGCAGATAAAGAAGAAAAAGAAGTTTGCCAGTTATTAATAGCCATTGGGTTTTTACTGGACGGAAAAATTTCTTTTAATGAAAAATCGCAGATCAAAGAATTACAACAAGAAGGCTTAATAGATTTAAGCGTGGCCGAAGTAAAAAAATACCAGCAGGATTTTTTAAATGGCAGGGGAATTGAAAGTTTAATTACAAAATATATTTAAACGTATGAGCAAAGAAAAAATATTTGTACCCAACATTGCCATTTGCATTATTATGGATGTAATTGGTATAGCTACTTATGCATTTCCTGTGTTGGGAGAGTTTGGGGATATTGTTTGGGCACCTGTTTCCGGCTATCTATTTTTTAAGTTATTCGGCGGCAGGTTTGGTATGATTGGTGGCGTACTCAATTTTCTGGAAGAAGTAATTCCGTTTACAGATGTCATCCCTTCTTTTACCATTGCATGGTTCATCAGAAAAAATGAAGCAGATAAGCTAATCAAAAAGCCAGAATTGAAATAAGCTTTTGTAAATTGCATGTCTTTCAATCATGCAATTCAAATTACAATCCTCATATCAACCTTCAGGCGATCAGCCGCAGGCCATTCAACAACTTACCGAAGGTTTGCTGAATGGAGAACGTTATCAAACTTTATTGGGCGTAACCGGCAGTGGTAAAACGTTTACCATGGCAAACGTTATACAAAATGTACAACGGCCCGTGCTGGTACTTACACATAATAAAACACTGGTGGCGCAATTGTATGGGGAGTTTAAACAATTTTTTCCTGATAATGCTGTAGGATATTTTGTAAGTTATTACGATTACTACCAGCCCGAAGCTTATATGCCCGTAAGCAATACTTACATAGAAAAAGATTTAAGCATCAATGAAGAATTAGATAAACTACGTTTACAAGCCACCGCACAATTGCTTAGTGGCAGAAGAGATATTATTATTGTAGCCAGCGTAAGTTGCATTTATGGTATGGGTAATCCTACCGATTATGAAAATGGTATCATCCGCATTACGCAGGGCCAGCAAATTTCACGACAAGGATTTTTACATGCATTAGTCAATTCTTTATACAGCAGAAGTGAAGGCGATTTTAACAGGGGCACATTTCGTGTAAAAGGCGATACCATCGATATTAATTTGCCGTATGTGGATTTTGGCTACCGCATTACTTTTTTTGGCGACGAAATTGAAACTATAGAAACGCTGGAACTCAGCAGTGGCAAGCGCATCAGCAGTGTGGAAAATGCCGCCATTTTTCCTGCAACACTTTATGTAGCACCAAAAGATATGCTGCAACAAGTAGTACATGAAATACAGGACGAAGTGGCAGCGCAGGAATTATATTATAAAAACTCCGGAAAATATATAGAGGCACAACGCATCAGCGAAAGAGTGAATTACGATTTGGAAATGATACGTGAGTTGGGGTATTGCAATGGTATTGAAAACTATTCCCGTTTTTTTGACAGAAGAAAACCCGGCACCCGGCCTTTCTGTTTACTGGATTATTTTCCTAAAGATTTTATTTTAATGATCGATGAAAGCCATCAAACCATTCCGCAGGTAAGTGGTATGTATGGCGGCGACAGAAGCCGTAAATTAATTTTGGTAGATTATGGTTTTCGTTTGCCCAGTGCATTGGATAACCGGCCCTTAAATTTTCATGAGTTTGAAGCATTAACCGGGCAAACCATTTTTGTAAGTGCCACACCGGCAGATTATGAGTTAGAAAAAAGTGAAGGTATTGTGGTGGAGCAAGTGGTAAGGCCAACAGGTTTATTAGATCCGCCAATTGAAGTTCGTCCTTCTGTAAATCAAATTGATGATCTGCTGGATGAGATTGATAAAAGAATTAAAAAAGGCGACCGTGTGTTGGTAACCACATTGACCAAACGTATGGCTGAGGAGATGACCAAATATTTAGAACGCATTAATATTAAGTGTAAATACATACACAGCGAAGTAGATGCTTTGGAAAGAGTGGAAATTTTACGTGAGTTGCGCTTGGGTGTAATTGATGTATTAGTAGGTGTAAATTTATTAAGAGAAGGGTTAGACTTACCCGAAGTTAGTTTAGTAGCTATTTTAGATGCTGATAAAGAAGGTTTTTTACGTAACGAAAGAAGCCTTACGCAAACTGCTGGCAGAGCAGCCCGTAATGTGGATGGCCTGGTAATTTTTTATGCCGATGTGATGACAGAAAGTATGCAAAAAACCATTGACGAAACCTATCGCCGCAGGGAAAAACAAATTGCTTATAACATTCAACATAACATTACTCCTACAACCATTAAAAAAGATACACAGCAAATTATGGCGCAAGGTTCGGTGCTGGATGTAAGAGGTTACGATCCTGCCAACCCTTATTCCATAAAACCCGATGAAGATATTATAAGCATTGCTGCAGAAGATGAGGCCGAATATAAAACCATTCCTCAAATGGAAAAAGGCATTGGCAAAATAAAAAAGCAAATGGAAAAGGCGGCTAAAGATTTAGACTTTATGGAAGCTGCAAGATTGAGGGATGAAATGTTCCGGCTGCAGAAGGAGTTGGAAGGAATGAAGAAATAAGCTATGCTGCACTCATTTCTGTATTTATCTCAATTATTTCAAAATCATTGGGATTTTCTTTATAAATTCTATTAATCAAAGCTTCAGGAGAAACTGGTAATATATATGTTTCTTCTTCCGGCGAATTAATAAAAATTATTGTTTCGTTTGAATCTTTACTTTCAAATTTTATTATCAAGTCGCTAAGTATAAAGATATCTTTATCGTTATTAGAGTTTCTAAATTTTATTATTTTCATTTTCGTAGTATTTACTAAAAATTAAGAAGTTTTTGAAAAGCTTGGTAATAAATGTATTTGTGAATCATTCAACTTATCAAATTCTATTTCCTTCCGATCCCTTAAGTCATAAAGACACCTCAAGATTTCTTCTCTCTGTTCTTGAGTTTTACCGAGTTTATTATAAATAGCATCAATCATAATGCTTGGGTTATCAGATTTTATTAAATTTTCGCCAAACGCTTGCAAGGTTATAATTGCTTCTTTTAGTTCTTTTTCCATATTCATATTTTATGTAAAATTGAACTTAGTTTTTTAAATTTCAAATACAATCAATAAAAATAAGTAAAATAAAGTCACTTATATAGCATTAACTTTTTGTCGAGTTATCCAAGCCATGATAAAAGGGGAAATTCTAACTTTTACAAAACAAATTGCACCGATAAATATCAGTAAGTATTCCATTTTCTCTCTCAATCACATAAGCAAAGTGGTCGGTTTTAATTATTCTTCCCCAACCTTTAAAAGAAAATATCTTTACCGATTTACCATTATTGCATCCGGTACAAGAGCCGTCTTCAACAACAATTTTATGGAAAAAAATTTTTTCATCTTTGTAAGAATCAAACAACTTCTTTAAGCCAGCCAAAAAGAGATATTTTGTTTTTTCTTCAAACACATTATTCTCTGCCATAAAAGGCTCAAAAATGGAAACGTCAAGTGCTTTACAGCTTTCTATAAAAGCATCAATAATATTTTGACAGTGGTTAACTTGTGCGGTTTGCTGAAAAGTGCTGCATGTTGAAAGATGAACAGTTGTTTTTAGCATAAAAAGATTTGAGAAGTTAATAAGACCTGACCATTGTAAGATAAGAAATACTTCACTACGAAATAATATTCTCAAATCAATTGTATATTTTTGAAAATATGATAGATAAAGAACTACAACAATTTTATAATATTGCAAAAGAAAAGGCAGAATACTGGCTTTCTCTATTATTCGAGTCCTGTGGAAGCCCAATCGAGAAAAAATTCATTGGTCATTTTTATTCATTCTTTTTAAAAGAAGGACATCCGATTCAACATAACCTTTTATATCCTAAAGGGATGTGGACCATAAATGATAAAACAGGGAAATCCATTAACGTAGCATACTATAGCATTGAAAATGAGCATGGATTTGCATTAGAATTTGATGGTCATGACCTAAAAAATGCGCAAATTTTTGATGAATACATTAGAGAAGAGCTAATGTACTGGGGATTTACAATGCATAGCTCGGGCATAAAATATCACATAATTCCCCAATATCCTGTCTTTGATAATTCGATAATTAAATTCTTAGATTTTGGAGTATTTGCTTACGATCTAAAAAATAATGAAATCGGCAGATTTGATATTGAATGCGATGGCCACGAGTGGCACAGCACTAAAGAACAACTTAAAGCAGACAATATTCGCAGTAGATTTTTAAGCAAAAATAGTTTTCATCCTATTCGATATTCGGGAAGCGAAATTTATGCAATGAATGATGAAACTGTACTTGAATTAGAGAATATGATGTATAAATATATTTTTAAAAAAGAAAGTGATTTATACCAGTTACGTAAATATTAATTCAAACTACTTCGTATTTTTTTGTGCCACGGATTCCACAGATTTACACAGATTATAAAACAATGCCTTCATCCGTGAAAATTTGTGCAATCTGTGGCAAACCTTTTTTCACGCAGTGAATAAAAATACCCTTGCCCATAAAATATCCTGCCAGCCCAATCGTCTTCGCTAATAACGATCATAATTTTAAAAACTCTGTTTACAAATGATAGTGTTCCTGGTAATTGTTATGACTATCATAACAATCGTATATTTTTTCATGCGCCAATCAAAATTTGGTAGTGTTCCCTCAGGCGATAGGCTGGAATTAATAAAAGCTTCGCCCCAATACAAAGACAATAAATTTCAAAACCAAAGCCATACCCCCGATTTAACCGAAGGCGCCAGTTTCTTTTCTGTACTACAGGAATTTTTATTTACCAAAAAAGAAAGAAAAAAGCCATCGCAAACATTACCTTCTTCAAAAACCAATTTACTGCAATTGAAAAAAGAAGAAAATATTTGGGTATGGATGGGCCACTCTTCTTACTTTATGCAAATAGATGGTAAAACCATGTTGGTAGATCCTGTATTAAGTGGTGCCGCATCGCCATTAAGTTTTACTACCAAAAGTTTTGCAGGTGCTGATATTTATACTACTGATGATATTCCTGAAATTGATTTTTTATTTATCTCCCACGATCATTGGGATCATTTAGATTACGGTACCATAAAAAAATTACAGCCCAAAATAAAAACCATCATTACCGGTTTGGGTACCGGCCAGCATTTGGAACGCTGGGGTTTTAATGCAGCAATAATCGTTGAAAAAGATTGGAATGAAAGCGCCGTGCTTGCTGACGGCTTTAATGTAACCATTACTCCGGCCCGCCATTTTTCCGGCAGAGGGTTTAAAAGAAACAATGCCCTGTGGGTATCATTTGTATTGCAAACTCCCACAAAAAAAATTTACATTGGTGGCGATAGCGGTTATGATGACCATTTTAAAACCATCGGCAATATACATGGCCCTTTTGATTTGGCTATTTTAGAATGCGGCCAGTACGATAAAAGCTGGAAATACATTCACATGATGCCCGAAGAAGTGGTGCAGGCCGCACTGGATTTAAGCAGCAAAAAATTACTGGCAGTACATTGGGCTAAATTTGCTTTAGCTAATCATACCTGGGATGATTCTATTAAAAGAGTACATAAAGCCGCTCAGGAAAGCCGAATGAATTTACTTACGCCAATGATTGGCGAACAAGTAAATATTGATGATCATACGCAACAGTTTTCGCCCTGGTGGCAGCTGGTGGATTGATCAATTAACCTTAGCCGGATTAGCTACTAAATTGCAATAACCTGCCCCGCCAGCAGCGCACTAATCTGCTGTATTACTTTGTTTTGTACAATAGCGTTCTGCAAAAGATACTTATTTCTTAAAAATAATTTGTTATCTTACTACTCCGTTATTTATAAAACTTAAATCATGACGACAATTGCTCTTTACAATCTGAAAGGCGGTGTTGGTAAAACCGCCAGTTGCGTAAACTTTGCTTACCTGGCTGCGGCCGATGGATTTAAAACCTTGTTGTGGGATATTGACCCACAGGGTTCTTCTTCGTTTTATTATAAGGCAAAACCCAAAACCCATCCCGGTATTAAAAAACTGATCACTAAAGATGCCGACCTGGAAAGTGGCATCATGAGTACCGATTTTGAATTGCTGGATGTAATACCTGCCGACAGCAGCAGCAAAACCTTTGACATTATGCTGGAAGAAATGAAGGGGAATAAGAACCGGCTAAAAGGTGTATTGAAACAACTGGATAAGGAATATGATTTTGTTTTTATAGATTGCCCTCCGGGTTTTAGTGCTTTAAGCGAAAATATTTTTAATGCAGCTGATATTGTGCTGATGCCGGTTATACCTACAACACTTTCCATCCGCACTTACCACATGGTAAAAGATTATTTTAAAGAAAAAGACCTTGACATTGCCAAAATGATGTGTTTTTTTACCATGGCCGACCTGCGTAAAAACATGCACAACGAAATAATGGAAGAGCTATACAAAGACAAACGCTTTTTTCAAAACTATATCCCTTATTTATCTGATGTAGAAAAAATGGGTGTACATAAAGCTCCCATTATGGAATTTGCCAATAGCAGCTATGCGGCTAAATGCTACCGGGAGTTGTGGATAGAAATAAAAGAAGGCGTGCTGGAATAATATCCTTTTACTGGTAAATAAATATATACTTATTATAAAGCGCTAAATGTACGGGGTCATTCGTCTTTACTCTCATTACAACAGGTTGCCCTGCAGTATTGTATTCATAGCTAAGGTCTCTTGTAGTTGCAGATAGCAAGGTACCCGAACTAAGCTCATACGTTTTGGTAATAATCTTAGTGATATTATTTCTTGCAGGCTCTGTATTATCCGGAACAAATTGTAATGGACTGGAGTTTCCTCCAGTTAGCCTGTCGTTAACAGGCCTTGATTTATATACAGCATTTACTGTGGTATCATAAAAAAACTGTACATCCCATTTTTGATTATTTGTTACGTCTTCTGTAATTCTCGAAACAACATTTATTCCATTGTTAACCTCCTTACAGGTAACTGAACTTTTATAAGTGTTCGGGATGCTGTTAGTATTATAATAAGTACGGTCCTGTAAAAAACCATTCGGCTGATTATTATAGTCATTCACCAGGTAACTTATCTGTGTGTTGTTACTGTATGCTGCAAGGTGCGTATCAAACATACTATCCTTTATCAATTGCTTATTTGAATTGTAAGTAAAGTAGAAATCCGCAATGGCAGTGTCGGCAGGAGTAGAACGATAGTAATAAGTATACTTGGCATGACTGGCTAAAGTATCACTTCCAATAAAATAATAGTCCACAATTTCATTCTCCCGCAATACACCGCTGTTATACTGCCAGCCTGTAACTTTATTTATTCGTTGGTTAACGTCGTAACTGAAGTATTGTATTAGCCCTGTGTCACGGGGATGAGATTGCGAAGTATCCAGATATATTAGCTTCGCCAGTTTTCCTACAGCTGGTATTGGCGGTGGTGGTGGATTGGTTGCAATTTCTTTGCTTAATTCTTTTCCGCAGGAAATGAAAAAGATAGTTGAAATAAAAATAAAAGCACGTATTTTCATAAAGTACTATTTTGCCTTTTATTAAAAAAGGTAACTGTTATTAATAAAGCATTGAAAATAAGAAAAAAATCTATATTTAAAATGAAGAGAGAACTTACCAGCTTGTTTAGTTCAGCCCTGCAAAAATGAAATGTTTGCTGTTACTTACGGCTGTTATAGTTTTACATTATTTTTTTAGTACCCATTGTTGACACTGATCTTTAGTAATGCAATGTTTTCATAAGCTTTAACATTCTTACCTCTTATCTCCCGAGGAAAGACAAACGCTTTTTTCAAAACTATATCCCCTATTTATCTGATGTAGAAAAAATGGGTGTACACAAAGCTCCCATTATGGAATTTGCCAATAGCAGCTATGCGGCTAAATGTTACCGGGAGTTGTGGATAGAAATAAAAGAAGGCGTGTTGGAATAATATTTTATGGAACAAACCAGGCTTTAATAAATTGCTGTTGTATTACTGTGCCCGATAAAGGATCTTTAATTTCGGACTCAATAAAGCCAACGCCTTTTGCATAATAATAATCGGATGTATTGGTTATAAAAAATCCAATAAGCGGCAGGTCAATGCCTGTTTCAAAATACACGTGAATTACATCCGGAAAAACCTTACCATTTACAGTACGGCTTACGCCTTTTTCTTTTATAGTATAGTTATAGATCACCGCTTGTCCGGCACCATTCATTATTGTATCAGCCCATGTACCATTTACAGGTAAATTGGCTTTTAAAGGCGTAATATCAATTTCACTCAGTGTTGTGCCACCACCGCTTACCGCATTATATTGAATAGACCGGCTTGTACCATTGGTACAGTTTTGATACGAATGAGCTTGCTGTGCTACAGATAACATCTTTTTAAATACCAGGTTATCAATGGTAGTGTCTTTTACGTACCTCAAAGTATCTGTTATTACCTGGGGTGTAGTGCCAAATAATACATCGTAAGTGTACCAGCTTCCATCGCACATGGGAAAGTAAATACAATCCTTACAGGCTCCCGTGTTGGTGCCACCTCCACCGCCGCCGCCTGTGCCACCACCGCCATTACCACTGCCATTTTCCAGACTTACTTCTTTTTGACAAGAGAAAAACAAGCCCGATAAAAGCAGGCACAAGATTAATTTAGTTTTCATTTATTTATTTTTAATGCTGGGTATTTTAATATTATACTGATTTATTTTATTCGAAATTTATAACCGGAAACTTTGATATTATTTTCTTAATTTCAAGTTAACTGTTTAGCAAAGCTAAATATTTTACCCATTGTATCCTTTAAGCTACAGATAACTTATTTTTACAACGTTATAACAAATATAATATTTTAAAATGAAGAGAGAACTTACCAGTTGGTTTAGCCCTGCTTTGCAAAAAGAAATGCCCATTGCTACTTATGGCAATTATGGTTTTGCTTTATTATTAGTACCTACGGCTGCCGCCGATTATTTAGAATACGAACGTTTTCAGCTGATGGATACATTAGCGCCTTATATCAATAGCGGAAAAGTAAAAGTTTTTTCAGTAAACAGCATCAATACCGAAAGCTGGATGAACAAACAAATGCAGGGTGAACATAAAGCTATTCGTCAAAACCAGTTTAACGAGTATATTTATAATGAGGTCATCCCTTTTATAAGAAACAGTACTTCCTGGGAAACTCCCATTATTACCTGCGGCGCTTCTTTTGGTGCCTTACACAGCATGAATTTATTTTTAAAGCGTCCTGATTTAATTAATGGCGTAATTGCCATGAGCGGCGTATATAATTTAATGGAATATACCGATGGTTTTTACGATGAGCAGGTATATTACAATTCCCCCATGCATTATATACCCAATCTTGCCGATCATAATGTGCTGGAGCAAATACGCCGCAGCAAAAACATCCACATACTTACCGGAAGTGGCGAATATGAAGCTCCCGATGCAGCCAAAGAGTTTGCCGGCGTGTTATATAACAAAGGCATCAACTACGAGCTGGACGTTTGGAACCATGAGTGGAAACACGACTGGCCAACCTGGAGAGCTATGTTACCCGCCTACCTGGAAACCCGGTTCTGATTATTTTTTCGATATATGCAATAAAACAACAGCGTTTTCTGTTATACTCAGGAATCCCTTATAATGTCCTGACAAATGAAAAAGCCAGTTTTACTTTTCGCACTAAAGTGCTCGGTAATTGTTTATTTCGCCGCATGTACCAATATTCAAACATTATCAGTTTCGGCATCAGTAACCAAATTAGTAACCAAAGGCTCGTGGAAGGTAAATTGCTACAGCAATGCCAATACCGACAACACCTGTAATTTTAAAGATTATACATTTACTTTTGAAACATCAGGCAATGTAACCGCAGTTAAAGATGGTGTTAGTTATACTGGCAACTGGCTGGAGGATAATATTTCTAAAAAGATCACGATCAATTTTAATAAATCCAATGCAGTACTTAATGAGTTAACCGATTACTGGGATATTACTGCCATAAGCGATGCCGGAATAAGTTTTGAAAAAACAACCGACATGGATACCGAAAAATTTTACATTACTGCATTATAAAATAGTTTTTACTTACTAACCCCCAAAGGCCGCTTGTTACTAAAGCGGTCTTTTTTTTATGCATCTTGATTAGCAATGGCAATTGTTTTACTTTTACGCCATGCAAAAAAAATTATTTTTATTAGATGCCTTTGCACTGGTGTTCAGGGCTTATTATGCGTTAATTCGTAATCCACGTATTACCAGCAAAGGCCGCAATACCAATGCACAGTTTGGCTTTACCAATACTTTGATCGATCTTATAAAAAATCAAAACCCCACGCACATGGCCGTGTGTTTTGATACGCATGCCCCTACAGAACGCCATACCGACTTTGCAGATTATAAAGCCAACCGACAGGAAACTCCTGAAGATATTTTATCGGCTGTGCCGGATATTAAAAAAATTATTGAAGGTTTTAATATTCCTGTAATTGGTATTGATGGATACGAAGCCGATGATGTAATTGGCGCTTTGGCCAAGCAGGCCGAAAAAGAAGGCTATGAAGTTTTTATGGTAACCCCTGATAAAGACTATGGTCAATTAGTTTCCGAAAATATTAAAATTTACAAGCCCCCTTATCAGGGTGGTAATTTTGAAATACTGGGCCCAAAAGAAGTGTGTGAAAAATGGGGCATTAAAAATGTAAGCCAGGTAATTGATATTTTAGGTTTAATGGGCGATGCAGTGGATAATATACCCGGTATAAAAGGCGTAGGTGAAAAAACTGCTGCAAAACTTTTAGCAGAGTATGAAACGCTGGAAAATATTTTAGATAATGCCGATAAAATAAAAGGCTCCATTGGCGAAAAAGTAAGAGCAGGAAAAGAGCTGGCGGTGATGAGTAAGAAATTAGCTACTATCATAACCAATGTGCCCACAGCAGAGTTTCATGAAGAAAATTTCAGGATAAAAGAAATAAACAAAGAAGTGCTGAAAGAAATTTTTGAAGAGCTGGAATTTAAAACCTTGGGGAAAAGAGTTTTGGGCGATGATATAAATGTTGCAGCCGAAGTATGGAACCATACCAACAAATCGGCAGCTGCCAAAACCGAAAAAGCTCCTACCGCTCAAATGGACCTGTTTGGCAATGTTATTGAGCAGCCGCAGGCACCAGCACCAGCTTCTGGTAATGATGATACAGAAGAAACAACAATGGCAGTGGATAAAAATATCAATAATACACCACACGATTACATTCTTGCCAATACCGATGAACTCATCAATGAGTTAACCAATAAACTAATTAACCAGCAGGAAATTTGTTTTGATACCGAAACTACCGGCATTGATGCCAATGATGCAGAGCTGGTAGGTTTAAGTTTTTCGGTAATACCAGGCGAAGCTTATTATGTGCCTTGCCCGGCAGATAGAGAAGAATGCATTGCCCTGCTCAACAAATTCAAAGCAATATTTAATGATGCTGATAAAACATGGGTAGGCCAAAATTTAAAGTACGATATGCTGATGCTGAAATGGTATGGTTTTGAATTGTTGGGAAATACCTTTGACACCATGCTGGCACATTATGTAATTGAACCCGATGGTAAAAGAAATATGGATGCCTTAAGTGCAAAATATTTAGGTTACGAGCCGGTGCATATTGAAGAACTGATTGGCAAGAAAGGAAAAGGGCAAGGAACGATGAGAGATGTGGAGTTTGAAAAGATAAAAGATTATGCAGCCGAAGATGCAGATATTACGTTGCAATTAAAAAACATTTTCTTACCGCAACTAAAAACCAAAGAAGTAGAAAAAGTTTTTTACGAAGTGGAGAACCCATTGGTAAAAGTGTTAACTGCCATGGAGTTTGAAGGCATTCGTATTGATGAAGGTTTTTTAAATGATTATAGCAAAGAATTGGAAAGAGAAGCAAAAGTGGCTGAAGAAAGTGTATATAAACAAGCCGGCGTTCGTTTTAATTTAGCCAGCCCTAAACAATTGGGCGAAGTATTGTTTGATAAATTACAATTAGACCCCAAAGCAAAAAAAACAAAGACCGGCCAGTACGCTACCGGCGAAGATGTATTATTGAAATTAGCAGCGCAAAATAAAATTGTAGATGACATTTTAATTTTCAGAGAATATACCAAACTAAAGTCCACTTATGTAGATGCGCTGCCATTAATGATCAATAAAAAAACCGGTCGGGTACATACTTCATATGCACAAGCTGTTGCTGTTACCGGCAGGTTGAGCAGCAATAACCCCAACCTGCAAAATATTCCTGTACGTACCGATAGAGGAAGAGAAATAAGAAAAGCATTTATACCAAGAGATAAAGATCATGTATTAATTTCTGCCGATTATTCTCAAATAGAATTACGCATTGTAGCCGCCATTAGTGGCGATGTAAATATGTGCGAAGCATTTACTACCGGCAAGGATATTCATACCGCCACTGCAGCAAAAGTTTTTAATGTAGAAGAAAAAGATGTAACTAAAGAAATGCGGTATAAAGCCAAGAGTGTAAACTTTGGTATCATTTATGGCCAGGGTGCATTTGGCCTTGCAGAAAATTTAAGCATCAGCAGAACGGAAGCCAAAGAAATTATTGATAATTACAAAAAGCAGTTCCCCAATATTCAAAAGTATATGGATGATACCATCAACTTTGCAAAAGAAAATGGTTATGTAGAAACACTGATGGGCCGCAAGCGCTGGCTAAAAGATATTAACTCTGCCAACTTTACAGTACGTGGCTTTGCCGAACGCAACGCCATTAACTCTCCTATACAAGGCACTGCTGCCGATATGATAAAAATGGCCATGATAAAAATTCATCACGAATTTAATAAACAGAATTTTAAGAGTAAGATGTTGCTGCAGGTACATGATGAATTGGTGTTTGATGCCCACCGCAGTGAAATTGAGATCATTAAACCTGTAATTTTAAATTGTATGCAAACGGCCCTGGCTTTGCCCAACGGCGTACCCACAGATGCAGAAATTGGTATGGGAGAAAATTGGCTGGAAGCGCATTGATAATGAAAGTAACCATCACTAAAAAAATAAGTCAGGTACATTGGTCCGCCTTTGTGGCTGCAATTGTATGCTTTTTGGGTGCAGCCATAATGTATAAAGATTATAAACGAGTAAAGATGCTAATTGAAGAAGGCTCTTTATCTCCGGGAATTGTTATTGAGAATTGTAAGAAATACAGCAGAGGTGGTAATTATATAAAATTAAATCTCTTAGCTAAAAACAGGTTAGTTGATGTAAAAACAGACAATAAAATCTGCGATGAAAAATCTATTGGAGATACTATTACAGTACTTTACGCACAGGATTTTGACGATGCAATAATTTATAACCCCAATAAAGTAACCCCTAAAAAAAACGATTTATATTTTTCAATATTTACAATACTACTTGGCTGTTCTTTCATACTAATCGAAATTAAAAAAGAATAAATGTCATCGTAATCAATCGGGCATTTATAAATTATTTATTAAAAAGCCTGGCCTTCATTTTTTTATCATGCCCGTAAATATCATCTCTAAAATTCAGTTTACCATCACCATCAACCCATGCTGTAAAATAACCCAAAAATACAGGGATAGGTTCTTTTACATTTACGTACTGCTCTTTACCAGCGTTCATGGCACTGGTAATTTTCAGAGAGTCCCAGGCAGCATCATTGCGCAAAAGAAATTGCGCCAGTTTTTTTGGCTCTGCAATGCGGATACAACCATGGCTGAAAGCCCTTGTACTTTCATTAAATAAATTTTTAGAAGGTGTATCATGCAAATAAATATTATAGCTGTTGGGAAATAAAAATTTAACGAGTCCCAGCGAATTGCGTGGGCCGGGCTTTTGCCTTATGCCGCCATTATTCCATTCCATGTTATGCAATGCCAGGTAATTTTTATTTCGGGCTATTGCCGGCAACACTTCTTTTTTTAAAATGCTTGAAGGCACATTCCAATACGGACTGAAAACAATATGTTTTAATGTGCCGCTAAAAATTACAGTATTATGTATAACAGAACCTGTAACCACATTCATTGCAAAAGCATGCTTCCCTTTTTCAAATACATGCAACCGGAATTCAGGAATATTTACCAGCAAATAATCTGTTGCAGGTTGGGCAGGCATCCATCGCATACGCTCCATATTAATCAGTAACTGCTGTACACGTTGCTGTACAGGCCTGTTCATTTCAGTAATTAAAGCCGTGCTGATAATTCCATCTTCTTTAAGGCCATATCTTTTTTGAAAATCCTTTATCCCTTGCTGCAGTTCTTTGGTAAATACAGCCGAGGTATCTGCATTACTTAAATCACCTGATAAATAAAGCCTTTTTTTTATTGCTTTTAAAGAAGCAGCCGTATCGCTTAGCTGGTACAATTTTTTATCCGCTTTAATAAGTGGCCAACCGCCTGTCTTTTCTATTTCATAATATTTTACCAGTTGCTGTTTAAGCAGGTTGTATTGTTTGTTAACCGGTTCGTAAGCAGATAAATTTTTTCCTTTATTTTTTAATAACGAATCCAGCAGGGCAGTAGCATTAACTTTTTTTCGTGGAATAAACCAATCCAGCTCTTTTGCATCCAGTTGATTACTACCCTGATAAGCCCTTGTTGCATACCTGAAAAATTGTGCAGTAAATAATAGTTCAGTTGCAGCAATGATACTGTCGTTTGGTTTTAAATTACCAGAAACAGCGGAATCATATAATTGTTGCAAACGGGAATTATACAATGCACTGTCTCCGGAATAACTGATATAATCATTGTACATTTCATAAAATGTGGTAGCATATTCTGCAATACCTTCTTTAAAAAACCATGCACATTGGTAATTACGGTTGTTGTAAAAACTGCGGAGCCTGTTAGCCAGCGAATCTTTATATTCCTGAACTGCAATAAATTTTTCCATAGTGGCGCTATCTATAAACAGATCGCTGTATGATGTAGCAGGTGTAACAGATGTATCTCTTGCAGTAACCTGTACTTCACTTTTTTTTGATGATGGCGTACAACTCACCCACAATCCGGCGAGTAATATAATAGCAAGAATATATGTCTTCATTATTTATTATTAATATTTACAGTGTGCAAGGTATAAAAGATAGTTGTTACATTTTGTTGTGTACACTAACCGTCGTTAATCAGTATTTTTGCAAATAATAAAATCTGCATGAACAACCCCATATTAATTTACTGTTACGATGCCTACTGTGGCTGGTGCTACGGTTTTAGCCCCGTAATAAAAAAAATTGCAGCCAATTATAAAGATCAATTAGATATTGAAGTACTCAGTGGTGGCATGATGATTGGCGAAAGCAAAATGCCGATTGAAAAAATTGGTCCATACATTCAAAGCGCTTATAAAAGAGTAGAAGAATTAACCGGTATACAATTTGGCGAAGATTTTTTATGGCATACTGCTAACCCCGATAAAAGCGACTGGATAATGAACAGCGAAAAACCTGCCATTGCTTTATCCATCTTTAAAGAATATTTTCCTGAACAGCAATTGGATTTTGCAAGCGATTTACAATACGCCTTAAATTATGAAGGCAGAGACCTGGATGATGATGAAGCCTATCGTCATTTACTGGAAAAATATAATATCCCTTCTGATGAGTTTTACAGCAAATTAAAAAGTAACGACTTTAAAGAAAAAGCCTTTTACGAATTTGCTTTGTGCAAACAATTAAGTGTAGATAGTTTTCCGCAGGTGCTGATACAATTTAATGAAACCAGATTTTACCTGCTGGCAAAAGGCTATACCGATTTTGAAACGCTGGATAAAAGAATACAAGATGTACTAACTGAAATAAACAATATACCTCAAACATAAAAAATTTATAATGATCTTAACCATCACCCTTAACCCTTGTATTGATAAAAGTTCAAGAGTAGAAAAATTAAAACCCGAAAGTAAATTACGTTGTACCGAAGTGGTAAATGAACCCGGCGGCGGCGGCATTAATGTAAGTAAAGCATTAAAAAAACTGGATTCCTCTTCTGTAGCATTGTTTCCGGCTGGTGGCCACAATGGTAATATGTTGTGTTCTTTATTAAAAGAAGAAGGTATTTTATTTCATGCAGTAGATACTAAGGTAGAAACCAGAGAAAACTGGATCGTTCTGGAAACATCCATCAATAATCAATACCGTTTTACTTTTCCCGGTAAAGAAGTTTTGGAAGAAACAATAAAAACTTTAGTAGATCAGATCAGGGCATTTACACCATCGTTTGTTGTGGCTAGCGGCAGTTTACCACCCGGCCTCCCCGATTATTTTTATGGCTTAATTGTAAAGAATGCAGCGGCTGTTGGTGCAAGATGCATTGTAGATACAAGTGGTGCTGCATTGCAGGCTTTAAAAGGCAAAGGCGCTTTTTTAATAAAACCCAATATTGGCGAGTTGTGTAAAATGCTGAATGTTGATTGGCTGGATAAAGATGATGTACCCAACGCCGCACACCAGGCCATAATGGATGGCTTTGCCGAAATAATTGTGGTATCGATGGGGCCTGATGGCGCATGGTTAGTAAGTAAAGACCATAGGTATTTTGTGGCAGCACCACCGGTAGAAAAAAAGAGCACAGTTGGTGCAGGTGATAGTATGGTGGCGGGCATTACCTACTCGCTGGAAAAAAATATGACCTTAAGAGATGCCATTCGTTTTGGGGTGGCTTGTGGCAGTGCAGCTACTATGAACGATGGTACACAACTGTTTAAAAAAGCGGATGCAGAAAATTTATATGCTTTCATTAGTCAGTAAATAATACCAAAATACATCTATTGATCAGTTTAAAATGATAAGTAAAAATTTATAAAAATTTATCATATACCAGCTGTACAGCGTATGTAGCATTTAAGAACTATACTGAACTTTGATTGGCAACACCGCTTGTACAAAACTAAGTATCAAAATTTGGCGTATAATTATTTTATCACTAAAATACTATCGTTATTTCTTGCAATTATAAAAGCTTCCTTTTTATTAATGCTGATCTTTTTTATACGCCTGGCCTGGCCCTTAACATCTACCCCGTTCAATGCCTGGCAAAAGAAATTATTGTTTCCACTGTTGATGAGTATGGTGCCGAAATCAGCATCATTTCGCCCTAACTCGGTATTGTTGTTATAGTAATTTCCAACAAGCAGCATATCCGGAAGACTATCGTTGTTGGCATTATACACTACAGCATCTTTAAAAGGCGAAAGCTGTGCCTGCCAGGGCAGAGGCTGAACAGAAAATTTTAAGTTACCCTGGTTAATTAATATCGAATTGGAAAAGTAATCTGCACTCAACACAGTTGATTTAGTTAGCATCTCCTGCCCAAATAAATCTGTAACAGAGGCTTTTGCAAAATCTTTGGCATATAAAAATTTCTTTTTAAGAAATGGTAATTGCCGATCAAGATCGCTTTTACCGGTAAATAATATTTCTTTATTGGCTACATAGTAAGTTAATATTTGTTCGTTCTTTCCATTTCCATCAAAATCGTTGTAGTATAATTTTACAGGTTCCTTTGGCGATGCTTTCAGGCGGCTGTTTTCACCTAAGTTTCCCGCAATTAAATCTATATCTCCGTCGCCATCAAAATCATAAGGCATTACAAAATTCCACCAGCCTTGTTTATCTGTTAGCACCTGCTTTTGAAAAATCCCTTTGTTATTTATAAAAGCATAAATACCGCCCCATTCCAGCGAAACGATAAGATCTTTATCTCCATCCTTATCAATATCAAACCAAATGCTGTTGGTTACAAAGCCAATCTCCGCCAATCCTTTTGCAATAGTATTGGTTACATCTGTAAATTTACCCTTGCCGTCATTTTGTAATAAACAGGATTGAGGAATTTTACCATAGTTTCCTGAAACGGATCTTGCGCCTGCAAACAGATCCGGAAAACCATCATTATTAAAATCTGCTGCCTCTATACCAGAAGCTGAAAGGTTGAGGTTGCTGAAAGCTTCCACCGCTTTACTCAGCTTTCCTTTACCATCATTTAAATATATTCGAGGAGTTCCATAATCTGCTTCTTCATAATTTTGATCAACCCCGTTAACAACAATTAAATCCGGATGGCCATCACTATTTATATCGGACCAGGTTGCAGCAACAGCTTCATAAGTGCTGTCCATATCAAGGGCGGGTTGGTTTGTTTTTACAAAAGTTCCTGAGCGTGTCTGAATGTATAAAACGCTTTTACTGTTTTTTCCTGATCCAATAAATACGTCATCAAGATGATCATGGTTTACATCGGCAACAGCAAGTGCAGGGCCTTCTGTTGAAACCATGTGCGGCATTAAATGTTCCCTGTTAAAATCAACAAATTCATTTTCTGTATGCACATAATTAATCCCGGTGGCCTTGGTAATATCGGTTACCAAATTAGATTTATTTATATTAATCTTTTGTAAGCTGCTGTAATCGAATAAGGGCAATCCTTTCTGATATGTAACAGTAAGGCCTGCATCGGTTACTGGAATACTTATTTTCTGAAAAGAATTATCAGGCCATACTAATAACACCGAATCTATTGCTGATTTTGCAAGGCCGATTAACAAAGGCGCATCCATGCTGGAGAGAAAACCTTTTACCGGAAATTTTTCATAAGTTCTTACCTCGCCTTTTACATAAACAATTACTTTAGCACCAATTGCACGCTTGTTTTTAGTGTCTCCAATCAGGTCAATTTTCAGGGATGTTCTTTGGCCTTGTTTGCTATTGGTATTTCCATAAATAAGGGGAGTAGCATTAATATTGTTTACCACAATATCAAGGTCGCCATCATTATCCAAATCAGCATAAAGGGCGCCGTTTGAAAAAGTAGGCAGATCGTTTTCTATACCTGTGGCCATGTCTTCAAACATCAATTCGCCTTTGTTTCGGTAGAATTTATTGGGCATTGCAATTTGCGGCAGCTTTTCTATCAGGTCAAAATCACTGGTGCTGGTATTTTTACTCCTTAAATCCATCTGCGTTTCGTTACTCGAAATATAGTTGATGTAATCAATATCATTCATTTTTTTAGGGATGCCATTTGAAATGAAAAGGTCTTTTAAGCCATCATTATCAAAATCCATCCATAACGGTGCCCACGACCAGTCAGTAGCGGCAATGCCACTGTAAAGGCCTACCTCACTAAAAAGACCATTACGCCTGTTAAGTTGAAGATTGTTTCTGCTGTATTGCCAGGAGTACCCTTCGCTTAGTTTTAAATTAAACACATCAAAGTCATCTTCACCGCTTGACATTTTAAGAATTGTAGGATCAGCGGGCAACATATCCAGAGAAATAATTTCAGGAAAGGCATCATTGTTAACGTCTGCCACATCCACACCCATCGAATAATGGCTGGTATGCATCAACTGCTTTTCGCCCTCTTCTTTAAAGCTGCCATTTTTTTGATTAATGTACAGGTAGTCATTTTCGTAAAAATCATTTCCAACATATACATCAGGGTAACCATCCATGTTTATATCAGCAACAGTTATTCCTAATCCATAACCTAATATCGAATTATTAATGCCTGATTCTTTCGTTGCATCAGTAAAATGATTGCTTTCGTTTTTAAACAACCTGGCGCCCACCAAAGGGTTATTAATCTTTAAATAATCATTTCGTGTTCTTAGCGCAGTATATCCCTGTACAGAATGATTGAGTAAAAACATATCAAGATCACCATCAAGGTCATAATCAAAAAAAGCGGACTGGGTGGAAAGTCCTACAAACTCAAGCCCGTATTGCATTGCTTCATCTTTAAAATGAGGAATTCCGTTTTTATCAATGCCTGTGCAAATTAAAAGAAGGTTTTTACTGTGTAGTACTTCAAAGTTGCCTACACGGCAAACATAAATATCCAATAGCCCATCGGCATTTACATCTGCTACTGACACACCTGTGGTCCAGCCTTTATCGTCGGGTATTCCAGCTTCAATGGTAATGTCTTTAAAATGCATACCACCTTCATTCAGGTAAAGCCGGTTCTGCTTTTGATTGGCACCAAAGTACAAATCTATTTTTCCATCATTATTAAAATCGCCGCCGCCCACACCACTGCCATTATAAAAATAAATGTACCGGAGAAGATTTAAGTCCTTAGAAAAGGTAAGATCGTTGCTGAAGTTGAGGCCTGTTGTTTCACTTTCCAACACTTTAAATAATGAAGCGCTGTCCTTCGTTTTGCCGGTAGTGCAAGAAATAAAATGTATGATTGTGAAAAGAAATAACAAACAGCCTACTGCCGCACAGCTCTTGTAAATCACCTGCCCCAAAAGCTTAAATATTGTACACGTGGCTGATCTTTTAGCAGATAACACTTGATTAGGCATTAGAATAAAATTAAAGTAGTTTAATTGACTGGGCTATATCATTTTCGGATGCTAATATTACGAACTTTTATTTCTTTTGGCTACAGAATAAGATTTTATACGGAAATTGTGGTAAAAGTTTCTACCGTTTCAATGCAAGGTTTACTTCGGTTTAGGTACTGCTTAAGTTGATATAATTTAGTTGTTCTTCTTTATCTTAATAAATCTCCTTTTAATTCTATTTTATTTGCACCTGCAAGGGTAAGTTGTTTTATAAGCCTGATAAATTTCAGGGTTTTTGATGCGTGGTTAGCCAACTTGAAAATAATATTTTATACCGTTGTTAATTATTAATTTACTTTATAAATTAAGCCTCCATTTTTTAAGCAGCTAAATAAAAATATTTATGGATAAGATTGAAGAAATATTTGCCAATAACAAGCAATGGGTGGCTGATAAACTTTCTGTTGATCCTGGTTATTTTGAGCAACTTGGTAAGGGGCAGAGTCCGGAATTTTTATACATTGGCTGTAGCGATAGCCGTGTTACTGCCGAAGATATGATGGGTGTACAACCAGGTGAAGTTTTTGTACACCGCAATATTGCCAACATGGTTATCAGCATCGATCTTAATGTAATGAGTGTATTGAACTATGCGGTACGGCATTTAAATGTAAACCATATTATTGTATGCGGCCATTATGCCTGTGGCGGTGTAAAGGCTGCCATGCAAAGTAATGATATGGGCATTTTAAATCCCTGGTTAAGAAATATACGTGATGTTTACCGGCTGCATAAAGAAGAACTTAACGCTATTACCGAAGAAGAAAAAAGGTATGACCGGTTGATAGAATTAAATGTGCAGGAACAATGTGTTAACCTGATAAAAACCGCAGCTGTACAACAAGCCTATAAAGAAAGAGGACTGCGGGTACATGGCTGGGTATTTGATATACACACCGGAAAATTAATTGACCTCAAAATTAATTTTCATAAAATACTGGAGGATATAATGGAGATATATAAGCTGGTGTAAAATAGTTATAACAATAAAGCCCCGAACTAAATGCCAGGGCTTTATTATTAAGTATCTGTGCTATTACCGCTTTAAATTTTTTTCATACACTTCAATCCAGTCATCTACAGTTATCTTGCTGCTTAGTTCACCAATTAATTTATAAGGTATTTTTTCGGGGTTTTTAAAGCGGATACAACTTTTGCCCATGTCTAATTTTCCAATACTAAGTTTAGCATATTCATCAATAAACCATTTTGCCAGTTTGGCATCGCCATACACATACATGTGGTATACTGCAATAAAATTTTTTTGAGATGCAATGCTTATAAAAGGCAACGGCAATTCCGGAGTGCAATGATAACCTGGCGGATAAATACTGTGCGGCACTACATAACCAATCATACCATAACCCATGCCCTCTTTAAATCCTTTGGGCAAATTTTTCTTAATTACTTTTCTTAACTCCGTAATAGGTTTCTTTCTATCTTCCGGCAACTCTGCAATGTATTGCTCTACAGTGATAGCTTTTGATGTCATTGTAAAAAATTAGAAATTTAAAATACGAAAAAATTGTGGCCATGGCCCCATCTCTGTTGTATATTGTTTTGCCATTACACGGGTTATTTGTGCAATATGGGTAAGATCATGCACCACCCAGGTGGAGAGTAAATTTCTCAACGTTACTTCACCCAATACAGGGTGCATTCCTTTTTTATCCAAATCTGTTTCTGTTAAATGTGCAGATTTAAACCATATCATATTTTCTTTTCTTATAGCAGCAAATTCATCTAAAAGTTGTTGTGAAGATTTGCCTTTACTTTCTTCATACTGTGCAAACCTATTCCATGGCACAAAGCTTTTTGTATTGCCAAACTCAAGAATCATTTTTGCCCTTACCACCCAATCGGTTTTTTCGCCGTGTACCAGGTGGCCTATTACATCATAGGGCGAAAATGTTTCCGGACCTTCGTTGTTCATCACCCAATCATCACTTAAGCCCATAAGCAATGTTGTACAAACTGCTGGGGTTCTTTCTAAAATTTCTATAGCCTGTTCAATTGTATATTTCATTAAGCCATAATTATTTTTGCATCGATGCAGGAATATTATGCAATGCTATACGATTACCTTCGCTATCAATAAATACACCCATATCGCCATACTCAGGGCTTATCTCCATGCGTGGCACTAAAATTTTTCCACCGGCAGCTTCTACTTTATCTAATACATGGCGCAGATCCGGATTGCCATTTAAGTAAATTAAAGGACCGTCAGTTAACGATGGTTTATGAAAACCACCCGTATCTACAATAGCGCCGCCAATACCATTCATCGGGTCATCCAGCGGAAACATTCTCATTTTCATGTTGGGCATATCAATAGCCGTCATGGTAAAACCAAAAATGGTTTCGTAAAATTTTTGTGCCCTGCTAATGTCTGTTGCCGGTATTTCAAACCAACTAATTGCGTTTTGCATTTTTATATTTTTTTTTGATGAAGAATTATTGTGGCATATTTTGTTTTTGCCATTGTTCCAATATGTTAATTAAACTATCACTTAATGCTGGCTTTTTATTTTTAAAGGGCATAAACTTATTATCAATCTGCGGCAATTTTACCCTGGCAATTATTTCGGTGATATTGGTTTTTACAGCATCATAAGTATTCAATGCCTGTTTTCTTCCTTCCGGAGGAAAGTGACAGGGTGTACAACGTGATTGCATTATCGGCATCACATCTTTATCAAAAGAAATTACCGCAGGTGCCTTAGCTGCTTTTTTACTGCCGCTGCAATTTTGTAATGCAATAAGTGCGCTTACACTTAATACTACTATCGCTATTTTCTTCATGCTTTTTAGGTTATTGTATTAAATAAATTTTACTGTTTGATGTATAGTTTATTGTTGCAATCGTTAGCAGTTGTTTTATTATTCCATTCGCTCATACCCGATTGCATATTGGTTACTTTAGTAAATCCGTTTTGCATTAACACATAGGTTGCCATTGGGCTGCGGTGGCTGTGGCTGCAGTATACTACTATCTCTTTATTCTTGTAATCCTTTAACTCTGTCATTCTGTTTTGCAGCTCCTGCACCGGAATATTTATGGCGCCTGCCAGCCGGCCAAATTTATCGGGTGCTGTGCCGTTAAATTCTTCTGCTGTACGTACATCAAGCAACACTATATTTTCTTTACCCATATCAGCAATAAAATTACAAATTGCGTCTGGCGCTATATGCTTAATCCGAACAGTATTTTTATCAACCAAGTTCATCATACAGCTTTTACAGGTGCCGGGCTTTTCGTATACTGTGGTATCACAACTTCTACCACATGGCATGCAAACATATTTTGTGGTATCAACTTGCGCAACAGGTTTTTCTGTACTGTTTGCATTACTGCAACTTTCTGTACACAAAAGCAGCATAAATACAACAACCGAAATTTGAATTAAATTTTTCATTTTATTTATACCTTTTCTTAAAAATTCATTTTGTTATTTAACCTCTGGGTTATTGGGTAACCACATTCGCCATTTTTTCATATACCTCATCGTTGGCCTCCCATAATTCCACCCGGTTGCCTTCGCCATCCAGTACATGTACAAATTTTCCGTACTCATAAATTTCCATCTGATCTACAATAGTTACACCTTCTTCTTTTAATTGTTTTATCAGTGCTTCAAGATCATCCACCCTGTAGTTGATCATGTATTGTTGCGATGCATCGCCAAAATAATCGGTCTCCTTTTCAAAAGGGCTCCATACCGAATAGCCTTTCTTTTCCTTATCATTGCTGTGCCGCCATTCAAAACTGCTGCCGTATTTATCCATGGCAATACCTAAATGTTTGGCATACCAGTCTTTTTGTGCATCAGGATTATTGCATTTAAAAAATACGCCGCCGATAGATGTAACTCTTTTCATACAATCAATTTTTTTTCAAAATACAATTTTACTTTTTTGTTTTGGATATTTATTTTATAAGTGGCGAAGCAAAAGAAAATAATTACACAACAATTTTTCAGATAAAACGGCTACCCTTTTTGGGATAGCCGTTTTATTAAAATTGAAATTACCTTAATTTTTTACAAGCTTTATTGCTACTCCATCTTCCAGTTTTAATATATACACACCATTGGCAAAATGGCTGATATTAATTTGTTGCTGATAATTGCTGATAATAAATTGCCTTAACTGCTTACCCAACATATCTGTTATCACTGCTGTTGTATTTATTAAAGTTTTATTTTCAAAACTAAGCGTTGTTATATTAGTTACCGGATTAGGGTATACCGTAACACTATTATTTTTGGATAAATGCAACAGCACTATTAATGAATTGCTATAGCTACCATCTTTATCTACTATTTTAAGGCGATAATAAAGTTTATTGGCACTTAACAAGCCAGCTCCTGCATCGGTATAATTATAGGTTTGATCAACAGTGCTGTTGATTGCTGCTACTGTACCCACTTTTGTAAAGATCCGGCCATCTGTACTTCTTTGCACTTCAAAACTATTTGTATTGATTTCATTGGTGGTTTTCCAGGTTAGTAATACATCGTTTTGGGAATGGGTTGCATAAAAATCTAACAGTTTTATGGGAATTATTGTTGCTTTGGTTTGAATAATAAATCCACTGAAGCCTGTTACATCAAAACTCACTTCCCAACGGTTAACACCACCATTCCAAATAATATCTGCATCATTAGGATCGATGATTACCGGACTACCGGAATAAGTAACGGGTAGTCCGCTACCATTGCTACTAGTACCGGGATATTTTCCAATTCGAAGATTGGCTATGCCTGTTACATCAGCATTGTCTGTTGGTAAGTTTAACAAGCTGCCCGGATGGTTATTGAAATCGTCAAACTCCTGCTGAGTAAAGTACAATGTAACTTTTGCTGTTGCTGTGGAAGCATTAGTTACTGGTGTAATTTCATAGTGTCGGGCTACAAATGGGTCGCCTCCATAAGTTGGCAAGGAGGACTCTACCCAAACTTTGGCTTTTACTGCACTGCTAACCGGGCTTGCTCCGTTAGGAGTAAGCGTTGCAATAATGCGACAGCCGACACTTGCAATTAATGGCGTAGCGGTAAGGGTATAAATATTTTGTGTTATTGAATCCTGCATTTCAGCCATCGTCATGCTTTCGGGATTAAAAATGCTGATGATGTTTTCGGAGGGACGGCCTACTATTAAGTAATTATAAGCAGCATTATAGGCAGAAGTTAGTGAAGATCCTCCTGATGTTAATGTGCCTGTAACACTGTTACAAGAAGAAATAAAGCCAGTAGCTCCATTGTTAGGATTACCTAAGGTAATGGCTCCCGCATTAGTTGCTATTCCATTATCCCAGTTTGGACTATTAATAATATAACCTCCATTATTTAATATCGTCAAATTACCACTACCTATTGAATCATTAATTTTATTGCCCACTAAAGAGTTGTTGCTACTAACCAATCCGGATACCCCAATCATGCCATCACCCCATGTAATTGCTCCAGCTTTTGTTATGGCACCATTATTCCACTTAGGGTTTCTTACTAAATAGTTGTCATTACTCAATAGGGTTATTGTAGGATTTGTTAAGGGATTATCTGCGCTGCCCACGAGAGAATTACTGCTACTTACAGGACCGGATATACCTGAAGCACCATTACCCCAGGTAATTGCTCCGGCATTAATTACAGCTCCATTATCCCATTCAGGGCTTTTTACAATAAAGTTGCCATTGCTTAGTCTAAGTATTTCCCCGTTTCCTATAACATCTTCTGAAGAAGTACCTGTTAAGGAATTACTACTGCTGATTACTCCGGAGATGCCAGTGACGCCGCTGCCCCAGGTAATAGCTCCCGCCCTAGTTGAGGCGCCATTATTCCAATTGGGGTTTGTTATTAAAAAGTTCCCATTAGTAAGCTCGGTTACCCCAATATTGGCTAAAGGATTAGCTGCATTACCTACTAAAGAATTACCACTATTTAAAATACCTGTTGTACTTCCTGATCCACTTCCCCAGGTAATTGCCCCTGCATTAACATCTGCTCCATTATCCCATTTTGGGCTTTTTATTATGAAGCTGCCATTATTAAGTGCAACTATATTGTTATTACTTCCTATACTATCCCCGGCGGCACTGCCAATTAATGAATTACTGCTACTGACCGTGCCTGTTGTACCAGTGTTTCCATTTCCCCATGTTGCAGCACTAACATGAACACCTGTTCCATTATTCCAATTTGGGCTAGTTACAACATAGTTACCATTGCTAAGGGCAACTACACCAGAACTTCCTATACTGTCCCCCTCATTGCTACCTACTAAAGAATTACTACCAGTCACTATTCCAGTAATCCCTGTATTTCCATTACCAAATGTAGCAGCGCCGGCTTTAGAGGTTGTTCCATTAGTCCAATTGGGACTGCATACAACATAATTGCTATTACTTAAGCTATAGACATTTAATCCTACCCGGTCATTGGCAGTATTACCGACTAACGAATTACCACTATTTAGCGATCCTGACAAGCCCGCAGTACCACTAACTAATGTTGCTGCACCTGCATTGGTAATTGCCCCGTTATCCCAATTAGGACTGCCCACTACAAAATTTCCATTATTAAGGTCAATTATGCCAGCACTTCCTACACTGTCGTTTTCAGTACTACCTATAATGGAATTACTGCTGCTAACAAATCCATTTATGGGGGTATTTTTATTACTCAAAGTAACAGCACCCACTTTAGAAACAGTTCCATCGGTCCAATTAGGGCTTATTACCACATAATTTCCATTGTTCAAAACACTTACATTAGATCCAACCCGGTCATATGCAGTACTGCCAATTAACGAGTTACTGCTACTTATTGCGCCGCATAGTCCCGAAGTACCATAACCCCATGTAACTGCTCCAACATCTATTAATGATCCATTATCCCATGAAGGGTTGGCTATATAATAATAATCGCCGCCAGCAGACAAAACAGGGCTATTACAACCATATCCAACCAGGGAATTGAAAGTACCTACTGTTACAGTGGACGCTGTTGTACCACTGCGCCAAGTAATTGCGCCCTGATGAAAATTCCAATTTGGAGATAACACCATGTAATTATTATTACTTAGTATCTGTATTCCCCCACTACCTACTTCGTCATTTGGATTACTTCCCATTAATGTGCCAGCTGCAGGCATCGTCCCACTTTTGCCAGTTGTCCCATCACACCAGGTAACAGCACCAACATCTATATGATTAAAGTCCATATACGGGCTTATCACTATATAATTGCCGTTATTAAGAGGGATAATGCCACCGCTGCCAATCCAGTCCCAGGCATACCAGCCCATTAGAGAGTTTACAGGAGTTACCATTCCACTTATTCCGGTATTGCCATTGCCCCAGGTAACAGCACCAACATCTGTAGTTGTCGGAAAACCATCAAAATGTATGCTATTGACAACATAGTTGCCATTAGTTAGTGGAGTTATTGTTGTTCCTACATTATCACCCGATTTAATACCTATCAATGAATTAGTACTACTTGCCACGCCCGATAGACCAATAACGCCGTTTACCCATGTGGTAGCTCCAACATTTACAATTGTTCCATTATCCCAATCAGGGCTGCTCACTACAAAATTACCGTTAAGCAAAGAAGTTATTCCCCCGCTTCCAACCTGGTCATTTGCTTTACCCCCTTTTAATATACTTATAAGTGCATATGTGCTCCCATTATACAAATAAACAGCCCCTACATTAGCAATAGCACCCTCATCATACAAAGGGTCGGTTACCACATAATTACCATTAGTTAAAACAGTAACCGTTTTACCAAATTGGCCACTGCCTGCCGGGCCACTAATATTAATAGTTTGTGCTTTTACTTGGGCTGTAAATAATAGCAGTAGAAATGTAAATTTAAAATTTCTCATGACCTAAGTTTTTAGGGTTAAACTATTTCATTAACCAGGTTCAAAAAAATTCACCAATCGAAACAGATGGAAAAGTGCATAAAAATATATTATGAACACGCTTTATAAAATGACGGCGGGTAGTGTCTATGGTGATAATTGTCAACGCCCAATAGTGCATCTACTACACTGAAGCTTATGCTTTTTATTATTAATAATGGCGAGCATCAGATAGTGTACCAAGGCATACGAGTTTAGTTGCAGGCATACTATTTATTCATTTTTAGTTACGGCATTTTATACATTTTCAATATGTCTTTTTTGATAAAGTCCGATGCAACATTTTTTATTTTCCATAAAAATTTGTTTTACCCCCATTTACATTTAATTAACAATTGAATTGTGTAATTCCCGGCACTGCTTCATCCAATAAAAAAATTTAACTGTTATGTTTTTACAAAAGCTATTTAAAGATGCCCGCTATTTTCAAATTTTATTTCAAACCATATTTTTAAGTTATGGTATTTTGTTTTTACACTGGCAGGCAGCGTGGTGGTTATACAGTACCTACTTTATTACAAGTATTACAACACAATTAGTATTCGAATATTTTTTAGGTAAAAAAACATTCGCCTATAACAAACGTATTGCTTTTAGTTTTCCCTCCGTTATCATTTCATCATTTGGGTTAAGCTTATTGTTAAAAACCAATCATGTTGAAATTGCTGCGCTGGCTGCTTTTATTTCCATCGCATCTAAGTTTATTATAAAAATAAAAGGTAAACATATTTTCAATCCGTCGGCGCTGGGTATTGTTACTGCCATTTTTTTAACGGATACAGCATGGTTTAGCCCGGGGCAATGGGGCAGCGGAACGGTAATTTTATTTGGTGTTTGCTGCCTGGGTTTTATTGTAGTTACCAGGGTACAAAAATTAGATATCAGCCTGACTTTTTTAGGCACATTTGCAGGTTTACTTTTTATAAGGCAGATCATTTATTTAGGCTGGCCAATAGATTTTTTTGTGCAAAGTATAAGCACCGGAAGCTTATTATTGTTTTCTTTTTTTATGATCACCGACCCTAAAACAATTCCTGATAATAAATGGGCAAGAATTGTTTGGTGTATTGCTATTGCCGCTGTTGCATTTTATTTAACCACATTTAAATTTATAAATGGCGCACCCATAGTTGTGTTAATACTTGCTCAACCATTAGTACCATTGCTGGATTGGTTGTTTAAAGCCAGAAGGTTCCAGTGGACTACTTCCCCTAAATACAACACTACAAAAAACGATTTTCTACATATCGTTCATACCAGGTCAATCATGTAATCAATCAACTCTAAAAAATAAATTATGAAACACAAACTATTGATCATTGGGGTGGCAATTATTGCAACGCCATTTATTATGTCCTTCTGCGGCTTTTATGTAAGCAAGGCTGATGGTACATTAAAAAACAAAACATCGCAGGTAATTCTGGTACGTGATGGCAACAAAAATGTAATTACCATGTACAACGATTTTAAAGGCGATACCAAAGATTTTGCCATGGTAGTACCGGTACCTGTAGTATTGAAGAAGGAAGATATTAAAGTAGTAGACCAAAGTATTTTTCAAAAACTAAATGATTACAGTGCGCCAAGATTAGTAGAGTACTGGGATCAAAATCCTTGCTATGGTTACAGAGAAGATGACAAGATGGCCCCAATGGCCAATAAGTCTTTAAGCGAAGTAGCGGTGAGTGGTTACGGCAACGTAAGAAAAAAAGATGCAGTAAAAATTGAAGCACAGTACATTGTTGGCGAATACGATATTTTAATTTTATCAGCTAAAGAAAGTAGCGGATTAAAAGACTGGTTGAATGAAAACGGGTATAAAATTCCTGCCGATGCAGAGGAAGTACTTGACCCGTATATAAAAAGCAATCTTAAATTTTTTGTAGTTAAGGTAAATGAGAAAGAAAAAAAGAAACTAAACAGTAATTTTCTCCGGCCTATTCAAATAAAATTTAACTCCCCCAAGTTTATGCTGCCCATTCGCTTAGGCATGGCCAATGCTGATGGCGACCAGGATTTAATTGTGTATGCTTTTAGCCGCAAAGGACGCATTGAGTGTACCAATTACCGCAATACCAATATTGTTACGGATAAAAATATACCGTTGTTTGTACAAAAAAACTTTGGCAGCTTTTATGGTAATCTTTTTACTCACCAGTGGAATAATGAAAATAAAGCTGTGGCATTTTTAGAATATGCCTGGAATGTTACACCAATCAATCAAATGAAATGCGACCCTTGTGTGGGCAACCCACCTACAGAACAAGATTTGGTACAAAGCGGTGTTTGGTGGCTAAACGGTAAAGACTGGACCGATTACAGCGATGTGGATGAAGATGAAATGGATAACGGCAGCAGAAATGTACATTTTACAAGATTACATTTCAGGTACAACAGAAAATCATTTGCACAAGATCTTATGTTTCAGGTAACGCCCAATACCGAAAACTTTCAGGCAAGGTATATTATTACACACCCGGCAACAGGCGATTTAAGTTGCGATGCCGGTAAAAAATATTTACAGGATCTAAAAGCCAGAAGAAAAAAAGAGCTGCTGCAGTTAACTGCATTAACCGGCACCAATATTAATAACTGGCAGGATGATGCTACTGCAAAAAATGATGAAGAAACAGTTACCGAGGCGCAATATGCTACATTATTACCCGAAGTAAAAAATGAAAGTGACAACGAAAAAACTTTACCCGGCAGTATGATATTATTAAGTGCCGTTATTTTAGGCAGTGCAGGATTTATGCGTTGGAAGGGGTTTGTGTAAAGAGGATTTTGTACGCAGAGGCGCAGAGGGCGCTGATAAAAATATTTTTATTAATTCTGCCATCCCTGTTGCTCTGCGTGCCAATTGATTGCTCTAATTATCTTTTGTTTGAAATAGTTGGCTATACAGGTTTCTTGGTTTTAAGCATTTCTGTTTCTACAGAAATGCCTTTTTTAGTTAGTATAATTAGTACTTAAAAAAAAGCCCCGCCAATAAAAGCGGAGCCCTTGCTATTCATATTCACCCAAAACTATTTTCCACCACCACCTCTGTTTCCTCCACCTCTTTGTGGCCTTGTGGTCGGTTCAATCTGATCTTTCCATGTTTTCATTTGATCTGCAGTAAGTACTTCTTTTAACTTCGTATCTCTGTCATCGGTCATTTTTTGCCTTGCAGCTTGCCATGCATCTCTATCCATCTGTCCGCCACCCGCTCTCATTTCTTCCATTTTTTTATCGGATTCTTTAAAAGAATTTAAAAAGATATCATCCACCTGTTTCAATTTAGCAGCATCTAATTTAAAGGCGCTATCTATTTTTTCATGAATGGGTTTCAATCTTTCTTCGGGTGTTTTGCGTTGAAAATTACCACCACCCTGTGCATTAACTGTGGCAATACTAAATAATGCTACAGCAGCCGCTAATAAAATTTGTTTTTTCATTGTATTATTATTTTGTTTTAGTGTGAGAGAAATTGATTTATTATTTTCCGTCCGGCCTTTTTTCTTCCGGTTTTTTCTTTTTATTCCATATTTTATAAAACAGTGTATCAAACTTTGCTTGTTGCTCTACAGTACAAATTTTTCTTATCGCTGCAAAATGATTGAGCAATTGCAGTTCCATCAACTTTTGCCTTTCGCCTGTTTTACTTACCATATCAGCAATTGCAGAATCACTAAAGCCTTTTACACCCAATTCTTTAAATTGTTCTTCCTTATTATTTTTCTGTGCTTCAAAATCGGCCTTCATTTTTTGCTTGTATTGTTTGCTTAACGTATCATACAATTGTATCTGCTGATCGTTAAATCCAATTTCCTTTTGCAAAAAACTTTTCATCATAGCGCCCCTGTCGTTATTACCACGGTTAGCTCCTTTTTTTCCATCATCTTTTTTATTAAAGAAAAAAAACAGCATAGCAATATTTGTAATAAGCAATATGCCAATTATTAAAAGGTATAATTTGCTTTTTGTTTGTGTGCTCATTATGGTTCTATATTTTCAATGTCGTTTAATACAGTTACGGAGCTGCTGTATTCATCTACTGATGCGTACTGCTCTTCGGTTACTGTGGTTGTTTTATCAGGATAGTTATAGGCAATTACCATTGCATTAATGGCCACCACCAGGCAAAGGCTTACAAAAGCAAAAGCCGGTTTAGAAATAAAGCGCAATGCATTATCCCAATTGCTTTCGTTTGCATTTTGCATCCTGGCATTTAATCTTGTAAAAAGATATGGCTTGGCTGTTGCCCTTTCGGCATTATCCAAACTGCTTAGCGCAGCTTCAGTTAATTTATTAATATGATCGTTGTTGTTCATCTTCTTAAAAATTATTTTTTATATAGTAAGCAGTCAACGTTTTTCTTAAATTTCCTTTTGCCCTGGCTATTAATGATTCTACAGCTGTTAAAGACAGGTTCATTATTTCTGCAATATCCTGGTGCTTTTGTGCTTCCAGCTTATGCAGTGTAAAAGCAATGCGCTGGTTATCTGGTAACAGTTCCATCGCTTTAAATAACTCTGCTGCTCTTTCTTTATTTTCCATCACCACACCGGGATGATTAAATTCTTCCGGATGCACTATTTCTTCGCCATCATTACCAAACAAACTTTGTACAAATGCAAAACGTTTTTTTCGTTTCTTTCTTTTTACATGGTCCAGCGCTTTGGATATTACAATACGGTATAACCAGGTAGAAAATTTTGACTCGCCTTTAAAAGAACTTACCGACTGGTACACCTGTATAAAAACATCTTGCGTAATATCATCTGCATCGTCTTCGTTTTGAACAATACCTATTGCCGTATTGTACACCATATCCTGCCACTCATCTAACAGCTTTTTAAAAGCTTGCTCATCTCCCTGTTGCAGTTGCACAATTAATTCCGGTTGGTTCAAAACAATTCATTTTTTTAATCCTGTCTAAAGTTACCCAAAACTTAGAAGCCACCGCCACCACCTGGGCGACCGCCACCAAATCCTCCGCCAGGCATTCCACCTTCGCCACGGTTAAAATTGCTTTGACGGGCCGGGCCACTACCAAAGTTTTTTAACTTGTAAGTAAACGTTAGCATAAAGTATTGTCGTAATACCTGTGTTTGCACATCTTGTATATAAGTGTCGGTAACACTTCTTACTATACTTTGGTTTTGTTTCAACAGGTCAAAAACAGATAGCTTGATTTCGCCTGACTGGCCTTTCAATATTTTTTTACCTACGGCTGCATTCCACAACCAAAAGCTTTGGTTAAAGCCTGCAGCTAAACCACTGTTAGCATTTCCTGATACATCGTTTTGAACAAACCAACCTTTTTTACTTAACAAATTAATTTGTGCGCCTGCGGATTGATTAACATATTTTGTAGTAGTTGTTGAAGAAGCATTATTAAAATTAGCGCTGTAAGAAAGATTAAAATCTACATATTCGCTAATGTTGCTTGCAAACACTACGCCTGTATTGTACACATAGTTATTAGTAACGGTATTTTGATAATCAATAAAACCGGGCAACCTGGAGTAGCTAAACCCTGCATTTACATTTAAAGTGGTTTTAATAAATTTCAACGGCATACTGTAGGTGAAAAATGTACGCAAACTTTTGTACCCATCTAAATTTATTGGTTTACTAAACTGCGATCCGCTGGCCACCTTTACATTTTGTATTACCGAATCGTTGGGAAAATACACTGCCGTAGAAATATAATCACTTGCTGTTTGCAGCATTAAATTGGCAAAAAAGCTTTTACTGGTTTTTGAATTGGTGTAAGAATAACGGCCTGCTAAAAAATGAGTGTACGATTGTTTAAGATCAGGATTACCACTGCTTACACTTAACGGGTTGTTATTATTAATTACATCCTGTAACTGGCTGATGGATGGAAAATTAGTGGATGCCCTGTAAAACACACGGATATTGCTAACCAGGGATAATTTTTTTCTCCACATTACATTAGGCAAGATATTGCTGAACGATTGATTAACAGATGTTGCTGTTGGAAAAACACGCTGACTTTCTAATTTAGAGTTTTGAAAATTTACTCCAAAAGAAAGTTGCTCATCCCTGCTTTGCCCTAAGCGATAATTTACACCCACATTATTAGTGGTAATGGTATTATCAAAACGGTTGGATAATGAGGTATCAAAAAGAGAATATTTTGCTCCATCGTAATTAAATATTTGCTGGTCGGCCTTATTTTTTTGTACTGATGGAGTATAATCAATTTGTAACTGTGCCTTTTTACCTATTGGCTCGGTATAAGCAATATTACCGCCAATGGTAGTACCGGTGGTATAATTATCTGTAAACCTGTTGGCCAGCGAATCTGTTTCAATCCCAAGTTTATAATATTTATAGTCGGAGTTGGTTACACTTGTACCATCATTTTTACTCCAGCCGGTATTAAAACCAAATGAAATAGTACGGCCACGTTTTGGAAAAGAGTGACGGAACATAATACTGTTTCGGATATTATATCCACTTCTGTCAGATGTACCGTTGTTTACAGATGTACTGGAATCAATTTTTCCGCCTATAGTTTTGGTGTTTGAAAAAGACTCGGATTTATTATCCTGAAAACTAATGCTGGGTATAATAAATATAGAGTTAGAAGAATCAATTTTATACTCTAACCTCATATTAACACGATGGTTATTATTGGTAGATGCTGAAGCGCTGTTTGAGTTTTCTATTATTTGTTTGCCGCCATAATTGGTTACTTTATTACTCTGGCTCTCGTTAGTATTAGCGCTGTTATTATAAAAATAACTGCCTGATAGCGTTAATTTTTTACCATACACATTGCTAAAGTTTAATCCTGCAGCATTGGTTTTACTAATACCGCTCGACTGGCCTACATTAAAATTATCGGCACCACCACCACCGCCGCCACGTCCACCACCACGATTACCGCCACCGCCGCTACTGGTTGCACCCAACAAATCCTGCGATGAAAAGTTTTGCTGATTGATATTATTAAAATTGCCCACGATAGAAATACGCCTGTTGCCATTAAAAAAACTCACATTACCGCCGCCTGTATAGCGGCCATCGGTTCCGGCGCCTGCATAAATGCGGCCAAACTGTCCATTTTTAATTCCCGATTTGGTTATTATGTTCACTGTTTTTACAGAGTTTCCGTCATCAAAGCCAGTAAGTTGTGCCTGGTCGCTCAATCGGTCAAATACCTGAATTTTATCAATTACTTCAGCAGGTAAATTCTTTAATGCTGCTGTGGCATCATCCCCAAAAAAATCCTTACCGTCAACGGTTACTTTTTTTACCTGTTCGCCCATGGCTGTTACTGTACCATCTCTGGCAACAGTAATACCCGGTAATTTTTTTATCATATCCTCGGCTGTTGCATCGGGGTTTACCTTAAACTGGCTGGCGCTAAATTCGCTGGTATCGCCTTTTTGCTTTACCGGTGGGGCTTTGGCAATAATGGTAATACCTGCTAAATCAGTTGCAATTTTAGATATGCTGAAGGGAATGGCTTCTTTATTACTCGCCTGCAAGGCAATTTTCTGTTCTATTTTCTCGTAGCCGGTATAACTTATTTTTACAAGATATACTGCCGCATTTAAATTGCCGAATTGAAAATTACCCTTGCTGTCGCTTACTTTTAATGCTACCTGGCTGCTATCTTTTTGTAACAAAAGCGCTACAGTAGCGCCAGAAATGGGGCTTTTATCTGCTTTATCTGTCAGTTTACCTTTTAAAATAATATCCTGGCTATATAGCCCGGCCGATATAAGGCCCAAAACCAAAAACAATACGGTACTCTTTAGTATAAATTTTGCTTGCATATTACTTTAGACGACCGCATTGCAAAAAACTGTCGCAGCAACTTAATTTTTTTGGCAGCATAAATGCAATTTAGTTGCAAGCCATTAGCTTCCTAATTAATATACATTGGTTAATTTGCTTTTTTACAATTAACTTGCGGCCCTAAAATTTTATTAGTATGGAGTATAATAAATTAGCTTCTGTTACAGGAATGAGCGGTTTGTTCGAATTGTTATCGTCTAAAGCAGATGGTGCAGTAGTGCGTTCTTTAGAAGATAATACCACTAAGTTTGTAAGCAGCCGTATTCATAACTTTTCTCACCTGGAAAGTATAGAAGTGTTTACTGTAAAAGATAATGTGAACTTATCAGAAGTGTTTTTAGCTATGAAGGCTAGTACCGAAAAACTACCTGATGCCAATGATGCCAAAGCGGTAAAAGTCTATTTTGGAAAAGTATATCCTGATATGGATTTTACCAGGGTATATGCCAGCGATACTAAAAAAATGGTAAAGTGGTTTGAAGTGCTGGTTAAAAATGAAGTAGAAATAAAACTGAGTGAGCTACCACAGGAAGGCACAGAAGCTGCAGTTGCTAAAGCTAAACCAACAGAACAAAAAACAGCGTCTGTAAAAAATAATGCGCCGGCAAAAAAAATAAATTCGCCAAGAAAGATGGCGTAGATTAGCCACTGATTACACAGATTTATACGGATTATAAAATATAAAATCCTGCTATGGCTTTACGACTGTAGCAGGATTTTAAAATTTCACAACTCACGATTCACCCCTCACAACTCACCAATATGTACACCGCCAACATACAAAAACTGCCTCGCCACTTTGTTCCAACCAATTTTACAGTTACCGACTGGAGCAGCCTGGAACCTTTTTTTAAAAATTTATTGGAAAGAAATATTGAAACCAAGGCCGATCTGGAACAATGGTTAAAAGACCAGAGTGAGTTGGAGGCATTGGTAAGTGAAGACGCCTGCTGGCGGCAGATACACATGACCTGTGATACAGAAAATAAAAGCCTTGAAGAAGCTTTTAATTTTTTCTGCATGGAAATTCAGCCTAAAATTCAACCTTATGCCGATGCGTTAAATAAAAAGTTAGTGGCTCATCCATTAGCAGCAGAGCTGGATACTAATAAATATTTTACGTACCTGCGTAGTGTAAAAAAAAGTATTGAATTATTCAGAGAAGAAAATATTCCGTTGCAGGCCGAGCTTGCGGTGTTGCAGCAGCACTATGGTGTTATTACCGGCAAAATGATGGTAACTGTTGATGGTAAAGAATATACTTTACAGCAAGCTGCCAAATTTTTAGAAAGCCACGACAGAGCAAAACGTGAAGAAGTGTACAGAAAAATTCAGGGTAGAAGATTGGAAGATACTGCTGCACTGAGTGATTTATATAACCAGTTAATTGAAAAAAGAAACAAGGAAGCAGTAAATGCCGGTTTTAGTAATTACAGGGATTATCGCTTTAAAGAACTGGGCCGCTTCGATTATACCAAAGAAGATTGCTATCAATTTCATGATGCGGTAAAGCAACATGTGCTGCCACTGGTAAACATCATCTATCAAAAGAAAAAACAAAAATTAGGTTTAGATAAATTAAGGCCATGGGATATTGATGCAGAACCTGCCGGTACGGAACCATTACGTCCGTTTAAAACCAGCGATGAATTAATTAATAAATCTATTGAGTGTTTTACCAAGCTGCGTCCTTTTTTTGGCGATTGCCTTAAAAAAATGAACGAGATAAAACACCTCGACCTGGAAAGCCGTAAAGGCAAAGCACCCGGCGGCTACAACTGCCCGTTAGCAGAAAGTGGCGCCCCATTTATTTTTATGAATGCGGCAGGGCAAATGCATGATGTAACTACCATGGTACATGAGGGTGGGCATGCTATTCATTCTTTTTTAGCGCATCCTTTAGAGTTGAGTGGTTTTAAAGAATACCCCATGGAAATTGCAGAAGTGGCCAGCATGAGCATGGAATTATTCAGCATGGATGAATGGGCAACTTTTTTTGATAATGATGCCGATTTACTTAGGGCTAAAGAACACCAATTAGAAAGGGTGATCACTATTTTTCCATGGATAGCTATTATTGATAAATTTCAACACTGGATATACGAAAATCCAACGCATACCAACGAACAACGCACTGCTAAGTGGAATGAAATTTTAAAGGAATTTCAGGATAGCGTAATTGATTACAGCGGATTGGAAAATTACCGCAGCAATGCATGGCAGCGCCAGTTGCATTTATTTGAAGTACCCTTTTATTATATTGAATACGGCATTGCACAATTAGGTGCTATTGGTATGTGGATGCAATACAAACAAAACCCACAACAGGCTTTAGATAATTATTGCAGTGCATTAGCATTAGGCGGTACTAAAACATTACCGCAGCTTTTTGAAACTGCCGGATTAAAATTTGATTTTAGCCCGGATAAAATTAAAGTGCTGATGGAGTTTGTAAAGAAGGAGATGGATAAGGTTGTATAAAAGATCAACCGCAAATTATAATTAACATAAAAAAAGATTGCCTGCATGGGTAATCTTTTTTATTTTACTTAACCCGTTCCTTAATTCTTTGCAACAATAATTCCGGTTCATTGGTAGTAATAAAATTAAATTCGGCCCCCAATAGCCAATCCATCGTTTCGGTATCATTAACCGTCCAGGCATTTAATATCAGTCCATTCTTTTTGGCCTTATCTATCCAGTTAGTATTTTTTTTAAATACCGAAAAATGATAATCGGCGCCACTGATGACGTCTGCTTTTAAATCGTCCGGCGATTTGTCTCCATTTAGATATTGTGTGGAAGCAGCCGGATAATTTTCATGTATCCGTTTTAAAATATCGTAATCAAAACTGATGTACACCGTCATTGTTTCCGCATGTAATTCCTTTACCATTTTTACTACCCTGTCTGCAATTAACTTTCCCCGCTCTTTACTAATGTCTGATGGTTTTATTTCCAGCACCAACTTTGTTTGTAAGTTATTTTGCAAACCGGCAAGCAAATACTGGCGTAGTGTTGGCAATACTTCACCATTAGATAATTTGAACTGTGTTAATACCGAAAAATCAGTTTTTTCAATAGCCATTTTGTTATACACCGGATCGTGATTAATAATAAGCGAATCATCGGCGGTCATACGTACATCAAATTCAGAACCTGCACAGTGCAGCCTGATGGCCTCTTTTAACGAAGCGATAGAATTTTCGGGTAAATTGTTTTTTTTAAATGCCCCACGATGCGCTACTACGGAATTAGCAGCAAACTTAATTTTGCTGGTACTATTTTTTGTGCCTGCACATCCAAATAATAATGTTAATGCCAGGGCAATGTAAACTGTTCTCAATTTTTTTTATTTTAAATGCGGACTTTTAAATTCTAATTTTTTCAGCCCTTTTTTTATTTCGGGGCAACTCATAAATAAATTCCACAGTAAACCGCTGCGGTAATTTTCCATCATCACTACTATCGGCCCCTGGTCAATAGCCAGATACCTTGGCGTATACCAATTTGCAGTTTCGCTGAATGCATCATAAAAGCCATAAGGGCCCCAAACTTTATCCTTAATAGCGGAGTACCAACGCATCATTGCAGCCATCGATTGTTGTGGCGTATATGGAAAAGAAGAGAGTGCGGCTGTTGGCGAAATTACACCAAGATCTCTTTTTTCGGAAGGTGCATGCCCTGCATACCCTTTTATAGAATAGCTGGAAGTTAGTCCCCAACTATCGGCACCATATCCTTTATATTTTTTAGGATTATCTGTACACCACTGGTAATTGATTAAAGCCAGGTTGGTATTTTCCAGCCAGTAATCGGCATATTTATCTTTTAATCCACGCGGATCAAGGCCAAGGTAAGAATAGTGCGACCAGAATAAAGGCCCGCCATTTACCGCATCGCCCTGATGATGCATTTGCAAAGTATAATTTTTATATGCCGGAGGGTTGTTGCTTATCTTCCCATTTTCTGCCCAGCCTTCATGATATACTTCTGCAGGCACCGCATGTGTGGGTGAAGATGCCGCCAATATATACATGATCAAACATTCGTTATAACCATGTACTGCAAAATTCATATCCCATGCAAAATTGGGGCTCCAGTGCCAGTATAAAACATTTTTACCATTACGATACCAGTTAAATTCCACAGCTTTCCAAAGTGTATCAATTCTTGCCGCTAGTGCTTTTTCTTCTGCACTGCCATTTTTAAAATACTGGCGCACACAAAGCAGGCCCTGTATCATAAAAGATGTTTCTACCAAATCGCCGCCATCGTCTTTTTTACCAAATGGTTTTACTTTTCCTGTTTCGCCATTCCACCAGTGGGGCCATGCGCCATGAAAACGATCTGCAGTTTCTAAAAAATGAACAATTTTTTCTAACTGTTGCACCCCTTGCTTTCGGGTAATAAAATTTCTTTCAATACCAACTAAGATGGCCATTACGCCAAATCCACCGCCGCCACTGGTAACTGTACTCTTATCATTTTGCGGATAAATATTATCTGCATGAAATCTTTCTCTTGCTAATCCACTGGTGGGTTCAGCTCCATCATAAAAATACTGAAAGGCGGCCTGCTGTACAGTGGTAAATATTTTTTCCTCTTCAACAGAAAAAAATACTTGCTTATTGGCTACATTTTTTTTTGAATGAGCGCAACCAATACTGCCAAAAATAATAAAGGATAATAAAAACAATCGCATATAAAAAAGTATAAAATAAAAAAAGGCATACAGCTAAAAACAACTGCTGCATACCTTTTTTACAAAAAATTATTTATTGGCTTTACCCAAGTTGTATAAAGCTTTTATATGTGCATCAGGAAATGTTTTGTTGTAAAACCTTATCTCATCCAGCTGGCCAGTCATTGGGGCAAAAGTCACATCTGCATTAACAACCTTACCAGGAATACCATTGTAATTAGAACCAATGATGATTTCGCTGGGCTCCCACGATTTAAACAAATTATTGCCTACACCCCTGTTGGGGAAAGCACCTACTTTAATTCCATTAAGCCAGTTGTTAAAAACACCTGTGTTGTAGTCGTATGTTAATACAATATGATTCCATTGAGCTAATTTAGTTTTATCCAGCACATTATTTAAGTTATCCTGTGTACCACCGCCAATGGTAGTAAACGTTGGAGCAATACGAAGTACCGAATCGTTTGTTGCAGGATATCCATTTGTATTAAGTATAAAATTGAGGTTGCCTGTAAAAATACCCGGCCTGGCCAGTTGAAACAGCATCGTTCTTTTGGATCCATTGTTCGAAATTTTTACCCAGGTGCTCATCGTCCAGCTTTTTAACGAATCAGTTTTAAATTTTTGAAACTGTACAGGAAAATATACATATCCTGCGGCCAGGCTTAAAGCTTTGCCTCTTACTCCGCCCGTTACATAAGTATCATTTACAGATGAACCGGGTACTGTACCACTTACCAATTCATTTTTAGTATCATCAAAACTCCAGTAAGCAATAAGGTTTTCCGGAAACACTTCATCCGAACTGGTGTAGCCATCAATTTTTCCATCATAATTGGCCGGGTTAACATCGGGTAAATTATTAGGATTACCATCTTTTTTGCAGGATGCGGTTGCCATTGCAAGAATTGCAGTGTACAACATCCAGTTTTTTGTATAAGCTTTTAAAAATTTCATTTTAAAATAATTTTTTGGTGATACAATTAATACCCTGGGTTTTGTGTAAGTACGCCTGCACTTAAATCTATTTGTGCTTGTGGAATAGGCAATAACACATCTCTGGTATTACTAAAATTGGGTTTGCCAGAGGCATTTAATGTTGCAGCTGCAATACCCCAACGAACCAGGTCGAAAAAGCGGTCATGTTCCATTGCCAGTTCTACTCTACGTTCTCTGCGGATAGCATCTCTTAATGTTGCCTGATCTGTTGTAGTTACGTCTGGCAAAATACCGGCAATACCATTTCGTGCCCTTAACCTTACGGAGTTTAAAGCCGTTTTTGCTGCGGTAATATTAGCTGCTCCTCCAACTTCATTGGCAGCTTCGGCATACATTAACACTACATCTGCATAACGAAGAATACGCACATTCATCCAATAACCAAACCTGTTACCTACAGAAGAACGTATGGCAGGGTTGGTGTACACTTTATTATTGTATCGTGGGTTAGGCAAACCAACAGGCAGGTTTTCGCCATAGATAGTTTGATATACTGTAGTAGCTGTACTGGTATATAAAATAGTTCTGGCTTTACGTGGATCATTGGTTTCGTAAGCCGCTTCTAAATAAGTACTGGGCGAATTCCATCCCCATCCCATATCAAAAATACCCGAACCCCTTATGCCTTGTATTTGTGCATATTGTACACCGTTAGTGGTAGGGAAAGACGCATTAGCTGTTGCCTGCACTTCAAAAACAGATTCTTTACTATTCTCTCCTTCTTCTCTAAATATTTTATCGAAAGAAGTGGAAAGGTTGTATTGGCCCGATGCCATTACTACATTTGCTGCATCCATTGCCAATTGCCATTTTTGCTGGGTGAGGTACACTTTAGCCAGTAAGCTATTGGCAGCACCACTGGTTAAGCGGCCCGGAAAAGTAGCAGCATTCCAACCAAGTGGTAAGTTGGCCGCTGCAAAAGTTAAATCGCTTTCAATAAACGCATACAATTGTGCCGCACTGCTTTGTGGTACATTATTTTGTGCAGCCGGGTTGGTAAATAAAGAATCAATCAATGGCACCCTTCCAAATAAACGCACCATCATAAAATAAGCATAGCCTCTCATAAATTTGGCTTCGGCAATAGTTTGATTTTTTATAGCATCAGGCGCTACAATAAGTGTATTGGTATTTACTTCTTTAATAGTGCTGTTACATTTATTGATCAGGCTATAATACCCCAGCCATAATGTATTACAAAATCCGTTGCTGGGGGTTACCGGAAAATTATCCATATCTATAGCATTGGAACCGCCATCGGCTGGTGTGCTGCCTTTATCGGCATCATCGCTACGTATGCTTGTGGCTGTTATAAACGACTGGCTGTGTACATTAAAACTTCTTAGTTCGTTATAAGCACCAAAAATAAATTGGTCGTACGGGCCCGATCCGCCCGGATAAGGATAATTATCTGAATCATATCCGCCCTGTCGGTTGGTATCTAAAAAATTTTTTGAGCAACCTGCAAATAAAGACAGCATTACAATTGCCACCATTGACAGCAAAACGGGTGTTAAATTTTTTTGTAATTGTTTCATATAAAAAAAATTAAAACGTAATTAAAAAGTTAGGTTTACGCCAAATGAATAAATAGCAGGTACAGGGTAAGCACCGTTATCGGCACCGCCACCCAATATATTGCCAATTAAGGGTTCTGGTGAATAGCCCGTAACCTGGCTCCAGGTTTTAAGATTTTGGCCGCTTAAATATACCCGTGCCTGTTTAATGCCCGCTTTTGATAATAATGATTTTTGAAAAGTATAGCCTATCTGTAAATTCCTTATTCTGAAATAATCTCCGGGCTCCAGATAATAGGTACTCATTAAAAAATTATTTCCCCGAGTATTATCTAAAATAGGCTCAATGTTAGAAGAGCCCGCTGTAGTATAAGCATTTAACCGGTTACTTTCATAGTTTAACACAGCAAATGTAGATGTACGCCTTTGTGTATATATTTTATGACCGGTCATGCCTTGTCCTTCCAGTTCAAGATCAAATCCTTTATAGGCTAAGGATATGCTACCACCAAAACTGTATGGTGGAAATGGCGTACCAATATAACCTCTGTCCGCAGGGGTAATAACTCCATCACCATTAATATCTGCATAAGCAATATCACCGGGTAAAGAATTGGCGAAAGATGCCTGTTTGGTTAAATCGGCAGTGGATTGGTAAATACCGGCTTGTGTATACCCATAAAAATAACCTATAGACCGGCCTGTAGTAGTAAGGTTAGCACCGGCATTACCAATTATAGAAAAATTAAAATTATTGCCAATGGATTGTACTTCGTTTTTATTATAACTAAAATTAGCTGCCACACGATAAGTAAAATTTTTACCTATTTTATCATTCCACCCTAATGCTACTTCAATGCCTTTGTTGGTTATTTCGCCAAGGTTGGTAAAATAGCTACGGGTTTCGTTAGGCAAGCTAACTGCGGTTAAAATATCAGTAGTTGTTCTGTTGTAAAATGTTACTTCAGCATTCAGCCTGTTATTCATTGTTCTTATATCAAATCCTGCATCCATACCTTTTACTGTTTCCCAATGCAGATTAGGGTCAGGTATATATGCTGCTTGTATTGAACTGTAAATATTATCGCCAAAAATTGCTGTAGAGGCGTTAGAAACACCCGGCTTGTATAAATTATCAGCAAAGCCATTGGCATTACCGGTAAGCCCCCATGCGCCTCTTAATTTTAAGAAATCAATTCCTTTAAAATTTTTAAAGAAACTTTCATCACTTACCACCCACGCTGCGCCTACACTGCCAAAGGTACCCCACCGGTTTTTGGGTGCAAATTTTGAGCTGCCATCTCTGCGGATAGTGGCATTCAATAAATATTTTCCTAAATACCCATAGCTTACCCTGCCAAATGCACCGGAGATGGCACTCTCTCCACCGCCGCCATCAAAATTACCGGGGTTATTGCTGTTAGATACACCGATATACCAAAAGTCGGGGTTATTATTAATGTTAACCGAGGTATCTCTCCTGGTTCCGTTTATATAAGAACTATGACTGTAAATGCTGGTATAACCTGCCAAAGCAGTAACAGAATGGGCGTTAAATTTTTTGCTAAAAGTTAGTGTATGATCCTGTTGGTATCTTTTGGATTCACTTTGGCTTTGTGATACAGAAGTTCTAACAGAGTTATCAAAGGTGGTAGTAGTTGGTGCAGCACCTTCGCCTAAATTAACAAAACTGAAAGGCAACCTGCTAAAGCTTCTGCTGTTATTAAATGCCAGATCGGCGTAAACCACAGATTTCCAGGTAAAGTATTTTGCCAGTTTAATTTCTGCAAACACACTTGCAATTACCCTGTACCCTTTATCAATAGTATTACCATCGTTGCGGTTTAGTGCAGCTACGGGGTTACCAACCTGTGCCCTTTGAAAAGAAGGCATGCTGTAATAAGTATTTTCGTTTTGCTGTATGGGTACAATGGGTGCAGCCCAAAGTGCATTGGTGATTGAAGCAGCAGGCGGGTTACTGATCCAGTGATAACCACTGATATCTCCACCTGCTTTTATTTTATCATTGAACCTGATTTCCTCATTTAATCTAACCAGGTATCTTTTATAATTATCATTACGCAACACACCATCCTGATCGGTATAACCAACATTTAAATAGGTGGTACTTTTTTCGCTGTTGTTGGATATACTTAAATTACTTGAAGTAATTATTGCATCTCTTAATACTTCATTCTGCCAGTTAGTATTAGCGGTGTAATTGGTATAATCAAAAGGTGCTGCATTAAGGTTAACCAATTGCGCTGTGTACAGTTTTTTAAATCCGGCAGCATCCACAATGCTTATTTTGTCGTTTACTTTTTGCAAGCCAACAGAACTTTGAAAACTAATTCTTGTTTGCCCCTTTGCTGCTTTTTTAGAGGTAACAGCAATAACGCCGTTGGCGCCACGCAAGCCATAAATAGCAATAGAAGAAGGATCACGGAGAATATCGATAGATTCAATATCTGCAGGATTTAAAAAGTCAATATTATCATGCAGTATACCATCTACTACATATACCGGGCTGGCACTGTTGGTACTGTTTATACCCCTTATACGCACTACCGGGCTGGCGCCTGCCCTACCGGTATTAGCAACAGTTAAACCAGCAACCTTACCTTGCAATGATGCAATAGGATTGGTACCGGGTTGTTTGGCCACATCTTCACCTTTTACAGATGATACCGACCCGGTGAGGTCTCTCTTTTTTTGTGTGCCATAACCTACTACCACCACTTGTTCAATTTCGGCAACGGCTTGTTTTAATTTTACCGATAATATGGTTCTGTTTCCTACAGGTACCTCTATTGATTCAAATCCTACAAAAGAAATTATCAGTATTGCATTCGGGTCCGCTTCAATAGAAAAATTTCCACCAGCATCTGATTTTATGCCATTAACTGTACCTTTTACAATAATGCTGGCACCACTTAAAGGCAGGCCGTTTTCGTCAGTAATATTTCCTTTTATTATACTAAGCAAAGGTGCCAGGTAAATGGCTGGTTGCTTTAGCACTGCAGGTATTTCTACAGTTTTAGGTAATATAGTAATTGTTTTATTTACTATCGTGTAGCTAAATGGCTGCTCGCTAAATACCTGCTGCAACACAGTTTCAAGCGGCTTGTTTTTTACGTTGATCGTTATTGTTTTGGATTGTTCCAACAAACTGGCATCATAAAAAAATACGTAACCGGTTTGTGTTTTAATGGTTTCAAAAACTTTCAGCAAAGGCACATCTTTGCCCGAAAGAGTAACCGATTGTGCATTTCCGTTTGCCGATACCTGGAGAAATGCCAGCGTTAACAAGATGCAGGTTAGTTTCATGGCCAATAAAATTGTTTTGTTTTTTGTGATAAGGCGCTCACTAAATTTTCTGATAAATACTGAACGTTTCAGTATTTCAGCAGCTGGTTTGCCATACCAGCCGTAAGCAGGTAATTTCATACTTTTGCAATGTTTGGGTTAATTAATAAATGATTCCTCAACAGTTTTATTTTATTGATAGTCCAACGCTTACCGTTCCGATTGCCGTCGGGGCGGTTTTTTTGAAATACCTCATCCTCTTTTTTTACCTGGAGGAGCAAGCAATATTTTATTAAGGCGTTACAATTAAATTATCGCCCTGAATTTTAAAATGAATATTATTCTTTTGTAAGAGCCTTAATACTTCCGATAAATTCAGGTCTCGCTGCATTTCGCCACCAAAAACCCTTGCCGGAATGTTTCCTTGAAAAACCACATTTACATTATACCAGCGGCCGAGTTGGCGCATTACCGTTTGCAGATCGACATTATCAAAATTGAAAAATCCATTTTTCCATGCCATTACCGCAGCTATATCCACATTATTCTTCACTTTTATTTGCCCGTTTGCATCTTTACTATTGCTATATAAAGCTTGCTGGTTAGCGGTAATTACCATTGCGTTTATCTGCTGATGTGCCAACCTGGGAATGAACACTTTTACACTACCTTCCAGCAGCGTTACTTTAGTAGCCATTTCATCCTGGTAACTATTAATATTAAAATGCGTACCCAACACTTCAACCATTCCTTTACCTGCAATATTTACCTTAAAAGGTTGTGTGGTATTTTTTGCCACTTCAAAATAAGCTTCGCCTGTTATCTCAACCTGCCTTTCGTTGCCTGAAAATGAAGTAGGGTAACGCAAAGAACTTTCTGTATTGAGCCAAACTTTACTGCCATCAATTAATGTTAATGTAATGGGCTTGCTTCCTCTGGGGTTGGTGAGTGTATTAAACAAAACTTCGTTGGCTGTTCCATTATAAACAATCTGGCCATCGGTAGTTTTTATTACATTTACGTTACCCTGTGTGGCCAGTGTGCCGCTTCCGGCACTGTCTAATATTATTTGCTGTCCGTTACCCAATGTTATTACAGCAGTATTGCCTTTAGGTGCTGCTACATCCGTTTTAGGTATTGTTGTTTTTACAATAGATGCAGGCCCGGCATTTTTACTGTTAATAAAATAACCTGCTATTATAATACCAGTAATAATTGCTGCAGCAGCAGCCACTCTTTTCCAATTGAAAAAACTAATTCGCTTTGCAGTTTTGTATTCGGTTTGTATTTGCTGATGAATTTGTTGCAGCAATTTTTGAGAGAGCTCTTGCGGTAACGGGCTACCTTCTTTTATATTGGCAGAAAATTTTTCGAGCATGATGTGGCGCAGCTGCGGAGTATCAGATTGTTGCAGGTATTGCAATATCCAATTACGTTCCTCCTGTGTCCACGATGGTTTATCTAATAACTGTTGTAGTATTTTTTTTTCGGAGTTCAAAATGCAATCGTTTATACAATAAATACAAACGCCTTGGTAAAACAGGGGGGTAGTTTTACTTTTATTTCAAAACGGGTATCAGGTAATTATAAAAAGTACTGGTAATACAACAGTATACTCCGGGTGAGTAATAGCATATTCTTTAACAGAGGCCATTGCGCCAGATAGGTATTCTTTTACTGTATGGCTGGAAATATTTAATTCTTCTGCAGTTTCCTTATACGTTTTGCCCTGCAATTTGCACAGTTCAAATACACGGCGTTTTTGTGGAGATAGCTTTTCCATGGCATCTTCAAGCATTTTCATCTGCATGTTATAAGTGTCTGTTGATGCATCTTCTTCCACAGTAATATTTTGTTGCTTTTGTGTTTCCAGTAATTTTTTCCGCTGCCAGTTAATGGCCTTGTTGTAACTAATTACAAACAGCCAACCTGAAATTGATTTGGAAGTTTCAATAAGCATTCTTTTTTGCCAGAGCGTAATAAATATTTCCTGTACAATATCTTCTGCTGCTCCGGTATCCCGTGTAAGTTTTAAAACATTATTGTAAAGTGCGCTGTGATACTTCCAGTACAGCTTGTCAAAAGCCTGCAGATCGCCCTGTTGTAAAAGGGTTACCAAAGTATTATCATCGGCATGTATATTTGGTTGCAGCATTCGTTTTAAACACTTGGTTGGCCATTCAAAAGTAGGCAAAATGTAACAAACGTTGTAGTTACTTTAGTTACATGAAGAGCATAATTACAATAAAGCTGCTGCATCAACAGAGTTGTAAATTAAACAGCAAGAGATTAATTGATCGGCTAACTGTAATTGCAAAAAACAGTAACAGTATTGCTGTTTACCGGCATTAAAAAAATCGGCATTTTGTTTACAGATAAATAAAAATTAAGAGCAAACTCTATAACACTGCCGGTAAAAAAATTTTAAGCAACATATAATCTACCTCACCAGCCCCAAAAACTGTTGGTTTACTTTTTTAATAATATAGCCACTTATCCAACCTACATAAGCATATTTTGGAAAGATGAATTTTTTGCCGGGGTTAAGGGTATTGATTTGCTTTACCAGTTCATCTAACCAGATGGCACCGGCCAGCAGGGCTTTTTGATCGTAGGTATTTACCACCCTGGTAATATTTTTTTGTGTGGCAATGGCTTCTTCGGGGTTTTGTATAAATGCCAGGTCGGGATGTGTTAAGCCGTTATAATCTGTAACAATACGCTGACGAAATTCTTCAATATCGCCACTGCTTAATTCGGTATAATTATTTATAGCACTGCTTTTAGGATGCAGTAATGAAGTGATGGACCACACAATACCGCCTGACAAATACACCGCATCTCTTGATTTAAAATCGGGTTTGGTTACCAGCTCATCTATTATCACTTTTGTTAAACTATCTTTTATCAGTTGTTCTGCTGTTTTAGTAAATGCATCCAGGTTGCCCTGCACTTTAGCTTCTACCAGGCGCTGAAAAGATTTTGTGCCCAATGATAAATTTACAGGTACAAATTTTTTACTGGTAGAAAAATAACCGCCTTTGGTATTACCACTACCAATATCCAGTTGGTTGTTGATGTATTTATTTTTTTGTGGTACAATACCGGTAAAGCTTAATTCCGATTCCTGCTCCGGTGTTACATACATAATATGAATAGCAGTATCAATTTCTTTAGGGCGAATTACTTTGGCAAAATAATCCACCTTTTCATATTTATCCAGCTCCTGCTTTAGCCCGCTGCTAATTACTATATAAGTTCGCTTGGCTGCAATTTTAAAACGGTTTGCCACTATATCCATCAGTTTTGCAATGGCATCCCGGCTTTCTTTTTCGCTTTGGTAAGATAGTGATGCCGCATCGGTATTAATGGCCGTATCTAATTTTAAAGCATAATCATACTGCCGTTCTTTATTAAGTGTTACATCAATTACACTTAGTTTAATTCCTTTTGCACCTACTTCAATACCGGCATACAGATCTCCAATACCCTGCACACTTTTTAAAAGATTTTCTACTACGTTGGCAATTAATTTAAAGCCCTGGCCCCTATATAATGTGATCGCTTTTTTGTAGGCTTTAATGGCCAGTTCGGGTTGATCGGTCTTTACATAAAAATTACCCAACCCTTCATTAGCAAAAGCCTGGCAATAAAAATCTTTATCCGCTATTGCCTTATTCAACCCATTTTTAAAAAATTCTTCGGCAGCTTCAAACTGTTGTGCTTCCATTAAAGAAGTAGCGGTTTTCAATATTCTGAAGGTGGCCTGGTTTTTTATATTTTGTGCATATACTACTGTACTCATCAAAAACAAGCACCCGAAAAAAAATTTTTTAAATAACATCCGTTTAAATATTTGATTTGCCAAAAAGTTGTTGCAGTACAGCATTTGCAGTTAAGTTGGGTTAAGGATCATTAAAATATTGCTGTAATAATTATCGGCTAAGATAAAGCCATTAGTTGTTGCAGCGTAAAAATACGGTGTGCAATTGTAAACAGATTTTCCCCTGTTTACTAAAGTTGTTTTGTTAATAAAATAGTTGTTGTAAAAAGAAAAAAATTATTTGCAATCATCGCAAATGCCATTTACCACCATCTCGGCATGTTTGGGTGTAAAACCTTTGGGCAGTTTTACTTCGGGGATGGTTACATCATCAAGGCAAATAGTTTTGGTACAGGCATCACAAATAAAATGCACATGGTTATCGTGGTGATGGCCGGCTTCGCAATCGTGTTTGCACAAGGCGTATAAAATAGAATTGTCGGTGGTGGGTATATTATGAATAATGCCTTTATCAACAAAGGTTTGCAGCGTGCGGTACACGGTAACTCTGTCAAAAACTTCGCCGGTATTCTTTTCAATATCGGCATGTGCCAATGCCCCGGGACTACTTAAAAAAAGCTCCAGTATTTTTTTACGTCCATCAGTAACACTAAGGTGGTTCTTTTTTAATATGTCGAGTAAAGTATCCATTGCAATTGTAAAGATAAATAAAGTTGAGCCTTGAATGGTGAATCGTCAATAGTGAATAATGCAGCAATACCAATTGTGTGTTCGCTTCGTCAAAACGTTGTTATAGTCAAGCTACTTTTTTGAGTATACTATCTGTTCAAGTTTGTCAATAATTTGGGTCTTAAATTTATTAATTTCTTGTTTGTTTGACCAATACCAAAAATCTTTATTTATTAATTTATCTCCTCCATTTTTGTCTGAACTGGACAAGCTTATAAATGCTAAGTCTGTGGTAAATTCATTTGTACCAGGTCTTGTCCAGGTATGAACTATTTGTTTCGTGTCCGGATAATTAAAATCTACGTGAAACCAATAACTGCTGCGAAATGAAGTGTCATTTTGTGGCCTTAAATTGGGATTTTTATCTTTTAATTCCTGGATTGCTTTAATAACATCTTCCTCTTTTGCTGCTATGTTCCAGGATTCTGCAAACGGGTAACTTCCGGCAAACCCTCCAAGTACCCGTCTGAAAAATTCATTTGCACCAAAAAGAAAAAGAAAACAAGAAATAAAAATTACTCCCCCAAATATAAAAGGGCGAGATTGCTTAATTGTTTTAAGTTTTCTAAAAGCAATTATCGCAATAAAAACTACAACTCCCAATAGCGGTAGTCCTATGTCCATTGTCTAAAATTTAGTGAGTTGTAAGTTCTCTTAAAATAATGCACAACTATGCGTTGTCTCGTTCATATTCACTTTTTACCACTTAGTTTGGTTCGCTGCTAAAGCCGCTCATAAAATGTTTACTCTTAATTTTTTCTTTTAATAAGCCTTTAATATCATTGATCAGGTTATCCACTTCATCGTTGCTTAATCCGTCGTACACCATTCCTCTTACCCTGCCCTGCTTATCTACCAAAGCAAAAAATTGGGTATGAATAAACTGGTCTTGTATAATTTGTGTGCTGTCGGGTTTGCCATTATCAATACCATAACTCTGGCGGGCCATTTTATACAAAGCGGCTTTATCGCCGGTAACAAAATTCCAGTTGGAGTTAAGGGGTATCGGGTTTAAGGGTTTAGCTGCTGTATCATATTCAATTTTATAAGAGCCGTCGGCATTACGCATTAGTTTACCATCCAACATTCTTGCTTCGTAAGCTTTTAGTAAGGGTATCGAATCTGTTTCCGGCATACAGGTATGCGAAAGGATCATAAAATTAGGCTCATCTTTAAAGGCATCAAAAACCCGGCGCATATTAGCATTCATCTTGGGGCAAATACCTTTGCAGGTGGTAAAAAAATATTCTGCCACATACACTTTGCCATCCGTTTCACGCTGCGTAATGGTTTTGCCATTTTGATTGATAAACGAGAAAGGTTGTACATTATCATTCCTGATCATCAGGTTAGATTTTGAAAAATCATAATCGCTAAATACCAGCAGATAAAAACCAGCCAACAGTACTGCAAAAAAGCCCACATATATCAGCAACTTCTTACTCATAAAAATATTTTTTGCAAATTTACGCCAGTTAAAGGCAGCGATAAAAAGATGTTTAGTGCAGTTTTTAAAACTTGCAACATTATTGCAAATATACTATCTTTGCGGCCTACATTACATGAATATAAAATTAAACTGGGACGCTTTTGGTATTGGCACTTCGGTAGCCTGTGCAATACATTGTGCTTTACTGCCTGTGGTGGTAAGTACCTTACCCATTTTTGGCATTAACATCATTCATAATTCTTTTTTTGAGTGGGGGATGATTACGCTGGCTTTTGTGGTGGGTTGCTACTCTTTATATCACGGCTACATTACCCATCATCGTTCTTATATTCCGGGTATTATTTTTTTGGCCGGGTTTATCTTTTTGGTATTAAAACAATTTTTTCATCAATTTGAATATTTGTTTTTAGCAATTGCTGTAATCCTTATTATTGCTGCACATTATTATAACTACAGGCTTTGCCAAAAAAGCAAATGTGCCTCACCTCACCATAAACATTAAAAGCTGGTTAATTGGTTTATCAGTTAATTGGTTAACTAGTTGTAAAGCATTTACGGATCGGTAAGCTGTTTGTAAAAAAACATTATCTCTGGCTGTTATTTTATTTGCACCACACCCGTTTTATAAAGGTTAATGGCCTGTTGCAGAATAGTGTTGATAGTTTTTATCGGTAATTCCTTATCCGCATCAAACAATATTATTTTCATACGGCTGCGTTTTTCAATAATTAAATCAGGATGGTTAAAATGTTTACCTTCTACAATGCCAATATAAGGCTGCTGCGTTTTTTTGTGTACCCACAAATAGCAAAACATTTTTCCTTTGTAACAAAAAAAGGGCATGCCATATTTCCAGGCGCTGGTAATAGCTTTATCCTGTGCAAGAATAATTGCCTTTAACGCCAGTAAACAACTTTGCAGCGGCTCCTCTTTTTGCAGGTAAAAATTATCTGTATTGTTTAGCATATTTTATTTAACAGCTATAAATATATCAACTTCTGCATTCTCAGGGTTTTGTGCTTTTTCCCCATACACTTCAAAATCTGCAGTGTAACTTCTTTCAATAGTTAAATTCCAGATTTTTATCCATTCATCAAAAACAATTCCCTGTAAAAGGTTTCCTTTGGCAGTATGTTTAATATAATTTCCGCTTTTCACTAATTTTCCGGTCATCCCATCGGGAATACTATCTAAATTTTTTACCCGGCAACCCAATATCGTCGTGTAGGGTTGAGTATGATCTTTTTCATAATCGGTGTACATGCAGTACAGCGTATTATCAATTTTATTGGGAATTTTTTCCAGCACAGCTTCTGCCATAAACTTATTCCACAGTGCCGGAATATCAATACCCGATTGTCCGTTTTGGTTGCTGGTTTTTACTGCAATACCAATAATAGCAAATGAATTGATCTTTTGGATGGTCATGTTTTATTTATTGAGCAGTAAAAGTAGGTGTGCTTTGTGACAACCTTATGTCAGCAGTGAAAGTGACATGGCATTAAAGTTTTACTGCGGTTTAAAATATGATTTTCTTAAATTGTACTAAAATCATCAGTAATGAAAAAAATATTTTATTTACTCGTATTACTTTTTGTAATTAGCAATAATGCTGCTGCACAATCAAAAGATGAAACTATTATTAGAAATACATTGAATGAGCAGTTAGGAGCCTGGAATGCCGGAGATATTGAAAGGTTTATGCAAACCTATGCTAAAAGCGATTCGCTAATGTTTATTGGTAAAAGCGGTATTACTTATGGTTGGCAAAAAACAATGGACAATTATAAAAAAGGCTATCCCGATACTGCGGCTATGGGTAAACTGGATTTTAATATTCTGGAGGTAAAGCGGCTTTCTGTAATGTATTTTTTTGTGGTAGGTAAATGGCATTTAACAAGAAGCATTGGTGATGTTGGCGGCCATTTTACTTTGTTATTTAAAAAGGTGAAAAATAAATGGGTTATTGTGGCGGATCATAGTAGTTGATTAGTTTATTAGTTAACTGGTTAATCAGGATTTGTATTTTTCCTCCCTAATTAACCAATAAAAAGATTAAGCCTGTTACGGATAAGTGGCCAGTTTTTTAAACAAATATTTACTGCATAAAAAATAGGCCCCGGTTAAGCCTGCAGCAGATGCTGCAATATCGTTGTAATCGAAAGTGCGGCCAAAAATTGGTATCAGTTGCAACACTTCATTTATTATAAGCAAACAAAAACATACTGCACAAAACCATCTTAGTTGCTTATCCACATGCAGGTTAATGTATTTATTAAGCAACCAGTAACAACCTAAGGGCAATAAAAAAGCGCCCAGTAAATTAGGTGCAATACCCAGTAAATATTTTGCTGGCTGTGTAAAATGAATATAAGGCCGTAATGCAAATTTTATTATCCAGATAATAATTGTGCCTGTTATTACCGAATACTTACAAAATGATCTTAACATCATGCCTGTTGGGTTTATAAACTAAAAGTAGTTAAATTAAATAAGTACCAGCCTACGTGTAAATGGGTATTTTGTGTTTAACGAAGGGGATCAGACAATAGTTACAATTTCCATTTGCGCCAAAGATGAACGATGAGCATAATAAAGCTACCAACAGAAAATACATAAAAAACATAATTTGTCCAGTCGGGCTTTGTTTCAAAAAAAGCAAAGTTTTTATAAAATCCAAAAAAAACATTCAGCAGCATCCATAGCAATACTATTGCAATGGTATTTAATATCCGCACTAAAAATTCTCTTGTTTCATCTTCCATCCCCATAAAAATAGGATTAAAAGTTTATTACAAGTTCGTAATTAAGCGCTGAATTAAAAAAGAGGTTATAATTATTTTAAAAGCAGGTTTTTAAAATCGGTACTGTCGCCATTAAAGGCATTAAAGTCCACATAGGCATCAATGCCGTTTACTCTTCCGGCTTCGTTATGCTGCCAAAAAAGCCATTTGCGTTTTATCCGGGGTTTATCTTTTACCATATAGTGTGCAACCCAAAGCGGGTAATCATCAAACTTGCCGGCTAAAAAGTTTTCGTAAAAATCTACATTGGTATAAATGATGGGCTTTACTTTGTATTGCTTTTCTACCATCAGCAACCAATCTTTTGCCCGTTGTTGTATATCTGCTGCCGAGGCGCCATTGGTTTGTTCAATATCTAAAACGGGTGGCATATCGCCTTTTTCCAGCAATACAGTTTCTATAAAATTTTGTGCCTGGGCTTTTCCGCTTTTGCTGCTGATAAAAAAATGATAAGCCCCTCTTGTAATTTTTGCTTCTTTGGCTTTAAACCAGTTTCTTCTGTAAATATTATCGGTATTGCTTAGCCCTTCGGTGGCTTTAATAAATGCAAACCCGATCTTTACATTTTTATCCTGCATGGTTTTTACAGCGGCCCAGTCAATAGCTGCCTGGTGATGGCTTACATCAATACCATGAATATCATAATTTACAGGGATGGGAATACCAAATGCCGGGTAACGAACAAACTTTGGTTGATTAAGATAATTGCTGATTAAATAAATGGCTAAGGCCGCAGCCGACAGGTATATAACGGATAAAGTAATTACTCTTAAAACAGTTGTCTTCTTTTTTGCCACAGCTTTATTGATTGCCGCAAAGTACAGTAATGTTACCCAATAAAGAAAATCGTTTTATGGCTAATTACTTAGATTAACACAAATTATACTTTTTACTGCAAAAAATTCATCGGTATTACTTCAATAATTTTTTAAGATACTTAAAATTATTCCCGCTTTTTATCTGCAAATTATATTCGCCTGCAGGTAAATGCTGCGATGGAATTTCCAAATACTCCGACCCATTGGTAAGTGTTACATTTCGGGTGTATACCAGCTGCCCGATGGCATTGTATAAATTTATGCTAGCTGTGGGTGTTGCAAAATTTCTTAAGTAAATATAAAATTGCTCCCGTATAGGATTAGGAAATACCTGCACTGTATTTTGTGTACCGGTATTATCTGCCACTTTTATTGCAGTATTATTTCTGGATAATAACCAATACTCCGGATCGATAAAAACGCTATCAGCAACAAAGCCCAGCTTGTTTATAAACACTTCGCCATTGGTTTTATTATCTACCACTATTGTTTTTTCCTGCGTAGCATTTTTTAATTTTAATGCCACCGGCATTTCAAAAAAGTTTACCGAAGGATGAGAGGTGGTTTGGCTCATTTTTATCCGCACATAGTTACTGCCAATGGGTGTCCACTCTACTTTATAAGTTGGATGGCCCTGACCTGTATACCAATCTTTAAAAAATTCGGTAAGATCTTGTTTGCTTTCCTGTTCTAAATGTTTTTTTAAATCAGCTGTTCTTGCAAAGCCGTAAATAACAGCGGGGTCTTTTTGATAATTTCTTATTGCCCTGAAGAAGACGGAATCTCCCAGTTTCCACCGTAACATGTATAGCAAATACGATCCTTTACCGTAAGTTAACCTGTTGCTGAATATTCTTCCCACATTGGTAGTATCATCTACTTTTACCGAACCATCGGGTTGCGATGTAATATATTCCACATCATCTTTTCTAAGTGATAATCTGTATTGCGGATAAAATTTTTCAAAATACAACGCAGTAAGTTGTGTGGCAAATCCTTCGTTCAACCAAATATCTTCCCAGCTGCCGCAGGTTATTTTATCGCCAAACCACTGGTGTGCCAACTCATGCACGGTAAGGTAATTTACAATGGATACTACAAATGAAGCGGTTTGATGCTCCATACCACCGCCCCAACCAAACTGTACATGTCCGTATTTTTCTTTTATAAAAGGATAATCGCCAAACAGGCCATTAAAATATTGCATGGCATCCAGCACTGCCTGTGTACCATTTTGAAACGAGGTTAAACTTTCGGGATAGCAATACGTTTGCATGGGCAAATTGGTGCTACCCAGCTGAACAGCATTATTAAACACCACATAATTGGTAACTGCAAAACACATTAAATAAGAGGCAATGGGATAACGATGTTTCCAGTGTGCTACTTTTTTAGTGCCACCTGCAATTAATATTTCGCTTTGCAGCAAACCATTACTTGCCGCTTTGTATTGCGATGGTGCGGTAACCATAATATCGATAGAATCTGCTTTATCATCCAATCCATTTTTACATGGCCACCAATCACGGCTGCCATAAGGTTCGCTAAGGCTCCACATTACGGGTGTACCCGAATGTGTGCTTTGTATAAACGAACCAAAGCCTGTGTTTGGAGGCACGCCCTGGTAATAAATACTAACCGAATCAAAAGTGCCGGCATTTACTGTTGCCGGAAAATCTATTTGTAATATGTTGTTGGTATGTTGTTTTAAAAGGGTAACATTTCGTTGCTTAACACTATCTGCTACCAACGGGCTCATCAAATCTAAAGAGATAGAATTACCGGTGGCTGTAACAGTATAATAAACGGTAATTTTTCCTTTAATAAAACGTATGGCGGGGTCAACCTCCCATTCGCAACGGTAATATTTAGCATCAAAGTTTGACACTGCATTTATAATATTCTCAGTACCCGTATTTCCGGTTGGGCCAAGCCTTGCATGCCGCAACTGTTCGGCAAGGGCTATCTCTTTTACCTGGTTGCGCAAACCAACAGGCGGCTGTGCTGCAGCCTTAAAAATGAGGCATAAAAAAAACATTGTAATAAAACGCATATATAATACAGTTAAGCAGTAATAACAAAGATTTATAAAGGTCTTAAAGTTTTGTGAACGGGCAATAAAGGGTTTACTGCTCCGTTTTAAATATTCCCGTTTTAATTAACGCAATCCGTACGTAATTATTTCAAATATGATAAAAAGAAGTCGTTTCGTTGGCAGCATTTCCGGCATTACATTTTTACTTATTGGCATGGCCTTTATACCGGCTAAAGCACAGGTTAAAAAAGACAGCCCCAAAAAATCATTACTGGCCAAGCTGGGTACAAAAGAAACACCAACAGTTGTATTAAAAGAAGCCAATGTGGTTTATCCCGATCTGTTATGTGGTAACGAAGAACAATCACTTGATTATATCGAAAAATTTTCTACCAACAGAAGAGATTATTTAATTCGCACTTACAACAAAGGCAAAAAATTCTTCCCAAAAGTTGCAGCCATTTTAAGTAAACATCATTTACCGCACGAGTTTAAGGTTTTACTGGCTTTAGAAAGTGCTTTTAATGGCAATGCTGTTTCCCGTGCCGGTGCTGTAGGCTACTGGCAAATAATGGACGAGGTAGCTAAAGAGTACGGTTTAAAATATGCGCCGCAATTAAGTGCTGCCGAAAAAAAGAGAGAATTAAAACTGGCAAAAACGCTTGCTAAAAAGGGCAATAAAAAAGTAAAAAAAGTTATTGTAAAAGATGACAGAAAGAATTTTAATAAATCAACTTATACAGCAGCCCGCTATTTAAAAGATCGTTGCCGCAATTTGGATAATGATTATTTATTGGTAGTAGCCAGTTACAACTGTGGCGTGGGCAATGTTTGGGAAGCGATGAAAAAAACCGGCAAAACCAACCCTACTTTTTGGGATGTAAAAAGTTATTTACCTGCCGAAACCAGGAGTTATGTAATGAATTTTATTGCACTGAATGTAGTGTTTAATAATTACGAAAAATTTGCCAGCAATACGCTTAACTTTAAACCTATCACTGCCAAAGCAGATAATTTTGAAGAGAATATGACGGAGGAAATGGGAGAGCCAACTTCATTGAATAATAAGTAATTATTTAAATGCTATAATTTTTTGAACCAGTACATTTGTACTGGTTTTTTATTTATAATTTTTTATGGGAAGAAAAATATTAATTGGCTTTGGTATATGCTGCGGTATAATAACTGTGCTATGGATTGTTGCCCGTGTTACAGGCATGTTGTTGTTTTACAATATTCCCACACCTGCTAATGAGCCAACCATAAAACAAGGCGATAAGGTTTTTACAACTAATCTAAAGCAGGCAAAACCTTACCAATTTATTGCCTTTAAAAGTAAATACCAGGATTCTGTAATGTCCACATACATGGAAAATTATGAAGCCGGTGCCATTTATTTATACCGCCTTTGCGGCACCCCCGGCGATATTTTGGAAATGAAAAACGGGATCTTATTTGTAAACAATAAAAATTTTGATGAGGAATTAAACTTAAATAACCAGTTTAAAATAAGTAATACAGATGTAGCAAAGATTGAAGAAGCAGATATAGCTGGTACGGAAGATCAAAATCCAATTATAATGAACGACGGCGATTACGCAATTGTAACTTTTGAAAAAACGCTTATAAAAAAATACCAGTCAAAAATCAAACTTACTCCTTTCATAATAGAAGACACCAGCACTATGTCGGGCACTTTTAAATGGTTTGATAAAAACTCTACCTGGACTGCGGATAATTTTGGCCCCTTAAAAATACCTTCTGGTTGTTATTTTGCTTTAGGCGATAACAGGCATAATGCTATGGATTCAAGATATACCGGTTTTATTAAAGCAGCTGATATTAAAGGAGTGGTTTTAAACAAATAACTCTCAATCAACTTACCTTTGCGCCATGCCGCAGTTTAACTGGAATGATAGTACCAATTTATTAAGTAAGCTTACCCCCCGGCGTTTTTTTAATGGCATTAAAGTACTCAGCAGTTTTTATATCAGCCGTTTATTAAATAAGCCGGTGCAATGGGGCTACCCGGTTTCCATTTCTTTTGAGCCTACTACCAGTTGCAACCTCCGCTGCCCCGAGTGCCCCAGTGGTTTGCGCCAGTTTACAAGGCCTACCGGTATGTTGCAAAAAGATTTTTTCAGAGATACCATTGATGATATTTATAAAGAATTACTGTACCTCATCTTTTATTTTCAGGGTGAGCCTTATTTGAATCCTGATTTTTTAGAGATGGTAAAATACGCTTCTTCCAAAGGCATTTATACCGCCACCAGTACCAATGCACATTATTTAACTGATGATAATGCAAAGCGTACCGTGGAAAGTGGTTTAGACAGGCTGATCATTTCTATTGATGGCACTACACAGGATGTGTACCAGCAATACCGTGTGGGTGGCAATATTGATAAAGTAATTGAAGGGGCAAAAAATATTGTAAAATGGAAAAAAGCACTGAACAGTAAAACACCTTTTGTATTCTTTCAGTTTTTAGTGGTAAAACCAAATGAGCACCAGGTAGAAGATATTAAACGTTTGGCTAAAGAAGTAGGTGTAGATGAAGTGCGTTTTAAAACAGCACAGGTATATGATTATGAAAATGATCCCAACAATCTTATTCCCACAACAGATAAGTTTAGCCGCTATAAAAAAAATGCAGATGGCTCTTACACTGCAAAAAACAAACTGGCCAACCGCTGCTGGAAGCTGCAGCATGCCAATGTAATTACCTGGGATGGATTGGTGGTGCCTTGTTGCTTTGATAAAGATGCCCTGCACCAGCTGGGCAATTTAAAAACCCAATCTTTTAAAGAGATATGGAATAATGATAATTACAAACAATTTAGAACAGAGCTGATGAAGAGCCGTAAAAATATTGATATATGCGCCAATTGCAGCGAAGGGGCATCGGTTTGGAAAGATTAAAAAACACTTATTTTAAAATATTAAACTGCGTTAACTTATGCAAGCTGTTTTTAACAACCGACTACGACAAGTTATACTGTTGCTGATCATTGCCTTTTTGGTTATTGCACTTTCCACGCAGTTATATGCATTTTTGCCGGGCTTTTTAGGTGCCATCACTTTATTTATACTTACCCGTAAATGGTATCAACATTTAACTGATAAAAAAAAATGGAAGAAAGGCCTTACCTCCCTGTTGTTTATTGCAGGTTCAATAATCATTATTGCCATTCCTGTTTATTTTTCAATTATAATGGTATCTCCAAAAATTAATTCGTTATTAAATAACCAGCATGAGGTAATGCAGGGGTTACAAATTTTTTCGGATAAAATTGAAACTACTACGGGTATGAAGTTGTTTACTGATGCAAACACAAAATCAGTAGCTGTAAAAATCTCTGCTGCCATTCCCAATGTGCTCAACAGTACAGCCAATGTATTAACCAATCTTATCATGTTGTTTTTTCTATATTATTATTTATTGGCAAATGGAAAAGCAATAGAAAAATACCTGAACCAAATCATCCCTTTAAAAGCAGAAAACGTAGAAAAGCTGGCGGCCGAAACCACCTTAATGATAAGGGCCAATGCTATTGGTATTCCTATTATCTGCATCGTTCAGGGTATCTTTGCAACTATTGGTTATTTAATTTTTGGCATAAAGGATTGGGGCATGTGGGGCTTTGTAACTGGTGTATTTGCTTTTTTTCCGTTAGTAGGTACCATGATAATTTGGGTGCCACTGGTAATATACCTTTACTCAACCGGTAACAATTACATGGCCACCTGGCTAACTATTTACAGTATTGTAGTAACCGGTAATGTGGATTATATAACCAGGCTGGGGTTATTAAAAAAGATGGGCAATGTACATCCCATGATAACTGTGCTGGGTGTAATAGTGGGGTTAAAATTATTTGGGTTTATGGGGTTAATATTTGGCCCTTTACTCGTAAGTTATTTTTTAATTTTAGTAAAAATTTACATAAATGAATTTACTGCAAAATCAAAAGATGCAGCACAACCTTAAAGATCAATTTTTTATTTATGGGCATACAGGAAGATATCAACCAATCGAAATTCAGAAACGAACACCAGAAGGCAGGCATCAATATTATTTACACTTTTAACTGGCTAACTGAGCAAATGAAAAATTTGTTTGAACAGCATGGCCTTACCTCTCAGCAATTTAACATACTAAGAATTTTGCGTGGTGCAGGGCAACCGCTTTCCACCTTGCAAATTCGCCAACGCATGCTGGATAAAATGAGCGATACCAGCCGCATTGTGGACCGGCTGATATTAAAAGGTGTGGTAAAAAAAGTAACCTCCAAAACAGATAAGCGTTTAGTGGATGTATCTATTACCGACAAAGGGAAAAAATTGCTGGCTAAATTAGATGAACACCAGGACGAAATGGATGGCGTACTTAGCAATTTATCTGATAGTGAAGCTAAAACTTTAAATAAATTGCTGGATAAGATCCGCCAATCTTAAATAAGCCTTTAACTAATTATAATGAAATTTTTTACTGTTGCCTTTGGAGCATTGGCACTTTGTTTTTTTTCTTTTACAGCTGTAGCACAAAACAAACCTGAATTCAGAGGTGTATGGGTAGCATCAGTTAGTAATATCGACTGGCCTTCAAACAAAAACCTAACCCCCGATTCTCAAAAAATAGAATTTATAAAACTGCTGGATATGCACAAAGCCAATGGTATGAATGCCATGATTGTGCAAATACGTCCGGCTTCAGACGCTTTTTATCCATCGCCATACGAACCCTGGAGCGAATGGCTTACCGGTACACAAGGAAAACCACCACTGCCTTATTACGATCCATTAGCATTTATGCTGGAAGAAACACACAAACGTGGAATGGAATTTCATGCATGGATGAATCCGTACCGGGCAGCATTTAACTTAGAAAAATCTTCTATTGCCGCCACACATATTACAAAGCTGCACCCCGATTGGTTTTTAACCTACGGCGATAAAAAATATTTTGATCCCGGTAATAAACAGGTACAACAATATGTAACCAATATTGTAAAAGATGTGGTAAGCCGCTATGCAGTGGATGCTATTCATTTTGATGATTACTTTTATCCGTATCGAATAGCAGGGCAAGAGTTTCCGGATGATGTAAAATACCAGCAGTATGGTAATGGTATGAACAAAGAAGACTGGAGAAGAAGTAATACCGATTCTATTATACTGATGCTGAGTAAGGCTATAAAAAAAATAAATCCTAAATGCCAGTTTGGTATCAGCCCTTTTGGCGTATGGCGTAATATTGATAAAGATGCTGAAGGAAGTAATACCCGTGCCGGGCAAACCAATTACGATGATTTATATGCCGATATTTTATTGTGGCTAAAAAGCGGCTGGATAGATTATGTAACACCACAACTGTACTGGGAGTTTGGCCATAAAGCAGCGCCATACGAAGTGTTATTAGATTGGTGGAGCAAGCACACTTATGGCAAAAACTGCTACATCGGTTTAGGTATTTATCGTGCCGGCAGTAACGAAGCCTGGAAAGATAAAACACAACTACCCCGCCAAATTGAAGCCTTACGCAACACGCCCAATGTACAGGGCATGATTTTCTTCAGCAGTAAAACTTTTGAAAAAAATCCTAATGGCTGGAGTGATAGTTTAAGGCTGAATTATTTTAAAGACGCAGTACCACACCCACAATTAAATAATTTTAAAAAAAATATTTTTATAAAAACAGCCAATATAGTACTATACTGGCTGTTTGATTTTCATTACCGGGTTTTAAAATTTAATAGTTCCATTCACTACTTTCTCTTTTCCTTCCCTGTTAAATAGTTTCATATTGTTAATCACCACTGCATTGTTTTCTACTCTTATTGCCCCTTCAGTTTTATCGGTAGCTACAAAGCTTTCGGTACCACCTGCAGGCGTTAAGGTTAAATCATACTGACCTTCATTTACTTTATAACCATTAAAGCCTTTGGGCGTTAATCCGCTTTTGGCAGCATCTTTTTCGTTAGCAAATGTAGCCTGTAATAAAACCAGTGGCTCATCCTGCTGGCACAATACCGAAAAATTATCCGTTTCTTTATTACTGCCAAAATACTGCGTACTTACTTTTCCTTTAATGGTTTCGCCATCAATTGTAAATGAAATAATTTTTTCCTTTTCGGATGTTTCTATACCAGATATGATTTTTTCTTCACTTCCCCTATCGTTGCAGGCCGAGCTAATAATTGTTGTAGTAACAAAAATATAAATAATTGATTTTTTCATGTTGTATTATTTTTATTAAATTAACTTTTCAAAATAAGGTTTACTCTTTCGCCAATCTTTTAACATCGATGGTTGTGTTTTTGTCATCCACTATTTTTAATAAATAACTTCCGCTTGCAAACTTTTGTAAATTTATTTTTTCGGTATTTACAGTAGCGGTTGTCTCCATCATTAATTTTCCAGTTGCATCGTATATCATCAATTTTTCCGAAGCGTTTAACCCACTAATGGTTACTATATCTTTAGTAGGTATTGGATAAACAACAATGTTTCTTGTACTGCAATTTATTCTTGCAGATGAGATGTTTGAATACGAAAAATTGCCCGTTAAGTCAATCATTTTTAATCTGTAATAAACATTGCCGTTGGTACTTACTAAATTGTCATTATAAGTGTAACTGCTGTTATTTCCTTTTGGCTGTATGCTTGCAATTATATTAAATACAATTCCGTCCTTACTGCTTTCAAGTTCAAAATGGCCGAACTCTTGTTCTGTAGCAGATTTCCAGGTGATTACAGGTTTACAATCTTGATTGATTGCATTAAAACTTATAAGTTTAATGGGCAATACATTGTTGTTGGTGGAGAGTGTCCAAATAGAAAAATCAGGAATTCCTGTTTTTTCTACATAATTAGCTGTGGCGTCTCTTAAAGTGTAATTTTGATTTTGCCAGTTAGTGCCATTTGTACTTTTCCAAATCACTAAATTATTTTCGGCCAAACTGTTTAATTCAGCATCAAAATACTTAAGCCGTAATGTAGCATTTAGGGATATGTTATTGCTTGGCGTAATTTCATATACTCTCAAAATACTACTGCCAATACCCAACCCATTTACTACTGATTTGTGTGTTCTTTTTATAAATGTGCTTCCTAAATTTGTGGCACAAGTAATCACTGCTCCTAAATTTCCCGGATCGGTATTTAAAGGAACATTTAAATTTTGTGTTATTGCAATGTATCCTCCGTTTGAGCCAATAATTCTACTTGATTCACTTTCAGAAATTAAAGTTGCTGCTGATTGGAGTGTAATATTTTTAGCATTTAAATCAATGATACCTGATGTAAATAATACCGAACCATTTATGCCAATGTTTTGATTTAAACTTGTAATTACCGAAGCACTTTTTGCAGTTTCAAACACATCAAAGTTAGTACTGCCAGATCCTGAAATTGTATTATTTGCAGTGCCGGTAAATACATATTTTCCGGTTCCTGCGGTTTGGTTTATTGTGCCATCGTTTTGCAAGCTGGTGTTGTTTAAACAGATATAACCATTACCAGTTATTCTAATTTCGGCACCACTTTGTATTACAAGTTGAGCTTGCGAAACTTTAAAAAATATTATGCAATACATTATTAAAAAGAATGTGCTTTTCATGGTTTATTTTTTTGTTTTTATCAGCATTATGTCAATAAATGCTCATCTCAGGAACACAAAGTTGTGCAGGAATATTTTTAAGAATATATGCGACTAACTATTTTTTATTCTGCTATTAAATGCCCTGTAACCCTTACCTCCGCTTGATAATTCCAAGGTGCAATATTTTGTTTATAAAAAAAGAATCTATAGCTTGTAGCCACTGGTACGTACAATTCAAATGATTTATCTATAGAGGCTGTGGACCAGCCATAAGGAGTGGGCAAACTATTGGAATGAGATACACAAATTGTTTTAGCAGCGTAAGTATGATGAATATATAAATCTACCGGTTCGCCACCTGCTCCACCTGTTATAGTCATACTACAGTTTACATCAAAATGATAAAGCCCTGGCTTATTAATAGTGATATCAAACAAATCATCCGACGAATTTGAATGGTAAAATGTTGCTGTACCATAATTGTAATACGTATTTATAACACCATCATTGGGTGCTTGTGTATTTTTAAATTCAAGTTGAAATCTTTCTAAAATACTATAAGGAGCTGCTGCTAATGTTTGCCAGTTAGCATTACCACTGGCATCGCTGGTTAATACTTTGCCATCAGCTGCATTGTTAGTAAACTTTATGGCATTAGGTTTTATAGTATCGGCCTTAATATTTCCATTTACATCCAACCTGGTAGATGGATTTGTTGCACCAATTCCCAAAAAACCTGTACCTCTTTTAAGTATCATTGAAAAGCTGCTATCGTTGGTAGCAAATTTTAAATCGGCTGTATTATGTGTTTGTAAGTAAGCGTTTGTACCTGATGTATAAAAGCCAATTTTTGCTCCGTCGCTGCTGCTTTCCTGGCTTACCCCAATGCCATCGGTTTTAATAGTTAATGGCCTTGAGGGTATTACTGTGCCAATGCCTACATTTTGAGCATTTAAAACATTACAGTAAAGGATTAATAATAATGTGGCAGATCTAGTGATTTTTCTTGTTTTCATTTTTTCGTTTTTATTTGATTATAATTTTCCAGGAGGCAGCACTGTCTTTTGTGGCATTCATTTCAAATTCATTTTTTTCTGTCTCGTTGCTTAAACCAATAGTAGCGCTGGCTGGCGATGTGGTACCTTCATTAATGGCTACCACGCCAAGCAAGTGTTCGCCTTTTGATAATTTTCCAAAATTTAATGTTAGCGGTTCATACAATAACCCGATGGTATCTCTTATAATTTTATCGTCTAAATATACTTTTACGCTATCGCCGTCTTCGGTATTATTATCCCAAATGGTTAATTTAATATCGCCGTAATTTAATGTGGTAGCACCTTGTAAGTTGTATTTAATATTAGCGGTCTTTTTTCTACAACATAAAAAATAAATTAGCAGGGCAGCTATTAGCATTAGTACAACAACAATAATTATCCGTTTCTTTTTATTCATTTTATAAATTAATGTATTGATAAGTGGTTACAGATACCGGCATTACTTTGTTATAGGCTTTATCAAAACGTGTAGCTGTTTCTTTTAAAGGCAGGCCATTCTTAAATTGCACAGGTATTTTAGCACCGCCGGATTTATATTGCGTTGCAACTATTTTTTGATACTCTATTTTTTTATTGATCACATAAGCATCAGCATAACTATCAGCAAGACTATTGTTTTTGCTCACCGGTTTTTCATCAATAAAACCGCCGGTTATTGTTTGTGGATTTTTAGCAAGATCGTAGTTGTTGTACAAATTGGTAAATGCAACTGACGGTTCTCCCAGGCCCTGTATTTTTATTATGTTGCTGTCGCTGTTAAATATGTACAGTGTTGTTTGCGATAAATATTTTGGCTCGGTTACTTTAATGGTATCCCCGCTATAAGAATATACCCTGTGCTTTACTGTTTTTTTATTTTGTGTTTTCATAATTTCAAAGCTGCTTACCCTGTTTTGCTCATCATAAGTAATGATCGTTTTTTCTGGAGAAATATCCAGGTTGTATGTTTTTACATAACTGGTGAGTAAACCTTTATCGTTAAAAACAAAATTATCTGTGCTGGCGTGCAACTTGCCATCCTGTTGTTGTACCATTTTTTTTATAGTGCCATTGGCATTATAACTGTATAGCATCACTTCCGTAAAATCATTACCCTGATATATTTTTTTTGCCAGCCTTACATTTTTGCCAGCAGTTTGAGCGGTAATATTTAAGGCAAACACAAAAACCGCCATTACAATCAGGTTAATTATTTTATTCATTGCTCATTTTTAATTTCATATTAAAACCTACTTTGGTATCGTTGGGGGTTTCTGTACGATGATAATCACCGGCCAAAGTACTTACGCCATTGGTGGTTTTAATATCAATGGTTACTGTAGGCGAATCATCTTTCATCCGCATACTTCTGGTTAAAATAAACCGTGCTGTAGTAATGGGATAGTTGAATACAGCGCCAGAAACATTATGCGGCTCTTGTTTTGCTCTTACTACCACAATGGTTCGGTTGGCAAAAGCATCGGTAAAGTCGCTAAGGGTAGGCATTAATTTTATAATCATTTTGCCTTGCACCAGTTGTGCTTGTAGCGGAAAATAAAATGAGCCAGGCGAAGCAGCCCTTGCTACTGCACCAAAGCCAGGATCTTTCTCACTAATGTTTGCAGGTATTACCGGTGCAGGTATGCGTTGATTTTTTATTTCATCCCAATCGCTTTTATCTTCTACAGCCCACACATCATCCGTAAATTCCATTTTAGTTACATTGCCTTCTATATAACCACTAAATTTTGGTATTTTACCTGAGCCAGCTTTTTGTGCATTTTCTAAATTTTGTTTTAAACAGTATAACGACATTTTACCTTCGTAAGTCAACTTGTACTTCATGTACATTTTACCGCTATTTTTAAACTCTAACTCATAATCGCCACTTATAGGGCCTTTGTATTCGGTACAATATTTTTTCATCAACTCTAAACTTACAAATTGCACCAAATCGCCAGCCATGCCTGCACCAAACGATTTTGTTGTAAGCTCCTTTAATCCATCGATAGCACTAATACCAGCTTTTCCAGCTTGTGTAAAAACAAAATTATCATTAGCAGTAAAACTTTTAAGGGCTTTAGATTCATAATATTTTGGCCATACCTTGTCAATGAAAATTGATTTACCAATAGCAAGTATTCCGCCACTGGCAAAATTCATTGCAGAGCTAAATAATGCACACCCTTCGGCTATCTGGTAATAACGGTTACAAACATCACTTTCGCCGGCTTTACTTTTACCAAAATCTTTTTCAACTTGTTTTAGTAAATCACTACTTTCTTTTAATTTACTACCCAGTTGCCCAAGTTGCGGAGCCGCTATACTTTTTAATTCGGGGTATTTTTTTGTTAGCGTTTGTAAATCTTTTAATGCTGTTTTTAGCTTAGTAAAAGCACCCTCAAACTCTTTAATTTTTACTTTTACTTTACCTACTTCTTGTTTTGCTTTTGCAACATCGTCGGGTGTAGATTGGGCTGCTACTACATTGTTTACGGAGGCCTCCATGGCTTTAGTAGCCTTCTCTTTAGCCTCGTCAAAATCTCTTACAATTTCATCTGCATCAAACTCCGCCAATACATTAAAAGTAGTATTAGCGGTTTGTACTTTATCGGAAGCATATGCGATTACTTTATATATGCCCATTTCTTTGGGCATATATTTTACAAAGTATTCGCCAGTTTGTTTATCGGCTCTGGTGCTTAAATTATCGGTTTTGCCGTTTGGTGTTATTACCTCAATTAATACCAAGCCAGGTTCGGCATTTAAACTGTTACTTTCTCCAATTATTTCTACACTGCCATCACTAAAAGCAACAGACGTTTTTATTTTTACAGAAATGGGCAGCCCTTCTATTTTGCCCTGACAAAAAGATTTTTTTGAAAACAAAACAACAATAGCGAACAAAAAAACAATTCTTTTCATATTACTTATTTACAGGTATTAGCTTTTACTGTTGGCTTTTTACCATCAGCAGTAAACCCGTTTTTACGGATGATTTCTATTACCGCTTCGTATACTTCTTTATTGCCTCCGGCAGAAAGATAGATCTTGCCGCTGCCACTATCAATACTTGCGCTGTTTACACCATCAGTGTCTCTCAGCAAAGCTTCCATCTGCGATTTACCTGCTGCACAAACAATATTTGTTGCAATAATAAATTCGCCGGTATTTGGCGGCGTTTCGCTTTGCGCCTGTTCCGTATTTTCCTGCTCTGTTGCAGTAGCTTTTTTATTCTTCTTTTTTTTAGCTTTCTTTTTAACTGCTGTTTCAGGTGCATTAACAGCCTTATCTATTCCTTCGCTGGCTTTCTGATCTATCTTTGCGTTGGCTTTTTGCTTAGCCTCTTCTTTTTTTTGTTTCAACCAATCTTTTACTTGTGCATCGGCTTTATTAGCAGTAGTCAAAAATAAAATACCTGCTAACAAAAATTGTATTGCTTTCATTTGCATTGTTTGATTAAATAAAAAATTATTTTCTTTCGGTTAAAACACAAACCCAAACCGGTTTATCAAAGTCTTTAACAAAAAAATGTACCAGGTAGCCTTTGGCCAATCCGCCTTTGTAAGCATCGCTTTGTAAATAAAACTGACCGTCTTTGGTATCAGCATTGTAAGTAGTAATTTGTTTGGAATTGGGAATACCTGCAAATGAAAGCTCAGCCTTTTCAATAGCGGTGTTGGAAGTAAATTTTAATGTTTCGCCTTTACCTTCGGTTAATGTTAATGCTACTTTAATATTAACATTGCTGTACCCCCTTTGCCCGGTTGTTCTGTTTACTATTGTTCGTTTGGGACCTTTTACAATTGCAGAAACTGTTTTTACCTGGGCATGAGCAATGGTTAATACAAACAAAAGTGTAAGGAATGACAATAGTTTTTTCATAATTTTTTTTATAAATGATTAGTTTTTAACAGGCAAGAATTTTATTACCTGAAGTTTATTTTGCTGCCTGATCTTATTATTTTCTTCTGCATTTTTTTCATTGTCATCCGGCACAAAAGTTACTTTACCATTTACCAGTAACATTAATCCTTTTTCAAAATTCTGAGCAGTCATTGCGCCATTATCAACAGCGTCACTTGTTGGTAAGCCACAGCTGTTCTCTATGCTAGTCCCATACAAAATCCATTTTTTATAAATTTCATTTTTCACTAAACAAGCTGGCGTTTTTGTGCTGCTTATAATAGTATTTTTTTCAAATTTTTGAGTAGTAACAATAAATACCACTTTGCTATTTGCTTTTTCTGTTGTAGCATCTGCCAAAGGCAAACCACAGGCTGCATAATTATATTTTTTATAAATCGTTCCTAAAATTGTAAATGCGGTATTGTTATTAGCGATTATAATTCCGCCATCAAACATTTGTGCATAAGATGCTTTTGTGTAGTTAACCCTGTCGCTTGCTGCAAACCCCAGGTTAGATGATACGCCACCTAAGGTTCTGTATTTTTCATAAATCAGTCCAAAAACCGGGTATAGTTTTCTTGACGCATTTACAGTAATGCAGGCACTTTCAAACGTTGCATTCTCACCATATTGCCCATCAAAGCCCGATTTTACAATACTCATATCATTTACAGGAAAATCTATGTAACTATCGCATCCACCCTGCGTATCAAAAAACTTTCTTATGTCGCCGTAAATAAAAACCGATTTTTTTCTTACCGGATTGTAATAAATAACACCGTTAACAGCATTGGTATTTCTGTAATAGCCTTTTATTTTGGCGCTGTTAAATACTTCTGTTAGCTTATCATCTTTAAACCCATTGGCTTTATTTACCACCTCTTTCATTTTTGCCATTATACTTTCTGTTGCTGTTACAAGGCCTTGGTTTAATTGAATAACAGGAGATATTTTTTGCTCATCCATTTTTACATTGCCAATGGCCACGGGCTTATTTGCCTGGTTAATGGCTTCTTTATTTGCCTCTGGCCTACTTATTGTAACTGGTTTTAAAACCTGGGCAAAGCAATTGTTTACTGTGGCTACTACAACAAGCACAAATAATAGTATTTTCATTTTGGGTTATTTGTTTTTTACTAATACGGCAAACCTGCCATCGGTAACTGCTATGCCTTTATCTTTATTGGCTTCGTAGTTGTTACTTACATTCATTGGGGATGCAAATATTCCAGTTACAATTTTCCCATCTGCAACTTCTTGCACAGCCGTTACGGTAATGCAATTAGCAATAGCACCCTGGTGAAAATTATCGTAATCATTTTCTTCATTATCGTTTTTATTTTCATCTAGCAAACTAATTCCATATCCACCGGCACCTTCCTTCACGCTACTGTATGCACCCATATTAGTTTTACTAAACGCCGCCAGCGTTAATAAAAAATTCATTTTACCCTTATCATCTTTTGTAAAAATTTGCAGTTTATCCTCATAGCTATTATAGCTGGCCAGTATTTCATCGGGCATACTTTGCCATTGTACCCCATTTATTTTTGCAGTTACGTAAGGATAATCAGCAGCGGTGGCTTGTGTTGCAGTTTTTATTGGTTCGCTTGTTGTTGCAGCATTATTACAGGCAGCCAGCAACAGGGTACTTACTAATAAAAGAAGGGTAATCGGTTTCATTTTCTTTACACTTTTATTTTAAAAGCATAAAGATAGTGGCGGCATATAACCAGTTTTTGGCTAACCGTTAAAGGGAGGCTTAAAATCGTTAAAGGGAAAGTGGATTAATTATCGGGCAGCAGTATTTCTACAAAAGTGATTTCTGTTGACACAGATTTAAATAAAATTGTAGCATTAATTTTTTTAGATAACTCGTCCACCAGCCTTAGCCCCAGCCCGTTTAAATTTAATGCCGTTTCGTCGCTGCTTAAAATACGCTGATATTGCTCTTGCGAAAAAGATGCACCCTGGTTTTTTATATAAAGCGCAAGGCCGTTTGCTGCGGCCATTGTACCAATTTCTATTTCGCTGTTATCCGGTGCTGCCTTTATTGCATTTTGTAATAAATTACGAACGATGGTTTGTAAATAATATGGGTCGGTATTTACGGTAAGATCGGCAGGAATTGAGTTTTTAAAAGAAATATTTTTTGCATCGCTGTTTAGTTGCAATAAGTTTTTGCACGAATTAATAATAGGTAATAATGCAGCAGTTTGAATGCTTATTTTAAATTCGCTCATTTGTGTTTTACTCCATAGCAACAGATCTTCCATAGTTTCTAATAACGAGCCAGTGGCGGTTTGTATCTTATTACTTAATTCGTTTTTTTGCAGGTCGTTTAAAGAGTGAGGATTCAATTGCTGTAATTTTAAAAATTGGTACACCTGGCTGATAGGGCTCCGCAGATCGTGGCTGATGATACCAAATAATTTGGCTTTGGTTTGATTGGCTTCTTCCAACTCATTATTAAGCTTTGCAAGTGTGGTATTTTTTTCCTGCAGAATGTTGGCTGTTTTCTTTTTATTACGGTTGATCATCAGCAATAAAATAGCGACAAGAGAAAGTAATGCTACGCCGGTAATTAACCACCCTATTTTATTGCGCCCTACTTTTAATTGCAGATTTTTATTTTCTATCTGCTGTTGGTTTTCTTTGTTTTGAAATTTAGCTTCCATTTCAGCTAAATTGATGGATGTTTTTTCAAGCGTTAGCGAATCGTTGGCTTGTACATATAGTTGCAATTGGTTTTTTGCCTCTTCGGTATTTCCCTCTTGCATAGCAATAGTAGCTAATGCTTTTCTTATATCGCAATAAGAAGCCCTGTCTACATTGTAAATTTCTGCAACAGCATTCGTGTAAAATTTTTTAGCGTTTGCCCAATCATTTTTTAATAGAAAATATTTTCCGCTGATGGCATCTGCTTGCGAAATCAGCACTTTGGTGGTTAATTTTGCCCTTGCCTGTGCCGAATCAACAAATGCTTTTGCTTTATCCAGCTCATTGTTTTGTAAATAATAATCGGCAATAGCAATATTTGCGGTTACCAGCTCCGACCAGGGAATGGTAGATTTTGCTGCCTTTTTTATCAATAACTCCTGGTAATGCAAAGCACTATCAATATTGTTTAATGCGGTATAGGTTTTTACAAACCGGCACAATGTACCCACTTCTACATTTAGCGAAGCAGCTGCATACTTGTTTGCCTCAATTGAATATTGTAATGCTTTTGCAGGTTGTTTTAATTGCAAATAAATATCTACTATTGATACGCAGGTAATGGCATATTGCAATTTAAATTTGGGGCTTACTGCAGTATCTATCAAGGGTTTTAAACTAACCAGGCTTTGCAAAAAATCGGCCAGGCCCAAATTGATAAACGATTTTATACTGGCGTGGTATTTTCCCAAAGTGTAATACCCGGTACTTTTTACTGCATTACTTTTTGATGTATCTAAAACAGTCTGCAGCATTTTTGCAGTACTATCACTTTTGGGATTTTCGTTTAAGTAATGATAAATTTGAGTTAACGCTCCCAGCGCATAAGCGCCATTATCGCCCCGGCTGGATAGCAGCGCAAATTGATGGGTGTTTTCAAAATATTTTTTGGCACTATCAAATTTAAATTGATTGTAATAGCCCAGGGCAATAAAATTATTTAGCTGACATTGGGTGCCATAATCTTTAGCACTGGCAAGGCTTAACCCAAGGTTGCCGTTTTTTATTAAATTAGTATAACTCTCTGCCTTGCCGTTTGAAGTGTTAATAATGCTTTGACAAATTTTAACGTACCCTTCTGCAGTTGGGGTTTGCTGTGCAAAACATATTTGAACACAAAGAAGTAAATGGATAAAAAAAATAAATACTTGTTTCATAAGAGATATTCTTTTATTGGATCTGCTGCTTAAATTTTTAATTTGGCTACCAGCGAACGATATGTTTTTCCAACAGGTATTGCTGCGTTGCCACAAATAATGGTGCTGCTGTTTATTGCACTTATTTTTCTTAAAGAAACAGCATAGCTTCTGTGTACCCTAAGAAAGTTGTTATCCCGCAATCTCTCCACAAAATCAGTTAAAGTGGTTAGGGTAAGATAATTTTTATTTACAGTTACCACTTTGGTATAATCCTGCATAGCTTCCAGGTAAATAATATCACGGGAAGATAATTTGATCTGTGTATGGCCTTCTTTAATAGTTAATGATTCGTTTTCAAAAAGCACTTCATAAGAAATGGCTTTTTGTTTCATGTTCCAATACTCTTCTATTCTTTGGGCAGTGATGGCAAATCTTTCTGCAGTTAGTGGCTTTAAAATATAATCAATGGCCGAAAGTTCAAATCCTTCCAAAGCAAACTCGGCATGTGAGGTGATGAAAACCGAGAGCGGTACTTTTTCTTTTATTTGCCGTAAAATTTGCAGCCCGCTGCTTTCCGGCAATTCAATATCTAAAAAAACCAGGTCGGGTTTAATGGTATCTATAGCCAGCAAACCTTCGGCGGCACTGGTAAATACGCCACAGTTTTGTAAAAAAGGAAAAACACCCGAATACTCTTTTAAAATTAACAGATCCACCACATTATCATCGATAGCAATAAACCGGATATTTTTTTGCATTTAATGGATTACTTAGTAGTTTCAAAAATACGTGATTTTAAACCAAGTAGATTTCATTTATCGTCTATTTCCCTATTAAAATCAACCGGCAAATACTTTATCTTTGCCCTACAATTAAAATGCCCTCTTAAAGCATTATTAATTATTCATTTTTCATTCTTAATTATATTTTATGCCCGGTTTTGAATTATGGAGCGACGCAGAACGCAAACATGTTACCGATGTAATTGAAACAGGAATTTTAATGCGCTATGGTTTTGATGGCCCACGCAAAGGCATCTGGAAAGCCAAAGAGCTGGAACAGGAAATATGTAACACTTTTGGATGCCATCATGCACAGTTAGTAAGCAGTGGCACTGCGGCATTAACCACTGCGTTAAGTGCATTGGGTATTGGCTATGGCGATGAGGTAATAATGCCCGCCTTTACTTTTGTAGCAAGTTTTGAAGCAGTAATAAGTGTGGGTGCAGTACCGGTAATGGTAGATGTGGATGATACCTTAACGCTGGCACCCGATGCAGTAAAAGCAGCCATCACCAGCAAAACAAAATGCATTATGCCCGTACACATGTGCGGCAGCATGGCCGATATGGATGCACTGCAAAGCATTTGCAGGGAACATAAATTAATTTTACTGGAAGATGCCTGCCAGGCTATTGGCGGTAGTTATAAAGGAAAAATGCTGGGCACCATTGGCGATGCCGGTACTTTTAGTTTTGATTTTGTAAAAACCATTACTTGTGCCGAAGGCGGTGTGGTGATGACGAACAGGGAAGATGTTTTTGTAAGCAGTGATGGCTACAGCGATCATGGGCACGATCATACTGGTGTAGACAGAGGTGCAGATCTACATCCTTTTATTGGTTACAATTTTCGCATAAGCGAATTACATGCTGCAGTAGGCTTAGCACAAATAAAAAGACTGGATGAATTTTTAACGATACAGAAAAAAAATAATGCGGCTTTAAAAAACATTTTGGCCACCATACCCGAAATAAGTTTTAGGCGTGTACCGGATGAAGCTGGCGACAGTGGTTCTTTTGTAAGTTGGTTTTTACCCACTGCCGAAATTACCAATGCAGTAGTGGAAGAAATGAAAGCACAAGGCATTTTAGCCGGTAACTTTTACTGGTTCAATAACAACTGGCATTACATCCGCAAATGGGATCATCTTAAAAACTCCATTACCTTAAACGCATTAAGTCCCGAGCTGAAGGAAAAAGTAATGCACCATGCCAATAAAGATTTTAGCGCCAGCGATGCAGTTATGAGCAGGTGTATTTCTACCGCTATTAGTTTAACCTGGACGGATGAACAAATAAAAGATAAGGGCGCAAAAATGGTTGCTGTAATTAAGAAGGTATTGAGTGAAATGGCGGTGAATGCTTAAAAATATGATATGCTTAGGTATCTATTGTTATTAATAATTTTTTCGGCTTGTCAATCTACTTCAACAGGTGATGTAGGGGTATCTAAAGAATTGGAAAATGCATTAAGAAACAATGATACTGCGTCAGCAAAAAAAATAGCTCAAAGGGAACTTGATAAATCCAGATCTTCGATTACAGATTCTTCATTTGCTGCATTAATGGATGCCACTTTAGAACTAGAAAATCTTGGATTTAAAATTCAAAAAAATGATACCCTGGCAATAGATAATGAATACCTTAAAATGGTTCACTCTTTTGTTAATAGAGTTTACAATTTTGCGTTACTAAGATCAATACAACAAAGTGACATCGATTATTATACCGCTAAATCTACCATAAGCAGTGATAAGTGGATAGCTGATAATTTCACACATAAAACAAAAAAACAATTACAGATCTCATTATTGTTACTAAAGCAAGATGTTGCTATTGCAAGTGGAATTATAAATTATGTTGATACAAAAGAAGGGAGAAAAGAAATTGAAGAATCTTATAACAGGTCAATCAGAATAATACAGGAAAATAATTAATCACGTGGCAAAATTCCTGCTCCACTTTTCCCTTCCATCCAATCGCATTGTTGCACACTACCTAGCCTGAACTTAAATGGGATTTTGGTTACTTTTTCAAACTGCAATTCTTTTTTACAAAAAAAGCCAAAGTTTTGGGTGTAGTAATTGGGACTTATTAACGAATATGAAACCGGATGTATAATAATGGGTTGCCTTGCAGTTAAAGGCTGAAGAAGTACTGATTTATTAAAAGTACCGGCAGGTTTAAATACTGGTTTTATTGTATATACGGCTGCAGCACCAGTTACTTTTGCCCTATAATCCTGAGCAAGAGCACCGCCTCCCACAAAAATCATGCAAAAAAATAAAAATTTAACTTTTCCGTTCATTAAACTATAAGTTTGTAAGTAAATTTACACTTTAAAATAAAAGATACGTTTAATAAGGTATTAAAGTTTTCGCTTAGGTAAAAGTTCAATAATGGCCTATTGTACAAGAGTGCCCTTCCTCCGTCAGGATAAACTCTGCCAATGAAGCTAAATTGAAAAACAAATGCCCGGAACAAAAGATTACTAAACCACCATTACAGCATACCAGAATATGGCTTTAAGTCAGGGACTATATCAAAAACAACTACAAAAATTATCGCCCCAGCAAATTCAGTTAATGAAATTGCTGCAGGTACCTACTGCCATTTTAGAAGAGCGGATAAAAGAAGAAATGGAAGAAAACCCGGCTTTGGAACAGGCTGAAGAAGATCATAAAGATGAATACGACGAGGCTAATGATGAGTTTAAAGATACCGAGGATGAATTTGAGGCTACAGATGGAAGCGAAGATGATTACGATAATTTAGACATCAGCGAATATGTAAATGAAGGGGATGATGAAGTGGGAGATTATAAATTAAGAGACGAGAATTACCCCGAAGCAGATGATGGCAAAGTAATCCCACACAAAGTGGAAGTGGGTTTTAATGAACTGATGCTGGAACAACTGGGGCAACTTAACCTTAACGAAAAGCAACAACCCATTGCCGAGCAAATTATTGGCAATCTGGATGATGACGGTTATTTGAGAAGAGATCTTTCGTCTATTGTGGATGACCTTGCCTTCAGGCAAAACATAATTACTACCGAAGAGGAAATAGGCGAGCTGGTACTGAGGATACAGCAGTTTGACCCACCCGGCATTTGTGCCCGTAATCTGCAGGAATGTTTACTACTGCAACTGGAAAGAAAACTGGATGAAGGCCTGCATGTGGAAATGGCCATGAAAGTATTGGATAAATACTTTGACGAGTTTACAAAAAAACATTATGAAAAAATACAGCGTGGCCTGGGCTTGAATGATGAGCAGTTGAAAGAAGTAATTAAGCAGATCATTAAACTAAATCCCAAACCGGCCGGTAATATTGGCGATACCAACAAAGGCGAAAGTTATGTAATACCCGATTTTTTTATTTTTAATAATGCTGGCAAGTTAGAGTTAACCTTAAACAGTAAAAATGCTCCCGATCTTAGAATTAGCGAAGGCTACCGGGATATGCTGAAGGACTATGAACGGGGAAGCAAAAAAGACAAGCGCCAGAAAGAAGCTGTATTCTTTATTAAACAAAAGATTGATGCGGCCAAATGGTTTATTGATGCCATTAAGCAGCGGCAAAATACTTTGTTGAACACTATGGAAGCCATCATGAATTACCAGCATGATTTTTTTGTTACCGGTGATGAAACAGAACTGCGGCCGATGATCTTAAAATACATTGCAGAAGCTACCAATCTGGATATATCCACCGTAAGCCGTGTGGCCAACAGTAAATTTGTACAAACCGAATTTGGTACCTATCGTCTTAAATTTTTCTTTAGCGAAAGTTTACAAACAGAAAGTGGTGAAGAAGTAAGTACCAGGGAAGTAAAAAAGATATTGAGCGACCTGATAGAAGAAGAAAGTAAAAAACATCCGTTAAGTGATGAGCGCCTTACAGAATTATTACAGGAAAAAGGCTACAATATTGCCCGCCGCACTGTAGCCAAATACAGGGAGCAACTGAATATTCCGGTTGCCCGTTTAAGAAAAGAATTATAAAACCAATGGTCAATAGTGAATTATCAATAACAGGTGCTTTGCAGCCGGAACAAAAAAATAGTCAGCCATTACTGATCAGGATTTTTGCACATTTTTTTTCTTACGTTTTTCATCCGCTGTTTGTGCCTTTGTATGTAATTGCTTTTTTAATTTTTTTTCATCCTTCTTATTTTGCAGGCTTTACAGTATACGAAAAATATAAAGTGCTTTTAGCAACTGCATTAAACACCGTTTTTTTTCCGGCCTTGGCAGTTTTACTAATGAAAGGACTTGGCTTTATTAAATCTTTTTTTTTACGTACGCAGCAAGATAGAATTGGCCCTTACCTCTCCAGCATGATCTTTTATTTTTGGACGGCCTGGGTGTTTTTTAAAACTGAGCCGCAATTAGCACTCATACTACCTTCTTTTATGACGGGTGTTTTTCTTACCACTGTAGTGGGGCTGCTTTCTAATATCTACTTTAAAATAAGCATGCATGCCATGGGCATGGGTGGTATGCTGGGTTTATTTTTAATAGTTATGCTGTATAATACCATGTTAATGACGTGGCCTTTAAGTATTGCTTTATTAATTACAGGTTTGGTTTGTACCTCACGTTTAATTGTAAGCGATCATACCACTAAAGAAGTATACTGGGGTTTATTTTTTGGCCTTTTGTGCCAGTTAGCTGCTGCTGCCTTCATTCTATAAAAAAGAATCCCCGCCTTACGGCAGGGTATCTTTCTCCTGTGTGCCTAACAATAAAAACTTTAAACTGTAGATTGAAAAAAGCCTAACTGTTTAGTATTTTTGAAACGGTGGTATATCTTTTAGTTGGGTGATACAGAAACATACAACTACCATTTTTTATTGCGTCAATTATTTTTTTATTAATTTTTTCCGGTACTGCCGGGCAACCATAACTTCTACCGAGGTAACCATTGTTTTGCAAAAATCTTTCATCCGCATACTGAGCTCCATGCATTACAATAGCCCTTTCTGTTGCTTTATCATTAATTCCTTTTTCGCAGCCTTTTAGTTTTAAAGAATAACCATTACCACCGTTATAAGTGTTTTGGGTTACAAAAAAACCTAAACTTGTTTGGTGCGATTCTTCTTTGTTTGAAAAATTGGTAGCATACTCCAGGCCGGAGTTTCGGCCATGTGCCACCAGCGTATTAAATAAAACTTTTCCGCTGTTCATATCCAGCACATACAATCTTTTTTGAGAGGAGGGTTTGCTATAGTCCACAATAGTAAGCACCCCGGTGTTGTTCAATAATTGTTTCGATTGCAGGTAATTGTATCCTTTTACCGCATCAGTAAAAGCCTCTTTTGATAAACCTGCGCTGGTTAAGTTCCATTCTGAATAGCAATCTACAAATGATGGCAATGTTTTAGATACATTCGCCTCCAGCTGCAGAGCAGTTATTTCATTTTTAATAACAGGAGAGGAAACGTTTGCCATCAGCAATAAGGCAGGTAAAAGCGCCAATGCGTTACGGGTTAATCTCATTCTTGTTGGGTTTTCAGTTGGATACTTCATTTTCTTTTGCACTTATATAAATCGTTTATTAAAACCATTTTATTGTGCAAATAGTCTCAACAAAATAAATTTAATTATTTGGCATATTAAACGCCGTAGATGTACTTGGGGTGTTTACCAGCTTGTACTACAGACAAATACTATTTGTACTACAAATACCTGCATTTTTGCAAAAAATAGATATACAATCGTAATATTTAATTGCACTTACCTGCTTTAAAAAATCAGGGTATTATTTAAAAATTCTTTTTTTTGACTAATAAAAAAAGTATCTTTTATAAGGCAACCTTGCTGCCTGTATTAACGATTACAATTAAAACACATAAAGCTTAGTTTTTGTTAACTGCCGACGAATTAAACTTACAAATAAAGGGCTGCGCCCTAAACCAGAGAGAGAGTCAAAAAAAACTATATAACTCTTTTTATGGTTACGCCATGTCTATATGTGACCGTTATACCAGCCGGGAAGAGGACGCTTCAGAAATTTTAAACGATGGCTTTCTTAAAATTTTTAAAGAAATACATCATTTCAAACCTGTTTATTCCGATGTGGTAAGTTCATTTAAAGGCTGGTTAAGAAAAATAATGGTGTACACGGCCATAGATCATTTCCGCAAAAACAACAAGCATAAAAATGTGATTGAACTTGAAACAGCAATAGTACGCTTGCCGGTAGAAGTTGAAATAGCATTTAATAAAATTTCGTACGATGAAATTATACGGTTTATACAGGATTTGTCGCCAGCATACCGCACGGTACTTAATCTTTTTATAGTGGAGGGGTCTAGCCACGAGGAAATTGCAGGGCAACTGGGCATTTCAATCGGCACTTCCAAATCAAATCTTGCTAAAGCAAGAAAACAGTTGCAAAAAATATTGTTTCATCAAAATAAAATATTGATAGCCAAAAATGCCTGATGAAGAAATAGATAAGATTGTTAAGGATGCAGCCAATCAGCACCATCCTCCTTATGATGATACAGCATGGGGAAAAATGGAGGTATTGCTGGATAAACACCTGCCGCAAAAAAAAGATAAAAAAAGACCCTTTATTTTTTTACTAAGTTTTTTATTGCTGGGCAGTGCTCTATTTTTTATTATACAGAGTACTCAAAACAATAACTCAACAAACAGTGCTGCAAGTGCAGATGAAAAGAAACCCGGCAATTTAAATAAACCCAATTCAGTACTTGCAACTGATAATAAACCCAATGCTCCGGTAGTCAATAACACATCTGTAAACAGTGCAACAAAACAAACAACAGACTTAAGTGTAGTAACATCCGGTGTTATTAATATTAAAGATGCTTCCCCAAAAATTACTGCACAGGCAGGTAATAAAAATGATAACACTCTATACGCCGGTAACATTAATAAAAATTATAACCAAAAGGGCCGTTTGGCTGTTAAAGTAAAGAGGCCCACCGCTACTATGGGTGAAGATGAAGAAAATGCACAACTAAAGAATAAAGAAAATGCTAAGACCGCTGATGATAATAGTGATACTGCGTTAACTGAAAATGTAAAAACAGCTATTGTTGCACCCAATGCAGTTACAATTAACACAGCAGATCAACAACCTGCGGCAACAGAAAAAACTGACAGTATAAATAAATCAACGACTGAAGCAGAAAAAGCAAACGAAAAAAACAAAACCACTGCTGCTAAAAAGAAAACCAAAAAAGGATTTGCCGATAAGTTTGCCCTTACGCTATCAGCCGGTGCTGATGTTAGTTTTATACAACTAAAAAATACAGGAAAATTAAAGCCGGTGTATGGTGCCGGATTAAGCTATACCATAGGAAAACATTTTATGGTAAGCTCGGGCCTGTACGTTTCAAAAAAAGTATACACCGCACAACCTTCTCAATATAAATTTCCGGGCGGCACCAGCTACCCACATCTGGTAAAAATTGATGGAGACTGTAATGTATATGAGATTCCAGTTAATGTTTATTACAACTTTAAACAGGTTAAAAACCATAACTGGTTAGCTGGCATTGGTCTTTCTTCTTTATTAATAAAAAAAGAATCTTACGATTATTATTACAAAACCCCGGCAGGCCAAAGCTATAATTATGTTCGATCTTTAAATAATGAAAACGAACATTATTTTTCGGTACTTACATTTTCTGGTGGTTACCAGTATAAATTAAATAACCGGGTTTCTTTTATTACCGAACCATATTTAAAATTACCATTAGGTGGCGTTGGAGCCGGTAAAATAAAATTAAACAGTACCGGTATATTATTTACCGGCGTAATAAAACCATTTGCAAAGGGCAGAAAATAAATAGCCTTGTCTTATAATAATAAAAGGCTTCTTAATTAAAAGAAGCCTTTTATTTGTTATTAATCACGACATTTGAAAAATATAGTTGTTACTGCGTACACTTTTTTTGCTCAATAATTCTAAACTGCTCTCCGTTAAAAAAATATTTTATTCTCGTGCAAAGAATATCCTCTGGTTAAAAATGATCGCATTGGCGCAATGTATTTGTAATTAGTTTGCAACAGTATGATACAGCAGAAATTGGCCTAATTAAAAACATTTTTCTGCAACAGTCATTTGTGCAATAAAATAAGTGAGCCGCAACATAAAAGAATCTTTACTGCTGAAAACAACTTTTACAAAGCGATTAAGTAATTTCTTCTGTAAGTATTTACACGCCTAACCAAACTAAAAATATTTGGATGCATAAAAAGGTGTGTATTTTATACAATCGGACCTTTAACAGCCCTTTTATTTGTTTTATAAGGGGGTAACTCAATAATGTAAACTACAGTAATGTAGGAGGAAGCATTTTTTGTCACCCGCTTTATGTAAGCAAGCAGTGCCGTTGTTACATACCTTTTATTTAAGTACCAAGAAAGATGTTGTGATGGTTGTTTTCGTTTTAATCATAAAATTAAACCGTAGCTCTGTTTTTGTTCATGCAGGTAGATTCAGCTTACTTATCGTTAAGTCTGCTCATTAGGTTGCCTTTATAAAGCTGTTAAGAAAAAAGAAAATAAATTATTTATGCTACTCTTTTATAGCCTATAAATCAATGCTGGTAAGCTTTTTATCCGCTATTGCCAAATTGTTAAACAGCCTTCAATTTTCCCCAAAAAATAATAATGGCACGGTTTTGGAATTTATGGCACGGGTGAAAGCGACTAATTTGTTTTTACTGTTTCACAAAATCTAAATCTTAATCATAAAAATCTATTATTATGAGCACTACAAACTTTCCAACTCCCGAACAGGGAACTCAACCGCAGGTAATGCGTAAAAACAACACTTACAAAAATGCTATCATCGGTGTATTAGCAGCCGGCGTAATTGGCCTTGGTGGCTATATGGCATACGATAAAAGCAAAAATTCAGAAACTATTCAACAACAGCAAACACAAATTGCAAAAGTTAGCGATGAAAAGAGCGATATCCAGGTGAGCTTTGATGCTTCATTAGCAAGATTGGATTCTATGACTTCTGCAAACAACGGATTAAACAGTAAGCTAGCTGAAAAGAATACAGAAATTGCAAAAGTAAAATCAGAGATCCGCAGTATTTTAAATAAGAAAAATGCAACTGCCGGTGAATTGGCAAGAGCTAAAACTCTTATTGCATCATTAAACGATAAGATTACAGTTTTAGAGCAGGATGTTGCAAGACTTACCCAGGAAAATCAAACATTAACTGGTGAAAAAACTGTGTTAATACAGGAAAAAGAAAAATTAACTACTGACCTTACTGCTACCACCGTAGTTAAAGACAGCTTAGTTAAAAAAGTAGATGTTGCTTCTACACTAAATGCATCTAACATTTCTATTACACCCATTAATGTAAGAAAAAGCGGCAAAGAAAAAGTATCTTCTACAGCAAAGCGTGTAGATAAGCTTTTAGTAAGCTTTGATGTAACTAACCGTATTGCTGTGCCAGGTGCTACAGATGTTTATGTAGTGGTTATAGGCCCGGATGGTACGCCAGTTTCAGCAGGTACAGAAACATTTACCACACGTGAAGATGGCAATAAAAGCTATACTGCTAAATTACCTGTAGAAATTGAAACCGCTAAAAAGAAAAATGTGGAGTTTGCTTTTTCACCGGGTAATAAATTTCAACAAGGCAGTTATAAGATCATGATCTATCAAAATGGTTTTTTAATTGGCGAAGGTGTACGTGAATTGAAAAAAGGTGGCTTATTCAGCTAATACAAAATAATTATTATCAGTACCCCCTTAAGATTAAAACAAAGGGCCGGGATTTAAAAATCCCGGCCCTTTGTTTTTTAATATTATTCTGTAAAAATCAGATCAATAATTTATGAAAGCGTTTTAATTCTTCTGTTTCTGTTACAGCCAAGGGTTCGTTATTATCGTATTTGGCTTTAAAAAAAACTACTCTTTTATGCTGGGGATATTTTTGCAGTATTTCCGTTATCAGGTTGCCGGTGGCAATATCTTTGGTAAAAAGCGGCGTGGGTTGTGGTAATGGCGACCGGTGCTTCATCGGTTTTTTTAAAATGATAGCCTCCAATGTTGCCAATTTACCTGCTGCTATTGTATCCACCTTAGATGCTTTATGATGCAAGCCTTCCAGTTGCTTTTTACTAAGCCCTCCACGCTCCTGATATTGCTGCAACAAGCTGGCAGTAAAAGTAGAAGTTGGATTGGCAGCAAGCGTTTCTTTCAATATATCTAAAACAATATCTACATCTAATTTCTTTCTTTGCATATTGCTAAACTAAGTAAAAAATTGTTGTTGTATAAAAAAAGCCTTTCAGTAAATTATCTGACAGGCTTTATGCAGTAAACTTAAAAAGCAAAAATTATCCGGCTATACTTTTACCAGCAAAACTGTTATTGCTCAATTCTACCACTTTTGCACGCTGTGTATTTTCTTCAGCTTGCTTTAAAAGTTGTTCTTTTATTGCAGGGTCGGTTATACCAGCAATGCTGCAGGCTTTATTAAAATCAGTATGCATGCCATAAGTTTCTAAAATGGGCGATACATTTTTTAGTTCGGGAAAAGCACTGTATTTTTTTACAAAATAATAAGTTTTGTAATCCAGCAATTTGGTGTAAGCAGTGTAAAAAGTTTCCATAATGTATATTTTTTGTGAGGTAATTATTTCTGTCTTTTAATATGCTGTAGTTATGCTTACGCAAAAACAAACCAGCCGGTTTTTAAAGGACTACTAAATAAGTAACTGGATTAAAAAATATACTCAGAAAGTAATTGATTTAATAATTAATTGCTGAATAATAGCAGCTATTCAAAGGATTGGAATATAATGTTGGGTTTGACTTTGGGGATTGGATACGGTTTAATCAGGGAGGATGTATTGGTTGGCAGGGTTAGTAAGCTGGCGTAAAAGTACAATGCAGTTTTTATAAATGCAAGATTTGTGGAGAACTATTCAGGCAAAAAAAACACGGCGTAAAACCACTTCGTAGAATCACCCCACAGGGTATTTTGTTATCGGCTGATTATCAGTATAGTTATATTATTAGCAGTAAAATACTTTTCTTTGCAGCCACTATGGCTTTATTTATCACATCATTAAATTCGGGTAGCAATGGCAACTGCTATTATATTGGTAACCATAACGATGCTTTATTAATTGATGTAGGCATATCCTGCAGAGAAACCGAAAAAAGAATGAAGCAACTGGAGCTGGATATAAAAAAGGTAAAAGCCATTTTTGTTTCGCATGAGCATGGCGATCATATTAAAGGGGTTTCAGTTTTAGCCAATAAATATAAAATACCGGTTTATATTACCAGCTTAACGGCAAAGAATGGCCCAAGATTAATTAGTCATTTATCAAAAGATTTTAAAGCAAATCAAACCATTGCTGTTGGTGAATTAGTGGTAACTGCATTTGCCAAACAACATGATGCTATAGATCCTCATAGTTTTATTATCAGTTACAATAAAATTACTGTAGGCGTATTTACCGATATTGGTGTAGTATGCGATAAGCTAACGCATTATTTTAAACAATGCCACGCTGCTTTTTTAGAAGCCAATTACGATGAAGTGTTATTAGAGAACGGACGTTATCCGATACATTTAAAGAATCGTATCCGTGATGGTCATGGTCATTTATCTAATAAGCAGGCTTTGGAATTATTTGTAGCACACCGCCCCCATTTTATGACGCATCTTTTGCTATCGCATTTATCTAAAGAAAATAATACACCACAACTGGCCGAAGAATTATTTGCGCAACATGCCAATAGTACTGCAATAATTGTAGCATCACGTAATCAGGCCACGCCTGTTTATACTATTACAGCAAATGGATTAGAAGAAAAAAAATTAACACCGTTATTACGGCCTGTGCAATTAGGCTTGTTTTAAAATCGATATTATTTAGCTGCACATTTCTTTAATAATACCAGCATGTTGCGGATATAAACCAGCAAGCTTTCCTGCATCAGCAAGTTCAAAATCGGCAAAATCAAAACCCGGCGCTACGGTGCAACCTACAAAACAAAAGCTGCTGCCAGGTGCAGGCCGGCTGGCAAACCAGCAATTGGCCGGCACCACATACTGAAACAATTCTCCCCGGTCAATATCACTTCCCAGGTGAATAAGCTCCAGCTTACCGCTTGCATCAATCACATAAATCCATAGCGGATCACCTGCATAAAAGTGCCAGCATTCATCGCTTTTTATTTGATGAAAAGCAGAAAAATTACCTGCCTCTAATAAAAAATAAATAGCTGTAGAAAACGCCCTGCTGCCTGAAAACCTTTGTGGTAATGCATTTGCTGCTATCTGTTCATTACTTTTATAGGTTTCTTTATACCAGCCACCTTCGGGGTGAGGCTGTAAATGATATTGCTGTATTAACTGTGCTGCGTTGATCATATCCATTTTTTATGCAGCGGAAAGATACCAAAAGCACGTAAAAAATACCGGGTATTTACTACAATAAAAACAATTAAAAAAAGCAGTATTTACCCAATGGCAAACGCCTGTGTATAAAAGTGGATTTTTTGGGTAAATATTTTTAACTAAATCGCATTGTACAACCATTGGAAATGAGTTATATTTGATACTGGTATAATTACTATACACTCATTAACATTCTAAATTTAAAAAAATGGCAACCAAAAAAACAGTAAAAAAAGCGGCTCCAAAAAAAGCAGCACCTAAGAAAGCTGTTAAAAAAGCGGCTCCAAAAAAAGCAGCAGCTAAAAAACCTGTAGCTAAAAAAGCAGCTCCAAAAAAAGCAGTAAAAAAAGCAGCGCCTAAAAAAGTTGCAAAAAAGAAATCGGCCCGTAAGCCTTCTGCAGCATTTATGAAACCACTTACACCAAGTGCTGAATTAGCAGCAGTGGTAGGAAGTAAAGGATTACCACGTACAGAAGTAGTGAAAAAAATCTGGGTTTATATTAAAGCTAATAAATTACAGGATTCTAAAAACAAACGCATGATCAATGCTGATGCTAAACTAAAACCAATTTTTGGTGGTAAAGCTCAGGTATCAATGTTTGATATGGCGAAATTGCTTTCTAACCATTTGAAATAATAAATGGATTAAAATTTTATACGGGCATCTTAGGATGCCCTTTTTTTTCCTGATCTACAGATTACAGAACTATTAAAAAAGCCACTGTTTTTACCAGTGGCTTTTTTAATAGTTTTTATTTTACAGAATAACAGTGGTGCTTATCACTTCGCCTCCTTCGCCAGTTTCCGCAATACCACCCATTGCTTTAAAGCATCTCTTGCTTCCACTGCAGGGTAGCCCAATATTTTTTTACCATCTTCCCAATCGCTTAATACACCGGAGCCGCCGCCAACCTGTACACCATTACCTAATGTAACATGATCGGATATGCTGGCACTGCCGCCTACCATTACCCCATCACCCAATGTAACAGAACCTGCCAATCCGCTGCTGCCCGCCATTATACAACTGCGGCCCATTTTACTGTTGTGACCTATCTGTACCAGGTTATCTATTTTACAACCATCGCCTATAATGGTAGAGCTAAACTTGCCACGATCCACACAACTGTTGGCACCAATTTCTACCCCATTACCAATAACTACATTTCCAATGTGCGGTATTTTTATCAACCCTCTTCCATCGGGGCTTGGCCTAAAACCAAACCCATCGGCACCAATACTGGCATTGGGGTGAATGATACAATAGCTGCCGATAATACAGCGCTCTCTTATTACCGCCCCCGACCAAATGGTAGTATTTTTTCCAATAGTAGTATTATCTAAAACAGTGCTGTTAGGATACAGTATTACATTATCGCCCAGTGTTACATTTTTACCTACATAACAACCGGCGCCAATTTTACAACCGGTACCAATGGTTGCAGTTGCATCCACCACCGCTGCTGCATGTATATCAGTATCAAACACCGGTGTTTCGGGTACAAACAGTTCCAGCAATTCTGCCATGGCTATATCGGCATTCTTTACTTTTATAAATGCCCTGTTATCGCCAGGTTCCAATGTAATATCTGCATTAATTATTGCAGCACATGCTTTAGAACCTTCCCAATATTTTACATATTTTCTGTTGCCAATAAAAGTAATTTGTTGTTCGTTGGCCAGCTCCAGTTGTTCGGGGCCGGTTATTAACTGTGTGGTGTTGCCTACCAAAGTACCTTTAAGCTTTTCGTTAATTTGCTGAATGCTGAATGTTTGCATGTGCTGTTGTTTAATTTGAGGCATGAAAATAGCATTTATTCTCTGCAATTTTTATGGATGAACAAACTGGTATAATCAATACAGTTGTATAAAAAGGATTGTTTTAAATAATAGTAATAAGAAGATTTAATTTTTTGCATTAATAAAATCTGTACGGCTGTAAGTACCGGGAGAAGCATGGTCGCCAACTTTTAATTTAATATCCACAAAATTAATTCCGCTTATTTCGGTAAGGTTGTAAGTAAGTTCGGCAAGGTACGCTTCGGCACCACTGGAGCCCATTTGCTGCGTTAAATATTTACTGTTGCGGATATTTATAAAAACGCTGTCGTTGGATATTTTAGTAAAAGTTAATGGTATTTCCGGGTAGGTTTCGTTAAACATTTGTACAATGATTGGGGCCGTTAATGAGTCTGCTGAAGCTGGTCTTGTTTTTACCATTATCAAACCTTGCTTAGAATCGTAGCCCGACGTCCAAAAGTAATGGCTGTCTTTTATTACTGCGCTATCTGGCATTACATTGGCTGTTGTTGTATCTGTAGTTGCTACCTTCTCATCTGCTTTTTTGGTATTACAGGAAACTATTGCAGCAATCATTATCAGTAAGCAAACATAATTTTTCATATTGCATTTTTTAAGGTCATTAAAGGTAGTACTTCTTCTTCCGGCTAGCTATAATCTCAAAAACAAAGCCATCTTTTGTTTATAAAATTACAATACTATGGTGTTTCTAAAATGATTGCCGTCATCGGTATTTCTGATATAAATGAAGTACAGGAAATTGCTGTTTTTTCTATCATTAAAAACTATGTCTGATAACGATCACAACTTAGTATGAATATCATCAGCCGTGTTCATTATAAAAATTTACATATTAGTATAGTAAATCATTGCATATGAAATCAGATTACGAAATAGCACAGGAAAATGCTATACAGCCCATTGCAAACATTGCAGCGGCAATGGGTTTACCAGCTGAGTTGCTGGTGCCTTATGGCCACTATAAAGCCAAAATAAACATCAGCCAATTTGATGAAGTAAAAATTGCTGCATCAAAATTAATATTGGTTACTGCTATTACACCTACTAAAGCCGGTATTGGCAAAACCACTACTTCGGTAGGGTTGGCAGATGGTTTAAAAAAGCTGGGTAAAAATGTAGTATTGGCATTACGTGAACCTTCGTTAGGGCCCTGCTTTGGTATGAAAGGCGGTGCAGCAGGCGGTGGCTATTCGCAGGTAATTCCTATGGAAGATATTAACCTGCACTTTACCGGCGACTTTCACGCCATTACTGCAGCCAATAATGCACTGGCTGCTTTAGTAGATAATTTTCGTTTTTATAACCGGGGTAAACCCGAAGGCATAAAAACTGTTTTATTAAAACGTTGTCTTGATGTAAATGACCGTGTGTTGCGTAAAATTGTAACCGCTTTGGATGGCCCTAATAACGGCATTCCATCCGAAACAGGTTTTGTAATTACAGCAGCCAGCGAAATAATGGCGGCACTTTGCCTTGCCGAAGGATTAACAGATCTGCGCAATAAAATAGATGATATTTTACTGGGCTTTACTTTTGCAGGCGAACCATTTACTACCAAAGATCTTGGTGTAACCGGAGCTATTACTGCTTTATTAAAAGATGCTATTCTGCCCAATCTTGTACAAACCCTGGAAGGCTGTCCGGCCTTAGTGCATGGTGGCCCGTTTGCTAATATTGCCCATGGGTGCAATTCGCTTATGGCTACAAAAACTGCGATGCAATACGGCGATTATGTAATTACAGAAGCCGGCTTTGCAAGTGACCTGGGTGCAGAAAAATTCTTTAACATTAAATGCCGCAAAGCAGGTTTACAACCGGCAATGGCGGTGCTGGTAGCAACATCGCAAGCATTAAAACTTAGTGGTGGCCTTGCAGAAAATAAAATGATGCTACCCGATATTATTGCGCTTAGCAAAGGCTTGCAAAATATGGAGCGGCATATTGCCATTTTAAAAACATTTAACCAAAAAGTATTGGTAGTATTAAACCGCTATCATTTTGATACAGAAGAAGAAATTGATTTTATGCGTAACTGGTGCCATAAAAAAGATGCCGCCTTTGCAGTAAATAATGCTTTTGCGCTGGGCGGCGAAGGCGCTTTGGAAATGGCAAAAGCCGTGGTAGATATTTGCAATGCGCCACTTGCTCCATTACAATTCACTTACGATCTTACTGACGATGTGGAAACCAAGATCAAAAAGATAGTTACAAAAATATATGGTGGTAAAGATGTGGTGCTATATAAAAAAGCACAGGAAATGATAAAGAAAATAAAAAAACTGGGGCTGGAACATTTACCTGTTTGTATGGCGAAAACGCAATACTCTTTTACCGATGATGCGGCAGTAAGCGGAGTAGATGGCAATTTTAAAATTGATGTGGACGACCTTGTGATAAACCGTGGCGCTGGTTTTATTGTGGCTGTTTGCGGCGAGATGATGCGGATGCCCGGCTTACCCAAAATACCGCAAGCTAATTTTATTGATGTGGTGGATGGAAAAATAATTGGTGTTAGCTGATATATAACTTTTGTTTTTTTACAATAATAAAGAGCCGTTTAAAAACGGCTCTTTATTATAAAACAATTTGTCAGGCTCTTTCAGATTTTACAAGCACGCCTCCACTGGTAAATGTAGCCTCCCACGCTATTCCATTTCTTAAAAAATGAGCTCTCCAGTTACCATCACTTCTCAGCTTCCATTGGCGAACAGGAGCATTGCCAAACATTGCAGCAAATGCTGTTAACACAGCCTGCGGTGGTGTTGCTTTTACCAATGCATTGTTTGCTGTATTGTATTTAATAACCGGAGTTGCCTGTGCAACAAATAACGTAGCAGAAAAAATGGCTGCTGCTGTAAACATTACTAATTTTTTCATGAATTTGAAATTTTTAATTGATAAAATAATTACACCGTGAAAGTATACACCTGTGCAAAACAATAAAAGTAATAGTTGCCGATCAGGGATAAAAGGCCGGTCAATAAGAAAAGATGCCTGTTAAAGTAATGTACAACGGCGACAGCAACCTGTACAATTATACAACCTCCGGCACTGATGCCAATCATAGGTAATAATACCCTCCATCATTGCACTACAAGCAGCGCTGTATGTAGTTTTACCCGGCATAAAGGTTTGCTGTTATGGATACTTTACATCATACTTATAAAAACCAAAAACTTTTCAAATGGTTACCTGTTGTAATTATAGTGTTACTTATTGGGATAATTATTGGAGTAAGGTTTTTTTTTAAAGATGAAAAACGCTTTGTTGTTGTAAAATTCTATGGTAATGGTGCCGCAATAAATGTTTCTAAAAACTATAATCTTACAGAATTTTATTACAGTAAAAAAAACAAAGGGGCATTACTTGCTGAAGAAGGCGATATACTGGCCATCAATAATAATTTCATTTATTATACCAACAGCAATACCGATTCCCTACGGCTAAATAACAGTGGCGATTCTCTTGGTTTTATTAATGGAAAAGTAAACAGCTTAATAATATCTGGTAAAGAAAACCTGCTACCATGGTTTGGTAATATGACTGCGGCAACAGTGGCAGAGCTGCAAAACATTTCGTTCACCTCAAAAATTCCCGGCAGCTATATTCCCTATTTAAAAGAAATTGCCCGGCTAAAACCAAACACTAACCTCAGTTTTGAAGAAAATGATTCACTTGATATTTTGGCTGAGTATATAAAGCAGGCAGATTTTTTTAAGCCCCGGTTTATAAATGCAGCTATAACACAAAATAGTTTTTCTTCACTATCACACTGGAAAAATATTGAGTGCCTTTACCTGGATGTTTTGGATTCCATGGTCACCATACCTCTTCCTGCAATGCCTCAATTAAAGCAATGTATTATTTATGGTGATGAACTTAAATACATCACAGCTTCATTTTTTAACAACAATACGCAACTGGAAAAAATAACGCTGATCACCGATCTTGATAACTACGCATTACTGCAACCATTAAATAAGTTGCAGGAAATTTCAGTAAGCAATGTTAACTACAGTGCAGATATTTCAGTATTAAAAAATAAATTAAGCAAGTTGTCAGTACTTATTATTTCAGGCAACTATAGTGATACTGATTCTTTAGTTGTGTTAAAAAAACTACGCTGGCTTGGTCTTCCCGAAAACACATCACAACAACAGTTTAACAGGATTGCAGCAAAATTGCACAACCTGCAGGTATTACAGATCAATGGTAGCGATTCTGTCACCAGCCTATCTGCATTGCAGCAAATGCCCAACCTTAGTGCATTGGTAATTACCGATACCGTAACAGATAAGCAATCGCTGTTTGGGTTAAAAAATTTACGTTATCTCTCTTTACCACAAAATAATAAAGCAGACAGTGCTTATATGCTTGCGCTTGAAAAAGCCTTACCAGGTTGTATTATTGTTCCCAATAGTGGCGCCTGCCTTGGCTCGGGCTGGTTACTATTACTGGTGCCACTTGTACTGGTATTAAGTTTTATTTTTCAAAAGCAATTATTATTTAAACCAAATGCTAATAATGCATCCTGAACAAACCATAATAATACAGGAGCAATCAAAAAAAATATTGGTTGATGTAATTATTTGCAGTATAGGTTTAGCGGCTTTTGCCTACCTGATACCTTATTCATTTCCATTAAAAGCAATAGCATTTATACCGCTTACAATAGCTGCTTTTGTTATAAGCCGGAGTATTAACTGGACTTTAAATACCACGGATATTTTTTCATTACCAATGCTGGCATTTTGCATCATTGGTTTTCAAATGGGTATTGCCGGTGCTATGTATTACAGGGGAAGTTTTGGCATGCCGGTATTACCTGCAACAATAAAAATATTTACACTGCTTGCGGTGTGTATTGGTATTATGGAAGAATTGGTTTTCCGGGGATTTATACAAGGGCAGCTTAGCAAACTACATCCTGGTTTTGCCATTGTATTTGCAGCATTGGCACATGCCAGTTACAAAGCCTGTTTATTTCTTTCTCCGGCTGCTACCTATCATTATTCTATTGCGTTGTTTTATACCTGGAGTTTTGGGGCGTTTATTTTAATTGGTTTACTAAGATATTATTCTAAAAGTATTTTGCCGGCAATAATAGTACACGCCGTTTTTGATTACGTTGTTTATGCAGAAAATGCAGAAGTGCCGTGGTGGGTTTGGTAATGCAGTGTTACAAAAGATTTATTTATTAAACCACCCTGTTTTTAATGATGGGTTACTGTATGTTTTGCAGTATGGTGTCCCCATTCCAGCTCGTAACTAATACCCGCCAGCAAAAATTGCTGGTTAATATGGCCCCAGGTATAACTGTATTCTACATGCGGCGACCATTTACCACATTCGCACAACAACCCAACACCTGTATTAAAAGACCAGAATTTTTCGTACAAACTTTCATTAATAACTGTATTATGTTCTTTGTCCGATGTATGGCTGATGCCAGTGAGCGGATACAATGCAATATTTTTATGCAGCGGTAACAGGTAATGCAAATTCATATCAAAATCCCAGGCAGATAGCTGTATTTCCTCTTCCCCTATTTTACGACGAACAGGGAAAAAGCGGTTCATTTCAATACCGCCTGTTAACCGTTCAGTAAAATGATAAAAGCAACTTACGTTAAGCCCGTTCATCTCTGTACGCATATTTCGGATAGCTGCAAGATCGATACTGATTTTATTTTGAGCAAAACTGTTTATGGCCGTAAGTAAACAACCAACAAGTAACAGCCTTTTTAATAAGTGTAGTTTTTTCATGTCGCAAATGAAAAAATAGCAGCGCACTATATAAATGACGAGTGTCTTTTTAAAATGTGATTTTGCTCATTTTTGGACAAAAAAACTGTAGGCTCCATTGGGCAGCCTGCAGTAAATAAATGCACTATTTAATGTTAAGCAGCAACTGTTTTATCGGTTGAAGGCTCATCTTTTAACAGCATTTCGCCTTTTACAAGCCACGATGTACCAAATGCCAGTAATGCAACCCACTCCAGCCAAAAGATGGGCTTGTATTTTATTAAGCTAACCAGTTGCCTTCCAAAAATTCCATATAAAGCAATCAGCAGCACACAAACAATAATTACAATGGCGCAGGTTCTGTAAATTTTATTACGTAGTATTTTTCTTTCTGTTTTTACACCTTTGCTTTTGGTAAAAAAGAAAAAGGAAATAAATGCCAGCAGAATAAAAAAGATAGTAGCACATACATAGTGAACAATTCGCCTGGTATCATTATCCGGTAGTTGTAAAATGGCACAGCTATCCGTACTGTTATTATTGGTTGGAAAAAAAGCTATTCCTAAAGCAAATAAACCAGCCAGTGTAGTAAGAATATTATCTTTATTATCGCCGGGATAACCTTTATACGAAATTAAAAAAAGTGCCACTGCACACAGTGTGCCTACAAATACATTTCCGGTAACGGTGTAATAATAATGGCTGATTGAATCCTGCACTTTATGGCAATTGGAAAAAATTAAATTACCGGTAATTATGGCTGCAGGTAGTAAAATACCCAGCCAGCCAATCGCTTTTCTTAATGTATTGAAAGAAATAAGCCGGGGATCTTCTTTTATTATTTCAACAGGCATAGTATATAAAGTTTAAGGTTACTGGTTACTGCTGCATTTAATACAATTCTCTTTTTATGCTACAAACAACTTAGATATGCATAAACATAAATATATAAAATTGGGTGTAATATTACTAATAATTTATAGCTGATTTTTTTACAAAAATTTACCGTTGCATTAAATACCTGATAACATCATACAGACAGGGTTTGGAAGCGTAGGAACAACCCAGGCTCTTTTGCAAGGTTGTTTTTTGTGCGTCGGCTGATTATGATTAATTAAGGTTTCTGTATTCATAGGGTGTCATACCAGTTTTTTGTTTGAATAGTCGGGTAAAATGTTGGGGGTATTTAAACCCTAATTCATACGCTACTTCGCTTATAGATTTTTCGACATTATAAATCCGTTCTTTGGCAACATTAATTACTTTGGCTTGTATGTATTCCTGTGCTGATTGTCCGGTTTCTTTTTTTATCAAATCGCCAAAATAACCGGCTGATAAATTCATTTCCTTTGCACAATCGGCTACCGATGGCAACCCTATAGTTTGGGGTTTGTCTGTTTGAAAATAATTACTCAATAACGTTTCAAATTTTTCCAAAATGCCCTGATGTACTTTATCACGGGTAATAAATTGCCGGTCGTAAAAACGAATACAGTAGTTCAATAATAATTCAATGTTATCTACCAGTAACTTTTTGCTGTGTTTATCAATAGCATGTTCCAATTCATATTCAATTTTTGAAAAACAGTCTAACACAATACGCTTTTCCCTTTCTGAAAGATGCAATGCTTCATTAGATTGATAGCCAAAAAAACTGTACTCCTGAATTTGTTTGCCCAATGGCGTTCCATGTATTAAGTCGGCATGAAACACCAATGCATGACCCTTTGGCTGGTAAGCTTCTCCAGGATTATCAACACTAATCACCTGACCCGGAGCAATAAACACCAGTGTACCTTCCTGATAATCGTAAGTGTGCCGTCCATAGCGCAGGTTTCCACATTGTACTTCTTTTAAAAAAACGGTGTAAAATCCAAAATACATATTGGAGGCTTTTCTTGGGTTTGCCTTCTGCAAATCAATTACACTAACAAGCGGGTGCAATGTTTCATTGTTATTAAAAACATTGTAATCGTTCACCATTTCAAATCGCCGTATGTTATCCATTGAAATAATTTTAATAATCTAAAATTACCACCTTGTTTCCAGTTTACACAAGGGCAATGAAGTAATAAGCAATATTGGTAAGAGAATCAGCAATCTGTATAACATATAAAATGAGTAAACTGGCGACCTTTACCATGAAATATTTTACCAATACTTTAAAAACAAATAACATGAAAAGAATAATTCTTCCTCTTATGATGCTTTTGCTCTGTGTTGAAAGTTTCGCCCAAAATGCTATCGAAGAAGGAGTTAAAACCCTTTCCAAACAAAAATGGCAATGGATGGCAGATAAAAATGTAGATTCCTTAAATCTACTATTTGATGACAAATCAATGTTTGTACACATGGGAGGAAGCTGGGGAAAAACACAGGAACTTAATGTAATTAAAGGCGGCGGCATTCATTATAAAAAAGCAGAGGTCTATTCGGTTATTATAAACATTATTGGCAATACAGCTATACTCTTAAACGATATTGATTTGATTGCAGTTGTAGGTGGAAACGAAGTAACCAATCCTTTTATGGTAACGGAAGTATATGTAAAGGAAAATGGTAAATGGAAAATGGGTTCTCTCACTTTTTCAAAACTTTCAAGACCTGTTAAAATTAAATAATTATGAAAATACTTAGTCTAAAAAAAATCAAACAATCTACAGCTCTTGTGATTATTGCAATTACAATTTCGCAATTCTTCACGGCTTGTACATCTACCAAACAAACTATGGGCAACACACCAATAACAATTCAGCAGCAGGGCAGTTTTTCTGCTGGCGGTACAGTTAAAAAAAGTGAAGGAACTTTCGATGCCTTAAAACCTTGGCATGAACAACAAGGCGGACAAACAAGGCACGGTGACCATGCCGATGTTTTTTTTCAAATTCCGGTAAATTCCAAACGCAACGCAATGGTCTTTCTGCATGGATACGGTCAGAGCCGCCGTAGCTGGCAAACTACTGCTGATGGCAGACAAGGCTTTGCCGATATTTTTTTACGGAATGGCTATGGTGTTTATTTGGTTGACCAACCCGGTCGTGGCGCTGCCGGGCAAGTTTCCAGTCCCGGTCAAATTACTGCAACACCAGATGACCAAACTTGGTTTACACAGTTTCGCATTGGTCTATATCCAAACTTTAATGAAGGTGTTCAGTTTCCAAAGGACAGTTTATCAATGGATAATTTTTTTCGTATGATGACTCCCAATACAGGAACAGTAAGTGAAGAAACGATAGTAAATGCAATGTCTGCTGTGTTAGATAAATCAGGCGCTGGAATTTTGTTTACACATTCGGCAGGTGGTGTACCAGGTTGGAAAACGGCTATTAAAAATAGTAATGTAAAAGCGGTTATTGCAATTGAGCCAGGCGGCTTTGCTTTTCCCGAAGGAGAAGTACCAGCAGATAATCGTGGTGGAAAAGGCATACCCTTAGAAGAGTTTAAGAAGCTAACAAAAATCCCTATCGTTGTTTATTTTGGCGACTATATTCCAAAAGAAGAAACCAAAGCCAGTTCGCTAAACTTTTGGCGTAATGTGCTTGCTACTGCCCGGCAATGGGCTAAGGTAGTGAATGCTCACGGTGGAGATGCTACTATAGTTTACTTACCTGAAATAGGAATAAAGGGCAATACACATTTTATCATGTCCGATTTAAACAATGTTGAAATAGCCAATTTGATTGCAAAATGGTTAAAAGAAAAAGGATTGGATAAATAATATTAATCAAAAAACCAAAGCATGAAAAAAATGAAAGCATATGTTTTAACTGCAGTGATATTTTGTATTTCATTCTTTTCAAGTCATTCTAATGCACAACAAATGACAAGTGATAATAAAAGTTTAAATGACAAAGAGAAAAGTATCATCATCATTTCATCGCTTGCTGCAAAAGGTGATTTGGACAAATTGAAAACAGGACTTCAGGAAGGGCTTGATGCAGGACTTACTGTAAATGAAATAAAGGAAGTGTTGGTTCACTTGTATGCTTATTGTGGTTTCCCTCGTAGCATTCGTGGTTTGCAAACTTTTATGGAAGTGCTGAAAGACAGAGTAGCGAAGGGAATCAATGATACTACTGGTAAAGCAGCATCGCCGGTTAATACAGATGATAGCAAATACGAAAGAGGGAAAAAGGTCTTGGGAGAACTGACCAAAATGCCACAACCAAAAACGCTTTCCGGTTATTCGGCATTTGCTCCTGTAATAGATACTTTTCTGAAAGAGCATCTGTTTGCAGATATTTTTGAAAGAGATGTATTGAGTTATGCACAAAGAGAATTAGTTACTATTTCTGTAATCGCAACAATTGGTAATGCCGACCCCATGCTTCAAAGCCATTTAGGAATTTCTTTAAATGTTGGTATTACATCTGAACAGTTGAAAGAATTCGTAAAAATTATTAAAACAACTGTTGGCAAAAAGAATGCAAAATCTGCGGTGGTAGTATTAGAACAAGTATTGAAAAGCAGACAACTTCAATAGAAACAAATATGAAAATGATAAAAGTATTTATAACGGCATTAGCAATGACAGCTACGATGACAGTAACAGCACAAATAACACAAAAAGAAATTAAGCAAAATCCATTTGGATTAGTCTATGGTGGAGCGATTACACAAAATGAAAAAGGAAAAGTAAATATTCATCCTGTAACCTACAAATTGAACGGAATTGATATAGCCGCCAATGTTTACACACCTGCCAATTACGATACAACAAAAAAATATTCGGCAATTGTAGTAGCACATCCTAATGGTGGTATAAAAGAACAAACCGCCGGGCTATATGCACAGCGTTTGGCAGAAGCAGGTTATATAACTATTGCAGCCGATGCAGCATATCAGGGTGCAAGTGGTGGACTACCACGCCACGCCGATAAACCTGAATATAGAACAGAAGATATTCGTGGTATGGCAGATTTTATTAGTCAGTTCGCCGGTGTTGATGTAAATCGTTTAGGGGCATTTGGTATTTGTGGCGGCGGTGGTTATACATTAAAAGCAACCCAAACAGACAAACGGTTTAAAGCAGTGGCAACTCTAAGCATGTTTAATTCAGGCGAAGTAAGACGCAATGGCTTTCAGAATTCACAATTAAACAGCATTCAGGAACGCTTAAAAAAAGCATCAGATGCCCGTATGCAGGAAGCCGCAGGTGGTAAAATAATATATGGAGGTGTAGCAAGTATAACAGACGAAGAAATTGCTAAAACAACAACCGACTTGTATCGTGAAGGATATGAATATTATTACAGAACACATGCACATCCAAACTCCACATTTCTATATACTTTGAGTAGTCTGCAAGAATTAATAAGTTGGAATGCCGCCACAGATATGGATTTACTCAACCAACCGCTATTGATGATAGCAGGAAGCAAAGCTGATACAAAATATATGACCGATGAAGCATTTGCTAAAGCAACCAATGCCAAAAGCAAAGAACTATTTGTTATTGACGAGGCTACTCATATTCAAACTTATTGGAAACCAGATTATGTTTTACAAGCAATTAATAAACTGGTGAGTTTTTATAAAACTAATCTCTAAGTTTTTAAATCATGAAACGTAATCTACAATACATACTACCATTATTTTTATTCGCTTTGGCGGCTTGTAATAATAACAAAGAAATGAATAATTCAAAGAGCGACAACGCACTTGTTTTTCCAAAGGGGGAAAAAATTACGAACGATAATTTTACAGGCACTACATATTTACATATGCTTATTGCTGCCGACAGTCTCAATGCAACGTCAATAGGTAATGTAACTTTTGAACCCGGTGCCAGAACCAAATGGCATTCGCATCCTGGTGGACAAATACTTTTAGTTACAGATGGTGTAGGTTATTACCAGGAAAAAGGACAACCCAAAAAAATACTTCGTAAAGGTGATGCTATAAAATGTCCGCCGAACGTACCGCATTGGCATGGAGCAAGTGCTGATGCAGCTTTTGTACAAGTCGCTGTTACCAATAATGACAAGGGAACTGTTGTTTGGATGGAGAAGGTAACAGATGCTGTTTATAATAGTTTAAATCAATAGGCGGTTATTAAAGTTTTAAACCTATTGTTGGTATTCCGCAATGATATATTGCTGAAGCGTAGAACAAACGATGATAAATATTCGTCAGCCGGGATGGCTCCCAAAAACATTTTGGATACTAAAAATAGCGTTGAACCAGATTGGCAAAGTCATGCATGTTTGTATAGGTGCGGTTGCTCAATAGGTTAACATACAGCGCTATGGTAGTAGTTACAGGAACCAAAAATGCATGATGCAACTAAAATTCTTTCTAATTTTTCTATTAGATTGGTTGTTTTTTCAGCAAAATTCATTTGGTTTGCAGCCCAAGCATTATGTTTAATCTACAGCACCTGGAAAATAAAATTATGCAGTCTCATTGGTGGGCAACAGCCGCCAATACGGTGGACAGTCATTACAGTAACAACAGCGGCATTATGCTTACCCATCATTTACTGGCGGTACACAATAATATTGAAACTATTTTTAACCGGCCTGCTGATGGTTTTTATGGCAAGATGTTAGCGCTGCTGGATCAACTGCAATTGGATAAAGAAGAAGTAAAGGAGGAACTAAAACTTACTGCTTTATTACACGATATTGGTAAACCGCAGGAAAATAAATCGTTGGTAATACCGCATCCGTTAACCGGAAAACCTGCACACAAACGGCATGGCTTGGTTGGCCTGATGGCCGCTATGGATATTATTGGGGCCGACCTGGCTCATTTGCCCGAAAAAAGACTCCGGATTTACAGAACTGTGGAATTACATGATATGTCTTACGGTTTATTCAGAGAGTATGTAGCCACAGGTGATGTACCTAAAAATGAACGTTGGAATTATATCGATAATAAAATCCACACCCTTACCGGCGGCGGTTTATTATACCTGCTTATTTTTAAACTGGCTGATATACACGGACATGCTAATATTGGCGATGTTACCTGGTTTTACCACACCGTAAAAGAACACTACTTTAAGCAGCTGCAATTTGAGCTGCCCATTCCAACAGAAGCAGATATCCGTTGATGATAAAGGGCAGGTTTTTTATACCAGTTCTTTTATTGCTTAATCATCCTCTTCTGCAACAAAATTTTGTTTGTTTCTTGCTGTGATCCATTCTTCCATAGGCACTTCTTTACCACCAATTAAATCTGCCACCAATGCCGTCCACCCGGTTTGATGAGCAGCACCCAATCCGGAACCGGTATCACCATGAAAATATTCAAAAAATAATACCAACTCCTGGTTAGCCGGTTTGCTGTAAAACCAATTGTATTTGCCATTTAATTTTCTTCCACCTAAATCATCCTTAGCAAAAATACTTACCACCCTTTGCGTAAGCAGTTCCGACACTTCTACCAGGTTCAGCATTTTGCCGGAACCTGCCGGACACTCCACTTTTAAATTATCGCCATAAAATTCACCATACTTTTTTACCGATCGAATGATAAGATAATTAATAGGCATCCACACCGGGCCACGCCAGTTACTGTTGCCCCCAAAAAGATTGCTGGTAGAATCTCCGGGATCGTATTGAATAGTATGTTTTTCACCGTCAATTGTTACCGAATAAGGATTTTCCTCATGATATTTTGATAATGCCCTTATGCCTCCGCCGGATAAAAATTCTTCTTCGTTCAATAACCTTTTCAGTAAATGAATTAATCTTTCTTTTTGTACTAAGGATATTAAAGTTTGCTCTCCATCACCATGTTCTTCATTAGGTAAGAATAAATTATTTTTCTTACGGTAATTATCAAACCAATCGCTGCGTTTTTTAAAGTCGGGTAATTTTTTGTAGGTTTCTTTATTAATGTTGCTTACAGCAAACAAACTGGTTAAGCCTACAATACTTTGAATTTTTAGTGGCAGGGGTTCTGCACCTGTAATACAAAGGGTATCATAAAAAAACTTATCTTCTTCGTTCCACAACAAATGGCTGTTAAGTGCCTCTGCTATTAAAACAAAATGTTCAAAAAATTTGGTGGCCGTATCTTCAAAAGCAATATCCTGCTTGGCAATTTCCAACGCCATATCCATCATGTTTAATGCATACATGCCCATCCAACTGGTGCCATCAGCCTGTTCCAGCTGCATACCTTCGGTTAAATGCTGGCTGCGGTTAAATACGCCAATATTATCCAGGCCCAAAAACCCTCCCTGAAAAATGTTGTTACCGTTACTGTCTTTCCGGTTGATCCACCAGGTAAAGTTGATGAGCAGTTTTTGAAAAACCCTTTTTAAAAAAACAATATCACCTGCGCCATAGGTTTCCTTTTCTATCCTGAAAATTTCCAGTGCGGCCCATGCCTGCACCGGTGGATTTACATCACTAAAGTTCCATTCGTAAGCAGGCAACTGTCCATCAGGTTTCATGTACCATTCCCTCATTATTAAAAGGGATTGATGTTTGGCAAACGTTACATCTACCCTGGCAAGTGCAATGCAATGAAAAGCCAGATCCCATGCAGCATACCATGGGTATTCCCATTTATCGGGCATGGCGATAATATCCTGGTTTTTTAAGTGCTCCCAATCTTTATTTCTGCCGTTTTGTTTGCCAAAATTTACGGGTGTAATACCATCGCTGGTGGTTAACCAGCGCTCCACATCAAAATGATAATATTGTTTACTCCACAGCACACCGGCTAATGCTTTACGTTGTATATTTTTAAGATCTATGGAGATTTCATTGGGCAAAATTGCGGTGTAAAAATCATCAGCCTCCTGCTTACGCACTGCAAATATTTTTTCAAACCCTAAAGAAAAAGGTTTGTCATCTGCCCTGCTGGTAAGCCGGCAATAAATGGTTTTTGTTTCGCCTGCTTTTACATTTAACTCGTATACGGGAGAAAATTTGGTGCCTTCTTTTTTATTACGAAGTTTGATGCGGTTTTCTCCGTTAATAATGGCATTATGAAATGCATCTTTTGTAAATATGCTTGTATTTTCTGTACCGTTTACTTTATTTAAGTTGGTTTCATTTTCGGTAAACAACCTGTCATCGGGCATTTGAAAATAAAAATGATAATTACCCAACCGTGGGTGCGTTGCACTTACCGCAGTTTTATCGATATAACTAATAACAGGCTTAGGTTCATCGGGTGTAAAAGCCCAGCGGTTATAAAACCATAATGTAGGTAATACCGTTAATGGTGCAGCTTTTGCACTACGATTAATAATATCAATTTTAATATAGATGTCCGTGGGGTTTTGCTTGGCATAAGTAAGTTTAACATCAAAGTATTCATCATCATTAAACACGCCGGTATCTAATAATTCGTACTCCGGCTCCAGCTTACTTCTTGTACGGTTGGTTTGCAACAGGTCATCGTAAGGAAATTCGTTTTGCGGATATTTGTACAAATACTCCATGTAATAATGCGTGGGAATATTATCCTGGTAATAATATAATTCCTTTACATCTTCGCCATGGTTACCATCGTAATTACCCACACCAAAAAGGCGCTCTTTTAAAATTTTATCTTTACCATTCCATAGTGTAATGGCAAAGCAAAGGTTTTGAAAATAATCTGATATACCGCCAATACCATCTTCGCCCCAGCGATAAGCACGGTAATGGGATTGATCAAACGGAAGATAACCCCATGCATCGCCATAATGTCCATAATCTTCTCTTACAGTACCCCATTGTCTTTCGCTGAGGTAAGGCCCCCATTGCTCCAGGGGTATGGGCTTTTCGCTATTTACTTTTAGTCGTTGGTGTTCTGCTGTCATTACTATTATTTAATAAAAGATTGCTGCCTATTATTTATACACTGGCAACATTTTTATGACAAGCAATCGTTGAAAAGTGAGTTATAAAAATACACAATTAAACAGCAGCATGTATAGCTGTTTTTGAAATACTGGCGCAAACGATTGTGGTTATTATTATACTATGTTGCTGTAATAGCAAACTATAAAAAAATTATTGATCACTGGCGGGCTGCAATACTAATTGTGTATATAGTTTGGTAAGTGTTGCTGCTGCATTGGCGCATAAGCCCGGATGCACTTTTGATGTTTGCACAATGGTGCTTCTTGCTGCAGTCAGCCAGCGAAAACGGGAAGCTATATCCAGCTTTGCAATTTCTCCTGCGGCAATATCACCTAAACATATTTTTTCAAATGCACAAAGATGTTCTTTTAATGCATCCATATCCAAATAGCCGGCAAAGGCACGCAGGCGTTCTTCATCAATAGTAAACATGGTTTGCAAAAATTGCTCTTTTTTGCAATACAGTATCACGCCTATATTTAGAAACTCTTCCCGTTCCACCCTTGGCACAATGCGAATAACGGCGTATTCAAATAAATGATTCTCTTGCATGTTGTGCTTCTTTTACAAAAATTGCTGAGGATTCAATTCTGGTTAATAAAAACTGTTCATAAACATGCCGCATGGCCGCAGCACTTACAGCAAAAGCATTTTGGGCCAGCCATTCATCGGGTATTAAGGCCACAATTGAATGAATGCGCTCTGCTGTAAGTATAGTTTTAAAATTAGCGTCCGTTGCTTCCAACTCGCTGGCAACAGGCAGTAGTACATGATCTTTTATTTGTACAAAAGGCCGCCTTGCCGGTTCCTCCCAACCGCCTCCGGAGTGATGAAAATATAAAGCTGCCCCATGATCGATCAGCCACAATTCTTTTTTCCAGGTAAGCATATTGGTATTACGAGCAGTACGATCTACGTTGGTAAGCAATGCATCCATCCACACAATTTTGGATGCAGTTAAAGCATCTATTGCCGTAACTGCCGGATCAAAAGTAATGGCACCGGCCAGGTAATGAATTGCTAAATTCAAGCCTTCGCTTTTGCGCAGCAACTCCTGTATCTCTTCATCTGGTTCTGTTCTGCCAAAGGCGCTATCCAAATTGGCCAATACAATTTCGGGTACTTTAAAACCTAATGCCCGGGCAATTTCGCCACCAATTAAATCGGCAATCAATGCTTTTACACCTTGCCCGGCACCACAAAATTTCAGCACATATAAAAAGCCATCGTCGGCCTCGGCAATTGCAGGCAGCGAGCCGCCTTCACGCAATGGTGTAACATACCGTACTACATTTACTTTTCTTAATTCCCTTTTACTATCACTCATACCTGTACAGCAATAGTACTGCTATTGCCAACCGAAGATAGAAAGAAACTGGTAACTCTTTTATACAGCCTGCAGATAATGTATTGTACACAGTACAAAAGCCGGGCATTCCATAAGGATCACTTTTTTTTGATACGGAGTTTTTGCAAATGCCTTAATATTCTTTGTTGAGGAATGTCTTCCCTGTCGTCGCTTAATAAAATGGACCAGGGTTTAAGGGTATCAATCTGAGAGAATATAACGTTTAAAATAGCCACGCTGGGCAATGCCAGAAAAATGCCTGGTAAACCAATCAGCGAGCCGCCAATTACTACAGCAATAATTGTCATCAGTGCATTTATTTTTACTTTAGAGCCAACTATTTTGGTCATTAAAAAATTAGAATCTAAAAAGTGGATGATCTCCATACTTACAATTATCCAGATAATATTATTCATACCGGTAGAGTTACCCAGTGTTACTAATACAGTAAACAACATCCCTGTAAAAAAACCTATATAAGGCACAATGTTAAGCACGCCCGATAATACCCCCAGAAAAACGGCATATTTTACACCCAGGAATAATAATACCAACACATTACAGGTAGCTACAATAGCCATTTCTATCACCAGGCCGGTCATATATTTTTGAATAATTTGTTTGGATTGCAACATCACATGTTGCAGACTTTCTTTGTGTTCGCTTTTAAACACTGCATATAAAAATCTTTTTATCAGGTTTCTGTAGCAAAGAATAAGAAAAGAATAGATGGCCACCAATACCACTATTACCGCTGTTTCGGATACGTTAAGAAAAGTTTGCCCGATAAACTGTCCGCCATTTTCCTTTACCCCAAGGCTGGCATTATCAATAATGGCTTTTTGCTGTGCGGTGGTAATATGCATTTTTTGCGCTACCCAATGCTGCAAATTATCCATATGTTTACTCAGGTGTTCTTTTATAGCAGGAATATCATTAAAAAAGCCAGCCATTTGACTGGACAGGAAATAAATTATGGTAGCAATTAAAGCCAGGGCAAAAACTACGGCTATAAAATTGGCCAGTGTAGCAGGGAAGTATAATTTTTGCAGTACACGGGTTACGGGTAACAATAAAATTGATAAGAGGATAGAAAAATAAACAGGCACCAATACAGCATGGCCTATATAAATAAAAAAACCTATCAGCAGTACCATTAATAGCTGGTAACTCAGCCGCTGGGCATAGGGTATTGTTTTAATATTGTTCATTGTTGGGTAGTTAATACAACCGCATATTTTATGCTCTGGCAAAAGCAAAATATTTACACGTCGTACTGGTCTGTCTTTTAAGCCAAATACAAAGTTACTTGGCCGGTATACGGCAGTAGTTACAATATTTTTGTATTAATTTATATAATTCCCATATTGTGTTACAGCGGATGAGTGCCATAAAACCACCCAAAAATTAAAAAACTACCTTCGCCATATATTTTTATGAGTATGACATTTGATGACTTAAATTTAAATACCCCTTTACTTACAGCGCTGGACGAATTGGGCTATACCAATCCTACTACAATTCAGCACCGGGTTTTTCCGGTGGTAATGTCGGGCAGAGATGTTTGCGGTATAGCACAAACCGGAACCGGTAAAACTTTAGGTTATTTACTCCCCTGCCTGCGGCAGTGGAAGTTTAGTAAAGATAAATCGCCACAAATACTGATTGTGGTACCTACAAGAGAATTAGTAGCGCAGGTAGTAGCTACCACCAAAGCACTAACACCCTATATGAGTTTGATAGTAGTGGGTGTATATGGCGGTGTAAACATAAGCACCCAACAGGCAGAAGTAGAGAAAGGCGTAGATGTTTTAGTAGCCACACCAGGCAGATTGTACGATCTTATTTTAAACGGTGCTTTTAAATTAAAGACCATTAAAAAACTGGTGATTGATGAAGTAGATGAAATGCTGAATCTTGGCTTTAGAACACAGTTAAAAAACATACTGGATCTTTTACCGCAAAAAAGACAGAACCTGTTGTTTTCCGCCACCATGACGGAGGAAGTGGAAAAACTGATAGCCGCTTATTTTAATGACCCTATAAGAGTAGAAGCTGCACCCACCGGAACACCGTTGGAAAATATTATTCAAACCGCTTATGAAGTGCCTAATTTTTACACCAAGGTTAACCTGCTGGAATTATTATTAACCGAAGACGAGAGCATGACCAAAGTGTTGGTTTTTGCAGCCACAAAAAAATTAGCGGATCAATTATACGAACAACTGGAAGCCAAATTTCCCGGTACGGCTGGTGTAATACATTCTAATAAAGAACAAAACCACCGCTTTAATACTGTAAAACAATTTAAAGAAGGAAATTACCGCTTTATTATTGCTACCGATATTGTGGCAAGAGGTATTGACATTGCTGAAGTAACTCACGTTATTAATTTTGATACACCGGAAGTACCGGAAAACTATATTCATCGTATAGGCCGTACAGGCAGGTTTGATAAAAAAGGCATTGCCATTACTTTTATTACAGCAAAAGAAAAACCCCTGCAGGAAGCCATTGAAAGCTTAATGAAATATCAGATTCCTGTACAGCCCTTGCCGGTTGATCTTATCATTTCGGATGAGTTAACGGAAGACGAAATGCCGAAAGTACACATGAAGACGATACAGGTAAAGCCTGCTAAAAAAGAAGATGCCGGTCCGGCCTTTCATCCCAAATCGGCCAAAAACAGCAAGGTAAATTTTGTAGTAAGAAAAAAAGACCGGATGATGAAAAAGTACGGCAAGCCAAAAACAAGAGGACAAAAAAAATAATTCAGCTATGCCATATTGCATAACTGAATTATTAAACAGTTGAATATTTTAAAGCAATACAGTATACTGCATTACCTGTTTACATCAATAGAACCCAGCACTTTTTTCATAAAAGCATTACCGGCTTCTTTTTCCGGCATACCATCTGCTATCAGCTGGTGTACTTCCAATGCACCACACATATTGGATATCAGCTCGCCAATTACATTCAGCTCTTCTTCTTTTAATGATGCTGCTTCAGATGTATTTTCCAATACCTGTATGGCTGTTTCAATTTGTGTAACAGAGCAGGTACGTTGTATTTGTTTAATTACGGGCAGTTTCATCTAACAGTGCTTTTAATTGTTCTTCTTTATTGGTTTGTACCTGGTTTACCAGTACGCCTTTATTAAAACCTGCAAAGGTAGGCAGGTTATTTACCGATGCCAGCTTGCGTGATAAAGGAAATTTTTCTGCATCAACAATTACAAAAGCTATCGCTTCATTTTCTGTTGATATTCTTTTAAACTTAGGTTTCATCAACCTGCAATTGCCGCACCAGCCGGCTGAGTATTGTACCATCACCGTATCATGCTGCAATACTATTTCCTGTAAATTATCTTCCTGCAATTCTATTAACATAGGATGTTATTTTTAGTGCAGCCATTGCTGCTGCCTGTTATTAATTTTTTGAAAAATATTCTGCCACACCTTCGTTGGTAGCTTTCATTGCAGCTTCGCCCTCTTCCCAGTTAGCAGGGCAAACCTCGCCATATTGTTCTACATGCAATTGTGCATCCAGCAAGCGCAGGTATTCATCAATGTTTCTACCTAAAGGAAAATCATTGATCGACTCGTGACGAACGATACCTTCTTTATCAATAAGGAACGTACCACGGAAAGCAATAGGTACACCATTGAACGACCATGTTTTAGTATCGTTGTTATAAGCATATTCGCCACCCAATACACCAAAGTTCATTGATATTACTTTTGCAGCATCTGCAATAATAGGGAAGGTTACACCCTGTATGCCACCATGATCTTTAGAGGTGTTTAACCAGGCCAAATGTGTTTCTTCAGTATCTGTTGAGCAACCAATAACTACAGTATTTCTTTTTTCAAACCCGGCCAGTTTTTCCTGAAAGGCATGAATTTCTGTAGGGCATACAAAAGTGAAATCTTTTGGATAGAAAAATAAGATCACATGTTTTTTACCAATGTATTGATCCAAACTAAAATTTTCAACGATCTCTTCGCCGTTGATTACTGCACCGGCTGTAAAATGCGGTGCTTTTTTTCCTACTAAAGCCATATTATTATTTGTTTATGATGTAATAAATTCTAAAAATTTTGCAAAGTTCCCTCATTCTGCTGCGTAAAACAAGTAATTAAGCTAATTGTTTTAAAAAATAATACAGCAGCTTAAATACTTTTTGCAAAAGCTATTGACAGATCGCTGTAAATAAAAAGCAGCTCATTTCTTTTGCACCCAACAGCGTTTTAACAGTTTTTGGTAAAGAAATTGAAATAGTTCTTTAAAAAACTGATGCAAACAAAACCATTAGTAGTAATAAATATTGCATTGATCATATTAATCAGCAGTTGCAGTAAAAAACATGTACCGCAACAAACCACTGCAACAGTAAGTACCAGCACTGCGCCTGTAGTAAAAAAAATGGTTGTAAAAAAAACTCCGTTGGTATCTGTGGCTAAAGTAATAATAGTAAACGACAGCGTAGCCAAAAAAAATATTGATGGCAGATTGTATTATGATGTAGGCGGGCACCGCTACTGGCGCAATTATAATGATGGTAAGTATTATCTTTTTAATAAATCGATGTACACCGACAGCGCTTTTATACCACATTAATAACAACAAATCAATATCTATGAAAAGTATCTTTATTATTGTTGCCTGCATTATTACTGTAAACACAACAAGTGCACAATTAAAAACAACCAACGTTTGCCCAACTTTTAAAGTAAATGTGCTGGAAGGCCAGTTAAACAACGACCTGAATACCAAATCAACAGCTGGAGAAATAAAAATGCTCTTTCCCTGTTTTACCGAAATGGTAGAAGAAGAAAGCGCTGGTAAATGCGCCGGCATTTTTTATAAAGACAAAGACATTTATTTTTATCCTGCCAGAAATTATATTGAAATAAGGCAAAACTTTAAAGGTCAACTATCATTACCATTGCTGGGTGCCAGCCGTGGCAGTTTATTTAAATGGCTGGGCTATCCAAAAATAAAAGATGTAAGCTGGGATGCTTTTCAAACCAAATATGGTATTCTCATTTTATACTATAACAAAGCCGCTAAAGTTAATAAATTGCAAATGAGCAGTAAAAACACCGACAATATAAAACTATGTGAGTAGTTTTAGCAATGCAAATAAAATTAATAGTGAGGTAAATCCAGGCTTTAATAATTTTCGTAAGTGAAGCTTTAATACCATAAATAAAATATAACTGTAAATTTTACGCTGATGCCATTTACCCATACCATACAAATAATACCATATTAAAATATTGGATCGCTGTAATACAGCTTTCCGCAATTCGGTTTTTCATAGGATATTGGATTTAAAACGGGGCAGGATTTTTATCCAGCCCTTCTTTTTATGTTTTAATGCCGGGCAGCAGCAATAAATATTCAGGTAAATCATAAAAACACACCACTCAATAAACAAAAACCGCCATTCCCTAAATCAAACTAAACAGTAAAAAATAAAACTGCAATTTTACATTATCAATCAGGGGAACAGCAAAATGGGTGATGCAATTGAGTTTATTACTATAAAATTTTTCTTTCCGGAATATAAATAATTGAACGCTGCAAGCACAGCTTTTCACAATTCGGTTTTTCATAGGATATTGGATTTTAAAACGGGGCAGGATCTCTATCCAGCCCTTCTTTTATTTATCAGCAGTACAATAAAAAAAGTTCAGGCATTACTGAGAATACCTGAACCATTGATAAACGCCCTGTTATTGATTGCTTTATTGAATTATTATTTGTTTTACTGTTTCGCCTGCCTTTATTGTATAAGTTCCTTTAGTAAGGCCGCTTACATCTAATTGCTGTGTGCCTGCTGTAAGTTGTTTGCTAAAAACCAATGCTCCTGTACTGTTATAAATGCTTACAAGGGTGGTTTGCTGCAACTGTACATTTAACGGAGCATTTACTACCGGGTTAGGATAAATTGAAAGCGGTTTGATAGCTGATTTTAAGGTAACACTAACAATTTTGCTGTAAGTGAAAGCACCATCAATATCATTTTGTATCAGGCGATAATAGTTAATGCCTTTTTCGGGTTTGCTATGTGTATAGGAATAATTTTTAACCGACGAGCTGTTGCCCATTGACCTAACTGAATCAATATCTATCCAGCCATGACCATTACTGCTGTGCTGAATTACAAAGTTTTTAGTATTCTGCTCATCCGCAGTTTGCCATTGTAATAACGATTGACCGTTAACCAACGCAGCTTCAAATTCAAAATTATGTACGCCAAGCACACTATAGCTTACGGTTATTTTACCATCACCGCTGCCTAAAAGCCTGAACACATTGCCTTCGGCAATTACACCACCAATACTGGTAGTTTCATTCATTGCTGTTGCCGTCCAGCTAACGCCATCGTTAGAGTACACTACATAAGTTTTATAACCATCTGCAACATCATTAACCGATCCCACAAAGTGGCCGTTACTATAAGCAAAGGCACCCTGGCCCCAATCGCCGCCCAATTGAGAGCCACCCGGTGGCGAAGTGATAGTACCTTTATTGGTAAAAGAATTAGGATTGGTAATAGTTGCGGTAGATACCGAAAAGAAATTATAGTTAGATGCTTCTGCCCCCATAAAATGATATTTGGTGCCATCAAAAATTACATCATTAAAATAAGATACTACATACGGTAAAGTGGGAGTGATATCGGACCAGGTGATACCATCGGTAGAGTGCATGATCACACCATGGTAACTGATATTATCGCTGCCCATTGCAAAAAAGTTACCATTCACATATTTTATTCTGAAGTAATAATTATCAGCAGTGCTGGCGGTTGTCCATGTGGCGCCTGTAGCGGAGTAAGCAATTTTTGCGCCTACCCCATCATAACCCATTGCAACAAATTTACTGTTGCCCCATGCCACACCGGTATAAGTGGTAGCTGCCGGAGTAGCTATCTGGTTCCAGCTTGCGCCATCGTCGGTAGATTCCACAACAGTAGTAAAACCTACAGCAAGATATTTACTGCCATTATGAACAACACCATACAATTCCTGTTGATTGGCCGGGGTCTTTGCTGTCCAGGTTACATAGTCGGCAGATGTAAAAATATTACCTGTATTAGAAGCAACAAGCCCTACGCCTGCATAACTGGTTCCGCTTGATGCAACAGACATATAATTTCCGGTAGGATATTTATAGGTAATGCCGTCCGGAGACGATACAATGCCTTCGTTACCGGTTTGAAAATATTTACCATTTAAATATGCCGAACCCTGCGGAACAATGTAAGCTGTTTTAGTTTGCAAACTAAAGTTTAATCCGGTAGTAGCTGTAAAAACAGAACCATAGCCGCTGTAATACTGGCTCGATCCAAAAAAATGATATTTTGTACCATCGTAAAAACCATTAAAAATCTGGTTTGAACTATTCCATACACCCATTGTTGCATTGGGTAAACTTAATGTTATAGAAGCCGTAATATTTGTCCAGGTACTGGCATTGGTAGAAGTAAATATTTCATGACTGGAAAGAAAAACAAAAAAACGATCGTTGATATATTGTACCCGGTTTACGGTACCAAAACCAAGATCCTGAAAAGTCCAGCTATTGGATAACCCTGTTGCTGATTTATATACATAAATACCCGAGCCCGATGTGTTTCTGGCACTTATTACCAGTGTACCGCTACCATAAGTAATATATAAAAACATATCAGTAGCTGTTCCGGCACCAATGGTAATGCTGCTCCAGGTAATACCATCTGTTGATCTGCGTAAAGTGGTATTCATACCAGTTACATAAAACGCACTTTGCAAAAACTGTACGTTCGTTAGGTTTTGTGTGGTGCCCGATGTTCTGCTCGTCCAGTTAAGGCCGTTGGCAGAAGTTAAAATTAATCCGCCCTGGCCCACTACTACAAAAGTACCTGCACCAAAACTAATGCTGGTAAATGTACCCGCCGGAATACCGGCATCCACCACCTTACTCCAGCTTTCGCCATCGGCAGATTGATAAATATAGCCGCCATTTAAAATAGCAATATACACGCTGTTGCCATAAGCAACGCCACTGCAATTGGCATTACCACTGGGTATGCCCATGTTTTTAGTAATTACTGGCGCTTGTGCCTGTGTAGCAACACAAATACTCAATAATAAAATTACAGCCAGCAACAGTGGCTTAACACACTGCCGCAATAAATTGTTTTTAATAGCAATTGGTGTAAGTACTGGTTGTTTTTTTGATACAATAGAGAATGTAATCTTGTAAAGGAGATTCTCCAAAGAGAGGAAAATTGGTTTCATAGGTGTTGGTTTATTGGATATAAAATGTTTGCAGGGCAGTTAAATTTTTTATTACCCTGCAAACTGTTTTTTAATTATTTGTAAAAAACAAATAACTATAATTTTATACCTTACGATAAACTCGAAACATCTGTAGTAATTAACCTACAAACTGTTTATGGATTAGTACTCCACAGCGATGCTGTTTTTAATAAAGCCCGGCGGTTTAATTTTAATTGTGCCACTACCAGCTCTGCAAGATCTTCGGCCTGCAATACTTTATCGGGGTTGCCATCGGTTAATTTTAAGTCGATAGCCATATCTGTTGCCACGGTACTCGGTGTTAAAGCACTTACCCGTATGTTATGTTTTCTTACTTCCAGCATTAAGGATTCTGTTAGGCCCAGCAAACCAAATTTAGAAGCACTGTAGGCACTGGTAACCGGTGCGCCACGCTGCCCCGCTGTAGAAGAAATATTAATGATGTCGCCTGTTTTTCTTGCTATCATACCCGGTAAAACAGCACGGGTGCAGTAGTACACGCCCAATAAATTTACCTGTATAATTTGTTCCCATTGCTCGGGCGGCAATTCTAAAAAACCACCAAATGCACCAATGCCGGCGTTGTTAATGAGTATATCAATGGGTGCCGATTTTTCTATTACATCCGCCATTACTTTATCTACTTCGGCACGGTTGCCCACCTCCATTACTGCATACATTACTTTTACACCCAACGCACTTATGCTGGCCTGTGCTTCTTTTAAATGAGCCTCGTTGCGGCCGGTAATAATAATATTTACGCCCTCTTTTGCCAATGCAACAGCAATAGCTTTACCAATACCACGACTACCGCCGGTTATTAATGCGGTTTTATTTTTTAATTGTTCCATAATGATTTTTTTAGAATACAAAGTTAAGCGGAGATATTTCGGTGGCAGTTATTAATTTGGTAATTATAGTTTTATATGTGGTACCATTTCAGTAGTAAAAGCCATTTTTTTTTATTGTATAGTTTAACTATTCATTAAATGTAATGGCTCGCTTATTGCCGTTAATAAAATACAGTAAAATTGTTTTTATGAAAAAGAAGAGTTCAATACTATATAGCAGTATAATGCTGTTAGGTATGGCCCTGTTACTAAATGCCTGTGGCAGCACTAAAAATATACCAGCCAATACAGCAACCATTACGCAGGCAATAGACAGCAGCAAATGGAAATTTACCGTAAATGATGTAATGCCACAATACGGCACTTCCCGGCCGGCCAATGGTAATTACGATGTGGTTTTAAGCAACAATAAACTCACTGTTTATTTACCCTATTTTGGCAGGGCTTTTTCGGGAGCTGATATTCTTTCCGGTACAGGGCCGCTTAATTTTACCTCTGTTGATTTTACAACAGATAAATTACAAAACAAAAAAGGCCAATGGACAATTACTATAAAAACCAATGATTACCGGGAAGTACAAACCATGAGTTTTAGTTTTTACAGTAATGGCAGGGCCAACCTTAGCATTATAATGAGCAACCGTTCGCCAATAAGTTATACCGGAACGGTAGAGGCAGTAAAATAAAAAGTAGTTGCTGATGACGCATTTTTTCCAGGCAATAATTTACCCGGCAACAAGCATATTTATTGCACAGCAGTATTTATATTGATGAAATTTTGTTTGGCCAATTGAGTTACACAATCATTTCCGCTGCAACTAATAATAATGGTTCCCTTAAATGTAATGCTGCGTTGCAAAAAATAATTAAGGGTTGCATTGGTTTCTTTTTCGTTACCTGCACTGCGCTGGCCAAAAAGTGCATCCGCTTCATCAAAAAATAAAATATAATTTCTTACTTCGGCGGCACTGAATATTTTCTCCAGGTTCTTCTCTGTTTCGCTGATGTATTTACTTACTATGGCCGACAAGCTAATACGATATATATCCTGCTGTTGCTTTGCCGCCAGCCACCGGCTGGTATTGGCATTAAGTGTTTTATCAGCGGCAGTAAAAAGCAAATGCAGCGGCGGCTGTTGTTTTTTATTTAGCAGTTTGCTTAGTTGATTTTTTACCGATACATTAATTTTAAGTACCGTATCTGTTAAACTGTATTTGGTGTAGCTGGCAGCCGTAACTTTTGTTTCCACCTGTGCAAAAGCAAAACTGGTAAGCAGCAGGCTAATGATGATGAGCAGGTTTTTGAGCATGGTAATTTTTTATAAATATAAAACAGTCTGTGCTCAATTAATAACAAGCCTTCTTTAGGTACCATTACCCGTAAAAGACGTGCAGTGAACAATATGCTGCAGAAAATCCATGTATTTTTTTATCTTACAGTAATATATTTACTAATAATGTGCCCGATGATAAAAAAATATGGTTTCTCCCTTATTGCCCTGTTTGCAATTATACTATTATCGTTTTGTTTGCCGGTAAATAAAAAGCAGCAACAGCAGCAAGCTTTTTTTGCCGATACATTGCCTACAGCACTGGAATTATATGGCAGTTATGTTTACCAGCGGGAAGCTTGTAGCAACTGTCACAGTTTATTGTACGACAGTACCAATAACCACCTAATAAGCCTTGATGGATTGAGCAATAAAAGGTTTTCCGATAGCTGGCACTACAGGCATATCATGGATCCTGCGGCAATGACAATAGATTCCAGAATGCCGGCTTTTCCTGCTTTATTTGTCAAAAAAATAAAAAACGATAAACTGTTGCAATTGTACCTGCAACAAAACAATAACCACCGCAGTAGTGATTCAGCAATACTGTATAAAAAATTGCAGCAGCAAGCAGCAACAATTGCACAAAATTTGCAAAAGGATGGAATCCCCAATTATAACCTGCAGCAAAAAGAAATTGTAGCATTGATTGCTTACCTGCAACAAATTCCGTCGGGGCCGCAGCGCAGGTACAAAGATTCTTTATGGACTGCAGCAATAAAAAATCAGATGGCAGCATGGGACAATACCCCACTGAACGACAGCAGTACCGTAATGCGGCTGGCCAACAGCAACAATAAAGACACCATTGCAATGGGTACCAATTTGTTTACAACCAGGATTTGCTTTGCATGCCATGGCAGACAAGGTGAGGGTGGTGTGGGACCGAATTTAACCGACGGATATTGGCTGCATGGCAGTAGTAGCAAACAAATTATGTTACTGATTGCTAATGGCATACCCGACCGTGGTATGCAGGCTTTTAAATCGCAACTAACGCCTGAAGAAATTGGCCAGCTCACTGCTTATATACGCTCTCTTAAAAACAGCAATCCGCCAAATGCAAAACTACCACAGGGTGAAAAAGAATAGTAGGCGAAAAAAATATCGAACAGCAGGCATTGCTGTAATACCATTTCTTATACAAGGCAGCAGAGTAATTTAGCAACGCTGCCCATAGATAATAATAGCCCTCTTGTGTTGCTGCAGCACGTATTCCCATATTTGAAAATCCTTTTCCGTATTTCGGCGGCTATATTTTACGGTTTGCTTTTCTTTGCAAAAATTAAAACTATATATGAGCAGCAAAGCAACCCTAAGTAATACCATGCGTATTTACCACCGTTACCTCGGTTTTTTTCTGGCAGGCATTATGGCCGTGTATGCCATCAGCGGTATCATTCTTATTTTTAGAGATACCGATTTTTTAAAGCAAACCAACCAGGTAGAAAAACAATTAGAGCCTGGCCTTACTGCCGATGCATTGGGCAAAGCCATTAAAATACGGGAGCTTAAAATAGAATCGGTAAGCGGCGATGTGCAAACTTTTAAAAACGGTACGTACAATAATGCCACCGGCGCAGTAAGCTATACCACCAAAAGCTTACCTAAAATGATTGAAAAATTAACGCACTTACATAAGGCCAATACCAAAGATCCTTTATTTTACCTGAATGTATTTTTTGGAGTGTCGCTATTGTTTTTTGTACTCTCCAGCTTTTGGATGTTTATGCCTAAAACAACTATTTTTAAAAAGGGCTTGTATTTTACTTTGGCAGGTGTGGTACTTACGGTAGTGTTATTGTTGTTGTAATAAAATGGTGCTGCTAAGCGGCCCATTAAGATTGAAATAGATAATTGGCACGCAGGGGAATGTAGTATTTTTCTCTGCTGTTCTACGTGCCATTTTTAAATTCCGCTATTGCAAGTGTAAATAAAACAACCTACTTTGTTACTGTTAATACAATACGTTTTGCCTTGCTTGCCTTAAACCTCCACGTTATAGAATAGCTGTATTTTTTAAACCTTAAACAGTAACAGTATGAACAACACAGATGTAGTAAAACAAGCCTACGCCCATTTTGCCACCGGCAATGTACCGGCAGTATTAGCCTTATTTGATGCTGCTATAGAATGGCACGAATGCCAGGGCATGCCCTTTGTAACAGGCGATGGCATTTATACCGGACCCGAAGCCGTGGTTACCAATGTATTTATGCAACTGCCTGCTTATTTCGATGGATTTAATATTGCGGTATCCAATATTTTTGGCGCCGATGATAAAGTGACCATGGTAGGCTACTATCAGGGCCTTAACAAAGCTACCGGTAACACTTTTAAAGCCAATGCCACCCATGTATGGACGGTGAAGAACGGATTGCTGACACAGTTTTTTCAGGCGGTGGATACAGCAGTGATCAACAAATAAAAACTGCCGTTATAAATAATACCTCAAAATAAAATAGCGATGTACCGTCGTTGGTAAATTACCCGCCAGAGCATGCTGTACAGCAATTATGCTCTGGCATTTTTATTTATTGTTGTTTCAATACAGCCCTTGTATAATTACAACAAGCCCTGTTGCCATACTACTATTGTGGTATTGACAGCGGTATTTTCAAAACTTACTTTTACTGCTGTTCTTCAAACCAATTAAATAACCTAAAATCTTTTTTATGGCAACGGCAGATATGTTAAAGCGCTTGGCTTTAACCAAAAGAAAATACTTTGTGTACAATGTAAAATTTGTATGCGGACTTCAAAAAAATAAATTTGAAACCGAATGCGAAGCTGCCATTGTAAGCCGTGGTATTTACAGCACCGAAATTAATATACTTAACTACGGCCTTAAAGAGGCCAGTGTTGTAAAAGTATTTATACCATTGGTAGTAAAAAATAAAGCCATTGGCCGTGAACCTGATACGCAAAGTTTTGCAGGCATTGATAAAGTGGTACTTAAACCCCTGCATGCCACCATGGATGATTGCTGCAAAATAACCGAAATGCTTAAAAAAGCCGGTGCCGACGATCAGTTAAAGATCGGCTATGTAGAAATTATCAGCCCTGTACAGTTGGAAGTGGTGGCTGTATATACCATTACCAACCTGGAGCAAACCAACCCTACTATAAATGTAGTGCAGGTAGACCCAAGGATATTATCAGTGTGATAAATGATACAGTACAATTTGTTAAACACCGCCGTTGGGTCTCCTCGCCAACGGCGCTGTGTTTATGATGCTGTATTCAGTGTAAATATTTTTTATAAATGCAGAAGTAGACCATGCTGCCCGTTGGCCAAAAGACCAGATTTCTAATAAATACATTCGTTCCAGCGGAGTTTTCACAGCAGCTGCTTACTTAATTTTTAAAAGTCTTGCGTGCCCCTCTGGAACAAAAAATTAATTATCTTATCAGATTTTTGTAATAAAGAATAACCTATAATATGAAAAGGCAATTGATGTGGGTACGAAGTTTCTTTAAGTCTACCAAAGAAGTACGAAGAAAGTACAGCAACGAACTCAGTAAACTGGCTGCTTTCTTTCTAGCATTTATGAGTTTTGTTTTACTCATCAAAAGATTTTTTGACATTAAATTATTGCCTGTTGTGGCATTGTCTCTTGAAGCGTTTCATCAATTTTGTCATGCGATTCTTCATTTTTTTGTTTTTTCATGGGTAATTGCCGCAGTTAAAATTATAGTATATGCCTTATTATGGCTACTTTCTCATTTTACCTCTGTTCTTCCTCATTGGCCACATATTAGTATTCCCCCAATTTTTACAGATTTGGCATTAGTGTCACTGGCCCTTACTAGAATCTTTCGTAGTGCTGACATTGTAGTACCAAGATCCGAAAGGGAAATGGCAGAAGCAGCTATGAGTAAACAGGATTGGAAAAATATCGAAGTGGCTGAAGGAGTGTTTTGGGGAAGCATCCACCGTATTGTAGAAGGAATTAATAAATGGATATGGAAATTTATCAATCGCCTTCACAGATTCATCAGCCGACCCATTAAAAAGTATACAATAATATCAGACTACATTTATTATTTCATAGTTACAATTGCTGCCTCAGTTTTTATGTGGGGTTTTATCCGGCTAACAGGTTATCTTATTAATATTATTGCTTCAAGACAACTTCAATCACCTATAATGAAAACAAGAAGAAAATTCTTTAGACACTTTCTTCTTTTTTTTGCGGGAGCATTAATTTGCGCAATCATTTTTGCTTATGCAAACGGGTTTCTCTTTGAATTAATAGATAGTGCTAAATAAACATTCCAAATAATGATTTTCGCAAGACCTTCTGTTTATTCTGACACGCTGCTGTACTCAATTGATCACATTCAACAGATCAGCAATAACCGGGGCTGCCCGGGTTTTTCCTTTGGTGCCCGGTGTACACATGGCAGCACGGGGCTTCCGGAATGATCAGTAGCCAGCCGCCATAAGTTACCGGTGCCTAAGCTGATGGGCTGAGCCCCGGCTGTAGCCTGGTAGTGCAGATCAAAGAAATGCTCACTTAAAAAGCTTTCAAAACCTTCGGCTGGCCCATGGTAGATTTTTTGGAGTTCCTCCCGTATTTCGGGAACAAGCACTTTTTGCCGGGCTTGTGCATTGGGCAATATTTCACTGGCTGCGCCATAGTAAGTGCATAAAAAAGTATCGGCAGGTAAATCAGAGCGATCTACATGAAAAGAATACACATCCGTTGAAAAAAAAGGGTAGGCATCGTCTCTCTCATAGCACCTGATAAGGTTAAGTACAGGGGCGGCACCATGGGCTGTTAACAGCTGCCAATCCTGTAAAATAATGTCACGGGCAAGCTGCCCCTGTTCGCTCAACTGTAATGCGCCAAGCTGCTCCTGGTCCAATACCACTATATTTTCACTTAACGCTACCTTGTTCACTATCTCCTCAAAATCTCCTGTTAGTGTACGGGTCCAGCAAATGGCATTTACTGCTCCTTTAAAAGGGGTGGCAACAAGGTCTTTAAAATTGGTGACACCTTTAATTTGATGCCCAGTGGGAGGTAAATTGATTATCATGGTTGATAAAGGTATAGAATGATTTGACGAAAGCAGAGACGAGTTGTTTTCATTGGTGCGGAAGGGTTTGGTATACCAGGAACCCGTGAATTATGATGATTATGCAGTCTGCATAATATTTTATATTTTGCTCTTATGACACCCAAACCTGTTCAACCTCCTTATTTTATTAATTGCCACACCCATATTTTTACTGGTGCAAATATTCCACCATATATAGCAAAAACATTTTTGCCCTGGCCTTTTTACAAACTGTTATCTATTCCATTTATACTGTCATTGTGCAAGTTTTGGTATGTAAGCGATAAAAGCCCAAGGCAATGGAAACATAAATGGTGGTATAAAAAATTGCAACGTATATTTTATGGGTATCGTTCTTTTGTTAGAAGATACGTAGTGCTGAGTTTACTTGTTGCTTTAGTAAACCTAATAATAGTATACCATGCGGTTTTATACTTTTTAATATGGATGAATGGCTTTTTTATTAAGCCCCAGGAAAATGTAGCCAATAGCATTACTGATATAACAGACTGGCTTACAAAACACCAACTGTTTTTTGCAACCGCACCTGTATGGCTTAAAGTTGCGGTGTTTTTATTTACACTGGTATGTATTGCCAATGGCCGTAAACTTATTTGGTTTGTATTAAAAAAAATGTGGGGCTTTTTAAGTTTACTACCCGATAAAAAAACGCTTCAGTTTTTGGCCCGCTATATAAACATAGGCCGCTTTGCCTATTACAAAAACCAGGGCCGCATTTTCGTTAAGTTAAAAGATCAGTACCCCAACGGTACAGGTTTTGTGATTTTGCCAATGGATATGGAGTTTATGGAAGCTGGTACACTAAATGCAGCCGGTAATTATAAAATACAAATGGAACAACTGGCAGTAATTAAGGCCAACAAAAAATATAAAGAGCTTGTTTTTCCTTTTGTAGCTGTAGATGCAAGAAGAAAATTTGTGGAGCAGCAAATATTTTTTGACTGGCAGCCGGGGCCCAATGGCACGGTTATTTTAAAAGATTGTTTTATTAAAACATACATTGAAGATAAAAAATTCAGCGGCTTTAAAATATATCCTGCACTGGGTTATTACCCTTTTGATGAAGTGTTGTTGCCGCTTTGGAAATATGCTGCCGATAACCAACTGCCCATATTAACCCATTGCATAAGAGGCACAATTTTTTTTAGAGGTATCAAGAAAAAAGAATGGGGAGAACATCCTGTTTTTAAACAAGCAGATGGGTTAAAAAAATACTCCCCGCTTTTACTGCCCGAACTTAAGAACATAGATTTTATTAATAATTTTACCCACCCGCTTAATTACCTGTGCCTGGTAGAAGAAAAACTGTTGCGGCTGTTAGTAGCTAACGCTAAAGATGACAGGGTAAAAACCCTTTTTGGCTATAACAGCCCGGAATTGGAAATGACCTATAACCTAAAAAACCTTAAACTTTGCTTTGGCCATTTTGGTGGCGAAGATGAATGGCTGAAATATTTTGAAAAAGACCGTGATGCCTTTACCAGTAAATTAGTAACGCAACCGGGGCAGGGTATTAATTTTATTAAAACAGGAGATATTGCAAACTCTTTTGGAACCCTGGAATTAGTATGGAAAAATGTTGACTGGTATAGTATTATACGCAGTATGATGCTGCAGTATGATAACCTGTATGCGGATATCAGTTACATTTTACACGACGAACATATTATACCCTTACTAAAACAAACCCTTAGTAACCCAAAGCTAAAAGAACGGGTATTGTTTGGCACCGATTTTTATGTGGTGCGTAACCATAAAAGCGAAAAAGAAATGCTGGCCAATTTGCAGGCGGCACTTACACAAACGGAGTTGTATTTTATTGGAAGAAAAAACCCCAAGGAGTTTTTGAATTTGTAATAATGCTGTTTGTAAAATAATTGATAAGAGTGTATTTCTTTTAAGCACTACAGCGAAATACAAGCCATATACAAAATATTAAATTTTCTGTCTGACTGAGTTGAGATGGTGATATGGAACACATCGATTTAAAGAATAGATTCTATGAAGATGTTTTCCAAATCTACTTTCATGTATAAATAGTTGTTCTCAGAAAATTTTTGGATTGCAAGTTGTATTTCCTCTTTATTACTTTTATCTATTACCTCTGCCTGATGTTCTTTTAAAAAATTGTATGCACTTTTAAACCATTTATTTTTCGTTTTTTGAGACAATGTTTCTTGGGCTTTTACTAATTCAAGCAACATACCTAACCTTGCAACAGCAATATTCCGCATTGGTTTACTAACACAATGTGATAAAGTATAACCAATACCTATATCAGTAGGAAAACTATTTAATAACCACTTTATATCTTCATCATGGAAATATTTGTCCGGCATATCAGCCTCGCCAAAAGGACTGATTATTTCTTTTTTTTCTCCGGGTTTCTTTGTTTTTCCAAAAACCTTTTCATATACAAATATGAACTTTGTCTTTAATATACTCTTCAATTTAAAAAACCTCGCCTTATTTTTTTTTACATTTAAACATATAGTTTTGCTTCATCTTCATTCATGTTAAGGGGATCAATAAAAGCGTTATATTTTTTAAAAGAAAATTTCCAAGAATTGCCATACTCTCCAAATTCATTGGATGTGTGGATATAATAGTGCTTCTTAATTCGGGTAATATCTCCTGATAATTTTCCAATATTGAAATACAATTACCATTGATTTTTGAAATATTCAAATAATAGTAATTTAGTATTCTTAATTCTTTTTTAAGTAATTCAATTACACTAGTTCTATTCTTCTCGTTATGAAACCATTTTTCAAAACCAATAAAAAAAGATTTATAATAGGTAGCTCCTTCAGGTGAAAAAATCTGTATTTGAGTAAAAATTTCAGACACATCTACCGAATTATGCTGTTCTATAGTATTCAAGAGAGATTGTGCTTTATCAATAAATAGTGCCTTGCCATAATCTGTTCCATACAAAAATGCTTTCGCATCTTCTGTATGCCAAAAAGAGACTTTTGCATCTTCAAGTTTTAAAAAGCAATTATCTGCTAAATTTTCAAAGTCTTTTTTTACATTATCTGGTTCATTAAAAATATCAACGGCATTTGTTTCGTTTAAAGATGCTTGGGCAATTTCAATTAATTTCTGTTTTATCAGCAATTTTGAGGAAAGAAGATCTTTGCCTTTGGGAAAAAAAGAATGATAAAAATTCTTACATACAATATCCAAAAGGTCACTAGTGGGTTGATTATCTATTACAACTTTATTACAAAGGCTTAATAAACGCAGGTTGGGGTTTTCTTCTCCAACCATCTTAGTTATGGCAATACGAAGTGCTATTTTAAAATGATCGTCAACAATTTTTTTGGTTTCCTTTTTATCTATTTCAAGAGGTATTTCATCTGATAAAATATTAGCATTACGGCTAAGAAATAAAAATGAAAAAGCATTACACTTATATGCAAATTCTTTGGCTACTCTTGTGAAATCATCATTATAATTATCAATATGAAAATTATCAATAATTACCAGTGTTTTTTTATTTGGTGCTTTACCAAGCAACTCGTCTAAAAAAAATTTATTTTGAGGTGGGGTATATTGCAGCAGATCAAAAAAAAGTATATCATATCCTTCTGCATTGCATTGCCGTGCAATAATTTTTGAAAAAACAGTTTTACCTCTACCTGAAGCAGAAACAAGAAAAGTTATTACATCTTGCTCCAATTTTTCTTTTACTTTTTTTATCACAGAAAAATCTGTCCACACCTTATTCCTTATAAAATCTACTTCGCAAGGAAACCCAAACTTGCTAATATGCGGTTCCTCGGTATACATTACCTCTTGGTAGGTGTAATAATACCTGTTAGAGGAACTGGGGAAATCGCCAAAATGCTCTTCCAGTTTAGCCAGTAATGTCTTTTTAATGTCTGTATCAAGGCTGGCAATTTTTTTCTCCAGAAGTTTAACCGTTAGTTTGGTAACTCTGATATCAGCAGTAATTTTTTTTTGTGCATTAACATCATCTGCAATGCCAAACAAAATAATTTCCATTGCTTCAAATTGCTCCTCCACTAAAGTATCCTGTATTTTTTTCAGTACTTCTTTACAGTTAACATTACTGAGTTTAGCTTTTACCTGAACAACTATTTTGTTTTCAGTATCAATTAAATCGTATCCTTTTTGTGTGGGATTGACTGCCTTCTTCAAATTCCACCCGTATGTAGTATATATAATGTTTAGCAAATCCCTTACCACTTCTTCGGCAAGTGTAGCGTGGTCGTTGTAATTTTGAGCACTGGCTATTTCTACTTCGTATCTGAAACGGGCAAGCAAACATGTTAGCCTTCCTTGTGTAAAATACAAATTCATGATTACAAATTTTTTTTCCTTAAACTATCTACTATTTTTAATACGTTTATTTATGTTCATTGCAACTCCAACTCTCCCTTAAACGCCTTTTGGCTTAAACTGCCATACAAGTTTTCCAGCTCCTGCAAACTGCTTTTGTATTGCTCTTTCAGCGCTTCCGTTTTGGTAACGATGGCGGCGAATTGGTTTTGGAGTTCAAGCGGTGGTTTAATCATTTTTATTTTTTCAAAAACACCCTTCGTCAAAATTTTCTTCATCCCGTTTGATGCAGCATCTTGAACATATTTTCTTGAAATTTTAAAAAGCCAATACAAAAACAAAGGTTCAACTTCATCATTGGGCTGAATAGCGTTTATCTGTTGATTGAAAGAAACTTTTCTATTTGCTAATGCAGCCCTGCCTACAGATTGGATACTCCCTGCAATGCAAGCCACAAGCAATGCACCGCTATCAACTGTTCTTGCATATTTCACCCCTGATTCTGAAAGATATTCAACTGCGTTTGTGATGTAAGTATTTTCACTTGGTATATTGTCAGTCTTAATCCATTCGATAAAATTTGAAGAATAGTTTTCGTCATTATTCCTTGGTGGTGTGTTGCCCGTAATTATTTCTCCAAAATATTTTAGCTCAACTTTCTCCCATTTCCTTTTATTGATTGTGCAATCCCCAAACATCTCCAAAAACATACTTTTCAAAAACTCATCCAGCAGGGCAATGCTTTGTTTGCGTTGCTCAATTAATGTTTCGGCTTTGCTTAGTATGCTGGCTATTTGGATTTGGGTGGAAAAAGAAGGAAGAGGGATTTCTAACTCACTTAGGATTTTTTGTGTGATTGCTGTAAAGACAGAACCCGTTCCTTTATCTGCGATTTTCTTTTCATTCGCTTTCAACCAGTAAAAAATATAATCTCGACTTACATCCTTATTTACTCTTATGGCACTTAATCCTCTGCCTATGCAAGATTCCGTATTATTTATATTGACAGGACCAACTGGTGCTCTCATTGAAATTAAAATGTCATCAGGGAATGAAATTTTTATTGGTTCGGTACACCAAAATCTTACGGATGGGAATTTTTTCCCATAGTCAGCCTTTCCTTGAAAAAATGGAATACCAATCCCTGAAGAATTATACGAACTCGATGGCGGAGATTGGCCTGCTATTAATTTTGAAATATTTTCTAGTCGTTCAAATTTCATTACAATAATTCTTTTAATTTACTCAAACCCGATTGAATATTTCCCTCTATCATTTCCAATTTTCCAAAAATCACCACCGGCTTTTCATACTTCACTTCCTCATACACTTCCTCTTTATAAGTGCTTAAATTTAAATCGTAGTTATTGGCTACAATTTCTTTTTTAGGCACCATAAAATATTTCAGCTTTCTGTCGCTGTCTTTTTTTGCATTTCTACCTTTGTAGCGTTGTACAATATCGGGCAAATCGGTTTCGGCAATTTTGTTTCTTTTATCATCCAGCGTATAGCCGTCGGCCTGCATATCGTAAAACCATACCTGGTTGGTTTCTCCGCCTTTTGTAAAAATTAAAATGGCCGTGCTTACACCGGCATAGGGTTTAAAAACGCCGCTGGGCAGGGCTATCACGGCTTTTAATTCGGCCTGGTCTATTATTAATTTCCGTACGGCTTCAAATGCTTTGCCGCTGTTTTGTATTACACCGCTGGGTACAATAACGGCGGCGGTGCCGCCCATTTTAAGCATGGTAAAAATGCGCTCTACAAACAGCAGTTCTGTTTTGGTGGTGGGCAGTTTTAATGTTTCGTTGATATCGCCTTTATCAATATTGCCGGTAAAGGGCGGGTTGGCCATTATAATATTGTAGCGGTTGGTTTCATTATAGGTTTTGCTAAGGGTATCTTTATAATCAATGGTGGGTTCATCTATGCCATGCATCATCATATTCATAAGGCCCAGGCGCACCATGGTATTGTCTATATCGTAACCAATAAAACTTTGGTCCAGCACGGTTTTTACTTTTTGTGTAAGTGCGGCGCTAATGGCAGCCCGTTCAAAACCGTCTTCATCGGTTTGCAGTTTGTCTGGTTGTTTTTTTCTTACCAAATCGGTTAAAATATATTGGTAAGCACCCAGCAAAAAGCCGCCGGTACCGCAGGCAGGGTCGGCAATAAGCTGGCCCAGTTGGGGCTGCACCAGCTCGGCCATTAGTTTAATAATATGCCGGGGTGTTCTAAACTGCCCGTTTTTTCCTGCACTGGCTATTTCGCTCAGCAGCATTTCGTACACATCGCCCTGTATATCCTGAAAAGCATGGCCGCCCTCGCTGGCATCTTTTTCAATTTCGGCAAACAGTTGCTCAATAATATGAATGGCCTCTACCAGCAAACTTGCTTTGGGCATTATAAACACGGCATTGGCCATGTGTTGGGTAAAATGCGCCGTTTCGCCATTTAGCTCTTTTATAAATGGGAACACCCTGGTTTGTACATGAAACAACATTTCATCGGCCGGCAAGTGTTTAAATACACTCCAGCGCAATTCTTTTTTGGCAATGGTTTGCTGGCTGCCGGGTATGGTAAATTTGCCGGCAAAGCGGGAGGTATATTTATCGCCGGTAAATGCTGCATCACTTTGCCGCCTGGCATCCAGTTCATCCAGGCGCTTCATAAATATAAGGTAGGTAATTTGCTCAATGGCCGTAAGCGGATTGCTGATGCCACCGCTCCAGAAGTTGTTCCAAAGTTTATCGATGAGTGATTTTAATTGTGCGTTGTTTTGGAGCATATTGTCTGAATCAGGATTTTAATTGATTGTAGGATTTGCAGGATTTTTGTCTGCATTATATTTTGGATTAAATACTTTTTTGTATTGCAAACTTGTTGCGCCAAAATTTATTAATAGCCCGGTGGGGAAATCGTAGGCAACAACATAGTTTTTTGCTTGTGCTAAATGAACATCTTCTAAATTAATTACTGCTTTTATTTCAACAATTATTCTTTCTTCAACAACAAAATCAGCCCTTCTTGTGCCAACATTTATTCCATCATAAAAAATTGTTTGCTCAATTTCTCTTCCGAAACGAAGTAAGGCTCTTTCAAATTCAATAGCAAGGCAACGCTGATAAATAACTTCCTGAAATCCATTTCCAAGAGTATTGTGAACCTTCATGGCACAGCCAATAATTTTGTATGATATTTCTTCGTCTGTCATTTTTTATCTGTTTTATTTGTTTTATCCTGTTTATCCCTTAATCCTGCAAATCCTGATTCCGACAGTTTTCCTAATAATGATTTCATTTGTGTAATGGCCATTTTATTGAGTTGTATCAATCTTTCGGACTGGCCTAAACCATTGTGCAATAAAACGGCATTGATACTTTCCATATTGGAGAGTACTACCAATTGTTCAATACTGGCCTGGTCACGGATATTGCCTTCTGCTTTTGGGTTGGTATCTCTCCATTGTTTTGCAGTCATGCCAAACAAAGCCATATTCAACATATCGGCTTCATCGGCATATACAAAATTTACTTTGTCTTTTGAAAGTGATGCCGGAATGAGGTTTTCTTTAATGGCATCGGTATGTATACGGTAGTTTACTTTAGCTAAAGTGCGTTGCAGGTTCCAGTCTAATTTGAGGCGGTCGTTTTCATCTTCTTTAAGCCGTTGGAATTCTTTGATAAAATAGAATTTGAATTCTGCACTTATCCAGGTGGCAAATTCAAAAGCAATATCACGGTGGGCAAATGTACCACCGTATTTGCCTGTTTTTGAAATGATGCCTATTGCATTGGTTGTTTCAATCCATCTTTTTGGTGTAAGCGAAAAGCTGTTAGAACCTGCCTGGTTTTTAATTCCATCGAATTCGATGGAATTAAAATTTGGGTTATTGAACTGCTCCCATAGCCCAACAAATTCAATAGTGCTTCGGGTTCTAAGCCAGTTTTGAAGAATGTAATCGCTTCTTTCAGCATCCCGATAACGGGCAATGCCAGTGAGGGAAATGTATTCGTCTTTGTCGTTTTCCGAAAGAATAACGATTTCTGTTCCTTTTACGTTTATGATTTTATTTTTTGACATGACTCAATTTTTATTTGTGGCGAATTCGCCATAATTAGTTCACTTTTAAAAAAGAGGTTATCCTCCCGGTAAGTTTTAATATAACTGAATTCAGTAACATTGAAATTGCAATTTTAAAGGCTTCGAATTCGATGCGTTTAATTACCCCGAATTCGGGTTAATTAAAAATAACAATTGTCTATTTTAAAAGTCTCGAAACCGTAACCTTTAAACCCATCGAATTCGATGGGTTTAAAATTTTCTATTATGCCGCTACTAATTTTTCAGTAAACACTAATATCTCTTCAATCTCCACCGGGCTAAATACACCTCTAATACCTTGCGGATGAATCAATGTAAATGGCGATTCTATTAAATTTCGTTTTTGCAGTTCGCCTTTTTCTACTATAAAATTGCGAAGCAAATCCATAAACTGCAATTGGCGGCTGCTTAAGTAACTGTGTGCAGCAATAAAATCATCAAAGGCTTTTGAAACGGTTTCCGGAAAAGACGCTAAAATTTCAATGCCTAAAATATGTTTGATAAATTGCACAAACTGTGCTTTGCGATGATTGTACACCCTGCGAAGTAAATCAATTGTAATATGCGGATGTTCGTTGTGTAACTCTTCTGCCAACTGTTCGGCTTCTGTTGCGGTTATTTCTTTTCCTTCTTTTAGCTTTTGCAAAAGCGGATTACTCAACACCAGTTCATTTACTTTTTGCTCCAGTAATTCTCTGTACTTCGCAATGCTCAACGCTTCGTGTTGCGGACCAAACTCTACATATTCTTTTTCGCTCACCAAATCTTTAAAATTAAACCTGGCAGGGCCAAGCGGAACGATGGCTTCCCGGAAGCGCATTAAATGCGCAATCTTTACAATTAACAGGTCAAATTTATCTTCGGTAACTGTTGACCAGAAATGATTGGTTTGGCTTTGCCTGATCAGTGCTTCTTCTTTGGCAATGATGTTTACAGATAAAGGCAGTTCTGCAATTTCTTCTATGATACTGTCTTTCAGCGTTTCAAATTTCTCTTTCTCATCAGATAGTTTGGCCAATGACACTTCAACCATATCTTTTTCAAACCGCATGGCTTTAAAATCAGTATTAGCAACGGTTCTGAACAATGGCTTTACAACCGCTTTTAAAAATTCAATTTTGTCGCCGGATAAATAATTCCAGAAGTTTTCATCTGCTAATCGCTGCAGTTCGTGTTTGGCATCTAAAATTACAATGGAGTTTTGCGGCAGCGTTGCAACCTGGTTTCTCAGCTTCACAATTTCTGCGTTGGTAATTTCAGTTTCATGCAGTTCAATCGCCTTTTCAATTTTATCCAGGCGAGCTCCAAATAAACGAACCGGTAAAGGAATTTGATTCTTTAATTCCCTTCCCCTTGGATTTAGTTTAAAATATTCAAAATTATCCCAGCAATCCAATATTAAAAAGCTGTCTTTCTCCGTACACCATGGCTTCAGCTTTTCAGCTTCAAGCAAACGGGTGCCCCTGCCAATCATTTGCCAAAACTTTGTATAGCTGTAAACAGGTTTTGCAAAAACGAGGTTTACCAGTTCCCTTACATCAATACCGGTATCCAGCATATCAACGCTCAACGCAATACGGGGCAGGTTGTTATTTTTAAACTGATCCAGCAAACCGCCTTTTCCGTAAACCCTTGGGTCTTCACTCACCAGCACTTTTGCCAGTTCACCCTTGTATTCGGGGTAAAGTGAATCAAAGATCTCTTCCATCCTTCTTGCATGAGCTTTGGTAGCACAAAAGAAAATGGTTTTTCCCGGCAGAACACCATTAGCGTCTTTTATACAGTCCTCCATGAATTCACGAATTATCAGGGCGTTTGTTCCCCGATTGATTACCTTCTTTTCTAGTTCTGTTCCTTCGTAGTTTATTTCTTCAATTTCTTTTCCCTCCAGAATTAAATTCTTTTGGTCTTCCAGTGCAATCGTTCTTTTACTGATGCCTTCTGCCTGAAACTTTGTTTTAATTTTCATTACCTGAAAATTGCATAAGTAGGGCGGAATGTGGTTTACAGCTTCCTCATAAGAATAGGCATAAGTAGGAACGCCATCTTCCACTTCAAACAACTTAAATGTATTGTGGTCAATTACATCAGTTGGCGTGGCTGTTAATCCAAGTGTGATGGTATTGAAGTAATCTAAAACTTCCTGATAGGTATTATAAATGCTGCGATGACTTTCGTCCACAACGATCAAATCAAAAAAATGAGGGCTTAAGCTTTTATCCTCATTTCGAATTACATTCAACATAGTTGGATAAGTTGAAACGTAAATTCTTCTGTCTTTTACAATTTCCTTTTCGCCTTGTTTGGGCCATCGTGGTTCGTTGGGTAAATGTTCTTTAAAGGCATCCAGTGTTTGGTCACGAAGGGCAATGCGGTCAACTAAGAACAAAACTCTTTCTGCCCAACCTGTTCTCATTAAAGCATCAACTAAAGCAATACAGGTACGTGTTTTGCCTGTACCTGTAGCCATCACCAAAAGGAATCTTCTTTTCCTTTTTTCAACTGCTTCTAAAACTGCTCTGATTGCACCAATTTGATAATCTCTCCCCGCTATTTTAGTATTGATGAATTCACCTGAAAGTGATTTTCTTTTTTGTCTAATGTATGTGTAGCGTTCAAGATCATCACGGGTAGGAAAACCATAAACCTTTTTTGGAGGGTAGTTATTTAAATCCCAAAAGAAAATATCGTGTCCATTAGTATAAAAACAAAAGGGAAGTTCGCCACCAAACTGTTTCTGAATGTTAAAGCAATATTGTTTAGCCTGTTCTTTTCCAATATTGGCATCCACTGCCGATTTCTTCGCCTCTACTACTGCAAGCGCTTTACCATCTTTGCCCAGCAAAACATAATCACTAAATTGGTGGCCGCCATAAGGGGTTTCTGCTTCTTCAGCAATTGTTACATCAACTATTATATCAAATTCTTCAACCACCTGGGTTCGGTCTGCCACATTCCAGCCTGCTTGCTTTAACCGGGTATCTATAATTTCTTTACGTGTATGTTTTTCGTTCTTCAATGCAGCAGTAATGATAGGCTATTAATATCACAAAATACGTAAATATCATTTTATAAAAATGATTACTTATTATTCGGATCAAATAAACTTATGAGTTCTACTGTTTGAGAAAATTAAATCCTTCAATACGTCATTAAATGCAGGAGTTTTAATTTTGGCACCCTCCTCAACCCCACCAAATTTTGTATCTTCCTAAAAAAATTTACCATGCGTTTATTTTCTCTGCTTATTATGCTGGCTGTTACACAAACCAGCACTGCCCAGGTACTTATTAAAAATGTAACGGTAGTAGATGTAGAAAAAAAGAAACTGCTAACCGGTTATACAGTGCTGGCGCAGGAGGGTAAAATAATTGCGGTAGATAAAGGCAAAACCTATAAACTGCCCGAAGGCATAACTGTAATAGATGGCACGGGTAAATATATTGTGCCGGGCTTTACGGATGCTCATGTACACTTTTTTCAAAGCGGTGGCCTGTTTACCCGGCCCGATGCTATTGACCTGCGTACTTACCAGCCACATGCTAAAGAATTGAACTGGGTGCATAATAATATGGACGATCTGCTGCGCCGCTACAGCAGCGTGGGCATTACACAGGTGGTGGATGTGGGAGCGTCCAACAACTTTTTAACGCAACGGGATAGTTTTACCGGTAAAAAATATGCCCCAACCATCAGCATGACGGGCCCATTGCTTACCACCTATGTACCCGAACCGTATAAAAAGCTGGGTAACGAAGCGCCTTTTGAAATAATGCTTACCGAAGAGGGCGTTCGCCAATCGGTACGTAACCAACTGCCGCTGCATACCGATTTTATAAAGATCTGGTACATTGTTACCGATGCCGATGTGGAAAAGGGTGCCAACAAAAACCTGCCGCTGGTAAAAGCCGCTATTGACGAAGCCCATAAAAATAATTTACGGGTGGCCGTGCATGCCACCGAGCGTATTACCGCTCAACTGGCCGTAGAAGCCGGTGCCGATTTTTTGGTACACAGTGTAGATGATGAGCTGATAAACGATGCATTTGTGCAACTGTTGCTGCAACACAAAACAGTGCTTTGCCCCACGCTGGTAGTTGGGGGCAATTATGGTAAGGTATTGGGCAATCATTATCATTTTACTACCGAAGAGCTGGCTATTGCCAACCCCACTACCATTGCCAGTGTATTAAATTACCCGCTGCCCGATACCACTATTGCCGCCCGGTATATTAAAGCCATGGGCAGCCCTATGCAAAAAGCCCGGGAAGAAAAAGAGAATACCAATATGCAGGCCAACCTTAAAAAGCTGCTGGCGGCGGGGGTTACCATTGCCACAGGTACCGATGCCGGTAATATTGGTACACAGCACGCCAGCTCGTACTTTGATGAGTTAAAAGCCATGCAGGCGGCTGGTATGAGCAGCTGGGATCTGCTTATTGCCAGTACCATCAACGGCGCTAAAGCCGTAGGCAAGCAAAACGAATGGGGCAGCATTGCCCCCAATAAATTGGCCAATATGCTGGTACTTACTGCCAACCCCTTGGATGATATTGCCCACTGGCGCAAAATAGATTGGGTAATTAACAAAGGCATTGCTTTTAAGCCGGATGCTTTTGTTACTGCTACTCCCGAAATGCTGGCACAGCAGCAACTGAATGCTTATAATGCTCACGACCTGGAGGCTTTTTTAGCGCCTTATGCCGAGGAAGTGGAACTGTATACTTTTCCTAATAAACTGGAGCTAAAGGGCAAGGCCAATATGCGTAAGGATTACCAGTTTATAACTACTACCCCTAAATTATTCTGCCGCCTGGTTAACCGTATTGTGGAAGGTAATATGGTAATTGACCAGGAAGAAGTATGGGGCTTTGGCCCTAAACCATTAACTGCTGTGGCTATATATGTGGTGGAAGGCGGAAAGATTACGAAGGTTTATTTTAAGCAGTAGTTTAAACAGGGCCTGTTTTTATCTGGCGCAGGTTAAAGCCATTAAAAGGCTTGTTATTGATACCTGCAGGTTGCTGTTTTTTTACATTTTTACCACAAAAATCCGCTGAAACCCCCTGTTTAATGGAAATTTATTTTTACAACTGCCCTTACTGATGCAGGTACCGGGCTGGTAAAAAGCTATTTTTTAGTACGGGCTTTGGTAAACAGGCTTTTGCCAAAATCCCTCTATTTTAGTCGCCGCAATTATTGCGTTACCGGCGCCATTTTATATAAATATTCCGCTGAAACCCTTTATTTAATGGAATTTAATTTTTATACAGCAGTACACAGCTATAGGGTTTAATTACCAAACCGGCAACAGCAGTACTGGTAAACTGGTTATTTACAATTGCTGTGGTAAAACCCTTTGTATGTGCAGCCGGTAGCATCTTTTCACCGGCACTGCCATTAAACCATACCTGTATCTTTTTCCAGCTGTCTTTTACAGCATTGCCGTTTACCTGGTAGCCAATAAGTCCTGCTTCGGTGGTAAAAAAGCGCAGGTTGTTTTTTATTTGTGCAGTTGTGGTCATTCTGAAAGCCGGGTGTGCTTTACGCAGTTGTATTAATTGCTGCACATAATTATACACGGCTTTATGGGTGGTTTTTAAATGCCAGTCGATAGCATTAATACTGTCGCCGGCATTGTAGCTGTTTTCAATACCTTTTTTGCTGCGCAAAAATTCGGTACCGGCATGTAAAAAGCTAATGCCCTGGCTGGTGAGTACAATGGATAAAGCCAGCTTATGCATTTCGGTACGTTCGGCAACAGTGGCATTTGGTGCGCTGATGGCCAGTTTATCCCAAAGGGTATTGTTATCGTGGCACTCGGCATATGTAATGGTATTGGCGGGTGTGGCTGCATAAGCCTTTTTACTGTAGTTTACTTTTTTATAGTTTACCTGCGGGTGTTGGGTGGCAGCCACAATACCAAACTTAATGCTTTCTTCCATACCGGGTTTACCGCTGGCAAAGCCTTTATCGGCTGCTTCAAACACACTGCCTTTAATGCCATCCCGTATATCATCGCTAAATACAGCAATGCCTTTTAGTTTGGCGGCGTTTTGCTTTAATGCCCGTACACTATCGGGCAAGGGAGAGGCGCCTGCCGTCCACCCTTCGCCATAAATTAAAATGCCGGGGTTAAGTTTATGCAGTGCTGCACTAATCTGGTTCATCGTTTCAATATCATGCACGCCCATCAGATCGAACCGAAAGCCATCAATATGGTATTCTTTTACCCAATACAAAACAGACTCCAGCATAAACTTGCGCATCATGGCTTTTTCGCTGGCAGTTTCGTTGCCGCAGGCAGTGGCATCGCTTAGCTTTCCGTTTTTATTGTGGCGGTAATAATAGCCGGGTACCAATTGGTTAAAATTGCTTTCGTTGGTTAGCCCGGTATGGTTGTACACTACATCCATTACCACGGCCAACCCCTTTTTATGAAAAGCCTGCACCAGTTGTTTCAGTTCTTTTATACGTACAGCGCCATCGGCAGCATTGGATGCGTAACTGCCTTCGGGTGTATTATAATTTAATGGATCGTACCCCCAGTTGTATTGTGGTTTTACTGTATCGGTTTCGTCTACCGAATTATAATCAAAAAAAGGCAGCAGGTGAATATGGGTAACGCCTAATTCGGTTAAATGATCCAGGCCGGTGGCCAGGCCTTCTTTATTGGTAGTGCCGGTTTGGGTAAGGCCTGCATATTTGCCTTTGTTAATGATACCACTGCTTGCAGCAATGCTGGCATCTCGTATGTGCAGCTCGTATATAATGGCATCGGTAGGTTTTTTTAATTGCGGACCTTTGTCTTTAGGCCATCCGGCGGGGTTAGTTTTTGTAAGATCAAGCACCATGGCTCTTTTACCATTAGTACCCACCGCTTTGGCATAAGGGTCGGGTACTTCGTTCAGCCAGGTACCATTATGTTCAATACAAAAAGTATAATAGCTGCCTTCGTAATTGCCTTGTAAAGTAATGGCCCAGATGCCTTGTGTTGATTTTTCCAGATCCACAATTCTTGTAAGTGCAGCACCCAATGGCTGACTGTACAATTTTAATTGTGCCTTGCTTGCTGTGGGTGCCCATATTTTAAATGCCGATTGTGTTGGCGTATACGTTAGGCCCAGGTCTTTACCGGTATAAGTGGGATAGTTTTCGTTTTGTGCTTTGCTGTGCATACTTAATAAAAATATAAACAGGATTATAAGAGGGCGTTTCATGGTAGTTGATTGAGGGGATAAAAGTAGGACATATTTGTTGTTGTTTTTTTGTTAATTGGGTTGAGTTACTTTTCGAAATCGAAGAGTTTTTCTTGTTCTTTTTGCTTGATCAAAAAGAACCAAAAAATCAAGGACGAAGGATGTACATCCCCTTCGTCCGGCAGTTATGACGACCGGCTGTGCTACTGTAGCCTCAGCATTTATAGTTTGTTACTGCTTATTATTTTGCAAACGATTTCTATGCAGCTGGCAAATAAAAGAGTTTTGAAAAAAACTGATGAACATTAAACCTAAGAGCAGAGGGACTAATGTTGAAGCTACAGTAGTACAAATGTTGACCATAGCTGCTTCCCGGGATTGGGCTGTATTCAATCCCGGGTCTCCTTTTTTGTTTCTTTTTTGGAGAAGCAAAAAGAACAACCCTTTTAGAGACTTTGATAAAAGTAAATGCAACTAACCAATAAACATTTTCCTTTTGGTATGCTATAAAGTTTGCAGCAATTTTTATTTCCAAAATATTCTAACAGGTAATTGAATATAATTATTCCGAACATTAAACTTCATTTAACAACCCAAAACTATTTGGGCAAACCATTTGTAATAACTTAGTTTTTAAACCTATCATCTCCTATGTACAAATTGCTGATCATATTTATTTTTTTAGCACAACAGGTAACTGCACAGCATACTATTACCAGCACAGGCAGCAGTATCAAACCTAAAGATGCCCAACTCATTTTAGCCCATCACAACAGTATCAGAAATGATAAGGGCGTGAATGATCTAACCTGGAGTACTTCACTGGCGGCTTATGCTCAAAAATGGGCCAATTACTTAGCTCAACAAAATAATTGCAGCATCAAACACCGGGAGCATAGCGGGCAAAATGGAATGGATTACGGAGAGAACATTTTTTGGGGCAGTTCGGCAACTGACTATCCGCCGGTGGAAGCATCATACAGTTGGTATGCCGAAAAACAGTTTTACAAATACCGCAAAATAAATGCTGCCAACTGGTTTAAAACCGGTCATTATACGCAAATGATGTGGAAAGATACTCGTGAAATGGGCGTGGGTGTTGCTGTTTGCCCCAATGGAGCTGTAATTGTAGTGGCTAATTATTACCCGGCGGGTAATGTAATAGGCAAGTTTCCGTATTAAACAGGCATTACCATAAAAAAAATAGCCCCTCAGTAGAAACTGACGGACTTTAACGATTGCTTGCTATATGAAAATCTTAATATTTTTTTAACTTTTCTGCACTTTTTTGCCAACTACACCATATATTTGTGAGGCTTTAACGATTGATTGCTTAATGAATAATTAGAAACGCTCACTTTACTTACACAAAGGTAACAGGGGCGTTTCTCTTTTTATAGCCAATTTAAGTACTGTTTTATGATGGTTAGCGTGCCATTTTTTATACAAACCCTTTCTACCACTGCATTTCATCAATTTTTTATAATGATGCCCACATGCTAAATTAACCCTCAATTTTTATTTTTTTAATCGTTGTTGCAACAATAAACAGCATTTTACCTGCCCAGGCAGGCCCGGGTTTACAAATATTTTTTTCGCTGGCCGGGTCGTTTTATATTACATACATGAAAATATTTTTTTACAGCAGCTTCATTTTACTGCTGGCAGCGGGCCATATAACAGCACAGCCCTTAACATCGGGCAACCCCATTATTAAAGGTTGGTATGCCGATCCGGAAGCAGCTATATTTAAAAAGCAGTACTGGATCTACCCTACCTATTCGGATAAATACAATAAGCAGGTTTTTTTTGATGCCTTCTCTTCTACCGATCTGCTGCATTGGAATGCCCATAAAAACATTCTGGATACGGCTGCCATTAAATGGGCAAAACGTGCCATGTGGGCACCTGCCATTGTACAAAAAGGCAGGCAATACTTTTTGTTTTTTGCTGCTAACGATATTCAAAGCAATAATGAGTACGGCGGTATTGGTGTGGCTGTAGCCAATAAACCCGAAGGGCCATTTAAAGACTATTTGGGCAAACCACTTATCGACAAATTTTATAATGGTGCCCAGCCTATTGATCAGTTTGTATTTAAAGATACCAGCGGCCAGTATTATATTGTTTACGGTGGCTGGCAACACTGCAATATTGCCCGTTTAAAAAACGACTTTACCGGTATTGTACCCTTTGATGACGGTACGCTGTTTAAAGAAATTACGCCAAAGGGTTATGTTGAGGGGCCGTTTATGTTTATGCGTAATAACAAATACTATTTTATGTGGAGCGAAGGCGGCTGGACGGGGCCTGATTATTCAGTGGCCTATGCGGTAGCCAATTCTCCCTTTGGCCCATTTGAAAGAGTCGGTAAAATATTACAGCAGGATTCTGCCATTGCTACAGGTGCAGGCCACCACTCCATTATGCACAATACTAAAAAAGATCTTTGGTATATTGTGTACCACCGCAGGCCGCTGGGCCAAACTGCGGCCAACAACAGAGCTACCTGTATTGAACAGCTATTTTTTGATGATAAAGGATTTATACTGCCTGTAAAGCTGAGCTTTACAGGAGTGCCCGGGCAAAAATTATAACAGCAAATGCCGGTATAAATTGGTACAGTTACAGGGGTAAAAATTTTATATGTTAAATTATAAAAACAATAGCCATCTGGCACAATAATGCGTACCTAATATAGTTAGTACAGGTATATCTTACCGCAATCTGCCTGTACCCGACAGGTTGTATTATTTAAAATCATCTAATATGAAAACAGAACAGAAAAACCCCCACTTAAAAGTTGTAGTACAACAAGTAACTAATAACACCACCGCCTGGATGGGCCACCGGATACCTAATGAGGATATTGTTGCCGGCCAAACCTTTACCTGCCCTTCCGAAGGTGATCTTGGTGCTATCGAAATTTTTTCAACATTGGTTTTAAAAGCCGGTCATGCACAAATGACGGTACATCCTTTTGATCCTGCAACTAAAAAATGGGGGCCAGCATTATTAACTTCTTCGGTGGAGATTGATAAAACAGATTCGGATAAATGGATCTCTTTTCCGCAGAACGGCCTGCATATGCAAAAAGGCAGCACTTATGGTTTCCGCCTGCAAAGCAGCGATATGTATATTGGTATTGGTGAAGCAGCAGGTTGTCATTTACAACCACAGTTCACCGGCGGGCAGGAATGGATCTCACCATCCAGCGATCAGCCCGGTAAATTTTTCAGTTATCTCAGCCTTGCTTTTAAGGTAGAAATGAGGGCCTGAAAAAACTAAGGTTGCTAAAGTAAACATTACATCCTATCAACATGTACAATACATGCTGCACAGGAGATTTTTTGATACAATTTTTACAAAGCCTGTTTGCGTAAATTAAAAGTCAGCACTTTATTATTGGCTATCTTTATAATAAATAAAAAGGCTTTTGAAAGTAAGACGAACAGTTGTTAAACGGATTTTATTTCTACTGGTTATATGCTTTTGTATAAGCAGTAAAACTATAGCTTTTATAAATGATACTGTATTGCCTGTTGCAACGGTAAGCTCTACCCGGCAACAGGCAATTGCATTTATCGACAGTATTAAACAATTAGACTCCAGCGCTTACTGGCCCAATATCAAGCCCTCCTTATTTCTGCAAAATTTAAAAACCAGCATTTACCAACCCATTAGTATTTATCCCGGCAACGGTACTAACTTTTGTGGCTATGGCGCTCTTACTTATTTGTTTTTACAAGATGATCCTTTGGGTTATGCAAAATTATTACTGCAATTATACAAAGAAGGAGAAGCCCGTTTTGGCAATGCCAGTTTTACACCTTCGGCTGCCATAAAAAAAGAGGCAGGCAGGCTTAAATATAAAGGTGTGTTGGATATACGCCCCGCCGAACAAATGTGGTACCTGTGCCTTGCCGATCATTATAAAGGCTACCTGAATATCTTTAACCTACGCTACAACCCCGGTGATGAAGACCGCTTTTGGGCATCGGTTAATTACGCCAAGTTCAACCGCATGGCAAGAGGTTTGTTGCGGTATAAGGTAAAAGCAAAAGGCGCCGATTGGCTGCATCCAAATGTGGGCAACATGTATGAATACATCAGTGGTCAATTAACTACCGGCCGTGTTGTTTTATTTATCAACAACCGGATAGTACACAAAAAGAATCATGTAAAAATAAAGCTGGCATTACCCACACATTTTATTGTGGTGGAAAAAATCAGCAAGCAGGATGATCTTATTACATTGGTATATTGGGATTATGGTGGTAAAACACTGCTGCAGTTATCACCATCTTTTTTAAGGCGCATTATTTTTGGTATTACTCACTTTAGTAAAAACGAAAGCGATGCCAACTAGGTTAATACACACCATATTATTAGTTACACTGGTGAGTGGTATTTTTTCCTGCTCGCCCAAAAACATTTCTACCAAATATTATTACCAAAACGAAAAAGTACTGGACAGGATTGAAGAAACCTATAAAGAACTCTCACGGCAAACACCCTTTACCGTAGGCTTTACCGATAAGGATTTTAAGATCGTTGCTCTTGAAATTATCACCGATACGCTCAGTTATATTTACGAATTTGAAATTAATGAACCACGCCTTACCGATACTTTACGGGCCTATCATTTAAATGCAGCCAAAATAACACGGCTTATTCAGCAAATGCAGGGTATCCGCTGTACATGGATAAAAAATTACGATTACTATGTGGATGAAAAAAAGAATACCCTCATATTTATGTCGATAAAGCCGGTGGCATTAAATGCACCTTTTGCTTATAAAAAATATTATACACTTACCTATTTTCAGCAGCCGCAATATTTTGACAGCGAAGGCCGCTTACTGGATAAAAGAAAGCGGCGGAGGTTACGTAAAATAAATGGCGAAATATTCAAGCGCATTAATGATAAGGTTTGCTATACCATTTCCGGAAAATTCAGGTAAGTGTATCCTATCGGCCAGCCTTCTCTTTTCAATTAAATAAAAGCAACTGTTTTTAATTAAATTTTGTAATTTACTATTCGCAAAATTTTATTTCATTTAAACTATTGCCATGCCCAGTTTTAAACTCAATGTTAATAATACTGCTTACACGGTAGATGCCGAAGCGGATATGCCTTTGTTATGGGTGCTACGTGATCTGCTTAATCTTACCGGTACAAAATATGGTTGTGGTGTGGCCAGCTGTGGCGCCTGCACGGTAATGATTGATGGTAATGCCGCTTATGCCTGTCAGCGGCCTGTAGGTACTTGTGTAAATAAAAAAATTACTACTATCGAGGGTTTATCGGCAGATGGCAGCCACCCTGTACAAAAAGCCTGGCAAAAAGCCGGCGTACCGCAATGCGGTTACTGCCAACCGGGGCAAATGATGGCCGCAGCAGCCATGCTGGAAAAAAATAAAAAACCATCCGAAGAAACCATTGCAGAAGTAATGAGTAATAACCTTTGCCGCTGCGGCACTTATCACCGCATTAAAAAAGCAATACACATTGCCATTGAAGATATTAATCAATAAACTTTCTCAACTTTTGGTATGCAAAAAGAAACGATCAACCGCCGTCATTTTATAAAGCTAAGCTCCTTTACATCGGGTAGTTTGGTTATTGGTTTTATGTTACCGGGTTTACCTGCATTGGCACTATCGCCAGCCGATTGCGAATTTTTTCAACCCAGTGCTTATTTAAAAATTGATAAGAGTGGAAAGGTTACGGTATTGGTAGGCAAACAGGAATCGGGGCAGGGTGTGGATACCGCTTTTCCTATGATAGTTGCAGAAGAACTGGATGTTGATTTTAAAGATGTGAAATCAGAGATCGCTCCTTATGGCACACTAAAAGAAGGGGAACATGATACCGGCGGCAGCCAGAGTGTAATGACCATGTATGATAGTTTGCGTAAAGCAGGAGCAATAGCCAAAGCCATGCTGATAAGTGCAGCAGCAAAAGTTTGGAACATTAAAGAAACTTCCTGCGCAGCCGATAAAGGCGAGGTGGTAAACACCATTACCATGCAGCGCATTAAATATGGTGAGCTGGTTTGCCAGGCAGCAGCATTGCCTGTACCCAAAGATGTAACACTAAAAAATCCAAAAGATTTTAAACTGATTGGCAAAGCAGAAAAACGCTCTAACTTAAATGACATACTTACAGGAAAAACAAAATACGGGCTGGATATAAAATTAGACGGAATGCTGTTTGCTGTTGCAGAAAGATGCCCGGTACTGGGCGGTACATTGGTAAGTGTAGACGATGCAGCTGCAAAAAAAGTACCCGGTGTAATTAAAGTGGTAAGTTATAAAGGCACCGGTGCCCCCATGCATGTACGGGCAGGTGTAGCCGTAATTGCTACCAACACCTGGGCAGCCATTAAAGCAAGAAAATTGCTGAACATTACCTGGGATGAAGGCAGCAAAAATAATGAGAGCACAGAAGAACTATTTAAAACCTTTGCCGCTAAAGCCAAAACAAAACCTGCTATTGAGGTTTTTAAAAAAGGCGATGTAAGCAGCTTTGCCAATAAAAATGAAATTACTGCCACTTATGCCCAACCTTTTTTAGCCCATGCTACTATAGAGCCGGTAAATTTTGTTGCAGCAGTAAATGGCGATGCCTGTGAGTTGTGGGGCGGCTTACAATTACCCGACTGGACGGTGAACACCATTGCTAAAGAATGTAATTTTAAAAAAGAAAAGATTAAAGTTAACCTCACGGCAATGGGTGGCGCTTTTGGCAGAAGGCTGCATTTTGATTTTGCTATTGAAGCTGTAAGAATTGCACAGCAAATTGACAAACCGGTTAAATTAATTTGGGAGAGGGCAGATGACATCCGCTTTCAACCTTACCGGCCGGCTAATTACCATTTATTAAAAGCCAGTACCGATGATAAAGGACACCTGGCTGCCTGGCAACACCATGTATTAGGTACACCTGTTGCTTACATGACGGAGGGACCAAACACTAAACATCCGGAAGAAATGGATGGAGCTGATAAGGGTTTCTGTTATGCAGTACCCAATATACTTACCGGTTATACGCCTGTTGATTTTAATATTAACCGGGGTTGGTTACGCTCGGTAGATATTTGTGTAAATACTTTTCCGGTAGAAAGTTTTATAGATGAGATAGCGCAGCAACAGCATAAAGATCCGCTGGATTTTCGTTTGGCGATGCTGGAGAATAAACCTGATTTTAAAACTGGCGATGATCCCGGAGCCATGACGCAATCGCCTGCAAGAATTGCTGCAGTATTAAAAAAAGTGGCGGAAAAAATTGGCTGGAAAGAAGCCCGTAAACCCAATCATTTTATAGGGCTGGCTACACACTCTTTTATTTTTGCCAAATCGTATGCGGCGCATGCTATTGAAATTGAATTACTGGCACCCAAAAAATTTAAAATTACAAGAGTAGTAGCTGCTATTGATTGCGGTCTTGTAATTAACCCTGATGGTTTATTGAACCAGATGGAAGGTGGCCTTGCATTTGCCCTTACACAAACTTTAAAAGGAGAGATAACCGTGGCCAACAGCCGTGTGGTAGAGGATGGTTTTTTTAGTTACGAATTGCTTACTTATGCCGAAATGCCACCATTGGAAATTTATATCATTGATAGTAAGGAAGAACCTGGTGGTGTTGGAGAAGTGGGTTTGTCTACTGTAGCACCGGCATTATGTAATGCTTTGGCAGCGGCCGGTAACCGGCCACGCAATTTACCTATCCGTAATGAAGGGTTTAGTTGGGTGTACGCTTAAGCAGAGGATTTACTAGCAACTACCTGGCGTAGTTTTTTTATAAGCTCATCAATTTGCTGATGCCTGCACCATGCTGTAATATCTACATCAATTGTAGTTACTAAAACTCTTTTATCATACAGCTGTATTTTTCTATTTTGGCTTAGTTTATCGGAGTTAAGAATATCTCTTCCCATTACAGTTGACACATCTTTGAAGATAGGTTTTATATTCTCTACTACCCGTAAGGATCTGTATGCAATACTTTTTTCTGTATTGTTGCCGGTAAATGTATTACCGATGGTTAACTGTAACAATTGCTCTTCATCATTAAATGTTATCTTATATAACCTGCCCGATTTTTTCATTGCCCGGTAAGCTAAAAAACCGAATATTACAACAGCCACTGCAGCACTAACTTCGGCGCCGTACTCCAAAAACATATCGTTGGTGTTTTGCAGTACCATAATCCAAAGCACAAAAAAACCAACCACTCCCAGCGTCAGGTATTTCAACAGGCTTACAAAACATCCTTCATTTTCTGCAACGTTCTCTATTTCGTAAATCTCTTTATTCATTTAGCATTGTGTTTTTATAAACATCAGGAGCTAAAGTTATGCGTTTGCAAAAAACATTGTTACCCTTTTTGATTTTGCTTTAAATAAAAAAGAGGAAATCCTAGACAAGATCCCCTCTCACATTAGCACATGAAAAAATATTTATAAGGCGTTTAGCTTTAATTTTTGCTGTTACCCGGTTTATGATTTTACACCTTCCAGTATTTTAATATAGTTCGCTCTTTCATAAGCTGTAGGGTCAGCAATATTTTGCTGGCTCATATTACCCCTGAATGCTTTAAGATCATCAAAGCCCATAGAGTACATCCAATCCTGCAATTCTTTATTCATTGTTTTTAAATAAGGAATGCCGTTTTTGTATAATGATGATGCTGTCATTACCACATCGGAACCAGCAAGAATATATTTAATTACTTCAATGGCACTTTGCACACCGGTAGTAGCTGCAAGTGAAAGATTTACTTTACCATATAACAAAGCCGTCCATAACAATGGCAATCTTATTTCGCTTGATTCGCTGTAATGGAGATCTGTTTTTATCTTCAGTTCATTAATATCAAAATCGGGCTGGTAAAACCGATTGAACAAAACCAATGCATTGGCACCGGCATTTTGCATACGCAAGGCCATATTACCCATGGCGCTGAAGTAAGGATTTAATTTAACTGCCACCGGAATTTTTACATTGTTCTTTATTTCTTCTATAATATTCAGGTAGCGGTGTTCTACATGCGAAGTAGATAAATTTACATCGCCAGGTATAAAAAATATATTCACTTCAATAGCATCCGCACCGGCTTGTTCCATCAAACGGGAATAATCTATCCAGCCTTCGTGCGTAATACCATTAAGGCTGCCAATGATGGGCATATTCACTCTTTCTTTTGCCCGGCGAATATTTTCCAGATATTCTTCTGTACCAACATTAAAATCATCAAGACCAGGAAAATAATCTGTTGCTTCGGCAAAAGTATTGGTAGTGCCCGACTGCACCGCAATAAAACGGGCTTCTTCTTTTTTTATTTGTTCTTCAAACAACGAAAACAGCACCACTGCCCCGGCACCGTTATCTTCCATCATTAAAATATTATCTGTTTTTTCAGATAGTGTACAGGCGGAAACTACAATCGGGGAGCTTAGGTTTAACCCCATGTAACTGGTTTGTAAATTCATATACTTTTTTTGTTCATGGTTAATGGATCATAGCTCATAGTTAATGGGAGTATTTGCTATAACCATTAACTATGAACCATGAAATTTTTTATGCTATCGGTACAAAGTCGCTTGCTTTTTTAGTTGCCAGCTCTTCATAATTTTTCCATTTCAGGTTTACCAGGTCCTGTGCATGTTTCATCAGGTTTTCTGCTACAGTTGGGTTGGTCATTGTTAATACTTTATACCGCAACTCATTGTAAGCATAATCTCTTAATGCCATGGTGGGCCTTGGAGAATCTAATACAAAAGGGTTTTGATTTTTCTTTCTTAACATTGGGTTGTATCTCAGCAATGGCCAGTGACCACTTGCTACTGCATTGTTCTGCTGGCTCAAACCATCTTTTAAATCGTAGCCGTGTGCAATACAATGGCTGTACGCTAGTATTAATGATGGACCGTCATAAGCTTCTGCTTCTCTCATAGCCAGTAAAGTTTGTTGCGGATTAGCACCAAATGCTACTCTTGCTACATATACATTACCGTAAGAGATGGCCTGCATGGCCAAGTCTTTTTTACCACCGCTTTTACCACCTGCTGCAAATTTTGCAGTAGCTGCTGTTGGGGTAGATTTAGAGGATTGTCCACCGGTGTTAGAATACACTTCGGTATCCAGTACCAGTATATTTACATTTCTTCCACTTGCCAATGCATGATCTAAACCACCGTAACCAATATCATAAGCCCAACCATCGCCACCCACTAACCATACACTGCGGCGCACTAATTGATCGGCTACCGATAACAGGTGTTGTGCAGGAGAAGAGGTCATAGTGCGTAATTGCTCTTTTAATTTTTGTACCCTTAAATGCTGCACTGCTAATTCCGATTCCAGGGTTTGTTTGGCATCCAGTATTTCAGTTACCACGTTTTCGCCCAGCTCATCTTTCAATCCTAACAAATATTGTTTGGCGGCATGTAACTGCTGATCTGCAGTTATACGCATACCCAAACCAAACTCCGCATTATCTTCAAATAAAGAGTTGCTCCAGGCTGGTCCACGACCTTCCTTATTTACCGTCCATGGTGTGGTAGGTAAGTTACCACCATAAATGGAAGAGCAACCGGTAGCATTGGCCACTAATAACCTGTCGCCAAATAATTGTGATAGTAATTTTAAATACGGTGTTTCGCCGCAACCTGCGCATGCACCCGAGAATTCAAATAAAGGTTCTAAGAACTGTGCACCGTGTACAGTAGAGAAATCAATTTTAGAACGGTCGTTCCATGGAATATTTTCGAAGTACTCGATATTCTTTTTACCCTGTTCCAGTATAGGATCTTTTTCGGCAAGGTTAATGGCTTTTTTAGCACCATCAAAAATGCTGGTGGCCGGGCAAACTTCCACACATAAATTACAACCGGTACAGTCTTCTAAGTAAACCTGTAAAGAATATTTTGTTTCAGGAAAACCTCTAGAGTTGATGGGTGCTGATGCAAATCCTTCAGGCGCTTTTTCCAGGAATTTTTCATGGAAGAATTTAGCCCGTATTACGCTGTGCGGACAAACATAAGCACAGTTACCGCACTGAATACAGCTTTCTGGTTCCCATACCGGAACAAGATCCGATACGTTTCTTTTTTCCCATTGGGTAGTACCGCTTGGGTAAGTACCATCAATAGGCATTTTACTTACAGGCAGTTCATCACCATGGCCGGCCATCATTACCGAAGTAACCTCCTGTACAAAGGCCGGTGCTTTTTTAGACACGATCAGTAATTCATGTACCGCCGCAGAAACTGTTTTTGGATATTCTACTTCGTATAAGTTAGCTAACGTACCATCAACTGCTTTAAAGTTTTGGTCAATTACTTTTTGTCCTTTTTTGAAGTAAGTTTTTTCAATGGCTTTTTTAATTTGCTTAATAGCATCTTCACGTGGTAATACACCTGATAAGGCAAAATAGCAGGTTTGCATAATGGTGTTAATGCGGCCATTCATGCCCGTATCTCTTGCAACTGTAGTAGCATCGATCACGTAAACTTTAATATGCTTATCGATGATCATTTTTTGTACCTGCCCGGTCATCTTGCTCCACACTTCATCTTTAGGGTAAGGGCTGTTGATCAAAAACGTAGCGCCATCTTTTGCAAATTCCAGCATCTCTACCTTTTCAATAAAGTTGAACTGGTGACAGGCGATAAAATCGGCCCTGGTAATTAAGTATGGTGCCCGTATTGGTTTTGGCCCGAATCTTAAATGCGATACCGTTCTGGCACCCGATTTTTTAGAATCATATACAAAGTAACCCTGTGCAAACAGGTCGGTATTTTCTCCAATGATCTTGATCGTATTTTTATTAGCGCCAACAGTACCATCCGCACCTAATCCAAAGAATAAACCTTGTTTCCACTCACTTTCATCTAAAGTGTAAGCTGGATCATATTCCAAACTGGTGAAAGTAACATCATCATTGATACCAATAGTGAAACCATTTTTAGGATTTTCTTTTTTCAGTTCATCAAATACCGCTTTAACCATTGCTGGTGTAAATTCTTTTGAGGATAGGCCATAACGGCCACCGATGAGCCTAGGTAATTGTTTTATTTTTCCTTGTTGTAGTGCATCCACCAAACTGGCTAGTACATCTTGGTACATCGGTTCCCCCGCTGCGCCAGATTCTTTGGTTCGATCCAGTATGGCAATTGATTTTACAGAAGTTGGTATGGCTTTAATAAAATGTTCTAAAGAGAAAGGACGATATAAACGTACTTGTAACACACCAGTTTTTTCGCCTGCTGCATTTAAAGCGTTTACGGTTTCATCTACAGTTTCGCCACCAGAACCCATGATGATCACCATGCGGTCGGCATCGGGTGCACCGGTGTACTGGAACAGTTCATATTTTCTGCCGGTCATCTTTTCAAAATCTTTCATCACATCTTCTACAATGGCAGGCATATTATTATAAAAGGTATTTACAGTTTCTCTACCCTGGAAATAAATATCAGGGTTTTGTGCGGTACCTCTTATAAACGGACTTTCAGGATTCAATCCCCTGTTGCGGTGGGCAATTACCAAATCATCAGGTATCATTGATCTTATCTGATCATCGCTTAACAGTTCCAGTTTATTTACTTCGTGCGAAGTACGGAAACCATCAAAGAAATGTATGATGGGAATTCTTGACCTTAAAGAAGCAGCCTGTGCAATCAATGCAAAGTCGTGCGCTTCCTGCACACTAACAGAACTTAACATGGCAAAGCCGGTGGTTCTTGCGGCCATCACATCCTGGTGATCGCCAAATATAGAAAGGCCCTGTGCGGCTAATGAACGTGCAGCTACGTGAAAAACAGTAGCGGTTAATTCTCCGGCAATTTTATACATATTGGGCAACATCAGCATCAAGCCTTGCGATGCAGTAAAAGTGGTGGTAAGCGACCCGGTTTGTAAAGCACCATGTACCGTACCTGCGGCACCAGCCTCACTTTGCATTTCCATAATATCGGGTACAGATCCCCAGATATTTTTGGTTCCTTTTGCGGCCCATTCATCGGCCAGCTCGGCCATGGTAGAGGATGGCGTAATAGGGTAGATGGCACACACTTCATTTACACGATAGGCCACATAGGCTGCAGCTTCATTACCATCTATTGTTGCGATTGTTTTTTTATTTGACATCAGTAGATAAATTAACAGGTTCTGGAATCATTTCTATGGCGTGACAAGGGCATTGCTCGTAACAAACGGCGCAGCCGGTGCAGGCATCAAAATTGAATTTATAGCGGTTGCCCTTTCCTAATTTAATTATAGCATCTTCGGGGCAGGCGCCAAAGCAACCATCACATTCAAAACAGTTACCACAACTGAGGCAACGATGTGCTTCAAATTTTGCTTCGGGTTCGGATAAGCCACCAATTATTTCTTCAAAACTTTTTACGGCTACTGCCGGTGCCAGTTTATCCTGTTCTTTTTGAGGTGCTTCGGTTTGATACCACATGTGCAGTTTACGATAGCCTGCAGTAGGATGTTTATCGGGTTTTTGAAAAGTTACTTTTGATAAAAAGGCATCAATATATTTAGCCGCTTTTTTGGCCTGGCCAATGGCAATGGTAGAACTCCTGTTTTCGCCTGGTAACATATCGCCGCCGGCAAAAATACCTTCGCCACCAGTCATCCTGTTGGCATCAATAACTACGGTACCATCATCATTTATTTTAATGCCCGAAACAGCACGTAAAAATCCGGAATCAGATTCTTGCTTGTTGGCAACAATCAATACATCTGCATCTATGGTTTCAAATTCGCCGGTATCCACTGCTTTTCCTTTTTCTACTTTTTGCTTCTCCAGCGTTATTTTATTTTTAGCAATACTTTTTATTTTTTGTAATAATTGTACGTCAACGCCTTCGGCAAGCGCATCTTCGGTTTCGTAATCATAAGCCGGCATCATTTTTTTATCCCCGGAAAAATACACGGCTACTTCGGAGCCAAATCTTTTTATAATACGAGCAAGGTATAAGGCCAGCTTGCCACCGCCATACACCACTACTTTTTTTCTTGTAAATGGTGATGCATTATTTTTCATCTCATTAAAAAATGAAAAGGCATTGGTGATGTAAACAGAATCATCATGTTCAAAATCTTCTTTATGAATAAGCTGCGCCCCTATAGAAAGAAAAACGGCATCAAAATTCCCTATCGCTTTTTCCTGTAAAACATTATCTACTTTATGGTTGAGACTAATCTTTACGCCCATTTTTACAATCCGGTCAATTTCTGCATCCAGAATATTTTTTGGAAGGCGATATTCAGGAACACCAGTCCACAACAAACCTCCGGGATGGCTGCCTGCTTCAAATATTTCTACTGTATGCCCAAGGCGTGCCAAATGGTAGGCTGCAGATAAACCACCAGGGCCTGCACCAATCACCAATACTCTTTTACCGGTTGGCTTGGCATTATAACGTATCTGCCATTGCTGATTGATAGATTCATCTCCGATGTATCTTTCTACTGCATGAATATTAATAGTAGTATCAATATGGTTGCGGTTACAACCCGTTTCGCAGGGTTTAACACAAACCCGGCCCATTATTGCAGGAAATGGATTGTCTTCTACCAGTGTTTGAAACGCTTCAAAATAGTTGCCCGCCTGTGCATGTGATAACCAGCCTTGTATATTTTCACCTGCCGGGCAGGCACTATTACAAGGAGGCATAAAATCTACATAAACGGGTCGGCGGAATCTGTTGGGGCCGGTGCCTTCCGCATGTGTGGAAAGGTCGACGGCTTTTGTAAGGTCTGTTGCAGCCATATTAATTATTTTATTGAATGGCCGTTGGCAGCCATCTGAAAAATTGAAAGAAACTGCAGCAAGTTAAAATCTCGTTCTATTTATAGATGTGATATAATTCAATCCAAAAAATGATTTCTGTCATATTTATTGAAAATTTATTCACCATTTTTTTAAAAATTGTTTATAAAACATAAAAAGCAAAAGTTGGTGGGCTATATTAATATGCAGGTAAATAAATCAGGTAATTGTACAATGGTTACCCCGATAGAATTGATTGAAGATAACAAAACCCCAAATTACTTTGGGGTTTTGTTGCTGTTTTGGTTAGTTAGAAACTAAACAGCAGAATCACTTTATATATTTTATTAAGCTGCTTATTTTTTTACTACAAAACGTTTCCCCAGCCATTTCCTTAATGGCTCATCATACAATTTTAAAAATGCATATGCCAATGCCATGCAAAATAAAAGTACTAACAAACCAACAGGCAAAGCTTTGCTTAATGGTATTTTATTATCGGCAACCCATGCTGTATAAATATATATAAACGGATAGTGGGTGATGTATATTGGATAAGAAATGTTGCCTAAGAACCGGGATATTGCTGAGGTGTATTTTCCCTTCATTTGCCCGCTTGCACCTAAATACACAATTAATGGAAAAAGAAAAATGATGCATACCGCTTCGTAAAGGCCATTCATCCACAGGTGTTCGGCTCCACCTATTCGTGGCATAGCAAGAATAAATATTACCATAATGCTGCACAATAAAAAAGCATGTTTAATATGTGTTAGTTTGCTAACACGTGAAAGTAAAAGCCCGGCAAAGAATGGGTACATCATCCGGGTAAAACCAATTCGAATTTGTGCAGGTTCTAATGACCAGCCTCCTACAATATCACCCGTAGTGTTTGTTACTGTAAAATGAATGAGCACAGCACCTGCAATAAAAACCAATACCGAAAGTACTTTAGTAGAAAATTTTCGGACAAAAAGTGCGTACAAAATATTGGCAATATATTCATAGAAAAGTGACCACCCCGGGCCATTGAGTGGATGCATCTCGTGCCAGCCCCTGATATCCATTGATAGTGGTACAGGAAGCAGTGTACAACCAATAAGCATAACCAACAGCATTTTCCAAACCGGTACCTGGCTAATGCCGGGCCAATAACCCGAAGCAGAAAAATAAAACCCTATTGCACCAACAATCATACCCATCACTACCATGGGATGCAGTCTGATCAAGCGGCGTTTAAAGAAGCTTTTCAGTGTCATCTTCTCCCATCGATCGTCGTACGCATAGCCGATAACAAAACCGGAGAGTACATAAAAAAAATCTACCGCCAGGTAACCATGATTGATGATCTGATCTAAATGGCTGGTGGCACTGGCTTCAAAAAGATGGAAAATTACCACCATAACAGCTGCTACCCCCCTAAGTCCATCAAGTATATCGTAATGATTTTTAGAATCAGGAAAAGCTGAAGGAGAAATACCGGGTGAACTCATTTTTGCAATTTTTAGGTGAGTATTGTACGCTTATATTATTGTTGAAAAGGTTTCAGGTAAAGCAGATGGAATCTTTTTAATAAAGCAGAATAAATACCTTAATCAATAATGGCATCAGCATTTATTTTAAAAAATATTTCAGGTTTAAATATAATCATAAGTGCGTCTTTGCTTCGCAAAGACGCAGGAAATATTTTTACCTATACCCCTTTACCACAGAAATTTAAACGGAAGAAAGGAAAATTTGCAGCTTGCAAAAAGTATACTAAGGTGCAATCGGAATGTGGTATAAATACAAAAGCCCCGAATTACTTCGAGGCTTTTTCAGCTCCCCCTGCCCGACTTGAACGGGCGACCCTCTGATTAACAGTCAGATGCTCTAACCAACTGAGCTAAGGAGGAGTATCCTTTTTAGGGAGGGCAAAAGTAAGGCTTTTTAGCTTTTATAAAAAAAATTAAACCATTTATTTCAGCCAGCCAAACAGGTTATTTTCCTGTATACCTATAAAAACACCCTCATTTCTTATTTCTACAGGAAAAGTTTTTAAATAATAACCCTCGCCGCTCACATTGCGGCCATTGTGTAAACTAAATTTATACCGGTGTAAAGGGCAAACTATATTTCCCAAAGCATCTATATAACCATCCGCCATATTACCGCCAGCATGGGGGCATTTGTGGGTGCAGGCCAGTAATTCGTTTTTATGCAGGGCAATACAAATATTTTTATTGTTCACTTCTACGGTGGTTAAACCATTTTCGGCAAAGGAAAGCTCAGCAATACTGTCGGCAATTTTATACCAGGTATATTTTTTATTATGCTCCATGCTAGCTGCCTTTCGGCAAAATAGTTTTTGCCACAGATTACACTAATTTACACGGATGAAATACATTTTTTAATCAGTGAAAATCTGTGTAATCCGTGGCTATTTAATAAAAGAACTCTGCTTTATATGGATACCTGATCCGATAAGTGTCTCTAACGGCATTTAGAATAGTTTGGCGCAATGCATCAATATTTGTTTTTTCTATTGCAGATACAAACACACATTTACCCTTTGTTTCGGTTTGCCAGCGTTGTTTTAAATCGTTCAGTATTTCTTTTTTTACATCGTCTTCCAGCCATTTATCAAAAGCTTCTGCCTCGTACTTATCCATTTTATTAAAAATGGTGATGGTGGGTTTTTCGTCTACTTTAAGTTCGGCCAGGGTTTTATTTACTACATTGATCTGTTCTTCGTATTGCGGATGAGAAATATCTACTACATGCAGCAACACATCAGCTTCTCTTACTTCATCTAGAGTGCTTTTAAAACTTTCTACCAGATGGTGCGGCAACTTTCTAATAAACCCTACAGTATCACTTAACAAAAAAGGTGTTTGTTCAAACACCACTTTACGGGTGGTGGTATCCAGTGTTGCAAATAATTTATTTTCTGCAAACACTTCACTTTTACTAAGCAGGTTCATCAAAGTAGATTTACCTACATTGGTATAACCTATCAATGCCACACGGATAAATTCGCCCCTGTCTTTACGTTGTGTAAAAGACTGTTTGTCAATTTCGGCCAACCGCTTGCGTAACAAGCCTATTTTATCTTTTACAATACGCCTGTCGGTTTCTATTTCTGTTTCACCGGGGCCTCTTGTTCCCACACCACCACCCTGACGTTCCAAATGTTTCCACATTCCTTTAAGGCGGGGTAAAATATATTGGTACTGCGCCAGCTCTACCTGTGTTTTTGCCTGGGCAGTTTTGGCCCGGCTGGCAAATATATCCAGAATGAGATCGCTTCGGTCAATGGTTTTTACATTGAGCTCCTTTTCTATATTTTGAATTTGGGATCCAGTAAGTTCATCATCAAATATTACCATCTGGATATTGCCTTTCAATAAAATATACTGCTTTATCTCTTCCAGTTTTCCTTTGCCCACAAATGTTTTACTATCGGGGTGTGGCAACTTTTGCGTAAATCGTTTTACCGTTGTTGCACCTGCTGTTTCGGCTAAAAAAGTAAGTTCGTCTAAATATTCATTTACCTGTGTTTCGTTTTGTTCTTTATACACCAACCCAACCAGTACGGCGTTTTCTTCTTTAGCAAATAATTGTTTTTTCTCTATCATAATCACTTATTTATCTGCCTGCGGCAATAGTGTACAAAAGTAAAGCGTTCCGGCAGTACCGGAACGCTTTTTTATCTAATCAATACAGTATTTAATTTTTTGAAGCAGTATTAGCTGCATCTGTCCATTTTTTCATTTCCGGACAGTTTTTGTAATCCTCATCCAGCATAATGTAGTAAGTAGGTATCTTTTTGATGAACCAACTATCCAATGCGCCATTCTTTTTTTCTTCTAATGCCCTGTTTGAGATACGGTTATAATCGTCTTTCAAATTTTCCCGATGAGGTTCTGTTTTGGTTTTTAAGTATACTATACGTACCCCTTTCTTACCTGTTTCATCGGTATATTCCACCGGTTGAGAGTATTGGCCAACTTTTAAGTCTTTCATCATTACCACCATGTCTTTATCCAATTGGTCGATGGTTAAAAAACTTCCGTCTCTGCCCTGTAACATACCGGCCGTAAACTTGCTTGCTTCATCATTACTATACCTGGATACTGCCTCTCCAAACTGCATGGTTCCTGCAATTAATTTTGCACGAACAGAATCCAGCCTTTCCATAGTTTCTTTAAGCTCAATTTTTGTAACCTGCGGTATTTTAAGAATATGCCTTACTACAGCATCGTCACCAGAGCGGCTGATTAATTGGAGGATATGATAACCAAAACGTGTTTTAAACGGTGATGATATTTGTCCTTCTTTTAATGAAAAGGCTTTTGATAACCAAGTAGGATCGAGGTTTTTTTGACTGCGGTTAATTTCATATTGACCACATTTATCTTTACTTCCGGGATCTTCGTTATTGTTGGCAGAAATGGCACAAAAATCTTTCTTCTTGGTCTCCAATTGTTCTTTATACTCTTTTAATTGCTGCACAGCATATTCTTCAGCATCTCTGCTGGCTTTAGGAAAAATAACAATTTGCCCCACTTCCACTTCACTTTCATATAAAGGCAAACTGTCGGTTGGTATTCTGGCAAAATGCTCCTGTACTTCTTTAGGAGTGATGCGGATATCCTGTACCACTTTATTACGCATGGCCTGTGCCAGTTTCTGATCTCTTATCCCTTCTTTAAAATCTTCTTTTAACTGATATACTGATTTACCTGCCACTCTTTCCAACTCTTCGGTAGATCCAAACTGGTTAATGTAATTACGAATACGATTCTCTATATCCACTTCCACCTCTTCATCAGTAACCGGCAGCGAATCTTTTTCGGCCTGCAACACCAATGCTTTAATACCCATTGCTTGTTCTAAAGTTAAGCACACTGCATTTTCAGGTATTTCAATTCCCTGGCGCTGCATATCGGCAAGGCTGTTATCAATATCACTTTTCAAAACAATTTTATCGCCAATTACTGCAATAATTTTATCTGCCACTACTTTTTTTGTTTTTGATACCGGCGGCTGCGCAAATGCCGAAGTAAATACAATTAAAGATGCGATAAGTAACAAGTAATATTTTTTCATTCTTATAATATATATTCAAAAGTAAGGAGCCTTTTAAAAACAGGCTCCTTATAATGCTTTATTTAACAAATGTTTGATTTAATAAGCGAAAAGCTTATAACGTTCTCTTTACTTCCACTTCTTCAAATGCCTCAACTATATCATTTACTTTAATATCGTTGTAGTTTTTAATAGTTAAACCACACTCCATACTGCTGGTAACTTCTTTGGCATCATCTCTAAAGCGTTTTAAACTTTGCAGTTCGCCGGTAAATATTACAATACCATCACGTACTAAGCGGATGCGGTTGTTACGGGCAATTTTTCCGTCCAGTACAAAGCATCCGGCAACGGTAGCTTTATCAAACTTATAAGTTTCTCTTATTTCCACATTACCCAGTATTTTCTCTTCCACTGTTGGTTCAAGCATACCTTCCATGGCGCTCTTAATTTCCTCAATGGCGTTGTAAATAATAGAGTACAGTTTAATTTGAATGGCTTCGTTTTCGGCCAAACGTGCTGCCTGAATTGAAGGACGAACGTTAAAACCTATGATGATAGCATCAGATGCATTGGCCAAAGTAACATCACTTTCGCTAATAGCACCTACGGCTTTATGAATAACCCGTATTACAATTTCTTCGGTACTTAATTTTTGTAAACTATCGCTTAATGCTTCTACCGATCCATCCACATCACCTTTAATAATTACATTCAGTTCTTTAAAGTTTCCTAATGCCAAACGACGTCCGATCTCATCAAGGGTAATATGTTTTTTAGCCCTCATACCTTGTTCACGTAAAATTTGTCCACGCTTGTAGGCGGTTTCTCTTGCTTCTGCTTCGTTGTCAAATACTTTAAATGTTTCACCTGCTTGTGGGGCACCATTTAAACCTAATATTAATACCGGAGTAGATGGTGGTGCTACTTCTATGCGTTGGTTACGCTCGTTGTACATAGCTTTTACCTTACCAAAGTTTTGACCAGATACGATCATGTCTCCCTGGCGCAGGGTACCATTTTGTACAAGTATAGTGGCTACATAACCACGACCTTTATCCAGCGATGCTTCAATAACTGTTCCGTTAGCTACTTTTGAAGGATTGGCTTTAAGCTCTAAAATATCTGTTTCCAGTAATATCTTTTCAAGCAACAAGTCAATGTTCTGTCCTTTTCTGGCACTTATTTCCTGGCTTTGGTATTTACCGCCCCAGCTTTCCACCAAAATGTTCATTACAGAAAGTTGTTCTTTAATTTTTTCAGGATTAGCACCATCTTTATCTACTTTATTAATAGCAAATATCATGGGTACATTTGCAGCCTGCGCATGAGAGATGGCTTCTTTTGTTTGCGGCATCACTGCATCATCTGCAGCCACTACAATTACTGCAATATCTGTAACTTTTGCACCACGGGCCCTCATAGCGGTAAACGCTTCGTGACCAGGTGTATCCAGGAATGTGATGGCACGGCCGTTGGCCAGCGTTACTTCGTACGCACCAATATGTTGTGTAATACCTCCGGCCTCACCGGCAATTACGTTGGTGTTTCTGATATAATCCAGCAAAGATGTTTTACCATGATCTACGTGCCCCATGATGGTAACAATAGGGGCTCTTGGTTTAAGATCTTCTTCATTGTCTTCTTCCTCATCTACTTCCAGTTCTGCTGCATCTTCCACACCAATAAATTCCACATCATATCCAAACTCGCTTGCCACCAGTTCAATTACATCGGCCTCCAGGCGCTGGTTAATAGATACCATTATACCCAAGCTCATACATTTACTGATAACCTCTGCAAAACTTACATCCATTAAATTGGCCAGTTCGCTTACAGAAATAAATTCGGTTACCTGTAGTTTGTTGGTTTCCTCGGGCCCTCCGGTTTGTTCAGCATGTTCATCTCTCTTCGCTTTTCTATATTTTGCTTTCAGGCTTTTGCCTCTTCCGCCTGCGCCAGCCAATTTAGCTTGCGTTTCTCTTAATTTATCCTGAATTTCTTTTGCATCGATTACTTTATCTTCTCTTCTGCCGTGTGCGCCGTGCGATCCGCCGGTACTGCCGCCTCTGTTAAATCTTCCGCCACCAGCACCACTGGTATTAGTTCCGCCGCCTTGTTGTGGTGGTCTTCTGTTTTGTGTATTTTGCCCTGCTCCGCCGCCTTGTTGGCCCTGGCCTTGCTGGCCCGGAGGACGTTGTTGCTGGTTGCCGCCACCTTGACCTTGATTTGGTTGTCCGCCTTTTTTCTCAATAGGAATGCGTTTGCGTTTCCGCTTATCTTCACTTTCTCTTTTTGGCCTGGTATCGTTATCAACAGGTAATTGTATTTTACCCAAAATTTTAGGGCCTGTTAATTTATCTGCCTGAATATTTTCGATAACCGGCGCATGATTTTCTGGTGGAGCTTCAACAATTGGTGTGGGTATTACAACAACAGGCTTTTCTACTTTTATTTCTTCTGCAGGAGCAGATTTTTTTTCTTTATGCTTTTCCTCAGCTTTAGGTGCTTCCACTTTTGGTGCTTCAGGCTCTTCCTTTTTCTTGGTTGATTTTTTAGGCCTTGTTGATGAATCTATTGCATCAAGATCTATCTTATCTAAAACTTTAGGGGCTTCAATTTCAGGAGCATCAATTTTTGTTACTTCAGTTTTGGGTGCTACCTCTTCTTTTTTAGCTTTTGGTTCTTCCTCTTTTTTTACTTCTGCAACTACCACCACTTCGGGTTCAACCACTTTTACCGGCTCTACTACCGCTACCGGCTTTTCTTCTTTGGGTTTAGCTGCTTCTTTTTTCTTTATAGAAAGATCTTCTTCGTCCTTTTTCTTTTTAAGATCTGCAGACCCTTTTGACAATTCAACCTGCTCTGCTTTTTGCTTTGCCGCCTTATCCTGCTGAAACTCCGACTGCAAAACACGGTACATAGAATCCGAAAGTTTTGAAGTGGGCTTCAATTCATCGCTATTAAATCCTTTTGACACAAGAAAATCTACCAGGGTAGATGTACCTATGTTAAATTCTTTGGCCGCAGCCATCAACCTTGGTGTATTTACTTCTGACATTCGTTTGTTTTATTCTGCTTTTTGCTTTACTAAAAATTATCAGACAGCATTATCATTAGATATTAATTCATTGGCTTATCGTTTTGTTTTACCCAATTCATTCATAAAATAATAATGTTGCTTGCTTGTTAATATTACTCTTTACTAAATTCTTCTTTCAATATCCTTCTAACTTCTTCGATAGTTTCTTTTTCCAGATCTGTTCTTCTTTCCAATTCCTCTGCACTAAGGTCCAACACCGAACGACCGGTATCGCATCCTACTTTTTTCAAAGCTTCAATTACCCATGGTTCAATCTCATCGGTAAATTCATCCAGGTCAATATCAAACTCTTCTACTTCGCCTTCATTATCACGGAACACGTCAATTTCAAAACCGGTTAATTCGCAGGCTAACTTAATGTTTACCCCTCTTCTGCCAATGGCAAGCGATACCTGGTCTGGCTTAAGATAAACATTAGCATGCTTAGCTTCCATATCCACATCCATGCTGGTAATTTTAGCAGGAGTTAAGGAACGCTGAATTAATAATTGTGTATTAGCTGTCCAGTTAATTACGTCGATGTTTTCGTTCTTCAACTCTCTTACAATACCGTGAATACGGCTTCCTTTCATACCCACACAAGCACCCACCGGGTCAATCCTGTCGTCATAACTTTCCACAGCTACTTTTGCTCTTTCTCCCGGGTCACGTACAATTTTCTTAACCACAATCAACCCATCAAATATTTCCGGCACCTCTATTTCCAGTAATTTTTCAAGGAAGGAAGGACTTGTTCTTGAAATTATAATTACTGCCTGGTTGTTTTTTAATTCTACCTTTTTTACAACACCTCTAACAGTTTCGCCTTTTTTAAAATAATCACTTGGTATTTGTTCAGACTTTGGCAATAACATTTCGTTACCTTCTTCATCTAATATCAACACTTCTTTTTTCCAAACCTGGTATACTTCACCACTCACAATATCACCCACACGGTCTTCGTATTTTTTAATAAGAATGTTCTTTTTTAAATCGTTGATACGTGCTGCAAGTGTTTGTTTACCGGCTAAAATTGCACGGCGACCAAATTCTTTTTGTATATCTACTTCTTCGTACAACTCTTCTCCCACCTGGTAATCGGGCTCTATCTTAATGGCATCTTTATATTCAATTTCAGTAAGGGTATTATACAGATCATCATCGTCAACAATAGTACGGCGACGGAAAATTTCCAAATCACCTTTCTGATCGTTTACAATTACATCAAAACATTCATCGCTGCCATACTTTTTTCGTATCAGTGTTTTAAACACATCTTCCATTACTTTCATCAACGTAGGACGATCAATGTTTTCTGCTTCTTTAAACTCCTGAAATGAGTCGATTAAGTTAATACTTGCCATATTCCTCAGCGGCTTACTTATTATACCCCGGCCGTTAGGGGGTTTTGTTATTAATTAGAATTTTATAAGAACCTTGGTTTGTTTTATATCTGCAAAGCTGATTATTGTATTTATTATAACTGCTTTTTTGCCTTTACCTTCTGCCTGCTCTATTGTTATTGCCTCGTCGGTAACTTCTTTTAATATACCTTCTTTTATTACCTCGTCGTTGGTGATCACTTCCACACTTCTTCCAACATTTTTTTTGTACTGGCGCAATAGTTTCAATGCTTCATCAATACCCGGGCTGGATACTTCTAAAGAAAAATCCCCATCAGGATACATACCCATTTCTTCCATTATCTTATACAAGGCCCGGTTAATTTTTATACACTTTTCAATACCCAGGCCGCCATCAGCATCCAAATAAATTTTATAGTTATTGGTGGGTTTTATTTTAATGGAAACCAAAAAAATATCGTCTGCCAATAATGGTGTAATTAGTTTTTCTATTGTTTGTATTTGTGTGTCTGCTGTCATACTAAAAGAAGAAGGGAACGATCCTCGTTCCCTTCATTTGCGTCTTTATCCGATGCAAATATATACAATAGCTTGGTAATTGCCAAAACCAACCTGTAAACCTTATATTTTGCCAGCAATAAATTTTAACAGCCTTGCATTATTGTGTTTAATAACTTTGTGTTATGATAAAAGTATTACTTGAACTGTTTGCATTGTACATGCTGTACAAACTGATATTTGATTTTATCATTCCCATTTATAATACTACCAAACAGGTAAAGCAAAAGGTGAATGAAATGCAGCGCAATATGAACGAACAGGCCAACCAGCAACAACATAATCAGTTTACAGGGCCGACCAAAGACACCTCGCCCAAGCCTAAAAGCGATGACTATATTGAATTTGAAGAGGTTAAGCAATAACAAATAGCTATCGAATTATAAGGTTAATCTTTCAATTCTCTCACCGGGTAATAATAAATGGGTGTGAATGCCCAGTGGTATTGCGCCATCAATGTTGGTGAACAGATCATCAATAAAAAGCGTTTCGGAGGCCATTAAACCAGCATCTTCTAATACAAAACTATACACTGCTGCATCGGGCTTGCGTAGGCCTTTAAGGTTGGAATAATAAGCTTTGATGAAATAATCGTTAAGGCTTTTTTCGCCGGTTTCCCTTAAAAATATTTCTTCAACTGCCTCAAGATGAATACTATTGGTGTTGCTTAACAGGTACAGGTTATATTTTGATGAAATTTGTTTTAAAAAAGCCAGGCTGTCCATCCTAAACTGTAGCAGCATGGCATTCCACGCTTGTTTTATTTGCTCTGATGAAACTGGCTCCGAACTTACTGCTTTAATACTTTCATAAAACTCTGCTGCTGTTATTTTACCTGTTTCAATGTTCTCAAACAGATTATCCATTTTATATGGTGAGAAATGAGACTTGAAATCCCGAAAGCCCAATTGTTCAAAAGCTTTAATGGTTTTATCATAGTCGATATCAAAAAGCACATTGCCCAGATCGAAGATGATATTTTTGATATTTGCCATATTGATAAAATAAAAACGCCCCGAAAAATTCCGGGGCGTTTGGTGGGCCCACCAGGGCACGATCCTGGGACCCCCTGATTATGAGTCGCAGGATTTCTGGTCTCAAATGATTCCAAATGTTTTAAAATCCTTACTGGTAGCCACTTTCAAAAATCTATTAAATCACATTTAATCACAAAAAACCACGTTTCTTGTGCAAATCCTGTGCAAATTCTTGGTATCTTGAAATACTTAAAATTCTAAATAGTATGAACACAAATATAGTTATAACTCTTGACACAAGGCGGCAGAAAAAGGATAAAACCTACCCGCTAATAATGCGACTAGGGCACAATGAACGGACCACCTCAATTCAACTAGGCATTAATTTATTGGAAAAAGATTGGGATGATAAAAATCGAATTGTACGGAAAACTTATGAAGGGGTGAATACCGTATCTCGGCTAAACAATATTATCCAAAAGAAGAAAGCTGATGCCATGGATATAATATTCAAACTTCATGAATCAAAGCAACTCCCATTATTATCTATCACTACCTTGCGAGAGAAGATACAGTTACAAGGAAAGACGCAATCGTTCTTTAAATATGCTGAAGCCTTAGTGGCTGAATTGAAAAAAGCCAAACGCATCGGAACTGCTTCATCATATCAAGGAGTTATAAATGTCTTAAAGACGTTTGCTAATGGTAAAACCCTATCCTTTACAGATATAAACTATTCTTTTCTGAGTCGGTTTGAAACTGATCACAAAAGCCGGGGGAATGGCATAAATGGACTTGCTGTCTACATGCGAACAATTAGGGCTGTTTATAATCGGGCTATTAAAGAAGGCGTTGCTGAAAAAGAGTCTTATCCCTTTATTGATTACAAGATAAAAACTGCCCCTACTGCAAAACGGGCATTAGAATGGGAGTTATTAAACAAAATCGTAATCTGTAAAATTCCTATCAAACACAGATGCTTCAATGCCAGGAATTATTTTGTTGCCAGCTATATGATGTATGGGATGAATTTCGCCGATATGGCATTTCTAAAAAAGACAGACATTGTAAATGGAAGGATAAATTACCGTAGGCAAAAAACATCGAAACTGTATGATATAAAAATTACAGACAGCCTCAATAAAATCCTGTCCTATTACATTGAGTTAAACCCGGACTCCGAATATGTATTCCCCATTATTAAACGAGAAACAGCCGAAACTCAGGCAAAAGATATAGTATGGGCTAGGAAACGTTATAACAAACGTCTAAAAGATATTGCAGAATTATGTGGAATTGAAACAAAGGTGACGAGTTATGTAAGCAGGCACTCATTTGCTACACAAGCAATGTTAATGGAAGTTCCGGTAAAAGCTATTAGCACTATGCTTGGTCACTCAAGTTTGAAAACGACGGAAACGTATTTACAAAGTTTACCGTCCAATGTTCTGGATGATTACAATGCCAGAATTATGAAGAATAAAAAAAGTAAACCAAAAGCCTGAGTATACCCTCAGGCTTTTTATTCTCTCTCAAATTCTTTATCTCTGTCTTTAGAATTGCTTCGCAATACTCCCAGTTCGTCTAACTCCTTACTTTGTTCTTGTTCCATTTGGTAATGCTCTTTCCCAGCAAAGAACCCTTCAAAATAATCATTAACCGGATTGTTACTTTGGTCTATATCGGCTAATAATTCAGGGCTATATTCAGCCAATATATAAGCGTGGTTAAATCCGCTTGTATAATCTTCAATATATTGTTCTTGCAAGTCCATAATTAAAATGTTTCTTTTGAATTTTTATCCAAAAATTGATAAATAGATTCAACATCATAAAGGATGATTTTCCGCTCTGGCTGGGAAAATTTTACCTTCCCTTCATTCCGTAATTTTTGAAGGGTTGTCTTGCTGCTAATTCTTAGCTTCCGCATTGCTTCTTCTCCCGAAATCCATTTGTCTTCGGTAATGTTGTGTTCCGCTTTAATGCGCTCCACAACGCTCTGGATGAGTTTATAGAACGACTCCGTCTCAATAGTTATCACCTCCATGGTAATTTATTTTAAGTACATTTTTAAGGCCAATAGTTGCTTTGCAGGAATGCATTTCTACCTGTTGAAATGCTCATGGGGTTTCCCCATACCCCTTATTCGTATCGGCTCAAACTCTGTTTCTCTTGCTATTTCCAAATGATCATGCTCTTTGACTTTTTCTCTTATTGCTTCGATTGATTCTAATTCATCTAACGGCTTACCAGGTTCTAATACTTTCTCTTTTGTTATTTCTTTCGGTTTAATTTCTCTATTCCTGATAGCTTGTATTTGAGTTAAAGCCTGGGATTTTTCAAGCTCTCTTTCATTTAACTTATCGAAGCTTTCAGTACCAAAATTTAGGCTTGTGAAGCGAAATTTCTTGCCTTCTGCCAGTATTCCCTGGGGCCTACCATTTCTGAAATAAATTTCATAGTCATTAGAAGCAAGTATTTGAATAAATTCGTCTTTCGACTGTGCATTTTGGTATGCTTTTTCTAGATGAGTAAGCAGAGATAGTTTATTGCTTTTTCTGGTTTTCTGCAGGTACGCCACCAATTGTTCTTTATCTGCAATTTTTGTCTTGGTATGACTGTTTTTTGAATAAATCAGATTGGAGTATTTCTCTTGCTGATATTTTTCAAGTTCATTAAGAATATGAGTAAAGGTTTGTTTTGATACTCTACTACTCCTGCCATTTATCTTAACTCCTGATGTCAAAACGTGTATATGCTTGTGTTGTTTTTCCGTGTGCGAAACTGCTAAATTCAAACAATCAGAGCCTCTTAGTTGAACAAATTTTTGAGCTATATCTTTCAACATAACTTTAGTAATTCGTTTTGTGTCCTCAGGTGCAAAACTCAAAATTGTATGAAACAGAATTACACTGTCTTTACGCTTATATATTCTATAAGCTTCGTTTTCCTTAAATTCTATTATACATCCTTCAATATCCTTTGAACGTAAATTATGTCTCAATAAAACTGTTGCATGTTCTTTCTGAGCCTGTTTATCATTTTCCTTCAAAGAATATCTGAGTGCATATTTTATTAACTGCGCTGGGTTAGATTTTCTTGAAAGAGATTTAATAATCATTGGCAATCATTTACGAACATAAGAGGCTTAATATTTTTTGTTCCAGATTTACAAACCGTTCCAATATTTCTATCAGCTGTTTTTCTTTAGTGTTTATATCTATCATCTCAATCGAATTATATGCTTCAAAAAAAGCTTCCCGAACTTGACCCATAGTTATTTTATCAACTCTAGAGCTACTTTTAGCCATTTGGAGGGCAGATAGTTTAATAAAGGCTGTAACGCTACTCTTAGGGTATTTTAGGGCATTTATAAGGGCTTTATGTTCTGGATGTGTAAAGAACACAGTATAGCTTTTACATTTCTTGCGCTTTTGATATTGCCACTCCTTGCGGACTGATATCCAGTACTGTTTTTTAGCTCTAAGGATATCTTCCACACTTCCGTTTACAAGTATGCCGGTTGATTCCAGATAATCATATAACTTATTGCTTTTTTTCATTGCTAAAATTCAAATATCGGTGGGTTATCAAAGGGGATTTTTCTAGTGGCCTCGTACTTTGGATATTTGGTACGGCTGTTAAGAATCCAATGATCATAAAATGGAATCATATTTTCCTTAAATGGCTTTTGGTTGCCACATATAATAATTGCTTCCTCGGCAGTCCTTATTTGCGCTGCTGACATTGCCACTTTATTATTCTCGTCTTTGCCTATCATTTCTTCGAGCATCTTACAGGTGATATGTGGCTGGCCCGGCAGGTAAATTTTTGAAAAACTATTAGTGCGTATGGCATGCGATTCCGCAGTACTATAAGCCATTTCTATCATGCGCTCATCTTGAACTATGCCAATACAACCTCCACGATATTTGCGAATATTAGAAAATACCAGCCCTAAATTTTGAAATCGCATGGTAACCATTTCATCTAATAAAGCGAAAATTGAACATTCCCCTCTTTTAGGAATTCTTGATAAAATCACTTTGAATAGCTGTTCAAATAAAAGAGCAGAATAAGGTGCTAGGAAATTGACATCCGTTACCGGGGTATTTATAAATAATATTGATTTTTCTTTTCGGAAGTTATTGAAGTCAAATGTTGTCTTTGCACTGCATCGACTTACCTCCGGATTTTTAAACACTTTGAGTGCCACTAGTGCTGAACTGACGCTGCTTTGTAAAGTTTTTTCGCCTACGGCAATAATAGCCTTATATGTTGTTAGTATGTCGCCCTTAGTTTTGGCAAAGCAGCGATCAATCTTTTCTGGTTGACCGGCGAAAGTTTCAATCATACGAACAAGATTGCTCATGGTACGGTATTGCGGTTCTTTATTTTCAATAAGGTATTGAATAAAAACACTCAAGATTTTTTCAGCGCTGGCTGACCAGTATGGATCTGATTTAGATTCGGTGCCTGAATTTTTTATTAAGATGCTGGCTATTTTTTGAATGTCGGAAACACTCTCACAATCCAGCGGATTAAACCCATCAGAATTAATTGAAAAATCTATACAGTATATTTTGCTTTTGGTTGAAAGATAGCCACTCATTAATGAATATATTTCACCGCTTACATCTAAAATAACCATACTGCTGTTACTCCTTGCGATAGAGTTCAAAGTCGCAATTAACACGGTGGATGTTTTTCCGGATCCGGATGGACCAACCACCAACGCATTTCTATAAGCAATGTCACGCGTCGTTGCCCGAAGGCCTCCAGTGAGTGAATACCCAAAATTGAACATTGAAACCATTGAATTAATATTTCCAAAAACATCTTCTTTATTGGTAACAGAGAATTTTCCTGCAACCAAAATAATAATACAAATCACTATAATAATGAGGGTCATCATTTCTTAATTTTAAAAATTGATTCAGATGTCGTAATTAGTAGTTTGCCAATAAGTTCTATGATCCAGGCCAGCACATACACCAATCCTTTAACAAAAACCAAAATGATAGAAAAAAACTGCTTCATATTAACTCTATTTTTCAAATTCATCGATAGTCGACTGACTTGTTACAGATGCTCCTTCTGCTTCAAGTATTGTTTTATAAACTTTAAATATTTTATTGAACCTTAAATCATCTTCCCGGTTTACCGGTTGGTATACTACTACCACATTAATTTTTTTGATATTTTTTGGAACCGGGTGGGCATCTGCCAGCTTTTTTACAATCGCTTCAATGCTCATCGTTTGAAATGATTTATAGGCATTGCCTGCCAGGCTCATTTCCTGTAGGTCGCTATAAACCAACAGATACTTTTCACCGTCAGGTTCTTCACTCAGGTTTTCAAGACTGCGGGCCATGGTTTCCCAAACCTCAGAATGACCCCGGTTAATGGAGGTGTCGTTTTCCTGATAAAATTTATCCATTAGCTTATATACGTCATCAAAGTATCCCCGTATTACCCTGCTCCGCCACTGCATATCATCATTTCTGTTTTGCTTTTCCGTTTCTATAGCATCTGGCAAAAAGGCATAATACAAGGGATTGTTTTTAAGGTCGCTGATTGCAGTTATACTAAACTTGCAAGCCTGTTTAGGAAATTTAGCTGAGCGGTATAAGCCTAAGATTGGCTTTACTTTTGGCCAAAGTTTTAGCGTTTTGGCATCGGTTAAATCAACTACTGTAGCAACAGAGGTTTGCTTTATTGGTGTTTCCTGGCTTTCCTTTTTTCCATTACATCCGGCGATGGTTGTTATAATTAAAAGGAGTAAATACTTTTTCATAACAATTATTTTTCGGGGTTAAAAAAAGTGATGTCGGTGTTGTAACTGATTCTCTGCTCAACATGAAAAAAGTCGGGTACTTCAGAGCGATAAAGACTAAAGGTTCTTTTATACACTCCAGCGGCCACATTGCCAATATGCTCAGCTTTCAGGACAAGTTTATGATAGTAGTCAAAAAGGTTGCGTACTTCATTTTTGCTCTCCAGCAGTTCAGTTTCTGTTTGCTTGATTTCCTTGTGTAAGGCATCTATATCCGCTTTCAGTTGAATCATATTTTGATATTGTAGTTTTGTTTCCTGGTCTTTCTTCTTTTCTTCATCACTTTGCCAGTAAAACTGATGGATGATAAACAGTGCTAAAAAAAGTCCGTAGCTTACCATCAGGATCGGCAATGGAGAGTGATTACTTTGCTGGCTATGAGTTTCAGAATTTACATTAAGGTCAATAACATTGTTCAATCCTTCTGCCCGAAGCTTTGAGATGCCTAAAAAGGCACAAAATACAATTGCACAAACACCAACTGCTTTCAGGTTTTTAATACCTTCAGTTTTTGACTTCTTTATCCAGGGGATGATTAAATTTGTTGTAAAGAAGATAAGCGCAAATACCGCCAGCGACATGGCGGCAGCCTGTACAGTAGAGAAGCTTCCTGCTCTGAAACTGCCATATGCTACAAGGGCATCTATGAGAGCAATAACAAGGCCTGCTATATTTAGCATGTTCCTAAACCTGGTTTTTACTGGCGGCATCTGCATCGCCCGCCCATTTTTACAAACCTCAATGAGGGCTAACTCCTTTTCATTGATTTCAGTTCTGGCTTTTTCAATCGTCTTCCGGGATGCTATTTCTAACTGTTGTATTCCTACTACTTTTGCCGCTACCAGCAGTTTTTCACGTATTATATTAATGCTGGCTTGGATTTTGGGAGCAATTATGGTGTGCAGCAGCCTTACCTCATACAAGGATTCTGTCAGCGTTCCGCTTTGCTGTGCATCATGCTTTGCCTGTACTTTAGCAGTTGCTTCCAGTTCAAACTGAAGCTTATTTAATTCGGTATCAATTTCTACATTACAGAAATTGTACTGTTGCGTTATGTCATTTTTCATAAATTATTTTTTTGTGGTCTAATAATTATTGAGAAGTTATTTAAAATCGATATGCCGGTCATTTGTTTTCTGTAACCTTGCCAGGAATTTGAAATTATCCTGAACTATCAGCTTTTTCTCTTCCCTTTTTTCTATTTTATTATTTGATAATTTTTTTTCATTTTTATTGTTTTTTACAATTAGTAAAATGTAAATGCCCCAATTAACAAGGAGCTTTTATGTAAATGGTAGGGCCTCTTCATGACCGTATCTGGGTACAATCAAAAACCCTTTAATATTGTTTTTGGTGGTTATTCGGTAAATAATATTTTCTGAATTCACGCAAGGCTTGCGTTCTTTGATAACATCTTGGGGTAAGAATGTTAAGATCGGGTCTATTCCATAAGTTAAAACTCCATCTTTAAAGGAAAATTGGTGGGTAAATCCATCCTTTAAGGCATTGCTGACTTCAAACTCAATAAAATTTTGCTTTTTCATACACTGGGTTAATTAAATGAAAAATCCGGTTCATCTTCCGATGTCCGGCTCATTCATTTAACCCTAAGCATATATCCCTTGACTTAATCGATTAATTATGATAGGCTTTGCTTACGGTTCCATTCGTGAGATGGACACCGTTCCGGGGGGCATTGTGTTGCAATCACTTTGCCCCCCTTTTTTATTTGCTGATTTAAAAGTTAATTCGCAAATAAAGAACGATGTAAAAATGCTTAATAAAGGCACAGGAAATTAGGGCCGTAAATAAAAGGTTCCTTTATATACTTCGGATTTTTATGCAGTTTCCGAATGGCTATTAAAAACTAATTATCTTAAAAAGAAGGGATCTTTAGGATTTTGAAAAACCTCCGGGTTAGGATATGCTTCAATTGATTTGTAATTGATTTTAAGTTTTACGCTATAAGGTGATAATAATATTATAGAACAAATATTCTGGTTAATTGAGGCAATTCTTAAGGGATTTATTTTAAATTTTTCCTGAAAACCATCTTTCAATTTACCATTTACAAAATGTGCAGATTTCATTTTGTCATGAAAAAGAATTTTTTTTGATTCTTTTGACTTAACTATTTCGTTTCCATTATCGTAATAAATAAAATAGTGTTCGCCCTTTCTATCTTCTTTATCCATAAGTAAAAAGTAAATATCTTTTAATTTTATAACTGTATTTTCAGGAGTAATCTCGAAGTTATTTAAAAGACTATTTATTGTTGGATTATCATATGAAAATTGAATGAAGGTTTTATTTCCTTTCTCTTTTACTTTTACAATATTATTTTCATAAAAATCTAGAGCTTCTATAACATCCTGTTTTTCATCAGAGTTAACAAAGAAATCATAAATGCCCAAGCGCTGCTCATTTTGAAATTGCTTATGTCTAATTTCTTCGTGGGAATGTAAAACTTTAAAAATATCGCTAGCAGCTGTAATGCTTTCGTTTCCTGTAGAAAATATTTTACTTGCCTCCTGGAATAACATTATCCCTGTTCCAGATCCTAATTTTTGATCAGAAAAAATCATATCTATATCTGAGCAAAAATTATTTATATAGTTTTTTGCATCACAAAAATGAGTTGGAGAAGTGAATGGGATTATTTGATAATCAAATATTTTCTTGTCATTGTAATAGTTTGCAATTGCCACATTTAGGTTAATTGCCAGTTGAGGTATGTCATCAACTATTACTATTCTTCTTCTCATTTTTTAACTATTTTAAAGCCCACAATTACCCCTTGTTGTGTGTTTTTATTTTTTATATTTTCTAATTCAAATATTATTTTATATTGGCCTTCACCCTCATTAAAAGATTCCACCTGTCTACAGATTAAACCTATTCCCCTGTCTGAAGTGATTTCACCAAGTGAGTTAAACCCTATTCCATCATCCTCAATATAGAATTGGTACCCTTCATTTATATACAATGCTTTTACAAGAATATTTAATTTATCTTTTCCGGAACTTCCATGTTTAACGGAATTTGATATAAAACTTGTAATCATGTTTTTAGGAATTTGTATTTCTTGAATTTCTGCTCCGGGAAAATCTGTATCAATATTTAAAACTGTTTCACTATTTTTCATGTATTTATAAATTTCAGCTGATAATTTTGCCGCTTGTATTTCATCTGCTACTTTATTTGTGAGTGAATTGCTTTTTTTAAAAGTTAATTTGTGATAGATTCTAAATTTCTCCACCACATGCTGCAATTTTACTTTTTCGATATCATTTACATTTCTCAAATAAGAAGGTAGTAGAGGAATGAATTTGTCGATATCATGATTTACAGCTAAGCTAGATAGCAACTTTAAGTCAGAATGACTTTTTTGCAGCCTTAGCTTTTCTGTTTTGGCCTTATTAAACTTCCTAATGAAATAGTAGAGTATAAGACTTATACAAACAATACTTATAATTGCCACCCCCCACAATCGGTTTTTCGCTTTCAAAGCCTCCGCTTCTGCTGCAAGTTTATCAGTTCTTACTTTGTTGTTTTCATTTTCCAGCGTCCTTATTTTATTTATTCCTCTAATTGAATCTGAATATCTAAGGCTATCCGTCTTGCGCTCTTTCTTTTCAATAGCATTTAGCTTTATTAATGTACTATTAGCAAGTTCTTTTGATGCTATTAATTCCTGTTTTAAGCTTAATTCTTTCTCGCCCTGTCTTTCCAACCAATCACTAATTGCTTTTGATTCCCTTTCAAGTAATTGAGCAAACTGATTTTGATAAAACTCTTGGTCATAGTGACAGTAGTTTTCATAAATATGAGCTGAATCATTTTTTAATCTGTAAAGGATGCTGAATTTAAGATTGTTGATTTCCTGATACCTTTTTCGAATAAAGGGTGGAATAAAACTGTTCATTAGTACTGTATCAAATTGCACTTTATTTATAGTTAACAATGCTGAATCTAGTCTGCCAGCATTACTATAGGCTGCTGCTTTTTGCATAGCCTTATTAAAAATTGACACATTTTCCCATGTACCTTCAAACAGCGACAACAATCCAATATATTTATCTGCCTCCTCCCACTGTAGTAATGTTCCATACATTAAAGAAATATTAGCAACTGAAGACCTGACAAAAATATAATTCTTTTGCTCAATTGCATAATGCAATGCTTCCATAAAATAATGTATGGAAGCTGTAAGTTTTCCATGGTTTTTGCAGGCAATTCCTATACCATATGCCATATAATAATTAATAGCTTTGTTTTCGGATGGCCTGTTATCATATTCATCTAAAAACATTTGTAATCCTAGTAGTTCCTGCTTAATAGATTTTGAATATAAAACACTATCTGAAATTAGCCCTTTCATTTCCTCGTTACGATACAATAAATAGCCCACAAGATTCAATCCTACCCTTTCTGCGTCATCTTTTCTTTCGGCAAGTTTATAGTATCTCATTGCCAATTGATAATATTCAACTGATTTTAAAATGGTGCGTGGAATAGTTTCAGAATAGAAAACAGATGCAATCTGTTCGCATATATATCCTTGAAGCTGGTTCTTTACAGTATCCGGTTTGTTACAGTTATAAACATTTTCTCTGGCTTCATAATAGGTAGAAATGGCTGCTATATTCGCTTGAAACTGAAGCAAAAAATTAGCAAGATACACAAGGGCAATTGCCTTATCATACTTATTGGGAAGTAGTTCTATTATTTTTTGTGCTTTATCATGAGTTGTTTCAATTTCATCATAGTAGTTTCTACTGGTTATTCTAAGTTCTGTATACCTAAGCAGCAAAGATACTTTCTCCTTTGATGGCGATAAAGCTTCAATTTCCTTTGCTAATAGTTCTGATTCAATAGTTTTAGTTACACCATCATCGATTTTATGTAGCGTATTTACTCGATAGAATAATTTATTGATTTTATCACTGAATTCTGAATATCTAGGAGTACCATTTGGAGGTTCTTTTAAAGATTTTTCAATCTCTTCTCTAAAATACTTTACTGGCTCAAGAATTGACACTACCCAGGTTTTGCCATCCTTTTCAGAATAATACTTGTACGATGGTGTTTTTCTTTTATCTGCGAAATAGTTTATTAATTCTTCAATAGATGTATTGTTAAATCTAAGAACACTAACCGGATCTTTTTTTAAATTTCCAGGAAATAATGGATTTCTAAATAGTTGCTCACCTGTATTTTGAGCGAATGAACCACTTGATAAAAAAAACAGAATAATAATTATTGTATAAGGTCTTATGCCCAAAAGCATAGTTTAGGGTTTATACATAAAGATAAACTTTTAAATGAAAAAAGCCAAGCTGACAACCTTCACTGGTTGTCAGCTTTTTTGCTTTAACAAAATCAGAACGGCAAGTCAATTTCTGCCTCTTCTTTCTTAAGTGCTTCAGTTTTCACCGTTTCAGCTTTAGCCTGCTGATGAATCTTGATTGAATCCACATGGCAATTAAGTGTGCCTTTGGCTTCGCCTTGCATATCAGTGTATGCATTAACGGTAAGTCTGCCCATAATTTCAATGAGGCTTCCCTTTTTAAGCCACTCAGTAATTTTCGGGCTTATCCAATAGGCACATTGTACAAAGGTGGTAATAGTTACCGCTTTGTCGCTGTTCTTTGGTTTGTAATAATCATTGATTGCAAGGGTAAAGTTTACCACTTTCCTGTCGTCTTTCAGTTGGGCTACAACTGCGTCTTTTGTTAATCTTCCGATAAGTACCATACGTTTTAATTTTAAGTGTTAAGAAATGAAAGAAAAATGCTGAACCGATTTTGGCTCATCGCCGGATTTTGGCCAGCTTATGCAACCCATAATGGAAGCGTGGAAGAAAGTCAAGGTTTTTGAAATAAAAAATACTACCCTATATGGATAGTATTTTAATTATTTCGGGTGGAGATTTTTTTTACAAAACCAGAGGCAAGCGAAATGTAATGAAGCGTAGACCTTTACTGACGACTGTGGAAAGCACATAGCTTTGCCGTATGCTGGCCGAAATTAAACACCTGTTTTAAATGTTTTCGTCAAATAATACATTTATGACAGTATGAAAATTTGTGTTTCCCTTCTTTTCTTTGAAATCACAATTCTGAATCGTGGTTTGAACTGCACCAATAATTCTTTACCCAAAACAGTGATATTGCCCTTCTTTTTATTTTCATTTGTAACAAATCCTATAGCAGCAGATGGTGCCATATCGCTCCATCGTTTATTGTTACTTATTTCATCCCACCCATAAAAACGAATATCTTTTAGTGAATAATTATTGAGAGAGAGCCAGTCATCAATATTCATCTTCACGATACTTTTAAAAAAATCATACGCTGTTAAAGCTGGGAAAGGGTGCAAATCTTTAAAAGAAGGGATTTTATTTTTGCTATTTGAGTTTCTTATTGGAAAATTTTCAAGTATATAATTCGCAGAAACAACAGATAGCCCAAAATTATCCACTGGGAAGCCAATAATTTCTTCAATTTTTTCACATTGTTTAAGTTTATTATAGTAGTTATAGAGAAAGTATATAGGTATTCCTTTATTAACTTTTGCATAATCAATCAACATATCTATTTGACTCATAGAACTACTTTTATTTTGATGATGAATTGTATTATAGCGATTATTTTTTTGAAGGATTTTAGCCTGACAAGGAAACAATATAAAACCCTTACTGGTTTCAATACAAATTTCTAAATCATTCCCATTGGCTTTTTCATTTAAGGACTCATACATTTCTACAGGAAGTTTACTAATAACCGCTAATTGCCAGAAATCAAATATTAGGTTTTGAGTAATGGTAGTTTCGGTAATTTTTAACCCTTCTTTATTACGTACAAATTCAATTCGATTCCATATCTGAACTGAATATAATTGTAAGAAAGAATACAAATCCTGAATTTCAAAAAATCGTTTTGCCAATTCTTCAACTAATTGTTTATTCATTAAGGGGTAGCAAGTTTATAGTTAATGTTTATAAAGACATGATAAACCTTCAAATCGTTCCCATGCTTTGCAAGTAATACCCGAATTGAATTATTCGTGAAAGATTCATTAATTTCTTCTACTTTCTCTAATAGAGGAAAACCAACAGGAAAAGTAATGCCTGGAATTATATTAGTTTTATAATCTACCCAATGATTGATAAAATCGGTTCCACTATAATATGCTAAAATAAAAAAGAGTTTTCTTCGGTGGTCGTAATTAAATGTCTTTATAGCATGAGTAGTAACAGTACTTGTGTTCTTCCCATGGATCAGTAGTGCCTCACAAGTAGCAATCCGCTCGCCATCGGCAGAATCTATAACGAAGTCAAGTTCGCCACTATTCCTTTTATTTGAACCAGAAAAGCCACCTCTGGTATTTCCGATTTGCCAATACCAACTTCTCAACCTTGATTGCAGACACAATATCAGCAGATCTGTATACTTATCTTCATTATTTATTTTTTCAATGGAATTAATAATATCCAAAATATTATTTACGCTGTTACATATTTGTTTTAAAACATAATCGTGAATATTTCTTTTACCCACTATATTATCTGGTAAAATCAAAACCAATTTTTCGGGGCTTCTTGAGATCAAATCCCGGTATTGATGTCTAAGTCTTTTATAATCTTCTTCATTTTCAAGTTTTTCAATAGCACTTCTTATAAATTCAGGAATTGTATCATCTTTTGATTGATGATACCCATTTGCTTCATTCACAAACTGTTTTGCAAGTTCATATTGACCTCTTTTTACAGAATTATTTACTCGTATTTCAAAAAAGTCTTTTCGTAGTTGATACGTTCTATCCAAAGAATTAAACAGCCTGTCAAAATCAATATTCCGTTGTAATTCGTGATAAACATTTAATTTATTTAACCAAACATTCTCTTGCGTATACTCTAATTCAAATGCTCGCTCTGCAATAGGTATACTATTTTCATATGCGTCCCATTCTATAATAGCGTCAGAGAAACATTTGTCTTTTTCTTCAAGATTTTTTTTAGTCTCTGCAAGTTTTATATGAGAGTAAAATCTGTTATTTGCGATAGTAGATGTATCATTTTTTGATGAATTAATTAACCTATTAAAAATGAAATATGCACTTTCTGGATCATTATTTTTTAATTTTACCAAGCCTAAATAAAAGTCCCTGGTTTCGGCTGCAATAAATTCAAATCCTTTTGATGTCGAAAAGGAATCAACTGGAGGAGCATGCTCAGAAATAATTGCATTCTCATCGCCTTCATAATAAGCAATAATCAACTTTATTCGGAAATAGGTAATTAAGTATTCAGTATTATCACGTTGTGTTAGAATCTTCTCTTGCCAAAAATGGAGTGCTTCTTTTGCTTTATCAACAAATTCTTCAAATTCAGACAGTTTTACAACAACCTTCTCAATTTCTGGGATGTATTTCTTTTCGTCGAGATACTGAGATACATCAAATCCGACAATTTGTTTTTTAATAAATGCTATATCTGCTTCGCTGGATAAAAATTCAAGCAGCTTAAGACATTTTGTAAGGCTACTTGTTTTTATTAAGGATTTAAGTATTTCCTCTTTATTAAGTGTCTCAAATTTATTTAATGCTTGTGCTAAAATTGGAATTAAAGCATTTTCTTCAGAGCCAAAAACTGTTCTTTCATGCCGATCATCAAAAATATCAATGCTCGCATTAAGGGTATCATCAATCGAATATTTGGTAATAAAATCAGTTATCGATCTCTCTATTCTAGATAGTACAATATCTATTTTAAACCCCTGTTGTTTGTATACAAATTCTTTCAGTCTTAATCGCTGATGAATAAGAATTAATATTTCAAGATGTTTTCTGATTTTATCAATAGTAAAGTGATTGTATTTATCCCATTTGTCTTCTGTACTTTTAAGCTTTAACTCAGAAGGCATTAAAAATGCAGGAAGCAAATCAAATTGTTCAAGATAAAGTGCCCACTTCTCCCAAGGGATTAATTCAACACCTTTTTGATTATTTGACCATAGGGGTGTCACATCTGCCATTTGAGCATCCTGATAACTCCATTGAGTTACAGATTTGGTATTAAATACCTTGCAATACTCAGAAAGAAATTGATTAACTATAGCTCTTTCTTCCAGCTCCTGAACCTCTTCTTTTTGTTGCTGATAGTTTTCGCTAATTACCATTTCAAACAACAAATCAAGCAATTCCATCTTTACTAAAGAAAGACCAATTACGCCATCAGGATAGGTTCTATTAGAAGTATAGTTTTTAACAATTTCAAATAACTCAGTCAGAATTGTAGAAAAAAAATATTTATGTATTTCCCCTGTTGGGCCAAAATAAGAACCTTGAAGTTTCTTGATTTTAAAAACCTCAACTAATCCAGTAAAAGTCCTTTTTAAATTTTCTCTTTCAATAAGTACCTGTTGTGTCGGGGTGTCCCTATAAAATTGCCATTTGTTTTCTGAAATTATTAAAAGACACTCAAACACCTTTACAGCTTTTTCTGAATTCGTTAGTTTATGAGAATTCCTTAAGCCCGATAATACAAGATTAAAATTATCGTAAAATATCTCTCGCTTAATATCAGTAGCTATAGCCTCAGAAAAAAGCCTGTCTTTTTGGGTATTAAAATAAAGGTTAAAACCAAGTGAGGACAAATTTTCATCTAAGCAGAGGTAGGGTATAATTTCAGGTCGCCAATAGTAAATGAAAAAACATACTCTCCATAATAAATAAGGTCTACTAAATCCTTCTACTAATAGTCGCCTGATTTTTGAGTATTTCAAATCTTCACCCGCTTCACTATCATCATAGAATACTATGGTTTGAATTAATTTATCAATAAACCATCTTGATTCTTGCATCCAAAGTAAATCGCTTTGATGTACCTCATTGCTTTCTTCCATCAAATTAAATAGCTCAAATATATTCTTTGCCTTAGTTAAATCAGGAAAGCCAATTTTGGGAGAGTTTGTTATTATTACATATTCAGACCTTCTGTTTGAAAGGACTAATTTACTAATTTCAGTATCTAGGCCGAATAGGTCATTATCATCTATCAAAATCTCATAACAGCTATTCAAAATTAGCTTCTTATCCTCAAATTTTATTAAATCTAGAGATTTAATAAAAGCATCAATAAATTGCATTTTCAGTATCCATTGCCTAACTAGATTACCATCTGCAGCATACATGTAGGATTGTTTCATTAATTCCCACAGTAATGCACCAATTTTGTTGCCGAAAGTTGTCCAATAGTCCGGTTCACAACTCCATAATTGTAAGAAATAGTCAGTTCCATTTTTTACAATTACTTTTTGAACTATAAGTTCTTCTAATGTGGGAGTTTCAGAAAATAAACTCTTATGTAAAGTATAAATAGATTCTAATACCTCTCTTTGAATCGTTAGTTTATAATGATCGCCTTGTTTTTGTTTTTCCAGAAGAAATCCAATAAACTTAAGATCATCTTTATACTGAAAAATCGGTTTGTTGTAATTGATATTGTAAATTCTAATTGTCTCATCTTTCTCCTCCATTAAATGTATTGCCTTGCATTTCTCAAGTGAAATGACTTCCCCTTTTTTGCTTTGATATTCTGAAACAAATTCTAAAAAAAGAGATTTTTCAACAGGAGTATTTTCTTTGAATTTAAGAGCGGCTTCAACAAGAAAATTAAACTCGACTTCGGCATCTTTTAACTTTTCATATTGGCTCGAAGCACTAATAATACCAGTCGGAACTTGAACAAGTCCACAAATTATTCTAATCCAAAATTTTTTAATCAGAATTTCAATATCTATCACCTCTTCTTTACTCTCAAACTCTTTACGGATTGCATTTAGCTGCTCGAACGAGATATATGTATTAGGTATTATTTCGCTTTCAAAAAATAACTTTGACAAAAGATGTGCAGCAGCCCAATCATTGTCAGCCTGCATGGCTTTCAGATCAGAATGCCGATACGTATGTTTCTCTTTTGATAACTCTATCAGCTTACTAATTGCATTTGCTTTTTCTTTCAATCTGTACATTAATAGTTATTGTTCTTGATTCACCGTTGTTTACTAAAAATTATGAAATATATGACCTCAAAGTTGCAAAAAAATAACTTTAAAATACTTTGTAAATATAATCGATAAAAGAGCTTTCAGCCAAAAGAAGCAAAGCCGTGTTGAAAGCTTTCAACACTGTAGCTAAGAGCGAGCCGTTAATCCACGGGAGAGAGGAACGAATGGACGTGGCTGCGAGTGCCACCGGATGGGGCGGACAGAACAATGACTGCAATTATATATGAAGAAGGTATTTAAACCTACTTTTTCCTACTATTAAATACCTACTCAAAATTTCTAGTCCTTCCTTAAAAAATACGTTTTTAGGCGTATAGAAAAATCAATCATAAATATTTCTTTTGTAGATGAAATGGTGCGAAATACTATACATCACTATACCTATATCTATTGATCTATTTACGTGAATTTTCACGGACATGAAGGTGAGAATTCACGATGTATGGCAGTAGAATTTGTAGAAATTACCGAGCCAAAACTTAAGATCAAAATCAGACATTTATGAATAGTAACACAGTAAAAACCACTAAAAGAGTTAAGACTAAAAACCGAAAGAGCCTTGGCCCTGAATGGGGCCGTACACAAGATTTTTTTATGATCCTCGGTGAAGACGGACCTTCCGATGAACTCTGGAAAATGCTCAAACTGGCACTCATCGTTGATAATGATCATTCCAATGAACTAGAACGCAGCAATATGATCTTTCTATACGAAAATGCAAAGGTGCTTTTTGAGGATGTATTTAGTCTTTTACAGCAACAAAAGAAAAAGATGGCACTAGAATAAGATGGTCTTCTTTGACGGCAAAACGAGTTCTAAATTAAAAATCATACTTCTCTTTTCACAATTAAAAACTTTTTTATGGACACCTATTCAACTGAAGGAAAGGAAATCACCTACGCCTTTAATGTGATCAAAGATTTTTTTAATGACATAGACATGTTTAATGCAATTAAGGATACTGAAAATCTTATCCGATCTCCGGCTAACAACAAAGTGTACAAAAAACGAAGTCCAGGTGATCTCCTATTTTTTATTGATAGATTCGAAGAATTGTCTGCTGCTGCATTTACCATTAGAGAAAGCTACTCTGAAAGAGACGGAGCCGTTTTAGAAGCCTTTGAAGAGCAAGAATTTCCTGACATTTCCAAACACAAGGATTTTGTTCCGGACTTACGCTATCTGCCAGCCTGGGAGGCTTTTCCTAGAAACCTTACCGCAAGGCAATATTTTAATCCGTATAAAGCGATTAAAAAATTCATCTCTCACATGACAGAAATAGAATGGAAGAAGGCCTTAAAAGTAATAATTGAATATGCGTTAAGTACTGATCCTATTAATGATGAATACCCCTCCTCGGAACTTATGACTATCAGGTTACGAATGCTTCAACTAATTGAAGCATGTCATTTACTCCATGTTCGTACAAACCTACAGGCAAAATCTACAAAGCACAATATTCCTAACACAAAAAAGAAATGATCATGTATTACTTGCTAACACAAACCTTTAAAGAGCAGGAAAAAGTATTAGTAGAACTGATACTTAAAATAGACACAGTTGAATGTATCTATATGCTCGGCTCTTCCCTGTCCCAAAGACGTACAGAAACTATTTTCTTAACAGATGCGCCGTCTTGTAGGAGCGTAGGACATTATTACCTGCTGGTACTGGTTAACAAAGATGCTAAATATAGCCATAATGATCTTCAGGATAGAATAGAGAATACATGCCGTTCTTTTATCCCAGTTACATCGATTGTACTGAGTGTAGAACAATTTACTAACTGGTTACTGGAAGGTCATCGTTTTGCTTATACCATACAAAAAATTGCCGTACTTCTATATAATGGAAGTAATATTTCATTCCCCTTTTCTACCTCTTCTGATAACTCAACGAGTGTATTAGCAGATGAAGAAAAGTGGACAGCACAATATAATATTGTAAACGAATTTATTGCTGGTGCTGAATTATACCTGATAAGAAAACAAAATAATATGGCAATGTTCATGTTACATCAGGCAGCAGAACAGTCTTTACGCCTACTATTAAAAATAGGTACAGGATTACATATCAATACGCATAACATTGATAAACTGATACGCTATTGCTCAATGGCTTATTATAAAATAGAAGAGATATTCCCTCGTAACAATGAAAAGAATGAAAGATTGTTTCTACTGTTGCAAAAAGCATATATACATGCTAGGTATAAAGATGATTTTAAAATAAAGGTTGATGATATTTTAGTTATTAAAGAAAGAGTGAAAAATATACAACACCTACTCCTTACACCAAAAGATAAGGTGCTATTTTAATTTATAATGTTCGCCAGTTATACCAGAGATACAAGCATTCTCATTATAATTCCATAGAAATCAATTCTTTTCCCAGACGATGCATAGCAGTCTCAATTTTTTTTACTTGAGCAGGTCTAGGTTTCTTTAGACCAGTGGCATAATGTTGAAACTGCTTTTGATTTATACCAGTCATTCGTTCTAAGGCAGCATTCGTAAAAGTCCTTTTATAGAAATTCAAAAAACTTTCTACGTCAAACTTAAATATGATCTCATATTCTCCTTTTAGAATGGAAGGAATATTCTCATCTTTATTATACTTTTTTAATAATTCTATTCCTGTCAACGCTGATTGTTTAGCTTCATCGACAGTGTCTCCATGACCATAAACACCAGGTACATTTTGTGCATAGGAGCTATAGGAGTCATCACTTCGCTCGATGATGATTTTAATTTTTTTGTTTTTTGAAGACTTTTCTTGGTTAACGCTATTTCGTTGTGTGTTCATTTGTAATAATCCTTGGTGTTTAGTGTACTTTTCAAAAACAGATGATAATCTCGTGTTTCCATCTGTTTTTGAAAGCAACCTGATATATGAATTTAATATTCAGGGTTTCCATTTGATGCTATTTAAGCTTCATCTCTTTCCTCATTTTCATTTCTAAACCTTTTCCCAACTCTTTTGGGCCGTGAAAAGGAACTGGATATGTTTGTCCGTTTTTCCCATAAATGTAATGGCTGCCTTCTGCTTTAATAAAGCTCCAGCCATTTTTCTTAACTAGTCGGTGGAATTCTGAACTTTTCATTTACGAAAATGATCTTTTTTAAATGAGGCAATTTTTTCATAATTGTTTATTTATGTTTCAGCAAAGGTAGTAAAACTTCTACCTTTTACAAAACTTATTTTGTTAAAAACGGTAAAAGAGCCCTCAGCCAAAAAGAAGCATAGCCGTGTTGAAAGCTTTCAACACTGTAGCTAAGACCGAGCCGTTAAGCCACGGGAGAGAGGAACGAATGGACGTGGCTGCGAGTGCCACCGGATGGGGCGGACAGGACAATGACTGCAAGGAATGTGGACGCACAGTGCAGGGGTTGTCATCAAGCATACTGAAGGTACAAGCCAGGAGTTGTGACGACAAGCCCCAAACGCATCTCGGTGGCCGCCGGCTCGCAAAATAATATTGGTAGCGGGTGCATGAAAAGATACAGACAGGAACGTACCAGACAAACTGGAGCATGGTGGAATGAGGCTGTGGGGCTGTATGAGGCAGGTGAAATGCCAGGGATGGTTCTTTGTGTGTTTGGATTGTATTACCCTGCTGTAATACAATTATGAGCCCGAATGTAGCCAAGCGAAAGTGCAGTATGGTGTAAGTGAGTGGCTGGTTCTTTTCAGGCATAGTAGCTACCCTTGCAAAAACATGCTGAGTTGCAAAGTGTATGACAAACTTGTGTAAGCAACCCGAAGGGCAAAAGAAGTATTGCGATACCATCAAAGGATCTTCAAAAGGTTATCGCAATTGTTCTTTTGGTTTGGCGGAGACTTTGCCGAAGTATGGTTTTGAAAGACCGATTTACCGGATTTTTTGTGAATACAAATGAATTATAAGAAAACTCGGGGGTAGTTTTACTGACAAATCTATTCTTTATAGAAAACGTTAATGCTACACAGTCTTATTTTTTGTACTCCTTCACAAAAAGGTAAATGGTGTTTATTTTGTTACAAAAGGCTAAAATATAAAGAATATTTAATACCTTCATTCTATAACCGTATGAGGAAGCTTTTGCTCATTTTATTAACTGCTTTTGTACTCTTCTTTACCTGTGAAGCTCAACAGGCAAACTTTTGGTATTTTGGTGATAAAGCAGGCCTTAATTTTAATACAACTCCACCCACCGCATTAACTAATAGCCAGATGTCGACAACAGAAGGTTGTTCTACAGTATCTGACTCAACTGGCAATTTATTATTTTATACTGATGGTGTAACGGTATGGAATAAAAACCATCAGCCTATGCCAAACGGTACTGGTTTAATGGGACATGAATCCTCAACCCATTCATCAATTGTTATTCCTAAACCGGGCAGTGCTACGATCTATTATATTTTTACAGCTGATGCAGACGAACACTTATATGCTTATGGCTATCGTTATTCTGAAGTGGATATGAGTTTAAATGGTGGCTTAGGAAATATTACTGCTGTAAAAAACATTCTACTCTATGCACCATGTACGGAAAAACTTACTGCAGCCAGCCACGCTAACGGTATTGATATATGGGTTATAACCAAAGAGCTTGGCAATCATACCTATCGTTCTTACAAAGTAACCTGCAATGGCGTTGACAATAATCCAGTCCTTTCCACTGTAGCATCCATTTCGGGTAACACACTTGGTTATAGGTCGGGCTGCATTAAGGTATCTCCGGATGGAACAAAAATAGCCAGTGCCCGAGGATATGAAGGCAAGTGGGATCTTTTAAAATTTGATAATAATACAGGTGTTATTTCGGATAGAATCCTTATTCCACAGCCAGGTGCAATTACGATTTATGGGGCAGAGTTTTCTCCAAATTCACAATTAGTTTACATAAACGGCACCTATACATATCAATATAAAGTGGCTATTCATGATTCCACTACAATAATAAATAGCCGATACCAGGTTGATAGTGTTGCATTTCTTCATCCCGCAATCCAGTTAGGCCCGGATAATAAGCTATACAGCAATACATTTCCTAAAACCAGTGTTATTAACAATCCTAATCAATATGGGTCAGGTTGTGGTTACACCGAGCAAGCAATCTCATTAAGTGGCCGGAATGGTAAATATGGTTTGCCTACATTTTTCAGCAGATTAGTTACAAACTATAATGTTGATTATACTTACAGTTTTCAACCCGATTGCAGAACGATTGACTTTACTGGCAGCAGTAATGTACCCGGCCCTGTAACCTGGACATGGGATTTTGGTGATGGCAATACCGGCACCGGGCAAAATATTTCGCATGTATTTCCCACTACGCCCAACCAGTTTACCGTTACCTTAACCATCAATAACGCCAATGTTTGTGGCGGTACTTCAACCAGAACTAAGCTGATAGTATTTAACCGTATTGCACCAACTGCTAAATTTGGTTTTACTACCAGTTGTAATAATTTATCCGTTGCTTTTCATGATTCATCAGCTATTGGCACGGGTGCACAGATAGTATCTTATTTATGGAATTTTGGTGATGGCAATACTTCCAATGCACAACATCCAATACATACTTATACTGTATTTGGCACTTACCCGGTTATGCTTACAGTAGTATCAAACGATCAGTGTAATTCAACTGATACTATTACCAAAATTGTGAATGTTGCTGCAAAGCCTGCTGCAAGCTTTACTGTCACCAATACCTGTTATACCAATCCTTTTAGTTTTACCAACAACTCTACCTTAGCTGCCGGTGCAATTACCAACTGGTATTGGAACTTTGGTGATGGCAATACTTCTGCATTGCAAATACCAGTGCACACTTACAGCAGTTTTGGAACTTATACTGTAAAACTGGTTGCTACCAGCGAATTCAATTGTATCTCAGATACTTTCTCTTTACCTGTAGTTGCAGGAGCAAAGCCGCAGGTAAATTTTACTTTGCCTGCGGTTTGCCTTTTAGATGCTTATGCTAATTTTACTAATAACACAACCGTTGCAGATACCAGTACATTAAGTTACCTATGGAATTTTGGCGATCCTAATGCAACAACTCCAAACCCCAACACTTCTATTTTACAAAACCCCACACACCAGTACAGTGTAGCCGCCGTGTATAATGTTAAACTTGTAACCACTACTTATTTGGGTTGTAAGGATAGTGTTACAAAGTCTTTTACAGTAAACGGTGCGGTACCAAAAGCCAACTTTATTGTTAGTAATGCTTCAACTTTATGCAGCAATACCGATGTAACTATTAAAGACAGTTCTTATGTTGATTTTGGTAATATTACCCTGTTAAAAATATATTGGGGCGATGGTGATTCTACCATCGATAATAACCCGGGCCAGGTACCCAATGGTAATTTGTATAATCATCGTTATACAAATTTTTCTACCCCTGCTTTTAAAACCTTTACTATACAAATGCACAGTTACTCAGGTGGGGTATGTGTTGACATAAGATCAAAAATCATTACTGTAAATGCTTCACCTGAAATTTTATTTAACGCCATCCCCGAAGTATGCAATGAATCGCTGCCTTTTAATATTACCCAGGCCAGCGAAGTTTGGGGGCTTGCCGGTAATGGTTTTTATTCAGGCACTGGTATAACAAATGGCCCTGCAGGAACATTTAACCCTGCATTGGTCAGCGCAGGCTCATATTTAATTACGTATAGTTATATCAGCAATTTTGGTTGCCGTGCCGACAGTACTAAACTTATTACTGTAAACCCAACACCGCAGGCTGCATTCAGTTTTACGCATGGTTGCTTGCCTGATGCCAGCATACAATTTACCAGTGCAGCAACCTTGCCCGGTGGTAACGGTAATGCTTTACAACATGTATGGAATTTTGGAGACCCATTAGCAGGTACAGGAAACCCTAATACTTCTAACGCAATCAATCCTTCACATATTTATCACTCCCAGGATTCTTTTGCTGTTAGCTTACAAACAATTTCCGCAAAGGGTTGTATGCACGATACCATTATTAAACTCTATCAAAACATTGATATTTTTCCGCAACCCATTGCCCGATTTAAAATAGATAGCTTAAAACCTATTTGTGCAGGCAGCCCGGTTTATTTTATTAACCAAAGTAACGGAAGCGGGCAACCCATAACACAATATCAATGGAATTTTGGTGATGGTAATTCATCTGTTGCACAAAGCCCTAATCATACTTACAGTACTTATGGTAAATATGCGGTATCGCTTTGGTTGCAGAATGATAAAGGCTGCAGGTCGGCTACGCTTACAGATACAGCCATTGTTCACTCTACGCCGGTTGCCAATTTTAGTTACGACAGCGCCTGCTTTGGCAAACCCGTACAATTTACCGACATAAGCACCAATAGCTTAGGTACTGTATCTGCCTGGAACTGGAATATGGGTAATGGTAATATCACTGCATTACAAAACCCGGTGACAACTTACTTAAGTTACTTACCATTTACAGTTACCCTAAAAGTTGCTACCCAAAATGGCTGCACGTCGGCAATAGTAGCTAAAACCATTAGTATACAAAAAGTGAATGTTTCTGCGGGCAGAGATACTTCTATTGCCAAAAACCAACCTTTACAATTGCAGGCTACCGGTGCCAGCAATTATACCTGGACGCCGGCAACAGGATTAAATAATAATGCCATTGCTAACCCAATAGCTATTTTAAATAATAGTTACCAAACTTATTATTTAAAGGGTGTTACTACAGAAGGTTGCCAGGGATTTGACACCATTAACATTAAAGTTTTTACCCGGGCAGATATTTATGTGCCCAATGCGTTTACACCCAATGCTGATGGAGTAAATGATTATTTACAGCCGATTTGTATTGGCATAAAACAATTAAATTATTTTACTTTATTTGATCGCTGGGGCAATATTGTATTTACCACAAAAAACTTTTTTGATAAATGGGATGCCACTTTAGGAGGTAAAAAAGTACCTAATGGTAATTTTGTTTGGATTGCTGAGGCTGTTACTTATGATGGACAATTAATACAGCGAAAAGGATCGGTGATGGTTATAAGGTAAAGGTTTTTATTCTTACCTGTTTAAAAACAAATTCTCGCTAAATATGATGATTTACTTTCCCTTATGTTTCCTATACTGATTAATGACAGACTATATAAATCAATAATTAAGGTTAATGCTTTTTGTACCAAACTGAATTAAATCGGTTGAATCTGTTCTAGTACTGACCATTGCCCCGCTGCAGATAATATCCCACGGGAAATACAGAATTTGGTACTTCGTAAAGCGTATAAAGGTTAAGTAGTTTATCTGGTGCATCAGCTTTATCTCTTACTATATTCCTTTATGTTGGAGAATACCCGTTAGCAGCATAATAATCGCCACTCGCACTTGTAGCAATGGAATCAAGCGGAAGATAAGTGCCTGCTTTGTGTACCGTAACATTTACATTAGATGGCCTTGCCAAATAAACCGTATCTGTTCTATCAATACTTTGGGTATTTGCTATAAAAATCGTGTATGAGCATTTGTGGTGGTGGATTTTTTACAACTGATAAATATGGTTGCAGTAAATAGGAATGTAAGATTTTCTTTTATGTTTTGTATGATAACTTTATTTTGAAAAAGCATAAATATTTTTGTGCTACCAACTTTTCTGCTGTTTGTTTCACGACATTTTATTCGTCAATTTATTAAGCTATTAAACAGAAATTAAATACTTCAAATCATTTATAACACACTAAGCGGCGAAAATTTGTATAATTTGTTACCATAGCTATTTTAATTTTTCTACTCTATTACTTTACATAACATTCGGCAGCGGTAAGTAAAAAAAGGTTTGAGATTCTTTTCGTTTGAATTCGTTTACAATCGCCTGAATTTTTACATGCACTTTTAACTTATCACTCACTAATAGGCCTTATGAACAAAGCAATATAAGCCAATATACGAAACATTAGCTGAAATTTTACTTATTGAATTTTGTCTTGAATGACTTCTTCATCCATTATTCTTTTAAAGATAAAACTGCTTTTTAATTTGTGATTTTGTTTATCTACAACAAGACTTAATTGAAGAATATTTCTATCAATAAACTTTACTATATTCCTTTCAATATTATTTTGTTCCCATGTAATTAAAAGAGTATTATTTTTAAAAACCCATTTTCCTTTTCGAAGCTGTTTTTCAAATATAATATTATTATTTAGCCCTGTATGCATTGATACCCCTCCATCTTGGTCAAAAAAAAGAGATTTCGCTTGTGTAGAATCACTCCAGTACCAAGCCCCAACAATTGAATATTTTTGTGCCAAAGAACATTGAATTAGAAATGTAAATAGCGTAATTATAAATAACTTTTTCATTTTCTACTGCAATTTATTGTTTTTGGCTGTTGTGAAATTATAAAATAATTTTAATTTGAACGCTAATACTTACAAGTAAGTTCAAACTCATTTAAAACAATAAACAATTATTAATACTAAGGCAAGTATGATATTATGTAATTGAATATAGTTGGATATTTTTTTAAGTTTATCATACTCAGGACTAACTGGCTTCTTATAAAACCAAAGGGTTACAAAAGAAAATCCTCCAGGTCCACCTAATTCATAATTATTTTTATTAGCGATATATGTGTAAAGGTAAGATTTGCAAATTATTGACACTGTCAAATAAATTTTCATAAAAACTAAAACCCCCATAGACTAAAATGTTTTATTAGGAATATAAGTTTCTTTAAATAAAGAGACATTCGCCTCTGCTTTAATACCTAAAAAAAACGAACGGTAAAAAGAATAACCAAATTTAACGTCCAAAGTCCTAGCGCCATTACTATTATCTGTACGCTCAAAGCTAAATCCATATAAAGTAAATGATTTTTTTGTTATTTGGTTCACTTCCCCAGTGGGTAATTTTTCTGTTTGAGATTCCCAACTAACACCATGCAGCCCATAATTCGCATCTAGATTTCCGTTAGATGAGGTAATAACTCCTTTATTATTTTTTCCGAGTAGTGTTGTTGTCATGTTGCCTCCATCAATTATGTTTCCTTCATAACCAATTCCAACTAAATCGCCACCCAAACCATTCATTCCACCACCTCCTTTTCCTATCTTATTGGAAGAAAGTCCGGTTCCCAAGGTAATTGCGGTGCTTGCTTTAACATCAAAGCTTGAAGATTCAAATGTTCCTACTCCAGTTATTATATCTGTACCTCCTTTAGTTGTTAACACTTCTCCGAGTCCATATGTTTTGCCTTGTGTTGTTACAGATCCGTTGGAATTTAATGAATAACTTTGCAGCACTTGCTTTTTTCCATAATATTCAGTGTAAGAATTGACTGTTAAACTCTGAGCTACATATGTATATCCATTAACCGGTTGATTTGAATTTAGCCACTCGTAACCTCCACTTTTATTTTTATACCAGTCTGTTGGAGCCATTCCATCTGGATCAATATACATAATGGGGTTATCAAAAGCATAATTGTAAGGTGAGAACCTCGGCATCTTATCGCCAAAAGGATCCGATGTATGCCACCTTCCGATTTGCTGGTCATACATTCTTGCGCCATAATCATACCATTCTAATCCACTGCCATCCGTAAACTCACTATTTTGCATTTCTTTACCATTATACTTGTAGTTATTCTGCAATTTACCACTTCCACTGGTACTGATAGGGTGCATTAATAATCCAAAAGGGTAGTAATGGTTTTCTTCCATCACCGGCCCCTCATTGGTAATAATTACTAGGTTATCAAAATATACAGTGCCAGCATTTAAATCGGCTGTGGGTTGTTCTTCATTGCTAATATACACTAAAATATAACCTGCTTTTGTAGCTTCTATATCATTTTGGGCCAGGTTTTTCCATTCGGGGTTTTTAGCATCTATTTCTCCAACACGTAAAGCACCTCCTTTAATAAATTGCATAGCGGTATCCATCAGCACATAATTTAAATATGCTTTTGGCCTGTTGGCCATTGCTTTGTCGTTGTCGTTATCTGTATCAGTAAAATTTCGTAAAGCATTGTTGCTGCTATAAGGGCTTGGGGTAAGGTTTTGTTGTATTGTGCCTCCGCCTCCAGCTTTACCACCTGCAATAGTTGTAGTACCTGTACCTAAAATACCGGTTAATAAGTTCTTTAAAATATCTTCTCTTACATTTTTGCCTTCTGTTTTAGTGGTCTGCTGGCGGTAATAATATTGCACGGCTATATTAAATTTATCGCCTGCTCCTACTTTTAAAATTTTGTAAGGCACTTTGCCATTACTGCTGACTGGTTTTAGTAAAGCACACTTTTTATTATCCGGGTCTTTATCCTGTAACTCCACCGGTAAAGGGCTGCGTACCGGTGCCAGTACATCTTCGCCAAATAATTCTTTTTCCATTGCAATAGCATCCCTAGTAATTTTTTGTGTAGGCTTATCCTCAAAAGTTGCCAGGTATGGCCGCAATGGGCTGGGCGTACTTTCTTCTGTTAACACCATACGGGTATTACCCAAATGGTCTTTAACGAACCAATCATATTTATATTCCAATGTGCCGTTTGGTTGCATGGCATGACGCACTCTGCCCTCTTCGGTTGCAATTTGAAATGCGTCACCATTTATTTTATACGTGTACATAAAACCGTTTACATAACAGGTTCTTACTACGGTTTGGTTGGGCGTGGTGGTAAGGTCGGTAACTTCTTTTCTAAGTTTATTGCCCAGTGCATCGTAAACAAATTTAATGTAGCCTTTGTCTGCGTTAGCTTTATCATTAAGTATTGCTATAAATTCGGGTAGGTTAAGGTAATTGTAATTTATTGCCGGTGCATTAGGGTTGTAGCCAAAAGTAGCAATGCCTTTATTAAGATCTTTGGTTAAATTTCCGTTGTCGTCATAATAGTAATCTTGTGTAGTGTTACCTATATTTTTGTTTTCTTTAAAATCTCCCATTGTAGAGGCATAATTATTTACCACATCGTGTACTGCCATTAAACGATTGCTATTGCCCCCATTAAAATAGCTGTACTGCAACCCATCAAGTTGCTGCACTATTGTACCATTTACCCCCATTTGGTTCATTGATAGTATGTTTCCATTTTCGTCGTAGCGCATAGCTCCATTATCATCTCCGCCTACGCTAAAATCCTTTTCTAAATTTGACCAAAAATTTTTATACTCCGTAAAGTCTGCTTTTTTTAGCCTGTTAGTATTGTCGTAAGTATAGTCGTATTTTCTTTTAATACCTGCACCTGAGGGAATTGGAAACCAGGTTCCTAAAGCATCTCTGCCTGCCTTACCAGCACTTGCCCAAACCATTGAGCCAATGTTTCCATTTAATTGCGGAGTTGGTAAAGTACCGCCAGATGCTAAAGTATTATATGCCAGCTCATAACCAAAATAACGTTGGTTGGTTGGCAAAATATTATCGTTCAGGTAATTCATATTTACGCCCCTGATCCAACCACGAATATTATAGGTGTAATCTTGCTTATTTTCGCAAATAGTACCAGTACCTGTTGTTTTAATTTTAAGCCTTCCCAGCTTATCGTACTCGTTAGTTACAAGTAATTTATTTGCAACAGTGCTGTTAACCCCTTTGTAAATCTGTATTACTTTCCCTTCTAAATCAAGCACATTTTTAGTAACCACCGAAAAATCACCACCGCCCCAAGGCCCTATAATTTCCTGATTACCTAATACTTTACCCACAAAATCAAACTGGGTAGTTGTAAGATTTACCGGATAATCCCACGGTGTTGAATATACACCCCAGTTTAAACTTTGTTTTACAGTCTGTAATTGCCTATATTCCTTATCGTAGTAGTTAATAGTAAATAAGTAAGGGTTGTTGTTTAGCAGAGCTGTTGCATCAAGTATTTTAGCCTTGGTTGCGGTTAACTTACCAACAATGGTATTGTTAAGGGTGGCATCTGCCGGATAATCGCCAGAAGTTGTTGCTACCCCTGCCGGGTAAGGCAAACTATGGCCCGGATAAAAACTTGTATATCCAACCGAAGCTAATGAGTTTTGATAATTATCGTAAAAATTTAAAGTTAGAATATCCAGGCTTGCAATATTTACAAAATTGGGCTTACCACTAATTACAAAATTATCACCTAGCATTGCAATCGTTTCCTCGGGGATATTAAAATTATCACCATCTACAAAACCCTGTAATACTGATCGGGTATCATTTGAAGGCCAAAATGCCGTTGCAATTGGTCTATTCAAAAAATCATAAATAGTCATTAACCATTTTTGCTGTGTAAGCATATTAGCATCTTGTGTAAACACCAGCCTGTCACGTCTGTCGTACACCATATTAACTGGTTTTGCGCCTGGTACATGCTTGGTAAACAATCTACCCCGGTCATCGTACTCATACCAAAAACATAATTCGTCAATTATGGGCTGCGTTAACACCCAGCTATTATTACGTAAATATTCTGTTGCTTTGGGAGGTAGTACATAGCGCAACCTGTTTAATTCATCATATACATAATAAGTGCAAAGCCAGCCAACGTGTGGGTCACCAATTCCTGGTGTGTTGGCAAGTTGAACCTTCTTTAAAATAGTATTACCGCTTTTGTCCTTGTATTCTTCAACCTGTTTCCCGTGTTCGTCAAAAGTTTTTGTTTTAACCAGATCACCTAACTGGTAGGTATATGAAGAGATTACAGGAATTACCGTGCTTAATGAATAATTCAAATCCCATGTTTTTACATTATCCCCGGCAGAAGGATCATATATTTTAACTTCATTCTTAATAGAAACTTCCGCACTACCTGTTCCTATCGTGCCCGCCCATGCGTTACCTGGAGCAAATGTTTGAATTACCCTGTTTAGTGGTGAGGATTCGTAAACATTTATGCCAAAGGGATTATTATCTGGCAAATCATTGGGCAAAGTAGCTGCATTATTATTTTGATAAAAAGATAATTGCTCCGTTTCCCAATTACTTCTAAAAGCCCCTAAACTCCCCGGGATTGTTGCATACGGCAGATAAGCTTTTATTTCTCTTCCCAAATCGTCGTATTTTTTGGGCAGAACTATATCTACCCCCATTTCTTTGGCATTTAATAAAACCGTCTGGGTGTTTCTACCCAAGCCATCCAAATATTCTACTTTAACTACTTTAGATTGCAGAGGAACACCTTGCGCCGAAGCAACAGTTTTTACACCTGGTTTTTTAAGTTCTACTGTAGTTACATAATTTTTATCATTAGAAATTTGTGCCTTGCTATTTACAGTACACCACAACGATGCAACTAAAAAAAAGAAGCAAGTCTTAGCCTGTTTGTGTTTATTAAAAAGATGCATCTTCAATTAATTTATTTTATGAATTAAATGCTTAGTTTTTGTTTTTAACTATTAGAAAGTAAATGGCAACGATTGTGTACCATTAGGGCATTGCGCAGAAAAACTGGTAACAATAACACTATACTGATGAAGTCTATATGGGATGGTTATCGTTCTTGGAGAAGTACATCCAGGAGGTTCATTCCATATCACCGAAGGATCAGTTATACTGGTTATTTGTATGGTACAATTTGTACTATTAGCAGGAGCCGTAAAATCCAATGTAACATTAAAGCCTCCCGTTTTTATAGCCGAGTTAATTATAGGTGCCGCACAGCTACTTACACAGGGCACAACCTGATTGGCGTAATTATAGCAAATTGTTTTTACAATATCCTTGTCCTCATTTTTTACTACAGACAGCCTGTTAAATGCATCGTATTCATAATAGGTAGTTTTACTGTTTACATCTGATTCACTGGTCATACCAATAAGTGGATCAAAGGTGTAGGTATTAATTTGAGACTGAACCGGTGTAAGCCTTACTTCATCTGCATAAACAATGTCTGCAGCGTAACGTTTAGCTAATGATGCAACACCCGTAAAGTTTGCAGGCATCAATACTTCATAATAATTCCAACCTGTTTTAGATTTTAACGGAGCAGGAATGATTACAAATTCATACATTCCATTAATGTATTGCCCAATAAAGGGATCACCACCTTTTGCCCAAAAACTAAGTTTATATTTTTTGTTAGGAATTGTAACAATATTTGAGGTAATGGTATTTGAAAGAAGATAGTATTTTTTACCTGTTAAAGCGCCGGATGGATTTTCTACAATATTTGCAGGAACTATATTTAATTTACTATTTCCTTCATCAGCTTCAAAACTGGAAAACGCAATTTCACTACTATTTGCATTTACCACTTTTGCTGTAGGATACATTTTATTGTAATTCCAGATATACACTTCTTTTATATCCCATTCTTTATTTTGTTCCTCGATCCTGCCGCCTGCATCGTATTTAGGAAAATTTAGTTCTGTTTTGTAACGGTTATCGAAATTAAATTGCCCGTTGGTAACACTTGATGCAGTAAAATTATTGACCAGGCCATTTGTTTGAAGTTTTAAAATGCTCTTGGGAAGTGGTTTATCGGTATGATATGTATTTAAGGATGCTCCGATATATTTTTTATTATTTCCACTTTGATCCTGCTTATAACTATATTGTTCAATAGGAGTAGCCAATACATTTTTGCTTACTAATTGAGCGATGCCTTGTAAATAACTATCTCCATTTGTTGTATTGAAGTCTAATGGATATTTTATGGTAGTTACAGTTTGTTCATTTTTACTGTCTTTTAAGTTTGTTGTTGACAATGGGTACAGGTACTCCTTATTATTGAAAGTGAATTTTTTATAGTCGTAATTTTCAATGCTTTCTGTGAAGTTGGATCCATTTTGTTCGTACAATTTATTTTTAGAACTTACAAGTGGGTTCCATGCAGAAATATGCTCCGTCTTGCCAAATAAATACCAATTCCATGACATTAAAACATATTGGGCTGTACCAAAATCAATTAAAGGCACGGGATATTTGGTTACTGTCAATTCAGGAATAATAATATCCCCATAAACTGATGTACTTGGAACAAAAGTATATTCTTTTCTACTTAATGGCAGGCTACTGTTTTGTTTATAAATAGACTCTGTTTTGGGAAAACCTCTTTTCCTATCGAAAGAGTTAGTTGAATGAAAGGGAAAATTATAATTGAAAATCAAAGTATTTGGAGTAGCTAATTGTGATACTATACGTGTTTGAGTTAAATTATCTTGATAATCGTTTGGTGTGAAAAACTCTGTCTTTGATTTCCCGTTATTGTCCTGTGATACCTCTACAAAATCATATCCGCCTGCAGATCCTTTTGTTAAACTTTCAGGATTCACTCTTGAGTCAGAGAACACAATTCGATTTGAAGGATACAATAAAGTATTTTGTGTAATTGTTCCCGCTTCTGCCATTTTATAGTTTAAAATAGCAGCATCAGTATTTATAAAATTTCCATAGTTATATTTTTGTATAATCGGTGTAGCAGAAGAAGATTCAAACTGATTAACTTGATAAATTTTTAAACCGCTCCATGCCGCATTATTTCCGTTTAAATCGAATAAGTACTCTTTATAACCGCCAGTTGGGAAAAATATTTTTTTGATTACTCCTGATTTCATTCTACTCAGGTTATAATTTTTATTGCCGCTATATGATAATCCTGCGTTTGTAGTTCTTAAAAATAAAATATCCCCATTAAATGAATTGGGAGGATTGAAATTACTCCAATATGGATATTTTATCGGATAAGTAACTGAAACAAAAGGATGTTTGCTAGCATTTTCATTTGCAAAACCATAGTAATCCTGTTCCGTAGAGGTTTTGTAAGGCAACTTATAATCATTGTAGTATTCAAACTGATAAGACGGCATTGTAGCTCCTCCACTTCCTTCTTCCTGAATTGATGAAAGGAAAAGTCGCTTTCTAAAATAATCTGGTATAAGAAAGGTCTTTTGCAAACTGCTAGGCATAGAACCCATACCTATATAAGTAGCATTATTATTATAATAATAAACGGACTTTTTAAAGAAAAACTCAAATTGCTCTAACGGAGATTCCTGAGGTGTATTTTCAATTAAGTCATAGTTTAAATTAAATTTCTTTACGGTAGAATTTTGAGAATTAACTATTGTAATGTTATCCAGTCTTGTGCTATTGGGGAAGTCTTCCCGTGGAGTAGTGCTGGAAAAATTTAAAGTGTTATTATCGGAAGTAATAATAGAAGTAAGCTTTCTCGATATTAAATTTATTGTACTTTTTGTTTCCGTAAAGTTCTGTTGTGAAGGCAATCGATAAATTTTTCGCCAACTGTCATCAAGTGGCATTAAGGGAGATTGAAATATGATAATATTAGGATTACTATTATGAATATCTGCTAAATCGGGTACATTAGCAGAAAAAGATCGGTTAGCTAAATAGTCAGTGCTACTATTGGTATAAGAAAAACTTACCCAGTCTCCAGTAGGTGAGCTTACCTTTGCCAAATGCCAGGTAGATGGATAATGAGAATATTCAACAAATTTATTGTTCACCTGGTAACTAAAATCTCCTACTCCTGCCGGAATAACTGTATTATTAGGAACCGGCGTACCATATTGTAAAACTGGTAAATTTGAAAGTACATAAGGGGTTCTTTCGTACCAAAAATATGGGGTATTTTGGGGTAAGCTAACAATAAAATACTCGTTACCTGTATTAGGATCCACATAAATAACTGCTCTGTAAATATAATTTAAACTACTCGAGGCTACCGACAGTTTTGTTTCATCTACTGGCGCTTGCGAATAGATGCCTGAGCTTGAATTTCCGAATTCATACTTAAAGCCATCATCGGTTAGAGCTGTGAACCCAACTATTTTGTTGATGTTATTTATAGAAGAAAAAATCGGTAAGATCTTTACATTTCCTTGAGGGATTAGATTTACATTACCGTCCTGATCAAACATAAATTTCCCCGAATACTTTCCAAAGTTAAAATAGAATTCATCAGGTTGTAAATCCCATCCTTTATCAGGTTGATTTTCCGTAACATTCCAATTACCTCTATTAATTATATTGAATTTATCGCTAGTACTTGGATTATTGTCATCAAATAAAGATAAATCTACACCCTGATTTTTTAAATGCAGGTAACCAAAACCGGCGAAATTAAATGTTGGGGATATAGTGCCCGTAAATTCATCTGGAAGGCTTTTCATTACCCTGGTTATTGCACCCCCCGCATTTAAATTAAATCCAGTACCAACCCAGGAGCCCATATCATTTACCTTATGAGCATTAATACTGCCTTGTAATGAAATCGGAACGTCTATCGAACCCGTCTTAATTGTGTATATCGGAATGTCTATACTCGCTTTCCCAGTATATAAATCAACATTCTCATTTATTATATTTATAAGTGATGCACTGTTAGGTGAAGGTAAAACTACTGGGGGTTGAGTAATGTCCGTAGGTGTGCTAAATCCGGGTTCAGCAGTGATCAACTGTGTAATATTTGTAGAGTTTTTTTTAGTATTTTTTTTATCAATCAATATTTTAAACGTTTTTCCTAGATATTGATCCAACTTGGCCTTATTATTTAGGTCCTTAAGTTCGATTGTTGGTAGTTTTTCCAATGATGCCATTAGACTTTTTTCCTTTACATCTTGTGCTTTAATGGAAATAGAAAAAAATGAAACCAAAAAAATGAAAATAAACCTAGTCATGTTCTTTTTTTTATTTATTAAAAATTATACCCTATTCTAAATACTATAGATTGTGTTTGCGGCAACTTTTGCTTTGCCAAAAAATCATACAATACCATCATATTGCCTTTCATTTTTCCAGCATTGTATTTTTTATTTATGCCTAACAATGCAGCTGGTTTCCATAACGAAATTGCGCTGCTGTTAATTGATGGCAAATCCCTGATGCTTTTAAATGTGGTGTTGTAATTATATTCAAATCCTCCATTAGCAAAGAAGTTGCCTTTTAATTTCCAGTCAAGAAAACTTCGCAACCCGATTCCAGCAAAACTTAGTTTGATATTATTTATACTGCTTCCCAAACCGAGTTTATAGACAGTACCTAAGCCTACTGAACTTTTGCTATTTAGGTTGTAGGCCATTTGTAGGGCTATGTCTGCTGTGCCGGGTAAAAAGTTTGTCGCCTTTCCAAATTGAAGATTTGCCCCCGGCTCTAATCTTTGCTTAAAAGTTTTGCTTTTCATTTCATTGGGTTTAAAATCGGGCATATCTTCCGTACTGTTTAAGTTGGGAAACCGATTTTTTAATTCCTGTAATGGAGAGTTTAAAGCATTAGCATTGGTTTGAGTTAATTGCTGAATATTTGGTGCTGAAAGGTTTCTTTGTTGAAGGTTTTGAACTATGCTTGCGTTACTTTGGTAACCCAAAGCTGAGTAGTTAGTTGCATTGCCGCTACTTGCTGCCAGAGGGCCAGTTCCACTTTGTAATAAAGTAGACAGTCCATTATTGTTATTAAAAAAGTCATTAAAAGATGGGATTTTTTTTAATAGGCCTGCAAGTAAATTTTCAAATTTTACAGGATCAGAAAAAATCTCCTTGTAGTTTCGCAAGGTTTCAGTATAATAATATGCTTCTTTATTTATTTTAGTCAGGTATTTGTTTTTGCCTAAATATTTAAGTGATTCGTCAATCAATTGTTTTTTTCTTTGTTTTATAAATTGTTCGATTACCTCTGTGTTCTTTATTTCATCCTCCAACTCATTCAGTTTTTTTGAAGTAGTTTTTACAGGCTGGATAAGTTTTGCGTTTAACTCCTTTTTTTGCGTTTCAATATACCTAAGGTTGGTATTTAATTTATCTCTGTATTCATTGTATTGAGACCTATATCCATCTGCAACTTCCTGACCTTCCTTGAGTTTTTTTAATAGCGATGTAAAAGTCATTTTACCTTCACCAAATAAACGGGTTGCTGCCTCAGGATTTGCTTTTTGTAAGAGTGATTTAATTTTGTTTTCCCAGCGGCCCAGTTTGGTTAGAGTTTTTTCTGTCTTGCCAGTGATACGATTACTGTATTTGTCAATCTTAGTATCAAGTTTAGGGAAATATTTTTCAGGGAACTGTTGCAGATTCTGAAATACAGAATCAGTTTGTGCTTCACTGGTTTGTGAAGTAAAAATTAGCAGTAAAAAAGGCACGAACCGGAAAAGGCTCATAAGTTGTTCTGGGTTATCAGTTAAAAAAATAATTACTTCACAATCAGAAGATGCATAACAGCTTCTAATTGTATATTTATTTGTAGATTATTTCTTTTGCCTGAAATCAACGGTTACTTAGTCCGTAGAATTAATACAGTATAACAGTTACGAGTATACTACATTAATTCCTTTTCAAATATATACTGAATTTTTGAATAAACAACAGGGATGTAAATTATTTTTTTATGATTTCTATCAATCACCGTATTATTACTATCAGTTGCAGAAATCTTTCTACAAAATGCATTTCCTTGCTTCTTCAATCCTTAGAAAAGGATTTTGGTTACAATAGCAACGTATTTAACTCCCTCTCTTATCTGCCTTCTTTCCTTGTTCAGCAACCGTCTTCATTTCAGCAGGATCACTTTGTTGCCAGGCTAGGTTTAAGCTTTTCAATATCTTTAAAAGGCTCGTATTGCCCGTACATAATTCAATTGATTCTTCTGTGGGTTGTTATAGGTAAACATATAGTTGTAGTCCTGGTCTAATGCCCTGAAAGAATCATACTCCGTCGAACTCCAGTAATTGAATGTTCCTAAAAACACATGTGCAGGAAAACCACCAACGACATCCTGATAACTAGATAAAGCTTGTAGTTGGCTGGATGATGGTAAGAACCAATCAGTGGATCCACCTCCTCGGTAATCCCGGCAGAGTTTTGCTGCATAGGCTGTGCTGGTTCCATACACACCAATAATTTTTGTTGTATTGGCTGCACCATCAGTAGTGCTTTGTGCGCTGGTTGGGGTGGTAAATAAATTGCCTGGTGCCCACGGGGTGGCAGTGCTTTGGTCTACAGTAGCGGCAATTAAACCGTGCTGGCCTGTTCCATCAACATCGAATATAATACCGCCACCATGGTTTAATCCAATCGCAATACTTGTGGTGAAAGTAACCTGATTGCCATAGCCTGTACCAAAACTATTGGTAGCATATGCTCTGACATAGTAAACGGTATTAATAGAGAAAGATAATGTGCTACTGTAGCCATTGGTGCCGGTACCATCTGAAGTTTTATTATCAGTAATAGTAGGGTTGGGGGTTGTTGCCCAGCATACCCCTTTTTGTGTTACTGGTGCTGCACTACTGAGTACACTGCTTCCCCCACTTATCCATTTATGACTACTTTCTACCACTGGTTGCGTTATGACCGAAGGCACGGCACTGGTTTGCATATAGATTTCATTGCCATAACCTGTTCCATTAGCATTGGTGGCATAGGCTCTCACATAATAGCCATGATTGCTCACCATATTGTTCATAGTACTGCTGTATGTTCCTGTACCTGATCCATCAGATGTTTTGTTGTCAGTAATAGTTGGCGCTGCTAACCAGCTATAGCATACTCCCCGTGCTGTTACTGTCGTTCCTCCATCGGAGGTTATAGTACCGCCTGATTGTGCTGAGTTGGAAGTAATATTGCTTATGACTGTAGTAGTTAGTACAGGTACTGCACCGGGTGTGGGAGTTGGGGTAGTATCTCCTCCTTTTTTACAACTGCTTAGTATCAGTAATACTGTTGCAATAAAAATAGAGAGTGATGAAGGGTGGTTCCTTTTCATGATGTATTATTTACGAGTTAAAAAGTAATTGTTGAATTAGTCTCTTTGTATTTATTATGCTCATATTATAACCATATGCTCATCTACGTCTTTATACTTAGTCTTCTTTGTTTTAATGCGTAATAGAAAAGTCGTAGACTTTATGGCTTTGTCCGGCACTCATGGAGGAAGCTGCGAACATAAAACAGTATTCTCCTGTTTTTAATGGGTTGGTCGGCGTGATTTCATACACCCCCTTACTAAGTTTTTTTGAGGTGAAGGTTACTTTTTCATCATCATCAATACCCACATCGGATTTAATATTGTTTTCCTTTCCTACTACCACTTCCCGGCTTTTCTTTTCAACACTTAGTTTGACCAGGAAAAACTCATTGGGGCTTTGTGCACTGCTCCAGTATGAACTGCTATTTCCAAAGCCTGTTGCTGTGGTATCAAACACAAATAAGAACACCGGTCTAGTTGTGGCAATTTTTGTACTGGCTTGTTTGCCGCTCAGTGATGCACGAAGTTTTGCATTGAATAGTCCTGTTACAGAACGTTTTAAACTTTCTCCTATGCCTCCTGATTTTTGATTGGTGAGTATCGATGGTTCCATTGCTGTATAGTCGTTTGTAGCAGCATCAACATAATAGATACCGGAACTTAATTGAATGGCTTTTGGTGTGGTGTTGGTGTTGGTTGCTGGGCTGCTGTTTTTAGTGAGCATGGCAGTAATGATCTCATCGGGTACTTCGGCTTTCTTTAAACTGATTAACCCATCTGTTGACAGATCAAAGTTGCAAGCAGAGCCCTGGATTTTAGATTTTAAAACCTCTTTACCCAACCCTGCCTTTTGCAACTGGATGATAGTTTGGTTGGTGAGTACTTCTGTGGTTTGTGAAAAGGCAATTGTGCTGCAGAATAGCAACAAAACGGTGATGCTGAATTTCATAATTCTAGTTTTTGGTTTTAGAAAATGGTTTTTGGGTACCTATTATTGGTACGGCAAATGATTTCAGACGGTCACTTGTTGTCTATGCAGCAAACATAAGTAAAAAAACTATGTAAACCGATACGTTTACAATATTTTTTTTAAAATCTGCAACCTTGTGCCTTACAAAGGCTATGGGCCATGACGAAAGAAGTATTTCAAAAAAAATTGGGTAAAAACATATCCCGGTTACGGGAAAAAGCTGGTTTAAGTCAAACCGAACTGGCATTGCGCTGTGATAAAGACAGGCAAAGTCTCAACCGATTGGAAAAAGGGAGGATTAACCCCTCTGCTTATTATTTATCTCAGCTTGCCGAAGAATTGGATATACCACTTAAGGAATTGTTTAATTTTGAGGATTAATTACATTGAGTTGTTCTTTTAAAATTAAAAAATAACCATCATGGATATTAAAAACTGCTTAACAGTCTTGATAGCGTATTTAGGGTTAAAATTTATAGATAAGTTTGTTGAAGACAATTTGCCGAATCTTCATTACAAAAGAATCATTAAAGCGTGGAACAATATTAAGCTACCTGTTTTTTTAACTGCATATATTGGCTTTCTATACATAGTTGTTAAAGTGTTGGGTAATAAACAATTTGAGAGAAATTTCAACAACGCAGTATTAGTTGCTGCATTGGCGATTATCGCAGATAGAGTCATGAGAAAAAAAGTAAAAGAAGTAAATTGTTCTTAAGAGAATAAAGAGTTTTGTTCAGAACTAAAGGTCTTTTTAATCTCCTTATACCGAGAATTCATTTCTTGTTCAACTTCTTCTGTTACTCTACCAAACAGTTCTCTTGAATGTTGTATAATCTCTTGTTTGAATGAATTTACATTTTGTAGGATTGCAGTGGTGGTAGCACTAAATGGTTTTGATGTAGCCCCGTCAATCATTAATTTTAAGTACATTGAATATCTCGGAAGATTAATCAAATCTTCTTCGTTGAAGGTGGGGTGTACTTCTTGTACCAGGTGTTTGGCATCTTCAGCTCCTACACGAAATATAATCATGGTGCCGACATTCCCAAATATGGCATAGCGTATTTTCTCATTCACCTGTTCTATGTATTGATGTGCAAGGAACAATGATAACCGATATTTCCTGGCCTCTGCCAAAATATCAATAAAGGCCATTGATACAAATGAATGCATCTCGTCTACATACAGATAAAACGGAATTCGGTATTGTTCTTCTTGTGATGCCCTTGCCATTGCTGCGAGTTGTATGGCATTAACCAGCATGCTGCCGAGAATAGTGCTGGCATCTTCTCCTAATTTCCCTTTTGACAAATTGCAGATAAGTATCTTCTGATTATCCATTACCTCTTGTATCATAAAACTACTTCTTGATTGTCCTATAACATTTCTTAGCAGTGTGATAGCAACGAATAGCCCCGCCTTGTTTAGTATCGGGCTAATGGCCTCTGCTTTTAATTGCGGTGGGTATTTATCAAATTCATTGTACCAAAATGAAAGCAAGTATTGGTCACTACAGTATGATAAAATCCTTCTCCTAAAATCATAGTTAGTGAGAAGGGGCTGAATATCTAATAAAGTTGCATCAGGATAGCTACATAGGGTTAGCAGCACATAGCGTAAAATATATTCCAATCGTGGTCCCCAGAAATCTATCCATATCTTTTTAAAGGTTGCTATTAATCCAGATACCACTAAATGAGTTTGATCTTGCGGTATATTATCTAACGGATTAAAAGCAATGACATACTGCTCATCTGCCGGATTAAAATATATGACATCATTCATCCTCTCTTTGGGAATATGGTCTAATATCTTTTCTGCTATATCTCCATGCGGATCAATTAGGCACAATCCATTACCCCGCTGTATATCCGAAATAGCCATGTTTAATAACAAGGTACTTTTTCCTGTGCCGGTTTTTCCAATCACATAGATATGGTTCATCCGGTCTGCATCTTTTATGCCGAAAGATTTTTTATCATTGCGAAAATTGGTGGTGCCGATAGGGGTGATGTCTGACATCTAGTTATTGTAAAGAAGTGAATGCAGATTTGTAAGGCAGGGTTTTATGTGTGTTAGGCATATTTCCCTCTCCTTACATAATGATTTATTCTTTGTGATACTTGAATCACTTATGCGAAAAAACATCCAGCAACTCTTCGAAGAATTTATGTATGAATGTGAGTTTGCAAGAAAAGTGAAACCCAAAACACTTTTGGCATATTCGAATACCTTTCAATTATTTATTAGAATCATACCTGATTGCTCTTTAGATAATCTCACACAAGAAACTATTGTTCGCTTTTTTAAAGTTTTGCAGGAAAGAAAACGAATTGTAGGGAGAGGTAGCATTAAAGTCGGCATTAAAAAATCTACGGTTGCAACTTATTGGATTAAACTAAATGCTTTTTTTGAATGGCTGACTGTACGAAAACATATTACAAGCAACCCTTTCTCTACAATGCGGTTTCCTTCACCCGAATACGTGGATAAAAAGTTTCTTAAGAAAGAAGATATTGAAAAGATCATAACAGGTATTCATTCGCTTCACAATAATAATATTCTCGCTTTGAAACGAAACCTGGTTATATTTTATATACTGCTGTTTTGTGGTCTTCGCAGAGAAGAATTATTATCATTACAGGTTCGAGATATAGATTTTGCCAGAAAGACCCTTACAGTGCGTGGTGAAACTTCTAAATCCGGGAGGTCAAGGGATATTCCACTTCATTCAACAGTATTGATGCATTTAAAGGATTATTTCGACTCAAGAAGAACATACACAACACCCTATTTAATTGTGTCAACCTTACAAGATGAAAAGCTTACGGATTTTGGCTTAAAACATTTAATTGATAAACTCAAACTTCAAACGGGGGTTGAATTCCATGTACACCAGCTTCGTCACACTTTTGCAGTAAATTTTCTCAAAACCAGTAATAATATTTTGAAATTAAAACAACTCATGGGACATAAAGATATTTCCATAACTATGATCTATTTACGTTGTTTGCCAGTCAGCGAATTTCGTGGTGATATTGAAAATATGAACATTGATAGTTTGATCTAATCGATTTATACTTCTCAATAAGCCTGCATCTTTACCAAATTAATATACTTTTTCTCTTTCTACTCAGTCATTTTTTATAAAAAATTCTGACTGGAGGTGGTCCAGCAAAGCTGGTCGTCATTTACACCTAAAATCCTGAAAAACCCTTTATTTGTGCGCTTAGCAGGATTCGAACCTGCGACCGTCTCCTTAAGAGATAAGTGCTCAAATAGGATTTTCAGAAAACCCTTATAAAATAATGGTAATTCTGGAAAACTGATGGTTTTAGAGTCACCTCTACTGTAGAGCAGGCCCAGGGGAAAGGTACAATCACGCCCTATGGAAATACAAATAATCGCCAAAGAATTTTACGAGCACTCATTATATTTTAAAGGTTTCTCCAAAGAGACCATAAAACGGTACAAATACACTGTTGACCTCTATTGCAAGATTATGGAGGTTCAACTAATAGAGCAAGTTACTCAACAGAATGTGAGAGCGTTGTTCTTTCATGGAAGGACAGTAAGACAATGGTCTCCAAATACAGCTATTATTTTCCACAAGTCACTCCACGTATTCTTCACTTGGTGTATTTCTAAGCACTATATGGACTTTAATCCAATTGATGACATAGAGAGACCAAAATTACAGCAGAAGCTTCCTAAGAAGCTTACCAAACAGGATGCTCACCGCTTACTCGAAATAGTCTACAACTACCCCTATACAAATAGATTTCTCAGATACCGCAATCATGCCATCTTTGCTACTTTTATGTTTGCTGGCTTAAGAAAGAGCGAACTTCTAAATCTGAAGTATGCAGATGTGGATATAGAAAACTTAACCATATTTGTGAACCAAGGAAAGGGGTCAAAGGATAGATTTATTCCGATGTCTCAAACATTGGCTAAAAGTTTGCGAAATTATGTAGAAGAGCGAAAGCGCTGCAAAAAGACATGCCCGGAATTTTTCACTTCACAAGTACAAAATACAGGACTAACTCAATTTGGACTGAAACATTTTGTTGATAAAGTACAAACCGTATTCGGAACTCGGTTCAGTGTACATAAATTGAGACATACGTTTGCAACACTTATGCTTGAAGGAGGATGTGATATCTATTCCCTATCAAAAATGATGGGGCATAGCGACATTAAGACTACTACCATCTATCTGTATGCAAGTGCAGATCATTTAAGAAGTCAGATGTTGAAGCATCCGATGAATGAGTAAAGCCAAAAACACATATGGGGTTAATTGTTATAATTTATTAAAGCATAAGTAATCCTCACTTTATATGCGTTGATGAAGCACTCATCTTGCTTGGATTACCATGTCTGACAATTACAGTGGTAATTACAACTACAAGTATATTCACAGCTACAATGTTTACAACTGTAATCTTCACATGTGCAACGATCTGTAAAGGTTCTTTCTGAATTCCTTTTATTTACATCTTTCGACTTTTTGATTTTAATGATTAGAGGCTTTATATAATCAGTCCCTAGTTCATTAGGCAGTTTAAAATTTTTCATACAAATGCTATTTATATGTCAACAATATCGTTTCCGGAATAATGTATGCTTTTATAAACTTTAGTCGAAGTAAATACGCCTTTTTAACCCGATGAAGTCCATCGATTACTTTATAAACGCTTTCATTTTTATTTTTTGCAACAATTATGGGGTAACTCAGACTCACGTCTATAATAATACTCATGTGTATTTTTTCATGCTCCCGAATACTTTTTTTAGATAAATTTTTATAAAGACACTCCCAATCAACACAACCATATATAAATTTGACATCAATTAATTCTTCCTTGCAATTGTTCTGGGCAAACCTGATTAAACTATCAATTCGACCGTGTATTGTCTTATCATTAAAGGTCATTTTGAAATCCTTTTTCAAAGGATCTCGTGTAAATTTCGGTTTTGAGAAGAAAAATTTTACACGAAAGAAATAATATTTAAAAAGGTTATCTTTTAGCATATTGAATCTTTAATTATCTCTTCGGTCAACGCAGTGGTTATTTTGCATCTTTTATTATTGCTGGTATCAAACATATCTCCTGTGCTTTTCAATACTTTTGCCAAACAGTCACCTGAGCAACTGAATTTACAAAAACAATTATCACAACTCTTCATACCTGTTACCCTTCGTGATTTAAGAAAATCAATTTTGCTCTGATCAAATTGAAATTTGGCATTTATTTCATCATATTTGCCAATAAAAAATGGAGCGTTATCATTATCATCTAGTCTGCATGCCTCTAAACAAGTTGTAACGAATGAATCGGGAGTAATAAAGAAATTGTCTCCAGCAGCACCACAGAATTTATCTGATATAGTATTTATTCCAATACCCGAATATGTTATTTTAACGCCATTTTTTTTCGCTACTTTCTCTGCCTTACTGTAATTAGCAATAAATTCTTCTTCTGAAGGTGCTTCAATTTTAGAGGTTTTACACCTTCCACATTCAAAAAGAGGTTCTAAGTGAAAATTATTTTGCTTACTTATTTTACAAAAATGTTCAACAATCTCATCCATTCTATTTACACTATACTTTGTGATGGTTGCACGTATCCCGTAGCTAATGTTGTTTTGTTCAAATAAATTAATTGTATTCAGAGTATGGGTATATGAATCTTTATTATGTCCCCTTTTTGGTCTCTGATAATTTTGAATATCGGGAGGCCCGTCAAGGGAAATACTTATTCTTGAAAAATTGGTTTTTAGCCAGGCAATATTAAACCTCTCAATATCTACGCCATTTGTTACAGCAGAAAATTGGCAATTCAAACCAGCTTTTGATGCTTTTTGTTTGGTAAACTCTATAACCTTTTCAATAAAGTGTTTATTGGCATATAGAAGTGGCTCCCCTCCTCCATGAAACCCTATGCTGATATGCTTTTTGGTTAATTCTAAGGCATTCTTAATAATAAATTCGATGGCTATTATTGCTGTATTTATGCTGATTTTATTTGTAACAAAATCACCTCCATTAGAATAACAATAAATGCACTCTAAATTGCAAATAAAGGATGGTAAAAAGGTGACATCTGTGGGTTTATATAACGTATCTTTAAAAGGATAAACAGAACTTTCAAATACACCAATCTCTTTCAATTTTTGAACAATTTCATTATTAGGATCAACGTTTTCTCCCTTATCAATTGCGTTTAACAATTTAATTGTATCAGAGTTTACAACTGCAGAAGTAGATTTTAATGGCAGGTATAAAATATAGTTTTCTTCATTTTTTAAAATAAATAGGTCATCATTTATTTTCATAACTTTATTTATTTAGTCTAGGAAGTTATATCATATATGATTTTAAAAATATGATATTGATCATCCTGGGTTATCCACAGATTTGTGGCTAATAAGCCAGTTTCCCTCCCCTTACTTATTTCTCTTTCTTGTCTACACTGAATACATGGAGAAAGGTCGATATCCAAACAAATTAAAATTGTTCCGACACAGCAAGGGGTATTCCCGAAAGAAAGTTGCCCGTATGGTTGGGCTGGCTGATCCCAGTCAACTCTCTAAATGGGAGCGGGGTGTTGTTCTTCCCAATCTCTTGCAGGTGTTCTATCTTGCCCGGATATATCAAACCCACCCTATTGAATTATTTGATGATCTCTGGAAGCAAGTAGGTTCTGAATGTAATTTGTTGGCTCAGCATACAGAGCCTGATATTAATAACTAATCCTTTTCCGCATGAATACATAATTGTCAGCGATGTTCGTAAAAGACATCTATCTGAAAAGGACATTTCGGTGTCCTTTTCTTTTCCCTTAGTTGTACCTGGTTAGTTATTTATTTGTGGTTTTGAAAAAATGAAAATCGCCTATAAAAAACGAACGATAACGAATGATAAAAAGAGCGATCGTTATATACCGATTCAATTAATAAGGAACTTATCAAGTACTTTAAATTAATAAAGAGTTATTGCATCTATGCAACAAGATTATGACCCCTATGAAATAAAACTGGCCAATGAAATTGCTGATACTCTCAAAGACCGGGACTCCATTACCCTTCACCTACAGTATGTACGGAAATATAAAGAAGAGTTCCTTCGGAAGATATTGGCTAAAGTAATGGCAATGGATGAAAGTAAAATCAGGAAAAACCGTGCAGCCCTGTATACCTTCCTTATCAACCAGAGCTCCAAATATGGTGACGCTGGGCATTAGTACGAACACACGGCTCCTTGGGTTAGCGGTTATCAAACAGAACAGTTTAGTAGATTACTCAATTCATCTGCATAAATCGTCCTGGTCGCCGTCGAAAGCAGACTTGATACTCACCAGCCTGGAGCCGTGTGTACGGCAATACTGTATTACCAGAGTTATTTTGTCAATCCCTTATGCCCATCATCAAACAGAAGCCTTCAGGCAGCTTATCTACTATATCCGTGCATTCTTTGAAGCAAAAGGTATCCCAGTATTTGCTGAAACACCGGAAGCGTTCTATCCGCTATACTCGCCGGGACAAAAGAAAACCAAAAAAGTGCTTATGAAATCACTAACACAGCAGTTTCCCCAGTTATCATACTGGTATAAAAAAGAAATGCGTAACAAAAGCAAGTATTATATCAAACTCTTTGAAGCGGTGGCGGTGGCAATGCTATACAAATAGAAACAGTGATAGTGTAAAAACAGGATTTATTAAAATAATCCTGTTTTTATTTTTTGCAGAATTATGTCTTACAGCCACAATTCCCTCCCTTATGTGCTTTGTGTTGTTCCGATACAATGAGAGAGAATTATTTATTCTTTCACAATTAAATCATTGAATTATGGATTCAAAAAACACTTCATCCACAAAGCTGGATGTGTATCAAATGGTCACAGACCGCATTATTGAATTACTGGAAGCTGGTACTGTTCCATGGCAAAAGCCATGGTCTGAAACTGGTGTTCCTATGAACATGATTAGTAAACGGCCATACCGGGGTATTAACCTTTGGCTGTTACTATCGCTTAACTATGAACGCAATTTGTTCCTGACCTGGGATCAACTCAAAAAGATTGGCGGTTCAGTCAATCAGGGGCAACATGGCCACATTGTTGTCTTCTGGAAACAGGTGAAGAAAATGCCTGAAGAATTAGATGATAAAGGCAAACCGAAAGTAATGCCAATGCTTCGGTATTACAAAGTCTTCAATGTTGAACAATGCCGGGATATTCCAAAGGATTTAATCCCTGAGTTTGTTAAGGTTGAAACTGATAGTATCCTGGAATGCGAAGCTATCATTAACAGCATGCCTGGCTGCCCGGTGATAAAGCATAAGGAACAAAAAGCGTTCTATCATCTTATTGAGGATTATATCAACATGCCAAAGAAGAAAAGCTTTAAAATTCCTGAAAGCTATTATTCAACGCTTTTTCACGAGCTGGTACATAGTACCGGCACAGAAAAACGTTTGGGTAGAAAATCAATTGTTGATATGGCTGAGTTTGGTTCTGAACCTTACAGCATGGAAGAACTGATTGCTGAACTGGGTGCTTCTTATCTGAATTCCTATACTGGTATCCTGGACAAGCAGGTTGAAAACTCTGCTTCTTATATCTGTAGTTGGCTTGAAAAGTTTAAAAGTGATAAGCGCTTTATCATTAGTGCCAGTGGTCAGGCACAAAGAGCTGTTGATCTTATACTAAACAGGCAGGAAGTAGAATCAAAAGATGAAGTTGAAGAATCTATGGTCAGTTAGCATGGCAAAGCCTGTTTGCAATTGTGCAGCAGGCTTTTTAGTGGACACATCTCTTGTGCAAATCCTGTGCAAACAAAAAAGCAGCTATGCATTTTATTGCATAACTGCTTGATTTTTAAGTGGGCCCACCAGGGCACGATCCTGGGACCCCCTGATTATGAGTCAGGTGCTCTAACCAACTGAGCTATAGGCCCGTTCTTTATTGCTAAAGAAACTATTTTTTAATATTTACTACTTGGTTTGAGTAAATCTGTAGATAAGAACTGTTTAATTTTTCACTCAAAACTCAGTTTGAGGCTGCAAATATAATCAAAGCTGTTTAATTTTTGTTTTGTTTGAAGATTTAATAATCTATACGCTCAATCTTCTCGCCTTTTTTATATCAGCAGTTAAAATATTTATAACAACTCAATCTAAATATTTAAGTGTTTTACTCAATTAAACAGGTTATATCACCCTGTTATCAATACAAGCTTGTCTACATCTTTACAAAACCAAAGTATTTGTAAAAAACTTGTTTACACAGCAGAATACTTTGGTTTTAGTATGAACTATAAAGCCTGGCAGGTTAAATACACTTTCTTTTAAAAATGTATTTGTAACTCTTTGGGGGTATTGTGTGCGCTTTCCCATTGGCTTAAGTTTGACATTGCTAAATTAGAATTAAAAATATCTGCTGAAACTAACCCACCCCTCAGAAAAGCTAAAACAAAGCACAACGCTTAGCAAATAAGCTTTTATTAATCAGCAAAAAATTAAAACATGAAAAAAATTTTACTGTTATCTATTGCATTTTTCGCAGTTATAATTATCAATGCTCAACCCACAGCAGGCCTGGTAGGCCATTTTAAACTTGATGGCAATTTAACCAATTCCGGTTTGGCCAGTATGAGCGCCACCGCTTTTAACACCTCTTATACGGCTAATGCTGCAGGTGCCACTAACAAAGCCATGCAGTTTGCCGGCACGCTTACTTCTTATGTTAGTATTACTGACAATGCCAACCTTGATTTTGCCGGCGATTTTTCATTTGCATTCGGCGTTTACATGGCCAACAATACCAGCAGCCAGGGGTTTTATGATAATGGCCTTAATTATGGAGGCTGTGGCGTATGGTTTTTTTCATCTGATAATACACTGCGTTTTAATTTTAAAAATGGGTCAATTGGCGCTGTGGGTGCAATACCAATAAATCAATGGAAAGCCGTTTGTGCTGTAAGAAGTGGCAGCACCTTGCGGCTTTATGTTAACGGTGTGCAGGTTACAACCGGCACCGAAGGCGCTTCGGCTATTACCTATCCTTACGCGCCGGTGCTGGGCCAAATGTTTTTTGCCGGTGGTGGTGGCAATTACAACCCTATTGTTAACGGCAGTAAAATGGATGAAGTGCGGCTTTACAACAGGGCATTATCTGCCGCAGAAGTTGCGCAACTGGTTGGCTATTCTTTGCCGCTTAAAATGGGAGAGTTTACTGCCGCTAAAAAATCAACTGGTATAGAATTAAGCTGGGAAACTCTAAGTGAACAAAATACAGCCTACTTTGATGTAGAAAGAAGCGCCAACGGAACCAACTTTACTGCAAATGGAAAAGTAACAGCGAAAGGTAATTCGGTAAATAAACAGGGTTATACTTATACCGACAACAACCCGTTGCCAGGTGTTAATTATTACAGGTTGAAACTGGCAGATATGGATAACAGCTATACCTATAGCCGTACCATTGCGGTTAAAAATAATAACCAATTAATTTCTATGGAACTATTTCCTAACCCAGTTAGCAGTACGTTGCAGGTACAGTTGCCATCAAAACAAAAAGAGACAGTAAATATTTTTATTGCTGATGCCACTGGTAAAATAATTTACTCTAAACAAATGCAATTAAGCGAAGGAAACAATGCCATCAGCATTCCTGTATTGCATTTACCCACGGGTGTATACCAGTTTACTTTTGAAAATACAGAAGGCCGACAAACAAAAACTTTTATAAAACAATAGCAATAAATTTAGTAACCCCTAAGCATAGAAAGAGGATCTGATTAATCAGATCCTCTCTTTGTTTTTATTACAAAAAATTAAATACTCCAGCTTACACCACCGTCTTTTTCATCTTTTAAATTAATACCCATTGCGGTTAACTGGTTTCTTATTTTATCGCTGGTGGCAAAATCTTTTTTCAATTTGGCCTCTTTTCTTATATCGATCAATAATTCCATTACGCTGCTGAGTTTACCATCATCGCCCAAACTAAAATTATCTTTTAAGCCAAATACATCTTCTATATACGCCTTAAACTTTTCCTGCATCAGGGTTATTGTAGAAGGTGCAAGTGCATCAGGTTTTATCAATCCATCCTTAATAGAATTAATAACCGGTACCAACTCAAACATGGTGGCTAATACTTTAGCCGTGTTAAAATCATCATTCATGTTGTCATCAAATGCGGCTATCAATTGCAGGCATTTAGCATTTAGTTCTGCGTCTCCGGCTGCTGCATTCCCTGCTACTTTAAACTTATTCAGCACTTCATACGCTTCCCACAATCTTTTTAAACCTTTTTCCGATGCTTGCAATGCCTCATTACTAAAATCGAGTGTACTGCGGTAATGGGTTTGCAGCATAAAAAAGCGAACGGTCATTGGCGAGTAAGCTTTATCCAGCAAAGGATGGCTGCCGGTAAATAACTCTTCCGGTAAAAAGCCATTACCTAAAGATTTACTCATACGGGTGCCGTTAACAGTTAGCATATTGGTATGCATCCAATAGTTTGCAGGCCGGGTATGGTTGCAAGCCTGGCTTTGTGCAATTTCGTTAGTATGATGTGTGGCAGCAAGGTCCATTCCTCCACCATGTATATCAAATTGTTTGCCTAAATATTTTTCACTCATAGCCGAGCACTCAATATGCCATCCCGGAAAACCCATTCCCCAAGGGCTTGGCCATTGCATTAAATGCTCCGGCTTTGCTTTTATCCATAATGCAAAATCGAGGCGGCCACGTTTTTCATCCTGTCCACCCAGTTCTCTTGTCCCCTCTAAAAGATCATCTAATTTTCTGTTAGTTAAAATACCATAAGGTTGTTCCTTATTATATTTTTCTACATCAAAATAAATAGTGCCATTTACTTCATAGGCATACCCATTGGCAATAATTTGTTGGGTCATTTCAATTTGTTCTGATATATGGCCTGTAGCAGTTGGTTCTATAGATGGCGGCAGATTATTAAGCAACTGCATTACATGACGAAAACCCAATGTATATTTTTGAACAATTTCCATTGGTTCCACCTGCTGCAACCTGGCAATTTTACTAAACTTATCATCACCTTCGTCACGGTCGCCTTCTAAATGGCCGGCATCGGTAATGTTACGCACATACCTCACTTTATATTGTAAGTATTTTAAGTACCGGAAAATAATATCAAAAGAAATAAACGTACGGCAATTGCCTAAATGCACATCACTGTAAACGGTGGGGCCGCACACGTAAATACCTACGTGGCCTGGTGTAATGGGTGTAAACTCTTCTTTTTCTCTTGAAAGGGTATTGTAAATTTTTAATGCCATTGTTTTATTTTTTGTACCTGGCTGTGGTAATGCTATTATGCTTTATTGCGTCGCACTCTTAAGCCTGGGGATAATTATTAAACAGTAAAAGAAAATTTGCTGTGCAGAACCGCACAAAGGTATTATAGATTGCCACAAGGGCAACAATAAAAACGATATGGAATATTTATTTTCATTAGACAGAGCGAAAATACAATTATTTTTTAAACTGCACATCTGCAAAAATGGGAAAATGATCGCTTAGTTTTTTGGGGATGCGTAAAAACTGTTCTACTGCAAATTGATGAGCCACAAAAATATTATCAATACGCAGTGCCGGGGAAATGCCGCTAAAAGTGCGGCCAATACCACTGCCTTTTTCTGCAAAAGCATTTTTCATTCCCTTACCAATAGTGCTGTAAGCATAGCTATTGGGCAAATCATTAAAATCGCCGCAAACAATTACCGGGTAAGGGCTTTTTTCCATTTCTTCTTTAATTCTTTCAGATTGTATCTTTCTTTTTAAAAACCCTTTTTTTAATTTACTGATGATGCTTTTAGATTCTTTAAGATCACCCTCATCATTAATACCCGGCTTATCAATATATTCTAAATTGCTATTGCTGAATTTAAGCGATTGCAGGTGAATATTAAATACCCTTAACGTATCTGCATCCTTTACAATATCGGTGTATTGAAAAATGGAATTGTAATCGTAAGGGTAAAATTGTACCGTTTGTTTATTAATGATAGGATAACGGGAGAAAGTGATGATACCAAAATGATGGTCCCCATCAAAATCGAGTTTAGGATTATAAGAATAATGATAGCCTCTAAACTGCTCCTGCTGAACAAAATCGGGTATATAATTAATGGCACCGGGTATATTTTCGCTGCCCACCATTTCCTGAAATACTGCAATATCCGGCTGGTATTCTTTTATCAGGTTAAGCATTTCCTGCTTTTTTTCAGGATGCGATTTGTGTTCCAATATATCAAAATGCTCTACATTCCAGCTCATAATACGCAAGCTGTTGGCCTTTTTTTGTTTTTCAAATGAAGAGGAAAGCCGGAAGGGAACAATATTGCTTACCGGTTTATAAGCCAGTAAAATGGCTATTACAGAAATTAACGACCATCGTGCTTTTACAAAAAGCCAGAAGAAAATAAACAATAACAATACTGCCAGTAAATAAAATGCACCTAATGTAAGAAAGCCGATGGGCCACCACCGCTGCGGATTAAATAACCCACCATAACAGCCCAATAAAAACAGTACCGCCAAAATAATATTGGAGATGATAAAAAACTTTTTTGTTAACCTGCGGAAAAGGCTTTTGGGCATTGCATAAAGATAACGCTTAACGCTTTAAAATATTCCAAACAAAAAGTTAACTACAATTCTTCTTCGCTGGCCCTTTTTAAAATATTTTTTTCTTCGTCTGTAAGAAAATGATAGCCCTGCTGACTGATCTTATCCAGTATTTCATCAATACGCTGCTGGGTTACGTTGGCCGTTTTATTAAAAGGTTTTCTATTGCCGGTATTGTAAAATACTTTTTGCTTTACGGAGTTCTCTTTACTTTTTTTATTAGGATTAAAAAGATTGCTGATCCAGTTGTAAAAATTGATCATCCATGTGCTCATATCATTTCCACGACGCAGCAAAACCACAAATAAAAAGCCTGCTAAAGCGCCTCCTAAAATGGCAAAGCTGTTGGCATTGGTTAATGAAAACGCTGCAACAAGGTTTACTAAAAAATAAAAGCCTGTTAATACCCATACCGGAATACCCTTACCAATATTTCTAAAAATGCGGTATTGGGGCGAAAGCGTTGTAACCGCCATGGCAATTGCTGCGGTACCTGTTTGTGAGCCTGATAAAAGTCCGGTACCAATTTGCGACCTTAACGCCGGAATGCTATACATAGCAATTATAAAAAAAACAGCCCCCAATAAACTACCATAAATGTAAATGGGAAAAATAAGCCTGTTGCCCGATAAATCCTGTAAAATATAACCAAAAGCCCATAACCAAAGCATGCTGCTAAACATCATTAGCATTAATGGAAATGTTTCCAGTCCACCTTGAGAAAACATGAAAGTTATCAGCGTCCATGGCGATTCACTAAGTTTAACCAGGCTTGCCGGCATTGCAAACCATTCAATAGCATCAAATACCAATGCTTGTTGTCCTTGGCCTTGATGCGTAAATAAATAAAAAACCCTTGAAAGCAATATTAAAAAAAATACCACAATATTAAGGGCAAACAAAGCAAATAAAGCATTGCCCGGCTGGCCAAGTGTAAATCTTCTTCTTGCTAATTTTTTATATTCCTGATACCTGTCCGACTCTCCCATGATGATATTTTTGTACTATAAATTTACTAACAGTTACAATAACATATTGTTAAGTGTTAGTAGAAAGTTTTTTTGTTGGTTTTGTTCCAGATGATGACTAAAATAAAGCCCATAGCCAAACCACCCAAATGAGCAAAGTGTGCAATGTTGCCGCCGGCTGTTGGATAAACACCACCAAACAAATCGATAGCCGCCATAATTGCCACGGCATATTTTGCTTTTATTGGAACGGGTATGGGGAAAATGATCAGTTCTGTATTGGGAAAAAGATAGGCAAACGCTGCAAATATGCCCATTATTGCGCCGGAAGCACCAACGGTATAGCCTCTTTGTAATGATGCCTGGTATTGCATATTTAAATCATTGCCAAGTACCATATGATCTATCTCCCAAAAATTAATAACATAATTACCCAATTGTGCAAATGCCGCAACCAAACCACAGCTAATATAAAAGATTAAAAAACGCTTTGGTCCCCAAACTCTCTCAATCATCACCCCAAACATAAATAATGCAAGCATGTTAAAGAATAAATGCCCAAACGAGCCATGCATAAACATATGTGTCACTATCTGGTAAGGCGCAAAATAGTCGGATTTGTAATGATGCAATGCAAATAGATCTGCCACTTTATTAGGTTCCTGGTTTCCTCCAATAAGCATTTGCGCTAAAAAAACCAGCACATTTATTATTATTAAGTTCAACACTATCGGCGTAGTTCTTTGAAAACTATTGCCGTAATTACTATTATATGCCATTAAGTAAAGTTAATTGTAAATAATTATTTTAATTTAAGTAACACCACACACTCAATATGGTGGGTGTGCGGAAACATATCTACCGGTTGTATTTTTTCTACCGAATATTTTTCGTTCAGCAAAGCTATATCTCTTGCCTGTGTGGCGGTGTTACAGCTTACATAAACTATTTTGGGTGCGGCAATTTCCAGCAGCTTTGCTACCAATTTATCATGCATACCAGCCCGTGGCGGGTCAGTAATAATTACATCTGGCTTGCCATGTTTTGCAAAAAAATCATCGTTGCAAATTTTAATTACATCGCCTGCAAAAAACTCGGCATGCGTAATATTATTAAGTGCAGCATTTTCTTTAGCATCAGCAATAGCATCTTCAATAACTTCTACCCCAATTATTTTTTTTGCCTGCTGGCTTACAAAAATACCAATGCTACCGGTGCCGCAATACAAATCGTACACTACTTCATTGCCGGTTAATTCTGCAAAATCTCTTGTAACAGTATATAATTTTTCGGCCTGTTTGGTATTGGTTTGAAAAAACGATTTTGGTGAAATTTTAAATACAAACTCCTCCAGTTTTTCTAAAACAAAACCTTTACCAAAATACACCTGTGGCGTTAAATCGTAAATGGTATCATTCCATTTTGGGTTGATGGTAAACAATAATGTGGTAATGCCGGGCACTTGTTTTAAAATATGATCCAGCAATTTTTTACGCTCTGCTTCCTCCTCATAATTAAAAATAATATTTACCATCAGTTCGCTGGTAGTGCAATAGCGGATAACAATATTGCGCAACCAACCAGTATGTTCCCTGGCGTCGTAAAAGGAATATTTATTTTGTAATGCAAAATCTTTTACGGTATTGCGAATGCTGTTATTTACGCCATCCATTAAATAACATTCTTCTATATCAATTATTTTATCAAAAAGTCGTGGGGCATGGTAGCCTAAAGCACCGGCCGGCTTCTCTTCCGTAGTTGCCGGTTCTGTTGTACCAATTTCTCCGGGTAACAAATACCGTTTATTACTAAAAGTAAATTCCAGTTTATTGCGATAGTATTTATCATCATCGGCACCAATTATGGGCAGTATTGGGGGCAGGGTTACTTTTCCAATACGCCTTAGGTTTTGCTCTGCCTCCTGCTGTTTGTATTGCAACTGTTTTGCATACGGCAGCATTTGCCATTTACAACCACCACATACGCCAAAGTGTTTGCAAAAAGGTTCTACCCTTTCTTTAGAAAATTCTTTTATCTGTTGCACCCTGCCTTCGGCCCAGTCTTTTTTATTTTTGGTAATAAATACATCGGCCACATCGCCGGGCACGGCGCCGGAAATAAAAATTACTTTACCATCCTGCTTTGCCAGGGCTTTACCTTCGGCTGCATAGTCGGTAACCAATACGTTTTCCAGTATGATTCTCTTTTTTTCTTTTTTCACGGCAGCAAAAATACCTTATTAATCATCAACTTTATTTTGTTAACGGTTTGCAATTGTTAAATATGGTAAATGGGCTGTTAGCACATTGTTCAACGATTTTAAATACATTTGCTATCCATAAATAATATGAAAAAATATATCTTTTTCCTTTTAACATTGGTAGCCTGCAGCGGCGTTTTTGCACAAGGCTACAAGGTTACGTTACAGGCACCGCAATATAAAAGCGGCATTGTTTACCTTACTTATTACATGGGGCCCAATTTAAATGTTGCCGATTCTGCCGCTATAAGTAATACCGGTCTGGCCATTTTTAAAGGCGCTAAAAAATTACCCGGTGGTATTTATGTTATTGTTTTGCCCGGCAAACGCATAAGAACCGATTTTTTAATTGATAAGGAACAGCTTATCAATATAAAACTGGATACTACCGATCTGTTGAATAAAACCATCGTTACAGGTTCAAAAGAAAATGTATTGTATGTGCAGTATCAAAAATTTGTAGCCAAAAAAGGTAAGGAGCTGGAAGAAGAAAGAAGGGCATACAATGCTGCTACCAATAAGTTAGATTCTTTACAGCACGAAGTAAGTTACAACCTGCGCAATGGCGAACTGAATACTTACCGGGAAGGCATTATCAAAAACCAACCCACCTCCATGATGGCGGCTTTGCTTAAAGCCATGAAGGAACCATCGGTACCGCTATTTATGCCAATAACCAGGGAAGACAGTTTAAAAAATTACAACTATTACAAATCTCATTATTGGGATGGTGTAACTTTTATGGATGACAGGATAATACGTACGCCTTTCTTTTTAAAAAGATTTGAACGTTATTACCGTGAAGTGATACCACAAGCAGCCGATAGTATTATAAGAGATATTGACTACAAATTATTATTGGCCCGTACCAGCCCGGAAATGTATAAGTTTTTATTAAACTGGTTAACGGACGAATACATTAATCCCAAATACATGGGGCAGGATGCGGTATTTGTACACCTGTTTGAAAAATACCACAGCAAAGGCGTAAGTAACTGGCTTAACGAAAAACAGATGGAAGCCATAAGCCGCAGGGCTTATATGCTAATGGCCAATTTAATTGGCGAAAAAGGGGCCAACTTGGAAATGCTGGACACCAGCGGAAAACCAGCACCGCTGTATGATGTGGTGGCAGATTATACCATACTTTGCTTTTGGGACCCCAACTGTGGCCATTGTAAAGAAGAAGTGCCCAGGCTGGATAGTATTTACCAGGCCAGCTGGAAAAATCATGGGGTAAAAATTTATGCAGTACTTACGCCAGATAATAAAGATAATGTAAGAACAGAATGGACAAAGTTTATTAACGAACATAAGCTTACCGAGTGGACCAATGTATATAAAACCAAAGCCATGGAAGATGCAGATTTTGCAGCACAAAAACCCAGCTTTAGGCAGTTATACGATATTACCTTAACACCTACTTTGTATTTACTGGATAAAGACAAAAATATAATTGGCAAAAAGCTTACCCTGCTTCAATTGAACGAACTGCTTGAAGTAAAATGGAAAACCAAAAACTAAAACATTAACTACTGATGAAAAAAATGTTATTGCTGTTAACCCTTGCGGTTAATTTTTCTATGTTGTGTGCACAAACACTGTTTACTTATGGCAACAACGTTGTAGATAAAGAAGAATTTTTAAGAGCTTATAATAAAAACAAAACCGTAACCGAAAACAAGGAAGCGGCGCTTAAAGAATATCTTGACCTGTATGCAAAATTTAAGCTGAAGGTAAAAGCAGCAAAAGATGCCCGGTTAGATACACTGCCTCAAATTACAAGCGACCTGCAAAACTTTCGCAGCCAGATTGATGAAACTTACATGAATAATGACGATGCATTGAATGAGTTGATCAATGAAGCTTTCCTTCACTCGCAAAAAGACCTGCATGTGATTCATTTTTTTACAGCCATAGCGGCTAAAATTACACCTGCCGATTCGTTAAAGGCCATAAAAGCCATGCAGGAAGTTTATAATAATCTGCTGGCAGGAAAAAAAGATTACGATAAGCTGACTGCTGATGTTTCGGCAAAATTTGTAAAAGTTAAAGCTTCGGATATTGGTTACATCACTGCATTTTCTGTTCCGTATGAGTACGAAAAAATTATTTACGGTTTAAAAGCTGGCGAAGCCAGTAAAGCTTACCGGTCAAAAAATGGTTTGCATATTTTTAAAGTAGTTGACGAGAGAAAAGCGGCAGGTAAATGGAGAGTAGCCCAGATATTATTAGCTATACCTCCCGGAGATGCTGCAGTAACCAGTAAGTTAATTCAACAAAAAGCCGATTCTATTTATTTAAAACTGCAAGCCGGTGCCGATTTTGGAGATATGGCCAGGCAATACAGCGATGATAAATTAACTTATTTATCCAGTGGCAATATGCCCGAGTTTACCACAGGAAAATTTGAACCGGCTTTTGAAAATGCCGTATTCAAACTTGCTAAAGATGGCGAAGTATCAGCCCCTTTTACCACGCAATTTGGTGTGCATATTGTAAAGCGGATAAGTGTGCAGCCGGTGCCTGCCAGCAAAAACGATGTAGCGTACCTGTATGATATAAAACAAAAAGTATTGCAGGATAGCAGGATCAATTCTGCTAAAGATCTATTTACAAAATCGGTTATAAAATTAATTGGCTATAAAAAAAATGCAGCGGTAAAAGATGCAGATCTGTTTCGCTATGCCGATAGCGTGGTGGCAAACCCGGCGCAAAATGCCGGTAAAGAAGTTGCGGTAAGCAATAAAATAATTTACAGTGCCGCAAAAAGTAATCTTAAAGGCAGCGATTGGTTAAATTTTATAAGAGAATACAAAACCAATCCGGAAATTTATAAAGGCGAAAGCAATAAGGCTTTGCTGGAGAAATTTGTAACCGTAAAATCGTTGGAATATTACAGAACACATTTGGAAGATTACAGCCCGGAGTTTAAGTACCAGATGGAAGAGTTTAAAGAAGGCAACCTGTTGTTTGAAATTATGGAAAGAAAAGTATGGGGCAGCGCTGCCGGCGACAGTGCAGGCTTAATAAAATATTATAATCAGCATAAAGATAAATACCTGTGGGCTGCCAGTGCCGATGTAATTATTTTTAGTTGTCCCACAAAAAAAGCAGCCGAAGCATCGCTTGCTGCATTACAGGCAGGAAAAGAATGGAAAAAAATTGCTGACGAAAGTAACAATACCATACAGGCCGATTCGGGCAGGTACGAGCTGGCACAAATTGCTTTAACCGAAGGGTTGCAAGCCGCTGCAGGAATGACCACGCCGGTGCTGGTAAATCCATCGGATGGCACTGCAGGTTTTGTACACATTTTAAAATTACATGCCGCTGGCGAACAAAGAAGTTTTGAAGAAGCAAGAGGATTAGTGATAAACGATTATCAAAATATACTGGAAGAAAAATGGATCGGGGAATTGAAGAAGAAATACCCGGTTAAAGTGGATGAAACTGTTTTTCAAAGCCTGATTAAGTAAAATAAATTTTATAACAGTAAAGCCTGCCGGTTTATTACCGGCAGGCTTTTTTTTATGTAGAAATTTTTTAATCTTATTTAGTTTTTATACAATTAATAAAACATCATATCAGACTTTATTGATTATACCAGCTATCGTAAATAAAAAAATTTACGATAGCTAAGTAAAATAATGACCGTTTTATTACAAAGTTAAAACTCGCTATTTCATCCTGATGGCAGGCTTTTTGCGTAAGTACTGTTTTAACAGAATAAATCACTAATCTAAAAACTTTAAGAAAATGAAAAAATTACTCATGGGAGTTGCGGTGTTGTTTATTGGTGCAACTGCCAATGCACAATTATTTTATGCACAAGGTGGCCTTAACCTTGCCAACATTACTAAAACCAATGACGGACAAACAGAAAAAAATAATATGCTGGCCAGTTTTAATGCCGGGTTTATGGGCAGGTTTGGTTTATCCAAAACAGTTGATCTGGAAAGTGGCTTGTTACTTACCGGCCATGGCTCCAAAGCAGAAACTTATTTTAATGGCGGCGCCGATTATGTAAAATCAACTTTTAATCCTTTGTATGTTGAGTTACCTTTAAACCTGGTAGTAACTGTACCACTGGAAAAAAGCTCGGGCATATTTTTTAATGCAGGCCCGTACGTTGCTATAGGTATTGGCGGCAAATCAAAAACCAATTCAAAATTTGGCCCGTTAACATCCTCTTCAAGCAGCTCTATTAAATTCAGTAATGATGATCCGTTTACTTCGCAGCAGGATGATGCAGCGTATGATAAATTAAAACGTTTTGATTATGGCCTTAATTTAGGTGGCGGTTTTAAAATGGATAATTTAATATTAAAAGTAAATTATGGTTTTGGGCTGGCTAAAATAAACAGCACCGAAAGCAATAACACTGCAAATGATAAAAACAAATACCGCACACTGAGTTTCTCGGTTGGTATTCCTTTAAGTAAATAAGCAAGGGGGTTTTATAGTTTTATAAATAACAATGGGTCGCCTTTGGCGACCCATTGTTATTTTATTCAATTTATTTAATACAGCAATTCTTTAATCGAATCTGTTTACCCAAAATTTTTGCTTTAACACACAATATATTGTCTTTCGCCAATACCTTTGTTTTGTAATGAAATGTAGTTCTTTTAAATAGTGGCTTAATTTTTTTGTGAATTTTGACTATTATCCCTTCGGAATGCTGCAGCCGGGGCGTAAATACTCCGCCGGAAGTAAGTACAGGTACGGGTTTAATGGAAAGGAAAATGATAATGAAGTGAAGGGTGAAGGTGGGCAGCAGGATTACGGAATGAGAATTTATGATCCAAGGTTAGTTCGATTCCTTTCTGTTGACCCATTGACTAATAGATTTCCTTTTTATACTCCTTATCAATTTGCCGGCAATATGCCGATATGGGCAACTGATTTAGACGGAGGAGAGCCTAGTATAGCACTTCCAAGGTGGTTTACTTTTCCAGAGCCGATATTGACATTGCCAAGAATGCCGGCAATACCAGTCCAACCAATGCCACCTCTGCCACCAGTAATTCCTCAAGGATTTTCGATGCCACAAGCACCGACATTACCTCCGGCTCCTTATATGCCTGTTCCGCCAATGTCGCCATCATTAACAAAGTCTACGCCATTCGATGAGTCTGGAATAAATCCTAATGATGCAACTACATATCCAACGCCACCGTTTGGCGAAGGTTGGAAGGTTACCCCAATTAAGCCTGGTACTAAAGGATACGACAAATTGGAAAAGCAAGGCATAGGAGCAACAAGGCTTGAAAATGATAAAGGGGGCATATTGAGATGGCATCAGGCGGACAAACAGCATCCTAAAGGACATTGGGATTATAAAAATCCTGACATAAACAGGCCAATGGGTAAGTGGGAGAATTATACACCTGATGGACAACAGATACCTGATGGCTCAATTTATGGGAAAGACTTCAATCCCTCAGTTCTGATGTTTACAGATCCATTTGCATTCCCTCCAGCACAATACCCAGCGTATTTACAAAAGCAATACCAACAATCTAAAAAACAGATAGAGGAATACAATAAGAAGAAATCTGAGTATGATATACAAAAGAAGCAATACGATAAACAAATGAAAAAATATCTTGAAAAAAAGGAAAAGTATGACCAAAAAATGCAACAATATTATAAAGAACATTCAGAAGCAATAGCATAATTATGTTAAAAATTGATTTTACAAATGAAATGATTTTTAGTTTTGAAGGCCCTAATCTATGTTTACTTGGAAAGCCAGAAAATTTTAAATCATTGGGGAAGATTATTTTAGAGTTAACAGATACTCAAACTGAAAAAGCAATTGATATAACTGAACAAATTTTTATTGAAGTAGTAGGAAATCAATGTAAAGTTATTTTTTCATCTAAAAAAGGGGCAAATTTTTGGGGTACTCTAGAAAAAAATAATATTGTTCTCTTCGAATTAGATCATCGTATCTGGGAAAGAATTTTTCAGTTTTCTGCATTGTTAAGCTGGGATATGTTGACATATTATTTGAACAACTATGAGTCAGGATTAGATGATTTGAATTTAAAGCAGGATTGTAACATTATTTGGAGTTCGGAATTTTAAAAAAAGTATAAAATGTTATCCAATGGCGGGCTTAAAGCTTTTCGCCGCCGTCTTGTCTTCGACAAACGGCGAATTCCGAGCCGTTGTTGGTATCCAGCAGAGGTAAATGAGCGCAGGCGTACCAACAATAACGGGCAAAACGAAAAGAGCCTCAATTAAAAACGGCCATCGTTTCAATTCCAAAACATGGATTTGTTATAAAGCGTTCCGTAAAAGCAATAGAAAATTTAATCATCAGCGTTGGTAAGCATACCAAAATCATCAATACCTGTAGCATAAAACCCTTTGCCGCCGTGGGTGCCCCATTCGCCGCCGCCTGGTTTTTAACCAGCGGTGAATACTTCCTTCTCTTTGCCTTCGTTGGTAGCCAAGCTTCAACCAGCACGAGCCGTTGTTGGTATGCAGCAGAGGTAAATGAGCGTTGGCGTACCAACAACAACGGGCAAAACGAAAAGAACCTCAATTAAAAACGGCCATTGTTTCAATTACAAAACATGGATTTGTTATAAAGGGTCCCGTAAAAGCAATAGAAAATTTAATCATCAGCGTTGGTAAGCATACCAAAATCATCAATACCTGTAGCATAAAACTTTGCAGATGAATAATAGTAGTCTTCTGGTAAAGTACACAAACCTGCTTTCACAGGATTGTGATGAATATATTCAAGTTTCTGATTAAACACTTTAGAAGAACGCAATTCAATTGATAGTGAATTACGTTCCCAAAATTGATAAGTTCTGTCTTTTGCTGCTACTTTAAATTGTTCCAGCAGACCAGCATTATTTTTTTGTAAATCAATTTTAAATTCTTGAGCCGTATACTTTAGTAAACTGTGTTGTATGGTTTGTAATGTTTGCCTTGGTAGTGGCTGCCAGATGAGATGCATGTGATTACTCATTATTACAAATGCGTACAGCTTTATTCTTTTTTGTTTTACTAAAAACCGCAGGCTTTTAATAATTTCATCTTTATAGTTGTCTTGATGTAATAATGGTTTCCATTCTAAAATGGTGGCGGTAAAAAATTGTGGCCAGTATTCCGGATAAATTTGTTTCATAGTGCCAACAAATTTATTAATTTGAATTAAAATAACAGTAGCAAATATCTATTTGATGTACGTGCCGTTTAGTATTCGGGTTATGGCAGCGTTAGTTGCGCAATGTTGTTGGTACGCCTGCCCTCATTTACCTCTGCTGCATACCAACAACGGCTTGTGCTGGTTGAAGCTTGGCTACCAACGAAGGCAAAAGGAAAAGATATGGAATAATATTTTTGATAAGTTTATTGAAAAAATCTTTTTTGATTTTACTATTTTTGAAACAACTCATCAGGTATATTGGAAAGATACAAGCAAGATTTTATGCGAATTTAATTTTATAATTGAAGGCTCTTCAAACGAGGGGTTACTGAAATCTCATCTGCTTTTATTGTCAAGAATTTCTAATAATTGGGATATTACTTTTGGTAGTCAACCTCTACCAGATGTAATTATAGATAGTTCAGTCTGTCAAAATTCTAAAATTATTGGTATTGATTGGATTAATATCGAAACATCCACATAATCTCCTTTTTGCCCTCGTTGGTAGCCCAGCTCCAACTAGCACGAGCCGTTTCGCCTTTGTTGCCCTGCTAAGGGATGCCAATGCAAGAAAGGCATATGCTAAATAAAAAAACCACCAGCCTTTATAACTGATGGTTTAAACATGACTTTAATTACTGTCTGGCGCAAGAAACCTACGCCTGCTGGACATTTTACTCATAAAATTCTTTAACATACTCAATAAATTCAGAGTAAACTTGTTTAAAATAATCGAATTCAATGTCAAATGAATAAAATTTAGGTTTATGCTTGCCATCCATCTTATAGATCAAGAAAATAACACTATTTTTTTGATCTTTATAACAAAGTACTGTTAGCGAATTCCCTAGTTTATCATCGCTGAAAGCAAACCTATTCATCCTTTCAACCAAAATATTTTGCTCTTCTAATGAATAATTATCATCAATACAATCTAAAATGTTATCAAATATCTCTCTATGGGTCATAGAAATAAATTTCTTTTCATACAGACTATCAATTCTACCCAATAATTCTATATAGCTTTTAACATTAGTTGCTAAATCACCGCTTTTTTTGAAATCTCCAATTGAAGTATTACAAAAAAAATATCTAAAATAAAATTTCTTGACTTTTTCTGCCTCTTTAATACAAATAGCAAATCGGCTTTTATCTCCAAATAATTTTTCTTTCATAAAATATTTTATTAAACCTTAAGGGGTTGGATTATTGGATGGGTTATTAGCCCCAGCCTTGTTTTCTTTAAATAACAGGGTATTAGGATTTGATGCTTTATCCCAGCCTGGCCTAATTGCATTAAGCCACGCAATACCTGCATTTATTTTAGTAATACTTTTATGTGTAAATCTCAGATTTGCTACCCTAGTAGATTTTGCAACATCAGCGTCGACTAAATTCGTAAGGTGAGTCTTGTAATTTAGTCCATATGTATTGAGTGCTATAACTGCAGTTTCGGCACCTTGAACAACTTGTAAGTCGTTTTTTCCTATAACACCTAAGTTTAACCCTTGTATTGAATAAGGGCTATATCTTCCCCCAATAGGTATGTCAATTTCCGCCGCCGTGGGTAACATCGCTTCTACCATTCGCTTCTACAAATTTGAATGTTTCTGTATTTAGCTTAACCAAGTTTTTTTAAATTCAGAATAAATTTTGACATACTCTTTGATATCTTTTCTTGTTCCTGTTAAATAGATATTTCCGTCATATTTATCAATTAATATTGGAGCATTTCCTCCAATCATATTTTGAGTATCTCCCGTTTTTACAAATTCCTCAGACTGATAAAAGAATACCCACCCATAATCAAAACTTAAAGTATCATTTTCAAAAAAAGCTAATCTGATTTTTGCTTCGTTCTCAATTTCTTTCAGCTTTGATAAAGCTATAACTTTTGCTTGCTCAAAATTTAGCATGTCATTATTTTAATGTTCCTTTCAAGAACCATAATTGATAGTATTGGTTTACTTCCGATGCCTGCATTACCGCAGAGCCTGATTTTTGAAAATCTAAAAACTGTATTGCTCCTCCCTTCCCACGCCGCCTTAGATGAACCGCTTCGATCTTCGCCGCCGTCTTGTCTTCGACAAACAGCGTTTGGTAATGCCACAAATTTTAATTGCCTGAATAATGTGTTAATATCCCAAAATCATCAACAGTATTAAAATAAAATTTTGCAGAGGAATAATAGTAGTCTTCCTTCCGCCGCCGTGGGTAACATCGCATCTACCATTCGCTTCTACAAATTTGAATGTTTCTGTATTTAGCTTAACCAAGTTTTTTTAAATTCAGAATAAATTTTGACATACTCTTTGATATCTTTTCTTGTTCCTGTTAAATAGATATTTCCGTCATATTTATCAATTAATATTGGAGCATTTCCTCCAATCATATTTTGAGTATCTCCCTTTTTTACAAATTCCTCAGACTGATAAAAGAATACCCACCCATAATCAAAACTTAAAGTATCATTTTCAAAAAAAGCTAATCTGATTTTTGCTTCGTTCTCAATTTCTTTCAGCTTTGATAAAGCTATAACTTTTGCTTGCTCAAAATTTAGCATGTCATTATTTTAATGTTCCTTTCAAGAACCATAATTGATAGCATTGATTTACTTCCGACGCCTGCATTACCGCAGAGCCTGATTTTTGAAAATCTAAAAACTGTATTGCTCCTCCCTTCCCACGCCGCCTTAGATGAACCGCTTCGATCTTCGCCGCCGTCTTGTCTTCGACAAACGGCGTTTGGTAATGCCACAAATTTTAATTGCCTGAATAATGTGTTAATATCCCAAAATCATCAACAGTATTAAAATAAAATTTTGCAGAGGAGTAATAGTAATCTTCCGGATTAGCACATAACCCGGCTTTAACAGGATTGTAATGAATATATTCAAGCTTTTGCATAAACACCGCATGGGTTCGCAATTCAATGCTTAATGATTCCCGTTTCCATATTTGATATAAGCGATCATATTTATTTACTTTATAGGTTTCCAATGCTACAATATCATCTTTAGTAAGGCTGCCTTTTAATTGCTTAGCAGTGTGTTTCATAAAAGAAGCTTGGACATCCGAAGGGGTAAATGCAAATGCAGGTTGCCATATCAGGTGAATATGGTTATTCATAATAACAAATGCATTTAAAATAACTCTTTTTTCAGATACTAAAAATTTAAGGCTATCAATAATTATGTTTTTATGTTTATCATCTAAAAGCAAATGTTTCCAATCAAGTATTGTTGCGGTAAAAAATTGCGGGTAATGTATGGGGTATTCCGGATTCATGCCACTAATTTATAAAAAAGTAATGATTTTATTGTGTTACAATCTTAGCTTACCGAACCATACACCGCTGGTTAAAAACCAGGCTGCCAACGAAGGTGAAAAATATGAGTTTGTGGAGTACGCCGTTTGTCGAAGACAAGACGGCGGCGGAAGAGCTGTTTAAAAGTGAGCCTACATTACACCAATTGTTTCACCACATCGGCAATAATTTGCGGCCTGCCCAATGTATAATAATGCAATACCGGCACGCCAAACTTTTTTAATTCTCTCGATTGATGCAACAACCATTCTGCGCCTACTTTTTCTACGTCTTCATCTGTTTTACATTTAGCTACCTCGTTACTTAATGCCGCAGGCAAATCAATATGAAATACTTTGGGCAACATGGTTAATTGCTTTTTGGTATAGATGGGTTTTAAGCCCGGTATAATGGGCACATTAATACCCATATCCCTGCAGGCTTTTACAAAAGCATAGTATTTTTCGTTATCGTAAAACATTTGGGTCACAATATAATCGGCCCCAAGGTCTACTTTCATTTTTAAATACTTCAGGTCGCTATCCATATTGGGTGCTTCAAAATGTTTTTCGGGGTAACCGGCCACGCCAATACAAAATTTTGTGTTGGAAGAGTTTTTTAAATCTTCTTCCAGGTAAACCCCTGCATTTAAATTTACCACCTGTTGTAAAAGGTCGCTGGCATATTTATGCCCGGCCGGGTCGGGTTCAAAAGCACTTTCATTTTTAGCCGCATCGCCACGTAATACCAGTACATTATCAATACCCAGGTAATGCAAATTAATTAAGGCATCTTCGGTTTCATTAATATTAAAGCCGCCGCAAATTAAGTGCGGCACGGTATCTACACTGTATTTATTCATTATAGCCGCACAAATGCTTTCGGTACCGGGTCGTTTACGCACTACTACTTTTGCAAAACTACCATCAGCATTTTTCTTAAACACATGTTCGCTGCGGTGGTAAGTAACGTTTATAAAAGAAGGTTTAAACTCCATCAATGGGTCTAAATGTTTATATAAAGATTGAATGCCTTTACCTTTTAATGGTGGAAGAATCTCAAAAGAAACCAAGGTGTCTTTTGCCTGGTTGATATGGTCTATTACTTTCATTATTATTAAATATTTTGCAAACATAGTTAAGTAAGCATAAAGCACAAACTGCTGTTAAATAAAAGATGATAATAGCTTATTTATGCCTTTACATTATTTTTGCTTTAAACTGAATCATTTGAGCTTAACTATACAAACAAAAAACCTGGTAAAAATTTACGGCAGCCGTACTGTTGTAAACAATGTTTCCTTTAATGTAAAGCAGGGCGAAATTGTTGGTTTGCTGGGGCCCAATGGTGCTGGTAAAACCACTTCGTTTTACCAGGTAGTGGGGTTAATTAAGCCCGATAAAGGCGAGGTTTTTTTAAACGATATCAATATTACCAAGCTGCCCATGTATAAAAGGGCACAAATGGGCATTGGCTATTTACCGCAGGAAGCCAGTGTGTTTAGAAAACTAAGTGTAGAAGATAATATTATTGCCGTGCTGGAAATGACCAAGCTGAGCAAAGCCGAACAAAAAGAAAAATTAGAAAGTTTGCTGGATGAATTTCGCCTGCAGCGGGTACGTAAAAATAATGGTGATACTTTAAGTGGTGGCGAACGCAGAAGAACAGAAATTGCCCGTGCCTTAGCTGTTGACCCTAAATTTATTTTACTGGATGAACCTTTTGCCGGCGTGGATCCTATTGCGGTAGAAGATATACAAGCCATTATTGCCAAGCTGAAATATAAAAATATTGGTATCCTTATCACCGATCATAATGTAACCGAAACACTTTCTATTTGCGACAGGGCTTACCTGCTGATTGATGGCGAAATTTTTACCGAAGGAACCGCAGAAGAATTAGCTGCTAATGAGCAGGTGAGAAAAAGATACCTGGGCAGAAACTTTGTACTGAAACGTAAAGATTATTTGCATGATGAAGCAAAAGAAAATAAGATATCTCTTGATTCATTGATTTATGCGGTAGAAAGTGCTTTGATCAATTTAGAAAATTTAGAACAGGAACATAGCGCTAATCAAAGATCATTTGGTTACTCCAAATCAAATTCAGAAGATAGTTTACAGTTAGATGAATTTAGAAAATTTATGGATGAGCTGAAGACCTCTTTATATACTTATGCATCCGAAAACAATAAAACAGATTTTATAAACGTATTAGACAAATTATACAGCGATGAGCATATTGATACCAAATCGCTATTAAATAAAATTGATTTTGAACTGAGGGGGATGCAGGAATAATCTTTTCTGCTATATTGTTTTTATTTACTCCGCATTGTTTTTTATCTTGTCGGTTAAATGAAGTTGCTTTCCCCCATAATCTCTTTGCTTGCACGAAACCGTTTCTGGCGCATACAAAACTGGAGTAATCATCCGGTAGCTGCCCAACGGCAGGTGTTACAGGATTTGGTAACCGCAGGGCAATACACCGCCTTTGGCACAAAGTACCATTTTGCAAAACTGTTTACCCTTAAGGAGTTTAAAAAAAATGTTCCCATTCACGAGTATGATGATATAAAACCTTACATCAATAAAATGATGGAGGGAGAAGACAATGTGCTATGGAACACGCCTGTAAAATGGTTTGCCAAATCATCGGGCACCACCAGCGATAAAAGCAAATTCATCCCCATCAGTGATGAAAGCCTTGCCGACAATCATTTTAAAGCGGCCAAAGATGTACTCACCAATTATTACAATAATTTTCCGGGCAGCGATCTGCTTACCGGCAAAAGTTTGGTTATCGGCGGTTCTCATCAGTTAAGTAAAATAAATGAAGAAATTCAGTTTGGAGATCTTAGTGCTGTACTAATGCAAAATTCTCCTTTTTGGGGCCAGTGGATACGCACTCCGGAATTAAGCATCGCTTTATTAGATGAATGGGAAAACAAGATTGAACAACTGGCACAGATCACTGCAAACGAAAATGTAACTTCTTTGGCTGGTGTGCCCACCTGGACGCTGATCTTATTAAAACGTATTTTGCAAATAAAAAATAAACAAACCATTAAAGAGGTTTGGCCCAATCTGGAATTGTACGTTAATGGTGGCGTTTCTTTTGTACCCTATAAAGAACAGTTTGATAAAATTATTGGCGAAAAAATAAACTACCTGGAAATATATAATGCCAGCGAAGGTTTTATTGCCGGGCAGGTAAGCCCGGATGATGATGGCTTATTATTATTTACTGAGCATGGCATTTTTTACGAGTTTATGCCGGTGGAAGAATATAAAAAAGATAAGCCACAAACTGTGGGATTAAAAGATGTAGCGTTAAATAAAAATTATGCTTTAGTAATTAGTACCACCGGTGGTTTATGGCGGTATTTAATTGGCGATACTATTATTTTTACTTCCATAAACCCTTATAAAATAAAAGTAAGTGGCCGCTTAAAACATTATATGAATGCTTTTGGCGAAGAAGTAATTGCAGATAATGCCGATAAAGCTATTGCTGTTGCCTGCGAAAAAACCAATGCCATGGTGAGTGATTATACAGCAGCGCCGGTTTATTTTAGCGAAAATAGTAATGGCGCACACGAATGGCTGATAGAGTTTGAAAAAGCACCGGATAATATTACTGCCTTTACTTACGAAATGGATAATGCATTAAAAGAAGTAAACAGCGATTATGAAGCCAAGCGGCATAAAGATATTGCCTTGCGCCTGCCCATTGTGCATGTGTTACCTAAAGGCACTTTTAACGAATGGTTGAAAAGTAAAGGCAAACTGGGCGGCCAGCATAAAGTACCGAGGTTGAGTAATGAGAGAACGATACTTGAAGAGGTCCTGTCTGTAAAACATCATTAAAGTTCAATAGAAATAAAATGTTGAAGAGTGCGACGCCTGTGAAGCTGAATAGAATTACTTTTGCTTGTTTCAAAAAATAAAATAAACACATGAAATTACTTGAAGGAAAAACAGCCATAGTTACCGGAGCTGCCCGTGGTATTGGTGAAGCCATTGCAATAAAATTTGCAGAGCATGGTGCTAATGTAGCTTTTACATTTGTAAGCAACAGCAGTAAAGACAAAGCCACTGCACTGGAACAAAAATTAATTGCATTGGGTGTAAAAGCAAAAGCCTATCAAAGCAATGCCGGCGATTTTGCTGCCTGCGAAGTTTTTGTTGCTGATGTATTAAAAGAATTTGGCACCGTTGATATTTGTGTAAATAATGCCGGTATATCAAAAGATAATTTATTGCTGCGGATGACGCCGGAGCAATTTGAAGAGGTAATAAAAGTAAACCTGAACAGTGTGTTTTATATGACCAAACAAGTTATAAAACCTATGATGAAAGCAAGAAGCGGTTCTATCATCAACATGAGTTCGGTTATTGGCGAAATGGGCAATGCCGGCCAAAGCAGTTATGCCGCCAGCAAAGCCGGTGTAATTGGGTTTACTAAATCAGTTGCAAAAGAATTAGGTAGCCGCAACATACGCTGCAATGCTATTGCGCCGGGCTTTGTAGAAACCGATATGACCAGTTATTTAAAAGAAGGCGAAGCAGCAGATAAATACAAAGCGGGTATTCCCTTAGGCAGGTTTGCCAGTGCAGAAGATATTGCCAATGTTACTTTATTTTTAGCCAGCGAATTAAGCAGTTATATTACCGGGCAAACTATTAGTGCCTGCGGTGGATTGAATATTTAATTTGTTTAAGTTTAAAATACCAAAGCTGCTGTTTAAGTTTAACAGCAGCTTTTCTTTTACAATTTTTTTACAATTGTATTTTGGATATCTGGTTACCAGTAAGTTTCTTTGCAGCTGCAAATGAAATTCTTTCTATCTATATTATTATTACTCAGTACAGCATTTTATGTACTTCCCATAAAAGAAGTTTTAATGGGCAAGCAAAGTATCTGTGTAACAAATTTAGATGAGGTAAAAGAAGAGAGTAATAAAAAAGAAAAAAATAAAGAATTATTTTCTTTCAGCAACATTTACACTATTGTTAATGACAGCTACAGCAGCACTCATCACTATATATCTTTTACAATCCCCGTATTGCTGCAAACTATAGAAACGCCTCCTCCCGATTTAGTATAATATTCTCTTTTCTCCTGCATCACTTTGCCTACTGCATTTACAGAGGATGCAAATTATTTTTATACTATTTATCCAAATAAATTAATCATGACTGGAAAAACCAGCCCGATTGCAAGAATATTAAATCTTGTAAAACTGGAGCGTAAAGAAATTTCTGCCGTTTATTTCTATGCTATTATGAACGGCCTTATACTACTTGCCATACCGGTTGGTATACAGGCTCTTATTGGTTTTGCACAAACTAACACGGCATCAGCTTCCATTGTGGTGTTAATTGTGCTAATTGTAAGTAGTGTTTTTATTGCCGGAGTTTTGCAGATAAAGCAAATGCAGCTTACCGAAAAAATTCAGCAGAAAATTTTTGTACGCTACTCCTTTGAAATTGCAAAAAAAATACCGGCACTTAAATTATCAGCCGTTGATAATTATTATCTGCCCGAATTGATCAATCGCTTTTTTGATATTGTAACACTGCAAAAAAAACTGGCCAAATTATTACTGGCTTTTCCTTTAGCCATTATACAAATTACTTTTGGTTTACTGCTGCTGGCATTTTATCATCCGGTGTTTATTGCTTTTGGTGTATTGCTTATTTTAATTATTTACAGTATACTTTTTTTTTCGGGTACCAAAGGTTTAGAAACCAGCCTGCAAGAAAGTGCCTACAAATACAAAGTAGCAGGTTGGCTGGAAGAGATGGCCAGAATCATACGATCTGTAAAATTTGCTAAAAGCACCGACTTTCATTTGCACAAAACTGACGAGTACGTTACCAGGTATTTAAATGCCAGAACAAGTCATTTTAAAATTCTGGAGTTACAATTTAAAACGTTGATCGGTTTTAAAACACTGGTAACTTTTGCCATGCTTGTAGTGGGTACCTACCTTTTATTAAACCAGCAATTAAATGTAGGGCAATTTATTGCTGCAGAAATTGTAATACTTACCATTATTGGCTCGGTAGAAAAATTAATTGGCAATTTAGATAGTGTTTATGATGTATTGACATCAGTAGAAAAAATTGAAAAAATTACGGATAAAGAAACAGAAACAAGTGGCAGTATGCTACTGGCTTCTAACACTACTAATGGTTTAAGTATTGCTTTACAGCAAGTATTCTTCAGGTATGCCGGTGCAACTACCCAAACATTAAATAATATTTCTTTTACAGTTGCTGCCAACGAAAAAGTTTGCATACAAGGTGATGAGGGTACCGGAAAATCAACACTGCTGCGCTTACTTGCCGGTAGTTATAGTGATTTTGAAGGTGCTGTTTTAATAAATGACCTGCCAATAAATAATTACGATCTGCAATCGTTGCGCCAGCAAACCGGAGTTGTAATTAGCCAGCAGGATATTTTTGAAGGCACATTGATGGATAATATTTGTATGGGGCTGGAAGATGTAGATCTGCAAGAAATAATTTCGCTTTGCAATAAAACCGGTTTAACTTCTTTTATCAGCACTTTAAAAAACGGATTTGATACACCGCTATTTGCAGCCGGAAGGAAGCTACCCGCCCACGCCGTTAAAAAAATATTACTCGTAAGGGCATTAATTAACAAGCCCCAATTATTGTTGCTGGAAGAACCATGGATTGGATTGGAAGAACAGCATCAGCAACAAATAAAACAATTACTACTTACAGAAATGAATAGCACCACAGTATTGGTAATTACCAGAGATGAGGCTTTTGCATCAACATGTGACAAGACCATTATTTTAAAAGAAACCGGTTGCCATATTATTAAAGGTAATCCACAGATACCCGGCGGTGGTGAAGATCTATAAAAAAACTAAATAAATGAAAACATTACAGGCATATAACGCCATATACCGGCACAATAAAACCAGCCGTATAAAATATTGGGCTGCTGGTTTTATTACAGCCCTTGCCATTATTTTATTTTTACCCTGGACGCAGAATATAAGGGCCAAAGGAAGTGTAACCACCTTAAGGCAGGAACAAAGGCCGCAGGAACTCAACAGCATTATACCAGGCAAAATTGTACAATGGTTTGTAAAAGAAGGCGACCTGGTGCAGGCCGGTGATACTATTTTACAAATAAGTGAAGTAAAAGAAGACTACCTGGATACTAACCTGGTAAGCAGAACCGGTGAACAAATTAATGCTAAGCAAATGAGTGTTGCTTATTATAAAAATAAAGTAGCTGCTACACAAACGCAAATTGGCGCCTTGGATAATAACCGTTTATTAAAACAAAGCCAGTTACAAAATAAAATACAGCAGTTGCAATTAAAACTGCAAAGCGATAGCATGGAAAATCTTACTGCCAATAATGATTACTCCATTGCATCATTGCAATACAAAAGGCAAAAAGCAATGTATGATAGTGGATTGGTGTCGCTAACACAGCTGGAGCAACGCAACCAAAATTTTCAAAATGCAATGGCTAAAAAAATAAGTGCCGAAAATAAAATGGGTAGCACAAGGCAAGAGTTGTTGATTGCTCGTATAGAAATGGATGCCATTGATCAGGATTATGTAGAAAAAGTTTCCAAAGCACAGGGCGAACAATTTCAATCCTTATCACAAATAGCCGGAGGCCAGGGCGATGTGGCCAAGCTGCAAAATCAATACAGCAATTATAATATCAGAAGTGGTATGTACTTTATTACAGCACCACAGGCCGGGCAAATAACCAAGGCAAAAAAAGCAGGTATTGGAGAAATGATTAAAGAGGGTGAAATGCTGGTTGAAATTGTACCCGATAAAATGGATTATGCCGTGGAGCTTTTTGTGGAGCCGATGGATTTACCCTTGGTTTCGGTTAAACAAAAAGTGCGGTTTATGTTCGATGGTTTTCCTGCAATTGTTTTCAGCGGATGGCCCAATGCATCTTACGGAACATTTAGCGGCGAAGTGGTAGCTGTGGAAAATGCTGTTAGCCCCAATGGAAAATTCAGAGTATTGATTAAAGAGGATTTAAGCGATAACAAAAGATGGCCAAGGGAATTAAAAATTGGTACCGGCACACAAGGCATTGCGCTGTTAAAAAATGTACCGGTATGGTATGAGCTGTGGCGGAATATTAATGGCTTTCCGCCCGATTTTTATAAAACCAATAATCAGCAAGAAAAAAAGAAATAAGATGAAAAAAATATTTTCAATTACCATAGTTTTATTTTTTTTACAGCATTGCAAAGCAAACGATAGTACTCAGGTACTATCGTTAAAAAGTTTTTTACAAATTGTAAAACAGTTTCATCCTGCGGCTAAGCAAGCTGCTATACAAGTTGACAAGGCTACAGCAAGTTTAACCATTGCAAAAGGCAGCTTTGATCCATTACTGGGTACTGACGGCAGCAATAAAACCTTTGATGGTATCAATTATTATCAAACCAATACTACGCAATTAACTATACCCACCTGGTATGGTATTGAAATAAATACCGGTATGGAATATTTGGCTGGCAACAGAACCAATCCAACTGCAACTAGTGGTAAAACCAGTTTTGCAGGTATCAGTATTCCATTGGCAAAAAATTTACTGATGGATAAAAGACGAGCTGTATTGCAACAAGCCAAAGTAATGATCCAGGCATCTGAGCAGGAGAAAAGGGCTTTACTAAACGACCTGATAATGGATGCTGCCGATGCTTATTGGCAATGGGTACAAACCTATTTAGTTTATACCACGTATAACAATGTTATTGATCTCAATAAAAAAAGAGTTGGCCTGATTAGTACCGCTTATCGCCTTGGCGAAAGGCCTGCAATAGATACTACAGAAGCCATTGCTCAACTACAAAATTTTGAATACCAGCAAAACGAAGCCCTACTTGCCTGGCAAAACGCAACGCTGCAGTTGAATAGTTTTTTATGGAAACAAAATAACGAAGCTTATGAATTACCCGAAGTTGTATTGCCTGATAAAAAAACAGAACAACTATATGATGCTGTAATTTTTCCAGAACTGGAAAAGATTATAGCTGATACAAAAACAACTCATCCGGAATTAAATATTTACAGGTATAAATTAAACGCTTTAACTATAGAAAGAAAATTAAAATTTCAGGAACTGTTACCTAAAGCCGATTTAAAATACAATCAATTGGGTAAAGGATATAACATTGCATCAACTGCTGCTAAAACATTATTTGATAATAACTACAGATTTGGTGTAAACTTTAGTATACCGCTACGGCTAAGCCAGGGCAGGGGCGAATATAAAATGGCTAAACTTAAAATAACCGAAACCCAACTGCAACAAAGTCAAAAAGAAATTGCAGTGATCAATAAAGTAAGAAATTATTATAACCAGTTAGTAAATTATAAAACACAGGTGCATCTTTTACAAAAAACCTATAATAACTATTTACAACTGCAACGGGGCGAAGAAACAAAATTCTTCAATGGTGAAAGTTCTTTGTTTTTAGTAAACAGCCGTGAAAACAAAACGCTGGAGACTTTACTAAAATTAACCGAGGCCGCAGTAAAATTTAATAAAGCAGCAATTAGCTTGCAATGGGCAGCAGGTAGGTTATGGCAATATTAGTTTGCCAAAAACTACGAACTTCGGAAAGCTACCGGATGATTTAATTTTTTATGCGGCCCCATAAAAATGCGTAATAAAATTCTAAATGCCGATAGTTCAATAAATAAAAGACAAAGGCCCATTAAAATAATTAATGCAGTTTGGCTGCTGTGTACATAGGTAAAAAATACATCAATACCTATAAATGCAGCCGTTATAGGAAAGCCCAGCATTCCAATGCAGGCAAATAAAAATAACAGACCTGTTGTTTCCTGCTCGTAAACATAACCATGAAACTGGTTTAACGAAATATCATTATCGATAGCTCTTATTTTTTGCAAACAATAATATCCCAGGGCAAACGCTGGTAAAATACCACTTATATAAAATACAATTTCGATGGTATTAATATGCGGTGCATTAAATAATATGGCAGCTATTATAAACAAATGTGCTATTAATAAATAACCCCACGCTTTTAACGCTGATTGCCTGAAAGAAAAAGCAAAAAGAATTACTGCTAAAGCAATGCTCATTAAAATAAGTGGCAATACTGCAACTAAAGAAGCTGTTATATTAAAATTGATATAACCAAGTATTAAAAACGCAATACCAGCAACTGCAATAATGCTGATAATAATTTTAGATTGTAAAAATAATACTTGTTTACCCAGCCATTTAAAGGGGCTCCATAAATAAGTATACATCATACTATCTAAATTCCATTCTTTAATGCCCAGCATGTATAAAGAAGCTTTTAGTTTTGATACCGGCTTTTGTGTGGGTGCTGTGTAATGAAAATACTGATGATGTACCAGGTAATTTAATACCGAAGGCGAAACGAGTAATTGATAGGTTCTTAAAAATGCATTACCGGCAAAATGTACCAATACCAACCAATGCCAGCCAATGGCCACTTCAATAAACATTAAGCCTATTTGTGCAGCAGAGGAATAAGCAATTTGTGTTTTAACTGTTGGTTGCACTCTTGCAATTAAAGTGGCAATAATGGCTGTTAATGCACCAATAACAATGATGACAATTTTTGCCCACAACATATCTTCCCAAAAAGGATGCGTACGCAGCAATAAAAAAACACCAATATGTACGCTTAACGAACCATAAAAAATTGCTGAAGAAGCTGTTGGCCCTTCCATTGCCCTGGGCAGCCAGGCTGTAAAAGGAAACTGTGCCGATTTAATAGCAGCAGGCAATATCATCATACAAACAATAAATATAGCCATGCCGGTACTGGCTGATGCAACAGCCAACTCTTTTGCTTCTCCTAACTTGGCAAAAGTTATATTCTGATGAGTAAGGTGGTGCATCATCCACATGCAAAGCATTAGCGCCACATCGCTGGTACGATAATAAGAAATGGCTTTAAATGCATTTTTTACCGGTAAATACCGGTTGCGGTAAAAAGCAATCAATATAAAAGAACAAACCCCTTTTATTTCCCAGCCTATAAAAAGTGTTTCAAAATTGCCGGATAAAATAATAAAATTATAGCCTGCAGCAAACAGCAGTATGATATTAAAAAAACGTTTGTAGCCCTGATCACGATGCATGTAATATTTACTGAACGTGGCTACCAAAAAAAATAATAGTGCGCCAATTATACTGAACACGGCGGTTATCTCATCATAAAATAATTCAAAGGCAAATACAAAATGATCTGTTTGATACAGCGTGGCCAAATGATAAGTAACTGGTTGCATGCCATTAGTAACCCACCACCCAGCAAATAAAATCGAAACAAAGATGTACAATACCTTAGTAAAACGTACAATTTTACCAATAGCTTTTTCATTTTTATTTTGCCAGAACAGCGTTACCAAAAATGCCAGAAATGGTATGGCAATAAATAAGACAAGTAGTTGGTTCATTTAATATTTTTTCTTACAGGTTACATCAATAGAAATGACAGGAGTTTAATCCAGCAAATACACCGGTAAATTTTCTTCCGTTGCATGTACAATATGATTGGTTTCCATTTCCTTTGCCCCTTCAATAAATGCTTCCATATTGTGAATGGTTTTTATTTCGCCGGCATCAGTAATGGGATCATATTTTTCAAACACTCCATTCTTAAAATAATAAAACTGTTGTTCTTGCGGATGCAGTGCCGCAATATGCACCCACTCGTTTTTGTACCATTCAAAAACTTCGGGTGAAGATTGAATGGCCTTTAAAACAATATCTGGTTTTTGTTCTACTATCACCAGTAAACGAACCGGATCGTGTACTTCAATCATTTGCCAGGGCAACCCTGGTCGCAAATCGCCATCGCTGCTGTTGGCCACGCCAAATAAACCCATCACGTTATGCGGTAGTTTGGTGCCGGCTCCTACTTTAATATTATCTACCCGTGAAAAATAATATTCCAAATTAATACCACCGCAAACCAACCCAATGGGCCGCATTACTGCAGAAAGAATTGCTCCGTCTGTATCTGTGGTATAATCGTAACTGTTTAAAAATGCACGTCGGTCTAAAAACAATCCTTTGGTAATAGCTCTTCGGCCAATAATGGCCAACGTATTGGTACCATGCCCCAGCTCGGGCCTTGGTTCAAATAAAGAAACCGAACGGTTGTGAATAGCTTTGCGTACCTGCTCTAACTCTTGTTTGGTATTGATAGATGCAAAACGCCTGCTGCGTTCTTTTGCATTAAGGTTTAAAGCCGTTTCAAAATTTTGTATGTTGATGAGGTGTTTTTTTTTATTTTCTTCGCTCAATACATCCTCATCATAATAATCTATTACATCTGCAGCTGTATCATGCATACTGCCGATAAACTGCGTAGTTTGTGGAATAACAATTCCTTTTGCTGCAAATGCTTCTCTTACTTTTTTATGGTTTAGTATATATGCCTGCGTTCTTGCATTGGTGGCACCCGGCCTTCCACTACAGGCGCCACAATCGTGTGCGCCGTGGTGCGGATTATTGGCACTGCTACTGCCATGCGACACCAGGTAAACAATGGGTGCAAAATTTTTAACCAAGCCAATGCCTCTTAAAAAAGCTTCGCCCCTGGTTACCATTTCTTCAATGGTATAACCAATCTGTAAACCATTTTCCACATCAGACAGGTTTGTATTTTCTATAGTAAGTGTTGATTGCTTATCCATATGCCCATACGCATCGGAAATTGCCGGGCTCATTGTTGGGCGAAATAGCATTTGCAATTTTTTTACAAAAGCCCAAAAACCAAAACCAATGCTCAGGAAAAAACCTGATACAATACCATGGGTATATTTTGTATAGATGAGTTCTTCTTTTCTGATTGTTTTTGCATCGGATTCTTTGATCAAAAATTTTGGTGTTACAGGGGCAGGACAAAGCTTATCATAAAACTTGCTGCCCTGCTGATGAAAATAAAACTCCACACCAAAAAAGCCGGGGGCCCCAAAAGTTGCTGCATTTTTATCAACCGCCTCAATATGCCGACGTATAGAATCTTCTCTTTCATCTATGCAAAAAATGGCCTGTAAAGATGGGCTTGTTGCAGCACCGTTGTTATTTGGTTGCAACGATTTTTTTTGATTAACAATAAGCATTCCCTTTAATACCGAATCGTAATAGCTCCATTCAAATGCTTCCTGCCAAAGCTGTATCACTTCGGCCAATTCTGTTTTGGGTACATCTGCAAACAGGTCAACTGGCGCTGCAGTAGCAACGCTTGCCAGTGGTTGCCATTTATCTCCTAACTCAAACTGCAATGCATCCAGTTCCATCAGCAGTTCAAATGCTACCAGTTCTTTAAAGCTTATCTTTTTTCTATCCAGTAATGTTTGCGGATTATCTTCCAGCGCACAAATAAAACCACTCCAGCCATGGTGGGCAAAATGCTGATCAAATAAATACTGTTCAAAATATACTGCATCACCTACAATCGTTCGCAGTAATTCACTAATAGAATAATTGCCTGTTAAAAATTTTTGCTGAACTTTTTTCGTTTTAAAAAAACTTACAAAACTATTTTGCTCCAGCTCTTTTATACTTTCGGTAAAACTTTTATTGGCAAATGGAAATGCTTCTATAGCAATACCCTGATCTAAAAAGCCACAAAGAATACGAAATAGTCGTGGATGCACTTTATTATCCAGGTCTACTTGATACACTTCTTTCCAGAGTTTACGCAATTGCCCGATCCGTGGATGATTAATGGTATCGTATTCTTTGTGCAATAACCTTTGCTTCCATTCTGCAACATCACCATTTTTACCGGCAATCAGCTTTTGTAAAATATCTTCTCTTATGCGTCCACTCTTGTACAGCTCCCGGTATTCCGGCAATTGTAAATGCACCTGGAAACCAAAAATTTTTGATGCCTTAAAAATGGCATCATAAAATTTCATGTGTTGAAAAGCATGTAAAGAGTTATGATGAATAAAATCTTTTAACGCCTGTTGCGACGGTAAAAAATGTTTTAGCTCATGCAATACATGCTCTTCGTTAAATAAATTTTTGCTCATATAAAAATTAAAAATGGGGTTGAGAAAAATCTCAACCCCATATAAAAAATTAGTGTCTTAGTTCTGCCATACTGAATTCCGGATTATTTTCGTCTCTTATGTATTCTGCATCATGATAAAATTCTACTACGCCGGTTTCTATATTATACATAGCACCAACAACTCCTATCTCACCATTCTCTACCATTTGCTCAAGAATAAAACTTCTTTCGATGATATTTTTTACAGAGCGGCGTACATTAATGGCGGATACATTTTCTACAAATGTTCCGTTTTTCGAGTTTCTTTTACCAATGTCACTGGTTTCTCTTTCTGAATACACTGCAGGCTGCAGTTTGGATAACAATTCGGTAAGGTTGCCCATTTCCACATGATCGCATGCTCCTTTTACCGCACCGCATTTGGTATGGCCCAATACCACTATCAGTTTGCTGCCTGCCAATTTGCAAGCAAATTCCATACTACCCAAAATATCTGTATTTACAATATTACCTGCTATCCGTATGCTAAAAACATCCCCCAATCCCTGATCAAAGATCAGTTCGGCAGAAGTGCGGCTGTCGATACAACTAAGTATTGTGGCAAAAGGCCACTGTCCGTCTCTTGTAGCATTTACCTGGCCTAATAGATCCCTTTGCGCTTTCAGGTTTTTTATAAATCTGCCATTGCCTTCTTTTAATATTTCCAGTGCCATTCTTGGTGTTAAATCTGCTTGTGTTTCTTTTGTATGTGCTCTCATTGTTTATTTTTTTTTATTTAAATAATAATTGTACCCTCTAATATTGCAGGGGGCTTTGTTTATGATTTTTTTTGATGATCTCTTAATCCTGCTCCGAATGCACATGTATGGCATCTTCCATTTTATAAGCCGGCTTAAAGTTTTTTAGTATTACAGTAATGTTTTTGTCTTTCGACCCATAGTTTACAAAGTCTCTTATTAATTCCAGCACATCATAATCTATGTAAACAGTATTGGCTGCATCAATTATCAGTTTGCTGTTTTTAGGTAAATGTGCCAGCGTTTGTTTAATAGCGGCTTTATTTAAAAACGATACTTCCTGTGCCAGATCCATGTGTACGGTTTCTCCTTCGTGGTATTTTTCTTTTTTAAAGAAATAAGCCAGCTTCATATTTCCTCTTAAGATGAAGAAAATACTTACTACCAAACCAATACCCACACCTTTTAAAAGATCGATAGCCACCACCGCAATTGCCGTTATAATAAACGGTATAAATTGAAACTTACCCGATTGCCACATGTGTTTAAAAACTTTGGGACTAGCCAGTTTAAAACCAATCATTATTAAAATAGCCGCCAAACATGCCATGGGGATTTTATTAAGCACACTGGGTATAGCCACCACCGCAATCAACAGAAATACACCATGCGCTATTGCAGAAAGTTTTGATTTTGCACCTGCGTTTACATTGGCCGATGTTCGTACAATTACCGACGTCATAGGTATGCCGCCAATTAAACCTGCAAAAATATTACCGATACCTTGTGCCCTTAATTCTGTATTGGCACTGGAAAATCTTTTTTGCGGATCCATTTTATCACCGGCCTCTAAACAAAGCAATGTTTCAATACTGGCCACTGCAGCAATAGTTACAGCAGTGATCCAAACTGCCGGGTTTGCAAATCCTGCAAAATTGGGAAACCTGAACTGGCCAAAAAATTCGCCGAAGGAAGATGCTGTTGGCAGTTTTACCAAATGATCGCCGGTAATGGCAAAGGCTGGATTTGTAGCCTTAAATATTTCGTTAATAACAATGCCCGCTATTACTACTATTAATGCACCAGGTATAGCTTTTATTTTTTTCAAAAAAGGCACTTTATTAAACGCTATTAAAATAGCAAGCGAAACCACGGTAACAATAATTATCCCTGTATGAGCGTAGTTAAAAGAATGAATAATTTCGCTGAAGAAACCTTTATCTGCCGTATCCATCAACTCGTAAGAATAAAAATCGCCTTCGTGTTCTTTATCATATCCAATAGCATGCGGCAGTTCTTTTTTAATAATAATAATACCTATTGCGGTAAGCATACCTTCAATAACACCTGAAGGAAAATAGCTGGAAATACCACCAGCTTTTGCAATGCCTAATAAAAGCTGAAGTACTCCAGCAAGCACCACAGCCAGCAAAAAGGTTTCGTATCCAAGGTTAGTTACTGCAGCAAGTACAATTGCAATTAAGCCAGCAGCCGGACCCGATACACTTACATTAGAGCTGCTTAAAACACCCACTAATATACCGCCAATAACTCCTGTAATAATACCTGCAAATGGCGGCGCTCCGCTGGCTACTGCTATACCCAAACAAAGAGGTAATGCTACCAAAAAAACTACCATACCGGAAAGTAGATCTGTCTTAAGAATTTGTGTGTTCAATTTCATCATTAATGCTTATTTAATATAACATGGCTGTTTCAACTGCCGGGGCTGTTGAAAATTTTAAAAAATACTGAAGGGAATTGCTGTTTGTCTTTTAAGCAGATAAATTTTTACCTGTATAATTCATAGAATTACTGTTGGTGCATACAAAAACATGCGTAACAAAAAAGACTGATAAACGAAATTAATTAAGCCGCATTGGGCGGTGGCGCATGTAACTCGCCATGAAAGGCAATATAAGTGCCTGAGTTTTCTAACTTATAATTTGGAGCTGTTTTAGAAATACAATCTTGTGTACCATGATACTCATGCAAAAATTCTTCGGAAAGGCTGGTGGTACTCGGCACTTTCTCTTCTATATTATTACCGGAAGAATCTGAAGTTTCATCTTCGCTGTCACTCATCGGAAACTCAGCTGATAATGAATTTTGTTGTTTGGCTAATTGCTGTTGCGTACTAATAATAAAAGGAGTACTTACAGTAAGCCAAAGCAATACCATCATCAAAAATATTGATGATGCTTTTTGAAAAAATGTATATGATTTGCTGTTTTTCTTCATTAAATGTGCTGCAAAATAGCATTTTACCTTTTGCAAACCAAATGATTCGCCGTGGCCGTTGAAATTTTTACAGTATTTTTTAATTATTAAAATGCTGGTAAGTATACTGCCGCCGTCTTTTATTAACTATGTTAAATAAATAACAAATAAGGTTTGCTGTAATAACAGTTTGCTTTTTAAAAAGTTCAACAGGCTGATTATTTACAAACACAACAAATGGTTTTCAATTTATTAAATATTAATTTTGAGAAAAAGTACCGGCATGAAACCTTTTGAAAAAAATATTACAAGATAATAAAGAGTGGGCGGCTGAAATGCTGGCGGCTGACCCGGGCTATTTTAAGCGCCTTGTAGAAATTCAAAGCCCCGAAGTATTGTGGATTGGTTGCAGCGATAGCCGGGTACCTGCTGATAAAATTACCGGAACCGACCCTGGTGAAATTTTTGTACACCGCAATGTTGCCAACCTGGTGGTACATACCGATTTAAATTTGCTAAGTGTTTTGCAATATGCAGTAGAGGTTTTAAAAGTAAAACATGTTATTGTTTGCGGCCATCACAACTGCGGAGGAATAAGGGCCGCCTTAAAAAACCAAAGCCTGGGGTTGATAGATAAATGGCTGTGGAATATTAAAAATGTGTACCGTCAGTATAAAGAAGAGATAAATGCATTAGCTGATGAAGATGCACAGGTGGATCTGCTAACAGAGTTAAATGTAAAAGAGCAAATACTGAATTTAGCCAAAACATCCATTATACAAAAAGCCTGGAAAGGCCGCAAAGGGCCCGACTTGCATGGTTGGGTATATGATTTAAGAGATGGCATAATTAACCCCGTATTTGATATGCCCGCCGGAAGTAAAATAGATGACATTTTTGAGTATGATAATTTATAGTTATCTATTTTGCTTTAAATTTTTCTATAGCTTTTTTTGTAAACTCACTTAATACCAGGCGGCCGCTTATGGCTGCCCTTTCTTTTAATAATTCATCCCAGTGTTCTGTGCCTTTCCAAAATATTTTTTTCATTTCGGCCATGGCCTGTGGCGATGAGTGTGCCAGTGTATTGGCTAAGCGATACACTGCTTCGTCCATATTATCTACACTTTCATGCACTTCTGCAAAAAGGCCTTTGCGCTTTGCCCAATCGCTGTTACGCCACATGGTGGCATCAATAGATAATGTGGTAAATGCTGCTGTTCCTATTTTTCTTTCTACTGCCGGGCCTACCACAAATGGGCCGATGCCCACAGCAAGCTCACTTAATTTTACCTCCGCTTTATCTGTAGCAATAGCATAATCAACAGCAGCAGCCAAACCAACTCCACCTCCCACACATTTGCCTTGTATTCTTCCAATAATAAACTTAGGGCATTTACGCATGGCATTAATAACATGGGCAAACCCGCTGAAAAATTTTAATCCTTCTGCTTCTGTTTTTATAGCCATCAATTCATCAAAACTGGCGCCACTGCAAAAGGTTTTATCGCCTGCACTTTTTAAAATAATTACTTTGGTGTCGTCATGCGTTCCTGCAAAATGAATTTCTTTAGCCAGCTCCTCCAAAATTTTTCCGGGTAAAGAATTGCTTTGCGGATGAAAGAATTCTATCGTGTTGATGCCGTGCTCAATATGGCTTTTTACATGTGCGTCTGACATTTTACAAATATTTAATCAAATGTACAAAACCTTACAGGCTGTAGTAGTATATGTTTTACTTTTTACAAAATATTTTAAAACTAAAACTGCCGGCTTAGTATCCGGCAGTTTACAGCTAATTGTAATTACAGTTATACATTACTTCATTTGTCCGCAATCTAACATATGGTATTCATTTTTATCAATAAATGCTTTGCCATAAGTGCCGCCGCCATTGTATTGCTGGCGCAAGCCAAAGCCCTGGTAAAAACAAGTTTTTCCGTTGGCATATTTTATAAAAATGGTGTACCACTGATTGCTGTATCTGTAAATAGGAATACCAAAATCGTTGTTTTGTGTTGTCCATCCGCCATTAGATGATGAAGCATGAAACTTAACAACAGTATGAGCATCCATTTTATCAGTAAAACTATTTTGATACATGGTTATTAATTGTGCTTGTGTAAAGCCCATAACTGTATTGGAAGTTTTTTCGGCCCATTGTTTGGGCAACTCTGTAATTACATTTTTTATTGCGCTTACCCTTAAATCGTTTAATAAGTCGGCATCTTTTTTTATAGCAGCTACATCTTTTGCATCAAAATTATAATCGAAAAAGTTAGTAAAAATAATATCGTCGCCCCAAATTGGCTTGCCCCAATCATCTACCTTTTCGTTTTTTATAAAAAACCCAACTTTGTAAGCACCATTTTTGCTAAATGTACTTTGGTCGTGCATTCCTACAAATGTTGCACCAGGCCAAAAAGCACCTTGCTTTGAAAACTTATAAATTTCGGGGTCGGGTAAAATATCTACTGTAATACTTTTACTATTGGCTTGGGCAGGGGTAATATCAAAGTCGAGTTGATATTCCTGGGTTTTTATAGTTCCCTTATCATCGTTATAAATAATAAAACCAAATCTTATTCCATCATCTTTATCGGCAATTTTTAATGCCTCTTTTATAGTGCCTGTGTTAGCCGTTATTCTTGCATAAATATAACTTTTAGATGTAAAGCTAGTAATAGTTTTACCTACCTCAACGTTATATGGTGTGTGAAAGCTAATGCTAATTGCATTGTTAATGGGTTCCATTACCGGGGCTAACTCCGGGTAATCTTTTGCAAAATGGAAAGTGCCTTTTTCATCCGATTTTCTAATGTGGTCGTTAGGCCTAAATGTTCGTTTCTGATTAATAAATTGAGCAACTGTGTAATTTGAACCGCCTGAACTATAGCCATATTGCTGATCGTACAAATAAAAAGTTGTTTCAGTTTTTTCATTTGCGGTTTCTTTAGTATTTTCCATTATAGCTGGTTTATTGGTTTGAGTTGGTGTTGAGGATGGGGTTGTAGCTTGGGTTTGGCTTGGCGGTGTTACTTTATCTTTTGCTTTTTTTAACAAGCCGCCCAGTTGTGCGTTTGTGTTGGTTGCAGCGGTAAATAGTATTACCCCACATAACAGTAGTTTTATTTGTTTCATAATTTTTAAATTTAAAAATTCCTATTAAACATTTGTTTTTATTAAAAGCTTACTCCTTTATTATTTTAAAAGCAGTGCCATCGCTAAACCTCAGCATATAAATACCACTTGCCAGGTTTTGCATATTCATTTTATGCAATTGATTTTTTAGAATAATACTTTGTATTGCCTGCCCCTGCATATTGTATAAAATAGCAGTAGTGTTTAATAAACTACTGTTACTAATATGTATGTTTACAATAGTTGTTGCCGGGTTGGGGAAAACGCTAACCGCCTGATTAGCCGAAAAATGTATTACTACAATATTGCTGTAAGTAAATTGGCCATCAATATCCAGCATCTTTAATCTGTAATAAACTTTAGTACCAGCATAGGTTGCATTATCGGTAAAGCTGTATCGGTTATCGCCAGTACCAATTGCTTTTACATTGCCTGTTATAGTAAAATTTAGTCCATTGGTGCTGCTTTGTAATTCAAAACTTTTTGTATTTACTTCGCTGGCGGTTTGCCATTGCAGCAGATTGTTATCAGCTTGCCTAATGCCTTGGAAATTGAGTAAGGTTAATGGCAAAACAGCAGCTTGTGTTTTTACAAAAAAGCCGCTGAACCCGGTTACATTAAAACTTACTTCCCACCGGTCAAAAGTGCTGTTGTAAAAAATATCTGCATCGGCAGGGTTAATAGTTACTGGTGCAGTAGCCGTTGGATAACTTGCTGGCAAACCTGTGCCATCGCTACTGATACCTGTTCTTTTTTCTATCAATAAATTTGCTTTATTATTAGCTGCGTCAGCAGCATTGATAGGAAGTTTTATTGCATTTACTGCATTAAAATCTGTAAACTCCTGTTGGGTAAAATAGAGGGTTACTTTGCCTGTGGCAGTTTCGGCATTGTCGTCGGGAGTAATTTGATAGTGACGTTTTACAAAAGAAGCAGGCTGGGTAGTTTGTACCCATACTTTGGCTTCTATATAGCCATTTACGGGGTTGGTAATACCCGTTGGTAAAACCGAAGCAACAATGCGGCAAACATTTGACACTACTAATGAAGTAGGAGAATTACCTGTTATAAACTGCGTAACATTATCTAAATTAACCCCCAGTGCCATACCCGTAGGGTTGTAAATGTTTACAATACTTTGCACGGACCTGCCCACCAGCATATAATTGTAGATAGTATTATAGGCTACCACATAGGGAAATTGGGGAGTAGTGTTTGCATTTGCCAATACACTATTGCAGCTATTTACTGTACCGGCTACACCTATACTTCCGTTGCTAAAAGTTACAGCTCCAGCATCTATTATGGCGCCATTATCCCAAAGCCTGCTTTGCACTATATAATTACCATTGGGTAAAATTGTAATGCCGCCGATTACGTTTGCGTTTGGCTCAACTAGTCCCATATTATCATCTTCTGTAGTTCCTACTAAGCTATTTGATGCTGATATTGTTCCAACAATTCCGGTATTGCCATTGGCCCATGTTACTGCACCAGCCTTTAATGCAGCACCGTTATTCCACAGTGGAGAATGAATTAAATAATTGCCATTGGGCAGCGTAAATGTTAAATCCCCTACTAAATCTGAAGTACTACTTCCTACTATACTATTGGTTGTAGATACCAGGCCAAATGCACCTGTATTGCCATTACACCAGGTAGAAGCCCCGGCATCAACAATACTTCCATTATCCCAATTTTTACTATTTACTACATAATTACCGTTTGTGAGTGGGTACACGCCAACTCCTTTTCTATCTTCTCCAACATGATCCACGGCATGGCTACCTACCAAGCTATTTGTGTTGGATACAATACCAGTAATGCCCATAATACCACTACCCCAGGTTACTGCTCCGGCTCCTGCTACTCCTCCGTTATTCCAATACGAACTAACAACCACATAATTGCCATTAGTTAATTCCACAATATCATTCGATCCAACAACGTCGTTGGTTTGTGTGCCTACCAGGCTATTGGCACTACTTACAAAACCTGTAATGCCCGTGCTACCATTAGCCCAGGTAACTGCACCTGCAGACAGAGCCGCCCCATTTCCCCAGGTAGTACTTTTAACCAAGTAATTACCATTACTCAAAATGCTAACCCCTTGGCCAACCCTATCACCTGTTTTTGTACCTACCAAACTATTGGTACTGTTAATAACACCAGTAATACCAGTGTTGCCATTAGCCCAGGTAGAAGCACCGGCTTCGGCTACTATGCCATTAGCCCATGATCTACTACTTATAACATAATTGCCATTGGGTAGTGCAGTAGCCTTAACCCCTACAAAGTCTTCCATTTTTGTACCCACCAAACTGTTGGTACTGCTTACTACACCTACTATGCCAGTATTACCATTGCCCCATGTGGCTGCTCCGGCTCTGATAAATGTGCCATTTGCCCAATAGGCACTACACACTACATAATTTCCGTTAGTTAAAGCTATAATTCCATAATTACCAACTCCATCACCTTGTTGGCTACCTACTAAACTGTTGCTGCTGCTAATCTCACCAGTTGTTCCTGTAGTACCATTGCCCCAGGTAGCTGCACCCGCAAATTCAACCATGCCATTTGCCCAATAGGGACTGCTTACAACATAGTTTCCATTTGTAAGTGGTGTAATAAAACCACCAATGAAGTCGGCCGAATGGCTGCCTACTAAACTATTGCTAACATCCACAGCACCAGTTATTCCAACTGTGCCATTGCACCAGGTAACTGCTCCAGCATGGTCTAATAAGCCGCCATTATCCCAAGATGGGCTGCTTACAACATAGTTGCCATTAGTTAAGGCAGTAACACCAGATTCAGAAAGAAATGTATTGTTTCCTACTTCATCAAAGGGTGTACTACCCACCAGGCTATTGCTGCTTGATATTACACCACTTCGGCCAGTAGTACCACTGCACCAGGTTACTGCGCCAGCATCGGTTACACCTGTTTTATTCCACAACGGGCTGCTAACAACATAATTGCCGTTGATAAGTTGGGTAATTGGGTAGGCGCCTACTTTATCATCAATATTACTGCCTACCAAGCTATTGCTGCTGCTAACTATACCGCTTACTCCTGTAGTACCGCTTCCCCAGGTTACTGCGCCAGCATTTTGGTTGTTCCCGTTTTTCCACGATTGACTTCTAACCACATAATTATTATTGCTTAAAACGGTAATACCATCAGCACCAACATTGTCATTTGCCTGGCTGCCTACTAAACTATTGCTTTCATCTACCACGCCATTAAGCCCAGTGGTACCATTGATAAAGGTTACTGCACCCAGATATTCATCGCCTAAAACTGGGTCGTGAAAACGGGGAGTGGTTAGTAAAAAATTGCTATTGCTTAGCACTACTAATTGCCCCGTACCTACCCTGTCACCCCACGTTTTGCCGGTAAGTGTGCTTATTAATGTATGATTACTGCCATTATATAAATACACAGCACCTACATCTTGTAAAGACCCATTATCATAAAGAAAATCATGCACTACATAATTGCCATTGGGCAATACGGTTACACTGCTGCCAAAGCGTTCGGAGCCAGGTATTGGCCCGTAAATAAAAGTGGTTTGTGCTTTTAAAGCAAGCGTACCAGCAATAAAAACTATTAAGGCAAAATATTTTTTCATATTTTTTCAGTTTTTTTCTAAAACTTACTTTTTTAGAAAATGTTATTTTTTTTAATTTTTATAATAAAAAAGATAAGCAATCAGACTTTTTAATTTTTAAGATGCTTGTACTTTCACACTTTATTTTTTATCACAAATAAAATAGCATAAAAAATCACCAGCTTTATCTTTATAATCATAAGCAATAGCAATATTATTATCCCGGTAAATAGCCAGTTGTGGATCGGTTTTATATTTTTCATTCATAGATGTTTCCATGCTGGATTTAAATTTTTTTAAATCCACTTCTTTATTGCTTATGTGTGTGTACCGTGTAGTGGTAGGTTATCATAAACTCATTGTACACACTGGCACTGTCCAACCTTGTATTTTCATCGGTAGGCATGGGGCATTTTTTGTTGATCTCTTTTGCTACTGCAAAAAGATTTTGATTAACTGCAGTACCACTTAAAGAAGTTTTGTTTGATGCAGCATTGGTACAGTTGCTTAAACTAAAAGCAATAAAAAAAGCTGATACAATTATTAAGCTATATTTTTTCATGCTGATTATTTTACTTTATTTAAAACAATATTTAGTGCCTTGGTTATTAATTTTGATGAGGCGAATACTTCACCACCATCATCTGGGTCGCTGAAAATTTCTCCGCCATCATCCGGGTCGCTAAATATGCCGAGTGATTTAATTATTGGTGTGGCATTTTTAGCAAAGGTTTTGTAAGCCGCCTTATCCCAGCCAGAGGCAGTGGTAGCTGTTTTTAAAAGCGTTATAAAAGATTTTTCATTGGCTGTTAATCCTTTTAAAGCTTTAGGTGAAATATTTTTAGCATTTTGTTCCAGTGTTTTTAAAAACGCGGTATTGGGTTTTGTAATAACAATTGGTTTTGTTTTTTGTGCTACTACCGCAACACTATAAACAAGTACCATTATCATTATTAGTATTTTTTTCATAATTATTTTTTAAAGTTGTTAGTAATAATAAAAATTTTCTATTTCCCTAAATTTTCTATTTCCTTTTTTTGCCACTCTTCTTTACATTCATTGGCAATAGCTGCAGCATCCAACATTTTATCATTGGCTTCTTTTTCTGTTTTAAATATGGTTATCATTTTTTGACCTACACAATCGCATATACCTTGTATGCGTTTTAGCTGTGGCGCATCTAAATCGTATTTGCCTTTTGTGGCAGCATCAAAACAGGTTTTAGTTGCTGTAGCTGCATCCCATTTAGCAGCTGGAGTATTGGAGCAACTAAGTAAGAAAAGGGTAAGTGTTGGAAATATTATTTTTTTCATTTTGTAATTTTTGTGTGTTTAATTTTGTTTCATTTGCATATCACTAATTTTAGGCGGATCTATAGTGGTTTGCATAACACAGCATGTACTTCCTGTACAAGTAAGCACTTGGCCTGCGGTAGAAAAAGAACATGGGCCTTTAGTAGTTGAATTAAAAGAGCAACCGCACCTAAACGTACCTGTAGTTACACCTTTAGCATTTACCAATTTAATGTCTCCATTACTTTGCACAGTTTCAAATTTGTACCCTGCTTTAAGTGTAATTTTATTATTAGTATAAGTTACACCTTCGGGTAAATCTTTTGCTGTAGATGCACTTACTACAAAAGTTTTGGTTTCAGTTTTGGCAGGCGCAATTTTTGCTTTTTGTGCGTTTGTTACTGTAAACAAACAGATTGACAAGGCTAATAAAATGTACTGTTTCATGTTGATTAATGTTTAATTAATTGTTTTAAAAAATTATTAAGCGAAATATTTATTGCTGCTGCTGCTTTTAGCATAAAACTTATTTTTTTATTACCCACATTAATTTCAACAGCCGTATTTGGTTTTATATTTTTACCAGTTTGCGCTTTTTTATTGGCTAAAGCTGCTTTAAAAAGCTGCACTAATTCCTGACTTTCTTTTTCTGTAATTACTTTGCTTGCGTAAGTACCACCACTATAAATACCCGATGAGCTTTCACTTGCTTTTATTGGTGTGTATTCCAATTTATTTCCGTTTAATACATATTTATTTCTTGCCGCATCGTGATAAGTATAAACAGTATCAGTATCAGTATTACTATTTGCTGTTGCATTTGTAAATGCCATTATTAATAAGAGTAGTATTGATAAAAAATTTTTCATTGGTTAAGTAATTTGGAAGCGTTATTGTACAGTTTATATATCATCACTATCCAACATTTCATTATCAAATAATTTTAACCATTGGCCACTAACACATATATAGCTGACAGAGGTACGCCACCAACGATAATCAGTATAACCAATAGCTATCTCTTCTACATAAAATAGTTTGTGTTGAAATCTTCCAAATCCAGGTTGAGGATGATCAAATATTGGGGAATCTCCATGAATACCATTAATTATAACTGCCCCTTTGTTTTGATTTAACTCAAAATCTCTGATTTTGGGTGCATTTAATACCAATATTGTGTAAACCCTTCCTTCCCTTGCAGCTGTTGGCGCAGGCAAGGTTACATAAATAGCTCGATTTTTATCATTCTCTAAATCGCAATAAAGTATATGATCGTTATCGGTTAATGTGTAGTTATCACTTACATATTTAGTACTGTAACTTACCGAACCATTTACCCTTAAACTGGAGCTTAATGTGAGCAATGCAGGCCAGCCAATTTGTGTGGTGGTATTGGCAACATCATTTATATATACCCGGCTGCCTGCTCTTCCGCCACGTATATAAGTATCTTCATTTGCGCCTTGCTGAAAATGAGAAGGGTAAAGAGAGCCCTGAAAAACTGCAGAGCCATTAGGATTACTACCTTTCCTTACAACCAAAGAGGCATCCGGAAGCCCAATACTTTTTATACCCACATTGCCGTTTGTTTCAATTCTCATGCTGGCTGAATTATTGTTAGTAGCAAATAGTAGAGGGTAATTATTGTGTGTTTGCAAATAGGCTGAGCTAGCATTAGTATAAAAACCAATAGCAGGATCACCGGGAGTATTTTGTTGACTTAAGCCTATGCCTCCACCAAATATTGCATCATTTAAATTGATACTTAATTTACTATTTGGGTTAGCATCTCCTATACCTACATTTCCATTCCCCAATACTTTTATGGCATCGGTATTATTAGTTTTAATTGTTAAGGCAATACTATCAGTAGTGCCTATAAAATTGGCTGCAGTAGTACCAGCATTACCTGTTATTTTCCAGGTATTGTTTACATCACCATTGCATACATAACTTATATTGGTTACTTCCGCAACATCTAAAGTATTGTTACCATTATTATCTACACCAGCTTCTATTTTTGTACCACCAACTGTGCAGTTTACACCTGCGGCTTCGGTAGTGGTTTTTACTAAACTTATTTTTCCATTGGCACCAGTGGGCAATACCAAGTTTATAGTTTGTGTGGGGCTAGTACCTGTAATGGTGGCACTTGCAGGCGTACCCGTAGCACCAGTAACTACAGTACCCACATTTAAAACGTTGGATGGCCCAGCCGGCCCTATTTTGCCATTAACTGCATACAAGGCGTAAGGCACACTTAACATTTCCGTATTGCCCAATGCAATAAAGTTAGTACCGCCTAAAGGATCCACTTCTACCTTAATAAATTTTTTGCCGGTACTCCAATTTATAGTTGCAAAGTTTCCAGTAACATTAGTTGCACCACTACCACCAATAGCCGCAGTAAATAAACCTAACTGATTAGTGGTAAGTAACCTTACTTCAGTATATACATTAGTGCCGGTGGTGCTACCATCCAAAATGGTAAATCGTGTACGGATAGTTGCATTAGGAATATTTTGGCCCAAACTATTACGTGCCACTGCCTGATAATTAAATTGGTTGGGTACCTGTGCGTATGTTACTTTAATGCTTATTAACATAAATAGTAAGAGAAATATTTTTTTCATAATTACTTATCCTTTTTAAAATTTATTACTGCAGAATCTTTTATACTTTTTAGCTTACAACCCTGTTTGTCTAATGCAATTATTTTATGATACAGAAGAGTATCGTCATTAAAAGATATCAGCACAACCGTATCTTTAATTTCATCAGTAATTGCCCCTTTGTGAACAAAAGATTTTCCACTTTGTGATACATCGGAAAAATAAAAATAGCCGCTGCTTTTTATTTCTAATTTTTTAAAACTGCTATCTGTTTTAGTAATCCAAATGCCTTCCATTTTACTATTTATAACTTCGGCATTATTTTTTGGCATAAATATTTTACCTGCAACCCAGGCAATTATTAACACTATAATTGTACCCGTAATGGTAAGCATAAATCGTTCCTTGCCGGCTACATTTTTACCTATTGTTATCATCTGAAATTGTATTAGTAATACGTAATATCATTTACAGATGTACCGCCACCGCCTGCAGTAATGATTGTTCTTTTTGTAATTCTATTTTCTGTATCAAATAAGTAGATATAATCATCAACCTGTGTATTAAAAATTCCGCTTGTCCTAAATATAGATGTCTGCTTTTTTAAAGGCATTGCAGCAGTTTCGGCCCAAAATAAATAGCCTTGGTTTTTGTAAGAAATACTGTTTGTTTTATCGGTATAGTAAGTGTACCAATAGCGGTACAAATCGTTATTGTAAGAAAATGTGGTTTGAGAACTATCTAAAGTAGTGCCCGTATAAAAATTGATTTCGGTGGTAGTGTTTGTATTTAAGCTATTGCTTTTAACCACTGTTGCTACCTGCTTATTGGCATTGTACGTATAAATAGATTTGTACGGTACTGATACAGCAGGTAAAGTGTAGGATTCTTTTGTTACTAAACCGTCTGCATTTAGGTCATACAGCTTAGAGGTAGAAAGTGTAGTGCCAACATAATAATTTTCTGTTGCTGTGTTTGCTGTATAACTGTATTCATACTTCCAATTACTTACCGCATTTATTCTTGTAAGTAACCTGCCTTGTACATCGTAGGTATAAGTAACATTATCGCCACCTATTGTGTAAGTTTTTACTTTGGGTATAGTTGCTGTTGGTGCAGCGGTATCTGTATTGTTTTTTTTGCAAGAAAAAATAACAACAGATAAAAACAAAATAGATAACATTATTTTTTTCATAAAGTGGGGGTTTAATTTATTTTTTGAATAGTGTACACACATTTTTTGGCATGCGTACTGCCTGTTTCGGTAAAATATAATTGCAGGTAATACACACCGCTGGCAAGCTGTTGAATATTATATTCGGTTGTAGAAAAAGTATGGTAAGCAAATTCATTTGTTTGCAGCAACTTGCCCGATGCATCAAACAACAAGGTTTTAACATTGCCTGTTTTTAAAAAACTCAGCCGTAAACTAAATACACCTGGGCTTGGGTTGGGATACACTTTTACCTCAGTTCTTCCATAGCATTCATAAACTGTATCGGCAATAACGGGCCCAGGTTGCAGTACACCCTGGGTTATCAACAACCCATTGCTTTGCCAGCTTTGTATCAGCGGCATTTCGCCAATGGTATAGCTTATTATAAAATTACCTGCAGTGCCTTGTGCTGTTGTAGTGCAGGGTGTTTGCACATTTAGTGTATTGGTTTGAGCATTTAATAAGCTTGTTATATAAAAGCTAACCAGCACGAAAAACATTTTCTTCATATACTATTTTTTAGGCAATGTTTTTTTACAGGTAAATTCTTCAAGGGTAACATCTAAGTCCTTAAAATTATCATACCAATGCAAGGGAGATAAATTCCAGAAGAATAATTTAATTTTTATAACGGCAATTTTAACCAGAGACTTCTTTCTTTTAAGTGGGGCAATTTTAAAAGTGCCATTGGGCTGTGCCAAAAGTGTTATTTGCCTTGCCATGCCGGTAATGTTTATATGCTAAAAAATATTTTAAAATGATTACACAAACCTAGTTACAGCATTACAAACTTATAAGGCACTTTTATTTATCGGCGGTTATTGTTTTACTATTGGCAGCCATAAAAAAAAATTCTTCCGGCAGGTAGTTTTTTAACGGTGCCTTTTAATAATTAAAAGGTGGCTTTTAGTAAGCCAACGGGAAAAGTATTATTTTCTTGTTTTTTTGTTTTAATTGGTAGCAATACTTATTATACATTTGTTACACAACAAATAAAATTGCCAGCCCGCTACTACAAGCATATAATTCTTCTGCTATTTACAGTTAGTTTGCTGTTAAACACTTCACTATTTGCGCAACGCAAACTGCATTTTGAAAATTTCAGTTCCGAAAATGGTTTAAGTCAAAATAGTGTGTATTCAATATCGCAATCAAGAGATGGCTTTATGTGGTTTGGCACGCAAGATGGTTTGAATAGATTTGATGGTAAAATATTTAAAAAATATTTTACAGATAATGTAAGCCGGGGTAAACTTTCTTCTAATTATATACAATCACTATTGTATGATGCTGATAACAACTGGCTTTGGATGACCATGAAGAATGGTGTAAATATTTATCAGCCTGCAACAGATTCATTTATTAAGATTGAGCAAATAATGCCTTCGGCAGTAATATTAAACAGGCTGAGCATTAAAAAGGTTTTTTCCAGCGGAAAAAATAAATTTTGGTTTATCTCTTACGATGATGGCCTTTTTTTTATTGATATAGAAAAACAAATATTGAAAAGATACTTTGAAAACAGTGTACTAAGCGACAAAATAAATGCTGTGGAAATACACAATGGCAAAATTGTTGTGGCTTCGCTGGATAATATTTACACGCTAAATGATAAGCTGGAGTTTGATAAAATTGAATTGCCTGGTGATTTTAATTTTACCGAAATCAGATGCTTGAAAAGTTATGCTAACAAATTGTGGGTAGGATCATTAACAGACGGATGCTGGTACATAGAAGATATTTTTTCAACCACAATTAAATTAAACAAGTTTACTACCCCTATTAACGAAATAGGTTGTTTTACTATTGATACCAAACAAAATTTATGGATAGGCACAAGAGGTGCAGGCATAGTTATATACAACGATATTACAAAACAAACAAACCACCAGGTTAAAATTGATTACGATAAAACTTCGTTAAACAGTAATTTTTTATTGTCGCTTTTTGTAGACAAACAAGGTATAGTTTGGTGCGGTGTTAGCGGAGGTGGTATAAGCAAATACGACTCTTTAAAATACCAGTTTACAACTATTGCCAAAGAGCCACTAAATAATAATAGCCTTGCAGATAATATGATTTTTTGCATGCATGAAAATGACAATTTTGTGTATTACGGATCTCAAAATAGTGGTTTAATATCCTTTAATAAAAAAACAAAGCTGTATAAAAATTTTAGCGTTAGTAACACCAGCAGCATTGTTGATAATTCTATTTATGGTATTACAGAAGACAATAATGGTAATCTTTGGCTGGCCAGTTGGAGTGGTTTAATGCTGTTTAACAGTCGTACAAAAAAAATAACCTCGTTTGTAGAAAAAAAAGATTTACGAACATTACGGCTTTACACTGTACACAAAATGCTGCAGGCCGACAGCCTGTTTGTTACGGGTAACTTTGGCAGTATCTTTTTTTCGTTAAAAGAAAAAAAATGGAAGCCCTGCAGAGATATAACCAACTGGCAGACACAAAAAAAAGTGATTGGCAGGCATATTTATGAAGACGATCAAAGAATAATTTGGGTAGCTACAGAAAGTGATGGATTAATAAAATATGATTATAAAAAGGGGTTGTTTGAACCACAAACCATTCAAACAAAAACCATCAGTAACAGCATCAGGTACATTTATCCCGAAAACAATATTTTATGGTTAGCCACAGATAAAGGCGTGGTAAGCTACAATACTATCACTAAAAAAGCTACAGCAGCTTTTGGAAAAAAGGAAGGATTAACATCCAATGTATGTTATGCTATTGAAAAAGATGCCGGTGGTTTATTGTGGGTAAGTACCAACAATGGATTGTTTTCTATCAACAGATCTTCTGGAATAATAAAAAATTACAACAAATCTTTTGGACTTTCTTTTGAAGAATTTAATACCGCCTGTTGCACTAAAAGTAAAAATAACTGGCTATCTTTTGGAGGCGTTGGTGGTATAATTAGTTTTAATCCTTTATTACTGGAAGAAAATAATTACAGCGTTCCCCCCGTAATTACAAGTTTAATCATTAATGGTGTTCTTCTTTCTGCAAGTGTTAATACCAATACACTACCGGTAATTGAATTGTCATACCAGCAAAATAATTTGCAAATTGGCTTTACAGTAAATAATTTATCTAACTCAGAAAAAAATCAATTTGCTTATCGTTTAAAAGGCACCAAAGAAGATTGGGTGTACAACAACGAACGAAATGTGGCCTCTTACACACAACTAAATCCTGGTAAATATATTTTTGAACTTAAGGCTGCCAATAGTGATGGTATTTGGAATAATGATATTAAACAACTAACCATTATAATTAAGCCTCCATTTTGGCAAACCTGGTGGTTTAAATTATTATGCATTTTTTTAATAGCTCTTATTATTTATTTGTTTGTAAAACGAAGAATTAAAAACATTAAGCGAAAAGCCAATATAGACAAACAGCTAGCCGATTACGAAATGAAGGCGCTGCATACACAAATGAATCCGCATTTTATTTTTAATAGTTTAGGCACTATTAAAAGTATGATCTTAGATAATCAGCAGGAATACGCCAGTAAATATTTAAGCAAATTTGCAAAAATGATAAGGCTTACGCTAAACCACTCCACCGAAGCATTTATAAGCCTGCAGCAAAATAATGAATACATTACCCATTATTTAGAAATAGAAAATTTACGTTTTAATAACGCTTTTGATTTTGAAATAATTATTGGAAAGAATTTAAATAGTGAGGAAGTAAAAATACCCCCTATGATGATACAACCTTTAGTAGAAAATGCAATATGGCATGGGTTGCTAAACAAAGTAGGGCATAAAAAATTAACTATAAACTATAGTATTAAAGGCAAAAAATTACTCTGTATTATTGATGACAATGGCCTGGGCATAAAAAACAGAAAAACAGAAAACAAAACACACAAATCAGTTGGCATAAATAATATAAAACAGCGTTTATTATTACTCAACGAAAAATACAATATCGATTGCAGCTTAGAAATTATTGATAAAAGCACAATAAATGATACTGATGAAAGTGGAACAACAGCTATTATTACTCTTCCTTACGTTATATAAATAATCTAAAATGGTTACTGCAATTTTTATTGATGATGAGGTGATTTTACTTAGCGGATTACAAATAATGTTACGGCAATTATGTCCGCAAATAAATGTAGTGGCTTGCTGTACCAACGCAACAGATGCAAAAATAAAAATAAAGGAATTGCGGCCGCAGTTGCTTTTTTTAGATATAAATATGCCAGGGAAATCCGGCTTTGATTTATTAAATGAGATTGACACCCAAAATATTGAAATTATTTTTATAACTGCCCACAACAGTTATGCTTTGCAGGCATTTAAATATAGTGCTGTTGATTATATTTTAAAGCCGGTAGATGAAGATGAACTGGTAGAAGCAGTAAAAAAAACTTGCAAAAAAATTGAAGACAACCAATGGAAAAATGGCTTAGATTCTTTTTTACACAATATAAAAATCAGCACCATACCTCAAGAAATGAAACTCTGTTTACCCAGTGTTACAGGTTTTCAGGTAATTGACATTAAGGATATTGTGGTATGCATAGCTGAAGGAGCTTATACCAATTTTATTTTATCTAATAATAAAAAAATAACCGCATCCAGGCCATTGTTAGATTATGAAGAACTACTACAGGACAACTCCTTTATAAGAATACACAAAAGCAGCTTAATAAATGTAAACCATGTAAAGCAATATATACGTGGCGAAGGTGGTAGTGTAATACTAAGCAATGGTATGGAAATAGAAGTAAGCCGGCGTAAAAAAGAACATTTTATTGAAATGATGAAAACGGTATTTAAATATTAGGCAGTTTTGCTACCATGGTTAAAATTGTTGCCACGCCTGTTACCTCATTTGTTTCATCAAAAAATTCTACCAGCCATTTTACAATACCCTTGTCAATATCATCTCCTCTTTTAAAATCTTCGGGGTTTTCTATTACTCTTTTATCGTTGGGTAGCTTTTCTTTGCAGGTAAACCTTATGTATACTTCGGCACCAGGATAAACCGGTTTTGTAAAACGTAATTCATCAATACCATAATTTAACAGCACCGGATTTTTTTCATAGCTGTCTACAAATAAACCTGCTGCAATACTCATTATAAAATAACCATGTGCCACCTGCTGTTCAAACATGGTGCCTGTAAAATCAGTGGTTTTAATATGGGCATAAAAATGATCGCTGCTCAGGTCGGCAAACTTATCAATGTCTTCGCTGGTAATGGTTCTTTTTTCGGTGATGATCTGGTCACCAATTTCCAGTTCTTCAAAATATTTTTTAAAGGGATGTTTGCCCGGATCTTTTCCTGCAGCATTGGGTTGATAAACATTGGTGATAGCAGTAATAGTTGTTGGCGAACCTTGCAAAGCGGTGCGTTGCAAATAATGTTTTACGCCTCGTATGCCGCCCATTTCTTCGCCGCCACCTGCTCGGCCGGGGCCGCCATGCACCAGTAACGGCAAGGGTGAGCCGTGGCCGGTACTTTCTTTTGCACATTCATTGTTCAATACTAAAATTCTGCCATGATGCGATGCTGCGCCAACTATATATTGTCTGGCAGTGGTATGATCTGCAGTAACAATGGTAGACACTAAACTTCCTTTTCCTAATTTGCTCAACGCAATGGCATCGTCCATATTCTTATAAGGCATAATGGTACTTACCGGACCAAAGGCTTCAATATTATGTGGTTCAGATGAACTATGCGGTTTATCATTCATTAACAAAACAGGAGAAATAAAAGCGCCTTTACTGGCATCGGCATCTATCACTTTTACACTATCCAAACTACCATATATTATTTGTGAAGAAGCTAATAATTTTTGCACCTGCTCTTTTACTTCAAGGCGTTGTGTTTGTCCGGCAAGGCTGCCCATTCTTACCTTTTCGTTTAATGGATTACCGATAGTGGTTTGTGCAAGAGAAGCAGCAATCGCCTTCCACATATCTTCCATTTTATTTTCAGGTACAAATATTCTTCTGATACCTGTGCAACGCTGTCCTGCTTTTAAAGTCATTTCTCTTCGTACTTCTTTTACAAAAATATCCCACTCTGCTGTGCCCGGTGCCGCATCTTCGCCCAGCACAATACAATTTAAACTATCTGCTTCCATCGTAAACGGAACATTCTCTCTTAAAATATGAGGATTAGATTTTAACATCAACCCCGTTGCCGCACTGCCGGTAAAGGTTACCACATCCTGCGATGTTACATGATCCAGTAAATCGCCGGCACTACCGCAGATCAATTGCAAACTTCCTTCGGGCAAAATTTTACTGGCAATAATTTCTTTTACTACTGCTTCTGTTAAGTAAGATGTAACTGTTGCTGGTTTTACAATACAGGGCATTCCCGCTAATAAATTCACAGCAATTTTTTCCAGCATACCCCATACCGGAAAATTAAAAGCGTTGATGTGAATGGCCACGCCTTCTTTGGGTGTAAGAATATGAGTACCCATAAAAGTATTATTCTTCCCCAGGTTATGGCTTTCGCCATCTATACAAAATACTTCATCAGGAAATTTTCTGCGCAATGATGCGTTGGCAAAAAGGTTGCCAATACCGCCTTCAATATCTACCCAACTATCGGCTTTGGTAGCACCGCTTTGATAACTGATGGCATAAAATTTATCTAAATGATTACGCAAATGCAAGGCCAATGCTTTAAGCATATTACCTCTTGCATGAAAGGTCATTTTGCGTAGTGCAGGGTTGCCTACTGTTCGGGCATAGTCTGTAATAGATTTAAAATCCAATCCTTTAGTGCTTGCTGCTCCTATTATATCTGCAGTAACAGCATTGTATAAAGCTTGTCCATCGCCATCGCCGGTTATCCAGTTACCGGTTATATAGTTGCCTAATTTATTCATATTGCAAATCCGTTTGTATCACAAATCTACAAATCTAATGTGGGATAGATTTTGTAAATTTGAAGTAATAAAATTTTAAAATTATGAGTGTAGCAGAAATGAAATTAGCCGCCATAAATGAAATTAGTAAGTTGAATAACGAAGCTGCGGTAAAAGAAATATTGGACCACCTGGTTAAAATTTCAAAAGCAGAGAATACAAAATTTGATACTGAAGCCTTTTTTGAAAAAGCTGCTGAAAAATATGATGATATATTGCAAAAATTAGCTCAATAATGATTGTTAAAGAAGTGATTTTAAAATTACATGAGCTTTCAATTATTAAATATGGAGGTTCGCATGGAATAAGGGATGAAGGTTTGATGGAAAGTGCCATTGCAAGACCGTATCAGACTTTTGGAGGTGAGGATTTGTATCCAACTGGTATTGAAAAAGCTGCAGCAATTGCTGAAAGCATTATTATAAATCATCCTTTTGTTGATGGTAATAAACGTACTGGATATTTAGCTATGCTGGCAATTTTGGATGAGAACAAACTAGAATTGATTGTATCTAATGATGCTATTTACGCCTTTGTTATTAAAATCTCTACTGGCGAAATAAAGTTTGATAAAATAGTAGAATGGCTTAAGCAAAACACCTCTTCTTTATAAAATATTATACTACAACCCAAACTGCTTTGCATGATGTATTACATGTTTATAATGCAGTAATATCCATTCACTAAAATTCAATTCTCCAAATACAGGATGTAATGTGGTGATGTAAGAGTCATCCTGAAAATAATTAATAAACTCTTCAATACTATCCTGCAATGCAGTAATTGCTTCAGCCATAGTATTGGTTTTTACGGGTAAGGGTTCCTCGCCTATTACAGAAGATGGCGCTTTTGTATTTTCTCTAAACTCCTTATCACTCAATAAAAAGGCTTTAAGCTTGGGCAAATGTTCGGTAGCTGATACCAAAGGAAAATGAAGTTTACCGGATGATACTTTAAAAAATGCGGTTACGTGTTCTACCATTTGCTGGGCATTCATTTTTCCCCATTTACCTGTAGCATCTGCGGTTAAATCTTTCAGCAAAAAAACAAATTGGTGTTGTATAAAGTCAAGTTTTACTTCATCCATAGTTGTAGTTTAGCTACACAATTTATAATAAAAAAAGCATCAACCGTATGGTTAATGCTTTTTACAACTATTTTGTGCTATTTAAATTCTTGTGTCTATCTCTGCACTTAATGAACTAAAAATATCATTTACAGTACCTTCTCCTTTAACCATAACCACTTTATCAAAGTTTTTATAGTAGTCGGCAACCACTGCTGTTTTATTATGATACTCTGTAATTCTTGCCCTTATAACATTTTCATTGGTATCATCGCTACGGCCACTTGTTTCGCCACGTTTCATTAAGCGTTTTACCAACTCTTCTTCTGTTACATTTAGGGCCAGCATTACAGCAATTGAGGTTTTTTTAAGCTCCAGCAATTTGTCCAGCGCTTCGGCCTGTGCAGCAGTACGTGGAAAACCATCAAACAAAAAACCCTTTGCTTCGGGGTTAGTATCCAATGCAGAGCTTATCATACCAATCACCACTTCATCCGGTACCAGTTGGCCTTTATCCATCAATTTTTTTGCTTCCACACCCAATGGTGTTTGGTTAGCAATTTCGCTACGCAACAAATCGCCGGTGCTGAGATGTTTTAAGCCGTACTTTGCAATTAATTTTTCGCTTTGTGTTCCTTTGCCGCTGCCGGGAGGGCCAAACAATATTAAATTAAACATATTTACTTGCTAACCTTATGGTGTAAGCAAATATAATATACGAACTTTAAATATCCTTTAACAATTGTAAGAATCTATTGAAAAACTTTAAGTTTACCTTTTTCGTATATCTAAAACCTTTTATAAACAGGGTTGTTATCACTTATGAATAATTTATTTTACACCACAATATTAGCTATGGTTGTATTAACCAGCTGCAGTAATTCATCAAACAATAAAAGCAAAGCAAACCATATGGATAGTGCTAAACAACAGAATCCCGTGTTTTCTACCACCGATACACAAAAAGTAACTATTGGTAATGAGGAATGGAGAAGGATTTTACCCAAAGAGGTATATGACATTGCAAGAGAAAAAGGCACCGAAAGGGCTTTTACCGGCAAATACAATGACCACAAAGAAATAGGTGCTTATCATTGTGCAGCTTGTGGCAACCCACTTTTTCGCAGCAATGGCAAATTTGAAAGCAGCTGCGGCTGGCCCAGTTTTTTTGAACCTATTACTAAAGGCAGCATTATTTATGCCCCCGATAATGCTTATGGTATGAAGAGAACCGAAGTAATGTGTGGCCGTTGTAAAAGCCATTTGGGCCATGTATTTGAAGATGGGCCGCCGCCTACAGGTTTACGTTATTGCATTAATTCGGTAATTCTGGATTTTGAAAAAGCGAAAGATGCTGCTGAAATATTTAATCAGCAAAAAAGTGACTAATAAAATTTCACTTGCCCTGTTGTAATTATTTGTCCCGCCAAAATTTTGGCGGGATTTTGCATTACCTATTTTCTGTTGCCAAATAAAATTATCTTTCATATCTTACTTTTCACTAAACTTTTAATAATGAAAAATATACTGATTTTCGCTGCTGTATTTTCTCTTTTTTCCTGCAACAGCAATACTACTGCTGAAAAAAAGGATGTAAAGCTATACAGCATTCAACAGTTGTATAAAACAAAAAATATTAATGGTGGTGCATTTAACAAAGATGAAACTAAAATACTGGTAAATAATAACGAGACGGGCATATTTAATGTGTATGAAATTAATTTAACCGATACCAGTATGAAGCCCCTCACCCAATCGGCCAAAGAATCTTTTTTTAGTAATGACTATGTGCCGGGAACTGATAAATTTATTTACAGTGCAGATCAGGGCGGAAATGAAAACGATCATTTATACCTGCAAAGCCCCGGAGAGCCTGTGAAAGATCTAACCCCCGGGGCAAAAGAAAAGGCTTCTTTTGCCGGATGGGATAAAAGCCGTGCAAATTTGTACTATACCAGTAATAAAAGGGATGCTAAATTTTTTGACTTGTATAAAATGGATACCTCCAGGTGGATGCCTGCTTTAATTTATAAGAATGAAAACGGTTTGGATGTAAATAATATTTCTTACAATGAAAAGTACCTGCTGCTTACTAAAAGTATTACAACAGATAAAAACGAAATGTACCTGATGGATGCTGCTAAAAAAGAAATGAAAAAAATTTCTTCAGATAGTGGTGATGCTGTTTATTCACCCATGGCATTTGACTTAAATGATTCCTCATTTTATTATACCACAAATGAAGGAAAGGAATTTACGTATCTGGTAAAATATGATATTGTATCTGGCAATAAGGATAAACTTTATGAAACAAACTGGGATGTTGCTTATATGAGCCTTAGCCAAAATGGTAAATACCGCGTTATTGGAATAAATGAAGATGGCAGAAACAAAGTCTTATTATTTGATCATAAAACCGGAGAGCCACTTAAGTTTCCGGAAATAACCGGCGGGGATGTGCAGGGTGTAAATATTTCGTACAGTGAAAAAAATATGATTTTGTCTGTAGCCAGTGATAAAAGCCCGGTAAATTTATGGAGCTATAATTTTGAAACAAAGCAATTAAAACAATTAACCAAAACACTAAGTGATGAAATAAACCCGGACGACCTGGTTGATGCAGCAGTAATAAGATTTAAGTCCTTTGATGGTGTAGAAGTACCGGCAATTTTTTACAAACCACTTACAACTTCCGTAGATGCAAAAATACCAGCCCTTGTTTGGGTGCATGGCGGCCCCGGAGGGCAATCAAGAGCAGGGTATTCTCAGGCTATCCAATATTTTGTAAACCATGGTTATGCTATTTTGGCTGTTAATAACAGGGGTAGTAGCGGCTATGGTAAAACCTTTTACAAAATGGACAATCAAAACCATGGCGATAAAGACCTTATGGATTGTGTTTATGGAAAAAAATGGCTGGCAAAACAGGATTATATAGATGGAAACAAAATAGGAATTTATGGAGGAAGCTACGGAGGCTTTATGAGTCTTGCAGGTATCATCTTTCATCCTCAGGAATTTAAAGTAGGAGTTGATTTATTTGGTGTGGCCAACTGGCCCCGTACATTAAAAAATATTCCTCCCTATTGGGAAAGTTTTAAAAAATCATTGTACACAGAGATGGGAGATCCATTTGGTGCAGATTCAACAAGATTAAAAAACATTTCGCCTTTATTTAATACCGATAAAATAAAAACGCCTTTGCTGGTACTTCAAGGTTCTAACGACCCAAGGGTTTTACAGCAGGAAAGTGATGAAATAGTAGCAGGCGCCAAAAAAAACGGAACTCCTGTGGAATATGTTTTATTTCCTGATGAAGGACATGGTTTTATAAAAAAAGAAAACCAAATGAAAGCAGCTGAAGAGACATTGAAGTTTTTAGACAAATATTTAAAATCTGATCAACCAAAAAACAAGATGAACTAATATTAAAATAAAAAAACGCCCTTAACTAGTTGGGGGCGTTTTTATTTTATCGATTATTTTACATTTTTTTCAATAAAATCTTTCGCTGGCTAAAATTATATGCTGCATCAATAAACTCAAGCATCTTACCATAATCTTCTTTTTTAATTTTGGTTTGCTTGTATACTTTTTTAATGTTTAGTTTAAGTACACTGCCTTCAATAGTGGCAGTAGTAACAAAAGCTCCAGTCTCATTTTCTACACTTTGGTTTAAGCCGGCAAGGCCTTTAACTGTAAAGCCAGCAGGAATGGTATAATTAATATTCCATGTAAGCATATGCGGATAACGTACATCAATATCATATTTACGCTGCCTGTCTTCGGGCTTTACCTGTATTTGCCCGCCCATCAATAAAGGTACATTTACCAAATAATTTTTACCCGCTTTTCTGGTAAGATCGCCCAGTACAAATTTTTCTGTGTATTTTAATTCCTGTTTATTAAATGTTCTGCCATCGGTTATTAAAGTAAAATTATCGTAGCTGATCACATTGCTGTACTCATTTTGCAGCTGCCCTTTCATATACACCGGCTTGCGTTTTTTAAACTCTTCTTTTTTTGCAAATATCAGGCGGTCAATTTCTTCTCTTCTTTTTTCCGGCAGTTCATCCAGATCGTTATCACCAAAATAAGCCAGGTAATCTACATCATACACGTTGGTATAATTTAATGCTGGCCCTTCATTATCGTGTTTGCTAATGCCTTTGTAAGAAGAGGTAGAGGTAATATTTGTTTTTTCCAGATTTTCATCCATCGATGCATCAATGATGGTGTTGCTGTAATTTTCTTCGGGTGTGGTTACCGGTAAAGTAATAGCTGTAGCTGTTGGGTTTTTGCCAAGTGTAACAGTATAGGCTTCGTTGCCCAGGTGATCATCTTTTAAATCAAAAGGATTACTGTTGGTTGAAAAATTAAACACGTATTTGTTTTTTGCTTTTACCAACCATTGCAGTTCTGTTCCAAAAATTACATTACCCATTTCGGTAATGCTGTTGTCGGTAGTGATAATTAATTCTGCAACTATATTTTTTCGCTTTAATTTTTCAAGCATTACATAAGCAAAAAACTGGCTACCCAGGCGCTTGCCATACAAACCATTGGTATGGCGTAAAATATAATACACCCTTTTAATAAAGTCATCGTCGTTTAAATCGTATGCTTCGCCTTTGCGTAAATAATATTCTGTTTGGCTTAAGAGGCCAGTAGTGTAAGCTGCTAAAATATTATCCTGTGTTACTTTTTTGCCTGCACTGGCATCCATTTTTTCGTAAATACCATTTACCTTTTTTGCCAGCTCTTCAGGTGTGATTGATTTTTTCAGTTCGCCCCTATCGCTAATAAACAAATCTTCTGCGTTGTTATTTTTTGAATAAATGATCTGGAATTTTGTCATGGGTAAAACCATATATTCATTTACCCAGCGGGTATCTTTTATTTTTTCCCTGTCTTTGTCTTCCCAGGTAAATGTTTTGTAGCCACCGGCAGAGCCTTCTTTAAATTCCGGTGCACCATTAATAGATTTACTGTTGACATAACTTTTTTCATCGGTATTAATTTCAAACTTCTGGCTTACTACCGGGTACCCCCTGTGGCACAGATAATACACCGGATCAAACTCCAGCGAATTCATTTTAGCAGCATCGTTATCATTAAAAACGGTGCTGGCATAATCTATTATATCACCAGGTTCTAAATTAGATACCGCCAGCTTAAAATAAATATTTTCGCTTTTGGTTTTATTTTTTATAGTGCTTTGTTTTTCAAAATAAGGGGTAAAAGTGCCAGGTACATCATCATTATCTTCTACCAGTACAGCAGTTAATAAAGAAACAGTGTCTACGGTTCCATCTGCTTTAATAATGTGTAAGGCAAAGCCATCATTCTCGTGCCCACGCCTGAAGTAAAACTCTGAAAAACTGTTTACGCCATCTTTATCCAGCAGTTTTATTTTGCGATGAGTGGTTTCATACACATTCAGTTTATCTACTCCGGAGCCTTTATCAAAAACAAATTTTACTTTTTGTGCAATAATTACCCCCGAGAAACCTTTCCATTTTTCCGGAATCTGATTGCTGCTAAAATCAACATCAGCCTCTTTCCACACTGCATCCATATTAGATTGCAATTTATTGGCCAGGTCTTCTTTTATAGTTTGAGCAAATGTGGTGGCGTTAATTAAAACGGCAACCAATAAAATTTTTATGTTGAGGAATTGATGCTTCATTGTTATTGTTTTTTTACGGGTGTGGTTTTAGCAGGGGTTACAGTTTTTACAGGGGCTTTTACAGGCGCTGCTTTTACCGGTGCAGCCGGAATATCTTTTGGTGCCACATAGTTAGGGTCTTTTTCTACCATAACAATGTTGTTATTAAAGTCTTTCAGTTTTTTTAAAAACTCCTTCCAGTTGGTAAAATCAGCTTTGGGTATAGTACCTGTTTTTATTGATAAAGATTTTTTTAAAACAATTTTATTACCCTGTTGTGTATAGCTACCGGCAAAACCATAATCTGTGGCCTGCTGGTTAAATGCTTCGGGCAGATCTTTTATTTTATAGCCCGGCAACACTAATTCAATTTCATCTTCGGCAGTATAAATGCTGTTGAATTCATAAGGATTTACCCTTTTATCATCGGGCATAAATGCACTTAATTTCCTGGGAAAAAAATCTATGCCTGCATAAATTTCTTTTTCATCACGGATAATGTTGTTGCTTAAATCAATATCGCCTTCTATCACCACCGGAATTTCTCTGTTGCTTAAGTCGGATGTTTTTACATTAGTAGCCGTTAGGTTATCATTACCAAACTCCAGCATTTTTTGCAGCACTTCTTTTTTACGGTCGGTAGGTAACTCCTGAAAATACTGATGAAAACCCGTTCTTTCCTCTCCGGTAAACGTAACCTTTAAATGCCCTTTTAAAATATTATCGTTTAAAGTAAAAGAGGCTTGGGTTAAAATTTTATTTTGATTAATATCTGCAACCGGTACTTTTAATATCTGGTGTTCTGTTCCCTTTCCTACCAATGCTTCTTTACCCTGAATGCGGTAAGCATACTCGCCAACAGGTACATAATTTTCTGTGGCATCAAAAAAGTAAGTTTTGCCAGCTATAAATACCGTGGAAATACAATGATTATCCACACACAAAGAAGGGATAGCATAAGTGTAAGGCAAATGCCGTGTACCTATCCACGTCATGTGTGCATCAAGGCCGGCAAGCTTCAGCATTTCGGTAACCAGGTTGGCCATGCCTTTGCAATCGCCATACTTATTTTTAAAAACATCTTGAACCGTTTGTGGTACAAAGCCTGCATAACCATCTTCAAAAGCAATGTAGCGGATATTATCCTGCACCCAGTAAAAAATTGATTTTGCTTTTTCAAGATCATTTGTTTTTCCACGTACCAGCTCATCTACTTTAGGTTTTAATGTAGCTGTTTTATTATCCGTTTTTGAATACAGGTATTGATACCATTTGTATAGATCGGCGGCACTTTCAAAACCTTTTTCCTGTTTGCCATCTGCAGTAAAAGATTTTACCAACACTATTATGTGCGGAAAAGTATATCCAACCGGTAATGCATTTTCTTCGTTGTTCAGCAATGGCAGGTCTTTCATTTTAAATGTGTACACTATTTTCTTGCCTTCGGTTTCGGTGGATTTGGTGATGGTATAGCCAGCAAAATTCATTTCTCTGAATTCTAACTGAATATCGGCCGGCACCTTAAAGCGGATTATTTTTTCGCTGGTGGCATAATTGCTATGGAATAAAACACGGGTTAAATATTTAGCATCTTTAATTTCTTTTTCTACCTCTACCATAGCCCCCATACCCATTTTTGGAATGATGATATTGAAATATTTTACCCGGCTGTCATCATAAAAAATATCGCCGGAGGTAGCTGATTTGTCAATCGGTTTATTTTTAGAAGTGTAGTTAACAAACGAATTACCCGACTTGTAATATTGCTTTATTTTGGTTATGGCCGAAAACTTATTGTAAAACTCACCATATTGTACCATTGTTGCTTCACGCAAAGAAATGAATTGCACTTTTTGATTCATTAAAGCCGTTACCACCGGGCCGTTACCATCTCCTTTACCTACAGCAAAGTCGTATTCTTCAACATCTGCAACTACAGCAGATCTTTCATCGGGGTATTTTCTTTTTAAACGGTAGGCTAAAGATTCATCATCATCACTTACCATTTGGGCTTTACTCTCGGAGGTAATGAGAAAAAATGTTGCCAGGAGTATCAGGAATAATTTTTGCATAGAAGAGGGTGTTTAGATTTTTGCTTAAATGAAAATAAGCAATAATACATTCGCCACCATAAATTATTAGTATTATTTCCGTTTACATAATTCTTTTGTAATAGCAGTAATTTTTCTGCAACTTCATACCACTAAAACTATCATGATGAAAAAATTACACCGCTTCTGTGGGTTACTGATGATTATTTTTTTAAGCACAGCTGCAACCGCTCAAAAAATATCGCTTGATCAATTTAAAAATTTAAAGGCCCGTAGCATTGGGCCAGCGGGTATGAGTGGCCGTGTAACTTCTATTGATGCTGTGCTCAGCAATCCCAATATCATTTATCTGGGTACAGCAAGTGGCGGTGTTTGGAAAACAGAGAACAGCGGCGCTAAATGGGAGCCTATTTTTGATGAGCAGTCTATTTTAAATATTGGTGCGGTTGCCATTCAGCAAAGTAATCCATCTGTATTATGGGTGGGTACCGGCGAAGGCAATCCACGCAACTCAATAAATATTGGCGGGGGTATTTATAAAAGCCTGGATGGAGGAAAAAACTGGAAAATGATGGGGCTGGAAAAAACAAAAAATATTCACCGCATTATTATTGATCCGGAAAACCCCAATACCATTTACGCTGCGGCTATTGGTAATCCTTATGCCGAGCATCCGGAACGTGGTGTATACAAAACCACTGATGGGGGCGATAGCTGGAATTTAATTTTACATACCAATGATACCAGTGGTTGTGCCGATCTGATAATTGATCCTACCAACCCCAATAAACTAATTGCCGCCATGTGGCAGCACCGCCGCACACCTTATAGTTTTTACAGCGGTGGTGTTGGTAGTGGTTTATATATTACTTATGATGCCGGTAAAAACTGGAAAAAATTAGGTAAGGAAGAAGGTTTGCCCGAAGGCAATTATGGCCGTATTGGTTTAACTATCTGCAACGCAGAGCCCAAAAGAATTTACGCCATGGTGGAAGCTACCAAAAATGGTTTATACAAAACAGATGACGGTGGATTTAAGTGGGAGTTGGTAAACAGTAATAAAACCGATGTTACCAACAGGGCATTTTATTTTCAGGATATCAAAGTAGATCCTAAAAATGAAAATCGTTTGTATAATATCACTCAAACCATTACCATGAGTGAAGATGGTGGTAAGAATTTTAGTACAGTAATTCCTTACAGCGGTATTCATCCTGACCATCATGCATTTTGGATTAATCCCAACGATCCCAATTTTATTATAGATGGTAATGATGGCGGCATTGGCATTAGTCGTGATAGGGGAAGAAACTGGATCTTCAGCGAACAATTGCCGGTAGGCCAGTTTTACCATATTAACGTTGATAATAAATTACCGTACAATGTAATGGGCGGCATGCAGGATAATGGCAGCTGGCGTGGCCCGGCTTATACCTGGACCAATGGTGGAATAAGAAATTTTTACTGGAATAGCTTATCAGGTGGTGATGGTTTTGATGTATCACCAGATCCGGAAAATAATGATTGGGTGTATAGCATGAGCCAGGAAGGTGAACTACAGAAATTAAATGTAACCACCGGCGAAGATATGAGCATCAAGCCTCCCACACCAGATGTAAAAATGTATTTACGTTTTAATTGGAATGCTGCTTTTGCACAAGACCCTTTGGATGCCAAAACCATTTATTATGGCAGCCAGTTTTTACACAAAAGCACCAATAAAGGATTAAGCTGGCAAATAGTATCGCCGGATTTAACCACCGATAATAAACAACAACAAAACCAGGATAATAATGGCGGACTATCTGTTGATATTACCGGAGCAGAAAATTACAATACCATTCTTTGTATTGCGCCCTCTTCTAAAGATAGTAAAGTAATTTGGGTGGGTACCGATGATGGCAATGTACAACTAACAAAAGATGGCGGCAAAACCTGGACAAATTTCCGCAGTAAAATTGCAGGTATGCCTTTAGGTGCATGGATACCACAAATAACAGCGAGCCGCCACAATGCAGGTGAAGCGTTTGTAGTTTGTAACGATTATCGCAGGGGAGATTTTAAGCCCTATATTTTTCGTACCAAAAACTTTGGCCAAACCTGGGAACGTATGTTGGATGAAAACAAAGCAAAAGGTTATGCATTATGTATGATACAAGACCCCACTGAACCCAATTTAATTTTTGCAGGAACAGAGCAGGGCCTTTGGATAAGTTTTGATAATGGTGCAACATTTCAACAATGGAAAAACGGCTACCCTTCGGTGTCTACTTATGATTTAGCTATACAGGAAAGAGAAGCTGATTTGTGTATAGCAACTTTTGGCAGGGCTATGTATATTTTAGATGATATCAGGCCATTAAGAAAAGCGGCGGCTAATAATGGCACAGCATTTACAAAAACATTGACCGTATTTGAGGCCCCTGCATCATACCAGGCCAATTATAAAAATGCACCAGGTTACGAGTGGAGTACATGGGGTTTGTATGAAGGACAAAACAGGAGCCGTGGAGCAGCGTATTCTTTCTTTATAAAAAATGCTGCCAAAGCGGATAGCACAAAAAAATTAAAGATTGATTCTGCTACAATAAAAATTTATAATAGCGCCAGTGAATTAATAAGAACTACAAAAATTAAAGTGGATACCGGTTTCAACAGAAATTACTGGCGGTACGAAACAAAAGGCATTCGCCAGCCCGGGTCTGCCAAACCCAAACCCGGAGCAGCAGAGCCGGTAAATTTTGGTATGCCGGTTTATCCCGGTACTTATAAAATTGTTGTGGGTTTAGGAAAAGAAGCAGATTCAACAATGCTTGTTGTAAACGCTGATCCAAATGTTGCCAACGATAAACAAGTGTATGATGCAAAAATGGTATTGTTGAAACGTTTAGATAAAAGCACAGTAAGGTTAACAGACGTAACCGACCGTTTGGCCGAGGCTGAAGAAACTATTACAAAGCTGGATGCTCAATTAAAAAATGTGGAGGGAAAGGAAGCTGATAGTTTACGTAAAGCCGGCAAAGCAATGACCGATTCTATAAAAAGTATCCGCTATTTTATTTTTGGCAAGCCGCAGGAAAAACAAGGCTATGGTTCGCCCTATCAATTAATGGTTATTGATAAACTACGCACGGCAAGAAGCGAAGTGTTGGGTAAAAATAAAATACCCGATGCACAGGAAATAAACCAAATTGAAATTGCAGAAACATTAGTTGGTGAGGCTGTAGAAAAAGCAAATACTTTTTTTACTGGTAAATGGAATGATTATAAAAAATTGGCAGCAAGTACACCAATGAATGTTTTTGGGGAGTATAAGGCGGTGGAATAATTATTTACCTTTTTTACAAGAAATTGCCTCCAATTAATTGGAGGCAATTTCTTTTGATCACTACTCATCAAAAGGTTGTTTTATTGTTCAGGCATTATTGTTTTATAAATTTTGTCTTAACTGTATTACCATTCGTTTCAAAAACTGCTATATATATTGAGCTTGACAAAGCTGAAATATTTAATTGTATTAAGTTCGTGTTGGAAAAAACCTGATGTTGCATCAGCCTGCCCGACTCGTCGTATATATTTACCGATTTAATTATAATACCAGGGCTTCTGGACTGTGCATATAGAATATTATCGGCAGGATTTGGATATATACGTACATCTTCGGTACTGCCATTTACAAATGGATTTAAGCTAATTGCAGCGCTAATTGCTACACATGTTTTATAGGTTTCCTTTACTGTGTAATTTCCAAAAACAGTTGCTGAGTAAGCGCTGCTATTTGCGCCAATAATTGGTTGCCCATCCTTATACCATTGCCAGCTTGCTGTAGGTCTTTTAGGATTTACTGTAAGGCTGTATCCATTTTGTGTAATAACCGGATTAACTTTAATTACTTCCAATCGTATTTTGTTGCTTTCAATATTATTAGAAATAAGGCAACTTTCGTTACTTGTGATTATACAAGAAATTTCATCATTATCTGAAGGGGATGACAAAGTGAAGTATGCAGAGTTAGAACCTGCATTAACACCATTTTTCTTCCATTGGTAAACTGGCATTGAGCCTGCGTTTGCTGCAATTGCTGTAAAAATAATGGGCTGTCCTTCACATAATGTATTGTCTGCGTCGTTACTATTTATTGCTATTGCTGGCGTAAGCAATGGCCGCACAGTTACTGCTATACTATTGCTGTTAACATTATATGCAGTGTAACAATCGGTTGGTGGTGCAGTAACCGAACAACTTATTATATCATTGTTATTTAAAGTACTAATCGAAAGGTTGTTGCTATTTGTTCCTGAGTTGATACCATTAATTTTCCATTGATAAACCGGGTTTACAATATTGGTTACCGCCGTAAAAGTTATACTTGAGTTGGCGCAAATTGTTGTTGCCGTTGCTGTAATATTCAATACTGGTGTAAGTACTGACCTTACGGCGATGGTAAGACTATTGCTGTTTGCCATGGATGAGGTTACACAATTTAATGAGGTTGTTAATACACATGTAATTATATCGCCGTTAACTAACCCTGTTGTGGAATAAGTGCTGCCAGTTGCAACATTATTACCATTCCTTTTCCATTGATATGATGGTGTTGCCCCTCCATTTACAGGTGTTGAGGTAAATACTACATTTTCACCGGCACATGGGTTTGTACGTGTAGCTGCAATACTTATTACAGGTGTTAAAGGTGCAACAACATTTATAGTGATATTATTACTCGCTGTTGCGTTTGTAATAAAACAACCTGATGTTGCTGAAACAACACAAGAAACCTGATCGTTATTAAGAAGCGCATTATCTGCATAAGTGGTGGTATTCGTTCCCACATTAACGCCATTCTTTTTCCATTGGTAATTGGCTGTAGGCGCATTTGTGGTAGCGGTAAATGTTACAGAAGTACCTGGGCAAATATTATTTACAGATGCTGTAATTGTTGTTACTGGCACAGCAGGTGTATTTACAACCATCGTTATGGTATTACTGCTGCCGGTTGGAGTACTAAAACATCCACTTAACGCTGTAATAACACAGGTAACTGTGTTCCCGTTTGTTAAACTGTTATCTGTATAAGTCGGAATATTGCTTCCTACATTTACCCCGTTCTTTTTCCATTGATAATTTGCTGTTGGCGCATTAGTGGTAGCAGTAAATGTTACGGAGGTACCCAAGCAGATATTATTTGCAGAGGCAGAAACAGCAGCAGTTGGTGGTTGATTGGCTAATGTAAGTTGCCAATCGCTTTGTGAGTAAGATACTCTGAATTTATCTACCAACCCTTTAAAACCGTAAATTCCCCACCAATTTGCAGCATCTTGAAAATTAGCTCCCCCTAAAAAACCATGCCCGTCATTTAGCTGAAAATTTGCAGTTGTGTTGGTAGCATAGGTAATACCATCCACTTTTATTATAGTTCCTATGCTTCCATAGCTTACCGATACCACATGCCACTCGTTAAAACGAAATGGTGTTGCGGTTGCTGTTACATCTGTAAAAGTTTGCGTTGTTGTATTAAATCTTCTGAAACTAACATTGCCATTGGAATAGCCAACAATAAAGCTCGATTTTGTTAACCCGTTACTATCCACTGCAAAAATGGTTGCACTTGTTGTACTATTGCCACCGAATGATGTATAGCCATTTTGAACTTTTACAAGCATTTCAATAGTACCCTGTTTAGGTAACCAAACTTGTTTATCATATCGTATTACAGGGTAATCGTTAAATGCAGCGAGAGTACCATTAAAATAAGATTCGCCATCGCAGTAGGTGTTTTGATAAGTAACAAGATTTGAAGCACCATTAGTTGTTCCGTTCATATTATCTGTCCATGAATTAAATATTGGTATTTGCAGGCATTTTTGATTTGTACCGTTTACGTTAGTAACCGTTAAACAAACATTATACATTCCGTTTGCAGCATATGTATGCACTGGGTTGGCCAATGCAGAAGTAACGCCATCACCAAAATCCCAGCTATAAATGGCTGCACAGGTACTTAAATTTGAAAAGTTAACTGTCAAACCTATTTTGATAAAAGAATAATTGGAAATTGGTGCAGCTAGGTTTACTGTTATACTATTACTTGTAATATTATTTGCAGTAACACATGTAATTGATGAAGTTAAAACACAAGTAACAACATCATTATGATTTAAAGTAATTGTTGAATAAGAATTGGCATTTATTCCCACATTTACACCATTTACTTTCCATTGGTAAATTGGAGAACTACCAGCATTTGTTGTAGTAGCATTAAAAGTTGCATTTGCTCCACCACAAAAAATAGTGCTGTTTGCTACGATAGCAATGGTTGGTGTGGGACCCTGAAAGGTTATGGCATTACTTGATATATTGTTTGCTGTAACACAACTTAACGATGAAGTTAAACTACAACTAACTATGTCATTGTTACCTAAATTAACAGATGCAAAACTGATGGAATTTGTTCCAACAGTTACTCCATTTATTTTCCATTGAAAAATTGGTGCTGCGCCTCCATTACTAATTGTGGCTACAAATGTTGCACTACATTGATTAGAAGAAGTTGCGGCAATAGAAATAGTTGGTGTAGGCGGAATACCACCTATGGATTGTTTTACAATAATTGTTGGTACACCAGTATTTGTATTAGGGCAAACAGAAGTAACCCTTATTTGAAAATACTCGGTTACATTACAGTTAGGATTATGACTTATTTGCGCAAAATTGATAGGATTATTATAAGTACCAACTAGTGTAAATGGTCCGGTTGTGGTGTTTCTATACTCTATTCTGGTAGGGTTTGTATTTGCTGTCCAGTTTACTATTAGCTGGCTGCCATTATCAGTTACCGCTACAGCCGGTGTTACTAAGGTTTCGCAAATATTATAGTTACAAGGCATAATACAAGCGCCTCCGCTGCCTGCAATTCTATTATTAACTGTTGAGATAGATTCGGGAGCCCAAGTAGTAGCATTATTCACGGAAGGATTCATGATAAATCCTGATGTGTGACCACAGCCAAAATTATGACCTATTTCGTGTGCAATTAAACAGCGCATATTGTCAATTGTGCCTCCATATTCCCGAATTACATTAGTATTAAAACCGTTTGTAGCACAAGTAGTATTAACCCAGGCAAATCCTACTGGCTGGAAAACACCCCCTTGTGTATACCAATAAGAAGCATCATCAAATGGCTTAGTAAAACCCGTAGGAGCCCAAGCCGTAAATAAGTTTAGGTTTGCGGCAATGTCAGGATTAAAAACCCATGGATTAACTTGAGGGCTTGTAAAAATTAATATCTCCGATATTTTGTAGTACAGATCATCAGTAAAAACGCCTACATAATTTCCTTCAACCAAATTCATTATTGATAAAATATAATTTGAAGTTTGGTCTATACTACTGCCATGATTAAGAAACGTAGAGTAATCTACCGCAATAGCATAATCTATAACCCTGCAAATGCCATTTGTAATTTGGTTTACACCTCTTTCTGGTAATTCAATATTATTTTTATACTCATTAACTGTTTCTGTTCCACATGTTACTTCCGTTTTTATTTCATCTTTTGTATTATAGATAATAACCAGGTCGCTTTCTGCTTCTTTAACAAAATTACAAACCTGTTCAATAGCAAAATTTTCGTTGTCAATTGTAAAACTACCCAATATAAAGTTTTTTGCAACAGAAATTCGGCATTCATTTTTTGCTCTCTTTACTGTATTAAAATGAAGGAGTGAAGCATCTTTGGAAAATTGGTTGCCATTAGCTGTTATTACAAAATCGGGTTTGGTTAGCCGATTATTATTCTCAACAATAAATGATAAAATGCTGTCTGCTAAGTGAATTTGCAAGTTTCTGATTTCGGCACTTAAGCTGTTAGTTAAATCTACTTTCCATAGTTCAAACTTATGAAACTTACCACTAAGGACACTTTTATCAAAGCTGACTTTTTCAAACTGGATAACATTATCATGATTTTGACCAAATACTACAAAAGAAAAAAATATTTGAAATAAGCAAAAGAGTAAACGTTTATTCATAACTGTTGATTAATTAATCAAATAAAAAACATAAACAACTATGCGAACAACATTTTTTCACCAAACCCCCAAATCCCAACACGAAACAGATTTTCCATAAACTTCTTTTCGCTATTTTTAAATGGTGAAATATTTGCTGGTTTTTATTGTACTCCTACTCAACGGCATCGCCTATGGCCAAAATACTTTTCCGGCAGGTGTTGCCAATACTTATACTTTGGGTGAAAAAGAAGGGTATAACGGTTTTAATTATGCCGCTATATACCATGCTCCATCAGGCAAAGTATATACAAGAACGTACTATGGCGAAATAGCCATACACGGCAATAACTACAGTATTCCATTGCCTTCTATTTCTTTAGAAGGCACACAGGCGGGGTACTTTTATGAAGTAAATGAAAAAGAAATCTGGTACTACGATTCTAAAAGAATTGCTGTTATCCGTAATGATACCGTACAACGCATTATCCGCCTGCCGGAAGAAACTTTTTTTTATTCCGAATTCAACAAATCCCTTATTTACGTTTACAATAGAAAGGGCTATATTGATATCTATACCTTTTCAGGAAATGAATTGGTTAAAAAATCTTCTTACCCGGCGTTAACAGCAAAGTTTTTCAATGCCATTTATCGCTTCGGTAAAAATATTTATACTGCCGCAGTTGAAGGCGACTCCCTATTGATATATGAGCTAACACCTGAAACATTCCATTTTAAGCAAGTGGCTGTATATGCCACAGGCAAGGCAATTATTGTGCAATTTATAGATGCCCGCAATTTGATAGTACAACTTACAGATACTAAAACAACAACCTTTTGTGTTATAGAAAATGGCACACTTAAAAAACCACTTGAAGGCGAAAAATTAAATAATATTTTTCCACTTAACACTGACTGCTATCCTTACGGATTAAAAAAAATGGGTGATAAATACAAACAGATTTTTAGCGTTACGCAACCAGAAGAAAACAACCCTGTTTTTATTTCGCAGGATAACCCAAACCTGGTTGGTACAGAAAAACAATATGGTTCGTTTTACGCCAGCACGGGTAATAAACCTTTGCGCATTTTTACCACTGTAAAAAAATATCCTTATATATTCCACAATAGCAGCGCCAATTCCATTTTTTCGCTCCAGCAAGATTATACCGGAGATATTTGGGCAGGCAGTTACAACGGCGGTATTTCCATTATTCATGATAATGTGGCAAGCCCGGTACCCAGTATAAAAAAAAGGATAACCAACGGCGGCTCTTCTTTTAAAAAAAATATGTACCTGATAGATGAGGGAATAGGAGGCGGATTATTTCGTGTTGATAAAAACGGGAACAATAATAAGCTTACTCAGGATGTGTTTGGCTTTTACACTTACATTTCAAAAAATGGCAACTATTTTTACCTCGGCACTGGTGGTTACAATGGATTGTGGCAAACAACTACTGCCCAAATAGAAACTGGTAAACCCAATTGGCATAAAATAGACAGCAGCAAAGGTGCCAATCTTTTAAACATTTTAACTATTACAGAAGATACACTTGGCCGCATTTGGTGTGGCCACCCAAAAAGAGGAATTCTTATTTACTATCCAGAAAAAGATATTGTTAAAACATGGTTAACAGATAAAAACGAAAGTCCCTTTGGTGCTTTTTCTTCTATCAGCGATACTAAAGGTACTGTATGGATGGGTAGTGGCGCAAACGGCCTTTGGTATTATAACGATTATAACAAAGAACCCTCGCCTCTTAACTGCAAAAGGATTAATCATCCCTTGTTGGCAAATAGTAAATCAATCACGGCCCTTACTCAATACAACAACTGGCTTGTTATTAGCGGTTACGATAAAATAATGTTGCTTAACCTGGATTCTTTTTATCAAAAAAATAAAATCATTCTCCGTTATCTTAACCCACAGGAAGCTGGCTTTACCTCATTTACTGAACAAAACACTTTACTAACTTCTAAAAAAGACAGTACGGTTTGGTTTAGTACCAGCGATATGTTGTATCAATGGAATGTAAAAAAATGGTTAGGCTTACCTGCCTATAAAGTAACTGCTACTGTTTTTGTTCAATCAGGCAAAAACAGCACTGTTTTGCACAACAAAAAAAATAATTCGTTCAAACCTGGCTTTAATTCTTTCGATCTGCATGTGCGGTACTTAAGCCCGGACAATATGCCCAGATACAGCAGTGCTGCACTTATTAAAGATGGAGATTCATTGCAATTACCCGAACCATCTTTGCAAAATATTTACTCCATTAAAAATATTAGTAGTGGCCGGTATCAATTTTTGCTGGAAATATATGAAGCAGATGGCAGCACCACACGTTACACTTACTCAATAACAATTAAAAAATACCTGTGGCAACAATGGTGGTTTTGGGCTTTGCTTAGTGGTTTGGTTTCGGCGGTAATACTTTATTTGTATAATCTTAAACAAAAAAAACGGGTGGCCGAAGAAAAAGCAAAAACCGCTGCTGCCGAACTGCAATCTTTTAAAAGCGAGCAGGAAAAAAAATTAGCCAACCTGCAGTTGGTTACTTTAAGCAGCCAATTCAGGCCGCATTTTATTTTAAATGCATTAAACACCATTGGCGCCCAAATGGATGATAAGCCCGAAGCCGAAAGTGTATTAAGCCGCCTGGGCGAAAGTGTGAACCTTATTTTTAATCATGCCCAGCAACAAAAAATATTGCACCCGTTTAATAGCGAATGGCAATTGGTGCAAAATATTATACATATACACCGCCAGATGTATTTAAAACAATTAACTACCAATTTACCTGATGCTGCAATAACAGATAACTATCAAAATATAAATGTACCGTTGGGCATTTTGCAAATACCTATTGAAAATGCTTTATTACATGGTTTAAGTAACAGGGAAAATGGCCCATGGAATTTATCTATTTCTATTAGCGAAAAAGAAAATTATATTGTAGTTAGCATTACCGATAATGGGGTGGGACGAAAAAAATCGGCAACACTCAGCAACTTTACCAAACATGGTACTGGTACCAAAAACCTGAACGAGATTGTAGCTATCATTAATGCTACCAATACTGAAAAAATCAACATTACTTATACAGATGATATTTACAATGAAGCTGATAATAAATTTGGCACATCTGTACAAATTGAAATTCCTAAGCAACTAAATTATGGCACCTAATAAGTTTACTTACCTCGTTATTGAAAATGCGCCTGATGTGTGCGAAGGTATTATCAGGCGTATGAATAAATTTGAGAACTGGCAAACGCTGGGTTATTGTGTGGGTGTAAAAGAAGCTGTTGAAAAAATAACCTTTGCCAAACCTAACTTACTTTATCTGGATTGGAGCCTGAACGGGGGCAGTGCGTTTGAAATTTTACAGCAGGTTCAAAATTTACCAATGTATAATCCGTATATCATTTTTAATACAGGGTTTCAAAAAGATAATCCGGAAATACCGCAGGAAATTATTAATAAATATAAAGTTGATAAATACTTAGTAAAACCATTGTGGGAAAATTTGCGCAATAACCTGGGTCAATACTTACAGGAAGCTGAAGAAAAAGCGGCACAACCGGATACAAAGAAAAATTTAGTGTGGATTGAAAACGATAAAAAAAATAAAGTGCTGGTTGATATGGAAAAGATTATTTGTATTTGTCAGCATCCATCAGAACCAAGATGTAGAATTATCTATTTAGCTAATAAAGAAAATGAAATTACCGTTCCTTGCAATGGCAAAAAATACATATTTTATTAAAAGAAAATAAAATTGATTTTTTTATCACTAAAAACAGAGGTCATTTAGTTGTAAAGGAATATATTGAAAAATTTGAAAAGCCCTTCGTGCGGCTCCGTGGTTTAACCGCTTTTAAAATTGACGTGGTTAAAGAAAGTATTAAAGATTTTGAACTATGGTTAATGAGTTAGTATTTAGTTTCGGCTGCAAATCTCATTATCCTAACCCATTTTTGTTTTACCCATCTTTAAAATTTACTTTTGCCCCCTAATTGTATACCAACATGAGTGCAAATAAATTCAGCCAGCTTGCCCAAACTTTAATAGGATCAGAAATTGTAAGTCTTGGTGCAGTAATTAAAGAAAAAATAAAACAGGGCAATAAAATTTATAATTATACCATTGGCGATTTTGACGCTGCTGTTTTTCCCATTCCGCAAGAGTTGGAAAATGAAATTGTTGAAGCGTATAAAAAACGTAATACAACTTATCCGCCAGCAGATGGTATTGCTGAATTGCGTGAAGCAGTTTCAAAATTTATTGGTGAAAGAGAAGGTTTGCAATATGCTACTGACGAAATATTAATTGCTGCCGGTGGCAGGCCACTTATTTATGCGGCCTTCAGGGCAATAGTTGATAAAGGCGATAAAGTAATTTACCCGGTACCCAGCTGGAACAATAATCATTATGTACACTTTACCGAAGGTGAACATATCTTGATTGAAAGTAAGCTGGAAAATAATTTTATGCCAACAGCAGAAGAAATAAAACCACATATAAAAGGTGCTGCATTATTAGCATTGTGCTCTCCTTTAAATCCAACAGGTACTACATTTACTAGAAAAGAACTTTCGGCAATTTGCGAATTAGTGATTGCTGAAAATGAGCAACGTGGTGCAGACGAAAAAAAATTATACTTATTATACGATCAGATTTACTGGACATTAACTTTTGGTGAAACTGAACATTATAACCCGGTTTCTCTACACCCAAAAATGAAAGATTACACTATTTTCATTGACGGAATAAGCAAAGCTTTTGCTGCTACAGGTGTTAGAGTTGGCTGGAGTATGGGACCTGCCGATTTAATTAATAAGATGAAAGCCATTAACAGCCATGTAGGTGCATGGGCACCAATGGCAGAACAAAATGCCGTTGCCAATTACTTAGGGCAAACGCAGAATATTGATAGCTATTTTAAAACTTTTAAAGGTGCAATTGAAGAGCGCTTACATAAAATTTACAATGGCTTTATTCAATTAAAAAAAGAAGGTTTTAGTGTTGATGCGGTAACGCCACAGGCAGCTATCTATCTTACAGTACAAATAAATTTAGTGGGTAAAAAAACTACCGAAGGAAAAACCCTGGCTACTCAAGCTGATGTAACAGCTTATATTTTAGATGAGGCAAAAATTGCTATTGTTCCTTTTTATGCATTTGGAGCAAGTAAGAGCAGCAATTGGTACAGGCTAAGTATTGGCACCTGTAAAACAGAAGAGATTAATGAAATGCTGAAGAAGTTGAAGATTGCTTTAACAATGTTAAGCTAAGCAAAAATCAATTCTTACAATTTAAAAACACAAATGGATTTAATTCCCGCTGACGAATGATGGTGGAAATTTGTTTGGGTGTGTTAAAAATTTTGTACTTGTTTACATCAATTACTTCGTGGGCTGTAACGATGTTGTCTAGGCTTTCAACCGTATACAATATGCCATGCAGCATTTCTACTTCATGCTCTATTGCTTGGGGAGTCATTAACTCCTGGTTGAACAGTACCAGTAAATCCCGGTTTGAGTTGTTCATAAAAGAAATTGGGGTTATTCATCATTACTTACCGCTCAATAACCAATCATCCCTGTTTTGCTTGGGCACCCACATTGTCCCTTCTTTGAAGAAGAGCATCCTGTAGTTACCAAACTAACAATCACCATAAGTAATAATGTAATTTTAAATAGCTTTTTCATCGTAATAGATTACTAAAGTTAAACTATTTTCACATTAATTTATTGTTTTCTTAAAATGAAATTTGAAAATATTAACATAGGGCATGGTAAAAGGCGAATACTTGTAGCCCCGCTGGATTGGGGTTTGGGCCATGCCACACGTTGTATTCCAATAATTTACACTCTTATTGATCTGGATTTTGAAGTGATAATAGCAGCGGATGGGCCCGTAAAAATTTTACTGCAAAAGGAGTTTCCCAATGTGGTTTTTACGGCGCTAAAAGGCTACAATATCCGGTATACCAGCAATAGTTTTTGGTTTCCTCTAAAATTAGCTTTGCAATTTCCCAAAATATTATACCGTATCTGGTACGAAAATTTATGGCTAAAAAAAACGATTACTGCTTATAATATTACCGCTGTAATATCTGATAACCGTATGGGTTTATACAATTCAAAAACACCTTGTATATACATTACACACCAGTTAAAAATAAAAACCGGTAATCGCTTTACTGAGTGGGTAGCTCAACAAATGCATTATTTTTTTATAAATAAATTCAGTTGCTGCTGGGTTCCTGATAATGCATCAGCCAATAACATTGCCGGAGCTTTATCGCATCCTGAAATTTTACCTGCAGCCCCAGTAAAATACATTGGCCCATTATCAAGGTTTGAAAAAATTCCGGTTGAAAAAAAATACGATCTGCTGATTATTCTTTCCGGACCAGAGCCACAGCGAACAATATTTGAAACACTACTGATAAAAGAATTAAAAACTTTTAATGGAACAGGTTTATTGGTTAGAGGCCTTCCGGGAAATACAGAAACAGATGCGTTAGTTTTTAATGATGAAAACAAAATACCGGTATACAATCATCTTACTGCGGCTGAATTGAACAAAGCTATTCAACAGGCTGATATGGTGATTAGCAGAAGCGGCTACACTACGGTTATGGATTTAGTAAAACTGCAGCAAAAAGCCATTCTTGTGGCCACACCTGGCCAAACAGAACAGGAATACGTTGCTGAATATCTGATGAAGCAAAATATGTTTTTCAGCGTTGCACAAAAAGATTTTTCACTAAGTGAAGCCTTACAAAAATCAGCCGGTTTTTATTTTACAACACTTCCTGTTTTACAAGATCAGTATAAAAACGTGATCAAAGAATTTACGCAACACCTTAGGTAAATCAATTTTTACCAGCTTAGATATTTATAGCCTCTTACTATTTTTTTAAAATCTGTTGCGGCAGAATAATAAGTAGCGTACCACTCGTCGGAGAGAATTAAACTTTCTATTGGTAAATCGTTAACTGCCACGGGCAATGTGGTGGAAGTTAGTATACCTTTTTTTATCCCCGGTAATTTATCAGAAGGTACTGCATAACCTATCCAGGTTTTTTGCATCAATAAAACAAAAAAAACATTTTTAAAAAACCGAAATGGCCTTTTTTGAGTTATAAAATGAATTGGAAAAGTTAGTATAAAAAGAAGGGCTACAACAAAATCAAGAAGATTTTTGTTTCTTTTATTTACAGGCCTGGTTATAGTATATTTATTGGTTGCCGTTACATATTCTCCACTTACATCTTTGCTATCACTACCCACAAAACTGCTGCTTCCCGATGCATGAAATTTATTACTAACGCCGGGTGGCAACTCCTGTACTGCAGCAATTATTTCTTTAAAAGTTAAAATGTCTTCGCAAAAAATAATTTCTTTTACCGGGTACATTTTAATAAGATGATTTAACTGATGAATGCTGCCCAATGCTTTACTGCTGCTGGTTAAACTATCATTAACCCTACCCAAAACCTTTTCGGGCATACCCGCTTTATGCATAAGCGCCGTAACGTTTACAAAATCGTTTTCGCCTGCAACAACAATGGTTTGCCTGTAGCCATCTTCGTCTTCTATTTTGCTTAGCAAATTCCATTTTACAAATACCTGCCGCAACATACTCATTACTATAAACGCCATTACTATACCAAACAATAATATTCCCCTGGAAAATCTAACACTTTCGGGCAGTAACGCATAGCCGCTTAACAACACCAGTGCAGCCATTGCAGTGGAACGGTTTAGTTGCGACTGTTTATATCCCTTATCGTACAAACCAGAATAATAGGATGCGATTAAAAACATAATAGAAAAAACAGGAAACGCTATGATGAGCATATTAGGCGAATAATTAACCTCCTGCCTTATAAAATTATTCCACAAATATTTTATACACCAGAAGCTCATAAAAATAATTGCAGCATCTAAAAGCGGCAACCCGATTTTTTTAAAAAGCTTACCAAGCAGCGCCAGTATAGCTCTTAAAAAAATACCGGTATGAATTAAAAAATTAAAAATGCCGGCCCTGCCACCACTATAATGCTTATTTACAAACAGGCTCATGGCACTGTAAAACATACGCACATAATTAAGGCTGCCCTTCTTGGTGCTTTCTCCTTTAAAATGTATGATGGTACTTTCGGCAAAGTAATAATTTTTATAGCCGGCTTTTTGTATACGGTAGCTCAGGTCTACATCTTCGCCATACATAAAAAAAGTATCATCAAAGCTTCCTGTTTTATCCAGCACTTTTCCGGGTATCATCATATAAGCACCGGCAAGCACATCCACTTCGTGATTTTCTTTTTCGGATAAATGCCCCAAATGATAACGGGCAAAAATTTTAGAATGCGGAAATAATTTAGTGAATCCTGATAGCTTAAACAACGATGTTAGTGGAGATGGAAAAGCTCTTTTACTTTCCTTTAAAAATTTTCCTGTGCCATCAATCATCCGGATACCTAAAGCACCTGCGTTGGGGTGTGATTCAAAAAAACTGATGCAACTTTCAAGGCAGTCTTCGGGTACAATAGTATCGGGGTTTAAAAACAGTATATAATTTCCCTTTGCCTGATACAGTGCCTGGTTATTGGCTTTTGCAAAACCAACGTTCACGCTATTCCAGGTAAAATGTACCAACGGAAACTTTGGTGATAAAAACTCTTTACTGCCATCTGTAGAATTATTATCCACCACTATTATTTCTGCCTCAATATTTTTACACGCCTTTAGCACCGAGCAAAGGCATTGCTCCAAAAAATACTTTACGTTGTAGTTTACTATAATAACTGATAATTGCACTTACGGTAAGTTATAGCCTGCGAAATACGATTTTTTATTTCATTATTCAAAATATAGATGTGTTGTTATACATTTTTAACACTCTGCTCGTGGCGTATTAAATTACCAGGGTCGTATTTGTTTTTTATCTTTTGTAGCCTTGCGTAACTGCTGCCATAATACAAGGCATCCCAGTTAGTAAAATTTATATCCGGGTAATTTCTGTATTGCGTATGAATACCATTGCCTGTAAAAATATTTTGCACTTCCTCAAATTTTTTCAGCAATCTGGCTGCTTGCTTTTCATTTTCCCAATAGGTTTGCAGTTCGGAAAAATAAGGAAATGCCCTATGCGGAAATGCTGCTGTTGCTTCGGCTTCTGTATTAATAATATTGCCGCCTAAAGTATTTACCTGGTAAATCATGCCCGGTGTTGCCAGTACTGTATCAATGGCTTTGTCAACACAGTTTTCTATGTCGGTAAAATTTTTATACAATCCTGCTGAGGCATTTTTAAAATACAAAGGTTCTTGTCTGCCATAAAAAACCTTTAAAGCGGCTGCAATGGGCTGGGGTTTTGTTTTGGTTATTTTGCCGGATATTGCAGTAAGCTGGTTTATTACATTTTGTAATTCGGCTGTGTGTTTACCAACATTGGTTAATAAAATATATACTGTTTTACCATTTAATACATAAGCCGAAAAACAATCTACCGGTAATGTTGCACTTACTTCAAACCACTTTTGCAAGATGGCTTTTGCTTTTGCCGTATTTACTTTATATGTTTTAAACCTAAAGCTTTGTAATGTTGCCGGAGCTTTGTGAGTTTTAAATTTTAAGGCCGTTACCACGCCAAAGTTACCATTGCCGCCGCCTTTGCAAGCCCATAATAATTCTTTATCGTCTTTACTGTTTCTTATTTGGCCGCTGCCATCCACCATCGTTACCTCTAATAAACTATCACAGGTAAGTCCCAGTTTTCTGCCCAATAAACCATAGCCGCCTCCTAATACCAGGCCACCAATACCCACTGTAGCGCAGGATCCACCGGGAATTATTCTTCCCCTGGGCAATATATTATTATACAAATTTTGCAAAGTACATCCCGGGCCAACGGTTATCGTTTCCTTATCTGCCCATTCAATTGTATTTAATAAAGAAAGGTTAATAACCATGCCACCGTTATTGCAACTTAACCCTTCCATACAATGGCCGCCACTTTTTATAGCTACAGGTAAATTATTTTGTTGGGCATATTGTATCGCTTCAGCAACTCCGGCGGTATTTTTACACAAGGCAATTATTAAAGGAAATTTTTCAATGCGTTTATTAAATCCTTTTCTTAATAGTTCATATTCCACATCTCCCCGTTTATAATACAAAACATTGTTAGCCGTTGGTATTTGTTTTGTAGTAGAGAAAATATCTTCCGGCTTTAAAACTAAACTCAGGTTGGTTAATAGTGCCAGTTTTAAAAATTGTTTTCTTTGCATAATCAAATCTAAAATCATAAATCCAAATTCCGAAATCGAAGTTTATCTTTGCGGCATGATAAAAAACACTCTACTAAAGGCTGTAGAAGCAGGCGGAAAAGAATTACAGCGTTTTTTTAATGGCGAATTTAAAATCACCAATAAAGAAGGTATTAATAATCCGGTAACCGAGGCCGATCATGCTTCTGAAAAAGCGATCATCGACATTATTCAACAAAATCATCCCGATCATTTTATATTAAGTGAAGAAACCGGGGAAATAATTACCAACAGCGAATACAAATGGATCATCGATCCCATTGACGGCACTATAAATTTTGCTAATGGCATACCCATTTGCTGCGTAAGTATTGGTGTAGAAAAAGATGGCGAAATGATTATGGGTGCCGTATATGCCCCGCTATTGAATGAATTGTTTTTTGCACAAAAAGGATTTGGTGCATCACTCAACGATAAAAAAATTAGTGTAGGCAACAAATCCGAAGTAATTAAGAGTTGCCTGGTTACCGGCTTTCCCTACACCTATTTAGATGCGCCTAATGGGCCATTACAGGTTTTTGAAAAACTAATTCGTAAAGGGGTACCTGTTCGCCGGTTGGGCAGTGCGGCTATTGATTTGTGTTGGGTGGCAGCCGGACGCTTTGATGGTTTTTACGAACATAAATTAGCAGCATGGGACAGCGCTGCCGGCTTTTTAATAGTTCAGGAAGCTGGTGGTAGAGTTACCGATTTTGAAGGCAAACCTTATTCACCTTATCAACCACATATTTTGGCAACAAACGGTTTAATACATGATGAGTTGCTGGAGATTGTAAATGGGAGAAAGGGGTTGTAAAGCCCCCTCTATCTCCCCCTTCAGGGGAGGAAAAGTTATAGATATAAGCGAAAAAAATAGTTCGGAATTAGAATAATAAAATCTGTGTTAATCTGTGCAATCTGTGGCAAACAAAATTTCGCCGCAGGCGAAAAACAAAAAATAATTTTATGGAAGAGAGAACAGAAATAGCATCATTGGGAGAATTTGGTTTAATAGATCATCTAACTCAAAACAATGAAATAAAAAATGCCTCTACCATTTTAAGTGTAGGCGATGATGCGGCCGTGATCGATCATTTTGGAAGGCAAACCGTTATCAGTACTGATCTTTTATTAGAAGGTATTCATTTTGACCTGAGCTATACGCCATTAAAACATTTGGGTTACAAAAGCGTGGTGGTAAACCTGAGTGATATTTATGCCATGAATGCAACTCCCACTCAAATTGTTATCAGTATTGGCATCAGCAATAAATTTAGCGTAGAAGCTTTGGATGAATTTTACGAAGGTGTATATGCAGCCTGCAAGGCTTATGATGTGGATTTGGTGGGTGGCGATACCACCACCAGCCAGCGTGGGTTTGTAATTAGCATTACCGCTATTGGAGAAGTAGCACCTGATAGTTATGTTACAAGAAGCGGCGCAAAAGTAAACGACCTTATTTGTGTGAGTGGCGATTTAGGCGGCGCCTTTTTAGGTCTTACTATTTTAGAAAGAGAACGCAAGATATTTGAAGAAACCGGTGCACAGCCCGACCTGGAAAACCAGGCCTATATTGTTGGCCGCCTATTAAAACCTGAAGCAAGAAAAGATGTGATAGAGTATTTTGCGGCACAAAATATTATGCCCACCAGTATGATGGATATTAGCGATGGCCTTAGCAGCGAGCTGCTGCATATTTGCAAACAAAGTAATGTGGGTTGTGTATTATACGAAGATAAATTACCATTAAACGAAGACAGTAAGGCCTTTGCTTATAAATTAGAACTTGACCCTACCGCATGTGCTTTAAGCGGTGGCGAAGATTATGAATTATTATTTACGGTGGCACAAGCTGATTACGAAAAGATAAACGCTAATAATGGTTTAAGCATTATTGGGTATATTACAGAAAAATCCGAAGGAGAAAACTTAATTACCCGTGGTGGAAACAAACATCAGTTAGTTGCACAAGGGTGGAACCATTTGAAGTAAATGATTGTTAAATCCCTAACCATATTTTTCTTTTTTATTATTGCACTGAGCAGTTGTTCGGTTACAAATAATGCCTACAACCCCAATAAAAAATACGCTAAAGAAAAATTACAAGAGGATTACAGTTTACTAAAAAATATTCTGCAAAAAAAACACCCTTCACTTTATTGGTATACCAGCAAAGACAGTTTGGACATATATTTTGCCCAGTACTACAATGCTATTGACGACAGCATGACCGAACAACAATTTGGCTGGAAGATCATTGCACCACTTACCGATAAAATTCATTGCGGCCATACCAGCTTTAGTATGAGCAAAGCATATAATAAATGGGTAAATAATAAACGCATTCCTTCCTTTCCGCTATTTATGAAAGTATGGAACGATACCATGGCAGTAACCGGCAACTTAAACCGGAGAGATTCTATTTTAAAGCGAGGTACATTAATTACCGGCATTAATGGGTTAAGCAATACTGTACTGCAGCAAACCATGTTTAATTACATGACGGAAGATGGCAATGCCAATAATGTAAATTACTTAAGGCTTAGCAACAATTTTCCTTATTACCACCGTAATATTTTAGGCATAAGCAAGCAATATACGGTTACCTATTTAGATGCTTCGGGTAAAGAGCAAACCATAAACATCCCTGTTTTTGATCCGCCAAAAGATACCAGCAAAAGAACAAGAATTGCCCCTTTAGTAAAACGAACTAAGGAGGAAACTAAAAAACAACAGCTGCAAAATATCCGTTCACTAGCTATTGACACCGCCAACAATACGGCCATCATTACATTAAATACTTTCAGTACCGGCAAGCTGCGTAAGTTTTTTCGCCAAACCTTCCGCTACATTAAGCAAACAGGTATTAGTAATGTAGTGTTGGATATTAGAAGTAACGGTGGAGGAAAAATAAATTTATCTACCCTGCTTACAAAATATGTTACCAGGCAACCTTTTAAAGTTGCTGATACATCTTATGCAGTGGCTAAAAATTTAGGGCCTTATTCCAGGTACATCAAAGGAAAATTTTTAAATAATATCGGGCTATTCTTCTTAACTAAAAAAAGAAAAGATGGCCTGTATCATTTTGGTATGTGGGAAAGAAAAACCTATCACGCCAAACTGCATAATCATTTTGGCGGCAACCTGTATGTGTTGATAAACGGACAAACTTTTTCGGCCTCAGCATTATTTTGCAATGCAGTAAAAGGCCAACCCGGAATAACTTTAGTGGGCGAAGAGGCTGGCGGCGGCTGGCACGGCAACAATGGTATTTTAATTCCGGATATTACTTTACCCAATACCCATTTACGGGTTAGGTTACCACTGTTTAAATTGGTACAGTACAAACATGTACCCAAAGATGGCCGTGGTGTAATGCCCGATATTTATATTGGTACCAGTTATGAAGCTTTAATAAAAGGGTACGATAAAAAAATGCAGGTGGTGATGGAAATGATCAAAGGGAAGAAAGAAATTGGTAATTAGGAATTGGTACGCAGAGATTGCAGAAAATATATCAACAGTATCAGTTTTATAACATCGTAAAATCATCCGCATCATTTAAAAAAGGAAACTTCGTTCTTACTTCTTCCAGTTTTTCTTTTGATAAAGTAATGGTATTAATATCTTCCTCATCTGCCATGTGGTACAACACCTGCCCCAGCGGATCAATCACCAAACTATTACCACTGTAATGGATATTTTTAGCATCATCACCCACACGGTTTACACCTATTACATAACATTGGTTTTCTATTGCCCTTGCACATAACAAAGTTTTCCAGGCATGGCTGCGGCGCTCGGGCCAGTTGGCCACATAAATTAATACATCATATTCTACCTCACCCCCAGCCCCTCTCCTGGAAGAGAGGGGGGATTGCCTTGCCCAAACAGGAAACCTCAGATCGTAACAAACCTGTAAATTTATTTTCCATCCTTTAACCGATGCTATTAAACGTTTATTGCCGGCGCTGTAATGCTGGTCTTCTTCGCCGTAGGCAAACAAATGTCTTTTATCATAATAGCCATATTGGCCGTTGGGCAACATCCAAATTAAGCGATTGTAATATTTTTCTGCCTCTTCAATCATCACACTGCCGGTTAATACAATCCCGTTTTTATTGCTTACCATTTTCATCCAATCCACTGTTTCGCCATCCATGGTTTCGGCAAGTTGTGCGGCATTCATACTAAAACCGGTGGTAAACATTTCGGGCAATATCACGATCTCTGTTTTTTCTTCAATGCTATCAATTTTTTTTTGCAGCATTTGCAGGTTGGCCATTTTATCTTCCCAAAATAAATTGCTTTGTATAGTAGTGATGGTGAGTGTAGACATATTGCGGAATCATTTACTATTCAAATTTAAGGTTTATAACAACACTAAGCCCGCCTTTGGCGGTAGTTTTGGAACGCATCTTTTTTAAGATGATTATGATAAGTTATGAGCTGTCTGCTAAAATCATAACTATCAGGATAACCTGCATTCCGCTATAAGGCACCGCAGGTGCATTAAAAATATTTTATAATTTCATCAGCCTGTTAACCGCTTCTTCCAGCGTGCTTTCTTTTTTTGCAAAACAAAAACGCAATACTTTATTATCGGTATTGGTTTTATAAAATACTGAAGTGGGTATGGTGGCTACACCATAGTCTTTTGTAAGGCGTATGGCTAAGTCTTTTTCACTTTCATCACTAATACCATCATAACTGTATAGTTGAAAATAACTGCCGTAAGATGGTAATGCTTTAAATTTTGTTTGCTGCATCAGGTTAGCAAAAAAATCTCTTTTCTGCTGTAGAAAGTTGCCGAGTTGCAAATACTTGTCTTTCTGTTGTAAGTATGTTGCCAAAGCAAATTGTACCGGGCTATTGCAACTAAAGCAATTAAACTGGTGTATTTTTCTAAACTCACTCATTAATGCCGCTGGCGCAACGCAGTAGCCAATTTTCCATCCAGTACAGTGGTAAGTTTTACCAAAGGAAAAGCAAACAAAACTTCTTTCCAGCAGATCGGGATAACGCAACATACTTTGATGCTGCAAGCCATCAAAAATTAAATGCTCATATACTTCATCACTTAAAATAAAAATGCCGGTATCTTTTACAATTGCTCTTAATTGTGCAATATCATATTCACTTAAAACGGCCCCGGTTGGATTATGCGGCGAGTTAAGCATGATCATTTTTGTTTTAGAAGAGATTTTTTGTTTTACCAGCTCCCATTTAATTTTATAATCTGGAAATGTTAGTGGAATTAAAACCGGTACCGCTCCGTTAATTTCAATGGTAGGGATATAACTGTCGTAAGCCGGCTCAAACACAATCACTTCATCGCCGGGTTGCAACACTGTAGTTAATGCTGTAAAGATGGCGTAAGTACCGCCGGGTGTAATGGTGATTTCTGTTTCGGGGTTAACTGTGGCGGCGTATAAATAGTTTATTTTTTCGGCAAGGCTTTCTCTTAAAGTAATCAATCCATTCATGTGCACATACTGGTTGTTGCCTTTTTGCATGGCAGCATTTACTAATGCTACTAATTCTTCGTCCATTAAAAAATCGGGAAAACCCTGGCCAAGATTTATAGCATTATGTTCAGCCGCCAGCACACTCATTACTGTAAAAATGGTAGTACCTGCATTGGGCTGTTTACTATTAATTACTGGTGACACCGTTACTGATTTGAATGAACAACAAATTTACCGTATATAATCAACAAAAAAGGAAGCTGTTAACAGCTTCCTTTTAAAAATATATTTTTAGTTCCTACAAAAATTTATCGCCTTTGCTGCGTTTTATTTCTGCAACATATTCTTTAATCTCCTGTTCTTTATCTTTTTTACAGATCATTAAAACATCTTTGGTATCCACAACAATAAAATCATCAAGGCCCTGTAACAGTACCAATTTTTTATTATCGGCATGTACCATGTTTTTAGTAGCGTCAATTACCACCACATTATCTCCGGCAACTGCATTTTCTAAATAATCTTTTGCCAAATTATCGTAAGCACTGCCCCACGTACCTAAATCGCTCCAGCCAAAAGAAGAGGGGATGATATATACATTGTCCGCCTTTTCCATAATACCGTAATCAATAGAAATATTTACGCATTGCGGATAAATTCTGTCAATAGCCTCCTGCTCTGTTGCTGTATTAAAAGTTGTTTTTTCTGCCTCAAACAATTCATTTAACTCGGGTAACAATTTTTCAAAGGCAGCTACAATGTTTTTTACCTGCCAAACAAATATGCCGGCATTCCATAAAAAATCGCCGCTGGCTAAAAAGGTTTTTGCAAGTTCCAGGTCTGGTTTTTCGGTAAAGGTTTTTACTTTATAAACATTTTCACTTACCGCCTGTGGTTCGTACTGAATGTAGCCGTAACCTGTGTTGGGGTGTGTTGGTTTAATACCTAAGGTTACCAGCGCTTCAACACTTGCAGTAAAATGTAATGCATCTACACAAACTTTTTTAAAATTTTCTGGTTCAAGTATAATATGATCGGCGGGTGCACAAATTAAATTGGCATTAGGGTTTAACTGCAATAATTTATGAGAAATATAGGCCACACAAGGCGCTGTGTTTTTACGTGATGGCTCACATAAAATATTTTGTACCGGTATTTCGGGCAATTGTTCGGCTACAATATTTTTATATTGATCTGATGTAACTACATAAATATTTTCTGCAGGAATAAATTTTGCAAACCGGTCATAAGTTCCCTGTATCAAGGTTCTTCCCGTATTTAAAATATCCAGAAACTGCTTTGGGAAATCGGTACGGCTCATTGGCCAGAACCTGCTGCCGATACCGCCGGCCATAATTGCTACGTAATGATTTTTATTCATCTTCTTAAAGGGATTTATTACTTAAAATTAGGGTATCTATAATGAATGATAACTGCCTGTCATCATTATTTTTAAAAGACTCATACGAATCCGGAATAAAATAATCCGGTATCAGGCCGTGGCCACTGTTCTTTTCTTCTTTATTCGTATAAATAAAGTGCACATAAGGAAAACTAAAATTGATCCTGGAATTGGGTAACTCGTACTTTAATGTAGTAAAGCCATTGCCGGAATATGCCCCACCCTGTGTTTCTTCTCCAATAATTTTACCTCTTCCGGCATTTTTTACCAGCACCGCAAAATAAGATGCCGCAGATGCCACTTTACTATTGGTAATAATAAAAACATTACCACCGTAATGAATACTATTGGGCTGCCACACTTCAATTAATGAATCGGGCATGGTAAAAAAATCGCTGTTAAGCTTTGCAAAAAATTCCTTTTCAATATTTTCATTTACACCATCTTTATAATTGGTATTAAACCCGTTTTCTAAATAACCGGTATAGGGTATCGTTTTAATTTTACAAATGGCCCGCTCAAATTCATTAAAAGGCTTTTGAGTTAAAAAAGAATACAATAAAAAGGAGTTGTATAATTTCCCCCCCGTGTTTTCTCTTAAGTCGATAATTAACGATTTTATATTCTTTTTATTTTGCAACAGTTCAAATGAATTATTGCAAAAATTTTCAAATGCATTTTGTTTTAGCGTTCCCTCATATTCAAATGTGGCCAGGCGTAAATAAGCATATTGTTTTGGGTTGTTGATGTAAAAATCATAGTCCAGTGTAACGGGGTCATAATAGTATTTATAATTTACTTCCCTGTTATTCCATTCGGATAAACTTATAGCGGTTTCTGTTAGCAGGCTTTGTTTACCCAGTGTATCAATTATTTTTAATTCAAATTTTTGCTGTGCGCCATATTTTAAAAAATAGTCGATACTAAAATTATCTGCCGCCAGGTTTTCCTGTGTTTTTCTGTGAAAACCTTCTACAGAATTGTAAGCCATCAGGCTTTTGATAACATCTTTTACCGGTTTGTTGTTAATACTTGTTATTTCTGTTCTTTGTGGTAAATCATAGCCAACTACATTTACAAACAACTTATTGTTTATCCACTTTACCGGGTAAGGAAAAAAAATATCCCGGTTTTGCAATGTATCGTAAACATAATCGGCTAAATCGGCATTAGTGTGAGAGCAACCGGTTTCATTGGCAATAAAATTGATCTTGTTATAAAAATCTCTAACTGTTATTGGATCGGTTATGGAATTACTAATACTATCTGTTAGGTAAGAAAATCTTTTTTTGGAGAGATAAACGTTCAACGAAGGATGTGCCTTTTTTAAAATGGCAGTAAAAATATCAAGATCTTCCTTTGCTTTTTTTAATGAAATTTTTTGAGAGGAGGGATCTTCTAACTTGTCAATTACACAACCTGCCAGCAAGAGTGCATTAACAATAATAACAGAGATCAATTTTTTCATTGCGCTGCTATATTATTCCCTCTCTTATTAAATCATGTAAATGGATAATACCTGCATACAATTCGTTTTCCACCACAACCAGCTGGCTGATATTGTGGTAGCGCAATACATCCAGCGCCTCTGTTGCCAATGCATCTGCTGTAATTGTTTTAGGGTTTGTACTCATAATATCCGCTGCTGTAAGTTTGCCAAGGTCGTTGCTGCTCTCCAGCATTCTTCTTAAATCACCATCAGTTATTATACCCAACACATTATTTGCGGTATTTACCACTACAGCCGTGCCCAATCGCTTTTTAGTCATCTCCACAATTACTTCTTTAAGGCTTGCCTGCGGCAGTACTGCAGGTTTTTCGTTTTGAGAAGACAGATCACTAACGCGTAAGTATAATTTTTTTCCCAAAATTCCTCCCGGATGAAACTTTGCAAAATCTTCGCTGTTAAACCCCTTTAATTCCATCAGGCAAACTGCTAATGCATCACCCATTACCATTTGTGCGGTGGTACTTGTGGTAGGGGCAAGGTTATTAGGGCAGGCTTCTTGCTGTACCGTTGTATTTAAAACAATATTGCTTTGTTGTGCCAGGTACGATTGCATATTGCCCACCATACCTATAACCGTATTGTCAAAATTCTTTATTAAAGATGCCAATACTTTTATCTCCGGGCTGTCGCCACTTTTACTTATTATCATTACCACATCATTCACCTGTATCATACCCAAATCGCCATGTATAGCATCTGCAGCATGCATAAAAAGCGATGGAGTTCCTGTGCTGTTTAATGTAGCCACAATTTTTTGTGCCACCACTGCACTTTTACCAATACCGCTTATTACCAACCTGCCTTTTGCTGCTGCAATATTTTCAACTGCTTTTACAAAATCATCATTAATAAAAGCTGCCAAACCATTTACTGATTGCGCTTCTAACTCAATAGTACGAAGTGCAGAAGATATAATTGACTTATTATTCATTTTTGATGCCGCAAACCTACTCTAAATAGGGCATAATGCAAAGACAGTTGGGCGCTATTGTTACTGTTTTTAATTAAGTGTTGCTGTTTGGCTTTTTTTGATTATCTTAAATGGTGATTAAATGTTAATTATCGGGTACGCTGTTTAAAGGGCTTGCTTTTACAGCAGCAGTGAGTTAACTTCGCTGCCCCGTTTTAAAAACCTTGTTTACATAAAATAAAACGACACAAAGAAATAGTGTGAAGGAAAACTTGTTATGGCTACCATAAAATCAAAAGCTGCTAAACCAAAAGCCGCAATTAAAAAATCGCCGAAACAACCCGGCGAAAAAGCTATATTTCAAAAAAATACATTTGATTTAACTGCTGCATTGCAACAGCATTTTGGGCTGGATAGTTTTAGAGGCACCCAGGAAGATATTATTAACAACCTGTTGAATGGCAATGATACTTTTGTAATTATGCCTACTGGTGGGGGCAAAAGCTTGTGTTACCAGTTGCCGGCAATTATAAGTGATGGTGTGGCAATAATTGTATCGCCATTAATTGCATTAATGAAAAACCAGGTTGACCTGGTAAGAAGTTACAGCAGTAAAGACCATGTGGCACATTTTTTAAACAGCACACTAAACAAAGGGCAGCAAAAAATAGTAAAGGACGATCTTACTACCGGTAAAACAAAAATGCTTTATGTAGCGCCGGAAACAATGACCAAGGAAGAGAACGTTACATTTTTTAAAGAACTTAAAATTTCTTTCTTTGCTGTGGATGAAGCACATTGTATATCGGAATGGGGGCATGATTTCAGGCCGGAATACCGCAGGCTGAGAGAGATAATGGATATGATAGATGAAAAAATTCCGGTAATTGCGTTAACTGCTACAGCTACCCCAAAAGTGCAGAGCGATATTGTAAAAAACCTGGGCCTGCGTAACCCTAAGATATTCATCTCCTCATTTAACCGGCCCAACCTCTATTACGAAGTACAGCCAAAAGTAAACCTCGATCAAACCAATAAAAGCATTGTACGCTTTATACAACAGCATAAAGGCAAAAGCGGTATTATTTATACCCTTAACCGTAAAACCACCGAAGAGCTGGCAAGTATGCTGATGGCTAATGGTATTAAAGCCGTGGCATATCATGCTGGGCTGGATGCTAAATTAAGAGCCGACCGACAGGACCAGTTTTTAAACGAAGATGTGGATGTAATTGTAGCCACCATTGCTTTTGGAATGGGTATTGATAAACCTGATGTTCGTTTTGTTATTCATTACAACATACCTAAATCAATTGAAAATTATTACCAGGAAACAGGGCGTGGCGGAAGAGATGGTATGGAAGGAAAATGCATCCTGTATTATTCGCATAAAGATGTGGCCAAGCTGGAGCATTTTATGAGGGATAAGCCGCTTAGCGAAAGAGAAGTGGGTGCACAACTGATCAACGAAACCGTGAGTTATGCCGAAAGCAGCGTATGCCGCCGTAAAACCTTACTGCATTATTTTGGAGAAAATTATGATGACAGTAAAAGCTGCGGCCATTGCGATAACTGCTTAAACCCTAAAGAAAGAATTGAGGCTAAAAACGAAGCGGTTATTGTACTAAAAATTGTAAAAGCACTGGAAGAGCGCTTTCCTATTGAATATGTGCAGCTGATATTGGCTGGCAAAGCTACACCTGCAGTAAAAATGTACCGGCACGAAGAGCTGGATGTTTTTGCCAGCGGTAATGATAAAGAACCTCATTTTTGGAACAGCCTTATACGCCAGATGTTGTTAAGTGGTTTAATTGCAAAAGATATTGTGGAATATGGTTTGTTGAAATTAACCAAACAGGGCGAAGCATTTTTAAAGAAACCCTCTTCTTATAAAATTGTATTAAATAATTTATTTGAAGATGCTAATGCCGATGACGAGGAAAGCGAACAAACTGCAGAGGCTGCAAGTACAGTTGATGAAAAGCTGGTAGAATTATTAAAAGAACTTCGTAAAAAAGTTTCTAAAGAAAAAAACCTGCCGCCCTTTGTTATCTTTTTAGAAAGCAGTTTGGAAGATATGGCCACCATGTATCCTACTACAATGGCAGAACTGGAAAAAATAAGTGGTGTAAGCAAAGGCAAAGCCATGCGTTATGGCAAACCCTTTTTAGATGTAATTATAGCTTACGTAGCCGCCAATGATGTTACCAAACCAGATGATTTTGTAATGAAAAGTGTGGCTAACCACAACAATAACAAAATATTCATTATACAAAATATAGATAAAAAAATCCCTTTAGAAACACTGGCAAAAAACAGGGGTTTAAGAATTGATGAGCTTTTAGAAGAAATGGAAACCATTGTAGCCAGCGGCACCAAGCTCAACCTGGATTATGCTATTGATGAAATGGTAGATGAGTATGAACAGGAAGAAATTCTGGATTATTTTAAAAATTGCGAAACCTCTTCGCTACAGATAGCGCAGGAAGAAATGGCCGACAGCAATTTTAACTGGGAGCAGTTAAAACTAATGCGGATCAAGTTTTTATGTGTATATGGCAATTGATTTTAGATTTTTGATTGTGGATTGCGGATTTTTAAGAGAATACCCTTATTTTTGCTGCCCGAATTAGATATTTATATCCAATTAACGGAAGGTGCGGTAGCTCAGTTGGTAGAGCAAAGGACTGAAAATCCTTGTGTCGCCGGTTCAATCCCGGCCCACACCACAAAAAACCTCCTGATATTTTATCAGGAGGTTTTTTTATTAAAGTAGCAGGTTAATTACAACTTATTTCCTTCTTTAGGAAAAACAACCGTTGGTTTAAAGGTTTTGGCTTCCTCAAAATCAAGCAATGCATAAGAAATAACAATTACAATATCTCCTTCAGCGCCTTTTCTGGCAGCCGGGCCATTAAGGCAAACCACGCCGCTGCCTCTTGCCCCTTTAATAATATAGGTTTCTATACGTTCCCCATTATTTACGTTTACCACTTGTATTTTTTCGTGCTCAATCATATTAGCGGCATCCATCAGGTCTTCATCTAAAGTAAGGCTGCCCACATAATTTAAATTGGCTTCTGTTATCACCGCACGGTGAATTTTTGATTTTAATATTTGTATTTGCATGGTGTAAAATTACGAAGTATATAAATTACCTGCACGGTAATAAACAACCGTTATTATGCTTTTCTTTACCTTTAAAATTAATTCTGTTCTCAAGAAAAGGGACAGCTGGATTTTTAAATTCTTATCTTTTAAAAAATTGTCAAAAAAACTATGCAGGTACAATCATCCAACATAAAGGTAGCGGTGGATGCCATTGTATTTGGTTACTCTAAAATTGATGGGGTATCTGTTTTACTCATTAAAAGAAAATACACGCCATATAAAGATTGCTGGGCCATACCCGGAGGTTTTGTGTTGAACAACGAAAGCCTGGAAGAAGCCGTTAAAAGAGAATTGCTGGAAGAAACCGGCATTAAAGTAAATTATTTAGAACAACTGTATAGTTTTGGCGAACCCAAACGTGACCCACGGCAGCGTATTATTTCCATTGCTTATTTTGCGCTGGTAAAAAGCGCCTTGTTTCAGCAGTTAAAAGCCAGTACCGATGCAGAAGAAGCACAATGGTTTAGTATTAACAAACTGCCATCGTTGGCTTTTGATCATAAACAAATATTGCAGGTGGCTATTGAACGTGTTCGTGCCAAGATCCGCTATCAACCTATTGGTTTTGAATTGCTGGATAAAAAATTCCCGTTCTCTGATCTTGAAAAACTATATACCGCTTTATTAGACCGTGCTATCGACCGCCGCAATTTTACAAAAAAAATTCTCTCTTTAGGATTATTGGAAGATACCGGGGAGCTTGCTGCATCCTCCGGCGCCGGAAGGCCCAGTAAAATTTACCAGTTCAATAAAAAGCGGTACCAACATTTATTGAAGGAAGGCATGCATTTTGAAATATAATGCGCTGAAAAAATAATTTGCGTAAAATTGACGCAAATTAAAAATTCTCCATATCTTTGTGTTATCAAAAATTAATGAACAATGAAAACAATCAATCTTAATACCGGCGAAGGCGTTACAATAACCATCTTTCCTGATGGCCAGCCACACGTTAATGTACAAGCTGTGCAAGATGGTGAGGAAGTAAAAGTGGTTTGCTCTATTACAGATACCAGCAAGTTGTTACAGCTACTGGAAATATCCAACGCTCTGGATAATTTATTTGCCATAAAAAAAGTATTGGTGATCCCTTACCTGATGGCTGCCCGTTACGACAGGCTGATGCAACATGGGGATAGTGTCGATTTAAAAGTAGTGGCCGACCTTATCAACCTTTGTGGCTTTAGTAAAGTGTATTTATATGATGTACATTCTGATGTTTCGTTATTGCTTATAAAAAATGCCATTGGTATAACTAATGAAGCGTTGGTAAAAGCTTATAATATGCCCGATGCTGTATTAATTTGTCCTGATGCAGGTGCCAGCAAAAAAGTAGGCAAGTATTTTGGCTGGAACAGCAACATCAAAGAAATTGTTTACTGCAGTAAAAACCGTGACCTGGCAACAGGTAAGATCAGCCTGGAAATTTTAGAACCACAGGAATGTGCAGGCCGCAACTGTGTAATCATTGATGATATCTGTGATGGTGGTGGTACTTTTCTGGCAATAGCAGAAAAAATTAAACCGGCACATTTAACCCTTATTGTTACCCACGGTATTTTTTCTAAGGGATTTGATACGTTGCATAAATATTTTCAGCAGATCATTGTATCTAACAGTTTGTATAAAACATACGATTCACCCATTGTAAAAACTTTAAAACATTTTGAATAAAATTAATTATGAAAACGAATCCATTTTTATTAACCGATTATTATAAAGTAGGCCATGTATTTCAATATCCTGATAAAACAGAACTGGTGTACAGCAACCTTACGCCACGCAATAGCCGCTTAAAAGATATTGACGAAATGGTATTTTTTGGTATGCAGTATTTTACCAAAGAATACCTGCTTAAATATTTCAACGAAAACTTTTTTGATCAGCCAAAAGAAAAAGTAATTACTGATTATAAAAGAAGGATAAGCACCTCATTAGGCGCAGGTTTACCCAGTTATGAGCATTTGGAAAAACTCCACGATCTTGGCTACTTGCCTATAGAAATAAAAGCATTGCCCGAAGGTAGTAAAGTGCCAATGAGGGTGCCTTGCGTTACCATTGTAAACACCATACCGGAGTTTTACTGGCTCACCAATTTTTTAGAAACTTTGTTAAGTGCCATCATCTGGCAGCCTTGTACCAGTGCTACTATTGCCCACGCTTACAAAATATTGCTGAATAAATATGCGATAGAAACGGGAATGCCAATGGAATTTGTACAATGGCAGGGGCATGATTTTTCTTTCCGGGGAATGAGTTCTTTGGAAACTGCCATACTTAGTGGCATGGGGCATTTATTAAGTTTTACAGGCACCGATACCATTCCTGCTATTGATGCTTTGGAGCAATATTATAATGCCAATGCTGATAAAGAGTTGATTGGCGGCAGCGTTGCTGCAACAGAACACAGCGTAATGTGCAGCGGCAGTAAAGATGGTGAGCTGGAAACTTTTAAACGCCTTATAACCGAAGTTTATCCATCAGGCATAGTAAGTATTGTTAGTGATACCTGGGACCTTTGGAAAGTATGTACCGAATATTTAACTGCATTAAAAGAAACCGTTTTACAAAGAGAGGGTAAAGTAGTTATCAGACCTGATAGCGGCGACCCCATAAAAATTATTTGTGGCGATGCTGATGGTAAAACCGAAGCAGAAAGAAAAGGTGTGGTAGAATTATTGTGGGATGTTTTTGGCGGAACGATCACCGAAAAAGGATTTAAGTTGCTAAATCCACACATTGGTGCTATTTATGGCGATAGTATTAACCTGGAAAGAGCACAAGCCATTTGCGATGGCTTAAAAGCAAAAGGCTTTGCCAGCCAGCTAGTGTTTGGTATTGGCAGTTATACCTATCAATACAATACCCGTGATACTTTTGGTACAGCAATGAAAGCTACATACGTTGTAATTGATGGTGAAGGCAGAGAAATTTTTAAAAATCCCATTACCGATGATGGCACCAAAAGATCGGCCACCGGATTATTAAGCGTAAAAAAAGAAAACAACAAATTTGTACTTTACGATAAAGTAAGTTGGGAACAAGAAGCACAAAGCGAATTAAAAACCGTTTTTAAAGACGGTAAAATAACAAAGGAATTTACTTTGGCGGAGATAAGGGCAACATTGGCAGAATAGCCAATAATTTCCGCAGGTATCCTATAACAATTAAAGAATGAAAACAGAAAAATATATAACACAAAAAGAGAGATTGCCAAAAACAGGAAGACAAATTATTGGTTGCAAAGAAGATGAAAATATAATTGTGTACCAGGCTTTCAATCCGCAAATTGCAAACTATACTGTAGCTAATCAGCGGTTTGGAGGAAATGCTTACAGCTTTAACCGCATGAGCTGGATAAAACCGGGCTTTTTGTGGATGATGTACAGGGCTGGTTGGGCTGCTAAAGAACAACAGGAAAATATTTTAAGAATAACAGTACCGATCATTCATTTTAAAACAATTTTACAACAAGCAACATTCTCTTCATTTAATAGCGAAGTGTATGCAACAAGGGAAAGCTGGAAAACAGCATTGGAAGAAACAGCAGTTCGTTTGCAATGGGATCCTGACCATGATCCTTATGGAAACAAACAGGAACGTAAAGCCATTCAGATTGGAATGAAGGATGAAATACTGAAACTTTTTTGTACAGAATGGATCGTAAAGATTGAAGACATTACTGATTTTGTAAAAAAAGAACACGAAAAAGTTTTAGCCAGTAAAATTGAAGAAGTAAATGTTCCGTATGAAGAGGTGATTGAATTGAATGATGAAGCAATTGAACAAAGAATTGGGATACAATAAAAATTGAAATCATAAATACCGACATTATCACTTTACAAATTGATGCTATTGTAAATGCTGCCAACAACTCTTTAACCGGTGGCGGTGGCGTTGATGGTGCTATACACAAAGCAGCAGGGCCAGAGTTAAGAGAATTTTGTATTACACTAAGAGGTTGTAAAACCGGTTGTGCAAAAATTACTCCGGCTTTTAATTTACCTGCAAAATTTGTAATACATGCTGTTGGCCCTGTTTGGAACAATGGAACAGCAAACGAGGAAACATCATTAGCCATGTGCTATCAAAATAGTTTGCAACTGGCTGTAGAAAATAATATTAAGACTATTGCTTTTCCATGTATTAGCACTGGCGCTTATCGTTTTCCTTTTGATAAAGCAGCTCATATTGCTTTAAAAACTATCACTGATTTTCTAAACAGTAATTCTTCAATAGAAAAAGTTTACCTGGTGGTTTTTGGAGAAAAGGATTCGAGGAATTACGAAAAAACATTAAACAGATTTTACAAATGAAATACTCTCTAAACTGGCTTACAAAAGAAATAGAAAATGACCTTCAACCGGAATACCTATTCTTTTGGGGTCACTCACAAAAGGTTGCAGGTATTACAGATAAATCCTGTTTTAGTCAATGGTGGCCTTCGCCATTTATTGTTGATGGAACAACTTACCCAACAGCAGAACATTGGATGATGGCAAAAAAAGCACTATTATTTAATGATGTAGAAAGTTTTGATCTGATCATTGCTGCAAATAAACCTGCTATTGCAAAAGACCTTGGCCGTAAGGTAAAAAATTTTAACACAGATATATGGAACGCCAAAGCATTTGATCTTGTAACAGCAGGTAATCTTCATAAATTTTCTCAACACGAAGATTTAAAAAAATTCTTACTAAGCACTGGTAATAAAATACTTGTTGAAGCAAGTCCGGTAGATTTTATCTGGGGTATTGGTTTATCTCAAGACGCAAAAGATGCATACAATCCTTTTAAATGGAAGGGACCCAATCTTTTAGGCTTTGCCCTTATGGAAGTAAGAGATGCTTTAAAAAAATAAAATGCAACAACAACTAAAACATATCAGCAAATTCATGAGCCTGATACTGCGCCATAAGCCTGAAACAATTGGTTTAAGTTTAGATGAAAACGGCTGGGCCAATGTAGCAGAGCTGATCAGCAAAATAAATGAGCAGGGTAACAATGTAAATATTGATATCATCAATACCGTTGTGGATACTAACGATAAAAAACGCTTTGCCTTTAATGAAGATAAAACAATGATACGTGCCAACCAGGGACATAGTATTGATGTGGAATTAAATTTAAAACCTATTACGCCACCTGATATTTTATACCACGGCACAGCCGAAAGATTTGTAGGCAGTATTTTAAAAGAAGGCCTTACCAAACAACAGCGTCAGCATGTACATCTGAGTTTGTTACAGGAGACTGCAAAAGCTGTAGGATCAAGGCACGGCAAACCGGTTATACTAAGCATCAATACAAAAGCAATGACGGAAGCTGGTTTTATATTTTATTTATCTGATAACGGCGTATGGCTTGTTAATTCAGTACCTGTTGAATATATTACAGTATGAATACGAAACGAACTTTAGCTATAGGCGATATTCATGGCGGACTTAAAGCTATACAGCAGTTGTTTGAAAAAGCTAAAGTTACTCCTGAAGACAAGTTGATCTTTTTAGGCGATTATGTTGATGGCTGGAGTGAATCTGCCGGCGTGTTAGATTACATGATTGAACTGAGTACAACTAACGAATGTATTTTTATAAAAGGCAATCATGACGTTTGGTGCGAAGAATGGTTGCGTACCGGCGAGGCTGACAAAACCTGGTTATTTCATGGCGGGCAGCAAACAGTAAACAGTTATGCAAATGCCACATCTGCAATAAAAATGCAGCACCTCAATTTTTTACAGCAAATGCCTTTTTATTATATCGATGACCTCAACCGGTTGTTCATTCATGCAGGCTTTACTTCTATGCACGGGCCCCAAAAAGAATTTCATAATTCTAATTTTAGCTGGGACAGAACCTTGTGGGAAACCGCACTGGTAATGGATAAGCGTATAAAAAAAGATTCCATTTTGTTTCCCAAACGCCTCAAACTTTTTAACGAAATTTATATTGGCCATACACCCACACAATATTACGATGTCAACATTCCAATGCAGGGTTGCAATGTTTGGAACCTGGATACCGGTGCCGCTTTTTATGGTAAATTGAGCATTATGGATATTGATACCAAACAATTTTGGCAAAGTGATGAGGTACATACTTTGTATCCCGGCGAAACGGGCAGAAATAAAAATTAAAAAAGGCGCTGCATAAAATTATTGCAGCGCCTTTCGTCTCTTAATGAACCACATATTCCACTTCCATCGCCTCCCACAATTTTGGCACCTCCAGTTTATCAATCATTTTTTCTATTGCGTTACCCGGTATTGTAAATTCCCTGTTTTTGTTTTGCGCCGATAGCTTTGCATAGCTTGTTTCTATATACACAATTTTTATCGTTGGTTTATAAGGTTCAACCAGGTCAATTAACTGCTCTCTCATTTGCATAGTAATATTGGTAGCATTCCATACAAAAGGTTTTGCTTTACGCAGGTATTCTTTTGCCTGTTCTTTCGCAGCCTGTATAACCTGGCCGTTGCCTTTAGTGTCGCCATAATTTATTTTTAACTTCCTCCGCATATCATCTAAAGAAACAACCGGTAGCAAAGGATAATTTTTAAGAATATAAAAATCCTTACCGCTACCCGCAATACCCGACATGATGATCATATTGGTTTTAGTATCATCAAAAGCTTCAAAATCAGGATGCCGGTCATCTTTTCTGAAATATTGAAATTTAGATAAGTTACTTGCAAACTGTTTGGGTTTATCCCAGCAATCATACTCAATTGCTAATTCTTTAAAGAGTTCAATTTTATACAATAGCTCACCAGCATCAGCACATATCCGTCCCAATACATCAGCTTTAGCCAGCATTGCCAGCAAACTGATATTCACTTCCAGGCTTGCTTTTAATAAAGCCTGCACCGGATTGGATTTTTCAAATACCCATAAAGGCAATCCATGGTAACGCACCAGGCCAACCACCTGCTCTCTTATATCAAACGGAACAACAAAATCTCTGTACAAAATTTGTCTTGTTGTTACCGCTCCTTTTTTTGCATGGCCGGGAGAAACAATATTGCCGTTTTCATCTGTAACTGTTGTTGATCTTTTTTCAATATCATGCATTAATGCAGCTGCCCAAACAATCTCCTGTTCCTGTTCTTTCAATGCTTTAAACTCTGCCAGTTTTTCTAATGCAGCCAATACCATTTGTGTATGTATAGCCACATCACCTTCGGCATGGTATACCGGGCTTTGCGGTACGCCATGCATATCATTTACCCAGCCAAATTTTTTCAGCTGCTCCCAATTTTTATTTGTTGTCAGTGTCCACATTGCTTTCAAATTTTAAAGGTGCCCGCTTCCAGTTTCTTGTCCAGTGCTCATCTGTTTTTACATGGCCTTTACGCACATACTTAAAAACATTTTTTTCAAAATCATCAATATTGTATTCCAATATATTCCTGCTTACAATACCTTCTCGGCTGCAGGTTTTTTCGGTTTGCACATCAATTGATTTAAATACACTTTCTTCTTTTACCAATGCTAGTATATTCTTTTCAAAAATTTTCTGATCTGGAAAATCAGTTACAGTTTCCAATACCGGCACTGTTGGTAAATCAAACATAGCAGCAATAAATATTGTTTCTTCCCAGCTCAGCCACTTATCCAGTTCCCTTACACCAAATACATGATAGTGTTCTTCAATTAACGGGTATTGTATAGAATGGATGGCATATAAATTTTCGCCGAAGATCTCATAATCTCCCAGGTCGTTTTTTAAAACAGCCCATTTTTCTCTCAATTGTCTTGTCCATGCAGACGTTGTTGGTGCAGCGTGCGATCTTGCAAATACGCCATTGCGGCTCATGCAATTATTTTCGCCATCAAGTTTCTCGGTATGAATAATTGTTGACAAAAGACTGATGTCCTGCCAGTAACCGGTATTAATTCTATCGTCGCTTGTTGTACCCGGAGAAAAAGGGTAATGAAATGTCCTTCCGTATTTTCTTGATATAGACATGATATAATTTTTAGAATGAAAAACTAAAGCGGCAAATAGTTTGCTGCTCATTAATCGGTATGTATTCTAAAAATTACATTGTATAGAAGTTGTAAAAGTTGATGCCTGGCTTATTAATAGTTATTATTCAATAGCAAAGCTTTTGCAAATATAGGATTTGTTTTTTTAGATAAAAACCTTCATCATTAAAAACCTTTTATAAAAATCAGTGGGTTTAAATCGGCCGTGTATTATATTTCATCTTTAAAATTAAATTTTTCAGACTTTATTATTTATACAAGTCATTTGCTTATTTTACAATCAAATTCCTTTTCTTGCAATTGTCCGAAGAGCAAATACTAACCCTGGCCCCCGATGAAGCTTCTAAAAAATCCGGGAAAGATTTAGCCAACCCTTCTAAATGGGTAAGCAAGGGCGCTAATGAACAGGCGCTCTGGGGCGAAGCACAGGGTAGCGGCAGTAAACCTTATCAAACACAAATAGACCTTAGTAATATTGCTTTTAAATGCAGTTGCCCCAGTCGTAAATTTCCCTGTAAACACGGCATTGGCTTAATGTTATTTTATGCCCGGCAAAAAAATGTTTTTACTGATGATAATGCGCCTGCGTGGGTTACCGATTGGTTGAATAAAAGAGCAGAAAAAGAAGAGAAAAAAGTTACACAAGAAGATAAGCCTGTAGATGAAGCCGCACAGGCCAAACGACAACTGGCCCGCCAGCAAAAAGTTATTGATGGTATTGAAGAACTGTGTTTATGGATAAAAGATATTGTACGCAATGGCATTTTATCCATGCCCGAAAAAGGTGCTGCGTTTTTTGAAAATATGGCAAAACGCATGGTGGATGCACAGGCGCCCGGCCTTGCCAATATGGTGCGTAACTTAGGCGATGTTGGTTTTTATAATGAAGGCTGGCAAAATATTTTTATGAATCAGTTGGTAAGTATTTATTTAATTACCGAAGGATTTAAAAATAGCAATACCCTTAACGAAAATCTTTTGCAGGATATTCGTACATGGATAGGCTTTACCCAAAGCCAGGAAGAATTAAAAGAACAAAACGGCATTACCGATACCTGGCTGGTGTTAAGCAAACAAACTATTGAAGTAGATAATATTACTACCGAACGCAACTGGTTGTATGGCACACAAAGCAATCAATATGCTTTGGTGTTGCAGTTTATTGTACGTGGGCAAGGCGGGCAGCTCAGTTTTACACCGGGTATGTTTATACAGGCAGAGCTGGTTTTTTATCCCGGTGTTGCGCCACTGAGGGCTATTATAAAAAAACAAATTACATCCAATGCGGTAAATAATTTTACAGCATTCAACAACTGGCAACAGGTGGCGGATATGGAAACAACGCTTTGCCGGCAAATGCCCGTAAAAAGTGAGCGGCCATTTATTATTCAACAATTAACACCGGTGCAATATAATAACCATTGGTGGTTGCAGGATGCAGCAAAAAACATGATGGCAATAAAGAACGAACAGAGGATGATCTGGAAATTGCTGGCCATGAGCGGCGGCGAGGCTTTAGATATGGTAGTGATTGGTAAAGAAGATAAATATGAGCCTGTAGGTGTATGGTATAATGCGGAGTATAAAATCTTGTAATGCTACGCTTATAGTTTTAGAATTTTGAAAAATAATTATTAAGTAATAATCTAAGTTCTCCGCCGTGAGGCGGAACAGGGCCCTATGGAATTTTGGAATAATATTATTAACACATCAATGATTGGCACTGATAAAAAAAATATCAGTGCTACTGAATTGCCTGACGACTTAACAGAAGTTGCAGCACTTATTAATGCCAATAACAATTTAGATAAAGAAGAAAATTTTTTACAGGTTGCCGCTGTAGCTTTCAATTACCGCCAATCGGGTGTACAGCCTTTGCATAAAGAAACAGTACACTTACCGGCTGCACCGGCTGAAGAAAAAAAATATTGCAATGCTGCTGCTGTACAGGCATTAAAAAGATATACAATCTGAAGAGAGTACGCCACTGCTGCAACTATGGTTACAGCAATGTAATGCAAAACAACAAATTGTACAACCGGAATTATTGCCTGTATTGCTGGCAACAGGCGTACAGGAAAAAAAACTACAAACGCTTATCACCAGTTGTTGCGGTAAAAGAGGTGAATGGTTGAGCCGGTTTAATGAAGCATGGAATTTTTCTCAAAACCAAACCACAGAACAGTTGTGGCAAACCGGCACTCCTGAACAACGTAAAACAGTGTTGAGAGAAATAAGAACCACCAACCCTGATGAAGCTAGAACTTTATTACAGCAAACCTGGCCGCAGGAAGATGCGAATACAAAAATTGCTTTTCTAGAAATATTTGCCATTAATATTAACCAGGCTGATATTCTTTTTTTAGAATCTTTGTCAATAGAAAAAAGTAAAAAGGTAAAGGATGAAGCTATTAGTTTGTTGAAAAAAATTCCTTCCTCGTCCATTGTGCAACAATACCAACAGGTATTGCAGCAATCGGTTGAACTAAAAAAAGAAAAAGCTTTATTAGGTTTATCCAGTAAGCTTAGTTTGCAATTTCATTTACCTGCAACAATTGATGAAACGATTTTTAAAACCGGTATTGATAAACTGAGTAATAATAAAGCCTTTACTGATGATGAATTTATTTTGTACCAGTTAATACAGGCTGTACCACCTTCTTTCTGGGAAAAACAATTAGCCGTTACACCCGAAAATATCATCAGCCATTTTCAAAAAGATGCGGTGGGCAAAAAAATGATTCCTGCATTAGTATTAGCCATATGCCAGTTTAATGATAACAACTGGGCTTTTCTTTTTATGCAATACAGCGAAATTTTTTATTTAGAAATTTTGCCTTTGCTTCCATTGCAGCAACAGGAATATTATAGTAATAAATATTTTGAGCAACACCCTGATAGTATTATCAATTATGCCCTGCAAATAAAAAAAGAATGGAGTGTGGAATTAGCGAAAAACATTTTAAAGCATATAGCCAAAAATCCTTACCAATATAATCGTTCATTTTTTAATCAACAGATTCATTTATTGCCGGCTGCTATTGTTGCCGAACTGGAAAAATGTACGCCACCGGAAGAGCATCAGCGAACCATGTGGAGTAACACCAGCGATTATATCATTAAACTGATCACTCTTAAAATTCAAACAGTAAAAGCTTTTAACGAATAAAAATAAATTTATGGCAGCCATCTTACGTCAGCATGCAGAACAATTGTTTGCACAGGAACTGGAAGAGTTAAAAAAACAGGATAGTGATAAAGTTCCTGTCAACTGGAAATTATCGCCGCAATCCGTTGTTACTTATTTAATGGGTGGCAAACTTAAAAATGGTTTTGAAGTATCGCCAAAATATATTGGCAACAAACGACTGATGGAAATTGCCGTTGCGACGCTTACCACCGACAGGGCTTTGTTATTGTATGGTTTACCCGGTACAGCAAAAAGCTGGGTGAGTGAACATTTGTCTGCTGCCATCAGCGGCGACTCTACATTGGTGGTACAGGGCACTGCCGGCACCAGCGAAGAATCGATCCGTTACGGATGGAACTATGCCCGCTTACTGGCAGAAGGCCCATCCGAAAAAGCATTGGTGGAAACCCCGGTAATGAGGGCCATGAAAGATGGTAAGATCGCCAGGATAGAAGAGCTTACAAGAATTGGTGCCGATGTGCAGGACGCATTGATCACCATTCTTTCGGAAAAATCTTTGCCCATTCCAGAGTTAAACAGCGAAGTGCAATCCGTAAGAGGTTTTAATATTATTGCCACTGCCAATAACAGGGACAAAGGCGTAAATGAATTAAGCAGTGCTTTAAAGCGTCGTTTTAATACGGTGATACTTCCTGTACCGGATTCTATGGATGAAGAAATTGATATTGTAAAAAGAAGGGTGGAGAGTTATGGAAAGATAATGGAATTACCTGCTGAACCGCCAGCCTTGCAGGAGATCAGGAGAATTGTTACCATTTTTAGAGAATTGCGGAATGGTGTAACCGAAGATGGAAAAACAAAAATAAAAATGCCCAGCGGTACTTTAAGTACAGCGGAAGCCATTTCGGTAGTGAATAATGGTTTGGCCATGGCAGCTTATTTTGGTGATGGGCAATTAAAGGCAAATGATTTAGCGGCCAGTATTATTGGTACTATAATTAAAGATCCGGTACAGGATAAATTAATATGGCAGGAGTATTTAGAAACGGTGGTGAAACCAAGAGAAGAGTGGAAAGACATTTACAGGGCGTGCAGAGATCTTTAACCGCAGAGTTGTTGGAGTTAAAGCACGGAGTTATCTGAGTTCTCTAAAATTATAAATACATTTTATGATTGAGAATGAAATAACAGAGCGGATTTTAAAATCAGCCTTTAAGGTTCATACAGCGCTGGGGCCAGGTTTATTAGAATCATCTTATAAAGAGTGTCTGTCTTATGAAATGAAAAAGCATGGTTTGTTTGTGGAGAAAGAAAAACCAATGCCTTTGATCTATGAGGAAGTAAAATTAGACATAGGATATAGGTTAGATTTGTTAGTAAATAATAAAGTAGTAATAGAAATAAAAACTGTAGAATGTTTCAATGATGTTCATCTTGCACAAATACTTACCTATATGAGATTGGGTAATTGCAAGGTTGGCCTGTTACTAAATTTTAAAGTAGCATCATTAAAGCATGGTATTAAACGAATGATATTATAAAATTTAAAATGGAGATTAGATATAGCACAAGTTAAATTTGGGTAATACAAGCAAAACTCCTGAAACTCTGTGTTAAAACCTTCGTTAACTCTGTGGTTAATATGGCAACACACATTCTCGGCATACGGCATCACGGGCCCGGCTCGGCAAAAAATGTAAAAGCATTTTTAGAGCAGGTAAAACCGGATATTGTTTTGGTGGAAGGTCCGCCGGATGCAGATGCTATTTTACAATGGGCAGACAATAAAGCATTAAAACCACCGGTAGCTATTTTATGTTACCAGCCCGATAATCCGCAGCAATCTTCATTTTATCCATTTGCAGAATTTTCGCCGGAGTGGCAGGCCATTTTATACGCCAGAAAAAATAATATTCATGTAAGGTTTATGGATCTGCCTGCGGCAAATTCTTTTGCTATAGAAAATGAAAGAAGAAAAGAAGCCGAGGAAAAAGTAAAGCAAGAACAAAATAAAACAGGTGATACTGAAAATAAAACAGGTGACGATGATAGTGTTATCATAAAAAATGCTGTACTGGTAAACAAGGAAATGAAGTTGAACGGAGCGTCGCCACTGCAGTCGCATCAAGGCTTCAAAAGCCCGTTTCACAAAAAAAGTATTTCATCTAATGAAATTATTGATGAAGCAATTGACCTGCCGCTAATTATTAAGTTAGATCCCATTTCTTATTTAGCAAAAGCGGCCGGTTATGATGATGGTGAAAAATGGTGGGAACATACTTTTGAACATCGCCAGGATGATGAAGCAGTGTTTGAGGCAGTGAACGAAGCGATGCAGGCATTGCGTGAAAGCCTTCCTTCCAAAGACGACAAGATAGAACAATTACGTGAAGCCCACATGCGCAAGACCATCAGGCAGGCAGAAAAAGAAATGTTTCAGAACATTGCGGTTATATGTGGTGCATGGCATGCGCCGGCACTCATCAATATGCCTAAGCAAAAAGAAGATAATGATCTGCTTAAAGGTTTGCCCAAAGTAAAAGTAGAATGTACATGGGTACCGTGGACATATAACCGCTTAAGTTTTTACAGTGGTTATGGTGCCGGGATTGCATCGCCGGGATGGTATGAGCATATCTGGAATTTTCCAAAAGACGATGGAACAAGATGGATGGCCAAGGTGGCCAAACTCTTCCGCAGCAAACAAATGGATACTTCGGTAGCGCATGTTATTGAAGCGGTACGATTGGCAGAATCGTTGGCTTCGCTACGCAAATTATCTAAAGCCGGTTTAGAAGAATTGAATGAAGCCACGCTGAGTGTTTTGTGCAATGGCGAACCGGTGATGATGAATTTGTTGCACCATGATTTAATTGTAAGCGACCGAATTGGTGAAGTACCTGATGATATTCCCAAGCCACCATTGCAACTGGATATTGAAAAATTACAAAAAAAATTACGGCTTCCGCCAACGGCAGATTGGAAAAGATTATATATTAGACCTGAGAAAAGAAAATGATTTAGAAAGAAGTATTTTTTTACATCGTTTACAATTGCTGAATATTAAATGGGGGCACAAATCTGATGTATCGGGTAAAGGAACTTTTAAAGAACAATGGCGGCTGCAATGGGATCCTGCATTCTCCATTGATATTATTGAAAAAGGAACTTATGGCAATACTACCGAAGAAGCCGCTACCAAATATGTAATTCAGTTAGCAGAAGAAGTAAATGCACTGGCAGATGTTTGCGCATTGCTTGAAAAGAGTATTCCTGCAGAGTTACCCATAGCTGTTGCATCACTCATTCACCAGGTTAACAATCTTGCGGCTGCAAGTGGCGATGTGATACAGTTGATGGAAGTGATACCTAACCTGGTAAATGTTAGCCGCTATGGAAGTGTTAGAAAAACAGATGCTGACCTTGTGATGGGTATTGTGGATAGTATGATCACCCGTATCTGCATCAGCTTACCTGCTGCATGCACAGGTATTAACGAAGATGCTGCCGATCATTTGCTGGAACTGTTTGCAAAAATGAATGATGCAGTAAATATTTTACAACAAAAAGACATTAGTGAACAATGGCAGCAAACATTAACTTTTGTTGCTGCCGGAAAAAATGCGGCGCCGGTTATTGCTGGCTATGCCACAAGATTGCTGGCCGATTATAAATTAATTGTTGGTGATGAATTAGTGAAAGCATTTTATTATGCCATGTCGGCCGCTACTGCGCCGGGCATTGCTGCGGCCTGGCTGGAGGGATTTTTAAAAGGCAGTGGCACCATTTTATTAATTGATAATGATTTGTGGGCTGTGGTAAATAATTGGGTAGAGCAATTAGATGAAGAAGTATTTACACAAGTGCTGCCTTTGTTGCGAAGAACATTTTCTAACTTTTCTAAACCGGAAAGAAGAAAATTGGGAGAAAAGGTAAAATCAGGAGGTGTGAGTGGCAATGTATTGCAAAAGCTGGCAACAGATATTGATAGCGAAAGAGCGAGGCAGGGAATTGATGTGGTGATGAAAATGATGGGATACCCCTAAATCCCCTAAAGGCAACTTGGCATCCTGATAATAGTATCCTTCTTTTAAAAAAGTAACGAATAAATTACTGATGAGCAGCGAACAACACATACGTAAATGGCGATTGATATTAGGTGGTGAGCAAAGGGATGGCACACAGTTTCCGCTTAATCCGCATGATATACAATTAGACAAAACCTTATCGGCTTTGTATGATGGGGAAAGGCAGGCAGGGCTTGGCGCCTCATCGCCTAATGTAAGCAGGTGGCTGGGTGATATCCGTACTTTTTTTCCTAATACTGTGGTGCAGGTAATGCAGAAAGATGCATTAAAAAGATTGAACCTTACACAAATGTTGTTTGAAAAAGAGATGCTGGAAAATATAGAAGCCGATGTGCATTTGGTAGCAACATTAATGACGCTGAGCCATGTTATTCCTGATAAAACAAAAGATACCGCAAGACAAGTAGTGCGAAAAGTGGTGGATGAATTAATTAAAAAATTAGCACAACCTACACAACAAGCCATTGTAGGTAGTTTAAATCGCTCGGCCCGAAACCGCAGGCCCAGGCACAATGAAATTAATTGGAACCTTACTATTCAAAAAAACTTAAAACATTATCAGCCCGAATACAAAACTATTATTCCCGAAATAAAAATTGGTTATGGCAGAAAAAGAAGTTCGTTAAAAGATGTGGTATTGTGTTTAGATCAAAGTGGTTCAATGGGAACATCTGTAGTGTACTCCGGAATTTTTGGTTCTGTAATGGCATCTATTCCTGCGATTAAAACCAAGATGGTGGTGTTTGATATTGCTGTTGTGGATTTAACAGAAGAGTTAACTGATCCTGTTGAATTATTATTTGGTGTACAACTCGGTGGTGGCACCGATATTAATGCAGCGTTGAAATATTGCCAACAGATCATCACTAAACCATTAGATACCGTGTTGGTTTTAATTACCGACTTATACGAAGGTGGCGACGAACAGGGCATGCGAAAAAAAGCCGCAGAATTAACTGCCGCCGGTGTACAGGTAATTGTTTTACTGGCACTGAATGATGATGGGGCTCCTGCTTATGATCATGGCAACGCACAATATTTTTCTAATTTAGGTATTCCGGTTTTTGCCTGTACACCAGATAAATTTCCTGATTTAATGGCAGCGGCATTAAGTAAACAGGATATTGGTATTTGGGCGGCAAAGGAAGATTTGGTACTGAAAAAATAAAATTATTATGGCATTTACAATTGAAGAAATTGAAAAAGCGCTGGTAACAGAAAATCCGGAGTGGCAATTACATTTTCCGGTAAATACCGGGTTACAGCAAAGTATAAATTACCCGATAATAACCGATTACCTCACCGGAAAATCTTCATCTCTTAATGGCCTGCAACACGATGATAAAATTTATTTTTGGGGCGTACTTACTAATCTGCTGCAAGATATTGAGCATATTTCTGCTAAAGAAATGCTATTGCTGGATGTAATTTATCACCCGCTACTTTTTCCATTTATTAATTTCAATCATTGGTTATTGCTTAATATTTTTAAAAAGCAAACGAGCAGCGCTTTTCAGGCTGCAGTTCTGCAATTTAAAAAACAAGGGATGAATGATGATGCCATTTTCCAGTTGTTGGTTTTCAATTTCAGGTATGGTCAGGAAAGTGACAACCCAACTATTCCGGAGCCGATGAAGTTGTTCTTAATAAATTACATTAAAGCAAGCAAAAATTTAATTTACCCTTCTAATAATATATATGGGTGGAATACGGAGTGGAGTATGTTTTATTTTAAATTATTGGAAGAAGCTAAACCGGAGTTTACTACTGAATATATTTTAAGTAGCCTGCGCTCTGACAGAAATAATCCTATCCTCTTTTTTTCTGAATACAAGGTCGGTAAATACCTGCAGGAAATTATTGCATCCCTGCATGATTATAAAAATGCCGACCTGCAAACTATACAGGTAAAATTTGCATCTGCTCTAATTCTTTATGAAAATGACAATCAAAAATATCAGGGCCTTGCACAAGAGTTAGCAGCAGTTTACCTGGATGTATATAGTAAAAAATCGGGGCAGCAAAGCTGGGAATCGGGATACCATATCAAAACTTTTGAAAACACCGATCTTAGTTATATGGGGTATAGCTCCTGTGCTTTGCACTTATTATTTTTGTTTGATAAGGCAACTGCTATACAAAAACTAAATGATTGGATGCAGTTAAAGACATACGTTCACTTAAATACGGTGCAACTAATTTACCATCATCTTAAAGAGGAGGCATTTTTTTATTACGAACAAATATTAAAAAGTGATGCATCAAAAGCCGGCATTGAATACTTTCGGCAATTTATTGAGTTTATTTCCAAACGTTTTGAAGCTGCTAAATATTTGCCTGTGGTGTGGCAGCTTATTAGCAGTAAATCTAAACCGCTAAGGGAATTTGTGGCTACTGTTATTGCCAATAACGACAACAATGCCGAAGGCAAGGCTATTGATTTGCTCGAACACAAAAACTCCGAAACAAGGCAAACTGCTGCTATAATACTCAGTCATATATCCACACCGGAAGCCAAAGCTGCTATTATGAAAGTATTAAACACTGAAAGTAACGACAACGCAAGGGATATTTTATTACAAACCGTTGCCGATAATTTACCCACGGCTGCAAGCATAGGTTTTATAGAAGATATGGTTGCCGCTGCTAAAAAACGTGGCAAATTAAACAAGCCTGTTGAAGCATGGTTAGATGAAACAACATTGCCTTCTTTATTTTATACTACCGGCGTAGCATTAACGGTTGATGAAATAAGATTTTTGTTTTATCGCATGAGCCGCATTAAAGAAATGCGAAGCGATATGGAAGCAAAGTATCTTTTACAATTTATAGATAAAGACCGCAGTAGTGATTTTGCAATCGCTATTATTAAAGCGTATATCGACAAAGGCGCAAAGCCTGAATATAAATACCTTATGGCACTGGCTGCACTATTGGGTAACGAAGTTGTGGTAGATAAGATAAGAATAACAACCAATAAATGGATAGAAGAGAACCGTTATAAAATGGCGGAGCATGGTGTTGGTGCATTAGCATTACAAGGCAGCGATAAAGCTTTACGCTGGGTGGAATGGTACAGCCGTAAATACAAAAGTAAAAAAGCCAATGTAGGCACAGCTGCACTGGTAGCGCTGGAAACCGCTGCTGAAGAGTTAGGCATTACCATTCACGAATTGGGCGACCGTGTAGTACCCGATTTTGGCTTTGATGGTTTATTTAAACATTTTATTGTTGATGGTGATGAGTACCGTGCCTTTATTGACAGTAAATTTAAAATTGCTTTTTTTAATGAGGATTATAAAAAGCTAAAAGCTATCCCTGCTGCTGCACCTGCGGAGTTAAAAGATGAATTTAAAAATATCAGTAAAGAAGTAAGAGATATTGTAAAATCACAATCATCCAGGCTGGAGTATTATTTAATTATTCAGCGTAAATGGAATAAGGAGCAATGGGAAAAATTCTTTTTACAAAACCCGGTAATTTTTATTTATGCTACTAAATTATTGTGGGGTGTTTATGATAGCGATGGCAATTTGATACAAACTTTTATGTGCAGTGAAGATGCCAGTTTACTTAATGCAGCAAATGATGAAGTAACAATTGATGACAATAGTTGTATTGGAATTGTACACCCATCACAACTAAATAAAACTTTATTACAAGAATGGAAGCAGGTATTTTTTGATGCTTCGGTAGATGCCATTTTTCCGCAGTTAGATAGAAAAATGCCCGACCTAAAAGATATCGATCTTTCAAAAGCTATCATCAAAAAATTTGAGGGTAAGCAAATGCAGGTTGGTTCAATCCGCAGTACCCTGGAAAAATATGGCTGGCATAAAGGGCCCACCGGCGATGGTGGTATGCTGGAATCGTTTAACCTTTTATATTTTGAAAAAAAGATAGAAGCCATCATGGAAGTGGAAGGAGTTGGTGCAGGCTTTGGCTGGGGAATGGATGAGAAATTACGCCGTTTGTATGTTATTGATAAAACAAAAGTTACCAGCCGTTGGGGTGTTTATATCAAAGATGATAGTGATGAAAAATTAATACCATTAAAAGATGTTCCCACAATTTTTTTAAGCGAAATGCTGGCTGCGGTGGAAAACATTAAAGCGGTTGAGAAATGATTTTTTAAAGTTTAATGATCATTGGCCAATCATTTTCCCAATGCAGTTTTTCTATTCTCAGTTTTGATCTGCCACTATCTTTGGCATCATACGCATGAAAAACTAAATAATCAACGCCATCAAAACTGGCTACGGCATTATGGCCCACACCATACCAGTTGCTATCGCCTTGTAATAAAATGGTGCCTCCGCCTTTGGCCATATCCATTCCATCTTTATCTATAAAGGGCCCTGTAATTTTTTTTGATTTGCCCACTATCATTTTATAAGTACTCTTTACGCCCTTGCAGCAATAATCGATAGAAGCAAATAAATAATAGTAATCATTTTTATAAAAGATAAACGGCGCTTCAATAGCATTACCACCGGCATCTTTAGGGTTATCATCTACCGAAGGTGGATTATCTGAAGAGGTTACTTTTTTTCTACTTGCAATTGTAGGCAGGTTGATAGAATCGCCAACAATATGCAACCTGTCTTTTTGTAGCTTTATTTGTTTCAATCCATCCCAAAAAGATCCGAATGTCATCCATGCATTGCCTTTTTTATCACTGATGATATTGGGATCGATGGCATTCCAGTTTGTTTTACCGGGATAAGATTGAATGACTTTACCATGATCCATCCATTTATAATCGGGTGAAGATGGATGCAATGTTTTATTGGTAGCTACACCAATGCAGGAGGTATTTTTTCCAAAAGCAGATACAGAATAATACAAAAAATATAAACCATTGTGATAAGAAATATCCGGCGCCCAGATATGATTTTTAAAACCCGGCACCGCTTGTACTGCCCAGGGCAAAGTATCAAAAACCGGTTTTTCTCTTTTCCATTCTTTCATATTTACAGAAGACCAAACACTGATGCCCCTTCCGGTGCAAAAAATATAATACACACTATCCTGTTTAATGATCACAGGATCATGTACAGAAATATTGGATTGGTATTGCTGTGCAAAAAGAGTACAACAACAAAGTAACAGTGCTATAAATATGCTTGTTCTCATGTTGCTGTAATTAAGTTATTTTATCCCTACTTTTATAACAGTGAACGAAAAAGGCTTAAGCACTATATCCAATTTTTTTCCTTTTAGAGTAGTAGTTGAAATAACCGGCATTACATTAAATGGATTATCCACTGTATTAATTTGATCGCCTCCGCCGGTTAATACCGTTACTGTTGCCTGTTGCGCTAATTTTTTGTACCCTTCCAAAACAAACGACAGGTTTTTTTCCGCCATACCGCTGTTTACTATTTTAATAATGATTTCCTTACTGTTCTTATCTGTTACAGCCGAGGCATACAATCCATCCTGGCCCGATAAGGTTTTATTGTTCAGTAATGCCGGTACTGCATTGGTGCCTTTATTGGTGGCAAATAATTTTTGCACCTGGTAATTTACGGTGCCTGCACTACGTAAATTATCCACCCAAATTAAATCTGGTGTCCATTGCCAGCCATCCACATGGGCAAACAGCGGTGCGTAACTGGCCATTACCACCACATCGGCATTTCTTTCCAGGCCGGTTAAAAATGCCGCTTCGGCTATGGCTGTGCGTACATTATTCTTATTTTCCACACTTACTGTTTTATCACTTTGCCCGGCATATTCACCGGCAAAAATTTTAGCACCGCTCCTGTCGTAATTATCATAGCGGCTGGCATTTTCAAAAAACCATTCTGGCCTGCGGTAAAAATGTTCATCAATAATATCCACTTTCATTTTACGCAATTCGCCATTTAAAAAATCAAAGCGGTCGCCATTAGGGTCGGTACCACTGCTGGTAACTAATTTTATATTGGGGTATTTTTCTTTAATGGCTTTTTGAAAAACCTGTAAGCGCTCAATATATTGCGGCCCCCAGTTCTCATTACCTACCCCCAGCATTTTTAAATTAAAAGGATCGGGGTGTCCCATACCTGCTCTTACTTTTCCCCAGGTACTGTTTACATCTCCATTAGCAAATTCAATCAGGTCTAAAGCATCTTTTACATAAGGATCAATTTGATCCAGGGGAATCAGTTCTGCAGTGTTGAACTGGCAGGCCATACCGCAATTTAAAATGGGTAAAGGTGATGCGCCAATATCTTCAGCCAACTGGAAGTATTCAAAAAAACCCAAACCAAAAGTTTGAAAATAATCCGGTGCTGGCCGGTGAGCAAACTCTACGTTCCAGCGGTTGATGATCAGTTGCCTTTCTTCAATGGGGCCAATTGTTTTTTTCCATTGATACCTGTTGTTAAGATCCATTCCTTCTACAATGCAGCCTCCGGGAAAACGCATAAACCCGGGCTTCATATCGGCCAGTAATTGTATCATATCTGCCCTCATGCCTCCGGGTCTTTTTTTCCAGGTATCTTCCGGAAATAAAGAGATCATATCCATATCAATTACACCGCTGCCCTCAAACCAAATTTTCATTTTTGCCTTTTGTGCCGTATCATTTGCGGTAATGCTGATGCGTTGTTTTTTCCAGGTATCGCCGGTGGTTTCTGTTGCAACTATACCGCTGGCTAAAATTTTATTTTTGCCCGCAATAATTTCTACATGCAATTTTAGATTGCCGGTTTGCTGGCGGTACATTACTGAAAAATCGTACCGCAGATCTTTTTTTATACCCATGCCTCTAAAGCCCTCATTGGTCATACTCAACGTGCCGGTAATAGCATTGTTTACAGTTACTCTTGCAAAACGTGGGTTGGCCAGGTTTTGGTCCTGCCGGTTTAATACAGTTACCGCAGCTTCATTAAAAAAGTTTTGTTCTACTTTCCATCCCATTAATGGTTTACTAAATTCAAACGAACGGTTTTTTACCAGCTCGGCATAAATACCACCGTCGGCACCCAAATTTATATCTTCAAAAAAAACGCCCCACATGGTAGGCTGAATTTCTGCATAAGGTTTATCTGCTTTTACAGTAATTATATTGCTGGTTTGTGCAACAGCAAAAAAAGTTAGCAGGGTAGCGGCAAGGCCGGTTAAACAAACTTGTTTTAATTTCATCATTTAGTTTTTAAAAATACTCTTTAGTATCGCTGGCTTTTATAACATTTAATTTCGGCAATTATTTTTATCCTGGCTTTCTGTATCAGCACCAGCCGTTTCTACGGAACGGTTTTAAATTTTATGCTTTTTCTACTTACAAAATTTCAGACTGCTATTCTTCTAATTATTTTTTCTTTCCCCAAACAGCAGTACCCTGGTTATTTAATCCCGAAAAAATGATCGTGTTCTTTTTATTTTCCCAATCTCTTCCTTTTTGTACCAATACTTTATCGGTAAAGCCATTGGCCCAATTCATTTGTAACCATGGCGCTGCATAGGTCCAGGTATTTGCCGCATTACCATTTAGTGTTCCATTAGCCGCAATGTTAAGGTTAATGGAGTTTTGAAAATCAGGAGAAGATTGCTCCGTACCATAACCCGGTACAATTTGATAACCTAAAATGATTTGTTCCCAATCACCCGCAATATCAGTCTGCGAAATTAATGAGTCTTTTTCATAAGCATATCTTTCCGGCGAAGCTACGGGCCAGCCATCTGCCGTCCAGAATAATTTTCTTACATGCAGGTTCATATAATAACTGTCAACACCCGGCCTTCCCTGATGAGCAATATAATATTGTCCGTTTCCATCAGTAAAAGCTGTTGAGTGTGCCACACCCTGCCAGCCACCGTGCCCTGCAAATTTATACGGTGCAATTATCATTGGCCCATGATCAATATTGTTATTGGCATTTACTCCATTAAAATCATAAAATGGTCCGTTAGGATTATCGCCTCTCATCACCCTTACATTGTATTTGGTTTGCAACCAATCGTAAGCAATAAATAAAAAGTATTTATTTAATGCGGAATTATAAATAATATCTGCGCCTTCAATATTACCATTGTATTTGCCTGCGGTAAACCCCCGGTTGGCAATGCGTACACCTTTTTCGCCATTATTTAATGCAAGGCCCGTTGCAGGATCTAATTTTAAAGAATAAATACCATCCCATGCACTGCCATATACCATCCAGTGTTCGCCGCCATTGGTGATAATCACCGATGGATCTATAGCATTGGTTTGTATACTGGCATCGTTTTTAGAAGTAACCACTATCCCTTTCTCTATCCATGGCCCTTCCGGATTTGCCGATGTGGCCATGCCAATAACGCTTAACCGAGGCAGCGAACAGGTTAAAGAATAATACAACCGGTATTCGGCACCGGCCTTTACAATGCAGGGGGCCCATAAAGAATTAAATGGCGTACCGCCAAAGCCTGTAATAAAGTTTGAACCCAGTGTTGGTAAAGAATTAAAAACCCACCCTACAAAAGTCCATTCTACCAGGTCTTTCGATTTTCTGATCTGTACACCAGAGCGTACACTGATGCCATAACCCACATCGGTATTGTAACAATAATAATACTCTCCCACTTTTATTATTGCAGGGTCGTGTACATTATAGGGGCCCCATTGCAGCACATTGGCAAATGGCGCTATTGTACCATAAGTATCGTTGATACTGTTAATATCAAAAACAGGGGTTGGGGGTGGAGGCACAATACCACCACCGCCACCTGTTGATGGTTTGTCTTTACAGGAAGTAATCAATACGGCCAGCAAAACACCTATGGCAAAAATATTTTTAATGGTCTGTTTTAATTTCATAAAAAATTTATTTAAGCGTAAGCACTACTACTGAAAATGGAGGAAGCTTTACCTGTAATGTATTTGCAGCAAGCTTAACATCATTAAATGCAGCGGGAGTAATGGTTAAAGGATTATCGAATGAATTATGATCTTGTAATTTTTTTGAGGTTAATATGCTGCCGGAAACGTTGTTGTATTTTGCACCGTTTACATTTATCGTAATGTTCTGTATTTTATTTGCATCAATATTTACTAATGAAATATGCGTAACCCCATCCTTATCTTTTGATGCTGATACAGAAACGGCAGGTAATTTTTGGTTATCAAAAACATAATCGTTGGTTTTGATAGTTACCGGCAGCATGGTAGCATTTTGATGTACGTTGTACATTTCCATTACATGATATGTGGGCGTGAGTATCATTTTTTCTTTATTGGTAAGAATAACGGCTTGCAAAACATTTACCGCCTGTGCAAGATTAGCCATTCTAACCCTGTCGGCATGATTATGAAATATGTTGAGTGTAATGCCGGCTATCATGGCATCTCTCATGGTGTTTTGCTGGTATAAAAATCCGGGGTTGGTACCGGGTTCCACTTCGTACCAGCCGCCCCATTCATCTACTACTAATGCTACTTTTTTTTGAGGATCGTATTTATCCATAATGGCGGAATGTTTTATCACCAGCGAATCCATAAACAAAGCCCTTTGCATAATGGTAAAATATTGCTGTTCATTAAACGTTGTAGATGGACCTTTTGCACCCCAATCAATTACGGAGTAATGATGCAGTGCCACACCTTCCACCATATTGGCCGGAATATTTTTCATTATCGTTTCTGTCCAGTGGTAATCGGCACTGTTGGAGCCTGATGCAATACGAAAGATTTTATCGGAGTTGGTCCAGTCCGTCATAAATGTTGCGTACTTTCTATATTCATTTACATAATACTCCGGTACCATATTACCACCACAGCCCCAGGCTTCGTTACCCACACCCCAAAATTTTACATTCCATGGTTTTTCTCTGCCGTTACTTTTACGCAAATCACTCATCGGGTTTTTATTATCAGAGCTTACATATTGCACCCAGTCAATTAATTCCTGTACTGTGCCGCTTCCAATATTACCGGCTAAATAAGGTGTTGCTTCTATCTGCTCACACATATTTAAAAAGTCGTGTGTGCCAAAGCTGTTATCTTCGGTAACACCGCCCCACCATTTATTTACAATGGCCGGCCTTTTGTTTTTAGGACCAATGCCATCTTTCCAATGGTAAGTATCGGCAAAGCAACCGCCGGGCCAGCGCAGTGTGCCTACTTTTAATTTTTTTAATGCAGCAATAATATCGTTGCGTACACCATTGGTATTGGGTATGGTTTTACTGGTATCGCCTACATAAAAACCATCGTAAATACAATGGCCCAAATGCTCGGCAAAATGACCGTAAATATTTTTGTTGATAGTGTATTTTGCATCTTGTACATTTATTGCAATTACGTTTTGCTGTGCAAATGATAGTTGTGCTGCAAACATCAGCATCGCCATAAGCGATATTTTTTTCTTTCTGTTATTCATCTTATGCTCTTTGTTTTATACCTGTTGGGTTCAATAAAAAGAAATTTAGTTTTTCGTCATTAGGTGCTGCTAATAATACCTTGCCCTTATTTTTTATGCCGATCAATTTCATATCTTTTATATCGCCATCAATAATTAATCCGCTGCTCATACTATTAACCGGTGTAAAAAAACCTTTGCCATTTCCTTTTAATACCAGCCCGTAAGAGGCATCATATCTTCCTGTGGCAACTGCAGTTTGATATTCGTTACCTGTAATGATGAGATCTGTATTACCATCTTCATCAACATCATTTACTACAATACTATTGATGGGTGCAAACTGTGCTGCTATGGGTAACTCGTGGGTTTTAAATTTTCCGTTGCCCAGGTTTTCAATCCATACCGATGCTGCTGTTTCGCATTTTAATTCCGTCCATTCATCGGCGCCAAAATCATTTTTTAATTGTTGCATAGAGATTGTTGCATAATCGGCATGCAGTAAATATTTTTTCTTTACCGAAGGTAATTGTTCGGCTAGTTGATTTCTATCCAGGCCTGGAAACAAATTATTTTTACCTCCGTTATCTTTAATATAATAAGCAGGTACTAACTCTACAAAGCCATTCTTATCCATATCTTTTGTATATAAAAACATGGGTTGGTTAGCTGTAATATGAAAGCGATTATTCAATCCCATATTACCGGCTATGTAATCCATATCGCCATCTTTATCTATATCGGCCTGTTGTAAACTGCGCCACCAACCATTGGTGCTGGTAAGCCCCGTTGATGCAGTTACTTCAACCAGTTTATTATTTTCATTTTTAAAAAAACGTAATGCTGTCCATTCGCCACAAATAATAAGGTCTGGCTTTTTATCATTATTAAAATCGGTAAACAAGGCATCAGTTATCATGCCTGCAAATTGCAAAGCAGGATTAACCGTTGCAGTTACATCAGTAAATTTTCCGCTATTGTTTTGTAAAACATAACTGCGTGGCGATTGCGGATATTTTTGTGGCAGTAATCTGCCACCAATAAAAATATCGGTATCGCCATCGGCATCGTAATCTGCAGCCGTAACGGCATCAGTAATAGCTGCAATTACAGGTAAAGCGGTTTCGTCCGGCTTAAAATTTCCTTTGCCATCATTAAGGTATAATCTTGGCTGGTTGTATTTAGGTACAGCAAACTCAAAGCTTCCGCCGGTAACTAAAAGGTCTGCATCATTGTCGCCATCGGCATCAAAAAATACAGCACCCAAATCCTCTTCCATTTTATTTCCTTCAACAAGATCGGTTGTTTTAAAACTACCATCCGCTTGTTGTATAGCTATTTTACCCGATTGATTGGCAGCGCCACCTGTAAAAAAATCTTCCAGTCCATCTGCATTAATATCACCGGTGGCAATGCATGGGCCCAGTTGGGAATATTTTTGCGGCAATGGCTGGTGATAACCAAAATCAAAATTTTGTGCTTCGGTATGTTTAAAATCAAAGCCTGAAAGTGTTGCTATTTCATTAAATAATGTATTAGCTATGAGTTCTTTTTCAGTTGCCGTTTTTGCATTGCTATATGCAACTGTTAATTGCTGATTGGTTTTTACATTGGTTATCACCTGTACTTTATCATCCGGCCATTTAATTTTTAATGAATCAATACTGGTACTATTGCCCACACCAAAATGCAATCTTAAATCAACACTGGATGAAAATCCTCTTACTGGTGATTGTTCTGCAAATTGTTTTTTGTCTTTATTGAATATAGTTACCTGTGCACCAAGGCCAGCCAGATTATTAACAGCACCTTTTAATTGTACAGTAAGAAAGTTCTGAATACTGTCTGTTATGGTTTTTCTTATTTCGTTTTTCCAAACAAATGCCGCTTCGTTTAAATTGTTTACTACCAGATCAAGATCGCCATCATTATCTAAATCGGCATAGGCTGCGCCGTTGGAAATTGACGGTACTGCAAGACCCGCTGCCGCTGTAGTATTACTAAAACTGAGGTTGCCATTATTATGAAAAAAATAGTTTTCCATTTTTATACTTCCGTATGCGTCAATATTTTTACGCAGTGTTTCTGTGCTGGCTTTATCAGTTGTATTTTCTGAATCGTTTTTACCAAAGCTGTAATTATTAGGTGCCTGACCATTTCTAAATGAGGCATAGTCGTTGTTGGTCATGTCTTTTCCCAGGCCGTTGGTAATATGAATATCTTTCCAACCATCGTTATCAAAGTCGGCCATTAACACACTCCAGCTCCAATCGGTTTCAAAAACACCTGCCAACTGTCCTATCTCGCTGTAAAAAGGTTCGTCTCTGTTATTAATTTTTCTATTGCCATTATTCAGTTGCAGCATGTTTCTTACAAAGCTGGGTTGGTAACCAAAGCGCTGCTGCATATCATATTTTTCCTGGTTGGTTGCGCTGAACATCATTTTTTTTCTTTCATTACTTTCGGGCAGCATATCCACCACAGCTAAATCGGTAAGGCCATCATTGTTGATGTCTGCAGCATCCACACCCATACTGTTATAGCTTTGATGGCGTAAAGAAGTTGCAATCGTGTTGGAGAAAGTACCGTTCTTATTATTCAGCCATAACAGGTCGTTGCCAATATAATCGTTGGCAACATACACATCCGGCCAGTTATCATTGTTTACATCGGTTATCACCACACCCAATCCATAACCATCTTCTTTTATACCGGCAGCTTTTGATACATCAGTAAAAACCGGATGCGTTTGTCTGGCAGCTATACCATCATTGCTGTACAACTTATCCTGTGCCGGAGAATTACCGCTGGTATCTTTTGGTTGTAAATTGTTGGCTGTATGGCTGTATAGGCGATGGTTCAATAAGTACATATCCAAATCGCCATCTTTATCATAATCAAAAAATGCAGCTTGTGTGGCGTAACCCGTATCTGCTAATCCATAAGCTGCGGCTTGTTCTGTAAAATGAACCTCAGCCCGGCCTTCTTCTCCTGCAGGATAGGTAGAAGCGCCATCATTTATAAATAATAAATTTTTTCTTTTTTCGGATTTGCCGGAATGAGAAACACAGGCATAAATATCCAAAAAACCATCGCTGTTAATATCCACCACGCTTACACCGGTACACCATTGGTTGGTTTGCAGGCCGGCTTTATCTGTAACATCTTCAAATGTAAAATTGCCTTTGTTGATGTATAATTTACTGCTTACCATGCTGCCACAAAAAAATACATCTTGTAAACCATCATTATTAAAATCGCCAATACCCACACCGGAGCCATTGTACATGTATTCGTTGGTGAAAACATTTATCGAATCGCTTTCGGTAATGGCGTTATTGAAAGTAATATTGGTTTCAGCAGCGCTCATTGCTGTAAAATGAAATCTATCATTAATGGCATTTTTATTTTTGCAACCATATATAATGAATGGCAGAAAAATAAGTACACTATATATTTTCTTATCTACACTCATTGTTTAATAATAAGTGCTGCATCAATTTACAGCAATAAAAATTACATCATCCGCTTTTACATGTTTTTTGCCTGCAATAAGAAAAATTCCCACCCATAAAATATTTTATGAGCAGGAATTAATTGTTCACCCAAAACTTAGTTGGCCGAATTAGGCAATAAATTTTTATTTACATCCAACTCCTGCTGTGGTATGGGTAAGTATTCGTTACCGGGTGTATAAAAATTAAAGTCTGGATCATGAGATTTTAGTTCGGCCAATTTTGCCGGATTGGCAAACCATCCCCAGCGAATTAAGTCGTTAATCCGTTGTCCTTCTATTGCAAACTCCAGTGCTCTTTCATGTGCCAACTGATCTCTCATTTGCGCCTGCGTCATATTGGGTTTTACTGTGGCAAGGTTAGGTAAAGATGCCCTTGTTCTTACTTGTTGTATAAATGGATACGCTTCTGCTGTTCTGTTTAATTCATTTAATACTTCGGCGTACATTAATAAAATGTCGGCATATCTTATTACACGGTAGTTAATACCCGATTCGCCAAAGGGCGAAAACTCGTCGGGCTTGCCATTGCCTACACCATCGTTGGTGTACTTGCGGGGGTAAATTGCTGTTAGCGGATTGTTCCATGTGCCGCCATAACTTAAAATTGAATTTTCTGTTGGTTCGTGAGAGGCAATGGTAGTTAATAAACGGGGGTCCAATTTATTGGCTGTGGTTCTTTCTAATTTATATTCATCGTAAATCCATCTTGTGGGCAGGTAATCAGAAAATCCTTTGCCTTCCTGGCCATAAGTAATAGAAATTGTTTGTACTTGCTTCCAGGCAGCAGAAGGATCGCAACACCAGTTCATATCGGTTCCTGTACCTGGTGTAAACTGAATTTCAAAAAGTGACTCTGCATTATTTTCATTTACATCTCTAAAATTATCTCTGTAATCTGGCATTAAAGAATATACACCTGCTAAAGCACCGCCAGCAAAAAACTTTTCAAATTGTATGGCTGCTTTTGCATAATCTTTTCTATATAAATACGATTTGCCCAGCATGCCTGCAGCGGCACCTTTTGTTGCCCTTCCTTTTTCGCCTTTATCCAAACCAGTTACATTAGCGTAAGAAATGGGCAGGTTAGCTTCTGCTGCCGCAAAGTCATCAAAAATTTGTTTCCACAATACTTCTTCAGTTGCTGTGGCGGCAAAAAATTCGCTGGTGCTTTCTAATTCTTTGGTAATTACAGGCACCGTTTTAAAAGTTGTTGCCAAATTATAGTAAGCAAGGCCACGTAAAAAATAAGCCTGTCCTAAAATTCTGTTTTTTTCCTCGGTAGATAAAACTGCAGCATCGTACTTGGGAACATTAGTTAAAACCTGGTTAGCCCTGTTAACCACCTGGTAAAATTCTCTCCAGATCCAAAATACCGGTGCAGAGGTTGGCGGTATAATAAACTGGCCTGTTAAAACAAGGTCCAGCCAGGGGCTATCGCCGGTAAAATCATCGCCACGGCTGTCTGTAAGGCCAGGAAAAGAACGCATATACGATCCATCAATAATTAGCGCAGAGTAAATAGAAGAACTGGCTGCATAAGCCTGCTCTCTTGTTTGCCAAAAGCTGGAGGTGGTTAACTGGTTGGGATTGGTAAGTTCAATTTTTTTATCGCATCCGCTACTTGCAATTAAGCAAGCAGGAATAAAGAGATATAATATTTTTTTCATTATTTAAATTTTAGAATTTATAAAATACTTAAAAGGTTACCTGCACACCCACCATAAATGTTCTTGGTTTTGGATAAGATCCAAAATCGAACCCCGGGTTAAGTGTACCCGAAGTAAAATCGGGGTTATAGCTTTCATATTTTTGAAAAGAATATAAATTTTGAACCGTTGCATATAACCTTGAGCTGGAAAGTCCTTTAATAATATTGGCTTTAAAATTATACCCTACCGAAATGGTACTTATTCTTAAGTAGGTTCCATTTTGCAGCCAGCCTGGTCTATCGCTATCTTTAAAATTATTTACATCATCGTCATTTAATCTTGGGATATCGGTGTTGGTGTTGGATGGTGTCCAGCGGTTAAGCATGTCTTTGCTGTAATTTAATGCGCCGGCAGTATGGTGCAAATCTCTGTACGTTCTGCTGTTGATTAAAAATTTAGCACTTCCCGAAGCAATAATTGTGGCATCAAAGTTTTTGTAAGCGGCACCAAAACTAAAGCCATAATTAAATTTTGGAATGCCACTGCCAAGTGATACCCTGTCATATGCCTCATCAACAACTCCATCAGGCTTACCGGCGGGGCCACTGATATCTTTATACATTACATCACCGGGTTTTACGGGTGAGCCAAACTGAGTGGCATGTGCTGCAATTTGTGCTGCAGTTTGAAAAATACCTTCGTAAACAAAACCATAATGCTCGCCCACTTCTTTTCCAATGTACGATCTGGCACCTACACCTTGCAGGTACTCGTTGCCTTGCCCAAGTGATAATACTTTATTTTTTACTGTAGAAAAGTTTGCAGCAATATCATATGTAAATTCTCCTTTTGTTTTGTGATAGGCAGCATTAATTTCAACACCAGAGTTTAGTACCGATCCGGCATTGGTAATAAGGGTATTATTTACATAGCCCGAAATTGCCGGAATGGGAATCTCTACAAGCAAGTCGGTACTTTTGGCATTATAATATTCTGCAGATACTTCTAAACGGCCATTTAAGAAAGTTGCATCAAAACCAGCATTGGTTATGGCTTTGCTTTCCCATTTAATATCTGGCGATGCCACAATGGTTTGCAGTGCACCAATACTTCTTACCCCGTTAAAATTATATACTATACCAGAGTTAATGAACCCCTGGTACCTGTAATTGCCAATTTCCTGATTGCCTAGTTTACCATAGCTGGCCCTTAATTTAAGTGAGGTAACTATGTTACGGGGTACGTTCCAAAAACTTTCGTTGCTGATCTTCCATCCTACAGAAGCTGCAGGAAAATAGCCAAATTTATTAATTGGTGCAAACCTTGATGAACCATCACGGCGTAAAGAGGCCGATAATAAATATCTGTCTGCATACGCATAGTTTACCCTGCCAAAATAAGAGCTTAATGCATTAGCAAATTCAGTGCCTTTTGCAGATTGTGTTGCGCCAGAACTAATTACCGGATAATAAGGTGTGGTAAAACCCTGTGCGCTGCTTTCTCTTATCACTGCATCTGATTTTCTGTACCCCTGGCCAATTAATGCATCAATAGTATGCCTGCCAATAACCTTATCGTAGCTAAGTGTATTTTCTATTGCGGCATTTGTAAAAGCCCTTGAGTTATCGTTTAACTTAGCGGTATTATTGCTAAAAAAATTACCCAGGAAAAACGCCGGTTGCCATAAAAAATCCCGGGCTATTGTTCTGTCGTAATTTAAGCTGGTTTTAAACTTTATATTATTGCCCCTGTATTTTAATAGTTTTACCTCGCCATATACATTGGCAAACATTCTGTCTACCTCTACATAGTTTTGTAAAATACTGTTGATACCAATTCCGTTTAAAGAGTTAGCGCCATTATAAATATCCGATGAGCCGCCAAAGCCATTTAAATTAGCCGCATCATACACCGGCATGGTAGGTATTGCATTTAATAAAGAGCCAATTAATGGAGGTATACCACCCAGCAAAATATCATCTCTGAATGTTAAGGTATTTTCTTTTGAGCGTACATAATTAAACGACTGCCCAATTTTAAAAATCCCTTTTTCGGCAGTAGTATTTATTCTTGCAGAGTATCTTTTATAATCGGGACCATTGCCTACATAAGTTCCTTTTTGGTCAAAATAATCCAGCGATAAATTATACGTGTTATTAGTACCGCCGCCACTTAAACTTACACTATGGTTTTGCCTTGTGCCTGTTTTTAAACCTTCTTTTTGCCAATCGGTATCTATATTTTTTACATAGCCTGCATTGCCGGGGTCGTTAGCGGCAAACAAAGGCTTACCTGCATTTACACGGCTTTCGTTATTTAAAGTTTGGTATTCTACTCTATTGGTTACATCTTGTATTTGCCAAACTTTATCATTGCCAACATACCCGTTGTAAGTAACTTTTAAGGCGCTATTTTTTTTGCCCTGTTTGGTGGTAATAATTACCACACCATTAGCAGCAGCAGCGCCATAAATTGCAGCTGCCGATGCATCTTTTAATACCGTTATAGTTTCAATATCGTTAGGGCTAAAATCTCTAACCGCTACACCGGGCATACCATCTACCACATACATTGGCTGAGAAGGGCCAAAAGTGCTAAAGCCTCTTATACGTACACTTGGCGCTGCTCCAGGTTGCCCATCGCTGTTAACCGCCACACCTGTAGCCCGGCCTTGCAATAGTTGCGATAAATCACTGGTACTTATCTTTTTACTCTCGGTCATATTAATAGCACTAACAGATCCCGTAAGATCTTTTCTTTTCTGTGTTCCATACCCAACCACTACCACATCATCCAGCGTTTCTATTTTAGGCGTAAGATTTATAGCTATATTTTTTTCATTGCCTACTGTAACCTGGTAAACATCAAAACCTATGGATGTAATTATTAAAACATCTCCGGTGTTTGCAGCAATACTAAACCTGCCATCAGTTCCGCTAACAGCGTTTGTTTTTTTGTTTTTTACGCTGATGGTGGCGCCATTTACCGGTACACCATCTTTACCAGTTACAGTTCCGGTTACTGTGATGGTTTGGGCATAAGCTGGTAGTATAATAAAAAAGCTCAGCAAAATGGCCACTACATTTACAAGCCGTTTTGCAGTTAGTAATCCCTTGTTAGTTTTTTTCATATAGCATTGTTTTGGGTTTAAAAAAATATAGCTTTTTTAAAAATTGCTTTCGGGCAATTGTTTATAAATAAGTTGATGATGTTTTAAAATGAAAATTGATGAAGCTGCTTATTTTTTGCAGCGCATTTTGTTGCCGGGGTATTGTGTTATTGTGCAACAGCACAGTAGTAAACAATAGCATGAATCGTTAGTTTTAGCAGTCAATCGTTAAATTACCCGGTAAAGTTGGTATTAATAATTTAGAGCAGGCCGCCATATCGTATCAGAACTTCGACAAAAACATTCATTAATGGATAATAAAAAATTTGACAAATGCCGCTTAGGAAATTATTTAATACTTTTAAACGCAATTACATTTAATTGAAACTGAAAATATTATTACTTGCTATCCTGTTTTGCAATGTTGTTAAATCCATTGCACAGCCTTACTATTTTCGCCATTACCAGGTAGAGGATGGCCTTAGTAATAATGCTGTAGTGTGCTGCCTGCAGGATAGTAAAGGGTTTTTATGGTTTGGAACCAAAGACGGGCTGGACAGATTTGATGGCTATACGTTTAAAGTTTTTAGAAACGATCCCGAAGACAGCAGCAGCATTGGTAGCAATTTTATTCATACACTGTATGCCGATAAAAATAATGTGCTTTGGGTAGGTACCGACAAAGGCTTATTCAGTTATGATGAAACAACAGAAAGTTTTACTCTATTACCTACTCCATTAATACAACAGGTAACAGATATTACTATGGACATCAAGGGCAACCTGTGGTTCATTTCTAATTTCACCCTTTTTAAATACCATGTAGCTTCTAAAAACTTATTGCAGTTTGCTATTCAAAATAATTTTGAGGCTACTTCTCTTTGCACTTTAAAGGATGGTTCTGTTTGGGTATCTACTTCAACAGGTTATTTAAAAAAATATAACGAAGCCGGTAACAATTTTACAAGTTTTGATCTTTTCAGCCACTCGCCTAAAACTGTATCTAACTGGATGGAACCTATTTATGCTACCAGCGATGGCAATATTTTAGTGGGTACATCCAACCAGGGTGTAAAGCAATTTTTTACCGCTACTTCCACCTATAAAGACATTCTTACTTACAATGCCGATAAAACTGAAATTTTTGCAAGGGCCTTTGTACAAACCAGTGCTGAAGAATGCTGGATAGCTACCGAAACCGGTATTTATATATATAACCTGGTTAATGGCAGCAGCACTAACCTGCATAAAGAATACCACGATCAATATTCTATTTCTGATAATGCAGTGTATGCTTTTTGTAAAGACAAAGAAGGGGGCATTTGGGCAACCACTTATTTTGGTGGTATTAATTATTATCCTAAACAGCCTATTACTTTTCAAAAATATTTTCCTGATAAAGATAAAAACTCCATTACCGGCAACGTGGTAAGAGAAGTGCATGAAGATAAAAATGGCAACCTTTGGATTGGTACCGAAGATGCCGGCCTTAATAAACTGAACACTGCAACTGGTTTATTTAAAAGTTTTATGCCTACCGGTTTAAAAGATGGTATTGCTTACAGTAATATACACGGCATACTGCCTGCGGGTGATGAATTATGGATCGGCACTTTTGAACATGGGCTTGATGTGATGGATCTTACAACAGAAAAAGTAGTGCGTCATTACTCCAAAGGCACTGATAGCAATTCGCTTAAAAGTAATTTTATTTATTGTCTGCACCAATCTGCCGAGGGCGAAATTATGATTGGTACCACCATTGGCGCTTATAGCTATAACCGCAGTAAAGATAATTTTTCGGAAATACCCGGTATGCCTTTACACATGTGGTACTCGGCAATTTTAAAAGATAAAAGCGGTATTATCTGGGGCGCCACATTTGGCAACGGTGTAAATTTTTATAGCAGCAAAACAAAAGCCAGCGGCAATTTTACTTATGACCCTAAAAATAAAAACAGCCTTTGCAGCGACAGGATAAATAATATGTTTGAAGACAGTAATAACAATTTATGGTTTGCAACAGAAGGTGGCCTGTGCAGGTTTTACCCAACAACAAATTCTTTTAAAAGATACACTACCGAAAATGGATTACCTGCCAATTTTATTTTAAGCATTGCCGAAGATGATAATAAAAATTTATGGGTAAGTACATCAAAAGGTTTGGTATCGTTTAATGCGCAAACCGAAAAAATAAATGTGTACAGCAGGGCAAATGGTATTTTAAACGATCAGTTTAATTTTAGTTCTGCGTTTAGAGATAGCAAAGGCACTATGTATTTTGGCAGTGTAAAAGGGCTCATCAGTTTTCATCCTGATAAATTTATTACCAGCAATTTTGCACCGCCTATTTATATTACCGGCTTCCAGGTAAATAATAAAGAACTGAGTATTAATAAAGATGGTTCGCCGCTAAAAAGATCGGTTTCCTTTACCGGTAAAATAATTTTAAATTATGATCAGTCTACCTTCAGCATCAACTTTGCATCCTTAAGTTTTACCGCACCCGAAATGAGTGAGTACGCTTATAAAATGGAAGGCCTTGCTGATGAATGGACGTTTTTAAAAACCAACCGCAAGGTTTACTTTACCGATCTTTCTCCGGGCACTTATACCTTTAAAGTAAAAGCAGCAGCAAGCAATGGCAGCTGGGATACCAGGGAAGCAATACTAACTATTGAAATTTTACCTCCCTGGTGGACGAGCAGCTGGGCATACGGCCTTTACACTTTAATTGCCGCACTATTAACTTTTTATATCATTCGCTTTTATCATCTTAGAATAAAAGAAAAAAACAGGCGCAAAATTGAACAGTTGGAAGTAGCCAAAGAAAAAGAAATTTACGAAGCCAAAATGCAGTTTTTTACCAATGTGGCGCATGAAATAAAAACACCGTTAACTTTAATTAAAGGGCCGTTGGAAAAAGTGATACGCAAAGCAGGAGAAAGCCCCGAAATAAAAGACAGCCTGCGCATCATGGAAAAAAACACAGAACGCCTGGTTGACCTTACCAATCAATTACTCGATTTCAGGCAAACAGAAATTAATGGCTTTACTTTAAATTTTACCCGGGAAAATATTATAGATATTACAGAAGAAATTTTTGCCAGCTTTAAACCTTTGGCCGAACAAAAGGATATTATATTAAACATAAAATTACCACTGCAGGAGGTATATGCCTTTATTGATGTGGATGCTTTTAATAAAATACTCACCAACCTGCTGAGCAATGCAGTAAAGTATGCAAAAAGCAAAGCCGAATTACAGATATTTACTGTTGGCACAACCGATACTATGTTTACCATTGAAGTAAGCAACGATGGTTATATAATACCTGCGGAAATGAAAGAAAAAATATTTGAGCCCTTCTTCCGGCTTAAAGAAACCGAAAAACAAAAAGGTACCGGAATTGGATTAGCTTTATCCCGTTCGCTAACACAATTACACAAAGGGTTGCTGGGTTTAAAAGAAGCGGAGAACAATATGAATGTATTTTTTGTTTCCATACCGTTACACCAAAATAGTTAAGCATTATAATCAACCATAAATAAAAAGGCAATGAAACCATTAATTTTATTGGCAGATGATAATGAAGAAATTTTAGAATTTCTGGAGCATGAGTTGAATGAAAAATATACTGTAATAAAGGCGCTTGACGGGCAGGAAGCTTTAGAATTGCTTAAAGAAAATGCGGTACAGCTTTTAATATCTGATGTGGTAATGCCCGTAATGGATGGGTTTGAATTGTGTAAGATCATTAAAACCAGTTTTGAGTACAGCCATATACCAGTGATATTACTTACTGCAAAAAATACCCTGCAGGCAAAAATTGAAGGGTTGGAACTGGGGGCAGATGCATATATAGAAAAACCTTTTTCGCCGGAATATTTACAGGTACAAATTAGTAACTTACTCAGCAACCGTAATAAGATAAAAGAATATTTTGCCAGCTCACCGCTGGTACATATCAAAAGCATTGCTTATTCTAAAGCCGATGAGCTTTTTTTGGAAAAGATAAACGACAGCATTATAAAAAATATTGAAGATACCGAACTGGATGTGGAAAAGCTGGCCCGGCTGTTGAATATGAGTAAACCCACTTTATACCGGAAAATAAAATCGCTTTCGGATCTTTCGCCCAACGAATTGATTACTATAACCCGGCTTAAAAAAGCAGCGGAGCTACTGGCCGAAGGTAATTATAAAGTGTATGAAGTAGCCGATATGGCGGGCTTTGGTTCTCAAACCAATTTTGGCAGAAGTTTTCTTAAGCAATTTGGGATGACGCCTACAGAATATGTTAATCAAAAAGAAGCAGAGAGAAAGAAATGATAGTAACGGTTTATCTTTTTAAAGGCGTAAGTAAATCTTCCAGTCCATTAATTTTTATTTCATAAATAGTAGCCAGCAATACACCCAGCTTTCCTTTAGGAAATCCCTTTCGCTGAAACCATTCTAAATAAGATACCGGTAAATAACAAAGCACTGTTCCTTTATATTTTCCAAAAGGCATTTCCATTTTTACTAATTGTAATAACAATTCTCCATTGGGCAGGTTGTCTTCCATATTCATCAACTAACACTTTTATTGCTGCAAATATATACCAATTGCGGTTTTGCGGTTATTCACATTATAATACGATTAATCCACTTATTGAATAATAGTGGTTAATTATCTTTTTTTTTATTCAATGTATTTATACATTTACTATAATCAAAATTTTCTTTGTTTAAAATTAAATCTGCATTAAACTTTTCTATTCTAAACCATTCTATATTCGCATGACAACAACCACCATAACTACCACCAATTTTGAAGTGATCAGTCGTTTTGGATTTGTAGATGTTTTGCTAAATGCTTCAACCAATCAAAAATCATTACACGCTGCAATTGCTTTTGTGCCGGGTCAGGTCATCAGTAAATTTTATGCCGGTACTACACAATCGTATGCCACTTACTTAACAGTGCAAACCGGTATTGATACACATATCACCCTGCAACCAGACTTTTTGCAATACATCAACCACAGTTGTGCGCCCAATGTTTTTTTTGATACCACTGCAATGGAATTAGTTTGTTTGCAACCATTACAAGCCGGACAGGAATTAACTTTTTTCTATCCCAGCACTGAATGGGATATGAGCCAACCCTTTGTTTGCAATTGCAAAAGCAGCGATTGTTTGCAATTAATCAATGGCGCTTCACACTTAGATCAATCCACTTTAAATAAATATCGTTTAACTGATTTTATAAAGCAACAGGCAGAGCTAAAGCGTTCTGTTTAACCGTTGCAAAAAATATATGTTGTTATCCTCTTCCTTATTACCAATAATTCCGCTGGAAAAACTTAAAGTTTGGGTGCTGGCTCCTTATCTTATAACCAACGATGCCAATATTGATTATTATTACGATTTTAGCCAGAGCATAGAAGAATATACCAGCACATTTGCACAACTGGGCATTGAATGGAAATGGCAACCCGTTACTATGAATGATTATCATTCAATAATAGATACTATTGTTGCTGAAAAAGAAAAAGGCGTTTATTTTCCGATGGTGTTTAATATTTGTGATGGTGATGAAGTGAATGGTACTCCCGGCGTTTCTGTTGTAAAATTGCTGGACGAAAAGGGATTGATATATACAGGTTCCGACGAATATTTTTATACTATCACCACTTCTAAAATTCCTATGAAGGAAGCTTTTGATGCTTGTGCTGTGCCCAATGCAAAATGGGAAGCCATCAAAACTAAAGAACAATACACCAATGGCATTTTTGATAGATTGGGAACACCGATAATTGTAAAACCTTCGGTAAGCGGCGGCAGTATGGGTGTGGGTGTAAAAAATGTGGTGGAAAATAAAGCGGAGCTAAATGAACAGATCAGTAAAATGTTTGATGGCTACAGAGGCTGGAATTTGGCCACCGATGGCTTGATTGCCGAATCGTTTATTACCGGCCCGGAGTTTACAGTACTTATTGTAGGTAGTTATGATGCACCCGATAATGCAAAAATTTATACTCCGGTAGAACGTATCTTTCATCCATCATTACCCGATAAAGAAAAATTTTTAAGCTTCGACCGCTTATGGGAAATTTATGAAGAAGAGGATGCTATGCCTAACGAAGGTAATTTTTACGAATATGAATTACCTGATGCCTCATTGATAGAAGCGATAAAAAAAATCAGCTGGGATTCTTACGTTGCCTGTAAAGGAAAAGGTTATACAAGGGTGGATGTTAGAATGGATAGCAGCACTAAAAAATTATACGTACTGGAAGTAAATGCACAATGCGGTTTAAGTGAAGATGAAAATTATACCTCTATTGGCGCTATCTTGCGCATGAGTAATAAAACATTTGCAGAGCTGGTAGTTGAAATTATTAATGACGCATTTATGCGTAAATCTTTTGCCACCGATTACACGAATTAACACGGATAAAATTCAATGTCTCACAACAGTACTATTTCTTCGCTTCAATCTTCGCCCATTACTCCTTCGGGAGGCGGAGGGGGCCTTAGGGTTTGTGTACTAGAACCTGATTATTCTACCACCAATGTAGATTATAAAAATTATGATCCGCCAAGGGATCTGTCTGCTTTACTACCCAACGATACGGTAGATACCGTTTTTTTAAATAAACTCACCACCTACAAGCAACTTAAAGAATTACAGAAAAAAAATTACGACATCTTTGTAAACCTTTGCGAAGGTTATTTAGAATGGGAAGTGCCCAGCATTGATGTAATTTATACATTAGAATTATTGAACCTGCCTTTTACCGGCCCCACTACTTTATTATACGATCCGCCAAAAGAATTGATGAAATATGTGGCCTATACCGAAGCTGTTAATACTCCGGCTTATGCTTTAATCAACAGCATTGATGAAGTGGATACCGAATGTGTTCATTTAAAATATCCGCTGTTTGTAAAGCCTCATAAAGCCGGCGATAGTTTAGGTGTGGATGATAAAAGCCTGGTGCATAATATAAAAGATCTCAAACAAAAAGTTCAAGCCATCATCGACGAATATGGACCGTTATTGGTAGAAGAATATATCAGCGGCAGAGAATTTACCGTAATGCTGGCTGCTAATGATGATGGTAAAACGGTTACTGTTTTTAAACCGGTGGAGTATATTTTTCCCGAAGGGAATCAATTTAAAACTTATGCTTTAAAAACTTCTGAGTTACATCCCAATGCAAATATTGCCTGCAATAATCCGGAGCTGGAGTTAAAATTGAAAGAGGCTGCTACACAGATCTTTCGCAGTTTTGGCGGCGTGGGTTATGCCCGGTTAGATTTTAGGGTAAATGACAAAAACGAGATCTTCTTTTTAGAGATCAATTTTACCTGCTCTGTTTTTTATAAAGATGGTTACGAGGGTAGTGCAGATTATATCTTAAAACATGATGGTTTTGGGCAACAAAACTTCCTCCGTCATATTATTAAAGAAGGCAGGGCAAGATATGCCAGAAAGCAAAAAAAGTATGTGATGAAGGGCAATTCCACTGCCGGTTATGGCATTTTTGCCACGCAGGATATTGCCCAAAATGAAGTTATTTTTAAAGGGGAAGAAATGGCCCAACGCATTGTAACCCAGCGCCATGTACAACAAAATTGGAACATTAAAGAAAAAGAAATATTTGCCCGCTACGCTTACCCCTTAAGCAATGAGGTATATTTGCTGTGGGATGATAACCCCGGCGGCTGGGCTCCGCAAAATCACAGTTGTAATGCTAATACCGGTTACTCCGGTTTAAATGTGGTTGCTTTGGCTGCCATTAAAAAAGGCGAAGAACTAACCCTCAACTACGCATCCTTTTTGGATGAAACTATGGAGCCCTTTAATTGCCAATGTGGTGCACCCAACTGTCGTGGTCTTATAACCGGAATTACCCATAATTCGGTTACCGAGAGAGAAAAACGGGCCACACTTTAAACTAACCCCACTTCTTTCGGTCTTACACAAGCCCATTAAATTCTGGCTTCTCTTCTGTCATTTCGACCGTAGGGAGAAATCTGTTTGATGAAAAGATATGAAGCAGATTCCTCGTTCCTCGGAATGACAAAAGATAAAAACAGAAATTTAATTAACAAAACAACAACCGAGCAACCTATGTCACGTTTTCAAATTTTAAAAAGCTTAATGAACAAGCATCGCAGCCAGCTGGTGCTTACCTACATATTATTTTCACTAGAAATGTTAGGTGGTTTAATGCGTCCTTTCTTTTTGGGTTTAGCCATTAACGATCTGTTGAAAGGCAGTTACCAGGGCCTAATTATACTTTCTATTGTACACATCGTTACACTTTGTATTGGCACATTACGCCATATGTACGATACCCGTACTTATTCTGCCATTTATGTTTCATTAGTTACCAAATTTTTAAGCCGCCGTATTTATAAACAAGATGTAAGCAAGCTGAGTGCTCACTCTACTTTGGCAAGAGAGTTTGTAGATTTTTTAGAGTTTGACCTGGTATATGTAATTGAAGCGGCGTATAATTTATTGGGCTCATTAATATTGTTATTCTTTTACGATGCAGCAGTAGTAGGAATGTGTTTAGCAGTGTTGGTTCCCGTTATTGCAATCAGTTATGTTTATGGCAAGCGAATGAAAAAATTAAACAAATTAAAAAATGATGAGCTGGAGCAACAGGTAGATGTAATTGGTAGTGGCGATAAAAAAACATTGCACAATCACTATAACAATTTACGCAAGCTGCAAATAAAGATCAGCGATCAGGAAGCCTGGAACTTTGGCTTTATGGAATTTTTAGTGATGATTGTTTTAGGTGTGAGTTTATTAATTACTTACAAAACTTCCGGCGCAGCAATACTGGCCGGTAATGTTGTAGGTATTTTCTTTTATGTAAGCAATTTTGCAAAAGGGCTGGAAACTATTCCTTACACCGTACAACGCCTTACTTCATTAACTGATATTACCAGAAGAATAGAATTACAGGTAGAAGACTTTCCTGAAGATAATAATAATTTGAAACCGGTGAGAAAAGAGAAGAGGGCGAAAATCAAAGAGTTGGCGGCGTAGGTTTTAATCAAAAAAATATTTTAAATCCATTTACTTGTTGTAAATGGATTTTTTATTCTCTCTCATCTTCACCGTCATTTGGTTTTCAACCAACAACAAAAAAGTTTTACTCTTCCAACCACTTTGCATAAAACTTCTCTTTCTTAAACAATCTTGTTATCGATTCTGCGATCCTTTTTATTTTTGTTGCTTCCTGCTTTGCCTCATAAATCCACTTTATATAAAACTGTTGTTCACTTTCTGTTAATGTAAAAAAGAATTTTTTTGCCGCAGGCTCGTCTTGCAGGCATAGTAAAAAATCCTGCGGTATTTCTATCGGGCTGTTATCGGCGTATAAAATTACATGAATCATATCGCCTTCGGTTTTGCCAATAGCTTTTCTTATTTCGGCACGTACAGGTAAAAATAATTTGCCATTACCCATCGGCATTAATTTGTAGCGCTTTAATTCAAAACCATCAATACTGCCACTTACCTGCACCCACCCAAATTTGGCTTTTTTATCCGGGGCAATCTCTTCAATAACAGCATATATCCAGCCGCCTTTACCGGGGTATTTATGCAGTTTGTATTTTTTATTTACCAGTGGTTTATCCATACCAATGCTACAGCAGCGCTAATTCTTTTTTCAAATTTTCCTTTGCCTGTAATTCAAATTTTGTATAAAAAAAGTCTGTTTTAAATATCCGTTCCATTTGCAAAAATTGTTGCAATACTTTTTTTCTTCCGGGTACATAAATCAATTCCGGAAAAAGCGAATATTCTTTTCTTACCTGTTTGTAATAAGTGGAGTATACTTCCCATGGTTGGCCTAAAACAGACAGGTCGGCATCTGTAAAATAATTGGTATCACTATTATCACTTACCGCATGTTTTTTTGTTGCCATTATCTGGTTTACGCAATTTTCAATTAGTGGTTCGGGCACCAAAATTGTTTTCATCCGGTAGGCTACAAATTCTGCACTCCTTTCTTCGTTAGAAGTTTTTAGCGGATTATAAATAACATCATGGTAAAACAATGAAAACAAAATACAGTTCCAGTCATTGATGTATGTTTTAACTTCTAGCAGTTGTTGTAATAAATTTTCAAGATGTTCTAAAGTATGGTAGTGTCTTTTTTTATAAGAATAGTTGAGCTCTATTTCATTCCACAATTCCAGCTTCTTTCTTTCGTCGGAAGTATAGTTACTAATAAGGTTTATAAAAATTTCTTTAAGCACTGGCGAAAGTTTTAATTATTCTTCGTCCTTTTTTACAATTAAATACCAGTTGTTTTCCAATGGTAAGTAACCGTATTCATAACAGTAAAAATAAGTATTCCCGTTTTTGGTGCTGTATAAATAGGTATGGTATCTAAATTGAAAACCTTTTTCTATCAGTTTATCCCGGTTGGCTTTTGCGGTGGCTTCGCCATCGGGCAACAAGCTTTCTAATATGCGCCGGTTCTTTCCCAGCGCATTATTTACGTTGCGGATGAAGTTATTGGCAGCGCTTTTCAGGTCGTTATTGTAAGCGGCCCGGCAGTAATCATCACAAAATTTTTTGTCGCTGCGGCCTTTTACGGCTTTACCGCAACTCAAACAGATTTTTTCATCTTTTTGTTTCAACATAGTACCAGCAAGGGTTTGGTGATAAAATTGATGTGGCTGTTTTGTATGCAACCGTTTACATACGGTTATAAAGGTAAGTAAAAGGATAATCTCCGGCTATCGCTTTTTTGCCATCGCATCTTTGCATTGTCAATCGGAAACAAACACAAATCTGGTTGGTTGAAATAAATTAAAAACCGCACGGCTTTAAAACAACAGCACGGCACAAAACGAAAAAACATGTACGCATTAAAAAACAAAGTTCAATTGATTGGTAACCTGGGTAACGCACCAGAAGTAAAGAACACTGAAAACGGTAAAAAGCTGGCCCGCTTTAGCATGGCCACCAACGAAACCTACCGTGGCCGTACCGGCGAAAAAATAACCGAAACCACCTGGCATAATGTGGTGGCCTGGGGTAAGGTGGCGGATATTGCCGAAAAGTTTTTAACTAAGGGTAAAGAAATTGCCATTGAAGGCAAATTGATCAATCGCAGCTACACCGATAAAGACGGTATTAAAAGATACGTTACCGAAATACAGGTAAATGAGTTGCTGCTGATTGGCGGAGAAAAGCCTGCGGCTTAGGATATTGCCCGCAGATTACGCAGATGTCGCTGATTATACTTTCTGCGTATTCAGCGAAATCTGCGGGCTGACTTAAATTCACAATAAATTTTTATTATGTCTGAAAATGAAATTTCTTACCTGATAAGAGGTGCTATTTTTAAAGTAATTAAAAAACTTGGGCCAGGTTTGTTCGAAAATGTTTACCAACATATTTTAAAAGTACGAACTGGAAAAACATGGTTTAAATGTAAAAATGGAAGTACCGTTGCCAGTTTTTTATGACAATATTAAATTTGATATTGGCTTTAGAATTGATTTACTCGTAAACGATAAAGTTATAATTGAAATAAAATCGGTTGAAAAAGTCGCTGAAGTTCATCATAAACAAACTATAACCTATTTGAAATTAACGGGTTTAAAATTGGGCATCTTGGTTAACTTTAATTCCGATAATATTGCAAACGATATTTTTAGGAAAGTCAATAATTTATAAAAATCTTTTCTGCGACATCTGCGTAATCAGCGGGCAAATTTTATTAACATGGCACAAATAGAACGCAACGAAATATTTGAACTTGCTTTCAGGTTTATTACCGAAACGTCTGAAAACATTTTCCTTACCGGTAAAGCAGGTACCGGCAAAACCACTTTTTTAAAATATTTAAAAGATAACTGTACCAAAAATGTGCTGGTAGCTGCACCAACCGGCGTTGCAGCAATTAATGCAGGTGGCGTTACGCTGCACAGTTTATTTCAGTTACCCTTTCATCCGTTTTTACCTACCAGAAATCATAAAGAAGAATTACTGGGAAAAATAAGGTACAACAAACAGCGCCAGCAATTACTGCGTAAAATGGAGTTGCTGGTAATTGATGAAATAAGTATGGTGCGTTGCGATGTGATGGATGCCATTGATACTATTTTAAAAAGTATCCGCCGCAATTATGATACACCGTTTGGCGGCGTACAATTATTATGCATTGGCGATTTGCACCAGTTGCCGCCGGTGGCTCAAAATCATGAGTGGGCTATTTTGCAGGAATATTATACTTCGCCTTTCTTTTTTGATAGTGTGGCTATTAAAGAGCAAATGCCGTTATTAATTGAACTCAATAAAATTTACCGCCAAAAAGAAGACTCGTTTGTTCGATTGCTAAACAAGGTGCGCAACAACCAAATGGATGCAGATGATTTTGAAGACCTGCACATGCGTTATGATCCTTTATTTTCTCCCATGCCCGGCGAAAAATATATCACACTCACTTCTCACAATAAACAAGCGGCCGAAATAAACCAACAAAAAATAGAAAATTTATTTAGCAATCCCTTTACCTATAAAGCTGAAGTGGAAGAAGATTTTCCGGAACATATTTTTCCTGCGGAAGCTGAGCTGTTGTTGAAAGAAGGTGCACAGGTAATGTTTTTAAAAAATGATGTGGTTGCTAAAAGATATTTTAATGGTAAGATAGGAGTAATAAAAATATTGGAGAAAAATAAAATTATTGTGGATTGTGATGGGGTTGAAATTGAAGTGGCCAAAGAAACCTGGGAAAATACCCGTTATACTTTAAACCGTAATGATGGCAAACTGGAGCAGGAAACCTTGGGCACTTTTACACAATACCCTTTGCGTTTGGCCTGGGCCATCACCATTCATAAAAGCCAGGGACTGACTTTTGAAAAAGTAATGATAGATGCCGGCGCTTCTTTCAGCAGCGGGCAGGTATATGTGGCGCTTAGCCGTTGTACCAGTTTAGAAGGTATTGTTTTATTGAGCAAACTTTCTTCTGCAACCCTGTTTAGTAATGATAATGTAATTAAAGGCCAGCAATCTTTAACACACAGAGGCTCACTTGCTGAGCGATTTACTGGAGCCAGGCAGGTTTTTACACAACAATTGTTAAGCGATATTTTTTCATTCAATGATATTGAAATAGGGATTGCTTTATTGCTGCACCATATCACACAACAGCAGGATAAATTAAATGCTGAAAGTCTGCCCTGGATAGAAAATATCAAACAACATTTTATTACTGATAAATCTGTGGGGCTAAAATTTATTGATGTAGTAAGAGGTATAATGAAAGATGAGCCAGTGATTGAAAATAATACAGCTGCACAAAAACGGATCAGTGATGCCGCCAATCATTTTGAACCCAAATTTTTAGCGTATCAAAAAACAGTACAAAACCATCCGCTGATAACAGAGCATAAAGAAACCGCTAATATTATTAATGAGCAACTGAATCAACTGGCTTTGGCAATCTATAGTTGCGTTTATTATTTACAGTATTGTAAACAAGCTTTTTCGGTAACTACTTTTTTGCAACACAAATTACAATTTGCGCAACACAAAATAAATCTTACCTGTTATGCAAGCGGCAAAAAAGAAACCTATACCGATGTTGCCAATACCGAATTGTATAATACATTAAAACGCTGGAGAGATATGAAAGTTGAAGAAGAAAGGGTAGCAATTTATATGGTGGCCAACCAGGCTACACTAAAAGAAATTGCAACTTATCTTCCTCTTAATAAAAAAGATCTTTTACAAATTAGTGGCTTCGGTAAAGCCAAGGTAGAAAAATATGGTGATGAGATAATTGAGGCTGTGGAAGAGTTTTGCAACAGGAATGCCATTGAAACCAATATGGCTGAAAAACTAGTCAACCCAAAAAGAGAAAGAAAAGAAAAAAGTACTGTTGCAAAAGTTGATACCAAGGCTATTACTTACGACTTATACAAAGAAGGAAAAAGTATTGAAGAAATAAGCAAAGAAAGAAATTTAGTTAAAGCAACAATTGAAGGGCATTTAGCACATTATGTTTTTACCGGGGAAATTAATATTAACGATGTGGTGAGCAAGCAAAAACAGCAACAGATAAGAGATGCGATTCTCATTCATGGTTCTCTAAGCCATAAAACACTTATCGATAATTTACCGAAGGACATTAGTTATGGCGAAATAAAAATGGTGCTGGCCACAGGCAATACAACAACAGCCTGATGAAATTAACACACGAACAAGAAGACATTATAAATTCTGCCGGCAATATTAAAATAAATGCCGTTGCAGGTTCTGGCAAAACCACAACCATTATTGAGTATGCCAAGGCCAGGCCAGTAACTGCTAAAATTTTATACCTGGCTTTTAATAAATCGGTAAAGCTTGATGCAATAAAAAAGTTTACCGCAAAGGGTTTACAGAATGTTACTGTAGAAACAGCGCATTCGCTGGCCTATAAAAATATTGTTTTCCGGCATCAATATAAAGTACGGGTGCAGGGTTATAAAACTCATGAAATTGCGGAACTGCTGGGTCTGCGGGGCAATGGTGAAAAACATCATGAGTATGTAATTGCCAACCATATCAATAAATTTATTGTGTTGTTTTGCAACAGTGATAAAACAAAAGTACAAGAAGTAAATTATTTAGAAACTATCAGCGACGCTAAAGCCAAAACATTTGTAAAAACTTTTTATCATTTTATAGAAACACAAACCCGGCAATTGCTGGCCAAAATGGATAAAGGCGAAATAGAAATTACGCATGATTTTTACCTCAAAAAATTTCAACTGCAAAACCCTGTTTTAGCTTTTGATTATATTTTGTTTGATGAAGGACAGGATGCTTCACCGGCAATGCTGGATATTTTTTTAAAACAACCTGCAATAAAAGTAATTGTAGGTGATACGCACCAGCAAATTTATAGCTGGCGCTATGCGGTAAACTCTTTAGAAAAAACCAGTTTTACTACTTTTAATTTGAGTCATAGCTTTAGGTTTGGAGCTAATATTGCTAACCTGGCCACACAGGTTTTATTTTGGAAAGATGCTATTAGCGAAACAAAGCCCGTAACTATAAAAGGGCTGGGCACCAATACCGATACCAAAACAAAAGCCGTAATTGGCCGAACCAATTTGGGTTTGTTGTTAAAAGCCATTGAATACGTAACAGAGAAAAAAAATATTCAGAAAATTTATTTCGAAGGCAATATTAATTCTTACACTTATGCAGATGAAGGTGCTTCTTTATATGATGTTTTAAATTTGCAGAATAATAAAAACTCTTTAATAAAAGATGCGTTAATAAAATCCATGGGATCTATAAAAGATTTAGAAGAGTACATTGAAAAAACGGAAGATGCCCAATTGAGTATGATGCTGGAGATTGTGAAAAAATACGGTAATGATATTTACAACATTATTAAAACAATCAAGCAAAAGCATGTTGAAAATGATGATAAGGAAAAAGCAGAACTTGTTTTTTCTACAGTGCATCGTTGCAAGGGAATGGAATATGATTCGGTGCATTTGGTAAAAGATTTTATTACCGAAGATAAAGTACAGCGGCAGGCACATGAATTGGAAAATGATGAAAAGAAGATCAATAAACTAAATGAAGAAATAAATTTATTGTATGTGGCTATTACCCGAACCAAAAACACGCTGCATATTCCCGAAGAATTATTGCCCGCCGATTTTCCTAAACTGGCGCAAATACACATTATTAAAAAGGAGGAGCCTAAAGAAATAAAAGCTGCCGTACTTGAAACACCTAAATCAAAATATGGCCATTCAAAATATACCGGCAGTTCCGGCAAAACTTTTTCTGTAGAATTGGTACGAACAAAACATGGTGAGGCTGTTAAACCCTGGACTCAGGATGAGGATGAAAAATTAACAGAGATGTTCAATAACAATACTTCCGATTCGGAAATTATAAAACATTTTGGTAAAAATGCGGGAGCTATCCGGGCAAGATTGAGGAAGCTGGGATTGAAATAAATCTGCCATAGATTACAGAGATTTTCACAAATTTTTTATAAATAAAAAAGTAGCCAATATTATTAGCTACCTTGAAATGCGTTTTTGGATTTATCCGTGAAAATCTTTGGCCAACCCTTATCTTCCAAAATCATCCTGTACTCTTACAATATCATCTTCATCACTTGGGTTGCTGGCATCGGTATGGCGCCAGATCTCCGCAATAATGCCCCAGCCTTCTGTGCCTAATAAACGATGGCGCTCTCCTTGTTTTAATTTTATGATATCACCAATTTTTAGATCTTTGGTTTCTTTTTCTTCGTCGGTATCGCTGGTTACAACACCTGCTGTACCACCAATGAGTTTCCAAATTTCGGCACGGCGGTGGTGGTACTGCCAGCTTAATCTTTTATTTGGTGCTACCACTAAAATTTTAGGGCTTAGTTTACCGCTAATATTTAATTCTTCTTTTGTAAGATGTGGAAAATATAACTGTATAAACTTTTCTGCTTCGCTTTCCTCAATTACAAAAAAGCCACCCCATGGCCTGGTACTATCTTGTTTATGAATTTTTAAATGTTGGTGTTGCAGGTACTCAGCAACATGTTCAAATATTAATTCTTTGGGAGTGTCGTTGTGGAAATTTAAATGCATTATAAACTTTTTTGTTGTAAACGTATTATTTTTAAAAATATTGAATAGAAGTAAAAAATTATCCGGTTGAAGAAAAACAAGTTTTTTTGATCTTCATAGTCTGCACACCAAAACCTAACGCCCCATAAATACCATCAATATCTGCACATCACTAGGGTTTACGCCACTAATTCGGGAGGCTTGTCCTAAGGTTCTTGGTCGTATTTTTTTAAACTTCTGTTTAGCTTCTGTGCCCAATGAAACCAGCTTTTCGTAATCAAAACTATCTGGTATAACGAGGTCTTCCAACTGGCTCATTTTTGCTACCAGTTCTTTTTCCTTTTCTATATAAGTATCATATTTCAATTGTATTTCTACCTGTTCCAAACTGTCTTTGCTAAAACCTTCCAAAGCTTTTTTTAAAGAAAGTATTTGACTCATCATGTTTCCCAACCCAATATTTGGCCTCAACAAAATTTGTGCAACTTTTTGTCTTGCTACTAACGTTGATGATTGTACGCTTTCTAAAAATGGATTGATTTCTTCCGGCTCCAGGCTAATGGAACTAAGTACTTCCTTCAGTTTTTCCACAGCTTCTCTTTTTACTTTTACCAATTCCATTCTTTCTTGCGAAGCCAATCCTAATCGGTAACTTTTTTCAGTCAATCGCAGGTCTGCATTATCCTGGCGCAACAAAGTGCGAAACTCTGCCCGGCTGGTAAACATGCGGTAAGGCTCATCTGTTCCTTTGTTAATCAGGTCATCTATCAACACACCTATATAAGCTTCACTTCTTTTCAAAACAACCGGTTCCTGCTCTTTTGCTTTTTGATGGGCATTTATTCCGGCCATTAAACCCTGGCAAGCAGCTTCTTCGTAACCAGTAGTTCCGTTTATCTGGCCAGCAAAAAACAAGTTTTCTATCAGCTTGGTTTCAAGACTAAACTTAAGTTGTGTTGGTGGAAAAAAATCGTATTCAATAGCATAACCGGGCCTGAACATTCTGCAGTTTTCGAAACCAGCAACCGACCTAAGTGCTTTAAGCTGAACCTCTTCTGGTAAAGAAGAAGAAAAGCCATTCACGTAGATCTCTACAGTATTAAATCCTTCCGGCTCCACAAACAACTGGTGTCTATCTCTTTCGGCAAAGCGATTGATCTTATCTTCTATACTGGGACAATACCTTGGGCCTGTGCCCTGTATCCTTCCCTGGAACATCGGACTTTTTTCAAAACCTGTTTTTAAAATGTCGTGTACTTCGGGACTTGTATAAGTAATCCAGCAACTGCGTTGCTCTGCTACGGTTATTTTCTTGGTAGAGAGATAACTAAAACCCACCATTTCCTCATCTCCTTTCTGCTCTTCCATTTTGGAGTAATCCAAACTGCGGCCGTCAATCCTTGGTGGTGTTCCGGTTTTTAAGCGGTCGCTTTCAAAACCCAGTGATACTAATTGTTCAGTAATACCGGTAGCTGCTTTTTCTGCCATGCGGCCTCCGCCTAACCTCTTTTCTCCTATATGTATAACACCATTTAAAAAAGTACCGTTGGTTAAAACCACAGATTTACTCTTGATTTCGTGCCCCAAACCTGTTGAAACGCCGTAAACACGGCCATTTTTTACTAAAAGGCCTTGTACCATATCCTGGTAAAAGTCAACATTAGGTGTTTGCTCCAGCATTTCCCGCCATTTGGCAGCAAATAACATACGGTCGCTTTGTGCCCTTGGGCTCCACATTGCCGGACCTTTACTACGGTTCAACATTCTAAATTGTATCATGCTTTCATCCGTAACAATACCGCTGTATCCACCCATAGCATCAATCTCTCTTACAATTTGGCCTTTGGCAATGCCACCCATTGCCGGATTACAACTCATTTGGGCAATGGTTTGCATATTCATGGTAATCAACAGCACTTTACTGCCCATATTGGCGGCGGCGGCGGCGGCTTCGCAACCGGCATGTCCGGCTCCAACTATTATTACATCGTATTCTGGAAACATTGGGCAAAGGTACGAATTGCCAAACAGGTATTAAAATCATCAAAAATGAATGTTCCACGTGAAAAAATGTTCCCCGGTGGAACATTTTTTCACGTGGAACATTCGCTAAAATATAAATTAATAAATTTCTCCTCGGCTAACCTCATCTCCTTGGCATGTCTAATAGACTTGTCCTTATAACCACAAAGATGTAAGGCGCCATGAAAGATCACCCGGTGTAATTCCTCTTTAATACTTACACCCAAGGTGTTTGCATTATCCCTCACCCTATCAATACTGATATATACTTCCCCTGTTATTTTACCAGAGTTAGTATCAGAAAGGTCGAAGGTGATAATGTCGGTATAATAGTTATGCTGCAAGTGGCTTTTATTGATCTCTAAAAGATAATCATCTGAGCAAAAGATATAGGTGAGATTATCCAATGACTTTTTCTCTTTTTTAAATATGATATGTATAAACTGCTTTAAAGCTGTACGTTTTGTGAGAGAGATATTATGCTGTAGAAAAAAGAATTGTATTGTCATAAGTATTTTCTAAAATCGAATTTATTAAACAATTACGAATGAATACTTTTGCAATAAATAAAACTATATAAATGGAGAGGCGCTTATCGGAGATTGCTGTTGGAAAAGCCGTAATTATTAAACACTTTGAAAACGATGATATCTTTTTAAAGCTGATGGAGATGGGTTGCGTTCCGGGGGAGAAAATTATAATAGATCAGGTAGCTCCACTGGGTGACCCTATTTCTATTCAAGTTGCAGGCTATACCCTTAGTTTAAGATTAGATGAAGCAGAAAATATCTGGGTAGAAGAAATTGTACTGGAAACAAAAGCTTAACCAATAAACCTAAAGCTTTAAATTATAATGACAATTGGCTTATACTTTGGTTCCTTTAACCCTGTTCATGTTGGCCATTTAATTATAGCTAACCACATTATTTCCAATACCAAACTAGACCAGGTTTGGTTTGTAGTTTCTCCACAAAATCCTTTCAAAAATTCCAACAGTTTACTAAACGAATATCACCGGTTACACCTGGTAAATATTGCTATTGATGGAGAAAATAAATTAAGAGCCAGTAATGTGGAGTTCAAATTACCTAAACCCTCCTACACTATTGATACTTTAACGTACCTGCACGAAAAGCATCCTGATTATAAATTTGCTATTGTAATGGGTAGTGACGGATTTCAAAACCTGGATAAGTGGAAGAATTATCAAACGCTTATAAAAAACTATAGTTTCTATATTTATAAAAGACCAGGCTTTGAAATAACTGAATCTTTTGGCGCAAACATTACAACTTTAGACGCTCCACTCCTTGATATCTCCAGTACAAGAATTAGGCAAATGATAAAAGACAGAAAATCTATCCGCTATTTAGTTACCGATGTGGTTAAAGAAGAAATTGAGAGAAATGGATATTATAAATAATTTTTATTATTAATATATTAAAGCAACAATCCTAGTCCTAAACAAAATAAAACAATAAATGGAGCAGGAATTTTTGTAAACTGGAGAATTAAAAAAGTTCCTATTATAACCGTAATATTTAAAAAACTAATAGTATCGAAAGAAATAATAGAAACATCTTTTAAAAGATATAACGTAGCAGCCCACATAATACCAACCACAACGGCATTAATACCCTCCAAAGCTCTATAAACAACAACATATTTTTTTAAGTACTGCCAAACCGGAAAGAAAAATAATACCAGTAATGCGCTGGGCAAAAAAATGGCTACTGCCCCAATAATACAGCCTAGTAAATGCATCTGCACTCCTTCATTCTTTAGCGCTATGCCTCCTGTAAAAGCAGCTATTGAAAAAACCGGACCAGGAATAGCCCTAACCATTCCGGCACCTGTAAGTAATTCTTCTCTTTCAATTCTTATTACGTTTTGATTATTCCTTTGCACCCGCTCAGAGTTAGGTCTTGCAACATATTGATCCAACATTAATGGAATCAATACATCACCCCCACCAAAAACAAAACTTCCAAAACGGTAAAAGTTCTCAAAAAGATTAAATGCTTTTCTATTTTCCCAGTTCTGCTTTCTTGCTGCTTCACTTAAAGCACCAGCTACTAAAAAAATTAAAACAAACACCCAAATATTTGTCCAGCGTATATGCCTTGGCTTTATCACCTCTTTTTCCGGAATACGCTTACTACTAAAATTTGTGGCTATTCCCCCGGCCACTATTAACCCAGGAAAAATCCATGGAGTTTTAAATAAAAAATAAGTGGCCAACATAGCCACCAGCATAATAATTTGTGTAATAAAATTATTAATAGAAATCTTAAAGGCCTTAAATCCGGCGTAAGCCAAAAAACCAATCGCCATTGGTTGTATGAATTGAAATACACTAGAGTTCAAATTCTTTGTTCCAATACCGGTGACTAAAAAAGATAAAGCACCCATTAAAAAGGAAGCAGGTAAAATCCAAATTATTAAAGTTAAAACAGCAAGCGGTAAACCGCCCCGTTTATATCCAATTAATGTAAGTGTTTGAGTTGATGAGGCCCCTGGTAATAACTGGCAAAATGAATTATACTCGATCAATTCTTCTTTAGTAATATCCTTTCTTCTATCCACAAAAGTTTTAAGCATCATACCCATATGACCCTGCGGACCACCAAACGCTGTAATGCTGTGCAAAAAAACTGCTTTTAAAAAAGGAATATGCCGGAGTAGTACCAATGTTGTAGTAAATTATTTTTTCAAACCAATTTCTCTAAGGCGTTCATCCAGGTATTCACCGGCTGTAGCATCGGCATATCCTTTTGGATGCTGCTCATCTACACAACTTTGCAAACATTGCAAACTCATGCTACTTTTTGGATGCAGGAAAAAAGGTATTGAAAAACGGGAAGTATGCCATAACTCTCTTGCGGGGTTTACCACACGATGAGTAGTACTGCGTAATTTATTATTGGTTAGGCGCTGAAGCATATCACCAACGTTTACTACAATTTGTTCTGGCAAACTGGTTACGCCTACCCATTCATTTTGTTTGGTTAAAATTTGTAACCCATCAGCAGACGCACCAACCAAAAGAGTAATCAAATTAATATCTTCATGTTGCTCGGCCCGTATAGCACTTTTTGGCTCGCTGGTAATTGGTGGGTAATGTATTGAGCGTAAAATGGAATTTCCATTGTAAACATAATTATCAAAATAATACTCATCTAAACCCAGATATAAAGCTATAGCTTGCAATAATGATGTACCCGACTTCTCAAATGCCCGATAAGCTTCTTCAAAAATTTTATTAAAAGATGCTATTTCTTTTACTTCAACATTTTCCGGATAATCTTCTTCCTTATAATTATCCCGTGGTATTTGTCCGTATTGAAAAAATTCCTTTAAATCTGGTGCATCACTTCCCTTTGCATGTTCTTTACCAAAACTGGTATATCCCCTTTGTCCGGCCAACTCAGGTATTTCATATAATTTCTTTTGTTCCGAAGGAAGGGAAAAAAACTCCTGAACATATTTGTATAAATCAGCAATCAGTTCATAAGAAACACCGTGATTTTTAACAGCTACAAACCCAACTTCTTCGTAAGCATTGCCTAACTGCTGTACAAAAGCCGCTTTACGAAGAGGATCTCCACTTAAAAATTCTGCCAGGTCAACTGAGGGAATTGCCATATAGTTTACTTTTATCTTTAACGAATGTAGATTTGTTTATGAAAAATTACAAAACTTATTCATTAAACGTACGAGATAACAGCTATAATATTTTATAGCCCATACTTAGCACTTATCTCCAGCATTCTGTCAATTGGCTTTTTTGCAGCAAGCCGCAATGCTTCATCCATTATAATTTCAGGTAATTCATATTTCATACATAAATACAATTTTTCCAATGTATTTAGTTTCATGTGAGGGCAATCATTACAGGCGCAACTGTTATTTGGTGGAGCTGGTATAAAAGTTTTAGCAGGGTTATTCTTTTGCATCTGATGTAAGATGCCTGTTTCGGTAACAACAATGTATTCAGTTGCATCATCCTTTTGAGTAAACTTTAATAATCCTGTAGTGCTGCCAATATAATCAGCAATTGCTAATACCGGTGCCTCACATTCAGGATGTGCAATCACTTTAGCTTTTGTATGTCGTATCTTAAGTTTAGTTATCTTTTCTAAACTAAAAATTTCATGTACCATACAGGCACCATTCCATAGTAGCATATTTCTACCCGTCTGTTTGTTAATATAAGCCCCAAGGTTACGATCTGGTGCAAAAATGATAGGTTGATCAGCCGGTAAACTTTCAATGATTTTTTGAGCGTTAGAAGAGGTACAAATAATATCACTTAAAGCCTTCATACCTGCAGAGCAATTAATGTAGGTAATTACTAAATGGTCTGGGTGCTTATCCTTAAATAATTTAAAGAGCGCCGGTGGTGCACTATCACTTAAAGAGCAACCCGCTTTTAAATCGGGCAGTAAAACTTTTTTTGAAGGATTTAAAATTTTTGCAGTTTCTGCCATAAAATGAACACCGGCAAAAACAATAATATCTGCTTCCGTTTTTTCAGCGGCTTGTGCAAGGCCCAAACTGTCCCCAATATAATCTGCCACATCCTGAATATCTGGCTCCTGGTAATAATGCGCCAGGATAATGGCGTTCTTTTCTTTTTTTAATTTTTCAATTTCTGCAAACAAATCAATTTCCGGATCTACGGCAAGATCTAAAAAACCTGCGGCATCTAAATTATTTTTTGCGCTGTTAATATCTACCATAATATGTATTAATACTTATTATTTATATAATCACTTACTACTACTATGGGTGTTAATAAGTGCAAAGAAATTTATTTCTCTTTGATGTAAAATTAAAACCTTTTACTTATCCACCCTCATCCACACCTAATTAACATAAAAATAATTACTGATATAGATAAGTAAACTATCGCTGCTGCTGCTTTATATATTTTTACTTCATTAATTATAAACACAGGTTAATAAAAATTGAAGAGGAAAAATAAATCAGCCTTTTTTAAAAAAAGGTTGTTAATATCGGTGGTATAAATTGTCATCTTCCAACACTAAAATTTTAAAAATTGGCGAGGGCTAAACTTAAACCCATTTTATAAAGACTTTTTAATGAAGGAAATTGATGTTATTAACAGTAAAACCGGTTTATTAACAAACCGGTGTTTAAAACCCCGTAAACCCTGAATGTTAATAAAACAACCTGCATTAATCACTACTATACTTTTAAAACCCTGCCACTACTCAATATTAGCGGTATGGTAAGCTAAAATTTAAATGTTAATATCTTAATTTCCCCTATTTTTGCCGTCCATTTTAATTACAGGAAATATATGCAAGTAATTCAGACAATTCGTGATAAAGGAGCTGCAATAGTAATTGCAGTAATCGCTTTAAGTTTAATTGGCTTTATATTAATGGACGCCAATTCCGGAAGCAGAAATTTTTCAAATTCGTTATCCAGTAATGTAGGTAAAGTTAATGGAGAGGCAATTGAAAGAGCTGATTTTGAGAAAAAATATAATGCTGCTTATCAAATGGCTCAGCAACAAGCTCAACAATCAGGAAGAACACCAGACCAGGCGCAAGTAAGGGAACAAGTGTGGAATCAAATGGTTGCCGAAAAGGTATTTTATGCCGAAGCAAAAAAATTAGGTATAGATTTTACTTCTAAAGAACTTTCAGCAATATTGGCTAGTAACGATCAGAACAATCCTTTTTTACAAGATCAGAATATGATTGATCCGGCAACAGGTAAACTGGATGCATCTAAAGTAACCCAGGCTTTAGCTGATCTTAAAAAAGCAAAAGGCGAACGTCGGGAAATGATAGATGCTCAATTGCTCGAACCACAAAAATTAACCAGTATATCATCTAAATATTTTGCGTTATTAAATGCAAGTGCTTACTATCCTACCTGGATGCATGAAAAAGATAAAGCAGATAGCAAAAATTTTGCAAATGTTTCTTTTGTAGCCATCTCTTATAATGTAATAAGTGATAGTACTATTAAAGTATCTGATGCCGAAATTGAAACTTATGTATCAAAACATAAAAACCAGTTTAAGCAGGAAGAAGGCCGTATGATATCCTATGTTGCTTTTAGCCAGTTACCTAACAGCGATGATAGTGCTAAAACAAAAGAACTGGTGAACGGTTTAAAAGCCGGACTTGAAACAGAAACTAACACAGAAGCTTTTATAGCAAGAAACGCATCAACCATTCCATACGACAGTAGCTATAAGCCAAAAGCAAGAATTACTACTGTAGCAATTGATACTATTACTAAACAAGCAATCGGAACAGTTTATGGTCCTTATGTAGATAATGGCAATTATGTATTGGCAAAAATGTTGGGTGTAAAAAACTTTCCGGATAGTGCAAAAGCAAGACATATATTGATACCAACTGTTGATCCGCAAACGGGCCAGCCTATTGCAGAAGATAGTGTTGCAAAAAAACAAGCCGATAGTATTTTTAATGCTATTAAAGCTGGTGCCGATTTTGGAGCATTAGCTGCACGCTTCTCATCAGATGGAAGTAAAGATAAAGGCGGCGACCTAGGAACGTTTGGATACGGAGCAATGGTGCCAGAGTTTAATGATTTTTGTTTTACAAAACCAGTTGGTTCAAAAGATGTGGTAAGAACTCAATTTGGATATCATATTATTGAAGTGATGAGCCAAAAAGGAAACAGCCCGGCTTATAAAATAGCTTTTTTAGCAAAGGAAATTTTACCCAGCGAAACCACTATCAGTAATGCTAATTTAAATGCTACCAAATTATCTGGCCAAAAAAATAGTAAAGAATTTGAAGCTTATGTTGCTAAAAATGGTTTACAAAAAATTACCTGGCCAACTATTATAAAAGAAAATGATTTTCAAATTGGCCAATTGCAGGATGCCAGGCAACTGGTACGTTGGGTTTTTGAAAGCAAGCAGGGTAATGTGAGTGAACCATTTAATATTGGCGACCAGTTTATAGTAGCCACTATTGACAAAGTACAAAGCGAAGGAACACAGGATGCAAAAACTGCAAGACCAATGGTAGAAGCTGCAGTACGCAACCAAAAGAAAGCCGCAGCTATTGTTGCAAAATTGGGCGCTAACCCAACATTAGAAAGTGCAGCCGCAGCTTACAGCAAACAGGTTGAAATTGCAGGGGCAGACAGCACACTTACTTTTAATAGCCAGGTACTTGCTAATGCATGGGCCGAGCCAAAAGTAATTGGCGCTTGTTTTAATAAAGAAAACCAAAGTAAAGTATCGGCACCAATTGAAGGTGGAAGTGGAGTGTTTTTAGTAAAAGTAAACAGCATTGGCAGTAAACCTGCAGATGCACAAGAAGTTGAAGCAATGCAAAAAACACAACAAACATCTAACCTGCGCAACCAGGCCGGAGCGGCATGGTTTGAAGGCTTAAAAAATCAGGCTACTATAAAAGATAGCCGCAGTAAATTTTATTAATAGTAATAACTAATATTTTTTTAAAGAGTCCTGGCCCGGTGCCGGGACTTTTTTTATTTACGGGATAAAGAATTTTTTTGCACTGCCGCTTTGCCGGCAAATTATTGCTATAACTTTACATTATGGAAGAAGCAATGATAAACAAGGTTGCAGAAAGTGGCATTATTACACTAAACCTGGAAGATTATTATCCCAAAGGAGAAACAATACTGTTTGACCTGAAGGAATATTTATTTATGGGTTTGATATTAAAAGAGAAAGATTACAGAGAGGCCTTAAAAAATTTAGACCTGGCCCCATACCAGGATAAAAACGTAGCACTTACCTGCACGGCAGATGCCATAATACCTATGTGGGCTTATATGCTTGCAGCCAGTTACCTGCAACCCGTTGCTAAAACAATTGTTTTTGGTAATGAAGATGTTTTGCTACAAACATTGTTTTTAAAAAATCTTTATACTATCAACACCGCAGATTATGTAGATAAAAGAGTAGTAATAAAAGGTTGTGGTGAATTGCCGGTTACCGAATCGGCGTATGTGGAAATTACAAACCTACTCAGGCCTGTTGCAAAAAGTATTATGTATGGCGAACCCTGCAGCACAGTACCCATTTTTAAAAAGAAGTTGTGAGGCGTAAAGTAAATATGCAATAATAAAACCTTATTGACCACCGACGATTCACTATTGACGTATTAAAACCACCCCCGCTTTCTAAAAACCCTTAGCATTGCCAGGGGAATAAACAACATTAAGCCTACCGAAATAAAGAACCCCCATTTGTTATGCAGCAATGGAATTGTTTCAAAATTCATCCCAAAAATACCTCCAATAACTGTTGCCGGAGCAAGCAAGCAGGTTACCACCGTCATCACTTTCATCACTTCATTCATCTTTAAATTAACATTACTTAAATACAGATCATTTAAGTTCATCATCATATCACGATAGTTTTCTGCCAATTCGTTTGCTTGTAAAATATGGTCGTACACATCTTTAAAATATTTTTCTGTACGTTCTTCAATCAATTCGTTATCGCTACGTAATATACCATTCACCAATTCCCTTACCGGCGCAATACTTCTTTTTAAAACAATCATTTCTTTACGCAGCATATTTATTTTAGCCAGGGTACGGGTGTTGGCATTGCGTACAATATCTTCTTCCAAACCTTCAATTTTTTCACCCAATTTTTCCATCACCACAAAATAATTATCCACTATCATATCAATTAAAGAGTAAAACAAATAGTCGGCTTTTTGCTGCCTAACTTTACTGCCACCTACTTTTAATCGTTCCCTTAAAGGGTTAAACACATCTCTTGATGCATCTTCCTGAAAACTGATGACAAAATTTTTACCCAGCACAATACTTATCTGTTCAGTTTCTACAGCCGAATCTTTTTGATTAAAGTACATCATGTTCAATAAACAAAATACCAGTCCGTCAATTTCGTCCATCTTTGGTCGTTGGCCAATACTTAAAATATCTTCGGTAATTAAATAATGAACACCATAATGAGTACATATTTTTTCTACATCAACTTTGCGCAGGCCATCTACATTTAGCCAGGTTATTTTTGGAGAATCTAAATAGGGAAAACAATCCGGAACCTCTTTAAGCTCCTTCATATTTGCGGTGGCGGCATCGTAATCGTAAACAAAAAGATGGGTTTCTTCAGGTTCTACCCTTGGCGACTCAACAGTAGGGTTTACCTGCAATACTTTTTTAGTACGCAGCAGATCCAACGGATTTAATATGTAGGAGAAATATTTTTTACTTTGTTCAAACATGTGTGGCAATTAGAAAACAATTTACAGAATATTTTTTACACACGGCTTTGTTTTAGCAGACTATAAATAATGCAAATGAATCTATATCTGGGTAATAAAACAATTAACCACAACTTTATAAAATAGCCAAACAACGTAACAAAACCGTTAACTATACTACAAAAACCAAAGGTTTTCTACTATTTAATGATACTAACAATTAATTGATATTTGTTAGTATCGAAAATACCTGTGTGAGAATGATAAAACAAAGCTGTCCCGTTTTTTAATCCAAAACCAACAACTTGTATGTTAGTGGTAGCTGTACAATAAATTTCAATTACCACCCATATCCATGAAAGCAAATTACGTAGAAGAACAATTTATACAGGCAAAAGAAAAGTCAGACCGGCTGATGAATTATTTTCTGATTGCTTTCTTTTTGATAGGCTTGTTATTGGCATTTTATTATGATACATGGCTAGTTGCAGTTGGAGTAGGTGGCCTTTCTTTACTGACCTATTATTCGGCCAAATTAATTTTACCCCACTCCAATCTGTATCAATATATTTTATCAGTTGTGCTAGGGTTTTTTATGGTGCAATTTATTTATCAGATGCATGGCATGTTTGAAATGCATTTTTTAGCATTTATAGGTAGTGCAATTTTAATTACCTACCGAAATTGCAAATTGCAAATTCCCCTGGCAATAATAGTGATACTACACCATGCTGCATTTGGATATTTGCAAATTATGGGTTTTGATAAAATTTATTTTACCCAGCTCGATGATATGACCATACACACTTTTATGATTCATATATCGCTTGCCGGGATTATTTTTTTTCTGTGCGGTTTGTGGGCATATAATTTTAATGTATCTGGCGAAAGCCAGGCAGTACAAAGTTTTGAGATAGGTAAATTACAAGAGGCCAGCCTGCAAAAAGATATAATGGTTGCAATGAGCGAAAGCCTTAAGAAAAGTAATGAAAAATTAAAAGCAGCCAATAGCGAACTGGAAAAAATATTCAATACTATTGATGAAGTGTTGTTTTCTATGGATATGATCAATTACCGTATTAAACACATATCCATTGCATGTATAAAAGTGTATGGTTATACACCCGATGAGTTTATGGCAGACAGAGATTTGTGGTTAAATATTATTCATCATAAAGAAAAGTGTTTTGTTGGCAGAGAATACGAAAAGCTGGAAAACGGTAAAACCATTTTTAATAAATACCGGATTATACACAGAGATAAAAATATCCGTTGGGTAGAAACTAAAATGATACCCACACTTGATAAAAGAGGCAGGCTTATACGTATTGACGGTATATGTAACGATGTAACGGAAAAAATAAAACTTGAAAAAAAGCTGGCAGAAGAAAGAGAGCAACAGGTAAGGCAAATAACGGTTGCAGTTATTGCCGCACAGGAAAAGGAACGATCTTTTTTAGGAGAAGAATTACACGACAATATAAACCCAATTTTAGCCACAGCTAAATTATACATGGAATGCGCCATATCCCGAGATGATAGCCGGATCAACCTGATTAAAGACAGTAAAGATTTTATAATCACCGCTATGGACGAGATAAGAACACTATCAAAAAAATTAGTGCCGCCATCGCTGGGCGAAATTAGTTTGATTGAAGCTATAACTGATATGATTGATCAAATAACGAGAGTAAATAAACTGGAGTTTAGTACAAAGTGGGATTGCTATGATGAAAGTTTGCTAGATGACAAACTTAAACTGGCAATATACAGAATTACCCAGGAGCAATTTAACAACATATTGAAACATGCCCGGGCGCAAACAGTATTTATTACTTTACAGCAGCACGGTAACGAAGTTAAATTAAATATACAGGATGATGGAATAGGTTTTGATATAATGCAAAAAAGAAATGGCGTAGGATTGCAAAATATGAAGAGCCGGGCCGAGATGTTTAATGGAAGAGTTAGCATAAACTCAACACCTGGTAATGGTTGCGAACTTACTATACTTTTTAATACATCAACAGAATTGATATCGGTAAAAAAAGAAATAAGGGCCTGACTATAGTTATAATGGCATTTACAAAAAAGCCATTATAACTGTTCATATAATTTCCTCAGCTTTTCCCTTGTCATTATTTTTTCCCAATCTTTTCCCAGTGCATTTTCCCAAAGTGGCTTCATGCCCAGCGATACATCAATCATTTTATTAAAATCATCATCACTTAACCCGGCGCAAATATGTTGTGGTATATCAATGTTATTTTTTTCTACCATTATTTTAAATTCTTTCACCCCTTCAGGATAGTAGTCTTGTAGTTTATCAAATACAATACAATTACCAACACCGTGTTTAGTACCCAATAAATAACTTAAGCCATAGCTAACCGCATGCGCCACACCCACCTGGCTGTAAGCAATACTCATTCCACCGGCATAAGAAGCCATCATCAGTTTTTCATCGCTGTCGGCATCCCAGCCGCTTTTGTTTACATATACTTCACGGCAAAGCTGCAGCGCTTTTTCACCATAGCTTTTGCTAAACTCATTAAGGTAAGTGCCGGTTAAACTTTCAATACAATGTATATAGCAATCCATACCGGTATAAAAACGTTGGTTGGCAGGTGCATCAGCAGTAAGTTCCGGATCTAAAACTATTTGATCAAAAGGTGTAAAGTCGCTGTTCATCCCCAGTTTTTTTGCCGGGCCTGTCAGCACTGTTGTTCTGCTTACCTCGGCACCTGTACCACTTAATGTAGGAATACCAACTTTGTATACGCCGGGTGATTTAACCAAATCCCACCCCTGGTAATCGGCAGAAGAACCATGGTTGGTCATCATTAAAGAAACCGCTTTTGCTAAATCCATAGCAGAGCCGCCACCAATGCCAATTATACCACTTACTATACCAAAGGTTTCTTTCAGCTCCCTGGCAAGGTCATCCACATAAGTTGTTTTGGGCTCGTATGTAACATCTACAAAAATTATTTTATCGTTACCACTAATTGGAATCCGGCTTGCAAGAGCCTTGCCTTCAAAAAAATGATCTACCAAAAATATCATTGGGGCACCGGCTTTTCTGTGCGGCGCAATTATTTCATCTAACTGATTAAAGCTACCACGGCCATAAATAACACAGCCCACCAATTTTAAATTTCTAAATGCCATAAAAGTTGTTTTCTTTAAGCGAAGGTACAAGATTACCAAAATATGTAGGGCTCTCTATGGTAAAACCAGAAAAAAATGACATCTTGTTATAAAATAACCTTTATGCCCAGGCAAGAACAAACTATTGCACTTACCAACCTTGATAAAGAAACAGCGCTTGCCATAAGTTATCAGGCATTAAAAAACCTTAAATGGGATATTTTATTTGCCGGTGAAGAAAAGTTATTGGGTCAAACTATAAAAAAGTGGAATTCCAATCCGCAGCATGTGCTTATTACATACAATGGCAGTGAATTGAGCGTAAGCAGCGAAATGATTAAAGATGAGCTGCTGGATATAACAGGAAAAAATAAAAAAAACATAGCTGCATTTTTTGCAGCATTTGAAGTGGCTAAAAATAATATTTCTACAGATGCAATAGAAGCAAATAAGGATGCTATAACAGAGTTGAGATCAGTTACTGTAGCTGCAGCAGAGCAGGAGCAAAGAGATGTCGAAGAAATTGATAAGGCGATGAACTTATCGGGCAGCAATATGTATGTAACTTATGGTATTATAGCCATAAATGTGCTGCTGTTTATTTTGATGGTAGTAAATGGTGCCGGACTTTTTGAACCCAATGGTTACGTACATATAAAATGGGGAAGTGATTATGCACCGCTTACATTAAGTGGCGATTGGTGGCGATTGGTTACTAATGTGTTTATTCATTTTGGTATTATTCATTTAGCCATGAATATGTATTGCCTTTATACGGTAGGTGTTTACCTGGAGCCAATGCTGGGCAAAGCAAAATATACCGCTGCTTATTTATGTACCGGTGTGTTGGCAAGCATTGTAAGCCTTTGGTGGCATAACGATCCAGTGAATAGCGCAGGAGCTTCGGGGGCAGTGTTTGGTATGTACGGCTTGTTTTTGGCTTTGCTTACTACCAGCCTTATACCAAAGCAAATGAGGCAGCCTTTGCTGCAAAGCATTGTTATTTTTGTGGCATATAATTTATTTTATGGATTAAAGGGTGGCGTAGATAACGCTGCACATATTGGTGGTTTGCTAAGTGGTTTTGTTATTGGATATATCTATGTGTATGCTGTAAAAAAAGAAAAGCAGGAACAAAAACTGCAATGGATAGTGCCTGCGGTAGTAATATTAACCCTGATTATTGCATTTAGTTATTTACAACAAAATAAAGTGGGTGATGAGGTTAGAACTGCTGGATTAAATGCCGGGTATAAAGACAATGATAAATATAATAATTCGCTCAACGAAATTGTAACTATAGAAGATAAAGCAGTGGCTCCATTAAGTGATACTACCTTAACGGACCCTGAATTAAAAAATAAAATTGAAAACACCTGTTTTCCTTTGTGGAAACAAGCTGAAGATAAATTAAAGCAAATGCAGGCCTATGAAGTTTCTGCAGGTGTGCAAAAGAAAACAACAAAACTGTTAGAATATATACAGCTAAGAAGAAAAGAACTTGACGTATTTAATAAAATGATTGAAACACAAGATCAGGAAGCTCTGATACCGGCATTAAATGAAATAAGAGATAGCATTAGCGTAATTGGGGCAGCAATACAAAAATTATAAAAGCTTTGCCGCTCTTTCTAAATCTTCCGGGGTATCAATTTCAACCCCCATATATTTGGTAACCACCATTTTTAAGGGCACGCCATTTTCTAAGTAGCGGAGGCATTCCACTTTTTCGGCAGCTTCCAATGCGGTCATTGGCCAGCTGGTAAAATTCATCAGTGCCTGTTTGCGAAAAGCATATACACCAATATGTTCGTAATAAGTAATAGCCACCTCTTTATCTCTTGGGTAAGGAATAACTCTTCGGCTAAATAGTAGTGAGTTCATGTTTTTATCCACCACCACTTTTACATAATTAGGGTCCTTAATAAATTTTTCATCATATAATACCTGCATCAATGAAGCCACCTGAACGCTTTCGTCGTTAAAAGTTTCTAATAGTTTTTGTAAGGGATCTTTTTGTACAAACGGTTCATCACCCTGAACGTTTACAATTATATCCACTTCCATATCTGCAACTGCTTCTGCAATTCTATCGCTGCCGCTTTCGTGTGTTCTCACACTCATTTTTGCTTTACCGCCATGCTGAGTTATCTCATTAAAAATAATTTCGCTGTCAGTTACTACCATTACTTCATCAAATAAGCCAGTGGCCAGTGTATTGTCATAAGTATGGCGGATAACCGTTTTATCTTTTAATAACTGCATTAGCTTTGCAGGAAAACGGGTGGCAGCATAGCGTGCCGGTATCATGGCAATTTTCTTCATCAAAAAATAATTAGGTATAAAGTTACCAATTAAAAGCCCTGCCCATTAATGGAGAATAAAAAATTTATATAAAAATTACTTTTTAAAAATTATGCCAGCTTGTTAAAAAGCAAACGGATTTACTTATATTTGGTTGCCATATATTCTTTTCGATTGCAGGTCAATTTATATTTTATAAACTAACTGTTATGCAAACTAGCGAACTGTTGCAATCGTATTTGGTTGATGCCAACACCTGGGATGAGATGTACAAAGATGCATCTGTAAGGGAGCAGTATAAAAAAGCACTCGATTTTTTACAGCAGCTTTCTATTGATGAACTGAATAAAAAAGAGGAGCTGGCCAAACGCCTTTTCATGAGCCAGGGTATTACATTTACTGTTTACAGCGATGGCGAGGGCATTGAAAAGATATTTCCTTTTGATATTATTCCCCGTATCATCACCGCTGCCGAGTGGGATTTTATTGAAAAAGGCATTAAGCAAAGGCTAAAGGCACTCAACCTTTTTTTAAAAGATATTTACAGCAACCAGTTTATTATTAAAGATGGGGTGATGCCAGCACAAATGATATATAGTTGTCCGCATTATTTAAGGGAGATGCACAACTTTCCGGTGCCATATGATATTTATGTACACATATCGGGTATCGATCTTATTCGTGACAGTGATGGTTCATTCTATATTTTAGAAGATAACCTGCGTACGCCAAGCGGTGTAAGTTATATGCTGGAGAACAGGGAGATCACCAAGCGTATCTTTCCTGATTTGTTGCCGCACAATAATGTACGCAGCGTAACTGAATACCCAACTATACTGCATAGAAATTTAATGTCGCTTTCGCCCAGGCAGATCTATAACCCAACTATTGTGTTATTAACACCAGGCATTTACAACTCTGCTTATTTTGAACATACTACTTTAGCAAGAATGATGGGGGTGGAACTGGTAGAAGGAAAAGATCTGGTGGTAGACAATCATAAAGTATATATGAAAACCACCTCAGGCCTGCAGCAGGTAGATGTTATTTACCGCCGTGTGGATGATGAATATTTAGACCCGCTGGTTTTTGATCCCGGAAGTTTGCTGGGCGTTGCCGGAATTATGAGTGCTTACCGCAAAGGCAATGTAGCCATTGTAAATGCAGTGGGTAATGGCGTGGCGGATGACAAGGCCATTTACACTTTTGTTCCGGCCATGATCCGTTATTACTTAAACGAAGAGCCGCTGTTAAAGAACGTGCCCACTTACCAGTTAGGTAAAGATGACGAAAGGGAACATGTGTTTAAAAATATTGAACGCATGGTAATTAAAAAAACCAATGCCAGTGGCGGCTACGGTATGGTTGATGGGTAGTGCCGCAACCGAAAAGGAAATTGAGGAATACAAAAAAGAAGTGATCGTTAACCCGAGAGAATTTATTGCTCAGCCCATCATTAGTTTGTCCAGTTGCCCCTGCTATATGGGTGGCGAATTAAAACCACGGAGAGTAGACTTAAGGCCTTATGCTTTATGCGGCCCAGGCGGAATAGAAATTGTACCCGGAGGTTTAACACGTGTGGCACTTAAAGAAGGGTCGCTGGTGGTAAACTCATCGCAGGGTGGAGGTAGTAAGGATACCTGGGTGTTGATGGATTAATCTCCCGCAGAATACGCAGAATACGCAGATATCGCAGAAGCGAATCTATTAGTATTAAGTTAAAAAATTAAAACTCAATCTGCGCCTTCAGCGAAATCTGCGGGCCAATTAAAAGAATAACAATGTTAAGTAGAGTTGCCGATAGTTTATTTTGGATGAGCCGCTATATGGAAAGAGCGGACGGCATTTTAAGAATGCTGAAAATTAATTATGCTTCTTCGCAGGATGACATACAGGAATTTAGCTGGAAGCCCGTGCTAAGAATTTTCACCTTTTTAAAAGATGAAGATGCTGCGGCACTGGCAAAGAATACCAGGGCGGTTTTACAGTTTATGGTTACCGATAAAGACAATCCCAATTCGGTATTGAATATTGTAACACAGGCAAGGGAGAATGGCCGCAGTGTGCAGGACCATATCACTAAAGAAATGTGGCAATGCCTTAACGATTTTTATCATACCGTACGGCAGGAAAGATTAATAGACCAGTTACAAAGAGAAGACCCTATTACCGTGCTGGATACATTAATAAAAGAAGGGCTTTTGTATTATGGCACCACCGATGTAACGATGGCAAGAGGCGAGGGCAACTCGTTTATTAATATTGGAAAGTTACTGGAACGTGCTATTCAGTCCGCAGATATTCTGGATATAAAATTCAGCGATCTGAATTATGAACTGGATAAGCCGGCAGATACCACTTACTGGAAATACATGCTGATGTCCATCTCTGGGTATGAATTATATTTAAAAACCTACCGAGGAGGGTTTGAAGCAAAAAAAGTAATGGAACAGATCATTTTAAATGAAAATTTTCCCCGTTCGGTAATATACTCGGTGCGCCACCTGCACAATTATTTTAGCAGGTTGCAAAATAACAGTAACAGTTATGGCTTTAATGAAATAGATTTTATGATTGGTAAACTGGAGAGTAAAATAAAATTCTCTACACCCGATACTATTATATTCGAAGGGCTGCATCATTTTTTAACAGAAACTAAAATATCGCTTTTTGAAATTGGAAGCACATTAAGTAAAAATTATTTTGGCCACAGCTAAGTGAGTGGTGAGTTGTGAATGGTGAGTAGCGTTTTCCGGACGACACTTGCTTTATTAACTACAAACCACAAACTATTAACAACTCACAACTCACCATTCACAAACCCACGTCATGCCTCAGTTTACCATACAGCACATTACTAAATATACATACCCCGAACCTGTCATGGACAGCGCTAACCAAATAATGCTGTTTCCGTTAAAAGATGAATTTCAGGAAGTAAAAAGCCAGCATATTTTTATAACCGGGGAACCGTTTTTGGAAATCTTTACAGATTATTATGGCAACGAGATCGGTTCGTTTATGAACATTGCAGCACATACGGAAATGCGCATTGAATCTACTATTTCTGTTGTAACTAAACCAAGGCTTTTACCGGCCGACGACCAGGATACCCCAACGCAATGGGCGCACCTGGAAGAAATAAAATACATTATCCCTTATATAGATTTTTTAAAGCAGGAAAATTTTAAAGACCTGGCGGAAGTAAAAGCAATTGCTGACGCAGGATTTTATAAAACAGTTTCGGTGTTTACTGCAGTAAAACAATTGAACGAGTATGTGTACAATAACCTGAGTTACATAAAAGGCATAACCACAGTAGAAACAACCCTGGATGAAATTTGGCAGCTTAAGGCCGGCGTATGCCAGGATTTTGCACACATCTTACTGGTAATGCTGCGCTTGCTGGGCATACCGGCCCGTTATGTTAGCGGCTATGTGTGCCCGCACGATAATAACCTGCGTGGCGAAGGTGCTACACATGCCTGGGTAGAAGCTTATATTCCTTTTTATGGCTGGCTGGGGGTAGACCCCACTAACAACTGTATGGTGAACGACCTGCATGTACGATTAGCCATTGGCAGAAGTTTTAGCGATTGCTCCCCCGTAAAAGGCACTTATAAAGGAACGGCTAAGCAAACTTTAGAAGTAGGTGTTTCTGTATCGTATGAAGATGGATCAGTTGCAGCTAATCAGGCAGCTATATTAACCGCACAGGTTATTGGCCAAGCAGTGATAAGCGATAAAATTGATGGCAACTCTTACAGAAGGTATGTGCAAATGATACAGCAGCAGCAGTAGGCCGGCGGTACATCGAAATTATTATTTCGATTCTTAGCAGTGTACAGCGTATCGAAATAATAATTTCGATGTACATAAAACAAAGCGTGGTTTGTTAAAAACTGGCCGGTATTTCTGCAAAAATTGATTTGCAATTGGTACAAACATATTCTTTTTTATAAGTACTGCTTTGGCCATAAGCAACCTGGTTTTTTAATTTACCCCAAAAGCTCTCCGGGTTATTGATGGTTTCTTTTACTTCCAAATTATTGGTATGGCACTTAGGGCAGGCAATGTCTTTTAAATAATTTTCTTCAGCCTCCTTTAATAATACTACCGCTGCCGGGTAATCCGTTTCAGCCACCATTAATTTTATGCCGCCTACCGCGGGGTTTAGCAAAGGATCAATAGTTACTATATTCTCGTCCTTTAAATGACACTGGATCTCGTTTTCCTGTAATAACCCCAGCGTCATATTGGCCAGCATATAATTATCGTAGGATGCTATTTGTTTAAAGTGCATAATTTTTATTGTTTTCCATCAATTATCAATGGTGTATTTCCTTTACCCATTACAATTACTTTTGCATTGCTGCTAAGGGCCAGCTCTTTCATGGCCTTAATTTGTTCGTATTGCAATTGCTGATCGGTAAGGCCCGTATTAATAATGCGCTGGTAATCGGCAATACCCTGGGCTTCTACTCTTTTACGCTCGGCCTCCTGTTTTTCTTTTAATAATACAAATTCCATCTTTTTAGCATCCTGCTCGGCATTTATTTTAGATTCGATAGATGCTTTTACAGAATTGGGTAAGGTGATATTTCTTACCAGCAATTGTTCCAGCATTAAGCCGCGTTTTTTAAAATCTTCTTCAATGCTTTTATAAATGCGTTGCTGAAATTCATCCCTTTTATTACCAAACAGATCTACCGCCTGGTAGTACACCGCATTATCACGGATCTTTGTACGGGTAAGCGGCCGCACAATTTTATCTTCATAATCGTCGCCGGTTTCCTTTAATAATTTAGGTGCTTCGGTGGCTACTATCCGGTATAAAACGGTAAGGTCTATCGTTACCTCCAGCCCATCGCTGGTTAAAACCCTTATCGCATCGTCGCCCGATTTATGGCCTTCATCATTTACACCACTCATGGTGTAGTTCTGTGTTTTTACATCTAATTTTTTTACATCCAGCAAAGGGTTAATGAAGTGTAAGCCACTTCCCATTACATCATTTTGAATACTGCCAAATAACACTTTTACTCCAATTTGTCCTGCATCAATTTGTTTTACGCAGGAGGTAATAACACCCAGGGCAATAAAAACTACACCTAAAATACGGCCAGCGGGTTTAAATTTTTGCAAAGAAGGATTGTTTTTTAAGAATACGCCGGAGGCAATAAAAGCAATAATGCCCAATACAATCAGGAACATGGTGGTTGAATTTAAGTATGTAAGTTCGGTAGAAGATTTAAGAAATATCTAAATCATTTTGCACAGGGTGAAAATAAAAAACCGAAGCCAAAAACTCCGGTTTCAAATATATTATGCTCTCCGTCAGTTCTCCCCAACAAGTTGGGGACGGAGGGGGCTTTTAATTATTCAACATCAATGGCATTACCAGCATCAGCAGTTCTTCATTATCGCCCATTTCGGTAGGTTTAATAATACCCGCTTTTGTAGGCGTACTCAATTCCATATTTATTTCGCTGGTATCGGCGCCATTCAGCATTTCAATTAAAAATTTGGCGTTGAAAGCAATTTGCAGGTCTTCGCCATCATACTGGCAGGCCATGCGTTCGTTACCTTCAAAACTAAAATCCACATCCTGTGCGGCCAACTGTAATTCGCTGCCGCTGATGCTTAATGCCACCTGGTTGGTGCTTTTATTACTAAATACACTTACACGGCGCAGGGCATTTTGAAAATCGCTTTTGTTCACCGTCATTTTATAAGGATTATCAACCGGTATTACCACTTTATAATCGGGAAAACGGGCATCTATCAACCGGCACACCAGTTCGGTACCGCCATGTTTTACAAATAAGTGATTGCTATTATAGCTGATGTTCAGTTCATCTTCATTATCGGGTAAAGAACCTTTTAATAAGCTCAAAGGTTTTTTAGGTACAATGAAAGAATCTTTTTTAGGGCAGCTTACATCGGTACGGGTATAACGCACCAAACGGTGGGCATCAGTAGCAACGAAGGTCATCCCTTTTTTATCCAGTTCAAAAAACACCCCGGTCATGGCCGGGCGAAGGTCATCATTGCTTACCGCAAAAATGGCTTTGTTGATAGCAGTAACCAATGCGGTAGATGTCATGGTAAAACTGTTGGCATCATCAGCCGCTGGTTCTTTAGGAAAGTTATCGGGATTTTCTCCCATCACTTTATACTTACCATTATCGCTGGTTAATTCCACACCAAAATTCTTATCTATATTAAAAGTGAGTGGCTGCTCGGGTATGTTCTTTAAAGAATCCATCAGGATCTTTGCCGGGATACATACTTTGCCGCTGTCTTTGGCTTCAATATCCAGGTGTACTTTCATTACGGTTTCCAGGTCGGTAGCCACTACGGTGAGTTTGTTTTTTTCAATTTCAAACAAAAAGTCTTCCAGGATGGGCAATACGGTATTGGCGTTAATTACACCGCTGATCTGTTGCAGTTGTTTCAGCAAAGCCGAAGACGAAACGATAAACTTCATAAAATATAGTTATTATAGCTCCAAAGATAAAAGATTGCTTGTAATGAAGATAATAAAAATTGCCCCGGCTGTGTATAAATAGGCAATATTGTGATTAAAGCTGCATTTTGCTGCAAGCAGTATATTTTTGTAGCTCTATGAACACTCAAAAATTTACACCCCAACAGTCGCTCCCCAAGGCAAAACACTACTGCGCTTACCAGGAGCGCTGCCATGCCGAGGTAAAAGATAAGCTGTATGGTTTTGGGTTAAATAAAAAAGAAGTGGACGAGATCATCAGCATACTGATTGAAGAGAATTACTTAAATGAAGAACGTTTTGCCATTGCTTTTGCCGGTGGCCATTTTAGAACAAAAAAATGGGGCCGGGTAAAAATAAAATACCAGCTCAAACAAAAACAAGTTAGCGAATACTGTATTAAAAAAGCCCTGCGGCAAATTGACGAGGAAGATTATTTAAAGACCCTGCAAAAGCTTTTTGATGAAAAAGTAAAAACACTCAGGAGTGAAAAAAATATCTTTATCAAAAAAAGAAAATTACAGGATCATTTGATGCAAAAAGGTTTTGAAACTGATTTGATAAGAGAGATGATGAATACGATTTAATCCGCCTTCGGCGATTTTTTGGAACGCAGATTTTTATGATGGTTAAGATTTTCGCAGATCAATCATAATTTATCATGTGCATCATAAAAATCTGCCTTCCCTTTTGAACATTGCAATTGCTTTTTAAAAAAACAATCCAATTTTTTATTCCTTCTTTTTACCTGCAACATTTTTATCAATTACAAAAAACACTTTAGGTTCACTCATACTTTCGCCATTGCCATCGGTTTGGTTTAAAGGCTGACCTAAATTGTCAAGTGTTTGTATGGTCCAGATAAATTTTTTGCCTTTTTGGGGCGATGCATTCAGGCTATCTGCTGCAGCAGTATACGGCATCATACTTAATTGTGGTTGCCATATAAATTGCGTGGTGCCTACAATATTTTTATCCAGCAATGGCTGGTTGCTTCTTAATGCCTGTACATCTTTTTGATTTTCTAAAATTTCAAAAACCAGTAAACGATAAGTAACGGGAGTGGTTGAAGCAGGCACCACCGGCGTCCAACGGAAAGTTATGGCCGATTGTGCTATGGATTTGTTTAACTCTTGTTCATTAGATGGCAACATTAAAGTGGGCAGTTGATAAGCCGCCAGGTAAAAAGTTTTACAGGTAACTGCCGATGCAGGTGCATAATCGGGAACTCTTACCAATTGTACACAAATCATATAATTATCTGCAGGCAGCTTGCCTGTTTTTAATAATGCAGTTTGATGTTTGCCGGTAAAAACAATATTCTCCAAAGGCAAAACATCTAAAGCGTTTAAAATGGTTGATGCGCCGGCTAGTGGCGTATATGTTTTAGCTGTGTTTAAATTAGTGGCTCCAATTACAGTACCATCTAAAGTTTTTATTTCGGTCTTTATTTTTACATCAAACCTTACTGCTTGGCTGCTACCCATTATAAGCGTTAACACATCCCTGCGGTTTGCCCAATCTGATAACCTGGCGGGTGGCCTGCCTGCTACTGTTAAGTTGATATTTATTTGTGATAACAGCGATTGTACGGTTATCATAAAACAAACTATTGCTATAATCTTTTTCATAGTTATTTGTTTTTCTTAGTATCAAATTTATATTGAAACCCGGTGCGGCAGGTGCTTTCTAAATAGTTAGCCCCAGCAGGAATTACAGAATTGCCGTACTTAAAATAGTTGGTAGATAAATAGGTGTTCCAGCTAAACTGTTTGGTTATCTTCCAATCCACACTGCAGGAAGCGATGAGATTATTATCGCTTTTAAATGAATTGAGTTTGGTTAAATTGTATTGCAACTGTCCACGCAATTGTACTTTCTTTTTAGCAACGGGCATACTTAACCCGCTGCTGAGGGTGGCCAGTGTTGTTTTTGCCATTGGCACATCATTGTAAAAATACATCAGGCTAAAATCGGGCGTAACGTCTTTAGTAAAAAAAGAAGGCACATAGGTAAGCAGGGCCGTGTGGGTATTGTTGCTGGTGGTTAACCCGGTTAAAACATCACGTTCATCGTATTTGCTGTAATTGTAACTAAGGCTAAGCAGGTGCATCATTTTTGTGTTGCTCCAGGTATAGGTGGGACTAATACCAAGATCATTACTTACATTTTTTATGCCGTAAGGATTAAGGCCGCTGGCGGTTTGAAAACCAAAATTATTATAGTTTACATTCAGGCTCCACTTATCATTAAATTGAGTAAACCAGTTAAGGTTGCCAATAAACTGGTTGGCTTTTAAAGTGGTGTTGCTGATATTATTTACCCGCTGCCCAAGGCTGGCTACAATATTCATTTTATTTTTCCAGGTATTTAATTTTGTGTTGATAGTATAATCCAAACGATCGGGTTGCAGGTAAGGATAACCCACTGTTTGAAAACCAGCACCAAAATATTTACTACTGATACCGATATCAAAGTTCTTTCCTTTTTTACCCAGGGACCCGGTTGCAGCATAATCTCTTATAGTTGCAGTATGTGCTTTAATAAATGGTTCAAACGATTTTATTAATAAGCTGGATGCGGTATTTAAGTCGGTGGTAAAAACAGATTGGGCACCTTCTAATTTTACATACCAGCCTTTATTAAAATGCACATTGGTTATCATACTAATTACAAAACCTTCCTGTGGCTTAATAGTTAATGGCGGCGGTGCAGAAGAGCTAATGAGATCTTTTCCCTTTGCAAAATTAAAAGCCACTTCATACTTATCTTCTTTTTCTTTACCAATTTGAAACATCCAGTTATTGCGTTTAAAGGCCCCGGTAATGCCGGGCAAAGGCGGCCCTGCAAAATAATTAATACCCGGCTGCGATGTACCCGTAAAAAATTTGATACGGTATTGTCCTGGCTTCAAATCAAAGCCTGCGCCAAACACACCAATGTCCCCCGTGCTTAATTCGCTGTAGCGTAAATATTGCGTACCCAATTGCAACTCGGCCCATTTGTATTTTGGATTAACCGCAATATTATTTACCGGGTTGGTCATCCATTGTTTAAAATTTTGCTTTGGCCCGCCGGGAATAAAACCACTGTAAGGCCCGGCAAAGTTGGTGGGCAATGCTGCCAGGTTAATATTAAATGGCAAAGAGAAATTTTTACCAAATTGAAAGTTGGGCATAAAATTAAACCGCACCTGGTTCCATGGCCGGCGTGGGGTATAACCCGTCCAGCCAGCGGGGTTTCTGTCCAATCCATAACCTTCGTAACTAATACCCATGGTACCGCTTACACTTACTTTTGGTACTTGTGCTATGACTGATGTTGCACAGCATAAAAAGAATAAAACTATAATGGTTTTGTTCATGGTATTATTCACTTATTTTTTGGGTTCGTTATTTACCGGCCTGTTTTTTATTTCTTTAATTTTTGCTTCTATTACCGGTATCAATTCCACATCACCGCGTTTTATACCTTTTGCTTTTAACTCTTTTAATTGTTTCAATTGTTGCTCCAATACTTCTGTTGTAATTTCTTCCTGCTTAGTTGCTGCAGTAGCCGTTGGGTTATTACCATTTGTTGTTGGTAAACCGCCTGTAGGTTCGGCATTTTCTCCGCAAGTTTTACAATCGGTATTTACAGCCTCTTGTGTTATAGTAGTTGCATCTAAATCTTTATTGGGTAATCCAACGCCAGTACCACCTGTGGGATTATCATGGCCCGTAGTTGGTGGAATACTGTAGTCGAAGCAAACCACCACTTCACATTCTTTACAATCCCTGTCGCGGAAGGTAAACTTCACACATATTTTTCCATACAGCGTACAACAGGTAATGATTGATTTTGGCGGCAAAATAAACTGCATGTTTAATGATGCTGGCATAGTAAATCCGTTATAATCACTCCAGATTGTTTCTCTGGGATTTTGATGGGTATTGGTTAACGACGGTGTGAATTGAATAACCGGCGGCATAGTACCCATGGTAATACTATCTGCTACCGCCACATTGGTATTAATGTTGGATGCATTGTAAATACTACTCCAGGTATAGGGTAAATTTTTACAGGCAATACATTCGTTGCTAAAGCCACTTTGCAATGTAAAGCCTACCACTTCAGCTCTCAACTGTGTATATAACATACCTGCCGGTGTAGTGATGTTAAAATTCTGACTTAACAAAGTATAGGGCGGAGCGGATGTAACATGCGTAATACTTTTTGTGGTTGGCTTTACAGTGAGTTTAGGATCGCAGGGACAAACAGGACACACCACTTTAAAAATAAACTTACAGCTATCACAAATTTTATTACCGCATTTTCCATAAATAGCTACAGTGTATAAACCGCCATCGTTGGTGGTAAAGCTGGCTGTGCCCGTACTTGTTGTAGTGCTTCCGTTTGGAAATGTAACTACTATTTGAACAGAGCCGCAACTTGCAGGTACGCAGTTATATGCTGCTGAAAAATTGTAAGTGGTTTTGCATTTTAAAGTAATGGGCCCTTGATTTGTTTTGCAATCTAACTTGGTAGTAGTGCCAGTTCCCGGCCATGGTACAGCATCGCCAATTGGTACTGCTGTTTTAGCCAATCCCAGGTGTGGATTAATAATTACCTGGTTGCTTATGTATATATTTCCCCAACTGCTTTTATTACAATTACAACCATCATCTTCTACTAAACCTACATCTATATCATTATTGGTTTGGCAGTTAAATGTAAATACGGCACTGGTAAAATTATTGGGGTTTACATCACTATTTAAAGCAGGGTTGCTGTTATTAATATTAGTAAGCATATAACCTGCAGGTGGTGTAACAGTAATGTAATAAGAGCCGGCGGCTAAGCCACAAAAGCTATAATAACCGGGGAAGCCATTGATGTTATTGGCAGAAACAACCGGTAAGCCTACCTGCACATTTGCTGCTGTATATAAGGTAATGGTGCATCCGTTAATGCCAGCTTCGCCAACATCCTGCAAGCCATTGTTGTTGGTATCAAACCAAACAAAATTACCAATGCAGCCGCAGCCTGTATCTGCAATATTTACACAAACTTTTGGAGATTCGGAACCAATATATTGTACGGCATTTTGAAAAGCAGATGCTCCAAAACTATTCCAGCCCACCATACCCGCAGTTGCCCCCGGAGGCGTTTGTGCTTTGTATACAAATGTTTCTGTTTGCCCCGCACCTAATGTAAATGCACCAAAATCTATACGTACTGATTTTTGATTTTGAATAACTCCAAGTGCCGGAATGTTCCATGTAACCGGCAGATCGCAACCAATGGTGGTATTGGGTACTATATACAAATCGGCAGGGGTTGCCCTGTTGGGTTGCGGATTGGTAGAATAAGTAATTGCAGAGGCACTGCCTAATGGTATGTAATTGGTTAAATAAACGGGCATGCTGCTACCTCTTACATTACAATTGATCACATTAATATCGCTGCCAGATACGGACGTATTTGGTAAAAGATCGATCATACGTATTTGAGTAAAGGCTACATTGCCCGGGTTATTTACTTTTAGCCTGTAATAAACAGCCGCCCCGGGAGCAACGGTTACACAACTATCCCAAACCAGGCTGTCTTTACTTACCTCTTTTACTAATTTTAATGCCAGTTTCTTTTCGCACACATATACATGCGTGGAGTTATTCCACCAGTTTACTTCACTCATTGCCGCATTAGTTGCATCGTAGCAGTTGGCGGTATTGGTAAGCAGGCCAGCAGGCGCCATGCTGGTAATTTTTGCTTTAAAGTTTATTACATACCAATTGCTGCCTGTATTACATGATGCAGTAAGTGTGGGTAAATTCCATTGTAAGTTAGTAGTGGCGGATGATTCTGCATGTGCTACAGTAATACCGGTACCAGGTTGATTGGTAACTATACATTTTGTATAGGCAGCATAGGTTGCAAAAGTTGAACTGTTAGGAATATATTCCAACCCTGTGGGCAACACATCTTTTATACTGGCACCGGTTAAATTTGCATTACCATAATTTTGCACTGCTATCGAATAATTGATCGTATCATTTTCATTTAAGCAATACTGGTAGTCCCAATGATTGCACATGTCTTTAATAACTTCTACTTTGGGTATTTTAGCACTAATAACAAATGATGGATTACAATTGTAATTACCATTGCTGGTAGTATAGGTTGCGCCGGTCATCGCTACCGTGTTGCCTACATTTACAGGCGCCAATGTATTCCACGTAGTGGCTAATACAGTAAAATGAAGCTGGCCAAAACTTAAACTATTATTGCCATTAATACCCATATTGGAAGTAATAGCAAAATTGCTGATGGTACATGCACCGGGTATATTAAATGGCGGAGCATAAAAGTTAATATTGGTTGCAGCCAGGGGCCCGGTAAATGTTTGTGTGTAAGGTCCGCAGGTTGTATTTACAGTAATGGTTACCCACTTGCCTGCCGGTATAGCTGCCAGGCTAAACGAATCAACATGTATTTGCCCGGGAATGGGTGTACTATAGCCAATATTGTTCCAGTTAAGAGACGAAGGATTACATTGATTGTAATACCCTAAATTAATATTAAGACTGGCAGGGCAACCAATAAAATATTGATAGCCTGCACCAAAATAGTAAGGAGAAGAGAATGTACCACAATTATTACCGGGAACAGCGGCTACCAGCTTAATACATTCTGTATTGGAGTTCAACGTTTTTAAAACGCTGGTACAAACATTGGTTCCTTTTAATGTGGCGGTATTGCATTTTGTAAGGCCAATATCTCCTACAGGAAAAGTAACATGTATATAATAATCATAAACACCTGTTACTACATCTAAAGTATTTACACCATTACCAATATTAAAAGAAACGGTTCCCACGCCTGTGGTAAACGGAATATTAGTTAACGTGCCGTCTTTTACATCTACAACCGTAGCATTAGCGGGCAAATTATCTGTTATACTGGAGTTAGATAAATTAACGCAACCAGAACCGTTAGATACCCGGATATGATAATACACATCTAAAGGAGCCCCACAATTAACTACATTATAATTAAATGGACTGCCGGCCGTGTAACCCTGGTACCAGGCGTAACTTCCGTATTGTATGTATTTGGTTATACTCCAGGTTTCGGTAGATGTGGCCGTAAGGGTGAGCGGGCTTGCAGCTACCGGTACAGGATGCTGGGTAGTTTGCGTAGTTGCATTTAAGGTACCAGTTAACCCTGCACATGCCATACCCGGCTTAAATTTAACACTGTAAGAAACGGAGTACGACCCGGTACTTTTTGCGCCTTCATTAAAGGTTAATGTAGTAGTGGTACCAACAGATGAAGTACTGTAAGTACCATAGCCACACACATCAAAAATAGTATTGTTAAAGCTGGCTTTTATTTGTGTACCGGTGGCATTAATATTACTTATGGAATACTGAATATTAATAGTGTAACAAGCACCGCAATTATTACTGGGGTTACCCGCTGATGATTGGGTAATACCTAATGTTTGTGTTTGAGCATAGCTGGCAAGATGGTTGGCTATTAGGCTGCAAAACAGGTATATATATTTTAAACGCTTCATAAAAATATTTTAGTCTTGATTAATTATTTTTGACAACCGGTAATTTTATAATTGTAACAAACCAGCTTATTACAAACTGTACAATCTTCGTAAGTAATTACATACCGTATACAAAAATTTACCTCGGCATTGCAACAGCTTACCATTGGTGGAATACTAACTGTAAAATTGATGGGCACGCCGGCACTAATGTTAATATCACCTAATGCATCAAGCTGGGCCGAGTGAGGCTGAGGAATAACACTGGTAAAGTTGCTGTTGGTGGTAGCGGCATTAATAAAGTTGCCAAAATAGCTATCGTTTTTATTACAGGTAATACAGTTTTCGTTTTCAGGTTTCATATCAAAATAAACCAGTTCGGCACGTATTCTTTTTACTTTTTTAGGGGCTGATGCAACCAGTGCTGTAAAGTTCAACCCCCCGTTTCCGTTATTGGTAATATTTCCCTGCATACCAATATTAATGGTTACTTCATCACAAGCGCTGCAAGGGCATTTAGGATATTTTAAACTATCAATTTCATTACGTGCATTTCTATTAGCATTAAATTTTAAAGCATCATCTACCAGGCCATAGTAAGTAAATTGTACGGGTAAGTTGGTGGCTGTTGTGTAATCAAACTGAAAGTTGTGTGTGCTGTTTGGCGCTAAAGACGCTGGTGTAAAACCAGACGCTGGTAATGGAGTAATATTACTGATAGTGCCCGAACTGGCTTCCAGTATATCGTTCATGGTAAGTGCGCCGTTATAGGTGCCACTCTTCATTCTTATGTTGTTTCTTAAATTGGTGCCGGGGCCCGGGTTGGGATTTGCCGGATACCCTGTAAAGTTTAGCGCATCGTTTATTAAAATACTGTTTGAGCTGCTTACCATATTTTTATAGTGCCCCCAAATATGGTATTTGAATAAACCATTTTGTTTTGGTAAACAAACAGCACTATCAATTTTAAATTCTGCATTGGCACCAGCCATCATTGCCTGTGGCGGGTTAGTAGGATTATTTTCTTTTACACTAAATGACCAGGGTTCGCTGGTTCCATTATTTCTTCCAACAGGCTTTCCCTCCTTGTTCAATGCCTGTACACTCCAGATGAATTCGCAGAGGTAAGGCGGCTTGCATGGGCCGGTGTATATATTGGTAATTACCGCCTGAGTAATGTTCTCCACATCTTTTGTAGCGATGGGTTGGTTGCTTTTCATGGCAGCAGTACCGTTTTGCCCCTGCATTAATTGCCACACTTTTAAACGATACGTAACCGGATCTCTTGGTTTTGGTACCAATGGCGTCCATCTAAAACTTAGTGGCCGCTTTATTTCAGCTTCGGTGTAGGTTTTACCATTTTCGGGTGTGATCAATGTTGGTGGCGCATAATCTTCTGCTTTTGCGCTCTCCACTTTAAACTCTTTGCACACTTCGTTGCTGATGGCAATACGATCCTGGTTGTAAAACTGAATGCAAAGCTGGTAACTGCCTTCTTTTAATACAGTGCAGTTACTCATCATACCGGTAAGTTCGTTGGTAGTAAATGTTTTTACATCAAAAGGGCTCATGGGGTTAGCTGTAGCAACATTATTACCACAGATAACGGCGCCATTACTTTTAATTTGTATTACCAGCTTAGGCTCTTTCAATTGTACCGTTGGTGCTTTTTGTGCCGTAAGAATTAATGCGGCAGGTACGCTTATCCAATCGTCGATCTTTGCAGGTAAAATATTTTTTACCTGGAAGCTCACAATTTTTATCTGGCTGATCTGGCTTAGTGCGGCGGTGCATGCAAAGCATGTTAATAGCAGCAGTAGTTGTAGTTTCTTCATTGAAGCAATTTTTTTGCATCATAAAGATTAGAAGAAAGAATGAGGCTTTTTACCAGATTGTATACTTGCGCTTTGGCATTGTATAAGCGCAGGAGTGGTTAGTTTTTTCGTTTGATCCATTTTTCAAACCGGGAAAGAAATTCTTCCTTGCGGCGGGTGGCTACGGGTAGTTCTTTACCATTTTCTAAAACTACATCGCCACCACTGCCTTTAATGTATTCTTTTATGTAAGAGAGGTTGATGATGTATTTATCATGTATGCGGATGAAATTAGTTTCGGGCAATAGTTTTTCATATTCGCCTAACTGGCGGCTTACCATTATTTTTTTATCATCGCACAAATAAAAGTTGGTGTAGTTGCCGCTGCTTTCGCAATACATAATATCGGTAAGCTTTACAAATACCAAACCATTACTGGTTGAAAGTGGAATCTTTTCCGGCTCAGCCTGTTTACTGCTTTGTTCTAATAAGGAGAAGAGGTTCCTGTTGATATTTTTTGATTCAATATTTTTTGTAGCGGTATTTACTGCCGCTACCAGTTTTTCGCTGTTAATGGGTTTGGTAATATAGCCTGTGGCACGATGCTCAAAAGCTTCTACTGCGTGATGGCTGTAAGCGGTTACAAAGATCACTTCAAAATTTACCGACTCTAATTTTTTAAGCAGGTCAAACCCGTTCAGGTGCGGCATTTCAATATCTAAAAAAACCAATTGCGGTTGTAATTCATTTATAAGCTGCAGGCCGTTTTTTGCATCGGTTTCGGTAGCCATAATTTTTACATCGGGGCAATGCAGCTCCAGCATTTTTTGCAGCAGCTTTATATTCTTTGCTTCATCGTCAATAATTACGCAGTTGATCATGGTTTCAGGTCTAATGGAATTTTTACAATAATAGTGGTTCCGGCAGCATTACCGTAGTTATCTTTTTTATCAATAATTTCCTGTTGAATATTATACAGTTCGGCCCGGCGTTTAGAAATATTCATTCCCTTGCTCTGGTATTCGATATGCATTTTACTTTTTAATGCCGAAGCTTTTTCCCGGCCAATACCATTATCATCTATTACACAAACTAAAAAATTATTTTCGTTTGTAGCACTAATATTAATTATGCCTTTTCTGTTTTCTAAAAAGCGCATGCCGTGCCGTATGGCATTTTCTACATAAGGCTGCAGCAGCATGGCGGGTACAAAAACTTTTTCTACATCTACTGAAATGCAGGTGCTTATTTTATAGGCAAACTTATCTTCAAAGCGAAGTGTTTCCAACTGCAGGTAATTGTCCAGGTAATTCATTTCATCTTTTACCGAAATAATGGCAGCATCCGAATTGTCGATGGTGCTGCGCATTAATTCTGCAAATTTATCCAGGTACTTATCTGCCTGTGCATAATCCCTGTCGTAAATAAACCCTTTAATACTATTGAGGCAATTAAATATAAAATGCGGGTTGATCTGCGCTTTTAATGCCTGCATTTCCAGCTCGGTAATTCTTTTTTCGGTAAGTATTTTTTGTAATAACGTTTTTTGTTTTCTTTTATTCCTGCGCTGCTGTATGTACATTATTGCCGCCAGCATTAATGCCACCACAAGTATTCTGAAAATATTGCTTTTCCAAAAAGGCGTACTTATTTCAAACCGCACCACAGCTTCGTTGGTACTAGGTTTTCCATCACGGCGAATGGCACGTATTTTTATTTTATAATTACCAAAGGGTAATTTTTTTAATTCAATTTTTTCGGTACGCTCCCATTTTCCATCATTAACACTGTATTCAAAAAAAGGAATAAACCCGGTGAGATCTACGCCTGAAAAATTGATGGTAATATTATTCTCATCGTAATTTAATGCATAAAATTCTTTTAGCTCACCGGGCTTGCTGTTAATGGCAATACCCGAAATAAATGTAGCAATATTGGAAACCGGCAACCGGATGTAGGAAGATAAATAACTGATGCCTTCGTTGGTGGCTGCATACACGGTGCTATCTTGTATGATAATATCATTTACCTGCTCGCCAATTAAACCATCTGCGGTGCCAAAGTAAGTGTTGTAATAAGTAAACTGGTTGCCCTGGTAGGTATAATTTATCCTGTTTAATCCCTTGTTGGTGCCCAGCCAAAGTTCACCAGCCTTGTTACTGTATAAGGCTTTGCATACATTCCCGGGAATAATATCTCCCAGTGCAATCGATGCGATCCATTTATTTTCTTTCATCAGCATCAGCGTATCGGTACCCAACCCTATCCACATTAAATTATCTGGACTGCAGGCTATAGCATTTATTTTATACAAAAACCCTTTACGGTTTTCTCCAACCCGGGTTAATTTTTTTTGGTCCCATAAAAACAAACCCTCATTGCTGCCGATATAAATATTGCCGGAAAGATCGGCACCAAAACTTACCACTCTTTTAGCAATGCTGTCAATTACTTTTTTTGTTTTTAAATTATAAGTAAATGCGTAGGCATGGCCGCCCATTAACATAATAGAATCGTTAATAAGCAGCGCCGCCTTGGTACTGCGGCTATCCCAACCCCGAAAAGCTTTTTCAACAGTCATGCTTTTTTCGTTTATCAAAAAAGAACCGGCTTGCGAAGCCACATAAAGCCCGTAATTGGTATTGATTATTGTACGTACCCAGGCATTGGTATTTTTATCAGGGTTTAACATGAGCTTTTTTACGTACAGCCCATCATAGCTTATCAACTCGCCGTAATTGTTGCCGGCAAAAATATTTTTGATTTTAATAAGCGTATTAAAATTCTGTTTCAGTTCAGGATTTTCTAATGACGATATTCTTTTTTGCTGCACTTTTACCAGGCCCCTGTCCATGGTGGATAGCCAGATATTATCATCTTTATCTTCTTGTATATTTCTTACCGGTATGCCTTCTGCAGCAGAAACAATGGCAGAAAGTTCGAGTGTATTTTTATCTAACAGGTAAGTGGTACCGCTAACAGATGTTATAGCAAAGCGTTTTCCGGTTTTGCAAAATATACGCAGCTCAAACGGAAAAACTTTTTCTGTAATTAGTTGCACGGCACCAGTTTTATCAAAACGATAATTAAGTATAGAGTTGGATGTAGCGATGTAAACATTGTTACCCACCGATTCGCAGGCGATGGCTTCTTTATTAACGGCATACCTGGCTTCAATTTTTCCATTGGTAAAATCTCTTATACTGTCTTCTGCAAAAATTAAAAATCTGCCCTTTTGATATTCTGTTATCTTCAATGGTGTTCGGGCTTTAAAACTATAGTCTTTTAAAAATATTTGTGTTTTGTTGTTGGCATATATAAAGGTTTGCCTGTTGCCATTACTAAAGGCAACGCCGCTAAACTGCAGCAGGTGCGGCCTGTTAGAAGTACCCAATTGTATTTTAGCCAGCTCGGGATTTGTTTCGTCGTTTTCAAATCTATCGGTGGTGGGATTGTAATAGCAGGGCGAACGACGGAAAGGAATAACCCACAATGTATTGCTGCTGTCGGTAAACAGATCGGTTATTTCGTTATCGGTAAGGCCATCGGTAGTGCTGTAATTCCTGAATTTTTTTCCATCAAAGCGGCTCAGCCCAATTTCGGTAGCTATCCATAAAAAACCATTTTTATCAATGATGCTGCGGTATAGTGCATTGGAGGGTAAGCCATCTTTTACGGTGTAAATAATGGTTTGGGTATTTTGAGCAATAGATAAAAACGGAAGTAAAACGCATGCAATAAGTACAACACAATACAAACCTGATTTTTTGTAAAGCAATTGCAGCACCCTTTTGTTTTTTATAAAATACAGCATGCGGTTATAAATATAGAAAAAGCAAGTCAATAATTTTTGTTTGGCTGTATATCGCTGCTTTTTGATTGTATAAGCGCAAAAAAACCGGAGTTGCATAACTCCGGTTGATATAATTAATGGCTATACTTTTTATAATCCCATCTCATCGGCACTGGGCCCGTAACTGCCGGGTATAGGTACATTTAATAAACGAAGAAAAACACCCATTTGTGCACGGTGGTGAATGATCTGGCCAAAGCACATTCTTAATACATCGTGTTTATTATCGTTTACCCAAATCTCTTCGCCGTTACGCATGATCCAGTTATCCGTCATTTGTTCATCTTTGCCACTTGCTAAAGCAGTTCTGCCCTGCACTAAATTTTTTTCAAACAATGTTAGCAGCTCCGGGGTGCTGTTTATTTCTTCGGCCTGGTAAGGATTTTTAGCAAAGTCCAGTTCGGCGGTATTGATAACCATACCAAACCAGGTAAAGATGTCGGCAATATGTGTGGCCAATACTTTAATGGTCATACTTTTTTGGTGTGGCTTCCAGTCGAATTTGTCTGTAGGAATAACGGAAAGCATTTTTCGTGTAGTTGCTACTTCTCTTTCCAGTTCTTGTTGAAATGCTGCAATTTGTGACATAGTTGTTTGTTTTAATTGTTTATACCACAAAGAAAACACGGTGTAATGACAGCCTTATGTCAGCAGGAAAAAGTTTATTTTAAAAAAGATTTTAATCGCCGCAGGCGGCTCTGTTACTTTACTTTGTTACCAATTGAAACCAACACTTCTTTTACAATCTTCTTCAACTCTGGTGGGCTAACAATATCCGCATTATCGCCAAAATGCATATACCATCTGGCAAAGCCATTTAGCGATGCAGAAAGAAAAGTCATCTCCACTTTATCACCCACTTCTTTTTGCGACACAAAACCATTGTAATATTTCTGATCGCCAAAATACGGAATGATATGTTTATCTACCAAAAGCACCACGGTGTGCAATGTTTTTTCTTTAGATACTTTACATAAAAAACTTTTTAATGAAGGGTGCAGTTTTTCAAAATGTTCTTTGGCAACGGTAAGTTTATTTATGCTGCCAAATTTAAAAGTGCGGTAATCTTTACGCAGCCTGCAGTAAGCCACCATGTACCAATGCTCGCCTAAATAATAAATACCTACCGGCTCCACATCACGTTTGCTGTGTTGCTGGTTGTGGTTGGCAAAATAATCCAGTTGTAAAATATTTTTTTGTGCAATGCTTTGCAGCACTTGTTGCAAATGAATAGTATCATTGGTTCTTTTAGGCACATACTGGTTTTCTATAACTTCAATATACTGCTCCATATCTTCCAGGTAATCTTTTTCGGTAAGCCGCAATACTGCTTTTACTTTTAGCATGGCCGTGCCGTAATTCTTTTTAGTGGAGTCATCGGTTAATTTCTCCACTAATTTTTCGGCAGTTAAAAAAGCAGTAGCCTCTTCTTTGGTAAACATCACCGGAGGTAAACGATACCCTTCCATTATAGAATAACCAACGCCTGCTTCACCAATGATGGGTACACCGGCTTCATCCAAAGCTTTTATATCGCGGTACACCGTACGCAAACTTAGTTTGAACTTGTCGGCTATTTCCTGTGCCTTAACTACACGCTTGGATTGCAGTTGAACAAGTATGGCAGTAAGGCGATCGATGCGGTTCATTGATTATGTTTTCATTTCAAAAATATCACTTTCACAGGTTAGTTATAAATGTTTATTTATACAAATCATCATTAAATATTTTAATGACGAATCAAAAAATATGTATAATATGCATATCATAATTTATTAGAAGAAAAAAACTTCAAAAACGTATCAGCAATGGAAATACAAATTTTACGGTCATTAACTGATGAATATAAACCCAGTGCTCAATTACTTGCTGCCATCAATACTGCACTTTTTTTGCAGCGTCCGTTGCTTTTGTCCGGCGACCCCGGCACCGGGAAAACAGAATGTGCCAATTTTGTAGCACGACAGTTGAATTTACTGTATCCGTATACTTTTCTTTCAAAAAAAGCATTAAGATTTGATACCAAATCCGGCTCGCAATCAAGCGACTTGTTTTATTCATATGATGCAGTATCTCATTTTGGTGATAAAACCAACCGGCCCAAAGAATCCTTTATTTCTTTCAACAGTTTTGGTTTAGCCCTGTTGGGTACTAATCTTTTTGATGCAAACCTTAAAAGGTTTATGAATTATGAGAAAGAGATCTTTAATAAAAACTCCTGCTTTGGTTCGGTAGTGCTGATAGATGAAATTGACAAAGCACCAAGAGACCTGCCAAATGATTTGTTGGCGGAACTGGAAAAGCCGCCATTTAAATTCAGCATCAAAGAATTACCTGATTTTACTATAGAGCAAGATCCACGTTTTCCTGTGTTTACAATCATCACCAGTAATAACGAAAAAGGATTACCTGATGCCTTTTTAAGAAGATGTGTCTTTCATCATATCAGTTTTCCCGATTCGAGTGAATTGTTACAAATTGTAAAATCGAACCTGAAAACCAATAACGAACATTTTGAAACAGTGATTGACAGGTTTACCGAGTTAAGGCAAAAGAACCTGGTGAAAAGGCCGGCAACGTCGGAACTAATAGACTGGATCGCCTGCCTGCAGCAAAAAAAATTGCTGAACAGTAATATGGCAAACTGGCGTGGTGCAGATGAGGAGTACAAAGCAAAACTTATTGAAACGCTTGGTATAATCACCAAGTCGCAAGCCGATTTTGAAACTGTAAGAAAAGAGATAATTGGATAGCCTGAAAGATAACATACAGGAAGCAGCACCCGATGGAACAGCTACTGTACCATTGGGTGCTTTTTTTGCTGTGTTACAACAAAATGGCTTTTCTGTAACGCCGGCACAGATCATTAATGCTAACCGTGTAATAATACAATACGCCAACTGGGTTAAAAACGAAGCGCAGCTTTGCATGTATCTTTCACCACTGTTTGCCAGCAGCGAAGACGAACAAATTTTATTTGAAAAACTTTTTAAAGAAAACTTTAAGAGCTACAGTTTAAATATTTATCCCGAAAAGAAACGGGTGGTAAGTGTAGAGGAACGGGTTAAAAAAAACTGGAAGAAATTATTAGCTGCTTATATTGCTATTTGTTTGCTGGTTGTTTTTATAATTATCAGCACTTCATTGCGGCGAAATAAAATATTTGATCCGTACAAAATTGAAGTTTCAATATGGGATAAGAAAGATCCATCAAAAGAGACCAATAATCTTTTTCCTTTTGCAACCAAAACCAATGATAAGTTAGAGTTGGTTACTTCATGCAGGTATAATGAGAAAAAATCAGACCTGTTGGAAACAATGGTATTGTTCAATTGGGGCGACAGTACTGAGATTAATGCACTGCCATCGCATATTTATATAAAGCCTGGCAAATATCATTTAACAGCGTATATAAATGTTTTGTATAAGAATAACAGTTTAAGGAAAGATACTTTACACCGCACCGTAAATGTTTGTTCTTCCATAAATAGTTTAAATGTAAAAATTATTCCTGCTGCAGATTCTTTAATTAAAGACAAAGAAATTAAGTTACAGGCAATTACAACAGCCAATGATAAATTGCATAAACTGGAATGGCATGTTGATAACGATAAGGTTTATAAGGGAAAGGAGATAACAGTACAATTTAAACAAGCCGGCTCGCATACTATCAGGTGCATTGCTGTATACGACAGCATTAATTCTCCCTGCAATATTGAAAAATATATCAACCTTATCATTCACGATAAAAAAGATTTTTTAAAAGTTGATAAAAAGCCAGACACTGCGTTAAGTAAGCAGGAAGTAAGCACCACTACTGAAAAGAGGAACTACAATTTTTTACTTTACTTGTATAAAACCCTGGCAGCTATTTTTATTATACTAGCCGCATTTTTTATTTGGATGTGGAATAAAGAATTGAAGAATGCTGGCAAGATAAAGACCATTGTACTGGATAAATATAAAAAACTAGCCGGCTCCCTTACCTCAAAAAAAACACCTTCGGTTTTGCCTTTTAGAAACCGAAACTATTTACCGGTGCATGAACAGGAGATAGATAATATTACAAAACTGATGCGGCAACGGGTTAAAGACAGTGTAAGTTTTTTGCATGTTGGTAAAACCATTGCAAGGGCTATTGACAGGGGTGGTTTTTTTGACCCGGTAAAAGAAGCCCGAACAAGGCAGAGTGAATATTTAATATTGATAGATGAGTATAATAGTAACAGCCAGCAGGTAAAAATATTTGAATACCTGGCGCTGATGCTTAAAAGGCATAATGTGCTGACCGAAGTTTTTTATTACCGTAAGGAGCCAAAATTTTGTTACAGCATCAATGAACCGCAGGGCATAAGTTTAGAAAAATTATACAATAAATACCAGCGGCATATTCTTTTAATTTTTGGCGAAGCTTATCAACTGATCAACACAACAGATAATAGTTTCGATAAGACTTATGAAGCGTTACTAAATCATTGGAAACACAAAGCAATTATAACACCGGTTTCTTTTAGCGACTGGCAGCAAAAAGAAAAAAATATAATATTGCCCAATATACCCATTGTACCTGCTGATATGGAGGGATTGGTATTACTTGCCGAAATGCTGATAGCAAAAGAAAATGACGTGGATATTATATCCCGGTTGAAAAATAGCAAAGGCGTTTTTTATAGAACGGCCGGAATTAATTTTGAAAATATTAATGCCTTAATACGTTATTGCAATGATGCTAACTGGGCTATAAGCTATAAAGACGGAAAGCAGGTAAATGTTTTGTTTGAATGGATTGCAGCATTGGCTGTTTATCCTAAAATACGCTGGGAAATAACACTGGCGGTAGGTAAAGCCATTTTAGAAAAATATGGATTGGCTAAGGAACTGAATTATACAACCCTGCTTCGGGTAGTAAGAATAAGCTGGATGAAAAACGGGGTAATGCCTGATGCTTTGCGTTTTGAATTACTGAAAAAACTTTCGCTGGACAATGAAAAAATTGCAAGAGAAACTATCTTGTTATTGTTAAAAGAAATTCCCGAACAGGAAGTTGATAATAACACTGGTAATGTAGCAGAAAAAGAAATTCAGCAGATCATTAATGAATTTACTTTGTATGCAAATGACCCGGTTTATTATTCCAGCTACAGGCAATCTAAATATATGTTTGAAAAACTGTGGAAAGAAAAGCAGGTAAAAGATTTGCCTACTGAACAATATTTTAAGAACGAAGGGCAGCAATGGAAAACATTAATAAACAAAAGAAATTATAATACCGAAGCAATATCCAATACTGGTGTGGAAGAATACCTGCAAAGCACAGAAAAAGAAGAAACTATTTTAAGCAAGGTATATGCCGCCCTGGCCATTATAAGCCTGCTGGTATTTTTAACATCTATTGCTGCATTAAGGATATTATATATCTGGGATAACTTTTTGCAATGAAGAAACCTATGCCATACTTACATTCTTGGCTTAGCAGGCAGTATTGCTTTGTCGAAATAATTAACACCACGAGTTTTTAGTTTGCGTCTAAAAACTTTATCTCCTGCTGTAACGTACAAAATATTAAAATCTGCCCCACCAAAATACATATTGGAAACTTGGTTGTTTGACGGAGGCACAGGTAGTATGGCATTTACACGGCCCAATTGATCCATAATTTGCAAACCGGTTTTGGTGGCTACGAATATTCTTCCGGCGGTATCGCATTTCAATCCGTCGGACCATGCGTTGTAATCCATATCTGCAGTATGTAACCATCCATACCTTTGCTTAAAAGTTAATGCACCGTCAGCTTTTATTTTATATACCCATACCCAATGTGTGGCCGATTCGGTAACATATAATTGTGTTTGATCGGGCGACAGCGCAAGACCATTGGCAAATTTTATTCCTTCATCCACCACCAGCTTTTCTCCATTGGGGCGAATAAGGTATAACTTGCTTGGTCTTGTTACACCATCAGGAGATGTTACATAGATATTACCATTATAAGCAACTACAATATCGTTGCTGCCCATACTATCGGCAACCACGGTTGCTGTTTCATTTTTATCGTAGCTTAAAATTTGTTTGGTACCTCCCGCTGCAGTGTATCTTTTTCCATCGGGGCCAAATGAGGTACCGCTTGCTCTTTTGCTATCAATATTCACCGTTGTTAATTTTTCATCCAGGCCAACTTTATATGTTTTTGAAGCAGGAATATCCTGGAAATAAATTTCACCATTGGCATTAGCGGCAATGCCTTCTGTAAACTGGTAACCTTCTCCTACCAATTGCCATTCTTCACCTGGAATAAGCAAGTCGCTTAAAAACTGGTTTTTGCTTTTGCCTGTTGCTACAGTTGCCGGCCAGCCTTTCCATAACCAGCGCATGGCTTCCGGAAAAATAGCCGTACCCTGGTTACCGTTATGCCCGCCTTCGCCCCAAATATGATTTACTTCGTATCCTGCAAATATTAATGCCCTTTCCATAGTTTCATTGGCTTTCCACCAATCGCCGGCATAAATGTTCAGGTCATTAGCACCATCCTGCAAAAAAATGCGAATAGGCTTAGGTTCGTATTTGCGGATGAGTATTGGGTAACGGTCGGCACCACGCAAACCAACATAAGTTCCAATGGCACTAAACACTCTTGAAAAAGCTTCCGGATGTTCCCATGCCGCAGTAAAGGCACAAACAGCGCCACTGCTGCTGCCACCAATAGCACGATCGTTACCATTTTTTGATAAGCGTATTGCACGGCCATCGCTTGTTTTTTGTTTTTCCACTTCAGGCAAAATTTCTGTAAGCAGAAAACGGGCATAGGCATCACCCAAACCATCGTATTCAAAACTGCGGTTAAACCGGTCCAGTGTATTGGAGCCGCTGTCTGCCAATACTTTTCCCGGCGTAATAAATACGCCGATGGTTACTGGCATATCTTTTTTATGAATAAGATTGTCAAAAACCGTAGGCGCTTTCCATTGAATACCATCCTGGTTTACATATACACAGGCAGGTTGTTCGGCTTTGTATTGTTTTGGAATGTATATCCAGTAATCCCTTGTTGTGCCGGGGAATATTTTAGATTGATTGAAAGTGAATTTTAATATTTCTCCTTTGGGTACACCGGGCTGTTCTATGCTGGCAGAATCGATGGGGTATTTTTCGGGTGGTTGTTGTGCAAAAAGATTTGTTGCAATGAACATGCAGATGAAAGAAAGGAGTTGTTTCATGGTCAATCGTTATAAGTGAGAAGGTTGAAACTAAAGATAGTAGGTTTATGAAGTAAAAGCAAAGTTGATTCAGGAATTTATTTTTAAGAAAAGTAATTACAGGTGTTTGATAAAAATGGCATGTAGAGGTGCTGAGATTTTTTTTGTATTTCCCTATAGTTGGCACAGATACACCGACGCTCATTTACAGCCACGCATATCAGTGCCAGTGGGGTGGGGATAAGCTCTATCTAGGGTGGCAGAAAAAGTGGGATACTATTTATCACTAAAATGGCAAGTCTTCTACTATATAAATATCATCGTTAGTTTTTGGGGGAATGTTAGGGATATATGGGATTTTAGTTAAAGATAAGTTTTCATTCTTACTTATATCAATTGGCCTTAAATGTAAAATAGAGTCAATAACATATTCTATACATTCTATACATTCTTTTGGCTGTGTTTTAACTTGCCTATCTTCAAACACCAAAACAATTCTCCCTCGTGAAATGCAATGCCTATAATATCTTAACTTAGTAGTTCTAGTATCAATTGAGGAGTATGGAAAGTCAATTTTAATATCTATTGCAATTTGATGTTTGTTCTTAAGATAAATTGTTGCTAAATCTGAATAGATATCAATTAGGAATGATTTTGCTAAAAAAGAATCTACAAATATCTGATTTGTTTGATAAAAAAGAGAGGTGTTTTTATCAGTTGAATAATTAGCTTGCGGTAGTTTACTTATGCTATTACAAATTTTATTATAACGAATATTAAATAGGTTTTCACTTGAAGTTATTTTCTTTATTTCATTATCATAATAATTTAACTCCTTAAAATAGAGACTCATTTTTTTATCATAATTCAAACATTCTTCATTATTTCTGTTCTTTATATTTTTAATTTCGTCATCATATTTTTCCTGAGATTTATAGCTTATATACAATCCGACTAAACCAAAACTTATAAAAGTCATTATCCAAAGTACAGAAGAATAACCTCTGAAATCCTTATCTTCATCACCATAAACAAGTAACAAAATCGTTCCAAAAAAAGCTCCAAAAAAAATAATTTTTGTGATTATCTTAGACTTTTTGAGTGGTATTTGGATTTCCGTATGTTTCAACGGTATTACTGGCGGCGAGGGCAATACCGGCACAAACTGAATAATTTTTTCATAATCTAGTGGAAAAAAAACGTGAGGATAGTGTGTGAAACTATCAAAGTCATTATGTGATTTTGTTCTTTTTTTCATCTCGTAATTTTCTTTTCCATGAAATTGTTTATGAGGATTTTATTTTCAAGCTTCGTGATTTATTTTAAGTTACACTTACCGATGTGAAGGTATAATGTTTTCGAATTCGCTATATACAAAAAAACCGAAGTTTTTAAACTTCGGTCTGTTTAAAAATAGAATATTAAACCCTTTTTCTTAAAAGATAAATTACTGCAAAATTTGTTTTTGAGCTGCTGCTTAAGCACTTTTTTACGTTCATTTGTAATGGCAGTATACAAAGCCGCATCTTTAGCTACATATATTTGCAATTTATACTGTTACCTGGCAGCAGTGCTTTTTTTATTCTTCAAAGCCTCCACTTCTTCTGTTAATTTTTGTATTTGTTGCTGCTGTTGTTGAATAGAGGCAACTAAAACAGGAATTAAACTTGCTTCATCAATTGTTTTAATTTTCGTATCCCGGTAACTGTTTTTACCAAACATATACGAAATACTTTTTTGCTTAACCATACTGGGAAACACCTGTTGTAATTCCTCTGCAATGAACCCATACTTTACCCCATGCTCCAGGTTGAGGTGTTTAAATTTTTGTATATCATATTCAAACGTTTTGGGGCTAAGCTGCACCAGCTTTTGCAATGGCGAACTGATGACCGCTACATTTTTTTTAATTTCACTATCAGTAACTGTTTGTGAAAATACCCTTCCTGATATAACTAATACTGCAAATAACAAGGATGCTTTTTTAATATTTTTATATGTATTGTACATAAGTTTATTATTTAAGTAGTGTAAAAAAAATACTGCGTTTTGGAAAACATTATCATCTATGTTTTCATCAATAAATAAAAATCAAATAAATAAAACTTATGCCAGTTCGGGAGGAGGTGTTATTACGGGAAGAAAAACATCTTGTTTGCGTGCAATGTTATTTGCTGCAATACTTTTTGTGGCTAAAGTGCACCATATACCTGTGAAGCTGTACTGATTATTTTCGAGAAAGAATTCTTTTAGTTCTGTTTCGGCTTTTTCTTCTGCATTTTTTTCAGCAGTACCTGTTTCCGTATTTATCAGTTTTTCTAGTCCAGCTATTTTGCCTAATTGTGCCGATAGCATTGGCAAAACAGATACAATGCCTTTAAAAGCAAAAAGGGCGATGAAAAAAACAGTAATAATATATTTGAAACAGCTTTTTATCATAAAATATGTTGCAAAAATAGCTATATAACATTGCTTAAACAACATTTATGGCGCATTTTAAGATTTTATTTAGATACTATAAGAAAGACCGGCATTTTATGCCGGTCTTTCTTATAACTAGTTTTTCTATAACCTAAAACTCCGCACTCTTCGGGTATCTTGGAAAAGGAATTACATCCCTGATATTTCCCATGCCGGTAACAAACTGTACCAAACGTTCAAAACCTAAACCAAAGCCTGCATGCGGGCAGGCACCAAACTTCCTGGTATCCAAATACCACCACAGTTCTTCTGCCGGAATATGCATTTCTTCCATACGTTTTAATAATTTGTCGATGCGCTCTTCTCTTTGGCTGCCGCCTACAATTTCGCCAATACCCGGTGCCAAAATATCCATTGCAGCAACGGTTTGCCTTCCGGGCTCGCAATTATCATTCTGGCGCATGTAAAAAGCTTTTATTTCAGCAGGATAATCGGTGAGTATAACCGGTTTTTTAAAATGCTTTTCTACCAGGTATCTTTCGTGTTCGCTTTGTAAATCAACGCCCCATTTATCAACTAAGTATTGAAACTTTTTCTTTTTATTGTGATTGCTTTCTCTTAAAATTTCTATCGCTTCAGTGTAGGTCAATCTTTGAAAATCATTTTCCACTACAAAATTTAATTTGTCGATGAGGCCCAGTTCGCTCCTGTCTTGCTGTGGTTTTTGTTTTTCTTCTTCTTCCAAACGCTGTGCTAAAAATTCCAGGTCTTCTTTATTATGCTCCATGGCATGTTTGATCACATACTTGATGAATGCTTCAGCAAGGTTCATATTATCTTCCAGGTCGTTGAACGCCACTTCGGGTTCAATCATCCAAAACTCTGCAAGGTGCCTGGTGGTATTACTGTTCTCTGCACGAAAAGTTGGCCCGAATGTATAAATATCACTAAAAGCCATAGCCGCTAATTCACCTTCCAGTTGCCCGCTAACGGTAAGGTTGGTGCTGCGGCCAAAAAAATCTGCTGCAAAATTAATAGAACCGTCATCATTTTTGGGTGCGTTACCATCTAAAGGCAAAGTAGTTACTTTAAACATTTCCCCGGCACCTTCTGCATCACTTGCAGTAATGATGGGTGTATGGAGGTATACGAATCCTTTATCATTAAAAAATTTATGTATGGCAAATGCAAGTGCATGGCGTACCCGGAAAACCGCACTGAAGGTATTGGTTCTAAAACGCAAATGAGCGATCTCTCTTAAAAATTCCAGGCTGTGTTTTTTGGGCTGCAAAGGAAATTTTTCGGCATCGCTGTCGCCTAGTATTTCTATTTCCGTAGCTTTTAATTCTACTTTTTGTCCCTTGCCTAAAGAGGCAATTACTTCACCGGTGGCTTTAATACAAGCGCCGGTGGTTAAGCGCTTCAACAGCGCCTCATCAAACTTGCCCAGCTCGGCTACTATCTGGATATTGTTATTGGTGCTGCCATCATTTAATGCTATAAACTGGTTATTGCGGAAGGTACGTACCCAACCCATAACCGTGGCCTCGTAATTGGCTTCTTCGCTGGCCAATAATTCCTTGATCTTAATTCTTTTATTAAACATAAATTCAATTTGTGGAGTGCAAATATAAATTATCTGGCATTACCAGCAGAAATCGAAGAACAGCGCAGAAAAGAAAAGCATTCATCTGCGGATCTCTGTGATTTCTGCAGGCATACTAAAAAAAATTGCATTTTTGCCAAAAAACAGCGTAATATTGCAACGGAATCCAACTGATAAGGTCTATCCAATCATTCGCTTCATCAGATACTCATATTCCAATCAATATAAATTCTCAATTACATTTTCAGATTTAAGACGGTTTTTTGAAGACATTATTTTCAACTTTTTATGTACGATATTTCACAACTGAACGACCTGCTCGTTCCTGAATTGCTTGACATTGCAGAACAACTCCGCATCTCTAATGCAAAAAAATTAAACAAACAGGATTTGATAACACAAATTCTGGATAAACAATCCCGTATGAACTCAGCAAAAAACGAAGAGGAAAAACCTAAACGTAAACGCATTATTAAGCCTGCCGAAGGCGCAGCTGCCGAAGAACAACACGTGGCACCTGAAACTAAAATGGCAAGGCCAAAAAGAGCGGAAGCTGAAAAAAAGCAACCGGTAAAAAAAGTGGTTGAAGAACAGGAACAGGAAGAAGAAGAATTACAACCCATCACCAGTGAACAAAGTACCATACCCGCTGCCATTGCACAAATGCTGCAGGCCGAAGATGGTGATATACAACAGCCCGAAACACAATTAGAAGAAACACCACCACAGCAAACCAAACAATTTCAGCAACGCAGAGAGCAACCCTCTTTCAATATAGAATTTGATGGTGTTATTTTAGGCGAAGGTGTTTTAGAAATGATGCCTGATGGCTATGGTTTTTTACGCAGCAGCGATTACAATTATTTGTCTTCTCCCGATGATATTTATGTTTCACCTTCTCAAATAAAATTGTTTGGATTAAAAACAGGTGATACTGTTTACGGAAGTGTTCGTCCGCCAAAAGAAGGCGAAAAATATTTTGCTTTATTAAAAGTAGATACCATAAATGGTAAAAGGCCGGATGAAGTGAGAGACCGTGTGCCTTTTGATTACTTAACACCATTGTTCCCTTTTGAAAAATTAAACCTTTGTACCAAATCGGATAATTACAGCACCAGGATAATGGATCTCTTTACGCCTATTGGTAAAGGCCAGCGTGGATTAATTGTTGCCCAGCCAAAAACGGGTAAAACCATGTTGCTGAAAGAACTGGCAAATGCCATTGCAGAAAATCATCCTGAATGTTATTTGATGATTGTTCTGGTAGACGAAAGGCCGGAAGAGGTTACCGATATGGAACGTAGTGTAAGGGCAGAAGTTATTGCCAGCACATTTGATGAACCAGCTGATAAACATGTAAAAGTTAGTACAATAGCTTTGCAAAAAGCAAAACGTTTGGTAGAATGCGGCCATGATGTGGTGATTTTGTTAGATAGCATTACCCGCTTGGCAAGAGCACACAATACCGTGGCGCCAAGCAGCGGTAAAGTATTAAGTGGTGGTGTGGAAGCCAACGCCATGCAAAAACCAAAACAGTTTTTTGGTGCGGCACGTAAAATAGAAAATGGCGGATCATTAACCATAATTGCAACTGCATTAGTAGATACCGGAAGTAAAATGGACGAGGTGATCTTTGAAGAATTTAAAGGAACCGGTAACATGGAATTACAACTGGAACGTAAATTATCTAACCGCAGAATTTATCCTGCCATTGATATTGTGGCATCATCTACAAGGCGTGATGATCTGTTGCTGGATAAAGATACCTTCCAGCGCATGTGGGTATTGCGTAAGCATATGGCCGATATGAATCCTGAAGAGGCGATAAATACATTGCTTAAAAATATGAGAGGCACAAAAGATAATGCCGAGTTTTTAACCAGTATGAACGGATAAGATTTAATGAATAATTGAAAATGAACTAATGGATAATGAAAGCCGTCTCAATTTATTGAAGACGGCTTTTTTTTCTTTGGTAACTTAGATGAATAAAATAACATGGCCATACAAAAAGTAACGATAGAGGAGTTTTTACAATTAGCCAAACAACATCCTGTTTTTGATGTACGCAGCCCGGGGGAGTATGTACATGCACATATACCCGGTGCCATAAGTTTGCCTTTATTTACAGATGAAGAAAGAAAAGTAGTAGGTACCGCTTACAAACAACAAAGCAAACAAACGGCAATAAAATTTGGCCTTGATTATTTTGGGGTGAAAATGCGTAGTATGGTAGAAGAAGTGGAGTCGTTGATGGTTGCCCGTAAAACGTTGGCCGGTAAAACTGCACCAACCACCAACGAACAACCAACCACCAACAACATTCTTGTTCATTGCTGGCGTGGCGGTATGCGTAGTGCAGGTGTAGCTTGGTTGCTGGATCTGTATGGGTTTAAGGTGTATACATTAATTGGTGGTTACAAAGTATATCGTAAATGGGTACAGGCGCAATTTGAAAAAGAATATGCGTTTAAAATAATTGGCGGTTATACCGGCAGTGGAAAAACTTTAGTAATACAACAACTTGCACAGCAACAACAAAATATAATCGATCTGGAAGCATTGGCCAATCATAAAGGATCAGCATTTGGAGCATTAGGAGAAGAACCGCAACCGAAGCAGGAAATGTTTGAAAATCTTTTGGCAAAAAAGTTGGTGGATGTTAGTAGTAAGATAACAGATAGTGCTAATAATGATCAGCTACCATCCAATATTTATTTAGAAGACGAAAGCCAGCGCATTGGCAACCTGCAAATACCGATGCCGCTTTGGTTTACAATGCGTAAATGCCCGGTGTATTTTTTAGATATCCCGTTTGAAGAAAGATTGAATTATATAACCGAAGAATATGGAAAGTTTAAAACGGAGCAATTGGTAAATGCTATCATCCGTATACAAAAACGCCTGGGTGGATTAGAAACCAAAAATGCTATTACTCGCCTGCTGGAAAATAATCACAAAGCATGTTTCAGCATTTTACTTACCTATTACGATAAATTGTACAATAAGGGCTTGCAAAACAGGGAAAATCTTTCGGCATTACTAAATAAAATACCATGTTTAAGCGTTGATACCACAACCAATACCCAAAATATTTTAATATGCCATACCGTAACTACATAAAAATTATTTGTTGTTTGTTGTGCTGCTCTTTAAAACTATCGGCACAGCAAGATGTTACCGGCCTTTGGAAAGGCTTTATGTATAACGATACCACCCAACAAAATTACCGTTACGAAATTGCTATCAGCGAAGAAAAGGGAAAACTTGTGGGCTACTCACACACTTATTTTATTTTAGACGATAAAGAATATCACGGGGTAAAAAAATTAAAAATCAGGAGAGATGGGGATGATATTATAACAGAAGATATAGACCTGATTGTACACAACTACCCCATTGCACCCAACAAGGGTGTACATCAGCTAAACAGTTTGATATTAAAAATAAAAGATACTGTAATGATATTAAGCGGAGCTTACAAAACCAACCGCACAAGAAATTTTCATCCGGTAACAGGCTATGTTCATGTAGAAAGAAAAAAAGATTACAGCCAAAGTGCATTGGTGCCGCATTTGCAGGAACTTAACTTGGCAAAAAAATTATCTTTCTTAAAAGAAGACGCCAGCCAGTCAAATACAGCCACCACAATTCCTATATTAAAACCTATTCCATCAGATGAGGAAGAAAAGCTAATTATCAGCACTGCAAAAAAACAGCAACCGGATATTAAGATAGCACCAGCAACCGCAGTACCAGCAGTTAAAGAGACACCTCTTGCTAAAATTGAAACACCCAAACCAACAGAACCGGTTGTTAATAAACCAGTAGCCCCCAAAGTTCAGGAACCGGCTATAGCAAAATCGGAACCGGTAAAGCCAACACAGCCTGCAATAACCAAACCAACAGCACCAGTTAAAAAACCTGAAGTTGCTGCTGTTAGCAAACCAGAGCCTGCTGTGGTTAGTAAACCTGTACCAACAAAACCGGCAGAAGTAGTGGTGGCTAAACCAGAACCACCAAAAGTTACAGCACCAGTTGCGGTAGCTAAAAAACAAGATCCGGTAGATCCATCAGCTGCAAAAGATGCTGCAAAAAGAAAGATCGAGAATATTCAGGCACTATATTTTAAATCGGATAGTTTGCAATTAACCTTATACGATAATGGTGAAGTAGATGGCGATACAGTAAGTGTGATTATGAATGGTGTGGTAATAATGCCTAAGGTTGGATTAAGTACCAATGCAGTTAAAAAAACAATTTATACACAGGATGCCGGTGATAGTATTCAGCTGGTAATGTATGCCGAATCTTTAGGTAGTCTTCCTCCCAATACCGGCTTATTAATTGTGTATGATGGCAACGATCGTTATGAAATAAGATTTAGTGGCGATATGCAAAAAAGCTCGGCCATTGTTTTTAGAAAAAGAAAGGACTAGCTAAGGATTACACAGCTATTCACAAAAATAGAATAAAACGAAAGGGATTCAGCTAATTGGATCCCTTTCCTATTAACTAAAACCAATAAGGCGCAGGCTTATAAAACAGTATACCTAACTTTACGGCATGAATGAAATAAAACTTACTCAATATTCTCACGGCGCAGGCTGCGGTTGCAAAATATCACCCAAAACTCTGGACGAAATTTTAAGCAGCAATTTTGCCATGCCCGATAATGATAAATTAATTGTGGGCAACCATAGTAAAGATGATGCAGCGGTATATGATTTGGATAATGGTACAGCTTTAATTTCCACCACCGATTTTTTTATGCCTATTGTAGATGACCCTTTTGAGTTTGGAAGAATTGCATCTGCCAATGCCATCAGCGATATTTATGCAATGGGTGGCAAACCCATTTTAGCTATTGCTATTTTAGGATGGCCCATAAATGTTTTACCACCGGCTGTTGCACAAAAAGTAATTGAAGGCAGCAGAAGTATTTGTAAAGAAGCTGGCATTCCATTGGCAGGCGGACATAGTATTGATAGCCCCGAACCCATTTTTGGTTTGGCCGTTAACGGTTTGGTGCCTATTGAAAATATCAAACAAAATAATTTAGCTAAAGAAGGTAATGTTTTGTTTTTAACCAAGCCATTAGGTGTAGGTATTTTAACTACTGCAGAAAAAAAAGGTATTTTAAAAGAAGAACATGTTGGCATTGCAGCAAAGCAAATGATGCAGCTGAATAAAGTGGGCGAAGCATTAGGAAAAATAAAAGGCGTAACTGCAATGACAGATGTTACAGGCTTTGGTTTGTTAGGGCATTTGGTGGAAATGGCCGAAGGTAGCGGACTAAGTGCGGTAATTGATTTTGAAAAAATTCCGGTGATCACCCACAATATAAAAGAATATGTAGATCAAAAATCGGTACCCGGCGGTACCAACCGCAACTGGGATAGTTATGGCGAAAAAATTGGCAGCATAACAGATTATCAAAAAGCCATACTGGCCGATCCGCAAACCAGTGGTGGCTTATTAATTGCTGTAGAAAAAACTGCAGTGGAAGATGTGCAGAAAATATTAGAGCAAAATGGCTTAGGTAAATTTATAACCGCCATTGGGAGTCTGATAACAAAACAAGAGAGAGTTGTATTAATGAAAGATTCGCTTTGATCTTCTTCTTATTCTCCTTTTTGGGATAGGGGCAGTAATGCATCAATTTTTGCTGCCAACTTTTTGTCTTTATCAGTAACAATATCACCGGCATCATGAGTGCTTAACCAAATTTCCACTTTATTGTACACGTTGGTCCAAAGTGGATGATGATCCATTTTTTCGGCTTCCAATGCAACCCTTGTCATAAAAGCAAAGGCAGCCGAAAAATCGGCGAACTCAAATTTTTTATAGAGCGTATTATTTTTTTCTTCCCACATAGCTAAAATATTAAGTGTTGTTTATGCTTAATTTTTTCATTCGTCATTTCGGTAACCAATTGTACACCGGGTAACGATCTGATAGATTGCATCAATGATTTTAATTCTTCGGCAGATACGGCTTCACCTTTTATCAACCACAAAAAATCGAGGTGCTTAAATTCGGGTAATAAATATTCGCCATCAAACTGGTTATTATATAAGTAGTGTACCAAACAAGTAGAGGGAACGGCATACTCGTAAATAGAAAAAAAGTACTTCCGTTCTTTTTTAGTCAGCTGAATTTCAAAATTGTTATTCACCCTGAAATTAAAACCCAGTATTTGATTAAGCTGCCAGCTAAACTGGTAATCTTTAATGGGTGCAACAATACCTAACAACAATGAGTCTTCAAAAAACTCCTGCGCTAAGGTTTCATTGTCTATTTTGAGTTTCAAGCCGACTTTAGTTTACTGTTTATAATCTAAATATTCCACCAACTTCCACATTTTCCAGCCATCCCCTAATCCCCAAAATTCATTATTCTTTTCATCTTTTCTATAATATCCTTTCCTGGTTTCAATAGTATCACAGGAGTTAAAATCGAAGTAAATATCCTTTTTTTGTGAAAGCCAGTTCATTTGAAAGTCATATTGTTCAATACCCTTACAATGTATATCATAATACGCAATTAGATCAAAAACCCCTAATGCTGTTATTTCGTTATAAAGCTTTTCATCACTTCTTTTTAAGACTAGCATATAAGATGAATCAGCAGCCGTCACCCCCTCTCTTAGCTTAATATTTCTTAGATTGTACACAATTTTATCAAACAGTCCTTTTTTATTATAAAAAATTCTTTTTAAATCTTCTGTTGATTTTTTTTGTTTACATGCCCCAAAAAATGGAACAAAAAATAAGATAACAAGAAGTTTATACATACTTATTTTGGGGCTTAAAAAACAATATCAAACACCAACTCCTCGTTTCCTCTTTTCACTTTTACTTTTGTGGCATCGCCTTTATTAAATTTACCCAATGCACCCATATAACTTTGTACATCGGTAAATTTTATATCGCCTAACTGCAAAATAATATCGCCTGCTTTAATGCCAATTCTTTGTGCTGCTTTTCCTTCACTTACACCATCTACTCTCACGCCGCCTCCACTATAAGTATAGTCGGGCATAATGCCCAACGATACTTTAAAACTGTTTTTACCGGTTGCAGCCGCTTCTCTTGTTTTTGTAAAAGCCAGTTTGCCTTTTTTATCAGTGGCATTAATAATATTGTAAACGTATTTTACCACCTGCAACTCTCCGTTATAATTTATTTTGTCTGCATCATCGCTGGGTTTATGGTAATCGCCATGTACACCGGTAAAGAAAAATAATACCGGAATATCTTTTCTGTAAAAAGAAGTATGATCGCTGGGGCCGCTGCCGCTGCTATCAAATTTTATAGTAAAGAATTTATCTTTTTGGGTAAGTAATTGCCCCCAAACAGGCGATGTGCCATAGCCGCCAATAGTTAATCCATGTGTACTGTCGTTTAAACGGCCCAGCATATCCATATTTATCATGTAATTGGCTGTGCTTAAATCAATGGTGGAATGTTCGGTAAAATACTTGCTGCCAAATAACCCTAACTCTTCTCCCGAAAAAGAAACAAACAAATAATTGTTGTTTTTAAATTTAGATGCTTTTAATAATTTGGTTAACTCAATAAGTGCAGCAGTGCCGCTGGCATTATCATCGGCACCATTATGTATTTGTGGTGTAGTGCCTGTGTATAAAGAATTATGGTCTTCGCCATAACCTAAATGATCGTAGTGTGCACCCAGAATTACGGTGTTGGCAGCGCCGTTATCAATATAACCAACAACATTGTGGCCAGTCCTTTTTTTATCAGCAATATCTACTTTTAATTTGATGTCAAGCGCAGCGGTTTCATCATACAAATACTTTTTCTTTATAGAAGAAGTTACATACAGCACCGGAATTTTTACCAGTTCGCTTTTGGCTTTTGGTTCAAACTTTAATCCATCGGCAATAGTAGAGGTATTATAAATAATCAATCCGGTAGCACCTTTGTCTGCAACTTCGTTTGTTTTTGTTTTTATGGCATCGGTTAAATCAAAATGTGGATTGCTTTTATTTTCTTCCAACTTATCTTTTAAATCCCAAAACCAAACGGTACCACTTTCTCTTAATGCCATTGATGGTGCAGCTTCCAAAGAAGCATTGGGAGAAAATATAAAAGGAAAATATTCTTTTTCCAGCTCCAGATCAAAGTTATTTATAATTAAATGTGAAGATGGATTTACCTGTTTGCCTTCATTTACTTCAAAGGCTTGTATAAAAGATCCGTTATCGCCTTTAGCAATTAACCCACTTTTTATAAACTCTGCACTTATATACTCATAAGCCAGTTTTTCTCCGGCACTTCCGGTTCTTCTGCCTTCCAGTTTATCATCGGCCAAATAACCAATATGTGTTTGCAGGTTAGTTAAAACAACCTTATCTGCTTTTTTTAACTTTTGTGCAGTAACCAATTGCGTACTTAATAATGCAAACAATAAAAAACGTTTCATAATACTTTTTTTGTGAGGTAGGGCAAAGGTAATTCAGCAAGGGGCCATTCTTGTAAATTATATGTAAAAATTATTCTTATTTACATTATTTCATTTCGTGTTTCCGTGTCTCGCAGGCAAAAATCCTCATTTCGTAACCACAAACCATTGAATGACGTTATTTTTGTGCCTCTTAAAATTTTGAGTAAAAACTTAAACATAGCATTAGTAGGTAATCCCAATAGCGGAAAAACCTCACTGTTTAATTCTCTTACGGGATTAAACCAGAAAGTGGGCAATTTTCCCGGCGTTACGGTTGATAAAAAAACAGGCACTACTAATATTGCTCCCGGTTTTGATGTTACCATTATTGATTTGCCCGGTACTTACAGCCTTTACCCAAAACGTGCCGATGAATGGGTAGCCTACAAAGTTTTACTAAACCAGGATGAAACGGTAAAACCGGATATGGTTTTGCTGGTGGCAGATGCCAGTAACCTTAAACGTAACCTGCTGTTTTGTTCTCAAATAATTGATCTTAAAATTCCGGTTGTGGTGGCATTAACCATGATGGATCTGGCCAACAAAAAAGGAACTCAGGTTGATATTCCCGGATTAGAGAGGGAGTTGGGTGTACCTATTATACCCATCAACCCAAGAAAAAATAAGGGTATTGCACCACTTAAAAAAGCCATTGAACTGGCTGCAGAAAAAATGCAGCAAATACCTGCCGGTGATTTTATTGATATTACTTCTATTGCGGCAGCCCCAATTGCAGCGTTGAAAAAGCATTTTGTTGGCTTTAGTAATTACAGGGCGGTACACTACTTAATTAATCACGAAAATTTTTTACTGGATGCTGCTACGCAAAACCTGATAGAAAGTATAGAGATAGAAAACAAGTTTAACCCTACCAAAACCCAGGCAGAAGAAATAATGCAACGCTACGGCCGCATAAAACATATTATGCAGCAAACCGTGGTAGAAAGTGATCCGCTGCAAAAAAAATTACTTACCGAAAAGTTGGATAATATTTTACTGCACCGCTACTGGGGCTATATTATTTTGTTAACGGTATTATTTCTCCTTTTTCAAAGTGTTTTTTGGGTAGCACAATACCCTATGGATGGTATTGAATGGATATTTGGTGAGTTGGGTGGTTGGCTGGGCAATAATTTACCCGAAGTCTGGTGGAGCGATCTGTTAATAAACGGCGTGGTGGCCGGCCTAAGCGGCATAGTTGTTTTTATACCGCAGATAATGATCTTATTTGGATTGATAACTTTGCTGGAAGATACCGGTTACATGGCCAGGATTAGTTTTTTAACCGATAAGCTGATGCGTAAAGTGGGCCTTAACGGAAAAAGTGTAATGCCAATGATTAGCGGATTTGCCTGCGCCGTGCCGGCAATAATGAGTGCCCGAAACATTGAGAATAAAAAAGAAAGGTTGTTAACTATAATGGTAACACCGCTGATGAGCTGTAGTGCAAGGTTACCCGTGTACACTATTCTAATTGCATTGATCATTCCTTCTAAATTATACTTTGGTTTTTTAAGTTTGCAGGGCTTGGTAATGATGGGCCTGTATTTATTGGGCACCGTAATGGCTTTAATAGTAGCCTGGGTGTTAAAATGGTTTATAAAAAGCACCGAACGCAGCTTTTTTATCTTAGAACTACCGGTATACCGTGGCCCAAGATGGAGTAATGCTTTAACTACCATGATAGAAAAAGCAAAAATATTTGTGTTTGATGCCGGTAAAATAATAATGGTGATAAGCCTTTTGTTATGGGCTTTAAGTACTTATGGCCCGGCAAAAAAAATGCAGGTGGTTACACAAAAGTATGATGCACTGGTAAAGGTTAAAACCGATAACAATGATAAAATAGAGCAAAGTAAATTACAGGTAAGGCGTTTAACACTGGCAGCTATAGATACAGCAGTACTGATTGCTGAATACGACAGTTTGCTCAACATCAATACTGCAGCAATTGCTCAATTGGAAAAAGAAAGAAAAACCACCTTACTGCAATCATCCTTTGCAGGTTCATTAGGTAATTTTATAGAGCCCGCCATCCGGCCGCTTGGGTACGATTGGAAAATTGGTATTGCATTAATAACTTCTTTTGCTGCAAGAGAAGTATTTGTAGGTACAATGGCCACATTGTATAGCGTTGGCGAAGATGCCGATAGTAATAACAGCACGCTGCGCCAAAAAATGGGTGCAGCGGTAAGGCCCGATGGTACAAAAGTATATGACCTAGCCACCGGATTATCTTTGTTAATTTTTTATGTGCTGGCCATGCAGTGCATGAGCACACTGGTTATTGTAAAAAGAGAGACCCGTAGCTGGAAATGGCCGGCTATACAATTGGTATACATGACCGGGCTGGCGTATTTGCTAAGCTGGTTGGTGTATGTGCTGGTAAAATAATTCAAATACTCCATCACCCCATTTACTTTACAACATAAAAAGTGCATTTCACCCTTCTTAATGATTCATTTAAGGAATTAATTTAATATAGGCTTTGTTGCTTTCTACTTTTATTAAACAAATTAGAAAGCAATGAAAAAAGCAGCATATAAATTAAAAGCCCTTCTGGTAGTAGTGGTTTTTGTTACTGCCAATTGTTGTACGGCACAAACAATTACAATAAAAGGCAAGCTGTTTAATGCAGAAAGTAAAATGCCCTTACATAATGCAACAGTTATAATTACATCTCTTGTTGATAAATCTTTTATAAAAGCTGAAATTACAGATACTGAAGGCGCTTATATTTTTCATATCCCTCAGCCAGGATTCTATTCTATAGAAGCCAGTTTTACTGGTTATACATCTCAAATTAAAGATTCGGTATTAGTAGATGAGCAGCATATTGCTGTTGCACCTGTTTATCTGGCTGCTGCGGCTAAAGATCTAACAGGGGTAACAGTAAAAACAAAGCCACCTTTTATCACTCTAAAGTCTGATAAAATTGTTTTAAATATTGCTCAAAGTCCAATAGCCTCCGGGGGAAATGCGTATGATGCTTTAAAAAATGCACCGGGTATAATAGCCCAAGGAGATCAATTAAATTTCAGGGGTAAATCAATAACTGTTTTAGTAAATGGGCGACCCACTAATCTTAGTGGTGATGACCTTAGCAACATGCTTAATAACCTGCAGGCATCGGGTATTGAAAGAATAGAAATTTTACCCAATCCTTCTTCAAAATATGAAGCAGCAGGCTCCACAGTTGTAAATATAGTTTTGGCTAAAAATAAATCATTTGGCACCAGTTATGTACTTACTACAGGCATTGGAACGGGTAAATATATACGGGCCAGTTCTGGCCTTGATTTTAATAACCGAAATAAAAAGACAAATATTTACGGGGGGTATAGTTTTAATCATGAAAGTCAGTATTATAAAACCGGCAGCGTTCGCTATGTAAGCAATGGCATTATTTCTTCTAATGAATATGAAGTACGAAAAAGAAATAATAATGCGGCTAAACTTGGTTTGGATTATGATATTAATAAACAAAACAGTTTTGGTGTATTAATAAACGGGTATATAAATTACCGGGATAGAGATGTTACCAACGCAGCCTCGCTTCATTACATTGCCAACAGTGCTGATTCAGTTTCAAAAGTATTTACAAAAGGGCAGGCTGTATTTAAAAACCCCAGTGTAAACCTTTACTATAAAACCATACTCGATACTACAGGTAAGGAGCTGGTATTTAATGCCGATTATCTTAACTATAATAAAAGCTGGTACGATGATTTTGTAAACAGGTATTATGATGCACAAGGTGAGGAATATATAAATCCTGATTACTTAAAAGATAATTCTCCTGCCAACATAAATGTGTACTCATTAACTGCAGACTATACAATACCCACTAAAAAAGCTAAATGGGAAATAGGCGTAAAAACCGGTTATACCATTACCGATAATGATATTATGTGGCAAGCAAATACTGGTAGCGGATGGAAAGTTGATGCAGGAAAGACCAATCGCTTTATTTATAAAGAAAATGTAAATGCAGCTTATGCTAATTACATACGCAGCGTAAAAAAGTGGAACCTGCAAACAGGGTTAAGGATAGAACAAACCAATACTAAAGGAGAGTCGGTAACCATGCAGCTATCAAACAAAAAAAGTTATATAGATTTTTTTCCTTTCATTCAGGCTTCGTTTACAAAAAATGCAAACAACGAAATTGGGTTTAGCTACAGAAAAAGTATACAGCGTTTCGGGTTTGAATTTGTTAATCCCTTTATTGTATATCAAAATCAATACGCCTACAGCAAGGGTAACCCCGATCTAAGTCCGCAGATCAATCATGCTTTTTCGGTAAGCTATTCATTAAAACAGAGTTTGATGTTAGGGGTGGAATATACACATTCGGTAAAATCTCTGGGGGTGAGCTATGCATCACAAAACAATGTTACAGTTTCCAGCTACGCCAATTTTAAAGGGTCTGATGTAGGCTACCTGTACATTAATTATTCAAAAAAACTATTGCAGGTATGGCAAATGAATGCGTATGTATATGGTGGGTATTTTAAGTACAATGTAAACACGGGTTCTTACACACAGCAACAGCAAAGCCAAAACCCTTTTTACGGTATACAGCTTGGCAATAACCTGAGTTTTAAAAAAGGATTTTCTGCAGAGTGTTCTATTGCTTACCGCAGCACACTGGTGTCGGGTATATTTGAAATGAAGCCTTATTATTTTACAGATGCCGGAGTGGCAAAAAGTTTTTTAAAAAGCAAGCTGCTGTTTAAGCTATCTGTATCAGATGTTTTTAATACCCAAACCATAAAAATGCATACCGATTACCAGGGAGTAGTTTCCGATAAAAATGTTAAGCCGGAAACCAGGTTTTTAAAACTCACTTGCAGATACAGCTTCGGTAATAAAAATGTAAGAGGTAAAAGAGAAAGGCAATCAAAATTATCAGATATAAAAAACAGAATTTAAAACCATCAAAACAAAGGTTATGAAAAAAATAATAGCACTTGCAGTTGCATTACCAATGGTACTTACAGTAACTGCACAAAAAATAGCATTACAGAACACCATTTTGTGGAGGGTGAGCGGTAATGGTCTTACAGAAAACTCTTTTATTTACCTTACCGGTAAAAGTTGTGATGAAAGCTTGAAACTTGATGTAAACTCAAAGAGCGCTTTAAATAGCGTAAAGGCCATTACAGTAGAATATGATTTATACGGTAGTAAGGATGCAGGCAAGCTGGCCAAGGGAAATATAGCTTTTGCAGATTCACAAAAAATAAAAAACAATCTTACCTCGGGTCAAATAACAGCCTTTGAAAACAAACTTAAAGATGCCGGTTATCCGGCACAGGCATTACCACAGTTGCAGGCATATAAGCTGAATATGATTTATTATATGCTGTCTTCGGTTGCAGGAGCATGTGGTACAGAAACCCAGCCGCTTGCTTATGAAGTAGACTTACGCTTGTTGGCAAAAAAAAATAATAAAGAGTTTGCAGTGCTGCAAAGTATTGATGAATTTTTAGCAGAGTCAGCTAAAATGGATAACTATTATTGGAAAAAAAATATCAGTTACTTACTCGACAATGAAGATAAAGTTAAGGCACAATACAAGCTGGAAGCAGACTTATACAAAACACGGGAATTAACAGCACTTCAAAAATTATATAACAACAGCCAGCTCTTTATACAGCTTTATAAAACTGACTTACAAAAGCAGCATGTATTTTTTTTAGCAGAAAGAATTGAGCAAGCACTTAAAACCGGACCTGGTTTTTTTTCCATACAGTTTTCCAATACTGTTTACAGCGACTTTTCTGTTTTTGAAATACTGGCTGCAAAAGGATATACCATTACCCCGGTATTAAACTAAGGATTTAAAAATGATAATAAGGCATATAAAATTAAATAGAGTAAACATGAAACCTGATCAAAATAAAACGAAATTAAATCTGAAAAAGAAAGCTGTTTCAAATTTAACCGGAGCCGAATTAAGTGGCGTTAAAGCTGGTAATGAGGAGGCTTGGACAACTTCAAGAAAAGCATGTACCGGTTTTTTGTGCTGTGAACCACCAACAATCGATTGCAGTTTTACAAATTGTACAACCTGTCTTCCAACAGCCACCATTTAATAATCAGCGATAAACATTATTGCCGAAAATTTTAAAATTACAAGTATGAAACCCAATCTAAACAAAATGAAGTTGGAGCTTAAAAAGCATGTGGTGTCAAACTTATCAGTAAAAGAGCTAGCCACTGTAAAAGGCGGCAATGAAGAGGCATGGACTACATCAAAAAGAGCTTGTACAGGTTTTTTGTGTTGCGAACCAGGGCCATCGGCAACATGCACTAATACAACAACTGCAGGTTATTGCACGATGCTAACAGTTGTATGTACAATTTCAACTTTTTTCTAACAATAACCCCAGATACTAAGCTGCTGGGACTGTACAGCGGCCTTAACAAACATGCAGATTTTAGTAAGATAAATTAATAACGATCACATCAATCAAGATATTTCTTTGGCCAAAAGGAAAAAGGGGAATCCGAAAACCTTAATAACAGAGTAGGAAAATATTAAAAATCAAAACCGACAAACATGAAACCAAATCCGGTTAAAGGCAAACTGCAATTAAAAAAGCAAGCTGTTTCAAATTTAACAAATGCGGAATTAAGCACCGTTAAAGGCGGAGTAGCAGAAGCCTGGACAACATCAATTGGAAATTGTACAGGGTTTATGTGTTGTACCGCATCCCAAACCTGCGGCACACAATTATGTACAGTAAGCGTTTGTCTTTCTATAGTTACAATCATTGTTTAATGATTATGCTATTGAAAGAAACGCTTTTTTCAATGTTGAAATTATCCCCGGCATACAGCCACACTATATGTCGGGGTATAATTAAACCGGTAAAAATTTAAAAAAGTCGTGTTTATTAAACATTCACAAACATGAAACCGAATCAAACCAAAAGCAAACTGCAACTAAAAAAGCAAGCAGTTTCAAACTTATCTAATGCAGAACTAAACACTATTAAAGGTGGTGTTGAAGAAGCCTGGACCACATCAATTGGAAAATGTACAGGTTTTGCATGCTGCGGAGAAACACAAACCTGCACCACTGCACTTTGTACTGTAAGCGTTTGTACTATAATTATTACAATTATCCTGTAATTACAAAAGTAGTAAGCAACGCTGTTCATAATTACAATTATCCCTGGCATATACTAAACTGTATGCCGGGGTATAATTAAGCTTATTTAAAAACTAAAAACTGCCACATTGGTCAAGGGGTTACGACGCATTTCTTTCACGAATGAATCACAGGTTCGATTCCTGTATGTGGTACAAACATTTTTAACCAGCCATGCAGAGCCGGCTATACAAACTGTGGCTTTATATTTTTCAATCTAAAAGTTTTAACATGAAAACCAAAACTCAAAAAATTAAATTAGGCAAAAAAACTGTTTCAAACCTTACTCACTCGGGCCTTTCAAAATTAAATGGAGGTGAGGCAACCTGGACAATAACCACCACCCTGGCTTCAGTATTGGAACAAACCTGCAAGTGCAGCTTTCCTCCAAAGTGTGCATCTGATAATACAGTAGTATAAAATAACAACAACGGGGAGATAAAAAAATCCCCCGGCCAATAAAAGCCAGGGGGCATGTTTATAACAAGGTTACAAACATGAAACCATGATAAAGGTAGAAAATAATTTTAGTATTTAAAACTTGTTACACATGGCAATACCATACACCTATCATTCTAAACTGGTAATGCGTACCCCGCAAAATCCTTTACAAACTTCTATTGGTGCCGAAGATGATTTTTTACAGGGCCTTTTAAAAGACAACAATTTTTTAGAAGCACTGTTTCTTGCATCACCTGTTTTACATGACGAACTGGTAAAATACGGACAAGGCGCTATGTCTGATACAAAAGGGATAAAAAAACTTATTTTTTCTCTTGCTAAATATCACTTGCGTATGAGCAGCAGGTGTACGCCTTTTGGTCTTTTTTCTGGCTGTGCTGTTACCCGGTGGGATGATAATGAAACTTCAGTAATAATTGACACAGTAAATAAACTGGATCGGCACACCCGCTTTGATATGCACTATCTATGTGCATTAGCACAGCATATTGCAGCGCTTCCTTTTATAAAAAATAAATTACTGTATTACCCCAATACTGCTTTTTATAAAATAGCGGAAGAAATAAGGTATGTAGAATATCATTATAAAAACGGTCGCCGTAAGCATATCATCAGTGCAGTACTTGCTTCAGATTATACACTGGATATTTTGCAGGCTGCGGCCAATGGTATAACTGTACAGGATATGATTAACCGTTTAATTGGAGATGAGGTTACCATTGAAGAAGCAGCAGAATTTATTGATGAAATCATTGCTGCCCAGCTGTTGGTAAGCGAAATGGAACCATCAGTAACAGGCAGTGAGTTTTTATACCAGATCATTTCTTCCCTTAAAAAAATTAATACTAATTCTGAAGCAGCTATTAACGAAATAACCGGCATGCTGCAACAAATTAATGCATTAATTAAAGCTATTGATACTAATACAATTAACGATAATACTACTTATGCAGCAATTACCGATTGTCTTAAAAAATTTAATATTCCTTTTGAGTTAAATAAATTATTTCAATGCGACTTAAACATTAACCTTACGGAAAATAAAATAAACAGCAGTATAAAAACACAGATTGCCGAGGCACTAAACATCATTAATCTTACCAACAAAACAATTGCTAACCCAAACCTTACTGCATTTGCCAGCCGCTTTTACGAACGTTACGAAGATGCCGAATTACCCTTGCTGGAAGTTTTGGATAACGAAACCGGTATTGGTTATGCCGGCCAGCATACAGGCAATATAACTCCTTTGTTGGATGGCATGGCGGTTGCAGGCCCAGCTGGCGCTGATGGTAAATTTGAATGGAGTGCAAGGGATAAATTCTTATTTGATAAATTAATAACCGCCGGAGAAACCAGGCAAAGTATAGTTGAGTTTTCTGAATCAGAATTTAAAGATTTTAAAAATGGATGGGATAGCTTACCGCCTTCTATTTCAGTAATGTTCCGCTTACTTGATGATGACCGTATTTTGCTGGAAAACAGCGGCTCTTCCAGCGCAGTAAACCTGTTAGCAAGATTTGCCCATGGTAATAAAGATATTCACAGCATAATTGATGATGTAGTTAAAGATGAAGATGAAAAAAATCCCTCAGTAATTTTTGCAGAAATTGTACACCTACCCGAAAGCAGGATTGGAAATATTTTGCTTCATCCTTCCTTTAGAAAACATGAAATACCATTTTTATCAAAGTCGTCTGTGCCAGCAGATTACCAGGTTACCCTGCATGATCTGCTGGTAAGTGTAAAAGGTAATGTTGTCTTTTTGCGCTCTAAAAAACTGAACAAAATTATTATTCCAAGGCTTAGCTCTGCACATAATTACAGTTTTGGTGCCTTGCCTATTTACCAGTTTTTAGCCGATTTGCAACTTCAGGGTAAACAGGGGGGTATTCTTTTTAACTGGGGAATTTTAGAAAACCAGTTTAAAATTTTACCAAGAGCTGTGTATAAAAATGTAATTATTAAAGAAGCGCAATGGAATTTTTTAAAGAAAGATATTGAACTATTGATCAACAAGCAAAATAATGATTTTGCAACCGCTATAAACCATTTTAAAGAAACATGGCAGCTTCCTTCTTTGGTGGTGCTGGCCGATGGTGATAATGAATTACTGATTAACCTGGATGATAAATTGCTGGTAGATGTTTGGCTGGAAGCAGTTAAGAACAGAAGCAGTTTTACCATTAAAGAATTTTTAGGTGGTGCAAAAAATAGCCCTGTTAAAGACAGTGCAGGAAATTTGTATGCCAACCAGTTTATTGCAGTGCTGATGCGTAATACAGCAGCATACAATTTTCCGGAGCTTACAAGCGAAGCAATGGCAACTACGGAAGTACAAAGGGATTTTGCATTAGGTACAGAGTGGGTTTATTATAAACTGTATTGCGGACACAAAACTGCAGATACCGTTTTACAAACTGTGATACACCCCCTGGTGCAACAACTAACGGAAGATAATATCATCGACTCTTTTTTCTTTATACGCTACAACGATCCGCACTTTCATCTTCGGGTGCGTTTTCATATTACTGCTATAGAAAAATTAGCTGTTTTATTAAGTGCGGTTGAGCAGTATGTAAACCCATTTTTACAGCAGCGCCTTATCTGGAATATTCAGAATGATATTTATAAAAGAGAATTAAACCGCTACGGGCATCAAACTATTACTGAAGCAGAAACATTATTTTATCACGACAGTATTGCTGTATTAAAGTTTTTGCAACAAACCGAAGGAGATAACAGAGAGCAGTTGCGCTGGCAATGGACATTCAGGGCAATAGACGAGTGGTTAAATGCTTTTAATTATACAACGGCGAAAAAGCTGGAATTACTGGAGCAAATGAAAAACTCTTACCATAAAGAATTTAATTCCAATAAATTTCTAAAGGAATTTCTTGGTAATAAATACAGAACGCATAAATCAGCTATTGAACAAATTATGAACTGTGCCATAGATGAAACCCATCCGCTGTTTTCACTAATTACAATTTTAAAAGAAAAAACAAAAGCAATGCAGCCGGTATTGATGATGCTTTCCGAAAAAGATAACGCAACAAATTCCTCTTCAATATCGGCAGTAATGCCCAGCTATATTCATATGCTTGTAAATCGCATTGTTACAAGCAGTCCAAGAGAGCATGAGCTGGTTATATATGATCTTTTACATTGCTTTTATAAATCGAAAATTGCACGGGAGAAAGCAGCTCCGGCAGCAGATAAGAATATGCTGGCATTAAAAATGGCCGTTTAATAACGAAAAATATTTTCTCATGTTTAAGTTTCCACATTATAAACAATACGACGAAATGGACTGCGGGCCCTCTTGCCTGCGCATTATTTGCAAGTTTTACAGCAAAACATTTTCGTTAGAATATTTCAGAGCGCTTACTTATACCAGCCGTTCAGGAACCAGTATGCTTTCCTTAAGTAAAGCTGCAGAAAAATTAAAGCTCCGCACCATGGCAGCTAAACTTTCGTATGATGACTTGCTGGAAACACAGCCTTTTCCTTGTATTGCTTACTGGAACCAAAAGCATTTTTTGGTAGTATACAAGATTAAAAAGAACAAGATCTATGTGTCGGATCCGGCACACGGGCTGTTGACATACAACAAAGAAGAGTTTTTAAAATCCTGGTGTGTTGATAATGATAAGGGAATTATTTTATCATTAGAGCCTACATCTGAATTTTATGATGAGGCCGATGAAAAACAAACTACTTCCGAAAAAAACTTTGGCAGCATATTTAAATATGTATTAAAATATAAAAGAGAAATGGTGCAAATAATTGCCGGCTTGGTGGTGGCAAGTTTGTTGCAGGTTTTCTTTCCTTTTTTAACCAAGAGTGTTGTGGATATTGGTATTCATAATCGTGATATGCAGTTTATATACATGGTGCTGCTGGCTCAATTAATGGTTTTTTTAGGTAAAACAGCTATTGAGGTTTTGCGGAGTTATATGCTGCTTCATGTAAGTACACGGGTTAATATTCATTTGCTTTCCGATTTCTTTATTAAACTAATGCGCTTGCCGCTGGGATATTTTGACTCTAAAATGGTAGGAGATACTATTCAGCGTATAAGCGATCACAGAAGAGTGGAGAATTTTTTTACTTCAGGCGCTATTACTTCAATTTTTTCATTGCTGTCGCTGGTGGTATTTGGTGCTGTTTTAGCTTTGTATAGCCCTTTTATTTTTGCTGTGTTTTTAGTGGGTAGCCTGTTATATATTTTATGGATCACGCTCTTTATGAAAAAACGTGCGGCACTGGATTATAAACTTTTTGCTCAAATGAGTGCCAACCAGGAAAAAAATTACGAAATGATCGTGGGTATGCAGGAAATCAAACTGCATAATGCGGAGCAGAAAAAAAGATGGCAATGGGAATTATTGCAAATAAAGCTTTTTAAAATTAATATAAAATCGCTTTCTTTAAAACAATGGCAGTCTGGCGGCGCAGTAGTTATTAACGAGCTTAAAAATATTATCATTACCATTGTAGCAGCGGGCCTGGTTGTAAAAGGCAGTGTTTCCCTGGGCGTTATGCTTTCTGTATCCTATATTATCGGTCAGCTTAATTCACCCATTTTACAATTAGTGGAATTTTTTCAGTCGTATCAGGATACTACATTAAGCTTAAACCGCATTAATGAAATACACAATAAGCCCGATGAAGAAAATATATACGACCAAAAGATCACAGAAATTCAGAGTGGAGATATCTGTATAGAAAATCTTTCTTTTAAATATGATAACAACCCGGTTACACCCTTTGTTTTAAAAGACATTAACATTACCATTCCTGCAAATAAAGTTACTGCTATTGTAGGCAGCAGCGGCAGCGGTAAAACAACGCTTTTAAAATTGCTGATGAAATTTTACGAGCCCACCACCGGCACCATTACAATTGGCAACCAGCAATTTGGTAGTTTATCTAATAGCAAATGGCGTGATAAATGTGGTGTGGTAATGCAGGAAGGCTATATTTTTAATGATACCATTGAAAGCAATATAGCTGTTGGAGATGATGTGATAGACCTTGTGCAACTTGAAAATGCGGCACGTATTGCCAACATACAGGATTTTATTAAAACGCTTCCTATGGGTTATAAAACAAAAATTGGTAATAATGGAATGGGTATAAGTACCGGGCAAAAGCAAAGAATGCTAATTGCAAGAGCTATTTACAAAAACCCGGATGTATTATTTTTTGATGAAGCTACCAGTGCCCTGGACGCTAAAAACGAGAAATTAATAACAGAGAACCTTGATAGCATTTTCAAAAATAAAACCGTGGTAATAATAGCACACAGGCTTAGTACTGTAAAAAATGCAGATAACATTCTTGTACTTCAAAACGGAAAGATATCCGAATCAGGGCATCATAAACAATTGATAACGGAAAAAGGGTTTTACTATAACCTGGTGAGTAATCAGTTGGAATTGGGTGCCTGATCTTTAAACATTTAATACTGTAAAAAATGCCAGATAAAAACAATCAAACACCATTATATAACGATTTGGACGAAGTGCTGAATAAGCCCCCCAAAAAAATGGTGCGCTATGGAAACACGCTATTACTGCTGGTAATTGTAATGGTTTGTTGTATATCTTTTATTGTAAAGCACGAAAATATTATTGAATGCAGCGCAACAATTTTGCCTCAAAATTTTACAACCATACAATCGCCGCAAACGAAAACAGTTGTAAAAAAGTTTTTTTTGCAATGCGATACACTTTTACATAAAGGAGATACTGTTGTTGTTTTAAAAGCAGAAAAAAACGCATGGCAAACAGATAGCGCTATAGCAAAAGAAATAATTTTAGTAGCGCCATACGATTGTAAAGTATTACTCAGGCGTATGCCCGAGCAGGGAGAAATGCTTTTGCCTGCAACACTAATTGCAGACATAGCTGGTGCACAAAACAAGTTTGATGTACAGCTTGAAATACCCGGGGCATATACAGAGAAAGTAAAAATTGGTTTAAATGTAAAATTCAGCGGCGGTCTTTTTGCTGAGCAATTGTATGGAGAGCCTGTTTGCAAAGTAATCTCCGTTCCTTACTTAGATACCGCTTCAAAAAAAATGATTGCAGATGCACGGCTGGAGTTTACAACTCAAAATAAAGGAAGGGATAAATTATATTTTATTTTTAAAAAAAAGATACCAGCTAGTATTGTATCGGGTAAAAAAAGCCTGGCTGCAGCTTTTACTGAGTTTCACTAAATGCTATTTTATATTCAGGCAACGCTTCTGTATTTATAAAGAACAAGGTCAGCAAATTCAAAAGATTAATTAATAATAAAACCATGCAAACATGAAACATCAAAAAAAGAGCAGGTTAAGTTTAAAGAAAAAAACAGTACTTGCTTTTAAAACCAATCGCAATACATTACAAACAACTACAGGTGTTGAGTATTGCACACTCTCTGTACAAACACTTGAAAGTTGTGTAACTAAAAAAGCAAACTAGCAAGGCAAATGCCCTGATACAGGGCATTTGTTTTAAAAAAATGAATATACTTAAACCATATCCTGTTATAAACGGCTACACCAATATTATTAGCCAGGTAATTTGTTTTTTACAATTTACAAGAAGCTGTACGCTTAAGGCTGTGGAAAACTGTACAACGACCCAGCTGGATTTTTTACCACAGGGAATTAATAATTCTCCTGCTACATTACTAAGGCATATTGCAGCACTTGAATTTCAATTTCAGCAAGTTACTTTTTATAATAAACTGCTTAATAATGAGCAGATGCTGAAATGGTATGGGGGTTATGCAACAGAATTATCCCTTAATTATGTACGGGAACAACCGCTATCTTATTACATTGCTTTGTTGGAAGAACAAAGAAATGTAACGCTGGAACTTTTAAAATTTAAAAATGACGAATGGTTGTTAACTGACAACCCTGCTGTGCCTAAGGCAAATAATTTATTTTTTTGGTACCACCTGGCAGAGGATGAGTTGTGTCATACGGGTCAGATAAAACTTATTTTAAAAAGAGCTTCTTTATAAAGCAGTAGGATAAACCGGGCAAATACATAACACAAAATATATTTTACCTAACTGAAAAGGAAGTTAACATAAAAAACTATCTCATCTCTATTTAACATTCTAATTTGTATTATCTAAAAAACAAAATAAACAACATGAAAGCACAAAATTTTAAACCACTCAACAGCAAAAAGCTGCAGTTAAAAAAAATTGCCATTGCCCATTTGACTATAAGTGAAGACAAAATGAAAGTAATAATGGGCGGGGTTACTACTGACCTTATTACCACATCGTCAGACGTGAATGTAAATAACTGTACAAGCAGCTTAGTGGTAACTGGTGTTGTTGGTACTTTGTAAGTTTGTTCATTAGTTACGAAAGCTGATTCTTTAGCTAAAAGATACCCGGTAATTGGTATCTTTTTTAAGCTTTGTGGTATACATTTAATAACTTTATTTAGTCGCAGGTACGACCAGTAGCCTTGATATTCGTGAAAATTAATCTGTAGTTTAAATGATAATATTTAAAAAAATCAGGATAATAGTTAGCGTAAGTTGCATTGTTTTTCTAATACCCGTTGCCCTGTTTTCGCAGGTAGATAAAATAACAGATATTGATTTCGTATACAAAAAGATAAAAACTGTATATGCTGGCTACAAGAATAAGGTAAAGAGTAATGATTTTGAAAAAATAATAAAACTTACAAGAGCAGCTTCGTATAAAGATGAGGATACTTTTGCTGCCCTTTCCCGTATAACTTCGTATTTCAACGATCACCATCTTTCCCTTTATGAAAAGAGGATTAATAAAAATATTGACACAGCTTTGTGCAGTTTAAATTATGAGCGCCTCTATAAATTGATTGGTAACCGGACAAAAAAAAATAAATATGAAGGATATTGGATTAACGAACTAAACAGTATAGTTATTTATTTAAAAAAGGTACAAAAAAATCAATTAGATGGTTTCATTATTGAAACCAGCATCCCGGCTGTACCCCGTGGCTATTGTATAATTAAGGTAAAGGAAAACAAGATGTACAAAGGTCTTACCGATTATATCAGTATAGACGGAGAGTTTCGGGTATTTACAAAAACACATTTCAAAAGTGACAGCGTATTAATAGGTAATTCTTTTTCTAAATGGCATAAATTAAATTCCTATAAACCTAATTTCTTAGAAAGCCAACACCCCATTATTTATAAACCTTCTGTAATTGTAATAGACAGCAATAATGTGTTGATAATGATGAACAATTTCAGCACAAAAGGTATTGCAAAAGTGTATGACAGTTTAATAAGGGAGAATGAAAAAAGTATTGCCAATTGTAAAAACCTAATTATTGATATCCGCAATAATGGGGGTGGTTCTATCAGGAGTTTTATTCCCTTATTACCTTTTATATGCAGTAAACCGCTCTTACATGTTGGGGCTTTTGTACTTTGCAGCAATGATCTAATAGAAGATGCCAAAGAAAGCAGAAAGATATACAATGAAAGAAAAGATACTGCGAAGGTTTTAGCATATGATGAGTTTATAACCAGAATGGTGGCGCATAAAGATGATTTTATTTATAACCCGCCTGATACCTTTCCTTGTGTACAGATACCAAGTAAAATAAAAAATGTTGCTTTACTGATAAATCACGGATGCAGGAGTGCGGCTGAATTAATGATCTTAATGTTAAAGCAGATTAATATGGTAAAAACTTTTGGTGAAAGTACAGCCGGATCTGTTGATTATTTAGATATGATTACGTACGAACTGCCAGTGTCAAAATATATATTTTGGGTAGGTACCACCCAAAGAGAAATAACTAAAAATGCACCTCTTTATGATAATGTGGGGATACCACCTGATGTTGAAATACCAGAAAATATAATGGACTGGCCAGGGTTTGTAAAAAAATATTATGAGCAAATTAAGTAAGCATTTATTGGGAATTGCCATCTATACTTTAAATGTGGCAATTATTGACTTTGTAATAGACGATTCTGTAAAATTGCCCCTTTTTTTAATTGTTCTTTTGGAGGAGATATGGATCTTTTACACTGTGTATTTTGTTCTCGAATATTTTTTTTTTAAAAAGAAATATTCTAAAGCCGGCGCAATTCTTGTTTTTAGTGTATTTGTGTCCTATTGTTTTACACAGTTGTATGATGTGGCAGTTAATCAGTACCGTGTGGTTAATTATACAAATAAAGATATCCTGGTTTCTTTATTAACCTTTTACACCCGGTTCTCACTTTATTCACTTGGCTACTTTTTCTTTGAGCGCTCGTTGCAAAACCAGCGTAAAGCAGCCTTGCAGGAAAAAAGTATAATTCTTACAGAAAAGAAAAATCTTGAAAACGAAAATAAAATACTGTTGTTACAGGATGAAAAAGCTACACTTAACAGTAAGTTGTTTCAATCAGAAACCAATTTTTTAAGGGCGCAGATAAACCCGCATTTTCTTCAAAACTGTTTAAACTTTTTATATTCCGATACGAGGAAAACAAACCCTGACGCCGCTGAAGCTATTTTACTGCTATCTGAATTGATGCGTTACTCTGTGGCTGATAACAGCCCCACCGGTGGAATGACGATGCTTGAAGACGAGTTGAACCAGGTAGAAAGTATCATTAAAATAAACCAGTTGCGGTTTAAGGAAAGCTTAAACATTGTATTTATAAAAGAAGGCAATGTTTTAAATAAGAGAATAGTGCCTATGATATTGCTTACTCTTGTTGAAAACCTTATTAAATACGCCGATCTTAATGATAGTCATAATCCTGCACGTATTCATTGCACAGTTAATGAGGCTGAAAATAAAGTGGTGTTTACAACCATCAACAAAAAAGCATTTGCCATTGCAACCACTTCCACCGGCCTGGGCTTTAAAAATATTCAGGAGCGGCTTGCACTAATCTGGAAGGATAGTTTTACCTTGACTCATGAGGATGCAAATGGTTTTTTTACCGTACACCTGGTAATGCCATTTATTAATATTAACCCCGTAAGTACTAAAAACTAAAATTGCTCTTATGATAAACTGTTTAATAATTGATGATGAGCAACCTGCTATTGAAATTATTGAAGACTATGTAAAAAAAGTGCCGTACATGAAATGTGTGGCCACCACTACCAACCCGGTAGAAGGATTAGCAATAATTAATAAAGAAAATATTAACCTCGTTTTTCTGGACATTCAAATGCCTTATTTAACTGGTATTGATTTTGTAAAGGCAATACAGGGCCGGTGTAAGGTTGTTTTTACTACTGCATATGATAAGTTTGCAATTGAAGGTTTTGAACTGGACATTATTGATTATCTTTTAAAACCTGTTCCCTTTACCCGTTTTTTAAAAGCTGCCCAAAAAGCTTTTGATATTTTTGAAACAGAAGAAAACAAAAAACCTGCCAGCAGCTTACCTAATTATATAATGCTTCGTGGAGATACCAAAGGTTCTTTTGTAAAGGTAGAACTGGCAGATATAGATTATGTAGAAGCAACAGGAAATTATGTTTGTGTGGTGTGCGGCAACAAAAAAATTATTGCACACACTAAAATGAGTACGCTGGAAACCCTGCTGCCTGCAGAGCAGTTTATACGGGTTCAAAAATCATATATTGTAAACATTCTTAAGATAGCTACCATTAATGGCAATTCTATCAAACTAAAAAATAACGAAAAAGCAGCTATTGTAATTGGCAGCACATATAAAGAGGCTTTTTTAGAAATAGTGCGTAACAGGCTGGCAGATAATTAAAACTTTACGTACGAGAAATAGCTGTTTACAGTAGAAAAAAGATGGTTTACAGAATATAATTTACTATCCGCAGTTATTGCTGAACCTTTGGTAGCATGGAAACAGCAAATACTATTACAGCCCCAAATTTAAAGGAAACTGCCCGCCAAAAAATAGCTGCAATAAACAACCTGCTCCAGGTAAGTGCCGCTTATCATCACGGCTTTTTAGGCGGTAACCTGGGTTTGTTATACTACTATTTTAATGCACATAAAGTATTACAGTTGGCTACTATTTTAGAAAAAGCCGAAGCATTGCTGGCACAGGTATTTGAAGATATTAATGAAAGTGGCAGAGGTTTAATTGGGGCTTCGTTTAGTAATGGTGCAGCTGGTTTTGCCTACACGGTAAACTATTTACAACAAGAAGGTTTTATTGATCTGGAAATTGATACAGAATTTTTAGAAATGGATAAATTTCTGTTTGATTCTGCCAATGAACTTTTACAAAAGGATGAAATTGATTACCTGCACGGGGCACTGGGTGTGTTGCTTTATTTTACAACCCGAAGTAAAGATTCGGCAACAATAAAATATTATGTTACTGCTCTTACAGAAGCAGTTTGTAAAAAAGCACTTACAAACCAAAATAAACTGTGGTTTAAAAATTACAGCATTGAACGATTAAAAGATCCGGATACTGCCGATTTGGGGCTTGCGCATGGCCTTAGTGGTATGCTAATGATATTAATGAACACATGGCCATTTTTAGATGACCGGCAATTGCTGGAAAAAACTATTATATCAGGAATAGACTTTGTTCTGTCCAACCAGCTACCTACAGATCCTGCCGAAGAAGAGTTCTCTATATTCCCTGTCTCTGTAAACACTGCCAGCAATGAAATAAACAGTATCAACAGGCTTGCCTGGTGTTACGGAGATTTAAACATGGTGCTTTTGTTATACCGGGCCGGGCAAATGTTTTTAACCCGGGGATACACTGAAAAAGCTGATGAAGTAGGTATTAAAACCCTTGAACGAAAAACAGGTAAAAGCACTTTGTGTGCAGATACACATTTTTGTCATGGCACAGCCGGCCTTGCACAGTTTTATCTTTGTTTATATAATGAAAGCGGGCATTTTAGTTATTACAGAGCTTACGAATTCTGGATTGAAAAAACCGTTGTGCTAATTGATACTGAAATTTCCAATAATGTATATAGCGCAAATACGGTTGGCCTTTTAGAAGGATGGGCCGGTGTTGCAATGGTGCTTACTGAATATATTAATGAAGGCGAAGCTATGAAATGGGCTAAAGCTTTTTTATTGTAAATATTATCCAATAAATAAAAGTACCCAGCGGCATCATTTTTAAAAATTACCTCAAATGAAAAAGTATATAATTCTTTTGCTGATGTCTTTTCTTAATAACTCTTTATTGTTTAGCCAACAAACAGTTGTTGCTGCAACCGGAGCTGTACGACAAAAAATTTCTGTCAGGCAATACCAGGGCAAGCAAATTACTTTACAGGCAATGGTAAGGGTACGTCAGATTGATGAGAAGGCCGGAACAATTTTGTTTTTAAAGGTGGTGAAAGAAAATGGCCAAATGGGCGCTGTTTTTTATTCTACTCCATCCATTTTTAAAAATAGCTGGAATATGTACACATTAAGCGGTAAGCTTGATGACGATGCAGATACATTAAGTTTTGGTAGTTTGTTTAGCGGTAAAGCAATTTACAGTTACGACAGTTTTACATTACGGGTTAATGAACAGATAATACCGCTTGCCGATGCTGGTTTTGAAAGCAGCAACGACCTGAAAAATTCGCCATGGGCGGTACCTCTTTTACCTAAAGATTTTTTGGTTAATATTTCATCATCATATGCATTTGAAGGAAATCATTGCCTGATTATTGATGGCTCTGGCGGTGCTGCAATCAACACGCCGGGAGAAAATGAACAAGCAGGTGCTGTTGCAAATATTAATGGCATTAAAATTTATTATGAAATTTATGGTAAAGGCGAACCTTTATTGCTACTCCATGGCAATCAACAGGCAATAGGGGTATTTAAAGATCAGATAAAAGAGTTTTCCAAGTATTATAAAGTTATTGCAGTAGATACAAGGGGGCAGGGAAAATCTACCAGCGATGATAAAACGTATACGTATGATTTATTTGCAGACGACATGAATCAGTTGCTGACACAGTTAAAACTTGATAGTGTGAATATTGTAGGCTGGAGTGATGGGGGAAATACTGCATTAATAATGGCCATGAAATATCCTTCTAAAGTAAGAAAGATTGTAACTATGGGAGCATGTGTATTTATTGACAAAACGGTAGTTGATAAAAAGGTTTTTCGCCAGGTAAATAGTGTTATTGAAAAATTGAATAAAGATGCAACTCCTGTGAACTTTAACACTATAAGATTGTATAATTTACTGATTACAGAACCCAAACATACCTACGAAGATTTAAAAACAATTTCCTGCCCTGTTTTATTAATGGCTGGTCAAAAAGATATTATTAAAGAGGAGCACACAAAAGGTATTGCCGCCAATATTGCTCAATCAAAATTATTAATAGTTGCTAAAGCAACACATTATTACCCGGTGGAAAACCCTGTTGCATTTAATGAAAGTGTATTAAATTTTTTTAAGGAGAAATAGGCTTTCATTAATATTAAAAGAGCCATGTAAATAATCATGGCTCTTTGTTTAATTTAATCTTACCAATCTACCGCATAACTAATCCTGTTCTTCACCCGGGGATATATTTTTTTATACAACTCGTTCAGTACTTCTTCTTTACGGGGCTGGTTGTAATTCTTGTTATTAATTAAAGCCCAGTCGTTGTTGCTAAGTGCACGGCTGTCTCCTGTATAAGTAGCATGTTCTTCCTGCCAGCTGTAATCATCACTGTAACTATTATAACCGATATTTTTACGGCTAACAGCATCTGTTATGTTTACATCCATTTGGCCACGGGCAGTAAAAAACTGTTTTGAAATATTTACTGTAGCATGTACCGTTTGGTAAACAGGCTTACCGCTGGTATCCTTGCCTGTTTCAATTCTATTACTTACGTTACGGCTGTAGTTGGAAATAGATGGCCTGGGTATATCCATATTACGCAGGGTTAAATCCACTACCCAATCTGGTTGTATATTATCACGCCTTGCTTCCCAATCTGTAAAAAACTTTGCCGGATAGCGGCTGCTGTAAGTACCACCCAATTCTCTTATTAAAGTTTGCTGAAAATATTCGTTACTGTAATTGTAACCATAATTACCCCAGCCTGTATTAAAGAAAAATGAGTTATCCTGCACCGGGTTTATCACCACACTTATTACTGCATTTTGATAGGCCTCATCCATTTTAGTTATAGCATCTTTATAGCCGGAAACATACCTGTCTGTTTTTTTAAAGTAGCTGTATGCTTTTTTTGCATCATCTCTTCTGCTGCTTTGCAATAAACTAATGCCCAGTTGATAATAATCTTCGGCAGCCAGTTGCTTAGCATCATAAATATCATTTTGATAATTGGCAGCGTTTACCAAACGGCTTGCAGCACCGGAACTGCTAATGACCTCATACATACTTTGCAGTAAGCTGTATTCATCAATAATTTTATCCCAACGGGTTATTTCCCTGTAATTTTTGTAATTGTTTATTTTTTTAAGGTGATTTTGCTGCACCCTTTCATACATTATAGGCAATGCTCTGGTAGCAGAGTCATCGGTGCTGCGCTTGTTTAATGTTTTAACCACATCAAATAAAGTCTTGTCTTCATCCACACGGGATAAATAATCTTTACTGGTTTTGCATGCTGCAAATAAAAGTACTGTGCTGGTAATTAGTAAAAGTTTTTTCATAATCAGGTTCCTCCTTTGTAGGTAATACGCAAAGCCAGTGCCATTGGAATTAATAATAATGGTTGTTACATATATTTTAACAGTTGGCTATTTATTAAAGTGTTGCCAAAGCAATGCTGATAATTTTTTTGCCAGCATCCAGGCTTCATTGTTATCATTCCAGCTAACATCTTTATTGTTTTTAGTAAATATGCTGAACACATAAGGTTGTTTGGCCATTACCAATAATACCTCACTGCGGCTGCCATCTACACAGCCATTTTTACTGGCCGCAAAAACATGGGCCGGTATTTTAGATAACGCCTGCTCATCCCAAAAATTGCGGCCTAACAAACGAATCATTTTTTTACCGGCGCTATCACTGATTATTTCGCCTTTGTAAATTTTTTCCAACAATGTTGCCATTTCATAGGGCGTTGTTTGCCCCCAACCATATTGAGTGCGGTTGTTTTCTCTGCCGGCTGTACGGGAGTTTATCCTGGTTACTTTAAAGCCAGCACTATCTAAAATTTCATTTATTCTGCTGCCGGTGCCCGCCAATTTTTGTAACCAAAGGCTGGCAGTATTATCACTGGTAGAAAGCATGAGCAGCATTACTTTGGCCAATTCTATTTTAGCACTGTCTTTTAGGTTGGCAGTAACATCAAAGCTGCTGTAAGCAAGCGAATCCCGGTAAACAAGTTGTTGGTGGTAGTCGAATTCCTTCTTTTCAATTTTATCAATAATACCAATGAGAATGGGGATTTTTACAATACTGGCTGTAGGAAATATAGTATCTGCATTTATGGCAACTACTTTATTTGTTTTTAAGCTTTTGATAAATACGCCCACATCGCCATTAAAACCTTTTAGCAATGAGGCTACTTTTTCAAATAACTGCTTATCTGTTTTTTGAGCATTTAAACTGGTAGTCAGAGTGGCTAAAAGGAAAGGAATCAGAAGGATTTTTCTCATCCCTAAATCTACTTAAAGAAAATAATTTTAAAATAGATTGTGTGTAATACATTTTGCACACAGAGGATCAGGGACTGAAAATGTTATTAAAAAACCTGGCCCCTTACGGCACCATCTTTAAAAAGCAATCCTGTTTAGGGCACAATCTTCTCAAACATGCATTAATTTTTCGCCATTCAACCCGCAACGATATACTTTATTGGACACATTGATTATCAATAAAATACAATAATAATGGTTAGTATCATGAGGGCTTTTTGCCGTACAAATATCCGTTCATAATATTTTATTTGGGTTTAATGGGGGATATTTACTATCTTTGTTGAAACATTACCGATATGACTTCTAAAGAAGCGTTTTTAAACCGAATACTTGAGCAAATACAAACATTACAAAGTGCTTATGAATTTAATAAAGGGTTGCCAGATTCTTTATTTGATTCTTTACCGTCTGCAAGCAATAGCATCCAAAAAAATATCTTGCACAATCATCCTTCACTAACCAGCATACAAATAAATAAACCATCAGCTAACGTTCAGCGCATCAACACTATTAAATCACCAGCCGCAAGTGCATACGGACAGCAGCAGGATTATGGAATAAATAAAAGGACATTGATTCAAATATTACATGATGAAGGCAAAGCGATGGTAAAATGGAATATACAAACACGATTTGCGGAAATGTTAGGCAAAACAACCGATGAAGTATTAAACACAGTTACCAATACTATAGCTACTCTTAAAGAAGATGGAACGATTATCGGCTACAAACCGCAAGGGCTAAAATTTAAAGGTCAGTTTTGGGGATTATCTGAATGGTACGAGAACGGAATTATTAAGGAGCAATATTCACCCTTTAAAGGTGTGACTATATTATAAATAAAAAACCATTTACATCGGTCGGCAAAACTTTCTGTAAATGGTTTATATAAGTTCTTAAAAAACGGTAGATATGGATTAGTGGTTAAATCAGTGGGATGTCTCCCCACCAACGCCGGTTCGAATCCGGTTATCTACCCCTTTTTACTACTCCAAAGGTAGTAAAATATTTGATAAAACAAAGCAAAATTTACACTTATGGATTTACATTTTAAAGGGCTACCACAGCTATTAAAAAGGTTTCCTGACCATGAAAGCGCCAGAGAGTATTTAGAACAAAAGATTTGGGGAGGCACACCCTTTTGCCCATTTTGTAAATGCGATAAATGGTATAAGCTAGGTAAAGAAGGGCAGTATAAGTGTGGGAATAAGGAATGTCATAAAAAGTATACCGTTACTGTTGGTACTATTTTCCATGGTAGTCATATACCACTAAACATTTGGTTTTGTGCTATGTACATAGCCTCATCTCATAAAAAGGGTATTAGTAGCCATCAATTAGCAAAGGATTTAAACTTGACGCAAAAAAGTGCTTGGTTTATGTTACATAGAATTAGGGAAATGGTAAGAGATAAAAAAGAAGAAAAGTTGTCTGGTATTGTAGAAGTGGATGAAACTTATATGGCTCGTAAATTTCATTCTGAATTAAAACCTCAAAATTTTGATTATACCCCTTCATGGCCTAATATAAAAGAAAAAGGTTGTGTTTTTGGAATGGCTCAAAGAGAAGGTAAGGTTAGAATTAAAGTATTTGAATCAAACAATGCAGAGAAACTAAGAGCAAGCATAAAAAAGCATGTAAAGAAACATTCTTGGCTTATTACAGATGGGTCAAATATTTATAATCAAGGACTAGATGGATATAAAAGAGAGTTTGTTATTCATAGTACCAAAGAATATGTAAAGGGTGATATTTATACAAACAATATCGAAAATTTTTGGGGCTTAATGAAACGTGGTATTTATGGTATTTATCATCAAGTTAGTTATAAGCATTTACAACGTTATTGTGATGAATTCTCTTTCAGATATAATAGCCGTAAAATACCAGATAATGTAAGGTTTGAATTATCTTTATCTGACATACAAACACGATTAACATATTTTCAATTAATAAAAAATGGCTACAAAGAAGAAGAACCATATCAGGAAGAAAAAAGTGAGTGGGATTAAAAAGGGGAAATATAATAAAGTAATAAAAATAGATGCCACTTTTGGAGAATTGATGGATTTGGCAATTAAAAAAAAGACAGATAAATAGTCATAAAGTGAGAATAGAATATAACGTATACTGCGATGAAAGTTGCCACCTTATGCATAATGATGGTGGAGCGATGGTTTTGGGGGCAGTTTGGTGTCCAATGAACAAAAGACAAGAAATATTTGAACGTATTAGAGAAATAAAAGAAACACATAAACTTAGCAAAACGTTTGAAATAAAATGGCATAAAGTCTCTAAAAGCAAGGAGGATTTTTATTTAGACCTGATAAGTTATTTCTTTGACGATGACGATTTACACTTTAGGGCTTTGATAGTTCCAGATAAAAATGCATTAGACCATAAAGCTTTTAATCAAGACCATGACACGTTCTATTATAAAATGTATTTTGATTTACTGAAAGTAATTTTATCACCTCAATGTGCTTATAATATATACATAGATATAAAGGATAGTAAAAGTCAAGAAAAGGTAATTCACTTGCAACAAGTACTAAGAAACGATCAATACGATTACCATAATCAAATTATTCGAAAAGTTCAACAAGTTCACTCTCACGAAGTAGAATTATTGCAAATAACAGACTTGCTTGTGGGTGCTATTGGTTATTTGCATAGAGGATTATCAAAAAATGAGGGAAAGATGAGGCTTATAGAAAGGATACGTTCAAGGTCTGGATATAGTCTCTTAAAATCTACTTTATATAAGGAGGATAAAATGAACATTTTTATTTGGAAACCGAGAACAACGAATAATGGATAACACAATTCAACTACCAGACTTGGTTTTGCTAGATGATTTTGGTGGAGATTACGAAAAGTATATCCAGCATGTTTATGGTATCTTCAGAGAGGATTTCGAAAGCGGTAAAAAAATATTCTTTAGAGGGCTTATTTTAAAGTTAAAATATAACCCAATGTTTCAAGGCAAAGCATGTACGTTTTACCATATGACACATGAGGGAGAAGACGAGCAAGATAGAAAACCTGATATAAGAAGATGCGAAAGATTAGCTTGGGCAAAGCCTGTAATTGAAAATTGCGACAGACTTGGGCTTAAAGTATGGCCACAAAAGCGAAAGGGTAAAAATAGAATATGTATTTGGGTTGAATTAGAAGGAGAACCGGACTATATTGTAATATTAGAAATAAGAGAAAAATATTGTCTATTATGGACAACCTTTATTTTATATAATTCCCACGAGAAAAGAAAGAAACTTAAAGAATATACAGAATGGCTTAAAACGCAGAAATCGCTAGATATAAACCTAACGACTTCGTAACTCCTTTGACGCATGGTCATTGAGATATACAAATATACAATAGTTAAACTCGGATTTACAACTTTTTTCGTAAGTTTTTACATAAAATTTACATAAAAACCAAATTTAGAATTTCACACCTTTTTGTTTAAAACACCATAACTTATTGGTTAACAATATACTTATAAATTTAAGTATTGGATAAATTTAACGTTTGTGTTAAAATGGCCAGTAATTTCTCTTTTTTTACCTGTCCACTAAAGTATATCGATGCCATTCAACCCCATTAATTTGCCATTCATAAATTTCAAAAAAAATTTGTAAACCCACAAAATAGGGCAAAACCCTTTACTGTATTGATTTGTGTGCAAAGCAGACTAATGGATACCACCCACTACTGTAAAAAATATGGTATTATGTGTTGCATAGTACTGAAATGTTATTATCTTTGTGATGTGATAGAGAAAAACCGGATTGATTTATCACAAAAAAGTATAGCCATGATTTTTAAAACATTGAAGCCATGAACATTGATAACACAGCAAGCCAAATGCGGAAAGGAGTACTGGAATTCTGTATCCTTTCGGTAATAAAGCAGGGAGAAGCTTATCCTTCGGATATTATTGATAAGATGAAGGCAGCCAACTTTAACTTATTGGAAGGAACCCTTTATCCCCTGCTTACCAGGCTTAAAAACGCAGAATTTTTAACTTATCGCTGGGTGGAAAGCAACAGTGGCCCGCCACGAAAGTATTTTTCACTTACCGATAAAGGAGCAGCCTTTTACAAAGAACTGGAAGCAACATGGAATGAGCTGGCCAATGCAGTAAAAGCAGTAACAGATATAGATGCACAAAACGTTAACAACAACTTCAACAACCCTTAATAAACAAAAAGTATAGCCATGATTTGTTTTTTAAGCCCATCAACTAACGAAACAAAAACTATTAAGCCATGAAACAAGTAATCAATATTAATTTCCAGGGCCGGGTGGTACCAATAGAAACCACTGCCTTTGAAATACTTAAAAATTATACCGACAGCCTTAACCGGCACTTTGCAAATGAAGAGGGCAAAGAAGAAATTATTAATGATATTGAAAGCCGCATAGGAGAACTCTTTCAGCAGCGTTTAACTAAAGGCGCTACCTGTATTACTGATGAAGATGTAAATGCCATCATCAACAGTATTGGCCGCCCCGAAGATTTTGAACCAATGGATGATGCACAACCAGCATCAGCAGCTTCATCATCATCTTCTTCATCGCACCAGCAATCAACCAGCAGCAATACAACCAGTGCAGGCCATAGAAGATTATACAGAAACGAAAATGATAAAGTACTGGGTGGTGTGTGCAGTGGTTTAGCCAACTATTTTAATATAGATGTGGTAATTGCAAGAATCATTTTTGTAGTGTTGTTGTTTTCAGGTGTTGGCTTTTTAACCTACATTATTATGTGGATAGCAGTACCAAGCACTGCCAGCGCACAAATTGGTGGCACACGAAAAAAATTGTTTCGTGACCCGGATGAAAAAATGATAGCTGGTGTATGCAGTGGTATTGGAAATTATTTTGGCATTAACCCATGGATACCAAGAGCATTATTCCTGTTGCCATTCCTTTCTTTTCTTTCACGCTGGGGCCACTGGGGCGGCTTTTGGGATTTTGGTGATGTAATTCGTTTCACCTTTAGCCCTACCTCTTTAATAGTATATATTATTTTATGGATAGTAATACCAGAAGCATTTACTACCAGTGAAAAACTGGAAATGAAAGGTGAAAAAGTAGATATGAACTCCATCAAAAATTCTGTAATGGAAGAAATGAAAGGCGTGGGTAAGAAAGCAGAAAAATTTGGCTCAGAGGCATCAGGCGTAATAAATGAAAAAGCAAAAGCAATGGCTGGTGATGTACAAAACTTTACACGCCGCAGCCGTGGAGGTATAGGCAATGTAATTGCAATGATAGCTAAAATATTTGCTTACTTTATTATTGGCTGTGTGTGTTTTGGTTTGGTAATGGGGTTGTTTGGTTTGGGTGTTTTTTCAATTGGTGTTTTTCCACTTAAAGATTACATACTGAAAGGTACATGGCAAAATTTTTATGCCTGGGGCACATTGGTATTATTTATTGCAGTGCCGATAATTGCAATTATTACCTGGTTAATAAGAAAAATTGCCAAGGTAAAAACAAGTAGTAAAATATTACGCCTTACTTTCGGCAGCTTATGGACGCTGGGTTGGGTATGTATAATAATGCTTTTTGCCACAGTAACCCGTGATTTTAAAAGCAGCAGTCGCCTTGATGAACAACCTGTACAATTAGCCAATCCGCAGATAAATAAACTGGTGGTTACATCATCGCTACCATTTACCAAAAAATATTATGGCCGCAACTGGATACGTTTTGAGCCTTTTGAAAATTTAATTGACGAGGATACTGCATTTGTAAGAAATGTGTATGTGGAAATTGCAAAATCGCCTAATGATAGTTTTCAGGTAACTATGAAAAAAATATCCCGGGGCAGTAATAGAAACGATGCCAACAACCTTGCAAACCTTATCAAATTTAATATTGAACAAAAAGATTCTATACTATTATTAGATAAAGGAATTGCCATCAACAAAACCGATAAGTTCCGTAATCAAATGGTAATAATAACAGTATATGTACCAGTTGGCAAACAAATAAGGGTAAACAAAGTTGGTTGGCCAGTACACTTTGGTAACAACGATTGGAATGATAATTGGGATAATGATTACTATGATGGAGAGAGTGATATCAGATGGGAAAAAGAAGTGGATTATATAATGAAAGCTGATGGACTATATACCATGAGTGGTAAAAAAGCAGATGGCTCAAACGATAGAAACGACAGAAGAAGAGACGATAATATTAACAAACGCACCTACAGGTATAATGTTATTGAAGATTCACTTAGGCGCAGGCAAGATTCTGTTGAAAACAGAAACCAACAGAAATTAGATTCTATAGAAAGAAGAAATGAACGGGTGAAAGACTCAATAGACAGGCAATTTGAAAAAGAAAAAAATAAAATTGAAAATAGCAACACTGGCGTACAAAACACCTACTATAGTAATTTAAGCACTATTATAATGCCGGGTGTTGATATTTTGCCTAACATTTAATCTTAACCAACCAAAATTAATGCACATGAAATTTCGTTTCTTTTTGATTGCAGGTTGTGTGTTGTTGCTAAGTGCTTTTTCATCCTGCTATTATCATCACAGTAATGATGTTTCTATATCGGTAAAAGAAGATGAAGAGGAATATCGCCTATCGGCCCGGTTTGATGATAGTAAAACAAGAGCAGTACAAAACTTTATTAAAGATTATACTGCATCTGGCAACATTTTTAAACATGGTAGCCACAATAAAATTGACGCCACATTAACGCTTGATGATAATACCAGATTTTATATTAAATCGTACGATGGAGTATTAAAAATAAAATTAAATAAGGAAGAAAATTCAGAAGAGTCGTATGAAAGAATAAAAGAAATGTGCGAAGGTGTAAAAGAGCTTTTGGCAGAAAATTAATATAAAGAAGTTTCGATAGTTGAGTTGAAGTTGAAACAAAAAAGGTCCTGCTATTTTTAGCGGGACTCTTTTATTACAGCATAATTCTGCAATAAAAAAGAACACCTTACCTTTGCCATCCGCATTTAACCAATAAAATAACTTTAATGAAAAATACCCCGTTTACACAAAAACACATTGCGCTTGGTGCAAAAATGGCCGAATTTGCCGGATACAATATGCCCATTTCTTACAGCGGCATTAATGATGAACATGCAACAGTGCGTAACAATGCAGGCGTGTTTGATGTAAGCCACATGGGAGAATTTATTTTAAAAGGAGAAAATGCACTCGATCTTATTCAAAGAGTAACCACTAATGATGCGGCTAAATTAACTGATGGCAAAGCACAATACAGTTGCCTGCCCAATAATGATGGCGGTATTGTAGATGATCTTTTGGTGTACTGCATTGAAGAAAATAAAAGTTATATGCTGGTAGTAAATGCCAGTAATATTGAAAAAGACTGGAACTGGATCAGCAGTTTTAATGATAAGAATGTAGAGATGCACAACATATCGGATAAAACTTGTTTGCTTGCCATACAAGGCCCTAATGCTACAAAAATATTGCAGCCATTGGCAGAAATGGACATTATGAATTTAAAATATTACACTTTTGCCAAAGGTACTTTTGCCGGTGTAAAAAATGTGCTAATAAGTGCAACAGGCTATACCGGTGCAGGTGGTGTAGAAATATATTTTGAAGATATTGATGGCGATGCTGATAAAATTTGGGATGCCATTTTTGAAGCCGGAAAAATTGCAGGCATAAAACCAATTGGTTTGGGTGCAAGAGATACACTACGCTTAGAAATGGGCTTTTGTTTATATGGCAACGATATTAATGATACCACATCACCATTAGAAGCAGGGCTAGGATGGATAACAAAATTTACCAAAGACTTTACTAACAGCGCTTATTTTGCAAAACAAAAAGCAAACGGTGTTACAAAAAAACTGGTTGGGTTTGAAATGCAGGAAAGAGGTATTGCACGTCACGATCATGAGATAAAAGATTTTGAAGGCAATGTTATTGGTAAAGTTACTTCAGGTACACAATCGCCATCTTTGGGTAAGGCTATTGGTTTGGGTTATGTAGATAATAAATATGCCGCTATCGACAGCGAAATTTTTATCAGTATCAGAAATACTTTACTTAAAGCAAAAGTGGTTAAAATACCCTTTGTGTAATGGATAATTCAATACATCATTATCAATTAATTAAAGATGGCCCGGATTCATCTCACCACATTTATTGCTGCGCCTGCTGAAAGGGTTTTTAATTTAAGCCGCAGTATTAACCTGCACAGTATTTCCACAGCCCATACCAACGAGCGTGCAATAGCCGGCGTAACTAACGGTTTAATAAAATTAAATGAAACAGTAACCTGGCAGGCACGCCATCTTTTTAAAACCAGGCAACATACCAGCAAAATTACTGCTATGGAAAGCCCGGTTTTTTTTGTAGATGAAATGACGAAAGGCGATTTTAAAAGCTTCAGGCATGAGCATCATTTTAAGCCGGTAGATAATGGTAGTATTATGATTGATATTCTGGAATTTGAAAGTCCGTATGGTTCCGTAGGAAAATTTTTCAATTCTATTTACCTAAAAAGTATTTAGAAAATTTTTTGATCAAAAGAAATAATACCATAAAAGAATATGCGGAAACGCAAAAGTGGAAAGTAATATTGAGTTAATGGGATAATTTTTTTGCAAATTGCAAAAACTTTGTTTAGTAAAGAGAGCTGAATTTAAAAACATTATTAATTATCCATTATTACATTATTCATTAAAAGCAACCGATGGTAAAAATAAAACCTTCATTATACACCTGCCTTTCGCCTGCATTACTACACCTGTATGATTTAAAAAATGCGGTGGTGGTTATCATTGATGTTTTCAGGGCAACATCAACCATTGCGGCTGTTATAAAAAACGGAGCTAAGTGCATTATACCTGTTGATACTGTTGCTAAAGCAATTGACATCAGTAAAAAAATTGATGCCATTGCAGCTGGAGAAAGAGATGGACAAATTGCCGAAGGTTTGCAACATGGCAACTCTCCTCTTGAATACTCAAAACAATTTATTGAAGGTAAAACACTGGTGCTTACTACTACCAACGGTACAAAGCTTTTACAAATGGCGCTGGATAATAATGCAGATACTATCATTAGTGGTTCGTTCCCTAATCTTTCTTCGGTTTGCAAATTTTTAATTGAACAAAATAAAAATGTGGTGCTGGGTTGTGCCGGCTGGAAAGACCGTTATAATATTGAAGACACTTTATTTGCTGGCGCAGTTATCAGCAAAGTAAAGGAACATTTTACTGTACATTGCGATAGCTCATTAACTGCAGAGTTATTATACGAAAGCAATAAAAGTGATCTTGCCGGATTTGCCCCCAATCTTACACACTATCATCGCCTGGTAGAGCGCTTTGGCCTTATAGAAGACATCAATTTTTGTTTAACACCAGATGTAGCTGATGTGCTGGTGTTGTATAAAGACGGTAAATTAATTAATGGCAAATGAAATTGGTTTTCAAAAAGGGAATAAGTATTGGCATTTTTATAGCTGCTGTTTTATTGGCTATTTGTTATAGCTTAATCGGAATTGGCAGCGGGCCTTGTAATGCCGGCATTGGCTTATTCTATTCTTTTTTTATTATTATGGCATCTCTTGCAGTTGCAGTATTATTAATATCTAGCGCCTCTCCACTTATTTCGTTGACAGCCAAAACAGTTTCAATAATAATCCTTTTGGCTATGTTTGGCTTTTTTGCAGCAATTAAATACATTTAACATCAATTTTCTGCACAAACTTTTACTTTAAAGCCGTAACCTCGGCTATTTTCCTTTAATTTTGCAAATTGCCCTTTTCAGAACGGGTTAGCTTAAAAAAGAAGCAGTAACTAAAATCTGAAATCCAAAATCGGCAATCCAAAATCGTCAATGGCATTATCCCACCTTATTAAACATGTTTACAATAACGGTTCCGACGAAGTGATCCGCCGTGGAAAAAAAATCCAGGCAATGGGTTTTGTGGAACTGGTAGAACATGACCAACTGATGGGCAGTGTGGTTTTTCGTGTAAAAGATGATAGCTACAGCACTTTTTATAAAGTGTACATTCAAAAATATGTAGATGCTAAAAGTATTTCGGTACGTTGCGGCTGCCCTTATAACTTAGGTGATATTTGCCGCCACGAGGCTGCTGCATTATTGCGCCTGCAGGAAATGATTGATAAGAATATGCTGGGCAATGCCGCCATACGCTACAATCAACGCCATACGGTTGCCAAGATGAAGCATATTGATCTGAAGATGATCAAACTATTTTCATCTCCGGGTATATATGAGCAGGCCGAAAATATTTTACGTACATCTAAAGCAACTATTTTAAAAGCGGGAGATGAAAGAGTGGAAGCAGAACTGGAATACGACGGCCAAACCTTTCCGTTAGTGTTGCAAAAAAACGACGAACGCAATTTTGATACTTCTTGTAAATGTGATGAAGCAGAACATCCGCTTTGCGAACATAAAACAATGTTGTTTTTGCAGTTATTAAACTCTTACGGGCCGTTTTATTTTGATACCATCCGCAACTGGGATAAAGAAAAAAATAAATTATTACAGATATACGGTTATAGTTTAGATGATGACCTTAAGGGAAAATTTGAATTTACTTATAAAGATGGTAAACCATTTTTAAAAGTATTAGATACTTCTATAAAAAGAGTTACAGCACCGGCTGGTGTAATCACCCGGTCTTCCGAAACATTTGCAAGTATAGTTGCCGAACCGGAAAAAGAAGAAACTGCAATTCCGGAGCAACCAGAAAAAAAACTGGGCGTGGTTTTTAATTTTAATGCAACCACCTATCCTTATTTTACAGTTGATGCCATACAGGGAGATGCCAATGAAGAAAATAAAAAGTATGTGGGTAAAACAGAAAAACTGGATCTGGCAAAATTTGTAAATGCAGAAGTATTTGGTGAAGATGATAAACAATTATTACAGCAGGTGCGCAAACTGCAGAGCAGCGAAATAAATAAATACCTCGATCGTAACTCACCATTCAGTGGTATTTGGGAAAACATTATTCAAACCGATGGCGATGAATTACCCGAAGAAACTAAAAGCCTGATGGCAGAATATCTTCAACCCAAACTAAAAAAATTGTTTGAAGAACAGGCGGCCAACAACTTTATTTTTTACCTGCCCGAGAAAAAAGCTTTTAAAACAGAAAATTTAAAAGAGATAGAACTGAGCGATCATTTTATTTCTCCGGTATTTAAAGTACTGGCAAAAAACAGCCATTTTGAAATTGCCTGCACGGTAAAAATGCGATCAGAAACTATTCCTTTTGCTGATAATGAATGTAACAGCAGCCTGGTTTTTTTGCACGATAAAGTAATTTACCTGTGGCAGAAAGCCGAGGATGTTTTACAGGCCGAAAAATTTATTAAAGAAGGTAACATACAACTGAGCAAAGAGAATTGGGAAGAGAAAATGCAGAAAGTGATAATGCCTTTAACCAAGGAATATCATGTAGAGTTTGATAAAAGCCTGATACGGGAAATTAAAAGTGGCGAGCCCGAAGTAAAACTGCAGTTGCAGGAAAAAGGCGACTACCTGGTGTTTCAACCCATATTTACTTATCAGGGTTTTGAAACAAAAGCTACCGATAAAGAAACCATCACTATACCCGATGGTGATAAAATATTAGTGGTACACCGCAACAAGGAATCAGAAGAAAATTTTATACTAAAGTTAGAAGCACTGCACACCATGTTTGTGCGGCCCAACGATAACAATAGCCTGGTATTAAAAGGTGCAGATGTTTTACGCAACAACTGGTTCTTTTTATTTGTAGATGCCATGAAGGAAATGAAAGTGCCTGTGTATGGATTTGAGGCGCTGAAAAACTTTAGGTTTAACACAGCAAAACCAAATACCCATATACATGTAAGCAGTGGTATGGATTGGTTTGATGCCAAAGTAGAAATTGAATTTGGTCATCAACGTGTGGGTATTGACGACATTAAAAAAGCATTGGTTAACAAACAATCCTTTGTACACTTAGGTGATGGCAGTTTGGGTATTTTACCCGATGAATGGCTGAAACGCTATTCGCTGTTGTTTAAAGTAGGCGATGATCATAATAACAAGTTGCGCTTATCAAAATACCACATGAGTGTGATTGACGAGTTGTACGAAAACAGGAATGAAACAGAATTAAGTTTTGAGCTGGATGAAAAATTTGAAAGACTGCGGGAGTTTAAAAATATTCCCGAAATACCGGCACCGGCACATTTACAACCTATTTTAAGGCCTTATCAAACATCGGGCTTTCAATGGTTGAGTTATTTAAACGATGTAAGCTGGGGCGGCATTTTAGCGGATGATATGGGTTTGGGTAAAACCATTCAGGCCCTAACTATGCTGCACCATTACAAGGCAACTACCGGTAATTTAAAAGCTATTGTAGTTTGCCCCACAACGTTAATTTATAACTGGAAAAATGAGGTAGAAAAATTTGCACCCACATTAACCTGGCATATTCACCATGGCAGTATGCGTAGCCGAAGTGCCGAAGATCTGCAAAAGCATAACATCATTATTACTACTTACGGTACTTTACGAAGTGATATACAATTGCTGTTAAAAATAAAGTTTGATTATGTGGTATTGGATGAAAGTCAGGCAATAAAAAATCCTTCTTCTAAAGTAACCAAAGCAGCTTGTTTGCTGGAAGCAAAAAACAGGCTGTGTATGAGTGGTACGCCACTACAGAATAATACGTTTGACATTTTTGCACAGATGAATTTTCTTAATCCGGGTTTACTGGGCAGCATGGAATTTTTTAGAAACGAATTTGCCACACCTATTGATAAGTTTGGCGAACCTGAACAAAAAGACCACCTGAGAAAATTATTATATCCCTTTATTTTACGCCGCACCAAAGAACAGGTGGCTAAAGACTTACCGGATAAAACTGAAACTATTTTGTTTTGCGAAATGGAAAAAGAACAACGGGATATTTATGAGGCTTACAGGGACAGTTACCGCAGTAAAATTTTGGGAGAAATTGATCAGCAAGGCATTAATAAAAGCCAGTTGACCATTTTGCAGGGCTTAATGAAACTGCGACAGATATGCGATAGTCCGGCTATTTTAAACGAAGAAGATAAATATCCTAATCATTCTATTAAGTTGGATGAACTGGCCAGGGAGATAACAGAAAATATTGGTGAGCACAAGGCTTTAGTATTCTCTCAATTTTTGGGCATGTTGGCGTTGATAAGAAAAACATTAACCGAGCAGGGCATACCGTTTGAATATTTTGATGGTAGCACATCTGCAGTGGATAGAGAAAAAGCGATACAGAATTTCCAGAATAATGATGAGTGCAGGGTGTTCCTGATATCGTTAAAAGCAGGTGGTGTGGGTTTAAACTTAACCGCTGCCGATTATGTGTATATTGTTGATCCGTGGTGGAACCCGGCAGTAGAGCAGCAAGCCATTGACCGTACGCATCGTATTGGCCAAACAAAAAATATTTTTGCCTACAGAATGATCTGTATTGACACTATTGAAGATAAAATTTTACAGCTGCAGGAACGCAAACGTAAACTGGCCAGTGAATTAATTGCAGATGATGCCAGCTTTGTTAAAGCGCTTAGTAAGGCTGATGTGGAATATTTGTTTAGCTAATTTATCCTCTCTAATTAAGAAGTGATAAAATCTTTCAATCTTCTGAATTCTCTGTTAGAACCAGATTGGAAGAAGCTGTTAATTACAGTTCCTAAGGACTTAAGCAATACTGCAAATGCAGAGGGTTGGGATGTTTGGATCTTTTTCATTTTTATTATCGGATTTTGAACTTTAAAATTACAATTCAGTTAAACGCTTGTCAAGAGTGGTTTTGCTGATTTATAGGGTTCGGTAATTTCCGAAAGGATTAGGTTATTTTACAAGTGGTCCCTGCCATTTGCGCCTGAACTGCTTGCCTTTTTTATAGTATCTTATTGGATAAACATCGGGGTTTTGACGAAGCTTAGACATAAAGTTTCTGGCAATCTGAATGAAAACATTGGCTGTGGAGGGCTTTTTTTCAGGTTTGTTCATAGTAAAGAATATTATCTTTTATGTAACGGAGCGCCCTGAATAATATTGTATTAACCAGCAAAAAATGTAGTGGAAAGGCTACAGTAGTTATAAAAAGGATTAGTTGGCTTTGTTAACTGTAAATACCTGTGCCGCCGCACTGTTTTTAAGTACCACTAAAAGATTGTTTTCTTTCAGGTAAACCATTTTGCGGCTTTCACCCCTTACTTTTAATCCATCGGTTGTATGTGGTACTGCAGTAAAAATTCCTTTACCATTGCCTTTAAGTAACAAAATAGAAGTAGCATCAATATTGCCTACCATTACTGCCGCATCATAACTATTGCCACAAACTAAAATATCCTTTATTCCATCTTTATCAAAATCATCAATTACAATATCATTTATGGTGGATAGTTGTGCTTTTTCCGGAAAGGCATTAAAACGAAATGCGCCATTACCTTCATTGATCAAAACGCCTGATTCAAAAAAATTGGTTTTGTAAATATCCATCCCCTTTTTTTGCTCTTGGGTAAAAAGTTTATCCAGTGTAGTACCGGAATAATCCTTGTACCGAATGAATTTTTTTCGCATGGAAGGCATTTGGTCAATTAACTGATCCCGGCTAAACAGCGGATAACATTTGCTCTGGTTGTAATAACCCAGCACAGCATCATAACTGCCGTTACCGTCAAAATCTTTTGCATACACGGTACAAGGATTGTAATAATTTCCTTTTATAGAAGAGTTGGTGCCCCGGTTGCCCACAATAATATCAAGGTCGCCATCGCCATCTATATCTTCTGTTTTTAAACAATACCACCAGCCACTTAATTCAGATAAATTAGTAACCGTGTCTTTTTGTGTTACCGGAGAAACAAAGCTAACCGTTTGCTGCATTTTTTTAAAAGCACCATCTTGTAGCTTAAAAATTGCTGGTGCCATCCACTCTCCCGAAAGGCTTAATTCATTTTTCCCATCGCCATCAATATCGCTCCAAGCAGCGCAATTTATAACACCTGCTTTAGTCAGTTCTTTTGTTGCATCGGTAGTTACGTTTGTAAATATGCCTTTATTATTTTGCAACAACATACTATTATCTGCCTGCGGAAATTTGCCGGGCAATACATGTCCGCCAACAAAAAGATCCCAATCGCCATCAGCATCATAATCAAGTGCGGTAACACAGGAGCCGTTAAAACCTTCGACAGGTAAAGCCTTAGCTGCTTTGGCAAAATTTCCTTTACCATCATTAATGTACAACCTGTCCTGGTATAAATTACTGCCGGCTTCAAACTCTGCACCGCCACTTACCACATACAAATCATTATCCTTATCGCCATCGGCATCAAAAAATAATGCACTCATATCTTCGTAAATTTTATCAGCAGTAAAAGCAGTTTGTTTTTTTTCTGTAAAAGAACCATCTGCATTTTGCAACATCAACTTGCCTTCAATACCAGCCGCACCACCAATATAAATATCCCGCCTGCCATCAGCATTGATATCTGCCGAAGCATAGTATGGCCCTTTGCGGCTGCACTTATACGGTATTAAAGGCTCCCGTTTAAAATCGATATAATCGTTTTCGGTTTGGGTAAATTTAATTTTATTTTGTGCAGAGATATCGGTGAATAAGGTTTGTTTCTTTACAGCAATTTCCGCAGCCGGTAATTTTGCATCAGCTTCGTAAACAGATAATACCTGGTTGGTTTTTACGTTTTCTAAAATAATTTTTTTAAGAGAAGGAAAAGTAATTTCCACACGGGGAATTATTGTTTCTGCACCAGTACCTAAATGCAAAATATGTTCTGATGTAGATAAAAACCCCCGCTGTGGATTGTAATGCTGCATTTGTATTTGCCCTTTTGCATCAGTAATTTTTACGGCAGTGCCATACACTTCTTCGGTAGAGCGGGCATTTTTTAAAACACGAAATCGTAAATAATTGGCCGTGCCGGCATTATCAGAGGTATTATTTTTAAAAACAAATGGTTCGTCATCAACATTGTTCACTATCAAATCCAGGTCTCCATCATTATCTAAATCGGCATAAGCAGCACCGCTTGAAAAGGATGCCGGTTGATCCATCCACACATCGGTGTACTTATCAAAAGTTAAACTGCCATTATTGCGATAAAAATAATTTTTAGTTTTTACTGAAGGAATACTTTTAAGCCATTTATCCAGGTCAACACCTTGTCCACGATTCATCGAATTGATAATGGAATCCAGCACAAAAACTTTGTAATCCCAATCGGTAATATCACGTTTTATACCATTGGTTACATAAAGATCTTTCCAGCCATCGTTATCAAAATCAGCAAGCAAAGGCGTCCAGCTCCACTCAGTTTCTGCAACACCGGCATGGTTGGCAATTTCGCTATAAGTGCCATCGGCATTATTTAATTGTAAACTGTTTCGGGGGTACTGATAAAATAAATTAAACTTCAGCATCAGCTGAAACTTATCATAGTTTTGGTTTACTGCAAACAATTGCTTTTGCCGGGTAGGTTCTTCCACTGCCATATCCACAACATAAATATCTTCCAACCCATCATTGTTAATATCAGCAATATCCGATCCCATTGCCGAAAAACTGGTGTGGTTTAATTGCTCGGTAAGCTTATTGGTAAAAGTGCCGTTTTTATTATTGATGAATAAAAAATCGGGTTTATTAAAATCATTGGCTACATATATATCTGTCCAGCCATCATTATTTAAATCGGCAAGCGAAGCGCTTAATCCAAAAGCATGTGTAATTAACCCAGCCTTTTTGGTAACATCCATAAATTTTCCTCCCCGGTTTTCATATAACCTGTCGCTGGTATAAACAGTTGTTGTATCTTCTACATAAATCAATTTGCCATTTTCCATCCTTGCAGGTATTGTCATCGATTTACTAAAATCATCTAAATGATTTACAAAAAAAACATCTTTGTCGCCATCATTGTCATAATCTAAAAAATAAGATTGTATGGTAAAACTGGCATCTTCCAAACCATACTCTGCAGCTTTGTTGGTAAAAGTTAAATTGCGGTTATTGATATAAAGTATTTTTTTTCTGAGGTTAGGATCTTTAAAACCCGACTTGCAAACTAATATATCCAAATAACTATCACCATTAATATCCACCATATTTACGCCGGTTTTAATTCCTTCGCCACCATTAACACCTGCGGATAAAGTAATATCCTGAAATTTAAAATTACCCTGGTTCAAATACAATTTATTGTATCCCCTGGTTGAAGAGAAATAAACATCTGGCAAACCATCATTATTAATATCGCCAATACTTACACCACCACCCACGTAAAGATTTTCGTACAGGTACATAAACATGGAGGCATCTTCCACAATATCGTTTCTAAAAGTTATGCCGGTACTTGCAGATGGCAGCAGTGTAAACTTTTTTTGTTGTGCAGTTATATTGCATACAATAATACATAACAGAAGTAAACATAAAAAACGACGATAAAATATGATCATGCTAATTATTTAATGGCAGCAGCCGGATACAAAATTTGTAACACATTTTTTCCAATAGCTTTTCCCTGCTGCACACTTATACGTGCAGTTTCAGGATAATGAATGCCACCATAAACACGGCTGGTAGATGATTCCAGAGATGCTTCGTAAAAAGAATTAAATGTTCTGGTGCTGTTACCAAAGGGTATTTCAGTTCTGTCCGTAAATACAAAATTATCGCCCAGTAATGTGGTGAGTATTGTGGCAGCAGCATTAGAAGTTACAGAGTGGCCGCTGGTAAACTCCGGAAAAGGGGGCGTTTGAATATACGGCACCCAGTTACGATCGACAATGCGGTTAATGATAGTGATGGGGCGGATAAGATTTGTTTTGTACTTCTCATCCCAGCAACTAATGAAGGCGTCAAAAATGGCAATGGTGGTTAACGCATACACCTGTGCCGATTTTGTAACCGGAATATTTTTTTGAGCACAAGCTTGCTGAGCAATCATTACCCAATGGCCGCCGGGAGAAATTTTATGAATAAAATAATTAAGGTGCCCGATATTTTTTGAAACGTTTGGATTATCATCCCAATACAAAGCAGTGGCTTTACGAGCAGTATCTAAATTTTTGCCTATGTTATAGCAATCCATCATGGTTTTATAAAACAAGGAGTTTTTAGATTTACTGTACACTAATTTTTCTTTGGGAGAAAATTGCGATGGGCTATTTAAAGTTAATGGCCTTATGGTATTCCAATGTGGCTCCAGGCCTTGTGCATAATCTAATGGAGTGGGTTGCCAGTCGCCAGCTTTATTGGTGATCACATATCTTATCAATCCTCTGGATTTTAAATAATTATCTCTTTTCGTCCAGGCAATAATACTATCTGCAACAGCTTTGCCATATTTTGCAGATTGCATTACAATGCTGCTATCGGTATTTGAATATACAGAATCAACAAATGCTGTTCTCCAGTTTTCAATTTTATACTCGGTGCCTACCAAGGCCTGTGCTACGTAAGTAAAAGCAATTGATGCCGAAATAAAACGATCTACTTTTTTATTCTCTGGCGCAGCAGGAAGTGTCTTAAGTCCGTTTAACTTTCCTGATAAAGTGGGTAGTGAAGGATCATCCAATCTTATACATTCATAAAAAGCAATATTAGGATATACATAGATACGGCTGGCAATGGGAGGCGTAAACAGGTCTTCCATTACAGTATTAACCAACAGTACATTTAAGTTGTGCAGTACCTGTTCTTTTTGTTGTGCAAAGTTTTTATGGGCAGTAATAATAAAGAAAGAAGACAAAAGAATGATGCCCATTCTTTTGCGGAATTTGTTTAAACTCATTTGTAGAAGGTTTGGTAACGCTTAAACAAATTTAAAATAAAAAGTTGGTGTTTGTGCAGGATTATAATTACCCTAATTACAATCCTGCTAAAGTAAAAAATACTGCAATACTTAAAATAGTTATGATTGCAGAGGGTGACTTAAAAAATTTACTTGTACTAACAGCTTGTTTGTTACCAATCTTCGCCAGAAATAATAGTTGTATCGAATTTCAGTTAAAAAGAAAACCACCAGCAATATCACCTTGTTGCCGTCCATGTACCGGTTGAAACGCCAGCATCTGCAACAGCAGTGCCGCTTAAACTGTTATCTGTTACTTTAGCTCCGGTGTAACTGGCAAGCCCGGAAAAGTTAAAAACAAAATTGATGTTGTTTCCCGAAGCAGACCATGTACCAGCGTCAACCTTACTAAAGCCGCCTTCCAAATAATCCCATTTTCCATCAGCCTTTAAGGTTGCAGTAAAAGTACCCTTTGCCATTGAACCTGTGGTAAAGTTGTAAGCAACGGTCCATTTGCTCTGGTAGGTAAATGCAGTTGCCGCAGCTTCTTTTTTACAAGAAGATAAGTTGACAAATAATGCTGATAATAACAGCAGGCAAATCATTTTTTTATTTTTCAAAAAAAGGAACGTCTTGTTCATAGTTTTTATTTTTTGTTATTTATTTAATCTTTTCCAATCTTCATTAAAAGTTACATTAGGGTCAAATGCAGGGTTGTTACTCATCAGGTAACTGCCATCGCTTTTGCTCCAGGCATTAGTGTAGCCGCTTGTTAATTCAATTTTATTACCGCTTTCATCAGTATAGTTTTCTACACCACGTAAGTATTGGCCAAAGCCATCAGTATCAGTTTTGGATGCACTAGCGGCTGTATTATTTCTTGCTTCCCAACTGCGTATAATGTTATCGCCAATTTCCTGCTGTGCTTTTTGGGTAATTTGTATTTGCTTCCACAACTGGTTTTGTGCATTGGAAGTAACAGCAGCATAAAAGGCCTGTACCCCGCCAAACCATTGTGGGTTTAGCCTTGTGCTGCTAAAAAATGTACTCATAATTTTTCGGGCCATTTCGTTGTTCCCTGCTTTGTATTTTAAAACTATACGCATACCTGCATAGCATTGAATATTGCTGGCCATGCCACCCTGTGTACCCGGCATGGTTACAATAGTTTGCATAATGGTGCAAAAAGCAAGGCCTTCTTTACCATCCTCAAATTGCAATACGCCTTCGGCTGCACTGCCCCGGTGGCTGTACGCATTGTTGCCTGCCTGCCTTGCAGTGTTACTCATTTGCAGGGCACTTGCATCCATTTGCTGTTGTAGCTCCGGTATGGTATTGGCCAATTTTACCTGCGCTTTTACATAAGGCGCCAATCCATATTTTATATACCCTGCAGCATCGGTTGGCTGGGCAATGTAACAGGCATGAGGATAAAACCCACGCTTCATGGCATCTAACTGTACCGCATCGGTACTCCAGTCAAATTGCGTAACAGGAAACAGCATCAGTTCATAATCTCCATCAGGCGATGTTGCTTTAACAGATGCCTGTATCATTTCTGGAAAACACTTTTTAGTTACATCCCATTGAACACTGCTGTTAACCTGCCAGTTGGCAGGTAATACAAAAGAACTCACTTCCAAAGGATGATTAAACCCAAGTTTGTCTTCTATTCTGAATCTTTTTAAAATAACATAGTCTTTGCCCTCCACCATATTTGAAGAATTATTTTTTTGCGACGATTGAGCATTACAGGAAAGTAAAATGGAAATAAAACCTGCGGCTATAAGTAATTTGTACATGATGGATTCTTTAAAAATTAGTTTACAACATAAATGGAATTTACTTTCGATTTGGTAGCCGCATTCAAACTGGTTGAACTGCCAAAAGACCAAACTGTTGCAACAAATTCTCCTGAACCCAACAAATCTCTGTAACCACCGCAATACACTTTGCCGCCAAAAACAAAAATGGAATTTACATATTCAACAGCAGATGCACTATTCTGAAGTGGAAAAGCAACGCCATCTTTCCAATAGGCTGCTTTTGCTCCTATGCTTCCGCCTACATAAACGTTGCCTTGGTTTACCACCACCGAATTAATTTCTGCAATAGTACTGGCAGCAAGGTTGCTTAATACGCCATTTTTCCAAAATGCCTGGTTAAAACCAGATTGGGTATAATTAGTACCAGTTACATATACATCGTTTCCGTTTACTGTTATTGCACTTGTAGTAAAATTGCTTGTGGCATTTGTTAAACTTACCGCCGCTCCATTCTTCCAATATTTTGCAATAGCATTATTGAATGATGCATCAGCATATTCATAGCCTGTTACATAAATATCGGTTCCGGAAACAACTATGCCTTTTGCAGTTGCAGCAAATGTGCCATTGCTTAAGTTTACAGCGGTACCATTTTTCCAATATTTAGCAACCGGTTTTCCGGCAGCATTAAATTCGTGCCCAGCTACATACACATCGGTACCCACTACAGCAATAGCACTTGCATAAGCGGCTTTTGTGCCATCAGTAAGATTTACTGCCGTTCCGTTTTTCCAGTATTTTACCATAGCGGTATTGGTGCCGGTTGCTTCATATCCGCACACATACACATCATTTCCAGTTAATGTAATGCCGCTTGCGTAGGCATCTTTTGTGCCATCGGTAAGGCTTACGGCGGTGCTGCCACGCCAATAAGTAGCGATGGTTTTTGATGCGGTACCGTTGTAGCGGTAGCCGGCAGCATATACTGTACCAATGGTATCTGTAGTATTGCTTCCGCCGTTATTTGTAGTGTTTGTTTTGCTTTTTTTACAACTGCAAAAAACAATTGATACAATGATAATAACGATAAATATTTTTTTCATTTTATTTTTTTAAGAAGAGATTAATGGATAACTAAAATTGATCTATACCCTGCCAGCTGTATGAAGTATTTTTAACCAGATCTAACATTAGATCCTGCATGGCATAAACAAAAGGATTTTCATTGGTGGAGGGATCAACCCTTGAATTAAGTAGTAATGCCACACACATACCGTTATTATGCCGCATAAAACCTGTACGGGTGCCGGGCAGGCTGCCATAGTTATACCATACATTTTCAGCGCTCCAGATACCAATGCCGCAGGCATAGCCCGGGTAAACGGCAGATGGAGTGGTGAGTGCTTTAAGATTTGTACTGTTTAAAATATCGGGCCTTGTGGTAAAGCCATCAATTGCATTTACAAATTTTAACAGTTCGGTTGCGGTTGTCATCAATCCACCATCAGCATCTCTGCGGGGAAAAGCAATATTGTACACATAAGGTGCATCATTGCCCTGACCGTAATAAATAACTTCATTTGTTTTTTTCTCTGCTGCGGTTTTACCTGCTATATCTGTTTGTGTACCACTTATTGGTGCCATCACATCTTCTTTTATATAATTGATATAAGTTTTACCAGAAATTTTTTCAATAACCCTTCCGGCCAAAACAAAATTTATGTTGGAGTAATCATATACTGTACCGGGTATATTGGGATTAGGTCTGCTGTTTATAATCCAATCAAAAAGTTGTTTGTAGGTGTAAGTTGGGTTTTGGTCTATTACGTCGCCACCAGTTGCAGCACCCCAACTGCCAGATACATTTTGCAACAAATGCCTTACCGTAATATTTAAAAGATTGGCATTGTAGGGTGCTGTGCCATAATCACTGGCCAGTACACCGCCTGTACCAAACACTTTTGCATCTAAATTTAATTTTCCCTCTTGTACTAATTTTAAAACAGCCGCTCCGGTAAATGTTTTAGATACGCTTGCCAGCCTGAAACGGTGTGCCGGAGTAACCAATTCATTAGTTGCAGTGTTAGCTTTGCCATAGCCCTTTATGTACACCAGTTTTCCATTTTTACTTACTGCTAATGAAGCGCCGGGAATATTGTAGGCGCTCATAAAAGCAGCCAGCTTGCTATCTACAGTTACAATATCTGTTTGTGTTGCCGGGGCTGTAGTGCCACTGCCATTATCCGATTTTTTGCATGAAGAGAAAGCGAAAAAAAATGCTGTAAATAAACAACTGTAATAAAGCTTATTCATTTTTACCGATTTACTGATTGGGTGATTTTTTATTTGACATTGTAAATATGCTGCTGATAGGCTCAGGCAGCTATACTCCATTTGGATAGATTTTTAAAACAGCCAATACTTTTATATTTGGCAGATTGGAGTTGTTGCCAAACAAAATGATTTTGTTGGCGGCTTTCTTTTTATATTTAGAAATAAAAAAAACAGCAAAAATTAATGAGGTATAGTATTGTTTGGATGCTTTTATTTTATTGCTATTTTACACAATCAGCATTTGGTCAAACCACTGTTATTGATAGTTTAAAAAAGGCCTTTTATAATTCAGCCAGTGAAAAAGATAAACTGGCTATAGCTATCGATGTGCTGGATGAGTACGAATCGCTGCACACAGATACTATTGCCTATTATTACAACATAGCAGAAAAATTATTACCAACCCATTTCTCAAAAGAAAATGCCCTGCAAATTGCCATTACTAAAATCAGGTTACTAAGGCGGCAAACCAAATTTGAAGAGGCAATGGCGTTATGCGATAGCTGTCTTGCTGTTACCGAATCTGCAAATAACAGTCAGGTTATTTACAGAAAACTAACTGCTGCCAAGGCTGCAATTTTAACCTCTCAATTTAAATACAAAGAAGCGTTAGGTGTGGGTTTTGCGGCCTTAAAAAAAGCCGAAACAGACCGGGACGATATTAGCCAGATATATAACAAAATAACTATTGGCTGGATAAATATGGAGATGGGTAAAAACAAAGAAGCATTGCATTGGTTTTTTGATGCTATTACTCATAGCGACAAAATTGGTTATTCTGCAAAAAAGGGAACCACTTATGCAAATATTGCAGCAGTGTATACAGAGCTAAAACAAACTGACTCTGCAGCATTTTACATACACAAAGCATTTGATGTAGCACTTAAACACAGTAATTTAACAGTGCAGGCCAATTGCTATTATATTTTTTCTGATATAATGGTAGAGAAAGGAAACATTGCAGCAGCGGAAAAAGCAATGAACGAAGGGGTAAAAATCAGGAAAAAAATTGGCGACCCATATTTTTATGTATCTGATCTATACCAACTGGCCATTTTTTATGCCAATAATAATCAACCTCAAAAAGGAATTGCAGTGTCTTTAGAAGGAATAGCATTTGCAAGAAAGAGTAATTTATCGGGTAAGTATTTAATTCTTTATGACGCATTGGCACAAAATTATAAAGCAGGCGGAAACGATAAATTATACAGTAGTACATTAGAAAAAATTATTGCATTGAAAGATTCGCTGTACAAAAATAATTCGGCACAATCGTTGGCAGAAATGCAAACCAAATACGAAGTGCAAAAAAAAGAAACCCTTATTGCACAGCAAAAACTAGGTTTATTTCAGCGCAAACTTTTATTGTATGGTGCAGCGGCAGGTACATTGTTATTATTGCTGGCTTTTGGCTACCGCTTTAAACAATATAAGCAAAGGCAAAAAATACTAATGGAAGAAAAAAGAATACAGAATGAAGTAGCTATAAAAGATGCCGAAGAAAAAGAGCGCAAACGTATTGCTGCTGAACTACACGACAACCTGGGTGTACAGGCCAATGCAATTTTGCACAACAGTACTTTACTTAAGAATAATGCAGAAGATAAAATCATAGTGGCCGACCTTCAGGACACTGCCAAAGAAATGCTTCATAATCTGCGGGAGACTTTATGGGCCATGAAAACAGCAGATGTGCAGGCAACAGATCTATGGTTACGCATTATTAATTTTATGAAACAAATGGGCAGGCATTATACCAGTATTCATTTTAAAGTGGAAGGAGAAGCGCCTGGTAATTATATAATACCCTCTAACAAAGCATTGAATATTGTATTGGTATTACAGGAGGCTGTAAATAATGCCGTAAAACATGCACAACCTGCAGTAATAACTGCAGCAAGTATCAATGATGAAAATAGCTGGAGTATTTCAATATCGGATAATGGAAATGGGTTTGATTTAAATTCAGCCAAAACCTCAAAAGGCGATAATTATGGTTTAGGCAATATGCAGGAAAGGGCAACAGCTTCTGCCATTACCCTTTCAATAAAGAGCGAAGCTGGAAAAGGAAGCAGTGTGCAGCTTACTATATAAATTTTATTGTAGTAATTCCAGGTAGGTTTGGCCAGGTAAGTATTCTGCCTTTCTAAAAACAATTGTGGTACATGCTGCATTTACTGGTTGCCCTGCCACACAAACTATTGCGGTATAAATTTTTCTTTTTCCTGCAGGTATATCTGTTTTTGTAACCGAAGTCTTTGCTTTTACATCAATATCCAGCACCTTGTTATTAAAAGGATACACCGTATCGGCGGTGCCAGTTACAATCAACCTTTGATCGTACAACTGGTTATTTGTAAATGTAACTGTGGCAGCTGTTCCAGAAACATCGTTGTTGGAAGATCCCGATTTTTTACAGGCAACAACTGCTACAACAGTAAATAAAAAAAGGAATAGTATTTTTTTCATCAAAAAAAAGTTTAGGAAAGCAATTTATTTTTAAATGTTTTTGTACCGATTACTCCATTTGGATAATTTTTAAAGTACCTGAATGGAGTATGATTTTATGCTTAATTTTATTTAACCTTCAATAAAAAATTATGATAAGAATTGCCGTAGTTGATGATAAGATGAATAACCGTAAAGTAATTACCGATAAGCTATCTCGTAATAATTTTTTTACGTTGGTGTTTCAGGCAGTTAATGGCGAGGATTTTTTACAGCAAATGAGAGCTTTGCCTGAAGACGATCAGCCGCATATAGTATTGATGGATCTGGAAATGCCGCATGTGGATGGCGTTTCTGCCATTGGCACGGCCTCTTCTTTATACCCTGATATAAAATTTGTGGTGCTGACTATTTTTGATGATGATGATAAAATTTTCAGGGCCATTAAAGCCGGAGCCTGTGGCTATTTATTAAAAGAAGAAAGCGGCGAAGTAATTAATGAAATGTTGATGAACCTTTGGGAAAGTGGTGCCGGGCCAATATCCCCCAGTATTGCATATAAAATTTTGCAAATGGTGCAAAAGCCGGTAACGGCAGATACAGTTGTAAAAAACGATGATAATCTTTTTCAGTTAAGCGAAAGAGAAAAGGAAATTTTACAACTGCTAAGCCAGGGATTAGAGTATAAAGAGATTGGTGTAAAAATATTTATCAGTCCTAATACGGTAAAAAAACACTGCATCAGTATTTATCAAAAACTGCATGTAAACAGCCGCTCACAGGCATTACGCATAGCTTATACAAAAGGATTAATTGATTAGCCGGCATAAAAAAGCCGCCTTACATAAATGTAAAGCGGCTATTAGTTTTATAACGAAGTAGTTTTATTTCACCAGTTTCAACTCCTTAATAATATTGCTTGCGCCACCCAGTTTATCTATACACCATAATACATAGCGTACATCCACACAAATGGTGCGGTTTAAATCTTTATCAAATGCTATCTTATGGCTCAATGCTTCGTAATTGCCATCAAAAGCAAGGCCCAATAAATTACCATTAGCATCAATAACCGGGCTACCGCTGTTACCACCGGTAATATCATTGGTGGTAATAAAAGTTACTACCAGGTCGTTCTTTGCTTTATCAATGTACTGGCCAAAATCTCTTTTCTTTAATAACTCCACCTGTTTGGTGGGCAGGTCAAATTCATAATCGCCAGCAACATATTTTTCTAAAATGCCTTTAGCTGTACATACGTAATCGTATTTAACAGCATCACGTGGCGCATAGCTTTTTACATTACCATAACTTACCCTCATGCTAAAGTTAGCATCAGGATACATTTTTTTAACTGCAGCAGGATTCATTTCCATAATACCTTTCATGTACGCCTTTCCCAACTCATTATTTTTATTTACAAAAGCGGTGTATATAGAAGCATATTTACTGTTGTAATTTTTTACAAAAGCACTGGCAAATGCAAATGCAGGATCGGCCTGTAATGATGCGGCTGTTGGCTCGTTGGTAAAAGCAGCCCATTTGGTATCATCCAGTAACATGGTTTTTGCAAATACATCTTTAGCCCAGTTTTTAAAAGTAGCTTCTTCTTTTAAACTGCCATAGTTGCTTTTCATGGTTTCGTATAAACCAACCGGGTGCTGGTTTTTATCTACATCATTATAAAACATCATAGCAACCGCAGCTAATATTTTTTCATCACTTGGCAAATCTTCACCTTCTATAAATGCTTTGCGGTTTGCAGTTGCAGCTTCAATAGCTTTTTTAATTTCGGCAGATGGTGTACTTGGCTTTAATAATTTATCTTCTAAAGCAATAAATGAAGCAGCAAATGCAGCTAAAGGAGAACCTACAATACCTTCATTTAAGTACTGACGTTGTTTGCTGTAAGGCGTCCAGGTAGCATAATTTTTTGCATAGTCGCTAAAAATATTTGCATACTCAGGTTTGCCTTTTGCCCATGCGGTAAACTTTGCTTCGTACTCTTCCTTTTGCTGCTGTGTTTTAAATTTGATCAGTTGTTTGGTTTCGCCATCAAAAAATTTCCAATAGTTGGCAATGCCTGCATAGCTGTTAGCTAATTTTAATTTTACTGCAGGGTCTTTAATCATTTGCTCGTACATGTATTTTAAACGCATGTCACGCAAATTCACCAATGAAGGATTTTCAATTTCATTTTTTAATTTAATACCATAACTGGTTTCGTACCGGTTGGTACCGCCGGGGTAACCATATATCATTGCATAATCACCATCTTTAAAACCTTTAATGCTTACCGGTAAAAAATGCTTTGGTTTTAAAGGCACGTTATCGTTACTGTAATCGGCTGGTTTACCCTCCTTGCTTGCATATACACGAAAAACACTAAAATCTCCTGTATGGCGTGGCCACTCCCAGTTATCGGTATCGCCACCAAACTTACCTACACTTTCCGGTGGCGCACCAACCAATCTTATATCACGGTATCTTTTGTACACATACATAATGTACTGGTTGCCTTTAAACATGCTGTACACCCGTCCTTCTAAACCGTTTTCTTTATCAGCAACTTTATCTGTAATGGCTTTTAAAACTTCAGGTAATTTTTTAACTCTTTCGTCCCAGCTTAATCCTTTTACAGCATCTTCCACATCTTTGGTTACATCTACAATTTTATCTAAAAACTGAACAGATAAACTGCTTTTAATTTCCTGCTCTTTGTTTAAAGCATAAAAACCATCTCTTAAATAATTATGCTCTACACTACTGGCACCAGCAATAGCACCGTAGCCACAATGGTGGTTGGTAAAAATCAATCCTTCGCTGCTTACAATTTCGCCGGTGCAACCACCGCCAAAAATTATAATGGCATCTTTTAAAGATGATTTGTTGATGGAGTACAACTGCTCTTTGGTAAGTTTAAGGCCTCTTTTTACCATATCGTTATACACTTGTTCGCCCAATAACATGGGAAGCCACATACCTTCATCGGCGCTGGCTTTTAATAAGGAGATTGATAAAACAATCGCTAAAAAAATTTTCTTCATTTCGTTTTAGTTTTAAGGCAATAAAATTAGGCATTATTTGTTTACAAGCCCAGTTGACTTTGGTCATACCGTCCGGCATAAAGCGGTGCTATTCTTTCCCTGTTATTCTTTATATTTGTTGCAATTAACCTTGCACCTTAAATGGCCATATTTGATATTAAATTGCCTGCTTCTATTGCCCGGGCCCTTCATTTGCCGGTAAGCGATCCCCGCCGCCAGCAAATAAAAGTGCTGAAGAAGCTATTACGTAAAGCAAGGTTTACCGAGTTTGGCCAGCGCTATTGGTTTGATGATATTTTGTTAAGCCGGCATCCGGGCAAAAAATTTCAGCAATTAGTACCTGCAAGTAATTACAATAAAATTTACGATGCCTGGTGGCACAAAGCCAAAGACGGTGTGCCGGATGTTTGCTGGCCGGGTGTAATAAAATATTTTGCACTAAGCAGTGGTACCAGCGATGCTACCAGCAAATACATTCCCATTACCAAAGAGTTGATAAGAAGTAATGTGGTTACCAGTTTTAAACAGCTATTAAGCTTAACCAAATACCACGATGTACCTAAAAGTGCTGTGGGTAAAGGCTGGTTAATGATAGGTGGCAGTACGCAATTACAGAAAGGACCTACATATTATGCCGGCGATCTAAGTGGTATTCAGCAAAAAAATATTCCGTTTTGGTTTCAGGGCCTGGGCCTTTATAAACCGGGTAAAAAAATTGCCAAAGAAAAAGACTGGGGCAAAAAATTAGAAGAGATTGTAGAGAATGCACCCAACTGGGATATTGGTTTTATTATTGGCGTACCTGCATGGTTGCAATTGTGTATGGAAAAAATTATTGAGCGCTATAAGCTCAACAACATTCACGAAATGTGGCCTAATTTATCTTTTTATGTGCATGGCGGCGTGGCTATGGAACCTTACAGAAAAGGATTTGAAAAAGTATTGGGTAAACCAATAACATTTATTGAAACCTATCTGGCCAGCGAAGGTTTTTTGGCGTATCAAAACCGGCAGGATACAAAGGGTATGCACCTGGCGTTGAACAACAATATCTTTTTTGAATTTGTACCTTTTGATGACCATAATTTTGACAGCGAAGGCAATATGGTGGATGAGCCGGAGGCTTTAATGATACATGAAATTGAAGAAAATAAAGACTATGCTATTTTAATAAGTACTAATGCCGGCGCCTGGCGCTATGCCATTGGCGATACCATAAGATTAATTGATAAAGAAAGAAGCGAAATAATTATTACCGGCCGCACCAAACATTTTTTAAGTTTGGTAGGAGAGCACTTGAGTGTAGATAATATGAACAAAGCCATTGAAATGGTGAGTGAGGAATTAAATATTTCTATACCGGAATTTACAGTTGCAGGTGTACCACATGGCAATTTTTTTGCCCATCACTGGTTTGTAGCAACAGATGATAAAGTAAATGCTGTTTCATTAGCAGCCCTTATTGATACTAAATTAAAGGAGCTGAATGATGATTACGAAGTAGAACGCAAGCATGCATTAAAAGAAGTTATTGTAGATGTAATGCCCGAACAACGCTTTATGGATTTTATGAAAGCAAAAGGAAAAGTTGGTGGTCAGCATAAATTTCCCAGGGTACTAAAAGGCAAAATGCTGGAAGACTGGCAGAAGTTTTTAAGAGGAGAAATGGTAACTGCCCAAAATATAAAATAGAAAGAATACCACCATTTAATGATCGATGCTTTAATAAAAGGACTGGCCATTAGTTTATTACTGATTTTTTCGGTAGGCCCTGTAATATTTACCATTATAAAGCAAAGCATTAATCATGGCAGGCGTGGCGGTTTTAGTTTTGTAACGGGGGTTTGGTTGAGCGATATTATTTGGGTAGTGCTTAGTGTAAGTTTTAGCGAAGCGGTAAAAACTTTATTGCACTTTAAAATACCTATTGGTATTGCAGGCTGTTGTTTTTTAATTGGTATGGGTATTTATTTTGCCTTTATTAAAAAAATTAAACCTCGCCGAACACAAGAACCGGTTGAAATTGCGGGGGACGAAATAACACCAGCCGGAAAAAAAACTAACTACTTTGCCATATTCAGTTCTGGTTTTATTATTAATACGCTTAACCCTGCAGTAATTTCTTTTTGGGTTATTATGGCTGCATCACTGGCTTCTGTTTATACCTTCAACCACCAGATAATTATTTTTATAACCTGCCTGGCTATAAACATGCTGGCCGATGTAGGCAAGGTTTTAGGCGCAGGTTACCTGGGTAAAAAACTAAGCGATAAAAATATTATACGCATCAATCGTATTTCCGGCGCATTGTATCTGGTTTTTGGTCTCGCTATTTTATCAGGTATTATTTATACATTGATAAAAGATTAACAATAATTATTCTTTTTACTTTATACCGGTTGCTTATTTTGTACAATGAAGATCTTTTTACCACTCCTGCTTCTTTTTGCCATTCCGTGTTACTCACAATCTGCCGATTTTATTATTTTGAAAAAGAAAAGCAAAACAATACAAACTTTTTATGCCGGTACTAATATCAATTTTACAACGGTAAGCGGCGCTTATATTACAGCACATATTAACGGAATAAAAAACGATACCCTTTTTTTGCAGGAATATATTACGCAATATTTGCCCACCACTATTGGCACTTACGTTGTAGATACAGTAGGTAGCTACCGGTATAAATTTCATTACAACCAGGTAAAAGCCATGGGCCGCAAAGCAAAAAAAGGCTTTAATACCAAAGGTAGTGGCGCCAGTTTATTTGGTGGTGGTGTATTACTTACGCTGGCAAGTGGCGTAGTGTTTTTAGTAGACAGAAAAAACTTTAGCGCACCTTTATTAATAGCCTCTGCAGCTTTGGGAACGCTGGGTTATTTTTGGGCTACCAGTGGTGGTGGGGCATTAGTAATTGGCAAAAAATATAAGTTGGTTTATATGGATATGAGCAATAAGAAAAAGTAAATATTTATATTGCAACATATTTTTAACCCTTACTAATAAACTATCTGTTTTGAAAATCCTTTGGCCCATTATAAAAAAAATATTCCTGGTTGTTTTTATCATTCATGTATGCTGGTTTTTGTATTTTGTTTTTACCAACTTTTCCGATGCAATTGAAATAAAAGAGTTTAAACAAAAATTATTGATCTTTATTGGCATTGTTGCGCTGGCGGCTATTATATTTTTTATCTGGTTGCGAAACCGAAAAGGCATAAAAAAGATAATTTCTCTTTGCTGGAATATTATTTTCACCGGCTATATCATTTTCTTCTTTTATTTTTTATTGGGTTTTGTTTTTAATCCGCCCATAACAATAACACAGGCGGCAAGTGTTTTGCAGGGTAATGGTTTGGCAAGAGACTATGTTAGTTATGATGAAATGGGCCCTAATATTAAACTGGCAGTAATTGCAAGTGAGGACCAAAAATTTCCTGATCATGATGGGTTTGATTTAAAGGCCATAAAGCTGGCCATGAAATATAATAAAAGGCATCCTGGAAAAACAAGAGGCGGCAGTACTATCAGCCAGCAAACAGCAAAAAATATTTTTCTTTTTCAGGGCGGCGGTTTTATACGCAAAGGCCCCGAAGTGTTTTTTACTTTTACTATAGAAACCGGCTATACAAAAAGAATGATTTTAGAACGTTACCTGAACATAGCCGAAATGGGCCGTGGTGTTTTTGGTGTGCAGGCAGCAGCAAAAAAATATTTTAATAAAGATGCTAAAAATTTAACCCGTGGCGAAGCAGCACAAATTGCCGCCTGCTTACCCAACCCTAAAAAGTATACCGTAAAGCCATTGAGTGGTTATGTTGCCAACAGGTACGATGATATTATGCGGCAGATGAATAATCTGGAAGCTGACCCGGATGTGCAGGCAATAATTAAATAATTTTATCAATAGCAGCAATGGCGCTTTGTAAGCGTTTTTCATATCCACCACTTATATCTACCCAGGGCACATTTTGGTTCACCATAATATCTTTGTAATGATGGTATAATTCTTCTCTCGATTTTAAATCGGGATATTCTCTCAATTCATCTTTAACCCAGGGCAGGTCAATATTACAGAGTAAATACAGGTCATATTTTCTTTCCACTATGCGGTTTAATATCCAGTGGTGGCATTTTTCAAAAACAAACTCACACCAAACTTTCATTACGTACATATCGGTATCAATGAAGATAGGTTGGTTGATGTTCGATGTTCGTTGTTCGGTGGAAATTCTTTCGGTCAACGACCAACTGTCAACGATCAACTGTTCACCGACAACCTGGCCCTGTGCAATGGTCAATAAATTTTCAAAAGTATAATCAGTACCGTTTTTTAAAAGATATTCTCTGGCATATTCCTTTACCCACATGGTATTATAATGCGCCGCAAGCTGCTCACATAAAGTACTTTTACCAGTACTTTCCGGCCCCAGTATCACCACTTTTTTAAACATTGTTATTCCTGTATTTGTTTAACTCTATTATAAATGTAACTACAAAAAATACCAGTAAAGCTAAACGTATACCCAGCCGGAAGCTGTCTTTTGTAGGGGTGGTTAAACTAAATGCAACAAAAATTATAATTAATATCGCTTTTATAATAAGCGATAATTTTTTATTTATCATTCCACCTGGGTTTTGTTTTCAATACTTTTTTGTGTACGGCACAATCCTTATCATGTGCGCCGGGTAAATAACCTGTACTCATTAAAAATTCATTTACAATTTCGCCACCGGTAAACTTAAAAGTTTGCTTAAATAGTTTCATCCATTCTTCTTTTGTTTTAGGATGATGATGATCGAGCCATTTTTTAAACGAGCCCATTTCTTTCTGCAATTTTAAAATTGATTTTGCATTTTCTATAGTAGCGTTTACTTTTAATTTATTACGGATAATACCTGCATCGTTTAATAAACGTTCGATATCTTTTTCTTTGTAGGCAGCAACTTTTTTTATATTAAAGTTGTGGTAAGCTTTTCTAAAATTTTCCTGTTTGTTTAAAATGGTGGTCCAGCTTAGGCCGGCCTGGTTAATTTCCAGTATCAGCCTGCAAAATAATTCATCATCATCGATAATAGGAAAACCATAATGGTTGTCGTGATAAACTTTATGAACTGATTGTTCGCCGGGTTGCAGCGAATTAATAAAAGTGCAATAACTCATGTATTATTTAATTTTTGTTTTTTCATCCATTCAAACAACCCTGCTACTGCCATTACAAGCAGCACCACATAATATACACTTGTAAATACATAATGTTTTACAAAGTATAAAGGGATAGATGCAATATTGGTAGCTATCCACCAATACCAGCTTTCTACTTTTTTCTTTGTCATCAACCACATGCCGGTAAAAGCGGTGGCGCTTGCAAAGGCATCTGCCCATGGTATTACACCATAGTAAAATTGTTTTTTAAAGTAAGTGAGTATTAAAAATATGCTTATATAGAAAAAAAGGAAAAAAGAAATTTGCTGCAACCAATCCTTTTTATTCGAGCTGGTAATATGCAATACAGTTTCTTTTTGTGCATCTTTTTTTAGCCACATATACCAACCAATTATACTCATTACTGTATAATAAAAATTTACTCCTGCTTCGCCAAACAGGTTTCCTTTAAAACTTATATACACGTAAATAATGGTATTAATAAGGCCAACAGGATAAACCAGGATATTTTCCTTACGACTATACCAAACGCTTGCTATGCCGGAAAACACAGCAATATATTCATACCAATGTGTATTTTGAATATCTGTAATAAACTGTTGGTAAAGTTGCTCTGCTCCCACAATGCTTTTGTTTAAATGTAATTTAATATTTATTGCTGTACCTCCTCATGGGGCGCAGGTATTTTATTCCTTTGCTGGTTTTAAACCTGGTGGCTACCTGTTGCCACTGATTATTGCCGGAGCGCCAAACAATAAAATGTAAATGTGGAAATAAGGTATAACCCGTTTTACCGCTTAAGCCAATTGGCTGGCCTTGCTTTACTGTATCGCCAGGGTTTACTAAAGCGCCATTAAATTGCAAATGCCAATAGCCTGCCCTGCTGCCATCGGTATGTTGTATTACAATTACATTTCCAAAAGCACGGTATTTTTTATTCCAACCGCCTTTGTTGCCATCTTCTTTTACACGAACAACAATACCTTCTCTTGCCGCACAAATAGTAGTACCCCTTTTCATTTTAAAATCCAGAGCAGCCCTGTTTTTATGAGAATATTTGCTAAAATACCCCTGTGCCAATAAATGTGTTGTATTTTTTTCAAAAGGCAACTGGTATACAAAACTAGTATCATCTTTAATAATGCCTTTTTGTAACTGCTTAATTTGATTGCGTTGAGGATTATTGCTAACCGCACAACTACACATATAAATAACTGCAACTAACAAAATAATATGTAAACGGTTGGTATAAAGCATTAGTTGTATAAAGATAAAACGAAGAAGCTTTAACCAACTACATTAAATTAACGTATATTGATAAAAACTGAAAACGTTTAGTTTAACCTGGTAACGTATGTATGTTTAAAAAGATCAGTTACATTTTAATTCCGGTATTTTATATTGCTGCAGGTATTAATCATTTCCGCAATCCGGATAGTTATTATAAAATTATTCCTGATTATTTGCCTGACCCAACTTCTATAAATTTATTTTCCGGCGCAGCCGAAATTATTTTGGGATTACTTTTTTTGTTTTCCAAAACACGAACTATTGCTGCTTATGGTGTTATTGCTTTGCTCGTTGCATTTATACCGGCACATATTGTAATGATACAAAAAGGTTTTTGCCTGAATAATGGTTATTGTTTACCGGAATGGGCCACCTGGATACGCTTATTTCCACTGCAATTTTTGCTGATGCTTTGGGTATGGAAATGCAGAAAATGATTTTATATTTATTTTACCGCCCTGTAATATTTACCGGGGCGTAAATAAATTATTCCCTTTTTAGTTATAAACCTTGTAGCAATGTTTTTTCCAGCTGCATCATACACCTGAAAGTGCAAATGCGGAAAAGCTGTGTAACCGGTATTACCGCTGTACCCAATATGCTCACCTTGCTTAACGGTATCACCCACATTTACCAGTACCCCATTTTTTTTTAAATGCCAGTACATCGCTTCGCCGCCATCAGCATGTTTTATAATAATGTGATTGCCTTCAGATAAATATTCATCTTTTAGTCCACCCACATCACTGTCTTCTTTTATAGCATTTACCACGCCTGCCCTTGCCGCACAAATTTTACTGCCTTTTCGCATTTTAAAATCTAAACTAATCTCATTTTTATGGCTCATCTTGCTGTTGTAAGCCTGTATTAGTAAAAACTTACTGCCTTGTGCAAAAGGTAAAAAGTATACAGGGCTGTTATCAGGTTTTACACGGCCGGCTTTTAAATTGCGTACTTCAGTATCCGTAAGTTGTGCCAATGAAAAAAGTGATATCAAACTAAAAATAATATAAAAAATTATTTGTTTCATCTTATTAATGTATTTTCATTTTGGTAATGTTTTTTTATAAGCCCAACTTATTATCTGTTACACATTTAAAGCCAACAGGCAATTTACCTGTAAATTACCCTGCAGCTATGTTCTAAAACCACAATTAAAGATATACATGTTTAAAATATTAAAAACAAAGGCCCGGGGATACCTGCTCATTTTAAGTGTACTTTTTAATGTAACCAGCCAAACTGTTTGTGCTCAATCAAAAAGTGATAGCAAAACAGCAGAGGTAAAGGAACAAATTACTGCAGCAGATTTTTTTTTAAACAAGGCCAACTACGATACTGCAATAATACTTTGCAATAAAGCTTTAATAAGCTCCCAAAAACTTAATTATAAAGCCGGCCAGGCAAAAGCCTACGATGTATTAGCCGAAATAATGTTTAAAAACGGTAAGATGAATGATGCGGAGCAATATAATTTGCTGGCCGCTCCCTTAGCAACAGAATTAAAAGATACTGGTTTATTAATTAACATAAAAAACAGAACCGGACTTTACCTTTTAGAAAAAGGGAAAAATAAAGAAGCGGAACAAAACTTTACTACAGCATTAAACTTAGGTGCAAACAAATTAACGCAATTAAAAAAAGCTGAAATTAACAGCAACTTAGGATCACTATACCTTGCGCTGGGTGAAAAAGAAAAAGCATTACAATATTTTTTAAACGCCGATAAATTATATGAAAATATTAATAATGCTAAAGGCCTGGGCGAAACCTATAGTAACATTGCCTCTGTATATTATTTAATGGGTAATATTGATGATGCTATTGAGTTTCAGAAAAAAAGTATTGTGGTAAGAGAAGCAGCTGATGATAAAAGTGGCCTGGTAATTACTAACAACAACATTAGCCAGATGTACATTTTAAAAGGCAATTATGATTTATCCTTAAAACATATTAAACAATCTATTGCACTGGCTGAGCAAATTAAAAACCCAAAGTTGCAAGCTGCATCTTATGCAGGTATGAGTGTATACAATATTAGAGTTAAAAACTTTGCCGAAGCACTGGTTTGGCAAAATAAATCCATAAAATTATTTGAGCAAATTGACGATAAAAACATGTTGTCCCGCCTGTATATTTCTGCAGGTAATTTAGCCAATGCCGGAAAAGACTCTTTACAGGCGATAACCTATCTAAATAAGGGCTTAAGTTTATCCGAAAATCTTTACAATAAAGAAAATATAGCCAATGCGTATGAAAAACTAAGTGCGTTTTATTTATCGCATAACGAGTATGAAAAAGCCTATGTCAATTACAAAAAATTTATTCTTTATAGAGACAGTGTTACTGTAAAAAGTAACTTATCTAAAATTGAAGAAATAAAAACACAGTACGAAACAGAGAAAAAAGATAATGAAATAGTTAAGTTAAATACCCTGCAGCGCCTGAAGCAATTACAAATAGAAAAGCAAGATGCAGTAATTAATGGCAATTTAATTGAAGCAGAGAAAAAGCAAAACGAAATTGAGTTACTCTCTAAAGAAAAGCAATTGCAGGATTTTAAAATTTATCAGCAAAATGATGAAATAGAAAAACAAACACTAGTTGCAAAAAATAAAGAGCAGCAATTACAAATTAATATAGCCCGGCAACAAATAAAAGATAAGCAACTAAAAAACGAAACCAAAATTAAAAACCTTTGGATTGGAGGCCTTTTGGGTGGTTTGGTGTTAGCAATACTTTTAGCCCTGCTATTTATAAACCGGTATAAATTAAAAAAGAAACTGGAGCAACAGTATGCTTTGATTGCGATACGCAATACTATAAGCCAGGATTTGCATGATGAAATTGGCAGCACATTAACCAGTATAAACATACTTAGCAATGTAACGGAAAAAGCTATTGAAAATGAACCGGTACAGGCAAAAGAAATGCTGCATCAAATAGCGGTGCAAAGTAAAACCATACAACAAAATATGAGTGATATTGTGTGGAGCATAAGGCCAGAAAATGAAAAGGTGGAAAATTTACTCATTCGCATAAGAGAATATGCTGCACAAACTTTAGAACCGCTGGATATTGCTGTAACAGTTGATACCGATGAAAGATTAATAAATCAAATTTTACCTATTGAATTTAGAAAAGAATTATTACTTATTTGCAAAGAAGCAATAAATAATATTGTAAAACATGCTGGTGCTACAAAAGTGGCAATTGCTATAAAAAAAGACAAGCAACAAATTCAGTTAAACATAAGTGATAATGGTGTATGGAAGGGTAACACATCTGGCACAGGAACTAAAAGTATGAAAGCAAGAGCGAATATTATTGGCGGTAAGTTTGCCATTGCAACAACGCCAACAGGAACAGCCGTTACAGTAAATATACCCCTGCCCTAAATATGGTATATAGGGTGTAAGTAGTTAATTTTATTTTTGAATTATAATGGCAATAAAAGTATTACTATACGAGGATAATGAAAGCTTGCGCAAAAGCATACAAACTTTATTGCAGTGGAATAGTGAGTTTGATGTACTGGCGGCCATGCCCGATGCAACATCTGTAAAGGATGATATAGTGGCATTGCAACCGGATGTAATTTTAATGGATATTGATATGCCCGGTGGTAATGGCGTGGAAGCAGTAGCTACAATACGAAGCGCCGGAAACCAGGTGCCGGTTATTATGTTTACAGTTTTTGATGATGATGATAATATTTTTAACGCCATTTGTGCAGGCGCCAATGGGTATTTATTAAAAAAGAATTTTGATCAAATACCAGCTTCCATAAAAGATGTTTTAGATGGCGGCGCACCAATGACAGGTAGTGTTGCAAAAAGAGTATTAACTTTTGTGCCACAAAATAAATTGCAAAAAAATCCGGAAATTGAAACCCTCTCCAGCAGAGAAAAAGAAATACTGGAATACATTGTAAAAGGCTACAGCTATAAAATGATAGCTGCAGAAATTAGTATAGCAGTAGAAACCGTACGAAGCCATATAAAAAAAATATACAAAAAACTACAGGTTAACAGCGCTACCGAGGCGGTGTATAAGTTTAATCAACATTAATAGTTTTATACAGTACCACATTTATGGGATGGTGTAAATAAAGTATAATGCCCATCTTTATACTTTAAATATACTACATGAAAATCAACTTTACCTCTACGTTATTTCTTGCATTTACCCTTGTATTTTTTAGTAGCAAAGTAGCTGCACAAAATCCATATTTAGTTAAAGACATAAATACATCAGCCTTAAATCAATCCTATGCAGCTCAATTATTGCAAATAGGAGGCATTACATATTATTCAACTGGCGATGTAGAACACGGTAGCGAATTATGGAAAACCGATGGCACAGCAAGTGGCACTGTACTTATAAAAGACATTAACCCCGGTATTGGAAATGCATTTCCACAGTCATTAACTAATGTAAATGGCATTTTGTATTTTAAAGCTAATGATGGTGTGCACGGCAGTGAACTTTGGAAAAGCGATGGTACAGCAGCAGGTACAGTTTTAGTTAAAGATATTAATACAGGCACAGCATTAGGAAATCCTATCCCCTATTTTAGCATCGGTAGTATTTTGTATTTTAGAGCAGATGATGCAACCTATGGTAGAGAATTATGGATGACCGATGGCACAGAGGCTGGTACAGTAGTGTTAAAAGATATAAATCCTGGCACAGCCGCATCTTACCCATTATTTTTAGGAAAATTTAATAGCGAATTTTATTTTAAAGCTAACGACGGTGTAGTGGGTGAAGAGTTATGGAAAACAGATGGAACCACTGTTGGTACTGTGCTTGTTAAAGATGTTGATGCTGGTGTAAACGGCTCAGATATTGGAAATTTTACAGAAATTAATGGTACAATTTATTTTAGTTCACTAATATCCGGAATTTTTTCAAGCTTATGGAAAAGCGATGGGACAACTGCTGGTACTTTAGTTTTGTTATCATCAATTGTTGCACCAATGTCTTCATTTACCAACTTAAATGGAACCTTGTTTTTTAGTGCTGGTGAGCTTTATAAAAGTGATGGAACAACTGTTGGTACTGTATTGGTAAAAGATATATATCCGGGAGGTAGTATAAATTCTAATCCTACAAATTTTAATGTTTTAAATAGTGTGCTATATTTTACTGCCGACGATGGAGTAAATGGACGAGAATTATGGACTAGCGATGGTACTACTGCTGGTACAACATTGGTAAAAGATATCAAACCAGGCGCAGCAAGTTCAAACAATAGTAGTTATATATTTATCAAAATAAATAACACTTTGTTTTTTGATGCAGATGATGGAAATAAAGGTAAAGAAATTTGGAAAACAGATGGAACTACAGCAGGCACAGTTATGTTAAGCGATATTAACCCGGGTTTGCCAGCCTCCAACCCTTATGGTTTTTTTAACCTTAATAATATACTCTATTTTGTTGCAAATAATGGTACACAAGGGAATGAATTATACAAAAGCGATGGTACAGAAGCAGGTACAGTGCTTGTAAAAGATATTTATACTGGACTTGGTAATGCTGACCCTAAGTTTTTTTACAACATTAATAATCAATTATATTTTCAGGCAGTAGACGTTGAACACGGAGAAGAATTATGGAAAACCGATGGTACAACTGTAGGAACTGTATTGGTTAAAGATGTTTATTTGGCAGGAAATAGTGCGGCACCTGGTGCATTTGTAAATATTAGTGGTACACTTTTTTTTGCAGCCAAAGAAATTGGCAATGACTATAAATTATGGAAAACTGATGGTAAAGCAGAAAATACTGTTATGGTTAAAGATGTAATAGTAAGCCCCAATGGTACAAAGCCAACAAATTTTGCCAATGTAAACGGTACTTTGTTTTTTGAAGGTGATGATGGAATAAATGGAAGGGAACTTTGGAAAAGTGATGGAACAGAAGCTGGTACAGTAATGGTAAAAGATATTAGTGCTGGTGCTGCTGGTTCTTTTTCCCAGGATTTTACCAACGTAAATGGAACATTGTTTTTTTCTTCAATAGATGCTGTTAACGGACAGGAATTATGGAAAAGTGATGGTACAACTGGAGGTACTGTATTAGTGAAGGATATTAGAAGTGGTGCCACAAGTTCATTTTTAAAAGGATTAACTAACGTAAATGCTGTACTATATTTTGTTGCAAATGATGGTGTAAATGGAAGCGAATTATGGAAAAGCGATGGCACTACAACAGGTACTGTAATGGTAAAAGATATTAACCCTGGCAGTGCAGGTTTACTTAATACAGCGTTCTCTTTTTTAATAAATGTAAATGGCATTTTATTTTTTAGAGCAAATGATGGTTTAACAGGAAACGAACTTTGGAAAAGTGATGGTACAGCAGCAGGTACTGTGTTGGTAAAAGATATTAACCCTGGTATAGCCAATAGCACAAACGAATCGTTAAATGCAACCGTTTTTAATAATGAAATTTATTTTAGCGCAACCAATGGCACCAATGGTATTGAATTATGGAAAAGCGACGGTACAACAGCAGGCACGGTAATGGTAAAAGATATTTATAGCGGCGCAAGTGATGGTAACCCACTATATTTAACTTTTGCAAACGATAAAATTTATTTTACAGCTACAGACGGTATTAATGGTACTGAATTATGGAAAAGCGATGGTACCCCAGCAGGTACTGTAATGGTAAAAGATATTTATACAGGTACTTTAAATGCAAACCCTACAGAACTTACTTATGTAGATGGAAATTTATATTTTAGTGCTACCGATGGAATAAATGGCGAAGAGCTCTGGAAAACTAAAGGAACATCTGCCAGTACTGTTTTAGTAAAAGATGTTAACCCTGGCGTATATAGTGCTACGCCAAGAAAGCTGATTGATGTAACTAACGGAGTAACACATAAATTGTTTTTTAGTGCAGATGTTAGCCATGGAAATTATTTATATGGTAATGAGTTGTGGAGTATAAGCAATTGTACAATTGATAATTTATTAGCGGATTCCACTGCCGTAAAATACAACCAGGAGTTGCAAAATACCCCTATCACATTTACCTGTAATTGCGACATATTTAACAACCTCATTAATAGTGTTGATGCTGTGGGTACACAACCAATAGCAGGTACCATCAATAGCAAAGTGTGGATAGATGCCAACCAAACCACCTCATTTGTAAAAAGGCATTACGAAATTACGCCAACTACAAATACCAGTGCTGCCACCGGTAAAGTAACCCTATATTTTACCCAACAAGAATTTGATGAATACAATGCTACAAGCGCTGGTGGGTTACCCATAAACGGTAGCGATGTAGCAGGCATTGCCAATATAAGAATTGAAAAACGAGGCGGCCAAGGCGATGCAGATGGTACAATGGGGTCTTATCCTGGCAGTCCGGTAATAATTAATCCTGATGACCTGGATATTATTTGGGTAGTAGCTGCCAACCGTTGGGAAATAAGTTTTAACGTAGATGGATTTAGTGGGTTTTGGTTAAGAACAAATGCCTCAGTACTTGCACTGCATTGGCTTAGTTTTGATGGTAAGCTTAATAATAATAAACAAGCTGTACTTAACTGGCAGGTTTTAGAAAACAATGTAACCATTTATCAAATTGAAAAAAGTATTGATGGTATTAGTTTTTCTACAATTGCAACGCTTTCTTCAAAAGGAGATGGGGTAAATAATTATCAATTTACAGATGCCAATATTTTACAAGGTTCGGTTTTTTATAGAATTAAGCAAATAGATAATGATGGAAAGTTTACTTATTCTGCACAAATTAAATTAGCTGCTTTAACCAACGCAAATATAGTTACTGCATATCCTGTACCATTTAGCACTGGCGTTACAGTAAATTCAGGTAAATCTCAATCAGCAATATTGGTAAATGCGGCAGGCACTCTTATACAAAATATAAACCTGAAAAATGGTATCAATTACATTAATATGGATAAGCTAAGCAGTGGTATATATTTTTTAAAAACTACCAGTGCACTAATAATAAAATTGATAAAAATCAATTAAACCAGTAGCCCACTTTGTAATACAGCTATTTCTATTGCTCAAAAGAGTTGAAAGTATTGTTTCAATAACTAACAAACAAAACCGGATACTAGAAAAATATGCATTAAAAATATTACTACAGAAGTAGCCTATAAATACAACGGCAATAAATAGCCGGTCTTTTCGTTTTACCCTGCATAACCCTTTTATGGCATTGCAGCAGATTTTTATTTTTTTCATTTTTGTGTATACTTAATCTGAAAAAAATGAAAAAAACTCTTTTAGTATCATTTGCATTTATTTGTATAACCCATTTTGCAAATGCACAAAAACCTAAAGCTATCACAGGTGTTGCAGTTACTCCTAATGGTGGCGTAGCAAAATTGTTGCCCGATTTAACCTTCAGCCTTATTCCGGTAATAAGTAGCGGCGGCAATGGTTATGAACCTGTAGCAGGCATTGCCGGACGTATAAAAATGCCCATACGATTTATTGTAAAAAATATAGGTAATGCTACATCCAAACCCTGTAAAGTAGAAATAGAATTGTACTATACAGGTCAATTAACCGGGGCAGAAGCCAGGCAATCTGCCGAAGGGAACGCAGGCTCAAGAAACTTTAATAGAATTGTACGATCAGAAATTTGCGAAATACAAGCATTAGAGAAGGGGAAAGATGTGTTGAGAAACCATGCTTTTGTTTTTAGTAAGTTTCCTGAAGAAGCTTTTGGAAAGCGTGTAAAAATTATTGCCCATATTATTTATCCGGATTACAATGGAGAAATTTCAAGAGCAAATAATTACTCAGAAGCCTACGAGTTTGATTTGGTGAAATAATTAATAAAGCAAAATATTTAAAATTTTAGATAAATGAAGAAAATAATTTTAACCTGCTTACTATTTATTGTTTTTGCCTCTGTTACCAATGCACAGGTAAAGCCCCTTGCTGGTGCAACTGTAAATAAAAAAAATATAGCTGTGGCAAATGGTAAAGCAATTATAAACAGGGAAACACAAGAAGCATTAAATACATGGATAGATATTTATGAACTACCCAATTATCAGGGTAAAGTAGTAAGATTTACCGCAAATGGCAGTAATGATATTAGTAAACTTACGTTTACTCCTGATAGAATTTCTATAAAAAGGGGTAGTGCCTATTTTACGGCTAACCTAAAATCTGGCACAACTACCATTGCCATTACAGCGGATATACCCAATTTAAGAATTGATAATGCCGGAATTAGTAACCTGAACATTTACCCAACGCCATTAGTAATAGTATATGAAAACCCAAATTATTCCGGACAAAGTAAAGTTTTTCTCTTTGATGAACCAGGGTTTAAAAATGGTGACGATTTAACCAACTTAAATTTACCATTTAACTCCAGTAACATTTCTGTAAAACTATTAAATACAGATATGTTGCTTTATGCTTTTGATAATGGAGATATACCCAAAAAAATTGGCACACATACTCCAGGTTTAATGTTAGAAGGTAATTTACGTAAAATACGATTTGTAAGGTTTGTAAAAATACGAGTATGGTTCAATGGTTTTTTAACTACTATTCATACAAATGATTGCAGACGACTGAGAGGCTATGTAAATTTTTCTATTACTGAGTTTGAAGCTGTTAGAGGTGTAAATATGCTACACTCTCATGCTGAACTTGGTTTTGTAAAAGCATTCAAAGAAAATAGTACCACTTTTATCCCCAATAATATTTTTGATATAAATAATTATTGGTTAGCCGAAAGAGATGGCGTAACAGAAAGATATAATGAAAGAACAAACAGCGGATATGCTTCCAATAAATATTCTATAGAGTCAACAAAATATACGAGTACCCCAGACCCTGGCTTTACATTTGAAGTAGAAGAAGGGGCTTTAAAAAATAATAGAGTAATGTTAACGGTGTTTACTCAACTTACTGGAAATCATAAAGGCTGTGATTTATGTACCGATTTTACAGATAATGCAGGAATGATAAGAGAAGCAAAAATTAATGTTCCGCTAAATTTTAGTCACCCGCTTACAAGAGCATCTAAAGATGGGGAAAGTTATCATAATATAATACAGGTTGGAAAATTACGAACCAATCAGTCTATTGAAACAAATGGAGGAATGTACGGACCAGAACATCCAACGTATTTACAATTTAGTTGGGCACAAGTAAGGTAAATATTTATTAAATAATAACAGATGCGTAAATTATTTTTTAGTTGTTTGTTTTTTTTAGTGGGCTTGGCAGCAAATGCACAAACACCAACACTTAGTAATAATACAATAAGTAAAAAAGATGTAGGTGTTGTAAATGCCAAAGCTATTTTAAATAATAAGGTGCAAGAGGCATTAAATACCTGGATAGAAATTTATGAGATGCCAAATTATCAGGGAAAAATGGCAAGGTTTAATAACACAGTCGAAAATATCATTTTGCCATTTACTTCCAAAAATATTTCAATCAAACGAGGAAGTAATAATTTGGCAAGAATTTCTTTGAGTACTGGTGGATTGAATAGCACAAAAAATGTGGTAATTTCTGATGATGTTCCTAACTTAAATGCTTTAAATACCACCTTAGAAAACCCTCCATATTCCGTATTGTTTTTACAATTACCCTATGTAGAAATTTTTGAAAAACCAAATTATCAGGGTAAGAGTATTAAATTTCCTTATCAGGTTTCCAAATATTACCCCAATCCTGCAGTTAAAAACTATAATGTACCAGTTGTTAGCCCACCATTACCTTTTGTATCAAAAAATGTGTCAGTAAAATTAAGCGACCCTAAGCTTATTGCCTATTTAAAAGTTAATGATTTAAATCCAATAGTGGTGCATGATAATGTGCCCAATTTGCAATTGCCATACGAAAGAATAAACAGTATTCTTATAGATCATAAAGTTCATATTGTTGTAAGCTTAAGGGCTATTTTATCTGAAATTCATAATAATGACTGCAAAAAACTTTACGGTAATATAGATATGGAGGTATATACATCTAATGGTATGGGAGGGCAATCTTTTGCACTTATAGCTGATAAAAGAAATGTTACAAACCCATGGATAACTTCATCTACTAATATAAACCCAATCATTACAGACCAATGGTCTTTTAATAACAATACAACTTTTAGAATAAATGCATTCAAAGAAAGTAAAGAAGATGTTCAACAGCAAAATAAAAATTGTACAATGTTGTATAATATAAAAGATTACTACTCTCCTGTTAACACAGGCAGGCCGTTTTTATTATTAACAGGAGATTATTCACCTTATGATTTTCACTTTATTGTAGGGAGTATGAGTATTGTAAATAAAGGCGTTTATTTAAAACTAAAGGTTGATCTTGGATCAGCACATAAAGGCTGTGATTTGTGTACTGATTTTACCTGGGATGCAAAAATGGCTACTGCAGATATTAAAAATATTCCATTAGAAAAATTGGGGACACCTACACCAGGAGGAATAAACAGCACTTATTTTGTAGGAAATTACAGATCGGATGTTAGAACAAATGGTGGTACAAATGGTCCATTACATGCTACCTATCTACAAATTGATGATGGCATTTTTCAAAATTTTATACCACATTTAAAACAACTTTAATAAAATAAAATCATGCAAAAATTATTTTCAATATTATTCTTGTTATTATTATTTAGTAAAATCAGTAATGCACAACCCTACACTTTAGATAAAAATGTAAAGCCAATTGAATTACGTTTGATTGACTATAATGGCGAAAATGGAGATACTACCTGGAAAGGTAAAGTTAATTTTACTACAGTTACTCCTAAAAAAGATACTACGTATTTTTATGTAAAAGGGTTAAGTGTTTACCAACCCATTTATTTTAGCACCACAGGAAAAAATAAAAATTTAGAAATAAGTTTGTGTAAAGACAGTTGGAAAAATGCCAATCAAAAAGGCAATTTAAAAGTTAATGAAAAATGGGACACTCATTTTAAAACCGAAGGTAGTTTTGGAATAATGATGATAACAAAAAGCAGAGAGCCTTACCAAATATTTACTTGGGTTGGTAAAACCATAAGAGGTAAAGACATAGCTGCACCATTTAAAAAGCAAGAGCCCAAAGCAGCTAAAAAAACAGAAAAAAAGCCAAAAGCAAAATCTAAAAAGCAATAAAATGAAACTAATTATTACGGTATTATTTCTTGCATTGTATTTACAAAATCATGCCCAAACTTACCCAACTATACAAGAACGGGCAGAGGGTGTAGCACAAGCTGCAGCCGATGAGTGGGGGGCAATACGGGGAGAAGATAATCCGCTTACACCCAGAGGTGCAATTAATGCCATTATTAATAATCATTTTAGCACATTTGGCGGATTGGCCGATAATGCAGCAGGTTTATGGAATAGCTCCAATGCTTTAAGCAACAATGATTGCTCTCCGGAATTTAGTACCAGCAATGATGTATTGATGACTGCGGCTTGCCGTGGTGCAACCGAGTGTGAAGAAGACTACACCAAAGCCGTAGAAAAAATGAACGGTGCCCGAATGGCATTAGAGCGTATGAAGTGTATTTATAGTAACACAAAAAACTTTACCACCAGCGCAATTGCTTTTGGGGATAGTTATAGTGGTTTTCATGCTATGAGTGGGGCTGCCTGGCAAGTAGAAAGGGCAAAAATTAATAAATCATTTTCCACATTAAAAGAAACCTATGACAGAAAGTATGAAGAGTTTATTAAATTATTAAAAGACGGACTTTTAGAATTTGATCAATGTGAAAGCAGATATGCACAAGCCGGGTGGTATCAGCGATACGGATTTATTTATTTTGAAATGATGAAAGCAAGATATAAAAGAGCAGATTAAAAATGAAAAAAGAAAACTATTTTAAAATAATAATAGTAATGCTTTTATTAGGGCATTTAACTATTGTAATGGCTCAAAAAGTTAAAAATAGCCCAACCCAAAAAGAAACTGCCGATGAATATTTGAGTAGAATGAAAGCTATGGCAGATAGCATTAAAAATGCAAGGAAGGATAGTAAACAAAAAGGCACTAGCACAAACAATAACAGCAATCCTGGTGCCAGGTACACTAATTCAATGAGCGATACAAAAAAAAGCACTATTGAAAATGCATATAAATACCTTAGCCCTGCCGAAAAGGAAAAGGTAAAAAACTATCCACCAGTACCAGAATTCTTTAGAACAAGTATTGACGCAGATGTTTTTTTAAAATCATTAAAAGGTGTAGATATAAATGGAGATGTGCAAAAGTTTTCAAAAGAAAAATCGATGCCCCTCATTGGGTATTGTATTAGTTATTTAAGTACAAAACAAAAGGCTGAAATGATTGTAAAGGAAGCCAAAAAGCTGGAAGCAGAATTTGTAAAAAATAATCCTGCCATAAATTTTGGTGCTGCAACAGGTAAAACCTATGTATCCGAAAATGGGTTAGTGTATTTGCCATTGGGAGATGCATCTTTTGTTGACGAAGTAGTTGATGCAAAATACCTATCAGGCAATATTCAATTCCCAAAAGAAAATGGTATAGGCACTCCCGATTATGTTTTAATGAACGATTTAAAAAAGAATAAAGGTATTTACAGCCTTGGGTTAAAAGGCACCCTAACTATAAAATTTACAAACAACGCCATAGTTGATGTTAATGGTCCGGATCTATTTGTATTTGAAGCAGGGCAAATTGAACCTACCAATTTAGAGATTTCAAAAGATGGTATTAATTGGATAGAAGTAGGAAAAATTAGTGGCGGCATCGCTTCAGTAGATATTAGCAAAGTAACCAAGCCAAACGATTATTTTTATTATGTGCGCCTTACCGATTTAAATACGCAATCAACCGTTGCCGGTGCAGATATTGATGCTGTTGCTGCAATAGGTGCTGCCATAAAACTAAGTTTAAATGCCGAAGTGTTATTTGATGTAGGAAAAGCAAATCTTAAAGCAGAAGGTATTACTGCAATAAAAAAATTAGCGCAGCAATTGCAAAGCATACCCAATGCCCAATTATATATTGATGGCTTTACTGATGATATTGGTACAGATGAGGCCAATATAAAATTATCGCTACAAAGGGCACTGGCAGTAGCTGCTGTTTTAAAAGCAGAGCTTAAAAATAAAACGGGTTTTGAATATAAGGAAACTGGTAAAGGCAAAGCCAACCCGGTAGTGCCCAATAACAGCGAAGAAAATAGAAAGAAGAATAGAAGAGTGGAAATTTTAGTAACTCCAAAATAACAACCCATGAAAACATGTGCCATTATTTGTTTATTGATTTTTACCAGCAGCGTAACTGCCCAAAACAAAATTGATTCTTTGTTAGGTACTAAAGGAATTTTTAACAAATTAGTGCCCAAAAAAATAGTACCCAATTCAACACTTTCTTTCAATTTAAAATTAACGGTAGCCAGCATAGGTAAAAAAGTTGATTTAAAAACAGCACCTGTGATAATGTATTTAAATACGATTGATGGATATTCAGGAGTTGACCAATCGACTACTAAATCGGCAACACTTAATTCAAACACTGCCGATTTCGTTCTATTGGTAGAAACACTCAGCAAGCAAAGTTTTGCTTATACCAATAAAAAAGGCCAGGGTAAGGCAGTGGAAGAGTTAACCACTAATCTTATAAACACCTATAATAATTTACCTATTAAAAAAACAGATGCTACCACGGCAACCCCCAAAAAGCAATTAAATAATACAATTACCTCTATTCCTTATTTTGTAAATACAAGTGGTATGCAAAAAAAATTAGTACGTTATTTATATGGTATTAACCTGCCTGATGAAGCTTTGTTTAAAAGTTATTTAGGTAATTATGGAGTAGGTTTTTATAACATAAGTGGTAATACTTTTTTATGTACATCTACAGAAGATAAGTTTATGAAAATTGAAATTATAAAAATTGAAAAAGTAAATGTTTCAATTAATACTGCTGATTTTAAGAAAAAATAACATCTATAAAATGAAAAACTATAGCGTTGCTTTTTTTTTATTACTAATTAGTGGATGTGCCGTATTGCAAAACGGTGTGTCTTATTCAGGCGAAGAAAAGGTTTTTTCTAAAAACTGGCGGGGTAATGCAACTTATACAAGAGCGGCACAGGGTAGAGAACCAGGTTGGGAAATGGGCTTTTCTTTTATTACCAGTAAAGAAGCCAGAATAAAAGGCATTTGGATAAAAAACCCAACTGCAGGCTCATTACCGGTAAGTATATGGGATGCAGATACCAAACAACTATTGCATACATTTCGGTTTACAGTTGGCGATACTGTAAATTACAATCACTTTATATTGCATCAGCCGGTGCCTTTAACAGCCAATAAAAAATATTGCATTACGGTAAACGTAACAAAATATTATTACCACAACTTACCTTTTACAACATTACCCATGCAGGTAAATAACTGCACTTTGCTAAGCAGTGTTTACGAAGAAACTTATTATCAACGCTATCCACAATACGAAATAAATAATGTTATACATGGGTTAATAGATGTTGATTTGGATTGGAAACAATAATTAATTAAAAAATAGTAAAATGAAAATTAAAAACCTGTTAACACTAATTTTTGCTTTGTTTTTCTCTGTAATATCAATAGCACAAAATAAAGTTGAAATTGAATTTAAAACAGGCGAAGATGATTTAAGAGGTGTTGGCACACCTGAGTTTAGTCCAGATGTTAATTTGTTATTTGTAAATAAACCAGCATTACTTACAAGAGCATTTAATCGAAATTCAACCTGGCCAAAAAACTCTATTCGTAAAATAGCTATACCATTAGATACATCAATAGTAATTGGAGATTTATTGGCTATGGAGCTTAGTAGAAAACATACTAACTCCAGTAGCCCTACAACAAAAAGCCCCGACAATTGGGATATTGATAGAATAATTGTTACTGCTACTTTTAAAAAAAATGGTAAAACAACTAAATATGAATTGCTCAACTCACTAAGTAACTATCCAAAACTTACTCCCTGGCGGTTGACTTACGACAATTCGGAAACACCAAAGCGGTTTGACTTTAAAAGAAATCCAGTTTTATTAACAGGTACACAAAATTGGATAGATAAATTTCCACCGCCGCAAAAAGCTAGTATAAATGCTATATTTGGCATTGGTGGCGATGATTTAAGAGGCGGTAATGACAATGCAAAAATTATAATCACTTTTAAAAACAGTACAAAAAAATTAACGTTCAATAACCTAAACAACAGTACACAGTGGAATGGTTTTACCGAGCATACCGCATATAAACAAATACCAAGCTTTCCGGAATTTACTGTAAATGATATTAAAACAGTAGAGCTTTGGCATACAGGTGGCGGCGGCATGGGGGCTGATAATTGGGATATAGATAAGTTTACATTAACCATTACTTACAATGGGCAAACCAAACAATTGGTAGATAAAACGGGTGCTCCTATTCATCGCTTTAGTGGCGATACAAGACGCAAAACATTTATTGTTGAATAAAAAATATTAAATGACTCAAATTAAATTAATATTGACTTGTTGCTTTTTTGCACTTATGACAAGTAATATTTTTGCACAAGATAAAAAACCAGCCCAAAAATCTAACCCATGCCCTTTACCCCAAAATAAAAAAGGGCAAACATCGGCACAAATAAATGAAGAAACAAGAAGGTATATAGAATGTAAGCGTGAGCAGGATGCAAAAGCAAAAGAAGAAGCCGAAGGAAGAAGGCAGGAAAGAGAAGATGAAAAACGAAAAGAAAAAGAACGAAGAGAAGAAAATAGAAGACAGGAAAACGAAAAAAGAGAGCAAGAAAAAAAAGAGCGGCTTAACAGAGAAGCTACAGCCGAAAGGCAAAGAAGAGAAAGTAATAATAATACCCCAAACCAGTCAACTCCTCAACGAAACGACCCTCAAAAAGAAGCCCGACAAAGGGCAAGAGAAGAACGCCAACGCCAACAACGGGAAGCCAGAGAAGCCAGGCGCCAGGAAAGTAATGCCAGAAAAGAAGCCAGACAGGCTGCAAGAGAAGAACGCCAACGCCAGGCCAGGGAAAGAGCTGCCGAAGAACGAAGGAAGAAAAGAGAAGCGGACGGAAATTAAAGTGCTTTCATAAACCAGCATGCTCCAAAATTGCTGATCACTTATTCAATTTATGAAACAGTGACAGAACCAAATACATCGTTTCTATCTTATCAGCTATATAAGTAAGAGGCAGCACAAAAAAATAAAAGCACTTCGTCAGGAGTGCTTTTTAATAAACTAATTAACGGATTAACTATTCCGCTTCCGCCACCACTTCTTTTACTTCAGGTATCATACGTTTCATCATACCTTCAATACCTGCTTTAAGTGTTATGGTGCTTGAAGGGCAACCGCTGCAGCTTCCCTGCATGGCTAAGTTTACCACACCATTATCGTAACTTTTAAATTGTATAGCGCCGCCATCCATTTCAACAGCAGGCTTTACGTAATTTTCCAACAACTCTTTAATGCGTTTTACTACATCATCATCATCGGCATTTACTTCATTGCTGTTAGGTGTTTTCATGCTGGCCACTTCCTCTTCATTCACCACGGCCTTGCCTTCTTCCAAATAATCTTTTAAGAATTGTTTAATGGTAGGAATTACATCCTGCCAATCGGCCATATCTGGTGTTTTTGTAAGCGTAACAAAATTGCTGGCTATAAAAACGGCTTTAATAAAAGGAAAAGTAAACAGCTCCTGCGCTAATGGTGATGGGCCTGCACTGGCTTCGTCTGCAAAATCAATACTCTTGCCGGGGTATAATAATTTATTGGCCACAAACTTCATGGTTTCCGGGTTAGGCGTCATTTCGGTGTAGATACTAACTACGGTATTTCCTGTCTTTATCATAAAATGATATTTTAAATTCGGTACAAATTTAGCCAAAAAAGGGCTGGTATTGGCTTAAAGAGACGTAAACGGGGATATTTTTCGGATTTCGAAAGGGTGAGTGGCACGCTGAGGCGCAGGGAACGCAGAGAAAAAATATTGTATTTACTCTGTTAGCTCCGTGCCTCTGCGTGACACATTACTCCACTATCCTCAACTTCGCATAATTCAACATGATCTTCTTCTCTCCATTCAATTCAAAATTTACAGTAGCAATAGGATTATGTGCCGCACCTTCCATCTTCATCACTTCGCCAAAGCCAAATTTTTGATGCTCTACTTTTTGGCCGGCTTGCAAGTTACTGGTATCACTGGCTTCAAAATCTGCCGAAGGCGTATGCTCCACGGTTTTATTTTGTGGCTTTGTGGCTACATAACTCGGCATAGTTGCTTTGCCCGGCGGAGCTCCATATTGCTTTTCGGCTTTTGCTGCCGCACTTGATTTGCCGCCCCAGGCATTGCTGCCACCACCGCTAAAACCACGGTTCATTCTTTCAAAAGCGTTGCCAGTATTGCCGGCATTTCGGGTGCCGCCGCCAGCATAACTTTTATCTAAATAGTCTTCCGGTATTTCTTCTAAAAAACGGCTGCTGTCGTTTTGTTGCAATTGCCCAAAGCGGTAGCGGGCATTGGCATACGTTAGCCACAATTTATCTTTAGCCCTGGTAATGGCTACATAAAACAGGCGGCGTTCTTCTTCTAATTCTTCCCTGGTGTTAATGCTCATGGCACTGGGGAAAAGTGTTTCCTCCATACCACCAACAAACACTACCGGAAATTCTAATCCTTTAGCGGCATGTATCGTCATCAGTTTTACCACATCACTTTCCTGCTTATCATCATCAGCATCGGTAAGCAAAACAATTTGTTGCAGGTAGCCACCTAAACTTTTATCTCCCACTTCGCCATCTTCTTCGTTCATGGGGGTTTCGATAAACTCTTTAATTGAGTTCAGTAATTCCTGTACGTTTTCGTATCGGGCAAGGCCTTCTACGGTTTTATCATTAAATAATTCTTTAACAATATTGGTGCTTTTGCCTACTAAAATTGAAACATCATACGCATTCTTTTTAGTCAACTCACTTTGAAACATTTTTATCATTGTTACAAAGTTGTCGATAGCTTCTAATGTTCCGCCTTTAAAACCATACATCGCTGCATTGCAAAAAACCTCCCACAGCGTTAAGTTATTTTCGTTAGCAAACAATACCGATTTGTCCATCGTTGTTTTACCAATGCCCCGTACCGGGTAATTAATAATACGTTTTAATGCTTCCTCATCTCTTGGGTTTACCACCACTCTTAAGTAAGCAATAAAATCTTTTACTTCTTTGCGTTGATAAAAACTCATACCTCCATAAATGCGGTAAGCAATACCCATGCGGCGCAAGGCTTCCTCAAAGCTGCGGCTTTGGGCATTGGTGCGGTATAAAATGGCAAAATCTTTATTGAAATAATGATTGCGTAGTTTTTGTTCCTGTATGGTATCGGCCACACATTTGCCTTCGTCATTATCCGTCATGGTACGCACTAAACGAATTTTTTCTCCCTGTTCATTATCAGTAAATAATTTTTTTTCTATCTGGTTTTTATTGTTGCCAATTACTTCGTTGGCCACACTTAAAATACTTTTAGTGCTGCGGTAATTTTGCTCCAGCTTTACCACTTTTACCTCGTCGTAATCTTTTTGAAACTGTAAAATGTTCTCTATAGTTGCTCCACGAAAACTGTAAATACTTTGTGCATCATCACCCACCACACAAACATTTTCGTGCATTGCTCCCAGCAGTTTTATAATCTCGTACTGCGCTGTGTTGGTATCCTGGTACTCATCAATCATAATGTATTTAAACTTGCGTTGAAACTTGCTTAAGCTATCCGGATTGTTTTTTAACAGGATATACATTTTAAACAGCAGATCATCAAAATCCATAGCGCCGTTTTTAAAGCAGCGTTTTGCATACGCATCATAAATTTGGCCAATGGCGGGGCGGTTGGCCCTCATATCTTCCTGCTGTAGCGCATAATCGTTCATGTATTCTGCCGGGCCTATTAAACTGTTTTTTGCCGACGAGATGCGGTTATACACCACATTAGGTTTGTAATGTTTATCATCCAGATCCATTTCCTTGATCACCGTTTTTACCACGCTTTTGGCATCATCAGTATCGTAAATGGTAAAATTATTGGGATAGCCAATTTTGTTGGCTTCGCCTCTTAAAATACGTGCAAATACACTATGAAAAGTACCGATGTATAAATTTCTGGCTTCGGTATTACCCAAAACTTTTTCTACCCTTTCCTTCATTTCGGCTGCGGCTTTGTTGGTAAATGTAAGCGCCAGTATATTAAAGCTATCTACATGATGGTAACCCATCAGGTGGGCAATACGGGTGGTTAATACCTTGGTTTTGCCGCTGCCAGCACCGGCAATGATCATTATCGGTCCGTCTTTATGTTCTACCGCTGTTCTTTGGGGTTCGTTAAGTTCGTCTAAATATTTTGGCATGCGGCAAAGTTACGAAAGGTAGATTTGGGGTGGTGGTGTGTGAGGAAATAAATGTGGGGAAACTCCATTTTATAATTTTAAGAAAATATAAGGTTACAAATTTCGGTAAGGATTATATTCTTGGATATTTATCTTTAGCCCCAAACTTAATGACAGTGACTTAAAGATAAAGTGAGAGAAAGTATTTAACCAATTTATCAACTCACTTGCTCTATCCATTTCGATGTATATACATATACTTTTTCCAATTTGCTTTCTTTTAAAAAAACGATCAAACATTAAATTTGCTTTTTGTTCGTTTATGTAATTTAAGAAAGATGGTGAAATTACCTTTCTGTTATGAACTAGTGTATGCCTAATCATTGAAATAAGATCAAACCACTGAGTTATACTAACACCATAAATATTTCTATACTCAAAATCTCTAAAATGATCTGAAAGTTTTCTTACAGTATGTATTAATCCTTTATTATTTATTTTTTGATTCCTTTTTATTATATCCCTTATTTCAACTCTAATCAAAGGAGTTTGATTCTCGATTAGCTTAAGTTCTAAAAGTTTTTCTTGGTTGAAAAAAAGATACTCAGTTAAAATCTCAACAAAATAGTTCTCAAGTGCTTCATAACATTGAGATACAGCATAACAACATCTTTCGTTCATGATTTTTTCAACCTCTTCATCGAGTGTAGAAAGATTAACACTATAAGAATAATCAGGTGTAAATAAGTTTTCTTCAGCACCAATTAAAGAAATATCTCTAAAACAAGTAATTGCTTCAAATATCATTCTTTCCTTCTGGCCTTCTTTTATTTTTTTAGCACCAATCTCAATAAGGCTTTTCGACATGCGTAATTTACTCTCTATTGAAAGTATTTCTTCATAATAATTTTCTAGAACAGGTAAAAGATAATTTTTCATTTTTCTACTAAATTTATTTCTCAATCCCTTTCTTCTTTTTCCCTTCAACCTTCTTTATGCTTTCTGTAGTTGGTAAATCTTCTGGCATTGTGCCTCCCAAATCTTTAATAGTTTGCCTTACTTTTTTACCTACTTCCAAATGCGTTTGGTTAGCATTGTCTTTTCCTTTCACTTTATCCCGTTTCAATTTTTCTTCAGTTTGTGTGGCACGAAAAAGATTAGCTGCTAATTCTGTACTACCCATATGGTCTAAAATTCCCTGGCTCTTTTTTAATCCTTTCTTTTTATGAATGCCTTTTGCATCAAGCCCATTATACAAACCCATATAACCATAGTTTTGAAAAATGACATATTCCTGTGGTTGTATAACTCCAGCGACTTTTGCAGCATCCGCTAATTGTTTGTTGTGCTCTGCCATTTCTTTACGCAAAAACAAACGTTTCTCTTCTTCGCTACCCAGTTTTTCAAAAGCATCTTCCAGTAATTCCTGCTTTCGGGTTTGTATGGCAAAGTAGGTTTGTCCTAAAGCCACCACTTCTTTTGATGGGTAGGCATTTTGTATAATTAAATAACAAGCATAACGTGTTAAATGTAGGTCGCCAATATCTCTGGTTGCACCTGACCCAATCTCTACCATTTTCTCCACACGGGGAAAATGGTTTTGTGCAGACTGGCCGCTGTTTTCACAGGCTTCCCTTGCTTTTGTAATTACATTTAAAAACTTGTCCCATTTAATATATTCTAAAGCTGTAAAAAGCTCTCTTGCACTCCAGTATTCCTGGCCAATTTCATTGGTCTTTTTTATTTGTTCAAAAATTGCCGATTGCTTATTCATAAATATAAATGCTAATAATGTTAGAACAAATTTACTAAATTATTTGACATTAATTAAATATTTTCATTATCCCTTTTTCCAATATTTAGTACCATAAATAAGTTGCTTGTACTTTTCAAACGCTGCTATAGAACTCTTTCTATAAAAAAAAGGTTCAACTGCTACAAGCCTTTACTTTTTTTTAACAAATCTTTACTGTGTTTAAAATCCGTTGTCTAACCTTAAAAAAAATCCTATGAACAGTCACACCGAAATGTCGGATGAGAAATTAATCCAGTTTTATCTCAATGGTAATCCACAGGCACTTGCAACACTGGTAGAATTGTATAAAGACAGAATTTACTGCTCTATTTTTACCATGGTACAGGATAAATATGTTGCAGAAGAAATTTTCCGGGATGTGTTTATCACTATTATTAATAACCTGCTGGCCGGCAAAACTGCCGAGGATGGTGATTTTTTGCAATGGGCCACGCAAACAGCCCATCATTTATGCATTGAGCATAGCCGCAAAACAAAATTGGCCATGATCATCAATAATAGCAGCCCTGCTGATAGTATAGAAGAAGCCATTAATTTTTCGGTACCGGTATCGTTACCCAATACTATATACCACGATAGCCATGGTAAAATAAAAAGCATGATAGCATTGCTGCCTGATGAACAACGGGAAGTGATTGCCCTGAACCATTATGCAGGATTAAGTTTTAAAGAGATAGCCGGTATTATGAAATGCAGCCTTACTACTGCATTGGATACTATGAAGTATGGGCTTAACAACCTGCGAAAATTAATGACAGAAAAGGAAATTGTATTGCGCTAAAATTGTACGCCTTGGTTTTTAAAATGAGCCGTACCATTAATAAACAATAGTAGTAATCCTACAATAAAAAAATTCAGTAACCTACAAAATATAACAACAGCATTTTAGAAATTCGTTAAAGCATTTATTTAATACCTAACATCCAAATCTATTTTATGAAAAGCACTATTACCCTAACAGACGAACAGCTTGTTCGATTATTTATTGACGGTGAATCCCAGGCGTTGGAAATTTTAATTAACCGCCATAAGAACAGGATCTTTACTTCTATTTATTTATTTGTAAAAGATAAGTATTTGGCAGAAGATCTTTTTCAGGATCTGTTTATCAAGATAATTGAAAACCTGAGATCTAAAAATTACAAAGAAGAAAACAAATTTGTACAATGGGCAATGCGGATAGCACACAATCTTTGTGTGGATCATTTTAGAAAAATTAAAAGCGGGCCAATTATTAAAACCAGCGACGACAGAGACATTTTTGATGTACTGGATTTTAAAGAAGTAAATGCGGAACACAAAATTATTACACAGCAAAGCCACAAGCAGGTTATGCAAATGGTTAGCTTATTACCCGAAGAACAACGGGAAGTAATTATACTGCGTCACTTTGCAGATTTAAAATTTAAAGAAATTGCCGATATACTGCAATGCAGTGTTAATACCGCATTGGGCCGCATGCGCTATGCCCTTTTAAACATGAGAAAGATGATGCAGGAAAAACAACTGGCTTTATAAAGTTTGATAAGGTTTATTTTTTGATAAATTTAAGAGCTTGCCTGATGGCAGGCTTTTAAATTTAAAACATAATGAGTATATTTAATATTATTAAACCATACTATTATGCCTTTCTTCGATTTTCATTGCCATCCAGGGTTAAAGCCACAGTTTTCTGATCCACAAACAAAACCATCTCCCTGGGATTTTATTAATGCCAAACTTGCACTGGCAAAAGATGTTAAGCTGAGCATCAACAAACTCTTTAATGAAACATTAAATTCTCAAAGCAACCTTACCCAGTTACTACAAAACGATGTAAAACTGATTGGCATAATACTACATGCGCCGGAGCAAAAAATTGGACAAGGTCTGAGCGAAAAGAAAATTGTAAACAAAGGCAGTGTAAATCTTATTGATAAAAAACAGCTGGCTTACCTGGCATCGGGCATACATAGTTTTGAATTGATACAAGAAGAATTGACTTGGTTGCAAGAGGCTGTGCCGGCAATACCTAATGCTAAATTTAAAATTGTAAGTACCACAGCCGACTTTGACGAAGCCGATAACAATACCGTTTTTGGTGCTATAATAGTAGAAGGGCTGCATTGCTTTTTTAATGATCCTAATGCATTAGATGCAAAGGAAAAATTTCTCAGCAATTTTAACAGCTTTACCAATGATAATACTGTGGTGGCAATAAATGTTTGCCACATGCAGCAAAATCCCTTTTGTAATCATGCACATGGTATACAGTTTATAAACCCTGCTTATTTTTATCCAACCAGAACAGGCATTACTCCATGGGGCAAAGAAGTAATTCAGTTAATGATTGATAAAAAAATTTTAGTTGATATTAAGCACATGAGTTTAAAAACCCGGTGGCAATTGTACAGTTGGTTTAAGGATGCTAATGACGAAACAAAATTTAATCAACCTATTATTTGTACCCACGCAGGAACAACAGGATTATCTATAAGAGACAGGGCGAAATTTTTGCTGAATAAACCAGCAGATAAAGGCTTGGTATATGAAGTGGCTTATTTAAAGCCAAGAAGCAAACACGATGCTGAATGCTATCATAATTGCAGCAGTATTAATTTGTATGATGAGGATATTGTAAACATCTTTTTATCCGGTGGTATAATTGGCCTTTCATTCGACCAACGTATTTTGGGTTTTGCGGATGAAAATGTTTTGCTGAATGTAACAGTACCGCATGATGTGGAATACATCAGCCACATGGAAGCCGATTTCTTTTTAGGGCCTGACCCCACAGCATTGCCTGTATGGCCTGATGATACAGATGTATGGGCCAGCGAAGATTTTGAAAATCTTGATCCATCACTATATGTAGATATGCACCGCAGGTTTTTAATCAACAATATTGTTCATATTTTATGGGTAGCCAATAATCATCCGTTAATAGATATTAAAAAAGCAGCCAAACAAATTTGTATTGGCACCGACTTTGACGGTTTGATAAATGCCATTGACTGCTGCAAAGATGCGAACGGGTTAGAGCAATTAAAAAAAGATATGAAAGAAGGATTGATTGATCTGCTAACTGCCGATGGAATAATTGCAATTAATGTTGATCAGTTTTTAGGTGATATTTTTTATAATAACGGTAAAAATTTTATTTTAAACAGAGTGCAAATAATGAAAGGTTGATCATCATTTTGTCGGCTATAGTTTTTAGTAAATGTAAAAATAGGCTAGTAATTAATAAAGTACTTTTTAACATACCGCCTTTATCAGGCGGTATTTTTTTGCAAACCTTCAGCAGGTTCACATGCTTGTATTGGGTATAAAAATAAAACGGTTAAGCTCGAATATTCTAGTTAAGCCTTACTAAACTAGTTACAAAATTTAACACCGAAGGCAGGGGTAATTATTTTAATATCACCAGTTTTATTAAAATAATAAAATATATCAAGGCCTAAAAAGGTGTTTTCACCCCCAAAAATTACCACTTTGTGGTATTGTTTAGATGAAAAAACTAACCTCTCTTTGTGTTTTACATTAATAATTACACCCTTTACAAACTGAGCATATATAAATATTATTGTTGAAGGCCCGTATTTAAGCCTTAACCTGAAAACTTCGAGAAATAGCCTTAGTAGATTTTTCTCATGCTTGAACACAGCCTGTCCCGGTTCCCCGGGATGGGTTTTTTATTTTGGCAACTAACACTAAATAAATTATCAAAAAAATACTAAAATAATTAGTGTTAATAAAATAAAACTATTATCTTTGGTTCCCAATTTACATTTACAACACAAAATCAGATACATCACTTATAAAAACAAAACACATGAGTAACGCAGCAGACAAATTAGAAAAATCAGAAAAATTTAAGGCGCTGAAATTAACGATGGACAAGATCGATAAAGATTTTGGCAAAGGATCGGTAATGATGATGAATGAAAAAACCAATTTGGAAATAGAAGTTATTTCTACAGGTTCTATTGGTTTGGATATGGCTTTGGGAATTGGCGGTTTACCTAAAGGAAGAGTTGTGGAAATTTATGGCCCGGAAAGTAGTGGTAAAACAACACTGGCTATTCATGTAATAGCTGAAGCACAAAAAAAAGGTGGTATGTGTGCATTTATTGATGCAGAGCATGCTTTTGATAGCGTTTACGCAAAAAAATTAGGGGTTGATATTGATAACCTGCTGATCAGCCAACCAGATTATGGCGAGCAGGCTTTAGAAATTGCCGATCGTTTGATACTTTCAGGTGCATTAGATGTGGTGGTAATAGATTCTGTTGCAGCATTGGTACCTAAAAGCGAACTGGAAGGAGAAATGGGCGATAGCAAAATGGGTTTGCAGGCAAGGTTAATGAGCCAGGCTTTAAGAAAACTTACTGCCACCATTCATAAAACAAATAGCTGTTGCATATTTATCAATCAGCTTCGTGAAAAAATTGGTGTTATGTTTGGCAACCCCGAAACTACCACAGGCGGTAATGCATTAAAATTTTATGCTTCAGTAAGATTAGATATCCGCCGTATGACGCAAATTAAAGATGGCGACGAAGCAATAGGTAACCACGTAAAAGTAAAAGTGGTAAAAAACAAAGTGGCACCACCTTTCCGCCAAACAGAATTTGATATTATTTACGGAGAAGGTATAAGTAAAGTGGGAGAGATTATTGATATGGGTGTTGAGCTGGGTATTGTGCAAAAAAGTGGTAGCTGGTTCAGCTACAATGGTGATAAATTAGGCCAGGGAAGGGAGTCGGTAAAACAATTAATGCTTGATAATCCGGAAATGGCTACAGAAATAGAAAATAAAATAAGAGAAAAGGTAAAGGAGATGCAGGTTGCATAAATTAAGATTTGCTTATTAGGGTTAGTAAGTATATTAAGCCATTATGTGTAAAAGCATAATGGCTTTTTTGTTTGCCACGGATTGCAGTTTAAAAAATCTGGCATTTTGTATAAGATCAGTACTATTTGCCGCAGGCAAAAAAAATCTGTGTAATCCGTGGCAAAACTATTTTGCACTTTAGCCTAAAACCACTTTATATCTTCGGCGCTATAAACCTATTTTTGCTACACCATTATGCCATTGAATAAAAACACTGCAGCTCATGTAGCACTGCTGTGTACCAATCTTTTTTTTGCAATAAACTTAAGTGCCGCAAAGCATCTTACCAGTTTACAATTAGCTAAGCCATTTGGTTTAAATATAGTGAGGGTTGGCGTAAGTGTAATTTTATTCTGGCTGTTATATTTATTAAAGCCTACCCCAATAAAAATAGAAAAGCAGGATAGAATGCGGTTTGTTTGGTGCGCTTTAACCGGTATAGCCATCAACCAGTTACTTTTTCTTAAAGGGCTTTCTTTAACTTATCCCATACATGCATCGCTGCTGATGTTAACTACACCTATTTTAATTGTATTTATTGCAGCGTGGGTATTAAAAGAAAAGATCGGCTTTTTTAAAATAGCCGGTTTGGGTTTGGGTATTACAGGGGCAGCAGTTTTAATATTAGCAAAAGGTGGCGCTGCAAACAGCAAAGAAGTAATATGGGGTGATATTTTAATTATTATAAACGCAGTTTCTTACACGGTTTACTTTGTGTTAGTTAAGCCCTTGATGCTTAAATACAATCCTATAATGATTACCCGATGGATTTTTACCATCGGCCTTGTAATGATATTACCTTTTGGGTGGACGGAGTTTACACAAATACAATGGACCCATTTTGAAGCCATTGATTTTACCAGTATGGCATTAGTGGTTTTTACAGGTACTTTTTTAGCATATCTTTTTAATGTGTATGGTATAAAAATACTAGGTGCATCTGCTGCGGGCTTTTATATTTATACCCAACCTTTTTTTGCCACTTTTATAGCCATGCTTTTTTTAAAAGAAGAATTGCAATTTTATAAAATTATAGCAGCTATACTTATTTTTACCGGCGTATATCTTTCAAACAAACAGAAAACAAATGCCTGAATATTTATTGGTAAAAACAGAGGAGGAGTATAAGCAAGCGATCATATTGTTTGAGGAGTATGCCACATGGCTGGCAATAGATTTGGGCTTTCAGCACTTTGACGAAGAATTACAAAATTTAAAAGCAATGTATAATTCTGCCGATGGAGGAATAATACTTTGTAAAAAAGGCAAGGGCTATGTTGGCTGTGTTGCTGTAAGAAGAATTACAGCAAACATTGCCGAACTTAAAAGAATGTATGTACAGCCTGCACAGCAGCAAAAGGGGATAGGAAAAAATTTATTGTTACAAGCGATAGCACTGGCAGTAAATTGTAATTACCAATATATCAGGTTAGACACCTTAAGCCACATGATGCCAGCTATCAATCTCTACAAAAAATATGGATTTTATGAAATAGCGCCTTATTACAACAATCCGGTTTCAACAGCAGTGTACTTTGAAAAAGAGCTATAGTTAATTGCAACTATTGTATTTTTTTATCAATTTTTTTAAACTGTACACCCGGTAATCCAACAATTCCCAGGTTGCTTCCGGTATCATATCACAATCACCCATCACAGCTTTTAACTGGTTAACATAACTTTTTTCTACCTCTATATGTACCCTGGATTTTTCTGCCGGATAAGCAGGACGATTATTAAGGTATGAACTTAAACCACCTTCAAGAGAATACTTCACCACCAATTGAACGGGTAAGGGGTCGGAGGGTGTTTTATAAAAGTAATACTGGGTTTTGTAATCATCGGTTCCAAAATATAAATTCATTTTGTTGGTTGTATAAACTTCTTTTAAAACCATTATGGTGTCCATTTGTACTCTTGATATACGCCCTAACTCAAGATCATAAAGATTATCGTTGTATAAATGTAAATTACAATGCACTACAACATTACCTCTAAAATTATCACCATTAAGCCATCTTACTTCGTCGGCATTAATTTCTTTTATTCCGGTAGTATTGGTAACAATAAAAACACCATTCTTCAACTTAATATTTCCAAATAAACTATCGCCGGCAGAAGTAACTAAATAGTTTTTTGATTGCCCCAAACAGTTAAGCGATATTACAACAGCAGTAAAAAAAATTATAACTCTCATAATGATAATTTTAAAAATTAAAAGCAATTAGTAAGAGTAATTAACGGATTTTACAGGGTTTTGGTTGCGCTTAAACCCCATTTTTTAAAAAAAGAAAGAAAGGCTGGTTTAACCAAGGTTGTTTTTAGGATAATCGAAAAATAAAAACTCTTTTGTGGCCTTGGCAAATTCTTTCCAGTGGCTAATATTTGCTTGCGCCGAAAAAACGGCACAGGTGGGCATATTATCAATTCTTACATCGCTAACCAGCTCGTTTACAAAATAAGTAATACCGGGGTTGTGTGCAAAAATGGCTACAGTATCAAGGCCGTCATCTAAGTTTTTTATCACCTCATAAAATTCACGGGCAGGGGCATGATAAAGTGTTGTTATAAAAATAATATCATCAATGTTCTTTTTATAAGTTTCGCAAAATAGTTCTGCAGTTTTTTTGGCCCGCTTTGCAGGGCTGGAAACAAAGGCATCGATTATAATATTCCTGTCGAGTAATCTTTTTGCAATTAACGGCGCATCTTTTTTGCCACGTTCGTTCAGCGGACGCTCAAAATCGTTTCCAAAAAAACTTTGATCACTTTTGGCGTGCCTTATAATAAGCAATGTTTTCAATACACTTGTTTGTATAAAAATAAAATAAATTTCAGATAAAAGCAGAAATAACAAAACATATCCGTTCTTTCACCAAATTTGTAAAGTAAAACCCAAATCATCAATGTACAGATCAAATAGTTTTTTGTTTTGCCTGCTGTTGATAATAACATCATGTAGCAATATTAAAAAAACAACTACCGCACCTGCTGCACAAAATATAAGTGCAATAAAATTTTTAGGCGAGTATCATATTCCTTATAACCTGAATTACAATAACACTGTTGTTGGAGGTTTATCAGGTATTGATTATGATGCAAAAAATAATTTGTATTATATCATCTGCGATGACAGAAGCGACAGGAACCCGGCACGTTTTTACACTGCTAAAATTTTTGTTACAGCAAAGGGTATTGACAGTGTAAAATTTATTAATACAATGAATTTACTGCAACCAGATAACACGGTTTATCCAAATAATAAGCAGGATGCAGCGAATACACCAGACCCTGAAGCTATACGCTATAATCCTGTATTACAACAATTAGTATGGAGCAGCGAAGGAGAAAGAATAGTAAAAGGTAAAGATACAGTGCTTGCAAACCCATCGTTAATTACCATTGCAACCAACGGTAAATTTAAAAATTATTTTCAGCTGCCAGCTAATCTTACTATGCATGCTATTGAAAAAGGCCCAAGACAAAATGGTGTTTTAGAAGGAATGACGTTTGCCGATAACTACAACACAGTTTTTGTAAATATAGAAGAACCACTTTACGAAGATGGGCCACGGGCCGATGTTACAGATAATAATGCCTATATCCGTATTTTTAAATTTAATGTAAATGATAAAAAAAATATTTCCCAGTATGCTTATAAATTAGAGCCGGTTGCTTACTCGGCCAACCCTGCAAACGGATTTAAAATAAATGGCGTGCCTGATATTTTAAGCATTGGTAATAATAAATTGCTGGTGATAGAAAGGTCGTTTTCCACCGGAAGACTGCCTTGTACAATTAAAGTTTTTATTACCGAATTAAATGCTGCTACAAATATTAAAGATGTGGCATCACTTAAAGAAAACAGCAATTTTATACCGGCAACAAAAAAGCTGTTATTAAATATGGATGATCTGGGCATTTATATTGACAACGTGGAAGGGGTAACTTTTGGCCCTATACTACCCAATGGCCATAAAACATTGCTATTTGTGGCGGATAATAATTTTGCTGCATTGGAAAAAGCCCAACTGCTGCTGTTTGAAATAATGGAATAAATGAAATTATCTTTTTATAAATTTACAGGCGGAGGTTGCCATCAACAGTATTACATATAACTTTGGCTATAAAATATTTTATTATGAAACGGATACAAAAAATAACCCTGCTACTGGCTTTTTGCTATATGCCTTTTGCAACTATGGCTTGGGGCGTACTGGGCCACAGGATAGTTGGGCAAATTGCAGATAGCTATATTACTAAAAATACCAAAAAAGCTATTGCCGAAATTTTAGGAACAGAATCAATTGCTATAACAAGCAACTGGCCCGATTTTATAAAATCTGATCCGGCATACAATTACTTATCCAACTGGCATTACATCAATTTAAAAAGCGGGCTTAGTTACGATAGTGTAAAAGCATTTTTATATAACGACACTGCAACTGATGCTTACACCAAAATAAATTTTTTGGTAGCCGAACTAAAAAACAAAAGCCTGGAACAACAAAAGAAAATATTGTACCTGCGTTTGCTGATACATCTTGTTGGCGATATTCATCAACCACTGCATGTGGGCCGGCTGGAAGACCAGGGCGGTAACAGGGTAAGAGTATTGTGGTTTAAAGATTCTACCAATTTACATACCGTATGGGATACACAGCTTATTAATTTTCAACAGCTGAGTTATACTGAATATGCAAGCTCTATTAATTTTACAACAAAAGAACAGCGCAACAGCCTGCAGCAACAACCTATCTCCGAATGGTTATTTGAATCGTATCAGGTTGCAGATAGAATTTATAGTGATGTAAAAATTCCTAATCAAAAATTAGATTACGCTTACAACTTTAAGTATGTAGATATATTGAACAGCCAGTTGCTAAAAGGAGGCGTAAGATTAGCAGGTTTACTAAATGAAATATTTGGCTAAGCAGGTGTAAAAATAATGTTCTGTTATAAAGAATGCGCCGTAAGGCGCATTCTTGTATTAATAACCTCTTACATTTTTCCCTTCCATGTAATTCATAAAGGCTTTGTTGCAAACACGGTTGCCACCTGGTGTGGGATAATTGCCGGTAAAATACCAATCGCCGGTGTTGGTAGGGCAAGCCTCGTGAAGGCTTTCAATGGTTTGATAGATAACCTGTATCGGAATATCCAGATCCTTAGGTGTAATTAATTCCGCTATCTTTTTAGATACTTCTTTTAATGCAAAGGGTTTATAAATTTCGCAAACCAGGTTTTGGGTATGCAGTTGATTATTACGCTGCAACTCTTTACATCTTTCTAAAGTATCGGCTAAAATATGTTCCTGTTTGGTATCATATAATAATTCAATAGCAGCTCTAAAGGCAATAAAATCTCCCAGCTTGCTCATATCAATGCCATAACAATCGGGGTAGCGTATTTGAGGGGCAGATGACACAATGATTATTTTTTTAGGCTGTAAGCGGCTAAGCATACGAATGATACTTTCTTTAAGCGTAGTTCCCCTTACAATACTATCATCAATAACTACCAGTGTATCTTCATTTTTGCGAACGGTGCCGTAAGTAATATCGTACACGTGTTGTACCATTTCATTACGGCTGCTGTCTTCAGTTATAAAAGTACGCAGCTTAACATCTTTGATCGCAATTTTTTCAAACCTTATCTTCCGGGTTATCATCTCCGTCAGCTTCTCTTCATCAAAATCTTTACCCCAGCTGGTAATGCGTTCTATTTTTATTTTATTCAAATAATCTTCGGCACCTTTTAATAAACCATAAAAAGCAGTTTCTGCGGTATTGGGTATAAAAGAAAAGATGGTATTTTTGAGATCGTACTTAATTACTTTTAAAATAACATCACTTAAATTATAACCAAGGGCAATCCTTTCCCGGTATATTTTTTCATCGCTGCCACGGCTAAAATAAATACGTTCAAAACTACAAGCCTTTCTTTCCTTTGGTTCAATAATTTCTTCAATTGAAAAACCACCATCGGATTTTACAATTAAGGCATTGCCGGGCATTAATTCCTGCACTTCATTTTCGCCTACATTAAAAGCAGTTCTTATTGCCGCCCTTTCGCTTGCTGCTACAATTACATCATCATTTATATAATAGTAAGATGGACGAATGCCATGTGCATCTCTCATTACAAAAGCATCACCATTGCCCACCAATCCGCTAAAATTAAAACCACCATCAAACAAGGGAACCGCCTTTTTTAAAACCTTTGCAATATCCATATGGCCGGGAAAAGCTTCATCTGCTTTTACTATAAAATGGTGCAGCACTTCCATCATAGCTGCCAAATCGCTCTGGCGCTGAAATTCACCCGGATCGATATTTACCAATCCAAATAATTCCTCCGTATTTACCAGGTTAAAATTTCCGGCTAAAGCTAAATTTCTTGCAGGTATGGTATGGCGCTTTATAAACGGATGGCAAAACTCTACATTGTTTTTACCCTGTGTGCCATACCTTAAATGGCCCAGCAAAACTTCTCCCAAAAAATTAACATGGCCCTTCATAAGGCCGGGATGGTTTTTAATATCCGGCTGGTGCTTTTCTATTTCTGCAATTTCTTTGCCTACCTCGCTGAATATATCGGCAATGGGCTGGTTAGCACTGCTTCGCATCCGATGCAAAAATGGATAACCCGGTTCGGTATTCAACTTTACGGTAGCAATACCAGCGCCATCCTGGCCCCGGTTGTGCTGTTTTTCCATCAGCAGGTAAAGCTTGTTTAAGCCGTACAATACTGTGCCGTATTGTTGTTGAAAATAACTGAAAGGCTTGCGGAGCCGGATAAAGGCCAATCCGCATTCGTGTTTAATTTCGTCGCTCATGTAAGTGGGTGAGGCGCAAAGTTATGTTATTTAAAAGAAAAATCCCGATAACAACTGTACCGGGATCTTTTAAAATATAAATTGCAATGTTTTTAATAATTCGCTTCTTTTTACTATTTATAAACCACTCAGGCAAATGCCAATTTGAAATGGTTTTATATCGGGCCCAACACCATCTTTTAATAAACCGGTAATTTGATAACTGCCAAACAAAGAAAAATTACCCATTCCAATACGTGCAGTTGCAGCTATACGGGTGGAGTTAAAGAATCTTTTATTACTTTCTTTTTCGGTATAAGAATTTACTGTACCACCACTTTTATTTAACAATGTTTTTCCTTTGGTGTGTACATTTAACAAAGTACCCACTTTAACACCAATGGCTGCTTTAATGCTCTTTTTAGGATTTTCAGGATTATCTGTAAACCTTAATTCAACCGGTATTTCCAAATAAGCAGTAGTTAATTTATATTTTTTAAAATGATCGGCAGAGTCTAAGGATGTAAATGGAAGCTTGGTAGCAGTAGATTTTACATTGATACTATAATTTTTAAAATACATATTGCTGGTACCAAAGCCAATTCCAAAACCGGCACTAAACCGTGGATTGTTTTTAAAAGGTTTATCCATCATTACATAAATATTTGCGCCTCTGGATAATCCTTTTTTATGGTCTTTAATACTGTCCGGCATTCCGGCCCAATAATCGGTACTAAGCTGAACCATAAGATGGTCACCAGCACGATTGGCTAAGTCAACTTTACTTTTGGTCTTTTTTTCCTGAGCAGATACGGCAATTACTGATGCAAAAGCAATACAAACAAGTACTATTTTCTTCATAATTAATTTTGAAGCTGCAAAATAACGTCAAATAATCTAATGAACCGTTAAATATTTGAGTGCAGTACCTGATATGGCTGATGTAATTCATACGTATTATGCAGGTACTGATATTTCAATTACAGCCAACTAAAGAATAAAAACTGTCATTTCACACCTTAATTATTACGGTTTACACCCAATGGTAAATCCATATAATAATTTATTTGTCATTATGGTATAAAACAATCTATCATGACAAAAAACACTTCATTCAACAGCATTTTATTGGCGGCTTTAATAGGCGCTACAACTATTTTTTCATCTTGCGATAAAGATGACGACACTACTCCGGCAGCAACAAATACCATTACCGATGTGGTGGTTAATACTGCCAGTTACAGCGTTTTAAAGGAGGCTGTAACAAAAGCCAACCTAGCTACTACATTAAGCGGAACAGGGCCATTTACGGTATTTGCACCCGATAATGCTGCCTTTGCAAGTGCAGGTATTACATCTGCCACTGTTACTACATTGTCATCAACACAATTAAGCGATTTGTTATTGTATCACACTATTGGCGCAAAAATTTTAGCCGCCAATGTACCCGCTGGCCCTAATGCAAAAGTGGTAACAGCCGGTGGCGACTCTGTATTTGTAACTAAAAATGCTGCAGGTGTATTTGTAAATGGTATTGCTGTAGCGCAGGCAGATATAGCTGCCGATAATGGCGTAATTCATCGCCTGGCCAAAGCATTAAATAAGCCATCGGGTAATATTGTTGCTACAGCACAGGCAGCAGGTTCGGGGTTAGATTCATTAGTAAAAGCAATTGTAAGGGCCAACAATGCACCGGGTGGCGATCCTACTTTAATTAATACTTTAAGCACTGCAACAATAACCGTATTTGCGCCAACCAATGCCGCATTTACACAGTTGCTAGCCGCTTTAGGAACCAATAATATTGATAATATTCCTGTGGCTACTTTATTGGCAGTACTACGCTATCATGTGGTGGCAGGCAGGGCATTCTCATCAGATCTTGCAAATGGCTCATTGGCTATGCTGGCAGGAGGAAATACAACCATTAGTTTATCAACAGGTGCTACCATCAGAGGCAATGGCAATGGAGGTACAGCATCTAACATTGTGGCCACCAACATAATGGCACGCAATGGAGTGGTACACGCTATTGACAGGGTATTATTGCCATAAATTAAAAATGAAAACCCAATGCATCAACGGTGAACAATTTTTAGTTTTCACCGTTGATGTTAATGAATGTGAAACCAGCTACCATGTTTGCTAATAAATACAGATACCTTTTTATAGCAATTTTATCGGTATACACTTACCTAAACACTGTTTTATGTGAAGTATATAAATACTTTAATATCGAGATAGAATGGTATGTTGCATTTGGAACTATTGCTATTATAACCTTACTCGTTTGGGAAAGCAGCCGGTTAATAGAACCTGCCTTTAAAAAACTATTTACCAAACAAAAAAACAAAATAAAAACGCTGTTACTTTTTTTTGCAGCAGGCAGCATACTTACAACCATTTTTACTGTTGGTATGGTGTTTTTTGTAAGTATGGTACTGCATAATTACAGCTTTAAGCAAACTATTATTCCACTGAAATTAAATTTAATTTATGCCTGGCTGGTAAACCTGCTGTTTCATTTATTAAATGCCATTAAGTTTTATTTTACCGAGTATAAAACAAAATGGATGGAGGCAGAGGAACTAAAAAGAATAACAGCCCAGGCGGAATTGCAGTTGGTAAAAAGTCAGATCAATCCGCATTTTTTATTTAATAACCTTAATGTACTTTCTGCATTGATACTTAAAAACAATGATGAGGCAAATAAGTTTATTGAAGAATTTTCAAAAGTGTACCGCTATATATTAACTAACCACGATAAAGAGCTGGTGGATATAAAAACAGAACTTGATTTTATTAAGCCCTATATTTTTTTATTGCAAAAAAGATTTGCCGATGGACTCGAAATTTCGGTTGATGTACCTGATGCGTACGATAAATTTTATGTAATACCGGCATCTTTACAAATGCTGATTGAAAATGCTATTAAACACAATATTGTAAGTAAAAGCAAACCATTGCATATTGATGTGCATATAAATGGCAATAATACCATTGTGATTTCTAATAATTTACAATTAAGAGAGTCGGTAGATAATTCTACTAAAATTGGTCTTAATAATATTATTAAACGATATTGGTTAGTGAGCGGCCAGAATGTGGAAGTTAAAAAAGATGCTACTGCTTTTACAGTTGCATTGCCGCTGCTTACTTTAAATTAAAATAAAGCCATGACTATTTTAATAATTGAAGATGAACAACTGGCACAGGAAAGGCTGCAGCTTTTGGTTAAGGCATATGATTCTTCCATTAATATTATAGCCTGTCTGGAAAGTGTGGAAGAAACTGTAAACTGGTTAAATACCAAACCTCATCCGGATCTGTTATTGATGGATATACACTTATCCGACGGACAAAGCTTTGAAATATTTAAACGTACCACCACACAAAAACCCATCGTTTTTACCACCGCTTACGAAAACTATGCTATTGATGCCTTCCAGCTATTTAGCATCGATTATATTTTAAAACCTGTAACTGCCGAAGCGCTTGCTACAGCACTCAACAAGTACAAAAATTTATCGGCTGCGTTTGCTCCCAAAGATTATCAGCTGTTAATGGAACAGGTAAAAGATAATTTTTCAACCAATTATAAAACCAGATTTTTAGCAAAAGTGGGCCAGCGGCTATTTTTTATAACAGCAAATGAAGTGGCTTATTTTGCCGCAGATAATAAAATAGTTTTTTTAATTGATAAAGAAGGCAACCGCTTTGTAATTAATACCACTATAGAAAAACTGGAAACAGAATTGAACCCCAAAGATTTTTTCAGGCTGAACAGGAAGATAATTATAAATGCAGGCGCTATAGACCAGGTAAAACCTTACCAAAGTAACCGGTTAAAGCTGCAGTTAAAAGGAATAAGCACTCAGGAAGAAATAATTATCAGCAGGGAAAGAGTGGCAGATTTTAAACAATGGGCTGATGCATAAAATGTTGCCCGAATATCATTACCCGGCTAATTAAAAGTAACTGGTATTTATTTTTATATTTATAGCACCAAAGCTGAAATCTTATGAAGATCTTTTATTTTAAAAGATTGCTGTTACAACATATACTTACCACAGCTTTTTTATGCTGCGGCGCTTTTGTGTGCGGGCAAATACAGCATAAATCAATAAGTAGCTTACAACAAACATTTAATAGTAGCTGCTCCTTTATAGAAAATAAAGGCCAATATGGAAAATTATTGAAGGGATACGAGAGTATGGACATAATAATTTATGGATACGAAGGATTGAGCATGCCTGTATTATTTACAAAAAAGGGAGTGATCCATTTGCAAAGAAAAGTAGGTAATAAGGTATTGGAAGAAGGGCAAACGACAGAGAAGGAAAATGTTACAGACCGGGTAATTACGATGCAATGGGTGGATGCAAACACAAACGTAGAAATTATAAAAGAGGAAAAAACATTTGACTACCATACTTACGGATTACTTGAGCAAAAGGCGTACGGGTACAAAAAAATTATCTACAAAAATTTATATAACGGTATAGATTTGATATACAGTTTTACCAATAATACAAAGCAGCCTGGTTTTGAATATTATTTACAAGTGCGGCCAGGTGCGGCTATTAAAGCTGTAAAAATGAAATATGGAGGAGATGTAAAAGCGATTACCAAAAACCAAAACGGAAACCTGATAATTACATCAGATATCGGAGGGGTTGAAGAAACCATCCCGGTTAGTTACTACAAAACAAATGCTGCTTCCGATAAAAAAGCAGCTATAAAAACCGAATATAAAATTGACAAAAAAGAAGTTAGTTTTTCTTTTTTACAAGGATATGATAAAAACAAGGAAATCATTATTGACCCTTTTGTAAGCAGTACGGGTAATTTAGATGGCACCAATGCCGGTAAAGCAAAAGATATAGATTTTGATTACGAAGGCAATGTATATGTAACGGGTGGCGGCGATGTAACTACCAACCACCGGCTGGCAAAATACAATGCAAACGGCATATTGCTTTGGACCTTTAATGGTGTTTTAACTACTCCTGCCTGGGAATTTGGATATTATAACGGCGGTTGGGTAGTAGAAAAAGGAAACGGTAAAATTTATTTAGGCCAGGGTACTAGTACAGGCTCACGAGCATTTATACGTTTAAATACAAATGGAGTATACGATAATTATATAGTGGGCAGCACTAATTTTTTTAACATGTGGAAGATGTTTTGGAATTGTAACAACGGTACTCCAGAAATTTTAGTTGGCGGTGGCGGTACCTCAACAAATACCTGTTTAATGAAATTTACGCCATCTGTTTTTCTGTTTACGTTTACAGGAATTACCGGTTCTTTTCAGACCCAACAAAATGTTGCCGATTTTTTAATTGACCCGGTTAATAATGATATGTATTCCATTTTTACCTGCATTAACGGTACCCCGGTAAATAATGGTATTTATAAAAATGCAAAACCTTATAATTCCGGCACCGTTAGCTGGTATACTCCTTCTGGCTATACTACGCTTAGCCAGGAAAAAAACAGGCCTTACCTTGTAACCAATGCTAATGATAATAACGACAACTCTGCAAATATTTTAGCTTTAAATGCCACCTACTTATTTTATTGGGATGGTAAAAATTTAAAAGCATTTAACAAAACAACAGGAGCTGTAGCAGGTACTCCGCTAACCACTGCAAACACGGCATTAATGCAGGGCGGTATATTTGCAGATGCCTGTAACAATGTTTTTGTTGGAGAGATAAACGGCACTATAAAAGTGTATAATTTTAACGGCAGTTCTTTTAATGATGCACCTGTAGATATTACCATACCCGGCTATACTACCAATGCGGTGTATGATTTAATTTATGATGAATCCAAGCAATTATTATATGCCTGCGGCGATGGTTTTGTGGCTTCTTTTGATATTACTTTTTATTGCAGTACTAACAATAGTTTTTTTAGTTTGAATGTTGTGCCCAATTGCAATACTGCAAGTGTTGCGGCAAGCCTTACACCTGCGCCGCCTGCCGGTACTGTGGTAACGTACAGCTTATATACGGCCAATACGCTAATAGCCAGCAATACTACCGGCACTTTTACAGGACTGCAACTACTTACCAATTATAAAATTATAGCAACGCTTAATGCGGTCTGCAGTGGTATACAGGTATCAGGCATTTTTACATTGCCCACACCTGCAATTGCAACCACAGTATCCAATACAAGCTGCGGTAATAACAATGGGCAAATAATTGCTTTGGGCTCAGGTTCAACTGCGCCTTATACCTATAGCATAGATGGTGTAAATTTTTTTACCAACGGAACATTTACGGGGTTAGCTGCCAACACTTATACTGTAATTGTAAAAGATGCTACCGGATGCAGCAATACATCTGTACCGCTGGTAATTGCAAACAGTACAGGAGTAAATGTTACCGCTGCATTAACCAGTAATACTACCTGTGGTTTTGCCAATGGTGCTATTACAGCAACTGGTATTGGCGGAATTGCACCATTAGCTTATTCTATTGATGGCGGTGCAACTTATCAATTGTCAAATTCATTTACCGGTTTGGCAGCCAACACTTATACCGTTACTGTAAAAGATGCTATTGGTTGTACCAAATCATCTACACCTGTAATAATAGGTGCAAGTTCAAGCGTTAGCATTACGGCCACATCAGTTAATGCCATCTGTGGTTTTATTAATGGCTCAATTACAGCAACGGGTATTGGAGGGGTTGCTCCCCTAATGTATTCTATTGACGGCGGCGCAAATTACCAAAGCTCTCCTAATTTTAATGGACTGCCTGCGGCAACATATATCGTTACTGTAAAAGATGCCGGCAACTGTACCAGTGTTACAGCGCCAATAATAATTACCAGTACCACATCATTAACAGTATCAGCTTTGCCAACCAATGCAGTATGTGGTTTTGCCAATGGAAGTATTTCAGTGACGGTATCAGGAGGAACAGCCCCTTATCAATATTCCATTGATGGAGGAGTAACTTATCAAACGGCTAATATTTTTAATGCACTTGCTGCTTCGGCATACAGCATTATTGTAAGGGATGTTAACAATTGTAATAATTCAGCGGCTGCTGTTGTTGCTAATACTCCTATACATGTATTAAATGTTTTTGCCGGTAATGATACGCTGGTTGGAATAAATGAGCCGTTGCAATTAAATGCTATTGATATCAATAATACCGGCTTTGTAAAATACGAATGGTCACCTTCTTTTGGTTTAAATAATAACCAATTAAAAAATCCTGTAGCTATTTTAGATAAAGATTTTACTTATACCTTACTCGCCACCACTTCGGGTGGTTGCAAAGCTGAAGATAAAATAAATATTAAAATTTCTCTATCAAGTCAAATATATGTTCCTAATGCTTTTACACCCAATGGCGATGGTAATAATGATATTATTAAACCAGGGTTAGTTGGCATACGGGAACTAAAATACTATGCGATTTATAACCGCTATGGACAGCTCGTTTTTAAAACTGCTTCAAAAAATGAAGGATGGGATGGATTAATAAACGGGAAACCGCAGCATACCGGTTCGTATGTGTGGGTGGCAGAAGGAATAGATTATACCGGTAAAACCATTTTTAGAAAAGGGACAACGATTTTAATAAAATAATTGTCGGGTAAAGAATGGGTGCAATTATAATTTTATAAAAGCCATGTAATTTTTTTTGCTGATATTGAGGAGTAAATTTTCATCATGCCTCACATTATCCATTTAAATAAAGATAAAAAGTTTAAAAAAATACTGGAATTGCAGGAACGTTTTGTTTTAGCAAAAAGAAAAAACATTCACCTGCATTTGTGCAACTCTATTATGAGCCAGCAGTTAAGTATTAAAGTGGCTGATGTGTTTCAAAAAAGATTTTTAGCTCTGTATGGTGGCAAAAATCCATCAGCAGAACAAATTGCCGCAACAGATTTTGAAACTTTACGTGGTATTGGGCTTAGTAATGCTAAAGCCAATTATGTGTTGAATGTGTGTAATTTTTTTATTGCAGAAAAAATTACCGATGCCCGCCTGCACAAAATGAGCAATGAAGAACTGATAAAATACCTTACTCAAATAAAAGGTGTGGGGCAGTGGACGGTGGAAATGATTTTAATGTTTACCCTTGGCCGGGAAGATATTTTTGCTGTAGATGATTTAGGCATACAACAGGCCATGTGCAAACTGTATAAAATTGATGCAACGGATAAAAAAGCAATGAAAGAAAAAATGTTATCCATTAGTAAGAAATGGAGCCCGTATCGTACTTACGCCTGCAGGTATTTGTGGGGTTGGAAGGATGCCCCCTCCTCTCCCTGAAGGGGGAACTTGGCCTAAAAGAGTCTCAAGTTCTTTTAGGCCATTTGAGTGTATAGTTTTTAAGATTTTTAAGTTGAGTAATAAAGTAACTAACTAAGTTCTCCGCCAGCTGGCGGAGACAGGGGTTTTACAATCTCCTCCAAATATTTCTTATCCGTTTCATCAAACTGATCCAATAATTCGCTATCCACATCCAGCACCCCAAAAACTTCATTATTCTTTATCAACGGCACAACAATTTCTGATCTGGATAAACTACTGCAGGCAATATGGCCGGGAAATTTTTCTACATCAGGTACTATTAATGTAGCTGCATTTTGCCATGCTGCGCCGCAAACACCACGGCCTTTTTTTATCCTGGTACAGGCTACTGGTCCCTGAAAAGGCCCTAATACTAATTCATCTTGTTTAACCAAATAAAAGCCCACCCACAACCAACCAAACTGCTCCTTTAATGCAGCAGCCACGTTAGCCAGGTTGGCAATTAAATCAGGTTCGCCATCCAGCAAAGCTTTTATCTGCGGAATAAGCGATTGATAAATTGCTGCCTTTGTGCCTTTGGCTATTTTTAAATCTTCGGCCATTAAAAAATATTTACTTACTGCGAATTAATATTTCTTCTTCCATTTTTAATTCTCTGTCAAAAACAAAAGTGCCTAATGGAATGATAGATGCTAAAAATGCTTTGCCCAGCCATAAGATGTCTTTTTTAAAAGAAGTAAAAACTTCAAATGCAAAGTAAAAAAATGCAACAAACAAAGCACCATGTATCCATCCCACCAGCTTTACAGCCTGTGGTATATCAAACATGTATTTTAATGGCATTGCAATAAGCAGCAATACTAAAAATGAAATACCTTCTGCAATGGCCACCATTCTAAAACGGTGAAGCTGTTTAACCAGTTCTTCTTTTTTCATGTAATTTATTTGGGGGTTTAAGTGCTTTTAATAGGCTATTACCTGCTCCACAATAGCTTCGGGTATTGCTCTCCATTCGTATTGCTGGTTGCGTAATTGTGGTTCAAAACCGGCTTCCATTATAGATTGTTGTATGGTGGTACTTGTAAAACGGTGGGGTGCTCCGGCAGCACTTACCACATTTTCTTCAATCATTATACTTCCAAAATCGTTGGCGCCTGCATTTAAACAAATTTGTGCCACTTGCTTACCTACTGTTAACCAGCTTGCCTGTATGTTTTTTACATTAGGTAACATAATACGGCTGAGCGCAATCATGCGTATGTATTCTTCGGCGGTAGTTAAATTATGTACGCCACGTATTTTTGCCAGTAGTGTATCCACATCCTGAAAAGTCCACGGTATAAATGCTAAAAATCCTTTTGCATTTTCGGGCTTGCGGCTTTGTACTTCTCTTATTTTTATTAAGTGTTCAAAACGTTCCTGTAAAGTTTCTACATGGCCAAACATCATGGTGGCCGATGTGGTAATGTTTAATTTGTGTGCTTCATGCATTATATCCAGCCATTCCTGTGCGCCACATTTGCCTTTGCTGATCAGTCTTCTTACCCTGTCGGTTAAAATTTCGGCACCGGCACCAGGCAAACTATCCATGCCAGCTTCTTGTAAAGCCATCAATACTTCACGATGGGTACTTTTTTCCAGCTTGGTAATATGAGCAATTTCCGGTGGGCCCAATGTGTGTAATTTAATGTTAGGGTAAAGGCTTTTTAGTTCTTTAAAAAGATTTACATAAAAACTCAATCCCAGTTCGGGATGGTGACCGCCCTGTAATAGCAACTGATCGCCACCAAATTTTATGGTTTCTTCAATTTTTACTTTATACGTTTCAATATCAGTAATATAAGCTTCGGCATGGCCGGGTATACGGTAAAAATTACAAAACTTGCAGTTGGCAATACATACATTGGTGGTATTTACATTGCGGTCAATTTGCCAGGTAACCTTTCCGTGGGGCACTTGTATTTTACGCAGCTCATCTGCCACATACATTAATTCGGTTAATGGGGCATTTTCAAATAAAAAAATACCTTCTTCTGCAGTAAGAAATTGAAAGCCCAATGCTTTTTGATAAAGTTCGTTTAGTTCCATAAATGCCTTTTGTGTAATAAAGAACAAAAATACATCCATTAGGTTGTATATTTATCTAATTGCTTTTATGAAGAATATTTTTTGCATATTGCTGCTTGCTAATTGCCTGTTGCTTTATAGTAATTGCCGGGCACAGGAAATATTATCGCAGCCCGAAGCTAAACTCATCACCCGGTTTCCATTTAAACAATTCAGCGGCGGCGTAATGGTCATTCATGCAAGATTGGGCGATGTGCCCGATACCTTAAATTTTATTTTAGATACCGGCAGCGGAGGTATTTCTTTAGATTCAACCACCTGTGCCGATCTTAAGATTAAAAGTGTTGCAAGCGATACTACCATTACCGGCCTGGGCGGCGTACGCAAAGTGCCTTTTGTTTTTGATGAAACATTGCAGCTGCCCAATTTAGCGGTTAAACATTTAAATTTTCATGTTAATAATTACGAAGTACTAACCAGTGTTTATGGCGAAAAGGTGGATGGTATTGTGGGCTATAGTTTTTTTAGCAAATATATTGTGGCAATAGATTTTGATAGCAGTATGATTGAAGTGTATAGCCCCGGAAAAATAAAGTATCCCAATGGTGGCACCACATTACACCCGGTTTTTACCGCATTACCCATACAATGGGTAAATTTTAAGGATAGAAAAAAAATGGGGTACAATTTTTATTTTGATACCGGTGCAGGCCTTTGCTTTTTAATGAGCGAACAGTTTGCAAAAGATAGCGCTGTAATGCTTAGCCGCCGTAAACCGGTGGTAACACAAGCACAAGGCATGGGTGGCAAACTGCAAATGCGGCTTACTATAGTTAAAGAAGTAAAACTGGGCCCTTACCGGTTTCACCAGGTGCCCACGTATTTATATGATGATGAATTTAATGTAACCTCTTTTCCATTTACCGGTGGCCTTATTGGTAACGATCTGTTGCGCCGTTTTAATATGGTATTAAATTATCCTAAAAGAGAAATTCACCTGCTGCCCAACAGCCATTTTAGAGAAAGCTTTGATTACGCCTATACCGGCCTGGGCATTTATTATGTAGATGGAAAAATTATGGTAGAAGATGTTATACCCGGCTCGCCTGCTGATAAAGCAAAATTTATGGCGGGTGACGAGGTATTTGCTGTGGGCAATAATTTTTCGCATAATATCAATACTTATAAAAACATGTTGCAAATACCCAGCGAGCAGGTAAAAGTAATTATAAAAAGAAACGAACAGTTGATAATGCTCACGCTTTATACCTTAAGTATACGTTAAGCGGCAAATAACTACAAGTTCAATCCTTACCTTTGCAGTATGATTCAGTTTGAAAGATTTGTATTATCCAATGGATTAAAAGTGCTGGTGCATGAAGATAAAAGCACCCCGATGGCAGTGGTAAATGTTTTGTATGATGTAGGTGCAAGAGATGAAGACCCTAACAGAACCGGCTTTGCCCATTTGTTTGAACATTTAATGTTTGGCGGCAGTGTAAATATTCCCAGTTACGATGAACCATTACAGGTAGCTGGAGGAGAAAATAATGCCTTTACCACTAACGACCTTACCAACTATTATTGCCAGCTGCCGGCCGAAAATATTGAAACTGCTTTCTGGCTGGAAAGCGATCGTATGCTATCACTAGCTTTTGGTAAAAAAAGTTTAGATACGCAGCGTAAAGTAGTTTGCGAAGAGTTTAAAGAACATTACATCAATAAGCCTTATGGCGATGTATGGCACAAAATGCGAGAGCTGGCTTATACCACTCACCCTTACCGGTGGATGACGATTGGCAAAGAATTAAGCCATATTGAAACAGCAACTTTAGAAGATGTAAAAGCTTTCTTTTTTAAACACTACACGCCCAGCAATGCTATTTTAGTAGTTGCCGGCAATATTACGGTTGATAAAGTAAAAGAACTGGCCCAAAAATGGTTTGGCCCAATTGCTGCCGGAGAAAAGTATGTACGTGATCTGCCGCAGGAACCTAAGCAAACCGCACCAAGAACATTAGAAGTAAAAGCTAATGTGCCGCTGGATGCTTTGTATAAATGCTGGCATATTTATTCCCGTACAGACAGCAGGTATTACACTGCCGATTTAATTGGCGAAATTTTAGGAGGTGGCGCATCATCAAGATTATTTCAGGTATTGGTAAAAGAAAAAAAACTCTTTAGTAATATAGATTGCTACCACATGGGCAGTACCGATACTGGTCTTTTAACCATTGAAGGAAAGCTGGTAAAAGGTGTAAATATAAAAGATGCCGAAGCTGCTTTGAACGAAGAAATAAAAAAATTACAACAACTGGGTGTTACAGATAAAGAACTGGAAAAAGTAAAAAACAAAACCGAAAGTATGATGGCATTTGAAGACATGACAGTGATGAACCGTGCTGCCAGCATTGCCATGTATGAACTTTTGGGAGATGCAGATTTAATAAATAAAGAATTAGAAATGTACCAGGCCGTAACTGCTGAAGAAATTGCCAAAGAGTGCCACGTGATTTTTGATGAAAATAATTGTAACACATTGTACTACCTGGCCAATTAAAACAACAACAAAAAATGTTAAACAGAACAATAGCCCCACCAATAAAAGACGCCATAGAATTTGATCTTCAATTAAAGCCCTATACTTTTTTTGAATTAGATAATGGTGTGCCCGTTTATACTATTGATGCAGGTACGCAGGAAGTATTTCAAATGGAAATGGTTTTTTATGCCGGCAACTTTTTTGAACAACAAAAGCTGGTAGCAGGCGCCACTAATTTTTTACTTAAAAATGGTACCAGTACCAAAACTGCTTTTGAAATTAACGAAGCGTTTGAATATTATGGTGCCCATTGCGCCAGGGCCTGCTATAACGAAACAGCGGTGATCAGTTTATCTTCTTTAAATAAATGTATTGACAAATTATTGCCGGTAATTAAAGAGATGATTACCGATGCTGTTTTTTTAGAAGAAGAATTGGCTACCTATAAACAAAACAGCAAACAGCGCCTGAGTGTAAATTTAAAAAAGAGCGAATTTGTTGCAGCCCGTTTAATTGATGCGTATGTATATGGCGAAAGTCATCCTTACGGCACGTACACCAATCCCGAAGATATTGATGCGTTAAACACCGCACAGTTAAAAGACTTTTTTAAACAATATTATCTTAACGGGCAATGTGTAATTTTTGTAAGCGGCAAATTACCAGCTAACCTTAAAGAACAACTAAACAATAATTTTGGTGCATTAAGTTTAAGTAAACTAAAATCGGCAATACCCAACCCGGTAATGACCCCTGCTACAGAAAAAAAATACCGCATACAAAATGATGCCGAAGGTGTGCAGGGCGCTATAAGAATTGCACGGCATTTCCCTAACCGGCACCACCCCGATTTTATGAAGGTGATGGTATTAAATACTTTGTTGGGTGGTTATTTTGGCAGCAGGTTAATGAGTAATATACGGGAAGATAAAGGCTACACATACGGTATACACAGTTATGTGCAAAACCATTTACAACCCACCGCATGGATGATAAGTACCGAAGCTGGTAAAGATGTAATCGAAGCAACCATAGAAGAAGTGTATAAAGAAATGAAATTGTTAAGGGAAGAGCTGGTAGATGAAGAGGAATTATTATTAGTGCGTAATTATTTAATTGGCACCATACTCGGTGATCTGGATGGCCCTTTTCAAATTATGGGCAGGTGGAAAAATTTAATTTTAAATAATCTGGGCGAAAAATATTTTTACGATTCGGTACAAACCATAAAAACCATACCGGCAGAAGAAATAAGGGAGCTGGCAAAAAAATATTTAAATCCTGAGGATTTTTACGAACTAATTGTAACTTAGAATATGCAAAAGTGGCTGATTAAAATATTGGTATGTGCTGTTAATGTTTTTATACTGGCGTATATTTTACCGGGTATAGAAATTAAAGACATGCTTACGGCATTAATTGTAGCCGTAGTATTATCTTTTTTAGATGCTATTGTAAAGCCATTACTGGTATTGCTAACATTGCCGGCAACCATACTTACACTGGGCTTATTTTTATTTGTAATTAATGCCTGTATTATTTTAATCGACGATCATTTTGTAGGCGGCTTTAAGGTAGAAAGTTTTTGGCATGCATTATTATTTAGTGTGTTACTTTCTTTCTTTAATTCGTTTGTACATAAAAAAGCTTTTCCCGAAAAAGAAAAACAATCAACGGGCTATTGATTACAAAATAAAAAGAGCTGGCCAAGCCAACTCTCTTTAAACTTTCAGTTTCCCGGGTAATTTTTTCTCAGCGTTTTCAGCATGCCATTACTCAATCTTCATATTATAGCGCTTAGCCTGTTCTTTAATTATTTTTTCTACTTCGGTTTCTAAAGTAGCAGCATTGTTTTTATTAGCTGCATTCTTTGCTTTTTCTGCCGCTATATAAGCATCTCTTTTAGCGTTTAATGTTTCAATTTCTTTTTGAGCTGCAGATCTTTGTTGCCTTTTTACTTCCACAATTTGTTCCAGTTCTTCATTGGTTTTCTTCTGCAGGCTGTCTGGCAAAGTCTTTCTGTCTATTTTAGCTATAGCATCTTTATCTTTCTCTTTAGCATCTACAAGGTCCCAGCTGGCCTGGTTATATATCTTACTGTTACCTTTTACTTTAGTTCTTTTTATACCAGCCGATTTACTCATACTGCTGTTCATGGCATCCACTGCAACCACTTCCCTCATTTTATTATAACCAAAAGAATTGTACGCCATATAAGTTTGGTTTAAAGTACCGTTCATGGTAATAATTAAACTATCATAGGGTGTGGGTATATCATCAATTTTATCATTTTGATTAATGTTGGTAAAACTGCCATTACCACATTCGCTGTTTAAATTCCAGTGTTCTCTGATGCCCTGCATCCTGTCGCCGCAATAAATGGTATTTACAATTACGCCTTTGTTTTTAGCATCGTTGCAGGAGCTGGTGTATAATACATTGCCCTGCAAAAAATCTTCGTTGCCGGCAATAAAAATTACTTTATAATTTTCCGGTGCTGCATCCCATTGCAATTCTTTTAAAGACGTTTGTATTACCTGGCCGCAATATTCATCGCCGCCATTGGTCTTTAAACTAAATAATATTTTAGATAAACTATCCAGGTCGCTGGTAAAGCCACTCAGTTGTTTTACATAACCCGCTTTAATATCATTGGTGCTTCTGCCATATTCATATAAGGCAATTTCAATTTGTGGCGATACATCAGCACTGCATTTTGCTTTGCCCATGGTACTCACCATATTCCACAATTGGGCTTTGGCTTGCTCTATCAATCCATCCATACTGCCACTTACATCTAATAAAATAGCAGCCTGTATTTTGGGCTGCACGGGTTTTTTATGTTGTGGTTTGCCGGTAAATGAAATTAATGTTATTAAACCGGCAATAGAAAAAAGGGCGAAGAATGCTTTAGCGGAAATTTTCATAAACAATAATTTTTGAGTAAGATGCAGCATAAAACAGGATTGCACAAAGATTTTTTGTTAAAGAAAACAAAAGTTGTTTCACAGGCATGGAAGCACAGAAAAATCCAATTGAATCACCTACCTTTTTTCCTTCTGTGTTTTTTTGCCGCAGGCAAAACCTGTATTAATCCTTGCTAATTTGTGCAATCCGTGGCTAACCTTTTTGCCGCAGGCAAAACATCTTTGTTTACATTTGTATTACTCAAACAACGATATGCAATTCGAGAAAAAAAATCTTTCCCATACCGACCTGATACAATTTTACAGATCCCTTCTTTTACCGAGGATGATAGAAGAAAAAATGCTGGTATTATTAAGGCAGGGCAAAATAAGTAAATGGTTCAGCGGCATTGGTCAGGAAGCTATTTCGGTTGGTGCAACACTGGCATTACAGCAAGATGAATGGGTGATGCCTTTACACAGAAACCTGGGTGTTTTTACTACCCGCAATATGCCGCTGAGTAAATTATTTATGCAGTGGCAGGGTAATAAAGAAGGCTATAGCAAAGGGCGGGAAAGAAGTTTTCATTTTGGCAGTAAGCAACATCATATTTGTGGCATGATATCACATTTGGGTCCGCAATTGGCTATTGCAGATGGTGTGGCATTGGCATATAAATTAAAAGACGAACAAAAAGTATCTGTAGCATTTAGTGGTGATGGCGGTACCAGCGAAGGCGATTTTCACGAAGCATTAAATGTGGCTGCAGTGTGGGACTTACCCGTAATTTTTATTATTGAAAATAACGGGTACGGATTAAGCACACCGGTAAGCGAACAATACCGTTGCTTTAGTTTGGTAGATAAAGCCAAAGGCTATGGTATGGAAGGTATTCGTATAGACGGTAATAATTTGCTGGAAGTATATGATACCATTAAAGGCGTAAGAGACTATTGCATACAAAATCAAAAACCTTATTTAGTAGAGTGCACAACTTTTAGAATGCGTGGGCACGAAGAAGCCAGCGGCGTTAAATATGTGCCGCCGGAATTATTTGAACTGTGGGCAAAGAAGGATCCTGTAAAAAATTATGAGCAATATCTTTTTGACGAAAAAGTTTTAAGCGCAACTGAAATAGATGCTATAAAAAATGAAACCAAACAATATATAGAAAGTGAATTGCAAATTGCCGGCGAAGCAAAACCAATGGAGGTGAATATGGCAGAAGAGTTGAACGATGTGTATGCGCCGTCAGTAGTGAGTAGTGAATCGTCAGTAAAGCAGTATACTTACGGCAACTCCACTCACCATTCACCTTCTCACGACAAACGTTTTATTGATGGTATTAAAGAAGGGCTGCAACAAAGTATGGTCAAACATCCCAACCTTATTTTAATGGGGCAGGATATTGCAGAGTATGGTGGTGCTTTTAAAATTACCGAAGGTTTTGTAAATGAATTTGGAAAAGACAGAATTAGAAACACACCTATTTGCGAAAGTGCTATTGTAGGCGCTGCATTGGGTTTAAGTTTAGAAGGATACAAAGCAGTAATGGAAATGCAATTTGCCGATTTTGTAACGGTGGGCTTTAATCAAATAATAAATAACCTTGCTAAAATACATTACCGCTGGGGGCAAAATGCCGATGTGGTGATACGTATGCCAACAGGTGGTGGCGTAGGTGCAGGGCCATTTCATAGCCAAAGTAATGAAGCCTGGTTTGTACACACGCCCGGATTAAAAGTGGTTTATCCAAGTACACCTATGGATGCAAAAGGATTATTGATTGCAGCCATTAACGACCCTAACCCGGTTTTATATTTTGAGCACAAAGCTTTGTACCGAAGTGTAAGCGGCGATGTGCCCGATGAATATTACGAAGTGGAAATTGGTAAAGCTAAAACAGTGCAACATGGTAGCGACATCACGATAATTACTTATGGTGCCGGCGTGCATTGGGCAATAGATTATGCTGGTAAAAATAAAAATATCAGTATCGGAATTTTAGATTTAAGAACATTATTGCCTTTAGATTATGATGCTATTGAAGAGGCCGTTGCAGCAACAGGCAAGGTTTTAATTTTACACGAAGACACACTAACCGGTGGCATTGGCGGCGAAGTAGCGGCATGGATAGCCGAAAATTGTTTTAACTATTTAGATGCGCCGGTAATGCGCTGCGCAAGTTTAGATACGCCTATTCCTTTTAATTTAGAGCTGGAGAAAAATTTTATGGCGTACAGCAGGCTGGGGGAATGTGTACATAAATTGATGCAGTATTAAAGTAAACATATGCCAGATATTTTTATAATAGCAGGTTGCAATGGTGCTGGTAAAACAACTGCAGCATATAACCTTTTGCCCGAAGTTTTTAAAACAGTGGAGTTTGTAAATGCTGACGAAATTGCCAGAGGACTATCACCATTAAATGCAGAAGCTGTTGCCTTTCAGGCGGGGAGAATTATGATTGAAAGAATTAAATATTTAATAGCATTTAATAAAAGTTTTTCTTTTGAAACAACATTGTCAGGATTATCTTATTTAAGATTAATAAAAGAAGCAAACCAAAAAGGATATGGTGTTACTTTTTTCTTCGTTTATCTGAATAGTATTGAGCTTGCAAAAAACAGGGTTGCATTAAGAGTAAGTAAAGGCGGGCATAATATACCCGAAGATGTAATTGAGAGGAGATACAATAAAGGACTTCAAAATTTTTCGAAGTATGCTGCTTTAGCTGATGATTGGTATTTACTTGACAATTCAGGCGGTGAATATGAATTGATTGCAAAAAATATTGCAGACGAAAAAGAAATCATTAATTTTGAATTGTACAAAAAAATTACAGGCAGTGATAATTAAGAAAAAAAGAGAAGACCTGAGTGAAAAAATTAAAATTGCTTTAGATAAAGGCATTCAAAAACTTATTGCCGAAACCAAAGCCGCCAACTCTTACCTTGTAATTGCTGATAAAAACGGCAAAATAAAAAAAATCCCCGCCAAAGATTTATAAAAGTATCCACGTTTTTAAATTTCATTTTATTTTTTCGTTTATTAAATGCACTGGTTGTGCGTTGCGGCTTACTGAAGTGCCTCATTATCTTTTACAATAGAATTGATTGGGGTAACAGCGTACAAATAAATCAACCAATAATAATTATAAAAACACATTTCACCAATTATGCCCCGCAATAAAAAATATTGGAAACGACGATTTGGTGCCGCTGAAACGACTGCCTATTACCATCACTTTGATTTACGCCCAATACCCGATTTAGATGACGAAGGACTGGCTTACCTGCTAACCAATGTTAAGGGTGTAAATATGCTCGACCTCAATGAAACCGAAATTACTAATACCAGCATTGCATTACTAACAAAGCTGGAATATGTAAATGAATTGCGACTAAAGGGCTGTACCGAAATTGATAATGATTGCATTGCCGATCTAAACAAAATTACCAGCCTGCAATTTTTGCATGTAAAAAATACCGGCATTACCATTGATGGTATTTTACAATTAACTGCCCTTACAAAACTTACCACAATATTATTTTCAAATGATGACAACAAGGATGTAAAAGAAAAAATGCTGTTGCTAAAAGCCATGCTGCCCAACTGTAGCTTTGCTATAAACTCAATACCATATATTTTTGAAGAGGAGTATTAAACTGCCATTAATTTTTATAAAATACCAACAGCTTATCCAGCAGTTTCTGTAATTTTTCCTGATGCTTCATATCCTCTGGCCAGGGTGCACCAATGTGTAAGTAATTGGTTTTATGGTCTTCGATCAATTCATTGCTGTTTGTTGCAGATTTAAATACGGTTACTTCATCGGTTTTATATTCCAGTATCAGGTAAAGGTCGTAGGCTATTCTCTGTATTTTATTAATGGGTGCTTCCATTCTTGCTCTTACAAAAGAAGAATCATCATCTGTATGACGAACAGTTAATGATAAAATACCTGCTTTATTTATTGCAAATGCAGAGTCAATGGTCATTGTGCCAGTTTGAAGCCAATGATCGTGCTCTGATGAATTTTTTAAAATGCTGTTGAGCTGGTTTACAAAATCCTTTTCGGCTTTTTGTTTGGACTGGGCTGCTGTGGCAACAGGAAGCAGCAAAGAAAAATATAAAAGAGTGATTAGTGTTTTCATGTTACTTTATTTTTTTATTGTATTTCATATACCTTGCAATAACCCATAAACTTTCTTAATAATCGAAAACTATTATCTACTTTAAGAACCACCACCTCGCCATAGTAACCTTGGCATCGGCCTGCCCATTCACCTGCACCGGAGGCATCATATTTCATCATAAGATTTACATAAGCTACTGTATAATATCCGGAATAGTATTCAACGGCATTGCCAATTTTTTCTTCTGAGTAGGGTATTCCAAAAGGCTTAAGACAATGAGTAGTTTTTCCTGTTAAAACAGTAACATAGATACAGTTTTCCTTTTCATTATATTTTACTCCATTAAATTTTTCCAAACCATCAATAGTAATTTTCTTGCCACTGCTGTTAAAAACCCGGGCATTGTTCTCACGCTGGCTTTTAGACGGATTTCCCAAAACAAAGTATTTGTTTTCTTTATTTATTTCCCTGATATATTTATGATCAGCCGACTTAAAGATCAGCTTCTCTCCATTTTTAATTGCTACATATTCATCATGTTGAAATGCTGTGTAACCAGAAGGTATCAATGGATCAAACCGAACGTTTGGTTCCGTCACATTTTCAGAAACCCCTTCTACTAAATCATTATACTTTTGTTTTTCTTCTGCTTCTTTTTTTTGAATTTCATGTTCTTTTGCCTTTTTGATGACTGCCTCCTTTTTTGCCTGCTCAGCAGCAGCTTTTGCCTGTAGTTGTTTTGTTTCTTCTTGGGATGCCTTAATCTCATCCTGTTTATCTTTTTTGCAGCCTGGGCATACACAGTCGCCCATTACATTGCCTTTACCATAGCGGCAGCAGGCATTATATGTGTGTGCCTGCGCAAACGTAATGGCACATATAATGGTAAACAAAATAACCAGACCTGCTTTTTTCATTTGCTGAATTTAAATTTTCTCTTAAAATATTTACTGAGGTATAGTAATGTAAAACAACCTTTTCTTTTTAAAGTCTTTTTCTTCTTTTCTGGCTGGAATAAATAACGACTTATTATCATCGGTGTCGTATTGTTTATATGCTACCTGAAATGCTATAACATTCGACTGGCTTATTTCTGATATGGGATAAGTAATTACTACAAGATCATTTTCATAATACCACTTCCTTTTTGTTGGTGCTACCCCCCCTAAAATATAAAAAGACTGCAGTTGGTTTCTAAAATTTCTTGTGAATCTATCTACAAGTGTATCTACCTTGTTATTATTATTTACATCAAAATAAATAGTTGGCTGTAAAGGGCCAGGTGTATAAAAATAAAAGTTTACACTATCCTTAATTATGCTATAACATATCAGGTAATTGGTATCAGCATTTATAATGGTGTGTTTTGCCATAATATCATTAGCATAAAGTGGCACTGGCTTTATAGGGTTATAGTAGCTATCGGCACGCCACTGACCTTTTTGTATAATGTTATTGTTTTTATCATACAGTATTCCATTACCATTTCTTTTGTCACCCCGCCATTCTCCTATAAATTTTTCGCCATTTTGATAAGTAAGTGTTCCTTTGCCCGATTTCAAATTCTTAACCCAATTGCCCTCATATCTTTCGCCATTGGGCCAGGTGTACACACCGAAACCATCTTTATCACCTTTTTTCCAATCACCCACATACTTCTCTCCATTTTTATAAGTGAAAGTTCCTTTTCCTTCTTTACTGTTTTCTACCCAATAACCCTCATAACGCTCTCCGTTGTCATTTTTATAAATAGCGTAGCCATGTAACCAGCCATTCTTCCACTCACCGTCTTCTGTATAATTTGATGCCACGTAAATGCCTTTACCTTCTTTATAACCGTTTTTCCACTCTCCGGTATAGCCACCGTAGGTTCCATTACCTTCTTTTACACCATTCTTCCAGTCGCCTGCATATTTAGTTCCATTGCGATCAATTGATGTTCCTTTTCCTTCCATTTTGCCATCTACAAAATTTCCTTCATATTTCCAATCACCCACTTTCTCATACTTGCCTGTTCCCTGCAACAAATCATTCTCCCAAGTACCGCTATATATCTCTTCCATTATCCCACCGTTTGCTGGTACAACATCACCTGTTTTATAAGGCTTGCTTTTAATGATGCCTTCTCCATGGCGGCGGTCATTTTTCCAATAGCCAGTATAAATCCAAACGCCTTTATAAAGCGGTTCGTTTGTGTACTCCATGGTGCCCTTATTCGTTCTTCGGTTGCCAGCCGTATAGCCGCCTTCATATATACCATCGGGTAAATAAAGTTTGCCATGGGTTAGTGCATGGTATTTTGTACGTTCTTTAGCAAGCTTACCTATTAATGTTTCCAGCAAAGTTTTTAATTTATTCTTATTCTCTGTGTTACCATTTGTGCAATAAAAATCTATTGCATTTTCGTAGATGGTGCTCACCTCTTTTCCGTTTTTCAGTATATGCGTTACAACAGTTTCGGGAAAAGATACCTGGATGCATTGAACACTGCTTTTACTATTTCCGGGCAAAACTGTTACTTTATTGGCTACGGAGAGATCAACATTTTCTGTAACAAAAAGCTGATCGGTACCGCTGTTTTTATACACTGCCTGGTAGGCAAATCCTGAGCTGAAGAACACTTTGAAACTTTCTTTGGGAAAAGATATAACAGACATGTTGTTCTTTACGGGGTCAAATAAAGTTGAGCCATTTGCGGCTGTTTGCAAAGCATTTATTTCGGCGGAGAGTTTTGAAAGTTCCTGCGAAGTAATTGCCTGTGTGTTGGCTGATTGAGCAGAAAAAAAAATTAAATAAAATACAACAAAAATTAATTTCATTTCTATTATTTTTTCTAAAAAACTAAGTTGAAAAATTATTCCTTATGTTTAAACCTGTTATTTACCCGTTGATTTAATAAATAATTTAATCGCTTTTTCATCACCATACCCCAGCTCATAACTCTCCACAACCCCTTGCATTTTTTCTAAAGCAAGTGTGAGTAATAACCTTTCCTTGGCGGCAGCAATACATTTATATTTAACCGTGACATCAAATGGCTTTGGGCTAGTGTTGTACCTGGCTTTATCTTTCATAAAAAAGGTTTCACCCCAATACCATACAGTACCGTCTTTTTTTAATGCAATGGTATAATTACCTGCAGCAGTAACAATTTGCCAATCATTTACTCTTATGATTTTTACCGGGTTTTTAGCATTGCTATTGCTACCATTGCCTAATTGGCCCACTTCGTTTTTACCCCAGCCCCAAAGACTGCCATCTTTTTTTATAGCAATTGCATGTTGTTTACCTGCATCAAAACTTGCCCAGTCAGTATCATTGTTCACTTTATAAAACATATTTTTACCACCGTAGTTACGTAGCAGATCATTTATTATACCTCTTGTCCAAATGGTGCCATCTTTTTTTTGCGCTATTATAAAATCATCACCTGCTGCAATAGTTGCCCAGTTACTGTTATCATCGCCGGTTAATTTTACGGGTTTGTAAGGGCTACTTTCTACATCTTGCAGATTGTACAACATATTTCCCCAACCCCAAAGCGTACCATCTTTTTTTAAACCTATCGTAAAATTTATTCCCGAAGAAACCATAAGCCAATTGGTAGCGGTATCAATTTGTACGGGTACCCTATAATCATATTTGAGGTTTGCCCTGCTTATACCTAACTGTCCTACTTTGTTTGTTCCCCAACCCCACAGACTGCCATCGCTTTTTATTCCGTAGCTGATATAATTTGCTGCGGCTATAAAGCTCCAGGTGCTGTCTTTACCAATTTGTACAGGATTATTTTTATCCGCTGTTGTACTATCACCTAATTGCCCGCTGCTGTTTTTTCCCCAGGCCCAAATTGTTCCATCAATCAATAAAGCCATATTATGGTTTGTGCCGGCAGCCAATTGTTTTACTTCGGGTGAAGTAATCAGATTTTGTGATAGTGCAATGGTGTTATTTAATAAAAGAATAAAAAAAGATAAGTATTTCATAATAACTATTGCTGGCAATTAGTGTTTTGGTTTAATGTGAATATTTTGCTTGTCATCCATTAATGTATCCTCAGCTAAATTTCTTTTTGAATCAGCAAATTGGTATAGTGTGTACATAAAAGATATTGTATTAAAATTACAGCAAATTGTAAACTTAAACTGAGGTATAATAATCAGGGGCATCATAGTCAATTATTTTGTTTTGATAATTAACTAAACGCCACTGTTTAATAATTTTTTAAAACTTTATACCCACACCAAAATGCTGCATAAACTGCTCTTTAAATAATGGCGTAAGCGGTTTATTAATGCCATACCTTATGGTTAAAAAAGCAAGCTTTACCTGCAATCCAATTTCGGGGTTGACAGCTATATAATTAAGGTCTTTATTTTTTACATTTTCAACTTTACCGGTAGTGTTGTGTTCAAATTCTCTTACCTGTGAGTTAATGCAAACACCTGCACCGGCATAAACCCAAAGCGGGTGTGTAATTTTTTTTGTAATACCAATCGTGCCAAAAAACACACGGTTGTAAGATTTGCCATTATATTTTTTATTTTTATCTGTTGACTCAGTTAAACTATTACTGTTATCGGTTTCCCAACTGGCATCTCCGGCTTGCCAAATATCATTGCTTACCCTTAAGGCCACGTACATGCCAAGCTTCCTGTTGTTTAGCGAGCCAGACATAATGCCTAACAAATTGGTTTCATCGGCATGCCAGCCCAAAAAGGTCATATCATCTCTACCCCATCTTACTTCTTTACGCTTAAGCGATTTTAAATGTGCACTGCTAACACGGTTTATACCACATTTTTTGGCCAGTGCATACTGTTCCAGCGCCAGCGTCATATTGTAAGGCTGTTTTACTTTTTCATTTCTTTTTGCTTCAGCAAAATATAATTCGCACAATTCTTTATTTACAATATTTATTTGCGGGCCTTTGGGGTAACTTTTCTGGTATATCTGGTAATAATTTACGGCGTCGGAAAATTTATTTTCCTTCACATAATCTCTGGCAAATCTTAAATAGGCCCGTTGCAATATATCATCTGCATTGCTTTTATACTTACCCAGCGGGTATTTTGCCAAATAACTTTTGTAAGATTCAACTGAGTTAAGATTACCTGCTACCTGCCACGCTAACTCTTCCTGCGCCTTGCGCTTGTACGAACTTGCTTTTGCATCTTTTGCATAAAAGGTCATGGCTTCATCAAATTTACTGATAGCTGTTTTATAAGCCTCTTGTTTAAATTTCTCATCGCCTTCCTTCATAGCTTTATTGTATCCGTTAAGCGCAACCATTTTTGGTTTTTGATTAATTTTTGTTATCAGTATTTTAGCCTGGGCATCGCTTGCCAATGCAGGAGCATTTAGTATTTCCAATGCAGCAACATAATTTTCTTTTTCTACATACCACTCTACCGCATTTAAGGCATACTCTATTTTTGTTTTATCTATCTCCCAAAGCTTTCTGTAATCATCAGCGGCATTTTTATCTTCGCCATTTTTAATGATGGTTTCCGCCATCTTACTGGCTTTGGTGCCATTGGCAATATCCACTTTAAGGTCAGCAATTTTTTTCTTAAAAGATTCATCCGCAAGCTGCTCGGCCATGGTTAAATATTCCTGCGCTTTCTCATTTTCCTGCAATTTGTAAAATGCCATTGCCGTATAATAATAACCATCAGGTTTGGTGGGTTCTGCAGTTATTAACTCGGGTGCTGTTACCAGCAGCTCGTCCCACTGCGATTTTGTAACACAATCATTTACCTTTACCTGGATGGAATCAAATGCAGTGTTTTGGCCAAACGTAACGGCACAAAAAAGCATAGCAGCAGCGAATAAATAGAATTTCATTTTTTTTATTTTAGTTGGATATTTTTTTCAATATCAGGTCGTACCTGATTTTACCGGATTGTTTTTGCAATGCCCGGATATCGGCATCTGATAATCCATTAATGAGTGATGAATAATGTTGCCTGTAAATGGCAGTTTCTTCCACACAGCCATAAATAGGGTCGGTGGTAAAATGTGCTGCTTCCATTTCGCCAACACAACCTTCTGCTTTATTCCAGTTGCCTACAATGGTACCATGGGTATCAATACCATAACAACTGCATCCCGCCTTTTGGCAGGCCCTTACCAACCTTACTCTTTCGTTATCTGCATCGGCGGCATACACCATAAATTTTTTACGGGCTGCTGCTTTTTTACTTAGCAAAAGCTCTCCGGTTAACTGCAGGTTTGTTTGTCGGGCAATTTTTGCATCTTCCAGTATTTTTCTTCTTAACGTAAATGCTTTTTTTAATAGCTCCGAAGTTTCTTGTTGCCTTTTTGTAAGGTTGATGGTGAGGTTCCATTTTTTATCTTCCAGCACCCTGTTTTCGGTTTCAATTTGTTGCTTGCTTGCTGTATAATCATTTTCGTAGTCAGTGATACTTTTTTGCAGCTGCGCTATCCTGTCTTCCACAGTGGTTTTTTCTGCTTCCAGTGTTTTTACTTCATCGGCTGTTAATTTGGAGCTATTCTGCAACTGTTTATTGATATTAAAAAGTTGTTGCATTAAATTACCGTCTTCAAGTTTTAAAGGATCTAGCCTGGAGGTTAGCCTTTGCAAAAGCTGTTGCAGTTTTTGTTTATTGCCTTCAATCTGGCTGCTGATCTTTTGTTTATCCTCTTCATTTTGCCGGCGTACTTTTTCAGCAGATTCATTTAATGCTTTTGATTCTTCTGCATTAATATCTGCAATTTTTACAGTAATAATATTAATGCGGTCTTCAATAAAATGTTTTTCGGCTATAATGCGCATTAATTCACTAATAAAACCTGCATGTGCAGCAATTGCTTCTTTAACCACTATTTCTTTATAGGCCTTACTCAGCGCCACTATTTCTTCACGCAATTTATCAGACTGATTTTTTAAGTTGTTCATTTGTTGATCAATATCTGCTCTTTTGCGTGTAAACTCATTTTCACTAAACTCAAAAAGTTTAAGTTCTTCCCGCTTTCTGGCAATTTTATCATCGTATTCTTTTTCTTTTACAGCCAGTTCCTGCGGAGTTGCAGCTCTAACACGCTGGCCCGTGTGAGGAAAGCTTTCGCCGGGCCCGAACTGGGAACGTGGTACACTGCATCCTGTACAAAATTGCCCCCGACGGTATTCGTCCAATACCGCTATTTTTTCTTCAATCAAATCATTTAATTCTTTCTTTAGTTTTTTTAACTTGATAGATTCCAGGTTATAGGTTTCAAGATGTTGCCTGTTTAACTCTCCAACTTTGATGTCATTTTTTTCAATTTGATTGGCTTTGTATTCGATAGAAGAAATGCTGCTGGCCCCGGAAGTTTGGCCAATACTTTTAAACACAAAACAAATTGTAATTAACAGAAGAAGGTATTTCATGTACGGATAATTTTGGATTGCTGTTTTAGACAATACTGCTTAATTATTTTTATTGGTTGGGTGCATTGCTATTGGTAAATTCTTCAATCGTTATTTTGTATCAAGATGTAAAAATGATTGCTGTAAAAAAATTGTTGGAATAATAATGCAATTATAGTGGTATTAAAAAAGTAAACCAATACTCATTTAGGGTGACAGATAAAGTAAGTTTTTATAATGTTATACCCTACACAGAACAATTATTTTAAAGTTGTGTTTTTAGTAATAAGTAGTTGTTGTACTACTTGTGCTGCTGGTTGCTGTTTTATATAATAATGGGGTGATAACACGGTGTTGTATATCAAATGCAAATACCTAACTTCATTTGTAATTATTAACCAGCTATGATAAAACCATTAAGTGTACTGCTAGCCGTATTGCTATATTACAACGGGTATGCACAAACCTCACGTACAGACAGCATCAATGGTTTAATTGTAGCTACTACAGATATAAATGAAAAAGCAAGACTTTTTATTTTACGTAGTAAGGCCTGGCCCAACAGCCAAACAGAAAAACCTTTAGCCGATGCACAACAGGCATTGGCCTATTACCAGCAAAGCAAAAATGAAGAAGGGCAGGTAGATGGATATTTACAGCTATCAGGTATCTATAGCCGCCAAAATAAATACAAACTGGCATTGGATTTTGATTCTGTTGCTTACAACCTGGCCAACACCACTAATTATAAAAAAGGAAAGGCATTAGCACTTGGGCTAATGGGCCGCAACCACCAGCAACTGGGCAACTTAAAATTAGCAGAAGAAAAAAACCTGCAATCTTTACAATTATTAAAGGAGGCTGGTTTAGAAAACGAAATGGCCGAAACGCATAACCGGTTGGGAGTTATTTACCGCAGGCTTTCTGATATAAAAAAATCTCTCTATCATTTTGAAGAAGGAATTACACTGGCACAAAGTTTTAAAAATGATGCTGTACTGGCAGTATTGTATATGAATAAAGCCAACTCGTTAAATGAAGCTGCACGGTATGATGAAGCTGTTGGTATGCACCTGAAAAGTATACGCATTAAGGAAAAATTAAAAGATGAAAGGGGGCTGTTACAATCTTTCAATAACATTGCTATAGTATTTATGCGAACGCAGCAGTACGAGACCAGCCTGGATTATTTTAGAAAAGCCAATTTGCTGGCAAAGCAATTTAATAATAAAACCAGCCTCGGTTACAATTATGTTAACATGGCCGGGTTGTTTAATGTGCTCAATAAAAAAGATTCGGTACCTGCTTTATACGAATTATCGCTGGCTGCATTTAAAGCTACAGAAGAAAAAACCGGTGTAGGATTAGTGTATCATAATTACGGAAACTTTTTACTGGAACAACAACAACTGGATAAAGCAGAAGAGATGTTGCTGAAGGCTTTGGATATAAGAAAGCAAACTAAATCGCTGTACGATATTGCATCTACCATGAATGTAATGGGATCTTTACTAACACAAAAAGGTAAAACAAAAGAAGCAGAAGATTTACTGCTGCAATCGCTGGCCATGCTTAAAGATGAAAACAGTGTGCGCCAAAAAGATGCGTATAAACATTTGGCGGAGCATTACAAAGCCACCGGTAATTACGAAGAAGCCTATAAATACCAGGCCGGTTATATTACTATGAGTGATACACTGGCTGATGAAAATGAAGTAACAACCATGTTACGCACGCAATCGCAGTATGAAGTGGAAAAAAGAGATGCACAACTGGAGCTGGCAAAAAAAGATAAAGCTTTACAGTATCTGTCGGTAAGTAAAAAAAATCAGCAATTAGTTTATTTGGGTATTGCGCTGGTATTGGCATTACTGTTGTGTGGTGTATTTTATTTTATTTACCGCAATAAAAAACAACATGCTGTAGTACTGGAAAATAAAAACAGCCAGATCGAAACATTAATACGCGAACTGCACCACCGCGTAAAAAATAATTTACAGGTAGTGTCAGGATTGTTATCGCTGCAATCCAGCCGGATGGAAGATGATAAAGCACGCCAGGCTATGGACGAAGGCAGAACAAGGGTGGATGCAATGGCAATGATCCATCAAAAATTATATATGGATAAAGATTTGGCTGGCGTGGATATTAAAGATTACCTGGAAAATTTAACCAGCTCATTAGCGGGCAGTTTTGGGTATAATAAACAACATATCGAAACCAGTGTAGCTATGCAACAGCCATCGCTGGATATTGATATGGCCATACCCATTGGATTAATTGTGAACGAACTGGTGACCAATGCTTTTAAACATGCTTTTAGTAGCACCGCACAACCCAAAATAAAGATCAGCCTTATCCGAAATGAAGACGGTAGTATGGATTTAAATGTTGCTGATAATGGCAGTGGCATATTAACCGATACCGATACTTCAAAATCGTTTGGGATGAAGCTGGTACACACACTGGTAACTCAATTAAATGGCAGCATACAGCAGCAGCATAATAATGGCACCATTTATAGCATACAGATAAGAGCCTGATAAAAGCATGATGGAAAACCCAACAGTACTGATAGTAGAAGACGAGTTAATAACAGCAGTAAGTATTGAAGAACTACTGCAGGAAGAAGATTATAATATTATTGGCATTGCCCGTGATGCAGTAACGGCATTGCGTTTGTGCAACCAGGCTGCAGCACCACCTGCTGTTGTAATTTGCGATATTAATATTAAAGGAACAGTACAAGGTACTGAGCTGGCCGGGCAATTAAAAGAATTGTACGGCTGCGAAATAATTTTTTTAACCGCATACGCAGATGCTAAAACCCTGCAGGCTGCTTTTACAAAAGACCCGGTGATGTATGTGGTAAAACCATATACCGATGTGCAGGTACTGGTGGCATTGCAGATGGCCTTTCATAAAATTTATAATAAAGAAAAAACTTTTGTGCAAAATGGGCTTGATTTAACAGAGCGGGAAAAAGAAATAGCGCTGCTGGTGGCCCAAGGTATGTCATCCAAGCAAGTGGCACGCAAACTTACTATTAGTATTGAAACAGTAAAAACCCACCGCCGCCGCATGCTGCAAAAAAATAACATCAGCAGCTTTCCGCATTTGGTGTACCTGATGAATAAGGAAGCCTGACCCTTATTGCAGCAACAATAAAAATACCACGGGTTGGGTATACTAAAATCAATAAAATTTTCATTGCTTTATCTTTTAAAAGCAAATTGATAAATGAAACCACTTTTTATTTTACTACTATTTTTTTCTTTTTTGCAAACCACTGCACAAAACCTGAAACCTTTTGAAGCCAATAATGGTTTGTATGGTTATAAAGATGATAAAGGTAAAATTGTAATTGCTGCACAATATGTAACGGCCACTTATTTTTTTAGTGGCGTAAATAAAGCCTGGGTGTACCTCAACGAAAAATTTGCCCTCATTGATAAAAAAGGAAAACTGGTGATACCTTTTAAATACAGCTATGTAAATTATTTTACAGAAGGCATGGCAGTGATTGCCATAAATACAAAATTTATGGAGGCCGGTGGCAACTATGGTTTTGTAGATAAGCATGGTAAAGAAACTATTCCGCTGATATACGATTATGCAGAGGAATTTAAAAACGGTAAAGCCAAAGTAAAAAAAGGTAACGAAGAATTTTATATTGATAAAACAGGTAAACGCATTAAATAGCAACAAATCTTACCCTAAAATAAATACTTGCAATGGCTTACAAGGGTAATTTCCAGTTTATATATCTTCTATAATTTTTTACACTGCGATGGCTATTTTTATCAACACATTTGCGTAGTTGTTACAATCCGCAATAAAAAAGCCGGCACCGTAAATGGCGCCGGGCTTTTTATATAGCAGGATAGGGTTTTATTTTGCAGTGGCAGTAGGCAAATCACTGTTCCAAACATCACGGTGCATTTTCCATTTACCGTTTTCTTCTTTCCACATTACTATAAATTTCCCTTTATCTATCGATACACCCTTATCGGCAAACATTTCGTAACTGCCGGTTTCTATTACACCTTCTTTACCACCCATTACTTCTGCGGTGGTAATTTTTGCGCCACGGATACCCATAGCATAGCCGCCTTTAAAAAATGCAGTGATAGCCGCAGTGCCGCACATTTTTGGCATATTGCTGGGGTTAATGCAGGCATCGCTGGTGTAATGGCTTACAAAACCTGTAGAATCTCCGGTGGCAAAACCATCACCAAATGTTGCATTGCTGGCGGCAATGGCGGCAATGGCAGAATCTAAACTAAATGCAGGTGCTTCAGTTGCTGTTTTTTCAGCTTCGTTATTGCAGGAAAATAAAATACTGCAGCATATAGCCGCAACAGGTAAAAAGATTTTTTTCATTTGTAATGTTTTAAGTGTGGCATAAATGTAACAGTAATAAACCGGTAATGCAATGTGGGTAGTGGGTATTTTAGTGGTAGAAATGGCAGGCAGAGCAGCAGCAATTGCAGTGTAATACATTTCTCTGCGCCCTCTACTCCTCTGCGTGCCACATCCTTCTTTGTATCTTTTTTACTTTGCATCTTTGCTAAAAACTACAAATTCATCCCACCCGAAACCTCAATCCTTTGTCCATTGATCCATCTGCCTTCTTCGGTACATAAAAATGCTACCACGCCACCTATATCATCGGGTAAGCCTGTGCGACCCAATGCAGTAATGCCTGCAACCATTTTATTAAGGTCGGCATTATCCCTTACTGCACCGCCACCAAAATCGGTTTCAATAGCGCCGGGAGCCACCACATTAACTGCAATACCACGGCTGCCTAATTCTTTAGCCATGTACCTGGTGAGTGTTTCAATAGCGCCTTTCATGGCTGCATACGCTGCGTAACCCGGCATGCTAAACCTTGCCAAACCGCTGGATAAATTTATAATGCGGCCCCCATCATTAATTACAGGCAATGCCTTTTGTGTTAAAAAGAATACCCCTTTAAAATGAATGTTCATCAGGGTATCAAATTGTTCTTCGGTGGTAGCTTCGATGGATGCATGAATACCAACGCCTGCATTGTTAATTAAAAAATTGAAAGCAGTGGCATTAAAAGTATTTTGCAAAACATTTTTTAGCTGAATATAAAAAGCATCAAAACTTTTTATATCTCCCGTATTTAATTGCAGTGCAGCCGCTTTTTGCCCGCTTTGTTCAATAGCTGCTACTACCGCCAGTGCTTCCTCTTTTTTACTGTTGTAGGTAATAATTACATCAATACCTTTTTGGGCAAGATGAAGCGCCATGTTTTTTCCCAGCCCACGGCTGCCCCCTGTTACCAGTGCAATTTTTGTTTGTGTCATTGTAATTTGTTTTAAAATTTGATGACACAAAATTGCAGCAATAACCAACCATGGCTGTTGCAAGCATCAATCCGTTGTTTGTAAAATTCAAATAAAGAGGTTAGGAACGAAAAGCCAGCGGTGCCACCGAAGTTTGCTTACGAAAGAAATTAGAAAAATGCGCCAGCTCCTCAAAGCCCAGGCTATCGCTGATCTCCGAAATATTCCAGTCGGTTTGCTTTAATAATATTTTAGCTTCCTGTATTACCCGGCCGCTGATGAGCTCGGTGGTGGTTTTGCCGGTGGTTTCTTTTAATACTTTGTTCAGGTGGTTTACATGTACGGCCAGGCAGCTGGCATAATCTTTAGCCGTTCTTAATTGTAGTTGCTGCCGGGGCGATTCTATTGGAAACTGCCGCTCCAGCAACTCGATAAACAACGAGGTAACACGGGCACCCGCTGTATGTGCCGGGTACAATGCCGTGGCCGGTTGCAGTTTTTGCCCGTAGTGAATCAACTCCAGCACATAGTTGCGCAGCAGATCGTATTTATAAGCGTAATTGCCGGCAAGTTCCCTGTGCATTTTATCAAAAATAGCGCTCAGCTCTTTGGCATCGGCAGCGCTTAATTCAAATACAGGATAACCGCCGGGCTTAAAAATAGGTAGCTCATCCAATGCGGTGCCGCTTATGCTTTTATTTAAAAATTCGTCTGTAAAAATACAGAAGAAGCCGCCCTGTTTTTCATCCTGAGGTACATAATGGTAGGGCACTTTAGGTGAGGCAAACAGTAATGCATTTTTTTGTATGTCGATCACTTTATCGGCATACTCTGCCTTGTTCTTCCCTTTTATTAAACTGATCTTGTAAAAGCTGCGCCGGTTATAGGGCATTGGCTGTTTAGCTTTAAGATGTGCAATAGTATCAGCAATACTAAATACATTAAAATGCCCTATCTCTTTACTGATACCTTCAGGAATATGAGGCGCTATGTCTTTATAAAAATCTTCGAGAGAAGTGATTTTCATTGTTGTTGGGGTTTGCGAAATTCAAATGTAGGGAAAAGAGGTGGGAGGGAAAATAGAACTATCGAAAAATATTTGAGCTTTAATATATCCACACTGGAATTTCAAAACTTTCTCATAAGGCTCTTGTATACATTTACCTTGTTTAAGTATGTTTTAAAATTGTAATTCAAAAGAGTATATTTGTTTTAAACATTGAATTATAAACCATGAATCAATACGAAATACTTCTTAGACATGTTTTAGATAAGGGTATCTCAAAGACGGATCGAACAGGAACTGGTACCAAAAGTGTTTTTGGATATCAGATGCGATTTGATTTAGCAGAAGGCTTTCCTTTAATTACTACAAAGAAGATGCACCTAAAATCAATAATATATGAATTATTATGGTTCTTGAAAGGAGAAACAAATATTAAATACTTAAAGGAACATGGTGTTACAATTTGGGACGAATGGGCTGATAAAAATGGTGAATTAGGTCCAATTTATGGATATCAGTGGCGAAAATGGCCTACACAAGATGGCAAGTTTATCGATCAGATAAGTAAAGTAATAGAACAAATAAAAAAGAGCCCAGATTCCAGAAGAATGATAGTTAGTGCGTGGAATGTTGCAGATATTGAGAAGATGGCTCTACCTGCTTGTCACGCTTTTTTTCAATTTTATGTGGCTGACAGTAAATTATCTTGCCAAATGTATCAAAGAAGTGCAGATTTGTTTCTTGGAGTACCTTTTAATATTGCATCTTACGCATTATTGACAATGATGATAGCGCAAGTTTGTGATTTAGAACTTGGGGACTTTGTTCATTCTTTTGGAGATACTCATATTTATAATAACCATGTGGCACAAGTGAAAAAGCAATTGCAAAGAGAACCAAGGCCGTATCCACAAATGATTATTAATAAAAGTGTAAAAAATATTTTTGATTTTAAATACGAAGATTTCAGCTTGGTAAATTACAATCCCTATCCATCAATAAAAGCAGACATATCTATATAATGGATCATCAGCAGTATTTAGATGAAAAAATGCACCAATTAAGAGTGGTTTGTCAATCACAGTGGGACTACCTAAAATATTCAGATTTTGACAAATGGCTTAGCGATAATTTTCAAAATGATATTGAGGGCAGATACTATGTTACTAAAATTTTATTGCATACTGTATACTACTCAAAAAAGGATATGGAAAAGTTAATGCACTATGGCTTATATGAAAAAATATATGGTAAACAAGTTAAAGCGGATCTTGTTGCTAAAGAGGATATTTATTTAAGCACAAGTGTTGCAGAGGGAATTGTTCATCAATTAAAAGAGTCAACATTTTTTATTCCTTTATTAGATTCAGATAAACCTTCAGAAAGTGGCAATGGTATAATAGGCGATTTAGTTCACAAGATGAATGTGTCTGAAAACCAAGTAGATTTTCATCGAAATGTTACGGAAGGAAAATTGAGTGGGTACAAATATTTGATATTTGTGGATGATTGCATCGGCTCTGGAAACCAGCTTAAAAAATTTTGGAACTCCGCACCAATAAAGCAAATCAGAGATATATGTGAGAAATTGAGTATTAAAATTTATTATATAGTACTAATTGGGTATGACAATAATATTGAAAAATTAAAACTAGCAGATGATTTACAAGGGTTAGAAGTTGTTGTTTGCGATTTACTTACTGACAAAAATAGAGTTTTTTCAGAGGGTAATATTATTTGGGATAAGGATACAAATGAAAAAGAAGCAGCTATTGCATACTTTGAAAAAATAAAAAAACAAAAAGGAATTAATTTTTTAGGGTATAAAAAATTAGATTTTGCAGTGATTTTACATGATAGATTACCAAACTGGTCATTGCCAATTTTTTGGAAAAAAAATAGCCTATGGTCAAATTTACTTCAAAGAAAAACATCTAACCAATAATGACAGAGAATATTAATCCTTTTTCAAAATATAGAACAGAATACATGGGTGATTCTGCTTGGAAGTATTTTGTGAAGGATCCATTTAAGCAATATATAGGTGAAAAGCCGTTAATATTTGAAGGCAGTAGGGGTACGGGGAAGACCATGTTTTTTTTATGTAATTCGTGGAAACAGAAATTGCAGGCAGCTAAAGCAGAAGGGGCTTCTTTAAAAGATTTTTTAAATAGTAATACGCATATAGGTTTTTATTATAAAGTTGATACTAGGTTCGTAAAAAGTATGGATAAGAAAAATATTGAAGAATCAATATGGACTGGAATTTTTAATACCTATTTTAATGTTGTGATTGGTAAAGAGATTATAGCTTTTTTGAATTTACTTTTATCGGAAGGTGTAATTAATGATCAATTAATTAAAAAAACAGCCAAACATATTTGTACAAGCTTAGATATGCCTCTTGTGGATAATTTGGAAGAACTTAATGATAGGTTTAATGATGTAATAATTAAAATTGAACATTTTTCAAATAATACGGAAAGGGAAAAACCAATTGGAATAAATGCAGGAACTATAATTCAGTCTCTTTTACTATCTGTGAAAGATAGCACACTTTTTACTGACAAAACATTTCATGTTTTTATTGATGAATTTGAATCTTTAAACTATAATCAGCAAGTTGAACTTAATACATTATTGAAACATAGTGATAATAATATAGTTTATGATTTCGGGGTAATGACGAGAGGTATACAGACTTTCAAAACTGGAACAGGACAAGAGATAAGACCTAAAGACGACTTTTCTTTACTAAGCACCGATAAATATGAATATCACGAAAGCGATAACTACAATAACCTTTTAGTAGAAATATGTAAGAAGAGATTGAAAGATGTTTTAGATAAGACCGGAAAACCATATGACGAATCGTTTCTGGATATACAGCTATACTTAAAAAAATATCCAAAAGGCTACGAGGAAAATCTATTCGAACGTTCAAATGATTTAGAAAAAATCAAGCAACGGATAATGGTTGAGCTTAAAAAGAGCTCAAGAATTTATGCATATTCTATAGATGAAACGAACCTGTTTTATAAAGAACTGGCAGAGTGTAAACCAATTGTAATGAGAATGCATTTAGCACTTCTATTACGTAAAGGGAAATACACAATAGCCCCTAAAGATCTTGTTGCCCATAAAGGAAATAATACCGATAGGTATAAAGACTGGCTTCATAACATGGAAAATGCTGTAGTTTATTTACTTTGTCATGAACTAAAAATTGAAAAAAGATATCATGGGTTTAAAGTGTTTTCTGCTTTGTCTTCTGGTGTAATTCGAAGTTTTCTTGAGTTAGCCGAATACGCTTTTGACTATGCATTCAATAATAGTTCCAATCCATTCTCATTCACTAAGCCTAGATCATTCGACATAGAAGAACAAACCAAAGCTGTTTATTTCGTAAGTAGATTCAAGGTTGCAGAAATCGATAGTTATGAGCCTAGCGGATTACAATTAAAGACTTTTACAATCGCTATTGGTAAAATATTCAGCGCTTTACATACAGATCCAAATTCTACTTTAGGAGAAGTTGAATTTAATCATTTCACTACTAAAATTAATGATTTAAGAAAAGAAAGACAAGATGCCGCAATTCTTTTAAAACATGCAGTTATGCATAAAATTCTTGAAGAAGCTGAATCAACTAAAACTAAATCCGATGATATTGTAGAATTAATGGACTTTCATCTAAATCATATTTATTGCCCGGCATTTAGAATTTCTCATTTGAGGAAAAGAAAATTACCTATTTCTCCAATAGATTTAGCCAAACTTTTTTGTGGTTCTCAAAAAGAATTGGAAGATGTTGTTAATAAATTATCAAGTTATACTGAAGATAATATTCCTAACCTTTTTTCTGAAACAGATGAACTATCAAGAGAAATTTGAAATAGACAATTCAAACTCATCGTATTTCTCAGACCAGTTTGATATTTTAATAACAGGGTTTAGAGAGGAGTCGGATGAGCGGCATATGTATTTTAGAAAATCTCTCTCTAATTTTAAAGGTGAAATTTATAGCTTTGATACATGTGAAAATGCGGATAAGCTGTCTTACAGAATTGAAGATTCTGGAGGTATGTTAATAGAATCACAGGACGATAAATCGTTAATCCCTGACCTTGAAAAACTTTTAAAAAACAAAAAATTTTACGGCACCAGAATATGCATTGATATTACGACAATAAAACAAGGGCTATTGTTTTTATTAGTAAAACTGTTAACAAAAGATATAAAACCTAGTTTGTTATTTGCAGGGTATACAGAACCGACTGAATACAAAAAAAGAAAGCTATCGGTTATTGGGGAAACTGAAGAATATGATTTATATGATAAGATTATTGGAAGTTCTAAGAGTGTCCCCGGCTTTATTAAACACCAAAGTCAAAATCAGATATTATTAATTGCACCCATGGGATTCGATAGCCAAAGATTACAAACAATTTATGAGAATCTAAAACCTAAAAAATTGATACCTGTGGTGGGCTTTCCGTCGTTTGTTCCAGGTTGGAATCTAACAGCCATCAAAATGAATTACATGGTCTTAAGAAGCTCTACTTGTTTTGATATGGTTGAAACTTGTGAAGCTTCTAGCCCATTCGAAATGTATAACCTTATTGAAGCTGTATATCATCGGCACGTTTCTAATTTTGATATTTACATTGCTCCTTTGGGAACTAGGCCCCATTGTTTAGGAGCTGCATTGTTTGCCTCAAATAACCCAAGCGTTTATTTAGTTTACGATTTTCCAGTTGAAAAAAAATTTCGCAGTGAAAGTGTTTTAAAAGCTAATATTTATCACCTTTCAAAATTTATAAAATAGAATGGAATTATTAGGAAGGTATTATACTTCGGATGTTTTTTCAAAGCTACTTGTTAGTCAATTTACCATTAATAGACCTTTGAATATAGTTGATTTGGGGGTAGGTGGTGGGGCCCTTATTAGAGCAGCAATCAATAGATGGACAAAAGCATCTTATTTTGTTGGAGATGTTGATCGGAAATCCATTGTAAAAATACAGAATGAACTCCCTTTTGTAAACTCTTTTCATTTGAATACACTAAAAGAAGAAGTTTCTGATAAACTAAATATAAAAAATGGGAAAGTAGATATTGCAATTTGCAATCCTCCTTTTTTGAAAGTTAAAAATGAAATTTCTTATGATGATTTATTCGATGACGCAAACTTATCCGATTGTAAGAATCTTAAACTTTTAACTTCCGATGTTATTTTTTTAGCAAAGAATTTGCAATTACTAAAACAAAAAGGAGAACTAGGAATTATTTTGCCAGATAGTTTAATTACGGGTAAAGAGTTTATGCATTTAAGAAATGCAATATTAAAAGAACACAATCTAAAAGCAATAATAGAATTACCAGAAAAGATATATGCAAAAACAGAAGCGCTCACTCACATATTGCTGATTGAAAAAGGGGGGACTACATCCAAAAGAAGCCCACTATTTTTAGCTGATAAAACAGGTCAGATTATAGATGAAATTGAAGGTGATAAAAGTGCGTTATGCGAACGGATGGATTATAAGTATCATTTATGGAAAAAGAAAGTTGCGCTTATAAAAGAAAATAAGGTTATAGGTGACCTTAAAATTGAGATTAAAAGAGGAAGTCTTACTCACAAGGAACTTAAAGCAACAAAGGATTATTTTATTCATACTACTGAAATAATAAATAAAAAAAGTAATCAAGCAACGAGAAATCATTTTAAAAAAATTGATAAATATTTATTGACTCAAAAGGGGGATATATTATTGGCAAGGGTAGGTAGAGGTTGCACGGGCAAGGTGTGTATGATTAGTAGAGGGAAAGTGCCGATTTCGGATTGTGTCTATAGAATTCGAGTTCCCAAAAAATTCAGAATGAAAGTTTGGAATTCATTATCATCAAATGAAGGGCAGAATTGGTTAAAAGCAAATTGCCATGGTGTTTGTGCAAAAGTTATAAGTAAGAGAGATCTTCTAAAATTTCCTTTGCAATAATTAATAAAAGTTAGATGAAACAATATAACCAATTTGATTTACCTGTACTTCATAGGAAGTCATTGATAAAATAAAGTACTTACAATTTTAAAACTAATATCCGTACTTTTATTTCAAATGCATCACCCACCACCTTCAATACTCCAAGCAACTCCTCAAAATGCCACACTACTTTCCACCCTCGCTACCACCACCTTTCTCCAATCCCACGGCCACAGCGCCCCGGCAACAGACATCAATAATTACATTGCAGAAAAATACAACGAAGCGGTGTTGAAAGAAGAGCTAAACGATCCACAAAATATTTACCATATCATTTATTATGGTGAAAAGCCGGCAGGTTATTCTAAAATTGTTTATAACCAACCTTATGAAAATAGTGTGCTGCAAAATATTACCAAGCTGGAACGTATTTATATTTTACAGGAGTTTTATAGTTTACAATTAGGCAAAGCCTTGTTGCTATTTAATGTGGCGCTTGCAAAGCAACAGCATCAGGCAGGCATGTGGTTATATGTATGGAAAGAAAATACACGTGCATTTAATTTTTATACCAGGGCAGGGTTTACAATTATTGGCAGCCACAATTTTAAAATATCTGCTACACATGCTAACCCCAATCATCAATTGTTACTTATGTTTTAAACCATCTATTTTAAGCACTGCTGCTTAAGGCCCCCGGCTATGCAGCCTGGTAAAGTGGAAAAATTATTAGCCTGAAAATCAATGTTTTATTAGCACGGTTTTAGCCGCCTCAACATTTCTTTAACAGTTTTTACCGAGTTTGGCACGGTATTCCCATTAGGGGGTATATAGAAAAGAACATTTATTTCTAATTGAAAAAAAACTGATTTTATGAAACATTTATTAATTATTGCAGCAATGGCCACTATGGTAGTAAGTTGCAAGAACAAGACAAAAGAAGAAACCAAAGTATTATCTGCAACAGAGCAAGCTGATTCGATAGAGTTTGCAAAGTTTAAAGAACAAAAAGCAAAGAACGAAGCTGTAGCAGCATATAAAGCCAGTCACCCGGTAGTAGCTACTGCCCCTGCAACAACAACTGCTGCCCCTAAGAAAAAGGGTTGGAGTAAAGCCGCTAAAGGTGCCGTAATTGGCGCTGGTACAGGTGCAGTTGCTGGTGCTATCATCAATAAAAGAAACAGGGCAGCCGGTGCCGTAATTGGTGGTGTTGTAGGCGGTGGCGTAGGTTATGGTGTGGGCAGATCGATGGATAAAAAAGATGGTCGTAACTAAGGGAAGGTTTATTATAAATATGGCGGCATCTTTTTTCAGGTATGTAAAGAAGATGCCGCCTTTTTTAATACAATGCTATAAAAAATTACCTTGAATGTTGTTGATATTATATTGATTGCAGTGGTTATTGTTTTTGCCTGGCTGGGCTACAAAAGAGGTTTTTTAAACAGCTTTTTCAGTTTGGTAAAATGGGCAGGCGCACTTGCCATTGCATTATTATTGTATGGCAATATTGCATTACTGGTGGAGCAATATTTTTCGGTAAGGGAGGAATGGCAAAAGCCCCTCTCTTTTTTAATGCTCTTTATTACCGCTTTCTTTTTATTATCACTGCTTTTTATGCTGTTGAAAAAAAGCGTAACTCCCGAAACACAATCGTCTTTTGTAAATAAGATAACCGGATTGATACCGGGCTTTTTAACCGGCGTGCTGGTATCGGTGATGCTGGCAAAAATTTTAGTGGTATCGGTTTGGTTTTCGGCACCCGAAAAAGAAAATAGAAGTGTGCTGCTATCTTCACTCAGCAGTAGCACCGGTTGGCTTGATGGTAATGTGAGTGCTATTTTCAACACGCCGGAACCACCCAAAATATCCGGCAGTTTTGAAACAGCCTATAATGCCTCAGACGAATTTAAAAGTGAATTATTTAATGCCCGGCCCGACCTGGAACAACAAATGCTGCAACTGCTGAATACCGAAAGAAAAAAAGCCGGTTTAAAACTATTGATTACTGATGGTAAACTACAGTTGGCTGCACACCAACATGCGGCAGATATGTTTACCCGTGGCTACTTTTCGCACAACACTCCCGAAGGCAGTAATCCCTTTGCCCGTATGAAAAAAATGGGTATCAAATATAAATATGCCGGCGAAAACCTGGCGCACTCTTACGACCTGGATGCAGCACACAGCGGCCTGATGAATTCTCCCGGCCACCGGGCCAATATTTTAAATACCAAATTTGGTAAAGTGGGCATCTCTATTTTAGACAGCGGTAATAAAGGATTGATGCTGGTGCAGGAGTTCAGTAATTGATCAGTCTCCCGGATGATACGTTTTTTGAGCATGTTGCAACACCTCTTCTTTATAAAATAATACATCTTTAAACTCGCCTTTGCTGTACATTAATCCCTGATCGAAAAAGTGTTTGGAATTTATATCGCCACTTTGCCCGCCAGCTAATAAAGATCTTGCTTTTATTTTACTGCCAAACTCCACAGCACAAATAAAACTATTACCGCTTACACCATACCTTTTTGCAGTGCCTGCATAATTGCGGCTGTTGTATGCCGGTAGCATACCCCATGCAGATGATGCAAATGCAACAGGCAGGCTTGCAGAATCATCGTTATACTGCTGGTTAACACTGCCGGATATTCTTTGAAAGCGATTAACATCTCCCCACTTTGTTTGCCAGCTGCCGTATTTGTTGTTCATATCATTAATGGCATCGTATAAAGGCAGTAATAATTCGTTGGCTGTGGCTGTGGTTGCAAACTGTTTTGTTTTTTGCACCTGGTCGGCTTCGCCATCTTGTATATACACTTTTTGTATGGCGTTGCTTAGTTTTTGCGCCCATTCAATAGCAATGGTTGTAGCAATAGAATTTTCGGCGCAGCGGTAATCCCATTTTTTTAAAATGCTGATGGGTAGCATTAATGGCAGATACAAACTATCGGATGGGGATACGTTTTTTTGATAGGCATTAAGCAATGCCGGCACCAACACTTCAAATGCGGTGAGTTTGGTATCGTAGCCTGCAGCAATTATTTTTTCGAGGGTAAAATTATTTTCGTTGCGTAAAATCCTTACGGCATTAATACCCCTGAAGTTTTCTCCATCCGGTGCCATGTATGCCGGGTAATTTTGTTTTTCGGGACTGCTGCTATCACTGCAGGTATATGGAGTGGAGTTGCAGTTTTGTATGTAATTACTTTTAGGGTCGTACACGTGTACAATTTCATCAAGGCTGTGCAGGCCTTTCCATTCGGTAGCGCTGGTACTGCCATCCACCACTTTACTCCAGTTAATATTCTTATCTCTTTTAGGCACAAAGTTGCCATGCCAATATGCAATATGGCCACGGTGATCGGCAAACACGGTGTTGTTGCTGGTATTGCCTCTTAACTCCATTATGGTTTTAAAATCGGCAAAGCCTTTTGCCTTGGTGCGTTGCCAGCTTTGTATTAAACTGTTAAGGGAGCGGTTGTAACTTTTTACACTTATCCATTGCTCATTTCTTTTGGCCATTACAGGGCCGTGTTGTGTAAAGTATGCAGTAACTGTTTGTGTGCTGCTGTTACTGGTAATATTTATTTTTTTACTGCTAACCGGTTTAAGCATTTTATTGTACTCGTAAAAAGGACGGTTGTTTTTAAACGTAATTTTTTCGGCGTACATATCAGCTACATCTACATTGCTGCTGGTATGCATCCAGCCGCAATATTCATTAAAGCCCTGGTAAATAAAAAACTGTCCCCAGGTTACAGCGCCGTATACATTTAATCCCTCTTCGCTTACCATGTGTACCTCGGGCCTAAAGTAAAATGTTACATGCGGATTGATGTATAAAATAGCGGTACTGTTTTTAGTTTTTGCCGGGCCTACTGCAAATCCATTGGAGCCGGTGGTTCTTTCTTCTTCGGGTTTTGCTGCAATGGCTACATCGGGCATATTGGGCAGATACAGTTTTTTTACATCCTGTTCTGTAATATCGCTGGTGCTTATGGCGCCAATGCTGCCATCCGTCCACAACAATGGATACCAGGGTTTGAACTGGTGTAGTAAAACAGGTTTTGTTTCGGCATGTTTGTACAGGTAATAATTAATGCCATCGGCGTAAGCGTTTAATAATTTTTTTAACCAGTCGGGAGATCGTTTATAATCTGCCACAGCTTCGGCAGAGTCGATAATGAGTTTAATGTACAGGTCGCTTTGCAATGCGGCATCGCCTTTAACTTCGGCCATGCGGCCCAGTTTTTCAATATAGTTCAGTTCCACTCTTTTAAAATCATCTTCGCATTGGGCATATAATAAACCAAACACGGCATCGGCATCAGTTTTACCATAAATATGCGGTACACCAAAATTATCACGGATGATGGTTACCTGTTGAGCCTGGGCCTGCCAGCGGGTAATATCTGCGGCAGTAAAATGTTGTGCGGTTAACTGTACAGGTAAAAGCAGGAGGAAGAAGAACTTTTTCATACTGCAATTTTTTAGCACTATAAACTTAAGCTTCTTTTTCCAGTTGCTCAATCGTTTTTTTTGCAGCAGCCAGGCGAATGGCTTTATTTTTCTCCACCAGTTTTTTTGTGGCCCAATGCTCTACTTTATGATGCAGTGGAACGAGTAATGCTGCAATACATACCAACGCCAGCAACATCAGCACAGGCGAGTGATGTGTTACTCTTTCTAAAAAAGGGTGCAGTAACAAGTTTAAAAATTCAAACACAATTAATAAAGCCAATACGCCAAAAAATTCTATTAGTTTGGTATTGGTAATAAAACTACGGCTGAGTAATAAATAAAGAGATAGTAAAATAATAATGCCAAGGGCAATTAATGCGTATTGGATGTTTTGTTGGCGTTCATCATCGGCTTTTATTTTTTCTGCTGCTACTTCCTGTTGCCGCAAATCTTCTTCAAAAGTCATTAACAATATTTGCTGATTGGTTTTATTGCTAGTTAATGAATCATTGGCTGTTTTTAAAATCTTTGCATATTTTAAAGTACTGTCGCAGTTTGTTTTTTCATAAATATCTGCTAGTAATTTTGCTGGTTTGCTGCTTAGGTAAAAGAGAGAAGTATTATTAACAGCGGCAATTGCTTTCTTTGCATAGAATACACAGGAGTCTGTTTGTTTAAATCGCTGATAATGCTCTGCCAAACCATTATATAGCAGATTGAGATACCTGATATTAGAAGAGCCTTGGTATTGGTTGATAGACATATTAAAATAACTAACCGCAAGCTGTGCGTTACCTAGTTTGCTATGTACACCTCCAAGGTTTGTAAAAAGATAGCCACTATTTTTGTCAATAGTTTTTAACCGCACAAAAATTTCGTAAGCCCTTTGTGAATACATCAGCGATGAATCTAAATTATTGGTAGCCAGGTAAACAGCCCCCAGGTTTGAAGGGGCCCAGGCTTTAATTTGTTCATTGTTCCCCTTATCTGCATGTGCTGCTGATGATAGATAAATTTTTGCTGCCTTATCATACTCCTCTCTGTCCCTGTAAATATGTCCTGTTTGATTTTCGGCAAAAGCAAGTAGAGACAGGTTGTTTGTTTTTTCCGCCGTAGCAATAGCTTTCAGGTGATAATCTAATCCTTTAATAGGGTTACCCAATAGCCGATAACCCTGACCCAAAAATGAATAAGCAACCGTTTTTTCAACAGCACTGTTTTCGTTTTTTGATTGGTTCAGTATTTTTAATCCGGTTTCTATACACCATTGTGGATTGTTATTAATTTCAGTACCAATCATACTAATAAATAAATCAAATTTCTTGTCTTCATTTTTTTCTATGGCTACTTTTTGCAGAATGGAATCTACATTTGTTTTTTGTGCAAAAGCAGTTTGCATACTTGCAACAAAACAAAAGAGGGTTATTATTTTTTTCATAATCGGTTTAATTAGATCTTTATAAACTGTGATCAATCCCTGTAATTTAATGCCGGCTTTCTATCACCCAGTAATGCTTTGTATTGGTAATCGCCTTTAGAACTAATTAATTCTTCTTTTGCCTTTGTAATCAAAGCAGGATTTAAAAATAAATCGATTGCAGTGAAGCTTATTGTTTTTGCAGCCACCATCATTCCTTTAATACCAATATCGGTAGCGCCGCAGGCCACAGCCTGCCAGCTATGCCCGGTGGTGCCGGGTACCCAGGTGGCAGCAGACAAACCTACAGTGGGTACTGCATAACTTACATCTCCCACATCGGTTGAACCCTGATTTTTTTCTGTATGCAATGCTTTAACCACAGCGGCCGAATCTATTGCAACAGTTTTATTGATTAAAGTAGATTGAATTTTTTTGGCATACGCTATTTCATCTGCGGTATATATTACGCCGCCCACTTTTTCTAAATTAATTTGCATGGCTGCAGCCAATGTTTTATTGATGAGCAGGTCGTGAGTGCCGCCAATAATTTCATAGTCCATTTTTGTATCGGTACCTAATGCTGCACCTTCGGCAGCTTTTGCTACCCTGTCGAAAATGCTTACTGCAAAGGCTCTTTCCGGATGTCGTACATAATAATAAACTTCGGCAAATTCGGGCACCACATTAGGGGCTTTGCCACCATTGGTAATTACATAATGAATACGGGTTTCCTGCGGAATATGTTCCCTCATCATGTTTACCATATGGTCCATCGCTTCCACGCCATCTAAAGCAGAACGCCCTTGCTCCGGCGAGCCGGCGGCATGCGAAGCAATACCGTAAAACCTGAACTTGGCCGATTTGTTGGCCAATGCGCTGGAATAGGTTACTGCATTATTATCATCGGGATGCCAGTGCAATACCACATCTACATTGTTGAACAAGCCTTCCCGTACCATATACACTTTGCCGCTGCCGCCTTCTTCGGCAGGGCAGCCAAATACTTTGATGGTGCCTTTTATTTTTCCTGCTTGCAGTAATTGCTTAATGGCTATACCGGCAGCAACAGAACCGGTACCAAATAAGTGATGGCCACAGGCATGTGCACTGGTTTTATTGGCAAGAGTTGTTTTAGCTGCAACACTATCCTGCGATAAACCCGGCAAAGCATCGTACTCTGCCAAAATACCAATAACCGGCGATCCGCTACCGTAAGTGGCCACAAACGCAGTGGGCATACCGGCAACGCCTGCCTGTACCGTAAACCCATTTTGCTGCAATGTATTTTGCAGCAGTGCCGAGCTTTTAATTTCTTTATAGCCCACTTCGGCATAGCCCCAAATATTCAACGCTATTTTTTTATAGTTATCGTAACCCGATTGAATATTTTTGGCTGCTTCGGTTTTTAAACCTTCAGTCAATTTGTTAACAGCGTTTTTTTGTGCTATGCTATTGCTGCCGGTTACCAATACAGCAATAGCGATAATAATTTTTTTCATACTGATTAATTTGTACAATGATTTTACATTGGTTAATTATTGTAAATGGTATTCTTTTTGTAAAAAGGCAATCGTATTCTTTGCTTTTTCATTCAGTAAGTTCAACCTGGTGCTGATGATAATATTGCTGCCCTTAAGTTGGTTGATAATGAATGCAAGGTCTTGTTGTAAGGAAGGATCGTATGATCTTAAAGGAGGGTTATTGACGGGCTTATTAACATTATTAAATTCATCCAGCATGTCATCAAATACAAAAGGGTTAAATATCCGTGCAAGCACAGGGTCTGCAGCTCTTCTTTCAATTCGTTCATCTTCTATGTTTTGCAATATATAGTCCACTAGTTTTTGATAAGCAATAATGCTGTCGGCTGCGGCTTCTTTTCTTATCAACCGCAATGAGCCTGAGTATTTTAATTGGGTAATAGTTCTATCACTACTTTGAAAACGGGTTGTCCTTACCATAATTCTTGCCAGGTAATAGAGCTCATTTTCATAGCCTTTTATTTTTTGTTCTCTTAATAAATAAATCAGTGAGTCTAATTGATTCCGTTTTCTTTTTTGGAACAGTAAATTTTTATTAATAGCACTAGTATCTACTTTAAGATCTTCAATAAATGTTTGTATAAATTTTTTCTCCCTGTCTTTTTCAATTTTATGCTCTAACTGATACTCTGCCAAAAATCCGCAGAACACAGCCAGGAACAACATTAAAAATTCCCAGAAATACGATTTCCAGTTTTTTTTGTGATGGGGTGCTGCCGGGTCGTGGGCATGATGATGTACTTCCATATTTTCCGTTTCTGGTTTGTAGTTTATAGTTTGTGGTTGCTCAACTTCGGGAGTTGTTTGAGCAGGTACAATGGGTTCATCAGTTGAAGGGTTGCTCAACTGTTGCGGATTGTTTGGCGGCTTTGCATCCTCCGGAGTAGTGATGGGTTTGTTTTCTTCCATGATTTATTTAAAGGAATATTCTTTTTTAATTATTTCAATAAGTCCCTTTGCCCGGGTTTGAAGTGTGTAACCCATACGGATATAAAATTTGATTGTTGACGAATAATAATGATAATTGAGTGATACGGTGTTTATATCCTTCGTATCAGTTGAAAGCAAATCTGGATTTATAGCCGGTTTGCCGATTGTTGTTTTTTGGCCGCCCAATGAAGTAGAAGTTGTAATTCTTGTACTCATCATTTGCTGAAACACATAGCTGTTAAACAACCGTGTATTTCCTTTGTGAATTTCATCCATTTTCAAACGCAGCAAGTCGATTTGATTGGCCAGCCACTGAAAGGATACATAATAAGCCCCGATGCTATCCAGCAATTCTTTGTTTTTTATATACCTGAGCAGTCCTGCAGTCTTAAGCTGGTCAAAAGATTTTGAGTTGGTATAATAATATCCAAGATTGGCAGTAACAGTTCTGGCTGCAAAATAAATTTCAGAAGTGTTTGTAATATCCGTGTGCAGCATCTGAATTAATGAATCGGCCATCAGTGCACCATAGCTATTGCGGTCTGTTACCGAATCAAAAAGAGTGATATCTGATTGAAGGTCGGATAACATCGAGTTCAACTGTGTCTTCATTTCTTTTTTATGCAGCATACTTTCCCTGGTATTTTCAACATAAGCTCCCAATGACACAGCCAGGAACAACATTAAAAATTCCCAGAAATATCCTTTCCAATTTTTTTTGTGATGAGGCTCTGCAGGATTGTGGGCATGATGATGTACTTCCATTTCTTCGGTTTGTTGTTTGGGGTTTGTTGTTTGTGGTTCGGTTGCAACTGTCTCTTGGTTGGGCAAAGCCGTTGCTTCAACAGGAATTATTTCTTCCGGCTGTTGTCCGCTCTCGGGGCCCTGTGGGTCGCCTGTTGACTGTGGTCGTTTTATATTTTCTTCTTCACTCATGTTTTTGTACTGCTTTAATTTTTCAGGTAAAATCCTTCCTGTTTTATCTTCAATTATTGTTTCTTCATTTCCACCTTATCGCCGTTACCAATAAACCATCCTTTTATCATCTTGCCTGTTTTATCAATTTCAAATTCAATAAAACGATCAGATTCATCTGCATAAAAAAAGCGGGTTTTCGATTCGGGTTTTAATTCAATATCGGGTGAGCCATCCCGGTGGCGGTACAGTTTGCCTTCTTTTATAATTAATTCAATAGGGCCTGTTGCAATATATTTACCTACATAATTATTTAGTATAGCAGTATCTATTTTTATTTCTTTTGGAGTATAAGGTATTTGTACCGGCAGGTTAAACAGGATGGAAGCCAATGCAGTACCCACCGATGTTGAGTTTGATCCGTTATTTGAAATAACTACCACACATAGATCATCATCCGGAAAATAACCGAGGTAAGATGCAAAGCCGGGAATACCACCATTATGCGATACCCGTTTGTGTTTTTTTAAACTATCGATGCCAATGCCATAACCATAATTGTCTTTATAAGGCGTTAACATTTTTTGGGTAGATGCTGCAGAAAGTACCTGGTTATTGTGCAGTGCTTTTGTCCACAGGTATAAATCATCCACAGTAGATACCATGGCACCAGCACTGTATGGGCCTTCCATCGAAATTTGTAGGGCATGCTGCCAAACATCCTGCTCGTTTTTGCTATAGCCTTTTGCACGGTAAGCTAAAACAGAATCAAGATTGTCTATCAACGTATTTTTAAGCCCCAGCTTTTTGATGATGTTTTCCAGCAGATAGGCATTGAATGTTTTACCCGAAGCTTTTTCAACAATTACGCCCAATAAAAAATAACCTGAGTTACTGTATTTCCATTTTGTGCCGGGAGAAAAATCAAGCGGTTTATTTTTAAACAGTGCGATCATCGAATCGGTGGAAAGCGGCAATATTGCTTTTGGCCAAAACTCGGGCAGGTTGGTGTAGTTGGTAATACCTGAGGTATGATTAAGCAGCATGTGTATGGTAATGCTATCACCTTTGGGATAATCGGGAATGTATTTAGTGAGTTTATCATCAATAGCCAGCTTACCCTGTTCGGCCAGTTGCAAAATACAGGCGGCGGTAAACTGTTTGGTAACAGAACCAATGCGAAATTTAGTGTTTAAGGTATTGGGGATATTCCATTCCCTGTCGGCCATACCGAATGCTTTTTTATAAACCGGTTTTCCTTTTTGCATTACCAGCACTGTGCCATTAAATTCTTTTATTTTAAATTCGGCCTGTGCATATTGATCGAGTAATGAGGGATAATTTTTTTGTGCCGTTATTGCCAGCGGTAATAAAAGCAGGAGGGTAATTCTTTTCATAATATTCATCTTTTACTTAGTTTAATGTTTATGATGCAGATATTTTTTTCATCGGTTGCCATTTTTTATAGGTGGCGCTTCGCCACAGCCATTCCAGCGGCCCGTAGTTAAAATATTTTAGCCAGGTGGTGCTTATTATTATTTGTACAATAAATACCACTATGCCAAACAACGTATAATATACCGGCCCCACCTGCCCCAAATAGCCAAGGCCGGCACCTAAAAAAACAAAATTGCCAATAAGCGATTGCATGATGTAATTGCTAAAAGCCATTTTGCCCACGGGTGCAAATACGGATAATATTTTTTTACCGACAGTAGTTTGAAAACTGAGTATTAATAACGCAACGTAAGTCATAGCCAGTGGCACCACGCCAAACGCATAGGCCAGTGTTTGATAAAAGCCATTTATTTTTAAACCAAAATAGTCGCTTTCGTTTCCGGACATGTAATGAGCTAAAAAATAATTTGTAGGCAAGCCAACTACCAATCCAAAAATAATAATGCCATACAATAATTTTTTATGCTGCATAATGTTTTTATAAAAATCAGAACGCCCCACTACATACCCAATTAAAAACATACCTAATACTTTTGGAATGCGGCTTACGAAAAATAAATACCCATAGCGAAAAAGGAAACCGGCTACATTTCCTTTAAATATATTCCACCAGTTACCATTTGCTAATAAATTTTTAAAGTCAGACTCGGATTTGGTGCCATTTAGTAAATGATCAACTGTTTCGCCGGTTTGAAATAAAATACCTGCTGGTGCATTTAACCATTGCCATTTCATTTTAGCAGCGTATAAAAGTATCGGCAGTAAAATGAGTATTACTCCTGTTATCAATAACGTTTTGTTACTAAATTTTCTAAACGGTAATAATAAAAAACCCAGCATGGCGTAAAAGAAAACAATATCACCAGGCCATATCAATAAATGAATGGCACCCAGCAATAACATAAATACCAATCTTCTTTTTATGGTGGGAAGCGCATCTGTGCCTTTATCCAATCCTCTTTTTACCTGTAATGCAATACCCCAGCCAAACAACAAACTAAAGATGGAGTAAAATTTTCCTTCAATAAACATTTGGTGCAGGTAAGTCATTTTATGATCCCATCCCGGTAATAGCATGGGGCCGGTTAAATGATCTCTTTCGCTATACCAGGCAAAGCCGCTGCCCAGGTTGGCAATAAAAATGCCCAGCACGGCAAAGCCCCGCAGCACATCCATAAAAATTTCTCTTTCGCTGGTTTTAACGGGAGCTAAGGTTTGCATGTTAGTTGGTTTCTGTCTATAAAAAGTAGCGGCAGGTTAAGGCAGATTTACATGGGATTGAACAAGGTTTTGTAAGATAATAAACTAAGTCGAAAATAATTTTATTAACTCATTATGTTTATTACTACTCCGCATTATTTACTTCTACCCAATACCCATCCGGATCTTGAAAAAAAATTTGCTTAACACCATCGGTGCGTATATTAACAGTATTGGATTTGCCCGGCCAATCGGAGTAAGGAATTTTTAATTTTTGTAATCGTTGTACAAACGCATCAATATTTTTTGTTGCTAAACCCATGTGAATGGCTTTGTTTATAACCACCGGTTCTTTAATGATAGAAATCAAATGCAACTCTTTACCATCTGCCAGCACAAACCAACGGATGCCTTCTATTTTGGTACGGTTAACAATTTCGGGCAGTTGCAATACTTTGCTGTAAAATTCAGCAGAACGGTTTACATCTTTTACCGACAAGGCTAAATGATTAAAAGAAAATTTACTGGTTGCGCTGTCTTGTGCCTGCAGCAATGTGGTGCATAAAATGGCAATAAGTAGTAGCGATATTTTTTTCATAATTATAATTTTAAAGAGGGTTGTTATTAATTAAAACCTACTTTACCTTTTACTGAGTCGAATATTTTTTTGAATTGTAACCCACACCGTTTTTAAAAACATATTGCAGCTTACGCAGGTCGCTGATGTTTTTTGATGGGTCGCCGTCAATAATCAGTAAATCGGCATTTTTGCCTGCTTCAATAGTGCCGATAGTTTTATCAAAACCTAAACCAATGGCACCATGTAGTGTTGCAATTTTTATAGCTTGTAATGGCGTAAAGCCATCGGCTTCTACCAATAATTCTATTGCCCGCCAATTGCCATAACCGGCTATTATGCCGCCATTACCTGTGGGATCGGTACCAACCGAAAGCAAGCCACCCATATCGTAAAACATTTTTTCCATTTTGGCAGCATTGGCATAAGCTTTATCATATACCGTTGGCCCCTTGGCCGATTTGGTTGTAGTAAGTCTTTGTAAATAAAAATCTCTTGTATCTGGCGACATAGCATTGAGTGCTTCCTGGTTGGGTTGCGGTTGTGTGGTAGTAGCTCCTTCAAATACGGCTAATGAAGAAGTGATACTCATTTTTTTATCTATCAAAAATTGAATGAATTGTTTTACGCTGTCACTGTTAATATCAAGATTGCTCAACGCATTATAAGAACTACCAGGGGAAGGTGGTGCATTTTCTTTTTTTGCCCATAGCAAAATCTGTACTGGCCATAAAGCCATGTTCTAAATTATCCATGCCTAACGCAGCTGCTTCTTTGTAAGTAACAACATCTAAATGACCGGTTATTTTTAAATTTCTTTTATGTGCTGCATCAATAGCGGCTTTTAATGTTGGTTTGTCAACAGCCATGTAGGCTTTAAAAGAAGTAAAGCCCTGATCGGCCCAATAGTTTACAAAAGCTGCCGCTTCGGCAGGTGTTTTATTTTCTTTCATTTGCGGAAACCGGGTCGACTTTCCTTCAATGTAAGGAGCAGTTAATTCCATATTGGGGCCGGGTAATAAACCGAGGTCAATATCTTTTTTTATGCGGATATCTGAGTAGGGTTCTACGCTGCCGCATGTTCGGATAGTGGTAGCACCTGCCGCAAGGTAAAGCCGGGGAAAAGTAAATGGCAGTTGTCTTAGATTAGCATAACGTGGTTCTATAGAATGTGCCGATATGTACATGTGTTCATGCAGCATCACCAAACCGGGCATAATGGCTTTGCCATTTAAATCAATAATAGTAGCACCATTGGGGATAGTAGCTTTTGCATCATCGCCTACCCAATTAATTTTGCCATTGCTAATGATAACTGTTTGATGAGCTGTAGCAGCATTGCCTTTGCCATCTATCAACAAGCCATTTTTAAAAACAGTAATTGAATCGTTGTACTCAATATACTTTTTTGTTTCATCGCTGAATTTGATTTGCGAAAAAGCAGGCGCTGCTAAAAAATAAGCGACAATAAAAAAGAGCAATTTTTTTTTCATGATTGTAATGTTGAAATGTATTGTAGTAATTTTTTTGATGACAGTAAAAATTTAATTGTGTTTACTTTTTTATATTTTTTCTAGCGGTATTCTCACTCCGTAATTTATCATCCATGCTTTTGTAATTTTTTTATGCACTGCATCCTGCGGATCTGCATCCATTTCAAACTCTACCTGGCGGTCGCTGCCATCGGCATAAAAAAACTTTGTAGCCGATTCTGGTTTTAGTTCCATCTTTTGGCCATTGGGGTTTACTCTAAAAAGTTTGTTGCCGTAGCGTTCAATGCGTATTTCATCTGTTGCTTTATATTTTCCAACAAACTGCTGCAGGGCTAAAGAATCCATGGTTATTGCTTTGTGTTGATATGCAACTGCTACCGGCTTACCGTTTAATATATGTTGCAGTGCTGTGGTTATTGTAGGCGAAGGAGATGAATTATTTGACAGTACAATAAAGGTTTGGTCTTTATCAACATTTCTTGCCAGGTAGGTTGTATAACCCGGCCACCCGCCCGAGTGCGAAATAATATTTCCTAACTCTGTCTTTTCGGTAAACACCCCAAAGCCATAATACAATTTCTTTACAGTATCAACAATGGCATGTTCTTTAAGCATTTCTTTTTGTGTAGCTTGGTTAAGCAGTGTATTATTTTTTATAGCCCTGTCCCATTTTAATAAATCTGCAGTGGTGGAATTTACTACCCCGTCACCTTGTATGCCATCTAAATAAATTACAAACTTTAATTCATTTACACTATCGGGCATAAAATATTTTTTCAAACTGTCGTTATACTCAAAACCATAAGCATAATTGGCAATGCTGTCTTTCAATGAACGTCTTGTGTTATATATCCGGGTATGGTTCATTTGCAAGGGCTTAAAAATATTTTGCGCCATGTACTCACTAAAAGGTTGACCCGATACTTTTTCTGCAATGGAAGCAAGTATGGCATAAGCGGTGTTGCTGTAAGTCCATTTGGTGCCTGGTGCAAATAGTACAGGCAATTTTTCTTTGGCAAGAAAAGCAATCATATCATTATTGAAAGCGATTTTACTATGGTCCCATTTTTCATTCATAGCTTCTTCATAATCGGGCAGGCCGGAGGTATGCGTAAGCATTTGGTAAAGGCTGATGCCACTGTAAGGCAGCTCTGGAAAATACTGCCGCAGCGAATCGGTTAGTTTTAGTTTCCCTTTATCTTTTAACAACAGGATAGCGGTAGCCGTAAATTGTTTGCTTACCGATGCCAGTTCAAATACCGTTGAATCGTTCAGCATTCGTTGAGTATCAAAATTTGCATAGCCATATGATTTTTGAAAAACTATTTTTCCATTTTCAGCCACCAGCACATTACCGTTAAAGCGGTAATGGGTTGACTGGGCAGTAAGATATTCGTCTAACTGTGCGGCTGTTTTACTATTCTCTTTATTTGAGTTGCAGGCAAACAGTAGTAGTGCTGCAATGGCGGAAAATATAGTTGCTTTCATATCTCTTAAGTTTATTTTATTTATAAAGTGTGTAGCAATTGATTTTTAAATTCGTTTAATTAATGTTGAATGCAGGTGCTTTACTTTCCATTGTTTTTTTACTTTAACTAAAACCACTGTTTCTAACCATTGTACCATTGCCTGTTTGCCGTCTTTTGTTATGGCAGATTGCAAGCGATAATTTACTAATGCCATGTTTTTATCTATCGTGGTATTGATGAACTCAAAACTATTAGTACGTTTAAAATCTGTAGAAGTGTTTAATGTAATGGCTTTAAGTATCAGTGTATCTATAGTCCATGCCTGGCCATACTCGCACAAGGTAATATCTGCTGTGCTATAGTTTTTCAAGCTGATTGAATCCCGGTTGGATAATGCACTGAACAATTTTACAACTGCTTGCTGTACTTTTTGTTGGTTGGTTGTTAATTGCTTCTGTGCCTTTAACACAGTTGAAAATAAAAATGCAATAAGCAACAGCGTTATTCTTTTCATTTGATTTTTTTGATAATATAATTTATAAATAACTCAACCATTTTTTTTCTGGATGACTGCTCTTATACCGATCATACCATTTGCACAAAGGGTATAGTGCAATTACAACAGCTATCCAGATGGCATAAGCTATACCCAGGCTATAACCTTCGCCGGGTGCTACAAATTTCCATGGCATGCCAGGCGCACCTTTTAATCCTTCGGCAATAGTATGGCCACGAGATAAGAATAATACAATATTGATGGTACTGAGTATATAAAAGTGAATGATATAATAGAACATGGGCACCCTGCCAAAAACAATAAATATTTTTGAAAGGCGGCTCTCGGTCCTATTCACCAATCCAAGAAAGATCAATGCCGGGCCAATGGTGGCACACATGTACAACAACGAAGGCGGGTATTTTTGTACATTCATAAAAGATAAAAATGTATACAAACTATTTTTTTGTACACCCCATTTTACGGGGTCGCCGTAGATATTTGTAAAACGTAACGCTGCAAAAAATACCAGTAAACCCAATCCTGTTCCTATAAGAATTTTACTTCGTTTGTTGGCCTCATAAGTTGTAAACACTTTACCAAAACAATAACCCAGCATCATTAATCCACTCCACGAAAGAAACGGATAAAAGATAAATAAATGCTGCCCCTTCCAAAGTATAATATCACCCTGCCTGTGCAGCAAGCTCCACCAAAAAGGAAAACTACCTTGGTGGTTTGCCTCTGCAAAATCAAGTGTATTATGCCCGAGAACTATCAGCAGGCCCGTTGCTAATATCACATAAAAGGGTAGCCAGATCATTAGTCCCAGGATGGCCATGCTGATACCAATTGCCCAAAGGGTTTGTATAATAAAATAGCTGAAATAAATATCACTGGTAGTACCTAATGTTATTATCACCAGGTCAACCAATATTAACCAAAGCCCACGGGTGATTAAAAATTTACTCAGTTCTTTTGTTGTTTTTCTGCCGCTTTGCAGCCATGCCGATACACCAGACAGGAATAAAAAAATGGGTGCACAAAAATGAGTGATCCATCGGGTGAAATACAAAAATGGCGTTGTAGTAGCCAAATTTAAAGGATCTTCTACCAATGCTGAATGATGAAAATAATCACGACTATGATCGAGTGCCATTATGATCATGATAATACCCCGAAGCAGGTCGATGGATTCTATACGGTTCTTTTTAAGAGTTGTCATGGTAGTGGTTAGTTATTTTTTCAACTTACTTTCTTCATCAGCCAAATGTTGCAGGTAGTAGCAATAAATCAATTGCCCTTTACGAATGCCTGATAGCCTGAAAAATTCATTGGCAGCATGCTTTCTTTCATCTGCTTGTTGCAGTCCTAATGAATAGGCATAGATTCCTAAAACTTCATAAATATCTATCAGTGGGCCGATGCTGCCTCCAAGCCCTATTTGCAATGGTTGAGTACCATATATTTTAATCAACGCATCTGATACATAATTATACGCTTTAGTATCAGCAGGAAATTTCATAGGTCTTATATAGCCATTACTAAATTTATAAGTTACAGTTGCCCCAACAGGAAGGTTCTTATTAATGTGCTGCACAATCAGATCTATAATTTCTTTCCCCGATTGATTGTTTACTAACCGGCAGGTAATTCTTGCCATTGCATTACCGGGAATAATATTTGAATGCCCTTCTGCTGCTGTATATCCACTTTGAATACCAATTATTTCAAGTGTAGGACGATACCAAACTCGTTCCAATGGCGAAAAACTTGTATCGCCTGTTTCTGCTGTTGTGCCTAATATTTTCATATCTTTTGAAGCATCATAAGGCAGTTTTTTAATCATTTCTTTTTCTTCTAAAGTAGCAGGTACAACTTTGTCATAAAAACCTTCCACGGCTACGTTCCCTTCTTTGGTATAAAGGGAAGCAATAATTTGAGATAGTGCCACAGCGGCATTGGGGGTTTTACCACCAAATTGCCCCGAATGTGCATCGGTGCTGGCTGTTTTTATAGTAAACTGTAAAATAGCCGCACCTCTTAAACTCATTAAAATTGACGGTGTAGTTTCGCTGTACTGGCTGCCGTCTGCATTTAAAGCAAAATCGGCTTTCAATAATGCTGCATTCTTGTCGAGAAAATTTTTAAAACTGGGACTGCCTTTTTCTTCTTCGCCATCAAAAATAAATTTTACGTTCACCGGTAATTTACCGTCTGTACGCAACATAGCTTCTACTGCCCAAATGGTTATCATTACACCGCTTTTATCATCGCTGCTGCCACGGCCTAAAATTTTTTCATCTACAATTTTTGGTGCAAAAGGCGGATTATTCCATTCCGATTCTTTTACAGGCTGTACATCATAATGTGCATAAATTAAAACGGTGGGTTTGCCTGGTGCTTTGTCCCAACTGCCATATACAATTGGATTTCCTTCGGTCGGTATTGTTTGAGCTGTTGTAATGCCAATAGCTTTTAATTTATTTACTATCCATGCAGCAGCTTTGTCAACATCGGGTTTGTTTGCCGGGATAGAAGAGATGCTTGGAATTGCTATCAACTCCATAAACTCTTTTAAGTGTGCATCGTTATTGTCATCAATATATTTTTCATAAGTTGACAATAATGATTTTACCTGCTCATTTTTGGCTTTTGTTTTTTGTGCCAATAGAGGAGCTGACAATATATTTATCAGTGTTATAAATACGAGGACTGTTTGTTTGGGTTTCATTTATATGTTTTTTACTTAGCATTTTCTCCTTCTTGATAAATTTTCTCACTTTAAGTACTTATCTAACCAATCTAAGATATACCTGTTCATTTCTTTGGTTCTTATTGGGTCAGTTGGTATATGGCCTGTAATGGGGAAAGCGATAAACTTTGATTCAATACCATTGTCTTGCAGTGCTCTGAAATAGGTATAAGATTGCGATATAGGCACTCTTTCATCACCAGTATTTGATAAAATCAATGTAGGTGTTTTTACATTTTCAACATAAGTTATGGGTGAGTTTTTTATCCAGTTTGCTTTTACTTTTTTATCGGTAAATGGAGATATGCCTTTACTAACTTCAAACCTGGACATACTTCCCACATCATTTTGAGAATACTGAGCCAGCCAGTCTGTAACTGCTGCACCTGCAATGGCACATTTCCAACCTTGATAATTTCCAATAAGCCAGGTAGTCATAAAACCACCATAGCTCCAACCCGTAACTGCAATTCGGGTGCTGTCAATATATTTTCTTTTTTTTAGTTCGGCCAAACCTCTCATTACATCTCTGCCCGGTCCTTCGCCAGCATCACCATTAATGGATTCCGAAAAACGGTAACCCATATTATCGCTGCCACGGTAGTTGGGTTGAAAAACTATATACCCATGTGCTGCTTTTAATTGGGTGGATGAATTGAATGCTTCTTTTGATGTTGACCTTGGTCCACCATGTGGTTCTACTACCAACGGATATTTTTTAGCAGGGTCAAAATCAGGCGGGAACGTAAGAATGCCATTGGGTGTAAATTCATCCGATTTCCAACTAAACGTTTCTACTTTCCCTAACTGCACCAACTTTATTTCCTGATGAAAACTGGTGAGTTGTTTTGGTGCCGATTCCGGATTGGCCATAAAGTAAAGCTCCTGTGGAGATTGAGCAGTACTTGCAATCATTGCGATGGAATTATTTTTTCCAACAGTATAATTGTACCAATAGGCTCCGGTGATGCATACGTTGCTGAGATTTAATTTTTTTGCTGCACCGTTGAAAGGTAGCATCCATAACGAAACGGTATTGAAATCATTAGCCGCTACAAAAAGGGCTTTACTATCTATACTCCATGCTGACCTAAAGAAACAACCGTCTAATTTAGCCGTTACATTAATACCGTTGCTGGCGGTGGATGAGGTAACAAAAATATCATATGCATAACCTGCATTTTTTAAATTTAGCTGATAGGCAATTGATTTGCCATCTGGAGAAAATAAAGGTTGCCTTTCTTTATGCATCGCATCAGGAGCAATTTGGCTGCTGGTGATTCTGGTAATTTTTCCAGTGGCTACTTCAACGGTTTTAATGGTAAAAATAAGTTCGCCAGAGTAAGGTGATTCATTGCTTTGTAAGATGATGTTTTTTCCATCCGGAGACCATGAAAAGGAATTAGGTGCGCCAGTAGGAACTGTCCAGTTGCCAGCCGTAAGCCTTTTGGCTTCACCACTATCGGTTGGTATAAGCCAGAGATGAGATGGAGTTGGCCGGGCATTCATAAACATACTGTTGTATTTTATTTCAAAGCCATCATAACCTTTCTCTATCTGTTTTTTATTGGGCACTTCATCTTGCTGCACAAAAGCAAACGCAGTACCATCAGGGCTCCATTCAAATTGCGTTACACCCGATAAAGAGTTGGTAATCTTCTTTGCTTCGCCTCCATTCATTGATAGTAAAAAGATTTGTGCCTTTGCAGTTGCATCAGCCGCTATAAACGCAATAGCATTACCGGATGGAGACCACCTTGGATAATTAACCAAGGTTCTTTCAAATGTTAACTGTTGTGCAGCTCCGCTTTCTACATCTACTTTATAGATAAATGCTTTGTTCTTATTTGTTATTGTATCAGGCTTTGATACCACAGCCAAAATAGATTTACCGTCAGGGGAAATTTGTGGGTCGGTTAATGTATAAAGTTTATCCATATCGCCTAGTTCAAATTTCTTTTGAGCCAAAAGCTGAAAAGAAAATACATTTATCAAGGCGATACATACGAGGATTGTTTTTTTGTATTTCATTTTAAAAATTTGATTTATTGTTAAAAAATAGAGAGAAAAAATTGTATTAAAATCTTTTACGAATTAACCAATAATTCATTTTACATATCTTTTTTGTCCCCATTTTATACATTCTATTATCGCTATTTTAAAATTTTCATTTCTTTTTCAACAACTCAACAACACCTGCTTTTAACTGAGCATCAATTCCTTTTAGAATTTCTTCATAAGGAGTAGCAACATTAATGTCTGGCTCTATTTGTAAGTTCTCTAAAGTTCGGCCTTCTTTTATTGCATAAACGCCAATAATAGGAATTCCAAAAACCAAGGTTGGATCAATTTGCGTTTCCCACCATACATAGGACATGGTTCCAGCAACGGGTTTACCAATTAGTTTTCCAAGCCCTTTAGCTCTGTAGGCATAAGGAAAGCCGTGAGCATCTGAATAGTTTCCTTCACTCATTAATACCACACTTGGTTTAACCCATTTATCTCTGGGTTCGCCACCACTTGTTTTAAATCCATAAGGATGAAATTGGATATATGGTTTACCATCCAAAAAGTCAGAAAGATCTTCATGTAAATTTCCTCCGCCATTAAAACGAGTATCTACAAGCAAACCTTCTTTATCTGCATTTACACCGAGTACTTCATCAAATACTGTTCTAAAACTTGCATCGTTCATGCCTTGTACATGTACATAACCTATTTTTCCTCCACTGAGTGAATCAGTCATTTTACGCATCATGGATGTCCAACGTTTGTAGAGCAATTCATTTTCAGCAGCAGGAGCAATTGGTTTTACAGTTTCTTCCCATCTTGTTTTATTGGCAGGATTGTACATACTAATGAGCACATTTTTGCTTACTTTTCTGTTTAACAATGCATTCCAATCTTTATCAGCCGTAATTTCAATACCATCAATTTTTTCAATAACATGCCCAGCTTTTATTTTACTTTGTGATTTATATAGCGGCCCACCCTCCATTACTTCAGTTATTTTTAATCCCTGGGTGGTTGCTTTTTCATCATAAAACAATCCTAAGCTGGCCGTTATATCACCATTTTCTGCACGATGGGCATAACGTCCACCAGTGTGAGAACCATTTAGTTCACCCAATATTTCGCTTAATAATTCTTGAAAATCGTAATTGTTATTAATGTGTGGAAGGAAACGTGCATAATTATCACGATACATTTCCCAATCTACACCATGTAATTTAGGGTCATAGAATTTGTTTTTCACCTGACGCCATGCGTGGTAAAAAATGTATTCCCTTTCACCAGCGGTGTTTAAAATCATTTCTTCCGATATACCTACATTGCTTGTTTTACCATCGGCAGTTTCAATTTTAATAATCTTACCATCGGCTAATACAAAAAGTATTTTTCCATCTTTACTCAATTCAATAGAACCAGATCCACTATTGGTTTTTGCCAATGATTTTATTTCTTTGGTTCTGGTATCTAAACTCCAAACATTGTGCTTGTCTTCATAAACAGCCATATAGTACATTTTAGCTCCATCTGGCGAAAAAGCATAAGAAGTAATGTTTGACGAACTAGGCGTAACTCGAATTTTTCTATTTTCAAGATTATTAAAATCCAAAATCAAAGAAGTTTGTTTATCTTCTTTAGCTTTGTCATTTTCAGTGCTTTTATCTGTTTTTTCTAAGGGTTCTTTTTCCTTTGATAAAACGAATTCTTCTTTTGTTAATGTAAAACGATCATATTCCTCTTGACTAAAAAATGCAGCATACACATCCGTTTCTCTAGGTCCTTGAATGGCAAGTGGTTTTTTTCCTTCCCTTGCTGAAGTCCACGATAAAGCTTTTCCTTTTAGCATCCATTGTGGGCTGCCACCTCCAAAGCCACTTACGTTTATATCAATTCCAGGTTTATCTCCAGCGGCATCGTAAAAAACTAAATTACTACGACCAAAACTACCTTTTGAACTTCGTGCAATAATTGATTTACTATCTGGGCTCCATTTAAAAGTTTGGTCTCCATCGGAATATGAGAAATTTTGTCCCAAGGGTATTATGGTTCTTGAGGTTTTGCTTTGAAGGTTGAATATTTTTAATTCGTTTCGTTGCTCCAAATAAGCAATCTCTTTTCCGTTGGGAGATACCTGTGGTTGAAATTCATCTTTATTTGTTGTAATTACAGCTTCTTCATCAATTTGTGTTGCAGCAAAAAAGTATAGATCTTCTTTACGATTGATGGTTGCTTTGTAAATATCCCAACTGGTTCCTCTTTCTGTTGCATAAAAAAGTGTTCTGCTATCTGATCCCCAACTGACTGTTCTTTCTTGAGCTGGTGTATTGGTAATTCGTTTGGTTTGGTTGTTTTCTGTAGATGTTACAAACACTTCGCCTCTAAAAACAAAAGCCATTTCTTTGCCATTGGGCGATAAAGCCATTTCGGTAGCACCACCATTTACAGAAACAATTTTTTCTTCATTTCCTCTAAAATCGGCATTGATTTGTATCAATACTTTCGTTGGTTTCTTTCCTTCTATGAGGGTATAAATTTCACCATTCCAACTAAAGCAAAGTGCATCGCTTTTTGAGCGACTTAAGTGCCTAACAGGATGGTCTTTAAAATTGGTTAATTGAACTTCGGCACCAGTGGCAATATTTTTTTTAAATACATTTTGGGATCCCTTTTTTTCACTTAGGTAATACACAAATTTCCCATCGCTTGAAAAAACTGGTTCTCTGTCTTCGCCTTCAAAATCACTTATCTGCGTATATTTTTCTGATTTTGTATTGTAAATCCAGATGTCACGAGTTACCGATGAAGTGTGTTTTTTTCGCAATTCATCTTCACCTCCTTTTCGGTCTTGAAAAACAATATTTTCTCCAGTTACATCATAATTGGCAAATTGAAATCCTGCACTGGAAATTAGGATATTTCTACCACCTGTAGCTGGTACCTTGTATAGTGTGCGGAATATACTTTTTCTTGGAAATCTTGCAGAAGATTGCACATCGTTTCTATTGCCACTAAAAAGTACATCTTTGCCATCTGGAGAAAAACCAGACGGTATATCGTTTCCTGAATGAGCGGTTAGGCGTTTTGCTTCACCTCCTTGAGAGGGAATAATAAATACATCTAAATTACCATAACGATCGCTTGCAAAAGCTATTTGCTTGCCATCAGGACTCCACACTGGAGAGGCATCATAGGCTTCGTGCAATGTAAGCGGTATTGCAGTTCCACCATTGGCTGGCACTTTAAACAAATCGCCTTTATAGCTGAAAACAATGTCGTTTCCATCAGGCGAAAGAGCTGGAGTTCGCAACCATAAAGGGCTGTTTTGGGCAGAAGCCATACTTGCAATGGCTAAAAATGCTACTATACAAAAATGTGTTTTCATTTTGAAAAATTTGGTTTGTTGATTAATAAATAATTTAAATAATGACTTTTATTTTAATCAATTTCATTGCCCCAATTTTATTGGTTTTGAATTGCTTCGAAAATTTTTATAATCGTTGGGGAACTAGACGTAGACTTTTTGTTGATTAAAAGCAGGTTTTCAAGATAGTCGAAATACAAGGTATAGGATTACTTTTTTCATTGTAAAATTTTGTTTTATTGTTAATAATTTATTTTTAGCGATTTGACTTTACCGTTTCTACTAAACCAATATTGGTTAATCTCTTCTAATCACCTTTCCTTCTTTCATCACAAACTGAACAGTCTTGATTGCTTCGATGTTGTTAAGTGGATTATTTTTTAATGCAATAATATCTGCATAATAATATGGCGCTAATACACCTCTCTCTTTTTCTATGCCTAATAATTCTGCAGCGTTCGTTGTCATACATTGCAAAATATAGGATGGTGGAATACCGGCTAACTTCCAGTTTTCTAAAATTTTAAGATTTGACTGCACACGGTTTAAGCCAGGAAGGTCAATAACTATATCGGTACCAAAAGCCATCTTAGTTCCTATTGCATAAGCCCTTTTAAGTCTGTCTACATCTATGTTCACCCATGATTTAGATTTGGCGGAATCAAATCCGTAAGCGTACCAATTATCAAAAGCCAAGTCTGTACCTACTAAGAAAGTTCCTTTGTCTTTCATTAGTTGAAGTTGGGTGTTATCTAATCCAAAACCATGTTCAATAGCCGCAGCACCGCCTGCAATTACATTGGTAGCTTCCTGCCCACCCATCTTTACATGAACGGTAACTTTTAATCCATATTTTTTTGCTTCTGTTACTGCCACTTTTATATCCTCTGCATCATATATTCCATTATCACCGGTTACCATTTTAATAGTTGTAGCTCCGTAATAAATATTTTTTCGGATGGCTTTTATGATTTCCTTGGGGGTGTCCGCATCAATATATTCCCAATCCCAAAAATGTTCATGTTCCGGATTAACTCCCCAGGATTGACCGCCATAAGGTGCAATAATTTTTCCGGCATAAATGATTGTCGGGCCTTGTATCCATCCCTTATTAATTGCTTTAATGATGTCTGCTGTTGCGTAGTTTGCATCATTACCAATTTCTTTAATGGTTGTAAAACCATTGTCTAAAAACTGTTTGGCAACAACAGAACCCCTTATAGCACGTAAAGCATTGCTTTCTGTAACATCAACATCATTCCAATTTCGTTTTCTGTAAGAGAGATTACTTGTTATATGAACATGGCAATCCATCAAGCCTGGTAATACCCATGAATCAGAAAGGTCAATAACAGTATCTGTTTTATTTATTTTTAAATTTGCCCCTACATTCTTTATTTTTCCATTCTCAATTATTATTACCTGGTTATCCAACATCTTACCACTTCGGGCATCAAAAAAGTGCCCTGCTTTAATTACAGTGTTTTGTGCCAAAAGCTGAAAAGAAAATAGATTCAATAATGCGATAAACAGGAAGCTTGTTTGTTTGATTTTCATTTTAAAAATTTCTTTATTGATGATTACATAAAAAAAACTGACGAGCAGCTATTTATGATGATGCTTGCTTTTTTTATAATGCTCATTTAAAAGGTCAACTCCAAAGTCACCATTGAAATCACGCCACACTATATGTATATGATTTGCATTGTGAGTAGTATTATCAAACTCAATTAAAAAAGTCTTCCCTTGTATTCTGTAATAATGCGGCACTCCTTTTAGTAAGCCTCCCGCCCAAGCAAATCTTATTTTATTAAAATCTTCTGCTACAATTCGCTTCATTCTCATCTCTGCAATTTTAGCTGGCATGGAAGAAAGATGACTGACTATTAATTTGTTTAAACTGTTTTTTTGTGGAGCTGTCAGGTCTTTGGCTAATATTCCAACTGGTGTAAGCGGTCCAACCTGAATAGCGTTTGTAGTTACAATGTCATTAAATGCTTTTGATTGAAAAATTGCTTTTACCTTTTGCTCATTAGTAAGCATGTTTATTAATTCAAAGCCAATATCTTCTTCGTCTTTTATTATTCGCCTTCCTTTATTTTTTCCTTCTTGTATTTCAGCAGGATATACACCAAAAAAGATGGGTGTTAGTGCTAATTGATTATTTACAATTGTAAAATTAAGAGCAATATGATGTCCACTAAATTTCCATCCCCAAACACTGTCTTTTGCTGGCGTACCATAAAATGCTATAAAATGATTTTCAGGTATCCGATGTATCATGGTGGGCTCTAACTCTTTCAAATAATACTCATTATTCATAATGTCCTGTGTTCTTATAAACCCTTTATCACTCAAAAAACTTTTAAGTAGGGCATACACATTACGCTTTTGTATGCTATCCATGTCTTTTAAACAAACACCTTTTCTTGGAATTAAACTGGCGGGAAGATAGTTCCAATTGTACCTGGACATATCATCAAAAGGAAAAACCGCTTTTGCTCTTTGTGTGCTGTCTAAAGAATTTACAACTGTTAATGCAGGTGAAAAATCAATCCTATTATCCTGTGCTGTCAAATCGAAAGGAACGCATAGCAGGAGAGAAAATACATTTATCAATGCGATACACAGGATTGTAGTTTGCTTTATTTTCATTTTGAAAATTTGATTGGGCATGGTTTTATTATTTTTTAGCTGCTTTACTTTCTATCCACTTATTAATTTTTGTTTCCAAAATAATCAGCGGCAAACAGCCATCTTTCAATACTTCATCATGAAACTCTTTAATGTCAAACTTGATTCCCAGTTTCTTCTTTGCTCTTTCACGCAGTTCAATAATTTTTAACTCACCTATTTTATAACTTACCGCCTGCCCGGCTAAAACCATATACCGTTCTATCCGTTGTTCTGCTTCAACAGATGATACAGGTTGGTTTTCCAACACATAAGCAATGGCTTTTTCACGGCTCCATCCTTTATAATGAATGCCTGCATCTACCACTAACCGAACAGCCCGTTCAATTTCACCATTTAGTCTGCCCAAATATTGATAGGGATCTGTGTACATACCTAATTCCTTACCTAAGCTTTCTGCATACAATGCCCAGCCTTCCGCAAAAGCACTGGTGGTATAAGCTTTTCTAAATTCTGGAATATCGGCTTCCTGTTGAATAGCTAATTGATAATGATGCCCAGGAATTGCTTCGTGTATAAATAAATCTTCCATAGCAAAATAATTGTATTGAGCCGGGTCAATGATTACTTCATAAAAAACGCCGGGTCTTGTTCCATCTCTCGATGGTTTATTGTACTGGGCATTAGCACCAGCAGCCCGAAATTTTTCAGTAGCCCTTATTTCAAATTTTGCTTTAGGTGTTAAATTAAAAAGGATGTTCAGTTGCGGCGACATTTTATCCAAAAAACTTCTGAATCTATCCAATACTTCCTCTTCGGTTTTAAAAGGAAAAAATTTGGGGTCGGTTTTTACATATTCAAAAAAGGATTTTAAATTACCATTAAAGCCAACGAGTGTTTTTACAGAATCCATTTCTTTGCGAATACGGTCAACCTCACTAAGTCCTAAATTAAAAATTTGTTCGGCTGTAATAGTTGTGGTAGTAAAATAGGCTAACCATAATTCATACTCTTTCTTTCCTTTATCATTATCCAATAAACCCGATGTTTTTCTTGCTTTGGGAATATAGCCGGCAACAATATAGTCATGCAATTTTTTGTACGCCGGTTTAATAATGTTTTCAATGGCATTCGAGTAATCTTTCTTTAATTGAACTGCAGTAATACTATCTAAGTTGGTTGGTAGTTTTAATAAAGGTTTGTAAAAAACATTCGCCTCTACAGCACCTTCAAATAGCGGTTTTAATTGTGGCGGCACTTTTTCCATTGCAGCCTTTGGGTTGGTATTATTTTTTTCAATACCTTTTTTCATATTAGCAATGGCCTGGTCCACCCAAATTTGAAAACCTTTCATACGGCTGATAAAATTCCTGTAATCTTTTTCTGTATTGAAAGGAACAAAGCCAGCTCCCGAGCCTAATGTTGCAAACCGTGTTGGAAAACTAAATACGAATTGATCAACAGGCCTGTAAAACCACATGGAATTGTTTAGTCGTTCATTTTCTGATTTCAGTTTGTAGGTAAGTACATCAATACTTAATAACTGGGATGCTGTTAAGCCTGCTTTGTTTATGACAGCTAATTGAGTGAGATATTTTTGATTGAGTGCCTTTGCATTTTTTACATACACTTCGCTGATAGTAATTTCAAGTTGGTTGTTGTAATCGTTTACACCTGATTGTGTGGCTTCTAAAGGGTTTAATGCATAAAATTCTTTTGAGTACTGCTCCAGTAATGACTCTAATTGAATCGGTTGGTTTTTCTTTTGTGCTAAAAGCTGAAAAGAAAATACGTTTATCAATGCGATAAACAGTAAGGTTATTTGCGTTGGTTTCATTACTTTATTTTTTGTTGCTGATATTATTCACTTGCTGGTATTGTTACAGCTTTATCTTTTTTAAATTGCTTTGTTATAAAATACATTACACCTACTATTGCAATAAAAATAATGGTGGATAATATTTCCCATTTGCTTAAACTGGTTAGTAACCAAATGATAGCTGCAATACCAATAACAGGAAATATCAGACCCCCAGGAGCTTTGAATGTTTTTTCGGCCGAAGGCTGTTGCTGCTTTCTTAGTTTAACTGTTGCCAAAATAACAGCGAGATAAACCAGTAATATAGCTGCGCTGGCAAGCACCGCTAATTGTTTAAAACCTCCTGAAACGGAAAAAATAAAAATGAGTGCGCCATATGTAATTACAGACAAATAAGGGGTTGCATATTTAGTGTGCACCTTACTCAGGAATTTGGGAAACAGGCCATCATTGGCACCTGCAAAAAGTGCACGGGGTGTAGACATTATATCTGAAAATACGCAACCAAAACAGGAGATAGCTGCCGTAAATAATAATATCGTGGCGCCAATTGGTCCCACGATCTTTTCGGCTACTGCTGCCAGTGGTGCATCTTTAACAGTTGCCATTGATGCACCCAATACACCTTGTGTTACAGTTTGTAACAGGATGTACACGATGAGTACTACAACACCTCCCAGGCAAATACCCAGCGGTACAGTTCGTTTGGGATTTTTAAATTCGCCACTTACGCCCAATGTTGTTTCAAAGCCTGCGAAAGCAAAAAATAACATGAGTGCTGTATTACTGAATGTTTTTAAGGGCGGCAGATGTTCCCAATGAAGATTAGCCGTTTTTACCTGGCTGAAACCGAAAATGATAATAGCAAGCAGCGGCAATAACTTGATGATAGTAATTAATTTTACAACGCTGATACTTTGTTTTGCACCAAGTACATTTACCAGTATCATAAAACCGATCATTGCAAAAAAGAAGAGCCCACGTAACAGCGGATCAAGAAATACAGGAAAAAGTATAGCTAAAGAATCGGCAATGATATTGATCACTGCGGCGCTGCCCAAAACGTTCCACCCAAAAAAGTATAACCAGTTGATGATATAACCGGCAAGGTTGCCAAATGCAGTTTGTACATAAGCATAGGAACCGCCACTGGTTGTAACCTTGCTGCCAATTTCGGCATAACAAAGCATAATAGCCGCCATCATCACACTGCAGAATATATAACCAAAGATGGCAAATGCCCCCAGTTGTATGCCTGCAATTGCGGGTAATGCAAATATACCTGCACCAATTATTCCGTTAATAATAGCTAATGCTAAACCCGGTACACCTATTACACTTTTTAATCCTTCACCTGTTGTTTCGTTTACCATTTTTTATTTTGAGTAATTGTATAATCGTTTTTATTTTGCTTCATTAGCCTGCAATACCCGTAAAAAATTACCCCCTAAAATTTTATGAATATCTTTTTTGCTGTAGCCTTTTTGTACCAATGCTTTTGTAATTAATGGATAGGTAGTAACATCATCTAATTGCTGTGGTGTAAGGTTGATACCATCAAAGTCGGAACCGAGACCAACGTAATCAACACCTACTAAATTTATAATGTAATCAAAGTGCTGCATGAGTAAGGATAGCGGAGGCCTCATTGCATCTGCTTCATCCTTATACTTACTATACAGGTAGTTTTCCATTACCCAACCATCCATACCTGCTTTTACCAAAGAGTCGGTTTCTGTTTTGTGTTGTTGAAAAAAATGATTTTCTTTTTTTGCAAAACTGCTGTCGATAAATGGAGGGTTAAAATTTATTTGTATTACACCGCCATTTTTTGCAATTGCTTTAATCTGTTCATCTTTTAAATTTCTTTGATGGTTGCACAGATTATATACAGAACTATGTGAAGCTATAACCGGCTTTACTGTGGTATTAATTACATCCCAAAAAGTTTTTTCTCCCACATGGCTAATGTCTACTATCATCCCCAGTTGGTTCATCCTGTTTACTACCTGTTTGCCAAAATCTGTTAACCCCTTATATGTCAGGTCTTTTTTAAAAGTTTCGTCGTAGGCACTTGTTGCCCAGTTGGTAGAATTATTCCAGGTAAGCGTCATATACCTGGCACCACGTTGATACAATGCATCTAATTTACTCAGTTCATTTTCTATCATGTGTCCACCTTCTACACCAAGCATAGCAACTAACTTATGTTGCTTTACCGCTTTTAATAATGCTGCACTGTTTAAAGCTTTTACCATTTCATTTGGGTGCCGGGCAATTACAGCATCTAAGGAATCAATTTGTTGGTTTGCAAAAAGGAATGGATTTTTTATGTCGCCGGTGCAAAAAACAGAAAACACCTGCACATCTAATCCACCTTGTTTTTGCCTGGCTAAATCGGTATGTGTTTTTCCTTTTAAATCTTTATCAAATGCCAATTCATTATTTCTATATTTTACTGTAGCCTCATCTGTAACCAGCATCAAAAAATCATTATGGGTATCTACCACAATAGCTTTACTATGTATTTTTTTATACAATTGAGCACAGAGTTGCTGTGTAAAAAAAATACTGAGGAGTAATAGTCTTAATTTCATCTTTCGGGGTTTTAATTCAGCTTAATGCTTTTCCATTTGATAATGCTTTTTCAATACATCCTCTCCATATTCATTTCCCTTTTCTCTCCATATAGCATGAATATGATTGGCGCCGTTTCTTGGCCCGCCATTATTATCAAACTCAATTATAAAAGTTGGCCCGTTTAAAACATAGTAGTGCGGCTTGTTTTCATCATATGCTCCAATCCATCCAAAATATATTTTATCAATACCGGCTTTAATAATTTTATCATATTCCACTACTGCTTTATCATACTCCAGGTTAAATACAAATTCTCTGATAATGTATTGCATTACTGCTTTCTGTTTTTCATTCATTGCTGCACCTAAAATACCCCAATTGTCAACCAAACGTTTGCCACTTTCTGCAGCGGTAATAATATCTTGTGGCACTTTGGTATTCATAGTGGCTTTGCTTTGTTGGGCAGGTGTAAATAACTGTATCAATTTAAGTCCTAAATCTTCCTCTTGCCCCAGCACCCGCCAGCCAGCATACACATCGCTTTCGTATTCTGCCGGATCGGTACCAATAAAAAATGGTGTTACACAAAGCTTATCGTTAATAAATGTAAAATTGATGGATAAATGATGCCCTTCTAATTTGTATCCCCAAACAGTATCTGTTGGTTGGCCAAAAAAGGCGAAGTAGTAATTTTTGTGCGACCATAATAAAGACTGTATAAAAGAATAGGTAGTGTCGTTAATTTCTTTTTTGTAAAAAAGGGTATCGTAATAACGATTGAGTAAATCATCCAGGTGCATGATGCTGGTAGCTTTAAGGTAACCTTGTGAACTTAACGAAACAGAAAGAATACGATGCAGTAATTTTCTTTGCCCCACCGTCATGTTGCCGATACTTGTTCCTGCCCTGGCCCTTAGCCCCACAGGTAAATTGTTCCATTGCAACCGGGCCGTATCATTAAAATTAAGCCTGCCCGAAATATTTTGCATGCTGCTAAACGAATTGTAAAGCAAAACAGCCTGATCTTTTATTTCGTAATTATAAGTTGTTTGGCTTTTTAAAGTATATGCAAAGCACAAAATAAAAAGGGTGAAAATAATAAGGTGTAATTTATTTGACATGATCCATGATTTAAGGTTTTGTTTTTTGAACTTACAAACTACAGATTAATTTTTAGGTTAAAGGCAATACAATAAACCATTTTGAAAATGCTTCCCAAATGCCCATATGTATGTTGAAAATAATTACGCTGTGTACCAGCAAATACAAAACCAGTACTAATGGAAAAATCCACCTGCCTCTTTTTTGATGGCGTTCTATAACAATTAAAACAATCAGCAGGGCATATATAATACCAATAGTAAATAAATAGGCCGTTAAGCTCTCGCCAAATGTATTCATGATAAACCTTACCAATGCCGGTTCAATAAAAACAACACCAGTTGCCACCATGGCTCTTGCATGTAAATTAATATCATGCCGGTATTTAATAGCAATAAAATAAGCGGTGCCTAAAATAATGAGGTCTTTAAAAGGAACAAATAACCGAATATCCAAATTTTCTTCATCAATATTATGGCGGCTATGTACTAATAAAATCACCGATATAAATATTAATGGAAACACAACATAACTCAGCTTGCCTATCAGCCGGTGTAATGCTAATTTCTTTTTTCTTATTAAGATGGGTTGGGCAATCAACATAAAAATCCAAAGCGTAACCATAGCCGAGTGAAAATGAAAATAGAAATTAAAATCGGCTGTACCGTTAAAAAATTTTGCGAAGTACGATGGCCAAAAACCCAATAGCACCAATGCAAATAATCCTATAAAATAATAGCCCGAAATATCGAAGCGAATTTTTGGTTTAATGGGTTCCATGCTTTTTAAGAGAGTGTGGTTTATTGATTGCTATTTCTTTTTCCAGCTTAATACGATTTCTGTTATGAATAGGGGAATGGCCCAGGAGAGCCATATAATTGCAGGGCCCCTTTCGCTAAATTTTGGCATGAGGCTGATTACGATTGAAGCGTCACTCAGAAAGCGGAAGGTTACAAACGCAAAAGTTACTACATAACTTCTGATCATCCATTCTTTATGCTGTTGTATGCGGCCACGCATTACTGAAATATATGCCATACTTGCCGTGGTGATCCATGCGAATGCCAGGGCTTGTAAACCCATGGCCCAGGAAAAATTTACTTGTATCCCACTTGTCCAGGCAAGATAAGTGGAGCAGGCTGCACCTATTAAAATAGCAGTTAAATAAATGCGGCCCATCCACCGGTGAGTAGTGAGGTACCTGTTGCGGAATGCTTTCCAAAATTGAAAAGGGCCGATGACCAAAGCAATAATGCCACAGGAAATATGCCCTATCAACGACCATTTAACATTCCAGTACCGGCCAAAGGTTTCTTTGTCAAAACCAAAATACGGCAGTGCATCATGTATTACAAATTTGCCTGCAAATACAACAAGAAGCAATACAACTACCAATCTTACATAAGATTTCCCTTGTTGTAATGAGATCAGTTTTGATTGTACCATGGTGATAATTTTTCCATTGTTTAAAAATTAATTATTGAATAAAAATAAATTTTTACCACATAGGTAGATAGCACATATAGAAGAGACCTAATTATATCTATGTGCCGTCTGTGTCTATGTGGTTTTATTTAAATTATGTTACCAGTACCATTTGATTTTGTGTATCTCGTTTTTCTAATGCCACTACTTTTTCTACATGCTGGTTAATTTGCATTAGCCGTATAAGTATCCATGCCAATGCAATCATACAGGCAAAAGCCAGTAAAGTATATTCCCAACTAAAATTATTTTTTATAGGGCCAATAGATTTTGCGCCAGCAATACGCCCTAAATTGGCAATGGTCATATACAAAGTAAACTGTGTAGCGGATACTTTTTTCCAGCAGCATTGCATAGCAGTGGCAAAAACACCAATGCTGGCAAATACATACAGCACCTGGTAGCAGATCATAAAGCTGCTGATGAACCATTTATTGCCCCAGTATATTTTTAAAAAAGCAAAGCCGGCAGTTAATACAAGCAGTAACAAAAAATAAATATTCAGCATGGTTATTTTTCCAAACCGGTCTATAAGAATGCCACCGATAACCATACCGCTAATACCACCAATTAATGTAGCTGTGGCATAAAATTGTGAGTAAGCGGTGTTTGTCCAGCCCAATTCCTGCACGGTAAAAATGGGCAATAAAGTATCTATATAATTAAATGAACCCTGCGTAATAAATGCGATAGTGGCAAACAATAAACTGTTGCGTAATGTAAATACGCTGTATAACGATTTTCCAATAGTACTCCAGCTGCTGATACGTAATTTTTTTGTTTCCGGTGATGTTTCGCCTTTTGTCCACGGCAGTATTTTTTCGCCTGCCCGTTCCCGTAAAAGCAATGGCGCCAGCATAATTAAGCCCACCCCAACGGAAAGCATACTTATGGCAGTAGCAAAATTATATTTTTGCAGCAACCAACTCCCCAATGCTAACGAAGCAGAAGTACCCATAATTTTTGCACCCCACATAAACCCATTGGCCCTTGCCTGTTGTTCAATAGGTACAATGTCGATAGCCATACCATCGGTGGCCACATCCTGGAAGGCGCCAAAAAAACCAACTGCAAATCCTGCCCACATAAAAAGGGTTAAGTTATGCAGCGGGTCGGGTACAAAAGCCATGGCAATAAAACTGGCTATTAAGCCCAGTTGGCCAAACATTACCCAGGGCCTTCTTCGCCCCATGGGCAAATAAGTAAACCGGTCCATCAGCGGCGCTACAATTATTTTAAAACTCCAGGGCAGGCCCACCATGGCTACAAAGCTGCCTATCTCACCAGGCGTTTTTCCATTCATGGCCATCCATGCAGGAATACCAAAAAAACACATGCCTTCGGGGATGCCTTGGGCTATATATAAAGCAATAAAATTAAAGTATCGTAAAAAAGTACTTTCAGAAAGTGCAGGAATTGCACGGCTTTGATTTACTGAAATGCTGATAGTTGCTTTCATACTGTGCGATCTTTTAAAAATTGAATGGGCTGAACAAAGACGTTGAATGCCGGATGAATAATTTTTAAAATAAAGTCCTCAAAGATTTTTAAACCTTTGAGGACTTTATTATGCTCTCTTTTATTTCGAGCTTAAGTCGGTACGCATAAAAAGTAATTCACTCCAGCTTTCGTCAACAAACTCCGCTACATCTTTAAGGTATTGTGCATAAGAGCCTTCTCCATGTACGGCTTCGTAGGTTTCTTTAAATGGTTTACGAAAGCCTGTTGCTCTTTCCTTTAAGCCCTGCTTATACCTTGTTACCAAAGTGTACTGCCCTTTTCCGGAAGAACTGGCTACATACACAGCCACTGTTGCACCAGAGGCAGTCCAAACTTTTTTCAATCTCTTTATTATATTTACTACATTCTCAGCCTTACCCACTTTAGGGTAAATGTGATTAATATTAATTTTATCAGAAAAATCGCCCAGTGCCACGGTACTTAAAGAATCCTGATAAACAGAATAGCCGCCGGATTGCTTGTCGGTTAAATAAATGGCCACATTTTTATTCCAGTCTAAATTGTGCTCATTGCCTAAATTACCCCGGGTATCTTCCGCTTCCCAACTGGTTGGCCCTTCGGTTATATGGTAGCCTCCCATATCAGGCCCCGATTGAATGGTAAATACCCGCCAATGTGCGGTACCGGTATGGTACTTTTGAGCATGTATAGCCAGCGCTTTTTCAAACTCCAGCACTTTGTCCATTTTAGGAAATACCCGTTGGGTGGAAATTACATTTTTGGTTTGGCTTATGCCTGCAAAAGGGATAAGCATGCAAAGCAGGAAAAGCAGCTTTGTTGTAAAACGGAGATTCTGTTTCATGTTAGATCGATTTATAGGTTAAAAAAAAGTGGTTTAAGAGGGAGCAGTAAATTATTATAGCAAGGCTTAAGAAGAGATGTTGGATGCTGGTTGTTTTGTAAGGGAAGGATGAAGTAACTTATGTAAAGGTCTGTTCAACTACGATTAACTGTTAGGACGAATTGGTCAACCTCCTGAATATTCCTGCCAAACTACCGGACAAATTGTGCACGAGCAGGATTAATTCGTCATTTTATATAAATAGTGCTTAAATTATCTTTGACCAATGCAATAAAAAATGGCTTTGCAATTATCTTTATAAGCAGATGCACAAAATCCTTATCACGCTAAAAGCAATACTTACGCTTACCATATTTTGGTGGGGGTTGGCTGCAACTGCTCAAAAAATACCTGATTATGAAACCATCTCCACTGCACAGGGGCTATCACAGGGTATGGTATTCGATATTTTGCAGGATAAAGAAGGCTTTATTTGGGTAGCCACAAAAAATGGATTGAACCGCTATGATGGTTACAGTTTTAAAGTTTTTAGTAACGATCCGTACGACGCATACAGCCTCAGCAGCAATACTATTTTAAAATTGTTTGAAGATAGCAAAGGCAGAATATGGGCCGGAACGGAAAATGCCGGTGTAAATGTATATGATAAAATAAAGGGTAAGTTTTACCGCATTGAACACAGCAGTACCAATGCGGCCAGCCTTTCGGGTAATGTAATAAGATCAATTGAAGAAATGCCCGATGGCAAAATATTGATAAGTGCAGATGCTGCAGGCTTAAATGTGATTGAGTTGCCCAACAATTTTTTTGAAAATGGTGCAGCTCCGGCTATTACAAGGCTTAGCTTACCCAACAATACCCAGGTGTACGGTATGGGAAAAGATAAAACCGGAACGATGTGGATAGGTGGTATGGATGGAACTGTGTACCGCTTTGATGCGTTGAAGAACACCTTTGTAAAACTGAACAATGGGCTATTGCTTAATGACGGCTATATGAACCGGGATAGTAGTAAACTGATCAACAATAATCTTTACCTGTGGGATGGAAAAGATATTTTTCCACTATTCAACAGCAGTAAAACGCAAGCGGGCAATATCATACTTAAACCTAAAGAAGAACTTTGGGAGAACCACCACAGGGAAGAATATTTTTATAGCGTATACAAGTACGAGCCTGGTAAAGCAATAAACTGGAACGAGCCATTACCTGCCACCGTAATAAGATTATGTTACCCGTTCATGATCGACCGGTCGGGAGTGCTTTGGTCTGGCTCGGTTGGCTATGGGCTTCGCAAATACAGCTCGGCAGGCAACAGGTTTAAAACATGGGCTCCCATTACCGGCACTAGTATAAAGTGGATCATTCCTGTTACAGCAAATGATATTTTTTTGGGTGATTTTGGTTATGGGTGGAACAGGTTGATCAACAATTCGATAAAAGAAAATGCATTTGGCAAAATTCCCGGCCTCAGCAGGGTAGATAATTTTATTGTATCCAAATCAGGCGATTACTGGATAAAGAGCGATAATGAAGGGTATTTAAAATATAATCCTGTTTCGGGACAACTGGTATCTTACCCGCAAATTAGCGACGATAAAATTATTGGTGCAAAACAACCCATACTTGAAGACAGTAAGGGTAATATATGGTTTGCAGGGCTTGGAGGTAAGTTTACCCTTATCAATGCAGTTACAGGCAGTATAGATAGCTTTACTATTAATAATAGAACTGACAAAACAATACCTCCCAAATCAACCTGTACTGCATTATATGAAGATAAGCAGGGGTTGTGCTGGATTGGCACACCCGAAGGGTTTGTGAAAGTTATTTTCAGTAACAGTCCAAAACCATCACCGCAAATAAAATGGTTTTACAATAACAGCAGCAGCCGTAATTCGCTCAACTATAATCATGTGTCCTGTTTTTTAGATGATCCATCTGCCCCCGATAAATATTTATGGATAGCAACAAAAGGAGGCGGTTTAAACAGGTTGGATAAAATTACCGGCGATTTTTTTCATCTCACCACAAAAAATGGCTTACCCGATGATGTGGTGTATGGCATTTTGCCGGATGATGCTGGTAATATATGGGGCAGTACTAATAATGGTATTTTTTGTTTGCTTGCCAATAAAAGTAATGGCAGTAACGGTTGGGAGTTTAGAAATTTTACAAAAGCTTATGGATTGCAGGATGATGAATTTAATACTGGTGCCTACGCCAAATTACCCAATGGCAATCTTGCTTTTGGCGGCGTTAACGGTTTAAATATTTTTAACCCCAGGGAAATATTAACTACAGGTTTTAAACCCAATGTTTTTATCACCAATATACTGGTTAATAATACACCGGTAACTGCCGGCGATAAAACAGGTGTTTTGCAAAACAATATTGAGCAAACCCAAAGCATCACCTTAAATTATTTACAAGATATATTAACGCTGGAGTTTTCTTCGCTTGATTTTACTGCTGCTGCCCAAAACAAGTACCGCTACCAGTTAGTAGGTATAGATAAGGTTTGGGTAGAAAGCGGTACCCGCCGTACCGCCACGTATTTACATCTACCATCGGGCAAGTATATTTTTAAAGTGCAGGGCAGCAACAGTCAGGGCATTTGGAGCGATGCTATTACCGAATTGCAAATTACCATACTGCCGCCCTGGTGGCGCAGTTGGTGGGCTTATTTAATTTATATATCGCTGTTAGCTTTAGTAATAAGGGCTTATTTTAAGTTTACTGTAAACCGGGCCAAACTAAAATCGCAATTAAATTTTGAACAACTGGAAGCTAAAAGAGTAAAAGAATTAGATACAGTAAAAACACAACTCTACACTAATATCACCCACGAGTTTCGTACGCCACTTACCGTAATACTGGGTATGGCGCAGCAGGTTAAAAGTAATCCGCCGCAGCATTTGGATAATGGTATTGATATGATCATCCGAAACGGGCAAAGCCTGCTGAATCTAGTTAATGAAATGCTGGACTTGTCTAAGCTGGAAACGGGTAAAATGCAACTGCAATTGATAAATGGCGATGTCATTAATTTTCTGCGGTACATTGTAGAATCTTTTCAATCTTTGGCCGAAAGCCAGCAAAAGCAATTACATTTTTTATCTGCAATGGATACTTTGCACATTGCCTACGATCCGGAAAAAGTAAGGCAGATCGTTGCCAACTTATTATCCAATGCTTTAAAATTTACGCCGGAGAAAGGAAATATCTATATTACTGTAAATGAAAACAGCAGTTTACTTGAAGGAGACAGATCAACATTAATTATTAAAGTAAAAGATACTGGCATTGGTATAGCCGAAAGTCAGTTGCAACACATCTTCGACAGGTTTTATCAACTGGATAATAGCCATACCCGTAAAACAGAAGGCACCGGTATTGGCCTTGCATTAACCAAAGAACTGGTGAAATTAATGGAAGGAGAAATAACCGTAAAAAGCCCGCCAACAGGGGCCAATAAAGGAACTGAATTTACAGTGGCATTACCTTTTAAAAAATTACCTGCGGCAGAACAAACTGTGGCGCATTCCCATTTAAAAGAAATGTATGTGCCTGCAATAAATACAGGTACTACTAACGAAATGGATATGGTGGATGAAAAAAAGCAGCCTCAAAAACCATTGATCTTACTGGTAGAAGATAATGCTGACGTAGTGGCCTACACGGCATCCTGCCTGCCCGACTATCGCCTTGCCGTGGGTAAAGATGGCAGAGAAGGTTTTGAAATTGCGGCAGAAATAATTCCTGATTTAATTATTACCGATGTGATGATGCCGTTTGTAGATGGTTTTGAATTGTGCCGGCAATTGCGTAGTGATGAACATACCAGCCATATTCCTATTATTATGCTTACTGCTAAAGCAGATATAGAAAGTAAGATTGAAGGATTGGAAAAGGGTGCAGATGCCTATCTTGAAAAACCCTTTAACCGGGAAGAATTATTAATAAGAATAAAAAAATTATTGGAACTGCGGCAAAGCCTGCAGCAGTATTACCTTAAAAAGGCAGGCCTTAACAACTATACTGCACCAGCAACAATAACTGTAGCAGACGAAATTATTGATACTAAAATTGAAGATGGCTTTGTAAGAAAAGTAAGAGAAGCTGTAGAAACACATTTAACCGAAACCAATTTTACTGTAGAGCAATTATGCAAACTGGTATTTATGAGCCACTCTCAACTGCACCGCAAATTGGATGCACTCACTGGTTGCTCGCCCAATAAATTCATCCGTATTATTCGCTTAAACAAAGCCAAAGCCTTGCTTAAAGATCCTGCTAACCCTATTGCTTACATTGCATTGGAATGCGGCTATGCCGACCCGGGATATTTTGCAAGAATATTTAAACAAGAGCATGGCGTTACGCCGCAGGAGTGGCGGGTGAATAAATGAAATGAATTACTCACCACCGGATTTTTCTCCCACAAACCAATGCTCTTTATTTTTAAACAGCACATTAAAAGTAGTAAGTGAGCCATAGCAACGGGTAATGTATTGTTGTATGTTTACTTTTTCTTCGTCGCTTAGTTTTTTATTACTGTTAATGTTTTGTTCCAGCACCCTTAAGCGATCTCGTAACATAACAATTTTATGAAAAAAATCATCGATAGGGATTTCTTTTGGTTTTAAACTTTTGTCTGCAGTTTGCAGCAACATGGTACCGCCGATCCATTTATCACCCAGCGGTACCAGTTCATTTACATCACTCCATTGCCTTAATATTTTTAATAAAGAACGCTCTACTGCCGAAACTGTTTCCACTTCTGCAGTTACGTTTTCTGCAATAATTTCTTCCAGCTTATCATCTGTTTTATCAATCTCTTTTATGCCATGATGGATAAATGAAATGATGTAAGCAGCATACTTAACGCCAACTATTACGCCTGGCCCAAATTGTGTGTGTTGTAATCTTGTGCCAACACCTAAGTTCAGTTGATTCTCTTCCATAAAAAAAATAAAACGTTTAAAAAAATTATTGAGATTTAATGTTATAGATTCAGTTCCCCCGGAATTTATCCCGATACTTATCGGGAGGGGGTTAGGGATTTTTCTTTTTAAATTCGTAAGGATTATATTCCACAAAATCGGCTACTTTAACTGTTGCTGCCGTTACTTTACCATTGGTAACGGTAAAGGGGAATATGGCTTTGCTAAAAACAGGATCACTGAAAGTAACATAAAACCTGTTGCCACCCAGCGATTCTAATTTTGCATACATGTTAGGGTGATGACTGAATTTCATTTTTAATTCACCACCTTCCTGTACTACATTCATATTGCCATATACTTCGTTGCTGTAGCTGCCACAATAGGCCGTTAATGGCAAAGCAGTTTTTAATTGCAATGCTACAGAGTCTTTCATTTTTTTATCAGTTGCGTCATCCTTTGTTTTTTGTTCGTTATTAAAACCTGCATATACTTTGCTGTAGTTGCGGTAAGGTTTGCCTAAATAAGCATCTGCAATTTCCCATTTTAACGCTTCGTAAAAACTGTTTTGATCGGTATTGGTTAACACAACAATGCCTAATTTTTCTTCCGGTATTAAAGTAACACTGGTAACAAAACCGTTTACGCCACCGGTATGCGATACAATTTTTTTACCGCAATATTCTTCTAAAAACCAACCGAGGCCGTACAAACTAAAATGCCCGGTATTGTATAAATAACCGCCATTGCCTAAAATGGAATGGGGTAATCTTGTTTGTGCAATAGCTGCTGCCGGAATAACCTGTTTATCATTGTATTTGCCATTATTCAACTGTGCCATTACCCAATGGCTCATGTCATTTACCGATGAGCCAATGCTGCCTGCAGCAGCAAGGTTATCAATACTGCAAAAAGGTATCTTGATTAATTTTCCATCGGCAATGGTATGAGCACTGCATTTATTGGCCGCATTGGAAAAATCTTTGCTTAAAGCCAAAGTGCTGCTCATGCCAAGTGGTATAAATATTTTTTGAGTAATAAAATCCTCCCATTGCAAACCACTTACTTTTGGTATAATTTCGCCTGCTACCACAAATGCAGCATTAGTGTAACCCCATTTTGTACGGAAAGGATACTCCGCTTTAATGTGGCTCATTTTTTCTATTACTTCACTTCGGGTAAGGTTACTGGTCCAGTAAGTAAAATCTCCCTGAAAGGTTTTAAAACCAATGCGGTGACAAAGCAGGTCTCTTACAATAGCTTGCTCTCCTGCTGCTTTATTATCTAATTTAAATTGTGGTATCCACCTTGTTACTTTATCATCCAGCGATAATTTTTTATCAGCATCAAGCATGGCCAGCGCAGTTGCTGTAAATGCTTTACTGTTGCTGCCAATCATAAACAAGGTGTTTTCATCTACTTTATCTGTGCCATTTAATTCTTTTACACCATAGCCTTTCATTGCAACCACTTTGCCATTTTTAATAATGCACACAGCCACTCCGGGTATCTGCCAATCGGTAAGTGCTTTGTTTACATAATTATCCATACTGTCTTTTACAAAAGCAGGAATACTGTCGCTTTGCGCCAATGTATGTAAGGAAATAAATAGCAGGGAGAACAGTAATATTTTTTTCATTTCAATAGTTTGAAAATGAAAAGTACTGCACTTTTTTTAAATTTTTTCTTTTGGAACGTCCTGTTGCAATAATTCTATCTTGTATTTGTAGGAGCAGTTTAAAATATACTGGTTCATTACCAGTTCATCGGCCATGCTGGCAAATTCATAATCGGGCCGGTATCGTACCATAAAAATATCCAGCTGTTGCCCATCCAGGTGGGTAAGCCTTTTTATAAGGGTTTTATTAAAGCGGTAGTTTACATATTTTTCCTGCTCCTGGTTTTCTAATCTTATCTGAAAAGTTTTAAGGCGCTTATTTCTTTTAAAACGGAATATATTAATCAGTTCATTTACATCGGCACCTACCATACCCGATGGAGAAATGGAAGATTTTAAACCCGGTTTTTCATAATTATAAATAGCTGCATAGGTTTCCCGGTTATCTATAGAATCTTCTTTATAGGATTTTGCAAATACCACCACTTCTTTTAAAGTGCTGTACTTGCCTTTGTAATTTACCCGTAACGAAATATCAAAATGCGAAGGATCGGCAACAGTACGCACAGCAAACTTTTGAGTAGATTTATTTCTGAAAATAAAACTAACAGAATCTTTTTCAGCAACGGTAAGGCTGTATTTACCTACCGAATCGGTGAAAGTAAAATTGCCCAGCTTATTTACCACTTTAACGCCGGGTACAAAATTTATTTTGGAAGAATCGAAAACGGTACCACTAAGCACAAACTGTGCAGCAGCAATATTGCACAGCATCTGGCAACTCAACAGCAGTAAAAATATTTTTAGAGATATACGCAACACAAAAATTTAAAGGGATAATATTACGCCAACAAATTTACACAGCAGCATATATAGCCTTCTTTTAACTGCAATTTTACTTTTCAATAATGCCTGCAATCACTTTTGGATAATGCTGATGTTCCAGTACATGTATTTTTTGCGTTAAGGTATCAGCTGTATCATTTTGGCTAATGCTGCATTTTGCCTGAAAGATAATAGCACCATGATCATACAATTCATCTACATAATGAATGGTAATGCCACTTTCTTTTTCCTGGTTGTTAATTACTGCCTCGTGTACATGATGGCCAAACATACCTTTACCACCATAGTTGGGCAATAATGCCGGATGAATATTAATTATTCTTTTGGGGAATACATTAATTAAAGCCGGAGGTATCTTCCATAAAAAACCAGCCAGCACTACGTAGTCGATGTGGAAGTTTTGCAATTCGGGTAAATAATTGTCGCCTTTAAAAAATCGTTCTTTCTCTATTAGTAAAGTAGGTATGCCAGCCTTATCAGCAATTGATAATACGCCTGCACCGGGTTTATTACAAACAATTAAACTAATTTTTATATTTGAAGAAGAAGCGAAGTAATTAATTATTTGTTGGGCATTGCTACCGGCACCGCTTGCAAAAATGGCAATATTAATTGTAGCGTTGGTATTTTGCTGCTTACCGCCAAACCGCTTAAATACTTTACCAATGTATTTTTTAAAGAATGCAAACTGGCCTAGCGGAAAACTCACCAATAAAACCGACAGTGGCCAAAGTATTGTACAAAATATTATAAAAAGTAATATTTCAATCCATTTTGTTTCTACCGGCAAATATGTAATTATCCATGAACTAACTCTACCGCACAAGCTACCTCCAATAGCAAAAGTGGCAATAATGAGTACCAGGTTTATGCCGTTTACTTTCCAGCGTTGCTTAAGTTTTTGAAACATTTGGCAAAAGTGAAGGAAAAATTTGTGAAATAAGAACGCAAAACGAAAAATATTACACGATAAATATTGTTTACAAATATGTGACAATAACTATAGAAAAATCTTTACAATTCGCTGAAACCCACGCCCAATAAGCGAAAAAAAATTTTAACAATGTTGATATTATGTCAACATCCTGACTTAAATTTGCAGCCAAACTAGGATATTTTTCCACATTAGCCCCGTTATAACTGTATGAGTCGGTATAGAAAAATCTTTAACAAAGTATTTGCACTCCTATTTCTGTTTGCTTTGCTTTCATTTAACACTGATGTTTTTGCTGCTGATGGTGAGGCGCTTTTTAAAGCCAACTGTTCCAGTTGCCATAAGCCAGATAAGGATTTTACCGGCCCGGCATTGCAGGGATGGAAAAGCAGGCAGCCCGATGGTTGGCTGTATAAATGGATAGCTGGGCCTCAAAAAGTTATCGATAGCGGAGATCCTTACGCTAAAGAACTATTTGGAAAGTGGAAAGGAAGTGGCGTAATGTCTGGTTTTCCTCAACTACCAAAGGAAGATGTTGATGCCATAATGAAATATGTGGATGATTATAAGCCACCAGTACCAGGTGGAGGCGGAGCCACTGGTCAACAACCAGCTGAAGACAATTCTCTTCTTTTCGGTATTCTTACCTTAGTATTAGCACTTATAGCCTTTATATTATTACAGGTAAACAGTAATCTGCGTAAATTATCTGATGAAAAAGAAGGTATCCGCCGTAGTGAGCCTGTACCGGTTTACAAAAACAAAGCTTATTTAATGGCTGGTATCCTGGTGCTTTTTGCAGTGGGAGGTTACTATACTATTAATGGTGCAATTGGCCTTGGCCGTATGAAAAATTATCAACCAGAGCAACCCATTTATTATTCTCATCAGGTGCATGCAGGTACAAACCAAATCAGCTGCTTGTATTGTCATGGTGGTGCACAGGATAGCAAACATGCTAATATTCCTTCGGTAAATGTGTGTATGAATTGCCATAAAGGAATTGCTAAATACGAAGGCCCCGATAAACTGGTAAGAGAAGACGGTACTGCTATTGATGGTACTGCCGAAATTAAAAAATTATATGCTTACGCCGGTTGGAACGAAACCACCAAAACCTACAACCCCGATAAAAATGGAGATGGTTTACCTGATGGTGCCACGCCAATTGAATGGGTAAAAGTGCATAACCTGCCCGACCACGTTTATTTTAACCACAGCCAGCACGTAAAAGTAGGCAAACAACAATGCCAAACCTGCCACGGTAATATTCAGGAAATGCCTGAAGTATACCAGTTTAGTGATTTAAGTATGGGTTGGTGTATCAACTGTCACAGAGAATCAAAAGTTGATTTTTATAATAAAGCAGACAGCACAGGCAACAAATTCTACAGCATTTACGAAAAATTCCATAAGGATCTAAAGAGCGGAAAAATGGACAGCGTAACTGTAGAAAAGATTGGCGGTACTGAATGTCAAAAATGTCACTATTAATCCACTGTTTCCAAAGCGGAAAAAGAAAAGTGATCTGTAATTATTTATCATTAGCACATTAGCATACTATGAGTAATAAAAAGTACTGGCAAAGTTTCGGAGAACTCAATCAAACTGAAAATTTTCAGCAATCTGCTGAAAAGGAATTTAAAGAAGAGTTGCTGCCATTGGCGGATATGGACGATAAAGGCATTTTAGATGCCAAAGCTCCACGTAGAGATTTTTTAAAATACTTAGGTTTTAGTACAGCTGCTGCTACTATAGCTGCAAGCTGCGAAATGCCAGTACGTAAGGCTGTGCCTTATGTACAAAAACCAGATACTTTAATTCCGGGTGTGGCCGATTATTATGCATCAACCTATGTAAATGGTGGTGATACTATTGCTGTTGTGGTAAAACAAAGAGATGGCCGCCCTATTAAAATAGAAGGAAACGAACTATCCAGTATTACACAAGGTGCTACCAATGCACAGGCACAGGCTTCTGTATTGGATCTTTACGATAACACCCGTTTGCGTTACCCGATGCAAAAAGATGGTAAGGACTTTAAAGAAGTTACCAGTTTTGATAATTTTGATAAAATGGTAGGTGATGCAATTGCCGGTAAAGCAATTGTATTGTTAACTTCTACAGTTAATTCACCTTCTACCCTGCAAATAATAAGCGAATTTTTAGCCAAATATCCCGGCAGCCGCCACGTAGAATATGATGCAGTAAGTTATAGCGGTATGTTGCTGGCCAACGAAGCTACTTATGGCAAAAAAGCCATTCCTTCTTACCATTTTGATAATGCAAAAGTTATTGTTAGTCTTGGTGCCGATTTTTTAGGTACCTGGTTAAGTCCTACAGAATTTACCAAACAATACGCTGTTAATAGAAAAATTAAAGGCGAAAAACCAGAGATCAGTCAACATATTCATTTTGAAAGTATGATGAGCCTGACTGGTAGTAACGCAGATGACCGCTTTACACACAAACCTTCTGAAACCGGCGCAATTGCTGTTGCTATTTTAAATGCATTGAACGGTACAGCACCATCTTTTGCAGATAAAAAATTAAACGAGGGTGTTAAGTTAGCTGCCGATAAATTAAAAGCTGCTGCAGGAAATGCATTAGTGGTAAGTGGCAGCAATGATGTAAATGTGCAGATAATTGTAAATGCCATTAATGAGGCTATTGGAGCCAATGGTAAAACTATTAACTGGGCTATAACTTCAAACTACCGCAAAGGTATTGATGCAGATATGGCTAAGCTGGTAGAAGACATGAACAGTGGCGCAGTAGGCGCAGTTTTGATACACGGTGTAAACCCTGCATATTCTTACAGTGATAGTAAGAAATTTATTGCAGGTTTAAATAAGGCGGTAGGTATTTCATTCAACGGAACTATGGATGAAACCACTGAGCAATGTAAATATGTTATTCCATCTCACCATTGGTTAGAAAGTTGGGGCGATGCAGAACCTAAAACAGGTTATATCAGCATATTGCAGCCAACCATAAATCCATTATTTAAAACAAGGGCTTTTCAAACTTCTTTACTAAAGTGGAGTGGTAGCGTTACGCCTGATTACGAAACTTATTTTAAAACGTACTGGGCAGCTAAATTAGTAAGTTCAGATAATTATAATAAAGCATTGCAGGATGGGGTTATTGAACCAACTACTCCTGTAGTTGCAAGCGGAGCTACTTTCAGCAACGTAAAAGTACCGGAAGCCACCGCAAAAATTGCAGCTGTAAAAGGTGGCCCTATTGAAGTGGTGTTGTACGAAAAAATATCTGTTGGTAATGGTAGCCAGGCTAATAACCCATGGTTACAGGAATTACCAGATCCAATTACAAAAGTAACCTGGGACAACTATGTGGTAATGAGTCCGGCTATGGCAAAAGTGGTTTTGGATATTGATGTACAAGGAAATCAAAAACAGGCTGATGCTTACGAAGTAACACCAGAAAAACCTGTTGTAAAAGTAACTGCTGCAGACGGCAAATTTGTTGAGTTACCAGTGTTGATCATTCCTGGTATACATAAAGATGTAATAGCAATTGCTGTTGGATACGGTAGAGGAACAGAAGGCGCAACAAAAGAAAAAGTGGCTGAATACATAGGAAGATCTGCAGTAGGTGCCGGAAAAAATGCTTACCCATTAGTAAGCTTTGATGGTACTAACTTGTATACTTCAGTTGTAAAAGTTGAAAAAACAGCAGCAACTTATCCATTAGCACAAACACAAGTGCATGGTTCTAACGAAAACCGCCCTGTTATTTACGAAACCAGTTTGGCTAGCTTTATCGCTAACCCCGAAGCTGTTTTAGAAGAAATTACAGCAGAAAAATTAGCCATAACTGCAGGCGGCAGTACCGATTTTGTTAATGATGCTACCATGTATCCGGACCTGATGCAGGAAAAACCTGGTATTAAATGGGGTATGAGTATTGATTTGAGTACCTGTACAGGTTGCAGCGCCTGTGTTGTAGCATGTTCTGCCGAAAATAATGTGAGTGTGGTGGGTAAACTACAGGTGCAAAGAGCGCATGAAATGCATTGGTTACGTATCGACCGTTATTTTACCGGTGATATGGAAAACCCGGATGTAGTGTTTCAACCGATGCTTTGCCAGCATTGCGATAACGCACCATGCGAAAACGTTTGTCCGGTTGCCGCTACCAACCATAGCAGCGAAGGCCTAAACCAAATGACTTATAACCGTTGTATTGGTACAAGATATTGTGCTAACAACTGTCCTTATAAAGTACGTCGTTTTAACTGGTTAGATTATACCGGAGCAGATAGTTTTGCCGATAACCAGCAACCATTGATTGGCGTGGATATGGATGAATCTGTTTTGCAGATGAATGATGATCTTACCAGAATGGTATTAAACCCTGATGTTACCGTACGTAGCCGTGGTGTTATTGAAAAATGTTCTTTCTGTGTACAACGTTTACAGGAAAGCAAATTAAATGCAAAGAAGGCGGGTGATGCTTCATTGATTAGAAATGTAAAAGTAGCTTGTGCACAAGCTTGCCCAACTAACGCTATCAGCTTTAGTAATGTTAACGATAAAGAAAGTGATGTTTATAAAATAAGGCACGTAGAGCAGAAACACCGTAATTTTTATGTTATGGAGCAACTGCACGTTTTACCAAACGTAAGTTACCTGGCTAAAATAAAAAATACAGAGAGAAAGGTTGCAGCAGTAACAGAAGAGCATCACGAAGAGAAAAAAGAAACAGGCAAGAAAGAAGAGAAAGCACACGCTTAAGCCCCTATCCCCTGAAGGGGGAAATGGAGCAGACAGGGGCGAAGAAAAAAGGGTAATAAAACAGGTACTAAATAAAAATTAAACAAGCTTTTAGCTTTTAGCTTTTAGCATATAGCTTTTAAATATGTCATTACTAAAGTACGAATCGCAACTAAGGGAACCGCTGGTAGATGGTGATAAAGATTACCACCAGGTAACGGAAGATATAGTACGCCCCATTGAAATGAAACCAAGCCGCCTTTGGTATATTGGCTTTTATATCAGCGTGGCTTTACTTTTATTTGGTGTGTACAGCATTTACCGTGAGGTTACTTACGGTATTGGCCAGTGGAATTTAAATAAAACCATTGGATGGGGTTGGGATATTACCAACTTTGTTTGGTGGGTAGGTATTGGCCATGCCGGAACTTTGATCTCAGCGATATTGTTGCTGTTTCGTCAGGGATGGAGAACAGGTGTAAACCGTGCGGCTGAAGCGATGACTATTTTTGCGGTAATGTGTGCAGGCCAATTTCCAATATGGCACATGGGCCGTGTGTGGATGGCATTCTTTGTATTACCTTATCCTAACTCAAGAGGTCCTTTGTGGGTTAACTTTAACTCGCCCTTATTGTGGGATGTATTTGCGATATCAACTTATTTTACGGTATCATTATTATTCTGGTATTCTGGTTTATTACCCGATCTGGCCACTGTACGTGACAGGGCCAAAACAAAATTCCGCAAAATGTTTTATGGTGTGGCGGCATTTGGATGGACCGGTAGTACTAAACACTGGCAACGTCATGAATCTTTATCATTGGTATTGGCAGGTTTAAGTACACCACTTGTACTTTCTGTACATACCATTGTATCTTTTGACTTTGCTACTTCCATTGTTCCGGGTTGGCATACCACCATCTTTCCTCCATACTTTGTGGCGGGTGCGGTATTTAGCGGATTTGCTATGGTGCAAACGCTGATGATCGTTGTGCGTAAAGTTTTAAATCTTCAGGACTATATCACTTTAGGACATATTGAAGCAATGAATAAGGTAATTGTACTTACAGGTAGTATTGTAGGTTGCGCTTACTTAACAGAATTGTTTATTGCATGGTATGGTCAAAATCCATACGAGTGGTATGCATTCAGCCAAAACAGGGCCAACTTATTCAGCCCTTATGGATGGAGTTACTGGTTAATGATGTTCTGTAACGTGGTATCGCCACAGTTGTTCTGGAGCCGTAAATTAAGAAGAAATATTACTGTTACTTTCTTTATGAGTATCATAGTAAATATTGGTATGTGGTTCGAGCGTTTTGTAATTATTGTTACTTCAGTGTACAGGGATTACCTGCCATCATCATGGAGTACTTATTACAGCCCATCTATTTGGGAGATCGGTTTCTACCTCGGTACATTCGGATTATTCTTTACCTGCTTCTTCCTGTTTGCAAAATACTTCCCGGTAATTGCTATTGCCGAGATCAAGTCAATATTAAAAACCAGTGGAGAGAATTATAAAGCGAAAATGACTGATATTGAAAAAGAGGATGCGGAAAAATTTTATGTTGCAGAAGTAGAACATGCACACTAATGCAATTAGCTAATAGCTTGGAGCTACTAGCAAGAAATATAATAAACAAAATTGGATTTATTGAGATCAGCAATCCCAAATCTAAAATCATAAATCGATTTTATGGCTGGAGGAATTAAAAAATTTGTAGTAGGTAGTTTTGATGACGAGGCGGTATTATTCCCTGCGGTGAAGAACGTTCGCAAAGCAGGATATAAAATACACGATGTGTTTACTCCTTTTCCTGTACATGGTTTAGATCATGCAATGGGTTTAAGAGAAACCAGTCTTCATACTGCCGGGTTTATTTATGCAATTACCGGAACCACTACTGCATTAAGTGGTATCAGTTATATATTGGTACACGACTGCCATTAAATATTGGCGGTAAGCCACACTTTGCCTTGCCAGCCTGGATACCTATTACGTTTGAGTTAACGGTACTGTTTGCTGCGGTGGGTATGGTACTTACTTTTTGCTACCTGTGTAACCTGGCGCCTTTTGTAAAAAAACATCACTTTCACCCAAGGGCTACCGATGATCTTTTTGTAATGGCTATTGAGTGTACCGATAAAACAAATGATGCAGAAGTACAATCTTTCTTAAATAATGCAGGCGCAAAGGAAGTAAATGTACAAGTGGTAGAAACAGGCTGGTGGATTGGCAGATACGATAGAGAGCAAAAATTATATAAAGAAGAGAAAGGCTATTAATATATAAAAGAAACAAACCGATTTCAAAGATTTTATAAGAACGAAATGAAAAAAATTGCAATTATATCAACACTTATTTTAACAACTACTGTTGTTTTTATAAGCTGCGACAGTAAGCGTCAGCCCGGTAAAATTTATATGCCTGATATGACTTACAGCAGGGCATATGAAACATACGCAGTACATGATTCTACAAAATTTACAACAGACCCTTCTGACGCATCTCATAAAATATATTACAATAACCAGCCTGTAAATGGTACAGTAAAGAGAGGCGATCTTTTTCCTTTTACCGTTCCAAACGACAGTAATGGCTTACTTAATTTAAGCAGCCAGGTATTAAATCCGTTGCCTGCTTTAAGTACAGCAGATAGTGCAGAAGCATCAAGATTATTTAATATTAACTGCGCCGTTTGCCATGGTGCAAAAGGTGAAAATAACGGACCGGTTGCTGCTAAAATAGGAGGGGTAAAAAGTATTATTGCTTTATCTCCAACTTATAGCGATGGCAGATTGTTTTTTGTATTGACCTATGGCCAAAATAACATGGGAAGCTATGCATCTCAGCTGGATAAAAAACAACGCTGGATGATTGTAAAGTATATAAGAATGCTGGAACCAAAAACTACAGTTGCTCCAACGCCGGTAGCGGCACCAAAAGCAGACAGTGCAGTAGTAAAAAAATAAAAGTATTAACACAAAATAAAGTTTAGATGAACCATCAATTTGAATTACCGGGCAGTTATAAAAAGTGGACGTATGGCCTGATAGGAGCCGGTATAATAGCGTTGCTGTATGGCTTAATATTTTTGCACCCGTTTGCGCCTGTAGCTCATCATACTGCAGCGGCAGCTGGTGGGCATGATGCTCATGCCGCAGGTGTTGACGGAACCCGTTTTTGGGCAGTGTTACTGCAAAACAGTGTGTTCTTTTTACTGGTTGTAAATGCAGCAATGTTCTTTATTTGTGTTACCACAATGGCAATGGCAGGTTGGGTTGTGGCTTTCCGCAGGGTATCAGAAGCCGTTTCAAGTGCGGTGCCTATTTTAGGTATAATCACCTTCGTTATATTAATGGCAATTGTTTGGGGTGGCAGAACAGATATTTACCACTGGTTAGATAAAGATGCAGTTGCTAAAGACCATATCTTAAGTGGTAAAAGCGGCTTTTTAAATCCATATTTCTTTTCAATATGGTCGGCAATTACTATTTTTCTTTGGTGGCTTTTAGGAAAGAAAATGCGTAGCATGAGTTTGCAAAGTGACAGTGACGGCGCAATGGATTATGAAACCGGAAAGAAATGGGTGTTTAAAAATACTGTTTATGCATCATTGTTTTGTGTGGTGTTCGCACTAACTGTAGCTTCTACTATTCCCTGGTTTTGGTTAATGAGTATTGATCCGCATTGGTACAGTACCATGTACAGCTGGTATACTTTTGCAAGTACTTTTGTTTCTGGCATGTCTCTAATAGCATTATTTGTTATTTACATGAAAAACCAAGGCCAGTTAAGTTATGTAACTGATGAGCATTTACATGACTTGGGTAAATTTATGTTTGCATTCTCTATCTTCTGGACTTACTTATGGTTCTCTCAATACATGTTGATTTGGTACAGTAACCAACCGGAAGAAACTAAATACTTTGTTGAAAGAATTGGTACCGCTGAAAAGGCAGGCCCATACAAAGGCATTTTCTTCTTTAATCTTATTGTAAATTTCCTTTGCCCGTTATTAATACTAATGAAAAAAGGTACAAAGAGAAACTGGACGATGGTAACTTTTATGGCTGTATTGATCATATTTGGTCATTGGATAGATTTTTATCAAATGGTTATGCCAGGCACATTGCATGAAAATGCACATTTAATGCCTTTTGAATTTGGTATAGCTTGTTTGTTTATCGGATTAATTATGTGGGGTGTGGGCAGGTATTTAAGCAGCCATTCATTATTAACAAAAAATCATCCTTTCTTAAAAGAAAGTATGATACACCATACATAAAAAGGCAGGTGTTTTTTACAGAAACAGGACATTGTTTTAGACAAGGAATAAAAATTATTTTACAGAAAATAACTTTGAACTATGAAGGAGTTTTTACTGATTGCTTTAGGGGTATTGGTTTTCGTTGTCATATTCCAGATTGCAAAGGCAAGTGAATATGTAAGCGTTTTAAAAGGTGAAGAAAAAACCCGCCGGCAAAATAACAAGATCAATGCCTTTTTACTTTTGGGGCTACTGATATTTGGATTAATTGGTGTATGGTATTGCAATGAATTGTACTATCCCAAAACTTTATTTCCGCAAGGCTCTGCTTCAATTGAAGGAGAAAGCCTGGACACTATGTTTATGATAACAGTGGCTGTAACAGGTGCTGTTTTTATTCTTACACAAATTTTGTTGTTTTGGTTTGCTTTTAAATACCAGGAAAAAGACAATACTAAAGCCTACTATTTTGCTCATAGCACCAAGCTGGAATTAGTATGGACCACTATTCCTGCAATTACCCTTTGTATATTAGTAGCATTTGGTTTAAAAGCATGGTTTAAAATTACAGGCGATGCTCCTAAAGACGCTATTGTAGTAGAAGTAACCGGCCATCAATTCGGTTGGGAATTCAGATACCCGGGATCAGATAAAGTTTTAGGTAAAAAGAATTATAAATTAACCAAAGGTGCTAATAGTCTGGGTGTGGATTTTGATGATCCGGCAAGCATGGATGATATCCACGTTTCCGGAACAATGCATATTCCTGTGGGCAAACCTGTTAAAATGGTAATTAATGCACAGGATGTAATACATGATGTGGGTTTACCTCATTTCAGGTTAAAAATGGATGCTGTGCCCGGTATTCCAACTACACAATGGTTTACACCTAAGTATACCACAGAAGAAATGAAGACCAAAACAGGCAATCCTAATTTCACCTACGAGATCAGTTGCGATCAAATGTGCGGTAAAGGGCATTTTAGTATGAGAGGAATTATAATTGTGGAAAGCGAAGCGGAATATAGGAAATGGTTAGCCACTCAAAAGGCAGAATACTTTACAATATATCCGGACAGAGAACCAAAGGCAGATACTGTAAAATCCAACGTAATTAGTGCGATTTTACCAAAATAAAATAACTGAAGTTAGCAGAAAAGACTAATGAAGCCGATTCTAATACTTTTTTTAAGTTACTTTATTGTATTAGATACTGCTTCACAGGTTGACTCCAGTTATATGAAGGAAAAAAGAGGAGTAGAAAAGAATAAAAAAAGTAGTCGATTAATAGTTTTTTTTAAGGAAAATTTTGATAGTACAATAATCTATTCAAGTTCAGAACCGAATTATTTTATTGTTTCAAAAGAAAAGGATAATGTGTATTTCTTTACATATTTAAACCCAATTAAAAAAAATGTGTTAGGAAGACATTATCCAGGGGAACTTGCTTTGTGGCTTTTGAAAGAGAATTCGAAATTCGGAAATACAGAACCAGATACGAACAGATATTTTTTGCCTTTTGTAACAAAGATCAACAAACAGGTAAAATGGAAGGAACTACAACAGAATGGGATTTGGCAAATAGAGGATTATAGATCGGAAAATAGTGACAGAACTGATGATGGCGGAATGGTTTCATTTTTTTTGATTACTAAAACAGAAGTAAAGCATTTTGAGTACTATTCAATTGGGGATTGGAATGATAGCGATAAGAAGAATAAAGTGACTAAAAGTGTTTTAAAATCAAATTTGTTATTTAAAGAGATATTTAAGTAACAACAATAGTAAATTTTTTAAAGATTCTTGACAAAACTATTATTAGAAAATGAGTAGCGCAGCCACATTACACGGAGCAGATGTTCATGCAGGGCATGATGCACATCACGAACATCACCACCACGAAACGTTTATAACCAAATACGTTTTTAGCCAGGATCATAAAATGATTGCCAAACAATTTTTGGTAACCGGTATCATCTGGGCAATTATTGGTGGTTTATTTTCTGTAATATTTCGTTTACAACTGGGGTATCCTGAATCTACTTTTCCATGGTTAGAAGATTTTTTAGGCCATTGGGCAAAGGGCGGTAAACTGGACCCTGAGTTTTATTACGCCTTAGTAACCATGCACGGAACAATTTTAGTGTTCTTTGTATTAACTGCCGGCTTAAGCGGAACTTTTGCCAACTTCTTAATTCCATTACAAATTGGTGCAAGAGATATGGCTTCGCCAATGCTGAATATGTTGAGTTACTGGTTTTTCTTTACTGCATCTATTATCATGTTCTCTTCTTTGTTTGTTCAAACCGGGCCTGCAAGTGGCGGTTGGACGATCTATCCTCCATTAAGTGCTTTGGGAGATGCATCATCAGGTAGTAAAATAGGAATGGACCTATGGTTAGTAGCCATGGCTATGTTTATTGTAAGTTCATTATTGGGTGGCCTCAACTATATCAGTACCATTTTAAACTTACGTACCAAAGGTATGAGCATGACAAGGTTGCCATTAACCATATGGGCTTTGTTCTTTACTGCTGTATTAGGTGTATTAAGTTTCCCGGTTTTATTATCAGGCGCCATCTTATTATTGTTCGATAGAAATTTAGGCACTAGCTTCTTTTTAAGTGATATCGTTATTCAGGGTAAAATTTTGCCTAACGAAGGTGGTAGCGCCATTTTATTCCAGCATTTATTCTGGTTCCTTGGTCACCCCGAAGTATATATTATCTTATTACCTGCAATGGGTATGAGTTCTGAAATTATCAGTGTAAACAGTCGTAAGCCAATATTTGGTTATATGGCCATGGTGGGTTCTTTATTTGCTATTGCAATTCTGGCCTTTTTGGTTTGGGCGCATCATATGTTTGTAACCGGGCTTAATCCTTTCCTTGGTTCTGTATTTGTGTTGCTTACTTTATTAATTGCGGTGCCATCTGCCATTAAAGTATTTAACTGGCTTACTACTTTATGGAGAGGAAGTATTCGTTTTACTCCGGGTATGTTGTTTGCCATTGGTTTTGTAAGTTTATTTATAAGTGGTGGTTTAACAGGTATCTTTTTAGGTAACTCTGCATTAGATCTCCATTTACACGATACTTATTTTGTAATTGCTCACTTCCATATTGTAATGGGTGTGGCATCTTTCTTTGGTATGTTTGCCGGGGTTTATCACTGGTTTCCTAAAATGTTTGGTCGCTATTTAAACAACACTATGGCTTATATCCATTTTTGGGTAACTATAGTTGGTGCATACTTAATTTTCTGGCCAATGCATTACGAAGGTTTGGCAGGTATGCCACGCCGCTATTACGACTTCTCTAACTGGGAATCATTTAAACAGTTTGGCGAATTGAACCAATTCATCAGCTTTATATCAATGATAGTATTTGCCGTTCAGTTATTGTTTGTGTTTAACTTCTTTTACAGCATGTATAAAGGCAGAAAAGTTACCACACAAAATCCATGGGGCGCCAATACACTGGAGTGGACCACACCAGTTAATCCTGGTCATGGTAACTGGCCTGGAGAAATACCGGAAGTATATCGTGGTGCTTATGACTACGCAAAAGATGGTCATGAATTTATTCCGCAAAATGTACCTGTTGGTGATGATGAAACACATCACTAAACTATGAATAATTGAATAATGATAATTGATAATGGGGAGCAGGAAATTTGAAGTGTTTTAATTAATAAAAGGGGATTGGATTGCTGGTTACTGTTTTACTATGAACCATTAACCATGAACCATCAACCATGGAGGAAAATACAAACATCAACAAATCAGCATCGCTTGGTTTGGCCAGTAAAGTGAAAGATTACTTTCAGTTAATTAAATTCACTTTAAGTTTTATGGTGGTGTTTAGTACTGTAGTTAGTTTTTTAATTGCACCTAACGAAGTATTTTATGTCAGGAATAAAATAATATCAGTTCTTTTACTTTTTGTAGCAGGAATGTTAATTACAGGATCGGCCAATGCCATTAACCAGGTGTTGGAAAAAAGTTCTGATGCGTTGATGAAACGCACTGCTAAAAGGCCTGTTGCCAGTGGCAGAATGAGTGAAAATGAAGCTGTGATATTTGCAGTAATTGCAGGTGCCTTAGGTGTGATAATGATGTGGGTGTTCTTTAACTTTCAAAGTGCAATGGTGAGTTTATTCAGCTTGTTTTTGTATGGCTTTATTTACACACCACTAAAAAAAGTTAACTCCATTTCAGTATTAGTAGGTGCCATACCAGGCGCTTTACCTTGTTTAATTGGATGGGTGGCAGCAACAGATAGTTTTAGTATGGGTGGATGGGTTTTATTTGGCATTCAGTTTTTATGGCAGTTTCCGCATTTTTGGGCAATTGCGTGGTTGGCACATAAAGATTATACCACGGCAGGTTTTAAATTACTGCCGGCAGATAAGGGGCCAACCAGGTTTACAGCAATGCAAAGTATTATTTACAGTGCATTAATGATACCGGTGGGGTTGTTGCCTTACTTTACCGGAATGGCCGGAGTAGTAAGTATGTGGGTTTTACTGGCTTGCAACCTTGCGATGGTTTATGTAAGCGTTCTTTTGTTCATTAAAATGGATGCCAAAAGCGCAAGAAGAGTAATGTTTAGTTCTTATTTTTATTTAATGATTGTTTTATTGGCATTGTTTGCCAACAGGGCACATTTTTAAATTTAAGTAAGTACTTTTTATATTTTTTGGAAAAATATTTTGAATGAGTACAGTGGTAATGGAACAACGAAAAAAAATACATCCGCATAAATTTACTTTGTGGATAGGTATCGGAAGTATCTTGATGATGTTTGCAGGGTTAACCAGTGCTTATATTGTAAAGCGCAATCAGGCCAACTGGGTAACTTTTCAGCTGCCGGTAATATTTTGGTACAGTACAGCAATAATGTTGTTGAGTAGTGTTACACTGTTTTTAGCAGGCCGCTCTTTTAAAGAAAGAGTAATGGCTAAATACCGGAGGTTAATGACGGCAACTATTATACTGGGAGTTCTTTTTATTGTAATGCAGGTAATAGGGTTTAAGCAATTGTACAGCCTTGGAGTTACGTTGCAGGGAAATGTGTCGTTTTCTTTTATGTATGCCATTGTTGGTTTACATGGCGCACATGTTATTGGTGGAATAATTGCCTTGCTGGTGCTTTTTGCTAAAGCATTCAACGCAAAAACAAGAATTTACAATACAGTTCCGGTAGAAGTAATCAGTACTTACTGGCACTTTGTAGATGTATTGTGGATTTATCTTTTGATCTTTTTATTGATGATAAGATAAAAACGGTTTAAGCATAGAGTGTTACAGTATAAAAATAAGTAGTAAAATAAAAGTTATATAGATGTCAACAACAGCAACGCCAACAAATACCAAATGGTGGAACGGGGGAAGAAGCCCGTTTAACGCAAGCTATGGTAAAGTAATGATGTGGTACTTTTTAATGAGTGATGCCTTTACTTTTGGCGCATTTTTAATTAGTTACGGCACCATTCGTTTTAGCCAAAATCACTGGGTAGATCCTAACCATGTTTTTAATTCTTTTCCTTTTGCAGGGCACGCTAATTTGCCACTGGCATTTGTTAGTTTAATGACCTTTATTTTAATATTTAGTTCTGTAACAATGGTGTTGGCAGTACATGAAGGGCATAATATGAACAGGAAGGGTGTAGAGAAATACATGATACTAACAATTATTGGCGGTATAGCTTTCTTAAGTTGCCAGGCATGGGAATGGACGCATATGCTTACCGGCCAGCATGAAGTATTGGTAAACGGACAAATTGAACTTTGGAATACTACTGTGTCACATAACCCTTTTGGCCCAGAAGTAATGTTTAATGGAAAAGAAGTTGCCACCCCCGGACCAATAGCCTTTGGTAGCTATTTCTTCGAAATTACAGGCTTTCACGGCTTTCACGTATTTAGTGGTGTTATCATAAATATTGTAATGTACATTAAAACCAAAATGGGGCATTTTGATCAACGTGGTCATTACGAAATGATTGAAAAGGCTGGTTTGTACTGGCACTTTGTGGATCTGGTTTGGGTATTTGTATTCCTTTGCTTCTATCTAATTTAAGTTCAGGGGTTTAGAAGTTTAGGAGTTTAGTAGCTCCATCTAAACTTCTAAACCCCTAAACTTCTAAACTCATTATAAATTATTTAATAAGAACTATGTCAGCACATTCAGCATCACCGGAAATAACATTTCACGCCGATCATTCAGGCGGCACAAAAAAAATTTGGAGAACCTTTTGGCTATTATCTGTTATTACAGTAATAGAACTAGCTATTGGTTTGGCAATATATAATATCCATAAAGGAGAAGCACCCAACCATACCCTGGTATTAATGTTTAAAGGGGTAGTTTGTATTTTAACACTTGCAAAAGCATATTATATTGTTTCTATTTTTATGCACCTGGGTGATGAGATAAGAAATATGATCATGACCATCGTCGTGCCGCTGTGTTTATTCATCTGGTTTATTATTGCATTTTTATGGGACGGCAACAGTTGGAAAAATTTAAGAAATACTGACGCAGGTAGCAGAGAATATAAAACTGAACAAGTGGCAAAACCCGCTGCAATTGAAAAGGGAGCTAAAGACTAAACAAAAAAATATTAAATACCAAGGCCATCGCACCAAGCGATGGCTTTTTTATTAAATACTATTAAAAGCAAAACCCCTTTTTTGAACTTGCTTGCTGTAAATTTGCATTCTCAGTAATAAAAATTATGAATAAAAAAGCAATACTTTCTTTAATGCTGGCTATGCTGTTGCCATTTACAGGCTACTTTTTAGTAAAGTATTACAGTAAAGACGCAGTACACATGCCGGGTAAATATTATATGCCCGATAGCATTGTGGTAAAAGAAAGAAAAGGAAAAATGGTGACAGATACCATTTGGCATAAAGTAAAAAACATACAATTCACCAATCAGCTAGGAAAAAAAGTGAGCCTGGATGATTTACATGGAAAAATAATTGTACTGGATTTCTTTTTTACACGCTGCCCTTCTATTTGCCCCGGCCTTGCTAAAAGTATGAAGCGCCTGCAGGATTCTTTTGTAAAAAATGATAGTATTGTGCAGTTCATTTCAATAAGTATTGATCCGGAACATGACTCTGTACCACAGTTAAGAAAATTTGCGGATCGCTATAATATTAACCACGATACCTGGTGGTTGGTAACCGGTGATAAAAAAGAAATTTATGATTTTGCCTTAAATGAAATTAGGGCAAATATTGCCGACCCCGGAGTAGATACCGCATTTATCCATACCGAGAATTTCTTTTTATTAGATACCAACAGAATTGTAAGAGGATTTTATAATGGATTTGATACAGCCAAACAGGAAACACTGGTAAGAGATATTCCGTTGCTGATGCTGGAAAGAGATAAAACTTCTCCATCTATATTAAGAGATTTTATTCCTATACTGCCCCTTATTTTTATAGCCATAGGAATTGTTTTGATAATAACACTTTTACTAAACAGAAATAAAAATAAACAGGCCTAGTATGTTACAACCTTCTTTGCAGAAAAATGATAAAAAAGCCAAGGTCTTAATTTACATTGTATCATTTGTGGTATTTGCTACAGTGGTATTATTAAGTAAAATTAAATTAGATGTTGACCTGGGGTTTAATGTGCATGTGTTTGCACAGGCAAATGCCATTATCAATTCTGCAGTTGCCGTTTTGCTTTTAACAGGATTGGTTACCATTAAACAAAAAAAATATTTGCTGCATAAAAAAATAATGCTTGCAGCCATGACCTTATCAGTATTGTTTTTAGTTTCTTACATCTGTCATCATCTGCTGGCAGGAGATACTAAGTTTGGTGACATAGATCATAATGGTATTTTAAGCAACGAAGAAAAAACTGCAGCCGGAAGCTTGCGCATGCTGTATTATTTTATTTTGCTTACACATATTCCATTGGCAGCAATTATACTTCCCCTTATTTTATTTACTGCTTACAGGGCTTTAATTGGGGAGTACGAACAGCACAAAAAATTAACCAGAATAACCTGGCCGGTATGGTTTTATGTAGCCGTTACCGGCGTGGTGGTTTACTTAATGATCAGCCCCTATTATAATTAGCATTATGAATAAAGGCAATGATTTAAGAGCAATGAACTTGATGCATAAGGCAATGCTGGCCGGGCAAATTTTATTTGCTGCTATTTGCTTTTATATGTTGTACAGCAAAGCAATGGTTCCTTCTCTACAGGATATGGATAAAATATTTCAGGTAATAGCAATCGCACTTTCTGCGGCAGGTTTTTTTGCAGGTAATTTTTTATTTAAAAAGAAATTATCACAGGCAAGAGAAATTTCCGCAGGGTTAAAAGAAAAATTTGCTCTATATCGTTCGGGCTGTGTAATGCAGTGGGCCTTTTTAGAAGGGCCGGGTATTTTCAGCATTGTATGCTTTTTTCTTACAGGCAATTATGCATTTATAGCTTTAGCTGCAGTATTGATATTATTATTTGCAATTTTGGCACCTTCTAAATTGAAAATTGCATTGCTGCTTGGTGTAAGCGAAGCGGAGGTTAGTGAATTATAAAACGGGCTCTACAATTATTTTTACCGGGCTTAAATAGGTGATCACCACTTTTATTTTATCTCCCACTTTTATATCTTTTACTAAATCAGTTGCGGCAGTATTTTTTGACAGTGCAATTTTCGCCTGTATTTTATCACCAATAATGTTTAGGTAAATGCCATGTGGTGATATTTTGTACACTTCAGCCTCAACAGGTGTTTTTGCTTTTTGCAGTTTTACTGCAGCGTAAAACTCCGGGATATAATTATTGTTGAACAGCTTGGCAGTTACTTTCTCTTTGTTCTCCATATTTTCTAAAGAAAAAGTAACGGCTTCATTCAATTCTTTTTCTGTAGGTATTATTTGCCAGGGCGATACAGCAACAGGAAAAAACAGGTAACTGTCGATTTCTTTTACATAAATTTTATCTTCGGCCATTTTTAAATAACCAATAAAATTATTTTCTGTTTTTGCTTTGTTGATAAGCACATCCAACGCAGGATTGTATAAATACTGAATATTACTGGCTACCATTTTATCGCCCCTGCCCGAAAGCCCGGCATTAAAATTTATAATATCTCCAATATGAAAAGTATGTGCTTTTTTTATTAGGCCATCTTTAATTAATTGCTGCTGGGTTTTATCATCTACCACACCATTAATAGTTTTCTTTTTTCCGTTTACCTCATACTCTATCATCACGTATTGTTTTTCGTGATTTACAAAAGAAACCTTGCCTTGTATAATTGTATTGCTCATTGTTATAAACTTAATTCAGTTACCGGATCCCAAAATATTTTTTTAAAATCTACCACCGTATCATTCTTTACAGCTACACCATCTTTTTTTAATAATTCTTCCATTAATGTTGGGGTATCAAAGTGATGCTTTCCACTTAGCATACCGTTTCTGTTTACTACCCTTTGTGCCGGCACTTTGGGTTTTGCTGTATGTGCGGCATTCATTGCCCAGCCCACCATCCGTGCAGATAATTTTGTGCCCAGGTATGCCGCAATAGCACCATAAGATGTAACTTTTCCCTTGGGTATTTGCCGTACCACTTCATATACATCCACAAAAAAACTGTATTCTTTTACTGTACTACGTGGCTTTTCTTCAGCTTTTTTTATGCTTACTTTTTTACCCGGTAATGTGGTTGATTGCTTTGCCATCAGGTATTAAAGATAGTAATTCGCTGCGTTTTGGCTCCGGAACATTTTTATAATTATAAGGGCAATGCTTACAACCATTGCCACAGCAGTCACCTTTTTGCAAATGGTATTTTTCTGTAAGAACAATATAGCCTTGTTCATTGTAATAATAATCTTCTCCTTCAGTCAGGTTGTTCATTTTTTAATTGCTCCTGTAATTGGTCATCAATATTTTTTATACTTGCCGGCAAAGTAAATTTAAGATAATGTATTGTATTACTTTGGGCAATATCCAGGCTTTCGTAATGAGTTTTTATTTTCAATTCTTCTTTTACTTCGGGTTGTTTGTACACATCACTGTAATCTTCAACAATAGTTAAGCCATATAGTTCAATTACCGTTTTTGTAAATTGGTACAAATCGGGAGAATCTGTTTTAAGATGTATTACGCCGGTTGGTTTTAAAAACTGCTGGTATAAACGTAAAAACCTTGGGTGGGTCAATCTTTTTTTTGCTTTGGAAACCCGTAATTGCGGATCGGGAAAAGTGATCCATATCTCTTCTACTTCGGCAGCAGCAAAAAATTCAGCGATGCGTTCAATTTGGGTTCTTAAAAAGCCGGCATTGTCCAGTTTTTCTGCCAGGCATTTTTTAGCACCAATGTACATACGGTTGCCTTTTACATCAACCCCAATAAAGTTTTGTTGTGGAAATAATTTAGAAAGGCCAACAGTATATTCGCCCCTGCCACAGGCCAGCTCTAAAATAACAGGGTTATCATTTTTAAAAAAACTGTTCCATTTGCCGGGCATATTTTCCGGATACTCCAAAACATTGGCAAAGGTTTTTATATCTGCAAAACGTTGTAATTTTTTTTGTGCCATGGGCGGCAAAGATAATTAAAGCGCCGTTGAATAATAAGCTTGCCCTTACTAAATAAAACCGGCTTATATTTTAAGCTGAAAGCCGGCCCCTACAATAGATTTTAATTGTAATGCCGGAGAGTTTTTCTCATCACCAAAAATCCGGGTATCATCATCATAGATCACATCAAAACTCCAGTTAAACGAAAGCATTTTAAAAACTTTAATGGCCAGTACATTGGTCATATAAACATCTACATTCCAGGGATTTTTTTTATAGTTGGAAAACATATCCAAACGGGATCTGTAGGTAAGATTTTTTACCAGTTCTTTTTGATAGTTAACTGTTGCAAATGCACCCAGTTGATTGATCACATTTTTTCCGGTATCCACACCATACGAAGCTTTTGACGCAAGGCTATCATTGGTTACAATAACCCAACGGGATGTAAGTGGCGAAGCAAAAAGTGATAATTCTTTTTGAGGTTTATAATCAACTCCCAAGCTGGTAAGCACATAGCCCGGCGATAAAAAATTGGAAGAATATACTTTTACTTTATTGGGATAAGAATACCCTGTAAAAAACTGTGTTCTGAAATTAAATAAAGAACCAACAGTGGTTTTTTTATTGATAGAGTAACTGTATTTAGAAACAAGATCGATACGGTCATCATTTTTTCTGGAACCCAGGCTGGTAGTTTTTAAAAAACCAAAAACAAGATCCAGCGAATTATCCCAGTTAAATTTCCTTTTTTTATGAGAAGCATATAAGTTTAGTGTAGTGTTTACATTTATCGAAAACTCATCGCCACCGGCGGCCCAGTTACTTAAACTACCCTGGCCAAGGTTTAAACGATACAAACCACCCGTCTTCCATGCTTTTTTTGAAGTATCCGGTGCAGGCACTTTGGGTGTAACTGTACCAGATTCCAGCTGAAGTATTTTGATAGCTTTATCCTGGGCATTGGTAAAAAGAGGTAACAAAAAAAGTACACTAAGTTTTGCAAATCTCATTTGATGGAATAAGGGTTAAATGAGATGCAAAGAAAGCAATGAAAATGCAAATGTTATGCAAAAAATGAAGTTTAGTATGATAACAATTCACTATTTTGTTATTAATAATTTTTTCAATATCATTTTAAAACAACAGCGTCTGTTATTAATACTGCAAGCAATACAATGAATCTGCAAATAATACATAACAAAATATTTGAGGTTAGAGGACAAAGGGTAATGCTGGATTTTGATTTGGCAGAGCTTTATCAAACAGAAACTAAATATTTAAAACGGGCAGTAAGACAAAATTTAAAAAAATTCCCCATTGATTTTATGTTTGAACTTACAAAAAATGAGTTTGAAACTTTGAGGTGCAATTTTAGCACCTCAAAACGTGGTGGTATAAGATATATGCCTTTTGCATTTACGGAGCATGGTGTAACAATGCTGGCATCTGTTTTAAATTCCGATAAGGCAATTGATATGAATATTGCTATAGTAAGGGCATTTATAGCCATGCGGCATTTTGCCAACAACCACAAAGATTTGTTTGAACAGATAAATGATTTACGAAAGGAAATGCAAGCCCGTTTAGGTGAACACGATACACAGTTGGGAGCCATTTATGATGCATTAGAAAATTTGCTTGACAAAAAGGAAGAAGAGGCTACAACAAAACAACAATGGAAGGAAAGAGAAAGGATTGGATTTAAGAAGTAAAATTTAAAACTCAGGAACAGACAGATACAAAACAAAAAAGCCTCCGTTTTTCAACGAAGGCTTAAATAAATTACTGCTGTAGGGGGAGGGATCGAACCTCCACGAGGCAGTTAGCTGAAGTACAAAGTTCGGTGGTCGACCCCGGTCGCACTTACATTGCTGCAAATACGGCTCTATGCTTCGTTTATCCTGTTATCCTCACCCTCGAGACAAGAGGGCATGTCTGCCAAAAATTTCATCACCCCACAGTGTTATGATAAGAACTTTACCTGCCAGTAGCAGATTTTGATACCACAAAAGTAAAAAAGAAAAACTAATTTAAAAATAATTCAACAAAAATTTTGAAAATATAGAAATTATTCAAATATTTGCATTAACGATTGAATTAATGCTAATAAAACATCTATAATGGCTGCGAAATTAAATTTGGATAAACTCGATTTACAGATCATTCACGAAATGATGGAGACCGCTGAAATATCTTATGCCGACCTGGGTAAAAAATTATTTGTTAGCGGTGGTACCATTCATGTAAGGATCAAAAAACTACAGGAATTCGGCATCGTCAAAGGTACAAGACTGAATGTAGATTTAAAACAACTAGGCTACGATATTACCGCATTTGTGGGTATTTATTTAGAGAAAAGCTCTTTATATGATAGTGTAGCGCAAGACCTGATGAAGATTCCGGAAATAGTACGCTTGAACTATATTACTGGTAACTACAGCATGTTTATTGAAATTGTAACGAAGGACATTAACCAGCTTCGCTATGTATTACATGATGAGCTGCAAAAAATAAAAGGCATCGACAGAACAGAAACATTTATTTCGCTGGAAGAAGGGTTTAACAGAAATGTGCAGGTGGCACCAAAGGAGTAACCCACATTAAGGGGCGGAAGGGGTTTTTACATCTACCGCATCCCTTAATCCATTGCCCAGTAAATTAAAGGCCAATACCAGCAGCATTATTGCAAAGCCTGGCACTAAAGCCAACATTGGGTTGTGGGTAATAATGAAGTTGTAGTTTTCTTTTATCATTAATCCCCAACTAGGTTGCGGTGGTTGTACACCAATGCCTAAAAAGCTAAGACCAGCTTCTACAATAATAGCGGTTGCAAAATTGCTTGCGGCAATTACCAATATTGGCCCTAGTATATTAGGCAAAATATGTTTAACAATTATTCTAAAGTTAGTAAAGCCTAAAGCTTTTGCGGCCTGTACAAATTCTAATTCTTTTACTGCCATTACCTGCCCACGTACCAAACGGGCTACACTAACCCACATGGTTAGCCCAACTGCAATAAATATTTGCCAAAAGCCTTTACCCATTGCCAGTGTAATGGCAAAAACCAAAAGTAATGTGGGAATACTCCAGGTAACATTTACCAACCACATTACCACTTCATCTACCCAACCTTTAAAATAACCTGCTATTGCCCCCAGGATAATACCCAATGTTAAAGAGATAAGTACCGCAATTAAACCAACGGCTAAACTTACCCTGGTGCCGATAATTAAGCGGCTTAAAATATCCCTGCCAAATTTATCGGTACCCTGCCAGTATTTTTTTATGATGATGTTTTGTGCAATAAAGCTTTCCGGTTGATTTAAAGTAAGGTCATTGATAGAATAATACTGAACTACGGAAGTATCTTCATCAATAAATTTATTAACAAACAGGCTGTCGTTTTTTATTTTATAACCGCTGATGGGAATTAACTTGTAATGATTTTTTTCTCCATTGAAAAGATGGTCTATCCAAATACCATCCCAGGATTTTATTCTGTCTGGAATTTTTAAAAATTGTTGAGTATAGCCTGGCTTTTTCGCCTGTATTTCCACCGTTTGCAGATCGGCGTTTGGAGAACCGTCCGGTGCAATTAAATACCCAAATATAGTAAGCAGCAAAGCAATGGTAATAATAAATAAGCCCAGCAAAGCGCCTTTGTTTTTTTTAAGCCGCTTCCAGGTTTGTTGTTTGTAAGAAAAGGTTTGCTGCATGCTGTAAATTACAAAATATAGAAATAACTAAACATCTAAACCCTAAACGCCTAAACTAATTTAATTCCAATACATCATTTGTCCATTCGCTAATTTCCTGACAAAGTAACCCGTAATCCTCCCACGACTTGCCTAAGGTAGGAATCATTTCTTTTAGTTTGGATTGCCAATGTGCTGAAGCAAAATTTTCTGCAAAGCAAGTTTTTAAAACATTGATCATTACAGCTACTGCAGTTGAGGCACCAGGCGATGCTCCGAGTAAAGCAGCCAGTGAACCATCTGCAGTACAAATTAATTCGGTACCAAATTCCAATACGCCACCATCGGTTTCATCTTTTTTAATTACCTGCACTCTTTGCCCGGCAATCACCAATTCCCAGTCTTCCATTTTGGCAAGTGGATAATATTCTTTTAATGCATTCAACCTGTCTGCTGCAGATTGTGTAACCTGCTGTATTAAATATTTAGTGAGTGGTAAATTATGCCAGCCAGCAGCCAGCATAGGAAAAACATTTTCCCATTCAATACTTTTAGGCAGATCGAAATATGAGCCATTTTTTAAAAATTTTGTACTAAAGCCGGCAAAAGGTCCAAACAATAATTCTTTTTTACCGTTGATTATCCTGGTATCTAAATGCGGTACACTCATAGGCGGTGCACCCACACTGGCTTTGCCATATACTTTTGCAGCATGTTGTTGTATAATATTTTCATTGGTACATTTTAGCCATTGCCCACTTATAGGAAACCCGCCGTAACCCTCAGCTTCTTCAATAGCGGCTTTTTGTAAAAGTGGTAAAGCGCCACCGCCTGCACCAATAAAAACAAAATTTGCTTTTGCCTTAATGGTATCATCTGTAATTAAATTCTTTACAACTATTTTCCATTCGCCATTCTCTTGTTTTTCCAAATCTCTTACTTCGTGATGCAGGTATAATGTAACATCTTTCAAACTTTCTAAATGTGCTATCATGGCATCAGTAAGTGTACCAAAATTTACATCGGTACCCATATCCATTTTTGTTGCAGTTACTGTATCACTGGTATTTCTACCTTGCATTACCAATGGCATCCATTTTTGTAATTGATCATAATTATCCGAAAATTGCATACCGCTGAATAAAGGGTGTTTAACCAGTGCTTCAAAACGCTTTTTTAAATACGCTGCATTTTCATCGCCCCAAACAAAACTAAAATGTGGCACATGATTTATAAATTTTTTTGGAGATGATATATACTGTTGCTGCACCAGGTAAGTCCAAAATTGTTTGGAGGTTTCAAATTGCGATGCAATTTTTATGGCTTTAGAGATATCAACGCTGCCATCTTCTTTTTCAGGCGTATAATTTAATTCGCAAAAGGCAGAATGGCCGGTACCGGCATTGTTCCATGCATCTGAGCTTTCTTCTGCAGCTTTATGCAGCCGTTCAAAAATAGTAATGGAAACCCCTGGTATTAATTCTTTTAAAAAAAGAGCCAATGTAGCACTCATTATGCCTGCGCCAATTAAAACCACTTCGGGTTTTTTGTTATTGGTTAAAATCATACGGTTCAATTATTTTACGTTTCTGTCTTTCCATTTATAGCTGCCAAATTTACCCAACCACCCGGCAATAACGGTGTATACAATATGAAAGGGTTGCATTACCGGGAACAGCCATAGTAAACGTTGTTTATTAAAAAATTTTGCAACAGGATATAAAAATAATAATTCTGTAATGGTTTTTAAACATAGCAACAATAACCAAATTAATAATGTTGAATATTGAATATTGAACATTGAATATTCAACATTATTAAAACAGGCACTAATTGGTAAAGCCAGTAATAAAAAATTAAAAAGATATACTACCAATAGCACAACAAAAATTCTTTTATCATCGTATTTGTCTGCCTTACTTGCCCAGCGGATGCGTTGGTTAAAAAATTCTTTAACTGTTTTAACAGGCTGTGTTTGTACAATTACTTCTTTTGATTGTAAAAATAAAACGGCATTAGGGTTTTGCTTATAGATCTTGTGCATCAGCAGCATATCATCGCCACTGGCAATAATATCAATGCCTGCAAAACCATTTACTTTGTTGAAGGCTTTTTTGCTATAAGCTAAATTGGCACCGTTGCACATGCTGTGCATTTTTTTGTGTACAGATGCGCCGGTAATTCCCTGCAATGTCATAAAGTCTACCGCCTGAAACATTTCTATAAACCTGCTGCTGCAATTGATAGCAACGGGCATTACTATAAATGCCGGATTTTTTTCTTCATAAAATGCAGCAATGGTTTGCAGCCAGTTTTTTGGAACAATACAATCTGCATCTGTAGTTACAATTAGTTCGCCGGTTGATTGCTGAATGGCAATTTCAATGGCCTTCTTTTTGTAAGAATTAATGGCATTTGCTGCCACAAAATCTTTTAAGCTGATGAGCTTTATATTTTGTTGGCGGTAATTTAAAACCATCGCCGCAGTGTTATCGGTTGAGTGGTCATCTACCACCAATACTTCAAATAAATGCGCTGGGTAAGATTGTGCAAGCAGAGAATTGAGACAGGCTTTTATATTTTGCTCCTCGTTACGGGCTGGAATAATTACCGATATTTTGGTAGCTGGCTTAAAATTTAAAAGTTGAAATTCAAAATCCGGAATTGAAACCCAGCTTTGGCGGTAATACATTATTAAAATACAGTAAATACAGAGAAATATTGCCGAAATGAGTAGTAAAACCTGTTGCATATTTGATATGTGGTGTTCCGCCTCTGGCCGAACCGGTAGCGCAAAAATAAATTTTAAAATTTCAAACGAATCATTATCTTTGTTTAGTTGCATAAACAACTATATGCCAAACAACCAATTTAAGAAAGGAGAACTTTACAGCTTTATAACAGGGAAAGCCAGCACGGCAATAGGCAGGCGGCTGCAAAAAATTTTTAAGCAGGCCAGTATTGAAATAACCATTGAACAATGGAGTGTGTTATATCATTTATGGAAAGAAGATGGCCTTAGCCAGCAGCAATTGTGCGATGCCACCTTTAGAGATAAACCCAGCATTACACGTTTGGTGGATAACCTGGAAAAAATAAACCTGGTAAAAAGGAATGCATCGAAGGAAGACCGCCGCATGAATATGATTGTATTAACTGATGAAGGAAAAGAACTGGAAGAACGCTGTATGGAAATTGCTAACACCACTTTGAATGAAGCACTGGAAGGTGTAACACACGGACAGATTGAAATTGCAAAGGAAGTATTGCAGATGGTATATGATAATTTGAAATAGTAAAGCCCCTAACCCCTTAAGGGGAACTTTATCAAAGCGAAGAAGAATTCAAAGTTTTTAGAAGAAATTACAATAATAACGCTCTGGTTCCCCTTTAGGGGCGGAGGGGCAAAAACTTAAACTATATGAATACATCAACATCACCCCAAACATTATTTAAAGGCGGAGAATGGTTAATTAAAGAAAGCAATGCTTTTGACACCTTTACTCCTGAAGATTTTAATGAAGAGCAACTGATGGTAAAAGATATGTGCCTTCAGTTTTTAAGTTCGGAAGTGCTGCCTATTGTTGACAGGATTGATAAAATGGAAGCTGGCCTGATGCCATCGTTGATGGTAAAAGCTGGTGAGCAGGGTTTGCTTGGCTCCAGCGTACCGGAGAGTTTTGGTGGATTAGGAAAAGACTTTATCACTTCTACTTTAGTAAATGAAGGATTAGGTGGCGGCTATTCTTTTAGTGTGGCTATTGCAGCACATACCGGTATTGGCACTTTACCTATTTTATATTTTGGTACCGAGGCACAAAAACAAAAATACATTCCTAAGTTAGCCAGTGGCGAATGGAAAGGTGCTTACGGACTAACGGAGCCCAACAGCGGCAGTGATGCTTTAGGTGCAAAAACAACAGCAGTGCTTAGTGCCGATGGTAAACATTACATTTTAAACGGGCAAAAATGCTGGATCACTAACGGTGGTTTTGCAGATGTATATACCGTATTTGCAAAAATAGACGGTGACAAATTTTCGACCTTTATTGTAGAAAGGGGTATGGAAGGTTTTACACAAGGGCCAGAAGAACATAAGATGGGTATTAAAGGTTCTTCAACTGTGCAATTATATTTCCAGGATTGTAAAGTGCCGGTTGAAAATTTATTAGGAGAAATTGGTAAAGGCCATATTATTGCTTTCAACATTTTAAATATAGGTCGTTTAAAATTATGTGCTGCTGCTTTAGGTGGCGCAAAAATGTCGGTAAATGATACTGTAGTGTATGCCAAAACAAGAGAGCAATTTAAAACAGCTATTGCAAATTTTGGCGCAATAAAATATAAACTGGCAGAAATGGCTATACGCATTTTTGCAAGCGAAAGTGCTTTGTACCGCACCAGCAAATGGGTGGATGATAAAGAACTGGAACTGGCTGCTGCCGGCAAACCTTTTAACGAAGCTTTGTTAGGTGCTGCTGAAGAATATGCAGTAGAATGTGCTATTTTAAAAGTACATGGTAGCGAAGTTTTGGATTATGTAGTGGACGAAGGTGTTCAGGTACATGGTGGAAATGGTTTTAGTGATGAGTATGCTGCCAGCCGTGGTTACAGAGATAGCCGCATTAACCGTATTTACGAAGGTACTAACGAAATTAACCGTTTACTTACTGTAGATATGATATTGAAAAGAGCGATGAAAGGCAAGCTGGATTTGATGGGGCCAGCCATGGCTGTTAGTAAAGAGCTGATGAGTATTCCTGAATTTGGTAATGATGATGAAACAGCTTTTGCAAAAGAACGCAAAGCTATAGTAAACATGAAGAAGAGTATTTTGATGGTAGCAGGTGCTGCAGTGCAAAAACTGATGATGAAAATTAGTGATGAGCAGGAAATACTAATGAATATTGCTGATATGGCCATTGAAACATTTGAAGCAGAGAGTACTTTATTGCGTGTAATGAAACTGGCTGATAAACAAGGGGAAGCTGCCGCACAATTGCAAATTGATATGATGCGTTGTTATTTAAATGATGCAGTGGATAAAGTAAACAAAGCCGGTAAAGAAGCCATTAATGCTTTTGCTACAGGCGATGAGCAGCGTATGATGTTGTTAGGCTTAAAACGTTTTACAAAAACAGAACCTTTTAACAGTAAAGATGCAAGAAGAAGAATTGCAGATAAAATGATTGCGGAGAATAAATATCCGTGGTAAACTAAACCAAAACAAAAAAAGAGAGCTGATAAAGGCTCTCTTTTTTTGTATATATTTTATGCTGCTTATTTAGCGTTGTAAGGAAATTTTCTTGAGGCATTTCGCATTAAAGCGTTAACCAACCTGTCGGTACTGCTACCTACCGAGCCGGATGCATTGTAATCGTATTTCCACACTAACTCGCCTTTTTTACCTTCGTTTATTGATATAGAAGTCTGTACATCATTAGTACTTCCCCACGATCCAAGTAACACACCTACAGCAATTGCCGCACCTTCACTCATGGGCTTTTTCATGGCCGCACGGGAGGATATAACTGCATCAACTCCTAATAACTGGCAAAGCTCTTCTTTTGTTTTTGTTGCCATGGCATTATAAGATATTCCGGCCTGGCTTAACAGGGCATTAGTTTTACTGATATCCTGAAAGCTTACAGTGTATTTATACTTATCACTTCTCTTTAAAAACCACGAATACATTTTATCCTGAATATCCTTACCTGTATTTTCTTCTGCTTGTTTAATTTGTTCCGCAGTAGTTTTTTTCGTTTCATTGGGCCGAAGTTGAATACTAACTTCGGAAGGCAAAATGGCCACTGTTTTATGACTGGCAGTTTGGCTATCAAAATTCTGAGCTTTGTAAATGGTAGGGCCACAACTTGCCATAGTAATTATAGCAGAAACAGCAGCAATTAATCTTTTCATAACTTTTTTTTTACAAATATAATAACAGCTCTCTTTTTTTTTTAAATGACTGTATGAATAGATTGAATAAAACATTTTGTTAAATGTAAAAACTGATGAATGGAATGTTTACTTTTAATATGCAGAAGTAATAATTAAACATGAAGAAAATAGTAACAGCAATTTTTGTTATTGCGTATGGTGTTGTATCGGCACAAAATAATGTTAAGCCATTTATTAAATTAGTGGAGCCTCTAAAAGAAAAGAATAACGTAAAAGCAGCCCGTAATTTTTTAATTGGCAGCACTTGCAAGAGTTGTAACCTTACAGTAAATGGAACTGTAGTAAAAGTATATCCAACCGGTGCATTTGCGTATGAGCTGAATTTAAAACCCGGTGATACCGCATTTAATTTAATCGCATTTTCAGCCCCCGGCCTGTCGCTTACAAAAAAAGTTTTGTATAACTATACTTTACCTGCACCACCCGACACCGTTAAAACTTTAGCTATTGCCAGTATAGAAACCTTTCCTGAAGGAAACCTGATGTTGCAACCCGGCGATAAAATAAAATTCAGAGTAAAAGCATTAACCCGTTGTACTGTTATTGCAGGTAAAAATATCCCCTTGTTTGAAATGCCGGTTGCTATGCCAGGCATTTACCAGGGCGAATATGTGGTAAAGGAAACTGATAGTTTTTTAGTAACTAAAATTGCCGTTACCATTACAGACAGCGCTGGAAAAAGTATAACCAAAGAAACAAAAAATACAATTTCCATGTTCTCTCCCTATAGCCCAACCATTGCCGTTACCAAAGGCAGGCTGGCGCATTTGTTATTTGGTTTGGGAGAGGATAGATTAGGTGGTGCAAAAATTGGCTATTTAGATTCGATGATATTATTAAATGTAGTGGGTAAAGTAGATACCAAATATAAAGTGCAGTTATCAAAATACCGTACTGTTTATATTGATGATGACCAGGTACAATTTTTACCTAAAGGAAATTTTACACCAGAATCACTCACCAGTAATTTCAGGGCATATGGCGATTCTGTAAATGATTATGTAGGTATTGGTTTATCTGCAAGGCTGCCTTATCAAAGTATGCAGTTAATTAATCCTTCTAAAATTGTGGTAGATATTTTTGGAGCTACTACAAATACCAACTGGATAACGCAACTGGAAAATGTAAAGGAAATTAAAAATCTGTATTACGAACAAACGGCAGACGATATATTAAGGGTAACAATAGAATTAAAACATCAGCAACACTGGGGCCATAAAATATATTATCGGGGAAATATGCTGATGATAAAAGTAAAACGCCAGCCGGAAAATTTATCCTTAAATAAATTAACTATTGCAATAGATGCAGGCCATGGTGGTAGTAATACTGGGGCAGGCGGGCCAACGGGCTCATCAGAAAAAGCACTCACATTAGCAGTGTCATTAAAACTGCAAAAAGCATTAGAACAACAAGGTGTAAAAGTTATTATGACAAGAACTAAAGAGCAGTTTTTTGATAATAAGGACCGCATTTTATTTTACAGAGATAGCACCCCTGATCTTTTAATAAGCATTCATTTAAATTCTTCTGCCGACCCGATAAGGGTTAGTGGCACCAGTACTTTTTACAGGTATATTGGTTTTAGAAATTTAAGTCATGATATTTATAAGCGCATGTTGGAATTGGATTTGAAAGAATATGGCAATACCGGCAGCTTTAATTTTATGCTCAATAGCCCGATAGAATATCCCAATGCTTTGGTGGAAACATTATTCCTCAGTAATCCCGAAGATGAAATGAAAATACTGGACGAAGGCTTTCAGCAGCAAATTGCTGAAAAGATAGTTTTAGGTATTAAAGATTTTTTAGAGGGTTGTAAAAAAGAAGAGAAGTAATATTTGTAACAGTTCTGTCTATTGCCGCAGGCGGCTTTAAATATAACACTTTAATAAAAGTAAATTTACGCAGTTCCTTTTCTTATTATTCTGTCAAATTAATTTAAATCAGCCATTTTCTTTTTTATAGCTTCAATACGTGGGCCAGTTATTTTATCTTCCATTTGGGATGTTACAAATAGTTGATGAAGATTTTGATACCAACCTATAGATTTACTGTAATACATTATTGCCTTTTCTTTAGAAAAGTAAATAGCTTTTTTATTCCCTACCCAGTCGGCAAATTCTTCTCCTTTTATATCATCTAACCTTGCAGCCTCTTCTAAATAATAACCAAGTTCTGCATTATTTAATTTTAACCCCAGCTGCCTATTTTCCTTCCAGTAATCAGCGGTTGTAGAAGCAAACATAGCTTTCATTTCTTTTTCTTTGCTGGTATTTTCTTTAATCTGGCTACAGGCCAGTTTAAAGAATTCACTGGCTTTTAGTTCATCTTTTGGCCATCCGCCTGTACCTAAGCGGTAAGCAAGCGCTACTTTTTGTAACGGCGCAAATTCGTTATCATCTCTTTTAATAATTTCCTTAGCTATTTCAGTGGCTTTACTGCAGTTAGTTGGCGCTCCGCTGTTTCCCCAATAGCAATCAAAGTAGCGCATTAAATCGGCATTACTAATATAACCTCTATTATTTATCATAGAGTCGTATGAATTTGCATAGGCTTTTACATTTTGTAAAATAGTTTTTTGTTGAGCCACCGTTAGCCTTTTTGCAAAAGCCGGGTTATTTAAGCTAAGCTTAGCCACCGATACACTCATACTGTTGACAAACTGTTTATCGGCATTATTTTTTTCTAAACATTTCAAATAATAAGTGAAGCAACTGGTATCTCCCAGCAGCTCCATTTTTTGACCTAAATTATCCCAGCTAAGTAATCCATAATAAGCATCATCACCTTGTAAAGAAAAGGCCTGTGCCATATTCAATAATCGCTTTTTAGAAAATAATTTTAGCTTATTGGTATGCCTGATCATAATATAGCGTAATTCCCCTGCTGCATTTATATCTCCATTTTTTGCAGCATACGCATATACATTAGCCTTGGCACTTACACACAAATCGGTGTTGTTTTCATTTATGGTATTATAGCTGGCAGGTAACTTAAAATCCCATAAGCTGTCTCTATTGTATATTTCTAATAATTTTTTATACGCTCTTTCATCACCTTTTGTAGCATCGTTATGGTTGGTAGCGGAGTGTAAAAAAAGAAATACATTTTCAAACTCCAGCATGTTTTTTTCTTTTTTTGCAATTTTTATTTCGCCAGCCAAACACAAGCTTAAACTGCAATAGGTTGCATCATAATTATTATTGATAGCTCTGCTTAAATCGCTGGCATATCCCTCGCCATCTAAAGCCATTTGTGCTACAATTACTTTTGCATAATTATCTTCAATACCGGTTGAATGATTGGCTTCGTTATAATACCAGGCAAACTTTTCTTTTGCTGTTGCAAATACGGGTGGGGTATATATTGTTTGTAGTGGATTTTGTTTTAATTCCGTCAATCTGTTTTTAAAATAAGCTAACCGTATTTGTCTTGCTCTTTCTTTTTCCGCTGCTTCCAATCTTGCTTTTTCTTGTAACTGGCGGTTATACTCCGCTTCTAAACGTTGTTGTTCTTTTTGCCGTTGTAATTCTCTTTCTTGTTGTAAAGCTTTGGCTCTTCTTTCTTCCTCATAATTTCTTTCCTGATAATTTACTGTTTGCTGGTAAGATGGCCCCCAGCTTTGGTAACAAGTACGGCAGGGCATAGCCCAACTATTACCACCACCTGAGGAAGAAGGATTACTACGGCTACTATTTGAGGAAGAGGAGGATGAGCTGTACGAAGAACTTGAGCTGGAAACAACTCTTGAACTATAAGTGGTAATGGTATATCTGTCTGGCACACTAAAAGCCCGTTGTGTAGCCTGGCTAAGTCTGTTATAATCGGCGTATGAGCCAGATTGCGCTGTAGCTGAGGTAACAATAAAAAAATACAACACAAATGATAGTGTACAAAGTTGCTTCCTCATAATTTTTTTTCGAATTTAAGATTGTATTTAAAGTAGTTCAATACCCTCAACAAGGTATTTTACACGGTTCAAATACATTACTGTTTAAAAGATAAAACAACATTGTTCTGTTAAAAAGGTTGCACGCTGCTGCAGCTATTCTAAAACCCCGGTACTATCAGCGGCAGCAGCAGCCAGCTAAATAATGTAATCAGTACCACACAAACAATATTTAACACAAAACCTGTTTTAAGCATTTGGCTTAACTTAATGTGGCCGCTGGCAAATACAATAGCGTTAGGCGGCGTACCCATCGGTAACATACCAGCGCAGCTAGCCCCCAGCGTCATTGGTATACCCAGCAACAAGGGGTTAATATGCAACGCATCTGCAACCGCAGAAATTACCGGTGCCATTACAATTACCTGGGCAATATTGCTCATTATCTCACTTAAAAAAACAGATATCAATGTTACCATAAAAATGAGTACCAAAATATTACTTGTAGCAAAACCTGCAATATACACACCCAGGCTTTGCATTAGTTTTGCATCTTCTAAAGATTTTGCCAGGGCAATACCTCCACCAAACAGTAATAAAATACCCCAGGCCATATTTTTGGTATCGCTCCATTCCAACAGGCGTTCATCAGGTTCTTCTTTAGTTCTGCCGCTGGGTATAATAAATAAACTGATAGCACCAATTAGTGCAATAATGGTATCATCTAATTGAATTAATTTTTGAGTGGCGTTAATAATATCTTTAGTGATCCACAAAAATGCAGTGCTGCAAAAAATGATCAAAACTCTTTTTTCCTGCCGGGATAAGGGCCCCATTTCTTTTAATTCGGCATCAATATAGTTTCTGCCATCAATGCTATGGGCAAGATGATTGGGGTACAACCATTTTACCATTACAAAATAAAGCGACAGTAATAAAAGAATAGCTAATGGCATGCACAGCAGCATCCATTTTACAAAGTCGATACCGTGTTTATAATGTTCGTTAAGGTGCCGTACATAAGCCACATTGGGTGGGGTGCCAATAATGGTTGCTATGCCACCAAAATTGCTGGCATAAGCAAGCGACAGCATAAGGGTTAAAGAAAAATTTTTGATATTGGCATCAGTATTAGCATGTTTGCTGATAACATGAATTACTGAAGATGCAATGGGGAACATCATCATGGTGGTGGCTGTATTGCTCAGCCACATACTTAAAAAGCCCGTGGATAAAATAAAACCCAGGATGATATTGTTACCATTGGTGCCGGTGAATTTTATAATGCTTAAAGCAATGCGTTTGTGCAGGTACCATTTTTCAATAGCCATACCCAAAAAAAAGCCGCCCATAAAAAGGTAGATGATAGAATCGGAATAGGCTTTGGAAGTTTCTTTAATGGTATTGATATTAAGCAAGGGATATAAAACCAACGGCACCAATGCCACTACCGCAAGAGGCATGGCATCTAAAACCCACCAGCTTATCATTAGTGCAGCAACAGCCAATACTAATTTGGCTTTAAAAGCCAGCCCCAAAGGGTTAGCAAAAAAGAAAAATAAGCAAAGAAAAATACCGGCAAGCAGGGCGGCTTCTTTTTTATGGCGCTTAAAAAATTCTTTCATGAAGTTTTTTATGTGATGGCCAAATTATAACAGTTTTAGCAATATACTAATGTTGCTTAAAACTAAATTTGTGTTTCATTAATAATAAAAACTATGAGCAACTTAGTAACAGAGTTTAACGATTACCGCACAAAAATGAACGAGGTTATTTTAAGTAAAGATAACCTGGTGATAAAACGTCTTTGGAATTTAGACACCAATACTTATGCTGAAGGTGCCTTGGATGTAAAAACAAAAGAACTGCTTGGCCTTGTTGCCAGTATGGTACTACGCTGCGATGATTGTATAAAATACCATTTGGGCAAATCGCATGAGCTGGGTATTAATACCGAGCAGATGTACGAAGTGTTTGCTGTAGCTAATATTGTAGGCGGCACCATTGTAGTGCCACATACCCGCCGGGCAGCGGAATATTGGGAGGAACTGAACAAAAATATTGAGGAGGCCCTTTAAACATTGATGATTGAACATTTATTTTAGTTAACTTTATGCCCCAATTAATCAATTATGTCAGACACAGCAACGATAGCTACAGCTACCCCACTAACCGCCAAAGATTTTGTAACCGACCAGGAAGTTCGCTGGTGCCCCGGATGCGGCGACTATTCGATTTTAGCGCAGGTGCAAAAGATAATGCCAACGCTTGGTATTCCTAAAGAAAATATTGTAATTGTAAGTGGTATCGGTTGCAGCAGCCGCTTTCCGTATTACATGAACACTTATGGTATGCATAGCATTCACGGCAGGGCAACAGCAGTTGCCAGCGGCTTAAAAGCAGCAAGGCCCGAGCTAAGTGTGTGGGTGGTAACTGGTGATGGCGATAGTTTAAGTATTGGAGGTAACCATACCATTCATTTGCTGCGCAGAAATTTCGACATAAATATTTTGTTGTTCAATAACCAGATATATGGTTTAACCAAAGGACAATACTCTCCTACATCAGAAGAAAATAAGATCACCAAATCATCACCTTTTGGAAGTATCGATCATCCATTTAACCCACTGGCTTTAGCAATGGGTGCCGATGCAAGTTTTATTGCACGCAGTATGGATAGAGATCCTAAACATTTACAAGCCATGTTGCTTCGCTCACAAGCTCATAAAGGCGCTTCGTTTTTAGAGATCTATCAAAACTGTAACATTTTTAATGATGGAGCTTTTGAGATATTTACGGAAAAAGGTAGCAAGGCAGAAGAGGTGTTATTTTTAGAGCAGGGCAAACCATTAGTATTTGGTGCCACACAAAATAAAGGGATTAAGTTAGATGGTTTTAAACCGGTGATTGTTGACCTTGCCGCTGGTGCAAGTACTGATGATTTGTGGATACATGATGAAAAGGATTTTTACAAAGCACAAATATTGATCCGCATGTTTGATGACCCTAAACTGGCCGGGCATTTACCACGTCCATTTGGTGTTTTTTATGAAACTGAAAGAGCATGCTACGAAAACAGTATGCAATTACAGATAGATGATATTATTGCTAAAAAAGGAAAAGGAGATCTGGATAAATTACTAAGAGGTAATGAAACCTGGGTGATTAGTTAATAAGCTCACTTAATAATATTTTATAGCGGCAAATAATTTGCCGCTATTTTTTTGAGCAGCGTTTTATATGATTAAAGTATCTTATTAAAAAATATAAAATGAACTTAAAAAAAATATTGATATTACCTGTTGGGTTTATTTTAATTCATGTATTGTACATAGGTTGTTGCAAATGTGTGGAGGGGGATTTTTACCGAGAACTTTCGTCGATAAATGCACTGCATTACAGTAAATTAACCAATACAGGTTTAGATACAGTTTATATAAAAGATACCCTTTTCACATCCTTATTGGTAAGATTTAATTACATATCAAAGGGTAAGCATAACCCTTTTAAGCAGCTGGTAAATGGAGCTTATGCCACCAGTTGTAATTGTAATACTGGCGACTTAGGCTACAAGTATAATATAGATTCTATAGAGATTACCAGTAATAAAAATTTTAATGGAGTTTCTGCAGGTACGAACATTGCCGGTTTTTTTAAAGGGTTATACTTTTACACCACCTCCGGGATACCGCAATATTTGCCAGTGCAACAAATGCTTGACAGCTTAAATAAGAACCGTCATTTTGATAACCTTGAATTAATTACCTCAACTTTACCCGGACCGGAAAAAAATCATATTATAAAATACACTGTGTACAGTAACACCAAACAGTATGCTGCTACATCAAGAAAGGTTGCTGTTTGGCAATAAAAAAGCCGGGTATAGATCCGGCTTTTTACAAAATCAATCTTCGAATCAATCTACTGCATGTTCAGGTCTTCGCTTGCTGATGGAGAGTTTTTTATAACAACTTATTTGCCATCAAATACTCCGCAATTTGTACCGCATTTGTTGCAGCACCTTTACGTAAATTATCACTCACTATCCAGCAGTTTAAAGTATTAGGTTGAGATTCGTCTCTTCTTATCCTGCCAACAAAAGTGTCATCTTTTTCGTGTGCCGTTAATGGCATTGGATAAACTGCATTGGCAATATCATCCTGCACAATTACACCTGGAGCTTTGCTTAGTAAATCTTTTACTTCCTGCAAATCAAAGTCATTTTCAAATTCAATATTTACAGCTTCGCTATGCCCGCCCATTACTGGTATGCGAACTGTGGTAGCAGTTACTTTAATGTTAGCATCACCAATAATTTTAACCGTTTCAAGGGTCATTTTCATTTCTTCTTTGGTATAACCGTTTTCTAAAAAAACATCAATTTGGGGAATAGCATTCAGATCAATTGGATATTTATAAGCCATCGGACCATCAGTAATTCCTTTTCTTTCATTCATCAATTGTTCTACCGCTTTTACACCGGTACCGGTAACACTTTGGTATGTGCTTACCACTACTCGTTTAATTTTATATTTATCATGCAATGGTTTTAATACTACCACCATTTGAATAGTTGAACAGTTAGGGTTGGCAATAATTTTATCTGCTGCAGTTAATACGTTGGCATTTACTTCAGGCACTACTAATTTTTTGGTAGGGTCCATGCGCCATGCACTGGAGTTGTCAATAACGGTAATGCCGGCTTCAGCAAATTTGGGTGCTAATTCTAATGAAGTGCCACCACCTGCAGAAAAGATAGCCACATTGGGTTTGGCAGCAATTGCATCAGCAAAGCCCACTACTTTAATTTTTTTTCCCTTAAATTCCACTTCCTTGCCAATAGATTTTTCCGATGCAACCGGAATTAATTCGTCCACCGGAAAATTTCTTTCTGCCAATACCTGTAACATTTTTGTGCCTACCAAGCCAGTGGCACCTACTACTGCAACTTTCATATTTTGTTCCCCCCGATTCTCTTTTTAAAGAGATTTTTTTGGTTAAAAAAAAGCCTTCCCATTTTAGGAAGGCCTGTACTTATTTTAAATATAAAACAATCATACCTTCTCTGCTGAAAAAGATTTCTTAGAATGTTTTATGTGTTTATTATTGGTCATTTGCAGGGCAAAAGTAATTACAAACTATTATTCAGCCAAATTATTTATATTTATATATGTACTAAACTTATAGAATGCTAAAAAGATACTGCTTAACAAGCCTGTTTGCCATGGCTGCTTTTATTGCCAATGCCCAAATAGCCAACCGGTTTGATATAGTAATAAATGAGCTGATGGCCGACCCAACGCCGCAGGTTGGTTTGCCCAATAATGAGTGGGTAGAATTAAGAAACACATCATCAACAGTATTCAATTTATTGGGTTGGAGAATTGGTGATGCCGGTGGACAAAGCGGGCCAATGCCCTCTTATAACTTATTGCCCGATAGTTTTGTAATTGTATGTACCGCCAGTGCTGCAACTGCAATGGCTGCATATGGGCCAACCATTACTGTTACCAGTTTCCCCAGTTTAGACAATACAGGCGATGTTATCTTTTTACGCAGCCCCCAAAATAAAATTATACATACAGTAAGCTATACAGATACCTGGTATAAAAACGAATTAAAGAAAGATGGCGGCTGGACATTGGAGATGATTGATAGCAAAAACCCTTGCAGTGGATTTACCAACTGGAAAGCAAGTATTGATATAAAAGGCGGAACACCGGGGAAGAAAAATTCGGTTGATGCCATTAATGCTGATGGTACAGCGCCGCAATTACTAAACGCTTTTGCAACAGATAGTGTAAATATTAATTTGGTTTTTGATGAACCATTAGACAGTTTAAAAGCAGCAACTATTGCAAACTATTCCATCAGTGATGGCATTGGATCACCGCAGTCTGCAATTACCGTTTCTCCGGATTTTGATAAAGTAAGTTTAAAATTAAACACCGCATTAAGTAGAAACAAAGTGTACACAGTAACCGTATCTGCCGTTTCCGATTGTGCAGGTAACGCCGTTGCATCAAAAAATACAGCCAGGGTTGGATTAAGTGAAGTGGCAGATAGTTTGACTATTGTTATCAACGAAATTTTGTTCAACCCAAAAAGTAACGGAACGGATTACGTAGAAATTTATAACCGCAGTAATAAAATCATCGACTTAAAGCAAACTTATATTGCTAACCGCAGCAGCACCGGTGTTATCAGTAATATTAAACAGTTGAGTGCTGATAATTATTTACTATTTCCACAGGATTTTATGGTTATCACAGAAGACCCTTCAATTTTAAAAAGAGATTTTATTACTAAGAACATGGATGCATTTGTAACCGTTGCATCCATGCCATCATACAATGATGATGAAGGCGATGTAATTATTTTAAATGCACAGGGAAATATTACCGATGAATTGAAATACAACGAAAAATGGCATTTTAAATTAATTGATAACAGGGAAGGTATTGCAATGGAAAGAATAGATTACAATGCTCCCACGCCACAACAGGATAACTGGCACAGTGCTGCAACTTCAGTTGGCTACGGAACACCAACCTATAAAAATTCTCAATATAAAATTAATGATGGCATGCAGGGAGAAATTATAGTTACACCAGAAATAGTTTCTCCGGATAATGATGGCATGGATGATTTTTCAACAGTGAATTATACATTTCCATCGGCAGGTTATGTAGTAAACATTACCATTTTTGATGCAGGCGGAAGAGTAGTTCGATATTTACAACGTAATGCACTGTGTGGCATTAAAGGCAATTACCGTTGGGATGGGTTAGGAGAAAAAAATCAAAAACTATCTGCAGGTATTTATATTATTTATACAGAGGTGTTTAATCTTGATGGAAAGAGAAAACAATTTAAAAATACTATTGTACTGGCAAGAAGAAATTAAGGCATTTATTCAAATAGCTTTTCTTCATGTGTAAGCTGGCCATTTTTATTGATCCCTTCAATAACCACCCGTATTTTTTTACAGTTATCGCTGTTATAAAAAGGCACTTTTATACGCCTGGTCTTTTTATCCATTATTAAAAAAGGATTCCAGTAAAGAGTGCTTCGGTAATCGGGTTTATTGGGGTCGTTTGTAGTAGCGTAATCCGGCATATAAAATTCTTTAATAGCCGAGTAGCCATAAATATTTACAAAATCAAGGCCTTTAACAGCAGCATTTTCGCTACCTTTTTTGGTATAGATGGCTATTGCCCCACCAGCACCACCGCCTGATGCGCCAAAAAATGGTGGCCGGTAAACTTTTATCATGGCAATATCGTTCATCGACATAGATTGTACCATGCTGATATCGGAATTGGTTTCATTTAAAAAAAGACTGGTGGCACTTCCCCGCCAGCTTACGCTTTGTCCATCGGCGCTTACCTGCAGGCCTGCAACTTTGCCTCTTAAATAATCCAGTACGCTTAAAGCAGATTGTGCAAAAGGGTCATCTTGCATCGTAAAAGTATATCCATCGCCGCCACTAAAAAATCCGGAAGTATATTCTTCTTCCAATTTTTCTTTTAGTGATTTTGTTTTGCTGGCTACAATAACCGTTTTAAGGGTTTTTACTTTATTACTTTCTAAATAAGAACGTTGCAATGCAGCCAGCTTCATGTTTTTTTGAAACGAAGAACTATCTGGTTTTAAATTAAAATAAAGTGAAGAAAGTAAATTTGATGATGGTGAAGTTGCATTGGCAATTTCATTTTTAAAAGAAAAACTGGCAACGGAAGTTAGTCTCTTTTCCTTATCATTATTTATTTGATAATACAGTTTTGCAGTATCAAATAAATACATACCCGTAAGCCTGAATTGTCCGTCGGCACTCAACGGCAATATAATAAAATCGCTGGTTTTGCTTTTAGTTTTTAAATAACAGATCAACTCTTTTTTTGCCAGCTGTGTTTTTGATAAACCATATACATTGCCTCTAACAGAAAGATAATTATCAACCGGAAAAGTTATTTTGGGCCATTGTTTTGCCAGCAGGTTTTCCCACTTAAATCTTCTCCACCCGTTAGTCATCATCACAAGGTCCAGGTGTTGTTTTACCGAATCTGCATCACTTGAAAAATAGTATGCAGGATTGTATACATACCCTTTCAGATCGCTGGTAAGCAATAAATGCGAATAAATACTTTCTTCATTATTGGTAGCAGGGTTAATGCCGGCATCGGTAACAGCAATGGATAAATTACTGATTATAGTATCTCCTACATCTATCTGTAAAGTATTATGACCATGCTTGGCCATATTTTTTTCGATGGCATGCAAATCGGTAATAAACGAATAATTATTATGATTGATAAACACTAATCGTTCCGCAACAGGTATTTGTGCTGCATTAAAAACAGTTAACTGCAAAATGCCATCATTAAAATCTTCTGTTACAATGGAGGCGTTAACTTCTTTTTTAACGCTCATATTTATTTTGGCACTGTACACCATTTGATGCTGCATTTGTGCCACCACCATATAAGAAGTAAAAGCTTCATCAGCACTGTCGGGTCTTTTTAACGTGTACTGTAAACCATCTTCGCCATTGCTTATACTTAATGCAACAGCTTGTTTTTTTGCATCAGGTAAAAAGGTTTCATGCTGTATGCCCTTTTTATCTTTCCAAACTGCTTTGTATTTTTCGCCGGCTAATGGGGTAATTGAAAAATAACCCATGCCATTATGTGCAGCAGCAAACGAAGTTATTTTTTTTGCAGTTTCATTAATGATGTTTCCGCTTACAAAAACCGGAACACCTTCCTGATCGGTGGCCTTAAATGCCACACGGCAGCTGATGCCTTCCACCAAATCGCCACCCTCTGGAAAAAGTGTTAAACTAAAAGTGGTAACTGGTGCCGGTAATTTTTTTGCAGTATTGGTTGCCGGAATTATTTGAACTGGTTTTAAATAAAGTAATGTAGAATCAAAGTTTAACATCCACGAGGTATAGGCCCTGATGAATAACTGTGTATTACTTATGCTATCAGGTAAATCAAAATTAGATGCTGCCCCAGATTCGTATACCGGCATTATTTTTTTTTGCAGTATGCTGCCTTTATCATCAATTAACTCGGCATATACTGTTTTGCTTAAAGAAGAAATAAGGTTATCTGCAGTGAGATAGGCTTTAAACCAAATGGTTTCGCCGGCGTTGTAATAGTTTTTATCAAGATGGAGATAGATCTTTTCCTGGGGATATTTCTCTCCCATAATGGTAACCAGGGAATCGATGCGTTGTGCAGTAATGCCATTGCTAAAAGCTAAAAGAAAGATCGGGAATAAGATATTTTTACAAACACTTTTTTTTATCATTTTAAGACAATTGATCTTTTACAGGTTGATAAAATTTATGGCCTTAAATCGTCCACACTTATCCGGTTAATATCATCATCCGAAATTTTATCCGGCATGTTTAATAAAACAGAACGTATAACCAGAAAGCCACCAAAAGCACAGATCAAGCCAAAGAAAGCTAATGGAATAATATTCGCCAGTCCAAAAAGTAAGATGCCTAAAGTAATGCCAATAATTTCAAAAACAAACCAGCAAACAATGGTATAAATTTTCCATGTAAGTGGCTTAAGTCCTTTTTGAAGAGCTATTTTTTTTATCTCTTTGGCAATAAATATTAACGCAATAATTTCTATCATACTTTCTTTTTCAGCATCACACAACCGGCAGGTAATTTTAAACCCTACCGTAGTTTGACATTAATAAATCTCTTTACTTTTAGCTGTTATACCAAATCAATATCAAAGTTTACCAGCTGCACAAATTCACTCAGCCTGGCATCAATATCTTCTTTAGTTATTTCTTTTAATCTTTCCGGGCCAAATTTTTCTACACAAAAACTTGCCATTGCACTGCCAATAATGATGGCAGTTTTCATATTGTCAAAACTGATGTCTTTGGTTTTTGCAAGATGGCCGATAAAGCCGCCGGCAAAAGTATCACCAGCACCGGTGGGGTCAAATACCTCTTCTAACGGCAGGGCCGGGGCGAAGAACACATGGCTTTCGTGAAACAGTAAAGCGCCATGTTCCCCTTTTTTTATAATTAAGAAGGCTGGCCCCATTTCCATTATTTTACGGGCCGCTTTTACTAAAGATAACTCGCCGCTTAATTGCCTTGCTTCACCATCATTAACCAAAAGTACATCTACTTTTTTCAATACTTCTTTTAAATCGTCCATGGCAATATCCATCCAAAAATTCATGGTGTCCATTACAATTAATTTAGGGCGCACCTTTAATTGATTAATAACACTCAATTGTAATTTAGGCATCAGGTTGCCCAGCATTAAAAACTCTGCACCCTGAAAAGATTCCGGCACCACAGGATTAAAATCGGCCAGTACATTTAAATCGGTTACCAGCGTATCACGGGTGTTCATATCAATATGATATTTGCCGCTCCAGAAAAATGATTTTTTATCGGGCACAATTTCCACACCATCTAATTCTACGCCACGGCTTTTAAGTTCATCCATTTCTTCCTGCGGAAAATCGTACCCCACAATAGATATTTGCTGAACTGGAGTAACAAAATTGCTTGCTGCATATGCTACATAAGTTGCCGAGCCGCCAATGATCTTATCTGTTTTACCAAAAGGGGTTTCAATAGCATCAAAAGCCATGGTGCCAACTGTAATAAGTGCCATAAATTAAATGTTAGTGTTAGATGTAGTGGGTAAAATTATTTTAAGTGCAAAAGTAATAGATTAATATAAGATGATTGGTGGTAAATTTATGAATTATTGGAGGTTTTATCATACGCTTTGTTAAAAGTTCAATAATGAGATTATTGTTGAAGAGTGCAGAGCCAGTGAAGCCAAATAGTATTGCAGAAGCCAGGGATCAAATTTTAATAACAAAACACAATTAAAAACCTTTGTGGGTTGAGTATGCTTATACAAATTCATCCTGTTGATCCGCAACCACGTTTAGTAAAACAGGTTGCCGAATGCCTTAAAGATGGCGGAGTAATTATTTACCCTACCGATACTATTTATGGACTGGGTTGCGATATTATGCAACACAAAGCGGTGGAACGTATTTGTAAAATAAAAAATATAGATCCACAAAAAGCGCAACTGAGCTTTATTTGCAGCGACCTGAGCCATTTAAGTGATTACACAAAAAGTATTGATACGCCATTGTATAGAATGCTGAAGAATTATTTGCCAGGCCCCTACACTTTTATTTTACCTGCCAGTAAACAAGTGCCCAAAATTTTACAAAGCAAAAAAAGCACTATTGGTTTAAGGGTGCCGGATAATGTTATTTGCCATCATATTTTAGAGGCTTTGGGCAATCCTATTTTAAGCGCCTCTTTACCCGGCGATATGGTGGAAGAATATACCGACCCCGAAGTGATATTTGAAAAATTTGGCCACCTGGTAGATTTTGTAGTTGATGGTGGCATTGGTGGTATGGTACCATCAACCATGGTAGATTGCACTACCGATAACTGGGAAATTTTGCGGCAGGGTTTAGGAGAGTGGGAAGCATAAAAAAGCCCCACTTTGCAGCGGAGCTTTTTACTTTCAATTGTGCAAAAATTATTAATTTCTATCTCTATTGTTGTGTTTTTTACGATAAATTTTACGGCTTGCCTGTCTTTTATCCTGACGGATATCTTTTCTTTCGGCAGTCGTTACCTGTCCATCGGCTCTTGCTGTTCTTACTTCCTGGCGAATCTCTTTTTGATCTTTTGCTAAATTCACTGTTTCTGCTTTGGTTAACTCGCCACTTTTTACGCCTTGTTTAATGCGTTGGTGCTGGTGTTTTGCACGTGGTTTAACTTGTGCCTGGGCGCTGGTTAAAAATGCGCCTAAAATAATTGCTGTTGCTAATACTGCTGCTTTCATAAAGTTGTTTTTTAAATTTCTGAATAAAGGTGAATGAATACGTTTTATAAAATACATAGATGGCAGAAGTAGATAAAGGTTTAAAGACGGAGTAAATTTTTTTTTAAAACAGCAGGTCTTTAAGCGGCAGAATATTAAAACTTTTACGATGGTATTGGCACAAACCATGCACTTCAATAGCCTTACGGTGTAGCGCTGTACCGTAGCCTTTATTTTTATCCCAGCCATAAAAAGGAAAAGCAGCGTGGGCTTGGTACATAAATTCATCCCGGTAAGTTTTGGCTAAAATACTTGCAGCTGCAATGGAAGCATATTTGCCATCGCCTTTAATAATACAATGGTGCGTTATTTTTTTATAGGGTTTAAAGCGGTTGCCATCTATCAGTAAAAGTTCGGGTGTTGTTGTTAATTGATCTAAAGAAAGGTGCATGGCTTTAAAGCTGGCTTGCAAAATATTGATGCTGTCTATCTCATCATTATCAACCGACGCTACTGCAAAAGCAATACTCTCTTTTTCTATTATTGGCCGCAGTTGATCTCTTTGTTTTTCTTTTAATTGTTTACTATCGTTTAATAAAGGATGAAAAAAATCGACCGGTAAAATAACAGCCGCTGCAAATACCGGCCCGGCATAGCAGCCACGTCCGGCTTCATCAAGGCCGGCTTCGGTAAGTTGGGTTTGATAATGAGAGAGCAGCAATTTTTTTGGCGTAAAATTATTGATTTAATGAATAGCAAAAGGTAAGCCCCAGCCAGTAGCCTTCAGTTTTTTTTGAGGCTGCTGAATATTTAAAATGTGCAATAGAGTAATAGCCATCTGTAATCAGGCTGACATTTTTGGAGAGCTTATATTCGGTGCCTAAATAAAGTATGTAAGAAAGATAATAATCAGTTTTTGCTTTATAGCTTTTATTGGTAATAGGGCTTTGTTTTTCATCAAACCGGTGGGCTGTAGTATTCCATGTATAAATAGTATTGCTATAACTTTCTTCAATAGTATTTTTTACAGTGGTGCCAATACTTATACCATTGCCAATTATAAACCGCATTTTATCTCTGAATAAATATCGGGTTTTAAAGTAAATGGAATTTTGCCAATCTATAATTTTTTTTCTTTGTTCCAGGCGAACACGATCTATTATAGTGACTTTAGTAGTATCTGAAGGATAGCGGGGATCATTGGTGAAACCATCCTGGTTAGGAGAATAGTAGATGGTTTTAAAATGAAAGCCGGTTTTCCACTCTAATTCTCTTTTATGCAAAAATCTTCCAGCATTATTTTTAAATAAGGATTTTCCAGCTGCAATAGCTGCAGTACCATCAGGACTTACAAAAAAGAAACCGTCTTTGGGTATAAAAGCCAGTTGCATTGTATCTAACAGGTAAGGGATAGTCGTCCTGTCGGCGTACATATTTTTCCATTCACTACGGTCAATCTGGTAAACTTCCGTTCCGGCCATGGCAGAAAAATAAACATGATCAAAGAAAATTTTTTTCTGTTGTGCCATTGCAGTATTAATAAAAGCCAGCAGCAGCAAAGTGTTTATTGTTTTCATGTAAAGTAATATTGAAGATAAGACATTGCAATAAAATACTTTGCTGCCTGTACCTAAAACAAACATTGCTGTAGTAAATTTGCAGCTACTATGGATACAGCATTAACGGAACGCAATAACCGGCAAGTGGCCATCTGGCTTTTAATTGGTGTGGGCATGATCATCATACAGGTTTTAATTGGTGGTATTACCCGCCTTACAGAATCTGGTTTATCCATTACCGAATGGAAACCCATTACCGGCGCATTACCTCCATTAAATGATGCCGCCTGGCAGGCAGAGTTTGACCGCTACAAAGTAACCGACCAGTTTAAATACGTACACCAGGGCTTTACATTAAGCGACTTTAAATTTATTTTTTTCTGGGAGTGGTTTCATCGCTTGTGGGCAAGATTACTGGGTGTGGTTTTTTTAATTGGGTTTGTTTATTTTTTAGCCAAAAAGAAATTTAATAAAAAAATGATATTGCCAATGGTGGTACTTTTTTTATTGGGCGGTTTACAAGGTGCTATTGGTTGGCTAATGGTAAAAAGTGGTTTGGTACCCGAAAAATATTTTGTTGGCCATATTGAATTGGCTACCCATTTTATAGCAGCTTTAGGTTTACTGGCGTATACATTGTGGTTTGCTTTAAGCTTGCTTATAAAACCCGAACAAAAAATATTTAATGCAGGCTTACAAAAATTTTTACTCACCATATTGGTGGTTTTAATAGTGCAATTATTTTATGGTGCATTTATGGCGGGGTTAAGGGCCGCAGTATCGGCACCTACATGGCCCGATATTAATGGCCGCATGATTCCAGATGGAATGGATGAACTTTCTCCTTGGGTAAAAAATGTAACCAACAATAATATTACTGTTCATTTTATTCATCGTGGGTTGGCCTATTTACTTTTTGTACTGGTGGTGCTTTGGTGGCTTAAAACAAAAATAATCAGCGGTAATGTATTATTCAGCAGGCTGCGATCATCATTAATGATAATAGTATTATTGCAGGTGCTGTTGGGAATAATTACAGTTTTAAACGCCACCCACAGCAATCAATTTGTAGTATTTGGTGTGCTGCACCAATGCGTTGCCATGTTACTGCTGATGTGTGTGGTTACCATTTTATATGTACTTAGAAAAAGAAATTTGTAATAAAAAGTATTAGGCTTTACACAATAATACTGTTTTGCAAACTGTGTGTTTTTTTTAGTACATTTAATCAACCACAGCATATATGAAACAGTTGATGAATAATATTTTTTATTCTTTTCCCCTACAGCTTTTTATTCTTCATTTTAGAAAGTATCAGGTATTACTGATATTTTGGTTTGTGCTGATGAGTACCATCAACAGTGGCTTTATGAAAACATTTGGCGCCGATGCGTTATTTTTTGCACCGGAGTATTTGGGCAATGTAAATGCATTGGGGGCAGCAATTGTTGGAGTGGCCATGGGAGTTTTTATGATGAGCTGGAATGTGACCACTTTTATTCTGCATAGTAAACGCTGCAAATTTTTAGCCACTACATCAAAACCATTTTTAAAATACTGTATCAATAACGCCCTGCTGCCTTTGTTGTTTATTGTTTTTTATTTTGTAAGATTGGTTGCGTTTAACGGGTATAAAGAACTGATGACCGGCGGAGAAATAGTGGTGATCATTACAGGCATACTCTCCGGATTTATTGTATTACTGGCAGTGTCATTTGCTTATTTTTTTGGTGCCGAAAAAACTATTTTACGTACTGTAGCACCGGTAGTAGGTAATCCGCAACAGTTTAAACAAACTTATAATCCTGCAGTAAAAGCACAGCAAGATTTTTTTGGGATAAAAGTAGGTTATTTCTTTACTGCCAGATTTCGTTTGGCAAAAGCAAGAAATGTATCGCACTACAGCCAGGAGTTTTTGGATATGATCTTTAAGCGCCATCACATTTCAGCAATTATAAGTATTGTACTGGCATTTATTTTTTTAGCTACTGTAGGTTTTTTTTTAGACAATAAAATTTTTCAGGTACCTGCCGCCGCAAGTATTTTTATTTTTTTTGCTGTGATGACAGCGGTTATTGGGGCGCTTACCTATTTTTTACAAAGCTGGAGTTTGCCATTTATAATTGTACTTATTTTCTTTTTAAATATTTTGTACGAGAAAGATATTATTGACCCCCGTAATAAAGCTTACGGCTTAAATTATACTAATAAAGAAGAGCGTCCTGCTTACAACAAACAATCTTTACAACAATTGTGTACTGCAGATAAAATTGCTGCAGATAAAGCCAATATGCTGGCTATTTTAGAAAACTGGAAAAAGAAACAAACCTCCGCAAAGCCGGTAATGGTTTTTATAAACGTTAGCGGCGGTGGTTTACGTAGCGGCACTTTTGTTATGAATACGCTGCAGCAACTGGATAGTATTACTAATGGAAAACTAATGCAGCATAGTATGCTGATAAGCGGCGCAAGTGGCGGTATGCTGGCGGCCACTTATTACCGTGAGTTATACCGGGCAAATTTAACTGCTAACGAAAAAATTAATTTGCACAATCCCGGTTTAACCAATCAAATTGCAGAAGACTTATTGAACCCTGTTTTTTCATCCATGATTGCCAGGGATATTTTTGCGCCGGCACAAAAATTTACTGCAGGCGATTATAAGTATGTTAAAGACAGGGGCTATGCTTTTGAACAAAAATTAAATGAGAATAGCGGTGGTTTGTTTAACACACAGATAAAAGATTTTGCGGCAGATGAAAAAGCGGCAAAAGTACCACTGATCATTTTCAACAATACCATTTCCCGTGATGGAAGAAAAATGATGATCGCATCGCAGCCGCTGAGTTTTATGATGAAGCCATTGTTGTATGCCGCTGATACTACCGTAAGCCCGGATGCCGTGGACTTTAATGCATTGTTTGCAAAACAGGCCCCTCAAAATATCCGCTTACTTACAGTGTTGCGGATGAACGCTACCTTCCCTTATGTATTGCCCAATGTGTGGTTGCCCACACACCCGGTTATTGATGTGATGGATGCCGGGCTAAGAGACAATTTTGGCCAGGAAACCACTTTACGATTTATTGAAAATTTTAAAGACTGGATAGCGCAAAATACGGGTGGAGTAGTAATACTGCAATTGCGTGACCGTATGAAAGATAACTGGCAACAGCCTTTTGAAAGTAAGGATATTACCGATGTATTGATAAAGCCTGCTACTATGCTGCAACACAACTGGTATAAGCTGCAGGATTATGCCGAAACCAATGAATACAATTATCTGCATGATGGAATGGATTCTATATTGCACCGCATAACATTTATGTATGTGCCTGAAAAAGAAGAAAAAAGTGCAGCACTTAATTTTCATTTAACGGCAAGAGAGAAGAGGGATATTATTGCATCGTTCAATAATAACTATAATCAGCAGGCAATGCGGAATGTTATGGATTTATTGAAGTAATTTCTACTGCGCCATCAACAACTTAAACGCCTGCTCAATAATTTCAATTTCAAAAACAGCTGCAGTTACTGCGGGGTCGCCATCAATATGCAATGGTGCAAGCTTTATATTTTGTATCGTTAATTTTTTGGTTTGAAAATAACCAATATCAGTGCGGTGGTATTTTTTATCTTCATAAGGCCGCACTTCTCCTTTGCGTATCTGTTTTATAATATTCCATATCATACGCATTTTGCTCATTTGGTTTACAATAACAATATCCAGCAGGCCATCGTGCAAACTGGCCTGTGGTGCAATGGTAAAATTATTGCCAAACTGGTTGCTGTTGGCAATGCTTATAAAAAATGCTTCTGTGTTAATAACATTTCCATCTACCGACAAACCAAAGGGATAAGTTTTTGCCGAAAAGAAATTTTTAATGGACTGTTTTACATAAGTAGCCAGGCCACGTTTTTTTTGTTGTGCAAAATCATGCGCCACCTGTGCATCAAAGCCCAAACCGCAAAGCATACAACTGAATTTTTTATTGATATAAAAACTATCTACATAAATAGCAGTACCATTAAAAATTATATCCAGTGCTTTATTAATTTGTTTGGGAATTTTTGCTGCAAAAGCTAATCCGTTGCCGCTGCCCATGGGTATAATACCAATATTTACAGCAACACCTAATAAGGCGTGGGCAATCTGGTTTACTGTGCCATCGCCGCCACAAACAATTATATCAGTAATATTTTCTGCAGTAATTTTTTGCAACAGGTAATTGTAATCACCTGCGGCATTGGTATGTAAAATTTCGAAGGCAATATTTTTTTCGGCAGTACGCTTTTTAATAATTTCTAAAAGCAATATTTTTCCTTTGGTGCCGGAAATGGGATTGATAAAATAAATAAACTTACGCTTCATGTGCTTGTTGTAATTGGCTGCAAGATTACTGCAAAAATAGCAGAGTAAGTTTGTTTAAATAGCTTACCATCTTAATAATGCACTGGCCCAGGTAAAACCACTGCCAAATGCAGCCAGGCAAACCAGGTCGCCTTCTTTTACTTTGCCTTGTTCCCACGCTTCGCACAAAGCAATGGGTACCGATGCGGCGGTGGTGTTGCCATATTTTTGAATATTGTTGTACACCTGCCCATCAGTTAGTTTTAATTTTTGTTGTACAAATTGTGCAATGCGCAAATTGGCCTGGTGTGGAATAAGTAAATTAATATCGGTGGTTTGTAATCCGTTTGCAGCCAGTGCTTCCATAATTACTTCCGGAAATTTTACAATGGCCTTTTTAAATACGGCCGGTCCATCCATGTTAGGAAAGTTTTGTGCATGATCTATCATATTGTGACTCATAAACATTTCGCCCATTTCGGCATCATCAAAATCGGCTACTTTATTTTCCGTCCAGTGGTTGGCATGTGTACCGGGGTTATACATGGCTAAAATTTCGGCACTTTCGCCATCGCTGTGTAAATGCGTACTTAAAATGCCTTGCCCTTCTTTTGTTGTTGCCTGCAATACTACTGCACCTGCACCATCGCCAAAAATTACCGAAATGTTTCTGCCTCTTGTGCTAAAGTCTAAACCAAAAGAATGTTTTTCGCTACCGATTACTAAAATATTTTTATACATACCGGTTTTTATAAACTGATCGGCCACCGAAAGCGCATATACAAAACCGCTGCATTGGTTGCGGATATCCAGTGCGCCAATTTCTTTCATCTTCATGGCACGCTGTACTAACACGCCACAGCCGGGAAAATAATAATCAGGACTAAGAGTGGCAAAAACTATAAAGTCGATATCCTGTGCGGTAATGCCAGCTCTTTCAATAGCAATGGTAGCAGCTTCTACCGCCATGGTGGTGGTGGTTTCTTGGGTACGGTGTGCATAGCGGCGTTCCTGTATGCCGGTGCGTTCCTGTATCCACTCGTCGCTGGTATCCATATACTTTTTAAGATCATTGTTGGTAAATACGTTTTTAGGAACATAATAACCAATACCGGCAATTTTACTTTGTGGCATACAATCGTTGTTTAGTAGGCAATTTACAAAATTGAGGAGATTTGCAACTATTTCAATTGCAACTAAAATTAATTACATTTCTTGTATTCAGTGTTTCGACAGGTATCCTCTATTCTCAAAACAAAACTATTACCGGAAGAGTTATTGCTGAGGATTTAGAAACTGTGCCATTTGCATCAATTATGATTAATGATGCAGTTCAAGTTGGCAGAACAGATTTAAACGGTTTTTTCCAAATAGATATCCCTGTTTCAGAGAAAAAAATATTATTCATGTTTGCTGGAATGGAATCGACAACTATTGAGCTTGCAGATACATGTGATGAAGTAGAGCTTGTAATGATGTTTAGCAGAATTTATGATTTTAAAACTCTTAAGAAGGTAGATAGGCTTCGGAAGAAAAGAATTAAGAAACTGCCAGCATTACATAAACAAGCATTTGAGAAAGGTTTGTTTAAAACGGATAAGGCTTGCTATACACAGAAGTTTATATCTTATTACAAGAAAAAATAAATGTTCGCCTTTGTTGGCAGCCACTTTCGCCGCCGCCCACGCCGTTGTTGGTATCGAAGCATGGCTTTGCAGCGCAGGCGTACCAACAACATTGCGCAGGGTAGCATACGCCGTTTGTCTTAGACAAGACGGCGGCGAAGATGGAAGCAGCTCACCTACGAGGGAGAGCGCATTGAAGTTTAGCATAAGAAAATCACTAATTCACCTTCACCATATCTCTCAAACAAAAATCATCATCGTACAAAGCATGTACCCGGGTTTTGTAATGAAGCTCCACACAATTTCTCAGCTCAGCATTGTTTTGTATCATTTTAGAAGTAAAATGTTCTACCAGAGGTAACAAAGAAAGAGTACCATTTTTAAGTTTTAGTTCGGCAATGTAATTGGTGCCTTTAATGCTGATGTTTAAAAACTGTTTACCTGCAACAGTGCTCATAAAAGCTGTACCGCTTACCGAATCTTTATACACTAATTTAAAAGGCCTCAACTCATCTAAATAACCTGTAAAAGCAATATTATATTCGGTATCATTTCTTTTACTAAGAATAAGTTTTACAGGTTCTTCCTTGCCACTCACCGGTTTTTTTACAAAGGTTGCCCAACTGCCTAAAAGATCATCTTCTACATAAATATTGGGGTTTGCATCCAGCTGGTAGGGCGAACTGTAAGGGCAGGCGCAAAGCAGCACACTTAAAAATAATAATAATGATATGGTAGAAAATAGTCTCATGTGCAATACCTGAAATTACGGCTGAAATGTAGTACCAGCAAGCGTAAAAGCACGTGAAGACTGGTTGGTTTCCGCATTAATAGCCTATGTAAGATTTGTATTTTGGTGATATAGTTGCCTTGGTATTAATGGAAAGATAGATTTATTTTTTGAGTAGTGCGCCCAGCCAGCCACCAACTTCCATAAACCAGGCAATACCTAAATGTATTATTAAGCCACCCCAAACGCTGCCGGTATTATAACTGATGATACCTAAAAGCAAACCACCCCAAAAACTGCTGATAGCTTCGGCCATAGGTTTACCTAAATGAATGGCGCAATAAAAGCAGGCCACAGGAATAATGCAATGGGGCCCGCAAATTTTAACCAATGATAAAATTAAAAATCCCCGAAAGAAAAATTCGATGCTTACAAAGTCGAAACCATAGCACAGTTCATATACCACATAGCGCCATTTTTGATGCCCCATTTGCAACTGTGTTAAAAACTTTGCCTTGGGGTACATACTTAAAAAATCTTTTTGTGTGCTTGCTAAAGCTAATAATGGCACCATGATGAGCAGCATGATGAGGTAAGGCTTTACACTATCCAAAGCTTTGGTGCCGTAAAAAGGTTGGTTACTTTTATCTTTTATTAACCAGATGATGAACACCGGAATTAATAATACAAATACACGAACCACCCAATTGATACAGCGTAGCCAGTATTGTAATGCATCGCCAGTCCATATTTTATTAATAACCGCTTGCTGAAAATTAAAATTTACCCGAAAGGAGAAAAAAGCCGGGGCTAAGATCAATATTATCCAAAACCAGGGGTTTTTATAATAGCTGCAATCTTTAAAAAAAAGTAATTGTAAAAAAAATGCTGCAGCAAACGGAATGAAATATAAAAGATAGTATCCTGAAAAATTACTCCATCTTGTTTTGCCGGATGCGGCATAGCGGCGCTCCAAAAAATGCCAGTAGTTTAAATAAATGAGGGCGGCCAGCAATAATAGTACCAGTAGAAAATAATAGCAATTAAACTCTTTATGGTAAAACTCTTTTATGTATTTAAAAACCTGGTTCAAGTAAATAAATTGTAATTACAAAAAAACCTCTGCCGATATTTCTTCAACAGAGGATATAATGCAATGAAGTTAAAGCTTATTTATAACCGAACCAAGTTCTCAGATCTTTATCAAACAACCACACAATACCGTTGGAGTAGGCAAAATTAAAAAGTGAGTTATCAGGAATACCATCGGGCAATTTCCATTTAAAAGTTGGTTTGCCCGTGGCTATATTGTATAATTCAATGGTTTTATCGGTATTGTTCAATAAACCAATTTCACCTTTTACAATGCCGGTATAAATGGCGGTATTATTATAATCTGATGGTAAACCTTCTTCCATTTCCGGATCGGCCTCTACTTTAGTATAGAGTGGATATGTTTTTATTTCGTTACCCTTTAAATCATATTCAGCAATGGAAATATCTTTTAAAAAATAAACTTTTTGTTGTTTATCATTACATACACCCACACTTTGTTCGGTGGGTTGTTTCAATCCTTCTACAAAAACTTCGTTTCCGGTTGGGATACCTTTTGCATCAAGTTTAAAATTGGTCCACCCAAAATCGTTGTACCCGTTTGATTGTATGGTTTTGGTTTTACTGTTGTACCACATGCCCCTTACATCAAAGCCTGCTGTAATCTCTTCGCCGGATAATAATGTGCCCTTTATATCAAAAACAGAAAATGGAAAATCGGCATTGCCGGCCATAGAGGCATAATACTTTTTTTGTGACGGATGATACACCACACTTGCGCCATTGCTGCCCAAATCGCCGGGCATAGAAAACTCAATAACTTGTTTTAGTGAACGGTTTTGTGCGTTGGTAGTAACTGCAACCGAAAATAACATTACGAATAACAATAACTTTTTCATGCTCATATTTTTATGCAATAAATGAATAAAACCGAACAGTTACAATACCGTCGTCAGGGTATTTTATAAGCGCTTATATTATTTTGTGTTGGTATTAAGAGTTTTCCATAACATGTCTTTCAACTCCTGTAAACCCTGGCCGGTTACCGATGAAATAAATACATGCGGAATTTTATGGGGAAGCTCACTTTCTATAGCTTCTTTTAATTCATCATCCAGCATATCGCTTTTGCTTACTGCAATTACAAAATCTTTTTGCAGCATTTCGGGGTTATACTCTTCCAGCTCATTAAGTAAAATGTCAAATTCTTTTTTATGATCTTTACTATCGGCAGGTATTAAAAATAATAAAATGGAGTTGCGTTCTATATGGCGCAAAAAGCGGTGCCCTAATCCTTTGCCTTCGGCAGCACCTTCAATAATGCCTGGTAAATCGGCAATGCAAAAACTTTTACCATCACGATATTCTACCATGCCCAATTGCGGCACCAAAGTAGTAAAAGCATAATCGGCAATTTTGGGTTTGGCTGCAGTAATGTTGCTTAATAAAGTTGATTTGCCTGCATTGGGAAAACCTACCAAACCAACATCTGCCAGTACTTTTAGCTCCAACACTTTCCAACCTTCTACGCCGGGTTCGCCGGGCTGTGCATATTCCGGTGCCTGGTTGGTAGGCGTTGCAAAATTGCTGTTACCTAAGCCACCACGGCCACCTTTAGCTAAAATTATTTCCTGGCCGTTCTCTAAAATTTCTGCCACTACTTCCCCGGTTTCCTCATCTCTGGCCACTGTGCCCAGGGGTACTTCAATAATAATATCTTTACCAAACTTTCCGGTACTGTTATTCTTACTACCATTCTCCCCATTTTCTGCCAACACATTCTTAAAGTAACGCAGGTGTAATAAAGTCCATAGTTGGCTGTTACCTTTTAAAATGATGTGTGCACCACGGCCGCCATCGCCACCATCGGGTCCGCCCATTGCGGTAAGTTTATTACGCATAAAGTGCTTGCTGCCAGCACCACCATGGCCACTGCGGCAAAATATTCTTATCTGATCTACAAAGTTTGATTTTTCCATTAGTGCCGCAAAGGTCTGTAAAATTTAAAGATTTATTGTGATTACCTGCTGGCAATATAAAATTACTTTTGGTATTACATTTGCAAACGACAAAATAAAACGTATGAAAAAAGCTTTTCTGTTACTTACTGTAATAATTATTGTTTGCTCTTCTTTTGTAAAAGGTAAAGCCAAGCCGGTTTTACCGGCATGTATAAAACAAAAGATAGAGACCTATAAAAAAATGGAAAAGCATGAGCAGCCACAAAGCGTAACCGAATACGAATACAAAGGCAAAAAGGTATATTATGTGGTGATGCCCTGCTGCGATTTTTTTAGTGAATTATATGATGCAAAATGCAACCTGCTGGGCCACCCGGATGGTGGAATAACCGGTAAAGGCGATGGCAAATTACCCGACTTTAATGACACAAAAACAAAGGAAAAGCTTATCTGGAAAGCAAAGTGATTATTTAGTCTGATTCCAGGTACTATAATTTGAGGACGGGGATTTATAATGCTCCGGAATTTCACGTAAAGGCTCACAAGCAGCAAAATTTTCAAACATATCTTTCGGCAATTGCTGATACAATTTGGTGCCTTCAGTTTTCCAGGCCATCATTGCATCACTTACCTCTTTTATTTTTTTTGCAGGATTACCTACAATTAAACTTCTACGTTCAAATACTTCATCAGCTTTAATAAAACTTAAAGCACCCACAATACATTCATCACCTAACACAACATTGTCCATTATCACGGCATTCATCCCTACTAAACAATTTTTGCCAATAACAGCACCGTGTATTACTGCACCATGCCCAATATGAGCGCCAGCTTTTAACAGAACGGTTACACCAGGAAACATGTGTACTGTACAATTTTCCTGTACATTGCAACCATCTTCTATAATGATTTGCCCCCAATCGCCACGGAGTGCGGCACCCGGGCCAATGTAGCAATCTTTACCAATAATTACATTGCCGGTAACTGCGGCCTGCGGATGAACAAATGAGGATTCATCTACAACAGGAATAAAATTTTTAAAAGAATAGATCATGGTTAAAGTAAATAAAGTATAAAGGGTAAATAAGGCGGGTCACTTATTTTCATCTCTCTTTTTTCTAAGAAAAATCAGATAACCATTCAGTAGCCTTTCAATTTCTTTTCCTTTTTGTTTAAGGGAATTAAGCATTTCTTCTGTAATATAATTGTCATCTAAAGCATCAAATAAATGATTAATAGTTTCCGTTAGAGAGCCCCTTGCCTGAATGCAGTAGTGAATTTGATCAGGATATGTAAATCTGCCATGTCCTTCAGTTATAAGTGCATTAATAGACCGGGAACTTCTGGTAATTTGGTCAGTTAACCTGAATTTTTCTTCTGCCGGAAACTGCTTTGCAAGTTTTCTAATGTCATTTTTGAAGGAACGTACTTTTTTCCATAACTCCAATTCTTCAAAACCAAAATTGTCGTTGTTCATCAAATACTTTTTATACTTTATTTTACTAAACTACTACAATAAAGATTTATTGGTTCTAAAACAAGTGCCTTTAAATACTGCCACCACATGTTCTTTTTGATTAGTAATGGTAATGTGATACAAGCCTGTTGATTTGCCATTGTGCAGTTCTTTTGCTTCGGCAGTTAATACATCACCCACATGCACCGGTTTTATAAAATTGATAGCTGTATCTAATGCCACAGATAACACATTGCGGTTATTGCAGGCAAATGCAAAAGCACTATCGCCTAACGAAAATGCAATACCACCATGCACAATGCCAAAGCCATTAATCATTTCTTTTCTTACAGTCATTTGTATTTTACTATAACCTTCCTTCACTTCCAATACTTCAATACCCAGCCACTGGCTGAATAAATCATTTTGCATCATGTGGCTAACTACTTCGGTTGCCTGTTTATCTTTTTCGTTTTGCATTTTACTTTCCTTTAAAGTTGGGCATTCTTTTTTCAAGAAATGAATTGATCCCCTCTGCATAATCTTCGGTTGCCGCAGCTTTTTGCTGAAATTTATCTTCCAGCAACAACTGCTCTTCCCAACTGGCGGCAAACGACATGTTTAATGCGTGCTTGGTATAAGCTAATCCTTTGGTAGGCATTTGTGAAAGTGTTAGGGCAATTTTTTTGCTTTCTTCTTCAAACATATCATTGGCAAAAACTTTATAGATCATACCCATTTTTTCTGCATCTGCTGCAGTTACTTTATCACCCGTCATCATTAATGCACTTGCTTTTTGCCAGCCAATTAATCTTGGTAAAGTAAAAGTGCCGCCGCTATCGGGTATCAATCCTATTTTACTAAATGCCTGGATGAAGGAAGCGGATTCTGTTGCTACCACCACATCGCAACACAGCGCAATGTTAGCACCAGCACCGGCAGCCACGCCATTTACTGCACACACTACAGGTTTGGGTAAATTTCTGATGCGTTTTACGATGGGGTTATAATGCTCTGCTAAAATTTGTTTGATGGCAATTTTTTTATCTCCCACCAGTTCGCTGATATCCTGCCCGGCACTAAATGCTTTGCCTGCCCCGGTAATATAAACACAACGTATATCAGGCACAGTGGCACATTCATCCAAATACGCCTGCATCTGTAATGCCATTTCACGGTTAAAGGCGTTAAATTTTTCCGGACGGTTTAGTGTGATGTATGCAACGGAATTTTTTATTTCGAATAAAATAGAAGACATAGTAAAGTAATTTACTTTTCAAAGGTATTACCTATTTGAATACAACTGTAATTTCTGCAAAGTGCCAAATATGTCTGTCGAGGTAATAAAAATGCCCCGGAATAAAGAAAGAAAGCACCGGGGCAAAGGCATAAGCCTTATTGCTCAATTATTTTACAGTTTCTCATCAGCATTCCAATATGTGTGTATGATGTTCTCCCTGATACTGTAATTATTTCGTCAATTGGTATTGCCCTAACACTATCTGCATCTTCTCTTTTAAAGTTGATAAAAAAATTATCATCTCTGTTGGTAGAATTATTTTTTTCTTTTGGGTCAAAGTTTTTATCACCGATAAATAGTAACACTTCGCCGCCTAACGATTCAAGGGTGCCCCAACAGCGGGCAATTACAGTTATTTCTTTTTCCCGTTTGGATTCACTTGTTTTTAAAAAAGCCTTTGCCTCGGCTACTGTCATTACTGCTTTTGGGGTAATAGGTGGGCTAATATTGCCTTTAGCCTCCTGAGAATTTTTTGGACTGCAATTTTGAAGGGTAAGTATTTGTACGACGTACAATAATAAATAGAGTGTAGATTTTTTCATAGATATAATTTTATTGAAACTAAAATTATATACTTCTGCAGCCGGTATTTGCGGTATTGAATAAACGATAGGGTATAATTTATAACCGCAGGTTAATAATTGCTAACTGTAAAAAATATTTTTAATCACCTTTTTTTATCACTTGCATTATAATTTATTTGCTGCGATATAAGAATGGCATGTGGAGCTTTAAGGCAATCACTTATTGATTATGCTGCAACGTTTATAAAATTAAAAACAGCTTCTGTTAAACATCAAATTACTCACTGCATTAAAATACTACTTTTATATTATTAAAAAATGTAAAAATTTACAACATGAAAACTAACTGGCTTTTTGTTTTTTTTACTGCGGCTGTAGTTATAATGGGCTGCCTTTCCGGCGAGCCAAAAACAACGGATATTGCCACCGATATGTGTGGCTGTTTTAACATGCTAAAAGATTCGCTGCCTGCAGAGGGGGTGCAGGTTTTTGAAAAAGCGGCAGCATCTGCCAATGCACAGGAAACTTTTACTAAAGAAATGCAACAACTTAAACCCGAAGTAGCACTTAAAGTAAATGCTGCGTTAATGTCAACCGCCAAGCCAGGATCGGCAATTAACGATTGTATTAAAGCGCTGGATAAAAAGTATAAAACAAACGAAACAGACCAACAGGCAATGGCACAAAAAATGATTGATGCATTAAAAGATAAAAAGGGCTGCGAAATTATGATGGCACTTATGCTGATGAACAAAAAGAAATAGCGGGCAAGAGTGATTTTTCGTTTATAAACAGAGAGCCATATTTATATAATGTGGCTCTTGTTTTTTAATAAGAGTACAAATTTAATATATTACCTGTTTTCTAAAAGTTGCAATACAAAATCCTTTTTGCGCTGCGATACCGGAACGGTATGGCCGCCCTCTAATATTAAAGTGCCGCAATCTGTTTTGCGGTCGTAGATTTTTATTTTAGTAGGATTGACCAAACAGGAATGATGGGTACGAAAAAAGCCTGCCGGTTCCAGCAACTCTTCATAATAACGCAGATTACGGCTAACAAAAATGGGTTCGCTATTGGTAAGGTAGAATTTGGTGTAAGAACCTTCAGCTTCGCAATATAAAATATCGGCCATTTTTATAAAATATGTTTTATCAATATCCTTAATTACAATTTGCCTTTCCGGTTCTTGCTTATTTGTAAACTGCTGCATTAATACAGCCAGTTGTTGCTGCATAGTTTGAGTGCTGATATTTTTTGTTGCCTTTTGTAAACTGTTGTTTAATTCAACAGGGTCAATAGGTTTTAATAAATAATCAATGGCGCTGTATTTAATGGCCTGTATAGCATATTGATTATGTGCTGTAGTAAAAATTAATTGAAAAGCCGGGTTAGGTATTTGTTTTATCAAATCAAAACCAGTGCCATCATTCATTTCAACATCCAGCAAAACAATGTCGGGAATAAAAGTATTTATTTTGGCAATACCGCTTGCCACACCATCGGCCTCTTCAATTACATACAGGCCATTACCGCAAGCAGTAACCATATCTTTCAATACCAAACGAATTTCGCTTTCGTTATCTACCAGTAATATTTTCATGTACTAAGAATTTCTTTCATCCTTATACAATAAAGGCAAATGTATTTTTACAATTACCCCATTGCCGGTTGAATTATTATCTATACTAAACCCAGCTTTTGTTTTTAATTTAATGTTAAGCAAATATATCCTGTCTTTAATAATCTGGCTGGCACGGCTAATATGTTCGTTGTTTTCTTTTGCAGTAGTGTTTAAACCTTTTCCATTGTCTGTTATTTGTATTAACAGTTCTTTGTTTTCTACTGTAAAATTTACAGTTACTTTACCGGGATAGTCTACACCCACAAAACCATGCTCAATACTATTTTCTACAAAAGGTTGTATTATCATGGCAGGTATTTGCAGTTCATCAATATCTAAATCCTTACCAGCATTTACCTCATAACTAAACGTTTGCGGAAAGCGGATTTTCTGTACTTCAAGGTATTCATTTAAAAATTCCATTTCCTGCTCAATCGTTACATACTCTTTGTAGGTACTTTCTAAAGTTTCTCTCATTATATTGCTAAACTTAGAGAGATTACTTGCCATTGCCTGCCCGTCATTATCCCGCAATGCAAATTTTTGTAGCGTGGTTAATGCATTAAAAAAGAAATGCGGATTCATTCTTGCCCTGTTCAATCGTTGTTCGGTTTCTAAAATATTTTTTTTGTGCTTTAAAGATTGCTGTCGCAGGTAAAAAGCAATTGCTAATGCTGCAAGTAAACCGGCAATGGCAAGGAAAAGGTACAATTGTTTTTTCTTGTCCAAATCTTTAATAGTATTTTCGTTTTTTGCCTGATTATATTTTTTTTCTAATTCTGCTACTGCTTCTGTTTTATCTACATTACTTATAGAGTCGTTAATAACTCTTTCAAGATTGGAATATTCCAATGCTCTTTTATAATCTCCCTTGGCCTGGGCTATTTTTGCAATAAGATTATAGCTTACTGCAATATCGGTTTTCTGCACTGTTTTTTGTACAAAAAACAGTGCAGAATCTGCATACAAGTCCGCCTCTTTATACTTTTTTAACTCCAAAAATAAGCTGGCTTTATTTACATGGTAATCGTATAAATCAATTGAATCGGTTTTATCTATAAAAAGATAACCACTATCTAAATAAGCCATGGCCATATTCCAATTTTTGCTTTCCTCTGCAGTGCCAGACAGGTTAAAGTAACTTCTGGAAAATTCAACAGTATCTTTTAATTGTTTTGATAATGCCAGATGCTGTAAATTATATTTCAACGATTTTTCAATACTCGATTTTGTGTTTGTGTTTAGGTAATGGGACATATAACGAACAGATAAAAAGTAGAGTATTTTCTGCTTTTTTTTATCTTCAATAATACCTGGCAATAGTGCTGCTGCTTTATCAGCAAAACTAACGCCCTTTTCAAATTGCTTTGTTCTATAAAAAACAATAGCAATCATCGTGTTTGCCATAGCTTGCTGATAAGTGTCTTTTTCTAATTCGGCACTATGCAAAAATTTTAAAGCATACTCTTGTGCATTTGGATAATCTGACCTGCTCCAATATACCTGAAACAGTTGCTTATGTGTATTCATTAAAACAGCTTCGCCACAGTCTGTTTTTTTGTATAATTCTTCGGCATTTTTTAAATAAATTTCTGATGAATCTAAATTGTCAATTTGCAACATAGATATCTCCCCAATTAGTTCTGCTGCTTTTGCCTGGCATATTTTACTTTTCTCTTTTACTACCTGGGTGTAAATTTCTGACTTGGATTTTCCGGCTGCTGATAAATCTTCATAAATATTGCATTTGCAATCGGTTTGTGCATATGCTGCAGAAGTAGTTAATACCAGTGCTATAACAATTGCTTTTAGATATAAGGCTTTCAGTATCATAAATGCTGTAAAATATTATACACTAACTAATGCCGGCACTTTTCCTCCTGTCATCATACTAAGGCTGCAGTTGGCGCAATGTACTGCATGTAATATAAGAAATGAATCACATTCTTTCTCATACTCCTCATTAAGCTGTAGGATATAATCGTGCGATTCTTTTTGCCAGTTAACATGTGGTATAATAGTCAGTAGGTCTTCGCCATCTTTGTTGGTGAGGTAAAAACGCAGTTTCCATCCGCCCGATTTTTTAAAAAAATACTTTTTCTTTTTTCCTGGCAGACTTATAGATATTATTCCGCCGGTTTCCACCCTCAGTTTAGCTTTTATTTTTACGCTGTTATCATTACTTAAATGTGTTACCCAAATACCAGTGGCAATGCCGTTGAGCAAATAATCTTCTTCGGTTTCCATCACAGCATCGTCAAAAGCGCTGGATGTGTACAGCATCCGGGCCACAGCTTTTGTATTTTCATCTAAAAGCTCAAAAGTTTTTTTATTGATGGTATTGATCGTCATCGGCAAGTATAAATCGACCTTTTATAAATTCTTGTTATGCTAAGCTATACTTTGCTGCAATAATTATATGCCTGGTTTTGTTGTTGAGCTATTACATTTCATTAACGGGGGTTTTCGTTTCATAAGTGATGGTAATAAATTTTAGCTGCCAATTTTCGCTGCCTTTCAAATGTGAAACAGGTTTCTTCGGTTGTCAAACGCCATGGATTTTCATAAATACAGAATTTAGTTTTACGTTAATAAGATTAATTATTTACCTGTAAAATTTATTTATGAAAACGCTTTCTCTGATTGCAATAGCTTTTGTATTTACGATTTCATCCGTTGCACAGGATGTCAATTATACTGGTGCAGCAAAAATGTATGTAAAATCTTTCTGGACCCAGGCAGAACTGTTGAAAAACGGTAAAGGCAGTGCATCAACTGTGGGAAATATGAAAAGAGCCCTGGATAATGCTAAGGAAAAAGACCCGGCATTAAACGCCGCTACCATGGAAGCTGAATTAAAAAAATGGCAGGCAGAAATAGATAAAAAACTGGAAGCAGAAAAATCGCCAGAGCAAAAAGCTGCAGATGCAAAAAGCGGTGATTATACAGGTGCAGCCAAAAACCAGGTAAAATATTTTTGGGACAGAGCATTACAACCAACAGACAAATTAAGCGAAGGAGAGATGAACGGAAATATACGTGATATGGATTATGCTTTAAAAACCACCAAAGAAAAAGATCCGGCTTATGATGCCTCAGAAATGGAGGGTGCATTAAAAAAGATAAAGGACGATTTTAAAGCAAAAAAACTGGCCGAAGTAAGAAATACAAGCGGAGACAGAAGAAAACAACCGCAGGAGGAAAAAGTGGTAACAGACCCTGCAGGTTTGATGGAAAAATTATTTATAAGTACAAATATCAGCGTTGGTTCTACCAGTGATTTACCCGAAGCGCCAGCTAAGATTGCAGCGTATAAAGCAAAGCTTGAAAAACTTTTATCAATGGATTACACCGATGCGTTAATTAAAACCGGCAGAAATGCTAAGGGTAATATAAGTGGGTTTAAAAATAGTACAGAAAGGGAAATGGATAAAATTAGCGGCACTTTAAAAGATGCTAGGGATAAATCCAATATGGAATACCGGTACTATACGATTCAATACCACCAGGCATTTTGGGATGCAGCACAAAAAGTGTTTCCAGAAGAAAGTTCTTATGCCGATATGTACAAAAAAACAACAGCAGCGCTAACGGGGATGGGTAGTTTAGAACAGTTATATGCAAAAGCTGAGGCAAACCGGATTGAGCATATTAAAAATACTAAATTACCTGTGGCAGCTGTAAAAGATGCCAACCTGGAAAAAGTATTAACTAATGGATTTAATAAAGTTTATGGGGCATCCCGTAATGTTAGTGCTTTAAAAGCAGTACTTACTCAAAACGGCTGGACTATTTTACGAAACTCTCTTACCGGAATAGTTATTGGTCGTGAACGCAGTGCCAAACTTGCTTACAAAGGCAGTGATGGAAAATGCTACCTGCTTCCTGACTATGTATTCATACATGAAGATTACGTAGGCAATTCATTTATAAATACCGGAGCTGTATTTAACGGATTGGATGGAGAAGAAATGCTTTGCGAAAATGTGAAATAATTTTTTATAAATAAATAAAATCTAATCCTCAAAAAACAAAAAAATGAAAAAGACAACATTTGGTTTCCTTGCTATGTTATCATTAATGCTTTTAGTAACATCATGCAAAAAGGATGACACGCCTGCAACCACGCCAACTGCAGCAGTAACTTTTACTAAGATAACTACAAGCGGTAGTCAGTTTGCGCCACTCTTCGATCATCAGTCGGTTGTGTTTAACAATAAGCTTTGGGTTATTGGCGGCAGGAAATCTGATATACTTTATACCAATGAAATCTGGAGCAGTACTGATGGTATATCCTGGGCACAAACAACTGTAAGTGGCCCGGTTTTTAGTGTAAGAAGCAATCACCAGGTGGTTGTTTTTAACAACAAGCTTTGGGTTATTGGCGGCTTAAGTAATGGCAATGCTTTAAATGATATTTGGAACAGTATTGATGGTACTACATGGACACAGGTAACAGTTAATGCATCTTTCAGTATCCGGTCGTTACATGATGTGGTCGTATTTAATAACAAGTTATGGTTGATAGGCGGCGATGGGATAGGTGGAACAAAAAATGATATCTGGAGTAGTGCTGATGGAATTACATGGGCACAGGAAACTGTGGTGGGCACGCAGTTTAGTGCAAGAGCCGGTCACCAGCTTGTTGCATTCAACAGTAAGCTTTATGTTATTGGCGGCTATACCGCAACAGGATTTAAAAATGATGTGTGGAGTAGTGCTGATGGAAGAAGCTGGACGGAAGAAACTACAACAGGTTCAAAATTTGTACCGCTATATTCACACCAGGCAATTGTATATAATAATGCCTTGTATGTAATTGGAGGGTTGGTTGGTTTTGTTACCACAGATGAAATATGGAGCAGTACTAATGGTAAAGATTGGACAAAACAAACCAGTGCGGCTTTTGGCACAAGAGGTGGCCATCAGGCAATACTTTTCAACAATAAAATTTGTGTTACTGGCGGATTTGATGCGGCATCGGTTGTAAAAAACGATGTGTGGTTTTCAAATTAGTAACTTACGTTATCCACTTACTTAACAATTCTACTAAAATAAAAAGAGCAATTCAAAATTTTGAATTGCTCTTTTTATTGCATTGATTATAGTAGTTTATTTATTCCCTTTTACAATAAACCACCATAAAGCCACATAAACAGCTTCTGGCTTTGCACCACTAATAGCACTGGTAACATCACTCATAGTACCTACTTTGCTGTTACTTGAATTCATAATATCGTTGCCCGAAATTTTTAACACAGTACTGTTGTTGCGGTTACTAATCGTTTTGCCGTCGCTGTCAACTTTGCCTAATGTACTATTGTTTGCATCACTTATTGTTCTGCCATCGCTATCAATTTTACCAACGGTTTTGTTGCTGGATGTGCTTAATGTTTTTCCATTGCTATCCATTTTAAATTGTTGTGCAACCGCTATGGATGAAATAGTTGAAAAAGCTAAAATTGCAAATCCTGATTTAATAAATTTTGTCATAATGATGTTTTATTTTTTTTGAAGTTTTAATACTACTACTTTAACTAACAATAATAACAATAGCGGCGGAAGCGCCAGAAAAAAAATGGTAAGCACAGGAAAATATTTATCATCTCCCATTACTTTACCCTGCCACAGGTTTATTTTAACAGCCATATTATGGCCAGAAAGTGTTAAATACACAGCGGCAATTAAAAGCCCAAATGCAATGCTGCCAAAAACAGCGTTAAGTTTTTTGTTTTCCTTACTTTGAATCTTACGGAAAGTATACATAAAAAATTATTTTATCACTTATTGTTATGGCGTATTTATATTTTGCTTTTGAGGATTATAAAACCAAACACCTAAACAAGCAAATGCAATTACAAACGGAATTCTTTTTGATAATTTGATCTTTGTCTTCTCTTCCAGCAGTGTTATTAATAATGCACCAACAATTACTATTGCCAGTATAATAAACCCTTTTTTAGCTTTGCCTTCTTTAGGCCATAATTGTTTTTTATCCATAATTTAAATTTTTTAACTGCAAAAGCAGTGCTGGTTTTACCAGCACTGCTTTAAATTGTATGAAGATGGTTTTTATTTTAGATAGCTTATTATTCAATTATAATTTTTCTTATGCGATTATTTGCAAAGTCAGCAACATAAAGCACACTATTACTATTATCGCTAAATACACCAACCGGGTTATCAAATGTTGCAGTTACTCCATCTGTAGCTCCTCTTACGCCAGTTGTTCCTGCAAATGTGGTTACTACACCAGCAGCTGTAATTTTTCTTATGGTGTGGTTATCTAAATCGCATTCATAAACATTTCCATTTGCATCAACCGTAATTCCAATTGGGCGGCTAAAAGTTGCAGCTGAGCCTGTACCATTAGCCGAACCGGCAGATCCATTTCCTGCAAGTGTTGTTACTACACCGGCAGTAGTTACTTTGCGAATGGCAAAATTGTGCGAATCTGCCACATACAAATTTCCGGCTGCATCAAAAGCAAGGCCAAATGGATTATTGAATGCGGCTGCAGTTCCTGTTCCATCAACAAAGCCGGAACTGCTTCCAGCAAAAGTTGTAACAACTCCTGCTGCTGTTATTTTACGTATGCGGTTATTAAAATAGTCGCCTACAAAAATATTTCCGGCAGCATCAACAGCAAGGCCAATTGGCTCACCAAATCTGGCAGCACTGCCGGTAGCATCTACCATGCCTGAAACACCATTTCCGGCAATTGTTGTAACTATCCCGGCGGCAGTAATTTTTCTAATAGAATAATTCAATCTGTCGCCAACATATAAATTGTTACTGGCATCAATTGCTAAGGCATAAGGCTGATTAAAACTTGCCGCCGCTCCCGTTCCATTGGTAAAACCAGCTGTACCACTTCCTGCAAAAGTGGTAACAACGCCTGCTGGAGTTATTTTGCGAATGCGGTGATTGTCCCTGTCAGCAACAAAGAAATTTCCGGCACCATCTTTTACCATACTTGTAGGAAAATTAAATTGTGCTGATGTACCTGTACCATCGGCATAACCCTGGCTATTGCCCACAAATGTGGTGGTATATCCATTACCAAAATAGGTAAAGGTTGGGCCGTTCACCTGCACACCCGGGCTTTTTTCAACCTTAACAATCCCGATGCCGGCTCCTGCTGGTACCACTGCAGTAATAGATGTATTAGTGGCTGTTTGAACTGTGGCTTGCACACCGTTAAAATAAACTTTAAGAGTAGCAAGGTTAACCCCAAAGTTGGTGCCGGTAATAGTAACCACCGTGTTCTTTGGCCCCGATGTTGGGCTGATGCTGGTTATTGTTTGTGCCGGATCGGGAGTAGGGGCTGGCGTAGTGTCTTTATCTTTTTTACAAGATGAAAAGATAATGCTGCTGCATAAAGCAGCCATAACAAATGGTTTAAGTTTCATAAAAAATTGGTTTTTTGTTTTTAATTGGGTTGATAATTAGAAAGCTAAAGTAGCAAGTGTTTTTACCTGTGTTAAGGCTATTACACAACTGATGCAAATGATGTGTTATTTGCAACAATTGATTATATATGCGGAATATGGTTTTATAAAAAAAGCCGCTGTGTTTTACACCAACGGCTTAAAATTTTTATACTATTGCTGTTTTACTTACACTTCAAAACTTTTAACTTCAGTGTGGTTTAATAAAAAGTGATTAACAGCATCGTAATTTCTATCTGGTGAGCTGATGCGGTATAAATAAATAGCATCGTTGTCTTCTTTAACTGTTTTCATGCATCGAAAGGTCATATCGTTGGAGGAAAAGAAAAGCTCAAATTCTTCTTTAAAATTTTTACCCAACCCTGCGGCTTTTATCCTGTAATCTTTTACCCTGTGCAATCTGTTGATAAAACGTTGTACAGGTTCCAGTACAAATAAAGTAATTACAACAATTATGGATACCACAACAGCTAAAGGATAATTGTGATAACCAATGGCCATACCCAATGCAGCGGTAACCCAAATAAGTGCTGCAGTAGTTAGCCCATTAACCGAAATACCTTCTTTAAAAATTACACCGGCACCAATAAAACCAATACCGGTTACAATATTGCTGGCAATTCTATCGGTACTTACTACATTTTCTTTTGAAATAATAGTGTATAAACAGGAGCCAACACAAATCAATATCATTGTTCTAAAACCAGCAGGCTTACTCCTGAACTCTCTTTCAATACCAATTATGGCACCTACTATAAAAGCAAAAGATACCTGTGCCGCTTCTTCAAAATAAATAGATAGATCCATGGTATATAAATTTAAGCAATCGTAAAGTAAAAGTAAAATAAGAATTTTAATGGCACTTGAAATAATCGAAAGGCTCTTTACAATCGTTACATTGGTATAATGCTTTGCAGGCAGTGCTGCCAAATTCGCTTATGAGTTTTGTATTTAGGGAATTGCATTGAGGACACTCCACACCATCTGCAGGAATGTCGAATTTTTTATTGGGAGCAGCTATACCGTATGCTTTTAGTTTTTGTTTACCTGTTTCACTCATCCAATCCGTTGTCCACGCCGGAGCAAGTACCGAAGTGATGGTTACTTTATGGAAACCATTTTCGCTTAATGCCAAACGAATATTCATGGCTATCATGTCCATTGCGGGACAGCCAGTGTAAGTAGGGGTGATAATGATTTCAATTTCTTCGCCATTAATTTTTATATCTCTTACAATACCTAAATCCATTATGGTAAGTACAGGCACTTCCGGGTCGCAAACGGTTTCCAGTATTTGTTCAATTTTGTTAGGAGATATTTCTTTATCAACTACCATGTGGAATTTGGATAGGCTCGTTGTACATATTGCAGTTCTGCTAAAATATAACCCAGGTGTTCGGTATGTACACCTTGTTTGCCGCCGGTTTGCATGAAAACATTTTCAGGCAATGGCAATGAGGATTCTTCAAAAATTGTTTTTACCTTTTGCTCCCATTCGTTTTTTAAACTTATTATATCAACTGCTGTTTCATAAGCTGCAGGCACAAACATTTCTCCGGTATATCTCCACAGCTCATCAATAGCTTTTAGCATTCTCGATCTGCTTTCTCCGGTTCCATCACCTAGACGAACCACCCATTCGCTGCTCCAGCGTAAATGATATTTTATTTCTTTTAAGGCTTTAGCGCTAATGGCTGCTAACTGTTCATCTTTACTATTTTGCAATTTCTCAAATAATAAATACTGGTATTGGCTAAAAAAATATTGCCTTAAAATGGTTTGTCCCCAATCGCCATTAGGCTGCTCCACCAATAACAGGTTTTTAAATTCTCTTTCTTTTCTTAAGTAAGCCAGTTTGTCTTCATCTGTATCACCGCCAATTAATATTGCAGCATATTGATAAAAATTTCTTGATTGCCCCAACAGATCTAATGAAATATTGGTGATGGCAATATCCTGTTCCAGTATTGGCCCGTGCCCACACCATTCCGCATTGCGTTGTGCAAGAATTAAAGTAGTATCTGCAAGATGTAATATGTGATCTATTAATTTATTCTCCATAATAGTTCCCCTTCTGGGGCCAGGGGTTTACATGTGGTTTACTTCGTCGGGTAAATTGTAAAATGTAGGGTGCCGGTAAATTTTATCCACTGCCGGTTCATACAATTCTCCTGCTTCTTCGGGGTTTGATGCCGTAATATATTTACTTTCCACTACCCAAATGCTTACGCCTTCTTGTCTTCTGGTGTAAACATCTCTTGCATTTTCAATAGCCATTTGTGCATCGGCTGCATGCAGGCTGCCTACATGCTTATGATCTAATCCTTGTTTGCTGCGGATAAAAATTTCCCAAAGCGGCCAGGCGGTAGTATCATGTTCTGTTTTATAAGTACTGGCTGATGATTTTTCTTCAGGAATATCGCCGTAATAAAATTTTCTGATTTGTATGTTCATTTGAATTGCTATTAAATGTTATTAAGCAGCTTCCTGTTTTTTCTGATTAGCTTTTTTATCTGCATAAGCCATTGCGGCTTCTCTTACCCATTTGCCCTCTTCATGTGCTTTACGCCTTGCTTCTAATCTTTGTTTATTACACGGCCCGTTGCCTTTTACTACTGCCCAAAATTCGGCCCAGTTTATTTCACCAAAATCATTATGTTTTCTTTGTTCATTCCACTTTAATTTATCATCAGGTAATTGCATACCCAATAATTTTATCTGTTCGGCAATCATATCCACAAACTGCTGGCGCAATTCATCATTTGTTTTGCGTTTTATTTTCCACTTCATACTTTGATCGCTGTTGGTGCTTTCGCTATCCTTGGGCCCAAACATCATTAACGAAGGCCACCACCAACGATTGATCGCATCCTGGCACATGGCTTTTTGTTCTTCTGTACCCTGCGATAAAACCAGTAAAGATTCAAAGCCCTGGCGCTGGTGAAAACTTTCTTCTTTACAAATACGTACCATGGCTCTTGCATAAGGGCCGTAACTGGTACGGCACAGCATTACCTGATTTAATATTGCAGCACCATCTACCAACCAACCTACCGCACCCATATCGGCCCAGGTTAATGTAGGATAATTAAAAATAGAGGAATATTTTGCTTTGCCGCTATGCAGGTCGTTGATCATTTCATCTCTTGAAGTGCCTAAAGTTTCTGCTGCGCTGTACAGGTACAAACCGTGGCCAGCCTCATCCTGTACTTTGGCAATTAAAATGGCTTTGCGTTTTAATGATGGCGCCCTGCTGATCCAATTGCCTTCGGGTAGCATACCCACAATTTCGCTGTGTGCATGCTGGCTTATCTGGCGGATGTTGGTTTTGCGGTAAGCATCCGGCATCCAGTTTTTTGGTTCAATCTTTATTTCACTATCAATAGCATCCTGAAATATTTTTTCGAGATCCTGTACAGACATATATATTGTTATTTATGCAGTAAAAATAATATAAAAAACTAACAACTGTTAGTGTAAAAGGTTGTATTAAATAATAACAATAAAATACCTTTTGTTGGGTACTTAATAAAATAGCAGCTTGTTTTATGTTTACAAAAAAATTAAACATGAAAGCAAAGTTGTTATTTCTCTTCTTTTTTAGTTGCAGCATTGTAACCGCACAAAACAATAACCCGGTTTATTTAAAGGGAGATTTTGGCTCCAGCAATGTAAAAACCAACGGAGGTAAAGGCAATGGCGATTTTGCATTTGGTATCGGACTGGAATCTTACGTGGGAATAAAAAAACTTAAAAATGCTACGCTTGCTTTAAACCCGGTGGTATCTTATTTAAAAACAGGGTACGAAACTACAGTGGGCGGTAAGGTAGTAGTGAATTATATTAATGTAGCAGTACCGGTTTCTTTTGTGGTAAACCCTCCCAATGGCGGCGAAGAAATGGGTGTTGCTTTTGGCGCAGGGCCATTTGTGGGAGTGGCTGCATCGGGTAAGTTTAAAGTATTAACTACCGACCCATTTAAAAAAATGAGTTTTGGTAATGGTACTGCAGATAACAGGAAAACTATTGATGCCGGCTTAACATTAAAATCTTCAGTAAGAATAAAAAAATTAAACCTTGGTATGCAATACAATATTGGGTTAACCAACCTTGTACCCAACGACAGGATTGCCAACGGCGCTTACATAAAAAGTAAAAACTTTTTGTTTTACGCCTCTTATGCAATATTTGGTGCAAAAAAATAATGAGATAGTTGTACAGGGTTTTATTTGATGTCGAAATCAACTACTACTTTTTTTGTGGTAGGGTGGCTTTGACAGGTAAGGATAAAACCCTGTTCAATTTCTTCCTGCTCTAACCCCCAGTTTACATCCATTTTTACTTCACCTTCTATAAGTTTAGCTTTGCAGGTACAGCATACACCACCTTTACAGGCAAAAGGTAAATCGGCACCTTGCTGCAGAGCGGCATCTAAAATGTTACCGGCATTTATTCCCAGGTCAAAGTCAAAACTTCTGCCATCCAGCTTTACAGTTATTTTGCTTTTTGGTCCGCTGCTTGTGTCTTCGGTAGTTTGTACTTTATTTACTTTGCTGCCCGGAGTTCCAAATAACTCAAAATGTATTTTCTTTTTATCAATGCCTTGTTGTTCTAAAAAATCCTTCACACAAAAGATCATTGTTTCGGGCCCGCAAATAAAAAACTCATCAACACTTTTATAATTCACCAGTTTATTTAATTCTATTAATTTTTGATGATCAATTCTGCCGTAGTTTATCGGGGCATCTGTTTTTTCTCTGCTTAGTATGTTGATGAAATTAAAGCGCTGCAGGTATTTATTTTTTAAGCCTTCCAATTCTTCAAAAAAAATAATAGAAGAACGGCTGCGGTTGCCAAATATTAATGTAAAACTACTTTGCAGCTCAGTTTGTAAAGTAGCTTTAATAATAGAAAGTACCGGAGTAATGCCACTGCCAGCGGCAAAAGCTACATACTGCTTGCAATGTTGTGCCTGTAGTTTGGTATTAAATTTTCCTGTGGGTGGCAGCACTTCTATCTCATCGCCAGCCTTTAAAATGTCGTTGGCAAAGCATGAAAATTTTCCACCTTCAACTTTTTTTACTGCAACCCTTAATTCATTTTCAAACGGTGCAGCGCATATAGAATATGAGCGGCGTACTTCTTCGCCATCAATATTTTTTTTAAGGGTAATATTTTGCCCGTGCTCAAATGCAAATACTGTTTTTAATGCTTCAGGAATTACAAATGAAACAGAAACACAATCCGGTGTTTCTTTCTTTATTGATTTGATCTTTAACGTATGAAAATGAACTGCCATAAAATTATTTTTTGTGCTTTTGGGTTTGCAGAAGTAATGTCATGCCTTTTAATAAATGAGTTACCATATCATCTTCCAAAACCTTGGTGCTGATATTTTTTTTATGCCTTTGCCAAAACTCCAATCCTCTAACAGCAGATAATATTGTAAGCACTGCCACATAAGGATTGATATTTTTTAATTCTTTTCTTTTAACCCCCTCTTCAATTATTGCTACCAGATGTTTTTCGTAATTGCGTCGCTGGTTTAAAAAATTGCTTAAAAAAGGCTCCTGTAAATACTTCCACTCATGATTGGCCACAAAAATTTCATCAAATTCACCCAGCATCATATTAATATGAAAACGGATGATCAACTCAAGTTTACCGGTAACGGTGTTGTTTGTATTTTCTACATGGTTAAGCTGGCTGGTAAACTGGTTGGCTACTTTAAAGCAAATAATTTGCAGTAATTCGCTTTTACTCCCAATATGATTGTACAAGCTCGGCGCTTCTACACCAACATCTTCGGCAAGCTCTCTCATTGATGCGGCATTAAACCCCTTTATTCTAAAAAGAGATGCTGCTTTTTTTATGATGACCTCTTTTTTACTGGTATTTTTTTCGGGCTTTATTTTGGCCATTAACAATTTTTTACAAAACTAACGGTTATTAGTTTTTGTAATTTACATTTTATATATTTTCTGCAAGCATAAATTACTATTTTTACCATGCAAAAAGTGAACCATGCAATTAAAGGCTGTAGATACGGTGGATAATATAGCTGCCGATGATTTTAAAAAAAATTACTACAACACGATGAAGCCACTGGTGATAAAAAATCTTTCTAAAGAGTGGCCGGCATATAAAAAATGGACCTGGGATTATTTTATTGATATTGTTGGGGAAAAGGAAGTGGGCGTTTATAATAATATTAAGAGCGATGCCTATACACCAATCAATACTGCTGATGCTTATATGAAGTTTGGAGATTACCTTAAAAAAGTAAAGGCGGGTCCGCTGGATTTAAGAATATTTCTGTTTAATATTTTTCAGCATGCACCAAAAATTGTTGCCGATTTTAACTGGCCCGAAAACCTGATGAAAGGGTTTGTAAAAAAATATCCTATGCTTTTTGTTGGCGGACAAGGCTCGGTTACTCATATTCACTTCGACATAGATATGAGCCATATTTTGCATACCCAGTTTATGGGCCGAAAAAAAGTACTCTTATTTCCTTATGAAGAACAGCATAAACTTTACCGTAAACCCTGGGAGGTTTTAAGCCTGGCCAACTTTATCAATTACAACGAAGATTTTGATTATGCAAGCTTTCCGGCTGTAAAACTTGCAAAAGGCTACGAGGTTATTTTAGAACATGGCGATACCTTATTTATGCCGGCAGGTTATTGGCACCATATGGAGTATTTGGAAGGTGGTTTTGCTATGAGTTTGCGGGCTTTGCAAAGTGGAATAGGCGGTAAACTTACGGGGCTTTGGAAGCTTTTTGGGATGAGAAATATTGATACATTAATGAAGAAAACCGCTCCCAGATGGTGGTACAACCGTAAAAGACGTGAATTGTACCAGTTGGCTAACAAAGAATTAATCTCAGCCGGAAAAATTTAATAAAATAAATTATTTTACTTCAAAAAAAACATTACTTTTACAATCTGCTAGGTTATTTAATCCACTCCAATCTTATTAAAAGCTTTTAGGGAACTTGTCTTGTACAATACCCCGGTTATTATCCAATTAAAATTTCCATTGTTACGATTAACTTTTAGTTAAGTTATTTATTATATAATTTATATACCTTTTTTTCTTGTGGTTTCAGAGGTAAGCAAGGCCGGAGATTTTTATCTCTGGCCATTATTTACCAACCCTGTTTAATCAGCACTTACATTATTCTGTTGCTGCATTCAAAAAATCAATTATTGGTTTCATTGTTTTAAATGTGTTAGCTACATCTTTTACAAACGATTTGCTTTGTACCTCGGCATCTGTAAAAGGTTTGGATACAATAAAACTCTTCATTTTAAGGTATACGATTGCAGGATTGGTTTCTTCGTATCCTTTTGGAGGCCTTACCAGGGCATCACCTTTTACACCTTCGGTAAATGTTTTTTTAAAAGATGCGTTACCGGTAATTTTTTTCCATTCATCAAAACTGTAATCAATTTCCTGTCTTATCTTGGCAAGGTCTGCAGGTTCTGGCATCCATAACCCACCGGCTGCAAAACTTTGCCCCGGTTCAATGTGTAAATAATAGCCTGCACCATTCCCTTTTTTTCCTTTTCGGTTAAAGTAACCGGCTATATTATTTTTATAAGGGCTTTTATCTTTACTAAACCGAACATCCCGATTAATACGAAAGGTGCATTCCTTAGCTTTTAAAACTGCAATAGGTGGGTCAAACACTGCAATGCCTGCAATTAATTTTTCTGTTAATGATAAAAAATCCTCCTTAGCATTTTCATATTGCTTGCGATGTTCTTCAAACCAGGGCCTGTTGTTATTTTTTTTAAGGTCTTTTAAAAATTTTAAAGTAGATGGCTGCAGCATAAATTATTTTTTATTTTAGAGAGCGAATTTACATAAAACAAAAAAGGAATCAGCCATAAGCCAATTCCTTTATAAACTTTATATACTTCATACCTACTTCACCCTTCCCCAGTTCTCACCGCTTTTAATACGATACAATGTCATTTCGCTTACTTTATATTTAGCAGCAATTTGTTTGTAGGTTAATTTTCTTTTAGGATTTTTAATCATGTCTTTAATTACTTTTACCTGTGTGGCATTTAGTTTTAATCCTTCTGTTCTGTTAGCCTGTCTTTTTTTATAAGCAATTTTTTCGGGGCTTAATTGCTGATGGCTGCTTACTTCTTCTAATGTAGCCCATTTTAAATTTTTATACTGGTTATCTTTCTTTTTATGATTAATGTGGATAACAAATTTATGTTTTGGTGAAGTTTTTTTGCAAAACTGACGGGCAATTTCTCTGTGAATGTAAATGGTACCATTGCCGACGTTAACATGAAGATTAAGTGTTCTGTAGCCTGATGTGATAGAGCCGGTTAATAATTTACCATCTTTTAAAACGTCTTCTGTAAAACTGGCTGCACGCCCAAGTGATGACACTGCATACTTTTTACGAAGCGTTTTATGACCTGTGAACTGAATAGATTTCCAAATTTCGCCTGTAATTTTTTTAATCATTTTGATATGATTTTAAGAGTGGGATCCGGGTACACTCGTGTTCCCGGAAAAATGTTTTGTCTAATAAAATAAGGTTTGGCTATAAATATAAAAAAACTTTTATCAAGTAGAAAGCATTTTTAAAAAATCTTCTTCAGTTATTATTTGAATGATGTTTATTTTTTTAGCTTTTTCCAGCTTACTTCCGGCATCTTCACCCACAACAAGGTAGTTTAATTTACTGCTAACACCACTTACTATTTTACCGCCATTGCTCTCTACCATCTCTTCGGCTTCGCTTCGCTTAAGCTTATTGAGGGTACCGGTAAATAAAAACGTTTTACCGGAAAAGTTGCCGTCTGTAACCATTTCCTTCTTTTCATTTTTTAGCTGTACGCCTAACTCTTCTAATCTTTTGATCAGTTTTATATTTTCGGCATCACTAAAAAAAGCATAAATACTTTTTGCCACTTTTACGCCTACATCTTCCAATTGCTGTAACTGTTCTTCGGTGTAATTAGCAAAATCATTCAGGTGTTCTACCGCATTGGCCAGTGTTTTAGCAGTGGTTTCGCCTACATAACGAATGCCCAAACCATAAATAACACGGTGCAATGGCTGTGTTTTACTGGCTTCAATGGCTGCCTGCAGGTTGGTAATAGATTTTTCTCCAAAGCCCCCCATCTTTTTTATCTCATCAAATGGTAATGTATATACCCCGGGCACATCTTTTAAAAATCCCAGCTCATAAAACTTTCGCACATTAGCATCACCAAAACTTCTGATATCCATTGCATCTTTACTTACAAAGTGAATTATTCTTTCTACTACCTGTGCTTCGCAATTAATATTGGTGCAGCGCCATACGGCTTCATCTTCTGTTTTAAATAATTGATGATTACAAACCGGGCATACTGTTGGAAAAATAATTTTTTTCTCATTGCCTTTTCTCAACTCGGTAAATGATTTTACAATTTGTGGTATCACATCACCGGCACGTTCTATTAAAATAGTATCACCCAACATTAAATCTTTTTCTTTTATATACTCTTCGTTATGGATAGATATACTGCTTACTGTAACGCCGCCAACCTGCACAGGTGCTAACTTTGCAACCGGTGTAACAGCGCCGGTACGGCCCACCTGAAACTCCACTCCAATTAATTTGCTGGTGGCCTGCCTTGCCTTAAATTTAAATGCAATGGCCCAGCGGGGATGATGAGAGGTCATGCCTAACCTGTCTTGCAACTGCAGATCATTTACTTTAATTACCATGCCATCAATTTCATAAGGCAGGTTGTCTCTTTTGTTTTCAAATTCTTCTACATATTGTATTATCCCATTAATGCCCTGTACTACTTTCATTTCCTTTTGCGGACTTCTGAATCCAAGGTTCCACAGCATTTGCAACATGCCGCTATGTGTTGTTGGTTCCGGTTGGTTTGCGGCCTGCGTTTTATTGTTTAATACGTAGCTTACGTGGTATAAAAATGCTTCTAAATTTCTTTTACCTACTTCTGCAGTATCTTTTATGCGTAAGCTTCCGGCGGCTGCGTTACGGGGGTTGGCTAATGGTGGAATGCCTTCTTCTATCAGTTTATCATTATAAGCTTTAAAATTATTTTTATTCATCAGCACTTCGCCACGTATTTCAATTTGCTGAATACCATATTCAGCAAATTTTGCAGAAAGCGGTACTGATTTTATTTGTTTGGTATTTATGGTTATATCATCACCCACAGCACCATCGCCCCTGGTAGCAGCCCTTGTAAATAAATCGTTATCGTAAATAAGGGAGATGCTGGCACCATCAAACTTTGGCTCTACACAATACTCAATAATATCAAGCCCACTAAGTTCCCTTGCCTTTCTGTCCCAGTCTAACAGATCATCTGCATTATAACTATTTTCTAAACTAAGCATGGGTACTAAATGCTGCACTTTAGCAAAATCTTTTACCAGGCCGGCACCCACTCTTTGAGTAGGAGAATCGGTAGTTACAGCATCCGGATTTTCTTTTTCAAATTTTTCCAGTTGTTTATAAAGTGTATCATATTCATAATCGCTTATCAACGGATCGGCTTGTACATAATACCTGTATTCATGAAAACGGAGTATATTTCTAAATGCTTCTGCATTTGCAATTCCACAGTCAATGCGTTGCTTTAAAAATTCAGTAGTTTGTTGTTGCAGTTCCTTTGTTTGTATATCGTTGTACATAATATGGTATCTTCTTCATCAAAGATAAAAATTGTAATGCCCCTTTTAGTACTTTTGAAAAAACTTTTTATGCCATTGAAAAAAATAATTATTTACAGCTTATTGCTTATAACATTTGCTTCCTGCAAATTCCGCCAAAAAGTATCTATGGTTGTTCACCATGCAAAAATTTATACTGTTGATGATAAATTTTCTGTTGCGGAAGCTATGGCAATACGTGATGGTAAAATAATTGCTACCGGCACTAATGATGTAATACTAAAAGAATATGAAGGGGAAGAAGAATTGAATGCAGCAGGTAAAACTATCTATCCCGGCTTTATAGATGCACATTGCCATTTTACCGGGTATGCAACAGATTTGTGGAAATGTAATTTGGTGGGTACAACTTCTTTTGAAGAAGTAATTAATAAAATGAAAGATTACAGCAAAACTGCGCCAATGGAATGGTTGTATGGCAGAGGTTGGGATCAAAATGATTGGGAGGTTAAAGAATTCCCCACCAAAGAAAAGTTGGATAGTCTTTTTCCTGACCGCCCTGTTTTTTTACAACGGATAGACGGTCATGCTGCTTTGGCCAATCAAAAAGCATTGGATATTGCTGCAATAACTGCCGCAACAACCATTAATGGAGGAAGCATAGAAGTAAAAAATGGTAAACTAACAGGTATTTTAGTAGATAATGCGATGGGGCTGGTAGAAAATGTGATGCCTGTAATAAGTGATGATCTTGCAAAAAAATATTTTAATGATGCACAAAATACCTGTTTTGCATTTGGCCTTACCGGTGTACATGATTGTGGCGTGAGCGAACATACCATCAACTTAATTGATGAAGAACAAAAAGCAGGACATTTAAAAATGAAAATTTATGCCATGCTTACAGATAGTGCTCAATACTATGATCGCTGGATTGCAAAAGGAATTTATAAAACAGACTTATTAAATGTAGGTGGATTTAAATTATATGGCGATGGTGCATTGGGCAGCCGTGGCGCTTGTTTGTTACAAGAGTATAGCGATAAACCCGGCTGGAAAGGATTTTTGTTAAGCGATACCAAACATTTTAAAGAAGTAGCAGCAAAATTGGCTACCACAAAATTTCAAATGTGTACACATGCTATTGGTGACAGCGGTAACAGGGAAATTTTAAAAACTTATACTGAAGTGTTGAAAGGAAAAAATGATAAGCGTTGGAGAATAGAACATGCGCAGGTAGTAAATGGAAATGATTTTGATCTGTTTGGTAACAATAATATTATTCCATCGGTACAGCCAACGCATGCCACAAGTGATATGTATTGGGCAGATAAAAGACTAGGCGCCGAAAGAGTTAAAAATGCATATGCTTATAAAAGACTACTGGACCAAAATGGCTGGATGCCTTTGGGAACCGATTTTCCGGTAGAAGACATTTCCACCTTTAAAACTTTTTATGCTGCAGTTGTAAGGCAGGATAGCAAAGGTTTTCCGGCCGGTGGGTTTCAGATGAATAACGCATTAAGCAGAGAAGATGCCTTAAAAGGAATGACCATTTGGGCAGCAAAGGCAGCGTTTGAAGAAAAAGAAAAAGGTAGCTTGGAAAAAGGAAAGGCAGCAGATTTTATACTATTGGATACCGACCTGATCAATTGCGAAACGAAAGACTTGCTGAAAGCTACTGTTAACCAAACTTATATAAACGGAAAGCGAGTTTATACTAAACAATAAACAAGAAATATTTTGCAATTTGAATTAATGTGTTAATTTTACACATTAATTCAAATTGCTTGTTTATGAAGAGATACCTGCTCTTGCTGGTGTTGTTCTGTACTGGAATGGCATCTTACAGCCAACGTTTACTTAACTGGTCGCCGGAGTTTCCGGTTGATAATTCCACTTTAGTTTTTACAGTAGATTGTGCCAAAGGCAACCAGGGGCTTTTAAATTTTGAAGCTGGTAACTCCAATAATATATATGTGCACGTAGGTGTAATTACCAATTTAAGCACCGGCCCATCCGACTGGAAATATGTAAAATTTACATGGGGTACGGCAGATCCATTAGCGCATGCAACAGCGTTAGGGGCTAATAAATATCAATATACAATCACTAATGTGCGTAGTTTTTTTGGGGTACCTGCCGGCGAAACTATAAAAAAAATAACTGCCATTTTTAGAAACGCCTCCGGATCTTTAAAGCAGGTTAACTCCGATAACAGCGATATGTATTTGCCTGTATATGGTACTACTGAATATGCAGTAAGATTGAACTTGCCGCCTTTTGAACCCCGTTATATTCCATGGGTGGAGCCATTGAGTGTTAGCGTTGGAGGTACTGTAAATATTACAGGTGTTTCATCTGCCAACGCTGCCCTTACATTAAAACTAAATGGTAATACTATTGGCACTGCTGCAAGTGCTAATACCATTTCAGCTAACCCAACTATTACAACAGCCTGCGCTCAAAAAGTAATACTGGAGGGTAATGATGGTTCGGGTATTAAAAAAGATTCTTTCGAATTCTATATTCCACCCACCACAACAGTGGCAGCTTTACCTGCAGGTGCGGTACAGGGAATTAATTATGCAGCCAACAATACATCGGCAACATTGGTACTTTTTGCACCGGGCAAAACAAGTGTGGTGGCAATTGGAGATTTTTCTAACTGGGCGGTTGATTGCGCTAATCAAATGAATAAAACTCCGGATGGCAATTATTTCTGGATAACACTTAATGGGCTTACGCCCGGCATAGAATACGGCTATCAATATTTAATTGATAATACTATTAAAGTGGCCGATCCTTATACCCAAAAAATTTTAGACCCTAATAACGATCAGTATATTAATACAATTACTTATCCCAATTTAAAAGCTTATCCAACAGGATTAACAACGGGTATTGTGGGTATTTTGCAAACTGCAGAACCTGTTTATACCTGGCAGGTGCCTAATTTTACAAGGCCCGATAAAAAAAACCTGATGGTTTATGAATTGCTGATAAGAGATTTTACTACAGAACATAGTTACCAGTCATTGATAGATTCTTTTCAATATTTTAAAAACTTAGGAATTAATGCCATTGAATTAATGCCCATTAATGAATTTACGGGTAACGAAAGCTGGGGCTATAACCCAACTTTTTATTTTGCCCCGGATAAATATTATGGTACAAAAACCAAACTAAAAGAGTTTATAGATAAATGTCATCTTAATGGTATTGCGGTTTTGCTTGATGTGGTATATAATCAATGCGATAATGAAGCGCCACAGGCAAAAATGTACTGGAATGCTGCAACCAGTCAGCCTGCAGCAAATAATCCGTGGTTAAATGTTACTGCACCACACCCTTACAGTGTGTTCAACGATTTTAATCATACATCAACAGCCACACAATATTTAGTGCAACGTTCCATTGATCATTGGTTAAATGAATATAAAGTAGATGGTTTTCGTATTGATCTTGCAAAAGGATTTACACAAACCGCTACCAATACTACTACCGTTGAAAATTATGATGCAACAAGGGTGGCTAATTTAAAAAGATATTATGATGGCACTATTGTAAATCATCCCAACACTTATTTGATACTGGAATTTTTGGGTACATTACCTTGCCAGGAAGAACAGGAATATGCGGCGCATGGATTTATGCTTTGGGGAAATAATAATTATGTGTACAATCAATGTACCATGGGCTTTGCAGCCAGCTCGGATATTTCTCCCATTGTGTACACCGATGCTAAAAAAGCATTTAACAATCCTGCCGAAGTAGGCTATATGGAAAGCCATGATGAAGAAAGAACCATGTATAAGAACATCACATTTGGTAATTCATCCGGCAGTTATAATGTAAAAACATTGGCCACTGCTTTAGCAAGAGAAGAAGCTGCAGCAACGGTATTCTTTACAGTGCCGGGCCCAAAAATGATATGGCAGTTTGAAGAAAGAGGATATGATATTTCGCTGGTGTTTGGCGGTTCAAATTTATCACCAAAGCCGCCCCACTGGGAGTATATGCAGGATGCAAACAGAAAACATTTATATGATACCTATAAAAGCATCCTGGATCTGCGATTAAATAATCCGGCAATTTTTAACAACACTACTTTTACTTACGATTTTTATAATAGTGGCGGCTTGGTTAAATTATTTCAAATAGCCGACCCTAATACAGCTGGTAAAAAAGTTACTGTTGTGGCTAATTTAGATGTGGTGCAACAAATTAAGTCAGTTACTTTTCAGGCTACCGGCGACTGGACGAATTATGTAAGTAACGGAACCGGTACAGGCATAAATGGAGCAACAGGTGTAAATTTTACTTTAACATCCGCTGCACAAACTATTACATTGCAACCGGGAGAATATCATATTTATGTAAGTGTACCTGCATGTGCAACTGCTGCACCAACAGCAACAACTCCGGTTAGCTATTGCCAAAACGCAACAGCAATTCCATTAACTGCAACAGGTACCGGTTTATTGTGGTACACCACTGCAACAGGTGGAACCGGCAGCACAACTGCACCAACACCGTTAACCACCTCAGTGGGTACAACAACTTATTATGTAAGCCAAACTGTTGGTTGCGAAAGTCCACGTACAGCAATTGTTGTAAATGTAACGGCAACAACGCCGGCACCAACAGTTACTACGCCGGTTACGTATTGCCAAAATGCAACAGCAGTTCCATTAACTGCAACAGGCACTGCTTTATTATGGTACACTACAGCAACTGGCGGCACAGGAAGCTCTAGCGCACCAACTCCCCTAACAACAGCAGCGGGTAGTGTTATATATTATGTTAGCCAAACACAAAGCTGCGGCGAAAGCCCAAGAGCTGCAATAACTGTTACGGTAAATGCAATACCAGTAGCACCAGTGGTAACCAGCCCTGTTATGTACTGTCAAAATGCAACAGCAGTTGCTTTAACGGCTACCGGTACAAATTTAAAATGGTACACAGCTGCAACTGGCGGCACAGGCAGCACAACCGCACCAATTCCTGTAACAACCGCAACTGGTAATACAATTTATTATGTAAGTCAAACTACCAATAGCTGCGAAGGGCCACGGGCTGCAATAACGGTTACAGTAAATGCAACCCCAGCTGCACCAATAGTAGCCAGTACGGTTACATATTGTCAAAATGCCACGGCCGTTCCGTTAACAGCAACAGGTGTAAGTTTATTATGGTACACTGCAGCTACCGGAGGAACCGGCAATGCCGCCGCACCAACACCATCCACAACTACAGCAGGCACCACATCTTATTATGTAAGCCAAACTACAAATGGTTGCGAAAGTCCAAGAGCTAGTATCTCGGTAAATGTAAATGCAGTTGCAGCAGCACCGGTAGTAATCAGTCCGGTTACTTATTGCCAGAATGCAACAGCAGTGCCATTAACTGCAACAGGTACTGGTTTATTATGGTATACTGCTGCAACAGGTGGCACGGGAAGTTTAACTGCGCCAACACCAACTACATCAGTTGCAGGAACAGTAAATTATTATGTTAGCCAATCCAATAGTTGTGGTGAAAGCCCTAGGGCTGTTATTAATGTAGCCATAACAGCTACACCCGCAATACCATCAGGTTTAAATACAACAGGAATAACCACTACTTCGGCGGCATTAAACTGGGCAACACAAGCAGGATTTTTTTATACAGTGGATTATAAAGCGGCCAGCGCTGCCACATGGATAAATGTTGCAACGGCAGTTAACAGTTCTTCGGTAAGTGTAAGTAATCTTTTATTAAGTACAACTTATAATTGGAGGGTAAGTGCAAACTGTTCGGCAACTCCGTTAAACAACTACGCTTCAACACAGTTTACAACAACATCTCATAACAATATTATTACACCACTTAAAAATGGATTTGGGATAAAAATATCTTCCAATCCTGTTATTGGTAATGCCACAGTTGATTATATTGTACCGGGTAATGGAGTGGTAAGTATTACAGTTATTGATGTATTTGGCCAGCAATTACAAACCTTATACAATGCCAACCAAAGCCAGGGGCAGTATACATTAACCATAACTAACCAGTTAAACACTTTAAATAAAGGTTGCTACTTTTTAAGAATACAACAAAATGGCAAAGGGTATTTTACTCAATTTGTAAAACAATAAACATATTGTAATATGTCAGCTGAAGCAAATATGGAAAAGGCAAAAAGTATTAAAACACTTACAGCTATTCAGTCAGAAGTAGAAAGCAGTAACAAGATAGCCTTGTCTGTAGACTGCGTGATTTTTGGATTTGATGAGAATAAGCTAAAAGTATTACTGATAAGAAGTGATCTTAAAAAATACCTGGGCAAATGGTCGTTACTGGGCGATTTGGTAAGGCCGGATGAAGACCTTGATACATCTGCCTACCGGATTTTAAAACAACGCACCGGCTTAAATGATGTGTACCTGGAGCAGGTACATACATTTGGTACAGTTAACCGGCACCCAGCAGGCCGTGTGGTTACAGTAACGTATTGTTCATTAATAAATGTGCAGCATCATAAACTAAATATCCTGGATAATGAATTGCATTGGCACGATATTAAGAATGTAACCGATCTGGCATTTGATCATCAGCAAATATTTGATAACTGCTACCAGCGTTTGCAAAAAAGAATACAGGAACATCCGCTTGGGTTTAATTTGTTGCCTAAAAAATTCTCTTTACGGGAATTACAAAATTTGTACGAAGCGATACTGGATACTAAAATGGACAGAAGGAATTTCCGTAAAAAATTCTTTTCCATGGATTTTTTAATTGATATAGATGAGATGGAACAGGATGTGCCGCATCGCCCCGGTAAACTGTACAAGTTTAATTATGAAAAGTACGAGAAGAAAAAGAAAAAATGGATTGGTATAGATTTTTAACGATTATATCTGAACTGTTACATTCGTTTTATTTTTTAAAACATAATCATGCTACCTAAAAAACTTTTTTTTGTTATACTGGCACTCTGCCTGAAATCAATAGCTGCTGCTCAGATAAACCATGTGGAGCCATTAAACTGGTGGATAGGCATGAAGAATCCGAACCTGCAATTATTAATTAATGGCGTTGATATTGGAGCAACCACACCGGTGATTAATTATACAGGTGTTACCATAAAAAAAATAAATAAGGCAGACAGTAAAAATTATCTCTTCATTGATTTAGTAATTGCAAAAAATACAAAGCCGGGCACAGTTATAATAAACTTTAAAAAAGAAGGTAAAATTGTTTATACTTATAATTACAATTTACTGGCAAGGCAAACTGGTGCAGCTCAGTTAAAAGGCTTTAACTCATCCGATGCTATATATTTAATAACCCCGGATCGTTTTGTAAATGGCGATTACAGTAATGATGTGGTGAAAGGAATGAGAGAAGATAAAATTAACCGCAGTTTTGAAGGAGCCCGACATGGTGGGGACATACGTGGCATTATTAATAATTTAGATTACATAAAAGATATGGGCTTTACTGCTATCTGGCCAACACCATTGCTGGAAAATGATATGCCTTCTTATTCTTATCATGGCTATGCCATTACCAATCATTATAAAGTGGATCCACGGTTTGGTACATTGGATGAGTACAAAGAACTCTCTGCAAAAGCAAACCAAAAAGGCATTAAATTAATTTTTGATGGAGTAATTAATCACACCGGTTCTTATTATTGGTGGATGAATGATCTGCCTTTTAAAAACTGGCTTAACTACCAGGATTCATCAAGGCCAACCAATCATCGCCGTACTGTAAACCAGGATTTGTATGCAGCTAATTATGATAAAGAGATAATGAAGAAAGGATGGTTTGATAAAATGATGCCGGATATGAACGGCCAAAATCCTTTTATGGCAAATTATCTTATTCAAAATTCTATCTGGTGGATAGAAACTTTGCAGCTGGGAGGAATAAGGCAGGATACCTATTGTTATTCGGATAAGGATTTTGCAAAAAACTGGAGTTGCAGTATAATGAATGAATACCCCAATTTTAGTTTGGTTGGCGAAGAGTGGAGCTTGAACCCCTTGATTACTTCTTACTGGCAAACGGGAAAACAAAATAGGGATGGATATACAAGTTGCCTTACCAATATTATGGACTTTCCGCTGCAGGATGCATTAGTGCTGGCATTAAAAGATAAAGAAACCAACAAGTACGAGCAAGGAATGACTAAGCTGTACGAGGCATTGGCAAATGATTTTGAGTATGCCAACCCCGGCAATATTTTAGTAATGGGTGATAACCATGATATGGACAGAATTTATACACAGTTAGATAAAGATGCTGCATTAACTCAAATGGCATTAACTTATTTACTCACCGTTCGTGGTATTCCGCAAATATATTATGGTACCGAAGTATTGATGGACAATACAGGGCATCATAAAAATGATGGGCTCATTCGTTCCGATTTTCCTGGTGGTTGGAAAGGAGATTCGGCAAATGCATTTAATACTACCGGACTATCTGTAGATCAGATACAAATGCAAGCCTTCTTAAAAAAAATATTAACCTGGCGAAAAAATGCTTCAGCCATTCATAATGGTAAAACCCTGCACTTTGCTCCTTTTAATAAAACCTATGTTTACTTCAGGTACAATAACAAGCAATTGATAATGGTGCTACTGAATAAAAATGAAACAGCAACAACAATTGATACCCGGCGCTTTGCCGAAATACTTGTTAATAAAACAAAAGGCATCAATATTTTAACCGGCGAAAATATTGATATACAAAGTGCTGTAACTATTCCCCCAAAAACTGCTCTGGTACTGGAAATTAAATAGTAATGCAATAAAATGGAGCTTATTAAGCCGGAGTTGCTTAACTAAATTATAGCCTCAGGTATAATTTAGTTAAGTACTAATTGCAAAGGGCTATTATTGATAAATACTTTTAAATAAAGCAGCTTTTTAAATCTGCGCTATGCCTTGTATATGTCTCCGCAATTTTAGAAAAAAGTACAAAAATTATTTTAACAAAATGTTAGTTATTTAAAATAAAGCTGTACTTTGCGTATAATTTACACATCATTAATTGTGTAAAAAGTACACATTAAAGATTGCCTCTTAATTATTTTAAAACGATAAAGTTTGCATGTATGAAAAAAGTAATCCAAAATTTTTTTAGGGTCTTCCCGCAAACGATTGCACTACTGTTATTATCAGTAGTAGCGTTTGCGCAAACTGCTGTTACTGGTAAAGTAACAGATAGTAAAGATGGTACTCCTGTAACAGGAGTAACTGTGCTGGTAAAAGGTACAACAACTGCTACCAAAACCTCAGCCGACGGTACTTTTAAAATTAATGCGCCGGCAGATGGCACATTGATTTTTACTTCTATTGGTTATACCCGCCAGGAAGTAGGTGTTGCACGAAAAACCACAGTAGATATCAGTTTTGAAAAGCTAAGCCAGCAACTTACCGATGTGGTGGTTGTAGCTTATGGTACAAGAAGAAAAGCTGATTTAACAGGTGCTGTAACCCAGGTTACCACAAAAGATTTCCAAAAAGGAAACATCAATTCATCAGAACAATTACTACAGGGTAAAGTTGCAGGTTTGCAGGTAACATCCGGTGGTGGTAATGCTGGAGGTGGAAGTCGCATACGTATTCGTGGTGGCGCTTCATTAAATGCCAGCAACGATCCGTTGATAGTAATTGATGGTGTGCCAGTTGAAAGCAATGGCATAAGTGGAAATGGTAATTTACTTAACACCATTAACCCTAACGATATTGAATCAATGTCGGTTTTAAAAGATGCATCAGCAACTGCATTGTATGGTTCAAGGGCAAGTAATGGTGTTATTATTATTACTACCAAAAAAGGTGTAAAAGGAAAATTAAAATACAATTATAACAGCCAGGTAAATCTTGCTGTAGTGGGCAAAACTGTAGATGTATTAACAGGCGATGAGGTAAGAAGTATTATTAATGCAGATGCTGCAAAACCCGGTGGCAACAATACTTACAGTAAATTGCTGGGTAATGCCAATACTGATTGGCAAAAATTAATTTACCAGGATGCTATAGGCTGGGATAATAATATTAGTGCAAGCGGAGCCATAGCCAATGTAATTCCTTTCAGGCTTTCTGCAGGATATTTAACACAGGAAGGTATTTTACTTACCGATAAATTTAACAGGCTTTCTACAGCGCTTAACTTATCGCCTAAATTTTTTAAAGAACATTTGGCCGTAAACGTAAACGTAAAACTAAGCCAGATAAAAAGCCGTTTTGCTGATGCAGGTGCAGTGGGTGCAGCAGCATCTTTTGATCCTACACAAGCTGTAAACGCCAACAATATTTATGGCGGTTATTTTGAATGGTTACAGGCTGATGGAAAGCCTATTGGAACCAATGGCGGATCTTCTCAACCCAACCCGCTTTCATTATTGTATTTAAGAAATAATAAAGCAGAAGTAAACCGCTTTATTGGTAATGTACAGTTAGATTATAAATTACACTTCTTCCCCGATTTGCATGTAATAGTAAATCTTGCACAAGATCATGCTTATGGTAATGGAGATGATATCAGGGATGCTAAATTAGTTTCAGAATTTCAGGCTTCATCAAGAGGAAGATTTTCTCATTATGCACAGATAAAAGATAACAGCTTGTTTGAAACTTCGTTGTTTTATGCAAAAGACATTAAAGCCATAAAAGGTAAAGTAGATGTATTGGCAGGACATACTTACCAGGATTTTTCTACCAACGAATATAACTACGCCAGTTATTCTTCAACAGGCGTTGAGTTACCTAATACTGCGCCTTCTTTTGCAACTAATAAACCTCAAAACAGGTTAGAATCTTATTTAGGAAGAATTAACCTTACTGCTAATAACAAATATTTATTAACTGCTTCTATACGCAGAGATGCCAGCAGCAAATTTGCAAAAGAAAACAGGGTAGGTTATTTTCCTGCAGTAGCAGCAGCCTGGAAATTAAAAGAAGAATTATTTCAATCAGTATCGTGGATGAATGAATTGAAGCTGAGATTAGGTTGGGGTATTACCGGCCAGCAGGATGGAATTGGTAACTATAATTATTTGCCGGTTTATTCTCAAAGTAATTCCGGAGCACAGTACCAGTTTGGCGGTGTGTTTTATGGTTACTTACGCCCAGGAGCTTACGATCCGGATCTGAAATGGGAAACCACCACCACACAAAATATTGGTTTGGATTTTGGCTTCTTTAAAAACAGGATCACCGGTTCAATAGAAGTATATAAAAAAGAAACCAAAGATTTATTAAGTACGGTGCCGGTAGCAGCAGGCGGTAATTTTAATATCGAATTATTAACCAATGTTGGTAATATCGAAAACAAGGGTGTTGAATTTACTTTAAATACTACACCTGTAAAAACCACCAAATTGTCATGGGACTTTGGATTTAACGTTACTTATAACAATAGTAAGATCACTAACCTGTTGAAGAACCAGGATCCGAATTTTAAAGGAATTGAAGTGGGTGGAATTGCCGGTGGTACCGGAAACAGAGTTGAACGCCACATGGTTGGTTATGCACCTTATACTTTCTTTATGTACAAACAGGTATATGATGCCGCAACAGGAAATCCTATTGAAGGATTGTACGAAGATATTAACCGTGATGGTATTATAAATGAAAGCGACAGGTACCTGTATAAAAAAGCAGCGCCAGATCTATTGTTTGGTATCAACACACAGTTTACTTATCAGGCCTTTACATTAGGCTTGGCTGCACATGGCACTATTGGTAACTATATGTACAACAACTATTTTTCTAATGCCGGTGTGTTAAGGGCAATGAAAAATCCTTTGAACTTTATTAGCAATGTTGCCACTAACTACCTTGATTCAAAATTTGCCAATAACCAGTTCTTATCTGATTACTATATTGAAAACGCTTCATTTTTACGATTAGATAATATAAACCTTGGATACAATGTAGGTAAGGTTTTCAATAACAAAGCCAGTCTTCGTGTTGCAGGCAGTGTTCAAAATGTTTTTGTAGTTACTAAATATAAAGGAATGGATCCTGAAAATTCCAGTAACGAACAAACTGATAACACCATTTATCCACGACCAAGAGTATACTCACTTGGTTTTAACTTAGATTTTTAATTTATAAAATGATTGTTTTTATGAAAAATAATATTTTAAAATACTTACTCTTTTCACTTGTGGCGGCCATTGTTGCCAGCTCGTGTGCTAAAAAGTTGGATCTGTATCCAACTAACGATCTTACGCCGGAAAAAACATTCTCTACGCCGGCAGGATACAAAAGCGTTTTAGCTAAAATTTATGGAACACTGGCTTCATCCGGTAACCAGGGTGCAGCCGGATCGCCGGATATTAGTGGAGGCCTGGATGAGGGTTCCCAGATCGCTTTTTTCCGCATGTACTTTAATTGCCAGGAGTTACCTACCGACGAAGCAGTAGTAGCCTGGAACGATCAAACCATTAAAGATTTTCATGGTTTAAAATGGAACTCGGCAGACCCTTTTCTTAAAGGGATTTATGCAAGACCAGTGTACAACGTTACTTTAATAAACGAGTACCTGAGAGAATGTGCAGATGATAAGCTGGCCGAAAGAGGTATTGCCGGTAGTGATGCAGCGGAAATTAAAAAATCTGTTGCAGAAGTTCGTTTTTTACGTGCCTTTAATTATTGGGTAATGATTGATCTGTTTGGTAAGTCAACTTTTATTACAGAGACTGACAAAATTGGCGCTACTTTACCAAAACAAATAAAACGCCCCGAACTATTTGCATACATAGTATCTGAATTAAAAGCTATTGACGGTGCTTTAGCTCCTGCTAAAACTATTGAATATGGCCGTGTAGATCAGGGTGCCGCATGGGCTTTATTAGCTCGTACCTACTTAAATGCAAACGTATATAACAGTACAACAAATACTAAATATTACGACTCTGCCATTATCTATTCTAAAAAAGTTATTGATGCAGGCTACAGTTTATATCCTGGTTATGGAAGAGTATTTATGGCAGATAATGACAAAGCAAAAGATGAGTTTATCTATGCTATTAACTGCGATGGTTTAAAAACAACCGGTTACGGTAACACTTCATTTTTTGTACACTGTGCTTCCGGCGACGACCATGATGAATATGGTGTTAGCGGCGGATGGTATGGGTACAGAACAACAGCTGCATTAGTAAATTTATTTGCAGATAAAACTGGCGCTACTGATAAACGGGCTATGTTTACCACTACTAAATTTGGTACCAGTGCTGCACAGTTAGCTATAACAGATATCAGCGATTTTAACAGCGGCCCTCATGTAAAAAAATATGTAAACATTCGTTCAGACGGATTACCTGTTTCTGACATTAACGCCACATTTGCTGATGTTGATTTTCCTGTATTCAGGCTATCAGAAATGTATTTGATTTATGCAGAAGCAGTATTGCGTAATGGCACAGGTGGCGATTTAACTACAGCATTATCTTATATCAACAAAATAAGAGCCAGAGCTTATGGCATTACTACTCAGGGTCAGGTAGCCGCAAGCGATTTAAACCTGCAATTTATTTTAGATGAAAGAGGCAGGGAATTATTTTGGGAAGGACATCGCAGAACCGATTTAGTACGCTATGGTTTGTTAACTACAGGCACCTATTTATGGCCATGGAAAGGTGGTGTTGCTTCCGGTACTGCAGCAGATAGCAAGTATAATTTATTTGCAATTCCTGCATCAAATATTGTTGCTAACCCCAACCTGGAACAAAATACAGGATATTAATACTAAAACTATAAATTGTTTGATATGAAAAGTTTAATAAAATTATTGACTGCATTTTTTCTTCTGGCAGTATCGTTTTCTTCTTGCAAAAAAGATGAAAGCAAAGCTTACTACAATGGAGGTACAGCACCTGTATTAAGTGCCTCCAGCGCAACTCTGTTATTAAGTTATGCTACAAAGGATGATCAGGCCATATCATTTTCGTGGACCAATCCTAATTATCAATTTAGTAGCGGCATCAGTTCGCAAGATGTTTCTTATACACTTGAAATTGATACAACGGGCTCTAATTTTACAAACCCCGGTTTACAATCAGTGGTTATAAGTAAGGAATTATCTGTTGGTTTTACTCAATCTGTATTTAATGACTACCTGCTAAATCAGCTGGTATTAAAGGCAGGTGTACCGCATAATGTAGAGATAAGGGTTAAATCTGCTATGATAAATAATACAGCAATGCTTATTTCTAATGTATTAAAATTTGTGGTTACCCCTTATGCAATTCCTCCTAAAGTTACCCCTCCGGGAACTGCACCGGATTATGCAGATGGAAAATTATTTTTAGTAGGCGATGCTACTCCGGGAGGATGGAGTAATCCTGTGCCGGTACCAAGCCAACAGTTTACACGTATCAGTGCTACTTTGTATGAAATCACTATTCCATTTAATGCAGGTTCGGATAAAGCTTACTTAGCATTACCTGTAAATGGCGATTGGACTGTGAAGTATGGCTTTATAGGCGGTAATAAAGCCAATAATGCCGATGGAGATGATTTTAAAATGGGTGGCGGTGATATTTTAGCTCCGGCTGCAAGCGGCAATTATAAAATTCAGATAGATTTTCAAAGAGGAAAATTTACTGCAAAAAAATTGTAAGAATAAAAAGCGCTGCAAAAAGCTTGATAAACCATGCGCTTATTTATAAAAAAGTTTAAAAAAAACTATATGAAATATTTTTCAAAACTAATTTTGGCAGTAACTGTGATGGGTATCATTTTTTCTGCCTGTAATAAAATAGATAACCTAACTAAGGTAGATCCTATTCCGGTTTATCAGTTAGGTGTTTCTCCTGTTCTTTCAGGCTCAGTAAATACTATCGCACCTATTGCAGCAGATTCTAATAAAACTGCAGTAACTTTTTCGTGGACTTATCCAAAGTATTCAACCGATTCTGCCAGTACAAAGTATGTATTGCAAATTGATTCTGCGGGGCGCAATTTTTCAAAAGCAGTTTCAAAAACAATAACAGGCGGGTTAAGCACCAGCTATCTTGCAAAAGAAATCAATACTATTTTGTTAGGTATGGGCTTTGCTTATAATGTGCAGTATAATGTAGATGTAAGAGTGCTCTCATCTTATGCCAATAATAATGAGCAGTACAAATCAAATACACTTACTTTAAAAATGACGCCTTATGTTACACCGCCTAAAGTAGTGCCACCAACTTCTAATACTTTGTTTTTAGTGGGTAGCGCAACAGCAAGCGGATGGAATAACCCTGTTGCAACACCAGCACAAAAATTTACAAGGCTTGATTCTGTTACTTACGAAGGCACTTTTTATTTAAATGGTAAAGGAGAGTATTTAATGTTACCCGTTAATGGAGACTGGGCACATAAATTTTCTGTAGCAGATAAAAGTGTAACAGGGCTTAATGGCGGAGGTTCTTTCGGATACGATTTAAACGATAATTTTCCTGGCCCTATTGCAACCGGCTCTTATAAAATAAGGGTAGATTTTCAGCGTGGTTTATTTACAGTAACTACTGTAAAGCAATATGGTTTGCTTTTTGTTCCCGGCGATTACCAGGGTTGGGATCCTGGTACAGCACCATCTTTAGGTTCTCCTACCGATAATGGCGCTTTTGAAAGTTATATTAATTTTCCTGTGGGCGGAACCTTTGAATTTAAATTTACCAATGTACCTACATGGAGTGGCACAGCTTATGGCGATGGCGGCGGCGGTACATTAAGTACAAGTGGCGGTAATTTGAAGGTGCCATCTGCCGGTTACTATAAAGTAAATGGCAACACGGCCAACAATACATGGTCGGCAACTAAAACTGCGTGGAGTATGATTGGCAGTTTTCCTGCCAGCGGATGGAACAATGATGTTGATATGACTTATGATGCAGGAAATAAATACTGGACAGGAACAATTACAACTATTGCAGGTGATGAATTTAAATTCAGGGCAAATCATGATTGGGGCTTAAATTATGGTGATATAGGTGCCGATGGTAGTTTAGAACCAGGGGGCGATAATTTAAAAATCACCCCAGGCACACATGTAATTACATTGTTTTTAAATAATTCCGGATATTATACTTACAGAATTCAATAGAATAAAATGTTTGATTGAAAATAAAAAACGCCTTCGATATTCAGAAGGCGTTTTTTATGCAGCCCTATCAATAAACAATTGTAATTTCAAAATCAGAAATAATAAAAAATAGAGCATGTTAAAAAAGATATTTTTGTTAGCCTGTTTTATAGCAGTCTTTATTTGCTCCTGCAGCAAAAAAACCAGCAGCACATCACCCGGTTTTCCTTCATCAAAAGTTTTTTACAACCGCAGCCAGTTTGTAATGGGTGCCGATCTTTCTTTTGTAAATCAATTGCAGGATGCAGGTGCGGTGTATAAAGATTCATCCGCAATAAAAGATCCTTTTACCATTTTTAAAAATCGTGGCGCCAATGTAGTAAGGGTAAGGTTGTGGCATAATCCGCAATGGCTAAAACCATTAAATGGCGGCAAAATGTACAGCGATTTATATGATGCAGAAAAAACCATACAGCGTGCAAAAAACGCAGGTATGGCAGTAAGTTTAGATTATCATTATTCCGATACCTGGGCCGATCCTGCAAATCAAACTGTGCCTGCTGCATGGAACGGTTTAAGTTTACCGATCTTAAAAGATTCAGTTTACAATTACACCTTAACTGTTTTAAATTATTTAAAAAGCAAAAACCTTACTCCCGAAATGGTGCAGGTAGGTAACGAAACCAACCAGGGTATGCTTTGGCCAACCGGCAAAACATCGGGCAGCAATTTTACCGCCTTTTGCGATCTATTAAAAAGTGGTATTAAGGCAGTGAGAGATTTTTCTGCTACCTCAACAATAAAACCAGAAATTATTTTGCATGTGGCACAATTCAACAATGCGCCATTCTGGTGTACCAATGTTATTACCAATGGGGGAGTAACAGATTTCGATATCATCGGCGTATCGCATTATAGCAAATGGGCAACCATAAATACAATGGCTGATATTAAAACAGCGATCAGTAATCTTAAAACCACCTACAATAAAAAAGTGATGATAGTGGAAACGGCTTATCCATTTACCACAGCCGCCGCAGATAGTTACAATAATTTAATTGATGGCGCTGCACAGGTAAATGGTTATCCCATTAGTAATGAAGGGCAATACAATTATATGAAAGATTTGACGCAGGCGGTAATATCCGGAGGCGGTAGCGGCATCATGTATTGGGAACCTGCATGGATCACTTCTTCTTATCATGATCTGTGGGGAACAGGAAGTAGTTGGGAAAATATGTGCCTCTTCGATTTTAACAGTAATGCATTGCCTGCAATGGATTACATGACAAACGCTTACCAGTTTTAATTTTATAAAAATAATGTGATGAAAAAAGTATTTGTTTTGCTGCTCCTCTCTTTCTTTTTTTATAATACTACCAATGCACAATCAGCATTCCGGCAACAAAAAAATTTAGATAACGATTGGAAATTTCACTTTGGCCATGCAGCTAATCCCGAAAAAGATTTTAACTACAGTATTAAAACTATATTTTCTAAATCGGGTGGCGCTGCCGGTACAGCCATAGATGCTAAATTTAAAGACAGTGCCTGGCGCACGTTAAACCTTCCGCACGACTGGGCAGTAGAGTTACCTTTTGCATACATAGATAATTTTGATGTGGAAAGCCACGGCTACAAACCTGTGGGTGGTTTATTTCCCGAAACCAGTATTGGCTGGTACCGTAAACATTTTATGGTGGCAAAGTCAGATTCGGGCCAGCGTTTTCAAATTCAGTTTGATGGTATTTATCGTGATGCTAATGTTTGGATTAACGGATTTTATTTGGGCAATAATAAAAGTGGTTATGTTGGTGTAAACTATGATGTAACTGATTTTTTAAATTACGACAGGGAGAATGTGATTGTGGTAAGAGTAGATGCCACACAATACGAAGGCTGGTTTTATGAAGGTGCAGGCATTTACAGGCATGTATGGCTGAATAAATATGCTAACACACATATTGCAACTGATGGCATATTTGCTTATAGTAAAGTGGATAATAATAAAGCAACAGTAACTGTAGAAACTACAATTAGCAACGAAGACTTTGCAACAACCAGCAATTCCATCAATGTTTATCTTACTGACAGAACAGGCAAAATTGTTGGTACAGCAAAAGAGCAAAAAATTGCATTGAATGTTAATGAAGAAAAAATTGCTGTTCAAACTATCGCTATAAGTAATCCCAAATTATGGTCATTGGAAGATCCTTATCTCTATCGTGTTGTTGTAGAACTAAAATCCAACGGAAAAATTATCGATACAAAAAAATTACGTGTTGGTATAAGAACAGTGGAAATAAAAACCAATGGTGTTTTTTTAAATGGCAAATACGTAAAAATATACGGCACCAACAATCATCAGGATCATGCAGGATTGGGCAGCGCATTGCCGGATTATATACAATACTATCGCATTGGCTTATTAAAAAATATGGGTGTTAATGCATACCGTACCAGCCATAATGCACCTACGCCAGAATTGCTGGATGCATGTGATAGCCTTGGTATGCTGGTATTAGATGAACAACGGTTGCTTAACAGCGGAGCAGAATATATGAACCAGTTTGAACGCCTGGTAAAAAGAGACCGCAGCCGTGCCAGTGTTTTTTTATGGAGCATTGGTAACGAAGAAGGATGGATACATACTACCAGCACAGGCCGAAGAATTGCGCAAACATTTATTGCTAAACAAAAACAATTAGATCCCACACGTAGCTGTACTTATGCAGCAGATGTAGCCAATGTTTTTAAAGGCGTAAATGAAGTGATACCGGTTAGAAGTTTTAATTACCGTCAGTATGCCGTGGCTGATTATCACCGTGATCATCCTGATCAACCTTTGTTAGGTACCGAGATGGGCAGCACCGTAACAACACGAGGTGTATATGAAAAAGATTCGCTGCATGCTTACTTACCCGATCAGGATATTACTGCCCCATGGTGGGCCAGCAAGGCCGAAGACTGGTGGAAACTTGCAGGGCCAAACGGTTTTTGGCTCGGCGGTTTTGTATGGACAGGTTTTGATTATCGTGGCGAACCAACCCCTTACAAATGGCCCAATATAAATTCGCATTTTGGTATTATGGATATGTGTGGTTTTCCTAAAAATATTTATTACTATTACCAAAGCTGGTGGACGGATAAAGATGTGCTGCACATTTCACCCAACTGGAATTTGCCTGATAAAAAAGCTGGTTGGCAGGAGAAAGAAGGTAAACCTGTGGACGTATGGGTAAACAGCAATGCAGATAATGTAGAGTTGTTTTTAAACGGAAAAAGTTTGGGCAAAAAAGATATGCCCCGCAACAGTCATTTGCAATGGACGGTAAATTACGAACCCGGAAAACTAGAGGCCATTGCTTATAAAAAAGGAAAGAAGCTTACCGCAAAAGTGGAGACTACAGGTGTGCCAACCGAAGTAGTGGTTACACCTTACAAAACAACTATTCTTGCTGATGGAAAAGATGCTACGGTAATTAATATAACCGTGGTAGACAGGGAAGGCCGTGAAGTACCTGACGCAGATAATTTGATAAAATTTGCCATTGAAGGCGAAGGTAAAATTATTGGCGTGGGCAATGGCGATCCCAGCAGTCATGAAGCAGATAAGTGCGCCGATGGTTTATGGCAGCGGCATTTATTTAATGGCAAATGCCAGGTAATAATACAAGGCACTGCAAAAACCGGTATGATAAAATTTGATGCCATTGCTACAGGTTTATGGAAAGGCGGTACCGATATTATTTCTGTTTCGCCGGAAGCGAATGCAATAATTACAACAGATAAAACTTACGAATTAAAAGGCGAAGCAGCTAAACCAAGAGTAGCTGATAAAATGTTAGGCGCTGATATTTCTTTTTTACCCGAACTGGAAGCCAGGGGAATGAAATTTTCGGATAAAGGCGTAGAGAAAGATGCCATACAAATTTTAAAAGACCACGGTTTTAATTATGTACGTCTCCGTATTTTTAACGAGCCTGCAAACGATAGTGGTTACTCGCCTAAAAAAGGTTTTTGCAATTTGGACTATACCAAACAAATGGCCAAACGGGTAAAAGCTGCCGGCATGAAATTGTTACTGGATTTTCATTATAGCGATTACTGGGCCGACCCAGGCAAACAATACAAGCCTGCTGCATGGAAAGGTTTAAGTTTTACGGAATTAAAAAAGGCGCTGTACGATTACACTCAAAAAGTAATGCAGGAATTAAAAGCGCAGGGCACTACTCCTGACATGGTTCAAATAGGTAATGAAATTAATCATGGTATAGTTTGGCCGGAGGGTAATGTAAATAATCCTGATGGTTTGGCGCAATTGATCAATGCAGGCACTGCTGCAGTAAAATCGGTTGACCCGAATGTAGTGATGATGTTACACGTAGCGCTGGGCGGGCAAAATAATGAGTCAGTAAATTTTATTGATAACATGATAGCACGTGGCGTTTCGTTTGATGTGATTGGTGAATCTTATTATCCTAAATGGCATGGTACATTAGATGACTTGAGAGATAACTTAAACGATTTGATACAACGCTATAACAAAGATGTGATAGTGGTGGAATACTCTGCCTTAAAAAGCGAAGTAAATAAAATTGTTTTTGATATACCCAACAGCAAAGGCAAAGGCACCTGCATTTGGGAACCACTAAGCACCTGGGAAAAAGTATTTGACAACAATGGAAAAAGCAATGCGCTGTTGTTGATGTATGATGAAATTAGTAAGGAGTTTGTGCAGAAGTAGAAATCAAAATGATTTGAAAGTATAATTAGAAAACTGTCTGCAATAACCCAGAGATACTAATTAATAAATGTTGAAACCACAGTAGTACAAATGCTCAATAGCGCTCCTCCCGAAATCGGGCTGTATATCGATTTCGGGGGTCTTTTTTTGTTACTTTTTTGGACAAGCAAAAAAGTAAAGGCAAGAAATTAAAAGTGGTTAAAAAAAATTAATGAAGCTAAACGCTTACAATCCCATTCTTAATAGCATACATCACCAAACCCACCCTCGTCTTCACATGCAGTTTTTCAAACAACGCATCCCGGTAGCCATCAATAGTGCGGGGGCTCACAAACATTTTATCGGCAATTTCTTTATAGGTCAGTTCGGTGCAGGCATATTTTAAAAAATCAGTTTCCCTGTCGTTAAGGTTAGCTAAAGTATTTACGTCACTGCCACTGTCTTCAATTTTATTAATAGCATGAATGAGTTTGCCACTCACCAAATCGCTGTAATAATAACCTTTGCTTACCACGGCATCAATGGCCGCTTTTAATTCGGAAGGTTCGCAATCTTTCAAAATGTACCCTTTGGCACCACTCTTTAGCATGCGGATGATGGAGTTTTCATTGTCGTACATACTCAATGCTAATACTTTAATATCAGGATGATTTTCTTTAAGCCATTGTGCGGTATCATAGCCATCCATTTCGGGCATGTTAATATCCATTAAAATAACTTCAGGAAGATTTTTTTTATCCAGTTTATTAATAAGGTCTTTGCCATTATCAGCTTCAAACAATACATTATGCCCCAGGCTTTTTACCAATGCAGCAAGGCCATTGCGAAGTAATACATGATCGTCGGTTAAAACTATGGTTGCCATAAAAAAGGTTAGTGATTTGTGTTTTAGTTAATTGTTTACAGGCAGTTCTATAATAATCAAAGTTCCTTTACCTTCTGTTGATTGCAGGTTAAATATACCGCCAATTAATTGCGCCCTGTTCAACATACTTTTTAAACCAATACCAATATTTTTTGTGGCATCAAAACCTTTGCCTTCATCCTGTACCTGTAAAATAAATAATTGTGGTAAGTATTGCATTTGGATAGTGATCTTTTTTGTACCGGAGTATTTAATGCAATTGTTCAGCGCTTCCTGCACAATACGAAACAATACCATTTCCTTTTGTGGATCTAATTTAAAAGGAGCACCGCTTATTTGTAGTTCTGTTTCAAATGCCCTTGTGCCTTCAATTATTTTCAGTTCGTTGGCAATACTTTCCTGCAGGCCCAGCTCTGCAATAATATCTCCATGCAGGCTATGGCTAAGGTTGCGCAAATCGTTAATGGCTTTACTTACTAAATTTTTAGTTTCCTGAATTTTTGGTTCGTTGGTATTAGGCAAGGTATTCAGGTTAAGTTTGGCAAGGCTAAGCACCTGGCCAATATTATCATGTATCTCCTGGCTGATGGTTTTAAGCGTTTGCTCCTGAATTTCCAGTTGGGTTTGGAGGAGCTCCTGTTCGAATTGAGTTTTCATGAGTTCTTTTTCTTTTTGATGTTTCCAATTACGATTGCTAAAAATAAACAAGAAAGCAATAATTCCTGCCACCAAAAAAATAACCAATATTGTACCGCCTATAGTAAAAATATTTTGCATGATTTAAATTGATCGAATTTTTATTTGCTCTTTAATAAACCCAATGGTAAAAGTTACATACAAAGTAATATTAAAAATGTTATGAATCACCCATAGGGTAGATTTGCCGTGGTGCAGGTTGGCGCTGGTGTTTAAATAATCTGCAAACAAAAAAAATGTACAGGGGGCATAAAGTAACAAACCTAAAATATACCAGTTAAAAGGTTCTTTAAACGAAAAAATATATGCATCGTTTCTAAACATTTTTAAGAAGTAATAAAAAATAAAAAAAACATACAGTAAGTTCACCAGGCAAATAAGTTCAAAAAGTACTTTTGCTTTTATACCTTGTGTGTAAAATAAGTAAATTGTTGCTCCGGTTACTAAAAAGCCTGCGAGATAAAAAATCACATTGTATTTTAACTTAGTGGAAAATAAAAATAAAAATAAAATAAACTCGATGGGGGTATATGTGTTGTAAAGAATATTAAGATGCGTTGTATCTATATTTTTAAGGAATGTTGTTGCCAATTGTGGTGCGAACGCTGCACATACAATAAAAAAAATAATCTTAGAATCAATCTTTAAATCTCTGAGTAATAGTAGCCCCGTAAAAAACGGGGCTACTATTATCCATTCTGAAATGAGTTGCAAAATATGCATTACTTGTTTATAAGTTTAAAAACTTGATAGTACCATTACTAATGTCGCCACCTTTTCCTTTTGACAAATCAACAAGCCCTGGATGTTCTACTCCGTCAGTTTCTTCTGGATGGGCAGAGTCTGGATGAATTATTGAATAAGTATCATCAACACCTGGTATGTCTGACCTTGAAATAGTGCAGGCAAATATGGAGAGAGTGGGTTTGTTCTTACGTTCAGTATCGGTATCATCGCTTGCTCCCATCATCATAATAAGTCCCGAATCGGGTATTGCTATGATTTTGGCCATTAAAGAAAGCAAAGAATCTTTGTCGAAGACAAAGCCACAATCCAGGTTATTGTAAAAAGATCGTGTTTCTTCTTCCGCAGATGGGATAAGACCCCCAAGGGTAACAGCAATTGCAGGGTCTGCTGCAAAGTCAATTGCTTTTTTTCTTAAGGCCTCAGCGTGGCCAAATTTAATGGGTTTACCGGTTGCTTTTCTAGACATAATTTAAAGTTTTAAATGGTTCAATAATTTTATTAGACCACTAAAGTCTATAATACTTCCCACATACGCAACAGCCTTATCACTTTTCTTTTACCGTTTTTACACCCTGCTGCTTTGGGTTATTGTGCTGTTGATGGTAAACAATCTTTTCTTGAAGATTTGTGAAACATTTTTAAATCAATAAAATTAGCAGGTATGAAAAAAATAATTCTACTACTTTGCCTTATTGGCCTTAGTCAGTTAAATTATGCACAGTTTTCCTTTAATAGAAAAGATAATATTCCAAGTGCAGCGGAAAAAACAGAAAATAATAAATTGCTTAAGCAAGTGAAAGCTCCTGGTTCTTCTGTAAAGCCCCTGACAAGGAAATATTTAGACAGTATAGTAACTAAAGATATTCAGAGCATTGATTCAACATATTCACAAAAGAAATTTTCTGTTTTACTTGATACTATATCCAACAGTAAAAAAGAAAAGCAAGTAAGGGCACTCATTGCTGAAAGGGATAGTTTGATACTGGAGCAATATAAATTACTCAGGCAAATAAGGTACTGGGCCAAATGGGATCGTTTTGAAGAGGTGGAACAAAAACGGAATTTCTTTCCTGCATATTTTGGCTCACAAACCATGCGTTTTTTTGAAGGGGATACCAATCACATAAAATTTTTTCAAAACAACCTGGTAAACTATAGCCCTAAAACACAGAAAATGACGCTTTATACCGAAGCGGTGAATGATTATATTGGTCCTTTCAGAATTGCTATAGGCTTTCAGATAAAAAGTGAATCAAAAACAGATTCATTAAGTACAGCAGACTCCACAAAAAAACTTGAGCAAAAGACAGATATGTTGTCGGCTATTCAAAATGGCGGCGGCGATATTTCTGTTAATGTTAGATGGCCGCTAATAAAAAACAAGGATGCAAATGCGGTTATACAGCATATATTTTATTTTTATGGTAATACTGGGTTTTCATTACCTGTACTTAATAAGGCCGCAGATGATTTTCTTTTTAATTACAATGCAGGGCTTGAAGGGGCTTTGTATGCAAAAGGATTTAATGGCCGGCTAACTTTTTATGCACAGCTTAAGGCAGCATATTATAACGGTAATAAGCACTATCAAAAAGTAATTACCGATGCTGATAAAAACGACCCTACTTCGTTTGCATTATTGCAAACATCACTTGGAATTGATTTTTTGGATGGCTACAGGATAAGAGTGGATTTATTTAATGGTAACAACTTTGTAAGAAAAAACTTTCCTGCCACTTTAACCTTTATAGTAAGGCCGGGAAAGGGAAAAGATTAAAACAATAAAATAGAGTATCGTATTTTTAAGACATGATAATTTTTAATAGTTATTATCTCTTTAATTATTTCTTCTTACCCTTCTTCTCCTTTACAAACAACCCTGCCGTATACTTATCATACAACTCAAACAAAAACTCTATCCGTTTAGTTTCATTAATAAAAGGCTGGTGGCGGTAGCAAAGGTCTACCGCTTTATCTAATTGCTGGTGGGCTTTTACCAATACGGGTGGCATGGTGTTAGGGTCATATAAATCTGCAAGACTACTGTTAGGAAATTGTAACCTGGCATCCAGCACAGCCTGCGCCGCTTTTTCCACCGCTTCCTTTTGTTTGTCGGTGGGGCTTTCAGGCCAGGGGTAGTTGTTGTAACCAATGGTATTTGAATAACGGATGTCACTTTTAAGTCTACCACAAACATATTTTATCCAAGTAGTGTGCATATTACAAGCAATCATGCCGAAGTGGTAAACTTTTGCATTCGGAAGTATGAATGAAGAATAGTTGGCAATAATATCCTTTGAAAGAAAGCCAACAGGGATGTATGTTCTTAATTCTGATGATACAACTGGAATCATTAAATAATCTGAATCAGGCTGTCTGTCTTCCATAAATCTACTTGGATAGTCAGCCCACTTCCTTGTTGCAGCTTTTTTACTTTCACTTCTAAATTTCTTTATGTTATTTATTCTTCTTAGTATTTCTGGGCAAGATTTTAACTCGTTCGGGGTAGCATTTTTTAACCATAAACAATGCCGGTAGTAATTGTTTATCAATTCATCTGACCCAATAAATTTCCTTACAAATTTTTTATGGTCAGGATAAGCCCTAATGAAATTTTCTGCATCGCTTTCCTCAAAAAATAAAAAATTTCCATCATCAATTGCTGCATTTCCTTTCATCATTGCTGGCACATTGAAAACGGGATTAGTTCTGGCATTAATGTAAATATTCTTGCCTTCAACTAAAAATGGGTTAATTGATGTAACAATTCTTTCATGAGGTTCTCCTTTTATATCTTCATATTCAAATAACCTTTTTTGCAAAGTGTCAAATTTTGCAAATCCTATAATAATGCAATAAACTGCGGCATTACCTTTAGCCTCATTACTCCATTTAAAAGTTTGGTGGGCAAAGTGAATATATATTTTCTCTCGTTCAACCAATAATTGCCACAATACCGAAACCTGTATTCCCTGCGAAATTGAATTAGTTGATACGAAGCCAACTTTTATATCTGTATTTGAAATATACTTTGCAGCTTTATAATACCAACAGGCGACATAATCAAGTGTGCCAAAATTTTCTACATCATTAAATACAAGTTCAGTGTCCTTTTTCTGTTCTTCAGTTTGATTTCTGGAGCCGTAGAAAGGAGGGTTGCCTAAAATATAATCAAACCTCTCCGTCGCCGCAGGCGACCCCGAAATATTTTTACCCGCCGACTCAAGCTGCTATGCAGCTTGAGTCGTTTTTTTACCAACCCATATATCAAACAACTGAGGTTCTATCAAACTCTGCCAATCAATCCTCAATGCATTGCCATGTACAATGGTTGCACTCTTACGCAGCGGTAAGCGTACATAATAATCACCAAAGGTTTGGCCAGCCAGCATATTCATCTGGTGGTCGGCAAGCCACATAGCTACCTGTGCAATTTGTGCCGGAAATTCTTCGTACTCTATACCATAAAATTTATCTACATCCAGTAAAATATAACTGCCAATATCGGTTACAGTTTGGCCTTTCAGTTGCAGTTTTAAAATTTCAATTTCTAACAGGCGTAATTCACGATAGGCAATAATTAAAAAATTGCCGCAGCCGCAGGCAGGGTCTAAAAAACGCAGCTTGCTCATGCGTTCGTGCAGCTTGCGTAAGTTATTGGTGCTGCTTTTTGCCTTTTCAAATTCGGCCCACAGCTCATCTAAAAAAAGCGGCTTAATCAGTTTTAAAATATTTTTTTCGCTGGTGTAGTGTGCGCCAAGATTTCTTCTTTCTTTTGGGTTCATCACACTCTGGAACATACTGCCAAATATGGCGGGGCTAATTTTGCTCCAGTCCATATAACAACAATTGAGCAATGCCTGCCGCATCTTACTGTCAAAGCTTGCCGTGGGCAGCGGCTCTTCAAACAGGCGGCCATTTACGTAAGGGAATTCGGCTAGCTGTTCATCTAAATTTTTATAACGTTTATCCACCGGCGTGTTCAATACCTGAAAGAGTTCCTGCAGTTTTGCGGCCAGGTCGCTGCCATCAATAGCGGTGCGTTGTTCAATATAATCCTGCAACTGCTGTTTTTCAAAAATGGTAGTGTCTTCGGCAAACAGGCAAAATAAAATGCGTACCAAATAAATTTCCAGCACATGGCCGCTGTAGCCAATTTCTTCCAGGCTATCGTGCAGTTTGCCCATGCGCATCGCAGCATCAATATTTGCAGTATCCTGTTCTTTGTATGTTTTTTTCTGGTAACCACTTATAAAACCAAACAGGCCCACATGCTTTACAAAATCCTGCAATAAAAATTCGTGGGTGCTTTGTTCTTCGGTATCGTACAGTTTAAAAATATTAAAGTCGCACACTAAAATATATTTGGGCAGTTCGTGTGCTGGTAATGTTTGTGCATATTCTTTGGCCTGGGTAAAAGCCTTGTTTAAATCTTTACCCAGGCTTTTCATTTCTACCAGTATCACGCCTTTCCACAACAGGTCGATATAACCATCGGCATTGTTCAGCTTTTTTACTTTATGTTCAAAAGTGCCCACCTTGCGGCGGCTGATGTCGAACACGTTAAAGAAAGCGTCTAAAAAAGGTTTGGCATCAGCTTCCTCACGTTGGGTATTTTGCCATTCTTTACTAAAGGCAGTAGCACGGGTTTTAATTTCGTTCCAGCTTAAGGGCATGATGTGGGTTGAAAATGAATTAACAAATTAATTAAATATCGGCTAACAACAAGCTCTTCAATAATTGTATAAGCAGTTTCTTTAGCTATCATGTAAATGTGTAAGGGTTTTCAAATATAGTAATTAAAAGGGCTTGCAAGCTTCCACCGTTTTTTAACCCCCGCCAGTTTCCGTTATTACACTGTTGCAAAGCAGGCCTGCATTTTACAATTTTGTATCAGCAGGGCGAGGTAAATAACGGGTTTAAAAAATTGCATTTTTAAAAATAGCATAGTATATTGGTAATTCTTTCAAGCCTGTTTATAATCTCACACACCACAATCCTGTATTCTTTCATGTTTTGGTTTTACTGTTCTCACATTGCGGAGAACTCAGCTACTAATTTAAGCAATCGCAATTTTTGCAGCCATTGGTGCAGCATATATCATGTGGCAGCACTGTGTGTTACTATTACCGGTAAGCCGAAAACGGGTTAAGAGTAGGCATAAAAAAATACATCATGTTTCACAAATCGTGGTTTACATTTTTAAACGAAATAGAAGCTGCTAAACTGGAGCTGGGTTTTAAAAGGAATGAGGAAATATTTTTCAGGGGCCATACACAAAGCAGCCACCAGTTGTTGCCGGGTTTATTCCGCAATCATGGCAGTGCTTTATCAAAAAAAGAATTGTGGGAAAATGAGTCGGATATGTTTTATGAATTCAGGGCAAGGGCTAAAGAAGTACACAATGGCAATTTAACCGATTGGGATATTCTTTTTTTATATGCAACATCATGGTGTTAAAACAAGGCTGCTCGATTGGTCGGAAAGTTTTGGTGTGGCATTATATTTTTCGCTTTTAAATTTTGATGCAAGCTGGTCGTCGCCAACAATATGGATATTGAACCCTTACAGGCTTAATGAAATTTACCACAGTTCCCATGATATGTATGCACCCGAGAACCTGGATGTTATAGATAGCAAAACGGATCAAACCAGCTCTTACTCCGATTACCTCTTGTACAACAGGCCGGAAGATATGATATGGTGGAAACAACCACTGGCCATTTATCCCATCAGAAGGGTGGACCGGTTAACTACACAAGGGGGTTACTTTACCATTCAGGGTACCGATGTAAGGCCTATTGAAAATATTATACCTCCATCAAAAAAAATCTGGAAAAAAATTGAATTGCCCGCTGCCGCAGTACACAGTGCATTACTTTTTTTAGAGCAGGCCGGCATCAGCCATTACACTATGTTTCCCGATCTGGATGGTTTATCTAACTATTTAAATAAAAAATATTTTAACCTTAAAATTGTTTGATCTTTTTTAAAACCTGATAATTTTTGTTATGACAGATACTACAACAACAGAACCAACCAACCCTGGTAATGAAATTACCGGCAGCGGAAAATTTTGGGCCGGCCTGCTGCTTATTGTTTTAACCTCGGCAGCAATTCTTTTAGTAATTGCCTACTGGCCCAACAAAATGCCCGATATAAAAGATGGAGATGATGCAGCCTGGTACACCTGTAAATGTTTTAATGTTACGCTAATAGAAAAAACAGACTGTATGTTTATTTGTGATAGAGACAGCCTTAAGAGAAGTGCTGATTCGGTGGAAGCAAAGATAAACCGGGTAAATGTGGAGATAAAATTAAATGATACAGCTGTTGTAAAAAAAGATAGCATAACAATTAAAAAACTTAAAGATTCGTTGCAAGTGTTGCAAAAATTAAGTGTAAACCTGAAGACGACTATTTTATGCGGCGGTAATGTAAAACGAATACACCTTAATACCATCTTATTATTATTGGTAGCATTGATGGGTTTTTTGGGTAACATGGTACATATTGCTACCTCCTTCACCACTTTTGTAGGCAACCAAACATTTAAAAGAAGCTGGATACTTTGGTATTGCGTTAAGCCTTTTACCGCAGCAGGATTGGCGGTGATTCTTTATTTCATCATAAGGGCGGGCTTTTTAAGTTATGGCACCGGGGCAAGTGGTGTAAGCTTATATGGCATACTCTCTCTATCTGCACTTGCTGGTTTGTTTACTGACAGTGCTACTTTAAAATTAAAAGAAGTTTTTGAAGTGATATTTAAACCTAAGGATGACAGGAAGGATAAATTAGTGGAGTTGCTATTTAGTATAACAACCGTATCGCCTTTAACCATTGCGGCATTGGGTACAAGTACCATAACATTAACGGGTAAAAACCTGGATAAAGCAGATCTTAAAATTACAATTGATGGCAAACCCGCTGAAACAACTTTGGTAACAGCCGAAAAAGTAGAACTAAAATATACTCCTTTGGCTGCAGCCATTGCTGTAGGTAAAGCGGTATTACTGGTAACAGACAAAGCGGGCAAAACACCATTTACAAAAGATATTACTATTACTAAATAAACCGGTTAGCCGAAAACGGTATTAAGAGTAGGCGATAAAAATTTTTTATGGCAAAGAAGAAAAAACCGACTAAAACAAATAAGTTAAAGCTAATTAAGGCTGCGGATATGATAGAAGGGTTTTCTGTAACTTCTTCTGAAAAAGATACATCCGATTCACCTATACAGGATATACTAAATGTAACTGATTCGTATCGGATAAAAAATATCGGGAGTCCGCTAACTTTTAATTTAATTTTTAAAACAAAGGGAGTGGGTGCTATTACTAATGCGGTACTTCATAATGCTATTACTTCCACAGATAAACCAATTGTTGTAAACGAAAAAGATTCATTACAATCACATCCAATAGAAATGGATACTGTGGCAAACAGGCAGTTTTTGGAAATGCGTTCAATAGTTGCCGCAACTAATTTAACTCCTGTACCGGCCGACCTGGAGGTGGAATTTTTAATTTCCGGAGGAGTGGAAGATAAGCTTTATGCCATACCTGCCGCATCTTTTAAAGAGGTCGGAGATCAAATCGTTCTTGAAATATCTATTTTCTTCTTTTAACGTAAATGACAAGTAAAATGAAACAGGCTACTATTTTCTTTATAGTAATGTATATCAGCATCTCCGCAAAATGTCAAAGCACTTTACCGGATTCAATCGATATTAATTTATTGAATGCCCCTTCTAATGCGGCATTTAATTTAATGGGTATATCTCCCAGTTCTATAGATAAGCCTACGGATTTAAATGCTTTTCGATTGTCTATCCAAAACGCTACCAATAGTTTTACAAAACTGCCGTCTAACTATGCAGTGGAAATTTCGCCTGCTGCTTTATTCAATAAAAAAAGCCAAACTCTTCAGCAGTTTAATTCAAATAAATTTAACGAGGTTTTTTGGCAAAGTTTTAGCGTATCAATCGGTATTACGCAATCTGATAAAGAAGATAAAGAAACCAATGATTCATCTTCTTTTACAAAGCTTGGCTTTGGTTTAAAAGCTTCCTTTATAAGGCCGCATTGGAATGCAACAACTGTTCAGAAGATTGATAGTTTTTACTATTATTTGGCTTTGGCAGATAGTGAGTATGTAAAAATTGCAAAGCCCCTTTTTGAATCTAATACAAAATTAACTGAACTAAAATTATTAATGACTACAGCCCCGGGAGAAAAAATTGATTCATTAATAGGGCTGCAAAAAGCATTAAGACAGACTCTAATAGACGACTTAAAAAAATCAATACAAACAGGTGCTTTTGCAAAAGCATCAGCTGATTTAAAGGCTTATACTAGAGGGCTTAAAATTGAACGAAAAGGTCCATTTCTCGATTTCGCAACAGGAATTGCACTTGATTTTCCTGACAATAAATTCAATAATTCTCTGGTAAGCAAAGCTGGGGCATGGCTTACCGGCGGGTACGAAAATGGTAATAAAGGACTTTCTATTTTAGCTATTGGCAGGTACTTGTTTCAGCCAGATAAAATATTTGCAGATGATAGCGGTAAGATAAAAGCAAAGAACATTTCCACCATTGATGCGGGTGCAAGGTTAGTGTTCAATGGTTTTGAGGGAAAATTTTCTTTGAGTACCGAAGCTATATATCGAAGTGTTTTAAAAAAGAATGTAATTGCACCTTCCTGGCGCCTTGTATTTAATACAGAATATGATATTGGGTTTAACCAGAAAATTACGCTAGCCTTGGGAAGAAACTTTGATGGTACAATTTCTAAAGGCGGCAACCTGATTGCAGCCTTGAATTTTATAAAAGGATTTGGCAGCAATAAAAAAATTACTAAACCTGATACAAATAATTAGTACTACATATCATTTTGTAAAAAATCACATCCTTCTATACAACATCAGCTTTATTGAATAATGTACCCACCATCAAATCATATGTTGTATAATCTCTTCATTTATGGTAATTAAAGCAACTGGTTGAGTAAACCGCCATTTATTTTGGCCGCCACAAAACAATTTTATCCGATTTTTTTCCGGCTTGTTGGGTAATATTTTTTTACACATTTGTAATAAACCTGGTCTTTTTGAGTTATAAACATTAATTACATTTTAATCTAATTTTAATAAGGATAAATTACCTTTGCTTTACCCTAAATGCAATTGCACTAATATTCCGTAATCGCTATTATAAAATATTAACGTTGTATTTAATTCACCCTGATCCTAGAACGATTGCCATATGTATTATGTAAAGATTTTCTTTTTATTGGTAGTAGCACTACTATCTTTTTGTGCAGATGCTTTAAAGAAGAGATTCACATCTTCTCACTAACAGCATTTACATTGTAAAACTCCTTTCCAGCCTTGTGCAGGCAGATTTTCCGCAGTATTTGGTTCCTTCATGATTATTATTAGTCAAAAATTTTACTGAAAATCAGTTAGTTACAAAGGTGTAGTTAAAAATACTTCCTCTTTTGTTTGGAAAAACGTAATAAACGGGCTTACCTTCGCCGTCCCAAAAAAGCTATAGGCATATTGTATATAGTTTTAAGGGCGGATGTACCGGGATGGCGATACTCCGATTGTTTAAAACCGCTTTTATACTGCACCGTAACAATTGCAGCAAGGGCTAAAAAAATTAAAATGAGCAAATTACATTTCACCACCAAGCATGCTAACGAGGCTACCGTTACACACAACTGGTACGTTGTAGATGGTACTAATCAAACCGTAGGGCGCATGTGTGCAAGAATTGCAGCTGTTCTTAGAGGTAAGAACAAAGCCTACTTTACTCCACACGTAGATTGTGGAGATTTTATTATCGTGATCAATGCTGAAAAAGTAAAATTGACCGGTAACAAAATGGACGAAAAAGTATATGACCACTTTACAGGTTACCCAGGTGGCCGTAAAGAAGAAATTGCAAAAGATCTTCAAAAACGCAGACCAGAAGTGCTTATTGAAAGAGCAGTAAAAGGTATGTTACCTAAAAACCGTTTGGGCCGCCAGTTGTACAAAAAATTATTTGTATACGCAGGTGCAGCACATCCGCATGGCGCACAACAACCAAAAGAATTAAAATTTTAATTTAAACATTCCCAATTTATAATAAATGGAAAAGCAAAAAAACGCAGTCGGCCGCAGAAAAGAAGCTGTAACACGTGTTTTCCTTAGTAAAGGAGAAGGCAAAATTACAATCAACGGCAAAGACTATAAAGTCTACTTCCCACTGGTATATTTACAAAACCAGGTAGAAGCGCCTTTTAAAACGATTGAAGCAACTGATAAATTTGATGTGGTTATTAATGCTACCGGTGGTGGTGTTAAAGGCCAGGCAGAAGCTGCAAAACTGGGTATTTCCCGTGCATTACTGGAAGTAAGTTTAGATTACCGTCCGGCTTTAAAAGCTGCTGGTTTATTAAAACGTGATCCACGTGCTGTAGAACGTAAAAAACCAGGTCGCAAAAAAGCAAGAAGAAGCTTCCAGTTCAGCAAACGTTAATCTGGCTGATGGTTCATGGTTAATAGTTCATAGCAAATTGCATTACTATCAACCATAAACTATGAACTATGAACAATATTTAAAATAACTACTTTAATAATACACGATGGAAAATAATACATCATTACAACAGCAACTTCTTGAAGCAGGTGTGCACTTTGGCCATTTAAAAAAGAAATGGAATCCAAAAATGTTGCCTTTCATCTTTGCCGAAAAGAAAGGTATTCACATTATCGACCTTAACAAAACTGTTGAGGGTTTACAGGAATCTGCAGCAGCTTTAAAAGCTATTGCACGTAGCGGTAAAAAAATAATGTTTGTTGCCACTAAAAAGCAGGCTAAAGAAATTGTTAGCGAATGTGCAAGAAAAGTAAACATGCCTTACGTAACCGAGCGTTGGTTGGGTGGTATGTTAACTAACTTCAACACTATACGTAAAAGCGTAAAAAAGATGCAGAGCATCGAAAAAATGCTTAACGACGGTAGTGCAGAAAATCTTACCAAAAAAGAACGCCTTACACTTAGCCGTGATAAGGATAAACTGGAAAAAGTATTGGGTGGTATTGCTGCAATCAGCCGTGTACCTTCTGCTTTATTTTTAGTGGATATAGGGCACGAGCATATTGCAATGGCCGAAGCAAAAAAATTAGGCATCAGCACTTTTGGTATGGTAGATACCAACTGCGATCCTAATAAAGTTGACTTTGCTATTCCTGCAAATGACGATGCTACAAAATCAATCTCTATCATTGTTAACTATTTAACTGCGGCTATTGCAGAAGGTTTGCAGGAGCGTCAGAGCGATAAAGACAATGAAGATGAACATAGCGATGTAGAAGAATCTGCGGAAGCAAAAGCAGCAAGGTTTGAAAACAGGGCTGATGGCGGTGATGACAGAAACAAACGTGGCGGTGGTGGCAGAGGTCCTGGTGGACCAGGTGGCCAGCCAAAACGTAGAGTTGCGGGTCCGGGTCAGGGTGGCAGAAGGCCAGCTGGTGGACCAGGTGGAGCAAGATAGTACAACCCCATTTCCCTCCCCTGAAGGGGAGGGAAATGGAGGAGATGAAAGCGAAGATGATGTTGTTGAATTTAGAAGGGTTACTAATTAAAGTATACTATCTGACTTTAAAACATTATCCATTATTAATTTTTAATTATTCATTACAATGAGTGTTACTATAACAGCAGCAGACATTAATAAGTTACGTCAAACAACCGGAGCCGGTATGTTAGACTGCCGCAAAGCATTAACAGAAAGCAACGGCGATTTTGAAGCAGCTATTGACTGGTTGCGTAAACAAGGACAAAAAGTTGCCGCTAAACGCAGCGACCGTGAAGCAAAAGAAGGTGTGGTAATTGCACAAACTACAGCAGATAACAAAAGCGGTATTGTACTTTGCATCAGTTGCGAAACTGATTTTGTAAGCCGCAATCCTGAGTTTGTAGCTTTTGCACAAAGCATTGCCGATGCTGCAATTGCCAACAATATAAAAAGCGCAGAAGAACTAAATGAAGTATCGATCAACGGAGCAAAAGTTTCGGATATGATCAACGATAAATTAGCCGCTATTGGCGAAAAGATCGCTATCACCAAATTTGAAAGAGTAGATGCACCTTTTGTAGCTGCTTATATTCACGGCGCAAACCGTATGGGTGTATTGGTATCTTTAACTAAAGAAGCTGCCGAAGCTGGTAAAGATGTAGCGATGCAAATTGCTGCAATGAATCCTTTAGCAGTGGATGAATCTTCTATTGCACCGGAAACTATTGCACGTGAAAGAGAAATTGCTATTGAGCAAATTAAAGCTGAAGGTAAACCAGCTGAAATGGCTGAAAAAATTGCAGTAGGTAAAGTAAACAAATTTTTAAAAGACAATACTTTAGTACACCAGCCTTTTGTAAAAGACAACGGTAAATCTGTTGCCGATTATTTAAAGAGCGTGGATGCAGATTTAAAAGTTACTGCATTTACAAGGGTTGCTTTAGGTTAATTGAGCTACATAAAACGAAATAGAAAAAGCGTTCCAATACATCGGAACGCTTTTTTATTAATAAAGATCCGGGGTTTAATTGGCTGCTTCAGCCGGGTAAATATTATCTGCCATTTTCCATTTGCCTTTTTCTTTTACAAAAGGAACAATGTTCCAGCTGCGGTCTTTTACTTCGGCACCTTCCCAAAGTTCACAGCCAATTTTTAGCTCGGCTTTGTTTCCGATAATGGTTACTATGTATTTATTTTTTGCAGAGCTGTACCATTTTTTTGTGTATTGTATACTTTCCTGTCCGCCAGCCCAGCGGTCGTAATCAAAACCAGCTGCTATTTCTTCCTGCGGATCGGCTTTAAAGCAACTGTCTGCATATTTAAAGTGAGCTTTTTCTGCATTTATGTAAGCTTCGCCAACATAAGGTACGCTGCTTCTCAGGTAGGCAAAATACCTGTCTGCTTCTTTCCATTGCATTTTGAAAGGCGGATTATTTTCTTTTCCAATTCCTTTATACAATTGAAAGGAGTTAAACTTCTTTTCATTCTTCTGGTAAAAACTAAGGAAATCAAAAAATACTTTGCGAATTGTTTTTTGCTCTGCAGATAATTGTGCCTGTGTTGTAGCAAACAATACAAGGCATAAAAAAAACAGTATACACTTTCTCATAAAAATTAAATAAAAAAATTATCTGGCATAAACTCCGTTGGGCGAAACTACACTTGCAGGTCCGCCGGTAATACCAACCAGTGGTACAATAATATTTATTACTTCTCCATTTACTTTTAAAGAAACTTCACGTGCATGTATTTCCACACCCCGTTGGTAAAATGGTGGCATTGCCGATGGCTCACGGTTAATTAAACAAGGTGCTGCAAAATCACTCATCTCTACTTCAAAAGTGTAGCCGTTAACCACACATTTGCTTACCGCTTTATCAGCATCAATCTTAATATCGAATGTTGCCATCAAAACCGGCGCCTGTTCAAATGGCGTGTCTGCAAAAATGTTAGGACCAAAATATTTCCCCACAGTTTCATCCGTACTTACAAAACCCATTACGGCAGGCATTGCATTAGGGTCGGGTTGCCAAAGTATCATACCGCTGGCCGCATTGCCAACCGGGGTATTAACCATGCTGGCTAAATGTATGATCACATTCGGCATTTGCAAATCGGGTGATGTTACTGCCACTAAATCTATTCCACCTTCCCAACTCATCCATTTTGAAACATTTGTCATAAAGATAGTTTTAAGTTTGATTATAATACTGTAAATCTATCAGCTACACTTTAAATTTTAAATACCCACCAAAGGGTATTTAATCATTTTTACTGTTGGATAAACAAAACTTAAAAATACCCAGCACAGGGTATTAAATGCCTTTTTAAATGATTGCATATTTACAGACTTAAATATTAAAACATGAAAAAAGTATTTTCCCTGGTTATTAGTTTTATGATGGTAAGTGTAATTTTTGCACAACAACCGGCAAAAGAATGGACAAAGAAATTTCCTGGCAATGTAAAATGGTACCAGATATCCGATGCAGGTATATTGGTGGTTTGTACCGGAGATGCCTTGTACGGCCTTAATCCTGATAGTGGCGAAGAGACCTGGAAAGTAGACAATCTGGATGATATTAAAGAAGAAAACTACGATCCCATTGAAGGCACACCTTATGTGGCATTAATTAAAAGTAAAATGATGACCGGTGCACAACATACCATTATTGATGTGGTAACCGGAAAAGTGCTGGCTAATACAAAAGATCTGGACATGACATTTGTAACCAAAAGAATTCATATAGCAGAGTTAAACAGCATTATGTTTTACGGTATGGCAAAAAATAATGGCAAACCTTTAATGATGATGATCTCATTAGCGGATGGCCATAAAGTTTGGGAACAACAAAAATTGTTTGATAAAAAAACTGAAGAAGTAACTTCCAATGGCCTGGCTACTAACGATGGTATTTATATTGCCACCACAAAAAATATTTATAAACTTAATCAGCAAACCGGCGAAATATTGTGGAGTGTGGATATGAAAACAGAAAAGCCTGTTGTGGCAGTGGCAGAAACTAAAAAAGGTGGCTTTGGAAAATTAATGGGCGGCGGAAGCAAAACGCATGTTGATGCAAGTGCCAACGCCACATCAACCAGTGCTCAATTCTTTTTACGTAATAATAATAAAGACAAAGTATATTTCTGGAACCAGGATGTACTGCTGGCCTATAATAATGCCGACGGTAAACCAGTAAGTAAAGAAGTGGAATTACAATCTCCGGTGGCATATATTTTATATGATACTCATGGCATGTTAGTTACCACAACAGAAAAAACACAAAAAGACCAGACCAATCAAGGCGGCAGTGGCGGCGGATTAATTGGAAAAATAAAACGCAAATCTGCATCAGGTAAAAACAGGGCTTCCATTTTATGTATCGATCCCGAGACAGGAGAAAATAAATGGGGCGATGAAATAGATTTAAAAGGAGATGTAAGTGCATACAAAATGGTAGGCAATAAATTGATACTTGCAACTGAAACAGATGGCGATGATAGTTATATAAGTATTATTGATCTGGATGCAGGAAAATCGGTTACTAAAAAACCATTATCAATTAAAGGTGATATAAGAGATTTGCAAGTGGTACCACAAGGTTTATATTACCGCACATCCGACGAAATAAATATTTTAGATTTAGAGAGCGGCGATAAAACCTGGAAGAAAGGGTTTAAAGTAAAAAATTGTGTGGGTGATAATGCCAGTAATAAACTGGGCTATGTGTATGCCAACGATATTATTTACAAAGTAGATTTTACAACAGGCGATTTAAACGAGTGGATAAAAGGCATTGATTTTAATGGTAAAGAAGATCCTACATCATTACAAGTAAGAGATGGCGGTGTGCTGCTAACATCAGATCAAAATGCAACCCTGTATGGTAATGATGGAAAAGTGATCTGGCATTCTTACAACAAAGCACCGGGCCGTACGGGAATGGGTAAAGTAATGAGCGGGCTGGGTGGTTTAGCCTGTGCAATGGTGGCAACTGCCGAAGCAAGCCGCAGTGCACAATTAAGTTATGCAAAAGGATATTATGGAAGTACCGACCCGGGTTTGGATAATTCCATAAAAAATGCTCAGGCCAATGCATCAAATTTTGCAGGTGCTGCGGCAAGCAGTTTTGCCTCTATCAGCAAACGTTTTAAAGCTACTAAACAAGCTAACGATTTTATGGCGGTGTTAACTGCATTGGGCGGCAACAATGAAGCAAAAAATTCAGGTGCTGTTATTGTAAGTAAAATTGATGGTAAAAATATTTCGAGTATGATGCTGGGCGATAAAACACCCGATTATAAATTAGATGAACTGGGCAGAATGATCTTTCAAAAAAGTGAAAACGATGAGATAAAAGGATTTAAGTTTTAAACTGGTTAAACTTAGTAAAGGCCGTCCCCAACTTATTGGGGACGGCCTTTTGCATTTATACCAAATAAATTGATACTTTAGATAATTGTAAATATCAGCAACAGCATTACACGAAATTATTTTTCTTGATGAAAGGCCATTTAAATAAACTGTTTGTTTTATGCATTTGTATTTTTGTTGTAATTACGCCAGCATTTAGCCAGCCTGGTATGGCAAAAGCAGATAGCAGTACTGTTTTAAAACAGTTAGCTGTAATTAAAAAAAGTACATCCCACGAAACTTCAATTGTTTTGTTACAAAAGTTGCTTGCCACGCCCAATCTACCCGATGATGAAAAATTAGCTGTACAATCTTCCCTGGTACACCAATACCAGCAGTTACAAAAATGGGATACCTGCTTAAATTACTGTCAGCAGCAAATTAATCTGGCACATCAGCAAAACAACGCACTGGCTGAAGCTACTTTTTATAAATTAATGGGAGGCACTTATTATTACATTCCCCAAAAAGATAATGCCATTGCATATTGGAAAAAATGCATTGCCATTGCCGAACCTAATAATTATTATGCTTTATTAGCGCAATGTTATCATAATGTGGGTGTAATTTCTCTTGAAAAAGCCGATTATAATGCTGCCGAAAAATATTTTATTAAAGCCATTGATTTAAGCAAACAAAACAACGATACTGCTTCTGTAACTTTTAGCCTTCATTATAGATTATTGGCAACAACTTACGATTCGGAAAATAAGCTGGATAAGGCAGCAATAATATTTCAGGATATCATTGCAAAAAGCAGGGCTGCAAAAGATTCTGCAAATTTGGTAGAAAGCTTATTGTTTTATACCAATGTGCTTAAAAAGAAAAAAGAATTTGAAAAGGCCCTTGTATTAAGCCATGAAGCATTATCAATTGCCCGGAAAATAAATTTAATAGATGGCGTAATTACTGCTTTAAATACACATGCAGCTAATTTGGCAGATGCTCAAAATTATAAAGAGGCCTATAAATATAAATATGAAGAAGATGATCTGTTAAAAACAAGATTTAGCGGCGATTTAAATAAAAAAATCAGCGAAGCGGAAGCAAAATTTAAAACATCGGAAATACAATATGAAAATGAAATAGCCTCAGTAAAAGCAAAAAAAAGAAAAACAGATTTATATTCTGGCATTTACCAGTTTGCTTGGTATTGCAGGCTTAATATTTTATTATTTATATCAAAAAAGAAGTGTAAAGCAAAAAATACAAATGCAACTTCAGGTACAGGAAGAAAAGGAAAGGCTAAGCAGAGATTTGCATGATAATTTAGGTTCGCAAATGGCTTTGCTTTCCAACAATATTGAAAACCTGGATATTAATTTTAAAAAGCAGCAGCCGCTTGATGAAAATATTGAAAAAGTAAAAGGCACTTCCAAACAATTATTGCAAACTTTACGGGAAACTATTTGGATACTGAATAAAGAGCAGGTAGCGGCTCAGGAATTTTTTGATAAGCTTATTGATTACACACACCGTTATTTACAATCTTATCCCGGTACGCAACTACAGGTAAAAGAAGAATTTTTATTTCCCCAAAACTTAAATTCTACTGAGGCATTGCAGCTTTTTCGTATTTGCCAGGAGGCGATTGCAAATGCCTGTAAATATGCCGAAAGTACAAGTTTGTTGTTGCAGGGAAATACGCAGCAAACATTTTTCGAAATCACTATTCAGGATTTTGGAAAGGGCTTTGACATAAACCAAATAAATGAAGATGGACATTACGGGTTAAAAAATATGCAGCAAAGGGCAAAATCGATTAATGCAAAACTGGTAATAACTGCGGCGGCTGGCAAAGGAGCTGCAATAGCAATAAAAATATAGTGCTTTAAAATATTAAATGCCATACAGAGGGTATAGGCAATTATAAAATCCGATTTAATTTTGTATGATGTTAATTGCCATTGTTGACGATAAACCATATTTGCGGCAGTCGCTTAAAGAAAAGCTGGCATCCATAGAAAATGATGTTACTGTTATTATGGAAGCAGGTGATGGTACTGATTTTCTTAAAAAAATGAAGACCACTCAGCAAAAGCCTGATGTGGTACTGATGGATATTGAAATGAATGAACTGAATGGTATAGAAACAGTGCAAAGGGCTGCACCACTTTACCCCTCTGTAAAATTTATTATGCTTACCGTGTTTGATGATGACGAAAGGATTTTTAATGCTATTAAGGCAGGCGCACATGGCTATTTATTAAAAGAAGAAACAGCACAAAATATTATTGATGCCATTTATCAGGTACATCAGGATGAAGGCGCACCCATGAGCCCCGGCATTGCACGTAAAGCATGGAAATGGCTTACCGCAATAACAGCACAACCAGTAACTGAAAAAAAATCACCTGCAACAAATATGGTAGAGCCGCTGAGTGAAAGAGAAAAGGAAATTTTAAAATTCAGTATGGAAGGCAAAGAATATGCTCAAATTGCCGAACAACTTTTTTTAAGTAAACATACGGTGCGCCAGCACATGAAAAATATTTACAGCAAACTGCATGTAAGCAGTAAAATTGAAGCGCTGCAGATAAGTTTAAAAAATAAATGGATTTAAAATAACTCTTCCCGTGGCATTTTGCCGCAATTATAATTCTACTTCACAACCTGTTTTATAGTTAAAATGCCTCACAGAGGGTATAGTTTAAGAGGCTAAGAAAAAGGATTTTTATACCATAAATTTTATAACTATGGTAAGCAATACCAGCATTGAAATAACCCCATCAATAAAAGCGATACAAAAAGAAGTACTTGCGGATTACTCCGCACTACTGCTTTTGCCAGTAGCAGCAGTAGCAGCGCATCAATACAGTAAAAAGCAAATGCGCAAGCTTGGAAGAAAAATGCTGTGGCAGTTATTAAAAATGAAAGTAAGATCTATGCTTTCGTTTAAGAAAGGAAAAGGATCGGGTATAAAATTGCTGCTGATTTTATTGGGCCTGGGGTTTATTGTTGCTATAGGTGTTTTTCTAAGCTGGAGTATAGCCATTACACTATTATTAGTGGGTGGGCTTATTGGAATAATATATTCTGCTAAGGATTAATAAACGCAAAAGCAAAATTTAAGAAAATGAGCCTAAACAAATTTTAAAAATGAAAAAATTTCTTGCCTTTTTTTTAATAACTATAAGTATTTCCCAGCTTGTTTTTGCCCAAACAATAGTTGTAGTTAACAAAGATTATAATCATCCTGATAAGTACGAAGCCGTATTACTTAATGCTGCTGGAAAAGTATTAAGAACAATGAATAAAATTAATAACGAGGATGTTTCAAATTTTTCCGAAGGAGTTTGGATATGCCAGGTTTCTAAAGATGAAAAAGATAATTTCTTTTTTTATTCTAATTTTTTAAATGAAAAAGGAGAAAAAATATTGGCAAATGACATTAAAGGATTTGCCTGGGGTTTTTCGGATGGCTGCTGTTTAATTACGCATAAAGCTGCTAATGGTTCGGAAACCTGTTATTATGTAGATAAATCTGGAAAGGAAGTTTTTAAACCAATCCCGAATAAGCTAGGTAGTTTTTATAAAGGAGTAACCTGGAAAAGTGGACAAAAGGGAACTGACGAAGAATATTTATACGGTTTGATCAATAAAAAAGGCGAATGGATTTTAAAACCAGTTTATTTTGAGATAAAGGATTTTGAAAATGGAGTAGCGCAGGTTATGACAGCTATGTCTGCAGCAGACCGTAGTTCATCTCAAAAGTATGACTATATAGATACAAAAGGCAATATTGTAAATCCTCCTCATTTTTCAAAGCAGTATGACAGATATGGCAGCTTTAGCGAAGGCATCTGTATGGCAGGTGCAAAAGTTGAGGTCAATTCGTTTAAAGAAAAAATTGAATTCACGGCTATTGACAGTACAGGAAAAGAGCTGTTTGCCAAAAAAATTTATTCGTCTGAAATTGGAGAGAGCATACAACTGAAAAATATGGTTTTTAAAAATGGGTTATGCCCCACTTCAGATGGATATATTAATGCCAAAGGCGAAGTGGTTATTCAGTTTGCAGGTCAAATTATAGCAGATGCAACGGCATTTAACAATGGATTGGCAAGCTTTAAAATGATACCGGAAAATGGTGATGGATTTAGTTTTAAATACACGGTGATCAACATTAATGGAAAAATTATCTGGCAATCGGTTGAAAATAAATTATCTCAAAAGTTTGACATTAAAAATCAGTATTTCAGTAACTAAACTTCATTTGATCATGAAAAATATTTACAGCAAACTGCATGTAAGCAGTAAAATTGAATCGCTGCAAATAAGTTTAAAAAATAAATGGATTTAAACAGTAACTATTCCTCCGGTACTTCGCTGCAATTACTACAACACCCACCCACAACCTAATTTTTAAGTTAAAATGCCTCACAGAGGGTATAGTTTAAGAGACTAATAAAGGAGATTTTTATACCATAAACTATATAACTATGGTAAGCAACACCAGTATTGAAATAACCCCATCAACAACAGTGATACAAAAAGAAGTACCTGCGGATTACTCCGCATTATTGCTTTTACCAGTAGCGGTAGTGGCAGCGCATCAATACAGCAAAAAACAAATGCGTAAACTTGGAAGAAAAATGATGTGGCAGTTGATGAAACTGAAGCTGAAATCAATGTTCTCTTTCAAAGGAAAGAATGGGAAAGGATCGTCTTTGCTGGCAATAGTGCTTTTAATAAGCCTTGCTTTAGGGATTCTAGGTGTTATAATTTGGAATTTTGGCCTGGGTCTTTTAATTTTTGCTGCCTCAATGGTATTTAGCGCTATCTATATATTTATTTTCAATCCATTACATAAGCCGTACTAAATTTTCAGAAAAAAGAAAAAATGAAAAAAATAATCCTGGTCTCTGTCGTGCTGTTAATAACAGTTTTTGCAGGTGCACAAGATAAAATGTTCAGCGTTTCGCTAACGGGTGGTATTTCACTTCCAAAATACATTTACAAGTACAATAAGGTATCATCACCCAGAAATATTTACCAGGGTTATACGGGAGGTGTATTTATTGAATGGAATAAGGATGTATCTTTTATAAGTATTGCACTTGGGCTTAATTATTTACAAGCCGGTGCCATTAATAAAACCCCTGCAATTGCAAATGCAGTTGAATCAAAAAACAGGATTAATCACTTTCAGGTGGAAGCATATTTTTTAAAATTTCAACCAGTAAAGGTTTTTGAAATAAGGGGTGGTTTTTATTTTAATACAGCAATGAGCGGGCAGGCAACAATAACCAAAACAGACGGTACTATTACTAAAACAGACTTTAAGTTTGGCATCACAGAAGACAATGATTTTCATAAAGGTGATCTGGGTCTTACCGTTAAATCATTTATTAATATTTCCAGATTAAAATTGAGTGCTGCATACCAAATGGGAATTGACAATATTTCGGCAAAAGTACCCGAAGAAATTAAAAATAGAATATTTACGATTGGCATTGGATATAGCCTGATAAAATAATTTCAGCCATGTTATTTTAGAAAAAACAGTAACAATCATGTATAGGTTTTTAGTGTTGTCAATTTTACTGGAGTACAAGGATATTGATAAGATTACAAAAGCGGTTAAAGTACCCCAGGGAGAGATTGTGGAAGATGATTAAGTGGAGGCAGTTGGCAAAATAATCCGGCGTTTTAGCAAAAAAAAAATATCAAAAAAGTTAGTAAATAAAAATCAGTATGTCAGCAAATAAACTTTGTTCCAGCATGAAAAATATATTTCTATTTGGATTTATACTGTGCAGCAATATTTGTGCAGCACAAAATAATTCAGCAGTATTAAATAAACTGCTGAAAACTTACGACCAGGTATATGGGTTTTATGAAGGTGTTACCAAAGTGCAGTTAAAGGGCAAGTTTGGTTTTGTTGATTCTTCTGGCAAAGCCATTACCAAAATAATATATGAAGATGCTGTAGAATTTGCCAATGGCCTGGCCGGAGTTATGATCACCAATAATATTGGTTTGCCTAAATGGGGCTTTATTGATAAAACCGGTAAAATGGTAATACCTGCTATTTACGGAGGATTTTCGGCAATGAACGAAGGATTAATAGCAGCTGACCTGAATGGTGATTATGGTTATATAGATAAAACAGGAAAAACAATTATTCCATTTCAGTTTGAGTATGCCTACACTTTTAGCGAGGGACTGGCATATTTTGTTAAAGACGGGAAAGCCGGATTTATAAATAAAACGGGGCAAATAGTTGTTCAGCCAAAATATGATGAGATGAATGTGAATTGTAAGAATGGGATAATTCCTGTTAAGCTGAATGGCTTATATGGTTTTATTGATAGTAAAGGCAATGAAATAACGCCTGTTAAATATGAAAACATACAGGAGTTTACTGAGGGTATAGCTGCTGTAAAGATTAACAAATTATGGGGAGCTATAGACCAAACGGGTAAATTAGTTATCCCTGCCATATACACTACGGTAATAAATTGTACTGATGGAATTATAGGTGCAGAACTGAATGATAAATGGGGTTATTTGAATAAAGAAAATAAAACAGTGATACCCATAAACAATGTGGAAATGGGTTATGTAAAAGAAGGCTTGATGTGGGTGAAAAATAGTGACAAAAAATCATACTATAACACAAAAGGCGAACTGGCTTTCAGTGGTGAATTTGATGATGCCAAATCATTTAAAAATGGAATTGCTCTTGTAAAACAGGGGCAAAAATGGCATTATATAGACATTTCAGGGAAGGCCCTTCCTGATACAGAGTATGAACTGATTGGCAACTTTTCTGACGGGTTAGCTGCCGTACTAATAAATGGGAAATGGGGCTTTATAAATAATAAGGGGGTTGTTGTAATTGCTCCGGCATTTGATGATGCTGATGCTTTTACAGCAAGGTTTTGTACCGCAAAAAAGGATGGTAAGTGGGGCTTAATAAATACCAAAGGGGAATGGATATTAAAACCCATTTATAATGATCTAATACTTACTGAAACCGGACTTATAAAATCTCAATTAAAGGAAGGGGATAACCAGTTAAATATTAATGTAAGGGGTGAAATAATTTATGAAAAAAGTGGCGGGTAATAAAAACAGCCATCATAATTTAACCCAGTAAAATACAATTTAAATGAAAAAGATACTGCTATTCTGTTCACTTATTTCTGGCGATATAGTATTTGCCCAGAATGCTCCTGTAATCCAAAACATTACCGTGCCTGCACCTGCACTGGATAATTCTTCAATGACCTATCGAAATGCGATTATTGATATGCAATTTAGCGCACAAAATAAAGACCTGTTTTATATAAAAAACCAGGGAGGATTAGATCTGATTAATCAGGATGATATGACCATCTATTCTGTAAATGAAAAAAAACATATAGGAATAGCATCCATACCAACGCTCATAGAATCAAATAACGGCAGAGAGGCTTTAATAGATTTTCAAAACAATAATAAGCGTATTCAAAAAGAAGGCGAAATGTATCAATATGGAATTTACACAACCAATTACCAAAATGCTACACAAAATTTCATAGATGCTACATATAAAATTGTATTCAACAATAATAAGTCTGTAAGATTCGATAATGATGCTGCAATTCCTATTTCTATATTTAATCATAAAAACCAAACTACAGAACAAAGTATAACAGATTTTAAGTTTTGGAAAAATACAGATTCTTTAAGTGTATTTATAAAATCGGAAAAAGAAAAATATCTTGAATTTGCAAAGAAGTATTATGCCTATCAGTACAAAGGGATAAAAAAAGAATATAGTGAGCATTACAAAAAAAGTATGTATTACCTCGGAGGAATTAAGGCAAGGTATGACCCGGCAAAACAAGTAGCACACATTGTAATAAAAATTGAAATAAATAATCTTTGGGGTTCAAGTTTGTATAATTATTACTCCACTTTTAATTTTTTATACGAGATCGATTTTAAGCATAAATCGTATACAAAACTGGCATCATCTCATTATCCAATTACTTTAAAAGATAATTATTGTGCCTGGATACCAATCGAAAATGAACCAATTGACAATGAGACAATTTATGACAGGCCAATTAAAAGTATATTATATTTTGATGAATACTCAACAACTGTTTTTGACAATGCATATATAAACAGGTTAAATCAATTGACAACCCCGGCAGCAGATGTAAAGTTTGAATTTGCAAATAACCTGTATCTTATTTTTAAAGAAAAAGCGCCGGGCAGCCGTTATTATTTTGTAAACAGGCAGACTAATGTCTGCGAAAAAATTGTAAACCTGCGTTTGCCATATAAAGATATTAATATGGTTTGGGACGATAATTCTTTAAAATCGGCAATACAGCTTTATAATGACCCGGGCTTTTCTTCAAAAAACCATGCTACCAGCATTTATATCATCGACTGGAATACACTCAGAGCAGATATTTTAGACGATCATGGGAATCAGCAAGCGTATGCAAACAGAACCAATGCCTATATGGTACAAGCCGAAATCAACAGAGAAGCATTTTACAAGTCGCTGGATGAACAAAATGCAAGAGACAGAAAAAGCAGACAAGAAAATGAAGAGATAGAAAATACTATAAATAAAAATTGGGAAAAAGCAAAAGCAATAAAACAACTGCCATTATTTCCAACTAAAGTAACGTATTATTATTGGGGTACAGATGGACAGAAACATATAATTGACTGACAAATTGAAAAAGAATCAAAAAATATAAAATGAAAAAAACACTGGTACTTCTTGCAGCAATACTATATTTCAACCTGGCTGTAAAGGCGCAAACAACCGAGCAGATAGTAAGTAATTTTAAAACCTTACTTGCGGAAGCTGCATCTGATTTTAAGAATGTAAAAGGAACAGTTCTTGAAAATGATTCCAGCCACAGAACTGTCTATTATAAATGTGCTAAAACTTTGGGATCATCATTTGAAGCAATATGTGTAAACTCAAATGACAATACCAGCTATTTTTCTTCAAAATTTGAACATGGGTTGTCGGGTCAGGATGAATTAGCCAAAGGCTACACAGTGCTTCAGGCGGTATTAGATGTTTTAAAGCCTATGTTAAAAAGTGGTAATTATAAAGGAGGACAATACGAACAAGGAAAAAAGACATTAGTAGAACTTAAGGACCTTGATGGAAATTACATTGTGGAAACTGAGCTATTGCCTGAATCGACGGGTAATGAAACTTCTCACATAAAAATTACAATTTATGGTAAGAGTTGGGGCAAGAAATAAAAAGCAAATTTTAAAAATGAAAAAAATATTAGTCCTTCTAACAACAATACTTTTCAGTGGAATAGTATTTGCCCAAACAGCTTATGATCCATTAACAGACCCTAATGTTCAAAAACCTGCAAACCCGGCCCTTTTTTTAGAGAATATGAGAGTAATGAGGCAATTAGAGATTTTACAAGGAACTGAATATTCAAGAGCAAAGTTTCAGGCATTTCTTGATGATTTCAACAAAACAAAAACCTGGACATCAACTATACAGAAGGTAGTTGTAAGAAACAACTTAGGAAATAACGCAGAAATAGAAGAGAAATACGAAATCGCCAAGCAACAGTACTACCAGGTTGTTTGGAACAAAAATGATTACAGCGGTTACCCTACAGATGACCCCATTGTAGGTTTTTATTATTTTAAAACCTGTTACGATTTAGGCAGGCTGCTTTCTAAAATGGGAGATTATAAAAACTCATATGAGTTTTATACTGCTGCTGTGGATTTTTATAAAACAGATTCTTCACTTTATTTTGCCGCTGTGGCCGGGCTTAATGGTATAAAAGGCAAAACTATATCAGCAGTAACCGAAGGTGGTGCTATATTTAAAAATATAAACAAGGCTGTTGAATTAAAACCAAACAACTCAGCATACATTTCAATAAGAGGACAGTATTATTTAGAAATAACAAAGGACACTGTAAAAGCACTTGCAGATTTTAATAAAGCGGTACAGCTAAACCCAAACGACGAGAGCACGTATGAATATTTGGCAATAATCTATTATTATCAATCAAACTTTAAAGAGGCAATTAATAATATTAGCAGATGCATAGCAATAAATAAATACGAAGCGTCTTATTATAATAAAAGGGCTATTTTTTATAACTATCAAAAAAATTACCAGGCAGCGTTAGCAGATTATAACGAGGCAATTTTTTTGAATCAAACCAACAATGAGTATTACTTAAGCCGTGCATTATGCTATGTTACGCTCAAAAATTATGCGGCTGCTTATGATGATTATGGTTTTGCCACTATGCTAAATCCCAGTGATGCCGATTCAAAAAAAGAATTGCAAAAGCTTGATCCCTTATTAAAGACTGAGTATGAAAAATTAGGTTTTACTCCTCAAAACGCTTATCAATTCTTTTTACAAAGAGCCGATAAGTTAACCTTGCTAAGTGAAGGGTTTAAACTAGGGCCTGCTATAATGAATTATTATAAATGTATTCAGATAGAACCCAAAAATCCTCTGCCATACAACAAGGCAGGCATATTATTCAGGCAATTGAATATGAATAAATATGCTGAGCAGTTTTTACGCTATGCAGCTTATGCCGATGGTAAAAACCCCGAATACTTTTTTCATTTGGGTAAATATTACTACGAAAACGTAGAAGAGTATAAAAAAGCTTCTAACTGTTTTGATACTGCTGCCCTACTTGGTTCTGTAAATGTAAGTGGGTACATTACAAATGGAGAAATTAAATACCTCAAGCTTAATAATAAAGATGGTGCGTTAAAGGATTTTAATACAGCCCTGTCATTGGAGCCTGCTAACAAAGCCGCCCTTACTAACAGAGGAGTAATTTACTTTGATGTCTTAAAAAATTACAAAGCAGCCTTGGCCGATTTCGAAGCTGTAAAAAAACTTAACCCAAACGATAAACAGAATAATAGTTTTATTGAGGCTTGTAAAGAAAAATTAAAATAGTAAAAGGGTTAATTTATTTAAACAGGCGGCAAAAATATTTAGAAAATAAAAATGTAATTAGAATGAGAAGTCTTAAAAAATATATAAAGATGAAATTAACATTACTGACATACATCAGCATAGTAATATTGAATGTTGCATCAGCTCAAACACCTAAAAAGCCAGTACCGGTTGTACGTAAACCAGTTACTATAGAACAACTGAAAACACAAATTAACGAGGCGTACTCAAAAAAAGCTTTTGCCAAAACGATTGTATTATGTAATCAATTGCTGGCACGTACACCCAACGATACATTTAATACCGTAACCAAAATATTGTGTAAAGCAAAGTTAAAAAAGCACACAGAAGCTATTGCAGATCTAAAGCAACTGTATAAAACTAATGCGGCAGATTTTTTATCAGAATTTCCAACAGATGTGTATACCGGTGAATTTAAAGAAAGGATGGTAATTGCAGAACGGGAATTGTATTTTACCGAAGCTGCAAAGCTGGCTCCCGGCAATGCAAGGGTATATTTTAATCATGCTTATGAATACCTGGATGACAACAATTGCGAAAAAGCAATGGAGCTTGCAGAAAAAGGTTATCCCTTACTAAATACTGAAACTATCAGCTTTACCAGAACTTATATTTATTTACATAAAAAATGTGGTGACAGAAATAAAGCATGGACAGTATTAACGGATTATGCAAATAAGTACCCCGATGATTTGAATGCCAGGATACTTAAAGCAACTTTTTTAACCGAGGATAAAAAATATACTGAGGCGCTGGTTTTTGTAAACGAAGCTATTACCATTATGCCGGAAGGCAAAGATTTTTACCTGGTGAGGGCCAGTATTTATTTTAAAATGGATGATAAAGCCGCAGCTTGTAAGGAAGCAAAATTTATAAAAGAAAAATTTAATGATGCTGCTGCAGTAAAAGAATTTGAATGTGCCGAATAGGTTCGTTTGTATAAAATTGATAAGTTTTAATGGTAATTTTTAAAATTAATACATGAAAAAAATATTTTTAGTAATCAGCCTCTTTCTATCTGTTATAGTTGCTTTCAGTCAAAAAAAGAAAACTACTATTGAAGGTAAAGCATTCTATTTTGGTGTAGCTTATTCAAAACCAGTTAGAGCCGAATTTGATAAATACATGGCGGTAATAAGTGATTCGCTTAAATTAACTAATCCATTGCTGGTAAAAAACAGTTATGGAATTCATGCTGGTATAATTTTTAGAAATGGCAATGGCGAATTTGAAGCAGGTGGTAGTTATGCATTTGGCATTACCGCTAAAAGCAGCAATGCTAATAATAGCACATTAGCAACTTTAGCTACCAATACATTTGATATTCATTTTGGTTACAGTCAATATATTGCAGGGCCACTTTTTATAGGTTTTGATTTAGGTGTAATAAGTAATGATGGAAAATTTACTACCAAAGGGAGCAGTGCAGCTCTTTTTGAAGAAACACCCGAAAGCAACAACCCATTTAAAGGATATATTTTCTTTGCAAGGCCAAAGGCCGGGTTCTTTTTTCCCTTTAAAAAAGATAACTTATCAGGATTTAAGTTAAGTGCCTTTTATGATATGAGCATATCTAAATATGATTTTTATAATAAAGATATTTTTCCTGACAGGTTAAAAAATTATAAAGGAGATGCTAAGTCTTCTTATAAAGGATTAGGTTTACAGGCTACTTTGGTATTAGCAATGAATTAATTAAAAGTAATTTCAATAAATGATAAGTACCAGGAATATTAGGTAACACAAGCTTTAGTAAATACCCTGTCGGCGGTATATAGCTTATCCGTAAGTTAAACTACTTTTAAAGTAAAATACAAGGTTACTGTATGAGAAAATTACTATTTATTTTAACGATGTGCTTTACCGGTTTTGCATTTGCGCAAAACACCACTGCTGTAAAAATTATTTCGTTAGATTCTTTAAAGAAATACAATATAGGCATTGCAAAAAAAGACAGCAGTAAAATATATGTAGTAAAAACCAATGAAGTTCCCTGGAGTAAAATGAACATGCTACAAAAGGGAGAGTACATTGTAAAAACTGTGGTTAACGATTATCGTATAAAATATCCTGTTACTTTTTGGATATTAGCATCGCTATTGGCTTTTTGGTTATTAAAACAAATAAGCAGGTTGTTTAAAAAATAATTTTTAAATCTTTTATAACTCCTGATTTATGCGGTATTCAATTTTGCTTTGCTGTTGTTTTTTATTACCCTTTTTTACTTTGGGCAATGCCGCAATGCCCGGTGTTTGGCAAACAGGTTTTGGCGGCCGCTTTTTACCTTTAATAGCAGCCGATAGCAGCAACTACGGAAAAATTCAAATGCAATCCGAACTGGTGTTAATAGACCTGTACAATGGCTTTAGTGTGGTAAAGGGTACGTACTACATGTACAATGCACAGGCTACCGAAGTAGAGATGTACACTGGCTATCCGCAACATGGCGATTACAATCAGGATATTGTAAAGCATATAATAATTGGTGACGCACCTTTTAATATGCAAGTGTTGGTGAATGGATTTGAAGTGAACAGTGCTGTTTATACCGACAGTTTAATTGCTGACAATAATGTAAACACCGCAACAACAGCGGTAGTACATGGGGGTAGAAATTATAAAAACTGGTATTTATGGAAAATGAAATTTGCCGCAAAAAAAATAACCGTTATTACTGTTTATTTTATCACCAATAATAGCAGAGCTAAATTAACCAGTGGGTATAGTAAATCAAAAGGACATGCATTTGGTTATGTGTTAGAAAGCGGTAAAGCATGGGCGGGTAATATTGATACAGGTAATATTTTTGTAAGAATGATGGATGGCATTACGCTAAAAAACATTGCAGGCATTCTGCCAGATTCCACCATAAAAGAAAGCAATGGCAAACTGGCGTATTGTTTTGTAAATAAAGATCCCTCACCAGCTGATAATTTACTGATCTGGTACAATAAAGATCTAGACAGTATTGCATTTACGCAAAATGTGTTACCCAAAACCGGTGTTTACTTTGCAGCCATAAATAATTTTCCTGTGAATGACTTTGCAAATAATAAAAGCTGGCCAGCAATAAGCTTAACCGATTTTAAACCACAAGATAGTGGCTTGGGTAAATTAGTTATTGGTTTATTAATTGGGGGTGTATTAGTTGTAGCAGTTGTAATTTGGCTGCTGATAAAATTGATAGGCAGACTGCACAAATGATTTTTTGCTAAATATTGCTATACGCTCTTTCATCTATTACACTAACGCCTCCCACAATATCTCTACAGGATGTTTTGCTTTTACACCAGTACCATCTTTTATTTGATGCCGGCAACTGGTGCCCGATGCTGCAATAATAGTTTCGGCAGCAGCACTGCGTACCGCAGGAAATAAAACCAGCTCGCCAATTTGCATACTCAGGTCGTAATGTTCTTTTTCGTAACCAAAACTGCCGGCCATACCGCAGCAACCGCTGGGGATGGTTTCTACCGAATAATTTTTGGGTATAGATAAAATGGATACTGTATCGCTTAATGCACTCAAAGATTTTTGCTGACAATGGCCATGCAGCTTTATTTTTTTTGTTTCGGCAGAAAATAATACCGCATCTATTTTACCGGCAGCAAATTCTCTTGCAATAAACTCATCAATGTAAAAAACGTTTTTACTTAATGCTTTTGCTTTAGCCAGATTGTCATCTGTTGCCAGGTCAATATATTCATCCCGGAAAGTTAAAATAGCCGAAGGTTCAATACCTATCATTGGTGCTGCTTCGGTAACCACCGGATAAAGTAATTCGATATTTTTATTGATAATCTCTTTGGCTTTACGTACCAAACCCTTACTCAACCAGGTACGGCTGCTTTCTAAATGTGTGGGAATAGTTACTTCGTAACCTAACTTCTCTAATAATTGAATGGCTTTAATACCAATTGCTGTGTCGTTATAATCAGTGAATTCGTCGCAGAATAAAAATACCTTTTTATCTGAAGTGAATGGGTTTTCTTTTTTATGTTTTGCAAACCAACTGTGCAAAGTAGTTTTGTACATGGTTGGCATACTGCGTTTGCCCGCAAAGCCTGATAAGCTTTTTATAGCGCCGCCAATTAATTTATTAGTAACTGCAAAATTATATAAGCCTGGAACAATAGCTCCTAATTTTGCTGATGCAGTAAAGTTGGCTATCAGTTTACTCCTGAATGGTACGCCATTGGCATCGTAATAATGTTGTAAAAATTCAGCTTTTAATTTTGCCACATCCACATTACTGGGGCATTCGCTTTTACAACCTTTACAACTTAAACACAGATCCATTACTTCATAAATTTCTTTATGATCAAAACGGTTCAGTTTATCGCTGTTGGTTAAAAACTCACGAAGGATGTTTGCTCTTGCTCTTGTAGTATCTTTTTCATTTTTGGTAGCCATAAAAGAGGGGCACATGGTGCCACCGCTTAATGCTGTCTTTCTGCAATCGCCGCTGCCATTGCATTGCTCGGCATGTTGCAATACATTTTGATTGTTGAAACGAAAATATGTTTTAAATTCCGGCGTCTCTTGTCCTGGAATGTAACGCAGCATAGTATTCATGCTCGGCGTATCCACAATTTTATTAGGGTTGAAAATATTATTAGGGTCCCAGGCTTTTTTTACTTCTTTTAAAAGCGCATAATTTTTTTCACCCACCATTTGTTTAATAAATTCTCCACGCAATCTGCCATCGCCATGTTCACCACTTAAAGAGCCATTGTATTTTTTCACCAGCGTGGCAATCTCTTCTGCAATTGTTCTGAATAATTGGTTGCCTTCCACCGTTTTTAAATTGATGATGGGGCGTAAATGAATTTCGCCACTACCGGCATGTGCATAGTGTACGCTGTATAAATTGTGTTTCTTTAGTATCTCGTTAAAATCACGGATATATGCAGGTAAATCATTTACATCTACCGCAGTATCTTCAATTACCGGCACTGCTTTTTCATCACCGGGTAAATTGCTTAACAAACCCAAACCGGCTTTACGCAGTGTCCAAATCTTTTTACTATCGGCACCAAACAGTAACGGAAAGTGATAACCCAAACTAACCGAACGCATATCATCTTCTACCTGTTTTGCAATAGTAATAATTTCTTCCCTTGTCTCCCTGCAAAATTCAATTACCAAAATGGCACCGGGATCACCCTGTACAAAAAACCTGTTCTTACTTTGTTCAATATTGCCCTTGGTGCATTCTAAAATATAATGATCGATCAATTCGCTGGCACTGGGGTTATATTTTAATGCAATAAGGTTAGCCCTTAAACTTTCATCAATAGAATTAAAATGTACACAGAGTAAACCCACTTCTTTTGCTGGTAAGGGTACTACATTTAATTTTATTTCGGTTATAAAGGCCAATGTGCCTTCGCTTCCGGCAATCAGTTTACAAAAATTAAAATCTTCTCCTCCGGCAGTAAAAGGCGCAGCATCTAATAAAATATCCACGGCATAACCGGTATTTCTTCTCTCTACAGATTTTTTGGGAAACTCTTTTTTAATTTCTACCTGGTTATCGTAATTACTTAACAGGCTTCTTACCGTTTTATAAATAGATGCTTCTAAAGTATTGCCTTCGCAGTTTTTATGAAACTCATCTAAGCTTACGTTTTTAAATTCTGCTTCGCTGCCATCGCTTAATAGTGCTTTTACTGATAGCAGATGTTCTCTGGCACTGCGGTAAACAACAGAATTGCTGCCGCAACTATTATTACCCACCATACCGCCAATCATGGCCCTGTTTGCAGTGGAAGTTTCGGGACCGTAAAATAAACCATGTGGTTTTAAAAACATATTCAGTTCATCACGTATTACACCAGGCTGAACTATTACCCAGTTTTCTGCAGCGTTTAATTCGATGATCTTTGTGAAATATTTTGATACATCTACCACAATGCCATTACCTACCACTTGCCCGGCTAATGATGTGCCGGCAGTACGAGGTATCAATGAGGTTTTATACTGCAGTGCAAATGCAATTAATTTTTTTAGATCATTGCTGTTTTTGGGAATGGCAACCGCCAATGGCATTTCTCTGTAAGCGCTGGCATCGGTGGCGTACAAGGTACGCATGGTAGTATCAGAAAATAAATCACCCTCCAATTGTTTGCTCAGTTGCTGTAGCGCCTCAGTCATGCTTAAAATTTAGGAGTTGCAAAGATAGTTTACAAACAAATAAAATACGGATACTTATAAAAGGTTGCCAACCTTTGCAATAATATTTACGTTTTTTAAATACTTTCTAAAGGTTGACAATCTTGCACAGCAACTTTAAATACATTTGCAATATGAACAACAATTATCAGCTATATTTTGATGCTAATAAAGAGGGCTGGAATAAAAGAACTACCGTTCATAAAACTTCGGCATTTTACGATTTGGAAACTTTTAAGAATGGTAAATCTTCATTAAATAAAATTGAATTGGAGGAAGTGGGTGATGTAAAAGGGAAATCGCTGTTACACCTGCAATGCCATTTTGGTATGGACACTTTAAGCTGGGCAAGAGAAGGGGCTACAGTTACAGGTGTTGATTTGAGTGATAAGGCCATTGCGCTTGCCAAAGAGATAAATGCCGAATTACAATTAAATGCGTCTTTCGTTTGCTGTAATGTGTATGATGCTGCCGAATATGTAAAGGAACAGTTTGATATTATTTTTACTTCTTATGGTACAATTGGCTGGTTACCCGATTTAAAGCCCTGGGCAAAAATGATTGCTGCAAAATTAAAGCCAGGAGGCTTTTTTTATATTGCCGATTTTCATCCCACGCTTTGGATGCTGGACGACGCCATGGAAAAATTAACCTATAGCTATTTTAACGATGAGGTAATTGTTACCGAACAGCAGGGCAGTTATACGGATAGAACGGCAGCCATACAATATACAGAGTACGGCTGGAACCATCCTTTTTCCGAAATATTTGAAGTGCTGATAAACGCAGGTTTACAAATTGAGTTTTTGCATGAATTTCCTTTTTCGCCTTACAACTGCTTTGCCAATGTAGAGCAGGGCGATGATGGAATGTGGCGATTAAAAGGAATGGACAATAAATTTCCGATGATGTATTCTATTAAAGCAGTAAAGAAATTGGAGTAGAAACAGTAGCAAAAAAAATACATTTGCTAAATTAACAACGGCAAAACAGGCATAAAAATCTATCTTTGCAAAAATTTTAAGCAATGGCTTTAAAGTATAAACGTATTCTCCTGAAACTCTCTGGCGAAAGCCTGATGGGCAAAAGCAATGATGGTTATGAACCTTTAAACATCAGCATTATTGCACAATATGCCAAAGATGTAAAAGAGTTAGTAGCAGCCGGTGCCGAAGTGGCTATAGTAATTGGTGGTGGAAATATTTACCGGGGTATGAATGAAGCTGAAACAGGTATTGAAAGGGCACATGGCGATTATATGGGTATGTTAGCTACTGTAATAAACGGAATGGCGCTGCAGGCAGGTTTGGAAAAAGCTGGCGTTTACACCAGGTTGCAAAGCGCCATAAAAATGGAGCAGATCGCAGAGCCATATATCCGGCGCAGGGCAATGCGTCATTTGGAAAAACAAAGGGTGGTAATTTTTGGCGCCGGCACTGGTAACCCATATTTTACTACGGATACAGCAGGTTCATTAAGGGCCATCGAAATTAAAGCCGATGTTATTTTAAAAGGCACCAGGGTAGATGGCATTTATACTGCTGATCCTGAAAAAGATCCTACTGCAACTAAATACGAAACTATTTCTTTTGCCGACTGCATACAAAAAAACCTGAAGGTGATGGATATGACGGCATTTACTTTGTGCATGGAAAATAAATTACCTATCATCGTTTTTGATATGAACAAACCAGGTAATCTTTTAAAAGTGGTGAATGGCGAAAAAGTAGGCACTCTGGTAAGCTAAAATACTAACCCTTATTATAAAAAAAGTGTCCTGCTCAATCGGGACACTTTTTATTTTGTAGTTTCTATAGAGTTTATAAAGTAGCTAAAAACAATTTTATTTCGGCTAAAGAAGTTTTTACAGGGCTCAATATTACTTTCTGGTTGTTGGCGGTGTTAACATTTACGCCGGTTGTGATCAATTCTTTACCCATAAAATAATCGTTACCCTGTTTTGAAATGGCTACTACCGTTGCTATTTTACCATTAGGGACTTTGCCGGTGATAAATCTTTTTTCGGGCACATCGCCATGCATTGCCAATACCGATCTTAAATCTTTAAAAACTAAAAATGCGGAGGTATTGGCATTGGTGTAATTAGAAGGTAGTTGTGTACTTACGGTTGAGCGTGCAATACCAGTAGTATCATAAAAATAATCCACATTTATCCAGCGCAGGTGATTGGTATATATTTCATACAACTGCTGCCCGGCAGTAACGGAATTGTTTGCTGTATCTGTATTGGGTAACCAGCTAAATTGCAGTGGGTTGGATTCGTCCCCAAAAAATAATTTCATGTTGGGGTTTACCGGCACGTCGGTATAAGTAATTTTTATTTTTGCATTAGGTGCCAGTTGCAATTCTTTACCATCTTTCATTAACCGGATAAAAATTTCGCCACCACTCACTAACATGCTGCCGTTTGATGTGGTGGGCTTATTCATCAACACCATATCACCTTTCTTTTTTATCAGCAATACTTCGGCATATACTTTACCAGTAACAGTTTGCCCGGTGCTGCTTACACAACAGTTGGGCGAAAACGTTACCTGCACACCACTGGCAGTAAGTATTGTGGCAATAGTATTGTTTACTTCAAAACTATCTTTTAGCGGTTCTATTTTTAAATTGGTTTGTAAAGAAAAAACGGGAGCACTGGTGGCAATGGTATTGCTCCAGGTAGTATCAGGGGCATTTAATTGGCCTGGATCAGGCACAAAAATGTCGGAACTTTTTTGGCAGGCATTTAAGAATAATGCACCACCGATTAATAATATGGTTGCTATTTTTTTGTTCATTTCTTTTTTAATTGTGGTTAGTAATAATCAGATGCTTTGAGTTTTTTTTGTGCTGCCTGTTAATGCAAATCAACTCTTAATCCTAACCGTAAACCAGCGGTATTATATTTTTGTGTTAGCGTTAGTTTTTCTCTACTCATTGGCGATAGGTTGTAACGGAAATAAGGTTCTGCCATCAGATGAATTTTTTCGTTGAGCTTATAATAGAAAGATGCACCTGCCATAAAACCAATGCCAATATTTGTTTTAAACTGGTAAGGAGAACTGGTTTTGCCGGTAGTGATACTTACAGGCCTGTAAGCACTATCCAACACATCGCCTTTTTGCCAGCTGTATGCATTTACTATAATACCGGCATTAATGTTGGTATGAAATTTTCCGTTGCCCATTTCGTACCCTATCAGTAAGGGCACATCAATTGTTCTGTAGCGGTTGATGGTAGTTTTATACCTTGTGCCCGTGGTAATATAACTGCCGGTAGTATCGCCATTAGCATCAATTACATAAGTTATCTGTACCAGGTTACCCTGCACAAAAGTGAACTTTTCATTTATCTGGCTATAGTTTATTCCGGAGCGTATGCTCATACCATTATTAAATACTTTGGTAATGCGCAGGCCTGCACTAAATGCAGAAGAAAATTTAGTACTCTCTTTTCTTTTTTGTAAATAGGCAGAGTTGCCTGTATCGCTAAGGCTGCGGAAAGCCATATCGGGCCCGCCATATAATTCAACATAAGTTTTATTACCTGCGGCATTATCTTCAATTGAAGGGCAATCGGGTAAATATATTTTTGGGAATGTTTTTTTATGTAAGCTGCCAACTTGTCTTTCAGCCCTTATTTTTTGCAGATCATCAAACCATAGTTTTTTCAGATAACTTTCCCGTGGGGTTAAATTATCATTGGCAAGATCGGCATCTGAAATATCATACTCATTATTACTTGTTGTTGAATTTTTCTTTTTGAGTTTATCATTTGTTGCAATTTCTTCTTCTCCACTTTGCACAAATGGGGAGTAAATTTTTATTTTAGAAGAAGAGGTTGTAGCTAATGTACTGTAACTGTTACCGGGCTTGTTAGCATTATCGTTTGCAGCAGGGCTAGTGGTGGTTTGGCTAACAGTATTTCCTGTTGTTTCAGTATTGCTATTATCTTCTTTATTATTGTTTGCAGTTGTTATAGTTGCATTGGCTTTTTGTTTTGCTGCTGCAATATTTATGCTTTCTTCTTTTTGTTTTAAAGCAGATTTTTTTGATAATAAGTAAGCGCCACTTACTGCAACAAGTAATAATCCGGCTAACAGTAAAATATTACGGCCATTAAAAAAAGTAAACCAAAAACCAACAGGCCTTCTTTTTTCTCTTTCCTTAACTATATTTTCCCAAATGCGTGGATGCACCTGTGGCGTATAGTTTTCAAACTGTTCTCTTATATTGTCATCAAATCGCTGGTTATTGTTCATACCGCAACTTTTTGTAATTGTAAAATTTGTTTCTGCAACATGGTCCGGGCTTTTACCAGCTGGCTGCGGCTGGTGCCGGGTTGTATGTGCAGCATTTCTGCAATCTCCTCATGTTGAAAGCCCTCTATCACATATAAATTAAAAATCAGCCTGTATCCATCAGGTAAGTTATTTACAAGATCCAGTATTTCCTTTTGAGTAAGGTGGGCATAAGCCGATGGCTCCATACCACTTTCATCCCGGTCTTTAATTTCATAGCCCACCACTTCTTTTTCGTACCGGCGTAAACTGTATTTTTTAAGGGCCGTGTTTACCATTATCCTTCTTATCCAACCTTCAAAAGAACCTTCAAATTTAAACTGGTGCATCTTGTCAAAAATCTTAATAAAAGCATCCTGCAAAATATCTTCGGCATCTGCTGCATTACGGGCATAGCGGTTGCACACCCCCAGCATACGGCTGGCGTAACGGTTGAAAACCTCCTTCTGACAGGCGGCTTCCTCCTTTATACATCCTCGTATGAGTTCCTCTTCCGTCAAATTTTTATACAGGTTTACACGGGGTGTTTGTAATAGATACCCCGGTAGTTGATTACGCTGCCCCGGGGCTTTTATTGTATATAAGATACAAAAAAAGGTCGGTTTTTTTGTTTTTGGGTGCTAAATCGTATAATTTGAAAGGGTTATTACAATTATCAACAATGTTATCTGCCGGGCAAATACAACAATTAATTACAGAAAATGAAAACCTGCAGGTGCAGGTGAACGATTTGAATTATATGCTGGCCGAACGGGAACAGGAAATTGCCGAACTAAAACAAAATAATACCACAGATGCCGAATTAAGAAGCATGATTGATATGCAGCTGGACGAATTGCACCTGATGCAAAACCGTATTGGCAAACAGCAACAGCTGGCTGCCGGTGCCGAAGAAAGGGAATTTGAATTGCAGCAGGAGCTAACCCAGGCTGCAAAATTACAGCAGCAATACAGCGAGCTTTTTCAGCAATATACCTATATTAATACCCAGTTGGATGATGTGCAGCAGGAACTAATAAAGGTTAAAAAGAGAAATGGCATGCTGCAGCAGATTGCAGTAAAAATTGGAGAAACAGAAAGTACTTTAGAAATGCTTACGCAAGAAAGAGATGACTTAAAAACCAAGGTTATTGAGTTGGAACGATTACAAAATGGCTGAGGCTGAACTGGTTAAATAACGCTTTGTGCAATTACTGTTTAAAAAATAACTACCCTATTTATTGCAAACCTGCAATCCTTTTTATACATTACATTTCTAAAACTTAAAACATATGAATCTCATCGAACGTGTAAAAAACATTTTAATTACGCCTAAAACAGAATGGAACGTAATTGACGGAGAAACCGCAACCCCCCAATCGCTTTTATTTGGCTATGTATTACCACTTGCAGTTGTTGCTGCAATAGGGCCTTTACTAACCGGCTTATTATTTGCAGGTATGTGGGGTTTCAAGTATTTTCTTGTTACAGCTATTATTGCATTTATTGCAAACATAGCGGCATATTATATAAGCGTTATAATAGTAGATATGCTTGCACCAAGTTTTGGCTCCGAAAAAAATCTGAATAAGTCTGCTCAGTTGGTAGCCTATTCTGCTACACCAGGTTATATTGGCGGATTATTATCTTTTATTCCAGTTTTAGGAATGCTGGTTTCACTTGCAGCATGGGTTTATGGTGTATACATTATGTATTTGGGATTAGGCCCGATTAAAAAAACGCCTGAAGATAAGAAAGTGGTGTATTTGTTGGTGGTGTATGTAATATTTATAGCCATCTACTTTATTATAATTGCAATTTTAGGTGCCATTTTATTTAGTGCGCTAGGCTTTGGTGTGCTAAACACATTAAGGTATTAATTAGAATAAGCAGTTTTCATAAAAAAGCATCACGCTATTTAGTGTGATGCTTTTTTATTTGCTTTAATTGATGGAGTTTTGCCACAGAAAAAATTATTATGCAAAACATAGCCGATATACGTAAAGATTATCAACTACAAACACTTTCAGAAGCTGATGTGGCAGCAGATCCCATTGCTCAATTTGGAAAGTGGTGGGATGAAGCTGTAAAAAGTGATATTGATGAAGTAAATGCAATGACTTTGGCTACTGCAGATAAAGATGGTATACCCTCTGCAAGAATTGTTTTATTAAAAGAGTACGATGAAAAGGGGTTTGTATTTTTTACCAATTACAATAGCCGAAAAGGTGAAGAGTTGTTGCAAAATCCGTACGCCTGCCTGGTATTTTTTTGGAAAGAGCTGGAGCGCCAGGTGCGTATTACCGGCACTACAGAAAAGATAAGCATGGAAGAAAGTATTGCTTATTTTAATAAACGACCCGATGGCAGCAAGATAGGTGCCTGGGCATCGCCACAAAGCCTGGCAGTGGCAGGCAAAGCATGGCTAAAGGAAACATTTGATTATTACCGGGAGCGTTTTAAACACGGCGAAATCCCTAAACCACCGCACTGGGGAGGCTACCGTGTAAAGCCTTTTAAAATTGAATTTTGGCAGGGGCGCCCAAGCCGAATGCACGACCGTATTTTGTATACTTCACAAAATGATAGTACCTGGACTATTGAACGGCTGGCACCTTAGTGTTGTTGATGGTAAAAGGTATATAAAGTATATAAAGCAAAACAGTACGCTAATACAACTCACCAACTTTATTTACTTTATATACTTATGTACTCTTATTACGCTTTCTTTTTAGGAGCAACATTTTTCTTTGCAGGTTTTGCAGCTCTTGCTTTACCAAAAGAACCGGCAAATGTTTTTCCTTTTTTTGTTTTTATATCTCCACGTCCCATAATTGATACTTTTTATTTTTTGATTAAATTATTTTGATTTGTTATAAAAAAAGCAAGGTGCAATGCGCCTTGCTTTTTAATGTTTTACTACAACATTACATTTTAGCAGATAATTCTTTACCAGCTTTAAATTTAGCAACTTTTTTTGCTTTAATTTTAATAACAGCACCTGTTTGAGGATTGCGGCCATTACGGGCAGCTCTTTTTGATACAGAGAAAGTACCAAAACCTACTAAAGTAACTTTACCACCTTTTTTTAATGTAACGGTTACTGCTTCTACAAAAGAATCTAAAGCAGCGTTTGCCTGTGTTTTTGTAATGCCTGCATCATCAGCAAGTTTCGAAATTAATTCAGCTTTGTTCATGATAATTTTTTTTGAATTTTATTATGCGGCAAATATATAGGGTTTTTAATTGCAACAAATTTTTTTCTTAATTTTTTTTTCACTAAAAAAATGGCTGTAAACCGCATGGAATAAGGATTTGACGATATTTTAGATTTCAGATTTGTGGTTTCAGGCGAACTAAAAAATTGCTGAAAGCCTTTGTGAGCAATGCTTTTAGCGCTGATGCCTTAAAAACCTTTGCCAAAGCGGTTTGCAGCGGAATATACAACGCATTTTTATTCAGCCAATTAAATTTATTGTTTTGCACACCTAGTGAATAACCTGCATTAAAGAGCGGAAGGCAATGAATTTATCGCCCCATTTATCAAATGCTTTCTGGCGCATTATTGCTGCAAATTTTTCCATATAATTATTGTATAAAGATTTGCTTTCTGCAAAATATTGTACCGTAAAAGTGGGGCCTTCGCTGTCATCCACTTCCAGTAATTGCAAAACTGTGGCGTGTGTAAAACAACCGGTGTTTATTATATCAGTAATGTGCTCTTCCTGTATCCATTGCAACCAATCCTGCTGAATGCTGTGTGCAACTTTTGTGGTAACGTTATAAACTATCATCTTGTTTTCTTTTATCAACTTCCTTCACCATTTTTATGGTAAACAAAAGTAAAATAAATAATACAGCAAAAATTGCACTCCATAAAATCCACTTATTGTTTTTAACAGGCTTAACTGTAATACTATTTTCTTTAAATGCAGTTGCATTTCCTGCGGACAATAGTGATATGCTGTCTGATATTTTTGTATAGATATTAGATAGATCGTAAATTGGAAAAGTTGCAAGTTCATTCCCCAGTATCAGTTTGTAGTTATTATCTTTCTCCAGGTAAGATGTGATGTAATGGGGATTTACTGTAGTATTAACTTCTTCAACCTTCAGCGGCAAATTATCTTCGTTATTAATAATTAAATAAAATATTGTTGCATTACTAAACGGTACTTTAAACTGTAATGTACTGTTGTTGGAAATGATGAACGAGTGTAACAATTGCCCTGGATTTGAAAAAGAATGATTATTACCAACAGGAATATATAAATCAGCTTCACGGGAAAAGTATTTTACCCCACTTAGGTTTAAACTGATATTATCAAAGTGGTAGGGTTGTTGTTGAGAAATTTTTATGTAAGAAATTTTACCACTGTCTTTTTGTACGATAGCAACTGGAGGATTTTGAAATGATTTAGTTTGATAGCTAACCGGTAAAACTGCGGTACTTGATTGTACTATTCGCCTGATTTCAAAAGGGTCCTTATTATTATTTTTAATTACTATTTTGAAAAACCTGTAATTGCTGGGAGGGAAGGCAATGAAAAAAGTATTGGCAGTTCCGGTTGCTGCCGGTTTGGGATCAATTAAAATACTATCATTAATTACAAACCAGTTTTTACTGTCGTTGCTTCCACTTAAAGTACAAAACCTTTCAGCAAGGGTGTTATTGATTACCAGTCCGATGTTTGAAATTACATTTTTGCTGTTTACTATTATCAGCGACGTATTTACTTTATTGTTTTCAGGTTGAGTATACTTTAAATCAAAATTAATAGCATCGTTAACCACTTCACTTGTTGGAAAATGCAACACATGCGGCACCCATTTACCCGAATCATTCACAATCCTCAAATCACTATAATCAGTTTTTAAATGTGCCGTTAATGCCGGGGGTAATTCTATGTTATAAAAACCGGATTTTTTTACAGTATCCAATTGGCTATAAAATTTATAACCAACTGTTTGGGCATTGCAGCAAACAGTTATTACGCAAAACAATAAAAGACTAATCCACTTTTTTCTCATCATCAATAATTATTTTTTTCAAACGCTGGTACATAAATGATACTATTAACAACAATACCCCTAAACTAAAGAAGGCTGCAATTTTACCACCTGCAGGAATATTTCTGATATCGAATATAAATAATTTAAGTAGGGTTAAAGTAAACAGGCTGAGCGAAATTATGCGAAGGCTGCGGTATTTAAAATGCATGCCCAGCCACATAAAGGCAAATGAGCAGATACCCCACAAAATAGGCAAACCTGTTTTAATATAAATTCTTTGAATATTTTCCAGCGGATTGTTAGCTGCATAAAAAACAGCATTAGATAATAAATGTACCTCCACACTTAAATAAATAACAAGGGCCGCACATAATAGCCAGGTAATAACATTAAAATTATCTTTTAGCGCAGTTTTATTGTTGCGAAGCAACTGTATTAACCTGTATAATACTATACCAATAAGTAACGCACTTGCCCAATGAGCTAAAAAATGACTGTTGCTTTTATGCGATTCTAAAATTCCTCTTTGTATGTTGAAGGTTTTTTGCACACATAAAAAATACAACATAACACAAGCGGCAAACATGGCAGCAATGGTTGGCCAGCCAAATTGTAATTGCTTTATTTTTTGAGTAATAAATGTGAGTATACTTATAAAAGCAAGTGTATACAAAAGCAGGTAAAGCACATTAAACTTAGTATTGGGATAGTAATAATTGAACTGGTAATTTATTTCTAATGCGCCTGCAGCAAATAGTATAATAACAGCAGCAATACGAAATACATTTTTACCCGGAGTAAGCCCAGATGTTGCAGCTTTAATACTATCACTTTCATTATGGCGCAGTATATACAATAAATAAGTGGCTACTGCTGCAAAAAGAGTAGTGATAAATCCTTGGTTAGCAATTATAGTTACTGCTGCATCATAGTAAGTGTATAGTTGCGCCCAATCCATCAGTAAACTTAGCAGCATTAATACCCAAACTAACAAAGCTGAATATTGTATGATGCTGATCTTTGATTTGGTGAATAGCCAATAGAGTAATACAGCTTCGGAAGACCAGAATAGAGTGATGTAGTTACCATTCAATTGCAGCGGGGCAGTAATTGAAATAAATGTGAGCGTAATGCCAATCAGCAGGTATAAAATATTGCTATCCACTTTTTGCCTGCGGAATAAAAAGTACGAAACGGCTAAATTAAAAATGCCCATTGATGCACTGAATAATCCTTTATAATTTGCTGCATTCATATTTACCAGGCAATAAATGCCTGCTGCAAAATACAAACTGGTACTTGCCAGTAAAATGCCAAAGTCCGAAGCAATAAATTTCTTTTTTTCTTTTATGTTGTGTGCAACATTAATGGCAAAGAACAGCAGGTAAAAAATAGTAGCAAATAAAAACCCGTTTTTAAAAGTTACCGCAATTTCTTCCGGGGGTAATAATATTAGCCAGCTGCCAAACAATAGTACAGTAAAAATAAAACTCAAAAAATTTAGTATGCGCCATGCTTTATGGTAGGCAATGGCTAACAACCCACTGTTTAAAATTACCAGGTAAGTAAATAACACTTTGTAATTGCCATTGCCGGTGCTTACTAAAAAAGGAGCAGCAAAGCCACCTACCAGTGCAATAACAGCCAGCTCCTGTTTGTTGTACAACAAAGCAAGTGCAACAGCAAAAGCTGAAATTATAATCATTATTATAAAGGCAGTGGTTTGGCTAAAGAGGTGAAATTGCTGAAAAGCCAGCGTAATGGTAAAGTAAAAAACTGCTAATCCGCCACCAGCCAATATAGAACTAAAACTGCGATAACTGTTACGCATTTTGTGTGCTAACCCCACTAATATACCACCGCAAATAATACCAATAGCTACACGCCCAACAGGGCCAACCCAATTTTTATCAATAGCATATTTTACAAAAAAACCAATGGCTAAAACCAAAATGGCAATACCAATTTTGCTGATTAAATTTTCGCCAATAAATTTTTCCAGATCAGGATTGTTCTTCACCCATTTTTCGCTCCAGCTTTCGTGTGGTATTGCTGGTGCCGGTTGCTTTACTATTGTGGCAGCATCAATAGTTTCTTTTACTTCAACAGTAACAATGGGCCGGTCTTGTGGCACTTTTTCTTCTTCTGCCTTTCTTTTTTCCTCCCGCTGCAGCCGCATGGCCTCAATGGCGGCAATTTTTTGTTTGTACTCTTCCTGTGCTTTTAATTCGGCGGCTTCTTTTTCTTTCTGTAATTCTTCTGCAGGCTTAACAGCAACCGGTGTAGATTGAAGATTAGAAAACTGATTTTTTAAATCCTGTATTTGTTTATTAAGAATGGATAGATCTTTTTTAAGGCCATCAGCATTGCTGCGCTGGTTACTCTGGATATTTAATACAAGAAAAAATATAACAACAAGAGCAATAAAAATTAATAATTCCATAGCAGTATATAGTTAGTTACTGCAAAACAAGATACAACGATGTTGGATACCTTTTGGGAATAAATTGTTAAAGGGATAAGTAGTAAACTTTTCGTTTAACAATTATTTTAACTCCACATAAATCGGGCAATGGTCACTATGTTTTACATCCGGAAAAATATCGGCATCTTTCAGTTGCTTTTTTAAAGGCTCGGTAACTGTTATGTAATCGATACGCCAGCCTTTATTATTTAAACGTACTGTAGGAAAACGCTGGCTCCACCAACTGTAGCGATGCGGCTCCGGGTGAAATTCACGAAAGGTATCTATCCAGCCGCTGGCTAAAAATTTGGTCATCCATTCTCTTTCCTGTGGTAAAAAACCGGATGAGTTTTTATTGCCTTTGGGGTCATGGATATCAATTTCGTTATGGGCAATATTGTAATCGCCTACTAAAATAATTTTAGGATATTTCTTTTTTAGTTTGGTAAGATAGGCATGAAATTCATCCAGCCAGATATATTTGAATGCCTGTCTTTCATCCCCACTGGTGCCCGATGGAAAGTAAGCATTAATTAATCTTATATCTCCAAAATCCAGTTGTATCACTCTACCTTCAAAATCACTCTCTGTATGGCCAGTGCCATATTCTACTTTATCGGGTTTTGTTTTACTGAATACAGCAACACCGCTGTAACCTTTTTTATTAGCACTATACCAATGGTGATGAAAACCCAATGCTTCTAATTGTTTTATATCCACATCATCTTTATTGGCCTTGGTTTCCTGTAAACAAATAACATCGGCCGGGTTGGTTTTTAGCCAATCAATAAAACCTTTTTTAAAAGCAGCACGAATGCCATTAACGTTGTAAGAAATGATACGCATAAAATGAATATTTAAAACTTGATTGTGCATAGTTACAAAAAAGAAATAAATTCATTCAATAATTATGGACGAAGTAAAAAATTTCGAGGATTTTTATACTGTTAAACTTCAGCCGCTTATCAATAATTTAAAGACAGAAGCCGGGGCAGCAGGTAACTGGGGAATTATAGCTCTTGTAATTGCATTTGTGACTATATTGATTTTTGTTGGTTATCAGGTGGATTATATTCACGGAAATGCCGGGATGGCAATTTTTTTGTGTATTGCAGCTATAGCAATTAGTATTTATTTTTATACCAACAGAAAGGAGAAATACACCAAAGACTATAAAGAAACGATCATCAAAGAAATTATAACTTACCTGCATCCCGGCATTACTTACAAGCCGGATGAAGTGATTGCAAAGCAGGAATATAAATTCAGTGGCCTTTTCAGAAGACTTTTTGATTATTATGATGGCGATGATTACATGGAAGGTATTTATAAAGATGTAGTTTTTCGTTGTTCGGAGTTACATACACAATACGAAAGATTAGGTACTGGTATTACAGGTAGCCGGTTGATAACAATTTTTAAAGGATTATTTTTTGTTGCTGAGATAAGTAAGCATTTTACTGCTGGTACTTATATCTGGTCGCATGGTGACGAACAAACCGGAGGAAGTATTGCAGATGAAAGGTACAGGCTGATGCATTCACCTAATGTTTATAAAATTAAATTGCAGAATTGTGTTGCTGGGTTTGAAAATGTTTTTTCTGTTTACAGTACCAATCCATCAGAGGTAGGCTCTATACTTACAACAGCAATGACAGAGAGGTTGATAAAATTTAAACAGCAAATAGACAGGGAAATAGCAGTTTCTTTTGTAGCAGGCCGCTGCTATGTTGCCATAGCAATTAACGAAGAGTTGCTGGAACCGAGTGGCTTTGATACAGATGACAGGGAAGAAGTAAAGCAGTATTTTTTTACAGTATTGCTGATATTAAGCATAATAAATCAGTTACAATTAAACAGGTTTCAATAAGTACAAATCATACCAGAACTTACTTCATTAAATATTTTACCTATACTTGTAATATAAAAATTTAAAATGGAAAATAATAAACCCGAAGAAACTACACCGGAAAATAATACAGAAACTATTTTTACATTGGACGAATTTTCAATGGAAGGCTATGACAAACATATCCGCCAGGCAAGAAATGCTTGTTTTATAGGGGCCGGATTATTATTGATCAATGCTGTGATATTGTTTTCTAGATATCCGTTTGATATTGAATTTTTTTGGCTGGATTATTTGTTGTGGACAATATATATAGGAGGATTTATTGCCTGTGGTTTTTGGACAAAGCAAAAACCATATTTTGCAATAATTGGAGCTATGGTAATCCTAGGGTTATTTATTGTTGTAAATGCAATAATAGAACCATCCTCTATCATTAGCGGATGGCTTTTTAAAATTGGTATTGCGGTAACATTATATAAAGGATTACAAGATGCCAAACAGGCACAGGAAATGAAAGAGCAATTCAATAAGCGATAGTCATTACTCCAATATAGGCCTTAACCACCTTGTTGCATCATCCAAACTCATCCCTTTTCTTTTAGCATAATCTTTTAATTGATCTTGCTCTATTTTGCCTACGCCAAAATATTTACTTTCGGGGTTGGCAAAATACCAGCCCGATACTGATGATGCAGGATACATGGCCAATGATTCGGTAAGTTCTATCCCGGTGGCTTCTTTACCACCCAACAGTTCAAACAATTTGTATTTTTCGGTATGATCAGGACAAGCAGGATAACCCGGTGCCGGACGAATACCTAAATATTCTTCTTTAATTAATTGTTCGTTGGTCAAGTGCTCGTCGGTAGCATAACCCCAATATTCCTGCCTTGTTTTTTTATGCAGCAATTCTGCAAATGCCTCTGCTAATCTATCGGCCAAAGCCTGTAAAATAATTTTATTGTAATCATCAAAAGCAGCTTCAAACTTTTTAATGTGCGGTTCAATACCTTCAATGGTTACAGCAAATGCACCAATATGATCCTGGTAGTTTTTTTCTGCCGGAGCAATAAAATCTGCCAGCGATAAATTGGGCTGGCCCTCTGCTTTTTTTATTTGCTGGCGCAAAAACTGCAGTTTTATCACTTCCTTATCAGCCAGTACATCTACCGAATCTGGCGCTACTTTATTGGCTGGCCAAAAACCAATAGCACCTCTTGCATTCAGCCATTTTTCATCAATGATCTGTTGCAATAATTTTTTGGCATCGTTGTATAGTTTGGTGGCTTCAACACCAATAATGTTATCGGTTAATATTGCCGGAAATTTGCCGTGCATTTCCCATGCAATAAAAAATGGTTGCCAGTCGATATACTCTGCAACTTCTTTTAAATCGTAATGATTAAAAACTTTTGTACCGGTAAATGTTGGCGCTACCGGAGAAAAATTATCCCAATTAATTGCAGCACCATTTTTTTGTGCTTCAGCAAAAGTTAAATATTGTTTGGTAGATTTTTTATTGCCAAAATCAACCACCAGTTTATCGTACTCTTTTTTTATGCCGCTTAAAAAATCCGGTTTTTGTTCTTTACTTAATAAACTCCCGGCAACAGTTACACTGCGGCTGGCATCCAGTACGTGAATAACACCTTCATCATACTGCGGTGCAATTTTTACAGCAGTATGCATACGGCTGGTGGTGGCTCCGCCAATCATTAGGGGTAAATTCATCCCCCTGCGTTTCATCTCATGTGCCACATGTACCATTTCATCAAGTGATGGTGTAATTAATCCACTCAGCCCTATAATGTCTACCTTTTCTTTAATGGCAGTTTCTAAAATTTTATCTGTTGCCACCATTACGCCTAAATCAATTATGTCGTAACCATTACAGCCCAACACTACACCCACAATATTTTTTCCAATATCATGCACATCACCTTTTACGGTAGCCAATAAAATTTTTGCAGCACCGGCAGTTTCCTCATTAATAGTACCGGCGGTTATATGTGCTTGTTTGCGATCTTCTTTTTCCTGCTCAATAAATGGTGTTAATACAGCCACAGCTTTCTTCATTACCCGGGCACTTTTTACTACCTGCGGCAAAAACATTTTTCCTGCACCAAACAGATCACCTACTACATTCATACCGTCCATCAGCGGGCCTTCAATTACATCTAATGGTTTAGGATATTTTTGCCTGGCTTCTTCCGTGTCTGCATCAATATAATCGGTAATACCATTTACTAAAGAATGGGATAATCTTTTTTCTACTGGCTCATCTCTCCACTTCTCGTCTTTAACAGTTTCTTTTCCTTTTGCTTTTACAGTTTCGGCAAATGTTATTAATGCTTCAGTGGCTTCATTATTAGTGTTGTTCCTGTTAAGGATCACATCTTCGCAAAGATTTTTTAAGGTAGGTTCTATTTCATCATACACCACTAACTGGCCGGCATTTACAATACCCATATCCATACCAGCTTTAATAGCATGGTATAAAAATACACTGTGTATTGCTTCCCGTACATGATCGTTTCCCCTAAAAGAAAAAGACACATTACTTACACCACCACTTACTTTGGTAAGCGGCATTAATTTTTTTATTTCTTTTGTTGCTTCTATAAAATCCACAGCATAATTGCTATGCTCTTCAATACCGGTGGCTACCGCAAAAATATTGGGATCAAAAATAATTTCCTGCGGCGCATAACCTACCTGCTCTGTTAATATTTTATATGCCCGATGGCAAATTTCTATTTTGCGTTCTTTAGTATCGGCTTGCCCTACTTCATCAAAAGCCATTACAATAACTGCGGCACCATAACTTTTACAAATATGCGCCTGCTCAATAAACTTGGCTTCGCCTTCCTTCATGGAGATGGAGTTTACAATGCATTTGCCTTGCACACATTTTAAACCGGCTTCTATAATTTCAAATTTAGAAGAATCGATCATGATGGGAATCTTGGCAATATCCGGTTCGGCCTGTACCAAATTTAAAAAAGTAGTCATAGCTTCTACACCTTCCAGCATAGCATCATCCATGTTCACATCAATGATCTGTGCGCCACTTTCTACCTGTTGCCGGGCAACTGATAAAGCTTCTTCATACTTACCATCCCTGATAAGCCGGGCAAATTTTTTACTACCAGTTACATTGGTACGTTCGCCAACGTTTACAAAATTTGTTTCGGGCCTTATTACTAATGGCTCCAGGCCTGATAAGCGTAAGTATGGTTTAATTGTGTTCATTTTATTTTTATTGCTCTCTTATTAGTTTTAAAATTTGCTTTTCAGGAAAAAATACTTTGTATTTACTTGCAAATATTTGCTTGTTGCCTTTTCCCAGGGTATATTTTATGGTGCTTTCTTTTTTGTTTTTACAAAGTATGATACCAATGGTTTTATTTTCTTCTGCTGCTTTTATTTCTTCATCATAATAATTTACATACATCTGCATCTGGCCAAGATCTTTATGCTGCAGTGTACCTATTTTTAGGTCTATCAATACAAAGCACCTTAAAATTCTATGATAAAACACTAAGTCTATTTTGTAATCATCGCCATCCATTTTTATTCTCTTCTGCCTGTCTACAAATAAAAAACCTTTGCCCAGCTCTAACAAAAAATGTTCTAGCTTATTAATGATGGCTTTTTCCAAATCACTTTCAGAGTAAAAATCCTGTTCCTGTAAATCCAAAAATTCCAATATGTACGGGTCTTTTATTGCATCGGAAGGTTTTTCAACAATATGCCCTTTTTTACTAAGCTCTTTAACTTTTGCTTTATTTCTGCTTAAGGCAAGGCGTTCAAATAAGGCACTTTCGTATTGTCGGTGTAATTCTCTTTTACTCCAGTTTTCAGCCGTTGCTTCTATTTCATAAAATTTTCTTTCAATCGGATTTTCAATTTTTAAAAGCATTACATAATGTGTCCAGGAAAGTTTAAAAGGTGACAAACTCAATTTCCGAGCAAGTGGATCGGATTTCTCAATAACATCAGATTTCCGAGACACTGTCTCGGATTTTGGTGCAGTTTTCAATTTCCGAGCCACTGGCTCGGATTTTTGATTTTTACTGATGTACTTCAAATAATCATCTTTATACAGCAGGTAAAACTTACGCATGTTTTCTAAATTATCTACCGAAACACCTTTGCCTAATGCAGCAGAAAGTTTAGCAGATAAATTAATTAATGTTTCTTTTGCATACGCTGCCCTCTTGCTTCCCTGCTGCTCATAGTCTACAATTAATCTGCCAATATGAAAATAAGTTTCGGTTAATGTGGTGTTAGCAATAACATACAACTCCTGCTTGCTTTTTTCAACAAGCGTTTTTATATTTTTAAAAAGTTGTACAGTTGTTATTTTACTCATCAATTCTATAAGTGCAAATTTCCGGGGCAGTGTCCTGGAAATTCATTTTATAACGCTTCTTCCAATACAGGTAACGCTCTTGGTTTAAATTGCTTTACTTCATCTGCAATATGTTTGATATGATCTGGCGTAGTGCCGCAACAACCACCCACAATATTGAGCCAGCCATTAGCAGCCCATTCTTCAATAATGTGTGCTGTTTCATGAGGCTGCTCATCATACTCGCCAAAGGCATTGGGCAAACCTGCATTGGGATAAGCGGATACGTAACAAGCCGCTATTTGAGAAAGTTCCTCAATATGTGCTCTCATTTCGGAAGCGCCTAATGCACAATTTAAACCCACACTTAATGGATTGGCGTGTGCAACAGATGTATAAAATGCTTCTAAAGTTTGTCCACTTAATGTACGGCCGCTGGCATCAGTTATTGTTCCGCTGATCATGATGGGCAGTTCGGGTAGATTATTTTTTCTAAAATAATTTTTAGTTGCATAAATAGCGGCCTTTGCATTCAACGTATCAAAGATGGTTTCTATCAATAACACATCTACGCCACCATCTACCAAACCTTTTATTTGTTCGGTGTAAGCAGCGGCAACCTCATCAAAAGTAACAGCACGGTAGCCGGGGTTATTTACGTCTGGTGATAAGGATAGAGTTTTATTAAGCGGGCCAATTGCTCCGGCTACCCATGCTGTTTTTCCATTTTGTTTTATAGCTTCCCTGGCACACTTTGCACTTGCTACATTGATTTCGTAAGCCAGCGATTGCATATCGTAATCGGCTTGCGCAATAGAAGTGCTGCTGAAAGTATTGGTTTCAATAATATCGGCACCAGCTTCTAAATATTGTTTGTGTATACCAATAATAATTTCCGGCTGCGTAATGCTTAGCAGATCGTTATTTCCTTTTACGTCGGTATGCCAGTCTTTAAAACGCTCGCCACGGTAATCGGCTTCCTGTAATTTATGGCGCTGTATCATGGTACCCATGGCGCCATCAATAATTAATATTCTTTCCTGCAGTGCTTTTTCAATTGTGCTCATGTTGTAATGAATTTAAGACGATGCATATTGGTATATCGTACAAGTGAGATTCTTCTTTCCTTTTACTAAAAGAAAAGAAGAACAGAACAAGTTCACAACGATGGTGACCAATGCCGCAAAAGCCGGGTTCACAAAAAATTTTACTTTGAACTTTTAAACGGGAAACAATCCGTGAAGGTGGTTTGGAGTGCTTTCGTTTATTAGTTCGGTTTCCTTAGACAAGCTTAGGATGACACAACAGGCCGAACAATAAACAAATCTGCCTGAAATGCACTGCAAATGTACAATGCAAAAGCCGTAACACAAAATGTTACGGCTTTTTTGGCGCTGTTACCAGCAGTGTTTTAAACAAGACTTAGTTTTTCAAAAAAAAGATATTAGGTTGGATATTTATAACAAGGATGTGGATAGTAAGCGGAACGGGTACTGAATTTAGCTTTTTACAAAAGTCAGTTGGTCATCCTGCAATGAATTATCATCTTTTAGTTTTATGCTGCTGGCGGTTTTTTCCAGTTTCAGCCATTCGCCGTTAATGTCGCTCAATACCGGATCGGTGCCAAAGTTTATGGTGAACTTGGTGCTGCTTTCGCTCCAGCTGCCGTTAACCACAACACCTGCTTTTGATGCAGTAAGCTGGCCACCGGTGTTAAAAGAAAAACTGTAGCCATTTAATTTATTGGTTTCATCTTTTTTATCCCAATACAGACTTACCCGCCAGCTGCCGGCAATTGGTGTAGTGCTGGTATTATTAATTGCAGCTACATCATCGCTTTTGGAGCAGGATGAAGATTGTAAGGTGGTAAAAAAAATTACCATTACCAGGGCTAATAAAAGATTAGTGCTTTTTGTTTTTGCGGCAAGTATCATAGTTGTAAATTTTACTGTTTAAATATTTATACAGTAAAAGTGCAACAACTATTTTTGGGTTAAAACTAAAGCTTACCGAACAGGCATTTTATGTTGCTGAACGGGTAAAAACTATTTTTCATCTCCCAGCCATAGTTTAAAATCGGCAGAACGTTCGGTGCTTACAATAGTTTCGTGTTTTGCAGGCGGGTTTAATTTTATGAGTACCCGGCTTTTAGAGTAGGCAAACATTTCGGCAATGGATTGTATACTGATGATGTACTGCCGGTTGATGCGAAAAAATGTTTTTGGATCCAGCATGGATTCTAAAGTATCTAAATTAAAATCGATGGTAAAGCGGCGGCCTTCTCTGGTGGTTAAAAAATTTACTTTGTCTTCGGTATAAAAAAAAGCTACTTCTTCAATGGTAATGGTTTTAATATGCTCGCCATAGCGTACTACAAAGCGCTGCTTGTAAGCTGCCGCCGGGTTGTTGAATGTTTTTAGTAATTGATTAATATCTATTGATGGTGCTGCCGGTTTTGTTTTTTTGTATTTGGTAATGGCGTTACCAAGCTCTTCTTTTTTTATTGGCTTTAATAAATAATCTATACTGTTTACTTTAAAAGCTTCAATGGCATATTGATCGTAGGCGGTAGTAAAAATTACCGGGCACAATATTTCTACAGCTTTAAAAATTTCAAAACTAAGGCCATCGGATAATTGTATATCAGAGATGATCAGATCGGGTAACTGGTTTTCTTTAAACCATTTTACGGCAGAGGCAATACTTACAATATTATCTGATACTTCGGCATCAGGTTCAATTTCTTTCAGCATTTTTTGCAGTCGCTTTGCTGCAGGGTCTTCATCTTCAATAAGTAAAATTTTCATTTGTTATTGTTTTAATGCAGGTAATGAAACAGTGAAAAAATTAGTATCATTATTTACCACAACAGCTTCGGCACTTAAAATATGGTAGCGGTTAATGATGTTTTGCAAGCCCATACCGGTGCCGGACTGCGGCGAAAATTTTGGATTAATATTATTGCGTATTATTAAACGGTTGCCATTTTGCATCAGCAAGTCTATTGTTAAAATAGTTTCTTTTGAAACAGCATTATGCTTTATGGCGTTCTCTATCAGTAATTGTAAAGTAAGTGGCGGAATTAATAATTGTTTTTTTTCTTCTTCACTTATGTTGATGTTCAGTTTTAAATTATCGCCATATCTTTTTTGCTGCAGGTAAAAATAGGTTTTTAATAAATTAATTTCTTCGCCTAAAGTAATTACATCTTTATCGCGGTAGTTTACAATATTGCGGAAAAACTCCGAAAGTTGTTCTACATAATCCACCGCCGCTTTCGGGTTTTCTTCGATGGCAGAAATAAGGGTATTAAAACTATTGAATAGAAAATGTGGATTTACCTGGTTACGCAATACTTCAAACTGAAATTGAATTTTTTCCTGCTGTAACTGTTGCATTTTGGTAATACTTTTTTCACGCCATTTCATGTACCCGATTAAAATACCTGCACCTGCTATTACAGAAAGAATAATAAACCACCAGCGTTTCCAGAAGGGGCTGTAAATAGTAAAACTGTAGGTGGCTTCACTTGCATTGTTGAAATTTTCATTAAGTGAAGAACGGACATGAAAAGTATATTTACCCGGCCTTAAATTAGGGAATGGAATGCTTTGATCTTTGGTAGCTATCCAGGAACTGTCCCAACCATCTAATTTATACTGGTAATGTACTTCGGCAGGATTGCTATAATACAGGCCTGTGAAATTAAATGTAAAGCCATTTTCATCGTACTTAAAATTATGTTGCTCTTCTTTATTAATAACCTGCAAAAATAATTGTACACTATTAATAATTGTTTTGGGTTGCTGATTGGTTTTTGCAATGGGGCAATATTTTACAATGCCATTTACAGTACTTAATAAAATATTGCCCGAGGAGTCCGTTGTAATACTTTGTATAGCTGTATTTATTGCTGCAATGCCCTGTACATTGTTAAGGTAAGAAACTGTGCCTGTTTCAGGATTTAAAATATCAATTCCTTTTTCATTAACAATAATAATATTCCCCAGCCGGTCTGTTTTAAGCGTTGTAATTTTCAGGTCGCTTATCCCTTGCGCTGCTCCATAGTTTTTAAATTTTACACCATCAAAACTATAGATACCTGCATCTTTTGTATTGAACCATATTCTTCCCTTTTCATCTTCAGTAAAAGAATAAATATGTTCATCTTTTAAACCATTTTTTTTATTGTAATGAACAAATTGGCCATTTTGTAAAACTGTTATTCCTTTTCCATCGGTACCAAACCATATTCCGCCTGCCTTATCTTTATAAACGGTGTGTATATAATTATTGCCAATATTGGGTATGTTATTATAGTTGGTAAACTGGTAATTTTCTGCAATAGTTTTATTTAAATCCGAAAGTTCAAAAATGGTGGCCACACCCTCAAGCCCACCGGCACAAACTGTATTACCGGAGCCGGTAATAGAAAGCAGGCTGGCTTTTTTTAATAACGGATTTTCGGATATGTTGCGGTATTTACCGGTTGCAGGATCTAAAACAAAAACACCTTCTCCCATAGTGCTTATCCAGATATTATGATACTTGTCCTGGTACAAACCAGTAATATCTGTTTTGCTGGTTAACCCTTTGATGGGAAAATTTTTACGTTCAGTTTTATTATCAGCAAAACTGTATTTGATCAATCCCCCATCAGTACCCGCCCAAATATTATTTTGATAATCTGAAAGAATGGTGTGGATAGTTTCATAAGTGGCTTTATCATACAGTGGCAAAAGTGTTAACTTATCTCCGGAATTGCTGATCAGTTCATCTGCAGTTGTCATCCATATATTAGCTTCATCATCCAGTAATAAATTACTGATATTGTTTTTATTGGTGCTGCCCGAAAAAAAGGGGAGTAGCAATTGACGGGCTTCAGATAATTTAAATAAGCCATTTTCCTGCGTGGCAATCCAAAGGCTGTTTGCCGAGGCCAGTAATGTATTTATTTGTCCGAAACTCCAGTTAGTTGCTGCAGGGGGAATGGTGATTTTTTTGGTGGTATGATTATATAAACAAAATCCTTTTTCCTGCATGCCCACCCAAAAAGTATTGTTACCTGCCGGTACAATTGAAGTGATATAATAATCCGGCAAACCATTTTTAGGCCCAATTACTGTTACTGTTTTTTTTGCTCCGCTAACAGTGCAAATATTTATGCCCTGATCGGTAGCAGCTAATACATCACCATTGGAAGCAAGCGTTAATGCATGCACATATTTATCGCTTAAACCTTCCTCTTCATTTATTAAATACAAGTGGTTATTGCTAAAATAATAAATGCCTTCGCCGTTGGTAGCAAACCAAATATTATTTTGTTTGTCCTGTACAAATGCAGTGATGGCAACTTTAGGAGTTCCTTCTTCAGGTTCAAAATATTGTAGCCTGTCATTTATTTTTTTTGCGATCTTTCCATTTTTAAAACCTGCCCATAATTGTTTTTTATTATCCTGAAAAATGGCAGTAACAGTATCTTTTACTGCAGGGTTTAAAAAGTTTATTTTAGAAAAATATTTACCATCAAAAGTATACAGGCCATTGGTGGTGCCGGCATAAATAAACCCCTCTTCATTTTTATACAGGGTATTTATTTTAAACGGTTTGTTATCTTCTGTAAGTGCAAAAGATTTGTAGCCGAAAAAATTTTGCGCAATGCCTTTTTGTACAACTGTTGCAGTAAGTAATGTAAAGATTGCTATTCTTGTAAGCAGTGGCATTAACTAAGGGTTATTTTTTTACTAGATCCGCTTTTATTTCCACTTTTATTTCCGAAGCTAATTTTTCATGTACCACTTTTGGAATGGGAATATTATGATCGGCCAGTAAAACTGTAAAATTTGATTTGATGCTGATGTTGCCATTTTTTACAGTGATGTCGGCTTTAATAATACGTTCCTGCACCACACCATGAATAGATAAATTTCCTTTAGCCCTTATAGCGTAAGTTCCATCTGCCGACAGATCAATATCCTCAATTATTTTTCCTTCAAAAGATGCGGAAGGATATTTATTACTCTCCAGGTAATTTTCGTTAAAGTGCTCCTGCTGTAAAGGACTGTTAAACCCTTTAAAAGATTTTATGATAACTATAAATGCAAATTGTTTTTTTTCTGCAATAAAAATTCCTTTTAATTCATTGCTTTGTGCTTTAATTAATTCCAACGATGCATCAGATTTAAATGCAATGGTACCTGTACTCACTTTATAATCTGCAAGAGGCGCCTGCAGTTTAAAAGAAAACAGCACGAGTAATAAAATAAATACGGCAAGCTTTTTTAGCATAATGTAAATTTATGCAATAGTTTATTAGCAATAACTAAACCATTATTAAACAATTGCTGCAGGTTAGTGTTTTTTGCCAATGGTAAATACTCTTGATATATTGAACCCGAAAAAGATATCACCCTTACTCCATTCGCCAGTTGTTTCTGTAACAAAACCCCGTTCGCTCATAGCCTGAGAGTTAGTAAAGTGTAACTGAAACACGTGGCCGCCGGTTTCAATATCAAAACCAACCGAAAGTGAATTGGTGGTATTTAACATTTTATAATCGGGTAACTGATAATAATATTCAAAATTAAGGCTCACTCTTTTACTTATTTTTTGCCTGCCACCAATACCAATGGCCAATAGATCATTGGGGTCTGAAGCTAACTGAACTAAATTGCGGTGGGTATAGGTGGGCATTAATTGCAGTGATGTGCCTTCAGAAAATTTGCGGCCAATAATTAACTGGTGCGTAAAAAATAACCGGGAGGTAAAATAATTTTTCCTTGTTTCATCTTCAAACTTCAGGGTTTTTAATGCAATGGTAGGCACATAACTTAATGTAACAGGCATATTACGGTTGCCTTTTGATTGCCTTAATACTTTTAGTTTAAAAAAGGCATCATAAGTTTTTTGAAAAGTACTGCGTCCAACGCCTGCCATCAGCGTATTGGTAATGCCATACTCAAAGCCCATTCTCATGCTGGCATTATCCAGCCCAAACAACTCGTAACCACCACCATTAACTTTTCCAAAGCGGTGAGATATCTTTACATCTAAAGCACCTTTGCCCACATTTTCTACCGTATGGCCATTTACTAAACGTGTAGTTTTAAAAGTGGCGGTGGTGTAATCTGTTCTGTCGGCTACTTCATTTTCCAGCAGGCGCATTATATCGGTAGTGTCTTGGGCAACAGCACTACAACAAGTAACTGAAAAAAACAGACTGGTGTAAAATATTTTATTTAATAACATGGTATCAGTTATTGCAGGTATGCATTACATTTTTTGATCGAGGTTACAATTCACCGTTATTTCTATCGATTCGGATATGTTATTTTTAACAGCTCCGGGAATAGAGATATTATAATCTGCAAGCTTTGCTGTAAACTTTGATGCTGCTGTTGCTTTACCGTCTTTAACAATGATATTGCCGGATGCTGTAGTAATTTTAGTTACACCATGCATAGTAAGATCGCCTTTTACAGTTATAGGATAAGTGCCATCGCTGGCAAAATTTACTTTACTTATATCTGCAACGGTTCCTTTAAAAGTAGATTTTGGAAACTTATTGCTTTCAATATAATTCTCATTAAAATGTTCTTCCATTAAGGCTTTTTCAAAATGAAAACCTTTATTCAGCAAGGAAAATTGCAACTCGCCGGTTTGGGTATTCAATACACATAATACCTGGTTGTTATCGGCTTTAATATCTTCCATTTTTGTAGAAGAGAAAATAGATATTGAACCATTTTTGGTATATAGCTTTTGCGCCAGGGTAGTTTTTGCTGATAATAATACAGCAAAAACAAAAATTAAATATTTCATACTTTTTACTTTTATAGAGATTTATATTTTTTTATTTTAATTATTGGGTGCGCCTGCATCTATCCATTTTTTTATTTTAGTAAGATTGCAGTCGCTCATTTTACTGCCGCTTTTGGGCATAGGCGAATAACTTGCGGTGTGAGAAACGGAGCCCCACAGTTTTCCATTCGCTACCTGTATTTTTACATCGGCATGTGTATCTAGTTTAATACCTGCCGAAGGTGTATTACCGGCATGGCAACTGGTACAATTAGAAACCAAAATTGGCACTACCGAACTGCTGTAAGTAACAGTAGCGGTATCGCAAGCTGATTGCGGATACAAGATTTCCTCTTTATCGTAATAGCAACTGCTGGTTGATGTAGTTATTAAAAACAAGCCAACCGTAATCTGTATAATAATGTTTGTTGTTGTAAACAGTCTTGCTTTCATTTTTTAATACTGGTTTAATTATTTAGTGCTCCTGCCGCCACCCATTTTTTAATTTGCGTTATCTGGCAGTCATTTAATTTGTTGGCGTCTTTTGGCATGGGCGAGTAACCGGCGGTATGTGTAATTGCACCTACCAGCCTGCCATTGGTTGCCTGTATTTTTACATTGGTATAATTGCTAAGATCGATACCCCCGGATGCTGCAGTGCCGCTATGGCAACCGGTACAAAAAGTATTAATAACTACGCTGATGTTAGCGCCATATTTAAATTGTGCAGTATCGCAACTGGTGTTACAATTAACGGTGTTTTTAGCACCTTCATTTATCCATTTGCCAATTAAAGCTTTTTGTGCAGCAGTTAAATCGGCATTGGGTGTTGGCGGCATTTTATCTTTACCTGTTTCAAAAAGTACCCTGTAAATTTTACTCCTGTCGGCACTACCTGCCACAATATCCTTACGCATAATGTTGGCATAACTATCTAAAATAAGTTCCTCCTGGTGTGTGGCAGCATCGTGGCAACCCGATTTTGCACAATTACTTTGAAACAGTGGTAATATTTCGCTTTCGAAACATACACCATTGTTGGCAACCGGCCCTGGTTGTGGTGTGGGATCAACATTACTTAACGGCACTTCGTGTTTGCATGAATTAATGCCTGATAATAATACTATTAATAGTAAACTTAATGATGCTATTTTTTTTCATTTTATTAAAATTAATTGGAAATTATGCACCTTATTAAAATTACATCTCCGGGTATGCCCATTTCCGAATCGAAATTATATCCTGTACAAATACCCTTTAAAACAATCTTGCTACCAGCATTTATCCTTTCCGTCCTTCCTTCCATGGTACAGTTTATAAAAGCACCATCTGTGGCAGTTTTTAGCAAAATAATAGTGTTGCCCTGCTGGTCTTCTTTAATGGCAGCAATTTCGCCATCTACCTGTATTATTTTTTGGTTGGCCTCATCACCAATAAATGTATTTTTTGCTGTGGTAGAATCTGTGGAGAAAGTTTGGTGTAGTATAATTGCAGCAATTGCTGCCGAAGGCCTGGTGCCGGATACGCTAAAATGTTCTTTATTATACATTTTGTAGCCGATACTGGTGCCAATAAGTACCATTCCTGCAATAGAGTACAGGATTATTTTTTTTGTTTTACTTGCCATAAGTCGTTCTTAATGTGAAAATAAAATGGAATAACCGTTCGGCGATATAATTATCGCTGAACAGGAATTTATAACTACTGAACGGGAATAATAAGAGTTTAGTTGCTTGAAGTAATGTAGTTTTCTACAGGAATGCGGTTGCTGATGCTTTTAGCAAGCGTCATTTCATCGGCATATTCCAGCTCGCCGCCAAAAGCAATGCCACGGGCAATAGTAGTAATTTTTACAGGAAAAGATTTTCCACCGGATCCTGCGGAGAGCTTTTTGCCGATATAATAAATAGTGGTATCACCTTGTATATTAGGGTTGAGGGCAAAAATAATTTCACTGATATTTTCTTTGCTGATGCGGCTGATGAGAGAATCAATTTGCAATTGCTCCGGCCCAATGCCATCTAATGGTGAAATGATACCGCCTAAAACATGGTACACCCCATTAAATTGCTGCGTACTTTCAATGGCAATTACATCACGGATATTTTCTACTACGCAAATCATTTCCTGCTTGCGCATGGTATTGCTGCAGATATTGCATAATACCGCATCAGAAATATTATGGCAGCGGCTGCAAAATTTTATTTCTTCTCTTAAAGTGGCAATAGCATTACTAAAATGCATTACATCCTGCACATCTTGTTTAATAAGATGCAATACTAAACGCAGGGCCGTTTTTTTTCCAATACCCGGTAGTTTGGCAAATTCGTTTACAGCATTTTCTAAAAGAGAAGAAGAAAAAATCATTAGTACAAAGTTAATAGTGCAAAGTACAAAGTTAAGCTCTAAAAAATACTGCTACTGTACTTTTTACTTTGTAGCTCTAATCTATAAATTTATATCGCTTTCGTTATCCCAGTTTTCCCTCACGGATATTTTTTTAGGCAGGGCAATTACTTTTTCTGGTTGCAGTTTTTTGGTGTAATTACCGGGATCCCATTTGCCATTATTATTATCGTCGTATAAAATTCTTATTTCATATTCACCTGGTGGAAATAATTTATTGCGCCATTCTTTACCGGTGATGGCATAAGATTCTTTTATTTCATCTGCCTGGGTAAATTGCAATACAGGATGTTTGGTAATATCAATATTATTAAACCGTAACACTACGTTTCCATAATCAGCTTCTCTTTTAGTTTTAAAACGAACGGTATCTGTTTTTACAATCATACTATCGGTACTGTCTCTTACTGCATCTTTGTTAATGATAATTTTATAATCGCTGTCTTCGGTCCATTTAGCGGTGAGTATAACCTTATTGCTGTCCAGCAAAAAAGAAACACCAGGTATAGAAACGTAATTGGTATCGGTTAATATAATTCTTGTAGTATCTAATGTTTTTATAGCGTTACTAAAATCCAGTACCAGGTTTTCTGTTAAATCCTGCCTTTGACTTGTAGCAGCTAAACTATACCGTAATTTTTTTTGTGCAGCAGTTTTTGGTTTTACAGTTGTTGATGAAAGTGTTTTACTTACCTTTTCTTCTGCGTAAGCATATAGATTTACCGGCTCGTTATTACTGGTAACAGTAATGGGTTTATCGGTAAATGCAAACTCTTCTGTTTTAGAATTATAAGTTTTGCTGCCATCGCCATCTTTTAATGCATAGATATAAAAATTATCTGGCGGCAGATTATTAAAAGTAAAACTGCCATCGCCTTTTACAAAAGCAATGTAATTGGGTTTTATTTTTTGTACTGATGAATCGGTGGCATTGCGATAAAGTATTACAAACATGGTACTGTCTACTTTACCTGTTTCTGCAAGTTCTACTTTGCCGGATAAACTCATCGAATCGATAGTATTGCCGGTAGAAAAAACATAAGTAAAATTTTTAAGAATATTTCCTTCGTTTACATCTTTAATTACATTACCAAAATTAATAGCATAAGTAGTGTTGGCCAGTAAAGTGTCTTTTAGTTTTACGGTTACGGTTTTTAATTTACTCCTTAACTCCGGAAAGGTTTTGGGATAAGGCGACACCAATACATTGGATTGTACATCCAGCAACTCATCAATATATTCATCAAAAACAAAAGTTACTTTATTGCCGGTAAAATTGGTGCTTAACAATTTTGGGCTGGCAGAAACCAAAGTGGGGGGTATACTATCTTTTAGACCGCCGGTAATAGATCCGATTTGAGCACAGCCGGTATTACTAATAACTGTGGTAGTTGCCAATGTAATAATAAGCAGCGTATATAAAAGATGAGATAGTTTCATTAACTGGTATTGAACTGCAAACTTAACGGGTTTGCCTTATTTACACTTTTTTAAAATCATAAAAATCCCTTAATCCGTAGTTTCATCCTCCTGTACATCATGCAAAGCTACCGCCAGCTGGTTATCTTTTACAAAATTGCACCAATGGCAATCTTCTTTGCCGCAGCCGGTATAAAAATCACGGTCTTGTATTTTTTGCCAGGTTTCGGTTATTTGCTGTTTTACCGTTTCGGTATCTGCAGGCGTAATTACAATCTTTTCTTTGCGGTACTCTTTCTTTTTATCCGGCTCCACAAAATCAAATTCGGTGCTGATAACCTTCCAGTCTTTTAGCTCGTAGTTATCTACCAGTATTTTATAAAACACTGCTTGCCGCCAGTAGTCGCCACCATTGGGGTCTTTATCGTGTGGTGCTTTTAACTTAGACATGGCTTTATCAATATCGCCACTTTTATAATCTACTACGTTTACGTTTTTGCCATCAAATTCCAGTTTATCCAGTTTGCCTTTTAATGGCACGCTGTTTACTACCACGCCACGGATATTTCTTTCAACAGCCACTACCTTATTCCAGCTGTTAATATATTTATCGTAATAATTACGCAGTACACCATCGCCATATTCTATTCGTCTTTCAAAAGCTTCTTTGGTAAAGTTTTCCCGGTGGCGGTGCATGTACCAGTTAAAGTCGGCCATCATTTCATCTTTGGAAGAAAACGTTTCTTTTTTGCCATCCTGCATTTTACGGAATAATTTTTCCAACGCATAATGTATAGCGCTGCCAAATTCGGTGGCTTCGCTTTTGCCGGAAGGTATGCGTATTAAATTTTGATAGTAAAACTGTAACGGGCATTTTAAATAGTTATTCAATGCCGTTACATTCATTACAAACTTATCTAAAATGGTATTGATAAAATCTTCTTCAGCTTTTTCAATTTCAGGGGCTTGTGCGTTGAACTGTAATAATTCAAAGTCGGCTATTGTTTCGTTGCTTAAACTTATTTTTTCAATAGGGATAGTATGTTGTTCTAAAATTTCTGCAATAAACATGGAGGGTTCCATTTCTTTGCCATCATTTTTAAATTTGGCATAAGAGATGTATAGATGTTTTTCGGCCCTTGTTAATGCCACATATACCAAGCGGCGCAATTCTTCTTCATCAGAGGATACGGGTTGAGAAGAGAACATGGTATCAGGAAATTTATAACCACCACCAGGTTTTCTTTTCTTTTCCCAACTGCCGGCATTTACACCAACAAAAAAAACATATTCAAACTCCAGCCCTTTGCTGCCGTGTGCTGTTAACAGGTTAACACCTTTATCATTGCCCGCTACCTGCACCATGGGTAAAGGCAGATTTTCTTTTTCCATTAAATCGATAATGGATATCAGGCCTTTCAGATCGAGCAAAGGATTGCGGCTACATTCCTCTTTTATAAAATCAAATAAGGCAGAAAGCAATTGCATTAAAGCAATTTTTTCTTTGCTCTTCATAATGTAAGAAAGCACACCAGCGTGCTGAATAATATGAGCAAACAACTCCTGCAGCGTAACATTACTTACATCAGCAATTAGCTGCTCAATAATTTTACTTACGTTTTTTAAACCTTCGTTAATGCCGGTATCAAACAGATCTTTAGCAGGTTTGTTAGCTTTATCAAATAATAATTTACGTATTGAAGTGGGTTCGCCACCATACCTTTTGCTGTTAACTTCTACAGTAAGTTTTGCCACCTCTATTGGAGGAATATTGTAAAAATCGAAATGTAATATCTCAAACAACATTTCATCGCCGCCATAAGGAATATCATGCTCTGCATTCAGGTAACGTAGTATTTGGAGCAATTTTTTTACAAAAGCATTTTCTAAAATATTAGTGCTTCGCTTGCTGTAAACAGGAGTGCCTTTTAACCGGAAATATCTGGCCAGCTCTTCGCCATACTTATTTTCTTTATAAATAACAGCAATTTTACCTGGCTCAATTTGTTGCTCAATCAATTCAAATACCTGGTTGGTAATGCCCGCCATTTCTTCCTTTACAGAATTGTATTCATTTATTATTGGCTGATTGGTAAGCGTATTAATTTTTGTGTTAGAAGAAATAAGGTTTTTGGTAAGTTTTAATTCCGGCTTTTTCTTTATTAAGCGCTCTTCATTTTTTTCTATCAATGTTTTAGAAATATTTAAAATAGGCTGTGTGGAACGGTAGTTATTTTCCAGCACAATAGCCAGCATATTACTATAACGGTTCATAAAGCCATCCATATTTTCTACGTTGGCTCCCTGAAAGCGGTAAATACTCTGGTCATCATCACCCACTACAAAAATGTTGGGTTCCTCCCAGTAACTAATTAATAATTGCACCAACCTGTTTTGTATACCACTGGTATCCTGGTATTCATCTACTAAAACGTATTGAAATTTTTCCTGATAGCCGGAAAGTACATTCGCATTTTCTTCAAACACTTTTATTACCCAGTTGATCATATCATCAAAATCGTAGCGGTTTTTTTTACGCATCAGGTTTTGATAATTATCAAACTCGTTAACGGCGGCCCTTAGCTTTTCTGTTTTCTCTTTTTCTTCTTCAATCTTATCCGTACGCACATCGCCTTTTTTAAAATCTTTTACAGCACGTTTGGCAATGTATTCATCCCGTAGCGGCAGGTCGTTAATGTACTCGTTAATTTTTTCGTTAATGAAAAGTGGTGTCCAACCTTCTCGTTTCATGGCAGAGAATAAACTCTTTAAATTATTGATCTCATAATATACATCGCCACGGTATCTTTTTAAAGGATGATTTTTAGGAAAGGAATCGATCAGTGTTTTAAATAACTGGATGCTTTCTAATTCTGAAACAGCATCTAAAGAAGTTTTTTCAAACAGTGATAAATTATCCTGTATCACATCATTACAAAAAGCATGAAAAGTATAGATGTTTACTTTGTAAGCATCGGCACCAATAAACTGTACCAACCTTTTGCGCATGGCAATGGTACCGGCATCGGTGTAGGTAAGGCATAAAATATTTTCGGGCAATACATCCGTATCTAATAATATCTTTCCAATACGTGCTGCTAATATTTGTGTTTTACCTGTACCGGGCCCGGCAATAACCATTACCGGCCCTTCAATGGTATCAACAGCTTTGCGCTGCTGTTCGTTAAGCTTTTTATATTCGTCGCTAAATTTTTGTTGCAAAATATTACGGTAGGTGGACATGTGTCAAAGATAAAGCGCAATGTTTTAAAGGGTAAAATATTTTATCTTTCTTTTGGCTAAACAAAATACCCGATTTGGTGTTTTATAAAAAAGCAACAAAATGAGCAAAGTTTACTCTATTAAAACCATTCAAAAACTCCCCATTTCTCTTGATGCTGCCTGGGATTTTTTTAGCAGTCCGGCCAATTTAAAAGAAATTACTCCTGATAACCTGGGTTTCAATATCATCTCCAAACACCATGGCGATAAAATGTACCCCGGGCAAATAATTGAATACACAGTTAAACCGGTTTTGGGTATTCCCTTATATTGGATGACGGAAATAACTCATGTAGAGGATAAAAAATATTTTGTAGATGAACAGCGTTATGGCCCTTACAGCATGTGGCACCACCAGCATCATTTTAAAGCGGTGGAAGGCGGTGTGGAAATGACAGATATTGTACATTACAAATTGCCTTATTGGTTTTTGGGTGATATTGCCAATACTTTATTTGTAAAAAATCAATTAAAAAATATTTTTGATTTCAGGTGTAAAATTGTGGCAGAAAGATTTGGATAAACACCAACAGGTGAAATATTAACATAAGGGGTATAACTAATCGGTATCATTATTGCAGGTATTGTTGTATCATTATAACTGATAGTATCCCGGATGAAAAATGTAACCTGCATTTTATTATTACTCTTTTTTATTGGCAGTGCAAATGTTTGTGCTGAACCAGGTAAGTATTCCAAATTAATTCACAAGTACAACGATTCATCCCTAATACTCATTCCATTTGAATATAAACAATCTGCCTTATACCATGCATTTACCTACGAGGTAATTGATAGTGTGGTAAACATGCTGCTGAAAAACGATTCTATTACACTTACCATAAAAGGCTATGCCCACCAGGATGAGGGCAGTGATACCATTTGCAAATACCTTTCATTAAACAGGGCTTTATTTGTACGGGATTATATTTTGGGCCGTGGTGTTAAGGATAACCGGATTATTTTAGTGGAAGGTATGGGTAAAACCAGGTCGTTAAAAAGTAATGTAAATAAAGATGGGCATGCGTTGAATTGCCGGGCAGAGTTGATATTAAACTATCCACCGCCGCCACCGCCTGTTGTAATTGCGGATAGAGATGAAGATGGCCTTGCAGATGCTGAAGATGCCTGCCCCGATGAATATGGATACAAGGATAATAAAGGTTGCGGCGATAAGGGGATAGTTATCCCTTTTGAAACACAGCAATCCTGGCTATCGCCATCAACCTATAAAGTATTGGATAGTGTGGTGGCCATATTGAAAGAAAACCCGGCTTTAAAATTATCTGTTCAGGGGCATGCGTATCAAAATGAAGGCATTAACTCGTTTTGTGACAGGCTGGCAATAGAGCGGGCCAACATTGTAAAAAAATATTTACTTTCCCGTAATATTAATAACAACCGCATTGTTGCTGTAAAAAGTTTTGGTAATAGCAGGCCAATCAATGCCGGCAAAAATCCGTTGGAGATTGGCTTTAATTCACGGGCACAAATTTTATTGGAAAAATAAAGTCGTTATTTTATTCCTGCTCTTTTTCTCAATTCTGTTATGGGCATCACCATCATTCTTCCAATGGGTTTATTATTTCTGTAAGTAATTACTTTCATCGCTGCAGCATCTTTAGGTACTGTTAGCGGTGTAGTGTATGCCGGGTAAAAATTATCCGGAAAAGAATTGTCAAAACTGTAATGAATACTTAATCCTTCCACTTCTGTACTGAGTGATACTATAATTGTAGCGGTATCTTTTTTACGTACTTCAAAAATGGCATCATACATACTGGGGGCGTATTTTATACCGGCCACATCATATCTTTCCATTTGTTTTTCAACACGAGGTACAAAATCGTTCCAGTCTCTTTTTTCTTTAGGGCTCCATAACGCTTCTGCAATAGCAAAAGCCCGGGGCCATATCATGTATTGGGCATGGCGCATATTGTACACCTGCTCCGTCCATAAATTGGCCTGCCCGCCTTTAATTAATTTGGCATCTACGCCTTCCGGTAGAGGCTCAAACTGATACGCTTTTTTTAAGCGTAAACTTGCATACACCGGTGGCTCCATTATAGCATCACCCTGCATATAATCCAGGTAAGCAAAGTCGGTTGGGCTCATTACAACTTCGTGCCCAAGCTTAGCTGCTTCAATACCAAACTTCATACCACGCCAGCTCATTACTGTAGCATTAGGGGCTAATCCGCCCTGTAATATTTCATCCCAGCCAATCATTTTTTTTCCTTTGGATGCAATGATCTTTTCAACCCGTTTTACAAAATAACTTTGCACTTCATCCAGGTTTTTCAGGTTTTCTTTTTTCATCAGTGCTTTTATCTGGTCATTCTTTTCCCAAAAATTACGGGCTGTTTCATCGCCACCCATGTGTATATATGCAAAAGGAAAAAGCTGTGCTACTTCGGTAAAAACCTTATCAATAAAATCGTATACTTGTTCATTGGCGGGGCAAAGTGTATTATCCAGCGTGCCATAAAAATGTTTACCACCACCAGGCCATATCATAAATTGCTCGCCAGAGTTTACTGCATAAGTGCCGGGTGTGCAGGACAGGTTTGGATAAGATGCAAGCGCTGCTAAACTATGGCCGGGTATATCAATTTCGGGCATAATATTTATAAATCTTTCACTGGCATATTGTACCAATTCCTTAATATCTTCCTGCGTATAAAACCCACCATAGGTTTTGGGCTCATTAGGTTCTGGTTTAGAAAACTTACCAAATGTGCCGGTTTTATCTACACGCCATGCACCCACTTCGGTTAGTTTGGGCAGGGCTTTTATTTGAATGCGCCAGCCCTGATCATCAGTTAAATGCAGGTGCAATAAATTGAATTTATATTTTGCCATCTGGTTGATATAATCTTTTACCTGCGCAACTGTAAAAAAATGGCGGGATACATCAAGCATTAAACCACGCCAGCCAAAACGTGGGGCATCTTCTATTGTAACTAATGGAGCCGCCCACTCAGTAACAGGTTTTTTATTGTCTTTGTTTTCAATTTGCCCGGGTAATAATTGAACTAAAGTTTGCACGCCATAAAAAATGCCTGCCGGTTCTTTTGCTGTAATGATAATACCATCGGCGGCTACTTTTAGCCGGTAGCCTTCGGCAGGTATTGATTTATCGTTGGTGAGAGATAAGAAAATGGTGTTAGCCGCAGCTGCATTATTGTCTTTAACACTTATGGTATTGGTGGCCGTTTGCAGTTGTTGGGCTAATTGATCAGCAATCTTTTTTAATGCTTCGTTTTTTGTAAAAAGAACAGACAGGTTATTGGGCAAAATAAAATAACCACTTTGCTTAATTAATGATACAGGTTGTGGTATAAGACTATTTTGCCAATCAGTTGTTACGCTGGCTTCAGTATTATTTTGTGCCTTTGCAACAGTTGTGGTTATAAAGAGAAGAAGACCTGACAGGATAATATTTTTCATACATTGATCAATTGTAACACAAGTTAATTATTTGAAGGTAACAGCAAACAAAAAAGGTTGATAAGAATAGCTTATCAACCTTTTTATGAAATAGTTGTATAAAATTATCCCGGCATGCGGCCGATATATTTTTCAATTTGTTTTATCTGATCTACAATTTGCGGTGTGGTGGGTTTAAAGCTTTTTGCTTTTCTGAAAAAATCTTTAGCTGCACGAAATTCTCTTTTGTTCATCATGATAGAACACAACTGTAAATAAGCCGCTGCATTATTTTCATTATCAGGCAAACCGGCACGTATGGCCTGGCGGATATAACTTTCACCCTGTTTCATATCGCCTTTTTGAATAGCCAGCATACCCAGTTGCAATTTATTAGCGCCTTCGGCCTGCTTCATTTGTCCCTGCATTAATGAACTGTTGCCCATTAATTCGTTACTTTTTTTCAGGTTTTTTTCAGCAGAATCGTAATTCTGATTTACCATATCCAGATTACCCTTAATGGTATAATACACACTGCGTACCGGTTTGATTAATAAACCCGGAAACCAGATAGAATCCAGCACTTTTTTAGAGCCTTCCATATCGCCTTGCTCCATGTGGGTTTGTATAAGGCGCATGGGCCCAAACAAAAAATGCCCTACAATAGCTATTACAGCCAGCAAATACAATATAAATGAAGGCCAAAAGCCAGCCTCTATATTGGTGTAAATGGCCAGTGCCAGAAAAACGATACCCAGCCAAAGGCGGTATTTAATTAAGAGGTTCAACCACTTCATGATCGCTAAAATTTAGGACGGCAAAGATAAGGGATGCGGCCAAAATAGGCCATTAGTCTTTTGCATCATTTATTTCCACCCAATAACCATCAGGATCTTGCAACCAGATTTGCTTTACACCATCTACCCTTATAGTAATAGCATTGGCTGTGCCTTTTACATCTTCGAACGAAATATTTTTACCTGTCAGCATTTTTGCAAAGGCTTTTACAGAAGCAACACTAAAACAACTGTGTTGATTTTTATAATAGGTTTTAGCTTCTGCCGCACCCTGAATAATATGCATTTGAATATGCGGAGCGGTTTGCAGCCACATATGTTTACCATCATGAAAAGGCTCCGGCACAGTATCTAAACCAATAATTTGGGTGTAAAAATCACCGGATTTTTTAAGGTCTACCACATAAATAGCTGTATGGTTAAGCCGGGCTTTAGGCAAACTATTATTTTGAGAGAAGGATGCGGTATGTATTAAACACAATACTATAAGGATAGTAACGAACCTGATTTTTTTCATATTTCAGCTGTTTAAACCTAAATGTAATTAAATTAATGCTTGATTTTACAAACCATTAGCTTTAAATAATTACTTTTGCAGCCCTTCTGAGGTATTCAGAAGCTGGTCCCGTAGTTCAATGGATAGAATAGAAGTTTCCTAAACTTTAGATACAGGTTCGATTCCTGTCGGGACTACAAAACTAAAATAGCCGATTTTAAAATCGGCTATTTTAGTTTTCTGCATAGCAAAATCAGGTACGCCTGTCAGCAATAATTTGTGTAACCTGTATTATACTGTTGTAGCGGCAGCTTTTGGTATCAATCTTGAAAGTAATGTTTGCCATTCTTTTGCTTTTGCCTCCATGTCGGCCATAAGATAAATACTGTCTTTATTATTGTTATAAAACAAAATAGCAGCCGGTGCCCTGTTGTCAAGATAATGGAATACAAGCCTGATCTCTTTAAGTAATCTTTCTTTATCTGCAGCTGTATCGCCAAGAGTATAATATTCTTTATCAACCCTGCATTGTGCTAATTCATTTACAGGAATACAAAGTATATCGTAATCATTATCCAGTTCGGCGATCATCAATACCCGCTGTATGCCATCAAAGCCAATAAATTTGTTTTGAATTATTTCTTGCCGGGAAAAAGATAAATCCCGTTCGGTGGCCGCCGTACTGAACCGGCGAAAATTTTCATGTTCCTCTTTTTTTAATGCTTTTTTGTGACGTACAATAAAGATCCACGGAAGTATAATGGTAATGGCAAGGATAAGCAATGCCATGAGTATGGTTGACATAAATTAATTTTTTAAGAATAATAAATAATGGGCTATGCAAATAGCCCTGATAGAAAAGATAATGTCAACCAGTTACCAGTGATAATGTTGGGGAAAGATCAGTTTTGTTTTGAACGTTTTGGCGTGAATGCCACAAATAAGTAAGCGGCTATTTTGAAAGCTGTCATTTAAAATATAAGCGGTTATATTTTTATCAGCATTGCCGGCAAAAAAATGAGATGCTTCTTTTGGAAAAGAATGGTTGGTAACAGTATTTCCGAAAGAAGTGACCTGGTGATAATCATTAAGTGCATCATTGGGAGCGGCTCTCTCGGTTGCACTGTATTCGCTTGATGCTTTATGTTGTTTTACCGGCGCATCGGCAGCATTGCTTTGCAGCGTAACCGCAAGGCAACATAGTGACAACAATAAAATATTTAAAAAGCGCATTCGGCAAAAGTAATTAAGCAGTTGTTAAATAAAGCCTATAATTACTTTTCTTTTTCTTAATAGAATATAATGCCACAAGCTGATAATTACCTGGGCGGTATTAAAAAATATTATAAGTAAACCGGACACATACGGCCCGGCCTACTCATAATTATTTTCGATAAAGGCCATTTGCCTTTAAAACAAAATTTTATAACCCTATACTTTCTGTTGCATTACTATCCCCGCCGTTACTTTTACGTTTAAAAAGAGAAGCATCCAGTTTACCAAAACGATAAGCAAAATTTAGTTTAAACATTTGAGGATCACGCAGGCGGCTGTAAGTTTGTGTAAAATAATCGCTGGTAGAATATTGAGAGTTGATACGTGTTTTAAAAATATCTGTAACACTTAATGATACTGACGCCGCATTATTTTTCAGGAAACTTTTTTTAACTGCAAGGTCCATACCCCATGATGGTTTGATATAACCTTGAGAAGAACTCTGACTTTGCATCATTGGCGGGCCACCCATACCACCGCCCTGGCTTACCGGCAAATTGGTTTTAGATTGATAAGTAGTGGTAAACTGTATTGCAAAGTTTGAAGGCAGTTTAAAATTACTGTTGAACTTGCCAAACAAACTCCATAACGCATCTTGCTGCGTAGTGGTTACATTGCTGGTATTTACTTTAGAATTATACACATTTACATTGGTACTGATATCCCACCATTTAGTAAGCGTATTTAATACCGTTGCTTCGGCACCGGCGGAATAACTGGAGTTGGCGTTGATATAAGAATTGATCAATTCGGTAGTACCACTTACCGCATCAATTTCTGATGATAGGTAACGGGTAATTAAATTATCGGTGTGTTTGTAATACAGCGAACCTAAAAACGTACTGTTCTTTGCAAAAGTTTTTAAATAAGATAATTCCAGTGATTGTGTAAACTCAGGCACCAGGTTAGGATTACCACGGGTGATATTTAATTTATCGGTGTAATCGGTAAAAGGGATCAATTGAAAAAAGTTGGGCCTGTTTACACGGCGGCTGTAACTCAATTGCAGCTCTTGCCTGTTCTGTAATTTTTGACTTAGAAAAACAGAAGGGAATAGACTTACAGGATAACTATTTTTAAATGTTTCGCCAGTGTTGGTTAATGTACCGGTGTAGTTAGAACTTTCGGCACGTAAACCCACTTTATAACTAAAGTCTTTAATACTGTTGCTATAAGTGGCATAAGCCGCATATACATTGTCGGTGTTTTTATAGTTACTGGTAGCATTAGGTATGATCAGGTATTGTTTTGCACTATCGTTGTACAGGTAATTATCGGTTAGGTTTAGCCTGCTGCGAATAGCGGCCCTTACACCAGTTTCTAATTTTGCGGTTTTACTTATTGGTAAAGTATAATCAGATTGTATCACAAAATTTTTATCGCTGCCCGAGCCTATTACCGTTTGCAGTGCAGTATTATCCAGTGTACTGCTGGCACCAAAGTAATTGGTGGTGTATAAAGAATTACTACTGGTTTTACCGCCAAAATAATTGGCATCAACCGTTAGCTCTTCGCCTTGTTTGGCAAACATATGTTTTAAACCAAATACTAATCCCTGGCCATTAAATTCTCTGGTGCCGGTTGTTACCCTTTCACTAAGCGTATTTATTTTTCCGCTGTTGTATAAACTGTCAGTTGATACGCCGATGAGTTCATAAGGATTAAATTCGCCGTGCACTTTTATGCCCGACAAAGACAAAGTTGTTTTGTTACTGGCAAAATAATCAATACCAACTTTTGCAAACAAAAAGCCCCCGGTTGTTTTATTAAAATTATTTTGAGCGGTGATGGTTTGCGGTGTTGTTAGCTGGCTGATGCGTTCTGTAGTACCGGTAGTTTGTGCTTTATTCTGATTACCATTTACCGAAGCGCTGATGTTGATCTTATTCTGTCGCACATTAAAATCCAGTCCGCCATTTACCGCACCTCTTTTATCTACACCGGCTCTTACATTACCGTTGTAACCGGTTTTTTTATTTTTCTTCAATACAATGTTTAATATGCCGGCGCCCCCACCAGAGGCATCATATTTTGCAGAAGGATTAGAAATAACTTCTACACTTTCAATAGCATCGGCGGGTATTTGCTCCAGTGTTAATGTGGTGGGCCTGCCATCAACCAACAATTGCGGTGCCGCATTACGCATGGTAATATTGCCATCAATATCCACATTAACCGAAGGCACATTACGCATTACATCCACACCTGTACCACCAGCACTCATAATGTTCTTTTCTACATTAAATATTTTTTTATCGGCGTTTAGTTTTATGGCAGGGGTAGAAGATACTACCGTTATACCCGATAATTCTTTTGCATCAGCAGTTAATTTAATCTTACCAAGGTCTTTATCAGTTGTGGGTGGTTGCATAGTGCCGTCAGTACTTTTATTAAAAAAACTAACAGGCAATTCAGTTGGTTTAAAACCAACACTGCTGATCTTTAGAGTGTACCGGTTTTGTAATGGGAGGTCTTCAAAACTAAAATCGCCATTGGCGGCTGTAATTACAGATTTATACAACAGTTGTTTTGTTTTTTTTGTTGCCGTATCCATTTTGTTTTCCATCAGTAGCACTGTAGCGTTTGCAATGGTCTTGCCATCATTATCGGTAAGCTTACCGTATAAATGGGCACTCATGTTACCAGGTGGTCTCATTCCTGTCGGCGGCATTCCTGCAGGCATTTGTGCAAAAACGGCTGTTACGCCCAGTACTATCGCAGCCAGTAATAATAATTTTTTCATTGTTTATATATTTATGATGTAAAAGTAGTTGGCCGTTGTAGTGTGGCTGGGGCAAAAGCGATAAGACGGGGAATTGTTGCGACGAAAGAGGGTTTGCGTAAGAGGTTTGTTTTTTTTCAGCTTTGCTGAAAAAGAGTTAGCCACAAAGGCGCTAAGGCACAAAGGAAAATGCTATGCATTTTTTATTCTTAGTGCCTTCGGGTCTTGGTGGCAAAATTCAATTCACGCAGTGAATTAAAAACAAAGTTTTCTTTGTGCAAATAAAAGAAATTATTTAGCGGTTAACGCTGCAATAGCATCACGGTAATGATCGCTAACAGGCAGTTCCAGCGTATCAATAAATAAACTGGTTTTACGGATAGAAGTGATGAACGAAACCCCAACAATATAAGATTTGTGTATGCGGATAAATTGTTTGGTGGGCAACTGGTCTTCAATGGTCTTCATTGGCATACGTGTTACTACAGGCTTGGATGAACTCTTTAAATGTATTTTGATATAATCTTTCAATCCTTCGATATACATAATATCAGCGACGGTTATTTTTACCAGACTGTACTCTACATTTACAAAAAAATATTCCGTATTTGCAGCAGCAATATTGTCTTTTGATGCATGCTTCAGTTCAAATAATTCTTTGGCTTTGTAACAGGCTTTTATAAAACGATCTAATGCAACCGGTTTTACCAGGTAATCGGTAACATCTAAATTATATCCTTCCAAAGCATATTTTTCATAAGCAGTGATCAGTATAAACATCGGTTTTACTGTCATGCTTTGTATCAATTGCAGGCCGGTTAGTCCGGGCATTTGAATATCTAAAAAAATAAGATCAACGGGTTGCTTTTCTATTATCTGCAAAGCTTCCATGGCATTATCACAGGCGGCTACCAATTGCAAAAAAGGTACTTTGCTGATATTATCCTGCAATAATTCCAGCGCAAGTGGTTCATCATCTATGGCAATGCAGCGTATCATTAATTTAAATGTATTTGAAGTGATATGCTAAAGGTATTATTATCCCTGCCGATTGTTAGCTCATGTTTGTGATTGCCGTATAATAAATCCAGCCTGCGCTGTACATTAGCTAAGCCAATACCGCTGGCATCATCTTTTATTTCCTGCGATGTAGGGTTGTATTTATTTTGTGCTGTAAAATATAAAATGTTATCCAGGGCTTTTAAACTGATATCAATTTGTGGATGATCAATCATGCCGGTACCGTGTTTAAAAGCATTTTCAACAAAAGGGATCAGCAACATCGGTTCAATTTCATATTGTTTATCTGCCGCCAGTACATTTACGTTTACTGCTAATTTTTTTCCAAAGCGTTGCAGTTGCAGATCGATATAACTTTCCAGGTATTCGGTTTCTTTTTCCAGCGATACTTTTTGTTCACCCGTTTCGTACAGCATGTAGCGCATCAATGATGAAAGTTTGATCAAAGAGGGCTCCAGCAGATCGGATTGTTTACGTGCCAGTGCTACCATATTATTCAACACATTAAACATAAAATGCGGACTCACCTGCGAACGCAGTAATGATAATTCTGTTTTTAAATTTTCATTCTGTATTTCCCTGGCAAGGTTATCAGCCACCATCTTGTCTTTAATGGTTTTATAGGCAATGCTGCAAGCCAGTATAAATAAAAAAGAAAATACACAAAACGGTAGATGTTTTCTGAATGTAAAAAACGTATCGGTAAAAGTGAAGGTTTTTGATACGCTAAAAGACAAAAATGAGAATGCCGCAAAACAAAACAGGATTGCAAAGCTGTACAGCAAATATTTTTTTTTGTATAGTAATTGTACCATCAGCACAGCCGCATTCAGGTAAAAAAATCCAATAAGCATCAAATCGTTGATACGGGAGCTTATAAAACTAGCTGTTGCATTTGCCGGCTGCGGATGCCTGGCATCGTTGGGGTTGTAGGATGGACGAAGCAGGTAAGGCAATGAAAAAAGCAGGATCCATGCAGCAATATGCATAGCAATCACCCATCCTTTTTTATACCTTGTTTTTTTCATACTGCTAAATTAGGTATAGAAATATACAATCCGAAAAATTGGGACTAGAATGCGACGTAATGCGCAAATGCAGAGACGAAATGGGTGGTACAACAAATACGATGATAACAAAGCATCTGATACGCCAACTAAAACCCATAGCTGCAGCACAAAACCTAAGCTTTCTGATACCGCAAAAAAGTGGGTAAATAACGAAATTTGATAAAAAAGTGATTTTGTTCACTTCCAGGCCTGATTCTGATTAGATTATTTAAAGCGCCTGTGGAGCTAACTTTGTAGCAATTTCAAGTATTATTTATGACGAAGACAATTTTTATAGCCACAACAGAACCGTATAGCGGCAAATCAATTATAGCATTGGGTATTGTGAATATGCTGTTGGCTAAAGCCCGTAAGGTGGGCTATTTTAAACCTATTATTAATGATGACCCCAAGGTTAAAAAAGATGTGGATATTGAAACCATTGTGCAGCATTTTGGATTGCCCATAGCTTATGAAGATACTTATGCATTTACCCGCAAAAAGGCCATGCGGCAAATGGAAGGCGAGAACCGTAGCGACCTGATCAACACCGTGATAAGAAAAGTAAAAAAACTGGAAGAGAGCTATGATTTTACAGTTATTGAAGGCAGTGATTATTTGGGTGAAGGCACCGCTTTTGAATTTGAGACCAATGTAACTATTGCTAAAAATTTAAATGCACCTGTGGTGCTGGTAATATCCGGCGAAAATAAAACCACCGCCGAAATTGTAAATACAGCACAAACCGTATTGCGCAATTTTAAATCCCGTGAAGTACAGGTATTGGCTGTGGTAGCTAACAAAGTAAAAAAGAATATGCTGGAAGATGTAAAGCAACTGCTTGGAGTACATTTTACCAACGGTGTTATTTTGGCCGTAATTCCGGAAGATAAAAATTTGGGCAACCCTACCATGAAAGAAATTTATGAGCAGGTGGGAGGTAAATTATTGTTTGGCCAAAATCAGTTGACCAACCAGGTAGATAATTTTGTTACAGGAGCCATGCATTTACCCCATTTTTTAGATCATATTATTGAGAATGTACTGATCGTTACGCCGGGTGACCGTGGTGATATTATCATTGGTGCATTACATGCAGGCTTGTCTGTAAACTATCCTAAAATTGCAGGCATAGTTTTAACCGCCGGCATTGAACCTGAAGAACCGGTGATGCGGTTATTAAATGGTTTACAATCGGTGTTGCCCATCATATCAGTAAAGGAAGGAACATTTCATACTACTGCATTGCTTGGGTCTATAAAATCAAGAATATCGGCAGACAACAGCAAAAAAATTCAGTTGGCCATCAGCACATTTGAAAAATATGTGGATGTAAAAGCATTGGATGAAAAAATTGTAACCTTTAAACCAGAAGGAATAACGCCACACATGTTTCAATACCAACTGGCCAAGCGTGCAAAAACATCTATCAAACATATTGTATTACCCGAAGGCAATGAAGACCGCATTTTAAAAGCTGCTGCCCGTTTAATAAATCAGGAGCTGGTAGAACTTACTTTGCTGGGCAATCCGGCAGAAGTTGCAGTAAGCATTAAACGGCTGGGAATAAATCTTGACCTGAACCGTATTCGCATTATTGATCCGGTAAATTCTGAACATTTTGAGGAGTATGCCGCCACACTTTGCGAATTAAGAAAAGCAAAAAATCTTACTTTAGAAGGAGCCCGTGATCTGATGTCGGATGTATCTTATTTTGGCACCATGATGGTGTACAAAGGCCATGCAGATGGAATGGTTTCGGGAGCATTGCATACCACACAACATACTATCCGTCCGGCTTTACAATTTGTAAAAACAAAACCCGGTATCTCCACAGTGTCTTCAGTTTTCTTTATGTGTTTGCCCGACAGGGTTTCGGTATTTGGAGATTGTGCGGTAAATCCGGATCCTACTGCCGAGCAATTGGCAGAGATCGCTATATCCTCTGCAGAAAGCAGTTTGAGTTTTGGTATTGAACCAAGAATTGCGATGCTATCTTATTCTTCGGGTACATCGGGCGAAGGCGTAGATGTAGAAAAAGTAAGATTAGCTACACAGATAGTAAAACAAAAAAGACCCGATCTTAAGGTAGAAGGTCCTATTCAATATGATGCGGCAGTTGATCCGGTTGTAGGTAAACAAAAAATGCCCAACTCCGAAGTTGCCGGACAAGCCAGTGTATTGATCTTTCCTGATTTAAATACCGGTAACAATACTTACAAAGCGGTGCAGCGTGAAACCGGCGCATTAGCTATTGGTCCTATGTTGCAGGGATTAAACAAACCCATTAACGATCTTAGCCGTGGTTGTACTGTTGATGATGTTTTTAATACAGTAATTATTACAGCAATACAGGCACAAGACAATTAAATAATTTATTAGCAACTCTTTCTTAAGCAACAAATAAAAAAGCAGAGCAGACAGTATGAACATTTTTGTAATTAATACCGGCAGTAGTTCGTTAAAATACCAGTTGTTTAAAATGCCGCTTGAGCAGCCAGTGTGCAGTGGTTTGGTGGAAAGGATTGGAATGGAGGACGCTTCCATTACCCATAAAACTTTTTTAAATGGCGAAGAAAAAATAATTAAAGAAAAGAAACCGTTGCCCGATCATGAAGCTGGTTTGCATGAAGTAGTTCGTTTGTTAACTGATGCAGCAATTGGCGTAATAAAAAGTACAGATGAAATAGATGCCGTGGGCCATCGTGTGGTACATGGCGGCGAAAGTTTTGCAGCTACCACCATCATTACTGATGAAGTAAAAGAAAAGATAAAAGCATTGTTCTCTTTGGCACCATTGCATAACCCTGCAAATTATATTGGCATACAGGTAGCCGAAAAAATATTTACAAAAGCAAAACAGGTTGCAGTATTCGATACCGCCTTTCATCAAACCATGCCGGCAAAAGCTTACCGCTTTGCCATACCGCAACAATTGTATCAGGAGCAGCATATCAGGGCTTATGGTTTTCATGGCACATCACATAAGTATGTAAGTGAGCAGGCTGCAATTTATCTGCAAAATAAAAATGCAAAAATAATCACCATACATTTAGGTAATGGTAGCAGTATGACAGCTGTTGATAGCGGACAATCAGTAGATACAACTATGGGCTTTGGTCCTGTTGGCGGATTGATAATGGGAACAAGATCAGGTGATATTGATGCTGCTGTAATTTTTCATTTGATAGAACAACTGGGTTATTCTGCAAAAGAAGTAAGTGAATTGCTGAATAAAAAAAGTGGCATGCAGGGCTTAACCGGTTTAAGCGATATGAGAGATATCCGCAAAGCAATTGAAGAAGGTGATGAGCAGGCAGAATTGGCTTCGGAATTATATGCATACCGTATTAAAAAATATATTGGCGCTTATGCTGCCGCATTAAATGGGCTAGATGCCATTGTATTTACTGCAGGTGTTGGAGAAAATGCCGCTGATATCCGCCGCAGGGTTTGTACCAATATGCAATTCCTCGGTATTAATTTAGATGAGGCAAAAAATGATATACGATCTGCTGAAATAAGAGCAATTAATACCGCCAATTCGCCGGTAAAAATTTTAGTGATACCCACCAATGAAGAGCTGGAAATTGTAAAACAATGCTATAATTTATTAAAAGCCTGATCATTTAAAAGCTTATTAATACAGCAGCATAAAATAAATTACAACAATATATTGCAACAAAAACAACAACGTATTTAACACGGCCCAATCATTTATCTTTACTCAAAAATTATTTTTAATTCAGGTAAATGAATTTTTTCTTCAAAGCTGCAGCTGTATTTTTTTTATCTCTTAACGTTTTTGTATCTCATGCAAACGATAGTTTGCCTATTACCCATCTTTCTATTCAAAATGGCCTCTCCAATAATTCGGTAAGATGTGTATACCAGGATAAAAAAGGTTTTATGTGGTTTGGTACTTATGATGGCCTTAACCGCTATGATGGCAGTGAGTTTAAAATTTTCAGAAACCGCCTGAGCGATTCCACCTCAATACCACACAATTATATTTATACCATACATGAAGATGTTTTAAATAATTTGTGGGTGGGTACCGGGCAGGGCGTTGCTGTGTATAACAATACCAATGGTAAATTTTTACCGGCCTATTTCTATCCTTATCAATCGGCACAGGTACAAAAAAGTAACTTTAATGCCAATGCCATCAACTCCGATGATAAAGGCAATATTTTTATTGGTACCAATGGCTGGGGCTTTATGCTACAAAAAGCAACAGAAAAGGCAGCAAGGCAAATTCCACTGCAAACCGGTTCGCAAATATCCACCGGTTATAATGCAAGAATAATATCGGTGATAAATAAAAAAATATGGGTATTTATTCTGGATATGGGATTGTATCAGTTTGATCTGGGTACAGAAAAAATGATTGCTGTAAATACAACTATAAAAGTGGCCAATTGCATGGAGCCTGATAAAGAAGGTAATATCTGGATGGGTAGCGATAAAGGGTTGCATAAATTTAATATTGCATCAGGCAGTTATACCAATTACTATGCTGTTGCTCCCGGTAAATTAAATTCGCCGCAGGTAATTAGTTTGTGTTTTGATGATAAAGAAAATTTATGGATAGGAACCGATGGCGGTGGTGTAAATATTTTAGATAAAGCAACGCATACCTTTAGTTACATCTTACCAGACGAAGGCAAAAATAAACTTACCAGCGAATCGGTATATTCTATTATTAAAGATAAAGAATCAAGAATATGGATCGGCACTTTAAAAGGCGGTTGCAATATTATTGATGAGCAGCAAAGCAGGTTTCGTACGGTAGCTTATAACCCGTTGGCAAAAAATACATTGCCCAGTAATTTTATTTACAGTTTTTGCGAAGACAGGGAAAACAATGTACTTATTGGTACCGATGGTGGCGGGCTGAGTATCTGGAACCGGAAGACCAATGTGTTTAGTAATTATAAATACATAGCCGGCAACGCTCATTCATTAAGTCATAATTCTGTAACCAGTATAAAGCAGGATTATACAGGAGATACCTGGGTGGCAACTTTTGGCGGCGGTATTAATAAGTTTAATAAAGCAACCAATAGTTTTCAGCATTACAGTTGTATTAACGATAGCACCGGTTACGAAAATGTAAACGTATGGCTGTTGTATGAAGACAGTAAAAGAACATTATGGGCCACCACTTTCAGCAATGGAAAATTGTACCGGCTTAACCGTACTGCAAATAAATTTGAAGTAGTAAGCCAGCAATTAAACAACCTTGTAGCAATTACAGAAGATAGTGAAGGCAATTTATGGGCCGGTAATTCCAATCAACTCATTAAAATTGATACACTAAACCGGCAGCATGCTTTTTATGAGATGGGTAAACCGGTAAGGGCAATTTACGAAGACCGCAAACATAATTTTTGGTTAGGTGGCGAGGGTGGCGGACTTATTTTGTTTGACAGGAAGCAGGGAAAAATAATACAACGTTTTTCTGATGCGGACGGGCTTTGTAATAATGCCGTTTTAAATATTAAGGAAGATAAGGAAGGTAATTTATGGCTGAGCACATTTAATGGCTTATCAAAATTTGACCCTGTAAAAAAACTGTTTAAAAATTTTTATCAAAGCGATGGTTTGCAAAGCAACCAGTTTAGTTATAATGCTGCATTACAATTAAGCAATGGCGAAATGCTGTTTGGAGGCATTAGCGGATTCAATATCTTTTCTCCGGAAAATATAACGGTACGTAAGTACATGCCGCCGCTTTTTATTACCGGTATTTTGATCAACAATAAGCCTGTTGCAGAAGTAAGTGAGTTTATTACAAAAGCAGATAATGCACAAATTGGTGAGTTAAAGATCCCTTACAACGAAGCGGTGCTTTCTTTACGGTTCAATGCACTGGAATATTCATCACCCGAAAAAATTTTATACGCTTATTATTTGGATGGCTGGGATAAAGGCTGGAACTACACCGGCAATGTAAGAAACATTAACTATAATAATTTGCGTGAAGGCAGTTATACCTTGCGTATAAAAAACACCAACTCCAATGGTGAATGGAATGCCAGTGAAACTGTTTTAAAAATAATTATTTTACCACCCTGGTATCGCAGCTGGTGGGCTTATTTAATTTACCTGGCTGCCGCAGCAGCAGTAATATACGGCTACTACCGTTATCGTACACAGCAATCAAAATTACAATACAAAATAAAACTGGCGCAGCTTACTGCCGAAAAAGAAAAAGCCATCAACGAAAACAGGCAATCTTTTTTTACCAATATTACACATGAGTTTCGTACGCCATTAACACTTATCATCAACCCAATAAAAGATATTCTGCAAAAAGAAAATGATGCAGCAGAAAAGAAGGAATTAAATTTTGTGTACCGTAATGCCCGCCGCTTACTAAGCCTGGTAGATCAATTATTACTGTTTAGAAAAACTGAAACGGATACCGGGCCTTTACAAATTGCCCAATTTAATTTTTACCAGCTTTGCCACGAAACTTTTTTATATTTTATCCAACAGGCAAAAGCAAAGCATATTGATTATTCTTTTGAGTGCGATGATAATGGGTTGCAAATTTTTGGCGATAAAGAAAAGCTGGACATTGTTTTTTACAACCTGCTTTCCAATGCCTTTAAATACACAGCGGACAGGGGTAAAATTATTTTCAGGGTTATAGAAACGCCTAATACTATTGAAGCAGCCATTATTGATAATGGCCAGGGTATTCCGCAGCATATTGGCGAAAAACTATTTGAAAAGTATTACCGGGTAAATGAAAAAGACAAACCGGTAAAACCGGGCTTTGGTATTGGCCTTTACCTGGTAAAGCAATTTATTGATAAACATAAAGGGCATATCAGTTACAGCAGCAATGCTGGAGAAGGTACCAGTTTTTATATTTCGCTGTACAAGGGCAGCCTGCATTTTGGTGATGTGGAAATTCATGAAAATGAAACAGGCGGGCAGCATTTACTGGATGAAATAGTAGCCGGTAATGAGCCTGATGATACGATACTGAAAACCACCACTGACGGATTAGAATCTGTAATAAGCGAAAAGCCTTCTATTTTAATAACAGATGATAATGCACAGATGAGAAGTTACCTGGCCCAGGTTTTTCAGCAGGTATTTATTGTGCATGAAGCCAACAGTGGCGAAGAGGGTTTAAAGATAGCAAAGGAATTTCAGCCCGATATAATAATTAGCGATGTGGTAATGCAGGATATGAGTGGCATTGACTTTTGTAAAGCGGTGAAAGAATCGGCAACACTTAACCACATACCTTTTATATTAATAACCGGCAGTTTTTCGCCAGAAAGTAAGTTAAAAGGTATTGAGAATGGTGCCGATGATTATATTACCAAGCCATTTGAAAAAGATATGCTGGTGGCAAGGGTACAAAGCCTGATACGCAAGCAACAAAATCTGCAGAAATATTTTTACGATGAGATCACCCATCAAAAAAACACCTTAAATATTAGCAGCGAATACAAGGATTTTCTGGAAAAATGTATTGCCGTTGTTGAAAAACACCTGGATGATGAGGAGTTTAATATTCAGATACTGGCCCGGGAAATTGGCATGAGCCATAGCAGCCTGTATAAAAAGATCAAGGCCATATCGGGCCAAAGTGCCAACGCCTTTATCCGTTTTATCCGCTTGCGTAAGGCTGCCGAAATGTTTATCAATACCAATCATAATATTAATGAAACGGCTTTTTATGTAGGTATAAAAGATATCAAATATTTCAGGGAGCAATTTTTTAAAACCTTTGGCTTAAAGCCATCCGAGTACATAGAAAAATACCGCAAGGCATTGGGCAAAAATTATAAGTTGAACGAGAAAGTGGTGAAGGATAAAGAGTAAAAACTTTATTTCCCTTGCTTTGCTTCCGCTTTTTTTGCACATATACAGGCACCTACTACTTTGCCAATACGGGCCTGTGTTTAACACTTCAGCAATAGTATTGCTGTATACTAAAGCCCACCCGCTACCCCACTAACTAAAAGCCACTAAACTTAACCTTAAACACTAGTAACCCAACAAACATAAACTTCTCACACCTGTTAGCAATTTATAGCAACAGATAAGCTATTTTTGATTTACTTTACGATACAGCAAATTAACAGACAGTACCAAGTAAAAAAATAATGACCGCAGCTACCAATACAAAAATAAAGTTCAGCTTTTCAGGCCACGAATCCTTTCAATGCAGGCAGCTTTGGCTAAAAAAGGGCTATGACTTTGTGAATAAAAAAAAATCTTTCAATAATGATGATGCAGTAGTGGAACTTGGAGTTGGAAAAAATATGGTAAGTTCTATACGCTTTTGGATGAAGGCTTTCAACTTGCTAACTGCTGAAGACGAACTCACTGACTTTGCTCACAAACTTTTATCGGATGACGGCTATGATCCATATATGGAAGACGAAGGTACACTTTGGTTACTGCATTATCAGTTGGTGAAAAAAGGTTTTGCTTCAACCTACTCCATAGTATTCAACGAACTTCGTAGAGAAAAAATAGAATTTACAAAGGACAATTTCATTTCCTACATCAAACGTAAATCAGAAACAGAAAAATCATTTCAGTTCAATCCAAAAACATTACAGGAAGATTTTTCCGTACTATCAAAAATGTATTTGCGTTCGGAGGCACAATCCAAAGACAGAGAAGATAGTTTTTCGGGCTTGCTAACTGAATTAGATTTAGTGAAGTGCTACAATAAGGGCAAAGAGGAATTTTTTATCATTGAGAATTCTGAGAGAGCAGAAATACCAGATGAAATAATACTTTACGCAATTCTTGACAACGAAACGTTTGATTTATCACTTAGCTTAAATACGATTGAACAAAACAACAACAGCGTAGGAACTGTTTTCGCTATCAACAAGCCTGGACTACAAGCCAAAATTGAAAACCTCACAGCTAAGTTTCCAAATATGGTTTTTAACGACCAAGCCGGAGTAAAAGAAATACAATTCAAAAAGAAGCCTACAGCGTACTCAATCTTAGATAAATATTATGCAAACTAAATTCACCACTTCCACAAATATCATTCGGGATTCGGCAAGGGAAATAAATTATATCCCAACGCCGAATGCCAACCGAGTAGTGAATCAAATTGCAAATGATTTCAAGAAAGGTATTCGCTCATTCAATATTATTGGTTCATACGGTACAGGGAAATCATCATTTCTCTGGGCTTTGCAGCAAAGTCTGCAAGGCAAGAAAAGATTTTTCAATTTCAACTTACTGCAAGCCCCAAAAGTTGAAGTAATAAATTTCATTGGCGAATTCAAATCAATTACAAATGAATTTGCAGATTACTTTGATGTAACACAAAATAAAAATCAATCTCAAAATATTCTTTCGGAAATTTTCAATCGCTACCATGCTTTAGGAAAGAAAAACCCTTTGCTAATTTTAGTTATAGACGAGTTTGGTAAGTTTTTGGAGTATGCTTCACAGCATTCACCAGAAAAAGAGCTTTATTTCATTCAACAACTTTCGGAGTTTGCAAATAACCCTGATTATAATATTATTCTGCTGACTACAGTTCACCAAAACTTTGACGCTTATGCTTTCGCATTAAGTAATGCTCAAAAACAAGAGTGGACAAAAGTTAAAGGTCGCTTTAGAGAAATCACTTTCAACGAACCCGTTGAACAATTACTTTTTCTTGCTGCTGAACACTTAAAGCAAAACAATGCAGATAGAAAAACAGAATCAGAAATAAAATCTGCTTTGAGCGTTGCTAAGAAATCAAGGGCATTCAACATAAATGCTGATTATGCAACGGAAGTTTCTGCAAAACTTTTCCCCCTTGAATTGATTGCTGCAAACATTCTTACACTTTCTTTACAGAAATACGGACAGAATGAAAGGTCTTTATTTTCCTTCCTTGAATCTACCGACCACACAGGAATAAACAGCTTTGACAAGCGTAGCAATCCGTTTTACAACGCATCATGTGTTTATGATTATCTGACTTTCAATTTTTACTCTTATATAAATTCCAGATATAACCCTGATTTTGCAGCTTGGGCAGTAATTAAAAATTCATTGGAAGAAGTTGAAAGGGTATTTGACACGGATTATGCTGACTATGCAAAAATCCTAAAAACAATTGGCTTACTTAACATCACAGCCGCAGCAGGTTCTGATTTAGGAAAAGATTTTTTGGTTCGATACGCAACAATATGTTTAGGAGTTAAGAACGCAGAAAAACTGATTGAGAATTTAGAGAACAGAAAAATAATTTTGTACAGAACCTACAACAAGCGGTTTATGCTTTTTGAAGGAACTGACTTAGACATTTCTTCTGCATTGATTGAGGCAGGTAACAAAGTAAGTGAGATAAGTGATATTTCCACTTTGCTCAACCGCTATTATCAGTTGCCGCCTGTAATGGCAAAATCATATTCTTACTTAAACGGCACACCAAGATTATTTGAATTTAAAATTTCAGAACATCCAATTTCAGAAATTCCACAGGAAGAAATTGACGGCTTTATAAATTTAATATTCAATGAAAAACTTTCATTGAACGAAGTAAAACAACATTCAGCCACCGAAGAAGAAGCAATCATCTACGGATTCTATCAAAACTCAAAGACGATTAAGAACCTGCTTTTTGAAATTGAAAAGACAAGAAAAGTAATTGAAGAAAACGACCATGATAAGGCAGCAGTAAAAGAGTTAAACAACATTTTGTTTCACCAACAGAATTTATTGAATCATTACATTCTCAATAATCTTTACTCTAAAAAATCAGATCTCGTTTGGATTTACAACGGAGCAGAAGTGAAAATAAATAGCAAGAAAAACTTCAACAAGTTGCTTTCCCAAATTTGTATTGAAGTTTATCCAAAAACACCAACATTTAAAAATGAGTTGGTAAACAAAAACAAAATTTCCAGTTCTATCCACACTGCCAAGAAAAATTATTTGAGAGCATTGGTAGACAGTTGGGATAAACCTGACTTAGGTTTTGCAAGCGATAAGTTTCCTCCTGAAAAAACTATTTACTTGACTTTGCTTAAAGAGCAAGGCATTTCACTTTACGCTGATGAAATAAATTTTACAACGCAAGTTTCCAATAAATCTTCTTTTAAAAATCTTTGGAAATATTCAAATGACTTTTTGAATAGTGCAAAAAAATCAAAAAGAAAAATTTCTGAATTTTCAGAACCACTTACCAGGAGGCCTTTCAAACTAAAACAAGGTTTAATTGATTTTTGGATTCCTTCTTTTCTTTTTATCAAACGAGATGATTTTGCTTTGTTTAGTGAAAATGGCTATATTCCTTATATCACTGACGAAGTTTTAGAACTCATAATAAAATACCCCGAAGATTACGAGATAAAAACATTTGATATCGAAGGAGTGAAACTCGACATCTTCAACAGTTACCGGGTTTTCTTAAATCAGAATTCAAAACAGAAGTTAGACAACCAAACTTTTATTGAAACAATAAAACCGTTTCTAACTTTTCACAAAGGACTTTCTGAATACTCAAAGAATACTTCCCGACTAAAAAAGGAAACACTTGCAATTCGTAACGCAATTGCCAATTCAAAAGACCCGGAAAAATCATTCTTTGAAGACTTTCCGATTGCTTTAGGTTTTAATATTGACGGGTTACAAAACTCAAAAGAGAAATTGCAGAGCTACATAAATAAATTGCAAGATGCAATTAGAGAGTTGCGAACAAGCTATGACAGCCTGCTTAATCGATTTGAAGATTTTATTATTGAAGAATATATTGGTGAGAAATTAGAATTTGAAGATTATAAAGTACAACTGCAAAGCCGTTTCAAAAAAATGAAAAAGCACTTGTGTTTGCCACATCAGAAAACTTTTATTCAACGTTTAGATTCTCAATTGGATGATAAAAGCGCATGGTTGAGTTCAATTGCACAATCTGTTATTGGCAAACCATCGGAAACAATAAAAGATGAAGAAGAAATTTTACTTTATGATAAATTCAAAACTATCATTCACGAATTAGATAATCTTACCAATATTTCACAAGCAGATACAGACGAGGAGAAGGAAGATATTTTGGGAATTGAAATGAGTTCATTTGTTGATGGCATCAATAAGAGTTTAATCCGTTTGCCAAAATCAAAACGGAGTGAGGTAAGCAACATTGAAGACCTGATAAAATCAAAATTATCAAAAGACAAAACGCTTAATATTGCAGCGTTAGCAAACATTTTAAAAGACTTATTGCAAAAATGAAAAAGATAAGGCACTTATTAGGAATATCAGGAGGCAAAGACAGCGCAGCCTTGGCGATTTACATGAAGGACAAATATCCTGACTTAGATATTGAATATTATACTTGCGACACTGGAAAAGAACTGGAGGAAACTTATCAGCTAATCAAGAACCTTGAAATTTATTTAGGTAAGAAAGTTACCCTGCTTCAAGCAGCAGGTGGCAGTGATGAAGACCCATTTGACCATTTTTTAAAAATGTATGGCGGTTTTTTGCCTTCGTCAAATTCCCGTTGGTGTACTAAGAAATTAAAACTTGAGCCCTTTGAAAAATTTGTTGGAGACGACCCGGTTGTTTCTTATGTAGGCATTAGAGGCGATGAAGAAAGAGAAGGGTACATTTCAAGGAAGTCAAACATTCAAAGCATTTTTCCTTTCAGGAAAAATATTTGGAGTGAAGATGTAATTTCAAAAGTATTAGCGAACACAAATTCGCAATCTGTTTTGAATTTATTCCGCAGTAATCCAACAGCAAAAAATTCAGAACGTATTGAAGAAGTATTACAGCAGCCACTTACACCAAATTTTCCCCAACAACAAAAACTTAACTTGTTGCTTGACTTAGGCATAAAGGAATTTAACGAGTTGGTTTTTTTATTTCTTAAAACCACAAACTATCCATTAGCAAAAGAAGAAAGCTTTCCTCTTACCAACAATGAAGACCTTTTAATTAGGGACGATATTTTCAGGATTTTAAAAGAAAGCGGAGTTGGAGTGCCAGAATATTATAATAAAGTTGACTTCACTGTAAATGGAAAATCAGGGCAATATTCAAGAAGTCGTTCAGGTTGTTTCTTTTGTTTCTTTCAACAAAAAATAGAATGGGTTTGGCTATATGAGCAACATCCTGAAAAGTTTGCAAAGGCAATGGAATACGAGAAAGACGGCTATACCTGGTGCCAGGATGAAACTTTAGCCGACATAATTAAGCCAGAAAGGATGCAAGGGATTAAAGAAGATTTTATAAAACGGCAAGCAAAAGCAGGCGTAACAAAAAAAGATTGGAAGGATATTATTTTAGAAGAGGCGGAAGCCGAAGGTTGTGCAGCTTGCTTTATTTAAAAAATTTCAAACACTAAATTTATCAATATGCAAAATTCTTTAAAAAACTGACAAGAACGTAATACTGATTACTGGGTTAATCAAGTAACTAACTGGGTTGTAAAAGAGGTTAGCCGGGAAGAAGGTGAACAATGGGTAATTATAGATAATAACGGAATGATGATTTCTTGTGAGTGGAGAGACAATAAAGAAGATTGCTTCAACGAAGCAGACAGAATTTTTAAAGATGAAACCTCAACAATAAATGCTTAGGGAAGTCAATTGGTCAGAAGATAGGTCTTACAGAACGGGTAGTGAAAGCGAACCCGTTCAGTTTTATATGGAAGGATTGTGCAACAGTAAAAAATTTGATTTACTGTTAGGATATTTCAGTTCTGCTGCAATCAATGTTCTTTCATTGGGCTTTGCAAGTTTCCTATACAATGGCGGAACGGTGAGAATGGTTGTAAATAATATTTTATCTCAAGAAGATAAAGATGCAATCAAAGCAGGCAGAGAAGGAAATGTTCAAAACACTTCAATTGATTTGTCTGACATCAAGCAACTGAAAAGAACACTTGACGATTATGGCAAACATTTTTTTGATTGTCTTGCTTGGCTAATTGCCAATGATAAAATTCAAATAAAAATTATCAGACCGAAAAGCGGTAGAGGTATTGCACATTACAAGTCAGGTGCTTTTTCGGATGGCACAGACACAGTTGGTTTTAAAGCATCATGCAATTTTACAGCATTTGGATTACTTGAAAACTTAGAGGAGTTGGACGGATTTTTAAGTTGGGAAAACAGTCGTTCAAGTAAAATGATAAACCGACAGAACAAAGACTTTGAAAGTATCTTTTCTGGCAATTCAGACATTGTTGAATATTTAGAAGTAGATGATATTTCCGTTGCAATAAAAAAGGAATTTGGCAACAGTTCATTGAATGAGTTGCTGATAAAAGAAAAGGAATTGGCTGAAAAGAAAAGCCTTGTGCTTGAAAACAAAGGAGTGAGAAAAAGTTTTGAGAAAGCTGTTAACCGAATTGAAGAAATAATTAGAGAACCAAGATTTCCTTACCCTTCAGGAGCAAGAGAATACCAAGTTGCTGCTTATGAAAGTTGGGTTAATAATGGCTACAAAGGAATTTTTGCAATGGCAACCGGCACAGGAAAAACAATTACATCAATGAATTGTGTGCTTTCTGAATTTAGAAATAACCATGACAAAATTTATCATGTTTTAATTCTTGTGCCTACAATTACTTTGGTTGAACAATGGGAGAAAGAAGTTAGGTCATTTAATTTTCAAGAAGTGTTTAAGATTTCTTCAAAAGTGAATTGGCAAAATGAAGTAACTACTTTGATTTCTACAGCTAAACGGATTCCTATTTCGTTTGCTATTATTAGCACTTACGCATCATTCGTAAAAGATAAGTTTCAAACTCTAATAAAAGATTTGCCTGATGATACAATTTTTATTGCAGACGAAGGACACAACTTAGCTTCTCCAACTGTTGCAAGCAAATTGAAAGATTTCAGGTTGATGAAAAGAATTGGTTTGTCAGCAACTCCGAAACGCATTTACGATCCCGAAGGAACGGCAAAGATGGAAGTATTTTTTGACGACAAAGAACCTTACACTTACACTTTCTCAATGGAGAGAGCAATCAACGAAGGTGTTTTGTGTCAGTATTATTATTACCCTCACATAATTAAGTTGACAGACGAAGAAATGAAAGAGTATGTTGACATTAGCAATCAACTTTCAAAACTCTATTGCTTTGGAAAAGGAAATCCTGAAAAGGAAAGCATTATCGAAAAATTATTACTAAAAAGAAAAAGAATTATACATAAAGCGGTAAATAAATTGGATGCAACGATTCAGATTTTGAAGCAGCAATTTTCAGAAAAGGGAAATTTGAAATATACTTTCATCTATGTTCCAGAAGGTGAAACTTTTGAAATTCGAGAAGAAGAAGATGAATTAATTGAAGAAAATGTTCGCTTGATAAATCAATACACAAGGGAGATTGCTAAGATTAATGAAAAAATTTTAGTCAATCAATTCATAAGTAGAATGAAAGACCGAGACGATGTTTTAAAGCAATTTCAGAATGGAGAAATTGATGTAATTGCTTCAATGAAATGTTTGGACGAAGGAGTTGATATTCCAAGAGCAGAAACAGCAATCTTTTGCAGCAGCACAGGAAATCCAAGACAATTCATTCAAAGAAGAGGAAGAATTTTAAGAAAGCATCCTGCAAAAAACTATGCAGTGATTCACGATTTGGTTGTAATGCCTGATTATGAAAATCAATTGGAAGGTTCTGAAACTTTTGATTTAGAAAAAAGAATGGTAAAAACAGAATTGGAAAGAGTAATGTATTTTGCTTCACTCTCAAAGAATCCTTATTTTACAGAAGATGTTTTTAAAGACATTTGCTCTCATTACAATCTAAATATTTATACAATTCAAAACGAACTTGCATCAGTATGACAAGAGAAAATATTTTTAAAACTTACTTGGAAGACCCTCTTCTCATTGAGAAGAATTACATTACCCAAGAGAAAATTGATAAGTTAAAAATCATTGAGCAAAGTGGAGTGAAACTTATTGAAGTATTTAAACTTGCTATCAATGGAAATATTGATGGTGAAACAGAAGGTGTAATCTCAAGAAAAATAAATCAATATCTCAATAAATAATTAAAATGATTATTGAAAAAATAGAATTGGAAAACTTCATGTGCTATGCTGGTAAAAGCAGTATGGAGTTTACCGAAGGCATCAATGTCATTATCGGAGATAATGGTTATGGTAAATCAAAATTGTACGATGCTTTTTATTGGGTTATGTATGACCAAGTATTCGTTCCTGAAAAGAAAGAATTTCAAAATACTAAAGCAGTTAAGTCAAAAATTATTTCTGACAAAGCAAAGTCAAATGCTAAAGATGGAAAAGTAAGTACATCGGTAAGTATCACTTTTCATAATTTAGAGAAGGATAATGTTTACATTCTTGAACGGAAATACACCGCCAACATTTTAGACGGAAAGATTGTAGAAACAAATGACAGTGAGTTTACAGTAATGAAAAAGGATTTGTCTTACCTAAATGCAAAAATGGTAAATGACGAAGAAGAAAAAAGAAGAATTGTTTCTAATATTCTGCCCCCTAAAATGAAAGATTATTTATGGTTTCAAGGTGAACAAGTAGAATCAATTATTGATTTCAATAAACAAGATACTCTTACAAAGGCAATCAATGTATTATCAAGCATTACCCGTTACGATGAATTAAAAGAAATCGCTGCGGCGGCTGCAAAATCAGGAAATACAGAATATGATAGAGAGGTTAGAAGATTAAGCAAAGACATAGATAAAAGCGAAGAATTAGGAAAACAAAAAACAAAACTTGAAGAAAGAGTTGCAGACTTACAGAAAGATGAAAAGGAAGTCAATGAAAATCTATCAAGGGCAGAAGCAAGATGTGAGGAACTATTAAACAAACAAGCGGATGCACAAAAAGTAAATGAATTACAAGAAAGAAAAAAAGGCGTTTTCAATTTGCTGACTGAATTAAATGAGGCATTAAAAGAAGAACAATTTAGTTTTCATAGAAAAATGTTTCGTAACAAATGGGTTTTGAAGGGAACAGAATCTTTACATGCAGAATTTAGCAATCGTTTCTCAATATATGAAAATAGGAAACTTGAAAAAGCTGCTGAAATTAAAGCAACACTTGCAGCCGAAGATGCAGTTGTAAAGAAATTGCAAACCCGTTTACCTCTTGATGTTCCTGAACCAATTTATGTTCAAAGAATGTTGGATGAAGAAAAATGTTTAGTGTGTGATAGAGAAGCAAAAAAATATTCTGAAGAATGGAATAAAATAAAAGAACTGATTGACCGACCTGATAAAAAATTAAAGACAGCAGAAGATGAACCAATTAGTAAACAAAATTTCAATGATGATTTCAAAAGATTATATCAAAATGGCTTGGCACTCACCCACCGCATTGAAGAAATTGATTCTGATATAAAAGAAACATTGAAAAAAATTAGTAGCATCAATACCAAAATTAAAGATGCAAATAAGCAAATGACTAAAGTGGAAGAAGATATTCAAAAGCTTTTATCTGATACTTCTCTAACACTCGATGATGCTACCAATATACGTAACGAATATTCAGTTCAAAACAAGAAGTCTAAAGATTTTAGAGACAACCTAAATAAAATTACACAACAGATTGAACATTTCAAAAGCACTTTAAAAAGTGTAAATGACCAATTAAAAGAACTTGTAACTGGTGAAATCCCAAAATGGTTGATTGAAAAAAAAGATGTGTTAAACGATTTTGAATCTATTGCAAGTTCAACAAGGGATAGGGTTTTCAACAATCTGATTTCTCAATTAGAAAAGGAAGCCAACAGTCATTATGAAGCTATGACTTCGGGAAATAAATCTACAAGGGGGCAAATAAAACTAAGACGATTGCCAAATGGTAATTTCATGCCTGAAATAATTGACAACAGTGGTGTTCCGCTTTTGGGTTCAAATACAAGCAATTTAATTTTAGTAAAGCTTGCTACAATCATGGCAATTATTTCAGCTAAAAGCAACGATGGTGTTGTAAGTTTTTATACGCTGATTACTGATGCCCCTACTTCTGTTTTTGGTGAGGACTACACAATGGGTTTTTGTAAAACAATTAGTAAAGTTTACAGGCAAAGTATAATAATGAGTAAAGAGTTTTACAAGAATCAAAATCTAAGAAATGAGTTGTTAACCAATCCTGATATTAAAATTGGGAAAGTATTTATGATTACACCTTCTATTCCTGAAACAGAAAGAAGCAACAGAAATAATTTATCTACTAAAATTGAGGCATTGAATTAATATGGAACTCTTAAAGAAAATAAAAGACCGAGAACCTGAATATGATTCAGCGAATGAGGAATTGATTACTAAGTTTACAGTTGTGCAAGGTGGCAGAGCAGGAACAGCAGGGGAAAGTGCATCATGGGAACAAGGAAAACATTTCTCAACTAAGTATGAAATTTATATGTATGCCGCATTGCTGGGCTTAAAAAATGATTATCGTGTTGCCTTAAAGCCGAGTACAGATAAAAGTAAATTCATAGCTATTAAATCATGGCAACCGTCTGACTTAGCAGAGTATGTTATTATGGGTGTAATTGCAAAATCGGAAATTGATTTCAATGAGTTAGAGAATAAGGACGATAAGGAAGTTGAAAAGGAAATTTTAGGGATGAAAAAATTAATGGAAGAATATGCCAATGGTGGCTTTGACAAAATCAGAGCAAAGTTGGAATCATCACCAACCTTTTTTGATAATAACGATAATTGCTTCATTGATTTATTGGAAGAAAAATAATGAATTCATCTGCATTTGAATTAGGGGAACAACTAAACAACCAAGCTGTAAAATACTTTTTGCACAGACCGTTGTGGGATAGATTTAATTTTCCGCAATTGAATTTGCAATTTGCCAATTGGCAAAAAATAAAATATCTAAATGCAAACGCTGATGATTTTGAAGCAGCGATTGATACAGTTCCAAATAATAGCGGAGGGCTTTATTTATTCTATGTGAAATGTGAAATTATTTCTGGAATAACTGAATACCCTTTTTACATTGGCAGAGCTCAATTTACAGAGCATCAAAATTTAAGAAAAAGAGTGAAGGAATACTTTCAACATTTTTCAAGAAATGATGAACGACCAAAAATTACAAGAATGTTCAAGTATTGGGCAAAGGATTTACACTTGGCTTATTTTGTTTTAAATAATAATGCTGACATCATTGATTTAGAAAAGCAACTGATTAATTTTTTGCTTTTGCCAATGAATGATGAAATTCCTGACCAAGAAATCAAACAAGCAATTAAAGCATTTTAGTTATGAAGATACCTGCTATAAGAGCCAAGATGGGAGATTGGACTTACTATGTGTCCACTCTTTCTTTTCAACAAGTCAATGACCATGTTTCAAAGATTGATGAAGAATTACATCGTTCAGAAAGTTTAAAAGAACTAATTCAAAGAAGCATTACAAACAACTATTTAAGTATTAAGAATTACATTCTGAATCAGCCCGAATTATTTTTCAATTCATTGGTATTGGCTGTTTATGATGATTACCCTGATTGGAAGGAAGTAGAAATAAAGTATGACGATACAGAAACTTTTCAATTAGGGCTTTTAGATTTTCCTGGGAAGCATAAAATATTTCCTGTTGATGGACAACATCGAGTAGAAGGAATTAAGGCTGCATTATCGGCAAATCCCGAATTAGCTGAAACGAAAATTTCAGCAATTTTCATTGGTCATAAAAATGACGATGAAGGAATGAAAAGAACAAGGAGATTGTTTTCAACTCTCAATAGATATGCAAAGCCAGTAACGATGGATGATATTATTGCTCTTGATGAAGATGATTCAATTGCAATAGTTACAAGAAATCTTTTAGAGGGTCATGCCCTATTTACTGAAAGAAAAGTAACAAAGAGTAAGAACAAGGCAATCCCAAATGATGATAAGCATTCATTCACTTCAATAATTACCTTATACGATTGTAATTGGGAAATATTAAAATTGTTTAGAAAAATTATTAAGCAACATGAACCTAATCCTGAAAGAGATAATAAACCCCTTGAAGAATATTTAAAGTTCAGACCAAGTGAAAACGATTTGGAAGCATTTGAAACAATGTGTGGGGGGATTTGGAGTGATTTGGTTAAGGAATTCCCTTACCTGTTGGATTTTATTAAAGACAAATCTGTTGAGCCAGCATTGAAATTTAGAAACAACAATGACGGAGGAAATTTATTATTTAGACCTGTTGGGCTTTTACCGTTTATGCTTGCAGCTATTGAAATAAGTAAACGCAAGCAGTTATCATTTCTGCAAATCTTTAAGCAGTTTGCAAAGTTAGATTTCAATTTGAATACCAAGCCGTGGAAGCAAGTAATGTGGAACGACTTTGAGAAGACAATGATTATGGGTAATCAAGGTTTGACAAAACTCTTGTTGATTTATTTGTTTGATAGCACAGTATTAAAACCTGCCGAGCTGGGAGCTTTAAAGAATAAATATGCTGCATCTATTAACTTTCAAGGAGATAATTTAGACGAAGTATTAGACCAGATTCATTGATGAAAAATAAACCAAATAATTTTTTAACGAGCAAAGAGGCGAAAGCAGAACTCAAAGTTCAGGATTGTGATTTGGCTCATATCCGAAACACTGGCAAATTGCAGTTCACTAAAAAGGGAAATGCATATTTGTATTCAAAGGAATCAATAGAGAGTTTAAAAGAAAGGCAAGGTCATAATTAAAGACACAATATGCGAAGTCTCTAGTTAGCCAACGCCGCAAGGCAAGCACATTGGCAGGCACACAAAGCCCACAGCACATAATAAACTAACACAAATAGCCAAGGTCTCTTATACCAACGCTGCAAGACAAAAACACAAAACCCACACCCCAAAAACCAATCTGTAAAGTAGCTTGCCAAAATACGGGCAAAAGTTATCTTCTGCTTTTGTGATTCTGCGGTAATTCATCTTCAGCTTTGTATTATCTCAATAGCTTTTTTTAACCAATTGTACCGGGCGGATGAATTACTATTTTCAGTACTTCAGTAATCCCGGTGTGTTACATCAATATTTTTTCGCCTTCCTCTAACTTTCCCCACAAAACCTCCATTTTACCCCTCTTTATTTGCAATTATCCGAATTTACCCCCTTATTTTACCAGCCATTCCCCCATTTTACCCCCCTTCAGCGTTTACTTTTACATCCGCTACTAACACGAATTGCCTAAAAAATTGCTTTATGAGATTTAAAAAACCATCAGCTCTACAACTCAGGGGCGCTGCTTATCCATCTCGTTTTGCAGATATTCTTTCTGCTGTTCACATTCTATTTAATAAGATTAAAAACTTTACTATGTCTGCATTTTTAAAACAGGTGTGCTGTACATTATTATGTATTACCATAATAAATGCAGGTGCTTATGCCCAAAAAGCAAAGCCTGCCAACGACACCATTGTAATTAAACCCAAACCACCGGTGGAGCTCATCTATGGCGCTACTCCCTGGCATTTAACCGCCACTTCTACCGAGGCTTTGTATTCAAAAGATATTTTAAAAGCCCCTGTTACCAGTGCAAAAACAGCATTAACCGGTCGCATGGCCGGCCTTTATGCCACACAGTTTTCGGGCCAACCGGGTGCCGATGGCGCATCAGTTTCGTTACGGGGTGTAGATCCGGTGGTAATAATAGATGGTGTGGTAGCCAACCTTACCATTTTTAATTTAGAAGATATAGAAAGCGTGACCCTGCAAAAAGATGCTTTAAGTACCGCTATGTTGGGGGTAAGAGGCAGCAATGGTGCCTTATTAATCACCACAAAAAAAGGTAAGGTAGAAAGACAAACCATATCCTTTACAGCGCAAACTTCATTTCAAAAATCATTGGGCGCCCCTAAGGTTTTAAATTCTTTTAATTACGCCAGTTTATACAACGAGGCGTTGATGAATGATGGCCTTGCAGCAAAATATACGCAGGCAGATCTTGATGCTTATCAAAATGGTACCGATCCATACGGACATCCTGATGTAAACTGGAGAGATGCCTTATTAAAATCTTCTTCCCGGTTCGACAGGTATTCTTTAAACGCCACGGGTGGTAATAAGTCTGCCCGGTATTATGTATCGTTGGAGCATGTAAACCAAACCGGTTTTTTAGTAACCTCCGATAAAAACTCTTATAACACCAACAACGATTTTAAAACTTATGTTATACGCAGTAATGTGGATGTAAGTGTAAACAGTCAGCTTACAGGTGGTATTTACTTATTGGGTAGAATATTAAATGGCAGCGAGCCGGGCAGTACCACCGGTTCCATATTGTCATCTTTTGTAAATACGCCTAACAATTCCTATCCTGTATACAACAGTAACGGTTCTTTTGGTGGTAGTAATCTGTTTCAAAATAATATTATGGCGCAGGCCATTTCCAGCGGTTACCGGCTTAATTATAAAAGAGATATGCTGGCCAATTTTTACCTGAAACAAAAACTGGATTTTATTACACCGGGCTTATGGGCACAGGCAAAAACATCTTTTAGTGCCACCTTATCCGAAAACAATAACCGCAACAAAACTTTTGCTGTTTATCAAATGATAAGCACCACCAACCCGGTTACTTATAATAAATACGGGCTTGATGGAACACAGGCCAATGGTAACGGTATAGAGTACCAGGGCCGCAATAATTATGTAGAATTATCATTGGGGTACGATAAAAAAATTAAGAAGATACATGGTATAAATGCTTTGCTTTTAGCCAACCGTGATAATTCAGTTAACGCTGGAGATCTGGCATACACCATCAGTGGTATATCAGGCCGTGTGGCGTATAATTACAAAGAAAAATATGTGGCAGAAGCGGCATTTGGTTACAATGGCAGTAATCGCTATCCGGCCAACGGCGATTTTAAAAGAGCGTTATTTCCTGCTATTGGCTTAGGATGGAATATGGAGAAGGAAAGTTTTATGGCCAGACAAAAATGGGTAAGCCGTTTAAAATTGTATGGTTCATTTGGCAGAACGGGCTGGGATGACCCCGGTTACTTTACCTATATACAGCGCTTTTTTGATGCCAGCAGTGTTTATTTTGGAACTTCAGCAGGTACACAAACTGCTATTACCGAACAAACTCTTGCTAATCCAAATATCGATTTTGAAAAAGCGAATAAATTTAATGTTGGTGTGGATGCTGCTGTGCTGGATAATAAATTAGGTTTTACCCTTGAGTACTTTAATAATAAGTTTTTGGATCTGTTACAAACAAGAGGGCTTAGCAGTACCATAATTGGCAATAATTATCCCAGGGAAAACCTGGGTACAAACCGCTACAACGGGCTGGAAGTAAAATTAAGCTGGCAACAGAAAACAAACAGTGGCCTGGAATATTTTGTTGCTGCCAACAGCAGTTTATTAAAAACAAAAGTGGTATTTAGTGATGAGGTTTTTCAACCGTACGAATGGATGAAACGTACAGGACAGGCCGTTGGGCAGTCGTTTGGTTATATAGCAGACGGCTTATTTCAAAACCAAACCGAAATTAACAGCAGCGCTACCACTGTTGGTTACACGCCACAACCCGGTGATATTAAATACAAAGATTTAAACAGCGATGGTGTTATTGATCAGTTTGATATAAAACCAATTGGCAGGGCTGGTAAACCGCTTATGTTTTTTGGTGTATCATTAGGTGCCGGGTACAAAGGTTTTGACATCAGCGCATTGATACAGGGTGTTACCAACAGAGATGTGTATGTGGGAGGATCAAGTATCTGGGCTTTTCAAAATGGCGGGTTTGGCCAGGCTTACGAAAATAATTTAAACCGATGGACGCCGGCTACTGCCGCAACCGCTACTTATCCACGTGTAAATATCGGCACCAATAGTAATAACCAGGCGCAATCATCTTACTGGATGCGTAATGGCGATTATGTAAGGTTAAAACAGGTAGAAATTGGCTACAGCATTCCTCAAAATTTATTGATCCGTATAAAATTACAAAGCATACGGGTGTTTGCAAGGGGCTATAACCTGCTCACCATTGCATCAAAAGAAATAGACGACCGTGACCCTGAAATTATCAGTGGCTTCAGTTATCCTATGCAACGATTATTAAATTTTGGAATAAATATAAAATTGTAAAACCAGCTATATGAGTAAAACAAAAATATTATTAACAGGTATAGTATCACTCGTGCTGATATTATCCATTTCAACTACCAGTTGTAAAAAAATTGAGACCGAACCTAAAGATTGGTTTGGAGCAGACTTAGTGTTTGATACACTGGACAGACTGGGTACGGTGGCAGCTTTTAACCTGAATGATCTATACAATTACATTCCTGGTGGCTTTAACAGGATAAGTAGCGATTTTCTGGATGCAGCAAGCGGTGATGCAATACCCAGCCGTAATAATACTTTGGTTGAGTATTATACCAACCGGCGTATTAGCGTACTGAATAATCCTGATGCGTATTGGGCCAATAGCTATTATGGTATACGCAGGGCAAATATTTTTATGCAGAATATTGGTAAAGTACCTGTGGTGGAATCTGACCCTGTAACGCTTGCCAATGCCCGATTAACCCGTCAGTACTGGAGGGCAGAAGCCAGGTTTATACGTTGCCTGATGTATTTTGAGTTGTTAAAAAGATATGGTGGTGTACCATTATTGGGCGACAGGATTTTTACACTGGACGATGACCTGCAAATTCCCCGTAATAATTTTGAAGATTGTGTAAACTATATTGTAAGCGAATGCAATATTGTAAAAGATAGTTTGCGTAAAGAAGTGATTACTGACGGTGATTGGGGAAGAGTACCAAGAGGCGCAGCGATTGCATTAAAATGCAGGGTGCTGTTATATGCTGCCAGCCCATTGTTTAATGGCGGCGGTATAGAAACCGACCCGGTAAAAAAAGCTTTAACCGGGTATGTAACAGCCGATGCTACACGCTGGCAAAAAGTAATTGACGCCGCCGAAGAATTAAGGGCGCTAAACTATTATAATCTTTTTCCTACAGCACCTCCGGCCAGCCAGGCAGCGGCAGCCAGTGGTTTTATTACCATATTTACTACAAAGAAAAATGTAGAAATTATTCTGGCCAAGCAAAGCTCCAATAATACGGGGTTAGAAAATACGCAGGCGCCTATTGGGTATTCCGGTACAGCATCCAGCCAGGGATATACCAGCCCTACACAAAATTTTGTAGATGCTTTTCCTATGACAAACGGGTTACAACCTTTTAATGCTGATGGAACAGTAAATGTAGCCTCCGGTTACAATGCTGCTGCACCTTATACCAACCGTGATGCAAGATTGGATGTAACAGTTTTTCGTAATGGTTATGCATGGCTTGGCCGTGGCGTAGAAACTTTTGAAGGCGGACTGGATAAACCCAATACATCCGGTACAGCCATTCAAACAAAAACGGGTTATTACCTGCGTAAATTTTTAGGCAATTTTCCAACCGGCTCTACTTATTCTAATCAAAGCCACAATTTTCCTTTGTTTCGGTATGCAGAAATAGTACTCAATTATGCAGAAGCATTAAATGAAATGGGCAGGGTGGAAGAAGCAGTTACCCAAATTGGATTGATAAGAAGAAGAGCGGGCATAATTGCAGGTACTAACAGCCGTTATGGAATTAAAACAGCAATAACACAGGATGAAATGAGAGAGCTGGTACGCAACGAACGCCGTATAGAATTAAGTTTTGAAGAGCATCGCTTTTGGGATATCCGCCGCTGGAAAACAGCCGCCACTGATTTAAACAGTCCGGTATATGGAATGAAAATTACCAAGTCGGGTACAGTACTTACTTACGAAAAAGTAGTGGCAGGTACTTTACAATTCGACAATAAATTATACCACATGCCCATACCTTACGACGAAACGGTAAAGAACAGGGCATTAATTCAAAACGAAGGCTGGTAATTTTCAACTTTAAAAAAATATTAAAACGATAACGATGAAAAAAATATTTTTTATACTCACCCTGCAGCTTATTGCACTGGTGCAGCTATATGCACAAAGCAAAGTGATTACCGGGCAGGTGGTGGATAGTACGGGCCCCGTTGATGGTGCTACTGTGGCCGAAAAAAACATGCCTTCTAATGGTGTTGTAACAGATGCCAATGGAAAATTCAGCCTTACTTTAAAAGGTACAAGTAATACTATTGTTATTACTGCAGTAGGTTTTGCCACTCAGCAAATTAATGTAGCCGGTAAGCAAACTGTAAAAATCACCCTCAGTAATTCCGAAGGAAAAGCACTGGAAGATGTGGTGGTAATTGGTTATGGTAAACAAAAGAAAATAACACTAACCGGTTCCGTTAGTACGGTGTCAGGGGTTGAACTGCGGGAGAATCCTTCTGCCAGTTTACAAAATACGCTGGCCGGCAGGTTGCCGGGTTTCTTTTCTGTTCAACCAACAGGAAGGCCGGGCGCTGACGGTGCTACATTTTTTATACGTGGTCAAAGCTCTTATAATACCGGCTCCAATTCGCCACTTATCATTGTAGATGATATTGAATACAGTTACGATCAGTTTTCCCGTATCGATCCTAACGAAATTGAATCGCTGAGTATTTTAAAGGATGCTTCCACTACTGCTATATATGGCGTTAAAGGAGCCAATGGTGTAGTTATCATTACCACAAGGCGGGGTAAAATAGGGGCGCCAAAAATTTCTACACGACTGGAAAATAGCATACAGCAACCCACCAGCTTACCTGAATATCTTAATGCGTATGAAACAGCCAATTTATACAACAAGGTACAAATAGAAGAAAACAGGATCAATCCATCTTCTTCATTTGTAAGAAGGTTTTCTGATGCTGATCTGGAGCATTATAAAAATGGTACCGATCCTTATGGCCACCCCAATATTAACTGGAAAGAAACTTTGTTTAAAAAATTCAGTAAGCAATACCGGGCAAATTTTGATATCAGCGGCGGTACCGAAAAGGTGAAATATTTTGTTTCCCTGGGCGGTTTATTTCAGGATGGGATGGTAAAAAACTTTAGTAAGGCACAGGATGTAAATGGTAATTATTACCACATGCGGTACAACTTCCGCAGTAACCTGGATATTAAAATAACCAATACCACCGATCTTAGAGTTGATCTGTCTGGTAATATTGGCGAGATCAATACACCTAACGTGGGTAGCGCCTTTGGATACAATGATGTGTTTTATGAATACAGCAGTTTTTATTCATTGTCACCTTTTGCCTATCAGCCTTACAATCCTAATGGTAGTTATGGTTACAGCACCTGGCAGTTAAACGGTGGTTATAACAACACTGCTTACAATACCAATAATATTGTTGGCCGGTTAACTTACTACGGGTATAACCGCAATTACGAAAACAATATGAATTTTATTACCTCTGCCAATCAAAAACTGGATGTAGTTACAAAAGGACTTTCATTTAAAACAACCGTGGCGTACACCAGTAACTATGGCTATTCAAGAAGTATGACACGTGACCAGTTTCCTTCCTTTATGTATGATGCTGCCACAAATATTTACACGCCAAGAGATGTAAACGTTTATCGTGTACGCAGGTTCTTTAGTGGTTATGGTGCAGGCAGCACGGTACGCACTTTAACATTGCAGGCAATGTTAAATTACGACAGAACATTTGGCCGTCACCGGGTTTATGCATTGGCATTGGTAAACCAGGGTACCGATCTAAGGTTCAATTCCAATAACACGTTTAATTTTATCCCTAATAATTACCGTGGTTTTACAGGAAGGCTGGGGTATAATTTTAAAGAAAAATATATTGCCGAAATTAACACTGCTTACAATGGCTCCGACCGTTTTGCAGAAGCTAACCGCTACGGGCTTTTTCCTGCAGTATCTGTAGGATGGAATATTGCCAAGGAAGATTTTATACAAAATAATTTAAAAGCGATCAATAATCTCAAACTAAGGGCATCATATGGTTTGGTGGGCAACGATAAAATAGGCAGTGGGTTTAACTATTATTATCTACCATCATGGGGTAATGGTGGGGCCATCAATTTTGGTACTACCAGTAATTCATTTACCGGTATACGTGAAGGTACTTTAGGTAACGACCAGGTAACCTGGGAAAAAGAAAAGAAACTGGATATAGGATTAGATTTTGGCTTTTTTAATAATACCTTATTTGGTACGGTTGATTACTTTAAAAACCAACGATACGATATCTTAACCACCAGGGGAACTGTATCTGCCGTGTTTGGCCAAACTTTACCACCGGTTAATTTAGGTATAGTAGATAATGAAGGTTACGAAATTGAATTGAACTACAATGGTAAAATCGGAAAAGATTTTGGTTACCGTGTAAAAGGCACTTATTCTGTTGCAAAAAATAAAATAAAATTTGCCGACGAAGCAAACTTTACCAATAAATACCAGGCGTTTACGGGTAACAGTATTGGTATGCAAAGGGTGTATCGTTTTATTGGGTTTTATAAAGACAGTACAGATATTGCCAACAGCCCTGTGCCATCAACCAAGCCTTACCCCAGCGATCTAAAATATGCCGATCTGAATAAAGATGGAAAAATTGATGGCTTCGATCAGGAAGTAACCGGTTATTCCAATATACCCAATACTACTTATGGTTTTCAACTGGGCTTTACTTACAAAGGCTTTAGTTTAAGTGCATTTTTTCAGGGGGCAGTCAATTTTAATGTAAGGGCAGTGGCAGAAGCCATTCGCCCTTTCTCCTCTAACTTAACCGAGATACATAAAAATGCATGGACTCCGGAACTGGGTGATAATGCCCTTTTTCCCCGGTTGTATATTAATGTACCCAGCGCAAGTGATGCATTGGCATTTCCATCTACCTTTTACCATATTTCGGGTAATTACCTGCGCTTAAAAACTGCCGAGCTTGGGTACACGTTACCGCAAAAATGGGTAAAGCATTTAAAGCTGGAAAATGTAAGATTGTATGCTAATGGTTACAACCTTTTATTGTGGACCAGTTTAGATAAACTGTACGACTTTGATCCTGAAATAAGTACCAATACCGACAGAACTATTTATCCGCCGCAGCGCATATTCAATTTTGGTACCAGCATTACTTTTTAAAATTTAATTAAAAAATATTCAGATGAAAAAAGTATTAATCGCATTAGTTATCATTACAAGCTTTGCAGCCTGTAAAAAATCAAGCGACTTTTTAGATGGCCAGGCAATAACGCTGGACGAGAATGCCGTGTTTTCGGACAGTGCAAGAACGATGGCTTTTTTAACCGGTATTTATTCCGACATTGCTTTTAGTTTTAATAAAGGCCGGTGGGATTCTCACGGTAATACCGAACAAGCTACAGACGATGCCGAGTACACGCTTTCTGGTGTGGCACAAATAGCCGTGATTTTATACAACGGTTCCATTTCGCCAACTACTTACAATACCAGAGGTATTGTGCAGGATTTCTGGAATACTCCTTATACCAATATACGGCGTGTAAATCTCCTGCTTTCTAAATTGCCTGCTACACCATTATCCCCTGCTTTACAGGCAAGGGTAAAAGGCGAAGCAAGATTTTTAAGGGCCTGGTACTATACACAATTAATGGTGGTGTTTGGTGGTGTGCCTAATGTAGAAGATAATGTTTTTGGCAAAGATGATATCATCAATCTGCCCAGAGCATCCTTTGCAGAAATGGTGGATTATATTGCGGAAGAACTTGATGAAGCTGCTGCATTATTACCTGCTGCGTATACGGCTGATATTGATTATGGCCGCATTACAAAAGGCGCTTGTCAGGCATTAAAGTCAAGGGCTTTATTATATGCTGCCAGCCCTTTATTTAATGGTGGTTCTATTTCAACCAATCCTGCACTTACACCTGTGATAAGTTACCCGGTTGCAAGCACCACACATTGGCAGGCTGCTGCAGATGCTGCAAATGCTGTAATTACCAGCGGAGCCTATGCTTTAAATGTTGATAATACCACTAAACCCGGATATGGATTTTACAATTTGTTTTTACAGCGTGTAAACAGTGAATATATATTGGGTTTTTATCGAGGGCCAAATAAAGATTTTGAATCGTATTACAATCCTATAACCAGGGGTTCGGCAACCAACCGTTCTTTGCCAACACAGGATCTGGCAGAATCTTTCCCTATGAGAAATGGAGTGCAACCTTTAAATACAGATGGTACAGTAAATGCATCATCCGGATATAACCCCAATAACCCTTATGTTAACAGAGATCCGAGATTTAATTATTCTATTATTTTTAATGGATCATTTTATTTTAACAATACCGGAAGTGCGGTATTACCCGTGTACACTTTTGTAAACGGTACAGGAACTATTCCGGCACCAACCCAAACTACGGATGCTTTTAATGCAGGTACTACTACGGGTTACTTCAGCCGTAAAATGTGCGACTCAATGATCAGCAATAACAGCGGCGCTAACACCAACAGGGCATGGCCATTAATACGCTATGCCGAAATGCTGCTGAATTATGCCGAAGCAATAAATGAAACCGGGCAACCCGCTTTGGCTTACCCTAAGTTGATTGAGTTGCGGCAAAGAGCAGGTATTGATGCCGGCGTTGATAATCTTTATGGATTAAAAGCCAATATGACGCAAGAAGAAATGAGAGCGGTAGTTAGAAATGAAAGACGTATTGAACTGGCGTTTGAAGATCATCGCTGGCATGATATACGCCGCTGGAAAATTGCGATGGTTACCAATAACCAGTTTAACAAGGTAATGAAGATCACCAAAAATTCAAACGCCACTTATACGTATGAAAGACTGGAATCTATTCGAAGGCACAACTTCCGTCCGGAAATGTATTTAATGCCTTTACCCGATGCAGAAATAAATAAAATGCCGGCCATGGTGCAAAATCCTGGTTGGTAAATAGAATTAAAAATAGCAGTAGTGAAGTTTATCCGCAATCATACAAGTATTTTATTTTTTACCGGTTTACTGGTAATGATAGTATTGCTTGCGGCATGTGGTACTTCAAAAAAAAATGCATCCATTCCATTGCAGTCTGCAAAAGAAGTGATGGCTGTAATTGATAAAGTAAATACCTATTGGCAAAAGGCTAATCCTGATCACGGCAGGGCATTTTGGGATAATGCCGCTTACCATACCGGTAATATGGAAGTGTATGGTTTAACCAATAACGGGGAGTATAAAAAATATTCGGAAGCATGGGCTCAAAAAAATAATTGGATGGGAGCAACCAGTAACAACAAAGCCGAATGGAAATATAACTATGGCGAAAAGCCGGAGTATGTATTATTTGGCGACTGGCAAATTTGTTTTCAAACTTATATTGATCTGTACAATGTACAACCCGATGAAAAAAAAGTGGCCCGGGCTAAAGAAGTGATGGGGTATGAAATAAGCACTACAGAAAATAAATATTGGTGGTGGGCAGATGGGTTGTATATGGTAATGCCGGTGATGACCAAAATGTTTAAGCTTACCGGCGAAAAAAAATACTTAGATAAGTTATATGAGTATTACAACTATGCCAATAGTATTATGTACGACAGTACAGAAAAAATTTATTATCGTGATGCTAAATATGTTTATCCTAAACATAAAACAAGCAACGGAAAAAAAGATTTTTGGGCCAGGGGTAATGGTTGGGTGTTTGCAGCATTGGCAAAAGTTTTAAAAGATTTGCCAAAAGACGATACACACCGTAACGAATACATTGCCAAATTTAAAGGCATGGCCCAAACATTAAAAAATTATCAGCAGGCTGATGGGCATTGGACAAGAAGTATTATGGATACCGCACAATCTCCGGGGTATGAAACCAGTGGTACTGCTTTTTTTACCTACGCTTTTCTTTGGGGCATTAACAATGGTTATCTGGATAGAAAAGAATTTTTGCCTATAGCTGATAAAGGCTGGCAGTATTTAGTGAACATAGCTATGCAGCTGGATGGAAAAATTGGTTATGTACAACCCATTGGCGAAAGAGCAATTCCCGGCCAGGTGGTAGATAAAAACTCCACCGCCAATTTTGGTGTGGGTGCTTTTTTACTGGCGGCATGCGAAAGGTACCGATTTATGGAACAAAAGATTAAAAAATGAAACTGCATGAAAAAAATATAACAATAGATTTTTGTGAAATATTCAACACTGTTGAAAAACCACTTATTGTTCGTTCGCCGGGCAGGGTAAATATTATTGGCGAGCATACCGATTATAATGATGGCTTTGTACTACCGGCGGCCATTGATAAAGCTGCTTATGTTGCAGTAAGTAAACGAAATGATAATATCATTTCATTATACGCCAACGAGTTTAACCAGCATCACCAAACCACGTTAAATGAAATAAATAAAACGGATAAACACTGGCCCAATTATATTTTAGGTATTGTGGATCAGTTACAAAAACTGCATATGCCATTGGCTGGATTTAATTTACTGGTAGATGCGGATATACCCATCGGCGCAGGATTATCATCATCTGCAGCATTGGAATGTGCTACGGTATTTGCATTAAATGAATTATTTGCACTGCAGCTTACCAAAGCAGAAATGGCACATCTGGCACAACATGCCGAGCATGAATTTGCCGGTGTTAACTGCGGTGTGATGGATATGTTTGCTTCCCTGTTTGGCAAAAAAGATCATGTAATTAATCTGGATTGCCGCAGCCTTTTGTATGAGTATGTGCCTTTAAATTTACATGGCTACAAGATACTCTTACTAAATACTAACGTTAAACACCAGCTTTCTTCATCCGAATACAATACCCGCCGCAAACAATGTGAGCAAGGCGTGGCATGGGTAAAAGAACAGGTGCCTGCAGTAATAGCATTACGGGATGTTACTATTGCTATGCTTGATAAATATGTTTTACCCAAAGATGCCTTGATATACCAGCGCTGTAAATATGTGGTGGATGAAAATAACAGGTTGTTGCAGGCTTGCAACGATTTAAAAAAAGGTGATATCACTTCTCTTGGTAAAAAAATGTTTGCCACACATGATGGGCTTAGTAAACAATACGAAGTGAGTTGTAAAGAACTTGATTTTTTAGTAGACCATGTTAGAAATAATAAAGCAGTATTGGGCGCAAGAATGATGGGTGGTGGCTTTGGTGGCTGCACCATAAATTTGGTAAAAGAAACGGAGATCAATAAACTGATAGCAGCAATAAAACCGGCTTATGAAACAGCAACAGGGTTGCAGCTTACGTATTATATAGCTTCTATTGAAGAGGGTACCGGAATAGTTGCACAAAAAAATTACGTTCATGTTTAACCTTAAAGAACATTCACACACAAGGTATAATTTACTTACCGGCGATTGGATATTGGTATCGCCGCACCGCACTAAACGGCCCTGGCAAGGGAAAGTAGAAACTGTGCCAGATGATAACCGGCCATCCTACGATCCTGCATGTTACTTATGCCCCGGAAATACAAGAGCAGACGGCAGCATTAATCCTGTATACAATGATTCATTTGTTTTTACCAACGATTTTGCATCACTTCTTCCGGATACACCGGCAGGTGTAGTTGATATCAACGGATTATTAAAAGCAAACAGTGTAAAAGGTATTTGCCGTGTAATTAGTTTTTCTCCCAACCACAGTTTAACACTTCCGCTGTTATCTGTAGAGGCAATTAAAAAAGTTATCGATCTCTGGTGTGCGGAGTTTGAAAATATTGCTTTGGATAAAACAATAAAACATATCCAGATATTTGAAAACAAAGGCGAGATAATGGGTTGTTCCAATCCGCATCCGCACGGACAAATATGGGCACAAAATTCCATTCCGTTAGAAGTAGCAAAAGAAACCACCCAGCAGCAAAATTATTTTCAGCAGCATGGCCGAAGCCTTTTATCAGATTATATACAACTGGAATTAGAACAACAGGAAAGGATAGTGTTAGAAAATAAACACTTTGTTGCCTTGGTGCCATTTTGGGCAGTATGGCCTTACGAAACCATGATAGTAAGTAAGCGCCATGTACAATATATGCATCAGCTTACTGATGAAGAGCGAATGGCTTATGCAGATATTATGAAACGCTTAACTGCCAAATACGATAATCTTTTTAATGTGTCGTTTCCTTATTCAGCAGGTGTACACCAGGCACCGGTAAACGATGGCAATTATCCGGGATGGCATTTGCACATGCATTTTTATCCACCTTTACTTCGCTCGGCAACAGTAAAAAAATTTATGGTGGGGTACGAAATGCTGGCTAATCCGCAAAGAGATATTACTGCAGAGTGGGCAGCAGAAAAACTGCGGGGGTTAAGCGAAGTGCATTATAAAGAAAGCATAAAATAGTTTTTTCATATAGCAAACAATAGCAGTTGTTTAACTACCCGCTGTTTCTACAGCGGGTTTTAAAACAACTTAGCACAAAAGAATGAGCAAGATGTAAATCAAAAAGAATGAAAAATGTATTTGCAATAACAGGATTATCATTGGCATTACTAACTGGCTGTGGCCAGCATTTTGTTGCACAGCAAAGTACTGTGGAAGAAGGAACAGTAAAAAAAAATACCGATAGCAGTAAAATATCTCCCGGTAAAATTTGGCTGGATGATAATGGTGAAGTGATCAATGCACATGGCGGCGGAGTAATATTTCAGCAAGGCAAATACTATTGGTTTGGGGAAAAACGGGGTCGCTTTGCTTCGGAAGGAGTGAATGTGTATTCATCTTCTGATTTGTACAACTGGAAGCTGGAAGCAATGGCACTATCGCAGGATAAAAATGATACATTAAGTGATATTGCAAGGGGCTGCGTAATGGAACGGCCCAAAGTGTTGTACAATGAAAAGACTAAAAAGTTTGTATTGTGGTTTCACCTGGAGTTAAGGGGCAAAGGATACAGTGCCGCAAGAGCAGCTGTGGCAGTAAGTGATAATGTAACCGGCCCGTATAAATATATCAGCAGCTTCAGGCCCAACGGAAATATGAGCCGTGATATGACGCTGTATAAAGATGATAATGGTGATGCTTATATTATTTATTCTTCCAGGGAAAATTATGATCTGCGGATAGCAAAACTCACTGACGATTTTTTATCTGTTACCACAGCAGATACCATGTTATTCAGCAATCATAGAGAAGCACCGGCAATTTTTAAATACAACAATATTTATCACCTCATCACCAGCGGCTGCACCGGTTGGAAATCTAACAAAGCAACACTGCATACCGCTACCAATCTTTTTGGCCCATGGACGGAATCAAAAATTAATCCCATGAGCGGCCCTCAGGCTGATATTACTTTCGACGGGCAATCCACTTTTGTATTACCCGTTGCAGGAAAAAAAGATCAATTTATTTTTTTAGCAGATAAATGGAATCCCGGTAATTTAAAAGATAGCCGTTACCTGTGGTTACCCATACAATTTAAGAATGAAACGCCTGTTGTGGAATGGATGGATGAATGGCGGCTGGGTTGGTTTGAAAATAATTTAAAGAAAGGAAATAATAATTAAGTCAACTTTATAATCAAGTACAATGTTTAATAAGATCGCACAGATATTTTTAGTAAATATCTTTTTACTGGCCACAACGGCATTTGCCCAGCCCGTTAATAATGATTGGGAGAATCCCAAATTATACGAAGTAAATAAAGAAGCACCTCATGCTACATTTATGTTATTTCAGTCGGCGCAGGATGTAATAAACGATGATTACAGCCGCTCTTCTTTTCATCAATCTTTAAATGGCACCTGGAAATTTATTTATACCGATAAATACGCCAACCGTATACCCGATTTTTATCGTACCGGTTTAAATACAACTCAATGGAATGATATTACTGTGCCATCTAATTGGGAGTTGAAAGGTTTTGGAATTCCCATCTACACCAACATTACTTATCCTTATCCTAAAAATCCACCTTTTATTGGAGAAAACAACCCGGTAGGTACTTACCGTAAAGAATTTACCGTGCCGGAAAAATGGAGTGGGCAACAGATTTTGTTGCACTTTGGTTCTATTACCGGTTGTGCATTTGTGTATGTAAATGGAGAAAAAGTGGGCATGACAAAAGCATCCAAAACTGCAGCAGAATTTGATGTAACCAAATACCTTAAAAAAGGAACCAATCTTTTAGCGGTACAGGTATTTCGCTGGCATGATGGCAGCTACCTGGAAGACCAGGATTTTTGGCGCATCAGTGGTATTGAAAGAGATGTTTTTTTATATGCTTTACCAAAACTCACCGTATGGGATTTCTTTTTAAAAGGAGATCTGGATGCACAGTATAAAAATGGTTTGTTTAGTGCCGATATAGACCTGCGAAAATTTGCCGGCAATTTTGCCAACGATGGATTTTTAACAGTAGAGTTATTGGATAAGAATGGTAAAAAAGTATTTACACAAAAGAAAAATTACAATGTAGATAAAGATAGTTTTCAAACCATTTCTTTTGCAGGTAAAATAAATAACCCCTTAAAATGGAGTGCCGAAACACCCGACCTGTACGATTGTATTATTACCAACAGCAATGGTAAAGGTATTGTAACAGCAACTTATACCGGTGCAAAAATTGGCTTTAGAAAAATAGAAATTAAAAATGCACAACTGCTGGTAAATGGTGTGGCTACTTATGTACATGGTGTTAACCGCCACGAGCATGATGATATTAATGGCCATGTACCTAACCCGGAATTAATGCTGAAAGATATTCAGCTGATGAAGCAATACAATATTAATGCGGTAAGGTGTTCGCATTACCCTAATGATCCTTTGTGGTATAAACTCTGCGATAAATATGGTTTGTACCTGGTAGATGAAGCAAATGTTGAAAGCCATGCCATGGGGGCAGAACTGCAAGGATGGTTTGATAAAAGCAAGCATGTAGCCTACTTACCAGAATGGGCACCTGCACATTTTGACCGCCACAAAAGATTGGTGGAAAGGGATAAAAACCATGCATCAGTAATTATATGGAGTTTGGGTAACGAGTGTGGTAATGGTCCCGTATTTCATGATAGTTATAAATGGATGAAGCAAAGAGATAACAGCCGCCCTGTACAATTTGAACAGGCGGGTGAAGATTGGAATACCGATATTGTTTGCCCCATGTATCCAAGAGTAAATGATATGAAGCGCTATGCGGATGATGCAAAAAAAACAAGGCCGTATATCATGTGCGAATATTCTCATGCCATGGGCAACAGTAATGGTAATTTTCAGGAGTACTTTGATATCATTATGAATAGCCCTCACATGCAGGGCGGATTTATTTGGGATTGGGTTGACCAGGGCTACAAACAAACAGATAAAAGCGGCAATACTTATTGGGGGTATGGCGGAGACTTAGGCAGCTATAATTTGTTGAATGATGAAAACTTTTGTTCCAACGGTTTAATTGCTGCCAACAGAACTGTTCACCCGGGATTGAATGAAGTAAAGAAAGTGTACCAGAATATTTTATTTACTGCAAAAGATATTGCTACCGGGATTGTTACAATTAAAAATATTTTCGACTTTACCAATCTTGATCAATACAATTTTAAGTGGCAGCTAATTAGTAATGGTGCAAAAATTAAAGAAGAAAGTTTTAACGTAACACTGGCACCACATCAGCAAAAAGATATTACGCTTGCTATTCCAATGATTAAATCGATGGAAGGAACAGAGTTTTATGTAAACATCATTGCCACCACAAAAAAAGCAACAGACCTTGTTGCAGCCGGGCATGAAATTGCAATTGAACAATTTAAATCGGGCGGTGATTATTTTGCAAAAAGTAACAGCACTACCGGTACATTGCAAATAAAAAAAGAGGATAGTAAAATAAGTTTTCAATCAGGTAATATAAGTGGCGAAATAGATCTAAAAAGCGGAACGGTAAGAAATTATAAATTAAAAGAGGGCATGCAATTAAACAGGTTTCCTGAACCGTATTTCTGGCGTGCCCCAACCGATAATGATTTTGGAAGTGGTATGCCTAACAATTTAGGTATCTGGCGTTCGGCACATCAAAATAAAAAAGTAAAAACGGTAACTGCGGGTGAGCAAAACAGTGAGGGGCTAAGTGTAAAAGTAGCTTACGAGTTAACCGGCATTGCAGTGCCTTACAGCATAGAATATTTTATACAGAACGACGGCAGCATAAAAGTAACCGCTTCAATGGATATGACAGGAAGAGATTTGCCCGAGCTGCCCCGCTTTGGTATGCGTATGCAGTTACCCGGCTGGTATGATAGCCTGCAATATTATGGCCGTGGCCCGTTTGAAAATTACAGTGATAGAAATACCGCATCATTTGTTGGCCTGTATAATGATAATGTTAAAAATCAGTTTACTTCAAATTATATCAGGCCGCAGGAAAGTGGCTATAAAACTGATACAAGGTGGCTTTCTCTTACCAATAAAAAAGGAAGCGGAATATTGATCGAGGGAATACAACCCATTTGTTTCAGTGCTTTGGGTCATTCTACGGAAAGCCTTGATCCGGGAATGACAAAAAAACAACAACATCCATCTGACGTGAGGCCCGATAACAATGTGTATGTACAAATAGATTATAAACAACGTGGTGTTGGTGGCGATGATAGCTGGGGTGCATTACCACATAATCAATACAGATTGTTGGATAAAAAATATACCTACAGCTATATTATTAAACTAATCAATAAATAATAAACCAATTGAAAAACCGGATTTTTAAAATTGCCATTGCAGCGTTGTTGCTTGCAGCATGTAATCATCATGTTGCAGGTAACAAATCTGTTGAAAAAAATACCGAGGGATATACATTGGTATGGGCAGATGAATTTAATACAAATGGGCAACCTGATTCCACCAACTGGAATTACGAATATGGTTTTGTACGCAACGAAGAATTACAATGGTACCAACCAGAAAATGCAACCTGCGAAAAAGGTATATTGGTTATTGAAGCAAAAAAGGAAGACAAACCTAATCCACGTTATATTGCCGGAAGCAACGACTGGAGAAAAAAAAGGCCTACAATAAATTATAGTGCCGCCTGCTTAATTACAAGAGGCAAACAACAATGGCTTTACGGCCGTTTTGAAATGCGTGCAAGAATTGATATCAGCAACGGCATCTGGCCTGCATGGTGGACGTTGGGAATAGATAAAGGCTGGCCCGGTAATGGAGAGATTGACATTATGGAATATTATCGTGGAAAATTATTGGCCAATATTGCCTGCCTGGGTAACAACCGCAAAGCGGAATGGTACAGTAAAACCTTTCCGGTAGATTCAATGGGCGGTACCAAATGGGCTGATCAGTTTCATGTATGGCGAATGGACTGGACTTCAGATTTTATTGCGCTGTATTGTGATGATCAGTTACTGAATAAGGTTGATATGGCACTGTTGAATAATAAAGATGGCAGCAACTTTAATCCATTTAAGCAACCGCATTATATGTTGCTTAATTTAGCCATTGGCGGACAGAATGGCGGTGACCCATCTCAAACCATTTTTCCAAAAAAGTTTGAAGTGGATTATGTAAGAGTGTATCAGAAAAAGTAAAATCAGTTGCAGAAGGTTAGTTTTTAAAAGCACTTTTCAAACTGTAATATTATTGTTCAATCATCTTTACCTATAAGAAATATGAAAAATAAAATTTTAGTGTTGTTCTTTCTGTGTATGCTCATCAGCAAACATAATTGGGCGCAGCAGAAACACAGTTTTGCTTTAGGCGATTCAGTTTTTTTACTGAATGGCAAACCTTTTCTGATGATCTCCGGTGAAATGCATTATCCGCGGGTGCCCCGTGAAGCCTGGAGGCAACGCATGAAAATGGCAAAGGCAATGGGATTAAACACCATTGGCACTTATGTGTTCTGGAATTTGCACGAGCCACAGAAAGGCGTATATGATTTTAAGGGCAACAATGATATTGCAGCCTTTGTAAAAATTGCACAGGAAGAAGGATTATGGGTGGTACTCCGTCCCAGTCCTTATGTATGTGCAGAATGGGAATTTGGCGGTTATCCTTACTGGTTACAGAATGAAAAGGGGTTGATCGTTCGCAGTAAAGAACCCTCGTACACAAAAGCTTACCGTAATTATTTAATGGCAGTAGGAAAGCAACTGGCTCCTTTGCAGATCAATCGTGGTGGAAATATTTTAATGGTGCAGATTGAAAATGAATATGGCTCTTATGGAAATGATAAAGAATACCTGGCATTGAATAAGCAGCTGTTTATTGAAGCAGGATTTGACGGGTTGCTTTATACTTGCGATCCTGCAAGAGATGTTGCCAACGGATCGTTACAGGGGCTAATGCCTGCGGTGAATGGTATTGATAAACCGGCACAAGTAAAAAAGATCGTTCGTGATAATTATAATGGTAAAGGGCCTTTTTATATTGCTGAATGGTATCCTGCCTGGTTCGACTGGTGGGGAACCAAACATCATACAGTAAATGCCAAGCAATATGCTGATCGTTTAGATACTGTGCTGGCTGCTGGTATTTCCATTAACCTGTACATGTTTCATGGTGGTACAACAAGAGGTTTTATGAATGGCGCCAACTTTAATGATAAAAATCCTTACGAACCGCAGATCAGCAGTTATGATTATGATGCACCATTAGATGAAGCAGGCAATGCCACTGAAAAATTTATGTTGTTCAGAAAAGCAATTCAGCATAGTCTTCCTGCTAACACTGTTTTACCTGAAGTTCCTGCAAAGAAGAAAGCGATAAGTATCAATACTATTCAGTTTACAGAGGCTGGCTCAGTATTTTCTGTTTTGCCAAAAGCCATCAGCAACAAAATACCCTTAACGTTTGAAGAGTTGAAACAGCCTTATGGTTATGTATTGTACAGAAGTACCATTAATGCTCATGAGAAAACAGTACTTAAAATAAAAGGTTTAAGAGATTATGCTGTTGTAATGCTGAATGGAAAATTTGTTGGTACACTCGACAGACGTTTATACCAGGATAGTTTACTGATCGATGCTTCTTCTAAAACACAAACACTGGATATACTGGTTGAAAACATGGGAAGAATTAATTTTGGGCCATACCTGCTGAAGAATACAAAAGGAATTGTTGAAGGCGTTGAGCTGAATGGTAAGACTGTTGAAAACTGGCAGATGTTTGGTTTGCCATTTGATGCACCGGGTAAAATAAAGTTAACTGCAACAGCTAAACTTGCAGATGGTATTCCTGCTATTAAGAAAGGTATTTTCAATTTGAAAGAAACAGGCGACACTTATCTTGATTTAAGTACATGGGGTAAAGGTGTTATTTGGGTAAACGGATACAATCTTGGAAAGTACTGGAATGTTGGTCCGCAGCAAACAGTGTATGTTCCTAAAGAATGGTTGAAAACAGGTAAAAATGAAATCATCATTTTTGAATTATTAAAGCCATTGGAAAATAAATTAAATGGTCTTTCGCAACCAATACTGGATAAATTGCAGCAATAATTGTAATGTTATATTTAAAGTTATAGAGTGATGAGTAAAAAAATACTGTGGGTAAGCTTCCTGCTTTTTTTGGGACAAATAAATGTAATTGCACAGCAGCATAAAAAAAGTGTAGCTGAAAAGTACAGCAATTACCTGTTTACTTATTTTACCGGTAATACAAAAGCCGATGAGCAGATCCGTTTTGCTATCAGTAACGACGGATATAATTTTCGTGCATTAAACGGTAATCAGCCGGTTATTCAATCTGCAGCAGTTAGCGAAACAGGCGGTGTAAGAGATCCGCACATTCTGCGTGGAGCTGATGGAAAAACATTTTACATGGTGGTAACCGATATGGTTTCTGCATTGGGCTGGGATTCAAACCGGGCAATGGTATTACTTAAATCAACTGATCTTATCAACTGGACATCCACCAGCATCAATATTCAAAAACGTTTTGCAGGTAATGACAGTTTACTGCGTGTATGGGCACCCCAAACCATTTATGATGCAACGGCAAAAAAATACATGATCTACTGGTCTATGAAGCATGGTAAAGGTAAAGACATCATTTATTATGCTTATGCCAATGCTGCGTTTACTGATCTGGAAACGGAACCCAAACAATTATTCTTCAGTCCAACAAATGGTTCCTGTATTGATGGCGATATTGTTTTTAAAGATGGTAAGTATCATTTGTTCTTTAAAACTGAAGGAGAAGGCGCAGGTATTAAAATTGCTGTATCAGATAAATTAACAGAAGGCTATGTGTTGCAGGATAAATATGTGCAGCAAACCAAAGACCAGGTAGAAGGCGCCGGTGTATTTAAACTGAATAATGGCGAAGGCTATATTTTGATGTACGATGTGTATACCAAAGGAAAGTATCAGTTCACCAAAACAAAAGACCTTAAAACATTTACTGTTATTGATCAGGATGTAACTATGAATTTCCATCCACGTCATGGTACAGTGATACCGGTTACATCTGCAGAAGCAGAAAGACTAATTAAGAAATGGGGCAGTGTGGAGGATGCAATCAGTTCGGCTTCATCAAAGCAAATAAAAAAGATCAATACTAAAGTTGATACAGTAAATAAAACTGTTTATCTCTCCGTAAAACCTGGTACAAAGCTGAATGCATTTAATCCTTCGTTCATAATTTTTCCGGGTGTGCAGGTAAAGCCGAATGCTGTACAGGATTTCAGTAAAGGAGGAGTTAAGTACGCTGTTGCTATTGCGGGACAAAAAGCACAGTCATGGAAAGTAGTTGCACAGGAAAATCATAACCCGGTGTTGGAAGGTTTTTATGCCGATCCGGATATTTTGTATTCTGAAAAAACAAAGAAGTATTATATCTATCCAACCAGTGATGGATTTAATAACTGGTCGGGCACTTATTTCAAAACATTTTCTTCGGCTGATTTAGTGAGCTGGAAAGATGAAGGCATTATCGTTGACCTGAACAAAGATGTAAGCTGGGCTAAACGCAATGCATGGGCGCCCTGTATTATTGAAAAAAAGATCAATGGCCAATACAAATACTTTTATTATTTCACTGCTGCCCAAAAAATAGGTGTGGCTGTTGCTGATGATCCGGCTGGTCCGTTTGTTGATATGGGCAAAGCATTGATCGATCAAAAACCTGCAGGCATAAAAGGTGGACAGGAAATTGATCCCGAAGTATTTGCCGATCCGCAAACAGGAAAAACTTATTTGTATTGGGGTAACGGCTATATGGCTGTTGCTGAGTTGAACGATGATATGATTTCGCTGAAACAGGAAACGCTGAAAATAATTACACCAACAGATAAAACATTTCGTGAAGGAACAACAGTATTTTATCGAAATGGTCAGTATTATTTTATGTGGAGTGAAGATGATACAAGGAGTGAAAACTATCGTGTGCGTTACGGCATATCTTCATCACCCATTGGGCCAATCAGTATTGCTGCAAATAATTTAGTGATAGCAAAAGATACTGCAGCAGGAATTTATGGCACCGGACATAATTCTATTCTGCAAATTCCGGGTAAAGATGAATGGTATATTGTTTATCACCGTTTCAATTATCCTAATGGTATTAACATGGGCAGGGCCGCAGGTTTTAACCGTGAAGTATGTATTGATAAATTAGAGTTTAATGCAGATGGAAGTATTAAGAAAGTGCAGCCAACTCACAAAGGTATTGAACCCTTGAAATAATTGCAGTAACAGGTTTTTAAAAAATGCTGTATGAAAAAAATTGTTCTTCTTACTGTATTGATTGCATGCTGCAATATTGCAGCTCATTCTCAAAACCGTGAACAGCGCTTACGGGAAAATATTCCGCTGGATTCTATTCGTCTCAGCGATCCGTTTATTTTAGCCGACAAAAAAACATCCATGTACTACATGACCGGCACCGGCGGTATGTTATGGAAAAGTAAGGATCTTGAAAAATGGACAGGCCCCTACAGCGTTGCACAAACCGACAGTACCTCATGGATGGGGCCAAGACCCATGATATGGGCCGCTGAATTGCATGCATATAAAAACAGGTATTACTATTTTGCCACTTTTACAAACAAGGATGTGAAAATTGATACGGTAAAAGGAAATGTAATTGAGCGAAGAGCCTGTCATGTATTGGTAAGTGATTACCCGGATGGGCCTTATGTGCCGATGAAAGATCTCATATACTTGCCTGCAAATAAACCTACATTGGATGCAACATTATGGGTGGATAAAGATGGAAAACCTTATATGGTGTATTGTTATGAATGGCTGCAAAACTGGAATGGCACTGTAGAAAAAATTCAACTGAAACCTAATTTAAGCGGTACGGTTGGCGAAGGAAAAGTATTATTTCTTGCAAGCAATTCACCATGGAGTAAAGAAAAAGATGAACAGGGAAATGATAAACCAAACAAAGTAACAGATGGGCCATTTCTTTTTATAACTCAAACAGGCAGGCTTGGTATGTTGTGGACCAGCTGGATCTATAATGTGTACACACAGGGCGTAGCGTATTCTGAAAGTGGAACATTGGATGGCCCCTGGATACATGAGGCAGCACCACTCACGCCACCGGATTTTGGTCATGGAATGCTATTCAGAACATTGGAAGGAAAATTGCTGATGGCTATGCACAGCCATAAAAATGTAAATGGAAGGTATATCCGCATTCCACGCTTGTTTGAAGTAGACGACAGCGGTGATAAAATTATTATAGGCAAACCAGTCAGTAAATAATAAGATAAACTCAAGCTCTTCATAAAATGAAAAACATTTTTAAATACATATGGGTAATTGCTGTAGTTGGAGTGTTGCAGGTAAACGGGCAAACAACGGGAAAAAATAAAACAGGATCTAAAAAAATCAGCACAGATCTCTTTGGTATTTTTTTCGAAGACCTTAGTTATGCAGCCGATGGTGGTTTGTATGCAGAGTTAATACAGAACCGTTCGTTTGAATACAGCCCGACAGATCGCAAAGGCTGGCATTCATTGTCGTATTGGGATTATATGACGGATGGTTTTGGTTATGGCAATATTTCTATCGAATCATCGGCGCCGCTCAATGCAAACAATCCTCATTATGTGCTGTTGAATATTGAAGACGAAGGACAAAAGGGAATTGGTATAGTAAATGCAGGTTTTGATGGTATTGTACTGAAAGCCGGTGAGCAATATAATTTTTCGTTGTTTGCAAAACTTTTATCTAAGCAGCCTGTGCCGTTATCAATACAATTCCGAAATAAAAAAGGCGAAATTTTATCGGAAGTAAAAATGAGTATAGATGCAGGTGACTGGAAAAAATATTCAGCAACACTTACAGTAAAAAATAATTATGATACAGCTTCACTTGCAGTGATCGCTACAGCTAAGGGAAAGCTGGCGGTGGATATGATCTCCCTGTTTCCGCAAAAAACTTTTAATAGAAGGGCAAATGGTTTACGTGCAGATCTTGCACAGGCTGTTGCAGCATTGCAGCCAAAGTTTATGCGTTTTCCCGGTGGATGTTTGGTGCATGGTGATGGAGTAGGTAATATGTATCGCTGGAAGAATACGATTGGTCCGGTTGAACAACGCATCGCACAAAAAAATATCTGGAATTATCATCAAACAGCTGGGTTGGGATATTTTGAATACTTCCAGTTTTGCGAAGACATTGGCGCAAAGCCTTTGCCAGTTGTTGCAGCTGCAGTAAGCTGTCAAAACTCCGGCGGTACCTGGCGCATTGGCGGTACAGGACAAAAAGGAATTCCCATGAATGAAATGCAGGAATACATTCAGGAAGTACTCGACCTGATTGAATATGCAAATGGTCCTGCTACAAGTACATGGGGAGCAAAGAGAGCAGCAGCAGGTCATCCGCAATCATTCAATCTGCAATATGTTGGTATTGGTAATGAAGATAAGATGACACCCGAGTTTAAAGAACGGTTTACAATGATCTATAATGCTGTTAAAGCAAAATATCCTGAGATTACATTGGTAGGAACAGTTGGCCCATCTCCCGATGGCGAAGATTTTGAATTAGGCTGGAAGCTGGCCAATGAATTAAATATTCCAATTGTTGATGAACATTATTATCAACCGCCGAATTGGTTTTTAAATAATCAGTTTCGTTATGATGCGTATGACCGCAAAAAATCAAAAGTATATTTAGGTGAATATGCGTCAAGAGGAAACAATCTTTTCAATGCATTAGCTGAAGCAGCTTATATGACCTCGCTTGAAAGAAATGGCGATGTGGTACAAATGGCATCTTATGCACCTTTGCTTGCCAACCAATCTCACACATCCTGGAATCCAAACCTGATTTATTTCAATAATACCATGCTTGCACCAACAGTAAATTATTATGTGCAGCAATTGTTTTCTGTTAATCACGGCGATACTTATTTTTCAAATATTGTATCGTTTAAAGAAGCAGCATTAAAAGATTCTACGTTGGCGGCTTCCTGTGTAAAGAATAGTAAAACGGGAGACATCATTATTAAGATTGTAAACGCCGGAGCTGCGAAAGCAACAGCTGATTTGAATCTTTCTGTATTTGGAAAGTTTGCAGCAACAGCAACAATGCAATTGCTTTCCGGCGAACCGGACATGAAAAATACATTGCAAAATCCCCAACAGGTAATTCCAAAAACAAGTGTATTACCTGTAAAGAAGAAAATGCAGTATGAAGTACCTGCTTATTCACTTACTGTAATAAGAATTAAACGAGTTCTATAATAAAAATCATATGAAATATAAAGTATCGATTGCTGCCGGGTTATTTTTTTGTTTGCTGAATGTTTCAGTAAATGCACAAAAAAGTAATATGCATTCTCCAGCATTTTCTACACTTGCAAATGGAAAAATTGTTTTTAAAATTGCCAAACCTGATTTTAAACTCAGTCCGCATACCGGTATGACGAGACAGCACTGGAAAGATGCTGCACAGTATTTACTGGAAGGCGCTTTCAGTTATATCCATAGCCTGGATGATCCGATGAAGTTTCCTAAACAAACGGGCAAAAGTTATCCCAGAACGGAAAGCCAGGTGCCAACGGAAAAACTGGAAGGCGTTTGCCGTACATTATTTATGGCAGCACCATTGCTGAAAGAAAATCCATCACTTGAAGTCAATCATATTAAAGTGGCTGATTACTATCTCCACCAGATCAAAAACCTGATTGATTCATCAAGCCCAAGTTTTATAAAACACCGTGCAAAGAACGGAGGGCCAAGTCAGAATTTAGTAGAGTTTGGTGCATTGTCTTTTTCGCTATTTAATATTCCTGAAATACTCTGGGATCCGCTTACGCAAAAAGAAAAAGATGCTTTAGCGGCTACCATGATCAGCTATGGCGACGGGCCAACAGTGCCTTCCAACTGGAAATTCTTCAATATTTTTGTGTTGAGTTTTTTTAAAGACAAAGGGTATCCCATTAATGAAAAACTGCTGGAAGAATACCTGCAAAAATCACTGGATCATTACAGGGGCGATGGCTGGTATAACGACAATCCGGCTTTTGATTATTACAGTATGTGGGCCTTTCAAATGTATGGTGAAATGTGGAGTGAAATATTTGGAAAAAAATATTATCCGCAATACGCAGCAAAGTTTCAGGCTAATTTCAGCGAGGTAAAAAATAGCTATCCTTACATGTTTAGCCGCAATGGCGAAATGATCATGTGGGGCAGAAGTATGACCTATCGGTTTGGTTCCGTTATTCCATTTCCATTAATGGGTTATGAAAAAGATGCGGCGGTTAATTACGGATGGATGAGAAGAATATCATCGGGTGTAATGCTGCAGTTTTTGAAAAATCCAGAATTTATAAAAGAAGAAGTACCTACACTTGGTTTTTACGGCGCCTTTGAGCCGGCAGTGCAAAGTTATAGTTGCAGGGGCAGTGCATTCTGGATGGGCAAAGCATTTTTGGGTTTGTTTGTTCCTGCTGATAATGCCTTTTGGACGGCTGTTGAAAATGAAGGTTCGTGGAAAAAGGAGTTTGATAAAAATAAGGTTTACAATAAGTATTTGCCGGGTCCGCAAATGCTGATAACAGATTATCCCAATATTGGTGCAGCCGAATTAAGAGCATGGTGCCGTGTAAAACAAATTGGAGCAGGTGAGCCTTTCCGCAGCAGCGAAAATTATAACCGCTTATCTTACAACAGTGCATTTCCATGGCAGGCCGACAGCAGCAATGGTACTGTTGCGATGGCCTATGTTTTAAAAAATAAAAAAAATGAATGGGAGCCTTTGCGTTTGTATGATTTTAAAAAGTTTGAGGATGGTGCTTTTTACAGGGATGCAGTACTGGAAACAAACTCAAATATAAAACTGAATTTAATTGATGTTCCACTGCCTGATGGCATTTTACGAATTGATAAAATTACTGCTGATACAGCAACAGAAGTAAGGCTCGGTCATTATGCATTGCCCAATGTAAAAGGATTTATTAAAGAACAGAAAAAGAAAGTGAATGGATATGATGTGCGTATCATTGATAACGGAATTTACCAGCTTGCTATGGTTTCTATTGCCGGCTGGAAAAATCTGGAAGTGATTTCAGCAAAAGGATTGCATCCTGTTAGCGATGAAAGTAAAGTAATTGATGCAGTTGATGCAGGCACAGCCTCTTCAAAAGTTTATGTTACAATGATGCTTTGGAAAAGATCGGGAGAACAATGGAATTGGAAAGAAATGCTGCCACAAAAGAAAGTAGTTTTATCTGCCAGTAACAACCAGGTAGATATAATGATCAATAATAAAACTGTTGCAGTAAAATTTAATTAATCAACATACACATCAAAATCAGCCAGTGTAATTTTATTATACAACAATTCAATTTGTGTTTTTAATATTCTTTCCTCGGAAAGTGGCGGTAAATTATTTATATCAAAAAATTGTACATCCAGTACATCAAATCCTTTGTTGATTTTGTTTGATATTGCTTTGCACAAAAAAATCATTTTATACACATAAAAAGGCTGTGGGGGATGAGCATGCATTTTTGTATCCATTACAGCCAGTAATCTTTGTACACTTATATCGAGCCCGGTCTCTTCTTTAAATTCTTTTACAACAGTTTCTTTGGGGCTAAAGCCAACATCGGCCCAGCCACCCGGTAACGACCAATTGCCATCTGTACTTTCTTTTACTAAAAGTATTTTTTTATCTGCAGAAAGTAATACACCCCTGATATCCACTTTTGCTGTGGGATAGTCGCTAAGCAAAGGAAAATGTGCTTTCAGGCTTTCTATCGGGTGGTTGCTAATGGTACTTAAAAGTTCAAAACTAATTTCCTGTAATTCTGCGTATCGTTCCTTATCATAATTGTTGCCGGCGTATAGTAAACCAATATCTGCAAGGGCTTTTAACCGGATTATTTTGTCCAAAAAATGCTTGTTCATATGTAAGAATGAAGTTACGGAAATTTGTTCCATAGAGGTATCGGGCCTGCACAAGGCCAATGAGAAAAATCTATTCCATTTTCTGGAATGATTGTCTTTTTAATAGATGATGTTATTAGTTCCAGCATTTTAAACTTCTAATTACCATTCAGTTATTGTTTGGCATTATTATGGAAAAATGAATGCAAACCTAATTTATGGGGCTAAAGGCTTCTTTAAAAATTTTTGTGGTTGATGATGATGAATTTTGTCTCAACTGGTATAAGCAACATCTTTTTAACCTTGGTTATACAAGTATAGAAGTGTTTGATAACGGCACAGCATGTTTGAATAACCTTATACAGCAACCTGAGGTAATTTTTCTGGATTATGGCATGGATGTTTTAAATGGGGTGGAAGTGCTGAAAAAGATCAAACGGTTTAACCCTAATATTTATGTAGTATTTATATCCGGCCAGGAAGATGTACAAACTGCCGTAAATGCATTAAAGTATGGCGCATTTGATTACATAGTAAAAGGTACAGATGAAAGGAAACGCATAGCACAGGTGCTTGAAAAGATTCATGAAGTAAATGAGCTGCTGCAAAAAAGAAACCATGGGTTTAAAAGTAAATTATTTTCTTTTTTGTAACAGAGTTTGGTGTAAGTGTGCTGCCGAATTAAATAAATTTAGTTATATGACAGTTATAGAAAAAACAGGTTGGCGCCGTACAAAACTGCTGGCACCGGTCTGCAGTTTTCTTATCGCTGCAAATTTTTCTTTTTTTCAACTGCAGGCGCAAACTGCTTTTTTAGCAGTTGATGCTGCTATTGCTGTAATTGACGGATCTGCTGCACCCTATAATATTGTGCAACCTGGCGATACTGTTTATTTGATGGCTGGCACAAGGGATAAATTACTGATCCGGAATTTTAAAGGTACAGCAGGTAAGCCCGTTACATTTATAAATAAAGATGGTATAGTAACTATTAACACTAATAGTTACTACGGTATTTCAATTATCAACTGCAAGTACATCAGGTTTTCAGGGCAGGGTAACAGTAACGATTTTTATGGTATTCAAATAAAAAAGGTAGCAGGTGGTTCGGGCATGGGTATTGGCTCCCGCAGTTCTGATATTGAAATAGATCATGTATCAATTGAAAATTGTTTTATTGGCGGCATCTATGCAAAAACAGATCCTGATTGTGCAGATTTAGTAAGCCGTAATAATTTTACACAGTTCAATACCAATATACACGATAATTATATTGCCAATGCAGGTAATGAAGGTTTGTATATTGGTAGTTCTTTTAACTCAGGTATAAAGCTTACCTGTAATGGAAAAGATACTGTTGTAATGCCACCGGTATTGGATGGTGTAAAAATTTATAACAACATAATAAAAAATACCGGTTGGGATGGTATACAGGTAAGTTCGGCACCATTACATTGCCAGATATTTAATAATACTATTTTAAACGACAGTCAGGCTGAAGTACAAAATCAAATGTCGGGTATTTTAATGGGGGGTGGATCTAAATGCGATTGCAATAATAATTTTATTAAAGATGGCAAAGGAGATGGCATAGAAAATCATGGTTTAGGCGGCAACCGTATATTTAATAACATCATTGTAAATGCCGGATTAACTTATTTGCCCAATGATGCCACCCAAATGAAGCATGGCATTTTTGTTTCGGATGTATCAATAGCAAAAGATTCGGCGGTATGTATATTTTTTAATGATATCATTAATCCGAAATCTGATGGAATAAGATTTCAAAGTGTAAAGAGTAAACACAATCTTATTGCTTCAAATCTTATTATTAATCCCGGTAATTATAATTTGTATGAACTGGATAACACTTCTTTTAGCGGCAAAGATGCTTACGTTATGATTCCAAATGCGGTGGCAGATATACAATTGAAAAATAATTTTTTTTCAAGAACCATTGCAAGCGCAGGCATATCAGCAACTGATTATACTATTCTTCCCGGTTCGCCATTGATCAATATGGGTTATGCAGATAACGGTGCTATCACTATTGATTTTAGAAACCAAAGAAGACTGGTTGGTGGATTGTATGATATTGGTGCGATGGAGTATGATTCAGGTATCGATACCCTATTACATACCTTTAACGAAAAGCCTTTATTATATCCCAATCCTGCAAACGGTACTCTTATTATAAAGTACTTATCTCTTACAACAAAAAGCCTGGCAGTAAATATTTTTACATCAAATGGCAGCAGTTTATTGCAGCGATCCAATTTTATTACGGTGCCGGGCATCCAGCAATTACAAATTGAAGTGAGCCATCTTGCCGCTGGCATTTATATTTACAGTATCCATGATGGCAACCAAATATTCTCCGGCAAATTCCTGAAGTTTTAATAGTAGTTGCAATTAATAAACAGTTGCATTACGCTGCCCTTTTCGCTCTTTCCCAGTTTACCGATTGCGATTTTTTCATGTAACGGAAAAACCCCAATACCACTGATAAGTTCATGATGAAAAAGTAGTACGGCACAAAAAGTATTTTTATTCTTGTTGACCGGTTTTCTAAAAACCAACCGGTAAGTGCAGCAGTATAAAATAAGAGCTGCAGCCAGAATAAGGTGGAGTACAGTCCAAAGTTTACAATGCCTTCATTATATGCAAGTGTAAAACCAAGAGGTATCAATACAAGCAAACAGGCAGGCGTTAACGTCCATCGTAAAACCCGGTGAGAGATGTATTGAAAAGAGAGCGTGCCGTATTTAAAAATATTTAGCAGCGATCTTAATCTTACTACCGATTGAATGCCGCCTGCAGAAATTCTTATTTTACGTTTCAATTCTTCTTTTACATTGGCCGATGCAGTTTCAATAGCATAAGCTTCAGGATCGTATTGAATGGTATAACCATCCTGCGCCACTCTTAATGAAATTACAAAATCATCCAGCAAAGTATCTTTCTCTACATCTTTATATAATTCGGTTCTTATAGCAAATAATTCGCCGGCAGCTCCCACAACAGAATACAATTCGGCATCCCATTTTTTTAGTGCCGATTCATATTTCCAGTACAGGCCTTCCCCGGCTCCGGATGCTGCATCGCTTTCTTTATTGATGATCCTTTTTTCTCCTGATACACAACCTACAGTTGGCGTTGCAAAAAGATTTACTATACGCTTTATAGATTCGTTGCCCAGCATGGTGTTGGCATCACTGAATATTACGATAGGAGTTTTTACAAATTTCATTCCCCGGTTCATTGCACTTATTTTACCATTACGTTCAGGCAGGTGATGTACGGTAACATTGTTGTATTGTTTCAATATTTCTGGTGTACCATCGTCGGAACCATCGGTAACCCAAACAATATGTAGTTTATCTTTTGGGTAATCCAGTTCCAGGGAATTTTTCATCTTCCCATCTACATAATCTTTTTCGTTATACGCCGAAATGAACAGCGTTACATCTGGCTGGTAATTGGGGTCAGTGTTTGGTTTTTTACCTATCTTAAAAATTCTTCTTATTTTAATAATGAAGTATAAAAGAATGCCGTAACCAACATAAGTATACACTACAATAAAGGCAAGCACCCAAAATAGTATTTGTAAAATCAGCATGTTAAATTAGTTTTAATAGGGTTGAATTTTTAGGTTATTGATTTCCTGTTTCAGTATATATTTTCAATACATCCTGCGCCATTGCCTTCCACGAAAACTTTGCAGCCTGTACAATGCCATCCTTAATCATTGCAGTTCTTAAATTATTATCGTTAAAAACTTTTATCATGGCGGCAGTAATTTCTTCGGGCTTGTACGGGTCGATAAGTATTGCTGAGTCACCTGCAATTTCGGGCATGGATGAAGTGTTGGAAGTAATTACCGGAACGCCGCAGGCCATCGCTTCAATTAATGGAATACCAAAACTTTCTCTTAGTGAAGGATAAAGAAATAACTGGCTTTGTGCATAAATGGCCGGCAAGTCGTGGTTAACAATATACCCGGTTAAAACAATTTTGCTGATCAGTTCGGCATCACCAATTTCCTGCAATAGTTTTTCCAGTTCTGTTTTGTCGTAATCAATCATCACCAGCTTCATATCGCTGCCCGTTTGTTTTAAAAATTGAGAAAAAGCTGCAAGGGCACCTTTGGTATTTTTTTTGGGATGTGTATTGCCTAAAAAGAAAACATAGTTATCAGGCAAGTTGTATTTTTCTTTAACCGCTTTTAATACGCCTGCATCGGTTACAGGTTGAAAGTATTCGCTAACGCCATTGTAAACGGTTGTAAGCCGCTTATCGTTTTGCATACCGAAAAATTTGCCAATACAATCTTTTTCAAAGTTGGAAACCGTGATGATCTTTTTACTTTTACGTACCAACTTAGGTACAATTAAACGGCGATAGATATTACCAAATTTTTGATAATTACTTCCGCTGCTGCGGATAATATTTATGGCCGAACTTTCCATGTAAATAATATCATGCAGTGTTATCACTAACGGAATTTTACAAAAAAGCGGAGCAGTATTACTGGTGCAGTGTAATACCTGGCAGCCATGTTTTGCTGCAGCTTTGGGTAAAGCCACCTGCTCCCACATAGGATAAGCTCCGCCCTGCAACTCAACAATTTTAAAATTAGCCGTTTCTTTTATTATCGTATTATCTTCATCGGGTTTAACAAAGATCACGTACTCATTTTCTTTATCTATCTGTTGCAGGTTGCGTATCAGTTCCAGTGCAACCATATCCATGCCATGCTTTTTCTTTCTGAATATGCGCTGTGCTTCTATACCTATTTTCATAATGCTTTCTTTTAAAATAATAATTAACCGATCAATACTTTTCTTATTCTGTTATATACCACCACTTCCAGTAAGTAAGAAAATACGATCATCAAAACAATGTATAAGCCGTATTCAATTACTTTGTTGTTAATAAAACTGAGGTAGCTTGCTTCCACCACTAGGTAATGATGAGAAATATAGATTACGTAGGAGCAGGGTGCAAGGTGTTTGAAGATGCCAAAAATGGCATTAAAACCAACCCACTTTAAATTCTGCCAGATGATGGCGCCAAATAGTACCATGCTGGCAAAAACAAAATGCCGCAATTCGATAAACGGGTAAGCCACCAGCGGGTAAGTATATATTTTGGTAAATGAAAAATGCAGGTAAAGATTAAAAGCCAGTATTGCCGTGATAGCGAATAATACATACGCATAAGGTAGTATGGATTTGATAGTATATTTTTCTCCTTTAATATAGGTATCTGCAAAACGTACCCCGATCCACCAAATGGCAAAATACATGGCCAGCCGGTTTACAATAAATGGATAGATAACATAGGAAGCTGCAGCAACTATCACCATTATATTCACCCACTTATTTAATTTATCGCTGCTGATATAAGTTGCCAATACAAAGAACAGCATATAAAACCACCACTCGTACGACAATGACCATAAAACCCCATTGCCCATATATGCCGCTGAAATTACATTGGGCTTTTGCGATATCACATCCTGCAGCATAAAAATATTGCCTAGCAAAGTTTTCCAATCTGGATCAGCTAACAAGCCTTCACTATAACATTTTATACCATAGCCCAAAAGAAATATAAAGAACAACGGAATGTATAAGCGGATAAACCGCCGGATGAAATAATACTTAAAACTTTTATCAGCTGATCTTTCAAAAGTGTATTTAATTACAAAACCACTAAGCACAAAAAATACGATCACTGCCTCGGGACCAAAGCGGAATAATAAACCAATGTTAACACCCAGCAAATAGATCTTCTGCGGCAGTACATGAAAAAACACCACATACAAAGCAGCAAACCCACGTAGCGCTTCCAGTTTTTCTAATCGGTTTTTTTTCATAGGATTTAATTAGTATTCTTAAATAAAACAATCTTCAACTATTGCGAACTTGCTGTATGTTTTGTATGAATGAATTTTTTATTGGCTCCTTTTATTTTCAAAAGCGATAACAGCATCATCAGCATGCCTTTGGGTAAACTTACCAATGCTTTAAAAGTGTTAGCGTTATAAAATGATTTAGGTATAGAAAACAAAAAAGACAATATGCATGCTACCGCAATAATTATCCAGCCTGCAGAAAATATAAAATCATTATTAAGTAAGAAATTAACAACAACAAATGATACTCCTAAAAGCATCACTGCACCCAGCAATAAAATTCGTGGTGGTTGAATAAACTGCATCGCTTTATCAAAGTAATCGATATTGCCTTTAAGGAAAAGATGTTTCAACGCATTAAAAAAGTCTTTTCTAAAATAATGTAACTGCGCCGAAAGCCAGCGGCGGCGCTGGTTGCCAAACACATCAGCTTTTTGTACTTTTTCATCATATACCAATGCATCATCCAGGTAAATTATTTTATGTCCGGCCTTCAGCATCTTCAGTTCAATCTCTTTATCAAAACCACCTACCGCAGTTACAGTGCTCATCAATTGTTTAAAGTAATCATATTTAAAAGCCATACCCGAACCAATGATAGCCGATGAAAGCCCCAGTACTCTATGACCTTTTCTAAAAATATTATTATTGATCTCCTCACTCACCGCATCTAAAATTGCCCAGGAGTTGTTGGTGTTTTTTGCAGCCCTGTGGCCTTGTACTGCAATAAAGCCCTGTTCAAATGCTGCATTTATTTTACTTAAAAAATCAAGGGCCATAACATTATCAGCATCCAGCACTACGGCAATATCGTATTGGCTACTAAGTGCGGCCATGCCTTTATTCAATGCTTTTGATTTGGTGCTTTTATCAAAACTTACTTCTATAACTTTTATGGGCAAGGTTTTTAAAGCGGTTAATGTTTCTTGCTGAAAAGAATCAGCAATGATCACCACATCAAAAAGATCTGTTGGGTACTGTTGTTGCAAAGCCGATTTGGCCACTTCTATAATCACTTCATCTTCCTGGTAACCAGGAATGAGTACTGCGATTTTTCTTGACTTTTTTGCTGTGACATATTTACTCTGCTTGTAAAATAAACCTGCAAACGAAAATATAAAAATGTATAGTGTTGCTGATCCAAGAAGGATGAGTATAACAAGCTGTATAGAATTATAGGTTAACATAGCGTATCAATTATTTTAATGACTTCATCTTGTTTCTAACTTTCAATGCATACTTACGCAGGAAGGGCAAATGCTTACCGCTTTTCAAATTATACAGTATGGATTCTGAATCAAATATCATTTCAAAATTCGCTGTACATAACACCGGTTTTTTTGCAATTTTGTTGATCTGTATAGCCTGTGTCAATTCACTTTCCACAAACAGCACATAAGGTTTTGCCATATAAGCTTTGGCTTTATGGCCACCATGGTTATTGGCTTTTTGCCTGGCTGCCATATCGGGCAGATCGAGCATTACAAGATCATTGTATTTTACATTGTTTGCCTTTAACCAGGTTTCTGTTTGTGTACGGTATTTTTCTAAACGTGAAGTAACGATTGTGCCTATTTTACTGCCTGGTATAAAAAGCGGTGGGGCATTCAGTATAAAATCGATATACTTTTCTCCATCATCATTTTGTTCGGGTAAAGGATCGGCGCATAATACGCCATCAATATCAAAACAAGCTTTTTCTAATGTAGTATGGTTAAGTATATTCCACTGAAAATATCTTGGTAAGGGCACAGTTTCAAAAAAGTAATCCACCGTTTTTTCTTTGCCGGGAATAACATACACAGCGCAATATTTAATATCAAAATCAGCTGATAAATGTTTCAGGTTTTCTTTGCACTCCTGCAAAGCTGCACCTGAGGCAACGCTATCATCAACCACCAGTATTTTTTTAAATTGTTTTATGTCGAAGAATTGTCCTCTTGCACCTGCCTTATAAATATGGCCATTCATAAAAGAATGAATGTCGGTATAAGGCCGGTTAAGATACAGCGACAATAAATTGGCTGGCAGCATACCACTTCTGGGTACGCCAACAATCAAATCAAAGTCACGGGGAATTATACTTAACTTTTTAAGTATAATATTATTCAGGTCACGGATGTTTCTGTAATTCATAGGATTTAGTTTAAAAGATTTTCGATCTGGTTGTATATCTGTTGTACATTATTTTTCCACGAATGAGATCTTGCAAAAGCAATACGTTCATTTTTTTTCTCTTCACTGTTTTCGGTTAAAGCTTTTTCGACGGCTACTTTATAATCGGCAACATTTGCACACAGGTATACATGCTCTTTAAAAAGTTCCATTGTGTTTGTTGTAGTGGCTATTACCGGTTTGCCTAACGCCAGGTATTCATCTACTTTACGGGGATAATTGCCAATGGTAATTTCATTGATCAATTGCGGATTCAAACACACATCCAGTGCATTCATGTATTCGGGTATCTGGCTTTTGGCAATGCTTCCGGTAAAGTGTACGTTCTTTAAATTATGCATTGCATGGCAAGCAAATACTTTATCTTCATTACCAATCATCACAAAAGAATAATTGGGTTTACTTTTTGCCAGCTCGTAAATTAAATCTGCATCTAAACGCATGCTATTAATATCGCCTATGTATCCTATCCTTGGTGGTGGTATAGTTTGTAATGCAGCAGGAGTTTTAAAATCCATTTCGGGGTCATAGGCAGAAAGATCTACTCCTTGTCCTACATCGTAACTTTTTGTATTAAAGTTTCTGGCATAATCTGCCAGTTGGGGAGAGTTGCAAACCACCAGATCGCTTTTAGTAATCAATTGCGGCTCCAATCGTACTGCATGTTTTTTCCAGTATGCATAAGGTTGTACATTATCTCTTCTGTAATAAACTGAAAGTTTAGCATCTAGTGTTTCTTTGGCAAAATAGCTGCGGTAAATATCGTTATCAATAAAATGAACAGCATCTTTAAAACCTAATTCACCCGCTACTTTTTTTACGTAGTTGAATATTTTTTTATTATTTTTCTTATTAAAAAAATCAAACAAAAATCCATCCGGTAATCCATTGATGGACCACACATAAAAAGGAAAATCAAGCACCCAAAGATTATCAGAAATTTTGCGCAGCGGTTCTCTTTGTTTTTTCAACACCTCCATTCTGTTCTTTGTTTCCACCGTTGGTTTATTGCGGTACATGGTCATCATATCTAACGGACTATTCACATATAGTACCCGGTTGTTCAGTGCTATTTCCTTTGCAATATCAATTGCATTAGAGCCTATTGGGATATCCCAAGATTGAAGCCCTGTGATAATGAAATCTTTACTTTTCATAGGTGGTTTTATTTTAATGGTGTATTGGTTTTGGATTAGTATTTTCCTCAGACGTATCAAATATTTCGCAGTTTAACATTATGGCCATGGATATATAAATTAGTATACCAGTAGGCATTCCTCCTAATACCGCATTACCATAAGATGCTACCATCACGCCTGCCATACCGGCTATGAGGGCACTTATTTTTAATTTTAGCAGAGGGTCACGAATTTTAAACATCACCTTGTAGGATGCTCTGCCAACAGCGTAAAAAAGAATAAACAAATGAAGTAGTAAACCCACAACGCCCTGCTCAACCCATACCAACACATACCAGCTATCTGTTGCCACTTGCGACAGAAACGCATTGGGTAAATATTTTTGAGCTTTAACACCACCGTGGCCAATGCCGCCGCCAAAAGGACGTGAAGCAAGATAGCGGCTCAGTAGTTTTTGATTATCAAGCCGCACTTGTAATGAGGCATCGTTGGGGTCAAATGCTGTTCTCATTCTTCTTATCTGATCGTTACCCTGGCCAATTGTAGTAAACCGGAAAAATATAAAAACAATGGCGAGTAATGCAACGCCAAAACCTAACACCTTAATATTTTTTCTTAAAATAAAAAAAGTCATAAAGCCGGCCAGTGGAATGCTAATTGCACCTCGTGTACCCGATATGATCATTCCATAAAAACCTAATAGTGCAACCGCAATAAAAAATAATTTTTTACGCCTGTTGTTTTTTATTGCCATCGAATAAATGGTGGCCACTACTGCTGCAAAAGCCTGTGTGCCTCCAAACTGCCCGGCATCACTTAAAAAAGAAAACACCCTTAGCTTGCCAAATAAAACATGCGTTTTATAATTACCTTCATCAAGCCAGGCTTGTTCGGCCGCATCTAACCCAAACTGTAGCTGCATAATACCTTTTAACGATGCTAAAATTGAAAACGCACCCCATATATAAAGAAAGAGATCAAATTTCCGGTTGGTATTAATAAGTAATAAAGTTAAAGGGACAAGTAAAAACATGTATAAACCCACACCGCGGCCAGAGAACCAGGCTGCCATACTTTGAGCTTCTGGATTTATTATTTGAAAAACCGAATATCCAAACCATATTATAGACAGGTAGGTAATATCTTTATTAGCAGGTGCCCAGTTTATTCTTTCCTTAAACCTGTTCATAAATAAAGCCAGGTAAGTTAAAATAAGAATAGCATCCATGCCGAGGCCCACTTGCAGATCCTTTACATAACGCCCCGTACCAATTAAAATAAAACAAAGAGGAATGGCGGAGTATAAACCAACAATTGGGTTGGCGAAAAGAATGTACAAATAAATGGCAGCACAAAATAATCCTATTAATAAACCTATGCCCATCAACTGCATTTTTGCAGCAATCACCGCAAATACTGCAACTGTAATCAACAGCAATACAATATTACGTGGCTTTGCCAAACTGGATGAGCCGGAGTAATTTTCAAAAGGGTTTATGTTGTTATCTATCGTCATTTATTTATTGTATTATATCAGGCTTTACTAATTCCTGCATAACGGTTACCGGTTATTTTATTAAAAATCGACTTGTAAAATTTTATCCCGCTGTAAAAAATTTCGCTGTATTGCAAAGTCAGTTCCTTATTTAAAAAATACATGCCCATCCAAATACCAATAATGGTAAAAATTATTGATGATACTGCAACCAGTATTAAGGATTTGAAAATAAAAATGGCTATTAGGTCTCCGGCTATATTGGCAATAACCATAAATAAAACTTTCAATGCATTAATGTTTGGTTTATTGATGCTGTCGAGGCCAATGCCAGTCATCCTGTCGATAGGTAATAACAAACCATAAATTGAAAATACCCTTACAATGCTTACAGCATTAAAACCGGTAACAGGGTCGGCTTGTAAGTATTGTTTACCTGCAAGTAATAACACAAATACATCTGCAAAAACAAAAGTGAATAAACTGATGAAAATAAATAAATAAGTAAGAGCTCCTGCATAGGAATAAAAAAGTGCTTTTACCTCTGCAACTTTTCCCTGCAAACTTGCTTTAGACATTTTAGGAAAAGCAGTAGCTGCAAAACTGCGTAAGGGTATCTGTTGCAGTTCGGTAAGTTTAAGTGGTATGCTGTACAAGGCAACGGCAGCATTGCCTAATGGGCTTAAACTGATAATTAATGTATCTGCACTACGTAACAGATTGGTGCCTATCAGTGTAAATGTGGTGTATTTTCCAAAATGTAATAAGGTGCTGTTAGTAACTGCACTTGCTTTGCGGATGAATTTTAAACCATCCCATCCTGCAATTATACTAACCAGCGAAGTAATGGCATTAATAATAAGCATTGCCCAAACCAGTTGAGTAAGCGTCATCTTAAAAAAGAAAAAATTTACTACCAGTACAATAAAAAATGCGCCACTGTTGATGGCTTTAAGCGCTAAAATTTTACCATACTTTCTATCGGCCTGTAATACTACTAAAGCATTATTCCATGGAAGATTTAAAAATGCTAATAAAGGATACCAGGTAAAAAAAGCTTCGTAACCGGAATTGTGTATGGCCTGGTGAAAGATGATATTGCAGCTGATCAGAATAATGGCTATCATAACAGTAGCGCCCAGCCCAATTAATGCATTTGATCCTATTAGTTTAATACGGCTTACTTCATCTGCCCCTGATAAAAATCTTATCAAGCCGGTATTGGTTATACCAAACCTGAACATTTCTACAAAAGAACCTGCGGCAATAAATAATACCCATTGCCCAAAAATATCTAATGATAAACTACGGGCCAGTATAGCAAATCCACCAATACCCAGTATAGCAATAATAAGATTCCCTGCTAAGGAAAGAAAATTATCTTCTCGTACAATCTTATTGAATTTGGTTTTCAAGAGTTTGGTTTTTATATTTGGTTTTTAGAAAAGAATTGAAACCGGAATAAGTTTTTAATTCTTTTTCTGAACTTGCTGCTTTTTTTAGGCAGATCACCCAGCACAGATTCCACTTCTTTTAATTCAACACCATTTACAATACAATTCATTCTTGCCCCGGAAAGTGGTAACAGGCTGTTCAATGCAGCCTGGTCTGCCTCAGCCCATAACCTGTTGGAGCGGCATACTAAAATTGACATATCTGCCTGCGCTACTAAATCGGCCGGGTAATTATTGTAGATCAAAGCAGGCAATTCTATAAAAACATAATCGGGCACAAAAGATATTTTAATATTGTTCTGTTCGAGAACCTCGGTATAATTTTTTGTTTTATAGAACTGCTCATTAATGTTATACATAAAATATTCCGAAGGTTGCAGGTAACCGGAAGCATCGGAAAGAAAAGTATTATTAAAATCTATTCTCGGATCCTGGTATCCTAACAACCTGTTAACTAATGGAAATTTTCTTTGTTGTTGTTTAACCGCTTGCTGTTTTTTTGAATAATTCAGCAGCAATACTTTTTTGCCTTCTTCTATCAGCTTTTTAGCAATATTACCGGCAACAACAGATTTGCCTTCCATTTCCATAGTACTTAAAAACAAAACAGTTTTTACAGCGTTTCCTGAATTATGGGTGCTTAAAAATTGCTCCATATTTTGTGCAGTAATTTCAAGCAAACGATTTTGAATAAAAGGTAAATTGATCTTGCCGGGATTGCGTAAAATTTTAGGAATCATCCCGGTAGCGGGTAGCTTTAAAATTTTGGTTGCTCTTTTTGAATTCTTTAGTGTATCATCCAGGTATTCCATTGTGATAATAATGCCCAATACTAAAATAAATCCAACTAAAGCTGCTGCAATTACAAGCACCGCTCTTTTAGTAGGTATTGATTCGAGAGGATAAAATGGGGGATCAACAGCTTTTAAATTAGACGACAATGCATTATCCTGTAATTTAAGATTGGCCAAATTTAATCCATGCAATATTTCCAGATAGCCCTGCTCGGAAACGGATATTTCTCTTTCTATTCTTTTTATATTGGCACCAGCAGGTGCATAAATAGAATATTGCTGTTGAAAATCTTTATTGCGCTGATCCATCACTTTTATCTTTGCCCTCAAATTTTCCGATTCAACAACATTATTGATCCATTCTGATAGTACCGTTGCCACTGGTAATCCATCGGTAGAGTTTTGGTAACTGTACAACTCATCCACAGCTTTTTTAATTTCAGTCCTCAGTGTTTCAGATTGTTTTTTTAATGCTGCTGCTTTTGTATTGCCTGATTCATTCCCTTCCGACTCTGCCGTTGCAATTTCAAAACTAATATCTCCAAGTTGTTTTCTTTTTTCAATTACACTGCTGCTTTTTAGTTGTACCTGTTGTTGTATATTTAATTTTTCTTCCAGCCTTTGGGTGGCGGCTTCTGTACCTGCCAGCTGCGCTTTTTTATTATTATAATCCACCTCCATTTCTTCTTTTACAATTGCCACCGCTTTACTTTGCTCGTAGTAGTTGATGATGTTGTTAGACTTGTTAAAAACAAGCAGCTTATCTTCTGCCTGCTTTAATTTTACGTTGGCCAATCCTAATTGTGTTTCAAAATATTTAACCACAGCATCCGAACGATTTTCTTTAATGTGCTTATAGTTTTTTATACAAACCTCATTAAATATGGCTAATGTTTGCTGGCAAATACCAGGGTCTCCTACTTCGTAACTTAATTTTAATAAATCGCTGGAGGATATTCTTTCTGCCTTAACTGTTGATATTGCTTTTATGGAATAATACTCATCATTAAAATTTAATAATTTGTACACAAAGTTTGTATCACTGCTTTTCATCAATGCAGTAAGATTATCTACCGTTCTTTCGTACTGCATTCTGTTTATAGCTGTAGGAAATAATACTATATTATAAGCTGCTGAAGTGTCTTTATTGGCTAAAGAGTCGGTGTTGTTTATACTGGCAGAATCAATTATTGCTATTGGGCTGCTGTTTTTTGACACATAACTATACAAATAAGCCGGAATTTTTTTCTTTAACTCAGCAAATAGTTTAGGCGAAATAAATTTAGGGTCTGCCTTAGGTAATAATAAATGCTGGCTTAGTAATCTTATTGCTACTTCTTCCTGTGTTTCCCGTGATTTGATTATATTAATAAGATTATCAAAAGCAGTATTGGTAGCAAAATAATTAAAGGATTTATCCATTTCTATTGACGAGCCTGTTGCTATGCCTGTATATAAAATGGTTTTAGAAGAGTAACTAAGTTTTGGTTCTTTAGTAAGTTTAATAACTAATAAAGCAAGCACTAGTGGTACAATTATTAATAGTACCCAATGCTTTAATATTAATCTTATCAGTTCAATTATTTTCATTGGTTTATTTTAGCACGGGTGTTTTAAATATAAATCCTGTTATTTCTTCCAGAATTTTTTTCGACAATAAAAAATCTGACTTAGCTAACTCATAGTCCGATTCTATCCTGTAAGTCATATCGGAAAGGCGCACATATTCGGCAACAGGTATAATGCCGTTTCTAAATTGTTTTTCCACCATATCCATATTTACTGTGGCGCTACCAAGGTTTAATGATTTTATATTCAATAATTTTTGTCTCAGTAAAAAATCCTGATATTGGCGTATTACTAATTGTCTCACTTCATCCTGCTGCGCCACTGCCACTGTTTTTGCTTCCTCTATCTCTGCTTTAGCCTGTTTAATTTGTGTTTTCCTGTTCCATACTTCAAACACAGGTATTTTAATATACACACCAAATGCATAATTAAATTGTTTACTTGAAGTGCTGGAAGAATTGGTAGTTACACCATTGGCATTGGTAGAAAATGCATCTATCGTTCCGTAACGGGAATCTGCCTGCAAGCCAAAAGTTCTTAACCAGGCATTTCGCTGAGTGGTAAGGTTGCTTTCTTTTATTTCAACCCCCAGGTTACGGTATTTCAGCATTGCATTGTGTTTAATAGCAGAATCTATCAATACATCAAGCGGTGGCATGCTGATTTCTTTTGTATAAGCTGCTGTATCCGGTGTTTGTGCCATTGCATAATTAATAAAGCAATGACTTATGCAGAAAATTGTAAGGTATTTTAAAAGGGATTTCATGTTGTAAGGATTTTTATCAGGGGTATTTAAACAGAACCTTTTTGAAGTAATGCAGGTATGGTGCGTAAAATAAGTTTGATATCATACCAGAATGAATAGTTGTCACCCTTAAAATGATCTGCATATTCATTATCCAAACGCTTTCTTTCATCCTCCGACATTACGCCTCCTTTGCCCCTTAATTCTACCTGCCATAAACCGGTAATGCCTGCAGGAGCTAAAAATCTTTTTGATAAAATATCTCCGGTAAGCAACTCTGCTTCGTACACGGGTAATGGACGGTTACCTACAATAGACATGTCGCCTTTTATTACATTAATAAGTTGAGGCAATTCATCAATGCTGGTATTTCTTATAAATTTACCTACCCTGGTAACACGAGGATCATTCACAATTTTTACAAATGTGGCACTGTTTTTTGCAGCTTCTTTCTTTTGAAAATTATACCAGTAATCACAAACCTGGTGGGTATCAATATGCATCACCGGCGAGCATGTTTCTCCTTCGGGTAATTTACTACACCTTGGGCATGGGATATCTGAAATATTATCGGTTTGTGTTGAGGTGTTATTGTATTGATTTTTTTCTTTTGCCAGTTTTTTCAGCAGATTATCAGATCCGGTACGCATTGAACGTAGTTTATAAAAATCAAAAGTTTTACGACCGACTCTTTTTGCTATGTAGTACACCTTGCCTTTAGACTCGAGCCTGATGGCCAATATGATCAGTAACAAAAATGGCGAGGCCAGTAAAAGAACTGTGGATGCCACTGCAATATCAAATATGCGTTTTGATAATGGCATTCTGTATGCTTCATCAATGCGTTCCGGAGCATTTGAAACGGGGGCGCTTTTTTTAAAATCATGTAAAAATTCTATCCGGCTTATCAGATCTTCCGGTAAAGTATTTGATGTTACATAAAAATCATCAACACGTTTTGTAAAAGCCGATTTAAATACATCACTGCTAAACTCATTTGCTAAAAGTACAAACGGTACAGCGTTGTAGGTAGCATGCTCTCTTAACCAGTCATATAAAAACAAACCATTTTGCCCGGGCAAATGATAATCGCAAATTATAGCATCTGGTTGCTTGTTTGATTTAAGGTAATTTACAGCAGTAAGGCTATTCTCTACTGAAGTAAGCAACAAGTTTTGTTTTTGCTGTACTCTTTCAAAATATTTTGGGTAGTTGCCAATATATAATATGTTAAGAAGTGGTTTCATAAGGATAGATTCAGATTTTTATTTTTTAAGCAGGATTATTTATAAACTACCACACCAGTGAATAGTGAATAGGAAATAAATTCTTTTTAACCAGCTCTTCCAATTCTTCAGGATTAAAAGGTTTGGTAAGATAATCCTGTGCGCCAAGTTTGTAGCATTTTATCCGTTCCTTACTTTCTGCTCTTGCAGATAACATTATAAACGGTGTGTTTTTAGTAAAGCCACGCTGGCGTACTTTGGTAAGAAACTCGTAGCCGTCCATCTTACTCATTTGAATATCGCTGATGATAAGGTCAGGTAGATTTCCTTCCAGCCACAACAGTGCTTCTTCACCGCTGTTAATGGTTACCACATCATAGTCCTGAGATAGAAAGTTCTCCAGTAAAAGGCATATACTTAGTTCATCGTCCACCACCAATATTTTTTTCTTCATAGGTTTTATTTTATTAGTAATACAAAAAATCCTGTTTCATTTTTTCAACTACCTGGGTTGTTATTTCCTCCAGCTTATTAATTTTTAATTCTAATTCAGTGGTTGCAAAGCCTTCTTTTGCCAGTGCTTCAATCTGTCGCAAATCTTTTTCTATTTTAACAATGGCGTAATAACTTAAAGTAGGCTTAATCTTGTGTGCCACATTTTTAACGATGTCAAGATCCCTTGTGGTGTAAGCCAATTTTATTTCTTCTACTGATTTAGGGATTTGATCAATAAAAACCTTCACCATTTTTTTTACCTGGTCCTGGTTACCACGGCATAATTGTTCAATCATACTCAGGTCGTATAACTTTTCGGTAAGCAGATCGGCATTTGTTTGTAGTTGCATATTTATGTTTTTATAGGTATTAGCGTATTCTATATTTGTCCATACTTGTGCCAAAATAAAATCTATTCTAAATTCAATTATATCAATTAGTTATAAAGGTTGTACTAATAGTGGTTTCTCTAAAGCGGAATGATTTTCCAAATTGCGGAATTGTTTTTTTAGAAAACTTTACTTAAAAAAGTAAGCATCAGCGCTTTTGTAAATCATAAAATCACTTAAAAACCACGCTTTCTATTTTCTGGATTTATTTCCAATTAGGTTTTGGCTAGCCAGAAAACGGAAACAATAATTTAAAACTTTTGATAAGCAGGCTGCATCTTTTTGTAACCCAAAAATTGGGTGAATAAAACGAGCAGTTTTTTTTATCGGAATACTAAAGTTTTACCAGGCAAAAAATTGCCAGAACAAAATAGGGTTCTGGCAATGCTTATCTATCAACTGCAGCAGCGGCTAATCCTTTTGTTAGAGAATCAAATCACTGTTTTAAAATATTCAATTGTTTTTATCAGGCCTTCTTCCAGTTCAATTTTTGGCGACCAGTTGAGTTCTTTTTTTGCCAATGCAATATCCGGCTGTCTCATCATTGGGTCATCGGGGGGCAAAGGCATATTTATAATTTTTGATTTTGACCCGGTAAGCTGTATCACTTTTTCTGCTAATTCCAAAATAGTAAACTCATTAGGGTTGCCAATATTTACCGGCCCTGTAAATGCGCCTGGCGAAGCCATCATCCTTATCATTCCTTCAACCAAATCATCCACATATTGAAAACTACGGGTTTGCTGCCCTTGGCCATAAATAGTAATGTCCTGGTTTTTTAATGCCTGCACAATAAAGTTGGAAACTACTCTTCCATCATCGGGATGCATTCTTGGTCCGTAGGTATTAAATATCCTGATGATCTTTATTTGCACATTATTTTGTTTGTGATAATTTACAAACAGCGTTTCTGCGGAGCGTTTGCCTTCATCATAACAGGAGCGCTCACCAATTGGATTTACATGTCCCCAATAGGTTTCTGGCTGCGGATGAACTAAAGGATCGCCATATACTTCGCTGGTAGAAGCTAGTAAAATTTTTGCTTTTATCCGTTTGGCCAATCCCAGCATATTAATAGCACCCATCACCGATGTCTTCATTGTTTTGATGGCATTATATTGGTAATGCACGGGTGATGCCGGACAAGCCAGGTTGTAAATTTCATCCGCCTCTATAAAAAATGGTGCAGTAACATCATGGCGGATGAGTTCAAAATAGGGATGATCGAGCAGGTGAACAATATTTTGTTTTTGCCCGGTAAAAAAATTATCCAGGCAAAAAACTTCGTTCCCTTCTTTTAATAAACGATCGCATAAATGAGAGCCAACAAATCCTGCCCCACCGGTTATCAAAACTTTTTTACGTGTCATAGAAAAGGGTTTATCAGGGTAATTAATCTTTTAAAAGACTTTCCGGTTGGTTTACATTAACAGCGGATGCTGCTTGTTTGGTGGTATCTACTCCAATACAGAAATAATCAAATCCGTTCTGCTTCATTTCTGCTTTGTCGTAAATATTACGGCCATCAAAAACAGCAGGAGTGGTTAATAATTTTTTGATGATCTTAAAGTTAGGGAATTTAAACTCCGGCCATTCTGTAAGTATAGCCACACAGTCGGCATCAATCAGTGTTTCATATTGATCTTCGCAGTAAGCAATGGTTTCGCCAAAATGGTGTTTAGCTTCTTTTATAGCAACGGGATCGTATGCTTTTACTTTGGCGCCAGCTTCTAAAAGTTTTTTAACTATCACTAAGGATGGCGCTTCACGCATGTCATCGGTTTGTGGTTTAAAAGAAAGGCCCCACAAAGCAATGGTTTTGCCATTAATATCACCTTCAAAAAAATGCATGATCTTATTGAACAGCACTAATTTTTGATCTTTATTTACTTCTTCAACAGCTTTTAATACCCGAAGATCATATTTGTATTCTCCGGCAGTTCTTATCAATGCCTGTACATCTTTAGGAAAGCATGATCCACCATAACCAATACCGGGATAAATAAATTTATTGCCAATACGGGAGTCAGATCCAATTCCTTTTCTTACCAGGTTAATATCGGCGCCAACTATTTCGCATAAGTTAGCAATGTCGTTCATAAAACTTATTTTGGTAGCAAGCATAGAGTTACCTGCATATTTTGTCATTTCAGCCGAAATAATATCCATAAAAATTATAGGATGGCCATTTAAAGTAAATGGTTTGTACAAGCTTTTCATCAGTTCTTTTGCTCTTGCACTTTCCATTCCAATTACAATTCTGTCGGGCTTTAAAAAATCGTCAATAGCGGCACCTTCTTTTAAAAACTCAGGGTTTGATGCTACATCAAATTCAATTTCAACGCCTCTTTTATTTAACTCATCCTGTAAGGCAGCCCTTACTTTTTCTGAAGTACCCACCGGCACTGTACTTTTTGTAACCACCAGTAAATAATCATCCATGTTTTTACCACAATCACGGGCAACCGAAAGTACATATTTCAAATCGGCAGAACCATCTTCATCCGGAGGTGTTCCTACGGCAATAAACAACACTTCGCAATCTTTAACAGCCTCGGCAATATTGGTGGTAAAAGACAGTCTGCCTTTTTTCATATTGCGGTGCAGCATGTCTTCCAGCCCCGGTTCATAAATGGGTATGATACCTTTATTAAGGTTATCAATTTTCTTTTTATCAATATCAACGCAAATAACGTCGATACCTACTTCAGAAAAACAAGCGCCGGTAACAAGACCGACATATCCGCTTCCAACGATGGCAATTTTCATAGAATATATTTTTTTTAAAAGTTTTCAAAGTCAATGCCAAAGTATAAGTAATTATTTTTCAAACAATTAAGGTTATGCTAACTATGGCGGTTTCCTAAAAATGGACAAAAAATCCAATTACTGTAATCACAATTATTACTGCATTTCTTTTTTTGTGGCAAGAGTAGTACTTAAAGGTTTTTTAAATGACTTACGGTATGTAGCAAATAATATTGCTGCTTTTGTAATGATGTATTACCGCTTTTTAGCAAGCCTTTATTATTTGCTTTATAAACTTTTTATTTTTGGAAAATGATTCCCAAAAATGGAATCAATAAAGCCCGGATTCTTATAAAATGCTTTGTGGATAAGGCTTTTGCTTTTGGCATGAGATTGGAAAGCTGGCCCTCAATTAATATTCTGATATGTTGGTTAAGAAAAAAATAGCAATCATTGGAACCGTGGGACTTCCTGCAAAATTCGGCGGCTTTGAAACCCTGGCAGAGCACCTGGTAAAGCAACTGGGAGATCAGTATGATATGACAGTGTACTGCTCAAAAAAAAATTATCCTAAAAAGGCACGTAAAAAAACTTATGGCAACGCCAGCTTAAAATATTTACCATTTGATGCTAATGCTTTTCTTAGCATTCCCTATGATACCTTATCTGTTTTTCATGCATTGTTTTATGCAGATGTATTATTGATACTGGGCGTGGCCGGCGCATGGATGTTGCCTTTTGTAAAATTTTTTACCAATAAAAAAATTATTGTTTCTATTGATGGTATTGATTGGAAAAGAGATAAATGGAGCATACTGGCCAAATGGTATTTAAAGTGGGCAGAAAAAATTGCTGTTAAATATTCTAACGCAGATATTTCAGATAACGAGGCTATCCAGGATTATACAGCAGTACGATATGGTACATTAAGCAATATTATTGAGTATGGTGCAAACCATACCATTACCGTAAAACCTACAGCTGCTGATAAAGAAATTTATCCGTTTCTTGCAAAACCTTATGCATTTAAAGTATGCCGTATTGATAAGGAATATAATGTACATATTGTGCTGGAAGCATTTGCTAAAATGGATAAATATAAACTGGTAATGGTAGGTAATTGGGATAACAGCAACTACGGGATAGCATTAAAGAAGCAGTACAAGGGATTTAGTAACCTGGTTTTATTAGATACTATTTATGATCAACGTACGCTTGATCTTTTGCGTGGCAATGCATTTGTTTATGTGCATGGGCATAGTGCCGGCGGCACCAATCCTTCTTTGGTAGAAGCAATGTACCTTGGCCTTCCGGTAGTTACTTTTGATGTGCCTTACAACAGAACCACTACCGAGAATAAAGCTTTTTATTTTTCCAGTGCCGATGACCTTCAAAGAATAATAGAAAACACAAGAATTGCCGAATTAAAGGAAAATAGTGTGCAAATGAAGGAAGTGGCCAACCGCCGCTACACCTGGGAAGTAATTGCTGAAAAATATAATTACCTGTTTCACCGGGTTATAAAAAGCAGAAAGAAAATATCTGTAAGGCCCGCCACAGCTGCATTGCCGGGCAAACAATTACTGGGCCACGGTTTAGGCCACCTGCAATCAACTTCTATGTTTTACGAAAAAAACTAACCACCGGTACCCTGCATTTTAAACAACTGCTCAGTTAAAGTATATCGTGTAGCCTCAAAGAAAAAAATACCTGCAAAAAACAGCGTGTAGTATATAGTCAATACAGGGTGTAGAAAAACAGCCACTTCTTTAGTGTTCCACAATTTGGAAAAAATTGTTGCGTTTCTACGTATATATTCTATTCTATGGAACCCTATAAAATATTTATTGTAGAAGATGATCCCTGGTATGGCGAAATTCTGGAGTATCATCTCTCCCTAAACCCCGACTACAGCATCAGCCGCTTTACTAACGGAAAAGATTGCCTTGCCAGCCTCCACAAAAAGCCCGATCTTATTACCATAGATTTTTCGTTGCCGGATTATAACGGCGATAAATTGTATCAAAAAATTAAAGAAATTGATGATCAGGTGCCAGTAATTGTTATTAGTGGCCAGGATGAAATTGCTATTGCAGTTAACCTGTTAAAAATGGGTGTTGCCGATTATCTTATTAAGGATGATAATACAAAAGATATTTTATGGAATGCAGTTACTAAAATAAAAGAAACCGGCAAGTTAAAAAAAGAAGTAGCGCATTTAAAAGAAGAACTGGGTCAGAAATTTTCTTTCGATAAAAGTATAAAAGGCCAAAGCCCTGCATTGCAAAAAATATTTGCATTGATGGATAAAGCTACCAAAACAAATATCAATGTATCCATCACCGGCGAAACCGGAACAGGTAAAGAAGTAGTGGCCAAAGCCATTCATTACAACAGCGAAAGAAAAAGAAAGAATTTTGTAGCAGTAAATATGGCTGCTATTCCCAAGGAGCTGATAGAAAGTGAATTATTTGGCCACGAAAAAGGTGCTTTTACCGGTGCATTGGCACGAAAGGCCGGTAAGTTTGAAGAAGCTAATGGTGGTACTATTTTTTTAGATGAAATAGCAGAACTTGATTTGAGCCTGCAGAGTAAATTGTTAAGGGTTTTACAGGAAAGAGAAGTGATACGTGTTGGCGGAAATGAAACTGTAAAATTAGATGTACGGTTACTGATAGCTACTCATAAAAACCTGGCCGAAGAAGTAAAGAAAGGAAATTTTAGGGAGGATTTATATTACCGCATAATTGGGTTGCCGATAGAGTTGCCACCATTAAGAGAAAGAGGAAATGATGTGCTGGTACTTGCCAAATACTTTGCAGATGAATTTGCAAGAGAGAATAAAATGACCAATATTGCTATTGCCCAGGATGCAAAGGACAAACTGATGCGCTATAACTATCCCGGTAATGTAAGAGAATTAAAAGCGATGATAGATCTGGCCGCAGTAATGTGCGATGGTAAAGAAATAACGGCAGATGATATTAGTTACACCACAGCCCGTGGTGATGAAACATTTATTGCGGAAGAAAAAACACTGCGCCATTATACCTGCGACATTATAAAGTATTATTTAAAAAAGTACGATAACGATGTTATTGCCACTGCCGATAAACTGGATATTGGTAAGAGTACTATTTACAAAATGATTCAGCAAAAAGAAATTGCGGTGTAATATAATAATTAAAATCACTAACCTCATTGTACAAAACCTGCGGTAAATTTTAAAATCTACAACTAATGAAGGCCACACTATTTCAACTAACAGGTAATTACTGGGAGGCATATACTGCACAAGAACCTGACGAAATTAAAGCGGCACAGCTTGTATTTTGTTTTGCAGCAAAAGAAAAACTGGCCGCTACCGATATTTATAGCAAGATCAGTACCAAATTTCCATCAGCACAAGTGGTGATGTGCAGTACTGCAGGAGAAATTTTTCATGATGAAGTGCAGGATAATTCAATAGTGGTAGCTGCACTTAAATTTGATGATACGCCAATACAAACAGCTGTAGTAAACATCATTGATTTTAAAAACAGCTATGATGCTGCCGATGCACTGATTAAAAAATTAGCACAAAAAGAACTTGTGAATATTTTAGTATTTTCTGATGGTAGCCTGGTAAACGGTAGTGAGCTGGTAAAAGGGTTAAACGATGCCGCAGAAAATAAAATTTTAATAACCGGTGGCCTGGCAGGTGATGGTTCTAATTTTCAATCAACACTGGTTGGCTTAAATGAACAGCCTGCACAAGGCAATATTGTTGCAATAGGATTTTACGGCAATAAAATAGAAGTAACACATGGCTCACAAGGTGGCTGGGATACATTTGGGCCAGAAAGAGAAGTTACCCAATCATCAGGTAATAAATTATTTGAAATAGATAATAAAACTGCATTAGATCTGTACATCAAATACCTTGGCCCCGATGCAGATCAACTGCCGGGTTCGGCATTGCTGTTTCCTTTATCTGTAACTATTCCCGGTAGTCCGCAACCGGTAGTCCGCACTATTCTTTCAATAGATAACGAACAACGCAGTATGACATTTGCAGGTGATATTCCTGAAGGATCCAAAGTGCGTTTTATGAAAGCTAATTTTGATAAGCTTTCTTCAGCGGCAGCTAAAGCAGCACAACAAACACTTTTAGGTAAAAAAGATAAACCTGGTTTTTCGTTACTGGTAAGTTGTGTAGGCCGCAAACTAATACTGGGTAACAGAATTGACGAGGAAGTAGAAGCCGTAATTGAATCTTTGGGCGACCAAACCACAGTTGCCGGATTTTATTCTTATGGAGAAATATCTCCTTTTAATGAAGGAGGCGATTGCCGCCTGCATAACCAAACGATGACCATTACTTCTTTTTATGAGCTATCATAGACTACTAAAAAAACAGGTTAATAAATTTCTTCCGGAGGCATTGCAGGAGCATCCGGAACTAAATGATTTTTTAACTGCCGTTAATGAATCATACATTGCCTGCGAAAGAGATGCAGCCCTTGCAGACAGGGCATTCCGTATCAGCGAAGAAGAATATATAGAGATCAATAACCAGCTTAAACATGAAGCTGAAGTAAAAAGACAATCCATTGAAAAAATAAAAGAAGCAATTGGCACCATCACCGGAGATGAAAAAAGTAATGGCAGCGATGATCTGTTAATTATTGCCCGTTACCTTAACCAGCAGGTAAATAAAAGAAAAAGTGCCGAGCAGGTATTTACCTCTTTGATCACCAATATGCAAAGTGCGGTTTTACTGGAAGATGAAACAAGGCATATTGTATTTACCAATCAGCAGTTTTGCGATATGTTTGCAATTCCTGCATCACCCGCTGCATTGCAGGGTGCCGATTGTACCAACAGCGCCGAGCAAAGTAAATTTTTATTTAAAGATCCCGAAGCTTTTGTAAAAGGAATTAATAAACTGCTAAAAAAACGAGAGCTGGTAACTGCAGAAGTGTTGGAGCTGGCCGATGGAAAAATTTTTGAAAGAGATTATATCCCCATCTTTTTAGAAAAAAAATATAAAGGCCATTTTTGGAGCTATACAGATATTACCGAAAAGAAAAGAGCACAGAATGTAATTGAAAAAAGTGAGCTTACCAACAGGCTCATCATGAATGCAGCACTTGATGCTATTGTAATTATTAACGACCGCTCCGAAATTACATTTTGGAATCCACAGGCAGAAAAAATATTTGGCTGGGCAGAACATGAAGTATTAAGCAAAAAACTTGCTGAAACTATTATTCCCCGGCAATACCGTGCTGCACATGAAAAAGGGATGAACAACTTTCATACAACAGGAGATGGCCCGGTACTAAACAAGATAATTGAATTAACTGCTGTTAATAAACAACAGGTACTATTTCCCATTGAGCTTTCTATAATTCCTGTAAAGCAGGAAACAGGTACATTCTTTTGCGGATTTATCAGGGATATTTCTGACAGAAAAAAAGCAGAAGCAGATTTAAAAGCCAGCCAGGAGCTTTGGCAATTTGCATTGGAAGGCGCCGGTGATGGTGTGTGGGAATATGATTTTGAAACTCAGGAAATCTTTTTTTCAAAACAGTATAAAAAAATGTTGGGGTACGAGGATAATGAGTTTAGTAATAATGCCCGTGAGTGGACAAGTCGTATCCATCCTGATGATATTGCTATAATAGAACAAACAGACAAAGATTATTTTAGCAATGCAATAACGTTTCATCAGCAGGAGTACAGGGTAAAGCATAAAAACGGTAATTACCTGTGGATACTTGATCGGGGTAAAATTATTAATTACACTGCATCCGGCAAACCCAAACGAATTATTGGTACCCATACCGATATTACAGCAAGAAAAAAAACAGAAGAAGAATACAAACGTATTTCGGTAGTGGCAAGTGCCAATGAAAACGGCGTGGTATTTACAGATGCTGAAGGAAAAATTTTTTGGAGCAATGAAGGATTTATAGAACTTACCGGTTTTACAAAACAAGAAGTAATAGGCAAAACACCACTGGAGTTAGGCGAAGGCCCATTAAGTAAAAGCGATGCTTTACTAAGCATGGTAACTGCTTTTTTTGAGGGCCGCTCTTTTAATGTGGAGCTTATTCATTACAAAAAAGATAAAACATGGTTTTGGGCAAGAGTTACCGGGCAGGCAATGCTGGATGGTAATGGTAAAGTAGTACAATATTTTGCCATTGTAGAAAATATATCTGCAGAAAAAGAAGTGCAGCGTAAATTAAAACAGTATGATGAAAGATTGAAGCTGGCACTAACCAATGTGGGAGATAACTATTGGGAGCATAATTTTTTAACCGGAAAAACCTTTTTTTCCAACAACATAAACGAACTGCTTGGATATACAGTGGAAGAATATGACGATGCTGCCACGCTATGGTGGGATTGTGTGCATCCTAACGATAGAGATATGCTTGTAGAAAATGACAAGGGTTATAAACTAGGGTTAATTGATCATCATACCAACGAGTACAGGGTAGTTCATAAAAATGGAAAAATAAGATGGGTTTACGACAGGGGTGTAGTTACAGAAAAAGATGAGAGGGGAAAACCACTTATTATTGTAGGCACCCATATTGATATTACCGAAAGAAAACTGTCTGAACAGGCTATTACAATAAAAGAAGAAAAATACCGCAGCATTATTGCCAATATGAACCTCGGTTTATTAGAAGTGGATAATCACGAAACGATACAATTTGCTAATCAGAGTTTTTGCGAAATGAGTGGGTATACACTTGAAGAACTAATAGGCAGAAAAGCATCTACTTTATTTGTAAAAGGCGAAAACCAGGAATATATTGAAACCAAAAATGAAATGCGGAAAAAAGGTATTTCAGATGCCTATGAAGTATGCCTGCAAAATAAAAGTGGCGAAGTAAAATGGTGGCTGATAAGCGGAGCACCACGGTATAATGATAATGGCGATCTGGTAGGCTCAATAGGTATACATCTGGATATTACTCAGCAAAAACTGCTGGAGCTGGAGTTGATAGATGCAAGAGAGCAGGCAGAATCATCTGTTAATGCCAAGCAAACCTTTTTGGCCAACATGAGCCACGAAATCAGAACACCAATGAATGCTATATTAGGAATGGCCAATCAACTGAGTAAAAGCAAATTGAATAAGGATCAGCATTTCTATCTTAACACCATTCACTCGGCAGCCGATAATTTACTCATCATCATCAACGATATCCTTGACCTGAGTAAAATAGATGCAGGAAAATTAACGCTTGAAAAAATTGGATTTGAACCTAAGGCAGTAATGAGCAGGGTGATGCAGGTAATGGTACACAGGGCCGAAGAAAAAGGCCTGAATTTTATTAATTCATTTTGTGATGCCAGAATGTCTCCCATTTTATTAGGCGATCCCTATCGCCTTAACCAGGTGTTGCTTAACTTAATCAGCAACGCTATAAAGTTTACTCAAAAAGGCAATGTTGATATTACCTGCAGGGTAAAAGAAGATCTTCCAACAAAACAAACTGTACAATTAACAGTTACCGATACCGGTATTGGTATGGATGAATCATTTGCTAAAAATTTATTTGATAAATTTTCGCAGGAAGACAGCTCGGTAGTGCGTAAATATGGCGGTACAGGGTTGGGCATGAGCATTAGTAAAGAATTGGTTGATTTAATGGGAGGGAAAATAAATGTAAGCAGTAAAAAAGGAGAAGGCACTTCTATTTCAATTATAATTGATTTTGAAAAAGGCACTATTGATGATCTGCCATTTAAAGAGATAGTGGCAACAGATACCAGTTTATTACAAGGTAAAAAAGTATTGGTTACTGATGATAATGAGATGAACCAGTTGGTGGCAGCAACCATACTGCTTAATTATGGCGCAGAAATTACAGAAGCATTTAACGGCGCCGAAGCAATAGAAAAAATTAAAGAAACAAATTTTGATATTGTATTGATGGATATTCAAATGCCGGTGATGGATGGTTTTGAAGCAACAAAAGTGATAAGGGAAAGTATCAGTACAACCCTGCCCATTATTGCACTTACCGCCAATGCTATTAATGGCGATGATCAAAAATGTATTGCAGCCGGTATGAACGATTATTTATCCAAACCATTTGAAGAAAGCCAGTTATTAAACCTTGTAACTAAATGGCTGGGTAAATCTTTGCAGCAGGAAAAAAATATACCAGAGGTGGTTTATACCGAAGAGGCTTTGTACGACCTGGGTAAACTTAATGAAATAGCCCGTGGCAATAAAGTTTTTATTGATAAAATGGTTAATTTATTTATTGAGCAAATACCGGCATCGGTAGAAGAAATGCAGGATGCTTACCTTAATAAAAATTTTGATACCGTAAAAAGAGTGGCGCACCGCATTAAACCTTCAATAGATAATATGGGTATTAACTCCCTAAAAACAGAAGTAAGGGAAATAGAAGTGCTTGCATTGGAAAATCAAAACTCACCCAAACTAATACAACTTATTCAGCAGTTAGACAGTACTTTAAAAAAAGTAGTACACGCACTTCAAAGCGAGCTGCCGGTTAAGTAGATTAAAATATCTATAAGCTGTAGTAATTATTCTACAGCGGGTAATGTGTATCTTTTTTTTGTTATCTTACGTATAATGCTAAAATAACTCTGTAATACTGGAGTTTAGTACTACCAACCTAACCTATATTAATTACCCAATAGCTTGTTATGCGGCTAAAGCTGACTATAAAACAATCGTTTATTGCAGCCATTGCTTTAGCTCTGTTGGTATTTTTTACTATTATCGGTATCTATCTCAGGCAATCCCGGTACGAAAAAAACTCTGTACTATTAATTTCCAACACCCACGATCTGTTGTTTCATACCGAAAGAATGGCGCTTACAGCTACAGAAATAGAAACTAATTCAAGGGCTTTTTTGTTAACTGACCAATTACAATTTAAAGAGGCCTATCAAAAAGCAAAAGGAGAAATTCCCGAACAGTCTGCCAAATTAAAGGATTTTGTATCAGATAGGCCCGGTCAGCAAATCCTCCTCGATTCGCTGCTGTTTTACGTTAATCGGCGAATAACATTTTCCGACAGTGTTATCAGGTTAAAAAATAAATTGAGTATTCAGGATGCAGTACAGTTAGTAGCAACCGGAGGAACTAAATTATATTCAGATAATATAAGGCGGGTGGTTGCAAAAATGCAGCAGCAAGAAAATATATTACTGCAAGAAAGAAAAAAAAATAACAGAAAAGAAACTGCTGTAGAGCAGGTTATATTTCTTGTAATTACTTTACTTATACTGGTTTTGCTGATTATTCTTTTTTGGAAAGAAAGGAATTGGGTATTACAAAAGGAACAAAAAAATGCAGAAGAGCATTTTCGCCTGCTGGCAAACAGTATTAAGGACTATGCCATTTTTATGCTTGATAAAAATGGTATAGTAACCAGTTGGAGTAGTGGTGCCGAGTATATAAAAGGCTATCAGAAAACTGAGGTTGTTGGAAAATCTTCAGCTATTTTTTATACCCCAGAAGACATAAAAAATGATGAGCCAGCCAATAACCTTAAAATGGCAATGCAGTATGGCCGGTACGAAACAGAGGGTTGGAGGTTAAAAAAAGACGGCACCCCGTTTTGGGCCAATGTTGTTTTTACTGCCTTAAAAGATGAAGCAGGTAATTTATACGGCTATTCAAAAATTACCAGAAATATTACCGAAAAAAGAAAAGCGCAGGAAGAGCTGGAGTTTCTTTTGCGCCAGATTAACCAGTCCAATGATGCAATTTATACACTTGATGCTCACCGTAAAATTAAAAGCTGGAACCTGGGTGCAGAAAAACTATATGGGTTTAAAAGTGCAGAAGTACTGAACAAGGAGCCCAATGTAATTTTAAAAACAGACGTTACAAACGAAGAAATAAATAATGCATTAAAGCAAATAGCTGAAAAAGATTACTGGACAGGAGAATTGCAACGAATAACAAAAAATGGTGAGCTGGTTTATGTACGTTCTTCCTCCACCACTGTACGCAATAACACTGGCAACGTTACAGGCTATGTTTCTGTAAGCTTTGATATTACCTTGCAAAAAAAACTGCAGCAGGAAATTAATCACCTGGCCAATATGGTGGAGCAATCGTCAGAAGCAATTATTTCAATTGGCTTAGATAGTAATATCATTAGCTGGAACAATGGGGCAGAAAAATTACATGGTTACAGCAAAGCAGAAGCCATCGGAAAAACCGCAGTGGCACTACAGCTAATTCAACTTTCTGAAACTGAAATAGCCGCAGATATTGAGGAACTGTTTCAAAAGGGCTTTTGGAAAAAAGAAATGTATTTTTTCCATAAAGACGGGTCATCATTTTTCGGGATCATTACCGCAAATCTTATTAAAAATGAACAGGGCGAAATTACTGCTTTCTTTTTTATTGTAAAAGATATCAGCATTCGTAAACAGTTGGAAGAGCAACTTAAAAAATATAATGAAGAACTGGAGCAAAAGGTAAAAGAAAGAACAGAGGTAATAGAAATGAGTGAAAAAAGGTATCGTTATCTTTTTGAAAATAACCCAATGCCCATGTGGGTTATTGATTTGACAACTTTCAATTTTTTGGATGTAAATGAAATGGCAATAGTGCAGTATGGATACAGCCGGGATGAATTTTTAAAAATGACGGCAATGGATATAAGGCCACCGGAGGATAAAGAAGCTTTTATAAAAGCCGATCATTCTTTTGAAATAAACCCGGCAGATTATAACAGGGGAGTATGGAAGCACCGCAAAAAAGATGGTACTGTAATATTGGTGGAAATTATAGCGCATGAAATAATTTATGAGGGCATACCGGCAAGAATTATTCTTGCAAATGATGTTACAGCAAAAAAAATAGCAGAAGAAAAATTAGCATCCAGCGAAAGCCGTTTCCGGGCATTGGTAGAAAAAAATAAAGATGTTATCATGCTGCTGGACGAAAACTTTAAAGTTACTTACCGCAGTCCATCTGCAACCGAAGTAAATGGCTGGACAGATGAAGACGTAAAGACAATGAGTGGTATTCAAAATATTCATCCGGATGATATGCTATATGCAAGAGCTGTTATTGGCGATATGTTGGCCAATCCCGGTAAACCCGTTGATATAATATTTCGTAACCGGCATAAAAATGGCCATTTCAGATGGCTGGAGGGAGTAGTAACCAATTTATTATTTGATAAAAATGTAAATGCTATTCTCATTAATTTTCGTGATGTTACCGAACGTATAGAAGCAGATGAAAAGTTAAAAGCCAGCGAAGAACAATTTCGTCACTCTATGGAAAATATGCTGGAAGGGGTACAAATAATTGGGTTCGATTGGCGCTATATTTATGTTAACGATTCTATGGCCAAACATAGCAAGTATTTAAAGGAAGAATTAATTGGCTATACCGTAATGGAAAAATATCCCGGTATTGAACAAGCCGAAATATTTAAAACTTACGAAAAGTGCTTTAACGAAAGAGTTCCTGTTCATCTTGAAAATGAATTTATATTTCCGGATAAATCACAAGCATGGTTTGAACTTAGTTTTTTACCCGTACCCGAAGGTATTTTTATTCTTTCCATAGATATTACCGAACGTAAACTTGCTGAGGAAGCAATAAAAAAATTAAATACCTACCTGGAAGAACGTGTAAATAAACGTACAGAAGAATTAAAAAAGGCAAATGAAGAATTGGAATCATTTTCATATTCTGTATCACACGATTTAAGGGCACCATTGCGGGCCATTATAGGTTTTTCTGCAATACTGGAAGAAGATTACAGCAATAAATTAGATGACGAAGCCAGAAGGATAACCACTGTAATAAAAAGTAATACAACCAAAATGGGCAACCTGATTGACGATCTGCTTACTTTTTCACGTATGGGTAGACATGAAATTGTAAAAACAGTGGTTAATAGTATTGAAATAGTAGATGAAATAATTAAAGGGTTAGACAGCAAAATAGCTGATAATATTGAATGGGCCATTCATCCATTACCTGCTGTTAAGTCGGATATAAATATGTTACGGCAGGTATGGGTAAATCTTATTTCCAACGCAGTTAAATATTCCGGAAACAGCCCGTCACCTAAAATTCAGATAGGTTCATTTAAGTACAATGCACAAACGGTTTTTTTTGTAGAAGACAATGGTGTAGGCTTTGATGAAAAATATAAAAATAAATTATTTAAGGTTTTTCAACGGCTGCACAGCGCAGAGGAATTTGAAGGTACCGGTATTGGCCTTGCTATTGTTGAAAAAATTATTGCTAAACACGGCGGATATGTGTGGGCAGAAGCTGAGTTGAATAAAGGGGCAAGTTTTTATTTTAGCTTACCGGAAAATTAGACAATAAATTATCGTAAATTAAGATAACTTAAACTTATACATCATGAACCTTAATACTGTTGATCTGCTACTTGTTGAAGATAATATTAATGATGCCGAACTGGCCATCCGGGAATTAAAGAAACACAATCTGGCCAACAATTTTTTTCATGTTAAAGATGGGGAGGAGGCTTTGGAATTTATTTTTGCAACAGGCCGGTATGCCAGCACACGCAGTATAGATAACCCACCCAAACTTATATTGCTGGATATACACATGCCTAAAGTAAACGGGCTTGAAGTGCTGAAAAAAATAAAAACCGAAGAGCAAACTAAAATAATACCAGTGGTAATATTAACCTCATCAAAAGAAGACCCCGATATTAAGGAAAGCTATAAACTTGGTGCCAACAGTTATATTGTAAAGCCGGTAAATTTTGAAGGTTTTGCAGAGTCAATAAAAAACCTGGGCTTTTACTGGTTGCTTTTAAATCAACCACCAATCTCTTGAATTTATGAAAACAGAGCTTAAAATATTAATGCTGGAAGATAGCGATGCAGATGCAGAAATGGTGCAGCGCATGGCAAAAAAATCTGATTACAATTGCCAGTTTAAAGTAATGATGACAAGGGATGTTTATGAAAAAGCATTGGTAGAATTTAAACCCGACATCATCCTTTCCGACAATGCTATGCCGCAATTTAATGCTTCCGAAGCACTGCAAATATTGCAACAATACGATCTTCATATTCCATTTATTTTGGTTACCGGCACCGTATCCGAAGAGTTTGCAGCAAGCATAATAAAAGCAGGAGCCGATGATTATTTATTAAAAGACAGGTTAACAAGATTGCCGGCGGCAATTGAAGCAGCACTAAAACAAAAACAAACCGAAAAAGAAAAAAGAGAAACGGTACAAGGTTTACAGCAAAGCGAAGAAAAATACCGCCGTATGACGGAGAGAGTAACGGATGGCTTTGTAGCATTAGATAACAACTGGAATTATACTTATGTAAATAAACAGGCTGGCGAAATTTTAAAACGTGACCCCGAAGAACTGGTAGGCAAAAACATCTGGACAGAATTTCCTGAAGGAGTTGACAAACCATTTTATAAAGGATACCATAAAGCGCTTGACGAACAACGGTACATACATTTTGAAGAATACTATCCGCCTTTTGATTTTTGGCTGGAAAACCATATTTATCCATCACACGATGGCGTATCTGTTTACTTTAGAGATGTTACCGAAAAGAAAAAAGCCGAAGCGTTATTGAAAGAAGAAAGAGACAAGTTTGCAAAAATTGCATCCTCCTCTCCGGGTTTGATATGTTCATTTAAATTGAATACAGATGGCATGATATCAATGCCTTATGCAAGTGCTGCACTGGAAAATATATTAGGGTTTAAGTATGATCTGGTACAATACGATGTTAGCCTTCTTTTTGAGCATACCCACCCCGAAGACCTGGAATATTTTAAAAAAACCATAGCCGAATCTGCCCAAAATTTAAACCACTGGAGTCATGAGTTCCGTTACCTGCATCCAATAAAAGGCTTGCTTTGGATTGGAGGCAATATGCTACCCTCCCGTGAAGCAGATGATTGCATCATTTGGCATGGCATTATGAACGATGTAACTGAAAGAAAAAATAATGAAAGGGCATTGGATGAAGAAAGAGACAAGTTTGCAAAAATTGCAACTACATCTCCCGGCTTAATTTATTCTATGCGGCAAAATAAGGAGGGTGTTTTAAGTTATCCTTATGCCAGCGATGCTATAAAAGAAATTTATGGTTTTGTATTTGAAGAAATTGAAAATGCTCCACATAAAATATTTGAATTAATTCATCCTGATGATATTGAATTGGTGATGAAAAGTCTGTATCATACTAAAACATACCTGGTACCACTTAAAGCCGAATATCGCTATTACCATCCTGCCAAAGGATTGGTATGGCACGAAGTAAATTCTTTACCGGTGGAAGAGTCCGGAGGTGATGTGGTTTGCCATGGAATTATTATGGATATAACTGAAAGAAAAAGTGCAGAGCAAAAGGTAATAAAAGCAAACCGCCTCTATTTTTTCATCAGCCAGATCAATCAAATGATTGTGCGTACTACAGATGAAATAACATTGTTTAACGAGGTATGCCGGATTGCAGTGGAGCTGGGTAAATTCCGCATGGCATGGATAGGAATGATTGATGAGCAAACAAAAAAAATAATTCCTGTAATGCATGCAGGAGAGGAAAGCGGGTATCTGTCAATTACTAAATCTGTTTTTTCAATTGATGATAACCCTGAAGGGCATGGCCCAACCGGCACCGCCGCAAGGGAAGGAAAATATATTGTTTGCAATGATATTGAAAACGATGACAGGATGATGCCCTGGAAGGAAGATGCATTAGCCAGGGGATATCATTCCTCCATGTCGCTGCCGGTAAAAAAATTCGGTAAAATAGTAGGTTCTTTTTCTGTTTACGCATCAGAAAAATTTTTCTTTGATGCAGAAGAAATAGCGTTGCTGGAAGAAGCAACAAGTGACCTGTCTTTTGCACTGGAAAATTTTGAAAAAGAAAACCAGCGCCAAAAGGCAGAAGCTGCAGTAATAAAAAGCGAACAACGTTATCATACACTTACAGATGTATCTCCTGTAGGCATTTTTCATACAGATGCAACTGGTGATACTACCTATGTTAACCCCAGGTGGTGTGAGATATCGGGCTTATCATTTAAAGAAGGGATTGGTTATGGCTGGCTTGATGCAGTGCACGAAGATGATAAGAGGGAACTGATAAAAGGTTGGGAAAACGCAACAGAAGTACAGGAATTTTCCTCCTCAGAATATCGTTTTGTACGCAACGATGGCACCATTGCATGGGTATTAGGGCAAGCTACCCCCGAACGGAATGCGGCAAATGAAGTGGTGGGCTATGTGGGTACCATAACCGATATTACCGAAAGAAAAAAAGCGGAAGAAGAAATAAAAATGGTTAATCAGCGCTTTGAAATAATTGCAGCAGCTACTAACGATGCGGTATTTGAAGTTGATTTGATAACCGGAAAAAGTAGTCATAATAAAGCATTTATTGAACTGCTTGATTTTGGTATTGGTGCTGTTAATACCGATAACCGGTCAATCTGGAGATCTAAGCTGCACCCCGATGATAGCGAAAGAGTAATTAAAAAACTGGAAAAAACTTATGCCGGAACAGCAACCACATGGTCTGATGAGTTTAGGTTTAAAAAAGCAGATGGCAGCTACGGTATTTTTTACGACAGGGCATCAATAATAAGAGATGATTCGGGAAAAGCTATTCGCTTTTTAGGATCGATGGTAGAGATTACTGACCTTAAAAAAGCCGAAGAAGAAATTAAAAAATCAAACGAAAGGTTTGAGCTGATTGCTAAAGCCACTAACGATGGTTTATGGGATTGGAATTTGGAAACTAATAAAGTTTGGGGTAATGAAGTACACCAGCAATTGTACGGTTTAACATTGGCCGATCCTGTGCCAAGCTACGATGAATGGAAAAAAAGAATACACCCCGAAGACAGGGAAAGAACTGTTAAGGCATTGGAAGATGCCAAAGCATCGGGCCAGCAAAGCTATATAGATGAGTATAGGTTTTATGCAGAAAATGCCGGATGGATGAATATTTATGGCCGCACACTTATTGAACGCAATAAAGACGGTAAAGCCATCAGGCTAATAGGCAGTATGGTGGATATTACTGAACGTAAAAAAGCAGAAGAGCTGTTGCTTGCTAATGAAAAGCGGTTTAGAAAACTGCTGGAAAATGGAAATGATGCTTTTGCAATTTTGGATATTTCGGGTAAACCTTTCTATGTATCATCTTCTGTAAAAAGAGTATTGGGATATACTGAAGAAGAAGTAAGAAAAATGGATATGTTCACACTTGTGCATCCCGATAATATAGAAGAAGTGCAAAAAACAATGCAAATTGTTATGCAAAATCCGGGCGTGCCGGTTACCAGTCACCTTTCAAGATTATTACATAAAGATGGAACCTATCATTGGTTTGAAGATACCATTACCAACCTTATTGATGATCCGGATATTGGTGGCATTGTTGATAATTTCAGAGATGTTACCGAAAGAGTAAAAGATCAGCTGGCATTGCAGGATAGTGAAGAAAAATACAGAGATATTGTAGAGAATATTACAGATATACTTTGCACACACGATCTTGAAGGGAATACACTTTCCGTTAATGCCACCGCAAAAAAAGCACTGGGGTACAAAGTAGAGGATATGCTGAAAATGAAAATTCAGGATATATTGTTGCCGTATTCAAAAGAAAGATTTGCTGATTATATCAGCACCCTGAAAAAAAATGGATTTGCACAAGGCCTGATGTATGTACAAACCAGTACCGGCGAAAACAGAATATGGGAATTTAGAAATACTTTAAGAACTATAGAAGGTAAAGCACCTTTTGTATACGGTTTTGCACAGGATGTTACAGAGCGGATAGCTGCAGAAGAAAAGCTGAAAAGTAAAAATGCACAGTTACAAACCCTTAGCGATAATTTGCCCGGTGTAATGATATACCAGTTGGTGGGTAAGCGTGACGGGGTAAAAAAGTTTACCTATGTAAGTAATGGTGTAGCTGCAATTACAGGCAAACCCCCCGAAGAAGTTATTGAAAACCCTGATATACTATATGATGTAATTTATAAAGAAGATATTGCCATATTGATTGCTGCGGAACATGAATCATTACTTAAGATGACGGTATTGAATGTAGAAGTACGCTGCCTAACCCATAAAGATGAGGTCCGTTGGCTTAATATTATTTCCACACCCCGAAAACTGGAAAGCGGACAAACTGTATGGGATGGTTTTCATATAGATATTACCGAACGAAAAAAGCCGAAGATATACTTCGGGAAAGTGAAGAAACCTTTTCCAAAATATTTTATCTCAACCCCTCTGTTTGTGCAATAAACGATTTAAAGGATGACAAATTTGTAAATGTGAACGAGGCATTTATCAATTATTTTGGATTTAGTAAGGAAGAAGTGATTGGTAAAACTTCTGTGGAATTAGGTATTATGATACCGGATATAAGAAATAATATTTTAAACCAGATGGATGAGCATGGCATTATACATAATATTGAAGCCAGTGTAAAAACCCGAAGTGGCGAAAGTAAAGATGTACTGCTGTCAACTTCAAATATTTATCTCCATAAAAAAGAATACGCTTACACTGTATCCAACGATATTACTGAACGAAAAAAGGCCGAAGAAGCAATTAAAAAATCAAACGAACGGTTTGAGTTATTTGCAAAAGCCACTAATGATGTAATATGGGACTGGAACCTGCTTACTGATGAGTTGTGGTGGAACGAGAATTACTACAGTTTATTTGGTTTTAAAGATATTTTAATCCCAAATAATATTAATTCCTGGAGTAGTTATATTCACCCTGATGATAAAAAACGTATTATGGATGGCATACACCATGCAATTGAATCGGGCGAAAAATATTGGGATGATGAATACCGTTTTGTAAAAGATGAAGAGAGCCCCATGTTTATTTACGACCGTGGCTTTGTATTGCGTGATGAAACCGGTAAGCCTTACCGCATGATAGGCTCCATGCTTGATTTTACAGAACGTAAAAAGGCAGAAGAAGCCAAAAAAGCAAGTGAAGAACAATACCGCACATTAGTAGAGCAGGCATCCGATGGAATTTTTATTGCAGATAGTACCGGCAAATTTGTAATTGTAAATACAAGCGGCTGCAAACTTTCGGGCTACACGGCAGAGGAGCTAACAGGGCTTACAATTTATAATCTGGTAAGTCCCGAAAGCCTGGTAAGCAACCCCTTTAAGTTTGAAGAAATGCACCAGCCACAGGGTGGTAGAAGCGAAAGGAAATTGCTGTGCAAAGATGGAACGGAGATGGATGTGGAAATTAGTGCCAAATTTTTATCAGACAACAGGTTTATTGCTTTTGTTAGAGATATCAGCGAACGTATAAAAGCCGAAGAAGCAATTAAAGTTAGCGAGGAAAAGTACCGCTCCTTGGTAGAGCAGGCATCCGATGCTATTTTTATAGCCGATACCAGCGGTAGGTTTGTTACTGTAAATACAAGTGCCTGTAAGTTGTCGCAATATACTGAGGAAGAACTGCTGCAAATGACCATTTATGATTTTATTGTTGAGGAAGATGTTGCACGCCAGGGTTTTCGTTTTGAAGAATTAAAGCAAGGCAAAACAACACTTACCGAAAGGGGAATGAGAGGGAATAATGGAAAGCTAGTTAATGTGGAAATTACTTCAAAACTGTTATCAGATGGCAGGTTGCTGGCATTTGTTAGAGACATCAGCGAACGTATAAAAGCACAAAATGAAATTATAAAAGAAAAAAACCTTTCCGATTCTATCATCAATAGTTTACCGGCTTCATTTTTTATGATTAGCATTTACGGCAAAATACTCAGGTGGAACCGGCATTTGGAAATGGCCAGTAAATACAGTGCCGAAGAAATAAGTGCAATGAAGCCACTTGATTTTTTTGGTGAAGCAGATAAAGAAATACTATCGCAAAAAATGGCCAATATTTTTCTTGCAGGAGAAGATAGTGTGGAGGCCACTGTATCTTTAAAAACCGGCGAAAAGTTACCTTACTATTTTAAAGGTATAGCAATTGAATACGATGGCGAACCCTGTATTATGGGCGTGGGTATCGATATTTCAGAAAGGGTAAAGGCGCAGGAAGAAATAAAACAAACATCAGAAAAGCTAAGGCAACTAACGGCTCACCTGCAACGTGTACGTGAAGATGAAAGAAAAAGAATTGGCAGAGAAATTCATGATGAGCTGGGGCAACAATTAACCGCTATAAAAATGGATGTGGCATGGATTGATAAAAAAACGCCGGACGAAACCACTGTAATAAAAAATAAATTAAAGAACATTATTACACTTTTAGACGGAAGTAATCAATCTATACGAAGAATTTTAAGTGAGTTGAGGCCAGGTATTTTAGATGATAATGGTTTGCTGGAGGCATTGGAATGGTTAAACAGGCAGTTTACAACACAAACTGGTGTTGCAGTTGAGTTTGAAACAACAGAAACCGAACTGAAATTACCCGAGCCGGTAGCCACCTGCATTTACAGAATTTATCAGGAAGCATTTACTAATATTACCCGGTATGCGCATGCAAGTAAAGTAGCTACATCATTAGATATTATTAATGACGAAATTTTAGTTACTATTGAAGATGATGGAAAAGGTTTTGATGCTGTAGCGGCACAAAGCAAAATATCATTTGGCATTTTAGGAATGAAAGAAAGAATATTATCATTAAATGGCACATTTCAGTTAATTTCCGTAATCGGAAAAGGAACAAAAATTGCAATTGCATTACCCTTAACTGTTTAAAAATAAAACCTTGCAATTATGAAAATCGCACGAATCATTTTAGCAGACGACCACAGCTTTATACGCCTTGGCCTGGTACAAATTTTAAAAGATGAATACCCTGCTGCAGAAATTAAGCAGGTAGCTGATGGGGAATCGCTTGTAAAGGAAGTGACTTTACATGATTGGGATTTGGTAATATCTGATCTTGATATGCCGGGCCGCAGCGGTCTGGAAGCATTGGAGCAGATAAAACTGATAAAACCACATTTACCCGTTTTAATTCTAAGTATTTATGCCGAAGATCTGTATGCTGTAAGGGTTTTAAAAGCAGGCGCTTCGGGGTATTTAAATAAAAATTCGGCCCCCGATGAACTTATTACCGCAATACAGCGCATTACTTTAGGCAAAAAATATATTACCCCGGAAATTGCAGAAAAATTATTATCCAACCTTGATGACGATGATAAAAAACCGCATGAATTACTCACCAACCGGGAGTTTGAAATTTTTAAACTACTTGCATTAGGTAAAACAGTTACACAAATTGCTGAAACACTTTCTTTAGCATTAACCACCATTAGCACCTATCGCAGCAGGGTTATGGAAAAACTTAGTTTATCCACCAACTCCGAGCTTACACGATATGCAATATCACATCACATCATCTCTGATATTGATCAGTAAAAACTGTGGCGTATTTCTTATTAGTTTATAGTACAATTACTACACAAGTCGATTCCTTACTACTACCCAAGTAATATAGCTGCTGCTATCTGCTGTTACTAATTATCGTAGGTACTTTGTAATACGAAATAAACAGTAGCAAAATGACCGTTTTAGTAGTAGATAGCTCGGTACAGATAATCGAAAGATTGCAGCACCTGCTTTTAGAAACAGAAAACATTGCCGTTGCCTACGGGGCAGTTTCATCTAAAGATGCTGCAATGTTTTTTAATAAAAATAAAACCGATGTGGTTTTGTTAGATGGTGGATTACCCGGTAACATGTCTGTTGATTTAGTACATGAAATAAAAACAACTGATGCCAATACCACAGTAATTATATTAGCCAACAGTAATGATTTTTATGTACGGGCAAAATACAAATTACATGGCGCTGATTTCTTTATTGATAAGTATCACGATTTTGAAAAGATCGGTGAAGTAATTGACTACATAGTGAGTAAAAAAAACCTAAATCCCAGCAATGAAAAATCAAAATATTATTCAGCAATCGCCTGATGCTATATACACCTGCGATGCAATGGGGTTTATTAAAAGTTATAATAAAGCTGCAATAAATTTATGGGGCAGAGAGCCTGTTGTGGGTAAAGACCAGTGGTGTGGTTCGTGGCGATTATTAAATAAAGAAGGTAACCAAGTAACACTTGATAAACATCCCATGGCCATGGCACTAAAAGAAGGAAGATTAGTGCATGGTGATGAATTAATTGTACAGCGGCCTGATGGAAGTTTGAGGCATATTAACCCTTACTCTTCTCCCTTGGTAAACGAGCAGGGCCAGCTAACCGGGGTGGTAAGTATGCTGATGGAAATTTCGGAACAGCGGGATAAAGAAAAGCAAAGCGAAGAAAAGTATAGAAACTTTGTTGAGCAGGCGGCAGATGGTATTTTTTTAATTGCCCCAATGGGGAATTTTTTATCTGCAAATACCAGTGGCTGTAGCATGCTGGGCTATAAAAGACAAGCCCTGCTAAAATTAAACGTAAAAGATGTTGTACCACAGCAGTACGCCGGCAAAATGCTGGTAAGCCTGGATAGCTTAAAAACCGGCAATCCGGTATTGGTTGAAAGGCAATTTTTACGAAAAGATGGCACTGTTGTTTATGGTGAATTAAGGATTCAACCAGATTCTGAAGGCAATATTCAGGCAGTAGTAAGGGATATTACCGAGCGTAAAAGAACCGAGCAATCATTGCTGGAAAGTAAAGCATTTAACCAAAGTATTTTAACCTCTATCACTTCGCATATTGCAGTGGTAGATAAAAGCGGAACCATAGTATCTGTTAATAAAGCATGGGATGATTTTTCTGAAAAAAATGGCGAGTGTGCTTTGGAAAGAACCGGAGTTGGAAGTAATTATATTGAAGTATGTAAAAAATCGGTAGCTGCAGGCGAAGCATTTGCTGCAAATGCATTAAACGGATTTTATAAAGTTTTAAATAATGAGTTGCCCATTTTTGAAATGGAATATCCCTGCCACTCTCCAAATGAACAGCGCTGGTTTTTGCTAAGGATAACCAAATTTGCCGACGACTCACCCAAAGTGGTGATGATGCATATTGATATTACAGCAAGGGTAAAGGCAGGTACTATAATGCACGAAACATTAGAACGCTACGATATTCTTACTAAAGCTACCAGTGATACTATTTGGGACTGGGATATTATAAAAAATAAAATCACCTACAACAACGTTATTACTGATATGTTTGGTTATAAAACATCATCAATAGAAAATCTTGTAGAGTGGTGGAAAAAGAGCATTCACCCTGATGATTTACCAATAGTTTCAGAATCTCTGGAAAAAGTGTTTAATAATAAACTGCATAATTTTCAACTGGAGTATCGCTTTAAATGCGAAGATGGTTCTTATAAAGATGTATTTGACAGGGCTTTTGTAATTTTTGATAATAACGATAAACCTATCAGAATGATTGGAGCCATGCAGGATATTACTGACCGTAAGCGAACAGAAAATGAGTTTAAGGCAATGAAAAGAGCCTTAATGAATCAGAAAATACAGGAACAGAAAAAAATTACCAGGGCCATTTTAAATGCACAGGAAAAAGAACGAAGGCACATGGGCGAAGAGTTACATGATAATATTAATCAAATGCTGGCGGGTACCAAACTATATCTGTCTGTAGCTGGTAATAGCAAAAACGAATTGAAAGAAGCGCTTCAGTATCCAATAGAACTGATTGATGAAACGATGCATGAGATACGGTTACTAACAAGAAGAAGCACTACACCAAAACAAAATATCAACCTGAAAGAACTAGTACATTCTTTACTTGAAACATTAGATAAAAATACCAGTATAAAAACAAGTTTTGCCTATAGTGTAGCCACAGATTTTAATGACGATGACCTGAAGTTAAATATCTACCGCATACTGCAGGAGCAAACCAATAATATAATGAAACATGCAGATGCTGCCAATGTAAACATTGCATTAGAAACCAGCAGTAATGTTATTTACATAGAAGTAAAAGATGATGGTAAAGGATTTAATGTAAATAAAAAAAGAGAGGGTATTGGACTTTCTAATATAATCAACAGAGTGGAATCTTTTAACGGAAAAGTAGTGATACAAAGTACGCAGGGCAAAGGTTGCAAACTGCAAATTACAATACCCTATTAATTAATAATGCCTTAAGCGGAATATACCGGTAAGTAACAGCATATTCCTGATTATTAGAAACCATAAATTTTTGATCTATGTTAAAAATAATAATAGCCGACGATCATGCGGTAGTAAGAAGAGGGCTCAGGCAAATACTGCTGGATCAATATGCAGGCGCTTTTATTGAAGAAGTGGCAGATGCAGAAGCGTTGATCAGTAAAGTAATGTCGGAAAACTGGGATGTTGTAATATCCGACATTAATATGCCCGGCAGAAGCGGATTAGATGCACTGAAACAGATCAGGCTAACTCATTTGTATTTACCGGTACTTATTCTTAGTATTCATACCGAAGAGCATTATGCAATGAGGGTTTTAAAAGCCGGTGCATCAGGCTATCTCAGTAAAGATTCTGCCAGTGAAGAGTTGATAGTAGCAGTACAAAAGGTATTACTGGGTAAAAAATATTTTTCTCCATATGTTATTGAACAGCTGGCTAATAATATTGATACCGATTTTAGTAAACAGGCTTATGAATGCTTAAGTAACAGGGAGTTTGATGTAATGAAGCTTTTAGCTTCCGGCAAATCTGTTTCTTACATTGCCGAAAAATTATCGCTGAGTGTTACAACTATAAGTACTTATCGTACAAGGGTAATGACAAAGACCGGGCTAAGTTCCAACTCGGAGCTTACTAAGTATGCTATAGAAAATCAATTGCTGTAACAGTAATGAGCTGTAAAAATTTTAAAAGTAATTAACTATGAATGCCAATTACTTTTTACCTCATAAATGCAAAGAAGAAACGGTTCAGTTTTAAGTATACCAGGTGTAATTAATTAGCAGGCATTGTACCTGCTAATTACTACGCTGGCTAATTGTAAATTCTTTCTACTGCATCTTTGTATTTTTCCATTATCACTTTTCTTTTCAACTTTAGTGTGGGGGTTAGTTCACCACTGTCAATCGTCCATTCGTTGGGTAGCAGTTCAAACTTTTTAACCTGCTCTACATGATTAAAAAATTTATTAAAAGAGTCGAGTAGCTCTCTGTAAAGGTCTAATACTTTTGGGTTGTTTACCGCATCTTCAATGGTGGTAAATTTTATGCCCTTATGCTGCATCCATTCTTTTAAATTAGGTACAGAGGGAACAATTAATGCGCCTACAAATTTTTGCTCAGCACCCACTACCATCATCTGTTCTACAAATGGGCTCTCCTTCATTTTATTTTCTATAGGTTGTGGCGCTACATATTTTCCACCGCTTGTTTTAAAAAGCTCTTTTTTACGATCGGTTATTTTTAAATATTTACCTTCTTCAAAAATGCCAATATCACCTGTATGTAACCAGCCATCAATTATAGTTTCGGCAGTTAAATCGGGGCGTTTATAATAACCCATCATTACGCTGGGGCCTTTTACACAAATCTCTCCATCGGCTTCAAGCTTTACTTCCTGCCCGTCAATAACCAATCCAACGGTACCAAATTTTGTTCCTCCATTTTTGCGGCAGTTTACGCTAATTACCGGGCTGTTTTCTGTAGGGCCGTAGCCTTCGTAAATAGAAATTTTTGCAGCATTAAAAACCCTTAGCAAACGCACCTGGCATGCAGCACCTCCTGTAATAATAAAATCAATATTATTGCCTAAGCCCTCCCGCCATTTACTAAAAATAATTTTATTAGCTAATGCCAGCTGAATATTGTACCAGGCACCGCCGCTTTTTATATTATCGTATCTGCTGCCTAATGCTACCGCCCAATCAAATAATTTTCTTTTAACTCCTGTAAGTGCCGCACCTTTCTCCATAATCTTTTCATACACTTTTTCAAGCAGCCTTGGTACAGTTGTAAATAAATGAGGCTTTACCTCTTTTAAATTTTCAGCAATGGTTTCCAAACTTTCTGCATAATAAATGGATATGCCGCTGGTGATGTAGATATAAGAAACCATTCTTTCAAAAATATGATTCAATGGTAAAAAACTTAATGCCCTGGCATGCGGACTATCGGCAAAAGGAAAACTTGTTTTTGAATTAGCCACATTGCTTACAATATTGCGATGGCTGAGCATAACACCCTTGGGTGTACCGGTTGTGCCCGAGGTATAAATAATAGTGGCACAATGATCAGCAAGAATTGTTTTTTTTAAATCTTCAAGCGCTGCTAAATTTTCACTGGTTACAGTATCAGTAATTGTTGTCCAGTAATCAACATCGGGTAATGCATCAAAACTGTATACATTTTTAAGTGTTGGTATCCTGTCTTTAACATTGTTTACTTTATCCAAAATATCCTGTCCGCTGATAAACACATATTTTACTGTGGCATCATTAAAAATAAATTCAAGCTCATTAATATTGGTAGTGGGATAAATGGGGCAAAGTGCTGCACCAATTTGCTGACAGGCTAAATCGAGCAATAGCCACTCCGGCCTGTTTTTAGATATCAGTGCAATTTTATCCTGGTTTTCTATCTTCATATCATTGCCGCTTACCCCAAGCTGTAATAAACCTGCACTAAGTTTATTTACAAGTTGCTGCACTTCCTGGGTGCTGTAGGTTTTCCATTGCCCGTTTTCTTTAGCAGCAAACATGTCGCTTTTAGCAAACTTGTTTAACTGGTAATCTATGCAATCAAATATTCTTGAGTTCTCATTCATAAGCAATCGTTGTATCCTTAATCTCCGAAAGATTAAGGTGGTTAAACTTTAAATTTTTATTAAGTATAGCAGCAAGCTTTATTTACCCTGATTTTTTAATTTCTCATATTCTCTTTCTGCAATGGTATCCTTATCGGTTTTATATGCTCTTATAAACTTTAATACTAAACCAATGCCCAATCCAAACATTACCCAAAGCGGCCAGGGCGTTCCGACATTATATCCATGACGGCCAGTAGTAAAAAACCAAATTCCCCAGCAAATAACGGTTACTACCACAAATCCAATAAGACTATCTTGAAAATCGGCTCTTTTTTTGGCAAGCTTCCAAAGCCTTTCATCTTTTTGTTCTTCCATAAAAATTATTTTAAACAAGATAATGAAAAAAATATAAAAAAAATGCAGCGTTAGTGATAGTATTGGCCGGAAGGGATTCTGAAGATTCTGCCTCTTTGAAAACGGCTAAGCTCATTATATTCGCCGGCATTTACGGTGATCCAGTTTTGATAGGCAGGTAAATTTTGTGCAGCAGTAAATATCCATTGGTTGTAGGCATCAAACATTCCTTCTTGTAATAATTGTTTTTGCAACTCAAAAAGTTTAAAAGGGTATTTGCTGCCAAAGTCGGTAAACCAATCTAAAATAAACCTGGCCCTTATCATAGTAAGCGATTCGGTATTAATGCCACTGGCGGCAAGGCTGCTCTGTTTATTCATGCTTTGCAAAAAGGCTTGTATAAAACTGTTTTTTGTAGGGTTGTTCTTTTCATTTTCCAGGTCGCTATCTACAAATAGTTTTTTATAACTCTCCAGTAAAATATTTTTTATTTCAGGAGATAAAGCACTTGAAGGTTCGATGTTTAAAAATATTTCGCCATACAAAATGCCCCATACTTTATCGGTACTAAAATAATAATATTTGCAGGCGTTATAATAATTTTTGGAAAAACCGGGGTCCATTTCTATTCCTTTTTCCCATTGTTTAATGGCACTGTAATCTTTTTGTGCCCACAGTAATACACCCAATTCATTATAAAGAGCGCCGCTTTGTGGAAATTGCTTAAGGCCCCTTTTATACACTTTTTCACACTCTTTTGGGTTATCCAGTGCAAGGTAAATATCACCTGCTATTTGAAAGCATTGGTCATCGGCATCAGGCCTTTCTAAAATCGGTTTGTAAATATCAAGTGCCTTTGGGTAATCTTTTGAAAAATAATAATTAAGCCCCAGGTCTTTTGCAATTTCAATGCTTTTGCTATCTAGTTTTACTGCCCTGTTTAACACTAAAATTGCATTACTGTAATCTCCCTGGCGCATAAATGCACGGGCAGTTTCATGCAGTTGTGCAGCATCTTGTGCCGTTACTGTAAATGCAGTACATAAAATAATAAAGAAAAAAATAAACCGCTTGATCATTTATTAAAGTTATAGCTAAAACAAATACACAAAAAGTTAATCAAAAAATTTAAGCTTCCTGTGCTTGTGCATCTATCAAATGCGTAAGTAATCCATCTCTCAGTTTAGGTTCAAACCAGGTGCTTTTGGGCGGCATTACATTACCACTATCGGCAATGTCAAATAATTGCTGAATGGTTACAGGGTGTAAGCTAAATGCCACGGTCATTTCGCCACTGGTTACCCTTTTTTCCAATTCGCTTAATCCACGGATGCCACCAACAAAATCTATACGCTTATCGGTACGTTGATCTTTAATACCCAGCACAGGTTCAAGTAAATTATTAGAAAGAATACTGATATCTAAAATACCGATCGGGTCTGTAGTAAATGTATTTTCTTTAGCTGTTAACTTATACCACTGGTTATTGAGGTACATACCAAACTCGTGCAATTTTACAGGTGATAAGGCTTCATTTATTTTTTCTACCAAAAAATTTGTTTTTACTTTTTCTATAAACTCCGCTTCGGTTAATCCATTCAAATCTTTTATTACCCGGTTGTAATCCATAATATACAACTGATCGGATGGAAATAAAGTAGTTAAAAAATAATCGGCACCTTCCATAGCGGCATCGCCTAATGCTTTACGCACTTTAGCAGCAGAAGCAGCACGATGATGCCCATCGGCAATATAAGTAACCGGCACTTCGGTTTTAAATAACTCGGTAACACGGCTGATGATTTTGGTATCATTTATCGTCCATATAGTATGCTGTATACCATCATCGGCGGTAAAATCATATACAGGGCTGCGGTCTTTTTTCCAATCATTAATCAGTGTATCAATAGCCTCAATATTTTTGTAGGCTAAAAAAACATTGCCTGTTTGTGCACCCGTTGTTTTTATATGATTGATCCTGTCTTGTTCTTTTTCGGGCCGGGTAAATTCATGCTTTTTTATCAGGTCGTTTTCATAATCATCCACGCTGCTGCCGCATACTAATCCGGTTTGGCTTTTACCATTCATAATAAGCTGGTAAATATAATAGCAGGGTTTACTTTCTCTAAATAGAATATTGCGGCTGGTAAAAGCATCTAAGTTTTCTTTGGCTTTAGCGTACACTTCCTGCGAATATATATCCACAGATTCGGGCAGATCAATTTCACTTTTAGTGACGTGTAAAAAACTGGCAGGGTTACCCTGTGCTTCTACTTTAGCTTCTTTACTGTTTAATACATCATAAGGGCGTGATGCTACCTGCTTGGCTAATTGAGCTTCGGGCCTTAATGCTTTAAAAGGGGCAATTGTAATCATAGTGCTTTATATTATTATTAGGGAAGGTAAATGTTATTAGTATTATTGGTGCAGTGTACTAAACTCCTGCATAACGCTTACCAAAAAATCTACACTGGATAAAGGTAATGCATTATATAAAGAAGCCCTGAAACCCCCGGACAAACGATGGCCTTTAATTCCCACAATGCCGTTTTGTTTTGCAAAATTTAAAAAAGATTCTTCCAATGAAGGATCGTGCATTACAAAGCATACATTCATTTTGCTTCTGTCTTCTGTGGCAATAGTTCCTTTGAACAATGGGTTGCTGTCAATTTCATTATAAAGCGCTGCGGCCTTTGCATTATTAATTTTTTCAATTGCGGCTACACCACCCTGTGCTTTTAACCAGCGCAAGGTAAGCATGCAAACATATACTGCAAATACAGGTGGTGTATTTAACATGCTGCCTTCTTTAATATGGTTGCGGTAATCCATTATAGTAGGAATAGCACGTTTTATTTTACCTAAAATATTTTTGTTTACTACTACTACATTTACACCTGCGGCGCCAATATTTTTTTGTGCGCCGGCATAAATCAATCCAAAGGAATTAAAATCCATTTCACGGCTTAAAATATCACTACTCATATCGGCCACCATAATATTGCTGGTGTTGGGTATTTTTTGCCACTGGCTGCCATAAATGGTATTGTTGGTGGTAATATGAAAATATTTTGCATCATTAGGTACCGCAAAATCTTTAGGTATGCTGGTGTAATTATTTTCTTTACCGCTGCACACTACTTCTGGCTTGCCAAAAAGTTTGGCTTCCTTTATAGCTTTACTGCTCCATACACCGGTATCGGCATAAGCAGCAGTTTCTTTATCATCCAGCAAATTCATGGGTACCTGCATAAATTGTGTGCTGGCGCCACCATGCAAAAACAATACCTCATGGTCAGTATCTAAATGCATAAGCTCTTTAAGCAAAGCCTGCGCCTCATCCATTACTGCCTGAAAAGTAGCAGTACGATGACCTAATTCCAATATGGATAAACCGGTATTATTATAATTTAATATTGCCTGAGAAGCTTCTTCAAAAACTACCTGGGGTAAAATAGATGGGCCTGCGTTAAAATTGTGTAGCACTGGTTAGTTGATTAAAACTGAATTAAGATAAATTTTCGCTGCAAAAATACCCAAATCAAATTAATCGGTTGGTAAATGTGCAAAACATAGAAATCATTTACTAATCCTCCTGTTTTCCCAGCATTTTGCCGCCGGCTTTCCAATTATTATTTAATTCATCGAATTCTTTTAAATCCTGGGTACTAAATTTTTTATTTACCATTTTTTTTACATCTGGTTGTCCGGCATTTACCCAGGCGGTGTACCAAAAGCTGGCAATAGCATAAATAGACTGGCGCATTCTCCGCTCAATCATACCATCTAATTTTTTATTAAAGGCAATGGTAAATGCGGTGGAGTATTGCCTTACCGTTTTGCCATTTCTTTCTTCAAAAGAATATTTTTTATCGTTGCCAAACTGCTGTGTTAATTCTTTTTCAAAACTTAAAACACTATCGCTGGCTTTAGCACTTTCTAAAATGCGTTTCCAGATAAAATCTCCGGGATTTTTTATATACTCTGCTTTACCAATAAAAAAATCAAACTCTTTTTCGGCCAGTAATTCCGGTACACGGCTTTCCCAAAAACCATGTATGCCACGTTGATTGCTAAATTGCCCGTTATGATTACTGTTGGCATGTAAGGGTACATGTGCATCGCCAATATAGTGGCCAATTTCTGCACTGTTCTTCATTATCTTACTAAAATTATTTTCTTTAAATGCTGCAGTTAATCTTGCTAACATGGTTTGTATATGCCAGGGCACAATGCCAAACCTGTTTAAAGAGTCTTCGCCAAATTTTGCAATGGCATCGTTCCATTTACGGGGTAAACTATCGTAAGGGTATTTGCCATAATGGTCAATATCTATATAATGTCTTGGTCCTTCTTCAGGCACTGCATATCTTCTTTTATCAGGATCAACCGCATGTTCACTTAAAAAAGAAATATTGGGTTTATATAACACCATCATTTCAGGCGGCAATAAAAAAACAGCATAGTAATTTATTTTTTGATGAGCATAAAACCCCCAGGAGTGAGTTTTGGAATGAATAATTAATAATGAAATAATTAATAATGCTTTTTTCATGCGATATTATTACAATAAAAATTGCTTTAAATTATTTATAGATTACACACTGCCATCATCCACATCAGTAATACCACCACTTACTGCAAACTTCATAGTTTGTGCAGCAGAAATATTGGTAATGGGTTTTACTCTTTCTTTAGGAATAACATATACATTGCCTGCAACAGAATAGGCCATAGGAATATAAACTGTTACATAATCCTTTAAACCAAATTCCTCCATATCATCACGTGTGATAAAACCAAAGCGCCATACATCATTATCATCCACATTAGCCAGTACATTTTTAGTAAACTTTTTTTTATCGCCGGCAAAAGCTTCAAAAAAATCACGGGTGGTGGAGTATATGTATTTTATGCCGGGTGTTTTTTCCAGTATCTTATCCACAAAACTTACCACACGGCCGGTAATAAAGAATGAGCTGAAATAACCAATTACAACCAAAGCGGCTATTATTATTAAAAAACCAATACCATAGTTCTGCACCCGTATAGTGCCCTGTACATCTTTGTAGGTAAAGATGGGTAATAAACTATCAATAGAAGTAACTACCCAAAAAATAGCATAAGCAGTAATGGCTAAAGGTGCCAGTATTAATAAGCCCTGTAAAAAATACTGTAAAAGCTTGCTGTAGCTAAAAGGCTTTTTCATTTTTAATGATTTATTGGCCAAAGATACTTGAAATACAAATGAGCATAATGACTGTTATAAACTAAGCATTATTGCAAGCAGAGGGTTATAATTTTTATTGACTAATTTTAGCTTTCATTAATTTGTTGCTGATAAATGAATAAAATTTTAATTGTTGATGACGAGGAAAAACTAAGAACCCTGCTTGCAAGAATCATTAGTTTAGAGGGATATGAAGTATTGCAGGCTGCAGATATAAAAGCTGCTTTTAAAAAACTGGAGCAGGCTGATATTGATGTGGTGCTTTGTGATGTTAAGCTGCCGGATGGCAATGGCGTTGAATTTTCACAAACAATAAAAAATAAATATCCTCTGATTGAAATTATACTGCTAACAGCTTACGGCAATATACCCGATGGGGTACAGGCCATAAAAAACGGTGCTTTTGATTACATCACCAAAGGAGATGATAACAATAAGATCATTCCGCTATTGTATCGTGCAGCAGAAAAAGTAGCACTGGCCAAAAGAGTACAACATTTAGAAAAACAATTATCCAATAAATATTCTTTTGATAGTATTATTGGCAGATCAAAAAGTATTTTGGCTGCCATTGATATAGCAAAAAAAGTAGCCGTTACCGATGCTGCTGTTTTGCTAACCGGCGAAACAGGTACCGGCAAAGAAGTATTTGCACAAGCCATTCATAGTGCCAGCAACCGCAGCAGTAAAAATTTTGTTGCCATTAATTGTGCCGCCATTAGTAAAGATTTAATGGAAAGCGAGTTGTTTGGCCACAAAGCCGGCGCATTTACAGGCGCTATAAAAGACACTAAAGGCTTTATGGAAGAAGCTAATAACGGCACTATTTTTTTAGATGAGATAGGGGAAATGCCTTTGGAATTGCAGGCTAAATTATTGCGGGTATTAGAAACCGGTGAGTTAATAAAAGTAGGCGAAAGTAAATCCATTAAATTAAATGTGCGGTTAATTACTGCTACCAACAGAAACTTAAAAAAGGAAATAGAAGCGGGGCATTTCAGAGAAGATCTGTTTTACCGTATTGCAGTTTTTCAAATACCATTACCTCCGCTTAGAGAAAGAGTTATTGATATTGAAGAACTGGCGAATCATTTTGCAAAGATGGTAGCTGTTAAAACCGATAAAAAAATTAAACCTGTTTCAAAAGAGTTTAGCGAAGTTTTAAAACAGCATCAATGGAATGGTAATATCCGTGAATTAAAAAACGTGATGGAACGGGCAGTGATATTAATGAATGATGATGAACTGGCTATTGAAAATTTACCTTTCGAATTGCAGCAGTCTTCCGCTTTGCCCAAACAACTTTCTGCCTTTGATTTAGCCAGTGCTGAAAAGCTACATATCCAAAAGGTACTCAACTATACCAATGGCAATAAAACTGAAACCGCCAAACTGCTCAATATTGCTTTAACTACATTATACCGTAAACTGGACGAATATAAATTGTAACCTGTGCCTACAAACCATCTCAAAACGATAGGCCCACCCTTTCAAAATGAAAGGGTTTTTTATTACTTCTATTTTCCACATTTTATTAAAACCCTTGCTGGCAAAGCATTTGGCTGCTACTGTCCCAATATGGCGCAATAGTTGGCTATTACCTGCATATAAAACTTAAAAAATATGCTCATCACCATTCTACTTATTGCAGCAATGCTTATTTGCTTTGCCCTATTTTTTAAAGCCATTGATTTTTTTGAAAAAATTTAAACATCATGATAGTTACACTTTTTATTATTTCTATACTGGTATTTGGTTACCTGTTATATGTATTGATCAAGCCCGAAAAATTTTAAACTTTAAAAGCACCAACCAATGAACACAGAATTAACAGGTGTAATCGTAACCTTTCTGCTCACTGTAATAATTGCGTACCCATTGGGTAAATACATTGCAAAAGTATTTGCAGGCGAAAGAACTATTACCGACTTTATGAACCCGCTGGAACGGTTCTTTTTCCGCATCAGTGGTATTGATGCCAGCAAAGGAATGAACTGGAAGGAATTTTTAAAAAGCATGTTAGCCATTAACATGCTCTGGCTTTTTTATGCTTTCTTTTTATTACTCAACCAGTCGCATTTACTAATGAATCCCGATGGCAACCCGGATATGACACCGGACCTGGGTTTCAACACTGCCATCAGCTTTTTAGTTAACTGCAACCTGCAACATTACTCCGGCGAAAGCGGCCTTACTTACCTCACCCAATTATTTGTAATTAACTTTTTAATGTTTGTAAGTGCTGCTACTGGTATAGCCGGTGCTGTTGCCTTATTTAACGGGTTAAAACATAAAACAACAGATAACCTCGGTAACTTCTTTGCTATTTTTACAAAGTCGATCACCAGGATATTATTGCCGTTGAGTATTGTGGTAGCCATCATTCTTGCTTTTAACGGGTCTCCTGCAAGCTTTGATGGTAAAGACTCCATTGTTACTTTACAAGGCGATACCGTTGGCGTTTCCCGTGGGCCTGCAGCAGGCATGATCGCCATCAAACATATCGGCACCAATGGTGGCGGTTGGTTTGGGGCTAACTCGTCACACCCCTTGGAAAACCCCAATTACTTTACCAATATGGTGGAGCTGGTAGCACAAATGATCATTCCAATAGCCATGCTTTTTGCATTGGGCTTTTACATTAAAAGAAAAAAATTCGCTTATATAATTTTTGCGATGATGACAATAGGAATGCTCTTTCTTATTGTACCCACTATAAATTGGGAAATGGCGGGCAGCCCTGCCATTGAAAAATTGGGTGTATTGCAATCTTCAGGCGCTATGGAAGGAAAAGAAGTAAGGTTTGGTGCAGCAGCTTCGGGTTACTGGAGTATTGTTACCACCATTATTTCTACCGGTTCGGTAAACAGTATGCATGATAGTTCGATGCCATTATCGGGTATGATGCAAATGCTGGGTATGCTTATCAATGCATTTTACGGGGGATGCGGAGTGGGAATACTCAACTACTTTATCTATATCATCATTGCCGTATTTATTGGCGGACTGATGGTAGGCCGAACCCCCGAATTTATGGGCCATAAAGTGGAAGCCAGGGAAGTAAAGATAGCTGCACTCGTTACCTTATTATCAGCCTTCTTAATAAAAGGGGGCACTGCATTAGCGGCATATTATTTTGTGCAGCACGGTAACGTGGTATGGGCTGTGCAGCCTGCCAACTGGTTGAACAACCCCGGCAACCACGGTTTTTCCGAAATGTTCTACGAATTCACTTCGGCCAATGCCAACAATGGTAGTGGTTTTGAAGGCCTGGGCGATAATAATATTTTCTGGAATGTAACCACCGGCTTTGTGCTGATACTGGGCAGGTTCTTACCCATCATTGGCCCTATCGCCATCATTGGTTTACTGGCAAAGAAAAAATATATACCAGCATCTTCCGGAACATTAAAAGTAGATTCACTCACTTTCGGCATATTAACTTTTGCCATCATCATCATCATTACTGCATTGTCTTACTTCCCTCCTTTAGTACTGGGGCCCATTGCAGAATATTTAGGAATGTAAAAATAAAAATTATGAACCAGGCCAATGGAATACTATTAAGCATCGTTGCGTCGCACACTTGTACTGTACATCAATATTCAACCATAGCGTAAAATAGAATTCGTGTAATAAGCCTGATTCGTGTAATAAAAAAATAAAAAATGTCAACACATAATAAAAATAGCAGGCTGTTTGAAAACGCACTGGTAAAGGGAGCCTTAAAACAATCATTTATAAAACTCAAACCCGGCGTAATGATCAAAAACCCGGTGATGTTTACCGTATACATCGGTACCATTATCATGCTGGGCGTTTGTTGCTGGATTGCCGGGGGCGAAAGCGCACAAGGTTCTCTGGCGTATAATGTAACCATCTTTACGGTGCTGCTTCTTACGCTATTGTTTGCCAATTTTGCAGAAGCCATTGCCGAAGCCAGGGGTAAGGCACAGGCCGACAGTTTAAGAAAAACAAGAGAAGATACACCGGCAAAATTGGTGAGCCGTGCGTTGTCAAACGTGAGTGGAAACGCAGAAACTACTCACCATTCACCACTCACCACTCACAAATTAGTTCCTTCATCTCAATTAGTGAAAGGTGACTTGTTTCTTTGCGAAGCAGGTGATACCATACCTATGGATGGTGAGATCATTAAAGGTATTGCTACCATTGATGAAAGTGCGATAACAGGAGAAAGTGCCCCGGTGATAAGAGAGGCTGGCGGTGATAAATCATCGGTAACCGGTGGCACAAAAGTACTGAGCGACCAGATAACTGTGAGAGTAACCACGGCACCCGGTGAAAGCTTCTTAGATAAAATGATCGCATTGGTAGAAGGTGCATCAAGGCAAAAAACGCCTAATGAAATTGCATTAACTATTCTGTTAGCAAGTTTCACCATCATCTTTTTAATTGTGTGCGTAACATTAAAACCTTTTGCCGATTACGCTAACACGCCAATTACAATTGCAGCCTTTGTTTCTTTATATGTTTGTTTAATTCCAACAACCATTGGCGGTTTGTTAAGTGCCATTGGAATTGCCGGTATGGACAGGGCCTTACGTGCCAACGTAATTACAAAAAGTGGTAAGGCGGTAGAAACTGCCGGAGACCTGGACACATTGCTTTTAGACAAAACAGGAACCATCACTATTGGTAACCGGAAGGCTACTAATTTCTATCCGGCTAACGGCGTAACGGCCGCAACATTTACCGAAGCCTGTGCACTATCATCAATAGCCGACCAAACACCGGAAGGTAAATCCATTATCGAACTGGCAAAACTGGATACCAATAAATTAAATACCAATGGCGCAAAGTTTGTTGAATTTACTGCCGAAACAAGAAGCAGCGGTATCGACCTGCCCGGCGGAATTAAAATTCGCAAAGGCGCTTTTGATTCCATAAAAAATATGGTGACCAAAGCCGGCAATGCTTTTCCCGATGAAACTGCCGAAAGTGTAAAAACCATTTCAAGTAATGGTGGTACGCCGTTGGTAGTAAGTCAAAATGATAAAGTACTAGGCGTTATCGAACTGCAGGATATTATTAAACCCGGCATCAGCGAACGTTTTGAACGCTTACGTAAGATGGGTGTGAAGACCGTGATGGTAACCGGTGACAATCCATTAACCGCAAAGTTCATTGCCGAAAAAGCTGGTGTGGATGATTTTATTGCCGAGGCAAAGCCAGAAGACAAAATGAACTACATTAAAATGGAACAGCAGGGTGGTAAGCTGGTAGCTATGATGGGCGACGGCACCAATGATGCACCTGCGCTTGCACAAGCCGATGTGGGTGTAACTATGAACAGTGGTACCGCTGCAGCAAAAGAAGCCGGTAACATGGTTGACCTGGATAACGATCCCACCAAGCTGATAGAAATTGTAGAGATAGGTAAACAATTATTAATGACAAGAGGAACGCTTACCACCTTCTCTATTGCCAATGATGTAGCAAAATATTTTGCCATTGTTCCTGCATTGTTCATTACATCTATACCAGCATTGCAATCGCTGAATATTATGAAACTGCACAGTCCTGAAAGCGCTGTTTTATCAGCCGTGATCTTTAATGCCATCATCATTCCAATGTTAATACCACTGGCGTTAAAAGGTGTGGCGTACAAACCCATTGGTGCAAGCGCATTGCTAAGAAGGAATTTGCTCATCTATGGCTTAGGCGGTGTTATCGTTCCTTTTATTGGCATCAAACTGATCGACCTTATTGTGGCATTATTTGTTTAAAAATTAAAAATCAAGAAGATGAAAAAATATATTTGGCCCTCACTTAAACTAACACTTGTTTTTATTATAGTGTGTTCGGTATTGTACCCTTTATTAATTGCAGGTATTGCAAAGCTGGCACCGGGCGGCGGTAAAGGGCAAACTGTTTCTGTTGATGGTAAAGTAGTAGGCTACGCCAATATCGGGCAAAAGTTTACTGATGATAAATATTTCTGGAGCCGCCCTTCAGCAGTAGATTATAATGCGGCAGGTTCTGCCGGTTCTAACAAAGGCCCTTCCAATCCTGGTTATTTAAAAATTGTTCAGGAAAGAATGGATAGTTTTTTAGTGCATAATCCAGGTATAAAAAAAGAAGCAATACCTGCCGAATTAGTTACCGCTTCTGGTAGTGGATTAGATCCTGATCTTTCGCCGGCAGGCGCAAAAGTGCAGGTAAAAAGAATTGCAGAAATTCGTAAAATTGATGAAGCAAAAATTATCAGCCTTATCGACAAACAAACTGAAAAACCATTACTGGGTATTTTTGGCCCTGCAAAAGTGAATGTATTGAAACTGAATATTGAATTAGATAAATTAAAGTAACAGAAAAATGAAAACAACAGTAAAGCTAATTTGCGGCGCACTGCTCATTTCAGCTAACGGTGTATTTGCACAACATGATTCATCAAAAATAACTGCACAAAATAATCCTTTAACCTTTAGCGGTTATGGAGAAATATATTACCAGTACGATCTTAATAAACCTGCAGATAATAACAGGCCGGGGTTTATTTACAGTCATAACCGGCATAACGAGTTTAACCTTAACCTTGGTTTTTTAAAAGCCACGTACAATACAGATAAGGTAAGAGCTAATATTGCGCTGGCTGCCGGCACGTACATGAATGCCAACTATGCAACAGAAACCGGTGTAATGAAAAATGTGTATGAAGCAAATGCCGGAATAAAACTGGGTAAAAAAAACCTATGGCTGGATGCCGGTATTTTTCCTTCACATATTGGTTTTGAAAGCGCCATCAGTAAAGACTGCTGGGCCTTAACAAGAAGCATACTGGCCGATAATTCTCCGTACTATGAAGCGGGTGCAAAGCTGACATACACTACCAATAACGGCAAATGGCTGTTGAGCGCACTGGCATTAAACGGGTGGCAACGTATTAAAAGAGTAGATGGCAATTCGATGATGAGCTGGGGAACACAGTTGCAATACAAACCTTCCGGTAAAGTAATACTGAGCTACAGCAGTTTTATTGGTACCGATAAGCCCGACAGCGTAAGACAGTTGCGGCATTTCCACAACCTGTATGGCATTTTTAACCTTACTGATAAAATAGCTCTTACAGCAGGGGTAGATATTGGTGCAGAACAAAAAGCAAAAAAAAGTAAAACATTCAATACCTGGTTTGCCCCTGTATTAATACTAAAACTGCAAACGGGCAGCAAAAGCAATATAGCTGCAAGGGTGGAATATTATAATGATAAAAATGGCGTCATCATATTTTCAAATACATCCAACGGGTTTAAAACCTGGGGTGCTTCTTTAAATTATGATCATGCCGTGGCGGCCAATATGCTGTGGCGTATAGAAGGAAGAATGCTTTCAGCTAAAGACAGAATTTTTATAAAAGACAGTAAACCGGTGAATACTGATTTCTTTTTAACAACATCACTGGCAATATCATTATAATGCCCGGTAACGAACATACGGTACAGCACTTTCTCGACCTGATAAAAAAATCGAGGCTGGGTAAGTTTAAAATTTACATTGGCATGAGTGCGGGTGTAGGTAAAACATACCGTATGCTACAGGAAGCACATGCACTATGTAAAAATGGTATTGATGTAAAGATCGGCTATATTGAAACGCATAACCGCAAAGAAACACATGCCCTGCTGGAAGGCCTGCCCCTTATTCCACGACGTAAATTATTTTACAAAGGCAAAGAACTGGAAGAACTGGATGTGCAGGCAGTGATCAGCCTGCGGCCCGAAGTGGTGATCGTGGATGAACTGGCGCACACTAATATTGAAGGCAGCAAAAATGAAAAAAGATGGCAGGATGTGGTAGAAATACTGGAAGCAGGTATCAATGTTATCAGTGCAGTAAACATTCAGCATATAGAAAGCCTGAATGATGAAGTAAAAGAAATAACAGGAGTAGAAGTGGCAGAACGCATACCGGATAAAGTGCTGGGCCTTGCCGACGAAGTGGTGAATATAGATCTTACCGCCGACGAGTTGATCGGCCGGTTAAAAGAGGGAAAGATCTATACCGCCGAAAAAATTCAAACGGCTTTAAATAATTTTTTTAAAAGCGAACACATTTTGCAATTGCGTGAGCTGGCACTAAAGGAAGTGGCCAGCCAGGTAGAACGAAAAGTAGAAACAGAGATCACTAAAGTAAACGCCGTAAAACACGAACGGTTTTTAGCCTGCATCAGTTCCAACGAACAAACCGCAAAAACAGTGATACGAAAAACCGCAAGGCTGGCCAATTACTACCACAGCAAATGGTATGTATTATATGTACAAACACCTGCAGAAGCTGCCGATAAAATAGCACTGGATAAGCAACGGCACCTGATCAACCATTTTAAATTAGCTACCGAATTGGGTGCCGAGATCATTAAAGTAGAAAACAGGCAGGTGGCAAAAGCCATTATGGAACAATGCGACAAAAGAAACATCACCACCATCTGTATTGGCAAACCGCATTTAAGTTTATTAAGAGTAATTTTGGCTACCAATGTATTTAATGAGCTATTAAAAAAATTGTCGACCAATAATATTGATCTTGTAATATTAAGCTGATGAAAATTAAAGCGAAGTTATTTTTGGGTATTGGTTTACTGTTTGCCATGATAGTGCTGTTAACGGCAGTAGGCAGTATTTATATCAATAAACTTTCGGCAGATACCAATAATATACTGGTGGCTAATTACAATTCTATTGATTATTCCCGGCAAATGCTCATCGCTTTAAATGAAGATGGATTTACTACTACCAGCATTGCCGCTTTTGAAAACAATTTAAAAAAGCAACAGCAAAACATTACCGAAACCGGCGAGCAGCAGCTTACCGACCAGCTTGCGGCTAACTTTAATAAATTAAAAAATAATCCGTCCGATACAGCCTTGCTCACCACTGTTCATGATGCGGTTACCGATATTATACTCGTTAATATGCAGGCGATTGAACGAAAAAGTGCCGTAGCAAAAAGAACAGCCGACAATGCCAGTTTATGGATAGCATTAGCCGGTACATTATGCTTTTTAATAGCATTTGTACTGTTGGTTAATTTGCCCGGTAATATTGCCAACCCGGTAAAAGAACTTACCGAAAGCATTAAAGAAATTGCTGCCCAAAACTATGGCAAGCGGGTGCATTTTGAAAAACACGACGAATTTGGAGAACTGGCCGGAGCCTTCAATACCATGGCACAAAAACTGGAAGAGTATCAAACCAGCAATTTGGAAAAACTGGTAATGGAGAAGAAACGGATCGAAACCCTTATTAATAATATTAAAGACCCGGTTATTGGGCTCGATGCAAAAAAACATATCCTGTTCATGAATGAAGTGGCACTGAATATCTCTGGTTTAAGAGCCGAAGAAACGATTGGAAAACTTGTACAGGATGTAGCGGTAAAAAATGATCTCGTCCGTTCACTTATACAAGACATGTTTCGACCTGCAAATGAAACAGTAACTGCAAAGCAAGAGCCCATTAAAATTTATGCCGATAATAAAGAAAGTTATTTTGAAAAACAGGTGATTGCCATTAATATAACGCCAACCGGCGAGCAGCAGGAAAAATTTATTGGTAATGTTATTTTACTGCAAAACATCACTCCTTTTAAAGAACTGGATTTTGCAAAAACAAATTTTATTGCTACTGTTTCTCACGAATTAAAAACGCCTATCGCTTCCATTAAAATGAGCCTGCAGTTACTGGAAAACGAACAGGTAGGTAATGTAAATGAAGAACAAAAGAATTTGTTGTACAGTATTAAAGACGATGCCAACCGCTTGTTAAAGATCACAGGAGAGTTATTGAACATGACGCAGGTAGAAAGTGGCAACATACAAATGGCGGTAATGGCAACGGATATTAAAGACATTGTAAACTATGCAGTAAGTGCCAATAAAGCGGCCGCAGAAGAAAAAAAAATAAAACTGCACATTTCGCCGGTAGAAGACTTACCCAGCGTATTGGCCGATGAAGAAAAAACGGCCTGGGTTCTTACTAATCTTATATCTAATGCCATCCGTTATTCTTACGAAAATTCAACAGTGTACATCAGTATAAAAAACACCGGCAATAAAATAGAATTTGCCGTTACCGATACCGGCCAGGGCATTGCACCGCAGTATAAAGAAAAGATATTCGACCGCTACTTCCGGGTTCCGGGTACAAAAAAAGAAGGAACCGGCCTGGGGCTTTCTATAAGCAAAGAATTTATTGAGGCCGAGGGCGGGTCAATAACTGTTGCCAGTGATTTTGGCGCCGGCAGCACTTTTACTATTACTTTAAATGCGGCGGTAACTTAATAACTTCCTGATAACACTCTATCAAAAATTCATAAGCGGCCATTCGACCGCTTTTTTTGTACGTTCAACATGAAATTAATGTTAAGCGGCAAAAAAAATTGATGGAAACTTTGGCAACTAAAAAAGTTTCCATAGTTTTGCCCCCTGATAAAGAAAAAATAAAATTGAAAGACAGAATTAAACATAAAGCCCACGAGCTGTTCATGCAATACGGTGTAAGATCGGTAACGATGGATGAAATAGCGGTGCAGATGGGGGCCAGTAAAAAAACCATTTACCAGTATTATGCCGATAAAGATGAGCTGGTAGATGCGGTAATGGTAGACATCATTAACCATAACCAGGATTGCTGCATGAAGGACAGGCAGTCGGCAAAAGATGCCATTCATGAAGTTTTTTTAGCCATGGATATGATGCAGGAAATGTTCCAGAACATGAACCCCACCATTTTATTTGAGCTGGAAAAATATTATCCCAAATCGTACGAAAAATTTAAACAGCATAAATATTCTTTCCTATACAAAGTAATGAAAGAGAATTTAGAGCGGGGCATTGCAGAAGAATTGTACCGCACCGATATGGATATGGACATACTGATCAAGCTAAGGCTCGAATCGATGATGCTGCCTTTTAACCAGGGTTTATTTCCAAAAACAAAATACAGTTTAATAAAAGTAGAGGTAGAATTTACCACCCATTTTATTTTTGGCCTGGCCACTATAAAAGGGCATAAACTAATTACAAAATATCAACAAGACAGAACTAAAAAGATCAACTCGAATGAAAAAATTTTGGCTTAGTAACATTGCTGCAACCGGCATGTTGTTATTATCTGCTGTTGTAACAGCACAGCAAAAAAATGAATTTAGCGTAAAGCAGGCGGTGGATTACGCCATGAAAAATGCAACGCAGGTAAAAAACGCTTTACTGGATGTAAAGGTACAGGAGCAGGTAAACAGGCAGATTACCGCAGCAGCTTATCCGCAGGTAAATGCAAGCACTGGGTTTACGCACTATCCAAATGTAGCTGTTCAATCATTACCCAATTTTATTGGCCCGGCTACTTACCAGGTATTGATAGACGAAGCTGTAAAAAATGGTGCAGGTAATACCATCACTTTCCCCAGTGGGGGTTTTGGTAATATACAAGCGCAATTTGGTGTGCCATGGACGGCAAATGTTGGAGTAGATGTTAACCAGCTGTTGTTTGATGGGCAGGTTTTTATTGGCCTGATGGCCAGGGGAGCTGTACTGGACTATTACAAAAAAACCGCAGAAGTTACACAAGAACAAATTAAAGCCAATGTGATGAAAATATACTACCAGTTGGTAGTGGGAAAAAGCCAATTGGCTTCGTTGGATGCTAATATCAGCCGTTTTGAAAAATTGCTGAACGATACCCGGCAAATTTACAAAAATGGCTTTGCCGAAAAACTGGATGTAGATAAAGTAATGGTGCAGTTGAATAATATTAAAACCGAAAAAGAAAAAGTAGTAAACTCTCTTAGTGCAGGTAACAGCGGTTTAAAGTTTTTGTTGGGTATGCCGCAAAAAGAAGAATTGGTTTTATCAGATACCTTAAGTGAGGCAGAATTAAAAGATAATATCCTAAACGGAACTTATGATTATAAAGACAGGAAAGAATTTCAATTACTGACCGTAGCTGAAAAATTAGGTAGCTACAACATACGCCGGTATAAATTAAGTAAGTTACCCACTGTAGCAGCATTTGGCAGCTATAGCAAAAATGCCCAACGCAGTGCTTTTAATTTCTTTAATAAAGATGAATGGTTTACCACCTCATTGGTAGGTGTAAAAATTTCTATGCCGCTTTTTGATGGTTTTAAAAAAAATGCCCTTATACAACAAAGCAGGTACGAGCTGCAAAAAACACAAAACAGTATAACGCAGCTTAAACAAAATATAGATTATGATGTGGAGCAAAGCCGCATAAAAATGACCAGTGTATTGCTTACCATGGATAATCAAAAACAAAATACTGAACTGGCAGAAAAAGTATACAACAGCACTAAACTGAAATACGAACAGGGCCTGGGCAATAACCAGGAAATATATAATGCACAAACAGAATTAAAAGTAGCACAAACCAATTATTACAGCAGTTTGTATGATGCCATTACTGCAAAAATTGACTGGTTAAAAGCCGCAGGAAAATTATAAACCATAAACATTAAGTATCAAAACTAATATATGAAACAGACAAAAACATTTGGATGGATTGTAGCAGCTTCTTTATTTCTTGCAAGTTGTGGGGATAGTAAAAAAGAAGGTAATGCAGCTATCAATGATAAAAAAGCGCAGTTGGAAAAACTGAAAAGCGATAAAACAAAAAATGAGGAGCAAATAGCAAAATTGCAGGCAGAGCTTTTAAAATTAGATACCACCAGCGTTAACCCGGCAAAGGTGAAACTGGTAGCAACAGTTCCGGTAGTGTTGCAAAAATTTGCACATTATATAGAATTGCAGGGAAGGGTGGATGCAGAGAATATATCTTACATCTCTCCAAGAACCGGCGGCGGACAAGTAAAAGCCGTATTGGTTAAGCAGGGTGATTATGTAAAAAAAGGACAATTACTGCTTAAACTGGATGACGCAATTCTGCGCCAGACCGTGGTTGCTTCAAAACAACAGCTGGAAGGTATAAAAACACAACTGGGTTACGCTAAAAACATTTACCAACGCCAGAAAAATCTTTGGGATCAGGGTATTGGTACCGAAGTACAATTGATCTCTGCTAAAACAAATGTTACCAGTTTAGAAAACCAGTTGGATGCAGCAGGCGAGCAGGTTAAAACTTTGCAGGAGCAATTGAATACCGCAAATGTTTACAGTGATGTAAGCGGCGTAGCAGATGTAGTTAATATTCGTGTAGGTGAAACCTTTACAGGAATGAGTGCAGCTGGCCCCCAAATTAAAATAGTAAATACCAGCACCCTTAAAGCAGTAAGCAATCTTCCCGAAAATTATTTAGGTACAGTTACAAAAGGCACAACAGTGGTGGTTGAATTACCAGATGCACATAAAATCATTAATACTACAGTAAGTTTTACCGGTGCATCTATTGATCTTATTAACAGGGGCTTTGTGGTGGAAGCAAAACTTCCTTCCGATCCTTCATTAAAACCCAACCTTATTGCTTTAATGAAGATCAGGGATTATAATGCAGAAAATGCTATTGCCATCCCCTTAAATACTTTACAAAATGATGAAAAAGGAAAATTTGTAATGGTGGCCAGTTTAGAAAATGGAAAATTAGTGGCTAGAAAACGCCCTGTAGTTATTGGAATGCTGAATAACGATATACTGGAAATTAAAACCGGACTTAAACCAGGCGAAGCTTTAATAACTGAAGGCTACGCCGGATTATATGAAGGGCAGCCGTTAAAAACACAATTGTAAAGTACAATTTTCCTAACGTATACATGGTATACCAATAAAATAATTATATGATTTCCGACGTAATAAAAAAGATGACGAAGGGTTATGACAGCATAGACAAACAGTTTAAGCCTACTACCTGGAGTATAAGAAATAAAACAACTGTTTACCTCATTATGTTGTTTGTAACATTGTGGGGCGTTAACCAGTTTGTAACCTTACCTAAAGAGCAGTTTCCTGATATTGTTATTCCTACTATTTATGTACAAACTATTTATGTAGGTAACTCACCCAAGGATATTGAAAACCTGGTAACCCGGCCAATTGAAAAACAAATTAAAGGCATTACCGGGGCAAAAATTAAAAAATTTACCAGTACATCTCAGCAGGATTTTTCTTCTGTTATTGTAGAATTTGATACAGATGTAAAAACAGATATCGCTTTACAAAAAGTTAAAGATGCGTTGGATAAAGCCAAGCAGGATCTGCCAACCGACCTTACCCAACAACCCACTGCATTGGAAGTAAACCTTAGCGATCAGCCCATCATGTATGTAAACCTGAGTGGCGATTATGATATGGTGAGGCTTAAAAAAATTGCAGATGATCTGAAAGATAAACTGGAAGAAATTACACAGATCAACCGTATTGATATTGTGGGTGCACCCGAGCGTGAGTTTCAGATAAATGTAGATAACAACCGTATGCAGGCTGCCGGAGTTACTTTTGATGATATCAGCAATGCAGTAGCAAGAGAGAATATGGACATCTCTGGTGGTTTGCTGGATGTAGGCAGCATGAAAAGAAACCTGCAGTTAAAAGGCCAGTTTCATACTACTTATGATATTGAAAAAGTATTGGTGAGGAATAACAAAGGCTTTCCTATTTATTTAAAAGATATTGCTGTTATTAAGGATACCACTAAAGATGTGGAAAGTTATGCCCGCCTTGATGGTAAAAATGTGGTTACATTAAACATCATTAAACGTAGTGGCGAAAACCTTATAGAAACCAGTGATGCAGTAAAAAAAGTAGTAGAAGAAAATAAGGGCGTAATATATCCTGATGATCTTAAAACAGTAATCACCGGCGATCAGAGTATTAAAACCAGAACTTCATTTACTGATCTGGTAAACTCCATTATCATCGGGTTTATTTTGGTGCTGATAGTACTGATGTTTTTTATGGGTGTTACTAATGCATTCTTTGTGGCGTTAAGTGTGCCGCTTAGTATGTTTGTGGCATTTGTGTTTTTACCGGGTGCCGATTTAATTGTTGGTACGCATGTAACCCTCAATTTTATAGTACTGTTTGCATTACTGTTTGGGCTGGGTATTATTGTGGATGATGCCATTGTGGTAATAGAAAATACGCACCGTATTTTTATGGATCATAAAGGAAAAATGACGGTGTTTGAAGCTACCAAATTAGCTGCCGGAGAAGTATTCATCCCGGTGCTTGCCGGTACACTTACCACACTGGCCCCTTTCTTCCCGTTATTGTTCTGGCCGGGTATTATTGGCCGTTTTATGGTGTACCTGCCTACCATGTTAATTTTTACACTGGCTGCTTCGTTAGTAGTGGCATTTATTATGAACCCTGTTTTTGCCGTTGATTTTATGAATCATCCGGAAGCAGAAAAGAAAGAACCTAAGTCGGCCATATTTAAAAAACCAGTGTTTTGGATAACTGTGGTAGTAGGCATTTGTCTCGATTTTCTTCATGCACCTTTCTTTGGTAATTTGCTCCTTTTCTTTTTATTGCTGGTAATATTATACCGGTATGTGTTGGAAAATGCGATCCATTATTTTCAGAATCATGCATTGCCATGGATAATGAATCATTACGAAACGCTGTTGCGTTGGGCACTAAAAGGCTGGCGCCCGGTTCATCTGTTAATTGGTATCGTTGTCCTCCTTTTTTTATCAATAGGTATTTTTGTAGCATCAATACAATCAGGCAGAGTAGGTATTGCATTCTTTCCAAAAGCAGATCCTAACCAGATATATGTGTACCTCAAATTACCGGTAGGAACCAGTGTGCAATACACCGATTCTATAACACATGTGCTGGAAGATAAAGTAACCAAAGTATTGGGGGTAGATTATGCCACTAATAAAACAAATCCGATTGTAGAAAGTATCATTGCCAATGTGGCTATTGGTGCAAGCGATCCTGCAGCAGGCGATAGAAGTACCAGGAGCGAACTGGGTAGGATACAGGTATCATTTGTGGAATTTGAGCAAAGGCATGGTGTGGGTACCAAACCCTACCTTGATAAAATTCGTGCAGAATTGAAAGGTATACCGGGCGCAGAGATCAGTGTGGACCAGGAAAGCGGCGGCCCTCCAACAGATCCCCCGATTAATATTGAAATAGCCAGCGAAGATTTTGATAACCTGGTAAAAACTTCTGTTAATCTGAAGAACTATTTAGATTCTATCCAGGTGCCAGGTGTGGAAGAATTGAAAATGGATGTTGACCTGAACAACCCGGAAATTACACTTACTGTTGACCGTGAGCGTGCATTGGTACAGGGTGTTTCTTCTGCACAGATCGGTATGGCCATACGTACCGCATTGTTTGGTAAAGAAGTATCTAAAATAAAAGAAGGTAAGGACGAATATAAAATTCAGTTGCGCATTGATGAAACCCAAAGAAAGGACCTGAGCAATTTACTGAACATGCGTATCTCTTTTCAGGATATGGCTGCTGGCGGTGCTGTTAAAAATATCCCTATCAGTGCATTGGTTAAGGTAGAGCCTACCAGCACTTTTGGTAGTGTAAAACGTAAAAACCAGAAAAGAGTGATCACACTCCGCTCTAACGTGCTAACTACACAGGGGTATAATGCAACAGCAGTAAACCAGGTAATTGCTACTTATATTGCCGACTTTACCAAAAAAGGTGATGGCGTTACCATTAAACAAACCGGTGAAGGTGAACAACAGGCAGAGACCGGTGCATTTTTAGGAGGCGCATTATTGATTGCACTAGGCCTTATTTTACTTACACTGGTAATGCAGTTTAACTCTATAAGTAAATCGGTGATCATTTTATCCGAGATCGTATTTAGTGTAATTGGTGTATTGCTTGGTTTTGCAATTACAGGTATGGAAGCTTCAGTATTAATGACCGGGTTAGGTATTGTGGGGCTTGCAGGTATTGTGGTAAAAAATGGTATACTGGTAATTGAGTTTGCAGAGGAATTACGCAGCAGAGGCATGAAGACAAGGGAAGCGGTGATAGAGGCTGGTAAAACACGTATCATTCCCGTATTGTTAACGGCATTGGCAGCTATACTGGCCTTTATTCCAATTGCAGTAGGTTTCAATATCAACTTTGTTACATTGTTTTCCGAACTGAATCCGCATATTTACTTCGGTGGCGATAACGTGGCTTTCTGGAAACCTTTAAGCTGGACGATCATCTTTGGTTTGGCATTTGCATTCTTTATGACATTGATTATCGTACCATCAATGTACTTGATTGCAGAAAGATTAAGAAGGCCTATGCGTAATGTATTTGGTGGTAAATGGATCAGCTTCCTGGGTATTCCACCAATGATCATCATATTTATGTTCCTGATGATCTGGATGATGATCAGGCAAAAGATTAAAGTAGCTAAAAGAAAATTAAAAATGAAAGATGCCGGCGATAAATGGAATGGTAGCTGGTTCTAAAACCAGGTTATAATGGTTCATAAAAAACTGCTGCTCATGAAAATGGGTGGCAGTTTTTAATTCCGTTCATCATAATTTTGGGATAATAAATTTTTGATTCATAATATCTTCACATAAAAATATAACCATGGCAACAGCACACGAAATTGATTACAAAATTTACGGAGAAGAACTTCAGTTTGTAGAAATTGAATTAGACCCCAATGAAACCGCCATTGCAGAAAGCGGTGCCTTTATGATGATGGACAATGGCATTGAAATGCATACCATTTTTGGCGATGGCAGCCAGCAGCAGGATAATAGTATTTTGGGTAAATTATTCAGTGCAGGCAAACGCTTATTGGTTGGAGAAAGTTTATTTATGACAGCCTTTACCAATTCTGGTCAGGGAAAAAAACGGGTAAGCTTTGCAGCACCTTACACCGGAAAAATAATTGTATTTGATCTGGCAAAATTGGGCGGAAAGATCATTGCACAAAAAGATGCTTTTTTATGTGCAGCCAAAGGCGTAAGCATTGGTATTGAATTTCAAAAAAGATTAGGTACCGGTATTTTTGGTGGCGAAGGTTTTATTATGGAAAAACTGGAAGGCGATGGTTATGCATTTGCACACGCAGGTGGTTACATTATAGAAAAAGATTTACAGCCCGGAGAAATTTTGAAAGTTGATACCGGTTGTATTGTGGCCTACACCCCCAATGTAGATTTTGATATAGAAATGGTGAGGGGAATTAAAAACTGGATGTTTGGTGGCGAAGGTTTATTTTTTGCAAAACTTACCGGCCCCGGTAAAGTGTGGTTACAAAGTTTACCTATCAGCCGCCTGGCAGGCAGGTTGCAGCAATACACTTACCATAGAAAAGAAGAAGGAAGTATTTTGGGAGGGTTGGGTAATTTACTGGATGGAAGAGAATAGGAAAGTATAAAAGTATATAAAGTATCAAGGTTGCCGCTTTTAAAAGCGGCAACCTTTTTTTATGCCGGGCCAGGTTTTTACAAAAATAAATTTGGTTGTTAAATTCCATTAATCGTATATTTGCGATATAAGATTAAAAAATGAATCTAAAACAACACTGGGAAAATGTTTTTACCACAAAACAGGTAAACGAAGTAAGTTGGTACCAGCCAACACCGCAGGAGTCGATAGACTTTATACAACAACTGGGCCTTTCTAAAAAAGCTTCCATTATAGATATTGGCGGCGGCGATAGTTTTTTGGTAGATCATTTGTTAAACATGGGTTATACCAATATTACATTGCTGGATATATCGCAGGCGGCAATTGATAAAGTGAAAAACCGCCTGGGCGAAAAGGCAAACCGTGTTACATGGATTGTATCCAACATCTTGGATTTTAAAACTAATATACAGTACGATTGCTGGCACGACAGAGCAGCTTTTCATTTTTTAACTACAGCAGAAGAAGTAGCATCATACCTGGCTATTGCACAAAAAAATGTAAAACCTGCTGGAAAAATGATCATCGGCACTTTTTCTGATAACGGCCCCGAAAAATGCAGCGGCCTTCCGGTAAAACAGTACGACGAAACATTACTCAGTAATACTTTACAAAAATGGTTCGAAAAAATTAAATGCATTACCACCAACCACATTACACCTTTTAAAACAGTGCAAAATTTTTTGTTCTGCAGCTTTCAAAAATTAAGTACTTAAACTATGGCCATTCATAAAAAAGAAGCATTCACTCAAAAAGAACAGGATCTGGCAGAATTTGCCAAAGCATTAGCACACCCAGCCCGTATTGCTATATTAAAAGTACTGGCGGAGCATAATGAATGTATCTGCGGAGAAATTGTAGAAGTATTACCATTAGCACAAAGCACCGTTAGCCAGCATTTAAAAGAATTAAAAAATGCAGGTTTAATTACCGGTACGGTTGATGGGCCACGCAGTTGCTACTGTATTAACTGGAAAGCTTTTGAAAAATTTATGGGAGAGTTTAGCTTTCTGTTTAATAAACTTAAAGTGCAGAACGAAAAGGCATGTTGTTAAAGCCCCTTCCGTCCCCAACTTGTTGGGGTGAACTATGGAGGAGATTATTGCGAAGAAAAGTAATAAATAAGTTGATTTTTAACCGCTCCTGTAAAAGCCTCTTCAGGGGTTTGGGGCTCTAAATAGTATAGCCATGAACAATGATTTAAAAATGAAAGAACTCGTAAGAGAAAAGTATGCCGCCATTGCGGAACAAAGCCAAACTCAAAATGCCACATCTTGCTGCGGCGCTACATCATCCTGTTGTGGTGATGAAGTGTACAATATTATGGCAGATGATTACACTAAACTGGAAGGGTACAACCCTGATGCAGATTTAGGATTGGGTTGCGGATTGCCTACCGAATTTGCTAAAATAAAAGAAGGAGATACCGTAATTGATTTAGGAAGCGGTGCTGGTAATGATGCCTTTATTGCCCGTCGTTTTGTGGGCGAAAAAGGAAAAGTAGTGGGGGTTGATTTTACACCTGCAATGATTAACAAAGCCAGAACCAATGCAGAAAAACAAGAATTGAATAATGTTGAATTCAGGTTAGGCGATATCGATGATATGCCGGTTACCAGTAATTATGCTAATGTAATTGTAAGTAATTGTGTATTGAATTTGGTGCCTAACAAACACAAAGTGATCAGTGAAATTTTCAGGGTTTTAAAACCCGGCGGCCATTTTTCTATCAGTGATATTGTACTGGAAGGTGCTTTGCCTGCCAAATGGAAAGAAGTGGCAGAATTGTATGCAGGTTGTGTATCAGGCGCTATTCAAAAGCAGGTGTACCTGGAAATAATTGAACAGGCAGGTTTTAAAAATATCAGTTTACAAAAAGATAAAGCCATTGTTATTCCTCATGCTATTTTGGCAAATTATTTAAGCGCAGATGAAATTGCCGAATATAAAAAAGGACAAACAAAAATTACCAGTATTACTGTGTATGCAGAAAAACCTGCTAAAGATGAAAGGAATTGTTGTGAACCGGGAAGTGGTTGCTGTTAAAATATTTTAAAGAGGTTAACTTCTTTCAGGGTTGACCTCTTTGTTAAAAATTCTTGTAAACTGTAAACATAAAATCATGATCACTGAAATATCAAATGCTTTGCATTTAAAAATAGTGGTAAATGAAGAAGAAAAACAGGAAGTAATTACTTTGTTACAACAAGAACAATTACCCGTTTTGGATATTGATGACGATAAAGTATTGTACTTGCTTAAAAATACTGACCAAACAATAGGTACAGTGGGCCTGGAAATTTTTGAAGATTGTGCTTTGCTGAGAAGCGTAAGTATTATAAAAGAAGAACAGGGTAAAGGCTATGGAAAATTTATAAACCAGGAAATTGAAAAGTATGTAAAAGATGCTGGCATTAATTGCCTGTATTTATTAACCACTACGGCAAAAGATTTTTTTGATAAACAGGGATACTGTGTTATTAACAGAGAAGAGGCCCCTTTATCGGTACAACGCACTGCAGAATTTTCTTCTTTATGCCCGTCATCAGCTGTAGTAATGAAAAAGAAAATTTAAAATTGATTTCAATCAAAATAAACTATGACTGCAAACAATTGTACTCCTGCTCATGAAAGAAAAAAACTCAGTTTTTTAGATCGCTACCTTACATTGTGGATCTTTTTAGCAATGGCAATTGGTGTGGCTATCGGCTACTTTTTTCCTTCATCATCAGGTTTTATTAATTCATTTTCTACCGGCACCACCAATATTCCACTGGCAATAGGATTGGTATTAATGATGTATCCGCCTTTAGCAAAAGTGCGTTACGAAAAAATGGGTGAAGTATTTAAAAATACAAAAGTGTTGGGTGCTTCTTTGTTTTTAAACTGGGTGGTGGGGCCAATATTGATGTTTGTGTTGGCCATAATATTTTTGCGATCTTATCCCGAGTATATGATTGGTTTAATACTGATTGGTCTTGCCCGATGTATTGCTATGGTAGTGGTGTGGAACGAGTTGGCAGAAGGCAACCGGGAATATGCTGCAGGTTTGGTAGCACTCAACAGTATCTTCCAGGTATTATTTTTTAGTGTGTACGCTTATATTTTTATTACTGTGTTGCCGCCTCTATTTGGTTTAAAAGGATTAGCGATAAATATTACCATTGCAGAAATTGCAAAAACAGTAGGTATTTATTTAGGTATTCCTTTTGCCGCAGGCGTCATTAGCCGTTATGCATTAATTAAGTGGAAAGGAGAAGATTGGTTCAATGAAAAATATGTGCCTTTTATTTCTCCCATCACATTAATTGCATTGCTGTTTACCATTTTAGTGATGTTTAGTTTAAAAGGAAAATTAATTGTGCAGATACCCATGGATGTAATAAGAATTGCAATTCCACTCGTCATCTACTTTGTTATCATGTTTGTGGTTAGTTTTTTTATGGGTAAATATTTTGGTGCCGATTATTCCCGTTCAGCTTCCATAGCTTTTACTGCCACCGGTAATAATTTTGAACTGGCTATTGCAGTTGCTATCGGCGTATTTGGCATCAATAGCGGGCAGGCTTTTGCAGGTGTTATTGGCCCGTTGGTAGAAGTGCCTGCATTAATTGCGTTGGTAAACCTGGCTTTCTTGTTCCGAAAAAAATATTATTCTACAGCAATAAATATTGAAGTAACAAAATAAAGAATCGAAAAAATAATTATGAAAAAGAAATTACTTTTTGTTTGTATTGAAAACAGCAACCGCAGCCAAATGAGCCAGGCATTTGCCAAAATTATTGGTGGCCAAAATGTGGAAGCTTACAGCGCCGGCAGCAAACCCAGCGGTATTGTAAACCCCAAAGCCATAGCTGCGATGAAAGAGTTAGGCTATGATTTGAGTACACACGATAGTAAAAGTTTAGATGAAGTAAAAGCATTTGCGCCTTTTGATGCAGTAGTAACTATGGGCTGCGGCGATGCCTGCCCGTGGATGCCTGCCAAACAATTTATAGATTGGCAAATACCCGATCCCAAACACATGGAACCGGCAGCATTTAATGAAGTAAGGGACTTTATAAAAGAGAAAGTAAAAACGCTGATAGCGGAATTGTAATAAAAAGAAAGCCCCGAAATTTCCGGGGCTTTCTTTTTATCTTGTTATAGTATAGGTTGAAAATTAATTCCTGCTGTTGAGTTTAGAAAGTAGTCTTAATATTTCAAGATATAACCAAACGATAGTAACTAATAAACCAAAGGCACCATACCATTCCATATACTTAGGAGCTCCTAATTCAACCCCTTGTTCTATCATATCAAAATCTAAAATTAAATTCAGAGCTGCTAATGCAACTACAAAAACGGAGAATCCAATTCCTATTGCAGAACCTTGAAAAAGAAAGGAGGGTAGTGTAGCGTCAAATCCTGCACTCATTATCCAGCATACTAAATAAAATATTCCTATACCGGCAGTTGCTACCATCACAATTGCTTTAAATTTTTGGGTAGCTCTTATGATGTTGAATTTGTACAAAAGATACATTGCTGCAACCACAGAAAAAGTTAAACCCACTGCCTGAAAAACAATTCCAGAATATCCTCCTGCATAACCGTCTTGTCTGCTGGAAAATCGATATTCAAAATATGCCGAAACGGCTCCTAAAAACAAACCTTCCAATAATGCAAATAATGGTGCTAAATAAGGACTCCATTGTTTTTTAAATGCTATAATGAGTGAAACTCCTAGCCCGCCAAATACACCAACCAAAACGAGCGTCCATGAATTGCCCCCTTTTGTTGCTTCTGTCCACGAATAGTAAGCTGTAGCCATTGTCATTAAAAAGAGGAATCCAAATTTTTGCAAAGTACCTTTTACGGTCATTGCGTTTTCGTGGGTTACTATTTCATCCAGCACAGTATCCCTGAATCTCTTTTCGGATAAAGCCGGATTACCAGATTTAAATAAAGACATAATAATAAAATTTAGATACTAAAATTAGTGGTTTTTTATTAAACGAATAAAACAGCAGTTTAGTTTTTTAAACGGGGATATTTACTCACCATTTCAAAATTATATTCCTCTTTTTGTTTTAACCTGATGATAAACTGGTGCAATTCAGCCGAGTCGGCCGCATCTGCATACACCTGGTCGTGTGCCAAAATGATTAAATGATCAGGCGTTTTTGTTTTGTTATGGGCAAACATGCTATCTACCTGTAGTAGCATTTCATCGCTGCTGTTTGTTAGTTTCAGTGTGTCGTTGTAATGCCATTCTAAATCCCAACCTACCTGTGTAAGTCCGTTTTTATATAAACTGTCTGCGGCTGATTTGCTGCTGTTAATATCGGTACTGCTAACGGTTGCAGTGCGCCATATATTTCTTCCGGGGGTGCGTACAATGTTGGCAGTCAGATGCAAACTATCTGCACAGCGTACAAAATCTTTTAAGGCACTATCCGGAACGGTATAAAATTTGGCAAATTTATTTTGAAAAGCATGCGTATAGCTATGGTTGGCAATTTCAAAATATTTACTGGCAACAAGGCTGTCGAATATTGCAGCTTGTTCTTTACTGCCATATACATGCTGGCCAACAATAAATAAAGTAACAGGTATTTGTTCTTCCTGTACAACATGCATCATCTTTTTGGTGCCTTTATTAGGGCCGTCATCAAATGTGAGGTAAATAGTTTTTGTTTTCTTTTTTGGCAAAGAAGGCACAGCTGTTTTACTGGCAGAATCGGGTAAAGAAAATTGGATGGTATTTACGGAAGCTGTTGTTTCGGTTTTGTAATAGTTGCAGGCAGTAAAAACAACAGTAATAAAGCTGGTTCTTAAAATTTGCGAAGCCACTTGCTCGGCTTCTCGGTCAGGGTCCATAATGGTTTTGATTATAAAATGATTTGTTTAGTGAAGATATTAGTGCAGCTGTGCTGTTTCCAAATCCGGCTTGTTAATTAAAATATAATCCTTTTTAGGATACAAATAATCAATACTCAACAATCAATATTCAATGATTAAAAAAAATGCAGGAACTTTAGATTTGAATATTATACTTAAACAGCACTTTATTATCCGCTTGTTTTTCATTGAATATTGATTGTTGAGTATTGAACATTGAATATTTTTCTTTCACACGCTGCCAGCAAGTCAATCCATAAACTCCTAAACCCTAAACTTTGTATATTTGCGGCATGGAACAGTTAGTAAACCAGATAACAGCACTTAAAGAAGAGATCACCACCTGGAATGGGGGCGATGCAGAAACATTTCGTATCAAATACCTTGGCACAAAGGGGTTGGTAAAAACCATCATGGGAGAAATGAAAAATGTAGCCGTAGAAAATAAAAAAGAAGCAGGGCAATTATTAAACGAATTCAAAATTTTTACTGAAGCAAAATTTGAAGACCTTAAAGCTGCTACTCTCGACTCACCACTCACCACTCACGATGAAATCGATTTAACTTTACCAGGGGATAGCCTTCCACTCGGCAGCCGTCATCCTATAAGTTTAGTAAAAAATAAAATTATATCTATTTTTCAACGCCTGGGTTTTGCCGTGGCAGAAGGACCTGAAATTGAAGACGACTTTCATAATTTCTCGGCATTAAACCTGCCCGAAAATCATCCGGCACGAGACATGCAGGATACCTTTTACATCAGCCAAAACCCCGATTGGTTATTACGTACGCATACATCAAGTGTGCAGGTAAGGGAAATGCAAAAAGGGAAATTACCTATAAGAATTATTTGCCCCGGAAGAGTATATAGAAACGAAACCATCAGTGCAAGGGCGCATTGCTTTTTTCACCAGGTAGAAGGTTTGTACATTGCCGAAAATGTTTCCTTTGCCGATCTTAAACAAACCTTGTACTTTTTTGTGCAGGAAATGTTTGGCAAGGATGTGAAAGTACGTTTTCGCCCCAGCTATTTTCCTTTTACAGAACCAAGTGCAGAAATGGATATCAGTTGCCTGATATGCGGTGGCACAGGTTGCAATGTTTGTAAATATACCGGCTGGGTAGAAATTTTAGGTTGTGGTATGGTACATCCCAATGTATTGGATAACTGTGGTATTGATAGTAACAAATACACCGGCTTTGCATTTGGTATGGGCATAGAAAGAATTACCATGCTTAAATACCAGATTAAAGACCTGCGTTTATTTAGTGAGAACGACCAGCGGTTTTTAAAACAGTTTACCAGTGCGGTTTAACAAACAATAATTCTATTCCACTATTTATAACTACAAAAATCTGCAATGAAAAAAACCTTTTCCTTCTGCATGCTTTTGCTTGCAGCCACACTGCTACATGCACAAAAAGCAAATGTTACCTGGGGCGATGAATTTAAATTAAAAAAAGGCAGCACCGATTTAGAAGTAATGCATACCGATAATACCGGTATTTATGTAAAAGAATCGCACTTTGCACTAAAGAGCTACTTTGTTATTGGCGCCACCATGAGGGAATCGGCAACATTAACCAAGCTGGATAAAGAATTGAAAGAGCAGTACAGTAATAATTTTAATAAAGAATTAAAGGGCAGGGAGTATGAGAGCTTCTTCTTTTTAAAAAACAAATTATTTCTTTTGGCAACTGATTATAACAGAAAAGAAAAAACACTTACACTTTTTGCTGCCGAAATTGATAAATCTTCCGGCGAACTTTCCGGCGATTTTATTGAAGTAACCAGCTGGCAGAAAGATGATAAAAAGGAAGACATTAGTTTTAAAGCCACTTACAATGCAGATAGTACCAAAATGGTTTTGGTAAGCACCGTTGAAGGAAGAGAAAAAAATAATTATGAAGTGCGCCAGTTTGACGATAAGATGAAACAGATTGATAAACCCATTGCCATTACTAACGAGTTTGACCCGAAAACCTTTGTACTGGAAGATGTGGTATATGCATTAAATGGCAATGTGGTAATGGTGGGCAGGGAGTATGAATACCAGGAAGGCAAAAAGAAAAAAGCAAAATTCCTCGACTTTAAAAATTACAATATTCGTATTTACAATAACCAGGGCAAGCAGGTAAACCAGATTAATACTACCATTAATGCCAAATGGCTGGTAAGTACCAAAGTAATGCAGATACCCGCTAAAGAATTGGTGTTGGCTGCATTTTACAGTGATGAAAAAAGGGGCAGAGAAATTAATGGTATGCTGGTGCAAAGAATAAATCCACAAACAGGAGAAGTGATATCTACCAGCCAAAAAGATATTAATACATCAATGATCAGTACAATAGAAGATGATAATGGAGATGATGATGATGACGAAAGCAGGAAAGAAAGAAAAGAAAGAGAAAAGCTGGAAAAAATTCAGAATGAAGAAGATGGATTTTCAAGATACATGCGCTTTCGTAATTTTATTTATACCGCCGATGGTGGCCTGGTTGTTCTTGCAGAAAAATACAATAGTTACACTTACACTACTACCAGCTACACTTCTGGTGGTGGTACAGGTTTTTCTATGGGCCGGTCTACTACTACCACTTACCAGGTATATGAATGTGGCGATATAATGATGAGTAAAATAGATGCTGCAGGAAATATTGGCTGGCTGAATATTGCACCCAAACAACAGCGGGAAGTAATACAAACCAGCTCAAGCAGTGGCCCGGCCACGGGTATTAGTTTAAGCTTTAGCTTTTTCAGGGGTGGGTTTAACTGGCCGTTTTATGCTGGTTATGGTGTGTTGCCCGGCAACAATTCTTTAAATATTGTTTTTAACGATCACAAAAAGAATGAAAATGTTTTGCAGCTGGGGCAAAAAGTAAAAAAGATAAGTTACTTCGGCAAATCTGAATGCTTTGCAATTAATTTAAATACCCTAACCGGAAAATACACCCGAAGCAGTTTATTTAGTAACAGGGATGTGCCAACAGCAATGCCTCGCCTGAGTTCTGTTTTAGGAAAAGATATGTATTTGATTGGAAAAGAAGACAGGCTTTTGGGTAAAACAAAAATTGCCATTGCCCAGTTAACTATAAAACCGTAATGCAGTATTTTAATATAAGGCCATTTGCAAAAATGCTGTAATAAAATCAACTGATCTGTATTTTAAAAATAATATTAAACAGGCGTAAGCCTGTTTTTTTTGTAATTAAGATTTACAAAAGTACTCTTTGGCACTATAATTGAAAATCAGGCATTGCAGCAGGGCTGCATCTAAAAACTAATATTATGAAGAACAAGATTTTAATTGCTGTATTAATTATCACAGGCTTTAGCGCCTGCTCGGTATCTAAAGAAGCCCGAAGTATAAAAAAAACAATTAATGGTAACTGGGTATTACAAACCGTAGTAACCGAAGGAATTGCAGGAGTGGTAAAAACAAAAAGTTTTAATGAGGCGGAATTTGGTTGCTTTATTGGCAGCGAATGGAGTTTTATTGCCAACAACAGTATGGGTAGTTACAGCATTATAGATACTAAAAAAGAGTGTCCTACCATTAAACGCTTGATCCGTTGGTCGGTTTACGAACCCAAAGGTTTACCAAAAGAATTTCAGTTTAAAAGACTTGATGATAAAAAAAATCCCATGGATGATAATGCCGGTTTCCGGTTAAAAATAGTGGAGCTGGAAGCAAAACAAATGAAATTAAAAACAGAGATCACATTCGACGGGCACCCGGCGGCAATCATTTACAACTTTGTAAAAAAATAATCTTTCTATAGCCAAACTAATATATCATGAAAACGAATTTTGGAAAAACAGTTTTATTCGTGGCTGCCATTGCACTTGCGGCAAGTAGTTGCAAAACGGTACAAAAAACAAACAAAACACAAAGAGGTGCGGCTATTGGAACAGCCGGAGGCGCTATAATTGGCGGCATCATTGGTAATAATGTAGGCAAAAAAGGCAATACTGTTTTAGGTGCTGTAATTGGCGGTGTAGTTGGTGGTGTTGCAGGTGGTATCATTGGTAATAAAATGGATCGCCAGGCAGAAAAAATTAAAACAGAAATTCCTGGCGCAGAAGTGGAAAGAGTAGGCGAAGGCATTGTGGTAACCTTCCCGGACAAAAATCCTGATGGTACTAAAATGGGTGTTTATTTCGATTTTAATCAGTCGGCAATTACTTCTAATTCAAAACTGGCACTGGATAAACTGGTTAAAATTTTTAATGAATATCCCGAAACCAATATTCTGGTAGAAGGTCATACAGATGATAAAGGTACCGATACTTATAATCTTACTTTATCGCAAAAAAGAGCAGAAGCAGTAGGGAATTATTTAAAAGCTAATGGTATTGTATCATCAAGGTTAACTATAAAATGGTATGGCGAATCGCAGCCAAAGGTTGATAATACTACCGATGCTAACCGATCGGAAAACAGGCGGGTGGAGTTTGGTATTATGGCCAATGATGCGATGAAAGAAGCAGCTAAAAAAGAAGCAGCTAAAAATTAAATCGTAATAAAAATTTTACAATGCATTGTTGTTACTATAGCAGCAATGCATTTTTATTTAAATCAGGTATAGAAATAATATCTTTACGCATTAATTAAAGCTACTTATCAATACATGATAGAAACTATTTGCGTAATAGGCGCTGGTACCATGGGTAGCGGCATTGCACAAACTGCTGCACAAGGCGGTTTTTACACCTTGTTGTTTGATATCAATAAAGAAGTATTGGAAAAAGCAAAGGGCGCTATCCAAAAAAATCTGCAATATCTTTTTGATAAAGAAAAAATTTCTGCAGCAGAAAAAGAAAACATCTATAACCGTATTAAATTTATCAGTGATACTAATGATTGTATTGCAAATGTTTTTATAGAAGCTATTGTAGAAAAGCTGGAAGCAAAAGTGGCTATCTTTAATCAACTTGCAGAAGTTAATCATAGCGAAGTAATCTTTGCTACCAACACATCTTCGTTATCCATATCAGCCATTCAGGCTAAAGTAATACAGCCGCAGCGTGTGGTGGGCATGCATTTTTTTAATCCTGCGCCGTTGATGAAACTAGTAGAAGTGGTAAAAGGCGATCAAACTAATGAAGAAGTTGCGCAAACTATTTACCAACTATGTAAACAACTTAATAAAACCCCGGTACTTTGTAAAGATGCTCCCGGCTTTATTGTAAACCGTGTGGCAAGGCATTATTATTTAGAAGCAATGAAATTAGTAGAACAAGGTATCGCATCAATTGAAACGGTAGATGAAATTATGGAAGCATCCGGCTTTAAAATGGGGCCATTTAAATTAATGGATTTAATCGGCATGGATATCAACCTTGCTGTATCGCAAAGTGTGTATGAAGCTTTTGATAAAGAAGAGCGGTTTGCACCATCTCCGCTACAAATACAAAAAGTAGCAAACGGAGAATTAGGAAAAAAAACAGGAAAGGGCTTTTACACTTACAACGCATAATTTGTAAATATGATTTTAGTAACAGGAGGGGCCGGGTTATTAGGAAACGAATTAATTACACAATTACTTGCTCAGGGAAAGCAGGTAAAAGCTATTTATAATACAACTCCACTGGCTGATTTTAAGTCAGCTAATCTCACCCAATTTAAATGCAATATTTTAGATGTAGTAGGGTTGGAGGAAGCGATGAATGATGTGGAAGAAGTGTATCACTGTGCAGCCATAGTAACCTTTAATCCAAAAAGAAAAAGGGAGATGTTTAAAATAAACATTGAGGGTACAGCCAATATAGTAAATGTGGCACTGGATGCCGGTGTAAAAAAGATGGTTCATGTAAGCAGTGTAGCCGCTTTGGGCAGAATAAGGGAAGATGAAGCCATTAACGAAACCATGAACTGGACAGAAGAAACCAGCAATAGTAACTACGGGCAAAGTAAATACTTAGCCGAGCTGGAAGTTTGGCGTGGTATTGGAGAAGGATTAAATGCGGTGATGGTAAATCCGGTTATAATTTTAGGTGCAGGCGATTGGAATAGCGGCAGCTCAAAAATATTTCAATCGGTGTATAATGAATTTCCCTGGTATGCCGATGGTATTACCGGATTTGTAGATGTAAGAGATGTGGCAACGGCCATGATACAATTAATGGCAAGCGATATTACGGCACAAAGGTTTATTGTAAGTGCAGAAAATAAAAATTATCGGGAGGTATTTAATTTAATAGCAAAAGCTTTTGGTAAAAAGCCACCGCATAAAAAAGTAACACCACTTATTGCAAAAATTGTTTGGCGCTTAGAGGCTATAAAAAGTTTTTTTACAAAGCAAGATCCGCTGGTAACCAAAGAAACAGCCATAACAGCATTGGCAAAAGTGCATTTTGATAATACCAAGCTTAAAAAATATATGCCTGATTTTACTTACAGAAAAATAGAAACAACCATTGCCGATACCTGTGCTGCCATGCAGCAAAAACTTAGCAAATAAACTGTATTAAAGAATATCTTATGAAAAAATTCATCTCTTTTCTGATAATGGCTACAGTTGCTGTTACAGCATTTTCACAAACAGGCTACTATTATATTTCGGGTAAAGTAGTTGATGCTACTACCAAATTACCCATGCAGGCCGCATCTGTATTTGCACAAAATACTACTATGGGCACGGTAACCGATGCCGAAGGAAATTTTAAAATGGCTTTGCCCAATGGCGGTTACGATTTAGTAATTACTTATACGGGGTATCAAACCACTTCTAAAAGAATTACCAGCACCGATGCTGATGATAAAAATATTATAATAGAGCTGAAACAAAAAGAGAAAGCAATGGAAGATGTGGTAATAAGATCTACCGGTGAAGTAAAAGATGGATGGGAAAAATATGGCGATTTTTTTCTGGAAAATTTTATTGGTAAAACGGAGAATAGTAAATTATGCAGCATTAAAAATAAAGAAGCAATACATTTTTATTTTTCTAAAAAAAGAAACCGCCTTAAAATATTAGCAACCGAACCTGTTGAAATTGTAAATGAAGCGTTGGGGTATTCTATAAAATATGCAGTGGATTCTTTTACTTATGAATACAATAGTGATGTAAGCCTTTACACCGGTTACCCTTTGTTTGATGAACTGCAAAGTACCGATACCGCTAAACTAAATTTATGGGCAGCCAACAGAAAAAAGGCCTACAAAGGTTCTATGCTTCATTTTATGCGTAGCCTTTATAATAAGCAATTAAAGGAAGAAGGGTTTGAAATACAGTTTTTAGTAAAAACAAGCGATAAGGAAACCGCAGTGCCGCTACTTAATTTTTATGGAGCTATAAATTATAATAAGGATGACAGTACACAAACCGTGGAAATTTTACCCAATCAAACCGAAGTAGTGGTTATTTATAATAAAGAAGTACCCGAACAAAATTATTTAAATATCAATCCTGACCAGCCGGAAAAATTTCAATTAACCGTTTTGTCTTTTGTACCAAAAGAATCAGTTATAGTAGAGCAAAACGGATATTATTTTGAACAAACTGATATTACCATCAACCAATATTTAGGCTGGAAAAAAATGGCCGATATGCTGCCTTTTGATTTTAAAGCGAATTGAATTTGCACAGTTATTGGGGAAAAATGCACACTTATATAGTTGTAACACCTAAATACCCCTTTATTTTTATTCTTTGCTTATAATTTTAATGAGCAGGGATATTTCTTGCACTGCAGGATTTACGAATAAGGTTTGAACAAATACATCCGTACACTGTAAATGACCCTGGTTGATTAAATCAGGGTTTTTTTATTACATTCACTTTTATTAATTCCTTTTTTTGAAACGTTTATTTTTCTTTACTATTTTTTTTATACCGGCATTACTTAATGCACAGGATTTTAATTACGTACACTACGATACCAAAGATGGCCTTGCCGGCTCCACCGTGTACAGCATGTGCCAGGATAAGGATGGTTTTATGTGGTTTGCTACAGAAAATGGTTTAAGCCGGTATGATGGCACACATTTTAAAAACTTTACAGTAAAGGATGGATTGCCAGATAATGAAGTATTGAAAGTATTTGCGGATAGCAAAGGCAGAGTATGGATTGGTTCTTTTAGTAAAGAAATATGTTTTGCTTACAAAGGGAAAATTCATAACAGGCAAAATGATAGCCTGGTAAAGCAAATAGAATTGGATGCAAGTTTAAATACTATTGCTGAAGATAGCAACGGTTTTGTAGCAATATCGGCACAATCTTCTTTAATAATAATTACACCCGGGGATAGCATTATTAATTACAACCTGGAAGCATTATTTACCAAAAAATATATTTATGGGGCCGCAGTTATGGCTACCGGCGGTAAATTTTACCTTCTTAGTGAGAGCTTTGGTGTATTCACATTTGATAATAAAAAAAGTAAATGGAATTTTTTATATGTAGATTTCTTCAACCGGTATAAAAATATAAAGAAGAAGATGGAGATGAGATCAGACTCATTTTTTGCCGGAATTGCACACGATAGATTTGTTGTAAAAGAGGGTATTTATTTTCCGGGGACCTATCTTTCAAGTACATATAAAAGAGATTTTTTAGAGTACATGAATACTACCGAAGGCACATGGAGTATTGATACTGCTACTTTAAAACTGGATAAACATTACTTGCCCGGAAAAAAAATAAGCTGCACAGTGGGGGATAATGAGAAAAATCTTTGGTTTGCCTCGCTGGGGGATGGTGTTTATAAGCTTTTATCACACAATGTAAGATCTTTTGTTTTTTCGGAAAATAACAAAACCAGCAGTAACGAAGTGTTTAGTATTACAGAATTTAACAGCGGTGTTTTGGCAGGAAGGGATGCAAGTAAGGCTGAATTTATAGATACCAACTTTACAATTAAACATATCAATTACAGCCTTAACGAGCAGCATTCGGGTACTTCTACAGGAAGTAACCGCCTGTATTCAATGATAAAAATTTCCAACTCGGTAACCGTACTGGGGTTCGATAAATTTTTGGTTAAATTAGAAAATGACAAACCATTATTTAACTACATATTTCCTGTTAAATCAGTAGAAAAAATTAATAACGACTTTATTCTTGTTGGTACATCTTCGTTTGCTTTTAAAATGCGTTTAAAAGATATGCAAATAACCGATACCATCTGGCGGGAGAGATGCACCAAAGTATTTTACCATAATAATAATTATTACATCGGTACATTAAAAGGGGTTTACGAAGTAAAGGAAAATAAAAATTATTTGTGGTTAGGGAATTTGCATAAGGCGCTTACACGCCGTATTACAGATATAAAAAGCAGCAGGGATGGAACGTTGTGGATATCTACGAGTGATAACGGAATTATTGCTTTTAAAGATGGTAAGATAATAAAAGCTATTACTGACAGTAATGGCTTAAGCAGCAATATCTGCAAAACACTTTTTATCAATAACAATACCTTATGGATAGGTACCGATAAGGGCATCAATAAAATAAATATTGCCGATGGGCAATACCATATTATTAAATACAGCACATCTGATGGCTTACCTTCAAACGTGATAAATGCGATCTATGCAAAAGATAGCATTGTGTGGGTGGGTTCACCTGCAGGGCTTACCTATTTTAATGAAAACAGTATCTCAAATTCATCCATTTGCAACTTAGAGATGCTGGGTATATATGTTTCAGGTAAAGCAATACCGTTGGACTCTGTCTTCAAGCTGTCGTATAAAAACAATAATATTAATTTTGAGTATGCAGGAATTTCTTTAAGGTCTGATGGAGAGATAACCTATTATTACAAACTAACAGGATTAGATAACGAATGGAAAATTACAAAAGAAAATAATCTTGATTATAAATCTTTACCGGGCGGAGAATATCAATTGAAACTTTATGCTGTAAACAAATACGGTGTAAAAAGCAATGTTATTACAATTAGTTTTTCAGTTGCCACACCATTTTGGAAAGCTGTCTGGTTTTATCTGCTGCTGGCAGCTGCTATGACTGGCAGTATCGTTTATGCATTTAACCGGCGTAATAAAATAACAAAGCAACGGTTAGAAGAGAAGAATAATTTTCAAAAACAATTTGCAGCATTGGAGCAGCAGGCTTTACAATCACAAATGAATCCGCATTTTATTTTCAATTGTCTTAATTCTATACAGCAATACATTCTTACCAACGAAAAACAAAAAGCTAACGAATACCTTACCGGGTTTGCCACCCTTATCAGGCAAACACTGGATATATCTGCACAAAAAAAGATAACTGTTTCTGAAGAGGCTTCTTATTTAAAAAAATACCTGGAGATGGAGCGAATGAGGTTTGGCGATAGTTTTGAGTATACAATTATTGTAGAAAGTGATGTAAAAACAGATTATATACAAATGCCGGCATTGCTGCTACAGCCTTATGTAGAAAATAGTATACGGCATGGTATTAGGTATAAAACAGGCGGTGTGGGTAAAGTGGAAATTTCTTTTTCCTTAAAACAGAATAACTTGTGTTGTGTAATAAAAGATAATGGCATTGGCAGGCAAAAGGCTGCTGAATTTAAAAGCAGGCAGCATATAGAATACCAGAGTAAAGGAATGAACCTGACCAGTAAAAGAATAGCACTATTAAATACAACTGACGAGAATAAGATTTCTGTTTTTATAGAGGATCTGAAAAATCCGGATGGCACAGCTGGCGGCACTCTTGTAGAAATTAAAATAGCTGTGTAATAAATATGCAAACAATTAATGCTGTAATAATTGATGATGAGCCGGGAAACGTGGTAACCCTTTTGGAGTTAACAAAACAATATTGCCCTAATGTGGTAATAGCAGGTACAGCTCCCGATCCTTTAAAGGGTTATGAATTAATAAAAGAAACTAACCCTGACCTGGTTTTTTTAGATATTGAAATGCCCTATGGCAATGCGTTTGATTTACTGGATAAACTGTTGCCGGTTTCGTTTGAAGTGGTTTTTATTACAGCTTTTAATGATTATGCCATAAAAGCTTTTAAATATGCGGCACTGGATTATTTACTAAAGCCAGTAAATATAAATGAACTAAAAGAAGCTGTTGATAAAGTTAATAAACGGTTGGAAGAAAAAAATGTGAACGCAAGGATCAATACACTGCTAAGCAATTTTAAGCCGGAAAATATCAGCTTGCAAAAAATTGCTTTACCTACTGTAGAAGGTTGTTATTTTGAAGACATCAACAACATCATGTATTTACAGGCAGAAAATAGCTACACTTATATTCATAGTAAGGGCAAGCCCAAAATACTGGTATCTAAAAGCCTTAAAGAGTTTGAAGATATCTTGCCCGCAGCTTTATTCTGTAGAATTCATCACTCCAGTATTATTAACATCAATTATGTAAAAAAATATTTTAAAGGCCGTGGCGGATATGTTCAAATGGAAGATGGTACTTCTGTTGAAATATCTGTAAGAAAGAAAAATGATTTTTTTGAAAGGTTTATGTAGCAGAAGATTTACCCATCACTTTTTCCCATAGTTCCGGAATTCTTTTTATCCAAACCAACTCTTTCATTTTTTCTTTAGCATCTTCTATCGGGCTGCCAAAATACACTTTACCGCCTGCTGTATCTTTTCCTACTCCGCTTTGAGCAAATATTACTGCATTGGCACCAATAGTAAGTGTTTTATTTACGCCTACCTGCCCCCAAAGTGTTACGCCATCTTCTAAAGTAACAACGCCTGCAATACCCACTTGTGCAGCAATAAGGCAATTTTTTCCGGTTATTGTATCATGCCCGATATGAATCATATTATCCATCTTGGTTCCTTTTCCAATAATCGTGTCATGGCTTACACCACGATCAATAGTGCAGCCGGCGCCAATCTCTACCTCGTCTTCAATAATTACCCTGCCACAACTGGGCATTTTTTTATACCACATTTCCCGGTCTTTTTTGGTGTTGTAATAAAATGCATCGCTGCCAATTACTGTTCCACTTTGTATAATAACATTATCTCCAATAATACAATGATCCATTATAGAAACGTTGGGATATATGATGCAGTTTTTTCCAATGATGACATGGTTGCCAATAAAAGCAGTGGGGTAAATAAAACTGCCTTCACCAATTGTTGCAGAATCACTTTGTACTTTTGTTGATGGTTCAAACGGGCGAAAATGATTTGCAATTTTGCAATATGCTTCAAAAGGATTGTCAACAATCAACAATGCTTTTCCTTCCGGTACGGCAGCCTCTTTATTTATAATAATAAAACTTGCAGCACTGTTAATACACTTGTCGTAATATTTTGGATGATCAACAAAAACAAGATCACCTTTTTCTACTTTATGTATTTCGTTAATGCCTGTTGCATTACCATTTACATTACCTAAAAGTTTTGCGCCAATAAATTCGGCTATCCATTGTAAAGAAACCGGTGAAGGAAATTGCATACCTGTAAAATTTATACAAAGGTAATGTGCTTTGCTTTTATCCGGCATTTGTTGTAAAAAGTATAAAATAAGGTCGCTTTGCCTTCTTTATGGTAATTTTTTCAAAATATTTTTTCACCTCAAAAACTAAAAAAAATGCTGTGTAAAAAAGTGGACAAAAAAATTTTTCGCAACAAAAAAACTGATGATGGTTTTTAAGTGATAAAATTCATATTCCTTTGAAACTGTAGTGAAATCAATGCTTTCAGAGGTTTTGTTTTTACAATGTTTTGTATTTTGTAAAAATAAATTTTTGTTGGCTGTGTTTACACGGCTAATAAAACAATCAAAATAAGCGTCCATTATCCACAGCAAGAAAAAAAATGTTAATAAAATTTTTTGGAAATAATTTTATGTTAGCAAAAATTCTTTTTAATATTGTGAAGGGAATTTGGTTCCCTGTACTTACTAACCCATCTATATAACAAAGCCTGGCTATCAAATGTCGGGCTTTATTATTTTTATCCACTGTAGTTTTTTACTTTTACAGCAACATCAACTCAACAATTTTTTTATAAATGTTAAGCAACGATTTTGTGATCAGCACCGATAAATCTAAAATTGATATTACTGTTGTGCATGATTACTTATCAAAAGAAAGTTACTGGGCAAAAAACATTTCTTTAAGTATTGTACAAAAGGCAATTGAAAATTCATTTTGTTTTGGATTGTATAAAAAGCAGGAAGTAAATAAAATAATACAAATTGGTTTTGCAAGAGTAATAACCGATAAAGCCACCTTTGGTTATTTAGCTGATGTTTTTATTTTGGAAGAATACCGGGGAAGGGGTTTAAGTAAATGGCTGATGCAGGAAATATTGAATCATCCGGAGTTGCAGGGCTTCAGGGGTTGGATGCTTGGCACTAAAGATGCACATGGTTTGTATGCACAGTTTGGATTTAAACTGTTGGAAAATACAGGGAGAATAATGCGTTTAAGTTTGCTGGATGCTTATTCCGAAATATCTTCACAGGTAAATGGATAAAAGAAGGAATAACTAATAACTTAATGACTAATGACGATTATTGTTATCTTGCAAAAAATAAAAATATCATATGCTTAAATCAATGACGGGTTTTGGAAGGGCTGAACAAACGGTTGGCGAAAAAACTTTTTTAGTTGAAATAAAAGCCCTCAACGGAAAACAACTGGAACTGCAATTAAAACTGCCGCCATTATTAAGGCCTTATGAGTTTGAAATTAGAAATACATTGCAGGAGCATTTAATCAGGGGTACGATCGACTGCTTTATAAATATAAAACAAAACGGAACTACCAAACCTGTTAATATTAATACGGATTTAATTAAGGCATACTACAAACAAATAGAAGAGCTGGCAGGCGAGCTTAAAATTGATACCAATTCGGTACTAGGTGCATTACTTCGTTTGCCTGAAGTAGTAACACCTACCAACGATGTATTGAACGAAAACGACTTTGTAGAATTTAATAAAGTATTAATAGCAGCGCTGGGTAATTTAAATCAACATCGTACCGAAGAAGGTGCCGGTTTGGAAAAAGACCTGATAAAAAGAATAGATAATATTAAAGATCAGGAAGAAGCTATTTTATTACTGGAGCCTAACCGTAAAAAAAGAATTGTAGATGAAATAAATCAGTTACTTGAAAAAAATGTGGGAAAAGAAAATATTGATAACAACCGCATGGAGCAGGAATTGATTTACTACATGGAAAAAATAGATATACACGAAGAGCAAATTCGCCTGCGCCAGCACTGCGAATATTTTAAATCAATTTTGCAGGAGCCGGAAGAAGGAAAAGGAAAAAAACTGTCTTTTATTTTGCAGGAAATTGGCAGAGAGATAAATACAACCGGCAGTAAAGCTTATGATGCAGCTATACAAAAATGTGTGGTAAAAATGAAAGATGAATTAGAAAAGGCCAAAGAGCAGGTGCTAAATGCACTTTAAAAACCAGGGTAATAATAGCCACAGGCTATATAAGAAATAACATTATACTTTTAGTTGAATTATGAAATTGAAAAGTAGTTTAATAATATTATGCTTAGCTTTTGCGGCAATTTTTTTACAACTTACATCATGTACACAGCTGGATACTTTTGAAAAAAATACCAGCATACCAAAGAATGAATGGAAAACTAGTTTTGAAGTAAAAGGAAGCTTTTCAATTACCGATACCACATCATCTTTCATTACTTATATTGTATTACGCCACACTGATGCCTATAAGTATAATAATATATGGCTTAACGTGGGCATTCAGCCCCCTGGTGATACTTTGCACTACCAAAAAGTTGATTTACAGCTGGGTACCGATGCAACCGGATGGATGGGTACTGGCATGAATGACATTTGGGAAATAAGGCAGATGCTTTTTAACCGTGGAGTAAAATTTAAAAAAGCCGGCGTTTATAATTTTACCATTACTCAAATAATGAGGGATGACCCGCTACCGGCAATAATGAGTGCAGGCCTGCGTTTGGAAAAGCAGTAAACTAAAAAAAATAACAATCCTGTTTATTACAACAGCACAAACTGCTCGTTTTAACAAAACAATTCTTTATTTTGCATATTATGAAGAAATTGACAGTCCTTACCATTCTGTTTATTATTGTTTTAGTCAATAATACCAATGCACAACGATACGAATACGTGCAACAGGGAGAGTTTGGCATAACAGCCGGAGCTGCCCATTATTTTGGTGATATCAATACAAGAGCGGCACTCAACAGACCAAAGCCTGCATTAGGCGTATTCTTTCGCAAGCAATTTGGAAATTATGTAGGTATGCGTATTGCTGCTCACTATGCCCAGCTTGGATATAGCGATACATACAGTAAAAACGATTATCAAAAAACCCGGAACCTCAGTTTTAACTCTAATATTTGGGAGCTGGCAGTACAGGGGGATTTTAACTTTTTTAAATTTATACCCGGCGACCCTGATTATTTATTTACTCCTTATGTAACAATAGGTGCTGGCGTATTTAGCTACGATCCTTATGCATATTTAGATGGTAAAAAAGAATTTTTGCGTCCTTTAGGAACCGAGGGCCAAATTGCAGGTTACAAAGGAAGAAAGCAGTATAGCACAATGGCCTTTTGTTTTCCACTGGGTGCAGGTGTTAAATATAATATTAACGAAAGGATGAACTTATCTTTTGAAATTTCTCAACGTTTTACTACAACTGATTATTTAGATGATGTAAGTACTACTTTTGTTGGGGCAAATAATGCAGCTGCTATTTTTCCTGCTTTACCCAATGGCGATCCATCAACAGCTTACAAGTTACAAGACCGCTCTTACGAATTAGATCCTAATAATCTTTTAGGTGCAGCTGAAGGTAGACAACGTGGTTTTAGCAAACAAAGAGATCAATATATTATAGCAGAAATTGGCATTTCTTTTAATATTAGTAGTTACAGATGCCCCAGCGCTAAATAATTTAAAGCCTTTAATATTTAATAATGAAGCCCCGGAATTTTTCGGGGCTTTTATTTTGCTGTTAAATAAAATTGTCTATATTTACAGTCTCCCCCAAATAAATAGGTGATGGCTTACCACATCATTTCTAAGTTTTCCAAAAAAACAAGAAAGTACGAATCCTGCGATTAAGACTAGCACGAATCCTTTTATTTCTGTGATGAAACCATAGTTTATCTCACCACTAACAAGTTAACTATGGCGTTCATTCGCAACTGCGTTATTACAGCAGTTACTGTTTTTTGTATTTTATTAAATACAGAAGCACAAACTGTTTATTATCCGGCTAAGTCTTCTCAATTATTGAAGGCAACGGCAGAAGATGCTGCAATGCTTTTACAAAAAGCCATACCTGGAAGTAAGTTTATTATACAGGCTTATACCACTATGCCATCAACAGGTGTAATTTTTATTTACGATACTACCGTTGCTGATAACCAAGCCTGTAAAGTGGAAGGAAATGGTAACGATAGAATAAAGTTTGCAGCCTATGGAGATAACGGTTTGCACTTTGGTATTTATCAATATTTACAAAACCTTGGCTTTAGATTTTATCAGCCCGGCTCTATATGGGAAATTACTCCGTCTTTATCATCAGCATTTAAAAAGGCGGACACGGTTTACACCTGTAGTTATAAATACAAAACATGGTTTGTAAGCGGAGGTTACCGTACATGGGTAATGGATAAAAATACCACTTACAGTTGGGAGCTTTACTCTGGCGACAATGGACACAGTCTGGCATTATACCAACGTCGCAACGGTATGATTGGTGGAGCTGGTTTTAGAGGGCATCGTGGCGATATTATGAGTGGCAATTATTTAACAACTTTACAAAATAACCCTTGTTATGTAGCCAATTTTAATGGCTCCAGGCAAGCTAATACGCAATCGGTACCGGATATATATAATACCACTGCCAAAGAATTATGGGCCAATACTATTGAACAAAAATATACCGACTATAAAAATATTATTAATAGCAATCCTACTTTATATGCCAATATTTATTACAACTTTAAATCTCAGTTGGATTATATTGGTATTGAAGTGCCTGATGCTGCAAAATGGGGTAATTCAAAAGATAACGATGTGTGCAGTGCTGTGGATTATCCAAAAGAAAGCGACCAGCATTTTTCTTTAGCTAATTTTACGGCAGAAAAAATATCTGCTAAATATCCCGGTAAGCGTTTTCAATTGTATGCATACTCCGGCCACGCAGATGTGCCTTCAATATCAATTAATATCAATAAAAATATCGACATACAAATAATACCAACGGTATACCAAATGGAAAGCAGTACCAACGGATTAAGAAACCGCTGGTATAACCGTTATTCCAACGTTTCAGAATATCATTATCTCAACCTTTCGGGTTGGAGTGGAGAAACGCCTTTTTTTAAGTGGAGTGAATTGAAAACAACACTGCAAATTGCAAAAGAAAAAAAGTCTCAGGGTATTATATGGGAAGCTTCACCAGCTAAATTCGGTAGCCTTCCTTATTTATTAGCTGCTAATAGTTTTTTAAAAGATGATATTACTGTGGATAGCACACTGCATGAATTTTGTAACAATATGTTTGCAGGTGCCAACAATACAGTGTACAAAATTTTACAAATGTGGGGCGATGAAAAAACAACTGTTGATAAGTATAAAATGCAATTGTATGTTCAACTGCTTAATACTGCAGTACAGCAAACACAAAATGCATCTACGGTTATTAAGGAAAGGATAAGAGAGTTAAAAGCTTATTTGCATTATATGGTTTTGTATTTCAAAATGGCGGGTGACGAAGAGCAAAAAACTGAAAAGGCAGATACAGATGCTGAAAAGTGCATCTATCTTGCTAAAACAAATAAGATGCAATTGCTGAATAGTTATTATTTAATCAGCAGTATTGTTAGCAAATATGCTGCCACCAGCGATTTTTACAAACAATACAATATAATTAATGGAATAGCTTATCAAAACGGAAACTTGCCTTTAATAACCGGGGAAGAAATTGATAGTGATTTTTTACAGGATGTTAGCAAATACAGTAACCAGGTTGATGATTTTAAATTAGAAGATGCGAAGTATATTAAAAGCCAGTTTAGTACAGCAAATATTGCTCCTGTAGCAAAAATAAATACTAAAATGATTTATACTAATGGGGCCAATTATTATAACAAAACATCTTTTAATATTATAGCGCCAGCTGCCGGAAGCTTTACTATTGAGTATACGCCACGTTTTGATATGCCAGGCAAAGGCTATATCAATTTTGTAGTAGAAGCTTCTGACGAAACATTGAAAATTGTAAAAGATTTTACTTTAGATAACAACAGTAAATCCGGTACACTTAAAATAGATTTACCCAAGGCTGGAAACTATGTGTTATCAATTGTATCAAAATATAAATCTGCTGTGGATTTGTCAATCACTACAGGCGGAAACTATTTTTATAAAAATGGTGCTTTCCTTGGTAGTAAAACAGAAAGTTATAACGCAGACTTAGCAAGTTTACCGGGATATTTTTATATCCCCAATGGCATCAGTAAAGTTTATTTTGTTATTGGTAATAGTTTTTCAAATGGCAGGTATGCTTCGGCAGAAGCAATAAGTAAAACCTTTTTAATAAAGGATAATAACGGAAATCTTGTTCAACCACGTTTTGTAACTCCCAAAGATTCTTCTTTATTTTATTTGGAGATACCGGAAACAGCCGGAGGTAGTTTTTGGCAGGCAACAATAATGGCACAATACAATCTACAGTTTGTAAACATTAGTAATGTGCTTTGGTATGCCAGCCGCACGGCCTGTAGTAATACAAACTTTACTATAAGTGTGGTTAATAAAAACGGCAGCTGCATAACCCGGTTAACTGCATCCAATGCCGCCAATTTAAATTGGGAAATAAATGATTTGGGACAAACGTTAAAATACAACAGCCAGCAAGTTGTTGATTTGCCCGACTATATTTCTTCCAATGCCCTTGTTACCATTACAAGCAATACTACCTGTAGTGTTACAAAACGCCTTAACAGCGATGAAAAATATTTAATTAATATGGAAACCTGTGCAGCGGCGGGTAAGGCAACTGCAGTAGTTGCTCCTGTTCTGGTAATGTACCCCAATCCATCAACAGGTATTTTTAATTGCATGCAAAACGGGGTTATTACTACTGTTGATGAGATCGTTGTTTTTAATACACAAGGCATACGGATGGGCACTTTCAAAAATGTAAAACAATTTAATATCAGTAATGCCACCGCTGGTTTATATGTTTACCGGATGGTAATAAAAGGAGAAGTATACAAGGGTAAAGTGATTAAACTGTAAGATTTCCTTCAAAACGCTTATTACAACTAAATTTTACTACTTTTGCAGCCCAAAGTCAGGCCCAGTGCCTGACTAATAGTTTTCAGTGTTTTTATGAGCCAAAAGGATAAAATAAACATACAGCAATTACCAAAACATATTGCCATTATTATGGATGGTAATGGTCGTTGGGCAAAAGAAAAAGGTGAAGACCGTCTCTTTGGGCATTTAAATGGAGTGGAAAGTGTACGGAATATTGTAGAAGGTGCGGCAGAGCTAGGTATTCAAAACCTTACTTTATACGCCTTTAGTACCGAAAACTGGGACCGTCCCGAATACGAGGTAACCGGGTTGATGGAGCTTTTGGTGGAGACCATCCGGAAGGAAGTACCCACACTTAACAAGAATAATATCAGGCTGCATGTTATAGGCGATATTAGTATGTTGCCCGCCATGGCAAAAAAAGAACTGGATGAGGCTATTAATGAAACCAGTACCAATACCGGTTTAAATCTTATTATGGCTTTAAGTTACAGCAGCCGTTGGGAGATTGCCCATGCAGTAAAAAAAATAGCCGAAGATGTTAAACAAAACAAACTGCAGCCCGGTGATATAACCCAGCAAACCATTCAGCAATACCTGTGTACCAGCCAGTTTCCCGATCCGGAGTTGATGATAAGAACCAGCGGAGAATACCGGATAAGCAACTTTTTGCTGTATCAGCTTGCCTATGCAGAATTATATTTCACCAATACACTTTGGCCCGATTTCAGAAAAGAAAATTTATATGAAGCCATTTTGGATTACCAAAACCGTGAACGCCGTTTTGGTAAAACCAGCGAACAGATAAAGCAGGAGGAAATAACTAAAAGTTAAGGCCATCTTGCTTTTGGTTTTACGTGTATTTAAAGGGTGTAATGCCGAGGTTTAACAAATAGTTTTAATTAATGGGCTTAATTTGCCGCTCATAAAATACCAAATTGATGCACCTGATTTACAAAAGGATTTTTTTTATTGTCACTATCGTTTTCAGCAGCCAGTTTGTTACTGCACAAGCCGACACAACCATTTCTATAGACCCTGCATTGCAGGAGATTTTCAACTCAAAAATTCCAAAGGAATATACTATTGCCGGCATTACTGTTGGGGGAACCAAGGCATTTGATGAAAATTTAATTATCTCTATATCCGGCCTTGCAGTGGGTGATAAAGTGCAGATACCGGGAACAGATGTATTCAGCAAAGCCATTGCCAAACTGTGGAAACAAAGCCTGATATCAAGAATAGAAATATCTTTTACAAAATTAGTAGACAGGAACCTGTACGTACATTTTGAACTCACAGAAAGACCAAGGTTGGCAGAATTTAAATTTATAGGTGTTAAAAAAGGGGAGAAGGATGATTTAGAAACTAAAGTGGCATTGGTGAAGGAAAGGGTGGTTACAGAAAACATGAAGCTGAGTGCAATAGAAGCTATTCGTAAGTTCTATTATGAAAAAGGTTATAGGAATGTAGATATTCAAATGAAGGAAGAGATAATGCCTTCACTTAATAATGCAGTTTCTCTAACCTTCACTATAAATAAAGGCAATAAAGTAAAAATAAACTCTTTAAATTTTAGTGGTAACGAAACCCTGGCAGAGCAAAAACTTAAAAAGAAAATGAAGGGCACTAAAGAAATGCCCAGGTTTACTTTATACCCCATTGCTGTAAAAAACCCTTATGGCGATACAGCAAAAAAATTAACTTTTAAAGAATATATACACGATGCAGGTTTTCTTTCTTTATCTAAAACTAAAGAAATTCTTGATCCTTATGTTCGTTTAAAATTAAGCTCTGGCAAATTCAGTGATAAAAAATTTGCAGAAGATAAAGAATCACTGCTTGATTATTACAACTCACAAGGTTACAGAGATGTGGTAATTGTTGGTGATACTGCTATTTACGATGCAAAGAACAACCTCAATATTTTTGTAAAAGTAAATGAAGGACGTAAATATTATTTTGGTGATATTGTTTGGAAAGGTAATACCAAATACTCCGATTCAATATTAAACGTATTGCTGGGTATTAAAAGAGGCGATGTGTATAATTTGGAATTATTAAACAAGCGCTTGGGTAAACAAATTTCGGCAGAAGGTGGAGATATACAAAGTTTGTATATGGACGATGGGTATCTTTTTTACAGGATAGACCCGGTAGAAACTGCAGTGTATAATGATACCATCGATTTTGAGGTAAGAATGACTGAAGGACCCCAGGCAACATATGGCAACATTACCATTTCCGGCAATGATAAAACTAAAGACTATGTTATACGCCGTGAATTAAGAACTATTCCCGGTGAAAAATTCAGCCGTGCCGATATCATTCGTACACAAAGAGAATTGGGACAACTTGGATTTATCAACGCAGAAAAAATTAACCCTAATGTAGTACCCAATGCTGATAATGGAACAGTGGATATCAACTGGGAAATTGAAGAAAAATCTGCCGATCAACTTGAACTTTCTGCAGGTTTTGGCGGAGGTATTGGTTTAACAGGTACGCTGGGTATTACGTTTAATAATTTCTCCATAAAAAATATTACAAAAAAATCCACATGGGACCCATTACCATCCGGCGACGGGCAAAAACTTAGTGCAAGGATACAATCCAATGGTAAAGCTTTCCGCTCTTATAATTTCTCTTTTACAGAGCCATGGCTGGGTGGAAAAAAACGTAACTCTTTTACAATTGGATATTCCAATACAAGGTATTCCAATGCTTACAACCAGTTTACCGGTCAGTATTGTAAATCCTGTGGCGATACTTCTTATGTAAAAACAAGCAGTTTTAGTATTTCCTTAGGTAAGCAGTTAAAATGGCCTGATGACTATTTTAATTTGATCTATGCACTTAACGTACAGCAGTACAAATTAAAAAATTACCCTAATATATTTGCAGGCTTAAGTGATGGTACTTCTACCAACGTAAGTTTAAAAATTGCATTGGTTCGTAACTCTGCCGGCCCTAACCCCATTTTTCCAACCAGCGGATCTAACTTTTTATTAAGCGGACAGTTTACTTTGCCTTACTATGCTTTAGGTATTACCTCAGGCACCGAAAACCAATATAAATTACCTGAATTTCATAAATGGCGTTTTAATGGCGAATGGTTTGTTCCTATTGGCAGGGCAAGAGGTGCAGAAAAAAATAAACAATTTATTTTAAAAGCGGCGGCCAAGTACGGTTTCATTGGCAGGTATAGTAATAAACTGGAAATATCTCCTTTCGAACGTTTTCAGGTGGGAGATGCAGGTTTAAGCAACAACTTTGCGTTATTGGGGTATGATATTATTGCTCACAGAGGATATCCGGTTTATTCTTCCTCTGATCCTAAAATTAACCCTGATGGTGGTACGCCCAGCCAGTACTTTACCATTTTTAATAAATACACTATGGAGCTGCGCTATCCATTTAGTACCAGCGCAAGCAGTACTATTTACGGTTTAGCATTTTTTGAAGCAGCTAATGGATGGTATGATTTTAAAAGCTATAATCCTTTTAAATTACGCCGTTCTGCAGGTGTGGGCATGCGTTTCTTTCTACCTATGTTTGGCTTACTTGGATTTGATTATGGCGTAGGTTTTGACAGGTATACACAATCGGGTGGATTAAAAGGTGCAGCTAAATTTACCTTTATGCTGGGCCAGGAACCGGAGTAGAATTTTAGATTTAGGATTTGCGATTTTAGATTTAAAAAACTTGCATACTTTTAAAGTCCATAAAAATTTGAAATTATGAAAAAGAAACTTTTGCTTTCAGCCTTATGCTTTACACTTTTTGCTTTTGCAGCTAATGCACAGCGCTATGCAGTTATTGATTCTAAATACATATTGGAAAAATTAACGGAGTATAAAGATGCTCAAAAAAGACTGGACCAGTTTAGTGAACAATGGCAGCAGGAAATTGACCAGAAACAAAACCTGGTAGATAAAATGATAAAAGAATATGATGCAGAGCAGGTAATGCTGAGTGATGAATTAAAAAAGAAGAGAGAAGACGAATTGTATAATAAAGAAAAGGAATTGAGGGACTTACAAAAAAAGCGTTTTGGTTTTGAAGGCGACCTGTTTAAAAAAAGACAGGAACTGATAAAACCCATACAGGATAAGGTATACAACGCCGTTCAAAAACTGGCGGTAGATAAGCAATATGATTTTATATTGGATAAAAGTGAAGGAATTACCGTTATCTTTGCCGACCCTAAACTGGACAAGAGTGACGATGTGCTGAGAAATTTGGGTGTTAAATAAACTGTAAATGCTTAGCTGCCGTGCAGCCAAAACCATAAAAAAACAAACTAAATAAAAAAAGTAAACACAAAAAAAACAATGAAAAAATTAATCGTAGCTGGTGTAATGGCGTTAGGAGTTTTAAGTGCCTCTGCACAAACAAAAATTGGTTATGTTAATACAGACGATGTAATTGCTGCTATGCCACAAACTGACACAGCTAACAAACAATTACAGGAATTTCAGCAATCTCTTGCTGATCAATATAACGATCTGGAAGCTGAAGCAAATGAAAAAAGTGCGAAATTCATCAAAGACTCTGCTACTTTATCTGAAAGCATGAAATTAATTAAGAGAGAAGAGATATTGAAACTGTATCAAAGAATTCAAAACTACAATACCGAAGCTCAGGAAAAAGCTAAACAGGCCGCACAACAAAAATTTGCACCTATTCAGCAAAAAGCTATGGAAGCCATTAAAGCAGTAGCAAAGAAAAACGGGTATTCTTATGTACTGGATATTAATTCAGTTTTGGTAGGCCCTCCGGGTGATGATATTTTAGCATTGGTAAAAAAAGAATTGGGAATTAAAGAAACGCCTGCAACAAAAGTGCCTGCAAAAACAGGTAATTAATTTGCAAAAATATATTTACAAAAGCCATCTCGTTTAAAGAGATGGCTTTTGTATTTTTGATAAATGAGTAACAAAGGCCCAATTGGTATATTCGACAGTGGTTACGGTGGTTTAACTGTTTTAAAAGAAATAGTTGAGCAATTGCCACAGTATGATTATTTGTACTTGGGTGATAATGCCCGTGCGCCCTATGGTACCCGTAGTTTTGAAACGGTGTACCGATATACTTTAGAATGCGTGCAATGGTTTTTTGATCAAGGTTGTTCGCTGGTGATATTGGCTTGCAATACCGCATCAGCAAAAGCATTACGTACCATTCAGCAAAACGATTTGGCTAAACTTGGTACAGATAAACGAGTGTTGGGGGTGATAAGGCCTACAACAGAAATTATTGGCAGCTTTTCCGAAACAAATGCTGTGGGTATATTGGCCACTAATGGAACGGTGCAGTCCAACTCCTATCCCATAGAAATTGCAAAATTTTATCCCAAAATAAAAGTATACCAAGAAGCTTGCCCAATGTGGGTACCATTGATTGAAAATAATGAATACCAAAGCGCCGGGGCAGACTATTTTGTGCAAAAACATATAAAAAACCTATTGGCAAAGGCGCCAAATATCGACAGTATTTTACTGGCTTGCACTCATTATCCTTTATTGATGAACAAGATAAAGCAGTGGACACCTCAAGGCATCAATATCTTAAGTCAGGGAAAAATAGTGACCGATAGTCTGAAGGAGTATTTACACCGGCATCCGGAAATGGAGGCAAAATGCAGTAAAAATGGGGCAATAGCCTTTTTTACAACCGACTCTACAGAGGATTTTGACAGCCATGCCGCTAATTTCTACGGAAAGCCAGTAAAATCAAGGCATTTGGCCCTGTAATAGAAAAAACTTTCAACCAACGACCTTTCCCCGTACCCGTTTTCCCCTTACCTTTGCCGTCCTTTCACAATCAGCAGGGATGGTGCCCTGGTGAGTGTAACAAACAGAAAAATTATTTTGTAAAGGAAAAAATTTAAAACAATGCCAGGTAAAAAAAGAACGTATCAACCCCATAAACGCCGCAGAAAATCTGTACATGGTTTCCGTAAACGTATGGAAAGTGCCAACGGACGTAAAGTTTTAGCAAGCCGCAGAAAGAAAGGGCGCCATAAACTTACAGTTTCCAGCGAACGTGGTGATAAAAAATAAAATAGTGGTTTCTTAATTGAGATCCGTTTAAAATAAATCAGTCCTGCTTATTCGGCAGGACTTTTTAATTTTACAGTATTGGAACAACAGCAACGATATACCTTAGGCAAAAATAATAAGCTTAAAAGCACCAAAGTAATTGAGCAATTGTTCAAGCAGGGTAAATCGTTTTCTATATTTCCGTTCAGGATAATTTATCTTTTTAACGAGAATGAATTGCCTGAAAGTGAAAATAAACTGCAAACAGCTTTTAGCGTAAGTAAAAAATATTTTAAAAAAGCCACCGATAGAAACCGTGTTAAAAGATTAATGAGAGAAGCCTGGCGGTTGCAAAAAAACAGGCTGGAAGAAAAGAACAAGGCAACAGGTAAAAACATGATGGTGTTTTTAATTTATACAGGAAACGAATTACCAGAGTATGATGTGATTTTTGAAAAGACAGTAACAATAATTAAGCGACTAATAAAAATTTGTGATGAAGCAACTGTTACAAATATGTAGCTTTCCATTTATAGCTTTAATAAAGCTATACCAGTGGACAATTTCTCCATGGCTGGGCAATAAGTGCCGTTACACGCCAACCTGCTCTCACTATGGTATTGAGGCGCTTAAAAAATACGGACCAATAAAAGGGCTGTGGTTAACTATCAGGCGTATTTCAAAATGCCACCCCTGGGGCGGACATGGTTACGATCCGGTACCTTAAAGAACAGTCGCTTTCTTTTTTCGTCTGCGTACAAAAAACCAGGTAAGCCCGGCTAAACCGGCAATACCAGCCAAATAAAACAATACTACTTTTACATAGTGTTTACGCTTTGCCGCTTTGGCATCAGCAACCAATTGCTTATTGAAAATACTGTCAGTATTACCCTCATGTACAATATCATTAGCGTTAGAAAGTTCCAGCTGCGTATAATTAATAGAATCATTTTTTACAGCATTCAGGATAACAACATAATCAGGCGAATAGTAGTTATGAAAAGGAATAGTATCGGTAGATTTTTTAGTGATATTATTTATCCCCCAAAACGAATAGAAATAAGGAGCACCATTGCTGGCAGCCATATTAAAAGACGAATCTGTTATTACTGCATCAGCGGAATCTCCCCTTTCCATCGACCAATAAAAAGTATATCCGCCAATATTTTTTATACCCTGAAAACTTATTTTACTATCATGCATTGCTGCTTTGCCCGGTGTATCAGCAAATACACAAACGCAGTAAACAAAAGCAACAATAAGTGTAACGATCTTTTTATACATGAGCATAGTTTGCAACAAGATATTATAAAACTAAAAAAGCTGCAACATTAGTTACAGCTTTTAGTAAAATTATTGCCAATAGGTTATGCACCAAATCTTTCTGCCACTTTATTCCAGTTAACTACATTCCAAAAAGCCGCTAAATAATCTGCACGGCGGTTTTGATACTTTAAGTAGTAAGCATGTTCCCAAACATCGCAGCCCAAAATTGGGGTGCCTTTTACATCAGCAATTTCCATTAAAGGGTTATCCTGGTTAGGGGTAGATGAAATTTCTAATTTACCCTCTTTAACAATTAACCAGGCCCAGCCACTTCCAAACCTCGTCATGCCTGCTGCTGCAAATTTTTCTTTAAAGGCATCAAAGCTGCCAAAAGCTTCGGTAATAGCATCTGCTAATTTACCCGAGGGAGTGCCACCAGCATTAGATGCAAGGCTTTCCCAAAAAAAAGTATGGTTCCAGTGACCGCCGCCGTTATTACGTACAGCAGGAGAAATAGCTGCTGCATTTTTCACCAATTCCTCAATGCTTTTGCTCTCGTGTTCGGTACCAGCAATAGCTTTGTTTAAATTATCTACATAGGCCTGATGATGTTTACCATGATGTATTTGCATGGTGGTAGTGTCGATATGTGGCTCCAATGCTTCGTGTGCGTAAGGCAGAGCCGGTAATGTAAATGCCATAGTGTTTTAAGTTTTATGATGCTGTTATGAAATATTAGAAGACAAATTTACGTTATTGGTTTTCTATTCAATTATAAAATGAAAGAAATTGTAATACTGCTGGTTACGTTTTTGGGAATTTGTAAAGGCTTTGCACAAAGCCCGGCTGGGGATATTGCGCCTGATAGTTTGTTAAACGCCACCAAAAAAACAATCACCGACTCTTTATTAACTAAAGAAAAAGCCACCGTAAAATTGTTTCCCAATCCGGTAAAAAATAAAGCCGTGTTGGAAGTAAATGGATTTGAACCGGGGCTTATACAGGTGCAGATAATTGATATGGGGGGCAAAAAGCTAAGAAATGATCAGCGGCTTTTAACCAGCGGTAACGAAACCCTTGCACTCATGTTTTCATTACAGCCCGGCATTTATTTTATTATACTTAAGCAAAAAGAAAAACAGGTTAAAAAGAAAATGCTGGTGCAGTAAATCTATCTCCTGGCCTTAAAAAAATCTTTCATCAATCCTGCGGCTTCTTCTTTTAAAACGCCACCCACCAATTCCGTTTTTGGATGAAAGGGGTTGTTATTACCGGTACATTTGCGATAACTGTTTTTATCATCATTGGCACCATAAACAATCTTACCAATCTTGCTCCAGTACAAAGCACCACTGCACATCAGGCAAGGCTCAAGCGTTACATATAAAATGGCCTCCGGTAAATATTTACTACCTAAAAAATTAAAAGCAGTGGTGAGTGCTAAAATTTCTGCATGAGCAGTGCTGTCGTTTAGTAGCTCTACCTGGTTGTGGGCACGGGCTATTATCTTATCATTCATTACCACAATGGCGCCTACTGGTACCTCACCAGCATCAAAAGCTTTTTGAGCTTCCTTTATTGCCTGTTGCATGTATTGTTCATCTGTCATACGTTAGCATTTATTACCTTGCTGCAAATTTAGTTGTAATGGCAAACATAAATCAACTTTTGGCAATGCGCCGGTATTTTGAAAGTAACGCAACAAAATCGTATGCTTTTAGAAAAGAGCAATTACAAAAATTACGAACCGCTTTATTAAAATATGAAACTGCATTTTATACCGCTTTGTACAGCGATTTAAAAAAAAGCCCGGAAGAATGCTGGGTAACAGAAACAGGTTTTTTATTGAGCGAAATAAATGCTACGATAAAAAATTTTAAAGCGTGGATGCAACCGGATCTGGTTAAAACCAACCTGCTGAATATACCTTCTAAAAGTTTTGTGATGAAGGAGCCGCTGGGTGTGGTATTAATTATTGGGCCATGGAATTATCCTTTACAATTATTATTAACCCCAATGGTGGGGGCAATTGCTGCAGGTAATTGCTGTGTATTAAAAGCATCTGAATTTGCACCGGCAACTGCGGCTGTAATGAAACAATTGATTGAGGAAACTTTTGCACCTGAATATATTTTATTTACCGAAGGAGATGGAGCCACAGTAATACCGGATATGATGAATAACTTTAGTTTTGACCATGTGTTTTATACCGGCAGTACAGCGGTTGGAAAAATTATTTACAAAATGGCTGCAGAAAAATTGGTGCCGGTTACATTGGAGCTTGGAGGTAAAAGCCCCTGCATTGTAGAAGCTGATGCCAATATAAAAGTGGCAGCCAACAGAATTGCCCTAACAAAATACAGCAATGCAGGGCAAATGTGTGTGGCACCAGATTACGTGTTGGTACACGAAACTAAAAAAGAGGAATTGGTTACAGTATTAAAAACAGCCATTACAAAATTCTTTGGAGATAAGGCAGAGGAAAGCTACAATTATGGAAAGATCATCAATAATAAACAATTTGACCGATTGGTAAATTATTTATCACAGGGGAATATTTTGCAGGGAGGAAGAACTGATAAAAACAAACTCTTTATTGAGCCAACTCTTATGGATAAGGTGAATTTAGATGCATCTATAATGAAAGATGAAATTTTTGGCCCCATATTACCCATTATTTCTTTTAGTACAAAAGAAGAAGCGCTGAAAATAATTGAGAAACATAAAAACCCTTTGGCATTTTATATTTTCACCTCCAGCAATGCAAAAGAAAAAGACTGGTTGAACAGTGTTGCTTTTGGCGGCGGCTGTGTAAACAATGCCAGCTGGCACTTAACCAATCATAATTTGCCCTTTGGTGGCCGGGGATTTAGCGGCACCGGTAGTTACCACGGTAAAAATTCCTTTGATACGTTTACTCATAAAAAGCAGTGATGAAAACGCCTACCTGGTTTGACCCTGCCATAAAGTACCCGCCGTTTAAAGGAAAGCTGGGCTTGTTTAAATGGGTAATCAGGTAATGGATAATTGAATAATCAATAATTGATAATGGTAAAAAGTATAATGGCTTTGTTTTTTTTGTGCAGCCTTTTTGCTTGTAATGAAACGGGTAAGAAAGTTAATGAGGATTTAACCGTAGCAGCGAATGATACATTTGATTTTGATGTAGCCGAGAATGATATCCCTATCCTGCCTGGTTTTTTAGTTGATACTATTAAGCAGTATGGAAAAGAAACTCAATTTAGCTTTAGTCTTATTTGCCCTGCAATAGTTGGAAAGGATTTTGACCGCATTAATAAAGTTTTGAAGGATGAAATAAAAAGAAAAGCAGAAAATCGTTATGTTATAAATTCAATAGACGAGACAGCAGTAGGTACAGCCAAAGAAATTTTTGGCGCAATGAATGATAATATACTACTACAAATGCATAAAAATAAAAACCTGGTGAGTTATGGTTTTTTAAGTTTGTGGGACGATCCAAATTCAATGCGGCCTTTCCGTAAATATTTTGCCGTTAATTACGATACAGTACTAAAGCATTTTATTCTTTTTAATGATTACTTCAACATTTTAGGTCATGCTGATACTTCTTTAGTAAGATCAATAATTTATAGTGAGGTAGGCAATCCTAGTTTCGATTACGTTAGCCTGGATAATGACATTATTTTTTCATTCGACGACAAAAATATTTATTTTTATTTCGACCAGTTTGAAGAGCCCGGAAATCCAATCGGCTTAGTAAAAAGAGTGAAAAGAAAATATTTGGATAACTTTATTAACAATGACTATAAATAAAAAACTAAAACGATTTTTAATTGTTCTTTCAATATTGATCATTGCTTTTTTTACTTATGTAGAGATAGCTAACCTAAATTCAAAAAATATGACGTACCGCCAAAAAATACTAAAAGCCATTTACCCCGCATTTATGTGGTTTACTAAATTAACCGGAACAAATGCTACCGAGTTATCAGGCGCTAAAGAACCACCGGTTTCTTTTTATAATCAAAAGGCAACATTAAATAATGGCGATACGCTCGATTTTGCCAGCCTTAAAGGAAAAAAGGTTTTATTAGTAAACACCGCCAGTAATTGCGGCTATACCAACCAGTACGATGACCTGCAAAAACTGTCAGAAGAGTATAAAGGCAAATTAGTAGTGCTCGGTTTTCCGGCAAACGATTTTAAAGAACAGGAAAAAGGGACTGATACGGCCATTGCAGAATTTTGCAAAATAAATTTTGGTGTAACTTTTCCGCTGATGCAAAAAAGCAGCGTGATAAAATCGCCACAACAAAATTTCGTATTTCAATGGCTTACGGACAGCACTAAAAATGGCTGGAATAACAAAGAACCTATCTGGAATTTTTCTAAATATCTTGTAGATGAAAAAGGGATACTGATAAATTACTTCGACCCTTCAGTTTCTCCATCAGGCGAAGCAGTTAAACAAGCTATTGAAAAGCAATAGTATAATGCTGTAACTTTAGCCAAACAACACTCATGTTTAGCAAAGCAGACATTGAAAAGTACTTTACAGCAGAAAAAAATGAAAGCCTTTTATTTGTAATAATCGGCGCTGTTGCCATTATCGCAGCCGTTATATTTTTCTTTTTTATTAAGACTAATTTTTACAAAGGCGCTACCATTCCTCTATTGGTCATTGGATTATTAGTGGGCATTGTAGGTTTTATAGTGTATAAAAAAAGTGATGCTGACAGAATAAGAAATGTATATGCATATGGAATGGTTCCATCTCAATTAAAAGATAGTGAAATACCAAGAATGAAAACAGTGATGAAATATTTTGTTATTTACCGTTGGGTAGAAATTATATTGGCTTTAGCGGGAATAGTGTTGCTTTTTTATTTTAAAGATAATGCGGATAAATTATTCTGGAAAGGTTTTGGGATAGCACTAACCATCATGGCAATAACTACACTTGCAGCAGATTACTTTGCCGAGAAAAGAGGCAGCATTTATTTAAAAGGATTAGAATCCTTTATTCAACAAAAATAAAATGAGCTATAACGATATTATTGGAACCTTTGGCGTAGGCTTAATATTGCTGGCTTACTTCTGCAATACATTTGGCTGGATAAATGGCAAGGGTAAATTATTTTTCCTGCTGAATAGTATTGGTGCGGCATTGGCCTGTTATGCATCATTGCTCATCAACTACTGGCCATTTGTAATTTTAGAAGGCACTTGGTTTTTAGTTTCTGTAATTGGTTTGGGAAAGTCTTTCGGAACAAAAAATTAAATCACCGGGCATTTCTCGTGGTAATTAATTAATTCAATCGGTGTTTTCTCAAATTCATAACCCTGGTATTTAACGGCAATTTCATCCAGTATGGCATCAATTTCTTCTACAGTATCAAGGGTAACTAATTTGTAACGATAATCTTTTATACCCGGCATACCTTTTAAATAATTGGTATAATGGCGGCGCATTTCAAAAATGCCCACTTTAGGCCCCTTCCATTCAAAAGATTTATGTAAATGTTTTTTGCAAACTGCAACACGGTCTTCAATAGTTGGTGGTGCTAAATGTTCGCCGGTTTTTACAAAATGTTTTATCTCGTTAAATATCCATGGGTAACCAATAGCGGCACGGCCAATCATAATGCCATCCACCCCAAAGCGGTTTTTATAATCCAGTGCTTTTTCCGGGCTGTCAATATCACCATTACCAAAAATGGGAATTGTAATTCTTGGATTGTTCTTTACTTTAGCAATAAGTGTCCAATCGGCTTCGCCTTTATACATTTGTGCCCTTGTTCGGCCATGTATGGCTAAAGCTTTTATACCTACATCCTGTAAGCGTTCGGCAACTTCTTCAATATTTCGGTTATTATCATCCCAACCTAATCTTGTTTTAACGGTAACCGGTAAGCTGGTAGATTTTACAACGGCATCAGTTAGCCGCACCATCAGGTCAACATCTTTTAATACACCGGCACCGGCACCTTTTAATGCTACTTTTTTTACTGGGCAACCAAAATTAATATCCAGCAGATCGGGATTAGTAACATCAACAATTTTTGCTGCCATCGCCAAACTATCTTCATCGCCACCAAAAATTTGAATGCCTATTGGTTTTTCGTAATCAAAAATGTCTAATTTTTTGCGGCTCTTAATAGCATCACGTATCAAACCTTCGCTGCTTATAAATTCGGTGTACATCAAATCGGCACCATGATCTTTACACACAGCACGAAAAGGCGGATCACTCACATCCTCCATTGGTGCAAGTAAAAGAGGAAAATCCGGTAAGGTTATATTGTCGCCAATTTTTATCATTTCAAATTATTATTGTGTTCTGCGTTGAGTTTCTATGCCTCCGGGCAAATCCCGTATTTTTGCTGCAAATTTACAACTTATAATTACAAAGTATGGCGCACATAGCAACTAAGCGGTTTACATACGGGGCGCAAATGGGCATATTACTGGCATTTATTGGCGCAGGTATTATTGCCGGCGGCATTGCCAGCTTTATTCCGTTATTGAGTAAAATAGATTTTTCGCAAATAAAGCAATTGTCATCAGAAGGCTTTATGGAATCGCTGTTTAAGCCCGAAAATGCCAATGCATTGCGTATGATGCAGTTTATTTCTACATTATTCTTCTTTTTCTTACCAGCTTTTTTATATGCAAAAATTTGCCATAAAAAAGCCTTCAGACACCTGGGCTTTATTAAAGCACCAAAACTGGATCAACTGGCCATAATTTTTGGCATCATGTTCTTTGCTTTATTTATTGTGGGTGCGCTGTCTGAGATCTGGCACCAGGTACCTTTTCCCGCAGACTGGCAGGCAAAATTTAAAGCTGCGGAAGCTATGTATATGAAACAAATGCAGGTAATGGCCAGGATGAATGGTGTGTGGGATTATATACTTTCGATGTTTATTGTAGCGCTGCTGCCCGCCATTTTTGAAGAGATGATCTTCAGAGGGGCCATTCAAAATTTACTATCCCGCTGGATCAAAGCACCGGTTTGGGCCATTGTAATTACCGCCATAATTTTTAGTGCCATACATGGCAGCTACGATGGCTTTGTGCCAAGGTTTGTATTAGGATTTATTCTGGGCTGGTTATTTTACCGCACGGGCAATATCTGGGTTAGCATTGCGGCGCATTTTATAAATAATGGTATTGGCATTTCCATGCTGTATTATTATTCCACTCCGGGCAAGGCAACCGATCTAAGTAAAATTGATGAACGTTTTCCAGTATGGCTGGGTGCCGTTGGCATTATTGCTGTAATAGGCTTGCTGTATGCTTTTGATAAAGTAAGTAAAAAAGAAATTGACCGGCCGGGGCAGGAAGCTTTACTGCCTGGTTACTATAATCCTAACAATCCATTTATAGCCGAGGTAGATGATATCGGTAACCAAAACCAAGCTTAAATTTTATGGCATTAAATATAGCCACACTTAAAACCCGTGCTTTAACCGCAGTTGTTTTTGTAGCAGTAATGCTTGCAGGATTATTATGGAATTTTTGGAGTTTTTTAATACTGTTTACCATTGTGCATTTTGGTTGCTGGTACGAGTTGGTAAAGTTGATGAAGAAAATTTATGCTGAAAAATATTTGAAGTATTGCTTGCTGGGTTTGGTTTATATAACAATGCCAATATTAATGATGATTGATTTGAGGACGAGTTATTTAGGAATTGATTGCACGAATGGAGGCAACATTTTGGGTACAGCAAATATTATTTACGACCATTTTGTTTTCCCCTTTGTTATTTTTCCTCTAACAATAATAGGCGCTATCTGGATTAATGATACCATGGCTTATATTGTTGGTTCTTTAATCGGCAAAACGCCTCTTTCAAAAATTTCTCCTAAAAAAACATGGGAAGGGACAATAGGTGGTGTTATACTTTCAGTGATCGTCACCGGATTACTTTTTTCAAATTTAGATCCTGGAATTGCAATACGGGGGTTTAAATATCTTTTTTCAAATGTTCATTTTTATGTCATCGCAGCTCTCTGCGCCATCTTTGGCACCATGGGCGACCTGTTTGAAAGCAAACTAAAACGCATGGCCGATGTAAAAGACAGCGGCACCATAATGCCCGGCCATGGTGGTTTTTTAGATAGATTTGATAGTTTGCTGTTTGCCGCACCTGTAGTTTGGGTTTATGTAAAACTGTTTATGTAAATTTTACCAGCCCTAAACCTCTAAACTTATAAACCCCTAAACTCTTTATATTTGCAGCTTAATTCAACAACATGACCATTCACAGAGAAGGATATAAATCTATTGCTATTGGCACTTTAATATTTGGTGCTATTAATTTTGCCGTATTTTATTTTTTCAGCGCCTCTTTACCTGCTTTATGCTGGGTAATATTTTTTGCCACGCTTTTTTTATTGTTGTTCTTAATTTCTTTCTTTCGCCTTCCGGCAAGGCAATTAACTACTGGTGATAACCTGGTAGTTTCGCCGGCAGATGGTAAAGTAGTGGTAATAGAAGAAATTATTGATGTGGAATATTTTAATGCTAAGCGCCTGCAGGTTTCTGTGTTTATGAGCCCCGCCAATGTGCATGTAAACCGCAACCCCATTAGCGGCGATGTGGTGTACAACCAATACCATAAAGGCAAATATTTAGTAGCCTGGAACCCCAAATCATCTACCGAAAACGAAAGACATAGCGTGGTGATTAAAAAAGATAATACAGAGATTTTAGTGAAGCAAATTGCTGGTGCACTGGCCAAACGTATTGTAAATTATTTGCAGGTGGGCCAAAAAGTAAAGCAAACCGATGAGATGGGTTTTATAAAATTTGGCAGTAGGGTGGATCTGCTTTTGCCTGTAGGTACAAAGATAAATGTGGAACTGAACCAGGTGGTACAAGGCGGGGTTACAGTTATAGCCACATTATAATTTTTAACATTTTGCCTTTGGCAGTTTGCAATATCTGCGCTACATTTACGTTGATTAATCAAATAAATTATTATGAAAAAAGTATTTTTATTAGCTACAGCAGTTTTAATGGTTGCAGGTATCGCTTTAGCTGATACAGGCAAAAAGAAGAAAGCAAAAAAATGTGCTAAAGGAAAAACCTGCTGCACTAAGTCTACTGCTACTGCAGAAAAATCTTGCTGCAAAGACAAAGCAAAGACTGTTGCTATGTAATTGCCCTTTGGACGTTTTACGCTATCTAACTTATTTACGCCTCTTCCACTTGAAGAGGCTTTTTTTTGCTACAAAATTAATTCCAACTCCTTTAAGTGATAAATGGTGTAAGTGGACTTTACATGTGCCGTAGCATTAATATGGTTTACAAAAATAGAATCCATGCCGGCATTTATAGCGCCCTGTATATCGGCATCTAAATTATCACCGATCATAATACTTTCTTTTAATGTTGCGCCGGCCTTGTTCATGGCGTAATCAAAAATTTCTTTCTTCGGCTTAAGGCTGTTACTGGCTTCGGAAGTGATCATGTGGGTAAAGTATTTAGCCAAACCGCTGTTATTAATTTTACTCCATTGTGTTCTTTCAAAACCATTGGTAATTAAATGCAACACATATTTTTTATCCAGCAGGTAATCTAAAATTTCTGTGGTATGCGGAAAGAGGATTTTTTTTACAGGCAACAGTTCTAAAAATTTTCCACTCAATTCTTTGGATAAAGGCTCATCCCCAATTTTAAAATCCAGTAAAGTGCGGTACATTCTTTTCCACTTAAGATCCTCTGCAGTAATTAAACCATTGTGGTATTTATCCCATAAAATTTCGTTGTGGTATAAATATTTGTTGTAAAAATCTTCAAACGCCGCAGCCACTTTTTTATCCAGGTCAAATAAAGCATATAGATCAGTTAATGCTGCTTTAGCATTAGCATTAAAATCCCACAGGGTATGGTCCAGATCAAAAAAAAGGTGTTTATACTTCATTACAGATTGTTGATTTACGATTGTAGATTTGCAAAGAAAAGCGAAATATTTAATACTTAACTATGAATGTAATAATCACCGGCGCCTCAAAAGGAATTGGTAAAGCCATAGCAACAATTTTTGCAGCTAATGGCCACCACCTTGTTTTGTGCAGTCGTAATGAAGTGGCTTTGTATAAAGTAATGGAAGAATTGCAAACAAGGTTTCCATCCATTACAGTAAAAGCAAAAGCATTTGATCTAAGTACAAATGCAAAACAGTTCGGCAACTGGATAGTGGCATCCGGTATTGATGTGGATGTGCTGGTAAATAATGCCGGGGCTTTTGAACCCGGAAGTGTAAATAATGAACCCGAAGGTTTACTGGAAAGCCAAATGGCAACAAACCTTTACAGTGCTTATCATCTTAGCCGAACAGTGTTGCCGGCAATGATGCAAACGAAGTCGGGCCATATTTTTAATATATGCTCCATCGCTTCTTTACAGGCCTATAAAAATGGCGGAGCCTACAGCATCAGCAAATTTGCCATGGATGGGTTTAGTAAAAATTTAAGGGAAGAAATGAAGGAGCACGGCATAAAAGTTACTGCCGTTTATCCCGGAGCTGTACTAACTGATTCATGGGGTGGGTTTGATAATAGCCAACACCGGATAATGGAAGCAGATGATGTAGCAAAGATGATCTACGCTGCCTCACAATTAAGTGCTGGTGCCTGTGTGGAGGAAATTATAATGCGGCCGCAGTTGGGAGATTTATAAATACACCCAGAGTGATTAAAAAGGATAAAATCAATTGTATTTAATTCGTGAAAATCTGTGTAATCCGTGGCAAAATATACCAGCGAAGCTGGTATATTAACAGTTTTTTAAAACCGCTTATCTTATTCCATAAGTAACATCAACTTTATATCAGTTAAATTTGTATCCTTTACTTATGCACTCAACTTTACAAAAAATATTTTTATTATTTTTTATACTTACCAGCCATATGGCTATGGCGCAGGTAAAATTCACGGCTAGTGTTTCGTCTCCAAAAATATGTAAGAATGAATTTGTGCAGTTAAAACTAACTGTTGAAAATGCTAAGGATGTGCAGCAAATAACACCTCCGGCATTCAGCAATTTTATTGTGGTAAGCGGCCCTAACCAGGAAAGTGGTATGACGATGATGAATGGCGATGTAAAACAATTTATTGCACTTACCTATATTCTTAAGCCTAAAGCCCCGGGCAATTTTAACATTGCTGCTGCCACAGCAAAAGCCGATGGCAGAGCATTAAGAAGTAACCCGGTTGCAGTAAAAGTTAGCAATACGCTTGCAGACAATAATTCTGGAGGTAATAATTTTAACTCGCCGTTTTCCGGTATTAACCCTTATGCCGATGCTGTAACTGAAACAGCTTTTGCCGATAATATTTTACGCAAAGGAGAAAGTGCCGAAGAAAAAGTAAACAAGAATATGTTTATAAAGCTGGATATTGATAAAACCAGCTGTTATGTTGGCGAGCCAATTATAGCAACATATAAATTATATACCCGTTTAAAAAGCGAAAGTAATTTGATCAAGAATCCTTCTTTCAATGGTTTTTCGGTTATTGATCTGCAACAACCAGATAATGTTAACTACTCACGGGAAACTATAAATGGCAGAGAGTATAATGTGTACATCATCCGCAGGGCGCAATTATATCCTTTGCAAGCGGGTAATTGGGAATTAGAACCTGCGGAGATAGAAAATAGTATCTCTTTTATTAAAGAAGAATATGCAAGAAGGCAGAATAATTTAATGAGTGATGTGCTAAGAGAATTTGAAGAGGCCAGCATACCTGCCGAAGGGATAGAAAACAGAAAACTAATATTGCGAAGTAAGCCAACAGTTGTAACCGTAAAAGCTTTGCCAGATGCTAATGTGCCGGTATGGTTTAAAGGTGCTGTCGGCAATTTTGCAATAGAAGCAATGCTGGAAAAAAATAACTTTACCACCGATGATGCCGGTAAATTAAAACTGATCATCAGCGGGCAGGGAAATTTGCAATTGGTGAATAGTCCTGAAATACAATGGCCGCAAAATTTTGAGGCATTTGAACCTGTTACCTCAGATGATTTAGTAAAAACTACTGTGCCGGTAAGCGGTAGAAAAATAATTGAGTATCCTTTTACGGTTTCTCAACCCGGTAGTTATACTTTGCCGGCAATTAAATTCAGTTATTTTGATCCTAAGCTGGGAAAGTATAAAACAGATTCTACCGGTCCGGTTTCTTTTACAGTAACCAAAGGAACCGGCGACAAAGCAAAACCTGTTGCATTAAATAAAAAAGAGAGCGACAGTTTTTTAAATAAATTTATTAGCAACAGAAGATGGGTGGTAAGTGCGATAGTGGTATTAATTTTATGTGGATTGATTTTTTGGCTGAAAAGAGATACAAAAAAAGAAGTTGCAATTACAAAAGAAAAATTAAAAGCAGAAGAAAAAAGAATAGCCGAACAGCAAATTACGGAAACGATTATGCCGGAAGAAAAAAATTGGTTGGAAAATGCAGGCGGACTATTGCATGGCGAAAGCGGAGCATTTTATCACGAATTAAATTATGTATTAAAAATTATCTGGCTAAAAAATTGCAACTGCCAATAGAAACGATCAATAAAAAAAATATTACAGAGGAACTGGATAAAAAAAATATAGCCGTTGCTACTTCTATTCAGTTACAGCAATTAATTAATGATATTGAGCTACAGCTATACGCTCCATTTGCCGAAAAAGAAAAAATGCAGGAATTGTATGAGAGTACAGCAGACATTATTCAGTTGCTGGATACTTACAAAAGTTAATCCTCGGTAAATTTATAACCAATACCCCTTACCGAGTGAAAGTGTTGTGGATTGCGGCTGTCGGCTTCAAAATATTTTCTAAAGTTGAGAATAAAGTTATCAATTGTTCTTGTGGTAGGATAAACATTGTAGCCCCAAACTGCCTGTAAAATTTTTTCTCTTGTTACAACTTCATTTTTATTTTCGATAAGCAGCTTTAAAAGCATGGCCTCTTTTTTGGTAAGGGCAATTTTTTCCTGATTTTTTGAAGATCCTTCCAGTGCTTTAAAATCAATTTTATTATCTCCAAACTGGTACACTTCTGGCAAAGGTTCTTTGGTGTTAATGCGTTCGCTTTTTTTAATAAGCTTACTTACCCTCAGTAAAAGTTCTTCTAAATTAAATGGTTTGGTAAGATAGTCGTCGGCACCTTTTTTAAGCCCTAAAATTCTGTCGGCGCTACTGTTTTTTGCACTTAAAATTAAAATAGGGATATCGGGGTTTTGTAAGCGTATGGTTTCGCAAACGGTAAAGCCATCTATTTCGGGCAGCATTACATCCAACACAATTAAATTAAAATATTCCTGCTGTACGGCTTTTAATGCTTCGGCACCATCGTATGCACCGGTTACCTCGTAACCCTCCAGTTCCAGGTTTAGTTTTAAAGCTTCATGAAGATTTTCTTCATCTTCCACCAACAGTATAGAGAATTTTTTATCCAATAGATTAATTTTTTTGCGCTGACGAGTTAAGCGTAATTGTAAAAATACTTCCTGTGGGATAATTGTCTGTCACAGAAATGTTACCATTATGCTGTTGTAAAATTCTTTTGGTTAAAAAAAGACCAAGGCCGGTTCCTTTAGCGGCTTTAGTGGCAGCATTACCAATTCTGTAAAACTTTACAAATACATTTTTCTTTTCTTCATCAGCAATGCCTTTGCCTTCGTCTTTTACATGTAAAGTAATAGCATTTTTGTCTTCGGCCAGCACAACAGTAATAATACTTTCTTTGGGCGAATATTTAATGGCATTTTCAATAAGGTTATTTACGGCCATTTGCAGCAGCAGCTGATCTCCATCTGTGTATACCTGCTCTTGTATGGTGGTTTGTATAATGCGTTGCGGATAGCGGGTAACAAAATCCTGTACGCAGCCAATGGTTAGCTCACTTAAATTAATATCTTCATTACTTATAAGAAAGTTGTTGGCTTCTATTTGCGATGAGAGCAGCATATTGTTGCATAAGGAATTCAACCGGTTGGCTTCCTGTATGGTGTTTTGTATAATGCGCTGCTGCTGACTTTCTTCCAGTTTTCTTTTTTGCAGCGTTTCTAAATTTAGTTTGGTAACAGCAATAGGTGTTTTTAATTCATGCGTAAGTGCCATCATAAAATTTTGCTGTTGCTGGCTTATTTTCAGTTGTTTTCTCACCGCTCTAAAAACAAATGCCGCACCTGCAGCAATTAAAATAAAGAAGGTAACGCCTTCGCCAATGTATTGTGCTGTTTTTCTTTTTTGTATTTGCTGTATATCTTTTACCTGTTGGTAATATTGCTGCTGGCCGGGTTGTAATTGCTGCAATTCAAAAATGGTCATTTGTTCGTTTTGACGGTTTAACTCAATAAACCACCATACCAATGCTGCAACAATATAGGCCAGTAAAAACCAGTAGATGAAAAAGATGTAGCGAATTTTTTTTGTTTTGCTTTGCATAACATAATAAAAGTTGAACAAAGGTATGCGGTACAAGTGAGATTGATTTTTAGCTTTTACCAAAAGCTAAAATCAACGAAATCATATTTACTGCTATGTTTGGCTTAGAATTTATACCCTTTACAAAAATCAATTCCTCACATCCAACCCCCAGCTTAATTTATTTCGCAGCGTTTGTAAAAAATTGTTTTCATTAAGGCGGATGAGGTTGATACCAAAGGCTTCTTTACGTACTGCTAACTGAATTTCTTTAGTAACAAATTCTCTGCGGCTATCAAGTGTACATAAAAACCCGTCTGTTCTTCCTTCTACTTCAAAAGAAATAATATTATTATCGGGCACCACAATGGGGCGAATGTTAAGGTTATGCGGCGCAACTGGTGTAATAACAAAACTGCCGCTATCAGGAAAAACTACCGGCCCGTTACAACTGAGTGAGTAACCGGTAGAGCCCGTGGGTGTAGCTACAATTAATCCATCGGCCCAATAAGTATTTAAAAATTCTCCGTTTAAATAAGTGTGAATTTTTATCATGGAAGAAGAATCTTTTTTGAGTAATGTAAACTCATTTAATGCATAAGGTACATCACCAAACAAAGGCACGTTAGCATCTAAATGCAGCATTGTTCTTTTATCAATAACGTAAGTGCGGTTAACCAATGCTTCAACAGCTACCTGCAATTCGCCCTTGCCCAGGTTGGCCAAAAAACCCAGCCTGCCATAATTGATACCTAAAACCGGAATACCTTTATCTCTAACCAATGTTACAGTGTCCAGTAAAGTGCCATCGCCGCCAAGGCTTATAATGCAATCAATACTTTCGTCCAGATCTTCGGATGAATTAAAAGTGGAGTATTTGTTTTTTAAGTTTACTGCCGAATAAAATGAGTTAAAAAAATCCTGAAAAAATACAGGCTCCGCATTATGCTTTTCCAGCTCGTGCAATAATAAATTAATTTCTTTATGCTGATTATCTTCTAAGCCCCTGCTGTAAATTGCTATTTTCATAAAATGTTGTTAAGCTAAAAATATTTTAGCTGTACTAAAAGCCTGATTGTGTATGTAAAAATAGTCCCTTTTGGTTTAATTGATTAAAACTGTATTCGAACCTCAGATTTACATCGTAAAAGGTAAGTATATCAATACCAAAGCCACCGGTGTACAACAGTTTGTTGTTAAGATTAGTAACAAATTGTTGCTTGTTATACGCATAACCCAGATCGGCATATGTTTTTGCAAATATGGTTAAAGGAATATAAGAGAGTGTTTTTAGTTTAAAGGGCAGGGGAATTTTAACATCCAGCACTTTCTTTTTTAAGGTTGATTTTATTAGTGCAGTGCCAACACCATCAACTACCAAATATTCCTGGCCTCTTAAATAATTATCGCCATAACCTAAACCTTTTTGATTAATATAAGCCTGGTAAAAAGGCAACCTTATTTTACCATTTAATTGTATGCTGCTGTACCATTTTTTACCAAGGTCAAAATATTTATTTAATCCGGCTTCAATGGTTAAAGAATTAATGCTACCAGTAAAACCCAACCCTTTTTTTATAATGGAAACAAAAGCCGATTTACCTTTTGTAGCATACAATACGTTATTTAATTTAACATGCTGGTAAGTATAGGTAAGCTCCAAAATATTGGCATAGGTATTATTGGAGTTAAAATAATCAGGATTGTTGCCGGGCAGCAAAATGCTATCGCTTACTGTTAACCTGGAAAAGCCTGCATTAAAAATATGTTTATTAAAAAACCCTCTGCGTAAAGTATAACCAGCTGTTACATAAAAATTACTGCCGACAAAATTACGCCTGAGCGAATCGGAGGTATAAAATAAAAGTTTGTTATCGAAATTGGTTTTATAGGGAATTTCTTTTTTTTGAGAATAGCCGGCACCAAAAACAAACCCTTCGGTTAAAGCTTTGTTGCTGTAGGGCGCATTATAGCTAAAAGAAAAATCTCTGCTAAAGCCATTTAAAAAATAAATACGCAGCTGATCTCTGCGGCCACTTAAATTATAGTGTACAAATTTTAAACCGTAGTTTACTCTTTTTAAACTGGCGTTATAGGTTTTTATCCATTCATTAAAATTTCTATCTACCGGTTTAAACTGTGGTACCGGGTAAATATACCAGCGTTCTCTTACATCTATAATCACCATTATATCATAGGCAGAAAGTACTACCAACTCTACTTTTATTTCGCTAAAGAGTGTGGTGTTGTACACTTGTTGTTTTGCCTGTTGCAACTCTTTATTTAAAGAAGCTATTACAATGGAATCACCTTTTTTAAATTGTATCTCACGAAGTATAATATACTCTTTGGTTCTTTTATTGCCTTTAACAATAATGTCTTTTATAAAAAGTTTGGCAGCGGAATCCTGAAAGGATTGTACGGTATTGGTAACAAGTATATTGTTTTGATTTTGCGCTTTTAGGTTTACCAACGGAATTAACAGGAGCAGCAATGCACAATACAATATTTTTTTGAGGCTTAGCATTGCTTCGTTACTTCATAATAATGGTAGAGAATAAAAATAAATGATTATTGCTGAATTGAAAGGGGATAAGTACCACAACTAAATATCAAGGTAATTCATCAGGTGGCGATAGTTTGTATGTATTTCGTTCTCAAAATTTTCGTTACCAAAATAATAGATCACATCGTAATCATACCTTTCAAAAGTGGCTACAATAGAAGCAATTTCTTTTTTATTGATATGAATAGAAACGGTTAGCATACCAGTTTCGGGATGTACAGTGGTGTTAAGGTGTAAGATGGTAGCGTCGTTACTTTCTACAATGCGGCTTATTTCTGAAATGGCGAATTGGCTGCGTTCCATTTCTAAAACGATGATGCCTCCAATTTCGTTGGTGCCTGCAAAGTTGCCCAGCGCTTTTAACAGATCGGTGCTGGTAATAACACCCATCAATTCTTTTTCATCATTAATAACAGGCACTACCGAAGTATCGTGTTGATTACAGTAGGTAACAGCAGTTAAAAAATGTTCATTATCATGTACGGCAGCATCAATAAAAGTTTCCTGCATTAATTCGATGGGCATTTTTTCTTCTTCGGCATCCAGCAGATCTTCTTCACTAATTAAACCAAGGAATTTATCATCGCTAACAACAGGCAGATGCGTAACACGAAAATCGTTTATTAGCTGCAGCGCTTTACTTACAGTATCCTGTAGTTTTAAGCGGGGAATGCTATTATTAATAAGTTCGATGGTTAACATTGCTGTATTTAAAGTTTGTTACCGTGTTACTGTTAGATGATAACGAACGCCGGTTAGTAATATTATACAGACACGCAAAATTGTTAAACTGTTGCAGCAGGTGTTTTTAATTTATTTAAAAACTGATCCAGTATCTTATTAAACTCTTCCGGTACTTCCATCATTGGGGCATGGCCGCACTTATCTACAAAGTGCAGTTCGCTGTTGGGTATTAGGCGTTGAAATTCTTTACCAACAAAGGGAGGTGTAATGGTATCATTATTGCCCCAAATAAGGCAGGTTGGTTGTTTTATCTGGTTTAATTCTTCTCCCAAATTATTACGGATGGCACTTTTTGCCAATGCAATAATTTTAATCACTTTTAAGCGGTTATTAGTTATTTCAAATACCTCATTCACCAGCTCATCTGTAGCCAGATCGGGATTATAAAAAGTTAGTTGTGTTTTTTTGCGTATATATTCTTTATCGCCACGTTTTGGATAGCTATCTCCCATTCCATTTTCAAAAAGGCCGGAACTACCTGTAAGAATAAGCGATTTAATACGTTCAGGGTGTTTTAATACATACACCAGCCCTACATGGCCCCCCAACGAATTGCCCAGTAAATGAATATTATTATAATTACGATGCTCAATAAAACGCAATACAAATTTTTGCAATCCACCGACCGAAGTATGCAACAGATCAAGCTCCAGCAAAGGCAATAGTGGAACCACTACCTTATTGGTTTTACTAAAATGAGCGATCAGATCGTGAAAGTTACTTAGTGCTCCAAATAAACCGTGCAGCAAAATCAGCGGTTCTCCTTCCCCTTCCTCTATAAATTTAAACTTACCGTCTTGTTTTATTTCGTAACTCATCTGTTAGTTAAATGGTTTTCTGATTGTTATGGTTAAATCAGGAACTGCAAAATACGTTAAATAAAATAAGCGTTAAAATTAATGCTGTATTTTGTTGCCTATGGTGTCGAAAAATGTTTCCAGCTCCGTAAACATATCTTTAAATAGGGGAATTACTTTTCCGAAATTATCAATAACTATTGGCCCCCACGGCTGTACAAAACTATAAGTTTGCGAAGATTGGATGGTGGCTGGCTCTAATAAATGAATCTTTTCTGCATAAAACAAAAAAACACTGAAAATGATAATGTATAAAGCCGCATAAAAGATAATGCCACCCAAACGGTTTACCCAGCCCAGCAAGGCCATTTCAAAAGTTTTTTCAATTATTTTGCCGCCCCAGCTTACCAATAATACCACTGCCAAAAACACCAAAGCAAACGAAACAAAAGGTAGCCATTTAGCAGAAACATTTGCATTGTTGCCTAACCAACCAGCAACAACTGATGAAAGTTTTAATGCTGCTGCCAATCCAATAATAAAGGCGATGATGGAGAATAGTGCAATAATTAAACCTTTTTGATAACCTTTAACACAGGCTATGATGATCAGTATAGCAAAAACAATGTCAATCATAAAACGATTTCAGATTGCGGATTTTAGATTTATGATTTTATTTGATTGAATTGTATTTTATAAATCCAACATCATAAATCACAGATCCTTATTTAGCCAATAATTCTTTTACTATGTTGCTGATGGTTTTGCCATCGGCAAGGCCAGCCAATTGTTTGCTGGCAACACCCATTACTTTGCCCATATCTGCAGGAGAGGCTGCGCCGGTTTCGGCAATTATTTTTTCAATAGCTGCTTTTATTTCGGCTTCGCCTAACTGTTTGGGTAAAAACCTTTCTATAATAGCCATTTCCTCTTTTTCTTTTGCAGCCAGATCGGCACGGCCTTGCTTTTCAAAAATTTCTAAAGAATCCCTGCGTTGTTTCATCATTTTTTGCAAAAACTTTTGTTCAGTAGCTTCATCAATTTCGCCACCTGCGCCAGGTTCTGTTTTAGCTTTTATTATTTCGGCTTTAATAGCTCTTAAGCCACGTAATGCGGCTTCGTCTTTTGCTTTCATAGCCTCTTTCATTTCGGCCATTATTTGTTGTTCCAGTGCCATATAATTTAATTAATTGGTTTATTAGTTAACTGGTTTAGAGGTTTATTGTGATCTTCAATTACTAATTCCTGAATCCCAATTGCTTACTTCTGCTCTTTAATTTGAGTGGCTTTAAATTTTTCAAAAAATGTTTTAGCAAATTTTTTCATATCGTCACTCATTTCCTGCTGCTGTGTGGCTCTTTTAAAAGTGTCGGCCATGCTCATCAGCATCTGGTAATAAAAATCTGCCATTTCATCTACCATCATATCTTTTGTCCAAAGGTCAATACGCAGGGCAGTTTTATCGGCGCCATCCCAAAATGCAATGCACATGGCCTTTGCTTTTTGGGCCATATCTGCGTTGCTGTCGCTGGCACTCCAGTTTATTTGTTCGGGTACTTTATTAGGGTCCAGTAATACGTCGATTTTTATTGTTGATTGATTCATAAAAAAATAGCTGATTTTACATTGTGCTGATTGAGTGCAAAGTTAACAGGTTTAACAAAAAGAAAGCTATAACTAATTTAAAGAATCGACACATTTGATGATGGCTTGCCAAATGGCTGCAGCAGTTTTATCCGCATTGTACAAACCTGCCTGTTGCCTGCCTTTAATAATGTGCTGGTTGCGTTTGTCCTCATCTTTAAAAAGCAACATCATTTTATCGGCAATATCATTAAAATCGTTGGGATTAGTATATAATGCAGCATCACCGCATATTTCCGGTATAGCTGTATTGTCGGCAGTTATAACTGGTACATCAGCCTGCATAGCTTCAATAAGGGATATGCCATTGCCTTGGTACAATAAAGGGTAAACCATGGCGTAAGCCGATGCAGTGATCTGTGCCAGAGTTTCTGGTTGTAAGTTTTCACACAGTTTTACTTCTGCCCTGTATTTAAAGGATGCCAGATCCTTAATAAACACTTTATCTGTTACAGTAGTTTTAGAAGCCAGTACCAGTTGCATATTGCTTTTCTGTCTTTTTTTAAAAAAAGAAAAAGCTTTTAAAAGTGTAATTAGATTATTATTGGAATCGATAACCCCGGAGTATAAAAAATATTCTTTGCCATCGGTATAGTGCTCTTTGGCTACATCTTTTTGTAGCCAGATAACAGGTTTAAAATATTTGCCGGCACATTGATAAGCCACCTCAATTTTTTTACTTTCTATTTTGTAGTGAGTAATAATTTCCTGTTTTAAAAATTGCGATGTGGTGATAATAGTTTCTGCTTTAGCTAAATATTTTGCCGTATTATTTTTATAAAATTTTAACCAGGTTGCTGTAAAGTATTGTGGCTGTTGTAAAAAAGAAAGATCGTTTACAATAACGCATTGCGGCACTTTGGTACGCAACAAACAATAGCCATCAGTGCTTACAAAAACATTGGCTTTGTACTTGCGCAAAATTGCAGGTATTTTATAATTAAGCCGGTATTGCAGCAGTAAAGGGCTTTTGGTTTGCTGCCCTGCAATTACAGGTGTAATATTTTTTGAGGTGATGTATTTTTCATCAAAACCTTTATCAACAATATAAATGAATTGGTGCTGTGGATATTGTTGGGCTAATTTTGAAAAATAGTCAAAAATAAAATCAGCATTATTGCCGGAGTGGGTGTTTACAAAGCTTGCGTTTACAGCAATTATCATTTCAGCACTTTTACTTTTACTGTTTCTATCCTGGTATCGCTTACATTTAAAATATCAAACTCGTAGTTGCCAAAAATAATGCGGTCTTTTTGTTTGGGAATGGATTCGTTGTTTTGAATGATATATCCCGACAGTGTTTCTGCGCCTTCCTCTTCAGGAAACTGGAGTTTGTATTTTTCGGTGATAAAATCCAGCTCCAGCCTGCCGCTGAAAATAAATTCATTGCTGGATAATTGTTTATCTACAAATTCTTCGGTGTCGTATTCATCTTTAATATCTCCAAAAATTTCTTCTAAAATATCTTCCATAGTAACAATGCCGGCGGTACCGCCAAATTCATCAATTACCCAGGCAATACTTTTTCTTTCTTTACTGAATTTATTCATCAGGTCGGTAGCGCTCATACTTTCCGGTACTGTAGGAATAGGTAATAAAACTTCTTTTACCGTGGCTGGATTTTTAAACAGATCCAGCTGATGAATGTAGCCAATAATACTATCAATATTGTTTTCATACACTACCAGTTTGCTTAGTTGTGTATGAATAAATTTATTTTTTACTTCTTCAATGGAAGTGGTACTGTCAACGCCTTCAATTTCTCTTCGGGGAATAAGGCATTCCCGTAATTTAATTTCGCTGAGCGATAAAGCATTTTCAAATAATTCTTTATTTATTTCACTGCTGTCTTCTTCCTCGTGGCTTTTGCTTTGCTGTATAAAATTTTCCAGGTCAATTTTACTGAAAATCTCTTTCTTCTCATTGATCTTAACATCAAATAAATGCTTTAATATCCATTCGGCAATGTTTACAAAAAAAGCCGATGCAGAGGAGAGAAGCCAGTAAAAAAAGCTGGCGATATAGCTTACAATGCTAAAGCTCAGTATCTCATTATTTCTTGCCCGGAAAAAAGCTTTAAACATAAACTCTACAAAAAGTAGTATCAATGTAGAGAGTACAGTTTCAAAAATAAGTTTAATGTATTTTACATATTCTGATGCTGCTGGTGGCAGATTGGCCGCCAGTTTATTCCATGCGGGCAAAAGCATATTGCCTATCAGCAAACCATAAATTACCATTACGATATTGAGCCCAACCAAAGTAGTGCCGATAAAGCGGGTAGGTTTATCGGAATAGGCGCCCCATATTTTTCCGCTGTAAGTACCCTGCTTTCTGTTTAATTCAATGGAAAGTTTATTGGCGGATACAAATGCTATTTCTATACCGGAAAAAAATCCGATGAGTAATAAAGAAGCTATAATTGCTATAAGTGCCGTCCAGTCCATAATATAAAAATAAGGAAGAAAAAACAAATGCCCCGTTAGTGTGCTTTTACCGCTTATTAATAAAGCCAAAAACGATCATCTCGGCTTCTATACAGGCTTTTTGCAGGTCGTCATTTACTACTACCTTATTAAAGTGTTCTTTAAAAGATAATTCATAAGAGGCTTTGTTTACTCTTGCAGCTAAGGATTCTGGTGTTTCAGTACCACGGCTTAATAAACGCTTTTTTAATTCTTCTACCGAAGGTGGTTCAATAAAAAGACTGAGTGTGGTGGCAGGAAATTGCTGCTGTACATGAATAGCGCCTTTTACATCAATATCTAAAACCGGAATTTTATCCTCATTCCATATCCTTTCCAGTTCTACTTTTAAAGTGCCGTAATATTTTCCTTCGTACACCATTTCCCATTCTACAAATTCGTTGTGCTGTATCTTTTGTTTAAAATCATCAGCACTCATAAAATGATAATCCACACCATTTTTTTCTGTACCTCTTGCCTGCCTGGTGGCAGCAGAAACAGAAAATGCCAGTTGTGGAAAATGCTGCATCAGATGCTGTGTAATAGAAGTTTTACCTGCGCCGGAAGGAGCGGTGATGATGATGAGTTTATTTTGATACATGCCCATAAGAAAATAAAAGGTTTATTGATCAATTGGGCCTGAAATGCATGATTATTGGCACTGTTGCGGCAGCGCTGGTCAATGTCATTTCAATAGCTGATATTGATGTGATGATATAAGTGTTAATATTGTTTTTTGTACTTGATGTAAGGGTAATTATTTTTTCATCAACTGATATTTCATAAGTGCCTTGTGTGGTTATTTTATCACCGATACTGCATTGGTAAGTATTGTCTTTATTAAAGCTCCAGCTTAATGCTTTTAGCGCCGCTTCCATTTTTATGGCAACAGCAGAATCTTCTTTGGTAATATAATTTTTGTCAATGGGAGTAAGATTTTCTATCTGTACACAATCCCATTTTTTTACTATATAATTTTTAGTTTTATTTTGGCAGGAAATAAAACAGGTTAAGATAACAGCGGCGAATAAAATATATTGCAATTTTTTCATTGATACTATTTAATTTACTCTCTTTATATCTGCACCCAATTTTATTAAACGTTCATCAATATTTTGATACCCTCTGTCTATCTGTTCAATATTTTGAATAGTGCTTTTACCCTGTGCACTTAATGCTGCAATAAGCAATGCTACACCGGCACGTATATCCGGGCTGCTCATGGTAATGCCACGCAGTTTTTGTTCTCTTTCCAAACCAATTACTACGGCACGATGAGGATCGCATAAAATAATTTGTGCCCCCATATCAATCAGTTTATCTACAAAAAACAAACGGCTTTCAAACATTTTTTGATGAATAAGCACACTGCCTTTTGCCTGTATAGCAGTTACCAAAACTATACTTAACAGATCGGGTGTAAAGCCCGGCCATGGGTGATCGTAAATAGTAAGTACGCCGCCATCCATATACTTTTGTATCTCATATATTTCCTGCGAAGGAATATGAATGTCATCGCCATTAAAATTCATTTGTATACCCAGCTGCTGAAATTTTTCGGGTATAATACCCAGGTGTTGTATACCTGCATTTTTTATGGTGATATCACTTTGCGTCATTGCAGCAAGGCCAATAAAACTGCCCACTTCAATCATATCGGGCAACATGCTGTGGGTGGTGCCACCTAAAGTATCTACACCATCAATAGTTAATAAATTACTGCCGATGCCGCTTATTTTGGCACCCATATTATTCAGCATGCGGCAAAGCTGCTGCAGGTAAGGCTCGCAGGCAGCATTGTAAATAGTTGTAGTGCCTTTTGCCAATACGGCTGCCATTAAAATATTAGCAGTACCGGTTACACTAGGTTCATCTAGCTGCAGTGCTGTGCCTTTTAATTCGGTTGCTTCTAAATGAAAAAATCCATCTTCGTGATAAGCAAATTGTGCACCCAGTTTTTCAAAACCAATGATATGTGTATCCAATCTTCTGCGGCCAATTTTATCGCCGCCGGGTTTGGGTATGTAAGCTTTTTTAAACCTGGATAACATGGGGCCGGCAAGCATTACAGAGCCACGGAGCTTGCCGCTTTTTTTATGGTATGCTTCGCTGTGTAAATATTCCACATCTACATTGTCTGCCTGAAAAGTACAGGTGTCTCTGCTGATCCTTTCTGTTTGCACATTCATTTCTCCCAACAGGTCAATCAGCAGGTTTACATCAATAATATCAGGAATATTTTTTATAGTTACTTTTTCGGCAGTAAGTAATACAGCAGAAATAATTTGCAGCGCTTCGTTCTTTGCACCCTGCGGTGTAATTTCTCCAAAAAGCTTTTTACCACCTCTTACTTCAAATGATTGCATGGTGAATTTTTTATTACTCTAATTATTCGAATTATGGCAAACGTAAATAAAAAAACCTGACGTTTATAAGCATCAGGTAAATATTTTCAATTCGTGTATTAATTAATACCTCTTCTTAAAATTACGGTTGTTGTTATTTCTATTGTCTCCACCACCGCCTCTGTTATTCCTGTTATCGCCACCACCTCTGTTATCCCTTCCGCCGCCGCCTCTGTTATCTCTTCCTCCACTATTGTTGCGACCACCAAAATTTTTACGATAGTTATTAGTTCTTCCGCCACCATAATCATCTTCGCTGCGGTTATCGGTGCGGTGTTTTACAAATGGGCGTGTGTTAAATTCCAGCTCGCCATGTGTGATAGCCGTTAATTCGCTTTGTATATTATCATCATGCACCAGCTCTTTATGCCAGTTGCTGTAAGTTAACTTCATGTAATAAGCAATAGCATTGGCAAAACCTTGTTTCTTTTCGGGGTTCTCTTCTTTTAATGCTTTGTCAATTATTACTTCAATATTTTTACCCAGGTGATTAAATTTTGGATATTTTTTGGGATAAGCCAGCACGTCAGGTTTAGCCTTTAAAGTTTCTCTTGTTGGTATTGGATAAGGGCTATCTACATCCAAAGTAAAATCGCTGATCAAAAAAAGATGATCCCATAATTTATGGCGAAAATCTTCTACATTTTTTAAGTGTGGATTTAAAAACCCCATCAATTCTATTACGGCATACGCATTGCGCTGGCGTTCTTCTTTATCCTGAATAGTTAATAAATATTCCACCATTTTTTGTATATGGCGGCCATATTCTTTCATTATAAGATGGTTACGACCCGTGTTGTATTCCATTTCATCTACATTTAGCATAGTACAAATATACATAGTTAAAGCCGTTGAAACAAGCTGTAGCGCTTGCATGGGGCTTTGTGTGAGTTATGAGGATTTTAAAAAATATATTCTGCAAAAAATCAATGCTGCCAGTCCACCTATTGCATCGCCGAGTAAATCGGTAAGATCGAAACTACGGCTGGGCACAAAAAACTTTTGAATAAGCTCGGTTACAAGGCCCCAAATGGCGGTGGAAATGGCAATTTTGATACAATAATGCCATTTTTCTTTTCTGGTTAAAGATGATTTTACAACAGGATACATGAACAAATAAGCCAATACGGCAAAAATGCCCAGGTGTACGATCTTGTCATAACTAATTTCAATAAGCCATTTATCTACCTTGGGCAATTTATAACCGGGTGTGGCAATTAATACCAGCACAAGAAAAAACCAGGCAATGCCTGGAATAAATTTTTTGATCCCGATTTCTTTTAAAATGGAATTATTGTGAGTTGCCATTGTAGTAATTAAGCAACCAAAGCGGTATAAGCTTCGGCATTTAATAAAGCATCCACCGCTGCTGTGTTGTCAACAGTCATTTTAATCATCCAGCCCGAACCGTATGGGTCGCTGTTTACTAATTCGGGTTGTGCTTCCAATGTCGGGTTTATTTCTATTATGGTTCCTGCAACAGGTAAAAATAGATCACTTACAGTTTTTACCGCTTCTACGGTGCCAAAAACTTCTTCGGCAGCAAGGCTTTTACCTTTGGTGCTGATATCCACATACACTATATCGCCTAATTCGCTTTGGGCAAATTCGGTAATACCTATTGTGGCAACATTACCTTCTAAAGAAATCCATTCGTGATCTTTGGTGTAGCGCAGGTTGGCAGGAAAAGTCATTTGTATCGATTGAAATTTTTATAAATTAATTCGGGTGCAAAATAAAGTTTTTCAGTTACAAAGCCTAAACTTCTAAACCGCTAACCCCCTAAACCTTTATTTTATCACCTCCATTGTCATTCGTATATCAGCTACAGGCCTGTCGCCGGGGGCTGTGGGTACGCCGGCAATTTTATCAATTACTTCCATTCCTTTTTCTACTTCTCCAAATACAGTGTAGTTCATGTCTAAAAACGGAATGCCGCCAAAAATTTTATAGGCATTACGCTTGGCAATAGAAAATTTGGTGCCCATTTGGGCTTCCATCATATTTAAATCAGCATCAGTATATTTTTTTCCCTGTGCAATATAAAACTGGCAGGCACTACTGGCCTTTTCCGGGTTGCCATCTCTTGCCGCTGCTAAAACTCCTTTTTTATGAAATAGACTTGCTTTAAATTCGGCCGGTATTCTTTCCATATCGCCACCACCACTGCCCAGCATTTGATCGGGTTGTGCATTTTTGCTTAATGGATCGCCGCCCTGTATCATAAAATCTTTAATTACACGATGAAATAAAAGACTGTCGTAAAAATGGGCTTCTACCAATTTTACAAAATTATCTCTGTGCAAAGGAGTAGAATCATATAACCGGATTATCATTACACCAGAGTCGGTAGTTAATTTAATTCTGATGCCGGGTATTTTTTTTATTACCGGCGGCTTAAACGCCACGGCCTTTTTGGTAACAACAGGTTTCTTTTTTACGGGTACTTTTTTTGTTTGTGCGGCAGCATTAAATACCATTAATGCCGACATTAATACTACAGCTACAAGTTTTAATTTGTTCATAAAATACTTAGTCAATAAATTTTTGGTTTTGAAAATACAATAGTATGTGGTCTTTTAAAAAGTTTTCCTGCTCTGTCATTATAAAACCGGGTAAAGGTTTTAGTTGTATAAAATGTGGCCAGTTATCTTCATCGTGGCCGGATAAAGCATAGTAACCGCTGGCAGATAAAACGGTACAAACTGCAATATGCATCAGGTCTTGCTTTTGTTCTTTGCTAAAATCCTGTTTGCCACTGCCCAGTTCCTGTATGCCAATTAAAAATAAAATACCATCCATATCGGGCTTAATGCCAAAGCGCTCTTTTAGTTTAATGCGAAGCTTCAGCCACCTTACCTGTAAATCATCTTTAACATGCTGCATGCTGCAAATATAATAAAAACCCCTTCCGCCCCCTAAAGGGAGCATTTATTATAGCAAAGATTGATACAGAGAGTTGCAAAACATAATTAAGGAAGAGCAGAATTAAGCTGCTGAATGGAGTCCTTCATGCTTCAGGATAAACTCTGCCAATGAAGTTCAATCAGGGCTTAAAAGCCGGCAACAAAAAAAATCAAAACCTTACCTTTGCCAAAATTTTTAATAAGATGTTACAGATAAATTTTATTCGGCAGAATATTGACCTGGTAAAGGAAAGATTAAGTGTAAAAAATTATGGCGATATATCAATTGTAGATAAACTGGTGCAGCTTGACGAACAGGTACGTAAATTAAAAGTAGAAAGCGAAACACTGCAAGCTGCCAACAATGCTGCCAGTAAAGAAATTGGTATGCTGATGGGTAAAGGCGAAAAAGAGCTGGCAGAAAATAAAAAGCTGGAAGTAGCCCAACAAAAATCAGCTTTACAAAATTTGGCACAACAGTTAGCTGATGCAGAAAAGTTATTGTACGATGGCATTATTCAACTGCCTAACCTGCCACATACCTCTGTACCAAAAGGTAAAACACCCGAAGATAATGAAGTGGTAAAAGAAGCCGGTGCAAAACCTGCGCTTGGCCCAACGGCTGTGCCGCACTGGGACTTAATTAAAAAATACGACCTGGTGGATTTTGAAACCGGAGCCAAACTTACCGGCAGCGGTTTTCCTTTGTATAAAGGCAAGGGGGCAAAATTGCAAAGGGCATTAATACAATACTTTTTAGATTACAATACTGCTGCTGGTTACACAGAATATCTGCCGCCATTGATGGTGAATGAAGCCACCGCTTATGGCACTGGTCAGTTGCCCGATAAAGAAGGACAGATGTATCATGTAACTGCCGATGGATTTTATTTGATACCCACCGCCGAAGTGCCTGTTACTAATATTTACCGGGATGAAATTGTGAAAGAAACGGAACTGCCTATTAAGATGACGGCTTACACGCCTTGCTTTAGAAGAGAGGCCGGAAGCTTTGGTAGCGATGTAAGAGGATTGAATCGTGTACACCAATTTGATAAAATTGAAATTGTGCAACTGGTGCACCCGGATAAAAGTTATGTAGTAATAGAAGATATGGTGGCGCACATTGAAAAATTATTGAACACATTGCAATTGCCTTACCGCATTTTAAGATTATGTGGTGGCGATATGAGCTTTACCAGTGCATTAACTTACGATTTTGAAGTATATAGTGCAGCGCAGCAAAAATGGCTGGAGGTAAGTTCTGTAAGTAATTTTGAAACTTTTCAGGCTAACAGAATGAAAATACGTTTTAAAGATGAGAGCAATAAAACGCAATTGGTACATTCATTAAACGGTTCTTCTCTGGCTCTGCCGAGGATAGTGGCTTGTTTGCTGGAGAATAACCAAACCGAAAATTGCATTAATTTACCTGAAGTGTTACACAATTACTTTGGTGCCACAACAATCAGTTAACAAAAAAACTATACGCTAAAGTGTTGCTTTTATTGAAAGAGCATATATTTATAATTCTTTAAAACATTATAAAAACAGACAGATGAAAAAAACATTTACTATTGTTACATTATCAATATTAGTTTGGAGTTGTGCCAAAAAAGTAACTCCTGTTGCATCGGGCAGTGGCGTATCTTCCAACTCGGGTAGTGTTGTTAATGCACCTGCTACTTCGGCAAATACCGAAACAGTGCCTACAGCAAACACCACTCCGTTGGGCACTACACCAGCAACACCAGCAGGATCAAGAACTACACCTGCAGAAGGCTCAACCAAATCACCCGAGATGATGGGGCAGTCAACGTACAATGCAAAATGCGGTAAATGCCACGGCTTAAAAGTTACTACTGATTATACTGCAGAGCGCTGGATAAGTATTATGCAGGTAATGGCACAAAAAGCCCGTTTAGATGATACAGAAAAAGAAAATGTATTATCTTATGTAAAGGCAAATGCTAAAAAATAAGCTACGTATTATTATTTACTAATTGTTTTATTTTCCGGTTCATTATATAAAACCATGCCGGCGGAATTAAGGCCAGTATCATACTGCCGGGATAGCCTGTAGGTAATTGTGGTGCATCATCATGATGTTGCAGTAGCTGGTATTTTTTGCTGGCCAGATAGTGATGATCGCTGTGTCGGCTTAATTCAAACAACATTAACCTGCCTAAAACGTGATCGCTGTTCCAGCTATGGCAGGGCATGGCTCTCTCGTATTTACCGGGTGCAGTTTGTTTGCGTTGCAGGCCGTAATGTTCAATATAATTTACGGTTTCTAAAAGAATAATACCAATTACTGCGGCACATAAAAAGTATAATGTAACTAACCAACCCAATGCAAAAAATATTGCGGCAACAAACAATAATTGAATAAAATGAGCCTGCAGCATTTCGTTGTTTAAATTAAAAACAGGCAAGCCCTTTTTTCTCATCTCATCGTTAGCAATTTTCCAGGCAGATAAGTACGAAAGGGTGATGGTTCTGAAATAAAAAAAATATACCGGCTCATTTAAACGGGCACTGCTGGGGTCTAGTGGTGTGGCTACATTTTTATGATGCCCCTTATTATGCTCAATAAAAAAATGCATGTATAAAGATGTCATCAATAAAGCCTTTGCAAAAACCTGTTCCAATTTATTAATACGATGCCCAAGCTCGTGCCCTACATTAATACCAAATGTTCCGCATAATAAGCCCATACTCCAAACTCTTCCGGTAACTTCCCACCATTGCAAACCAGGTTGATCAACTACGATTAAAAATTTATACAGGCCAATAAACTGAAGCGGTACAATAATGTAAAGCATGTAATCGTAAACAACATCTTTTTTGGCCAGCTCTTCTTCAGCAGCCGTCATATTTTTTTCATCAGGTGCAATAAATAATTCTACTAATGGTAACAATAGCCATGCATACAACATGGGGCTCCAGGTTAGCCATCCGTTTTTAGTAAAAGCAAGCCAGGCCAATGCATAAACAATAAGCGGCGATAAGTATTTGAAAGCTTTAATATTCATATAACAATATTCTTTACCAAATTAGTAAAAACAGTCGGTTATTTGTACTTTAATAAAGCAATATGTAATTAATAAGTTAAAGATTAAACCTTTAATAATTAAATCGGTCACAGCGTCGTTACTATTTCAGTAGCTTAATAATACAATCATTTTATGGCAGTTTCCAATCGCTTAAAAAATCAACACTTACTATGGCGTGCAGGTTTTGGCCCCATGGCCGAAAATGCAGCGGATCTTGATAAAGTTTCTCCAAAAGAATTATGGAATGTATTAGTAAAAACTTCGGCCAAAAAACCTGAGAAAATAGAAGTAGCGCAAAACCTGGTAGATGGATTGTATAAAGGCGTGCAGGATGTGGCTAACATGCAAAAGAAAGAACTGACTAACGATCAGAAGAAACAAATAAGAGACCAGTCCCGTGATGACCTTAAAAACCTGAACATTCGCTGGTTGGAAGAAATGATCAATAACGAAGGCCAGTTAAGAGAAAAGATGAGCTTATTCTGGCATGGACATTTTGCCTGCCGCGTTATCAATAGTTATTTTCAGCAGGAGCTTTTACAGACCATAAGAGAAAATGCTTTGGGCAATTTTAAAGACCTGCTGAGGGAAGTAAGTAAAAGCCCGTCGATGCTTTCTTTTTTAAATAACCAGCAAAACCGCAAGAAAAAACCCAATGAAAATTTTGCACGTGAAGTAATGGAACTGTTTACCATGGGGCGGGGCAATTATACCGAAACGGATGTGAAAGAAGCCGCAAGGGCTTTTACAGGCTGGGGCTTTAATTTAAAGGGAGAGTTTGAATTCAGGAAATTTCAGCATGATACCGATAGCAAAACAGTGCTGGGCAAAACGGGCAATTTTGATGGCGATGATGTGCTGGATATTTTATTGGAACAAAAGCAAACGGCAAAGTATATCACTAAAAAGATATACAAATATTTTGTGAATGATACTGCTGATGACAAGAAAGTGGATTGGCTAAGCAACCGCTTTTACGAAAGTGGTTATGATATTAAAAAACTGATGGAAGATATTTTTACAGCCGATTGGTTTTACGAAGAAAAAAATATCGGCACTAAAATAAAATCACCGGTGGAATTGCTGGCAGGTATCAGGCGTTTATTACCCATGGAAATGGAAAATGATCAGGCTCAAATATTATTTCAGCGCACATTGGGGCAAATATTATTTTACCCGCCTAACGTTGCCGGGTGGCCCGGAGGTAAAACCTGGATAGACAGCAGCAGCCTGATGTTGCGCCTTCGGGTACCACAAATTTTAACAGCTAATGATGTGTTAGATATTCAGGCTAAAACAGATGATGATGTACAAGGTGGAATGATGGAAGCTGCAGCAAAAAAATTGAAGGCTGCCGTAAAAGGTGGTACTGCCACAACAGATTGGACATTAGTAAATAAAATTTTTGAAGCAGTGCCAAGAGAAAAACTTTTGCAAAAAATTACTGATACGGTATTACAAACAAAATCGCATGTACCGGATACCTTATTAGAAAAATATTTGAATAAAGAAAGCCGGGAAAATTTTGTGAAGAGTGCAGTGGTGAATTTGATGTGTACGCCGGAGTACCAACTGTGCTAAGCCCCCTAACCCCCTGAAGGGGGAATTTGGGCTACAATGATTTTTATAGTAATTAATAAAGCAGACGCTTTAAGTTTAAAATTGTTTTATGCAGATAAAAAGAAAAGAATTTTTACAGGTAAGTTCATTAGCTACAGCATCTTTTATGCTGCCTAAATTTTTAAAGGCTTTTGAAAAACCGATGATGGTGCCTGCCGGCAATAAAGTAGTGGTGGTAATACAGTTTAGTGGCGGTAACGATGGATTGAATACCGTGATACCCGTGCGTAATGATATCTATTATAAAGAGCGACCCAAGCTGGGCATAGCAAAAGACAAAGCTTTAATTGTAACAGATGAAGTGGGATTGAACCCGGCGCTGGAAGCTTTTAAGGGATTGTATGATGATGGCAGTTTAAGTATTTTGAACAGCGTAGGTTATCCAAACCCCGACAGAAGCCATTTTAGAAGTATGGATATCTGGCATAGCGCCAGTGCCAGTAATGAATTTGTAAATACCGGTTGGGTAGGAAGATATCTTGATGCACAATGTAAAGGTTGCGATAAACCTACACAAGCGATGGAACTGGATGATGTTTTAAGTCTTGCTTTAAAAGGAGAAGAAAACAAAGGCCTTGCTTTTAAAGATCCGGCAAAATTGTACAATACCAGCAACGGCAAATATTTTAAAGACATTAATGCCAATCATCAGAAAGGAGAAGAAACGATAGATTATTTATATAAAACGATGAGTGAAACCATCAGCAGTGCTGATTATATTTTTCAGCAGAGCAAAACGCATCCTACCAAGGAAGCCTATCCTGCTACCAATTTGGGTAAAGACCTGAAGACAATTGCATCATTGATATTTTCTGATATCAACACCAAAGTATATTATGTTTCTTTAGGCAGTTTTGATACGCATGTAAACCAGGAAGGCCAGCAAAAAAGATTGTTTACCGAATTGAATGATGCGGTAAAAGCTTTTACCAACGATCTTAAAAAGAATAACCGTTTTGATGATGTGCTGATGATGACCTTTAGCGAATTTGGTCGCAGGGTTACCCAAAATGCCAGTGGTGGAACCGATCATGGTACGGCGAACAATATGTTTTTCATCAGCGGCGGATTAAAACAAAAAGGTGTGTTGAATGCTATGCCCGACCTGGCAGACCTTAATGAAGGCGACCTGAAGCACAAAGTAGATTTTAAAAATGTATATGCCACCGTTTTAAATAAATGGCTGGCCGCAGATGATAAAGCGATACTGGGTAATAGATTTGATTACCTGAATTTTATTTAAGCTCAGCCAACTAATATTGGCAGCTTACCTTGTATGAAAACAAAAAAAGAGTGAGTCATCCGCCAGCTGGCGGATAACTCACTCTTTTTTACTGCACACCCTTCTCCTTCATGATCCTGTTTAACCATTTCAGCATGGCAAAAATGATGAAGGTGGCTATTAACAGCAATACAAAATTCACCCAAAAAAAACTGGCTTTATTTTCATAACCATCCCACATAGTAGCTAATATGCCGGATAATTTATTACCTATTGAAGTAGATAAGAACCAGCCACCCATCATCAGCGAAGTGATACGCACCGGGCTTAGTTTAGATACCAGCGATAAACCCATCGGGCTTAATAATAATTCACCCACAGTTACCACGCCATAAGTACCCATCAGCCACCACACACTTGCTTTTTCGGCACCGTTACCCGTCGCATAAACAGCAGCCACCATTACCAATACTGATAAGGCAGAGATAAATAAACCAAAAGCAATTTTTGTGGCGGTAGAAGGTTCTTTATTTTTTCTTCTTAAAAAAGCAAAGAATGCCACTACAAGTGGTGTTAATAAAATTACCCAGCCGGGGTTTATAGATTGACTTATTGGGGTACTCCATAAAATAGCCTTGCCACCATCTGCAGGCAATTTTTCCGGTGCTACATTTTTAAAATACGAGGGGTAATTATATTCTTTTAAAACTTTGCCCTCCTTTTTTTGTAAGCGAAATAAGTGGTCGTATAAATTCACCGAATCTTTTTTATAAGTTATAGTATCGGCTTGTTTTAAACTCCGGAACACATCTCCTGTGGTGCCACTTACCTGCCGGTTGGTATAATTATCTGCCCAAATAGTAAGTGCGGTACCATTTTGCTTAAACACTGCCCAAAACATTACCACCGCTGCAAATATGGCCAGCAGTGCTGCAATGGGCCGTTTCTCTTCGGGAGTTGCCCGAAAATATAAGGAGGAATAAAAATAAATTACAGGAATGCAGGCAAAGATAAAAGCATCCGTAGAGTCGGAACCAAAGATAGAACTATCAGGGTTGGATGCACTGAATGTGCCTTTTATCAGCCATCCAATAACCCCTGCTATTATTGTAGGTACAAAAATGGTAACCACAATTCTGGAGAAGGACATATCTTCTTTACTCATTGGTTTTCTAATATCTCCCGACTTATAATGTTTGGTACCACTCATAAAAATGATAACACCTAAAAACATTCCCACCCCGGCAGCAACAAAAGCATACTTCCAACCCCATACAATAATAATAGCAGCGCTAAAAAAATTACAGATAAATGCGCCCACATTAATACCCATATAAAAAATATTGTAGCCTTCGTCTTTACGGTGCTGAAACTGTGGTGTGGAATACAAATTACCCAGCAACGTACTGATATTGGGTTTAAAAAAACCATTGCCCACAATCACCAATGTCATGGATAAGTACAGCATGGGCAGACTGTGTATGGCCATCATACAATAACCGGCACCCATCATTAAGCCACCTGCAATGATCGATCTGCGGTAACCAAAATAACGGTCGGCCAGTAACCCACCAATAAAAGGCGTAAGAAATACCAGTGCAATAAAAGTGCCATACAGGTCCGATGCATCGCTGTTGCTCATAGCAAAACCCTGTTCTACATTTTTAAGGTACAGTAAAAAGATACCGATCATCAGGTAGTAACCAAAGCGTTCCCACATTTCACTAAAAAATAAAAAAGGAAGTGCTTTAGGATGTTTTGCGGTAGTACTCATGCCTTTGTTTTATTTGTAAGATAAATAAAAAGGCGGTCCCTAACTTGTTGGGGGACCGCCTTTGTTAAAAATATTTGAGATGGAAGTTATCTTATACCATGCATCATTTTTTTAAGTAATGGTGTTAGTGAAAATAATAATATAGAAGCAATGCCGCATAAAACAACAAACACCATAAAAAATTCGAAAAGATTATGAATTTCAAAGCCTGCAAAACTTGGATTAATAACACTTATTTTTTGTTCTGCAAGTAGTTTTATCTGCTCTGCAGTAGGTACAATCTTTTTATCTAAAATACCCTGCAAATCAATTCCCATTTTTGTGGCATTTGTAAATTGTTCTCCGGTAGCAGGCAAAATGGAGCCTAATGTACCGGCTAATGCATAACCCGATGCATTGGATAAAAAGAATACACCATAAAGTAAAGATGAGAATCTTTTTGGAGCAAGTTTACCTACCAATGAAAGTCCGATAGGGGATAAGCAAAGTTCACCAAAGGTTTGTATTAGATAAAGCAGGATTAACCATTTTACTGCCAGCAAACCACTGTTACCCAAATCTTTTACATTGTGTGCAATGATAAAATAGCTTATTGCAATTAATGCAAGGCCAAAAGCTTGTTTCATCGGAGAAATAGGTTCTTTCCCTTTTGCTCTTAATTTATCCCATAAAATACTGAAAGGAATAGCGAATGCAACTACAAATATGCCATTAAAAATTTGCACCATTGATGGTGGCATATTCCATCCAAAGAAATTTCTATCGGTTTGATTGTCTGCAATAAAAGTTAATGAAGAACCTGCCTGTTCAAAAGCTGCCCAAAAGAAAATAATGAAAAAAAAGAAACAATATAAATTACTAAAATTCTATCACGTTCAACTTTTGTAATTGATCCATCAGAAATGATCAATCCTGCAAGTGTTATACCAGCGGCATAAATGATCGAGTAAATTACATTTTGCCCAAATACATAAAAGAAAATTAGACCAAGCCCCATAAAAGCTACAACTGCAACTCCTAAAGCAGTGTTAGAAAATTTGGCAGTTTGTGCCTCACCTTCAGCATAATCTTCGGCAGTATTGTTTTTTGGTAAACCGCCAATAGGCCTTCCATCGGGTGTTCTAACATACTTATCTTTTAAAAAATAAAAAGTAGTTACGCCAATAAGCATAGCTAATGATGCCGCCAAATATCCCCACTTGAATGCATGAATATCTCTAACGCCACTTTTGTCTACCACATCTCCAAGTATTGGGCAAATCAATTGGCCTAAAAAAGCACCGCAGTTAATACCCATATAAAAAATAGTAAAGGCTGTATCCAGCTTACTTCTTTCGGCAGGCGGATAAAGGCTGCTTACCATGCTGCTGATATTGGGCTTAAAAAAACCATTGCCCAAAATAATGATACCCAGGGCTACATATAATAAAGTTCTTGCCAGCTCAAGGTTAGACGCAAATATACTTGCACTAAAGAACAGCAACATTTGCCCCGCAGCCATCAGCAAGCCGCCCAGCATGATACAATTCCGGTTACCTAAAAATCTATCTGAAATAAATCCTCCCAGCATAGGAGTTAAGTAACATAAACCCAGAAATCCTCCATATATAATAGAAGACTGTTCCTTACTCATCATTAATGCGTTAACAATAAATAATGTAAGGATAGTCCTCATCCCGTAAAAGTTAAACCGTTCCCACATTTCAGTACCAAAAAGTACCCATAAACCTTTAGGATGGGCTGGTTGTTTAATTACCTGATCATTCATAATTAGTAGTTTTTAATTGCTTGTTTAGTTTGTTTTAGTACCCCAAAATAGCGATTTTCTTTTTAGTATAATCAATTTAAGCGCTTCAATTTAAAAATGCCGAAAACGACCCCTATGGGCATTATAATTAACTGATATACACACAGCCGTTTATAAAATTAATCTTGAAATGCGCTGGCATAATTTTAAATTCGCAAACTTAAACTTTAACCCACTTAATAATTCTTTCAGTACATGAACATTCTTTTAATCGGTTCCGGCGGCAGGGAACATGCTTTTGCCTGGAAACTCACTCAAAGTAAATTATGTGATAAGCTGTTTATTGCGCCTGGCAACGCCGGCACGGCTTTATGCGGCACTAATCTTCCCATTGCTGTAAACGATTTTGAATTATTGTCTGCTGCCTGCATTACCAATAAGGTAGATATGGTTTTAGTTGGCCCGGAAGAGCCTTTGGTAAAAGGTATTTATGATCATTTTCAAAATAGCCCGGCTACAAAACATATTGCCGTAATAGGCCCTTCTAAAGAGGCCTCTCAGCTGGAAGGTAGTAAAGCATTTGCCAAAGCATTTATGCAAAGGCACAATATTCCTACGGCAGCCTATGGAGAATTTACTACAGAAAATTATAATGAAGGTGTTGATTATATCAAAAACCACTCGCTGCCAATAGTACTGAAAGCTGATGGGCTGGCGGCCGGAAAAGGGGTTTTAATTTGCCAGCATACTATTGAAGCATTATCAGAGTTTGAACTTATGCTGCGCCAGTCTAAATTTGGCGATGCCGGAAAAAAAGTGGTGGTAGAAGAATTTTTAAAAGGAATTGAGTTAAGTGTTTTTGTGCTTACCGATGGACAAAACTACGTGCTGTTGCCCGAAGCAAAGGATTATAAAAGAGTAGGAGAAGGAGATACAGGTTTAAACACCGGTGGCATGGGGGCTGTAAGCCCTTTGCCTTTTGTAAATAGCGCTTTTTTACAAAAGGTAAAGGAAACCATTATTGAACCCACCATTGCGGGGTTAAAGAAAGATAAACTGGAGTACAGGGGCTTTATATTTTTTGGGCTGATGAATGATGATGGCGACCCTAAAGTTATAGAATACAATTGCCGTATGGGTGATCCAGAAACGGAAGTGGTAATTCCCCGGATAAAAAATGACTTAGTGGAATTACTTACAGCCACCGCACAACAGCAATTAAATAAAGTAGTAATTGAAACCGATAGCCGCTGTGCTGCAGCAGTGGTGGCAGTTAGTGGTGGTTATCCCGGTGATTATAAAAGCGAGGTAGCAATAGAAGGCCTTGCGGATGAGGTACTGGAAAACAGCCTGATATTTCAATCGGGCACAAAACAACTGGGAAACGATATTGTAACCAATGGAGGCAGGGTGCTGGTGGTTACTTCATTTGGCGATACTATTTCCGAAGCAGCCGAGCAATCCAATTACATGATGGAGCAATTATACTTTGAGGATATGTACTTCCGCAGTGATATTGGTTACGAGTTTCCTTAGTAAAATAAGAATAAAACGTAACTATATAGCGTAAACGCAATAAAAGAATTTGTATGGCAACGGCGGGCTAAAATAGTTAGCAGCTGTTTTTCTGGCTTGGATTTTGCCTGATTTATGGAAAACTTATTTTCATAAAACTTCGAAAAATAAAGGGCTTGCCGTTGTTAATTCAAATAATTTACATCAACTTTGCTGCCATTAGTTTACGTACGTTTTCACACAACAAAATATGGGCCTCTTTAATTTTTTTACACAGGAAATTGCGATTGACCTGGGTACTGCCAATACCCTCATTATCCATAACGACGAAGTAGTGGTAAATGAGCCTTCTATTGTAGCACTGGACCGAAACAATCCTAAAAATATTTTAGCCGTGGGCAAAAAGGCATTGATGATGCATGAAAAAACCCACGAAAGCATCCGCACTGTTCGTCCGCTAAAAGATGGTGTGATAGCAGATTTTAATGCTGCCGAGTTAATGATACGGGAAATGATCAAAATGATCTATCCCAAAAAACCATTGTTTGCTCCAAGCTGGAGGATGATGATCTGCATACCCAGCAGCATTACCGAGGTAGAAAAAAGAGCGGTACGTGATAGTGCCGAACAGGCAGGTGCAAAAGAGGTATACTTAATTCATGAGCCTATGGCCGCTGCCTTAGGTATTGGTATAGATGTGGAAGAGCCGGTGGGTAATATGATTATTGATATTGGTGGTGGTACAACCGGTATTACCGTAATTGCTTTAGCTGGTATTGTGTGCGACCAAAGCATACGTATTGCCGGTGATGAGTTTACAGCAGATATTATGGAGGCTTTGCGCCGTTACCATAGTTTATTGATTGGAGAGCGTACTGCCGAACAAATTAAAATTCAGGTAGGTGCCGCCATGAAAGACCTGGACAATCCTCCCGATGACATTCCGGTAAACGGAAGAGATTTGGTTACTGGTATTCCTAAACAGGTAATGGTAAGTTACCAGGAAGTTGCTGAAGCGCTGGATAAAAGCATCTTTAAAATTGAAGAAGCTATTTTAAAGGCATTGGAAACTACGCCGCCTGAGCTGGCATCAGATATTTACCGCCGTGGCCTATACATCACAGGTGGTGGTGCTCTGTTAAGAGGATTAGATAAGAGGCTACAGGCAAAAATTAAGCTGCCGGTACATGTTGCAGATGATCCCCTAAAAAGTGTGGTACGTGGTACAGGTATTGCTTTAAAGCATTACGACAGATACCCGTTTGTGATGAGATAAATTTGAAGTAATTAGGAATTAGGAATTTGTAATTAGGATTGCATCATTCCCAATTCCTAACTCCCAATTCCTAATTCCTTACTTGTGCGTAATATTTTCCTTTTCATCCGCCGTTATTTCAACCTGCTTTTTTTTCTGCTATTGCAGGGATTTTGCATCTATTTGATAGTGCATTATAATAAATATCACAATGCCGTTTTTTCTGCCAGTGCCAACCAACTTACGGGTAAGGTAAATGAGCAATACAATAAAATAGAAGACTATTTTCATCTTAAAAAAACAAATGATTCTTTAGTTAAGGCTAATGAAAAATTGTATAATAAACTTAAAGCAGATTTTCAATTACCGGACACCCTTAGTAAGGCAATGGTGGATACTATTAAAGTAGATTCCTTAACCCAATACAGAAAATACAACTACCTGCAGGCAACTGTAATTGAAAACTCAGTTAATACCCAAAGTAATTTTATTGTTTTATCCAGGGGTAAAGCGCAACAGTTAAAAGAAGGTATGGGGCTGGTGGATGTTAATAATGCTGTGGTAGGAATAACTACAATGGTAACGGATGATTATGCTGTGGTAATGAGCCTGCTGCATAAAGACAGTCATATAAGCGGCAAATTGTTTAAAGGTGGCGAAACCGGTACTTTAAACTGGGATGGTAAAACGCCTAACATTATTTCATTAACTGGCATACCCAAAAGTGCTAAAGTGGTAAAAGGTGACACTATTATTACCAGTGGATTTAGTACTACATTTCCAAGGGGCATGCTAATTGGGTTTGTTACAGAAGTGATACCGGAAAAAAGCACCAATAATTATTTAATAAAATTTAAAACAGCTGCCGATTTTTTCAGCCTGCAGTATGTTTATGCAATAGATAATAGCCAGCAGGAAGCAGTAAACCAATTATTGGAAAAAGCAAAACAGCAGGCAAAGTAAAATACAATAGCATTAAATGAGTACGCTAGTAAAGAATATCATCAGGTTTATACTCTTTATACTGGTACAGGTTTTTGTACTGGATAAGATACATCTGCACCAGATGGTAACACCGTACCTGTACTTTTTGTTTATTTTATGGCTGCCTTTTAATATGAGTCGTACCTGGCAATTATTGCTGGCATTTGTGTATGGTTTTACGCTGGATAGTTTCAGGCATAACCCCGGCTTTCATGCAGCAGCTTGTGTGTTAATTGCCTATATAAGGCCTTACCTGATTAATCTTTTAATTCCCCAGGAAGGTGCTGATGAAAATTACGAAGAGCCTTCTATTAAAAGTATGGGTGGTTTTCTTCCCTACTTTATTTATGTGGCAGTGCTTACAATAATTCATCATGGTTGGCTGTTTTTATTAGAAGCATGGCAGTTTGGTAATGTGTGGTACTTTTTTGCCAAAACATTATTATCAACGGTCATTAGTTTATTGCTGATAATAATTACCGAATTATTATTTGTAAGAAAACAAAAATTCAGAACCAATACAGTATAAAAGTAATGGTGAAATGTGAAAGGGCCTAAATCTTAAATCATCAATCTAAAATCATCAATCCACATTGTCTGTCTTCAATCAGTCCCGTAAAAACGTAATTATGCTGGTGTTCATCGGCATGTTTGTAATTATTATTGCGCAACTGACGAACCTGCAACTTTTTTCTTCCGACTATGGAGCTTTAGCAGATAATCAGGGTACTTTTAGAAAAGTAATTTACCCTGACAGAGGGATTGTGTACGACCGTAAAGGGAGGTCAATCTTACAAAACACTACCATTTACGATTTAATGGTAGTCCCCGGTAAAATTAAAGGCACCGATACCATGGGCCTTTGCAATATTTTAAATATTGACACCATAGAATTCAGAAAGAGAATTATCAATGCCATTTTAAAAAATAAAAGTTACAGGCCTTCTGTTTTTGAAGCATTGCTGAGCAACGAAAAAATGGCCAAGCTTACAGAAAGTCTGTACAAATTTGCTCCCGGTTATTATTTGCAGGAAAGATCGGTTAGAGATTACCCTTACGATGCAGCAGGAAATATTCTGGGTTATTTAAGTGAAGTAGATTCTAACATCTTAAAAAATCCAAAATACACCGGCTATGTAATGGGTGATTATATAGGAAAGACAGGCCTGGAAAGAACTTACGAAAAAGTGCTGATGGGCCAGCGGGGAATAGAGCTGTGGAAAAGGGATAACAAAAACCGCCTTACCGACAGGATTGAAAATGGAAAATTTGATACCGTGGCTATTGCCGGGCAAAATATGCACACGGCATTGGATATAGAATTACAGATGCTGGGAGAAAAATTAATGGAAAATAAATTAGGCTCTATTGTTGCCATTGACCCCAAAACCGGAGGCATTTTATGTATGGTAAGCAGCCCTACTTTTAAACCTAAATTATTAACCGGTGCCGAAAGAAAGAAGCATATTGCAGAATTGTTATTAAATCCTGCCCGGCCTTTGTTTAACAGAACAGTTTCAGCAACTTATTCTCCTGGTTCTACATTTAAAACATTGCAGGCATTAGTAGGGTTACATGAAGGGGTTATTACTACCGACTTCAGGGTTTCCTGTTCCGGTGCATTTTATGGTTGCGGCAGTGGAAAGCCGATGCGCTGTTTAGATTATGGCACATTTGATTTGCGTAATGCCATCCGCATGTCGGATAATACCTACTTTGCTACCGTTATGCAAAGGGTTATTAATAATCCTGCATACCCCAATATTGATAGCAGCCTGGGCGTATGGAACCGGTATATGCAGGCCTTTGGCCTGGGGCATAAACTGGGCGTGGATGTGCCTTCTGAAGTTAAGGGGCTAATTCCTAGTCCGGCATATTATAATAAAGTTTACGGCCAGGGCAAATGGAATTACTGTACGTTTCGTTCGGTAAGTATTGGTCAGGGCGAAGTGGATGTAACACCCATACAAGTAGCTAACGAAATGGCATACATCGCTAATAAAGGCTGGTATAAAACGCCACATATGATTGATTCAATTGAGGGAGGAGATAAATTTGGTATGCTGACTGCCTTTAAAGAAAAACATAATGCTATTGATATTCCGGATAGTATTTTTGAAGCAGTGCATGATGGCATGCAGGCTGTGGTGGATGGCGGTACCGGAGGCGCAGCAAAAGTAGCAGGTATAAATGTTTGTGGCAAAACCGGTACCGTAGAAAACTATTACCGAGGCGTTAAGCAACCCAATCATGCATTCTTTTGCGGATTTGCACCAAGAGAAAATCCTAAGATCGCCATCATGTGCGTAGTGGAAAACAGCGGCCGCTTTGGCGGTACTTATGCGGCACCTATTGTTGGTTTGATGATTGAAAAATATTTAAAAGATTCGATTACAGATAAAGGCCGGTTGGCTAAAATTGAAACACTGTCTAAATTAAACCTGATACCAGCAAAAATTTATTATGAACAGCGGGTACAGGATTCTCTCCTTCATGCCAGAGATTCGGCATATCTTATTGCAAAAGGGTATATAAAATTAATGATCGACACATTAGATTTAGATGAATCTGCTGAAGACGAAGTATTGGATAAACTAAAAAAGGACAAGGAAGAACTTACTAAAAAACAACCCAAAAAAGACAGTAACGATAATAAAATAAAAATTAAGACAGAAGCAATTTTGCCTGATGAAAAAAAGAAACCAGAAACAAAAGATTCAGTAAAACCGTAAGCTGTCAGCTTTGAGCAATGAGCCGTGAGTTTTACTCTCATCGCTCACTTCTCACTGCTGATTGCTCACGGCTCACAGCTCAAACATGTATCAAAAAAATCCTTCCATATCAAAAGGCATCGACTGGGTAATGATCTGGCTATACGCTATTATTGTTTCTATTGGTATACTTTGTATTTTTTCGGTAGAGTATAAAAGCACCGATAATGTAATGCAAACCTTACTGGGGTTTAAAAAAAATTATAGTAAACAGTTATACTTTTTTGGTGCATCGGCAATTCTTGCCGTATTTATTTTATTGCTTGATAGTAAATTATTTACTGCTACAGCAAACCTCTCTTATCTTATCGGCATACTTTTAATACTGGCCACTTTTGTGCTGGGTAAAGAAATTAAAGGCTCCAAAAGCTGGATACCACTGGGTTTTATGAACCTGCAACCGGTGGAGTTATGTAAAATTTTTACTTCTCTGGCGTTGGCAAAATACCTTTCCATGCAGGAAACCGATTTTAAAAAGCCACAATCGCAGTTGATAGCTGCTGCCATTGCATTTACGCCGGCCGCCTTTTCTATATTACAGGGCGAAACAGGCTTGGCGTTGGTATATTTTTCTTTTTTAATAGCCATGTACCGGGAAGGACTACCGCCGGGTTATCTTATTGCCGGAGTATCAATGGCTGTATTACTGGTGGTGTCATTATTATTTCATACCAAAACATTGTTGATTGCATTTGCCGTTTTAGCTGTTGTGGTAATTTATTTTAATCGCAGGCAAATAAAAAGAAATAACAAACCATTGATATGGATAGTTGGAGCCTGGTTATTTTGTTCGCTGTTTGTAGGTGTGGCAGTACCGTTTGTGTTTAAGCATGTTTTCAAAGGTTACCAGGCCAACAGAATTTTTAGCATGGTAGGCGTAGATAATCCATTTGCAGATAATACAACGGCTACACTTAACAGTGAAGAAGAAAAAGAAAAGAAAAGCAAAACCGATAAACAAAACTATAATGTTAAGCAATCTAAAATTGCTATTGGCTCGGGTGGTTTTGCGGGCAAAGGGTTTTTAAAAGGCACGCAAACACAAGGTGATTTTGTACCCGAACAACACACCGATTTTATTTTTACTTCGGTTGGAGAAAACTTTGGCTTTTGGGGCAGTGCCTTATTAATGCTTTTATATCTAGGTTTATTGCTGCGTATTATTGCCATTGCCGAGCGGCAACGCAGTACATTCAGCCGGGTATATGCATATTCAGTTGCAGGCATCATATTCTTTCATGTGGCCGTAAATATTTGTGTTACCATTGGGCTGGCGCCGGTAATTGGTATTACATTGCCTTTAATGAGTTACGGTGGGTCTTCTTTATTAACTTTTACCATACTGATTTTTATTTTAATTAAACTGGATAAAGACAGGCAAATGGTATTAAGATAAAGCCCCCAAGCCCCCTAAAGAGTATTTAAGAAGTCTCTGCAATTTTGAAAGTCTTTTCAGCTATTTTTGTTTTGTATCTGATTATATAAAAAGTAAAAAATAAAGGTCCGGTTCCCCCTTTAGGGGGCGGAGGGGGCTGCAGGATTTTATGAAAATAATTCCATTAAGCGAAGGTGCTTTTACCATTGATAATACCAAACAGTTTATCCCTTTTAACAAAGAAGAAGACGATTTGCAGCAGCGGCCATTAGGAAGCCTGTTGGTAGAGATACAACCCTTTGCCATCATTACTAAAAAAGATATTTTGGTAATTGATACCGGCCTTGGCTTTAGCAACCCTGATGGCAGTTTACAAATACACCAGAACCTGGTAGATAATGGTATCAATCCTTTGGACGTTACCAAAGTGCTGATGAGCCATTTACATAAAGACCATAGCGGTGGTGTAAGTAAAGAAGATAAGATACTGCAGCAGAAATTCATCAGCTTTCCCAATGCTACCTATTATGTAAACCGGGATGAGTTTGATAGTGCTATGGCGAAAGGAAAACCTTCCTATACACCTGCAGAATTTGAAATTTTGGGAGAGAGTGATAAAGTAATTTTTACACAAGGCAATGGTACCATTGATGATTATATAAAGTACGAAGTAACCGGAGCCCACTCACCCTTTCACCAGGTTTTTTGGATAGAAGAAGACGGACAAAAAATATTTTTTGGAGGTGATGTGGCACCGCAACTGCAGCAAATGAAAAGCCGCTTTGTGGCCAAATACGATTACGATGGTAAACTTTGTATGGAACTGCGGCAGCAATGGTGGCAACAAGGGCAGGATGAAAAATGGACGTTTTTATTTTACCATGATATTAAAACGCCGGTGGTAGAATTTTGATACCAATAAAAAAAGCTGCTACTTTTCGGTAACAGCTTTTCAAAATATTTTATAAGAATGTATTAGCGGATCTTGTGTAAAAACTCATTATCCATAAATTGCTTCTGAATATCTTTCAGGTCTCTTAAAATACTGGCATCAACTAATTGTCCGCCGGTTTCTACCAAAAAGCCCCCGATCAATTCATCTTTTATTGCTGTTTCTACCTCAAATGTTTTGGTGGGCATAGCTGCTTTTATATTGGTCATTATTTCTTCTTTCAAAGCATCGCTAAGCGGAGAAGCGGTAGTAATTTTTACTTTCTGAATATTATTTAAAGCATTGTACTGATCGATAAAAGCATGTACAATTTCATGCAGGTTACTTTCCCTGGTCTTTCTTACCAAAAGATCAATAAAAGCGCCGGTTAATAAAGCTACTCTGCCATCAGTAACTGCTTTTAAAATAACCTGTTTTTTATCAGCTTTAATAATAGGGCTGCTTAACACCGCTACAAAATCAGGATTGCTTTTGCAAACGCTGTTCAGCCATTTCATATCGGCATATACCGCTTCTATTTGATTTTGCTCAGTAGCCAAATCCAATAAACTTTTTGCATATCTGCCTGCTAAACGTGGATTGTTCATAAAACTAATTCGATAATGTGATGATGTGCTAATTTGCTGATGGAATAACTATTCTAATATAATTGGCCTATTAGCTATTCAGCAAATCGGCTAATTAATTCAATTTTACTTCCGATGCCAAGGTCTTGATGTATGATTCCTGCTCAGCTTTATTGCTTAATTCTTTACGTAATACTTTTTCGCTGGTTTCAATAACCAGGTTGCCGATCTGGTTTTTAAGATCGGTTAACGCAGCCATTTTTTGTTGCAGAATAATAGCATGTGCATCTGCAATAATTTTTGCAGCGGCAACTTTTGCTTCGTCTTTAGCACTGTTTACAATTTTATCTTTGGTTTCTTTGGCTTCTTTTAAAAGCAATGCTCTTTCTTCACGGGCCTGCGCAAGTAAAGCTTCATTATCGTTTTTAAGCTGCGCCATTTCCAACTTCACTTTTTCGGCGGTAGCCAAAGCTTCTGTAATAGAAGTTTCCCTGTCGTGCAAGCCTTTAATAATTGCAGGCCAGCCATATTTTTTAAGAATAAAAAATACAATAAGGAAAGCTAAAAGCGTCCAAAATAATAAACCAATCTCCGGTAATAAAAGTTCCATGTTATAAATTATTAAGGCTGATTATTATTGTTAATAAAAGCCGGTCTCAAAATTTGTAAAGAAATACTGCATCCTTTGCCCTGTGCATCAGATGCAGTAAAAAGTTGGCAACGATATTATAATACCATTGCAAGGAAGCCCACGATGATAGCAAACAGAGCAGCACCTTCTACAAGCGCCGCAGCTAAGATCATGTTAGCACGGATATCGTTAGTGGCTTCTGGCTGACGGGCAATACCTTCTACTGCACCTTTACCAATTTGACCAATACCAATACCAGCACCCATTGCAGCAAGACCAGCACCTACGGCACCACCTGCATTTGCAATTCCTTCCAGTAAAATTGTTCCTAAGTTCATGTTACCTGGGTTTATGTTAATTAATAATTCCAAATTAATGAGCAGCAGCGTGTGCATCGTCGTGGCTATGATCGCCTTCAATTGCACTGCCAATTAAAACTGCTGTAAGTGTTGTAAAGATGAACGCCTGTAAAAACGCTACCAGTACTTCAATAAAATAAATAAAAATGGTAAATGCCAATGATAATGGAGAAGCTCCCCAGCCAGCGCCTGCACCCATTTTCTCTCCAAAAATAAATATCAATGAAATTAAACAGATAATGATAATGTGGCCTGCCACCATGTTGGCAAACAAACGAATGATGAGTGAGAAGGGCTTTAAGAACATGCTTAAAAACTCCACCGGCACTAAAATAAATTTAACACCCAATGGCACTCCCGGAGGGTTAAAAATGTGCATCCAGTAATGCTTATTGCTGCTGGCCATGGTTACCACAAAGGAGATAACACCCAACACTAATGTAAAGGCAATATTACCCGTTACGTTTGCCGAACCTGGTATTAATCCAAAAATATTGTTGATCAATATAAAGAAGAAGATAGTTAAAAGATAAGGCAGGTATTGGTTGGCTTTATAACCTAAGTTAGGTTTAGCCACTTCATCCCTTACAAAAGCAACCACAGGTTCAATTAAACCCTGCATACCTTTTGGTGCAGAAGTAACACCTTGTCCGCTTTTATACTTTTTAGCAATGCTCGTCATTATCCAAACTAATAATATAAGTGCCAAAAGCATTTGTACTACGTTACGGGTTAAAGAAAAATCGTACACTTTTGTCGCCTCATCGTATTTACCATCTTTCACCGGTACAATTTTTCCTGCGGTAAACTTTTTGGGATCCAATCCTAACTCATGGATATTGTGTTCATTCAACAATAAATAGTCGTTATAGGGTTCATGTCCATGTTGCAATTTGGAAGACATGAAACTGGTGAAACCTTTTTCCGGGGAATATAAAAGAACGGGTAAAGGCAATGAAGCACCAAAAAAATGAAACTCATGCCCATCCATAATATGGCCAAAGATCACCTCTTTCATATTCAGCTTGCCTTCGGCTTTTTCCGCATGTGCTTCTTTACCATGATCCTGGGCAAAAGCATTGTTTGCACAAACAGTTAAAAAAAGGCTGAAAGCCAGTACCAGTAATGATTTTAAACACTTATGGAGCATACAAATCCCTAATTTTGCCGCAAAGATAAGGCGGGAGGCGGGAAATAGGAAATTAGAAGAAAGAAAAAGTAGATTTAATCCATTTTCGCCTTCTGCTCAAACTGCATTTTATGCAACTGGTAATAAAAGCCTTGTTTGGCCAAAAGCTCCTCGTGGTTGCCGATTTCCTTTATTTCTCCCTTATCCAGCACCATAATTTTACTGGCCTTGCGGATGGTGCTTAGCCTGTGTGCAATAACTATAGAAGTGCGGCCGGTAATTAAAGTATCAATGGCATGTTGTATCAAATTTTCACTTTCAGTATCTACGGATGAAGTGGCTTCATCCAATATTAGTATAGAGGGATCGTATAACAAAGCTCTTACAAACGACAGTAACTGCCGCTGGCCTAAAGAAAGCGTAGCGCCCCTTTCCATTACATTATAATCGTAATTGCCGGGCAGCTGCATTATAAAATCATGTATGCCGATGAGCTTTGCAGCATTAATAACGGCCTCTTTTTTTATGGACGGGTTGCGGAGCGTTACATTATCAATAACCGAACCGCTGAATAAAAATACATCCTGTAAAACCACACCAATGCGGCTTCTCAAAGTATCTAAAGAATATGCTTCAATGTTTTTATCGTCAATTTTAATACTACCTTTTTGAATATGATATAACCTGTTTAGTAAACTAATAATGGAAGTTTTGCCGCTTCCGGTATGGCCCACAATAGCCAGTGTTTCGCCGGGGTTAATGGTAAAGGAAATGTTTTTTAAAACATACTGCTCATCAATATAAGCAAACCAAACTTTATCAAACTCAACTTTGCCTTTTATTGTTGACGGAGCATAAGTGCCTTCATTTGTTGCGCTGTCTTCATTATCCAAAACTTTAAAAACCCTTTCGCTGGCAATCATGCCCATTTGCAGCACATTGAATTTATCAGCAATTACACGTAGCGGACGGAAGAGTAAGTTTAAACAGATGATAAACGAAGTGATAATACCGGCAATTTCTTCTCTTTTTATATCAGTTAATTTTATGGCATCTTTTGCTGCCCACCACACCAGCAAACCAATGGATAATGCCATTACCAACTCCACAATAGGGAAGAAAACAGAGTAGGCAAAAATGGCTTTAATGTTTGCATTGCGGTGTTCTTTATTAATGGTATCAAATTTTTTGTATTCTCTTTTTTCGGCAGCAAAAGCCTGTACTACGGCCATACCGGTTATATGCTCTTGCACAAAAGCATTTAAATGAGCCACCGCATTACGCACTTGTATAAAAGATTTATTTACACTTTCTTTAAAAAAATAAGTGGCTATCATTAGTAAGGGAAACGGCGCCAGGCAAACCAGCGTTAATTGCCAGTTTACAATAAACATGTAGGTTAGTACCGAAATGATGGAAAGCATATCTGCAATGATAGGTATCAGCCCATCGCTAAAAACATCATTGATAGATTCAATATCATTAATGGTACGGGTGGTTAATGTACCAATAGGTGTTTTATCAAACTGACCCAGGTTTAAATGCAATACTTTATTGTAGGTGGTTACCCTTAAATCTTTTACTACGCTTTGGCCTAATGATGCCGTGCTGAAAGTAAAATAAAAACGACAAACAGTTTCTATCAGTAATAATACCAATTGTATAATAGTAACTTCAATAATAAAGCCGCCGGGCCCGTTCATAAAATGGCCTGCGGTATCTCCTTTTATACCATCATTAATGGTAAGCTGAATTAAAAATGGCCGTATTGGCGCTAGTACCGCAAGTGCAATGGAAAGCAGCAAAGAGCCATAAAATTTATTTTTATATGGCCTTGCAAAATAAAATATCCTGCGGAGTAATGAATAGTTAAAAACTTTTTTTTTAGTGCCCGAATCACTCATAAGGCAAAGTTAACCGGTTTATGGTTTTCTGTTATCAGTAAAATTGTTAACTGGCTTTTACTTTGTAAAGCATTAAACTAAAAACAGTTATTCCGCTTCCGTTTTTTTGTTATAGGCTTTGATAAATATGGCACCTAAATTTTTGTAGGGTGGAACATAGTCTTCCCAGGTTTCTTTTAATTCTTTTGGCTGTTTTGCAAACGAAGCGGAAATGTTATCCCACATGGTTTTCCAAACCAGTTGCTTGCCCGAAAGTAATGTTTGGTTTAAACTATTGGTAACTATCTGGTTGATGTTTCCGGTACCAATTTGTTTGGTAGAAATAATGTGTGCATCGGGATTGATCTCAATTAAATGACTTAAATTTTTGTAGCCGCCACAGCTGCCCAGCACAATAATTTTCGCATCACCCGCCATACGGGCCATTGTTCTGTCGAGCCAGTAACTGTGGCCACGATGGGTAACAATAGTAGGTTTTAAATTGTTTTTTTTCAGGTAAGCATTTAAGTGTACCTGTGCAGTATCATCTAAATTTTTATCATTATTTAGTGGGCGGTTTACATATATCCACACTTTGGGGTCTTTAATGGATTTTATTTCCACCCACTCTTTAAAGCTGCTATTGATCTTCCATTCTTTGGTGGAAAAAGAATTAACGTATTGCGGAAAAAACTTTTGTCCGTCTTCATCTCCGTAAAAGAAAACCTGTTGCACTATGCGGCCACTGTCATCGGCAAGGGCTTTATTATCGATGGTGTAAATGGGCGGAATACCAATAGCTGCACTGATATCAATTTTATTGCTGCTGTCTGCCGAAAGAAAAATAGTTTTTAATAAACTATAAATAATTTTACCGCGGTAATTATTATTATCTGCACACCGCTCCTCATTTAAGTTTACATAACTTAAAATGTTTGCCTGCAGATTTTTATTATTGATGCTGCTGTAACTGTCCGCTACATCAACAGCATCTTCCAATGTATTAGCAGCTTCTAATTTTGATACAAAAGCTTTCATCACCACTTCAGAACTACTCGCAGGCATTAAGTTTAAAAAAGTATCAAGCTTATTGAAATTGGCTGCCATTTTAATAAACTTTTTAAAATAATCGAAGTTTACGTTTAACAGCAAAGAGTCTGTAGCTGGTTTTTTACCCATGCGTTGCAACATGCGGTTAAAACTGTGTTTGTAGCTGCTGGTATAAATTTCCGTTTCGCCCATTACCAGCATATAATAAATATCTGCAGGGGATAAAGAGTCTATCGCTTTCATCCGCACATTTTCTGGCTTTTCGTGCAGCTCATTTATGGGGGTAATAAAATGTTTGATGGCTTTACGCTGCAGCATATCTCTTAATCCGTTAGGTCCAAAAAAAGCAATGGCAGTATCGCCTTTGGTCATTCTTTTGCTGTAGCCAATTTCGGTTTGTACCAGCAATTTATAATAGGCCAAACTATCATATCCTTTATCTCCATCACCAATAATTTTTTTAAGGCTGTCGGTTTGTTTTCTGCCCGATATAATATCATCCAAAAAAGGAAAGTACAAAAGCGGGGAAGGTATCTTACTTAAAGCCGCTACTGTTTTAACTGCCGGGTTGGTGCTGTTATGAATTAATTTTCCGGCTACAGATGCCACATCCTGTGCATATTTGTACACTTGTGCCGGATCGTTTTTACAGGTAGCAATAACTAAACTATCAGCAAAACTTTCTTTGCCGTAAGGTGCAATAGTGTGAGTAAAACTTTATCTGGATTAAGGGCGCAAAATTTTAAATACACAATATTTTTACTTTCCTGGTAACCTTTATTATTTATAAAAATTGCGGCATTAATAAGTGCTACTTCATAAGGCATGGCTTTTATAAAGGGCGCCATGCTTATGCTATCAATAGTAGCTTTCATTATCTGCTCAAAGTTATCTACCAGCACCGGGGCAAATACCGGTTTTATTTTATTCGATCTCCAATTGGCCCTAAAGGTTTTAACCAGGCTTTCGATATAAGTGAGGTAGCGTACTTTTTCGTTGTTAGCTTTTATTTTATCATTTTGTTCAATAGCATTTTGCATATCATCCACACGTCGAATCAGCACATCAGTAACGGCAAGGTTAATTTCCTCGTTACCCGATACTTTTATGGCGCCATCTATTTTACCATCGGCTTTATCCAGTAATTTTTGCTCTTCATTTATCTTATCATGAAAGCGCTGCCTTTGTATAGGCGGTTTAATGGTATCAAAGTTGGCAGCTGCATTTGCTGCGCAAGAAAATAGCAAGAGGATTAAAAACGTATACTTCTTCATATAATTATACCGCAAAGATGCTGAAATTTTATTTAGCGTTGCACCTGTAAGCATTTTTGCCTTAACAATTTGATAATATAACAAAGCTTTGAAACTGATTTACTGATACTTGTTTAAGAGTACTTTTGCACAGCATTTTACGTATGAGTACTGTTAAAAAAATATTAATTGCCGATGATGAGCCGGATATTCTGGAGATCATCCAATATAATTTACAAGCCGAAGGCTTTGAAGTAATTACTGCCAAAAACGGTAATGAAGCTATTGAAAAAGCAAAACGAAGTTTACCGGATCTGATCATATTAGACATTATGATGCCTGGAAAAACCGGTATGGAAGTATGCAACCTGCTGCGGCAACAACCGGCTTTTAAAAACACCCTGATTATTTTTTTAACTGCATTGAGTGATGAAGGCACCGAAGTGAAAGGATTGGAAAGCGGTGCCGATGATTACCTGACAAAACCTATAAGCCCTAAAGTTTTAGTGAGTAAGGTAAATGCTTTGTTCAGAAGGTTTAGTAATGATGGCCCCAAAGTGTTAAAAGTAGGCGATCTTGAAATTGACCGGGAGAAATACATGATCAATTTTAAAGGTAATGATATTGTATTGGCCCGTAAAGAATTTGAACTGCTGGCATTGCTTGCAGGTAAACCCGGCAAAGTTTTTTTGCGCAACGAAATATTAAATACCATTTGGGGTACCGAAGTTATTGTTGGCGACCGTACCATTGATGTACACATCCGTAAAATACGTCAGAAATTAGACCTTGACTGTATCAGCACAGTAAAAGGTGTTGGCTATAAGTTTGAAATATAGCTCATGGTTTATGGCTTATAGTTAATAGTTATTTACTTTCGTAAAGGTTTACTATAAACCATTAACTATCAACCATGACCTAAAAATGCCTTCACAAAAAAATCTTTCACCACAGCAATTATCTGCTTTAACTGCATTGGGCTTATCGGTGCCGGTGGCCATTGTGGTTTTTGTTTTTAAACCCGTTTGGTGGGTGCCGCTGGTTTCATTTGCCGCAATGTTTTTAGGCAGCTATGCATTAATATCTTACGCATTGCAAACCTTTATTTACCGAAAAATAAAACTCATTTACAAACTCATTTACCAAACCAAGGCCAGCAAAAGAGAAGAGTTTTATTATAAAAATATCCTGCCGCAAAAAGGCATTGATGAAGTAAGGGAAGATGTGGAAAAATGGGCCATACAACGAAAAGAAGAAATAGAAATACTACAGCAAAACGAAACCTACCGCAAAGAATTTTTGCAAAACCTTAGTCATGAGTTGAAGACACCCATTTTTGCCATACAAGGTTATGTAGATACTTTATTAAACGGTGCTTTGGAAAACCCGGATGTAAACAAAAAATTTTTAACCAGCACTTCCCGCAATGTTGACCGGTTGGTAAATTTAGTAGATGACCTTGATGAAATATCAAAATTAGAAAGTGGCGAGCAATTGCTGTACCAGCAAAATTTTGTGATACAGGACTTGCTGAAAGAAGTGTATGAAACTTTAGCTATTAAGGCAGAGGAAAAAGAAATTAAATGTATTATAAAAAAAGGCTGCGAACAACCATTAACCGTTTATGCCGATAAAGAAAAGATACGGCAGGTTTTTATAAATCTTGTAGACAATGCAATAAAATATGGTAAGCAAAATGGTGCCATAGAAAGTAGTTTTTACAGGATTGACGGCAGAAGGGTATTGATAGAAATTAGTGACGATGGGTCCGGTATTGCAGAAGAACATTTACCCAGGATATTTGAAAGGTTTTACCGCACCGATTTAGCACGAAGCAGGAAAGTGGGCGGTAGTGGTTTGGGTTTATCTATCTGCAAGCATATTGTAGAAGCGCATGAACAAACCATTCATGTACGCAGTAAAATTGATGTAGGTACCACCTTTGGTTTTACATTACCTAAAAAGAAAGATTAAAAGCTTTACCTGCAACTGTTGCAGGCAAAGCTTTTAAAAAACTGATCTACACAAGACTGATTTTTTCGCTAAATATATTTCCAAAACGATCGGTAACCCTTACTTCAATTTGTTTTGCATTGGCAGAAGGCTTTGCAAAGAAAATATGATCGGTTAGGGTAGGCTCAACAAACTTATGTTTCTTTGGAAGTTCTGGCCCGGCATATAATTCCACTGCCAGGGGATCTAATGCTACACGTTGTTCCATAACACCTTTTTCTACACCATCTTCCAGCCATTCTACTTTCCATTTTACATCCCAGTTCCAAACATTGGCTACAATTTCATCAGGATTGTTTTTTGATTTGCCATACAATCTTAATTGATTTGTTTTAGGCAAGCCGGTTGATTTGTAATACCATTTTAATTCACTACCATTTACTTCATATACGCCGTAACCGTTTGGTGTACCATCGCCGCAAACAGGGCCGCTCCACCAGGCACCGCAAACAGTACCATGGTTATGTTCCATAATATTGTTTTCTTCCCAGGTATCATTAAAATGAGTATGGCCACTCATGATATGCACTTTGTACGGCGATAAAATTTTATACAATTGTTTTCTGTTAGAAACCACTGATCCTAATTCTGCTTCTTTATTATTTCTTCTGGCGGCACCCGTGTTGGTAGGAATGTGCAAACTAACTACCACAGTTGTACCAGGCTTTACCTGTTGCAGGTCCTGCTCCAGCCATTGCAACTGGTTTTCGGTAATGTAGCCAATGTATTGCTTGGCAGTGCCAATAAAAAATACATCATCCAGCACTACATAATGTATATCGCCACGGTTAAACGAATAATAAGTGGGGCCAAATTGTTGCTTAAATGTTTTAGCAGATAATTCATCCGTACGGGCATCCAAATCCATATCGTGGTTACCAATTACATTAAAGAAAGTTACACCTGTGGTATCAACGGCTTGTTTGTATCCTTCAAACAATTCAAACTTATCCCACACCAAATCGCCACAACCAATACCATGAAACAAAGTTTGCTTTGGATAAGCGGCTACCAGTTGCTGTAAGTCGGGTACCGATTGTGCTTTTAGTAACTCCACATCTTTTTCAGATATCATTTGTGTATCAGCCCATACCACAAAACAATGTTGTTTATCATCAACAGATAATTTTTCTAATTCAAAATCGGCTTTAAAAATATTGCTGCTGATATTAACGGGTACATAAAATTTGGCTATGCCTTTATCGTTGGTAAACTGGTAACCCGACGGCATACTGATATAAACAAATTCGGCAGTGTTATTGCTCAGCAATTCGTAATTACCATTTTTATCAGTAAGGGTAATGTTATTGCCATCGGTTACCGCAACACCTGCTATACCCGTTCCCTTGCTTTGTACTTTTCCTTTAAGTGTGATGTTGCCAATATCTTTTTTTACCGGCAACGCAAAAGTTGCAGCTTCGGCTAACGCTGGTGGTACGGTAAGTAAGGCACCGGCCAAGCTGAAATTTTTAAGAAAACTTCTTCTTTCCATTGTTATTGTTTTATGAAGTAAATTATTTTTCCCACCACACTTTGGTAGTATTATCATCGCCGCCCATTGAAGTTACGGCAAGTTGATAATTTGCCGGGTTATTAGTTCGTACTGCAATAGGATATTTAAAACGGGTAGGCATTTGTTTGCCCACCATACCTGCATTAATTGGTAATACCGGCATTCCGGTACGCCTGTATTCAAACCAGGCCTGGTAATCTACAAAGAACAACGCATAATATTTTTGTAACAGAATACGATGCAATGTGCCATTGTACGCCGTTGCTGCTGTGTAAGTGGCATTGGTAAAATAATCGGCTGGCATTACAGCGCCCCATTGTTCTACCGCTGCTTTTACGCCTTTTTCGTAAGCCGCTTTTGCAGCTGTTTGATTGTTGGATTGAAACTCCACTTCGGCTTTAATAAACTCTACTTCAGCATAGGGCATAATTACACAATTCATTGGTGTAACAGAAGCAGCCGAGGCGGTAACTAATGCAACGTTAACGTTAGAAGGGATATAAGCAAACTGAGATTCGCTGCCTGTATAACCACTGGGTATGCCCATGTAACCAATATTGGTAGTACCTGCTGCATTTCGTGCCTGTGTGGCAAATCTTGCACGGCGGGGATCGTTAAAAGCATTTAAGCTGTCTAAGAAAAACTTTGATACTGCACGAAAAGTGGTAAAATCTATAGGCCTTCCCCATGGAGACGATAGTGGTGTTATACCAGTGAATTTTAAAATAGCGGCATCAGTATTACTTGCAAATACCGGGTACTTTGTTGGGTTGTCTATCATCGTTCTTAGTTGTGCTAGGGTATTCATATCGGCTTTTTTTGACAAGCGGAGCAACAAACGCATGCGCAGCGAATTGGTAAATAACTTCCATTTTGCAACGCCATTGGCATACAAAATTTCTGTACCAAACAACATGGTTTTTGAAGTATTGTATAAATTATTTGCCGAATCAAGATTAGCTAAAATGGTAGTGTATATTTCTTTTTGGGTATCAAACTTAGGTCTTAAAATGCCTGCATCTCCCTGCACCGCTTCTTTCATAGGTACATCACCAAAACAATCGGTAAGGTTACTGTATATCCATGCATTTAAAGTAAGTGCAATGGCCTGGTAGTTATTATCGTTTGCTGTTACCGAAGCGGCATACATTTCTTTAATATTATTCAGCCATTGATAATAAGTATTCCAGGTACCGTTGCCAGCATTTTCCGAAATATCATAACGGTGTAATCCACCTGTTGCACTGGGATAAGGCAATGCCACCTGCATTAAGTTAAAAGTAATATCATCGCTACGCAGCATATTGTAGCTGGCAACGTTATAAATAATCGGATTAAGCAATGTACCGGGACTGATAGCATCAATACGATTGGGATCGGTATTAATTTCTTCAAAGTCTTTTGTGCAGGAAGCAAATACAACAGCAATTGTTGCAATAGCCGCAGTAAGTTTTATAATTTGTTTCATAAATATTTTTTAAAGAAATTTTGTATTAAAATTTTAAAGTAAGATTTACACCCATTGTTCTTGACGAAGGTAATTGCCCCATTTCCACACCGGGTAATAAAGTAGAACCATTTAGTGCTGCAGTTTCCGGATCAAATATGGGAAAGCTGGTGATCATCAGCAGGTCTCTGCCATACACCGCAAAAGAGGCACTTTTGATAAAACTCTTTTTTAAAACAGTTGCAGGTATGGCATATTCCAAACGTACTTCACGTAGTTTTAAAAACGATGCATCAAAAGAATTAGATGCTACATTTGCCCTGCGGTAATACTCTACATAATAATCTACCGGTAAAACTTTTTTAGTGTTGGTAACATATTTACCCGATGCAGCATCCATTACTACACCATCACCAATAATATAATTTTCTTCTCTGCCCATTAAGGTGTGGGTTAGTTTGCCTTGCTCTGTCATTTTGTGGTGGGTTTGAGAATAGATAATTCCGCCATATTGCCCATCAACCAAAAAACTAAACCTGAACGCTTTGTAACCAAATTCATTTTTTATTCCGCCTTTCCACTTGGCATAGGCATTGCCAATAAAAGAAATATCAGCAGGGCGTGCAGGTAATCCATCACTGTTGTAAACAATTTGCCCTTCGGGAGAACGCACAAAACCAAAACCATAAATATCTCCTGTAGTTCCACCCACTCTTGCCTGTAAGGTGGCATTGCCACCATAACCAATATCCTGTTTGCCATCCATTCCTTCAGCAAGCTCCAATACTTTGTTTTGATTTTTTGCCCACGTAACAGTAGTGGTCCACCTGAAGGTTTTTGTTTTAATGTTTTGAGCAGTTACTACTAACTCTATGCCTTTATTTCTAACAGCGCCAGAGTTTAATACTGCACGGGTGTAGCCCGTGGTAGGGTCAAGTGGCACTTCTAATATTTGATTGCGGGTAATGTTGTGGTAAAGTGTAACATCAACATTTAAACGGCTTTTAAAAAATCTTATATCAAGGCCAGCTTCTTTACTGGTAGATATTTCGGGTTTTAAATTAGCATTGGGTAAAGTGGTAGGCACCGAACCTGAAGAAGGAAATTCGCTGGTGCCATAATATTTACTGGTTTTATAAGGATCAGTATCGTTACCCACCTGTGCAACAGAAAATCTTGCTTTTGCAAAAGATATTTTTGCAGGCAATTTAAAAATATCGCTTAAAATAAAACTGGTATTTACCGAAGGATAAAAGAAAGAATTGTTGGCCAATGGTAATGTACTCGACCAATCATTTCTTCCGGTAATATCAATAAAATATTTACCCAGGTAACTGAATGACGCCATACCATACACACTGTTTACTTTTTTATTTCTGTCGGTGGCAGTGCTGATTGGATTGCCCGATCCATTACTTAATTTGTACACACCTGGTATAACTAATCCATCTACATAAGCATCCAGCCTATAATATTTATGCGTCATGGTATTGGCACCTACAGAGGCAGTAACGTCTATGCCTTTTTTAAATTTATCATGATAGGTAAGCAAGGCATCAGAGTTTATTTCATAATCGGAAATATTCTGTTGTTTAAAGTAGCCTCTTAAATAATTAGCAGTGCTGAAGGGCCTTTCCTGTTTGCGTTGTTCTGCAGTCATGTCCATTCCGGAACGAACCATCAGGTCGAACTTTTTTGAAATTTGATAAGTAGCAGAAAGATTGCCCACTACATTATTATTGGTAACTGCATTGGTCATTTCATGAGCGATCAAAAAAGGATTATCAATAAATGAACTGAACGGATGTACCTGATCTATCTGATCAAAACCATTTTTCCATCTTGTTTTATACCAGTTGAGATCGACATTGGGATTTTGGAATATCATGAAATAAGCGATAGACTGATTGTTGTAACCAGTGCCTGGAAGATTATCGCTTTGTTTGTTGGTATAGTTTGCTTTGGCGGTAACTTTTAACCTGTCCGACATTTTATAATTTACACTTAACGCAGCAGTAATTCTTTCAAAGCCGGTGTTAGGCATTATCCATTCGTTTTTGGTATGCGTAACAGATGCTCTTGCCGACCCTTTATCATTACCACCTTCCAATGATATGCTGTTGGTTAATGTATAACCGGTACGCCAAAAATCTTTAATGCCATTTTTATAAGGCTGCCAAAGTGTACGCTCTGCTGCCTGCCCTTGCCTGGTTGGATCATACTGAAAATATTGCTGTCCGTTAAACCTAGGACCAAACGCACTTGATGTACCACTGGTACTTGCACCATCTGCAGAAGCACCATAAGAATAATATTTTTGCCCGGCACTGTTTAATGCCTTACCGGTTCCCTGTCCATATTCATATTGGTAATCGGGCCATCTTAAAACAGTATTGATACTGGTATTGGAATTGAAGGTTACACCAATGCCTTTATCTTTTCTTATCCCTGATTTTGTAGTAATGATCAATGCGCCATTTGCTGCACGGCTGCCATATAAAGCTGTAGCTCCTGCACCTTTTAATACAGTAATACTTTCAATATCTTCCGGGTTAATATCTGCAATACCATTACCATAATCAACAGGAATATCATTGCCCGATCCTGCGCCATAAGCATTGGTAACACCCGCACTTGTCATACCACTGTTTTTAGGAATACCATCAATTACTATCAATGCATTGTTGCCATCGGGGTTCATCGATGCATCGCCACGTAAACTTATACGAGTGCTATTCATAGGGCCAGAACCTGATGATAATAAATTTAAACCAGCCACTTTGCCTGATAATGCGCTGGACCAATTGTTGGATTTAGCATCGGTAAGATCGGCCTCATCAATTTTTTGTACCGAGTAGCCTAATGCTTTTTGTTTACGTGTTATACCTAATGCAGTTACTACAACAGCATCCATTTCTTTAGTTTCACGTACCAGTAAAATCTCTTTTCCACTTTCGTTATTGTTAGCAACAAAACTAAAAGTAGCATAAGATACAGCGGTGAATGTAACAGTCGCTCCTTTAGCAACTGTTATTGAAAAACTGCCATCTTCTTTGCTGCCAAAATATTTTTGTTGAGCAGTGCTGATGGTTACCCCGTTAAGCGTTGCTTTTGTTTCCGCATCTTTTATAAGCCCGGAAACAGTAATGTTGTTAGCTGTTTTGTTGGTAGTAGATTGCGCTGTACCGCTAATGGAAATACCAATGCATAATAGCACCGTAAGTGCTTTAATAAGCAGTTTCATTGATGTGTAATTTAGTTTTGTATAAGAAGAATGATAACATGATGTGCCTGAATATGCATCTATGTTAATGAGGCTGCAAGTTGCAGTTTGTATGTTGCGGTAGTATTACCAAAACATCAACAAAACATTACTGACTGATTCTTTTGAAAGGATATTTATTAATAGTATTTATTATTATAACTGCCGCATTTCAATAAGCAGTATTATCAGCAAATTTTTTTAATATAGAAAAAGGCGCAGTTTAATTTGCGCCTTCTCTTTTGTAATAAAACGTATCACCCGTTTATAATTTATCAGCTTTGTATATTTTTATTACACCATCATTTTCGCTGCTTACCACCACCAGGCTTTGGCTAATAGGGCTTTTAGATGAAGGAATAAACAGTACCCCTTCCGGTGCATCACCTGTTGCAAACATTTTAATAAATACAGGCGCTGTTGGGTTGCTAACATCATATACTGCCACGGCATCTACTCTTTCCATACCTACAAAAGCAATTGTTTTTGTACCTACTTTGCCTAAAGTAATGGCTTCGGGTTCGGCACCTTTATCATCACTGCGGTTATCATCATATACACCTAGTTCTTTTGCTTTTACATCGAGTTCGTTCTTGCTGTCAAAAACTAAATCCCCTGTTGTACCATTCCACACACTAAATGATCTTGCACCAAAACTATACAATGCATCAAAGTCGCCATCATTATCGGTATCGCCTAAAGTAGTGGTAATATTCAGCCTGCCTAATTGTGCATCCAGTTTAAGTGTGGCTGCAGCAGGAAAAGCAGTGGCATCTAATGCTATATCTTTTACTCTTTTTATTTCGCTAAAGCCGGTGTATTCTCTTGCATCGCCTTCGTTGGCCGTAAACAAATAAGTAGTGCCATTATAATTGGTAGAGGTTATTGCATCAGGCATGTAAGTGCCGTAAACTTTCCACGGGGTAAAATTAATACCCCCTTCTCTATCACTAGGGTCTATTGCATTGGCAGCAACATTATAATCTTTAAATCCTAATGGAAATATTTTGGTAATTGCTTTTGTGGTAAGATCAATTACTGCAATAGCATTATTCTCCTGTAATGTTACCCATGCTGTTTTTGAATCGGAAGAAACAGTAATGTACTCCGGCTCTACATCTTTAACTATATCTTTTCCAGGACCAAAAACACGAAAGCCTTTGGTTGTTAACGCAGCTAGTTGCGATGCGAAAGATGCAAAGTTTACTGTGGTTACACTGTAATTATTTTCTACACTTATTATAGATACACTGCCCTCGGGATCGTTGGTATAAGTAGCATCAGGTTCTGCTTCATTAGCTGTAAGAATGTATTTGCCATCGGGGCTGTAAACTACCATATCCGGCAATGCACCAACGGTTATTACTTTTTCTTCGGCATAAGTAGATGTATTAAACACCACTACTTTTCCCGGGTTTTGTTTGTTAGAAGCTTCAATGGCAGTGGCTAGTTTTCCATTGCTTACATCAACACTGTTTACATAGCCGCCATAAGTAGCAAGACTGATAGAATGAATTACACTGATTGCAGCCGGATTGGCAATATCAATAACATCTATTTTATTTAGCGTTCCATTGTTTACAGCAAAAAGGCGTTTGGTTTGCGGATCAAATGTTGTGATCTCTGCCGAGCTTAAACCACCAAGGTTAAGGGAAGCAATTTCTTTATAAGTTGCCGGGTCTTCGTTTACAATAACTTCTGCCGGGGTATCGTCATTTTTTTTACATGCCATAAATGCAATAAGGAGAAATGCTGCTGCTGTCTTTTTCATGTCTGAAATTTGTTTAAAAGATGATGTATAGTATAGTGTAGTACGGTTGCTGTTTGTATACTGTTTAAATGTTGCAGTTAATTATTGAGATAGATATTTAATCAGATTGTAAAATTGTTGCGCCAACGTTAAGTTGCGGTTAAGCAATTATTAATAAATAATTAAGGAAGTGATGTATGTAAGATCGTTTCTTTTATTTTCAGTAACTATTACATAACAATCAGGTAACATTCTGTTAAAGCAGGCGTAAACATTTAGTTACATTAATTGCTTCACTTTGTAATTAGTGCTAACCAACATCTTACACCATGAAAAATATTAATTACTTTTTTCTGAAACTTTCTGTAAGTATTTTTCTTTTCCTGCTGGCCGCATTTTATCCGGCGCTTAAATTTTATAAGATCCATTAATGGATAAAGTAAAGCGGCGCAAACTGGATATACTGGTACTTAGTGATGTACACCTTGGCACTTATGGCTGCCATGCTAAAGAGTTACTGCATTATCTTAAAAGTATAAAACCTAAAACGGTAATACTTAACGGAGATATAATCGATATCTGGCAATTTAGCAAACGCTATTGGCCTAAAAGCCACATGAAAGTGGTAAAGCATTTGATGGGCTGGATGAGCAAAGGTGTTAAGATCTATTACATCACCGGCAACCATGATGAAATGCTGCGAAAATTTGTGGGTTTTAAAATGGGTTCTTTGCGCATTGTAAATAAAGTAATTCTTGATCTGGATAATGATAAAAAAGCCTGGTTCTTTCATGGCGATGTGTTTGATGTAACCATGCAGCATAGTAAATGGCTGGCAAAGCTGGGGGCTGTTGGGTATGATACATTGATATTAATTAATCGTTTGGCCAATTTTATTTCGGAAAGAATATTTAAAAAAGGAAAACTCTCTCTGTCAAAAAAAATAAAGAATAGTGTAAAGAGTGCGGTAAAGTTTATCAACAGTTTTGAACAAACGGCAGCAGATATTGCCATCAGTAATCAATACGATTATGTGGTTTGCGGCCATATTCATCAACCGGAAATGAGGGAAATAGAAAATGAACAGGGTAAAGTAATGTACCTCAACAGCGGCGACTGGATAGAGAATTTAACAGCATTGGAATATGTAAACGGCGAGTGGAAATTATATAAGTTTGATGAAAATGAAATGCTGAATATGGTTGCACAGCAACATGAAGAAGAGGAACTAAACAATAGCCAGTTGTTTGAAAGCCTGGTGGTAGAATTTAATGCAATGAAACAATAATGAAAATATTGTACGCTATACAGGGAACAGGTAACGGCCATTTAAGCAGGGCAAGAGATATTATTCCTTTGTTGCAGCAAAAGGGAGAACTGGATATTTTAGTAAGTGGCATACAGGCTGATGTGGAATTGCCTTACCCGGTGAAATATACATTTAGAGGCCTCAGTTTTATTTTTGGAAAAAATGGTGGTGTTGATTTGATTGAAACTTATAAGAAGAGTAATTTAAAACAACTGTACAAAGAAATTAAGAGCCTGCCCATTGAAGATTATGATTTAGTGATCAATGATTTTGAGCCGGTGAGTGCGTGGGCCTGTAAAATGAAACATAAAGATTGTATTGGCCTCAGCCACCAGGCCGCAGTGATCAATAAAAAATCTCCTAAGCCTAAGAACAAGGATATAGTTGGTAAGGCCGTGCTGCATAATTATGCCCCTGTAACAACTGCTTATGGTTTTCACTTTGGCGCTTACGATAAAAATATTTTTACGCCGGTAATAAGAAATCAAATCAGGGATGCTAAAGCAGAAGATAGAAAACATTATACCGTTTATTTACCCGCCTACAGCGATGAAAGAATTATAAAAGTTTTAGGAGCAATTAAAAATGTTAACTGGCAGGTGTTCAGCAAACATTCTAAAAAAGAATACAAAGAGAAAAATATACACATAAGGCCGGTTAATAACGATGATTTTATTGAAAGCCTAATTACAAGCACCGGCATTTTATGCGGCGCCGGTTTTGAAACACCGGCTGAAGCGTTGTACTTAAAAAAGAAACTGATGGCTATACCCATGAAAGGCCAGTACGAACAGCAATGTAATGCTGCCGCTTTAAAAACAATGGGGGTGCCGGTTATTAAAACACTGAAGAAAAAACATCTGGATAAAATACAGGCGTGGGTAGATGGGAAACAGTTTATTGCCGTTAACTATTCCAACAGTACCGAAAGAATAATCAACATGATAATAAAAAAGCATGCTGTAACTGCGGCCCCAAAAAATGTGCAGTTAGTTGAAGTCATTCCTTCTGTAAAAAAATTGAAAGATAAAAGCCTGGGAAAAATACTAAATCAAATTGGAGAATAAGGAACATGCTCTTTACTAAAAATGATTTTGGCGATAATTTTAAATGGGGCGTTTCCACTGCCGCTTATCAAATAGAAGGTGGGCACAATATTGATGGTAAAGGCCCATCTGTTTGGGATGACTTCTCTCAGAAAAAGAAAAAAATATTAAATTGGGAGAATGGAAATATCGCCTGCGATTTTTATCATCGCTATGCCGATGATATCGCACTCATCTACAAATTAAATATCCCCAATTATCGTTTCTCCATTTCGTGGAGCCGTATTTTACCGCATGGCGTTGGTGCTGTTAATAATAAAGGCATCGATTTTTACAACCGTGTAATTGATTTTTGTTTGGAACTGGGTATTGAACCCTGGATAACTTTATATCACTGGGATCTGCCGCAGGAATTACAACAAAAAGGCGGCTGGGCAAACCGTGAAGTGATTCACTGGTTTAGTTATTTTGTGGATTGCTGTATAAAAAATTTTGGCGACAGGGTAAAGCACTGGATGGTATTGAACGAGCCCATGGTATTTACCGGAGCCGGATATTTTTTAGGTGTGCATGCACCGGGCAAAAAAGGATTGAGCAGTTTTTTAGCTGCTGCACATCATGCGGCACTTTGCCAGGCAGAGGGCGGACGAATTATAAAGTCGTTAAGAAGCGATTGTAAAGTGGGCACCACTTTTTCGTATTCTCATATAGAACCATACCGGAACGATAACGAAAAAGATATAAGAGCTGCGGTTAAAGTAGATGCATTGCTGAACAGAATGTTTATTGAGCCATTACTCGGTTTGGGGTATCCAACCAAAGATGTAAAAATAATGGAGCGTATTGAGCGCTTTATGTATCCGCATGATGAAAAGAAACTGGCTTTTGATATGGACTTTATTGGTTTGCAAAATTACACCCGGGAATTAGTTGGTTATGCACCGCTGATGCCTTTTGTACAGGCAAAAATTATAAAAGCCAGCAAAAGAAATGTGCAGCATACATTGATGGATTGGGAAATTCATCCGCCCTGTATTTATCATGCATTAAAGCGGTACAACAATTATAAAGGCATAAAAGAAATTATTGTAACAGAAAATGGCGCCGCCTTTCCTGATAATTATGAAGACGGCAAAGTGAATGACGGCGAAAGGGTAAAGTATTTACAGGATCATATTGCACAGGTTTTAAGGGCAAAGCAGGAGGGGGTAAAAGTTACTGGTTATTTTGTGTGGACATTGATGGATAATTTTGAATGGGCCGAAGGGTTTTATCCAAGGTTTGGTTTAGTATATGTAGATTTTTCCACACAACAACGCATTGTAAAAAACTCCGGCAGGTGGTACAGCCAGTTTTTAAAAAATACGGTAGCAGCTTCTATGCAGGTATAATAACAGAAAATAAAATGATTAATAATTGCTTAATGCTGGCTTAACAACCAAATAAACATAGCACACTACTTTTACCATGATAGCCAAGAAAGTTTTTTTCCTGTTAGTTTAGTTTAGGTTAGTACAAACGAATCCCCTTTTTTTTACAAAAGGGGATTTTGTTTTGTAATGAAATGTTGCAGCCGCCAGATGTAAAAATAGCGGCATACAGTACCATTTCTTTTTTGTTCTATTATTTGTGGGGGAAGAATTGTTTTAAAATAAGCTGCATAGGTACTTTGCACATCAGTATAATAATTAGAAGGAATAATGCAATAAGCATCATCACCTGGCGTTAGCATTTTTCTTTGGGTATTTATCCAGGCGTATTGATGTATGTTGTTAGTATCACCAATAGCAACCAGGTTTTTTTTAAGAGGCATGGCCACATAAAAATCGGTATGTGCTGCCGGAAACCATTTGTCACTAATTATAACTGCATCAGCTTTCATCAGCCCGGCTTTAATATCGGCCTCAACTATTTTTGAAAAATCAGAAGCAAGTTTTTTCCAGCCATACATGTCTAAAGTAAAATCGCCTTCGCCATACAATTGTTTATCTTTTTTTCCCAACGTACCAGGAAAAAAATTTACCAGTATAATGCCGGTTATAACTATTACTGCAAGCAAAGCATTGGCAAATAGAATTGGCCGGGGCATTATTTTTTTATCCGTACTGGTTTTGTTTTTTTGCTTTGCAAAATAGCAAGCCGTTAATAATATAAGGCCACTGTATGCCGGGCCTGTCCAGTGTGGTAGTACATTTTTAAATAACGAAATAACAGTAGCGGTAATTATTAATGGCAAACTACAAAGCAGCAGTAATTTTTTTTGAGAAGATAAAAGCGGCAATTCGTTTTTAAAAGCTGCTATGGTTGCCAAAATGATAAAAGCGAAAATAATAGGATTGTAATAAAACAGCTGCCCTGCAGAAAAGGTTACAAAAGAATTAAAATCTATTCCACCTTCGCTTACATTAACCCTGTTGCTATGGTAGAGATAAGTAACAAATTGATTATCGATATTCCATTGTATTACCGGATAAAAAAATAACAGTGTAATAATGCCGGCAATATACAGTGCTGGTTGCTTTAACCATTGCCGGTTGTACAAAAGGATGTACAATGAAAAGCCCAGCCATAAAAACGAAGTGTGAATTTTACAAAGCATTCCTATACCCATTATTGCGCCAAAAAATATTACCTTCTTTTTTTTAATACGGTTAATGTTGGTATACTTTGCAATATCAATTAATAAATATAAACCTGCAGCCCAGCAAACCATTTGTGGCGAGTCGGGTAAAATAAAAGTGCCGGCAATTATGCTTCCATAAATTGTGGCGGTGTAAATTACTGCAGCTAAAAAGCCTGTATAATCATTGCTTAATTTTTTTCCGGAGAGAAAAAGTAGCCAGGTAGTTACTGCAGCAGATGCTATAGCACCAAGCCGGATAAAAAACTCATTGTCTAAAAAAAGATTGGCAGTGGTAAACCTTATCAGCCAGCCCAGCATTGGCGGATGATCAAAATAATTCCATTGTAAATGCTGGGCATACATACGGTAGTACACTTCATCATTACCTAACTCAATACAGCAGGCAGTAATGCAGCGTAATAAAGTGGTAATGACTACCAATAGCAGGGTTTTCTTTTTATAACTCAATGGCGGCTAATTAAACGTAAAAAGAAAATTGATAAAATAGTTCCAGAAAAAAACAAGGCCGGTTACGGTAAGTTTGATGATGTAAAAATTAGTTTTTATATATTTTGACAGTAAGTATAGTAATATATTATTGATGAGTAAACCTGCAAGCGATACCAAAATAAATTTTGCAAACTGCCCCGCAAACGGATGCCCGTTGCTGCCAAACGTCCAGTAACGGTTCAAAATAAAATTATTAATAACAGCACAGCAGAACCCAAGGGAGTTAGCAAAGTATTTATTGAGGCGTAACTTTTCTTTACAAAGCCAGGTAACAAAAAAATCTATTGCCATGCCACTTAATCCAACCGCACCAAATTTTAAAAATCGGGTATCAATCATTGCACTCATACGGGCTGTATGGCTGATGGAGAAGATGACGTGTTGGGAGATAAACGATGCATTTTTTTAATGGATTGCCTGATGCCTTTTATATTTTTAGCTAAATAAACAGCTAACACACCGGATGCGCTGCCTATTATTGCACCAATCATTACATCCAGTAAAAAATGTTGCGCTAAATAAATTCTTGAATAGCCTACCAGCACTGTTGCAATTAAAATAAGTAATTGCCAGCTTTTATCTTTCATCATTACTACCATTACCGTGGCGATGGCAAATGCGGTAGCGGTATGGCCGGATGGAAAGCTGGAGTTGTTGGCAAGGCTAACGCCATCTATAAAATGTAAATATTGCCCGGCTTCAAAAAATAATTTTGGCCTTGGTGCATTGGTCAGGTTCTTTATTATTTGTACAGCAATGCCGGAGATTAAAAACGAATACAGTAATGCTAAACCTTGCTGTTTTCTTTTATAATAAAAAAGTATGGCTGCAATTAAGCACAATGCAAAAATACCATCACCCACAAAAGTGTAGTTGATAAAAAATACATTTAATAAAAACGGGTGGTAGCTGTTAAGTGAAATAAAAGCTGCAGCTTTACCATTGAGCAGTAAAAAAAAAGCACTGAATAATAGTACTGCCAAAAGGCCGGTAAAGTATATTTTATTTTGACGAAGCATAGCGTGTTTGGTTTGCATGAACAAATTTTATACTGCAAATTACCTATGACGTTTTACTAAATTATTACCGCACTATTAAAACAATGTTACCATAGTTTTTTATACTGATCAGTACTAAAAAATTAGCATGCATTACGATAGAATGAGTTTAACTTTAGTGCAAAATTTAAATGTATGAACTGGACTATAATAATTATTGTGGGTGTAGTGCTAATTGCTTTAATTGTTTTTCTGGTACGGCGTAATGCAAAGGATGAAAAAGAATTTGAGCAACAACAGAATAATGATTATCATAAAACAAAGGATGAGGAAGGTGATATAGAAATTGAAGACAAAATAAAGTAAACCTTAGCTGTGAAGATACCAAAAGTATAAGCATTTCTGTGCAATGAAGGGAAGATGAACTGTGTAAAATGGGAACAATACAATAAAACTTAACATTGGAAATCCTGATCTTATGTTAAGTTTGCGTTATCATTTAATAAAATACAGATGTCAAAAGAAAAGAAAAGCACAATTGCCGGCGAACAAATATTAAAAACAATTACTGAACAGTTAACTACTTCTTTAACTGCTTTAAAAGCGCAACTGGGCGATAAGAAGTTTAACAAGCGAATTAAAAAAGCAGCAAAATTGCTGGTAGCCGGTATTGAAAAGAAGCCTGTAAAAAAAGTAATTCCTACGGCAACTAAAAAAGTGATTGCTAAGCCGGGAAAAGCAAAAATTGTAAAGAAAAAGGCTGCAAAGCCGGTTTCTAAAAAAGCAAAATAGAGCGGTAATTATTTTAATGATAGCGCATCTGCTACCGGATGAACTGCTGTAAAATTATACCCAAGCAAACGGGCAATGGTTTGCGCCAGTTGCTCATTAAAAATTTCATCATTACTTTTTACTTCGCCACGGGCTTCAAATTTTGTACCTAATGTCATCAGCCAACCGCTGTTGCTGCCTTTGGTAAACATATCGTGGCGTATCCAGGTATTTACTTTACTGCCACGGCCCTGATCGGTGGTAATTATAAAACTGGTTTTTTATAAAAAGGGTCTTTATTAACCAGGTACCACAATTGTGCAAGGTATTCATCAAACAGATGAGCAGCCTGCAGGTAATCATCATATTTTCCGCTATGAGCATATTCATCCGTTTCGCCAAAACCAATAAAAACCACTTTGGGGTGCTGGGTTTGTATGTACTCCTTTGCTGTTACAAAAGTGAGCATATCGTTACGGGTGCTTTGTAAATTATTTACAGCATTTTGCTGAACGCCGTTGGCCAGTATTTCTGTAGCGGTTAGCGAATCATGGGTGATAGTTTGGTAACCGCTGTTTAAATAAACCGTACTTTGTTTTTTGTTGAAAATATACTCAAACAAATTCCAGCTGGCAAAGGCGGCTACTTTGTTTTTGTACGTTGGTTGGCCATTTAAAAAATCTAATACCGTTTGATTGCGATTGTATTTTTTACTATTAGCAATCACAGCATTATCAGCATAGCCCGTAAAAATTTCGTTGTAGCCTGCATAAGAAAAACGGTAAGGGTTTGCTACAGAAACTTTGTTATTGTAATTTCTGTTACCGTAAACCGATCCGTTTTTGGCCAATGTTTTCCATACAAAGGGCATCAGTAATTTTCTTCTTTCATCAATATTATTATGCCAGTATAATTGCTTTAGCAATGCGGTATCTTTTACAAAACGGGGATTATCCATTATAGAAGAATCGGCACCATTAAAAATTTCCTGCCAGCGAAAACCATCAGTTGTAATAATAAAAATGTTGGGAGGTTGTTCTTGTTGCGAAAATGCCTGGTTTGCAAAAAAGCAACAAATTGCCAGAAGTACAATTTTCATTTACAGATGTTTTACAAAGCAACACCTGTAATGTAAACCTGCTGTAAACACAGTATTACTTAATTGTTACAAAAGCCGGTACTATTTTTTATTAACTGACTGTAAAAACTGCAATGCTTCAGCAGAAAGTTTTGTGCTGAATATTTTGTTTTCTAAAGTAAAAGAAAAGTGCATACACTTTGTATCATTGTAACTAAAGTCGATATTTTTTACCGCCACATCTCTTTTAAATAAATGGATTGAGCCATCGTAACCACATTTATAGTTATCTGTTTTGCCGGCCTCAACAAAATCAGCCAGTTTATTGATCAGGCTTTTATCTTTTAACATGATCATGTTGGTTACTGTATCCGGGGTGCCATCTCCTTTAAAAAAATTAATGGCTACACTATCGGCACCCGCTATGGCTTCTTTAATGCCGGTAGGCCTGTTACAGGAAAATAGCATTAAAGTGAGCCCGGCAATAAAAAAGTATTTCATCGTTTTTTTGTAAAGATAAAAAGCCGCCCTGAAAAAGAGCGGCTTTTATTTATTACTGTAAATTATTTATCTATTTCAGGCAATGGCTTCCATAACCTGTGGATGCGTATTTTTCTTTTGAAAAGAATACCAGCAAAGCACCAGCAGCAGGCTCGGTAATTTGGTATCTAAAAAAGAGGTTGTTTTAATCGCCCCGTTGGTAACCGGAAAGCTGCAGGTGATCAGATTTTCCTGCATCGTTTCATCATACACTTTAAGTTCGCCGGAGTTATTTTCATTAAAAATGTAATGGTATTTTTTCTCTTCAATTTCCAGGTGGCCATTTTGAGCGCCGTGCTTATCCAGCTCCAGCTTACCCATCTTAATACCATACTCATTTTTAAAAATCGCTTTTGGGGTAAGCAATCCTTTTTTCTCAAAAAAGAAAAGCCGCTTACCTAAATTGCTTACTATCCTTGCAATACGGGTGGTATTGCTAAACGAAATAACGGCCAATTTTTTATCGGCTTCCCACAGTTCAAAATTTTCGTTTGAAGTACCATTGTTTACGCTAACCCATTTCATAAACTATACTTTTTGTGTGCTTAAGAGATTGTGAAATTATTTTAAAAATTGCGGCTTACCATACTGTGCAAAAGAATGTGATTTAAATGTGCATAGTAACAATTTGGTAACGTTAACTTAACACTGCCGGTATAAAAAAAAGAACCACCCAGATAAGACTAACGGGTGGTTACAAGCATGAGAATATTTGCTTATTGCTTAAGAAAATGTTTATTAATTAAAGTTTGTCCAGCCTTTGTGCCATGTGGCATCTGTACCAGCTGGTGCAATGGCACCACGGAAGGTTACAGTTGAAAAACCTGTAGCTAATTTAGGATCGGTAAACTTTGCACCGGTTGCAGCAGGCGAAGTACCAAATGGACCAAAATCAGGTAAGCTATAGTTAAACGGATTTACAAATTTTGCGTCATCGTTAGTAGCTAAAATGGTATTACCAAAAGAAGGTGTAGTAAACCAGGCTTGTATTGATGCAGTAGTAGCACCGGTGGGGGCAGATGTACTTGCAGCATATCCAACTGGTATTGGGCATCCGGCAATAATGCAATTACGAATTCTTAATGAACTATCGTTAATGTTTAAATCTGTAGGGTTTCCTTTAGACGCATCAAGTAAAATACCAGTTGGCCATCCCAGAAAAACGGAATTAAAAATTGACATTTTTGTATTTCTTCTTACATGGGCACCTGCTAAAAAGAAACTGCTGCCATTATTAGTTAAAGTTGCTTTGGGGCCAATTGCAGTAATATTACTGAATATAGCTGCTGTAGCCGGAGTAAGGGTAGATCCATTGGCATCATTATCACTTTCAAATGCTTCTGATTTTGAAAGATCTGCAATAGATGAATCTCTTATCACTAAGCCAAATTGCACTTTACCACTAAAGCCATTGTCGGTATCAAAATCATCATCCTGTGTTTTATAAGCAATGATATAACTGCAATTTACAGTACCACCAAACCACTCGTACGCATCATCTTTTGCATAAGTTACCTGAACGTGGTCTATTTTAGTACCACTGCCAACACCACCCATTGTTAAGCTGTTAATTTCTTTATCAGGTAAAAATGCATAACCTGCATATTCAATTCGTACATAACTTAAAACGCCACTGTTATCGGCGGCATCGGTACCGCCGTATAAGCCGTTACCATTGGCATCATTAACACCACCTTCAATTTCACCAAGGCCAGCTGTGCCATTGTAGCTACTGTTGGTAAGTGATTTGCCCAGCAATACAATTCCTGCCCAATCACCACTGCGTGGCGATGATGAGTTTGATGTAAATACAATTGGTTTATCAACTGAACCTTGTGCTATAAGTTTTGCCCCTCTGGTAATTACCAGGCCACCTGCATTTATAATATCGCCTTTAATAGTAGTACCTGCTTCCACGGTCATGGTAGCATTATTGGTCATGTACACCAGGCCCTTTAAAATGTAGGTATTAATTGCTTTTAAAGCGGTGTCTTTTGTGATTTTTCCTTCCAGGATAATTGTTTGTCCTGTTGGTGTACCGCCGCCGGTAGTAATAACTGTAGTAGTTCCATCTACTTCAATTTTTCTGCATCCGGTTGCTAAAACTGCGGCAACAATTGCAATGCTTAATAACTTTTTCATGTTTGTTTTATTTTAAAATTTTTGATTTGTATTGTTAATGATGATGAATAATTATTTGATGCTGTAGCCAAAAGAAATACTGTAGGTAGTACCATAATTTCTTTTAATAGCAACTGCATCATTGTTTGATTTAAAATTTTTACTGTTATCCAGATCGTGATAGAAATAAGCAGGCTTGTTCAGGATATCCGAAATATTCAGTTTTACTTCGCCTTTACCTCTCATTAATTTTTTTGCAATTTGAAAATCTAATAACGGACGTGGGTTTTCCCAAATAGCAGGTATCTGCTCATTACCTACATATAAAATCCTTCTGCCAATTTGGTTAAATAATAAAGTAGTGTTCAATCCTGCTTTATCCACATCATATTGCAGGCCTACATTTATCACGTATGGGCTTTGTCCTTGCATTGGCCTGTTTATATTTGCTTTGCTGTCTTTTACTTCGTTTTGTATATAACTGATGTTGCTGTAGATCGTCATGTTTTTTAAAGAACGGATAAAGGTTAATTTCTTTCTCAGTTCTAATTCTACTCCGTAGCCAATGGCTTTATCTGCATTTAAATAATTGAAAGTACTGCTGGTACCTACACCGCTTTGATTAAAGTATAACTCAATAGGGTTTTTAAAATACTTGTAAAAGGCGCCAAGCGTAATTAACTCGCCAGCTCCGGGGTATATTTCGTAACGAAGATCAATATTGGTAATTTTTGTACGCTCTAAATTTGGATTGCCTAAAACAGTTGCTCCCAATTCAAAATCAAAGAATGCGAAAGAAGAAATTTCTCTAAACTCCGGACGGATGACTGTTTGCGAAGCTGCCACACGGATATTTGTTTTAGGATTTAGTTTGTAAGTAAAGTTTACACCCGGTAAAATATCTAATACTTTGCTGTACACATGGCGGTTATCACTTTGTTTCATACTGCCTACCACCTGGTCAAAATGTTCTGCTCTTGCACCCCATACCAATCTTATTTTATCGCTAAACTGGTTATCAAATTGCAGGTAACCTGCATTTAAAATAGAGTTTGCAATGTATCTGAAGCGATTGCCTGAAATTTCATCAAAAGAAAATTTATTAGTAGCACCACCAATATTAGGGGCACTAAAAATAGTGGTTTCGTCAAGAGCTTTTAGCGCAGGGTTATCTATTAAAAGAGTAAATGAAAATGGCCTTGAATCGAATAATCTGTCTTTTACTTGAAACAAGTAACCGGCTTTTACGGTTTGGTTATTATTTAACCAGCGGAATGTTTTGGCCACATCTGTACCAGCGGTATAAATGTAATCGTTTAAGTTACTAAAGAAACGGCTACCTGCTTTTTGCGATAATGTACCACTTATTAATGCTAAATAAGGTTGGTTAGGTAAAGTTACTGATTGATTGTATTGAATACGACGCTGATCAGGAATGTATTGATCTAAAATACCAAACCCACCATACCATTTTAATTTTACATTTAATTTGGCCAAATTGTGTTCGCCGGTAATTTGTGTATTGTTATAAATATTTGATTTAAATGCCAATTCCTTTGCTCTTACATTTTCTCCTAAAATTGGATCACTCTCAAAATCTTTTCCCGTACGTAAAGTGGTATAGTCAGATGCATTAATGTTGAATAGGTTTTTAATGCTGATCTTGTTAAGGCTGTTTAACTGTATTGCAAAAGTGGCAAGGCCGCCCAATAAAACATCCTGAGAATATTTATTGTTTTGATAATCGAAGTTTACATCTGCATTGCTTCCGTTAATGCTGTAAAACCTGTTTTGAAAAGCCAGGTTTCTGTTGCTTTTGTTGTAGCTTAACGCAACAATACCGCCCACATCTTTGCCGAATAATTTCGATTTAAAACCACCGTTAATTTGTACAGCTGCATTTAAGCCTGCATTACCGGCTGTTGAGGTCCAGGTGTTTTTAAATTGTGTGGAGTAAGCACTTTTTTCATCAGGTGTAAGTACCTGAAATTTTGATTTTACCGGAAAATTTTCTGTAGGCAATTTTCTTGTTTTATCATCAAGGCCCAACCAATCGTACTTGCCACCTTCGTAACTGTAAAAATCTTTACCAATAGTTTGGGTATTAAAACCAGTGCCTAACTGTATACTAAAAAAACCTTTGCTTGGGATATCTTTTGTATTAACCTGTACCAAACCACCTGCCCACTCGCCGGGTAACTCAGGAATAAAAGTTTTGTTTACAATGATGTTATCAATTACTGCAGCAGGAAACAGATCGAAAGAAAATGTTTTTCTGTCAGGCTCTGTACTGCTTAACAAAATACCATTCAACATGGCTTGGTTATACCTGTCGGCCAAACCACGAACCACTAAATATTTTCCATCCTGTACAGATGTACCAGGCACTCTTTTTAAAACTTCGCCGGTATTTTTATCCGGACTTCTTCTGATGGCTTCTGCACTTATTACCTGTGCAACAACAGCAGTATTTTTTTGATAAGCGATCAGTGCTGCACTTGTTTCTAAGCGCTTGCTTGATGTAGATCTTACCACCACTTCTGTTTCTGTTTTTGCAGAAGATTCTAATAAAATATCCAGGTGATTTACTTCGTTGTTGGTTACTTCTACATCAGCTACTGTTTTTGTTTTGTAATTAACAGAAGACAGTGTGAGAGAATATTTTTTTCCGGCATCAAGTGTTAAAACAAAATAACCATCGTTATTAGATGATAAGCCGGATTTACTTCCGTTGATCATTACTGTAACACCGGCAATGGGTTGTCCTGTTTTTGAATCGGTAACTTTCCCTTCAATTTTTCCTTTTTGTGCTAAAGAAGAAAGGGAGATAAATAAAAATGCAATTAGTGTACTTAAGCTTCTCATGTTCGTAATTTTCATGCTGCAAAGAGAGGCTGTTAAGATTACTGCAATGTTACCGCAGGGTTAACCAATTGTTTCTTTAATGTTACCAAATTGTTACCACGGTAAATTATTATCTTGCTTAATTAAAAATAATACACAATGAAAGCAACAAATATCAATGCCATTACAACCAGGGAAATTGTAGCCGGCTTTACCGGAAAATATTATCATGCCGAAGGCTTGAGCATTGGTTGGTTAGACGCAAAAGCGGGCCACAGCGTTCCTTTACATTCGCACATACATGAGCAGGTAAGTTATGTGGAGGAAGGCGAAATGCTTTTTATAATAGAAGGCGAAGAATTTATGTTGAAAGCCGGAATGGCAATAACTGTTGCACCCAATTTAAAACATGGTGCTACTGCTATTACCGATTGTAAATTAATTGATGTGTTTAACCCGGTAAGGGAAGAGTATAAATGATGTTTTTTTGTTGATCTAATCTTTGATCAGTTCCATATTCAATCTATCATCTGTAGCCGAATAGGTAAGTTTATAAGTATACTTACCATTTGCCAGCGACGTTTCACCCACGTTGTCAATTGGAATAATGCTATAGGGTTTGCCATTCATGCTTAATGCAATGCTGGCATATCGGTAAGCTTTAGCAAAAGTTTTGTAAGCGGATACAGCATCAATATTTACTGAGCCGTAATTGTAAGCGTTTACCGTACAATCGTAAAATATCCAGGGGGTAGCATTTTTTACCCGAATTTCAACTTCGGTATTTACCGGTGGCACCGGAGGACTTTTTTTACAACTGGTAAAAAAAATAATTGCAGTTGATACTAAAAAATAAAGGGCTAACTTTTTCATATTACTACTGACAATTATAATAACACAAGCGTTGCGTATTACATTAAATTGTTTTAATAGTTACGCAGTTACCATCATTGCCTGCTCTACCATTTCTTCTGCCAGGCCAAAAGATAAGGTCATGCCGGCACCACCAACACCGTTCAAAATATATACCCCGGGATCTGGCGAAAAGAAAATTTCTGTATCACCATTGGTGAGTTTGGGGTATATGCCATGCCAGGTTTCGGCAATGGCATTGCTATTAATTTTTAAAAATGTTTTTAAATAATCCAGTATCATTTTGTTGGTGGATGCCCTGTCGAATGGATCCAGGTACAACCCGTACTCATGCGAATCACCAATGGTAATTTCGCCTTTGCCATTTTGTGCGGCCATTACATGTATGCCCAGCTCAAGATACTCCTTCATTTCTTCCGCCATCTTTTTTTGCAATGCCGGCAATGAAGGCGCCGCTTTAAAACTGCTGTAATGCAATAAAGATAATCCGCCACAAATAGCCGTTTTAATACGGTAGCGCTCGGGCATGGCTGCCGTACGCAGCATTTGTAATTTACATTTGGTGATGGGCAGTTTTGCAAATTCTTCGGGATAGAGTGTTTCAAAATCGGCACCGCTGCATACAAAAATTATATCCGCTTCGTGTTCTTCTTCATTACCAATATACACGGTTTGATCGGCGATATAACTTACGCATTTGTTCCAGTAAAACTCCACGGCATATTTTCCCTGCAGGTATTCCGGTAATGCTGCAATAGCTTCCCTGGGGTCAACCAGCATTTCATCGGCACTGTATAAACCTCCCAATAAATTTTCGGGGTTCACCTGTTCATACTGCTCCGCAATTTTATTTTTATCTAAAAGGCTCACATTCCTTTTTTCTTTTTTAAAGATATTTTCCAACTCCTGCAATACCTGCCATTCTTCTTTGTTATAGGCAAGATGAAGGCTGCCGGTTTCCTGGTGCCAGATATTGGCATCAGCAGCAACGGATTTCCAAATTGCCCTGCTGCGCATGGCACGATTGTACAAAGTGCCTGCTGGCTGACCAACAGGCCATACCATGCCAAAATTTCTTACCGATGCACCCACCGCCTGCGGATAACGGTCGAATACTTTTACACTAAAACCTTTTTGCGCAAGAGCTCTTGCACTGGCCAGGCCCACAATACCTGCACCAATTACGATGGCTGATTTTTGTTGCATAAATTTTTATATAATTTACTGTGTGTACTTAAACTAACTATTATAAGGATAACGCCTATGATGGCGGCGGTATAAAAAAGAAAGCTAAAAAAATTGATCCAGCTATATTGGATCGGTATAAATTCTTTGATCAGTAAAACTGCCACGGTACCTAAGTAACCAAAGGCATCGGCGATGTACATTACAAAACCAATATTGCCATTTATTTTGTAGGTGGCTAACATGCGCTCAAAATAAACACAGTTAAAAGGCAGGTAGGCCAGGTATAAACCGGTAGTGGAAAGCAGCATCCAGGTAAAGGGCGAAATAAAATGGCTATTAAAACAAAATGTAGATACTGCAGATAATAATACTCCTGCCATTATTAAAAAATGACTTAAGCGAAACGCTTTATAATTACTTTTTATTAAAAAGAAACCGGCAATAATAGCCAGTGTAATTAATGCAATGGCGGTACTGGTTTGTGCAAATATGCCGGCATTGTTTTGAAACCCCGTTTCTATCCATAACTCGTTGGCAAAGTCTTCTACAAAATCTCTTACAATAGTAAAAACGGCATACGCAAATATTATGGGTGCTATGGCCAATCCAAATTGACGGATGAATTGTTTTCTTTCTGCAGCAGTCATTGGTTTGCGAATGGTGCGCTGTGCAATATCATCTGCACCGGGTGGCGGCGCCTGGTGTAATAATTTTACACAAATGCAAAGTGGCACTACAAAAAAAGCGCCGGCGGTAAAGGGCATCCACCAATCGCTGAAATTAAATTGGAGTATTAACCACTTACCAATGGTTTTGGCCAGGCCCGATGCAAAAATAAAACTGGTAGCTAAAATGGCACCCATCAATTCTGTTGTTTTCCGGCCTTCTATAAAACCAAATACCAAACCAAACACCATGCCCAGCGGCAGGCCATTAATAAACATGCAGATGATATTGTATGGCGGCGGAATTATTGCAAACAGCAACAAGGATGCCCATGCAATGCCTATAAATAAAAGTATGTATGCAGAACGGAGTTCGGGTTTCATGCCCGAAATAAATTTAATGCCGTAAAACTTGCTGCACATATAACCCAGCACCTGTGCAATTACCAAGCATACCTTATAAGAAATGCCTAAAAAGAAAATGTTGTTGTAAGTAGCAGCGGTATAAGGTTTTCTAAAACCATACATGCAACTGTAAATTACAAAAGCACATAAAGAAATATAGATAACCAGCAGCAACGGTTGCCGGTTTAGCTTTACGCTGCTGTTATTGTTTTGGGTAAATGAAATGGTAGCAGGCATGATCCATTAAATTAATAGTAACAATTCCTGTAAATGGTGAATGATATGATGGGGAGCAGCAGTGGCCAGTTGTTCGTAAGTATGTGCACCGGTGGTGATGCCAATGCTGAGTGAACAACCTGTATTTTTGCCTTCTTCAATGTCGATGATGGAATCGCCCACTTTAACTACTTCACTTGCATTTTCTATCCCGAACCTTTGCATGGCTAGTACAATCATATCCGGATTGGGGCGGTTATTTTGTACATCGCTGGCTGTAATTAATCCGTCAATTTGTTTCCCGGTTTCCCAACGTAATTTTTCTAAAATGTTTACAGCGGTCTTTTCATCATAACCGGTATTTAATACTACTAAAATATTTTTAGCTCTTAATGCATCAAAAATTTCTTGTGCCCCGGGTTGTGGTTTTAATTCAAAACTATCGTAGGCTGTTGCCAGCTCCACCACAAAGGAGTGGTATATTTTATTACCAATACTGTCATCCGCCATTGCACCTTCCAATGCAATGATATCTTTTATTGCTGTTAGTTTTTCTTTGCCGGCGCCAACTGCTAGCACTTGTTCTAACGAAAAATTAAAGCCAGCTTCATTGATCACTTTTTGCAATGTTTTATACACCACATTATTTTCGTCAACGGTAGTACCGGCCATATCAAATACAACCATTTTTATCATACACTAATTTTTATTAATTATTTTGTTGAGAAAGATGTTCTGTCATCATTTGCTTATACTGCTTCAGGTCGGGCAGGGATTGTTGTGTTTTTTTAGCCAGGTCATCCCATTTACGAATGGCAATATACAGGTCGAACAGGCCATCTTCTTCAAAGGCAAAAGCTTCCTCTGCCGTCATTACACCACCCTGGAACTGCAATGTTTTTTTACTGGCATCGGATAGCTGGTTGTAATAATTTGGAAAATGATAGGTGAGGTACCTTTTAGCAGCCACATGGCTTTGGACCAGCTTTGCAATTTTTTCCGAAAAGCCAATACTGCGTAAATAATCAGCCCCTAATTTTTCGTGGTCGATGATACCACAATCATCCATGTGCAGTAATTTTTTTTCGGGGAAGGCAAATTCGCACAGGTGGCCAATATCATGAAAAAATGCTGCCAGCACCACATCATCATCCGCCCCTGCTGCCTGGGCCAGTTGTGCGCACTGGCACATGTGTTCTATTTGAGAAACAGGCTCACCGATATAATCTTCGTTACCGTGGCTTTCATACAAAAACATGATCTCATTTACCAGGCTCAGAATTTTTTCGGTTTGCATGTTTTATATTTTTAGCGATATGGCTACCCAGCCGCTGCGGCCAACTCCATTAATGCCGCTGCCATGTGTGCGATAATCTTTATTCAATACATTTTGTAAGCCTATATTAAAATTTACGGCCGGTAATTTATAACCAGCATAACAATTAATTACCTGCCAGCCTGCCGTACCATTAATACCGATGCGGTTATCATCTTTATCGCCCTGTGCCAGCCGGGTTTGTTTTGATGCAAACTGAAATTCTGTTGCCGCAAACCATTTATTATTTTTATAAGTGCCGGTTACTCTTCCGTTAAATGGAGGAATGCGGCGCAATGGTTCGTGCTTGCTCAAACTTTGTCCATAGGTATAACTAATGCCACTGCTAAAATAAACATGCTGTGTTACCTCAGCGTTAAATTCTGTTTCTATTCCTTTAATAAATGCTGCTTCGGTATTTTCTTTTTTATAAACCGGGTAGCCGTTAATGATCTGGCCTTCGGCTTTTACCCTGGTAATAAGATTGGAGAGGTGCATGTAGTAAGCTGCAAATGTTGCACTGATCTTTTTAGATTGAAATTTATAACCCAGTTCACTATGCTGCGATCTTTCTGGTTGCAGCCCTGCAGTGGGTACTTCGTACCTGAAATCTACAATACCCAGTGTGCCCATATCATCTACATTGGGTGCCCGGTAACCACTGCTAAAAGAAGCGTAAACGGTTTGTTGTTTACTGATGCTGTATAATAAAGCGCCATTTATTACCAAAGCCGAAGGAGTGATTAGTACACTGCCCAATGTGGTATCAGGAATATTTATTTTAAAAGTATTAAAACGTAAACCGCCATCAACTATCCATTTGCCTAAGCGAAAATGGTGCAGCGAATACAAAGAGTAGTTACCATACTTTGAATTGTTAGGATACAACCCTCTTTTTGTATCTACTGCATTGGTTTGTGTATTAATATCCAGCCTGCTGCTGTTTACTTTATCGGTATAAATTTCTATACCTGAATTGGCTGTCCAGTTTTTACCCATTGCCGATAAAATGTCTGCAGTAATACCCACAGTTTTTGTATTGTCTTTTTCTTTTCTTAATGAAGTACTGCCATTTTTTAAACTGTTGCGGCCTTCAATACCCTGCTGAAAGGAAACGGTAAATTCTGTTTCTTTTATTAAAGAAGCCCTGCTCTTCACATTTACCCTTGCATAACTTAACAAACGCTGCTGCGGATCCATTTCGTTTACAGTAAAATTTTCCAACTGCACTTTATGATATACGGGTACATGCTGCTGTTGTAAAAACTGGTTAGCTACGGTAAGCTGTATATTTTCTTTTAATAAAAAGGCAGCTTTTATGTCAAATGCCCATTCGTTATAACCCGATGGAGATTGCCTGCCTGTTGTATCGCCGCCAATAATATCGCCAAAATTTCTTTTGCTGAAGCCGGCAAGCAATGCAAATCTTTTACTGCTGTACATGGCTTCGGCCCTTGCTGTTTTTTCCATATCACCCGTCATGTACTTTGCAATTGCTTTTGCTTTAAAAGAAGATTTGTCTGTAGCAAATACAGGGCTGTTGGTGATAAGATTAATCACTCCTCCAATAGCATCGGTGCCATATTGTACCGAGCCGGTGCCTTTGGCCACTTCTATTTTGCTGATGCTGTATGCATCAATGGTATTGAGGTATTGGTTGGGGCCATAACGAAACGTGGAATTATTCAACCGTATACCATCTATTAAAAGTAAAGTTTGGTTGCCGGTTACACCTCTTACAAAAGGAGAGCCGCCCCCGTGATTTGTTTTTTGTACAAACACGCCATTCATTGCCATCATGGCTTCCGGCGTGGTTCTAAACTGGTAGTCGTCCATTGCTTTTCTGCCCAATGTATTTACAGTATAGGGTACTAATAAGTTTTGCTGTTGATTACGCTGGGCAGTTACCACCACTTCATTAAGTTTTAATGAGCTGGTATCTTTTTTTTCCTGGTTGTTTTGCTGGGCAAAAACAAATAAAGATGAAAGCAACATGCAAACAGTGAAGAATCTTTTTTTCATTTTAAAGAGGCTTATTCTTTTTTCAATTAAATGTTATGGATTTTGGCTGGCAATAAAAATTATTTTTCATCGTCATCATCATCTTCCACCATTTTTACAAAAGCGCTTCTTCTTGGAGCAGGCATAATGCTTTGTTCTCCCTTTACGGCTTTCCAAATTACTTCACTAAAAACCAGGTCGGGGATGCGGTCTTCTTTACTAAAATCAAATGTTGCACTAAGTTTTGCACTGGCGGTATTTTTTACATTCTTTTCATCCAGGTCAACATTGGCTGCAACCGATGTAAAGGGAGTAAGATCAGCAACTGTATTAAAACATTTGTACATGGGCAATGCCGCAGCATCATACTGGCTCATAGGAGGCAGGCCTAAAATTAATTCCATGGTACGCAGCATAGAAGAAGTGGAGTACATCGTATGATCAACAAATTTTCTTTTTACAAAACCACCGGCTAAGTAAGCGGTGCTGCGGTGGGCATCCACATGGTCGGGGCCATTTTGTGCATCGTCTTCAATAATAAAAATGGCGGTCTCTTTCCAAATAGGGCTTTGCGATAAGTATTCCACAAACATGCCTACGGCCAAATCATTATCGGCCACATGCGCAAAGGGCGTGGGCCTTCCAATTCTTGCGCCTTCGGTATGGTCATTTATAAAACGCAGCGAATTAAATTTAGGCACGGCATTAACAGCCAGCAAAGAATCAAATTCTCTTTTCCATTGGTAAAAACGTGTGGTGTCTCTTATCTTTTCATCCCAACTGGTATAGTAAGGGCAAAAATGATCTTTCAATACCGGAATATTAGCTTTGTAATCATCAGCAAATTCGCCGTAGGTTCTGTAACTAACGCCGGCACGTTTACAATAGTCCCATAAAAAACCACGGTCAGGGCTGGCAATATCACGATTGCCTTCGGCATCATAGTCGCCACCTCTTCCACCATAACTGGTCACCCAGTTTTTTTCTAAATAATCATTGGCGTTTGCAGCCATCGTCCAGTTATGCCCGTCGGCACTTACTTCACCATCTACATAAAAATTATCCAGCAATACAAATTCCTTTGCCAGTTTGTGTTGATTAGGTGTAATTTTTTCGCCAAATAAAACCAGGCTGGCATCACCATTTCCTTCGGGTATATCGCCCAGTACCTGGTCGTAAGTTCTGTTTTCTTTAATGATATAGAACACGTATTTTATGGGAGAAGCATCACCCACTTTCATGGGGATGGGATTGCCCGCTTCTCCTTTGGCATTTAATTCTTTTTCTTTTGTGTAAGGGGTGTTTTCATACACTGTTTTTGAATACATTGCCAGCCTGGCTGCGGATGGTTCATCAATAATACTCATCTGGCCTTTCATTAAACCACCAATGTATTGAATTTTGCTTTGCTGTTTTTTATAATCGCCATGCTGGTAAATTACTTCCTGTTTATTGCTGGCAGGGTTGGGCCCTTTTACATTGGGAAAAGAAGAAAATCCTTTACCATTGCTTACAAATATTTTTTTGCCAATTAGTTTTACATTGGTAGGGTACCAGCCGGTGGGTATAAAACCTTTTGATTTACTAAAGCCCGGTTTGCTGATATCAAATACGGCCAAACAATTATTATCGGCATTGGCCACATACAATGTTTTTTGATTGTTGCTTAATGCAAGCCCGTTACTTGCCGAACCGGTTGGCGCATTGGGATACAATGCCGCATTTAATACTTCCAGTTCTTTTCGTTGTATGATATCAATAATAGAAACGGCGTTATTGCCGGCACAAGCCACAAAAAGGTATTGCCCGGTTTTGGAAAGCAGTAACTCGTTGGGATTTTCTCCCACATTTATTTGTGCGGTAATTTTTTGTGTTGCAATATCAAATACCAATACTTTTTTTGCGCCCCATAAAGAAATGTACAGTTCTTTTTTATTGTTGGATAGTAAGCAGGAGTAAGCCGCTTCCTCCAACTGCAATTGAAAATTTATTTTTTTGTTGGCAAGATTAACAATGTACAATGAGTTATTGTCTTTGGTAACCACATACAGTAATTCGGCTGCATCATCAATATCGATACCTGCCGGAGATATTTTGTTAGGCCATTTTTTGCCCAGTGCAATAGAATCATTTAATACCAGTTTGTTTTTAGCTACTGCATATTTTAAGATCCAGTTATCGTTACCGCCGCTGGCGTATAAATATTTTTCATCGGCCGAAAATTTTAAGCCATACCAGCATTTGGGTACTACCACATTGTCCAGTATTTTTTCAGTTGCAGGATCGATCAGTTGAATGCTTTGCACGCCTTGCCCGTTGTTGGTAACGGCCATTAATTTTTTTGATTTGGAAACGGCTATATTCAATGGCAGGTCTCCCAGCGGTAAAGAGCGGCCTGCTGGCGATAACGTCCAGCCATTGGGTAGTAACACTTTTTTAGAGTCATTGCTTTGTGCAATAACAAAAGCAGGAAGTAAAACTAGGCTGGCAAAAATCATTTTTTTAATGGCGTGCATACAATGGTTATTTTATTGTTGGTTAAATTCTTTTTTCATGTCTTCTACCTTATCCATTTCTGGGCCCTGCAAAATTTTGCGCCAGTCGATAGGGCGGTTGTATTTTTTCATGGCTTTGTCCACATCAAAAACCCTGGGATCGTGCGGTTCCAAAGTATACGGAGTAAAATCGGGCTTACTGGAAAAAAAATCCTGCAGTAAAGAAGCAGTAACATCATACTGGTTTACATAAGGTACGCCTAAAATATTATAAATCGTTTTTAAGATGGATCCAAAGTTAGCATGGGTGTGACTAACGTACCCACGTTTTACATAAGGGCCGGCCATCATTAAAATACTGCGGTGTGCATCAATATGATCAACACCGCCCTGCGGATCATCTTCTGTAATGATCACCAGCATATTTTTCCAGTATTGCGTACGGGATAAAAAATGTACAATTCTGCCCACTGCCAAATCATTATCTGCTACAAAAGAACTCCGGGAAAAATAGCCATCTTCTGGCCTTGCACCGGCAGTATGATCGTTGGGTACCTGCATGGTAATTAGCGAAGGCATTGTTTCTTTTCCATTGATCCATTTTTTTGTAAACTCTTCTTCAAACTGGTTCATCCTGAACTGGTCGGGAATGTTGGTATTGTACCCGGCATAGTTATGACTGGTACGGGTGAACAATGCTTTTTGCATAGGTACCATTACAGCATGTGCAGCACCGGTTGCGGTATCGTACCATTCTTCACGCACATGAGCTGTTTCATTGGCTTCGCCAAAATTATAAAAGTTAATGTTCTTTCTTTCCAGCGCTTCCCATAAACCGCCGGTTTCCGCATAATCTTCCGGGTCCATACTGCCGGTAGAGCCGGGGAATCTTCTGCCCGGTGCTTTGGAAAAATATTTCGCTGTTTTATCAACACTGCTGTTCGTTTCTACCCATTCGTTAGGTATTACCCCCATCATCCAGTGGTGGCCATGAATAGAGGCATCGCTGTCGCAATAAAAATTATCGCTGAAAGAAAATTGCATAGCAACTTTATGATGGTTGGGTGTGACTTTTAAATTCTTATTTATTGCCTGTAAAGAATCGGGTAATGTGTACTCGCAATTAACACCAAACCTGGCAAGGGTAGTGTCGCCATTGGCATTTTTTAATTGGCCCAAAACTTCATCATAAGTTCTGTTTTCTTTGGTGATGTATACAATGTATTTGATAGGGCTTTTGCTTAAACCCGGCAAAGCAGGTAAGGGGTTGCTTATATAATCTTTAATAGTGGTAGCTGTAAAAGTGTTACTGATGCTTTGTTTAGTGTAGGCTGCTAATTGTGCCGCACCGGGCATTGTAATTTTTTGAAAACTACCCAACTGTATATCGCCAATATAAGTACCCTGCGGCGGTGCAACAAAACCGGCACCACCATTTGGCCCTGCACCCAAACCCCGGCAACTGATCACATACATTTCTTTTTCATCGGCAGATAATTTTACTCTTGCAGGCCCCCAGCCTGTAGGAATTAATCCTTTGGTAATCTTTGTGGCCACATCAATTACCGCTACTGCATTAAAGCCTAACAATGCCACGTACAAAGTTTTTTCATCTTTACTTAAGGTAATGCCAAAGGGTAAGAGTCCTCTGAATTTATCAATACGTTTATCTACTTTAATAGGAATGTGGGCTAATATTTTATGATTTTTAAAATCGATCACTGCAATATTATCATTGCTGGCATTGGTTACATAAATATATTTTTTGCCTACCGCAATAGAGTTGGGGCTGGCACCACCCACTACTTCTGCATCTTCCACCATTTCACCAATTTGATAACCGGTTTTAAATTTATCTATTACTTTATTGGTTTTTAAATTGATGCTGAAAACACTCATTGCTTCGGGTGAGTTAGGGCTACCTACGCCGGGAATTCTTTTTTCATCAATCACCGTTCCTTCAATAGATTCTTTAGTATTATCACCATAAGGATGGTGATTGATCATCATGGAATTGTAATTGGCAGAATCCATTCCTTCAACTAATGGATAGGCATAGGTACCTACATTGGCAACAAAAGCAGTTTGTTTATCTGTACTTAATGCAAGGCCAAAGGGTTGGCGGCCTGATGGTATAGAAGCGGTAATTTTTTTACGGATAAGATCATATCGTACTAACCGAAAATTTCCTCTGTCTAAAATCAGCAATTCATTATTATTCAGTAACAGGTCTGATGTAAAACTGTCATCAAATTCAACCCCGTTAACCGTTCCATTTAATGAAATAGAATCTAAACGTTTAAAATTTTCAATATCGTAAACAATTACTGCACCATTATCGCCACCACTTAAATACACTGTTTTAGAATCGGCAGCAAATGCTACCCCTAAAAATGAACCATGGGTAAGTGGCGATTTTATGACCTGTGTTTTTATTGAATCTGCTGCAAAGCTGCTGCCCGAAAGCGGCTCATGCGCAAGCGGAGAAGTTATTTTTTGATTGTAGCTCGGCACTCTTGTGTTTTGTAAAGAGGTAAGATCAATTATTGTAATAACACCATTGTGCAGCGTTACTGCTTTTTTTCCATTGGGCGCAATGGCTAAACCGAAAGGATCGTTTGTAATGCGAATTAAATTACCGGCAGGTGTAAGGAAGCGGCCACTGGGTAAAACTGATATTCCTTTTTCATTAATTTTTGTAAACTGATCTTTGCCCGGCACTTGTAAGGTGGTTACTGGTTTTTGTTGTGCAAAAATAATAGCATGTGCCATCGTTAATAAAAATAGTACCGCTTGTTTTTTCATAAATAACTTTTGCCTTTAAAAAGAAAACTGATGAAACAAAGTTACATGCACTTATTAAAGATAAGGCTGCAGATTTTTGATTAGAGGAGATACAATTTTAAAAATATAGACGGAACTTATAGCAAGTTCCGTCTATATTTATTCTTATTTTGTAATTCTTTTATTTGATGATCCACATTTTGGCATTAATATCATCCTGCCCTGCAAACTGGCTTTGTATTGCCGCATTTACGTTGGTTGCATTAATTGATTTTTCTGCAGTAGGATACTGAAAGCGCAACGCAATTCTGTTGCTGTTACCATTGCCTGGCCCGGTATGAAAAGCCGGAGCACCGGTACGGCGCCAGTTGTAATAAGCTTCCCAACCGCTGTTTTGATAAAAGGCTAAATACTTTTGTGTAATGATCTGATTTAAGCCGGTAGCATTATTACCAGAATAAGTAATTGCTGGTTGTGCATAATACGTTGCCCAATCGTAATTAATACTGTATGTATTATAATCACTTAACGTACCGCCAATTTTTTGAGAGTAAATGGTGTTGTTACCATTTATAATGCCGTAAAAACCGATACTTGCCTGAATACCTTTTTTGTACCAGTCTTCTGCAGTACCGGTTATCCAGCCCCGGTTCATTGCTTCAGCAATATTAAAACACATTTCGGCATAACCAATTTGCACACAATTTTCTGCAGTAAAGCTGCTATAATATCTTTTACGATTAATAAAAGAGTATTTTCCTAATCCTGCATTCGCACTCATAGTCGCCAGATCTTCGCCACTGCCAGCACCTGCAAAAGCTGCAAAGCTATTTGGTGCTGCACCGCCTGCAACTAAAGCAGCAGCAGGTTCTGCTACGTAAAATGTACGGGGATCGTTTAGACTTACCAACGTGTTTAAATAAGTAGATGCCATATTATAACGGGCAGCATCAAAACCAAAACTTTCCGGATTGGTAGGGTATTTATTGTACTGGGCATTAAAAACATACTGCATGTTATCTTCCATGTTTGTAAACACAGGATACTTAGCTGCATTAGTAAATGTTTCCGTAAATTTTTGTTTGATGTTTAAATCAGTATCTGCTTCATATCTGCTTAATTGAACCAGCACACGAAGTTTAAAACTGTTAACTGCTTTACGCCATTTGCTTAAATCATTATTGTAATAAAAGTCACTGGATAATATGTAACCTCCTTTAGTAATAATATTACTCATTTCGGTATTGGCTTCTTCTAACCAAACTAATATTTGTTTAAACACTTCTTTTTGCGAATCGTATTTAGGTGCAACATTAGCCAGAGATTTTAAAGCTTCTGATACTGGTATATCACCAGTTTGCATGGTAAGGTTATAAAACATATAGGCTCTTAAAAATTTGCCTAATGCAGTATACGGGTTTGGAGAAGCAATGCTTTTTGCAGCTTCTTCTTCCATTTTAGTTACATTTTTAAGTGTGTTGTAAGTGTTGTAAGAAACGCCGGACCAGGTATATTGCTGATCGCCATAATAGGCATAGTTACATGCATAAAATTGGTTCCAGCGTTGGGTAGGGCTAAAAGGGCTTTGATAAATGTCGGACAAAACACCGTTTAAGATTAGGTTTGCGGGAACACTTGTAGCCCTGTTGGGATCGTCTTGCAGACTATTGAAATCTTTTTTACAGGATGTTGTAAAAAGTATTGCACTAACTGATAGTATTGAAATTATTTTTTTCATTTTTTTAGTTTTATTGTAATTAAAAAGCAACATTTAGGTTAACACCATAGCTTCTGGTAGTAGGTGTTTGTAAATTGGTACCGCTCTGGCTGCCTGCATACTGATCAATATCCACATCTTTAAACTTATTGTCTTTCATAAAGTATAAAATGTTACGGGCTACAAATGAAATGCTGGCATTCTTAATAAATGATTTGCCTAAAAATTTAGCTGGTAAACTATATCCTAAAACTATTTCTCTTAATTTAAGATAGCTCTTGCTCATCATGTTAGGTTCTGGTATACCATGTACACGGCTAACATAATCCTGGGCATAAGTTTTTGTAGCATTAGCTGCAAATTGCAGTGCCGAATAATTAGTAATTACTCCTGTTACAGGATCATAATTTATTGCAGCACCATTTGATACCTGCACACCCTCGCCTAAATAAGATTTTATACCTTTTGTATCATCATATCTTGCAGCGCCCAATGCACCTTCAATGGTTTCAATATGGCGGCCACCCTGGAAGGTTTTCTTTCTTACATAATCTTCCATTACACCACCTACACGGCCATCAAACTGAAAGCTTAATGAAATATTTTTGTAATTGAATTTGTTATTAAAGCCCCATACAAATTTTGGACTTGCATAACCTGCAAATTGTGCAACCGGTAATACGATTGGGCGTCCACCTCCATCGTTAATAATCTGTCCATCAGGTGTACGTGCAAATTTTCTGATGTACACTTCATCCACACGGCTGCCTACTTTAAAGAAAGTACCAATAGTAGCAACACCAGGTGGTAGTTCGGTATACACATCTTTAAATGTACTCCAGTTTAATAATACATCCCAGCTAAAACTGTTTTGTAATTTTACAGGGGTGCCGCTTAAAGAAATTTCTACACCGGTTTTTTTAGTTTTTAAAGCATTAATGGTATAATTAGAATAACCGGAAGCTGAAGAGATATCTTTTCTGTAGATCTGTGGCCCATCAATATAACTAAAGTAAGCAACATCAACACCAAACCTGTTTTTTAAAAACTTCATATCTAAACCTATTTCAGTACTTATTCTGTTATCAGGTTTTACGTTTTCATCAACAAGGTTGCTGGTAAACTTTGCTTCTGTGGTATTATTGTAACCAATACCCGTATTATAGACATTATTGAAAGTATAAGTAGGGCCACCATAAGTTGATGAGTATTCTGAACCATAACCTAAAGGATAACTATTGTTGGGAGTTGCTCCTATTGTGCTGGATACAAATGAACCTCCACCTCTAACCTGTGCATAGGATCCTCTTAATTTTAAGAAAGAAATTACCGAAGGCATTGTTGTATAATCGGAAACAACAGTACTTACATTTACAGATGGGTAAAAGAAAGTATTGTTATTAGAATTTAATGCAGATAATTTATCTACCCTTCCTGTAGTATTGATATTGGCATATTTTCCTAAAGCAAAATCCAAAGAATAAAAAGCACTGGGCACTCTCATATCCGAAGCAAAGCTGAACGCTTTTACAGGATTACGGCTGTTAGAAAATGCGTATACATTGGGTACATTTAAGTAATCGGTAGTTACAAAACTAGAGTTGTATTTAAAAGTACGCATATTAGCTCCTGCAAAACCATTGATGCCTAAAAAATTGGCGATCTTTGGCGATTTAAAACGCAACATCACTTCTGTGTTGTTCTCAAATAAAGAACGTTTATCTTCTCTGTAATCTCCCAATCCACCTTCACGGCCATAAGGGTGAGCAGAGAAAGGCATTTTTTCTGTTCTGGTTAAATCGTAAGTGGTTATTGATGTTCTACCCATCAACTCTACATAATTATTGAACTTATAGTTCAGCGTTGCGTAACCATAAATATCATTTTTTTGATGGCTACGTAACCACTCATAACTCATAAAATAAGGATTGTGGTAACGCTGGTATTCTGCATAATTACTTTGCACCCCTTCTTTACCCGGCTGCCAGTAATTGTGCATATCATCAATATTCCAATCAGCACCGCCCCAAATGGTAATGTTGTATATCACACTGTTGGGGCCGTAGTTTACATCAGGTATATTATCAGTATATTGTTTATTAAAATTGATATTAGCATCAAGCGTTAATTTTTTGCTGAATTTTAATGTAGAAGCTAAATTGAAATTGGTGGTATTTAAATTAGTGTTAGGTACTAAACCTCTTTGATAGGTTTGTCCAACAGAAAATCGCAGGTCATACTTTTCGCCACTTGCAGATACTGATAAATTGTTGGTAGATAAAATGCCTGCCTGTATAAATCTTTTTAAATTGTCTTTTCCTCTTGCCGTCCAGGGTGTTTTAGAGCGAATACCTGTAACAGGATCAACAGGACTATCATATTGTTCAATCAACTGTCCATCAAAACGTGGCCCCCAAATATCATAATCATTATCATTTACGCCAGCGCCTTTGCCATCTACAAATTTGTATTGTCCGTGATCGCCGGGGCCATAAAGGTCCTGTGTTTTAGGCAAAGCAATAAAGCCTTTGTTAACCATGGTGCTGCTGTTAAACTCTACAGCGTAGCCACGTTTATCTTTAGTGCCTTTTTTTGTATTGATGATGATGGCACCGTTTTGGCCACGGTAACCATACAATGCTGAGGCTACAGGGCCTTTAAGCACTGTATAGCTTTCAATATCATCTGGGCTAATATTCCATGTATCTGAATTAATAGGAATACCATCTACCACATATAAATTAATAGCACCACCACGCAATAAAACCTGCGGATTACCTAACAGTTCGGCAGAGGCGCCAACGGTTAAACCTGATACTTTACCTACTAAGGAGTTGATAGGGTTTGATTCCCTGCCTTTGATCAGATCTGCACCTTTCACTTCCTGGGAAGAATAGCCAATAATTCTTTTGTCTTTCTTTACACCTAATGCAGTTACCACCACATCTTCCAGTTGTTTAGCATCTTGTGTAAGCTGAATAGTTAAAAAATTGTCGGTGGCAGTAATTGTTTGTTGTTGATAGCCACTAAAAGTAATCACTAATTTTTCGCCTTTTAATACAGCAATTTTAAATTCACCCTGCTTATCGGTTGATGTGCCATAGGCAGAATTTTTTACGGTGATGCTAACGCCCTCAAGAGCTTTGCCGGTAGTGGCATCTGCTACTTTACCTTTTACCTGCACATTTTGTTGTGCCTGTGATAAAACAGGAGCATAAATTAATGTAAAGACCAGTAATAGTAATCTGGTTAGTTGGTGCTTTGTTTGCTTCATAAACAATGGTTTTAGTTTTGAGCAGCAAAAGTATCAGGGCAGTATTATCAAATAATTTCCCCGGGGTTAAGTAAACACAAACAAAATGTTAAGAAAAAAATAACCAGTTAATGGTAACAATTTTGTAACCGATAAGAAAAATATTTTAAGTACATCGGCCACTGTTACTTTGTTGCCAATAAAAAAAAGCAGGACTTAAAAAGTCCTGCTCCGCTACATGAGAAAGATTGCTATATAATTACCAAAACAAACTGCAGTTATAACTTTTAAAAAAGCTAAAAGCGTATAGAAATAGGCTATTGTGGTGCAGTACTTTTATGCTGATGCAAAGGTGCAACTGAAGTGTTAACTAAACAACACCCACCTGTTACCTAATAAGCAATAAATTGTTAAGCAAATATTACCGAAGTAAAATTAAAACCTGAACTGTAACCTGCAGGTAAGTATATTGTCTTTTATATCTTTTGTGTAATTGGTTAACTGCGTTTTTTCGTTAGTAACTTTTGCGTAGTATAAAACCAGTTTAACATTATCAGTTAAATAATTTACATAACCTAAGCCTAATGTATTGTATTTAATATTTGCTGCGGTAAAATTACTTCCGGCTGCGCCAATTTCATTGCCACTTACTTTAGTGTTAGGGTCATACCAATCATATTTAATGATCAGTTGATTTCTTACATTAAAAATCTGCTGCAAAAAATAAAAGTAAGCACCATTAAAACTGCGGATATGAAATCCATCCATGCCGGAAACTAAAGCCACCGGAGTTTCTGTATTGTTCAATGTACCTGTTTGTTTACCGGTAATAAATTCGCCTCTCAATTCCGTAATAAGTCCTTTATTGCTTTTAAATTTAAGTTGGGCATTAGTACCATAATAATGCCGTGGAGAAGTTTGGGTTACATTATCTGCCGAAGAATCTACAGTAACTTTCTTAACGCCCAAAACAGCATTGGTGCTATATACATATTTGGTGTTTTGCATCAGGCCACCATATAGAATAGATGCACCAGCTGCCAATGTAATTTGCTTATTCAGGTGATAAGGTTTTAAAGCAATGTTGCCAATAAGGTCTTTGGTGTTATCAAAATCGCCTGCGGCATTAATACCCTGGCCATTAAAAAAACCAATATCAAATCTTAAGTATTTTAATGTATTGTCTTTTCGTCTGGAGTCTAAACTTACCATTGCCCCCAAATCTCTTTCACTTTTCATTAATGTTTGGCTCATGCGGCCTCTTTCGGGGGTTTCTCTGTCGCTGCTACTCAGGTTAACTTCGTAACCAAAAGGGCGGGCAAACATACCTGTGGTAAGAGAAAATAATTTGTATTTATTTTCAAAAATACGGCCCCATACATCTCTTACTGTAAAGGCTCTTTCATTGGCATCAAATTGAAAAACTATTTGCACACTGGGTTTTTTCCCTTCGGAAAAATGTACATAATCTATACGTACCCTGCTTCTGCGCAGCATAAAGCGGTTGCTTACATTAGTGGCAAAATCACCACCTTCAAATGCTTTGGCACCTTTACTTTCTGCTACCTGAAACTGGGGTTGTATATAACCGCCTATTTTAAGATGATCGAATTTTTTATATAATGCTAAAAGCCCCCGGCCGGTTTCTTTGCTGGTATCCACCATATCCATTAAATATTGGGCTTGTAAAAGCTGGCATAATAGCATGGCTACAGCCAACAAAGGCAGTTGTTTCTTAAGCATAAACAAATTTTGCCGCAAAGGAATAACAATTTAATATTACCTCTGTGTTAACAAATCATTACCATTTTAAAAGTGTTTCCTTATTTTGGCTTAAAGACTAACCTTTGCCGCAAAATTTAAAACTATGGCTGGCTTAAATTCAATTTTAAAGATCTTTTTACCAAAAGACAGGGTATTTTTTCAATTGTTTGAAAATGTGGTTGATGTATTAGTAAAAATGGGCGAAAAATTAAAAGAAGTGGTTAACGAACCAGACTTTGATGAGAGAGCGAAACTTATTAAAGAAGTGGAGGATATGGAGCATACCAACGATGATTATACGCACCAGATATTTACAGAGCTAGGTAAAAATTTTATTACTCCGTTCGATAGGGAAGATATTCACTACCTGGCTTCAGCATTAGATGATATTGCAGATTATATTCAGGCATCTGCAAAAAAGATAAACTTTTACAGGGTAAACCCCAACGATACTGGTATACATAAAATGGCAGACATCATTGCACAGGGTTGTGTGGCGGTACATGATGCCGTTAAAGAATTACGCAATATGAAGAACATGCGCCAAATCACCGATGCACTGGTAATGATCAATAGTATTGAAAACCAGGGGGATGATATTTTTGATATGAGTATTGAAAAATTATTTGCAGAAGAACCTGATGCTAAAGAGGTAATTAAGAAAAGAGAGATTTACCAGGTAATGGAAATTGTAACCGATAAATGTGAGGATGCCGCTAATGTGATTGAAAGTATAATTGTAAAGTACGCATAAAACCAATTAGCTAATTAGCCAATATGCTAATACGCTAATGCTTAACTCAGATTATTCTAAATTTTGGGAATTAGCACATTGGCACATTAGCACATTTGCACATTGCATATATTATGACCTTAGTAATAGTAATTATAGCCCTTGCTTTAATATTTGATTATATCAATGGCTTTCACGATGCGGCTAACTCCATAGCCACCGTAGTTTCCACAAAAGTTTTAACGCCCTTTCAGGCGGTGGTTTGGGCAGCTTTTTTTAATTGTGTGGCTTTTTTTATTTTTAAAGATCATGCTGTGGCAAACACCATCAGCAAAACAGTTAATAAAGAATTTATTACACTGCCTGTAATTTTAGCCGGCCTTATTGCAGCTATATTCTGGAATTTATTAACCTGGTGGTATGGCATTCCTTCCTCCTCTTCTCATACATTAATTGGTGGTTTTGCCGGTGCTGCAATTGCACACGCTTTATCGCAAAAAGGTATCAGTTACAGTTGGGGTAAAATTGTAGAATCAGATATTATACTAAGCACCGTTTTATTTATTTTTCTGGCACCAATTATTGGTATGGGTATTTCTATATTCATTACTATAGTTACCATTATGCGAAATGTGTGGGCCAGGTTGGGTATTATTGCAGTAGTTACTTTTTTAACTGTTTTGTTATTCGATCATTTTGAAAGCAGCAAAATGGATGAAAACCTGCAGAAGTTTTTAAAGGTGGATAAGTATAAAAAAGAAGTAAAAGAAACATTAGCTAAAAAAGAAGCTAATCCCAGCGACACTGTTGTATTAAAAGCATACAATACAGCAAAAGAAAAATTAGACAAAGCTTTACCCAATTATAATAAAATAAATGCTTTGGTAACCGATTTTGATAAATTTGGGGCCAAAGGAATTGCTAAACAGGCATCGGATAATGGATGGTTAAAAGATATTGAAGCCAGTAAATTAAAAGATGATGTGCGTAACTCCAACGACTTTTTGGTGCTGGAAGCAAAGGCGACCAGCGATGAAAAAATAAAAGCAGAATATAGTATTGCTAAAGATGTTACCGAAAAATATAAAGACCCTCTTAAGCAATACTTTAATAAAGAATTATCTTTGGATAGTACGATGGCAGCTTTAAATGCAATCTATCCGATAGCAGAGGTTAATAAGGCTAAAGTAAAAAAGAAAATTGAAGGTTTTAGTATTGAGAAAGCGTTGGCAAAAGATATCGATAAGGCAGATAACAGTATGATAGTTTGGGGTATCATTTTTACATCCATATTATTTAGTTTAGTGTATTTGTATGTAGAAAAAATACGGACACCAACGGCATTTAAAGTTGCCAATATGTTTAAAAAATTGCAGCTGTTTAGTTCTGCTGCATTTAGTATTGGCCATGGTGGTAACGATGCTCAAAAGGTAATGGGTATTATAGGTGCTGCATTAATAGCCAATGGTAATATGCAAAATTTTTCCGACTTACCTAACTGGGTTCCTGCGGCTTGTTACCTGGCAATTGGTTTGGGTACTATGAGTGGTGGTTGGAAGATAATTAAAACCATGGGTACAAAAATTACAAAAGTTACTCCCCTGGAAGGCGTGGCGGCAGAAACTGCCGGCGCATTTACATTGTTTTTTACTGGGCAAATGGGTATTCCTGTTTCCACCACACATACTATTACCGGAAGTATAATTGGAGTGGGAGCCACCAAGCGTTTAAGTGCAGTTCGCTGGGGTGTTACAGTAAACCTGCTATGGGCATGGGTTTTAACTATCCCTGTAAGTGGCTTACTGGCAGCAGTGGTGTACTACATCATGTCTTTTTTTATTAAATAGGTTTAAAATATACTAATTATTAAAAATCACTCACGCAACTGAGTGATTTTTTTATTTCCTTTGTAGTATGAATAAGATATTAGTTACAGGTGGCTGCGGCTACATCGGTTCTCACACAATAGTTGATCTGGTACAAAATGGTTATGAAGTTATTTGTGCAGATAACAATTCCAGAAGTAATGAAGCAATACTTAATGGCGTTGAAAAGATCATCAGCCAAAAAGTAAAAAACTATAAAGTTGATCTGTGTAATTACGATGATACCTACGCTATTTTTCAAGAGAATACGGATATAGTTGGCATTATACATTTTGCAGCCTATAAAGCCGTAGGAGAGTCGGTTGAAAAACCACTGATGTATTTTGAGAATAACCTTAACTCTCTGATCAATATTTTAAAATGTGCCGATGAATTTAATGTGCCGCATTTTGTATTCTCTTCTTCCTGCACCGTTTACGGTAATCCGGATAGTATGATTGTAACAGAAGAAACACCACAAAAACCGGCTGAATCACCTTATGGTGCTACCAAACAAATGGGCGAGCAAATAATAAAAGATACTGTAAGGGGTACTTCTTTAAAAGCTATTTTACTCAGGTATTTTAATCCGGTAGGTGCTCACCCTTCTATGAATATTGGGGAATTGCCTATTGGAAGGCCAGCTAACTTGGTACCTGCAATTACACAAACCGCTATTGGTAAATTACCCATGATGCAGGTTTATGGTACCGATTATGAAACAAAAGATGGTAGTTGTGTAAGAGACTATATTCATGTAAGTGATATTGCCCATGCTCATACACTGGCATTAAATTACCTGATCAATAATAAAAATAGTTCCAATTGCGAAGTATTTAATTTAGGCACTGGCAATGGTTATACCGTACTGGAAGTTATTGCTGCTTTTGAAAAGGTGAGTGGTGTAAAATTAAATTATCAGCTGGCACCAAGGCGAGTCGGCGATGTGGTGGCAATATATGCCAATAATAATAAAGCTAAAACCGATCTTGGCTGGGAACCTGCCTATAACCTTAACGATATGATGGATACTGCCTGGAAATGGGAACTGCGCCTTAAAAATGAAGAGAACCTTTTTAAATCACAAGTTGCAGGGCTTAACTAAATTTCTATGCTTGCAAAAAACAATTCATTTTTAATATTTCATTGATCTGCTCTATTTTGCTCAAACAATGTGAGCAACTTTTATCATTGTCATTATTTTAAATCAAATCTTTGTTTACTTTGCAGTTTATTATAAAATTTAAACAGATTTATTAAATATGCTTAGTCAAATTCAGGTAACAGGTAATAAAGATACCCGTAGCGGTTTTGGAGATGGTATTCTGGAAGCTGCAAGAAAGAACCCCAATATTATAGCACTAACTGCTGATCTTTTAGGCTCTATGAAATTGCAGGGATTTATTAAAGAATTTCCTGAGCGTTTTGTACAGTGCGGTATTGCCGAGGCTAATATGATTGGTATTGCAGCAGGTTTAACTATTGGTGGCAAAATTCCTTACACAACTACATTTGCAAATTTTAGCACCGGAAGGGTGTACGATCAAATACGCCAGAGTGTTGCTTACAGCGGCAAAAATGTAAAAATTTGTGCTTCTCACGCAGGTCTTACTTTAGGTGAAGATGGTGCAACGCACCAGATTTTAGAAGATATTGGCCTAATGAAAATGTTACCGGGCATGACGGTGATTGTACCAGCCGATTATAATCAAACCAAAGCAGCTACGCAAGCTATTGCCGATTACGAAGGCCCGGTATACCTGCGTTTTGGCCGTCCGGTATGGCCCATATTTACTAAAGAAGAAGATTTTGTAATTGGAAAAGCACAACAACTTTCTGAAGGTACTGATGTAAGCATATTCGCTTGTGGTCATTTAGTTTGGAAGGCCATTGAAGCAGGTAGAATACTACAGGAAAAAGGAATTAGTGTGGAAGTAATTAATATCCATACAATAAAACCTTTAGATGTTGAAGCGGTAATGGCATCTATTAAAAAAACAAAATGCGCTGTAACGGCAGAAGAACATAATGTAATTGGCGGATTGGGTGATAGTATTGCACAGGTAGCCGCCAAACATTTCCCTATTCCTATTGAGTATATAGGCACCAATGATACTTTTGGCGAAAGCGGTAAACCTACAGAATTACTTACAAAGTATGGTTTGGACACAATTAATATTGTGGAAGCAGCAGAAAAAGTAATAGCCCGTAAATAATAGCATTAAACTTTTCAGTTAAAAACCAATCTTACCGATTGGTTTTTTTATTTTTACTACCTCAATCCTTATATGGCCACACATTTAGATGATAAAGAACTGCTTATTCAGTTTGCCGAACCTGTCACAAAAGAGAGGGCGTTTACTGCTATTATAAAAAAATATCAGGAAAAATTATATTGGCATGTACGCCGGATGGTGGTGGAGCATGAAGATGCCAATGATGTATTGCAAAATATGTTTATAAAATAGTGGAAGGGGCTGGAAAACTTCAGGGAAGACAGCCAGTTGTACACCTGGTTATACCGCATTGCCACCAACGAATCGCTCACTTTTATTGAGCAGCAAAAAAGAAAATCCTCAGTTTCGCTGGGAGATGTGGAAAATGGGCTGAGCAATAAACTAAAAGCCAGCGAACATTTTGATGCCAATAAGCTGGAATGGAAATTACAAGTGGCCATTCAGCAATTGCCTGAAAAACAAAAAGTTGTGTTTAGCTTGAGGTATTACGATGAAATGCCTTACGAGGAAATGAGCCGGGTACTTGAAACCAGTGAAGGGGCATTAAAAGCAAGCTATCACCATGACGTAAAAAAGATTGAAGAATTTATACTTAATAATTAAACTTTTGATAACCAACAGCGTCTCAAAAAGGTAATGAACAACAGCAACAACATATTGAATGAATTAAAAGAGCTTAGTCCGCTATTGGCGGTGATAGAAAAGATAAATGTTTTTACTGTTCCTGAAGGTTATTTTGAAATGTTAGAAGAACAAATTTTGATGAATGTGAAAGAAGAAACCGGAGGTTTTTTAAGTACTATTGCCAATCAATCTTTCAGGCAGGTGCCACAAGGCTATTTTGAAAGCCTGGCAGATAATATTTTAAATAAGATAAAAGCCCAGGATGATGCAGTAACAGAGTTAAAAGTGCTGTCGCCAATGTTACACAGCATTACAAACAAAAATGTATTTACTGTACCGCAGGGATATTTTGAAAGCCTGGCGGGTAATGTTTTAAATAAGATCACTGAGCAGGATAATGCGGCAACAGAATTGAAAGAGTTATCACCCATACTTTACAGTATTCAAAACGAAAATGTATTTACTGTACCACAAGGTTATTTCCAATCGCTATCTGCTACTATTTTAGGTAAAACAAAACCGCAGCAGGCTAAAGTAATTGCAATGAGTAGCAGACGTACCACCACTATCTTAAAATATGCTGTGGCAGCAGTTTTTACAGGTTTAATGGCATTAGGAGTATTTAAGTTTGCAGGTATTGAAGATAAGTTAGAGGCGCCTATAAACTATTCTAATGTAATGAAGACGAATGTAGATGCTGAATTGGCAAAAATATCCGATGCGGAAATACTTAGCTTTTTAAATAAAGAAGGAGTTGATGTGGAGGCTGCAGTAGCTGTTGCCCAAATGCAGGATAAATTTGATGCCGAAGCAATTAATAGCAACGACAAAAAAGCGGAAAGCAATGAAATTGACGAATTGCTTAACCAGCTAGATGATAAACAAATGAATTAAATATAGTAAAATGAAAAAGATATTATTTTTTTTAATAGTGATATTTGCCGGTATAAGTACAGTTAGTGCTCAGGCTTCTGACGATGCAGATGCGGCAAAACAAAAGGAAAAGCTACAAGCCTTGTATGTGGCTTTTATAACTCAAAAATTAGAGCTTACTGCAACTGAAGCACAAGTATTTTGGCCAGTGCATAACGACTTTGATAAAGAGGTAAAAGGAGTAGATTTGAATTTGCCTGAATTAACAAGGGAACAAAAAATTCTGGACATCAAAAAAAGATACGAGCCAAAATTCAGTAAAATATTATCAGACCCTAAAAGAGTGGATAGACTTTTCAGGCTTAACGGAGAGTTTAGAAAAAAACTTACCGAACGTTTCCGCAAACAAAATTTAAATCAACAAAGGCCCAAGTTAAGAAGAGGCATTTAAAATACCTTAATACAATCTAAGTAATAAAAAACTCCCATATTGGGAGTTTTTTATTATCATAAAGTAAACAATACAATCTATTTTAATAATTCTCAAAAACTGAATAAGATTTTATTAACTTGTGGTTATAAAAACTTATTTAATGAAAAAATATTTATTACTTTTTGCTGTTATAATTTCTACCTTATTTTTTTGTCGGTGTACTTTAAAACAGAATTCACCTTCAACTTTAAATGTAGAAGCAGTAAATGCTAACGAAAATGAAGAAAAGGAAGACGGAATAAGAGAAACACAGGAAATGGAATTTGAAATGACCAAGGATATTTCCTTAGGTTACGTTCCCAAAGACAGGCTTATAAAAGCTTATGAAAATTTAATGGAGGATAGAAAAATAGCAGTAAATAACTCTACTGCAGCATTAACCTGGATAGAGAGAGGGCCCAATACAGATATCATTGGCCCCAGTAATGGTAATACCAGGGGTACACAGGTTGCATCAGATGCAGTGACGAGTGGTAGAATGCGTGCTGTTTTAGTAGATCTGGCAGATGCTTCGGTTTGGGCAGGTAGCATAAGCGGCGGGCTGTGGCACAATACCAATATAGCCTCAACATCTGCTGCAAACTGGTTGTTGGTAAACGATTTTTTGGGTAACCTGGCTGTATCAAGCATTTGTCAGGATCCTACAAATACCGATGTCATGTATTTTGGTACAGGTGAAAAAACTTTTAATTCAGATGCTGTAAGAGGGGCAGGAATATGGAAAAGTACCAATCATGGTGTATCATGGTCACTTTTAGCCAGCACTTCGGCATTTAATAATATTTCTAAAGTTTTATGCGATGCTTCTGGTAATGTATATGCAACATCAATGGGTTTATTTGGTGCCAACGGTGTTTTGCGTTCAACTGATGGAGGCACAACGTGGACTACAATTACTCCAACAGGTCTTACCGCATTTGCTACCGAAATGAAATTAAGCAATACCGGCAGGTTACATATAGTTTGCGGTTACCGGCTTCAGGGGGGTACTTCTGGTTATAGATACACCGACAACCCTGCAACAGTTACATCAGCCACTTGGACGGCACCAGCTACAACTTTTCCTACAGATTATAATACAGAATTGGCTGTAGCCGGAAATACGCTGTATGCAGAACCTGCAAATGCCAGTTATTTAGTACCAACAATTTATAAATCAACAGATGGGGGTGCTAACTGGGCTGCTACTATAACATCTCCTCCCGGCGGATCAGCAGAGCCATCCATTCTTCCCGGTGCACAAGGCTGGTATGATTTAGCCATTGGTGTAGATCCTGCTGATCCTAACATTGTAATTGCCGGTGGATTAAATTTTTATCGCAGTACAAATGGAGGATCCACATGGACACAAATTTCCAGGTGGGTGGGAACAACACTTAATTATGTGCATGCAGATCATCATGCAGTGGTATGGAATGGCACTCAAGTGCTATTGGCAACAGATGGCGGATTATTTTACTCAAATGATAATGGTGCAACTTTTACAGATAGGAATGATGGGTTAAGATTAAAACAATTTTTTTCTTGTGCTATCCATCCTACAACTACAAACTATTTTATTGCGGGTGCCCAGGATAATGGCACACATCAGCTTAGCAATGCTGGTCTTAGTGGTAGCGTAGAAGTAGTAGGTGGAGACGGCTCTTATACACATATTGATCAAAATGAACCACAGTATCAATTTAGTGGGTTTACCCGTAGTAGTTATTTACGCAGTACAGATGGCGGAGCCAGCTGGGGTGGTGTTACTTACTCCACTACTTTAGGTCAGTTTATTAATCCAACCGATTATGATGATATTGGTAATAAAATGTACACCAGCTCAACCGCAGGTACTTATGTTAGGTGGGAGAATCCACAAACAGGTTCCACCTTTACACCTGTAACAGTTGCTGCATTTAATAGTAGTTCAGTATTAAGTGTTCAGGTATCTCCGTATACAGCTAACAGGGTGTTTTTTGGTACTACAGGCGGAAGAGTGGTAAAGGTTGATAATGCACATTTAGCCACCCCAACCGCAACTAACATCACTGGTAGTGGAATGAGTGCCAGTACAGTGTCGTGTGTTGCTGTTGGTACTACAGATAATAATTTGATAGCCACATTCTCTAATTACGGAGCAACCCATGTTTGGGCAAGTACAACAGGCGGAGGTACTTCCGGCTGGACAAATATCAGCGGTAACCTGCCAGATATCCCTGTAAGATGGGCTATGTTTTACCCCGAAGACAATACTAAAGCAATGGTTGCAACCGAAATGGGCGTTTATGAAACTGATCTTATAAATGGCGCTTCAACAGTGTGGGTGCAAAATTCCAGCTTCCCTGTTGTAAAAACAAATATGTTGCAGTACAGGAAAAGTGATGGAACTGTTATAGCTGCTACACATGGCCGAGGCTTGTGGACTGCCACCATTCCATTAACCCCATTGGTGAGATTTGCTACTGGTTATAATTACCAGTCAGAGGCTACAACTGCCACCACGGGTACCTGTAGAAATTACAGAGATTACACTATTAATATGAATATTGACCAGGCGCCAACTGGTAATGCTAATATTACAGTGAATGTTGCAGGTGGTGCTACTGCAACTCAGGGTATAGATTTCGATGTCACTACCAATGGTAACTTTACAACACCTTCCAACACGCTAACATTTGCAAACGGTTCTACCACACCTCAGCCGGTAACTATAAGAATTTATAATGATGCTGAAATTGAAAGCGAAGAATTTTTTACATTAACCTATACTATTGGCGGCGGTACCAACGCAACTGCTGCACCTAGCAGTGCTTCTTACACTTTTACCATCCCGGATAATGATGTTGCACCGGTAGTTACTACATACAACGGCTCTTTTGCAGTAGGTACTGCTAACACAACACTAACCACCCAATCTCCTTTCAGGAGTAATTTGCAAAAATTCAGAATTCAATATCTTTTTACGGCAGCTGAACTGAATGCTGCAGGAATAACCGGTGCCGGTAATATTACCTCAATGGCTATTAACGTTACTACAAAAAACAGCACACAGCCGTACACTGGTTTTACTATTGGTATGACCAGCACATCCGCCACAAATTTATCTACAGGTTTTGTATCCAATGCGCTAACGCAGGTATATACAGGTAACTACGCATCAGTAGCAGGAAGTAATTTGTTTAATTTTACCGCCCCTTTTGTGTGGGATGGCATTTCAAATGTGGTTGTAAATTTCTGTTTTGATAATGCGCCAAATCCTGCCGATGCAGCGGCGGATGTTGTAGATGCGACAGCAGCACCTTTAGGGGTAGGGATAAGAGCAAGTACATACTCCAACTCAGTAATAGGGGCTGGTTGCTCATTAGCTGCTGCGTTTATTTCAGATGTAAGAATTACCGCAACTTTTGGAGCATTATCTGCCAGTAATCCAGTAGAAACAGTGCTTAATAGCAATCGTACTGAATTTATTCCAAATAATGGTACTTACCACTTTTACACCGGTCAAAATATATTAAGCAGAATTAACGGAGCATCTGCCAACCTTGGTTGTGTATCATCAAATGTTTTTGAAGCAGGCAATACCTGGCAATCATTTAATGCCGGATTTAGATCTCAAAAAGTAGTGGAGATTATTCCAACTACTAATAGCGGAGCATCTTACACTGTGGGATTGTATTTTACCGCAGCAGAATTAGCAGGTCAAACTCCTGCCAACTTGAAAATTGCAAAAACTAATGCAGCTACAATGTCTGCTGCCGATGGATCAAATACAACTGTTGCGCCTACTGTAGCTACTGCATTTGGTACAGGTTATTTGTTTACCGCAACATTTACCGGATTCTCCAAATTCTTTTTAACAAACGAAAATGTAGTACTTCCGGTTACATTAATTTCATTTAGTGGTATACTAAATGCTCAAAAGTATTCTCAACTGCAATGGCGTGTTACTGATCAATATAGCTTGAAAAATTTTGAAGTGCAGCGAAGTTATGATGGAGTTCAGTTCACAACTGCAGGTTCTGTGGATGCGTTGCAAAATTCTTCAACAGTAAAAGATTATGGCTTTACAGATCCCTTATTGGCAAAACCGGTTAATTATTACCGCCTTAAAATGATTGATGATAATGGCCGGTTTAGATTTAGTGATATTATTAAAATAGAAAACACTAATTCTAAGCTATTTGTGCAGGTATTAAAAAATCCGGTTAGCGATAATATTTCTTTACTGATTAATAATACAAAAAAAGAAAAAATTGCTGTGGCTTTAATTAATACTTCTGGTCAAATAGTAAGCAGGTGGGATATTGGGAAAGCAGATGGAAGTGTATCATTGCCTTTTCAAAATACAGTTGCAAAAGGGATATACATTTTACAGGTAATTAGTACTAATAAAACCGAAAGCTTTAAAATTACTAAGCTTTAAATAATTCCTTTTTGGGAAAGCCTGCTTTTAAAACAAGCAGGCTTTTTTTTATCGTTAGAATTAATTTTATAAAAGAACAACAATGGTGAAATATTTTTTTTGCGCTTTTTTATTAGCAGGTAGTTTATTTTCCTGCGCCCAATCAAATGTAATAGTTAAAAAAGTACATAGTTTTTATATAGAGCGTTCTGCCGGAAATATTGCGGTAGATAAAAATGGCAATGAACTACAGCCTGCAACAGATACTGTGATTCAGGTGTACGTTGAATCATTTGCTAAAAATATTATTTGGGATACTGCATGGATAGGTACTAAAAGTTACTTGATAATTACTCAGGCAATAACACAAGGCGTTGTTGAAGCAGGTGTTCAAAAAGAAGGTGGTAAGCGTGCTGTTATTGAAGGAGGGAAGGGTATTTATGTTTGGCAACTGTATTTGCAACCATTAAACAATACAGCTGATAATAAAAACAAAATAAAAGCGAAAGAAAAAGAGATACTACTTAAGGGGAAATACAAAGGAATGGTTTTTTTGCAAAAAGCAGGTAAACCTGTTCAGCTTGAAACCATTCCTTCTGTTTAATTTTTTATTATTTATACTGTGCCGTTAAACTTTGTGCCAGCTCAGTTACTTTTTTAATTCCGTCATCAGACAAATTGCCTTTTTTAAATTCGGCTAAAACCTCAGGGTGTTTGTTATCCATTTCCATTAAAAAATGTTCTTCAAAAGCTTTTACATTTTTTACGGCAACATCTCTTAATAAACCTTGTGTACCTAAGTAAATAATGGCTACTTGTTTTTCTACCGACATCGGGGAATATTGTAACTGCTTTAATATCTCCACGTTTCTTGCTCCTTTATCAATTACATTTTTTGTAGCAGCATCCAAATCGCCACCAAATTTAGAGAAGGCTTCCAACTCACGGTAAAGTGCCTGATCTAATTTAAGTGTACCGGCAACTTTTTTCATGGATTTAATTTGTGCATTACCACCCACACGGCTTACTGATATACCTACGTTTATGGCGGGGCGAATACCTGCGTTAAACAAGTTACCTTCCAAAAATATTTGTCCGTCGGTAATAGAAATTACGTTAGTAGGAATGTATGCAGAAACGTCACCTGCCTGAGTTTCAATAATTGGTAAAGCAGTTAAACTCCCTCCACCTTTTACTAAATGTTTAATACTTGCAGGTAAATCGTTCATCTGTGCAGCGATGTCGTCTTTAGCGATAACTTTTGCAGCTCTTTCTAATAAACGACTGTGTAAGTAGAATACATCACCGGGATAAGCTTCACGACCTGGCGGACGACGCAGTAATAAAGACACCTCACGGTAAGCCACAGCCTGTTTAGAAAGATCATCATAAATAATCAAAGCTGGCCTTCCGGTATCACGGAAAAACTCCCCAATAGCTGCACCCGCAAACGGAGCATAGAATTGCAGAGGTGCAGGATCTGATGCAGAAGCGGCTACAATAGTTGTGTAAACCATTGCCCCATGCTCTTCCAGTGTTTTCATGATACCTGCAATAGTACTTGCTTTTTGCCCGATAGCTACATAAATACAATATACAGGCTTTCCTGCTGCATAAAATTCTTTTTGATTAATAATGGTATCAACTGCAATTGCAGTTTTACCAGTTTGGCGGTCACCAATAATTAACTCACGCTGACCACGGCCAATAGGTATCATGGCATCAATAGCTTTAATGCCTGTTTGTAATGGCTCTTTAACCGGCTCCCTGAAAATTACCCCAGGTGCTTTACGCTCCAGCGGCATTTCATATAGTTCTCCTTTTAATGGCCCCTTGCCGTCAATGGGTTCGCCCAAAGTATTAATAACACGACCGCTCATTCCTTCACCTACCTTAATAGATGCGATTTGCCCGGTACGTTTTACTTTATCACCTTCTTTAATTTCTGCACTGTCACCCATCAATACCACACCCACATTATCTTCTTCCAGGTTAAGGGCAATAGCTTTTACGCCATTGTCAAATTCTACCAGTTCACCGGAACGAACATTGTTCAATCCGTAAACACGGGCAATACCATCACCCACCTGCAATACGGTTCCTACTTCCTCCAGGCTTGCAGAAGCATTGAAGTTGCTTAGTTGCTGGCGGAGAATCGCCGAAATTTCATCTGGTTTAATTTCTACCATAAAATATCAATTAATAAATTATTATAAAGGCTAATTTTTCAGGCTGCAAAGGTAGGGCCTGCTGTTGGGAATGTCAAAAAAAATGGCAGATTTAAAAAATGAACCAGGAAAAACGGAGTTTATAGTTTTTGGCAAAGGGGTTAATTGAAACTGCACCTAAAATAAAAAGATATCCGGCTAACCTGTAAAAGTTTAAGATTTGAATATTAGCTAAACCTTTCTCATTAATGCTGAATAATATTAAACAAAACATATACTGTTACCTGAGAATTTTAATAGCATAATAAATAATTATTTTAATCAAAAACTATATTACAGAGATTTAGCTGTATTCAATAATAAATAGGTGAATTTTTCTTTCAAAAAATCAAAAAAATATTGGTTCAATATGTAAAAAGGTGTAATTTCCCGTTTCTATTTTATTTTGATAACAATAATTTTTTGTTTAATCTCAATTTTAAATAGCTGCTTTTAATCCGTTTTTTATAAGAACCAAGACTAATTTTCCCGGATAAGATTCTAAACTATTAACTAAAACGTTCACTCAATTTCAAACTAACAAACAAACATTATGAGAAAAATTTTCCTCTTTCTTATTCCATTGTTGTTTAGTGTATTTATTTCAAATGCACAAAATAATGCACAAGACGCAGAAGCGTTGCAGTTAGTTAGCTCAAACAAAGCCTCACTTGGCTTGTCTGCTGCTGATTTAAGCAATGTAATGGTGTCTAGCACGTACCTTGATAATGCTTCGGGCATTAGAATGGTTTACCTGCAACAAACACACAAAGGCATTCCGGTGTATAACCAAATGCTGGTACTGGCCTTTAAAAACAACAGGCTGGTTTCTAATGCAGGTTTATTTAACCACAGCATGGAAAAATTTACCAACAGCAAAACGGGCATGCCTTCAGTTACTCCTGAAGCAGCTGTTCAATCTGCCATATCAGATAGAAAACTGTTTGCTACGCAAATGGCTGTTGCTATAAGTAGAAAAGATAATGGTCGTAAAATTGAGTTTAGTAATATGGGAGTATCCCGTGAAAATATTACAGCACAATTAATGTGGATACCCATTGAGGAAACTGTAAATAAAATAACTGCTGTAACTAAAATAAAATTAGCATGGCAGGTATATATTATACCAAAAACAACTTCAGATTATTGGTTGGTAAGGGTAGATGCAAGCGATAATAGTGTTTTAGGAATGGATAACCTTACAGTATATTGTAATTGGGGAACACCTGAACACGATAAAGCTATTTGTGGCGATGTTGACCATAATAATAATGTAACAGCTAATGTGGTTTCAAATAATTTGTTTGATTTTAAAACGATCACTAAATTATCTGAAGAGGTGACAACAAGTCCAACAATTGTAAATTCTGCTACATATAGGGTTATCCCTTTTCCTGCAGAAAGTCCAATTCATCCGGGTGGCGCACATGCTTTAAGAACAGACCCTTGGACTGCCGCACCTGGCAATGCTACTTCTTTAAAATGGCATACAGGCACAGGAGGTGCTAATTATGATTATAGCCGTGGTAATAATGTTTGGGCCTATGAAGATAGAACTGGTACTGCTAATACAGGATCAATTCCTAAATCGGCTCCATCAACTACAACTCCCGACCCTCTTACTTTTAACTATACCCCGGATTATACCGTTGCACCTACGCAAACAACTCCGGTGCCAAATCAGCAATTTAATATTACCAATTTATTTTACTGGAATAATATAATACATGATGTTATGTATGAATATGGTTTCAATGAAGTAACCGGTAATTTTCAGGATGATAATCAGGGCAGAGGTGGTGCAGGTAATGATCACGTAAACGCAGAAGCTCAGGATGCAAGTGGAACCAATAATGCCAACTTTGCTACTCCTGTCGATGGTTCAAGTGGAAGAATGCAAATGTATTTATGGACAACTGTAACACCAAACAGAGACGGTGATGTGGATAATGGAATTGTGGTACATGAATTTGGACACGGTATCAGCAACCGCTTTACCGGTGGGCCAGCCAATAGCAGCTGTTTAGGAAACCTAGAACAGATGGGTGAAGGCTGGAGTGATTATTACTCTCTAATGTTTACTCAAGATTGGACTACAGCAACACTTAATACCGGGTTTAACTCACCAAGAGGTATTGGTACTTATGCGCTTAATCAGCCTATAACCGGGGCAGGTATTCGTACCCAAAAATATTGTACAGATTTTACTGTAAATAATAAGGTGTATTTGGTAAACCTTCCCCCTTCAGGTGTTCATGAAAGAGGCGAATTGTGGTGTGCTACACTTTGGGATATGACATGGAATATCATTAATCAGGTGGGCAACATTAATCCCAACTTATATAATGTAGCTGGTGGCGGTGGTAATACAATTGCTTTAAAATTGGTTACTGAAGGTCTAAGATTGCAACAGTGTAGTCCAGGCTTCATCAGTGGTAGAAATGCAATTTTACAGGCCGATCAGTTATTATATGGTGGCTTATACAATTGTGCTATTTGGGAGGCATTTAGAAGAAGAGGTATGGGAGCGTTTGCTTCTGAAGGTTCTACAAGTAATATTAATGATCAGGTACCTGATTTTACTCCTCCTTTAACTCTTGCAGCAACTCAAAATGGTACAACAACTGTGGCGGAAGGTCAAAATATCATTTATGCAAATAAGATAACTACTTGTTCTGCTATAACAGGATATACTCTTACAGATACTTTACCATTAAATGTAACTTATGTTAGTGGTGGCACCTATAATGCAGCGAACAGAGTAGTTAGCTTTACTGCCAATCAACCTGCAGGAACAACAAGTTATCCATTTACAGTTACAGCAAACGTGGGTAGTTATTTCCCTCCGGTAACCCTGTTGAACGAAACTGTTGCTGGTGCAACAATTCCTGCAACATGGACAACAACAGCTACACCAGGTAATATTTGGTCTGTAGTTTCAACTCAGAGCAGCAGTGCTCCCAATTCCTTCTTTGTAGAAAATCTGGTAACAGCAGCTGACCAAAAGTTAGAAACAACTTCAGCAATAGCATTACCAGCTAACTCATATCCAAAATTAACTTTCAAGCACAGATATAATACCGAAGACGGATGGGACGGAGGTGTAGTGGAAATTAGCACAAATGGAGGAACCACATGGACAGATTTAGGTCCAAACATGACAAGTGGTGCATATAATGGTGGTTTAGGTGCCGGTGCAGGTAACAATTTGGCTGGCAGGGCTGCTTTCACTGGTACTAGTGTGGGCGCAGGCTTACCCGTTACTACTGTTATTGGGCTTGCATCTTATGCTGGTCAATCTGTAAAAATCAGGTTTAGATTTGGGTCTGATGATAATACAGCTGGCACAGGATCACCTACAGGATGGTGGGTTGATGATATTGTTTTAGATGCAGTTGCCGCAGTTAATATGCGTACCAGTTTATTTAATGCCTCTAATGTAAGGGTATCATTTAAAGATACAGTTACACTTATAACTCCTCTTATATTGTGTTCTCCAAATATTTCAACACAACCAAGTAATACATTAGTTTGTGATGCTTCATCTGCAAGCTTTACCTGTGTTGCCAGTGCAACAGGTGGTGTTACTTATCAATGGCAGGTAAGTACTAATGGTGGCGGAACCTGGACAGATGTTACAGGAGCTACTGCAAGTACATATACATTTACAGCAGCTTTAGCTCAAAATGGCAATCAATTCCGTTGTGTGGTTACTGGTTCTTGTGCTCCTAACGCTACCAGTTTAGTTGCAACTTTATCAGTTGTTGCTGCAAGTGTTGGTGGTACAGTTTCACCAGCTAATACTCCTGTGTGCGGTGTGCCTAACAATGGTACAATAACTTTATCAGGTAATACTGGAAGCGTTGTACGTTGGGAATTCTCAACAAACGGTGGCGGTATTTGGACAAACATTGCTAATACAAGCAATACACAAACATTTGCAAATGTTGCAACAACTACTTTGTATCGTGCATTAGTACAGGTGCCAGGTTGTGTAGGAGTATATTCTACAAATGCTACTGTTACATTTACTGCAAGCACACCTTTAGCTATTATATCTGATGTGCCAACAACTTTATGCCAGGGAGATCCTTCTTTGTTAACTGTTGTAGGGGTAACTATTAATACATTCTCGTCTGCAACCAGTCTTGCAATTCCAGGAACTGGTACCGGAGCTTCAACAGGAGCACCGGCTAATCCTTATCCATCTACTCTTGCAGTATCAGGTTTACCTGCTACAGGTGTTTCTGTTAAGTCAGTAACAATAAGTGGTATTTCTCATACATTCCCTTCTGATATGGATATTGCGTTGGTTTCACCAACTGGCCAGGTAGTAGTGCTTATGTCGGATATAGGCGGAGCAACGGACTTAACTGGTCAGAATTATACATTTGATGACGCAGCAACAGTTAGTTTAACTACTGCTCTTAATGCAACAGGAACATATAAACCTACTAACCTTGGAGGCACAGTAGATCCGTTCCCTGGAGGGCCTACTACAGGAACCACTTCATTACCATTATCTACTTTTACCGGCAATCCAAATGGAAACTGGCAATTGTATGCTGTTGATGATTTAGGTGGTGATATTGGTGCTATTAGTGGTGGATTCAGTATTACATTTAATGCTACTGGTATCGTACCTGGTCTAACCTATACCTGGACACCGGGTACTGGTCTTAACCAAACAACTGGTAATCCGGTTGCGGCTTCTCCAGCTACTACAACTACTTATACAGTATTTGCTGATAATGGTGCAGGTTGTACAAGACAAGCTTCAATTACTTTAACTATTAATGCACGCCCTGCAATAACAGCTCAACCGGCTAATACCACAATATGCTCAGGTTCTCCGGCAACATTTACTGTTGGGGCCACAGGCGCAGGTATTGCTTATCAATGGCAAGTAAGCACCAATGGCGGCGCTACTTATGTTAACTTGGCAAATGGAGCTCCTTATGCAGGTGTAACAACTGCTACTTTAACAATAACACCTACCACAGGCGCTTTGGCTAACAATCGTTACCGTTGTGTAATTACTGGTACATGTACTCCTGCTGCAACTTCAGTTGGAGCAATATTAAATATAACAGCGTTGCCAGTTGTTCCAATAACACCGGCAGGCCCTGTTTGTGGTGGTATTGAAGGTATTAACGGTACTTTACTAACTGCAGGTTCTTCTTTACCTCCAGTTCCAGGAAGCGTAACTATTCCTTCAGGTACAATTAACCTTGCTGTTCCTGATAATACAGCAAATGGTGTAAATAATACAATAGCAGTTACAGGCGTTCCTGCAAATGCAACTATTACTAACGTAACTGTTAAATTAAACATGTCGCACACTTATCCAGGCGATATGATCTTTAATTTAAGAGGTCCTAGTGGACAAATTTTAAACTTATACAAATACGGTGGAGCAGCAGGTACAGGAGCATCATCGGGTCCAACTACATGGGGTTGGTACAATGCCTCTGTAAGTAATAATGGTACTGCTGCTTTCAATTCAGTAACAGCAGCTCCTTATATCTATGGTGCTACTCCAATATGGAAGCCAGATGCAATAAACGCTGCTGTTGGTGGTGTTACAGTACAAAATCCAACAGGTTTTGTATCAAACGCTGCAAACTTTACAAATTTGTATACAACGGCTGCATCTATGAATGCTAACTGGGTGTTGGCAATGGCAGATGGCGGTGGAGGTGATGTTGGTACGTTGGCTTCGTGGTCAATTGTTATTGACTATACTACTCCAGGTGCAAGTGGTTCTCCACTAACTTATACATGGTCTCCTGCAACAGGATTATATACAAATCCTATTGCTACTTTACCATACATTGCAGGTACTCAAACAGGTACTGTATATGCAGCTCCAACTGCACTTACTACTTACACTGTATCAGGTACAGATGCTACAACAGGTTGTGTAGGTACATCTACAGTTATTGTTAACTATACACCGCCAGCACCAACTATTACTCCATCCGCAGTAACAATGTGTTTAGGTGATTTGCCTGTAAGATTAACAAGCTCTTCAGCAACTGTATCTAATGTTAGTTTCCCTTCAGGTGCAATTAATCTTGCTGTTCCTGATAATACAGCAAATGGTGTAAATAATACTGTATCAGTTTCAGGTATTCCATCAAATGCTACTATCACTAACGTTGCTGTGAAATTAAATATGTCGCACACATATCCTGGCGATATGATATTTAACCTTAAAGGCCCAAGCGGACAAATCTTGAATTTGTACAAATACGCTGGGGGTGCATTTACAGGTCCTGTTTCTGGTGTTCCAACATGGGGCTGGTATAATGCATCAATAAGCTCTTCGGCAACTACTACCTTTAGTTCAGTAACGGCAGCTCCATTCATTTATGGCGCTACCCCAACTTGGAAACCCGATGCATTAAATGCGGCAGTTACGGGTGTAACCGTACAAAACCCCGCAGGCTTTGTTTCTAATGCAGCTGCATATAGCAACTTATATACTACTACTGCAAGTGCAAACGGAGGATGGACATTAGCAATGGCAGATGGCGGTGCCGGTGATGTTGGAACGTTGTCATCATGGTCTCTTGACATTACCTATGTTATAGGAGTGCCAGCTACTCCAGCCGTATGGTCTCCAAATGGTTCTGGAAGTGGATTGTTTACCAATGCTGCAGGTACAACTGTGTATACCGGTGCACCAACAGATACGGTTTATGCAATGCCAACACCATCTGGTGTTTACCCTTACACAGCAACAGTTCAAAGCTTAGGTTTACCACCGTCAGCAATTGCAACAACTTTTGCTAATAACAATCAATTCTCATTGGTAACTTCTAATTTTAGGAACAATAATTCATTCCCTGTAACTATTACAGGTATAGAAAGTATTGCTGCAACATCAGGAGGTTCAACAGCCCGACTGTATTATAAACTAACCCCTGTTAATGGAACACCTGGTGCCATATCAGCAGCTAATGGTTGGACTTTAGCAGGAACAGGAACTTACACAGCAGTTGCTAATACAACTACTACCACTCCACAATTAATGTTAACTGGTATAAGTTTAGTAGTACCAGCCGGAGCCACATATGGTCTTGCTTTTGAATCTCAGCTTACAGGCGGCGCAGGTAATTTAAGATATAGTACAGTGGCCGCAGGTACTTATATTAATTCTACTGGCGGTTGTGATTTGATTTCGGGCACAAATGCAAGTTTTGCGGGAGATTTGGCGCCAATTGCGCCAACATTTACTCCGAGAGCATTTATTGGCAGGGTTTTATTCTCAGGAGCATCAGCTCCACCTTGTACATCACCTGCAAGAACAGTGATTGTTACGGTTAATCAGCCAATTGCGTTTACTACACAACCTGTAAATGATACTACTTGTACAGACGGTGTAGCCAGCTTTACAGCAGTTGCAACCGGTTCAGCAATTGCACATAACTGGAAAGTAAGTATAAACAATGGTAACACATGGTTGGATGTTGCAAATGGCGGTGTTTACAGCGGGGCAAAAACTGCTACATTGACTATAACTAGTCCTCCTGTTTCAATGAGCGGATACCTTTACAAAGATTCAGTTAGTACAACACCTTGTGCTCCTAAATCTTCATTAATAGTTAGGTTAATTGTAAATCCTTTACCAACCGTAGTAATAGCTGCATCTCCTTATACCAAACTATTCCCTGGTTTAAGAACAACTTTATTCTCAACAGTTACTCCTGCTGCAGCCACTTACACATGGTTGAGAGATGGAGTACAGGTTTCGGGATCTGGAAGTTCTTTACTTGTAGGCGTTGATGGATTAGGTGATTACAGATTAAGGGTTACAGATGTTAATGGTTGTACCAATACATCAAACCTGGTATCTTTAACTGATTCTGCAAGCGGAAGGGTATTTATCTATCCTACACCTAACAATGGTAGATTCCAGGTTAGATATTACAGCATCATTAACAATACAGGCTTACCACGGGGTATAAATGTATTTGATGCAAGAGGTAAAAGAGTATTAACTCAAGCCTATTCTATCAATGCACCATATGCAAGAATGGATGTTGATTTAAGCAATCATGGTTCTGGTGTTTACTGGATTGAAGTGGTTGATGTAAACGGCAATCGTTTAGCAATGGGAAGAACAGAAGTATTGAGATAAATTTTCAAACTGTTTTATAACCTTAAGTCCTCCGAAATATTCGGAGGACTTTTTTATGCCTTCTTTTTTGCAATTTTGGCAGATATTTAAACGGGAATGCTTTTTGACTTAGTATTTTAAAATAAAAATTTACAACTATGACACTGGGAATAATATTTGTTTCTATTGTATTTATGTTACTGGGTATGCTGGTGCAGTTCAGGCTTAAAAGCAAGTTTGCGGAATATGCAAAAGTTTCCTCCAGCAAAGGAATGAGTGGAAAAGAAGTTGCAGAAAAAATGCTTAATCAAAATGGTATTTATGATGTTCAGGTAATTTCTGTTGATGGTTTTTTATCAGACCATTATAATCCGCTTAATAAAACAGTTAACCTGAGCCCCGATGTGTACGAAGGAAGAAATGTATCTGCTATGGCGGTAGCGGCACACGAGTGTGGTCATGCAGTGCAACATGCAACAGCCTACTCCATGTTAATGTTACGAAGCAGGCTGGTGCCTGCTGTACAAATAAGCAGTAAATTGTCTCAGTGGGTAATAATTGCAGGGCTGGGGATGTTTGGCTTTGGTGGCGGTAATACTACTGTTTTACTTATCGGCATTATTTTATTTGCCGTAAGTACTTTGTTTTCTGTAATTACATTACCTGTTGAATTTGATGCTTCTGCAAGAGCATTAAAATGGCTGGAGACTGCCAATATTACAACCACTACAGAGCATGATAAGGCAAAAGATGCATTAAAATGGGCAGCTCTTACCTATGTGGTAGCCGCTTTGGCTTCTATTGCAATGCTGGTTCAATATATTTTAATTTATCAATCCCGTAGCAGGGATTAAAAAACTGATTTCATCTTTATCACTAATAACTATCAACTATATTTGTAACTACAATTAATCTTAATTAATATGAATTTTGGAAAAGAATTTGAAAAATATGCAGTAAAGCATAAAGGCATAAGCAGTAATGTATTGGACAGTTATATAAAGCACAATGTAACCAACCTTACACCTAATATTATTGAGGAGCGCTCGATGAATATTGCTGTAATGGATGTGTACAGCAGGCTGATGATGGACAGAATTATTTTTCTGGGCTATCCTATTAATGATGAGGTAGCCAATATTGTTACTGCACAATTACTTTTTTTAGAAAGTACCGACAGAACAAGGGATATACAGATATATTTAAATAGTCCCGGAGGTAGTGTATATGCTGGCCTAGGCGTATATGATACCATGCAATTTATTACGCCGGATATTGCTACAATATGTACTGGTATGGCGGCCAGTATGGGGCAAGTACTGTTATGTGCAGGTGCTAAAGGAAAACGTACTGCATTAAAGCACAGCCGTATTATGATGCATCAGCCTAGTGCAGGTGCAGGTGGGCAAGCTACAGATATTGAAATTACCGTAAACGAGGTAAAGAAAATAAAGCAGGAATTATATGAAATAACTGCTTTTCATACTGGCCAGCCAGTAGAAAAAGTTGCATTGGATAGCAATAGAGATTATTGGATGACAAGTGCCGAAGCGAAAGAGTACGGTATGGTAGATGAAGTATTATTGATGAATCCAAGGAAACAAAAAAAAGATAAATAACCGAAGTACAAAGTTGGCAACACTGCTTACCTTCTAAACTACTAAACATCTAAAATTTTTTAAAAATGAATTTGTATAACAGAACAATACTAAACGAAGACGAAGAAGAAAACCCAAAAGAATTGCCTGAAAACCCGATGGAAAAGATGATGAGCGGATGGCAATTTGACAAAAAATTTATTGAACAACGTAAAATATTTTTATGGGGCGTGGTGGATGATAAAAGTGCGAAAGATATTACAGCAAGATTACTTTATCTTGAAGCAATTGATCCCGGAAAAGAAATTACTTTTTACATTAACAGCCCCGGAGGAATGGTAGTAAGTGGCATGGTAATTTACGATACAATGCAAATGATCAGCTCGCCGGTAAGTACAGTATGCATGGGTATGGCTGCAAGTATGGGAAGTATAATATTGAGCGGAGGAACCAAAGGGCGTCGTTTTATTTTCCCCAGCGGAGAAGTAATGATACATCAACCAAGTGGTGGCGGACAAGGCACTAGTGCCGATCTGGAAATTATGGCCGAACAAATACGAAAGACCAAAGAAATGGGTGCAAATATCCTGGCAAAAAATTGCGGTCAAACTTTTGAAAAGGTGATGAAAGATTTTGACAGAGATTACTGGATGGATGCTAAAGAATCTGTAGGCTATGGAATTGTAGATGGTGTTTTAGATAAATTATAATTATTCGATAAATATATTCCTGATGCTGCCTTTTTGAGGCAGCATTTTTTTTAACAGTTAAAATCTATTTCATCTGTGACTTAGCACACTTAACTTTACACTATGCTTTTTAACGAAATTATAAATGCCAAACTAAGCCAGGAAACGGATCGGCCTCAAATGAAAAAGGAGTTTTTTCCGGTAAGCGAGGGCCTGCAAAAATATTTAAGTAATTATGGCAGAGATGTAAAGTTGCCCATAGTATATAAAGATCTGTTGAATTACCGTTATGCTGTTTCTTTAAAAGATAAAAAAGGAAAATTTACCCATTGGGAAAATGCAGTGTATGATTTAAAGGAAATGGAATTTTTAAAAGAAGGGCTTGTAAAAACGTATGCTATTTTAAAAACAGAAGGCAACCTGAATTTTATTAAACATCTGGATGTGGAGAGGATTGACTTTTGTGAATTTGGAAACAGCGTGCCTTTTAGGATAAGAATAATAAACCGGATCAACGATAATTACGACCACTATTACATTAAAGCAGCAGACGCTTCACGTATCTACGGTTTAGAGCTGGAGCATTTACTTTCTCCTAACCGGATTACTTTTTTGCATCATAAAAATACATTGGTAGAGGAGCATATACCTGGCATTCCCGGGGATGTTTTTTTGCAGGATTATTTGAATTTACCCGAAACCAATAAGATACGTATTGCAAAGGAGTTTGTAAAATTTAACGAGCGTTGTTTTGCCAGGCTTTTAGGTGATATGCGTAGCTATAATTTTGTGGTGGATATTACACCTGATATAGAAGATTATCAATACCGGTTAAGGGCAATAGATTTTGATCAGCAGAGTTATGAAGGAAGGAAAAATCTTTACCTGCCGCAATTTTACAAAGAGAATTTTGAGTACGTGGATCTTGTTTTAAAAAGCCTTAGTCCTGATGTTATTGAGCAATATCAAACGGAGGAAAGAACCACTATGGCGTACAGGGTAATAGCCGGTCGCAAACAAATAATGGAGTTGTTGAACATTATGATCAAAGATGAACTTTCAGAAAATTATAAGGTAAAAATATTAAGAGATGAGCTTAATGCACATTTTGAAAATACTTATTTCTCCAAGTGTAAAACAATGGGTGCAATAGTAAAAAGGCAGCTAAAGCAAATGCTGCAAAAGCACTTAAAACAAGTACAGGGTTTTTAATAAAGCGACGATGGTTTGCTAAAAAAGATAATATACAGCCAGGCAATGCCTGATTTTTATAATATTATCACTTAATCTTTCCTGCTAAACAGCTAATGCAACATTTTTGGGCATAATATTGTCATCACATTAGCGTTCTAAATAATGCTTTTGTATCTTTGTATTTAAACCAATAAGACAAAGAAATTAACTCCAGCAATAATGGCAAAACAACAAACATTACATTGTTCCTTCTGCGGCCGCAGCCGTGATGAGGTTAAAATATTAATTGCAGGGCAAGATGGCCATATTTGCGAAAATTGTGTAGAACATGCCGAAGAGATTATTGAACAGGAATTAGGTAGCAACACCGATACCAAACTGCCACATACCACTACCCATAAACTGATTGTAAAAAAGCCTATTGAAATAAAGGCATTTTTAGATGAGTATGTAATTGGCCAGGATGATGCCAAAAAAATATTAGCTGTTGCGGTGTATAACCACTACAAAAGATTGAATCAAAAAGTGGAGAATGATGTGGAGATTGAAAAGAGTAATATTATAATGGTGGGAGAAACTGGTACAGGAAAAACCTTATTGGCAAAATCGATTGCCCGTATGTTGAATGTGCCTTTTGCCATTGTAGATGCTACTGTTTTTACAGAAGCTGGTTATGTAGGCGAAGATGTGGAAAGTATGCTTAGCCGTTTATTACAGGCCTGTAATTACGATGTGACTGCTGCAGAAAAAGGTATTGTGTTTATTGATGAAATAGATAAAATTGCCCGTAAAAGCGATAACCCTTCCATTACAAGAGATGTTAGTGGAGAAGGTGTACAGCAGGGTTTATTAAAATTGCTGGAAGGTACCGAAGTGTTAGTACCACCACAAGGCGGTAGAAAACATCCTGAACAAAAACTGATAAAAGTAAATACACAAAACATTCTATTTATTTGCGGGGGTGCTTTTGACGGTGTAGATAAGATTATTGCCCGCCGTGTAAATACTAATGCCATTGGTTTTAATGTAAATAAAGAATTACAGGAATACCAGCATGATAACTTATTACATTTTGTAAATGCGGTGGATTTAAAGCATTTTGGTTTAATACCCGAATTGCTGGGGCGTTTACCAGTAATAACTTACTTAAACCCTTTAGATGCCACTACTTTACGCAGCATATTAACTGAGCCAAAAAATGCTTTAGTAAAACAGTTTACCCGTTTATTTGATATAGAGGGTATTGAATTAAAGTTTGAACCGGAAGTGTATGATTTTATGGTACAAAAAGCATTGGAGTATAAATTAGGTGCCCGTGGCCTGCGCAGTATTTGCGAAAGCATTTTAACCGATGCCATGTACGAATTGCCTTCTCAAAAAGTAAAAACGTTTGAAGTAACCCTGGAATATGCTCAGCGTAAGTTTAGTACCAGTAAGTTGAGTATGCTTAAAGTGGCATAAGGGGTTTAAAATTACAATCTGCAAAATGCTGTAGTATTTAAACTACAGCATTTTTTATTTATTATTACCGTTACTTTCTCCCCAACTTTCAAACAAAAGCAATTCATTTTAGGTGGTTGTTATTTTTCAATTTATTTTTACACGGTTGCATTACTCCGCTTTGGTAAAAGTTCCACATTGGTATGCCGTACAAGTGAGTGACACAACGAAGATGACATGAAAAACAACAGTTCGTTTCAAAACAATTAATTATACATAATCTTCCCTGTTCCCCTTGTGGGGATAGGGGTAAATTTAAAATAGGAAATGGTTGACGTAATACTAGGCCTGCAATGGGGCGACGAAGGAAAAGGAAAAATAGTAGATTATTTTGCTAAAAATTATGATGTGGTGGCCAGGTTTCAGGGCGGGCCAAATGCAGGGCATACCTTGTATGTAGATGGTAAAAAAATAGTATTGCACCAGATACCCAGTGGTATCTTTCATGATGATAAAGTTAACCTTATAGGCAACGGCGTGGTGTTGGATGCCGTTACATTTAAAAAGGAATGCGAAAACGTGGCCGCTTTTGGGGTAGATTATAAAAAGAATTTGTTCATCAGCGAACGTGCCCATTTAATTTTACCTACGCACAGGGCTATTGATAAAGCCAGTGAGTTAAGTAAAGGCAATGAAAAGATTGGAAGTACATTAAAGGGTATTGGACCGGCTTATATGGATAAAACGGGCCGTAATGGTTTAAGGGTTGGTAATTTATTGGATAAAAGTTTTACTACCGAATACATTAAGTTAAGGTTGAAACACCAGAAAATTTTAGAGAGCTTTAATTTCCAGGAAGATATAAGTGCATGGGAAGAGGAGTTTTTTGAAGCGATTGAATTTTTAAGGGAATTTAAAATTGTTAATGGAGAATATTTTATAAATGATAAGATTCAGAAAGGGCAAAAAATTTTAGCAGAAGGTGCACAGGGAAGTATGTTGGATGTTGACTTTGGTACATTTCCTTTTGTAACAAGCAGCAATACTATTTCCGCTGGTGTCTGTACTGGATTGGGTGTTGCGCCACAAAAAATTAAAGAAGTGTTCGGTGTGTCTAAAGCTTATTGTACCAGAGTGGGCAGTGGGCCGTTTCCAACGGAATTAAACGACGAGACTGGCGAGTTGATACGTAAGACAGGTAGTGAATTTGGTGCTACCACAGGAAGGCCAAGGCGTTGTGGTTGGATTGACTTGGTGGCATTACAATTTGCTTGTATGATTAACGGCGTTACGCAAATAATAATGACCAAGTCGGATATTCTGGATAATTTAGATGAACTAAAGGTTTGTAATGGTTACAACATTAATGGCGAAGAAAAGAATTATGTGCCATTTCAGATGAATAAGGTTAATATTGAACCGGTATACAAAAGCTTTGCTGGTTGGAAAACTGATATTACCGCAATGAAGGATTTTAGTGAGCTGCCGCAACAAATGAAAAACTACATTGATTACCTGAATAACTTTTTAAAAGTGCCGGTAAAATACATTAGTAATGGCCCCGGTAAAGAGCAAATTATAATAGCGTAAAAAAAATATTTAAAAAAGTTGCCAATATTTTTGGCAATGTAAAAAACTCGTACAAATTTTACAGTAATAACCTGTTTAATTTATGGCAATAAAATCCGAAAAAGAAAAAAAGGCTCCTGCAAAGAAAACTGCAGTTCCCGAAATTACATCTGCAAAAAAATCTGCTCCAAAGAAAAAGGATGAAGATGATGACGATGATGATTTTGACGAAGATGATGATGTAGAAACCAAACCTGCAAAGGGTAAGGGTGCATCAAAAAAGAAATCGAAAGATGATGACGATGATGATGACGATGATGTGGAAGTAGCTGATGATTGGGAAAAACCTGAAGAGGACGACAATTGGGATCCTGATTTTGATGAATTTGATGTGCCAAAGTCAAAAGCAAAAAAGGCTGGCCCTAAAAAACCAGGTAAAGGTGACGACGATGACTTTAAATTGGATGATGACTTTAAAGATCTGGGTTTGGATGATTTAGGCGGCGGTGGCGGAGGTTTTGATGACGATGATGATTTTTAGTGATTACTAAAAAAAGCTGGTGAATAAAACTCCTGAAATTTTTCCGTTAAATAATTTTACTGAATTCAGAATACAAATGTTGAACTGGGCTAACCAGTTCAACATTTTTTGTTTGCTGGATAATCAACATTATAATTTTTCTGCACCCGCATTTGAATGTTTACTGGCAGTGGGGTGTAAAAAAAGTATTACTGTACAAAGCGGCCATGCATTTGAAACATTAAAAGAGTTTTATAAAAATAATAAAGGCTGGTTGTTCGGTCACTTCGGGTACGACTTAAAAAACGAAACAGAAAAATTATACTCCGGTAATTTTGACGGCATTGGATTTGATGACATGAATTTTTTTGTGCCGGAAACCGTAATTAAACTTACTGAAAAGCAAGTAACCATCTTTTATGATGGTGATGCCCAACAAATTTTTAATGCAATACAATTGTCCGCATCCGGCATTGCAGTAAATAAGCAATTTGTAGTTGAGATCAGCAATAGAATAGCTAAGGCAGATTATATCAGTACAATACAAAAACTTCAACAACATATTTTACGGGGCGATTGTTATGAAATTAATTTTTGCCAGGAGTTTTTTGCAGCCAATGCAGTTATTGATCCGCTGTATGTGTACCATAAACTGGTACAGCTTTCTCCTAATCCTTTTGCGGCATTGTATAAGTTGAATGATAAGTTTTGTATTTGTGCAAGCCCCGAACGGTATCTTAAAAAAGAAGGAACGAAAATTTTTTCTCAACCCATAAAAGGTACCAGTAAAAGAGATTTATTGAACGCAGAAACAGATCTGCAAAACAAAAACTATCTAACCCAAAACGAAAAAGAGAAAAGTGAAAATGTAATGGTGGTGGATTTGGTGCGTAATGATTTAAGTAAAGTATGTAAGGAAGGTTCTGTAAAAGTGGATGAACTTTTTGCTGTATATAGTTTTCCGCAGGTACACCAAATGATAAGTACCATAAGTGGTGAGGTAAAAGATAATATTGATTGGATTGATATTATTAAAGCCACTTTTCCCATGGGAAGCATGACAGGGGCTCCTAAAAAGCGAGTGATGGAATTGATAGAAGAATACGAACAAACCAGGCGTGGATTATTTTCTGGTGCCATCGGATATATAGATCCGGAAGGCGATTTTGATTTTAATGTAGTAATACGCAGCATATTTTATAACGCATCAAGTCAGTATCTTTCTTTTCAGGCTGGTGGCGGAATTACTTTTTACAGCGACGCTGTAAAAGAGTATGAAGAATGCTTACTTAAAGCCAGCGCTATGATGAAAGTGCTGAAATAGTTATTTTACTTTTTTCTTTTTTACGGCTTTGTTTTTTACTTCCGGATAAAATGTTTGATTGTTAGATATGTTACTATCGCCTAACAATAACTGCACACACTCATTTAAAATTATGTACTTGTTAACCATAAACAATTGCATTTTATCTTGTGGCAAACGCAGGTCATAATTGCCATTATTGGTCATCATATAATCAAACTCCGGATTAAATCTGTTAAACTGCACAATATCCATTGCTAAATTTTTTGCAATTACAACCGAATTGTATTTGCCGGAAATAGCTTGTGTAGCGGTGCTTTCTAATTCTTCGGCAGTAAGTTGTGGCTTGGTACCATAAGGGTTGGCACTGGCACCACCATTGATATCAAAATTGCCATTTTGATTGGTTACTGTTGTAATGCCTCCGCCACCTTCCATTATATAATGCGTAGCAATAAAACGCTTAACATAAGTTCTGGATTCTTCTGGCAAATAATACTGCAGGTTCCAGAAATTTTTGCTGCCGCTTTTTTTCATAGCGCTGTATACTCTTCCCGGTCCGCCGTTATAAGCGGCCATTACAAGCAACCAATCGTGAAATTGTTTATATAGAGTAAGTAAATATCTTGATGCTGCATGAGTGCTTTTAAAATAATCTCTTCTTTCATCATAATAGCCACTTACTACCAAGCCGTAATCTCTAGCAGTGTATGGCATAAATTGCCATGGACCACCTGCACCCACCCGGCTGGTGGCAGCTGTGCTTAAGTTAGATTCAATTACGGCAATGTATTTTAATTCTCTGGGTAAGCCGTACTGTGATAAAATACTTTCTATTAAATTAAAATAAGGTTGCCCCCAGCCTTTCATTTTAGTAAGATAGTTACCGTGTACTTTCATATAATCTTGTATAAAAGCCGAAGCACTTGGGTTTACCTGCGATGAATAGGAGAGAGAAGTATTGTAACTGTATTTTGAAAACAAGTTTTTAAAACCATATTTAGTAACCTGGCTAAAATACTGCACTTTATCTTTTGCAGGAGGGGCTTTTGTTTTTACAACTTCGTCAATGATCACTTCCTCCACTTTTTCATCTTCTATAATTGTATCAATTAATGGTGCCTGTTCCTGCTGAAAATTATTGTTTAATACAATTCCTGCATTTGCATCCAGCAAAAGAAAATTTGCAAAAAATAATATTACAATAGTACGTTTCATTAGTTATTTATACACGATAGGCTTTTATAATGTTGCATCAAATGTTGAGATAGCTGTAGCAAAGTTAGTTCATCTGTTTTTGCCGTCATAATCTGCAAGCCAAAAGGCATGTTATTACTATGTTTAAATAATGGTACAGATATACCCGGTATCCCCGTTAAGTTAGCAAAAACGGTATAAATATCTGCTAAATACATTGCAATAGGGTCTTCAGTTTTTTCGCCAAAAGTAAAAGCTGTTGTGGGGCTGGTGGGTAGTATAACAGCATCATATTCAGCAAATATGGTTTTGGTTTTGTCAACCAAAAGTTTACGTACCTGTTGGGCCTTACTAAAATAAGCATCATAATAACCGGCACTTAAAACAAAAGTTCCCAGCATTATCCTGCGTTGAACTTCTTTACCAAAACCTTCGCTACGGCTGTGTTTATAAAGGTCAGTTAAATCTTTTACGGCTGTTTTAGTACGGTAGCCAAAGCGTACACCATCAAAACGGCTGAGGTTGCTGCTAGCTTCTGCAGTGGTTAAAACATAGTAAGCCGGAACTACGTAATCTAATAAATCAAAATCAACTGTAGTTACTGTATGTCCTGCTGCTCTTAGTTTCTCTATGAGCAATAAAATATTTTCTTGTATTTCTTTATCGAGAGACGGATGGTATAAAGCCTCTTTAAAATAAGCGATCTTATATTTTTTGTCAGTATCAAGCTTAGAAAGTAAATCAGAATTTGTAGTGTTTCCTGAAGCCTCTTTAGATGCTAAAGGCATTGATAAAGCCGTACTATCAAATTCATCGGCACCACTCATTACTTCCAGTAACAAAGCGGCATCATACACCGAATTGCTAAAAATGCCTATTTGGTCAAATGAAGAAGCATAGGCAATTAAGCCATACCTTGATATACGGCCATAAGTAGGTTTAATACCAACAATACCACAAAAATCGGCAGGCTGCCTTACAGAACCACCTGTATCACTTCCTAAACTAACCATACATAAACCAGCCTGTACTGCTACTGCACTTCCGCCAGAAGAGCCACCCGGCACTTTGGTTTCATCTGCTGCATTTAATACATTGCCATATACTGAGTTTTCGTTGGTACTGCCCATTGCAAATTCATCACAATTGCAATTGCCAATTATGATAGCATCTTCATCTAACAACCGTTGTACAGCTGTTGCGGAATAAATGCTGGTAAAACCGCCTAAAATTTTTGATGCAGCAGTAACCTTGTGGCCTTTGTAACAAATAACATCTTTAATGGCAATAACAACACCATGTAATTTTTTTAACGGTTCTCCATTCTTTCTTTTAATGTCCAGTTCATTTGCTTTTTGCAATGCCTCAGCAGCAAATATTTCTACAAATGCATTCAGCTGTTTCTTTTGTTCTATTTGTTGCAGGTAATAATTAACTGTATCAACACAATTGGTATTGGTAGCTGTTAAGTTTTTATGATAGTCTTTTATAGTGCCGAATACTGTCATTAGAGAATTGGCTTAGGTGGTAAATAAACAATCGGCTGAAGCCGTTCCAGATTAAATCAGGAATTACTTCAGCCGAACAGTGTAATAATTTTTTTGTTACTGTTGTGGTAATTGCTGCTTGGTATCTTTTTCTTTCATGCCTTCTTCAATTTCGCTCTTCACATTATTTTTTGCATCATTAAACTCACGCATTCCACGGCCAATACCTCTCATTAATTCGGGTATTTTCTTTCCACCAAACATTAATAATACTACTACAATTATTAATATTAGTTCTCCACCGCCTGGCATAGAGAATAAAAAAATGGTGTTCAAAAAGGAAACTAGCATAATAAAAATTTAGACAGCAAAGATAAATCAATTATTTACTTATTACAGCAAATAACAAAACATTATTAACCTGTGGTTAACAGGATTAATTCAGTTTTAAGTTTAACGAATGTAATTTTTTCCGCATCTGGCTTTGCCATTTGCAGCTTGTTCTGTGGTAATACCTCTGGCGCAGGAAGCTAAAAAAGAAACGGCAACAATTGCAATAATAGATAATACAATACTTCTTCTCATAGTAAAAGGGTTTACGGTTTAAAAATAAAAAAATATACTTCGGGTAAAAATTATATCAGAGGTATTGTAGTTTGTGTTACAAATCTCAACAACTATACCAAAGTTAGTTTTTTTACAAAAAATGCAAAAACCTGTTAAGATTTTTGCATTAATTTTTTATATGTTAATATGTTACGCTGCCTTATTTAGCAACAGCTCTTCTTTTTTCCTGGATACGGGCACTTTTTCCGCTTCTATCACGTAAGTAGTACAATTTAGCACGGTTTACTTTACCTACTTTATTTAATACAATACTTTCAATATTAGGAGAATAGATAGGAAACAAACGCTCCACACCTACACCATCGCTCATTTTACGTACAGTAAAAGATGCTGTGGCACCTACGCCTTGGCGCTTAATTACATCGCCTTTAAAACTTTGTATACGCTCTTTAGCGCCTTCTACAATTTTATAGTTTACAGTGATGTTATCACCTGCTTTAAACTTTGGGAGAGTTGGTATGGTGGTCAACTGCTCATGAACAAATGCTACTGCGTTCATAATCTTATTTTTTTACGGACGGCAAAGGTAGGGGAAAGTTTTTAGTTTTCGGCAAAAAAAGTAATCAGATATTAGCAACCGGGTAAAATTATGAAGAATTACCCTGAATTGCTTAAAAATGGTAACTGATAAGCACCATACCCACCGAGCCAATAACAATCCGGTAATAATCTCTGTGTTTTATAGGGTCGAAAGTATTGGTATTGGTTACAAAGTAATGGTAATAATTGAGAGATGCTTCCGTAGAAATTGAAATACGCTCATTAAAAAAATATTGTACACCAATTAACGGGCTGGCTCCCCAGCGGGAGGTAATGGTGGGCACCGCATTGGATTTAAAATAAGAGTATGAAAAATCGAGCCCGTAGTATAAATTCCAGTTATTACCCCTCTTGTTTTTTTGAATACCCAACTTTATATCGGGGTAAGTACCCTCGCTTTCTCCATTGCTGATATCTAAATTTAATCCTGCCCGAAGCCCTGTTTTATTATTGATATTGTAGCGGTAGTTTAAAAGATAAGATTGTGTATTTCTTTTGATAAAAGTTAAGGCATTGGCTATATCAATACCAGCTTCATGTTTTTTTAGTTGCTTCTCTTTGCTTTGACTGTAGCCACTAAAAGTAAGCAGCAATAAAATAATAGCAGCATTAAAAACTATTTTCAAATAATTATTCATAATTGATATATTGACATTGCCAAAAAAGTAAAAGCTGTTAAAATAAGACCCGAAATTAGGCTTGTTTTAACAGCTTTTAAAAGGGATAAAATTATTTAATTAAAACCAGGTATCTACATCGTTACCAAAATAGGGACGCAATATATTTTTGAATTGTGTTAAGAAAGGGTCGTTATAAACCGCCACATCTTCACTAGTGCCATCTTTATAATAAATATAAACTTTTCTGGAGCCATTTACATCCTTAAACTTAAGATCGGCAATTTTATTTACACCACTGTTTACAACACAACTAATGGTGTTATTTAAGTTTTCGGTAGTGGGGTTGCTTATTGCAAAATAGGTTTTTGCATCCCAGTTCATTTTTATATTAAGATCGCCTTTGGTGTAAGTAGCTTCTATTTTTGAAAGGTCATCTTCTACCACAAGATTATTATAATCGTCATTTAAAAAAGTAACCTTGCTGTCTATAACAGAACCACAATCGCCACCTAACTCTACTTTTACGGCAAATTGGGTATTGGCAAGCCTTGTTACTGTAACCTTATAAGTATGTGGTTTTAATGTAACACTGCAAACTACACTAATGGGAGAAGGAAAACTTCCGGTGCTGTAAATACCTGTAGCGTCAACATTTACCAGCTCTACATTATCCTTTGACAGGGTGGCTTTTACAGCAGTGGGCAGATAGATATTTTTTGCATTGGCTTGGTATAAACCATCGGTATAGGTGGTAAATTTTATACTTACATTATTAGTAAGTTTGGAAGGCTCAGACGGGAAGTTTATAAAAATGCCTGCAGTAGAAGTTGTTTTGGTAAATTTTTTTGTTGTTCTGTTCCAGTCATACACACCTTTATATGCGGCAAAGTCAAATTTACTGTTATTAGGATCTAATTGAATGCTGCCCATTGTTAATTCCAATGCATCAGTCATTTCATTGATCCAGGTTTCATTACCTACTACATTGTTTGATATTGCTAAAAAAGTAATTAAGGTTTGAGAGAATTCCCCATCTCTTATTCCTTTAATACAGGTTATTGTATTGTTGTAGGTAGTGTTAATAAAAACTTTGTCTTCTGCTACTGTAGTATTAGCTGTAGGACTAGGATCTCCGGATTTTTGACAAGAAAAAAATAAAGCGAAAGTGAGTACAAAAAAGCCGCAAAAAGTAAGTAAACGTTTCATTTAAAAGTTGGTTTTGGTATGATAGATTAAAAGAAAATGTGGTACTTGATTACAAAAAGATGGTATATCAAGAGTGTACTTGGTATTTATATTTGATGAGTAAAAATTTTCATGTTTCCGGTTTTCAATTGCCTGAGAATTTTTATCCTCTCCATTCTGCAATCACTAAATTTTCTATTATTGTATACAATTAATAAACGTGCCAATTAAAGCAAAACACCATTTAAGCGAAGCAAAGTTATTGCTGCGGTATTTGGAGTAAGAACTTTGTAACTGTGCGTTTTTAACAATAACTGTATCAAAAAGAAAGGCACCTTTTAAAGGATGCCTTTCTTTTGCATTTTTTAAAATTTTATCTGGCCACGTTAACTGACCTTTTTTCCCTGATCACAGTTACTTTAATTTGCCCCGGGAAAGTCATTTCTGTTTGTATTTTTTGTGCAATTTCAAAGCTTAGTTTATCGCTATCGCCATCGGTAACTTTATCAGCTTCCACAATTACCCTTAGCTCACGGCCGGCTTGTATAGCATAAGCTTTTTCAACACCTGTATAACCCATCGCCATGTTTTCCAGATCTTTAATACGCTGTATATACTGTTGCATTATTTCACGCCTTGCACCTGGCCTTGCGCCGCTTATTGCATCACAAGCCTGGATAATAGGAGAGATAACGTATTGCATTTCCATTTCATCGTGGTGAGCACCAATGGCATTAACCACTGCAGGGTTTTCACCATATTTTTCAGCCAGTTTAGCACCTAACAAGGCATGGCTTAATTCAGTTTCTTCATCGGGTACTTTACCAATATCATGTAATAAACCGGCACGTTTAGCTAACTTAGGATTCATGCCTAATTCAGAAGCCATGATAGCACATAAATTAGCGGTTTCCCTGCTGTGCATTAATAAATTCTGTCCGTAAGAAGAGCGGAAACGCATACGGCCCACCATTCTTATCAATTCCTTATGTAAACCATGTACACCTAATTCCATTGCGGTACGTTCCCCAATTTCCATTACCTGGTCGTCAATTTGTTTCTTTGTTTTTTCTACAACTTCCTCAATACGGGCAGGATGAATACGGCCATCAGCTACCAAACGTTGCAATGATAAACGGGCAATCTCCCTGCGTAATGGATCAAAAGAAGAAAGTACAATTGCTTCAGGCGTATCGTCCACAATCAGATCAACACCGGTGGCAGCTTCAATAGCACGGATATTTCTACCCTCACGGCCAATGATAGAGCCTTTAATTTCATCACTTTCAAGATTAAAAACGGTGATGGAGTTCTCTATGGCAACTTCGGCAGCAGTACGCTGTATGGTTTGAATTACAATTTTACGGGCTTCTTTACCAGCTTTTAATTTAGCATCTTCAATAATTTCCTGCTGAATAGCGATGGCTTTAGTTTGCGCTTCCTGCTTAAGGCTTTCAATTAATTGTGCTTTAGCATCCTCGGCAGTAAGGCCCGCTACTTTTTCCAGGCGGCGGATATGCTCTTCCTGGTGTTTTTCCAGTTCGGTACGTTTGGTGTTTACTACTTCTATCTGGCGGTTAAGGGTTTCTTTTATGGCCTCGTTATCCTTGATCTGCTTTTCCAGATTTTGATCTTTTTGGTTAAGCGATTGTTCTTTTTGCTTAATACGGCTTTCTCCCTCAATAATTTTTTGATTGCGTTGCAACACTTCTTTATCATGCTCTGCTTTAAGCTGCACAAACTTTTCCTTGGCTTCTAAAAGCTTTTCTTTTTTAAGATTCTCGGCCTGTAAGTTGCCATCAGCAATAATTTTTTGAGCTTGTTGTTCTGCTTCTTCTACCTGTTTTTTGGTGTTTTTTGCAAAAAGTGCTTTACCCAGTAATGTGCCCATAATAAGGGCAGCTATACCAATGATAATGTAAATTATGGTTGGTTCCATTGAATGTTTTTGTTTTAAATCGGTTCACAATTTTATATAGCCTCTCTAAACCCATAATAATAAATGAGATAGTAAGTTGGCGAAGATACAAAATTAGTTTTAAGATTTGAAGGTATGGCTACTGAATATATGGCTAAAAGATTCTCTATAATTAGCTTACCATGTATTGTAAATTAAAATGGTATTGCCCGGCTGGGTGTATAAATAAAACAAAGTGGCCGGCTTTTGCAAGAGCCGACCACTTAAACATTAAACTTTCATATAGCTATTTCTTCAAATTCAGGCTTCTGTTAATGGTGAAACCGAATGCAAAATTACCATCTTTAATACTGCTGTTGTTTCTGGCCAGCTGATCTAAATTTGAAGCATCATTTGTGCTGCCAATGTAAAATTGAAATAAGTGGGCGCCGGTATTAATTTCAATACCTGCAGAAAGTAAATCGGGTTTATAACTAATAATTGATCCGTTTTTAGTTATAAGATTTTCGTACATATTTAGCTGACGGGCATATTCAAATGTGAGATTTAAATTACTTTTTACTTTATACTTTGCGCCAATGCCTAAAGAAAATACTTCGTTACTATTGTTGATACCATAAGGCACTAAATTAAAGTGTATCCAGGTGGGCATTAATTGCAGCGAAAGTTTATCAGACATTTTACGGGCAATCAGTAATTGATTTACAAATGCAAACCTGTTGCCGGTAAATTGATTATCCGGATCTTCTGCTGTATTAACATTAACCATTGAATAAAAGGCAACAGAAACAGGAATATTTTTTAACCCTGTTTGCTGACGAAGTAATTTAAATTTAGCCCAACCTTCATATTTAGCACTTCCTGCGGCTGCAAGCCCAAGGTTTAGCCATTTAGTTGGAGAATAATCAAAAGATAAATAGGTATGAGCAACACCTGAGTTAAGGCCAAAAAGCTGGGCAACATTTTGCTTGCCTGCATCCTTGTTCCAGATATTACTAAAATGGTGAGAGATCATAAACTGCAGTGCTCCTGGACTAACAATTTCTGTAGTCTGCATGTTTATTAATTTAGTGGAGTTAAAGGTAGCTCTTGCAAACTTTTGTGCCGGGGCTTCTTTGGTTTCAACTGCAGCAGAATCTTGTGCAATTGAAAATATTGAAAGTCCAAGTCCCAAAGCTAAAAGCGGTAATATCTTTTTCATAATGTCTTATTTTATTTTGTCAACATTCATTTTATAATTGTGCAATTGGGGCGCATTATTGCGGCTGACCTTGTGCAATCCATTCTTTAATTTTATTAATTGTACATGTAGTCAGACTTAATGGGCCACCTTTGTGACCAGTTGCTCCACCACTGTTGGTTATATTGATTAGTGTGGTTTTTTCAGCAACCAGTTTATTATAATCAAGTGCAGCAGCAATACCGCTATGGCAGGTAGATCCTTTACAGCTTGAAGTATAAATTGGAAGTATCTCTTTTGTATATGTTATTGTTCCGGTAATGGTACATCCTGCACCATCATCATATGGATCGCCTTGTGCTATCCATTTTTTTATAATATCCCTTTCGTTTGCTGCAAATTCAATACCTCCACCGCCGGGGTGTTTACCTACAAGTCTTGACATGGTATCCAAATAAGCCCTTCTTCCCAAAATGGCATCGTAAAATATTACATTATTTTTGGGGTCGGAGAAAAGAAAGGCACGTATTGTTGCGCCAGAAGTATTATGGCAGCCACAAGGGGCAGCAGTTACAATAGGTACCACTTCCTGGCGGAAAGAAACTCTTGGTAATGCCAGTACATCTTCTTTATTTTTATAACAGGATGACAACATATATACTAAGGTTGAAGTCATCATTGCTGCTAATATTATTGCTTTTTTCATAAACTGAAATTTTAAATGAGTTGATTTTAATTAGCGTTTGATAAAATTGCCTGATTTATTATATTTGAAAATACCAGGTTGAGCAGGTGTAGAAAGTGTTGGCCCATATTTCCAAATATCAGGAATGTTAGGATCGGCAAAATACCAAGCTTTAATAAGTGCTACTTCCGAAGGCTTTGCGCCACCATCATCATAAGCCATATTTCCGCTTTTACTTGCTGCAACGCCGGTTCTTACATTGTGATAGATAAGTGTTGAATCCATACGCCTTATAAAATTATCACTGCTGTTCAGGTAATCGCCTTTAACGTAGTATTGTTTTAAAGTTACCGGATCGGTATATTGAACACTGGAGTTAGTTCGTACATTTTTGGGATACAAAACATCCATTAAAATATCATCGTAATTATTTAATGGCCCTCTGGTACTTGACGCTGATACTGGTGTGCTAACCGTTTTCCATGGCCTGAAGCTTGCATTGGCCAATGTATCAGCATAGAATTTTTTTACACTGTCTTTATATGCTGTCCAAACCTGGTTTAAAAGTGTTTTATTAGTTAACTGGCAATAAACAGTTACTGCGCTTGTAATTGGGTTGATATAAGTAAATTGAGAAGTATCAGCAGACGTTAATCCTGCAATCAATCCTTTTCTTGCCCAGCCACCAGTTGCAGTTGCCTGACTGTGACAGTTGGCAGAAGCGCAACCATCGGTGATAAGCCGAACTGCAGCTGGCCTGAAATCTGCCAGGGTAGGTTTTTCTTTTGCTCCGTTTTTTATCCAGTTATAAATTATGCCTTTATCTGTGGTGTTTAATTCGTGATTAGAATTTACAGGTGGCATTGCTTTATCAAAGTTATTGGTGGTAATAAATTCCCACAACTTACTTGCTTCAGGGTTTCCTGCACTAACAAAATTCATGATCTGTGCGTAGGTATCAAATTTAGGAGCAATAGCGCCTCCATGGCAATTTGAAGTGGCGCAATACTCATGTATAATAGTTTGCACACCTCTGAATTTCATGATATCATTAACATCTGGTGTTAAATCTGAAGGATTAACCGTATTCTCACTATAAAAAGCAGCAAAAACTGTTGAGTCAGCTCCGCCGGTATATGATCGGTTAAGCCCCTGTACTACATCTCCTTCTTTTTTACATTGCATTATGGATGCGGAAACAAGCATAACACCAAAGAAGAGTGTTGTTGCTTTGAGTATTGAAATTTTTTTCATAAAAAGTTAATTTACTTATTGAAAATTGATTCTGTGATTGAGATACTTTTAAAATTGAACTCAAAAATATCCTTGGCTCAATGACAATTTTATGACAAACAATAGTTGGCGTTATGACATTGATCATAGTCTTAACTTATTGCAAATTTCATTAGGTGTAATAATTATTTTCTCTCTGTATTTTGGTTTGCAGTGTAATTGTTATGACAAAACCATGACTGTAATCATAAAAAAAATTAACCCTTATCATAAACCGCAATAACAGCTTCATATACTTTCGCCATAACAACATTTATTTATAAATCAAAATAATAAGTTATGAAACTGTTTCAATCAAAATACATTTGGGTAATAACCTCTTTTGTATTATTTACTGGCTACTGGGTAAGTTGCACCAAAGACGATCAGGTATTGGATGTGGCCACTGCTGTTAACGGCACCGAACTATTTTCACAATTAACCAGCACTGCTCCCACAATTGACGGAGCTATTGATGCTGCATGGGATAAAGCCGCTAAATTAAATTTTGATGCACCCATGCCCGATCCGGGCAACGGACTTTGGGCGGGATACCAGGGAATAACTTTACCGGCAACCCTGCGGTCGATGTATGATAACCAGTACATTTATTTTTTAGCAGAAGTACCCGACAAAGACAAAAATATTAATGTATCTCCCTGGTACTTCGATCCCGTAACTAAACTTTGGAACAAGGAGCCCGGTTCCAGAACATTAGATGCCAATGGCAACTTACTAAGGGAAGGCTTTGGTAAAGATCAGTTTGCAATGCTTTGGAATATTGATAATTCAACTCCAAAATTTACTACACAAACCTGTTATGCCAGTTGCCATATATTCACTCCTTATTTAGATTATTCAACCCCTACCCCTATTTACAAATCTAATAATAGCGGTAACCACTACAGCAATGCGCAAAGCGAAAAAATTGACCAATGGTGGGCACATCCGCAAAGAGGTATGCTTTACGGGTACATGGATGATAATTACCAGGATTGGGCAGGTGGCCCTGCAGTTACAAGCCTGGCTGGTGGCAATGGCAACGGACGCCATTTTGATGACCTGGTTCCCAATGGCACTGCTTCAACAACCTGGCCATACCGCCCTAATTACACCGCCGATGCAACACAGGGAAGCGCTAATAACTCTCAAAATTTAAAATTAGATGGCACTGGCACTTCTGTAGCAGTTCCTTTATGGGTTATTCCAAATTCTACAGTTGGATTCATAAAAGTTGAAGATACTCTGGCAGGTGGTACTGCAGTTAAAATAACTGGCGTTAGCTCAGCAGGAGTATTAAGCTATACTACCGGTACTATTGATCCAAATGTGGGTACAGATTATCAAAGGCTTGGAACAACTGCTACAAGTGGTATTGGAGCAAAATGTTTTCCAAGTGTTATACTTTCTGCGGTAAAAGCAGGCCGTGCCGACATTAATTTATCGGCTGTTTACACTGGTTCTGGCTGGATATACGAATTTAAACGCTTACTAAAAACAGCCGATGTTTTAAAGCAGGATGTTAACTTTTCTAGCCTGGCAGACCAGCCTTTTGGTGTGGCAATATTTGACAAATCAAATTACCAGCATGCCATTAAAGCAAACCTGGTGTTGAAATTTAAAAAATAATAGCAAGTACTGTTTCTAAAAACCTAAAATTATATTCATGTTACACTATAAAAAAAAGATAGGGTTTTTGGCTGGCCTTGCTTTGCTTTTTTTGACTGGGTGCTATAAAGACAAAACCGTAATTATTGACACTACTGCCGAAATAACAAGGGCGGTAAGTTTTACAGGCGATATTGTTCCCATTTTCAACAAAAGCTGCAATGGAAGTGGTTGCCATGCTGCCGGTGGTATAAAGCCGGACCTGTCTGTATCCAATGCTCATACGGCATTAACTAATGGAAATTATTTCAATATTACCACAGCCGAAAGCAGTTCCATATATCAATGGATGGCAGGTAAAAAAGGAACCCCAATGCCAACCAGCGGAGTAAATAAAGATTACAATGCACTTGTACTTGCATGGATAAAACAAGGCGCCAAAAACAATTAAAAAAAAGTTATGAAAAAGTACATAAACAATATTGACTACTCTTTTTTAAAACGCAGTTGTATAGCTTTTGTAGTAACCCTATGCGTTAGCGTAAATGGGGTATTTGCACAAGATTCAACAGCAACCGATGCTCCCGTTGTAAAAAAATCTAAAGTAGTTAAAAATACATTTGGCAGTTCAATGCTAATAGATAATCAAACTGTAATGGTGCCTATGAAAGGAACACTGGAGTTTGATATTCAGCACAGATTTGGAGTAGTGAATAATGGAAAAAAAGACCTTTGGGGATTTTTTGCTCCCTCTAATATCAGGCTTGGGCTTAGCTATTCCCCAATAAGCAAATTGTTTGTTGGTATTGGCATAACAAAAGAAAGAATGCAGGCAGACTTTAGTGCAAAGTATGCACTAAAGCAGCAAACTACCAACAATAAAGTACCAGTAAGTGTTACCTACTTTGGCAATGTGGTAGTAGATGCAAGAGATAAAAGTAATTTTCGTGCAACAGCTCATCGGCTCTCTTATTTTAATCAATTAATACTTGCCCGTAAGATCACAGAAAAATTTTCGGCCCAGGTGGCTCCAAGTTTTTCGTGGTTCAATAATGTAGAAGCCTACGTGGATAAAAATGGTGTTATTCAGAAAAAAATGGAAAATGGCCATTTAGCTATATCAGTGTTGGGTAGATATAAGATATCAGAAAAATCAGCTATTACAGTTGGGTACGATCAGCCGCTAACACAGCACCTTACCAATAACCCCGAACCTAATATCAGTTTTGGATTTGAAACTACCACCAGCTCACATGCTTTTCAGGTGTTTGCCGGTAACTACTATGGTATTGTGCCACAAAGTAACAATGTGTTTAACCAAAACGATTACAGAGAAGGCCAGTTTGTTATAGGTTTTAATATGACAAGATTGTGGAATTTTTAATAAAGTTTAATGAATAAAATCTAATTCCCTTTGGTAAATAGCCTCGAATAAAATCCGGGGCTATTTTATGTATTAATTATTTAGCATTATCATAATCTGCCCATCAGTGCAACTGCTATTAGCAATACAAAGTGCCTGTATCTTATAAGGGTTAAAAATGTGAGAAATTTAGTTAATTCTGCATATCAAAGGCAATGTTTTATCGCTGTGCTATCGGCATTCTTTACAATAATATGACAATAATCATACGGCAATTTAACAAACGTCATAAACTCCGCCGTGCATTCCGTATACTTTTACTACATAAGGTTTAAACATCGGTTATTTATAAATGCGTATAAAACTTAAAAGAACACATGGAAAATAATAAAAAAATACCAACAAAATCCAGAAGGTCTTTCCTGTCGGCGTTTACATCGGCAGATACCACTACAGCTAAACCAGGCATGGTAAAAATGCTTACTGCCGATGGTAAAATTGTAGAGATAGAAAAATCGGTTTTGGAGGCTGCAAGCAAAAATAAAAAAGCTACCAACAAAGAAATTTACGATTGGATGCAAAATCCTTCTAAAGAAAATAAATAGTTGATCTCATTTAAACATGAACAATGAAACAAGAAGTTGAAATAAATGATACAAGCAGGCGGAGTTTTTTAAAAACTGCTGCTGTGGCAACAGTGGCAACCGCAGCCTGTGGTAGTTTGGCATGCTCTTGCTCATCTAAGCAAGCTCCTGCAACGGAAAAGGTTAAACTTTTATCTCCCGATGGAGAGATTGTTGAAATTGATTCTGCTTACCTTAATCACCACGAGAATATGGCTGTTTTATCTCAGCACGAACAAAGAGTGGGGATAGCCGGTAAAAAATTTATAATGGTGGTAGATCTGGCGCTTTGTAAAAATGCACGTAAGTGCATCACGGCCTGTCAAAAACACCACTATCGCCCCGAAGAAACAGAATGGCTTACCGTAAAGCTGATGAAAGACAGCGAAAAATCGGCACCTTACTGGTTTCCCAAACAATGTTTTCATTGCGACAATCCGCCTTGCGTAAAAGTTTGCCCGGTGGATGCCACTTTTAAAAGACAGGATGGATTAGTACTTATAGATAATGACAGGTGCATTGGTTGTAAATTTTGTATGGCAGCCTGTCCATACTCTACCCGTGTTTTTAACTGGGATGAACCGGATATGCCCTTCAATGTTCAGAACATGGCTTACTCCGCAGAAACCGGTGTACCTGCTAAAGTAGGTACTGTAGAAAAATGCGATTTCTGCCCGGACAGATCAAGAGAAGGGTTGCTGCCTCCATGTGTGGAAGCGTGCCCCAATGGTGTATTTTATTTTGGTGATGAAAATGAAGATACTGTAACTAATGGCTCTGAAACAGTAAGTTTTAGCCAATTGATAAAAGACCGTGCAGGATACCGCTTTTTAGAAGAGTTAGGTACTAAGCCCAGGGTATATTATCTGCCACCAAAAGACAGGCAGTTTCCGGTAGAAAGAGGATATGAGAATCTACCTGATAATTTGAAAGCAAGATTTAAAGACATTATGGAGCCAGGTAAGAAAAAAGCCTGATGAAAAAGATTTTTAAAATCATTTAACGAATACATTTTTTATGGAACTCAATACATACCAGCAGGAAGCTTTTGATTACCAACGACCCAATATTGAAAAATTTGGAAAGAAAAATTGGTTTTGGGCACTTTTCTTTTTGCTATGGATAATGGTTGGCGGTTATGCCTTGTATTTACAAATTGCCAAAGGGCATGTAGTTACCGGCATGCGTGACAATGTAGTATGGGGGTTGTTTATTGTAAATTTTATTTTCTTTATTGGGCTTAGTTATGCAGGTGCTATTATTGCAGGTTTGCTGCATTTATTTAAAGTATCGTGGGGTAAGCCCATCATCAGGCTGGCTCAAATGATGACCATGATCTCGGTAATTGTTGGCCCTATATTTATTTTATTATGCGTAGGCCGTTTCGACAGGCTGCACCATTTGTTTATTTATCCAAGAATACAATCGCCATTAACGTGGGATGTATTAGCGGTGCTTACTTTTTTTGTAGGCAGTGCTATATTTCTTTACATGTCGCTGGTAAAAGATTTTGCAGTGTATCGTGATGCGAAACTAAATATCCCAAAATGGAGGCAGAAAGTATACAAGTTTATGGCCATAGGGTACAGAGGTGCTGCAAGCCAAAAAAGGCATTTGATCATTTCCCAAAACCTGCTGGCAATAATTATGATACCACTATCTATTATTGTAAGCTCCATCCTGTCGTGGATATTTGGTATGACGTTGAGACCAGGATGGCATAGCACTATTTTTGGTCCCTATTTTGTTTTAGGAGCTTTATATTCAGGATGTGGTGTGCTGATTGTAGCTATGTGGGTGTACAGAAAAATGTATAAACTGGAAAACTATTTTACCAATAAACATTTTACCAATCTTGGTTATGGTATGATGGTACTGGCAGCGGCCTATGGCTATTTTACTTTCTCTGAATATTTTACCGATTGGTTTGGCTCGGCAAAGTGGGATAGTGAAGTAATTAATAAATTGTTTAGCCCTGCTGACTATGGCTGGTGGAGTTTGTTTGCCAATTTTGTAGGTATTCTTGTTCCCATTATTATAGTGGCAATACCTAAAACAAGAAAGCCCGGCTGGATAACACTGGCAGCTTTTTTTATGGTAATTGCATTATGGGTAAAACGTTACCTGATTATTGTACCAACACTTGAAACACCGGCATTGCCAATGCAGGATACTAGAATGGAATATGTAAAATACGCTGCCACCTGGCCAGAATGGGCCCTAACTTTTGCAGGTATTGCTACCTTCCTGTTATTTTTTACGCTGATGTCGAAATTTATAACTGTGGTTCCGGTGTCAGAGTTAGAAGATACCAGCCATCATCCTCATCACGAACCAGCTGCAAAGAAATAAAAAAGATAAAGTACAATTAGCTTAAAAATATAAAGATGAAACCAGTTTTAACAACAACAATTAAAAAAGCGGTACAGCAGTTGCTTGTAACTACATGCATACTGATTATGTTATTGATACCCGTTGGTTTGTTTGCCCAAGCCGATAGCACTAAAGCAGAAGTGCCGGCGGCAGAAGAAGTGAAAGAAGAATCATCGTTAATATCACCTTCCATAGAATTTTTATCTGTGCAAAAAGCAGATAAAAGTATCGATCTGAAGGCGGCATTAAAAGCTAAGGTAAAAGGTGCATTTATCAAATTGCCTTTACTAAAAGTTACATTTATCTCTGTAAATGATACAGAAGAAAAGCAACTTGGGTTTGCAATAACTGATCAAAACGGCAAAGTGGTATTTAATGTAAAAGGAGATTCACTTATTGCCAACAAAGAAGGGAAAGTGCATTTTAAAGCTGTTTTTGCTGGTAACAAACAAATGGATCCGGCAGAAGAAGAGGTAACAATAAAAAGAGCCCGCCTTGAAATTACGCCGGTAAAAGGAGATTCTTTATCAACAGTACAGATAAGGCTGATAGATATGGGAACAGGGACAGAAACACCTGTACCTGAAATTACCCTTGGTGTATTTGTACAACGATTATTTAATCCGTTAAAACTTGGAGAGGGTGCAACTGATGAAAATGGTGAAACGTCTGTAGAAATAGCCAACAACTTACCCGGAGATGCAAAAGGAAATATTACACTGATGGCAAAACTGGATGAAAATGAAGTGTATGGTAACCTGGAAGCAGCTTCAGTACAAAAATGGGGAATTCCTGTTTCTGATAAAATTGAAAATCAACCCAGGGCTTTATGGAGTTCTCACCCACCGCTATGGATGCTGATTACTTTTTTTATACTGATGATTGTAGTATGGGGGCACTATATTGTAATTGTCTATCAGCTTGTCAAATTAAGAAAGGAGGAACCTCATGCACCAACTACAGTAATTAATTCGTAACTTAACAATCAACTTATAACGCTAAAAAACAACAACAATGAAAAAGAAAATTTCTGTACTTATGGCTGGTTTATTTGCATTTTTTTTATTTGCATTTACGCCTACAACCAGCAACCAAACACCCTGGCCAGTTCCTGATGCTTATAAAAACAAAGTAAATCCTTTAAAGGGTGATGCAGGCTCTGTTGCTACTGGTAAAACACTATATAATCAGCATTGTAAATCATGCCATGGTACAAAAGGAAAAGGGGATGGTACTAAAGCAGCTCAGTTAGATACCGATTGTGGAGACTTTACAAAAGCTTCTTTTAAAGCTCAAACTGACGGGGCATTATTTTATAAAACATTTGAAGGCCGTAAAGATATGCCATCTTACAAAAAGAAAATACCAGATGCTAACGATATTTGGGCAGTGGTAAATTATATGAGGACCTTGTAAACAGGTAAAATATTCAGACTTTAAATAAAAAGAGACTGCTTACTAAAACAGGCAGTCTCTTTTTTTATTTAAGCTATTATCTAAATAGATTTATCTAGCTGTTCTTCAATTTTTAGCAGCGCATCGGTAAGTTCTTGTTCAAGCCCCGGATTATTGCCAGCAGTAGCCTGGGTGGCATACCAGATTAGCACCATGGCGATATAATCCTGCATATCTTTTCCTGCAAACTGAGTTTTAAACTCTACTATCTTTTCGTTAATAGTTTTTAGTGTACGGCGAACTGATTCCTCATCAGCACTATTGGTTTTAATTCTATAGGTTCTGTCTCCTATTACAACATTTATGGGTATCAGCTCTTGCATAATTAAAATTAATGTATTATTTTGTATGCCTTACCAAAGAAACCACCAATTTTCCTAAAGCTAAAATCAAAAAAAAGCGGCAATACTTTTTAATTAAAGTACTGCACCTGTATCGTTACCCCATCAAAACTGCCTTTTACAACATTTAGGAAATAAAAATCAGTTTAAGCATGTTTGCCAAAATTAAAGAAGCCTTTTTTACCGACTCTCTAACTATTGAGTGGAATAAAATTACCACCGATCCCTTTAAATTTGTTTTAAAAAACGACAAAGGTGAGATTTGCTCTACATTGGAAACTACTCAGGGTATTAACCAAAAGCATTTTAACTGGCGTGGGTTAAATGATTTGCCTTATGGCAGGTATATTTTAGAGCTGAGTAATACAGAAGGTGATCAGTTACTAAAATTGGTTAAAAGGGTATAGTTTTTCTAATCGCTTAACAGTCCAATACACTTATCTATTTCTTTTATGTATTGATTGATATGCTTTTCAAAGGCTTTTTTATCAGTATCGTTCATTTGCCCTGCCGATGATTTTAAAATGCTCACCTGTTGTTGTAGCTCTGCAATAGTTTGCGTGTGTTTATCTTTAGTTTCCTGCAGTTCCTTAATTAATTTACTTTGTCTGTCGTTATCTTTTTGCAATTGCAGATACCGCTTCAGTAATTTGAAGAGCTTATCGTTAATGCGTTTAATATTTGATTGCAAGTCTGCCATACCCCTAAATCCCCTGAAGGGGACTTTGTAACCGTATTAAAATTTAAAGTACTTTTCTTTTATCAAACAATTTAATCTTCAACACCAATATCCGTCATTTCCCCATTGAGGAATAGGGTATTTATTTTCTTATCTCCGCATTCAACTCCTTTTCGTAAGCGCCAATTATTTTATTCATCATGCCGTCAATCTCGCTATCGGTCATCGTTTTTTCTTCATCTAAAAAAGTAAAGCTTACTGCCATGGATTTTTTATTAGCACCCAGTTTTTCACTTTCAAAAATATCAAACAAACTTACATTTTTTAACTTATTTAATTTTGCAGCCAAGGTTGTTTTTTCTATTTGCTGATAAGCAATATTTTTATCTACTACAATAGAAAGATCTCTTTGTACTGCCGGAAATTTAGCGATCTCTTTAAAGCTGATGCTGTTTTTCTTATTCAGCTGCATTAATTTATCCCAGTTAATATCAGCAAAAAAAACAGGTTGCTTACAATCAAATTTATCAGCCGTTTTTTTATTTATTTCACCAATAATACCCACCACTTCATTTCTTACTTTTACTTCAACAGCAGTGGTTAATTTTTCGCTGGTTATGATAGAAAACTCATTAACGGATAAACCAACCAATGCTATTATTTTTTCAACCGTACCCTTAATAAAATAAAAATCTGTTTTTTGCGCTTTAGCATTCCATTCGTTTTCGGTTTTATTGCCGGTAGCAAATAAACACAAATGATTATTTTCTGCATAACTGCCAATACCATCGGTAGAATAGGTTTTGCCAAATTCAAAAAAGCGAATATTGTTATTTCTCCTGTTTAAATTATGTGCAATGGTTTCCAATCCTGTTTCCAGCATGGATGGTCGCATTACATTTAATTCCTCGCTTAAATTATTGATCATTTTTACTGTGGTCTGCAATGTCTCCTCAGTAAAATAAGCACTGTTGGTAATGCTGTTGGTAAATATTTCATTAAAGCCCTGGCCCACCAAATACTCCGCCATCTTTTCTTTATAAGCCGTTTCGTGAGCAAGTGTTTCCACTGCCGGCGCAATGGTTATCATTTGCGGAATTTCAACATTGTCTAGCCCATCTATCCGCATAATTTCTTCTACCAGGTCCGCCGCAATGGTAATATCGGGTTTACTAAAAGGTACTTTCACCCACATTTCATCCATGCCTTCTTTTATCATCTCAAAACCAAGGCTGGTTAAAATGTTTTTAATGGTATCGCCATGATAATTTTTACCACTTAATTTTTTCAGGTAATGATATTTAAGGGCTACTTCAGTTTTTTGTTTAGGCATTAGGTACACATCAATCACATCGCTGGCAATTTCGCCACCAGCAATCTCCTTGATCATTATAGCGGCCCTTTTAAGCACATTTACGGTATTGCTGATATCTACACCTTTTTCAAACCTGGTGGCAGCATCGGTACGCAAACCATGCCTGAATGATGTTTTACGGATACTGATTGGGTTGAACCAGGCACTTTCTAAAAAAATACTTTTTGTTGCAGCAGTTACACCACTATGCAAGCCACCAAATACGCCACCAATACACATTGGTACTTCGGCATTACAAATCATCAGGTCTTCTGCTGATAATTTTCTTTCTTTTTCATCCAGTGTTACAAATACTGTTGCTTCTGTTACATTTTTTACAATAACTTTTTGGCCAGTAATTTGGTCGGCATCAAACGCATGTAAAGGCTGGCCGGTTTCGTGTAAAATAAAGTTGGTAATATCTACAATGTTATTGATAGGGCGTAAGCCAATACTTTTTAATTTTTGCTGCAGCCATTTGGGGCTTTCGGCAATAGTTACACCTTGCAGGCTAACACTGCTGTAGCGCTGGCAGGCTTCTGCATTTTCAATGGTTACTTCTATTTGCAGGCCCTGATGATCTACCTTAAAATTATTTTTAAAAGGAGATTTTACATGGGTATCTTTTTTGTTGTGATGGCTCAGATAAGCGCATACATCTTTTGCCACACCTAAATGGCTCATAGCATCCATGCGATTGGGCGTAAGGCCAATTTCAAAAATGATATCACTATAGGTATTAAAATATTCTGCTGCGCTGGTACCAACTGTTGCAGCCTCTGGCAAAACCATAATGCCGGCATGGCTTTGGCCCACGCCAATTTCATCTTCGGCACAAATCATTCCATGGCTCTCTACACCACGAATTTTTGCTTTCTTCATAGTTAAGGGCTCGCCACCTGTTGGGTAAATAGTGGTGCCAATAGTTGCTACCACCACTTTTTGGCCCACAGCTACATTAGGTGCACCGCAAACAATTTGCAAGGCATCGCCATTACCAATATTTACTTTTGTAAGCGATAATTTATCTGCATCCGGATGCTTTTCGCATTCCAGTACTTCTCCAATTACCAAACCCTTTAATCCGCCTTTTACTTCTTCATAAGCTTCCATACTTTCTACTTCCAAACCAATGGAGGTAAGAATTTTGCTTAATTTTTCCGGTTCAATTTTTTCAGGCAGGTATTCGCTAAGCCAGTTGTAACTAATCGTCATTTATTGATTTATTTTCTTATTTATTACCGGCAAAGATAATTGTTTGATAAAGAAGTATGGAATAATGATAATCTAATAAATGACAACAAAAATTTTACGAAATAAAAAAAATGAAGGGTGCAGAAAAAGAAATTTGGAGATTACCAAATTGTTAATAAAATCAACCCATTTGTGAATTTTACTGAATTTTAGATTGTTAATTTGCTGTTGATAACACGGGGATAAACTAACTTTGCTGTTAGTTTAGTGTGGAGAATATACATAAGTTGCTTAAAATCCGGAATGTGAATAAAAATGGAGACCGATTTAATCTGCAATTGCATTTATCTTAGCCGCCCTGTAAAAAATAACAACTCTTTCAAGCAAGCACAACATGGAACTTACCAATTATAATAAAGACAAAAAACTACGTCGTAAAGCGATACCCGATCTCAGTTCAATGATGTACGGCAAAGTGCCGCCACAGGCAAAAGAACTGGAAGAAGCAGTATTGGGCGCTATCATGCTGGAAAAAAGTGCATTTGATACCGTTATTGAAATATTAAAGCCCGAATGTTTTTATGTAGATGCCAATCAAAAAATTTACCGGGCTATGCAAGGCCTTGCTATAAAAAGTTTACCCATAGATCTTTTAACGGTGGTGGAAGAACTAAAATTCAGAGAAGAGCTGGATGCAGTAGGCGGCCCTTATTATGTAACCAAACTTACCAATTCAGTTGTATCATCTGCCAATATTGATGCACATAGCAGGATTGTGTTACAAAAATTTATACAAAGAGAATTAATAAGGATCAGTGGTGAAATTTTAGGAGATGCATACGAAGACAGCACTGATGTATTTGATATGCTGGATGAAGCGGAAGGAAAATTATTTGAGATAACCAATAATCACCTGCGTAAAAATTTTGATACTATCGATGCGGTATTGGTAAAAACCATTCAGCGTATTGAAGATATGCGCAACCGGGATGAAGATATTACCGGTGTGCCAACAGGTTTTCCTTCATTAGATAAATTAACTTATGGCTGGCAAAAAACCGATCTTATTATTTTAGCGGCCAGACCTTCTGTGGGTAAAACTGCTTTTGCATTAAACCTTGCACGAAGCGCTGCTGTTACTGCAGATCCTAAAAAAGCAATTCCTATAGCATTTTTTAGTTTGGAGATGAGCAGTAGCCAATTGGTGCAACGTATATTAAGTGCCGAGAGTGAGATATGGCTGGAGAAAATATCAAGGGGTAAATTAGAAGAACATGAAATGAAGCAGTTGTATAAAAAAGGTATTGAAACTTTATCCAAGGCCCCCATATTTATTGACGATACTGCGGCATTAAATATTTTTGAGCTGAGGGCTAAATGCCGTCGTTTAAAAAATAAACACAACATCGGTTTGATCATTATAGATTACCTGCAGTTGATGAGTGGTGCAGGCGATAGTAAAAATGGCAACAGGGAACAGGAGATCAGTAAAATATCAAGGGATTTAAAAGGGCTGGCAAAAGAGTTACAAGTACCTATCATTGCACTATCCCAGTTAAGCCGTGAGGTGGAAAAAAGAAAAGAAGGTAATAAAATTCCGCAGTTAAGTGATTTGAGAGAGTCGGGTGCCATTGAACAAGATGCGGATATGGTAATGTTTTTGTACCGCCCCGAGTATTATGATATTACCAGTAACGAAATGGGCGAAAGTAATAAAGGCGAAACTTATGTAAAAATTGCCAAGCATCGTAATGGTAGTTTGGATACCATTAAATTAAGGGCCATGCTGCATATTCAAAAATTTGTGGAAGATGAAGCAGGCAGTGATGGTTTTGGTGGAGGCGGATCTGCACCATCAGGTAGCGGTAGCTGGAAACCTGTTGCAGGATTAGATGGTGGTGATGGCGCAAAACTGTATATACAAAAAGGTAGTAAAATGAATGATGGAGAGTTTGATGATGATGCACCGTTTTAGTAATGGATAATTTTATAATGGATAATTAATAATGGGGAAATACAGTTCTCCATTTTTATTTTCATTAAGTTTGGAATACCATTCTATAAAAATAATTATCAAAAAGGAAAGTATTACCACTAAAAAAATCTAAAATCAACAATCCGAAATCTGCAATTGAATTATGGCTTTACCATTTTTTATAAAGAAGATATTACGCTAACTACAAAAGAAGTTGTACTGGATGAAGCTACCAGCAAACATATTGTGCAGGTATTGCGTATGAAAAACGGCGAACAACTGCAACTCACCAATGGTAAAGGACATTTATTTACTGCCGAAATAAAAGATGATAACCGAAAAAAGTGTGTGGTAACTGTTCTGAAAACTATCAGCCAGCAACCATCAACCACAAACAACACCATCGCTATTTCCCTTATAAAAAACACCAGCCGTTTTGAATGGTTTTTAGAAAAAACAACCGAGATCGGTGTTGCAGAAATTGTTCCGCTTATTTGCGAACGGACAGAAAAAATAGCCTTTAAGTTAGAACGGATGAAAAGTATTTTAGTAAGTGCTATGCTGCAAAGCCAGCAAACCTGGTTGCCGGTTTTACATGAGCCGGTAAAATTTGCAACGTTGGTCAATCAATCAAAACAAGAGCAAAAATTTATAGCACATTGCGAAGATGAGAATAATAAAGTGTCAATTACCTCTCAACTTCTAAACTCCTCAACTTCTAAATTAATTCTAATAGGCCCGGAAGGAGATTTTACAAAACAAGAAATTGAACTGGCTTTGCAAAATAATTTTATTCCTGTTGCTTTGGGAGAGACAAGGTTAAGAACTGAAACGGCGGGTGTGGTGGCAGCTACACTTTTGTGTATTAATTAATAGCTAAATCATTTTTTTATTTCTGGCAATATTTAGTAGTTGTACTAAAGAATTTGCATTTAATTTTTGCATCAAATTTTTGCGGTGCGTTTCTATGGTATAAGGACTAAGAAATAATTTTTCTGCTATTTGCGGGCCATTTAAACCTTCTTCTAATAATTGCAGTATTTCTTTTTCTCTCCGGGTTAATGCAGGAACGTTATTAAGGGCAGTAGATACAGAAGAAAACTGCTCCAATACCTTTTCATTAGCCGCTCTGCTTAAAAATATTTTGTTGTCTAAAACTTTATCAATTGCCTCAATCAGTTCACTTCGTTCCATGTTTTTTAATAAATAGCCATTGGCGCCACGGTGCAGCAGTTGCGTAATTATAGAAGCGTCATTGGTAGAAGTTAGTCCAAGTATTTTGCTGTATTTGTTTTTTACTCTTATTAGTTCGCAAAGCTGCAAGCCATCAATATCGGGCAGGCTGATATCCAGTAAAATAATTTCAGGTTCATTGGTTGCTAAAAAATCTAAAGCCTCCTTCGCTGTTTTTGCACAGGCAATAATATTAAGGTGCTCTTCATCTTTCAGCATCATTTCAATACCGCCTGCCACCAGTGGGTGATCATCTATAATAAGTATGTTTATCATTTGTTGTATAATCATTGTAAAATATAGCTAAGGACTAAACCTTCTTCCCTAAACTTCTCCATTCAATAAAAACTCCATCATCACCGTAGTGCCTATTTCCTGTTGCGAATCTATAGAGATATTACCGTTTAAGTAAGTTACCCTGCTTTTAATCGTTTCCAGCCCGGCATGTTTTTTTTCATCTGCTTCCAGCGTATTAAAGCCTCGGCCATTATCTTCCACTGTTACAGTAAGGCGTTGGCCTTCCCTGTTAAATTGTACAATAGCTTCGGTTGCCTGCGCATGTTTAATGGTATTGTTTAAAAGTTCCTGCACAATACGGTACAACATAATTTCGGTAGATGCATTTAATCTTTGTTCCATGCCGTACGATTGTAGCTTTACTTGCAATAGTTTACCTGCACTTATATTGCTGCACATATCCTGCAGTGCATGGGTTAATCCTAATTTCATTAATACCTCCGGCATCATATTGTGTGCAATGCGCCGTACTTCTTCGGATGCGGTATCTATCAATTCGTAACTTTTATTAAAAAGAGAATTTGATTTTAATAATTCCTGTTCATGCTGTAATGTGCTGAAATACATTTTTACAGTACTAAAAAGTCCTCCTAATCCATCATGTAAGTCTTTGGCAATCCTTGTGCGTTCGGTCTCTTGTCCGTTTAGCATGCTTTGTAACGAAACTAACTGTTGCTGTCGTTCTAAAAATTTAATTTGCTCCTGTTGTAGTGTTTTATCTTTTTCAGCAATAATACGTTTTTGCTGGCTGGAGCGATAGAGTAAACCCAACGATAATAACAAAGCTGAAGCAGTAATGCCGCCAATTAGCAACAGTCTGTTCCGTTTTAAAACAGCCAATTGATTTTCTGTGTTAGAAAGTTTTAGTGTAGTAATTTCCTTTTCTTTTCTTTCATATTGATACTTAGCTTCCAGAAAATTTAGTTCGGCTGTTTTTTCATCATCATAAATTTCGTTTTGCAATGCCAGTGCTTTTTCAAGATAAGTATTGGCAGCATCTTCTTTTCCTGCTGATTTAAACGCTTCGGCTAGGCTGGTGGCAATTTTTAAAGATTGATTTTTCAGAGCCTGAGACACAGAAGAATCGTAAGCCTTCTGTAAATAATTAATTGCATCAGGATACATCTTTTTTTTAAGGTAAGTTTGGCCAATATTAAAAAGGCTTTCTGTTATTTCTGATCGATTGTTAAGGTCGGTCGCAATAGCAAAAGCAGTGTCAAATTTTTGAAGAGCTGCATTGTAGTTTTGTTGAATTTTTAATTCGTAATTGCCGCTCAGTTTTAATAACATTAATGAGTAATCTTTTTGTTGAAATTTACTCAGGTCAAATTTTTCCAGTCCTTCTTTTATATCTTCCAGTATTTTTTTCGCACTTTCAGTACTATCGGTTGTAATATAATTTTCGTAGTATTCGTAATAAAACTCCATTTTTAAGCGGCTGCTTAACTGCTGAAAAAAGCTAGCTGTTTTATTTAGATACTCAATTCCTTTAGATGCAATTTTTAGTTGACGGTAATCGCTTGCAATGTTGAGGTAAACAATAGCCCGGTTATTAAAATTTTCGGGCATTAATTTTTCAACAATTTCCAGTGCCTTTAAACGATAGGAGAGTGAGTTTTTAAAATCTCCATTAAAATTATAAATACCTCCAAGGTTATTGTAGGCCATCATAAGTGATTTTTGCTTAAGGCTGTCATGGCCATTACTGATGCATAATCTTACAATTTCGTTATAGGCTTCCATGCTTTTGCCCCAGTCATTTTTACTTCTGTAATAATTGCCGGTAGTAAGTAAGGTTTGGATAATGCCCTGCTGATAGTTTATTTTTTCTGCAATGGTTTTTGCTTTTTGCAATGTATTCATTCCTGCGCTATCCTGCATTTTATGTTTCAATTGATAATTAGCCAGGGCTTGCAACGCATCAACTTTTGCAGTATCATATTTTGTTGCCCTTATTATTTTAAGCAGGCTGTCTTCATTTATTTTTTGGCAATATAAATCTAAGTTTATGAAAATTAGAGCGTAGCAGAACAGCAAAATTTTAACGGAGCCGGGAAAATATTTAATCATATCAATAAGGTTAATGTAACCCGAAAAGTAATCATTTATTTACAATGTTCTTCTACTTGCATTCAGGTATTTTTCTCCAGATTAATTCACCTTACTCAGGTATAGGATACAATCGTAGTTATTTGCAAGTTTGTATGCAAATAATAAAACTGTTGAAGATGAAAAATAAAAATATAATTCTGTTACTGGTTACCTTATTTGTATCTGCACAAAGTATAGCGCAGAGCAATTATAGCCATACCAATAGCATTCAATCAGCATACTTACCCTTATTAATCAGCAATACTGCCAGGTTAATAAAGGCGTAAACCAATTATATGTAGCAGCAGGCAATCTGCCATCGGCAACCTATGTATTAAAATTACTGGCAAACGGAGTAGTGTTGAATCAAAAAATTATAAAGTAATAAATAAAATGATGAAAAGAATAATAGTATGTAGTATAACTTTTTTTATTGCAAGTGTTTATGGCCCAAAAGCATTTTCGCAGGCAAGCACAAATACAGAAAAGCCAGCACCACGGGAATTTGCCATACCCACATCACCACTTTTTGATTTGATGGGAGTGGCGCCGAGCCAGGTGGCAAGAACAGCGGAGATAAAAGATTTTAAAGTAGACTGGAGTTTTAAAAACTGGCGTGTTAATCCAAACCTTGCTATACAGGCACAACCTTTTTGGGAAATGTTTTATAATAAAAAGGATGTAGAGAAATATCAGAAAGCAAACTATCTGCAAAGAGTGTTTGCATCACTCGATCTGTCGGTAGGTACTATACAAACAGAAATAGAAGACAGAAGAATTGGCGGCGCTTTAAAAATGAGTTTGTATCAGCAAAGCGACCCGTTATTGATAAAGGGTGCTTACGATGATGTTCAAAAAACTTTTGCAGAAGAATTGGAACAATTGAAAAAAAACGAAAAAGATCTTTTAGCAGCACTCGACACAATAGTAAAGCCTTCCGACTTACAAAAAACAAGAGATGCACTTAGGCAAAATGATATTCAGTTGGCTACCTTTTACAACAGAAGAAATGTAGCCATACAAGAAAGAGCAAAACAGTTTGTTGCCAATAACTGGAATACTGCATTTGTAAATATCGCTTTTGGTAAAATATACACTTACGGTACAGATAGCACCGGCAGCTTAAAAAACCTAAAACTAAATCGTAATACCGGTAACGGCCTGTGGTTAAATTTTGGAAAGGGTATAGGTAAGCGTGGGCTTATTTCAGGACTTGTAAGAACCTCTTTTTATGAAGAAGAAGTAACCTTTAATTTAAAAGATGATATTACCGGCGATGAAACATCTGCTTCAACTGTAGCAGCAAACAAATTAGTATCGCTGGGGGTAAATTTCAGATATGGTGGGCCGGTATTTAATTTTTTTGCCGAACTGATCTATGAGGGCAAAACAGTTAAAACTCCTATACAGGCCGTGAATGAATCTTTTAAAGCGCCTACAGGAAAAGCTATCGTTACCAGCACTGTAAAGTGGGATATAGTGCACCCGTATACATTGAATTTTGGTGGCGATTGGCGTATTGGCCGCAACCTGGTTTTAAACTATGGTATGCGGATGCTGATGGATAAAAATTATAAAACAGTTTCTTTTTTACCTATTGCCAACATCAGTTGCATGATGCGGTAACATATTTATATTCTACAGATGCCCATTAATTTAATTATCTAAATCTTATCAATAAAAAAAATATAATGATAACTACTCTAAAAAAAACAATTGCCTTAACGGTTATTACGGTTTTTACTTTTAACCTGCATACAATAGCACAAATAAAAATTGATGCTCCAAAAATAGCAGCAACTAAATTTAATGTAATCGATAAATCTAAATTAGCGCAGGCCAGGGCTGCTATATCAAATCCACAATGGCAATATACCTTACCGGTAGCGTTAATAACTACGCCAACTACAATGGCATTTGCAAAAAACCGCCCTACGGTTACAGTACTTATACATGGTGTAACGGGTTTTCCCAGTACCGATGATAGAGTAGGTACTTTAGAGGGCGCAAGAAATTACTGGGGTTTTGATTTTGTTGATAAACTCTTTGGAAATGAGGATGCATTTCCAACAACATTTACAGATCCTTCACCCGTAACGGGGGCTTTAAAAAAAACTAATTGGGAGAAAAATTTTATCAATAAATCTGTACCCAGTAATCATTTTATTACCACCTATGTAAAGCCGGCACAAATGAGTGGAGCTTACTACACACCTTTTTCTTTAATGATGACTTACAGAGATGGTAGTGTAAGTTTTAAAAAACAAGTGGCTGCTACGGCTGCACAAATTGTATCGTTGTACAATAGCCAGTTTAGTGCCTGGCCCGAAGATAAAAAGCCACAATTGATTTTACTGTGCCACAGTTTTGGTGGTGTAATTGCAAGAACAATTTGCTCCAAGCCAAACAATATCCCCTCTAACAATAGCAAGGTAGCTGTTGAAAATTTTTCGGATGCAGAAAAGGCCAATATGGAATTTATACGCAATAAAACTTTGCATATTACCACACTTTCTACCCCACACGAAGGTTCGCCTATTACCAAAAATGCAGAGGTGGGCAGTTTTTTGCAAGGGATTAAATTTTTTGGGTTAGCCCCTTTTGATCAAATAGATAAAAGCGATCCGGATACTTATGTGTTGCAACAAGTCTCCACTTCTTTTATGGAAAATATTAATGAAACTATTTTAAAACCAGAGTTGTGTAAAAGAACTGATGGAACATTAATACCCATACATGCTTTGGGCGGCAGGGTACCCAGCGGTCCTAATTACTTTGACAACCCCAATGAAAATGATGCAAACTTAACCACAGTTGATGGCGGTATTGGTACCGCAAAAATTGATGAAATGAAGGCTGACGAAAGTAACCGGGACAAATTTGAATGTTATAGTTTATTAAAAGTAGATTATGTAATGCACCTTATGGAGTTACCCATTATTGGCGACAAACCATGGGGTGCTACACCATCAGACAATAATAGTTTGGATATTATACAAACTGCCGATGTGGATGCCATATCAGGTTGTTTAAACAATAGTGTAGGGTACAATGCAGTAAATTTTGGACTGAACCCCCGTGTATATTATTTACGCACCAACTGGAATAATATTAATTCCAACATACCTTTCCGATGTACCTATAAATTTAATAAAGCCAGCGGCTCTGTTAGCGATGGCGAAATTGATAACGATGGTTTTGTGCCCATCAATTCATCGCTTGGAGTAAAATTAGGTACCAGTACCAAAAATTATTTTGAGCATACTAAAAGCTGGCCAGCAGTTAATACTGCTGTAGGCTCATGGTATCGTTTTTATAGAAGTGGTGCAGATTTTCATAACCACGGTACTATAAAATTTTCTGGCGAAGTGGGTCAATGGTTAAGAGAAAATATAATTGGTAATACCCCTACCGCATTATATTTTGGTACACTAAACAGAAATACAGCGGCCGGGCCAAAAGTTGCTACTACTGGTACGGTGAGTATCTGGTAATAATAAAAGATAAAAAATTTCACAAAAAGTCAGCTACTAAAAATTATGAGTAGCTGACTTTTTTATAATTAAAATGTTGCATCTAATGCGGGTATTATCAATATGCAATAGTTTGCCTCATTGATATTTTTTCTTCGGGTAAAATAAATTTTATGTAATTGCTTCTACCTGTATTCAGGTATTTATTGGGGATGCAATTCACCATGTTCAGGTATAGGATTTGGTTGCAGTAATGGGCACATTTGTATTAACAAATACTTCAACTGCGTAGGTAGTATTTCAGTTAAGGTTACATCATTTAGCACTTTATTTTTATCTATTTTAATTAATCTCACTTAAAAAAACACTAATGAAAAAATTATTCTTTTTTGTAACACTGTTATTTGCCTTATCAGCTAATGCTAAAATATGGCGTGTAAATAACAATGCCGGTGTAACAGCCGATTTTACGCAGTTAACTACTGCAGTGGCTTCTGCATCGGTACTATCTGGCGATACCATACATGTAGAACCCAGCGCAACAAGCTATACTTTCCCAACCATTACCAAAAACCTGGTGATCATTGGCAATGGTTATTTTTTATCTGGTGCAACAGGCAATGCCGGCCTGCAGGCCAATACCGAAACAAGTAAAGTGGGTGGTTTCCGTTTTGCCAGCGGAAGTGCCGGTACCCGGATAATTGGCATTGAAATAACCAATAATTCGGATTTTGCTTCAGGTTATTCCGGCATTGTAAATATTACTATAGAAAAATGTGCCTTTACCGTAGGTTTTTTTAGTTTTAATGCTGCTGCTACTTATGATGGTATTACTGTACGTAAATGTATTTTACAAGGTTTTAATTCAGGTGCTATCGGTACGCTTAATAATGTAACTATTGAAAATTGTATCTCCAATAATATCAATGTTTTTTATTTAACACCAGCAGCAGCCAGCAATTTTGTAGTACGCAATAATACTTTTAAAGTTACAGGTGATATACGTTTTAATAATGCCTACTTTGCTAATAACATAATAATTAGCGGCTCTAATAACAGCTTTACTTCCTGTAATATAAAAAACAATTTGTTTTCGTTTAATCAAACGGGTGTTACTACAGGCCCGCTTAGCACCAATGGTAATAACCTGGTAAGCCAAACCGAAGCATCTATGGTATTGGTAACAGGCAGTAATGATGGCCGTTATCAATTAGCCGTTGCATCGCCAGCCATTGGAGGCGGTGTGGATATTAGTGGCGATAAACCCAACTGTGGGGCATTTGGTGGTAATGATCCCTACAAACTTTCTGGTATTCCTGCTATACCCAGTATTTATAGTATTACGGTACCGGCCAGTGTACCATTAGCTACACCTACCATGAATGTGACCTTTAGCACCCGTAACAATAATTAATTAATTAATCAGCAGTTTAAATACAGGCTATGCAAAAATTTATAATGGTCCTATTGTGCTTGCTTTTGGCAGATTGGCTTCAGGCACAGGATCCGGCGTATCCATTAGCGCCTGTAGCTACGGGCAATATAGTAAAGGCTGAATATTTTATTGATACCGATCCGGGTTTTAATGCTGGTACAGATATTACTGTAACGGCAGGTGTGGATATTACAGCAACTAATATACCTGTTATTACGGGGGCATTAATTGCGGGTGTACATCGTTTGTACATTAGAACGCTTAGTGCAGAAGGGAAATGGAGCATTACCAGTACCCGGCAGTTTGTAGTTGATTTTGATCCTGCTTATCCCGTTGCTACAATAGCTGGTAATGTTTTGAAGGCTGAATATTTTGTTGATACCGATCCTGGTTTTGGCAATGGTGTAAATGTGCCATTAACTGCGGGGCTGGATATTACAAATGTACCGGCATCAGTTACCAGCGGTTCGTTACCAGCAGGGGTACATCAATTATACCTGCGAACTTTAAATGCAGCAGGCAAATGGAGTATCAGCAATTTCAGGCAATTTGTAGTTGATAATGATCCTGCATATCCTGCTGTATCCGCTGCCGTGTTGAATGTAATAAAAGCAGAATATTTTGTTGATGCCGATCCTGGCTTTGGTAATGGAATTGATATACCGGTTACTGCCGCAACAGATTTGCTAAACCAAAATGCACCTGTAAATACCAATTTTTTACCAGCAGGTGTACACGGTTTGTATATTCGCACATTAAATGCTGAAGGTAAATGGTCGCTTACAGCTACACAATCTTTTATAGTAAATAATGATCCGGCTTATCCAACCACACCGGCATTGCCAGGCAATGTTACTATTGCCGAATATTTTATTGATACCGATCCCGGATTTGGTTTGGGCACACCTATTACATTAACTGCCGGTGTAGATGTAGCAGACATTAATTTTAGTGCGGTTACCGGAAGCCTTATAGCAGGCGTACATAATCTTTATGTACGATCAAAAAATACCTGGAGTATTACCAATATTATTCCCTTTGAAGTAATTGCAACATTACCATTAAACCTGCTTTCCTTTACCGGAAATAAGCAGAGTAACAATGCAATACTTATGTGGCATACTGCAAATGAAATAAATATTGCTCATTTTGAAGTACAACGTAGTGATGATGGACAACAATTTTTACCCATTGGAACTGTACAACCTGGCAGGGCTGCTTATTATTACTCAGATGCTAATATTTTTCGGGATAAACAGTTGCTCTTCTATCGCCTGAAGTCTGTTGATATTGATGGCAGATTTACTTACTCATCTGTTATCAGGTTACGAAATAATGCTGAAGCCGGGTTAACTATATATCCTAACCCGGTACAAAATATTATTGTTATCAGCGGATTAAAACAAAACACAGCGATAAGGATTTTTAGTGCCGATGGAAAACTGTTGCAGCAACTAACTGCGCCTGCACAAACTGTAACGCTGGATATGAGCGGTTATGCAAAAGGGATGTACGTTTTGCAATATCTACAGGGTGAAGAAATAGTGAGCCGGAATATAATGAAGCAATAAATTTTTGATGAACCATTTCAACAGCCGGGTATTTTAATAAATGCCCGGCTTTATTTTGCCATATCCGTTTCATCGTTTTTCCACACAGGCTCATTTAATTTTACTACATGTGCTTACTTCTTTTTTGCACGGCTCATCATGGCCATGCTCAGCATTTCTACAGCAAAGGAAAATGACATACCAAAACAGATATAATTTTTCAGGTGTAACTCATGTGAAGTATCTGCATTATTAAGGCTTTCGTAAATCGATAAAAAAATCTGCATAAATTACCTGTAACTTTATTGCTTCATGAAAAGAAACATATTTAGTTGCTGCCTGATATTTTTTAGCATGTGCTTTTCTGCTTATAGTCAACTACCTGATTATAAAAAAATAGACTCTGCAAAAAAGATACTGTCAAAATATGAGAGTACAGGTGTGGATTATTTTAAAACCTGCTTATTTATTGCTAATTGCTACTGGCATAAAGAAGCCTATGATACGGCGCAAATTTGGCTGGATAAATTAGCAGAAAGCGGGGAACTTAAAAAGAATTCTGTATTACATTACCTGCATCTTTCTGCACAGATAAAAATTTATTATGAGAGGAATTTAAATCAGTTAGGTATAAACGAATGTAAAGATGCAATAGCACTTGCGGAAAAATTGAAAGATAGCCTGCTTTTAAGAGATGCCTATACCTTGCTTGGTAGCTTATATTACAATACCCAGAGCAATGCTCTTTCGCTGGAGTATTTTAAGAAGGCTATTACTTATTCTCCCTTTGTAAATAATGACAGTCAGTATATTGGCCTTTTGGGATTATTTGAAATTTACCAGGGGATGAGTTATTCTTATGTAGAGACAAAAGAATTGGATAGTGCATTAACCTATGCTAATCTCTCCCAAAAAACAGCTGAACAATTAAGTAATTTTGTACACATTATTGATGCCTCAAGTTTATTGAATAGTTTACATTTTAAACTTAACCGGATGGACAGCAGTTTGTATTATACCAAAAAAATTGACAGCATGTCTTTGGCTTTACATAATAATGGTTATGCAATTTTGGCGTATAAAGGTTATTTAAGATATTACGATACCCTCCATAACAATAAATTAGTAATCGAATACTTTAATAAAGGAATAGCTTTATTGAAGTCAGATGCTGATATTAATCACTTTTACGCTCAGGATTTTTTATACTCCGCAATTAAAACACTTAAAAAACAAGGAAATTATCCGGCAGTTATTGATGCAATGGAATTAAGCACTTCAATAAGCTATAAAACTTTTAGAAACTCGGCCATTTTAACAAATGGAATTGAAAATGCAGCGTTAAAAAAAGAAACTAAAATTTTGGCTGCCGAATTAAATGAAGCAAAACAAAAACGCAAAGCCAATAATTTAGTTTTGTTCTCGGTTATTCTAGTATTTGCTTTAGCTTTTGGTGCATTATTATGGTATCTCTATCATCAAAAACAAAAATTACGGATAACAAATATAAAATCAAAAATAAGCCAGGATTTACATGATGATATTGGGGCTTCTTTAAGCAGCCTGCAAATTTACGGCACTATTGCAGAGCAGACTTTTGAAGAAAACCCTGCGAGGGCAATGGAGATGATTAAAAAAATATCCAATCAGTCAAAATTGGTAATGGAAAATATGAATGATATTGTATGGAGTATGAAGCCCAATGCAGCGGCTACTACACTAGAGGCAAAAATTAAAAACTATGGCGTAGAATTGTTGAGTGATAAAAACATTTCTTTTCATTACAAAATAAACGCAGCAGCAGAAAGCTTGTTGCAAAATATGCTTGCCCGAAAAAATATATTGCTTATAATAAAAGAGGCCATGAATAATATAGCTAAGTACAGTAATGCTACTGAGGCAGATTTACAATTAACTATTGATAATGGAAATTGTATGCTTATAATAAATGATAATGGAATTGGGTTTGATACACAACTGCCTAATGAAGGTAATGGATTGATGAATATGAAACACCGGGCACAAGAACTTAAAGGTATACTTACTATTCAATCGGCTGCAGAAAAAGGTACTGTTATAAAAGCTGTTTTTCCTGCGGCAATCATAAGTGGAAAATGATTATAACCGGTACCCCTCACTAAAATTAGGTATGCTGAGTGGCCAGATAAACTGATACATTTACAAAGTGAGTATTAAAGTATTTATTTATGATGATAACGAGGCCAGGCGGGATAGCCTGAAAGCACTGATGGAGCTTAGTCCCGAATTGCAATATGCAGGCGAAGGGATTAATTGCCTTAATGTAATTGCCGATATGCAAACTTATTTTCCCGATGTGGTATTGATGGATATTAATATGCCTGATGCCGATGGTATTGTGGGGTTGAAATCAATTAAAAAGGAATTTCCGCATATAAAAGTATTGATGCAAACGGTGTTTGATGATACGGATAAAATATTTGAATGTATTAGAAATGGTGCCAGTGGTTATATACTTAAAAAAGATTCACCACAAAGAATATTACAAGCCATTCAGGAAGTGTATGATGGCGGCGCTGTAATGAACCCCGGCATAGCATTAAAAGTACTGGGTTATTTTCAACCACAAAAAAAAGAAAACCCATTATCTGGCAGAGAAACACAAGTGCTGGAGCTGTTGGCAGAAGGGCTTAGTTATAAAATGGTAGCGGATAAATTGTTTTTGAGTTTTAATACCGTCAACACCCACATCAAGCATATTCACGAAAAACTCCACGTTTCTTCTCTTGGCGAGGCCATAGCTTTTTATTACAAAAACCTGCATCAGTAATTTCTTTGCTCAAAAATCATTTCACTACAATTAGGTATTGGGGATAGTTTTTCATTCATCAATTTTACTTTCTAAATTTTTGATGTATGAAAAAGATATACTTATCGTGTTTTTTTATGTTGTTGCTGTTTTCGTTTACAGCAAATGCACAAACCGCTGGCGACTACCAAAGCTTTGCCAATGGAAACTGGAATAACTCAGCTACATGGGAAAGATTTGATGGCACTTCCTTTGTACCGGCAGCAAATGCTCCTGCAAATACCGATGGTATAATTACAATCAGGAACGGACATAATGTAACAGTAAACAGTGCTGTTACTGCCGACCAGGTTGTGGTAAATGCCGGTGGTACATTAACACAAACTGCTGATTTTACTTTAGCCAATGGGGCCGGTGATGATTTGGTAGTAAACGGAACTTACGATTTACAGGCAAATGTGTTGGCAGGCCCTGGTAATGTGCTATTACAGGCTGGTTCACAAATGACAATAAGTGCTGCAAGTTTAAAACAATTACAAAATACTGCCATCACAAACAATGGTAGTATTAACTGGCAGGATGGAAATATCCGGTTTGATGCCCCCAACTCTACATTAATAAATAATGGAACATTTACTATTAGTGGTAACAATACCTCTTTTTTTAATGGGGGAAGATTATCTATTACCAATAATGCAACATTTACCAAAATCAGTACAGGCACATCGAATGTAACAGGCATTTTGCTTTTTTCAAATGCCGGTACGTTAAATTGCAACGGCGGTAATTTTGTATTCGGTGATGGTAATGCAGGCGGAACTTTTACAAATGCAGGAAGTCTGGTATTCAGCACCGGCACTTTCTCTATTGGGCCTGGTTGTATTTATAATCATAATGCAGGCGCTGCTATTAGTGGAAGCGGAAGTTTTGTTAATACAGGAACAGCTAACTTTAATATCAACCAAACTTTTCCATCAACAATATCTTTATCAACTACCGGCAATATTGCCGGAGCAGGTGATTTAATCATCAACAGCTTATTAACCATTCAGGGAAATATTACTGGTGGCGGACTCCTGAATATAAAAAATTCAGCCACATGGAATAGTGGACTTTTAACCCGTAACGTACTTATTGATGCAGGCCAAACGCTTACGCTGACTACCGGAACAGAAAAGCAATTGCAAAATGCAACAATAACCAACAATGGTAGTATTAACTGGCAGAATGGAGATATTCGGTTTGATGCACCCAACTCCACTTTAATAAATAATGGAACATTTACTATTGGCGCAAACAATGCTACTTATTTTAATGGAGGAAGATTGAACATTACAAATAATGGCAGTTTTATTAAGAATACTACAGGTAATTCAAGTTTAACTGGTATCCTGCTATTTTCAAATGCTGGTACGGTGAATTGCAACAGCGGTAATTTAAATTTTGGTGAGGCCAATGCTGGCGGCACATTTACCAATTTAACTACTGGCACAGTTATTTTGAATAATGGTAATTTTACTAACGGTGCAACTACAACATTTAATAATAATTCTGGTGCAAGTATAAAAGGGAATGGGGTTTTTAATTTTGCTTCTGTTTTTAATAACAATGGAATTATAGCTCCGGGTTTATCACCCGGCTTGTTAACAATAAACGGCCCGGAACCCTTATCAGTAAATAGCAACTTGCAAATAGAAATGTTAGACGGTAGTGGCGCAGGTACGGGGCATGATCAATTAATAAGAGCTGGAAATATTACATTGGCCGGTACACTTACAATTACTCAAACAGGAACTGTACCAAACGGTACATATACAATCATCAGCCTTACATCTGGTACAGTAAGCGGAAATTTTGCTACTACTAATTTGCCGGTTGGTTATTCGGTACTAATAAACGCAACCAATGTACAATTAGTAAGAAGCGGGGCTTTACCCTTAAACCTTATCTCTTTTACCGGTAGCAAACTAAACAATGATGCAATGCTGCAATGGAAAACAGCCAATGAAATAAATGTAAAACAATTTGAAGTGCAGCGTAGCGAAAATAGTTTTGATTTTATTACTGTAGGCTCTGTAGCTGCTGGTGGTAATCTTTATTCTTTTTCAGATAACAATACGTTTATTACCAAATCGGTTGTTTTTTACAGGCTAAAATCAATTGATGCGGATGGAAAATTTACTTACTCCGGTATTGTAAAATTGAGCAACCAGCAGAGCGGACAGTTTAGCATATTCCCCAATCCTGTAAAAGATATAATTACAATTAGTGGATTAAAACAAAGCGGAACATTAATGCTGTTTACTACAGAAGGTAAATTATTGCAACAGCAAAAAGTAACCACACAAAGTATTACTATGGATTTGAGTGGCTACGCAAAAGGAACATATTTGCTGCAATACGAAAATGAAGGAGCAAGGCATACACAAAAACTAATTAAACGGTAATCTTTCTAAAATTATTTTTAAAACTAAATTACTAATCATAAAAAAATATATTTTGCTATTGCTGTTAGCCGCATCTTGTATAAATGTAAATGCACAGGTAAGCATTGGTGCAAAAGCAGGTTTTAACCGGTATGCCCTAACCGGCGCTGACCAAAGTTATAAAAACGGTATTCTTATTGGCGGCTTTGCACAAATTCCGCTAAAGGGATTGATGGTTGTACAGCCCGAGTTATTATTTTCTGCCGAAGGAAATGGGTTTGAAGAAAATAATATAAAAAGCGAACAGCATCTTAACTATGTAAATATCCCGGTTATGCTTAGGCTGAATACAAAGGGAGGTTTTTATGTGGAAGCAGGTCCGCAGTTTGGTTTTTTTATGTCAGCAAAATATAAAGAAACTGGCAGCGCCGATGCGGATATAAAAAATATTTTAGAGGCAGTAATTTTTCATTAGGCGCCGGTGCAGGCTATCAATTTAAAATGGGCCTGGGTATTGGTGCCCGATACCATTTTGGCCTTTCTAATTTGCTAAAAAAAGAAAATCAGGAGGCTATTAAATCAATAGGCTTGCAGGTGGCGGGCTTCTATAAGTTTACAATAAAAAAATAAATGGTATCGTAAAAATGTATTTCAATTTTGTTTGTAATGCGATGACTGCAATTAAAAACTCAATATGAAGTAGGGTGCAAAAATTAGTTAGACTGATCCGTACCATTATTATTTTCTTCCGGTAAAGTTGGCTCGTTTAATTTTACCACACGGGCTTTTTTCTTTTTAGCACGGCTCATCATGGTCATGTTCAGCATTTCCACTCCAAATGAAAATGCCATACCAAAATAGATATAGTTTTTCAGGTGTAACTCATGTGCTGCTGCTGCATCCCAACCTTCCATTAAAAGGCTAAGGCCTATCATTACTAAAAAAGAAAGCGCCAGCATTTTTAAAGTAGGGTGTTTATGAATAAAACCGGAAATAGCAGGGCTGAACAAAAACATGATCGTCATGGCAATTACCACAGCAGCTATCATGATCTCTACATGTTTGGCAGTACCGCCTGCAGTGATGATGCTGTCGAATGAAAATACCGCATCAATTAAAACTATTTGTCCCAGGGCATTACCAAATGATAGTGGCTTTTGATTTTTTAATGTTTCGTTGGGGTCTTCACCTTCCAGCTTATGATGAATTTCCATCACCGATTTATAGATGAGAAATAAACCACCGGCCAGCATTACAATACTGGCAAGGTCAAATCCTTTGCCTGCAATGCTGAAAACTGCTTTTCCTTTCTGCGCCAGCAACCAGCCTAATCCCATCAATAATAAACTCCGCATCAGAATACCGGATATCATCCAGAAACGACGGGCATTTTTTTGTTCTTTGTTTCCTTTTAACCTGTTAAGTATAATGCTAACAAAAATAACATTATCAATACCCAGCACTACTTCCAGTACTACTAAAATAAAAAAACTGATCAAACTTTCTGATGTGAATAAATGCTCCATGTATTTTTTTTATAATCCTTTACAAATATTTTTAACTATTGCAGGGCCTACGTAAATAAAGCCTGTCCATACCTGAACCAAACAAGCGCCAGCGTTTAATTTTTCTTTTGCATCTTCAGCTGTAAATATACCACCACTTGCAATAACAGGTATTTGTCCGTTTGTTTTTTGATGAATATATTTTACTATTTCGGTGCTGCGTTGTTGTACCGGTAAGCCGCTTAAGCCGCCAGCTCCAATGGCTGTAATTTTTTCTGCAGAAGTTTGTAGTTTGTCACGGCTGATGGTGGTGTTGGTTGCCACAAGGCCATCCAGTTTTATTGCTGTTGCCAGATCAATTACATCATCTAATTGTTCGTTGGTTAAATCGGGCGCTATTTTTAATAAAATGGGTTTAGGGTTTAGGTGTTTAGTGTTTAGGGTTTGAAGATTGGTCAATATTTTTTTTAAAGAATCCTTTTCCTGCAGTTCTCTTAAACCCGGTGTGTTAGGGCTGCTAACATTTACTACAAAATAATCTACATAATCATGTAGGGCCGTAAAGCAAATTTCATAATCCTTCCAGGCATCTTCATTAGGAGTGATCTTGTTTTTACCAATATTACCACCGATGATCATTGCAGATCTCTTTTTTTGCCAGGCTTTTAATCTTTCCACAACCGCTTCCACCCCTTGGTTATTAAACCCCATACGATTGATAAGGGATTTATCAATGGGCAGGCGAAATAAACGTAGTTTATCATTGCCGGGCTGTGCCTTGGGTGTTACAGTGCCAATTTCCACACAGCCAAAACCAAGAGCTTCCAGTTCATTTAAATAGCTGGCGTTTTTATCAAAACCAGCCCCCAGCCCTACAGGGTTAGAAAATGTAAGATTAAAAACACTGGATGGGTGATTACCCTTTGGAGTAAAGCACAAGGCTAATAATTGTTTTCCTCCAGGTATTTTACAAAGCAGTTTTAAGCTGTGCATTGAAAAATAGTGCACCTTTTCAGGATCAAAAAGGAACAAAAACGAACGAAGTAAATTATACATGTGGGTGCAAAAATAAGTTAGAGTTTTCAGTTTTTTGTTTTCAGGGAGAAATTATACCTTTGATTTATAAAGTTGCATAAACAACTATTTTATGTTTATGGTTTGTAGTTTACGGTTTGCGGTTGGTTCCATTAATGGAAAACCTTTCAAATTTTATAAACTACAAACCGTAAACTACAAACCATAAACTCTTTCACCATGCAGGAAGCATACATTATTGCAGGCTACAGAACAGCTATTACCAAAAGTAAAAAGGGCGGGTTCAGGTTTACCAGGCCAGATGATTTGGCCATTGATGTAATTAAAGGTTTGCTGGCCAGTGTGCCACAGCTGGATGTAAAACGGGTGGATGATGTAATTGTAGGCAACGCTGTGCCGGAAGCGGAGCAGGGCTTACAGGTGGGCCGGATGATCTCTGCAAAAGCAGTGGGCATCCATGCACCGGGCATTACTATCAACCGTTATTGCGCCAGCGGTCTGGAAAGTATTGCCATGGCCACCGCAAAAATAAGAACCGGTATGGCCGAATGTATTATTGCCGGTGGTACCGAAAGTATGAGCATGGTGCCCACCGCAGGCTGGAAAACGGTGCCCTCTTACTCCATTGTAAAAGATGAGCCTGATTTTTATTTAAGCATGGGTTTAACTGCAGAGGCTGTTGCCAAAGAGTATAATGTTTCCAGAGAGGATCAGGATATGTTTAGTTATAACAGCCATTTAAAAGCAGGCAATGCCATTGCATCCGGTTTTTTTAAATCGGGTATTTTGCCAATTAATATAGAAGAAGTTTATTTGGATGAGAAAGGAAAGAAGCAAAAAAGAAGTAAAGTTGTAGATACAGATGAAGGTGTAAGAGCGGATACGTCGGTTGAGGGATTGGCAAAATTAAAACCTGCATTTGCTGCAGGCGGATGTGTTACGGCTGGCAACAGCTCCCAAACCAGTGATGGAGCCGCTTTTGTAATTGTAATGAGCGAAAGAATGATCAATGAGCTGGGCTTAAAGCCCATTGCACGTTTGGTAAATTGTGCCAGCGCTGGTGTACACCCTCGTATTATGGGTGTGGGCCCCATTGAAGCAGTACCAAAAGTTTTAAAGCAAGCCGGAATGAGTTTGGCAGATATTGATCTGTTTGAATTGAATGAAGCTTTTGCATCGCAATCATTAGCGGTTATCAGAACATTGGAATTAGATCCTGATAAAGTGAATATTAACGGAGGTGCCATTGCCTTAGGCCATCCGCTGGGTTGTACTGGTTGTAAATTAACCATTCAGTTGGTCAATGATATGAAGCGGTTGAATAAAAAGTATGGCATTGTTACCGCCTGTGTTGGTGGCGGGCAGGGCATTGCAGGTATTATTGAGAATATTGATTAACCAATATTGATTACTTATTGATGCCCGCTGGTAGCGGGCTTTTTTTGTTTTACGCAGGCAGTAAGTCATCTTTTTGAAGAAATCTTTTAAAAAATAGCCACCCCCGCTAAACTTTTGTATTTTTATTTGGTCTAGGACTTTTTTATATCATTCATCCAAATACGACTGCTATGGATAGGAGAGATTTTCTTACCGCCGGTAAAGCTAAAAAAGCCGCCCCGGTACAATTTGCATCACCCACCCGAACATTAAGCGGCACCAGCCCATATGCCGGGCCATGGACCACCAATGAAGTGATCCATCTTTTAAAACGTACCATGTTTGGTGCTAAAAAAGCCGATGTGGATTTTTTTAGTGGGATGACAATGAGCCAGGCGGTAGATTATTTATTAAATGTTAGTGCGGCACAAAGCCAGCCTTTACCACCAGTAAAAGATTATACCAATTCTACCGATCCGCTTGATCCGGATAATGCAGTACTTGCCGGGCAAACTTGGGTAAATACCAACACTAATGATGGTGGCATCAACAATCGTCGTGTAGCTTCTTTAAAAAACTGGTGGATGGGAAGAATGATCAACCAGGAAAAAAATATCTTAGAAAAACTCACCCTTTTCTGGCACAATCATTTTTCAACCGAAACAGATGTTATTGGCAGGGGAATATGGTGCTATCAAAATAATGCAGTACTTCGCAAAAATGCATTGGGCAACTTCAAAATCTTTGTAAAAGAAATTACTTTAGATACGGGTATGCTGCGTTATTTAAATGGTTATTTGAATACAGCAGGAACGCCGGATGAAAATTATGGCCGTGAGTTACAGGAATTATTTACGGTAGGCAAAGGAATAAATAATGCCACACCACCTTACAGTGAAGCAGATGTAAAAGCAGCAGCAAAAGTATTAACAGGATGGCAGGTAAATGGCACCACCAACACTTCCACTTTTTCTGCATCAAGGCATGACAGTACTAACAAACAATTTTCCGCTTTTTATGGCAGTACAATAATTACAGGAAGAACTGGTGCAACAGGCGGCGATCTGGAATTGAATGACCTGCTTACCATGATATTTACTACCAGTGATGTGGCCATGAATATTTGCCGGAGACTCTACCGCTGGTTTGTATATTATGATATTGATGCAGCTACAGAAGCTAATGTAATTGCTCCACTGGCCCAGGTTTTCAGAACTAATAATTACGATATTAAACCAGTGCTTGCCACCCTATTTAAAAGCGAACATTTTTTTGATGTACTCAACCAGGGCTGCATTATTAAAAGCCCCATTGATAAAATAGTTGGCCTTTGCCGTGAGTTTGATGTGCAATTTCCGGTAGCAACCGATTATTTGGGTAATGCCAATTGTTGGCAAACATTAAACAGCCTTGCCATTTCTTTTCAGCAAAATATTTGCGATCCGCCAAGTGTTGCAGGCTGGCAACCTTATTACCAGGAACCACAGTTTCATGAAATATGGATCAACTCCGACACTTACCCCAAGCGCAACCAGTTTACCGACCAGATGTTGCTAACCGGTTATACAAGAGGTGGAAAAAATATAAAGATCGATCCCGTTTTATTTGCCAAAATGATGCCCAACCCCGGCGATCCTAATGAGCTGATCAGTGATGCTGTAAAATATTTATTCCGTTTGCCATTGCAGCAAACATCAAAAGACCAATTGAAAAAAGATATTTTATTAAGCGGCCAAACACAGGATTATTACTGGACCAATGCATGGACGGCTTACATTGCTAACCCCAATGATACCACCAATGCCAATATTGTAAAAACAAGATTGAAGGACCTCTTTCAGTATTTAATGAAACTGGCCGAATACCAATTAGCTTAATCTCTCATAAAAATAATACTAATGAAAAGAAGAGATTTTTTAAGAACAACAGTTCCAGCAGCAATCTTGCCCACTGTTATCAATGGCTTTTCTGTAAAAGCCTTTGGAGCAGAATCGCCATTGGTACAATTATTAGGTACTACCGATACGGATCATGTACTGGTAATAGTGCAACTTAATGGCGGTAACGATGGTTTAAATACCGTGATACCCATTGATGGATATGCCAATTATTTTAATGCAAGAAGTAATATAGCCCTCCCGGAAAATAAAATTTTAAAACTAACGGATAAGACTGGCCTTAACCCGGCAATGACGGGAATGAAAGCCCTGTACGACGAAGGTAAACTGGGCGTGGTACAGGCTGTAGGTTATCCTGCACCTAACTTCTCCCATTTTCGTGCTACTGATATCTGGATGAGTGCGTCTGCCAGTGATGAAGTGTTGGTTAACGGTTGGGCCGGCCGGTATTTAAATTACGAATTCCCTAATTTTCCTGTGGGTTATCCTAACAGCGATATGCCGGATCCTTTGGGTATTCAAATTGGTTCTACCACATCATTAACTTTCCAAGGTCCTTCGGTTAGCACCGGTATGAGCATTAGCAACCCTACCAGTTTTTATAATTTATTAAATGGTATTGAAGACCCTGCACCTAATACACCTGCCGGAAAAGAATTAAAATATGTGCGGCTGGTGGCCAAACAAACATCGCAATACACTTCTGTTGTAAAAGCCGCCGCAGAAAGAGTAACACAACAATCGCCTTATCCAACACCCAACTCACTTGCCGATCAGTTAAAAATTGTTGCAAGACTAGTAAAGGGCGGATTAAAAACAAGGGTGTACATGGTGCAGTATGGCGGATTTGATACGCACTCTTTGCAAACCACCACCACCGATACAACGGTTGGTAATCATGCCAATTTATTAAAGAATGTAAGCGATGCTATAAAGGCCTTTCAGGATGATCTTAAATTTTTGGGAGTAGAAGAAAGAGTAGTGGGCATGACCTTTAGTGAATTTGGCCGACGTATAAAAAGTAACAGCAGCGTAGGTACCGACCATGGTGCAGCAGCGCCGGTATTTTTATTTGGTAAGAATGTAGTGCCTGCGGTATTAGGCAACAACCCTACGATACCTGCAAATGCAACAGTGAATGATAATATACCCATGCAATACGATTTCAGAAGCGTGTACGCCTCACTTTTAGAAAACTGGCTTTGTGTAAAAAATGCCGACCTGCAGCAAATTATGCTAAAGAATTTTCAAAGCCTGAATATTATCAACAGTGCGGCCTGCAAAATTGTAAATCCTAATACTTCGGGTAATAGTTATCTGGAAATTTGGGGCAGCCCGTTCACCCAATCCACTACCATTAAATATAAAACAGATGGAGGCCATACCTTACTGCAAATATTTGATACTATGGGCCGCTTAATAAAAACGGTATTGGATACCGAACTTAGTGCAGGATCTTATACTTACAATTTTGACAGTGGTGCTTTGCCTGCAGGTGTGTATTATGCCCGTTTGCAAAATGGTGCTACACAGCAGGTAAAAGCCATGGTAAAAGTGCGGTAGAGAAAAATAAAATTGATTAAAAAAGCCAGCTGATCTTTAGCTGGCTTTATATTTTATAAGAAAATAAAAGATCATCGCAACACTTCCCTGCTAATAACAATTTTCTGTATCTCACTAGTTCCTTCACCAATAGTACATAGCTTACTATCCCTGTAAAATTTTTCTACAGGAAAATCTTTGGTGTAACCATAGCCGCCAAAAATTTGTACCGCATCGGTGCTCACTTTTACGGCTACCTCGCTAGCATAATATTTTGCCATGGCGGCTTCCTTGGTCATGGGTTTGCCAGCCATTTTTAAATAGCAGGCCTGATGAATTAATAATTCGGCAGCGGCAATTTCGGTAGCCATATCAGCCAGTTTAAAACTAATACCCTGGAAATTTGAAATAGGCTGATCAAATTGGTAACGCTCCTGCGAATATTGTAAGGAAGCTTCATACGCACCTTTAGCAATACCTAAACTTAATGCCGCAATAGAAATTCTGCCACCATCCAATACCTTCATGCTTTGTTTAAAACCTGCACCAATTTCGCCTAAGCGGTTGGCGTCTGGTATGCGGCAATTGTCAAAAATCATTTCTGCAGTTTCACTTGCCCTCATGCCTAATTTATTTTCTTTTTTGCCACCACTAAAACCAGGCGTGCCACGTTCTACCACAAACGCAGTACAATTATCTTTTGCTCTTGGTTCGCCGGTACGGCAAATCACAACAGCAATATCACCACTTTTTCCGTGGGTAATCCAGTTTTTGGTGCCATTTAATATCCAATCGTTACCATCTTTTACCGCAGTGGTTTTCATGTTGCCGGCATCGCTGCCTGTGTTGGCTTCTGTTAAACCCCAGGCGCCTAAATATTCTGCGCTGGCTAATTTGGGTAAATATTTTTGTTTCTGTTCTTCGTTACCAAAAGCCAATATATGCCCGGTGCAAAGTGAATTATGCGCTGCCAATGATAAACCAATGGAACCGCAAACTTTGGCAATTTCCTGTATAGCTACATTGTATTCAAAATAACCCATGCCGCTGCCGCCATATTGTTCGGGTACAAATACACCCATCAATCCCAGTTTACCCATTGCTTTAAAAATGTGCAGGGGAAATTCCTGGCTTTCGTCCCATTCCATTAAATGCGGTTTGATGTATTGATTGGCAAAATCCCTTGCCGTATGTGCCACCTGTTGTGTTAATTCACTTTGTTGAAAATTCATAGTAAAGCTGTCTTTGAATTTACAAACTTAAGGAATTTAAAATACTAACAAGCGTTAGCTTATTGAGTGCTGAGATATGGCACCACTTTATTAAACACTTCTTCCGTAACCAACATTATCTTTTTTATATCGGCAACCGAGGCAAAATTACCGTGCTGCGTTCTGTACTGTACAATGGCATTGGCCAAATTGTAGCGGAGATAAGGATGCGATTTCATTTCATCAACGGATGCCATGTTAATATTTAATTGCTTTATAGCCGTAATGCTGATGGATAACCTGGATTTTATTTTTTGAAAAGTACTGTCGGGTAAACCAAAAGTTTCGGCTACTTGTTCTGCTTTGTAAAATCCACCTAGTTTTTCCCTGAAGTTGATAATGCGATGCGCCAGTTTGCTGCCAATGCCGGGCAGTGCAATAAAAGCGCTGGTATCGGCACTGTTTACATCAACAACCGAGGGGGCATATTTTGGTTTATCATAGGTCTTTGCTTCGTAAGTTTTTTGCGGATAATTATTTTCTTTTGCAGCAATTTGTATAAAAGGCGTTAATCGTTCTATTTCATCAGGGTGAAGTCCCCATATTTTACCAATATCTTCCGGCTTATAAAAATGCCCGCCCTTGCTTAAATAGTTTTGAATAGTGGCAATGGTTTTTTCTCTTACACCCAATCTTTGCCAATCGGCAACTGTTACGGTGTTAGGGTCGAAATAAAATAATTCTCCTTTGATAGTTTTGTTATAATTTTTTTCAGAAGGCTGATAATAATTTTGATAATTATCTTCATCAAAATTCTTTCTTACGTATTGGTTGGCAGTATCCTGTTGTTTTATTTTTAGTGCCGCAATTTCTTTTTTAAAATCAGCAGTATTTGCAGGTTTTGCTTTTATAAATAAGGGATACAAAAAGGGAAGCAGTGTAAATAACAGAATGAGTACCAGCAATGCAATGGTGCCGGTTCTTTCTTTTTTGGTAAAAGTAAAATAGCTGCTGAATATTTTTTGCCACATACGAAATGCAATTAGCTACAAAATAGCTGCTATACTTAATACTACCAATACCCTAAACTGGTAATTATTTAAAAGAAAGTTCCAATCCATCCCAGGCCAGTTCAATACCAATGGGTAAAGTAGGATTTACCTCGCTGTATAAACCCAGTTGATGGCTTACATGTGTAAAATAACTTTTAGGAATGCCCATACCCTGCACTTCGGTAATGGCTTCATCAAGGGTATAGTGAGAAATATGTTTTTCTCTACGCAGTGCATTCAATACGGCAACTTCACTACCCCTTATTTTTTGTTTTTCTTCTTCTTCAATTCTGTTGGCATCGGTGATATAGGTAAACTTGCCAAACCTAAAACCCAGCACAGGCATGCGGTGGTGCCAAACTTCTATTGGTATTACCGGTATATCGCCAATGTAAAAAGGCTTGCCGTTAATGGTGTTTAAATTAATATCCGGCACGCCGGGATATTTTTTATCGGAGAAGGCGTAGGCAAATTCTCTTTTTATAGCTTCTTCTGTTAAGGAGTTGGCAAATACTTCCATTGGCTTTTGCTGCAAATAATTATAAGCTCTTATATCATCCAAACCAGCCACATGATCTTTATGCGGATGTGTAAATAAAACTGCATCTAATTTTTTTACGCCAGCCCTCAGCATCTGGTACCTGAAGTCGGGAGTGGTATCTACCACAAAGGTTGTATTGGCACTCTGCACCAAAATACTGCTGCGTAGTCTTTTATCTTTTTTATCGGTAGATAAACATACGGCACAATTGCAACCAATCATTGGTACACCGCTGCTGGTGCCTGTACCGAGAAATGTTATTTTTAAGGGGGGGCTTTGCACTTTGCAAAAATAAGGGAGGAGGGGGAAAGTAAATAAAGTATAAAAAGTAAATAAAGAAATAAGCACTGATGGAGTAAACCACCTGAAGTTGAAGGCTGGTCTATATACTTTATTTACCTATAAACTTATTTTGCTGCTTCAGCAGCCATAACTTCTTCATACATTTTCTGGCTCTCGTGTGTAAGTGCATCAAAGTTGATGTCTAATTGAGGCATCAGGTCGATAAGAGTATTTATTCTGCCTTCTGTTTGAAAAAATTTATTAAGTACAATAACTCTTTTAGCCTGTAAGATGCAATAGCCGCTTTGAAAATTGCCTCTTTCATAACGGATCACATAACCGGCTTCCTCCGCAATTCTTTCTATTTTATCTAATATGTTTGATGTGTACTTCATTCAGTGAATCATGAATTTTAAACACTACAAAAATAAAGCAGTAATCAGGTTAACGATGCTTTACTTATCAACAAACGTTGATAAAAACTTGCTTACTGTTTGTTACTCAGTCAACTACTAAATTCAAAAACTCTTCCAGGTTCCCCCTAACTTGTTGTGGGCGGGGGCTTTACTTATTCGTCATCCTTATCACCGGCACAATCATCTCCTCTAAGCTTACACCGCCATGCTGAAATGTATTGCGGTAATAATTTACAAAATGATTATAGTTATTGGGATAACACAAAAACAAATCGCCTTTAGCAAAAATAAAACTGGAGTTTACATTGGGCACCGGTAAACCAGCTTCTCTCGGGTCCCGAAAAGCCAGTACATCTTTGGCCTCGTAATTTAAATTGCGGCCATGTTTATAACGCAGGTTGGCGGTGGTTTGTTTATCGCCAATTACTTTTGCTGGCGTATTTACCCTTACACTGCCATGATCTGTTGCCACTATCATGGTTATTTTTTTATCCGCAATTTTTTTAAGTGCAGCATGTAATGGCGAATGTGTAAACCAACTTTCGGTAATACTTCTGTAACTGGTTTCGTCTCCGGCCAGTTCTTTTAATACTTCCATTTCGGTACGGGCATGGCTAAGCATATCCACAAAATTGTACACAATAATATTAATATCATTGGTGAGCATGTTGTGAATATTGTCTACCAGTTTTTGTCCATCATGATTGTTGGTGATCTTGGTATAAGAATATTTTAAATCGCCTTTGCCTAACCTTTTTAATTGTGCTTTAAAAAAGTCTTCTTCAAACATATTTTTACCGCCTTCTTCATCATCATTTTTCCATTGTACCGGAAACTGTTTTTCAATATCTACCGGAAGTAAGCCTGCAAATATGGCGTTACGGGCATATTGTGTAGCAGTGGGTAATATGGAGTAAAAAGTTTCTTCTTCATGTATGCGAAAGCTTTCTGCAAAAATGGGTTGTATCGTTTTCCATTGATCAAAACGCAAATTATCTATCAGTACAAAAAATAAGGGTGTGCCTTTTTCTAAATGAGGAAACACTTTAAACTTCATCAGCGTATTGCTCATGATGGGGGCGGCAGTGCTTTTAGGGCCTACCCACGATGCATAATTTTTAGAAATAAATTTAAAGAAATCATTGTTAGCTTCTGCCTTTTGCGATTGAAAAATTTCCTGCATTTCCGGGCTATCACTCTTCTTCATTTCAAGCTCCCAATACACCAGTTTTTTATAAATATCCATCCATGCATTGTAATCGGGGTTATCGCTTAAAGCCATAAATAAACTGCGAAACTCCTGTTGGTATGCCGAAGTGGTTTTTTCTGCCACCAATCTTTTATTATCAATTAATTTTTTTAAACTCAGCCAAACCTGGTTGGGGTTTACGGGTTTTATCAAATAATCACTTATTTGAGAGCCGATGGCTTCATCCATTAAATTTTCCGCCTCATTTTTAGTAATTAATACTACAGGTAAGTTGCTGTTTACTTCTTTAATTTGCTGCAATGTTTGCAAACCGGTTAAGCCCGGCATACTTTCATCCATAAGCACTACATCTACAATATTTTCTTTTACAAATTCTATGGCATCAAAACCGTTGGTTTTAGTTTGCACTTCGTACCCCTTGTTTTCTAAAAACATTATTTGTGATGTAAGGCTGTCAATCTCATCATCTACCCAAAGTATTTTTGCTATGCTCATAATTGGTGGTTGATGGTTCATAGTTGACAGTGCTTAGTTGATGGTGCAGTATTAAGCTTTTACCATGAACTATGAACTATATACCATAAACCGTTTAAGCAAATTTAATTTTTTATATCAATGCTGCTAACCTTTATTTAGCTTTGTATATCTTTTAACAAATAGGATTTGTGGCTAAAGTATAACCACCAAACAATAACAACAAACTACAAACAATTAATGTCTTTTCGTAAAATAATTAACGATCCGGTGTATGGCTTTATTACTATCGATGATGAATTGATATACCAGGTCATTGCTCATCCTTATTACCAGCGCCTGCGCCGCATTAATCAAATGGCCATGGCCTATTTGGTTTATCCCGGTGCCGTACATACCCGGTTGCATCATTCTTTAGGCGCCTATCATTTAATGAGCAGTGCTTTAAATGAATTAAAAAATAAAGGCACTGAAATTACGGCTGCAGAAGATCAGGCTGCAAAAATTGCTATTTTGTTACATGATGTAGGCCACGGGCCTTTTAGCCATGCATTGGAGCATGTGTTGATAGAAAGCATGCATCATGAAGAAATTTCGCTAAAGATAATGCAGGAATTAAATGAGCAGTTTAATGGCAAACTGCAGTTAGCTATAGATATTTTTACAGGCAACTATTCAAAAAAATATTTGCACCAGCTCATCAGCGGGCAACTGGATGTAGACCGCATGGATTATTTAACCAGGGATAGTTTTTTCTCCGGCGTAAATGAAGGTGTAATTGGTTACGACCGTATTTTAAAAATGCTTACCGTACACAACGGCGAGTTGATGGTGGAAGAAAAAGGCATTTATTCTATTGAAAAATTTTTGGTGGCACGCCGCTTAATGTACTGGCAGGTGTATTTGCATAAAACGGTTAACTGTGCCGAGCAAATGCTGCAACGAATTATTAAAAGAGCAAGGCTGGTAAAAGCTATTGTGCCAGGTGTACTTAATAAACTAATTAACGAACCCGGTACTAAAATTACCATTGAAGAATTTTGTGCATTAGATGATTACGATTTGCATTGTGCAATAAAAACCTGGAGTACACACAAAGATAAAATACTATCCATATTATGTAAAGGCATAATTAACCGGCAACTTTTAAAAACCAAATACTTTGGAGAACCGGTTGATAAAAATTTACTGGAAGAAAAAACAAAAGAAGTTTGTGCCAAACTAAACATTACTGAAGAAGAAGCCGGCTGGTTGGTTTTTACAGGTCAGGCTGCAAGCAGCACATACAATTTTGATAATGAACATATTTATATTTTATTTAAAGATGGTTCAGTAAAAGATATATCAGAAGTAGATAATGCATTAATAAACCAAAACCTGAAGGGTAAGGTTAAAAAATATTACATTTGTTACTTAAGATAATGGTTCATAGATCATGGTTAATAGTAAAAGTATAAAACCCATGATATTTAAACCATGAACTATCACCCATGAACTATTAACCACAATATGCAATTTTCTGCAATACAAATAGCCACGATGATTGGCGGAAAGGTAGAAGGCAACCCCGATGCAGCCGTAGCTTCTTTTGGCAAAATAGAAGAAGCACAGGTGGGACAATTGGCTTTTTTGGCCAACCCAAAGTATGAAGAATACTTATACAGCACCAACGCATCAATCATTATTGTAAATGACACACTGGAATTAAAACAACCCATTACCGCTACCTTAATTAAAGTAGCTGATGCCTACACTTCGTTTGCAGTTTTATTAGATAAATACCAGCAAATACAAAGGCAACAATTAAGCGGTATACAACAACCGGTTTACATTGATGCCACTGCAAAAATTGGTGACAATGTTTTTATTGGCGCTTTTGCTTATTTAGGCCAAAAAGTTATTGTGGCTGATGGGGCAAAAATTTATCCTAATGTGTATTTGGGCAATAATGTTACTGTTGGAGAAAATGCAGTGATTCATCCCGGCGTAAAAATTTATCATGATTGTGTGATTGGAAAAAATGTGGTGATACATGCAGGTACCATTATTGGTAGTGATGGTTTTGGTTTTGCGCCGCAGGCGGATGGTACATTTAAAAAAATTCCTCAAATTGGAAATGTTATTATAGAAGATGATGTGGAAATAGGTGCCAATGCAACCATTGACAGGGCAACCATGGGCAGCACTTTAATTAAATCGGGTGCCAAGCTGGATAACCTGTTGCAGATTGGGCATAATGCCGAAGTAGGCAACAATACCATTATTGCTGCCCAATCGGGCATAAGCGGCAGTACCAAAGTGGGCAATAATGTTATGATTGGCGGGCAGGCAGGTGTGGTAGGACATATTACCATTGGCGATGGTGCAAAAATTAATGCACAAAGTGGTGTAAGTAAATCTTTGGAGCCGGGTAAAACTGTTACAGGTTCGCCTGCATACGAGTTTACTGCTGCATTACGCAGCCAGGCCACCAGCCGTAAATTACCCGATCTGGAAAAACGGATCAAACAATTAGAAGATCAAATAGCTGCCTTAACAGAAAAAAAATAATTTTTGTAAAGTTTATTATTTGTAATTGCCAACGATCTTGCTGCTATTGTAATCTAATTAATTAATCAGTATCAACTATCTATTACATTGAGCACATTACGTTACCTTTTATTTATCGCTACTATTTTTTTTACTACGCAAGTTGCAGCACAGGGGGTTAGCTTTACCGGCATCATTCAAGATGCACACACTAAAGAACCTGTAAGCTATGCATCTGTTTATTTTAAAAGATCAGGAGTAGGAAAAACATCTGATAGTGCAGGCAAATTTTCTTTTTACATCAGCAACTTTACTAAGGATACATTGGTAGTAAGTTATGTAGGCTACGAGTTATATAAAATTCCTGTTACCGATTCGATGAATGATAAAACGATTGTGATACAATTGCAACGTGGCGCTGCAACAAACGGAGTAATTGTAAGATCACGGTTTAATAAAGGGTTGTTTTTGTGGAAAAAGATAATGAGTAAAAAGAAACAGTACAACCGGTATAACCTGGCCAACTTTGGGTACGAGGCCTATAACAAATTAGAAATTGATATTAAAAATTTTAAAACAGATAAAGCCAAAAAAAATTTTCTGCTAAAGCCTTTTGCTTTTGTGTTTGACAATATCGACAGCACATCGGAAAAAGAACCTTTTTTACCAGCCTATCTTTTAGAAAGTGTGAGTGATTATGCTTTTCAAAAAAATACTAAAAAATTTTTTGAGAACATAAAGGCTAGTAATACCAAAGGTTTTACTAACGAAAGTATTACCAAACTGATGGGGGTAATGAATCAGAATGTAAATACCTACGGCAATTATGTAAATGTAATGGACAAAGATTTTATTGGCCCTTTTAATGATAATGCTGATGTGTACTACAACTTTTTTGTACCCGATACACAGGTGGTGAACGGTAAAAAAATATTCCATTTTGTATTTACACCAAAGCGTGCGGGGCAAAATACTTTTGAAGGAGATGCATGGGTAATGGGGCAAACTTTTCAAATACAGAAAATAAATTTGTACCTGGGTAAAGATGCCAATATTAATTATATCGACCGTATCAGTGTGTTTCAGGAATTTATTCCGCTGAATGACAGTGTGTATTTTTTAAACCGGGATAAATTTTTTGCCGACTTTAAAATACTGGGCAAACAATCCCTTACTTTTATTGGACGAAAATCAACCTCTTACCGAAACATTATTATCAATAATGATTCTATCAGTAATTTATTTAAGCAACAAAATATTGAAGAAGTTGTAAAAACTGATCCTGGCAGTAATTTAAAAACCGATTCAATTTGGAATGTGTTACGCCACGATACTTTATCTGCTAACGAAAAAGCCATTTACGCCACGGTGGATAAATTATTGCAAATGCCTAAATTTCAACGTTTGCAAAACACCCTGAAATTTATAGGTACCGGTTACAAGCAATTAACCAATTACGAAATTGGCCCATGGTTTAACTGGATAAGCAGCAATGCCTGGGAAGGCACCCGCCTTCGTTTTGATTTGGGTACCACCACAGGCTTTAATAAACATATTTACCTGCATACGTATTTAGCCTATGGCTTTGGCGATAAAAAATTTAAAGGCAAAGCAGAAGCATTCTGGATTTTAAAAAGAGACCCCAAACGTTTTCGTTTACATGCTTCTTACTCTAATGATATTGATAATGGCATTAACCAGATTGGTGATGTAGGACAGGATAATATTTTTTCTTTGGCCATTCGTAAACCCAATACTACCCGTAAATTTTTACAGTTGCAGGATGTAAGGCTTGAAGTATTTAATGAATTGGGTAAAGGTTTTTCTACCGAATGGTTTATCTCTCATCGCAAATTTGACCCACTTAAAAACCTGCCATTTAAAGCCAGTTTTCCTGTAAAGCAAGGCGAATCTCTTACCAATTTTGAAGTAGCCCTAAAAGTGCGTTTTGCTTATTTAGAACAATTTGTGGAAGGCGATTATTTCCGCTATTCTTTGGGTACCAAATATCCCGTTGCAGAGCTGATGCTGGGCAAAGGGGTTTCAGGTGTTTTAAACAGTGCTTACAGTTATACCAAAATTGGAGCCTCGGTAAAAGATTATATGAAAATTTCTCCTTACGGTTCCTTTTCTTATAAAGTATATGCAGGCAAAATTAATGGCACATTGCCTTTTACTTTTTTAGAGAACCATCCCGGCAATGATATTTATTATTACAACTCCGGCAGTTTTAACCTGATGAACCGGTTTGAATATTTGAGCGATAAATATGCTGGTGTTAATGTGGAGCATAATATTGGCTCGGGCCTGTTTCGTTTTATTCCATTAACCCGTAAATTAAAATTGCGCCAGTTTTGGAATGCCAAAGCAGTGTGGGGTTCTTTAAATGCAGAAAATACCGCATTGAACAACAGCGCAGGCGCTTTTAAAACATTAAATAACGATACCTATTTAGAAGTGGGTACCGGTATAGATAATATTTTAAAAGTATTACGTCTGGATTTTGTATGGCGTGTTTTACCAAGGCCATTGCCTGCTAATAAAACCTCCCGGTTTGGTATTTTCGGCAGCTTCCAATTTCAGTTTTAGGTTGGTTCATTGCAGATGGTTCATCGTTCATGGCAAGAGCCACAAAGAATAAATTGCTTGCCCGATCTTGCACAGGGGATTACTATCAACTATGAACCATTAACTATTCTTATCTTTGCAACCAAAATTTTTAATACAGATGGATAATAATTTTAATCCTGATAAACAACATACCCTTGCTTCATCGGTAAGCATTTCCGGCACAGGCTTGCATACAGGTGTTAATGTAGATATGACGCTTAGGCCCGCCAATCCCGGTTTTGGTTTTCAGTTTCAGCGTATCGATTTACCCGGTATGCCGGTAATTAAAGCAGATTGCGACTTGGTAACCGATACCTCAAGAGGCACAACACTGGAACAAGGCGATACCAAAGTAAGCACAGTTGAACATATATTGGCTGCATTAGTGGGTATGGGGGTAGATAATTGTTTGATTGAAATTAATGGCCCGGAAATTCCAATTATTGATGGTAGCAGTGAACCTTTTGTAGAAATAATTGAAGAAACCGGAGTTTTAGAACAAGATGCTGCAAAAGCATGGTACACTATTGATACCAATATTACACATTACGATGATGTGAAAAGGGTGGATATGACGGCATTGCCGGCAACCAATTATCAAATAACTACATTAATTGATTTTAACAGCCCGGTGCTGGGCACACAACACGCCAGTTTAAAATCAATAAATGAATTTAAAGTAGAAATTGCACCCTGCCGCACTTTTTGTTTTTTGCATGAGTTGGAAATGTTGCTGGATAATAATTTAGTAAAAGGGGGCGATATAAATAATGCCATTGTGGTGGTAGACAGGCCGGTAACCGATGAAGAAATGAGCCGCCTGGCAAAAGCATTTGGCCGCACTAAAGTAGAAGTAAAGAGCGAAGGCTACTTAAATAATTTAGAACTACGCTTTCCTAACGAACCTGCACGCCATAAACTGCTGGATGTGATTGGTGATCTGGCCTTAATTGGATACCCCATTAAAGCACATATTATTGCTAACAGGCCAGGCCACAGCAGCAATGTGGAGTTTGCAAGAAAGATAAAACAATACATTAAAAAGAATAAGCACACCAAGGATATTCCCATTTACAATCCTAATCAGCAACCGGTGTATACGCAGCAGCAAATTGAAAAAACGCTGCCGCACCGTTTTCCATTTTTATTTGTAGATAAAATTATTGAGTTAAGCGACAGGCAGATAGTAGGTATAAAAAATGTAACCTTTAACGAGTTTTTCTTTCAGGGTCACTTTCCCGGTAACCCTGTAATGCCAGGTGTTTTACAAATTGAAGCACTGGCACAAACAGGCGGTTTACTTTGTATTAATGCCATGCCCGAAGGACAATATGATACTTACTTTTTAAAAATAGATAATTGTAAGTTTAAACAAAAAGTGGTGCCTGGCGATACCATGATATTAAAAATGGAATTGATTGAACCTATACGGCGTGGTATTTGTATAATGAGGGGAAGTGTTTATGTAGGCAATAAACTTTGTACCGAGGCCGACTTAACAGCACAGCTTGTAAAGAGAAGTTGATTAGTTAATTGGTTAACTGGTTAATCCGTAAATTCGTTGCGTGAGGTTAATCAATAAACCAATAAACTAATAAACTAATAAACTAATTAACAAAAAAAATGATTCATCCACACACATACATACACCCCAGCGCAAAGCTTGCTACCAATGTAAAGATCGATCCTTTCAGTGTTATTCACCCCAATGTAGAAATTGGCGAAGGCACCTGGATAGGCAGTAACGTAACTATTATGGAGGGGGCAAGAATTGGTAAGAATTGCCGCATTTTTCCTGGTGCAGTTATAGCAGCTATTCCGCAGGATTTAAAATACGAAGGTGAACAAACTACGGTTGAAATTGGAGATAATACCACCATACGTGAGTTTGTAACGGTTAACCGTGGCAGTAAAGACAGGTGGACAACCAAAGTGGGTAACAACTGTTTAATTATGGCATACAGCCATATTGCACATGATTGTATTGTGGGCAACAATTGTATTATGAGCAACAATACACAAATGGCAGGGCATGTAGTAATGGGGGATAATGCTATATTAGCCGGTATGTGTGCCGTACACCAATTTGTACAAATTGGTCAGCATGCATTTATTGCCGGAGGAAGTTTGGTAAGTAAAGATGTGCCGCCCTATATTAAAGCCGGCCGTACACCATTAAGTTATGCCGGTGTAAATTCAGTTGGGTTAAAGCGCCGTGGTTTTTCTTTAGACAGGATCAACCAGATATTAGATATCTATCGCATTATTTACAACAAAGGGATGAACACTTCGCAGGCACTGAATTATATTGAAGAAGAATTTCCTGCAACAGATGAAAGAGATGAAATTGTAACTTTTATAAGAGAGAGTGGAAGAGGAATAATTAAACGTTTTACAAAGGGTAGTGGTGATGATGAGTAAGCTCCTGTGAATTGTTGTGAGATTGTTTATGGAGGAGGAAAATATTCAATAAACAATATTTAATGTTCAATATTAAATAAAAGAAAATACCTATAAATTTCTATGGTATGCGTTTCCATTGAATATTGAGCATTGAGTATTTGGCACTATCTATCATAAGAATAAAAGTATCTAAAAATTGAACTCCCCCTTCGAGTTCCTTCTCCTGCAGGAGAAGAGTTGGGATGAGGTACTATGCAAATAACCCTTAACAATGTAGGTAAAAGATTTAACCGTGAGTGGATTTTTCGCCACTGTAGTTACCAGTTTAAACTCGGTAAAAGGTATGCTATCACCGGTTCCAATGGTTCAGGTAAGTCCACATTATTACAGGTTATCTCCGGCTCATTAACGCATAACGAAGGTACTATCGCAATTCAAAACAATCATCAACCTATAACCAGCGAACAATTGTACAGCAATATCTCTATTGCAGCCCCATACTTAGAATTGATAGAAGAAATGACGGCTAAAGAAATGCTGGACTTTCATGCACAATTTAAGCCGCTTATAAATTCTTTATCCAAAGATGACATGCTGGAAACTGTAGGCCTTAAAACTGCGGTTAATAAACAAATACGATATTACAGCAGCGGAATGAAGCAGCGCTTAAAACTGGCGCAGGCTTTTTTTAGTAATACCCCGGTTTTATTATTAGATGAACCCACCACTAACCTGGATGCAGATGGTACAGCTTTGTACCATCATCTTATTGAAAATTACTCCGCCAATAAATTAGTAATTATAAGCAGCAACGATAAACAGGAGTATGATTTTTGTGAGGAGGTGATCAGTATTGGGGATTATAAGTAAGTTTTATTTTTTAAACCTGTAGTCTGTATCATCAGTAAATATCAAACTAAATAGGTACTTTAATCTTATTAGCTTTTCTATCTCGCTAATATCAAATTCATATTCAGAATAGTAATTTCTATACTTTTCAATACTATTGATTTCAATATTGTTTATTTTATTTTTTAAATTAAAAAGAAATGAATAATTAATATCACCCTCAATTATAACCAACCCTTTCTTGTATTTTTTACCTAATTGCACTTCAAACTCTTTAGTTGTTTTCTTTTGGTTTTGAAGATTAAATAAATTTTCATTAGTAAGAATTGAAAAAACAGAATCCCATTTACTATTAAGGTCTATTTTCACTCTTTCAATACCTGTTGAATCTTGCCAGCAGCGATTATACCTATAGCTAATTGCTTCCCATGTATTTTCTTTATTTCTATTTATAAAGAAAAATTTTGTTGTGCAAGTATAAGGATTTGCAATGCAATAAGTTATTTGAAGGCTGCTGTTTTTAAAGTTTTTTCCTGGAATATCAAGAAAAGATAAGTCTTGCATAAAATCCATGTGAGAACTCCCTACATAACGGTTAAATGTATTGTGTATTTTTTTAGAAGAAGTGCAGCAACTTAAAAGAATTAAGCAGATAACTATGTAGTTTAGCTTAGCAATGGGCAATAGTTTCATAAGGCAAAACGAGTCGTTTAATAGGGTAAAATAAACTTAAATATGCTTTAAAATTTTAAACAACGATAGAGACGAAAATAGCATATAGGTATTATTTCTTATCCCCAACCTCAAACCCAATGCCTTCATAGATTACAGCAACAGGTAACACAAATCCTAATCTTTCAAATGCTATAGTTTCATTTAAGTTTTCAAAAGTTTGGTATTGCCATATCTGGCTATCGTTAATGCGGCTGTACACTTCTACCATAATTTCTTTTTGAGCCACCAGTACATAATAATTAAGGCTTTCTATTTTTTTGTAGTATTTCAATTTCACTTCTTTATCGTACAAAGCGGTAGAGTCGGAAAGTACTTCAAAAATTATAGATGGATTTTTAACATAAACATCATCTCCTTTTACGTCATCATTACAAGTATAAATTAAATCAGGATAAACATAAAATTCATTTTTCTCAATTTCTAATTTCATCCCATCTATAAATACATCACAGCCTGTCTTTTTGGTAGATTTTAATGCAACGGCAAGATTTACTATTATGCTGTTATGATTTTTTGTTCCGCCAGCCATAGCAAACACCTCCCCATGATAAAAATCATGGCGTTCTACACTGGTTTCTTCCATTGCCATATATTCAGCAAAGCTGTACTTTCTATCTCCTTTTGGTATTGCCGAACTCATAGTGCTACATTTTAATTATAAAGGGGGTTTTAGAAAAATCTACCTCCTGCTTGCTATCAGCAAATTCAAATCGGTATACTTCAAATCAAATCTTTCGCTTAAATAAAAATTGGTAAGGCTGCCTTTAAATAAATAAATACCACTGCGGATATTTATTTTATACCAGATCACATTGTCAATACCACCATCTTCGCCGGTTTCTAAAAGCAAGGGCATTAATACATTGCTGATGGCTTGCGATGCGGTACGGGCAAATCCGCTGGGTATATTAGGTACACAGTAATGTATCACATCATATTTTTTAAATACCGGCTTTTCGTGGGTGGTTACCTGGCTGGTTTCAAAGCAACCTCCACGATCAATACTCACATCCACAATCACACTGCCGGGGCGCATACTGCTCACCGTTTCTTCGGTAACAACAATAGGCGTTCGGCCGCTGTTACTGCTTAATGCACCCACTGCCACATCGCAGGTTTTTAATTGCTTAGCTAATATTTTAGGTTCAATAACGGAGGTCCATAGCCTGCCGCCAATATTATTCTGCAAACGTTTTAAACGGTAAATACTGTTATCAAATATTTTTACGCTTGCACCCATCGCCAGGGCTGTTCTTGCTGCATATTCGCCTACAATACCAGCACCAATAATAATAACTTTTGTTGGCGGTATACCACTAATGCCCCCCACCAAAACCCCTTTGCCATTATTAGCATTACTTAAATATTGCCCGGCAATAAGCATTACAGCACTGCCAGCAATTTCACTCATGCTGCGTACAATGGGGTTGTGTCCACTATCGTCTTTTAAATTCTCAAAACTTAGTGCTGTAATTTTTTTATCCATCATCTTCTGCAATATCTCTCTTTGCATCACTGCTAAATGAATTGGAGAAATAATGTACTGGCCATACTTTAGCAATTCACATTCTGCCTCACTTACCGGGGCACTTTTTACCAGTATATCACATTCATACACTTCTTTTTTATCATAAGCAATTTTTGCACCTGCTTCGCTGTAATCATTATCGCTGTAGCTGGCGCCATGCCCTGCTTTAGTTTCCACTACCACCCTGTGGCCATTGGCTATCATTACACTTACTGCTTCAGGTGTAAGAGCAATACGATTTTCGCTAAATGATGTTTCTTTCGGTATCCCAATAAATAATTCTGCACCTTTGGGTTTAATATCCAGTGTTTCTTCTAATGTTTCGTAAGTAAAGGAAGGAGATACAAAGGGTTTTGAAGTAGCCACGTTTTAATTGATAATTGGTGAATGAATAATTGATAATGCTTAGTACCTCAAATTACATTTTTTTTAGCAACCTTTTGCCAAAGGATAAGGGTTAATTTACAAAAGGGTTACCCTGCAATATTCGCAGTAAGTTTTCTTGTTTCGAAATCAATAAGACTGATAGTAATATGCAGGCTGTTGTCAGGGAAAATACCTGGTGCTTTTTCGGGCCATTCTATCAGGCATATATTGCCGGAATACAAACAGTCTTCTACCCCTGCGTTAATAGCTTCGTTTTCATCTTTTAGCCGGTACAGGTCCATATGGTAGATTATTTGGTCTGTCGCAGTTCTATATTGATTAATGATTGAAAAAGTAGGGCTGGATATATTTCCACTTACATCCATGGCTTCACATAACGCATGAATAAAAGTGGTTTTGCCTGCACCCATTTCTCCATTAAAAGCAAAAACCTTTGTATTGCCGGCAACAGCTAAAAACTGTTGCGCCGCTTCCTGTATGTTTTCCAGCTTAAAAATTACCTCCATGTTGCAAAGATATTTTCCTTCATTAGTAATTGAGTAACAATTGCAATAAATAATTTTGCAGTATGGAAAAAGTTGAATGGAAAGTAGATGGAATGGATTGCACCAATTGTGCATTAACAATAACTAAATACCTCCAAAAGGAAGGTATGAAAGAGGTGAAAGTGAATTTTATTGGCGGAGATGTAAATTTTGAATTAACTGGTGATAAATCTAAAGAAGCATTATCAAAAGGAATTGAAGACCTGGGGTACAAGGTACAAAGCGAACAACGGTCAATGGTTAACCCAAAACGAACCACCATTTTTACCAACCATTTACAACGTTTTCTTTTTTGCCTGCCTTTTACACTGGTGCTTATGTTGCACATGTTGCCCTGGCATATTCATTTTTTAATGAACCCGTGGATACAACTGGCTATTTGCTTACCCGTATTTTTTGTAGGCATGAGTTATTTTGGAGTTAGTGCGGTTAAAAGTTTACGCAGAGGAATTCCGAATATGAATGTATTGATTGCTGTAGGTGCAGTGGCTGCGTTTGTGTACAGCTTAATTGGAACACTGGGTAATTACGGCATGGATTATATATTTTATGAAACTACAGCCACAATAATCACCTTGGTTTTTTTAGGCGAATGGGTAGAGCATAAGGCTGTTTCCACTACGCAAAAAGAATTAAATAAACTGGCCGGCAATCAAAAAGTAATGGCCAATATGATTGCTTTTGATGATGAACATAAAGAACAAATTTTTCCTGTAGAAAATAATCAGTTACGTAATGGCGATCTCATATTAATAAAATCTGGAGAGCAAGTGCCTACTGATTGCAAAATTTTATGGGGCGAAGCTTATGTAAGTGAAGCATTATTAACAGGAGAAAGCAAACCTCTTTTTAAACAAAAAAAAGATATTTTAATTGGCGGCAGTTTATTTACAGATGGCACTGTAAAAGCACAGGTAACAGCCGTAGGAAAAGATACTGTACTCAGCAATATTTTAAATTTAGTAAAACAGGCACAGGGAGAAAAACCACCTATTCAGCAATTGGCAGATAAAATAAGTGCGGTATTTGTGCCTGCGGTAATTGGAATTGCTATACTAACTTTTTTATTGAATTATTTTGCTTTTGATATTTCTGGCACGCAATCCCTCATGCGGAGTATTGCGGTATTGGTTATCAGTTGCCCCTGTGCAATGGGGCTAGCAACACCAGCGGCTATTGCTGTTGGATTGGGCAGGGCAACAAAAAAAGGTGTCCTTTTTCGCAATGCAAAAAGTTTGGAATTGTTTAAAAATATTACCACCGTTGTTTTTGATAAAACAGGCACACTTACTACAGGGCAATTAAGCATATCTAATGTTGAATGTAAAAATATAAGCGAAGAAGATTTCAAACGTATGGTCTTCTCTATGGAAAAATTTTCTAATCACCCTATTGCAAAAGCTATAACAACACAATGGAAAATAAATAACCCCATCAGCTGGAAAAAAGTTGAAGAGATAAAAGGATTAGGCATAAAAGCAGAAGATAAAGATGGCAATATTTACGAATTAGGTTCTTATAAAATGGCTGCTGCTTACACCTCCCAATCAACTCACATAGCCTATCTGGTAAAAAATAATAGCCTGATTGGCTGGTTTGATATGGATGACGCCATAAGAGAAGAAACTGCGGATGTAATTAAGTACCTGCATTCAAAAAATATAAAAACCATTTTATTAAGTGGCGATAGCGAAGAGAGATGTAATAAACTTGCAACAATTGTTGGTATTGATGAAGTATATGCCGAAAAGACACCCGAAGAAAAATTAAAAATAATTGAACAACTTAATGCGGCATCTCCTGTTGCCATGATCGGCGATGGTATTAATGATGCACCAGCGTTGGCTAAAGCAACTATTGGCATCTCAATTTCAGATTCTTCACAACTGGCTATGCAAACAGCGCAGGTGGTGTTAACCAATAATGGTATTAAACATTTGCCACTGGCTTTGGGCCTGGGTAAACACACTTTTTTCACCATAAAGGGAAATTTGTTTTGGGCATTTATTTATAATGTGGTGGCTATTCCTGTAGCTGCTATGGGCTTTTTACATCCTGGCATTGCTGCACTGGCAATGGGTTTTAGCGATGTAGTGCTGGTTATAAATTCAATACGCCTTAATTACAGGAAAGTAATTTAATTTCAGGCTAAATTATTGGCTTTTGACCGCAAAGGAAATACTTAAACAATATTGGGGTTATGATGCTTTTCGTCCGCTGCAAGAAGATATTATTAATGCAGTGCTGCAAGGAAAAGATGCATTGGCATTGCTGCCTACAGGCGGTGGTAAATCCATCTGCTTTCAGGTGCCGGCATTGGCTAAAGACGGGATATGTTTAGTGGTTAGTCCGCTTATAGCATTAATGAAAGACCAGGTAGAAAATTTAAAACGAAAAGGTATTAATGCATTGGCAGTGTACAGCGGTATGAGTTTTTTAGAAGTAAAGAAAACTTTGCAGAACGCCGCTTACGGCAATTATAAATTCTTATATGTTTCACCCGAAAGATTGGAGACCAGTTTATTTTTAGAATACCTGCCTGTTATGAATATAAGTTTGCTGGCAGTGGATGAAGCCCATTGTGTGTCGCAATGGGGATATGATTTCCGGCCTCCCTATCTGCGTATTGCAAACCTGAGAGAGTTATTACCAGATGTGCCCGTGTTAGCATTAACAGCATCTGCAACAAAAATTGTGCAGGATGATATCTGCGATAAATTATTATTTGGTAAAACACAACAACGTTTTCAGCAATCGTTTGAAAGACCTAATCTTTCTTACAGTGTTTTCAATGTAGCTTCTAAACAAAATAAGCTGCTGGAAATTTTAAAGAATGTACCCGGCACCGCAATTGTATATTGCAAAAGCAGGAAGCATACTAAAGAAATTGCCGATCTGCTTCGGATGAATAGTATCAATGCAGATTTTTATCATGCCGGATTAAATAATGAAGAAAGAAATAAAAAACAGGAAAGCTGGATTCAAAATAGAACGAGGGTAATTGTTTGTACCAATGCCTTTGGTATGGGCATTGATAAACCCGATGTAAGGGTGGTGGTACATTATGATGTGCCTGATTGCCTGGAGAATTATTATCAGGAAGCGGGAAGGGCAGGAAGAGATGGCAGGCGTTCTTATGCCGTTTTATTATACAGCAATAAAGAGCTGGATGATCTGCAAAAGCAGGGTGATATTCGTTTTCCTAAAGCAGAAGAAATAAAGAAAGTATATACTGCTTTAATGAACCATCTGCAAATAGCAGCCGGCAGTGGCGAAGGCATGAATTATGATTTAGACATGGCCATTTTTACGGCGTCGTTTAAAATAAATATACTTAGTACCATTTATGCCATTAAAGCATTAGAGCAGGATGATATTATCAGTTTCAACGAAATTATTTTTAAGCCTTCCACTGTTTTGGTTTGTGCCAACCGAAATGATCTGAATGAGTTTGAAAAAACACATCCGGAATTAGAACCACTCATAAAAGGTCTGCTGCGTTCTTATGAGGGCATTTTTGATTTTCCTGCTACTGTTTATGAAAGCCAACTGGCTAAGTTTTTAAAGCAGGACACAGATACAGTAAAGAAAAATTTGAAACAGTTGAACGATCATGGTATGATCGTTTACTCGCCGCAAAAAGAAAAGCCACAAATTACCCTGTTAAAAAACAGGATGTATGCCGATAGCTATGCTATAAATATTGCTACGCATCTGGAACGAAAAAAGAATTTTGAGCAGCGTGTTGCTGCAATGCTTTACTATATAAAAAATACCTCGCTTTGCAGAAGTAAAATAATTGCAACATACTTTAATGCAGCAACAAAAAATGCCTGTGGGGTATGTGATAACTGTATAAATGAAAAAGCACTGGAGATTTCTAAAGAGGAATTTGAAACTATTTCAAACAACATTTTGCAACTGGTACAAACAACTGCTTTACCCATAAAAGAAATTCAACAACAACTAAAAATTGTAAAAAAAGAGAAGATATGGAAAGTAATTAACTACCTGCAGGCTGAAGATAAAATAACCGTGGACAGGGAAGGAAATATTTCTGTGTAAAGTACTTGTTTTATAATTAGTTACCAATGTTTGGACATTGAATAGCTGATTTGGCCCGGTATAAAAATAAAAAAGGGACCAAGATAGAAATCTAGTCCCGCTTTAAAATCCAATATCCTATGAAAAACCGAAACGAAGATAATGCGGAATTTACTATTTGACAACATTTTTATGAAGTATTTTTAAAATATTTTCCATTGCAACTGATTGCATAATAATGTTTGTAGTACACAGTTATAATTAATTTTTAACTGTAAATCAATTAATTATGAAGGTAATTATAACCTATTTTATCTTTTTGTAGCCCCCATTTTTATATAAATAATTAGCCCCTTGATACCAGGCAATTGCTTCGTTAATTAGCAGCTGATCGGGTGCAATTTTGGTGGCTATGCCAGAAGTAAAGCTGGTGCTAAAGGTTTCAATTTTTCTTTGTGGAGATAAAATCACCAGTTTTCCATCCCTAACATAACCCATATCCTGGTAAGTGCTTATAAAAGCCCTTTCTTTACCCGGAAGTGTTTTATAAATATCATATCCTAAAAAACGGCTGGTATAGTTCAGGTTCATCAAACCTAGTACAGTTGGAGCAAGGTCTATCTGGCTGGTAAGGCGTTGTTCAATTACAGGTTTAACTAAAGCCGGGGCATAAATAAAGCAGGGAATATGATAGCGGTTAACCGGCAGGTCGGTTTTGCCGGCACTCTTGCTGCAATGGTCCGCAACAATTACAAACAGGGTATTATTGAACCAGGGCTTTTGTTGGGCATCAACTAAAAATTTATTTATTGCATAGTCGGTGTATTTAACTCCACCTGCAATAGTTTGTGATGCAGATGGAATATCAATTCTTCCGTCAGGGAAAGTGTATGGCCTGTGGTTGCTCACCGTCATAACATGATTAAAGAAAAGTTTACCCGATGTAAAACTTTTGTCGCATTGCTCTAAAGTATAATCGAAAGCACCTTCATCATCAATTCCCCAGGCGGTGGTGTGGTGTACAAATTTTTCGGGAATGTCTCTTTTATCTAAAACGGTGTATCCATTGCCGCCAAAATATTTGCCCATATTATCAAAGAAGGCATTGCCGCCATAAACATAATTTACATCGTACCCTTTTGTTTTTAAAACGTTGCCCATAGTAAACATATCGGCATTGTCCGGCCTTCTTACAATAGATTGGCCGGGTGTAGGGGGAATGGCTAAGGATAATGCTTCTAAGCCTCTTACCGTTCTTGTTCCGCTGGCATAAAAATTTTCGAAGAACAAACTATGCGGAATTAATGAATCTAAAAATGGGCTGATGTTTTCTTTGTTGCCAAAATGCTTTAAATAATCGCCACTAAAACTTTCTACGCTAATTAAAACCACATTCCATTTATGTTCGGCACTGTCGTTTTTAATTACCCTTTCGATACTTAGTGGGTTATTAGTGAATATTGCGTTGGGAGCTTGCAACATTTCTTTTAAAATTTTAAAATTAGCGGTATCATTTTGTGTGGCATAAAAACGGTTGTAATCAATCTCATTATTCCAAAAGGCAGAGCCAAATTCATACACACCATTTCCACCCAATTCGTTTACATAGTTATTGTTACTGAAATTTTTAAAGCGGTTATTCACCAAAAAATATGCTGCTGCGGTTACCAGTAAAAACAGTAAAAAGAAAACACTGCGTTTTGCAAATCGCATACTTACCTGCTGCGATGCAACGATTTTTTTTCTTATTAGAAACACTACCGCAACCGTGGCTAATATTACGCCACTTCCTATCAGCGGAATATTATACGATTCCCAGATATTACCCAATACTTCGGTGGTATAAATCAGATAGTCCACTGCAATAAAGTTATACCGCACACTAAACTCATCCCAAAAGGTAATTTCAGAACCTGCGTTAAGTAATAAAATAAAACTGATCAAAAAGAAAAGAATGAACAAAGGAATGCGATGCCATTTTTTTTGATATATAGCATCCTTCATCAGCCAGCAATACAATGCAACGGGTATTGCAAAAAAGCAACTCACTACCACATCATAAAAAAAGCCAATTAAAAAAATGCCAATAAAACTTAAAGGATTTATTTCTAAAAATGGCCAGCTCTTTATTAGTAAAATAACTCTGGTAATAAAACTTATAGCGCAAACCAAAATGGCTACAATTGCCACGGGGCCAAACCGATGGTTAAAAATTTTCTTAAACATATGCAAAGATAATAAACAAAAAGCCCGGGAAACAGTGTTTGCAGCCCGGGCTTAATATTATTAGAGTAAAGTATTAAAACCAGCTTTTACTCTTTGAGCTCCTGCTTCTGCCACCCAAACCTAATGCACCCAATAATGACCGTACAATAGTATTGCCAGCAGTACGCACCATACTTTTCACAATCGTATTGTCGGCTACTTTCTCCAAGGTGGATTTTTCTTCTTTAGTTTTTTTGCTATTACTTTTTTCTTCGGTTGCTGAATTTTCCGCAGCTTCCTGCAATTTGGCAGTTAAAATTTCATAAGCACTTTCGCTGTCGATAGTTTTATTGTATTTAGCAACTAATTTAGATTTGCCGGTGATGCTATCTATTTCTGCATCAGTTAATACATCCATGCGGCTGCGTGGCGCACAAAGCATTACATGTGCCAGTGGTGTAGGAATACCTTTTTCGTTCAGCATAGTTACCAGTGCTTCGCCAATGCCCAATTGAGTGATCAGGTCTTCTGTTTTATAAAACTCCGTTTCGGGATAATTCTCTGCTGTTTGCTTGATTACTTTTCTATCTGCCGCAGTAAAGGCTCTTAATGCATGTTGCACTTTTAAACCCAATTGGCCCAGCACGCTTGCGGGTACATCCATGGGGTTTTGTGTGCAAAAGAAAATACCAATGCCTTTTGAGCGAATCAATTTTATGATGGTTTCAATTTGTTGTAATAAAGCCTCGCTGGCTTCCTGAAAAATCAGGTGAGCTTCATCAATAAACATTACCAGCTTTGGTTTGTCCAGGTCGCCTTCTTCGGGGCAACTGGCATAAAGCTCCGCCAGCATTTGCAGCATAAATGTGCTGAACAATTTTGGCTTATCCTGTAAGTCGGTAACCCGTAACACATTTATCATTCCCCGGCCGTCATCGCTCATACGCATCAGGTCATCTACTTCAAAACTCTTTTCACCAAAAAAAATATCAGCACCCTGCTGTTGCAATTCAATTACTTTACGCAAAATAGTGCCGGTGCTGGTGGTGGAAATTTTTCCATAAGTTTTTTCAATTTCCGCTTTTCCTTCGTCACCAATGTATTGCAATACTTTTATAAAGTCTTTAAGGTCCAGTAAGGGTAATTGACTGTCGTCACAGTATTTAAATATCATGGCTACAACGCCGCCTTGTGTATCATTCAACCCTAAAATTTTACTTAACAACACGGGGCCAAACTCAGTTACTGTTGCCTTTAAATGAACACCTTTTTGGCCGGTTAAAGTCATCAGTTCCGCAGCAAACAAAGATGGTTTGTATTCCATATTCAATTTGGTATAGCGGTCTTTTACTTTATCATTGGTACTTCCTTCTGCAGCAATACCACTTAAGTCGCCTTTTATATCCATTAGTAAAACCGGCACACTGTTATCGCTTAAAAACTCACTGATCATTTGCAGGGTTTTGGTTTTACCCGTACCGGTAGCACCGGCAATTAAACCATGTCGGTTCATCGTTTTTAGTGGAAGATTGATACCAGCTTCGGCAACTACTTCGCCCTCTAAAACTGCACAACCTATTTTAACTGATTCTCCTTTAAATGTGTAGCCATCTTTTATGGCTTGAATGAAAGCTTCTTTGTTGGGCATTTTATAAATTTTGGGGAAAGTTACAACCTGTTACGGAAATGTTTAAAATGATTTTTAGCGAATTCAGATTAAATTTGTGTTTATGAGAAAGACCTTTTTTTTCAGCTTGGTAATTCTTACAAGCATTTTTATTATCAGCAGTTCTTTTGAAGAAAGAAACGCTGAAATAAAAACCAAAGCCAGCTTGGGTAAAAAATTATTCAGCGAAAAAATATTATCTAAAGATTCTTCCGTTAGTTGTGCAAGCTGCCATATACCGGCTTACGCTTTTGCCGATACTGTTGCTTTTAGTGTGGGCATAGCTGGTAAATTAACCAAGCGTAATACGCCCTCGGTTTTAAATATGAAAAACCGGCCTTATTATTTTTGGGATGGCAGGGCTGCAACACTGGAAGAGCAATCACTGATGCCGATACAAAATCCTGATGAAATGGATTTGTCTGTTGACGAAGCAGTTAAACGATTAAATCAATCTTCAGAATACAAAAATATTTTTCAAAAAATCTTTAAACAACAACCATCTGCAAAAAATCTGGCTGCAGCGTTTGCGGCTTACGAGCAAACTTTGGAAACAGTAGATAGTAAATTTGATGACTGGAGTAATAACCTTAAAAAATTTACTGCAGCTGAAGAGCGGGGTAGAGAACTGTTTGTTGGCGATAAGGCAAAATGTTTTGATTGCCACCGTATGGAGGATTTTACTACAGATGAATTTAAAAATATTGGTTTGTACAACGCAAAGCAGTTAAATGATGCTGGATTGTATGAGCGTACAAAAAAAGAAACTGACAAAGGGAAATTTAAAACTCCCGGTTTAAGAAATATTGCTGTTACTGCACCTTATATGCATAATGGTATGTTTAAAACACTGGAGGAAGTAGTGGAGTATTATAATGATCCCTCGAAAATTGTATCTAATTGTATTAATATTGACGATGCTTTAAAAAAACCTCTGGGCCTTACTGATAATGAAAAGAAGGACCTGGCAACCTTTTTAAAAACTCTTACTGATAAAAAATACATCCGAAAATAGTTCACGCTTAAGTGCCGCTGTGGTAAACAATAGCTACCTTTAACAAAAAATTAGGCACTATATTCGCTGTACTAAAATTGAATTAATTTTATTTGCTAATAAACTAATAAAACATGGAAGCAGTAAAACCCAAAATATTACTTTGCGAAGATGACACCAATCTTGGTATGGTATTAAAGAATTATTTAGAATTGAACGATTACGATGTAACACTGGAAAGAGACGGACGCCTGGGATTAGCAGCTTTTCAACGTGAAAAATTTGACATTTGTTTATTGGATGTAATGATGCCCAATATGGACGGATTTACACTGGGCGAAGAGATAAGGGATGTAAATCCTGATGTGCCTTTATTTTTCCTGAGCGCAAAAACAATGAAGGATGATATTATACAAGGCTACAAATTAGGTGCCGATGATTATATCACCAAGCCATTTGACAGTGAAGTATTGCTGCATAAAATAAAAGCGATCTTAAAGCGAAATGAAGAAATGCATCGTGAAGAGGTAAATGCCGAATTTGATCTGGGCAATTATCATTTTAACCCACGTTTACGGGAACTTACCATTGCTGGTAAAGTGCAGGTGCTTTCTCCAAAAGAAAATGAATTGCTTAAAATGCTGAGCGAATATAAAAATGATTTGCTGAGCCGTGAAATTGCATTGAAAAAAATATGGGGCAGCGATACCTACTTTAATGGCCGCAGCATGGATGTGTATATTGCCAAATTGCGTAAATATTTAAAAGAAGATTCGAGTATAGAAATTGTAAATATTCATGGTAATGGTTTTAGGTTGGTGGTTTCGGAATAATAATTAGATTATTTTATTCATGTTAAGATTAATCATACCACTTCTAATAATGATTTTAAGTGCTGTTTCATGTTTTGAAATCTTAGGTATAGGTGATAATTCAGTATTAAAAGAAGTATATAATAGCCAAGGTAGTAAAAAGGCAATATTATTTTCAAAGGAAGGTAATGCAACAGTTGATCTTTCTCTTCAAGTAACAGTTACTGGTTATGACTATAAACTTAGTGAGAAAGAAACCGGCAATACATTCACAGTTGATTCAGATCATAATGCTGCAAAGCAAGATACAGGTTCAATTGATTTTAACTGGTTGTCTAATGATTCTCTCCAAATCGAATACGACAATAAATTGAGAGTATTTATTCAGCAGATGAAAATTGATGACGTTACTATTTTATACAAAAAAAGATAAGAATTACAGGTTAAACAGATTGTTTTGAGTGCCGCCACTGTGCGGCACTTTCCCTAAGTGCTTATAAGCTTTTTCTGTAGCTTCTCTTCCTCTTGCTGTACGTTGCAAAAATCCTTCCTGTATCAAAAAAGGTTCGTACACTTCTTCAATAGTACCCGGCTCTTCGCCAACTGCAGTGGCAATGGTAGTAATACCAACGGGGCCGCCTTTAAATTTTTCTATTATGGTGGAGAGAATACGGTTGTCCATTTCATCTAAACCATAAGCATCTACATTTAATGCTTTTAAAGAGTGCTCGGTAATACCCAGGTCGATAACACCATTACCAATTACCTGGGCAAAATCTCTTACCCTTCTTAATAAACCGTTGGCAATACGTGGTGTGCCACGGCTACGCCCCGATATTTCTACAGCAGCATCGCTGGTAATTTTGGTGCCTAATATTTTTGATGACCGGAGAATGATATTCTTTAAAGTAATAGCATCATAATATTCCAGTCTTGATTTTATGCCAAAACGGGAAAGCAAGGGAGCCGTTAATAAACCACTTCTGGTAGTAGCGCCAATTAGCGTGAATGGATTTAGATTCAGCTGCACACTTCTGGCATTGGGGCCGCTGTCAATCATAATATCAATACGGTAATCTTCCATAGCAGCGTATAAATATTCTTCCACCACGGTACTTAACCGGTGTATCTCATCAATAAATAAAACATCGTTGGGCTCTAAATTGGTTAGCAAACCAGCAAGGTCGCCTGGTTTTTCTATTACCGGGCCACTGGTTTCTTTAATGCTTACCCCTAATTCGTTGGCAACAATTCTTGATAAAGTTGTTTTGCCTAAGCCTGGTGGGCCATGAAACAGGATATGATCCAACGCCTCTCCACGAAGCTTAGCCGCTTTTATAAAAATGGTAATATTTTCTATGATCTGGCTTTGGCCACTAAAATCATTTATGGCAGCAGGCCTGATGGTGTTTTCAAATTCTTTATCTGCAAATGCTGCCTCGTTATTTAAATTGGGGTTTGCCATGTAGTAAAATTAGCAAATTAACCGAAGGGTTAAAAATAAATCCTGATTTTATTTGTATGTACAAATGAAATTACTTTATCTTTGTAGGGTAAATGAAATCATCTAATAGCCGTTTTAATAAATGCCTTTATTTTTCTACCAATGCGCTGGCACGTAAAGTAGAAAAACTTGCAGTGGAAAACTGGAAGAAGGTAGATCTTGCTCCAAGTCATGCCTATTTACTGATGATGGTTTTAGAAAATCCGGGAGCGCAACCAAGCTGTATTGCAGATGAAATGCAACTTACTCCCAGCACTATTACAAGACTGATAGAAAAACTGGAAGAAAAGAAACTGGTAATTCGCACAACAGAGGGAAAAATAACCAATGTGTACCCAACACCAAAAGGAAAAGAATTGTTGCCCAAAATGAAAACATGTATGGGAGAATTTACAAAAACTTATACCGAAATACTAGGTGCCGAAGAAAGTATGCGAATGGTACAGAACATTAATAAATTAACAGACAAACTGGAGTAGATTTTTTTTATCTTTTCATTTGTATATACAAGTATAAATTAAACAAACAAAAACGATTTTATTATGAAGTACGTAATCACCGGTGGAGCAGGACATATTTCCACTCCATTAACAGAAAAATTATTAAGTGAAGGGCACCACGTAACTGTAATTGGCCGTAGTGCAGAAAAACTGCAACCGCTGGTAAATAAAGGCGCCAAAGCTGCTGTTGGTTTTGTAGAAGATGCGGCATTTGTAGCAATGGCATTTGCAGGTGCCGATGCAGTGTACGCCATGATACCACCAAGTTTTGCAGCAGACAATTTCAGGCATTATCAAAACACTGTGGCAAGAAATTATGTTGATGCCATCGTAAGCAACAGTATAAAGAATGTGGTAGTGCTAAGCAGTATTGGCGCACATATGGGCAATGGTGCTGGCCCCGTCGACGGGCTTGCAGATTTTGAAGACCTGCTAAAAAAACATAATAGCATCAATGCAAAATTTCTCCGTCCATCTTATTTTATGTATAACCTTTTTAACATGATACCACTAGTAAAAGGGATGAATATTGTGGGTAGTAATTTTGGTGGTACTGATGATAAATTAGTGTTGGTACATACCAACGATATTGCAGCTGCGGCAGCAGAAGAGTTGCTGGCATTAAAATTCACTGGTTTTTCTGTAAGATATATTGCAGGTGATGAAAAGACCGGTGCTGAAATTGCCATCGCATTAAGCGAAGCGATTGGTAAACCGGGTATTCCCTGGGTAGTATTTTCTGATGAACAATCGTTGGAAGGGATGAAGCAAGCCGGGGTGAAAGAAAGCATGGCAGAAGCATATACCACTATGGGCCGTGCAATAAGAGAAGGAAAAATGCAGGAAGATTACTGGAAGAACCGTCCGGTATTGGGTAAAATAAAGCTGGATGATTTTGTAAAAGAATTTGCAGCAGCATTTAAAGCATAAATGTATAAACACAAAAAACCTCTGTTAATAAAATAACGGAGGTTTTTAATTGAAGCAGGTTAAATTATTTTTTATCGCCACTAAATAAGCCGCTTAATTTGTCTTTAACATTGTCAAAAACTTCTTCGGCTTTGTGTGCTGCATTTTTTGCAAACTCTTCTACTTTTTCTCCAGTTTCTCCGGGTATTACATCGCTTATTTTATCCATAACACTTTCATCTTTCTTTGCTTCAGTTTGAGGAATTGGGGCAGCAGCAGCTGGTGAAGCGGAAGCAAACATATTGTCAACTGCACCACCAAGCATGGGGAATTTTTCTTTTACAAAGTCTTTAATTGTTTCTATGCTTTTTGTGGCTTGCTCTGCACTTATGCCTGCTTTTTCGGTAAGGCGGTTAATTAATTCTTGCATGATTTTTTATTTTAAATTTTGATTTGTAAAGATGACGCATTTTTAAAAGGAAAGGTTGTATTGCCAGGTAAAGCTATTGTTAATACTTACTTGCAAGGTATTTTAGTGGCTTTGTAAAATGTTAAGTAGAATTACTGAATTTAAAAGGAACTCCTACGTAGTTTACATGGGGGCTCTGCTGACGAAATTTGATAAAAAACTATTTATCAACTCAAAACTGTAAATCAGTAGCGCTATTCCGTATCAAACCTATCCACTCTTTCAATTCCTGGTAATGCAGTTAAGCGTTCCACCAATTCGTCCAGTTCTTCCTTATCATGTACAAATATTTTTACATTTCCCTGAAAAATGCCTTCCTTAGCTTCAATGGTCATTGCAGAAATATTAAACTTCATTTCACCGCTGATAAGATTAGTTATTTTATGAATAACACCCACATCATCCAGCCCAATTATTTTTAAGCCGGTTAAAAAAGAGATCTCATTATTTTTTGCCCATTTAGTTTTTACTACACGATGGCCATAGTTAGATAACAGCCTTGTTGCATTGGGGCAATTGGTGCGGTGTATTTTTAAGCCTTCGCCGGTGGTTACAAAACCAAATACATCATCTCCGGGTATGGGTTTACAGCAGTTGGCCAAAGTATATTGTATCCTGTCGCTGCTTTCACCAAAAATAATCAGTTCAGCATCTTTATCTTTTTTATTATGATGTTTTAAGTGAGCATCGGTATCACCCTTTTCCTCGTGTTCATGTTTAACAGGTTTGGGAATAAATAGCCTGTCACCAGAGGCGGTAAAATCCTTTAATTCTTTAAGGTCAATTTTTTTTATTGCGATTTCATACAATAAATCCAGCGAAGAATTAAGTTTATAAAAAGAAGCCAACTCTTCCATATTGTGCTGCGTCATCATACCGCCAATGGCTTCTAATTTTTTTTGCAGAATATGTTTGCCATCTTCTGCAACTTTTCTTTTTTCTTCTTTTAGTGTATCCTTAATTTTTGTTTTGGCCTTAGTGGTAACAACCAGATTCAGCCATTCCTGGTTGGGCTTTTGTTTGGCACTGGTAATAATTTCTATTTGGTCGCCACTGCGTAGTTTATAACCAATAGGCACCAGTTTGTGATTAACTTTTGCACCAATACACCTGCTGCCTACTGCAGTATGTACATTAAATGCAAAATCCAATGCTGTAGCACCAACCGGCAACATTTTTATATCGCCTTTAGGTGTGTATACATAAATTTCTTCTGTAAGAAAAGAGGTTTTAAAATCCTGTAAAAAATCAAGGGAATTGCTTTCGTTGTTGCCAAGCGCTTCACGTATTTGTTGAAACCATTTGTCAAAGCGGCTTTCGTCATCTTTGCCTTCTTTATATTTCCAATGTGCTGCCAAACCTTTTTCGGCAATTTCATTCATACGCTTGGTGCGTATCTGTACTTCAACCCATTTACCCTGTGGCCCCATTACAGTGGTGTGCAAGGCTTCGTAGCCATTACTTTTAGGGTTGCTTAGCCAATCCCTTAAACGCTCAGGAGAAGGGTTGTAGGCATCGGTAATAATGCTGTACACTTTCCAGCATTCTTCTTTTTCTTTTTCAAGAGAAGCATCTACCAAAATGCGGATGGCAAAAAGATCGTATACTTCCTCAAAAGCCACACCTTTCTTTTTCATTTTTGTCCAGATGGAATGAATGCTTTTTGGGCGGCCATAAATTTCAAAAGTAAAACCCGATTTCTCCAGTTTTTCTTTTAATGGTCTTATAAAATCATTGATGTATTTAGTTCTTTCTCTTTTAGTATCGCTTAGTTTTTGAGCAATGTATTTGTAGGTATCCGGCTCCATGTATTTCATGGCCAGATCTTCCATTTCGGTTTTAATATTATACAAGCCCATGCGGTGTGCCAGTGGTGCATACACATAAACTGTTTCGCTGCTTATTTTTAACTGCTTCTCCCGTTTCATGCTATCCATGGTACGCATGTTATGCAAACGGTCGCTTAGTTTAATCAGAATCACCCTGGGGTCATCAGTAAGCGTAAGCAGGATTTTTTTAAAATTTTCGGCTTGCTGCGATGTGTTGGTATCCATCACCGTACTTATTTTGGTGAGGCCATCCACAATCTTTGCAATCTCAATTCCAAACTCTCTTTTAATATCTTCTAAAGTAATATCAGTGTCTTCAACCGTATCATGCAGTAAAGCACAAATGGTGCTTCTAACGCCCAGGCCAATTTCTTCTACACAAATTTTTGCTACCGCCAAAGGATGCAGAATGTAAGGCTCGCCACTTTTGCGCCGCATGGTTTTATGCGCTTCGGCAGCCATTTCAAAAGCACTGCGTACTAATTCTTTATCACCAGGCTTTAATTTGGGTTTTAAAACACGGAGCAAGCCACGGTATTGACGCAATATTTCTTTCTTTTCCTCCTCTTCATTGAGGTTATATTTAGGTATGTCCATTGTTGGTTCCATCAGTAATAACGAATTTACGGAAAGACAAGGTAATGTGTTAATTTTAAAAGCGGAGAGGCTCGTAAGCTTAGCCCAGCTTTTACAAATCAGGCTAATAATATTAATTTTAAACTAAGAGACTTCCGAAAACAATTCTGTTTCTATTTTTTACAGAAATCCCTTACTTTTGCACCCCCTAACCGGATGTGGCGAAATTGGCAGACGCACCAGACTTAGGATCTGGCGGAGCAATCCATGTAGGTTCGACCCCTATCATCCGGACTTTTTTCAGTTAATTGGTTAATTTGTTTATTAGTATTTAAGTGTAAGTACCCAACAAATTAACCAATTAACTATTTAACTAATCAACAACAAAAAATGGCTACAGTAGTAAGAGAAAACATTGGTTTATTGCACGACAAATTAACCGTGAAAGTAAGTAAGGATGACTATTTTCCTGCCTTTGATAAAAAACTAAAAGAATATAGTAAGAACGCCAATATCCCGGGTTTTAGAAAGGGGATGGTGCCTGCCGGCATGATTAAGAAAATGTACGGAGGTTCAATCTTTACTGATGAGGTAATTAAAACTGTAGAAAAGGAATTATACAATTACCTGAATGCAGAAAAACCGGAAATTTTTGCTCAGCCTTTGCCATTAACCAATGATGTGGCACAAATGGATATTAATAATCCTGCTGACTACGAATTTGGTTTTGAAATGGGTTTAAAACCTGAATATACTTTAGCAGATATTAGTAAGGCAAAAGTTACCCTGCATAAAGTTACCGCTACTGATGCAATGGTGGATGAAGAAATAACCCGTATGCAAATTAAGGGCGGTAAAATGACCGAACCTGAAACTGTAGCTACTGAAGAAGATGTATTGAACATTTTATTTAAGGAAGCTGATAAAGAAAGTACAGCTGTTGAAGAAGGAGTATCGAAAGAAAACTCTGTAATTCTTAAATATTTAACTACCGCTACCCAGAAAAAATTTATGGGTAAAAAAATTGGCGAGACTGTTACGGTACAGTTAAGTAAAGCTTTTGACGAAGATAAGCTGGCGATGATATTGCAGGATCTGGGTTATGAGAAAGATGATAAAGAGGCTGCTAAAAAATATTTCAATTTAGAGATCGTTAAAATAGGGTTGGTTGAAAAAAGAGAATTAACCGAAGATTTCTTTAAAGAAATTTATCCTGCAAAAGAAATTAAAACAATAGAAGAATTAAAAGCTTCTATAAAAGAAGAGATACAACAATACTGGGAAGCACAAAGCAAGAATCAGTTGCAAGATCAATTATACCATTATTTGATTGACGAAACTAAAATGGAATTTCCGGAAGAATTTTTAAAGCGCTGGTTACAAACCGGTGGCGAAAAACCTAAGACTGCTGAAGAAGCTGAAGCAGAATTTCCTGGCTTTAGCAATCAGTTAAAATGGACTTTGATCAGCGATAAACTAATTCAGGATAATAAGCTGCAGGTTACCAATGAAGAGTTAAGAGAAAGTATGAAGACAGAGATTATGCGTTATTTTGGCACCATGAATTTAGGTGATGATGCCAGTTGGATTGAAAGCTATATAGACCGTATGATGAAAGATGAAAAGCAAGTGGATAGCAGCTATCGCCGCCTGATCACCGATAAATTATTCAACTTTATGGAAACCCAGGTTAAACCAAAAGAGAAAGAAGTAACAGGTGATGAGTTGAATGGTATGATGCATAATCACCAACACTAAGCAATTAACTAAGTAGTTATAAATAAAAATCCCCGAAAATTTTCGGGGATTTTTATTTATAACTTTATCTCTTCATCACTGTCATCAAAAAAATGAAATTCAGTAAGGTGATAGTTGCTGTTTTCTTTAAGCTTAATTCTTTGTTTGAATTTGCGTTTCCACTTACCCAGCTTGGAGGTAAAAATGCCTTTGGTAAGATAAGCGTATAAGATAGGATGCACTTCTACCGTTAAACCCTTATGCTTTTGCATGATAAGATAGTTCAGGTTCTTTTCTATTTCATCTTCCAATATTAATGTAGAAGAAATTTTCCCTGTGCCTTCGCAGCTTGGACAAATTTCTGTGGTGTTAATCGTCATCTCGGGCTTCATGCGCTGGCGGGTAATTTGCATTAAGCCAAACTTGCTTATTTGTAAAACGGCATGCTTAGCTCTGTCGCTACGCATGTATTGTTCCATAGCATCAGCCAGTTTTTTCTTATTCTCCATCAACTTCATGTCAATAAAGTCAACTACAATAATACCCCCCAAATCTCTCAAACGTAATTGCCTGGCAATTTCTTCAGCCGCTTCCAGGTTGGTTTCTAAAGCATTTTGTTCCTGATTATTGCTTACGCTTTTATAACCACTGTTTACATCAATTACATGCAATGCTTCGGTATGTTCTACAATTAAATAAGCACCGCTGGGCAAATTAACTGTTTTACCAAAAGCTGCTTTTACTTGTTTGGTTATGCCAAAGCTATCAAAAATGGGAGAGCCATTATTATAATAAGAAACGATATCAGCTTTATCAGGTGCTATACGTTGTATATAAGTCTTTGTATCTGCAAAAATATTCTTATCGTTTATAACGATCTTATTAAAATCTTCGCTTAACAGGTCTCTTAAAATGCTGGTGGTTTTTCCCAGCTCATTTAAAATTCTTGTTGGCGGAGTTGCAGCTTTTAAATTGGTTTGTATAGATTTCCAGGTGTCAATTAAACTGAGTAGATCTTCATGCAACTCTGCAGTGTGCTTGCCTTCTGCAGCAGTACGTACAATTACACCTAAATTTTTGGGCTTAATTGCTTCTATGATTTTTTGTAAACGTTTCCTTTCATCTGAAGAATGTATTTTACGGGAAACTGCAATAATATCATTAAAAGGAGTAACTACTACAAATCGGCCTGGTAAAGATAATTCGCAACTAAGGCGTGGACCTTTGGCTGCAATGGGCTCTTTTAAAATTTGTACTAAAATATTGGGTTTACCACTAAGTATTTCAGTGATCTTTCCTGTTTTTACAATTTCGGGCTCTACTTTAAATTTTGCAAAATCAAATCCTGTTTCGCTTTTATCGTTAATAGCTTCTGTTGTAAATTTTAATATGGAGCGAACGTAGGGGCTAAGGTCGGTATAATGTAAAAATGCGTCTTTTTCAAAACCAACATCTACAAAAGCTGCATTTAAGCCAGGGATTAATTTTTTTACTTTTCCAAGGTATAAGTCTCCTACACCAAAGGTTGCATCAGTTTTTTCGCTGTGCAGTTCCACCAGTTTTTTATCTTCCAGCAAGGCAATCTCAACCCCCTGTGGCGCAGCATTAATAATCAGTTCCTTGGTCAAGCGTAAATTTTTTTAAGACCATTACATCATGGAAAGGAAACATAACTGCATGCACTGATGTTGCTGTTAAATTAACAACTCTACTGCAGTGCATACAGATAAATATGCCGGGACGAAGATTCCCGGCACCACATAGAAAAAAAATTATTTTTTCTTATGGCGGTTCTTTCTTAAACGTTTTTTACGCTTGTGTGTTGCAATTTTATGACGTTTTCTCTTTTTACCACAAGGCATAACTAGTCTTTTTTGTGTTTAAAATAATATATTTAATTCGTTTTGTTCTTTTACTGCAAAAGCTTTATTCTTTGATCGATCTCTCTGTCATACTCAGGGTTGTCGGCCAACTTCTTCATTACCTGGTACCATTTAACGGCTTCAATTTTATTGCCTTTGCTTGCATAAGCATCAGCCAAAAATGCAACTGCTTCTAAATTGCCCGGATCAAATTTTACAACTTTAAGTAAACGGTCGATAGCTTTATCATATTGCCCCGATAAAAAACCTCCTACACCTAAAACCAGTTGCGCCCTCATATTGGAAGAATCTTTTTTAACCACCGCCAGCAATTGTTGTATGCCTTTCATGGTTTCTTCGGGTTTTCCTGTTCGGCCCTTGCCATAAATGTAACAGCTTCCCAATCCTATTTTTAAATCGTCGCTTTCGGGATTTAATTTTATCGCCTGCTCAAATAACTCTATCGCCTGTTCTGTTTTCCAATTTAATTTTGCCGCATCTTGCTCTCCTCTCAGGTTATCCAAAATTAATTGGGCAGCAAAGGTGAGGTTTTTTTCTGAATTCTCCAACTTAACAGACTTAGATAAATAATAAGCATAGGGTTCAAAAGCGTGAACACTGTCTTTCCAAAAGTTAGCAAGTTGGTTATTGGCAACAATTTGTTGGTTAAGCACATCGCCTCTTGTTACACTGTTCTCTAATTTGCCAAGCGTAACTATCTGCAAAGCAGGCAGTTTTTGTTTCGCCTGGCTTATATATTCCGTAATATTAAATTGCGGGGCAGCAGGTTGAGCTGTAGTTGGAGTAGCTGATTTGGATTTTTTTTCTACTGTTCTTCCAAAAAAGAAAAGTACGGCTACAACAAGTAAACCTGCTGCAGCAAGTAATATTTTTTTATTCACTTTAAAATTTTAGACCGCAAAGTTACATTAGTCTTCGCTTTCATCGTGGTTTTCTGAGCTCTCTTTAATGTTTTTAGAGGCTTTTATTTCCTGCATAAATTCTTTGGCAGGTTTAAAGGCAGGTATAAAATGTTCTGGTATTTCTACAGCAATATTCTTTTTAATGTTGCGGCCAATTTTTGCGGCTCTTTTTTTAGTGATAAAACTGCCAAAGCCTCTTATATAAATGTTCTCACCTACCGATAAAGACTTCTTTACTTCTTTAAACATTGTTTCAAGAGTTACTAAAACATCCACTTTGGGAATGCCGGTTTTTTCAGAAATTTGATTAATAAGGTCTGCTTTTCTCATAATAGGTTTTTTATATTTCTATTAGTAAAATACAAAATAAGGTTTAAAAATCCAAATAAGTTGGTGATTATCAATTACTTTGTTGAATACAAATATAAGTATCTTTTGATAAAAAACATAATAACCCATTGATTATTAATAGCATGTACTTTATTTGATATGTATAAATATAATGTGATAAAATCTTTACAAAACGGATATTAAGGAATATGGCTACTCAACAAAAATATTTTACCAACGGACTTTTACAATGGAACAGTAAAATAAATAATCGCCCCATGCCATGGAAAGGCGAAAAAGACCCTTATAAAATATGGTTGAGCGAAATTATTTTACAGCAAACCAGAGTGGAACAGGGATGGGATTATTATAATCGTTTTGTAGCTGCTTTTCCTACAGTTGAAGAATTGGCTAAGGCTCCGGAAACAAAAGTATTTAAACTGTGGGAAGGCTTGGGCTACTATACCCGTTGCAAAAATCTGATTGCTACGGCTAAATTTATAACTGCGGAGTGTGCTGGAAAATTTCCTGCAACTTATGATACTATTTTAGGCCTTAAAGGTGTTGGGCCCTACACCGCCGCCGCAATTGCATCTTTTGCTTACAACTTGCCTTACGCAGTAGTAGATGGCAATGTGTTCAGGGTGCTATCCCGTTTTTTTGAAAACGCTACAGCAATAGACAGTACTGAAGGGAAAAATATATTTACTAAGCTTGCCAATGAATTATTAGATAAAAAACAACCTGGCATTTACAACCAGGCTTTGATGGATTTTGGTGCGGTGGTTTGTAAACCAAAGTTGCCGTTATGTAAAACATGTCCACTGCAAAGCAAGTGTGGTGCTTATTTAAAAGGATTGGTAGATGTGTTACCGGTGAAAGAAAAAAAGATCAATCAAAAAACAAGATGGCTTTTTTATTTTATTATTCAGCAAGATGAAAAAGTATATGTTCGTAAACGAGGTACAAAAGATATTTGGGAAAATCTGTACGAATTTGTGCTAATAGAATCACCTGCAGCAACTGAATTTGCGCAAGTAAAAAAAACACCCGGGTTTATTAAACTTTTAGGAAAGACAGGACTTAGTATAGAAACTATTTCTAAATTGTATAGCCAAAAACTCACTCACCAAACCATACACGGACAATTCATCAAAATAAAACTGCAAAAATCAGTGCAATTGGAGGGGTACGAATTAGTTTCTGAAAAAAAACTGGCTTTGCTGCCTTTTCCTAAATTCATAACAACCTATTTGAAAGATAAAAATGTATCTTTAAATTTGTTATAGACAGGAAACTAAAGTACACATTCTTTAAAATGAAATTTTATGAGAGGCGTAAACAGGGTAATGCTAATTGGAAATTTAGGTAAAGACCCGGACATTCAATTTTTAGAGGGCAATATAGGCGTGGCTAAATTTTCATTGGCAACAACCGAAACTTTTAAAGACAGAAGCGGTAAACTAATTTCTCAAACAGAATGGCACACCGTGGTATTATGGCGTGGCCTTGCCGATCTGGCACAAAAATACTTACATAAAGGAAGTCTTGTGTATATAGAAGGCCGTTTAAAAACCCGTAGTTGGGAAGATAAGGATGGCAACAAAAAATTTGCTACCGAAATTGTTGGCGATAACTTAATTATGCTTGAAAAAAGAAGTGATGGCACAAGCCCCACCGGAGGAATAGAAGGTATTGAAGGCATTGGAGGAGGTTCAGATATTCCGCCAATTGATGAAGGTAGTGAAAGACTGCCGTTTTAAAACACATCATTTATTATAGTATTTATCCCTTAAAGTTTTGATATATAACTTTACAAATTGTTGACATAAATATTTTATTTTGGATTATCATTCGGTTACAGGGTTTATTAATTATTTTCCATTAACCTTACTGGCAATTACCCTTGCAGCTAATGCTGTACTGATTTTTTTGGTAATACTGCTTTTAATAATTTCATTTTTACTGGCAGGCTCCGAGGTAGCTTTTTTTTCTCTTACTTTTAAAGATATTAATATACTTAAAACAAAGCAGCAACCTGCATATCGCCGTATTGTTAATTTGCTGGAACAGCCAAAAACATTACTGGCTTCTATGCTAATTACCAACAGTTTTGTAAATATTGGCATTATTTTGATCTTCAATATTTTAATTGACGGATGGATAGCAGGTTTGCATTTTAACTTCCTCACTATTTTTTCAATTAAAGTTTTAGCAGTTACATTTTTACTGGTATTGGTAGCCGAGGTATTACCCAAAGTTTGGGCAACGCATCATAAAATTTGGTTTGCAGCAACTGCATCACTGGTAGTGGAAATATTTAACAGCGTTTTTTACCGCTTTAGCAAGCGCATGGTAAGGTGGAGTGATGGTATTGAAAAGAAGTTTTCTTCTGATAACACTGCTGCAATGGACAGCAGTCACTTAGATTATGCAATTGACCTTTTGCCGGAGCATGAAGCAACAGTAGAGGAGAAACAAATTTTAAAAGGGATAAGAAAATTTGGTGATACTACGGTTAAACAAATTATGCGTACCAGGCTGGATGTTAGTGGCATTGATGTTAACAGCAGCTTTGCGGCCGCTATTAAAAAGGTGGAGGAATTGCATTACTCCCGCTTGCCAGTATATAAAAATAATTTAGATGAAGTAGTGGGTATGCTGCACACAAAAGACCTGTTACCGCATTTGCACGAAGCCGATGATTACGACTGGCACCAACTGATGCGACAACCTAACTTTGTGCATGAGCAAAAACTGATTGAAGATTTGTTGCAGGAATTCAGGAATAAGAGAAATCATTTTGCAGTGGTAGTAGATGAATTTGGCGGCACAAGTGGTATTGTAACGCTGGAAGATATTATGGAAGAAATTATTGGTGATATAAAAGATGAATTTGATGATGAAGAAAGTGCCAATAAAAAAATAGACGACTTTACTTATATTTTTGAAGGTAAAACAATGATCAACGATGTATGTAAAGCAATGAATTTGCCTGTAGATACATTTGAAAATATAAGAGGCGACAGTGATTCGCTTGCCGGATTGGTGTTAGAAATTGCAGGTGAATTTCCGCAGGTAGATGAAGAAGTGGTTAGCGGCGACTTTACTTTTGTGCCTTTAGAAATAAATAAAAACCGGATAGATAAAGTAAAAATTGTTATTAAGAGTGCAGAATAAAAATGCAAAATACCGTGTTGCATGAGTTTTAAATAATTTTATATAATGAGCATTAAAAAGAGTTTGAAATATAATACCGCCATCTTTGTACTCTGTACTTTTTACTTCATATTATCTTCCTGTAATTCCACTTATACCTCTAAAAAAAATGGGTATTTTAAAGTTGATTTTCCAGAGCGGAAATATGTAAGTTTTCAGCAGGAGGGGTTCCCCTATACATTTGAATACCCAGCATATGCAAAAGTGATTAAAGACAGTACCTATTTCGACAGCAATCCCGAAAATCCGTATTGGATAAACATAGATTTTCCTCAGTTTGGCGGCCGAATATTTTTAAGTTATAAAATTATTGGGGGCAAAGCCATTTATAAAATAAAACAACAGGATGGTACTTACAAAGATTCTGCAGCGCTGAATGTATTTGACAATATGGTAAATGACGCCTTCAATCTTACCAATAAAAATCAGGCCATTACCAATGCCATTAAAGATAGCCTGATGCATACACCCAATGGTGTTACTGGTGTATTTTTTAAAGTAGGCGGCAATGCTGCAACTGCCAAGCAGTTTTTTTTAAGTGATACTATAAAAAATTTTATACGGGGTGCCTTGTATTTTGATGTAACACCCAATGCGGATTCTATGCGGCCGGTTCAGGATTTTTTACAGGCAGATATTGAACACATGATCAATACCTTTCGCTGGATAAATAAAAACAGTACTTCAGAAAAACTACCCGTTGCTATGTTTAACAATGCACAGGCAGAAATACTGAAAGACAAATAAACAGACATTATTTTAATACTCCGGGGTTTTACAAAAGGCCTTATCTAAATTTTATTACCCTCTTTGTTTACTTTACCTTTGCTGCCATGATTGCAATAGACAATATATTGGTAAGCGATGCCGTAGTAAAGGATCAATTTGTATGCGACCTTAGTAAGTGCAAAGGTGCATGCTGTGTAGATGGTGATGCAGGCGCACCATTGGAAAAGGCAGAGCTGGAAAAAATTAATGAGGTATTTGATAAAGTATTACCTTATTTAAATGCGGAAAGTAAAAAAGAAATTGAAAAACAAGGCCGCTATGTATATGACAAAGAATATGGTTGGGTAACACCCACCATCGAAAGTAAAGTGTGTGTGTATGGCATTAAGGATAAAGCCGGTATTGTAAAATGTGGCATCGAACAGGCCTATCTGGATGGTAAAGTGCAATGGAAAAAGCCCATAAGTTGCCACCTGTTTCCGGTAATTACAAAAGAAAGTAAACGTAGCGAAAATATTTACGTTAATTACGAACCACGGGAAGATAACTGCAAAGCTGCCTGCAGCCTGGGCAAAAAATTAAAAGTGCCGGTATATGTTTTTTTAAAAGAATCGCTGGTGCGTAAATTTGGCCAAAAATTTTACGATGCACTGGATGCCACTGCAAAACATTTAAATACAACCCCGAATCTCTAAGGGGCTTAAAATACATATCTTTTTATGACGAACTTATTTCGATTACTGAATTTTTTTTTATTTGCAATTTGTATATTTTCATTCACTTCATGCAGTGTTAATAAAGCAAAAATTGACAACAGCCTTAAAAAATATTTTGATGAGAATAATGTTGACGGCTGTTTTACTTTATTAAATAATGCCGACGGAAAAGTTACCGTGTACAATATGGCATTGGATACGCAACGATTTACACCAGCATCTACTTTTAAAATTGTAAACTCTTTAATTGGTTTGCAAACCGGCAGAATTACTAACGATACCATGCTGATAAAATGGGATGGACAAGTTCGTGTTTTTGCTGGAGGTGATACAGCAAAGGATTGGAATAAGGATATGAATATGACGGAGGCCTTTAAAGTAAGCAGCGTACCTTACTACCAGGAGGTTGCCCGTAGAGTTGGAAAAGATACCATGCAGGCATGGATTGACAGCCTTGGTTATGGCAATAGAAACACCAGTGGCCCGGTAGATTCTTTCTGGCTGAATAATGTATTAAAAATTTCGCCTGATGAACAATTAGGTTTGGTAAAGCGGTTATATTTTGATCAATTACCTTTTAGAAAGAGCGTACATGAAATGGTAAAGGGTGTAATGTTGCAGGAAGATAATACGGCATACAAATTGAGTTATAAAACGGGCTGGGGTTTTGACGAACAAAAAAATAATATTGGCTGGCAGGTAGGTTGGATAGAAGAGAATAACCATGTATACTTTTTTGTAACTTTTGTAAAAGCAGGTAAGGGTGATGTTGATATGCGGACGATACGGAAAAATATTACTACAGGTATTTTAAAACAGTTGGGGTTTTTTGAAGGAAAGAAATAAATTTAACAATAAGTATCCTTTTAATCTGGGCATTATTTATACTTTGCATTAAACAAATATCTTAAGCAATGATTTGGGAGTGGGTAGTTTTTACACTGGTTTTTATCGTTCCACTAATAGGGATTGGCATTTTTATTTACAGGATCAAAACGGGTAAAAGCAAAAAGCCTGAACCAGGGAGCACAATGAATGAAGGCGGTATTTCAAATTGGTTCTAATTATAATCTCATTGTACAAATTTCAACACATAGAATATCTTTTGGCATTTGCCGCTATCCCTGTTTTAGTGGCACTATATTTTCTTGCACTTGGCTGGAAGAAAAAAACGATCAAGAAAATTGGTGATGAACGATTAGTGAAAGAGATGATCAAAAATTATTCTCCGCAACGCTTTGCTCTAAAATTTATTTTAATTGTTACTGCTTTTGCATCCGGGGTTTTTGCGCTGGCAAACTTACGGTCGCCAAAGGGGGCAGAAAAAGTAAGCCGTAATGGTATTGATGTAATGATTGCACTGGATGTAAGTAAAAGTATGCTGGCGCAAGATATAAAACCAACCAGGTTAGACAGGGCAAAACAAGCCATAGGTAAATTGATAGACAAGTTGGACAATGATAGAATTGGTATTGTTGTTTTTGCGGGAAAAGCGTATTTGCAAATGCCGCTTACGGGAGATCATGGTGCTGCAAAAATGTATTTAAATTCCGCTACAACAGATATTGTACCTACACAGGGCACTGTAATTAGCGAAGCGTTAAAAATGTGCTACGCATCTTTTAATGCTAAAGAAAAAAAATACAAGTCTGTTATTTTAATAAGTGATGGCGAAGACCATGATGAGGAAGCTGCTAAAGTTGCCAGCCAGATGGCTGCAGAAGGGGTGATTATAAATACGGTAGGCATTGGGTCTCCTGAAGGCTCTACCATTATTGATGCGGCCACTAATGAAACAAAAAAAGATACCGAAGGCAATACAGTAGTTACCAAATTAAATGAAACGGAATTGATGGGTATTGCAGAAAAAGGTAATGGCATCTATCAACGTTATAACAATACCGATGATGTGGTAGCAAGGCTGGATGCACAATTGAGCAGCATGGATCAGCGTACTGTAACCGAAGACTCATTGGTAAACTACAAAAACTTTTTTCAATATTTTTTATTGCTGTCGTTGCTGTTGCTGGTTATTGAAATGATGATATCGGAAAGGGTAAAAAATATGGTTGTAAAAGGTAACGCAGTTAAATTAGCAGCTTTGTTGCCTTTTGTTTTTTGTTTATTGCCGGCTTTATCTTTTGCACAAAATGATAAAGCAATTATTAAAAAAGGTAATGAAGCTTATCAGAAAAACGAATTTGAAAAGGCTGCTGAGCAATACCAGAAAGTAATTACTAAAACTCCGGCTAATGCAACTGCACAGTACAATTTGGGTAATGCGTTATACAAGAATAGTAAAACTGATGAAGCGGTAACAGCTTACGATAATGCAGCAACTAATCTTTTGGCAAAAGAAGAAAAATCGAAGGCACTGTACAATAAGGGTGTGGTATTGCAGAATAATAAAAAACTGCCGGAGTGTATTGACGCATATAAAAATGCGTTGAAATTAAATCCGCAGGATGATGATGCCAGGCAAAATTTACAAAAAGCTTTACAGCAATTAAAGCAGCAGCAACAGCAGCAAAAAAAAGACAACAAAGAGCAAAAGAAACCTAAAGAAGATCAAAAGAAAAAAGAACAGGATAAGAAAAAAGAGGAAGAAAAAAATCAACAACCTAAACCTCAGCCTTCTAAAATAACGAAGAAGGATGCAGAGGAAAAATTAAAAGCCCTGTTGCAGCAGGAACGAAACCTGCAGGATAAACTTAAGAAAGTAAATGTGGCTTCTCCCAATAAGCCGGAAAAGGATTGGTAAATTAATTCTCAGCCCATGTTAAAATATTTTCAATTATTTTTTCTATTGACGGCTGTTGCATTTATCAGTTGCAATCAATTCTCCAATTCATTAAACAATATCAGTAAAAGGAACATCAATAAATTTACTGTGGCATTAATGCCTTACAAAGGTTTTGATACTACTTTATTGAAAGAAGTATTAAAAGAGATAGAAGCGTTCTATGTATGCAATGCAATTATTTTTCCTGCAAATGATTTACCTGAAAATGCTTTTTATGCTCCCCGGCAAAGATATAAGGCTGATAGTTTATTGTTGTTTCAAAAGCAACTGGCTAAAGATGGTATAAGGTCGGTGGTAGGGTTTACAGCAAAAGATATTTCTACATCTACTCCCGACTGGGGCATTTTTGGTTTAGGTTATTGCCCGGGAAAAGCCTGTGTTATTTCTACCTGTCGTTTACAAAAAGCTTCTGCCACAACTGCACAGTTGAAAGAAAGGTTGATAAAAGTTGTGCTGCACGAACTGGGACATAATTTAGGCTTACCCCATTGTACAGCTGATAAAGAATGTTTATTAACAGATGCCGGCGGAACAATTAAACAAGTGGATAATGAAAGAAAATGGCTTTGCAGTAATTGCACACAAATTCTTCATCAATAGTTAGCAACATTCTGGCTTCTTAATTGTTATTTTTGCACTATGCAATTCTATAGCGAATCACTTACATCATACAAGCGGCTTACTACCAGGGAAGTTAAAGTAGGTAACCTTTTATTGGGTAATAATCATCCCATACGTGTACAAACCATGACAACCACCGACACAATGGATACCATGGCTACCGTAGAGCAATCTATCCGATGCATTGAAGCAGGTGCCGAGCTGGTGCGTATTACTGCACCATCAAAAAAGGAAGCTGAAAATTTGCAGAACATAAAAGATGAGTTAAGAAAGAGAGGTTATAATACACCGCTGGTTGCTGATATTCACTTTACACCCAATGCTGCAGAAATAGCTGCTACGATTGTAGAAAAAGTAAGGGTGAACCCGGGCAATTATGTAGATAAGAAAAAGTTTGAACAGATAGAATATACCGATGCTGAATATGCAGAAGAAATTGAAAGAATAAGGGAACGCTTTACGCCGCTGGTTTTAATTTGTAAACAACATGGAACAGCGATGCGTATTGGTACCAACCATGGTAGTTTGAGTGATAGAATAATGAGCCGCTATGGAGATACCGCAAACGGCATGGTGGAAAGTGCAATGGAGTTTTTACGCATTGCAAGAAGCGAAGATTATCACCAGATAATCTTAAGCATGAAGAGCAGTAATCCGCAGGTGATGGTGCAGGCTTACCGCTTATTGATCAAACATATGATGGAAGAGTTTGGCGAATGTTACCCATTGCATTTGGGTGTAACCGAAGCAGGAGATGGTGAAGATGGAAGAATAAAAAGTGCTATAGGAATTGGAACGTTGCTGGAAGATGGCATTGGTGATACGATAAGGGTTTCGTTGACAGAAGATCCGGAGTTAGAGATACCTGTTTGTAAAGATATAGTGAGTCGCTATCAGGATAATGCGCAAACAAATACCGCACCCATAAATAAATTGCAATACTCCCCGTTTGAATATAAAAGAAGAGAAACAATTGAAGTCTTCAACATTGGAAAAAAACATGTGCCGGTTGTTGTTGCTGATTATATGCATGCTGAAACAATTGCTCATCAAGACTTACAGGCCATTGGTTATACTTACAATGAAGCAACGGATAAATGGAATATTGGTGATGCCGCAGCAGATTATATATATACAGGTAAGAAAGTAATTAATTTTAATTTGCCTGGAACAGTAAAAATAATTTGCGATTATAATACATGGGGTAATGGAATTGCTAATAATCTTGAACACTTTGACGAAGAAAAATATTTTCCTCTTTACCAACTTGGTCAATTTATAAATCCAGAAAAAAAATCTCCAATTTTAAATTTCGTTTCAATTGATACGGCAGATACAAACCCCGAATTATTGGATGAAGAATTGGCGCTGATTAAAAAAATTGCAGCAGATGAAACCGTAGTGTTTTGTTTGTATTCCTCTGCAAAAAACAGCATGCAATCAGTGAGAGCGTTTGTAAACAGTCTGATGGAACAACAAATAAAAGCACCGGTAATTTTAGCGGTGGAAAGTGAGCACACATCTATTGACGAACAACTGATAAATTTTGCAACAGAAAGCGGTGCGTTATTTTTAGATGGCATGGGCGATGGCATCTGGCTGATGAATGATCCTGCTAAATTGATCAACCAAAAGGTAACCGGAAGAACATATCTTGAAACAAAAAGCAATCATCAGTTCATTAATAATACATCATTCTCCATACTTCAGGCGGTACGTACCAGAATTTCCAAAACAGAATACATCAGTTGCCCAAGTTGTGGCCGTACATTATTTGATCTGCAGGAAACTACTGCAAAGATCCGTGCTGTTACCAATCATTTAAAAGGATTAAAAATTGCTATTATGGGCTGTATTGTAAATGGCCCCGGCGAAATGGCCGATGCCGATTTTGGTTATGTAGGCAGCGGCCCCGGAAAAATAACTTTATACAAAGGCAAAGAAGTAGTGAAAAGAAATATTGACAGCAACATTGCAGTGGATGAACTGATCAATTTATTAAAAGAGAATGATGCCTGGGTAGAAAATTAAAATAGCTGCTGTTGTTAGCAGCAGCTATTAAAAAATCTATTAAAAATTATTGCATACCCAATTGATTCATCAGGTACGTCATCCGCATGGTTTGGTTATCGATTATTTGTTGTGTTTGTTGGCCTGTACCATGCCCGCTGTTAAAATCTATCCAAAGCATTACCGGATTTTTTTGCCCTACATTATTTTGTAAAGCTGCCACAAATTTTTTGGCATGTAACGGATCTACCCGGCTATCATAAGCTCCGGCAGTTACCAGCATATTGGGTACGCTTACACCTAATTTAATATTTTGATAAGGAGAGTATTTAAGCAGCCATGCAAAATCGGCTTCATTATCTGCACTGCCATATTCCGGGATCCAGTAGCGGGCAATTAAAAATTTATGATAACGAACCATATCTAATAAAGGTACCGCACAAATAACGGCCTTAAACAAATCAGGCCTTTGCGTTACCATAGCACCCATTAATAAACCGCCATTGCTGCCGCCGGAAATAGCCAGTTTATTTTTATTGGTATATTTTTCTTTAATAGCCCATTCAGCAGCAGCAATAAAATCATCAAAGCAATTTTGTTTGTTTTGCAACATGGCGCCTTCATGCCATGCTTCGCCATACTCATCTCCGCCTCTGATTCCAGGCTCCAGAATTATTCCACCCCTGTTAATAAACGAGGCATAGCTGCCTACAAAACCTACGCTGATACCTGAATTAAAACCACCATAACCGGTTAAGATAACAGGATTGCTGCCATCCAGTTTTACATCTTTACGATGAATAACTTTTATGGGAACTTTTGTACCATCTTTTGAAGTATAAAATTTTACACTGCCGGTAATATTTTTTGTATCTACAGGCAACTCTCTGTAAAAGTATAATTTCCATTTAAAATCATTGGCGCTGGCTACAAATGTTTTAGCAGGCGTAACAAATGATGTAATGGTTAAATAGATCAGATCTTCTTCTCTGTCGTAATTAAAACTGCTGATGTTGCCAGGCTCTGGCATTGGAACATCTTTGATGTACTTACCGGTAAAATCAAAAATGCGTAACCGGCTAACAATATCTTTTTTATCCTGAATGATGATATTATGTTTGGTAACACTGTAGTTTTCCATTACAGTTTTACTTTCCGGTATTAATACTTTCCAGTTTTTACTATCTGGGTTTTTTGTGCTGCCGGTTAATAATTTAAAGTTAGGTGCATTATCATTCGTCATAATGTACAGCTTATCTCCAATAGCTTCGGGATATGCATTGTATTTTTTGCTGCTGTAAATTATTTTTCCGGTATCCATGGTGCCGGTGTTTTTAATGCGAAGTGTATTGCTGTAAAAATCACTTTCGCCTAAAAAAGTTACATCACTGTAGCGGTTATCATAAATGTAAAAACTGTTTTTGGCATCTTTGGGGGCACCTAAAAAAACATCATTCACTCTGCCGGCACCAAGCCTGTGCAGGTAAGTAGGTAAGGGCAATTGTTTATCAATTAATTCCTTATTGCGTAAAGTAATGTAGCCGTGTTGCTGGTCTTTTGTCCATTGAAAACCAAATACGCCCTCAAGTGGCGGGTATAATTCCTTACCTGTTTTGGTATCTATAAAATAAACAGTATTTATTTCCGATCCGCTTTTTTGAATGCTAAAAGCGCAGATCTCGCCATTGTAAGAATAGTTAGAACCTGATAAAGATGTTTTGCCCGAAGTATCATAAGCAACCGGATCAAATATTAATTGCTTGTCACCATTTTCTAATATAGTAAAGATTTTATTTTGTTTATCGCCTTTTCTTTTAATGCTTTGAAATTTTCGTTTACCTACAGTGGTAACCGGTCCTTCATAATCTAAATCAATTATTGCAGCCAATTCTTCTCTTAAACCTTATATTGGCTTTTGTATTTCATTCATGTATTTTAAAGTATAATCATGCTGGGCTTTGGTCCAAACTTTTACCTGTTCGTTGTCCTTATCTTCCAGCCAGCGATAGTTATCAGTAAGGAATGTACCGTGTAAAGTATCAGTTACAGGCATTGCCGGTGTTGGGGGAGGATTAAACGTTACCTGGCTCATAGAACAAAAAGAGGTGGTTAATGCTATTAAGGTGAAAAATAGTTTTTTCATACAATTTTTATTAATTGATTTAATTACAAGTTAGAAAAATTAATTTTACTATCTCAACCATTTATAAAAATAATATGCAAACAGACTTTTTGGTAATTGGCAGCGGCATTGCAGGTTTAACTTATGCTTTAAAAGTTGCTGAGGCATGCCCCGATAAAAAAGTAACCATTCTTACCAAAACCCAAAGCGATGAAACAAATACCAAATATGCACAAGGCGGCATTGCCGGTGTAATGGATTTTGATAAAGACAGTTTTAATAAACATATTGAAGATACATTGATTGCAGGTGATGGCTTATGCAACAGAGAAGTGGTAGAAATTGTGGTAAAAGAAGGCGTGGAGCGGATAAAAGAAATAATTGATTGGGGGGCACAGTTTGATAAAGAGCCGGATGGCGATTTTAAATTGGGTAAAGAAGGTGGCCATAGCGAATTTAGAATTTTACACCACAAAGATGTAACGGGTTTAGAAATGGAACGGGCATTACTGGAAGCCATAAAACGAAAATCCAATATCGAATTGATCAGTCATTGTTTTGTGCTGGATATTATTACACAGCACCATTTAGGTTTTTTAATTACCAAAGCCACACCCGATATTGAATGTTATGGTGTGTATATATTGAACCTGGCAACTAATAAAATTGAAAAAATTCTTTCTAAAATTACTTTGCTGGCAACAGGGGGCAATGGCCAGGTATATCGTACCACCACCAATCCGTCTATTGCCACCGGCGATGGAGTGGCCATGTTGTACAGGGCAAAAGGAAGAATTGAAAATATGGAGTTCATACAGTTTCATCCTACTGCATTGTACGAGCCGGGTGTACGTGGACAAAGTTTTTTGATTACCGAAGCAGTACGTGGCGATGGCGGTATTTTACGCAACCATAATGGCGAAGCATTTATGGAGCGTTACGATCCAAGAAAAGATCTGGCACCACGTGATATAGTGGCCCGGGCAATAGATAACGAAATGAAAGTAGCTGGTACAGAAAATGTGTTTTTAGATTGCAGGCATTTTGGAAAAGAAAAATTTGTAGAACACTTTCCTAATATTTATGAAAAGTGTTTGAGTATTGGAATAGATATTACTAAACATTTAATTCCTGTTGCACCAGCGGCACATTACAGTTGTGGCGGTATAAAAACCGATGAGCAGGCAAGAACATCAATAAAAAATTTATATGCCGCAGGCGAATGTGCCAGTACCGGTTTGCATGGTGCTAATCGTTTAGCCAGTAATTCTTTGTTAGAAGCAATGGTATTTGCACACCGGGCTTATCTTGATGCAGTAAAAAACATTGATACTGTGCAATACAGTGCCAGCTTACCGGATTGGAAGGTAGATGGCACCTCATCACCCAAAGAAATGATCTTAATTACACAAAGCGTAAAAGAATTAAAATTGCTGATGAGTGATTATGTAGGTATTGTTAGAAACAATGAACGTTTAAAAAGAGCCATGAAGCGACTGGATTTATTATTTGAAGAAACGGAAGACCTGTACAAAAAAACAATTGTATCGCCGCAACTGTGTGAGCTGCGCAATATGATCACAGTTGCTTTTTTAATTGTAAAAAGTGCAGAGTTCAGGCATGAAAGCCGTGGCCTGCATTTTAATACCGATTATCCAGGTAAGAGCGAAATGACACAAAACATAGTTTTGTAATTTTTTATAACAAGCCGTTGTAATTCTATTTAACATAGTTGCGTCGCACTCTTGTACTACATACCTTTGCTCATCAAATTAACCCGATGTACTATATTGTTTATCCTCTGTTGTATTTAGTCTCATTGCTTCCATTCTTTATTTTGTATGGCATTAGTGATTTTTTTGCCTTCTTGTTGTACCATGTTATTAAATACCGGAGAGAGGTGGTGATGAATAACCTGTCCATTGCATTTCCTGAAAAAACTGAGGTTGAAAGAATAAGAATAGCAAAAAAATTCTACCAGTATTTTACCGATACGATGATTGAAAGTTTAAAATTTATTTCTATCTCTAAAAAGCAATTATTACAACGCAGTACAGGCTCTTTTGATATTATAAATGAAATGATTGATAAAGGCTATAATATTAATTTAATGGCCGGCCACCAGTTTAATTGGGAATACGCCAATTTATTATATGCTATCAATTTAAAAATTCCTTTTGTAGGTGTTTACATGCCTATTAAAAATAAAAGTTTTAATAAAATATTTTACGATTTCCGCAGCCGTTACGGCACTGTTTTAATCAGTGCCCACGATTTTAAAAATAAAATGCATGACGTTTTTAAAAAGCAATATATGCTGGCATTGGCGGCAGATCAAAACCCCGGTGCAGCAACTTTAGGTTACTGGCTAAATTTTTTTGGCAGGCCTACACCATTTGTAACCGGCCCCGAAAAAGGTGCTATTAAAAATAATGCGGCGGTAGTGTATGTTGGCTTTAAAAAAATAAAAAGAGGGCACTATAAATTTGAAACTACTCTACTTGCCGAGCAAAGTGCACAAATGAAAAAAGGTGATCTAACCCTGCTTTACAGAGATATTTTAGAAAAAACAATTAAAGAGGATCCTGCCAATTATTTATGGAGCCACCGCCGCTTTAAGTTTGAGTGGAAAGACGAGTATGAAAATTTATGGATAGATGACAAGGCAACAGCACCAAATCAAAAATAATGTTAGTATATTTTTAATTTAATACACTAACATCTTTTTCTATAGTAATAGCTTTTTCTTCTTTTATTTTAGCCCAGCCACCTTGTATGTTTCTTAAGTTATGAACGCCCTGTCGTTTTATTAACGAAGCGGCAATTACACTGCGGTAGCCGCCGGCACAATGAATATATAAATTCTGGTTATCTTCAAAATTAGCAATAGTAGCTACATCTGTCATTTCGTTTAACGGAATGTTTTGAGCGCCTTTTACATGGCCATCGGCAAACTCTGTTTCTCTTCTTACATCTACAACCACCAAATTTTCATCGTGTGGTATATCCATTGCCAGTTCATCAGCTTCTATGTTAATGATCATATCAACTTTTTCACCGGCTTTTTGCCAGGCTTCAAAACCTCCTTTTAAATACCCCTGCATTTTATCAAACCCAACTCTTGCTAATCGAACAACAGTATCTTCTTCCATACCGGGTTCAGTAATTAAAATCATTGGCTTATCAAAAGGTAATAAACTGCCTGCCCATTCTGCAAAGCGGCCTTCTAAACCAATAAAAATACTGCCGGGTATAAAGCCTTCGGTAAATTTATCAGCGTGCCGGGTATCTAAAAGCAATATATCTTCATTCAGTAATTTTTTAAATGCAGCAATGCTTAATGGGGTAAGCCCTTTTTGTTTTATGTCTTCCAAACTGTCGTATCCTTTCATATTTATTGCTGCATTTACTGCAAAATATTTTGGTGCTTCTGTTAAACCTTCTGTTACAGCTTTAATAAAAGCTTCTTTAGTTTGCGGTTGCAGCGCATAGTTAGTTTGCTTTTCTTCTGCGATGGTGCTAAAAGTATTAGGGCCTAGATTTTTTCCGCAGCTGCTGCCTGCACCATGTGCCGGATAAACAATTACATTATCTGCCAAAGGCAATATTTTATTTTGAATAGTGTCATACATAATGCCGGCTAATTCATCGCTGCTTAAATTACCACTGCTTAAATCGGGCCTGCCCACATCACCTACAAATAAAGTATCTCCGGTAAAAATAGCATGTGGTTTATCATGCTCATCCCTTAATAAATAGCAGGTACTTTCTATAGTGTGGCCGGGTGTATGCAATACTTCAAAACTAATTTTACCCAGTTTAAATATTTCGCCATCAGTGCTGCTGTGAATTTTAAAATTTGTTTTTGCTCCGGGGCCATAAATAATTGGCGCACCTGTTTGTTTGCTTAAGTCTAAATGGCCACTCACAAAATCAGCATGAAAATGTGTTTCAAAAATATATTTTATGCCTGCATTTCTTTCTTTAGCCAATGCAATATATTCTTCGGTATCTCTTAACGGATCAATAATAGCCACTTCGCCTTCGCTCTCAATATAGTAAGCCGCTTCACTCAGGCAACTGGTGTATAATTGCTTAATAAACATAAATTAAAAATTTGCTGTAAAGATAAAAATAAAAAGGCGTTCCGGTTAGTAGTCCGGAACGCCTGATCATTACTTTTTAAATGTTAACCAACAAGTTGCTTAACGAAAGTATCTATTTCTTCAATCCGCTTAAAATTTACTGCATAGTAAATAAATTTACCATCACGCTGGGTAGTAACAATACCGGCTTTTCTTAAGATAGCCAGATGTTGCGATGCAACTGATTGCTCCAGGCGCAAACGAACATAAATTTCGGTAACAGTAATCTTTTTTTCTTCTTCAATTAACTTTAATAATTGCTGACGAAGTTTGTGGTTTAATGCTCTTAAAACAAGCGCAGCTTTTTTTAAAGAATGATAATCCACGTTGATAGAAGACTCGGACGAGGGTTTGGAGGACAGCGTAGCCGACTCCGGTGATTGGGTTGCAACCATCATAAGACTTAAATTTTAATTATGCTTGAACAATATTTGAACACTCAAATATACAAATAATTGATTATGCAACTATGTTTTTTTTATATTTTATTATAAAAAATGTCTTTTACAGTTAAGCCTAATCTTTTATATTTTATCCTGAAATTCTTTTAAATAGAAAGGCTCGCTATAAGCAAGGTTGGTAAAACGCTGTTGCAGCCAGTAATTATAAGATAATTGAGCCATTGCCGCTGCAAGGTTTGACGTATTAGTGAACGAGGCATTTGGATGCTTGCAAAGGGTTTCCCATTTAGCAGCGCCGCTTCCAAAAAAAGTAATTTTATGTTCTTTTAATTGGGCATCAAAAGAGTTTTCTTGCAATATCATTGCACAAGGATCAAGCATCGCAATCAATTGCTGATTATAGATGGCCGTAAATACTTCCATTCTTCTGGCATCAATCATCGGGCAAAATAATATTTCTTCAGGCGTACTTAAATTTTGCTGTGCAGCAATAGTTAATACCTCTAATGTACTGATTGCAATTAAAGGTTTATTTAACGCATAACACAATCCTTTTGCACTAGCCATACCTACTCTTAACCCTGTGTACGATCCTGGCCCTGCGGTAACTGCAATTGCATCAACATCTTTCAATAATACAGCAGCCGATTGTGTTAATTGCTTAATAGCTACCTGTAAAAATGATGCATGGTCTTTTTGCAGATCATTATGTAATGATTGTAGTACAATACCATCTTTAGCAAAGTTTACCTGTGCAGTTTCGGTAGCAGTATCAATATTTAATATAAGGCTCATTAATTATTTTGTATTGCTTTAAGTAACATGGGGGCTGGCTGATAACGCTTATCCAACAAGCTTAATTTTTGTAAAAGGACAACAATATTATTAAGGCCAATTTTTTGCGCCCATTCAAACGGGCCGTATGGGTAATTGGTACCTAATTTCATTGCGGTATCAATTTCCACAGTAGTACTCACTTCATCGCCCAATGCAAAATAAGCTTCATTAATTATCATGGCAACAATTCTTGCAGAAATAAAACCGGGCTCATCTTTAACTGGCTGTATTTTTTTATTGAGTTTTTGGGCCACTGCTTTGCAATCATCATTAATTACTCCTGCAATTTCCCATACAGGCCTTTGTAAAAAAGTTTGCCAGCCATTTAGCCTGAATACATTCTCAGGGGCATTTAATTCCTGCAAAGTTGTAGTAACGCTGTTGATAAAAACAGGTTTTGTAGTTGCTGAGTAATTAAGCAAACTGGGTTGCACTAAAACAAAAAATGCAGCTGCATCAGGATAACTGGTAAAAGAAAAATCGGTATCGGCTTTTATCCACTGCACATCAGTACTGCTGCCTGCAGTTAACTCTTGCCACTGATTGGCCGATGCAATAACAACAATAGTCATTTATTATTTTTTGCAAAAATAGGTGGTTACAAAAAGATATATTTGCATTTCGACTAAATAAACAAGCGATGGCAAAAGAAATAATTAACACCAACAATGCACCGGCACCAATTGGCCCTTACAACCAGGCTGTTTTAGCCGGTAATTTACTTTTTATATCGGGCCAGGTAGCACTAAAACCCGGTACCGGCGAGTTGGCAATGGCTGATATTATTGAAGAAACCCACCAGGTAATGCAAAACCTTAAGGCGGTACTAACGGAAGCTTCGATGGATTTTAGCAACGTAGTTAAAACCACCATTTTTTTAAGCGATATGAATTTATTTGGCCAGGTAAATGAAATTTATGGTAAATATTTCAGCGGCGATTTTCCGGCAAGAGAAACTGTGGCAGTAAAAGGCTTGCCTAAAAATGTAAATGTGGAAATAAGCATGATCGCTTCTAAATAATTATCATAGTTCGGGCAAGTTATTTACCGTGCATTGTATCACCGGTCTTTCATCTTTTGGAACCAATACAATAATATTGGTTTTGAGGGTTTCGCCATTACGGAAAATGTAGCCGGCCTTAACGGCTTTGGTAATTTCTTTTCCAGCCTCCTGCATTTTTACATTAACATAAAAATCTCTGGCTTTAACAGTACCCGATTTTGCAGTTAACCTTTTGCCATTGGCATTGACACAATTAAAACCGGCAATTAAATTGGCCAATTGCGATGACTGTAAAGAAACCCGTTCGGCATAAATTTTTGTACAGCCACTTTTGTTGCTGGCGTAAAGTGTAATTTCAAACCGGCTGTATGCTTCGTCTTTTACATTTTTAATTTGTTCGTTTTTTATAAAATAACCATATTCAATACCATCAATCGTTTCAGGTTTTTTTTCTTCCAGATCGGTTATTTGGCACATAACCTGTAAAGTGCAAAGCAAAATAACAGGTATTAAAAAAGAAATTTTACTAATCATAAATCAGGTTTAATTTTACAGGTAAGATAAAAATAATTTTACAGAATGGATAACGAAAGAATAGTAATTGTTACGGCTAATGCACACCAATTTCTTATTGACAGTTTACAAAATAAAGGGTATAAGGTTTTGTATCTTCCCGAAATAAGCTATGGCGAATTACAGGCTTTAGTAAGTGAAGCTGAAGGCTTAATTGTTACCACAAGATTAGCGATTGATAAAAATATTTTAGATAGTGCTGCAAAACTTAAATGGATTGGCCGCCTGGGTAGTGGTATGGAATTGATTGATGTGGACTATGCCACTGCAAAAGGCATACAATGTGTGAGTAGCCCGGAAGGAAACCGTAATGCAGTGGCAGAACATGCTATGGGTATGTTATTGTGCTTACTGAATAAAATTTTCAGCAGTAGTATAGAAGTAAAAAATGGTCAGTGGATAAGAGATGTCAACCGGGGTACAGAATTAAGTGGCAAAACAGTGGGCATTATTGGTTTTGGAAACACCGGCAGTTCTTTCGCCAAACTATTATCATCTTTTGATGTAACAGTTTTGGCTTATGATAAATATAGATTTGGTTTTGGCGGTGGTTATATTAAAGAAGCCAACCTGGAGCAAATTTGCCGTTACGCAGATGTAATAAGTTTTCATTTGCCTTTAACCAGCGAAACCACTTATATGGCTGATAACGATTTTTTTAACGCAGTACAACAAAAGCCGGTTTTAATAAATACCTGCCGTGGAAAAGTAATAGACACTGCAGCTTTAATAACGGCATTAAAGGAAAATAAAATTTCTGGCGCTGCTTTAGACGTTATAGAAAATGAAAAACTGAAAACACTATCTGTAACAGAAAGGGAACAACTGGATTACCTTACCGCTCAAACCAATGTAATTGTAACACCGCATATTGCCGGCTACAGCCACGAGGCATTTTATAAAATGAGTGCCATAGTACTGGAAAAGCTGGGTATATAAAAATTTTAGTACTTTTGTACCACATGCAACGCTTTAGGCAATCTGAGGCGTTGTATTTTTTTTCTCTTTACTAAAAGAATTTTTATGAGCGCAACGAATTATGTAAAAAAAGACACTTTTGAAAAAATGAAGGAAGAACTTCATTTGATGAAGAGTGTAGACAGGCCAGCTGCCAGTAAAGCCATTGCCGAAGCCAGGGAAAAAGGTGACTTAAAAGAAAATGCTGAATATGATGCTGCAAAAGAAGCCCAAGGTATGTTAGAAGCAAAAATAAAATACCTGGAAGGCGTAATTGCTACTGCACGTATTTTGGATGAGACCAATATTGATACCAGTAAAGTAAGCATACTTACCAAAGTATCCCTTACCAATATGGGTACTAAAAAGAAAGTTACTTACCAGATCGTTTCAGAAAAAGAGGCCGATTTAAAGCTGGGTAAAATTTCAGTTACCTCTCCAATAGGTAAAAGCTTATTAGGTAAAGTAATTGGCGATGTGGTAGATGTAATAGTGCCGGCCGGAACCTTGAAATTTAAAGTGGAAGATATTACCATCTAGTTTTTAAAATTTATTTTTAAAGCCCATTCTTTTTGGATGGGCTTTTTCTATTGTATCTTTAGCAAAAAAGTAATGACCATCTTTTCTAAAATAATTGCCGGGCAAATACCTTGTTATAAAGTTGCAGAAAATGAAAAGTTTTTTGCCTTTTTAGATATTGAACCCATAGTTAAAGGCCATGTGCTGATAGTACCAAAATTAGAAACCGATAAAATATTTGATGTGCCTGATGAATACCTTGCAGAAATACTACTGTTTGCAAAACCCATTGCTCATGCTATTGAAAAAGTATTTGATTGCAACAGGTGTGGTATTACGGTAATGGGCCTGGAAGTGCCGCATGCACATTTGCATTTAGTGCCTATAAACTCTGCCGGTGATTTAAACTTTACCAAACATAAAAGCAAGGCTACTGCCGAAGAGTTGAAAATTGTGCAAGAAAAAATTATGCAACATCTTTCGTAGATGAGGATGTGTATTAATTCAAAATGGTTTGTCTGGTAAGAAATCTTTGGGAGAACATTCTAGTATCTTTGCCAGTTCATTTAAATGGTTAAGATTGTATTTAGCTCTGTACTTTGGGTTTTCTATATCTCCAATAAACCCAACTGATACTTCCAGTAAATAAGCTAATTCTTTTTGGGAAATACCTTTTGCAAGTCTTTTTTCCCTTACAGCATTTATTACATACTGTTCAATTTTACTATGGTATTGCGGCGACATTATTGTACGCCACAAGTACGCATCTTATTAAAAATATTTTGCACACACCTGTATGTGTATTATATTGCATTATATTATTTAGATCATCTCATTAATTTGACCAAGCTAAAACATCTGAAAATGAACAAATTTTTTATGGGCTTTTTCTTTGCCTTTATTGCAATAGCTATGCTATTAGGGTGTAAAAAAGAAACAACAGAAACAAGTTCACTTATCGCATCTGAAAAGCCTATTCAAAAAATTAAGGCGTGGTACAACGCAGCACCTTCAGAATCAAAGACTCAAACTGTAGAAGTAAATGGCAATAAAATTAAAATTGCAGCAATACCCTTTTGGGAAGAAGCAAAATATTATGTAGAGAGAAATATAATAATTGCACCTATAAAAATTGGGGCAGGGCATAATGATGCAGCAACCTTTAAGTATTTGATTGCAAAATATGATGGAAACGGAGACATAATAGAAGTAAATTATTATAAAGTTGCACCACAAAAAATAATTTTACCACCAAAATATTTAACTATTGATAACATAGAACTTGCTACAAGAGTTGTAAGCGATAATAGTAGGGTAAGCGATTTTACCGGTTCTATTGTAAAATACAACAGCAATAATAAACTTTTAGCTACTTCTACTTATCAGAAAGGAATATTAATTAATATGGAAAGGGATGAACAAAATACCCCTGGAGAAGTAGTTTTAAACGTAGCGCCAACAGTATGTAGCTCGTATATAGTTGATTCATGGTGGGTAACTTATCTAAACGGTGTAGCAATAGAAGTAGAACACTTATATTCAACAACTTATTCAACATGTCCTGGTGAGGGAGGGGGGAGTGGTGGTGGCAATTCTCCTGTAACTGATTCTATAGTAGGGTATGTAACTGATAATTACTTAGCAATTTGTCCGGATAATTTTGATTTTACAAGTAGTGGCACAGGCAATTTATGGCAGGGAGCCGGCATATCGAGTGTTCATTCTGATTTATCATTTACTGATTTTAGAACTAATACAAGTTTTCTAAAAGGCATAACCATGCCAACATTATATGTTGAGATGCAATACAAAAATCAAAGTGGAACAGTTGTTATTACGCCTGCTCAGGCAAAGGCAAAAGCCGCTGAAGCTATTAATAGAGGAAATTTAGAGGCGAGAGAATATTTTAAAACTCATCCTTATGCGCCAATTTTAGATTTACAGACAGTATGGTTAAATGCATCTAATAGTAAATTAGCGGCACTTACTAATGGTTTGGGTACAGTTTCCGGGTCTGTTAATCATTCATACCCGACAGTTATTGTAAATACCTATTTATCGGGCTGTCCTGCGTATTAAGCCACCTGGTTAAAACGGCTCAGCCAAAAAAAATATTTTATGATAAGCAAGTTAAAGTGACAATATTATGTAAACCTTGCAGAGGCAATTGGAAATTAGCAAGGTGTAAGAGTTTTTTTACAACCACCTTATTTTACTAACTTTAAATAAATAAGTACATCATGTTACTAAGAACCCTCTTTATTACATTTATTACTGTAAGCCAGCTTTTGCATTACGCAAAAGCTCAAACGGATAGTTTAAATGAATTTGAAGGGATATTTTTTTATTATGAAACAGAGTCGTCTATACCACAAGAAGTTTTTTTACTGCCCTGTAAAGTAGCCTGCAAAGGCAGTTTTGCAGATTTTGCCGACAGTACTATAAAAAATTACAAAGGTAAATTAGTGGAGATTTATTTTCAGGCCATGCGCTGGACAATGCCCAGTTTTTTACAAGAAGTGGAGCGAATGAACTACATAGCCTGCAAACGGTTATCATCTACTGGGGGTTCTTTTAACATGCCTATGCGTATAAGCGCCGGAAAAATTTTTGCTAATGCTCCTGATTTTCTAAAACTTCATGAATATGCTGAGAACAATACAGATTTTGTGCTTGAATATAATACGGTTAAGTATAATTTTATCTCGTATGATTTTGATGTAGAAAAAAAAGGCCTGCCTGTATCTTTTGAGCCTCTTTATGTGAAGTAAATAACTTCACTTTAATTAACCAATAATCTAAAACCAACACCATGTATGGTTTCTAATGCCAGCCCGGGATCGGCTTTTAAATATTTACGCAGCTTGGTAATAAATACATCCATGCTGCGGCCTAAAAAGTAATCATCTTTACCCCAAACATTAAGCAGCACTTCTTCCCGCTTTAAAATTTTATTGGTGTGGTTGGCAAAAAATTTCAGCAGGTCGGCTTCTCTTTGCGTAAGTGGCATTACTGTTGTACCGTTGTATATTTTTAATTCGTTAAAAGCAAACCTTAAACTGCCTAGCTGGTATTCTTCTACGGCGTCGGATTGCAATTTTTTAGTACGGCGTAAAAAAACATCCATACGCATTACCAGTTCCTTCATGCTAAAAGGTTTGGTGATGTAATCATCGGCGCCGGTTGCAAAACCTTTTAATTTATCTTCTTCTAAACTTTTAGCAGTTAAAAAAATGATGGGCACCACATCGCTTTGTTGCCTTATTTTTTTTGCCAGCGAAAAGCCATCTCTCAATGGCATATTAACATCCAGTAAGCAAATATCAAAAGTTACTTTTTGAAATTTTTGCCAGGCAGCTTCTCCATCTGCACAATGCGTTACTTCAAAACCTGCATCCTGTAAACCATCTTTAATAACAAAGCTTAAAGAAAGATCGTCTTCGGCTAATAAAACTTTTGCTTTGCTCATGAATATAAATTTTAGTTCCTGGCTATTTTTATTATAAAAGTACTGCCTTTTTCGGGTTGGCTTTTAACTTCAATTTTGCCGCCATGGGCGTCAATAACAGTTTTAACAAAATTTAAGCCAAGGCCAAAGCCTTTTACAGTGTGCAGTTCGCCTTCGGTAACTCTGAAAAAGCGGTTGAATATTTTTTTCTGGTTTTCTTCGCTTATACCAACGCCATTGTCTTTGATAGCAATGCAACAATTATTTCCTTGGGTATAAGTAGCAATACCAATTTGCGGCTGGGAAGAATATTTAATAGCATTTTCAATAAGGTTAATAAATGCCAGCAGCATATAATACTTATCGGCCTTAATAATATTGCCTGCAGCAGAAAAACTGGTTTGTACAGTGGCATTTTTTTGTTCTATCAGCGGATGCAGGTCGTTAATAGATTGCTGTAATAAGATGTTTACATCAAAATTTTCTTTCTCCAGCGATAGTGCATTACTATCGGTATAGGCAATTTCTAAAAGCCGTTGTGTTTGCGATTGTAAATGTGCTGTTTGTTCATCAATAATAGCAGCATAGTTTTTTAATTTATCAGGCTTATCTTTTATGTCTGGCTGCTGCAATACTTCTGCTGCAATTTTTATAACGGCTAAAGGAGTTTTAAATTCATGCGTAAAATTATTTACAAAATCTTTTTGCGTTTCGTTTAAAAATTTTTGTTTGTACAGGTAAAAAATGCTGGCCCCAAATGCAATTAAAACCAGCAGCAACAGGCCTCCGGATGCGATCCAGAAATACATTTGCTTTAAAATATATTGCCCACGGTGCGGAAAGTATAGTACAATGTAGGAGTAATCTCTTTTTAAAATGGGTATCGATGTTTTTTCTTTTGGCGGATAATAAGCATCCGGCAGATCAATATACTGCTCATCAGTATAGGCATTTTTTTCATGACTATAAATAGCGGCTTTACAATCAGTGTACACGTCAAAATCGGTAAGCTCTGCTTTCAGGTTTATCCAAAGACTATCTAAATAGGGCGAACAATCAATTCTTAATAAATACAGGTCAGGCTTGGGGTTTTCAATCTTCTTTTGCACATTGTCCGATACATCGTTTACCAGTTCCATATCATCATACAAACCACGAATACTTTTAGAAACATTAATGTTGAATTGTTTTTCTTCGTAGCGGTAAACTTTTTGCAGCCAGAATAATTGCACTGCAATAATTATAGTAACCAGTACCGTACTGATTAAAATTACTAACCGCAATGTTTTTGAACGAATGACCATTTAGTATTTTCTATTTGTGGTTTTCAGTTAGGGTAGTGCAAGCATCAATAACCTTGTTAGCTGCAAATTTTTACTGAAAAGATATCTGCAAAGATTTATAACTATCCTGTTAATGAAATGTTGTTCTCTAAACCCCTAAACCTTCTTCACCCTTTCCGGGTTTTGTGCAATAAACGCATCCCAGCCTTTTAATTTTTTATCTGCCGCTGCTACCGGAGTTTTTTGCTGCAGATAATGACAAACTGCAACCGCCAATGCATCAGTAGCATCAAAATATTTGGAATTATTTTTAAAATTTAAAATCTGTTCCAGCATCTTCATTACCTGCTCTTTATTGGCATTGCCATTGCCGGTTACCGATTGTTTTACTTTTTTAGGCGAGTATTCTGTTACTTCAATACCATGCCGCATGGCAGCAGCAATGGCCACGCCTTGTGCCCGGCCCAGTTTTAACATGCTCTGTACATTCTTTCCAAAAAAAGGGGCTTCAATAGCAAACGTGGTAGGCTGATATTTGGTAATTAATCCACTTACAGTATTAAAAATAAGCTGCAGTTTTTTATAAGTATCTTTTACTTTGCCAGGTTGTAATACACCCATATCAAGTAACGTCATTTTATTTTGATTAACTTCAATTAAGCCATAGCCCATTATAATTGTGCCGGGGTCAATTCCTAAAATGATGGCTGGCTTTGTCTTTGGCACACTAAAAATTTTTTGCGTTTAATAATTGAACTAACATTGCGTATTGAACAAAAGTATTAAAATATTAATCAACTATTTTTTAGGGCCTGTATTGTTGATAGTGCTTTGCTACAGTTTGTACAGGCAATTACTACAGCAGAACGATCTGGAGCAGCGCTGGCAGCAGATAAAATACAGCTGGCAAAGCTGGAAGTTTGTAGTAGTGATTTTTTTAATGCTGTTTAACTGGGGTATTGAAGCAAGAAAATGGCAATTGCTGGTATCTCATGTACAGCAATTTTCTTTTATACAGGCATTTAAATCGGTATTGGCTGGTTGTAGTATTACCATGCTTACGCCCAACCGAATTGGCGAATATGGCGGAAGGATATTGTTTTTAAAAGAGGAAAACCGTATTAAAGCCATTTCGCTTAATATTGCATCAAGCATAAGCCAGTTGCTGGTTACAATGGTTATGGGCTGTGCCGGGTTAATTTTTTTAAGGTTTTTTTCACATAACAATAGCAACGCTTTAAGTGTTTTACCTGACTTTTGGGGCAACGTACTTATTTATTTTAGCATCACCGGTACAGTGTTGCTATTTTTATTTTATATACGACTGGCCTGGCTGGTGCGTTTAATAGAAAAAATACCGGCTTTTACCAAAGCCATAAAACATATAACGGTGCTGGATGAGTTTTCGGCAAGCCAATTGCTTAAGATACTATCATTATCGCTGTTGAGGTATCTGATTTTTGTGTTACAATATATTTTATTGTTACAGGTAATGGAAGTAAATATAGCGTGGGGCTTAAGTTTTTGGTTGATATCGGTTTTTTATTTGGTGATGGCTGTTGCACCTACCATCGGTTTTTTAGAATTACCGTTAAGGGCAAAAGCTATTATGGAACTGATGAAATTATATAGTACAAACACTTTAGGTATTGAAACTGCCGCATTGGCAATATGGTTGATTAATTTAGTAATACCTGCATTAATTGGCAGTTTATTAATTTTAGGAATTAAAATAGTAAAAGAAAAATGATACGTTACGCTAAGGTTGGGTTGGTTATTTTAGGTTTATGCTGTGTAAGTTTTAAACCTCATTACGAGGAGGAGTTTTGTGGCATTAAAAACACGGCATTTAAAGCCGATGAAGTAGTAACCATGAAGGTATTTTACAATGCCATGGGAGCCTTTATTGGTGCCGGCGAAGCCACTTTTACCACTTCGCTGGAGCGCTTTAACGGTAAGCCTGTATACCATTGCGTAGGCGAGGGTAAAACCTATTCTTTCTTTGATAACTTTTTTAAAGTACGTGACCGTTACGAAAGTTATATTGATACCGCTAATTTAGTGCCGTATAAATTTATCCGTAATGTAGATGAAGGCGGCTATAAAAAATATAACAACGTAACTTTTAATCAAACTGCAGGCACAGCCGTAAGTACCAATGGTGTTTTTAAAGTTACCAAGTGTATACAGGATGTGGTTAGTGCAGTGTACTATGCCCGTAATATTGATTTTAGCAAGTATAAAGTAAATGATAAAATCCCTTTTGATATGTTTTTAGATGATGAAGTATATCATTTATACATTCGCTATTTAGGAAAAGAAAAGGTAAAAACCCGTTACGGAAAATTTAATGCTATAAAAATTAAACCATTACTAATTAAAGGAACCATTTTTGAAGGCGGCGAAAAAATGAATGCCTGGTTAAGTGACGATCCCAATCATTTATTGCTAAGGGTTGAAAGCCCCATTGCCGTAGGAAGTATTAAAGTAGATATGATGGGCTACAGAAACTTACGTTACCCGCTTTCTTCATTAATAAGTGTGAAATAGATTTTAAACCCAGCTATATTTTATTGAATTTCATTGGCATCGTCCTGAAGTATCGGGATACAGCATACCGCCATTGAATTTTTATTAACAGAAAGAGGATGCAAGCACACTAAATATCACTCAGCTTAAAAACATCTTTCACCCGTACACCTTTTTCTGTCATCTGTAAAGTACAGCATTCGTTAACCGGGTCGTGCTCAAAAAATAAAATATAATCGTTGGCTAAAGCTTCTGTAAAAAAAGCTTTCTTTTCATTGAGTGTGGTTAGTGGAAACATATCGTATCCCATAACATACGGCAAAGGAATATGCCCAACAGAAGGTAATAGATCGGCCATGTACACAATCGTTTTACCCTTATAATTTATTTTTGGCAACATCATGGCATCGGTATGGCCGTTAACTGTAAAGTAAGAGACGTGAGTGGTGAGCGGTGAGTCGTGAGTAAGAAGTCTATCAGCATTGGCGGCTAAGCCCATACTCACGCCTGACGGCTCACGGCTCACGCTTAAAAATTTCAATTGCCCGCTTTCTTCTATAGGTAAAATATTTTCTTTTAAAAAACTTGCCTTTTCCCTGTCGTTGGCGTGTGTTGCCCAGTTCCAATGTTTTTTATTACTCCAGTAAGTAGCATTTTTAAATGCCGGAATTAATTTTTCTCCTTCCCGTACAATGCTTCCACCACAGTGATCAAAATGCAGGTGCGTTAAAAATACATCGGTAATATCAGCTGCGGTAAAACCATGTTTGGCTAAAGACTTATCCAAAGTATCATCGCCATGCAAATAATAATGACCGAAAAATTTGGCATCCTGTTTATTGCCCATGCCATTATCAATTAAAATCAATTTGTCCTCTTCCTCAATTAATAAACAGCGCAAAGCCCAGCTACACATATTGTTTTCATCAGCTGGGTTTAATTTGTTCCAGATGCTTTTGGGCACTACGCCAAACATGGCACCGCCATCTAACTTAAAATAGCCTGCGTTAACGGAGTATAATTTCATACAGCAAAAATTAAACAGTAACCACTTTGCTTTTTTGTGCACTAAGCGTTACCAATAAAAATAATAAACCCAATACAAAAAAGGCAATTAAAGCTAATAGAGAGTTACGCATATTGCCGGTTAAGCCTTCTATTAAACCAAAACTAAATAAGCCAATTACAATCGCTAATTTTTCGGTTACATCATAAAAACTAAAAAAGGAAGCCGTGTCTTTTGTTTCGGGCATTAATTTAGAATAAGTAGAACGGCTGAGCGATTGAATGCCACCCATTACTAAACCTACCAGCGATGCTAAAATATAAAAATGTAATTCTGTAGTTATAAAATAGCCGGTAATGCAAACGCCTATCCAAAGCAGTACAGTAAAAATTAAAACTTTAATGTTGCCATAAGTAGCCGATAGTTTAGACATAGCTACGGCGCCTATAATAGCTACCAGCTGAATAATTACAGCGGTAATAATTAATTTATCATCTGCTAACTTTAATTCTTTAATACCAAAATCTATGGCTACCAGCATTACAGTTTGCACACCCATGCTGTAAAAGAAAAAAGCCGTTAAAAATCTTTTTAATACGGGCATGTGTACCATCTGCTGTGCAACCAGTTTTAATTCGTGAAAGCCATTTACCAATACATGTTTTTTTGCCTTTCTCTCGCTTTTGGGGCTAATGGGTAATCTTGCAAAAGTTATTTGTGCAAAGCTTACCCACCAGATACCTACTAATAAAAAAGTAAGTCTTAATGCAAGGCCTTTTTCTTCACTCATAAAAATTACCAATGCAAAACCTACTAATTGCATCAGTACGCTGCCAATATATCCCATGGTATAACCTTTGGCACTTATCCGGTCCATATCTTTTTCTGCAGCTATTTCGGGCAGGTAAGAGTTATAAAAAACCTGGCTGCCATAAAAGCCAATACCGGCAAACATAAAACACATTAAACCCAGTGTAACACTTTGCTCTTTAAACAAAAAAAGTAAGGAGCAACTTAAGGCCCCCATGTAACAAAAAAAGCGCATAAAATTTTTCTTATTGCCTTTATAATCAGCAATGGAAGAAAGTATGGGAGAGAGTAAGGCAATAACTAAAAAGCCAAAAGCCAGTACATAATCCTTTAGCTCAGTATTTACAAAACGGCGCCCTAAAAAACTAATGCCATCAGGAAATTTTTCAAGAGAAGTTACCGCTGCATAATATGCCGGAAAAAAGGTAGTGGTAATTACTAAATTGTAAACGCTGTTGGCCCAGTCGTACATGGCCCAGCCATTAATAACTTTTTTAGATGCAGTTTGCATTGGTTTTATTTATTGGGATGAAGTGCTTGAAGACTAAAAGGGAAATTAGTAATTAATCATCAAAATAAATAAAGAAATTATAGTTATTGGGTTATAACACCTTTCCAGATAAGCAGTAATAAAATAATGCCTACAATAATGCGGTACCAGCCCCAAACTTTAAAGCCATGTTTTTTTAAGAAGCCAATAAAAAACTTAATGGCCAGTAATGCCACAATAAATGCTACCACATTGCCAATAGCTAATTGTTTTATTTCATTGGCAGAAAAGCCACCATTATCGCTGTAATATTTATATAATTTATACCCGGTAGCAGCAAGCATGGTAGGCACGGCTAAAAAGAAAGAAAATTCGGCAGCAGCATTACGGGTAAGTTTTAAACTCATACCACCAATAATGGTAGCTGCACTACGGCTAAGCCCCGGCAATAAAATAGCCAGGCATTGAAATAAACCGATCTTTAATGCTGTTAGCGGGCTAACTTCCTTCTCATCTTTTATTTCAGGATTTTTAAAAATATTATCTACAAACAAAAAGAAAATGCCACCCACCAGCATTACCACGGCAATAAAAACCGGACTTTCCAGCAGATCGTCAATTTTTTCGCTGAAGAGTTTACCAAAAATTAAAGCAGGTATTACAGCAATGATCAGTTTTACATAAAACTCCCAGCGTTTAAAATCAAAAAACTTTTTCCAGTACAATACCACTACCGAGAGTATGGCACCCAGTTGAATGGCTACTGTAAAAACCTGGGTAAATGTATCGGTATTGCTTATGCCTAACAGGTTTTCGGTAATACGCATATGAGCCGTGGAAGAAATGGGTAAAAACTCTGTAAGTCCTTCCACTATGGCAATAATGATAGATTGTAAAGTATCCATGCAGGTTGTTTTGTAAACGGTAAATAAAAAAAGCGAAGATATTATCTCCGCAGTTCTTTTATTAATTATTCATTATAAATTAATCATTTGTTTTTGGCTTTTTCATTATTGCAAAAATTTCAATAACGAGGCCTGCAATAATTAAAATGGGAGCAATGGTAATACGGGTAGTGCTGTACACTTCGTTGGCATCAAAAACTTTGGGGTCGGCACTTTTGCCACCGCTCATTAAAAAAAAGCCAATGGCCATTACAGCTACACCAGCCAGCATCCACATATAATTATCTTTTGTAAAAAGGCTGGTATTGGTAGCGGGTATTTGTTTTTTTTCGTTGCTCATGTATTGTTTATTAAGGTGCAATATTAATATAAATCATCCAATTTCATCCGCAGGTATTTTATTACCGCCCTGTGCGTACTTACCAATGTAATGGTAATGCCCAGTGCAATAATAGTGAGGAACAGCAATATCAGGCTTTTATTATCTCTCAGCACTTTAAATTCGGGCCTGAAGCTTTCTACCAGTATTACCACGGCCCATATTAAAGCAATGGCAATGCCCGAGGCAATTAAACCATTAATAATAGCCCTGATATTAATGGGTTTGGCAATAAACCAGCGGGTAGCACCCACCATTTGCATGGTTTTAATTAAAAAACGGTTACTGTACATGGCCAGGCGAATAGTATTATCTATAGAAAAAATAACCAGTATGGTAAGTATAATACCTGCTACTGAAAGCCCAATAAACATCCATTTGGCAAAGTCGCCCACTTTGGAAACAATTTCATCGGGAAATTTATATTCCTGTATCACCCCCGGAAAATTAGTTTCGATGGTGGAAGAAATGGCTCTTAAGCTATCCGATTGTACATGATCGGCCGTTACATAAAAATCTATACTTTCCGGCAAGGGGTTGCTTTTAATAAACTGGCGCCAGGTGGTATCATTATCGGCCTCAAACTTTTTGATGGCCATTTCTTTAGTAACATACTCGGCCGATTTTACGTAAGATAATGCAGTGATATAATTTTTTACACTGTCAATTTTCATTTTAGAGGCATCCCTGTTTAAAAAACATTGCACCTGGATGTTTTCTTTAAAATAGTCGCCTGTTTTACGCAGGTTTAAGAAAAACCAGCCCACAATACCAAATAAAAACAACACTAAGGCTACACCAATTATAGCGTTTGCATAACTGGGTTTTCCTCTTTTACTGCTTGCTTTTCCAATTTGAGACATACTCTTCTGAATTTATTTAATGGTGTACATTAACCGGCCATTTGGCAATACTGTTGATTAGCAGGCCGCAAATTAATTCAATTTGCCTGTATTACGTTATTTTTGCCCTCTACAAAACGATTGCCTGCCGTATTTATTTTTATGAATGGAAGGGATATAGTGTGAACGGGGGTTAAATAACTTTTCTTTCACATTTTTGGATGAAATAAAAAATGCAACGGGTTACTATTGTTCAATAAAGATATTCAGTACAAGAGTGCGACGCCAATGAAGCTAAATAGAATTTATGCGGCCGGGCTCAAAAAAGAAAAACTAAATGGAATATAAGTTTAACGAGATTGAAAAAAAGTGGCAGGATCACTGGAAGGAAAAAAAAGTATACAAAGTATCTAACGAAAGTACAAAGCCAAAGTATTATGTGCTGGATATGTTTCCGTACCCCAGTGGTGCAGGCTTACATGTGGGCCACCCGCTGGGTTATATTGCCAGCGATATTTACAGCCGCTATAAAAGATTGAAAGGTTTTAATGTGCTGCACCCGATGGGCTTTGACAGTTTTGGTTTACCGGCAGAACAATATGCATTGGAAACAGGCCAGCACCCGGCCGAGACCACCAAAAAAAATATTGCCACCTTTAAAAGTCAACTGGATAAAATTGGTTTTTGTTACGATTGGGAACGTGAAGTGCAAACCAGCGACCCCAATTATTATAAATGGACGCAGTGGATATTTTTACAATTGTTCAATAGTTATTATGATACCACAGCAAACAAGGCAAAGCCTATTGCTGAATTAGTAAAGAGTTTTGAAACGAATGGCGCTGCTACTCACGATTCACCACTCACCACTCACGCTTTTACCGCAGCAGAGTGGAACGGCTACAGCAAACAACAGCAGGAAGAAATTTTAATGAACCGCCGTTTAGCATTCAGCAAATACGGCGAAGTAAACTGGTGCGAAGCATTGGGCACTGTATTAGCCAACGATGAAGTGGTGAATGGTGTAAGCGAACGTGGCGGCCACCCGGTAGAAAAAAAGAAAATGCGCCAATGGTATTTGCGTATTACGGCTTATGCCGACAGATTACTGGACGGATTAGAAACCGTAGACTTTAGCGACAGCATGAAAGAAATGCAGCGCAACTGGATTGGGAAGAGCCAGGGAGCGGAAATTACTTTCCAGGTGGTGAATAGTCAATCGTCAATAGTGAATAATGGAGTACCTGATTCTGGAGTACCATTCACTATTCACCATTCACTATTGACGGTGTACACTACCCGGCCCGATACTATTTTTGGTGTAGATTTTATGGTAGTTGCACCAGAACTTGATCTGGTACAACAAATAAAAACGCCTGAACAAACTGCAGCGGTGGATGAATACATTGCTTACGTAAAAAGCCGCAGCGATGTGGATAGAATGGCAGAGAAAAAAATTACCGGTTGCTTTACGGGTGCATATGCCGTAAATCCTTTTGATGGTAAACAAATTCCTATCTGGATAAGTGAATATGTATTGGCAGGCTACGGCACCGGCGCTATTATGGCCGTGCCTTGCGGCGATGAAAGGGATTTTAAATTTGCTAAACATTTTAATATTCCCATTACCAATATTATTGGCAGTTATTTTAATGGTGAAGAAGCTAATGCTACTAAAGAAGCCTTGTTAGAGAACAGCGGTTTTTTAAATGGTGTAAAGATGACCGATGCTGCAGAAATAGTATTACAACAATTAGAAGAGAAAGGTATTGGTAAGCGTAAAGTGAATTACCGCATGAGGGATGCCGGCTTTAGCCGCCAGCGCTACTGGGGTGAGCCATTCCCCATTATCTGGAGTGATGGCGTTGCCATTCCTTTAGATGCGGAAGAATTGCCATTGCAATTGCCACATGTAGATAAGTACGGGCCGGGGCCAAGTGGCGAAGGGCCGCTGGCTAATATTACGGATTGGGTTGACCTCACCCCCAACCCCTCTCCAAAGGAGAGGGGGGCTAAAGACCCCGGGTACATGAACAGTACAAAAGATGAATGGAGAAAAACATTGCAATTTGCAAAGCAAAACAGAAAAGACGCCACTGTTGAAGAAGATATTATTTGGCAAGAGGTTAGGAACAGGAAAATAGCCGATTGTAAATTCAGACGGCAACATCCAATTGCTGGTTATATCCCCGATTTTGTTTGTTTAGAAAAAAGATTGATTGTAGAAATTGATGGCGGTTATCATAATGAAGCGGATCAAATTAAATTTGATACTGCACGGGAAAGCTGGTTGGCAGAGCAGGGTTTTACCATGATTCGTTTTACAAATGATGAAGTAAACAATGCATTAAAAACAGTATTAAAAAATATTGAACAGGCTCTTTCCACTAAAGAAAGTATTTCCGAAGCCGCAGAGTCAAACTCCCCTCTCCCTGGGAGAGGGGTTGGGGGTGAGGTCAAAAGAGAAACCAGCACCATGCCCGGTTATGCAGGCAGTAGCTGGTATTTTTTAAGGTACATGGATCCGAAAAATACAGCAACATTCTGCGATAGAAAAGCCAGCGATTACTGGAACCAGGTAGACTTATACATTGGCGGTACCGAACATGCCGTAGGCCATTTATTGTACAGCCGTTTGTGGACAAAAGTGTTGTTTGATTTAGGATTGATTGGATATGATGAGCCGTTTAAGAGGTTATTGAATCAGGGGATGATACAGGGTGTAAGCGCTTTGGTGAAAAGGATAATGGTTGTAAAAAATGATGAGGTCAATCGTTTTTTACTTATCCCAGATGCAACTAAATCACAAACACCTCTTGAAATTATACAATTTTATGTTCCGGTAAAATATGTAGAATATAAAGACAACCAGTTGATTCTTACAAGAGAAAATTTATTAAAACTTCAAGAAGAGTCTCCCCTGTATCTAAATTGGGAATTGGCAACAGTAAACAATATTTTTGAATCAGTTGATTTACAAAATAATTTTATTGAAAGGCAAAGCTTAACTGATAACTTAAAAGACGATTATGTTACGTTACAGCCATTAGTAGAAAAGATGTCGAAATCAAAATACAATGTTGTAAACCCGGATGATGTTGTTGACAAATACGGCGCCGATACTTTCCGTATGTATGAAATGTTCCTCGGCCCGGTAGAAGCCAGCAAACCATGGGACACAAAAGGCATTGAAGGTGTACACCGTTTTTTAAGAAAGCTCTGGCGTTTGTTTAATGATGAATTAAAAGGCAAAGTATGGAACAACGACAAAGCCACCGATGCCGAATTAAAAATATTGCACCGCACCATTAAAAAAATTGAAGAAGATACCGAGAAGTTTTCTTTTAATACTGCGGTAAGTGCATTTATGATCTGCGTGAACGACCTGTTTGATGTAAAGTGCCATAAAAAAGAAGTGCTGGAAAAAATATTGATCTTACTCGTACCTTATGCACCGCATATTGCAGAAGAATTGTGGAGCCAGTTGGGTAACGAAGGAACGATATTAGATGCTCAATATCCCACCTTTAATGCAGCCTTGCTGGTAGAAAGCAGTAAAGAATACCCGGTTTCTATTAATGGTAAAGTAAGAACTAATATCAATCTGTCATTAGATCTGCAACAAGCCGATGTAGAAAAAATTATTGCCGAAAATGAAGTGGTGCAAAAATGGCTGGAGGGTAAAGCGCCTAAGAAAGTGATCTATGTAAAAAACAAAATGATCAACGTAGTAATATAAAATATGTCAACTGTTATTTGTAAAAACTGCGACCATCATTTTAAAGGCAACTTTTGTACGTATTGTGGCCAGTCTGCCAAAGTGGAGGCTATTGGTGTAAAATATTTTTTACACGATATACCACATTCTGTTTTTCACATTGATAAAGGATTTGGCTACACTTTTAAAGAATTATTGCTGCGGCCGGGCAAAACTTTACGGGAGTATTTAGCAGGAAAAAGAGTAAAACATTTTCGCCCCTTTGCCTATGTGGTACTGATGGCAACCTTGTATATTTTGCTGTCGGGTGTAATTAGAAAAGCTGCTGTTTTTTTCGGAACACAAATGGGCATGACAGTAACTTACGGCAAACTGGGTTTTTTCTGGCAGTACTTAAGTGTGTTCTTTTTTATTATGATTCCCTTTGCAAGTTTTGCTACCTGGCTGGCCTTGCGAAAAGAAAAATACAATTACTGGGAACACTTTTTGGTAAACACCTACCTAACAGCACAAATGAGTTTGCTGCTGTTGCTAATTGAAATATACCGGGCTGCAAAAATTTTAATACTCAAAGATGGGGGCAGAGAATTTTCGTATGTATGGTTTATAACCGGCTTCCTCTTTTACATTGTTTTTGTTTTTAAAAAAATGCTTAACCCTAAAGCACACCGGCTGGCATACACAGCTAAATTTTTTCTGTTGGCTTTTTCACTGGCACTGGTGTATTTAACAGGCATGTCTCTGGCCGGTATGATGACACCCTGGTGGGGCGGATAGATTAATGCATACTCCAGATAGTAACAGCAATTACAATTTTTTTAAGTACTCCGTAAATTAAAAAATAAAAAACCTTACTTAAGAAGAAACTTATTACCAGATTTTTCCACCAGGGGGTGTTAAAAAGTCTTTTTATTGCAATAAAAAGCCAGGGCATCCAGAAAATAAAATGCATAAACTCAAATTTGCTGCCGAAAATAAAATTTGATACGGGGCTGGTAACATTATTATAAAAAACATAAAAAAAAGGTTTCATCATCCATCCACCTAAATTTTCATTAATATACCTCGGCGCTTGATTAATGAGGGCATGCAGCATAAAAAAACAGAGATTATACACCATAAAATGTGTGGACAGAATGAGTGCTGCACCATAGTATTTTAGTTTTTTGAAGAAAAACAAAAATAAAATTGCTGCAATTACGGGCAACAGTAAAAATATGAGTGTTTTACCGTAAGTACCTACTGTGGAATGAAACAGCGTCCACCTTGCACCCATCATTTGCTTAAAGGCATAAACATTAGTTTTTCCAGCAGGGATATAGACACTGTCAGTATTATCCCTGCCTGTTAATTTAAAGCTGCTATCTGCCTCTAAATTGCTGTTTATTTCATTTTGTATTTCATGCTGCATAACACGCCCCTTACGTGTCCATGCACTGTCAATTGCATTTACAACTTTTTCATCTAATGGCCTGGCCCACTTAAATGCAACATAGCCAGATAGTCCGTAGTAATGATGGTCGCCGAAGCTAGGTGTATAATCAGATACCCCCACTTTTGTAACTACCAGGTAAAACACAAGGCTTACTACCAGATATAATTGTACCGGGTTGGCATAGGGTATTCTTATGCCATTAATATTTTCTTTTGTTATAAAGCCGGGTTTAAAAAAATTGAGCTTAATAGTTTTTAAAACTTTGTTTTCCCAATGCCAGAAAAAATCAATTACCTGGTGAAAAAAGTGTTTGGTGGTAAGCTGGTCTTCGTTAAAAATTTTTTCGCCGCATTGGTTGCATATTTTACCACTAAACCTATGTTTACAGTTGCGGCAGGTATGAATTTGCACCGGTGGTTTTACATCACTTACTTTAAATTCCATCAATCAAGTTTTTGTAAAAATATAGGAATAAGCATTACGGCAGATATTGATCATAGAAATATATTGTGTAAGCAGTTACATGCGATGAAACTATTATTTGGTGTTTTGGCTTTTTAAATAATATTGTATAATTTGAAAACGGGCGGCAGCATGCTAAAAAAATAATTGAACTATCTGTCCGGATTATAAATTCCCGTTCGTCATTACTAAAATCATTATACATTATTAAAACAAAAAATTATGGAAAAGTTCATGCTTATTTTTCACGGTGGCGAATTGCATCCCGATGAACAAACACCCGACAGCATGCAAGCCAGCATGGGTAAATGGATGGCCTGGATAGATAAACTGGCTAAAGCCGGTAAATATGATTCTGGCGAACCATTATTGCCGGGAGGTAAAATAATCAGTGGTACTAATAAAACAGTTACCGACGGCCCTTTTGCCGAAGCCAAAGAAATTGTGGGTGGCTATTTTATTGTTAATGCAGCCGATTACAATGAAGCAATTGCGCTTTGTGCCGATTACCCCGATTATGAAAGAGGGGGTAAAGTACAGGTAAGGCAGGTGATGAAAGTAGATATGCCTGCCTAAAAAATAATAATGCTCCTCAATTTTTGAGGAGCATTATTATAACTTACAAAAAATTTTTTCTGGATCAGCTATCACAAATAGAACAAACTGTTGATCACCTCTTTCGCCACGAGTGGGGAAAGCTGGTGGCCGTACTCACCAAATTATTTGGCCCGCAAAATTTGCAACTGGCCGAAGATGTGGTGCAGGATACTTTATTACAAGCCTTCAACAACTGGAAAATAAATGGCCTGCCGCAAAATCCTTCTGCCTGGTTGTTTACTGTTGCCCGCAATAAAGCCATAGATGTTTTACGGCAACAAAAAAGAAAGGAAGCATTTTCAAAAACTATCACACCGCTGCTGCAATCGGAATATACATTGGTGCCCACGGTGCAGGATATGGTGAATACCAATACCATTGATGATGACCAGCTGCGAATGATGTTTGTGTGCTGCCATCCTTCTTTATCAACAGAAGCGCAGGTAGCATTAATTTTAAAAACATTGTGCGGATTTAGTGTTACAGAAATTGCCAAAGCATTTGTAACAGGTTACGATACCATTGAAAAAAGATTGTACCGGGCAAGGCAAAATTTCAGAGACCATCATGTACCATTTGATTTGCCGCTTGTTGCCGAATTAGATCAACGGCTGGAAAATGTTTTGATGGCAATTTATTTATTATTTAATGAAGGATATAATTCCACACAAAATGATAATTTAATACGAAGAGATTTAATGCAGGAAGCAATTCGCTTAGGAGAATTGATTTGCCGCAGCCCGGCAATTGATCATACCAATGCGCACGCACTTTTAGCACTAATGCATTTTAATGCCTCACGTAACGAATCGAGGCTGGATGCCGCAGGCAATATTTTATTATTGCAATTGCAAGACAGAACTAAATGGAATAGCAGCCTGATACAAAACGGCATTCAGCATTTGGAAGCTGCTGCCTCAGGCAAAAAAATAAGTAAGTATCATTTGGAAGCTGGCATTGCTTATGAACACGCCACAGCAACCAGTTATACAACTACCAACTGGAAAAATATTTTACAATGTTATAACCTCTTGTGTAAATTTTATCCATCGCCGGTGGTGGAATTAAACCGGGCCATTGTTATTGCCGAATTGTATGGCCCGGCAGAAGGTATAAAAGCTATTGAAACCATAACCCAACTTTCTTCCTTAAAAAAATATTACCTGCTGCCTGCCACCTTGGGCGAGCTGCATTTGCAATTGCAGCAACCGGATAAAGCCAAACAGTTTTTTTTAGAGGCACTTGTACTTACCCATGCCGCCAGCGAAAAAAAATTATTACAGCAAAAAATAATACAGTTTTGCGGTTAATTTTTTATGGATTTGTTTTAACAGAATGCATCTTGCAACGCATATTTTACTATTTTCAGTATTCAAAATAAGAACACGTAAAACCTGTTCAGGCTGATTTAAACAAAATAATGGCAAGGTTGTTATAAATGAAAAATTCGCTATGGCAAATCCTACAATACAATTGGTAAACGCATTAAGAGAAACAGCAAACCGCCTGCGCAATGGTGCCCAATATTCCTGGGGCAACCACGGCGCCTGCAATTGCGGTAACCTGATACAAGTGGTCACTAAATTTAGTAAAGGCGAAATACTGAGCTATGCCCACACCGGCATTGGCGAGTGGACAGAATTGAGCCAGGAATTTTGCCCCGGTACCAATGCTCCATTAAGTTTAATAATCAGCAAGCTGCAGGATATTGGGCTTACACCCACCGATATTCATCATATAGAATACCTTACCGATAGAGAAGTATTGCAACAGTTGCCCGGCGGTTTCCGCTGGTTAAAAAGAAACAGCAAAGAAGATGCTATCGTATATTTTGAAACCTTTGCCAACCTGCTGGAGGAAAAATTAGTGCAACATATTAAAGTTGACATTAGCACTATAACCAGGGTTAATGCAACCAACCAAAAAGAACTGGTGCCTGCATAATTGCTACTGCCTAATTTTATATTTTACTTATGTATTTCTTCTTTGGTTTTTACAGTGCTATGCTGCTGATTTTTTTTGTACATGGTTTGGTGTACAGTATTTTACTGTTTAAAAAAGGGATACAGAATGAAAGTAACGCCGATAAGTGGCTGGCCTTATTTTTACTGCTTTGCGTTTTATATATTTCTCCCTGGATGCTGGGCTTTGGCGGCTGGTACGATAACCAGCCTTACCGGGATATTTTATTTTATGTGCCCATGCAGCATTTATTTTTTATAGGGCCGGTAATATTTTTTTATGTACAAAGCCTGCTCAACCCATCATTTAAATTTGGTAAAAAAGAATGGCTGCATTTACTGCCGGGCATTTTGTATTTATTATACAGCGCTATAGTTTTTATCACCGATAAAATTATTTTAAAAGAGTATTATTTTTTAGCTGATGGCGCCGACAAGGATTTTGACCCTGGTATCAATACGCCGGTTTGGGGTCTATGGTATTTTATTTTGTACTTTCTATAAGGTATTACCAACTGTATAAAAAGCTGATGGTGCAGGTAATCAGTTATGCAGATGCAGTAATGTTTAAATGGGTAAAAAGTTTTTTGCTGGCTTTTTTGCTGATGCAATTGTTGCAGGTAGCTTATTTTTTACTGGCCCTGCCATTTCCAAAACTTACCACTTATGTAGGCACATGGTGGTACTTCTTTTCATTTGCTCTTATATTTTATTATATCGCTATTACCGGTTATTCCAATTCGGTACAAACAAAAGTGTCATTTAAACTCAACCTTATTTCTTACAAACCTTCATTACTATTACAAAATTCTTTTTCTACTGCTGCTGTAAATGATATTATTGAAGATGCTGAAGTGATAGAAGTAGTGGATATACAAACCGAAAAGAAAGAAGATATTAGTTTAGTAGCAACCTGGAAACCAAAAATACTGGAACTGCTTGAAAAAGCTAAAGTTTATGAAGACCCCGAACTTTCTTTAACGCAGGTAGCCAAACAACTGGGTACTAATCCATCTTTATTATCTAAAGTAATTAACCAGGGATTTCAACTCAACTTCAACGACTTTATAAATAATTACAGAATAGAAGCCGTAAAAGAAAAGCTTAAAGCAGGCGAACACAAAATGCAGACGCTTTTGGGCATTGCTTACGATTGTGGCTTTAACAGCAAGGCCACTTTTAACCGGGCTTTTAAAAAAGCCACTGGTGTAAGTCCAAAAGAGTGGCAGGAAAAGCTGCCATCATAATTTGAGACGTATTAACTAAGTATCAAAACTTAATTTGAGGCGATTAACTATTGGCGAATGCAGAGGTTTGCATAAAAAATAATATGAAACCAATTACAATCGCCTTAGCATTTATGCTTACCACTGCATTTGCCTTTGCTCAAAAAAATGAACCTGTTTTAATTACCGTTAAAATTAAGAACACTTCTATTTTACCCAAAAAAGTAACCATTATTTCTTACCAGCCTGGCGAAACCGGCAATGGTACCAACGGCATCTTTTTAATGCCGGGCTCAGAAAAAAAGTTGCAATTTAAAGAAGGAACAAAAATTTATATAGCCAATGCTAAACAAGTAGATACGGTTATGAGCGGGGAAAGGATAGATAGTGGCGTTCCTTTTTTAACCGTAAAAAAAGAAGATGATAACAAAGTATTTAACCTTTAAATTTTTAACAATAGTATGAAGCATATCAGTTTTATAGTCTTTATTTTTATTACCATGCAGGCGGCTGGCCAGGTTGCCCAACCTGGAAGTAAGTTTGCTGCCATTGTAGCCAATTATGCCGCTACTAAAGGGTTTAGTGGCTCAGTACTGGTGGCCCACAAAGGCAAAATAATTTTTAGTAAAAATATTGGGCTGGCTAACCGGCAGGATAAGATCAGCATTTCGCCAGTCTCAAAATTTAAGATATGTTCTATTACTAAAACCTTTACAGCAACTATTATTTTACAATTGATGGAAGAAGGTAAACTTGACCTGAACCAAACTATTGGCAGCTATCTTCCCGGCTACAATGGTGAAGCAAGGGATAAAGTTGCTCTGCATCAGCTGCTAACTTATAGCAGCGGTATTGAAAATGCCGATCAGGGTAGTGAAGCAATGTACGTTTTGCAAATGCCGGTGGATACAATAATAGCAAGATACTGCAGCGGTAAACTGGTAACCGTACCTGGTAAACAAATGAATTATAAAAATGCCGAGTACATCATTTTAGGTAAGATCATTGAGAAGATCACAGGGCAGCCTTACGAAATAGTTTTAAACCAGAGAATTTTACAGCCTTTAAAAATGCACAACTCTGGCTATTTAAAAAATAAGGATATTATTGTTGGTCTTGTAAGTAACTACCTCACCGACAGTACCGGCAAATTTTATAATGATGACCCTTATTGGATAGAAAATTTTTATGCCAGCGGCAGCATGTACTCCACAGCACAGGACCTGTTACAATTTGACCAGGCTTTGTTTACTAATAAGCTGTTAAAGAAAGAAACCGTGCAATTAATGATCACGTCCTATCCCGAACTGTGGGGAGTGGCATATAGTTTTTGGGTGAACGAGCAGCAATTTGGAAATACTACAACACTTGTAATGGACCGGCGGGGAAGCATCAGCGGAGCAAATACCGCATGGTATCATTTTATAAAAGAAAATAAAACCATCATTGTTTTTAGCAATAGCAATGCTGCGGATGTAGTGGAGATAAGAGAAAAAATTGCAGCAGCATTATTAAACTAGCGTATTTAAATAACATGCAGGTGACCGTCTCAATTATAATTTGAGACGGTTTTTTTATTGCTACCTGGCCTCAAATCATCATTTGCAGCGACTAGCGCCTTACAGCAAACCATCTTTGCACCATCAAACCAAAATATATTGTATGAAATTGTTGTTATGCTTTTTTGCCAGCCTTTTAACCCTAACAGCTTTGGCACAGCAAAAAGACAGTCTGCCCCAAAAAGATACCGCAGCCTTTAATCAAACAAAAAAATTAAAGGAAGTAGTGCTGGCTTCTAAAAAACCTTTTATTGAGCAGCAAATAGATAAAACGGTGCTGAATGTACAGGCCGATATTACCGCCATTGGCAGTACTGCTTTTGAGATTTTGCAAAAAGCACCCGGCATAAATATAACCGGCGAAGATGTGATCAATATGAGCGGCAAGGCTGGCGTAAATGTGCTGATAGATGGCCGGCCCACGCAGATGAGCGCTAAAGAACTGGCTAATTTTTTACGGGGTATGTCGGGCAGCACTATCGATAAAATTGAACTCATCAGTAATCCTTCTTCCCGCTTTGATGCACAGGGCAATGCCGGCATCATCAACATCAGGTTAAAGAAAAATAAAATAAAAGGCACTAATGGAAATGTTACTGCAGGCTACCAGCAACAGGTGCATTACCGCAGTAATGGTTCATTTAATATCAATCACCGCCTGGGAAAAATAAATGCCTTTGCCAATATAAGCGTAAATAATAATTTACAACATACCAGCGGAGTTATCAGCAGAAATGTACTGGTAGATAATGTGGTAAAAAATTTCAATAATGTTACTACTGATATCGACAGGAATGTGAGCCATAACACAAGGGCTGGTATCGACTTTTATCAAAACAAAAAAAACAGCTTTGGTATTTTATTTACCAGCAGTGGTAACCGCAATCCTTTTAACACACCGGGTATTACCCATATCAGCAGCAATGGTACAATTGACTCGGCTTTAAAAACCAGCAATGATAACTTGTATAAAAACCGCCGCTATAATACCAACTTCAATTATAAGTACGAAGATACATTGGGTAGCGAGTTGAATATTGATGCCGATTATACCTGGTTTAAAAATACGAATCTCACTAATTTAACTACCGATTATTTAGACCGGTTCAATACAAAGTATAATTACACAGCCAATGATTTGGATGTGGCTACCCAAATAAACATCTATGCGTTAAAAGCAGATTATATAAGGCAATTAAAAAAAATAAATGCAAAAGTAGAAACGGGGTTTAAATTAAGTGCTGTTGCCACCAATAATAATTTATTGGCCGCTTCATTAAATGGTTCGGCCATGAAAGCCGATACCGGAAGAAGTAATGAGTTTAACTATAAAGAAAATATTTATGCGGCATATATAAATTTAGGAAGGCAAATAAAAAAGCTGGAATATCAAATTGGTGTTAGGGTAGAAAATTCAGCAGTAAAAGGTACATCGGTTGATTTAAGAAATACACAAATTAATACCCCCGATACCAACTATGTCAATATTTTCCCAACCGCATTTGTAAGCTATAAAGTAAATGATAAAAATATGTTTGCTTTATCTTACAGTAAAAGAATTAACCGCCCCGATTATCAATCCTTAAATCCTTTTGAAACTATTTATGATATTTATACCAGCGAAAAAGGCAATCCTTATTTAAAGCCGCAATACAGCAACAATTTTGAAGTAAAATATACTTACCGTTACGCATTAAATATTGCTGTTGGTTACAACCGTACTAAAAATTACAGCCAAACTATAACCACACAAACAGGGCAGCAAACAACGGGCACGCCTGCTAATATTGGCAGTTTAGATAATGGTTATTTAAACATAAGTGCACCACTGCCTATTACAAAATGGTGGAATGGCTATGCTAACATCACCGGTTTTTTTAATCATTACCAGGGTATTTTACCCAATGGTATTTTAAATGAAAAAACCTTTGGCATGAATTATTATATACAGCAAAATTTTACGCTGGGCAAGGGCTGGAGTACGCAGGTAAGCAGTTGGTTTAATGCCGCTACCAAAGAAGCCATTTTTAACAGTAAATCTTTAGGCAGCCTGGATTTTGGAGTACGAAAAAATATATTAAAAGCCAAGGGCTCGTTGCGTTTGTCTGTAGCAGATATTTTTAATACACAGCGCTGGCAGCAAACGGTACAATTTGCCAATATGGATTTTAGTTACTACCGTAAATGGGAAAGCCGTGGAGTAAGGTTGCAATTTAGCTGGAGTTTTGGTAAAACAGGTTTTAAAGAAAGAGATAGAGCAACTAACCAGGATGCTAACAGAATAAAAGAAAAAAATTGATAGCGATACATTTTAAGGCTGCTTTTTTTTGTTAATCATTGCAGTGGTTAGTATCTGTTAATGTAATCATGGTTATGCTTACCTTCAATAAATGAAAAGCGCTTTAGAAAATGTTCTCCTGAAAAGTCAGTCTCAATTTCACCCGGTTGTACCTTTTAATGCTGCCACAGAAAAAATTGCGTCAATTAATTTATCAAAATCCAACACGGAACTTACCGAAGAGATCTTCAGTAATACCAAAAGTTTTAGTAGCTATATAGATGCCAAAAGAGAAAAAGCCAATGCAAAATTTTTGATTGGCGGCTATAACGAGTTAAGAGTTATTTATAAACGCAGCCTGCTTTTTGATGAAGAAAAAAAATACAGCATTGAAAAACCTGCGGCCCAAGAACCACGTCGCTTACACATTGGTACAGATATTTGGGGTGAAGCCGGCACAAAGATTTTTGCACCACTCGGTGGTATGGTACACAGCTTTGCCTTTAATGATAATTTTGGCGATTATGGGGCAACCATTATTTTAGAGCATCAGTTAGATACTATTGTTTTTCATACCCTGTATGGCCACTTAAGCCTGAAAGACCTGGCACCGTTGCAGGAAGGAAAATATATTGGCAGGGGAGAGTTACTGGCTCATTTTGGCGAGCCAAAGGATAATGGTAACTGGCCACCACATTTGCATTTTCAAATTATTGCAAGTATGGAATTAAAAGAAGGTGATTATCCCGGCGTTTGTGCCGAAAAAGAACGGGAAAAATATTTAGCTAATTGCCCCAATCCTGATTTGATATTAAATTTGCTTAAATATGTTGATTAGTCAGCAATTTATACCGAACTTTTCCCGTTAAAGTATGTTTAATACCCATATCTCTCCAAAATAAAAACATAACTTTGCCCGATAAATTTTACAATATGGAGCTTACTCCCGGTACATTACTGAAAACTATTGACAGCCCTGATGATTTGAAAAAACTCAGCAGAGAGCAGTTGCATCAGGTATGTAATGAATTGCGGCAGTATATTGTTGATATTGTGAGTGTGCATGGAGGGCATTTTGGCGCCAGTCTGGGTGTGGTAGAGTTAAGCGTTGCCTTGCATTATGTGTACAATACGCCTTACGATCAATTAGTATGGGATGTGGGCCACCAGGCTTATGGCCATAAAATATTAACCGGCCGCCGGGATAATTTCCCCAGTAACAGAAAATATAAAGGCCTTAGTGGTTTTCCTAAACGCAGCGAAAGCGAATATGATACTTTTGGCGTGGGTCATTCTTCTACTTCAATAAGTGCGGCTTTGGGTATGGCAATAGCGGCCAAATACAAAGGCGAAAACAGGAAAAGCATTGCTGTAATTGGTGATGGTGCCATGACGGCTGGTTTGGCTTTTGAAGCCATGAACCATGCCGGTGTTGCCGATGCCGATATGCTGGTGATCTTAAATGATAACTGTATGAGCATCGACCCTAATGTTGGGGCGCTAAAAGAATATTTAACCGACATCACTACTTCTCAAACCTATAATAAAGTAAAAGATGAAGTTTGGAATTTGCTGGGTAAATTACCCGTAGGTAAAAATTTCAGCCGCACCATGGCACACAAATTAACCGAAGGGGTAAAAGGTATGGTAAACAGTAAGGCCAATTTATTTGAATCTTTAAAGCTGCGTTATTTTGGCCCGATTGACGGGCATAATATTACCAAGTTGGTAGATACTTTACAGGATCTTAAAAATATACCCGGACCTAAAATTTTACACATTGTAACGGTAAAAGGCAAGGGCTACGACCTTGCGGAAAAAGACCAAACGCTTTGGCATGCCCCGGGTTTATTTGATAAAGTAACCGGCGAAATACAAAAGAAAAAATTTGATCTGCCACAGCCCATGAAATACCAGGATGTATTTGGGTATACCATGATTGAACTGGCAGAAAAAAATAAAAAAATATTTGGTATTACCCCGGCAATGCCAAGTGGCTCATCATTAAAATATATGATGGCGAAAATGCCCGACCGTGCATTTGATGTAGGTATAGCAGAACAACACGCAGTAACTGTAAGTGCAGGTATGGCTACACAGGGTATGAAAGTGTTTTGCAATATCTACTCTTCCTTTATGCAAAGGGCTTACGATATGGTGGTGCATGATGTGGCTATTCAAAAATTGCCGGTAGTATTTTGTTTAGACAGGGCAGGGCTTGTAGGCGAAGACGGGCCAACACACCATGGTTGTTACGATATTGCTTTTATGCGCTGCATACCAAACCTTATTGTAGCTGCGCCGATGAATGAAAGAGAATTGCGTAACATGATGTACACTTCGCAACTGGATAGTTTAAACTTACCAATAGTTATTCGTTACCCAAGGGGCGAAGGTGTGATTGCCGATCTGCAAAAAGATACCATGGCCGAAAAATACCCTTTTGAAGCAACACAAATTGGTAAAGGAAGAAAGATAAAGGATGGCGAAAATATTGCAATACTTTCTTTTGGCCACCCTGGTAATTTTGCGGCTGCTGCTATACGTGATGTAAAAGCAGACGGTATAAATCCTGCGCATTACGATATGCGTTTTGCAAAACCTTTGGATGAACAAATGTTACATGAAGTGTTTGCAAAATTCAATAAAATAGTAACCGTTGAAGATGGAACGGTAGTAGGCGGCTTTGGCAGTGCAGTGTTAGAATTTATGAATGCACAAGGTTATAAAGCCGATGTAAAAATATTAGGTATCCCCGACAGGTTGGTAGAGCATGGCTCGCCCAAACAATTGTATGATGAAATTGGTATTGATGCCAATGGTATTGCGGAAGTGTTGAGAGAAATGAGTAGTGTAGCTTTGTCGCAATTGGTAAAGTAATATTTACTTTTTAATTGAAAAGATAAATTGAAATTTTTTTATAAAATAACGGCAACTGCTTTGACAGTTGCTTTTTTATTTTCCTGTGATCAAGAAAAAGCTGAAAAGAAAGCGAAGCATACTATTCCATCTCTTGTTGTGATAAAAAAAGAAATTGAAGTAACGTTTATAGGAGAAGTTAGAACAAGAAGAACTTTTGCAGGCATACAGTTTATTGATAACGATAAGGAACGGGATAAATATGTTGCAGATCAGGAAAAAAGTAACCCAACGGTAGATAGCCGCTTCACAGCTACTGATAGTATGTTAATTGAACAGTTTGAAAGGCTAGGGCTGATAAAGGATGATGAATTTCTTGAGGCTAAGTTTAAGCTGCAAACAAAAGAGATGGTTGTTTTTGCAGATAGAGCTAAACAACTATATCCTATCCATTTTTATAATAACAGTTTAACCGGTAACACCCATTTTAAAATATTTTTCTCCAAAGATTCTATTGACATTGATACAAAAGCCACTCCTTTGCAGGATTTAGATTATGCCTTTCTTGATGTAATTCCGGGTGGTAATAAAGAACTTGTTTTTCTGGATGATTATTACATCATGAACGGTTACAATTTTGATTTTAAGGTTTACGAGATAAAATCTAATTAAAGGCAGCACCTGCTTAGTAAACGGTACAGATTGTAGCAGAAAAAAATTCTACATTTGCCATTCAAAACTAACTGAACAACTCTGCAAAAATGAATCAACCTAAACCGCAACGTTTACAAATTGGTAAAGGACAGATCAGCGGCTATATTTCTATCTTCCTTTCTATTTTAGCATTGGTAAGTATTTTGTGTTTTCTCTTTCCTGAAAAATTAACTACGCCTGAGTTTAGAGAAATATATACGGCACAATCGATGACGATATTGGTAAAAGCAGTTATTGTATTGTGTTTTATTTTTGCTTTGATAAGTTTTTTACTGAGCAAAAAAATAAAATGGGCATTGCCGGGTGCAGCCATTGCAGGCGTAGCCATTTTACTGGGGGCATTAAATGTACAGGGCACTGCTGTTCAAAAATCGGATTGGTATTTTGGTTTAGACTGGATGCTTTTGGACCTGTTATTAATGACTGTTATTTTTATACCCATTGAATTATTCTTTCCTAAAAATTTAAATCAAACGAAGTTTCACGAAGAGTGGCGTACCGACCTGGTGTATTTTGTGATCAGTCATTTGTTCATCCAGTTTTTTGGCATCATTACACAAAAGCCTGCGATAGTATTTTTTGGCTGGATAGGCCTGGATAAGATTCATATTTGGATACAACAACTTCCATTCTTAATGGCCTTATTTATCGCCTTTTTCACTACCGATTTTTTTCAATACTGGGCACACCGTATTTTTCATAACCATGTTTACCTTTGGCGCTTTCACTCGGTGCATCATTCTACCCAGCACATGGATTGGCTGGCCGGAAGCCGTACTCATTTTATAGATATCTTCTTCACTCGGGCAATGAGTTTTATTCCTTTGTACGTACTGGGATTTTCGCCTGCTGTTTTTAATACCTACATTATCGTTATTGCAGTTCATGCTGTACTAATTCATGCTAACACCCGGATAAACTTTGGCTTTTTAAAATATATTATCACCACGCCGCAATACCATCACTGGCACCATTGCGAAGACCCAAAATATTATGGAAAAAATTTTGCGGCTGTATTTCCCTTTATTGATATGATGTTTGGCACCTACTATTTACCGGGTAAAGTTTGGCCCGAAGGCACCGGTGTTCACGAATCGCAATACCCTAAAGGCTTTATAAAGCAAAGCATCTATCCCTTTACTAAAAGCCCTTTTGATGATAATTTAAAAATGGAAGATAGAAGTGACCGGTAAATGATCAGATCATTTTTTTTTCCACCGCCAGCCTTATTAAGCTGGCGGTATTTTTTACGCCAAGCTTGGCCAGCAAATTTTTTCGGTGGCTGTCCACGGTAAAGGAACTTAAAAAAATTTTCTCTGCTATCTGGGGATTGGTATAACCTTGCGCAATCAATTCCAGTATTTCTTTTTCCCTTGCAGTTAAAACGGGTAATTCTTTTTCTGTTCTTTGATATTCCTGCAATGCCATGCCTACTTCGCCGCTAAAATACATATAGCCTTTATGTACGGCATGAATGGCTTTTATCAGTTCTTCTTTGGACGAGTTTTTTAAAATATACCCAGATGCACCATGCTCTACCATTTTTTTTATATACAATCCCTGGTTAAATGTACTAAGGCCCAGTATCATAATACCGGGATATTTTTCTTTCATCACTGCACACAATTCCACGCCATCCATGCCCGGCATGCTAATATCCATCAATACAACATCAGCAGTATTGTTTACAAAAAAACCTAAACAGGATTGCGCATTCATGGCTTGCCCCATCCAGGTAATATCTTTTTCATTTTGTAATAGGGAATGAATACCTTCTATTACTACCGGGTGATCGTCAACAATAAATACACTGATCATAATTATGTATTGAATTCAATATTTACTAAAGTTCCTTTGCCTGCTTCCGAATGAATATCCAGCCGGCCTTTTAAATAATTCACTCTCGATTGTATATTGGTAAGCCCAGCTCCTTTATTGTCGTTTAACAGGCTTGTATCAAATCCTTTTCCATTGTCCTCCACCATAATGCTCAACCTGTTCTCTTCTTTAACCAATTGCACCAATACTTCTGTTGCAGCCGCATGTTTCATAATATTATTCAGTAGCTCCTGTATAATACGATAAATAATTATTTCAGATGTTTTCTCTATCCTTGTATCCATACCAATGGATTGATATTTCACCATAAATAAACCTGTAGCATTAATGCTATTGGTATATTCTTTCAATGCTTCGCTCAAACCAAATTTTGTTAGTAATTCAGGCATCATGTTATGAGCTACGCGCCGAAGTTCTTTAATGGAAGTGTCCAGCATATCAAGCGACCGCTCAAATACGGCCATATTATCGGGGGTTATAATTAAATTGTCTTTCATATTGCTTAAAGAAAATTTTACGCCAGATAATAAACCACCTAATCCATCATGCAGGTCTTTTGCCAAACGGCTTCTTTCTTCTTCCTGGCCCTGCAGCATTGAATCTACTGCTACTAACTGCTTATCCTTTTCCAGTTCACTAATTCGTTGCTGCTGCAGTTCATCCTGCTGTTTTGCTAACTGATGGCGGTTACGAAGATTGCGGTAACCTAAAAAACTTACAATAATTAATGCTGCTAATGACCCAATTAAAAAATAGTTGAAGGTTGATTTTTGTTTAATGGAAAGTAATTGTATTTGTTTATCTTTTTCAAGTTGTATAATTTCCTTTGCCTTTATTTCATTTTGATATTTAGCTTCGGCCTCGGCAACTTTTTGGCTGGTTTCTCCTTTAAATAATGAGTCGCTGATAGTAAGGGCTTTTGAAAAATATACTGCGCTGGATTTATAATTGCCGCTGGCTTCATCAATAAGCCCCCGAATTTTATATATGGTATTTAGTTCTGCCCTTTCGCCTACTTCATTAGCTAAGTTTTCGGCTGCGGCAATATGTGTAAGTGCTTTTGCATGTTGCTTCAACTCAAAATAAACTTTTGCCAGCATAAGGTTTGCAGAACTGAGGAAATACTGGTTACCCATTTGGTTAGCATACCGCTGCATTTCCAGGCATTTTGTTAATGCCATATCAAGATTTTTCTTTTCCAGGTAATAGTCGCCCATGTTATTGCAGATGGTAACCAGTTGATAAAGATCCTTGTTTTGTTTTGCTAAAGGCAATGCCTGTTCCAGAACCTGGAAGGCTTTTTCGTATTGTTCAAGGTGATTATAACTTACAGAAAGATTTATTAATCCATCAACTAACGAAATAGTATCACCAAGTTTTTGCGCCATTGCAACGGCTTTGTTAGCATACTCCAGTCCTTTAACAGGTTCGTTTTGTTCTTCAAGCAATGCATTGATATTAGAATACAACATGGGCAAATACTTTTTATTATCGCAATTCTCCCAAATTTTTGCAGCCTGTAAATAATATTCCATTGCTTTTTCCCTGTCGTTTTTATGCAGGTAAACATTGCCCATGTTTGCAACAGCCCGGCCCACTCTTACAGAATCCTGTAAAAGCCGGGCTACAGCCATAGCATTTTTAAAACCAGCGATAGCACTGTCCATTTTATTAAGTTCAATATAACAGTTACCAATATTGATATAGGTTAAAAAAATGCAGTGATTGTTTTTTGCCTGCTGGCCCGGTAACAAAGCTTGCTTATATAACTCCATGCTTTTTTCGGGCATGGTTGACTCCACAGATTCGCCCATTTGTAATAATATGATCGCTTTGGCAGAATCATTTGAAGCGGTTTTTAATTTATTCAGTAAACTATCGGGAACAGTTTGTGCAAGTACATTGTTGCAAAAAAGCATACCAACAATTATTGCAGCACTAAAAAAGAATAGTAGTATAATCTTCATTGAAAAAAATGGTATTGTTCGTAAAGGTTATCATTCTCCATCAGAAATGCAAACAATCCTTATAAAATACCAGTTTAGGGTGATTTTATGTAATTCAGGCGGAATCACTGTTTCGGGTGATAACGAGCCACCATGCTGCATATACTTTTGATTAAAATTTACTGGCAGTTAACCACGAAGTACCACAAAAATAAAAATGTAAAAATTTATAAACCTGGTTAAAAAGTTTATATGGAAAAAATAATTTTTTGTTGGCTTAAATGCCTGCTTTTTCTTTTGCCGCTAAATAAGCTGTATGGGCAACCCGCTAAACTGAACAATGCATTCAATGCTTCGTTTGGCATTGTGGTTGACAGTAAGGGCAATGCTTTTGTAACTGGTAAGAATAATAAGATAATTAAAATTACTCCGCAGGGAAAAGCGGAATTGTTTGCTGGTGGCGGAAGAAATGGTAAAGACGGAACAGGGAAAGATGCTGGTTTTTCTGACCCCAAAGGAATAACTATAGATGCATCCGGCAACCTGTATGTTGCCGATGGCACAAAGATCAGGAAGATCACCGCAAATGGTACTGTTACTATTATTGCCGGCTCATCCACATCGGGGTATAAAGATGGGGACAAGTCAATAGCTGCCTTTGTCCATCTTGAAAATATCGCCATAGACAATAAGGGGACTATTTATGTTACGGATAATGAATGGAACAATAACAGGGGAAGCACCGGTTATTTTTTTATCCGGAAAATTACCGCAGAAGGTATCATCACTACAATAAAAGATGGAAATGCTGAAGCACTCAGGCTACATTATCCAAGAGGGCTTGCCTGCGATACAGACAGGAATTTATATGTATGTGCCAGCGTAAGCCATTGCATAAAAAAGATTGCTCCGTCGGGTATTATTACCACCGTAGCCGGGCAATGCGATAAAACTATTTTTCATGCTGTTTATAAAGAGGGCAATATCAATACAGCAGTGCTTACCAATCCAAGTGGTATCGCTATAAATAAAAATGGCGACATCTATATTTCTGATGACCGGATGAACCGTATTATTAAGATCGCCAACAATACAGTAACTACTGCGGCAGGTTGCGGAAAAATAAGTTTTTCGGGAAATATCGCCGGGGCATCCGAACAGGGAGAAAGAGATGGTAAAGCATTACAGGCATTGTTTCATTCGCCAATGGGAATTGCATTTGATCAATCCGGTAACCTATACATAGTAGATGGCAGCAGCCGCAATAACAGTTATATCCGCAAACTTTCACCCGATGGTACGGTAACAACATTTTGTAAACATGAATGGAATGCTAAAACAAGCCAGTATGAAGAAGCTGAATAATTATTTCGTGGCAATCATTTGTCTTTTGCTTTTATCAATGCAGGCAATTGCACAAAAAGAAATATTTGATATAGCCACTTACAAACCACCAAAAGACTTTAAGAAAGATGCCAAATTCGGTGTTATAAATTATACCAACGTAAATACAAATAACGGAGGCTTTTGTGTGATTACAATGTTTGCCAGTACAGTTAGTACCGGGGATGCTGAAAAAGATTTTGAAAGAGAATGGAAAGACCTTGTAGTAACGCCTTACAAAGCCGAAGCCAGTCCAAAAACAGAAAAGCAAAATACTGCAGAAGGATGGAATGTTGTTTCGGCTTCGGCTCCCATAAAATTAAATGGTGCTGATATCTATGTTCTTTTAACCGTGGTAAGCGGTTTTGGAAAAACGATGAGCATCAGGACTTCCTTAAATGACGAAGCTTATATAACAAAGATACATGCCATGTTTTCTTCGATGGATCTTGATAAAACAAAAACTGCGGCATTGGGCAACACTACCACAATCAATAATACCATTCAGGCAAAAGCCACTGGAGGCACCGGTAAATTTGGCTTAATGAATTACATCGCACCTGCCGGATGGAGCGAACAAAAATTTAGTGATGGCGTGGTTTTTAAGCCACTGGATCTGCCGGCGGATGAACATTTGGCGATACAAATAATGCAACCGTTAAATAGCTCGGGTACTTTAGAGCAAGTACTTGCACAAAGTTTTGAAGAAGCCACTAAAATGTACAATGGCAGCAGTATGTACCAGGCCGATGGGAAATATAGTAAGAATACAGTACAAAGATCATTCAACGGCTGGGAATATATAAGGGGCAAAGGCGGTATACAGGTGAATAACAGCATAGAAACAGGACTTGAATTATTTGTAATAAAAATAAATAGCCGCTTTGAAAGGGTTGCCATTTTGGAATCAAGAAAATATTGCGGCGGCGTATCGAGGTATTACGCAACCGACAGGATCATTTATCGTAATGATATCGAAAGCCTTTTATTTTCTTTACAGTTTACCAGTTTTAATGCAACGGTTTTAGCACCTGGTACTATAAACGGTAATGCTGTTGTTGGTGTATGGGAAGGAACGATTCAATCAACCGGTGCGGCTACTGGTGTACGTTTAGATGTTTTTGTACCCATCTTCTTTACCAACGGGCAGGTTTATTTTGGTCCTAAATTTCCTACTGAAGGATTGAACGGATTGGATAGCCGCATACCACCGGAATTATTTCCACGCAATTGGGGAACTTACTCTTTCAGTAATGGAAGAGGTGTTTTAAAAATGCCTTTTGCCGAAATTCCTTTTAGAACAGATGGGGCTAAACTCATTGTTACTAAAAATCAAATGGATTGGCCGTTTTATAAAAAAAATACGGTAGATGGTGCAAGATTCAATGGTACCTACAGCATGAGTGAATCTTATGGGATACATCCCATCATAACTTTTACTGCCGATGGGAAATTTAATGACAATGGTGCCATTAGAATTTTAAATCATGAAGGTAATACCTGTATTAATCCAGGTTTTAAACCCGGCTCAGGTACTTATGATGTAAAAGATTACACGATTACATTCAATTACACTGACGGTAGAAAAATAAAAATAGCCTACCTCGGAACAGGCTATGAAAAAAATAATTTATCGCCAGCCACATTGCGTATGAGTTTTAATGACGACCCAATGAACAGGCAGTAAACTCGAAATAAGATTTTATGAAAAAAATAATTGCCGTTATCTTTTTATTTGTGTCGGTAAATCTATTTGCGCAAAATCCTGCGGAAGACACCGCATCTAAACCAGCAATTTCCTCCATTGGAAAGCCTGATGGCGATAAAAGCGAAATGAAAATGGGAAAGGATGGCGGCAGCCTTATTTCGGCCGATAGAAAAACTGAATTAATTATCCCCGAAGGAGCGGTTTCTAAAAAAACAAATTTTAGCATTCAGCCGATTATCAATACAATGCCAAATGGTAACGGCAAAGCATACCGGTTAGAACCATCAGGTATTCAATTTGAAAAACCTGTTCAACTTATTTTTCATTATGATGATGAGGATGCAAAAGATACAATGCAATTGCTAATGGGTATTGCCATGCAGGATGACAAGGGGCAATGGCATAGCCTTAGAAAATTTACGCTGGACACAATTGGCAAAACTATTAGCGGAAGTATTAATCACTTTAGCGACTGGGCAAATTTTAATAAGATAAAATTATATCCATCTTATAAAAGACTTAAGGTAAAGAAAAGCCTTGATATGCAAATTGATGTAGTTTCCAGCGAGGAAGAAGAGCTGATACCCTTAAACCCGGCAGGTGATGAACTGGTGCCGCTAAAAAAAGGTAAAATACCATGGACATCTACCTGGAATAAAACAAGCGGCAAACTTGAAGTATATTTAAAAACAGCAGCAACATTTACAGCACCGTCTACTGTACCCGATCAAAATCCTGTAGCGGTTACAGTAAATTTAAACGGCCTTACTTATAAATATAAGGGCACCGTATTGAGCACGCTAAAATTGATAAGCAATATTCTTGTTTATGATAACGCATACGAAGTTAGCATGGTAAGCAGCATGTATGAAGCACCCGGAAGTGCATTTATGGCTGTAACTTATAAAGACACTGGCAGTTTTGTAATATCAGTTACTGAAAAGCAAGCCAAACTAATTGAAAAAGAAAATAGAAATACGACCAGTGATTTGGACTATAATGGTAAATGTAAAGTTCAAAAATTACAACCCGGTTCTGGTAACATACACATATTTGGAGTAAGCAACATACGGGTTATATCACCGCAAACAGCAAATGATAATCCACAGGTAGAAATATTTTTTAAACGGGCACCAACAATAATTCCATTGTTAAAATTTACCTGCCCGCCGGTAGGTGGCAAAGGCAACGAATATACAAGTACTACAGCATTAGCAAGAACTTTGGCAGCTTCTACAATAGCGGCCTATCCACAACAGGTTAGGTTTGAATTAAAAGAAGAAGAACAGACTATTTTATTAATAGGAAAAGAAGGGACAGAAACTTTTGTAAAGTTTACTGTAAAAAAAGTGCAAGACGAATAGTTGCTTTAGAAAAACTAACTTTTATGCTATTGCTTAAAATTCATTAATACGCTAAGTTTAATTTGTTAAAATAAATAGTAATGAAAAAAAATAAAGGACTGTTATTGTTCTGGCTGGCAATATTTATTGCTGTTATTAATTTAACCGCAACTGCTCAAACAAAACCCAAAGTAAGATATGATACTGTTATTGTAAAGCATGTAACTGCACCAGCCAAAAAAACGGTGAAACCAAAGCCTGCTGTGCCACAGGAAATTATTTTACCAACGCCTGAATATATTAACCAGCCTTATTATTTTGACAAAGACGGAAACAAACTGATCAAACTCGAAAATGCCAATGCATTGCTTATGACCAAAAAGAAAACATTAGGATTAAAAGGAGCAAAACAGTTTCTAAGTATGGATGCGCCATCTTCTAAAATTCGTTTTATAGCAAAAAAAGAAATTGTATTCTTTATTAAAACCAGCGGTGATGTTATTGATCTTACCTCGTACATAAAGCTGTACCAGTTTATTCCTGTTGATCAAAAAAGAGAAGTAACGGTAAATGCAAAAGAAGGTTTACTGAGCGATAAAGATGAAGCCAGGGGAAAGCTGATGAGTTTTAGCGTAAAGATGTTATCGAAAGATAATTACCAGGTGCAATTACCTGAACAACTGGAAGCCGGTGAATATGGATTTATATGGGTAAAGAATATGGAGCTAAAAGAATTTACCGTTTTTGCTTTTGGTATTGACTGGCGAAACAGCGATTGATTCTTTCATTTATTTCCTCTTAAATAAATACTGTTTGAACCTTTTAAAAATAATGACATGAAAAAAGTAATTCTTTTAATTGCGGCATTTACTCCTTTTTTATTACATGCCCAGTTTGGCATAAAAGCGGGGATCAACTTTGCCAAAGTTAACAATGCGTCTTCCATCAATAGCAGTAATAAATCGGGGTTTAATGCGGGATTGTTCTTAGCGCCGCCGTCAAAAAAGATACTCAGTTCCAGAACCGAATTGGTTTTTTCCCGTCAGGGGTATGATTATAAAACAAGCAATAATACAGGCAATGTAAACCTGGATTACATTCAATTTGGTCAACTGGCTTCTATCAATATTACTAAATATGTTTCCCTGTTACTGGGTGCACAAACTGCTTATTTAGTGAGTGCACAGGCAGATAGTACCAAAACAAATGGCGGGCAAAGCGGCGCTTACAGTAATATCATGAATTTGTATAACCGCATGGATTATGGTTATGCGCTGGGGGCAGAAGTACACCCGGTAATGGGATTGATAATCGGGGCAAGATATAATGTTAGCCTCGCCAAAGTATATAAAGATATCCAAACCCTCCAGGCACCTTCATTTACCAGTGAGGACGCTAAAAATAACCTGGTTCAAATTTTTGCCGGGTGGAGATTTGGAGGCAATAAGAAAAACAAATAGTGCATAACAATTAAAAAAATTACAAATGAGAAAATCATTTCTTTTTATTGCCATGGTATTAATTTCGCTGGAGTTATTTGCCCAAAAATATCCTGAACCGGAATTTAGTAACGAGGTGTATTACCTGAAAAAAGACAGCATTAATACTGTAATAAGATTGGAAAAAGGAACTGCTAAAATGGAATCCAAAACAAAGTTGGGTGGCTTCGGCGGTTCTGAAAGTGGTTACGAACTAAGCGATTCAAAGTCGGCTGTGCGTTTGAAAAGCGGCTCTAACCTGTCTTTTGTTTTTTCAAACGGTGCTGGTGCTTCCTCCGGATCAACTACATCTTCTAAGGAAAGAGATTCCATGATGCAGGCGAATGGTATGGATCCTTCCATGATGCAGGGAATGGGCGGTATGAGTAGTATGAATGACCCGGCAAATAGTATTACCCTTTATAAACTCGATGCTTCCAGTAATAAAAGAAAAGTGCTTTTACAAAAGAATCCAGGCATGATGCCATTTGGCAGTAAAAAACAAAGATCCAGCGAAAAGTATACTTTTAGCGTAAAAAAAATAAAAGAGGGTTACTGGGAACTGGTAATCGATAAATTTTTACCCAAAGGCGAATATGCTTTTACCATGATGAACATGATGAATATGACCATGGGGGGCGAAACATTGTTGTTTGCTTTTGGTATTGATTAATTTTATTTTCTTTAACAACCGGTTCAATAATTTTTGTGGAAATAAATCCGTTAAGCATCTCAGCCTAACAAAATCTCCATGAAATTTTTTATGAAACTATCCGCAACAGCATTATTGCTGCTGGCCAGCTTTACAGCACTGGCATATTTTTTTTGGTACAAACCCAAATTCAATTCCAAAGCAGCCGCAGCTTCTTTTGTAATAAATGAAAGGGCAAGCTCAAAAAAATTATTAGAAAGATTAAAGCTGAAGGCCGATGATATGGCTTTGTATGCCAAACAGCATGACTATAATACCCGCTATTGTTTTATGGTGGATATGAAAATAGCATCGGGCAAAAAGCGGTTCTTTGTGTATGACCTTAAAAATGACTCGGTAGAACTGGCCGGACTGGTTACGCATGGCAGCGGCAAAGTAAACAGCAACGATATTCAATTTTCTAATGCAGAAGGCAGCTTGTGTACATCACTGGGTAAATATAAAATAGGCAACTCTTACAATGGTAAATTTGGATTAGCTTTTAAATTGTATGGCCTGGATAACAGCAATAGTAATGCTTTTAACCGCTTTGTGGTTTTACATTCGCACTCCTGTGTGCCCAGCGAAGAAACGGCACCATTCCCCATTTGCGAAAGCTGGGGTTGCCCCACAGTTGCTCCTACTTTTTTAACGGAGCTGAAAATTTATATTGATAAGTCGGAGAAACCTATCTTGTTGAACATCTATTATTGAAGTGGCCCGCAGAAATCGCAGAGATTCGCAGAAGAGTACATTTGTTTTTCTGCGGGCAAAATTCCTTAATTCCAGGTAGTGGGGTTATCATTGGGTAAAAGCCCTACCACATCTTCTTCTCTTTCTTCGTTCCATTCCACAATAAAATTATTTCTTCCCTCGCCAATTAAAAGGGTAATGTAACGGGCCTGTGCCATTTCCAGCATATTTAAAAACAGGAACAGGGCATGTATGCGGTTATCGCACACTTCAAATATTTTTTCGAACGATAATGTTTTTTCTCTTTTACAAATGCTGTGCATATACTCACGGCTGCCTTCCATGGTATAATTATATTGCACCACGGTGTGTACCGGTTTGTTATTACGCTCCTGTAATTTTTGCACCACTTTTTCAAAAGCCTTCATTAATTTAAATAAAGTAACGGCTTGTATCTCCGTTCCTTCACCAGCTTCTTCACCAATTTGTGCAATTTCTCTTTGTACATTACCACGCTTAACTATCATCATACGCACGGCTTCCATTTCAGCCATTTGTGTTGCAGCTTCTTTAAACTTTTTGTATTCCAGTATTTTGTTTACCAGTTCCTGGCGGGGATCGATCTCGTTACCTAATGCATCCACTTCTTTGCGGGGCAACAGCATTTTTGCTTTAATACGCATTAATGTACTGATGAATAGAATGAACTCACTGCTCAGTTCAATATTCAGCTTTTCGCCCTGGTGTATAAAATCCAAAAAGTCGTTGGTGATCTTTGTAATGGGAATATTATAAATATCCAGTTCATCCCTTTCAATAAAGAATAATAAAAGGTCAAACGGGCCTTCAAATTCATCTAGTTTTATCTGATAAGATGGTGCATTCACTATGTCACAATTGTGTGGTTAAAAAAAAGCCTCCCGTTTTTTAAGCGGGAGGAGCAAATGTATTAATAAGTTAAGATACTTGTACAGCTAATTATAGCAGCCCATATTTAATGTGGACAAAATATTAAAATATAAAGCAACAGCTGCTAAAAGTTTACAATTTGTAGCTTAAACCCACGCCAATTGCATGTTGTGTTTGTAAATGCTTTACTTCTAGATCGTTATACCGGGCATTTAAACTAACTGTGGCACCAATGTATTTATTTACAGTTAATGTAAACAGGTTGTTCCAATCTAATATTACATTGCCGGGATTATCTAAATAATTAGAATAAGCAGTAAATACAGATTTGTAATTAACCCCTTTGCCCAGGTCGTAATTTAAATTGGCTTGTACAAAAGCACCTAACCCAAATGCGGTGGTTTTGGCAGAATCTACACCAAATGCTTTAACATTTTTTAAGCTGGGGGCCAGTTTTGTGGTAACATTTGCCATTAATGGAGATGCCAGTACCGAAAAATGCACGTTGGGTTTATATAATATACCGGGGCCAAATTTGATATAACCGGGAGTCATAAAAAAATGATCAAACTGACTTTCTATACTTACAAAACCTGCAAAACTCCAGCTTTTCTTAAACTCTCTGCCATAAGTGCTGTTGAAGTTAAAGTAATCATCATTTTTTAAAAATTTATTGCCGGTTGATGTTGCTCTTGAAACACCATACCTTGCCCTGAAAGAATTCAGCCAGTTTATTTTTCCTTTTTTCTGATCAAAATTATAATCAATCAGTGCTTTAATTCCGATAGAAGATTTTTCGCCACCCTTTGCCCAGTAATCATTTCTTCCGGCTTCGTTAATGGCTAAATTAATAGTACCGCCTTTTGTCCAGCCATCCTTAAGGTCTGCTTTGCTCTTTGTTAAGTTGGCAGCAGCTTCATCAGCTTTTTTCTTTGCTTCGTCGGAGGTGGTTTGTGCGTGCAAAGCAGTAAATGATAATAATGCAATTGCAAGCAGATAAAGTTTTGTTGTCATGATAATAATTTTTTTAATAAAAAAGCATTGTTGCCACTAAGACAAACAATGCTTTATTAAGGTTGTATGATAAATTGAATTATTTTTTCAGAGAGTCCCTTATTTCCATTAATAAGGCATCGGTAGAAGATGGTGCGGCAGGGGCTTCTTCCTGTTTTTTCTTCATGCTGTTGATCGCTTTTATTACTAAAAACATTACAAACGCAACGATGATGAAATTGATGATAGCAGTTAAAAAATCGCCGTATTTAAGTTCAACAGCTTCGCTGGTAACTTTGCCAGCGGCATCTGTAACTTTTTCTTTAAGGGTGAATACATTTTTGCTTAAATCAGCACCGCCAATCATTCCAATTAATGGCGAAACAACGCCTTCCGTAAAAGAAGTCACCACTTTTCCAAAAGCGCCGCCCATTACAAATGCAACAGCAATGTCAACCAAATTGCCCTTCATTGCAAAATCCTTAAATTCTTTGATAAATCCCATAATTGAAAGTTTTTAATTTGATAAAAAATAAATGATAAAATTTATCACAAGATGAGGTTAGGCGGTAAAAATATAATTTAATGAATGTAAAGTCAAATTATTTTAAAATTTATTTTAAAAATTGCCGAAAATACTGAATAGAAATATCTTTTGGAGGCATTTCATTTAAAATCTTCACCTTTGCCCCTTAAAATTTTTCTGTTGAAACAAGGGTTTTTAAACTGGCTCATCTTTATTATTCTTTCCATTATTTGGGGCAGCAGCTTTGTGTTAATGAAGGAAGGGTTGGTAAATTTATCGGCATACCAGGTAGCATCTTTGCGTATTGTTTTTTCGGGTATTGTGCTGTTGCCCAGTGCAATAAAACATTTCAGGATAATTCCAAAAGATAAGCTACTGGTTATATTTATGAGTGGCGTGCTGGGTAGTTTATTGCCGGCTTATTTGTTTTGTATTGCCGAGGAAGGAATTGACAGCGCCCTGGCAGGTACGCTTAACAGTCTTACACCCATTTTTGTAATAATTACGGGTGCATTATTTTTTAAAAGCACACCTACCAGCAATAAAATCTGGGGCATCGTTATTTCTTTTACGGGTAGTATTTTATTATTGTTTAGTAAGGGGCATATGCAGGAAAGCCAGAACCTGATGTATATTTCTTTTGTGGTACTGGCTACTATTTTTTATGGCTTTAATGTAAATATGGTACACAAGCACTTAAAAGATATAGGCTCTTTGCAAATTGCTGCGGTGGCGCTTACACTTAATGCTGTGCCGGCACTATTGGTGTTAATTTTTACGGGCTACTTTAATTTGCCTTTAAATGATAAGGGTGTTTTGTTATCTACAGCCGCAGCTGCGGTGCTGGGTATTTTTGGTACTGCCGTAGCCTCGGTTATTTTTTATATGCTGGTAAAGCGTGCCGGAGCCATTTTTGCATCTATGGTTACTTATGGCATACCAGTGGTGGCCATTATTTGGGGTATCATTTATAAAGAAGCAGTGGGGTGGAAGCAAGTGGCCTGTTTAATACTTATTTTATACGGGGTATATTTTGCCAACCGAAAGGGCAGGCAATAGCCTTCGGGCATTTTAGTATGGTTTTTACAACTGGTTGTAAACGTAATGCACCTCCACAAAAAATAATCCACTTCTTGTATTTATTTTCAATCTACATTTGTACTTCGTTTTTTTAAAACGGCTACTACGCTGTAATAAAAGATGATAGAAGAACTAACTGTAGAAGAGTGCGACGCCTGTGAAGCTGACCTGTGGTTTACCGCTGGTTACCCAAAAATAAAAGTGCGAAGCAATTTTTTATACAACTCATTGAACGTTTAAATTTTTTGTAGTGTCCAAACATGTTAACAAGGTAACCCTTGCAGGATTAATTGTAGCCCTTGGGATTATTTACGGCGATATTGGTACTTCTCCGTTGTATGTATTCAGCGAAATTATTAATGGTAAAGTGATTGAACCGTTGCTTATCATTGGCGGGCTCAGTTGTATTATATGGACGCTGACCCTGCAAACTACTTTTAAATATGTAATACTTACCCTTAAGGCCGATAACCGGGGAGAGGGTGGTATTTTTAGTTTATACACTCTTGTACGAAGGCAAAAAAAATGGTTGGTTATACCTGCCATGATTGGTGGTGCTGCATTGCTGGCCGATGGTATGATTACTCCGCCCATTTCGGTGTCAGCTGCGGTAGAAGGTTTGCGTAATATTCCTGTGCTGCAAGATATTACTGAAAGAACCATCATTATTATTGTACTGGCTATTTTAACGCTGTTGTTTTTTATGCAGCAGTTTGGCAGTGCAAGTATTGGAAAAATGTTTGGCCCCATCATGCTTATCTGGTTTACCATGCTGGCTGTTTTGGGAATATCACATATATCCGATGAGTGGAGTATTTTAAAAGCGTTTAACCCTTACTATGCCATAAAAATTTTAACGGTTTACCCCAAAGGTTTTTGGTTATTGGGGGCGGTGTTTTTGTGTACTACAGGTGCCGAAGCATTGTACAGCGACCTTGGGCATTGCGGCAGAGCAAACATTCGCTATACCTGGATATTTGTAAAAACCACTTTAATACTTAATTACCTTGGCCAGGGGGCATGGTTGCTACACAACAATACCGGAAAAGTATTTGCAACAGGCGAAATACTGGAGAAAATACCAGGAGCCCTTGTAATGAAGAATCCGTTTTTTGAATTAATGCCACATTGGTTTTTGCTGGCCGGTATTGTTATTGCCGCACTGGCTGCTATTATTGCCAGCCAGGCATTAATAAGCGGCTCGTTTACTTTAATAAGCGAAGCCATAAGGCTTAACCTGTGGCCCAAAATGAAAATTAATTATCCCAGCGAAGCAAGGGGGCAATTATTTATACCGGGTATAAATACCCTGTTGTTTGTAGGTTGTGTGGGTATTGTACTGTATTTTCAAAACTCGGGAGCAATGGGTGCTGCATACGGCCTTGCTATTACATTGTGTATGCTGGCTACCACTATATTGTTTTCTAATTACATGATCTCCCGAAGAAATAACCCTATTTTAATTTATCTTTTTTTAATTCTTTTCTTAACTATTGAAATAAGTTTTTTAATTGCCAACCTCGATAAATTTCCTCATGGTGGTTATGTTACCTTAATTGTTGGCGGTGGTTTATTTGCGGTAATGTATGTGTGGTTTAGGGCACGAAAAATTAAAAACCGTTATGTGGAGTTTGTAAGGCTGGAAGAATATATACCCAAACTGGAGGAACTAAGTAACGATATTACAGTGCCTAAATACGCTACGCACCTGGTGTATTTAACCAGTGCCAATAACCCAAAAGAAATTGAACATAAAATTATTTACAGCATATTAAGTGGCAAACCTAAACGTGCCGATATTTATTGGTTTGTACATGTGGATACATTGGATGATCCTTATACTTCCGACTATTCGGTAGAGCATATTATTCCCAACGATATTATCCGTGTGGAGTTTCGTCTTGGATTCCGTATTGCACCAAGGATAAATTTAATGTTTAAAAAAGTGGTGGAAGACCTGGTGGCCAACCGTGAAGTGAATGTTACCAGCCGTTACGAAAGTCAGCAGCGCAATAATGTAACCGGCGATTTTCAGTTTGTGGTTATGGAGAAATTTTTATCAGAAGAGAATGAACTGCCCTTCTTTGAAAAACTGATCATGCGTTTGTATTTCTGGGTAAAAGAAATATCGTTGAGTGAGGAAAAAGGTTTTGGTCTGGAGCAAAGTAAAGTGCAGGTAGAAAAATTTCCGCTGATAGTAGCACCTGTTAGTAAACTTAAACTTACCAGGATATATACTGATGAAGAGGAAGAAGACTTTGCATGAAAAGTATAACTGCCACCGAGCTTGCACTGCTAATTGAAAATAAAAATGATTTTCAATTAGTAGATGTACGGGAGCCGGAAGAACATGATGAATTTAATATTGGTGGCCAGTTAATTCCACTGGGAGAAATAGCGCATCAACTACATAAAATTTCAACTGATAAACCAGTAATTATTTATTGCCGCAAAGGCATACGCAGCCAGATCGCTATTCAACGCTTGCAGGATAAATTTCCCTTTACTAATCTCATAAATCTTGTTGGCGGTACTGAGGCATGGAAAAGAGAGTTTAGAGTTTGAGGTTTGTGGTTACAAACAGAATACCTAATTTAACAGTGTTCAACAACTGCAAACCATAAACAACAAACCTCAAACAGTTTAACTTGCTTCAAATCGCTCTCTATATTATTGCCGGCATTGTTGTACTTTCTGTTATTATTTATTTTGTGCAGGAAAAATTTATTTTTAAGCCCGAAAAACTACAGCAGGATTTTATTTACAAATACGATGCTCCCTTTAGAGAATTGTTTTTTGATGTGGAAGAAGGCGTACGCATAAATGGGTTGCATTTTCATGTAGAAAAACCACTAGGGCTGGTATTGTATTTTCATGGCAACAGCCGCAGCATTAAAGGCTGGGCAAAATATGCCAAAGATTTTTACCGTTATAAATATGATGTGGTACTTGTAGATTACCGTGGCTTTGGCAAAAGTACCGGCAAACGCAACGAAAAAGATATGTTGAGCGATATGCAGTTTGTGTATGATACACTTACCAAAATTTATCCGCAAAATCACCTGATTATTTATGGCCGCAGTTTGGGCAGCGGCTTTGCTGCAAAGCTGGCGGCAGATAATACACCACGCTATTTAATTTTAGATGCGCCGTATTTTAGTTTTAAAAAAACTATTGAACGTTTTTTGCCTATACTACCGGTAAAATATATTTTACGTTTTCATTTACGTACCGATAAGTGGATACCCAAAGTAAATTGCCATACATATATTTTGCATGGCACTAAAGATTTTTTAATACCGATCAATAACAGCGAAAAATTACAACAGCTAAATCCACGGAAAATTACTTTGATACGGATACACGGCGGTAAACATAATAACCTGCCTACGTTTCCGGAGTACCATAATTTTATAAGAGATATTCTGCAGGCATAACAAAAGGGTGAAGCAAAATAATTTTAACCAGCCTGCCGCTGCCTTGTAGCTTTTGCCCTTGCAGCTTTCCCCTACTTTTGCAATATGAAACGAAAAATAGTATTCCGCTGGATAAAAATTATTGTGCTGCTGTATGCAATAATTGGTATTGCATTGTATTACCTGCAGGAAGTGTTTTTATTTCATCCCGAAAAATTAGCCAGGGAATATGTGTATCATTTTGATGAACCTTTTAAAGAGATCAATATTCCTTTTAACGAAGTGGATACCGTTAACATGGTACAGTTTTTTCCAAAAGATTCGGTTAGGAGAGGAGTGGTGCTTTACTTTCATGGCAATAAACAAAATATAGAACGCTATGCAAAATTTGTAACCAACTTTACCAAAAATGGTTACGAAGTATGGATGGAAGATTATCCCGGCTTTGGAAAAAGTACCGGTAAAAGAACAGAGAAAAAAATATACCAGCAGGCATTGGAAATACAAAAGATGGCAGCAGCTCAATTTGGAAAGGACAGTATCATACTATACGGAAAATCTTTTGGCACTGGCGTTGCCGCTTATGTGGCATCACAAACTAATTGTAAAAGATTGATACTGGAAACACCTTACTATAGCATTCCGGCTTTGTTTGGTTGTTATGCACCGGTGTATCCCACACAAAGAATGAGTACCTATAAAATTCCTACTAACGAATATTTGCAGGAGGTAAATTATCCCATAACTATTTTTCATGGTACCGATGATGGCGTGATACCTTATCGCTGTGCAGCAAAACTAAAAGCCGTTTTAAAACCAACCGATGAGTTTATAACTATTGAAGATGGTACGCATCATAATTTGGCAACCTTTGATTTGTATAAAACAAAACTGGATAGTTTGCTAAAACAATAATTAATCGCCACCGCCGCAGCCACCACATCCGCTGCTACCACAACTGCCTCCACCATCGCCACCACCGCTGCAGCTGCTACTGCAACCTGCACTGCTGCTGCATCCGTCACTGTTGTTAGTACCCCATTTTTTTTCTTTGCTGTCAAAAGAGTTAAAAACATTTTTAAGCGTATTGTATTCGGCAAAACCAGCAATTGCAGTAACACCAAGTATAGTGAAATTATTGACAATATTGCCACTGAAACCCTCATTGTTTTGAGCCTGCCAATAAAGCCCCAGGTGCTGCCGTATAGATTTGGTATAGGAATAAGATTGTAATATCACCAAGCTCAACATTCCAAAAACCCCGATCTCAAAAACTAAAAAGCTAACAGGCTTATCGTTTGCCATGCCCTGTAAAAATCTTGTAAAGCCGATGAGTAAAACAATACCAGGTATAATGAATTTTTGAAAATCCACTTTTTGTGAAAGCCGGTATAATCTTTCAATATCCTTATGTAAAACGGTGTCCCGGTCAATTAAGCCCAGGCCATCATTATAAGTAAACACATCGCCGGTAGAAAAATTTTGCTGTAGCGGTTGCAGTAATGGGTTGTCTTCTTTTTCTGTAATACGCAACAGGTGATCAATGATCTTATAATCTTTACCTTCAGCCGCAATAATGCCTCTTTGCAGCAGATCAACCAATGCAGTTTGATAACATCGGTGTACGCCATATAAAAACCTGGCCATTTGATAAGGATTGGTTTTTTGCGGAAAGTTTTGATCAATGATTGTTTTCAGCTTTTCATCTTTATGCCTTTGCGAAATAAACAATGCAATTAATCCTCCGGCACATAAAAGAAAGTAGTAGTTTAAAAAATCTTCTCCATTGATGTGAAACAGGTTAGTAGCCGCTATAAAAACTGCTACAGCAATTAAGAAAATAAGAATGAGTTTTTTAAAAAAAGCAGGTTGATAAATGGTTTCATTAATATCTGCAGTTAGTGATTGATTTGCAGGCCAGATATCTGCCGGTGCTTTAGTTTTAAATTGCTGTTCATACAATTTTAATGTGTCTTCATACCAGTTAGTATGTTTTTCATTTTCTGCATTACCTCCTTTGCTGGGGTGGTGATGAATTTCTTTTGATAATGTTTTTTTGCAAAACTGGTTCCAGTAGTTATCAGTATAAGTAAGGTGCATGTGCCACACTTCATCCACCACTTCGGATGGTGATGCACCAGTCGGGGAAATACAGCAGAGAAAAATAAATTTTTTGTATTCCTCAATTGCCCGGTTGGTAAATAGGTTTGTCCAGTTGTTTTCTTTAGCTAATTTTTTAGAGAAGGGGAAAGCAGATGTTGGGTCATCAAGCTTAAAGGTTTGGATCTTTTCCCACAACTCCTGTTGTGAAAGTTGGTTCATTTTTCACAAAATTATAATGATAAAATAGCTGTTTCCAAATTTGCAGTGTTACCAAATTGTTGTCATTTTGATAGTATGTAAGTTTTGGGAAAAGGTTGCCAACCTTTTTTATAACTGTATTTACAAAGAATACTATTTGAAGGTTGGCAACCTTTAAACGGATACATTACTATCATTTTCTTTTAGCTGCACCGTTTTACCGGTAACCTTTAATTCATAAACAACACCCACTTTCAACGCATAATTTTCCTTACTATGGCTAACCGGAAAATTAAAACAAACCGGGTAATTGTATTCCGCTACAATTGCAGCAATCACTTCCTGCACTGTTTTTCCAAAAGGGCGCTCGGTATCTTTCATATCGGTAAAGCCGCCAATAATTAAGCCTGCCAGTTTATCTAATTTGCCGCTGCGTTTTATCTGGTACAGCATTCTGTCAATACTATAAATCTGTTCGCCAATATCTTCTATAAATAAAATTTTGTTTTTGGTGTTGATGTCGGATGCTGTGCCGGTTAAATGTGCCAGTAAACTAAGATTGCCCCCCACCAGTTCGGCTGTTGCGGTTCCTGTTTTATTAAATAGGTGTACTGCAGTTTTGTAATTGGCTTTTTTACCTGTTAAAACTTTTTGTAAAGACAATACAAATTCATTTTTAAAACCCTCCTCATTAAATGCTGCAGCCATTGGTGCATGCAGTGTGGCAATTTTTAAGTTGGTATAAATATGGCTGTGCAATACAGTGATGTCGCTAAAGCCAATGATCCATTTGGGATTCTTTTTAAATTTGGTAAAATCTAATTGATCAATAATTCTACCCACACCATAGCCGCCACGGCCACATAAAATAGCGTTGATGTTTTTATCATCCAGCATGGCTTGCAGTTCATCATGTCGCTCTTCATCGGTGCCGCTAAAATAATTTGCAGAGCTGCTACCCAATGTTTTACCAACCATTACCTGGTAACCCCATTGTTGTAAAACAGTAATACAGGTTTGTGCTTTTTCTGCCGCCATAAATCCTGCAGGGCAGGTAATGCCAATAGTATCGCCTTTTTTTAAATAGGGAGGAATTTTTATCATGTGTAAATTTTATGCAAAATATTATAAAATGAGGTATGGTTTTTGGTTAAATTTACAAAACTAAAACTAGCTGATGCGTATATTTATACTTGTCCCTCTACTATTATTATCTCTAATCAATGTTAATGCCCAACAACAATGCCAGGGGCCAGGTCGTGAGCCGGGTACAGCGCAAACAGTTTGTGGTAACCTCACTTTTGTAGAAAAACAGGTATCCAATTGTAATGGTCCTAATTTACCCAATCCAACTGCTGGTTGTGGGGATATTGTTACAACTGATAATTCGCTTTGGTATAAATTTCACTGTTACCAGGCCGGAACTTTTGGCTTTTTAATTACACCGGTAAATGGAGGAGATGATTTTGATTGGGAAATAATGGATATTACAGGACACCCGGTAGGAGATGTGTATACCACCGAACTAAGGGTATCATTAAACCTAAGCGGACAAACTGGAGCCACAGGCTGCACAGCTACCGGCATATCAGATGTTAATTGCGGTGGCGGAAATGCCGGAACCCAATTTAATAAATTGATCAATTTAGTTGCTGGACATGATTATCTGATGATGGTAAATAATTGGTCAAGCTCGGGCCAGGGGTACAATATAGATTTTTCTGGTACGGCTGTTTTGACCGATAATTCTTTACCTGCTGTTACAGATGTAAGTGTAGTAGGTTGTGACGCATCTAAATTAAAGGTTACTTTTTCCGAAGATATATTGTGTACCAGTATATCGCCTGCAACCAACAGTGAATTTAGTGTTACTAATGGTACACATGTTATTACAGGAATTGCATCAAGTTGTGCAATTGGTGCCAATGGTGTTCCTTATGTGATTATTAATTTTCAGGCACCATTACCTGCAGCCAATTACCAACTTAATGTTGGCAACGGCGGTGATGGCAATACCCTTGAAAATGTTTGTAAGCGCTTAATGCTTCCTGTATCAGTACCATTTACAGTAGCAGCAATAAATCCTGTTGAAGTGAATACCATCAATTACTCTGGATGTGCACCCACTATTTTAGATGTAAAACTTACCAAACCGGTTTGGTGCAGCAGCGTAACATTTCCAGGCGGTGCAGGTAACGAGTTTTCTATTCAGCCGGGCAATATACCTATTTCATTTGTGCAGGCAATTTGTAGTGGAGCTGTTCAATCGGGAGATTTATTGCGTATTAATTTACAAAATCCATTGCCACATGGTAATTATCAACTGGTAGTTAATAACGGTGCTGATGGCAATACGTTTATTGATACCTGCGGCAATCAGATGATACCTGTTACTATTCCTTTTGTAATCAATCAAACTACCGTAGCACCAATTATACAGTCTGTTAGTTTTAATGAATGCCAGCCAGATAAATTGGTATTAAATTTTGATAAGCCGGTGCTTTGCTCCACAATATCTTCACCTGCAGAATTTACTATTAGCCCGGGTGTTTGGCAAATAAATACCGTTACTTATAATTGCACTAACAATAGTTACACTACACAGGTAGTTTTAAACTTACAAAACCCATTAACTGCCGGTAATTTTGCGGTAACGGTTGGTAATGGCACCGACAATAATACATTGGCCGATACTTGTTTTGCGTTTATACCCGTGGGATACAATAAGGCTTTTGTTACAACACAGGCACCGCTGCCAAAATTCGACTCATTGCAATTTGATAAATGCAATCCTTCTTTTGTAAAATTATTTTATAGTAAACCTGTTAAATGTTCATCTGTAAACCTCGATGGTTCAGATTATACTATTACCGGTCCGTCAGCAGTAAATATTAATGCTGCCGTTACGGATGGTAACTGCGGCACCTTAGGTTATACAAAGTGGGTATTGCTTCAATTTGCTCAGCCTGTAAATACATTTGGTAATTACCTGGTGAATAGCAAAACCGGTAACGATGGCACCGGCATTATTGATACCTGCAGTGCTGTGCAAAGCAGTGCAGAAACAATTTCATTTACTGCGTTAATAAAACCCTCCGCCGTTTTCACCAGCCAGGTAAAATTTGGCTGTGTAATGGATACCATAACTTTTTCTCATCCCGGTGGTAATGGCATCAACTCCTGGGCATGGACGTTTAGTGATGGCAGTACTGCAACAGGGCAAACGGTAACAAAATTGTTTCCGGTATCAACACCAACAATAAACATTCAACTAATTGTAAACAATGGTTTTTGCAGCGATACAGTAAGCAATACCGTTACTTTAGGTAATTCTTTTAATGCAGCGTTTACAATAAATCCTACTGATACCACCTGTATAAATACGCCTGTTAACTTTATAAATAATTCAACAGGGAACAGCTTGCAGTACCTGTGGTTATTTGGAGATAATACCCAATTTGCGGGGCAAACACCGCCAGTACATACTTATACCAGCAGCAATATTTTTAATATTAAACTGATAGTTGCCGATGCTTTTGGATGTACTGATACCGCAAGTGTTTTATTAAATGTTGCGGCAATGCCAACGATTGATTTTACCGGATTGGGTACACAATATTGTACGGATAAAACCATAGCACTTACAAAAGTAGCCAGCGGTAATATCAACAGTTATACCTGGAATAATGGTAATGGTATAACCATTCAAAATCAGCCGCAGGTGCAGTTCAGTTATCCTGGCCAGGGTAACTTTACTATCAGCTTAACGGGCACTGATAAATATTGCGGTACCATAACAGCCAGTAAGCCCGTATCCATATTTGCGGTACCTAAAATTAATTTGGGTAACGATACGGTACTTTGCCCGGCAGTAACCTTACAAATTGGTGAGCCCTTTACCAATGGCTACACTTATTTATGGAGCAACGGCGCTACTACTGCTCAAATTATGACGGATATTATTACCAGTAATTATGCGGTGGAGGTTAATAATAATGGTTGCATAGCCAACGATGCTATTTCGGTAAAAGTATTGGCTGCCTGCCTGATAAGAATGCCCAATGCCTTTACGCCCAATAATGATGGTAACAATGATGTATTAAGGGCTACTAATGCAGACCTTGCTAAAGAGTTTTCTTTAAAAATATATAACCGCATGGGCGAAGTAGTGTTTGCAAGTACCAACCCATCTATTGGCTGGAATGGTATTTACAAAGGGGCAAGGGCAGATCAGGGAACTTATGTTTGGCAACTGAGTTATATTGATCCCTGGAGCTTTAAAAAAGTAGTTGAAAACGGTGCCAGTATATTGATAAGATAGATGTCGGATATCAGATGTTAGATGTCAGGTGTTACTTAGGGAGTGTAAGATATTCATACATCATAAATCATACATCAGTTCTACCTAATTTCGGTTAGTGAAGTTTCAGTTGCTGTTACAGTAAGCTTATGCTTAATGCCGCACTTTAATGCAACATTATTTTTTTGATGGCCAACCGGAAAGTCAAAACAAACCGGGTAGTTGTATTCTTTTACCAGTGCTAAAACAATTTCAAAAAGGTCTTTACCAAATTCGTCTGCAGGATCTTCAGCGGGTTTTACTTTAAAGCCGCCAATAATTAATGCTTTTAATTTACTAAGCTTGCCGCTGCGTTTTAAATTCCAGAACATGCGGTCGATGCTGTATAAATATTCGCCGGTATCTTCCACAAATAATATTTTACCAGTAGTATTAATATCACTTTTGCTGCCGGCCAATGTTTCTAATGTTTTTAAATTACCCCCAATTAAAATGCCTTCTGCCTTTCCCAATTTATTTTTTTCATTGGGTATTGCAGTGTACATCATTTTTTCTCCGGCTAAACATTGCTGTATCGAATTGATGGTTTCTATTTGCACGGGCTCGGCCTTGCTCCAGTCTTTAGGAAAGCTGTTGCACATTTTAGAATGTATAGAAGCAATGCCAAAATTTTTATTAAGATGCGAATGTATTACGGTAACATCGCTAAAACCAATGATCCATTTGGGTGTAGCAATAAATTTTTTAAAATCAAGCTGATCAATAATACGCACCGCACCATAACCACCTCTTGTACACATAATGGCTTTAATGGTTTTATCATCCAGCATTTGTTGCAGGTCTTGTAATCGTTCTTCATCAGTGCCACCAAACGTAAAATCTTTTTTACCTACAGTGCTGCCAATTTTTACAGCATAGCCCCATTCCTGTAGTTTAGTTACTGCAGGTTGAATATCTTCTAAAGTAATAAAACCTGCAGGGCAGGTAATACCAATGGTATCGCCTTTTTTTAGGTATGGCGGAATTTTGGAAGGGGCATCGGGCTCATCAAAAATATTTTTATTGGCAGATGCCGTAAGTACAGCACTTAAAGGAATAATAGAAGAGATAAAATGTTTACGGTTCATTTATTTTTAATTCCTTACTAAGATAAGTGAAAGATATTTACAACTCAAATCCCATTCCACTCTTCAATGCTTTCTGGTATTTACGCAGATCGAATTTATAGTAATAAGGCGCTTTGTGCGCTACGCCTTTTTTTGTTTCATCTAATCGTTTTAAAATTCCGGTACTAACAATCTTCCGTTGAAAATTTCTTCGGTCCAATGTTTTGTCTAAAATAGTTTCATACAATTTTTGCAGCTCGGGCATGGTAAATTTTTCGGGCAATAGATTATAGCCCACCGGGTGATAGTTCAGCTGCATCTGCAAATTTGCCAATGCTTTTTCTAAAATATTAGCATGATCTAAAATCATTTCGGGAATGCTGTTAATATTAAACCAATTGCAGGCGGCAGAAAAACTATCGGGCACCGGTTGCACTTTTGTAAAATCTACCAGGGCAGTATAGCCCACGGTAATAAACCGATCGAACATCCAGCTTTCTTCCAGATCAACACCCACATTTTTTAAAAACTGTTTGTTTACTTTTTTGGTGGAACGGTCGGGCTGGCTAAAAACATGAAACTGCTGCATATAAATATCATTCACGCCGGTGCGTTCCTGTAAAATGCGTTTAGCGGCATCATCCATATGTTCATCTTTTAAGATAAAGCCACCGGGTAAAGCCCATAAGCCGGCATATTTGGCTTGCAGCAAAAGCACTTTCAATTCAGCCTCATGAAAACCAAAAATGATACAATCTACAGAAACACTGCGGAGGAATTTTTCATGGCCCTTAGTGAAGTGTTCCTTTATCTCTTTTTCAAAACTCATACGTAAAAGTAAATTTCTGCTGGCACAACAAAAATAAATTTTTAAGAGTCAGGAATAATAATTATCATTGTGTCGTGATAACGCAATGATAATTTAAAACTTGCTTTTTATGAAAAAAATAATTGCCTGCTTAATTCCAATTTTAATTGCTCAGTCCATTAATGCACAAATAAACAATGCAGCTAAAGCAAAACTGTTGGTGGCTAAAATGACTTTGGAAGAAAAAGTAAACCTTGTTGTAGGGATGGGAATGAACTTGCCCGTGGCCAATCAGGGAAGTGGTACCGGTATTGGACAAATAGAAGATAAAGTACCCGGTGCAGCAGGAACTACTTTTGCTATTCCACATTTGGGTATTCCAACAACAGTGGTTGCAGATGGCCCCGCTGGTTTACGTATAAGCCCCACCCGTAAAAACGATACCAAAAATTATTTTGCTACTGCGTGGCCTGTTGCCACTTTATTGGCCAGCACCTGGGATACTAAACTGGTGGAACAGGTTGGTAAGGCAATGGGTAATGAAGTAAAAGAGTATGGTGTAGATGTACTGCTTGGTCCTGGTTTAAATATTCACCGCAATCCATTAGGCGGTAGAAATTTTGAATATTATTCAGAAGATCCTTTAGTATCCGGTAAGATGGCTGCTGCTATGGTAAATGGCATTCAAAGTAATGGTGTGGGAACTTCTATAAAACATTTTGCACTGAACAACCAGGAAAGAAACAGGAATACAGTAGATGCAATTGTTGGCGAAAGAGCTATGAGAGAAATTTATTTAAAAGGATTTGAAATTGCAGTTAAAGAAGCTAAACCATGGACAGTGATGAGCTCTTACAACAAATTAAATGGTACTTACACTTCGGAAGAATATGATCTGCTCACAACTATTTTAAGAAAAGAATGGGGCTTTAAAGGAATAGTGATGACAGACTGGTTTGGGGGCAAAGATGCAGTGGCGCAAATGAAAGCCGGTAACGATTTACTAATGCCCGGTACAGCAGAACAAAAGAAGGCTATTACTAATGCTGTAACAAATAAATCCTTAGATTTAAAAGTAGTAAATGAAAACGCAGAACGCATAGTAAATTATATTTTAACTACACCGGCGTATAAAAAATATACCTTCAGCAATAAACCCAATTTAAAAGCACATGCTGCAATTGCACGCAATGCAGCAGCAGATGGCATGGTACTGTTAAAAAATAATGCGCAAACTTTGCCAGTTGCAACAACAAAAAAAATAGCAGCATTTGGTATAACCTCTTACGATTTTGTTAGTGGGGGTACTGGTAGTGGAGATGTAAATGAAGAGTATACAATTTCGCTGGTGCAAGGTTTAGCAAACGCAGGCTATAAACTGGATGAAGCATTAACAGGTACTTATCAAACTTATGTAACTGCAGAAAAAGCAAAGCAGCCTAAAAAAACTTTCTTTGAAGAATTTTTTAATCCTACACCACGTATTACAGAGATGGCGATTAATATGGAATTATTAAATGCAAAAGCAAGCGATGCTGATATTGCATTAATAACTATTGGAAGAAATGCAGGCGAGGGTAGTGACAGAAAAGTAGAAAATGACTTTAACCTGAAGGCCGATGAAATGGAATTGATCGATAAAGTGAGTAAAGCTTTTCATGCTAGTAATAAAAAAGTAGTACTGATAATCAATGCCGGTGGCGTAATTGAAATAGCCAGCTGGAAAGATAAAGTGGATGCAGTATTAATGACATGGCAACCCGGATTGGAAGCTGGTAATGCGGTGGCTGATATTTTAAGTGGTAAAATTAATCCCAGCGGCAAATTAGCTACTACTTTCCCAATAAAATATGAAGATGATATTACGGGCAAAAATTTTCCTGGTAAAGAATTTGCCGACCGTGCAGAAAAAGGAATGTTTGGTATGCCGCAAATTCCGGCTGAAGTAACTTATGAAGAAGGCATTTTTGTAGGTTATCGCTATTACAATACATTTAATGTAAAACCTGCGTACGAATTTGGTTACGGATTAAGCTATACCAATTTTGAATACAGCAACCTAAAACTAAATACAAAATTATTTAGTGGCAAAATTATTGCAACAGTTGATATAATAAATACGGGCAAAGTAGCAGGTAAAGAAGTGGTGCAGTTGTATGTTACAGCCCCATTGGCACAATTACAAAAACCAGCTGTAGAGTTAAAGGCATTTGGAAAAACTAATTTATTGCAGCCCGGCCAAAAGCAAACGCTGCAGTTTATATTATCTGCAAAAGATATAGCCTCTTTTGATCCACAATTATCGGCATGGATAGCAGCACCCGGAACTTATGATATAAAGATTGGTGCTTCCTCTGCAAATATTCTCCAAAAAGCATCATTTGATCTGTCTAAAGAAATTATAGTGGAAAAATGCAATAAAGTATTATTACCGCAGGTATCAATAAATGAATTGAAGAAATAGAATAATTACCTGTAATGTATTCGGTTCAAGTATGATAAAAAACCTTTGCAAAAGCAAGGGTTTTTTGTTTGTTTGGGTTTTGCCATTCCTTTAGGTATTTTTGCAGCGCAATGAACAATCCAAAAAGATATTTAATTACAGCAGCCCTGCCCTATGCCAACGGGCTAAAGCATGTGGGCCATTTAGCCGGATGTTATTTACCAGCCGATACGTATGTACGTTACCTTAAAGCACAAAAAAGAGATGTGGTATTTGTTTGTGGTAGCGATGAGCATGGTACCGCCATTCCCATTCAGGCTACAAAAGAAGGCACCACGCCACAGGCTATCATAGATAAATACCATACCATTATCAAACAAAATTTTGATGACCTGAGTATTAGTTTTGATATTTATCACCGTACTTCCGCACCGCTGCATCACGAAACTGCCCAGGAGTTCTTTACTTATTTAAACGACAGGGGAGAGCTTGAAATAAAGGAAAGCGAGCAGTATTATGATGAAGCCACTAAAACCTTTTTGGCCGACCGTTATATAAAAGGTACCTGCCCCAATTGTGGTTATGATAATGCTTTTGGAGACCAGTGCGAAAGATGCGGTACATCACTTAGTCCGGATGAATTGATTAACCCTGTAAGCACCATAAGTGGCAATGCGCCAATAAAAAAAGCCACTAAACATTGGTACCTGCCTTTAAATAAACACGAAGCCTGGTTAAGAGAATGGATATTAAAAGAACATGCTAACGATTGGAGATCGACCGTAGTGGGCCAATGCAAAAGCTGGATAGAAGGCGGCTTGCAACCAAGGGCCGTAACAAGAGATTTGGATTGGGGAATTAAAGTGCCATTGCCAGATGCCGAAGGAAAGATGCTGTATGTTTGGTTTGATGCACCTATTGGTTACATAAGTGCTACCAAGCAATGGGCATTGGATAATAATAAAGATTGGAAACCTTACTGGTACAATCAGGATACACAACTGGTGCATTTTATTGGTAAGGATAATATTGTTTTTCATTGCATTATTTTTCCGGTAATGCTAAAGTTGCATGGCAATATTGTGCCCACTAATGTACCCAGTAATGAGTTTTTAAATTTAGAAGGTGATAAGATGAGTACCAGCCGTAACTGGAAACTGGAAATGCAGGACTATATTGATGATTTTGTGAACAAAGAAAACGGCGGTAAGCAATGCGTGGATATGCTGCGTTATTATCTTACACAAATTGCACCCGAAACAAAAGACAGCGAATTTACCTGGAAGGGTTTTCAGGATGCAATAAACAGCGAGCTGGTAAGCATTTTTGGAAACTTTGTAAACAGAACTTGGGTGCTGATGCACAAACTGTGCGGAGGCAAAGTACCCAAATTGCATGATGATGTTTTAGATGATACCGATAAATTACTGGTAACAGATATACAACAGGCGAAAACAAAAATTCAAAGCCTTTTAGAAGAATATAAATTTAGAGAAGCGTTATTTGAAGTAATTGATCTTAGCCGTAAAGGCAATCAATATATGCAGAAAAAAGAACCATGGATTGTTGCAAAAACGCTGGAGGCAAATCCTGATAATCAAAAATTAATTGATAATGCGTTGCACCTGTGTTTGCAATTAACGGCAAATCTTGCAATACTCGTTAATCCTTTTTTACCTAACACAGCAACCAAATTATGTTATATGATGAAGGTGGTGGATAAAATGCTGGATTGGGAAAACGCAGGTAAAATAAGATTACTGAGTGTAGGATATAGTTTAAGAGAACCGCAATTATTATTCAGAAAAATTGAAGACGAAGAAATAGCAGTACAGATAGAAAAATTAAAAGCTAATTCAAAGCCTCAAATAGAAAAAACAAATAAAGTGGAAGAAAAACAGCACCCGGAAGTAAACACCAAATCTGAAATTGTCTTTGATGATTTTGCAAAGATCGACTTAAAAGTAGGCACTATTATTTCTGCCGAAAAAGTAGAGAAGGCCGATAAGTTATTAAAGCTGGAAGTAGACCTTGGTTTTGAAAAAAGAACTATCGTTAGCGGTATTGCTTTGCATTTTAAGCCCGAAGATATTGTTGGTAAACAGGTAACTGTAGTAACTAATCTTGCACCACGAAAAATGAGGGGAATAGAAAGTAACGGAATGATACTAATGGCAGAAGATAGCGAAGGTAAATTGCACTTTGTAAAACCAGAGACTGTAATTAATGCCGGTGCAGGAGTAAGTTAAAAATTTATACCACGTATGGCATAGTGATGTTTAATGTACAGCCATTATCAGGGTAAGTAATAATTTCTACTTTACCATTATAGGCATCTACCCGGTTAAAAATATTTATAAAGCCAATACCATTGGCTTTTTGTTTTTCTTTATCAAAGCCAATACCGTTATCGCTGATCAGTAAACAACACTGGTTATTTTTTTCTGATAAATTAATGGTTACTGCATCTGCCCTGGAGTATTTGATAATGTTATTACTTTGCTCCTGTATAATTCTAAATACTACCAGTTGTTGTTCTTTGGTAAGTTTATCAATTACATTTTTATCAACGTTAATAGAAACAGTAATGTCGTTAAACTGTTTCATATTGCGGCAAATATCAAAAATACTTTGCTCCAAACCTACCGATCTTACAATTGATGTATTTAATTTTTTCGAGAGGCTTCTTATCTCTTCCACCGCCTGCAATATATAATCGGAGGCTTTATCTAATAATTCATTTTGTATATCACTGTTCTTTGCTGCACCAATATGCAGTTTGGCACTCATTAAAAGCTGGTTAACGTTATCGTGCAACTCAGCGCTTATCATATTGCGCTCTTTTTCCTGTGCATCAATCGTAGCCTGATTTATTAATTTTTGTTTTTTTACCTGCTCATTCAGTAGTTGGGTTTCTAATTTTTTTCGTGCAGTAATATCTTGTATAGCGCCAATTAAACGTACCGGTTTATTATTCTCGTAAATAGCAAAGCCTTTATCTAAAATATTTCTATAGGTTCCATCTGCATATTGAAACCTGTATTCATCCTCCCAGGTTTTTTTGCAATCCAATAAATCCTTCTCAAAATTTTTCTTCACCCTTTCCTTGTCTTCCGGATGTACTTTATCAAACCACCAGTTAAGGTTGCCAGATACTTCTTTTTGGGTGTAACCTGATATTTTGTAAAAAGCATCATTTCTGTAAATCTCATTTGTTTTTAAATCAAGATCCCAGATAGCTTCTGAAGTTGCATTAACTACATAAGTAAAGCGTTCGTGAATTTTTTTAATTTGTTCTTCAGATTTTTTTCTGTCGGTAATATCAATTGACTGGGCTCCAATGTAACGTTTGTTATCTGCAGTTTTAAATGCAAAGGCATTGGCCATAAAATGGGTTATAGAACCATCGGTTTTAGTATGAGAATATTCTGCAATTACCGGCTCATTAACAGCCATTACTTTTTTATTTCTCGCAATTAGTTTTTCTGCAAGCACAGTTGGAAATATTTCTGATAAATTTTTTCCTATTGGGCTTCCTTTATAGTCAAGAGCATCTGCATAAACATTGTTGGCAAAAACTACATAGTTATTTTCATCATAAATGCAACAGCCGGTTTGGTTGTTTTGCATAAACAGGTTTAGCAGGCCTTCAATATTCTGGGGTGAAGTTATATGAATTTTATTTTTTTCATCTTTGATCAGTTTGTTGGCAATTACTAATGCGGTGTTATTATTAATTAATGTAGCAGTTGACAGAAAGTGAAATTGCTCACCACAGGCATCAGTAAATATAATTTCGCCAACCCAGCTTCCGGCTTTAAATAAATTTAATAATACCTTAAAGCCAGAAGTGTTTTTATACTTAAAATTGATGGCGTCAGTTAAAATGGTTTTGTTGGAGTATTTGCCTGGTAAACCAAAGATGAGCCTTGCCGCATCATTAAAACCTGTTATGTAAAATTGAGTATCAGTTATAATTATACTGTCATGATCCACTGCAAACTTGTCTGCGGCCTTGTAACTTACACTAAGAAAAGTTTCAGTATTTTCAGTTTGTTTGTTTGCTAATGGCTTCATGATATTGGATGGTGAATGCTGGCTTCAAAAAATTAAAGAAACAGTATTATAATAAGTTTATTTAGTTAACTGTAATATTCAATCCACCACCAATTCTTAGGAAAGAGAATATTCCGGCAGAACTTAAACGTAGTTTTTCAATTCTTAGTATGTTAATTATACGGTCTTTTACGTTTTTTCCCTCTTTCCACTTATCTTCGAATAAAATTAGTTGTTTAGCTAACTAATTTCGATAAAGAAGGTTAATTTTGCTAATACATAAATCGATTGCAGTTATATGAAATAAGCCCTCACAAAAGTTGAGACTAAACAAAATGTTGGCAGGCAAATTTCATGTAACAAAAAAGATAATAAAAATAAACACATGAAACGAATCATTAAAAAAGTAGCAGTTTTAGGCAGCGGAGTAATGGGCAGCCGCATTGCCTGTCATTTTGCAGGCGTTGGATTACAGGTTTTATTATTGGATATTCAGCCTAAAGATTTACCAGCCGATGCCAAATCTTCAGAAAAAAATAAAATAGTTAATGATGCTTTAGCCGCTGCAATAAAATCTAATCCATCTCCGGTGTACACAAAAGATGTGGTAAAAAAAATAAAGACAGGCAATTTTACCGATAACATGAAAGATATTGCCGACTGCGATTGGGTGATAGAAGTAGTGGTTGAAAGACTGGATATTAAACAATCGGTATTTACTGAAGTGGAAAAATATCGTAAGCCCGGTACACTAATCACATCCAACACCTCAGGCATTCCTATTCACATGATGGCCGAAGGTAGAAGCGAAGATTTTAAAAAACACTTTTGCGGTACGCATTTTTTTAATCCACCAAGATATTTGCGTTTGCTGGAAATTATTCCAACATCTTTTACAGATAATGATATAGTTGATTTTTTGATGGATTATGGAAGTTTACAATTAGGTAAAACAACGGTGTTGTGTAAAGATACTCCGGCATTTATTGCCAACCGTGTAGGCGTATTTGGTATGATGGCCATAATGAATGCCATGGAAAAATTACAGTTGAATGTGGATGAAATTGATGCGTTAACGGGGCCAATAATTGGCCGTCCTAAATCTGCCACATTCCGTACTGCAGATGTAGTGGGTATTGATACTTTGGTAAAAGTGGCCAAAGGTGTTGCGGATAATTGTCCTGCTGATGAAGCCAAAGAAGTATTCAATATTCCTGCATGGTTAAATAAAATGGTAGAGAATAATTGGTTGGGCGATAAAACCGGGCAAGGGTTTTTTAAAAAGACAAAAAGCGCAACTGGCGAAAAAGAAATTCTGACTTTGAATTTGCAAACGCTGGAATATAGTGCCAGGCAAAAGCCCAGATTTGCTACACTGGAAACTGCAAAACCAATAGACGATTTAAAACAAAGAATAAAAGCCTTGTGTGCAGGTACAGATAAAGCGGGAGAATTTTACCGCCAGTTTCATTACAGTTTATTTTCTTACATCAGCCACCGCATACCAGAAATCAGTGATGAACTTTACCGTGTGGATGATGGCATGATGGCCGGCTTTGGCTGGGAAATTGGTGCTTTTGAAAGTTGGGATACATTAGGCGTTGTAAAAGCAACAGAAGCCATGAAGGCAGCAGGTTATAAAGTAGCGCCATGGGTTGATGAAATGATTGCAGCCGGTAATACTTCTTTTTATAAAGTAGAAAACGGAAAGCGTTTGTGTTATGATGTGGCCACTAAAACATATAAAGCATTGCCTGGTGGCGATGCATTTATAGCGATGAAGAATTTTGATAACCAAACCATCTGGAAAAACAGTGCCTGCCGCACTTATCATTTAGGTGATGATGTTTTAGGGTTGGAATGGTATACCAAAATGGGCAGCATTGGTGGTGAAGTTTTAGAGGGTATTCAAAAATCAATTTCTTTGGCCGAAGAAAAATATAAAGGTTTAGTGATTGGTAACGATGGTGCCAACTTTAGCGCTGGTGCTAATGTAGGTATGATATTTATGCTGGCGATAGAACAGGATTATGATGAGATTGATATGGCGATCCGCATGTTTCAAAATACCATGATGAGAGTGCGTTATTCAGGCATTCCGGTTGTGTTGGCACCGCATGGTTTGGCATTAGGCGGCGGTTGCGAAATTTGTTTGCATGCAGATAAAGTTATTGCGGCTGCAGAAACTTATACTGGTTTAGTGGAGGTAGGTATTGGCGTTATTCCTGGTGGTGGTGGTACCAAAGAATTTGTATTGCGTGCCGCAGATGAAATGCACGATGGTGAAGTGGATACTTTAACCTTACAAAATCGTTTCTTAACTATTGCTACCGCAAAAGTGGGTACATCAGCACACGAAGCTTTTGACCTGGGTATTTACAGAAAAGGGAAAGATCAGATAAGTATTAACACAGGCCGCCGCATTGCGGAAGCTAAACAAGCAGTTATTGATTTGTATAATGATGGTTATGTAATGCCGGTACAGCGCAATGATATTAAAGTTTTGGGAAGAAGTGCATTGGGCGCCATGCATGCTGGTATCAACGGCATGTGGCGGGCAAATTACGCTACCGATCATGATGTGACTGTTGCAAAAAAACTGGCGTACGTAATGTGCGGGGGCGATTTAAGTGAGCAGCAACTGGTAAGCGAACAATATTTGCTGGACCTGGAAAGAGAAGCATTTTTAAGTTTAACAGGAGAGAAGAAAACATTGGAAAGGATTCAGAGTATATTGAAGAGTGGGAAGCCGTTGAGGAATTAATTATTTAACTTTTGAATATTTATTAAGCATCCTGAATTTTTCGGGATGCTTTCTTTTTTATAATACATTTGTTTATCAAAAATAAAGTATGAAAAATATATTTTTCTTTCTGGGGCTTTTTTTAAGCACCACATTGCTTGCGCAAAATAAATTATTAACCATGGAAGATGCGATGGTTAAAAACCGCACTACATTAGCTGCCGAAAATTTAAAACAGTTGCAGTTTGTTTATGGTACTACCGATTATGTGTACTTAAAAAAAGTAGATGGCAAAGAGTTTTGGGTAAAAGGAAATAACAAAATGGCAGAAATTCCTTTTCTTACACTAGAACAGTTAAACGATAAACTTAAAGCTACAGCCTATGGAGAATTAAAGGCAATGCCGGCTATTCAGTTTAATAAAGCTGCTGATTGGGTATTTAATGCCAACGGAAATAAAATAGCGTTAAACCCGGTAACTAATCAAACTAAAGAAATTATTGCAAAAGCATTTACAGGTAAGGAAGCAGTGGAAGAGAGTAATGCAGGTTTTGTTGCTTATGTAGAGAATTACAATTTGTATGTTAACTCCGGTTTTTATGGTACTAAGCAGGTAACAAAAGATGGTAGTGTAAATATTGTGTATGCCCAATCGGTACACCGGGATGAGTTTGGTATTAATAAAGGAACTTTTTGGAGCAATAACGGTAAATCACTTGCCTATTACAGAATGGATCAAAGTATGGTGACAGATTATCCCATCATCGACTGGGCAAAATATCCCGCAGTAAATGAAAACATAAAATACCCGATGGCAGGCGGACAAAGTCATCATGTAACTGTAGGCATTTATAATGCTGTTATTAATTCTACTACATGGATAAATACCGGATGGCCCATGGACCAATATCTTACTAATATTATGTGGAGCCCCGATGATAAATGGATTTATATAGCAGTGGTAAACAGGGCGCAAAATCACATGAAGTTAAACCAGTACAATGCCAATACAGGAGAATTTGCCAAAACATTATTTGAAGAAAAAGATGAAAAATATGTAGAACCATTAGTACCGGTGTTGTTTGTAAAAAATAAGGCCGATCAGTTTGTATGGCAAAGTAACCGTGATGGCTTTAATCATCTATACCTGTATGATGCAAACGGCACTTTAATAAAACAATTAACTAAAGGCAATTGGGAAGTGCTGGAAGTAAAAGGCTTTGATGCAAAAGGAGAGAACTTGTTTTATAGTGCCACAGAAGAATCTCCACTAACAAAAAATTTGTACCAAGTAAATTTAAAAACTGGTATTTCAAAAAGAATTACCAGCGCCAATGCTGTACACACAGCCCAGGTAAGCACAGATGGAAGTACTGTTATTGATGTGTATAGCACTACCGATAATCCAAGAACAATACAGGTAACAGAAATTAAAACTGGTAAATCAAAACTATTACTGCAGGCAGCTAATCCAATTACAGATTACGCAATGGGTAAACTTAATCTCTTTACAATAAAAAATAATGCAGGTGCCGATCTGTATTGCCGGATGTTTAAGCCGGTAAATTTTGATAGCACAAAAAAATATCCTGTAGTGGTATACTGGTATGGCGGGCCTCATGCACAAATGATTTTAAATGCATGGAATGGTGGCGCAGGCGATTACTGGTTTCAATACATGGCCCAAAGAGGTTACATTGTTTTTACAGTAGATACAAGGGGTAGCGATAATCGTGGTAAAGCTTTTGAGCAAAGTATTTTTCGTAAAGCAGGTGATGTACAAATGGAAGATATGATGACTGGGGTAAATTATTTAACCGCTTTATCTTACGTTGATAAAAATAATATGGGTTTGTTTGGCTGGAGCTATGGCGGATTTATGACGACTGATTTTGTGTTGCATCATCCCGGAGTATTTAAAGCCGCAGTTGCCGGTGGCCCGGTTATGGATTGGAAATATTATGAGATCATGTATGGCGAACGTTATATGGATACACCACAGGAAAATCCTGAAGGCTATGAAGCCACTAACTTAATTGCACAGGCCGGTAAATTAAAAGATAAATTATTATTGATCCATGGTATGCAGGATCCGGTGGTGGTACAACAGCATTCTGTAAACTTTGTAAAAGCTTGTGTAGATGCCAGCGTTCAGGTAGATTATATGATCTATCCCGGGCACGAACATAACGTGTTAGGTAAAGACAGAGCACATTTGTACCAGAAGGTTACGGATTATTTGATGAATAATTTAAAATAATACATGGGAGAAGCAGAATTGGTCAAACATAAAAATCAACTCATCATTCATGCAGTAATATTTATTTACGGCGATGCTGCTGATGATGCTATTGCTCAATTTATTGCTGCTGATATTGCACACTTTTGGAATGATGCCAATGGAAAAATAAGTATCAACCATCAATTGTTTAAGGTAAGTTTTGATATTGAAGGAGTATGGAGTAAATGGTTAACACCGCAAATGATTTATGAAAATACCAACCCATATAACAATTATTTCAGGGTAGAGGAATATGCAAAAGGAAATATTTCTTTTGTAGATGGATTAAACAGCAATACCGGTTATTTTAAACTGGATAATCTTTTAAATAAATCCACCACAGCCGCACATGAGTTTGGGCATACACTCGGGTTGGATCATCCGCATGATATGGATATTCGTGATAAAGGTGTACCGGGCATTATGTATCCAAGAGGCACTTGGGTGGCACCGGAGTTTCAATATTATCCCAATGTGGCACCTGGTGAAGATGGCGGTACGTTAAATCCATTTACCAGAAAAGTTTTACAAAACGATATTGATGATCTGCAATTGCAAAAACTCCATTTTAATGCGGCAGGCTTTGCAACCGTTGGGGGGTTCTCATCAGTATGGCACGATAAGCATTTACCCTGAAATTACCTTTTATCATATTCACGGCTTTAAGGGTTATTAAAATCCCTTATCTTCAAATCTTAAATAATAAATATAGCCATGTCTGTTCTTACGGTTGACAATCTTTCTAAAAATTACAAAGCAATAAAAGCATTGCAGGGTGTAAGTTTTACGGTGCCCGAAAAAACGGTATTTGGTATTTTAGGCCCCAACGGAAGTGGTAAAACCACTTTGCTGGGTATTGTAATGGATGTGTTAAAAGCCAGTGGTGGCAGTTACTCCTGGATGGGAGAGCAGAGCAGTGCCGAACAAAGAAAAAAAATAGGTACACTTTTAGAAACACCTAATTTTTACCATTATCTAAGTGCAGAGGCTAATTTAAAAATTGCCGCAAAAATAAAAGGCCGCGGCGAAGAGGATATTGATAATGTACTGCACATCGTAAATCTTTACCAGCGGAAAGATTCTAAATTCAGTACATATTCTTTGGGCATGAAACAGCGGTTAGCTATTGCAGCTGCATTATTGGGTGATCCGGATATTTTAGTTTTTGATGAACCTACCAACGGATTAGACCCTGCAGGTATTGCAGAAATAAGAGAGCTGATAAAAGAGCTGAACCGTAAAGGCAAAACCATTATTATGGCCAGCCATATTTTAGATGAAGTAGAAAAAGTTTGTACGCATGTTGCCATTATACAAAAAGGCGTTTTAAAAACTGTAGGCTCGGTAAAAGAGGTGATGGCGCACACCAGCGGTAACAATGATGGTACAGTGCTGATTGAAATAAGTGCAGATAATGATGAGGCTTTGATTAAAATATTGCAGCAGATGGATGGGGTTATGGATATTGCTGCAGTAGACAATCACCTTCAGGTAACCTGCAACGAAAATATTACTGCTGCCCAGGTAAATAAATTTTGTTTTGATAACGGCATCATTCTTAAAAAGCTGAATGAAAAGCGTAAATCTCTTGAAACAAGATTTTTGGAAATTACCGGTACCAAAAGCGAAAAATAATATTTTAAGACTTTTAATACTTTATTATGATTGAACTTTTAAAAATAGAATGGTTGAAACTTAAAAATTACACCGCATTTAAAGTGCTGGCTATATTTTTTGGCGTTGGGGTGGTTGCTGTAAACTATGTTATTTATATAATTAACCGAGAGGTGGTGCAGCAGGTGCCTGTTCCGGGCGTTAGTACACTGGCTCCATATGGTTTTGATATGACGTGGCACACCACGAGCTACGCCACAGGATGTATTTTATTGTTGCCAGCTATGCTGCTGGCTATTTTAATTACTAATGAATATGGATATAAAACACACCGGCAAAATATAATTGATGGATTAACACGGCAGCAGTTTATTGGAGTAAAACTAATGATGGCTTTAATTTTTGCATTAGTAGCAACGGTCCTAGTGTTTTTTACAGCACTGATTTTTGGTTTGTTTTCAGGAACGTCGTTTTCATTTAATGGTATTGCTAATGTTGGTTACTTTTTTTTAAAAACCTTAACGTATAATTTATTTGCGGTACTGGTTTCTGTATTAGTAAAACGTACTGGCTTTGTTATTGGCCTGCTGTTTATTTATATGGGTGCCGAAAATTTTATCAGCCAGTTGTTGTGGGGCCTTAGTATATACTTAAAAAGAGAGAAAAATACTGACTTAGGTAATATGGGTGATTATCTTCCTTTAAATGCTGTAGATGGTTTGCTTGAATTTCCTGATAACACAATAAAAACATTGAGCAAAACCGTAATGCCGCAAGATATTACCTGGCTGGTATTTACACTTGCGATGGTTTACCTGGTTTTGTTTTTTTTGTGGGCAAAAAGAAAATTTGTTAAGTCAGATCTTTAGTGTTTTACTATATCTTCCAATGCTTTTTCAATTGTTTTAAATTTAAAATCAAAACCTGTAGTCAATATTTTTTTGCAACTTACTACAGCGCTTTTTAAAATCTCTATACTTCTGCCACCAAGCATTAGTTTTAAAACAAAAACTGGTACATGAACAGGAATATAAAATAGCCGCTTCATTTTTTTTGCCAGCGTAATGGTGAGTGTTTTGTTATTTACTGGTACCGGTGCTACTGCATTGTACACACCATTCAGTTGTTCGTTTTCAATAGCAAATAAAAACATACGGCACAAATCGTTGATGTGTATCCAGCTAATCATTTGTTTACCATTACCCAAAATAGCAGCCACGCCCAATTTTATTGGGGCAATAAATTCTTTTAATGCGCCGCCCTCTTTGCTTAATACAATGCCAATACGCAATTTTACCAGTCGTTTATTTAATTGCGTTACCGGTTCCATACTTTCTTCCCAAAGTTTGCAGGTATTGCCTAAAAAATTTTCATCAGCAGCTTCCTCTTCTGTATGAATATTTTCGCCGGGTTTGTACCAGCCAATGGCACTGGCACTAATTACCGCCTTTACTTTATTGCCATTATTCTTCAAGCTATTTACAATTAAGGCTGCACTTTCAACCCTGCTGCTAACAATTTCTTTTTTGTATTCAGCGGTCCATTTTTTATCCATTACTCCGGCACCTGCAAGGTGAATAATATAATCGGCCTGTTGCAGTGCTGTAATATCCATTTCCTGCTTTTTTACATCCCATTTGGCAAAGCTTATATTGCTATTGGCCTGCTTTTCACTTGAAGGCAGCTGCCTGCTAAGTACAATTACTTTAAAACCCTTTGCTGTTAAAAGTTTACTTAAAGCTTTGCCCACCATTCCGGTGCCGCCACTTATTATTACTGTTGCCATTTTTTAATTTCTTTAACCGTTTATGTAAAAACAAATTCCTGCACATCTTGTTTAACGTAAATTAACGCTATTGGTTTTTAAATCGTAATTTTAATACAAAGAATTCGCTATCATGAACCGCTTACTCTTCAGCATATTATTCTTATTGCTATTGCCTGCAACGGTACTTTGCCAAAAAGTAACTTATTCTGATTATGAACAGGAGGACAGCAAGGAAACCAATTTTGAAATTATCGGCAAAATGAATGGTAATTTTTTAGTGTATAAAAATATACGCTGGCGCCATAAAATCAACATTTTTGACGATGACATGAAAATAAAGGAAACAATAAAACTTGACTTTATTCCTGATAGAACTTTTAATGTGGATTTTGTAATTTACCCTACACACTTTTTCATGATCTACCAATACCAAAAGAAAAATATTTTGCATTGCATGGGGGTTAAAATGGATGCCGAAGGAAAAAAAATAGGAGAACCTGTTGAGTTGGATACCACACACATTTCTATACTTGCTGATAATAAAATTTACAGTACTATATACAGTGAGGATAAGCAAAAGATAGTGGTTTTTAAAATTCATAAAAAGTACGAAAGCTTTAATATAGTAACACTGCTGTTCAACAATAACTTAAAATTAATTGCTAATAAAAACAGGCAGTCGCTGGAATTTAACGACAGGAGAGATACCTATGACAATTATTTAGTGGATAACGAGGGCAATTTTATTTTTACAAAAGACAGCAAAAATGGCAATAGAGACAACAGTAATGCATTAACACTGATAACAAAGGATCCGTTACAGGATACTTTTGCTTTTCATGATATTGAGATGAAGAATAATTATATTGATGAAGTAAAGGTTAAAATAGATAACCTGAATAAACGGTATATCATCAATTCTTTTTATTACAAAAAAAACAGGGGTAGTATTGATGGCTTATTTACCTGTGTTTGGGATAAGGTAAATACCAAAATTTTTACTCAAGGCTTTACTGTGTTAAATGATACATTAAGAGATGAGGCAAAAACAAGCGGACAGTTGCGCTTTGCACTGGATGATTTTTTTATACGCCAGGTGTTTGTAAAAAAAGATGGTGGTTTTTTACTTACTGCTGAAGATTTTTCATCCCAACGAAGCGGCAACAGCAATTCCTGGAACCGCTGGGATTATTTGAATAATTATTATTACAGTCCTTATTCTTCTTCATCTTACTATTACAATCCTTACTATGGTTATTACCGGCCTTATGGCGGGTTCAATAATAATCAAAGTACAAGATATTATTATTCTAATATCATTGTATTAAGTGCAGATAAAAACGGTAAAATAGATTGGAGTAAAGTAATTCATAAAGATCAGTTTGATGATAATGATGATAACTTTTTATCTTTTTCCAATATGAATAGCGGAGGGCAGATACACTTTTATTTAATGATGATAAAAATAAAAATCAGATCATCGCTAACCATAGTATTTCAGCTTCGGGAGAGTTAACCCGAAACCCTACTTTAAAAAGCCAGGAAAAAGGCTACCAGTTTATGACCCGTTTTGGCAAACAGGTTGGTGCAAACCAGTTGTTAATACCCTGCATTTACAGAAATTATATCTGCTTTGCCAAGGTAGATTTTTAGGTAATTGGGCTGTTTGTAAAAATCTTTTCGCCAATAGGAATATTTAGGCAACTTTGCAAAGCATTTTAATTTTTCATTTTAATTAGTATTCATCAGTGACCGGCACTTTTAAAGCCAACAATCCTTACAATACTTTTTTGTTGCTTATCTATGGCATCTTGCTAAAGCTGCCTATGTTTTTGCATCCCAAAGTGCCTCAGGTACAACAAATAGATGGTTTTTTATACAGGGCTTTATTGAAATGGCTTCAGCCAATTGTTGGCGGCTTTCCATCTGTTTATGCCATCATTGCTTTCTTTTTACTCTACAGCCAGGCGGTTTCGTTTAATAAACTGGTAAATGATTTGAAGTTGATGCAAAAGCCCAATTACCTCACGGGTATGAGTTATTTGCTGGTTACTTCTTTATTTACCGAGTGGAATATGCTGTCGGCACCACTTATTATCAATACCTTTTTAATTTGGGTATGGGCACGTATGAGCGGCTTGCACAACGATGCCAACCCTAAAACATCATTATTTAATATTGGTATTGCTATTGGGTTATCCACTTTCTTTTATTTTCCTTCTTTGGCATTTGTGGCGTTAATTATTGTAGGCCTGGCCATTATCCGGCCCTTTAAATTATCCGAGTGGTTAATTGGGTTGCTGGGTATAATAACACCCTATTATTTTGTACTGGCATGGGTGTTTTTAATGGATAAATGGAAAGGCTATCAATTTCCGGGTTTTGCACTTACCAGCCCAAAGTTTAACCAAACCAACTGGAGTTATATAGCCATCATTATTGTATTGGTTACAGGTATTGCCGGTTTTTTTTACGTGCAACAAAACTTCAGGCGCCAGTTAATACAGGCCCGTAAAAGCTGGAATCTTATCTTTATATACCTTATTGTGGCCGTATTTGTACCGTTTATTAATGCCACACATACTTTTGAATACTGGATATTATGCGCCGTACCTGTTTCGGTTTTTTTAGGGGCAGCATTTTTGTATCCCACAAAAAAAATGATTCCGCTTGTATTGCACTGGTTAATGGTGGCTTTTGTAATAGCTATCAACTATTTTGTACATTAAAAATGTAGCATTTAAGCAGTATTTATTCCACTAAAACCAAGTCATATACACACATTCGATATTGATAAATTCGATATTCGATATTGTTTTACATTTGCAACTTAAATATATCAATACATGAAATTTGGCGTAGTAGTTTTCCCGGGCAGTAATTGCGACAGAGATATGATAGAATCTTTGCAAAATGATTTAAAGCAGGAAGTTATTCAGCTTTGGCATAAAGATAAAGACCTGAGTATGTTTACTACCGACGATTGTATTGTATTACCCGGCGGCTTTAGTTACGGCGATTACCTGCGGTGCGGTGCTATTGCCCGTTTTAGCCCAATGATGCAAAGTGTTATTGAATTTGCCAATAAAGGCGGCAAAGTTTTGGGTGTTTGTAATGGCTTTCAAATTTTATGCGAAAGTGGTTTATTACCCGGTGTATTGTTACGCAACAGCCAGCAACAATTTGTGTGTAAAAATATTTTTATGAAAGAAGCGGCTTCGGAAAGTGGTCAGCCACTTAAAATTCCGGTAGCGCATGGAGAGGGAAGATATTTTGCCAATGATAAAACTTTGGAAGAGCTGGAAATGCACCGCCAGATCATTTATCGCTACTGCGATGAAAATGGTAAAATAACCACCGAAAGTAACCCTAACGGGGCCATACATAACATAGCTGGAATCTGCAATAAAGAAAGAAACGTATATGGTATGATGCCGCATCCGGAAAGAGCCACCAGCAGCATTTTAAATAATGAAGATGGTAAAAATGTGTTTAATCACCTGTTTGGGATAAATTAAAATGAATGACCAGGCTATTATAGAAGGGTTGATACAAAATAACAATGCGGCATACAGCTACATGTATAAAGTATATTACCCGGTAACAGAAAGATTTATTTTGCAAAATAGCGGTACTGAAGAAGATGCAAAAGATATTTTTCAGGAAACAATACTCATATTGCATGGTAAAGCTGAAAAAGAAAATCTGTTTTTAACTTGCAGCCTCAAAACATATATTTATTCCATAAGCCGCAATCTTTGGCTAAAAGAGTTAAGGAACAAAGGAAAATTGAATAATAATAATGCCATAGGTGAACTTGATGAATCAGCAGAGGAAAAAATAATTAACCGGGAAACAAAGCAGCATCTTTTTCAAAAACTAGGGAGGGCTTTTTATAAAATGACAGGCCATTGCAAAACCTTACTCATTTCAATGTTTGTTAAAAATAAAAGCATAGCAGTAATTGCAGATGAAAGGGGTTACAAAAATATTCATACAGCTCAAAATCAAAAATACAAATGCCTTGAGCAGGCCAGAAAAGAGTTTAAAAAATAATTTTTATTCAATTGGGTGATGCCGGTGTAAAATGTGGAATAAAGGGTATAAAAATTATTTATTATGAAAAAAACAACGTTCTTCCTCCTGCTAAGTTTATTTACAGCGGGAGCTTTTGCCTCAGGTAATTTTGAAGGCAATCAAAAGAAAAAGAAAAAAGCCAAAACAGCAATGAAGGCACATGTTTGTACTAATGCTTGTAAAAGCGGAACACACATGTATTTGCATGGCGAAAAAGGGCATACTTGCGGAGAGGCTTGCATGAAGCCTAAAATGTAAATGAATTGCCCGGCAAATACCTGCCCAAAGTGTATGGTTTTTGCCGGGTATTTAACAATTTAAATTAAATAAGCACGCTAACTTTGTGTAGTAAAATAAAATTAAGATAAGATGAAAAAACTTGGTTTAGGGTTGCTGTTAATTTTCTTTGCCTTGGTAGCAGATGCACAAAAAATTACCTGGACCTACTCTGCAAAAAAAATAGCCGGAGATAAGTATGAATTGCATTTAATTGCAAATCCCCCGGTAGGCTGGCATATCTATTCTCAAACCACACCAGACGGCGGGCCGGTACCCACAACATTTACATTTAATAAAAATGCACTGGTAACTGTAACAGGTACAGTTAAAGAAAAAGGAAAGCTGGTAACTTACTACGATAAAAATTTTAAAGTAAACGTAAAGTATTTTGAAGGCAAGGTTGATTTTGTGCAAGTGGTTACCATAAAAGGCAAAATAAAAACTAATGTAAGTGGCGAGATTGAATCGATGATTTGCAACGACAGAACCTGCATGCCACCTACTTCCGAAAAATTTAATATTGCATTAAATTGAAAAGTTAATTATAAAAAATGATGAAGTATAAGCTGCTGCTTGTTGTAAATTTATTTTTTTTATCACTTTTTTCTTCTGCACAGGATACACAACCTGTGCAGTTTAGTTTTGATAAAGCTAAAACTGCCGCCGGGGAATTTGAATTGAAAATAAAAGCGAAACCTGCAGCCGGTATCCAACTTTTCTCTACTCAAAAAATTTCGGAAGATTTACCTGTAAATACCATTATCAATTTTGATACTGCTGCAAAAATATTTTTACGGGATAGTATAAAAGAATCTGGCACATTAAAAACTACTGTGGATGCTACATTGAATAATGCCACTATAAAATATTTTACAGATTCGGTTGAATGGGTACAAAAAATAAAATTGAATAAAGGTGATAGCACCCGAATCATCGGCAGCATAAATTATTATTATAAAAAGGGAGAAAGTATTGAATCGGGTGAGCAGCGCATCTCCATGCAATTTCAATATAATGCAGATGATACGGCAGCCATTGCTGATGTTGGAAACAGCAGCATACAATCAAAATCTTTATGGGGGTTATTGCTTGCGGGTATTGCGGCAGGCTTGATTGGTTTTTTAACACCTTGCGTATATGCATTGGTACCAATTACAGTAAGCTTTTTCACAAAACGTAGTAAAACAAAATCACAGGGTAAAGTCAATGCTTTATTCTACTCTTTATGTATCATACTTATTTACACATTGGTAGGCGCTCTGGTGGCAACAGTACTGCCTAAAAATGCTTTGAATAATTTATCTACCAACTGGATATTTAATATTTTTCTTTTCGTACTCTTCATCATTTTCGGTATTTCTTTTTTAGGCGCTTTCGAAATTAATTTGCCTTCATCATGGTCAAATAAAATTGATAGTAAAGCGGGCATTGGAAGCTACTCTGGTATTTTCTTTATGGCATTAACATTGGTTGTAGTATCATTCAGTTGCACCGGAAATTTTGTAGCTTCTTTACTAGGCCTTTCCACTGCCGCAGGTAAACTGGCGCCCATTATTGGTATGCTTGGCTTTGGTTTGGGATTAGCTTTGCCATTTGCAGTGTTTGCATTTTTTCCGGCTTTGTTAAGTGGTTTAGGTAAAAGTGGCGGTTGGCAAAATGCTTTAAAAGTAGTGTTAGGTTTTTTAGAACTGGCATTAGCGTTAAAGTTTTTAAGTAATGCCGATCTAGATAAAGGCTGGAGAATTTTAGACAGGGAAGTGTTTATTGTTTTGTGGGTGGTAATTTTTGTGTTAATGGGAATTTACCTGTTAGGCAAAATTAAATTTAAGCATGATAGCGAATCTGCAAAAAATGATTTTGGGGTACCGTATGTTTCTGTATCAAGATTAATACTTGCCATTGCCTCATTATCTTTTGCATTGTATTTAATTCCGGGGCTTTGGGGAGCACCACTTAAAGCAGTATCAGCATTTGTGCCGCCAATGGGTACGCAGGATTTTATTGCTAACGGAGGAGGCGGAAGTAATGTAATTGCTGATAAGCAAAATAATAGCGCAGTGGCCTCACCTCAAAAATATATTACTAAATTAAAAAAGTATGAGCCACTTGCTGCAATAAATAATAACCTTACTATTTACTATGATTATGCTGAAGCACTGGCAGCAGCTAAAATTTTAAAAAAGCCCGTGATGCTGGATTTTACAGGTATACAATGTGTGAATTGCAGAGAGTTTGAATCTAAAATATGGATTGATAATGGTGTGGGACAGAGAATGAAAAATGATTTTATTATAGCTTCTTTATTTTGCGATTACAATGAGGAATTACCTGATAATGAAAAACGATTTTCTAAATTATTGAATACCACTATTGAAACTGTTGGAGACAAAAATGAAGATCTGCAGGCAGAATTGATACAGGCAAGTGGTCAACCCAATTATGTTTTTGTTGATGGGGATGGAAAGCTTTTAGTACAGGGTGGTTATGGTTACGATGCAACTAAAGGCCCCAAAGAATTCATTGCTCATCTGGACAAAGTGAAAGAGGAGTTTAAAAAACGATTTCCGTAAAAAGAAAAAATTACTTCTTATCAAAACTTACACACTCCTTCAATTCCTTTTCGGTATAAGATTGGTTGTATTGCTTTAATACTTCATCAGGTACACCATTCCATTGGGTAGGCGTATTACCTGCATAACCAATATCTTTTACTCCAATTTCAGAAGTATAAAAACCAGTTGCAGTAAGGTTACGCATCAGTTTAAAAAATTCCACACCTTGGCTCATTTCTGGTTTTGCTTTTTTGGGATAGGCAATCATATCTACCATTTCAATTTGCTGTTGCTGGCTGCAATTTTTAAAGGCTTTTTCAAAACGGGTAAGGCATTGCATATCCAGCCAGCGTAAGCCGCCTCTTAGGGGCAGCTGATGTTTGGGCATATCTTTTACAATAAACTCAATAAAGTCGGGTACTTTAGCATCACTGGCACTGCCGCTAACCGCATCTTTGGGTATAATGATATCTCCCAAAATAGTAATCGTAGCCATCTCTTCCGCAGTAAAGAATTTATCCTGTGCCAAAAGTGATCTTTCGTACTTCAATTCATCCGGGTTACGGTCCAGGTTGAATGTAGGTTCTGCAGCTACTGGTTCAGTTTTTTTATCTTTTGGCGTACAACCATCTATTACAACTGGTGCTGCAAATGCACCGGTAGCCAGGAGTTTTAATGATTTTCTTCTGTCCATATTATTTTAATTTTCACGCAAAGAAAAAAGGAGCAAAGCCGCAAAGTTCTTTGCTTTTTTGTCTCTTGGCAGCTTTGCGTGGAGTTTACAAATTATTTTTCTTCATCTCATCAATAATATATTCCGATGCCCTCATGCTTAATGCTAAAATCGTCCAGGTAATATTTTTATCTGCCTGGCTTACAAACTGGCCACCATCTACACAAAATAAATTTTTACAATCATGCGCCTGGCTGTGTTTATTTAATACCGATCTTTTTGGATCATTCCCCATCCTTACGGTTCCACCTTCATGAATAATTTCGCCCGGCTTGGTAAGGCCCCAATTATTTTTTTCATCGTCACCACCACCCGAAGTAATTACAGCACCCATATTATGCATAATTTCTTTAAATGTTTCCTTCATGTGCTTAGCCTGTTTAATTTCATGGTCGGTCCATTTTACATTAAACTTTAAAACCGGAATACCATATTTATCAACCGTGGTGGGGTCAATAGCACAATAATTACTTTCTAAAGGAATGGCTTCGCCACGGCCGGCCATACCCACACCGGCACCATAAAAATACCGGTAATCTTCTTTTAACGAGGTGCCATAGCCGCCGGCTTCTTTTTGTTTTCCATTAACTACATATTTACCATTCAGGTTTTCTACATTAAAACCAAAACCATAAGCAGGCTGGCTTTGCCCACCCCAATATTCGATATGATAACCCCTTGGGAAATCTAATTTTTTATTATCCAGCCACCATGGCGAATACACATGCATACCACCCACACCATCTTCATTGTATCTTTTACGGCCAAATAATTGCGGCAGCACTCCCGATACTGATGCACCAGTGGAATCATGTAGATACTTACCCACCACATTACTGCTGTTAGCCAAACCATTTGGGTGGCGTTGCGATTTGGAATTGAGTAACAATCTTGCACTTTCGCAGGCACTGGCAGCCAATATCACTACTTTACCACTTACCTGGTATTCCATCATATCATCTTTTAAAACGTAGGAAACACCAGTAGCTAGTCCTTCTTTATTGGTCAACACTTCTCTTGCCATGGCATTGGCCACCACATCAACATTACCGGTTTTTATTGCCGGGTAAATCAACACATTGGTAGAGGAAAAATCAGCTTTTGCCATGCTGCAATTTCTGCTGCACTGGCCGCAGAAAAAGCAGGCTTTTCTATCGGCATCATTTTCTATATTTTTTGTAAGAATAGAAAGGCGTGATGGAATTACCCTTACACCTGATTGGATAGCCGCATTTTTTATAAACAGTTCATGCAATCTTGGTTTTGGGGGAGGAAGAAAAAAACCATCAGGGTCGTTATCCAATCCTTCATTGGTACCAAACACACCAATCATTTTATCAACTTTATCGTAAAAGGGTTTGATGTCCTCATAGCCAATAGGCCAGTCATCACCCAGGCCATCAATACTTTTTCTTTTAAAATCTTTAGGTCCAAACCGAAGAGAAATTCTTCCCCAATGATTGGTACGGCCGCCTAACATTCTTGCCCGCCACCACATCCAATCGGTGCCGGCTTCTTTGGTAAAGGGTTCGCCTTCTACTGTCCATCCACCATAGCAGGCATCAAAATCTCCGAATGGCCGCAGTGCAGTACTGGCACCACGCCTTGGGCTATCCCAGGGTTTTTTTAATTGGGTAATATTTTTTTGAGGATCGTACATGTAGCCAGCCTCAATAATGCATACTTTAAACCCTGCTTTGGCTAAGGTGTAAGCTGCCATGCCACCACCGGCACCAGAACCTACAATTACTACATCGTATTGCTTGGCTTGTTTTTTAATTTGCAGATCTCCCATACAGCAAAAATGTTTTTAATATTAAAACAAAAATTACAGCAATATTTTTTAATAAAACTGTTTTGAATAAAAAATTTGGAGATATTCTAATTTAAATTAAAACGCTTGTGCCATAAAAAAACCCTTCAGCTATTGAAGGGTTTTAATTTGTATTGGGGGTTACAAAACTTTATAAGGCAATTTGCTTTTCGGTCATCAACTTGCGCAGGTTAATTAAACCGTAACGCATGCGGCCTAAAGCGGTATTAATGCTGCATTTGGTAAGGTCAGCAATTTCTTTAAAGCTTAAATCGGCATAGTGGCGTAAAATAATTACCTCACGTTGGTCTTCAGGTAACATATCTACCATTTTCCTGATCCTTTCGTGGCTTTGGCCACTCATCATTTTGTGGTCGGCACCTGGCTCACTAAAGTTTAATACTTCAAAAATGTCTCTGTCGTCACTGGTTTTAATAGTTGGGCTGCGTTTTACTTTTCTAAAATGATCTACACACATATTGTGTGCAATACGCATTGCCCATGGTAAAAATTTTCCTTCATCGGTATAGCGGCCACCTTTTAAAGTGTCGATAATGCGGATGAATACGTCCTGGAAGATGTCCTCGGTAAGGTACTTGTCTTTAACCAGTAAATAAATGGAAGTGTAAATCTTGTCCTTGTAACGCATTACGATGGTTGCAAGAGCATCAGCGTCGCCATCCATATACAAATGAATAAGCTGCTGGTCAGTTAAGTTGTTAAGGCATTTCATAAACTTCTACAGTTTTGAGTGTTAGGACTTTAGTTACAGGACCAAAAAATGGGAAAATTGCGTAGAAGTCTTTTAGATAGGCTTTGTCGGCTTTTCACTTTTTTGGATATTGGACTGTAAAAGTAATAGATGTTTGTAAAATATTACGAGTAAACACACTCGATTTTATAGGTTTTAATACTTAGTAAAACTACGTGTGGTTAAATCGTAATTTTATGAACTTTTTCCTGTAAATCCTGTTTCTCAGTTGTATAAAACTACAAATTGTTTTTTTACTCTGTTGCTTTCAATATAGCTTTAAGAAAATTTTCACATAGCTTACGCAGCACAGGCAATATATTTATTTTTGATTATGGCAACAGCAACAACAAAGCAAAAAACAGCAACTAAAATAACCGCTCAACAAGGTATTTATATAAAAGGCGCAAGGGTACATAATTTAAAAAACGTATCTGTCACTATTCCACGCAACCAACTCATTGTTGTTACAGGGGTTTCCGGTTCCGGTAAATCATCACTTACTATTGATACTTTATTTGCCGAGGGGCAGCGGAGATATGCAGAAAGCCTGAGTGCTTATGCCCGCCAGTTTATGCAACGTATGAATAAGCCGGATGTGGATTATATTAAAGGCTTGTGTCCGGCAATTGCAATTGAACAAAAAGTAATTACCCGAACACCCCGCAGTACGGTAGGTAGTATGACGGAAATTTATGATTATTTAAGATTACTGTTTGCCCGTGCAGGCAAAACCATATCACCGGTTAGTGGTGCTAGTGTAAAAAAGGATGATGTAAATGATGTGGTGGAATTTATTGCCCATTTAAAAGCAGGAGATAAAGTTTTAGTATTGGTACCTTTTAAACAACAAAAAAACAGGGATGCAAAAGAAGAACTGAATATTTTATTACAAAAAGGATTTTCAAGAGTATATCAAAATAAAGAAATAATAAGGATAGAAGATTTGCTGGAACAGGAAAAGCAACCCAAAAAAATAGATCCCAAAACTACATTTTTGCTGGTTGACAGATTTGTGGTAAAAGCTTTTGATGAAGATGACAGGCATCGAATGTCCGATTCGGTAAATACTGCCTTTTATGAAGGCGAAGGAGAATTATTTGTAGAGATTAATGGAAATGAAAAGAAACAGTTCTCTAATAAATTTGAAGCAGATGGAATCGTTTTTGAAGAACCGGTGCCCAACTTATTCTCTTTCAATAATCCTTATGGCGCTTGCCCCACCTGCGAAGGTTTTTCGCAAATACTGGGCCTCGATCCTGATTTGATTATACCTAACAAACAACTAAGTGTGTACGAAGGTGCTGTGGCGCCATGGAAAGGTGAAAAGTTAAGTGCATGGAAAGACCAGTTTGTTAAAGCGGCTAAGAAGTTTGATTTTCCGGTTCATAAACCCATTATGGACTTAACGGAAGATCAGCTGAGTGAACTTTGGAATGGTAATACCTATGTACAGGGTATCAATGATTTTTTTAAAGAAGTGGAAGCCAATTTATACAAAGTGCAGTACCGTGTTTTATTATCCCGTTACAGGGGGCGAACACAATGCACCGATTGTAAAGGCTATCGGTTACGTAAAGAAGCTTTGTATGTAAAAGTTGGCGGCAAACATATTGGACAATTATGTGAACTGCCGGTAAGGGACTTACAGCTTTGGTTTGCTGAATTGAAATTGAATGAGTACGACCTGCAGGTGACCAAAAGAATTTTAATTGAAATTCATCACCGCATTAAAACATTAATGGATGTTGGGTTGGGCTATCTTACATTAAACCGGTTGGCCAATAGTTTAAGTGGTGGCGAGAGTCAGCGTATTCAGTTAACCCGAAGTTTAGGTAGCAACCTCACCAACTCTTTATATATTTTAGATGAGCCCTCAATAGGTTTGCACAGCAGAGATACCGAACGTTTAATAAAAGTACTAAAAGAATTAAGAGACTTGGGCAATACGGTAGTAGTGGTAGAGCATGATGAAATGATGATGAGGGAAGCGGATCATATTATAGATATGGGGCCACTGGCAAGTCATTTAGGCGGAGAGGTAACCGCCGAAGGTAATTATGATGCAATCATCAAAAATTCCAGGAGCCTAACCGGAAAATATTTATCCGGTGTATTAAGTATCGATCCTCCAAAAACAGTTCGCAAATGGAACCGATCGGTAAAAGTGGAAGGAGCAAGACAAAATAATTTGAAAAACATTACGGTTGAATTTCCATTAAATATTTTGTGTGTGGTAAGTGGGGTAAGCGGTAGCGGCAAAACAACTTTGGTAAAGCAAATTTTGTATCCTGCATTACAAAAATTAAAAGGAGAGTTTATTGATAAAGCAGGTTTACATAAAGCCATTACCGGCGATGTTGATCATATTGCTCAAATAGAAATGGTGGATCAAAACCCCATTGGTAAATCATCAAGAAGTAATCCTGTTACTTACATAAAAGCGTATGACGAAATAAGGGATTTATACAGCAGGCAACCTTTAAGCAAAATGAGGGGCTTTCAACCCAAGCATTTTTCATTTAATGTAGATGGCGGAAGATGCGACGCCTGCAAAGGTGAGGGCGAGCAAACTATAGAAATGCAGTTTTTAGCAGATGTGCATTTAACCTGCGATGTGTGCGGAGGTAAACGATTTAAAGAAGAAGTACTGGAAGTAATGTACAAACACAAAAGCATTTACGATGTTTTAGATATGAGTGTAGATGATGCCGTTGATTTTTTTATTGAAGAGCCATCTGTAGCTAATAAGATTAAACCATTAAGCGATGTTGGTTTGGGATATGTAAAATTAGGACAGTCTTCGGATACACTTTCCGGGGGCGAAGCGCAAAGAGTAAAACTGGCGTCGTTTCTTGGTAAAGGAAAATCGCAGGGCAGCATATTATTTATATTTGATGAACCTACTACAGGACTTCATTTTAATGATATAAAAAAATTATTAGCTTCTTTTAATGCTTTGATAGAACAGGGGCATTCTATATTGGTGATAGAACACAATACAGATGTAATTAAAAGTGCCGATTGGGTAATTGATCTGGGGCCGGAAGCGGGTGATGGTGGCGGTAAACTTGTATTTGCAGGTAAGCCTGTAGACTTAAAGTTTTGTAAAACAAGCCAAACGGCATTATATTGTTAGCAAAATACACAGGGGTAAATTATTTCAAAAAAATTTTTGTAAATTCAAAATCAATTATCTACTTTTACTTTTGAAAGTATTTACCTAACCATTTACTCTCATTATTTTCGACTGTACCTCATCTAAGAAATCAAGTCAATCTTATTGAATTATACTATTTTTATATCAGCTTAAGCTGGTTTAAGAAAATTTACTTTAATATTGTTGATTAACCTTTCTTCTTCCAATCCGCAAAAAAAAACCTAAGCATCCATTTTTCTTTTGTAAACCATCAGTTAATTTTATATTAATTACTTAATATATTTAGCGGGTCTCATTTTTATTTAACCAGTAAGAACTATTCCTGCAAGTAAGATCCTCTCCAGTAAAACCAAACCGTCCATTCCCTCTGCTTTAAACCAAAGCTTATCAAATCTTATTTATTTAAAATTAAAAATGGACAACATGAAAAAGTATTACATTATTTTAAACGTACTTCTTTTGGGAGCACTGGGCTCGTTTGCACAAACAACGTACACCTGGAATTTAGCTGGTGGAGGTAGTTGGGCTACTGCTGCTAACTGGACGCCTACGAGAACCACTCCGGCAGCGAATGACATTTTGCAATTTAATACAGCCATAACAGCGAGTATTACAGCAGTGCCAACTCAAACAATTGGTAAATTGCTGATTTCCAATAACGCCAATATTACTTTGTCTGGTGGTGGTGGTGGTCAAACATTAACCATTGGAAATGGTACAGGCGATGATCTGGTTATTTCAACGGGTGCAACTTTAAATCAAAATGCCAGTCTTGAAACAATTACACTTGCAACTAGCACTACTGCAGATGTTAGCGGTACATTAGTAGTTAATGGTATTTACAATACAAACGGAACTACAGTTGTAACAACAGTTACAGGCACACTTACAGATAATAATACTGTTACCTGTACCACTGCAACTAAACTTTTATTAAACAGCGGTTCTACATATACCCGTGGAGCTGATGCAGGAACTGTTCCTACAGCAACCTGGAACGCCAATTCTACCTGTAATATTACTGGTGTAACTGCAACAATTCCTGCCGGATTAACCCAAACGTTTGGAAATTTTACTTATAACTGCGTTGGACAAACTGGAGCTGAGTATTTTGATGCAGCAGTTAATATTGCAGGAAATTTCACTGTAACATCAACTGGTGGTGCAGGTGGTTCTTTAAGAGTATCAAGCAACGCTACTGCACGTACTGTTACAGTTGGTGGAAATTATTCTCAAACAGCTGGCGAATTCAGGTTAAATAACAGTACAGGAGGAGTTACAATGACAGTTGGAGGTAACTTAAGTTTAAGTGGAACAGCTTTATTTACTTTAGTGAGTGGTGCAGCAAATTCATCTGTGTCTGTTGCAGGAAATGTGTCAGTAACTGCCGGTGAATTAAGAATGTCAGAAGACAATAATATTGGTACACTCAATATTGCAGGAAACTTTACACACTCTGGTGGTACAGTTACCGAAACAGCTGCAGGTAGTGGTGCAATAGTTTTTAATGGTACTGTGGCGCAAGTTTACACACCGGGTGGTACACTTACAAATACTATTAATTATACTGTTAATAATGCTGCAGGTATTACGTTTGCAGGTTCAGTTTCTCTTCCTGCTGCTTTAACTTTAACCAGCGGTATATTAACTGTAAATACAGGAAGCACACTAACCATTGCAAATGGTAATGTTATTGGCGGTGCTGCATTTAGTTCAACCAAGCATATTGCAACCCTTGTAAATACCGGTACAGGAGCACAAGGATTTTTACGTGTAAATAATATGGCTATTTCTACGCCATACGTATTCCCTGTAGGCGATGGTACCAATTATTTGCCAGCAACACTTACCCCATCTGATGCTGCTGCAGGAAACAGAACATTCAGCGTATGTGCTTTTCCTGGTATTACAACAAATGGTACACCAAACGGAACTGCATTTACAGCAGTACAAAAAGCAAGGTGCGTTGATGCTGTATGGACAATTACTTATAATGGAGCTGGTGCTCCTACTGCAGCAGCTACTACTGTTGCAACAGCCTGGCCTGCAACTTTGGAAGGATCAAACTTTGCATTGGTTAGCGGCGCATTAATTGGAGTTGCTCATTACGATGGTCCATCATGGGGTACAGCTGCAGGCGTTGGTGATAATGGAGCTAATACTGCTACACGTACTAACGTAACTACTTTTTCTCCATTTGCTGTGGGCATTATAAGCCCAAGCGGTGCTCCATTACCAATTAAAGTATACTACTTTAATGCAGCTAAAGGTAATGCAGTAAATACATTAAACTGGAATGCAGAGTGCAGCAGCACAGCAGCTACTTTTGAAATTGAGCGTTCAGCAGATGGTGTAAACTTTACTACTATTAATACAATTACTGCAAGCCAGGCTCGTTGCGCATTGCCATTTACTTATGATGATAATAGCGGTGTAGTTGGTACAGTTTTCTACCGTATTAAAATTATTGATGCGGATGGAGGACGAGTTAACTTCACATCAAAAGTAAAAGTAGGAGGAAAACAAAATGATATTCAATTAGCAGGTATTTTGCCAAACCCTGTAAGCAACATTGCACAATTGAATGTTACCACAACTAAAAAAGATAAAGTAGAGCTGGCAATTATTTCTCTTGAAGGAAAAGTAATGTACAGAAATGCAGTTCAGCTACAGTCTGGATCAAGCATCGTTAGTTTAGATGTATCTGGCCTTGCTAGCGGAACTTATTTTGTAAGAGGTGTATTTGCTGATGGTCAAACCAATTCTATCAAGTTTATTAAGCAATAACAACTTAGCACATCAATCTATAAAAAGCGCCTTTTAATTAAGGCGCTTTTTTTATGGTAACCTGTTTGCCGGTTATTATTTACCGTATTCTATAAAGTTGTTACTGTAATAAACTGCTACAAAAAGGCCCGTGTTGTTATTGCTATTATATTATTATGGCTTTAAGGTAATATAGTAACTCTCTATGTAAATATAAAGAGTTGGATAATAAAAATGCCTTAATTCAAAGGCATTTTTGTAATTAATTTAATAAGAAAAGATGATTATCTCAGTCTGTCGCTATCCTTTACCATTCTCTCATCTTTATTAATGCTTCGAGCAGCTAAAAAAAAGAGAAATACAATAATGCCATGCAATATTGCCCAAAATGAAAGCGTGCCATCTGTATAAGTTTTAACTTCTCTGTAGTACATAAAAATCAATAAGGCTTCCAGCAATATACCCAGTATACATAACCGCATTTGCAATTTTCTGTTTTTAAAAAGAAATATAGTGCATAATGCAAGAAAACTTACTGCAATGGTAAGCAGCAATATAGGGAAATTTTCAGCAGCATTTACTTTATATAATGTTGGGTGCTCAAGGTTTATACCGCTGTAATATTCAAACTTAAAAGTAAGCGAGGCTGCAACAGCAGCAAGTAATAACCAAACAGACTGTATGCGTTGTATCATTAAAAAAAGTTTAGAAGTTATGGGTTTAGAAGTTTAGAAGGTTCGGGTATTTAGTGGCCTACACTAAACCCCTAAACTCTCTAAACTCCTAAACCAGTTAACCTAGTTCCGGGTATAAAGAAAATTGTTGCATAAATGCTTTCACCTCATGTGCTACTGACGCTAATACAGTTTCATCATCTGCATTCATCAAAGCCTTGTCAATGAAATCAACCACTACCTGCATATGTTCTTCCTTCATGCCCCTGGTGGTTATAGCTGCTACGCCAACACGTATGCCGCTTGTAACAAAGGCACTTTTATCGTCGTAAGGCACCATGTTTTTATTTACGGTTATATCGGCTTTGCCTAACACCTGCTCTGCTTTTTTACCGCTGATATTTTTATTTCTCAAATCGATCAGCATTAAATGATTATCAGTACCGCCACTTATTATCTGGTAGTCTTTTGCATTTAATGCTTTGGCCATTGCCTGTGCGTTGGCAATAATTTGTTTAGCATAAACTGTAAACTCATCGGTTAGTATTTCGCCAAAGGCAATTGCTTTTGCAGCAATTACATGCTCTAATGGTCCACCTTGTGTACCTGGAAAAACAGCCATATCCAGCAAGTTACTCATCATGCGTACATTGCCTTTTACATCTTTTAAACCAAAGGGGTTTTCAAAATCTGTTTTCATTAAAATAATACCACCACGGGGGCCACGTAAAGTTTTGTGGGTAGTGCTGGTTACAAAATGGCAATGCTCAAAAGGAGAGCTTAATAAGCCTTTGGCAATTAGCCCGGCAGGATGCGCCATATCGCACCAAACAAAAGCACCTACTTCATCAGCCACTTTTCTAATTCTTGCATAATCAATATCACGGCTGTAAGCACTGGCACCACAGATAATAACTTTTGGTTTTTCTGTACGTGCTTTTTCTTCCAGCATTTCGTAGTCAATAAGGCCGGTATCTTTTTTTACACCGTAAAAATGAGGTTGATATAATTTACCGGAAAAATTTACTGTAGAGCCATGGGTTAAATGCCCGCCCATGCTAAGATCTAATCCCAGTATTTTATCGCCGGGCTGTAAAATAGCCAGTAATAAAGCTGCATTGGCTTGTGCCCCGCTATGCGGTTGTACGTTGGCATATTCACAGTTAAAAATTTGTTTCAACCGGTCAATAGCCAATTGTTCTACCTGGTCTACAATTTCGCAACCACCATAATACCTGCGGCCGGGGTATCCTTCTGCATATTTATTGGTTAAAGAGGTACCCATTGCCTGCATTACCTGCAAGCTGGTAAAGTTTTCTGAAGCAATGAGCTCAATGCCATTGCGTTGCCTTTCTAATTCTTTATTAATAAGTTCAAAAATTACTGTATCTCTTTGCATCTATAAAAATTTGGCGCAAAGATAAATGCAAGTTTTTAGGAAACCTAAAATGAGGTGGGTGTAAAAAATACACAGGCTTATTAAAAAATCGCTAATTTCACATCCTTTTAAAAAAAAGACGCTTCACAAATATTCAAAGCATGAAGGCTATTATACCGGTAGCAGGCGCAGGCACTAAACTTCGTCCGCATACATACACACAACCCAAAGCGTTAATTCCACTTGCAGGAAAAACTAATCTCAGTATAATCATAGATCAATTAAAAGATGCAGGGATAAATGATTTTGTATTTATTATAGGTTACCTGGGAGAAAAGATACAGGATTACGTAAAGGAAAGATACCCACAATTAAATTGCCATTTTGTACTTCAAAACGAACGGCATGGCACCGGGCACGCCATTAATCTTACCAAAGAAATTATTGGGGATGATGAAATATTGATTGTATTGGGTGATACTATTGCCGAGTATGATGTAAAAGAAATTATTAATGCACCCTACTCAATGCTGGGCGTAAAAAAAGTAGATGACCCACGAAATTTTGGAGTAGCTGAAATAGAAGAAGATGGTTTTATAAACCGGGTGGTAGAAAAGCCAGCCATTCCTAAAAGTAATATGGCTTTAGTAGGAGTTTATAAAATTAAGGAAACAGCCTTTTTGTTCTCCTGTATTCAAAAAATAATAGCGGCCAATATTAAAAGCTACGATGAGTTTAACTTAACTGATGCGTTGGAATGTATGATTCAAAACGGCGTTAAGTTTCAACCATTTAAAGTGCAAAACTGGTTCGATTGTGGTAAAAAAGAAACTTTGTTGGAATCGAATGCCACGCTGCTTAAAAAATTTGGTGGCAACATAGCTGAGGAGCATTCTTTTGAAAATACTATTATTATACCTCCGGTAAGTATCGGCGAAGGATGTGATATAAAAAATTCCGTAATTGGCCCCAATGTGGCTATAGGTGATCACTCCAAACTAAATCATGCCATTATTAAAGATTCTATCATTGGCTCTTATTCAAATCTGTATGAAATTGTATTAAACACCTCACTAATTGGAAGCGATGCGGAAGTTAAGGGAGTAAGCCGTAGTTTGAATATTGGTGATAATACTGCAATCGACTTAGGTGGCGGCCACAAAAACTAAGTAAATACCTATCCTTTCAGATTAAAAAAACCTTGGATTTATGAAATAAAATAACTTACTTTGCGTTTCAAAGTACTTTCTATTTTATTTCAATAGTGAGTAAATAGTAATTGAACAATGCATAACAGGGTAACACAACTTTTTAATATTAATTATCCAATCATTCAGGCAGGTATGATTTGGGCCAGCGGATGGCGCCTTGCAAGTGCTGTAAGTAATGCAGGAGGCTTGGGCCTGATAGGCAGTGGCAGCATGTATCCTGAAGTATTGAGAGAGCATATTCAAAAGTGTAAAGCCGTTACCAACAAGCCTTTTGGGGTTAATGTGCCATTGCTTTACCCGGATATTGATAAACATATTGCCATTATTATTGAAGAAAAAGTGCCTATTGTTTTTACATCTGCCGGCAACCCTAAAACATGGACTACTATTTTAAAAGAAAATGGAATTAAAGTAGTGCATGTGGTAAGCAGCAGTAAATTTGCTCTTAAAGCACAAGAAGCAGGTTGCGATGCTGTAGTGGCAGAGGGTTTTGAGGCTGGTGGCCATAACGGAAGGGAAGAAACTACCACAATGGTATTAATTCCTGCAGTTTGTGCAGCAGTAGATATACCTGTAATAGCCGCTGGTGGTATTGCAACGGGAAGACAAATGTTAGCGTCTATGGTTTTGGGAGCAGAAGCCGTTCAGATAGGAAGCCGTTTTGTGGCAAGTGATGAAGCATCATCACATATTAATTTTAAAGAAGCGGTTATACAGGCACAGGAAGGCGATACCGTATTATCGCTAAAGCAACTGACGCCGGTAAGATTATTGAAGAATAATTTTTTTAACCAGGTGCAAAAAGCAGAACAGGAATCTGCATCTGCAGATGAACTAAAACAGTTATTAGGAAGAGGAAGAGCAAAACAAGGTATGTTTGAAGGAAACCTGGATGAAGGAGAACTGGAAATAGGTCAGGTAAGTACTCTTATAAAATCAATACAACCAGCTACAGCTATTATAAAAGAAATATGGCAAGAGTTTGAAACAGCATTGCAACAGCCACTAAAATAATATATTATCTTTGCCATCAAATTTTTGAAAATCAACCCCCAACAAATGTTAGTAAACTCAGGAAAGGTAAGTCAGTATATAAAAAAAGTATTAATAATATTTTCTTTATTCATTGCTGTTAATGCAGGTAAAGCCCAGGCACAGCCTCCGGTAAAGGATCCCAGCAGTCCGGAAACGCCAATATTGCCTACACAATTACCCGGTGCCCAGTTCTACGATATTTTAAAAGATAAAAATACCGGCACAAAATCTACTATTGGAGGCGACTTAAATAATTCTCTGAAAAATAAAATTAATAAAGACAGCCTTGTAAAAGAAGTAACCCCCCAATCGGCAAATATAACAGAGGAAACTTATGGTATGCATTTGTTTAGAAGTGGAGTTGTTGCTACCATGACTGATTTATCTACCCCCCCGTTGGATTATCCCATTGGTGTTTACGATCAGATAATTGTTTCGTTATGGGGCGGTGCAGAAGCTACATTAGATTATACGGTTGCAAGAGACGGCTCTATTTTTCCAACAGGATTAGGCAAAATTTATTTGCAGGGGTTAACTTTTGAGCAAGTACGTTCTTTAATTATCCAGCGATTTAAATCCTATGTTCCGGCATCTACAAACTTTACAGTTTCCTTGGGCCAGCCACGTACCATTTCTATAAATGTTGCAGGCGAAGTAAATAAACAAGGGCCGGTAACTGTATCGGCATTTACCAATGCCTTTAATGTAATTGCTCTTGCAGGCGGCCCAACTGATTTAGCTAATCTTAGAGAAATTTTAATTAAACGAAACGGCAGAGTGATAGATGCACTGGATGTTTACAAATATCTTACCACCGGCGATTTTGGTAAACACATCTATCTTGAAAATAACGACTTTGTAATTTTACAAACAGTTGAAAAGAGTGTAAAAGCAGAGGGGAAATTTAAACGCCCTATGTTTTACCAGTTAAAGAAAGATGAAGGGATGAAGGCATTACTAAAGTATAGTGGTGGATTATTAAAAGATGCTTTTTCAAGCGGTGTAAAAATTTACAGAACAGAGTTGGAGCAACAAACCATAAAAGACGTTAATGCAACTGCGATAATAAACCCAACCAATGACGACCGCTATAAAAATATAGATGTGCCTTTAGTAGATGGTGACATTGTTAAAGTAATTGCTGTAAATCCGGGCTTGTATAATAAAGTGGAAATAAAAGGAGAAGTATCTTACCCCGGTCAATATGAAATACGCAAAGGGGATAAGCTTTTTGACCTTATTAACAGGGCAGGCGGTATTACCCGTAACACTTATTTACCCCGTGCCTATATTTTTAGAGGTGGAGGAGATAGTACCAACATTAAAACCAGCAGGGTTGATGTAAACCTTACCGATATTACAAGTAACGATACATCAAGTATTTTTAATGTGCCCATTTTTTCTAACGACCAGATTATGTTATTCAATAACAATCAATTTGGCGACAGACAATATGTAGAAATATTTGGTGAAGTAAGAAAGGAGGGAAAAATAAATAAATACGGAGGAATGACTTTACAAGATCTGCTGTATTTGGCAGGAGGGTTAAAGCAGTCTGCCGAATTTGGAAGAATTGAAATTGCAAGTGTATTGGATATTGATTCGGCAAAAAGAGAACAAACTCCAACAAGAGTAATTTTAAAACAGATTAAAGTTTCGCCCAATTTAGATGTTGACACTGCATCAGCCAATATTGTTTTAAAACCCTTTGACCAGGTTTACGTAAGAAAAAATCCAACATTTGAATTACAGCAACTGGTACAAATAAACGGGTTAATAAAATATCCCGGTCCTTATCCCCGTCTTAATAAATATGAACGCTTATCTTCTTACATAGACAGGGCTGGTGGAATAAAAGAAAATGCAGATTTAGGCGGTGCAATTTTGTACCGTAAAAAAACACAGTACTTCAGGGATAATGTAACTAAAAAAGTAAACTCATTAACTGATTCGCTTGGCGGCATAATTTTAGATTCTGCACAAACTGATTTAAGTGAAGTATCGCAGGAGCCGGTAAGTATAGATTTATACCAGGCAATGAAAATGAGAAACTCTAAGTACGATATTGTATTGCAGGAAGGTGATATTATTTTTGTGCCGGAAATAAATCCCTTTGTAAGCGTTAAAGGAACAGTTCAATCTCCGTTAAAATTAACCTTTGATAAAGAGCATACCAATTTGCTGTATTATGTAGATAAGGCAGGAGGTTATGGAAGGCGCCCCTGGAAAAGCCGTATTTATGTACAATATGCAAATGGAAAAAGTAAGCGTACTAAAAACCTTTTCTTCCTGCATTTTTATCCAAAAGTAGCCGAGGGCAGCACAGTAAACGTGCCATTTAAAACCGAAGGTAGCCAGGTTGTTGATATTGTTAAACAGGCGGGCCTGTCAATGGTAACAATAGTTACGGGCATATTAGTTGCAAAAGTAGTAGGAGGATTTTAATTGTATTAACCCAACAAATATTCAGATGAATAATATAGAGCTTATAAAACAGATAGTAAAGCGGTTAAAAAAATTTAGTTGGCTGATAGTTATCATTGCAGTTTTATTTGGTGGATTATTTTATTTCATAGCCAAACAAAGTGTAATGGTATTTACATCCAAATCTACGGTGTTTCCATTAAACAGTTCAAGCGACAATTCTGTTTCTTCTTCTGCAATCAGTAATATACTGGGGTTGTCCGATGCGCCAAAATCTTTTAGTGGCGAAGCTTCCATTAATATTGTAGAATTAGCTACCAGCCGCAGAACAAGAGAGGCAGTAGCTAACGAACGAGTACCCTCTTTAAAAAATAAAACTATTGCAGAGTTGTTGCTGGAAGAACATAATAAGCACACCGGTTTTATGCAAAACGAAGCTATTGATATTAAAAAACTGGATAGTTCTGACATTATCAATGTTGCAAGCAGTATGCTTAAGGGAGGCTTTACGGCAAAAATTAATAAAAATGGTATACTGGAATTGTATTACAGCAATAGTAATACAGATATCGTAAAAAAAGTGAGTTATGTTTTTATTGATAAGATATCTGAGTTTTATATTGATTTGAAAAAGAAGAAGGCACAAATTGATTATGAGTTTGCAGTAAAGAAAGCTGATTCTTTATTTAACGTTTTAACGGCATTGGATAAAAGGGCTATCCAATTGGACGAAACCACTTTTTTTACCAACACCGAACTTAAAAGATTTAATATTCCTAAGATCAATTTAGATCAGGATAAATCTACAGTGCAATCTCAATACTATTATGCAGTAAACAACAGGGAAGCTGCTGCATATAAATTACAAAAAGAAACGCCTATTATTGAGCCTTTGGATAAGCCGGAAGGTCCTTATGAGGCCGCAAGTAAGTCAACCAATATGTACGCTATAATAGGATTACTGCTTGGTGTTTTTATTGGCATTATCCTGGTTAGCTGGAAAATTATCAGCAACTACCTTGGAGATGAACTAAACAAGGCAATCGAAAAGGCTGCAAAACCAAAAGCAGAGCCACAACCTGAGGTTGCAAAAGTATAACATTGTTTATCACTCATAAAAAAGCTTGTTTGCATTTGCAAACAAGCTTTTTTTATACTACTATTTTTTTATTTTCTAAAAGCCCATTTTATCATTTCTTTCCAGCTGGGTTTTTTACCGTACATTAAAATACCAGTGCGGTAAATTCGTGCAGCAAACCAGGTAGTAAACATAAAGCCTGCTACTAACAATACCATGGATAAACCTAACTGCCACCAGGGTACAGTGTTAGGTACGCCAAATGGAATACGAGCCATCATTACTATTGGAGAACTAAAAGGTATAATGCTTGCCCAAACTGCAACCGGGCTGCTGGGGTTGGATATAGCCGGTGTCATTAATGCAATAGAAAAAATGATAAGCATTGTTATAGGAAAACTTAGCGATTGCGCTTCTCTCATATCTTCGTTAATAGCACTGCCAATAGCGGCATATAAAGAAGAATAGAAGAAGAAACCTGCTAACAAATAGAATATAAAACAACCTACTACCAATGGAATGTTAACACTGGTAAATACTTGTTGTATTTTACCTACCATAACAGAAGCTGTTCCATCATTTCCAGTTGTTTTAGTAACATTATAAATGATAAGAATACAGGCAATCCAAATTAAAAATTGTGTTAACGCCACCATGCCAATACCAATGATTTTGCCGATCATTAATTGAAAAGGTTTTACAGATGATACCACCACTTCAGCAATACGACTTGTTTTCTCTTCGGTTACTCCCATCATTACCTGGCTGCCATACAGCAATAAAATAAAATACATTAAAAAGCCGGATACATAGCCAATAACAGTAGCAATACCGGCATTAGCATTTTTATCTTTTTCATTATTTATTTTAAGGTCGATTGATTTACTTAAGATGGCTTCTTTGCCAACGTCAATGCCCAGGCTATCACGCTTTATTCTATTCCACATCAGGTTAATCTTTTTTTCAATAGGGTTTAGTGCACCAATGCCAAAAGATTTTTTTGTGTTTACCAACAAACTATCTGCGCCGGTTTGCCAGGTAAAATTTTGAGGTACTATCACATACCCGTCAAAACCCAGAGAATCAAAACTGGTTTTTATTAATTCGGGGCTTACTGCAACCAGTTGTATGCTGTTGACAGTGTCGTTGCCATTAATTGATTTAATCAGGTCTTGCTTAAATAAACCTGATTGATCAATCAGCGCAATATTTAAATCCTCTTTCGTTTTATCCGCAATATAACCGGTACCAAAAATTAAACCCAGGTATAAAAGGGGAAAAAGAATGGTGCCGATAATGAAAGTTTTTTTTCTTACCCGGGTAAGAAATTCTCTTTGTATAATTAATGTGATTTTTTTCATGTTAGTTGAGTTGGTTGAATGGTTATTCAGTTACTTTTTGAAATTGCCTTGCAGTGGGGGTGCCTTCCACCAGTTTAATAAATATATCATTTAGTGAAGGCAATAGTTCTTTAAACGAAACAATGTTGCTTCCATTATTCATAAAATAACCAAGCACATCATTAGCTTTAAATCCTTCATTTATTTTTACAATCAATTCCTGCTTATTTACAGTAACAATGTCAAAAGCATTACTGCTAATAGCAGCAGGAGTATTTTCTAACTGAATGCTAAACAAATTTTCTTTAAAATCCTGTTTTACATTTTGTACAGTGCCATCTAAAATTTTTTGGCCTTTATTTACCAGTACAATGTTGTTGCATATTTCTTCTACCTGCTCCATACGGTGTGTACTAAAAATAATGGTAGTGCCATTTTGCGCTAACCTGTAAATTTCATCTTTAATCAAATTAGCATTAATAGGGTCAAGGCCACTAAATGGCTCATCTAAAATAATCAGGTCGGGCTCATGCAAAACAGTAATAACAAACTGGAGTTTTTGTCCCATGCCTTTACTAAGATCTTCTACTTTTTTATTCCACCAGCTTTCCATTTCCAACCGCTTAAACCATTCCTTAATTTTATGCATGGCATCATGCTTACTAAGGCCTTTAAGCTGGGCAAGGTATAATGCCTGCTCGCCAATTTTCATTTTTTTATACAAGCCTCTTTCTTCGGGCATGTAGCCAATGTATTTGGCATCATTTTCCGGATCAAACTTTTTTCCTTTTAAAATAATATCACCGGCATCTGGATAAAAAATTCCGGTGATCATTCTTATCAGCGTAGTTTTTCCGGCACCATTGGGGCCAAGCAATCCAAATATGCTTCCTTTGGGAATGCTCATACTAATATCATCCACGGCTTTTTGCGTGGCAAAATATTTTTTAAGATTGTGCAGTTCTAAAATATTCATCAACAATTGTTTTAGGTGTCAAATGTAAAGGATTGTCAAAATAAATCAAACGGGGTTTGTAATACAGCAATTATTTTACAAGTGGTAAATTCAGTGGTATTAAAGATAGGTATAAAATTTTCCCGGTTTTTTTATGATATTAATGCAGCTATCTGAACAGCAATTCTTTCTCCATCCATTGCAGCACTTACAATACCGCCAGCATATCCGGCGCCCTCACCACAGGGGTATAAGTTTTTTATCTGCGGATGCGTAAGCGTATCATTATTTCGGGGAATGCGAACCGGGGATGATGTGCGGCTTTCTGTTGCTACCACCACTGCATCGTTAGTAAAATAGCCCGGCATTTTTTTGCCAAATTCAATAAAGCCTTTTGCTAAAGATTGATACACAAAATCAGGTAATACCTCTTTTAAATGTACAGATTGTAAACCTGGCTGATAAGAACAGGTGGGTAATGAAGAAGAATTTTTTCCATTACTGAAATCAACCATGCGCTGTGCAGGTGCCACAAATTTTCCGCCGCCGGCATCAAAACATTTTTGCTCTACCATTTTTTGAAACTCCATCAATAGCAAAGGGCTGTTTTCTAAACCTTCTAAACTTTTAAACTTCCCTAAATTTTTAACCGCATCTTCCAGCTCCACCTGCACTACCATGCCGCTATTGGCAAACGGATTATTTCTTTTAGAAGGGCTCCAGCCGTTAACTACAATTTCTCCAGCTGCTGTAGAGGCCGGGGCAATAATACCACCGGGGCACATGCAAAAAGAAAATACACCTCTGCCGTTTACCTGCTGTACTAAAGAATAAGATGCCGGAGGTAAAGCATCATTTGCAGCATTACTTTTATACTGGCAATTATTGATGAGTATTTGCGGATGCTCAATACGAACCCCTAATGCAAAAGGTTTTGCTTCTATTAAAATATTCTTTGCATGAAGCAATTCAAAAATATCCCTGGCACTGTGGCCGGTGGCCAAAATAAAATTATCTGCTTCAAAAGTATTGCCATCAGCAGTTTTTACGGATTGTATTTTTTCCTTTTCAATAATAAGATCAATTACTTTTTTCTCAAACAAAAAATCGCCACCACAATCATTGATCTGGTTGCGCATGGCGGTAATTATATGCGGCAATTTATTGGTGCCAATATGCGGATGAGCTTCGTATAAAATTTTTTCTTCGGCCCCAAAGCGAACAAATAGATTTAAAATACGGTCAATATCGCCACGTTTATTACTTCGGGTATATAATTTACCATCGCTGTAAGTGCCTGCACCACCTTCGCCAAAACAATAATTACTTTCAGGGTTTATAATGCCTTCTTTATTCAGCATAGCTAAATCTCTTCGCCGTGTCCTTACATCTTTGCCTCTTTCTAAAATTATGGGTTTAATGCCTTTCTCAATTAATTGCAGTGCTGCAAATAGGCCAGTGGGGCCGGCACCAATGATGATCACTTTTTTTTCAGCTTTGCGTACATCTCTAAAATTAAACAACTGCGGCTCTCTTACTTTAAAAGGCTCATCAATAAATGCATTTACAGTAAGGTTTACCCAAATGGTTTTTGCCCTTGCATCAATTGATTTTTTTAAAAGATGAAAACCGGTAACGGCACTTTGTTTTTTACCCGAAGTTTGGGCAATTATTTTTTTGATGATGGATTCATCTGATGCCTCTGATGGAAGCAGTTTAAAAGAAATTTTTTGTTGCATAAGTAATGCCGGATACCTATTCCGGAAATTTTATTTGCTTAATTCTATAATCTTTTACTTTTGGGCATGGGGTTAAAAAGGTAAATCATCCACTGCATCTGGCGGTGTTGCACTAAAAGTGTCCAATGGTTCTAAATACTCATTATCTGTTTTAGCAGTAGCACCCGGTTGTAAAATCTGCTCAATTCTCCAGGCATCTAAATTGGTAATGTAGTTTACCTTACCATCTTTTTCCCATTTGCTGCCTTTAATGTTAAAATACACTTTTATGTTATCTCCAATATTCACCCTGTCCACAATAGCAGTTTTATCCTGTATGCATTGAAATTTTACATAGTTGGTAACAGTACGACCGCTAATTTCGTCAGTTTTTTCTACTGCAAACTCTCTTGTTTTAAAAGATTCTGTACGCTGTACAATGTCGTATTTGGCAACTAATTTGCCGGTTAATTCATAACTCATAATGATAATTTAGTATGCCAAAAGTAATTCTATTTATTGATAAATTTTTTATTCGGTCTTTTTGTTGCTATTAATAAAAATTAGCTACCTTCCTTTTATAATTATATGTGTTTTATGCGGAGGAACAGCAAGTTTTTTTTAGTACTATTTTTAGTAGCCTTATTCACCATATCCTGCAAAACGGTTTATCAACCACAATCCGTAAAATATAAGGATTATCGCTTTACTAACAACAGCAAACAAGATAGTGGGTTAATTAAAATTTTACAGCCTTATGCCGATAGTGTAAATAAAAGCATGAACACTATAATTGCTGTTGCAGAAACTGAATTGGAAAAAAAACAACCCGAAGGAACATTGGGTAACGTTTTAGCCGATGCTATGCTGGCCAAAGCAAAACAAGTGTACAAAATTCCGGTAGATGCCGGGTTTATTAATTACGGTGGCATCAGGCTTACATCAATACCGGCAGGCAATATAACCAGAGGTAAAGTTTTTGAACTGTCGCCTTTTGATAATATTATTGTATTGCAAAAGTTGAGTGGCAAAATATTTCAGGAGTTTTTAAATCATATTTCTGCAAGAGGAGGATGGCCTGCAGCAGGCGTTACCTGGCAAATAAAAAATAAAATGGCAGTAAACGTTTTAATAAACAACCTGCCTATTAATGAAAATGGAGTGTACACTGTTGCCTTGCTTGATTATGTAGCAAATGGTGGCGATGATTGTGTTATGCTAAAAACCATTCCGCAAATAAATAACGGGTATCTTTTCAGAGATGGGGTGATAGCATATTTTACAGAGATTAATCAGCAAGGGAAAAAAATAGCTTCTAAAATTGAAAACAGGGTAAGCAATGCAGAGTAGAAGAAAATTTATTGCACAATCAGCATTGGCTGCAGGGGCGCTGTTAACCTCTAACAGCCTTTTTGCCGAAATGCAAAAAGACAAAGCACTTAAGAAATTAACTATTCTTCATACCAACGATGTACACAGCAGGCTGGAACCATTTCCTATGGATGGTAGCAGAAACCAGGGGCTTGGTGGCGTGGCTGCAAGGGCAGCATTGATCAATACAATAAGGGCCGAACAAGAGCAGGTGTTGTTATTAGATGCAGGAGATATTTTTCAGGGTACCCCATTTTTTAATTTATATAAAGGCGAACCTGAAATAAAAGCAATGGCCGCAATGGGATACGATGCAGCAACCATGGGCAATCATGATTTTGACGCAGGTCTGGAAAATTTTGCAACACAGCTAAAGCATGCAAGCTTTCCTATATTGATGTGTAATTACGATTTTACCAATACCCCAATGGAATTGAAATACCAGCCATATAAAATTTTCAGGAAGGGGAAATTAAAAATTGGCATAACCGCAGTAGGGATAGAAATGACCGGGTTAGTGCCGGATAGTTTATTTGGCAATACCCAATACCTTGATCCCATACAAAAAGCAAATGAAACGGCAGCTCAACTTAAAAAAGAAGAAGCTTGCGATATGGTTATTTGTTTGAGCCATTTAGGATATAAATACAGTGGCAATAAAGTAAGTGATATTGTGCTGGCAAAAGAAACAGAAAATATAGATTTGATTATTGGCGGGCATACGCATACTTTTATGGATGCACCAGAGATGTATACGAATAAAACCGGAAGTGATGTGCTGGTAAACCAGGTAGGTTGGGCAGGTATACAAATGGGGAGATTGGATTTTGATTTTGCAGGTTTTCAACCAAAAAAATTGTCAAAATCCCATACTGTGATTGTAGGGGAAAAAACAAATGAATAAAAAATTTTTTTTTCAACAAAATATTCGATATTCGCTGTCCTGCTAAAAATTAATTTTCATTTATTACCTGAAACTGATTTTTGTAAGGAGATCCCCCGGAAAATACTCATAACTCAACATAAATATTAAATTGCTTAAGAACTGATGGATAAGGCTTTTGAAAAAGTATGGGCTGATTGCTTAGAGATAATCAAGGACATTGTGGAATGGCAGCATTTCAAAACGTGGTTCGAACCTATTAAACCAGTTGCTTTAAAAGAAAAAATATTAACGATACAGGTACCCAGTCAATTTTTTTATGAGTACCTTGAAGAGCATTATGTTTCGCTTTTGGCAAAAACATTAAAAAGAGAATTAGGAAAAGAGGCCCGTTTGGAATATAGAATTATGGTGGATAGCGGTAACAGTAAAAACAAACCGCTTACTATGGACGTTCCGGGGCATGGTTTTAAATCATATTCAAATAATGAAATGGATTTTCCGCTCGTAATAAATAATCCTGTTAAGAACCCATTTGTAATACCGGGTCTTAAAAAGATGCAGATTGATCCGCAGCTGAACCATGCTTATACATTTGATGCATTTATAGAAGGAGATTGTAACCGTGTAGCACGCCGTGCTGGCAAAACCGTTGCAGAAAAACCAGGCACTACTTCTTTTAACCCATTGGTAATTTATGGCGGTGTAGGTTTAGGTAAAACTCATTTGGCCCAGGCAATAGGTAACGAAGTAAAAAGATTGCACACTAATAAAGTAGTGTTGTATGTAAGTTCAGAAAAATTCATCAATCAGTTTATAGATCATAGCCGCAACCAGGCCATCAACGATTTTATACATTTTTATCAGTTGATAGATGTATTAATTATTGATGATGTACAATTTTTCAACAGGGCCGAAAAATCTCAGGAAGCATTCTTCTCTATTTTTAATCATTTACACCAAAGCGGCAAGCAGTTAATTTTAACCAGTGATAAGCCACCCAAAGATCTGGAAGGTGTGCAGGAAAGATTATTAAGCCGCTTCCGTTGGGGATTAAGCGCCGATTTGCAGGTGCCGGATTACGATACCAAGATAGAGATACTGGAAAAGAAGATGAAGAATGATGGCTTGGATATGCCCCGTGAAGTAGTAAAATACATCGCCTATAATATTAATAGCAATGTAAGAGAATTAGAAGGCGCTTTAATATCATTATTGGCACAATCTTCGCTTAATAAGAGGGAAATAGACCTTGAATTGGCTAAAAAAGTATTAAGAAATTTTGTAAAATCCTCCAGTAAGGAAATCACTATCGATGCCATACAAAAAATGGTGTGCGAGTACTTTGATGTGCCTTATGACAAGCTATTGCAAAAAACCCGTAAAAGGGAGATCGTACAGGCCAGGCAAATCACCATGTTTCTTTCTAAGGCATTTACTAAAAACTCTTTAAAAACAATTGGAGAGCATTTTGGTGGCAGAGATCATACTACGGTAATTCACAGTTGCCAAACGGTAAAAGATTTGATGGATACTGATAGCCTTTATAAAGAAAGTGTGTTGGAATTGCAGCAAAAAGTGCAGTTGGCCGCTATGTAAATAAAAGTTCTCTAAAAATAATTGCATCCAAATTCGATACCGGATTTGGATGTTTTTTTTCCAATATTGGCTTCCTCATTGGGCTTCAATGGCGGGCACGTTCTATTTTCATTCTTCAGTAACATAACTTTCTTTAGTATTCCAGAATTATTTATCTAAAAGTTGCATTTAGTTTTGGGTAATACCGCACGGAATTGTATTTTTGCCACCCCTTACAAAAATAAGGGCAGGTTAGGAGAGATGCCTGAGAGGCCGAAAGGAACGGTTTGCTAAATCGTCGTACGGGTCACACTGTACCGTGGGTTCGAATCCCACTCTCTCCGCAAAAGTTCTTATTTAAATTTTACCTGTTCGGGTGCTCCCAATAAACCCTTACAAATATTCTTAGTTCGGGATGTAGCGTAGCCCGGTTATCGCGCCTGGTTTGGGACCAGGAGGTCGCAAGTTCGAATCTTGCCATCCCGACACTTTACATGTAACCCTGCCTCTGGCGGGGTTTTTTGTTTTAAGCCCCCATAAGTCATAGCAAAAGATATCAAATCAGTCTTGACTTATTCAGTCATACTCCGCACCTCATTACTTTGTGAAACTGATTTGTTTAATTGAAATAATGATTTTTTTAATATTGCTTCAATTAAAATGGCGCTAAACGAGAACAATTTTACCGCCCTTTTCATTTGAATATTGCCAATAAAAAATGCTGCTGATTTACATAATATTGGTTTTTCCGCAAACAAATGAAAATTAGAAATTCTAAAATTTTACTTATTTTTATATCGGTTGCCGAATGAACGATTACTTGCTATATAACAATCAGCTGCTTTTAGAACTGTTGTCTAAAGGTGATGAATCTGCTTTTACGGAATTGTATACCCGTTACTGGAAAAAATTATTTACCATTGCTTATAACAGGTTAAAAGAGGTTGAAGCTGCAGAAGATATTGTACACGATGTATTTGTGGGTATATGGGTCAACAGGGAAAAACTGCAAATTGAATTTCTTGAAAATTATTTAGCCACTGCTACCAAATATGCAGTATTGAGTAAAATAAAAAAGAAGGCTCAGGAAAGAATGTATAACAATAATGCAGCTATAGCCACGGTATTTGAATTACCTGTTGAAACAGCTTTGCATTACAAACAAATACTGGACGCCATTAAAAAAGAAGTGGAAAAACTGCCGGAAAAATGCAGACTTATATTTAAATACAGCCGCAACGAAGGCATGCCAGTAAAACAAATTGCAAAAGAACTTCACCTGTCTCCAAAAACGGTGGAAAATCAGTTACATAAAGCAGTAAAGCAGCTAAAACTAGTCACCAAATCTTTTCTGCACTTCTTACTATTTCTCACTTTCATATTTTTTTCGAACTAGAAAAAAAATATTTCTCTTTCGCATAGGTGATGCCACTGTTTCAACACACCTGTAATATATAGTTATGCAAATTCCAGAAAATATATTGGTACTTATTGAAAAGTACAAAGCCGGAACCGCTACTTCGGAAGAAAAACAACGCTTAAATGAATGGTATTATTCATTTGATGACAGTAGTGCAACAATACCTGTAAACGAGCAGGATACAGAAGACCAGTTAGCGGACCGGATAAAAATGCGTTTGCTGCAAAATATTCGTGAGCAAAACGTTCCGGTTATAATGAAACCCCAGCGTAAATGGCGATTATCTGTTGCAGCGGCTGTTATTTTTATTCTGTTTTCGGCCGGCGCTTATACACTATTCTCTTCCAAAGATGATAAGCAGCAAATTGCGAAAACTGTACCTGTTAAAGCACCACTTAAAAATGATATTGCTCCCGGCGGAAACAAAGCCATACTAACATTAGTAGATGGGTCTACAGTAGTATTAGACAGTGCATCAAATGGCACTATCAGCCAGCAAGGTAATGTTACCGTGCAAAAGCTGAACAATGGCTTACTGGCTTATACAATAGATGGTAAAACCATCAATGAAAATGATGAAGCTTTTTACAATACCATTACCACGCCACGTGGAGGGCAATACCAGGTTACTTTATCTGATGGTACAAAAGTTTGGCTAAACGCTTCGTCTTCCATACGGTTTCCTGTAGTTTTTGCTGGTGCAGAACGTAAAGTAATAATAATCGGTGAAGCCTATTTTGAAGTTGCAAAAAATACAGCAATGCCGTTTAAAGTAAAGACCAATACTTCGGAAGTTGAAGTATTAGGTACTCATTTTAATGTAAATGCTTACGACGATGAAGCCTCAATAAAAACCACATTGCTTGAGGGGGCTGTAAAAGTATCTGCAGCAGGTAATACTGCTTTAAAATACCTTAAACCCGGGCAACAATCTGCTATAAACAAGGAAGGTAAAATAAATGTGATTGATAATGCAGATACAGAAGAAGCGATGGCTTGGTTGAATGGACATTTTCAATTTAAAAGTGCTGATCTTAAATCAATCTTAAGACAAATTTCCAGATGGTATGATGTGGATATTGAGTACAGGGGAAATGTAAACCTGCATTTTACCGGGCAACTTACAAGAAATGAAAATGTATCAAAAGTTTTTGAAGCTTTAGCATTGACCAACGAAGTGCATTTTAAAATTGAAGGCAAAAAAATAATTGTTTCACCATAAAATCGATTGCTATGACTTTATTATTTCCCGCTGGCAGTGACGGATAAAAAGTAGTTACGCATTCAAATAAAAAACCGGATTCCGTTTGCGGCGAAACCCGGCTATAATTTGAGTGGCATAATAAACTATATCTGTCTAAGACTGCTTATTATTTAACCCAATTAATACAAATTTATGTATTTAACTGCTCTTTTTAAATCCTGCTCCCCAAAAAGCGGATTTTTAACCAAAACGATTAGGATTATGAAACTCATAACAGTTTTATTAATCGCAACCTGCCTGCAGGTTAGTGCTAAAAGTTATTCTCAGCGGGTAACTTTAAAAGAAACTAATATCCCCCTGGTAAAAGTGTTTGACGAAATCAGGAAACAAACGGGTTTTCAGTTCTTTTATGCAGATGAAGTGTTACTTCCTGCAAAAAAAGTATCGGTAAATGTAAAAAAACGTAGTGTGGAAGAGGTGCTTGATATTTGTTTTCAGGATCAAGGCCTGTCGTACACACTTTCAGGAAATACTTTTATTATAAAAAGAAAAATTATTGTTCCGGAGGTTATTGAAGTGCCTGTTGCGTTACTTATGGTGGAAGTAAAAGGAAGAATCACCAATGAAAAAGGACAGCCGCTAGTGGGAGCAACCATTTTAATTAAAGGATCTAAAATTGGTGTTAGGTCTGATGCCAACGGAAATTTTTCCATTAATGCAGATCCTAATTCAGTTTTAATAATCAGTTATGTAGGGTATGAGGCTAAAGAAGTTGTGGTTACTGCTGGCAAATCGGTGGATGTTGTACTTGCCGAATCTAAAGCAGAGTTAAAAACTATTGTGGTTACAGCACTCGGTATTAAAAGAGAAGAAAAAGCTTTGGGATATGCTGTTCAAAAAGTTTCAGGGGAAAGCATACAAAAAGTTTCTGGCCTTGATGTAGCTACATCTCTTACTGGTAAAGTAGCTGGAGTATTAGTAAAAAATTCTCCGGATTTTGCAGCGCTTCCGGTGCTTACCGTTAGGGGAGAGAATGCATTATTGGTAATAGATGGAATAGCTTATCAAAATAAAACATTAGCTGATATGTCCTCAGAAGACATAGAATCTATCAGTGTATTAAAAGGTGCCACCGCTTCGGCTTTGTATGGTTTTCGTGGTGCAAATGGTGCTATTTTAATTACCACCAAAAATGGCAGTACCAGTAAATCTGGAATATCTGTAGACTTTACAACCAATACGATGTTTACCGCAGGTTTTCTGGCTATTCCAGAAAAACAGTCTGTGTATGGTCGTGGAGGCAGTGGTATTTATGCCCTCAACTCTGATGCCTCATGGGGTGCAAAAATGGACGGATCAATGCAAAATCAGTGGGATCCGATATCAAAAACTTTTAAACAAAGCCCTTACCTGCCTGTTGGTAAAGATAATTTCAAAAATTTTCTGGAACAGGGTTATGTAACCAACAATAATTTAAATATTGGTTATCGTAAGGACAACCTTTCGCTCAGGAATTCATTTAACTGGGTAGAAAATAAAGGCCGCTATCCAAATGCAAGGCTGCAAAAATATACGTACTCTTTTGGTGCAGATCTTAACCTGGAAAAGTTTAAAATGAGCACAAACTTATCTTATGCTAAAAAGGCCTCTAAGAATATCGGATCCAATGGTTATACTTCCTACGATCCGATGTACAGTATTTTGATCTGGTCACCATCTGATTGGGATCTTAGCCTTTACAAAAATAATTACTGGATCAAACCAGGGGAAATTCAAAACAATCATTTTGGATTAGTAGCTGGAGGTACAATTGATAACTATGCAGGTAATTCTGAAAACAATCCTTATTTCGACCGTTACGAAAAAACAAATGAAATTTCACGTGACATTTTTAATGCTGATTTAACCATGAGTTATCAAATAAAGGATTGGTTAAAAGCCACTGTTCGTTCAGGTGTAGATTTTTACAAAGAAACCGGACAGTTAAGGTCTCAATGGGGCTCTTATCTTTCTTCCGGTAATACAGGTGTGCCAGGTGCTGATTACAGTGGCTGGAATGGCGGCAGAAAAGGACAGTATAATATAGGAATAAGTAATGGCTTTAGTAATAACTCCGATTTGTTACTGACAGGTGACAGGAAGTTCAACAAATTTGCTGTTGAATATCTTGCCGGTGGAACAATTTTTTTCAGACGGGATGATAATATGAACGCAAGTACACAAGGTGGTATTTCTGTTCCTGGTTTCTTCTCTATCAAAGCATCTATAAATCCTGCACAGGTATCGCAGAGTACATATGCACAGCAGGTAAATTCTGTATTTGGCCGTGCAGCTTTTTCCTGGAATAGAATGGTTTATTTAGAAGCAACGGGTCGTAACGACTGGAGTTCTACGCAGCAAAAAGAACAACGTTCTCAGTTCTATCCATCAGTAGGAGCTAGTTTTATCGTTTCAGAATTGTTGCCGCAAACAAAGAACTGGCTTGACCTATTAAAGCTAAGGGGGTCATGGACTGCGTCAAGAGGATCCGCAGGGATTTATGTTGTCAACAGCAGCTATACAATCAGCCCTGCTACATGGGGTACAATGAATGGTGCAGGAGTTCCTTCTAATTTAGTTGACCCAACTATTATTTATGCAGGTGCTGAAACAATTGAGCAGGGTTTACAGGCTATGTTCCTGAAAAACCGTCTATCGCTTGATGTTTCACATTATACAAAGAGGATGTACAAACCGGTTGTTAGTGCTCCTTTAACACAGGCCTCTGGATACAGTGGCATTACAAGAAACTCAGATGAAGAGAAAACCCGCCGTGGCTGGGAAGTAATTGTGAATGGCACTCCTGTTAAAAATAAAGACTGGCAATTGGATGTAGGTCTTAACTGGTCAACTTTTGCCACATACTATACCAAGTTAGATCCTGTTTATTCGGTTAAAAAACCTTGGGTAAAAGTGGGTGAGCGTGCTGATCATTTTATTAGCAGAGATTTTCAGCGTGTTCCAGAAGGAAAGGGTGCACAATCAGGAAGCCTGATACTTAATAGCAGCGGCAGGCCCATTGTTCATGGCTATGATGTATTATTTGGTTACTACGATCCCAAATTTATATGGGGTGCAAATGCCAATTTAAAGTATAAGAATTTCAGTTTCTTCTTGTCTTTTGATGGTGTAAATGGAGGGCTTGCAAATACAAGAACAGAAAGTTATATGTGGCAGGCAGGTGTTCATCCAAATTCACTTTCGCCAGAAAGAGCATTAGATGTTGCTACACCGGGTTCCAGTAATTACCTGGGTCAGGGTGTAAAAGTGTTACCTGGAGGTACGGTTACATTTGATGCTTTTGGTAATATCTTAACCGATACCCGTGTTTTTGCAACCAATGATATAAAAACTACCTACAAGCAATATATGGTTGATTTGCACAACAGTAGTGCATGGGGTGGTAACGGAAGCAAAGACGATACTTATTCTAAAACCTTTTTCAAACTACGTGAGATTTCTTTATCGTACAGTGTGCCGGCTAAACTGTTGCATAAAGTTGTAAAAGCTGCTTCTGTCAGTTTAATTGGCCAAAATGTATTGCTGAAAGCAAAGCAGTTTAAATATTCCGATCCTGACGGCGGTAATGAAGATTTTGCAGATCCATCAACAAGGTACCTTGGCTTCAAAATTAATTTCACTTTCTAAAATTGCAGCAATGAAAAAAATAAATTATATACTACTTGCAACAATAGTTTTTACCATTGCAAGTTCATGTAAAAAGTTTGATACATTAAATACCAATCCGGATGTACCCACATCTGTTTCACCCGATTTGCTTGCAACATCGGTATTAAAAAGCACCTTCCGCTTTTGGAATCCAAATCCTACAGATTGGGGTACGGCACAGTTATGGGATAAGCATTGTACCAATCTTCAAAACAATCCTAATCCATACCAATACTATTCTTCTTATTGGCCTTACGGAGGATTTGGCGGGGCTCAGAATTTAACTATCCTTAATAGAATGGTTGATTTTGCATCAGGAAGTCCGATGAAACCTTCATACGAAGGAGTGAGATTATTTTTGAAGGCCTGGTATGGTTTTACTACAACATTAGATATGGGGGATATCCCATATTCAGAAGCAGGAAAAGCAGAAGAAGGAATAACACAGCCTAAATACGATAAGCAGGCAGATGTATTTGTAAGTGTATTGAGTGATTTAAAAGCTGCTGAAGAAAAATTTGCCATAGGGGTTAATTTTACCGGTGATATTATGTTGGGTGGTAATGCAGCAAAATGGCGCAGGCTTTGTAATGCTATGCAGTTAAGGGTTTTAAACACCATCAGTAAAAAAATTACGCCTGCACAAAAAGCACGTTTTGCAGAAATTGTAACTGCAGGTAATTTAATGACGGGTAATGCTGATAACTTTCAATTGGCATACCTTGATAATACCAATGCAACTTATCCTTTTTATAACGGAGAAGGAATGAGGGTTAACCTGGCAATGTCCAAATTAATGGTTGATTCGTTAAAAAAGTTTAACGACCGCAGGTTGTTTTATTTTGGAGAACCTGCAGCATACAAAATTACCGGTGGTTTACTGGAAAATGATTTTGCCGCTTACGAAGGAGCACCATCAGAATTATCACCAAACCTGCTCGATCTTAACAGGGCAGCGGGAAAGTATTCTTTACTGAATAAGCGGTATGCATCATCAGCATCAAGGATTGGCGACCCTTACATTTTCTTTACTTATGCTGAACAATGTTTTATTATAGCAGAAGCTATTGAAGAAGGTTGGGTAGCTGGTACAGCACAAACCTATTATGAAAATGGTGTAAAAGCCATGCTTGATTATTACAGAACTTTATCTACTGTAATACAGTCAAACCTTCATGGAATGGCCATTGACCAAACCTATATTAATAATTATTTTACAGGCGAAGCTGCCTATAAAACAGGTGGAACAAAATTGCAGCGTGAGCAGCAGATATGGATGCAAAGATATTTTATAGATTTCTTTCAGGCCGGCGGAATGTCGTTCAGAACTTTTCAGCGTACAGGCTATCCCGTATTTCCACTTGATCCGGCTACTACTTTAAATTCCGGAGCACCAACACAGGTTCCTAAACGCAATATGTACCCTACTGATGAGTTAACCAAAAATCCTGTAAACTATAAAAAAGCAGTTGATGAACAGTTTGGCGGAGCTGATGATGTTAATAAAACTCCGTGGTGGTTACTCTAATGGAGTAATGTATACTTGCATTATTTGCAATTTTTATTATTTGAATTTTTTAAAATTGAATACAACTGGAGGAGTAAAACCTCCTCTAGTTGTTATTATCCGCAATCTGTTATTTATTAATACTCATCTATCATGCGCCAGGTCTGTATACTATTAATTGCAATAAATTTTATTTCATGCAACAATTCAAAAAAATCTGCAAACGGAACAAGACTGAAATTAGTCTGGAATGATGAATTTAATTACAAAGGATTGCCGGACAGCAGCAAATGGAATTATGATGTTGGAGGACATGGATGGGGTAACAACGAATTACAGTATTACACCCTAATGGATACACTAAATGCTAAAGTGGGGAATGGAGTTTTAAAAATTACTGCCAGAAAGCAGAAAAAGGAAAACAGAGAATATACTTCTGCAAGATTACTGACTCGAAATAAATTTGATTTTAAATATGGAAGGATAGAGGCCCGGGCAAAAATTCCTGCTGCTGTAGGCACATGGCCTGCAATATGGATGTTGGGAAACAATATTGATAAAGCCGGTTGGCCTGCCTGTGGAGAAATTGATATTATGGAACACAGGGGAATGGAGTTAAATAAGATTTTTGGAACATTACATTATCCCGGTCATGCAGGCGGCAATGCTAATGGCAACACATTGGTCATTCCAACTGCCACTAGCGCATTTCATAATTATGTAACAGAATGGGATGCAGCCGAAATAAAATTTTACGTTGACAATCAATTGTATCACACTGTTGCCAATAACGACAGCATACCCTTTAACCATAATTTTTTCATTCTTTTAAATATGGCAATCGGTGGCAATTTTGCAGGGAAAGTAGATCCATTGTTTTCAAGTGATGTTATGGAAATTGATTATGTACGGGTTTACAACAAAAACGAGTAACTAATATTATGGTTTTATTTTTCATACCTGTGCATTAAACAAAAGTATTCTCAGCTTGTAACTGTTGATAATTCTGTTGCAGAATCTCTTGATTAGTACTGCCAGCCATGATATATAAAGAAAGTGTTTTACCATGCTGGGTTCTTAAAAAGTAAATGCTACAGATAAGTAAAACGATAAGAATTTTCATATAGCAAGAAAGGTAAGAAGCATGGGGCAGTAATGCCCTGTGCCTTACTGATTTTTTTTAACTTAAAGGCAGCTCAATCGTCATTTTCTGCAAGGGAAGTATAATGTATCATGATGGAATTGTTTGCGAAAAGATTTTCCAGATTTTTTATGAGGTTAAATAAAATCGTATTTATAATGAAATGTATCACTTTTTTTCTGATGGTATTAATTAGTTATTGCACTAACGCCCAATCATTAAAACTAATGACTTATAATATTCGCCTTGATGTTGCTGTTGATGGAGAAAATGACTGGACACACCGTAAAGATTTTTTTACTGCTCAAATGCAATTTTATGAACCTGATATTTTTGGAATACAAGAAGCTAAGCCAAATCAGGTAACAGATATATCAACTGCACTCCCCCAATATAATTTTGTGGGCATTGGCAGAGATGGGATTGGTCAGGGGGAATCTTCAAATATTTATTATAAAAAAGACAAGTTTGTAGTTAAGGAAACCAATACGTTCTGGCTTTCGCCAACACCCGATAGCATTTCAAAAGGGTGGGATGCAGCTTATAACAGAGTTTGCACTTATGCCTTGCTAAAAGACAAGAAAACAAAAAAAATGTTTTGGGTTTTTAATACTCACCTCGATCATATTGGAGAACAGGCAAAAACAAAGGGGATAGAACTTATACTTTCAAAAATTAAAATACTAAACATAAAAAAGTACCCCGTAATATTTATGGGAGATTTTAATACTGAGCCTGATGCAGAAAGAATACAGGGTTTAAAAAAAGAAATGAACGATTGCAGGGATGTTTCTAAAGAAAAACCATTTGGACCTTCCGGAACATTTAATGGGTTTAAACATAATGAACCCGTTACAAAATTGATAGACTATATTTTCATTTCTAAATCAAAAAAAATAAAAGTAAAAAAGTATGCTGTTTTAAGCGACTCTAAAGATTTGCGATATCCATCAGACCATTTACCGGTTTATGCAGAATTGGAACTGGCTAACCATTATTAAAGTATGCAGACCTATTTATTACAGCATTCTTTTTAAATCTGTGATTAGCACTTCTTCTATAGGTATAAGTTTGAAATACAATTTTGAACTAGTAAAATTAAAATTCAACAAAATGAAAAAAAAATACTTATTGCTTTTTGTAATGTTTTTTGTAAGCATTTCATTGTTTGCAAATTTGTCGCTTCCCAAAATATTTTCAGATAATATGGTATTGCAGCGTAATGTTTTAATTCCTGTTTGGGGTTGGGCAGATGCTGGTGAAAAAATTGAAGTGCAGTTTAATAAGCAGGTTAAGACTGTTAAGGCTGATAAAAATGGGAAGTGGATGCTAAGGCTTGATATAGAAAATGCAGGAGGCCCTTATGATCTTATTATCAAAGGGAAAAATTTGATACAAATAAAAAATGTGCTGGTTGGCGAAGTGTGGCTTTGTAGTGGACAATCTAATATGGAATGGACAGTTGGCCAATCAAACAATGCAAAAAACGAAATTGCATCCGCCAATTATCCATTCATTCGTCATGTTAAAATTCCACATACTATCAGCTCTTTGCCACAACCTGATCTCGTTTCCGGCAGCTGGGAAGTCTGTGATTCAACAACAGTGGGAGCTTTTTCAGGCATTGGATTTTTTTTCGCAAAGAATATTTATAACGAACTCAAAATTCCTGTTGGATTAATTAATTCTTCCTGGGGTGGAACCAATATTGAAACCTGGATAAGCCGTGAAGGATTTGAAAGCAGCGAAGAGTTTAAAGAAATGATTGCAGGTATGCCGAGAATTAATCTGGATTCTCTTTCCAAAATTAAGGTACAGGCCAGTGAAGTAAGAATTGAAACATTACAGGGCACAAAATTGAAAAATATTAATACAGGATTGTTTAGCCAGGTATCTTTTAATGATTCAAAATGGCCGGTATTAATACAGCCGCAATTATGGGAACAGCAAAGTATAGGCGAACTGGATGGTGTGGTTTGGTTAAGAAAAACAATTGTATTGTCAGCTGCTGATCTTAATAAAGCGGCAAGTGTAGAGCTGGCGAAAATTGATGATAATGATATTACTTATGTAAACGGAGTAAAAGTAGGGAGCACTAATCAATATGATGCAAAAAGAAAATACATCATTCCTGCAGGTGTATTAAAAGACGGGAAAAATGTAATTGCTGTAAGGGTGGTTGACAATGGCGGTGGCGGTGGAATTTATGGCGATGCTGCAGATGTAAAATTAAATTTGGGCAGTACTGTTATTTCTTTGAGTGGCGAATGGAAATTTCAGGTGGAGTCTATCATAAAAACAACCAATCAAAATTCACTTCCCTCTCTTTGTTATAATGCAATGATAGATCCTTTAATCCCTTTTGCTTTTCAGGGAGTATTGTGGTACCAGGGAGAATCAAATGCAGGACGCTCCTATCAATACAGAAAAGCTTTCCCCTTGCTGATAAAAGACTGGAGGCAAAAATGGAATAATCAAACTATGCCATTTTATTTTGTGCAGCTGGCAACATTTAATAATCCCGGTAACAGCAATGAAGGCTGTGGCTGGGCAGAGTTAAGAGAAGCACAAACAATGGCTTTATCCATACCAAACACAGGCATGTGTGTAACTACTGACCTTGTTGTAAATCCAAATGATATTCATCCGACCAACAAACAGGATGTTGGAAAGCGGTTATTTGCTCTTGCATTAAATAATATTTATAAAAAAGAAATGGTTTGTAATGGCCCAATGTATAAATCAATGGAAATAAAGGGTAATCAAATTATTCTTTCGTATGATCAAACCGGAACAGGTTTATTTACTCCTGATAAATATGGTTACATCAAAGGCTTTGAAATTGCAGGAAAAGACAAGGTGTTTCATTATGCCAAAGCTTTCATAAAAGGCAACACAGTGCTGCTATTCAGTGATAAGGTAGAAAATCCGGTTGCTGTTCATTTTGGATGGGTTGGCGATGCCAGCGATTGCAATCTGTTTAATAAAGAAGGATTCCCCGCTGTGCCTTTTAGAACAGATGAATGGAAGACCATTACAAAAGAAGAAAAGTATACAATTGAAAAGCTACAATCATTTTAAGGATTTTATAAACAGTGAAAACTTATAAGTATAATTAAAAAAATCAAATATTATGAAACAAATAATTCTTTTTTTTACTGCTGTTTTTTTTCTTTCTTTTTCTTCTATGGCCCAACTAGATAAAAAAAACTGGTTGGTTGGCGGTAGTGGAAGTTTTAAATCAATTAATAATAACTTTCAATCGAGTGCAGCTAATTGGGAATATAAAAGAACAGAAATAAGACTTACCCCAAACATTGGCTACTTTATTATCGACAAATTTGCAGTTGGAGTAAAGACTTCTTTACTTTTACAAAATGATAAAGGATTATCAGTTGGTACTGCCTATGGTAAATCGCTAAGGCTGGATTATGGACCATTTTTACGTTATTATTTTTTAGATAAGGAAAAGCCATTTAACATTCTTACAGATTTAAGTTATCAATTTGGGAATGTAACACTAACAGGAGAAAAAGGTAGTAGGAATAACTTCTCTTTCATAGCTGGTCCTGCTATTTACTTTAACTCATCTGCGGCTATAGAGATTTTAGTTGGCTACACACATTCCACGGAACAAATATCAACATCAACAATTGGCAACCCATATAAGCAAATTGATAAAGGGTTACAATTTGCAATTGGATTTCAAATTCATTTAGAAAAAAGTTAAATAAAAAATTATGAAACAAATTGCAGTCTTGTTTTTCAGCCTTATTTTAATATTAGGCCAAAGCAAATCTCAAACACTTTCACCTGACCAAAACCAAGAATATTGTCCAAATATTAATTACAATTTTGTAATTACTGTTTCAGGCACTGTAACTTCAATTACGGCATCAAGTGGTGCTATACTTGTATCAAGTAATGCAAATACTTTTATTGGCAAATTTAGTGATGCTAATGTGAAGCAAACATTTACGGTATACTATACAGATAACAACAGTAATCCACGAAATTTTCCCTTTGAATTCAAGAAAATAAAATCATTGCTTCATTCAGGCTCTTGCTCGTTTCTATCATTATCCTCTATCCAAGCTCCGCTTTGTCAAATAGCAAATATACCTTACAGTTTTACTGCACAAAAATGGTACACAGCATTTGAGTCACCCGAATTTTGTTTTGGTACTATTAACACTTACGAATATTTATTGCCAATAGGGTGGAAAATTAATAATGGACCAGTTTCTACTGGAAGCAATTGGCAGCAAGCAAGTAACTCTGTAACATTTACACCAAATGCTGCTACAGGAGGTAGTATTCAAGTGCGGGCAATAAATAGTGGATGTTTACCATTAAGCGCTTTTAGAGGACCTACTGCTTCCATAAATATTTCTAGACCCAACCCAACATTTACTATTTTTCCCTTGTCGGTATCTATGACATGTGGCACTATATTTACAAAGACTTTTACTATAAGTACCACCGGCACTTTAGCTTGCCCGGTTACTTATAGTTGGAATCTTGGTGCCAATAATGGTTGGCTATATGATGCAGGCAGTACAACACCAACATCACCAGCCCCAACAACTCCGTTTACTACAACTACAAATTCGATAACACTTAAATCTGCAAACCCTTATCAATTACCTTCAAATGTTACAGTAACTCCAGGTCTCAATGGGGTAAATCAACTGCTTCTCACTTCAACGCTATCGCTTGCACCTTTACCGATATATGTGGTAAATGGTGACAACATTGTTTGCGCAACTTCTAACAACTATTTTGTACCAACTCTCCCTGCCGGTGCTACAGTTCAATGGCAGGCTGTGCCAAGTAATATCGTTACAATAAATTCACCAACTGCAACTCAAACAACCATTACAAAAGGTTACAACAGTGGAATTGTTACATTAATTGCTACAATAACCAATCAGTGTGGCCAGGTTGGCCAAGCATATAAATATGATATCTCTGTTGGCAGTGGTGTTTCCTCACTGGAAGGACGTTATTATCTAAATGACCCAAGTCAGCCCCACAATCTATTAACTTATTATGGAGGCATTAACTATATCCCATCAAATACAATTTGCAATGTTTTTATTGACAATCCCGGATTAGAATCAGCCACCTGGTCTTTAGTATCGGGCAATACCAATTTTTGGACACAATTTACAGAGGGTTCCAATCATATTTTACAAATGCACCTTCCTTACAGCAATGAAGATATTGTTACGTTCCGACTAACCAACACTAATACTTGTGGTGCTTACGATTTCGATGTTTTATTTGTTGCACAATGGCAGTATGGCGGTTATTATACAATATCACCCAACCCAACAAAAGACAACCTTATCGTTTCTGTTGATGAGGCGAAACTTGTAACACAAAAAATCGCAAAATCTTCGGACCAGAACATAAGAGAAATAGTTATTCTTGATAAAACAGGAATGGTTCTGGCTAAGCAAACATATAGTAAAGGAACAAGACAAGTGAATAAGAATATTTCTAACTTAAAAACTGGTATTTATATTATAAGGATATTTAACGGAAAAAAATGGACAGCCTTAAAATTGGTTAAAGAATAACCCGAAAGTAACTATATCAGCCAATGTATGCTAACAGTAATATTAAGAAAGGAATAGATTTTTGCATTTCAGGGTTTTCATAATTGTTTAATATTTAAATAACCATCTAAAATGAAATTTTTCAATAGTATTTTCAGCATCGTTATATTGGTCGTAGTAATATCTGCTTCTTCGCAGGCCCAATCAATCAACTTGCCCAAAGAAAGCAAATTTAAGTTTGGTGATAACCCTGAATGGGCCAATCCTGCTTTTAACGACAATGATTGGGGAAACCAACAATTGGCAAAAAGTTTCAGAAAAGATTCTTCCTATGCCTGGTACAGAATAAAAATCGTTATTCCTTCGGCTATGAAAACGGCTACTGGGAAAGGGATCAAATTATACCTTGGTAAAATTGATGACGTTGATCAAACATACTTCAATGGAAAATTGATTGGTGAAACGGGTTCTTTCCCTCCACAATATGTTACTCAATGGGAAAAACAGAGAATCTATACTATACCTGAAAAAGAAGTGCAGTGGGATAAGGAAAATGTAATTGCAGTAAGAATTTACAATTTAGTTGGGGGAATGGGCATGTGGGAAGGGCCTTATAGTTTTGAACCTCTTGGCTGGCTTGATGAAGTTTCGGTAAAACAGGATTTTATAGAAACCCCCAATAATGGTTTCACAACAAAAATTGTTTTTACCAATAAAATTGACAATGCTTTTAGTGGAACTGTTAAATACTGGATTGCGGATAAAGCCGGCAAGAAAATTTTATTTTCTGAAACGAAGTCTGTTCAATTGCATGCAAAATCGGGATCTGAAGTGGCTGTGGTTTTTTCTGGTTATCAGTCTGCAAGTGAAAATGTGTTTAATGTAGGCTACCAGATTAACGATAATAGCAGTTCGCTGTTTCTTAAAAAAGAGCAATTATACATTGCCACTGGTAATCTTAAAATTCCTTTCTCAGATGAAGTAAAGCCATTGGTTAAAGATAAAATACCAAACAACTTTAATGCTGTTGCATTCCAGAAGCAGCAGTTTGCCGGGTATTTAAATACCCGCTTTACACAAAATTTAGAGCAACGGTTGCTGAAAGTAGATGAGTTTGGTTTAATGGGATCTTATATGAACCGGCCAGGTATACATCCATGGGCTGGCGAGCATGCAGGCAAATATTTAGAAACAGCAACTAATGTTTGGAAGCTGACGCATAATGCTGCTTTAAAAAAGCAAATGGACCGGATGATGTATGAATTAATCAGTACGCAAAAGGAAGATGGTTACTTAGGTACTTACACCCCCGATCAATACTGGACCAGTTGGGATGTGTGGAGTCACAAATACAATTTACATGGATTGCTGGCTTATTATTCTGCAACAGGGTATAAACCTGCATTGGAATCCTGCAAAAAGATGGGTGACTTGTTATGCAGAACCTTTGGAAAAAGCAAAGGCCAAAAAGATATTATTTTAGCCGGGGAACATATTGGTATGGCTGCCACAAGTGTACTGGATGCGATGGTTGAATTATATAAATACACGGCTGATAAAAAATATTTAGATTTCTGTTATTATATTTTAGATGCGTGGGAACAGGAGAATGGACCAAAAGTTATCAGTTCAATCCTGGCAACAGGAAAAGTAAAAAAAGTTGGAAATGGTAAAGCTTATGAAATGCTTTCCAATTATGTAGGCCTGGTTAAATTGTACCAACTAACAGGCGATACAAAATTCCTGCAGGCCGTTGAAATGGCATGGCAGGATGTAGTGGCTACTCAATTATACATTACAGGTACTTCAAGCTCTCACGAGCATTTTCAGGATGATGATTATTTGCCTGCAACCAATACAGATAATATGGGAGAGGGGTGTGTAACCACAACATGGATTCAACTCAATCAAAATTTATTTGCTCTTACGGGAGATATAAAATATCTGAATCAATTAGAAAGATCGGTGTATAATCATTTGCTGGCTGCAGAAAATCCACAAACAGGTTGTGTGAGTTATTACACACCATTGATGAATAAGAAGCCATACACCTGTTTTATCACCTGCTGCCAATCGAGTGTGCCGAGAGGTATTGCATTGGTGCCCAACTTTACTTTCGGAAGCATCAATAACATACCAACTGTTTTGTTTTATGAACCGGCTGTATACAAAGAAAAGGTACTTACATCTGATAAAAAAAATATGGATGTTGCTTTTAAGTTAGAAGGAAATTTTCCTGAAAGTGGAAACCTTGTTTTATCTGTTACAGGCTTAAAGCCAGCCAGTTTCACTGTAGCATTGAGAGTGCCTGAGTGGTGTACGAATTATACTGCTAAAGCCGGAGATAAAATTTACAAGGGTACTTCTAATCAATTTATACAGATTACAAAAGAATGGAAACCCGGTGAAAAAGTGATGATCAGTTTTGATATGCCGGTTACAACCATTGCTGGAGGAAAAAGCTATCCCAACCAGTTTGCCTTTCAACGTGGCCCGCAAATTCTGGCTCTGGATGGAAGTTTAAATTCTGCCATGGTAAATGATCTTATTGCAAATTCTAAAGAAGCAGCATCAATTGGTAATCTCAGGCTTGCAAATGAATCTAAGCTGTTGCCAACAAACTGGATTGGGAAACAGGCTTATTCAATAGACCTGTTGAATAAAAAGGAGAAAATAATTTTAGTACCCTTTGCAGAAGCCAGTCAAACCGATGGTGATATGAGAGTTTGGTTACCCGTACAAATAAAAAAGTAGAGAAATGAAAAAAAATGTAATCCTGTTTTTAATCTTAAGCAGCAGTATTTTTTCTTTCGCACAAAAAAAGCAGGGAAAGAGTATCAGCTTTTTGCATACTGCAGGCCAGGATATTGTAAACGAATCTGGCAAAAAAATATTTTTAAAAGGTGTTGGATTGGGAAACTGGTTGTTGCCGGAGGGATATATGTGGAAGTTTGGAGGCCTTGGTGACCGTCCACGCAAAATAGAAAAAATGGTTTCAGACCTGATCGGTAAAGAAAAGGCAGCAGCCTTTTGGAAAGCATTTCGGCAAAATTATATTACGGAAGCTGATATAAAACGGATTGCTGAACTGGGGTTTAATTCTGTGCGGCCTGCACTAAATTCAAGATTGTTTTTAACGGAAGAGGAAAATCCTGTTTATGTGGAAGAAGGATTTCAATTAATAGATTCTTTAGTTACCTGGTGTAAAAAGTATAACCTGTATGTGATTATTGATATGCACGGCGCACCTGGTGGACAAACCGGGGCAAATATTGATGACAGCCCGAATGATATTCCCGAACTTTTTATTGAAAAAAAATACCAGGATCAATTGGTTGATCTCTGGGTTAAACTTGCACAGAAATATAAAGATGAATCTGTTGTTGCAGCTTATGATTTATTAAATGAACCGCTGCCCATCAATACCGGGTCTGCGGATAAGTACAAGCATTTACTTGAGCCATTGTATAAACGTATAACTGCGGCTATTCGCAAGGTTGATCAGAAACATATGATTACACTGGAGGGCTTTAACTGGTCGAACGACTGGTCGCTTTTTACAAAGCCTTTTGATAACAATGTGTTTTACCAGTTTCACTATTATTGTTGGGCCAGGCCAGATAATTTAAATGGTATTGATCAATATTTGAAAAAGAGAGATGAACTGAATACCCCAATATGGGTTGGCGAAACAGGTGAGAAAGGAAATGCCATTTATTGGGCGACAACACAATTATTCGAATCCAAAAACATTGGTTTTTCTTTCTGGCCCTGGAAAAAAATGGACACAGAGAATACTCCTTATTCCATTAATAAGCCTGGTAATTGGGATTTGATTTCGGAATATTCAAAGGGGGGTGCAAAGCCTGATGCTGTACTTGCTGAAGGAGCATTCAATGAATTACTGGAGAATATTAAAATTTCCAACTGTAAATATTTCGAAGATGTTTGCAATGCAATCTTAACAAGAGTTCCTGCAAAAATTGAAGCTGAGAATTATGGACATGATGGGTTTAACCATTCTTATTTTGTTTCAGACACGATAAACAAGTCAAAATTTTACAGAAAAGATGAATCGGTAAAAATAAATCTCGACAGCAAAGTTGCTGATCAATTCTGGTCTGAGCAATCAATTGAACTGCAGCAATCGGAGTGGGTGGTTTATAGTTTTGAAAGTTTAACTACCCGGAAATATAATCTTTCTCTAAGGGCATCGGCTGCTGCCGACCCGGCACAGCTGACAATTTTTATCAACAATAAAAAGTAAATACCACTGTAACTAATAAAGAGTTCAATGAAGTAAATATTGGAGGTTACAAACTGAACAAAGGGAAGAATACAATTAAAATACTGGCTAAATCAAAAGCTGTGAAAGTGGACTGGATCAATTGTAACTGATTAAACAAAAATTAAATGAGTACAAACAGGATAATCGTTATTGGCAGTTCCAATACAGACATGGTTGTAAAATCATCAATGCTTCCAAAGCCAGGCGAAACAACATTAGGAGGAACTTTCCTCATGAATGCAGGGGGCAAAGGCGCAAACCAGGCTGTTGCTGCTACAAGGTTGGGTGGCAATGTTACATTCGTTGCAAAAGTTGGCAATGATATATTTGGCAAACAAAGTATTGATGGATTTAAAAAAGAAAATATTAATACTGAGTTTATTTTTATTGATGAAGAAGCTCCATCGGGTACAGCTTTAATTATGGTAAATGAAGAAGGAGAGAATTGTATTGTGGTTGCTCCAGGTGCCAATGCAAATCTTTTACCAGCCGATATTGAGCAGGTGATAAATCTTTCAGAAGCAGAAATTATTTTAATGCAACTGGAAATTCCAATGATAACAATTGAAGCGGTTGCCAAAAATGCAAAAGCAAATCATCAGAAGGTAATTATTAACCCTGCACCCGCACAAAAACTATCTGACGAATTACTGAATGGCTTATTCCTGATCACTCCCAATGAAACAGAAGCAACATTACTGACAGGCATTAAAGTAGAGGATGAAAAAACTGCATCACAGGCTGCTGAGGTTTTTTTAAGTAAGGGAGTGCAGAATGTGATTATTACTTTAGGAAAGCAAGGTGCATTCTTCCAAAATAAGGCTGTGAAATTTAAAACAGACGCTCCAATTGTAAAAGCAATGGATACAACTGCTGCAGGTGATACTTTCAGTGGCGCAATAGCTGTTGCTGTTACTGAAAAAATGAGTTGGCCAGCGGCTGTTCAGTTTGCAGTGCAGGCGGCTTCCATTTCTGTAACAAGAATGGGGGCGCAGGCATCGGTGCCATATAGAGATGAAATTAAACTTGGATGAATAGCAGATAAACGGGTGTTGTCTGCTCATGTTTTATTGTTATTCTAAAACTGAAATCTGGATGAGAAAAATAGTATTCCTTATTTTACTTTGTATAGTCTTTCATTTTTGTGTGAATGCACAGTTGGTATCAGTGCCATGGGATGATGTAAATCAAAAAAAGTGGGGTGCTGAATTTAGCCTTGTACACATTAAGTCATCTGGCGACTCATCCGTTCAAAATGCCTGGTTTTATAAAAGCAAAAAAAATATACTACAGCCTTTAATTATTTCATTGCATACATGGAGCGGAGATTATAATCAGGAAGATCCCTTGGCAAAAGAAATACTGCTACGTGACTGGAATTATATTCATCCCGATTTCAGAGGAGCTAATAATAATCCGAAAGCCTGCGGCAGTTCGTTGGTAATAACAGACCTGGAGGATGCGATTAACTTTTCAATTAAAAATGCAAACGTTGATACAAGTAATGTACATATCATTGGTGTGTCTGGAGGAGGCTATGCAGCCATGCTGGCCTATATGAAAATAAACTACCCGGTAAAAAGTTTTAATGCCTGGGTGGGGATCAGCAATCTTACAGAATGGTATTGGGAATCTAAAGGAAGGAATGCAAAGTATGCGACAGATGTTGAACAGGTTGCAATGAATAATGGCGAGATGAATTGGCGAGAACTGGATTTACGCTCTCCTATTAAACTACCTTTTTCTGGAAATAAAAGAAAAAATACTTCATTGCATATTTATGCAGGTGTGCATGACGGGTATACAGGGTCTGTGCCTGTAAGTCATTCAATAAATATGTATAATAAAATTGCATCGGCATTATACCCCGGACAAAATCAACTACAGGTGGCAGATAAAATATTGATTTCACTGCTTGCCAAACAACTTAATCCTGCTGCTGATACGTTATTGAAATTAGGCGGAAGAGTAATTCAGTTGGATAAAAAAACATCCGGAGTAAGCCTTACTATTTTTGAAGGGGGACACGAAATGCTGGTTCCGCAGGCATTAGCATTGCTGTCTGCTGATAAGAATAAAAATTTTGAAGCGTTGAATATTCTCACATTAGGTGATTCAAACGGGACATTTGATTTTGGATGGCCACAACAAATGAAGAAGCTACTTCCTTATGCTACCATTATCAATAAATCTGTATCAGGTAATACCATTGGTTTTGATAATCTTGGTAAAACAAGTTTAAATACTCTTGCCAGTATTAATGAATATCTGGATGATGCATTTAGAAGTTTAGGAACAAAAGGGAAGCTGGATTACGTTTTTATTAACCTTGGAACAAATGATACCAAAATTATTTTTAAAGACAGACAAAAGGAAGTAGCTAATAATCTTACGGCTTTGCTACAGAAAATTAAGAACTATTTGAAAGCACATGGCAACAGAGATTCAAGGATCTGTTTTATAACACCTTCGCCAATGGATGAACAAAAGATTGATAGGGTAAAATATGGAGGGGGCAATTTGAGGATTCAGGAAAATAATCTACAGTTTAAAAAAATAATCGCTACAGCCGGAATAGATTTTTTGAATTCTTATGATACTTTAAAGAAAAATTTTGCAAATAAAACTACTGATGGTATTCACTTGAATGAACAGGCACAATTTGAATTGGCGACAATTATACTTTCCTATATAAACTTAAAAACAAAATAATGAGGATTAGTTTATACAATGTCTTTTTTTTTATTCTTCTTATAAATGTTTCTGTTGCAGAATCTCAAACTTTGAATAAACTAAGTCAGCGTAAGGCTGCAGATACAAATATTATACTGCCTCCCGCCTGGGCGTTTGGTCTACTGTATGGCGGTTATACCAATCAGCAACAAACAATAAACCGTATTGAGGAAATAAAAAAACACCATTACCCGGTAGATGCATACTGGATCGATTCGTGGTTTTGGAGTTATGCTGATAAAGGTATTGGTCCCCACAAGTACATTGATTTTATAGCAGATACAACCAGCTATCCCAATCGCACTGGTATGTGGCAATACATGCAGCAAAACGGAATTAAAGGAGGCTTTTGGATTTGGGACTGCATATTGGAAAAAGGAAATGAAAATGCATTTAATGATTTTAAGTCGAAAGGGTTTTTCTCAGGCATTTATACTAATAAAAATTCATGGCATAACAACGGTACCAGTACCGCCATGTTCCAGGAAAAAAATGAACATCCCGGCACTCAATGTGGTAATATTGATTTTGATAATCCTGCTGCGGTAAATTATTTTAAACAAAAAATGAAACCCTTTTTTAGCGAAGGTGCTGATTTTATTAAGCTTGACCGTACTTCAAAAATCAGTACCTGTAAAGCAATGTTTGCAATGAGCCAGGAGTTTGGGAAAGAAACAAAAGGAAGGGGATTTGTTTTGTCGCACACAGGCGGACAGGAAACTGAAGAGTATAAGCGATACCCAACTAAATGGACAGATGATACACGGAGTGACTGGACTATTGAAAAACCTTTAGTTGAATTTAATACCTGGGTGCCTCATGTTTCACTCAAAGAGAATATTGCCCTATATACAGATACTGGTAAGCCAACCAGCAAAATCCCATTTTTAGCAAATGATCTTGGTGGATTTGATATGGGTGAAACGGTAAAACCTGATGAGGAGTTATATATACGCTGGTTACAATTTTCTATGTTTAATCCAATAACGGAAGTTTTTTCTCAGCCCGAAAATCCAACTTCAAATCTGGCCTGGTTGTATTCGCAAAGGGCCGACAGTATTTTTCGTTTCTATGCACAATGGCGTATGCAATTGTTCCCATACATATACAGTTTTGCACACCGTAGCCGTATTGAAGCAAAACCGGTAATGGGGTTAATTCCCGGGCACTTGTATCAATTTATGTTTGGAGATGAATTACTGGCAGCACCGGTTTATGAAAAAGGCATTCTTATACAAAAAATATTCTTGCCCGAAGGTAAATGGATCAACTACTGGACAGAAGAACTAATGGAAGGTAATGTCGAATACATTGTATCTGCCCCACTAAATCAAATGCCACTTTTTGTAAAGAAGGGGGCAATTATTCCTTTACGTCACTATGCCTCATCAATTGAAAAAGGGAACAATGATATTTTGTCATTGCATGTTTATCCAGGGGATAATAGCAAATTTAATTTGCTGGAAGATGATGGCCTTAGTAACGATTACCTTAAAGGGATATATGCTTCTACCATCATTGAATTGAAAAAAAATACCAATGGATATGTGTTGAGGGTAAATCCTGTTGAAGGCAGATATAAAGGGATGAACCCGTACAGGAAATGGGAACTGATGATACACAGCGATAAAAGGCCCGTGCGAATAAGTTTGTACCATCAGCATTTAAAATTCAGGTATGATAAGACAAAAAAAATTACTGTAATAGCACTACCTAAAAAATTAAAAACACAATTGGTAGAGATTAAGATTATATTCTAATACTAATAATGCTTCAGAAAAATTTACTCATTTAAAACCTAAAAACCATGTTTATTGTAGAGAATTATGGAGTGGCCATTTTGCTTTGTGTTATTACCATGCTCTGCTGGGGTTCATGGGCCAATACGACAAAGCTTACCAATAAAGCCTGGCGGTTTGAATTGTTGTATTGGGACTATGGCTTTGGTATTTTACTCACCACTTTAGTACTTGCATTAACATTAGGAAGCAATGGAACTGAAGGAAGGGCTTTTATTGCTGATATTCGGCAGGCAGATAACGGCAATATCTCATCAGCATTTATTGGAGGCGTAATTTTTAATTTAGCCAACATCTTATTAGTGGCTGCAATAGGAATCGCAGGAATGTCTGTTGCATTTCCTGTAGGTATTGGTATTGCATTGGTACTTGGTGTGATTGTGAATTATATTTCAGATCCGCAAGGAAACCCTGTGTTGATATTCGGAGGTGTTGCGTTGATTACTCTTGCCATTATTCTCAATGCAAGGGCTTATCAAAAAATGCAAACCAATACAGAAGGTGGAGTTTCAAAAAAAGGATTAGTTCTATCAGTCGTAAGCGGCTGTTTAATGGGATTGTTTTATAAATATGTGGCCGGCTCTATGGTTAGCAATTTTAATATGCCTGAAGCAGAAAAACTTTCACCTTACACTGCCTTGGTAATTTTTGCAATTGGCATTGTAGTCAGCAGTTTAGTTTTTAATACCATACAAATGAAGCGGCCGTTTGCAGGTACAGCATTGTCTTTCAAAGATTATTTTAAAGGCACATTAAAAGATCACCTGGTTGGTATTTTAGGAGGTGTCATCTGGAGCATTGGCATGTCGTTCAGTATCATCGCATCGGGTAAGGCTGGTCCTGCAGTATCTTATGGCTTAGGCCAAGGCGCAACTGTGGTTGCCGCAATTTGGGGTATTTATGTGTGGAAGGAATTTGATGGTGCACCCGCAGGCACAAAAAGAATATTGAACATCATGTTGCTCCTGTATATAGCAGGACTGGCAATGATCATTCTTTCTAAATAAAATGAAAAACTTAAAAATTACATTTTACTGTCTTCACCAAATGTTCTATTGTTTAACCAGATATTATGGTAATATAGGGTTATAGCAATTTTTTAATTTTCACTTTTACATAAATTCAGCCTTCGGCTTTTTTCAAAAGTTATTAATACACTTTGTTAAGCCATCGCTTTTATTAAGGCGGTTTCATTTATTTTCTTTAATTTATGGTTAATTAAAAAGGATATATGAAATACGAACCGCTAAAAAATTATATCAACGGAAAATTTGTTGATGCATCTTCATCCAGAACAATGGAAGTGATTTCTCCGGTTGATGGCGATCTGTTATCAACAGTACCAATGTCATCTGCAAAAGACCTTGATGATGCGGTTAAAGCTGCCAAAACTGCTTTTCCGGCATGGAGTAAAATGCCGATTAAAGAAAGAGTGCAGGTTTTCTTTCGCTATAAATATTTATTAGAAAAACATGTAAAAGAACTGGCAGAATTGTGCAGTGAAGAAAATGGAAAAACATATGGAGAATCTGTTGCTGAGATTGAAAAATGTATAGAACTTACAGAATTTGCTACATCATTACCGCAATTAATTACCGGCGAATTATTAGAAGTAAGCAAAGGTGTAGAGTGCAGAACGGAGCATGTGCCATTAGGTGTTGTAGCTTCTGTTGTACCGTTTAATTTTCCTGCCATGGTGCCTAACTGGACAATGCCTAATGCAATTGCTTTGGGTAATTGCATGATCATTAAGCCATCGGAAAAAGTGCCCTTAAGCTGTGGCAAATTAGCAGAACTATTGAAAGAAGCCGGCTTGCCCGACGGCGTATTTAATATTGTACATGGCGATGTGGAAATTGTAAATGCTATCTGCGATCATCCGGGTATAGAAGCCGTTTCATTTGTAGGCTCTACTAAAGTGGCAAAGATTGTTTATCAACGTGCCACATCCAATTACAAAAGATGTTTAGCACTAGGCGGTGCAAAAAATCATTTAATGGTATTACCAGATGCAATACCCGGCATGACAGCACAAAATGTTGCTGCCAGCATGAGTGGCTGTGCAGGACAACGTTGTATGGCTGCAAGCGCTATGATTGGCGTGGGCAATGTAGATGCCATCATTGATAAAATTTGTGAAGAGGCCCGGAAAATTATTCCCGGAGAAAATTTAGGCGCCGTGATCAGTAAAGAAAGTAAAGAACGCATTGAAAGATATATTGGCGAAGCCGAAAGAGATGGTGCAAAAATTTTAGTAGATGGCCGTAATACAATAGTTGCCGGAAAAGAAAACGGCACTTATGTTGGCCCCACGGTAATTGATTTTGTTACGCCAAAAATGAGTGTAGCCACAGAAGAAATTTTTGGCCCGGTGATATCTATTATGCGTACCAATACCGTTGATGAAGCATTAGCGATTGAAAATGCCAACCCTTATGGAAATGCTGCCAGTGTGTTTACACAAAATGGCGGTATGGCAAGATATATTATTGACAGAGCCAGTGCCGGAATGATTGGTGTAAATGTAGGCGTGCCTGTACCCCGTGAACCATTTAGTTTTGGTGGCTGGAACGAAAGTAAATTTGGTGTGGGAGATATTACGGGTAAGAGTTCGATTGAATTTTGGACGAAGTTGAAGAAGAGTACGATTAAATGGAATGCAGAGGCAGGGGTAAATTGGATGAGTTAAATATTAATACAAAAAAATAATTAAAATGGAATTACAGAAATTTATTTCTTCTGCATTATTAAGTGTAGTTAATGGTGTTAATGAAGCAAATTCAGAAAACGATTGCTTTGAATTAACTGGCTCTGTTCATTCAAGAAAGGATGTTGATGGAGCTAAAGTTGATTTTGATTTATCAGTTGTTGTTGAACAATCAACTGAACAGGGTTCCGAGAAAGGAGGAGGATTAAAAATTCAAATTCTTTCAGCGGGAATTAATGCACAAGAGAAAGAACTTCAGAAAAATCAGTCAGCACAAAGAATCTAATTTTCGGTATTTATTAACGACGCTAAAATAAAAAATAAATAAGGCGATATGTCCGGCACATTTTCCCAAATATACATTCAATATGTTTTTGCTGTAAAAGGCAGAGAGAATATGATTAAACCTGCCTTTCAAGAGGAATTGTATAAATATATTGCTGGAATAGTAGAAGGTAAAGAACAAAAATCGTTAGCGGTAAATGGTATGCAGGATCATGTTCACGTGTTAGTTGGATTAAGGCCAGCAATGAAGATATCGGATCTGATACGGGATATAAAAAATAATTCCTGCAATTTTATTAATGATAAAGGATTTTTAAAACAAAAATTTTCGTGGCAGGAAGGATATGGGGCATTTTCTTATTCGCAGTCTAATTTTGGAAATTTGATTGATTATATTAAAAATCAGAAAGAACATCATCAAAAGAAAACATTTAAACAGGAGTATATGGCATTTTTAAAAAGTTTGATATTCCATTTGAAGAGAAATATTTGTTTGAATTTTATGATTGAGGTAAGATTGATGTAGGAATTTATAATATCACCCCTTCGGGGTTAAGATGAGATAATGAAATTGGTTTCTATATTAATGGCATCCCTCCGGGATTTAAAACGATAGAGTCTGATTTTTAAAAATATAAATTGTTGTAAGATCAAGCCCGAAGGGCTGAAATTAATATAGCAATTGAAAGTTATAACGAAATACAACCCCGAAGGGGTGACATTAGGAAAATTAAACGTCTTTAATAAAACACAATTAAAGCCCAGTGAAGTGATACTGTTGAAGAGTGCGACGCCAATAAAGTCAAATAGAAATTTTAAGCTGGGTTCCCAAAAAATAAAAACTATGAGCACAAAAACAATTTCCGAAGCAACCGAAATAATCCAGAACAATTTGGATTACACCTTATTCTCCTGGAGTAAACAAAAAGGGACTACGCCCATTGCAGTTAAACATGCCGAAGGTGTTTATTTGTACGACTATGATGATAAACGCTACATCGATTTCAGCAGTGGTTTAATGAACGTGAATATTGGACATGGCGACCAGCGGATAACAGAAGCGGTAGTAAAGCAAATGCAAGAGGTAAGTTATGTAACGCCAAGTTGTGCAACAAAAGTAAGAGGAGAACTAGGGAAGAAGCTGGCGGAAATTTGTCCGGGAGATCTGAATAAATCGTTCTTTACTTTATGTGGTGCTACATCAATAGAGAATGCTATTAAGTTAGCAAGATTATATACTGGCAGACATAAAATAGTTACCCGCTATCAATCTTATCATGGTGCATCTATTGGCGCTATGGCTGCAAGCGGCGATCCACGCAAATTGCCGGTAGATGCACAACAGGCACCCAATTTTGTGCATATTGATATTCCAATTTTATACCGCTGGGAATATGGCGAAGAAAATTTATTGAAAGAAACCGTAGCACAATTAGAAAGATTGATTGCTTATGAAGGGCCGAACAATATTGCGGCAATAATGCTGGAAGGAGAAAGTGGTTCATCCGGTTGTTTAAAATACCCGGTGGGCTATTTAAAGGCGGTAAGGAAAATTTGTGACAAGCATGGTATACTGTTAATAATGGATGAAGTAATGAGCGGCTTTGGCAGAACCGGTAAATGGTTTGGTTTTCAAAACCATGATATTGTACCCGATATGATTGCGATGGCAAAAGGTTTAACCTGCGGTTATTTACCTTTTGGTTGTTTACAGGTGAGTGATAAAATTGCAGCCAGGTATGATGATGCGATGTTGCCACTTGGATTAACTTATTCGGCACACCCGGTAAGCTGTGCTGCAGCTTTAGCCACTTTAAAAATTTATGAAGAAGATAATTTAATTGCCAATACTGTTGCCATGGGGGAATACATGGATCAACAGGTGGAATTACTAAAACAACAACATCCTGCTATTGGTGAATTTAGAAATACTGGTCTATTAGGTTGTATTGAATTGGTGAAGAACAGAGAAACCAAAGAGCCCATGGCACCCTTTAATGCAAAGCCTGATGAAATGGAAGTGATGAATAAGGTAGCGGCAAAAATTAAAGAGCTGGGCATGTATACATTTGTAAGATGGAATTATATTTTTACTGCACCACCGCTTTGTGTTACTAAAGAACAAATTGATGAAGGGCTGGCGATAATAAGTGAGGCAATAAAAATTGCGGATGCTGCAACAAACTAATTTTCACGAAAGTTTCACGCAAAGCCGCAAAGGGGCAAAGAAATACAAGAGAAAACTTTGCAACTTATTTCCTTTACTTCTTTACGTGAAAAATATATTTTAATGACAGAAATTGGAACCATAACTGATTCTTCTCTCATCAACGAAGATCTTGCACCTATTCCGCAAAGCAGGCGTACCTGGAGCACATGGAATTATGCTGCGCTATGGATAAGCATGAGCTTATGTATTCCTACTTATATGCTGGCAAGCTCACTCATACAAGGCGGTATGAACTGGTGGCAAGCCATACTTACTATATTTTTAGGCAATGCCATTGTATTAATTCCAATGATATTAAACGGACATGCCGGTGCAAAATATGGTATTCCATTTCCTGTTTTGGCTAGGGTGAGTTTTGGTACAAACGGCGCTAATATTCCTGCTATGTTAAGGGCAATTGTGGCCTGTGGTTGGTTTGGTATTCAAACCTGGATAGGCGGCGCATCGTTGTATAATATTTTACGGGCATGGAATCCTTCATTGGAAGAAATAGATCTTACTGGCTTTTTTCCGCAGGCATTACCATTGTTATGTTTTTTTATCTTTTGGTTACTGAACATGTTTATTGTTTATTTAGGTGTAGAGAGTATTAAAAAATTGTTGGTATTTAAGTCCATCTTTTTACCTGTTGCTGCATTGGCGTTATTGTTTTGGGCCATTAGTGCAGCGCATGGTTTAGGGCCAATACTGGAGCAGCCTTCAAAATTTACTGACACGCCTTCTTTTTTAAATTTCTTTTTTCCTGCACTTACCGGCATGGTGGGTTTTTGGGCAACGCTGTCTCTAAATATTCCTGATTTTACACGCTATGCAAAAAATCAAAAAGCACAGATCAACGGGCAAATAATTGGCCTGCCACCCAGTATGACGTTGTTTGCTTTTATTGGTGTGGTAGTTACTTCTGCTACTGCAATAATTTATGGCAACAGCGAATGGGATATTGTAAAACTGGCTGGTCGGTTTGATAGTAAACTAATGGTAAGCTTTGCAATGATCGGTATCATCATTTCTACATTGGCCACCAATATTGCTGCAAATATTGTTAGCCCTGCCAACGATTTTTCTAATCTATCTCCAAGCAAGATCAGTTTTAAAACCGGTGGTTATATTACAGGTATCATTGGCATTTTAATTTTGCCATGGAAATTAATTGCAAGTCCGGATGGCTATATTTTTACCTGGCTCATTGCTTATTCAAGTTTATTAGGCCCGGTGGGTGGTATTATGATCGTTGATTATTTTTTTATAAGAAAGAAAAATTTAGTGGCAGATGATCTGTATAAACACGAAGGGGCTTACGGGTATAAAAATGGATTTAATTATAAAGCAATTATTGCATTGCTGATGGGTATTGCACCAAACCTGCCGGGTTTTTTATTGCAGGTAAAATTAATTTCTGCCACGGCATTTCCGGGCTGGATTTCAGACTTGTATCATTACGCTTGGTTTGTTGGTTTTTTAGTAAGCGGTATTGTGTATCTTTTGTTAATGAGAAAAAAGTAAATGCATGTCAACATTAATTAAAAACGGCAATATTATTACTGCTACAGATAACTATGTAGCGGACATTTTTATTGAAGGAGAAATAATTACAGCAATTGGTAAAAACTTAAATGTAAAAGCTGATAAAGAAATTGATGCTGCAGGTAAATTAGTTTTTCCGGGTGGTATCGATCCGCATGTGCATTTGGATATGCCTTTTATGGGAACCTATTCCAGCGATAATTACGAAACTGGAACAAGGGCAGCATTGTATGGCGGTACCACAATGGTAATAGATTTTATCTTACAAAAGCAAGGCAATAGTTTGCATGATGCATTAAAAGAATGGCAAAGCCGGAGCGATAATAATTGTGTGGGAGACTACAGTTTTCATATGGCAGTTACTGATTTTAATGACGATACAAAAAAAGAAATAAAAGTTTTTATAGAGCAGGAGGGCATTACTTCTTTTAAAACTTTTATGGCATATAAAGGCGCTTTGATGATTGATGACCGGCAGATGATCGGTTTAATGGAAGAAGTAAAAAAGCATGGCGGCTTAATTAATGTACATGCCACTAACGGAGACATGATAGATTACCTCACACAAAAACACAGGGGCGAAGGAAAATTATCTCCGCTCTATCATTATTTATCGCAACCCGAAATAACAGAAGCAGAAGCCAGCGAACGTTTTGTGGATATGGCTTCTTACACAGGTTGCCCTGGTTATATTGTACACTTAACATGCGAAGGTGCATTAAATGCAGTACGCAATGCAACAAAGCGCAATCAAAAAATGTTTGTGGAAACCTGCATTCAATACCTGCTATTAGATGCTTCGTTGTATGAGCAAAACTTTGAGGGTGCTAAATGGGTGATGAGCCCGCCACTGAGAGAAAAGAAAGATCAGCAAACTTTATGGGCAGGAATAAACCAGGGATTAGTGCAGGTTGTTGCAACCGATCACTGTCCTTTTAAATGGGAGCAGAAATTGATGGGCAAAGATGATTTTAGTAAGATACCTAACGGCCATCCTGCAATAGAGAATCGGATGGAACTATTATTTAGCGAAGGTGTTGTAAAAAATAAAATCACCCTCAACAAATATGTGGAAGTGGCCTGTACTAATCCTGCAAAAATATTTGGTATGTTTCCCCGCAAGGGAACCATTGCTGTGGGCAGTGATGCTGATATTGTAATCTTTGATCCTAACGAAAAACATACCCTCTCCGCAACAACCCATCATATGAATGTTGATTACAGTGGTTATGAAGGATGGGAAGTAACAGGGAAAGTAAAAACTGTTTTGTTAAGAGGAACTGTTGCTATTGAAAATAATGAATGCTACATTAAAAAAGGATTCGGTAAATTTATAAAGAGAAATAAAGTAGACAATAAAATCTAAATCTCAGGCAAAGCAGAAAAGGAGCAAAGAAATACAAAAGAAAATCTTTGCAGCTTTAGTTTCTTAGCGCCTTTGCGTGATAAATAAAACATACTATGCCAAGAATTATTAAGTCTGGTTTGATACAAATGTCCTTGCCCAAAACTGAAGGCGAAGGCACCATTGCAGAAATTAAAGAAGCGATGCTGCAAAAACATATTCCGCTTATTGAAGAAGCGGGTAAAAAGGGAGTACAAATCTTGTGCTTCCAGGAAATTTTTAATACGCCGTATTTTTGCCCGGGGCAGGATAAAGCTTGGTACGAAAGTGCGGAAACTGTTCCCGGTCCAACCATCGAACGCATGCAGGCGTATGCAAAAAAATACAATATGGTAATGATCGTTCCGGTGTACGAAAAAGAACAGGCCGGAGTGTTGTACAATACTGCTGCAGTGATTGATGCTGACGGAACTTATTTAGGCAAGTACAGAAAAAATCATATTCCGCATACCAGCGGTTTTTGGGAAAAGTTTTTCTTTAAGCCCGGTAATTTGGGCTATCCTGTTTTTCAAACTAAGTATGCAAAAGTGGGTGTGTACATTTGTTATGATCGTCATTTCCCCGAAGGTGCAAGAGCATTAGGATTGAATGGTGCTGAGATCGTTTACAATCCTTCTGCAACTGTTGCCGGCCTCTCTCAATATTTATGGAAATTAGAACAACCGGCACATGCAGCAGCCAATGGATATTTTATGGGTTGCATTAATCGTGTAGGAGAAGAAAAACCATGGAACCTGGGTAAGTTTTATGGCAGCAGTTATTTTGTTGATCCACGTGGGCAAATTTTTGCACAGGCCAGTGAAGACAATGATGAATTACTGATCAGTGAATTTGACCTGGATATGATTGAAGAAGTAAGAAACACCTGGCAATTTTTTAGAGATAGAAGGCCGGAGAGTTATGGAAAACTGACGGAGCTATAATTTTCACGCAAAGACGCAAAGCTTTTCTTATGTATTTCTTTGCTCCTTTTCTACTTTGCGTGACAAATAAAAAAGTAAACTATGGCGATATTAAACAATAAATTATCACAACAACAATACGCCGAAAACTTCAGCGATATTCATCCGCCGTTTGAAACGCATAATGCGGCACTGGTAGAAGCCAACCGTTGTTTGTTTTGTTATGATGCGCCTTGTATTAAAAGTTGCCCTACCGGAATTAATATACCCAAGTTTATTAAACAAATTACCTCTGATAATATCAAAGGAAGTGCACACACTATTTTTCTATCCAATATTATGGGAGCTGGTTGCAGCAAAGTTTGTCCTGTAGAAAAATTGTGCGAAGGCAGTTGTGTATTTAATTTAATGGATGAGCCACCCATTCCCATTGCTAAACTGCAAAGATACAGTACAGAAAAAGCGATGCAACAAAAATGGCAATTGTTCGAAAGAAAAAAATCTGCCGGCAAAAAAGTTGCGGTTGTTGGTGCAGGGCCTGCAGGTTTAAGTTGTGCCCATGTTTTATCAAGAGAAGGCATTGATGTTACTATTTATGAAAAAGAAAATAAAGCTGGCGGCTTAATGACTTACGGCATTGCAGCATATAAAGTAACGCCGGAGTTTTGCGAAGATGAAGTGAATTATATTTTATCATTGGGCGGTATAGAAATAAAATACAAACAGGAGTTAGGGAAAAATATTTCATTAGCTGAGTTGCAAAAAAAATATGATGCCGTATTTCTCGGCATGGGTGTTGGTTTAGCAAATCGGTTATACATTCCCGGTGAAGATTTAGAAGGAGTGGAAGATGCGATCAAATTTATTTATGATTTAAGAGACAAAGGATTTTCTGCAATTCCTGTTGGCGATAAAGTAGCCGTAATTGGTATGGGTATGACGGCGATTGATGCCGCCACACAAGCCAGGCGTTTGGGTGCAAAAGAAGTAACCATGTTATATAGAAGAACACAAGAAGAGATGCCCTGTACACAACATGAATTAGACATTGCTATGCTGGATGGCTGTAAAATAATTTGGTTAGCAGCACCTAAAGAATTGAAAGGAGTAAATGGAAAAGTATCTGAAATTATTTGCAGTATAATGCAATTGGGGGAACCCGATGTCAGCGGCAGAAAAAGCCCTGTTGAAACCGGTGCAACATTTTCATTGGAAGTGGATATGGTAATTAAAGCTGCAGGACAAATGCCTTTTGAGCAATTGATAATTGATAATGAGATAATGAATAATAAAGGCAAGATTGTTATCAATAACAGCGAAACAAATATTAAAGGCGTATTTGCTGGGGGGGATGCGGTAAATGGTGGAAGGGAAGTGGTGGATGCAGTACAGGCGGGGAAAGATGCAGCGGCTGCAATTTTGAGCTATATTTTTCACGCAAAGAGATAAAGCAAATAAAAGAACGCAAAGGAATACAATTTATCTATGTATACTGAAAACGAAATTGCAGGTTGGTGGTAGACCTGTGCTTTAAAATTCATGTTCAATATGGGCCAGGTTTGTTTGAATCAGTTTATGAAGAGATATTTTGCTATGAATGGGAAAAGAATGGTATTCCTTTTTTAAGGCAATACCCGATTCCGTTGATACATGAAACAATAAAAATGGATGCAGGTTTTAGGGCGGATGTGCTAATCGATAATAAAGTCATTATCGAATTTAAATCTATAGAAGCGCCGGCCCCTGTACACTACAAACAGGTGCAGACTTATTTAAAACTGACAGGTTGTAAACTTGGATTGCTGGTAAACTTTAATGTGGCGCTTATTAAAGATGGTATTCATCGTATAGTAAACAACTTATAAACTTTGCATCTTGGCTTACTTTGCCTCTTTGCGTGAAAAATTTAGAGTCTATGGCAAACATTAGTTCCAACTTCCTCGGTATAAAATCTCCCAATCCATTCTGGTTGGCGAGTGCGCCACCTACTGATAAAAAGTATAATGTACTTCGTGCATTTGAAGCAGGCTGGGGTGGCGTTGTTTGGAAAACATTAGGCAGTCAGGTAAAGAATGTTTCTTCACGTTACTCTGCGGTGGATTATGGCGGACAAAGAGTGATGGGTTTTAATAATATTGAACTCATCAGCGACAGGCCACTGGAAATAAATTTAAAAGAGATTGCCGAGTGTGTAAAATTATTTCCCGACAGGGCCATGATCGTTTCACTAATGGCCGACAATGATAAAAACAGCTGGCACGAATTAATTAAAAAAGTAGAAGATACTGGCGCACACGGATTGGAATTAAATTTCGGTTGCCCACATGGTATGACGGAACGTGGCATGGGTGCAGCAGTAGGACAAGACCCGGAAATTGCCTGTATGGTAGTAGAATGGGTAATGGAAAAAGCAACCATACCGGTAATAACAAAACTCACACCTAATGTACATTCGGTAGTACCCACAGGAAGATCGGTTGTAAAAGCAGGTACCAACGCATTGTCTTTGATCAATACTATTCAATCAGTAACAGGAGTTGATCTGGATACACTCGTTCCTAATCCTTATGTAGCAGGCAAATCTGTTTTTGGGGGTTACTGCGGGCCAGCAGTAAAACCTATTGCATTAAAAATGCTTACTACAATTGCACAGGATGAACTTACTAAAAAAGTTCCCATAAGCGGCATTGGTGGTATCGAAACCTGGAAAGATGCGGTGGAATTTATGTTACTCGGCGCAAGCAATGTACAGGTATGTACTGCCGCTATGAAACATGGGTTTAGAATTGTGGAAGATATGATTGAAGGCTTGAACAACTGGATGGATGAAAAGGGTTTTAAAACACTGGATGATTTTATTGGCAAATCAGTTGATACCATTACCCATTGGGAAGACCTTGATATCAACTATCACCACATTGCGAAAATTAATCAGGATAAATGTATTCACTGCGGTTTATGTTATATCGCTTGTGAAGATACTTCTCATCAATCCATTAAACTAGATTATGGAAAACCTTACAATAAATACACGATCATTGATGAGGAATGCGTGGGTTGCAATTTGTGTAAATTAGTTTGCCCGGTTGATGATTGTATTACTATGGAAGAACATCGTGTAGCACCGGAATATTTAAACTGGAAACAATACCAGCAAAAAGGTTTGCCATTGAACGATCATTAATAGCAGTAGTTATTATTCCAGCACTTTCTCCATTTGCATACTTCTGCTGCCCTTAATTAAGATCTGCGTATTATTAAATTGTTGCTGCGTAAACCATTCTTTTGCCTGCAAGCTGTTTTCAAAATTTAAATGAGGGTGTTTTAATTTATGATAATCGCCGCCCACTAAAACCACTGCTTTCCATTTATAATTACCCATTACATTAATTATCGCCTGGTGCTCCTGCAAGCTTTCGTTGCCTAATTCCATCATACCACCCAATAATAAAACTTTTTCGCTGCCTTCCATTTTTGCAAAATTTTCAATGGCAGCTTTCATACTGGTAGGGTTGGCATTATAGGCATCTAAGATAATTTTGTTGCTGCCTTTTGCTATCAATTGAGAGCGGCTGTTAGATGGTACGTAATTTTCTAAAGCAGTTTTTATTTTTTCATCCCCCACATTAAAATATCTTCCTGCAGCAACAGCAGCCAGCACATTGGGTAAATTATATTCACCTACCAGTTGTGTTTTAATAGTATTAATAGCAGTGCCTTTTGTTAGGGCAACTTCTAAAAAACCAGTACTGCTTTTTACTTCGCCGGTAATATCCGCATTTGCAGTGCCATAAGTTTTTATGGTGGCAATGCCTTTGCTCATTTCCTGTAAATAAGTATAATCGTTCATTATAAAAGCAGTGCCATTATTGGCTCTTAAATAATCAAATAACTCACCTTTACCTTTTCTTACACCTTCTTCTCCGCCAAAACCTTCTAAATGTGCTTTACCGCAATTAGTAATTAAGCCGTGTGTGGGTAATGTAAACTGGCAATAACTTTCAATCTCTTTTAAATGGTTGGCGCCCATTTCAATAAGAGCTATTTCTGCATCAGCTTTTATTTTAAAAATGGTAAGTGGAATACCAATATGGTTATTTAGATTACCCTCTGTGGTGTAAGTTTTGTAAGTAGAAGACAATACTTCATGCAATAACTCTTTGGTAGTGGTTTTGCCATTGCTTCCTGTTACTGCAATAAAGGGGATATTAAATTGCTGACGATGATGCTTTGCTAATAACTGCATTGCAGTTAAAACATCGGTTACAGTAATTATTCTTGCATCTGTTATTTCTGTAGCTTCATCAACTATTGCATAAGCAGCGCCTGCATCTAAAGCTTTTTTTGCAAAGAGATTACCGTTAAAACTTGGGCCTTTCAATGCAAAAAACAGGTCGCCTTGTTTTAACTTCCTGGTATCAGTTTGCACAGATGGGTGGGCTAAAAATATTTTATAAAGTTGGTCTGTTTGCATGCTTCAAAAATACTATAGATGAGGATAATAAATGCAATAAAAAACCTCCTGAAATTTTATCAGGAGGTTTTTGTAATCAGTTTATAAGAAATTATTTTTTCTTTTTTCTTGAATTTTGTTTGCGGCTACCAAAGATATTACCTTCTTTAAAACCTGGTCCTTCAGGAGGGCCAAGGTAAGTTTGAGCGCAACGGAAACCTACAGTGCTTGCTGCCTGATCTTCCTGCATAAAACGACGGGCCCCGGGAGATAACCAGTATGGTCTGTCATTCCAGCTACCACCTTTAATTACTCTTGACTGATCGTTTATTAAAGAAGAAATACCATAACCGTAATAAACACCACTTGAAGAATCACCATCTAAATAATTGATAACATTATTTTTTTGGTAATTACTGCGGTTTTTAACTTCATCGTCGGAAATATCAACTTTTTTCAACTTGTTGATTTCTACACCATTGGCACTATCTTTTTGATAATCGCCGGAGGCATTTTTATAATATTTCTGGAATTTATTACCACGGAAGTAGTTGAAATCTTGTCCATCACTGGGAGTTAAAGGTCTGTAAACATCACCTACCCACTCGCTAACATTACCACTCATATTGTACAAGCCAAATGCGTTAGGGTAAAAAGATTTTACGTTACCTGCAATGGCTGCACGGTCATTTAAACCACCTGCAACACCCATGTTATCACCACTACCACGTTTAAAGTTGGCTAAAAACTTACCTTGCCAGCTTCCACGGCGATTATCACGCAAACCATTAGGATTATTACTCCATGAATATATTTGTTGGTTACTTAACAATTCTTCACCTGATTTACCTTCTTTTTTACGTGGAGAAGGGTTTTGTGCAAAAATACCATAGGCCGCATATTCCCATTCTGCTTCAGTAGGTAAGCGATAGCCCATATTTAGTATACCATCTTCCATACGCACAATACCTCTTGGCTTACCATTTACATCTTTTAAAGTAGATTTTTTAGGCTTACTTCTGCTCTGAATTAAATCCGGAGACATTAAATAAGTCTCTGTATTAAATGCATCAGCACCAGCACCTTTCATCTCTTTTTTTGCTGCATCTTTTTTTAAGTAATTAGCATCCATCAGGTTCAATTCATTAACCCTGTCAGTTCTCCAGATACAAAAATCATGTGCCTGCTGCCAGCTAACACCAACTACAGGATAAAAATTATAAGACGGATACCTGAAATAATATTCAACATAAGGCTCGTTATAAGCCAGCTCTTCACGCCAAACTAATGTATCAGGCAGGGCCTTACGCATAATGTTAGTATCACCTGAAAAAGTATTTTCAAGCCAGTATAAGTATTCCCTATAATGCACGTTCGCCACTTCGGTTTCATCTATAAAAAACGATGGAACAGTAACACGGCGGGGCACATTATTCCAGTCGCCCATTACATCTTCATCTTTGGCACCCATAACAAAGGAACCGCCTTGTACAAATACAAGACCTGGGCCCGCTTTAGGGTATTTAACTTTAGCAACATTAAAGTTGCCCATATTCTTGTCGTTATATTTCCATCCGGTAGCAGATGACTTTTCGCTTTTCTTTTTAAATAAGCCTCCGTTTTTACAAGAGCTTAATGAAAAAGCTGCAGCAACAAGAATTACTAAATTTTTACTTGAAAATAATTTTAACATGTTCGTTCGTTTATCAAATTGGTTAACGAAAGGTTTTCTTTTTTATTGTATATGGGGGTGTATTGGCTGCGAATATAAATACTTTAAACGACATAAGGCGTTGTCAGTATTTTTTTACACTATACTAACGTAAAAAAAATCTTAGTATGTTTTTAGTGATAACAAACTTTAGAGCAGTTTTATTGCCTGTTAAACAAAAATAAACCGCAAATACTGCTAACCATTAAAACAATAATTAAAAAAAATGTAATTCAGTGCAACAAATACCAAAAGTCAGCTGTCTTCAATTTTAGAAAAAAGTACGCAGCACATAATAATTTATAGCAGATCATAATTTACAATGGCATATATTTTTATTTTAAATACGGCTGTAATTGAATTAATTTACCGATATTGTAATTATAAAGGGTGTTTGTAAGGTATTTAAAATGCACTTTAAAATGAGTTTTAATAATCAGCAAACAATAATCGATAATATATCCCGTTTGCTAAATGAAATAAACCGTAATTCAGGTATTTACTCTAATAAAAGCCAGGCAAAATCCCCGTAATTGGAGGCTTTGTTGCTTACACTAAAAGTCATTATCTTTGAATTGCTAAATTTTAATAATTTTTTTTTAACAAGATTTTATAATTTAGTTGTTCGTTTCAAGAAAACTACTATTTTTACAAACAAGACAACCATTAAACTAAACGCTTATTGAGGTAAGTTCTACCTAACCAAGACAAAACAAAACGCATGAAAAGAGTAACTTTAAAACTAACTACCTTAGTTGTTTTACTGGGAGGATCAATCAGTGTATCTAATGCCCAGTCAGCAACAAACAACATTAACGTTGTAACATCAGCAGTTCCGTTCTTACGTATCAATCAAGACACTCGTACAGGAGCAATGGGTGACGCTGGAATTGCTATTTCGCCTGATGCAAATTCTTCATTTTCGAACATAGCAAAAACACCTTTTAATACAAGTAAATATGGCCTTTCTTTAAATTATGCTCCATGGCTGAGAGATTTAGCTGTAAATGATGTTTATGTAGCTTCTTTAGCAGGCTTTTATAAAATAGACGACGAATCAGCAATTTCTGCTTCTTTAAGATATTTTAGTTTGGGAAGCATACAATACACTGATATTAATGGTAATGATCTAACCACCGGACGTCCTCGTGAATTTGCTTTTGATGCAGGTTACTCAAGAAAACTGTCTGCTAAAAATAGCATTGGTATAGCATTACGTTATATTAATTCAAACCTTGCCAGCGGAACTTTTAACGGAGTAAGTTATAAAGCTGGTAATTCTGTAGCCGGAGATATTCATTTCTTCCATAATGGTGCTAAAGAAAACGGAGAAGGGTTTAATTGGGGTGCAACTTTAAGCAACCTTGGTTCTAAAATTTCTTACACCAGCGATGCAACACAAAAAGATTTTATTCCCGCAGATTTAGGTATTGGCGGTGCTTACACAAAAGTGTTTGACGAAGACAATAAAATTACTTTTGCATTAGATCTACACAAATTATTAGTGCCTACGCCCCCAGCTGTTGGTGACTCTGCAGGTATAGCTAGCTACCGTAATAAAGGCGTTGTAAGTAGCTGGTTTAGCTCTTTCGGCGATGCTCCGGATAAAATTTCAGAAGAAATTCAAGAAGTTAATGTATCTGCCGGATTAGAATACTGGTACAATAACCAATTTGCTTTCAGAGCTGGTTATTTCTACGAAAATCCTAACAAAGGAAACAGAAAATTCTTCTCAGTAGGAGCAGGTTTAAAGTATAATGTTTTTGGATTAAACTTTGCTTACTTGTTTCCATCAGGTAGCGGTATAAGCCGTAACCCATTGTCAAATACATATCGTTTTGGTTTAGTATTTGATTTTGACGCTGCAACAAAATAATATCAACAACAACATATTTAAAAAGCGCCCCGGTTTAGGGGCGCTTTTTAGTTTTTACTGCCAGTCAAATTGCAGATATTTGTACCATAAAATATAAAAATGAGTTACAGAATAGGTTCAGGGATAGATTTTCATCAATTAGTAGAAGGAAGAGATTTGTGGATTGGCGGTATAAAAATACCACATACCAAAGGTGCATTGGGCCATAGTGATGCAGATGTTTTATTACATGCTATTTGTGATGCCATGCTTGGGGCTTTGTGTCTTGGTGATATTGGAGTACATTTTCCTGATACAGATGCATCGCTTAAAAATATTGATAGTAAAATACTCCTGGCCAAAAGCTATGAACTGATAAAGAACAAGGGGTATAAAATTATAAATGTAGATACTACATTATGTTTGCAGGAACCTAAAATAAAACCTTATGTTACACAAATGCAGGAGGTGATAGCTTCGATACTGCAAGTATCTGCACAAGATGTTTCTGTAAAAGCAACCACTACAGAAAAAATGGGTTTTGCAGGACGAGAAGAAGGGCTGGTGGCTTATGCAACTATATTACTTTGCAAAGTATAATACTACTTTAGTTAGAAAAAGCATTCTCTTACAGTACAGTTAAAATGTAAATTTTATAATTTTCATTATTTCTACATTAGTACCTTTGCGGCAATGCAAAAAATATCAATTAACATTATAAATAAATCTGCTAATCCCTTGCCTTCTTATGCAACAGAAGGATCTGCTGGTATGGATTTAAGAGCAGACCTGGAACAACCTTTGGTACTGCAACCGTTTGAGCGTAGTTTAACGCCCACTGGCCTGTTTATTGAATTACCTGCCGGCTACGAAGCACAGATAAGGCCAAGGAGTGGCATGGCAATAAAACAAGGTATAACCTGCTTAAATTCTCCCGGTACAATTGATAGTGATTACAGGGGAGAATTAAAGGTAATTTTAATAAACCTTAGCAACGAACAGCAGGTAATTAATAACGGAGACCGTATTGCCCAAATGGTTGTTGCAAAAGTAGAAAAGGCTGAATTGTTAGTTGCAGCACAATTAAATGAAACAGTAAGAAGCGATGGTGGTTTTGGACACACCGGCACTAAATAAAATTATTCTGAAAAATATAAAATCAGTAATGAAGAATTTACTTGTTATTGGAACAGCAATACTTACAATGCTTGCATCGCAAAGTTGCCGAACTACAAAGCCAATCAATAAAGCTATTGCACCTAAGGATTCTACAGTAAGTGTTATGTTACCGCCTAATACATCTGTTGCCGATTCATTAAAAATGATTCAGGAAACGATGGACAGGTTACACAGTCATTATATTGATTACAAAACTTTCAATGCTAAAATAAAAGTAGAATATGAAGATAGCAAAGGCAAAAAACCAGATATTATTGCAGTGGTGAGGGTAATTAAAGATAGTGCCATTTGGATGTCTTTATCAGCCAGTATTCTTAATGTGGAAGTATATAGAATGCTAATAACAAAGGACAGCGTTATTTTAATGAATACAAGAGAAAAAGAAGTACAATACCGCTCATTAGATTATTTGCAGGAAGTAACCCAAATTCCATTTGATTATAAAACGATACAAGACCTGTTGATTGGAAATCCAATATTTTTCGACAGCACTGTGGTTTCTTTAAAAAAGGCAGATGATAAGATATTGGTTTTTACTATGGGGCAATTTTTTAAACACCTGCTTACTCTTTCTGCAGATAAAAATTTATTACTGCACAGCAAACTGGATGATGTGGATGTAAACCGCAACAGAACCGCAGATATTACTTACGATGATTTTGAAAATAAAAACGGTATAGATTTTTCTACTTACCGGGAAATAACGGTATCCGAAAAAAATAAACTGGACATCAGGCTTAAGTATAAACAGTATGAGTTTAACAAAGAATTATCAGTAACATTAAAGGTGCCCAAAAATTATAAACACAACTAAGCGTTATTTTTAATTATACACAGGATGTGGGTTTTAGCCCGGTATATTTCCCTGTTTGAATTGTATTTTTTTTGACAAAACCTCAAATTTGGCTCATGGTAAAAATCATTTTCACGTTTGTTATCAGTATTTGTAGCATTGTTGCTTTGGCGCAACCAGTAACCCGGGAGGAACTGGAAAAGCAAAAGCTGCAATTAAAAAGAGAATTGGAACAAACGGAGAGAATGCTGAATGACAATAAAGCAAAATCAAAAGAGAATTTTGTGCAATGGAAACTGATCAATGATAAAGTAAATATTCAAGATAGAATTATAGACAATATAAACCGTGATATAAACCTGCTCGACAATAATTTAATTAACACCCAACGTGATATTAACCGCTACGATAAACTATTGGATACATTAAAGCAGGAGTATGCTAAAAGCATGGTGTATGCCTATAAAAACAGAAGCGACTACGATTTTTTGAATTTCATTTTTTCAGCATCAAGCTTTAACGATGCTATAAAGCGAATTACTTATTTAAAAAGTTATCGTAATTACAGGGAAATGCAGGGTGAAAATATTTTACGCACACAGGACTTGCGAAAAAAAAGAGTAGAAGAGTTAAGTGGCACCAGACAAAAGAAAACTGTGGTATTACAGAGTAAGGATAAAGAAATGTCTGTATTGGAAAAAGAGCAAAAGGAGAAAGATAGAATACTTAGCGAATTAAAAAAGCAAGGGAAACAGTTGAATGATAAAATGACTGCTACTACTAAACAATTGAAGAAAGTAGACAATGCGATTAACGCTGCCATTAAAAGAGCTATTGATGAGGCAAACAAACTGGCGGTAAAAAAAGCAAAAGAAGATGATGCCAAAAGAATTGCTTTAGAGAAAGCTAACACAAAGGCTAACACTAATCCGGTAACTACTGCACCTAAAGCCACTACCACTCCTAAAAAAGCAGAACCTAAAAAAGCGCCGGAAAGTGTTTTGTTAAATGCAGATAATATTGTAGTAAATGCCAACTTTATTAACAACCGAGGCTCATTACCATGGCCTGTAGATAAAGGGTATACTTTGATGCATTATGGATCTAATAAATTGCCAAGTGGTACTGTAATGGTAACAACAGGGTTAACTGTTGCTACAGATATAGGCACTCCTGTAAAAGCAGTTTTTGATGGCACCGTATCAAATGTGGTATATGTAGAAGATATTCAGGTAGTGATTATTCAGCACGGTAAATATTTCAGCACCTACAGTAACTTATCAAATGTTTCTGTACAGCGTGGGCAGGCTATAAAAACCGGCCAGGTAATTGGTAAAGCTGCAGCCAATTTAGATGGTATTGGTGCTGTTGATTTCTACATCAATGATGAAAAAAATAATTTAGATCCAGAGAGGTGGTTACGTCGCCGTTAGTTTAAATCACCCTTTTATACAATGCTTCATAAATAGGTACAATATTTTCGATATCAAATTTTTTGGCTTGTGCCAATGCGTTTGCTTTAAATTGTAAAAGCGTAGCATCATCTTTTAAAATGGCCAGTGCATTTTTTGCCATATCATCAATATCTCCCACATTGCTCATATAGCCGCAATAGCCGTCAATATTTATTTCGGGCAAACCACCGGCATTGGTTGATATTACCGGCACTTCTGCAGCCATCGCTTCTAATGCCGCTAATCCAAAACTTTCGTATTCGCTGGTTAATAAAAACAGATCGGCAATAGGTAAAATATCTTCCATCTGCTCCTGCTTGCCTAAAAATTTAATATTGTCACATAGTACACAATCCCTGCAAATGCTTTCTACATAAGGCCTTTCGGGGCCATCTCCCAACAGTAATAATTTAGCGGGCATTGTTTCAATAATTTTCATAAACACTTTTACCACATCATCTACTCTTTTTACTTTTCTGAAATTACTGGCGTGTACAATTATTTTTTCGCCATTGGGAGCTACAACTTTTCTAAAAGCATCAACAGGTTTTTTATTAAATCGTTTTACATCTACAAAGTTGTGTATTACCTCAATTTCTTTTTCAATTACAAAATTCTTATACGTTTCTTCTTTTAAATTATCGGATACTGCTGTCAGTATATCACTTTCATTCATAGAAAAAGTAACCACGGGGCTGTACGTTTTATCCCTGCCTACCAACGTAATGTCTGTACCATGCAAAGTGGTAATTACAGGAATTCTTTTGCCCTGCTTGGCTAAAATTTGCTTGGCCATATAAGCCGCCGCAGCATGTGGTATGGCATAATGCACATGTAATAATTCTACATTGTTATTAATGATCACATCTACCATCGTACTGGCCAATGCCGTTTCGTAAGGTGGATAATCAAACAACGGATAAGTAGGAACTCTTACTTCGTGATAAAAAATATTAGCATGAAAACCACTTAACCTCACGGGCTGCTGGTAAGTGATGAAATGTATATTATGTCCTTTATCTGCAAGTGCTTTACCTAATTCTGTAGCCAACACACCACTGCCACCAAAAGTTGGGTAGCAAACAATAGCAATATTCATATAAAAATGATTTAATAGTTTTTTGCCGTTTTGTAAACAGCAGGATGCAATTTAGTGTATTATTTTTCTCTGGCGCCTCCGTTTATGTAATGATAATAATTGATTAAGTTTGTTGCACAACCTGATAATATGTACAAAAACAAATTTATTGCAGCTATCATCCTCCTGTTTATCTCCGGTACTGCATTTTCGCAAAACGAAGATTCGGTAATGATAAAAAAAATATCAGATGAAATATTACAAAATGGCACGGCTTATAACAATTTAAGATCACTATGTAAAACCATTGGACAGCGTTTAAGTGGTAGCCCGGGTATGTATAAAGCCGAAGACTGGGGCGTAAAGGTTTTAACTGCTTCGGGGGCAGATAAATCTTACAAGCAACAATGCATGGTACCGCATTGGGTAAGAGGAAAAAAAGAAGTGTTTAATGCAGCCTTTAACACAAAAATGAAACCCTTTTCAATTTTATCGCTGGGCAACGCAGCAGGTACCGGAAGCAAAGGCGTTACCGCCTCCGTTATTGAAATAAAAAATTTTGATGAACTCAATAAAAGAAAAGATGAAGTAAAAGGTAAAATTGTTTTTTATAATTACCGATACAATAAAAAATTATTGGGCGGTGGTTATGGCGATGCGGTAAGGTATCGCAGCAGCGGTGCAAGTAATGCAGCAAAGTATGGCGCACTTGCAGTAATTGTACGATCGGTAACGGCGGCTAACGATAACAATCCGCATACCGGCGCATTGCGGTATAATGATTCATTCCCTAAAATACCGGCAGTGGCCATTGGCCCTAATGATGCAGATAGGCTGAGTAACTTTTTAGCTAAAGATAAATTCAGATTGCCTTTTAACTTATTTACCCACAGCCAGATGTTGCCCGATACAATAGGCCATAATATTATTGGCGAAATAAAAGGCAGCGAGTTTCCTGATGAAATAATAACTATTGGCGGACACCTGGATAGCTGGGACCCTGGCGAAGGAGCACACGATGATGGCGCAGGTGTAGTGCAGAGCATTGAAGTATTAAGGGTTTTTAAGGCACTGGGCTATACACCAAAACGTACCATACGCATTGTGCTTTTTGCTAACGAAGAAAACGGACTGCGTGGCGGCAATAAATACATGGAAGAAGCTAAAGCTAAAAACGAAAAGCATATTATGGCAATGGAAAGCGATGGAGGTGGCGAAACACCCAAAGGTTTTAGTTGTGGTATGACGGAAGAGCAGTATGCAAAAGTAAAAAGTTGGAAAAATTTGTTCAGCATGTTTGATGCAGACCGTTTTTCCTTTACAAAAGGCGGTGGCGGTGGCGCAGATATTGGCCCTTTGCAAGCTGCATTTAAAACAGCGCAGTTTGGGTTAAACCCTGCAGGTAACCGGTACTTCGATTACCATCATGCAGCAACCGATGTATTTGAAAACGTACATGAACGGGAATTGCACATGGGGGCCGTGGTAATGGCAGCAATGGTTTATTTAGTGGATAAATACGGATTATAATTATCTTGCAAAAAAATAATGATATGGAAGATATAAAATTAGCTGATACAGAAAAGGTATTACCCAAAAAAACAAGTGGATTTAAAAAATTCCTGCGTTTATTTATTGTGTCTGTTTTGTTGATAGGAGGCCTCGTTTTTTGGTGGAAATATTATTATGTGTTTGGAGAAGGTGTAAAATCGGGTGAATTAAATTATGTGGTAAAGAAGGGCAATATTTTTAAAACCTACGAAGGCAAATTGATTCAATCCGGATTCCGGTCAAAAACTGCAGGCACAGTGCAGTCTTATGAATTTGAATTTTCTATAACCAATGATAGTATTGCCAATATTTTAATGAATAATAGTGGCAAATATTTCGACCTGCATTATAAAGAATATAAAGGCACTATTCCCTGGAGAGGATTTAGCCCTTACATTGTAGATAAAATAATTTTGATGAAGGATATAGAGCGTTAATAGTCATTATCCCTGCAATAAAAATATAACCGGCTTTTTATGAAAGTCGGTTTTTTCTTTGCGCCACTCTGCTATTGTTTTTGTTTTTACATATTCGTTGGCAGCGGTAAGCTCGGCAGCAATACAAAACCTGGTGGAAGGTTTACAGGTTTTTAAAACAGTTTCAATTAAGGGGTTGTTACGGTAAGGCGTTTCAATAAATATTTTAGTGCTGTTGTTTTTTGCAGAATTGTCTTCCAGTTCTTTAAGGCGTTTTATTTTTTCGTTGTTATCAATGGGCAGGTAGCCCACAAATTCAAACTGTTGCCCGTTCATACCGCTGGCCATTAATGCTAACAATATGGAGCTTGGGCCTACTAATGGTTTTACTACTGCATTCATTTGTTGTGCTACGGCAATTAATACCTGCCCGGGATCGGCAACACCGGGGCAACCAGCTTCGCTGATGATGGCTATATTTTTTTGTGCGGTAATTTTTTGTTTGAAGGTGCTGATCAATTCTTCCTCAGCCTTATGTATGGTAAACCACTCGTAATCGTCAATCACAATTTCTTTACAAATACTTTTTAAAAAACGCCTTGCAGTTCTTTCGTTTTCTGCAAAAGTTACAGAACAATTCTTTACCGCATCAATAATATATAAAGGAATAGTGTTTGTTGCGGTTTCATCCAAAACACAGGGAACTAAATAAATGGTACTTGTCATAATGAGTTTGTGCTAATTCAAAAAAATATTCAGATGCATTAGGATATACTGCATTTACAATTGACGATTTGCTATTGACGGTCCTCCCTCTTTGTTGCCATACAAACTAATGGTGGCAGCAATTACTGCATAACTTGGTGCCAGTATCCAGCCCAAAACGGGTATCAGGTGCATCAGAAAAAAAACCATGCCATTGCCTATGGCAAGGCCTTTGTGTCTTCCAATAAAAGCAATGCTTTGCGATGTGGAAAGTTTATGCCTTTCGCTACTGTAATCCAGCATAGAGAAACCCAGGTAATAGCATTCCACCATCAGTCCGATCAATGGTGTTATCCATCCAACAACAGGTACAAACGCTAAAATAAAAATAGATATGGCATACACAGTTTGCCAAAGCATATTCCTTAGTGCAATTCTTATACCCCTCACAATATCTTTAAGTAGTTGTTTAAAACTAAAAGGAAAATCATTGCCTTCCATAATGGCTTCTGTTTTTTCGCTCAGGTAAGCAAAAAGCGGCGAGCCAACAATAAGAAAAAGATATTTGAATAAAGAGAAATAAAAAGTGAGTAATACCAGGTATAAAATAATTTGTGCAAAAATAACCAGCCAGCTTAACCAGCTGTTTTGCATTTGCTGCAGCCATTCTTTTATGCCGGTTTTTAGTAATACAAAATCAATAGCATAATTGCTGGATTTAAGAAAAAGCCAAACGCCTGCACAAAAAAGAATACTGTAGATCAATCCAGGAATAAAGATCCACTTCCATAAACGGTGCTTAATAATAAAACGATGTGTTTGAAAATATGCCTGTATGGCAATGATGATTTCTTTAAGCATTGGAGATGTTGATGGCTATAGTTTACTTATTTTAGCTTTAAAGTTAAAGATATAATGAAGAAGTTGCCCATTGAATTTTATGACAGAGAAGATGTGGTGCAAATTGCCCAAGACTTATTAGGTAAAATATTAATTACAAAGTTTGATGGCGTTACCACTTCGGGTAAAATTGTAGAAACGGAAGCTTATATCGGCCTTACAGATAAAGCTTCTCATTCATTTGGAGGAAAGCGTACTTCCCGTAACGAACATATGTATGCAGCACCGGGCATAGCCTATGTTTATATTTGTTATGGCATGCATCATTTGTTTAATGTAGTATCTAATAAAGTAAATGTGCCTGATGCCATTTTAATTAGAGCAGTTGAACCTTTGGAAGGGATTGATATTATGCTGCAACGTACCGGCAAATTAAAACCAGGTAATACTTTAACTAAAGGCCCGGGCAATGTAGGAAAAGCTTTGGGTATTTTAAAACAACACTCCGGTTTAAATTTACTGGGTAGCAAAATTTTTATAGCTGATGCCGGTATTAATTTTAATGAAAACGAAATTGGTACAAGTAAACGTATTGGTATAGAAAGTGCAGGTGCAGCAGCGGCATACCCTTACCGGTTTTATGTAAGGGGGAATAAATATGTAAGTGGATACCCCAACAAATGAGAATCTGATTGAGATTATTGTTTGCTCCAATCTTGTTTAAGCATAGAAAATAAAAAGAGATCAATGAATTTATCGTTTACCAATTCTGCCTGTTGTAAAATGCCTTCCTGCTTAAAATGTAGCTTTTCTGCAATGGCTTTACTTTTATAATTTCCCGTCCCGCATTTTATTTCAATCCTGTTTAAATTAAGTACATCAAATCCGTAATTAATTAATGCTTTGCATGATTTTGTTATAATGCCATTACCTGCAAAAGCTTCACCCAACCAGTAACCAATAGCTCCTGTTTTATTAGGGTGACTGATATGATGAATGCCGATACGTCCGGCAACCTGATTATTAAAAAGTATAACGCATCCAAAATCAGTGCCCTCCTGGTATAGCTTTTGGCAGTTGGCGATATAACTTTTAAAATGCTCCCCTGTTTGCATATTATCTACCCAGGGCAGCCATTCTTTTAAATAGGCTCTGTTAGTATTGATGAGGTTAAAACATGCTGATGCATGTTTATCAGCCAATACTTCCAGTGTAATGTTATCGTCAACTTTTATAATCATTATAAACTGAAGTTATATTTTTTTGATGAAAAAATAATATCCTTTCAGGTATAAAAAACTCCCGTTTTTATAACGGGAGTTGAAAATGATGAGTAATGTTAACCAGTTTTTTAACGAACTAATACTTCGCCTCTTTTAATTATTTTACCGCTTGCATCACTCAGTACAACATAATAAACACCGCTTCCATTTCTTCTCAAATCAATATCATGTAATTGGTATGCCTGCGAAATCGGGAATTCTTTATTGTACACCTTCTCGCCTTTACTGCTGTAAATAGTAACGATCTGTTTAGTGCTTGAGGCTCCCTGGTTATAATAAGCAACAGTAAACCTGCCGTTATTAGGGCTAGGATAGATAAACAATTTGCTACTTGCCGAATCACTAATTGTAATTGATGCAGGAACAGAAACACAAGAGCCGATTGTGGCTACTACTGTATAAAGTCCCAATTCGTTTACAGAAACATTTACAGCATTTCCTGTTACCGTTATAGGGCTGCCATTTCTTGTCCATACTGTTGTAAATCCTGTTGCTGGATTAACAGAGGCTGTAATAGTGGTAGTAAGTCCGGGTAATAGTTTAGTATAAGGTGCGGCGGTTAATGTTACAGTAGGTTGTGCACTTACTGTTAATGCTGCACTGGTAGTATTAACTGCACTACATACAGCGGTTCCACTAACAACTGCACGGTATAAGTAGCCATTCATACCAGCAGTAACTCCGGTTAAAGTTAAAGTAGTGGTGGTTGCGCCACTGTAGATACCGGCATTATTTATATTGGTCCATGTGGCACCGGCATTAGTACTTTCCTGCCATTGAAGTGTAGGAGAAGTGCCTGTTGCTGCGGCACTAAAGCTGGTAGTGCCTGTTGCACAAATGGTGGCATTGGCCGGCGCTGTGGTAATGCTGATTGGAGTGTTAACCGTTAATGTAGCAGCCAAGCTGTTTAAAGCAGGGGTACAGGTACCGCCGATCGTACAGCGGTAACGATAACTATTAATAGCAATAGTTGCAGCTGTAATGTTTAGTGTGAAAGTTGTTGCGCCGGCATAAAAACCTCCATTGGTTACATTATTCCATGTGCCACCATTATCAGTACTTAACTGCCATTGGTAAGTTAATGCAGTACCATTTGCAGTTACAGTGTAAGAAGTATTTTGACCCGAACAGATGGTAGTGCCTGCAACTGGTTGAACACTTATTGCAGGTGCAGTATTAACTGTTAAAACAGCCCCGGCTGAATTTACAGCAGCACAAGCCGTTGCACCCGAAACAATGCAACGGTATTGATAGGTATTCATAACCGCTGTAACTGCGGTAAGTGCTAGTGTATTGGTTGTTGCACCTCCATAAATACCGCCGTTGGTAATATTATTCCATGATGTACCACCATTGGTACTTTCCTGCCATTGATAAGTTGGTGCAGTACCGGTAGCAGCAACGCTGAATGTGGTATTAGCACCTGCACATAATATTGAGTTAACTGGCTGCGAAGTAATATTAACCGGCGTATTAACCGTTAAGCTGACACAACTGGAAGTTGCAGCAGGTGCACATGTGCCACTAATAATGCAATGGTATGCCGTGCCATTCATTGTAGCTGGAGCACCGGTTATGGTTAATGTTGAAGTGTTAACACCCGAATACACACCTCCATTTATAAGGTTAGTCCATGTGGTGCCTGTAGTACAACTTCCGTTACTCACCTGCCATTGATAACTGATACCAGTCCCTGTTGCAGCAACAGTGAATGAACTGCTTTGTGTTGCACAAATGGTATTGTTTACCGGTTGAGAGGTGATGTTAGGAGCAGTGTTTACCGTAAGTGTTGCTGCGTTTGAATTAAGTACAGGGCAACTTCCGGTAACTACACAGCGGTATTGGTTGTTATTCATTGCAGCTAATACCCCCGTTAATGTTAAATTAACTGTGGTGGCCCCACTGTAAATACCGCTATTGGTAATGTTGTTCCATGTACCCCCTCCGTTTGTACTTTCCTGCCATTGATAGCTTATAACAGTACCTGTTGTGGCTACTGAAAAGCTGGTAGTTGCACCGGCACAAATTATTGAACCAAGCGGTTGCGATGTAATAGACAATGCTGTACCTACGGTAAGCACACCTGCATTGGATGTAGCAGCACCAGGGCAGGCGCCGTTAACAATACAACGGTATTGATAAGCACTCATACCAACTGTTGTTGGGGTAATGGTTAATGTTGCTGTAAGTACGCCTGAGTAAGGTGCGCCATTAGTTAAATTATTCCATGCACCACCTCCATTGGTACTTTCCTGCCATTGATAAGTAAGACCACCACCGGTGGCTGTAACACTAAAGGTAGCCGTATTACCTGCACAAACAGAAGTGTTAGCAGGTTGAGTTGATACAGCCGGTGATGCATTTACTGTTAACACTGCAGCAGTTGAATTTAAAGGCGTACAGGCACTGCTTATCACACATCGGTATTGATAAGTGTTCATGTTTGCTAATACACCAGTTAATGTTAAGTTGATGGTAGTAGCTCCACTGTAAACACCCCCATTGGCAATATTGGTCCAGGAGCCACCGCTATTAGTGCTTTCCTGCCATTGGTAAGTTAGTGAAGCTCCGGTAGCTGTAACACTAAAGCTTGTAGTGGTGCCTGCACAAATAACACTGTTTAAAGGTTGGCTGGATATTGAAGTGGCTGCATTAACGGTTAAAACAGCTGCATTGGAGTTAGCAGATGTGGGGGCACATGCTGCAGTGGCCACACAACGATATTGATAGGTATTCATACCCGCTGTTACGCCGGTAAGCGTTAAAGTAATTGTTGTAGCTCCACTATAAATACCACCGTTGGTAACATTGGTCCATGAGCCACCACCATTGATGCTTTCCTGCCATTGATAGCCTGTACCCGTACCAGCAACAGTAAAAGTAGCATTGTTGGTTGCACACACTGTGCTGTTAGAAGGTTGTGTTGTAATTGATGCAGAAGTACAACCTGCAGGTATTGTTGCAGTCCATATACCACGGCCATGCGTACTTGCTGCAACAAGCCTGTCGCTGCTTCTGTATTTTAGCATTTCTGTTTTTACAGTAGGGAAGGTGGTTTCCGGTACCCACACTGTACTTGCTCCGTTAAGGGCATCGGTATACCATACTCCTGCTTCGGTAGCAATATATGCTTTGGTATTATCATCAGGGTGAAATAGTGACCAATATACTGGCACATCGGGCAGATTGCCGTCGCATGCTGTCCAGGTTGTGCCTCCATTGCCGGAAGCCCAAACATTACTAACTCCTGTACTGGTAACAGTGGCTATTAAATTTTGATCGCTGGAACCTACTACAACGCTGTTAACATAGCCAGACATACCTGCCGGGGTAATATTTATATCGGTTGGTGTTGCAGTGTGGGCATTATCTACCTGAACCACACGACCACTGCTGGTACCAAAGTAAACCCTGTTTGCTGTATAAGGAGAAACACATATTCCTGCAACTGAACCACCATTAAAACTGGCAATAGAAATTGTTGCTGTTGTAGCAGCAGCAACTGATGTTGCTGTTTGTGGGTCATCCCAACGGAAGTATTGGCCTGCTGCATAACTGCCATACATTCTGTTGCCGGCATCATCATAATCAAAAGGGTTAATAAACTGGCCAAGAGTACTGGAGAAATTAAATGATTGCCAGGTAGCACCACCATTAGTACTTCTTCTATACTGATTAAATACATATGCACCAAACTGATACTGTGGCTGATCCTGATCAATATCTACATAAGCACCATCGCCCCCAGTTACCTCTACCGAACTGGTTAAGCCCGGTCCGTTAAGCTGATGCGTACCATTATCCTGTGCTCCTGCTAAAAAATAATTAGTTAATGTAGGGTGAATGGCAACGGAATAAAATTGTTTTAATCTTAATCCATTATTTTTATCAGCAAAATTTGTTCCCTTGTTAGCTGAATAATGAAGGCCACCATCGCAGCCGATCAATAATTTATTACCATTGTCGTACCAGGTTACATTATGCTGATCGGCATGTACGTACTGCCCGGTGTTACCCACCCATTCACTGATCTTATTAAAAGTAACACCGCCATCGGTAGATTTTAAAAGATTCAAACTGCCTACAACAACGTTATTGGGATCGGAAGGATCAACACCTAGTGCCTGAGCATACCAGGCTTGTCCTCCTCCGTTTAAGGCGGTAATATTTGTTGCTGTAAGTGTAGATGTGGTCCAGTTTACACCACCATCAATTGATTTTGCAATAGCATCTATTTGAGAGCTGGTATTGCCTAATGCGGCATACACTGTGTTGCCTGCACAGGCAAGTTCTGTACGGGTATTATTTCCTGCCGGAAAAGTGAATAATGTTGTTGCAGAACTCCAGTTGGAAGCGGTGGCAGTTGCCGGATTGGTATTGAACCTGTAACCGCCAACTCCTGCACCAGAAGATAAACCTGCACTAACATGCATGGTACCTGTGCTGCTTATTTCAAAATCAACAATACGTGAAGTGGTGGAAAATGGGTTAATGCTTGTCCAGGTAGTTCCTCCATTAGAAGATCTTTGTAAACCAACTGCAACAGAAATTCCAATCGTACTCACATAAACATTTCCGGCTGCATCACATAAAATTTTAGAGCATCATGTTAAAGTGGTGGTGCTGGGCAAAAGCGTCCAGGTAACACCATGATCTGTACTTTTAAAAACACCATTGCCAAAAACAGCATCTCCGTTAAAAAAAGATTCACCTGTACAAAAATACATGGTGTTGGTATTGGTAGGATCCTGGCAAATACCAGAAACAGACAAATTACTTAAATAGTCGTTAGCTAAAGTCCAGGTGGCTGGAGAAGCAGTAACGTCTGTAGTTTTCCAGATACCGCCATCTACACCGCCTACCCAAACAGTATTACCTGTTGGATCAGCTAAGTCGGCCCATACGGCTCTAATACGGCCGGAGGTTACACCGCTGCCCGGCCTTGTATTACCATTTGACGGTCCAACAATATCTGTAAAGGATCCCCTCTCCGTCCAGGCCAATGCGGAAATAATATTTGAAGAGCCTGCATTTTGATCCTTTAACTGCTGTGTTTGCAAAATAGCCTCCCACATTTTTTGCCTGTCTACTTTTCCGGTAAAAGGATTTTTTGTGCGGTTGTATTGAAATTCGGCAGCCATTTCCGGGCCATCATATTCGTCATTCTCTTCATCTTCCTGTTCTGTTTTTTGAGAGCAGGAATTGATGAACAAGGAAAAAAAAGTAAGTAATAAAAAGGGTAAAATAAGAGCGTAAACTTTTTTCATAAATGTTTTTTAAGTTTTGATACTATTTTGAAAAGCGGTATTTGAATTTATTGATATTGAGTACACAGTACGATAGCATTTTACTTGTGGAAATAAATGACAGCATAAAAATATAAACTGGCAACCTCCAAAAACATACTTAATTTGAAGTATGCTTATAGCTGCTTTACAGTGCGTAATATTTTAAATATAAATTTATACAATTAACTATTTAAAATTACAAAATAAATCTGAATCTGATCATCGAAATTAACATGTAATAAGGTTTGGTTGGTGCCTTATATAATATTCCATACAGATGGTATAAAAATAATATTGCTTGTCAAATGCAACTAACTATATCGGAATATTTTAGTTGATTTTCAACTTTGTATATAAGGGGTAAATAAAACTCCCGTTTCTTTTAAAAAACGGGAGTCAGCAATAAATATTAAGGCCAATTCTATCTCACCAGCACTTCACTGGTTTTAATTCTTTTACCTGTAGCATCACTAAGCATCACATAATAAATACCTGCACCATTTCTTCTTAAATCTATACGAAGTAATTCATAAGCTACATTAATAGGGAATTCCTTATAATATACTTTTTCTCCCTTGCTGCTGTAAATGGTTATAAGTTGTTTAGTGCCCGATCCTCCCGGATTGTGATATGCAATAGTAAATTGCCCGTCGTTAGGGCTTGGGTAAATAAATAATTTGCTATTGGCCGAATCTGCAATGGTAATTACCTGCGATTGATTAACACAGCCGTTGGCATCTGTAATTGTAACCCGGTAATCTCCCAGGTTGGCAATTAAATTGTTGATGCTAACTGCCAATGTATTGCCGCTGTTGGTAACGGCGGCATTATTTTTAAACCATAAATAATTAATGTTGCTGGGTATAGCAGTGGTGGTAGCCGTTGCAGTTAATGTGGTAACCAAACCAGGGTACAAATTTTTATAGGGAGCCACATTTAATGCAAGTGTTGGTAGCGGATTGACAACCACAGTTACACTGCCTGTCATCATTTTTGTGCAACCTGTTGTTGCGTTTGTTGCCAGCACTGTATAGATGCCTGCAATAGTTTTATTGCCAAAATTAATTGCGGCATCAGTTCCTAATAGTGGAGTACCGGTATTTACACCATTTAATAATAATTGATACCTGATACCTGTTGCAGAATTGCTTAGTCCTATTGGCACACCAATACCACCCACACAATATGCGCCGCCACCAGTAATAGTAAATTGCAAGGGTGCCGGGTTGACTGTTAAGTTTGAAGCGCCGGAATTTACTACACCACAAGGTGCAGCACCGGAAACAATGCAACGATAAAAACTGCTGTTAATATTGTAACCCACACCTGTAAGGCTTAGCGTAGCTGTTGTTGCGCCGCTATAAACTCCTGCATTAACAACATTGTTGTAAGTAGTTCCTCCATCAGTACTTACCTGCCATTGATAAGCTGGCGTAGTACCTGCTGCTGTAATGCTAAAGCTGGCGTTACTGTTTTCGCACACTGTAGTAGGAGACGGGTTGCTACCTATACTTATTGGTGTATATACAGTTAAAGTTGATGAAGTAGTAGTGGCGGCCGGAGTACATGTGCCACTTATTACACAACGATATTTATAAGTGTTTAATGATGTTGTCGCACCAGTTATGTTTAACGTGGCAGTAGTAACATTGGAATAAACACCAGCATTCGTAAGATTATTGTACGTAACGCCAGCATCGGTACTTACCTGCCATTGATAAGTTAATGCGGTACCATTGGCGGTTACACTAAAAGAAGTATTCTGAGCCGCACAAATTGTACTGCCAGCAACTGGCTGTGTAGTAATAGCGGGGGCAGTGTTAACTGTTAGCGCTGCCGAAAGCGAATTTATAGATGGACAGTTACCAGAAACAATACAGCGATACAGATTATTGGTTGCTGTTGCCGGCACGCCGGTTAATGTTAAGGTAGCAGCAGTGGCTCCCGAATAAATGCCAGCATTGGTAATGTTGGTCCATGTGCCGCCACCGTTGGTGCTTTCCTGCCATTGGTAAGTAACAATTCCGGTTACTGCAACATTAAAAGTAGCCGTACCTCCTGCACATATTACAGATTGAGTGGGTTGCGAATTAATAATTAATGTGCTGCCCACTGTAAGTGTTGCCGCAGTGGATGTAACAGCAGGTGTACAGGTGCCTGTTACCACACAACGGTATTGATAACCATTTTGTGTAAGTAGAGAAACAAAACTATAAGTAGCTGCTGTTGCTCCTCCAATATTATTAAATGTAACACCACCATCAGTACTTACCTGCCATTGATAGGCAGGAGCGGTGCCCGAGGCAGCAACAGTAAAGCTTACCAAATTACCTGCACACACCGAATTGTTTGCAGGCTGTTGTGTAAATGCCGGAGCTGTATTTACTGTTAATGCAGCAGCAGTAGATGTGTTAGTGTTACATTGTCCGTTTACAATACAGCGGTACTGGTAATTGTTTTGCGCTAAAGTAACACTTGCAATCGTGTACGTTGCTCCGGTAGCCGCCGCTATATTGGTCCATGTGCCGCCGCCATTGGTGCTAACCTGCCACTGATAACCTGTTGCTGTGGCAGAGGTTACACTAAATGAAGCTGCAGTTCCTACACATGCATTTTGGCCTGTTGGTTGAGCACTGATGGCTGGTCCCGTTCCGGGAGTAATGACAAAACTTATTGTTCTGGTTTGAGTTATTGTGCCTGAAATACCAGTTACTAAAACATTGTACGCACCGGCTGTAAGTGTATTGATATTATTAAGTGTAACAACAGTATTGTTACCCGGTACAAGTGGATTAACACTAAAGCTAACCGTAGTACCAGCCGGGTTACCACTTGCAGAAAGATTAATTGGCGTAACATAGCCACCGTTGGATGTGGTACCTAAAGTAACTGATGCAGTTGTTGCGGCAGCACAAACTATTGATGCGGCAGCCGGGTTTGAAAAATCGAAACCTACAGCAGAGGCAGTAATGGTGAAATTGGCATTTGAAATATCGAAGAAGATATTTCCCACTGCTTCTACTTTTATTCTTGCAGTAGTAGTTGCCCCGGGAGGTAATGTTAAAAGTTCGGTACCATCATTCGGGGTACTTGCAGTAATTACTGTTGGGTAAGTGAGGCCTCCATCTGTTGATAAAGAAATTTTTACATTGGCAGTGCTTACAGGGGCATTTTCTGTACCTGCAGTATTCCAGGTAAAAGTTTGCGCTGTACCACCGGCCCAGGTTTCTCCACCATTGGGAGAAGATACTATAAAGGGGGTACTACCTACTACGTTTACCTGATAGGTTGTTGTAAACCCTGTTTGACATCCATCTCCGCCAGTTGTAACACCACCACCACCAGCTCTGTTATCCCTAACAGTTAGCCGAAATTTCATAATTCTGTTTTGTGTAGGCAATATTTCTCCTTTTAATCCACCCATTGTTGCGGCAGGGTTAGCCGGGTAATTTGCTAGTATAACCGCCATGTCAGGAAACGTTCTGCTACCGCTGGTTTTAGGAACTCTAGATTTGAATAATGGACTTGTGGTGTTACTGTTACCGGCATTCCATAAAGTAGCAGGCCCTAAATCCCATTGTTCCCAGTTATAGGTTATTGCATCACCATCTGCATCAATTGCAGTTGCATTTAAAGTAAAAGGGGTGCCGATAGGAATACTCACCCCATTATCCGACATGGAAGTAATTTGAGGAATAGTGTTTCCCGTAGGAGTTACCACCCTGCATGCCGCCCCGCCGTTTTCTACAAATACACTTATTTCGTCAAAACTCACTGTGTGAAAATAAGGATCACTATTTGGTTGTAAATTATCAGCACCACATATTCCTGCATAAGCCTGAATTGTAGTACCGCTGCCAACTTCATAAGCTGTACCTCCATTGCGATTTCCTCCGCTGCAATTTCCTGTAATACCATTAAAAGGATGGTTTCCTCCCCATTGATGCCCCATTTCGTGAGCAACAAAGTCGATGTCAAACGCATCACCAACCGGATTAGGTAACCCTGTTACACCTCTTGCTTTCTGGCTGGGGTTACAGGGAGACCTTAAACTAGCAACACCACCACCACCAGTACTTACCACGTGCCCAATATCATAATTAGCTGTACCTATAACAGTTGTAAGGTTTGTTTGATTTTCGCCCAGCATAGTAAATCCATTGGAATTTGTATATGGATCGGTGGTGCCATCTAAGTAAATAATGTCGTTATTATTAGCAATAAGTACCATTCTGATAGAAGTTTCCATTTCGTAAACACCATTAACACGGTTTACGGTGGTTAACATTGCAGCTGCTGTTGCAGGTATCGTTGGCACTGCCGGAGAACAAACCGCAACAGCATATTCGCCAGTGCAAGCTAAAGCTAGTCTGTATGTATATAATTGTGTTCCCCTGCAATTGCCTACCGGAACAACGTCTGGCACAGGAATATTGCCTGCATTTTCCAAAGGTAAATCGCAATGATTACCAGGATTTCTACTTAAATCTGAACGATAATAACTAATGTAGTTGTTTATTTCTCCACGTGCATAAGGATCTATATAGTAAGTTCCATTTACAGCAGAAAGTACCTGAGCGTGAAATCCAAAATATGGGTTATAGTCAAATCGAATGGTGGCGTAGGGATCATCTATACCCTGACCGGCAAATGTTTTCATTTCAGGAAATTTAGCCTCAAGACCAGGCTCCATTAAACTACTTTCCCAAACATGAAATTTTGCTGTAGTACCATCAGGCCTTGGCAATTCTAATATCGGTGTCTGATTTCTATTATACAAAACCTGACTTTCTTTTGGCAGCGACCATAGGAAATTCTTTAAGGATGCTGTGTTGAATTCCGTATTTCTGAATTTTGTGGGAATAATAACTCTTTTGCCATTGGCTGTAGAAATTTTCAATTCATCAGCGTCTGCAAAAAAACGTTTTTGTGCAGATGCCATAAAAGAAAATAATAGAAAAATAACTAGTATGGAAGATGTGTAAATATTCTTCATATTTTAAAAGTTTTGGTATTGCAATTTAATAAAAGATTAAAGAAATTTAAATTTTCATTTTTTCTAAAATAAATTATAAAAGGTAAAATCAATATTCGATAATCTCATAAATTAACTCTATCTCCGTCACATTAATTAAAAAGCGGCTGCCTCAAATTTTTGAGCCAGCCGCTTTTATAAATTATTAGCTTATATTTTTCTTGCAAGTTTAGGGTAAAAACACAGTTCCGCTACTTAACAGCGAATTCCCAAATGGGTATGTCATTGTGCATTCCCAATCGTAATTTGCCCCAGTTGGAGAAACAGTCAGGATAGTACCTGATGGTGGAATGGTAGGATATGTCCAAATGCCCGATGGTGCAGTAGACGATAACCTGTAACGGAAATTAACTGTCGTAGGGCAAGTAACATAATAATTATAACAAACAAGGCTACATTCTGTACCAACAAACATACCCAGCGGGGAACCAGACACTGCTACTCGTGCTGCCTCATTTAAATAATCGGATTGACTGAAACCAAATGTTGCCGATGACGTAGATATTGTTGAAGGAGTACTACCAGAAAGGGAACAAGTTGTTATTACATTACTAGTATAACTATTTTTTATTTCATTAACTGTCAATGTAATAGTCGCTTCATATTGCTTTGTTACAATGCAAACATCTCCGGTAGGGTCGCAGTCTGGTGAAGATTCGTACACCAATGTTGGAGTAACAGTTCGTAAAAAACTATTGGTTTGTACTTCAAAATCATAATTTAATGTTTCACCTGAATAAGTGAGTTGTTCAAATACCAGCCAAGTAAAAGTTACTATACCTGTACCTGCGCTATTTCCACAAGTAACTTGTGTGTAAACTTTTGCATCATGCATTATTGGACATAAGCCCGGCCGACCCTGTCCTGAATTCATTTTTCCTTTGACCTCCTTAATAAATTTCTCAATCTCTAATTTGTTTTGAGCCTTTTTAAGATTTGAAAAATAATTTGATGTAGATGATTCTAATGCTTTGGAGTCATTAGGCGTTAATGAAACTAATGGTAAGGAATTATCCGCAGTTTTTTCTTTCTGACAGGATGTAATTAATAAAAGGCTTAAAAAAGCCAGAATAAAAATACGATTCATAAAAGTAATTTTTAGTTGTGAATAATTTAAAACAATTAAATATACTTAAATATACGAATTTTTATTATTTCATATTTTAATTTAATAATAAATTAATCAGCCTAATATGTTATTACATTTCTGATTAAATATATCACAAACAATACCCTACTTAGAACTTAATTTCTAAAGCAGGCTGAAATAGAGATTAAAGGATGTACTCTTTAAAATTTAGGGCAAGGTATGCCCTTGTTTTCTGCAGGTTGTTTGATATAGATCAACGAAATTTCTGAACCTCCACGGGTATTGGTTGCAGCTTTCAGGCTGGATATATTTAAATCGTAACTGGCGCCAATTCTTAAACCACCAAACTCCAAACCAATGTAAGGAACAATAGCATCATTAAAACGAACCCAGCTACCCAGGTAAACACTGGTAGGTTTTTCTTCATCCTGGTTTAAATTAGCTGCAATTGCAGCACCAAGTGTTGTTTCGCTGGCTTTATTTTGTATTTGATGAATAACCGATGTGTGCAATGTTAATACATCGCTAACCGGAAACGACCCACCACCATGTACAGTGATACGGCCACTTAAAAACCAGTTTTTATCTTTAAAACTAACTTTTGGCCTGTTGACATGATACATGGATACACCTAAATAATAGTTGTTAATACCATTGCTTGAACCAGAGTACAACACACCTGCATTCACATCAAAGTAACTTTGATTATTGCCATTGGTTAAAATATCGGATGTAGTACCGGTAAAGCCATTTTGTGTAAGCTGATCTTCAAAATATAATTTACTAACATCTAAACTTAAGCTGGAGTAAGTGCCCTGAAAACCTGCACCAATGGTGCTGTATCCATCTTCATCTAAAGATTTGTGATAAGACATAGATACAGAACCGTAGTTCAGTTTTAAAATATTATTGGCACTGGCATCAGATAAACCGGAAATACCTACGCCGAAAACATCGTTTTCTGCGATCTTGTTTTGTAAAACAGGAAAATCTAAAGAGGCACTGGAAGTAACGTAAGCTTTTGGAATAGAAGGCCACTGATCTCTGTGATTGGCTGCCAGGCGCCAGGTACCATTAAACTTGCCGGTAAAAGCCGGGTTTAAAGTAAGTGGCGACGAAAAGAATTGCGAAAAATGCGGATCCTGTGCATTTGCAATAACACTAAACAAAAGGGCAGCGGTAAAAAGAAGTGATTTTCTCATTTTTGATTGACTATTCAGAAAACTAAAGATAAGGATTTACAGCAAAAAGCTGCATCAAAAAGTAATGAAAGTTTAATGACAACGCTTTAAAAAGGTGTAATCGCCTGACCTATAGCTATTAATCATCAGGTTTTACCCTTGCAGTTTTGCTCCAAATGCAAGGTCGCCGGCATCACCAAGGCCGGGTACAATATAGCCCTTGGCGGTTATTTCGTCATCAATATCACCACACCAAATAATAGCTTTAGGCACCTCACGTTTTACATATTCAATACCAACAGTACAAGCAATGGCACAAACAATATGTAATTCTTTAATAGCACCTTCTTCCTTTAAAAATTGTATCGATTTTACCAGGGAAGCTCCGGTGGCAATCATAGGATCGCTGATGATAACCACACGACCTTCAATATCCGGGCAACTCATGTACTCCATATGTATATCAAAGCTGCCATCGGCATTGTGTTTACGGTAAGCACTTATAAATGCATTATCGGCCTTATCAAAAAAACTTAATAAGCCATTGTGCATGGCTAAACCTGCCCGTAAAATAGTTGCCAGCACAGGCTGGGCCGTTAATACTTTACTGGTACTTATCCCCAGCGGCGTAGTCACCTCGGTCTCTTCCCACTCCAGTCTTTTGCTGATCTCATAAGCCGTTACTTCGGCTATACGCTCCAGATTTCTTCTAAAACGCATACGGTCGTTCTGCACATCTACATTGCGTAACTCACTTACCCAGTTGCTTACTAAAGAATGTTGTTCGCTTAAATTAATGACCATAATGTTAGTTTGGAGTTTGAAGTGCCTTGTTGAAAACAAAACTAAAATAAAAAATCTCCTTTTTAATATTTTTTTCTGGAATGCCTGCATTAATCAACAGCCACATTTAAAAATGTTTTAACATAGCGTTTCAGAAAAATGTATTTTTATTGTACTCAAAAAATTAAAATGAAAACAAGTATAGCAGTAATATTAGTAATGGCAACAATAATCGGGGCCTGTAACAGCAGCGATAAAAAAGCAGACGGTGCAAAAGATAAATACGAGCAAACTAAAGAATCGCTGGAAGAAACTGAAAAGAAAAATCCTACCCGCTTTTTATCGGTTACCGGCCACGACAAAAAAAATCTGCTTGGACAAACTGTGGTAAAAGGCACATTGAGTAACAGTGCCAAAGTGGCCAGCTATAAAGATGTAGAAATACGGTTATCTTTTTACAGTAAAACCAAAGCGCTTTTAGAAGAAGATGTGGAAACCATTTTTGAAACACTGGCTCCCGGAAAGTCTGCCGATTTTAAAACCAAATATTTTGCACCCAAAGGCACAGATAGTGTGGCGTTAAAAGTTATGGGAGCGAAGAGTGAGTAGGTGCTAAAAGTTAGATCGGGGAAATGAAAAAGATAGACTCAAAAAATATTGCTATAATCTCTGTATGCCTTGGCATTCTATTATTTATTACTATAACTGCCGCAACTACAAATGGCGGTATTGCTGCTAACAAACCAATCAATAGTACAAAAAAAATACTACCTGTTTGTGTACTTTTAAATGGGGCACAAAAAGGGGAGTTGTATTTTTATTTACTGGCAGCACTTAAAAAGCATTCTATTAAAGTTATTAGTAAAACAGATGCGGACGAGCTAAGTTATTTTGAAATGAAAAGCGTGTATGAGGAATATTTTAGAACCCGTACAACTGAAAGGGCAGATTTTGAAGAAATAAAACGGCATACAGCTTCGCAAATGTCGTATGTTGCTAACGTACTGGAAGTGAAATGCAAAATAGATACGCTTAATAATACATTAGATTCAATAAAATTTACAGTAATTCCAATCCCTTACAATCACGGTAATCCATATAAAAACAATTGGGTTTACCTTAATAAAGGAAAGCAAACGCCTACTTTTGAACTTTTTAGTGAGTTAATAGATAGCGTTTTAAGTAAAAGAATGCTGATCCAGGAAAAGTAAACTCTTAAATAAACTTAAACTCATCCCCATCAAACAACCCCATATCACTCAGCTTTAAATGCGGTATTACCAGTAAAGCCATAAAAGATAAGGTCATAAACGGCGCAGGTAAAGCGCTGCCCAATGCTTCTTTTACCATTTTGTCAATAGTTGTATAAGCAGCGGCAACTGTATAGCCATCTTCATTGCTCATTAAACCGGCAACAGGCAATGCTAAAATTATTTCGTTGGTATGGCTTACTGCACTAATACCACCCTGTGCAGTAATTACCAGATTAACAGCTTTCATCAAACTTTCATCATCTGCACCTACGGCTACAATATTATGGCTGTCGTGCGCAACAGATGATGCAATAGCGCCTTGCTTTAACCCAAAGTTTTTAATAAAGGCTTTGGCAACAGGGGTATTGGTATAACGGTTAACTACAACAATTTTTAAAATGTCGTTTGCAATATCAGCTTCGTAAAAATTATCTTTTATAATTGGGTTGCAAATAATTTTATTAGTGATCAATTGACCATCTAGTGCTTCAATGGCGTAAACTGTTTTTCCAAAATCAGCAATCAGGAATTTAAAATCAGCAATTACTTTTTCATCACAATCAAAATTATTGAGTACGGCAGCTGGTTCGGTCTCAATTTTTGTTATTCCATTTGCTGCTACTAATTGTCCATCAATATAAGTTTGCAGTACTTTAAAGTTTTGCAGATCTTCCACCACAATAAAATCGGCGGCATCGCCTGCTCTTAACAAACCCACTTTCATTTTGTAATGCAATGCAGGGTTTATACAGGCGGCTTGCAATACTTTAAAAATATCAATGCCTTTTGCAATGGCCCTTGTACATAGTTGATCAATATGTCCGGCCACCAAACTATCGGGATGTTTATCATCGCTGCAAAACATCATCATGTTGTAATGTTCATGCATCAAATCAATCAGTGCTTCAAAGTTTTTTGCGGCGCTGCCTTCACGTATCAATATCTTCATGCCGTATTTTAATTTTTCCAGTGCTTCGGCAGCAGTAAAACACTCATGGTCGGTACTTATGCCTGCATCAATATATTTTTTAGCCAGTTCTCCCATCAATCCTGGCGCATGGCCATCAACAGGTTTATTATATTTTTTTGATGCCGCAATTTTTTGCAACACCTCTTTATCGGCATGCAGCACACCCGGAAAATTCATCATCTCACTCAAATAAAAAATATCCTCACTTTGTAAAAGTGTATCTACATCAGTAACATCCAAAACTGCTCCGGCAGTTTCAAAAACGGTGGCGGGCACACAGCTGGGCGCACCAAAATGAAATTTAAAAGGCACTGTTTTTCCGTTGGCGATCATAAACTTTACCCCAGCCATGCCGCATACATTGGCAATCTCATGCGGATCGCTAATGCTGGCAACAGTGCCATGCACTACAGCCAGTTTTGCAAATTCCGAAGGCACTAACATGCTGCTTTCGATATGCACATGACTATCTATAAAACCCGGAAGAATATAGTTGAAAGTTAGTAGTTGATCTTTGATAGCCGGGAGTTTATGAATTGCAGTGATCTTTCCTTCTTCCACAAGTACTTCTCCATAAAAAATTTGCTGGTTAAAAATATCAACAATATTGCCTTGTATTTTAAAAGAATGCATGATTATTTAATAATGGTTAATGCTTTTATACGATGAACGGCATAAGTTACGTGATAAATGGAATACACAAAATATATTTCGATACAAAAATATTTTATCTTGCAAGCCTAAAAAAATATAACCATGAAAAGTTTAATGATTTTCGGACTATTTATTATGACAATAGTATTTGCGCAATTTGCAAATGCACAAACTGCCGATGATGTGGTAGGCAAATATATTGCTGCAATGGGCGGTAAAGAAAAACTTAATGCGCTTAAAACAGTAAAAATGGAAGGTAATTTAAGCGTTATGGGAAATGATGTAGCCATTGTGATTACCAAAAAACACTTAGTAGGTATGAGGGTGGATATTTCTGTAATGGGTACCGAAAACTACCAGGTAGTTACGCCTGCCAAAGGAGTTGTTTTTATGCCGGTACAGGGAATGAGCGAGCCTACTGAAATGCCTGAAGAGCAACTGAAATCTGCAATAGGCCAATTGGATATACAGGGCTCACTGGTGGATTATAAAGAAAAAGGAACTGCAATTGAGTTAGTTGGAAAAGAAAAAGTAGATGGGGAAGATTGTTCCAACCTGAAATTAACATTCAAATCGGGGTTGGCGACTAATTTTTTTATAAGCGATAAAACAGGTTTTATTGTTAAAACTACAGGTAAAAGAGTAATGAATGGAGAAGAAGTGGAAGTTAGCAATAGCAATAGTAATTACAAACAAAATGCCGACGGCTACTGGTTTCCATATACTACCACCAATGCACAGGGAACAACTGATTTTTCTAAAATTGATACTAATATAGCGGTAGACGAAAATATTTTTAAATAAAAAATACTACTTATAAAAAGCCCCCCAAACACGTTTGGGGGGCTTTTTTAATTTCATTCAGTATCTTTCAATACTAATTTAACTACAATGCAAAAACTACTACTGCTTGCCGCAACCTTTGCTGTTACGTTTTCTTCTCTTGCGCAAAAAAAACAAACCACAGTTATTAACAACGATGACAGTGTTTTACTTAGTAAAACAAAATATCGTTTGTTAGGCCCGTTCCGTGGTGGCAGAAGTGGAGCAGTAACTGGCGATGCAAAAAATAAAAATACTTTTTACTTTGGCAGCACCGGCGGCGGTGTTTGGAAAACTATTGATGGCGGCAGCAACTGGAAAAACATCAGCGATAAATATTTTGGCGGCAGCATTGGTTGTGTGGCTGTAGCACCCAGTGATAATACTATTTTGTATGTGGGTGAAGGAGAAAATACTTTGCGTGGCAATGTGAGCGAAGGGTTTGGTATCTGGCGTACCGATGATGGAGGCCGTAGTTGGAAAAATTTAGGGCTAAAAGATACCCGGCATATTATTCGTATTATAATTCACCCTAAAAATGCAGATATAGTTTGGGTAGCGGCTATTGGCCATTTGTTTGGCGCCAATGAAGAAAGAGGTATTTTTAAAACCATTGACGGTGGTAAAACATGGAAGAAAGTATTGTATGTAAACAATCAAACCGGCTGCAGCGATCTGATTATGGAGCCGGGCAACCCTGCTGTATTATATGCTGGCACATGGCGCATACAACGTACCCCTTACAGTTTAGAAAGTGGCGGCGATGGCGGTGCTATCTGGAAGAGCACTGATGCTGGCGAAACATGGAAAAATATTTCTACCAATAAAGGATTGCCTAAAGGCTTGTGGGGCATTACCGGAATAACCGTGGCGCCATCCAACACCGATAAAATTTATGCCATTATAGAAAATAAGGATGGCGGATTATTTATGAGTACCGATGCCGGTGAAACATGGACGCTGCAAAGCAGTGATAATAATATCAGGCAAAGGGCATGGTATTACAGCAAGATATTTGTTGATCCTAAAAACGAGAACAATGTATATGCGTTGAACGTAAATTTTTTAAAAAGTACTGATGCCGGTAAAACTTTTAAAAATATTAATACACCACATGGCGATCATCATGATCTGTGGATAGATCCTGAAGATGGTAACCGTATGATAATTGCAGATGATGGTGGCGGACAAATAAGTTTTGATGGCGGCGATAATTTCAGCACTTACGAAAACCAGCCTACGGCGCAATTTTACAGGGTAAGCACTGATAATCATTTTCCGTATAGAATATTAGGCGCACAGCAGGATAATAGTACCATAAGAATTTTATCGAGAAGCAGTGGCGGACAAATTACACAAAGCGACTGGCAGGAAACTGCCGGAAATGAAAGCGGTTATGTGGTAGCAGACCCTTCCAATCCGGATATTGTATATGGTGGTAATTACAGCGGCTATCTTTCCCGGTTAGATCATAAAACAGGCGAGAACCGTGCCGTAAGTGTATGGCCCGATGATCCGCTGGGTGCAGGTGCAGATGTAAGTAAATATCGTTTTCAATGGAACTTTCCCATCTTCTTTAGTCCGCATAACCCCAAAAAATTATATGCCGGTGGTAATATGTTATTTACTACAGAAAATGAAGGTGCCAGCTGGGCGGCATTGGGTGGCGATTTAACCACCAATGACAAATCCAAACAACGCAGCAGCGGCGGGCCAATTACAAAAGATAATACCGGGGTAGAAGTGTACTGCACTATTTTTACGGCAACAGAATCTGCATTAGAAAAAGACCTGTTATGGACGGGCAGTGATGATGGATTGATTAACGTTAGTAAAGACGGTGGCAAAAGCTGGACCAACGTAACACCAGCTGCTGCCGGACCGTGGATGATGTGGAATTGCGTGGAGACGGATCCTTTTGTACAGGGCAAAGCATATTTTGCCGGAACAAAATATAAGAGCGATGATTTTGCGCCCTACATTTTTAAAACAGAGGACTATGGAAAAACATGGGTGAAAATAACCAATGGCATTGCTGCCACTCATTTTACAAGAGCTATACGGGCCGATAAAAAAGTAAAAGGATTATTGTATGCAGGCACAGAATATGGCATGTACATCAGTTACGATGACGGCGCTAACTGGAAACCCTTTCAGTTGAACTTACCCATTGTGCCCATTACAGATTTAACCATAAAAGAAAATGACCTTATCGTTGCCACACAGGGTCGCAGCTTTTGGGTACTGGATGATTTGAGTGTGGTACAACAAAAAGCCAGCGATATTATCAGCAAAAATATTTTTGTATTTACTGTAAATGATGCCTATCGTTTTGATGGCTACCAAAACCTGAATGCAAAAAATGCAGGAACCAATCCACCAAATGGTACGGTAATTAATTATTACTTAAAAAATATTACCGACTCTTCTAAAATAAGTATTGAAATTTTAGATAAAAATAAAAAGCAAATAAAATTGTTTGCCAATAACGCCAAAGAAAAAAATGATAAAATAGACGTGAGCAAAGGCATGAACCAGTTTGTATGGAATATGTTGTATGCGCCGGCAGAAAAAATAGATGGATTGATATTATGGCATGGTACAGTACCCGGCCCCAAAGCTGCGCCGGGTAATTATTTTTATAAGATAAAAGCTGATAAAGATTCTGCCGAAGGAAGTTTTGTTATTAAAGCCAACCCGGTATATAAATTATCGCAACAGGATTATGAGGACCAGTTTAATTTTTTAATTACGGTAAGAGATAAGTTTAATGATATTCAAAAAGCTATAAAAAATATCCGTGATGTAAGAAAACAGATCGGTGATTTTACAGAAAAGCAGGGAGCAGAACTGCCTAAAGAAATAAAGCAACAGGCCGATACCATCAACAAACAAATGACTGTTATTGAAGAAGCGCTGCATCAAACCAAAGCCAAAAGCGGGCAGGATGTATTGAATTTTCCGATACGGTTAGATGATAAAATAAGCGGACTGTATGATTTTGCAGTAAGCGGTAATGCGGCGCCGGCAAAACAGGTTAAAGATGCTTATGCCGAATTATCTGCACAGGCTGATGTGCAATTGAATACCTTGAAAAAAATAATGGAAGATGATCTGGTGAAATTAAATGCTTTAATAAGAGAGAAAGCATTACCGGTGATTGGATTGAAAAAAGATTGAAATAATTAAACTTAGATAATTATGGCTGGGGGTTCTTATGGTGAATTTGAAATTGCCAAATGGGTAGGCGCTGTGTTTTATTGGATGCTTTCAGGCTGCCGGAACAAATTAGATAGTCAGCTTTATAAAAAGTATGATACCAGGAATACGTGGACAGGTTATTTTCTTTTCCTGTTTTTATTAGGTAGTCTGCTTTATTTATTTTTTGCTTGTAATAATTAAAAAAACTATTCATTACCCATTATATCCGGCCTTCTATCTTTAGTGCGTTGTAAACTTTGTTCTACCCGCCATTCTTCAATCAGTTTATGATTACCACTTAATAAAATGTCGGGTACTTTCCAGCCACGAAATTCCTCGGGCCTGGTGTATACCGGCGGCGCTAATAAATTATCCTGAAACGAATCGGTTAATGCACTGGTTTCATCATTCAATACACCCGGTATCAACCTGCCAATGGCATCTGTTAACACCGCTGCTGCAATTTCGCCGCCGCTTAATACATAATCTCCAATAGAAATTTCTTTGGTTACAAAATGATCCCTGAAGCGTTGGTCGATTCCTTTATAGTGGCCGCAAATCATCAATAGGTTATTTTTTAAAGAAAAACTATTGGCCATTTTCTGATTAAAGGTTTCTCCATCCGGCGTTAAATAAATTACTTCATCGTAGGTGTTTTGTTTTTGCAAACTTTCAATGGCATTTACTAAAGGCTCCATCATCATTACCATTCCGGCACCGCCACCAAAAGCATAATCATCTACCTGCGCCCTGGCATAAGTAGTGTAGTCTCTTAAGTTAATTACGTTTACTTCAAGCAAACCTTTGTCTTTTGCTCTTTTTAAAATGGAGTGTGCAAAAGGAGATTGCAATAAATCAGGTACCACAGAAATAATATCAATTTTCATGCTGCAAATCTTTAACAAATTATTGGTTTTGTAATTATTTTTTTTGAGGTAAACTTTGTTCGATCAAATTATCACCTATGATTAAAAATCTTTACCCCTTATTAATTGCTGCTTTTCTTTTTTCATGTTCCAGCTATCTGCCGTATTCAAGTGCCAACCAGGTAAAATCAATAACAGATATTCCGTTAAAAGCATCAACAGCAAATATTGATTGCTTTTTTAATAATCAAATTCCCGCTAAACCTTTTTACAGGGTAAAAATTACAGAAGTAACCGGTGATGCCAATGCAAGCTACGATGAATTAATTATCTCAATAAAAAATAAGGCCAAACAAGAGGGATTGGATGGCGTTTTGATTTTAGATAAAAAGCAGGAAAATGCCTATGAAAATTTGAATCAAAAAATAAATGTTAGAGACACTTCTGTTAATTATTATACGCAATTGGCAAAGCCTTATCAAAAACTTACCGCTATTGGAATAAAATATATTGACAATATAAATTATCTGGATACAATTGTAAAGGCAACCAGCTTTGAATTTGGCAACAACAATACCAAAGGAAACAGTACGGCGAAATTTGATTTTTATGGTAATCAAACCGGCAGAAGCAATTCGGAATTTGATACGTGGTATGTAGATAGCATCGAGCCATTTGAAATAGACAAGCATTTGCTATTGGCAGTTAAAGGTTGGCAGTACAAAACAATAGATGCCAGCAGTAGCGAAATAATTGCTTTTAAAAAGCAGGTGGGTGATGTTGTAAAGATTGATGTTAAACGAGATTACAACGATGCCAATAAATTTTCCTTTCAGTTTTTAAGCAGCTTAGTAGGCAAGCCAATTAAATACTTATTAAAGCTGGAGAAAAATGCACAGGGCAAAATTGTTAAAAAAACATTGTATAAAAAGAATATCATTATTTGGGTAGAAGATATTTTTTATACCAACAACGCAATAGCGGGTTACAAACGTTATCGTTTTAATAAGGGTAAAGAAGAAATAATTTTCTCTGCCAGCAATCAATATTTTTCTGTAAAGGATTTACCTGAATTGTAACTAATTAAATTTCTCCTGTAAAATCATCCAGGTCTCTTTTATCTTTTTTAGTAGGCCGGCCTTGTTTACTCATTCTTTTACCTGTATTAAAAACGGCTGCCTGAAATTTAATGCGGTCCAATTCTTCAGCAGGCGTAATGTCCATATAAAATTTTATGGCTTCGCTGTACTGCACCCGGTGATCGAGCAGGTTGGTAACTTTAATTACCCAGCGCTTTGCTTCGGTCTTTACTTCGTATTCATCGTTTATATTTACGGCTCTTGCTGCCTTACAATTATCTCCATTTAATTTTACTTTGCCTTTATCGCAGGCGTCACCGGCCTGGCTTCGGGTTTTAAACAGGCGGATGGCCCATAAATATTTATCCAGTCTTAATTTTTCTTTTTCCATAAATTTTAAACTTCCTGTCAGGTTTTCTATACAAAATTACAGCTTCTTTATTTTGCACTTTAAGTAATACGGGTTCAAAAATAAATCCTTTTATACCAATGGTTACTTTCACTGAAGGTATTTGCTTATTTTTAGTTCTTAAAATTATACTTATGAAGTTGAGGATTATTGCACTCCACCTGCTTTTTATTTTTGCAGTTCAGTTATCGTTTGCCCAGCGTGGCCGTATTAACTGGACAACAGATGGCAACGCTTACACCAAAATTAAAGACGGTAACATTGTAAGGGTTGACCCTAAAACCGAAGCAGAAACCATTCTTATAAAAAAAGAACAACTAACGCCTGCAGGTTACCCCACATTAAAACCACAAGCCTACGCTTTTAGTAACGATAATACCAAACTGTTGCTGTTTACCAATACCGCAAAAGTGTGGCGCTATAATACCCGTGGCGATTATTGGGTATTGGATATTGCTTCCAACAAAATAACACAACTGGGCAAGGGACGGCCGGCACAAACATTAATGTTTGCCAAATTTTCTCCTGATGGGAAAAAAGTAGCGTATGTAAGTGAACACAATTTGTTTGTAGAAGAGGTGGCCTCTAACATCATTAAAAAATTAACCAATGATGGTACAAGAAAATTAATTAACGGCACTTTTGATTGGGTGTATGAAGAAGAGTTTGGTTGCCGTGATGGTTTCAGGTGGAGCCCCGATGGAAGTAAAATAGCTTTTTGGCAGGTAGATGCCACCAAGATCAGGGATTATTTTATGTTGAATACCACAGATAGTAATTACTCAAAAATTATTCCGGTGGAGTATCCAAAAGTGGGTGAAGCACCCTCGCCGGTAAAGATTGGTGTTACCGATGTGTCATCGGGGATTATCCGCTGGATGCAAATTGAAGGCGATCCGCAGCAACATTATTTACCCCGTATGGAGTGGAGTGGCGCTAATGAATTAATTGTACAGCAGCTCGATCGCAAACAGCAGGAAAGCAGGTTAATGTATTGCAACACTACCGATAAAACGGTGCATACCTTTTGGGCCGAAAATGATGATGCCTGGGTAGATTTAAACTCTGCTGATATTTTTGGCGAGCCAGGTGGTTTTCCATTTATCAATAAAGGGCAGGATTTTATTTGGGTAAGCGAAAAAGATGGCTGGCGCCATATTTATAAAATTAGCCGTGATGGTAAAACAGAAACTTTGCTTACCAAAGGCAATTACGATATTGATGTAATTAAAAGTATTGATGAGGCCAACAACTATATTTATTTTACAGCATCACCGGCAAATGCAACACAACTATATTTATACAGAATACGTATAGAAAATAAAACGGGTGTTTTAGATAAATTAAAAAAAGTAAAAGATGAAGCGGAATTGGTAAGCGCCGAAAATTTAGCGGGTACGCATAGTTATAATATTTCTCCCAACGGAAAATTTGCCACGCATTCCTTCTCTAATTTTAATACGCAGCCGGTAACCGAGTGGATAACCTTACCGGATAATAAACCCATTAGTATGGCAAAAAGTATTGCCGCATCAATTAAAACAGATAACAATAATGATGTGGAATATTTGCAGATCACTACCGAAGATAATGTAACACTGGATGCATGGATCAACAAACCGAAAAATTTTGATCCTGCAAAAAAATATTCGGTGGTATTGTATGTGTATGGCGAGCCAGCTGCTAATACAGTGCAAAACAGTTATGGTAACCACAGCAATTATTTATACGATGGCGATATGAGGGCCGATGGCTACATTCAGGTTTCCATTGATAACCGGGGTACGCCAATGCTTAAAAGTGCAAAGTGGCGCAAATCTATTTACCGCAAAATTGGTTCTATAAATGTGAGGGACCTGGCAATGGGCATGAAAAAATTATTACAAGACAAAACTTATTTTGATAAAGACCGTGTAGCGGTTTGGGGCTGGAGCGGTGGTGGTTCTTCTACATTAAATTTAATGTTTCAATATGCCGATATTTTTAAAACCGGTATTGCTATTGCAGCGGTGGGCAACCAACTAAATTATGATAATATTTACCAGGAGCGTTACATGGGGTTGCCGCAGGAAAACAGGGAAGATTTTGTAAAAGGCTCACCTATTTATTATGCTAAAAATTTAAAAGGAAATTTATTGTATATACACGGCACCGGCGATGATAATGTGCATTACAGTAATGCCGAGCAATTGGTAAATGAACTGATAAAATACAATAAGCAGTTTCAGTTTATGCCTTATCCCAACCGTACACACGGCATATCCGAAGGGGAGGGAACATGGCAACATTTAACCACATTGTACACCACATATTTAAAACAACATTGTTTGCCGGGGGCAAAATAAAAACACAATTTTGTAACGGGCTGGATCTCTATGGTCAGCTTCATTGGCAGAGTTTACCCTGACGAAGGAAGGGCACTCTTGTACAATATTTCTTTATTCAACTTTTATCAAAGCGGTCGATAGACCGCTTTTTTATTTTTTAAAAAAGTACTTTAAACCATTTTGTAATTACCGGGTCATAAACAAAATGACTTTTATGAAAACATACATCTTAAAAATGATATCACTGCTGATGATAGCAGTATCATTTACTGTAGCAGCAGAAGCACAAATTATTGTAAAGGTTCGTCCGGCAGCACCTGCATGTAGAGTTAGGCCCGTTTCGCCATCGCCTGCCTATGTTTGGGTTGGCGGAAATTATATTTGGCGTAGCGGCCGCTATGTTTATACGGATGGTTACTGGGCTGCACCAAGAGCGGGCCACTATTGGGTAGAAGGACATTGGAAGCATCGCCGTGGCGGCTGGGTTTGGGTGCCGGGCCGTTGGAGAAGGTAAAAGGAAACAAATAGTTTTAACGGGATAACAGATGTAAGTGAAGCCTGCGTTGTGCAGGCTTCCTTGCGTTGTATACTTGCTTAAGCAAACAGTATGTTTTGTTATATAAAAATCACTTTGTACTTTACATAGTACAATCATGCGCTATGCAAAACATTAAGCTAGACAATTTATTGCTGATAGATATTGAAACAGTGCCACAGCACCCCTCTTTTGATTTACTATCCGAAGACTGGCAGCATTTGTGGGAAGAAAAGACACAACGCTCTTTACCCGACTTTACTTCTGCTGCAGAATTTTATCCGCAACGTGCCGGCGTAATGGCCGAGTTTGCAAAAATTGTTTGCATCAGTATTGGTTATTTTACCAAACAAGGCAATGCATTGCAACTGCGGTTAAAATCTTTTTACGGCGATGACGAAAAAAAATTGCTGCAGGAATTTGTTACTACTGTAAATCAAATGGAAAGTAAGAATAATAAATGGAGTTTTGCGGGGCACAACATTAAAGAGTTTGATATACCCTTTATCTGCCGCAGGCTTTTAATAAATGGTTTGCCCATTCCTCCTTATCTCGATTTTCAAAACATGAAACCCTGGGATACCAACACCATTGATACTTTTCAATACTGGCGCTTTGGCGATTATAAAAATTACACTTCTTTAAAATTATTAGCTGCTGCCTTAGGTGTGCCTTCGCCCAAAGATGATATTGATGGCAGCATGGTAGCCGAGGTATATTGGAAGGAAAAAAATATTGAACGCATCGCCACTTACTGCCAAAAAGATGTGGTAACAACCGGTAATATTATTCTTCGGTTTAAAAATATGGAATTGCTTAAGGAGAGTGAGGTGGTGATTGTAAAATGAGCTTTTAAAAATTGCACCCAGGGTTGCCAACCTTTTAAAGGTTGGCAACCCTTTTTTTAATTATCTTATTAAAATAAAATATCCCTTAACCATTTTTTGTACGCCGCCTGCAAAGCGGTAGCTGCATTGGTAAATATAACCACCCATTGGTTGTTTGCTGCCTTTATACATTCCATTCCAGCCGTTTTGTTGATCGGTGGTTTCAAATACGGGTTGCCCGTAGCGGTTAAATATTTGTAAATGATAAAAAGGTAATGGCTGGCTTACGGCAGGTTTAAAAATGTCGTTTTTATTATCGTTATTGGGTGTAAAACTGTTGGGTATAAAAACTGTGGTGGGGCAATTTTTAATTACCACTTCCGATGTTTTTGAAAGCGTGCAGTTGGGTAAACGCTCTGCATTAATGCTGTACACCGTAGTTTGTGTAGGGTAAGCCACTAAAGTTTTATTGCGTAATAAAGAATTGGTGGTGGGCTGCCAGGTAATATTGTTTATATCGCCGGGCAGTACTATAAATGCAGTGTCATTAAGGCAAATGGTTTGTGTGGCAGACAAAATAAAACTGGTATCGGATAATATTACTTTTATGCTATCAGTTTTTGTAATGCCGCAACTGTCTGCTGCCGTAATGGTATAAACACCTGCACTGCTAACAGTTAGCTGCTGATTAACTATATTGCCTTGCCAGATATAATTGCTGTAACCAGCGTTAGCATTAAGCACTAAAGTTTTACCTGGGCAAAGCATACTATCCGTATGTTTAATAAGTGCTGGCATTTTAGGCACTACAGCTTTTACCAAAAAGCTGTCTTTAACCACACAGTCGGTTAAGCTGGCACGTATATAGCCGGTAAAAGTTTTTTTAAAGGTTAAGGTAATGGCACTGTCGCCTTCGATGTTTACAATAGCGGCAACAGTGGTATCAATGCCCCAATCTAAATTTTTAAAGCAGCCGGTGTTTTTGCTTACTGTATAGCGCACAGGTACACCCACACATGCAGCAGCTGGACCATTTATATGTACACTATCGCAGCGACTTACAATTTTGCAAACTAATTCTTTAGTAACAATGGCAGTATCCTCTGTAAACATCACATTATTGCTGGTAATTACATTGGTTTTTACATTATCCCATGTAAATGATTGTTTAATCAGACTAAAAGGATGACGTGTAAGTATGTTTGTATCTTTTCCAAAACAACTTAAAGCGTCCGATGGCCCAAAGTTGCTAATACGTGCATACTCAGTAGTTAATATACCTGCTTGTGTGTAATGATATAAAAAATGAAGATTTTGTTTGTCATCAAAATTTACAGAGTTTCTATAAGGGGTTCCAAATGTTGATGGCAGACTCAATTTTCTACTTCTTATAACAGCATCTTTTTTATCAAATGTTACAAAGTATTTTTTCTCTGCTGTTGTTTATGCTTTCTGTTAAGTAAGAAATTTGTTTCTGATTATTAAAGTCATAATATATTTCAAGGTTATTAAGGGGGATATTATTTCTATAATAATAATTATGTACAGAATTTAAATTGGCATCTAGTAGGCTGTTAAATAATATACTGGAAGGATTATAGGCTCCATTTCCCAAATCAATCATTATTTGTCCTGACATTGAATAGCTGTTATCGGCGTTATATTTAATCAAAGATGTTGCAATTCCCTTCACTAAGGGATCGCTGATTGTTTTGTACGCATTACTTTCAATAATGCTGCCATCGGCATCGTTTAATTTAGTAAGAATAGTATATGATTCAGAACCCGGCCCAGGCATTTGCTGATTACTGGCTCTGCCAAGAAGAATGATTGTATTATTATTATAAATAGGAAAGCTGCTTATACTAGATGTTACGGATAAGTTCATCCCAAGGCTTTTACTCCAAATTAGATTGCCATCAAGGTCTAATTTTGCAATAATACTTGAGTAATCATATGGTTGTGTATTAAATTGCATCGTAGCTGTAAAATAAATTGCATTACTGGTAATAGTAATATTTTTATAACCCTATTGTCTGGGGAATAGAATAAATGAGTTTGCGATAATCTAAAACGTTTTGCCCATAGCATATTGCCATTTGTATCTATTCTACTTATTAATAGTTCAGGATTATTGTTTATTGCCCCTCCCCAAATGCCAGTACATACAATAGTTCCATCTGGGGCAGTAAAACTATTTCTGTTAGACACATCTCTACCCGGGATATAGAATTTTTTTGCCCATAGCATGCTATCACCCCAACTAGTTTTTAAAAATGCTATACCATATTTTAATCCCTCTAAATACTCACCAGTAAAAATATTATTGCCCGATGTATCGGGATGATTAAAAAGTGAGGCGCCTTTACTATCAAATACATATTTAATTCTAAAACTACTGTCAGAACAATAATTTTGTTGGCTGTAATTTGTTAACGCCAGCAAAATTATAATTGTAGTAAAATATATTTTTTTTTGCATAAAAAATTATAAGTAGCCGGCTTAATAGCCGGCTACTATTTTAATTTTAGATTGACCATACTTCAGTAATCCATGTGAATTCGCTACCCCAAAACGCTCCGGGATTAGAGCCAGGTGTTAGATATAATATATCACAAACAGAGGTCTTTACATTTCGATACCTTACTAACCAAGTACCAGAACCATAAACCATATTTTTTAAATTTAAAGCGCCAGTAGGTGTCATTGTTGGAGATAGAATAGGTGAAGGGGGAACGGTTTCTCCCCAATGTATAGTACTAGTTTGGTCATTCCAAAGTAAACTTCCTGAACCAGAGTTTACTTGCCTGTATTCAAGTTGTTGAGCATCAACCGCCGACCAGCCACTTGGATATGAACAGACAACGTTAACTCCCCCAACTTGAGCATATTGGCCACTACTTGCAGGAGGGGAAACAAAAACTTTGTCTATTCTGTTGCAAGGTTGATAAGACTGATTAGAAAGAGTTGGTGCATTTGTAGAACCAGATTGAACCACACCTCCTAGTAAAGAACATGTACCCTCTATACTAAGAGAACCAGAAATTTGTGCACCACTACCAAAATAGCTATTGGGGACATTCTCAAAATTATAAGTTACTTCATAGAGTTTATTATTAAAGCAGGTAGGGTCAGCACTAAGATACTTTATTGTAAAGTCATAAGGAGTAACTGCGGCGTAAGAAGTATGTGTAAGTGGCGAACCTCCACCAGGAGCTATGATCTGCAAATACCCCCAGGTATCTGGTAAATCATCCACAGAAAAGTAAGATGGAGTAAAAGGAACACTAATTGTCCAGTTTGCTGTTAGCTTACTTTTATCTGAACTCTCACATATGTATAAACGTTGGACATAATTTAATGTATAGGTTACAACTAAAGCCCCAGCGTTTGGCGCATTATTGCAAGTATAACAGAGGCCACTAGTTCCACTGGACACATTGATTCCGTCACTTCCATATAAATTAGCCATATTGCCGCTAACATCTTTATAAAAATATTTATTGGCTTTTTTATTTACATTAAAAATTACTCCGGCACCTACATTACCATACCGTTCTTTTATCGCTTTTATTATTTCTGCTTTTACAGTTTCAGCTTCTTTGGGGCTTACTGCGCCAACATCTGTTTTTTTACAACTTTTTATCATCAGCATAAAAGCTACTACAGCCATTACTGTACCTAAAAATTTTAGGGAGGTTATTATTTTCATTGAGTTTGTGTTTTTAGTTATTATTAAATAATCGTACTAATACACATGCTTAAACAGGTTAACTTTTGGTATTGAATGCGTGGGGTAAATAATAACACTAAGGAGGTTGGTATGGATTGGCGGAGTAAAATAATAGTGAAACACCTGCCCTGTTATTTGATATAACAATAAAAAGCAATTTGGGGGGGGTGATTCTCATTGAGTGGAATTTATTATGTAATATAATACAAAAGCCGTAATATGTAAAATTTATTTCATAAAAAGTTACACTGATAATCTAAAAATAACAAGCCCGCTGTTTTTGCAGCGGGCTTGTTATTTTTAATTCAATTTATCTTATTGCACTATCACTTTTATTGTAGTTACATTATCCGCATCTACCACTTTTAAAAGGTACAAGCCTTTACCCATGCCTGCGGTATTTATTTGCAGGTGGCTTTGTGTGGTGGCTGTTTGGTAAACCAGTTTGCCGCCTGTGTTCAGTAATTGAACGGTGGCCTGCTGATTACCATTACCAGTTTTGGTCATGTACACATTAATGAAATCCTTTGCAGGGTTTGGTGCAACTTCCGCAGTATACCTGGAGTTAAATAATGCACTCTTTATTGCAGAGTAATCATACTTGGCATCTTTATCCACTTGTTTAAGGCGGTAGTAATTAATGCCTCTCATAGGTGCATTGTCAATAATGCTGTAATCAATGCGGTGGCTGCTGTTGCCTGCGGCAGTAACGGTAGCAATGGTATTCCATGTTCTTCCATCAACAGATCTTTCAACAATAAAATGACTGCTGTTGTTTTCTTCTTCGGTACTCCAGCTAACTTTTGCGCTGTTATCTATTTTCTGTACCACAAAAGAATTTAATTTAACCGGTAATGGCCCGCCGGCAGCATCATTTCTGGTATACCAGATAGGAGAAGTAACCACCCTGCTGGTGCCATTGGTAATATCAATATAATAATAACCGGTGGCAAGGTTAGCCAGGCTGGCATCAGTAAAGCTTAATGTGCTGCCTATAGCAGAATCTATTTTTACCGGAAGTACACCACTACCCGGTACACCATACATTAACCTGATAACCGCAGCAGTTGTTGAAGTGGTGGCATCAGTTAAAGTAACAGAAATGTTGGGTGCAAATCTATCGGTAAAAATAGAACCCAGTATTCGTGTATTAATCGTAAAATCAACTTTACTATCGCAATCCTGCGTAGCGTAAAAATTCATATTCCTCACTGCATTCATTATTGCAGCTTTGGTTAGCGAAGGCGCAACAATTGCAGTTCTTGAATAAGTGGTTTTACCAAAAGTGGTATAGTGATTATCATGGTCGATGGTAGGCCCAAGGTGATAACCTTTTGCCAACAGCATTTGATAATACCACAAATATGCCATTGAAGATCCTGGTGCGGTGTAGGTAGTGTTAGTAGATGATGATGGTCCGCTTTCTACAGTTGTTGCACTAATGGCGCTATCGGCAGCAGCATCGTAAGCTATGCCAGCAATATTATTAAAGTCGGTTAAGTTAGGATGTGCCAATGATGCAAATGTGTTGGTGGCAATATTATCATTTACAGCTTTAAATAAGCCCGTACCCGTGTAAACACTTTTTTGTACATACACATCATAGTTGTTAGATGCGCCCCATGCACCACTGCCACTTTCCCATCCCCACAAGTTATCCATTCCATTTCCGTATATCAATACGTGCCCACCTCCACTGATAGTTCCCCATTCCATTCCATAAAGCGCAAGGAAGGTAGGGTTTGCAGTTGAAAATGCATCAGCCTGTGTAGCACCCTGGTGGTAAGTAGATAATAAGTTGCCCGGATCTCCCCCAGAAAAATGGTTGTGCTCAGATATGCCCAGGTAATCCATGCAAAGTGCAGTTTTAGCATAAGCATAATCCTGTGCCGGTGTATAGCCGGGGTTATCTTTATTGCCATCAGAATAATCGGAGTGCGAATGCAGTGTGCCAAAATAATAATTGTTGGCCAGTACATTGGTGGTTACAATATTACCAGTTAAAGGCCCTGCTGTTGCATACTTGGTTCCTCCGGAGCAATTTTTATTAGCCGCAAAAACATAAAAATAATAAGTAGTATTTGGTGTAAGGCCAGTTGCAAGAAAACTGGTTGTACTGCTGTTGGCAACAACAATACCGCCACCAAAATTATCACCCACATTGTAATCGGTATTATCAACAGGTGTTGCAGATAATGTAGGGGATAAACTTCTTACCACTAAATAATCATCAGCACTTGGTATACCTGTAAACGTAGCTGAAACAGAAGTGTTTGCTGCAGTTAAAACAAGTGAAATGGGTTGACCTAACGGTGCAGCACATGGTGGTAAAGGTTGTGTAGTTTCTGTTCCGGTTAAAGGTGATACTATATTATACACCGGGCCACTTATACATGCCTGAGAATTTAAACTAAAAACAAAGAAGTAATATTGAGTGGCAGGTGATAAACCATTTGCAGTAAATGTAGTAGCTGCACTTCTTTGCACCACTACAGCATTGCCTAAAATATCACCGGCATTATATACCTGCGCATTAACGGGTGTGTTGCTTAATGTGTTTGAGGTGCTTCTTAAAATCAAATATTCATCTGCAGTAGTTGCCGTAAATGAACCTTGTATGGTATTGATAGTTGGTGCCGGGCTGTTAAGTACCAATGTTGTTGGTTGAGCTGCCGGAGCTGCACATGGCGGTAAACCTGCAATAGTGGTGGCATTGCCATTAAGCACACTTGAAGTGTAATATAATGGGCCACCAGTACAAACACTGTTTAAAGGAAATATAAAGAAATAATAAGTGGTAAGTGCAGTTAAGCCAGTGGCTGTAAAGCCGGTGGTATTGCCTCTTGCTACAACCGATCCGTCGCCAACATTATCACCAACATTATAAATAACACCATCGATAGGGCTTCCGTTAAGGCTGCTGCTGGTGCTCATTACAACAAGGTATTCGTTTGCTGCAGGGGTTGCGGCAGTAAAACTTCCGGCTATAGATACATCAGTAATAGTACCAAACGTTAAAGCCGTTGCCGGTGCAGTTGGGCTAACACAAGGTGTAGTAGCTACTGCAGTTACATTCAAATTATCAATGCTCATTTTTGGTCTTGAACCATTCGTTCCTCCAGTACCGTTATGATAGTAAAACCTTAAACGGGCTGTTGCACTGTTATTAAAAGATGCAGGTAAAGGGATATTGGTTTTAGAGCCGCTGATAGGTGTGTTGTTGATAAAATTTACAACGTTTGTAAGCTCAGTAAATGCAATACCATCTGTACTGGTGTATACTCTTAAAGAACCGGCACGGTCGTTTGCTCCTGTACTCAATGCGTTACTAAAAGATTGATAATCGAAACTTAAAGTACCAGCATTAACACCGGTAAAATCCAAATAAAAATCAATGGCTGAAGAAGTAGTGTTATCTGAAGAGCCGGTTGATAATAATATGATGGATTGTGTAGTTGGTATTGGTGCAGCCTGATCGGTTCCTTTTTGTACACCACCCGATGTGCCGGGTGTACCTGGCTGAAAGGATAATGTTGATGCAGTTAAAGTGGTGCCGTTAGGAATGCCGCCGGCGCCAATTGCACCAAGTCCGCTAAAATGGTTAGCTCCTGTTCCTGTTATAAAAAAGTTGCTCCAGTTAGCAATGTCTGCAAAAGTTTCGGTATAACTTAAACCAGATTGCAAAGCCATTGGCACTGGTAATGCGGTACAGGTAAAAGCTTGTTGTATACCGTAAGTTGTACCACTACCATCTGTGGCGTAAGCCTTATAATAATATCTCGTGTTAGGTGCAAGGCTGGTAAGGTTGGCGCTAAAGTTGCCAGCACTTAAATTACTTGCCGCTACTTGTGTACCCGATCCGTTTATAAAACCAGTAGTGGTGCTGTATTCAATGCCGTAAGCAGTAATTGTAGTACAGCCGGTAACATTAATTGTTCCGGCAGCCGTGGCAGTTGTAGCTGCTATGGCAGAACTTGCTCCGGTGGTAATAGTAAGCGCTGTATTAACTCCCGAACCTGTTGCAGGAACAAGAACACTTGTGGCAAGTCCGCCACCACTTAAACTAATATCTCCATTATATGATTGTACTGCCGTTGGGTTGAATTTTACAAAAATTTCTTTATCTGTAAAGCCCGGTGCAGTATAAGTAAAACTTAAAGTGGTGGTGTAGGTACCTCCTGCAGTTTCGCAATAGGTAAAGCCGGGCAGTGCTGCCAGCTCGATATTGCTGCCATTTAAATCTGTACCGGTAATTTTAAATGAATTGGCACTTGTGGTGGTATTAATACAAACAGCTCCAAAATCGGGCAGCGAAGTAGTTACTAATACATTTGCAACTCCGGCAGCAGCTCTTGTTACAGTTACAGTATATGTTTTTGTTGTTACAGCATCTTGTGCAGTTACCACAGTGGTTATAATATTAGCACCTACATTTAATGGAATTGATGCCGATGGATTACCACTTGTTACGGCGTTACCATTAACAGTTATTGTTGAATTGGCATCGCTTGATGTTGGCGTTGCAGTAATTGAGGCAACAGCATTGGCAACACTTGCGGTATAGCTTGTTGTAGCAGCAGCAAATACCGGAGACAAGGCACCGGTGCTTAATGTTAAGTTAGAAAGATCGGCATTGGAAGATAATAATGGAGATCCGGAAATTGCAATATCGTCTATAGAAAAACTTGGCCTGCCGCCTGCACCACTTACATCTCTCTGTATCCATCTTAGTTGTACTATTGGCTGATTTATACATGCAGCTGGAAGGGTAAAGTTTACAGTAACAGGATTAACACTGCCTGTACCAGTTGTATTAGCAACAGCAAGATTATTTTGATAAGTGCTTGCTGCAATATTTGTGAAAGTACCTGAAGTACCGATACGATACTGTACCCCAAGTTCATTAACACGCTCTGTAACTACCTGTCTTTGTGTGGCAGCTAAAAAAGAAACAGAAATATTGGTAAGTGAAGTAGTATTAATGGCTAAACAAATTGCCTTAATGTTTGAACCCGTTGCTAAAACGCCAATTTTTCCATTCATGTCTCCAACAAAACCAGATGTAGTAGCATTGGTAGTTCCTGCAAGGGCCTGATCTGCTGTTGGTGCAGCAATATTAAAACTTGTGCTTATAGCTGTTGTACCAAAACCCCAGCCTTGTATTCCTGCCGGGTAAACTGTAGTACTGCCTGTAAACGTAGAAAAATTTTGATTGTAAGGTAATGCCTGTGGCGCAGGATTAGTTTGTCCTTTACTACTGATAGCAATTCCTGAAGTAAATGCCAGCAGGAGCAATTTAATTGTAAATAATTTTCTCATACTTCGTTTTAGTTTGTTAGTGTTTATCCGAGCGCCAAATGTACTTGCATTGTAGTACTTGGGCCACATTTTGATGTAAAGAATTTATTAACAATTTGCCATCCTGTCAGCATTTATAAACTGGCATTTTGTTTGCCAAGCTGATGTAAATAATAATAATCAGTTATATGCAAAAAGGAAATATAAGAGTACAAACGGAAAACATCTTCCCTATTATTAAAAAGTTTTTATATAGCGATCATGAGATATTTATCAGGGAATTGGTAAGTAACGCTATTGATGCCACACAAAAATTAAAAACTTTATCTTCTATTGGAGAAGCCAAAGGCGATTTGGGAGAACTGCGGATTGATGTAAAATTGGATACTGAAAAAAAGACATTAACCATTAGTGACAGAGGTGTAGGTATGACAGCTGAGGAAATTGATAAATATTTAAATCAACTCGCTTTTAGTGGTGCGGAAGAATTTTTAGAAAAATATAAAGGACAAAATGAGAATAATATAATCGGGCATTTTGGTTTGGGTTTTTATTCTTCTTTTATGGTGAGCGACCAGGTGGAAGTATTTAGTAAAAGTTTTAAGGATGACGCTAAAGCTGTAAGATGGGAATGTGATGGCAGCCCCGAATTTACTTTAGAGGAAGTAGAAAAAGAATGGAGAGGAACTGATATTGTTTTACATATTAATGAAGACAGTAAAGAATTTTTAGATCGTTATAGGATAGAAGCGATGTTGCAAAAGTTTTGCAGATTTTTACCTGTTCCTATTTATTTTAAAGATGTAAATGAAAAGCCTGAGGAATTGAAGGAAGGGGAAACTGCAGCGGAAGAAAAATCTATCAATAATCCCACACCTGCCTGGACAAAAAAACCTTCTGAATTAACCGATGCAGATTATATTAATTTTTATAAAGAATTATATCCTTATGGCGAAACACCATTGTTCTGGATACATTTAAATGTTGATTATCCATTTAACCTTACCGGTATTTTATACTTTCCAAAAATTAAGCAGAGCTACGAAATTCAAAAAGATAAAATACAATTATACAGCAACCAGGTTTTTGTTACCGATGAAGTAAAAGAAATAGTGCCGGAATTTTTAATGTTGATGCATGGTGTTATTGATAGTCCGGATATCCCGCTAAACGTTAGCCGCAGTTATTTACAGGGAGATCAGAATGTAAAACGCATTAGCAGTCACATTACTAAAAAGGTTGCAGATAAACTGGAAGAAATATTTAAAAACGACAGAACACAGTTTGAAGAAAAATGGGAAAGCCTGGGCTTATTTGTTAAGTATGGCATGATGACCGATGATAAGTTTTTAGATAAAGCTAACAAGTTTCATATTCTGCAGGATGCAGGCGATAATAAATTTTACACACTAGAAGAATATAGAATTGCAACAGAAACCTTACAAAAAAATAAAGAAGGCAATCTGGTTATTTTATACACTACCAACCCCGTACAGCAAGATGCTTATATACAACAGGCCGTAGCTAAAGGGTACAAAGTGGTGAAAATGGAAACCATTATCGACAATGGTTTTATACAGCAAATGGAAATGAAATGGGAAAAGGTGCAGTTTGTAAGAGTAGACAGTGATATTACGGATAATTTAATTGACAAACAAGAAGGCGGAGAGAGTGTATTGAGTAAAGATGATGCAGATAAACTGAAGGAATTATTTGCTGTAAAAATCCCTGAATTAAATGTAACCGTAGAAGTAAAAGGTTTAAGTAATGATGCACCGCCGGTGGTAGCCACAAGGCCCGAGTTTATGCGCCGCATGAAAGATATGGCAGCAATGCAAGGAGCAAGTGGCATGGGCGCATTTTATGCTAATATGCCTGATGAGGTTACTTTAACTGTAAATGGTAATCATCCGGTATATAAAAATATTTTAGCAGCAGAGGTAAAAGAAAAGCAGGAAAAATTAGTTCATAATCTGGCCGATCTGGCATTACTTTCTCAAGGCTTATTAAAAGGAAACAGCTTAACTGATTTTATAAACAGAAGTGTGGAATTGATGAGTTAGTAGTTAGCTGATTGAAGGATATTTTATTGAAGAGGATCGTTCTAAAACGATCCTCTTTTTATTTCATTTCAAAAACAGTTGCTTCTAAATATTTCATCTTTTGAGTATGGTAGATCTGCTTAAAACCAACTTCAAGTAATTCTTCTTTATACATTGGATTTACATAAATGAGTGTAATAGTTCTGGGGTTTATTTCAAAGCTTTCTAAAATGTTTTCTGCCACTCCGTTTAAAATAACATCATCAAAAGGGTTGAACATAAAAATACAATCCACATCATTGGGTATTTCAAAATAAAAAGCATCGTTATTAACTACTTTATATTGCAAGTTGGAAAATTTTTGTTTGGTTATTGCAAGATTTACTTCTGCAGCAATGCAAAATTCTTTAGAAAAATCGATACCTGTTACTTTATTAAAACCATGATGGGCAGCTACGCATAAAGCCCTGCCTTTGCCGCAGCCAATATCTAAAAAATGTTTGTGTCCTGCATTTTTTATTTGCACAAAAATTTCTTCCAGTAAATCATAACTTGCCGGCATATAAATAGTGGAGTGATCAGTTTCTATACCCTTTTTTTCTAATGATTTTAATTCATCCGCACCTGTGGTATTAATGCCGTATTTTTTTTCGCCCTTAATTTCCTGAGATAAAATATGCGCTGCAATTTTTATGTTCCAGTTAAAGGCTAAGTAAAAAAAATATTTTATGAAAGTAAAAGGTTTCATCATTCCGATAATCTTATATCAATAACTTTTAGTTGCAGAGTAGTGGTGCCATTCCATTCATTTTCGTCAATGGTAAATACTACATCAACCGGTTTTTGCAATTGCAGTAAATAAAATTTTGTGGCCATATTAAATCCAATACCCGTAAATGTGGTGTTATCTTGTTTAACTACAAAACGAATATGCAATTCCTTTACAATTTTAGAATAACCGGTATCCCAAACATTTTTGGCTATAAAAACCGGCCGCATGTTTTCGGGGCCAAATGGTTCCATCTGGCTAATGATGTTGTAAAAAGAAGCATTGATGTTTGCAAAAGAAACGGGGCTGTCAATAATAATTTCAGGTATTAATAAATGTGGCTCAATTGTAGCGGCAACTACGGCTTCAAATTTATCAGTAAATGCAGTTACATTTTCTGGTAGTAAAGACATGCCAGCTGCAGCAAAATGTCCACCATAGCCCAATAAATATTCACGGCAGGCATGTATAGCTTCGTATAAATTAAATCCAGGTACGCTTCTGGCACTACCGGCGGCAACTTCACCACTTTGTGTAAGTACAACAGTAGGTCTGTAATATTTTTCAATCATCCGGCTGGCAACAATACCCACTACACCTTTATGCCAGTGATCTTTAAAAACAACAGTTGTTTTTTTGTTTATTAGTTTTTCATCTGCATCAATTATTGCAAGTGCTTCTTCAGTTATACTGCTGTCTGCTTCTTTACGGTCGCTGTTATCACTGTGCAGCATTTCTGCAAATGCCAATGCTTTTTCATATTCCGGCTCTACAAATAATTGCACCGCTTTTCTGGCATCATCCATTCTGCCTGCAGCATTTACACGTGGGGCTATTACAAATACAACATTGTTGATGGATAATTTTTTTTGTATACCTCCTAAATGTATTAATGCTTTTATACCCGGATTAGGGTTGGTGTTAATTTTTTCTAATCCGTAAAAAGCCATGATTCTGTTCTCTCCCGTCATGGGCACAATGTCTGCTGCAATGGCTGTGGCAACTAAATCAAGGTAACAATAATAATGTTCTTCTTCAATATTAAAATGTTGGGCTAATGCAGTAATTAATTTAAAGCCAACACCACAACCACACAATTCTTTATAAGGGTAATTGCAATCTTTTTGTTTGGGATTAAGAATGGCAACAGCATCAGGAATTATATCATCAGGCAAATGATGATCGCAAATGATAAAATCAATGCCCAGTGTTTTAGCATAAGCAATTAAATCCACCGATTTAATACCGCAGTCTAAAGAGATGATTAAAGTAAAATTATTTGCTGCGGCAAAGTCAATCCCCATTTTACTTACACCGTACCCTTCTCGGTAGCGGTGCGGTATATAAAAATCTAAAAGAGAGGCATCGTAAATCTTGTTTAAAAACTGGTACATAACCGCCACGCTTGTGGTGCCATCCACATCATAATCACCAAATACTAAAACTTTTTCTTTTTTTTCAAAAGCTGTAGTAATACGTTGTACAGCTTTATCCATATCTTTCATCAGCCATGCATCGTGTAAGCCGGTTAGTTGTGGCCGAAAATATTCTTTTGCTTTTTCAAAATTATCAATACCTCTTTCAACCAAAATATCGCAAATGGTTTTGTTAATTTTAAGCGACTGCTGCAAAGCTTCCGCCTTACTCTTTTCGGCCTGTAGTATATTCCATCTTTTTTCCATTTAATATTTTCTGTCAGTAGTATAACGTACTAATTGCTCTAATGCCTTTCTCACAGCCCCCTCTTCAAATTCGTATAAAATATGTAATGCCTCATCTCTGTACTGGTTCATCTTTTCTGCAGCATAAGCAATGCCTCCGGCAGCCACTACTGTATCAATAACAATTTTTACTTTTTGGGGGTCTTTGTTTTCATTTTTAATAATATAGATAAGTTCTCTTCTTTTTTTAGCTTCTATTTTATTTAGTGTATAGATGAGTGGGAGGGTAAGTTTTTTCTCTTTAATATCATTGCCGGTAGGTTTGCCAATATCTTCTTTTCCATAATCAAAAAGATCATCTTTAATTTGAAAAGCTATACCGGCTTTTTCTCCAAATAATTTCATTTTTTCTGTTACCGCTTTATCTTTACTAGTGCTGTATGCACCAACTGCACAAGCTGAAGAAAGAAGGGAAGCGGTTTTATTTTTTATTATTTCAAAATAAATATCTTCTTCCAGGTTAAGTTTTCTGGATTTTTCTATTTGCAATAACTCACCTTCGCTCATTTGTTTTACTGCTTCGGAAAGAATGTGTAAATGTTCAAAATCATCGTTAGATGTAGATAATAAAAGACCTTTAGAAAGCAGGTAATCACCTACTAAAACGGCTATTTTATTTTTCCAAATAGCATTAATGGAAAAAAAACCTCTTCGTTCCAGCGATTCATCAACCACATCATCATGCACTAATGTTGCTGTGTGCAGTAATTCCACAAGTGCTGCGGCTCTATAGGTGCTTTCGTTAATATTTCCATGTAATTTTGCGCTTAAAAAAACAAACATTGGCCTCATCTGTTTACCCTTTCGCTTAATGATGTATTTCATTATTCTATCCAGTAAAGGTGTGCTGCTTTTAACAGCACAGGCAAATTTTTTCTCAAAGGTGGTCAGCTCCTCTCCAATAATGTCAGTTACAAATTTCATACAGAAAATGAAGGCAATATAAGCCACTAAAAGCCCTTGTCAAACTATTTTATAAGTTTATCCGGGTAAAATAATTGAAAAATTATTATTAGGTACCAATAAATACTTTAACTTTATTGCAACGAATTGGCTGAATATGATGTCTTTAAGTCTTTAAAAGCAATATTTTGTGAGTAGTTGATAACTAAAATTAAATATTAAAAAATTTGGTTTATAACTCTCATTCGATATTTTTGCAGTATAATAAACTCGTACACATTTAGAAATTTTATTAATCATTAAGTTATGACAAGCAAAAAGTACAAATTTTTATTAATCGCTTTTATGTTTCTCGCCATGGGTGCATTTGCACAAGTTGGTGGAAGCGGAAGCGTTTATGACTCCTCTGTAATTCCTGCTAAAAGGATGCCACAGCAAAACGAATTCTGGAATAAATCTTACAATTTTCCAGCTAAACCACGTAATCAGTGGGAAGTAGGTGTTTCTACCGGTATTTTTACTGTGAGTGGAGACGTAAGTGCAAAAGTGTTAACTGCCCCTAATTTTGGGATACATGTTAGAAAAGCTTTTGGATACATTTTCTCTTTAAGATTACAGTACATCAACACAGTTGCTAAAGGCCAAAACTGGTTAGCTGCTGAAAACTTCGGAAAGAATCCAGCTTGGAATGACAACCTGGCAACAGGAAAACGCTATTTTTCTCCGGAAAGGCTTAATTCTGGTGCTATAGTTTATTCTGATGGTCAAGGTAATTCAGCTCGTTCTACCACTCCTGATGTAGTTTTTTATAATTACAAAGCTAAAGTTCAGGATTTAGGTCTTCAGGGTATTTTTACCGTAAATAACATCCGTTTTCACAAGAAAAAAACTGGCATATTAATTTATGGCGGTGGTGGTATTGGTGCTACATGGTATCAAACAAAGGTAAATGCACTGGATGCTGGCGATAAGTCTTACGGTAGAACAGGTACAAATCTTTTTAACACTATAACTACTGGTACTTACAAAAACCGTAAAGATGTATTAGATGCTTTGAAAGCAGGAATGGATAAAACTTACGAAACACCAGCAGAAAATCAAGGTGATCGTCGTCCAAAACTTGGCAAAAACACTTTGAAACCATCTGGTACTGTATTGGCTGGTGTTGCAATTAAACTAAGCAATCGTATTAATCTGGCTATTGAAGACAGATGGACATTTATTAAAGATGATTTATTAGATGGTCAACGCTGGCAGGAACATGCAACAGGTGATGCAGTTTTAACCCGTGATTTTGATTCTTATAACTATTTGTCAGTTGGTTTAAACTTTAACTTAGGTGCTAAATCTACTGAGCCATTATGGTGGTCAAATCCTTTGGATTATGCATATGATGAGTTAATGAATCACCGCAATGTTAAGATTCCTAAAATGGAATGTCCTGATGCTGATGGTGATGGTGTTTGCGATCATTTAGACAGAGAACCAAATACTCCGGCAGGTTGTCCTGTTAACACTCATGGTGTTACTGCTGATACTGATGGTGATGGTGTTCCTGATTGTAAAGATAAAGAGTTAATTACTCCAACATCTTGCCAACCAGTTGATGCTGATGGTATTGGTAAATGCCCGGATCCAGCTTGTTGCACAACTATAGTAGATAATAAAAAACCTTGCCCTAGCGACTACCCAAGTCTTTCTTTCAAAGGTAACAGCGCTGGTTTAAGTGCAGATGCTAAAGCTATGTTAGCTACTTGTGCTGCTAAATTGAAATCAAGTCCTGATTGCAGTATTACTGTAACTGGCTACCCAGAAACTTCTAAAGCTTCTCAGGCTAATTGCCAATAGAGATTAGAAGCTGTTAAAACTTACCTTGTTGAAAAAGAAGGTATCAGTGCAGACAGAATTACTACTAACTGCGAAGTTAATGGTGGCGACAAGAATACAGTTGATATAAAATCTAACTAATAGAGATTTTCAAGATTCTCACTTTTTGCTCAATGATAGCCCTTCCGATTTCGGGAGGGCTTTTTATTGGGATATTGTAAAATATTGCTGGTTATAAATGAGGCCTGGAATCGTTGAACACTAATCATTTATCAAACTCTTAACTAGCATTTTTTGGTTATCAGTTTATTTACTGGCATTTTTGACTTATTTCCTTTAATTTTGCATTCCTTTATATGAGAGTAACAAAGATTTTATTGGCTGGGATTGTTTTACTGATGGTAGCAACATCCTGCAATAAGTATAACAAAATATATAAGAGTAAAGACTACGATTATAAGCTCAAAATGGCAGACGAGTTTTTTGCTAAGAAGAAGTATAAGGTAGCACAGCAGTTATACGAGGAATTATTCCCTGTGTTTAAAGGAACTGTAAAGTTTGAAGAATTGTATTATAAAGATGCCTATTGTTTTTATTACATGAAGGATTATTTACAGGCACAGGCATTATTTAAAGGTTTTTTAGAGGTTTTTCCTAATAGCCCTAAGGCGGAAGAAGTAGATTATTTGCATGCATATTGCTTTTACAAGCAATCGCCAAAGCTGGAGCTGGAGCAGGTAAATACTACTAAGGCAATAGGAATGATGCAGACCTTTATTAATACTCACCCCGGATCGGTACGAAACAAGGAAGCTACAGAGATTATTGATAAGTGCAGGGCAAAACTGGAGCAAAAAGAATACCGCTCAGCAGAATTGTATTATAACCTGGGGCAATACAGGGCAGCAGGAATTGCGTTTACTAATTTAATTAATAATTACCCTGAATCCCAAAAAGGAGAGGAGTATAAATTAAAAATTGTAAAGGCCTATTATAAGTTTGCAAAGCTTAGTTTTGAAGATAAACAAATTGAGCGGTATGAAAAAGTGATTAGCGAATACCAGGATTTTGCAGACAGGTACCCGGAAAGTAAATTATTGAAGGAAGCAGAAAGCTACAGTAACTTAAGTCAAAATAACATTAAAGCAATAAAAAATGAGCAAACTACGTCGTCAGTTAACCGGTAATACCAATAGTTCGGTTGAACCTAAAAGTTTATTTGATATAAAACAAAAAACGGGTAATGTGTATGAATCTATTGCCATAATTGCAAAACGTGCCAACCAGATCAACATTACTGTAAAAGAAGAATTGCATAATAAACTGGAAGAATTTGCAAGCCATACAGACAGTCTGGAAGAAATTCATGAAAATAAAGAGCAGATAGAAATTTCTAAGGCTTACGAACGTATGCCTAACCCTTCTTTATTGGCTACAACCGAGTTTATGGAAGATAAAGTATACTTCCGAAGAAACGACGAAGACCTGTTTAGCTAAAAGCTATAAATTAGCAATATTATTAACAGAAGAAGTTATAATTTTATTCCCGTGCAGCATTAAGCAGTACGGGATTTTTTTATGCTAAAGGGAAAGAAAATTATATTAGGTATTACGGGTAGCATAGCTGCGTATAAATCAGCGATGCTGGTAAGATTGTTAGTGAAGCAAGGAGCAGAGGTAAAAGTTATAATGACGTCTTCGGCTAAAGATTTTGTAACACCACTTTCACTGTCTACACTATCTAAAAGCGAAGTGTTAACAGACTTATCTGATAATGATACCTGGGCCAACCATGTAATGCTGGGGCGTTGGGCCGACATAATGTTGATTGCACCTTTGAGTTGCAATTCATTAGCAAAAATGGCCAATGGTTTATGCGATAATTTATTAATGGCAGTTTATTTATCAGCTATCTGCCCCGTGGTAGTTGCGCCGGCTATGGATGAAGATATGTGGCACCATGCATCAACAAAAGATAATATCAAAAAAATTATTTCCTTTAATAACGCTGTTATACCTGTTGAAAAAGGAGAATTGGCTAGCGGGTTAGTTGGAGATGGAAGAATGGCTGAGCCGGAATCTATTGTAAACTGGCTACAGCATTTCTTTTCGAAAAAATCTGATTTAAAAGATAAAAAGATTTTAATTACCGCAGGCCCAACATACGAGGCCATTGATCCGGTTCGTTTTATTGGCAATCATTCATCAGGTAAAATGGGAGTAGCCATAGCCGAAGAAATGAAGAAACGGGGTGCATCAGTTACACTGGTTTTAGGCCCATCAAATATATTGGTACCAGAGGGCATAGAGTTGATAAGAGTAAAATCGGCAGCTGAAATGTATGAAGCTTGTATTAGCCGGTTTGAAAATATTGATATTGCAGTAATGAGCGCTGCTGTGGCAGATTATACAGCTGCTAATATAGCAACAGAAAAAATAAAAAAGAACGATGGCAATTTTAGTATTGAGCTCACCAAAACAAAAGATATTTTAAAAACGTTAGGCGAAAAAAAGAAAACAAACCAGTTTTTGGTAGGCTTTGCTTTAGAAACTAATAATGAGAAGGAGTTTGCACTAAAAAAGCTGCAAACAAAAAATGCAGATATCATTGTTTTAAATTCTTTAAACGATGCAGGTGCCGGATTTGGGCACGACACTAACAAAATCACTATTTTTGATAAACAAGGTAATGAGTATAAGTTTGATACCAAACCTAAAACTGAAGTAGCTAAAGATATTGTAAACACTATTATTCAACTATTACATGCGTAAATTTATTTCTTTAATTATACTGTCATTTACTGTTGTTGTTACACAGGCACAGGAGTTAAAAGCCACCATAACAATTGTAAGCAGCCAGATTGGCAATTCGGTAAACCCGGGAGTTTTCAGAACGCTGCAAACAGCACTGAATAATTTTGCAAACAATCGTAAATGGACCAGCGATAATTTTTTACCCAATGAAAAAATTGCCTGTAGTTTTTTACTCAATCTGGAACCTACTGCCGATGCTAATGTTTACAGTGCCAGCTTAACCATTCAGGCTGCAAGGCCCATTTATAATACCTCATACCTTTCTCCTATAATTAATTTTAGAGACGAATCAGTTATGTTTAAGTATGTAGAATTTCAACAATTGGATTTTAATGAAAACAGGGTAACCGGTTCAGATGCATTGGTATCTAACCTAACTGCTGTATTTGCTTATTACATAAATATGATACTGGCTTTTGACTACGATTCTTTTTCTCCAAGAGGAGGTGACTTGTATTTTCAAAAGGCGCAGAATATTGTAAATAATGCACCGGATGGCCGGGGCATTTCGGGCTGGAAAGCTTTTGATGGTATACGTAACCGCTACTGGCTGGTAGAAAATATGCTTAACAGCCGGTACACCATCATGCATGATGTGTATTATAATTATTACCGTATGGGAATGGATAAATTTTATGAAGATGAAAATACGGCGAGGGCAGAAGTGCTTAATGTATTGAACCTGCTGAATAATTTTAATACCGATAATCCTAATAAAATGATCAACCAGTTTTTCTTCCAGGGAAAATCAACAGAGTTGATCAAACTTTTTTCCAAAGCACCACAGCAGGATAAAGCCAGGGCATCGGAATTATTGCAGAAAATGGATGTAACCAATGCTAATAAATATAAAGACGAGTTGAAATGAGGTGGATAAATATGGTGTTAATAAGTACAGTTATTTTATTTTCCTGCGAAAGTAAAAATGCAGTGCCAGCAGGAATTTTAAAGCCAGCTAAAATGCAAACTGTATTGTGGGATATGCTGCGTGCAGATGCATTTACTTATGAATTTATAACAAAGGATTCTGCAAAAAAACCGGAAGCGGAAAATGTAAAATTGCAACAACAAATATTTACAGTGCATAAAATTTCCAAGGATGATTTTTATAAAAGTTATGAGTTTTATAAATCCCATCCTGATTTAATGCAGACCATGCTGGACAGTTTGATCAATAAAGCCACAAGAGATAAATTTATCATTACACAGGCAAAACAATTGAAGGACACTTTAACTGCAAAAAAAATACCGGATACTTTAACGGCACAGTAATATGAACAAAGTCTATAAAAATGCATCAACAGCAATTACAGGCATTAATGATGGTGCCGTTATAATGCTGGGAGGTTTTGGTTTATGCGGCATACCCGAAAATTGTATTGCAGCTTTGGTAAGTAGCGGAGTAAAAGAACTAACCTGTATTTCCAACAATGCAGGCGTGGATAATTTTGGGATAGGCCTGATGCTAAAGCAAAAACAGGTAAAAAAAATGATCTCTTCTTATGTTGGTGAAAATGCAGAATTTGAGCGGCAATTATTAAGTGGCGAATTGGAAGTGGAGTTAATACCACAGGGAACTTTAGCTACACGTTGTATGGCGGCAGGTTATGGCATGCCTGCAATTTTTACACCGGCGGGTGTTGGTACCGAAGTAGCAGAGGGAAAAGAAATAAGAGTATTTAATGGAAAAGAATATTTGCTTGAATATGCTTTTGATGCTGACTATGCCATTGTAAAAGCATGGAAAGGCGATACAGATGGTAACTTAATTTATAAAGACACAGCTAGAAATTTTAATCCTTTAATGGCAATGGCGGGCAAGGTTACCATTGCTGAAGTAGAAGAACTGGTGCCGGCAGGAGAGCTGGATCCTAATCAAATTCATACACCGGGTATTTATGTACACCGTATTTTTAAAGGGGAACATTATGAAAAAAGAATAGAGCAACGAACAGTGAAAAAAGTGCTTTCTACACTGTAAATAAAAATGTTTAACTAAGGTGCTGTCCGACTTTTTGGATAACAAATGATGATCGAAATAAATTGTAACGTTTAAATCTAAATGCTTCGCTTCGGCGGAGACAATGGTATGGCATTATCAAAAGAACAAATAGCGCAACGTATTGCTCAGGAACTAAAGGACGGATACTATGTAAACCTTGGCATTGGAATTCCTACGCTGGTAGCCAACTATATTCCTGCAGGCATTAATGTAGTATTACAAAGCGAAAATGGCTTATTGGGTATGGGGCCTTTTCCCTTTGAAGGTAAAGAAGACCCGGATTTAATTAACGCAGGTAAACAAACGATTACCACGGTACCCGGCTCTGCATTTTTTGATAGTGCCATGAGCTTTGGAATGATACGGGCCGGAAAAGTAGATTTAACTGTATTAGGTGCCATGGAAGTGAGTGAGCAGGGAGATATTGCCAACTGGAAAATACCTGGTAAAATGGTGAAAGGGATGGGAGGAGCAATGGATCTTGTAGCCAGTGCAAAAAATATTATTGTGGCTATGATGCATGTAAACCCAAAAGGCGAAAGTAAATTATTACCACAATGCAGTTTACCATTAACGGGCAAACGCTGTGTAAAAAAAATTGTAACAGAGTTAGCAGTTGTAGAAGTTACTGAAAATGGATTTAAACTATTAGAAAGGGCACCAGGTGTTACTGTAAAAGAGATTGTAGAAAAAACAGCAGGAAAATTAATAGTAGAAGGCGATATTAAAGAAATGCAATTTTAAAATAATTGAAGTCCGTAATAACCAATAATAGTAAATAAACTACAGCGGCACGCCACCCCTATACAACACCAGGTAAGTAATTTTTTTAAATTGGCATTTAAGCCCACACCCACTGCAATACTTATAGGTGCACCAACAGACATAGTGCCAAAAAATCCTAAACCAACAATGCCATATTTCTCCCAGATTTTATGTACCATGGGATGCTTGTATTTTTTTTCTTCCTCTTGCTTAGGTTTGTTTTTATAAAAGAATGCACGGATCTTATCGCCTAAGAAGGCAGCAACAAACACACCAATTAATCCACCTGTTATACTTGCAAAAAATATTACCCATGGCGATAAACCAAAAGCAAACCCGGTGGGAATGGCCACATATATTTCAAAAGTAGCAAGGCCGGCAACAGTTAATATTTTTAATAGCATAGGTTATTTGTGAAAAGCTGATTTTGCTCAGGCAGTGAAATTAGTTGAAACTGATCAATTAATTTTAATGCTATTGTTATTTTTTAATCAGGTTAAATATTTTTTAACTGTGATTGATTTTTTTTTGGTGGCAGAAAGGGCATAAAAAAAGTATCCCGGTTAAGGGATACTTGTAGCAAATATTGAAGATCAATTTAAATTAAGGGTTTTATCTTTTGGATATTTTACACTGTAACTAAGTCTTACTTTTTTTACTTCACCGGGAGCCAATTTTAACTTCCAGGTAAGTACACCGGTTTCTTCATTAACAGCTGCATCATTACTTTCCAGTAACTCCACTTCCACTTCTTTGTTTTGAGAAACAGGGTACTGGTCTTTCAGTAACATATTCACTTCATCTTTTTTGTTATTTTTAACGGTGATATCGTAAGTAAAAATTTGTTTTTTATTAGTGCCTAAAAATTTAACAGCACTATAGTCTTTTGCTTTTTCTCTTTTAACCACCACTCTTTTATCTCTGCCCATGGTAAGGTTAACAGTGTCTTGTGTACTTGACGGATCAATAAAAGATTTACCAATGTAAGTGCCTTCAAAAATAATATTGGCTTCGCCGGGTAAAAGGTTCAGGCCTTCCCAATCTGCCACTTCTGCCAGTAAAAAGGCATCTTTATCTAATTTGGGCACGGCATAATATTTATAGGTTGCAGGCACATCATATTCTTTTAAAGTAGCAGATTGTGCTTTGCCATTAGTGGGCACATCGTAAGGAAGATCGATATTAAAAGTTACATCCAGCTCTCTGTCTGCAACAGAAATATAATCGTCGAGGCCATCTTTTAATGTAATAACTATTGCGCCATTACTTGCTCTTGCACCATAAATTGCACTGGCAGCAGGCCCTTGTAAAACTTGAAGATCTTTAATGTTATCAGGATTAATATCTCCCATACTTCCTTCATTCATCGGTATACCATTAACTATATATAAAGCATTGCCGCTTGTACCAAGGCCATTTGCTCCTCTGAGGCGAACAGTTGTTTCGGCACCAGCTTTTGCAAAATATTGGCTGCGGACTTCTGCACCTGCTACTTTTCCCTCCAGCTTTTTATCAAAGCTATAAGATTGAATAGTATTTAAAGTAGATAAATTATTCTCATACTTCTGCACCGGGTTTATATAACTTAAAAACCAGGCTTTAAAAACAGGTGCATTACCGGTTTGTGTTGGGGTAGATGTGGAGAGTGATAATTTAACCTGCTTCCAATCGATACCAGTGGTTTGAAAAATTTTTGCCCGGTAAATTAATTTTAGCGGAGCTACAACACTGGTAGCTTTTAAATCGTAAAAAAGCATTCCAGTAGGCATTGTTGGTAATGTAGGTAATTACAAAATCGTACTTGCCGGCAATAGCACAATTTAACTGCAACACCAGGCTGCCGCCGCTTTTACTGTTCTTCTTTTCTTCTTCATTAATTTGATTATTTATTTTTTGTGCAAGCAGGGTGAGTTTATCTTTTTTTTGTTTTAGTTGTGCCAGTTCCATTTGCAACTCTGCCGATTTTAGTTTGTAATAATCCATCAACTTCATCAGCTCTGTAACGCTTAACCCGGTTTGTGTACCTTTTATTTCTTTATTGGCTTTTAATACCGTTAACAGATCGGCAGTAATGCTTTCGTTCAATTTTATTTTGTCTATTTCTGTATTTATTTTTTCTGCAGAATCTTCCAGCATTTTAATTCTCGGGCTTTTTATTTCATCTTTGGTATAATCAGTATTAAACTCTACACCCATTACGGTAACATTGTCGCTGGTTTTTATTTGCACGCTGTTTATCTCCAGGGCATTGCTCAGGTTTTCAATAACCAGTTCGGAATTGCCTTTAGGTAAAATTGTTTTGGCTTCATGGCTCAGCTCGGCCCCACTTCTGTAAACAGTAACAGCATTAAGTTCGGCCTTAGTTTTTGGGCGTTCATCTGCAGCAAAAGAAAAATTAAATACCAGCAGCGGTAAAAGAAATAAGAAATACTTTTTCATAAATGTTTTTTGTACTGATGATATTAAAGATTGGATTACATAAATAAAAAATCCCCCCGAAAATTAATCCGGAGGGATGCTGGCATTTAGTTTTAGTTTAGTTTGTGTTGGTATTATACTCTTGGCGCTGCGGCTAAAATCTCTTCATTGGCGCCGCTGGCATATTTTTCAAAATTCTTTACAAACTCTGCTGCCAGTTCTCTTGCTTTTTTATCAAAAGCTTCGGGTGTTGGCCATGTGTTTCTGGCATTTAATATTGCTGCAGGTACGTTGGGGCAGGTTTTAGGTATAGCTAGTTTAAACCATGGTGTAATATCGTATTCTACATTATCCAACTGCCCTTCCAGCGCAGCAGTAATCATTGCCCTGGTATAACTCAGCTTCATTCTGTTGCCAATGCCATAAGGGCCACCGCTCCATCCGGTATTTATCAACCATATCTTTACATTATGCTCTTTCATTTTATTGCCCAGCATTTCGGCATATTGTGCCGGATGCAATGGTAAAAATGGTGCACCAAAACAGGCACTAAATGTTGATTTAGGTTCGGTAACACCAGCTTCGGTACCGGCAACCTTGGCCGTATAGCCGCTGATAAACTGGTACATGGCCTGGCCGGCGGTTAATTTACTAATGGGTGGTAATACGCCATATGCATCGCAGGTTAAAAAGAAAATATTCTTTGGCGTTTTACCTATAGCAGGTTCCAGCGCATTACTGATAAAATCCAAAGGATAACTAACTCTGGTATTCTCGGTAATTTTTTTACTGCTGAAATCAATTTTATTACTGCCATCCATAAAAGTTACATTCTCCACCAAAGCACCAGGGCGGATAGCGTTATAAATTTCCGGCTCTTTTTCTTCGCTTAAATCAATTGTTTTTGCATAGCAACCGCCTTCAAAATTAAATACACTGTCACCTGTCCAGCCATGTTCATCATCGCCAATTAATAAGCGGTTAGGGTCGGCGCTTAATGTAGTTTTACCGGTGCCGCTTAACCCAAAAAATACAGCAGTATCATCATCTTTACCCATATTGGCGCTGCAATGCATACTTAACACATTGGCACGTTGCGGTAATATATAGTTCAGTATTGTAAAAATACCTTTCTTCATTTCTCCTGTGTAACCTGTGCCACCAATTAAAATGGTTTTATGCGTAAAACTTATGATGGCAAAATTTTCGGCCCTGGTACCATCTTCGGCAGGGTTAGCTTTAAAACCCGGTGCCTGTATAATATGCCATTGCGGTGCAAAGTTTTCTAATGCTGCTTCTTCGGGGCGGATGAACATGTTGTAGCAAAATAAATTGCTCCACGGGTTTTCGTTGATCACCCTAAGGCTTAGGCGGTATTTTTCATCGGCACAGGCATAACAATCACGTACCCAAATTTCTTTACCTTGTAAATATTGCAGTATTTTGCTTTTCAACTGCAAAAAATATTTTTCTTCAATGGCAATATTAAAATCGTTCCAGTGTACGGTGTTTTCGGTAATGGCATCTTTTACAGTGAATTTATCTTTAGGACTGCGGCCGGTAAATTTGCCGGTGTTAATTACTAAAGCGCCGGTATCGTTTAATACACCTTCGCCACGTTGTATGGTTTGCTGGGTTAATTCTTCGGGTGATAACTGGTAATAAATGTCGGATGATAATTGTAAACCCAGATTTACTAAAGCCTTTTTAGGCAGGGCAATCATTGTTGGTACTGACATGGCAAGAGTTGTTTTTTTAGTTTCTGCAATCGTAGCCACAAAGTTAGCCTATGCATTTAGGAAGGCTGGCAAACCCGAATGGAGGGTTTAAAATTATTACACGCAATCGTTTGCGTATATTCAAATAACAAGGGTATTGTTGAATAAATTCAAATATTGAAACGGAAATCTTGGATTTATTGAATATTTTTCAATTTTAGTCAGAATAAACTATCCTGCTGATAGGGTCTTTTGCTTATGCAAAACAACAGTTGGCCATGGATTACGCAGATTTTCACAGATAAGTGCGGAATCCGTGAAAATTTGTGTAATCCGTGGCAAGTCTTTCTGCGGCAATCATCAAAAATGTATATTGCACTATAAATCAAAACGCATGAAATATCTACCCCTTAATTCAGAAATTTTCGCCCAAAACCGCAAACGTTTTGTAGAAAAAATGGAAAAAAATGCCATTGCCATTTTTAACAGCAATGATGAATTACCTACCAATGCCGATCAATTGTACAAGTTTAAGCAAAACAGCGACATGATCTGGTTAACCGGTATTGAACAAGAAGACACCATGCTGATATTATACCCTGATAACCCTGATCCTAAATACAGGGAAGTGTTGGTACTGGTACGCCCCAACGAATTAAAAGAAAAATGGGATGGCCATAGATTAAGAACTTATGAAGCCACTGCTATATCTGGTATTACAACAATTATTTGGTTAGATACATTAGAAGGTTCGTTACAGCCATGGATACACTGGGCAGACACTATTTATTTAAATACTAACGAAAACGACCGTAAGGCCAACTGGGTACCAGTAAGGGATTATCGCTATGCCGAATTGATGAAGCAACGTTTTCCATTGCATAATTATAAACGCAGTGCAAAAATTTTAAAAGATCTGAGGGGCATTAAAACTGCATTGGAAATAGAAGTGATGCAGAAAGCTATTGATATTACGGACAATACTTTCCGCCATTTACTGCAATACATTAAGTCTGGCGTAATGGAGTATGAAATTGAAGCAGAGATCTATCACCAGTTTTTAAAACAGCGGGCAACCGGGCCAGCTTATGGTTCTATTATTGCCAGCGGCGACAGAGCCAGAACTTTGCATTATGTAGAAAATAATTTGGAGTGTAAAGATGGCGAATTGATACTGATGGATTTTGGTGCGGAGTATGGCAACTATTGTGCGGATTTAACCAGAACTATTCCTGTTAACGGTAAATTTGGTCGCAGGCAAAAAACAGTGTACAATGCCTGTTTACATTTACATCATTATGCAGCCAGTATTTTAAAACCCGGCATCAGCATTATTGATTATACAGAAAAAGTGGGGGAAGAGGCTACACAACAATTTTTAAAGATCGGGCTGCTGCGTAAAAGCGATGTGAAGAATGAAGACCCGGAGAACAGGGCATACAGAAAATATCTGTATCACGGCATCAGTCATCATTTAGGTATTGATGTGCATGATCTGGGTACAAGAACCGAACCCATAAAAGCAGGTATGGTATTTACAATTGAACCGGGTATTTATATAGAAGAAGAACAAATGGGGGTGCGCATTGAAAATAATTTCTGGATAACCAAAAATGGTAATAAAGATTTGATGAAAAATATTCCTATTACGGTTGAAGATATAGAAGCGCTGATGAAAAAATAAGCAGACTTATAAACTTTAAAAACCTTGCTTTATCAATTAAGCAAGGTTTTTTATTTACATTCTTTTTTACTGTTAAACGAATGGATAAGAGTGGTACATCAGATTTTGTTACCTTCAATACGGCTTAAAAAAATATCCCTGTAAGTTTCACCAATGGGTATAACTTCTGTGCCAATAAAAATCCTGTTCTTTTCAATAGCATCTATCTTATTAACTGCAACAATGTAGGATTTATGCACCCTTATAAAATTTTGCCTGGGTAAATACTGTTCCAGTGCTTTTAAATTTTGAAGTGTGATCAGTTTTTCTTTAGTGGTTTGTATGCTGATATAATCTTTCAGTCCCTCAATAAAAAGTATTTCTGCAAGATTTACCTTGATCATTTTACTGTCTGATTTTATAAAAATAAAATCATCTTCAATACTTGCAGGGTTTTTTAACGAGAAAGTAATATTGCCGGCGATAACCTTATCAATTGCTTTTAAAAACCTTTCATAAGTAATGGGCTTTAATAAATAGTCGGTAATGTTGTATTCGTATCCATCCAATGCATAATCGGTATAGGCAGTGGTAAATATTACTTTGTAGTTGTTGCCAATAATTTTCAATACCTGTATGCCAGTAAGCTCGGGCATTTGCACATCCAGAAAAATAATATCTACTTCATTTTTTTGTATAAACTGTATAGCTTCAAAAGCATTGGTGCCGGCAAAACTGAGCGATAAATTTTCGGTATCCTCAATGTATTTGCTCAGTAGTTCTACCGCCAGTGGCTCATCATCCAATATTACACACTTCATTGTTTGCTTAAGTTTATTTGCAAGTTGCAATGATACATATTTTCATCCTGTTGTAGTTGTAAAATATGCTGATCAGGATACAATAGTTCCAGTCTTCTCTTTACATTATTTAAGCCAATGCCTGATGAATTATCTTTACTGTTATTGTTAATGCAATTAGAGGTAGATAAAGTTAGTTTGTTTTCCTGCACGTTTATTTTTATCTGCAATGGTTTATCGGGGTTATTTAATATGCCATGTTTAAACATATTTTCTATAAATGGGATCAGCAATAAAGGAGCAATGGTTTGTTGTGTTATATTCCCTTCAAAGCTGTAATGTATACTATCCTTATTGCTCAGTCTTATAGTTTGCAGTTCAATAAAACTATTGATGTACTCTATTTCTCTTTGCAAGCTAACCTGTTCAGCATCGCTGTCTTTATACATATACCGCATTAAATGCGATAACTTTTCAATACTGGGCAACGCTTTATCTGATTTGCTGCTTACTAAAGAATAAATATTATTGAGGGTATTAAAAATAAAATGTGGATTTACCTGGTTTTTTAAAAAAGCTAATTGTGCTGTTTTCTTTTCTTCCAGCAACAGGTATTTTTCTTTTTGAGATTTTATGTTGTCGTCTAATATCCAAAATAAAATACTCATTATTATTAGCAGGCCGCCATAATAAATATTATCGTAAATATAATAGCCTATTGTAGTGCCTTCAAAATAATTTTTTATACCAAACCATTTAAAAAATAATACTTCCTGTATTAAATACCTTAGTGCAATAAAGGAAAGTAATAACAACACCCAGCCAATCCAGGCTTTTAGTATTTTATTTTTTTTGTAAAACCGGGGCAATATAAAAAAGTAATTGAAATAAAATACTGAGGGGAATAAAATGTAGTGGCTTATGGATAATGCGTCAAAGTAATAACTTAAACCATGAGATTTTTCTGAAGTAAACAGGCTGCCGATAATATTATGCCAGGCAAATACATAAAACCAGAAAATTGCATGCATTAATATTTTAACCCACTTTTTCATCCTGTAAAAATATATCCATTAAGCTTAAAATAAGCACAGCATCTGCCAACACCCTTTTTTGTACTACCAACCGGAAATGCCGGTTAAAGGTAAATAAAGCAGTGTTGATATAAAACGTTTGGTAAAAGCAATGCTTACAATGCAACTTTACAGCATAATAAAAAGCAGCACTGTCAACATGAAAAAAATAATTATTACCACCGCATTGGCATTTTTAAGTACTATGCTTTTTTGCCAGCAAAAAACTGTAATGGGTAAAGTTATCACCGCAAAAAATGAAGCTGTGCAGTACGCAAATATTGCTTTAGTATGCAATACCGATGATAAAACCATAAAAGGTGCTGTTGCTGATAGCGCAGGTAATTTTAGTATCAGCATTACTACAAACGGAGTTTATAAACTTGCAATTACAAACGCAGGGTTTAGCAGTTATACATCAACTGCATTTACAATTGATTCTGCTACTACTGTAATAAATATGCCAGCAATTGTTTTAACAGAGCAGTTTAAAACCAATAAAACAGTAGTGGTACAGGCTAAGAAAAAATTTATAGAAATACAAGCCGACAAAACTGTATTGAATATTGAAAATAGTGTGGTGGCTGTGGGCAATTCAGCTTTTGAATTAATAAAAAAAGCGCCTGCAGTTACTGTAGATAAAGACGATAATTTAAAATTGAAAGGTGGCATTGCCACAATTTATGTTGATGGTAAACCATTTTATTTATCAGGAGAACAACTTACCCAATACCTTAAAAACCTTCAGGCGGATGCCATTAGTAAAATTGAAATTATTGGTAACCCCAGCAGTAAATATGATGCAGCAGGGTTAACCGGTATTATAAATATCAGGCTTAAAAAAAATAAACAATACGGCACTAATGGCAGTTATACTTTTGGAAGCGGCTATGGCAAATACCCCAAAATTAATTCGGCTCTCTCTTTAAACCACCGCAATAAAAAGATTAATGTTTTTACCGATGGCAGTATTGGCTACAGCGAAAGTTTTAATAAACTTACCTATAACAGTATTGTTGATAATAGTGGCGTATTAACTTACCAGGACAGAGACAATTACTGGCATCCTAAAACCGTATGGCATTCCTTTAAAGCCGGCGCCGATTTTAATGTAAGCAAAAAAACAATTATTGGCTTTTTAATAAAAGGTAATGGCGATCACGAAAAATCAATAACTGATAACAATACTATTTTCAGTAATCAAAATGCGCAAAAGCTGAATAGCATTATTACCCAAAAAGATAACGACGAAAAAACCAATAGCTTAAGTTACAATGTAAATTTTAAAACAGAAATTGACAGCCTGGGCAGCGAGTTGATTGTTGATGCAGATTACATCAGCTTTAAAAGAACCGCAGAAAATTATAATTATAATAGTTTTATCAATGGCAATAATACCCCTTACAGAAATGCCTATAGCTTTAGAAACGGCAGCCCAGCAGATATAAATATTAAAACTGCAAAAACAGATTTTACTAAAGTGTACAATACTACTTTTAAAGTAGAAACCGGCGCAAAGTACAGTGCGGTGGAAAATAATAATTATTTAAAAGTAGATTCTTTAAACAGCAGTAATGCATGGGTAAAAGATAATAACCGTACCAATACTTTTATTTATAAAGAAAAAATTGCAGCAGTATATTTTAACTTTACAAAAGACTGGAAAAAGATAAGCCTGCAAATGGGAGTAAGAGTTGAAAATACCAATTACAGCGGTAATAGTGTTACGTTAAACCAGGTAAAAGACAGTAACTATACTAACCTTTTCCCCAGTGCATTTTTAACTTACCGGCAAAACGAAAAAAACACCTGGAATGCAAGTTATTCACGCCGCATTAACCGGCCATCGTATCAATCACTAAATCCGTTTATCGATTTCATTGATCCATACACACAATTTGAGGGCAATCCCAATTTAAAACCCAGCTTTACACAATCTTTTGAGGTAAAGCACAGCTACAACGATTTTTTATACAGCACCCTTAGCTATAGTTATACCAAAGCACAAAGTACCAATGTTATTTTGCAGGATAAGGTTACCGGGCGGGTAAGAAATATTACTGCCAACGTTGGTAACTCATCTTACTTATCATTAAATTTTAGTGCCAGCGTACAGCCTTACAAATGGTGGAGCATTGATAATAATGTAAGTTTTAGCGGAGGTAATTCACAATCTAATTACCCTGAGTACGAGTTTGATCAAAACTATTTTGGGGTAGATGTGAGTACAGAACATTCTTTTACCCTGCCTCAAAAAATTAAAATTCAAACCAGTGCTTATTACAGCACACCTTACCGTGATGGTATTACCAAAATACGGGCAAGTTATATTGTAAGTGCAGGGGTACAAAAGTCTTTATGGAAAAGTAAAGCTTCAATTAAAATAAATTATAACAATATAATTGGACCATCTGCTTACAGGGCACAATATTTAAGTGATAATTTAAACATTAAATGGATCAACCAATGGGAGGGGCGCCGAATAAATATCAGTTTTAATTACAAATTTGGAAATGCCAATGTAAAAGCCAGCAGGCAGCGCAGCTCAGCATCTCAACAAGAAAGAAACAGGGTAAATTTGTAAATATATGCTCCGGATGTTTTACTACACTTATAAAGTATTAAATTTGTGCAAATGCATTAAGGCAATACACATTCAATAAGGCTTAGTAAAATCATATGGTAAAACAAATCCCCAACATCTTTACTTTACTCAATCTTTTTTTAGGCTGCATAGCTATTGTGTTTGCTTTGCAAACAGAAACCATCTCCATTTTTGTAGGCGAAGATTTAAGTACACATTATAATATTCCTGAAAAATTATCTATTGCCTCGTACTTAATTTTTGCGGCTGCAGTGGTTGATTTTTTAGATGGCTTTGTTGCCCGCTTGCTGGGCGCAACATCTGATATGGGCAAACAACTGGATTCTTTAAGTGATGTGGTAAGTTTTGGTGTGGCGCCCTCGGTGATTTTGTATCAACTTTTACGTATTAGTTTTATTAAAGAAGAAACCGGGCTGGATACATCTATTGCCTGGTTGCTGCCCGCTTTTATTGTGGCTTGTGCAGGTGCTTACCGTTTAGCAAGGTTTAACCTGGACAATACTCAATCTTACGGCTTTAAAGGTGTGCCCATACCTGCGGCAGGTTTACTAATTGCATCTTTTCCATTGATTTTACATTTTGGTAATGGCATTATTGATATCAGCAACTGGCTTACCAATAAATGGGTATTATATGTTGTTATTGCTGTGGTAAGTTGGTTAATGGTATCCACATTGCCATTAATGGCTTTAAAATTTAAAGATTTTACCGTAAAAAATAATTTACCTAAAATGATTTTAGTGGTAATTGCCCTTGCTGCAGCTGTTCTTTTACAATGGCTGGCTGTTCCGGTGGTGTTCATTGCCTACATTATTTTATCTTTGCTTTACAAACAAAAACAATCATGATATTTACAGTACAGGTTAAAGTAATGCCGCTAAAAGATTTATTAGATCCGCAAGGGAAAGCAGTAATGGGCGGCTTACAAAATTTAGGTATAAAAAATGTTGCCGATGTTAGAATTGGTAAACATATTGATCTGCAAATTGAAGCTGCCGGTAAAGACGAAGCTTTGGCAATTGCAGAAGAAGCGGCTAAAAAACTATTAGCAAATCCTGTGATGGAATACTTTGAACTGACAGCCGTTTAAACAATTGATAATTTTATAGTGGATAATTTATAATGCTTTTTGATAGTAGAATTGTGCAAATTGTAAAACCCCTTAAAGAGAAAAAATTATCCATTATCAATTAATCAATTATTCATTTTAGATATGCTTTATATCATTCCCACTCCAATAGGTAATTTGGCCGATTTTACTTTCAGGGCAGTGGAAGTATTGAAGTTGGTGGATTTAATTTTAGCAGAAGATACCCGAACGTCTTCTGTTTTGCTGAATCACTATCAAATTCAGAAACCCATATCGCCTTACCACCAGCACAACGAGCATAAAATAGTTACACATTTAGCAGAGCAAATGGCTGCCGGCAAAACCATTGCCTTATTAACCGATGCCGGTACACCCGGAATAAGCGACCCCGCTTTTTTATTGGTTAGAGAATGCGTCAAAAATAATATCAGGGTAGAATGTTTGCCTGGTGCTACAGCTTTTGTGCCGGCTTTAGTCAATAGTGGTTTGCCGATGAACAGTTTTTGTTTTGAAGGTTTTTTGCCTTTGAAAAAAGGCCGGCAAACCATGATGAAAAAATTAGCCAACGAAGAACGTACCATGGTTTTTTACGAAAGTCCCATGCGATTGGTAAAAACCTTAAATGAATTTGCACAATACTTTGGTGCCGAAAGGCAGTGTAGCGTAAGCCGTGAACTTACTAAGAAATTTGAAGAAAATAAAAGGGGCAGTTTACAGGAGGTGCATGATTACTTTAATGAAAAGGCAGTGAAGGGAGAGATTGTGATTGTGGTGCACGGAAAAGGGTGACGCCTGGTTTAATATTTTAAAACTCCTTATAAACCTCATCGTAATTTCAACATTTTGTTGTCGTAACTATCTCGGCACTGCTAAAATATACTTGGTTGTTGTTATTTTTTATTACATAAAAATATTGGGAGAGGGATTGCTGCAACTCTTTCCTGCCGGGTATTTGGTGCAATGGTGTTTAAGAATTTGGTAACGAAATTTTAGTTGTATTTTCAATTTCTCCCTTTACATAATTGTTAAATAAAAAAATACCGCTTTAGGGTATTGACAATTTAAATTACATTTTTTAATCTTGCATTGTAATTCCCAAGTCCACATCCTTTAAATACCTTATCCCTTTTTTCTAAGCACAGCATTCACAGCATGAGATGTTTTATGGCGAACTGTTCATAGTATAAAGTGAACCAGTTTATGTATTGTTATAACAGTCAATTTTAAAAAAGTAAAAAATTGACACTGGCAATGTATTGCCTGTAATAAAGAATTTATTTTATGATAGATAAAGCATTAAAATTTATTACTGAAGAGATCAACAATTACTTGCTGACGAAATTATCATTTGCTGATACCAGTAAAATTGTATTGGATAATATCGCCAGGTTGCAGGATGCTGGTAATGGCGGTAACTCCAATAAAATAATTCTCTCTTTAGTAAATATTGAAGAAGACAGGATAAGTAAGAACCCTGATAATTTTTATAAAACGGATGATAATAAAGTAGTGTATAAAAATGCACCCATTCATTTAAACCTGTATTGTTTGTTTGCTTACAACCATGGCGAGAATGATTCTGAAAGTACCAACCATTACGAAGAAGCCCTGCTGTATATCTCTTATGTGATACGGTTTTTTCAGCACCGTAATGTTTTTACCGCAAGCAATTCTCCGGCATTAGACACCGGTATAGAAAAGTTGTTGATGGAATTACATTCCTTAGGGTTTGAACAACTCAATCATTTGTGGGCAGTGCTGGGAGGTAAATATCTGCCCTCGGTATTGTATAAAATGCGGCTGGTGGTTATTGATGAAAATCTGCAATCGGGTGTAGGCGAATTAATTAAAAATGTAAACGTGGTGGAAAATTAAAAAGTATGAGCGTACAATTTCAATCTTTATTTACCCTGCAATTGCTGCATGATTATTATACTAAGCATGATAACAGGTGCGTCGATTTTGATATCATTCCTTCGGAAGATACTGCATTGCTGATGAAGAACATGCAGGTGTTACATAAAAATTACAATAACAAACTACTCACCGTAATTAATGCCAGTAAAGAAATAAATGATATACCGCCACCGGCATTTAAACTAACTCCTTTTTTAGATTTTGGAAAAGAGATTGTTTTCAGGTTTTATCTTTCTTTAAAAAACCCACACTTTTCAAACTTTACTTCAATAGCATTAAAGCAATCCGAAAAGAAAAGGTTTTATTTCAGCAATCTCTCTAAAAATAAATCGGGTAGTATTTTGTCTTTGTCAAACACTATAGCCCCGCATACTTTAAGTAAAATATATGCACCGGGTAACTTGGTAAAAGGAGCCGATGATAACTTTTACGAAGCCCTACGCATCAGCGATGGCACAGCAGCATCAAAAGATATTAACGATAAAAATTACTGGCAAAAAGCAGCCGTTAACAATCCTTATGTAAATGATGGAGACGAAGTAATAATTGCCGGAGATAGTTTTAGTTATAAACTGAAAACACCGGCAAGTAATATCATCATTAAATTATTCAGCCTAAATAAAACTGATATAAACCTGCCTTACGATAATTTGATAGAAACAGTTGAGAAAACATTTACACAAAATCAGGAAACGGTAAGTATTGATCTTTCTAAAAAAAATCCAGGTAAATATAAAATTGTAGTTAATAATGAAGAGGATACCTGGGTGTATGTAGATACCAATGCAGCTAAACAAAATATTTTCGGCATTATCGAAATACATCATTTTGAAAAATTACCTGCCGGTTTTCAATTGCTCACTCCAGGCGGCCACATAAAAACTCCTGAGCCGGTATTTACTATATGGTTTAAAAATCGTTCTGTAACCTGGAGGTACATTTCACAAAATGGAGATATAGGTGTAACAGATTCCGCTGCAGTTCCGAGAACATTTTTGCCGGGCAGTGCTGCAGCAGTAAAATCAACAGAAGCCATTGCACTAACAGAAACAGCTTTAACCACTTTAACTGCAACCAAAACATCTACCAGTAAGCAAATTAAATTTTTAAAAAACCCGGAGATAGAAAAATTGGTATTTGAGCAGGATGGGGCTACCGGTTTTTTCACCTCTAACATGTATGTAAAAATTGACACTTAACTTTTAACAACAACAATTTATAACCAACAAAATTTATAAACTATGGCAACTTACAAAACACCCGGTGTGTATATAGAAGAGATCGCACTTTTTCCTCCATCGGTGGCACAGGTAGAAACGGCTATACCTGCTTTTATCGGGTATACAGAAAAAGCAGTGGATAATGATGGCAGTACGCTCACCAACAAACCTACACGTATTACCTCAATGCTGGAGTACGAAACGTATTTTGGAAAGTCGCAGGCAGAAACCGATTTGGAAATTACCTATGCCGAAGAGCAAGATGCAGCAAATAATACCATTAAACAAAATTTTACGGTGGCCTTTAATGGCGCAGCATCCAGGCATATTATGTATTATGCGCTGCAGGCTTATTTTGCAAACGGTGGTGGTCCTTGTTACATTATATCTATTGGTGCTTATAAAGCTGCCGTAGGCGATGCACTGGTAAAAACAGATTTTGATGCCGGCCTTGCTGCCTTGGCAAAAGAAGATGAACCTACACTTATTGTTTTTCCCGAAGGACAAAAAATGGTAGAAGCAGAATATTACTCTTTACAAAATGATGCGCTAAACCAATGCGGTCTTTTAAAAGACAGGTTTTGCATATTAGATGTACACCATACAGGCGAGGGGTTAGTAACCAGTGGTAATATTAATGCAGCTATAACTGCCTTCAGGGGTGGTATAACTTCTGCATCTATAAAATATGGTGCAGCCTATTTTCCCAACGTAAAAACAATTTTAAAATACAGTTATACCGCGGCACAAATAAATGTAGTGCATAATGTTACCGGAGGCACAGCACCTGGCGCCGGCCCTCTTAACGGGCAAATGCTTTCTGCAGTAGCTGGTATAAATTCATCGGCATATAATAAATTAAAACAGGCGATAGACCAATACCCGATCGTTTTGCCACCATCATCATTAATTGCTGGTGTTTATGCGGCAGTAGACAGTAGCAGGGGAGTTTGGAAAGCGCCTGCAAACGTGGGTTTAAATGTGGTAACAAATGTTACCTGCAAAATAACCGATGATATCCAAAACGGATTAAACGTAGATACCACTTCTGGTAAATCAGTAAATGCTATCCGTCCTTTTACTGGCAAAGGAACATTGGTATGGGGTGCCAGAACATTAACTGGCAACGATAACGAATGGCGTTATGTTTCTGTACGCCGCTTTTTTAATATGGTGGAAGAGTCAGTAAAAAAAGCAACCTACCAATTTGTGTTTGAACCCAACGATGCCAACACCTGGGTAAAAGTAAGAGCGATGATAGAAAATTATTTAACAGTGTTATGGCGCCAGGGTGCATTGGCAGGTGCAAAACCCGAGCATGCTTTTTATGTAAAAGTGGGACTTAATATAACCATGACGGCACAAGATATTCTGGAAGGATACATGAACGTAGAAATTGGAATGGCTGCGGTGCGGCCGGCAGAATTTATTGTGTTGAAATTTTCTCACAAAATGCAGGAATCATAAAACTACGTTGTAGTTTTTTGGGTAGCAAGCTTTATTAATCCTGTTGAACTTCATTGGCGTCGCACTCTTCAACAGTAGTTCTTTGTTCAACTTTAATTATGTTATAAAAAAAATTGCTATTCCTGATACTATCATCTAACATCTATCATCAAAAAAAATAAAATAATATTATGGCAAACTATCCCTTACCAAAATTTCACTTCCGTGTGGAGTGGGGTGGCGCAAAAATCGGGTTTTCAGAAGTAAGCGGGCTTTCGGTAGAAACTGAAATGGCAGAATACCGTGATGGCAGCAGCCCCGAATTTCATAAAATAAAAATGCCCGGCATGCAAAAGTTTGGCAACATCACCTTAAAGCGGGGCACTTTCCAGGGCGATAATGATTTTTATAAATGGTGGAATACGGTGGCCCTTAATACCATTGAAAGGCGTGATGTAACCATCAGTCTGCTCAACGAAAATCATGAGCCGGTGGTAGTTTGGAAAATAAAAAATGCCTGGCCATCAAAAGTACAATCCACCGATCTGAAAAGCGATGATAATGGGGTGGCCATCGAAACTATTGAACTGGTACATGAAGGACTGGTAATACAAAATGGCGATTAATAATGGCAAACAATTATCCACCACTGGGTTTTTTCTTCAGGGTAGAGTTTCAACTGGGCGGAGTGGGCAGTGCCGATGCCATGTTTCAGGAAGTAAATGGCTTTAATGCAGAGTTACTTACCGAAGATGTAAGGCAGGGCGGCGAAAATCGTTTTTCGCAAGCGCTGCCCACCAGGGCAAAGTATAGCGACCTGGTGTTGAAACGTGGCCTGATAGTAAACTCCGCCATTGTAAAATGGTGTAAAGATGCCATTGAAAACCTGGACATTAAACCAATTACCGTAGTAGTAACCTTACTCAACGAAAAAAATACACCGCTGCAAACGTATAATATCGTTAACGCATGGCCCAAAAAATGGTCGGTGAGTGATTTTAATGCACAGGAAAGTAAAATAGTGGTGGAAACAATGGAACTAAGTTATCAATATTTTAAAGTGGCTTAAAATTATGCCGGTAGAAATTTTAGAAATAGTAGTTCGTGCCAATGTGCAGGAGCAGGCTGTAACACAAAGCGCCGCAGCAACCGGCAACTCCGGGGAAGACGATAATTTTCAAAAGCAACAACTGGTTGAAGAAGCGGTGCAGCAAATGCTGGAAGTGTTGCGCCGTAGGGAAGAACGCTAAAATATAATGTTATGAGTGGTTTTTTAGATAAAATAAAGATCATCGGTTTTAAAGAAGCCACAGAGTCTTCTTTGGGTGTGCCATTCAGTATATACATTGGCATGTTTAATCCTGAAAAATACAGTACCACCAAGCAAAGTTTATTCAGCAACGACAGAAGGCCGGGCGCTACCGGTAGTGAGCAACGTTTTAACAGGGAGCAACCCCGTACTTTTAATTTTGATTTTTTAGTGGATGGTACCGGCGCATCCGGCGAAAAAAGAGAAGTGCTTGGAGATATTATTTTGTTCAGGGCAACCTGCGGTTTTATTGGCGATACACACCGACCTACTTATCTTATTATTCAGTGGGGTACTTTTTTAGCAAGATGCGTATTAACATCTTTAACGATTGATTATACTTTATTCCGCCCCGATGGTACACCGTTAAGAGCAACATTAAAAGCAAGTTTTACAGAATACACCACACCAGTGCTGGAGCAATTGCAAAATTTTCTCAGCTCGCCGGATGTAACACATGTAAGAACAATTACTGCAACCGACAGGTTGGATCTGATGAGTTACAATATTTATAAAGACTCTAAATATTATATGGAGCTGGCAAGGGTAAACAATCTTAACAATTTTCGTAAACTTAAATTGGCCGATAAAATTGTTCTTCCTCCAATTGAAAAAAATAAAAAAAGTTGATGAATTAAGGTTTATAAAAGTATAGGTAATTATTTAAAACCTGGTGGTCTTTGTTATATTAAACTTGACGAATTATTGTTGTTGAATGATGTGCTAAAATAACACTTCTTCGATTAAAATATTCCAAGTATAAACCAAACCAATCAATTATTAAATATGACTACGGTTTACAATTTATTAAAAACAATTTTACTCCAAAAAAACAGTTAAAACACGCTATCAAAAAGCTGTTTAACTTATAATAAGATAAAATTTAAATTTCTGCATAGTCGACCTTTTAAAACAGGAACAATCTGAAAATCCTAAAAAGAGTAAGACAGGTATTCCGAAAACTGAATAGAGTAGGAAAAAACAAAATAAATATTTAATATGAAAGAGATAGAAGAAAAATTCGGAAACATGTATTTATTAAGTCGTGACGAAAGGATCACACTTATAAATCAATTAACGAAGCTAAAACCAGATTTTCTAAAGCCTTATCTTCCTAAATGGTGGTGGTGGAAACGATGTACAGTAAAAGTATTGATTGTAACGGATGGGGGTTTAAATTTTGGAATTGGAGGCTTTGATTTATCAGAATTCTTAACTTCCTTTAACCAACTCCAGGCAACCACCTGGAATAATTATCAAATTACGCTTGGTCATCGGAGTACAATTACACCAAATACAAATCCATTAGTAGTTAATCAAATCAGTAATTTTAATTTTCAAACAAGTGTTACGCTAAACGATTTTGACCAGGTGTGGTTATTTGGAATTAGCACCGGCACAGGATTACCGGCAGCAGAATTAACCGTAGTTGAAAGCTATATGAATGGTGGTGGCGGTTTATTTGCAACCGGCGACCACGGATATCTTGGCTCAAGCCTGTGTGGCAATATCAGCAGGGTTAAAGATATGAGGTATTGGAGCGACAATCCAGTTGGTTCTACTAATGATGTTAATGAAGTTAGTATGGGTGGTAAAAGAAGAAATGACACCAACAGGCCAAAAGCAGGTGATGCAACTTCACTTTATTTCGATAACCAGTCTGACAACATTCCTCAAAATATTGCAGTTAGAACATTTGGTGCCGGAATGCCACACCCATTGTTATCTATCAGTACAAGCATTAGGCCTTCTGGAATTATAGACATAATGCCAGACCATCCACATGAAGGCGAATGCAAACCCTCAACTTCTTTTACAGTTAACAGTGTTACGGTTCCAACACAAATAATAGCCACCTCTTTTGTTTTAGGTGGCAGTACAACAGGTGGAGGATCTGGCAAGGCATTAACAGAACCCCATTGTTTTCCATCCATTGCTGTTTGGGATGGACGCTTGGCAAATGCTGGCCGTATTGTGGTGGATGCAACCTGGCATCACTTCGTAAATATCAATTTGAATGGGGTGGGTTCCAATGGTAGCGATATACCTGGTCAGCAATCAGGGTTAACAACTGCTGATTTTCAGGTAATACGGCAGTACTATATGAACATTTCACTTTGGATATCAAGAACAAGATCCTGGTGGTGCTGGAGGCGATTTATATGGATCGAATTGTTGAGAGATTCCCAACTTATCGAAGCCAGCCTGAATAACCCAATTGAAAAGATTGAAAATATTTCATTACCGGATTTAAACAGCATTGGCTCTTTAGCAGAAGAAATATTATCTGCAAAATTTAGTCCGTCTTTTGCCCGTGAGTTTTTAATTGAAGCATTAGCATCTGTTAATCCCCAAATTTCGTCATTGCTAAATATTTGGAAACCTGATAATAAAGAGAAAACTAAAAACCAAGAGGCGGGCTACTATCAGCCTTGGTTAAATCTTGATTTGATACTTTATACATCTATTGGTGCCGGTTTTATAGCATTGAGAGACGACAAAAATATTTCGGGAGATAAATTAAATGAAAAAGATTTAGATAGAGTAACTGAAATATTTAACAAAGGAATGATGTTTGGATATAATAAATCGATAGAAAACTTCAGTGCAAATCTTAAAGTTTTCGCTGCAGAATCCAAAATTAAATAGTAATGTAAACGCATCATACAACATCGCTTTGGCTATAGTGGGGCTTTACAGAAGTAATTGAATATTGGAATTCAAATGAATTTTTGTAAAAAATTTGAGCAGGCATTTTTCAAATGCTCCACCATTGCCAAGCATAACTAAAATGGATTAGTAAATAAAAACGATTGCGTAAAAATAAGTCAAGAAAATAAAAAATGCCTAACCTCCGTCTTTTACCTAATCAACAAAATACCGATCTGGTAACATTTACCATTCTGGTAAATGGTTTGCCTGTGGGTAAAGAGATTGGCATAGTGTCTATTGCGGTACATAAAGAAGTAAACAAAATTCCCTGGGCAAAATTAATGATACAGGATGGCGATGTGGCCACAGAAGATTTTGCAGTAAGCAACCAGGATACTTTTAAACCGGGTAATGAAATTGAAATACAAACTGGCTATCATTCAGACGAAACAACAATTTTTAAAGGCATTATTATAAAGCATGGAATAAAAATTTTGCGTGACAGGCATTCTGTATTGGATATAGAATGTAAAGATGTGGTTATTAAAACAACGGCAGGTAAAAAAAATAAATACTTCTACGATAGTAAAGACACTGAAGTAATTGAAGAAATTTTAAACAGCTATTCCATACAAAGCGATGCTACTGCGGATGCCGCTGATGCCAAACATAAAGAAGTGGTGCAGTACTATGCTACCGATTGGGATTTTATGGTTTGCCGTGCAGAGGTAAGCGGCAAATTAGTAATACCTGATGATGGAACAGTAAAAATAAAAAAACCAGATTTTACACAACAGCCTGTTGCATTATTACAATATGGTGGAAACATTTTAGAGCTGGAAGCCATGATGGATTCCACCAGCCAATATGGAGCGGTAACTGCAGCGGGCTGGAATTATGCCAACCAGGAAATATCGGAGCAGGATGCAGTGGAACCCGTGCTGCAGGAAGAAGGTAATATCAGCAGCAGCGATCTTTCTGATGTGTTGGGTTTGGATACCTATAAATTATTTCATTCCGGTAATGTAAACGACCAGGAGTTGCGTGGATGGGCCAGTACACAACTTTTAAAAAGTAAATTATCCAAAATAAAAGGCCGTGTAAAATTTTTAGGTTTTGCAGATGTTAAGCCCGGTATGCTGGTAGAGTTACAAGGCGTGGGGGATAGATTTAATGGTATTGCATTTGTTGCTGCCGTACGCCATAGCATTAGCGATGGCAACTGGTACACCGATATTAATGTAGGGCTTACTACAAAATGGTTTGCACAGGAAGATGATGTATCAGCCTTACCGGCTTCAGGTTTAATTCCTGCAATATCCGGTTTGCAAATTGGTATTGTTACACAATTAGAAAATGATCCGGATGGCGAACACCGCATACAGGTACGTGTGCCTGTGATAGATGCCGCAGCGGACGGTATTTGGGCAAGAGTGGCTTGTGTGGATGCCGGTAACGAACGCTGTTCCTTTTTTCGCCCCGAAGTAAGCGACGAAGTGATTGTAGGATTTATAAATGATGACCCAAGGGATGCCGTGGTATTAGGAATGTTTAACAGCAGCGCATTACCGGTACCTACAGATGTCTTTCCTGAAAAAGACGATAACCATATTAAAGGTTTTGTAACCCGTAGCAAACTCAAATTCACTTTTGATGATGATAAAAAGATCATCACGCTGGAAACACCGGCAGCCAATAAAATAGTAATTAATGATGATGAAGGAAGCATACTGTTGCAGGATCAGAATAGTAATAAAATTACCATGAACAGTGATGGTATAACAGTAGAAAGTGCAAAAGACTTAATATTAAAAGCAGCAAATAATGTAAGTATTAAAGGAGTGAAAATTGAAGCAGAAGCCAGCAGCGAATTTTCGGCAAAGGGAAATACCAAAGCTGCATTAACCAGCAGCGGGCAAACAGAAATAAAGGGCGGCACTGTAATGATCAACTAAAAATATATTTTATGCCAGGAGCAGCAAGAGTAGGCGATTTGCATACCTGCCCGATGTCGACACCGGGAACACCACCGATACCGCATGTGGGTGGCCCGGTTAATCCACCCGGGTGTGTAACTGTTTTAATTGAGGGAAAACCAGCGGCAAGAATGGGTGATCTGCTTACCTGTGTTGGTCCGCCGGATAGCATTACCAAAGGCTCTGCCACTGTAAAAATTGGCGGCATGCCTGCTGCAAGAATTGGAGATACTACGGCACACGGCGGTTCAATTACACAAGGAAGTTTTAAAGTGATCATCGGAGATTAAATGCAAATGAATTATCAGCCTGAGCTTGTTGAAGGCGAGTTTAAATTTTTTTTATGGAAGCAAAAAAATCTTTTCTGGGTGTTGGCTGGTCCTTCCCTCCAACATTTTATAAAAACCCCTGCAGGGTAGAGATGGTATCTGACGAAGAAGATATTAAGCAGAGCCTGGAAATATTATTATCTACCCGGCATGGCGAAAGAATAATGCAGCCCGAATACGGCTGCAATTTAGATGTGCTGTTATTCGAACCTATCAACACATCACTCATCACTTTTGTAAAAGACCTTATTGAAAAAGCCATACTATATCATGAGCCGAGAATTGAACTTAAAAAAATAGATATTAAAACCGACCAGGCACTGCAAGGTTTATTGCTGATAGAACTGGAATACATCATTCGTACTACCAACTCAAGATACAACCTGGTATATCCTTTTTATTTAAAAGAAGCAGAACAACAGCCAAAATAATTTACTATGTGTGCAATAATAAAAAACCCGCTGCAAAGAGATGGCACCAGTCAGCAAGACCGCTTACTGAAAGCATTGCTGCCCGGGAATGCTAAAATAGACGACAGGAAAATTGAAGACATACTAGCCTTTGCAACGGAGTACAGTAAACTTATTAATTATTACAATACCGAAAATAAACCCGAAGGCGATTGGGGTTGTTTTTATGATAACGATCCCTGCATTCAGTTGGCCTTACTGGCAACCATAGATACCGATACTATTGAAGCCGCTTTTGCAAAACTGGAAGAAAAAATAAATAACAACCTTAATAAAAAAGATTGCGGCCCCGAAGATGACAATGAAAATGATCCGTTGCCCGGCTATTATGATAATATCATCGATCTTATTTACAGCATTGTTATCCGCATACAAATGGCCTGTAAAAAATTACCCGATGGGCATTTACTTAAAGAAGAGATCATCAGTATTATAAAAAATAACCTGCACCTTGCCATCATTGATAACAAACAACAAGATGCGCTGATAAAATTAATTGGATACGATAAAGCAAGTATTGCACCACCCAACGATTATAAAGCTTTTATTCAATCCCCGGCAAATAGTTTTTGCAGTTGTACCAAAGCCTGGCAATTAGATCAGGAAGGTTACGATTGTATTTATCCTGACAATTCCTTTGGCCTTGCAGAATTAAAATCGTTGTTCTACATATTTTTTATTGAATTGGCTAAAATAAAACAGCGGGCAAAAATTTATTTTGAAGAATGTATTGCTACCAACGATGCACATCAGCCGCATGTAACACTGTTCCTTACTTTTTTATATTTATTTCAGTATGCAATCGATCAGCTGAATACTTTAACCCGTTCGCATTTGTTGTACTACTACGAAAAAGTATTGTGCCTGCACAAATTAAAAGAAGTGCCTGATAAAGTGCATGTAATATTTGAACTGGCAAAAAATTTTCACAGCCATTTAATAGAGGAAGGTACTTTATTAAATGCCGGTAAAGATGATACCAGTAAACAAATGGTATATGCTTTAATGGAAGAAGTGGTGGTGAATAAAGCCAAAGTGGAAGAAATAAAAACGGTGTATATAGATGAAGTAACTGGCGTGGTACATGCAGCACCCAAAGCAGATAGCAAGGATGGTATTGCAGAAGCGTTTAATAAAGATGAGCAGGCGCAGTGGAAACCATTAGGCAGCAATGGTTCTCCTGCAGATGAATTGGGCTTTGCATTGGCATCACCTATGTTTTTTTTAAAAGAAGGATTACGTGCCGGAATGATAAGTTATAAACTAAAAGCAGATACTGACGTACAGCTAATGCACCAGGCCAGTTCGTATCGTTTGTTGTACAGCTCAGATAAAGACTGGATCGAAATAGAAAATATTTACGATGTGGTGGAACGCATTCTGTTAAAGTATCCCATTTTGCAGCAGCTGTATAACGACAATAAAAGTAAATTAAAGGACCTGGTAACTGAAGGTTTTGAGGCATTGAAAACTTTATACGAAAAATTATATCCTGCACCTGCGGCTGTAACTGCAGTTGCGGTAAAAGCAGCTGCAGCAACAAAAGCGGGCAAAACTGCTGCTGATAGTTTTGATGTCAATAAAATAGTAGCATTTATTGAAAAAGTAGATGCAAGTATCATTGCAGACTTTTTAATTAGTGAAAGTGCATCAGCAGCACCATCACCTGATAAAAAAATAAAAAAAGCTGCACCTGCTGCCGCAATAGATATCAGTACTATTGATAAAGTGGCGCTGCAAAAGGAAATCATGCAGGTTCGCAGCGATATACTGGCCATTAAAAATGCGTATGTTAATAGTGCAGATGAAAAAAGAAAAGAACTGGATTTTTTCTTTATCGCCAATTTTACTGCGCCTGCTTTTACACCACTTAAAACAGATGAAAAAAATCCGGATATACAATCGCAATGGCCACTGATAAAAACGCTGGTTAAAAATAATGTTGATGGTAATGGTAAGATCAGCTGCCAGTATAATTCGATAAAGGGATTAAAATTAATTGGTGCCGATATAAAAGTAGCTGCTTATGGTATGAAAGATGTGGTGGTGCAAAATGATACTGCCATACTGGACAATTCAAAAGAAATTCAACCCTTTACTGCAAGGCCATACAAGGGTTCTTATTTTTATTTGGGAAGCAAAGAAGTATTTCAAAAAAAATTAGATGTAGTTGGCGTGCAGATGGAGTGGGCAGATAAACCGGTTGATTTTGGAGAGTATTACAAAAATTATTTTTCGCCACCATCAAATACCACCATCACCAATAATTCATTTACTGTTGATGCAGAGTTGCTGAATGGCGGTATTTACCAGGATATTTATGAGGGCAGCAATCAGAAATTATTCAATACTACCTTTCAGGGAAAAACAATTATTGGATTAGGCGCTGTAAAATCTGACGATAATAATAATGATGGCGGCATTGGTGTAACCGGGCCGGGAATACTGAAAAACAAAGCAAGTTTAAAAGACGTTAAAGTAGATAATGCCACCATATCTCAATTGCAAAGAGGTTTCGAACTGCGTTCTTTTGCAAGAGATCCTTTCATTAATGATTTTGAAGATTACAATGTTACTGTACGACGGGGTTTTATGCGCTTGTCATTGGGGAAGGATTTTTTGCATACTGCTTATCCTTCTGCATATACATCAGTAGTGGTTAGTAAGGGAGATGCTTTAAAGCCTGCTGATCTGCCTAATGAAGCTTACACACCTAAATTAAAAAATACGTCATTGTTTTATGTTTCTACCGAACGAACTTTATTCGGTGCAAATAAATACAATGCTACTATCGAGCAGTTTTATCACATCACCCCATTTGGTTATCATCAAATGGAAATTGATAAACTTAATGAAGTTTTTTTATTACCACAGTTTACCAAAGCCGCCGCTACATTATTTACGCAAGGCAATTTATACATTGGTTTAAAAGATGCAGAGAGAGAACAGAAGGTAAATATTTTATTCCAGGTATTGGATGGTACCGGCGATAACCGTTTTGCCCCGCCTGATATAGAATGGAGTTACCTGGTGAATAACCAGTGGGTTGCTTTTAAGCCTTTCGAGATTCAGGATCATACCAGGGCTGATGAAAGCTCCCGGAAAAGTTTATTAAAATCGGGCATCATTGAATTTAGTTTGCCCAAAGCAATTACCAGCGAAGGAACAACAATACTCAATTCAAAATTATTGTGGATACGGGCTGTTGCCCATGAAGATATTTTAACTACCAGCGACAGTGATTCTATGCTGGGTGTACAACGCATTGCGGCCTTACCCGACCTGGTGGCCATCATTGCCCAGGCTGGCATTGCCGAATTTGAAGATCATAATAATTCATTATCTCATCTAGCTGCACCATTACCGGCAAAAACCATTGCTAAGTTTATGGATAGCCGTGCTGCAATAAAAAAAGTAGAACAACCTTTTTATTCTTTTGATGGAAGGATGCTAGAAAATGACAACCAGTTTTATACAAGGGTTAGCGAAAGGTTGCGCCATAAAAACAGGGCCATTTGTATTTGGGATTATGAACGTTTGGTATTGCAGGCTTTTCCTCAATTACATAAAGTAAAATGTCTTAATCATACTGGTATAGCCGAAAATTTATTGCAACCAGCTATTTTTAAATTAAGAGAAATTACACCGGGCTTTGTAACAGTATCTGTAATTCCTGATCTTAGAAATAAAAATGCCATTAATAAATTAGAGCCTCGTGTGCCGGTAGGGCTGTTAGATGATATAAAGATCTTCCTGAAAAAAAGAACCAATCTTTTTGTGGCGTTGGCCTATACAGACAAGCTGGATTATTTACAGGTGCTGAACCCATTGTATGAACAGCTTAAAGTAAAAGCCTGTGTTCGTTTTTATGAAGGACTTGATGCGGCTTACTATAAATATATATTGAACGATGAGTTAAAAAAGTTTCTATCGCCCTGGGCATTTGATACTAATACGGAAATTAATTTTGGCTCCACCTATCACAAGTCGGCCATTTTAAATTTTATAGAGGAAAGAAAATATGTGGATGTGGTGCTCGGTTTTGAAGTGACCCATTATAAAGATGGTATAGCACAACCCAATTATGATGCCGACTGGATCATTCCTACCACATCACGCTCAATACTTACCTCGTACAATACAATTGATACCGGTGAAGAATACGAACATAATATTGAGTATGTGCCTTACGATGAAAATGATCCCTGTCCCGAATGTACCATTACTACAAATAATGCAATGAAAAAACAACCGGTTAGTTAAGTAATAGTTTAAAAAAAATGTTATGACAGAGAATATCACTATATCAAAAGCAGCACCAGCCTTTGCCAGTATGAACTTTGCGGTGTTACGTGATATTGGTATAAAGCATCTTGAAAAAATGGGCAGCAAAGTATGGACGGATTATAATTTGCATGACCCCGGCATTACTATTTTAGAGGTATTGTGTTATGCCATAACAGATCTTGGGTACCGCACCAGTTTTTCCATTGAAGATATTTTAGCTTCGGCCAATGGTAATGCCAGCCAAAAACAGTTTTTTGATGCGCTGGAAATATTAACCTGTAACCCCGTTACGGTAAACGATTTTAGAAAAACATTAATTGACCTTAACGGAATAAAGAATGCATGGCTGGTAGAAACAACGCATCAGGAAATGGCTTTAGTTGCCGATAAAGATGCCAATAAAAATTGGTTTACAAGATTTAAAAAAATATCCGATACTGCTAAAGAAATTAAATTAAATGGTTTGTATGATGTATATATCGACCTGGAAGATGATGTGGATCAAAAAGATTTAGACAGGGTAAATGATATTACACAAAGCGCCTGGCAAAAATTATGGAAACACCGGAACCTGTGCGAAGATTTTGTTACGGTTAACGTAATTGAAGAAATGGAATTTGGTATTGAGGCGCAGGTGGAATTATGCCCTGATGCAGACGTAAATAAAGTGGCCGGAGATATTTATTATTTTATACAGGAGTTTCTTACACCCACTATTCCATTTTACAGTTTTAAAGAAATGTATGAAGTAAAAGGAAAATTATGCGACGAAATTTTTGAAGGCCCGGTTTTATGCAATGGTTTTATTGATGATGCAGAACTGGATAAGGCGCAGCTACGTAAAGAAATTTATGTGTCAGATCTGTGGCAGGTAATTATGGATGTATGTGGCGTGGCAGGCATAAAAAAACTTACTATAAAAAAATGCAATGGCGATGATGTGGTGGTAGAAGAAACACCCAACAAAAAATGGTGTCTTAAAGTTGACCCTTATCATAAACCAAAGTTGCTGTTGGCCTGTTCCAAAATTTTCTTTCAAAAAGAATTTGATTGCATTTATCCGGATGACAGGAAAGTGCGGGAAAGAATTTTGTTGCAGCAGCAATTACATCAGCCGCTAAAAAAATCACAGGCAACTCCATTGCTTGATGCCGGTACCGACCGCAACCTGGAAGAATACTTTACTGTTCAGAACGAGTTTCCGTTTACGTATAAAATTGCTGAAGGGCAAATTATTGAGAACGATGGTATTTTAAGAAAAGCACAAGCTGAACAATTGAAGGGCTACCTCACTTTGTTTGATGAATTACTGGCGAATTACCTCCTGCAATTATCAAGAGTAAAAGACCTGCTTTCCATCAGCCAGCCGGAAGAGCATAGTTATTTTTATCAAACCTTGTATAAAGTACCCGGTATTAAAGAATTGATAAAAGCATTTCCGGAAAACGGCACCGCCGATGATTGGCAAACATTTATTGCAAATGATAATAATGATTATGTAAACCGGCTGAAAGAAATTATTGAAACAGTTACCCGGCAAAAGCAAAGAAAAAATATTTTTTTAGATCATTTACTGGCACGGTTTGGAGAATCATTTTCGGGCTATGTAACTAAAGTGTATGAAGAAAGATGCAGTTGCACCGATAGTGCTGAAGGCAAGCAAATACCTGATAAATTACTGAAAGATAAAGCAGCGTTCTTAAAAAATATTCCTGAACTAAGCAGTGAAAGAGGAAAGGGTTTTAATTATAAAGCATTGGATTGCGGCCGGCCCGATGTGTGGGATACTAACAATGTAGAAGGAGTGAAGAAAAGAGTTTGTGCATACCTGGGTTTCCCGGATCATCAGCGCAAGACTTTAACCTGTCCACCCAAATTTGAAATAAAACCTTATCGTGTAATTACCGAAGGAAAAGTGCAGGCTTACCGGCTACTTTTAGAAGATGAAAACGGTAATGCACTATTAGATGGATTAAAAGATTATAAACAACAGCAGAACGCTATCAAAGATGCAAAAGATTTAAGAGAGCAGGTTGTTCGTGGTAAAATAACCATCTCATCTCCGGATACCAATGGTTATGTAAGGGTGTATGTAAAAGACCGGGAAGATAATAATGCCCTGCAAAGTGAAATGATAAAGAAGAAAGATGCAGATGCTTTAAAGTTGCAAATAGAAACGCTGGCATTCCCGGATTGCTGTGCTATTGAAGGATTTCATGTGGTAGAACATGTTTTGCTGAGGCCAAAAGATGATGATTTTGCGCCACTTTTCGATCCTGTAATGGTTCAGGATACGCTGGCACAAAAAATTGGTATTACCCCCACAAATTTATTGATTGAAGATGGATATTCTTTTTGGATAACAGTAGCAGTACCCAACTGGTTGCCACAATTTAAAAATAATGCCAACGGGCAATACCAGTTTGAGCAATTGGTACGCAGAGAAACACCTGCACATATTGTAGTACGTTTTTGCTGGATGAGCCCCAAAGAAATGTACCAGTTTGAAACGGCTTACCTTAAATGGCTGTATGAAAATGCTTTGGAAAAACCCAATGAAAGAGAACTTACCGAGCATGTAAACAACCTGGTAACAATAATGAAGCAATGCAATTTCAGCATTCGGGAAATTGGTGACCCATGTTTACATACGGGCACTCCTGTAAAAGAAATTGGTATGGATGATGTGAAGTATAAATAAATTATTTCTTTTTTAATTGTACAAAATTTTTATCATGACTACTTGCGATAATGTGTCAAATCTTTCTGCCAGCCAGCTAACAAGGATAAAGCTGCTTGGTATGGGTATTGTTTGCGGCCTGGAGGTGTTCAGGGATTCGCAATGCTTTATCAGCGTTACAAAAGGGGTTGGTGTAACATCAGAAGGCGATATTGTTTGTATTGCTGACAAAACAATAAAATACTATAAGGAATACACCGATCCCAATAATTATTTTAATACACTTATAAATTGTAAGTCCGGCGCAGCTACAAAAAAATGCACTGTCTTCGAACTGCTGGAACACAGAGAAGATGGTGCTTTTTCTATTGTACCGCAAAGCCTGGATGCGGTAGAAAAACCTTTTTTAGATGATAAAGTAGTATTACTGTATTTGGAAGATGTGGTTAAAATGACAGTGCGCCTTTTGCTGATAGATGAACAGGATATGTGGGCTATTTTAAAATGCGGTTGTATTATGGACAGCCATTGCATACAAACCGAACCCAAAGAAGATGAGGACATTTCTATTTTTGATAAGGATACCGAAAATGCTTTGCCCGGAGATGAAGAATTGTATAATGCGGTACACAAAAAATATATGCTGAATGCTTTAGCCATTCGCCGCTTTGGTTATGGCAGTGTGGATATTGGCGATTTAAATGTTGGCGATAGCAAAGAAGAAAATTTGTTACCCAATTTTGATTTTACAGATATAACACCTGATAAGAGAAAAGAAAAATTCTTCAGGGAATATGAGTTGATCATTGATGAAGCATTGAAAAATCTTGATGATGAAATAGATAAGCTGCACAATTATTTTGGCTGCATGATAGATGCCTGCCATTGCAAAGAGAAGAATAAAGAGCCTGAAGTAAAATCTCCCTGCAACCCGGTAAATACAGATGCGGCAACAGAAACAGGGTTGCAAATGCACAATATCAAGATCTTTAATAATTATTTTACATTCATCAATAAAAAATGGGCCGTATATAAAAAGAACCGCAAGCCGGTGGAAAGTGTACAATACTTTTACGATTTTGTAAAAGACCTGCTTGATACCTATAATGAATTGCTGAGTGAATTATACGAATTAGTAAACGATTGCTGTACAGGCAGAGAATGTTTTCCAAAACATTTAATGCTGGGCCGGATAAAAGAAGAAGTAAGTTTCCAGTCATCAATCTTCCGCCAGGGATACCAACAGCCTCCCATATATAACGGTAATGCCAATCGCCTGCAGCAAATTCGTTTTTTACACTGGCGTATGGTAATGATGATGAAATGCTTTTATGTGCCCGATTGGGAGCTGGATGATTTTAGTGATGAAAGTTATTATGATGTATTGCAGATAGAAGGTGAAAAGAAATTAGGGCAGGACCCTAAGCTACCGCTTCGCATTACACCAGGGCGCCTATTTAATGAGTTGCTGGGCAGGCAAACCATTCCGTTCTATTATAATTTATCCAATAGCCCCTATTCCATGCAGTACTATTGGGATCATTTATCTACCAAACACAACAGGGAAGATCACCAGCTTTCTTTTTTTAATAAAGAAATACCCGGTTACAGTAATATGGATTTTGTTGTGCATCCATTTGTGTACTCCCTGAGCCAGTACCCTTTTTACAGGGTAGAAGGGCATACCGGTATGAAAGTGGCGGATGCCGTTGCGGCAATAAAAAATTTGCGAAGGAGGTATGCCCTCAGCTTTGATGTGCTTCCGGTAACAACAGATAATTTTAAAGAACTTTTTACCCAGCCTTTTGATGATAAAGAATTTGCCGCCTATGGTTTAGAACATGTATGCGGCGTGCAAAAAGGTTACACATTGCTTTTGCTGCACGATGGCGATAAAGTAAGTCCCGGTACGGTGATCGCCGATTTTCAAATTCCTTTTATGGCAGTGAGTAAGTTGAATGATACTACTTCTCCTCCACCTCCTCCTCCACCTCCTCCACCACCTCCTCCACCACCGCCTCCTCCTCCAACGGATGATAAAGAAAAAATAAAAGAACAATGGAAGAAAATATTGGATAGAATTGGTGCAGCAAAAGCTGCACCCGATGCGCTGCAAAAAATAAGTGGCTTGGATGAAAAAATGGAAAAGTCAATAACAGCTATTGGCATTAACTCTTATTTGCAATTAAGTAAATTAACAGCGGCCGATATACCGGTAATGGCCGCCATGATGGATACCGATAAGAAAAACATTGATGTAAAATGGTTTGCACAGGCAGAAGAATTGGCAAAGCGTACCGTTGGCCCATCCATAAGGGATAAAATAGGTATTGCAGAAGGTAAAGATGACCTGAAAAAAATAAAAGGTATTGGTATAAGTGTAGAAGATGAACTGAATAAAATTGGCATTGCCACTTATAAGCAACTTGCCCAATTAAGCAAGGAAGATATTGCTGACCTGGCAAAAGAAATGGGGCGTTTACCACATACCATAAAAGAAGAATGGTTTATAGAAGCAAAAACACTGGCAGGTAAAAACTAACTTTTAATGATCAGGCAAAATCATACCATCAAAAAATTTTCGCTCGAGCTGCAAACCGATGGCAGGGAACAGGCGTATAACCTGCAGCGCAAATGTATTACAATGGTAAACGAAAGCCTGGCAAAAGGAATGGATGAGGTTTTATCGAACCATTTTGCTGCTGATGATATGGTACGTATTAATAAACTTGAAATTGACCTGGGTACTATTAGCCTGGCAGCATTGGAAACAGATTTTGTTGCAAGATGTATAGCTGAACTTTCCAATAAAATTAATGCCATACCTGTTGCCGCAGCGCAACAGGAAACAGGCGAAATAACTATTGTTGATAAGGAAGAAAATGCTATCGGACAGTTTTTTTATTTTCTTGCTACTGGCAAAATGTTGTGGACAGTTAGTGATATCAGTTTTGAGCAATGGCAAATGACAATTACAGCCGCCATAAGAAATAAGGCTTATTTGTTTAAGAATGAGTTTAGCAAACTGCTGGTAAATGAGCCGCCTGTTATGCAAAGATTGCTATTGCAATTTGACGACGATTTTATAGCACTGCTGGTAGAGCTATACCAGCCAGGTTTAAAAAATGAATATGTAAGGCTGGCAGCATTGTTACAAGAGCAGATTTTTGCAACAGACCATGCTGTGGCAAGAAGCAGAGTATTGGCCACATTGTTACCTGCAATTTTTTTAAACCTTTCAGTAATTAAAAAAGATACTTTACCTCAATTAATTGAATGGATAAATAACCTGCCTGTAAAAAATGATGATGAAGGAAAATTGATAGCCATTGAAAAAGCCATTGTAGTTATGGCAGAAAAAATGACCCATATTTTTTCTGCATTACCGGAAATAAAAATACGGACACAGGAACCGGCGGATGATATTGTTGAATGGAAAGCAAAGGAAGTGGGTAAAGAGAAACTGAAAGAGATAGGCAGCACAGACAGCTCTTTCTTTGTTAATAACGCTGGCATTATTATCCTGCATCCATTTTTGAAAAATATTTTTACCAGCGTTGGCTTAATGGATCAGGATGAATTTAAAGATGATTTCAGCAGGCAAAAAGCAGTTCATCTTTTGCAATATCTGGCCAACCACCAAAAAGAAGCGCCGGAGTATGTACTGCAGTTAAATAAAATTTTATGTGGGTTAAATGATAGCGAACATGTTGACAGGTTTATCCATTTAAATGAATTAGAAATAAAAGAAGCTAATGATCTGCTACAGGCAGTGATAACACATTGGACCATCTTAAAGAATACTTCGCCGCAGGCACTGCAGCAAACTTTTTTTGAAAGGAACGGCAAATTAACTTTTAACGAAACTGATCAGTACTGGAAGCTGCAGGTAGAAAAAAAAGCGGTGGATATTTTAATGGACAAAATTCCCTGGGGTATTTCATACATACAGTTACCATGGATGAAATATGCCTTAGTAACGGAATGGTAAAATATTTTGATTAAATATTAAACTGGCATTATGAGCGAGTTTGTAACAATAAATAAAAAGGATAGTAAACAAAATACCGGCAATAATTTTTTTAGAGCTTCTAAAAGCGTTACTCCTTTTATTCAGCCAAAGTTAACCATCAATCAGCCTGATGATGTTTACGAGCAGGAAGCCGATGCTATGGCTGACAAAGTAATGCGGATGGAGCAGCCGGGTGTTCAGTTAAAACCATCACCCATTTCTACTATACAAAGAAAATGTGAGCATTGCCAGGAAGAAGAAAAGAAAATGCAGCGGAAGGAAGCCGGTAATGATGAAACAGTGGCGGATGATATGTTGGAAAGTTACGTAGGCAGTTTAAGCAATGGTGGGCAACCATTACCTAATGAAGTTCGCAGTTTTTATGAACCACGTTTTGGATATGATTTTAGTAACGTGAAAATTCATGCAGATACCATTGCTGCAAAATCTGCACAATCTATAAATGCCCTTGCTTATACTTCGGGCAATAATATTGTTTTTAATAATGGACAGTATTCCCCGGACACAGATAATGGAAAAAAATTATTAGGTCATGAGTTAACACATGTGGTACAGCAAGGAGCCGGGGTTTCGAAAACAGCTATTCAAAAACAAGTCGATCCTGAAATAGCATCGCTTCCGGCAACTAATTATCTTGACATGTTTACAAATTCATATTATGATTTGGATTACAGGTCAGTGGGGGGGAATTTATCAACATGGGCGGTATTAGAATATTCTGATGGAACTATTATTGATTTTAATCTGTACGATCTCCGGGAAGAAATTAACCCTGCATATAACCCTGTTGATTCAATGTCTCATGGCCATGCAGGGCCTGGAAACCGGATTTTTCCGAGAGAATTAAATTCACGAACACTTCCAAATTTGTGGCGAGTACGGCAAGAGGCGATTAACAGAATGGAAGAGTATAATTACCAATTTATGCTAGCTGCATTGCCAGCAGTAATATTTATTATTACAATGGCAGGTACAGCAACAATGGTTCGTCCAACTCCAAGAAGTGCAGTTACAACAAGAATCCGGCAAAGGATGATGTCGGGGTATAGAACAGCCCCAGTACCGGGGACAGTATTTAATGCAGCAACTGTAGCCGACGAATTATTTAACTCGGTAGCAAATGTGACAGGAAACGGGCAGAAAATGCTGGCCGCCGCACGCCAATTATCCTCAATGAGTAATCTGACTGCCGCACAAAAGGTTGAAGTTATACTTACATTTTTTAATCGGATAGGTTTCGCAACTCAGGGTACAGCAACTCAAACTGCTGGTTATATACAATTGATTTCTGAAGATGGGAAATATATTTTTCAATTTCTAAAAGATACCGGTATCATTCGATATGGCAGAATTAACCTTCAGACAGGGCAATGGACATGGATAACTCTTTAATATTAAAAAATAATCAGCATGCAAAAAACACAATTTCAAAAAGAACTCGTCATCAACGCCACACAAAAAAAGAATGGTGCAGCCAATAACAAAAAAGATGTAATGAAAATACAGTCGTGGCTTACTTTATTTTCAATGGCTAACCCTCTGGCTGCTACTGCTACTGGTATTGATGGGGATTTTGGTGCGGCAACTGAACAGGCAGTTATCAATTTTCAAAAAGCAAAGGGAATTGCTCAGTCGGGAATTGTAAACCAACAAACATTTAATTTGATGTGTGAGCCTATGAAAAACGCTTTTGAAGGTAATGTAAATGGTGCAGGATTAAGGCAGTTGGTGGTAAACGCTGCAGCAAATCATGTTAAAAGCCGGCCTTTTGAACTGGTGGTAAAAGAACAAAGTAACAGTGGGCCATGGGTAAGGGCATATATGGATGCTAATGAAGGTACGCCGTGGTTTTGGTGTATGGGTTTTGTGCAGGCTATTATTGATCAGGCAGCTTCTTTGCTGGATAAAAATTTTAAAACATTAATGCCACTTACTTATAGTTGCGATACTGTTGGTACTACCGGGTTGCAACAAGGATTGCTGCAGCGTTATACTGCTGTGCGTAATAATCCTGCAAGCGTAAAGCCCGGCGATATTTTTCTTTTACAAAAAACACCGCACGATTGGACACATACGGGTATTATTACTGCAATAGGTATAGATACTTTTGAAACAATTGAAGGCAATACCAACAGTGGAGGATCAAGTAATGGTAATGCCGTACTTAAAAGGATACGAAACTTCAGGTTATCAAAGCTGGATGTTTTTTCTATTGAACCGCTGGTATAGTTACAATAATTTTAAGGTGGAATCATATAACAAACAATATCATTCATCAGTTAATTCAGCTGCTGTAACTGCAGGTAAGCCATTCTTTCAACCCAAACTTACCATCAATAACCCCAATGATAAATATGAACAGGAGGCAGATACTATGGCGGATAAAGTGATGCATATGGAAACCCCATCTTTGCAAACAAAACAAAATGCTAATTCTTTTTTTACGGCTTCGCCAATAACCATTACCCCTGTGCAACGAAAATGTGCCCATTGTGATAAGGAAGAAAAAATGCAGCGTAAAGAAGTTGATGGAGAAGAAACAACTGCGGATAGTAGTTTAGAAAACTATGTGGGCGGATTAAGCAGTGGCGGGCAGCCATTACCCAACGAAACCCGTAATTTTTTCGAGTCAAGGTTTGGATACGATTTTAGTAATGTAAAAATCCATACAGATACTCTTGCAGCAAAATCGGCACAGTCAATAAATGCGTTAGCTTATACAAGCGGTAGCAGTATTGTTTTTAACAGCAATCAATATTCACTCAATACTGATAGCGGAAAAAGGTTGTTGGGGCATGAGTTGACCCATGTGGTGCAGCAAGGCAATGAGGTAAAGGCAAAAAATATACAACGAGATGAGGCTGTTAGTGAGCACAGTAAATCTGGAATAGCTGTTAAGCCATTTACTAAAGGACAATATGAAGACAATTCTAACTGGAAAAGAATTAGCGGGTACAATTACTGGTATAGAAAAATTGATACCATATACGAATTAAAATGGGCCTCAAATGAAAAAATAGCAGAACAGATAGATAATGACGGTCTGAATATGCTGCTGTCGAAAGCATGGGAATTCCGTCCTGCTAATACCCCTTCCGCTGTCAACCCTACTGCAGTAACAGAAACTATGTTGCTGCCTATCCGGGTTAATATTCCTTATGAGCCATCTTTCTTTTATTGTATGTTCAGTTATTCCTATAATGCGGTTGTTCAGAAGCCTTTATTGAATATAACAATTATTGATACCGTTGCTAAAAAGCCTGCTCCTGTGGAAATTGATAAAAAAATAAGTGCAATTACTACCGTACCGTCTGACATTTATAAAAAATTGGATACAGCCATTGGCTATAATTTCCCAGATAATGATGCCAAAAAGTATTTTGCAAAACATGCAGAGGTAAAAGAAAGTATTGCAAAGTATGTACAGTGGAAGTTTGCGGAATTTAAAAAAGACAGTATAAAACAAGAGTTCAGTACCAAAGAAATAGTTAAAATCAATGAAATTAATAAAGGGCAAACAATACCTCTTTTATTAATTGTACAAATTGAAGGGGATACAGATATGGTTAATTTTATTTCGCTTCATTATTCTGCAGAAAGAAGCAGTAATGCTGTTGCAGATTATAATAAAAAAGATTATATCGACTTTTTAATTGAGGAGGATGAAAAGAAGCACCTTGGAACCGATAAACTTGGCAGTATTAATGGTCTAGATGCAATTGCTGATGAAAAGGAAAGACAGATTATTAAAGCGATGGCTTTTTTTATCTATAGTTCTGAATCTGCTAAAAATGGAATTCCTGTAAAAGAGCGTTCATACAGGGATACAGAAGTTGACCAGATTGTTCCAATTACCACGGATGGTAAAGACCCAGCTAAAACAGTGTATTATTATTACAGCTTTATATTGCACAAAGCCACCCCTGAACAACTAGTAAATATCTCTGTTAAAAAAATTGGTGAGAAGGGGGATGCTATTGTTGGAGATTCCTCAAAGCCTTTGATTGCAAGGGTTCCCGGTTATAAAGAAAATGGTTTTGATGCTAACAATGCAGAAACCCCTGATCAATTTAAAAAATGGTTACTGGCCAGATATAAATCTATAAAGCCAGCAGATATAACTGGCGCAACAATTGCTGAGATTGAAGGTAAAGCCAATGTTATTATAGAAACAGGATCAAAAACATCCGATTGGTTTAAAAAAAATTACGATTTAAAAATCCTGAATTTAGCAGATGGCATAAAGCGGTTAAAAGATGTACATAAAACGCCAGAACCAGAACGGGCAGTTGTAAAAGAATATACCTCTGATGAATTAAAATTTCTGGAATTATCATTACAAAAATTTAGCAAAGCCTTATTAAACAGGATAAAAAATGTGAATTTTATTCGACAGCAAAAAAACCTAAGCACAGATTTTGGCTGGGTAAGTGGGCTTACACAGCAACCTTATAGATATAACACATCTACAAAAGCAATAACTGTACTTTACCGAACAATAATAATGTATGATAGTGTATTTACCGAAGACGGATCTTTTTTCGGCGGTATCGAAGGAGTTAATGATACACATACAAATGAATTTACCCATGAGCTTGGGCACGTAGTTGGAAAAACCTACCCGGGCAATAAAATTAGTAATGCTACTTATCAGGACAGGTTCAATAAATTTTATAAGGAACTGAATTTAACACCTGTTACTAAATATGCAAAAGACAAATCAAATCCCACACATTCACCCGATTCAGAATTTTTTCCAGAAGCATTTATGCTTTTTATGACAGATCCTGAATGGTTGCTGAATAATCAGTATCAAACTTATTTGTGGTTTTTGTATTTGCAGGAAAACGGGTTATATCCTTCTGCTGACCAGATAAAATCACTTATAAATCTTTGGGAAACTCAAAAAGCTATCCAGGGCAATATGTTAAGCTCAGGTATTACACAGCAGTTATTTTATTTATGGAAAACATTTACACTTAAAGCAAAGACATTTCCTGATGCCAAAAACGAGTCAGTTTTGTTAAAGATATCATCTGAATTTATAAATGTTCAAAAAAGAATGATTCGATTCGAAGAAGCCGTTAAGGTAATTACAAAATGGCTGGCTTTTGTTAAAAAAAGTAAAACTCAACCAGGCATTGATGAAATAAGAACCTTTTTTTAATTTACTTATAGTTCAATAACATAAAATAAATATCCTTAAAAAAATGATAATGAAAAAAATCTGTTATATCAAAACATAATTACAATTAGCACTTACAACTGAGCTGTAATATTTCACACCGACTCGGTTTGAATCACTCGAAACGAAAGAGTTGAAAGTAAAAAAGCGATGGACAAAATTTCTGTTATATCAAATCATTATTACAATCCACTTCGTAGTGAAAATAATTCATCATTATTTTTTAGTCCGATTATACAACCCAAACTAACCATTAATAACCCTGGTGATAAATATGAGCAGGAGGCTGATGCAATGGCTGATAAAGTGATGCGTATGGAGCAACCGGGTATTCGGTTAAAATCAATTGCAACTGATTTTGTACAGCGCAAATGTGTGCATTGCGAAGAAAAGGATAAAAAACTGCAACGCAAAGAAATTAATAATAAAGAACCCAGTGCAGATAGTAACCTGGAAAGGTATATCGGAAATTTAAGCAGCGGAGGAAAGCCATTACCTGGTGAGGTTCGTGATTTTTATGAACCACGTTTTGGATACGATTTTGGTAACGTAAGAGTGCATACAGATGCTGGTGCTGCAAAATCAGCTAAATCCATTCATGCACTTGCTTACACTGCTGGCAATAGCATTGTTTTTAATAATGAGCAATTTTCTCCAAATACAGATAGCGGCAAAAAATTATTAGGGCATGAGTTAACGCATGTGATCCAACAAGCTGCCGGTAGCACCCACCCCGCAATACAAAGATCTGTAACAATTACAAGTCCCTATCCTGTAAGTGAAGATTTTGACCCGGGTGTTCAATTTATAAAAAAAGACAAGGCATTGGGCAGATCAGAACCTGTATTAAATAACCAGTCTCAAACTCCAGGGTTAAATGCAAAAAAATTTGAAAGATCATTACAACTCCCCATTCTTTCAGAAAAAAACCTTGACGAAATTTCGAGGCCTGATTTAAGTGATAGCTCTTTAGACCCGGTAAGAAATAATCTTATTGAATTAAAAATAGGATCAGCAGGAAAAAGAGTACAACTTATTCAGGAAGCATTAATTGCATGGGGCAAAGGGCTGGCAGAGCCTGTTGAAATGTTGCCAAAATATGGTGCCGATCAAATTTATGGTAACGAAACCAAAGGTGCTGTAGATTTTTTTCAGGATAATCATCCATTGTTACAAAAGGATGGAGTTGTTGGCGACCTTACTCTTGCAGAATTGGAAAATGAAATGGATAAACTGCATGGAATTATTTTTACATTACAAGCTGCCGGTTCAAATAACTACAGCGGGTTAATTCACATCCCGCCACCATCCAAAAACTGGCAACGGATAGCAGTAACGGCAGATGAGTTTTTTGATAACCCAACCATTGATACGTTTAACAAATCTGAAGTGGCAGGTAAATGTGCGGCATCCAAAAAGTTCAACCTTTTCTTTGCCGAAAGGGAAAGTATTATTCCTTCCTTATTAAAGCACGAACGGATACATGAAAAAGACCAGCTTAAAATTATTACAGATCATTTAATTGAATGGGATAAAAGGCTGGAGATAGCTGCTTTGCTGAAAATGAAATTTAAAGCAGCCCATAAAAACGAAGCGATGAAAATGGTATTTGTTAAATCAGGTGCGGACAGTCCGGATGTTTTATCTAAAAAAATTATTGGTGCAATGATAGAAAGTAATAAGAAATTACATAGCGGACCAGAAAATGTAGTACCTGTTTCTCACCTGGATATTATTGATTGCAATAACTTAAAATTCTCTTATACCGTCACCCAATAAAATTTAAATCGCCATATAGTATGCCACAACAGGAAACAATAGAAAAACTATCACCATCAACTGTTAATAATAATAAATTCTTTGGCAATAATGTAACTAATAATTTCTTTGCGCCATCGTTAAACCCGGCACAGCTTACCGGGCAGCCTGCCAGCCTGTCCACTTTTTCATCCGATCATTTTGTAAGTGGCAATTCCCCCAATTTTGATGTACACTATTTTGTTAATGGACCATCGCCAAAAACGGGTACTTTATTTATTAATCACAATGCTTTTTTTAAATTTGAAACAAAAATAACAGCAGAAGAACAAAGCCAGTTTATAAAAGATTTTTCCGAAAAAGTACATGATACCTGGAGCAATAAGCATTTGTTATCTTTAAAAGTACCCGGCTTCTCTAATTACCAATGCAATGTGGATGTTAGTATTTCGGCAGTAGATAAACCTGCGGATGCCCATACTGTAATTGATGTAAAGAACGAATTGAAAAGAGCAAATGTAAAAGGCACAACACCTGTTGCCGGATCTGAAACAACACATGAAGCTAAGATGGCAAAAAAGGATGCGGCTGATGAACCGATACATAATGTAGATCAGTTTGACCATGCAAGACAAGTGGGTAGTTTTAACATTGGCAAAACAGAGTTAAAAGATTGCCCCGATTGCGAGCAGGGAATAAGTGAAGTAGTAAAGATCATTAAAGGCATTAAACCGATGGACGACCCGGAGCAACGCAATTTATCAATAACTTATGTAGGTAGGGCCAGTTCCGATGGAGATATCAAATTAAATAAGGAACTGGGACAAAAAAGAGCCAAGGCAGTAGCTGATAAAGTAGAGCAGGAGGCATCACCTTTTGGACTTGCATTTATAACAACAAAAGGAGAGGAGCATGCAACAACCGAAGCAAAATTCAGAAGGGTAGATGTATTGATAGATGATAAACACACTACAGAAAGTTCGATGGAGTCGCAAAGCACAGCGGCCCATGAGTTTGGCCATATGATTAATTTTGGTGACGAATATGTGGAGGAAACCAAAGACAAGGAATTAAATAATTCTATTCGCTTTCGTGGCGAAAAACCCCGGCATTATGATGATGTAGCAAAAATGGTAGATAAAGCCGCAGCAGATGAATTGTATATTGGTGATAACAGCAGTATCATGTCGGTTGGTGGCGATATAAAACGAGGGCATTATGCTTATTTTGTAGATGCACTAAATAAAATTACCGCACATCAATTGCCAGCTAATACAGGAGGTAATAACTGGAAGGTAGAATAAATAATTTAACAACGCACTCATGCAAAACAACCAGCAATCATTAATTAATGCACTTAAGTTATTACAGCAGGTAATTTATAACCGCCTGCAGGTACATTTTAAAAAAGAAGAGAAAGAATTGTCGGCCATTTTCCCCTCGGTAAAAGTAGAAGAAGATGGTACTGCATTAAATGATTTTATCATTAAGCAACAACTTACTGTAGAAGAATATATTACTTTACTAATTGCCTTGGTACCACATGTACAACCCGCCTTTTTCGAAAATATTATACAGGAGTTTTTGCCACAGGGCGGCGATTTTGCAGAGTTTGGTGCAGTAAAAGCCAGCAACCAAAGAAGCATTTTACCTACCGGAGAAACCGTATTGTTTATTTTAGCCGGTAACGATATGCAGCGTCGTCTGCAGTTGCAGCAACTCTTTAATCCCGATCATTTTTTTTACAAACAAAACATACTTTGGCTGGAGCATGTAAAAGATGGCGAACCGGTAATGAGTGGCAAATTATTATTAGGTACCGAATGGGTAGACAGATTTTTATTTAACAAAGAAACAGCACCCAAATTCAGCCCCGAGTTTCCGGCAAAGCAACTTACTTCTAAAATGAAATGGGATGATTTAATACTAACGCCGCAAACCAAAGAAGAAATTGATCATATTAAAATATGGTTATCGCACAACGATAGTTTACTCAGGGATAATAATCTTTCCCGAAAAATAAAACCGGGTTACCGGGCATTGTTTTACGGGCCGCCGGGCACTGGTAAAACTTTAACGGTTTCTTTACTGGGTAAAGAATTTAATAAAGAAGTATACCGGGTAGATCTGTCGCAGGTGGTTTCTAAATACATTGGCGAAACAGAAAAAAATTTAGAAAAGGTGTTTAGCAAAGCAGAAAATAAAGATTGGATATTATTTTTTGATGAAGCTGATGCATTGTTTGGTAAGCGCACTAACGTAAGCAGTTCGCACGATAGGTTTGCCAACCAGGAAGTATCTTATTTATTACAACGGGTGGAAGATTTTCCGGGGTTGTTAATTTTAGCCTCTAACTTTAAAAGCAATTTAGATAAAGCATTTACCCGGCGCTTTCATGCCATGGTACATTTTCCCATGCCTAACGCAACAGAACGGTTACTAATATGGCAAAAATCACAACCGCAAAATTTAGAATTAGCAGGCGATATTAATTTAAATGAAATAGCACAACGATACGAATTAAGTGGCGCATCTATCTTAAACATTATGCAATTTGCGGCACTTAAAGCACTGCACAGAAATGATAGTTCGATTCAGAACAACGATTTGCTAACCGGCATACGCCGTGAGTTTTGGAAAGAAGAAAAAACTATCTAATATGATTGCCGGTATCATTTACGTTTAACACATTTCAATTTTTTTACTGCACAGTTTTTCCGACATTTACTTTTCATAAAAAATAAGTATGAGAAGATTGTTGGTAGTATTGTTATTGGCCTGCTCATCTGCAGCACCGGCACAAAATATTTCCTTTGGAAAAAAAATGGTGGATACACTCACTTCTCCTTATTTCTGGGGCAGGGGGTATACCAACGATGGTATGAAAAAAGCGGCCGATTTTTTGGCTGCTGAATTTAAAACCTATGGGCTGGAACCTATGGGTAAAAATTATTTGCAGCCATTTAGTTATCCTGTAAACACTTTTCCCGGTAAAATGGAATTGAGTGTTAACGGTAAAGATTTGGTGCCAGGTAAAGATTTTATTGTAAACCCTGATGCAAAAGGAGTAAAAGGCAGTGGCGATTTTGAACCATTGGACAGCATTCAGTTTATTAACCGCAAAGAAATGCTGATTATAAAACTGCAGGATAAATTAACCTGGAGTGTGGCGCCTGAAGTAGCCAGCTATTCTTTGATACTGGTGGATAAAAAAGCACTGGATAAAGCACCATCATCTTTTAAAGTAAATATTGATAATAAATTGGTCAGCAATTTTAAAGCGGCTAACGTTTGCGGCTTGGTTAAGGGAACAGTAAAGCCCGATTCAATTATTTTTATTACTGCACATTACGATCATTTGGGCGGCATGGGAAAAGATACTTATTTTCCTGGCGCCAACGATAATGCAAGCGGCGTATCATTACTACTAAACCTGGCGCAGTATTATGCACAGCATCCGCAAAAATATTCTATCGGCTTTATTCTTTTTGCAGGCGAAGAAGCCGGATTGATCGGCTCAAAATATTTTACAGAAAATCCACTGGTGCCTTTAAAAAATATCCGCTTTCTTACCAACACAGATTTAGCAGGTACAGGTGAAGAAGGTATTACTGTTGTTAATGCCAGCGAATTTCCTAAAGAATTTGCCATGATGAATGCAGTGAATGATGACAATAAGTTGCTTACAAAAATTAATGCCAGAGGCAAAGCTGCCAACAGCGATCATTATTTTTTTACAGAAAAGGGCGTGCCGGCATTTTTCTTTTATACATTAGGAGGAATAAAAGCGTATCATGATGTTTTTGATAAAGCAGCTACTTTACCTTTAAACGAACATGAAGATCTTTTTAAATTGATAATTAAATTCAACGAAAAATTAATGGGCCTGTAAAATTGTAATGGTACCCATTTTAAATACGACTAAACATTTTATTATGACAAGATTTTTTTTATTGCTGATTTGTTTTATTCCTGCTATTGGTTTTTGCCAACCCGACAGATGGCAACAACGTGTAAAGTACAATATGAATATTGATATGGATGTAAACAATAACCAGTTTAAGGGCAAACAAAAACTGGAGTACACCAACAATTCGCCTGATGCGCTGAATAAATTATTTTATCACTTGTATTTTAATGCCTTTCAACCCGGCAGTAGTATGGATGTAAGAAGCCAGGAGTTAGGTAAGGTGGCTATCAACGGAAGAGTAGATTGGGATGCCAGAGTTAGAGACCGTATTTCTAAGTTAAAAGAAAATGAAATTGGGTACCAGAAAATAATCAGTTTAAAAATTAATGGCGTAGCACAACCATTTAAATACCACGAAACAATTTTAGAAGTTAATCTTACCAAACCCATTTTGCCTAAAGGCAAAGTAGTTATTGATATGGAGTTTGAAGCACAGGTACCTTTGCAGGTAAGAAGAAGCGGAAGGGATAATCCCACAACAGGTGTACGCTACAGCATGAGTCAGTGGTACCCTAAATTATGTGAGTACGATTACGAAGGCTGGCACCCCACACCGTATGTGGCAAGAGAGTTTTATGGCGTATGGGGCGATTTTGATGTAACCATCAATATTGATAAAACCTATAAAATAGGTGGCACCGGCGTTTTAGTAAATGCCAATGAAATTGGCTGGGGATACGATACACCCAACAGCGAATTAAAACCCACCACAAAAGAAAAAAGAAGCTGGCATTTTGTGGGTAATAATGTACATGATTTTGTTTGGACGGCAGATCCGGAATACAAACATCTGGTACGTAAAGTTGGCGGCACCACACTTCATGTAATTTATAATTATAAAGAAAATAATCCTAAAAATGATTCAGCATGGATCGAAGTTGCTGATGGTGCAGCAGAGGCATTGCCATTTATAGAAAGTAAGTTTGGTAAATACCCTTACCCTCAATATTCTTTTATACAAGGCGGCGATGGAGGTATGGAGTATCCCATGGCAACATTGCTTAGCGGCCCCGGCTTGGGTACTGTTTTTCACGAGTGGATGCACAGTTGGTACCAGATGATGCTGGGCACCAACGAAAGCATGTATGCATGGATGGACGAAGGCTTTACCAGCTTTGCCGAAGACCTGATAATGAAATACTACGACAAAAAATCTTCTTTAGAAGGATTGAAAGAAGCACTGCAAAAAAATCCTAACAATAAAAATTTGCAGGATCTGATCCCCATACTTCCCGAAGACCATAGCACTGCATACGCAGGATATTTTGCGTTGGCAAAAAGTGGTTATGAAGAACCCTTAACCACACACGCCGATCATTTTAATACCAATTATGCATACAGCACCGCAGCCTATTCTAAAGGCGAGGTTTTTATGGAGCAGTTAGGGTATATTATTGGTGCAACTGTAAGAGATAAATTATTGCTGGAGTATTACAAACAATGGCGGTTTAAACATCCTAACAGTAATGATTTAATACAGGTGGCAGAAAAAATGAGCGGTATAAAATTAGATTGGTATAAAGAATATTTTTGCAGCACAACAAAAACTATTAATTATGCTATTGATAGTTTGTGGGAAGAAGGCGGTGTATCAAAAATCCGTTTGCGCCGCATTGGTCAAATGCCAATGCCTGTTGATCTGCAATTGACTTTTAAAGATGGCACAACAGAAATGCATTATATTCCACTCAATTTAATGTTTGGAGAAAAGCCTAACGAAGACCCTAAACAAAAAAGAGAAGTGCACGAAGAATGGCGCTGGACACATCCTACTTATATCGTAGAATTTAAACAACGTCTCACAGATATTAAAGCGGTGGAAATAGATCCAACTAAACGAATGGCTGATGTGGAACGCAAAAATAATTTACTGGAATTAAAATGGTAAGTAACTAATAATGGAAATTACTATAAGAAGAATAATGCTTGCAGATGTTGCTGTTTTATCTGCTATTGCACAGCAAACTTTTTATGATACGTTTACCGGCACTTGTTCCGAAGCTGATATGCAGGGTTTTTTAGAGCAGTATTACAATGAAGGGCAGATAACTAAAGAGCTAAGTAATGAAAATGATCTTTATTTTTTTGCAGAGATAGATAGCAAGCCTGTTGGCTATATCCGCTTTATGGAAGATTACAGCAACCTGCCTTTAATGAAGCAATGGAAAGCTTTAGAACTAAAACGCATTTATGTGCTAAAGGAATTTCATGGAATGGGTATTGCACAAAACCTGATGGACTTTATGCTGGATTTTGCTTTAAAAGAAAAGTACCAGGTGATATGGCTGGGTGTATGGGAGCATAATTTACGGGCACAAAAATTTTATGAAAAATATGGGTTTGTAAATTCGGGCCATACCCACGATTTTCCTATTGGCAATACGCCACAAACAGATTTTTGGTTTTGGAAATTTTTATAACAATAAACCCCGGAATTTTCCGGGGCTTATTGTTTGTGCTTGATTGAGATAAATGCTGTTGCATTATCTTTCTACTATCTTCCGAAGAATTTGTTTACAGCTTCTACACGGTTGGTAACGTGTAGTTTTTCGTAAATGTGGTATACATGTTTACGTACTGTTTCGGTGCTGATGAATACAGCATCTGAAATTTCTTTGTATAATAAACCTTTAGATAACATTTCCAGAATTTCTTTTTCTCGTTTAGATAAAATATCTAAAGCAGATTCGGATGATTGCTTATCTGATTTTTTATTTTGAAATGCAGCTACTACTTTTCTGGCTATCTGGCTACTCATCGGCGAGCCACCTTCCATTAATTCCTGTATGCCATCCAATAATTTTCCGGGAGGTGTTTTCTTTAAAATATAACCACTGGCACCGGCGCTTAAGGCTTCAAATATCTGTTCATCATCTTCATAAATCGTACACATCATAAACAGTATTTCGGGGTTAGATATTTTTAATTCTCTTACCACTTCAATACCGCTGATACCGCCGAGGCCAATATCCATTAATACTACTTTGGGGTTTAGGATGGGGAGTTTAACCAATGCTTCTTCTCCACTTACACACGAGCCTGCTAATTCGCAGTAATCAGACATGTCTATTATTTGCTCAAGGGCAAACCTGATGTCGTTATTATCTTCTACTATGGCAACTGGTATCTTCATATGTAGCACAAAACTCAATTATTAAAACCACATAAACAATACCACAAAGTGGTAATTATTACTTTAAACCCACATATAAAAGATACTTTTCTTTAAAAAACTCCTGAGGAAATATTTTTTCAATTTCCCACACCATTGGTTTACAACCACTTTCAAATATTTCCTGGGTAAGATCGCCACCTTTAAGGCAAATAAGTCCATTGGGTACATTGCTGCCATATTGCAAATTTTTATTTTTTTGCAATAAAGGTTTGCTCCAATGCCATAGGTCTTTAAGTGGTGCCACAGCACGGCTTATCACTACATCAAATTTTCTGTTCTTAATATCTTCGGCCCTGGTATGTTGTGTGGTTACATTTTGCAAGCCAATGGCTGCAGCAATTTCTGCCACCACTTTTAATTTTTTGTTGATGCTGTCTACCAAATGAAAATGCGTATCAGGATAAAAAATAGCCAGCGGAATACCCGGAAAACCACCGCCGCAACCAAGGTCCATCACCTGCATACCTTTTGTAAATTCAAACTGGGTGGTAATGGCTAAAGAGTGTAAAACATGATGCTCATAAAAATTATCCATATCCTTACGGCTGATCACATTTATCTTTTCATTCCAATCGGTATACAACTGCTTTAGCGCTGTAAATTGTTTCATCTGCGTTTCGCTAAAATCACCAAAATATTGTTGCAGCATTTCCATTTAATGGATAGTTTTTTAATTAATAATTTATAATTGGTTTAATTGAATTTAATTTTTCTATCTGGAACAAGTTTTTAATTATTCATTATCCATTAATCAATTATCCATTCTTCCTACCATTTCCGCCCTGGTCTTCTTATCAGCGCCAGCGAAAAAATAATATAATAAAAGAACATCCAGATATCTAAAAACAAAAACCACGGGTACAGGTCTGTTTCATTTAATTTTTTCATGCATTTGTAATATACTATGCCCTGCATAATAAAACGAATGCCAAAAACGATCAATGCATATTGCCAGCCGTAAAACAAAATACTTGCTATCAATAAAGGATAAAATAAAAATTGCGAGAGCGAATATAAACCCAGTAAAAATTTGTGTATGCCTTTATAATATTTAGCAGTGCTGTAATGGCGGCGCTTTTGTTTAAGCCATTGGCCCCAGCTTTTGGCGGGCTCACTTAAAGTAAAAGTATCGGCATCAATATTAATTTTTGTGTTGGTAGGTGTGGCGGCAGTTTTAATAAAAAGATCATCATCGCCGCTGGCAATATTATTATGGGCAGTAAAACCTTTATGCCGGAAAAAAACTGATTTTTTATAACTTAAATTTCTACCTACACCCATATACGGTTTACCGGCAATGGCGTAAGAAAGGTATTGCATGGCGGTGTGAAAAGTTTCCCAACGGATGAGTTTATTGAGCAAACCATTTTTTTTGTGATACGGCCCGTAGCCCAGTACAATTTCTGTATCCTCCTCATAGGTTTCCTGCATTTTATCTATCCAGAATTCGCTGGCGGGTACGCAGTCGGCATCGGTTAATAATACCAGCTCGTACTTAGCCGTTTTAATACCAATGCTTAACGGAAACTTTTTGCCGGGAATAAATTTGGCCTCCTGCTTAAGCTCCACCACATGCAGTTGCTTAAAGGTTTTTTGAAATTCTTCCAGCAAATATTTGCTGTCGTCAAAAGAGTTATCATCCACCACAATTACTTCGTGTGTGGTACGATATTGCTGTACCAGCGAACCCGGCAAATTTTTCGCTAAATTTGCCGCTTCATCCCTGGCACAAATAATAACCGATACCGGTTGGGTTTGAAAAGACGTTTTAGCCTTGGGTTTATAAAAAGCCAAACGCATAAAAAAGAAGCCGTAATAAAAAAGCTGTATCAGGGTGATGAAACAAAAAGCATAAAAAACTAATTGCCACCAATGGGTAAAATTCATGGGGCAAAAATAACAGTAATTAACAATTATCTAAAAAACGTTTTATAGCCACGGATTACACAGATTAACACAAATTGGTTTTTTCTTTCCGTGAAAATCCGTGTAATCCGTGGCTCAACTTCTTAGTTTATGGCAGCATTAGCATTTGAGTTACAACATACCGACACACAAACCAAGGCAAGAGCCGGAAAAATAACCACCGATCATGGCGAAATTCTAACTCCCATTTTTATGCCTGTAGGCACCGTGGGCAGTGTAAAAGCGGTAACACAGCAACAATTACACGATGAGGTAAAAGCGCAAATAATTTTAGGGAATACGTACCATTTGTATTTACGACCCGGATTGGAAACCTTGGAAGCCGCCGGTGGCCTGCACAAATTTAATGGCTGGAACAAACCCATTTTAACTGATAGCGGCGGCTACCAGGTTTTTTCTTTGGCTAATAACAGGAAGCTTACTGAAGAGGGCGCTTTATTTCAAAGCCATATCGACGGCAGCAAACATTTGTTTACACCCGAAAGCGTAATGGATATACAACGCATTATTGGTGGTGATATCATTATGGCGTTTGACGAGTGCCCGCCTTACCCCAGCGATTATAAATATGCCAAAGACTCGATGGAACTAACGCACCGTTGGTTAACACGATGCTTTAAGCGCTTTAACAGCACCCAAGATAAATATGGCTACACCCAAAATTTATTTCCCATTGTGCAGGGGAGTACGTATAAAGATCTGCGTACCGCTTCAGCAGAATTTATTGCTTCGCAAAATGCTACGGGTAATGCTATTGGTGGTTTAAGTGTAGGCGAGCCCACCGAAATGATGTACGAATACACTGAACTCTGTTGCGATATCTTACCAAAAGATAAACCACGCTATTTAATGGGCGTGGGAACACCATGGAATATTTTAGAAGGCATTGCTTTGGGTATTGATATGTTTGATTGCGTAATGCCTACCCGTAATGGCCGCAACGCCATGCTGTTTACATCGCAAGGCATCATCAATATTGATAACAAAAAATGGGAAAAAGATTTTTCTGTAATTGATGATGGGATCGATTGCCCTGTAAGTAATTTTTACAGCAAAGCTTACCTGCGCCATTTAATGAAGGCGAAAGAATTCTTAGGATTAACCATTGCAAGCGTACACAATCTGGCTTTTTATTTATGGCTGGTTACCGAAGCCCGTAAACATATTATTGCCGGTGATTTTAATGGTTGGAAAAATGAAATGGTGGTAAGGTTGCAAACGAGGTTGTAGTTTTTGAAGCATCAGCGGTAACTCATTTTTGTACATCGGTCCGCCTGTCCCGATTTTTCGGGAGCTTTTCAATTTGTACCATATTAGCAGTAAAATTATTCCTAATAACTAAAAAAGTATGACAAGAAGCTTTAAGATATTTAAAAATATTTTTGGTGTATTGATAATTTTATTATGTGTTTATTTTATTATTAATTTATATTCACCGACAGATAGGCGTGACTATGAAAAAAGTAATAGTGAATTGTTCACGTTGACAAATTATTTAATTAATGATCTGGTTTATAATATGGGTACTGGAAAAAAAAGAACTTATTTGAAATTAGTGTTAAACGGATATCCGGGAATTACTTTTGAAAATGAAAATGAATATCTCCAGGCTACATCATGGCAAGAGGTTCTAAAGGATATAAAATACAACGATACCATTTCAATTAAAGTACTAAAAAATAAGTTCAAAAATTTTATCTGGAAAAAGGTTCGTTATCAACATTTGAGACAATAATAAACTATCCTGGCAACCGGTTTGAATTCTATAGCCTAAGTTATAAAGGCAAAGAATATGTCAATAATTTATTTGCGACAGCACAATCTTATAACGATGAAAGGTTTTCGGGACGCTTATTTATGTGCATAATGTTTTTGGGAATTGGGGTCTATATCTTAATGGCAAAAAAGTAATTTAATTATTATCGATCCACGCAACCATCTAAAATCCTCGGCCATCTTCCCTTAACAAACACCATAACCTTGTTAAAAATATATTTTACCAATAGTTGCAGTAGCCAATTACACAAATTAAACCCCCTGTTGGCACAATAATTGAAAACCTAAAGAAGTTATTTATCTTTAAATACCCAATCAAACTAAAACAATGATGAAACATTACATTTTTTCCTTACTGTTCACAGCTTTATTACCCTTTGCGGCCTTAAGCCAAAACGGTACCGTACAAAATGCCAATACCCCCAAAGATGCCCAGGTAAATGTTACAATGACGGATTTTAAAAAAAATGTACTCAACAACGAAATTGTTGTTTTTAAAAGCAAACTCAATAGTAAAGAATACCAGGGCCTTACCGATGATGCCGGAAAATTTTCTGTTCGCCTGCCATCTGGCGACAGCTACGAAATTTTTATTCTCGGCTTTAAAGATTCTGCCAGTTATAATATTTTAGATATTCCTGCATTAAAAGGTAATGCTTATTACAAAGATCCTTTTGTGGTAGATATTGAACATTTGCCTGCAAAAAGTTTTGTACTGGAAGATTGTAATTTTGAAACCGGCAAAGCTAATTTAGAAGAAAGTTCTTTTGCAGTGTTAGACGAATTAGTGGCGTATCTAAATAGGAAAGATGATGAAAAAATTGAACTGGGCGGCCACACCGATAATGTAGGTACAGCTGCAAAAAATATAGTGCTGTCGCAAGACAGGGCCAACACCGTAAGGGCTTATTTATTAATGAAGGGCATTGATCCGGCAAGGGTAACTGCAAAAGGTTATGGTATGACGAAACCTGTTGCACCTAACACTACTGCCGATGGCAGGGCACAAAACAGAAGAACAGAAGTAACCATCCTGGAATAACACTCCTGCCATTAAAATTATAAGCCGCTTCAAGCATTTGGAGTGGCTATTTTTATGGAACGATTTTCATAAATCAATTCTCAGCAACTGCAAACACCGTCAAATACAGTTATCGTGCAGCTAATGCGGCGGGCTACGCCATTTATTATTAGGATAGATTTATAAAGCTGTGTGCAGTACATTTGTATACTATTAAAAAGCAGCGTTAGGTTATTATTTGTTTGCAGAAAACGACTTAAAAAATATTTCAGCGCTTTAACTTTACATTACTTTTCTATTTAAAGAATATCATATTGTTCCTGATTTATTATTTGCATTATTAAAAGGCACCATGAACAAAAAAAGAGATTGCATAACCATACTGCTAATAGTATTTTCTTCTATTGTATTTGCGCAGAACAACTTTTCTGGTATGCACTTAAAAAATACCAGCGGCTACACGCAGTTGTTTATAAATAATGCACCCTTTTTAGTGTTGGGCGGAGAACTGGGTAATTCCAGTGCTTCCAGTATAGATTATTTAAGAGCAGACTGGGATCATCTTAAAGAAATGAATTTAAATACGGTACTGGTTCCTGTTTACTGGGAGCTGATGGAACCGGAAGAAAATAAATTTGATTTTACACTTATCGATAGTATTGTCACAGGTGCAGGCAAACATGATTTAAAAATTATTTTTTTATGGTTCGGCAGCTGGAAGAACAGCATGAGTTGCTATGCACCGCTGTGGATGAAAACCAATGCCAAACGTTTTGCCCGAACTAATGATACAGCACGAAGAAGCCAGGAAATATTTTCTGCGCTGGCAACAGCAACACTTGAAGCAGATAAAAAAGCGTTTGCCGCTTTAATGAAACATATACGGCAAACCGATGCGGCCAAAACAGTAATTATGGTACAGGTGGAAAACGAAATTGGTATGCTGCCCACCGCAAGAGAGTTTTCTGCAACCGCCGATAAATTATTTAATGCAAAAGTTCCGGCAGCATTAATGAACTATCTGCAAAAAAATAAAGACAATCTTGTACCGGAGTTTAAAGCAAAGTGGGCGCAACAGGGTTTTAAAACCAATGATACCTGGTCAAATACTTTTGGTGCCGATATCTTTACAGATGAAATTTTCCAGGCCTGGTATTATGCAAAATTTACCAACGAAGTTACCCTGGCTGGTAAAAATGAATATGATCTGCCCATGTTTGTAAATGCGGCGCTGCCAAGGCCGGGCAAACTGCCGGGGCAATATCCCAGTGCAGGGCCATTGCCGCACCTTATGGATATTTGGCAGGCGGCAGCACCTGCAATAGATATGCTGAGCCCCGATTTTTATAATCCTGATACTAAATATTGGTGCGACCTCTACAACCGAAATAATAACACATTATTTGTACCCGAAATGCAGTTTGATAAAACCGTAGCCGCAAAAGCATTTTTTATTATTGGCCATTATAAAGCTCTTGGGTTTTCCCCTTTTTCCATCGAGTCGGAAAATATAGCAACACAATCTTTAACAAAAGGATATAATGTGCTGAAACAAATAAGCCCTGTTATTAACAGCAGGCAATGGCAATATATGGATGGCTTTTTACTGGATAAGCAACACATCAATACCAGCACCCAAATGGGGAAATACCAGGTTACCGTTTTGCACTATAATACCAAAAGCTGGGCCAGCGAAGCCAAGGATTCTGTATGGACTACTGCAGGCGGTATTATATTACAAACTGCCGAAGACGAATTTTTGGTGGCCGGAACAGGGCTGGTAGTGCAGTTTGAAAATACAGATAAAAATAAGGTAACCAATATTGCAGCTTCCGATGAAGTAACATTTAACAATGGAGTACTGGCTACCAGCAGAAGATTGAATGGGGATGAAGATCATCAGGGTAGAAATATTATGATAGCAACAGGCAGATGGGGAATTCAGAAAGTAAAGTTGTACAACTCACCTGCAAAAATTGAATAGCCCGATATAACAAAATAAGCGCATTGCTTCTGTTGTAAAAATCTTATTTATTTATCTCCGGTAGAAATGGTTTTTATGGCTTTTTTTTAAAATCATTAGTTAATAAGAATTTGTTTATGCATAACCAATAATTTTGTGTTTAGGAATTATTTAAGATAAAAAATAAAATCAATGAGTAATAAGTTAATGCACCAAACTATGCGCTGGTATGGGCCAAATGATGTGGTAAGTCTTTCAGATATTTTACAGGCCGGTTGCGAAGGCGTAGTAACCGCACTGCACCAAATACCAGTTGGAAATGTTTGGACAATAGCAGAAATTGAAAAGAGAAAGAAAATGGTGGAAGATGCCGGTATGACCTGGACGGTGATTGAAAGCCTACCTGTAAGTGATGATATAAAAAAGCAAAGCGGCGATTACTTACAACATATCGAAAATTATAAAACCAGTTTGCGTAATGTAGCTGCCTGCGGTTTAAAAGTAGTTACCTATAATTTTATGCCCGTGCTGGATTGGTTGCGTACCAACGTAGCTTTTGAATTACCCAACGGCGCTACAGCTTTGTATTTTGAAAGGTTGGCATTTGTGGCTTTTGATCTTTTTTTATTAAAAAGGCCGGGTGCCGAAAAAGATTATAAAGCGGAAGAAATAGAAAAAGCAACACAAAAATTTGCTGTGATGACCGAAGAGGAAAAGAAAAGAGTTTTTAATAATGCCATGTTAGGATTACCGGGCAGCGACGATGCTTTTACACCCGAACAGGTTTTGGCTGCATTAAAAACCTATGAAGGAATTGATACACAAAAACTAAAGGAACATTTATTTTATTTTTTACAGCAGGTGATTCCTGTGGCAGAAGAAGTGGGTGTAAAGATGGCGATTCACCCCGATGACCCTCCATACTCCGTTTTAGGATTACCAAGGATAATGAGTACCGAACAGGATGCGGCTGACCTGATTGAAGCAGTGCCTTCAAAAGCCAATGGCTTTTGTTTTTGCACCGGCTCATTTGGTGCAAGGCCCGATAATGACTTGGTAAAAATGATTCGGCGCTTTGGCGATCATATTCACTTTTTGCATTTAAGAAATACAAAAAGAGATGGCGGCGGAAATTTTTACGAGGCCAATCATTTAGGTGGCGATGCAGATATGTATGCTATAGTAAAAGAGGTTTTATTATTGATGCAACGCAGGGATATTTCTATACCGATGCGTCCCGATCATGGCCACCAGATGCTGGATGACCTTAAGAAAAAAACCTATCCAGGTTACTCTGCCATTGGCAGGTTAAAAGGGCTGGCCGAATTGCGTGGTGTGGAATATGCTATTAGCCGTACCATCTGAAGGTAACTGTACACAAAGGCAAATGAGGTGGATCGTTTTAAGTTTAGAAGTACTGGCTTTAATATCAACTCAAGCTAAAAACAGTTTTTAAAAAATGATCTTATCTTATAAACAGGTAATTGTAAAAAATTAAAGTTGGTTCCAAATAAAAAAACCCGATGATGAGAATTTTTTTAATTGCCTTGCTATTCTTTGCATCTCCTGCAAATGCACAGAATTACAAGTCCTTTCCCATGTGGAATTACAATTTACCTTTTAAACAAAGAGTGAATGATGTAGTAAGCCGCTTAACACTGGAAGAAAAAGTATTGCAAATGCTTAATGCTGCACCTGCCGTACAACGCCTTGGCATACCTGCTTACGACTGGTGGAACGAAGTATTGCATGGCGTGGCAAGAACACAATATAAAGTAACATCTTATCCGCAAGCCATTGCAATGGCGGCAACCTGGGATACAGCTTCATTAAAATTGATGGCGAACTTTTCGGCAGAAGAAGGCAGGGCTATTCAAAACAAGGCAATAGAACTAGGCAAAACCAATGAAAGATATATAGGCTTAACGTACTGGACTCCCAATATCAATATCTTTCGTGATCCACGCTGGGGAAGAGGACAGGAAACTTATGGTGAAGATCCTTTTCTTACTGCTAAACTGAGTGGCGCATTTGTAAGAGGCTTGCAGGGGAATGATCCCAAATATTTACAGGCGGCAGCATGTGCCAAACATTTTGCAGTACACAGCGGTCCGGAACCATCAAGGCATTCTGATAATTTTAATCCAACGGCTTACGATCTTTGGGATACTTATTTACCCGCCTTTAAAGAATTGGTTACAAAGGCCCATGTTGCCGGTGTAATGTGTGCGTACAATGCAGTAAATACGCAGCCTTGTTGCGCCAACGATTTTTTGATGAATGATATCCTGCGCAATCAATGGAAGTTTACCGGTTATGTAACCAGTGATTGCTGGGCAATTGATGATTTTTTCAGCTACCACAAAACACACAAAAATGCTATCGCAGCTGCGGTGGATGCAGTAATGCATGGTACCGATCTGGAATGCGGGGTTACTGTTTACCAAACATTGATAGATGCAGTAAAAAATGGGTTGATTAAAGAAGAACAAATAAATATTTCTTTGAAAAGATTATTTATGATCCGCTTCCGTTTGGGAATGTTTGATCCGCCATTGATGGTAAAATATGCACAAACCTCTTCTTCCGTTTTAGAAAGTGCAGCGCATCAGGCGCATGCTTTAAAAATGGCACAACAAAGTATTGTGTTGTTAAAGAATGACAATAATACTTTACCCCTAAATAAAAAAATAAAGACAATAGCTGTAATTGGCCCAAATGCCGATAACAATATTGCTGTACTGGGAAATTATAATGGTACCCCTTCAAAAGTGGTTTCTGTACTGGACGGTATTAAGGCGAAGCTGGGTAGTGAGGTGAAGATCATTTATGAAAAAGCCATCAATTTTACCAACAACACTTTATTAATACTAAAAGATTTTTCCACACTGTACAGCTATAATGGCAAGCCAGGTATTAAAGCAGAGTATTTTTTAAATGAAAAACTGGAAGGCGTTCCTCTCCTTACACAAACAGAAACCAATATCGATCATAACTGGCCTGAAGGAACAATTCCTTTTCCGGGTATGGCCGCAAAACATTATTCGGCCCGTTATACTACCCAATTTACTGCGGTAAAAGATGAAGTGATGGATTTTGAAACAGAGGCCAATGACGGGTACCGTGTTTTAATTAACGATAGCATTATTACAGATGTTTGGGAAAGTAATCGCTGGGAGACCAAGCATTTTAGTTTGCCGGTTAAAAAGGGTGTTACTTATAAGTTAGAAATGGCATTTCGCCAGGGCGATTGGGATGCTATGGTAAAACTAAGGGCTGGCAATTATGTAAAAACAGATTATGCAGCGTTGCAGCAAAGATTAAAAGATGTTGATGTTATTATTTTTGCTGGGGGCATTTCGCCGCAATTAGAGGGAGAAGAAATGCCCGTGACCATTCCGGGTTTTGCCGGCGGCGACAGAACAAGCATCATGTTACCTGTGGTACAAACCGAATTGATGAAAGCATTAAATGTAACCGGCAAACCTGTTGTGTTTGTAATGATGACGGGCAGCGCATTGGCCACGCCTTACGAAAGTGAAAACATTCCTGCCATAGTAAATGCATGGTACGGCGGCCAGAGCGCAGGTACTGCCATTGCAGATGTATTGTTTGGTGATTATAACCCTGCAGGAAGATTGCCGGTTACGTTTTATAAAGCTGATGCTGATTTACCTGGCTTTAGCGATTATTCTATGAAGGGAAGAACGTATCGTTATTTTAATGGCGAAGCTTTGTATCCTTTTGGTTATGGGTTAAGTTATACGAGTTTTAAATACGATCTACTAAAAGCTCCGCTGGTTGTTGCTAAAGGGAAAAATGCAACTGTAAGTATCAGGGTAACTAATAGCGGTAAAACTGATGGCGAAGAAGTAGTGCAGTTGTATGTATCTAATCAAAACAAAACTATTCATGCACCAATAAAAGCCTTGAAAGGTTTTAAACGTATTGCTTTAAAAGCCGGCGAAAGTAAAATGGTGTCTTTTAATTTAACCGCAGAAGATCTGTCAAACATTAACGAAGAAGGGAAATTTTACCAGCCCAAAGGAAAACTGCTTATAAGTGTGGGTGGTGGACAACCGGATGTAAAAAATGCAACAACAAGTAATGTGCTGAAAACAATAATTTCAATTCAGTAAAATGAAAAGATATTTTTTTGCCGTTTTATTATTCATCAACATTTGTGTCACGGCACAAACAGATACCATTGCCCATGGATTATATAGATGGAAAGAGCCTGCTACTTCAAAGGCAATTTCTTCTGCAATATTGTTCGAAGGCAAGTCTCATGATTTTAAATGGATACAGATGAAGGCGAATACTGTTTCATCTTTAAAAGAACTAAAACTAAAAGTAGCTGGTGATGAAGAATTGCTTTTGATAGTAAAATCAGGATTATTGAAATTGGTAATAAAAGATTCTTTGTATACCCTTGTTTGCGGCAGTATTGCATTATTTATGCCTGGCGAAAAATTCAGATTGAAAAATGATGATACATCATCATCATCATTTTATACCATGCGTTACAAAAGTAAATTGCCTGTAAATAAATTACGGGGCGATACAGCCGGAGGGTCTTTGGTAATTGATTGGAATAAGGTATCCGTAAAAACAAATGCCCGTGGTTTTCGGCGTGATTTTTTTGATAGGGCAACAGCTATGGGCCGTAGATTTGAAATGCATGTTACCACTTTAAAAGATGGCTTTAGCAGCCACGATCCGCATATACACCCTCATGAAGAAATTATTTTAAACATAGATAACAAAACAGAAATGCTGATAGGAGATAAAAAATATAATGGTAATGCCGGCGATTTTTATTTTTTAACCTCGGGTATTTTGCATGGTGTAAAGAACGACGGACAGGGTTTGTGTTCCTATTTTGCTTTCAGGTTTGAATAAAATATATCACCCCAAAAAAATATTTTCCTCACGACATTAATTTAAGCTTTGTTCATCAATTATTTTTGGTAGTGAAGTATTTTACATGCCAACAAAAAAAATCCCTCGGCAATTGCAGAGGGATTTTTAATTATAAAAAGCTTATAAAATTATTCGCCTTTAGGTTCTTCTTTAGTTTCAGATGCTGCGTTTTCTGCTGCATCGTTTTCCATCTTAGCTTTTAAACCAGCTAAAACACCTAAATCACCTAAGGTTGATTTTTCTACTTTGCTTTGAAGATTCTTAACTGCTTTTTTAGTTACTTCAGCCTCAGCTTTTTTCTCTTTATGCACAGCTTGTTTTTCTTCTTCAATCACTTGCTCCCAAATACGGGTATGGCTTAAAACTATACGCTTATCGTTACGGTCAAATTCTATAACAACAAACTGTGCTGTTTCATCAGCACCAACAGTTTTACCATCTTCTTTTGCAAGGTGACGGGTTGGAGCAAATCCTTCTAATCCATATGGTAATTGTACTACAGCACCTTTGTCATCTTTTTTAACAACTGTACCTTCGTGTGTACTACCAACCGGGAAGGTTGTTTCCAAAGTATTCCATGGATCTTCTTCAATTTGTTTATGACCCAATTGTAATTTGCGGCCTTCTTTATCAATGTTCATAATAATAACATCGATAGTTTCTCCAACCTTGGTGTATTCATTAGGGTTGTTGAAACGCTTCAACCAGCTTAAATCGCTGATGTGAATCATACCACCAATACCAGTTGATAATTCAACAAAAACACCATAAGGAGTAATGTTTTTTACAACACCTTGATGTTTGCTGTTTTCAGGGAAAACAGTTTCAATAGTGCTCCATGGATCTTCTGTCATTTGTTTGATAGAAAGACTCATTTTGCGGGTGTCTTTATCCAGTGTTACCACCTTAGCTTCGTATTCGTCATTTAATTTGAAGAATTCTTTAGCATTGATAGGAGTATTAGCCCATGTAATTTCACTTACGTGTACCAAACCTTCCACACCTGGCATAATTTCTAAGAAAGCACCGTAGTCTTCAATATTAACTACTTTACCTTTTACAATTTCACCTTCTTTCAATCCTTCAGATAAAGTATCCCAAGGATGAGGAGTTAATTGTTTTAAACCAAGGCTGATACGTTTTTTATCATCATCAAAATCTAATACCACCACGTTCAATTTCTGATCCATCTTTAATACTTCAGTTGGATGGTTGATACGTCCCCATGAAATATCAGTGATGTATAGTAAACCGTCTAAGCCACCCAAATCAAGGAATGCACCAAAATCAGTAATGTTTTTGATAGTACCTTCCAATACCTGGCCTTTTTCCAGTTTACCCATAATTTCGGCACGTTGTGCTTCAATATCACTTTCAATAAGTGCTTTATGAGAAACAACAGCATTTTTAATGGCTTCATTAATTTTAACCACTTTAAATTCCATTGTTTTGTTTACAAACTGATCATAATCTGTAACTGGTTTCACATCAATTTGAGATCCTGGTAAGAAAGTTTCCATACCAAAAACATCAACGATTAAACCACCTTTAGTTTTGCTGGTAACCAAACCGGTAACAATTTCACCAGTTCTGTGTACTTCCATAATTCTTTCCCATGCTCTTGTAGTACGGGCACTTTTACGGCTTAAATGTAAGTTGCCTTCCCTGTCTTCTTTTTCCACTACCATTACTTCAATAATGTCGCCTACTTTTACACCACCAGGAATATCTCTGAATTCATTCAAAGAAATAAGGCCATCACTTTTAAAACCAATATTTACAACGGCATCGGTTTTGGTTAATGATTCTACAGTTGCCTGTATCATTTCACCATCATTAATTTGTTTAAACGTATTGTCGTAAACAGTATCATACTTTGCTTTTTCATCAGCAGTATAACTTGTTACGTTACGTTTGTCAACACTCCAGTCAAAATCGTCATGCGGAGTGGCAATTACTTCTGCAACCGGAGTTGCTACAGGCACGTTTGTTATCGCAGCAGTTTCGGCTACTTCTTCTGAAGCCGCACCTTCCTGTGCATCTGCGTTTAATTGTTTAATAATATTGAAAGACATAATAAAACCCCGTGGTTTTTTAAACGGGACGGCAAAGTTAATAAAATATAGCTGATTTAGGTACTTAATGTTACTGTTTTTTGTAATAATTCAGGTTTCAAATATCCTTTATATATAAGCAGATTAGTTGCAGGTAGCAATAAAAAAGTCCCCCAAATTTGGGGGACTTTTCTTATAAAATTGATATGAAGTAATTATCTCAGTACTTCCGCTCTGCCCATGGCCAAACGGTTTCCATTTACATCTACTACTTCAACCCAATAAACTCCGGTACCCTGATTACTTAAATCAATATCCATTCTTGCATAAGGTGCATTAATAGAATAGGTCTGAGTTAATATCCTCTTACCTCTGGCATCATAAATATTAACGCCACGTGGTAAGCTTGAGTTATTAATTACACTGTGGTATCTAACCTGGAATCTGCCATCGTTTGGATTAGGATAGACAAACACTTTTCCACTGATTGAATCAGTAATAGATACCGTCATGCTGGAAGTATTAACACAGCCGTTGGTATCGGTAACTGTTAATCTGTAATCGCCTAACTGGTCAACTCTTACAAGCAATGAACTGCTGTTGGCACCAGCAACTGCCGATCCATTTCTTAACCATGTATATCCTCCAACTCTGGCCATAGGGCTTACTGTTGAGAAAAGTGTAGTGGTTAAACCTGGGAACAGTTTCTGATAAGGAGAAGCAGATATTGTTATAGTTGGCAATGGATTAACTATCAGTTTCGCAATTCTTGAAGAAGAGTCACGACATGCGATAGTATGAACAGAATCCTTGTACAGATATGTAGTCATCGATACAGGAGGAGCAGTGATGGTTAATGTTGCAGTTTTTGCACCACTATAAACACCACCATTTGCTACGTCTGACCAATTATTTCCATTATCAGTACTTACTCTCCAGTTGTGGTTAATAACTGAACCTCCCACTGAAGAAGTAAAGCTGGTTACTTTATCAGTACATACAACCGCATCTGCAGGCAGATTAGGATTGAATGTAAGTGGTAAGTTAACCGTTACTGGTACTTGTGTAGCACCAGATGTACAACCTTTGGTAGGATAAGTAAACGTGATGCTGTATCCACCAGTAATATTACCTTGGTCTCCAAACGTATCATCTACAACAAACAACTTCCATGTACCATTTGCATTGCCAGTAAAGCTGGCTAAAGCAGGTGTTGGGTCGTTTACTGCGCCTGGGCCTGCACCTGGGTAGGTATCAGCAGCTCCGTTATTGGTAGGTTTGTAAGTACCAGAAGGGTTGCCTGCAGTAGCACTCATTGCACCAGCTGCATCACTAAATGTATAGGTTACATTAGAGATAGAAGCAGTTCCTCCAATATCCGACATTAAAGTAACATTAGTACCTGTTGGAGATTGTAATAATACATCCACATCATCAGACCATGTATGGCTTAAACCAGTTATGGTTACTGATTGAACCTTAGCACCTGCAGTAGGTAATCCACTTACATTTATAGCCGCAGGATAAGGAGATGCTGTTGATCCATCGTTGATTGTGATAGCAGCAGGATTTGAGAATACTTTGGTAGAATCTGGTCCTACACTTTCAACTGTAACCGAGTAAGTAGTACTTGAAGCTGGTTTAGTATAAACTGTGTTAACAGAAGTACCTGCTACATAGTTTTGTGATGCTAATGCATCAAGATATAATCCTGTTACAGGGCTCCAAACGCCTGAAGCAGGTGGGCCGTATAAATAATCAAAAGAAATTGACCAAGATGTAAGACTTCCAAGATCAGGAGCGCCAACATCATGCATAGCCAATGTCCAGTTACCAGCCGGTGTAGAAGCTAATACAGGAGCCCATGTAGTTTGAGTTGGTGTATAACCAACCGGGCCACCAGCTAGCGTAGCACCAAATGCTACATAAGTAGCACCAACCAAATCCGCTTTAAATGTATTGGTAAATGGTGCTGTACCTGCACTAAGCAATGTAGTACCAGTTGAACTAATTACGGTATTAACAAAGTTAGCACCAGGGTTATTGGTTTTATTCAACATGGCGTCTAAATTTATTATTTCGCCATTAGGTGCTTTTAAAACAGCTACCACATCTCCAACATAAGCATGTGAAATATTCATTGTCACTCTTATGTTAGTAATTGCAGCAGTAGAAGGTAATGTAACAGGTATGGTAGAAACACCCGCAGTAGCTGGAAGGCTAGGGAAAGCCCCTTCAGGTATTGCAACGCTAATTGGACCAGAACTGTAAGTAGCACTAAATGGTGATGGAGCCAATGCAGAAGTAACACTAATTGGAACTGCAGGACTTCCTAAACACATAGTAACAGAAGAAGGACTTACTGTTGGAGCTTTAGGAGTATAAGTAACTCCCACAGTTGTTGTACCAATACATCCGGTTGTACCGTTAGTACCGGTTACTGTGTATACTGTATTTACAGCAGGAGCAGCATAAACTGTTGGGGTTAATGTACCAGCTACATAAGGAACAGTAGCGGCAGCATTAGAATATAAGCCTGTAGCCGGAGACCATGAGAAAGTAGAAGCTCCGGTTGCTGTTAACAATGTACCGTTAGTACCTGCAATACCGCCACAAACAGGAGTACCTGGCGTAACAACTACAGCTGGTAAAGGATTAACTGTTAATATAGCGCCAGCAGAGTTAGCAGATGGAGGACAAGTACCACTAACTACACAACGGAAACGATACGTGTTAAACGTAGCAGGAACACCTGTAATAGTTAAAGTATTGCTTGTTGCACCTGAATAAACACCACCATTGGTAACGTTACTGTAAGAAACACCAGCGTTAGTACTTACCTGCCATTGGTAGGTAATACCAGCGCCAGAACCTGTAATACTGAAAGTGGCATTGTTTAAAGCACAAACAGTAAGATTGCTTGGTTGTGATACCACAGCTGGTAACTGGTTAATGTTTATTGTAACTGCTGCTGTTGTTTGACAACCATTTGGCGCAGTGCCCATAACTGTGTATGTGGTGGTTGTCATTGGCGAAGCTGCAGTAGGATTACTGGTGGTACTGCTAATGCCCGCAGCTGGAGACCATAAGAAAGTGTATCCAACCGGAGGACCTGCTGGTACTGAATAATTAATAGTCAGTCCCCAACTGGTAATGGTTCCTGCATCAAATGAGAATAAATCCCTTGCAAGTAATGACCATGTACCGTTAAGTGTACCAGCAGTGTTAATTAATGGAGTAAAACTGGCCGCATTTACCGTAGTACCGGTTGGTGCAGGAGCTGCAAGATTAGCATCTGGCAAGAAGGTTCCTGTAAAAGGAGGTAAACCTGCAGATATAGGTGTAACAGCAGTAGAGCTGATAACGGTGTTAGTAAAGTTATCACCGGTACCACCTCTTTGGTTTACCAGGTTAAGTACCTGGTTATTGGTACCATTTTTTAAGAACAATGTTAAATCGCTATCCCATGTGTGAGAAATATTAAAAGTAACACTTGCACTTGTACCCACTGCAGTTGCAGGAATACCTGCTACTACAAGATTGGTAGCAACACCTGTTGCATTACCATCAGGAATGGCAACAGCTATCGGACCTGAACTAACAGTTGCAGTGCCAACAGAAGGTGCTCCAATAATGGTTAATAAAGTTGGATCGCCTGCACAAAGTGTACCTGCAGGGTTTGCAATAACTGTTATTCCGGCAACTGTAGTTGGAGAAACTGTTACTGTTGGTGTACCGGTGTTACCAGTACCAATACAAGTACAATTATCTTCTGCAACAACAGAAACTAAATTATAAGTAGTTGTTACAGATGGAGTAACTGGTATATTAGCACCACTTACATAGCCTGTAACAGTCATTGGGAAACCAGGGGTAGCCGGAGTTGCACCTATAACTACTTTATAAGTTGGGGAAGTACCACCTGTAATATCAACTTTTAAGTTAGCGGTAGAACCGGTACAAGTATTAGGATTAACCTGCGTAAAGCTGGTGTAAACTGCATTATCAATACCGATAAAATCAGAATTATTACCAGCAGGGCCGCCACCAGTTACAAAATACCTGAAAGCCAAACGGCCGGAAACACCAGCAGCCGGTAAACCAGACATTGTAACAGTAAATTGTGTCCATGCAGTAGGATATCCGGTACCTGTTAAAGTTGGGTTGATGTCTAACAATAAAGTAGTGAAATCACCCACACTGTTTGCATCTGCACCAGCATTAACGCTGGCACCATTGGTACTTTGTCTTAACTGCAATCTATCCGGGAAGGTACCTGTTGTTGTACGTGTATAGAAGGAGAATTTATCACCATTTTTTAAAGTAATATTTGGTGTAAACATCCAGTTGCTGATAGTACCTGTACCAGCAGTGTTATTGAAGTTTGCAGAAGCAAAACCAACACCACTTTGAGGGGCAAATACTGCAGAGTTAGTTTGCGACCAACCTGTAACACCTACAGGGCTACTTAAATTTTGCACGGGCCATCCTGCTGGAGGAATAGTACCATCAAATTGTTCGTTGAAAAGATTTACCGTTGGACCAGGTATTGTAGCCTGGCCTAAAATTGATGATGTTGGAGGAGTACATGTTGGAGGGGGTGCACAATTAATTCCAGTAACTGTCATTGTGTAAGAAGGACAAGCAGTAGAAATTTGTGCAGCCATAGCTACAAATACTACAGTTGCATTAGCAGGGATATTAAAAGTAAATGTTACTGCAGCACCACCTGAAAGTGAGCTTGAACCACCATCTGCCATGTAGTTAGTACACAAATTGGCAGGACTGAAGCTTCCATTATAGGCTGCAACAAAAACATCACCACCACCTACATTAGCTATATAATTTACTGTTACACACTGGCTGGCGCAGGTATTATTCTGCATAGTGTAAGTATCATAAAAATACGGGCCAGTTCCAAAAGCACCAGGGCAAACTTTTGCGCCTGCACAAGTAGAACCTACACCATCACGGAAAAAACGTCCATTAGTTAGTGTAAGATCACCTGTAACTAAAGAACCATTAAAAGTACAAACATCATTAACAATGTTTCCTGTTGGGTTAGTTGTTGGCGCAATTGAAGCAGTAGCTTCTTTTAAACCTGGGTTTTTAAGCAACTTTTCAGCAGCTTGTTTGTTAATTGCCGGTACATCAGTTGCCTCAGTAGTGGCAAAAGATGCTGCACCGAATTTTTTTGAACCAACAGATTGCTGAACCGCAGTAGCAGCACTAGTTGGTTTTGCCGTCGGCAGCCCCTTTCTGGCACTCGAAGGCTTTGACAAAGCCTTTTCCTGCGCAAAAGAGACCTGAAAAGAAATGCTCAAAATCAGAATCGGGAGAAACGTTTTGAGCAAAAACACCTTGAAGTCTTTTTGTGTAATTGTTTTTTGCATAAAAAATGTTTTAGTTTGTTTGCGTACTTCAGATAGACCTGGATAGAACAGTTTTGGTAAAAAGCAGTGCAGTTCAGGTAGTACAGTGCTAAAGGTAATAACTTTAACTTTAAATTATATAATTTCTCCCTTGTTTTTTCGAAAAAGCCTTACTTGTAAAAAGTTTGTTATAAGACAATAATAAGGCACTATTGTTTATACAATAAAATGCGTATTACTTTATAACGAAAGCCTTTCTGTTAAAGGGTTTGAAGCAATAATTCATTAAAATTTTGAAGGGAAGAAATTTTTAAATCAGCAGCATTCCATTTTAACTCTTTGCTGCTTTTATGATCGGGCACCACAACACATTTCATTCTGGCGGCTTTAACAGCTATCATTCCCGGAAAAGAATCTTCAAAACAAATACATTCCGTTGGAAGGGAGTTTAAGGTACCTGCACAATTTAAATACACTTCGGGGTGGGGCTTACCATATTGAAGATTTGCGGCAGAGGTTATTGCATGTATATGATCCCTGATCTGTAGCAGATCTACTACCACATCAATTAAATTGGATGGGGACGATGAAGCAAGTCCAATTTTAAAATTTCTGTCTGTAAAAAAATTAAAAATATGTGATAAACCCGGCAAAGGCTTTCCTTTTTGAACAACAAGTTCAATAACTCTGTTTATAATATCTTTTTCAACTGTGTTAGCATCTTTTAGTGGTATCTTAAAAAAGGAGAACCACCATTCCACAAATTCTTTAGTACGCAAGCCAGTGGTGCTGTTGTATTGCTCATGAGATAATTTTATACCGTAGCTATTAAATATTTCAGTAGCTGCTTCATTCCACAGGGGTTCAGAATCAATAAGCAGTCCATCCATGTCAAAAATTACAGTATTAAGGCGCATAGCTGCAAATATATTAACTTCAACAGCAGGTTTAGTTTTGTAGTCAAAATTTTATCATTTACCCGGAGATATATAAATTGCACTCTTGCTTGCGTAAAATAATTTACCTAAAATGAAACAATGGCTTGCCAATTTTAAAGAATCGAAATTTATTAAAGGTGCTGTTTATGCTATTGTGGGCATGTTTTCCTATCCGGGCCTTAACCTCATCAATAAGTTGGAGATTAAAGGGATGGAAAACCTGCAAAAACTTCCCAAACAAAATGTATTGTTTGTAAGCAATCATCAAACTTATTTTGCCGACGTAATTACTTTTTTGCACATTTTTTGCGCCGTAAGCTGGCGAAAAAAAAATAAACTGGGTGTGCCTTATTATTTGCTTTGGCCATTTACAAGAGTAAAATATGTAGCTGCGGAAGAAACTATGAAAAGCAACTGGATAAGTAAACTTTTTAGTTTAGCCGGCGCTATAACGGTTAAACGTACATGGCGTGCGGAGGGTAAAGAAGTCAGGCGTGGCTTAGATGCCTCCGATACAAGAAAGATTGAGGAAGCATTACAAAAAAACTGGGTAATTACATTTCCACAGGGTACTACAAAACCATTTGCGCCGGGAAGAAAGGGAACGGCATTTATTATTAAACAACACCAGCCAATTGTAATACCTGTAGTTATAAACGGTTACTGGCGTGCTTTTAATAAAAAGGGGTTAAAGTTTAAAAAGAAAGGTACTTTGTTAACCGTAACTTTTAAAGCGCCTTTACAAATTGATTACAATGATACTACAGAAAATATTCTGGCTGTAGTGATGGATGCTATTGAGCAGAGCAAAAAATTTATGTTAAAAGGGAAACATCACTTAATGAGTGTGATTGATAAATAAATAATTAATGCATAAGCTTCTTTTTGTATTTGGATTTATATGGATAATGTTTACAGGAAATGCTCAAATTATAATTCAGGGCAAGGTGCTGGATAATAATTCTGGCTTGCCTGTTGCCAACGCAAGAGTTTATTTAAATAATACCTCTCATGGAACGGTTACAAATAGCGAGGGTAGATTTACCTTAAACATTAGTAGTGTTTTTTCTGGGGAATTAATAGTGTCTTCCGTTGGCTATCAGCAGGTTTTTTATAAGTTGAATATTAATGATGCCGACAAAAAATTGTATGTTTTTAAACTGGAAGTAAAAGAAAAAATACTAAACGGTGTTTTAATTATTAGTGATACTACCAGGCAATTATGCCTTAAGGTTTTTAAGCAAAATTTTTTAGGTATAACTGAAGAAGCGGAGAAGTGCACAATAGAAAATTTGGGGGCAATATATTTTACTGCGGATAGCAATACTATCTACGCTTATGCTGATACGCCATTAATAATTACAAATAAATTGCTCGGCTACAAAATAACCTTTGATTTAATTGAATTTTATTTTGATGTAAATAAAAAGAATACCAGTTTTTCAGGATTTACCCGGTACGAGGAAATGGGCGATAGCAAGAAATGGATAAAAAGAAGAAAGCAGAATTATTATGGGAGTACTATGCATTTTTACCGGTCTCTTATTAACAAAAACCTGGAAACCGAAGGGTTTTCAATATTTGAAATTAAAAAACCTGAAATTAAAAAGGATCCGGTAGACTATGCTGAAAATCTGTATATGGATGAGGATACTGTGCTTGCAATACCAATAAGGTCTGCCAATATTTTATTTATAGACACTATTTCTAATGAATACTATTTGCAATTTACCAATAGAGTTATGGTGCAATTTTTTAAAAATACACGGTTGAAGCATTACTATACAATAGAAAGTGAAAGTAATCGCAGCTATAGTAATTTTGGTTTTACAGCTTTTATGGATATGCTTACAGATAAAGTTGAATTGGATGCAAAAGGTATTATCCGAAACCCGATGGCGGTTGTGTACAATGGTTTTTGGTTGTACGAAAAAATAGCTAATCAACTGCCATCTAATTACCAGCCTGATTAGTTTTAGGCTTTAGTAAAAAGCGCTTTTAACTCATCTGCATCTTCCGCTTTCATTTTTCCGCCCAGTACTAATCTTAATTGTCTTCTTCTTAAAGCGCCTTCAAATAATATTTTTTCGTCTTCGGTTTCTGGTATAAGCTGGTTTACTTTCCGGGGTTTGTTATTAGGGTCAAGCGATACAAAAGTGTAGTAGGCTTCGTTGCTTTTGTACTTGTATTGCTGAATAGGGTCTTCGCCCCAAACTTTCATATGTACTTCCATACTGCTGGTAAATGCCCTGGTTACTTTAGCTTCAATATGCACCACGTTACCAATTTTAATAGGGCTTTCAAAAGAAATATTATCCACCGATGCAGTAACAACAGGCGCATTGCAATGTTTCATAGCGGCAAGTGCAGCAGCAATATCCATCCAGTACATTAACCGGCCTCCCATTAAATTACCAAATGTATTGGTGTCGTTGGGCAATACCAGCTCCGTCATTACCACCACAGATTCACTTGCTTTCTTTTCCATAAAAAATTTTTGCAAATATAAGAGGATTTGTTGCTGCGGATATTAATCTAAATCTTTTTGCACTTTTTCCAGTAAGAAAAAAAGGAAGGGAAATAACCGCTTACTTGCGGAAACAAATAATCATAAGATTCTGCTTGTCCTTTATAATTGATAAATGCCGGATGAGATTTAAAAACAATGGATTGCATTTTATTTAATTCCTGCAGTTTATCAAATTCACCAACAAAAATTTGTATATCAGTAATGTTTTTTGAAAGTGCTATAATAAATTGCAGTACTTTATCACTTACCGGATATTTTGCAAAATGAGATGGCTCTAATAATAAAATTCTATTGGTATCTTCTTCACAATGCCATATGGGATCAAGATTATAAGAGTTGTAAACAAGTGTAGGTAGTTGGGTATTTATTATTGGTAATGCGGTTTCGGGCAATACCGTTTTAAGTAAGGTATTAGTAGTTTGCTTCAATACATCAGGAACTTCAAGCGTTGTTAAGTTATCGTAAGAAGTGTTCAGAAAAGTATTTTGCTGATCACTTCCGCAGTACTTATTAATATTCTCCTGGTTGCAGTAATATTTTTTTGAGGAGAAGGTTGCAGCCACCCATTGCCAGCTTAAACTGTTGCTTGCCAGGTCGCCATCCAGCAAATGATAATACATCCATTGCGATGGCGCCAGCCAATGCGCTTTACCAATATTACAGGCTATTGATGCAATATACATCCTGCAATGGTTGTGCATGTAACCCGTATTGTAAAGAAACTCAATACTTTTATCAATTGCATGTATACCAGTTGCAGCATTTTCAATTGCCGATATCATTTTATGATGGGTAACATCTGTTTGTTCATTTTTAATATCAGTAAAAATTTTATCGCCTGCATGCTGCCATACTCTTTGCCAATATTCTCTCCAGGCAAGTTCCTGCAATAGTTTTTCTGCATGTTGGTAAGAATATTTGTTTAGTATATGCTCTTTTACCTGGGCCAAACTAATTACTCCTCTTGAAATGTAGGGTGATAAGTAAGTAACTGCACCATCAATATAATTTCTTGATGCAGCATAATTTAATGCATCAATATTTTCTAATTGCTCCACAATAGTTTTGTAATCGGTTGTAAATTCCACTTTATCTTTTTGATATTTTATTATGTGTTATTGTCTTCTGTAGTTTACATTTAAAACGTGTTACTGTATCGCTGCGTAATGCAGCATGTTTCGTACTTCTGCCATTGGTTCTTTTACGCCACATTTTAAAACTGCCGGCCTTCATTTCTTTTCGCATTAATACGATCACATCTTTTTCTTTTAAACCAAATTGTAATTCAATGGCCTCAAAAGTGGTACGGTCTTCCCATGCCATTTCAATTATGCGATCAATATCTTTTATGGTTAAAGTTGCAGTATTCATTTTATGGTTTATTTTTTTTGCATTTGTCACTGCAGTATTTTACTTCATCCCAAACCAGTTTCCATTTTTTACGCCAGGTAAAAGAACGGTTGCAAGTGATACAAATTTTTACAGGCAGATCAGCTTTCTTTTTTTGTTTCATTTAATCATTCAGTTGTTGTAAATAGTTTTCTGCAGCTGCCAGGTGAGCCTGTTGCTTTTGTTCCGGCATTTTATCAAAAGTGCCCACCAGCATGCCCAGCCTTGGATTTTTTAAAAAGAAATTGCGATGCACATGCATAAAGCGCCAGAATAATCCATCCCAAATAATAGTCCATGCGCCTTTTTCGTGGTCACTCATTTTTAGCAAATAATTACTGCCGCTTATGTAAGGTTTGGTGGTCATTAATCCGCCATCTGCAAACTGGGTCATTCCATATACGTTAGGCACCATCACCCAATCATAAGCATCTGTAAACATCTCCATAAACCAGCGGTATACTTCATCAGGGTCAAACTCACACAACAACATAAAATTACCCAGCACCATCAACCGTTCAATATGATGACAATAGCCGGTTAGTAAAACTTTTTTAATTACATTATCTATGGGTAATATTCCTGTGTCACCTGTCCAGAATGTTTTTGGAATTTTTCTTGTAAAGCCCCAATAGTTTTTGGTTCGTTGTACACTTCCTTCTCTTTCGTATACGATGCGTATAAATTCACGCCAGCCTAAAATTTGCCTTGTAAAACCTTCCAGCGAATTAAGTGGTACATTGTATTTTACCGCAGCGGCAATGGCTTTGGTAATTATTTGCCCTGGTTGCAATAAACCAATATTAAGCATTGGGCTTAAAACAGAATGATGCAAAAAATGTTCTTTGGCCACGATCGCATCTTCATAAATGCCAAATTTTTCAAAACGCTGTTTTAAAAAATCATCCAGCCATTTTTCTGCAGCAATAAAATCTGTTGGGTAAATAAATTTTTCGATGGAACCATAATTTGAAGAAAAGTTTTTTGCAACATACATTTTCGCTTCTTCAACGGCTGTATTTTCTTTTTCAAAATGAACAACAGGGGCTTTTTCCTTTTTAGGAAATTTCATTCTGTTATCTGCATCGTATGTCCATTGTCCACCCTCTGGTCCGCCGCTTGCATCTAATAAAATATTTCTTTTTTTGCGTTGTTCTGTGTAAAAGCCGGTTTGAAAATAAGTTTTCTTCTTATCAAAATAACTTTTTACCTCTGCTATACTATTTAAAAAATTGGGTGTAATGTGCTCAACGTAATTAATGCCTTCTTTGCCACAAGTTTCAACAATTCTTTTTCTAAGCCAGTTATCCGCTACGTCTGCAAAATTTATTACTGTTACTTCTTGCTCACGCAAATGAGGGATTAATTTTCTGATATCACTCAAACTGTTTACGGCTTCAATGTATTCAACTTCTGTATTATTTTTTATAAGATAGTCAGCGTATAATTTCATAGAAGCCCGGTGCAAAACAAGTTTTTGCTGGTGAAATTTGTATTGATTAAAAAATAAACTTTCTTCTATAATAAATACTTTTTGATCTTGCAAAATGGCAGGATGATCTTTAAAAAGCTGATGTGGAAAAATAAGTGTGGCTGCTTTCATATTTATTTAAATGGGATTAAACAAAATGAAAGCCACTTTGTTTAATAATTCCAAATACTAATTATGGAAAATTTAAAAGGTAAAAATGTTTTATTAGTTGGTGCAACCGGTGGCATAGGGGCTAAAACTGCCAAATTATTAACCGGTAGCGGCGCCTCAGTTTTTTTAGCAGGAAGAAATGAAGCCAAATTACAACAGGTGGCAAAGGATTGTGGAATTGCAGAAGGGAGAACTTTTATTCTGGATATTTCTCAACCGGCAGAAGTAGCGGCATTAAAAGAAAAATATTTTCAGCAATTAACCTCTATAGATATTTTAGTTAATGCAGCAGGTATTGGTATTATAAAAACAATGGATACACTGGATGAAACAGATTTTTTGCGTTCGCTCAACTATAATTTGTATGCTCCTTTTTTACTGATAAAAACTTTTTTGCCTGCCATGAAGGAAGTAAAAAAAGGATTAATTATTAATATACCCGGTGTATTGGGTAAAGTGCCCATGGCTGGTGCGGCAGCGTATAGCGCCAGTAAATATGGCTTGGTAGGCATGATGCAAAGTATAAGAGAAGAATTAAAAAGAACAGACATACGTATCACCAATTTATTTTTAGGTGGAGTAGATTCTCCTTTTTGGGATACAATTGATTTAAGAGTGCAAAGAGATAAAATGCTGCAGGCCGAAGAAGCAGCTAAAGCTATTTGGTTTTTATGTCAGCAGCCCGATAGCGGCGTGGTAAGCGAAATGGTATTGCAACCTTTCAATCATCAGGCCATTTAATAGTATTTCAATTGTTTTTTTGGTAGTTCGTCCTCAATATTCGAATTTCGAACATTGAATTCCAAATTATGAACGAACATAAAGCCCCCATCTCTTTTGAGAATACCCAAACCGCTTTTGCATATAAAAGCAGTGAACAACTAAAAAAAGCACATTTTCTTTTTTCATCAATGGGCAAGCCATGGTTAGTTAACCTTGGTTTAAAAGTTACACCTTATGCTATTAAATGGCATTTACCTTTTACAAAAACTGTTATCAGAAGTACCATATTTCAGCAATTTGTAGGAGGAGAAACGTTGGAGGAAACCGCAAAGGTTGCCGACAAGCTGGAAGAATATAATGTGCAGGTGATTTTAGATTATGGTGTAGAGGGTAAAGAAGGCGAAGAAAATTTTGAACATGCCAGAGACGAATTTAAAAAGGTAATTGATTATGCTGCTACACAGGCTAATATCCCTTTTATGAGTGTTAAAGTGACCGGTTTTGCAAGATTTGCTTTACTGGAAAAATTGGATACTGCTATGAACGCAGCTGAAGGAACTTTAATGAAGCGTTATTTACATGCTGTAGAATTATTGCCGCCGGCAGAAAAAGAAGAATGGCACAGGGTAAGATCAAGAATGTTGCATGTATGTGAAGAGGCGGCTGCAAAAAATATTGGCGTACTGATAGATGCTGAAGAAACGTGGATACAAGATCCGGTAGATGCATTAACCATTTTAATGATGGATACTTTTAATAAAACCAAAGCTGTGGTGTTTAATACACTGCAATTGTACAGGCACGACAGGTTACAATTTTTAAAAGACTCTTATGATGCGGCGGCAGAAAGAAATTTTATTTTAGGATCTAAATTGGTAAGAGGTGCTTATATGGAAAAGGAGAGGGAAAGAGCCGCAGCAATGAATTATCCTTCGCCTATACAACCTGATAAAGAGGCCTGTGATAATGATTATAATGCAGCCGTTAAATTTTGTATCGATCATATTAATAAAATTTCGGTAATAGTTGCATCACACAATGAATCCAGTAATTTATTTACCACGCAGCTGCTGGATGAAAATAGTTTGCCACACAATCATCCGCATGTACATTTTTCGCAGCTCTATGGTATGAGCGATCATATTACTTTCAATCTTGCTAAGGCTGGTTTTTCTGTAAGTAAATATTTGCCTTTTGGCCCTATAAAAGATGTAATTCCATATTTAATGCGCCGTGCAGAAGAAAACAGTTCTGTTGCCGGACAAACAGGCAGAGAGTTGGCATTAATTAAAAAGGAAATGGACAGGCGTAATGTTTAGCTGTTACCCTTAAAGAGTATGGTGTAGTGATTTATTATAATATTAATGGGTTATCTTTGAAATGAAAACTAACTGTAATCATTTTGCGCCTGATCATATTTATCTGTTTAAATCTATTTCTTGCTGTAACCTATGCACAAGTACGAACGATTCCTGCAACAAAATTAACCCAGCCTGTAAAAATTGACGGCAATTTAAATGACGAAGCCTGGAAAACTGTAACAGCAACAGGCGATTTTATAACCTCATTCCCAAAATTTGGTCATGTATCCTCCAGTAAAACAGTGGTTAAAATTGCTTATGATAACGATGCAGTTTATGTAGGTGCTTATTTGTACGATAACCCCGAAGATATACGCAAACAACTTACTGCCAGAGATGTTACCGGAAACCAGAATGTGGATGTGTTTACAGTGGGCTTTGATACTTATCTTGACAGACAAAATGCTTTTTTATTTAGAGTAACGGCGGCAGGTGTACAAGCCGATGCAAAGGGATCGCAAAATAGTACACCCGTTTACGATGTTACCTGGAATGCCGTTTGGGAAAGTAAGGTGAATATAGAAAATGATGGCTGGGTAGTTGAAATTAAAATTCCTTTTAGTGCAATTAGAATTTCTAAAAATGAAGTACAGGACTGGGGATTGAATTTTGCCCGGTTTGTTCGCAAAAAAAATGAGACAAGTATCTGGAGTCCACAAAATCCCAATATTAATGGCGATATAAATCAGTGGGGTACCTGGATAGGATTAAAGAATATCAAACCACCGCTGCGTTTATCTTTTCAACCCTATATTTCCGGTGGCCTTAGAATATCTCCCACAAGTAAAGGCGATGTAACAGAAGTTTTAAAAAGCGGTGGCATGGATGTAAAATATGGCATCAACGAAAGCTTTACGCTGGATATGACTTTGATACCGGATTTTGCCCAGGTACAAAGCGATAACTTATTATTAAATCTTACACCATTTGAAGTAAAGTTTGATGATTATCGTCCCTTTTTTACAGAGGGTACAGAGCTGTTTAACAAAGCAGGCTTGTTTTATTCCCGCCGTATTGGGGCATCACCTGGTGGTTCATCGGCTGTGTTAAATAAGTATGGTAACGATCCAAATTATAGAATAGATAAAAACCCGGGTATTACCAGGCTGTATAATGCCACAAAAATTTCGGGTCGTACAAAAGATAACCTGGGCGTAGGTATTTTTAATGCCGTTTCGGCACCGATGTACGCAAGAGTTACCAATCTTACCAATGGAAATGATTCCAGCATTTTAACGGAACCGCTAACTAATTACAGTATAGTTGTATTAGATCAGGCTTTAAAAAACCGTTCTTTTATAAGTTTTACCAATACCAATGTTTTACGTAAAGGCAACAGCCGTAATGCAAACGTGGGCAGTATGGATCTGTCGTTATTTGATAAACGCAATACTTATAATGTTGCACTCAGTGGAAAATTCAGTACCGTTTGGGGGAATAATCTAACCAAAAACGGATACGGTACTAGTGCCAGTTTTGGAAAAGTAAGCGGCATTCTTCAGTATAAAGCATTATTAAATATTGTGAGTGATAAGTATGACCCAAACGATCTGGGTTTTTTACTTAATAATAATTCGCTTGATTATAGCGGTAACTTAAGCTATAATCTTTTAAAGCCAACTAAAAAATTCATCAACCAGATATACAGCGTTCGGTTTAATAATACTTATTTATACAAACCATTTAACTGGTCAGGGTTAGAAGTGGGGGCAAAAGCATTCTTCTTATTTAAAAATTTCTGGGATCTGACATTTAATTTTCAAAGCAACCCACTTTGGACACGAGACTATTTTGTAAACTCCAATACTTACAATGGCAATTTTTTAATGCGAACGCCATATTATTATTTAGGATTTGATGGCAGCAGCGACAGTAGAAAAAAATTATATTTCAGTTACAGCCTTGGTGCTGCAGAATCTCCTTTGCCTAACGATCCTTACTGGTCATCTGAAATTGGATTACGCTACAGGTTTAATGAAAAGTTTCAACTAAGTACCAGCATGGCAATAGAACAGGATAAAGGCAATTGGGGATGGTCATACATTACTGATAACACAGGAAGGCCAACTACCCCGCTTATTATTGCAAGGCGTAATGTAAAAAGAAATACAGGTATTGTAAATGCACAATACAATTTTACCAAGCGTATGAACTGGACGGTAAGGGTACGTCATTATTGGTCTGCCCTGGAAAACACTAATTTTTACAACCTGAAAAATGACGGCTATTGGGACGAAATACCTTTTATAGCTAATAAAAATATCAACTACAATACCTTTAATGTAGATATGTTTTATACTTGGGATTTTTTATTGGGTAGCCGAATAACTGTAGCCTGGAAAAATGCATTAGGCGGCAATGTAAACATAGATCCTTACAGCAATACATCTTATCTTAAAAATTTAGGCCGGTCTGTCAATAATCCCCACAGCAATGAGCTTACTGTAAAAATTGTTTATTTCCTGGATTATCTTAAACTAAAAAGAAAAACCAAACAGTAAAATTACCGGCGGTTTTGAAATAATTGATAAACAACTTACCTTGGTAAAAATTATTTTTTATGAATGAAGATACTACCAAAGATTTACTCAGTTATGATGAGCAGGGTAAAGCAAAAATGCCGGGAGGCTTAAACGTACTAACTATTTTAACCTTTATAGGTTGTGCAATTTCTGGTTTGTTTACTTTATTGTTGCCGGTGATATATAAGTTTTCACTCAACATGATGGACAAGGCCTTAAGTTCAGGCAAAGAGTTTTCGGCAAAGGAAATGGCAGACATGGCTAAAGGCAGGGCTGCAATTGAATTAGGTACACAAAATATGATTCCATTGATTATTATTGGAATGGTAGGAATTATTTTGTGTTTTGTTGGTGCTTTGTGGATGCGTAAATATAAAAAGGATGGATACTGGTTATATGTTGCAGGGGAGCTTGCACCGGTGTTAGGTGGATTTTTAATTATGGGAACAGCTCAATTTACCGGTGTTGCAAGTATTTTAATGGGTATTGGTATACCTGTTCTTTTTGTAATACTTTACACCATGCAGCGAAAATATCTTGTAAAATAATAAATAAAAAACCGGGAATTAATTCCCGGTTTTTTATTTATCAGGCAGGTTAATTACCACGCTTTGGTGGTAGCGCCATTTAAAATTTTTATAAAATACAAATGCTTGTTTTCAAAATAATCAGGTACAGTGTTTTCTTTTTTTAGTATTACCGGCCTGATAGTGTAGTCGCAAAAAACTTTAACACTTTTGTCATTTATATGGTTAATAAAATCATTAGGGTATTTTGTAAGCAACCGGGTAAACATATGCACTGTTTCAAACCCTTTAAAAGCCATGTCACTCGGTTTAATTTTAAACTTTTTTAAATAAGCATTGGTTAGCATTTTGCTATAGTTGTCCCACTTATTGTTAAAATATGGCGAAGTAAAGTGAATAGGAAAATCCTTAAAGTTTTCTTTTTTATGTAAAGGAGCAAACCCATCCCAGTTGGGCATTCCAATTAAAGTAATTGAGTAAGGTTTATTGTATAGATCGTAGCATGATTCTGAAAGACTGGTGGCAAAGCTTTCATCCAAACTTCCCCCAATAAGAACAGCGGTACGATTACTATCTAACTTGTTTTTTAATAACGCCACAGATATTGAGGTATCAGTATTTAAAGTTTGAATATTTAATAATGCCCGCCCATCCTGCTCATTCAATAATTTAAAATATCCTGCAACCTTATCTTCCTGGGTGCCTTTTTTTCTGCACAAAAAAATCTGGTCGGTGCCATGATTTTGTAAGAGATAGCTGTAAATAGCTTCGCAATGTGCTTTAAGGGTAGAGTTGATAATAACAGTAAATGGATTTCCGGTTACACCACCATCATTAGGATAAGTTGCTGAAATAAAAGGAATGTTTTTTAATAATGCAAAATCGGCCAGTTGTTTATAGTCGGCATCTTTAACGGAGCCAATTATTAAATCAAGGCTATCTAACTTTTTTGTATTGATGAGCGACGGTATACCTTTAGTGTAAGATCTGGAATCGTAAATAAAAGCCTCTATGTTTTCTTTTCCCATTTTCATAGAGTCAAGAGCAATCTGAGCGCCTTGTATAAATTCTGCTGCAGGTACCATAAATTTGGGCACCTGGCTATAGCGAAAATTGTTGCCTGCAAAAACAGAATCCAAATAAAGTGGTGCAAAAATTCCTACCCTGTAAGTAGGATAATTTTTTGATGAATCTGCCTGGCCTTGCACATTTAAAAAACAAACAGATAGAATAATTAATAACAGTCCAACAAAAAACTTTTTATTCATAATAGTAAAATTCAAGATTACAATCCTCTAATTTCTTATTATTCCCATTCAAAAGTTGCCGGTGGTTTACTGCTTATATCATATACCACACGGTTAATCCCTTTTACGTTATTGATAATTTCATTGGATATGTCGGCCAAAAATTCATAGGGTAAATGCGCCCAGTCTGCTGTCATGCCGTCTACCGAAGTTACAGCCCTTAGCGCCACAGTAAATTCATAAGTCCTTTCATCACCCATTACGCCTACACTCTTTACTGGTAACAAGATGGTGCCAGCCTGCCAAACACTTGTATACAAATTATATTTTTTCAATCCATTCATATAGATAGCATCAGCTTCCTGCAATAACCGTACCTTATCTTCTGTAACCTCTCCTAAAATCCGTATAGCCAAACCAGGTCCGGGAAAAGGATGACGATTGATCATTAATGCCGGTATGCCCAACTCTGCTCCCACACGCCTTACTTCATCTTTAAACAAAGAGCGTAAAGGTTCTACCAGTTCCAGCTTCATGGTATCGGGTAAGCCGCCAACATTATGATGGCTTTTAATGGTTGCCGATGGCCCATGTACAGAAAGAGATTCTATAACATCAGGGTAAATAGTTCCCTGGCCTAACAACTCCACACCTTCAATTTTTTTTGCTTCCTGGTCAAAAATTTCTATAAAACAGCCACCAATAATTTTACGTTTTTCCTCAGGTTCCACTTTTCCGGCAAGCTTGGTATAAAAATGTTCTTTAGCATCAATGCCCTTTACATTAAGGCCTATTTCGTTGTAGGTTTTTAAAACCTGTTCAAATTCGTCTTTACGCAGCACGCCGTTATCTACAAAAATGCCGTACAGGTTTTCGCCAATGGCACGGTGAATAAGTGTTGCAGCAACGGTACTGTCTACACCACCACTCAATGCCATAATTACTTTACGGTTACCGATTTGTTTTTTTAAAGCAGCAACAGTGTCGGTTATAAAATGCTCTGGTGTCCAGTCGCAGATACAACCACAAATATTTACCAAAAAGTTTTTAAGTATTATTTTTCCTTCGGTAGAATGATATACTTCCGGATGAAACTGTAATCCGTATAAAGGGTGAGCGGCAGCGCCGTTACTTTTAAATGCAGCAACTGGAATACTTTCAGTTGTTCCCAACAATTCAAAGCCTTCAGGCAGTTCTTTTATGGTATCACTATGGCTCATCCATACCTGCGATGTGGCAGATACGTTTTCCAAAAAGCTGTCTTCTTTTAGTTTAGAGAAAATAGCCCGGCCATATTCTCTTTTTTCGCTTTTATCAACCCTGCCACCAAAAAGTTTTGCAGTAAGCTGTGCTCCATAACAAATGCCCAGTACGGGTACTTTATCCACCATGGCTTTGATATCTACAATAAGTGCCTTTTCTTCATTAACCGAAAAAGGAGACCCGCCAAGGATAATGCCTTTTAATCCTGGTTCGTAAACTATTTCTTTATTGTAAGGCGTTATTTCGCAGTAAACATTGGCTTCACGTACTGCACGGGCAATTAACTGGGTGTATTGCGATCCGAAATCGAGAATAAGTATTTTTTCCGTCATAGGCAGCGAAGGTAAATAATTAGTTGAATGGTAGGATGTTTAGGTTTTAGGTTTTTATCTTTGTTATAAATATTTAAGCCATGAAACAAGTATTATTTTTTTTATCAGCCGCTGTGCTGTTGATCTCTTGCGACTATACTACCGGAAGTGGTAATATTATAAGTGAAAAAAGAAATGTAGAAAGTTTTTCGGGTATTTCTGTAAGTAACTCCATTGATGTTGAAGTTAAAATGGGTTCAGTTGCAACAGTAGAAGTGGAGGCTGATGACAATATTATTGAGCATATAGTTACTAAAGTATCGGGTGGGGTGTTAAAAATAGGTATTGAAGACCTGCACAGCATTAGTAATGCACACATCAAAGTTTTTATTACCAACCCGGTTTTAAAAAGTGTAAATGCCAGTTCATCTGCCGAAGTAAAAGTGCTGGATGTTATAAAAGATGATGGCAAATTGAGTTTTCATGCATCCAGCTCAGCCGATATTGAGGCCGAAGTAGATGCCCCTGAAGTAGAAGCGGAAGCCAGCAGTTCCGGCTCTGTTAAGCTTAGTGGCCGAACAAAAAACTATAAAGCGGAGGTGTCCAGCAGCGGCGATATAAAATCTGCCGGGCTTTTAAGTGAAAATACTGATGTATCTGCCAACAGTAGTGGTAGTGCAGATGTGCATGCAAGTGTAAGCCTTACTGCCAAAGCCACCAGTAGTGGTTCGGTAGATTATCATGGTGCAGCAGCTGTAAAACAAACAGTAAACAGCTCGGGAAGTGTAGAGAAGAAAGATTGATATAGTTGATTGATATTTATAGAGATAACACTCTTTTATAGCGTTTATCCAATAACTTATAAATACCCTTAGCCGACCGCTGTAAAATAAAAGCAAAAAAACTTTGCTTAATCCCTTTGCCATATCAAATCATCCCCTTACCTTTGCACTCCAAATAAAAAAACGGTAATTCAAAAGTTCTTTATATATGTCACAGAGAATCAGAATCAAACTACAGTCTTACGATCATAATTTAGTTGATAAATCAGCCGAAAAGATTGTAAAAACTGTACGCAGTACTGGTGCCGTGGTAACAGGACCAATTCCTTTGCCTACGCACAAGAAAATTTTTACTGTATTGCGTGCGCCTCACGTTAATAAGAAGGCACGTGAGCAGTTTCAGCTGTGTACACACAAACGTTTATTAGACATTTACACCAGCAGCAGCCGTACGGTAGATGCTTTAAGTAAGTTAGACTTACCAAGTGGTGTTGATGTTGAGATCAAAGCTTAATGAACTTTCTGGCCCAGGGCCGGAAAAGCAGAAGCTAAGTTCTTAAAAAGAAAAAAAATATGAACATCCAAGTACCGCTTATGGCGGCACCGCTGGATAAAAACAAGATACAATGAAAAGTATTATTGGAAAGAAAATTGGCATGACCAGTATCTTCGATACAACAGGCAAGCAAACGGCTGTTACTATTATTGAAGCTGGCCCATGCGTAGTTACACAAAAGAAAACTGTTGAAACAGACGGTTACAATGCTCTCCAAATAGCATTCGGCGACAAAAAAGAAAAGCACTCCTTAAAGTCGGAAACAGGGCACTTCGCCAAAGCTCAAACTTCTCCTAAAAAATTCGTTCAGGAAATACGCGATAGCGAACTAGATAAAGCAGTAGGTGAAACTATTACTGTGGATATTTTTGCTGAAGGTGATGCCATCGAAGTTGTTGGTACCACAAAAGGTAAAGGTTTTCAGGGTGTTGTTAAACGTCACGGCTTTAGTGGTGTTGGTGGTCAGTCTCACGGCCAGCACGATAGGTCAAGAGCTCCGGGTTCTATCGGTAACTCATCTGATGCCAGCCGTGTATTTAAAGGTATGCGCATGGGCGGCCGTATGGGACAGGACAGAGTTACTATGAAAGGTTTAAAAGTAGTAAAAATCTTCGCTGAAAAAAATTACATATTAGTTAGTGGTTCAGTACCGGGCCATAACGGTTCAATTGTTTTAATTCAAAAATAAGCAACCGGCCGCTGGCCTTTAAAAATAAGTACAATGCAAGTAGACGTTTTAAATATAGAAGGAAAGAAAACCGGCAGAACGGTTGAACTACCAGAAGAAATTTTTGGTATTGAACCTAATGATCATGTTATTTATCTTGCTGTTAAGCAATACCAGGGTGCTCAACGCCAGGGAACACACAAGGTAAAAACCCGTATGGAAGTAAAAGGTTCTTCTAAAAAATTGCACAAGCAAAAAGGTACCGGTGGTGCTCGTAAAGGTAACCTGCGTAACCCTTTGTATAAAGGTGGTGGTACTATTTTTGGTCCAAAACCACACAAGTATGATATCAAATTGAATCAGAAAGTGAAAACTTTGGCTAAGATGAGTGCTTTAGCTTACAAAGCAAAAGACAACGCAATTTTAGTGGTAGAAGATGTACAAATGCAGGCTCCTAAAACCAGCCAGTTTACAACCATGTTGAAAAACTTAGGCGTTGCTGGAAAAAAATCTTTGTTTGTAATGCCAGAAAATAGCGATAACCTGTATTTAAGTCTTCGCAATATTGCTAATGTAAATGGTACTTTAATCAGAGACATCAATACTTACGATATCATCAATGCTAACGTATTAGTATTAACTGAAAATGCGGCAAAAGTATTTACAGCAGTAGAAGAAGAAGCATAATTTAAAAACAACAAATTACTAGACATGAACCCGTCTGACATTTTAATAAAGCCGATTTTATCTGAAAAAGCTAACAAGCAAACAGAAAAACAAAACCGTTATTCTTTTGTAGTTGATAAAAAGGCTAATAAACTGGAAATTAAAAAGGCCGTAGAACAATTTTATGGTGTACAGGTTAGCCAGGTTAATACCATTGTTGTTCCATCAAAAGCAAAAGCAAAATATACTAAAGCAGGATTTATAGTTGGCCGCAAGCCTTCTAAAAAGAAAGCGATTGTAACTGTTGCAGAAGGTGAAACAATTGACCTTTACGGAAGCGGTATCTAAACCTGATCTTCCAAAGAGAAAGGCATTAAAAAATAACGAATGGTAATCAATTACCGCAAAAATTGAAAAATAAAAAAAAGTAACAATGGGACTTAGAAAATACAAACCAACAACAGCAGGTACCAGGTGGAGAATTGGTAATTCTTACGAAGAGATTACTACCAACGTACCTGAAAAAACTTTGTTGGAAAAACAAAAGGTTACAGCAGGTCGTAACGTACAGGGTAGAAGAAGTATGCGCTACATGGGTGGTGGAAACAAAACCATGTATCGTATAATTGATTTTAAAAGAGATAAGAAAAATATCCCTGCAGTAGTTAAAACTATTGAGTACGATCCAAACCGTACTGCTTTTATCGCATTATTGAATTATGCAGATGGAGAAAAACGTTACATCATTGCTCCACAAGGATTACAGGTTGGACAATCTGTAATAAGCGGAGATGTTGTAGCACCTGAATTAGGTAATGCATTACCTTTTAAAAGTATGCCTTTAGGTACTAACGTACACAATATAGAAATGCAACCCGGACAAGGTGGTATTTTAGTAAGAAGTGCAGGTACATCAGCACAATTAAGTAACAAGGAAGAAAAATATGCTATCTTAAAAATGCCTAGCGGCGAGTTAAGAAAAGTATTGATCAACTGTTATGCAACTGTAGGAGTGGTAAGTAATGGCGATCACAGTCTGGAAAGCATGGGTAAAGCCGGCCGTAACAGGTGGAAAGGTATTCGTCCAAGAACAAGAGCAGTAGCGATGAACCCCGTAGATCACCCGATGGGTGGTGGTGAAGGTAGAGCAAGTGGTGGTCACCCTCGTAGCCGTAAAGGTAAATATGCAAAAGGCCAGATTACTCGTACAAAAGGTAAAGGCTCAAGCAAATTGATCATAACCAGGAGAAACGGTAAGAAATTACCTAACTAATAATTAATAAAGTTAAAATGGTCTTGCTCTACTAGGCAAGGCAAATAAACAAGATTGAAATTTAAGATGCGGTTCTTCCAAATCTAAAATCGACAATCACAAATCTAAAATCAAACATGGCTCGTTCGTTAAAAAAAGGTCCCTATGTAGAAGCAAAACTTGAAGCAAAGGTTGCTGCTATGATCGAAGGAAAATCAAAGAAGGGTGTTATTAAAACATGGAGCAGAAGAAGTACAATTACTCCTGATTTTGTAGGACAAACTTTTGCAGTACATAATGGCAATAAATTTATTCCTGTTTATGTAACTGAATTTATGGTTGGTCATAAATTAGGAGAATTTGCACCAACAAGAAACTTTAGAGGTCACTCAAGTAAAAAGATATCGTAATTGAAATGGGGAAGAGTTAAGGTCTAAACTCCTCAACTCCTAAACTTTCTAAACATTATAATAAAATGGAAGCAGTAGCAAAATTGAACAATTACCCCACATCGCCACGTAAAATGCGTTTACTGGTTGACTTGATCCGTGGTATGGAAGTTGAAAAAGCATTAGCCGTTTTGGAACACAATCCAAAGCATCCGGCTGTTCCTTTGCGCAAATTGGTAATGAGTGCCATCAGCAACTGGAAAGCAAAAAACGAAGGTGGTGATGAAAACGGGCTGGTTGTTAAAACAATAATGGTTGATGCAGCAAGAGTTATCAAACGTATGCGTCCGGCTCCACAAGGCCGTGGTTACAGGGTTCGCAAACGCAGCAACCACGTAACAGTAATTGTAGATACTAAAGCAACTAAAAATTAATAAAAGATTTAACTAAGTAATATGGGTCAAAAAACAAATCCAATAGGTGCCAGGTTAGGAATCATTCGTGGTTGGGATAGTAACTGGTTCGCTAATAAAACGGATTATCCAAAAAAACTGATTGAAGATCATAAGATCAGAAATTACCTTAATGCCCGTATCAATAAGGGTGGTATTGCTAAAATCGTTATTGAGCGTACGCTTAATAAACTGATCATCACTATTCACACTTCTAAACCAGGTATTATTATTGGTAAAGGTGGTGGAGAAGTTGACAGAATTAAAGAGGAGTTGAAGAAATTAGTGAGCAAAGATGATGTACAAATAAACATTTTGGAAATACGTCGTCCGGAATTGGATGCAAACATAGTAGCTGATACCATTGCCCGTCAATTGGAAAATCGTATCAACTACAAAAGAGCAATTAAGATGTCTATCGCATCTGCTTTAAGAATGGGTGCAGAAGGTATTAAAGTAAAAGTAGGTGGCCGCTTAGGTGGTGCTGAAATTGCCCGTAGCGAAGAAATTAAACAAGGCCGTACTCCATTGCATACCCTGCGTATGGATATTGATTACGCCAATGTATTTGCTTTAACAGTGTATGGTAAAATAGGTGTAAAAGTTTGGATATGTAAAGGTGAGGTTTTGGGTAAAAGAGATTTGAATCCAAACGTTGTTGCAGGTGGTGGTAAAGAAGGCGGACCAGGCGAAAGGCAAGGTGGATTTGACAGAAGAGATGATAGAAGAGGTGGTGGAGATGACCGCAGAGGTGGCGGTGGTGGAGACAGAAGAGGCGGCGGCGGTGGAAACCGTGGTGGTCAGGGTGGCGGAAGAAGATAATTCCGGATTTAAGATTGCAGATTTACGATTTGAGATTTGCGAATAAATAAACTATTACAGAATTAGAAATCAGGTAGTGATTTAAAAAATCTACAATCTGAAATCAAAAATTGAAATAAGATGTTATCACCGAAAAGAACAAAATTCAGAAAGGCGCAAAGAGGTATGATGAAGGGCGACACCAAGCGTGGAGCTACTCTTGCCTTTGGAACATTTGGTTTAAAAGCGCTGGATAGTGTTTGGTTAACCAACCGTCAGATTGAAAGTGCCCGACAGGCATTAACTCGTCACATGAAGAGAGAAGGAAACGTGTGGATCAGGGTATTTCCTGACAAGGTGATGACTGCTAAACCTGCAGAGGTGAGGATGGGTAAAGGTAAAGGTAACCCTGAAGGATGGTGTGCTGTAGTGCAACCAGGCAGAATCATTTTTGAATGTGATGGTGTACCTGAACAAACTGCAAAAGAAGCATTTGCTTTGGCAGCACAAAAACTACCGATCTTAACCAAGTTTGTAGTGCGTCACGACTTTAAGGCATAAGCCGGTTAAACAAAACTGAAAATAGAAAATTATAATACAATGGCGAAGAAAGTTGATTTTGTAAAAAGCCTTAGCGGTTTAAGCGAAGCAGATTTAAAAGCAAAGATCCAGGAAGATGAACTGCGTTTAAAAAAACTGTCATTTGCTCATGCAATTTCTCCTCTGGAGAATCCGCAAAGTATCCGTTCATTAAGAAGGGATGTTGCAAGACTGAAAACCGCATTAAGAAAACAACAATTAGGGTTTTAATTAAACCATAAAAAGTAGCACAATGGCTGAAAGAAATTTAAGAAAAACAAAATTAGGAGTGGTATCCAGCAATAAGATGGATAAAACCATTACTGTTAATGTTGAAAGAAAAGTAAAGCATCCGCTTTATGGAAAATTTGTAAAGAAAAGTACAAAGTTTCATGCTCATGATGAAAAAAATGAGTGCAGCATTGGCGATACAGTAAAAATAATGGAAAGTCGTCCATTAAGTAAAACAAAGCGCTGGAGATTGGTTGAAGTGGTTGAAAAAGTAAAATAGTATTTAATACTTTGTACCCTGTACTTTGTACCTGGTACTTTAAAAGATATAAAATGATACAGCAAGAAAGCAGATTAAATGTAGCAGATAACAGCGGTGCAAAAGAAGTTTTATGTATCCGTGTGTTGGGAAACAGTGGACAGGATTATGCCAAAATTGGCGACAAGATAGTTGTAACTGTTAAAGATGCCATGCCTGCAGGCGGTATTAAAAAAGGAACAGTTAGTAAAGCTGTAATTGTAAGAACAACTAACAAGTTGCGTCGTAAAGACGGTTCTTACATTCGTTTTGACGACAATGCAGTGGTATTATTGAATGCTTCTGACGAACCAAGAGGTACACGTATTTTTGGACCAGTGGCCCGTGAATTACGTGATAAAGGTTACATGAAAATTATTTCATTGGCCCCAGAAGTACTATAATAAAATAACAAAATTTATTCCGGTGCTGCCGGGATGTAAATACATAAAAATGAGCACAAGATTTAAACCAAAGTACAGCATTAAAAAAGGCGATACCGTTGTAGTTATTACCGGTGAGGATAAAGATTTGAAGAAGCCCCGTAAAGTGTTGGAAATTATTTTAGAGAAAGGCCGTGTTTTAGTTGAAGGTGTAAACATCATCACCAAACACACTAAGCCAACATCTCAAAATACCAAAGGTGGTATTATAAAGAAAGAAGCGCCTATTGCTATTAGCAATGTAATGCTTTGGGATGCTAAAACAGCAGCGCCTACTAAAGTTAAGCGTAGCCGTGAAAATGGTAAATTAGTTAGAATTTCAAAAAAATCAGGGGAGGTAATCAAATAATGAGCACAAAAACTAACACTCCAAGATTAGCAGACAAGTACACTCAGGAAGTGATACCTGCTCTAATGAAAAAATTCAGTTATAAAACTGTAATGCAAGCTCCAAAGCTTACCAAGATTTGTTTAAATCGTGGTGTTAATGGCGCTGTAACAGATAAAAAACTGATTGACATTGCTATTGATGAGTTAACAACGGTTACCGGTCAAAAAGCTGTGGCAACAATGTCTAAGAAAGATATTTCTAACTTTAAGTTGCGTAAGAACATGCCCATTGGTGCAAGAGTTACACTTCGTGGAGTTAAAATGTACGAATTTTTAGACAGACTTGTTTCTGTATCATTACCACGTGTACGTGATTTCAAAGGTATCAATGATAAATCATTTGATGGCCGTGGAAACTACACTTTAGGTGTTACAGAGCAAATCATTTTTCCGGAAATTGATATTGATAAAGTAAATAAAATTACCGGTCTGGATATCACTTTTGTAACAACAGCTAATACCAACGAAGAAGCATACGAATTGCTTAAAGAAATGGGTATGCCTTTTAAAAATATTAAAAAATAATAGTAACAAAACATGGCAAAAAAATCAATTGAAGCCAGGCAAAGAAAGCGTGAAGCAATGGTTGCCAAGTATGCTGAAAAGAGAACAGCCTTAAAAGCAGCCGGTGATTATTCAGCTTTGGATTTATTACCAAAAAATGCATCTCCGGTTCGTTTAAGAAACCGTTGCCAGTTAACCGGCAGACCAAGAGGGTATATGAGGCATTTTGGTGTTTCCAGAAATCAGTTCCGTGATATGGCATTGCAGGGCAAAATCCCGGGTGTTACTAAAGCAAGCTGGTAAAAAGGCCGGTCGTTGGTCAGAAGGACTTTACGAACAACGGCCAACTAAAAAACGAACAACGATACTGGATATCGCATTGACAAAATTTATTTAATCAATTAACTAAAATAACAATGGTTACTGATCCTATAGCAGATTATTTAACAAGAATACGTAATGCTCAAATGGCTAATCACCGTATTGTAGAAATACCTGCAAGCAATTTAAAAAAACGTATCACAGAAATTTTGTACGATAAAGGTTATATCCTTAAGTATAAATTTGAAGAAGATAAGAAACAAGGTCTTATTAAAATTGCATTGAAATATGATGCAACTACTAAATTACCTGTTATACAAAGTTTAGAAAGAGTTAGTCGTCCGGGATTACGTACTTACGCTAAACCCAACGAGTTCAAGCGTGTAAAAAATGGTTTAGGTGTTGCAATTGTATCTACCTCTAAAGGTGTAATGACTGATAAAGAAGCAAAGGCACAGAATGTAGGTGGAGAGGTATTGTGTAATATTTATTAATTTCTTTTTCCATTTGGGAAAGCAACATAATATGATTTGACAATTAAGCCTTAGTCGTGGCTGAACACAGATCGAATAAAATAACAAAATAAAAAAACCGACCATGAGTAGAATAGGAAAAAAGCCAGTAGAAATTCCAGCAGGCGTAACCATATCAGTTAACAACGATAATATTGTTACTGTAAAAGGACCAAAAGGAGAATTAAAACAAACCGTTGACAGAGATATTAAAATCGAAGTTAAAGAAGGTACAGTTGATGTTCTTCGTCCAACAGATCAGATCCGTCACCGTGCAATGCATGGCTTGTACCGTTCTTTGATCAGCAACATGGTTTTAGGTGTTACTGAAGGGTTTAACAAAAAACTGGAATTAGTGGGTGTGGGTTATAAAGCATCTAACCAGGGGAACCTTTTAGATCTTGCATTAGGATATTCTCATAACATTGTTTTTGAAATTCCTAAAGAATTAAAAGTGACCACTTCTCAGGAAAAAGGTCAAAACCCAATGATCAGCTTTGAAAGTATAGACAAGCAATTGATTGGTCAGGTTTGTGCAAAAATCAGAAGCTTACGTAAGCCAGAACCATACAAAGGTAAAGGTGTTAAATTTGCAGGCGAAGTATTAAGAAGAAAAGCAGGTAAATCAGCTGGTAAGTAATTAATTTGAAATTAACGTTCCGGCAGTATCGGAGCAACTAAAATAAAAGATCATGAATTCAAAAGGTAGCGCAAGAGTAAAAATTAAATACCGCATTCGTAAAAAAATCAGCGGTGCTGCAGCAAAACCAAGATTGAGTGTTTTTAGAAGTAACACAGATATTTATGCTCAGTTAATTGATGATGCTAACGGTGTAACATTAGCCGCAGCTTCTTCAAGACAAAAAGATATTGCAGCACAAAAAACACCTAAAACTGAAAAGAGTAAATTAGTAGGTGCCGCAATTGCAACAAAAGCAAAAGAATTAGGTATTACAACTGTAGTATTTGATCGTGGTGGTTATATCTACCATGGCCGTGTAAAAGCAGTTGCTGAAGGAGCAAGAGAAGGTGGTTTAGTTTTTTAATTGTAAACTTTCTAATAAGAAAATATAAATGGCAAATTTAATTTTAAACAAAGTAAAGGCAGGCGATCTTGAATTAAAAGATAAGGTGGTTGCTATCAATCGTGTGGTTAAAACAACCAAAGGCGGTCGTGCTTTTAGTTTTTCTGCTTTAGTAGTGGTAGGTAACGAAGCTGGTGTTGTTGGACATGGTTTAGGAAAGGCTAAAGAAGTACAGGAAGCTATTACAAAAGGTATTGAAGATGCTAAAAAGAATTTGATAAAAGTTCCTATTATGCATGGTACTATCCCTCACGAACAATTAAGTAAGGAAGGTGCAGCAAAAGTGTTTATTAAACCTGCAGCACATGGTACTGGTGTAATTGCCGGAGGAAGTATGAGAGCAGTTTTAGAAGCGGCAGGAATTACCGATGTATTAGCAAAAAACCTTGGTTCTGCTAATCCTACTAATGTTGTAAAAGCAACTTTTAAAGCATTAGCTTCTTTGCGTGAGCCAATTGCGATTGCAAAAACACGTACTATTTCTTTAAAGAAAGTATTTAACGGATAATCTAAGTACTGAGTACTAAGTACAGTGTACTTAGAAAAAGTACCTCAAATTAAATAAGATGGCAAAAATTAAAGTAACACAAGTAAAAAGTGTAATCGACAGATCAGAGCGCCAGAAAAGAACAATGGTAGCTTTAGGATTAAGAAAAGTTAATGCTTCTGTAGAAGTAGAAGCCACTCCACAAATATTGGGTATGGTTACTAAAGTTAGCCATCTTATAAAAGTGGAAGAGTTAGCTTAATCTATTACTCAAAATAAATTATTAACAGCGAGCCCCGTTTACCCGGGGCGTAAGTTTAAAATAGGTACAATGAAATTACATACACTTAGGCCTGCAAAAGGGGCTACACACAAAGAAAAAAGAATTGGCCGTGGTGAAGCAAGCGGTAAAGGTGGTACATCCACTAAAGGTAACAAAGGTGGACAAAGCCGTGCTGGTTACAAAAGTAAAATGGCTCACGAAGGTGGTCAGATGCCTATTCAACGTCGTATTCCTAAGCGTGGGTTTAAAAATAATAACCGTATAGAGTTTAAAGTAATTAATCTGGGGCAGATCGATCATCTTTCTGAAAAATATGGTATCACCGAATTTAACTTGCAAAATTTATATATCAATGGCCTTATCAGCCAGTTTGATAGCGTAAAGGTTTTGGGTAATGGCGAAGTGAAAGGAAAATTTGCATTTAAAATAAATGCAATAAGTGAAAAAGCGAAAGCCGCTATTGAAGCTGCCGGAGGTTCTGTTGAGATAGTTAAATAATTTCACGATATTTGCCGACGCATTTTAAATGCGTCATTTTTAATTTAGCGCAAAACATTTAAATAGCTTTCAATCTGTGAAAAAGTTAATAAAAACACTTAAGAATATCTGGAGCATAGAGGAACTGCGTAATAAAATCACATTTACACTTTTACTCATTTTCATTTATATAATAGGTACACACATTGTGTTGCCTGGTATCGATCCTAATAAATTAGAAGAACTTGCAAAAGGTAATTCCAAAACATCAGGTGGCCTTTTAGGTTTATTGGATACGTTTGTTGGAGGCTCCTTTAACAGGGCTTCTATTTTTGCATTAGGTATTATGCCTTATATTTCTGCTTCTATTTTTATGCAATTGATGACCATTCTGGTTCCTCAAATCGCTAAGATTCAAAAAGAAGGCGAGAGCGGAAGAAAGAAAATTAATCAGTGGACACGTTATCTTACTGTAGGCGTTACCGCATTTCAGGCCATAGCATACATCAGCTTTTTAACTCAAACTTACGGCAGTGCTTTAATTCCGGCGTACAGCAATTATTTCTGGATATCTACTGTGGTTATTCTTACTGTAGGTACATTGTTTGTAATGTGGTTGGGCGAAAAAATTACTGATAAAGGGTTAGGTAATGGTACTTCTATAATTATCATGATTGGTATTTTGGGTAGATTACCTCAGGCTATTGTGCAAGAGTGGGCATTCAGAACAACAAGAGGTGCCGGCGGATTATTGATCATGCTGATAGAAATTGTATTTCTTATTGCTGTGATCATGGGATTGATCATGTTGATTCAAGGTACAAGAAGAGTTCCTGTAAATTATGCAAAACAAATTGTGGGCAACCGTCAATTTGGTGGAGCAAGAAACTTTTTACCATTAAAAGTAAATGCATCGGGTGTAATGCCTATCATTTTTGCTCAGGCAATATTGTTTTTGGTTGCATTTATTACAGGTTTGGGAAGTACAACACAGGCCAGCTTTTTAAATGATCATACCAATATATGGTATATGGTTATTTATTCGGTGGCGGTAATCGGTTTTACTTTCTTATATACTGCTTTAATATTTAATCCTAAGCAAATGGCGGATGAATTAAAGCGTAATAATGGTTTTATTCCAGGTGTTAAACCAGGGCAACCTACTGCAGATTATATTGGTACCATAATGGACAGAATTACTTTACCAGGTGCAGTTTTATTAGCATTTGTAGGTATTTTGCCAGGTATTTGCCAGGTAGCATTTGTAGGTATGACGCAAAGTTTCTCTACCTTCTTCGGTGGTACATCTTTGCTGATTATGGTGGGTGTGGTATTAGATACTTTACAACAAATAGAAACACAATTATTAATGCGCCAGTACGACGGATTAATGAGCAGCGGAAGAATACAGGGCAGACAAACTGCTACAACAACAGTTTAATCTTTTCCTCCCCGCAGGGGGACTTAAAAAATAATTAAGCCCCGACAAAATACGTCGGGGTTTGTTTTAAATATCAAGCGATGATTCATTATAAAACCAAGGCGGAAATTGAACTGATGAGAGAAAGTAGTTTACTGGTGAGTAAAGCATTGGCAGAAGTAGCCAAGATCATTAAACCCGGTATATCTACTTTTGAACTGGATCAATTTGCCGAAAAATTTATACTGGCAAATAATGCTACGCCATCTTTTAAAGGCTACCAGGATTTTCCTTTTGCATGTTGCATTTCTGTTAATGATGCAGTGGTGCATGGTTTTCCTACAAAAGATGGTTTAAAAGATGGCGATATTGTTTCTGTTGATGTGGGAGTTTATAAAAACGGATTTCATGGCGACAGTGCTTACACTTTTGCAGTAGGAACAATTAGTGACGAAGTAAAACAATTGTTAAGGGTAACCAAAGAATCATTGTACAAAGGCATTGAAAAAGCAATACATGGTAACCGTGTAGGAGATATTGCCTACGCAGTACAACAGCATACAGAAAAGGAACATGGCTATGGCGTTGTAAGAGAATTAGTAGGCCATGGCCTGGGCAGAAAATTACATGAAGATCCGCAAGTACCCAACTATGGTAAAAGAGGAACAGGCGCAAAATTAAAAGAAGGAATGGTGATTGCAATTGAGCCAATGATCAACCTGGGTACTAAAAATGTATTTCACGATAAAGATGGCTGGACGATAAGAACAGAAGATGGTAAACCTGCTGCGCATTACGAACATAATATTTGTATTCAAAGAGGTAAGGCTGATATATTATCTTCTTTTGCAGAAATAGAAGCTGCAGAAAAAGCAAATCCTAATTTGTGTTCAGATTATTGAGGTGAGTGGTCAGCCGTGAGCATTGAGCTGTGAGTGGAACAACAAAATGGCATCATTTACTCACAGCTCAATGCTCATAGCTCACAATATCCTGTATTTTAGTTGCACCCTTTCATCACTCCAGATATTATCGGGGCTGATATAAGTATCTTTATATTGCATAATGATACCCGCTTTTGCAAATACATCTCTTACTAATTCGCTGCAGATATAGTTTCGGTTTTTTTCTCTCTTACTAATATGAAAAAGAATACGCATCATGATGCGTACAATTTCAAAATTGTCATAAGGCCGGGCCAGCTCATCTAAACCAAAACTTATGCCCCGGTTTAATTTTTCTTTTTCCAGATCTAGGTTCAGGCTGGCAATAGCTATCTGCCCTTTATAAGGCCGCCTTTTATCTTTGTAATCGTGTAAATATTTTGATAACGGAATCAGCCTTATGCCAACAGCAGGCTCTGCTTCTAAAACCAATACTCTACCCAGTTCCTCGTCCTTATAAATTACAGCTACATGGCTCCATACACTTTTGGTAAGTTTTTGTATTACACCCGAAAATGCATAACTGCCACTGCTGAAAAATATTTGCCCTGTTTTTACGTGGTCCCTTATTTTTTCGTAAGGAATTACAGGCATTTCTTTCAGTTGTTTTTTTGTAATTGCAGCGGCCATTGGTAGTGAGTTAAATGTTTAGTGTTATTTTTAGGTTTGAAGATACAAATTACAAATGATGAATAAAAAACAGCTGGTAGTTATTGGTGGTGGCGCAGCCGGATTTTTTTGTGCCATAAATGCGGCAAGGATGAATCCTGATTTACAAGTAACCATTGCAGAGAAGACCAATAAATTATTAAGCAAAGTTAAAGTGAGTGGCGGTGGTCGTTGTAATGTAACACACGCTTGTTTCAGCATTGCCGATATGATAAAAAAATATCCCCGTGGTGCTGCATTTTTAAAAAAAGCATTTCATCATTTTTTTACAACAGATACTATTGAATGGTTTGCAGCAAGAGGCGTAGAGTTAAAAACAGAAGGCGATGGAAGAATGTTTCCTGTTACCAACTCATCTCAAACTATTATTGATTGCCTTATGAAGGAGGCTAATAAATATGGTGTACAAATTTTAATGAATGCTGAAGTAAAACAGCTGACAAAAGAAAACGATCGATTTGAAATTAGTATTGCCGATAACAGAGTATTGCATGCTGATTTTATTTGTATTGCCAGTGGCGGTTACCCCAAATCAGTACAGTTTGACTGGCTGAAAAAAGCGGGACATACTATTGACACACCTGTACCATCTCTGTTTACATTTAATATGCCGGGCAATGCCATTACTGCTTTGATGGGTGTAGTGGTTGAAAACGCAGTGGTAAAAATTATGGGCACCAAATTGCAGGAGCAAGGCCCTTTGCTTATTACACATTGGGGAATGAGTGGCCCCGCTGTTTTAAAACTTTCGGCATGGGGGGCAAGAGAATTACAAACTAAAAATTATGAGTTTAAAATTGTTGTAAACTGGATACCAGATTTTAATGAGAACACTTTAAGAGAAAAAATGCAGCAGCTTCGCTTTGATATTGCAGCACAAAAAATAGTTAACAGAAATCCTTTTGCTTTACCCAACCGCTTGTGGGAATATTTATTGCAGCAAGCCGAAGTTGATGCCAACTTACGCTGGGCCGATCTGCCTGCAGCAAAACAAAACAAGCTCATCAAAATGTTATGTGTACAAGAGTTTGCTGTAAAAGGTAAAACAACTTTTAAAGAAGAGTTTGTAACATCCGGAGGTATTGAGTTAAACGAAATTGATTACAATACCATGCAAAGCAAAAAATTACCCGGCTTATTTTTTGCCGGCGAAGTAATTAATGTGGATGGCGTTACTGGTGGGTTTAATTTTCAAAATGCATGGACCACAGGTTGGATAGCTGCAAAGGCAGTTGCTGGTTTAGAAAGTTTAGACGTTTAGGAGTTTAGTAAGCCCTATTCTAAACCCCTAAGCCTCTAAACTTTCTAAACCTCTAAACTTTCTTCCTATTCTTCACAAATACTTACCAATATGCTTTTTTTACACAAGCCGTTTTTAATCTACATTTGCGTGGGCTAAAATTAAATGCTAAAGGCTAACGCCATGTTTAAAAAAATCGATCGTTACATACTGTCAAAATACCTTACCACCTTTTTCTTTTGCCTGTTATTATTAACAGCAATTGTGGTGGTAGTGGATATCAGCGAAAAAACGGACGACTTTGTAAAATCAAAATTGCCGGTGTGGCGCATCATTACAGATTATTATTTTGGTTTTATTCCACGTATTGATGCCATGCTGTTTCCTTTATTTGTTTTTATTGCAGTAATATTTTTTACTTCTAAAATGGCCACACGTTCCGAAGTAATTGCCATACTGGGTAGCGGTGTAAGCTTCAGGCGTTTTTTATTACCTTATTTTATAGGTGGTTTATTTTTATCCATATTATTATGGTTTGGCTATCAGTATGTAGTACCAAAAGCTAATAAAAAATGGGGCGATTTTGAATCTAAATATATCGATCCTAATTTTGGCAACAACGGTGGCAATAACACCTATAAACAACATCTTTATTTTAGAAATGATTCCAACACATACATTGGCATAAGAGGTTACGATACGATTTCGAAAGCAGGGAATGGTTTTTTTGTACAACGTTTTTCAAATAACAAATTGTTGTATAACCTTAGGGCAGATAATTTTAACTGGGACACTGCAACAAAAAAGTGGAAGCTGGATAATGTGGTGGAAAGAACGCTGAATAATATTACCGAAACCGTTAAAAGTTCTCAAACGGTAATGATGAATTATAATTTTAAGCCCGTTGATCTGCGTAAAGATGAATATCTAAAAGACCAGATGGCTACTCCTGCCTTAAATCAATATATTAAAGTAGAAAGGTTAAGAGGCTCCGAAGGCTTAAATACACTATTGGTAGAACGATATAACCGGGATGCTATTCCGGCTTCGGTGCTTATCCTAACCATTATTGGTGCAGTACTGGCATCACGTAAAGTAAGAGGCGGTAGTGGCTTACATCTTGCCTTAGGCGTTGTAATAAGTGTGTTGTATATTCTGTTCAGTCGTTTCTCTATTGTATTTGCTACCAAGGGAAGTTTTACGCCTTTTCTTGCCGCCTGGACGCCTAATATTGTTTTTGGACTGCTTGCTTTTTACCTTTATAAAAAAGCACCCAAATAACCGGTATCACCTGTTAGCAAATTGAAAAAATAAGAAAATCCATTGCCTTATTATCAATGTGTAAACTTTCTTTTAAAAGTTTTGTTTAACAGAGCTGCACATCGTAATTTTAAGCATATTTAAAAGATACCTGAATTAATAGCGAATTAAAGTATCTATTATTGTTACATTATAAATTTTAACCGGGGTATGGAATCGATTAAGGATAAATTTAAGGCCAAGTCTGAAATAGTAGCTGCTGAAATTAAAGACCTGCTTAAAGAGCATGGTAATAGAAAAATTGGCGAAGTAACGCTAAGCCAGGTTTATCAGGGCATGCGGGGTATTACAGGTTTAGTAACAGAAACATCTTTGCTGGATGCACAGGAAGGAATTAGATTCAGAGGATATACTATACCGGAACTGCAGGAAAAATTACCTAAAGCAAAAGGAGGTACCGAACCATTGCCCGAAGGCTTATTTCACCTGATGTTGTTGGGAGAACTGCCCAACGAGCAGGAAGTAAGCCATATAACATCTGTATTGCAGCGCATAAGCCACGTACCCAACCATGTTTTTGCAACCATTGAGGCAACGCCTATCAGCACTCACCCTATGACGCAGTTTGTAATTGCTATAATGGCGCTGCAAACAGAAAGCACTTTTGCAAAAGAGTATGCAGCAGGCATGGCAAAAAAGGATTATTGGGAAGCAACCCTGTATGATTCTCTTACATTGATTGCACGTCTTCCAAGGATAGCCGCATATATCTATAGAAGAAAATATAAAAATGGAGATCATATTCAACCGGATGGTTTAATGGATTGGTCTGGAAACTTTGCCCACATGATGGGATATGATAATGAAGAATTTAAAGAATTGATGCGTTTATACATGACGATTCATGCCGATCATGAAGGCGGTAATGTATCTGCACACGCCACCCATTTAGTAGGCTCTTCGTTAAGCGATCCTTACCTGGCATTTGCTGCTGGTATGAATGGGCTTGCTGGTCCCTTACACGGGTTAGCCAACCAGGAAGTAATAAAATGGATTTACGAAATGCAGGAAAAGCTTGATACCGATTTGCCTGCAAAGGAACAAATTGCCCAGTATGTGCAGGAGACCATTACAGCCGGCAAAGTGGTGCCAGGCTATGGGCATGCAGTGTTAAGAAAAACCGATCCACGTTTTACCGCACAAATGGAATTTGGTAAAAAACATATGCCCGAAGATAAATTGTGTCGCACTATCTGGAACATTTACGAAACAGTGCCGCCTATTTTACAATCGTTGGGTAAAATTAAAAATCCATGGCCAAATGTAGATGCACATAGCGGTGCTTTACTGGTGCATTACGGTATGGTGGAATATGAATTTTACACCGTATTATTTGGTGTGTCAAGAGCATTGGGTGTATTGGCCAGTTTGTGTTGGGATCGTTCTCTCAACTTCCCGCTGGAGCGCCCTAAATCAGTTACCACCGATTCTGTTAAACTATGGTTAGAGGGTAAGGATGAAATTTGGGAGAATAAACAATGATATTAGTTAAGGCATAAAAAAAATCCCACTTATGTGGGATTTTTTGTGGAGAGTATCGGGGTCGAACCGACGACCTCTTGCATGCCATGCAAGCGCTCTAGCCAACTGAGCTAACCCCCCATTAAATAAGAACTATAATTTTTCCCTTGCGGATTGCAAATATATAGAATTTAGGAACAAAAATTCTATCGTATAACTTGATATTAAAGATTGTTTAATTTCTGAGGCCCGGCGTTCTTTTGTATTGCCATGATATTAAATCTTATCGATCGGAAAATTGCTTTTTTCGGTTAGATTTGAAAAAGATACATAATCAGTCAGATAATTAAATCAGTATTAAGATACCATGACCAGTAGTAAAATATAAAAATGTTAAGAAGAGTAATTTATACCCTTTATTTATTTTTCTCAAGAAAGAAAAAATTGGTGACGATTTTTTGATGTCAGGAGGATCTGTATTTTTTTTAATTTTCATCAATAGTATGACTATACTAGCTATTGTTTTTGGATTGATGAAAAAGTCATTCGGTACTTTCTTTGTAGAACATGAGTATATCATTTTAAGTGTTACGTTACTTTGCTTTTTGGGAGCACAATTATATGCACGGTATATAATAAAGCGTATTGAAAAACAGCATACAGTAATTAAGAAATTACAGCCGGTATCAATTTTAGCTTATGCACTGGTGTCAGTAACCTGCCTGTTATTGTCAATGTTTTTACTGTAAAGAAAAATGTAGTAAAATATATTGTTTAATGTACACAATTTGTTTACTTACCTGTCAAACCTAATTCTTTCAAAAAATCTGCTATCGCTTTGTTCACTTCCGAATTTTTTTCTTTAGGAAATTTTCCATGCAATCCTCCTGCCACAGTAATGAATTGTGTTTTTACACCAGCCTCCACAAACTTTTTGTGTAATGCCACTGATTGCTGGTAAGGAACAGTAGGGTCGGCATCGCCATGTACAATAAATGTAGGCGGGCTGTTTTTATTTACATAAGTAATTGGCGAAACTGTTTTTGCAAATGCTATATCGTTGGCTTTATCGCCCAACCAGTTTTTTGCAGATTTACTGGTAATGTTTGGGCCATAGCCCCAGTCCCATACATCTGTAATACCATATTTGTCGATGATAGCTGCTACCTTAATATTTTCTACACCGGGGCAATTACCATCAAAGCGATGATCATTTGCAAGCAATCCTCCCATTAACGCCAGGTGCCCGCCGGCGCTGCCGCCCATGATAACAATTTTGTTAACATCAATATTTAATGCTTTGGCATTTTTAATGAGATAGATAAGTACGCAACGGGTATCTTCTATTGCTGCAGGTGCTGTGGCCTGGCCGGTTAAGCGATATTCCATATTAGCAACAGCATAACCCATTTTAAAAAATGTACTGAAACCACTTTGCGATTCTTTAACACCATGGTTCCATCCGCCACCATGAATGTTGATTACAACAGGCGTAGGTTTACTGGCTTTGAGGGCAATGTACAGATCAACTTTTCCTTCCCAGTCTTTTACTTTGCTGTACACTATATTTAATTGAGCACTGTATCCTTCCGGAAATTCTACCGGTTTATAAGTAGTGTCTTCAGTTTGTGCAAATGCAGTAGTTGCCATCAGCATTACTGTAATAAAAAGTATTTTTTCATGTTAAGAATGATTAGTTTTTAATTATTAATATCCCGGATTTTGCGAAATAACCAAACCTGTGTTTGTATCAATTTCTCTTTGCGGAATGGGCAACAACATACGTGGGCGTTTGGTTTGTGCATACAACTCTGCAAGTATTGGTGCAGGTGCTACATACAACCTGTAATGATTAAAAAATTCATCCGTAAAATGATCTTTCATTATCTGTTCGGATGTAAGTGTGGTGAGTGTGCTGTTAAATCTAACCATATCAAACCAGCGCTGGTTCTCAAAAGCAAACTCTATTCTTCTTTCGTTGGAAAGCGCTAATTCAAATTGTGTTACGTTGGTAATATTGGTTACAGTATAAAGTGGTAAACCAGCTCTGGGCCTTACACTGTTGATGTAATCAATACTTGATGGTGAGTAACCTTGCGCTTCAGCCATCATTAATAAAATATCTGCATAGCGTAATACCGGCCAGTCATTTTCCGCATCATCTGTTATCACCACAGGACTAAAAAATTTCTTTACATACAATTTTGCTGCAGTACCTGTACCATACACCGCCATAATGGTTGCTTTTCTAATATCTCCATTTGTAGCAGTATCAATATCATTGGTAGGATAATTCAATCCATCACCATCGCCATTAATAACAGCAGAGCCGCTGCCTAATGGTGCAAAGGTGTTGGCAAAATGTCCGCCAAGGCCCAGCCCGCCTGATTTATAGCGAACAGCAAAAATAATTTCGGAGTTCATTTCATTGGTAATAGCAAACACATTGGCATAGGTAGATTGCAAACCATAGCCACTGTTGCTGATGATATCCTGCAATAAAGTGGCTGCTTCAGTTTTTCTGTTTAATGTTAAATATACTTTTGCTAAAAGCCCTTTTGCGGCCCATGCATTGGCATGGCCTAAATCTGTAGCAGCTATCTGGTTAAATTTAAGTGCACTGGTATTAGCAATCGCAGCTTTAAGATCGGCTTCAATAAATTTGTATATGCTTGCTTCATCAACACGGTTCATTGTTTTAGCTTCCACTGCAGTAATGGGAGTATGTACTAAAAAAACACCGCCGTATAATCTTACTAAATTAAAATAATGATAAGCTCTTATAAATAATGCTTCGCCTGCAATCTGTTTTCTTTCTGCATCGGTAGTAGGTATGGGAACAGCAGTAAAATTATTTATACCTGCTGCGGCATCATATATCACACCTGATTTTTGTAACACAATATTGCAGTTGCGGATATTATTATAACTGTACAACCAGTAATTATAAATAGTTTGATGTGAAGTGCTGGGTGTAAACATATCCAGGTCACTCAAATCCCTATTGGTAGAAGCTGTACTTCCCGGAGAGCCTTGCTTGGAATTATCGGTACGCAACTCTGTAAGTTGCCACTCTACATTCATTGGTTTTTGAAGACCATTGTAGCAGCCGGTAAGTGCAGCCTTCATCTCCGCAACATTACTGTAATAAGTAACAGTGCTCAGCGTAGATAACGGCACCGTGTCTATAACTTTTTTGCAGCTGCAAAAAGAAATCAACAGCAGCAGGATGGATAATTGTTGTATGCGTTTCATAATATCTTTTTTAGACTGAATTAAAAATTAATGTCGATACCAAACAAAAATGTTTTAGGCATAGGAAAACTTCCTCTTTGATAACCATCTACCAATGCTGTATTGTAAGGACCGCTGGAAAATCTTCCTTCGGTATTAATACCACGGTATCCTTTAGCCGAATGAAAGAAAAGATTTTGTGCAGAAAAATACGCCCTCAAATTGCCGAGATGTGCTTTTTTAGCTAACTGCTTAAATGCATAGCCTACCACTACTTCACGTAAAGTATAGTAAGAGGCATCTTCCACCACATAATCAGTAAGCATCCAGTTAAACCCTACGGTTGAGTAAGGTGTTTTACCATCACCGGGAAACATTGGACTTAACCAACGGTTGGTATTATAATTCTTATTGTATCTTTTTGTTTCGTTATAATTTGGATCGCCATTAACTAACTGACCACCTTGTGATCCCTGGAAAGTAAAGCTTAGGTCAAGATTATGAAAAGTAACATTATTGGTAACGCCCCATAAAAATCGGGATACGGATTACCTGTAACTGTACGATCTTTTTCATCTATCACTTTATCATTATTAATATCCACAAGCTTTAATCCACCGGGAACAAAAACATTACTTAACGCACTGGTAAGGCCACCGGTTTTTGCCGCATCTATTTGCGCTTGCGATAACCATACACCATCAGTTTTATATCCGAAAAATTCTACTAACGGAGAGCCGGGCATGTTACGGTATAATTCTGTACGCTCTCCCTGGTTAAGTAAATAAGCTTCTCCTGCCAGTTCTCTTATTTTATTTTCGTTGTGAGAAATATTGCCGGTGGTGCTCCATTTAAAATCTTTCTTCCTGATATTATTGGTAGTTACTTCCAGCTCCACACCAAAATTTTGCATGCTGCCAATATTATTCCATACCTGCGAATAACCGGTAATGCCTAATGCAGATTGTTTTAATAAAAGTTTTTCTGTTTTTGACTGGTATATATCTAACGAAAAAGTTAAAAAGTTTTTGAACATGCTGGCATCTATACCGCCATTAAACTGAAAGGTACGTTCCCAGGTAAGATCGGGATAAGAAAGTGTTGCTGTGCCTGTAGATGCAGGAGGATTGCTGGGGCTTTGGCCTGCAGTAGATGAACCGGTGCCGGTACCAAAAGCATAGTTGGCAGGATACAACAGATCGAGATAAGGAAAATCAACATTGATCCTGTTATTACCGGATAAACCGTAGCTGGCCCTTAATTTTAAATTATTTACCCAGGTAACTTTCTCCATAAATTTTTCTTGCGATGCTACCCATCCTAAAGACACTGCCGGAAAGTTGCCCCATTTTTTTCCTTTGGCAAAAAATGAACTGCCATCACGCCTGAAGCTTGCGTTAAGTAAATATTTATTTTTAAAACTGTAAAGTACACGGCCAAAATAAGATATCAATCCTGTTTGTCCTTTGTAATCAAAGGTGGCTTCTTTAGCCTGGTCTATTTGTAATGCGGTAGATAATGCCGGGGTATTATCACTGGGAAAATCAAGCGCTGTGGTTTGTTCATTTTTTATAGTTGTTTTTTGTACAGAAAAACCGGCCAGTGCTGTAATGCTGTGGTCTTTTATTTGTTTGGTATAGTTTAAGGTATTTTCAGAAAGCATATCAATGGTCAGCCTGTCGGAAAATATTCCTTTATTGATATCGCCATCTTTAAATGAATTTCGTTTTGCAAAATCTACCGTAGAAGAGTAGCCGGCATATATACTGGCCATTGATTTAGCAATAAGGCCGGGCATGATGGTATAGCTAAGATCGCCTGATGTAATTACACGGTAATCATTGCTATTGATCGTTCGGGTTTCCATTACCGATTTTGGTGTATTGTTGGCAGTATTAAACGGATCTAATGCAGCGGTGCTGGTATAGGTGGAGCCATCGGGCATTAAGCCGCTATAGGTTCTGCCATTAAAATGTCTGGCCTGTGCAAAGTCTCCCACCTTAATATTTGCCCATTGCGTTGCCTGTGTTACAAACGCAGTGCTTGCTGCATTATGATATACAGGCAAAAAAGACTGGAACCTTACAAAATCAATAAAGTTAACAGAAGGCCTTTCTCTTTTTATATAAGTTGGATTAAAATTTAAACTGAATTTTAATTTTTTGGTAAGATCAACATCCAGTTTTCCACGAACGCTGTACTTGTTATATTCGCTATGGTACATCATGCCCTCATCTTTTTGGTAAGAGCCGGAAAGGAAATAGCGTACTTCTTTTTTTCCGCCTGAAACACTTAATTGCACATTACGCACCAATGCATTTCTTAAAGCTTCCTGTTGCCAATCGGTAGGTACACCGCCCATTATTTTATTCTCTACAATATAAGCGGCTCTTTCATTATTGGCAATAATGCCGGTACCTGTTGGCGGGGTAATGCTGGGGTCTTTTGATTTTTGTGCTGCTTCATAATACAACATGTTGGTGTACTCTGTAGTGGTCATCATCGGGTACAATTCGTACTGTGTTTTTGCACCGGTAGAAACTTTAAAAGAATATTTTGGCTTATCTGCTTTACCACTTTTGGTGGTAATAATAATAACACCGCCTGCACCTCTTGAACCATAAATGGCAGCAGAGGCAGCATCCTTCAATACTTCCACGGATTCCACATCGGCCATATTTACAAACTGTAATCCATCGGGTACAGGATGGCCATCTACCACTACTAACGGATTGGCCTGGGCTGTAATTGAAGTAACACCTCTTACACTTATTTTAGGATCGGAACCTGCTTCGGAAGATACATTTTGTATTTGCACACCTGCAATCTTTCCCTGCAATGCCTGGTCAAGTCTTGATACCGGCGATTCATCCATCTTATCATTTTTGTATTTGGAAACAGCACCGGTTACACTGCCTTTTTTTTGTGTGCCATATCCTATTACTATCACTTCATTCATTGCAGTGGTAGTGGAAACCATTATCACGTCAATTGTTTTTTTATCTCCCACCAGCACAGTTTGTGTGGTAAAACCAACAGAAGAAAATATTAATACAGATGAGCCGGGCTTTAAGGGAATGGAATAGCTGCCATCAGGTTTTGTGGCTACACCATCCCGTGATTTATCTGCAAGAATATTTACTCCCTGCATTGGTTCCCCGGTTTCTTTATTGGTTACCTTGCCGGTAATTACTTTGTTTTGTGCAACTGCCAGTGTAAAGGCAAACAGCAGCGGCACAATAAGCAAGCAATGTAATTTTTTCATAACAGTTGTTTTGAGAATTTAAAAATTAATATCAGTTAATAATTTTATACGCAATCTTGCTGCTTTTTCTACAGCGATATCTTTTACTACAGCAACACATTTTTTACAATCCATTTTTTTAGCACCGGCAATCAGCAGGGGATAAGCTTCTTCAAAATCAAATTGTTTTATTTGTGTACCGGCCCATGTTTTTTCTTTGGAGAGATAAGGATACAGTGCATCAAAAGCTTTTTTTAATGATTTACCGGATGGTGAATTATAGTTCCAGAAATCGATGTTCGTTTTTTCAGACATCTGGGCAATGTAAAAAAATGCTTCCATTGCAAAAACCGTATAGTGTAATGAAGTAGTGCGTTCCATTTCCAAAGGAAACATGCCTGTATCATCCATTTGTTTATCCAGCCGGTCTTGCGCATTTAGTACAATTTTTTTTGCCAGGTTGGTATTGCCAATAAACAAAGCCATTGATAAACGCTGGGCATCATACCAATCGCCATGATTGTTTTTTGCATTCATTTCATCAATGCCATTCTTGCTGGTTTGCATCCAGTTTAAAAAATCAGCAAACCATTGTTTCATCCCAAGCTGATCTTTTACCGTCCAGTATTTGGATGTTTGTATTAGGCCAATAGCATCTGTTACTTTTATAAAATGTCTTGAATCTATCAGGCCTGCGCCTCTGCCATCATTGGTGCCTTTTATTGCCTGGGCAAAATTCAGGTTCGCATTCATTTTGGTTGCTGTATCTAAAAACCAAACACGAAGTAAATGTGCAGCATGTTCTGCATATTTATTTTCTCCTGAAAAATAATAGGCAAGCCCTAATGTATTTACTACTTCACAAAGCTTAGGCATGTATTCTTTATCATTATATTCTTTTACTTCAGGATTTGTTTGGCCATCTTTTCTTATATAAGGCAATCCATTAGCTGTTGCAGGGTTGGGCCAAAAGTAGGGCGCAAGGCTCATGTAATCATGCTTGTTGCCGCTTGGCGGATCGTTCTTTTTTTCCATTACACTAACCGGTGCAAAATCCAACGCTTTGTCGGCATCTTTTATCAGCTGCTTATATGCAGGAGTAATTAGCGGGTCTTTGGCATTGATCCTGCTTTTACTTTTTTCAAGTGCTACAGCATTAATAGCAAACACAAGTGGCTCCTGTGCTTTGCTGTTAATGCAAAGCAAAACTAAAAGTGCAACGAAAAATGAACTCTTTTTTTTCATGTTATGTCAATTACTTAGTAACGGCAATTGTTTTTTGCAGGTTAACGCCGTTGCCAACAACGTTTAATAAATAAATACCTGTTGGTAATGTTGATACATCTATATCACTATTGATAAATCCTGCAGGCATATACACATTCTTCTTTGTTATAAACTGCCCGGATATATTGTATAAAACAATATCAGCTAATGCCGGTTCCGGCGAATACAATCTTACAGTAAGCGTTGTATTATTTTTCATGTAGGCATTAATATATTTTAAACTGGTACCGCTTGTGGGTAATACGGTTAGCCTGCCATCAGTAAAAGTTATGGTATAGTTAGCCGATGTTGCTGCTTGCGGTGCTAAGGAATAATAGCCCGGTGCAGAGGTTATGGTGGCCGCAGTTGCAACACTTACCGGAGTAGTAAGGTTAACAGCAGTTTCGCCTAACACAAATCCAGTATAGGTAATTGTAAAATCCGGATTCGCTATTCCAAAATTTCTAACCGTATCTTTTACTTTTATAGTAAGCGCCGCTTTGTTTACAGTAAGTGTTCTTACTACATCTGCTGCAGCAAAATAACCAACACTACCCGCTTGTGATGCGGTGATAGTAGTAGTGCCGGCCCCAACAATATGAATATTATTACCCGTAATAGTTGCTACAGCAGGGTTGCTGATTACAAATGTTATGGGGATAGTGTTGTTGGTACTTGTAGCACCGTGGGCAAAATCTGCATTACCATAAGTTTTTACAACAGGTGCAGCAAAAGTTATAATTTGATTTTGTTTAGCCTGAACTGTAAGTGTGCCATTTACATGAGTAATAGTGTAATTAGCAGCAGTGGCGCCACTTGCAGTTATTGGGTATGCGCCGGGTAAAGACGTTGTTATTGCCGTGGTAGTAATGGTTGGTGGTGTTAACAGTACTGCGGATGTTTCGCTTAGCACAAAGCCGGTATAAGTTACCGTTAGTGTTGGGTTTACCTGGCCTTCAAATTTTAATTTATCATCAGCCTTAATAGTTAATGCCGCTTTGTTTACAGTTAAAGTTCTGGTTACACTTGCTGAAGGATAAAATCCGTCACTTGCCTGCGAAGCAGTAATATCTGCAGTGCCTGCACCAACTATATGTATGCTGCCAGCTACAATTGTTGCAACCGCAGTATTATTGCTGCTGTAAACAATTGGCTGTGTAGTGTTTAAACTTGTAGCACCACCATTAAAATCGGCATTACCGTACGTTTTTACAGGCAGTACATTAAATATAAATGGATTAACCTGCGGTACTGCACCGGCGCCGAAGGATCCAAAACTACTTACTGTTGCAGTAACGGTGTTGGCAGTATTATCGCCTGTGCCAATTGGCGAATTCCAGGAGCTGCCATTATTTTGGATAAGGCCAATATCAGTATTGGGTAAAGTGGTAAATGTAGCGCCTTCCAGTGCGGTATTCCAGTTTAATTGCACTGTTGTATTTCCAGTTCCATTAAGCCTGTAGATATTCCAAACCGCATTTACTACCTGTTGTTTTTGAACAGCGGTGAGTGCTGTGCCGGTAATTGTGCCGTTAGAGGTGATACCTTCAAAAGCAGCAACAGTAAAATCGGATATTGTTGTAGGGTTGATGGTAACAGGCAAAAAATAATTTGTTGTGCCTACCGGTATTGTTGTGGCTGCTGTGATACCATCGTATTGAACGATACTTTGAACACCTGTGGCCGCTGTATAATCTGCCGCTATGTATTTTGTGGTACTGAAGTTGCCGTTGATAATTGCAGCGGGCCTTATATGTACTGTATCCAATGGACGCAGTGTAAGTTTACCATTTATTAAAAGATGATTGTAAATGTTTATTCCCCTGTTAACGGTAACATCTGCGTTTACTTCTACAGAGCCTGCATTGATCATTGTATTGGCAGAACTAGAGCTGATACCAAAAGGTTTTGTGGTAGCACCGTTTAAAATATAATTGGTACCCGACTGAAAGTTTTTTGTATCTGTTATTATAATGCTTCCGGTAAGCGAATCCATTCCATTTGCATTTGCAGTTACTAATGTAGCGGTATCACTTAAGAAAGTAAACGTGGAGGCAGTGGTAGTGGTTGTTGCAGGTTTTGATAAGTTGAGTGTTGCGTTAGTGCCGGAAAATCCTACGATGTTAGTATTCACATCGAGGCCATTGCCTGTGGCACCTAAGCCGGTTACCCCGGCAATTGTTCCCACAACTCCGGTTACAATGTACGATCCTGCAGTGGTGTTACCTGTTACACTAACTGCCGAGCCATTTACTCTTGATGTAAAAGTACCGGTGCCGGTTAACTGACTTACAGCACCAAAATTTAATTTGCCAATAATATTGGCGGTACTTGCTACGGTTAAACTTTTATCAAGATTAACCGTACTGTAATTGGCTACCGTAAATGAAGGGGCATCAATTGTTCCTGAACCGGAAATGGTTTGTGTGGTATTACCACCCATTACAATAATGTTACTGCTTAAAACAGGGCCATTTAATATGCCATTAACCGTTAAATTACCCAGTATGGGTGTGTTGCCACTGGTGTGTGTAATAAATGTACAACCATTATCTACAGTTAAGTTTTCAATTTTATGATACGGTCCGTCCGATTTAAAAGTAGCTGCGTTTTGTATAAAGATATTAGCCAGAATTTTTTGATTACCCCAAGAAGAACTGGCGTATGCAGTAGTTCCATCAAGGTAACTTATGTTTGAACCTTTAATGTATAAATTACTGCCCGGTTCAAAATTAGTTTGTTGTACTGTGGAGCTGCTGCCAATTGGGCTTCTGCCGGTATAGTAATGCAAAGATGCTCCTGTTTTAAAAAGAACACCTGATGTAACAGATGCATTAAAGCCCGAACTGGCTGTAGAATCGGTGATATAGCATGCCGCACCTGTTGCAAAAACAACATTGTTTGCAGCAGCAGCAGTAATAAAACTGCGGGTATGCACTGATGTGGAAAGCGGGCTTAAATAAACTGTACCACTTATTAACGCCGTAGCATTAGTGGTTACAACAGTTTGTACATCGTAATTATAAATAGCGGTGCCTAGTGTTAGGGTACAACCGGCATCTACTGTTAAATCGTTAGCAGCCGTGCCATCTCCGTTGATTGTGATAACGGCACTTCCGGCTGCAGAGCGGCCAATATTTACTAAGGCCCCATTTTGCAATTTTAGTTGGGCGCAGTTGGTTGAGGTTGCTGTGGCGGTAACCAGCCCGGTTGCAGGTGTAGTACCTCCAATATTGCTGCCGTCAAAAATTAATATGTCTGTAGCTGCCGCCGCCGCCCTTGTTGTACCGCTGCCATTGAGTGCTGTGTTCCAGTTGGTGTTTGATGTAAAGCTGGTAGGCGCTGTACCACCCACCCAGTAATAAGTTGTTTGTGCATTCACCAGGTGAATGCCTGCGATGAGTAAACCGGCGAGTAAAAACTTTTTCATATTAGCAGCATTTAAGATTATCGTTATTAAGTAAAATATTTTTTATTGAACTGTTTTCTTTTTAGATGAAACAAATATGATGCAGAGCCATCCCAACGGAACCACCACCGCCGCAAGAATAAAAAATGACGTGTAACTTGTTTTAGTTAAAACAGGAACTAATAATGTTGTAATGATAGTGCCTGCAACTGCTGCTGTACCGCCCATACCTGCAACTGTACCTACATTTTTACCACTGAAATAATCTGATGGTAATGTTTGCAGGTTGTTGATTAAAAATTGAAAGCCAAATAATGTAGCACTTATGAGTGCAATAGCAAGATTTACATTTTCTTTTAAACCATCAAGGTAATATACAATGGCTACCAGCGATACCAGCATGATGACACAACCAATAGTAATGGCTCTTTTTCTTGCTTTGGTTGCAGCCATTCCTTTTTTTATTAATGCGGAAGAATAGAAACCTCCGGTTAATCCACCAATAGCTGCAAACAAATAGGGCAGCCATGCAAACCCTCCCACCTGTTTAATATCAAATGCAAATTGTTCTTTTAAAAAAGTGGGCAACCAGGTAAGAAACATCCACCAAACGGGATCAAGAAAAAAGCGGGATGTAATAATGCCCCAGGTATTTTTAAACTGCAACAGTTGTGCCCAGGTATATACGGTAGTGTCTGCTGTAACTGTTTTTTTATCAACAGCGTTATCTAAAATATAGTCATGTTCTTCTTTAGTGATGTATTTGTTATTATCAGGAGTACCCCTGTTAATAAGCAACCATGGAATGATCCACAAAAAACCGAGGATGCCAATACCAACAAAAGTACCCCGCCAGCCAAAGGCGAGATAGATAGCTGCAATTACCGGCGCAGCCACCACGCCACCTAATGAAGCACCTGCACCAAATATGCCTTGAGCAATAGCACGTTCTTTTGCAGGAAACCATTCCGCATTACTTTTTGTAGCACCTGGCCAGTTACCAGCTTCACTAACGCCCAGCATTGCCCTGAAAATATTAAAAGAGAATAAGGATTTTGCTAAAGCATGTAATGCAATGGACACACTCCATGCTGCAATAGATACTGCCATACCCAATCTTGTTCCAATAGCATCCATCATTTTGCCGGTAACGGTTTGGCCTACGGCATAAGCTATCATAAAGAAGGTGGTTATTAAAGCCAGTGCATTTTTATTATCTGCATCTGCAATCCCAAATTCTTTATAGATATAAGGCCACATAATGTTGATGGCGCTCCGGTCAATATAATTAATGATCGTTGATACGCCTATCAAACCAATGATCCACCATCTGAGTCCTTTTATTTTCATATACAAGCCTGAACCGTTAGGTTAATTACTAAGTGGGATATTTGCTGCACCGCTGGCAGCTCCCGTTACTATGTTATTGGTATATACTTTATTGCCAGTTGTGGTACCATTGCTGCCACTTAATTGGATATTAAAACCATAACCTGTTGCACTAACTGTACAATGGTTGTTTTTAAATTCGTTGTAGTTACCCCAGCCTGCAACAGCGCAATGCACCTGGTAACCATCTTTAAAAATGGAGCCGCCGGGGTTGGTGCCAATATTGTTTTCAATTAAAGTATAATTGCCTTTTACATCAATCCAGCTATCCCCGCTGTTGGCACCGTTAATGCCGCTGGCATCAAAATTATTTTCACGTATTATTCCACCTGTAGTGCCTTCTTTTATATCAATACATTCGGCAGAAATGTTGGGGCCAATTTTATTTTTTGTGATCAGGTTGGAATCGCAAAGATCAGGATTGCCATTACTGTAATTAGCCCAGTTGTTTTTTGCCGAACCAATATAAATACCTTCGCCATAGTCCGGCGTTTTTAAACCTGTATTGCTGATATCAGTCTTTTGTATGGTATTGTGAGCGCTGAATTTGCGAAGATGAATGGCTTCTTCTCCAATATTAAAAACTCTTATTCCATCAATAACACTGTATTCAGATCCATCAACCATCAACCCTTTTAAACCATTGGTAATGGTAAATCCTTTAATGATCCAGTAATTGGATTGCAGGTATAATACATAGCCGGTATTAATATCACCTGCATCTAAAACAGCATTACGGCTTCCTCTTAAAATAATTGGTTTTGCAGCAGTGCCGTTTACACCTGCGGCAATAACAAATTTGCCGCTGTACAATCCGTCGGCCATTACAATCTCATCACCGGCTTTTGCATTGGCCAATGCGGCTTTTAATTCAGTAGCCGTTTGTACATTGATGATTTTACTTACGGGTAAAATGTTTTCAACCGGCGCAGTTTTTTTACTGCAGGCTAATAGCAATATTATTGCAACAATTTGTATAAGGTTTATTATTTTCATTGCCTGATTATTATTCCTTTACAGTAATAAAATCTTCTCTCATCGGGCTAAATACATCTATCAGCACACCTGCTTCAATACATACAGCGCCGTGCCATACATTTGGGGGAATATAAAAAGCATCGCCGGCAGATAGTATTTTTTTCTTACCATCAATCTCTACCTCAAATACACCACTTTCCACATGGCTGATCTGTGTGTGATGGTGCTGGTGTACAGTGCCAATTCCACCGGTTTCAAATTCTACTCTTACAAGCATCAGCCTGTCATCATAAGCCATAATTTTTCTTCGCACACCTTCTGCCATTTGCTGCCAGGGCACATCAGTGTTTTCAATAAATACTTTTGCAGTTTCAGTTGTTTCCATGTTCATTAATTTAGTGGTCAAATTATTTTATTGCAATCGGGTTTCGTTATACAAAACTGTATAAGGCCCTGTCCATGTTATATTTTTAAATGTATGTTTGCTTTGTGCCTTAAAGTCTTTGTTGCATTGGGCAATAAGCAATTCTTTACCCGCAATAATTATTGCTGCAATAGTAATATCATCATCGTTGTGTAAAAGTTTTATACTTTGTACAGCAGTATAAGCGTCAGAAGAGTATTCCATGATGGGATCAAAACTGCCATGTATCTCTACCACATTTATAAAAGATTGGCTCGTCCCTTTTTTACGGATGATATAAGCTGGCTCACGGCGTAAATTAAAATTAGGATCGTTGGCGCCTGTACGGGTAAAAAATAGTTGCGCACTATCTTGTAGTAAAGAAGATACGGAGTAGTAAGTGCGATTATTTAAAAAGGTAAATTGTGCCAGGTTATTTTTTACCATAGCTTCAGCTTCTTTCCATAAAAATTGATAGCCGTTTTTTGTGCCTAAAGTTTCCTGTGCTTTTGTATGGGCAGCATACTTAAAGTTAGTGCTGATAAGGTTACCATTGTATTGAAACGGAAGATCGTACTGGTGTTCAGTAGCAGATACAGCATTAAAAATATCTGCAATAATTTTTCTGCCATCGGGCAATTGCAGCATGTATAGGGTGCGTTGCAGATGAACATTTTTATAGGCATTATCTTCTTTAGCGGCAACAACTTGTACAGCATCACTGGTAATACTGCTGAATAATTTTTCGGCATGAAATTTTTCAGCAACTTTTTCATCGCCGTTAAACTGGCTGCTTTCATCTACCACTATGGTATTATGAGCAATAGTTTGAGAAGCATACTCCTTATTTTCTGGTAAATACCTACCGCCATATTTTTGTTCTACGCCTATAAATCGGGCAGAACCATAATCGGTAAGTATTTCATTGCCTTTATCAAATAAGTTAATGTTTAATTTATCAAAATGCCCGTGCGAAAGGCCGTGTGAAGTGTATTTGTAAATTAAGGTACTCAACTTATTTCCTGTACCATTACGTAACAAACTCACACCACCTTCATCACCTTTATTGCCATCTGTAAATTCAATGGTTTTGTATGGATACAAAGTGGGAATATTTTTTGCAGTTGCAATGGCTGCTGCAATAGAAGCGCCACCTTTACTCAATAAAACTTTATCCTGTTTTTTAGAAATGGTAAGCAATCCTTTATCGGCGCCATATACTTTCCACGCAATATCAATAGCAGTTACCAGTTCATTACTGGTATAATCCTTTTCTTTTAATGCATCATTGATGGGAAAGAACGTGCCATTGGTATTGGTTTGTTGCAGGCCGGCCAGCAATGCTTTTTGTAAAATACTGTTGCGGTGTTCAAATATTTTCAATTCGGGTTTTGCATGATCCAATGCGTTGGCAAAAAGGTAATACGGTAAAATTGCATAACGTACATAATACGGGCCTTCAGTGTAATAACCATCAGGCGAAAACAATCCATCCATTTGGGCAATAAAACCACCCTTGCCATTTTTTTCGGTACCATACAAAGCCATATCTACATAATGTTTATTATTGGTGGCAATGCCTGCAATGCCAACGCCTGCACAGGCCCATACGCCATGGTTATGTATCAGGTCGAACCAGCTTTTTAGATCTTTAGTAAAAAAATCTACCTCTGGTTTAAATGCGCCCTCTTCAATAGTTTTTCTTTCAGCTGCCGAAAAGGAATTATACACCAAATCGTAAGCCATGCCGGTGTACACAAGCCAGTTAGCATCGTTTAATGCCTGCCAAAAAATATGGCCGGGTGAGCTGCTGGTAGCCTGCGGATGTTTTTGTAATGTGGGATTAAGCGCTGCATATTTCAGTAAAATATTTTTTACCAGTGTTGCATATTTTTATCACCGGTAATATTATATAGTATGCCGCTGTTAAACATCAGCATGTAATTGGCTTTATGTTTTTCGTGGGTGTAGCCACCTGCGGGATCTTTTGGCAACGGAACATCTACATCCTTATCCAGCCATTGATCAACCTGTAATTTTATTTCGTTGTAGGATTTGGTGAGTAACGGATATTTTGTGATGCCGGCTTTTAATTCAACAGCTTCAACTTTAGTAAAAAAAGTATTGGGATGCTGTGCAAGTGTGCAGGCAGGCAGAATGAGTAAGCATATTATTATTTTCAACAATCGTAGCATTTGATCTTATTGGTTTTAGGATAATGTACAGCAACCTATACTTGATGAACAGTAATTTTACAGACTGTCATTATTTTTTATACAGCAATTTGCAGATGTAATATTAAGTCCATTTTTGTAACGACCTGTTGATTTGCCATTTTTGAAATATCTATATTTTCATTCTGTTTGTTGATGAAATATTATCAAATGGAACAAAACCCTTGATGAGACTAAAATATTTTCGCCGAGAACGCTGCCGGGAACGCTGCCGGGATTCCCGTAAATTTCTTTGACTTAGATTTACAAAAAGTTTGCTGTATGAACAGGCCAGCCACCATTAAAGACATTGCAAGAATGTTGAAAGTGTCCACTTCAACTGTATCAAGAGCATTGCGTGATGCTACTGATGTAAGTAAAGAAACAAAAAATGCGGTAAAGGCATTATCCGAAGAACTGAATTATCAACCCAACAAATTTGCATTAAGCCTGCAGCAAAAACAAACGCATACCATTGGGGTAATTGTACCCAACCTGGATTATGTATTGGCCACCATGGTTAAAGGAATTGATGAAGTGGCATTGGAAGCCGGCTATACCGTTATGGTTTGCCAAAGCAATGAATCCTTTGGCAGAGAGATCGTTAACACCAGGCGATTGCTGGATAGTTTGGTGGATGGTTTTATTGTTTCTGTAAGCAGCGAAACAAAAGTGTTTGATCATTTTAAAAAGATACTGGATAAAAACATGCCGATGGTAATGTTCGATCGTCTTATAGCTGATGTGAATGTGCCCAGTGTAAGATTAGACAATAAAGACGGAGGATTGCAGGCAACAGAACATTTGCTGGAACAGGGTTATAAGCGCATTGCCATTTTAGCCGGCCCCAAAACTTTAGGCATTAGTAATGAAAGACTGGATGGTTACCTGGCAGCGTTAAAAAAATATAAAATAAAAGCAGATCCGGATCTCATCATACATTGCGATTTTAACCAGGAGTACGCCTACATAGCAACAAAGGAATTACTGAATATGAAAAAAAGGCCTGATGCTATTTTTACCATCAGCGATAGGATGGCTATTGGCGCCATGTTGGCCATTAAAGAAAAAGGATTGAAAATGCCTAATGATATTGGCCTGGTGGGTTTTAATAATGAGCCCGTAACCAGTTTGGTTAGTCCGGGTATAAGCAGTGTTGACCAGCCTGCGTTTGAGCTGGGGAAAATTGCTGCCAAACTTTTTATTGAAAGTATGCATAACGAAGAAGATATGGGCCATATAGAAGAAGTACTGAAACCCAAATTACACATCAGAGAATCTTCGCTAAGAAATACCTCCCGTAACGGAAGAACAAAATAAAAAATATGATACGATTGCTTTTTGTACAATGCTGCCTGTTACTAAGTATGGTAACAATGGGTAACACTATTACCGTAAAAAATATTACTGAACTTAAAAAAGCCAATGCAACAGCAAAGCCCGGCGATATTATTATTTTACAGAATGGAGAATGGAAAGAAGTGGAAATTGAATTGAGCTGCACGGGCACTAAAGAACAACCGATAACTTTTAAAGCGCAAAATGCCGGTAAGGTTTTAATAACAGGCCATTCGCAATTAAAGTTGGGCGGCAATTTTATTGTAGTGGATGGATTTTATTTTGTTAATGGTTATGCCGGTAATGATGCGGTGATTGATTTTAAAATAAATAAAAAACAACTGGCCGGTAATTGCAGGGTTACTAATACCGTTATCAACGATTTTAATAACCCTGAAAGAATGGATGAAAATTATTGGGTTGCCTTTTCAGGAAAAAATAATCGTATTGATCATTGCAGCTTTCTCAATAAAAAAAATATGGGTGTGCTGATGGCGGTGATTCTGGAAGATGAAAGAAGCCGGGAAAATTTTCATTCGATCGATCATAATTATTTTGGTATACGCCTGCCGCTGGCTTCAAACTCAGGCGAAATTATCCGTGTTGGGGTTTCGCAGCATTGCGAATTCAATTCTAATACCCAGATCACCGATAATTTTTTTGAGCATTGTGATGGAGAAACAGAGATCGTTTCCATCAAATCCTGCAGCAATGTTGTACGCAATAATTTATTTAAAGAATGCCAGGGCAGTGTAGTGCTGCGCCACGGTAATTATAATACAGTGGAGAGTAATGTTTTTTTAGGCAATGATAAAGCAGGCACCGGCGGTGTAAGAATAATTAATAAAGGACAATGGGTGGTTAATAATTTATTTTATAAATGTCGTGGCGTAGGTTTTCGGGCTCCGCTATCATTAATGAATGGCGTGCCTAACTCGCCTGCATTTCGCTACGTAGCGGTAACCGAAGCAGTAATAATGAATAATAGTTTTTTTAATTGTACGCCTTTTAGTTTGTGCGAAGGAAGTGATACAGAAAGAACAGTAGCACCTGCCCATGTTGTGTTTGCTAAAAATATTTTTTATAACAACAGGGATAAAATTATTTACAATAGCTACGATGATATCAGTAAAATTGCTTTTAGCGATAATATAGTTAGTAAATCTGTACCGCAAACCATGGCTGCAGGATTTATGAAATTTCCGATACAGGTGATTAAGTCGGCAACAGCGGAAATTCCGAAAACAACTTCGGCGCAAGTGAAAAAAATAAACGATTCACTGGTTGAATTAAGTAAAACAAAACTTGCAGGACATTTAGCAATTACTTCCGGCCTTTCTGATGAGAGGGTCATAAAAAATATAGAAACCAGCAGTAAAAAGAATTCAGGAGCCAGATGGTTTGAACAACAGGATATGAAAATAATGTTGTACGCTGTTGAAGTAAATTGCAAAGATGGTAAAACACTTATTGAAACTTTGAATGCAGTAAATAGTAACCCTGTTCGTATCCACCTTACAGGAAATAATTATGCATTAGATCAGCCAATAAATATTGCAGGAAATATTAGTATTACATCCGATAAGCAACTGGTGAAATTTGTAACCACCAGCGATACGATCACTTATCTTTTTCAGGTAACAGGCGGCAGTAAATTTTTGATTACCGATTGTAAGTTGAATCTTTCCCAGGTTCATGCAACATATTTTATTACAGCCGATCTTAACGGCAGCAGCAATCACAGTAATTTTTCTGTTACAGGAAGTGTGTTTAGCAATCTGAATGGTATTTTATTTAATGCTACAAAATCAACAGTATTTGATAGCATCATTATTAAGAACAATGCCTTCAATAGTAATAAAGGAATACTTTTTAATTTTAGTAATGAAACGGATAAGAAAGGGTATTATAATGTAGAGCAATTAAAAATCAGCAACAATACTTTTAGTGGAAACAACGGGCAGTTATTAACTATGCTGCGGAGTGGCAATGATGAAAGTACAATGGGGCCATTATTATGGTTTAAAAATAATGTAGTGGATAATTGTAATAGCCGGCAACCGCTTATTCAATTGTATGGTACGCAAATATCTTCTATTGAAAAGAACAGGTTTATGTCTTGCAATATTGATGGCACTTTAATACAATACGAAGATGCTGTACGTGCAGTACACAGTATCAATAATAATTTGATTACAAAATCAGGAACGGTTGAAAAAAACAAATACGTAACTGATAAAAGCAATAACATTAAATAAATACGATCATGAAAATTTATCACCAGGTACACCCTGAAGATTTTAGTAATTACAAAACAGCAGCGATTAGAGAAAAATTCCTCATGGAAAATTTAGTATCGCCTGATAAAGTGGAATGTGCTTATACCCATTACGACAGAATGGTGATCGGTGCAGCTTATCCTGTAACTACGGTATTAAAATTAGAAAGCTACGAACAATTAAAAGCAGATTATTTTTTAGCAAGAAGAGAAATTGGTATTATCAATATTGCGGGTGATGGAACTATAGTGGTGGATGGAGAAATATTTGCGTTACAAAAAATGGATTGCCTGTATATTGGAATGGGTAAACAGGATATTGTATTCGACAGCAACGATGCAAACAGCCCTGCTAAATTTATTTTCTTCTCTTGCCCGGCACATCATACTTACTCCACAAGGTTAATGCGACCTACCGAAGCTATGCCTGCGGCAATGGGAAGTTTGGATAATAATAACGAACGTGTAATTAATAAATACATTCATAACGATGGGATAAAAAGTTGCCAGTTATTATTGGGTGTAACCAGTTTTAAAAAAGGGAGTATCTGGAATACCATGCCGCCCCATTTGCACGATAGAAGAATGGAATCGTATTTTTATTTTGATCTGCCTGAAGACCAGCGCATCATTCATTTTATGGGCGAGGCTGATGAAACCCGCCATATCTTTTTAAATAATGAACAGGCTGTATTATCACCCAGCTGGAGCATACATAGTGGCGTTGCCACAGCAAGTTATTCTTTTATTTGGGCAATGGCCGGAGAGAATATGGCCTTTACAGATATGGATGCTGTGCCGCTTAAATCATTGCAATAAAAAAGTAAGGGTCACTTTCAAAATGAAAACGACCCTTTTTTTCCTCATGCTTCCAGTTAGGAAAAATATGTTCCGCCGTTAATATCAATATTAGTGCCGGTGATAAAACTGCTTTCGTCACTTGCTAAGTACGCAACAAGATCAGCAACTTCAGTTGCCTGTCCTTCTCTTTTTAATGGTGTTGCATTGGCCACATTCATTCTCACTTCAGGCTTAGTAAATGTATCATGAAAAGCGGTAGCGATCATTCCCGGATCAACTGCATTTACACGAATACCCTTGGGCCCCAGTTCTTTTGCCATAGCTCTGGTAAAAGTTGCCACGGCACCTTTGCCTGTTGCATAAGCTGAGGCGCCAAAGCCGCCGCCATCACGCCCGGCCTGCGAGGAAAAATTTACAATTGCCGAACCTGCAGGCATAAATGGAGCTGCATGTTTGGTCATTAAAAAAACCGATTTTACATTTAGCATGATCACTTTATCCCAAAAATCTTCTTCCATATCTGCTAAAACTTTTCTTGCTACTAATCCTCCTGCAACGTTTACCAAAATGTGTATGTCGTTGCCAAAAGCCTTTTGTGTTTGCGCAATAATATTGGCTGCATCTGTATTTTTAGTAACGTCACCTTGTACAATAATCGCTTCACCACCTGCAGCTTTTATCAGTTGCAGTGTTTCATTAGCCTGCTCTTCATTGCTTAAATAATTTACTGCCACACGGGCACCTTCTTTAGCCAGTTTTAATGCAACTGCTCTTCCGATATCTCTTGCACCACCGGTTACAATGGCTGTTTTTCCTTTAAATTTCATAACTTTTTTTTTAATTGAATTGCTGTTATTCTTTTCAATGTAATATTAAACTCATTTTACTACAAGCTATCTTTCAGGATGTTTTAAAATATCTATATTTTAAAACATCCTGTTAAACAAATGTCAACAAAACGAAACAATAGGTGCGATGATATAAATTTTTATACCCGGCAACGCTGCCGGTAACGCTACCGGCAATTCCATAAAATTTTACATTTCCATTCAAAAAAAGAGGAACATTTAATAGAGGATCAGTTCAGGAAAAAAATTATTTTAAAAATGACAATGGTCATTTTTGTATATGATAACTATCATCTGTAGCAGCATAAATGCAGGAACATTCAATTAAAACTTATCGGAATTTTGTACCTGTAAGTTGAGCCAGAATAACCTGCCACTAACTAAAACTAAAAGAACTTTATTTATGAAAGTAGAACAGATTTATACAGGCTGCATTGCTCATGCGGCATATTATATAGAGAGTAATGGCGAAGCAGCCATATTTGATCCATTGCGTGAAGTACAGCCGTATATTGACAGGGCAAGAAAAGACGGTGCTGTAATTAAATATGTTTTTGAAACACATTTTCATGCAGATTTTGTAAGCGGCCATTTAGACCTGATGAAAAAGACAGGGGCAAAGATTGTTTTTGGCCCCACAGCAAAACCGGCCTACGATGCTGTTATAGCAGAGGATAACCAGTTGTTTAAAATAGGTAATGTAACTGTTAAGTTATTGCATACACCCGGCCACACCATGGAAAGCAGTACCTATTTGTTAACTGATGAAGAAGGAAAAGAACACGGTATTATAACAGGCGATACCTTATTTATTGGAGATGTGGGACGACCAGACCTGGCACAGCATGTGGTAGCAGAATTAACAGAAGAAAAATTAGCAGGCCATTTGTACGATTCGTTGCGCAATAAAATAATGCCATTGAATGATTACCTGATCGTGTATCCCAATCATGGTGCCGGTAGTGCCTGTGGTAAGATGATGAGTAAAGAAATTACTGATACACTTGGCCATCAAAAAAAAGTAAATTATGCATTAAACCCGGCTTTAACCAAAGCGGAGTTTATTAAAGTTTTACTCAATGGCTTAACCCCGCCACCCGTTTATTTTCCACAAAACGTATTGATGAATATTAAAGGATACGAAAGTTTAGATACTATTATGGAAAGGGGAAAAAAACCAATGTCCGTTGCCGAAATTGATGCAGCGGCTACTGAAACTAAGGCTTTAATATTAGATACCAGGCATGCAACAGAATTTGCAAAAGGATTTATACCACACAGCATTAATATTGGTATTGATGGAAATTTTGCACAATGGGTGGGAGAGATGGTGCCTGATGTAAAGCAAAAAATTATTTTAGTAACTGATCCGGACAGAGAAGAGGAATGTATCATTCGCCTGTCTCGTGTGGGATACGATTTTACATTAGGCTATTTAAAAGATGGATTTGCAGCCTGGAAAAAAGCAGGCAAGGCATTTGAAACAGCCAGCCGGATAACTGCAACAGAGCTGGAGAAAAAATATGCCACAGAAAAACCATTGGTATTTGATATCAGAAAAAAAAGTGAATTTGATACCGAGCATATTGCAGATGCAGTGAATGTACCGCTTAACCAGATCAATAAAAATTTATCGGCATTTCCTATGGATAAACCTTTTGTATTGCATTGTGCAGGAGGTTATCGCAGTATGATTGCAACATCAATACTAAAACAAATGGGATGGAATAATTTTGTAGATGTTGTTGGCGGCTTTACAGAAATTGCAAAAACCAAAATACCCCGAACGGATTATGTGCAGCCAACTACTTTACTTTAAAGATCATGTTGTTTAATTAAAACAGCCCCGAAAATACGGGGCTGTTTTTTGTATGATGAATTGGGTTAGTACTAAGTTTAGCTTTGCGATAATTTTTAAACTGCCCAAGCTAATATTTCTTTTTCCAATTTTTGCTCCTTTAGTTCTGCAATAAGATATTTTATTTTTTTGATGAGCAGAGGGATTGCTTTTGCTATTTCATCCGTCAGCTCAATTCCCTGCTGTTGTAAACTTTCAATGCTTACTACAAACAAATGTATAACGGGCATTTTGTCCATTAATTGCAGGGCACTTACCATATCTTTTAATCCAATGTCATGTGTGCTCATTGCCGTAGGAAAATCCTGTGCAAAGCGTGGCTTGATCAATCGTATGGTGCCATTGGGATTATTATCTAATGTGGCATCAATTAAAATGATGGTTTTATACTTTTCAAAATATTCCAACAGGTGAAAACCACCGGTGCCACCATCTACAATATCAATATCTGAAGAAAGATTTTCGTTTTGTAATTGTAGTGCGGCATGCACACCAACGCCTTCATCTCCCATTAAGTAATTGCCAATACCAAGTACGAGTATTTTATTTAGTAGTAACATTTTCGGGCAAGGGTTTATCAGGGTTAGGAGTAATTGTTTCAGGGGTTGTTTTTTTAGGTTCGGGGTTAGGTGTTTGATGGTGGTTTCTTTCAAACACTTCTTCTTCAATAAATTTCCAGCCACCACCCATGCTGCTCATTTCGCCACGGCCCTCTACATAATCATGGTAAAAAACCAGGTACACATGTATTACTGCAAATAAAATAAAGAACCACATGCTCCAGTGATGAATTTGTCTTGTTAAAATATCGCCGCCAAACATAGCAGGCACCCAGGCAAATAATTTAGGTAACCACCAGCTGCTCATACCTGCATATAAACCAAAGCCGGTAAGGCATTGCACCAGGTAAGCTAAAAAAGTAAGAAAATAAATAAATCCTGCCATGGCATTGTGGCCAATGCTCATGTGCTCTTTTCCTTTAAGCATTAAAATATCCATGCGGAATACATACCACATCTCTTTAAAAAATTTTTTGGAGATAGGAATGAACTGCCGCCAGTTGGCATACTTATTACCCACAAAGCCCCAGTAAATTCTAAATATAAAATTGAAGAAGAAAATATAAGCAGCTGCAAAATGAACATAGCGTACCCAGCCCATGGTAAATTTATCTGTTGCTTCACGCTGGCTTTGTAAAGCTAATGGATCGGCAATATAAAAGCCGGTGGCTATCAGCGCTACAATTACTAAAGCATTTACCCAATGATAAATTCTTACCGGCAGTTCCCAAACGTATACCCTGCGAAGCCTGTGAATATGCAACAATTTATTTGCCATAACAAATAGTTTAAGCGGTTAATCTCCTAAGATGCTTATGCGGCTGATATGCTTTCCTTCTTCATCATAAATATGAACACTGCAGGCCATGCAGGGATCAAAGCTGTGTATCGTTCTTATAATTTCCAGCGGCTGTTTTTCATCTGCAACCGGTGTGCCTAATAAAGAAGATTCATAAGCAGATAGCTGGCCTTTATTATCTCTTGGCGATGCATTCCATGTGGTAGGCACTACCAATTGATAATTAGCAATTTTTTCATCTTCAATATTTATCCAGTGTGCCAGTGCGCCACGTGGCGCTTCGGAATGGCCAACACCTTTGGCAATTTTTGGCCAGGTAGATGGATTGAATTTGCCCATCTCTGCCATACGGTTATCGCCATTTTTTATATTGGTAATTAGCTGATCAAAAAATTCTAGTCCCCATTGTGCCACCAATACGCTTTCTAATCCACGTGCAGCAGTTCTGCCTAATGTAGAAAATAAAGCCGTTACCGGAATGGCAAGGTCTGTTAAAGCTTTATCTACAACTGCTTTAAAATCCTCTCTGCCTCTTGCATAACCCACTAACATACGTGCCAGCGGGCCTACTTCCATAGCATTGCCTTTCCAGCGTGGTGTTTTTAAATAACTGTAATCTTTACTGGTATCTAAATGTTCAAACGGTGGTTTGGGGCCGGTATACTTTACTTTGCTTTCTCCTTTCCATGGGTGTAAACCTTTGTCTTTTCCTTCTTTATATTCGTACCACGAGTGCGAAACAAATTCCTGCACTTCTTCATCTTTACGCAGATCAACATCATACACTTTGCTGATATCTTTATTTAAAATAGCACCTCCGGGAAATTTATACGAAGCCGTATCCCTGTAACCGTTAGTAGGCAGATCGCCATACGCCATATAATTGCCCAGCCCGCCGCCAATAGCGCCCCAGTCTTTATAAAAAGAGGCAATGGCCATCAGGTCGGGAATATACACCTGCTCTACAAATTCTTTTCCCTGTTGTAATAACTGGCCCACATACGCCAGCCTTTCTGCATTAATACCACTTACATCATCTATGCTAATGGCACAAGCCATACCACCCACTAAATAATTGGGGTGAGGATTTTTACCGCCAAAGATGGCGTGGATCTTTACAATTTCTTTTTGCCATTCTAATGCTTCAAGGTAATGTGCAAGGCCAATTAAGTTTACTTCTGCAGGAAGTTTATAGGCAGGGTGCCCCCAGTAACCATTGGCAAAAATGCCCAGCTGTCCGCTATCAACAAATTTTTTTATTCTTGTTTGAATATCGCTGAAATAGCCCGGCGAGCTTTTTGGCCACTTAGAAATACTTTGTGCCAGCTCCGATGTTTTTTTAGGATCGGCTTTTAATGCATTCACCACATCCACCCAATCCATAGCATGCAGGTGATAAAAATGTACCACATGGTCGTGCAGGTATTGTGCACAAAACATAATGTTACGCACCATTTCTGCATTGGGCGGAATGGTAATATCCAATGCATCTTCCACTGCACGAACAGAAGTTAAGGAATGGATAGAAGTACATACACCACAAACCCTTCCTACAAATGCCCAGGCATCTTTAGGATCACGGCCTTTTAAAATTTCTTCCAGCAAACGCACCATGGTGCCGCTGCTGTAGGCATCAGTTATTTTGCCGTTCTCAATATCCACTTCTACTCTTAAATGACCTTCAATTCTTGTAATGGGATCAACAACAATTCTTGTAGACATATAATTAGTTTTGCTTTTTATTTATGAGCTGTTAAAAATTTTAATGCTCCAGAACCCCCTTCAGGGGGCAGGGGGTTTAAGATTCCAGTTCTTTTTCGCTTTGTTTGCCTTCTTTTTCAAGATTAAAAATGAGCTTGTGTTTGCGAACGTTAGTAGCAATAGCATGTGCAGCAATAGCAACACCGGTACCAATTAAAGCAGCTTTACCCAAAGTGTCGGCATTGGCTTCTATACCAAAGCCTGCAAAGGCAGATGCCCTGTCGTACAAGCGGCCATTATCCCAGTAATTTTCTTCGCTGCAACCAATGCAGGGATGGCCCGATTGTATGGGGTAGCTGGTACCGTTATTCCATTTCATTACACCACAGGCATTATAAGTTGACGGGCCTTTACACCCAACTTTGTATAAGCAATAACCTTTCTTCGCACTTTCATCATCAAATGTTTCTACAAACAAACCGGCATCGTAATAAGGCCTGCGGTAGCAACTATCATGTACACGTTTGCTGTAAAATGCTTTTGGTCTTCCCAGCCTGTCAAGCTCAGGAATTTTTCCAAAGGTTACCAAATGCACAATTACACCCGCCATCACTTCTCCAATTGGAGGGCAGCCAGGTACTTTAATTAATGGCACACTTGTTTTTAATAATTTATGAATGGGAGTAGCATTAGTAGGATTAGGTTTTGCCGATTGTACACAACCATTGCTGGCACAACTGCCCCATGCAATTATTGCTTTGGCACCGGCAGCAGCTTCTTCTAAAATTTGCATCGATGTTTTGCCGCCAATCATACAATACACGCCATCAGCACCAGTGGGTACGCTGCCTTCCACACAAAGAATATATTCTCCTTTGTATTTTTCCATGGTGTTTTTTAAAGAAGCTTCGGCCTGAAAGCCAGATGCTGCCATTAATGTTTCTGTATAATCCAATGATATTTTATCTAATAAAATATCCGCTACAATAGGGTGAGATGACCGGATAAAACTTTCGCTGCAACAAGTACATTCCTGAAAGTGCAACCATATAACAGGAATACGAGGCTTGGTTTCCATCGCTTTTACTACCTGGCCAATGGCTGATTTATCTAAGCCCATAAAAGCGGCCATCATGGTAACAAAGCCGATAAAATCGCGGCGTGAATAACCTTTTCTTTCTACCTCCTGGTAATAAGTAGGTTGGGTGGTTGGAGCAGAATCGTTAGTCATGCAAATCGTTTTAAAAGTGTGGAGTATGTAAAGAGCAGGGTAAATCTATTTTTCAAATCTGTTAAATTTTATGACTTTGTTCAGCACAATTAATGACGTTAGTCATAAATGCCGCTTCTGCTTAGTATTATTTTTAATGGATTATTTAAAATTTTTTGTATGAAAAGAAATATCATTTCCCTGATTGTTTTTGTTTTGTGCATGCCTTTCATCAGCCTTGCACATCCCGGCCATGGCGAAACAGATGGTTTTACCATTACCCATTATTTTACTGAACCGGTACATATTGTTGTTGCTTTAGTAGCATTAATTGCAGTGGTTGCCGGCGTTCGCTATTTCCGCAGTAATAAACAACAAAGTTAAAATCAGTGGTATGCACGAACTTTCTATTGTAATGAGCATAATTGATATTGCTCAGCAACAAGCTGCAAAAGCCAGTGCTACAATTGTTGAAGAAATTGAAATGGATATTGGTTGCTTAAGTACTGTAGAAATGAATGCATTTGAATTTGCCTGGCAGCAGGCAGTAAAGCAAACAGTACTTGAAAATACAGTTACAAGAATTAATCGTATAGCAGGAAAAGGAAAATGCTTAGACTGCGAAAACATATTTTCTTTGGAAAATTTATACGATGCCTGCCCCGATTGCAAAGGTTATTTAGTAGATGTTATTGAAGGCAAAGAATTGCGGGTAAAATCGCTTGTAGTAACCCGAAAATAAATTATTGAACAATAAATTTAAAAATTATGTGCGCCACCTGCGGATGTGATGCTGATGGAAATGTAACCATGCATGAACCCGGTCATCAACACCAACCTACTCACGAGCATACTTACGAACTGCATAAAAAAGTAGTACATGTAGAAAAAGATATTCTGCAGGAGAATGATCTGCTGGCCCAAAGAAACCGGGGCTACTTTGATGCTAAAAATATTCTGGCATTAAACTTAGTCAGCTCTCCCGGCTCGGGCAAAACCTCTTTGTTAGAAAGAACATTAACCGATTTAAAAGGCCAGTTGGAATTTGCTGTGATAGAAGGCGATCAGCAAACTACCAATGATGCAGATCGCATTCACGCCACCGGAACAAAAGTAGTGCAGATAAATACCGGTAAAGGTTGCCACTTAGATGCACACATGGTATTGCATGCTGTGCAGGGCATGAAGCCAAAAGCAGATAGTGTGTTGTTTATAGAAAATGTAGGCAATTTGGTTTGCCCTGCTATGTTCGACCTGGGGGAAAAGGAAAGAGTGGTAATTATAAGTGTTACCGAAGGTGATGATAAACCATTGAAGTATCCCGACATGTTTCATTCATCTACACTTTGCATCATTAATAAAACCGACTTGTTGCCTTACGTTCCTTTTGATATGGAAAAAGTAAAAGCAAATGCCAAAAAGATAAATCATCGCTTAGAAATTATAGAGCTGAGTTGTACCAGCGGCCAGGGATTACAGCAATGGTACGATTGGCTTAAAGAAAAAGTATTGGCAGCAGAACCAGCTTGAAAAAAATAGCAACATCCGTCTTTAGCTGAAAATAATAATAACTTATCAATTAAAATAAATGATATGTGCTTAGCAATTCCCGGTAAAATATTATCTGTCAGCAACCAATTGGATGAAACATTTCGTTTTGGTAAAGTGTCGTTTGGCGGCATAGTTAAAGAAGTAAATTTATGTATGGTACCCGAGGCAGAAATTGGCAACTATGTGCTGGTACATGTAGGTGTTGCCATAAGTGTGGTGGATGAAGAAGAAGCTAATAAAGTATTCAGTTACCTGAAAGAAATGGGAGAAGTGGAAGAGTTGAAAGAAAAACAATTCAGTACACTGTAAAGTATTTTTATTTCAACTGGTGTCTTCTAGTAATAAAAAATAATGCCATGAAATATTTATCAGAATACCGTGATCCCGAATTAGCGGAAGAATTTATTAAAGAAATTCACCGCATTACCACTAAACCGTGGACGCTGATGGAAATTTGCGGCGGGCAAACACATAGCCTGGTAAAGAATGGTATTTTAGAAATGCTGCCCGATAAAATTACCATGGTGCATGGCCCCGGTTGCCCTGTTTGTGTAACCAGTGTTAGCGTAATTGATGAAGCTGTTTATTTAGCACAGCAACCCAATATTATTTTATGTTCCTTTGGCGATATGCTTCGTGTGCCGGGCAGCAATAAAAATTTATTGGAAATAAAAGCAGCAGGCGGCGATGTACGGATCTTATATTCTCCATTAGAAGCCTTAACTATAGCAAAAGAAAACCCGGATAAAGAAATAGTATTTTTTGCAGTAGGGTTTGAAACCACTGCACCTGCCAATGCATTAAGTGTGGTGCAGGCCAGTAAAATGGGGATTACCAATTACAGTATTTTAGCATCGCATGTGTTGGTGCCGCCAGCCATGGAAGCTATTATAAGTGATACAGAAAATAAGATAGATGCATTTTTGGCTGCAGGCCATGTGTGTACTATTATGGGTATGGAAGAATATTATCCCGTAGCCGAAAAATATAAAACCCCATTGGTAGTTACCGGTTTTGAACCGGTGGATCTGTTGCAGGGTATTTTAATGGCGGTGCATCAACTGGAAAAAGGCGAATACAAAGTAGAAAATCAATATGCCAGGTATGTGCATCGTGAAGGCAACAAAATGGCACAGGAAACCATACACCAGGTGTTTACAGTAAGCGATAGAATATGGCGGGGCATTGGTTTAATTCCGCAAAGCGGTTACGAAGTAAATGAAGCGTACAAAAATTATAATGCAAGATTAAAATTTAAACTCGATCTGCCTGTTGCCGAAGAAAATGCGGCATGTATCAGCGGCGATATTATGAAGGGCTTAAAAAAACCAAGGCAATGCCCCAACTTCGGTAACATATGTAAGCCCGAGCATCCATTGGGTGCGCCCATGGTAAGTAGCGAAGGCGCTTGCGCTGCATACTATCACTATGCGCCTGTTAAAGAGTTAGTGCCGCTTTAATTAAAATACACAACAGAAGGAACATGCTACTAAACCATAAAAAATTATTCTTTATCCATTAATCAATTATCCATTATGCAGCTTTCCTGTCCCATGCCCAAATTCGATTTTGATGTGATCACGCTGGGCCATGGCAGCGGTGGATTATTAACGCATCGCTTATTACAAACTGGTGTGTTTGATGTTTTTAAAAATGATTTACTGGATCAGCAGCATGATGGTGCAAGTTTTGAATTGCATGGGCAAGTGGCATTTAGTACTGATAGTTATGTTATCTCTCCCATCTTTTTTCCCGGCGGCAATATTGGCGACCTTGCAGTAAATGGCACAGTGAATGATTTGGCCATGTGTGGTGCCGAAGCAAAATATTTATCGCTGGCATTTATTATAGAAGAAGGGTTTACCATGGAAGAATTTTGGAAAGTACTGGTTAGTATTAAAGAAGCTGCCAATAAAGCCAATATTAAAATTGTAACCGGCGATACCAAAGTAGTGGAAAAAGGTAAAGGCGATAAAATATTTATCAATACTTCGGGCATTGGCATCATTCATCCCAAAGCAAAAATTCACCACAACAATATTGAAGCCGGTGATAGTATAATTGTAAGTGGTAATATTGCCACACATGGCATTGCCATCATGAGCTTGCGCAAAGGGCTGGAGTTTGAAACCAGTATCGAAAGTGATACCACTAACCTCAATCATACCATTATCGATCTTATTGAAAAATTTGGCAACAACATAAAATTTCTTCGTGATCCCACACGGGGCGGTGTAGCCTCTGTACTTAACGAAATTGCCGAACTTACCCAACTCGGTTTTGCTATCGATCAAAAATTAATTCCTGTTGATGAGCAGGTGGATGGCGCCTGCGAAATGCTAGGCCTCGATCCTTTGTATGTGGCTAACGAAGGTTTGTTTATGGCCGTGGTAAAAAATGATATTGCTAATGATTTTTTATCTGCATTACAACAACAGCCCTGCGGCACTAATGCAGCCATCATTGGTACCGTTACCAGCGATCATCCCGGAAAAGTAATTTTAAAAAGCCGTATTGGCGGCAAGCGGGTGGTTAATTATTTAACAGGTGAGCAGCTGCCGAGGATTTGCTGAAATGTTTTTTATTTTTTGTGAGCCAAGCTTTAGATTTTCTATTAAACTTCATTGGCGTCGTCCCGATACATTGGGATACTGTATATCATTAGTGAACTTTTATTGTAGCGGAGAATATGGTTGTACAAAATAATGGTAACAACGGTTTTTGGATGACAAGTTCTGTATATTTATATAATAGAGGTAGTATTTAACACACATCATTTACTATGAAAGCAGTTTTAATAGCAACTATTTTTATTTTCATTTCCTGTATTTTATTTTCACAAGTTTTGGAGACAAACCCTGAGAATATAATTATTGAATACAAGGACGGTAAAAAGACGATCAGGAATAAGTACGACTTCAAGAAAAATAGTCCTGATTCATTTCATTATTATTACCGGTCTGATTTTGAAAGAGAATTTACTATAAAGAATGACTCCGGGTATATCTGTACAAATATCATAGGAAAATGGAAATTTGCTGATGCAATCAGAACTAATAATGAAAAGGAAAAATATTCTGAACCCAGGTATTACAATTTTAATGTTGACCGCTCCTTTGTTTCAATCATCTCTAAAGATACTATATATGGTAAGTGGAGCTATTCAAACGATTTAAAAGGAACAATACGGGTTGATTATCAAAAGCCCAAACCAACGGGCATTCCTACGGAAGTAAAAAAGTATATGAATCCAGAAATTTTAAAGCAACTTGAAAATATTATGAGCGAAACTTTCACTTTAAATGATATTGCCAATGAAACATTGACCTTTTTTACAATTAACCCAACTGAAAGAAAGAATTTCAATGACGAGTTGCATTTGCGAATTATTAAGATTATATACAACAAAATCCAATAAAAATTATTTACCGGTAACCGAATATTTATTGATACCAAAGAGGCTCTTCGCCCCGGTTTGTGTCTTCACAAACCGTTCTCTAAAGCCTTCGCTATAATCTTACTTAGTTGTTTATATTATTATACTACAAGCAAGTTCATTCTGCCAGTTGAAAAGTTGTTTTATCCCAAACCACCATTCATAAACTCATAAAAAAAAGGTACACTTGCATACCAATAAGTTTGTTTATGAAAAGCATTAAAGAATACCTGCATTATTTACCACAAGAGTTTATTACCGAGCTGGAAGCATTTGGCATTGTAAAAAGCATTGCGGCCAATACCGAAATTTTAAGAGAAGGGCAATATGTAAAGTTAATACCGCTTGTATTGCAGGGCAGTATAAAAGTATTTACCCGCCACGAAGAAAAGGAATTGCTGCTGTACTATATTGAGAATGGAGAAAGTTGTATCATGTCTTTTACGGCAGGATTAAAAAATAACCCCAGTAAAGTATTTGCCATTACCGAAGAAGATACCTTGCTGGTTTTATTACCGGCAGACAAAATGAACCATTGGGTAAAAACATTTCCATCAGTGAACGACCTGTTTTATAATTTATACGATCAGCGCTATGCCTCGTTGTTAGATACCATCAATCACCTGCTGTATAACCGGCTGGATCAGCGCCTGTACAAATACCTGGAAGAACAAAGCCGGCAAAAAGGAAGTAGAATACTCGACATCCGCCACAAACAAATTGCTGCCGAACTGGGCACTGTAAGGGAAGTAATAAGCCGTGTAATGAAAAAGCTGGAACAGGAAGGGAAAGTAAAGCAATTGCCCAACGCCATAGAAATTTTATAGGCTGGTAACTCAAGTCACCGGAATGCCCGGCAGGCGGGAGTAATTTTACATTATAACAATTAACCACATTGCCATGCAACAAAAGCTACTGAAATTATTATTAGTGTGTTTGCTTTGTGTGGGTTTGGTTACCCTAATTGTATATACTATTAAATTATTCAACAACTAAAAACATTTTATGAAAAAGAACATGGGCTCTGCCGACAAAATCATTCGCATCGTTTTAGCCGCAATTATGGCAGTACTGTATTTTACCAATGTTGTTACCGGTACATTTGGTATAGTATTACTGGTATTGGCTGCTGTATTTGTATTAACCAGTTTAATAAGTTTTTGTCCGTTATATGCTATTGTGGGGTTAAACACCTGCCCGGTTAAAAAAAGTTAATACTGCCCTGTATAAAAATTTAATGCAGCCTCCAAATTGTTGGAGGTTGCATTTTTTTGCGATGACGAGTATCATTGTTTTGTGTAACAAAAGTCACGCTGGGCTAATTGCATTCATCGTTCATTTGCGATGAACAAAATGCAGTTATGCAACGCACCAATACAGAGGTTAATTATACAGTAAAGGAAGAAGTGCTGGCAAAATATGCCAAAGCTTTATCGCACCCGGTGCGGATAAGAATACTTAACTTTTTAGAAAGCCAGGCCTGCTGCTTTACAGGAGAATTAACGGAAGAAATACCCATGGCACAATCCACTATTTCGCAACACCTGAAAGAATTGAAAGATGCCGGGTTGATACAGGGCGATGTGATGCTGCCAAGAGTAAAATATTGCATCAATCAAAAAGCATGGGCCGAAGCCCGGAAAATATTTATCAGTTTTTTTGAAGAAAGAAAAATACTATAACATGAAAGATATAAAAGTATTAGGCCCTGGTTGCCCCAAATGCAAAACCATGTACAATAATGTGCTGCAAGCAATGCAACAAACCGGTATTGAAGCAACAGTACAAAAGATAGAAGATATAGAAGTAATGATGCAATACAATGTGCTTACCACTCCGGTGCTGATGGTTGACGGTGTGGCAAAAATAAAAGGCCGTGTAGCCGATGTAAATGAAATAAAACAATTATTAACCACTTAATATTTAAAATGGAAACTCAACAAATTTTTGTAAATCAAATATGCCCAACCAGTACACAGGCCTGGATAAAAAAAGGAGCAATACTGGTGGATATAAGAGAAACGGATGAAGTAAATGAACTGCAATTTAATGTGCCTTTGCTGCAGCATATTCCGCTATCTGAATTTGAGGAAAGATATACTGAATTACCGATGGATAAGGAACTGGTAATAGTTTGCCAGGATGGTACAAGAAGTTTGCGTGCAACAGCTTTTTTAATTCATAAAGGATATGATGCGCAAAAAGTAGTGAACATGAAACATGGTATGATACGTTGGGTGCAAAAGGGTTTTGCCACTTTTGGTGATACTTCTTTAATAGCGGTTAGTGAAAATAGTGGTTGTTGTGGAGGCGGCAAAAAACATACACAAGATCATGAACACAATCATGGTTCATGTTGTGGCGGGCATTAATTTTTTGTGAAGAAAAGAGTATAAAAATTTAAAATGTTCAACTGGCTTCAATCATTTGCCGATTGGCTCATCTATTCGGTATTTGGCATAGCTGCCCACAGTAAATTGGGCGATGCACTTAATTTTTTTGTGTACGATACCATCAAGATCTTCATCCTGCTGATGGCAGTTACCTTTTTAATGGGCATTATCAACTCCTATTTCCCCATTGATAAAGTACGATATTTTTTAACCAAACGTAAATGGTATGGCCTCGATTATTTTGTGGCATCTTTTTTTGGCACTATAACCCCATTCTGTTCCTGTTCCTCGGTGCCTTTATTTATTGGCTTTGTAAAAGGTGGCATTCCCCTTGGTGTAACACTGGCTTTTTTAATTTCTTCGCCACTGGTGGATGCGGTTACTGTGGCCATTTTTTTTGGCATGTTCGGTTTTAAAACTACCATTATTTATGTGGTAAGCGGCATTGTTTTATCTATGATAGCGGGGTATATTTTGGGTAAAATGAAATTGGAATCGCTACTTACAGATTGGGTAAAACAATTATTAAAAAATAAACCTGTCAACGATGATTTGCCCGACGGTACTTCATTAAAATTTGTGCAACGGGTGCCGGCTATAATTAAAGAAGCATTGGGAATCGTTAAAGGAGTATCTCTTTATATTTTAGCAGGTATTGCCATCGGTGGTTTAATGCATGGTTTTATTCCCACTGGATTTTTTGAGGCATACATCAGTAAAAGCAATCCATTTGCAGTGCCTGTTGCGGTAATTATTGGCGTGCCAATGTATAGTAATACGGCGGGCATTTTGCCCATCATGCAGGTATTGGTGGAAAAGGGCATTCCGCTGGGTACAGTAATTGCTTTTTCGATGGCAGTGGTGGGTTTATCCATTCCAGAAGGCCTGCTGCTTAAAAAAGTAATGACCACTAAAATGCTGCTGATTTTTTTTGCAGTGGTAGCACTTTGTATAGTCATCTCTGGGTATTTATTCAATCTCATCTTTTAAAATAAATAGTATGAAAAGATTCTTTATTAGTGGCCTGACTCTATTTTTCTTTTTGTTATCGCAGATAAGCAGTAATGCACAAACAAAAATAGAAGTGATTCAGTTTCACTCTGAACATCGCTGTGTAACCTGCGTGAAAATTGAAAAATTAACAAGGGCAACCTTAACTAAAAATTATCCTGCTATTGCTTTTAGTTTGGTAAATGTGGATGATAAAAAGAATGCAAAAAAGGCGGAACAGTTTGAAGCAAGTGGTACAGCTTTGTTCTTATACGATCCTAAAACCGGAAAGAAAAAAGACCTGACTGAATTTGCTTTTTTAAAGGCAGGAAATGAAATAGCTTTTGACGCAGAGCTGAAAAAATATATTGCTGATTTTATAAAAGGTTAATATGGACTGGCTAACCAATCTTGCACAAAACCGGGAAATTCCTTTACTGGCAGCATTTGCGTTGGGTTTGTTAACAGCCATTAGCCCTTGTCCGCTGGCAACAAATATTACAGCAACAGCTTACATTGCTAAAACAATTACCAGTAAAAAGAAAGTGTTGTTAAGCGGCTTGTTATATACTTTTGGCCGAATGTTTTCTTATACTGCATTAGGCGCCTTAATTTATTTTGGTGCCAGTAAATTCCAGGTAGCAAAATTATTTCAGGGTAATGGCGAAAAATTTATTGGCCCGGTAATGATCATCATTGGATTGATCATGCTGGATATTATAAAACTTAATTTTTTATTTAAAGGAAATCTTACAGAAAAATTATCGGAGCAATTTAAAGATAAAGGGATGCTGGGCTCTTTTTTACTGGGACTGGTATTTGCATTGGCTTTTTGCCCTTACAGCGGCGCATTATTTTTTGCCATGCTTATACCAATGACCTTATCTGCTGCCGAAGGATTGGCATTGCCGGTGGTATTTGCTGTTGGCACAGGTTTGCCGGTAATTCTTTTTTCATTTGTTATTGCATTCAGCCTGCAAAAGTTGGGTATGTATTTCAGGGTTATTCAAAAAGTAGAAAAGGTAATGCGGATAATTGCAGGGGTTACTTTTTTATTAACCGGTTTGTATTATATCAATATTTATCTTAAGGTTATTACTTAATCAATATCTTTAGTAACAAATTATATTTCGGAAAGAGAAGATAATCTGACTATTTTCTTAAAGTATACTGTAACATTTGTAACCAATCCTTATTTTTACTAACAGCATCTTTGCAACTACTTTAGCAGAAACTTATGGAAATAATAGGTTATTTACTGGCAGCGTTGGTAGGTATTTCGTTAGGCTTAATTGGCGGTGGCGGTTCTATATTAACGGTTCCTATTTTAGTATATGCCATGGGTGTAAATCCTGTACTGGCTACTTCTTATTCATTATTTATTGTGGGTACTACTTCGCTTGTGGGAGCATTTAATAATTACCGCAAAGGATTGGTGAGCATTAAAACGGCATTGCTTTTTGGATTATCCTCAATTACCACAGTATTTATAACCAGAAAAATAATAATGCCAGAGATACCATCTGTGCTTATCAGTACTAAAAATTTTCATCTTACCCAATCCATGGCAACAATGATTTTATTTGCCGTATTAATGCTTTTTGCATCAATAGCCATGATTAGAGAGAAGGATGATGCTACAGAAACAAGCGATGATGCAGCGCAAAAAGATACGCCTGTTACAAAGCTTTTGCTCTATGGTGTTTTAATAGGTCTGGCAACGGGTTTCTTAGGCGCAGGCGGTGGATTTTTATTAATTCCTGCATTGGTACTTATTCTTAAAATGCCCATGAAAAAAGCAATTGGTACTTCTTTATTAATTATAGCACTCAACTCCCTCATTGGCTTTACCGGGGATATTGGTCATTTCAACATCGACTGGAAATTTTTAACCATCATCACCCTTATTGCAGTAACAGGAATATTTATCGGCGGATTTTTAGCAAAAAAAATTGAAGGCGAAAAATTAAAAAAAGCATTTGGCTGGTTTGTACTGGTAATGGGTATTTACATACTGGTAACAGAAATCGCATCAATTATTTAATTTACCAGTTTATTAATTTTCACTTAGCGAAAAAAAATGTAAGGGAGCTTATCCCGGTAATTTGGTGGCGATTAACAGTTAGTAAGTATTTATAAATGCAACAAATGTTACCAAACTGGTTAAAAAATGTAAGCATATTTGTGTAACAAAAATTTAAAACAGAAACTATGACTATAGAACAAATTTATACAGGTTGCCTTGCACAAGGTGCTTATTACATCACTTCTAATGGCGAAGCTGCTATTATTGATCCGTTAAGAGAAACAGCGCCTTATATTGATAGATTGCAAAAAGACGGCGTTAAACTAAAGTATGTTTTTGAAACACATTTTCATGCCGATTTTGTAAGCGGCCATGTTGACCTGAGTAAAAAAACAGGAGCTCCAATTGTGTACGGGCCAAACGCCGCCTGTGAGTTTGATTGTATTGCTGCAAAGGATGGAGAAGAATTTAAAGTGGGTGATATAATTATTAAGGTATTACATACCCCCGGGCATACAATGGAAAGCACTACTTTTCTTTTAAAAGATGAGAGCGGAAAAGACCACTGCATATTTAGTGGCGATACTTTGTTTTTAGGTGATGTTGGCCGCCCCGATCTTGCGCAAAAAGCAGCACACATGACGCAGGAAGAACTCGCCGGTTTGTTGTATGAAAGTTTGATGACCAAAATAATGCCCCTGGCTGATGATGTAATTGTTTATCCTGCACACGGTGCCGGTAGCGCCTGCGGAAAAAATATGATGAAGGAAACAGTGGATACATTGGGTAATCAAAAAAGAATGAACTATGCATTGAACCAACCCGATAAAGCTTCATTTATAAAAGCAGTAACAGATGGATTATTGCCACCTCCGGCTTATTTTGGTTTAAACGTAGCAATGAATAAACAAGGCTACGAAAGTTTTGAATCGGTATTAACGCATGGCATGAAGGCATTGACGCCTGACGAATTTGAAGCAGCAGCAGAAAACACAGAAGCATTGATATTAGATGCAAGAGCATCGGCTGATTTTGCAAAAGGGTTTATTCCTCAATCGGTAAATATTGGATTGAATGGAGATTTTGCGCCCTGGGTTGGTGCCATGATAGTTGATGTAAAACAAGCTTTGTTATTAGTTACCGATGAAGGTAAGGAAGAAGAAACTGTAACCCGTTTAAGCCGTGTAGGATTTGATAATGTGATAGGGCATTTAAAAGGTGGCTTTGCAGCATGGTTAGCTGCGGGTAAAGAGGCCGATGTGGTGGACAGAATATCTGCGGAACAATTTGCCACCGAAGTTGATATTGCAAAAGATAAAATTATTGATATCAGAAAGGAAACTGAATATGCTGCTGAGCATATTGAAGAAGCTTACAACAGGCCATTAGCGGCCATCAACGAATGGATAAAAGATATAAATCCCGAAGAACATTTTTACATGCATTGTGCCAGTGGTTACCGCAGTATGGTGGCTGCATCAATTTTGCAGGCAAGAGGGTACAGGAATTTTACCGAAGTTGGCGGTGGTTTTAAAGCCATCAGCGCAACTGCCGTACCTAAAACAAATTATGTATGCCAGAGCAAAGTAATGAAAGCATAAAATAAGTTGAAAGGTTGATTGATTAGGTTTTAAAATTGAGAGCAAAGGCAGCCGGAAGGTTGCCTTTGTATTTATGCTTATGTTTAAGCACTATTAATGTAACAATAGTAACCTTACAGCAATTAAATAAAAAATACTTTTACATTCTTGTAGTAGTTTTGCAATTGCCCAAATATTTCTCTCCGGCAAATTATTTTTAAACAGAACTTATGGATGTAGAAACGCTCAGCAGAATCCAGTTTGCATTTACTATCAGCTTTCATTATATCTATCCGCCATTAAGTATTGGTCTTGGGGTAATGCTGGTTTTTATGGAAGGCATGTATTTAAAAACGGGTAAAAAAATCTACGAAACTCTGACCCGTTTCTGGATAAAAATTTTTGCACTCATTTTTGGTATTGGCGTGGCTACCGGTATAGTAATGGAATTTGAGTTTGGTACCAACTGGGCTACTTATTCAAGATATGTGGGAGATATTTTTGGAAGTGCGTTAGCAGCAGAAGGCATTTTTGCTTTTGCGTTAGAGAGTGGTTTTTTGGGATTGCTACTTTTTGGGTGGAACAGGATCTCACCAAAAATGCATTTTTTCTCTACCATAATGGTGGCATTGGGTTCTATGTTTTCTGCAATATGGATCGTGGTAGCCAACTCGTGGCAGCAAACGCCGGCAGGCTTTCATATTGTTGGCGAAGGTGTAAAGGCAAGAGCCGAGGTTACCGATTTTTGGGCTATGGTTTTTAATCCTTCTTCGGTAGAAAGGTTGTCGCATGTGATAGTAGCAGCTTTTTTAGCAGGTTCGTTTTTGGTGCTGAGTGTACATGCTTACTATCTTTTAAAAAACAGGCATGTAGAGATTTCAAAAAAAGCTTTTAAGATGGCGTTGATAGTGGCATCTGTTTCAGGATTGCTGCAATTGATAACAGGCCATAAATCTGCCAATGGCGTTGCTGTAAACCAACCAGCAAAGCTGGCTGCTTTTGAAGGGCATTATGATAGTTTAAATGCAGGAGATATGTACCTCTTTGGGTATGTTGACCAAGATAAACAAAAAGTAAATGGGCTTAAAATTCCGGGCGGACTTTCCTTTTTATTACACAATAATTTTACAACACCCGTTAAAGGATTAAATGCATTTGCTGTAAGTGACAGACCAAAACATGTGAATGCCATTTTTCAGGTATACCATATTATGATTGCCATCGGAATGATCATTATTGGATTAACGTTGTTTGCAGTGTTTCTTTGGTGGCGGGGTAAATTGTTTAACTATAAATGGTTGATGGTAGTATTTTCTTTTTCGGTTTTGTTACCGCAGATAGGCAATCAGGTAGGCTGGTTTTCTGCAGAAATGGGCAGACAGCCCTGGGTGGTGTATGGGTTATTAAGAACAAGCGATGCCTTATCAAAATCGGTAAGTGCCAACCAGGTAATGTTCTCTCTGATATTATTTACTTTTATTTATACGGTACTGTTTATTTTATTTATCTACCTGTTAAATAAAAAAATACAGCATGGTTTTGATGAGAATTCTGTAGATGAAATTCCCGGACACTCTAAACGCAATAACCCTATACTAAAATAATATGGAAACATTTTTAGGCATCGATTATCCCACCTGGTGGTTTTTAGTAGTAGGCGCCGTGTTTACCGGCTATGCTATTTTAGATGGTTTTGACCTTGGTGCCGGAGCACTGCATTTATTTTTTAATAAAGAAGAAAGCAGGCGTACTGCATTAAATGCCATTGGCCCTGTATGGGATGGCAACGAAGTGTGGCTGGTAATTGGTGGCGGTGCTTTGTTTGCCGGATTCCCCGAAGTGTATGCAACAATATTCTCAGCATTCTATATTCCTTTTATGTTGTTTTTAACGGTGCTAATACTAAGGGCTATCGCTATTGAATTCAGAAGCAAAGAACCAATGCTGTGGTGGAGAAAAACATGGGATATTATTTACTCAGTAGCCAGTATTTTAATTGCGGTGCTATTAGGTATTGTATTAGGTAATGTAATGCAGGGTATTCCTATCAATAAAGATTTTGAGTACGAAGGAGGCTTTTTAAATTTGCTAAACCCTTATGCTTTAATTACCGGAGTAACGGTGCTGGCTTTATTTATGATGCATGGCGCCACATACCTGATAATGAAAACAGAGAACAGGTTGCATACCAAACTAAGAGTGCTGGCAAAAAATACGAGCCGTTTTTTTGTCATTTCCTATGTTACCCTTACTATGGCAACATTAATTTACCTGCCTCAAACAGCGGATAAGTTCCGGGCAAACCCATGGTTGTTTATAGTGCCGGTACTTACTGTTTTAACTATTATTAATACAAGAAGATTATTAGAAAAAGGCGTTTTTTTTAAAGCGTTTCTTTCTTCTGCATTAACTTCTGCATTGCTGCTGATAACGGTCACCATCAATCTTTTTCCAAATATTGTTATTTCTACCATTGATCCGGCATTTAATATCACTGTTTACAATGGAGCCTCTTCGCAAAAATCTTTAGGCATTATGTTAACCATTGCTGCAATTGGCGTACCCATTGTTGCAGCCTATACTATTTTTGTATTCTGGACATTCAGGGGCAAAGTAAAAATGGATGAAACCAGTTATTGATTGTTAAAATTATTTAGAATGAGTGATTTTTGGAACGAACGCTACAGCGAAAAGGAATATGTTTATGGCGAAGCACCGAATGTGTTTTTTGCAACACAACTTAATACTTTGCCACAAGGTACTATAATTTTACCCTGCGAAGGCGAAGGCAGAAATGCAGTTTACGCCGCAGCAGAAGGATGGAAGGTAAATGCATTTGATAGTAGTGAAGCCGGCAAAATAAAAGCAGTGCAATTGGCGGATAAAAGAAAGCTGGTTATTGATTATGTTATTGATGACGCCACTGCGATAAACTATCCGGAAAATAGTGTTGATGTTGTAGCATTTATTTATGCTCACTTTCCAGTTTCAATAAGAACACAAATACATCGCAAAGCCATACAATGGTTAAAGCCTGGGGGTAAAATCATCATCGAAGCATTTAATCCTGATCAGTTAAAAAATAATTCCGGTGGACCAAAAGAATTGTCTATGTTGTATACAGAAGAAATTTTAAAAGAAGATTTTCAGGAATTACAAATTGAATGCTTACAAACATTGCAAACAATATTAAGCGAAGGGGAATATCACCAGGGTGTAGCGGATATTATACGATTTGTTGCTGTTAAAAAATAAAGACTATTTTTCATCCACCATTGGTTTAGTAAAAACAATATGCCACATGCCCCTTAGTTCACCGGCTTTGTATCCTTTGGCTTTATCTGCCGGGTATAAAGAATCTATTACCGGTAACAGTTCTTTTGCAATATCTTTTTCTGTTGTACCATGACAACTTAAACACATAGGTTGCATAATAATAGGCTTGTAATAATGTACTTCATTATTGTTGTAAACTATTGCAGCACGCAGAGAATCTTTATTTGCTATTTGCTTTATATATTTTGCCCATTCAATTTTATCCATTTCTGTAAGTGCGTTCTTAGCGTTCCTGTTTTTGTCAGAAACCCTGCTTACTGTAATTCCTGCTGATGCATACACTGCTGTAATGGGCAATGCCTCCACATTGCAAAATGTTACTGCACCGGCAAGTCCCTTACTGGCAATTGTTTTTAGTAAAGTATTACGCAGTGTATCAAAAGTGATTTTTACAATACTATCGCCTTGTTTTATATAAGTAGCAGATGTATCAGTAGTTTCTTTATAATTAGCGTCGTTATTATTACAGGCAACAGCAATTATAATAAAGAATGTAAAAAATATTGTCTTTTTCATAAGTGAGTTTTTAATGTAATAAAATTAAAGCCTGAACGCTGCCGAAACAGTAACAAAAGTTACTGATAAATTTTGACGGACAGTTTATTTTTACAAAAAATATAGCTTTATTATGGCAACCATACAATTAACCACTGCCGGGTTTAAAGAAAAGGTATTTAACTACGAAACAGAAAAAGACTGGAAGTACCAGGGAACCTTGCCTGCTATTATTGATTTTTATGCCGACTGGTGCGGCCCATGTAAAATGGTAGCACCGGTGCTGGAAGAACTATCCAATGAGTACGAAGGCAAAATACTTATTTATAAAGTTAACACGGATATAGAACAGGAATTGTCATCTGTATTTGGTATCCAAAGCATACCCACCATTCTTTTTATTGGTGCCGATGGCGAACCCATGATGCAGCCCGGCGCTTTCCCCAAGCATGTTTTTAAAAAAATAATTGAAGAAAATTTATTGACTACGGCAAAATCGGAAGAGTAAATTAAAGCATAGCAACATTAATAGTGGCCGGCAGTTAATCTGCCGGTTTTTTATTTTAATACCGCGGCATAAAACAGCCCGCTGACTACAATCATACCCCTGGGTAACAAACGTTACACAGTACCGGAAATAAGCCTTCTATTTTTATTGCTACTTATTGGCCTGCCAAACACAGGCCATGAGCTGGGCTTTTCTTTTTATAAAATAAAAACGTAAATGAAATTAAAATTTTTACTGGCACTTATTGTATTGATAAATTCAATTACTGCAGAAGCACAAAATAATACCTTTAAAATAATGCTTGAGCCAGTAAGTATTCCCGGCCTGATTGGGGTGCAGGCTTTTGCCTACGGGCAACATGAGGGTAAATGGCTGATTGTTGGAGGCCGCCTGGATGGTTTACACCGGAGGCAACCTTTTGCATCTTTTGCTGCAAAGGGTAATAACCTGCAGCTTATCGTTATCGATCCCGTTAACTTACAAAAATGGTATGCACCAACTACTGCTCTTTCTGTTGCATTGCAGGAGCAGTTAAGTGCTACCAATATGCAGTATCACCAGGATGGAAGATACCTGTACATTACCGGTGGTTATGGCTTCAGCGGTACACTGGATGATCATACCACTTATGCAAACCTTACGGCCATTGATGTACCCAATACCATTAATGCCATTATAAATGCAGCGCCATTGGCTGCATATTTCAGGCAAATTTCCGATACTGCTTTTGCCGTTACCGGCGGCCATCTTAAAAAAATAAACAACACATATTATTTAGTTGGCGGGCAAAAATTCACAGGCAGGTATAATCCCATGGGCCCCGATCATGGGCCGGGATTTTTTCAGCAATATACCAACCAAATAAGAAAATTTACGATAGAGGATGATGGGGTGAATATCAGTGTTAAAAATTACCAGGCCATTACAGATGCGCCTGCATTTCACCGGAGAGATTATAATGTAGTAGCCCAAATATTACCCGATGGTGCAGAAGGGGTATCACTTTTTTCAGGAGTTTTTCAGCCAACTGCCAATATCCCTTTTTTAAATAGTGTAACTATTGATAGTAACAGTTATGCCATCAATCCTTCTTTTGCACAATACTATAATCATTATCATTGCGCCACACTGCCTTTATACAGTAAGCTTAATAATGAAATGCATACCATCTTCTTTGGAGGCATTGCACAATATTATGATAGCGCAGCGGTGCTGGTGCAAAACAGCGACGTACCTTTTGTAAAAACAATTGCCGCAGTTACAAGAGACAAGGCAGGTAATTTATCGGAATATAAATTGCCGGTTGAAATGCCGGGGTTTTTAGGCGCTGGTGCAGAGCTGATATTACAACCAACGGCTCCGCAATATTTAAATGAAGTAATTAAGTTAGACAACATAGTAGCCGATACTACATTGGTGGGCCACATCTATGGCGGAATAACCAGTACCGCACCCAATATTTTTTGGATAAATACTGGCGAAGAAAGCCATGCAAGCAACCAGTTGTTTAAAGTAATGCTGGTAAAAAATGCTAAGGAAGCCTTTGGAATATTGAATCCGCAGAGCAATAATGGTTTGCAACTACAGGTATATGCCGATGTGGAAGCAAGTACTTTAACCCTTGATTTCTTTTTAGCAAAAAATGAATCCGTGGAATTACAAATTACTGATGCCAACGGCAAAGTTTTAAAAAGGGAAATACTAAAAGAACTGATCATTGGAAAGAACAGCATTGATAAAAGCATAAAGAAATTAAAAGCCGGTAATACCTATTGGATTACTTTAAAAACACAAAATATTCAGGCTACGCAGCAATTAATGATAGAGCCGGACTAAACACACTCAAATGCGGGGTATCTAACATTCTATTTCGAGTTATCACTGACGAAAATCATTGGTTACTGTAACATAAGTTACACTTATAACTAAAGAATTAGACCAGTTTTGTGAGTGAACATTCACATACTTATTTCAAAATAAAAAATCATGAACGGAAAAAACAACATCGCCATCGGGTTTCTTACCATGGGAGCTTTTATGGCTTACGGATTCCTCTTAATCTATTTAAGGGATTTTGCGCCGGGCAAAGAGGAATGGGTAAACTCGTACAGTATCGGAAAGCATTTTGAAAGCCGGTTGGCCCATGTTCATGGAAACCTGTTTGCCTTTCTGAATATTCTTATCGGGTATTTATTACTTCACTTCAGAGATAAACTTAAAAGTGTAAAAGCCATTTCGTGGCTTGCTTTAACGGGCTTGCTGATGCCAATTGGCATTTTATCAGAAGTATACTTTGGCCTGCCTCCTGCTTTGGTGTTAATAGGTGCTATTGCCATGGCAACTTCTGTAATATGGTTAGGTATTTCTTTCTTTAATATGAAAATGCAAAATGGAAATTAAAAAACGTCAGTTAGAAATTATTGAAGCGGCTGGTGAAATCCTTACAGAATCCGGGCTTGCAGGACTTACTACAAAAAAACTTGCAGCAAAAATGGGCTTTGGTGAGAGTGCTCTTTACCGCCATTTTAAGGGTAAGGAGGAAATAATTATTACCATGCTTCAATACCTTAATGCCGATATGGATAAAAGGCTTACTGCCTGTGTCGAAAACATAAATGATCCGGTTAAAAAACTGGATGCTGTATTTAATAATCAATTTGATTTTTTTCAGCAGCATCCTCAATTCCTGGTTGCAGTTTTTTCAGAAGGTCTGATGGAAGAGAGCAAATCCATTAATGCTGCTATTCTGCAACTTATGGCAACCAAAAGAAAACATCTTTTACCAATTATCAACCAAGGGCAACTGCAGGGAATCATAGAAACTACCGCACCCGCAGAAGATATCATGCATATCATTATGGGAAGTTTCCGGCTGCACATGCTGCAATGGCGAATGTCAGATTTTGCATTTGATGTAAAGAAAAAAGGGAATAAACTGATGGAAAGTATTTTGACTTTAATAAAAGTTTAAAATTAATAATTATGAAAGAACGCATGTTGAAAATATTATCCTTTACCCTATTACTATTCGCTTTGCTCACCCTATTTCTCAGCGGCTCAGTAATTTTTGACCTCTTTGGTATCAGGGCAAAAGAAGGCAACTATGTACTTCTTGTTGTGTGGGCAAATTTTATCAGTAGTATTTTATACCTGGCTGCAGCGTATGGGTTACTTAAAATGAAAAAATGGCCGGTTTCGTTATTGGCTTTATCTGCGGTTCTTCTTGTGGCAGCTTTTATCGGGTTAAAGATACATATTAGCGATGGAGGATTGTATGAAGCTAAAACCGTAAACGCAATGATATTTCGTATTGGCTTAACCATACTGTTAGCTGTTGCATCCTATTTTTTATTAAAAAACAAACAACTATCTAAAAATGAAAAAGTTTAAATTTTTATTGCCTGTTATGCTTCTTGTATTTGTTGCCTGTAATACTCAGGAAAGTAACAAAGAAGAAAATCATGATAGCCATCAACAGTCAGAAATGAAGCATGAGCAAAAGAACAACAAAGAGAGCCATGAAGAAACTGCCGGCAAAGTGCAGTTAGATAATGGAAAAAAATGGAAGGCTAATGCCGAAACCATTACCGGTATCAGCAATATGGCATCCCTTGTTCAAAACGGTATTGCCGGTAAAATGGAAGCTGTAAAACTTAATGATTCGTTACAGATAGAATTTAAAACAATTTTTGACAAGTGTACCATGAAAGGTGAATCTCATAATCAGTTGCATAATTTTTTGATTCCGATAAAAGGCCAACTGGAGAAATTAAAAGCTGGTAACACTGAAGCGGAAATCCTGAAAGAAATGCAGGAATATCTCTTAACCTTTAAAAACTATTTTGAATGAACATAAAAGATTTGCATACAAAACTAAAACCCGTTTCTGCTATCCCTCATTTTAAGGCAGCGGAAGGAAATGTAACGGCTATTCAAATTTTGAATAACCAATTATTAAAAGAACATACAACAAAAATACCTGCCCTTTTAGTTTGTGTAACAGGAGAAGTAGTTTTTGAAAATGAAAAAGGAATAAAAGAAATTTTATTACCCGGCGACTATGTAAATATTGAACCGATGATAAAACATTCAGTAAAAGGAATAGCTGATAGCCAGCTATTGCTCATCAAATAAAAAACATCACCAATGAACTTAGTGAACATTCGTAAACAATTGTTAGTTCTTCTGCTTACTGTAACAGGATTTAGCGCTGTGCAGGCGCAAGTATGGACACTGCAACAGTGCATTGATACAGCACAGGTTTACAACAAGGCTTTGCAAATGAGCAGAAACAATACTTCGATAAGCCAACAAAAAAGAAAGGAAGCCATCGCAAACCTGATCCCTAAAATAACAGCTAATGCAGATTATAAATACTTTACCGATCTGCCAACGCAGCTAATGCCTGCTGCTATTTTTGGCGGACCGGCAGGAACTTTTAAGGAGACTCAGTTTGGCGTGCCGCACAATATCAATGCTAATTTGCAGCTAACAATGCCCCTGTATAATCCACAGGTGTTTGGCGCTATACAAACTACTAAAATAGCAACAGAGCTAAGCGACTTACAATTGCAAAAAACAGAAGAGCAAATTTATTTTGATATTTCTAATCTCTATTACAACGGGCAACTTTTACTGAGGCAATTATCCTTTATTGACAGCAACATCGTAAATACATCAAGGCTTTTAAAAAATATGCAGTTGCTTAAAGAGCAACTTATGGCAAAGGGAACGGATGTTGGCAAAGTGCAATTACAAAAAGAACAATTAGAGACTCAAAGAGAATTAGTGAACAGCAGGTATGAGCAGGTTATGAATGCCTTGAAATTTGCAATGGGCATCTCATTGGAACAAAATATAAATATCGTAAAGGATATTCAATATAAACTAAGTGGTGAATATACGAGTACTACAGCAATTGATATTCGATTAGCAAATATGCAATCTAAATTTTTACAGAGTGAGTTAAGCACATTGAAAAGGTCTAAGCTTCCTTCTCTTTCTCTTTTTGGCTCTTATGGCAAAACAGGATTTGGCTATGATAAACAGCCCAATGATTTTTTAAAATTTTATCCAATCGGTTTTGCGGGCATCCAGATTTCTTATCCATTGTTTAACGGAACTGTTACACAAAGAAAGCTTAATCAAAAAAGGTTGGAGATAAAAAATAGTGAATTACAGGTGCAGTTAGTTACCGAACAAAATACGATGCAAATAGAAAATGTAAAAAGACAACTGTCAGTTGCCCAAAAATCTATTACTACATCCATATCCCAAATTGAACTTGCTAAAACATTGTATGTGCAAATCTTTCTGCAGCAGAAGCAAGGCTTAGCTTCTTTAACAGATGTTTTACTGGCAGATAGTGCTTTGCGGGAAGCCCAGCAAAATTACCTGTCCGCAGTGGTAGATTATTTAAAAGCTGATTTGGAATTGAAAAGACTAACTAATCAAATAAAAAACGGGAATTAAAAATTACAAACTAATTATCACCGACATGAAAAAAAAGTCAATCAATTGGAGAAAGGTTTTATACATTTTAATCCCTCTGTTGCTGGTAGCAATTGTTGCTATTCGTCTTAAAACAAATAAGGCTACAACTCAACAAAAAGTTTATCAATATAATAAAGAGCAGGCAATTAATGTGCAATCCCAAATAATCAAATTAGAAAACATTGATGCCCCATATTTTTATACAGGCACATTTGAACCAAATAAAGAAACAAAACTGAGCGCCGAAGTACAGGGTAAAATAAATGCGATGTATGCAGATGCCGGTAGCATGGTGAGCAAAGGACAGACGCTCATTAAATTGGATGATGCCCTGCTGAACCAGCAATTAAACACGGTAAACGTACAGATACAAAATATCACCACAGAAGTTGACATACAATTACAGGCAAACCAAATACAAATAAATGGCTTGGAGGACGATGTAAGGCGATATAAAATTCTTGTTGCGGCAGATGCAATACAGGGCATTCAATTAGAAAAAGCCGAACTGCAATTACAAACTGCAAAAACTCAACGCAGCACTATTATGCAGCAATCATCGCTGAAAAATGCACAAGCTTTACGGGCAAGTATTATAGCACAATTAAATAAAACCACTGTTTATGCACCTTTCAATGGTGTGGTAACTGCCAAGCTAAGTGAGGTTGGCGCTTTTGCATCGCCGGGTATTCCTTTGCTGCAGGTTACAGATATAAGACAATTAAAATTTACAATAAATGTTCCTGAAAGTGATTTAAGCCTGTTTAATTATAAGAATTCTTATGAAATCATAGCCGATGCAGTCCCTGAAATTAAGCTTCTGGGAAAAACATCTTTAATAGGAAGCAAAGCCAACACAGGCAATTCATTTCCTGTTCAGTTTACCGTGAGCAATGTTTCAAACCTGGCCATTAAATCGGGCATGTTTGGCAAATTGAATTTAAGAAATGATACACCTGAACAAGGCATCGTAATTCCTGCCGCTGTTATTGTGGGCTCAGAAAATCAACCCAAGGTTTATTTGGTAAATAAAGGCAAGGCTGTTTTGCAGAATATCACTATATCTAAAAAGTTTGCAAACAAAGTGGTTGTTGCAAGTGGATTAAAGCCGGGGGATGTAATAATAACAAATGGTTTTATAAATCTTTTTATTGGAGCCAATGTTACCAATAAATAAAATCCGTGCATTATGAATCTTACAGAAATATCAATCAAACGTCCATCGCTGATAATCGTACTTTTTAGTGTGCTTACTTTATTAGGTGTTATTGGATATAAAAATCTTAGTTACGAACTGATGCCCGATTTTAATCAGCCGGTCGTAGTTATTAAAACAGCCTACCCCGGAGCCGAACCCGGTGAAGTGGAAACATCTGTTTCAAGAAAAATTGAAGACGCTTTATCTAATATGGAAGGCGTAGATTATCTGGTTACAAAATCTTTACCCAATGCCTCTATTATTATTGCCAACTTAAAATACGGTACCAACCTGGATAAAGCAATGCAGGATGCCCAACGCTACATTGATAATATCCGCAAAGATTTACCGGTAGATATTTTAAGCCCGGTAATGAGTAAGGTGTCGCCGAATGATTTGCCGATAATGTCTGTCAGTGCCACAAGTAATTTGCCTGCCACTGCATTTTATCAAAAAATGAAAGATGAATACTTGCCGCAAATACAACAGTTGAAAGGAGTGGCGGAGATTACTATTTTAGGTGGCGAAGAAAGAGAAGTACAGGTAAAAGTGAACCAGGATAAATTGAAACTGTTTAAACTATCGCTTTCGCAGGTGGTAGATGCGGTTAACCGCTCAGGGCTTGATTTACCAGCAGGTAAAATACAAACAGACAAAGAAAATAGTTCGGTGAGGCTTAGCGGAAAATTTATAACAATACAAGATATAAAAAATGTGCAGGTAGCGATGCCTGTTGCCGGCAGCCCGGTGTATTTAAAAGATGTGGCAATTGTAAGCGATGGAGTTAAAGAAACAACTTCCATCAGCCGTTACAATGGCAAAAACGGTATTGGACTAATGTTGAAAAAGCAGGGCGATGCCAACGCTGTTGATGTTTCAAAATTGGTTCGCAATAAATTCAAAACTATTGAAGCACAAAATGCAGTTGCAGGAGTTAAGTTTATTATTGCAGATGATAGCACTGATAATACTATTGCCGCAGTTAATTCAGTAGTGTTCGATCTGATTTTGGCAGTGCTACTGGTTTCGCTGGTAATGCTTTTATTTCTGCGGAGTTTTAGAAACTCATTAATTGTAATTGTTGCCATTCCAACATCTTTGGTTACCGCTTTTGCGGTGATGTGGTTGTTGGGTTATACACTTAATTTAATGACCTTGCTTGCCATGTCATTAATCATCGGTATCCTGGTAGATGATGCCGTGGTGGTATTAGAAAATATTCAGAAGCATTTAGACAAAGGAAAAGAGAAAAGGGTTGCTGCAATGGATGGCCGTATGGAAATTGGTTTTGCAGCATTGTCTATCACCTTAGTGGATGTTGTAGTGTTTTTACCAATCCTTTTTTTACAGGTTTTTGTGGCTGATATGCTTAAACAATTTTCGGTGGTGGTGGTTACTTCTACGCTCACCAGTTTACTGGTAGGCTTTACATTGACACCCTGGTTAGCTTCACGAATTGGCAAGAAAGAAGATTTACAACCCACTAACTTTTTCAATCGCTTCCTGCTTTGGTTCGAACTTCAGTTGGATCAATTCATCAACTGGTATGGCAAACAACTGGAATGGGTTTTAAGCCATAAACTAATTTTTACAGGAATCGTATTGCTGCTTTTTGCAATTACTTTAGGGATAATGAAGCAAGGGATCATTGGCAAAGAATTAATTTCTACCGGTGATCAGGGTAAGTTTCGTATGGCTTTAGAATTTGATAAAACTACATCTATCCAACAAAATAATTTAATAGCGCAACAGGTAGAAACTTATATTCTGCAACAAAAAGAAGTGGCAACTGTATTTAGCAATGTTGGAGGACCGAGCACAGGTATTGGAAGTTTAGGTGTAGGCTCTGCAAATAAAACTGAATTTACCATCCAGCTAAAATCTAAAAAAGAACTCAATAATTTGCCTACAGAGTCCTTTATGAAAACATTACGGGAAGATTTAAAATTAAGATATCCTTCAATAAATTATTCCATGGCAGCACTGGGATTAATTCCACGTTCAGCTCCCATTGAAATTACTTTAAGTAGCAACAATCTGGATTTGGTAATGGCATCGGGTAATGAATTAAAATCAATTGTAGAAAAGATCCCCGGTGCCGACAATGTTCGTTTATCAGTAGAAGCAGGAAGCCCTGAATACAAGATAATTCCCGACAAAGATAAGATGCAGCGTTTAGGATTAACAACTGCTTATGTAGGTTTAAATTTAAGAACAGCCTTTACAGGAAATGATGATGCAACACTTACAGAAAACGGAACAGAGTATCCTGTAAGAATTTGGCTGGATGAATTTGAACGAAAAAATTATGATGATGTAAAACGATTATCTATTGTAAATCCGATGGGTTTGCCAATAGAAGTTTCGCAGTTTGCAAATGTAGAGAGAGATAATTCGCCTTCGCTGTTAGAAAGAAAAGACCGCCAGCCTGCTATAACACTTACTGCCGATGCTTTGGGCCGTCCATCCGGAACGGTTGCAGATGAAGTAGTAGCGTATCTCAAAAAAAATCCTTTGGCAGAAGGAATAGACATGACATGGGGAAGCGATATAAAAAGGCAGAACGATAGTTTTGGTGCATTGGGTTCTGTTTTAATGATTTCATTTTTGCTGATTTATTTAATTATGGTGGCATTGTACGACAATTTTGTGTATCCCTTTGTTGCTTTGTTTTCCATTTTGGTGGCAACCATTGGTGCTTTTCTTGCATTGAATTTGGCGTTAAGTAATTTAAGTTTATTTGCCCTGCTTGGTTTAATAATGCTGATGGGCTTAGTAGTTAAGAATGCCATTTTAATTGTTGATTTTACCAATCAGTTAAAAGCACAGGGCATGTATTATAAAGAGGCTTTAATAAAAGCAGGCAAAGAACGTATGCGTCCGATATTAATGACCACATTGGCAATGGTGTTCGGTATGCTACCTATTGCATTGGCAAAAGGAACTGCCAGCGAATGGAAAAATGGATTGGCCTGGGTAATTATTGGTGGGCTTCTGTCATCATTGATATTGACAGTTTATTTAGTACCGATGGTTTATTATGTGGTGGATAGATTGAAAGAGAAATTTGGGAAAAACAAAACTGTGCCATTACCGCAAACCAATTTGCAGGAGCCGGTAGCAGTAAGAGGATAATTTTATTTAGCTGCCATAGGATTGCCAAACAATCTGCTGTCTAAACATATACAACCGCAAGGCGCATGGATGAAGTTGAATTAATACATAGCATTCTGGAGGGTGACCAGCAGAATTATACGATATTGATAAAACAATACCAGTCTAGTGTATTTCGTACAGCTATGGGACTGCTGCATAATAAGGAAGATGCAGAAGAAATTGCGCAGGATGTTTTTGTAAAAGTTTATCAGTCACTCTCTTCCTATAATGGTAAGGCGGCCTTTTCTACATGGCTTTACCGCATTACCGTAAATACCAGTTTAAATTTTCTAAGAAAGAAAAAACGCAAAACTTTCTGGGCCGGATTGGCAGATATGTTGCAGGTTGCGTCAAAAGACAAATCTGCGGAAGCCTTATTAACAGAGCGTTCAGACCATGCTGTTATTCAGCAAGCTCTGGATGCATTGCCCGAAAAACAGCGGCTGGCATTTGTATTTACCAAATATGAAGAACTTCCCCAAAGGCAAGCAGCCGAAATTATGAACATCAGCGAAGGTGCTGTTGAACAACTGGTCATCCGTGCAAAAAACAATCTGAAAAAAATATTAGAAAAAGAAGGGTATGGGGCATAGGATTTTTTAAACATTAATTGTCTAACTATTAAACAGCGATACAATGAGCAGTAAAAAAGATATTGATCAACTGATTAACAACTTTGTTGCAGCGGAAAAAGATACAGCATTCAATCCGTTTTTATCTACCCGTGTAATGGCGGCAATAGATAAACAACGGACTGAAAAATTGTTTGTTTTTTCACCCGTATGGAGAACAGCAGTGATGGCAGTAAGTCTTTTTATTGCAGTGTTTGCGGGTATTGCAGCAGGCAGCCTTTATCAATCAAAAAATGATGTTGCTGATATGGTGCTGATGAATGATGCCAGCATGGAAAATTTTGCCTTGTACAATCAAATGAGTAATGAGTAAATGCAGTGATGATGAAAAGGAATCAATTATTAAAATGGGCGGTGGTTTTGCTGGTAATAACCAATGTGGTTACAATAGCAACTATTCTTTATCATAACTACAAAGAAAGTGTCGTGGCGGATAGTGTTGCCATCAATACCGGGGCTGGTGTAAACATGCTCAACGGCAGATTTTTCCGGCAAACACTTGGTTTTAGTGAGGTGCAGATGGATTCGTTTCGGGATATAAACCAGGATTTTCGTCCTTATGCAATGGATTTAACTTTTGGAATAGATTCTTTAAAAACAGCCATGTTTACTGAATTACAAAAAGCTGCACCGGATACCGTAGTACTAAGCAACCTGTCTGAGCAGATTGGCCAGATGCATGGTAAATTGAAATACGGAACCTTTCATTTTTATTTAAACGTAAAAAAAATATGTTCACCTGCACAGAGCGTTGAGTTGGAAAAAGCCTTTCTGCCATTGTTTAAAACCGAAAACATAACTACACCTAATCAGCACCGGCGAAGAGGCCGGGACAACAACTAATAATTTTATAACAACTAAATATTAAAACATGAAAAAGTTTATGATTGCAGCAATCTTAATGATTGCTACCAGCGGAGTATTGTCTGCCCAAAATACAAGACCAGGCAACGGTAAACCCGGAACAAATAAAGACATGCCCACTTTTGTTGATGCAAATAAAAACGGTGTTTGTGATACCTATGAGAGCGGCAACCGGCTGGCAGTAAAAGGAGCGGGCCAGGGACAGCGACTGAACAGGGGACAGGGAGCAGGTAATGGTAAAGGTAATGGCAGGTGTGGTGCAGGCAGGGGAAACTGTAATGGCAGAAGAAGAGCAATTTAAAATGGCAGGTTTCATTCAACCCCCGGCGGCGGCTTCGGCCCCTGTCGGTAGGGTAACTGCACAGAACATAATTAACCGCCCTGGGGCTATGAACCACCGCAGCAGCAAAAGCTCCAATACAAAAAACGCAATAGCTTAATATTTTTCAAATGCTAATAGCTATAAGAAACTGGAAATACGAGGATTTAAACTCACTGGTATTGCATGCAAACAATATTAAAATTTGGAATAATCTCCGCAATTATTTTCCCCATCCATATACAGAAGAAGATGGCAAAGCGTGGCTGAAAAAAGTAGTGGATGCGTTGCCTGCAGTAAACATGGCGATTGATGTAAATGGACAGGCCGTGGGAGGAATAGGTTTGATATTGAATGGAGATGTGTACATCAAATCTGCAGAGATTGGTTATTGGCTAGGGGAGGAATATTGGGGGCAGGGTATTACTACCGAGGCAGTAAGGTTAATGACCGAATATGCGTTTTACTATTTTGACCTGTTGCGTTTGTATGCAGAAGTGTTTGAAAATAATAAAGCATCCATGCGTGTGCTGGAAAAAAATGGTTACTACCTGGAAGGTGTGCGTCGCAAAGCAGTTTTTAAAAATGAAATTTTAATGGATGATTATATCTGGGTAAAACTGAGGGCATGGTAGCCATTGTATCAAATAAATTTATCTGGGATTTTAAAAATATATGCAGGCAACATTCAATCGTTGCCGGCTTTTACCTTCTTTAAAATAAAGTATATGTACCTCAAAAAAAATATTGCAACCAGCGAGTCTGGTTTCATCTTCAATCCCTCCTCCGGCGACTCTTATAATGTAAATCCTGTTGCGGCAGAAATATTACAACAGTTAAAACAGGGAACAGCCCTTGCTGCAATAAAAGAAAACATCCTGAAGGATTACGAAGTAGAACCAATGCGGCTTGAACAGGACCTGGAAGATTTTATGAATCAATTGAAAGAAGCCAATCTCCTGGAGAATTAAAAAAAATAATAAAAATGCTTTATGGAAAAGTCTGATAACCTCACAACGATAGCCGTAACAGGATTAAATGCTATTGATAGTCCGGGACCCGGCATTGCAGTAATCAGGGCGCTGAGAGATGGGCTGGCAAAACCTTTGCGGATTATTGGCCTGTCTTATGAAACATTGGAGCCGGGTATTTACATGCATGATGTGGTGGATAAAACCTACCAAATTCCTTACCCCGCAGCGGGTTCAGATGCCTTGCTCAGGAGATTGCAGTATATACATGAAAAAGAAAACCTGCAACTCATCATTCCCAATTTTGATGCAGAACTGCACAACTTTATAAAACTCGGCCCGGTATTGCAAACTATGGGTATTGCCACATTTCTCCCAACACAGGAGCAGTTTGATGTGAGGGATAAAATCAACTTATTCAGGTTTGGACAACAACAGGGGTTAACAGTTCCAAAAGATAAAATCATCAACAGCATTGCTGAATTAAATTCCTGCGAAGAATCACTGGGCTTTCCGTTGGTTGTAAAAGGAAAATTTTATGATGCGATTGTGGCCTATACAATGGAGCAGGCACAAAAGGCTTTTTATAAACTTTCTGCAAAATGGGGCTTCCCCATTATTGTACAGGAATTTATTGATGGTACAGAAATAAATATTGCAGTACTGGGCGATGGAAAAGGCAATGCGGTGAGCATTATTCCCATGCGAAAACTGTACATCACCGACAAAGGAAAAGCATGGGCAGGAATTACACTGGAGGATGATAAGTTGATAAAAGTGGCCAGTGATTTTGTGAATGCCACTAACTGGAAAGGTGGCTGTGAGCTGGAAATTATGAGAACTAAAAAAGATGAATTGTATATCATGGAAATCAATCCACGTTTTCCGGCATGGATATATTTATCGGCTGCCGCAGGGCAAAACCAGCCCGCAGCGCTTGCTAAGATGGCCATGGGAGAAGCCGTACCGGTTTTTACCGGATATGAAGTGGGCAAGATTTTTATCCGTTACTCCTGGGATCATATCACAGATATCAAAGAGTTTCACCAGGTAAGCGGGATGGGTGAATTGTAAATAAATATTTAGCAGGAGATCAATTTAAAAAAATTGCAGCATGAAAAAAATGCTTTACGAAAGTCCTTCCATCCAAAAATTGAATGGAGGAATGATGAATAAGTTTGGAACGAGGACAGAGTATGAACCCGTAAAACAAATTGATGGTGTGGCGGTGCAAACAATGATGGCGCAGTATGGCTCGCCTTTATTTGTTTTAAGTGAGCGAACCATACGACGCAATTATCAAAATGCCGTGAGGGCATTTAAAACACGTTATCCAAAAGTGCAGTTTGCCTGGAGTTATAAAACCAATTACCTCAATGCTGTTTGCAAAATATTTCACCAGGAGGGGAGCTGGGCAGAAGTGGTGAGCGGATTTGAATACCGCAAAGCGATTGGCAACGGGGTGCCAGGCAATAAAATTATTTTTAATGGCCCCGAAAAAACAAATGAAGAACTGGAATTGGCAGTTAATAATGGATCATTAATTCACATTGATCATTTTGATGAATTGTACCAGTTGATAATATTGAGTGACCAACTGAACAAAAAGCCCAGGGTAGCAATCCGTGTAAATATGGATACGGGAATTTATCCCATGTGGGATCGTTTTGGTTTTAATTATGAAAATGGCCAGGCCTTTAGTGCACTCAGCAAAATTGTAGCATCCGGTAAAATGGAACTCATCGGTTTGCATTGTCATATCGGAACATTTATGTTATCAACCGATGCCTATGCCACTGCCGTAAAAAAATTGGGAGACCTTGCATGGAAATGCAAAACACAACTCAATACAAGCATACAATATATTGACCTGGGTGGAGGTTTTCCATCAGCCAATACTTTAAGAGGTTCCTTTCTTCCGGGTACAGATAATGTACCATCTGTAGATGAATTTGCTGAGGCCATTACAAATGGTTTGCTGCAACTCGGTTTTGGAGCAGATGAATTGCCCCTGCTAATTTTAGAAAGCGGCCGGGTATTAATAGATGATGCAGGCTACCTCCTTGCATCTGTTATTGCCAACAAAAGATTAAGCGATGGCCGCCGTGCAACCATACTGGATGCGGGTGTAAACCTGTTATTCACTTCCTTTTGGTACGATCATAAAATAAGCCCGGCACAGGATTTTACACAACATTCCGAAGACATGGTATTGTATGGGCCATTGTGTATGAATATTGATGTGATAAGGCAAAGCATCAACCTGCCAATATTAAACCGTGGCGATAAAGTGGTAGTGCATAAAGTGGGTGCCTATAATATGACACAGTGGATGCAGTTTATACAAATGCGTCCCAATGTGATATTGATTGATGAACAAGGGCAAACACACCTGGTGAGAGCTGCAGAAAACCTGCAGTATGTAGAGCAACCCGAACGCATGCCCGAACATTTGAAACCAATTGATTTATGATAAAAGGCGTTGCCTGTTAAATTGAAAAATACGACTGCTATATCATTTCTTAAGTATTTCACTGCTACGGTATTGAACAGTTACTCCATGTTGTTCTTTAGCAACAAAAAGTTTTTTGCAATAATGGTATTGCTGGCTTCTTTCTTTAATCCTTACACAGGCTTTGCTGGTTTGGTTGCTACAATAACAGCAGCTATAGTGGCCTATTTTATTGGCTTTAGCAGGGAGCAGGTAAAGAGTGGCCTATATACTTACAGTGCTACATTGGTAGGATTGGGTATGGGTACTTTTTATGAGTTTAGTATGGGGTTTTGGATATTGCTGGTTTTGGCAACAGTATTGGCGGTATTATTATCTGCAGCCTTTATTGCCCAACTGGGTAAAAGCAATCTGCCGGCATTGTCGTTGGCGTTTATTTTTACGTTGTGGGTGGTCATTCTTTCATCCAAAGAATTTGCGGTGATTGGCCTTACTCAGCGTAATATTTATTGGCTCAATGAAATGTATGCTGCAGGAGGAACGGGATTAATCAACTTTGTGCAACGGGTAGAAACGATTGCCATGCCGGATATGTTGTCAGGTTTTTTGCGCTCATTAAGTGCCATCCTGTTTCAAAGTAATATTGCTGCAGGTATTTTGCTCAGTATTGGATTACTCTTTTTTTCACGGATTGCCTTAACCCTGATGGTGGCAGGTTATACCATTGCCATTCTATTTATTCAACTGATGGATGGTTATGCAGGAAGCGTAAATTATTATAACCTTGGTACCAATTTCATGCTGGTGTCCGTGGCACTCGGTGGCTTTTACATTATTCCTTCTGTGCGATCTTTTTTCTGGTCGTTGATAACGGTGCCTATTTCATATATACTTGTAATAGCACTTTGGAAGATTACCTACACCTGGGGATTACCTGTTTTTTCATTGCCATTTTGTATTACGGTTATTCTTTTTCTTTTTGTTTTGCAGTTGCGCAAAGCAGGGGGTAAAATGGTTCTTACTCCCATCCAGTATTACAGCCCCGAAGAAAATCTTTACAGGTTTACCAATAATAAAGAACGGGTGCTGAGTGATTTTTATTACTATCACCTGTCGCTTCCATTTATGGGCGACTGGACGGTAAGCCAGGGATATGATGGCACTATAACACATAAAGGAGATTGGGGAAAGGCACTTGATTTTGTAATTACTGATAAAGAAAATAAAACCTACCAGGGCACAGGTACTGAGCCGGAACAGTATTATTGTTATAACAAACCCGTGCTGAGCCCGGCAGATGGCATTGTAGAAGAAATAATTGATTATGTGGAAGACAATGCCATTGGAGGAAATAACACTCAACAAAACTGGGGTAATACGATTATAATAAAACACGCCGCCACACTTTATACAAAACTATCTCATTTAAAACGGGGATCATTTAAAGTGGCAAAAGGCGCTTTTGTAAAAAAAGGAGATATCCTTGCTACCTGCGGCAGTTCCGGCCGATCTCCCGAACCGCACCTGCATTTCCAGGTGCAGGCTACACCTTATATAGATTCTAAAACCCTCGCCTATCCTTTGGCTTATTTTTTACAACAGCAAAATGGCAACAGCATAATAAAAACCTATTCAGTGCCGCTTGAAAATAATATTGTTGGCAACATAATTCCCAATGCACAATTGCAGCAGGCCTTTGATTTTAAACCGGGTTATATCATGAAAGTCACCGCAGCCGGTTATGAAGAGGAGGCATGGGAAGTGATGGTGAGTACCTATAATGAAACTTATTTTTATTGCAGCCGGCATCATGCGTATGCTTATTTCATCAACAATGGCAGCATGTTTTACTTCACCCATTATTTTGGCAACCAGCATACATTGCTTTACCTGTTTTACCAGGCAGCTTACAAAATAGTACTCAGCACCAATAAAAAAATAACAATTACCGATAGCTTTTCACAAAACATATTTGCAACACATCCGCTAAAGTGGTTTCAGGATCTGCTGGCCCCGTTTTTTATATTCATGAAAATGAAATATACCAGTATGGTAATAAAGGATGATGATATGCTGGGTGGCGGAAACATAGTGTTGAAAAGCTATTCACAGCAATACATGCCCGGTTCTGTAAAACAAAAAATGCTGGCCGGTATAGAAATACAGCAGGGCAAACTCCATGGTTTTAATGTAGCATTTAATAATAATAAAATTGAAGCCTCATGCAAAAATTAATCATAGTAACACTGCTGGTTTTCCTGTTGGCTACAACTGCTACAAAGGCACAAACAAATATTTCTTTTGCTGCTGCCGACAGTCAATCCTATGCTTTATATGAAAAAGCACAATGGAAAACATTATTGCTATTTGGAAAAGAAGCCATTGCCAATGGGCAGGATTTTGTTTTATTAAGAATGCGGATGGGGTATGCAGCTTTTATGCTGGGTAACTATAGCGAATCAATCAAACATTACGAAACAGTATTGAAGGAAGATACCTACAATAGCACGGCGCATTATTATATTTACTGGAGCCGGGTAAACCTTAACCAGCCGGAAATGGCAATGGCTGAAGTCAAATTTTTAACCCCCGGAATGATTGCTGATAAAAATAGCAGGGCTGCTGCTTTTACCAATGCCGCAGTAGAGTTGAGCTTCAAGCAGGCTTCCGTAAAATCAAGAGGTAATTCCATGTATACAAGGGTGGGCCTGGGTAACCGTTTTAGTCACGGTTTTCATATACAGCAATCAATAGCCACTTACCAGCAAAAAATCAGTGAGCCCTTACTTACAGCGGTTACAAAAAACACTAATATAAATATCAACCAGGTAGAATATTATAACAGGGTCATGTTTAACCTTAATCGAAACTGGCAACTGAAAACTGCCTATCATTATATTTATACGCCTTTTAATAATTTCAGGTATCACAATCACCTGTTGCTGGCAGGGATTAAATACAATGGAACCTATTTAAACATACAGGCCGATGCTATCATTGGTAGAATTACAGACACATCCACGCAGCAATACAACCTGCAGTTGGATTTATACCCCCTTGGTAATCTTAACCTGTATAGTTTTTCCACTGCAAGTTTTCGGCAGCAAAAGGAATCAGCCTTTAATTTCAGGCAAGTGATTGGTGTAAAATTGCTGAAGCAATTATGGCTGGAAGGAAATATTACAATTGGCGAATTTAAAAACTATGCAGAAAATGATGCACTGTACGTTTACAATGCCATAGACGTTAATAAACAAAAAACAGGTATAACAGGTTACATTTTGTTAAACGAAAAATTATCTGCCCAAATCGGTTATACTTACGAGCAACGCCAGTTATTTGGTACCACATCTACTTTTAATCAACATTCAATTACAGGAGGCCTATCATGGAAATTTTAAAAAAATCAATGCTTGCAATGTTATCAATGTTATTGCTAAATTTTGCAACAGCACAACAAGAATCAAAGCTGCAGAGTGCTTTTTTAGAAAGCTATACACAGGAGTACAATAAACAATATGCAATAGCCATCACTACACTCAGCAAAGTATATGATGAGCATAGTTATGAACTTAACCTGAGGTTAGGCTGGTTAACTTATTTGAATAAAGATTACCCGAAATCGCAATTGTATTATCAAAAAGCAGTGTACCTGAAGCCTTATGCTGTAGAAGCTAAATTGGGATTGGTGCAGCCCCTGGCCGCTTTGCAAAATATAGACAAACTCCTGCAGGTATACGATGAAATATTAAAAATTGACCCACAAAATACAAAGGCCAATTACTGGGCAGGCGTAATTTATTATAACCGCAAAAAGTATGAGCAGGCCGCAAGGTTTTTTGAGAAGCTGGTGAATCTTTACCCTTTTGATTTTGACGGTAACCATATGCTGGCATGGACTTATTTAAACCTTGGCAGGAATGCTGATGCTAAAATTTTATTCAACAAGGCGCTGCTGATAAAACCGGGTGATGTTTCCTGTAAGGAAGGCCTGGTAAAAACAGGGTAGTTAAAAGCTGTAAGAAAAATGGCAAAGCCCATAGGATTATTTAATAAAGTCTTGTCTAACTTTTAAACAGTATTTAATTAATCAAAATTTTATCATCAAAAAAAATAACCATGAAAACATTAATAAAAAAATCAGGCTTTGCCTTTTTGTTAGCTGCATTTATTTTTACTGCGGCTTCCTGCACCAAAGATGCCAACGTTGATAGCAGCAATAACAACAATAGTATGAATACTGCAAATCTTCAGGCACAAATCAGCATGCTGCCAATCGAATCTTTAAGCACCGCTGAATTAAATACACTGTCATTAATGCGGGAAGAAGAAAAACTGGCAAGAGATGTTTACATAACCTTGTACAATAAATGGGGCGTAAATATTTTTACCAATATCAGCAAAAGCGAACAAACCCACATGGATGCTATACTAATGCTGTTAAATAAATATGGCCTGCCAGATCCTGTTGGTTCAAATGCTATCGGCGTATTTAGTAATGCAACATTGCAGAATCTGTACACGCAATTGGTGGAGCAGGGCAGCATCAGCTTACTGGATGCTTACAAAGTAGGCGCTACCATTGAAGACCTTGATATTTTTGATCTTAATTCAGCCCTTACAACTATCGATAACCAGGATATTCGTCTCGTGTATGATAATCTTACAAAGGGAAGCCGTAATCACATGAGGTCTTTTTATAAAAATATTTTAAGCCTTGGCAGTACCTATACCCCTCAATACATTTCCCAGGCTGCATTTGATGCCATCATCAGCAGTGCAATGGAAACCGGATTTTAAATCTTAAAAAATGTAAAATGAAAAATGTTTTGTTCTTTACAGTGATTATGTTGCAATCGTTAATTGGGTTTGCACAGCAAAATACTTTATTAACCAAAAATGAAAATGAAGCCATTCTTTATATGAGAGAAGAAGAAAAATTAGCAAGGGATGTGTATGATTCGATGTACGTAAAATGGGGAGGTAATCCATTTGGTAATATTCGCTATAGCGAACAGGTACACATGGATAAAATGAAAATGCTGATTACTACTTACAGTTTGCAGGATCCGGTTGTAACAACCAAGAACAGTCATGGAATGTTTATAAACCCAACACTGCAAAAATATTACAACGAGCTTGCAGCAACAGGTAGTCAGTCTTTAACAGCCGCATTAAAAGTGGGTGCCAAAATAGAAGAGCTGGACATTGTCGATCTGGAAGAAAGAATTAAACAAACGCAAAATGAAAATGTCATCAACTCTTTTGAGTTTTTAAAAAGGGCATCTCATAATCACTTGCGGGCATTTGTGCGCAGGCTTAAAATGGAGGGTGTAAATTATGAACCAGTGATACTGAATAAAGTATCCTTCAATAAAATAATTAAAGCAGAAAAGGCCAAAGGCAGATGTAAACAAAAATGTGATTGAGGTTTGATTAGTGTACTAGCAAATTAAATCACCCGGCAAATAATATTGCCGGGTGATTTAATTATAAGGCATACAAACTATTGGGGGCATTTTTAAAAGAAACTCAAAATGTAACAAAAGTCACCAAACAATGTATTTACAAAAAATACATTTACAGGGAACAAATTTTAAACAGAAACGATATGCCTGCTAAAAAAATCATCATTGTCGGGGGCGGCAATGCCGGACTTTCCGTTGCTTCCCAACTTTTGCGTAAAGACAAAAGTCTTGACATAAGTATCATTGATCCATCCGAAAACCATTACTATCAACCTGCATGGACATTGGTAGGAGCTGGTGTTTTCGACATCAATAAAACAGTTCGTGCCGAGGCGGATTATATTCCTCATGGAGCAGCATGGATTAGAGATGCTGTTGAAAAATTTCTTCCTGAAGAGAATAAAGTAGTATGTAAAACCGGTGATGTTTACCAATACGATGCATTGGTAGTATGCCCCGGCATACAATTAGACTGGCAAAAAATAAAAGGCTTTAAAGAAACACTGGGGAAAAACAGTGTAACCTGCAACTACTCATTTGATGTAGCGCCTTACACCTGGGAGCTGATTAAAAATTTTAAAGGCGGAACAGCAGTTTTTACAAACCCTGTTGGGCCGGTTAAATGTGGCGGAGCGCCACATAAAATAATGTACCTGGCTTGCGATTACTGGCGCAAGCAGGGGATTTTGGATAAATGTAAGGTGCATTTTTTATCAGGTGCCGGAGTAATTTTTGATGTAAAGGAATATGCAGCCACGCTTACAGAAATAATAAAGAATAATAATATACAGCCACATTTTACTGTTAACGTAACTGAAATTGATGGGGTTGGTAAAACAGTTTATTACGAAGAAAAAGATGCCGCCGGTATTGCAATGCGAAAGGAAATGAAATTTGATATGTGTCATGCCGTACCCCCGCAATCTGCACCGGATTTTATAAAAAACAGCCCGCTTTCCGATCCAAATAATCCTTTCGGTTTTGTTGAAGTTAACAAAGCCACCATGCAGCATAGCCGCTTTGCAAATGTATTTGCCCTGGGTGATTGTACCAATGCCCCTGCAAAGAAAACCGGCGCTGCCATTCGCAAACAAGCACCGGTTGTTGTTACCAATCTTTTGGCCGTATTGGCCAATCAGCCGGTTATTGCACAATATGATGGTTACAGTGCCTGCCCCATTCCTACACAATACGGTAAGCTGATGCTGGCTGAATTTGATTACAGCAACACCCCAAAAATGACTTTCCCTTTTGACCAGGTAAAACCAAGATGGACGATGTGGATCTTAAAGACTAAAATATTACCGTGGTTGTATTGGAATAAAATTTTAAAAGGCACCGCCTGAAAATATAAACCTGTTAAAATAAAAAAGCGCAATCAATAATTGCGCTTTTTTATTTTAACAGGGAACTTATACTGCTGCAGTTTGTAAGTTGGTTACTTTAATTGCTGGAATTTTATTTGCAGATAAACTCATTTCATCCGTGCTTATTTTCCAGGTATGATATCCGCCGGAAAGATTAACTACATTGTTGAACCCATTTTGCCTGAGTATTCTTTGTGCCAGGTAACCTCTTAATCCTGCCTCGCAATAAATAAAAATATTTTTACCCTTAGGTATTTCGTCCAAACGTTTCCTGATTTCATCAACAGGAATATTTATGGCATCAGCAATTTTACCTGCATCATATTCATCTTTTCTTCTCACATCAATCAGCAGGTCATTTGCTTGTATATTTTCAATTTCATTCCAGTAAAATATTTTCAACCGTTCCAGCAAAATATTTTCGGCAACAAAGCCAGCCATGTTCACCGGGTCTTTTGCAGATGAGTAAGGTGGAGCATACGCATGTTCAAATTCAATAAGGTCGTAAATGGTTTTGTTTTGTTTGATGTAAGATGATAAAATATCCAGTCGTTTGTCCACACCATCAAAGCCTGCAATTTGTGCGCTTAACAAGCGGCCGTTATCAGGTGCAAAGGCAATTTGAATAGCCATTTGTTTTGATCCGGGATAATAACCGGCATGAGAACCATTATGTGTGGTAGAAACAATATGTTTGATACCTGCTGCTTTTAAATGTTTGGATGCTGTACCTGCTGTGCCCAACGTCATGTCGAAAACTTTTACAATAGCAGTATTTATGGAGCCATGATATGCCTGCACATTACCCAGCACAATATTGTTAGCACAAATGCGGCCTTGCTTATTAGCTGGTCCTGCCAAATAAGTGATCATCGATTGGCCGGTGATGGGATTTTCAAATTCAATAGCATCGCCTACGGCATAAATATCCGGGTTACTGGTTTGTAAAAATTCGTTTACCCAAATACCTCTTGCAGTACCAATTTTTAAACCAGCTTGTACGGCCAGTCTTGTATCGGGTCTTACGCCAATGGAAAGTATCACCATATCAGCAGTAATTACTTCGCCATTGTTTAAGGCCACTTCAATCTGATGATCAATTTTATTAAAGCCGGTAACAGCGGTGTTTAAATGAAGGTCAACTCCCTTTGAGCGTATATGTTGCTGTGCAATTGCTGCAATAGGAAAATCAACAGGAGCTAAAATTTGATTGCCCATTTCAATAACTGTAACATGTAACCCCAGGTCGTGAAAATTCTCTGCCATTTCCAGGCCAATAAATCCTGCACCAATTACTACCGCCTTTTTTATATTTTTTTGTTGTACATAACTTTTGATGTAATCAGTGTCTTTTACATTTCTTAAAGTGAAAATCCCTTCACTGTTAATACCAGGTAAAGGTGGCCGCAATGGTTCTGCACCTGGCGATAATACTAATTTATCGTAATCCTCTTCATAGGTTTTGCCAGTAGTTTGATTAAATGCTGTTACTGTTTTCTTTACAGGATCAATAGCCGTTACTTCGGTCATTACTCTTACGTCAATATTAAAACGCTGATTAAAAGATGCAGCGGTTTGTACAAATAATTTATTGCGGTCTTTAATTACGTCGCCAATATAGTAAGGTAGCCCGCAATTGGCATAAGAGATATATTCCCCTTTTTCAAAAATTACAATTTCTGCATGTTCATCCAGCCTTCTTAATCTTGCTGCTGTGCTGGCTCCACCTGCTACGGCACCTACAATAATGTATTTCATGATCTTTTATTTCGTTTTTATTTATTTGAATGTTGTCACAAAACTAGGCTTTAGTAAAACTTTCTATTGTGACTTTAGTCACTTTTCTACCTGTGGTAAAATGAAGAAAGGCTGCTAAAAATGCCATGAAAATAGAAAAGGAATAATGTGGTTTTGGTAACATTTATTACATTTCTGCAACAGCCTTGCCGTTTCGGGCAACAATCATATTTTATGATGACGATAGTCATAAAAAAAATATAATGGGCATCATTAAGCGCTACCATTATCAGTTAGACTTTTACAGTATAAACAATCAAACAAAAAATAAACAAATGAAAAATCTTGTTATACTCGGAGCCGGCACCGCAGGCACAATGATGGCAAATCATTTGCATCATCAGTTAAAGCAACCCGATTGGCAGATCACTATTATTGATGAACGGGTGGAGCATCATTATCAACCCGGATATCTGTTTCTGCCCTTTGATATTTATTCCCCAACAGATATTATAAAAACCATTGAGGAGTTTATACCCAAAGATGTAAAGCTGCTGAAACAGCAGATCAATAAAATTCTACCAAAAGATAATATTATTGAATTAGGTAGTGGTGATGCTTTATACTACGATGTATTGATCATTGCTACCGGCGCCAAAATTGCCCCCGAAGAAACGGAAGGGATGAAGGGAAGCGAATGGCAAAAGTCAGTTTTTGATTTTTATACTTTTGAAGGAGCGTTGGCGCTGCGTAATAAATTAAGAGATTGGCAAGGCGGTAAACTGGTGGTGCATATTACTGAGATGCCCATTAAATGCCCTGTTGCACCTTTAGAGTTTGCATTTTTAGCCGACTCGTTCTTTAAACATAAACATTTACGCGACAAAGTAGAGATCACTTACGTTACTCCATTAAGTGGTGCTTTTACAAAACCAAAAGCCACCGAAGCACTGGAACATTTGCTGGATGAAAAAGGTATTATGATAGAAAGTGATTTTGCCATTGAACAGGTAGATAATGAGAACAAAAAAATAATTGATTATGGTGGAAGAGAAATTCCATTTGATATTTTAGTTACCGTGCCTACCAACAAAGGCGATGCATTAATAGAACGTTCGGGCATGGGCGACGATCTGAACTATGTACCTACACATAAAGCCACATTGCAATCAAAAGAGTATGCCAATATTTTTGTATTGGGAGATGCCAGTAATATTCCTGCCTCTAAAGCAGGTTCGGTAGCACACTTTGAGGCAGAGATATTGACCGATAATATTTTACGCTTTGTAAAGGGCGAACCGTTAAAAGAAGAATTTGATGGCCATGCCAACTGCTTTATTGAAACCGGTGGCGGCAAAGCATTACTTATTGATTTTAATTATACCCATGAACCCGTGGAAGGAAGTTTTCCTTTTGCAGGTATTGGTCCATTGCGTTTGCTAAAAGAAAGCAGGATGAACCATATGGGCAAACTGGCATTTAGATGGATATACTGGAATGTATTGCTAAAGGGAACACATATACCATTTGTATCAGCTACTATGTCAGAAAAAGGAAAACATTACGAAACCGTTCAACATTAAAAAATAAACACATCATGGAAAAAACAATAGCAGGTAAAACCATTACCGTAAACGAAGAAGGGTACTTGACCGATTTTAATCAATGGGATGAAAAAATTGGCGAAGCATTGGCAACCGAAGCAAACATTACTTTATCTCCCCGTCATTGGGAAGTAGTAAAGTATTTGCAAAATGAACAGAAAAACCAAGTGGCATTAAGCATCAGGCGTATTGGTAAAAGTGGGTTGGTAGATATTAAAGAGTTCTACCAGTTATTCCCCAACGCACCACTTAAAACAGCCACTAAAATTGCTGGTATCCCTAAACCCGCCAGTTGTATTTAAACTTAAAAGTTAAAGTTATGAATGAGAATAAAGGAGCTATAAAAAAGATGATGATCATCTTATCTAAAGCTACATTAGAAAATGTGTACGCTGCATTTGTACTGGCCAATGGTGCCAGGATGGAGGGCATTGAAGCAGAAATGTTCTTTACATTTTTTGGCCTGGAAGCGGTGCATAAAAAAAAGCTGGAGCATTTGCATGTGGCTACAGTAGGTAATCCGGCCATGCATATTCCTACCATGCTTGGCGGCCTACCCGGTATGGAAGCATTTGCCACATCCATGATGAAAAAAGAAATGGAAAAAATTGATATGCCCGAAGTGCCGGAGTTTTTAGAAATACTCAGTGCATCAGGTGTAAAAATGTGGGCTTGCCGCTTAGCGATGGATATGTTTCATTATAAAAAGGAAGACCTGTACGAAGGTGTGGATGAAGTGATTACCGTAGGTGATTTTTATAAAAAAAGTGAAGGAGAAGGTGTACACATGTTGTTTATATAAAACAGCTATTTAATTTTTTAGACGCAAAAATTATTGCCTGACCGGTAGTAAATACAGTTATAAAGAATACTATTTGAAGGTTGGCAACCTTTACCGCTTTTCTGGTATACCTGCTGCAATAGTTACTATTGAATAGATCAGTATCAAACAATTTTTATCAAAACAGGTGCTGCATAAATAGCAGCATAAAAATTATGATTATGAAAAAATTAGTAGTAACATCAGTATTGGGTTTGTTGCCTTTTATTTTATTAGCACAGGCAGGTCATATTATGCAGGGCATTGGTGCCACTAATATGTCGATGGGTGGTGCAGCTACTGCACAACCAATCGACATAAACGGTGCATTGCAATGGAATCCTGCAGCCATATCGGCTTTTGATAAAAAAATACTTTCTGTTAATGCAGGATTGTTTTTTTCTTCGCCGGAGTTATCATCCACAGTGCCCACCACTGATGGGCCGTTTAGCGGAGTAACCAAAGATGATCGTGGTGTTTCTGTAATGCCTGCACTGGCAATGGTATGGGGTAAAAAAGATAGTAAACATACCTTTGGTGCATCAGCATTTGGCATAAGTGGTTTTGGGGTAACCTTTCCTGAAAGTAATACCAATGCTATCAATATGCCGCAAAGCGTAGGAGGCTTTGGCCGCATTCAATCCGATTATCAATTGATGCAGGTAGGCTTTACTTATGCTTACAAAGTTTCCAGCCAGTTTGCTATTGGCCTTGCACCAACTTTTAATTATTCATCATTAAAGTTGGCGCCTAACCCTTTGGCTTCGCCTAGCCAAACTTTAGGATATCCTGTAAGTAACAAAGCAACTGCCTTAGGTTTTGGCGCACAGCTTGGTATATTTTACAATTCCGGTAAAGGCATTAAGTTAGGGGCTTCTTACAAAACTGCACAAAAATTCGGCAGCTTTAATTTTAAAAATACTTACCTGGACGGCAGCAGCGCACCCAATGTAAAATTTGAAATGGATTATCCTGCTATTGCATCAGTGGGGATAGGCTATTCAAAAAATAAAATTGATGCAGCGCTTGATTACAGGTGGGTGAATTACAAAAATACTACCGGCTTTAAAGCAAAGGGCTGGACGAATACGGCATCGGTAGCTGGCTTTGGTTGGGAAAATATTTCCATCATTTCTGCAGGGTTGCAATATAAAGGCGTGAATAAATTTCCAATAAGAGTTGGGTATACTTATAGCAGCAATCCAATAAAAAGTGAACTGGCATTTTTCTCCACACCGGCAACAGCCATCATAAAAAATGGTTTGCAGTTGGGTTGCGGATACGAATTCAACAGCAAGTTTACATTAAATGCCACTTATCATCATGGTACAAGCAGCGGTTCCACCAGCGGCCCGTTATTAAATCCGATGATGATCACTGCATCCAGTCCTTATGGTGCAATACCCAACAGTAATGTTTCTTATAAAATGACCACCGATCTTGTGATGATAGGAGTGAATTATTGTTTTTGATTGTAGAATGATAAGTTGAAAAATGCCGGGCTTGTTCCGGCATTTTTTTTAACCTGCTTTGTTACTATTTATATAATTGTAACCTTTGTTACCAAGTACACCGGATATTGCCTTTAATTTTACAGTATAAAATAATTAAACGGCTTTTATGAAACAGACATTATTGAGCAATTGGAATTTTATGAGGGTGATCAGGCTGGTACTGGGCATTTTTATTATAGTGCAGGCGGCAATGGTTAAAGACTGGACGATGGGCTTACTTGGCGTATTTTTTACCGCATTACCGGTATTGAATATTGGTTGCTGCGGTGTCGGCGGATGCGCTACCCCACCTAAAAAAAATGTGGAAACCAATACAAAAGATATTACTTATGAAGAAGTGGTTTAACAATAATAAACTTTACCTGGTTGGTGCAGTAATTGGAGCTGTTGCAGGTTATTTTTACTGGCAACAGGTAGGCTGTTCATCCGGCACCTGTATGATCACTTCAAAACCAGTTAACAGTACTTTATATGGTGCATTAATGGGTGCATTGTTATTAGGTATGTTTAAAAAAGAAAATAAAAAACAATCTTTAAAAGAAGAGGAATAAAATTTTTTATCATGACATCTAACGAAATCATAAGTTCTGATAAACCGGTGCTGGTAGATTTTACCGCATCCTGGTGCGGCCCCTGCAAAATGATGGCACCTATTTTAAAAGAAGTGAAGCTTGAGGTAGGAGAGACCGCAAAAATTGTAAAAATTGATGTGGATCAAAATCCCAAAACAGCACAGGATTTTCAGGTGCAGGGCGTACCTACTTTAATATTATTTAAAGATGGTAAACCGGTATGGCGGCAAAGTGGTGTGGTGCCTAAAAAAGGATTGGTTGATGTAATAAAAAAATTCACCGTATAAAAACAAAATAACTATGAACATTTTTAACCAGGTATTTGGCGCAACTGCCACAACAGATCTCAAAGACATTATTAATGAGGGCGCTTTTTTAGTGGATGTAAGAACACCCGGAGAATTTGCCGAAGGCCATGTAAAAGGCTCGGTAAATATTCCATTAGACAGAGTGCTGAATGAACTGGTACAATTTAAAGACAAGAAAAATATAATAGTTTTCTGCCGCAGTGGTGGCAGAAGCAGCCAGGCAAAAGCTATCCTGGAGCAAAACAGGATCAGCAATGTAATTAATGGTGGCACCTGGGATTATGTTAGCCAGTTTGTAAAATAGTTTACGCACGGGAATTTTCAGTAAAGTACTGTTTAATGCAACGCATTTTAAACAGTACTTTTTTTATGCTGTAAACTTTAGCGTGGTTGATAAAATAGCTTCTTTTTAAAACTTTGAAAGATAAGTTTTTACAATTGCTTGCTGTAAGTGACAAATGTTACCATGCAAAGATTTCGCTGTGGTTAGTTTTGCTGCAAATAAAAAATTAATGAACAGTAGAAAATATTTTATCGGGATTGTTGCTGCGCTGGTTGTTTCTTTGGCCGCCAACCCATTAACCATTTTGGCGCAGGACAGTACAAAAAGATTAATACTTACCGAAGCTATTACAGCAGCGGTAAATAATAATAAAGCCATTCAATTATCAAAATTGGATGAAAGTATTGCAGCAGCTAACTATAAACAAACGGATGCTATTTATTTTACCACAAGTTGGTTTTTCTTACACCGCAATGAGCACTAATAATCCATTGAATGCTTTTGGATTTAAGTTGCAGCAAAAATCAATTACCGCAAATGATTTTAATCCGGCGCTATTAAATGATCCGGGTGCTACACCCGATTTTACTACAAAGCTGGAATTGCAGCAACCAATTATTAATATGGATCTGTTTTATAAAAGAAAAGCGGCTGCCAAACAAACAGAACTGTATCAGTACAAAACACAGCGCACCAAAGAGTATTTAACTTTTGAAGTGCAAAAAGCTTACCTGCAATTGCAATTAGCTTATGATGCAGTAAAGGTTTTAGAAGAAGGATTACAAACCACAAAATCGGTTTATACTTTTACGGATAATCATTTTAAACAAGGCCTGGTTCAAAAGTCAGATGTGCTGAATGCACAGGTACATGTTAGCAGTGTGGAAAGTAATTTGGCAAAAGCAAGATCTAATATCCGCAACGCATCCGATTATTTAAGTTTATTAATGGGGCAGCCCGATGGCATTGTTTATACCACAGAAAATACCTTAGCTGCAACAGCAACAAATGAAACCAATACAAAAATTGCTGCCACACGATCCGATTTTTTAGCCATGCAAAAAGCTATCGAAGCAACCGACCTGATGATACTGTCCGGTAAAAAAAGTTACCTGCCAAAATTAAATGCCTTTGGTACTTACCAGTTAAACGATAGCCGCATGTTAGGCTTTGGTGCCAACGCTTATATGGCTGGTGTGCAATTAAGCTGGGATATTTTTAAAGGTAACCGCACAAAGAATGCTATTGCCACGCAAACATTAGAACGTAATAAACTGGCCGAACAATTAACGCAGCAAAAAGAACAAAGTCAGTTGGAGCTTAACAAAGCCTACCGTGATCTTGACGACGCACAGTTTGAGATTAAACAACAAAATACTGCTGTTGAACAATCATCGGAATCGCTACGCATTTTGCAAAACCGTTACCAGCAGGGTTTGGTAAATACTACCGATGTGCTAACTGCACAAACACAGGTACTGCAACAAAAATTTACATTGGCACAAGCAGTATATAATACCAATGTTACTAAAGCACAGATACAATTTTTAACCGCAACCACCAATAAATAAATTTCTTAAAAATATAAGCATGACAATGAATACCAGAAAAGCGATACCATTATTTGCCCTTGCAGGATTATTATTTTTAGCGGCCTGCTCTTCCGATAAAAAAAATGAAGCTGCCAAAACTGAAATAGCAGATGCAGTAACGGTAACGGTTGCCACACCTGCATCTGATGATCTGCAGGCCATAAATGTAAGCGGGCAAATTGAAGCCGGCCAATCGGCAAATATCAGTGCCAGGGTGATGGGATATATCACTATGCTTAAAGTAAAAGTGGGCGATCGTGTAAGCCAGGGGCAATTGCTGGCCACCATCAGCAACCAGGATATGATGGCTAAAAGAGCGCAAACCGATGCCATGATAGCTGAAGCACAGGCCGCATTAAAAAGCGCACAAAAAGACCAGGAACGTTTTACTGTTTTATACAATCAACAAAGTGCAACAGCAAAAGAGTTGGATAATGTAACGCTGCAATACAGTGCTGCAAAAGCAAGAGTGGAAGGTGCCAAACAAATGCGTAACGAAGTAAGTGCTATGATAGGTTACACCAGTTTAACAGCACCCTTCTCCGGCATCGTTACACAAAAATTAGCTGATGCAGGAAGTATGGCCAATCCTGGTATGCCTATATTAACTATTGAGCAGGGCGGCAGTTACCAGGTAAGTGCCTCGGTGCCTGAAAATATGATCAATCAAATTAAACAGGGAGCAGAAGCGATAGTAACTATTAAAGCAACGGATAAAACTTTTAAAGGAAAAGTTACCCAGATCAACCAATCATCACAATTTACCGGCGGGCAATACATTATTAAAGTTGCCATTCCGGCCAATGAAAAAACGGGTTTGTATTCGGGCATGTATGCTAATGTTTCTATTCCTGTACAACAAAAAGATACTATTAAAACCAACAGTAATATAGTGATGGTGCCGCTTTCCAGCATCGAACGTAAAGACCAGTTAACGGGCCTGTATACTATTGGCAGCAGCAACACCGCCTTATTGCGCTGGGTACGTTTAGGAAAAACCTATGGCGATAAAGTGGAAGTGCTTACCGGTTTAACAAAAGACGAAAAATTTGTATTAAGTGCAGATGGTAAGTTATATAATGGCGTACCGGTGAAAATAAAATAGAAAAGCCCCTGCCCCTGAAAGGGGGTTGGAGTATTGCTGTTTAGGCTTGTATTTATTTAGGTAGAGCAACATACTGTTTTATGTTACATAAATAAAGTTCAATGACGATATGCCGCACAAGTGAGTGACACAACGATGTTTAATAGAATTACAAATGCCCGTCCCAAAAAAATATTTTAAACGAATTAATATCAAAAAATGAAAAATGGTTTTTCAGGAAATATAGCCAAGGCTTTTTTGCAGTCGAAATTAACGATACTGCTGATGATCGCCTTTTTACTGATTGGCGGCTACAGTACATTTTTAATTCCACGGGAAGAAGAACCGCAGATAAAAGTGCCGATGGCCGATATTTTTATTGGCTACCCCGGTGCCGAACCAAAAGATGTGGAAACCAAAGTGGCAGCACCGTTGGAAAAAATGATCTCCAATGTAAAAGGGGTGGAGTATGTATATTCCACTTCTATGAAAGGGCAGGCCATGCTGATAGTACAGTTTTATGTAGGCGAAGATGTGGAGCGTTCGCTGGTAAAATTGTATAGCGAGCTGATGAAGAATATGGATAAGATGCCGCAGGGTGTTACGCTGCCATTGATAAAAACAAGGGCCATTGATGATGTGCCCGTTTTGGGCTTAACCTTGTGGAGCGAAAATTATGATGATTACAGACTGAAACAAATTGGCCAGGCTTTAACCAACGAAATAAAAAAGATACCGGATGTATCCGATATTAATATTTTAGGCGGCCGCAGCCGTGAAGTAAAAGTATTACTGGATAAAAATAAAATGGCAGAAAATCATTTAGACTTTTTATCTATCAGTAAACAGATACAGGGCAGCAATATGCAAATGCCCGGCGGTAATTTATTGCAAAGCGACACTGCTTTTTCGGTAGAGACTGGAAATTTTTTAACTACTGCAGATGATGTTGCCAACCTTGTTGTTGGTATTAATGCGCAACAACCGGTGTACTTAAAACAAATTGCTAAGGTAGAAGACGGGCCGGAAACTTCTAATCAATATGTATTGTTTGGGTATGGTAAAGCAGATACTTCAAAAGCCAATGCCTTTAAATCAAATTATCCTGCGGTTACTTTAAGTGTGGCAAAAAAGAAAGGGGCTGATGCCATGAAATTGTCGGAGCAGATCATCGCTAAAGTAGAACATCTTAAAAAAGAATTATTACCCAACGAAGTGCAGTTAACGGTTAGCCGCAATTATGGCGAAACCGCTTCGGATAAAGTATCAGAATTATTATTTCATTTATTCATTTCTATTTTAGTGGTTACCGCATTTGTAATGCTGGCGATGGGCTGGCGTGGAGGCCTGGTGGTGTTTTTATCGGTACCCGTAACCTTTGCATTAACCTTGTTCAGTTATTATTTTATGGATTATACACTGAACAGGATCACACTTTTTGCATTGGTATTTATTACCGGTATTGTGGTGGATGATTCTATCATTATTGCAGAGAATATGCACCGGCATTTTAAAATGAAAAAGCTGCCGCCGCTGCAGGCTGCTATTTATGCCATAAATGAAGTAGGTAATCCAACAATCTTAGCAACATTCACTGTTGTTGCTGCTGTGTTGCCCATGGCATTTGTATCGGGTATGATGGGGCCTTACATGAGCCCGATGCCCATTGGTGCATCTATTGCCATGATGTTATCATTAATTGTTGCATTAACACTTACACCTTATCTCGGTTATATTTTTCTTAGAGAAAAAGAAAAGAAGGGAGGTACACATAAAGAAAGCAAACCATTATCGCTGGAAGAAAGCGGTATCTATAAAATTTACCGTGCCTTCATCAGGCCATTATTAGAAACAAGATGGAAGCGCTGGACGTTTATGATAAGCATTGTAGTGATATTGCTTGCTTCTCTATCTATGTTTTATACCAAAGCGGTAGCCGTAAAAATGCTGCCCTTCGATAATAAAAACGAATTCCAGGTAGTGATTGATATGCCCGAAGGCACCACGCTGGAAAAAACGCAGGCGGTTGCAAAAGATATTGCCAGTTATGTTTCGGCCCAGCCATTGGTGCAGAATTATCAAACCTATATTGGTACAGCAGCACCCATTAGCTTTAACGGCCTGGTAAGACATTACGATTTAAGAAGAGGAGAGAACGTGGCGGATATACAAGTGAATTTGGTAGATAAAAAAGATCGGGATATACAAAGCCATGATATTGCCAAGCAAATGCGTACGCCCATTCAGGCCATTGCAAAAAAATACAATGCTAATGTAAAAATTGTTGAAGTGCCACCTGGGCCACCGGTATTATCAACATTGGTTGCTGAAGTATATGGCCCCGATTATAATGAACAGATAAAAATTGCCCAACAGGTAAAAACCATGTTTGCACAAACGGCAGATGTGGTGGATGCTGATTGGATGGTGGAAGATGATCAGCCCGAGTATCATATAGAAGTGGATAAGGAAAAAGCGATGCGTTATGGAGTTGCCACAGCACAGGTAACTGCAACAGTTAATGCTGCACTATCAGGTATGCCGGTGGGCAATATTTACCAGCCGGCATCATTTAATCAAACTGTAATTAAACTGCAGTTGAGTGATGCCGATAAAACCAGTATGGATGATATACTCGACCTGAAAATTACGGGTATGCAGGGTAATAGTGTTCCGGTACGTGATGTGGTATCGGTAACAAAAAAAATAAAACAAAAAAATATTTATCGTAAAAATCAAAAAGAAGTGGTGTATGTGCTGGCCGATATGTCGGGTAGTTTAGAAAGTCCTTCTTATGCTATTGCAAAAATATCCGATAGTTTAAAAAACATACAATTGCCTAAAGGATTTACTTTAAAAGAAGAATACACACATCAGCCCGAGCTGGAAGATAATTATACATTGAAATGGGATGGCGAATGGCAAATTACATTTGAAGTTTTTAGAGACCTGGGTATTGCATTTGCCGTGGTAATTTTAATGATTTATATTTTAATTGTGGGCTGGTTTCAAAACTTTACCGTGCCGCTGGTAATGCTGGCAGCCATTCCATTATCGTTGGTAGGTATTGTGCTGGGTCATTGGATGATGGGAGCCTATTTTACCGCTACTTCAATGATAGGGTTTATTGCGCTGGCTGGTGTAATGGTCCGAAACTCGGTTTTGCTCATCGACTTTATCAATATCCGGTTAAGAGAAAATATTCCGCTTAAGCAAGCCATTATAGAAGCGGGAGCCGTGCGTACCACACCGATATTATTAACAGCAGGTGCAGTAGCATTGGGCGCCATTATTATTTTGTTCGATCCTATTTTTCAGGGGCTGGCTATTTCATTAATGGGAGGAACAATAACTTCAACTTTTCTAACGCTTATCGTTGTGCCATTACTTTATTACAAGATGATGCGTAAAAAATATCCCAACAAATAATTTAAAACTACAATCCATGAAATTTTTTATTGTAACCTGTTTAAAAGAATACCAGGATGATGTGTGTAAAATATTTAAAGAAGCAAATATCCATGTATTTAGCGCCACAGATGTAATTGGTTTTAAGGATAATCAAACACCCAATCTGCTGGCCGATTGGTTTGCCAGTGGAGATGAGAAATTTGATTCTTTATTTATATTCAGTTTTACAACTGAGGAAAATGCCGAACATGGTATGGAGTTGATAAAAAAATATAACCAAACCAGCGATACCAATTTTCCGGTAAGGGCATTTATTGTACCTGTAGAAAAGGCAAGTTATTAATCAGTAAAAATTGTATACATGAAAGAAAGAATTGTACGTGCTGTTGCCGGCACATTTGTTTTAGCAAGTATTGCATTATCGTATTATGTTAGTACCAACTGGCTTTGGCTCGGGGTGTTTGTGGGAGTTAATTTACTGCAATCGTCTTTTACCAAATTTTGCCCTTTGGAGTTAATTTTAACCAAAGCAGGAGTAAAGGATAAAGCTGCCTGCCAGTAAATGGTAATAAAAAAAATGGTGCAGGGTAATTTTGTTTTAAAAGATTATTTTAGCACTATGATTAATTTAGAAAATCTGAAAGGGGTGTTTGAGCCTGGCTTGCTTAAAGAAATTGAGCAATTTGGCACCCTCCAAAATTTTAAAGAAGGCGATCTTATAATGGATTACGGTAAATACATTCGTATGATGCCGATAATTTTAAAAGGAACGGTTAAGGTATTGCGGCTGGATGAAAATGGTAATGAGATACTGTTATATTATCTATCCAGCAACGAAAGTTGTTCGATGGCCTACAGTTGTTGTATAGAGGCCAAAAAAAGTGAAGTAAAAGCTATTGCCGAAGATAATGTAGAGCTGATAGCCATACCGCATAGTAAATTAGATGAATGGTTGTGCACCTACCCAAGCTGGAAAAACTATATCATGCGTAGTTTTAATGAACGTTTTATTGAACTATTAAAATCAATTGAAAGTATTGCCTTTCATAAGTTGGATGAAAGGCTGATGGCTTATTTAAAAGAGAAGCAACGGCTTACGGGGTCCAGTGTTATAAAAGCTTCTCACTATCTTATTGCAGATGAGTTAGCAACTTCAAGAGTAGTAATATCCAGGTTATTAAAACAACTGGAAAATAGTAAAAAAATTATTTTATACCGAAACGAGATCAAGTTATTACCCTCCTTTGCAAATTAATTTTATTTGTAGTGCTGCATTTACAGGATTTGTAGCCGCTTTAAACTAAATGTGGAATTTACTATTTTTTTGCGTAAAATTACCGTGTAGTTTCAGAAAATCTACTATATTTGACTATAAATCAAATATGCATGGGGGATTTAGAGCTTACCGAAATTATTAAGGCTGGTGTGTTTCATTTGGAGAATTGGCTAACCCTTAATGGATACAAAAATATAGAAGTAAGTATTTGGCAATCTGGGTCTGCTGATATTAAAGCCGACGGCCAAACTGAAAATATTTTGGTGCAGCTTAAAGCAATGCAACTGCCAGGTAAACGGGTTGAACCTAATGGCACCGATAAATTTGCCTTAAAAGATTTGGCAGAAAGGCATAACAGGATACCCTATATTGCCTACTTAAGTATTGATGAAGATAAAAATATTACGGAAGAAATAATTTGGGAAAGGTTATATTAATCAGCTGTAAAACAAACGGCAATTATACAACCTTCACCCGGTTTGGATTGAATGCTTACTTTACCATTGTTTACCTCTGATCTGCTTATTATATTTTTTATACCCACGCCCGTTCTTCTTTGGTTAGTATCAAAGCCAACGCCATCATCTTCAATGCGAAGACAAACCTGTCCATCCTTTTGAGTAATACTGATTTTTGCATGTTTAGCATGGGCGTGTTTGATAATGTTGTTTAATTGTTCCTGTATTATTCTAAAAATGGTGAGTTTTAATTTTTTGTTTAAAGAAACTTCTAAAAAATTATCCCAGTCAGTTATGATCTTAAGGGAATTTACAGTTTTAATATTTTTTACAAGATCATTTAAAGCTTCCAGCAAACCAATTTCCTGTAAAGATGGGGGGAGCAAGCTGTTGGAAAGTTTTCTTATTTCCATCATTGCTTTTTCGGTAAGTATTTTACTTTCATTTACCAGCTTGTGCCTGAATTTTTTTTGTGTTAGCGCATATTCAAGGTACAATTTTGTGGTGGCCAGAATTTGATTGATATTATCATGTAGCTCCTGCCCAATTTCCACCCGCTCTTTTTCCTGTCCTGTAATTACTGCATCTGTTATTTGTTGTTGCCTTATTTTTCTTTCTTCCATTAAGCTGTTTTCCAGCAATACTTTTTCTGTTACATTATTACCTAGTGCCAGTACCGCTTTTTTTCCATTATAAGTTATGGAGTGCGATGATATTTCCATAATTACTTTTGTGCCGGATTTGGTAATATGATGCCATTTCATAGTTTTCTTTATCAGGCCATTATCTTTTGCATGATTGATCAGTTCTGCAAATACGGCTTGTTCTTCAGCAGGATAAATATTTAATACTGTCAATTGTAAAAACTCCTCTCTTGAGTAGCCATACAGTTCAATGGCTGTTTCATTTACTTCAACCACTCTTAAGTCATCAATATCCCAAATAATTATGCTGGCCGGGTTGTTGTTAAATAAATACTTGTAGCTTTCTACGGATGTTTTTAATAATTCTTCAGACATTTTATTTTCCAGTATTACCACTAAAATATTTTTTGCCCTTTCTATTGTTTTTTCCTCCTCCTTAGAAGGTGTTTTAATTTCTTTATAATAGATGGCAAATGTACCCAGCACATCGTTTTTTGAATTGATAACGGGAAAAGACCAGCATGAACGCAAGCCTTCTTTTAAGGCATATTCTTTATAGTTAGCCCATCTTATATCATTTTCAATATCTGCAACAATTACTTTTTCTTTTTTATAAGCAGCTGTTCCGCAGGAGCCGGTATTGTTGGCAATTATTACTCCTTCAATAGCTTTACTATAGTTTTTGGGTAAAGAGGGAGACGACCAATTGTATAAAGAGTTGCCCCGTAATTGCAGCACTGAGCAAATCATACCCGGATGAATTTTTTCTATTTCTTTAAGATAATAAGATAATGTAGTTTCAATTTTACTATTGGTTCGGGCATTGATTTCTAAAACTCTTTTCTCTATTCGTTCCAGTTCTCTTAAACGGTGAGGTTCAGTAATATCAGTTACCAAAGTGCTGGATCTAATTTCGCCTTCGGTATTTGTAAAAAGAATAGAAAAAATTTCTACGGGAAATTTTTTGCCGTTTTTTTTTATTCCGGTTGTTTCTATTTTTACAACACCGTATTTATCACGTTCATTTAATGCTTCAGGTACATTGCTGTCAGTATGGTCAATAATATCCTGCCGGGTTACAGTCATAAATTCTTCTGCAGAATAACCAAACATTTTAATTGCGGCATCGTTAGTCTCCAATATTGTACCATCCGGAATGGTGAGAAAGAATGCACTCAACGATTGTTGAATGAGTACTTTGTATTTTTCTTCTGTTTGATTAAAAGGAATGGGGCTGGAAGAAGAAGGGGAAATTGGATATGAGTTAATCATAAGGAATAGTTGTACAGCAATCTGAAATAATGATGTTTAAAATTACCCGTATTTAAAATGCCAGTAACTGATTGGATTTAAAAGTGAGGCAATAAAAATAATTGAGTTATCATTTTTTTAAGTTGTTTAAACTTTAATAACTAAGTTAATTAAATAAAATTTATTTTTTTGTAGAAATAATTCTATCTTTAATAACCTTATACCTAAATCCTCCTTGCATGAAAAAGTTCTTAATTGTTGATGATCACGTTATAGTACGTTCGGGAATTAAATTCCTTTTATCAGAGGTGTACCAACTTGCAGAAATACACGAAGCTTCGGATGGCGACAGTGCTACTGAAAAATTAAAGGAGCATAATTTTGATTTAATAATGCTGGATATTCAAATGCCAAAGACAGACACATTTGGTTTGATGGAGTATATACATATAAAATATCCGCAGGCAAAAGTGCTGGTATTTTCGGTAAGTGCCGAAAATACATATGCAAGAAGGTTTATGAAAGCAGGTGCATATGGGTTTGTATCAAAAGAATCTCCGCTGGAAGAAATTATTAAGGCTATTAATCTTGTACTTAACGACAGGAAATATATCAGCGAAACACTGGCCTATAAAATAGCAGAAGATTCATTTGCCGGAAGGTCGGATAATCCATTTAATAAACTCTCTCCCAGAGAGTTTGAAATTGTATCGCTGCTTTTAAGCGGGCAAACAGTTAGTGATATATCGCAGTCATTAAATATTCAAACTTCTACAGTAGGTACACACAAGGCCCGCTTGTTTGAAAAACTTAGTATTACCAATATACTCGAACTTAAAGAATTGGCTACTGCCTATAACTTGTAGTTTACATCATATCTTATTTGTACAAACTGAAATGCCCGTTATTTTTAACGGGCATTTCAGTTTGTATTCTCCTCAAAAATAGCTATCCTGTTTTTTGTTCTATACAAATAATAGAATTATTTCTACACTTAAAAGATAATTCCGGCCACAATCTTTAATTATTTAAATATGGATTTTTACAGTAATGATATTATCAGGTTCATCCAATAGCCTGGTAAGTACAATATCCTAACAAAAAAAACCTACTATGAGTAAGTCTGCCGCTCGTAAGATATCCATCTATCTTAAGATAGATGAGAATAGTATCAACGAGTATTTTAACCCACATGACCCTGCCCGGTTAGATAAACGGCAATTGGGGCATGATTTTCAAGAATATCTTAATACTGCTGTGGCACCTGCCCGCAGAAATACAATTATCGACTACAAAGTTTTTTGCAGCGAATCCGGAGGAATGCGTTTTATGGTAGATCCGCTTATGAGAACGATCCGCCGCCATTATAAAATTCAAAAATTACTTAAAGAAAACGAGTTTAAAAAATTCAAAAGAAAGAATTACGTGCTGTTATTGATCAGTATACTGATAGTAATGTTTTGTCAGGGAGTTTTACCTAATCTTTTCGGGCAGGATCATCGCATACATTCTATGTTCAGCAATGCTATTGATGTATTTAGCTGGGTAGTGCTTTGGAAACCTATCGAACGCCTGATATTTTACTGGAATCCATTTCTTAAAGAAATATTATTGTTTGATAAAATGCAAAATGCAAAAGTAAATATTATAGAGAGTGAAGAAGAACTGCTTAATCATCATATGGAGTTTTATGATGCAGCCTGATTTGCCGGCTCAAAATAAAACAGGTATTGAGAACTATAATTTTCTTAGTAGTAAAGAAGCCTATGTGTGGATGCCGGTAGTTCATCATAAAGGAAAAAAAGGAGTTTATACAGAGATGCGGTATAATTATGAAGAAATGGAAACTGCATCGGTTTACTTGGGGAAAAGTTTTAGTAAAGAAGGAGAGCTGAGTTATGATATTACCCCAATGCTGGGAATGGTGTTTGGAAATTTTAACGGAGGCTCGTTGGCAATTAATATGGATGTGGAGTATAAAAAAACATTTGTTTCAATGCAAATGCAATACACTGCCAGCAGCGATGCGAAAGAAAATAATTTTCTTTTTAACTGGACAGAAATGGCTTACCAACCCGTGGAATGGTTTTATACAGGCGTTAGTATGCAACAAACAAAAATGTATAAAACCGGTTTTAAATCAGAGTATGGAGTGTTGATTGGGTTTTTAGTGAAGAAATTCACAATACCTGTTTATGTTTTTAACCCTGTAAATAAAAATAGAAATTTTATAGTAGGTATAAACGTAGAGTGGTGATCATTAATAAATATTTGAAATATACAGGGTGTTAAAAATTATGCCCTGCCTATCAATAACAGTGAATCAAAAAAACCTAAAATCCAAATCATGAAAAAAAACCTTACAACAATTGTGGCATCCATCTTTGCCACTTTTTCTTACGCCCAGGTTGGCGTTGGAACAACTACACCTAATTCAACATTAGATGTAAGGGGTTCTGTAGCTACCAACTACAGGGCATTTACTGCAAACACATCGGCTGCAGCTACTGATAACCTTTTGGTATTTACAGGCAGCAGTGCTGCTACAGTAACACTGCCCACTGCGGTAGGTTGCGATGGCAGAAGTTACATGATAAAAAACGCAAGTACTACAGGCCCTACACCCGTTGTAACTATTGCCACTACTGCGGCACAAACAATTGATGCTGCAGGATCATGGACATTAACTTCAGCCAACGAAACCATCACATTGATCAGTAATGGCGCCAACTGGAATGTAGCTGCACAAAGTTTGCCCGGCGGCTCCGGTGTTACCTGGACCCAGAATGGTAATTCAGTAGCATCTCAAAAATCAATTGGCACCATCAGTAATCATCATCTTCCTTTCATTACAAACAATACCGAAAAAATGCGGCTAACCAATACCGGTAACCTTGGAGTTGGTACATCAACATTTAACGGAACATATCCTGAAAAACTTTTGGTAGATGCCGGTACAACCACTTCGGTAAATGCTATTGTTGGTAAAGGCTCTATTGATAGTTACCTGCAATTAAATATCCAGAATAATTCAACCGGCACCAATGCATCATCGGATGTGGTGGCTACTGCAAATAATGGCAGCGAAACAACTAACTATATTGATATGGGTATTAATGGCGGCAGCAACACCAGTGGTATAATGGGCGTGGCTAACGATGCCTACCTCTATAATATTGGACAGAATCTTTTGGTAGGTACAGGTACTGCTGCAAAGTCTTTAGTGTTTATGACTGGTGGCACAACACAAGCTACTAACGAAAGAATGCGTGTAGACGGAAATGGTAAAGTGGGTATAGGAACCAATGCCATACCTAAAGCGGCTGTTGGTGCAGCTAAGTTTGCGTTAGAGGGAACAACTGCATCAGTTAACGGCCCTCATCAGCAGTTTACCACTTCGGCAGATAATTATCCGTTAAAACAAAACTTAAACTGGGCACATGATGCTGTTTATAATGCTTACGATACTTACTTTGATGGAAGCTGGAAAAGTGGCACTACTGCCGGTGGCAATTTTGTAATGGGGAAAGAAGCAGGCAAATTTGTAGTACAATATGCTACTAACAATACACCGGGTACTGCAATTACATGGAACAATGGTATTGCATTAACTAATGCAGGCAAACTAGGAGTAGGTACCCAAACTTTTAATACTACCCATCCCGAAAAGTTGTTGGTAGACGCCGGTACAACTACTTCCGTAAATGCTATAGTTGGTAAAGGTTCTATCGACAGTTACCTGCAATTAAATATTCAAAATAATTCTGCAGGATCAAGTGCATCATCTGATGTGGTTGCAACAGCTAATAACGGTAACGAAACTACTAATTATGTTGATATGGGTATTAATGGTGGCGGATATACCGGCGGGGTGATGGGGAGTGCTAATGATTCTTATCTGTATAACCAGGGTAATAATTTTCTGATAGCTACAGGAACTGCTGCAAAGTCATTAGTGTTTATGACTGGAGGTACATCACAGGCCTCCAATGAAAGGATGCGTATAGATGGAAGTGGTAATGTAGGTATTGGTACCAATTCACCTGCACAAAAATTTCATGTAAGTGGTGGTAATGCAAGAATTACTAACGGCGGCATTAGTGCAGATATAATGGTAGGAACAACCTTTGCCGGCATAACCAATGCTGCTGGTATAGTATATTATGAAATAGGCGGTAGCGAAACGCACATGTTTGGCGGAGAAATTATACCTGATGCAGATAACTCACGCTCATGCGGCAGCAGTGCCAGAAGATGGTCTGCAGTATATGCAGCAAACGGCACTATTCAAACATCCGATTTCAGGATGAAGAAAAATATTCATGACCTGCCTTATGGTCTTAAAGAAGTAATGCAACTAAAGCCGGTTGCGTACAACTGGAAAGATAATAGCGGTGGAAATAAAATTGGCTTAATTGCCCAGGAAGTAAGAAAAATAGTTCCGGAAGTAGTGTTGGGTGATGAAGCTAAGGAAAACCTGGGAATGAATTATGCCGAAATGGTGCCTGTGTTGATTAATGCTATAAAAGAGCAGCAACAACAAATTGATGCTTTAAAAAAAGAAATTCAGGCACTTAAAAATAAATAATCTCCTATCCCTAATTTTATGAAACGATATATTAATATTTTACTCATTCCCTTTGGTCTGCTCTCGTTTAGCAGTACTATGTTTGCCCAGGTAAATCTTGAAAATACAGGTATACTGTATTCAAGTAACAGTGCCGATATATTGTATATCAATGGGAGTTTTACCAACAGGGCAACTGCAGCTTTAACTAATGCAGGTAGTTTGTATGTAAGGCAGGATGTTACTAATAACCAATCTGCCATGGCGGTCGGTACGGGTACATTATATTTAAATGGCAGCAGTACACAAACCATTGGCGGCACACAAACTTTTAAAACCTATAATTTAGTAACCAACAACAACGCAGGCATCACTTTAAATAATAACCTTAGTGCAAGTGGTGTACATACTTTTACAGCAGGCAACATTAGCACATCGGCTACACCTAATTATATGGTGTACGAAGCAGGCGCATCTTATACCGGTGATAATGATGCAAAACATGTAATAGGCTGGGTAAAAAAACTAGGTAATACCGATTTTACTTTTCCTGTAGGTAATGGCACCTACGAAAGAACAATAGCATTAACCAGCCTTACAGCAGTAAGTGAGTTTGATGCAAGGTATTTTGATGGGCCAACCCCCAATATTATTGCGCTTTTTTCTCCCCTGGTTTTGGTAGATGAAAATGAATACTGGCGCATTAATAAAATAAGCGGAGCCAATGCACAGGTAGCGATGAACTGGGATAACAGTAAAGTAGCAGTACCACAGGTACTCACTTCCAACATAAGAGCAGCTTATTACAACAATAGTTTTTGGGCCAGCATTGGTGGCAGTGGTACCGGTAATGTAGCCACCACCGGTAGCGTAACCTCCAACAGCGTATCAGCCTTTAATAACACTTTTACACTTGGCAGTACTGCTTATGTGCTGCCACTAAGCATTGTTAATTTTACTGGTAACCGTTCAGGCAATTACAATGCACTTCGCTGGACGATCAATAATGAAACAGATGTACTTCATTACGAACTGCAGCGCAGTAATGATGCTGTTAACTTTGCCACTATCAATACACAAAACGCAAAAAACAATGGTGCCACCGCTTTATATAACTATGATGATGTGGCAGCCATGCAAAACAAAATATATTACCGCTTAAAATGTATTGATAATAACGGGCAAATAAAATACTCCGGTATTGTTATTATTGAACAGGCTAAAAGTGGCAGCAAAGATTTTTATGTGGTGAAGAACCCTGTGCAGGATAAGATAGATATTTATGCAGCTGCAAATTTAAAAGGCACTTACAATTATACCCTTGCTAACAGTACAGGGCAAGTGGTGCAATCGGGAGTGTTGAGTGTACCGTACGAAGGTATCCATACTATACAATTGCAAACTTATTTACCCAAAGGTATTTATGTGCTGCTGTTGCGTAACGAACAAAATGTTTTACAAAAAAATATTTTAAAAGAATAATAATAAAGTACACAAATCCCAATGTCTATTCAATAAACAAAAAAAATCCAAAAATGAAAAAACTCCTAACAGTTCTTATCCTGTTGTTTACGGTGTATGCAAATGCACAGGTTAAAATAGGTGATAACCCCGCCACTATCAACAGTAATTCGTTACTTGAAATGGAAAGTACCAATAAAGGTTTTCTACCTCCCCGTGTGGCTTTAAACAGCCTTAACCTGATTGCACCTTTAACAGGCACTGTGCCTGCGGGTATGCTTGTATTCAACAGCGGTGGAACTTTAACCGATGGTTACTATTACTGGAGCGGTACGGACTGGAAACGATTGGGCAATGGCGAAGCAAATATGGTGAGCAAAACTGCTAGCACAACACTAACCAAAGCCGAAACCTTTGTGCTGGCAAGTAATGATATTACTTTAACATTACCTGCTGTTACTGCTGCAGATAATGGACTGGAGATATCAATAAAAAATATGGGAATACATACCGATCTTATCACTATAGTTGGTAATGGAGGTGCAACAATTGACGGGGTTGCTGATGCAAAACTCACCAGGTATGTGGGTGAAACATTTGTTGTTTCGGGAACAAACTGGATTATAAGAGATGCAACTAAAAATATCGAAGATCATATACTGGATATAGATGAAAGCAGCAGTTGGACAACTATTCAGGAAGCTATTGATTTTCTAAATTTACACATGACAAGCCCGGTTGTTTTACGGCTGGCAGATGATGTTTTTTCTATTCCTGAAACTGTAGTTATAGATCTTCCTTATAGTGTAACAATACAATCCTTATCTTATAGTACAGCCAGTATTACGGCTGCGGCTGGTTTAGCAGGAAAGCCTATGTTCCGTTGCGTTTCGGATTGTTATTTTAAAATGCTGAATTTTGATGCTACAACATTGGCAGGCTATGGAACAAGTGCGGGTGAAGATGCCATCCGGTTTGTAGGAAGTGGTACTTATAACGAAGTAAAAGACTGTTCGTTTGATAGATTTTATAACACCATTCTCGATTCAACCGATGCAGAGCTTTGGGTGTTTGAAACGGATATTTCCAACTCCCAGGGAAGTGGAATATTAGTTCACGGAGCGGTGGCAGGTGTAGTGGTAAAAGTTGCTGAAACAGATTTTATTGGTTGCGCTATAGGCGTAAATCTTGAAAAAGGTAGTGGAGCTACTATTCAGCTGGCATCCGGCGGATACTATAATGCCGCTGCAACCGATACTGCTATTGTTTGCCGTACTGCTACATTTACTGCTTATAGTAGTATATCCATTAAGGGAAATTTATGGAATAATACAGGGCAATATATAGAAGGATTTGATTTTACCCGTACAGATGGCAGGGACGCCAATGTTATTTTAGAAAGTAATGCTGGTAGCGGCGATAAAAAACCTTATGGTTTTATTAATGTATTAAACAGCTCTACAACAAGAACACTAACCAACTCTGGTACCTGGTATAAAGCAGACTGGGGTACCAATACAGCAGATATAACCTGTAAATGGACAATAGCCAGCAACAGGATAACCTATCAGCCCGATAATAAGAAAAATGGACTTTTTTCTATTGCAGGTAATCTTTCAGTAAACAATTCCAGCAGAACCATTTCAATTGGTATTGTAAAAAACGGTGTTACTACAACAAGATATGGCGAAACCACACTAAGAACAAATACCAGTAACCAACCCTATCAGTTTGCATTTTTGGCTTTTCTGGAAGATATAGGCCCGGGAGATTATTTTGAAATTTATTATAATTCTACCAGTGGTGGCGACGTTGTAAGAATTCAGGATATTCAATGGCTGGTAACCACTCAGTAAGTAAAAAGCTGAGAACAATAATATTTAACCATCGAATAAACTGAAGAATATGAAAAGAATACTATTGCCAGTAGCACTGCTTCTTTTTTATGTGGAAGCAAATGCCCAGCAGGCATTCACCAATAATGGCAACCTGCAAATTCATACAGGTGCTTCGGTAAATGGTTTTGGTTCATTTACTAATTCCTCCGGGGCATCATTAACCAACAATGGCAGTTTATATATACAAGGTGATGTTACTAATAACCAATCCGCCATGGCGGTCGGTACGGGTACATTATATTTAAATGGCAGCAGTACACAAACCATTGGCGGCACACAAACTTTTAAAACCTATAATTTAGTAACCAACAACAACGCAGGCATCACTTTAAATAATAACCTTAGTGCAAGTGGTGTACATACTTTTACAGCAGGCAACATTAGCACATCGGCTACACCTAATTATATGGTGTACGAAGCAGGCGCATCTTATACCGGTGATAATGATGCAAAACATGTAATAGGCTGGGTAAAAAAACTAGGTAATACCGATTTTACTTTTCCTGTAGGTAATGGCACTTACGAAAGAACGATTGCATTAACCAACCTAACTGCAAGCAGCGAGTTTGATGCAAAATATTTCGACGGACCAACACCAAATGTTATTGTACTTTTTTCGCCTTTAGTTTTGATAGATGGTAATGAATACTGGCGTATTAATAAAATAAGCGGTGCTAATGCAAGAGTAATGATGAACTGGGATAATAGTAAAGTAGCGGTGCCGCAAGTACTCACTTCTAATATAAGAGCAGCATATTACAACAATAGTTTTTGGGCCAGCATTGGCGGCAGTGGTACAGGCAGTGTTGCCACCACCGGCTCAGTAATTTCCAACAGTGTAGCTGCTTTTAATAATACATTTACTATTGGCAGTACCGCTTATGTGTTGCCACTAAGCATTGTTAGTTTTACAGGTAACCGGTCGGGCAATTACAATGCACTTCGCTGGACGATCAATAATGAAACAGATGTACTTCATTACGAACTGCAGCGCAGTAATGATGCTGTTAACTTTACCACCATAAATACACAAAACGCAAAAAACAATGGGGCCACCGCTTTATATAACTATGATGATGTGGCAGTCATGCAAAGCAAGATATATTACCGCTTAAAATGTATTGATAACAACGGGCAAATAAAATACTCTGGTATTGTTATTATTGAACAGGCTCAAACAGGCAGCAAAGATTTTTATGTGGTGAAGAACCCTGTGCAGGATAAGATAGATATTTATGCAGCTGCAAATTTAAAAGGCACTTACAATTATACCCTTGCAAACAGTACAGGGCAAGTGGTGCAATCGGGAGTGTTGAGTGTACCGTACGAAGGTATCCATACTATACAATTGCAAACTTATTTACCCAAAGGTATTTATGTGCTGCTGTTGCGTAACGAACAAAATGTTTTACAAAAAAATATCCTTAAAGAATAAGGCTATCAACTTATCCTTCTGGATTTGGTTATAATGGAACAGGCACACAAGGAGCAGGGATTTTCTAATCTCTGCTTTTTTATTTTGCACCATTAAAAGCAACTTTTTGCCGCTATTATAATTGCCCTAAAAAAACTATCTTCATAAAAAATACATATTATGGAACTGAACCAACAATTTGAAAAAGCCATTGCAGATAGTAAAAACTTAGCAGCAAAACCTGATAATGAAACCTTACTGCAGTTATACTCCCTATACAAACAAGGCACCGAAGGTGATGTAAATACCGAAGCCCCTACCAATCCTTTTGATTTTGTAGGTAAAGCCAAATACCAGGCCTGGGAAACGCTTAAAGGAAAAGCAAAAGAAGCAGCAATGGGAGAGTATGTGGCACTGGTGGAAAAGTTGAAGGGATGAGGTGGTTTCAACTGTTGGATAAAACCGGGCAGTGAAGACTCAAACAGAATAACAATAAATAAGGCGGAAAGCCGTCATTGATTATACTAATGAAAACAGGTTGCTGAAATTGAAGATTGGTAATACTAAATCAGGATGCAGTCTCGCAGAATTAATAGACACAGTTGGCCCTTGGGAACACCGGCGCCAATCAGTGAATATTGACAGCAAGCAATGCCTTGCTTAAAAGGAGAAAATTATTAAATAATACAAAGAATGAAATATAGACCGGAAATTGATGGCCTTAGAACTATTGCTATTTTACCTGTGATATTGTTTCACTTAGGATACAACTGGATAAATGGTGGTTATTTTGGAGTAGATGTATTTTTCGTTATTTCTGGATATTTAATAACTACATTACTGGTAGCCAAAATTTCCGGCGGTAATTTTAAAATGTTTGAATTTTGGATAAGAAGAGTAAAACGGCTGTTACCAGCATTGTTATCTGTTGCTTTATTTTTTTTAATAATTTGCCCTTTCATTATTTTCAAACCCAATATCAGAGCAATTTCAACTGATATAAGTCCTGCAATATTTTCATATTTCAACATTTATGCTTTATTTCATTTTGGAGACTATTGGGGGGCCGCTGCCGAAAAATCATATTTCTTACATACCTGGTCTCTATCTGTTGAAGAGCAATTTTACCTTATTTATCCCTTCTTTTTATTTCTAATCTATAAATACTTAAGAAGCTATTTTATCCCATTAGTTATAATTACACTTTTAAGTTTTACGCTCTATGTGTATTTTCTGAATACGAATAAGGACTATGCATTTTACTTATTGCCAAGTAGGATATGGGAATTGAGTATTGGCGGTATTGTAAGCCTATACAGCTATAGAGTCTCGATAAAAAATACCCGTTTAAAAAATGGCATAATATTCATTGGCTTAATTTTAATATTAGGTTCATATTTTATTCCCACTCTTATCAATAATGCAAATGGTTTCGGCGCTTTTCTTTCTGTTGTTGGAACAGCAATTATTTTAGGGTTATGTAGCCAAAAAGATTTTTTAGGGAAAACATTGTATACTAAACCATTAGTTTATATAGGAAAAATTTCTTACTCTTTATACCTGTGGCATTGGCCTATAATTGCCCTATTCGGAAGCCTTTCTTTTCAATTATATAAATATAATAGGCATTATGTCAATCTACTTATATTTATTATCACCATATTAGTATCGGTTTTTTCATATCATTTTATTGAAAGCAAAACAAAGGAATGCAAAGCATACATTAAAATTGGTTGCTATTTTAATTGTAAGTGTAGTATCCTTATCATTATACTACAAATCAGAGAGGTTCAAAATTTTCTATAGTTCAAAATATAATAAAATTAATTATTATTTAAAATATTATGATATTTCTCCAACACTTGCAAGTCAGGAAAATTACAAAGATTTGACTTATAATGTTATTATGCCTGATAGAAACCAGATTTATAAAAATGCGTTTAAAGAAGAGGGTATTATAACTATAGTTGATGGGAAAAAGCCTGAATTAATGGTATTAGGCGATTCGCATGGTGTTATGTGGGCAAATTTGTTAAATGAAATTAGCGATAGTTTAAAAATAAGCAGATCATTTTATACCGCTAACGGGTCAAGGCCTTTTTTTAATATAAAAAATATTGACCAACAGAAAGGCAATAAAGTTTATACTCAAAAGGAAAAATGTGAGTATGCAAAATCAGTTGTTAAAAACATTGAAAAATGGAAACCTAAAATTTTCTTAATTGTTTGTAGATGGAGTAATTTTAATGATGAAGCTAAAAGTGAATTATCAGATTTGTTAGAATATCTAAACTCTAAATCAATTAAAGTCATAATGTTTAATCAGCCTCCGGTGTTAGAGTTTCTGGGCGACAATAACGCAAGTCAGTATCTTACTTTTTTAGGCATAAACCCTGTGAATGGGTATAATTATATAAAGACCACAAATAATGAAAAACAACTAAGGTTGGAAACAGTTACATTGAAAATTTAAAGAACAAATATAATAGCTTAGAGATTTATGATGTTTACTCCAAAATGACAAAAGGTGAAAAAATGATTGTATCAAATGATAAAGAATTTTTCTATTTTGATGATGATCACTTATCCTATGAAGGAACAAAGTTTCATAAAGAAAACATCATGAAATTATTAACTACTGCATTAAGTAAATAGTAACCTAACTGACAGGTGTTCCGAAGGATCCCTGTGTCTACTAATTCTGCCGGACTCCCTCATTAGGCGGTACAATTTGTGTTTAAACCCTCTACTAAAAATGTAACAAAATGGGGTATAGCATTTTGGCTTACTTTAGGACTTGCTGTTATCACTTAGCTTTAGTAAATACAAGCAACATTTGTTTTCTAAATCCGGACAGTCCGGCAGAATTAATTGGCATCAAGTGAGCCGCTAAAGCGGAAGACTGGCACCAGTACGTATCATTTCTCTCACAGTATATATTGTTGACTTTATACACTCAATATATTTTTTGTATTGTTTGGGGAGAAATATGTCTCGAACAAAAAATACGCCTACTGTATCAACGCCACATTACCCTTCAGCGTCATCACCGTACTATTATCGCAAAGTATATCCGCTGTATAAACAAATACATCAGGGTTTTGTTGCTTGCCTTTATAAGTGCCATTCCACCCGGCAGTTGCATTATTAGGCATAAAATTATTTTTCTCAAATACAACTTCGCCCCAGCGGTTAAAAATGCGTAGTGTTTTTATGCTGAATAAACCGGTACCTCTGGGGTAAAAAATATCATTATTACCATCGCTGTTAGGAGAAAAGGTGTTGGGGATAAATACATTGGCGCCATTGCAAATTACAAATACAGTAACACGGTCTCTTGTTTTACAGCCACCGGCATTGCTAACTTCCACCGTGTATTCGGTAGTTTCTCTTGGCTTAACCGTTATGCCCGGAAAATTATTTTGCACAATACTTTGTGTAGGCGTCCAGATAGCCGTGCTAACATCGGCAGAAACAGTGGGCACCAGGTCGATACTTTGTCCTACATTAATAGTTTTATCATTGCCGGCTTCTACGGTTGGTATAGGATACACTTTTACAGTTACAAAGCCGGTATCTTTAAAACAACCTTTATCATCTGTACCTACTACTTTGTAAGTGGTGGTACTTTGCGGGCTGGCCAAAGGCGTTGCAATTGTACTGCTGTTTAATCCTGTTGCCGGGCTCCACACATACGAGAAAGCGCCGTTAGCAAACAGCCTTACCGAACCACCTTTACATAAAGTATCACCAGCGCTATTCAGCATGGTAAAAGGATGTTTTACTTTTACAATTACTGTATCTACATTACTACATCCCTGTGCGGTGGTGCCTTTTACAATATACCGGGTTACCGAATCGGGTTTAGCAATTGGGTTGCTGCAATTAACACAACTTAGTCCGTTAGGTGGGCTCCAGGTATAGGTTGCTGCACCTGCTGCAGATAATGCAGTGCTGTTACCCTGGCATACCAATGTATCCGATCCGGCATTTACGGTTGGTACTATAAATGCATCAATAGTTTTTGTTACAGTGTCTTTACAACCGCTGCTGTTGGTTGCAATAAGTTGTGTATTGTACGAGCCATCCAAAGTAAATAATTGTGCAGGCGGATTTTGTAAAGCAGAGCTGTTGCCGTTTCCAAAAGTCCAGTTCCAGCTTATGGCCGAAGTGTCGGGTACTAATAACTGCCCGTTAAAATTTACTGTTAGTGGCGCACAACCATTTGCTGTGCTAATAATACTGGCTTGCGGCGAAGCAACAATTTTTACAGGCGCCGGGCTTTTAAGAGTATCGGCACAGCCGCCTTGTGTGGTAACAATTAATTGCGGGTAATACAAACCGGCAGCAGTATAAAAATGTGTTGGGTGTTGCAATGCAGAGGTAGTGCCATCGCCAAAATTCCAATTGTAGCTTGTAATAGGATCACTGCTTAAAGAAGAATCAGAAAAACTAACAACAGCAATATCGCAATAAGTTTGATTGGTAAAACCAAAATCAGCAATTACTCCGTTTACAACAATGGTATCCGGTCCGGTAACAGGTACTACACATCCTCCGGGATCTACCAATATCATTTTTGGTACATAAATACCGGGTATGGTATAAGTATAATGCATGATGGAATCTGTGGTGGAAATTGTGGTACCATCATTAAAATCCCAGATAAAGGAAAGTCTGTCTTGCGTATTAGCAGCAAAATTTACGGTTAATGGTTTGCAACCACTTATTGGCCCGTAAGTAAATGTGCCCTGCGGCCCACGTACTGTAATTTGTTTTCGTATAGTATCAATACAGCCACCGGCGCTGGTAATGGTAAGCTTTGCAAAATATACACCTGGTATATTATAAAAGTGAGAAGGATTATCCGTTTGTGTAGATGTGCCATCACCAAAGTGCCACTGCACACTTGTATTGTTTACAGAGGTATTGGTAAAGCTTACAAATAATGGCGGGCAGGTACCCACAGAATCGCTCAATGTAAAACTGGCGTGCGGCGATACTATTTGTATATAATCGGGATGAGTGATAGAATCGGTACAACCATACTGATCGGTAATAAATAGTTTAACGGTGTATAGTCCATCAGCTGTGTAACTGTGTACGGGATTAATTGCAGCGCTGGTATTGCCGTCACCAAAATTCCAGTTGTATATTAATCCCGGCCCTGTTGAAGTATTGGTAAATGTTATAGGTTTAGTAGGGCAAGATAAAGTATCGGTAGTAGAAAAGTTAGCAATGGGTTTTGAAATAAAAATGATGCTTGTTTTTACAATAGAATCAACACAACCTTTACTGTCGATGGTTTTTAATGCAACCGAATAAACGCCGGGGCCAGCATAGGAATGTTGAAATGGCCCAGAAGTTAAAGTGTCAATGATGCCATCACCATAATTCCATATCCATGTAGAAATCGGGTGTGTTCCATCGCTAACGGAATTATCAGTAAAAGGTACTGCACTTAACAAACAACTGCCCGACACACCGGGTACAAAATCAGCGGTGGGGCCATCAACCTGTATATGTAATGTTTTTATTAAAGTATCCTTACAACCAAAAAGATCAGCAATTATTAATTGTACGGTGTATTTGCCTGCTTGTGTATAAATATGCGTAGCGTTTACTCCGGTTGCCGTTGCGCCGTCGCCAAAGGTCCACTCATAACTGGTAATATTGGCAGGGTTGTTGTCAACGGCAGTAAAGTTTACCGGATTGTTTTTACAGATAACAGTATCGGAGGCAATGAAATTTGCTTTTTCATCTATTATTCTTACCGACATTGTTTTAGTGTATTCGCAACCTGTAGTATAGTTTCTTACCAGTAAAGTAATGGTATAAGTTCCGGTATCGGCGTAAGTGTGTACCGGGCTTTGTTGGGTAGAAGTATTGCCATCGCCAAAATTCCAGTTCCACTCATCTGCTCCAATAGATCCATCAATAAAGTTGCGTAACCTGGGATTGCTGCAATTAAAATCAACTGTAAATGCAGCAATGGGTGGGTTGATATGAATGTATCTTACAAACTTTATAGTATCCCAGCAGCCGGCATTATAAACAACCAATGTAACATCAAAATAGCCGGTATCTTCATAAATATGTATAGGATTTTGTTCTGTTGATGTACTGCCATCACCAAAATACCATAACCAGTTTGTGACTGTGCCTGTGGACAGATCGGTAAATGTTACCGGTAAATGTGCACACACATCCGTTGGTGTAGCAATAAAATTAGGTGTGGGTTTTACTGATGCAATAATGCCCGGGTTTACATTTACAGTATCTGTACATCCTCCGGCAGTGGTAATAATTAATTGTATGGCATAAGTGCCTGCGGCAAAAGTATGTGTTGGATTGGCCAGTGTTGATGTATTGCCATCACCAAAATCCCATTGGTAACTTACAACCGGATCAACTGTATTTACTGTAGAAGAAAAAGTCCAGGTAAGTGGTGCACAAGCCGAAACAGGTAAATTGTTTATGGTTGCATCAGGCGGCAATATTTTAATAAAGCCGGTTCTGCGTAATGTATCAGAGCAGCCATCCCTGTTGGTTACAATAAGTGTAACATCAAATGTTCCGGTAGTGGTATACGCATGTGTTGGATTTGCTAATGTAGAAGTGTTGCCATCTCCAAAATTCCAATCGTAAGTGATAGCACCGGTACTCAGGTTATTAAAACTTACTGCAAGTGGAGCCTGGCAGGCAGCTGTGTTAGGAGCTGTAAAATTTGCAACAGGTTTATTAAATACGGTAACAGTTTTGTAGGCTGTATCAAAGCAGCCACCAAAATCGGCAATTAATTGTATTTGATAAATGCCAGATGTACTGTAAGTTTTAACCGGATTAATTTGTGTTGATGTGGTAGCATCTCCAAAATTCCATGTTACAGCAACGGGGGCCGGTGCAGAGGTATTGGTAATAACTAATGGAGCATTTACGCAAATAGTGCTTGCACTGGTAAAAGCTGCATTAATAGTTCCGATATTGATTAAATTATTTTTTATAATAGTATCAGTACATCCGGCACTACTAGTAGTTATTAATGTAACCGTGTAAATGCCCGGCGTATTGTAAGTATGCACAGGGTTTGTTTGTGTAGAAGTACCCCCATCGCCAAAATTCCATTGATAACTTATTGTACCCGTACCGGTAGATAAATTTTGAAAATTAATAATTACAGGTAAAGTGCAACCGGAGGGATTGGAATTAGAAAAATCGGCATGAACACCACTGCTTATTTTTTACATACTGTGGTTTGGATAGTACCTTAATACAACCCACACTATTGGTCAATCTTAATGTTACATTATAATTGCCTGATGCTGTATAAGTGTGAGAAGGGTTTTGGGTATTACTTGAAGCTCCATCGCCAAAATCCCATTGCCAGGATGTTATAGTGCCACTGCCGGGAGTACTTTGGTCGGTAAAATTAACTGGTAAAGGAAAACAACCAGTTAATGGCGAACCGGTAAAAGCAACTGCCGGTGCAGCATTAACAGTAATGTATTGAGATTTGATAACAACGTTTGAATCGCCATTGGCATCATACACAACCAATTTAATATTATACTGGCCCGGATTAAAATAAGTAACTGAAGGGTTTTGCAAAAAAGAGATGGTGCCATTGCCTAAATCCCATTTCCATTGTGTTGGAGCGCCAGTAGATTGATCGGTAAAACTTACAACAAGAGGCGCACAACCTGATAATGGTGTGGCAGTAAAATTAGCAGTTAGTTGAGCTTTGGAAAAAAAACTACAAATGACTAATAGTACAATTAATAAACCGTATTTGACTCCATGATTGGCAGTCATTGTTTAGTGCTTTTTATGAATAATTGGATAATGCAGCTTACGCCACACTTTAAATAGTACCTCTATAACTACGAACCCTGTAAAAAATTGTGCTGATACAGAAATATAACTATGAAATTCCTGTTTGAAAATTTAAGTTAGTTTGGTTCCAGAAATAAGGTAATAATTATCTTACTGTGAATATAGGGCTTTTTTTACAAATTTTACAGCTTCTCCATATGTAAAATTTTAGGGTCTGTGGTACCCCAGGGCGCTAACTCCAATATGGGAATAGCTTTTTTAGTAAATCGCCACTCCCTGTTTAAAAAAGTAAATGCAGTAACAGTGTTGGGTAGGGTAATAACTAATTTGCTGTAATCATCATTACAACTCCATGTGCCAGTAAGGGCTGTAGTTCCATTATTCGCTGTCATGGGACCATCTAATAAAGTATTTTTTATTAGTTTAAAAGTGTAACTGTTAAACTGAGTGGTAAGGTTTACACCGCTATCAGTTGCCAGCCTAACCTTAAAGTCTTTACCCAATACGCTGTCTTCAAAATACTGTTCCAGTAATCCCCTGTTTTTTTCAATCAGATCTTCTTTACTACAACCTATTAATAAAAGCAACGCTGCAATAGCAACGGCAATAACAAATCTTGATCTGTAAACAATGCCGGGCATCCCTTCGGATTTAAGTTTTGTAAATATTTCTGTATTTTTTAGTGGCATAATTAATAAAATGGGTACTGTTTAAAGTTTCGCCTGTGGCCTTTTTGCATAATTCTTCTGATGTATAATACCTGCCGTACGGATAAATATTTTTTTTAAGCCAGTGTACAACTGTTTCGTTATTTCCTTGTGCTATTTCTTTTTCTACAGACTCCTTTTCTTTACTAATCGCTGCATATAATTGTGCGGCATACAAACTTCCCAGGCTATAAGTGGCAAAATACCCAAAACTGCCATGGCTCCAGTGTACATCCTGCAAACAGCCTCTTTTGTCATCCGGTACTTCTATACCTAAATATTGTTTATAATGTTCGTTCCAGTAGGCCGGAATATCTTTTGTGGTAATGCTGCCTTCAATCAGCATTTTTTCAATCTCGTATCTTATCATTACATGAAAATGATACGTCAGTTCATCGGCTTCTGTTCTTATCAACGAGGGTTGCACCTTATTGATAGCGCTATAAAATTGTTCAATGCTAATTTTGCCAAACTGCTTTGGAAAGAACGTTTGTGCCAGCAAAAAATTGTGCTGCCAAAAGGGCAAAGCCCTGCCTACATTGTTTTCCCACAGGCGGCTCTGGCTTTCGTGAATACTCAGGCTGCAATATTCGCCCAGTGGTAAACCATATTCTTCGCCGGGCAAACCCTGTTCGTATAAAGCGTGGCCGCCTTCATGTATGCAGCTCCAGGTCATGTTACCAAAATCGGTTTCATCAATTCTGGTGGTAACTCTTACATCTACATTATTAAAGTTGATGGTAAAAGGATGTTCGCTGATATCCTGCCTGCCGGCTTCAAAATCAAACTGCATGCGTTTTAATATTTCTATACCAAGTTTCCATTGGTTGTCTTTATCAAAATGTTGATGCAGAAATGAACTGTCTAACTGTTGTTTACTTTTTATTTCATCTAATAATAAAGATAATTGTGGTTTAAGATCGGCAAAAACTTTATCTGTAATGGCTACGGTTAATCCTTTATCAAACTCATTCATCAATGCATTGTAAGGATGGGTTTCGTAACCCAAAATATCAGCTTCCTGTTTTTTTAATTGTATCAATTCATCCAAAGGTTGTTCAAAAGCCGCAAAGGTATTTTCTTTCCTGGCTTGTATCCAGGCATGAAAACTCTTGTTAGTGGTTTCACTCATCTGCCTTACAAAATCGCTGGTAAATTTATTGGCTTTGTTGTAATCTGTTAAACTTAATTGTACATTCTTTTTTTGGGTATCGGTAAGGTCGTCTTTTGCAACTAATTCATTCAGCATGTCGCCAATTTTTGGGTCGGTAAATTGCTGATGAGCTATTTCACTAAGCGTGGCAATCTGGTTTCCTCTGATGCTGTTTCCTTTTGGTGGTAAATAAGTTTCCTGATCCCATTGTAAAACTGCAGAGGCGTATTTTACATCGGCTATTTTCTGCATCTTTGTTTTATATTCATTATACAATGCTGCTGATTTCATACTTTAATTTTAATAAATGATCATTCAAGATATTACTGCTGTTCTGGAAAAAATTGCTCCTCCATTTTTGCAGGAAAGTTACGATAATGCCGGCCTTATAACCGGTAATGCCAATTGGCAATGTACGGGAATTATTACAACATTAGATGCTACTGAAGATGTGGTGAAAGAAGCGATTGAAAAAAAGTGCAACTTAATTGTTGCCCATCATCCCATAGTGTTTGGCGGCTTAAAAAAAATAACCGGCAAAAATTATGTAGAGCAAACCATCATCACAGCCATAAAAAATGATATTGCCATCTATGCAATACATACCAATCTGGATAATGTATTGAACGGGGTAAACGGGAAAATTGCCGATAAGTTAGGGTTGATAAACCGGCAAATATTACAGCCTAAGAATGATATTTTAAAAAAGCTGTTCACTTTTGTGCCGGCGGCATATGCAGAAAAAGTACGCAGTGCCATTTTTAACGCAGGTGCCGGCCAAATAAGCAATTACAGCGAATGCAGTTTTAATACAACCGGCTCGGGCACTTTTAAAGCGGGTGATGGTACCAACCCTTTTGTGGGTAAAATTGGAGAGCGGCATACAGAAGATGAAGTTAGAATTGAAGTTATTTTTCCGGCCTGGCTGCAAAAAACTGTTTATGCCGCCATGATAGCCGCTCATCCATACGAAGAAGTGGCTTATGATATAATTTCTTTAGGTAATACGAATGCTTCTATTGGCAGTGGTGTAGTGGGCGAATTGCCCGTGGCTATTGGGGAAAAGGAATTTCTTCAAAGTATAAAAGAAAATTTCAACCTTTTGGTGATAAAGCACACATCTTTTACCGGGCGGCCTGTAAAAAAAATAGCCCTTTGCGGCGGAGCCGGAAGTTTTTTAATTGGCGCTGCAATAGCCGCCGGGGCTGACTTTTACATTAGTTCCGACATTAAATACCACGAGTTTTTTGATGCCAATGGTAAACTGGTAATTGCCGATATTGGCCATTATGAAAGCGAACAGTTCACAATCGACCTGTTATTTGACATTTTGAGGGAAAAATTCCCTACCTTTGCCGTCCTAAAAACTGGCGTGAACACCAATCCCGTCAGGTATTTTTAAGAAATAAAGAGGGGGTTTTAAGGACAGCTTTTAAATCAGCAGTCTCTAAAAAATCTAAAATCTAAAATCAAAAATCGTAATATGGCTTCAGTAAAAGATTTCTCCGTAGAAGAAAAATTAAAGTCTCTTGTAACGTTGCAAAAAATTGATTGCAAACTGGACGAAATTCAAATTCTTAAAGGTGAATTACCTATGGAGGTTAAAGACCTTGAAGATGAAATTGAAGGGTTGCATGCAAGGCAAACCCGTGTGGAGGAAGAAATAAACGGTATCCAGGAGTTTATTGAACAAAAGAAAGCAGGTATTAAAGAAGCAGAAGAGCTGATTAAAAAATACGAAAAGCAAAGTGAGAACGTAAAGAACAACCGTGAGTTTGAAGCGATCAATAAAGAGATTGAAATGCAAACCCTGGAAGTAAAACTTTGCGAAAAGCATATTAAAGATGCTACTGAAGAAATTTCTGACAAAGCAAGACAACTGGAAATTGCCAAAAAAGCAGTAAGCACAAAAGAACATAACCTTTCTGGTAAAAAAGGTGAGCTGGAAAAAATTATCAGCGAAACTGAAAAAGAAGAAACACACTATAATAAAGAAGCAGCAAGTGCAAGAACACATGTGGATGAAAGATTGGTATTAAGCTACGATCGTATCCGTAAAAATTACCGCAATGGTTTAGCCGTTGTACCTGTAGAAAGAGACAGCTGCGGAGGTTGCTTCCACGCCATTCCACCACAAAAGCAAAGTGAAATTAAACTGCGTAAAAAAGTAATGGTTTGCGAAAACTGCGGCCGTATTTTGGTAGATGCAGATTTAAATGATTCTGTAGAAGTAAAATAAGTACAAAGTTTTAAGTGTAAAGTTATAAGCAAGCATCCCAATCATTGGGATGCTTTTTCTTTTATATCAATTCGTAAAAATTTGTGTAATTCGTGGTAAAAAAAAACTAATTTGCCTTTACAATTATGCTTTCAAAACTACACATACAAAACTACGCCATCATTGATGATCTGGCTATTGACTTCAGCAATAACCTTAATATTATAACAGGAGAAACCGGTGCCGGTAAAAGTATTTTAATGGGCGCACTGGGGTTAATACTGGGCGATAGGGCTGATAGCAGCGTATTGCAACAGAAAGAAAAAAAATGCGTGGTGGAAGGTTATTTCAGCAGTGAAAATAAAACAGCTGTAAAACAATTTTTATTGGCTAATGATCTTGATGCCGAAGATGAGTTGGTGGTACGAAGAGAGATTGCGGTAAATGGAAAATCGAGGGCTTTTATAAATGATACTCCTGTAAATGTAAATCAGCTTAAAGCATTAAGTGCTGCGTTGGTTGATCTGCATCAACAGTTTGATACATTGGAATTAGGCGATGCTGATTTTCAGCGTGAAGTATTAGATGCACTGGCGGGAAATGGAAAGCAACTTTTGGAATATACTGCTTTGTTTAATCAGTACACAAAAACAAAAAAAGAATTACACGTCCTGCAACTACAGCAAACTGCCGCTAATACGAGTTTTGATTACAATAAATTTTTGTTTGACGAATTAGAGGAAGCCAGCTTTAAAGAAAATGAACTGGAAGAGCTGGATGCCGAACTGAAGTTATTAAGCAATGCAGAAAATATAAAGCAACAATTGGGCAGTATTTACTTTGAATTGAAAGAAAGCGAACAGCCGATTGTGCAACAATTAAAATCACTACATAACCGGCTGCACGCTGTAGAGCCATATCATACTGCTGTTGAGGGTTTAAATAAACGTTTGCTGAGCACGCAGATAGAATTAAAAGATATTGCAGATGAACTGGAGCAGATAAATGATACAGTAAATTATAGTGCCGAACGTATTCAGGAAGTAAGCGACAGAATTTCTACAGGATATAAATTACTGAAAAAGCATGCTGTAAATACTACCAGCGAATTGATTGCAATAAAGGAGGGCCTGCAACAAAAACTCAATGATGTATTGAACATCAGCGAAGCCATAGCACAAAAAGAAAAACTTACGCAGCAATTATTGCAACAGTGTGAGCAGTTGGCAAAATCAATTGCTGCCAACCGCAATAAAGCCATTAAGCCATTTACCGAAAAAGTAAATGCTTTATTAAAGCAGGTAGGCATGCCCAACGCACAAATTAAAATTGAAATAACAACTGTTGAATTAAACCAGTTTGGCAGCGATGCCATTGAGTTTTTATTTGATGCCAATAAAAGCAACAGGTTTGAACCATTGCGTAAAGTGGCCAGTGGAGGCGAGTTAAGCCGTTTGATGCTTTGTATAAAATCTTTGGTCGCACAGAAATTGCAATTACCAACTTTAATATTTGATGAAATTGATACCGGCATTAGCGGCGAAGCTGCAAAGCAAGTAGGCAATATCATGAAAGAGCTATCCCAGGGCCATCAATTAATTGCTATTACGCATCAGCCACAAATTGCAGCCAAAGCCAATGCTCATTATTTTGTGTATAAAGCCATAAAGGGAGATAAGATAATTACTTCAGTTAAATTATTAAATAACGACGAACGTATTACCGCCATTGCACAAATGCTGAGTGGCGAAAAGCCTACCGCAGCCGCATTACAAAATGCTAGAGAAATGGTGGGGAATTAAAATCACTAAATCTTGTTTTTGCCCTCACCATATTTTTTACAAGCGCTTCTGGTAACAGTATTAATGGCAGTGCCTTTTTATTTTTTTAATAAATACCTGCAAAAGAAAATTAACCCGAGAGAGAGCGGGAAAAAACTACTGTTGTATTTTTTCGTTATTATATTATCCTCGTTCATTTATATTTCAATAGGTGCTTTTTTAATTGTTTGGATACTTAAAATTTTCAAGTAGTTATTTTGAGTAAATAGTTTTTATCTTTACCCATACTAAAAAATCGTAAATATTAATAAAAAGTAGTTTTATGTCATACAACTTGCTAAAAGGAAAAAAGGGAATCATATTTGGCGCACTGGACGAAAAATCTATTGCATGGAAAACAGCTTTGCGTTGCCACGAGGAAGGTGCACAGATCATATTGACCAATGCACCGGTGGCCATGCGTATGGGAGAGATCAATAAACTGGCAGAAGCCATTGGCGCTCCGGTTATTCCTTGTGATGTAAGCAGCAATGATGACGTAGAGAATCTCATTGTAAAATCAATGGAGCATTTTGGCGGTGCGGTTGATTTTATATTACACTCCATTGGCATGAGCATTAATGTGCGTAAAGGTCTTACTTACACCGAAAACAATTACGAATTCAGCCATAAGGGTTTTGATATTTCTGCATTAAGCCTGCACCGGGTGATGGCTTATGCTATGAAACATGATGCGATAAATGAATGGGGGTCGGTTGTAGCTTTAAGTTATATTGCTGCACAACGTGTTTTTCCTGATTATAACGATATGGCCGATAATAAAGCAGTACTGGAAAGTATTGCCCGTAATTTTGGTTATCAATATGGCATTAAAAAGAATGTACGTGTAAATACCATTTCCCAATCGCCTACACGTACCACTGCCGGTAGTGGCGTAAAAGGCTTTGATGGCTTTGTTACTTATGCCGAAAAGATGAGTCCTTTGGGTAATGCAAGTGCTGAGGATTGCGCCAACTATATTGTAACCATGTTCAGTGATCTTACAAAAATGGTTACCATGCAAAATTTATTTCATGATGGAGGATTCTCTTTTACCGGAGTGTCACATGCAATTATTGACCAAATGGAAAAATAAAAGAAAAACTATCTGTAAAAAAGAAGCCACTATTTTTGATAGTGGCTTCTTTTTTACAGCACGGGCTTGCAGCTATTGGCTTTAAGCTTGCGGCTCCCTTAATATTCTTCTTCATTAAAAAAGAAATCTTCGTGACTGGGGTAATCAGGCCAAATATCTTCAAGGCTTTCGTATATCTCGCCTTCATCTTCCAGTTCCTGTAAATTTTCTACCACTTCAATAGGGGCGCCGCTACGGATGGAGTAATCAATTAATTCATCTTTTGTTGCGGGCCATGGTGCATCTTCTAAGTGAGAGGCTAATTCTAGTGTCCAAAACATATTATAGTTCTTTAGTTTTTCTTTAATAATGACAGGGCTTTCAACACCCTAATTTTCCGCAAATGTATACGTTCTGTGGAAATAACCAAAAGTGTTTTATTAACGGCCCTTTTTAAGAAGATTGTGTAAACTGCGTTAAAAGTTGCAAACGTAGTTTTTATAAATTATTACTTACTTTTAAAGCATGTTATCAGCAAAAAATATTCAAAAAAATACGGACAATTACAGGTTTTAAAGGGCGTGGATATCAATATTACAAAAGGTGAAATAGTAAGTATAGTAGGTAGTTCTGGTGCCGGCAAAAGCACGCTGCTGCATATTTTGGGTACTTTAGATAAGGCTGATGCAGGTGAAATTATCATAAATAGCCAACGGGTAGATAAGTTGTCCGGCAAAAAACTGGCTGCTTTTCGCAATAAAGAGATAGGTTTTGTCTTTCAGTTTCATCATTTATTACCAGAGTTTTCAGCGTTGGAAAATGTATGCATCCCGGGTTGGATTGCCGGAGGCAAAAAAAGAGAAGTACAGGCAAGGGCCGAAGAATTATTAAAAACCCTGGGCTTAATAAACCGTTTGGAGAATAAACCGCAGCAACTTTCCGGTGGCGAGCAACAGCGGGTGGCAGTTGCAAGAGCATTAATAAACAATCCTTCTATTGTAATGGCTGATGAACCAACCGGTAATTTGGATAGTACCAATGCAAAAGAATTACATCAACTCTTTATAGATCTGCGTAAACAATTCAATCAAACTTTTTTAATAGTTACCCATAATGAAGAGCTGGCACAAATGAGCGACAGGATTATACATATGAAAGATGGGAAAATAGTTAATGGATAATTGAAAAATTAATAATGAATACTGTTTGATAATAAAATAGTATTCATTATATCAAACTGCATTTATTGTCCATTATTCATTAATAAATTATCAATTACTGCATCACACCCTAGGCTTCCACGGAATTTCTTCTATCCCCAACTGATGCGCTGTATACCTCGCTAAAACAAATAAGTAATCACTCAGGCGATTGATATATTTTATAACCAAAGGCTCAACAAATAAATCATGCTCCTGCATATTTACACAAAGCCGTTCGCACCTGCGGCATACACATCTTGCTATGTGAATAGTGCTTACTGAAACATGACCGCCGGGCAAAATAAAAAATTTCATGGCAGGTAACAGGTCGGTCATTTTATCGATCTCTTTTTCTAAAAGGGTAATATCTTTTTCTTTCAGATCCGGAATTTTCATTTTAGGTTCTTTATCAGGATCGCAGGCCAGCGAGGAGCCAATGGTAAATAATCGATCCTGCACTTCTTTTAAAATAACTTTGGTGTGTATATCTGTAACATGATCGCTGATAAGGCCAATGTAAGAATTCAGTTCATCAATAGTGCCGTAAGTTTCTATGCGGATATGGCTTTTGGCAACTTTGGTGCCGCCAATTAAACTCGTTTTACCTAAGTCGCCTGTTTTGGTGTAAATTTTAAATGCCATAACTATGGAGATGAATGTTGCACAAAGCAACAAAAATTATCGGTAAAAGTTCGGTAAAAATTTAAACGCTTATTAAGCCGGTTGGGCTATGGTTGCCGGGTTGGTATTTAGTTTATCGGTTTCAATTACACCATCTCTCAGGCGGATAACCCGGTGGGCAAATAAAGAAATATCTTCTTCATGCGTTACTAAAATAACAGTATTGCCATCGGCATGAATTTTTCCTAAAATATCCATTATTTCATAACTGGTCTTACTATCTAAATTACCGGTAGGTTCATCTGCTAAAATAATAGAAGGGTTATTGATTAGCGCACGGGCAATAGCAACTCTCTGGCATTGCCCACCACTTAGCTCGTTGGGTTTATGATGGCTCCTGTCTTCCAGTTTTACTTTAGCCATTACTTCATTAGCTCTTTCCAATCTTTCTTTTTTGCTTACGCCGCTGTACACTAATGGTAATGCTACATTTTCCAATGCAGTTAACCGGGGTAATAAATTAAATTGTTGAAAAACAAAACCAATTTCCTGGTTGCGCACTTCTGCCAGATCATTATCGGGCATACGGCTTACATCTTTGCCATTTAAAATGTATTTACCTCCTGTAGGAGAATCAAGGCAACCCAAAATATTCATTAAGGTGGATTTGCCACTTCCGCTAGGCCCCATTAATGCCACATATTCATTCTTAAAAACATCCATACTAATGCCTTTAAGCACTTGCAATTCCTGCTTACCTAAGTAGTAGCTTTTGCGGATGTCTTCTAAATGAATAATTCCCTGCATAAATTTTTGTTTAGGGTTTAGAGGTTTATAAGTTTAGGTTTTCAGGCAGGTAGTTTTCTAAACTTCTAAACCCTAAACTTCTAAACTCAACCTTCAAAACTATTTTTTTATAACTTTTGGCACTTTAAAAAAATTGTCATCATGCACCGGCGCATTTTGTAAACCTTCAGCCCTGCTAATACTTCCTTTCACCTCATCATCTCTCAAAATATTTACCTGCTCACTCATGTGTAATAATGGTTCTACTCCGGTGGTATCAACTTTGTTCAGCTTCTCTACAAATTTAATCATGCGTTGCAGGTCGCTTTTAATACCTTCTTTTTCGGTATCATTAAATTGTAACCTTGCCAGGTTTGCCAATTTATCTACCAATGCATCATTTACTTCCATGCAACAAATATAGTTCAGTTTTGGCTTACCCGTTTTTAGATGGGGAGAACATTTTAAATATGGCAAAAATCGGCAGACCACCGGTAAATTCAGGCAGCTAAAAAATACCGGGTTAGGTATAGAAAAGCACTTACCGAAAACTTCAAACTTTGTATCTTCGCCAATTATGGCAGATAAGAAAGAAATAGTAATGAGCGGCATACGGCCCACCGGTTTTTTACACTTAGGTAATTATTTTGGCGCTATTCGTAATTATGTAAAAATGCAGGAGGATTTTGAATGTTATTTTATGGTGGCTGATTGGCATTCTCTTACCACACACCCCGATACAAAAGAGTTACAAGGTAATGTGCAAAGGGTTTTGGCAGAAAATATAGCCTGCGGTTTAGATCCTGATAAAGTGGCGTTGTATTGCCAAAGTCATGTACATACCACGGCAGAGCTTTACCTGTATTTAAACATGCTGGCATATAAAGGGGAATTAGAAAAAACAGTAACCTTTAAAGATAAAGTAAGGCAACATCCGGAAAATGTGAACGCCGGATTGTTAACTTACCCGGTATTGCAAACAGCAGATATTATTTTGCACCGGGCCAAATATGTACCTGTTGGTAAAGATCAGGAGCAGCACCTGGAAATGGCCCGCAATTTTGCCAATCGCTTTAACCATCGTTATGGAGAAGTGTTTCCGGAACCTGTAGCGTATAATTATAATGCAGAATTGGTGAAAGTGCCCAGTTTGGATGGAGGGGGAAAAATGAGTAAAAGCGAAAACCAGATGGCTACACTATATTTATCAGACGATGATGATATGATCAGGAAGAAAGTGATGAAGGCCAAAACAGACAACGGACCAACCGAACCCAACGCCGCTAAACCGGAATATATTGAAAATATTTTTGGGTTGATGAAATTGGTGTGTGCACAGGATGTAATTGCCAAATATGAAAACGATTATAACAGCTGCAATATTCGTTATGGCGATTTAAAGAAACAATTAGGGGAGGATATGGCAAAATTTATTGGGCCAATAAGGGATAAGATCAATACCATTTTACCCGATAAAAAATATTTACAGCAGGTGATGGAGCAAGGGGCCGAAAAAGCCAATAAAAGTGCAAATGAAACCATGAAGCTGGTTAGAGAAGCAATGGGATTAAAGTATTATTGAGGAATTGATTTTTTAAAACGAATATTCATTATTTTGTGCAAACGTCAGTGATGGGCTGACGTTTTTTACATTGGATAAAAGTAAGTACGATGGCTAAAACAAAAAAACCAAAGCATATTGCTGTGGCCGGAAATATTGGTGCCGGCAAAACCACGCTAACAGAAATGCTGAGCAAACATTACAAATGGATTCCGCAGTTTGAAGATGTGGATCATAACCCTTACCTGAATGATTTTTATGAAGATATGCCCAGGTGGAGTTTTAACCTGCAGATATTTTTCTTAAACAGCCGTCTTAATCAATTATTGGAAATACATCGTGGTACAGAAACTGTAATACAGGATAGAACAATATATGAAGATGCTAATATTTTTGCACCCAACCTGCATGATATGGGCTTAATGGGCAAACGTGATTTTGATAATTATTATAGCTTTTTTGAAACATTGAAGAGCATGGTGCAGCCCCCCGATCTTTTAATTTATTTAAAAGCATCTGTACCCACATTGGTGGCACAAATACAAAAGCGGGGCAGGGAGTATGAAGAAAATATTCGCCTGGATTATTTGAAAAAACTTAATGAATTTTATAACAGTTTTATTGATAATTATAAAGAAGGACCTTTGTTAATTATTGACGCTGATAAAAATAAATTTGCAGAAAACGAAGAACACCTGGGGCAAATTATTACAAGTATAGATAGTAAGTTGTTTGGGCTATTTTAAGATGGCGAATGTAAGTAAGCTTTTGGTTTTAATATAGCTGCTGCAAATTGAAAAACATTTTATATTCTATATTAATCAATCAGGGAATTTTTCATTGCATAAAATACCAGACCTACAGAGTTTTTTACGCCAAAGCGTTCCATCAATCTGTCTTTAATTGCCTCTACTGTTCTGGAGCTAATGTCCATTTTGCCGGCAATTTCCGCAGCAGTAAACTCCATACAAACCAGCGTAAGTACTTCTTTTTCTCTTTCGCTTAAAACAACTTCTGTAGTTAAATTGGGGTTGAATTTTTGTTTGGAGTAATTTTTTTTGATGAGCACTTTGTTTACAAAAGGATTAAGATAAAATCCTGTGCGTACTACATCCATTACTGCTTTTCTTATTTCGGAAGGTTCGGTGCTTTTTAAAAGATAACCCGCTGCACCACAATCCATCAAATGGCCAACAAAGCGTTCATCTTCGTACATAGTAAGAATAATTACACGTATACCAGGGAAATTTTTGGTGATCATTTTGGTAGTATCAATACCATCTTTTACCGGCATTTTTAAATCACACAAAATTACATCGGGCTGAAATTCGGGTATTTTGGCTAAAAGCTCTTCTCCATTTTCGGCTTCCATTACAAATTTAATATTTGTATAAGCTCTCATTGAAAGAATAACTCCTTTACGGAATATTTTGTGATCGTCGGCTATTGCAACTTTTATTTCGTCCATAACTTGGGTGTGCGATAAAATTACGTAAAACAATCATCAATTAAAAATATCGAATGTGGAATTTGGAAAATGTTGAATGAACTGCAGTTTCAAATTCAATTACGTCCCCATGTTTAAATACATTTTATCTTAATCATTCATCAACCCGATATAGTTATATCAATGCTTCCATGGGTACTTCAATAGTAACTTTATAATAAGTGTGACTGGGGTCAATCTCAAAAAATATTCTTCCCTTAAGTACTTTTATGCGACTGGCAATATTTTTTAAACCCAGGCCCAAGGCACTTTGATTTAGTTTTTCAAAATCGGCTTGTACAATACCGGTACCATCGTGGTGCAGCCTGAAATACATATTACTGCCGCTATTATTTTGGGTAAGGTGAATAAAGCCTGCGTTGCTATGTTTAAAAATATTGTTCACCAGTTCCTGCACTATTCTAAAAACCAGTAATTCCTGTTCTACCTTTAACCGGGTACGATAATCATGAAACCTGGCACTGGCATTAATACTGCCACTGCCGCTTATTTTTTGAAAAAGATCATTCACCGCACTTTCCAGCCCAAAGTTTTTAAGTGTTGGTGGCATAAGGCTGTGGCTGATATTGCGAATCAGTAAAATGGCATCATCAATAATCTGCTTGGCACTGTATATGCTTTGCAGTTGCTGTGCTTTTTCCTGGTTTACCAGGTTCTCGTTAAGGTAAAGGCGGGCTGTGGCAAGCAACGGGCCGGCATCATCGTGCAAATCGGCAGCAATACGGTTACGTTCTTCTTCCTGAAAACGTATAGAGGCATTAAGGAGAATTTGTTGTTTTTCTTCTTCCAGTTTTTTTAATTCTTCATTAAACCTGTACACTTTGCGTTGGTGAAATACCACAAAGCCAACTATGGCTATAGCGAGTATAAGCATACCAATGGTGCCAATAATTAAAACAATATTCATGCTTATATCAGGTGATGGTTTAGGTTAGTAAGTTTCAATTTTAGTAGGGTTAAAAATTGCCGGGTTCATATCTTTTAATAATTCATTGCCGTTGTTTTTTTTGCCATTAGGATTTTCTTTCATAGTGGCAGCTATACAAAGAAGAAAATTCTTTATAATTGTTACAGTAGAATAGATAATTGCATAGTTGGTTTTAAAATCTGGCTCCTTATTTAATGTTTCAGAATAAACAAAAAGAAGAAAAATGCCAGAAAAATTTATTAGAAAGGCAACAGCGACCCAAAAGATAAAGGTTGTAAACAAAGACTCGTTTGCATCTTGTTTCATTTTTTCAAAGAAAAAATAAATAGTTAGGGCAACAAAAATATACATTCTGTTAACAGAGGCCTGTATGCCACTGAGGGCTCATTGGAAGAGAGAAAATCGTATATACAAAGAATAAAAAAAGGAATTATTGAAAATGTAGCGATTTTTTTGATTGACTTGGCTTTCAAAAAAAGCGAGAATAAATAAGCAAGAAGAGAAAATTCAAGAAAATTGTGAAGTCTGACTATTGAAAAATAAACATTTTTGTTTGGATATACATACCTGAATAAAATCAGGCATAGCACAAAAACTGCTGTTAAAAACGCATAAACAAAAAACCCCCATTTACCTCTTGTTTGAATTCTTTTATAGAATATTAACAGAAAGATAAAGGGGAGTACTTCAAAAAAGAATGTTATGTAGCTTAGAGATTGCAGAATACTTAGTATTTTTTTTCAAATTTAACTAAATATTCAGTAAACGTACAATCTAATTGCTTAGTATCTTATTCGAAAATTATGCTTACTAGGCATTCTACTAAATCCCATTGTTGATTCATGAAATAATTTTTTTGTGGTTTAGAATCTTTGTTTCTTAATGCAAACTTCTCCCAAAAGCCTTCCCTGGCAAACTGCCTTAAAAAGTGTTAATATGTGGATAAGTTATTATAACCCTTAACAGTAAAGGGTTATAGTAGTTGCACCAAGTAAAAAAACGGTATAACAAGGGGTAAATGTACGAAAATAAAATAGTAAAATTACTATTGAAAAAAACGTAGCTTTACCTGCGTGATTTTACTATTTCAGAAAAACGGAGTACGATGTTAAGGAAAAAGGACGCATTTGGGTTGTCTTTGCAACATTGAGCGGCTTGTAAACCAGGTTTTAGGATTGGGCTGGCAATATTTACCAGCCCATGGTTTTAGAAACAAAGATTTTTGTGGGTCAGAGGTATTGGATATAAAACGGGCAACTTTTTAAAAATTGTTGATTGACAAAGGCAACACAAGCACAAAGAGGTTCTTCCTGGATATGGTTTTAGGCAGCACTATTGTTTTAAACCGGATAATTGGATATAATTTTTTCGTGTACCTATGTCAATCAACTGATACAAATGTAGCGTAGCTAATGGGCACCTGAAAGAGCAATACTGCCCGTTTTTAGGTTTGTAATATTTACTTTTTATCAAGTACTAATGCCTGGTGCATTAGTAAAACAACTAGCAAAAAGTAAAGTAGTATTACTAAGTGGTATTACTAAAAACTATATGATAATCAACAGTATGTGGAAAAGTTTTTACTATATTGTTTTACTAATGCTGCATTAAACTGTTGGCTTTAAATTGTAACTTTAAACGGATTTATACTAACCCCTTTTTTACAACATACTATGAGTAACGACCACTTGATTAAAATTGCTATTGCTGACGACCATAAGATTTTTAGAGACGGTATTAAAATGGCGCTTTCGGGAAAGGCTAACCTTAAAATGCTTTGGGAGGCTGAGGATGGTAAGGATATGATGCACAAAATTGCTATTAAAAAGCCTGAAGTATTATTGATGGATATCCGGATGCCGGAAATTGATGGTATCAACGGTATTCAATTGATACGCAAAGAATATGAAGACATTAAGATCATTGTGCTTACTATGTATGATGACCAGCAGATGATAAGTAAAATGATGGAAATGGGCGCCAACGCCTATCTTACCAAAACCACCGACCCCGAAGAAATATACGAAGCCATACTCACCTGTATGAACGATGATTTTTATTTTAACGACCTTGTGAATAAAGCAGTGATGGGTAAATTGATGCAGAAAAAAAATGTACGCCAGCATTATGGCACTAACACCCCGGTTCATTTTAACGAGAAGGAATTAAAAATATTAAAGCTGCTTGCCGAAGATAAAACCACCGAAGAAATTTCTAAAATCATCTTTCTTAGCCCCAGAACAATAGAAACCATACGGCAGAATATGAAAACTAAAGTAGATGCAAAAACTATTGGAGGTTTAATAATGTATGGGATGAGGAATAAGTTGATTGAATAACAATCTTTTACAACTTTTTTTAATAGAAATGATTGTCTTAAAAATAAGCAGGGGATTTATTTTTAATTAAAAAGTGATAATTCCATTTTTAACTGCATAAATAGCCAACCCTACCCGGCTTTTTACATCCAATTTTGTAAAAAGAGCATCACGATAGCTGTCAATATGCCTCGGTGTCATATTCATGGCATTGGCGATTTCTTTATAAGTCATATCAGTGCTGGCTAATTTTAAAAACTCAATTTCCTGTTCGTTAAGTATAGCTTTTTCCAGAGCAAATTTTTTACGAAATAGGGACGCTATTTTATTTGTGGTGTGGTTAGAATAATAATATTCTCCGGAAGCAATTGTAAGTAGAGCGCTTCTTAATTCAGTAGGGTGAATGTCTTTTTTTAAAAAGCCGCTTACACCAGCCTGTAGCAAACGGATTAGTGCAATTTCACTATCGTACATGGTAAGGATAACTATTTTTATATGTGGATGATGCTTTGCCAACCACCTTGCTGTTTCATATCCATCCATTTTGGGCATATTTAAATCCATCAGCACAATAGATACACTGCAACCATTTTCTATGGCATCTTTTACTTCACTACCATTACCTGCTGTGGCCACTACGGTAAATTCATCAAAATTATTGAGCAAATTAGCAAGGGCATCCCTTAATAAAATGTGATCATCTGCCAATATAAGTTTATGGGGTTGCATAGTTCTCATTTATAGGTATCTCAATTTTAATCTGTGTACCTGTTTTTACTGTACTGTACACAGTACAGTTTCCTTTAAGCATTTGAGCACGTTTTTTTATATTTTGTAAACCAGTTCCAGGCAAAGTATCTGCAATATTAAAACCTTTGCCATTATCTTTTATTTCCATTATAAGAAAAATATTGTCGTAATTGAGCTGAATATCGATTATGTCGGCCTGTGCATGTTTTATAATATTATTTATTCCTTCCTGTGCAATTCTAAACAGTACAAGTTCGGTATTGGCATTTAGAAAAATTGTATTGCCTGTGGTTAAAAGATTTATTGTGTAAATTCCTGATTTTTTTAGTTGCGAAGCTTCAAACTCCAGTGCCTTAATAAGGCCATTACTTAAAATGATTTCACTGCTCATACTGCGGCTGATATCCGTAAGGTCGTTAATGGCTTCGCTTATCATGTTTATAGAATCGGCCACTTTTGAAATTGCTATTTCGCAATTGCTGCCATCAAGCGTATTTAAATATAATTTAGCAAGGGTAAGCTTTTGCCCAACATTGTCATGTATTTCTCTTGATATGTTTTGAAAAGTTTGTTCCTGTATTTCTAATTGAGATTGCAGTAGTGCATTTTCGTGTGATGATTTAAGTGTTTCAATATCTTTAAAATAAGCATTTTGTTTTTGCTGGTAACGGTAGATAATCGTTGTGATAAATACTGCTAGTATAAGTATTAATAAAATGGAAATAATTATAAAAACTACTGTAAATTCTGCTGATGTTTTAAACATAAATAGCTTTTAATAAACAAGAGATACATAACTATTAAAGACATGTTAGAAACTGCAAAAAGCTGGAATTTTACATTTCTATATGCTGAAAATTTGGACAAAGTTGGATTTAAAGCATAAATAGGAAAACTTACACAATATGAAAAAAAGATACCCGTAACCAGCCAAAAAACAGGGGAGTCTTTGATTATCAATGTAGGTTTATTATTTAATAAATCACGGTAATAGATAAAAGAAAAGATAATCAAAAAAACATTTGATGTTATTTTTGAATAAGCCACTATGTTAAATAAAAATGCAAAAACTATTACTAAAGCTTGGATAAAAATTGCAAAATAAAATAGCAGATTTATTTTTTTTATGTGCTTCGAATCTGACATTATCTTTTTAAAAAACAAGCTTAGCATTAGAAATTGTAAAAAAATAATTATTCGCTCAATGATATATGTGGATGAAGAATTTGTAAGGTTTAAAAATATGGCCAGTAATGTATTAGTTGATATTATGAGACCAAGAATAATAAAAGCAAGAATATATTTATAATAAGCAGGTTTCTCCTTCTGAGAAAAAACTAGTGCAATTGATAAAGTAAGCAGTATAATGCCTGTACCAAAAAAGACGATCAAATAGTGTAGGTTCAAATTAAAAATTTTCATCTGCAAACTACTTTTATTTAGTCAATAAACTTTCCGAAAAATCCCATTTTTTTCTGTTGTTTTCCCCTTTTATTTAAAGAGTACTTGTTTCATCTTTGAAGCATCAAGTTAATCCATACCCAATTAAACTAATCCGTACTCTATTTTATGCAACAGTTACATGTAACAGTAAAGGGCAAGCCGCCGCCGTAAATTTTTATTATAGCAGAATTATTTCTGACCACTGCTATTAAAACTTAACAAGGTAAGGCGCTGAGTTAAACAGTGTATGAAGTGTGAGAGCTTCTTTAACGTACTCTATAAAATTTAATTTAAAATGAAAAAGATATTTTTTTGTTTATTTATTTTTGCAATATTTAATGCAAAGGCTCAAAGTTCAGATATTTCGGTTGCGAACGGAACTGTAAAATTTAATTCTATTGATGCTTATGAACTGTATGCTGATAATATATCTGATCGCGGAGCGATTATTTCGTTAGCATCATCATCTGCAGCAGTAACTACTTTAAAAGAAGTCGGTAATACATCAGACGATAATGTTCCGGAATTTTTGCAATCAATTTTAAATACCGATAATATCTTTACCTTGGGAAACTATATGGTAAAAATTGATGTGGTAAACAATAGGGCATTAGTAGCTAATTCAAATACAGCAAATGTATACAATGATCTGGTAAGCAATAATACTGCGTCTGCTAATGTACTTGTCATGAACGACGATGAACAAAATGGAATAGAGGTTTTAAAGGCAATTGATAACGGTACCTTATCTTTTAATGACTATAAAACTGCTACATCGGAAATTAGTATTAAATGGCCCTGGAATAGATGTGGTGGTGCTGACCGGAACACGGATAAATCAAGCCCAGTTGAAATATGGAGTCAGGTAAACAGCAGCGAGCTTAACTGTCCTAATAATATTTTAGCCTACGGGATGGATAATAAAGTCGTGTATCAAAAACTAATATTCTATTTTTCATTGCAGTCTAAAATAAAAAATTTGAAAGCTTGCTTATCTAGTAATTGGATTTTAGTGCCAACACATAATGGGATATTGAAACTTACAGGCACTGCACGTTTTATAAAGGTAAATGCATGTAAAAGTGAGGTGAATCTTAATCAAACTGATTATGCACAAGGAACAGAATTAAATTGGAGACCTTATGAAGGTAGCAGAGCTTTAAGCAAATATGACTTTAATGTTGACTTCGGTATTAATCATATTACTTCTAACAGGGTATATATACCTTCAAGGCATTATAGAATTGTATATGGGTTTTAGCTTTAAAGCTGGTTATATAGTTATGTAACCAGCTATTTATAAAATAGATAAGAAAATGAATTTAAAAATACTCGCAATTTTTATTTTATTTAACTGCGTAGAAAAATCTTATGGACAAAGAATGTATGTCGTTCCCAATTTCGAAATACAATATTCGGGCATTTCATATGTAAAAAAGAGAGAAAAAAATAAAAGTGATTTCACGCCTTCTAAACCTAAGATTAATGGCACATGGGGTGTGGACATTTATTACCGATCAAAGAAAACAATATACAGATTTTCGATTCAAAGAGAAATATTAGGTGAGGCATTTGGAATAAAGAATAAATTTTTCAATCTGGAAAAAGATCTTGGTATCATTGGCCATCAAACTTCTTCAGGAGTTGAACATTATGTAATGAGTTGCAACTTAGGGAATGGCGATACAAGATTTCGGAATTTCATTTTTAAAAACAAAGTAAAATTTACTTACGCAATTGGTATTGGCATAGGTTTTAATAGGCAAAAATCTTTCTACCAAGAGCAGTACTATTATAGAACTGGCGGCAGAGCAGATGCTTATTCTATATAAGCTACGAGGAATTTATCTCAAGAAAAGGGTTAGGCTTTTTTATTAGCGGTAGTGGCGGTGTTGATATGTTTTCAAAAAAACTAAACCGACTTCTTTGTTTTTCCCTTTTTTACAACCAGGGGTTAAAACAAATGGTGAAATATGATATTCATTATCAGTATGGTTTTTTTAATGATCAACAAAGGCAAACAGATGTACCAAGTCAAATTCTTCGAAGCAGAGGAACAACTTTTGGATTTAAATTAGGGGTGCCTATAAGAATTATAAAATAAAATACATAGCATGAAAAAAAAACTTTCTATTTTTTTAGCCTTAGTATTCACAACAGGTGTTTTTGCTCAAAAAAATAATATTTTTATTGGAGTAGGCCCGAGTACTGCATTTACTTTCAATAGTAATTTTAAAAAGCCTCTCGGTATTAATTTTAATATGAGGTATGGAGTTAGCTCTTTGAGTGCTATCACTGCTAAAATTGAATATTTTGGAGTGAAGCCTGATTACCAATCCCAAATTAGTAGTGCCACAATTTTTAATTTCAAATTTGGTTTTCTTTCCTATATCCGAAATTCGAATTTTTTGGGGCAGCTAGAAACTGGTATATCAAACTACAACTACAAATACACAGCCACTTCCAGTAAAATAACTGGATTTGTAGCCGGCGCAGGCCTTGGGTATTCTTTTAAAATTAATGAGCATAATGCCATCGATTTATTACCGGTTTTTAATTATGTGCAGCGGGATGCTACAATATCAAAAACTTGGTTAAATATTAATTTAAACTATAGAGTAAATCTAAATTTTAAATAGATAGGAATAAGAAAATAAACGGTTACTAGATACCTGATTTTTGTTTTTATAATCTATTGAAAAAATTTAAAAATTTCGGATATTTAAAACATTGGGAAGGGCTCTACTTACTAAACCAAAGATTATCACATATAAGTTTGTGGATAGTAATAACGATGACCCGGTAATAGTGTTATCCTTTTTTATCATAAAATTCACCAAGAAAGACTTTTCTGAAAAATCCCGATTTTTTCTGTTGTTTTCCCCTTTGATTTAAAGAATGTGTGTCTCATCTTTGAAGCATCAAGTTGGTCTGTACCCAATCAAACTAATCCATACTCTATTTTATGCAAAAGTTATATGTAACAGCAAAAGGCAAACCGCCGCCGTAAAATTTAATGTAGCAGAATAATTTCTGACCACTGCTATTAAAACTTAACAAGGTAAGACTCAGAGTTGAACTGTGCATGACGTGTAAAAGCTTCTTCAACGTGGTTTATTAAATATTATTAAAATGAAAAAGATACTTTTTTTCTTGTTTACATTATCAATGTTTAATACAAATGCCCAAAATATTAATGCCTTAAAAATTTGCCTCAACCCAGGCATTTGAGCAATTTGTTGTTAGCAAGTCCCTTACTAACTTGCAATACATTGATGGTTTTACTAATTACCAAGCATTAAAAAATACTTTTACCCCACCACTTACGCCTCCTGCAGAATTAAGCCAGGATTTACCAGATGATGATTATAATATTAGTAATGATATACTACCTGTTTATAATAAAAATGATTATTCAACAATACCATTTCTTTCGGATATCCTTAATACTGATAAAGTAGTAATTATAGGCAATTGGATTGTAAGACTAGAGTTAGAAAATGATAGGGCTTTAGTTCTCAATAAAACCAATTCAAGCCAATACAATGATTTGATTACTGGTAATACCAATAACCCAAATATACTTAGCTTTTCAACTGAAGATGATGGTATCGAAATATTAAATCAATTAGATAATGGAGTTTCTGTGTTATCAATAAGGCTTTGGTGTAGCGACAGATATGCAAAAAGAGCTAATGATACTAGGGTTGCGTATAATGGCAATAGGAAAAGGCTGCACATGGAAGTTTTTTATAGACCCGCATTTGTTTTATTTACTCTAAAATGTAACGCAACGGCTCAAAAAAGATTTTTACGTATTTGGTGGAAAGATTGGGGAGGGATAGTAAATACTACATATATGGATTTAAGGTACAATGTTAGATGTAATAAAAAAACGAGCTTTAACTTTCAAGGAAACCCCAATGGGCAACCTGGTTTTGGTGGATTGGTGAGTAATCAACCCGAGTGCCAACTTCTTGCTTATCAAACAACCCGGGCTTTTAAAAATTATACTTTTATAATTGATTTTATATCCAATAATCATGGTGCCGGACATGTTGAAATTTCCGATTACTAAAATTATGTATCTAAAAATTAAATTTTCAATTTTACTTATTATAGTTTTCCTTGGCGCAATAGCACAAGGGAAACTATATATTGTACCCACTATTGGATATTATTACGGAACTTATAAAACTGTGGACTCTGTAAATAAAAAGCAAGATATTATTTATACCAAATCACTTTTAGGAAAAGATTTTTCAATAGGGTTTTTTGTTGCATATTGTAATAGAAAAATAGAATTGAGTTTAGGAATTGAGTCGGGGTTTTATTCATCAGGCTTTAAGCATAGTGAGCCAAAATCATGGCCAAACCGTCCTATGTTTGCAATTGCTACATTTATATTTGTTATAAAGAATACAAATTTAGAAAGAACAGAGGCAGTTAAAGATAGTCAAACCCAAAAAGCCTTGAGCTTGTTCAACACGGTTATCACTGCCCCTTTCTTACTTTATGCTGTACAGTTCGATAAGCCTTTTAAGAGCTTGTGTTAGGATGTTAGCAAGTGTAAGATTGTTCTTCCTTTTTTTTGTTTTTCAAACTAAAGTTAAAAATATTATTTTATTAAAAACAACAAATTATGCCAGCAACATTTTTGTATTGTGGTATAGATATTAGCGGAACCACAATTGACATTTGCATTCAAACAAGTAACCAAACTTTTGAACATCATCAGTTGCCCAACACAGCAGCAGGTTTTAAGGCATTACTAAAACTTTGCCCAGGCGATTACTGGTTTGTAATGGAAGGCACGGGTGCTTTTCATTTACCCTTATGTTTTTATCTGCATCAAAAACAAAGTAAGTACAGCGTAGTAAATGCATTGCAGATAAAGCGTTACATACAAATGCATTTAGAGCGTAGCAAAACCGATAAAATAGATGCGAAGCATATTTGCATGTATGGAATAGAGCGGCATCCTGCACAATATGAAATGCCCTGTGAGCAATACTTTGAGTGTAAAACCTTAAACAATGCGATAGAAACCTTAACGCAGGAGATTACCAGCTTCAGCAATAAAATATATGCGTTGCAACAATTAAAAGTAGACAATACTGTAGTACAAAAAACGTATAGTAGTATTGTAAAAAACTTACGTTTAGAGTTAAAGAAATTAGAACAGGCATTAGCTCAAAATTACACGCCTGGCAGCCAGATCTGGTAGAACAGGTAAGCAGTGTAAAGGTATAGGCAAACGAGCCACAGCCATATTAATAGTTTTTACGCAAGGCTTTAAGCATACCCACACGTATCAGCAATTAATAAGTTATGCAGGTCTAAGCCCCAAAGAATTTACCAGTGGCAAAAGCATAAGAGGCAAAGTTCGAATAAGCAAAATAGGCGGCAAGCAACTGCGGCATACCTTGTACATGTGTGCCTTAAATGCCAAGGCCACCAATGCCGGCTGTAAAGAACTATACGATCGTTTAGTAGGCAAAGGCAAAAACAAAAAGCTGGCAATAATAGCGGTGTGTAACAAATTATTAAAGCAGGTTTTTGGGGTAGTACAATCAGGGATTTTATACCAAGATAATTTTTGCAAAAAAAATGCTTGATTTATTTGGTTTTTTACACAGTTCGTGTTGATAGTCATGAATCTTCAAGCCAAGGTCAGGTATGGGTATACTATACTGACTTCAAATACAAATTAGTAAACTTTAATATCAAATTACCTAAAAAAATACAACTTACTCATTCAAGTAAATCATATTTATTAGTCAGTAGCCTATTTCCCTTTGCTGGCGCTGAGATTCGTAGGTTGGGAAGCACTTTTAAACAAGATTTTGTAGAATATAATTCAGCAATTGGAACATCTCTATTTGGTAATATCTCAGGATCAAATTATTACCATTCTTACAACCGTCATCATTTTTCAATGAGGGTAGGTTTTGATTGGATATTATATAATAGGGATAAGAGAAGATTCGTACTAACCTTTATGTACAAATTTGCTTTTAATGATGCAGGATATTTTCGTTATCATTTTAAAAAACCAAGCATGGGGATTGATTTTTATTATCAAAATACTACAAGAGGCAATGGCTTTTCCGTAAAAGCTGGGTTTCCAATTATGTTATTCAAAACAAACAAAAGTAAATAAGTAACTAAAAAGTCATGACTCGTAATGCAAAAGAAAAGAAATATATATTTGTCTGTTCTTTTCTTTATTATTTTTTCATCAACAGCAAAAGCACAGCCTATAATTTATCCAGCACTAAGTAAACCTGATACTTTAAAATTTAAAGAATACAAACCCGAAATCTTCACCTCCGGTTTTATTGACATAGTAAATAACGGGCAGGTAAATGCATCTGCCCGTTTTATCCGTTTATTTATTGGCGAGCCAGGCAAGTTTGCCATTCCGCTTTCTTTGTATGGCGGCGTATCCAATAATAATTTTCAAAACCAAAGTAATACTGGTGGTATTCAAAGAAGTAACGATCATCTGGTAACTCAATACATCAATCCTTTAAGTGGCCTGATCAATATTTCAATAGACGGAGTGGCATATTTTAAACAAACACCCAAAATCACTAAAACTGGTTTTTTGTATCATGCAGGCGAGAGGATTTTAACAGGTTACAGAACCGGCCTGGTTACTAATCCACAAACAGGTAAGCCAACTAATTTTTTAAACAGTTTTGCAACAGCAGGACTCTATTTTCAAACTGGTGCATGGGAACGAAGTAATACTAAAAACGTGGGTGTATTTTGGTTAGCTTTTCGCTATATCGGCTGTTATTCAAATCCAACACAAGTAAAAGATTTTCTGCCAGACATTAGTACTAATGGCTTTTATCATGGTTATTCTGTAGGATTTGGCGTTGAGATAAATAATTTAGTAAATCTGAAAGCTGTATATTACAAATATGTAAAAAAGCCTGAAATTGATTATTCACTCCCCATTTATCAATTTTCCTTTAATTATTCGCTTAAAAATTAACCTGCCGCTCCTAAATGAGGAAGTGACTTTTATAATATGTTCCTAAAACGTTCATTTTCGTACACACCATCGTGAAGTTCCCAACCCAATGTACGTTAATTACACTCTTCCTTATCTATCATTTAATTTGAGATTATACTTCTGCGTCATTCTATATTAGAATGACTATTGTACTATGTGGGCTTTTTTCTTTACAAAAGCAGAAGCTACTAGCATTGCACAATGATTACTTCCGTACCAGATAATACAATAAAGTTGTGTAGTTTCAAATGCCTGGCTCATCTGTAAACTATTATTATTTTCTTACTGACTTTTCCGAAAAATCCCTCTTTTTTCTGTTGTTTTCCCCTTTTATTTAAAAGCATAATTTTTCATCTTTGAAGAAGAAAGCAAATTTATTTCCTTTAATCTAAATGTTCTATTGCTTAGTCGGTATTCAATTTGAGGCCCTTTATAATGTTGCCTTTAAAAGAATAAAATATATACTGATTGCTTTAAAGAAGTGCACTCTTGACAGTAAACTGTATGAGGTGGAATTATCTTAGACACAACACCTGAAAAAATGAAGGTATAAGATTATATTATTAAATCTTTAACAATGTGAAACTTTTAAAAATTTTAGCAATACCTATCTTCATCGTAACAGTATTTTTCTCTTGTAAAAAGACGGATAGTAATTCAGATTTTTCAGTTGCAGAAAGTGCTGTAGCTATTAAAAAGGGGGTAGTTACGTTTAATAACACTGCATCTTATTTAAACGTGACAGCTAATAAAAATGCCGAGCAGCAAAAATTAGCAGAAAAATTAAGGGCTGATAATTTTCTGGCATTAGCCAATAAACAGCCCGATCTAACGGCATCTTCAGTTGCAACCACTGTAAGTAGTATTAGTACAATAAACACAGCTTTTAATCCAGACCTGTATTCAACCTATTTATTGAGCATACTAAACCAAGATAAGATTTGCAGCATCAATGGTTATTGGGTAAAGGTAGATATGGATAATATTTTTTGCAGTGCAATAGATGCAACTGCTTATCCAAGTGAATACGATGATTTAAAAAACAATGTATTTACTAATACACACATTATGACATTTCTTAACCCCAATGAACCAGTAATTGATGTACTTGACCAGATTCGCAATAATACACTAACATGGCAAGGGTATCAAACCCAATTGGCAAATGCAAAAGGAGGGCAAGGGATTTGTTTTAAAAACGGTGCTCAGAAAAGAAAAGATGTTGTAACAAAACCTATTTTCAATTCAACGGCCACAATAACAGCAAGCGCAGAATATGGTACTTACTTCCTTCATTTTGAACTAGTGGGAGCTATTAGTTATACTAATTTGACTTTTACACCGCCAATGTATGGCAAGTATCATTGGGAAGGAGTGTGTAAAGGGTTTGATAGCAACACCTTTAACTACCCTAATAATAATATATTTCCTAGGCCGGTAATAGTTACTGCACGTGCATTTTATAGTGGGGGCTCGGCATTAAGAATACCAGAACTAGAGGTTAATACCAGTGTCAATGGTGTAGTTGCAAAAGCAAGTATTTATTATTAATTAACAACTATTTTAAGATGAGTCAAAAATATTGGAAGCACAAATATCTGGTAGTGTTGATACTGGGATTCAGTACTTTTCAAACTGCATTTACCCAATCTCTAATACTCAGGCCATCGATTGGTATGAGGTATTACAGTACTAAACCTAGTAAAGAGCCATCCAATAATTTTGACCCATCTTTTATGGGAAAATATAACTTCAAGGACATGGCAGCCTCAATTTCATTAGAGTTGTTGTATAAAAAATACAGTTACCAGTTGGTATTTACAAGTCAACATGTTGCTAACGGTCTTTATTCAAAATTTGATACTGAGGGTCTTATTGGAGAATATACTATGCATGGAGGTTTTAGACAATTCCAATTTTGTTACAATAGATTTTTTAAAATAAGGGAAAAAAAATGGCAATTTATTGCGCCGTTTGTAGGTATTGGTGCAGGCGTTGGCTTTAACAGACCTAATGCAATTTATGCAGATAGTTCCTTTGGGGTTTTTACGATATATTCCTTAACAAATCCCAATGAATTTCTACGTTTTGATGTACACGAAAAATCGCTTGCTTCTACGAGTTATAGTTTAGTGCTTAAAGCTGGTTTTGCATTTAAAAGAAAAAATGTAGAGAGGCTTAGGGTAGAAGCTGTGTATAACATGGGATTAAGAAAAATGGTTCAAGGTAATAATATTTATTACCATACAAATACCAAATACAAAGCAACATCTTATTCCAAAGGCAGCCAGTTTTCTATTTTGTTAAGCATGCCTATTTATCTAAAACGAAAGCCGTAAAATGAAAAATATTTTGTTGCTTGGTTGTTTATACTGAGTTGAAAAAATGGCAGCTTTAATAGCGAATGCTTTGCAAATAAGATTACTGAAACAACAAATAATACAGATTCGCAATTAATTATTAATTATACGGAAGAATCGGTAATAAAAAAGACAGTACAACTGCAAATAGATTCTATCAAAAGTATAGCTACAGAGGGTGATATAATTTTCAGGGGAGGTACCGATATTGAAAGTAATATAATCAGGGATTTTTCCAATACCGGCAAATTGTTTTCTCATTGTGGCATATTGCTTAAAAATAGGGGTAAACTTGTTGTAACGCATATACTTGGCGGCACTACCAATCCAGATGGCAGCATACTAAGCCAACCTTTAGAAGATTTTTTATCTTACCCTGATAATGAAAGCGCAGGTGTATATGCTGTTAAGTTATCCGAAAAGCAACTTTATAAACTTTATCATTTTATTGATTCAGCACAAAAACAAAGGGTAACTTTTGACCTGCATTTTAATTTGTTTACTAAACAACAACTATACTGCACTGAACTGCTTATAGATGCCCTATCGTTTGCACGAGGTAAAAAAAATCTGTATTACCCAACCTCATTCAATCTAAAGAATACTAAATATTTCTTTCTTAATAATGATGGGGATTATTTTTCATTTTATCCGGTAGATAAATTTCAACATCACCAATCACTGAATTTAAAAGCCGTGTTCCGGTTTCCAAATTATCAACCCGGAACTGTTACCAGGTAATAGTGGATTCAGTCTTAATTGCCTGATTTATATTAATAAAATATTTCTTTAATAAAAATATACACCTACCTTTTTTCTAAGTTGCAATACTTGCAAAAAATACGTAATAAATAAAAATATCTCTTTCAGCGTTATTTTTCTCAATGGGTATCGTAAAATTCCCATCCCCAACATAGGGTAATTACACTCTTTCTTATGTATCATTATAATTTGACCTTGCACTTCTGCGTTAGTATATAGTAGAATGACTAACCAATAAGAAAAAATTATTATGATTCCCAAAAACGATAGCGACGAACCGATTAGAGTAATAATTGCGGATGACCATGTATTGTACCGTGCTGGTGTTAAAACTGCTTTAAGTGCCAAAAAAGATATTAAAGTAATTGCCGAAGCCGATAACGGTATGCATTTGTTGAATATGCTTAAAAACGTAGAGACTGATGTGATACTGTTGGATATACAAATGCCAGTAATGGATGGTATTACTACGTTGCCCGAAGTAAAGAAATTGTACCCCAACATAAAAATAATCATGCTTACAATGATGGATGATCATAGTATGATTACTAAGCTGATGGAATTGGGGGCTAACAGTTATCTTACTAAAACCAGTGATAGCGAAATTATTTACGAAGCAATAAGAACCTGTTTTGAGCAAGAATATTATTTCAATTCTTTAACCAACAAGGCCTTACTTACCAACCTGAAACAAAGAAACTTTGTAACTCCGCAAAAGTTGATGCAGCAAGAAGCCCAGTTGAATGATAAGGAGACACTTATTTTAAAACTGATGTGTGAGGAAAAAAGCACTAAAGAAATTGCGGATATTGTTGATCTTAGCCCACGTACGGTAGAAGCCATACGTGACAAACTAAAAGTAAAAACAGGTGCAAAAAGTACCGCAGGTTTAATAATGTATGCAGTAAAGCATAAAATATTAGATGAAGACATGTAATACTTAAAATACTAAATAAAAACTAAGTCTCTAAAACTGTAATGAAAAAGTAAATCCCGCCAGCAATGGGGGGATTTTGCTTTTCGCTATAATCAGTTCAGGGCTTATGAAGCTGAATATGATTACGGTATATTTGTAAAATGACATGGCTTAATTACAATGGAAAAATTTATAAAAACGATACACTGCTAATTGGTGCAGATAACCGGGGCTTACGTTATGGCGATGGTTTATTTGAGACAATGAAAATGAAAAATGGCCAATTGGTTTTAGACGACGAACATTTTGCACGGCTCTGGAAAGGGATGAAGGTTTTGCAATTTGCCGTTCCCAAACATTTTAATCCGGATAAATTGCAGGAAGAAATTGTACAGCTAACAATAAAGAATCAGCACGAGGCGGCAGCAAGAATTCGTATCACAATTTTTAGAGGTAATGGAGGATTATACGATGCTGCTGATCATTTCCCTAATTATATTATTCAAACATGGCCATTGCCAGAGGGAAATGGCGAATTAAACAGTAACGGCCTGGATATTGGAATTTATACCGAAGTGAAAAAAAGCTGCGATATACTCAGTAATTTAAAAACCAATAATTACCTGCCTTACGTAATGGCCGCACTAAAAGCAAAAAACGAAAAATGGAATGATGCCGTTTTACTTAACCACTATGGAAGAATTTGCGACAGTACCATTGCCAATATTTTTATAATAAAAGATGCCATAATTTATACCCCGGCCTTAAGCGAAGGTTGCGTAGCCGGTGTGATGAGAAATCACTTTATACAAAATTTAAACCTTACTGGTTTTACCTGCTCCGAAAAAGAGATCACTATTGAAGAATTGTTGAATGCGGATGAAATTTTTTTAACCAATTCCATCTACAATATCCGCTGGGTTAAAAGTGTTAATGATAAAAATTTTGGCAATAGGGTTATCCAAAAAATTTACGCTACACTTGGGACAACCATTTTGTAATTATGTTGTTATTAACTGAATTATGCAAACGGTAAATATATTTTGGTTTCGGCGTGATTTGCGCCTGCAGGATAACGCTGGTCTGTATCATGCTTTAAAAAGTAATAATCCTGTTATTCCTGTTTTTATTTTTGATACTAATATTTTAGACAGGCTGGAAGATAAAGCAGACAGGAGAGTGGAATTTATTAATGCTGCATTGGAAGAAATGCAACTGCAATTAATAAAAATGAACACTTCTCTTGAAGTTTATTATGGCACTCCTTTGGATGTTTTTAAAATATTACTTAATAAATATAAAATTGAAAAAGTATTCACCAATCATGATTATGAGCCTTATGGATTAGAAAGAGAGCAATTGATCAAAGCATTTCTGCAAACCCAGGGCGTTTCTTTACACACTTATAAAGACCAGGTAATTTTAGAAAAGGATGAAGTGCTGAAAGACGATGAAAAACCCTACACCGTTTTTACGCCTTACAGCCGTAAATGGAAAGCTGTATTAAATGATTTTCATTTAAAAAAATATCCAACCGAAAAATATTTTACTAACTTTTACAAGCAACCGGCAGTAGCAATACCAACTTTAAATGAAATAGGTTTTCAGCCGTTAGAAAAACCATTCCCGTCAAAAAGTTTAGATAAAGAATTGGTTAAAAAATACCAGGAACAAAGAAATTTTCCTGCAGTAAAAGGTACTTCGCAATTGGGTGTTCATTTGCGTTTTGGAACCATTAGTATAAGAGAGCTGGCAACAAAATGTAAAGATCTTTCAGAGACTTACTTGAATGAGTTGATATGGCGTGATTTTTATCACATGATACTCTGGCATTTTCCTCAGGTAGGAAAAGGGATTGCGTTTAAACCACAGTATGATACTATTGAATGGAGAAAAGATAGTGGCGAATTTGAACGCTGGTGCAACGGGCAAACAGGCTATCCCATTGTAGATGCAGGAATGCGGGAGTTGAATAACACTGGTTTTATGCACAACCGGGTGCGTATGATCGTTGCTTCTTTTTTAACCAAACATTTATTGTTAGACTGGAGATTGGGCGAAGCCTATTTTGCACAAAAGTTATTAGACTTTGATTTAGCAGCCAACAACGGCGGCTGGCAATGGGCCGCAGGAAGTGGTTGCGATGCTGCACCATACTTCAGAGTATTTAATCCTTATCTGCAAACACAAAAATTTGATCCGCAATTAACTTACATAAAAAAATGGGTGCCCGAATTTCAGGAGTTCAGTTATCCTAAACCAATTGTAGAGCATGAAGTAGCAAGAAAACGATGTTTGGAAGTGTATGCCAGTGCGCTTAAGAAAGAAGCTATTTAAGCAATAGGCTGTACAAAAATATCTTGCTGTGCTAATTTAGCAATTGAATTGTTTTTATGATAAACACTTAGTAAGTATTCGATAGCATTTTTTCCTTTTTCGCCTAGCTCAAGCGAATAATTGTTTACATACAGATCAATATGTTTACACATTACTTCTTCACTCATTTCCTGCGAATGTTTGCGTATATAATCGTTAAGCTCCGGATAATTTGAAAAAGCATATTCAATACTTTTCTTTATCAGCCTGTCAACTTTTTGTTGCAATGCTGCATCAAAATTTCTGTTGATAACAATGCCACCCAATGGAATTGAATTGCCGGTTTCTCTTTCCCAGTAATCGCCAAGATCAACTATTTTATATAAGCCCTTTGCCTGGTAAGTAAACCTGTTTTCGTGAATGATAACGCCCAATCCCTTGCTTTCCATCACAAAATTTTCAATAGCGTCATACCGTAAAAAAACTTTGTTTTTTGCATTGGGGTATGCAAGAGAAAAAAGTAAATGGGCAGTAGTGTTTTCTCCGGGTATAGCAATAGTATATTCCTCTACATTCAATATTTTATATTTACCATTCGATATTAAAAGTGGGCCAACTCCGTTGCCCAAAGCGCTGCCACTGTTTAAAACAATGTATTTATCCAATACAAGCGGTAATACACCGTAGCTTAATTTAGTAATATCCAGTTTGCCTTCAATGGCCCATTGGTTAAGGGTTTGCACATCTTCCAGCAGGGTATTAAATTCCAATCCTTCGGTATCTATTTTGTTATTTACCAGCGCATCAAAAATAAATGTATCGTTGGGGCAGGGCGAAAAGCCAAGAGTAAGTTTCACTTTAACTGGTTAATTGTTTAATAAGTTTGGATAATTCAGTATTCAAATTCTCAATAGCTTCTTTCATTTTCCATTTTGATTTATCTCTTTCTCCCACATAATTACTAACCGTTCTTATTTGTACAAACGGAATTTCTTCCTGCAAACAAACATAATGTAATGCTGCACCTTCCATACTTTCAATTTGCGGATCAAATGCATCTATCAGTTGTAGCTTTTGCAAAAAGCTATCGCTCACTTTGTTTATGGTTACAGCTTTTACCCATCTTAGTATCGACTTTTTTAGCAGCCCTTCCGATTTATTGATCAGCCAGCTATCTGCAAACGGAAATTGATGAGCATCAATTAATCCTGATGTAAAAAAAGGTGTAAATAATCTTTTTTCTTCGGCGCCTAAATCGCCAAAAGTATCCTGTTTAATTAATACAGTTTGGCCTAAACTAAAATCACCGGAAAAAGCTCCGGCTATACCTGCCTGCACTACAAAATCATATTCTTTATGCTGCAGTTGTTTTTGCAAATGATATATAGTTGCAGGAGTTCCCACACCTGTAATTAATATATCAACGTTGGGATAAGTGTTTATAAAAAGCTCAACTTCATCCGGCGTTGCCGCTATCAGTAAAATTTGCATACCGCAAAATTCGTGTTTACACTTCATATTTTAGTATTTAGGGGTTACCTTTGCCGAAATTTTTTAAAACTGTTGAATGGTTTACATCACCCGTATAGAGCATTTTAATGCAGCGCACAAGCTCTTTAACCCTAATTGGAGCAGGGAAAAGAATGAGGAGGTATTTGGTAAATGTGCCAACGAAAACTGGCATGGGCATAATTTTGAGCTGTATGTCACCTTAAAAGGCGAGCCAAATCCTGATACGGGCTTTGTGTATGATGTAAAAAAACTAAGTATAATTGTAAAAGAGCATGTGATTGATAAGCTGGATCATAAGAATTTAAACATGGATGTTGATTTTATGGCCGGTAAGCTTTGTTCTATAGAAAATTTAGTAATTGGCATTTGGCAACAACTGGCACCCCATCTTCCTCAAGAAGTGCAATTACATTGCCTTAAGTTATATGAAACTCCCCGGATATTTGTAGAGTACTACGGAGAAATTTAAAGGGTTGCTAACCTTTTAAATTTCTGTTGACCCTAAAACCAGTATAAAGGTTGGCAACCCTCAAATCTTTACGGAAATTAAGTTTTGTTTACTGCAAACAATCGGTAACTTTATTTGTATTAGCTTTCAGTAGTTGACGTGTTTGAACAGCAGACTTCTGTTATAACCTTCAGCAAAAAATGTTCTGAATTATTCCACACAATTTTTCAGTACAAATGTTGATGATTATGTTTCAACAAAATAACTTTAAGTGTGTTATACAATTGTATGAATAATAAAGTGGCCGTTTACAGAAAGGAACATTTTAATGCAGCTCACCGGCTAAACAATCCTTTGTGGGATGATGCTACCAACCAAAAGGTATTTGGTAAATGTAATAATCCGCATTATCATGGCCACAATTACGAACTGATTGTTAAGTTAACCGGGGAACCAAATGAAGCAACAGGTTATGTGTATGATTTAAAATTACTCAGCGATCTGATCAACGAAAATGTGATTGAAAAATTTGATCACAAAAATTTGAATGAAGATACTGCTGAGTTTAAAAATGTAAACCCCACCGCAGAAAACATCGTAATTGTTATCTATACTATTTTAAGGGCAAAAATTGATCTGAAATTTAATCTGCAAATACGCCTGTATGAAACAGAAAGAAATTTTGTAGAGTATCCGGCAAACTAATTGACAATAATTTAAACAGCAACTAATGGCATATTCAAAAGGTGAGCATTATGATGAGAAGGTGACTTCTGGTCTTATAAAAACATACAAAGAAACATTGGATCTTTTAGGGGAAGATTCGGAAAGAGAAGGATTGCAAAAAACGCCTGAACGTGTTGCAAAGGCAATGCAGTTTCTTACGCAAGGCTATCAAATGGATGCAAATGCCATATTGAACTCTGCAAAATTTCATGAAGAGGTGAGTGAAATGGTAATTGTAAAAGATATAGAACTGTATAGTATGTGTGAGCATCACATGCTGCCTTTTTATGGCAAAGCGCATGTGGCTTATATTCCCAATGGATACATTACCGGCCTTAGCAAAATTGCCAGGGTGGTGGATGTGTATAGCCGCAGGTTGCAGGTGCAGGAAAGGCTAACGCAACAAATACTAACTTCAATAAAAGAAACACTCAATCCGTTAGGGGTTGCAGTGGTAATAGAAGCATCGCATTTATGTATGATGATGAGAGGTGTGCAAAAGCAAAATTCCGTTACTACTACTTCTGCTTTTTGGGGTGAGTTTGAAAAAAATGAAACCAGGAGTGAGTTTGTGAAACTGATTAGCTCTAAACTACATTAATCAAATAAACTATTTACATCAAATTCTATTGAGCACGTTGGAGTAAAATCAAATTGCCTGGTATCAACTTGTTTGTATTTATTGTCAATGAGTTCAAATATCTCAACAATTTTTTTATCGCAATCAGCCATAAGATAGTATTTTACACCATACATTTCATAGAGCAGATATTTTGTGTTTCTATCTCTCAGTCTTGTTGTATGTGAGGAAATTTCTAAAATTAGTTGAGGTGGAAATGTAAGAAAATCTTCAGTAAAATCTCCACACACAACCATGCAATCTGGCCTTACAACAGTATTGTCGTTAATGATCCAGTCTAATTCATAATAAACTTCACAATTGCATATTAGTTTTTCACGCTCTAAAATATTGCCAAGTTTTCTGCTGAATTTGCCTGAAAAATTTTGATGTTTTCTTTTGGGAGACGGACTCATTGCATAAGGATAACCATTAATTAATTCCCAATTGCCTTCCCATAGTTTATAATCATTATAACTATATTGTTCTGGCTTAAATATTTTGTCAGACAAATTCATTATTTGTACTTTGTAACAAATCTAAAATTTATTTTTGACAAAATCGATTGAAATTATGAAACATGCTTATGTATTTCCAGGTCAGGGATCGCAGTTTTCCGGAATGGGAAAAAATTTATACGACAGTAATACTGCGGCTAAAGAATTGTTTGAAAAGGCTAATGAAATTTTAGGCTTTCGCATCTCAGATATTATGTTCGGCGGCAGTGATGAAGAGCTAAAGCAAACCAATGTAACACAGCCGGCTATTTTTTTACACTCCGTAATTGCATACAAAACTCTGCCCGAAGTAAAACCTGATATGGTGGCGGGACATTCTTTAGGCGAATTTTCTGCATTGGTGGCTAATGGTACATTGAGTTTTGAAGATGCATTAAAATTGGTTTCGGTAAGGGCCACGGCTATGCAAAAGGCCTGCGAATTAAATCCATCTACCATGGCGGCAGTGTTAGCACTGGCTGATGATAAGGTAGAGGAGATCTGTGGTAAGATACATGTGGAAACTGAAGAAATAGTGGTGCCGGCAAATTATAATTGTCCCGGTCAATTAGTAATAAGCGGTAGCATTAAAGGTATAGAAATGGCCTGCGAAATGATGAAAGCAGCGGGTGCAAAAAGAGCATTGGTATTACCTGTTGGAGGCGCTTTTCATAGTCCGTTGATGATGCCTGCTAAGGAAGAATTGGCTGCAGCAATAAATGCTACAACATTTAATGTTCCAGATTGCCCGGTGTACCAAAACGTGGTGGCAAAAGCAGTAACTGATGCGGAAGAAATAAAACACAATTTAATTGCCCAATTAACCGGTGCTGTAAAATGGACACAAAGTGTGCAGGCTATGATAGCTGATGGGGCTACAATTTTTACAGAAGTAGGGCCTGGAAAAGTATTGCAAGGTTTGGTGCAGAAAATTAATAAGGAGATGACGGTGAATGGAGTGAGTTAAGAGATTAAAGAATGGGGCGCCGAAGGCGCCCCATAAAATATAACACGATAAAAGTTCAATAAAGTTATACTGCACAAGAGTGCGACGCCAATGCCGCTCACCAGAATTACAAAAGCTTGTAACAAAATAAAAACGGTTCCCAACTTGTTGGGAACCGTTTTTATAAGATTATCAATTAGCTTTTACAAAGTTGCTAATACATCATTCATACTTCTTACTGCAGCAGCACTTTTATCAAAAGCAGCTTGTTCATCAGCAGTCAATTTAAAATCAAGAATTTTTTCCCAGCCATTTTTGCCAATTACTACCGGTACTCCAATGCAAATATCTTTTTGGCCGTACTCGCCGTCTAAAGCCACGCAGCAGGTAAATAATTTTTTCTCGTCACGCAAAATGCTTTCTACCAGCGCTGCTCCGGCCGCACCTGGTGCATACCATGCAGAAGTGCCAATTAAAGCGGTAAGTGTAGCACCACCCACCATAGTATCTTTTACAATTTTATCCTGTTGTTCCTTGCTTAAAAAATCAGTTACCGGTGCACTGTTCCAGGTAGCTTTGCTAATTAATGGGATCATAGTAGTATCGCCGTGTCCGCCAACCACTACTGCATTTAAATCAGCCGGGCTGCAACCTAAGTGCTGGCTCAGTTGATATTTAAAACGGGCACTGTCTAATGTACCGCCCATTCCAATAATTCTGTTTTTAGGTAAACCGGTAGATTTTAATGCCAGGTAGGTCATGGTATCCATCGGGTTGCTGATAACAATGATGATGGCATCGGGAGAAAATTTTAATACATTCTCGCAAACGCCCTTTACAATACCAGCATTTACACCGATCAGTTCTTCACGGGTCATGCCGGGCTTACGGGGTAAACCGCTAGTGATCACTACTACATCGCTGCCGGCAGTTTTGCTGTAATCGTTGGTACTGCCCACAATTTTAGTATCAAAACCTAAAAGGGTAGCGGTTTGCATCATATCCTGAGCTTTACCTTCGGCAATGCCTTCTTTAATATCCAGCAAAACAAGTTCGCTACACAATTCTTTACGGGCAATATTATCGGCACAGGTAGCTCCTACGGCTCCGGCACCTACTACAGTTACTTTCATTGATTATTTTTTTATATTTTAAATATTATTTTCGGCGCAAAGGTAATCCATTACTTAATTGGCCAACTTGATAAAAATCATATTTTTTGCATTCGGGCAATTTGTTTTAACTATTTGCTAAGATAGTTTGGAGCGTTTTTTCGTTACGTAGGTACAATTCCTCCACGCCATGATCAAGACCATTTTATGCACCAGCTTTTTAACAATGTACTATTGCATGGTTGCTACTGCAACCGCCCCCGGCATTACCGTAGTTTATGATGCTAAAAAGAAAGCAGTTAATATAAAATGGCAGCAAAAAGTACCAGGTATCAAATCCTTCATTATTCAAAGAAGTGCCGATAATACAGAATGGACAGATATTGCCCGGCAAGAAAGCGTGAATTTTAACCCCGGCAAAACCTACCAGTTTTGGGATACCAAATCAGCTCCCGGGCAAAATTATTACCGGCTTAAATGTGTAATGGAAAAAGGGCAGGCCGAATATTCGCCCGGTGTAATTATAATTACCGGGGTAGCTAATCATTGGGTAATGTATCCGGTGCCAGTGAGAGATGTGCTTACACTACAATATAAGGGCACCGAAAAAATTACCGGGGTAATTAATATTTTTATCCAAAACGTTAACGGCAGAATAATTACCAGGTTACGCAGTGCATCCTTAAATACTGTTATTAAAATACCGGTGGATAACCTGGGTAAAGGGATTTATGACATAAGGATTGTGGTGGAAGATGAAGTGATATGGAATCAGCGCTTTGTAAAATAGCTGCTTATTTTTTTAAGGCATCAAGTATCTGCTTTTTCTTTACATTGCCCTGGCTAAAAATCCAGTTGCTTTTGTTTATTGTAAAAAGCTAATACAGGAATGGTCTTCGGTTTATAAAATACCCCCAAAAAGTATTTGTGATCTTTACCAATACATATCCACGGATATTTTTCTAAATGAAATTTATTATAGAACAATTTTATCTTCGGTAAGGTTTCGGTGGAAGTTAAAACCAGGTTGGTGGTTTTGGCAACTTCAGGTAAAGAAAGCAGCAGTTTCAATTGCTCCTGGCAATGCTCACACTCGGGGTTAAAGAGCATGATGATAGTATTTTTATTCTCTGGCAAAACATTTTGCGTAAACACAACAGAATCCAGCGATAGTAAACTAAAACTGGGCAGTACTTTATTTTTAAAATAAGGCGCAGTGGTATCGTACTGAGCAAATGCTGCAGAACCGAGGAAAAGTAAAGTAATAAAGAAAATTGATTTTTTCATTGGTTATAATGCTGCAGCAATTTCTTCAATTGGTGTGCTGCCAATAAATGATTTTACAAAATTGCCCTTTTTATTATATACAAATACCGAGGGTAGCGAACGCACTTTGTAAAAAACACCTAAAAAATATCCGGGATCCCGGCCCATGGTAATGGTAGGATAATCCGCAATCTTGTTTTCATCGTAAAACTGGCGCAGGTAACTATATTCCAGTGGCGATACCATTACGATCTGTGCTTTTTTAAAAAGGCCTATTTTTTCTTTTAGCTCTTTGGTCTCTTCTATACAATGTTCGCATGTAGGGCTGAAAATGATGATAACAGTCGCTTTCTTTTTTTTAAGATCGGCCTTGGTAAAATAACTGCTGTCGGCAATATTGGTAAGTTTAAAAGTAGGCACAATGGGAAAACGCAGGTATAATAAGCTGGTATCCGCTTGTGCAAAAACTGTACTGGCTGATAGCGCTATAAGAAAAAAGAGAATGTATTTTTTCAAGGTATATTTTTTTCAAAACTAATTTTTTTGCTTGAGAATGAAATGTTAAGAGGAAGAAAAGTTTAGAAGTTTAGGGTTTAGGAGTTTAGAAAGAACCAGGACTAAACCCTAAACCCTAAACTTCTAAACCTGGCCTCAAAACAGAAAACCTGAAACAGAAAGCCAAAAACAGCTTTTTTTCTCTACTTTTGCAGCCACTTAAAAACTAAGCATCATGGCAACTACAGCAGATATGCGTTCCGGACTTATCATCAAAGTAGATGGTAGTTTGTACACCGTAATTGAATTTGGGCAAAACAAAACAGCCCGTGCAGCAGCAAAAGTTTGGGCTAAATTAAAAGGTGTGGATAATGCCCGTACTATTGAAGTAACCTGGAACAGTGGCGAAACTATTCATCCGGTAAGGGTGGAAAAGAAGGCCTACCAGTACTTATATAAAGATGATACCGGTTACAGTTTTATGGATACCGAAACTTTTGAACAAATTACTGTTGCAGAATCCATGATTGATGCACCTAAATTTTTAAAAGATGGCCAGGAAGTTTCTGTGCTTATCAATGGCGAAACTGATCAACCAATGGGTGTGGAGTTGCCCGACAAAATTGTGTTATTGGTTACTTACAGTGAACCTGGCATGAGAGGCGATACCGCTACAAAAACCTTAAAGCCTGCCACTGTTGAAACCGGTGCCACAGTAAACGTTCCTTTGTTTGTTAATGAGGGAGAGTTGATAAGGGTTAATGCAAAAACCGGCGAATATGTAGAAAGAGTAAAGGGTTAATTGATAATTTTATAATGAAAAATGGATAATGGTTTACGCTATTATCCATTTTTCATTTTTGGCATTTTTTATGATATTTTAAGGGTTTTTTGCACATTTTTAGCCCATTTTTGGCCAAAAATGCCCAATTCTCAAATTTTTTATTTTACTAAAACTTGTTTTTTTGGATAATCATTTACTACCTTAGCAGCCCCTATGGTTTTCCATTAATTAACTAAAAATTTATACATGGACATTAAACAGATTCAGGAGCTTGTAAAGCTCATTAATAAAACCAATATCGGCGAAATTACCATTGAAGAAGAGGGGGTAAAAATAACCGTTAAGCAAAAAAAAGATCCCGTACAACATATCGTAGCTAATGCAGGTGGGGCAGGTTATTCGGCTCCACAATATGCGCCGCAAGCTGCACCAGTTGCAGCCCCACCAACTGCTGCAAAACCTGTGGCAGAGCCTAAGGCCGATAACTTGCTGACTATTAAAAGCCCGATGATTGGAACCTTCTACCGTCAAAGCGGTCCGGGTAAGCCCATTTTTGCATCTGTAGGGGATGAGGTTACACCAGGCAAAGTGGTTTGTATTATTGAAGCCATGAAACTTTTCAACGAAATTGAGAGTGAAGTAAAAGGTAAGATCGTTAAGGTATTGGTAGAAGATGCCAGCCCGGTAGAGTATGATCAGCCTTTGTTCTTGGTTGACCCATCATGATTGCAGTTTGCCGATTAGCTAATATGCTAATTGGTTAATTTTTTAGCTTCAAAACTCTTTTCTTTATTTTAAAGTAGGTTTTATGCAAAAAGAGCTGATTGAAAAAAATCCCATTCTCAAGAATAGTATTGAATTTGCTTTAGCAATTATTGATTTTTGTGAATTACTGGATGCAGAAAAAAAATATATTGTGAGCAAGCAATTACTTCGTTCAGGAACATCAATAGGTGCAAATGCAATGGAGGCACAAAATGCCGAAAGCAAAGCCGACTTTATTCACAAGATGAAAATTGCAGCAAAAGAAGCAGACGAAACACAATACTGGCTTACTTTATGCGACTATTCCGCCTCTTATCCTGATTGTAAGGAATTATGGCCAAAGCTTGAAACTGTTCAAAAATTACTAAATGCAATTATAGGTACATCAAAAAGAAAAGATCCATTAAATTATTTTTTAAGTTTTTTTATTTTTTAACAGCGCTGCCAGCTTTTGTCATCAGCACATTAGCACATCAGCACATCAGCTAATTATCCAAGATGTTTAAAAAGATATTGATTGCCAACCGTGGGGAAATTGCACTTCGTGTAATACGTACCTGTAAGGAAATGGGCATTAAAACCGTTGCCGTTTATTCCACTGCCGATAAAGATAGTTTACATGTAAAATTTGCAGATGAAGCCGTTTGTATTGGTAAACCTGCAAGTTCCGACAGTTATTTAAACATGGCCCACATTATGGCCGCTGCCGAAATTACCAATGCCGATGCTATTCACCCAGGCTACGGTTTTTTAGCAGAGAACAGCAAGTTTGCAAAAATTTGCGCCGACCATGGTATTAAATTTATTGGCCCCACTCCCGAAATGATCAACGCCATGGGAGATAAAATTACTGCCAAACAAACCATGATCAATGCCGGAGTACCAGTAGTGCCAGGTGTAGAAGGTTTATTGGAAAGTGTAGAGCATGCCAAATCATCTGCCAAAGAAGTAGGTTACCCTGTTATATTAAAAGCAACAGCCGGTGGTGGTGGAAAAGGAATGAGGGTGGTATGGGCCGAAGAAGAAATTGAAAAAGCATTTGAAAATGCCAAAACAGAAGCTGCAGCATCTTTTAAAAATGATGGCATCTACATGGAAAAATTTGTAGAAGAGCCACGCCATATAGAAATACAAATTGTTGGTGATCAGCACGGACAAGTTTGCCATTTAAGCGAAAGAGATTGCTCTATACAACGCCGCCATCAAAAGTTAGTGGAAGAATCACCTTCCCCGTTTATGACGCCGGAGTTAAGAGAAGCAATGGGTAATGCTGCTATTAAGGCCGCAGCATCTATTAATTACGAAGGCGTGGGTACAGTAGAATTTCTGGTAGATAAACACCGCAACTTTTACTTTATGGAAATGAACACCCGTATACAGGTGGAGCATTGCGTAACTGAAGAAGTAATTAACTACGATCTGATTAAAGAACAAATAATGATTGCCGCAGGCGACAGGCTTACAGGCAAAAATTATATTCCGGTAATGCATGCTATTGAATGCCGCATTAATGCCGAAGATCCGTACAACGATTTTCGCCCCAGCCCCGGAAAAATTACCGTGTTGCACCAGCCCGGTGGCCATGGCGTTCGTGTAGATAGTCATGCTTATGCAGGCTATGTAATTCCGCCTTATTACGATAGTATGATCGGTAAATTAATTGCAGTAGCACAAACCCGCCAGGAAGCTATTGATACCATGAGCCGTGCATTAAGTGAGTATGTAATTGAAGGAGTAAAAACAACCATACCTTTTCACTTACAATTAATGAAAGACCCCGATTTTAGAAGTGGCAATTTTACCACTAAGTTTTTAGAAGGGTTTACAATGAAGTAAAAATAAAAAATGTTTTATAGTAAAAAGCTACACTTTGTGTAGCTTTTTATTTTGGAACAAACTTTTATTTTCATGGCATCATCGTTGCCGGAGTTTATCCTGAGCAACGAAGGACTCGGTTCAAGTGCATACCATTGGGGAGCATTAATTATGTTTTGTTGGAAAGAAGGCGATGGGCAAAAGATAGAGACTACTTTTTAATTCATTAGCATTGGCTCCATATAGCAGTCTAAAAATTCGTCTGTGACGCCTTTTAATTTTCTTTTCTGACACAAGGCATAAAGCTCTTCAACTGCTGAATACGAAAAGAAACGAGTATTTAGATCGTGGAATTGTGGCTTATTAGCTTCTTTAATAACTTTATCTCTGTCTTCATCTGGGGCAACAATTACATAGCGGGTTGGGTATGGTGGAAATTTATCTTTAAAATTTTTCATTCTTGATAATCCACTTGTAACACCGGTTGAATGTTCTACTTCTATAACCGCAGGCATCAATTTTCCATTCTTAAACCAAATACAATCAATTAGTAGAGCGGCTCTAATTGCATCGTCATAGGCAGACATTAATTTTTCATCTTTTAATGACACAATTATTCCTTCAAATTCGCCAAGTTTTTTATTTTGATACAAAATGCCTTTATCGTTTTGAGCAATCCAAGTTCTGAAACTTAACTGACAATCGACCTAACGTAGCCTTCAATTCAAGGTTGCCTCTGATAGTTCGACTTTCTTATGACTATAATTCCTGAATTTTTAAATGTGGGTTTAGAGAGTTCAATTAAAGCGGTTGGATATATATTATCATCAACTATTAAAAAATACTTTGAATAATAGGGGGTATCAATTCTTTCACATTATTCAATCGACATAAACCTTCTAAAACATTTTCATTACAAATTTTAAATAAAGCAGGCATTTTTTTATCGCCTTCAAACCAAATACAATCTATATTATTCGTTTCTGCAATTGCATCTTCAAATGCGGCTAATAGTTTTTCATTTTTTAAAGAATAGCTTGATAGCGATAGCATATCTGTTGCAAACCAACTCCTGTATCCATAAGATTTTGCTTTGCTAAATAATATTTCATTTGTGTCCATAGAAAATATACTTAAATACCTTCAAACCATTTTTCATCAATGGAAATTTTTTCAATCAGTTCTATCTTTACACCAAGGCTTAATTCTTTTAACTTCTCTACTAATTTTTCTCCATCAATCAAATCTATAGTAGGTGCTCCATCTCTGTTTGCTTCTTTTATTGCATCTCTTGTAAAATATCCTGTAGTAATAAATAAACCCTTATCAGTTCTTCCAACCATAGCTCCTCTGAAGTCTCTTATATGTCCTGCGGAAACTGCACCTTGATATTTCTTACATTGAAACACAATATGAAAACTTAAAATCCCATTTATTTTTGCAATACCTTTTCCATCAATTCCACCATCGCCAGTCCTGCCAGTAACTTCAACTTGAGAAAATCCCTTCTCTCTCAAAAATCTTTGTATTAGTCTTTCAAAAGCATCAGGTGATAGTTTATCGATTAATATTTTTTGCAGTTTCGATTTCCAGCTCTCTTCAATTTCTTCTTTTTGTTCTGCTGATAATTGAATTGTAGGAAGATTGATTTCTGCAACACTTGTATTAGACTTATCAACTAAAGCCCAAACTCCTCTTTTGGAACTTTCGATATATCCGTTTCCACGAAGCATTGTTCTAGCCCAAGCCAACTGATATTCTATTTCTGTTTGGCCGCCTTCCTTCCCTTTAATATGTGGCGTTATCGCTAAATCTTCCTGTATTTTTAAATCATTAATTACCTTTTCATTAATTTCTTCAATTGATCCTGAACCTCCCAGTTTTACTAATGCTTGTAAAATTGGATTAAGTAATTGCTCTCTAGTTGGTAATTTATTCATGATTTTTCCAGCAGTTATTTTAATTCCTTTCAGGTAATTTAAATATCGGCAAAAGCTTTATGATATTCGTTTACAAATAAAGTTTCATATTGATCAGTCGTCTCAAAACCTAAGTCTAAAAAGCCAGCGCCAGCAAAAAATGAGAATATGCCTATTTTATTTTCCATTATGGCTCAAATTTAACTTGTTTTGCCAAATTAGCTATTATTTTTAGTAAATTCATATCCACAGTTATTATTCAAGGCAGAGAAAAATAAACTTTAGGAGAAACTTATCTCATCAACTCCAAACACTTTCTCAAACTCTCCTTCCATTCGGGAATAGTAATACCAAAAATATTTTTAATTAAACCAGTATCTAAAACAGAATACTGTGGCCGCTTTGCAGGTGTGGGATATTGCGAAGAAGGAATTGGATTAACTACACAAGTACTGCCGCTTAATTCTTTTATAGCTAAAGCAAACTGATACCAGTTAATGACACCTTCATTGCAATAGTTGAATATTGAACCTTGAACATTGAGTATTGAATATTTCTTAATAATCTCCATGATGCATGTGGCTAAATCCGCCGCATAAGTGGGGCAGCCCAATTGATCATCCACCACATTAATACTGTCTCTTTCTTTCATCAACCGCAGCATTGTCTTCACAAAATTATTTCCAAAGGAAGAAAATACCCAGGAGGTTCTGATGATGATGGCAGATGGATTATTTTGCAAAGCCAGTACTTCGCCTTTTAATTTGGATTGGCCGTAAACACCAATAGGATTGGTAGCATCAGTTTCCTTGTAGGCTTGCTGTGCAGTACCATCAAAAACATAATCGGTTGAAATATGGATGAGCTGTGTTTTAAAAATTTTACAAATTGCAGCAAGGTTACCCACTGCTGTGGCGTTAATTAAAAATGCAGTTTCCTTATCGGTTTCGGCTTTATCAACAGCAGTATAAGCTGCACAGTTAACACAAAAATGTATGGAGTGATCAGAAAAATATTTTTGTATCGCTACAGCATTTTCAATGGCTAATTCTTCTCTGCCGGTAAATAAAAAATTGTATTGCGGAAGTAATGCTGCCAAAGCCCTGAACTCTTGCCCAGTTGGCCATTAGCGCCTGTAATTAAAATTGTTGTACCTGTTGCCACCTTAATTTTTTAAAAAGAAAAATTATTTAAGCAGTTATGTAGTCCGGGATGCAGCATGTCTTTTTCTGAAATGATGGCTTTTTCTGCCGGTATTTGCCAATCAATATTCAATGCCGCATCGTTATACATTATACCGCCTTCACATTCTTTATGATAAAATTCATCACATTTATAAAATACTTCGGCAGTTGGGCTAATAACGGAATAGCCATGTGCAAATCCTTTAGGTATCAGCAATTGTTTTTTATTGGCTGCCGATAATTCTATAATAAATGCTTTGCCATAAGTAGGAGAGCCTTTGCGAATGTCAACCGCTACATCTAAAATGCTGCCGCTTAATGCTCTTATTAATTTTATTTGTGCATGAGGGTTTAACTGGTAATGCAAACCACGTATTACGCCGTAAGATGATTGCGCCTGGTTATCCTGTACAAATTTTATGGTAACGCCTTCGGCAGCAAATGTGTTCTCATTATAGCTTTCGTAAAAATAGCCACGGCTGTCTTCAAATACTTTGGGTTCAAAAACCAGTAATCCCGGAAAATCTGTTTTAATGAAAGGCATTTTTTTAATTAATAATTGAAAATGAAATAATGGATAATGTTTTCAAAAAAAACTTTTGGAATATTGTAATGGACTTTGAAATTAAAGAATTATTCATTATCCATTAAACCATTATCCATTAACTATAAAGTTGCTTAAAATAATTAATAGTTTCAACCAAACCATCTTCAAACTTTTTGGTGGGTTGATAACCCAATAAATTTTTTGCTAAAGAAATATCTGCCAACGAATCCCTTATATCACCGGCTCTCGGCTCACGGTAAGTGGCATTAAAGCTGCTGCTTAATTGTGTTTGGCAGGTTTTGTACAGATCATTAACGGTAAATCTTTCTCCTATGGCCACATTGTACACTTTCTTAAAAGCTTCTTCATTGTCGGTTAACATGCCTCTTACATTTATCTGCACGGCATTATCTACAAAAGTAAAATCCCTGGTTTGTTCTCCATCTCCATTAATATAAACCGGTGTTTGGTTCATTATGCCTTTTACAAATAAGGGAATAACGGCAGCGTATGGCCCATCGGGATCCTGTCTTGGGCCAAAAATATTAAAATACCTGAAGCCCATTAATTTTATGCCATACACATCGGCAAAAACCTGTGCATATAATTCGTTTGTTTTTTTTGTGGCAGCATAAGGCGATAGACAATTACCGATCCTGCTTTCTATTTTAGGCAGCGTTGGCTCATCACCATATACAGAGGAAGAAGAAGCGTAAACAAAAGTTTTTACTTTGTTATCAATAGCGGCTTTAAGCATGTTTACAAAGCCACCCACATTTACTTCGTTAAAATAAATGGGCTCTTTAATACTGCGTGGCACAGAACCCAACGCTGCCTGGTGGCTCACATAATCAATACCTGCACAGGCGTGTAAACAGGTTTCCGCATTTCTGATATCGCCTTCAATAAATTCAAAGCCGGGATATTGTTTTAAAACATCCAGGTTGCTGTTAAAACCATTCACCATATTATCCAATACCCTCACTTTTTTAGCACCATTTTTCAGCAGGTATTCTGCAATATGCCCGCCAATAAAACCAGCCCCACCGGTTACTAAAAAATTACTGTTGCTTAAATCTTTTGTATGAAAATTGCTACTCATGGTAAATGTCGAATTGAATAATATCCAATGTAAAAACTGTTATTGGTCTAAAGAATATTTATAAATTTCAAATTCATAAATTCGATATTGTTACAGGCTCCAATAATTTCTGTTGCTTATTTTATTTCTGTAAATACCTTTTAAATCTGCCACCAGTGCATTAGGTTTTGTAATGGAAGTAAAATATGCATCATCCAATATTTTGTAAGCATTGTGCGGCACGGTAACAATTACCGCATCGTAATCATTGCTCAGTTGTGCTGTTAATGCAAAACCGTATTCATGTTTTAATTCATCACTTTCAGCATGAGGGTCGGCAACATCTACGTTTAACGAATATGATTTTAATTCTTTTACCACATCGGCTACTTTACTGTTTCTGATATCGCTTACATTTTCTTTAAATGTAGCACCCATTACTAAAACTTTAGCATCTTTTATATTGCCGTTATGCTGAATAATATGCTGTAATATTTTCTTTGCTACATAACCAGCCATGCCATCATTAATAACACGTCCGGCTAAAATTACCTGGCTATCATAACCTAATTCTTTTGATTTGTAGGTTAAATAGTAGGGGTCAACACCAATACAATGGCCACCTACCAGGCCGGGTTGAAATTTAAGAAAATTCCATTTAGTGCCTGCGGCTTCCAATACTTCGTAAGTATTAATATTCATTCTGTCGAAAATAATACTCAGCTCATTCATTAAAGCAATGTTGAGATCACGTTGTGTATTTTCAATAATTTTTGCAGCTTCTGCTACTTTAATGGATGATGCTTTGTGTACACCGGCCTTAACTACCAGTTCGTAAACTTTAGCAATTACATCTAAACTTTCTGCATCGCATCCGCTTACTACTTTTACTATACTTGATAAAGTATGCTCTTTATCACCCGGATTAATTCTTTCCGGCGAGTAGCCTAATTTAAAATCAATAATATTTTTTAAGCCACTTAATTTTTCAATAATGGGTAAACAATCTTCTTCTGTACAACCAGGGTAAACGGTACTTTCAAAAACTATATAGTCATCTTTTTTTACCACTTTGCCAATGGTTTCGCTGGCTCTTTGCACGGGCACTAAATCAGGCACATTATGGTCATCTACAGGAGTGGGTACTGCAACAATAAAGAAATTTGCTTGCTTTAATACATCCAGGTCGTTGGTAAATTCAATATCGCAACCATCAAAAGCACTGCTTTCCAGTTCCTGGCTGGGGTCAATTTTATTACGCATCATTTCCACCCGCTTTGCATTTATATCAAAGCCAATTACTTTTATCTTTTTTGCAAACTCCAGCGCAATGGGTAAACCAACATAGCCTAAACCAATTACAGCAAGTTTCTTTTTTTTCTCAATTAAGTCCTGGTACATTAATAGGTATAATTATAAATGATGAATTACTTTTTACTTTCAAACTCTTTGGGCAATTTGTACAATTCTTCTTTAGGTAAATTCTTAAAATACTCATAAGTAATTTTCAAACCCTCGGCTCTTGATACTTTGGGTTGCCAGCCTAATAGTTCCTTTGCTTTTGTAATGTCCGGTTGCCTTTGCTTAGGATCATCGGTGGGTAATTCTTTGTACACAATTTTTTGTGCTGTGCCGGTTAGTTTAATAATTTCTTCTGCAAAATCTTTTAAAGAAATCTCATCGGGGTTACCAATGTTTACAGGTTGTGCATGATCGCTCATCAGCAACCGGTAAATACCTTCTACCAGGTCATCTACATAACAAAAACTTCTTGTTTGGCTACCATCCCCAAATACGGTCAGGTCTTCGCCTCGCAATGCCTGGCCAATAAATGCAGGTAATGCACGTCCGTCGTTTAGCCTCATGCGTGGGCCGTAAGTGTTGAAGATTCTTATTATCCTTGTTTCTACATGATGAAAAGTATGGTAGGCCATGGTGATAGCTTCCTGAAAACGTTTGGCTTCATCATACACACCTCTTGGTCCCACAGGGTTTACATTTCCCCAATATTCTTCTGTTTGAGGGTGTACTAACGGGTCACCATAAACTTCGCTGGTACTGGCCACTAATATCCTTGCATTTTTTGCTAACGCTAATCCTAAGCAATTGTGTGTACCTAAAGAGCCCACCTTTAATGTTTGTATAGGAATTTTTAAATAATCTATCGGGCTTGCAGGCGAAGCAAAGTGTAAAATATAATCCAACTTGCCGGTTACGTGTATAAATTTTGAAACATCGTGATGGTAAAACTCAAACTCTTTTAACTTAAAAAGATGTTCAATGTTTTTTAGGTCGCCGGTAATTAAGTTATCCATGCCAATAACATGGTAACCTTCTTTTATAAATCTGTCGCAAAGATGGCTGCCTAAAAAACCTGCTGCGCCTGTTATTAAAATCCTTTTCATTCAGTAGAGCTTTTAATAGTTAATTAAGAATTGTTTTTCTTCCTACACTTACATAATAAAAGCCCATGTCTTCCATATGTTTCAGATCAAATAAATTTCTGCCGTCAAAAATTACTTTGTTTTTAAGCATTGTAATTATTTTCTCAAAATCCGGGGTTCTGAATTCGCTCCATTCTGTAGCAATAACTAAATTATCTGCATCGGTTAAAGCATCATATTGCCTTTCAGAAAAAGTAATGGTATTACCCAATATTGCTTTTACATTTGGCATTGCCTCGGGATCGTAAGCATTTACCACGGCACCTGCCTTTAATAATTCATCAATAATATATAAAGCCGGCGCTTCTCTTATATCATCTGTATTGGGTTTAAATGCCAGGCCCCACAGCGCAATTTTTTTGCCTTTAAGATCATTTTTAAAATAGGCTTTTATTTTAGGCAGCAAATGCAACTTTTGCTTTTCATTTACATCCATCACTGCATTTAATATTTTAAAATCATAATCCACCTGGGTAGAAGATTTTACCAATGCCTGGACATCTTTAGGGAAACAACTGCCGCCGTAACCAATACCGGGGAATAAAAAACGTTTACCTATTCTGTCATCGCTGCCAATGCCTTTGCGTACCATATCCACATCTGCACCCAGGCGTTCGCACAACTGGGCAATTTCATTCATAAAAGTTATTTTGGTGGCCAGAAAAGAGTTAGCAGCATACTTGGTAAGTTCTGCACTTTTTTCATCCATAAAAATTATTGGATTTCCCTGGCGCACAAAAGGTGCATACAGATCAAGTAATACTTTTTTTGCTTTTTCGCTTTCGGTACCAATCACCACACGGTCTGGTTTCATAAAATCTTCTACTGCTACTCCTTCTCTTAAAAATTCAGGATTGGAAACAACAGCAAAAGATGCTTCGGATGCACCATTATTTATTATGGCAGCTTTTACCCTGTCTGCAGTACCCACTGGCACGGTACTTTTATCAATGATTATTTTATAGTCATCTTCTTTAATTAGTTTACCCAAATCATTGGCTACCCCTAAAATGTATTTTAAATCTGCACTGCCATCTTCACCGGGAGGTGTGGGCAAAGCCAGAAAAACTACTTTGGCATCTTTTATAGCATCTTCAAGTACAGTGGTAAAATGCAGGCGGCCTTCTTTTTGATTGCGTAAGAATAATTTTTCCAGTCCTGGCTCGTAAATGGTTATTTGGCCAGACGACAATTTATCTACTTTTGTTTTATCTATATCCACACAAATAACATCATTGCCTGTTTCGGCAAAGCATGTACCTGTAACCAGGCCAACATATCCAGTTCCTACAACTGCTATTTTCATATTTTTATTTTAGGGGTGAGATTTTTAATTATTTATTTACAAATTCTAAAACCTTATTTATTATAAACGTTTGTTGTTCTTCATCCAGCTCGGTATGTATGGGCAGGCTTATTACTCTTTCGGTTAACCAATCGGTAACTGGTAAATGGTAACTGCTTCCGCCAAATGCATCAAACATTTTTTGGCGATGCGCCGGCACGGGGTAGTAGATCATTGATGGAACAGCATTGTCTGCCAAAAACTGGTGCAGACCATCTCTGTCAACGCCCTCTACTAACAAAGTGTATTGATGAAATACATGTTTATTATTCGCATCTCTAAACGGTACAGTTATCTTTTTATTATTTGCAAAGGCATTATCGTAAAAATCAGCTGCTTTCCTTCTGGCAGTAATATACTCATCCAGATGGGTAAGTTTAATATCTAAAATGGCTGCCTGTACTGCATCCAGCCTGCTGTTGCACCCTATCACATCATGATAATATCTTTTGCTTTGGCCATGCGATGCTATCATTCTTAATTTATCTGCCAGTGCATCATCATCGGTAAACATTGCTCCTCCATCGCCATAAGCACCCAGATTTTTGCTGGGGTAAAAAGAAGTGCAACCAATGTGGCCAATGCTGCCTGTTTTTTTGGTGCTGCCATTGCTAAAAGTATAATTGTTGCCAATGCCCTGAGCATTATCTTCAATTACAAATAAATGGTGTGCGGCGGCAATTTTCATAATGGCTTCCATATTGGCAGCCTGCCCGTATAAATGAACGGGAACGATAGCTTTTGTTTTTGGCGTAATGGCTTTTTCAATTATTGCAGGATCTATACAAAATGTTTTGGCATCTACTTCTACAAAAATGGGCTTTATACCCAGCAAAGCAGCAACCTCAACGGTAGCTATATAAGTAAAGGAAGGTGTAATAACTTCGTCACCAGATTTTAATCCTAAGGCCATCATTGCAATTTGTAAGGCATCGGTGCCGTTGGCACAAGGTATGCAATGCTTGCTGCCATGATATTTTGCCAGGTTTTCGGCAAAAGTACTTACCACTTTTCCGCCTATAAATGCCGAGCTTTCCAACACTGCTAATACAGCTGCATCCACTTCGGTTTTTATTTTATGATACTGGGTTTTTGTATCTACCATTTGTAAGGGCCTCATAATGCTTTTTTTAACGTGGGCAAAGATAGCATTCGATTGGCAGTTGGCAAAGGGGAAAGGTAATTGGGAATTGGTAATTAGCAATTTGGAGTGCAACGCATTACAACTATTAAAATACCGGCATAGCAACAATCTTTTTTTGTATAGATTTGCTGCAAAATTAATCTTGGGCCAAATATTTTATAACCTGTTTTTGATGCTGTATTCGGCAGGCATCCGCATTGCTTCGCTGGCAAATCCTAAAGCCAAAAAATGGCTTGATGGCAGAAGGAATATTTTTGCAACGATCAACGATAAATTACCAAAGACCAACCATAAACTGGTTTGGATGCATTGCGCCAGCCTTGGAGAATTTGAACAGGGCAGGCCTTTGTTGGAAGCATTAAAAGCCAATAATGCCAGCTTGAAAATTGTGCTTACTTTTTTTTCTCCCAGTGGTTATGAAGTGATGAAGGATTACAAAGGTGCCGATCATGTTTTTTATTTACCAATGGACAATGTTTTTGCAGCAAAAAAATTTATTGATGCTATCAATCCGTCATTGGTATTGTGGGTAAAATACGAATACTGGTTTTATTATTTGCAGGAGTTAAAGCGCCGTAATATTCCGGTGCTTTTGGTTTCCGGAATATTCAGAACCAGCCAGCCGTTTTTTAAATGGTATGGTGGTATATGGAAACAAATGCTGCAAAACTTTGATCACTTTTTTTGTGCAGAATGAATCGTCGCAAAAATTGCTGGCGTCAATTGGCGTAACTGCCAATGTTACGGTTAGCGGCGATACAAGGTTTGACCGTGTAATTGAAATTGCAAAGCAAAGCTTAGATTCAAAAATTATACAATCATTTTGTACTGGCAAAACAGTAATTGTTGCTGGCAGCACCTGGGAAGATGATGAAGTTATTTTAGCAGCTTATGGCGATGAAACCGATCATCAGCAAAAAATAATTATTGTGCCACATGAGTTAGATAAAGCGCATATAGAATCAATAAAAAAAATGTTTAAGAAGTCTGTTTGTTATACGGAACTGGAAAAAAATAATGCACTGTTAAATGATATTGAGGAATACCATACTTTAATTGTTGATACCGTTGGTATGCTAAGCCGCTTATACAGTTATGGGCATATTAACTATGTGGGTGGAGGGTTTACCCATGATGGTATACATAATATTCTGGAGGCAGCAGTGTGGGGTAAGCCTGTAATTATTGGCGAGAATTACGATAAATATTTTGAAGCAGTAGATTTGATAGAAGCAGGTGCGGCAGAAAGCATTAGTGATGTGGTAGAACTGAAGGAAGTGGTTGATAACTGGCTTGAAGATGCTGTTGCTTACAATGAAAGCAGCAAGGCTGCTAAAGAATATGTGTATGCTAAAGCCGGCGCATCAGAAAAAATAATGGAGTATATTTATGTAAACCGCCTTTTAACCAATTGAATAAATTGCTGAACAACAGCATTGCTTTCGCTCCAGCCAATTTTAGTTTTTAATTCTCTTTGTATCCAGTATTCTGCTTCGGGTAAAATTGAAAAACTGTTGATGGTTTTAATACTTCTTTCATACATACTTTCATCGCCACGAAACAATTCATTGATGAACAAAAAACGGTCGTTGATACCAATGGCTTTTCTCAGGTCTCTTATAGGCGCTTCGGTTAAAGCATCACCTAAATCTATTTTTGATTGTTTTAATTTATCGTTTAAAGAAGCGGCATTGCCTGCAATACTTTCGTTAATTTCTTTTTTTTGCTCTCCCTGCACTACAGAAGCAACCGGTTGCGGTATGGGTTGATTGGTTGGGGTAATTAAATGTTGCGCTAAAGTAGGTATCTCGTGTTCTTCTTCTTCAAAAACTATTGGTGGTTTATTGTGTACACTCATTTTTTGCATAACCTCGGCATTGCGTTTTATTTCTTCCAGCTCTGCTTCCAGTTCAGCTTCATCTACCTGTAATACCTGCACAATTTTTTCCTCTTCTCTTTTGGCAATGGTTTGAGGGATATCAACATTTATAGCAGCACTGTTACCGGGAGCTGCCGACTGCAGCTGCGAAAGCTCCACCTGAAGCATTTGTACGGTAAATAACAGTTGGCTTGCCGGTGCGTTAGCGGCAAACTGTTCCTGTAATTTTTTTATGAGTGTGTCCACTCTTTGCATGAATAATTATACTTTTGATGCCCTGTAAGTTAATCTATCTAAAAAATTTAGTGGCCTAAGTTACAAATACAATTTTAAAAAATAATACTAATGTTTATAGAACCAAGTTTTGGCGGGGGGCGCAGGGGCTGGATTGAAGTAATTTGCGGCAGCATGTTCAGTGGTAAAACCGAAGAACTGATAAGAAGATTAAAGAGAGTAAAGATCGCTAACCTTAAAGTGGAGATATTTAAGCCTGCCATTGATGTACGATACGATGCCGAAAAAATTGTAAGTCACGATACCAATGCCATACAATCTACGCCGGTAGACAGTTCCCAAACTATTTTACTGCTGGCGCAGGATGTAGATGTGGTGGGTATTGATGAAGCCCAGTTTTTTGATGCAGAGATTGGTAATGTTTGTGAATTACTGGCTATCAAAGGTATTCGTGTTATTGTTGCCGGACTGGATATGGATTATTTAGGCAAACCATTTGGCCAAATGCCCAACCTTTTAGCCAAGGCTGATTATATTACCAAGCTGCACGCCATCTGTGTTAAGTGTGGCAATATTGCTAACATCAGCTACCGTAAGGAAGCCAAAGGGCCTCAGGTATTATTGGGAGAAAAAGATATTTACGAACCACGTTGCAGGCATTGTGCACAGGAAAGAGATTGATTTTTTATTTTACGAGCATTTGTTTTTTATAGTATTATCGTTGCCGGAGTTTATCCTGAGGAACGAAGGACTCGTTTCAAAAACATATCATTGGGCAACATTACTTGTGTTTGGTATTTAAACTCTAAATATTGCTTCTTTTATCACAATCCTCTTCAGTTTTATGATATTCGGTTTAAATAAATGCGTTTAAGTAAGCTGTATTTCTTTAACTACTCAAACTTATTATTGATATTGCAGGCAATTACGCAACTCTGCTTAACAGTTATCTTGCAGGTGCAATTAATTTATTTAAAGTAAAATCGGGAGTCATATATGCGTTTGAGTAAATGGGGAAATTATATAGATGAACATCTTTTTTTTGATCATGACGGTTTTTTTGAACTACCCTACTTATCAAACCAGCCGCAGTTAATGGTGGATAGTGTAATTGCAATACCTGTTTCCAACCACCTACTGGCCGAGCAGGCCATCTATACCGACAACCCGTTTACCAAAGGCGTAATGCGTTATCGCAAAATCGAAGAAGGTTTATGGCTGCTGGCTTCTCAACTTGATGTAAAACAAAATATCATTTCCAAGGCCCTGTATAATGCAGATGAAGAAAGCGATTATTATTTTCTTTCGTTTGCAGTTTTTGAATACCCGTTTCCAACCGGCCATAGCCCGGCAGATGTAGCAACACTTATAAGTACTACCTGTACTTTTTACAAACCTAAAACAGCCGTAACCACTTTTTTTTATGAAGGCACTTCCGGTAAATTTTTTAACCTGGTATTTAATAAACAATGGGCAGAGAAAAATCTTTTGTTTAAAACATTACCAGAGAAAAAAGAAATGCAGGATTTTTTAAATACTGAAACAGGGTTTATTAACTGGCTGGATATTGTGCCTGATGCTCATCAACTATCAAAATCCATGTGGAGCAGGCTGCAAGAAGAAAAGGACGGGGTTTTTGATACCATCGATCTAAAAAAGCAAATGCTGAAAATAATTACCGACTTCTTTAATAATGCCTTTGCTGATAAGCGTATCAAAGATTATGTACCCTTAAATGATCCTGATTATGCCAATGTTGCGACTGCAGAAAAACTGATCTTAAATAATTTAACGGCGCCTTTCCTGGGCGTTGAAAATATTGCACGGGCAGTAAATTTATCCCCCACCAAACTAAAAATGATATTCAAATCTGTTTTCGGGTTTTCGATGCTGCAATACCACAAAGAAAAAAATATGCTGCTGGCCATGCAGTTGATACAACGCTCCGGCATGCAAATAAAAAATATTGCAGCGGTAACAGGTTACCTAAGTGCCAGTAAATTTTCGGCAACTTTTAAAAAGCGTTTTGGTGTTTTGCCTGCTGCTATCAGGCGTAACTAACCTTTCATTTATTTCAATAAATTCCTTGGCTGTCTTAATTGGCTATTGATATGTCGTAATGGGCTATTGGGTTATATATTGATAAGCAAGTTTTCTTCGTTAAGGTTTCCTCTAATACAGAAACTAACCAAAACATTGTAATATCATGATGATACCTTACCGGCTTTACCCCGGCAAATTATTTAGCCTGCAAATTATCCATTCTATCAGTTTTAATAATTATTGCGGCCCTGCCGCAGGTAACTATATATTACAAATTACAAAAACCGCTTTCTTACTAATCTCCTAAACAACAACATGAAAAATCTTTTTACTATCTCATTGCTGCTTTTAGCAAGCAATATTTTAAATGCCCAGTCTTTTGCTAAAACCATGGGGGGCACTTTGGCCGATTTCGGACGCTCGGTGGCTGTAGATGCTGCCGGCAATGTATATACCACAGGTTTTTATAGTGGTACTGCCGACTTTGATCCTGGTACGGGTACATTTAATTTAACCAGTGCCGGGGGCAGTGACATCTTTGTCAGCAAATTTGATGCGGCCGGTAATTTTGTTTGGGCTAGAAGCATGGGCGGAACAAATACTGAATTTGGGTTTGGTATTACGGTGGATGCCTCAGGCAATGTATACACCACGGGCTATTTTTTAGCCACGGCCGATTTTGACCCCGGTGTTGGTACATTTAATTTGACCAGTGCCGGAAGCGCTGATATGTTTATTAGCAAATTAAATGCTGCTGGTAATTTTGTTTGGGCTAAAATCATGGGAGGAGCAGGGGCTGAAGTTGCGTATGGTATAACGGCGGATGCCTCCGGCAATATATATACCACAGGTTATTTCAGTGGTACTGCCGACTTTGATCCCGGAGCAGGTGCAGTTAATTTGACCAGTGCAGGCGGTCAGGATATATTTGTTAGCAAATTAGATGCAGCCGGTAATTTTGTTTGGGCTAAAAGTATAGGCGGAATCTTTGGTGATGTTGCGTATGGAATATCTACTGACGCCTCAGGCAATGTATATACAACAGGCAGCTATCAGGACATTGTTGATTTTGACCCTGGTATTGGAACTGTTAACTTAACCAGTGTAGGTGGTGCTGATATTTTTATTAGTAAACTGGATGCCGCCGGTAATTTTGTTTGGGCAAAAAGTATGGGAGGATCAAGTGGTGATATTGCATATGGGATATCTACTGACGTCTCCGGCAATGTATATACCACAGGTAATTATCTGGGTACAGCAGATTTTGACCCCGGTGCCGGAACTGTTAATTTAATTAGTGCTGGCGGCGCTGATGTTTTCGTTAGCAAATTAGATATATCAGGTAATTTTGTTTGGGCTAAAAGCGTGGGTGGAATTGCTGGCGATATTGCATATGGGATATCGGCTGACGCCTCCGGCAATGTATATACAACAGGCTATTATCAGGGCACTGCCGATTTTGATCCTGGTGCTGCTACAGTTAACTTAACCAGTGCTGGCGGTACTGATATTTTCATTAGCAAATTAGATGCATCGGGTAATTTTGTTTGGGCAAAAAGTATGGGTGGAACCACTGGAGAAGCTGCGTATGGCATATCTGCTGACGCCTCTGGCAATGTATATACCACAGGTAATTATCTTGGCACTGCCGATTTTGACCCCGGTGCCGGCACAGCTAACTTAACCAGCGCAGGTAGCAATGATATTTTTGTAAGCAAGCTTAATCCATCAGGTTTATATACACCAGCGGCCACAGGTTTACATTTTGATGGCGTAAATGACTATATTAATTGCGGCAATAGTTCTATGCTCAATCTTACTGCTTCTTTATCTTTAGAAGCATGGATAAACAGGAGTACTGCTGGTACTGATGATTGTATTATTGGTAAAGATGTATTTGCCAATGGTACGGGTTATGCTTTGTGGGTGTATCAAAATAATAAATTTGTATTACGTTTCAGCAACAGGGAATACAGCAGTGTATCTGCTATTGCAGCAAATGTTTGGACACATGTTGCTGCAACGTACGATGCAGCAACCACCACTCTAAAACTTTATATCAACGGCGTATTGGATGCTACATTCACCAGCGTGGCAGTACCGGTTTCCAACACGGGCAACTTATTTATTGGAACTCCGCAGGATGCTGTTGCAAATGCTTCTTTTGCATTCGGCGGATCTATGGATGAAGTACGTATCTGGAACAGGACGTTAGTGCAAAGTGAAATACAGAATAATATGAACTGCTCATTAAGCCCGGTTAACCAAACTGGTTTACTGGTTTTATACCATTTTGACCAGGGCATTGTTTTAAACAATAACTCAACAGTTACTTCACTTACAGATACAAGCGGTAACAATAACAATGGAACGTTAACCAATTTTGCATTAGCAGGAGCTGCTTCCAATTGGGTTGCCGGCACAGTAACGGTTAATTGCAGCCCTGCAGCTACAGGCTTAAACTTTGATGGCGTGAATGATTATGTAGATTGTGGCAATAGTGCCGGTATCAACAATCTTGGATTATCAGGGTTTACCCTGGAAGCCTGGGTTAAAGTATCCAACCCTGCTGCCACCAATTCTATCATTCGTAAAACCGGTGACTATAATTTTTATGTAAGTGGTAATAAGATAAATGTTGAATACTGGCCTGATGGAGTTGGTAATACCAATTTTTGGCAGGTAAGCGGAATGCTTACCATTGCAGCTAACACCTGGACGCATGTTGCCGCTACCTGGGATGGCACCACGGCATCATTATATGTGAATGGTGTTTTAAATACCGGAGCATTTTTAAATACCACAGTGGGGGGGTCAGAAAATATGTGGTTGGGCCGTTCTTCTATTTATAATAATCCCTTTGGCGGTAGTATGGATGAAGTACGGATTTGGAACAGGCCGTTATGCCAATCCGAAATTCAAAACAATATCCCTGGTGGAATAAATCCTGCAACGCAGGCAGGCTTAAAGGCTTACTATCAATTTAGCAAGGGTATAGTGGGTGCAAATAATGCCGGCCTTACCAGTATTGCTGATATAAGCGGCAATGGTAACAACGGTACATTAAATACTTTTACATTGGCGGGTAGTTCTTCTAACTGGGTGTTGGGTGCAGCCACCAGTGTTGCCCCTGCATTTATTCCTTCATCACTTGCTGCAACAGCGGGAACTGGGCAGGTTTGTAAATCGGGTAATATGCTTAATGGCACAACTTATTATATCGATGGCGCCTGTAATTTAATTGCTGCTGTTAATCCTTCAGGTGCTTCGCCTGTTGCAGGCAACGTAAATACCTGTGTAAAAATTGATGCAACAGTACAAACATTTAATGGCCAGCCTTATGTACAACGCCATTACGACATTGAGCCGGTTACCAATGCAGCCACAGCCACAGGAACGGTTACCCTTTATTTTACACAGGCGGAGTTTAACGCCTATAACACAGCAAGAGGTGCTTATCCTGCACTTCCCACCGGCAGTGGCGACGTTGCAGGTATTTCCAAATTGCTGATCACACAATTTCATGGAACGGGAACTGCACCGGGTAATTACTCCGGTTCCAGTTTAATAATAGATCCTGCAGATGCCAATATAATTTGGAACAATACTTTAAGCAGGTGGCAGGTAACTTTTGATGTAAGCGGCTTTAGCGGATTTTATGTGCATACCAGCACTACTAATGCCACTTTGCCTTTAAACTTATTGAATTTTACAGCGGCAATAAATGGCCATACACAATTGCTGCAATGGAGTACTGCTAACGAAATAAATTGTAAATATTTTGTGATCGAAAAAAGTAATGATGGCAGTAATTTTAAGAACATTGGCTCAGTAAATGCAAAAGGTACCGGCAATGGAGTTTATACATTTACTGATGGGTATAGCCTGGAAGGTACAGTTTATTACAGGCTGAAAATGGTAGACGTCAACGATCATTTTACCTATAGTAATATTATCCGGTTAACCAACAGCCCCATTAATCAATTAACCATTTACCCTAACCCGGTATCAGATAAAGCTACGCTGCAAATAAGCGATAAAAAATTAATGGGCACTACAGCAAAAATTATTGATGCCACCGGTAAAACCGTGCAAACATTTATTATCAAAAATAATTTTGAAATAGTGGACATGAGTTTACTGCCGGCAGGATTATATGTGCTGCAAACTGCCAATGGCAGCAACCAAAAAATAATAAAAAAGTAGAAAGATAATTTCTTGGGGGTTATGCAAAATGCCGTTACTGTAAAATGTAGCGGCATTATTTTTCTGCCAATTGAAATGTAATGTGGTAATCCCCCGTTTTAAATCTATTTAAAACAGCATGTTGGATATAAAGGATATTGTAAAAGGGATTGATGCTTTTCTATTTTAACAGGAATAAGATTTGGCATTAAATAAAACGGGGGAGTACATTTTTATCTTTTAATACTAAAAACATTGCTGTCATCCGGGCTTAACAAATTGCCATCGTATTTAATTTCAGTAGCAATAACACCGCAGCAATCTTTAGCGCAAAATGTTTTTACTGTAATGCTTTTCAGCGGCTCATTTTTTATCTGTAAGGCCATTGTATCTCTTGCGAAAATTGTATTTTAAGGCCATTGTAAACTGTCCGTAAAAACTGTAATTGATGTGTAACTCGAATTTGATTTTATAAACAATTTTACATCCGCCGGAGTAAGTGTTGGGTTGCTGCCAAAAACAAGATCGCTCCCTGTTGTTTTATTAGTAGTGGTAAACTTAAAACTGCTATAAGCAATAAGGCACATCACATCGGGGCATGCTATTGGTGAACCGCAATTGTTGATAGTTTCTTTATTCTTTTTGCAGGATAAAAGCACAAAAGAACAAATGCTGATAATAGTAAAAATTTTGTCTTCATAACGGTATTGACAACCGCAAATGTGCAATCGTAGCACCTGCCTGAATATTTAAAACTCACAAATTAATATGCCCTTCCCACGGTATCACAAACTGCTTTCAGCAACGAATTATTATCATGTGCATCATGGCTTTTTTCCCATAGCATAATACCATTGGCACTTTGTTTGGCCAGCATGGCTTTCTTTTTTACTGTGGCAATGCCATTATAATAAATAGTGTAATTTGTAAAAGTACCATTGCTAACCACTGCAGAGTCTGATTGCGGATTGCCGCCTTTTAAAAGTATATCACTGTAGCTAAGTATGGTGCCGGTTTGTGTAATACCACTTGCTCTTCCATAACCTGCAATACCTAAAACCGCTTTTGCTGCAGGTAAACCACGGGTGTTTACCCAATAATTAATACAGGTATTGGCCAGTGCGTAATCGCAATGTTGTTTGTAAGGCACGGTGGTACTAAAATCATCATAGCTCATTATATTAAACCAGTCTACATAATTGCCCTGCCACAATTCGCTTTTAATTGCATCACGTATTACACCGGCATATTTGCCTGCAGTAATAGCAGCGGTTAAATAATATTTACTTCCGGTATGGCAGCTGTCGCTTAATTGTTTCATTAATGCAGTATAAGTAATATCAGTGCCATCATCTGTACGAGGGAATTCCCAGTCCATATCCACACCATCCAAGCCATAAGTTCTTACTAAATTCATTATTTGGTTTATAAATGAAGTGCGGCCTGTTGTGCCTGTGGCCATCGTTTTAAAGTCTGCCGCAAGGCCACCAATGCTGATGAACACTTTTGCACCATTAGCTTTGGCCTTGGTTTTTAACTCCAGTAAATGACTGCCGCTACCCAGTACTAAACCGCCGGTACTGTTAACATTGGCAAAGGCATAATTAATAACATTGCACATCCTGAATTTTATATCCGGCACTGCAGATACCGTTCTGTAAGAAGGAAAATATCCCACTACATAAAAGCCAAATGCAGGCGGTGGTGCAATTACAGGTACAACAGGAGGAGGGGGAGGAGTGTTATCAGATTTTTTACAGGAATAAGCAAAGGAGATCAGGAAACTTCCCAAAAAAAGATAGCGCAGTTGTTTCAGCATAGTTTTAGAATAAGTGATGAAGATAATAAAAAAACTATCAATAAAATATGGCGGCATTTACAAAAATTGAAACGGGTTTTATAAATCCTGTTTTAAATAGTAGTAATTTGCGTTGATGTTTAAACGTGTTTTCGCTTTATTACAAAAAGATGTGCTGCTCGAGTTCAGGCAAAAGCATACCTTTTACGGTATTGTTTTATATATAGCTTCCACGGTGTTTGTTATTTATTTATCCATGGATAAGCCTGATGGCACAGTTTGGAACAGTTTGTTCTGGATCATTCAATTATTTATCTGCGTAAATGCTGTAGCCAAAAGTTTTTTGCAGGAAAGCAAAGGCAGGTTACTTTATTTTTATTCCATAGCCTCGCCGGCGGAGTTTATCATCAGCAAAATAATTTACAATGTTTTATTAATGGTATTGATGAGCAGTATAAGTTTGGTGCTGTTCTTTTTCTTTTTATCTAACCCGGTAAATAATACATTGCAATTTACCGGTATTGTAATTTTAGGCGGCATCAGCATAAGTTTGGTATTTACTTTAATGAGTGCCATTGCAGCAAAGGCGCAGCAAAATGCAGCATTAATTGCCATTATGGGTTTTCCTATTATTTTGCCACAGTTATTAATGTTGATGAAATTGAGCAAAGTAGCGTTTGCAGAAGTTTTCAGACCGGGGGCTGTAATGCAGCTAAGTGCGTTAATAATTGGTTTGGATGTATTGGTAATTGCGATGGCTGTAGTTCTTTTTCCATACCTGTGGAAAGATTAATCTGTTTAAAGAAGAAACATCAAAAAATAGTTAACTTAAAACTATTAACTGAAAACTGAATCCTATCTTTGCGGCATCAAAAAAATATCTTCCTGATGAAGAAAAGCTGGTGGAAAATATTATCCTTAGTTTTACTGATCTATACTGTAGTGGCGGGGTTTTTAATTACCGTTCCCGATCTGCCGATCATTCACCAGTCTATCCGTAACCTTTTTTTTCATGTATGTATGTGGTTTGCCATGATGATATTATTTATCATCAGTTTTGTGTACAGTATTAAATATTTGCGCAATTCAAATTACAGCAATGATATTTATGCCCGGCACTTTGCTGCAGTGGGGGCTTTTGTGGGTATTTTGGGATATGGCACTGGCGCAATCTGGGCAAATTACACCTGGCTTACCGATCAAAACCAAAGCCTGGGTAGTGTACTTAAAGAACCTAAATTGCTGGGAGCTGCCATTGCTTTATTAATTTATGGCGCTTATTTTGTTTTAAGAGGCAGTTTTACTGATATAGATAAAAGAGCAAGGGTAAGTGCAGTGTATAATATTTTTGCTTTTGTAATGCTGTTTCCAAGTATATGGATCATTCCACGAATGGTGGGCAGCTTACACCCCGGTGCGCCGGGCAGCGATAGCGGTAACCCTGCATTAAATGCACAAAAAGATCTGGATAGCACCATGCGTATGATATTTTATCCGGCAGTAATTGGCTGGACTTTATTAACCGTTTGGATAGCCACTTTAAAAATAAGAATACAATTATTACAAGATAAAACTTTGATAAATGAAGAGGTCTCTTTGGATATCGATACTAAATAAAGCAGGTTTAGTAATTGCCGCTTTACTTTTTAATGCAGCTGCATTTGCACAGGATAAACCCGGCGGTGTAGATGAAATGATGCGTAGCAATGGAAAGATATATGTTGTGGTAGCAGTTTGCCTCACCATATTGATCGGCCTTTTTGTTTATGTTTTTTTAGTAGACAGAAAAATAAGTAAAATAGAAAAAGAAAATTAAACCGACCTGCCAGCCGGTTTTTTTTAATAAGTATAAATTTTAAAAAACAACGATTGCAAAAACTAAACTAGATTTTTTATGTCAGCAGAAACAACTTACAGTTTTTTTCACAGTGTGGAACAAAGCTTTGATAAGGCCGCAAAATTTACCACCTGGGATGCAGGGCTATTGGAACAGATCAAACAATGTAATTCGGTATTACGTATGCATTTTCCTGTAAAGGTTAATGATAAGATTGAAGTAATAAAAGCGTACCGTGTACAACACTCACATCATAAAGCACCGTGCAAAGGTGGTATCCGTTACAGTCCCGAAGTTAATTTGGATGAAGTAATGGCATTGGCTGCATTGATGACTTTTAAATGTGCTATTGTAAACGTACCGTTTGGCGGTGCAAAAGGTGGTATTACCATCGATCCTAAAAAATACAGTGCTTACGACCTGGAAAAAATTACCCGCCGTTACACTGCAGAATTGGTAAAGAAAAATTTTATTGGCCCCGGCATTGATGTACCTGCCCCGGATTATGGAACAGGTGAAAGAGAAATGTCGTGGATAGTAGATACTTATACCTCTTTAAAGCCAGGTGAAATTGATGCAGCCGGTTGTGTTACCGGTAAACCAATTACACAAGGTGGGGTACGTGGCCGTAAAGAAGCAACTGGCCTTGGTGTATTTTTTGGTATTCGTGAGGTATGTAACATGCCTGATATAATGCAAAAGCAAGGATTAACTATTGGTGTAGAAGGTAAAACAGTAGTGGTACAAGGTTTGGGTAATGTGGGATATCATACGGCTAAATTTTTTAGAGAAGGTGGCGCTAAAGTAATTGCATTGGCCGAATATGAAGGTGCTATAATGAATGCGGATGGATTGAATGAAGAAGATGTTTTTCAACACAGAAAAAAAACTGGTTCAATATTAAATTTCCCCGGTGCAACTAATCTTGCAAAAAATACTGATGCATTAGAATTGGAATGTGATATCTTAATTCCTGCAGCATTAGAAAATGTTATTAACGGAGAAAATGCATCAAGAGTAAAAGCAAAAATTGTAGGCGAAGCTGCTAATGGCCCATGTACGCCGGAAGCGGACGAAGAATTTACAAAGCGTGGTATTTTATGTGTGCCCGATATGTATTTAAATGCAGGTGGTGTTACCGTTAGTTATTTTGAATGGTTGAAAAATTTAAGTCACGTTCGTTATGGCCGTTTGGAAAAACGCTTTGCCGAAAACTTAAATGGCCGCATACTGGGGCAAATTGAAGAGCTAAGTGGTAAAACAGTAAGCAAAGAAGAAAGAGATTTAATTATGCATGGCCCGGAAGAACAGGATTTGGTACATAGCGGATTGGAAGAAACCATGATTAATGCTACAAGAGAGATCATGGATATCTGGAAGAGCAATCCTGCCATACCTGATATGCGTACAGCCTCTTATGTAAGTGCAATTAACAAAGTAGCTATCAGCTATAATGAATTAGGTATTTTTCCATAATGGAAATACAAATAAATTTTTATAGAAAAGTCCTGGTTATTTACCGGGACTTTTTTTATAAAATGCCACCGCTGCCTGATCTGCTAACCGCCGCATTATTAGTAAACAGAAAAATAAAATAATTATTTTTAAAAGGTTATAATACATTTGTTAAGTTGTTATAAACCAACATTGATTATTGCTAAATAAAAAAATATGAAAAGTAAAGTAGTACTGCTTTTATCTATTGCAATTTTTACTGCAGCCATTTCTTTTGGCCAGGAGGTAGATCCTAAATTAACTGAAGTATATCAACCCGTACCTGTAAAAGTGCAACCTGGTAAAACCAATAGTGATGCACCTACAGATGCTATTGTTTTATTTGGTGGAAAAAATTTAGATCAATGGATTTCAGTAAACGATACTACTAAACCTGCTATGTGGACGGTAAAGAAGAATGCCTTTACTGTAAAAAAAGGAACCGGTAATATTCAAACCAAACAAAAGTTTACCGATTATCAATTGCATATTGAGTGGAAGATACCTGCTTACATTACCGGCAGCGGACAATCCCGGGGTAACAGTGGTGTTTTTTTAGCCGCCACCGGCCCAGGCGACGAAGGTTATGAAATACAAATATTGGATTGCTACGATAACACTACTTACGTAAACGGACAAACCGCCAGCATTTACAAACAAACCATTCCTTTAGCCAATGCCTGTAAAAAACCGGGTGAATGGCAAGCGTATGATATCGTTTGGACGGCACCACGTTTTAATGAAGATGGTACCATAAAAACTCCGGCACGTATTACTGCCTTGCACAATGGCGTGTTGGTACAAAACAATACCGAAGTAAAAGGCATAACGGTTTATCGTGGAAAACCTTATTACAAAAAGCATGGTGCCGCAGCAATAAAACTACAGGACCATGGCGACCCCAGTGAACCGATAAGCTACCGGAATATTTGGGTGAGGGAGTTGTAGGAAAGCGTATCATAAAAAATAAGCACCCTTTAAAAGAGTGCTTATTTTTTATGATGTTGGGTTAGAATAATTCTTTTACAATTTCTTAATTTTTATATTTCTGTACCAAACCATATTCCCATGATCCTGTAAAGCGATCTTTCCTTTTTTGTAAGTACCAAAACCAGGCATCGATTTAAATTTACTTGCAGCAACCATGGCTTTCCAGTTGTCATCCCACATGGTAGTGCTTACTACATTAGTGCCATTTAAATAAAAATCAAGTTTGCCATCTTTAGATTTTATTTCCACTTCATTCCATTCGCCAACAGGTTTTACGGTTTCTTTGTTGCAGGAAATTAAATCGTACAGATCACCGGCACGATGTTTTATAATTTTACCATCAGCGTGGCCCTCATTATCCAGCACCTGCATTTCGGGGCCTGTTTCGTAAGTGTTGTGGTATTTAGTGGTGTCTTCGTTAACATAAAAAATAATGCCGCTGTTACCGTTGGGTGCAATTTTCCATTCTAATATAAAATCAAAATTGTCGTACTCTTCGGTAGTGCAAAGGTCGCCGCCTTCGCTTCCTTTTTTTGTGGTATCTACATACAAGGTGCCGTCAGCCACTTTCCATCGTTCTGTAACAGTGGCTTTGCCGTAGCTATGCCAGCCAGCTGTGGTTTTGCCATCAAATAAAGTAACCCAGCCGCTGGTGTCTGCTGCCAGGTTAGCATCAGCAGACGATTCTCCAGTTTTGCTATCCGTATTGTTGCAGGCAATTAATACCAGCAGTGCAGCAACTGAAACAATGATTTTATTTTTCATGATCTATTTTTCGTCTTTTAATAATAAAATATATTTTACCATAGCTACAGCATCTTCTTTAGATATGCCGGTGTGTGCCGCCATTGGTACTGTACCCCAATTACCTGAGCCTCCCTTTTGTACTTTTTCTGCCAGCGTATTAATATTAGCTTCGGTGTTTTCGTACTTTTTGCCAATTAAATTATACGCCGGGCCTACAGATACTTCATTGGTTTTATGGCAGCCAAGGCAATCAGACTTTACTATCAGGTTTAATCCTTTTTCAAAATCGGGGTTATCAGTTATAGAGGCTTTACCTCCTGTATTACTGTCGGAACTGCTGCCTCCACAAGCAAAACAAAAAACAGATAACGAAAGAATAAGAATGTTTTTTTTCATTTTTTTAAAGTTTATTTTTTATTACAATCCTAAAATTATTTTGTTTAAATCATTATTATTGCCGGTGTCTGCAAAATCATCAAAAGCTTTTTCAGTTACTCTTATAATATGGTCTTTTATAAATACAGCGCCTTCTTTTGCACCATCTTCCGGGTGTTTAATACAGCATTCCCATTCCATTACTGCCCAGCCTGTATAACCGTATTGCGTTAATTTGCTAAAGTTAGTTTTAAAATCAATTTGCCCATCACCCAGCGAACGAAAACGACCAGCACGGTCGATCCAGTTTTGAAAACCACCATACACACCTTGTTTGCCGGTGGCATTAAATTCGGCATCTTTTACATGAAACATTTTGATGCGTTCATGATAAAAATCGATGTATTGTTTGTAATCTAATTGTTGTAATATAAAATGCGAAGGGTCGTACAACAAACAAGCTCTTTTATGATTGTTTACTTTCTCTAAAAACATTTCGTAAGAAACGCCATCATGCAAGTCTTCGCCGGGATGAATTTCATAACAAACATCTACACCGCATTCGTCAAATTTATTTAGTATAGGCAACCAGCGATTAGCCAATTCAGTAAAACCGGTTTCTACCAAACCTGCAGAACGTTGCGGCCATGGGTAAACGGTATGCCACAATAATGCACCGCTAAAAGTAGCATGCGCATTCAAGCCTAAATTTTGAGATGCTTTTGCAGCGTACAATAATTGTTGTACCGCCCATGCTTGTCTTGCTTTAGGATTATTCTTTACAGCATCAGGCGCAAAGCCATCAAACAAGGCATCGTAAGCCGGGTTTACAGCAACCAGTTGTCCCTGTAAGTGGGTGCTGAGTTCTGTAATTTCTAATCCGCATTCGTTTACAATTCCTTTAATCTCATCTGCGTAGGTTTTACTTTCTGCCGCTTTTTGCAGGTCGATACAACGACTATCCCAGGTAGGAATTTGCACACCCACAAAGCCCAGGCTTTTGGCCCAGGTACAAATACTTTTTAAATCATTGAATGGTGGTTTGTCATCCATGAACTGTGCTAAGAAAATAGCGGGGCCTTTTATTGTTTGCATATTTTTCACGCTGAGGCGCAGAGAGCGCTGAGTTTTAAAAATTATTTACAATACGTTTTAATCCATCTTTTAAAAGTAATTCATTAAAATTTATTAATAATCCCACTTTTAACGAAGTTAACTTTAGATAGGTGAGTAATTGTTTATGATGAACAGGAGCTAATGTTTTGATAGATTTTATTTCTATAATAACTTCATCTTCCACAATTAAATCCGCCCTAAAACCTAATTCCAGTTTTACTTCTTCATAAAAAACGGGAATAGCAACTTGCCTTTTTGTATTAAGATTTCGTTTGGTTAAACGATAATATAATACCTCTTCATAAACTGATTCGAACAACCCGGACCTAAATCTTTATGAATTTTAATACATTCTTCTATAACAATTGCTGTTATTTCATTTGTTTTCATAGTACAAAATTTCTTCTCTGTGCCCCCTGCGCCTCTGCGTGCCATCTTCTCTCACACTACAAATTCCATCCACTTCTCCTCACTCTCCGATGATGCCACCACATTTTCCACAAATGCCATTCCTCTTATCCCTTCATCCACACCCGGAAAATCCAGCCATTCTGCTGCAGGAGTTTCGCCATTTATTTTTGCCCGTACTGTTAACGCAAAGTTGCGGTATAAATTAGCAAAGGCTTCTAAATATCCTTCGGGATGGCCAGCAGGAATTCGGGTGTTGTGTGCCGCATAAGAACTATTATACCCGCCACCGGTTCTGTAAATTTCTGTTGGTTTGTCCAGCCATTTTACTTTTAAAGTATTAGCATCTTCCTGTTGCCATTCAATACCGCCTTTTTCGCAATACACTCTTATCTTAACATTATTTTCTTCGCCTGCTGCAATTTGTGTAGCCATTAAAACGCCGGTGGCGCCATTGTTGAATTTTAAAAATGCCGCACCATCATCATCCAGCATTCTGCCTTCTACCACAATATTTAAGTTGGAACAAATTTGTGTTACCTGTAAACCGGTAACGTATTCAGCCATATTAAAAGCATGTGTTCCAATATCACCCATACATCCGGCCTTACCACTTTTTTTAGGGTCGGTGCGCCAGCTGGCTTGTGCCTGTCCGGTACCTTCTAAAAAAGTACTTAACCATCCCTGCGGATATTCAACGTAAACCTTTCTCACTTTACCTAAGCTGCCTGCTTTTATTAATTGTTTGGCCTGCTTAACCATTGGGTAACCGGTGTAAGTGTGGCATAATAATAAAGTTAAACCGGTGGCGATTAACTTCTCTTTTATTTGTTTGGCCTGCTCTAAGGTAAAAGTGATGGGCTTTTCAATTACCACATTGAAGCCTTTATCTAACGCCATCATTGCAGGGTCAAAGTGCACAAAGTTGGGTGTAACGATGGTTACAAAATCAATCCGCTTTTCTGCGGGCATAGCAGCTTCTTTTTCCAGCATTATTTTATAATCGGTATAAATTCTGCTTTCATCTAAAAACAATGATTTCCCCGATTCAACAGCCACTTCGGGGTTAACACTTAAGGCGCCGGCAACCAGTTCTACTTGTCCGTCCATGTTCATGGCCAGGCGGTGTACGGCACCAATAAAAGCATCTTTACCACCACCAATCATTGCCATTCTTAATTTTCTTTGCATAATATTATTTTATGTTAATGTGATATTATTTTAATTAAAACCGGTAACGCTTTCAAAGGATGAAAATTAAAAATAGAAAATAATATTAAAGTTAGAGAAAGGTATTTTAAATAAATTAACCGCAAACGGTTGCAGCAAAAGTTTTTTAAAGCCAATTGGCTTTTTGATGATTATTAAAATTATATTTACGAAGTAAAACCTTTTTTACTACAATAAAACGATATGCAAACTATAGACAGAAACAAACTTTTTGTGGCCAGTTGTTTGGCCTTACTCGTAACTTCTCTTTCATTTGGCATTCGTGCAGGATTATTGGGTACCTGGGGTACTCAGTTTAATTTAGACAAATCTGAAATGTCTACCATTACAGCAACTGCGTTTTGGGGCTTTCCGCTTGCTGTAATTATAGGTGGTATGGTAGTGGATATTATTGGCATGAAAAAGTTATTAGTAATGGCATTTGTATTTCACCTCGCCGGTATTCTGTTAACTATTTTTGCCGGAAATTTTGGAAGTCCTTATTGGGCATTATTTATTTCTACATTATTAATTGGTATTGCAAATGGTACAGTAGAGGCGGCATGTAATCCATTGGTAACGGCATTGTACAGCGATAATAAAACCACCAAACTCAATCACTTTCATTTGTGGTTTCCGGGGGGGATTGTAATTGGCTCGTTGGTAGTATATTTTTTAGGACAAAAAATTGCAGGTACCGAAACTATCAGCAACTGGAAAATGCTGGTGGGGCTAATGCTTATTCCTACAGTATTATATGGATATCTTTTTGCTAAGGAAAAATTTCCGGTTACAGAGCGTGTGGCCAGTGGTGTTTCCACTGCCAGCATGTATGGCGCATTAGCTAATCCGCTTTTTATCTTTATGATCGTTTGTATGTTTGGCACAGCCATTACAGAATTATTTACCGGCCAGTGGATTGGTGTACTATTAAATAATGTAACTACAAATGCATTACTCATTCTTGCAGTATCTACAGGTGTGATGGTTATTGGGCGTGCTTTTGCAGGGCCCGTTGTTCACCGGCTTGCACCACAGGGCGTATTACTAATGTCGGCAATACTGGCTACTTTAGGTTTATATATATTAGGACATAGCAGCGGTAATATGGTTTTTGTTGGAGCATTGGTTTTTGGAATGGGAGTTTGTTATTTCTGGCCAACAATGCTTGGATTTGTATCAGAAAATTTACCTAAAACGGGTGCGGTTGGTTTAAATTTAATGGGTGGTGCAGGCATGTTTGCTGTGTCGCTATACACAATGGTAATGGGAGGTGTTTATGATAATAAAATAGCAGCACATTTGCCGGCAGGTGCCGATTTGAAAGTGTACAACAGTCCAGAAGCTACAGAACAAATGAAAGCAGCTTTAGCCGAGGCTAATAAAACTGCCGGACCAGAAATTATAAATACTACTTTAATTCTTCCGGTAATACTGGTAGCTGCATTTGCAGGATTGTTTTTTTATATGAAGAATAAAAATAAAGCAGCTTAATAAAAAACTATTGCAGTAATGGAAAACAATTCTTCAAGACGACAATTATTAAAACAGTTAGCAGTAGGTTCTGTTGCCATGGCGGCCAATCCGCTGGCATCATTAGCTGCTGCTGATAATAGCGACATGAAACTCAAAGGCAATATCAATCACTCCGTTTGCAGGTGGACGTACAGTTTTTTATCACTGGACGAACTGTGTGTGGTAGCAAAAAAGATCGGCCTTAAAGCCATCGATTTAATTGGCCCTAAAGAATGGAATGTGCTAAAAACACATGGCCTCGATTCATCCATGTGTAATGGCGCCGAAATTAGTTTAACAGAGGGATGGAATGATCCGCAATATCATTCCCGTTTAATAAAAAATTATACCGAGCATATCAATCTTGTGGCAGATGCAGGGTACAAAAATTTAATTTGCTTTAGCGGTAACAAAAAAGGAATGGATGATGAAACAGGATTGAAAAACTGTGTGGATGGATTAAAACAAATAATGAGTCTGGCCGAAAAAAGAGGTGTTGTAATTCAAATAGAAGTGTTTAACAGCAAAGTAAATCATCCGGATTACATGGCCGATAATACCAAATGGACGATTGAATTGTGTAAAAGATTAGGCTCTCCCAATTTTAAAATATTGTACGATATCTACCACATGCAAATTAGCGAAGGAGATATTATCGCTACCATAAAAAAGAACCACGAATATTTTGGACATTACCATACCGCCGGTGTACCGGGCAGGCATGAAATTGATGATACACAGGAATTATTTTATCCTGCAATAATAAAAGCGGTTGCAGATACCGGCTTTAAAGGATATTTGGCCCAGGAATTTATTCCTACAGCAAAAGAAAAGGAAGATAAAATTAAAGCCTTGAAAAAAGCAGTGAAACTCTGTGATGTATAAAATACCAGTTAACGATTAAACTAATCAACTAATAAACAAAAAATGGCAGAAACTAATTACGACGCAATTGTTGTAGGCTCCGGCATCAGTGGTGGCTGGGCCGCAAAAGAACTTACCGAAAAAGGCCTTAAAGTTTTAATGCTTGAAAGAGGTAATCATATTGAGCATGTAAAAGATTATGTAACTGCCAATAAAGAAATATGGGAGTTTCCGCACAGGGATACCCGTACGCAGGAAATGATAAAAGAACACCCCGTTTTAAAAAGAGATTATCCTTTAAGTGAACAAACCTTGGGCATGTGGGTAAAAGACACCGAAAGCCCTTACACCGAAACAAAACGTTTCGATTGGTTCAGGGCTTATCATACAGGTGGCCGTTCCTTACACTGGGGCCGCCAGAGTTATCGTTTTAGTAAAATGGATTTTGAAGCTAATGCTAAAGAAGGTATTGGAATAGATTGGCCTATTCGTTACGATGAAATAGCGCCATGGTACAGCTATGTAGAAAAGTTTGCCGGCATACAAGGCAGTAAAGAAGGATTGGATGTATTGCCCGATGGTGAATTTTTACCAGCCATGGATATGAACGTAGTGGAAAAAGATGTGGCCGTAAAATTAAAATCGCACTATAACGGTAAGCGGCACATGTTTATTGGCCGCAGTGCAAATATTACCGAAGCAAGGCCGGAGCAGGGAAGAACGAATTGTCAGTACCGTGACAGGTGCTGGCGTGGTTGTCCGTTTGGAGGTTACTTCAGCACGCAATCCGCAACATTACCTGCAGCAAGAAAAACAGGTAATCTTACCATGGAGAACAATAAAATTGTTACCAAACTCATCTACGATAAAAATAGCAAAAAGGCAACCGGGGTGGAAGTGATAGATGCCGAAACCAATAAGACTTACACTTACAATGCAAAAATTATTTTCCTCTGTGCATCATCTTTTAACAGCACATGGATTTTAATGAATACTGCTACAGAAGTTTGGCCCGAAGGTTTAGGCAGCAGTAGCGGCGAGTTGGGGCATAATGTAATGGATCATCATTTTAGAGTAGGCGCATCCGGAAGGGCAGAAGGATATGAAGACAAATATATTTTCGGCCGCAGGCCAACTGGTATTTATATCCCCCGGTTTAGAAATATCGATGGCGATAAAAGAGATTACCTGCGTGGCTTTGGTTACCAGGGAAGTGCCGGAAGAGGGAGAGGAATTAATGTGGCTGAATTAACTATCGGTGCAGAATTAAAAGACGCATTAACAGAACCAGGTAACTGGAATATGGGTATTACCGCCTTTGGCGAAATGTTGCCCGACCACAGTAATAAAATCTCTCTGGATAAAACCAAAAAAGATAAATGGGGCTTACCCGTTTTAAATTTTGATGTGGAGATAAAAGAGAACGAAAAAAAGATGCGGATAGATATGATGAACGATGCAGCAGAAATGCTTGAAGCTGCCGGATTAAAAGATGTACATACCAATGATTCGGGTTATGCAGTGGGTATGGGTATTCACGAAATGGGTACGGCACGTATGGGCAGAGATGCAAAAACATCGGTGCTTAATGGCAACAACCAGGTATGGGATGCCATGAATGTATTTGTAACAGATGGTGCCTGCATGACAAGTGCAAGCTGTGTAAACCCATCATTAACTTATATGGCTTTAACTGCAAGAGCAGTAGATTTTGCAGTGAAGGAATTAAAGAAAGGTAATTTGTAAAGTGAATCAAACAAGTTAACTATTTAATCAATAAACCAACCATGGCAGATAATACTTATGATGCAATTGTAGTAGGCTCCGGTATCAGCGGAGGCTGGGCTGCCAAGGAATTGTGCGAAAAAGGATTGAAAGTATTATTGCTGGAACGTGGTGGGCCACACGAACATATTACAGACTATAAAAACGCTACCAAAAATATTTGGGAGTTTGCACATCGTGGTGATACTACACCGGAACAAAGAAAAAAATATCCGGTAATACACCGTGGCTGGGCTGCACAGGAACAAGTGATGGATGCATGGGCTAATGAAGAAGATTGTCCGTATACCGAAGTAAAACCTTTTACATGGTGGAGAAGTTATCGCTTTGGTGGCCGATCTGTTTTATGGGGCAGGCATAGTTACCGCTGGAGCCCAATGGATTTTGAAGCCAATGCAAAAGATGGTATTGCTGTTCCCTGGCCGGTAAATTATAATGATATAGCACCATGGTACGATCATGTAGAAAAATTTGCAGGTATCAGCGGATCAAAAGAAGGTATACCTAATTTACCCGATGGACAATTTTTACCTCCCTTTCCTTTAAATATTGTAGAGAAAGATGTGGCTGCCAGAATAAAAGAAAAGTTTAAAAACGAAAGACATTTAATTATTGGAAGAGTAGCTAACATAACGGTGCCTCATAACGAAAGGCCGGGATGTCAGTACAGAGATCGTTGCTGGGAAGGCTGCCCGTTTGGTGGTTATTTCAGTACGCAATCTTCCACTTATCCTGCGGCATTAAAAACAGGCAATTTAACTGTTCGTCCTTACTCATTAGTTTCGCAGGTGTTGTATGATAAGGATAAAAAGAAAGCCACTGGGGTAGAAGTGCTGGATACAGAAGATAATAAAACCTACCAGTTCAATGCTAAAATAGTTTTTCTATGTGCATCGGCATTAAATTCTGCATGGATATTAATGCGATCGGCAACTGATGTTTGGGCTGATGGATTGGGTAGCAGCAGTGGTGAGTTGGGGCACAACATTATGGATCATCATTATAATATTGGTGCCAACGGAACTATAGAAGGTTACGAAGACAAATATTATTATGGCCGCAGGCCAACAGGATTTTATATTCCACGCTTTGCTAATGTAGGGGCCGATAAAAGGGATTACCTGCGTGGTTTTGGTTATCAGGGAAGCGCCAGCCGCAGTGGCTGGAGCCGTGAAATTGCAGAGATGAATATTGGTGCCGATTTAAAAGAAGCATTAACTGAACCTGGTGCATGGCAAATGGGTGCCACCGGCTTTGGAGAAATTTTGCCCTATCATGAAAACAAAATAACGCTGGATAAAAATAAAAAAGATAAATGGGGTTTGCCGGTACTTTCCATGGATGCAGAATTGAAAGAAAATGAAATGAAGATGCGGAAGGATATTGTAATAGAAATGGTAGCTATGCTGGAAGCGGCCGGAGCAAAAAATATTAATACTTATGATGGCGGCCATGCTATGGGGCATGGCATTCACGAAATGGGTACAGCACGTATGGGTAACGATCCTAAAACATCGGTATTAAATAAGTGGAACCAGGTATGGGATGCGCCCAATGTATTTGTAACAGACGGCTCATTTATGACATCTTCGGCTTGCCAAAATCCATCACTAACTTACATGGCATTTACGGCACGTGCTGCTAACTATGCGGTAGAAGAATTAAAAAAACAAAATTTGTAATACTCCTAAAATAATAATTATGGAACGCAGAGAACTATTGAAAATGATTGCTGTACTAACCGGTGGTGTTGTAATTGGTGGCGATGTATTTTTATCGGGCTGTACGGCTAAAGAAGCCGATGCCTCAACCTTTTCGGCAGATAATATTGCACTGCTGAATGAAATTGGCGAAACTATTATTCCTGCTACCAACACACCGGGTGCAAAAGCTGCAAAAGTGGGCGAGTTTATGAAAATAATTGTTACCGATTGTTATACTACCGAACAACAAAAAGTTTTTGGCGAAGGCCTTGCAGGGTTAAATGCCGCTTGCGAAAAAGCCAATGGTAAATCGTTTATGGATTGCACCGCCGACCAACGTAAATCTTTTTTAATTGCATTGGAAAAAGAAGCCAAAGAATACAATAAGCAGCGTGACGAAAAAGAAAAAGAAGCGAAAGAAAAAGCTAAAGTAACAATGGATCCTGATTTTGTTGTCGCCCCATCGCATTATTATACTATGGTAAAACAATTAAGTATCTGGGGATATTTTAGTTCGGAAATTGGACAAAAACAGGCACTTCGGCATTTGCCTGTTCCCGGAAGATATGATGGCAATTTACCGTATAAAAAAGGGGATAAGGCCTGGGCAATTTAATTGCAGTGGTTTAAAATATTTTAAATGCCGTTCATTTTTTGGGCGGCATTTTTTGTTGCAAACAATTTGCTGTAAAATGTATATACATAGCAACCGGCACAAAAACCGGCAAAGCTTTCTAAAAAGGCAAACATGCTAAGCACCACTGCCAGAAGAGTTGCCGTATTGGTATAATTAAAAACAGTTAATGCCAGTATGGCCAGGGAAAATATAAAACCAATTTTGGCTGCAAATCTTTTGGGGGCCTGATCGATAGGTTTTACTTTAATAGCAAAAAGCTGCACTTCTTTATCGCTGATAAAGTTGAGCAGACTGTACTTACCTAAATTAAAAGCACGGCAAAAAAAATCGATGGTTAAAAAAGCTGCAATACTCCAGTGAGTAAGCCACAGGTATACAATTGCCAGCAGCAATACATTTAGTGCAGTTAACCGCACTTTGTTTTCGTTAACGGTGATAAAATCAACAGGACATTCTAAATTATTGGCCATATACTTTTTTAAGAAGCTACAAATGTACAAATACCCTATTAAAATTATAGACTTTCAAAATTATTTAAAAGTTAAATAATAAAATACCGTTTTTAGTAAATGTTTTTGTTTAAACCCTTTCAATTTTGTAGACTATTAGAATTTGGTTAACGAAATTATTTTATCATCATAAGTAATATTTATGGCGGGTATATTAAACCTGGTGGGCAATACACCACTGGTGGAATTAAAAAAACTCAATCCCAATAGCAACGTAAAAATTTACGGTAAGCTGGAAGGCAATAACCCCGGCGGCAGTGTAAAAGACCGTGCTGCTTATGGTATGATAAAGGGCGCTATTGACAGAGGCGAAATAAAACCCGGTATTACATTGGTAGAAGCTACCAGTGGCAACACCGGTATTGCACTGGCCATGATTGCCAGTTTGTTTAATGTGCCTATAGAATTAGTGATGCCTGAAGATGCTACGAGAGAAAGGGTACTTACAATGGAAGCATTTGGTGCCAAAGTAACACTTACGCCTAAAGCGCAATCGATGGAAGGTGCTATTGATTATGCCAATGCACAAGTAGCCAAAGGTGGCTACCATATGCTGAATCAATTTGGCAATGCAGATAACCCTGCCATGCATTACAAAACCACCGGACCCGAAATTTGGAGAGATACCAACGAACAAGTAACGCATTTTGTTTCGGCAATGGGTACCACCGGAACTATAATGGGGGTATCACAGTATTTAAAAGAACAAAACCCGGCTGTACAAATTATAGGCTGCCAGCCAGCAGGTGGTGCTAAAATACCCGGCATACGCAAATGGCCCGAAGCTTATTTGCCCACTATATTTAACCGCAGCCGTGTAGACAGGGTTATTGAAATTGACGAACAGGATGCCCGTGTAATGGCCAAACGTTTAGCCCGTGAAGAAGCTATCTTTAGTGGTATGAGCAGCGGCGGTGCCGCACATGCAGCTATTGAACTGGCAAAAGAATTAAAGGAGGGTGTGATTGTATTTATTGTTTGTGATAGGGGAGACAGGTATTTGAGTAGTGATTTGTTTGATTGAGCGAAAAATATCTACAACCACCCAAACCGCTCAATAAGTTTTTCTTTTTTATTTCTTGCCACAGGAATACTATCTTCATTACTCATGATGAGGTAATTACCTTCGCCCCTTACATATTTTTTTATGTGGTCAAGGTTAACGAGGTATTGCCGGTGTACCCTTAAAAAATTTCTTTCTTCCAGTATTTCCTGTATATCGCCTAATGTTTTGGCTACCACATATTTTTGTCCATCTTCTAAATAAAAGTGGGTATAATTATTATCCGATTCGCAGTACAACACTTTTTTAATTTCGGTAAAGGTTACGCCATTTTGGTAAGGCAATGCAATTTTATCAGGCTGGTATTTTTCTCCGCCATGTAATTGCTGTTTCATAGCTTGCAGTTGGCGTGGATCGGGTTTTTGCTGCAATGCTTTTTGTACGGCATCTTTCAGGTGTTTGCCATCAATGGGTTTTAATAAATAATCCAGTGCATTAAAGCGAAAAGCTTTTACTGCAAACTGATCATAGGCAGTTACAAATACTAAACTAAAATTGATGGAGTCCAGTCTTTCCAATAATTGAAAACCATTCATCACCGGTATTTCAATATCCAAAAAAACAATATCGGGTTGTAATTCGTTTATCTTTAAAAGCCCATCCGTACTTGCAGTACATTCGGCTATTACCTGTACCTGCGGACAGTATATTTTTAATTGCAATGACAGCAGCTTTACGCAATCCGGTTCATCATCTATAATAATTGCTTTCAGCATGGGTTAAAATTATAAAGGTATCTCAATAATTACTTTTGTTCCTGCAGCTTTATGCTGGTCATCGTAAAGGTCAATAATTTTTATTGCCGTACTGGTTTGATATAAATGATTGATGGCGTCCAGTCTTTCGGAAGACATTTTTAAACCATAGGATTTTTGCCTGGTGGCAGATTTACTTTTATGTTGCTGCGCCATTGCACGGCCAATGCCATCATCCGTTATTTCAATATACAACAGGTATTCTGCAGGTTGTGTAATATTGATCAATATAGTACCTCCTTCATCTTTATGCATCAGTCCATGCCATATCGCATTTTCTACATAAGGCTGCAATAGCAAAGGCGGTAGCTCAATATAATGCTGATCGATGGATGGCATTACCTGTATTTTATATTGTACTTTATTTTTAAACCGCATCGCTTCCAGTTCGATATACAAGGTTAGTGTTTCCAGTTCTTTTTGCAGGGTTACTTTTTCCGATCGGGAATTGTCGAGTACCAGTCGTATGAGTTGCGAAAATTTGGTGAGGTATTCTGACGCCGTTTGTGAATCATTTTCCAACGTATACAGTTTAATAGAGTTAAGACAGTTAAAAATAAAATGTGGATTCATTTGTGCACGTAAAGCAATCATTTCTGTTTCGGCAATCTTATGTTCAAACTCAGTTTCTACCTGTTTTATTTTTTGTGCTTCTACCAGTTTGTTTTGTGCTTCCAGTGCAGCGGTTCTCTCTTGCAAAGCGGCTTCGAGTTGCTGATTGTAGTTTTGCTGCAGTGCATTTTTTTCTACCAAAACCAGTTTGCTCCGATACGAAAGTGCGAATGAAAAGCAAATAGCTTCAATAGTTAAGCCCAGCACTAAAAATGCAGGAGGAAAAATAAGTATCACAAACAGTTCTGAATAATGAAAAGGAATTAGTACAAGTGCCGCCACCGGGAAACACCACAATACCAGCAGGCTAAGTAGCCCTACAAGCAAAAACCATTTTATTCTTTCTTTACTTTTTGCAGTTAATACCAGCAAAACAATATGCAATGCCGCAACCGGCATTATCGATAAAAAGTATCCATAATAATCAGGGTCGAAGGGAAACCAACCAGTTCTGATAGTAATAAATTCGGTAAGCATTTGTAAAAAAGCGATGCCTACTAAAATCTTTACAATCATCCAGCCTCTTTTAAAATGTACCCGTAGCTTTAAAATACTGCCAATAAAAAAACTATACAGCACCGGCACTAAAAATAAAAATACCGATAACATCACATCATGAAAGAAGGATGGAAACATATTCATGCCATGGCGGATATCCATCCAGAATAATGCGGTGCATAAAGAAGCGATGGTGTAGCCGATATACCACAGAAATGATTTATCCCGATACAAATAATATTGGTACATGGCATACAACGAAATAAAAAACAGGCAACCAACCATGGAGGCCAGCATTAAAAAAAGATACCGGTCTGTATATTTTCCGGATGCTACGCCTTTTGAAAAAGTGTAAGGCGTTTGCAGCCCGATGGATGGCGGTATCAGTTGGTTCTGCCTGTCTTCGGTACGTGCCCAGTAAGTAATTGTATTAAGCGGCGGTATGGCAACAGGCGTCATCCAAAAATTATCGGTGCCTTTTTTGGTTTGATATGCACCACCCGTTCCAATTAATTGTTGCTTAGTGTACAGCCTTGTAAAATAGTGGGCAGATAGATCAATACGAAGATTAATAGTGTCGGTTGCAGAAGTATTGTTGATGGTGAATTTAAACCATTGAATAATTAACGGACGGTTAGAGAATTTTTGCTGGCGAAATTCTTTTGCGTAAGGAATGAAGGGCTTCTTTTTTATGTCTTCAAAAGAAAGTGGCTTGTCTAAACTTGTTGATGTGCCAGGTTGCTCCTCATAAAATAAAGTTTGGTTGGCAATATCCAATCCTGTTTCCCATTGTGGCTGGCCGTTTAATTTAATAGTATCCTGTGCAATGCAATTGCTGGTACCCAAAACAAAAAAATAAAGGAATAAAAACAGGCGTTGCATAAAAGCTGGTATATTTTTAAAATTAGCCAAACCATTCAGCATTGCCTAAACCGTTTGGCGAACAGCCATTTTTTTGAGGGAATGGTAAAACATGCTGCCATTGTTACCACGCATTGTAAATACTGCTACTCACTCATAAATAGTACTGCTTACCATACGCTGCTTTAAAACATCGTTTTGTTAACTGAATTTTACTGCATAGCATCACGGTAATTGTGATGTTGTGTGTTACCCCAAAGTAACATTTAGGCTAAAAAAAGTAAATATGAAAACTGTTAGAATCATTTCGATTTACATACTTGTACTTTGTACCACATTTTATGCAGGGGTTGGTGTTTTTCATTTTATATGTCCGTTTGACCAACATTTTGACACAATTGCATTTGCTAAATATTGGAAAGTTGTGGACGGTTATATGGGAAAAAGAATGTCTGTTTTTATGCCAATTTGGTTGTTAGTGATTATTTTCAATCTCATTGTATTTATTAAAACCTGGCGTAGAAGTCCGATTTTCTGGATAATTCTTTCAACACTAATCATTTTGATAGTGGATATATCATTTACAATAAAATCTCAAATTCCTATCAACAAATATTTCCAAAGTATCGATGTTAATAACCTGACTGAGACACAAATTAAGACTGTACAACAATATAGAGAAGATACAGATAAAAATTTTGGCAAACGCAGTACTCACGTCCTGATTGTATTTTTTCTCATAAGCATTACGCCTTACTTGTTACCACGACTAAACAATGAACAATTAAAGATTTAAAATAAAGGCGAATCCTAAACAGCATTGCCGTTGGTTAAACGAGTTTCAAATTACAAACCTTCGCAAAGCCTTAACCTTAGCTGCTATTAATGGAAACAGACAGAACAGTTCCAACTATATTGAACCTTAACAAGGCAATTTTTTTAAATAACAATAACCAAAAGTGGCAACTCATGCAATTAATCATGAAAATTTATTTTATCTCCATCCTTTTATTAAGTACCGCTACCTGCAGCCAGGCTCAAACTGATAGCAAAAACAACGCCGACGAAATGGCCATCCGTAAAATTGAAGAACTTGGCAGGATAGCTATGGAAACACAGGATACCCTTGCTATGTATAAATTAGTCTCGCCCGATTATGTGGTAATGAACCCAAACCTCAAAGTTCACGGTTTCAGAGGGCTAATAGATCTTTTGACCATGTGGAAGCAACGCAATGCGGCCATGAATGTAACGCCACCACATATTGAACACGTTATTGATAAAATAACCATCAACAAAGACATTGCCATTGTAATGGGGCAAGATGTACCCGATGCAGGCGCTACTAACCCTGATGGCAAACCAATGAGCAAACGTGCATACAGCAATATTTATAGAAGATACCTTGACAGCTGGCAGTTGATAGCACGACAAAACAGCAATATTTGTCAATAGGGATAACTTTTATTGATCAGCATTTTGTTCTTCCCAACAATCATTGAAACCATTAAAAAAATACCATGGCAAGTTCAGAACTTTCTCAACCCAAAATAAAAAGCAACAGCGGCATAACCAACCGGCTTATATACTTTTTTGTATTTCTTTTGCTGATGAGCTTTGCAGGGTTTTATAAAACATACCTTGTTAAGTTTCCAACCTTTGATGGCTTTACCTGGGCTCATCATTTTCATGGAGCAGTAATGCTAACCTGGATCTTAATATTAATTGCCCAGCCAGTTTTTATCAGAACAAAAAAAATCCGGTTGCACCGCATCGTTGGCAAAGCTTCCTATTTTGTATTTCCATTATTGATCCTCTCTCTCTTTCTTGTTGCCAGGGCTGGGTATGTAAGAAATATTAAAACCGCAGGTGAAACCGAAGCGCTGGCAGCCATGACCAACGGCATTCCTGATATATTTTACCTGTGTATTCTGTATGGCTTTGGCATTTATTATAAAAAGAAAACTTCTTTTCATCTACGTTTTTTTGCCAGCATAGGTTTAATGATTTTGGGGCCAGGGTTGGGCCGCTTTCTAATTGCAGTTTGTGGTTTGCCATTTACGGTACTTCCCGCAATGATCGGAGCAATTACGCTCTTCACCTTGGGTTGGATGATTGTTGATATTATACACAAAAGGTCTGCCTTTCCGATGGCTGTTTTTTTAGCAATCATTGCTGCTACATTTGTTGTTATGCCCAATAGTCATTCGGCCTGGTGGCAGCATTTTGCCAAATGGATTGCTGCTAATTTATTTTAACAATAAACGCTGGAATGTTAATGCTTATTAAAGCAGCAGTATGCTTTATTGTAACCTGTAGTCTTGCCTTTGGTGATGGCCAGTGCCTAAGCAGCACTGCCGTTTATTTTTATTACTGAAAATAATATTTGCTTATACCGTAAAAATTTTACGGCCGATTTTTATATAACAACTACAGGTTTGTGCTGCCACAAACCTGTAGTACAAAAACTAACTTTAACCGATCTGTTTATTAGCTTTTTTGGCAATATTGCTAATAGTTTCCAGCATAGATTTTTGAAATCTTATTGCAGATACACTGCCTATATTTTGTGCGGCATCAAAAGCTGTCATTGCATGTAGAATATCTACAAAAGGGCTTCTTGGCGGCACCTTAATTATTTTGCCTCCAACAATAATAAAGCCACCTCCATCACTGGCAATACCTCCAAATACTTCTGCATAAATGCCATCGAGTATATGTGGCGGATCGTACATGGTGGTTCTTATAGAATTGTAGTATAATTCCTGTACACCATCTTTGGTGTTTGTCCACAGTACATGAAAGTTTTCATTATCTGCATCCAGACCAAAATAATCTCCAATAAATGTTCTGTTTGGATCCCCGTGAGACCATGGGGCATTAATTGCCGGATTCCATGAATGGCTGTTTATACTTTCAGGAAACCAAAATGATTGTCCACCATCAAATGAAACAGTAAACATTACATCGATCAATGCAGATGACTCGTAATACCTGTAAAAAGCGCAACCAATAGTACCATTACCTGCAGCTATAATTTGCGGATGAAAATCATGAAACTTTTCGTTAGTGGAAAAAGCCGGTAATAAAGGGATGCCTGCGTTGGCCGGCCAGGTATCTCCATCATCGTTGCTAAGTGTATAATAGATCCTTGTTACATTCTCCCTGTAATCTGCCCACGCCACTGCTATTTTATTTTGGTTAGGAACACTGCAGGCTGTTGCCAGTGTCAGCACCCTGAATGCAGCATTTGGGTAATGTTTGAAACCACTGCCTGTAATTCCCGAATCAATATCCTTTAAGCCAACAGCAATTTGTTTTTCCTGCTCAAAACTTTCGCCGCCATTTTTTGACCGCAGGTAGCGGATATGGTTGGTGGTTTGTGAATGACTGACGATATGAATATGCCCGTTAGTACTTACATTTATTTCTGGTGCCGAGCCACTGCTTATAGAATTATTAATAGACTGGTTGCCTACACCTTTCCAGCTGGTGCCTCCATTTACTGATCTTGCAAACTGCATATTGCCATATCCCCAGGTAGTATAAATATTGCTGTTGTTTTGATCAATGGCAAGCCACAGTTTATCAAAACTGCTCACATTATTATCATTCACATCAATAACAACCGGGGCGTTCCAGCTTGCACCTTTGTTGGTTGATTTATATATCACCATATGAGTGGTAATTATATCTGCCCCTAAATTAGGATTGTGATCGGGGTCGGTGGCATAATTAAAATTAAGTGGCTCGGTAAACAGGTATGCATTGCCAGCTTTATCAAAAGCAATTGCAGGGTCACTCAGGCCTTCCCAACCTGGTAGCAATTGTAATGGTGCAGAGTTTTGCCAGGTATAACCTCCGTTAGTAGAAAAAACAGCAGCCACGGTAAACTTATATTTTTTGGGGTCAGAAAAAAGTTTGGAAGCACCAATAAGATTATTGTTATCGGCGGGGTTTACAGCTATACAAGATTCACTTCTGTCCTGATTGGTATTTTGAAAAAAACTTGCCCTTACTTCGGGAGAAGGGAATATTCCGGTTTTGACAAAAAGTTTGGGCGGCATAAAAGTTAATTTTTTGGGATCACAGTGTTTAAACAGAACGATCCGTTAAATAATAATGTTGATTTTTTGCTTGATAGAAACTGTTGCCTGCAAAGCAATGCAACTGTATAACAAGCCTTGTGGTAATTTTTAATTAAAGTAAAAGTAAATGCTTTAAAGAGCGGTTGCAATACCCTAAAGCGGTAGTTTTTTTTAAAAATATAACTGCTTAAGAAACTATATTTAATAGTTTAAATAGTGGCAGCATGTTTTACATAGTTATATAACTACCTTGTTCTTTTGGCCGTGTTTATTATTAATGTTTTTATAATGGTATTCGCTGTAGTTTTATGTAGTTTGTTATGGCCTTTGTTACCAATGTAGCTGGTACGGCTGGCGCAATTTTACTCTCGCTGCATACCAACGGCTATGCGGTTGAAGAGTGGCTACTAACGACGGCGGAGAAATTTATATCAGTAATGCTATTAGACAGGTATAATGATTTCTTGTCCGCATTTTATTTCGCCCTAAACACCACCCCAATCAACAAACTCACAAAACCTGTGATGCTGGCAATTTGACGATACTGAAAAACAGTAAACCATTTTGTTCTATACTCCGCCCAGTTGGTTGGATAGTTATCAGCTGACCAGGTATTGATGATATCATTAACAGGCAGGTTGCCTTTTACGGTAAGTAATATATCTGCCACTAAAGCAATAAACGCAATGGCTGCGGTAATAAATACTACACTGCCGGGATTTTTAATGTTTACAATTACCAGTAAAAGATTAGCAAGAAGTGCAGCGTATATCACATACTTAAAATTGCTTCTCATAGCACTATCAATTAATTTTCTTAATTCGATATAGGGATTGGCGGCAAGATTAAGCTGTACATTTTTTAATGCTAAAATATACATGAAGGATTGACTTACAATAAAGCTGTATGCCAGCAATGTAATAAGTAGAATAATTTTATTTATCATGATACGATGTTTTTAAAATGATTTTTTATTAACAATTATTTTTTGAGTTTTAAAAATTTAAAGCCGATAATAATTAACCAGATCAGCCAGGCTGTACTGCCAATAAAACCTGCCATATCCCAAACCGGGAAGCCGGGCATTACTGTTGCAAATAATTCGGCTTGTGCTAATAAATAAATGAATGCACTTACAAAGCCGAGGATGTTGATCCATTTGGGGAATAATTTTAGTTTGGCAAAGGATATAGAAATTAAAACGGTCCATATAATAGTAAACAGTTGTCCTAAATGTTCGCCTAATATTACGCCTGCAAACTGATGAATAGTTTTAAAGGCAATTATTGCTGCCGCTTTGGTAGTTTCATCGGTTGCACTAACAAAACTATTGGCTAACACAGGCACTACAAATGTCCAGCGCAACAAACCGATCATCTGTACGATCAATCCAATTACACCAATGGTGGTTGCGGTACGTGCTAAAGGCGATTGATTTTCCAGCTTTTGCCCAATACGAATGTAAGCTGGTAATAATGGAAGCCCGATTAACGCAAAGGCAAACCATGTCCATATAAATTTGCTGCCGCCTTCATGAAATTTAGTGAGGATGATGGATGTATCCTGTCTTAAAATATCAGGGTATTCAAATATTATAGTAAGTATGGTATAAGGAATTAATACGCCAACTGCCCCTGCAATTAATAACCAACCAATTGTTTTTTCTTTTTTCATTATGGCTGATTTTAAAAGTTGAAGGAATAACTGATACCCGGTGTTGGATTAATTTTTACATCCTGTCCTTTTGCTGCAACAGCAATAGCGCCAATCCTAAAATTCAATCCTTTCCATATCATCCAGCTAAAGCCGGCTTCTACCGCCACTGCATTTTTGTTTTTATAATCACGGGTAAGCCCACGCATGTAAGAAGCACCTGCATAAAAAGAAGAAGGATTTTCTTTTTTACCAACCGGTGCAAACCAATACGTAGTGCCTGCTTTAACAAAGTTGGTATACTCGCCACTTTTAAAAGCCGTGGTATAATAACCGGCATGTACAGAAACCTGTTTGTGGAGGTATTCCAATCCTATTGAAGGATTGCGAAAACCATTAATACTGAACTCGTCTTTTGAAAATTTGCTTTGTGTAAAAGCGGTAGTTGTTGCGGCTAAAAGCAGCGCAGAAAAAATTACTTGTTTCATATCATCTTTTTTATTTGTTATTGATGACACAAAGATGCTGCGCTAAAAAAGCGTGGTACAGGACATTTGTCCATAAATACAACAATCAGTAATTATTTCGGATGCGGCTTAAATGCCTTGGCGTAACACCAAGTATAGAGGCAAGGTATTGCAGGGGAATTTGTTGCAATAAGGCAGGTTCGTTTTTCATTAATACGGCATAGCGTTCTTCGGCGGTGAGTATTATTAAATTGGCCCGGGTTTCATCCATACCTACCACCAGGTTTTCTATAGCAGTAATGTAAAATGTTCGGAAAGCTTCGTTGCTGTCTTTTAATTTTAAAAGGTCGTCATAATGTATCATCCACAGTTCTGCATCGGCTAATGCCCTGATATTTTCTTTGCTGGGTTGCTGCCTGTAAAAACTCATTAGCGACAGCAGGAAAGAATTGGCACCTGTAACATAAGTGGTTATTTCTTTTCCATCTTTTATATAAAAGTATTGAAACAAACCTTTGGTAATAAAAGCCAGGTATTTACTTGTTTTTCCTTCCTGTGCAAAAAAATCGCCTTTGGCTATTTTTTTAAATTTAAATGCTTCCGTTACCTCCGCCATTTCGCTGGCGGGAACACCTTTACCTAAAAGATGGGTGAGCAGTTGTTGCAAAATGGAGTGTTGTAATGATCAATAGAATCTGTGTGGGTTGAAGTTAAGAATTCTTGGTGAAATTTTCTATCAAGAAAATTTCATCAAGAGAAAATTGTATTTACTCAGTCGCTAATTCTTTAAGCAGGTTTTCTGCCTGGCGTAAGCTTTTGCTGTAATATTTTGCTACCCATTTGCTGTAGAACAGCAAAAATATATACCCGATAGAAAAGGCAAATATCCAAAAGCTGTTATTACTTGTAATGTCTTTACCTGTAAAAAATTTAGGTAGTAAAATAATGATACACACCAGCAGTAAATAACTTAAAGTAACGTTTATCTTTTGCAATTTATGAAAGCGGATCTTTTGAACAGCAAAATTTTTAAGTGTTGCTGCATAGGGTTTATTTACATCGCCTGTTACGTTTAACCGGCGAATACTTATCCAGCTGATTGCCGATAGCAAGAGTAAAACTGCTATTGCAACAACAGCTGTAGCCTGAAAAAAAACAGTATTCAATTTGCTGAAATTAAATAGTGTAAAGGCAACGCCGGTAATGCAAATGAATATGCCCGCCATTTCGGGGTAGGCAATTTTTTTAATACGGGAATGATATTTACTGCTAGTCATTTGATTGATTTTTTCAGTGTTTAAGTGTGGTTGTTGCTGCACCTCGTTGCTCATATTGTTCCAGGTGTTTTTTAAATCATCAAGTTCCATAGTTGTAGTTTTTAATAATTTGCTTTTTTAATTTTTCTTTTATCCGGGAAATTTTTGTGCCTACATTGGTTTCGGAAATGCCAGTGATCTGTGCAATTTCTTCATAGCTTTTATTATCTAAGTAAAGCATTACAATACCTTTGTCCAGCAGGTTAAGGTTGTTGAGGTGTTGCCTTAATAGCTGTAATTTTTCTTCAAAGCCGCTGTTTTCTGTATCGTGAAAATTACTGAGTTGTTCATCCAACGGCACTGTTGTTACTTTTCTTTTGGCCGTTTTAAGCTGGTAGATGGCCACATTCATGGCCACCCTGTACATCCAGGTACTTATGCTGGATTGTTGCTTAAACGAATCGAATGATTTCCAAAGCTGGTAAATGATCTCCTGCACCAGGTCGTTCCTGTCTTCAATAGCATTGCTGTACACCGCCGCTATTTTATAGATAAGGCCTTCATTATTTTGTATGGCTGTTATAAATGCTTCTTTTTTATCCACTGATGGGCAGGCTTTTTATTGCTCCTGCTATATTAGTGTATCATGGGTACAAAAAATCACAGTGAGGAGGAAAAAAAAGAAATATTTATTTTGGGTCATGTGGTATAGGAAAAATTAGTAAGCCGGATTTTAGTTTGAAATGATGTAGGAATTGAGTGATTATTTGCAGTTTGTATTGGGCGTAGTTTATTTGTGTATTTTACGAAATATGTCACCCATTGTCTGTGGATCTATGTTGTCCATGTCCACAAGTTTTAAAAACTTTACCATTTTAAGAGTACTTGTTTTATATTTTTGGAAATGAGGTGTTTTTAAATGCGCCTCATAAGCTTCTCGATTTGCATAAATTTCTAAAATACGAATCTGCGTTGGGTTTTCTTTTTGATACAATGGATAGATAGCGATAACTCCTGCTTCAAATTGAACAGAAGCCCGGGCTTCTTCCTGTAAGATAGAATTATATTGTTTAAGGTAATTGGAATCTATTTCTATTTCTGATAAACGGATCATCATGTTTTTTGATTGAGCTGAAACGTTGTTATATGTGAACAGTAAAAGGGCTAATAAATATTTCATTTTTCAACAGGTTTAAAGTTTTACCAAATTGTTTTTATGCGTTTAAGAACAAAAGGTTCTCCGGGTGCTAATACTTGTATTCGTTGAGGATTAATAACTACATCAGATAGCTTTTTTGGGTCCCCATTAAAGGGTGAAAATTCCGGCGAATCTACCGAACCCCAATGGCACAGTAGAAGCAGGGCATCAGGATATGCGTTTGCAATTTTTACTGCCCCTTCAAAAGTAAAGTGCCACTCACTATCTGAGAAGTCAAATAAAATTGCATCAGGAGCTTTCATTGTCAGGTGTTCAGGTATTAATCTGGAATCACCAGTTGCCCAAATGCTACCGTCTGGTGTGTCAAACCAAAAGCCGCAAGCATCTTCATTTTTGAACCAGCGAGTACTCATACCAGGGTACGCATTCTGGTAGGCATGGTCAGCAGGTGTTAATTTAACAGAGATATTTTTGATCTTGAAAATATCACCAATGTCATGTCCAACTGAATTTAGTTTTAAGTTCTTCATTAAAGAGTCAACATAAATTGTTGAATGGTATACATCAACAACTTTTGACATTGCTACATTTGTTGGAACGCTAAAATGATCATTGTCGGCATGTGTTACAAAAACTGCATTCAAATGAGGAACGTTTTTAACCAGAATAGGAAAATCAATTAGAAGAGGCATATCAAAGCCTTCCAGTAACGGGTCAACCATTATGGTAGTACCACGACTATTGATTAAAAATCCTGCCATACCTAACCACCTGAGAGTAGTTTTTTTTGATTTGCCGAAAGCTTCCGTACCGAAGGATTGCGTTTTGGGTGCCTTAGCCTGATATTTTTTTTGAGTGATTTTTGTACTGTCAGATGAGGGTTGAGCTTTTGTATTGATAGCAGTGAAAATTGTAGCGATTGTTGTTGTAATAAAATATAGCTTTTTCATCTTGTCGAATTTTCGTTCTTAAATTCGTTGTTTTTTTGTAGTATGTTAAACTTAACATCACTGTCTTGGTCGGAAAACTGGACTTTATGTAAGGCTCGTTAAAGTAGCAGCCAACTCTGTAATTGGCGCAACTCTTGTTCTTTAAATATCTGCTTCTTAATTAAAATCAGAACAAATATTCAGAGAGCCAATTCCAGCTATTTAAATTTATTACTAAAAGTAATTATTAATTTTTATAAATAAAGCTTAGATAAAAATTCAATAAAATTATGTTGTTGAAGAGCTAGCCTCCTCGGTTAGTGTAAACTATGCTTCCGTTAATAAGCGCTGTTCAACAGCCATGCCGGCTGCTTAGTAGCTGCCAACGAAGGCGAGAGGGATTTTTACTCCCGATTTCTAAGCCAGTCGATAGGCTTAAAAGGAGTTTGCCTTTTTTCTGGAGATAAACTAAGAAGGTACTTGTAAATTTTATCCGGTAAGAAAATTAAGAATGCCGGGTAATTATCCATTAAAAATATTCTTTCAACAGAGCTGATCTTTAATAACTCCTGATTAATAATTTCAGCAAATTCAAATATAAATTGATCACCGTAATTTTCATCCTCATAATTTATATGCAGTGAGTATTCGGATTTGTTGATTTTAATTTCTTGTTGAGCATTAGTTTGTTCTTTGTCTGAATAAACTAAATTTTCTATTTTAATATTTAATCCTAATTGCTTTGCAAAATTATAAAATTCGGTATTGTCTGTCTGCTTGTTTGCATTATATCCCGACTGAGAGTCTATAATTCCTTTACTATCTATTAGAGGCCTGCCAGATTCGGCGTCTTCATCAATTATGAAACTTCTTTTATCAAGGCTGAAAGTAAATTGATTCCAAAGGGCATCAATTATTTTTAATCTACTTCCACATTTGATAATTATTTTTTTTAACTCCTTTTTCTCTTTTAAATTATGGTATTGGAAATAGTTTAAATTTTCTAATTTACCAATGAAGATTTTAGTTTTTACTCCTGCCCAATATTTCTTTATTTTAAATAAGATTGTTCCTGTATGACCAAGTATTGTGGAAGAGATTATTAAACTAATGAATAAACCTAATAATATTGCTTGTAGCATAGTCATTGTGAAATAGATGGCCACTGTCAATTGCTGAAACTATTGATAGTGGTATTTTACTTATGTATTAAAAATAAATGATTAAGTTGTATACCGGAAATTATTCTAGCATATTCTAATCTGCGCTTAGATAAAAAGTTCAATAAAGTTATATAGCTGAAGAGTGCCCTTCGTTCCTCAGGATAAACTCTGCCACGGCAGTTTAATAATATTACCACAGCTTGTCACAAAATAAAAAGCCGTCCGCTAGCTAGCGGACGGCTTTACTATTAAATTATAAAGTAGTTATTTTCTTTCTCCTCTTCCGCCACCAAAACTTCTCCTCCCATTTCTATCCTGGGTATTATTATGACTATTACCACCACGACTTTTAAAATTAGGCCGCTGGTGTGGTTTTGCTGCCGGTGCAGATGGTTGTGCAGTAGGAGATAACGGGTAAGGATGGCCCGTAAACTGCGGTATGGTTTTACCTATCAGTTTTTGAATATCTCTTAATTCTGTTTTTTCATCTGCATCGCAAAAAGATAAAGCAATACCGGTGTTGCCAGCTCTTCCTGTACGGCCAATGCGGTGTACATAAGTTTCGGGCACTTCGGGCAGTTCAAAATTAATAACGTGGGTAAGGTCGTCAATGTCTATGCCTCTTGCAGCAATATCTGTTGCTACCAGCACACGCAGTTTACCATTTTTAAAATTGCTTAAAGCATTCTGCCGGGCATTTTGCGATTTGTTGCCGTGTATGGCAGCAGCAGTAATATCTTCGTTGTGCAATACTTTTACCACTTTATCTGCACCATGTTTGGTACGGGTAAATACTAATGCGGTTACTAATGCAGGGTCTTTTAATAAATGGATCAGCAATTTATTTTTATCCTGTTTAGCCACATAAAATAATCCTTGCTCAATAGCATCCACTGTTGATGATACGGGAGTAACTTCTACTTTAGCAGGATTGGTTAACAATACATTGGCCAGCTTTTGTATTTCGGGCGGCATGGTAGCCGAGAAAAAAAGTGTTTGCCTTTTTTCGGGCAGGCGCACTATTACTTTTTTTACGTCGTGTATAAAGCCCATGTCTAACATGCGGTCGGCTTCATCTAAAACAAAAATTTGTAAGTGACGGAGATTGATAAATCCCTGGCTCATCAGATCCAGTAATCTGCCGGGTGTTGCAATTAAAACATCTACGCCTTTTTTTAAGGCATTGGTTTGATGCAATTGCGATACACCACCAAATATTACGGTGTGGGTGATGTTGGTGTTTTGTCCGTACGCTGCAAAGCTTTCATCTATTTGTATAGCTAACTCTCTTGTGGGGGTTAATACCAATACTTTAATGCCGGGCACATGTTGTTTTTGCTGATACAGCAATTGTAAAATAGGTATGGCAAATGCGGCAGTTTTACCGGTGCCGGTTTGTGCACAACCCAATAAATCTTGTTGCTTTAGCAAAATAGGTATTGCCTGCTGCTGAATGGGCGTGGGTTGGGTATAACCCTGTTGGGCTAATGCTTTTAGTATGGGTTCAATTAACCCTAAACTGTTAAAATCCATTATTAATGGTTTATGATGTATGGCTGAAAGGACGTTGTATTTTCTGAGATCAGCGAAGAAAATTTGTTTGTACCACCGGCTTACAACCTGCCGTAATTATAATGTGGAGAACTGCGAAGATAGGGTTTTGAAATTTAATGGGTGTTTGCACATTGTTATAGTAGGGTTGCCAACCTTAAAAAGGTTGGCAACCCTTATTAAATTGCAACGGCTAAATAAAATAGAATAAAGTAATTTGCTGTACAGAAATATTTACTGTTTACATGAATAAAATACAACATTGTGCCATAGATATTGCTGCCGATTGTAATTACGATTGGGTAATGGAAAATTTACTGAATGGTAGTTTATTAAAAGCATTTATCAATTTGCCCGTTGCCGCAGGTGCATTATATTCTCACATTACTATTAACACAATGATAGCAGAAGAATTGATTCATGAAAGGGTTGAAATAATTACGGCAACCAATACCGGGCTTCAGTCGATGAGTAGTGGCGAGCAGAAGAAAGCATTGCTGCAATACCTCATCAGCAAACAACCAGGTTTTATTGTTATAGATAATGTGCTGGATAATTTAGATGTTGCTGCACAAAAAAATATTTTATCTTCTTTACAAAAAATAGCCACACACACTTTAATAGTACAAATTATCAATCGTAAAAAAGATATACTTCCTTTTATTGAAAAAGTAATGCTGATAAAAAAATAATGCAGTTAGTAAAGAAGAAAGTATTGCAGATTATTTAATAGAAAAAAAAGGGGTTAATAAAGATCATTTTCCGGAAACTATTCCACCTGCTTTAAACAGTTATACAATTCCCGCTGGTGCGTTGGTACAATTAAATGAAGTATCGGTAAGTTATGATGGCAGGCCTATACTAAATAAAATAAACTGGGCTATAAACCCCGGAGAATTTTGGCAATTGGCCGGCCCCAATGGCAGCGGCAAAAGCACCATACTTAGTTTAATCACCGGTGATAATCCCAAAGGTTACGGGCAAAACCTTATTTTATTTGGCATCAAAAAAGGTAGTGGCGAGGCGGTGTGGGATATCAAACAAAATATTGGTTATCTAACTCCCAACATGGTACAGTTTTTTCCACGTTTAGATTCTGTAGAAAAAATGGTACTCTCCGGTTTTTTTGATTCCATTGGTTTGTATTGTGTACCCAACGAAACGCAGGTAAAAACTGCTGATAGCTGGCTACAGGTTATTGGTTTGTATGAAGAACGAAATAAACCATTTTGTTTTTTGCCATTAGGCAAACAACGTATAGTACTGGTGGCAAGGGCTATGGTAAAGCACCCGCCGCTATTAATTTTAGATGAGCCCACATCCGGCCTTGATGATACCGGCATAGCCATATTTACCGCACTGATTAATAAGATAGCTGCCGAAAGTAACACGGCAATTTTGTATGTATCGCACCGGCCCGAGCAGGGGCTTACTCCTCAATATGTTTATGAATTGCAGCCTGGGGCCAATGGCTCCACAGGCAGCATTAAAAAATAGCTTGGCAAAAAATCTCAAATCATAGATGAGCCTGATATTAATCATGGTTAAAAGGCAGGCTACGTTATACTTTTAAGTACAAAATCTTACTACAATGAAAAAGATAATTGCACCAGTCGATTTTTCTGATACTGCCGCCAATGCCGCCATATTTGCCGGTAACCTGGCTGAGTTTTATGGGGCAGAATTGTGGTTGTACCATAGTTACGAAGTAGTAGTTCCTGTTACTGAGTATGGTTATTCTTATGTAAGCATAACAGAAATGCAACAGGCTGCCGAACATGAACTGGCTGAATTTAAAAATAGGGTGCAAAATGCATTGCGCCGTACTATCACCATTCAAATTAAAGCAGAGAATGCTACGCTAGTTGATGGCTTAAGTGCATTGTGTGATGAGTTGGATCCGGCATTGGTGGTAATGGGTTTGTCAGGCAAAAATGCTTTAACCAGGTTGGTAGTAGGTAGTAATACTATCAGAACTATTCATAACCTTGATTATCCAGTATTAGTAGTACCACCTAAAGCAACATTTATACCTATACGGAAAATTGGTTTTGCATGTGATTATAAAAAAGTAATTGAAACCACACCAGTGCATTTACTAAAAAAAATTATGCATGATTTTAATGCAGAATTACACGTGCTGAATGTAGAGTATATCAAGGGTACGGCCCCTGCAACAAAAGTAGAAGAGAGCATGTATATTACCGAACTGTTGCATGAGTTAAAACCCACTTATCAAACAATTTTATCAGCAGATATTACCAATGGCATTAACTGGTTTGCCGATAAAGAAAAAATTGATCTGATGGTGGTAATACCCAAGAAGCATCACCTGGTAGAAAAGATGTTTAGCAGGAGCCAGACCAAAGAATTATTATACCATACACATGTACCGGTATTGTGCATAAGAGAGTAAAGCTTTTAAGATATTTAAATTTTGATGTTTTAGTTTATGTTTTGATTGCTTACTATAAAAGAGCCGCCTCAGAATTTTGAGGCGGCTCTTCTTTTTGTTACTTAAAATGCAGTTATTTTTTTACCACTTTTTCGCTGTACAATAATTTACCAGCGGCATCTGTAATTTTTACTACATACATGCCTTTAGATAATTTTTGCAGATCGAGTGTTGTAAACATATCATTAAGCTGCTGAGTATATATCAACCTGCCGCTTAGATCATACAATTTCAAATCTCTTCTGCTGTTATCTCCTACAAGATAAACGCTTAATTTGTCCGCAACCGGGTTGGGAAACAGCTTTACACGAATATCGTTTTGGGTAACTGGTAACTCCTGTGTGCTTGCAGTACCTAACTGTACCCTTAAAGTATAACAGGTGGTTGCATTATTGGCGCCACTATACCCATACACATGCACATAGTAAGTGCCTGCAGTATAAGTTCTGGTAATGGTTTCGCTGGTGGTACTTCCATTTTGAGAAATGGCTAACTGTGTTGTGCCATTGCTGCTGTATAATTTTACATCATAATCTGCCGGCAATGTTGTTAAGGTAATGGTAGCAGTACCACCTGTGGTTATTACAAATTTATAATAGTCGTTATCGCCGGTTGGGCTAATTAAACCTTTTACATCAGTATTAAAAGGTACAACGGCTGCGCCTGCTGCGGTTCCGTTTGTACTTACATCTAACGGGCCGGGGCAGGTTGTTACCGCAGTAGTGGTAAACTGTGCAGTTGCATTGGCACCGGTGCCGGCAGCACAATTGGTTCTAACTCTCCAATCGTACAAAGTACCAGATGCAAGGCCGCTTATAGGTTGCGATGTTGCAGTTGTAGTGGCAACATTTAACCAGGTGGCTGAAGATGCAGCTTTATAATCTACAATATAACTGGTGGCACCACTTACTGTTGCCCAGCTAACGGTTGCGCTTGTAGTTGTAATGGAAGATGATGTTAAGCCTGTTGGTATATTACAAGTTACAGGAGAAGCACTGGTAAATTGTGCCTGTGCATAAGCGCCTGTAGCGCCGGTGCAATTGGCCCTTACCCTGTAATCGTACAAACTGCTTTGTGTTAAACCACTTAAAGCAACCGAAAGGCTTGTGGTTGCTGTAGCTGCATTGGTCCATGTGCCTGATGAATTTAATTTATAATCCACATCATAATTTAAAGCACCGCTCAACGTTGCCCAGCTAACCGTAGCTGTTGTTGTGGTAATAGCAGAAGCCGCTAAACCGGTAACAGTACCGCAAGATGGCGCTGCACCAATAGTGGTGGTAAATAATCCCCTGCCATGTGTTGCTGCTGAAAGCAAACCATCACTTGCACGGTATTGCAACATATCCACACGTACATTAGGAAAACCAGTTTCCGGATCCCAAACTGTAGATGCTCCATTAATTAGAGATGTTTGCCAGATACCTGTTTCTGTGGCTATTATTGCTTTGGTATTATCACCGGGATAAAACATGGCCCAACGTACCGGCATATCGGGTAAATTGCCGTCGATAGCCGTCCATGTAGTACCGCCATTGCTGGTTACCCACACATTATTTACGCCGTAATTAGAATACACCACTATAATATTTTGTTCAGTGGTACCTAATTCAATGCAGGAAATATTGGCACTTGCTGTGGTCATTCCTGTACCAATAATACTGGTAAAAGCAGGCGTGGCATTGGCCGCAGTTGCTTTTATTAAAGAAGGTGTAATACCACTACCACCTCCGCCAAAAAATACCGTGTGGTTGGTATACGGCGATACTTTTACAGCCGATACTTTACCTGAGCTTAAACCACTCATAGTAACAGAAGTAAAAGTGCTGCCGGTTTGCGGATTGCTCCATCTTACAAATGCATTGGCAACACCGCTGGCATACATAATATTATTTACATCATCATAATCTGTTGGATTAATAAAGCGGCCTGCTGATGAAGAGTAATTAACTGACGTCCATGTGGAGCCGCTGTTAGTACTTCTTCTGTATTGATTATACACATAAGAACCCCATTGGTATTGTCCTTGGTTTTGATCGATATGTACAAATGCACCATCGCCACCGGTAACCTCTACTGAAGCACCAATAGTAGCATTATTCATTTGATGCACACCATTATCCTGTGCACCTGCTAAAAAGTAATTGGTAGATGTGGGGTGGTTAGCTACTGCATAAAATTGTTTGATGCGTAAGCCCTGATTTCTATCGGTGATAGTAGTGCCTCCATTTGCAGAATAATGCACACCGCCATCGCAACCAATTAATACCTGGTTGTTGCTGCGCCAGGTAATTATTTGCTGATCGGCATGAACGTATTGCCCGGTTGTACCCACCCACTCACTAATTTTTGTCCAGCTGGTTCCCCCATTAGTGGTTTTGTAACAATCCAAACTGCCCACAATTACATTGTTGGCATTAGCAGGGTCAACTGCAACAGCCATACAATACCATGCTTGCCCGCTGGTAAATGCTGGAGTAGTACCGGTGGCCGCCCAGTTGGCACCACCATTGGTAGATTTATAAATAGTGGTTACTTCAAATGCCGAAGTAGAGGGTAATGCATAAAGTGTATTACCATTACTTGCTAAATCCACATTGTACTGTGTTGGAAAAGTTGTTGCCGGACTGGTCCAGGTGGTTGAACTTACAGTTGCCGGATTATCGGTATATCGGTAACCAGAACTTGCAGTTGCAGTATTATAATAGCCACAGGTAATATGCAATCTTCCGGTGCTGCTCAATTCAATATCTGGTACTCTTGGGTCTAAACCAGTTGGTGTTATATTCGTCCAGGTACTGGTAGCTTTTGTAAATCTTTGTATGCCCGATGTGTTGGAAATAGAGTTACAACCCACATATAAATTACCACTGGCATCGCAAACCAGTTTACTTACATTCCAAAAATTTGCCGAACCTGCCATTACTGCCCAGGTAACACCATGGTCGGTACTTCTCCAAATGCCGGCACCTCTTACTGCATCGGCATTAATAGCTTTTTCGCCAGTGCCAAAGTACATGATGTTTACATCCGTAGGATCCTGGCAAATACTTGCAATAGCAAGGTTGCCAAAAAAATCGTTGATCGGCGTCCATGTTGCAGGATTAAGAGTGATATCATTGGTTTTCCATAATCCACCATCAATACCACCTACCCAAACGGTTTTGCCGGTGGCATCGCCCAAATCTTCCCAAATGGCTCTTACCCTGCCCGATGTTTTACCGTTGCCCGGGCGGGTATTACCATTACTGGCACCCACAGCATCGCTGTTAGGGCCACGTTCTACCCACGAGAATAAGGAAGCAGCATTATTTTGTTTAATTCTTTGCGCCCTTGTTTTGTAGGCATCGGTTAATCTGCTTTGCGGAACATAGCCCAGGTTGGGGTCCTTGGTCATATCAATTTCGTGTTGCAGTCTTCTGGAAATACCTGCCTGATTTTCTGTAACCTGTTCTACCTGTGCAACCGCAGTTGCAGTAAATACGCTGAGTAAAACAGAAAAAATAATTTTTGTCTTAAGCATAATTGTTTGTTTTAGTTAATGGTTAAACCAAATATAATTTTTTTATTCTCTGTTAAAAAGAAATAATACGTAGTAGATTAACGATGTGGATAAGTTAGGCTGGGTAATACTTTGCCGCAAATGAAAAACTTTAAAATTGTTCATAAGTTAAGCCAGCAAGCTGTTTAAAATAGGGCAGGGTATAAAAAAAATCCCACAGCAAAAAAGCCGTGGGACATAGATAAGGCTGTGGTTAATGGATATAAAGCGCACTGCCCGATCCATGAAAACTATGTGAAGTGATTTAAGTTTTATTTTAAATTAATGGGGGCTGGATGAAAATCCTGCCCCGTTTAAAATCCAATATCCTATGAAAAACCAATGCGAAAGTAATACTTGTAAATACCTGTTTAAGGCAAAGTAGGTGAATGGTAGCTTTGCGTAGATGAATTGTCATTTTAAGTAGACAAAGGATGCTGCACAATTTAAAAAGGGTTATTTTTAGTCCTGATTATGCCTTATCCACTTACTTATATACTTGCTGATGATGATGAATTGTACAGGGAATATACCCTGCAACAACTGCATCTTATTACCGGATTACAATGCCTGTGTGTTTGTGAAAATGCAATTGCTACAAGGGAGCAATTGCAACATCATCAACCTGACTTATTAATATTGGATGTAGAAATGCCTGGCCTTACCGGCATTCAGCTGGCAAAAAGTATCAGGCAATTGCCATTTACCATCTTCATCACTTCTCACCCAACTTATGCAGCAGATGCTTTTGATCTGGATGCAGTGGATTACCTGGTAAAGCCGGTACAGCCCGAAAGATTACTTCGAGCTATTGATAAAGTAAGAGTGCTGGCCGATATAAAAGCAACCACATCTGCAGCCGAAGCCTTTCAGCAAAAAGATGATACCTCTTTTTTTATAAAAGATAAAAATGCTTTTTTTAAAATTAATTATGCTGATGTTTTATATGCAGAATCGCTGGGAGATTTTGTAAATATCTTTTTGCAAAACGGGGACAAAAAGATTGCATTGGTAAGTATGAAAAATCTGGAGCAACAACTGCCACACCATTTATTTATTCGCATCAGCCGCACCCATTTAATTAACATACAAAAAGTAACCGCTGTAGATACCGATGCAGTGCATGTTGAAAAAATACAATTGCTCATTGGTAAAACTTATGCAGATGCAGTGTTAAATGCCATTATAGGTAACCAGGCCATTAAACGTTTTATTTAATTTTTTTTCTTTTATAACGATGAAAAATGTTTTGCTTTTTGCAGCTTTGTTTTTTTATACTGCTTCTTTTGCACAGGTAAATAAAGAAGTAGACAGTTTGCTTAAAGTACTGGATACCGAAAAGCAGGACAGTAATATTTTAAAAACCCTTAGCCGGATCGGCAGTTATTATATAGATAACAATCCCACCAAAGCATTAGAGTATTTTGAAAGATCTGCAGAGTTGGCAAAAAAACTGGATGCCAAATTACGATTGGCAAATACGTATTACGATATGGGTTTTTGCTATTTGCTTAAAAGCGATTTTGATAAGTCATTGGATTTTTATCAGCAGGCTGTAAAAATTTACGAAAACTTAAAAGATAACCGAAGGCTTACCAATGCTTACATGTCGATAGGCAATGTTTTTTTTCAAAATAAAGCATTAGGCAAAGCGAACGAATATTACGACAAGGCTGAAGCTATTGTAGCACAAACAAAAGATAGTGCACAACTCAGTTCTTTATATTCCGAAAGAGGTATGGTATATGACCAGGTACAGCAATATGATTCCGCATTGGTACACCTGAAAAAATCACTGGAGGTAGCAAGGCTTATTAACGATGAGTATATGATTACAAGCGCACTTAGTAATATTGGCCTTACTTATAAACATATAAAAAACACCGCTCTTGCCCTGCAATATTTTGATACGGCATTAAGCAGGTACAATGCCATGGCAGAGCCGCCGCTGGATAACCTGGCAGCTATGTTCAATAATATTGGTGCTACACAATCGCAGGCAGGTAATTATACAAAAGCTGTTGAAGCATTTAATAAGAGTATTGATTATGCTGTGCAATCAAAATACCCTGGTATTGTATTAGAAAATTATCGCAACATGGCAGATATGTATGCAGATAGGAAGGATTACAAACAGCAAAGTATTTACCTGGTAAAATACCATCATCTTAAAGACAGTCTTTTTAATAACGATAACAAAAATCAGCTTACACAGCTGGAAGCCGATTACCAGTTAGAAAAGAAAAATATTAGTTTGGTAAAACAACAGGTCGAAACCGCAACCCAAAAAAATCAACGGAATATTTTTATCATCATCGCTATTGCTGCTGCATTGTTACTGGCTGCTTTGGCTTTTTTTTACCGCAGGATAAAGCAAAATAATGTGCTGCTGCAGCAAAAAAATATACAGATCAATAAACAGAAAGATGAGTTGCAAACATTGAATCATGTTAAGGATAGGTTATTCTCTGTAATCAGTCATGATCTGCGTAACCCGCTGGTAACACTTAAAACTTATCTTTCTCTTGCCGACAATCCGGCATTATCAATAGAGAAAAAAGAAAATTTTAAAAATCAAACACAGCAGGCCGTAAGCCAAACCAGTAACATGCTGGATAATTTACTGGTGTGGGCCAACATGCAAATTAAAAACACCCGTCCTGCCATTACCAATATTAATGTGGAAGATTGCATTGATGATGCCATTGGTGCTGCAAGGGCCCAGGCGCTGCAAAAAAATATTCAGATATATAAAGACATTGCTGCTGCTATTGCCACTGCTGATAATAATATTTTAGAAATAGCCTTGCGCAATATTATTACCAATGCAGTAAAATACAGCCATGCAGATAGCAACATTACTGTAAGCAGTTTTAATAAGAACCAGCATACCTATATTGCTGTAAAAGACGAAGGTGTTGGTATGAGTAAAGAAAGAATAGAAGAGTTGCTGCAGAACGAAACAGAAAGCACTGCAGGCACAGCAGGTGAAAAGGGCAGTGGCCTGGGTTTGTTTTTAGTAAAAGAATTATTGCAAAAAATAAATGCCCGGTTGCTGATAGAAAGCGAAGAAGGTAAGGGCAGCAACTTTATTATTGAACTGGCTGCTTAATGCTCATTCGTACTTTTACGATTATGAAATATTTTTTTTGAAATCTTAACAATTATATTATCTTCATAGCATCTTAATATCTCCCCAATATTTTATAGAATTGGCAATTTGTATTTTCTTGTACCCTTTCGTTTACAGGCCATAGGGCATTGTTCTATTTTCTATCCTAATAAAATAAAACTCTTTAACTGGTAATGATTGTATCAATCATGCTTACCTAAACTATTGTTTAATATGGAACATGAAAAATTAAAAAGAAAAGATTTTTTTAAAACGCTTGCCGGGTTTACAAAAAAAGCAGCAGGCGCAACAGTGGATGTTTTACCCGGGGAACCGGATCCGTTATTTGAAAAATATGCCAGAAAAACTTTAGGCAACAGGCAATACAGCGAGCGGATAGAAGTGCCCAATGCTGACGGGCCGGTATATGCAAGAGTGGGTAATATTACCAGCGGCCTAACACCTTATACAGGCGCATGGACGGAGTGGGAAGTGGCACACCTGTTACGGAGAACAGGTTTTGGAGTTAAGAAAACCGATCTTGATGCATTGCTGGCCTTAACACCTGCAGCAGCAGCAGATGCTTTATTAAATATCAGTGCACCAACTATTCCATCGACTACTCCTCTTAACTATTACCAAAACACCTTACCAGATAGCGGCGGTATTGCATTAGGTGCCAGCTGGACATCCAATAACCTTACTTATGTAAATGCAAATGATGATACCAATAATTATTACAGGCAATTAAGCCTTACCAGCTGGAGCTGGGGTTTATGCATTAATGATACTACTACCATTCGTGAAAAGATGACGCAATTCTGGTATCACTTTATCCCCATAAATTTTGATGATTTAAGAGGGTTGCAAAATAACTCTGCTACCATGTGTAATGATTATATGAGTTTGCTGAGAGCTAATGCACTGGGTAATTTTAAAACGCTGATAAAAGCTATTGCAAAAATGCCAGCCATGCTGGTGTATTTGGGTAATCAATACAGCACAGCATCGGTACCCAACGAAAATTTTGCACGGGAGCTGATGGAGCTATTTACATTAGGTAAAGTGCCCACACAAAATTATACAGAGCCTGATATTATAGCGGCATCAAAAGTTTTATCAGGATGGCGTACACCCAGTTTTGTTACAGCATATCCATTTGCACCTGCTTTTAATGCCAGCTATCATAACCAAACCAATAAAGTGTTTTCTGCATTTTTTGGTAATACAACTATCACTAATCAAGCCGGTGTAAACGGCGCTAATGAATTTGATATTTTCTTCGATCTGCTTTTTACTCAACAGCAAACTACTATTGCAAAATATATTTGCCGCAGGCTCTACCGCTTTTTTGTTTATTATGATATTGATGCCAATATTGAAGCCAATGTAATTGTTCCGCTATCTGCATTACTGGTAAGTAATAACTGGAACATAACGCCGGTAGTAAGTACATTACTTAAAAGCGAACATTTTTTTGATGTAGCCAACAAAGGCGTGATGATAAAAAGCCCGGTAGATTTTATTGCCGGCACTTTACGTACGTTAAATATTAATACCACTCCCGTAGCTGGTGCAACACAGGTGGTTAATCAATATACTATCTGGAATTATTTTCAAAACTATGCTTTAAATAATATGGATCAGGGGCTGGGGCTTGTACCCAATGTATCCGGGTGGAAAGCCTATTACCAGAATCCTACGTATTATCAAAACTGGATCAACTCAAACTCCATACAAAAAAGGGCAGCTTTACTTACAAGTTTTGTAAACGGATTTACAACAGGCACACTTAGCATTAAAATAGACCCGATAGCTTTTGTGCAACAATTTCCCAATGCAACCATACAGGATCCCGATCTTTTAATAAATGCTGTTGTACCTTATTTATTTACCATTGATTTACCGCCAACGTATAAAAATGATACCAAAGTGGCTACGCTTTTGGCCGGGCAGGTAACCAATAGTTATTGGACAACGGCATGGAATAATTATATCGCTTCGCCAACAACGGCCAATGCAAATATTGTTAAAACAAGGCTCAATTCTTTATTAACCACTTTTCTGCAACTGGCAGAGTTTCAATTAATGTAGGCTTATAAAATTCAGCTATTATGAACCGAAGAAAATTTTTAGGTAACACTGCACTTTTTAGTGTACCAATGATGATACAGGGCATTCCTGTTTTTGCAGGCGATGGAGCCTTACACCCTTTTTTACAGGCACTTACTATGCCAACAGCCAATTGCGATAAAATATTAGTGGTAATACAAATGAATGGAGGTAACGATGGCTTAAATATGGTAATACCTTTAGACAGGTACACCGAATTAAATAATGCCCGGCCCAATATTTTAATTCCTTCAGGATCTGTATTAGCACTTAATGGTACCACGGCTACCGGCCTGCATCCATCTATGACGGGGATACGAGATTTATTTAATGATGGAAAAGTAAACCTGGTACAGGGTGTATCTTATCCTAATCCAAACTTCAGCCATTTTCAGGCACAGGATATTTGGTTTACTGCCACCAGCACTTTACCATCTCCAGATACGGGATGGCTTGGCCGCCAGCTGGATACTTCTTATCCAGGCTTTCCGGTTGGTTATCCCAATGCTACCAATCCTGATCCGCTGGCCATACAAATTGGCGGCGCATTACCATTGTCTTTACAAGGGCCCAATATTAATATGGGCTACAATGCACCTAACCCGGCAGCATTGGTAAACGTGGCCACCGCTACTCCGGCACCGGCACCGGTAAGTGATTATGGAACAGAGCTTACTTTTTTACGTATGATGAAAGACCAGAGTAATGCTTATGCAGCACGTATCACTGCATCGTACACTGCACAAACAACATTATCATCTATGTATGCTGCTTCGGGTAATAGTTTATCCGATCAGCTTAAAATAGTGGCACGGCTTATTGGAGGAGGATTGGCAACACCTGTTTACATTGTTAATCATCCGGATAGTTTTGATACACATGTGGACCAGGTGGTAGCAGGTAATACTGCAACAGGATCTCACGCTAATATTTTAGCAAAACTGTCTGTTGCCATTGCTGCTTTTCAAAACGACATAACGTTGATGGGTAAGGCTAGTAAAGTAACAGGGATGACGTTTAGCGAATTTGGTCGCCGTGTAATTAATAACACCAGCATGGGTACCGATCATGGTTCGGGTGCGCCGGTAATTTTCTTTGGCGCAGGGCTAAATGGTGGTATTACCGGAACATCGCCGGTATTACCTGTTACACCTACTGCAAGTACACAGGTGCCATTGCAATATGATTTCAGGCAGCTGTATGCTACAGTAATGCAAAAGTGGTTGTGTATGACTTCAACAGAATCGCAAACCATTTTAAATGGCAGCTACACTACCGTTCCTATCTTTAATGAAATTGTATTGCCGCTTGATGGTATGGAGTTAAATGCTATCTGGGAAGGCGAATTTGCAAGGCTGGAATTTGAAGTGTTTGAAAACGACAGCTACGATAGCTTTATTGTAGAGAGAGCTGTTAATGGTATTGATTTTGAATTAGTACATAGTATTAAAAATGTAAGCAGCAGCGCACAGCAGAAATATATGTATAAAGATGCCCGTATAAATGCTCCTGTTGTTTATTATCGTATTAAAGGTATATCCAGGCAAGGTGCATTTTCTTATTCCAAAATTGAAAAATTGAAGAACAGTAATAAGCAGGAGTTAAGGGTATATCCAAATCCGGTAACCAACTTTACTATCAATATCGAATTTTTAAGCAGCGTAAATGAAACTGTAACCATAACATTATACGGCACTAGGGGCGAAAAATTATATTATAACCAGGTTAACCCCAGAGGTAACAGGGTGCTAAGTTTTAAAGTATCCAACCTGTTTGATATAAAAACATTGTACATTTTAAATATTGCCTACAGCGGTACTGTGGTAAATGAAAAAATATTTTTTGAGTAGAAGATAATATTATTCCTGTGAAGAAAAGATAAGGGGCCCGGATGAAGATCCAGCCCCGTTTTTAAATCCAATATCCTATGAAAAACCGCTGTAAAGATAACCGGTTGGCATGGCTAATGAATTACATGATTTGTTGATTAAGTTGTATAATTCTCACATTTAAAAAAATATTGCATGACAGCTTTAAGCTGACAACAGTAATTTGCCGGGTTACATAATTTTATAATTAAGTTATATAATTCACATTTTTAAATGGCTATTATTTTTTTTAGTATGCGGTAATTCATCTTGTTGTTCGTTTTTTGTTTTTTCGGTAAGTTAATAGCAGCAACACTTTCGAGGTAGTAAACTACATAGCAACGCTTCCTTTAATTCAAATTAGGATTTAAAATTTGTATGCCTGCCACAAACCCTGGCAAAAGGTACATGGCACAGATATTGACTATGCTGCTGTAACATAAACTTTATAAAAAATGAAAAGAATTAATTTGATGCTTACTGCTGCAATTGTAGTAACTGCATTCAGCGCATGTAATAGTGCAACAACTGAAACCGCTAAACAGGATGCGGCTAATTTAAATCAGTATGTAGATTCAGTGGAAAGTACACCGCCGGTTTATACAGTGGCCAACTGGTCGGCTATTGATAATGGCTACCAGGAAAGAGCATTAAAAGCTGAACAAAATGTTGCAACACTTGAGGCTGCAGATAAAGCTAAAGTAGAAGAAAGTAAAGTTAAGTATGCTGCTTTAAAAGCAAATTATGAAGCTAAACTTAAAGAGCAGGAAGCAGCAGCTAAAATGGCGGCAGCAACACCCGATTACAGGCAGGTATTAAGAAACAGGTTATTTGGTGAAGGTAAAATTGGTGCTGACATGAAATTTGAATTTGTAACAGCAGACAATATTTTAAGTGTATATAAAAACTTTGTAAACACAGTATCAGACAATAAGAATAATTATACCAGGGAAGATTGGGATGAAATTAAAGTATTGTACGAAGCATTGGATACAAGAAAGAATACAGTTGAAAAAGACCTTGCTGGCGGTGATAATTTAAAAATAGCCGGTTTGAAAATTAAATTTGCTTCTATAAAAGCAACTAACAGGGGCGGTACAAAAGCAACTGAAAATGCAGAAGCAAAGCAATAAGGTTTAGTTACAAGGATTATAATTTTAAAAGGAACGTTTCAGGCAACTGAAGCGTTTCTTTTTATACACTTATCTCAAAAAAACTGCACTGGCTTTATGTAAACCAGTGCAGCACAATTTTATTGATTTTACTTTCCTTTGCCAGATTCTATGGCAGCATGAGCAGCAGCTAATAATGCTATTGGCACCCTGAATGGGGAGCAGCTTACATAGTTCATGCCCACACGGTGGAAGAACTTAACGCTTTCTGCATCGCCGCCATGCTCTCCACAAATACCTACTTTTAAATTGGGTTTTGTTTTACGGCCACGGTCGGTACCCATTTTAACCAGTTCTCCCACACCATCCTGATCAATGGTTTGAAAAGGATCGTCGTGCAAAACTTTTAAGTCCATATACTTTGGTAAAAATCCGCCCACATCATCACGGCTAAAACCAAAACTCATTTGAGTTAAGTCATTTGTACCAAAGCTAAAGAAGTCGGCTATCTCTGCCATCTTATCTGCTTTAATGGCTGCTCTTGGTATTTCTATCATAGTGCCATACAGGTAAGGTATTTTTTTCATCTTCTTGCTTTCACATACTTCTTTATAAACCCTGTCCACAATTATTTTTTGATGTATCAGTTCGTTCTCTGTACAGGTAACCGGAACCATAATTTCGGGGAAGGCAGTTTTACCAGCTTTTGCCAGTTCGGCAGTGGCTTCAAATATTGCTCTTACCTGCATTTCGGTAATTTCCGGATAGCTAACGCCTAACCGTACACCACGGTGCCCAAGCATGGGATTGTTTTCGTGCAATGCCAATACCCTGCGGCGCAGCATGCTCATGCTAATACCCAACTCTTTGCTTAAAGCTTGTAATTTAGATACATCATGCGGCACAAATTCGTGCAATGGCGGATCAAGCAACCGAATGGTAACAGGATAACCTTTCATTACTTCCATAGTATCCTTAATATCTTTCTTTACAAAAACAAAAAGATCATTCAAAGCTTTACGCCTTTCTGGTTCTGTTTTACTCATGATCATTTTACGTAGTAAGAACAAAGGTTGTTCGCTGCCTTCACCGTAAAACATATGTTCTGTACGAAACAGGCCAATACCCTCTGCACCAAACTTCATAGCATGTGCAGCATCCTCTGGTGTTTCGGCATTGGTACGTACTTTTAATGTCCTGGTTTTATTTACCAGTTTCATCAGGTTTTTGTACGCCATGTTTTTATCAAGATCAATATCTACCAAAGCCATACTTCCTAAATAAACAAGGCCTTTAGTGCCATCCAAACTTAACCAATCCCCTTCTTTAATATAGGTGCCGTCGTTTGCTTTAAAAGATTTTGTTTCGCTATGTATTTCAATATCGGCGCAGCCAACAATACAGCATTTACCCCAGCCTCTTGCAACAAGAGCAGCATGAGATGTCATCCCACCTTTTGTGGTAAGTATCGCTTGCGATTTATGCATACCATCCACATCCTCCGGAGAAGTTTCTTCTCTTACTAAAATAACTTTTTCGCCACGGCTTGCCCATTCTACTGCATCATTGCTGGAAAATACCACACGGCCTTTTGCACCACCTGGGCCGGCTGGTAAACCTTTAGCAATGGGTTTGGTTGCAGCCTGTATTTTTGGATCCAACATTGGTAACAACAACTCCACTAATTGATTGGGTTGCACTCTCATGATCGCTGTTTTTGCATCAATCAGTTTTTCGTTGTACATATCACTGGCCATTCTTACAGCGGCTACGCCATTGCGTTTACCTACACGGCATTGCAACATAAAGAGTACACCTTTTTCAATGGTAAACTCAATATCCTGCATGTCTTTATAATGCTTCTCTAATCTTTTTTGTATATCAAATAATTGTTTATACGCAGCAGGCATTGTTTTTTCTAAAGTAGGCAGATGTTTACTCTGGTCGTTTTTAGAATATTCATTTACCGGTGCCGGAGTTCTGATGCCGGCTACCACATCTTCCCCTTGTGCATTCAATAAATATTCGCCATAAAATTTATTTTCACCATTACCAGGGTTTCTGGTAAAGGCAACACCGGTTGCACTGGTATCTCCCATATTACCAAATACCATGGCCTGTACGTTTACTGCAGTTCCCCATTCGTCAGGTATTTTTTCAATGCGGCGGTATTCGCAGGCACGTTTGCCCATCCAGCTGCTAAACACAGCGCCAATGCTGCCCCATAATTGTTCGTAAGGATCATCGGGAAATGGTTTGCCCAATACTTTTAATACTGTGGCTTTAAAATCTTTTACCAATGCTTTCAGTTCATTAACTGTAAGGTCAGTATCAAACTTATATCCTTGTTTATGTTTTATTTTTTCCAGTTTTTCGTCCAGCACTTTTCTTATGCCTTTGCCACCTTTTGGTTCTATACCACCAGCTTTTTCCATCACCACATCGGCATACATCATAATTAAACGGCGGTAAGCATCATAAGCAAAACGGGCATCGCCGGATTGTTTAATTACACCTTCAATAGTTTTTTCGTTCAGGCCAATATCCAAAACAGTTTCCATCATGCCTGGCATCGATTTTCTGGCACCGGAACGTACAGATACCAACAAAGGATTGTTTACATCTCCAAATTTTTTGCCCATTTCTTTTTCTACAGCAGCCAATGCTTTTTTTACCTGTGCATCCAGTACAACAGGGTATTTCTTTTTATTGTTGTAATAAGCGGTACATACTTCTGTAGTGAGTGTAAACCCCGGAGGAACCGGCAACTTTAATTTTGGGTGACCGGCCATCTCTGCAAGATTGGCTCCTTTACCGCCCAGTAAATTTTTCATGGATTCGTTTCCATCTGCTTTTCCGCCGCCAAAATAATAAACATACTTGGCTGCTTTTTTTACTTGTGCCATATATAATTTTTTTAATTAAAACTTATGCATATTACACAGGGTATTTTTTTCAAGTGCTTATCTTCATCATAAAAAAAGTTGATACTTATCAGTGTTTTTGGGCTTTTCTGATATTATTATATTTAGCAGTAACGAATAACGATGGGTAAGAATCGGGCAAAAAAAGGGGGCCTGGATAAAGATCCTGCCCCGTTTATAAATTCAATTCCTATAAAAAACCATTTCCCCTCGGAAACTGATACAAAGATACCAGCGAGGTATGCTTTTGGTATTACAGCATTAGACAAATACTTTACATAATTCACACATTAAAACCTGAAGTATTTGTTTTGCTCACCCAAAAAAATCAAAAAAGAGGAATATAAAATACCGCACAAAAAAAAGGGACCAGGATAAAAATCCAGCCCCGTATTGTTCCAATATCCTTATAAAAATTCGATTCTATGAAAAATCGATTCCTATGAAAAACCAATGTAAAGGTAACTGCATGGTTAGCCGTAATTGTTACACTATTAAGTTATAATGTTGCATAATTCAAACAATAACAGCTGTGATGTTTTGTTATTAAATTTTATTGCCAATTACCCTTCAATAGATGTTCTTGCAAATAATCTCATCCGGTAGGCATTCATTGCAGTAGTGCCCAATTTTTTTATTAAGCGATAATTTACCAGCACGCCAACCGGGGCGCCAATTACTGGTATTAACTGGGCCATTTTTGCAAGATCAATATAGTCACGGTATTCCTGTTGAAAATTTCTCCAGTCAAACTGGTTAATATCTTCGGGTAAGGTTTTGCGTTTATCTTCCCAATCCGTCATTTTTATAAAAATATTTTTCCGGTGAGCATCGCTGGAAAAAGCCAGTTCAAAAATATGCAGCAGGTACACTCTTTCTTTATAATCATTCATATCAAAACCATACAATGCAGCAATATCAAATAACAATTTTATTTTAAACCCAATCAGTATAGGAAAATCAGCCAAACCAAGCAATATGCCACCAGCGCCAGTTATGCCACCTTCCACTGCGGCTGCATTTCTGTACCAGTCAATTTTTTTTTGTATCGCTTCTTCACGGGTTTGCAGGCTACCATGTTGCAGCAGATCGGGGCTGGTATGGGTTGCACCAAATAAAACACCCCTTATCATTTGTTTAATGGCAACGGTTATTGCGTTATGTATTTTTTCCGGTATCCAGGTATTAATTTTTGTTTGAATTTTTTTAGAAAGATTATTTAATAGCGAAGGCTTGCTGAGCATTTTACTTTGCCATGCAGTAAATTCTTTATGCGCTTGCTGGTCGTACATATTCATCATACAAAACCTTTTATACTTCTGAGTATGGGTAACCCAATATAGTTCATTTTTGTGCAGCTATACAGGTAACCCTGTTGTAAAATACATAGTGCATCAGGCGAAATGGAAAAATTGCTGAAACAGAACAGGGCGGCATTATCATGCAGCCCTGTTACAATCCAATATCCTCAAGAAACCGATTCTAATATATTATTACAAAGATAACCGGGAGTTTAGCTGTAAGCGTTATATTATTTAATGTATAATTTGTATAATTCACACATTGGCATGGCTACGTATGACGTATTAATAAATGCAGGATGATTGTGCTTTTTTATATGGTTGGAAAAAAATCTCAATTAAAATCTTTAAGATGCCGCAGGTCAAACCCGGGATTGGCACCTTTTATCTGTGCAAAAAAAGCGATGATTTTTTTTAAGTCTGCTGCTTCATCTTCAGTTGTAAATAATGGTTGGCCTAATACCAATTGCTTATTCTCAAAATCAAGACCAACAGGTAAAATAGGTACTTGTGCCTGCTTTGCAATATGATAAAATCCGCTACGTAATTTATCTACCCGTTTGCGTGTGCCTTCGGGTGCCATAGCCAGCAAAAATGTTTCGTTGCTGGTGAATAATGCAGCAGCCTGATCTACCATGCCGTGGTTACTGGAACGGTCTACCGGTGTACCGCCTAACTTACGAAACAGCCAGCCAAAGGGGCCATCAAATAATACCTTCTTACCTAAAAACTTTGCATGATAAATTTTTAATTGGTTGCGTGCTGCAAAACCAACCAGTATATCTTTCCAGCTGGTATGCGGTGCTACCAGTAGTATCATTTTTTTATAATGATGGGGAAACTCGCCGGCAACTTTCCAGCCGGATAATTTCCAGTATATTTTCCATAACAAGCCAAGCATTACAGTAAGTTAATCCTTTTCTTTTGCTTTTTGTAAATACTGTGTTGGTAAAATGTAACCACCAGGTTAAACCGGTTAAAAGTGCCATGTAAACATTCTGCTTTTCTTAACAAACTTTAGCATCCACTGCAAGTCAATAGCACAGATTTTGTACTTGTTCCGTTAACTAAAATCATGTAACATGAAAAATTTTAAACGCTTGCTTTTATTATTCATTACTGTTACCAGCTTGTTTGCTGTAACCGAAATAAAAGCACAATCCGTATCAGTAAACTTTTCTTTATTTCAAAGAGAATTGGGGCCGCATGGCCGGTGGATGAGTAATCCAAGGTATGGTGAAGTGTGGATCTACAACGATCCAGGATTTCAACCCTATTATTCCAACGGGCATTGGGAGTACACCAATTACGGCTGGTCTTGGGTATCGGATTTTGATTGGGGCTGGGCGCCATTTCATTATGGCCGATGGGAGTATGATCCGCAGTTTGGCTGGATGTGGATACCAGGATACGAATGGGGGGCTGCGTGGGTAAGCTGGAGCTCGTACGATGATTATTATGGGTGGGCGCCTTTAGGCTATGGCGTTAATATTAATGTTTCCTTTGGCTCAATACCTTACAACCGCTGGACGTTTATACCAAGAAGAAATATATGCGACCGTGATATTAACCGCTATTATATTTCGCCTGATAGAAACCGTGGTTTTAGAAATGCTGTAGTGATCAACAATTATTATGAAGGTAATGGAAGAGGCGGAAGATTTATGAGAGGGCCTGAAAGAAACGAAGTAGAACGCTACACTAATAACCGGATAACAGAACGCCGCATTGATGACAGGGAAAGGCAGGGCAGATTTGACAGGAATGATAACAACCGTAATAATGATCGTACTGCCAATAATGATAACGGCAGAAGAAATAGCGGCCAGGCAAGAGTGGAAAATAATGACCAAAGAGGAAATGGTAATTGGAACCGACAAAGAGATGTTGCAGATAATAATAACAGGCAACCTAACCGGGATGTAAATGTTAATCGTCAACCAAATGACAACAGGTTTCCGGATAATAACAGCCAGCCTAACCGGGATGTAAACGTTAACCGTCAACCAAACGATAACAGGTTTCCGGGAAACAACAGGCCGGATAATAACCGGCAAAATGATAACAGGCCAGATAGGAATAATGGTAACGGACAACAAAATAATTTTCCGCAGCGGCAGCAACAGGTAGAAAGGCCGCAACGCCAGCAGCAAATAGAAAGGCCACAAAGGCAACAACCTCCTGCACAGGAGCAAAGAAGAGCAGAGCGCAGAGACGATCAAAATAATGGTCAGGGCGGCCAGCAACAATCAAATGGTAATGGCAACCAGGGCAACAATGGCCGTGGAAGAAGAGGATAACATAATTGTGATTAAGCAGGAATAATAAAATCCTTTGCTTTGGATAATGATCCGAGGCAAAGGATTTTATATTTTCAGCAGAATTTATGCTGTACCAAATAAAACACCGCAACCTTTTTATTACTTAAGATAAAAAAATGTTGCGGCGTAAAAAGTATAAAAAATGGTTATTATAAACCTGCTATTAATTCAGTAGCCATTTTTACATAGTCATCATTTTTAGCTTTTGCAGCTAAATCTTTGCACATGGTTGCTGCAGCTTTACTGCCAGCTTTATCACCAGTTTTTTTAAGGATACGTGCTTTTAACAGGTACATCCAAAAAGCTTCTTTATTAGTTTCTAATGCTTTGTTAACCCAGCCTAAAGCCTGCGTTAAATCTTTACCATTATCGTAGTAGTAAGATGCGGCATTAAAATAAGGTTTGTTATCCTTGTTCATTAAATTGTCTATCTGTGCCATCACTTTTGCATCGGTGCCGGTGGTTACAGGAAATTGTATATAAGTATTCTCCCACATTAATTCCACATTGCAGCTGCTGCCGGTAATATCAGCAAAACCAATGGTAAAATTTTCGATAGTAAACGGAGTGGTGATCACTTTAGCTTCTACACGTACCACATCATTTTCTTGCTTGTACAATGATGGTTGGTTTACGTTAACATCTTTAGTAATAATGATGGTCCATTTATCAGCATCAGGAATAGATAATAAACCATATTTGCCAGCTTTAACTTCTTTGCCGCCAATGGTTACATCTTCGCTAAAAGTTAATGTAGTAGCAGCGTTGGCGCCAGTACGCCATACTTTACCAAAGGGTACCAGGTCGCCCATTATTTTCCTGTCTTTTTTTGCAGGGCGGCTATAGTTTAATTCAACAGTACCCACACCAAAATTTTGTTTTACAGTTTGTGTAGGCGATGGTTGCGGCGTAGTTAAGGTTTGTGCATTTGCAAATGATACTGCAAATACAGCGCTTGCAATCAATAATATTTTTTTCATGTTGTAATTTTTTAGACAGCAAATGTAAGTAATAAGAGGATGGGAATTTTAGTTAATTGGTTATTTCTTCGTCAATACAATTGTGGTGTTTTTACGCCGCAGTAACCTGCTTAATAATGATGACTATCATAAATTGTATAAAAATACGGCCACTAATTTTGCAGTAATATATTTATACCATGCTACCCAAAGATGATAAGGAGCAATGCTGGCTTAATCTGCAAGTAAAGTTGGCGGAACGATTGGGAAAAACACCCGACCTGGATGAAGTGTTGCTTTTTATCGGCATCAGAGAATCGGGCATGCCACCTAAAAAATTTACCGAAACAGAAATATTTAATTTAAAGGAAATGGCCATGCATACCATTTTGGTTCCGGCAAGGTATTACGAATTATTTTGGGTAGATGATATTGGCTGGCCGCATTACCGCCAATTGCAGGCGGTACCAGTAATGAGCAGTGCCGAAAAGGAAATTTTTCTACTGCCTTTTGTAGTGTTGTATGCCGAAAAAAATAAGCTGCTTTAAATGCGGCTTATTTTTTTGTACAAAGTAACCAATCAATTTATTGCATAATTTTATGGCAAAACAGCAGCAATGAAAAAGAAAGACTATTTATACATTTTATCCAACGGAAGGGTAGCGGCCATTAATAAAAAAGACGGCAGCATTGTGTGGGAAGTAAAATTAAAAGCGTACCTGACCTCTGCAATGACACTTACTTACGGACAAATAACTGTAGAAGGTGATAAACTGTTTATCGGCTCTACCGGTATGTTGCTTTGCCTGAGTACTAAAGATGGTGCATTGATATGGAAAAACGAGCTGAAAGGCTGGGGCTATAATTTTGTAAGTATGGCCAATGTAAGCAATGAAGCCGTAGCAGCAAGTGCATCAGCAGCAGCTTCCGCAGCAGTTGTTGCTGCAACGGTGTAAAGTATATTTTTTTAATTTTCAGTTGGTTGCAATTTGTATCCAACTGAAAATTAAAGGTATTATCATTCGGTATTAAAAATACTTTCCTCATTAATGTCAGCAATTATCCAACTGCCTTCTTCCACTTCTTCTTCCAGCTCGTTAGCATCCCAGCCGCAATAGCCAATAAATACCTTAATATCTTTTTCGGTTATGGTTTTATTATTCAGTTGTGCTACCGCCTGTTTAAAATTACCGCTCAGGTAAATGGTATTGCAAATAAGTGTACCATCTTCTATCAGGCTGGGCTGGCGATGTATAAAATAAAGATGCTCCTTGTCCATAGGGCCGCCATCATACAATGGAAAAGCTATGCATTGCTTAAATTCTTCCAGCTCATTCAATGCCCTTGTAAATTTTTTATTGATCACAAAGCCCATGGCACCTTTTTCGTTATGTTCTGCTATTACAATAACTGCTTTATTAAAGTTGGGGTCATCTAAAGTGGGAGCGCTGATGAGTATGGTGCCTGCGGTAATTTGCATGGTTGATAAAAATAAGCTGCTTAAAATTAATGCATCTTTATTTAAAGGTTTTGTTGTGGCATATGATTGCGGTCATTGGATATTTATTTGCAAATAATTTACGAACCCTTAGTTTATTTCTTAACGTTTATGCTGCGGTTAAAAACCGCTAGAACTATTAGACACCAGTGACCTTCCTGCGGAAGAACACTGGCTCCAGTGGGAATTGCGGAGGAACCAGTAGCTGTAAAGGTTAATCGTAATGCTTAAATCCTATTTTATTGCGTGCAGCAGGTTTGGCATCTTTTCTATTAATTCCTTGAGGACGGCAAAAATATTTTCAATGTCTCTGCTATTACCTTTTACTTCCTTTTCAAATTTTGCAAGCTGTAATAAAATTTCTTTATGTGTGAGCGCATACGCTCTCAGCTTTACAAAAACTCTTACTACCCGGATATTTACTTGAATCGCCGTTTTACTGTTTAAAATGCATGACAGCATTGTTACGCCCTGCCCTGTAAAACAAAAAGGTGCCGCACCACCAAAATAACTTTTAGATGGTATCACATTTTGTGATACCATGCCATCGATCTCTTTACTTGTCATCCCAAACATAAAATCTTTAGGAAACCGTTCAATATTCCTTTTAACAGCCTGTTTCAGTACCCTGGTTTCGATGCCAAACAATTCTGCCAGGTCTCTGTCAAGCATTATCTTTTCGCCACGTACAACATAAATGCGGTTTAGTATTTTCTGCTCCATCACTAATGCCTGTAATTCTTTTTTAGCCATTGTTGTAAATTGTGAGTCACAATAATAAAGTTTATAAAATAGGGTATCACAATTTGTGACAGGATATTTTTCGCCGCAGTCTTGTTTTTTACAAACGGCGTAGGCGAGCTTGAAAATTAAATTTTAGCAAAGCAATAAGCCATAAAATAACTGATTTTGAAATTATTTTTCTTTGCAAATAATTTACGAACCCTTTATTTCTTGATGTTTATGCTGCGGTTAAAAACCGCTAAATTTAGTAAACACCAGTCGCCCGCTAAAGCGGAAGACGCCAGTGTCAGGTATAACAAAAATGTTTATGACTATTGAAGATATTGCCAACTTAGTGCCGGTTGAAGCCCCAAAGAAACGGGGAGCGTATAAAAAGAGAGCCGCTTAATTGCGGCTTTTTTATGCTACTATTTAGGTAAATATTTGCTATTTATGCTATTGGTATTACCTTTTTATAGTAATATTGTGTTACGTTTTTAAATGTTGTTAACACCCTTTGCTTAATACAAAATGAGTTATAGCACGAATTTCCTTAGTCAAGTAATATTTCAGGCAAACTTTCAGATAGCTTCTTTAGATAATGGCATCCACCCAATATTAGCAGCTTTATGTAAAGAGAAGACCGGTGTTGATGTTACAAAGCAAAACAATAGAGCAATCAATATTTTACCTACTGGCGGAGCAGAGACAAAATTGCATTCAAGATGGACTTTTCTTGGTAAGAAATTGCATATAGTTATTCAAAGCGATTTGCTACAAGTAATAACGCTTAAGTATACATCTTACGAGGACTACCATCCGATTATAAGTGATATTTTTAACAAGGTCAAAGAAATATACAACCCGATAGTTACAAGAATTGCGTTAAGGTATGTTAATAATATTTCGTTTGAAGATGGCAGTACATTTGAATTTGAGACCCTAATTAAACCAGTTCTTTTAAACGCCACATTAGAATATAAAGACTTTGGATTAACCCGTTCTATTGGGGTAATGAATATGTTCAATAGCACAGAAAACATAAATACAAATTTTACCTATGGATTTGTAAACCCACAATTTCCAAGTAAAATAACAAAGCGTCATTTTGTATTAGATTTTGACTGCTCTATGAATCTTAATGTGGTAATAGATTCTATCAAACCCTTGTTATTGAAGTTAAGAGAACAAGTAAACACGTTATTTGAAAAATCAATATTGGAAGATTTAAGAACAAAAATGAAATAACATGGAAAATATAGTGACAGTAATTAATGAATTAAATGAGGCAATAGAAATAAAGATACAAGAGTATCTTATATCCGGCGATGCACAAAATGCTCCCAGTTTTGAGCCTCCAGTTTACTCCCCATTAGAGGAGGATTTTTCTATTTATTACCCTAAGCCTAAACCTTTTCAGAGGGTAATAGGTACTATTAATTATATTAAACAACCTTAATTTGTGCAAAGTCAAGTAGTAAATCAATACACAAAGACAAAGGATAAAAAAAGATTTAACCAGGGAGATATTTTAAAAGATATTTCCCTTTTCGTTTTAACTGGTAGTGGTGAATTACAGGTGTCTGAAATAAATTTAGAATATGCTATTGTCGTAAGTCAGGATTGTGATTTAGAGCATGATTACAACAATAGAAATAACCCTGCAAAGAAGGATGAAGATAAATTTTTGCCTAATATTCTATTACTACCCGCTTATTTAGCCACAAAATTCAGAACTGGAGAACATAGGGGTGATGAGATTAAAGGATTAACATGGGGTTCTGATAAGTGGAAATTAATTTCACAGAACAATGAAGCAAGATTTCATTTCATAAGTCAAAGCGAAGATTATCAAATACCAGAATTAGTTTTAGATTTTAAACATTTATATACTATTGATAGGGATATGCTATATAACAAAATGGGTAACGTTTATTTAGCTTCTATTTGCGAACTTTATAGAGAACTTTTATCTCAACGTTATTCTAATTTTTTAGGTAGAATTGGATTACCCGAAATAAGTTCATAACCGCATCTTAAAAAGGTGACTAATTTCAAAACAACTCATTACCTCCTTTCCCAACCCCTTGTTCATATACCAAAAATCCCTACCTTTGCGGCGCTAAAAAGTACAGTAGTAACAGGATGGCGCTGTATTTATTTAGCATACTATGAGAGTAAAGTAACATCATATCAAGCCCCGAATTGGCCAAAAAAGCCGGTTCTACTACGGGGAAAGTGTGCCGGGATGGACCGGACAGGGTTTAAAAGAAATATTCAATAATTAATGTTCAATATACAATAAAGAACAGGGGTTACTCAAACAGAAACATTTAACAACAAAAACAATAAACAACAAATAAGATGGCAGATTTACGTTATCAACGCAACTTTGGAATTGCCGCTCATATTGATGCCGGTAAAACCACTACCACCGAACGTATATTATATTATACCGGGGTAAACCATAAAATAGGTGAGGTACACGATGGTGCCGCTACCATGGACTGGATGGCACAGGAACAGGAAAGAGGTATCACTATTACCAGTGCTGCTACTACCTGCTTTTGGAACTTTCCAATGGTGCAAAACAAAAAAACACCGGATACCAAGCAATACAAATTCAACATTATTGATACGCCCGGTCACGTGGATTTTACCGTAGAGGTAGAGCGTAGTTTACGTGTACTGGATGGTTTATTAGCATTGTTCTGCGCCGTATCTGGTGTAGAGCCACAAAGTGAAACTGTTTGGCGCCAGGCCAACCGTTACAAAGTACCACGTATTGGTTTTGTAAACAAAATGGACCGCAGTGGTGCCGATTTTTTAAATGTGGTAAAACAAATTAAAGAAATGCTGGGTGCTAAAGCGGTGCCTTTACAATTACCTATTGGTGCCGAAGATAACTTTAAAGGTGTGGTAGATTTAATTACCATGAAAGGTATGGTGTGGGATGAAGCTGGACAAGGTATGACTTATAACGAAGTGCCTATTCCGGAAGATATGGTGGAAGAAGTGAACGAATGGAGACAACATTTAATTGAAGCCGTTGCCGATTACGATGATAAATTACTGGAAAAATTCTTTGAAGATCCTAACTCGATCACCGAAGATGAAATTCATGAAGCTATCCGTAAAGCAACTATCGATATTTCTATCATTCCGATGATGTGTGGTTCATCTTTTAAAAACAAAGGTGTGCAAACTGCATTGGATGCTATTGTTCGTTACCTGCCTGGTCCTTTGGATATTGAAGCGGTAAAAGGAATTAATCCTGATACTGGCGAAGAATTATTGCGTCATGCAGATCCAAAAGAACCATTCAGTGCTTTGGCATTTAAAATTATGACCGATCCTTTTGTGGGTCGTTTAGCGTTCTTCCGGGCTTACTCTGGTCGTTTGGATTCTGGTAGTTATGTGCTTAATACCCGTACTGGTAAAAAAGAACGTATCAGCCGTATTATGCAGATGCATGCCAACAAACAAAACCCGGTTGATTTTATTGAAGCTGGTGATATTGGTGCTGCTGTAGGTTTTAAAGATATTAAAACCGGAGATACACTTTGTAATGAAGATAACCCGATAGTATTGGAAGCAATGACCTTTCCTGAACCGGTTATCTCTGTTGCGGTAGAACCAAAAACACAAGCCGACGTTGATAAAATGGGTATGGCTATTGCCAAACTGGTAGAAGAAGATCCTACGTTACGTGTAAAAACCGACGAAGAAACCGGCCAAACCATTTTAAGTGGTATGGGTGAGTTGCACTTAGAGATCATCATCGACAGGATGAAGAGAGAATTTAAAGTAGAAATTAACCAAGGTGCACCAATGGTGGCTTATAAAGAAGCGTTCCATAACACTATCGATCACAGAGAGATCTTGAAAAAGCAATCGGGTGGTCGTGGTAAATTTGCCGATATCATTTTCACCATTGGCCCTGCCGATGAAGAATTTTTGAAATTGGATAAAGGTCGTTTTCAGTTTGTAAACAGTTTGTTTGGTGGTAGTATTCCAAAAGAATTTGTACCTGCTATTCAAAAAGGTTTTGAAAGTGCAATGACAACCGGTGTATTAGCTGGTTACCCAATGGAAAGTATGAGAGTGGAAGTAAAGGACGGATCTTTTCACCAGGTGGATAGTGATGCGATGAGCTTTGAACTTTGTGCTAAACAAGGATACCGTGAAGCTGGCCGTAAAGCTAAACCAGTATTGTTAGAGCCTATCATGAAAGTGGAAGTGTTAACACCAGACCAATACATGGGTGATGTTACGGGTGACCTTAACCGCCGCCGTGGTATGCTGGAAGGTATGGATAGCAAACATGGTGTACAGGTTATTAAAGCCAAAGTGCCATTAAGCGAAATGTTTGGTTATGTTACGCAATTGCGTTCATTATCTTCAGGTCGTGCTACCAGTACCATGGAGTTCAGTCACTACAACCCTGCACCAACCAACGTTGCAGAAGCAGTAATGGCTAAGCAAAAAGGTAAGCGCATTGGTGATGAAGGATAATTAAAAGCCCAAAGCTCCTCCGCCCCTAAATGGGAACTTGAATAAGGAGGAGGTATAAAGCGATACATTTGAGAAGGCCCCATTCTGAAAAGAGTGGGGCTTTTTTGTGGCATTATTTTAATCAAAGTATTTATTAAATGTGATGCTGAATATTTCCGCGGAGAAATATTCAATGATCAATGCTCAACATTCAATGTTCAATAAAATACATCTTGTAATAATTTTTACAGTACTAGCTATTTAGGAATTCTTACAGGTTATTATTCTTCTTTGATGTTATAATACTCTTGGCAGTGATAGCTACCAGTTCTTCTGTTTCTTTATATACAGCATCCAGTTTTTTTGCCGGCTTTATCAATTCTTTTTTAATAATTACTTTTAATGCAGTTCTGCATTCCTTTAATTCTTTTAAAATGATTCCCATTTTATGAACGAAATCTTTGGGAGATTCTGCAGCTTGTGCTTCGCCATAATTAAAAGTAGGAGAGTGGCACGACCTGATCAATTGACCAGCAATATAATTTCCTGCTCTTGTATTAGGTAATGCCTCCACCACATCAATCATTCTGCAGGTATAATCCACCAACCTGTCTTCCAAGTCGAACTTTTTGTTTTGCATGAGTGTAGAATTTTATGCAACAAAATAATCAAAAGCCTTTAAAAATGAAAGTGTCTGTAACTATTTATGGTTAAGTCTTTACAAAAACGTTCAATGCTCAACAACCAATATTCAATATTCAATAAAAATGCATTTCTTTTATAGCCAATGCTCTTGGCACGAATGCCAAAGTATAACGGTATGCGTTTTTATTGAGCATTGTGTGTTGAACATTGATTATTGAATATTTGTTATAAGGCTCAAAAGTAAAATAGTCTTTCATAAATCTTATTTTTACATCCTAAACAATTCCATTTGAGCGCTTCCATCTTTTTATTTACACCACCTTTTACACAACTGAATACCCCGTATCCGGCAACGGCTTATTTAAAAGGATTTTTAAATACAAAAAATATCAGCGCCTTTCAGGCCGACCTGGGCATAGAAGTTACTGTAGCATTATTTTCAAAAAGCGGATTACAACAATTGTTTGCCGCTATTGATACTAAAAAGGAATTATCTGCCAATACCAAACGCATTATTACATTGCAAAATGATTATGTAAATACTATTGATGCAGTAATATATTTTTTGCAGGGCAAAAATCCGGAGTTGTCTTCATTAATTAGTAAGAGAGATTTTTTACCCGAAGCCAGCCGTTTTGTACAAACCGATGATTTGGTATGGGCATTTGGCAGCATGGGCACGCAGGATAAAGCCAAGCACCTGGCCACTTTGTATTTAGAAGATCTGAGCGACCTGATAAAAGAATGCGTGGATGAACATTTTGGCTTTAGCCGCTATGCCGAAAAGTTAGGCCGCAGTGCCAACAGTTTTGATGAATTGTACAACGAGTTACAAAAAGAATACACTTACCTCGATAAAATATTAATTGATATTTTAGAAAATCGGATGTTGGCAGTACAACCAAAAATGGCTTGTATTTCTGTTCCTTTTCCCGGTAATTTATATACTTCTTTGCGCTGCGGCCAATGGATAAAGAAAAATTACCCCGAAGTAAAAGTTTGCATGGGTGGTGGTTTTGCCAATACCGAATTACGATCGCTTACCGATAAAAGAGTGTTTGAGTTTTACGATTTTATTACATTGGATGACGGCGAAGCACCAGTGGAAAATCTATTTTATTTTGTTGAGGGAAAAAAAAATATTGCTGAGCTGAAGCGAACTTTTACTTTAATTGATGGCGAAGTAAAGTATATCAACAACAGTACCTGCACCGATTATAAGCAAGGGCAGGTGGGCACACCAGACTACAGCGATTTTTTATTGGATCAATATATTTCGGCAATAGAAGTGGTAAACCCCATGCACAGTTTATGGAGCGATGGCCGCTGGAATAAATTAACCATGGCGCATGGTTGTTATTGGGGTAAATGCACTTTTTGCGATATCAGTTTAGATTATATAAAATTATACGAGCCCATTACGGCGGAATTGCTCTGCGACCGTATGGAAGAAATTATTGCACAAACAGGGCAAAATGGTTTTCACTTTGTAGATGAAGCGGCACCACCTGCATTGATGAGGGCATTAAGTGTAGAGATCATTAAAAGAAAATTAGTAGTAAGCTGGTGGGCCAATATTCGTTTTGAAAAAAGTTTTACCCGTGATTTGTGTTTGTTGCTGAAAGCTGCCGGCTGCATTGCTGTGTCGGGAGGATTAGAAGTAGCATCCGACAGGTTATTGCAATTGATAGATAAAGGTATTACTGTGGCGCAAGTGGCTAAAGTAAATAGACATTTTACTGAGGCTGGCATAATGGTACATGCGTATTTAATGTATGGCTTTCCTACACAAACCGCACAGGAAACTATCGACTCTTTAGAAATGGTACGCCAACTGTTTGAAGCAGGCGTTTTACAATCTGCCTTCTGGCATTTGTTTACCATGACGGCACACAGCCCCGTTGGATTAAATCCTGAAAAATATAAAGTACAAAAACTAACGGATACCATTGGCAGCTTTGCCAATAATGATATTCAGCATATCGACCCAACAGGTGCCGATCATGAAAGTTTTAGTTTTGGGTTGAAAAAATCTTTACTCAATTATATGCATGGTGCCTGTTTTGATGTGCCATTGCATAAATGGTTTGATTTTAAAACTCCAAAAACAACGATTGCGCCTGATTATATTGCCAAGCTGTTAAACGAGGAAGAGTACAATGTTGTAAAACCAAATACCAAAGTAATTTGGCTGGGTAATACTCCCGTAACAGAAATAACTACCAAATCAAAAAAAGGTAATCATTGGGAAGTATGTTCTTTAACCTTTGAAACGAAGAAAGAAACATTGAATATTAAAACAGATAAAGAAGAAGGTTTATGGCTTGCGGCTATATTAGAGCAAGTATCTGTACACAATATAAAAACCTTTACACTGCAGGAAGTAAAAGCTTCTTATGAAATGGCAGGCCTCGGCGATTTTGAATTATTTTGGGATAATAAACCGGTGAATACTTTGTATAAGGCGGGATTGCTGCAGTTGTAATTATTTATTTACAACATGTTGTCTCATCTCCTCCAAACTTAATACAAGAGGGTTAAGTAAATTAAAACTTGTTATTACTTCATCTAGTAATGATTGCCGAACTACAATTATCAAAGTGTAATTAAAATCTGCTGCTATAATTTCTGTAAGAGATTGAAATAATCCCTGCTGTTGTCTTGTTTCCAATGGCCCAATCTCATCAATGATTAAATATTTAAGTTCAATACTTTTACTGGCATCCAATAAAATGGCATTGGCTTTTGTAAATGCTGCTGTAGAAAATAAATACTTGCCAATTGCCAATTGCTCTTCATTACCATGCGTTTCCATTGCAAAAAAATCTTTTTCTGCAATATTATAAAACATACGTTTTCCGTTTACAATTGGCGTAAGTATGCCTGCGATATTATTTTGTTGTAAACAAAATTGTTGCAGCAGCGTGGTTTTGCCGGTTTGTATTTCGCCAGTTAAAATGATGATCTTATTCATGATGCACAATCAGCAAAACAGTGTTGTTGATAAAACTTTTAAAGTGCTGCCATTTTTTGGGTTGCTGAGAAAGTTGCCAGCTTTGCTGTACTACCGTTTTTATACCCGGCAGTAAAGCAATTACCTGTTGCAGAGCACTACTGTTTTTTTCTTTGTATTTAGTAACCCATTTTTTAATTTGCAATCGCAGCAGGGGAGTGATGAAATAGGTCCAAACTAAAATAATAATTACGGCCCTCATTACCAACTCCGCAATTTTTGATTTTGAAAATCCGGCATTGAGAAAAGGCAGATAAGAAAAAATAAGCAGCAGTAACATAAGGCCACCAAAAATTAAAGTGAAATACTGTTTTCTTTTTTTTGATGTATTGTTTAAAAAAATATCCTGCTCTTGCTGCGGCAAATTGTTTAATTGCTGTAATAGCGCATTGGTTTGGTTGCCTGCCTTAACGCTGGCAATAATTTTAATGTTTAAAAATCCACCGGCAATACCGGCCACAATATAACAGCCCACATAAAACAAAACAATGTATAAGGAGTAATGTACAGAATTGGTGATAAATGTTTGGGTGATTTTATTTAAAAAGATATCGATGGCCTGCCAAAAGCCTTTACCAAAAATAATGGTGAGTACTAATAAATGCTGAAAGGCGGAATAGAGTAACGAAAACAGGGTGAGTATAAATGCTGCAGGTTTTAATGCTCTTTTGTTTACAAATAATAATTCGCCGGCGGCGCCTTGTATTAATACAGCTATGTAAGCCATAGGTGGTGTATGCGGACTTAAAATAAATTTTACTGCAATAACCAATAATGTGGCTTTTAATATTTCGCCTTTTTTATTATTGCCCAGCGCAATTAATGTGATGCATACCGATGCTACAAATGCAAGCACCAGGCCTGCAAAAGGAATTTTTAAACCGTGTAAAATGCCGCCCATAAAAGCTTCGCTAAAAGCCCATAGTGCGGTAATGCGGAGTGTTACATTGGTTTTGTAAAAATCTTTATTGATAATGCTCATGAATAAATTTAAAGTTTGGTTGCCGCTGTCTGGTTTTTAACCAACAGCGTTTTTAGCAGCGGCAGGTAATGGCCTTTTTAATTTTAAATAAATACTTCCCGTTGTGTTATAATTTTTATTTCATCAGCAAGTGTAATAAAACCATTTTGCTGCTGCAATACATTTTGACCGAAATAAATTTTATTGTTTTTCATACGGTATCCGGCTAGCGTTTTTAAAGGTTCTTTTCCGCTTGCAGCCGTTTGCTGATCAATGGTGGTCATTACACATCGGGCACAGGGCTTTACACCAAAAAAATTTAATTCTCCAATAGAAAATGCCGCCATCTCATCTTCAATATGTGCATGGCCGCCGGTAAAAACAATGTTGGGCCTGAAACGATTTATCGGTAATGCTTCAACTAATTTTTTATTCAGCTTATCTAAACTTTCCTGCCCTATCATGAGCATTGGATAGCCATCAGAAAAAGAAGTGATCTCGTTATTGGTGGCATATTCTTTATCCACCAACCTTTTAGTACTATCGGGCATGTACACCAGTTTACAGTTAATGTGCAGCATATCGCTAAACCAGTTATTGGTCTCTTCATCAGCTTCCAATGCATCGCAAACATCATCCCAAACTGTTACGCTCAGTTTCTTTTTGTATTCAGTTGCAAAGGGCAGCAGTATCGATTGCAACGGGTGTTGTTTATGAAATACAAAAAAGCCTTCTGTGTTTTCGCCAACTTGCAGTAAGGCCATTTGCGGATGGCTGCGTTGCGATAAAAAAATATCGTTTTCATCCACCAGCATCCATCTTCTGTCGATTTAAAACCGGTACTGGTAATTTCAACAGCTTGCTTTGCAATGCCGCCTAATGATTTTATGGGATAAATAAATAACTGGCTTATCTGTAACATGGCACAAATTTATCTTTTTGGATTGGCATAGTTTATTGTATTTTTAAAAAATCAATTATTAAAAAATGAAACCAACCATAACTATTGAATATTGCCCCAAATGCCACTGGCTTTTACGTGCCGCTTATATGGCACAGGAAATTTTAACCACTTTTGCTGATGAAGTGGGTGCAGTTACACTAAAACCCAGCGAAATAAATGGCCGGTACACTATTCATATTAGTGATGCCAAAGTATTTGACAGAAAAGAGTATGGCGGCTTTGCAGAAATTAAAGAAATAAAGCAACTCATCAGGGATGTGGTGGCACCTGGTAAAAGTTTAGGCCATACTGATACCCCTGCTCACCATCAAAGTTGAATGTACCGGAATTAGGGATTTGGAATTAGTGAAAAGGAATGAAAGTGGCTCCCCAATTCCAAATTACTAATTACCAATTCCCAATCACTAATTACAAACTACAATAAATGCTGGGTATAATACTTTGCGGAGGACAAAGCAGCCGGATGGGAAGTGATAAAGGGCTTTTAATGCATGAAGCAAAAACCTGGGCGCAAACTGCTTTGGAAAAACTGTCTGTATTAAATATTCCTATAAGACTTTCGGTAAATGAAATGCAACAAAGCGAATACGAAAAAGTATTTACACCCGAGTTACTGATCGTTGATAATCCTGCACTCAGCATCAAAGGTCCTTTGCTGGGTGTATTATCGGCACACTTGCAAAACCCGGCTAAAGACCTTTTTTTACTGGCTTGCGATCTGCCATTGATGGAACCAAACCTGCTCAAAGAACTATTTGCTTTGCATAAGCAAAGTAAAAAATATGATGTGTACATTTTTACTAACGATAGAGAACCGGAACCTTTGTGTGGTATCTATACTTCAAAAGCATTGAAAAAAATTATTGCGCTGCAACAGGATAATAAATTGATCCGGCACAGTATGAAATTTATTTTAAACCACCTGGTAGTTTGCCAAATTACTTTACAGGAAAACCAAAAAGTTTATTTTCGCAATTTTAATGCCCATGCCGATGTAAATGGCTTATAAACCCAATGCCGATTTTTGTATTTTTCTGAAATTTTCTTTTTCTGCATCACAAAGCGGACAAACATATTCCTCCTGTAAATTATTGAATGCAGTGCCCGGTGTTATTCCATTACCAGGGTCGCCGGTTGTGGGATCATATACAGAAAGGCAATTGGTACACTGGTACACATATTCTTCCAGTTTTTTTTCAACACCCTGTTTTAATTGCGATGCAGCAACAGCTGTTTTTTGAGTAAGAGCAGCCCTGTAATTATAATATTTAATTACGGCCCTGCGCAACTGCTCTGCCAATACTACTTTGGGGTTACCGCTGCTGAAAATTTCTTCTGTTCTTTCATTGGGATTAAAATCTTTGGCACATAAAATATCATACACTTTTAAAAGTTTGATACCCGAAAAATCTATTAAATATCTTTTTCTTACCAGTATGCTGCTGAAGATCTCACTCTTTGATCTTGTTTTAATGCCAATGCAAATACCAAAAGTTCGGGTATCATCAATACTCAGGTTTTTTACCAGGTAGCTTTTAAGTGCCAATGCTTCTGCACAATTATCTTCTACCTGAAAATTTAATTCATTGGCCGCATGGCGCATATTGATCTGAAATTTTTCCAGTAAAAGATTCCAGCGTTCTTTATCTTTTTCTTCAATGCCTTTTATCATTATTGTTTTCCATGCAGTGCAGCAAAGCTGGCCCAGTTTGGTAGCTAAGCAAAGTTTGCAAATCTCCTTTAAAAAATCAATACTGAATAATTCATCCCTGCGGTAAATGCCCAGCCAGTATTTGTTTTCATATCGGTTAAGTCCTTCGTAATAAGGTAAATTAAATAGTGGTAGTGCTGCCTTTTTTTCTGCAGGTTTAATGCTAAGTTCCTCTTTTGCTAATGCTGCAAATAATTGTTGCCCGTCTGCATTTTCATTATCAATATAAGCTGCTGCATTTGCATTGATGATCTGCTCAATAGCCTTGGTTACTTTGGGTATATCGTTGGTGTAACACAGCTGATCCCACTCGTAAATAACATTGGTTTTAGGAAAACGAATAATTAAATGCCAGTAATGCTGCGCTGTTGTTGATGCTACCCAGTTGATATTACCGGTAAGCATTGGGGTAAAACTTTGGTTGCTATCGCAAATATTTACTTTTAAAGTGGGCAGATAATCAATAGCGTCAAAAATGTCTTTATATACGCCTTCACTCAACCAGGTATTACGGATAAAAATGTCTTCTGCCGGATAAGAACTGATGATGTTAGGAAATTTACTGTTGTCTATTTCGTAAGGGATATGCAGCTTTTCCAGTTCACCTGTAAATTCGGGAATGCTGTAGCTTTCCATATCGATCAATAATTGCTGGCGTAAACCAAAACGAACATTAAGTACTTTTATTTTTTGCGCTGCCAGCAGAATGTTATACAGGTCGCCGGGAGAAATGATGCCTCCACGAAAATTGATGAAGATAGTGTTTGCCATATAGTTTATCGTTAAGTATGAATGATCGGTCGGTCGTTATGTTATTCTTTTTGATTCTTTTATTATATCAATCCAAATTCTTTGATTGCCTTAGGGAAATTTTTATTCTCGTGCCCGGGCCTGCATAATTTTAATAAGGCGAAGCGCTGCAGGTTAGTAAGACTTGACCATTTTTCCTTTGTTATTTCTAAATTAAATTCCTTTGCTTTTTCTGCAAGCATACCTGGTATGCTTTGTAAATTGCCCCAGTCAGGTTTTGTATTGATTGTTAATTCCGTTGCTTTATTGTTGGTGTATTTTTCTATTAATTGAGAGAGATAATTATTGTACAGTTTTGCTTCTTCACTGGTTGAAGCAGGCAGTACTGCCAGTTGTATTCTTTCATCTCTTTTAAATTTACTCCACTCTGTCAGTTTTAATTTAATGCCTGCCGCATCCATTTTAAAACGAACGATTATTGGAATACAACGCATATTTTCTTCAACGAAATCTTCTTCAAAATCAAAATATTCTATGCCTTGTAATTCCCTGAATTCAGAAGCAGTTAAATCCTTTTTCATGCACACACTTTCTTCCAGTCCTTTGTACTGATCGTAATTAGGAATGATTGTGTAACCAGATTTTTTATATAAAGTAGTGGCAGGAATAAAATGAATACTGGTTTCTAAGAGGGCATATTTAAAACCTTGCTCCATTGCCCAGTCTTCCAACCCGGCTAAAATAGTTTTTGAAAGGCCCTTGCCACGATGTTCCTTAACTACAAACATTCTTTTTACTTCAACGGTATCAGCATTATATTTTTTAAAACAACCACTTGCTGCCGGTTGATCATTTACATAAACCAGCACTACGGTATTAAGATCGGGTACTTTATTGTATTGATCGTACGTGGCCTGGTCTTCCTGTAATTCATTCCACAATTCATGATCCAGTTGCTTGATGAGTAACTGAAAATCTTTATCGTTTGAAGTGGTTCGTTTAATTGTTTGTTGTTCCATAACTGCTAAATAGGATCTGCCTCCGGCAGAAATTTTTGCCACAGATTACACAGATTTGCACGGATTTTTTTAGCGAATTTTTGTATTAATCCGTGAAAATTTGCGAAATCCGTGGCTACATTTTTGTTTTCTCTAAGTTACTAAAACCCCGTCTTCTTTTTTAATAACATTTACCTGGCTGTCTAAAATGGCTTTTACCTCGGGCCGGCAACTGCCGCAGCCCATGCCTGCACCGGTAAGCTGGCATAATTGTAAATGATCTTTACAACCTTCTTTTATTTTATTGATAAGATTGCCTACGCCTACATTGTTACAACTGCATACCAGTTTGCCAATTACAGGCTCGGCAGTTTTGCCGCTGCGTAATAATTGCAAACGTTTTTCACTCAGCTCCAGTTTGTTTTCAATTAAATTCCGGTATTCTAAAAATTCGCTCTTGTCTCCAATTAAAATAGCCCCTACTAATTTATCATTGTGTACAATGCATTTTTTGTAATAACGTTTTGCCCTGTCCAAAAAAATAATTTCTTCATAGGTAGGATCGTTATTGGGTATTTCGGCAAGGCCCAATGAACAAAGATCGGTGCCATGCATTTTTAAAATATTCATCAGCAAACTGCCGCTGTAATATTTGGAAATATCGCCGCATAAAAAGCGGGCCACAATTTCTGCCTGCTGTTCTGCAGCAGCAGTAATACCATATAAAAATCCTTTGAACTCTGCAATTTCTCCAATGGCAAAAATATCTTTTTCGGTAGTGCGTAAATATTCATCAACTATCACACCTCTTTTACAATCGATGCCGGCTGCTTTTACTACTTCGGTATTTGGTACAGTGCCTATAGCAATTACCAAAGCCTGGCAATCAATATGCAAACCGCTTTTTAAACGAACGGCAGAAATGTTTTTTTCTCCCAGGAAACGATCTATCTCATCGTTGTAAAAAATTTCAATGCCTTTGGCGGTTAATTCTTCATGCAGTAATTGACTGCCCAGTGGATCCAACTGGCGATCCATTAAACGGGAGATACGCTGGATGATGGTAACTTTTACGCCTACTTCGGTAAGTGATGCTGCTAACTCAATGCCTAATAATCCTCCACCAACAATGATCACTTTGCCATTTGCAGGATTAACATGATTTTTAAAATTATCAGCATCAGTACGGCTGCGCATGGTAAAAATTCCTTTAAGCGATGGAATATCCTTCAGCATAAAAGCTCGACTGCCGGTTGCAAGCAACAGCACATCATAAAAATGAGTAATGCCATTACTATCGGTTACACTTTTGTTTTCTTTATCAATTTTTTCAATACTAACACCACGATGTAGTTTTATCCGATGATCGGCTTCTTCATCGTCACTCATCTTAATTAAATTATGCCAGGGTAATACACCGCTGATATAGTCGGGGAGCAGCACCCTGTTGTAAAATGGAAAATCTTCTTTGCTGAATACTTCAATATCATCTTCAGTATTTAAAGTGCGGTAGCTTTTTACAAAACCACAGGCGCCTGCACCTGCACCCACAACAATTATTTTTTGCTTAGCTTTTTTATACAACGATACCTGTACTGCACTAAATTTGAAATCGGGCTCTTTGCTTTTGGGGTCCACTAAATTATTAGTAAGATTATTAGCCCTGTTAAGATCGCTGTTTAAAATTTTGCCCCAGTGCATGGGTAAAAAAACTACGCCGGGCTTTATATCGTCGCTGAATTTTGCTTTAACCCGAACGTTGCCACGGTTATTAACCACCTCAATAATGTCGTTGTCTTTTATTTTTCTTTTGGCGGCATCAACAGGATTGATCTCTAAAAAAGCTTCACTGATATGCTGATTGAGTTTATTTACTTTGCCCGTCTTACTCATGGTATGCCACTGATCACGTATGCGGCCGGTAGTGAGTATCAGCGGATGTTCCGGGGTTAACGCTTCAGAATTATTTTCATCACTAAAGGATTGTATGTTTGCCTTTTTATCTGGCGTAAAAAATTTATGATCAGTAAACAATCTTGGCGTACCATGGTATTGTTTTCCACTTTCAGCTTCCTGCTTTAAGCTTTCAGCTTTTTTATAGGGCCATTGTACTGCTCTCTTTTCCTTTAATATTTCATAACTCAATCCGCTGATATCAATGTTAGTGCCTTCGGTTAATCCAGCATGTTCGGCATATATCTCCCCAAAGTTTTTAAAATCAAAACCAGGGTAGCCCATTTTATTGGCAAAGCGGCAAATGATCTCCGCATCGGGTAAGGCTTCGCCAGGGGCATCCACAATTTTATTAAGATAAGCAATGTAGCGGCCTGCATTTGTCATGGTGCCTTCTTTTTCGGTCCACGACGCAGCAGGCAGTACTACATCAGCATATGGAAGCGTTTCTACTTTGTTACTGATATCCTGCACCACTACAAATTTTGCTTTCTTTAATCCGGCTTCAGCAACACGTACATCGGGCAAGCTGGTTAGTGGATTGGTACATAATATCCAGATGGCTTTTAGTTTACCCTCATTTAATGCATCAAACATTTCAGTAGCAGTTAAACCAGGTTTTGGTTGAATGGTGCCCAATGGAATCTGCCAAAACTTTTCTACTTCGTTGCGATGTGTTTCATTGGTAAGATCACGATGAGCAGGGAGTAAATTACTTAATCCTCCTACTTCTCTGCCACCCATGGCATTTGGCTGGCCGGTTAATGAAAATGGCCCTGCACCGGGTTTACCAATTTGCCCGGTAATTAAATTTAAATTGATGAGCGACAAATTTTTATTAGTACCTACTACACTTTGATTTAATCCCATCGTCCACATGGTAATAAAACCTTTGGCATTACCAATGTACAATGCGGTTAAACGGATATCATTTTCACTAACGCCGCAAATATTTGCTGCTTCTTCAACAGTTCTTTCAAAAACTGTTTCCCGGTATTTTGAAAAGCCGTTGGTACTGTCGTTGATAAAATCAAAATCAATTTTTCCTTCTTCAATTAAACATCTGCCAATGGCATGGTGTAAAGTAATATCCGTACCCGGATTTAATTGCAAATGCACATTAGCTAAAGAACAGGTTTGTGTTTTGCGTGGGTCGCTTACAATTATTTTAAGATCAGGATTTATTTCTCTTGCAGCTTCAACTCTGCGCCATAAAATAGGATGGCACCAGGCAGGATTTGCCCCGGCTACAAAAATTACATCACACAATTCAAGGTCGTCATAACTCACCGGTACACTATCTTCTCCCAAACTTATTTTATAACCAACAACAGCGCTACTCATACATAAACGGCTGTTGGTATCAATATTATTACTACCGATAAAACCTTTGATGAGTTTATTAACTACATAATATTCTTCGGTTAAACATTGCCCGCTTGCATAAAATGCCACACTATCCGCCCCGTATTTATCTATGAAAGTTTTAAATACAGCTGCAGTTCTTTCTAACGCCACATCCCAACTTACTCTTTGGCGGGGCATGTTTTTATTGTAGCGCATTTCAGGATATAATAACCTGTCGCTTTGATCATTTACGGTGTGATGCAAATTCAGGCCTTTACTGCAGAGCATGCCTTTATTCACCGGATGATTTTTATCACCTTCAACAGTGATTCTGTTATGGTCGTCTTTGTTTACAACGATACCACAACCCACACCACAGTAACAGCAGGTAGTGGTATTGTTTAACTCTGATTTTATTTTATTGATGCCATTCATCTAATTTAGATCATTGTTTTATGCCAAAGCCGGGGCCGATTGGATTTCCATAACCTCCACTGATTTTGTAAATCTTGTAACCAAAATAATTAATGATACAGCAATAGCGATATAGCCGATATAGCTAAATGCATCTATGTAAGTAATGTTTTTACTTTTAAATAAAAAGCCAAACATCATACCTCCTAAATTCCCACCTGCTCCTACTATACCAGCAACAAGTCCGCCATTTTTTTCATTAATAAAAGGTGTAATGGCATAAGTTGTACCGTTAGCCATTTTTAAAAATAATGCAAACGATATCATAGAAAAAATAGCCATGGCAAATGATCCGGCTTGAGCAAACATCAGTAGCCCAAAACCTTCTAACAATAAAACTGCAGCCAGCAATAAACCCTTGCCTCTCATGCCAAATTTTTTGCCTACTTTATCGGCAAATATGCCACCCAATGCACGGGCAAAAATGTTCATAAAACCAAACATGCCTGCCCAAAAACCGGCACTGCTTTGACTGAGTTTATACTCTTGTACAAAGTGTAGTGCGGCAACATTATCAAATGTGATTTCCATGCCAAAACATACAGCATAGGCAAGTGATAAGGCCCATATTCTCCAGTCTTTTAAAACACTGTAATCTGTTTTTTCTTTTATTGCTTTTAGTTTATTTAATTCATCATAATTTCCTGCCGGGGTATCTTTAGTAAAGCGGTAATAGAAAAATGCCATTACAAGCATCATTATCCCGGGAACTATCATTGCGTAGCGCCATGCATCATGGGTAGTATAACCAAAGCCAACAATGGCAGCAAAAATTAAAGGCATTACCATATTAGTTACTCCGCCACCTAAATTACCCCAGCCACCGGCAACTGCATTGGCTGTGCCTTTAATATTGGCGGCAAACATTTGCGAAGTATGAAATTGTGTGATAACAAACGACGCTCCAATGATACTTATGGCCAAACGGAATAATAAAAAGGAAGTATAATCTTTTGCAAGGCCCACACACATTACCGGTATGGCACCAATGAGCAACAACATTGTATAGGTTTTACGTGGCCCCCAGGTATCGCATAATTTTCCAATTAACAAACGGGCAATAATGGTGGCTGATACCGATGCGATTATGATATTGCCTATTTGTCCTTTATCCAGATGCAGATCTTCTTTAATAGTGGGCATTAGCGGAGCTAAACCAAACCATCCAAAGAAACAAACAAAAAAAGTTAGCCAGGTGATATGAAAGGTTTTCATCTGAATACCTTTACCAGAGAAAATATTAAGTTTTGTGAGCGGTTGGTTACTTATTATTGATGACATGATTTTAATTTTTGATGATAAATGATAACAGTAAGCGGTAATTAAAACTTATATCCTATTCCTAATCCCACATTCCATTTGCCATCTGCCGTTGCTGTTTTAGTATTGTAATAAAAAGGGATCTGGGTTACAAAATGTTTGTAAATAAACGTAAATCCAAAACCGGCGGTAGGTGTTATTATCGAGTTTTTTTTTGCTCCGGCAGCTACTTTGTCTTCTTTAATGCGCATGGTGGGTAAAATGCCAAAGCCAAATACCCAGGGTTTTTTAATAAACTTTACGGTTGGCCCACCAAAGTTTACAAAACCACCATCATTTACATAACCGGCTATGGCCATGCCATCCCATACAGTTACAGATGTTTTTTTTGACTGTGGCCACACCGTGTTTAAAGTAAGCAGCAATAAAAAGCTGCACATGATTTTTTTACTTGTTTTAAGCATAATTTTGTTTTGGTTTTAAGTTGTTCGCAATTTGAGATCATTGTCCCGGTCTGAGCTTCCAATTCGTTCCGGGGCTTTTTCTTTTATGGCTTTCAGGGGATTTTGCCGGGTTTACTTTGTGCTTGCCATAATGTGTTTTTAATGATTAACAATGTTGTTTCGGTCATGATTCATACAGCATAATATTTTTTATTCTACTCCTATAAATACTTTTCCATCTTCTATTTTTACCGGATAGATTTTAATAGCACATTCATCACTATTTAAACATTCGCCGGTTTTTAAAGAGAAAGTTTTTTTGTGAAAAGGGCAGGCTACTTTTGGTTCTTCGCCCAGTGTGCCTATCATGCCCCGGCTTAATGCCATTTGCATACGATGCGGACATTCATTTTGCGTAGCATACCATTCATTTCTTCTGCTGAAATGAAATAAGGCAATTTGTACATCATTATACTTTACACATACACCACCATTAAGAGGAACATCCTGAACATTGCAGGCGTAAAACCAGGTTGTTGTTGTTGCTTCTGCTATCATGTTTTATAAGTTTAGAGGTTTAGGGGTTTAGAAAGTTTAGTTGGGTGTTTGCTAAACTTCTAAACTCCTAAACCAGTTTACTATTTCCAGTCCTTTGCTTTTACCTGTTCTCTCATTGGTTCAAATTTTGCACTGGGATCTTTTTCTTCGGGAGCATTTACAAAATGCGAAAAACGTTTGCGTAATTCCGGTGTTTCAATGGCTGCTTTCCATTCGCATTCATAAGTATCAACGTGATTAGCCATGTCAGCTTCCCATTGTGTATTCATACCTAAAGCATCATCTATCACCACTGTTTTTAAATAGCCAATACCGCCTTCCATTTTATTTAACCAGGTGGCAGTACGGGTAAGAGGATCGGCAGTTTTTACATAAAACATTAAAAACCTGTCGAGGTATTTAATACAGGTTTCCTCATCAATATCGGTGGCTAATAATAATGCATGTTGTGGTTTGCTGCCACCATTGCCACATACATAAAGGTTCCAGCCTTTTTCGGTAGCGATGATACCAAAATCTTTACTCTGTGCTTCGGCACATTCTCTTATGCAGCCGCTAACACCGCCTTTTAATTTGTGTGGAGATCTCAAGCCTCTGTACCTTTCTTCTACTTTGATAGCAAAACTAACACTGTCGTGTAGCCCAAATCTGCACCAGGTACTACCCACACAACTTTTTACAGTACGTAAACTTTTTCCATAAGCATGGCCGCTTTCAAAACCGGCATCAATCAATTCTTCCCAGATATTAGGCAGGTCAGACAAGTGTGCGCCAAACAAATCGATGCGCTGACCACCGGTAATTTTTGTGTAGAGGTTATATTTTTTTGCTACCTGTCCAATCACAATTAATTTATCCGGCGTAATTTCTCCGCCAGGAATACGGGGTACAACAGAATACGTACCACCTTTTTGTATGTTGGCTAAAAAACGATCGTTACTGTCTTGTGCTGTATCATTGCCTTTCTTTAAAATAATTTCATTCCATAAACTTGCCAGGATAGAAGCAACAGGAGGTTTGCATAATTCGCAACCATCGCCTTTACCAAACATGTTCAGTACTTCGTCGTAGGTTTTTAGTTTGTTTATTTTTACCAGGTCAAATAATTCCTGGCGGCTGTAATTAAAATGTTCGCATAATACATTGTGTACAATTTTTCCATTGGCTTTCAGTGTGTGTGTTACCAGGTCTTTTATCATTGGTACACAACCTCCGCAACCTGTTCCTGCTTTGGTACATTTTTTTATCGCATCTATAGTTTCGCAATTATTTTCTGTAACACTATTGCATATCATTCCTTTGGTAACAGCTTCGCAACTGCAGATCAATGCATCATCGGGTAAGCCTGTAATACCAGCACCCGCTACTTCTTCTCCACCACGGCTTCCTAAAATAATATCTTCCGGATTAGGAGGAAGTACCACTTTGTTTTTTACGGTTTGCAATAACATATTGTATTGCTCCGCATCACCTACTAATATGCCGCCCAATAATGTTTTGCCATCGGCACTGATATTAATTCTTTTGTAAACACCTTTGTTGGTATCATTGATGGCAACAGAAGTAATGCCTTCTCCATTAGCAAACGGATCGCCAAAGCTGGCTACATCAACACCAATCAGTTTTAATTTGGTACTCATATCGTAAGGAGAAAAACTTCTAACCCCTAAAGGAGAATTATTGATGTTTGCGATTAAATTGTCTGCAACAATTTGTGCCATTTCGTAACCTGGTGCCACTAAACCATAGATCATACCTTCAAATAAAGCACATTCTCCAATGGCATAAATATTTTCATCGCTGGTTTGTAATTTTTGATTTACCACAATACCACCTCTTTGTCCAACTGTTAAGCCGCTTAATTTAGCCAGCTCGTCTCTTGGCTTAATACCTGCAGAAATCACCAGCATATCTACATCAATTTTACTGTCGTTGGCAAACTGCATTCCTGTTATCGCATCATCGCCTAAAATTTGTGAAGTATTAGTATTGGTAAGAATTTTTAAGCCCAGTGTTTCTAATTTTGTTTTTAATACATTGCTGCCCACTTCATCAATCTGGCGTGGCATTAATCTTGGAGCAAATTCAATTACCGAAGTATCTGTAACACCCAGGTCTATCATTGCCTTGGCAGCTTCCAGACCTAAAAGGCCACCACCAATAACAGCGCCTTTTTTTGCTTTTTTGGCCCAGGCAGTCATCATTTCTAAATCTTCAATGGTTCTATATATAAATACACCATTTTTTTCGGTGCCGGGAATAGGAGGAACAAATGCTGCGGAGCCGGTAGCTAAAATCAATACATCATAAGGAACCGTAAGCCCTTTATGAGAGTCGACTGTTTTTTCGGTTCTGTTGATTTGTGCAATGGGATCGCCAAGATGAAGGGTGATATTATTTTCGGCATACCAGCTGGCAGGCGCCATAGTTAGGTCTTCGGCAGATTTACCTGCAAAATATTCACTCAGGTGAACCCTGTCGTACGCCGGACGGATCTCTTCGCCAAAAACAGTAATGTTAAACTGATTAGAGTTGGATTTAGCTACCAGTTTTTCGCAAAACTTGTAGCCAACCATGCCGTTGCCGATAATTAGTATATTCATGCTGCAATTTTTAGTTTAACAAAATGCAGCAAGCAATCGTATTATTATAAAATATATCTAATTTATTTCGTGCGGTAGCGCAAAAAAATAACTTTTAATATGTTTTATATCATAAAAATAAGGTTAAATATTTGTAAAGCAAATATATTTATAAATATTTATCATATAGATATAATTGCAATATCTTTTTTAATGTCAACATTGGTAATCATAAAATACTGACTGTAAATATTTTATTTATAATTTTGAGGACGAAATACTAAAAAAGGTAAAATGATATTAAAAAAATATAAATGTGATTTAAAGAGTTGTACGCTTTGTTTATCGTGCAGTAAAGAGTGGTTACCTGCAATTGATGCTAATAGAAAAGTGTTTCATCTTAAAAAAGGGGAGTTGTTGTTTAGAGAAGGGGATGAAGTAAAAGGGATGTTCTTTATTCACTCTGGTTTGATAAAAGTGCATAAGCGCTGGGACGAAGAAAAAGAAATGATTTTACGTTTTGCAAATAAGGGGGCAATTGTTGGGCATAGAGGATTGGGGAGTGATACTATTTATCCTGTTTCGGGAACGGCATTGGCAAGTACTGAGGTATGTTTTGTGGATATGGATTTTTTTACGGCTACATTAAAAGTGAACCCGGATTATATGTATCAGCTGTTGATGTTTTTTGCGGCTGAATTAAAAGAATCAGAAAAGCGTATGCGTAACCTGGCGCATATGAGTACCAAGGGAAGGATAGCTTATGCGTTAACTTCTCTGCATGAAAAATTTGGAGTGGATGCTGATGGCTATTTAAATATCGTTTTGTCACGGCAGGATCTGGCATCCTATACAGGCACTACTTACGAAACCTTGTTTAAAATGATGAATGAATTTTCGGCAGAAAATATTTTACGCTTTTTAGAAAAGAAGATCGCTATTGTTAACCTGGCCTTACTAAAACAGGTATACGAAGGGCAACAATAAAAAACCGGCATATGAGTGAAATGCCGGTTTACCTAGGTTAAATTTCTTATGAGCTGTATTTTTTTTCTACGGTATATGCATTTTGTTAGTTGTTTGCCTTTACTGTCTGTTCACTGTGTAACTGAGTTCAGTTACACCGCTGTTAAATTGCCGGGTAGTTAATAGTTTCAGGTTTATTTTATCTTTTATGCCTGCAAATAATGGAATACCTTGTCCAAGAATAACAGGATTAACAAATAGCCAGTAACCGTCAATTAAGTTCAGTTGCATAAGTGAATGGGTTGCTGTCGGGCTACCAAAAAGCAGGATTTCTTCATTTTCGCTACCGCCTGATGCGGAACGTGATTGTTTTATTTCATTTATGCTATCCGAAATATTGTTGCTAATAATTTTTGTGTTAGCCAAATTCGATTCTTTCAGAGATTTTGATAAAACAATTTTGTGAACTTTGCTATACCACTTTGAATGTTCAATGTCGTGCCTGGTTGCTGCCGACTTATTTGCGGCAGTGGGCCAGTAATTTTCCATCATCTCGTAAGTTGCCCGTCCGTATAATGCAGTGTCACCTTTGCTGATTCGCTTTTCAACATGGTTAAAAATCTCTTCATCAACTTTGATCCAGTCCATTTCTCCGTTTAGGCCTGCTACAAAACCATCAAGTGATATGTGCATAAATGAAATTATTTTTCTCATATTTTTTTATTTTCAAATGATTGTTAGTTTTTAATTTTCTACAAATTGTTTTAGTGATATACCGGTAATATGTGTTCAGCCTTCCATAAAATTTTCTTTTGCAAAAGCATTGTTGCTGGTTGCAGGAAAGGTTTCAAGACCGGCATGTGTTAATTTTAATTTTGTTTTTCTCCTTGGGCTGATAATTCAAATGTAACAAAGGAGTTACCTTTAAAGCCGTGGTACCGCCAGCTGTAAGTTATTATTTTTTCAAATTTATTTGTACCGTCTTTATTATTTTTCCGCAAGCTCCTTTAATCGTTGCAATGCAACGGGCCAGGTTTTTATAAAGTAGTCTTTATATTCGGCATCTATATCTAATTCCACTGCCACCATGGTTTTTTCACCTGCTTCGGTAAGGGTATAATTTTCCATGGCACCGGCCCATGCTTTTACTTTATCACTGGTGGTATCTTCCACACCGTTTTTTACCACACCCATGTGCTCAAAAGACATAAATTCGTTTGGCCTGTTTGCAGCAACCTTGCTTACCATACCGCCGCTGCCACCGCTGCCATCTGGACCAAGAAATAAAACTTTGGTATCCACTTTCCAGTTATCGGTTTGGGCATAAGAGCCTTCATAAAATGCAGCGGTCCAGTTCCTGTAATTGGCATCTTCCCAAAGTGCATTCCACACTTTTTCTTTGGGCGCATTAATACTGGTAGAGAAATTTAACTTTTCCATATAAGTAAAGTTTTAATAATTATTTTTTGTCAATCATTTTAATGATCTCATTAATTATTCTCAACAGTTCTGTTTTATTTTTTTCTGCATCTGCTTTATCTTTAAAGTGTACCAGTCGCCTGTCTTTATATTCACCTTCTAATAAATTACTTTTTACTTTTACCACTGCAGGGTGATGAAAGATGAGTAATAATTTGTGTGTTTTGTAAGGGCCAAACGTAAGTATGTCTTCTTTGTAATAGTAACTGGGGGCATTCCATTTTATCCGTTCACTAAGTTTTGTACTGCTGCTTTTAATAATTTTTTGTACTGCTTCTATTTCTTTTTTTGCTGCGGCGTCTAATTTATTTATCCATTCCTTCACCTGCTCTTCATCGGTAAGTTTTGCAGGCTTTGCTTTTTTTATTGCAGTTTTAACAGGTTTTTTAACTGTTGCTTTTTCGTTATTTTGTGCTACCCTGAATTTTACTATTTGCGTTATTAGTTTAAGCGGTAAAGGTTTACCCAAAGGAAATTGTACAGAACCTTTGCCACTTTTATAACCTGATAATTCTTTCGCAAAAGCTTCATGCCCCAACGGCGTACCGTAAAAACCAATATGATTTTTATAGCCGGCAAAATATACCAGCACGCCATTTAGTTTATAAGCAGGCATCATATAACTTATCAATTCTTCTGCTTTTGGTGCAGCGGTTTTAATGATTTTACGTAAACTTTCTAAAGCAGCTTTTACATCCGGTGGAAACTGTGCTATATATTCATCTACATTTTTAGCTACTTTGTTTTTATTCATTGCCATAAACAGTATTTTAAAACGTAAAATTATTCAGCCGCTTTTTCCAAAGCAGCAATGTCAAATTTTTTCATTTGCATAAATGCCTCCATTACTTTACCGGCTTTTGCAGGGTTGCTCATTAGCTTACCCAGTACCTTTGGTACAATTTGCCATGATACGCCAAATTTATCTTTTAACCAGCCGCACATACTTTCTTTTCCACCGTCAGCAGTAAGTGTATTCCAGAAATAATCTATCTCTTGCTGATCTTTACATTCCACTACAAATGAAATGGCTTCATTAAAAGCAAAATTGTGATTGCCAAAACCATCCATCGCCATAAATACTTTTCCATCTGCAATAAACTGCGAATGTTTTACTTTACCGGCTTGTTCGGCTCCTTCATTTTCCTGGTATAGTAAAATGCCGCTGATTGATGATGCAGGAAATACTCCCGTATAATATTTTACAGCAGCTTCGGCCCTGCCATAATTATTGCCAACAAATAAAAAGGTGGGTGTTATTTTTTGATTTACATCGGTGTATTTTCCTTTCATAATTTGCCAGGAAAGACCAAATTTATCCTGGCAAAAACCATATTTTTCACTCCAGTCGTATTTGTTGAGCGCCATCATTACCATACCGTTGTCAGTTAATTTTTCCCACAACATATTAATCTCTTCATCCGATTGGCAGATAACCATAAATGAAATGGAAGGATTGGTTTTAAACATGGGGCCACCGTTTAAACCCATAAACTTTTGTCCGTTTAATTCAAAATTTACCACCATGGGTGTATCGGCGGTAATTTTAGAATCGGGAAAAAGGCCGCAATAAAATTCAGCAGCGGCTTTGGCATTGCCATCGTACCAGATGCAGGGGTGAATATTGTTGTTCATGTCAATCGTTTTTTATTGTTGTTGAAAGTTAGTTTTCTAAATTAGTTTTCATGTTCACCAAATTTTGCAGCATGTCTTTACCTATTAATTTATCCATAAATAAGTTCATCACATTCAGCGGAAATTTTTGTTTGCCGGTGAATATATTGCTTACTTTAGTTTGAGTAGCAGAAAGTGCTGTTACATCAGTGTGGGCATAATTGGTAGCTTCAAAAGGTTTTTTAAATCGAACTTCCACATCCATACTTTCGCCTTCAGTCAATTTAATTATTTCCTGTGCGCCAATGCCCACATTTTTATCATCGCTCGTCCACGAAGAAATAAAACCAACAGTACCATCCGTACCGGTGTATACTATTTTTACGTTAGGGTCTTTCATTACCCAAACGCTGTATTTTTCCTGGTTCTTTATTAATTTAAGATAATTGAAAACCTCGGCTTTAGGTTTGTCAATGATGATCTGCTTCTCTAATCTGAAATCTTTTTTTGTTACCAATGCAAGAAGCAGAAACAATGCAATAATGGCGCCGATCACCGCCAGGGTGTACAATAAAATGGTCATGTTGTGTTTTTTAGTATTGTTAAAAAGGCATGGTAAGATATTTATTCTTTTTTTCCTTTAAAAGTTGCATAAACTGCCATCGCATGCCCTTGGCCTAAATCAAAATCTTTTTTTAGCCAGTCAACAATTTCGCCGGCTTTTACGCCTTCTTTAAGCAACCCGTCTTTAAGTAAGCCTTTTTTTGTGGCTAATTTTTTAAAATCTTCAGGTGTTTTACCTGTCTTTGTTTTTATATTATCGATATACGCCTGAAATGACATAACTAAAGATTTAATGGCGATTAGTTTTTAACTGCACTTAGTTTATGATAAAATACATAAGATAAAATACCCAAGATAAACGGCAACAGCATAAACAACATTTGCGGATTAAAAGGCATTGCTGATAGCATGGAATATACTGCGCCGATCAAATCAAAAAATAATCCTGCATAGGCCCATTCTTTTATTCTTGGGTATCCGGGTATCAATATGGCAATAACACCCAATGTTTTTGCAACGCCGATAAATACCGTAAAATAATTGGGATATCCCAATTGCTTCATAAAAGTTACAGCCTCGGCGGAAAGCATTATATCGGGTATTGAAGAAAATAACATGAATGCTCCAAACAGGCCGGTAAAAACCCAATACAAAGTTTTTGTCTTTTTCATTTTGTGCTATTTTAGTTTTTGTCTGTTACAATACAATAAGAAGTTATGTTTTTTAGTAAGCCATCTTTAAAATGATAAACATCACAGGAGGAAAGGTGAGTTGTTTTACTTTCTGTATTCACAAATTGAGCTGTACCATCTATTGCAACAGTGGAATTATCAGCAATTATATTGCTGATGGTAAATGTGGTGGTAACTGATGCAAAATAGGCTGCAGTATTATTACAGAATTTAATTACTGCGGCCTTTCCTTTTACCAGTTTATCGCCAACAATATTCCATTCAATATCTTCGGCAAGAAAGTGATAACTGAATTTAAAATTGCCGTTTGAAAAAGCCTCGCAGATTTGTTTGTAAGTGGGTTGCATATGTTATGTGATACTATTTTTTAAATCATCATTCGCTTTGTGTCAAAGCAGTTTTTAATTTACTAATGCATTATTGCCAATGCCATTAAGTGCAGCAATTTCTTTTTCGCTGTATCTTGCAAGCTGCTGCAATGTAGTAATTTTTTTATTTGCCAATGCGCCCAATGCAGGGGCAGCTAATGGTACCGGAAAATATTTTTTCTTTTCCATAAAATTTTATTGCTGAGTTTTATCAAAATGTAATAACCATTGATTGCCAAACTTATCTGTTAGGTCGCCAAATAAAGCGCCCCAGAAAGAAATTTCCAAAGGGTGCGTTGCCCTGCCGCCAGCAGATAATTTTTCATAAAAAGCCCTTGTCTCTTCTTCACTGCTGCAATTAAGCATTAATGAAACAGCATTGCCTTTTATTAATCCTTTATCGGCTACCATATCGGATGCCATAATGGTCAATGCGCCATTAGTTAATGTAGCATGCAGAATGCAATCTCTCATTATAGGCGGCATCTTGTCTGCCAATGGCGATTCGCCAACGGTTTGAAAAGTTAATTCCCCTCTCAGGCAATTTTTATAAAATGTCATCGCTTCCCTGCAATTGCCATTAAAAGTTAAGTAAGTATTTATTTGTGTCATGTTTTTTATGGTATTTAATTATCGGGTAAAATTGCTGCATGGCAGCCATTGTTTTTTAACCAGCTGATAAAATGGGTAATTACAATATTGCCATTGTCTGCTACAATACGAAGTATTTTATCGCAATCATCCAGGTCGAAATTGGCTTTGTAACCGGCAAATGTTTTATGTATTTGTTGTACCAGTTGTTTGGCCTGGTCCGGACAATTGATGTTCGTTTTAAAAACCGCTATCATTACCGAATATTTAATTACAATACAAACTTAGTTTTCTTAATTAGTAATTGCAATGTGCAAAAACGACAATCAAAGGGGTTGATTACGACAGTCAACTTCCTTACCTTTATTGCAGTAATTTCTTTAAGACAGAAAATTTTGAATAATGAAACATGTATCAATATTAGTACCTGAATCTTCGGTAATAGAAGCCATTGCCGACCCCCGGTATATGTTTACCGCAGTAAACCAATTTTTGCAATCAGCAGGTAAACCGGCATTGTTTAATGTACAGTTGGTAGCAATAAAACCCGAAGTAAAATTAGATAACAGCGTATTTTCTGTTCATGCAGATGTGTTGCTGAAAAATGTAAAAAAGACCGACCTTATTTTTATTCCTGCTTTAACAGGCAACATAAAAAATGCATTGGAACTGAACAAAGATTTGATTCCCTGGATACAGGAACAATATAAAAATGGGGCGGAAGTGGCATCACTTTGTTTGGGCGCTTTTTTATTAGCTGCTACAGGATTGTTAAAAGGAAAACAATGCAGCACCCATTGGTTATTTGCCAACGATTTTAGAAATATGTTTCCGGATGTGGAGCTTGTAGATGGCAGTATAATTACAGAAGAACAAGGTTTGTACAGCAGCGGCGGTGCTAATAGTTACTGGAATTTACTTTTATATCTTGTAGAAAAGTATACCAACAGAGATATTGCCATTTTAGCATCTAAATTTTTTGCAATAGAAATTGACCGCAGCAGCCAGAATGCTTTTATGATGTTTCAGGGACAAAAAGAGCATGAAGATGATGCCATAAAAAAAGCGCAGGAATTTATTGAAGACAATTATTGTGATAAAATTACTGTAGATAACCTGGCTGATAAATTTGCTATTGGCAGACGAAGTTTTGAACGGCGCTTTAAAAAAGCTACCAACAATACCGTGGTGGAATATATGCAGCGTGTAAAAATTGAAGCAGCAAAAAGAAGTTTTGAAAGCAGCCGTAAAAATATTAATGAAGTAATGTTTGATGTGGGGTATACCGACACCAAAGCCTTTCGTACAATATTTAAAAAAATAACTGGTTTAACGCCGGTAGAATACCGGAATAAATATAATAAGCCAGCACTTGAGCTGGCTTAATGGAGATTATTTTAAAAAATGTGTTTTAATATGTGCTCAGTCGCCCCATTATTTTTTCCAACGCACTTTTTAATTTATCAATGGCACCGCTTACTGCCAGGTCGTGTGTGTTGGCCACATCTTTAACAGCAATGGGCTGTCTGCCTTCAATACGTGCCTCAATCATACAACGTTTATCATTCTGTCCGTCTTTGTGCCCGTTCTCATCAGAAAGATGCACTTCCAACCGGGTAATATTTTCACTAAACCTGCTTAATTCTTCTGAGAGTAAGCTGTGCAGCTTAGCGCCAAATGATTCATGTACGGTTAAATTGTTATCGGTATTTATTTGAATGGTCATAAGGTTTTTTATGTGTGGTGTAATTATAAGATTGGGTAAATGTTCTTTGAAAGTTAACTATTCAATACTTACTTATTCTAATTCTTTAATAGTATAATTGCCAACTTTACTCACTTGGTTTTGTAATTCATTTACTTTGATTGGCTTACTCATCGTAAGAAAAACTTTTGGAGGATCAAGGGATACTTCTGCTTTTTCAACCTGGAAAATCAGCAATAGCGCTCTTTTAACTTGAATAGCGCAATCCTCACCTCTCATCCCATCCAGGTAATAATTTTTTTCCATAACAGTTTGTTTTCTAAAAATCATTTCAATGATATTTGTATACATACCTATGCGTAAACACACAAATACTGTTAATCGAAGTTCAGCTCTTTTTATGGAAATAGAGTTACAGAATTAGCCTTAAAAGTTACATTATTCACACATCTGAGAGTGCGAATTTAAATGGAGTAATGTATTTTGGGATATTGTGGGTTATGTATTTGCCGCAGCCAGCAACTCATTAATTGATGCAGCACTTCTCCTTCCTTCGCCCATGGCAAGAATAACAGTGGCAGCACCCAATACAATATCGCCGCCGGCAAATATTTTTTTCATAGAAGTTTGCTGTGTTTCATCTACAACAATATTGCCTCTTTTATTTACATCCAATTGTGGAGTGGTTTGGCTGATGAGTGGATTACTACCGTTGCCTACGGCAACAATTACAGTATCTACATCCAGTATAAATTCGCTGTTTTTAATTTCAACAGGCGATCTTCTGCCCGAAGCATCGGGCTCACCCAATTCATATTGTAAACATTCCATTCCTGTTACACGGCCATTTTCGTCACCCAATATTTTCCTGGCATTACGAAGTAATAAAAACTCTATGCCTTCTTCTTTAGCATGTTCTACTTCTTCTTTACGTGCCGGCATTTCGTTCTCACTTCTTCTGTACACTACAAAAACTTTTTCAGCACCCAGGCGCTTTGCCATTCTTGCAGCATCCATAGCTACATTACCACCGCCAAGTACAGCTACATTTTTAGAAGGATAAACGGGGGTGCTTGCATCAGCATGAAATGCTTTCATAAGATTGATACGGGTAAGATATTCATTAGCGGCAAACACGCCAATCAAATTTTCTCCTTCAATACCCATAAAGATGGGAAGCCCTGCACCGGTGCCAATAAATACGGCATCATACCCATCCTTATCAATAAGGTCAGTTAGTTTTCTGGTACGGCCCACTACAAAATTTGTTTTTATTTCAACACCCATTGCGCTGAGTGTTTCAATTTCTTTATCAATAATATCATTGGGTAACCTGAATTCGGGTATGCCATAACGCAATACACCGCCCAGTTTATGAAAGGCTTCAAAAATTGTTACATGATGACCTTCACGCCTGCAATCGGCAGCAACTACCAGGCCTGCAGGGCCACTGCCTACCACAGCCACTTTTTTTCCGGTGGCTGGTTTTACAGCCGGTATTACAATTTTATTATTAATTCTTTCCCAGTCGGCAACAAAACGTTCCAATCTTCCAATGGCAACAGAGCTGTCAATATCTTTTAAGGATTTGCCTAATGTGCAATGTAACTGGCATTGTTTTTCCTGCGGGCAAACCCTGCCGCAAACTGCAGGTAATAAAGTAGTTTCTTTAACCACTGCAATAGCCTGTTCGTATTCGCCTTTAGCAATATGATCGATAAAGCGGGGGATATCAATTTTTACCGGGCAGCCTTCCATACAATTTTTTTTGGCGCATTGCAAACAGCGAAAGGCTTCTACCTGCGCCTGTTCAAAACTGTAACCCAGTGCTACTTCTTCCATATTATGAGAACGCAATTCCGGATCCTGCACCGGCATTTCCTGTGCCGGAATCTTTTGCCTTTCTTTTACTTTTAATGAAGTAGCTTTTGGTGCAAATTCTTTTAATAAAATTTGTGCCTGGCGTTGTAATGCTGCTGTTGTTTTGTAACTCATAACTGTACCTCTTTTACGTTTTTGTTAAAAGCTTTTTCAACAAAGCATTTGTAATGTGTTCTTTCAATTTCTTTATAAGCATTCAATCGTGCTATCATGTTGTCGAAATCTACAAGGTGCCCGTCAAACTCAGGGCCATCTACACAAACAAATTTTACTTCTTTACCTACATTAACCCTGCAACCGCCGCACATACCGGTACCGTCTACCATTATTGTATTTAAGGATACTTGTGTAAATACTTTGTAAGGCCTGGTGGTTTCGGCACAAAACTTCATCATCACCGGCGGACCAATGGCGATAACGATATCGGGTTTTAATTCCTGTTCGCATAATTCTTTCAGCGGTGCAGTTACCAATGCTTTTATACCGGCAGTGCCATCATCAGTACAAATAATTAATTCATCTGCAATGGCACTCATTTCTTTTTGTAAAATGATCAGCTCTTCTGTTCTTGCACCAATGATAACCGTAACATGATTGCCAGCATTTTTTAACGCCTGTGCAATGGGATGCATGGGAGCTACGCCAATGCCACCACAAACACAAACTGCTCTTCCAAAATTTTCAATGTGTGTAGGCTTGCCTAATGGGCCAAGCAGTGCCGGTAGTTTGTCACCTACATTAAAAGTGGCTAAATGTTTGGTGGTTTTACCTACCACCTGAAAGATGATGGTGATAGAGCCTTCTATTGTATCAGCATCTGCAATGGTAAGCGGAATGCGTTCGCCATAGTCATCATCGGTTTGTAAAATAATAAATTGCCCTGCCTGCCGCTCTTCTGCAATTAATGGTGCATGCAGGCGCATTAAAAATACATCCTGAGAAAGCTGTTGCTTATAAAGTATAGTGTTCATGTGTTACAATAAATTTCCAGGCAAACTTAAAAATTAAATATGCCCGTAAATATGATAAATATTGGTTTTCATAAAGACAAAAATCATGAATTCAACAACTCACGTTGCTGTTTATCAATTATCAATTATCAATTCTCATTTTGTAAAACGAACGCCATACAAAAACCAATGCAATAGCAAGAAATACCAAACCAAAGTAAGGTGCCATATCCCTAAAGCTTTCTGATATAGATATTTCCATAGCCAGTAAACCAAACAATGTGGTGAATTTGATGATGGGATTTAACGCAACTGATGAAGTATCTTTAAATGGATCACCTACGGTATCACCCACTACAGTTGCATCATGCAACGGTGTTCCTTTTTCTTTAAGATCAACTTCCACTACTTTTTTTGCATTATCCCATGCGCCACCGGCATTGGCCATAAACACTGCCTGAAACAAACCAAACACAGCAATTGCCAATAAATAACTTACAAATAAACTTACTGCATTTACGCCGCCTACGCTTGATGGTGAGGATAAAAATGCAAAGGCCAGCGAGAAAAAGAACACCGCAATAAAAATATTGAACATTCCTTTTTGTGCATATTGTGTACAGATTTTCACTACATCTTTCGACATTTGCAGGTCGGCTTTTTTAGGTGCATCGGGGTCGAGGTTGATATTATCTTTAATATATTTTACAGCCCTGTAAGCGCCTGTGGTAACGGCCTGTAGCGATGCTCCGGTAAACCAGTAAATAACACCACCACCAATAATAACACCTAAAATAGTGTAAGGGTTTAAAAGGTTCAGCACTTTTTCCGGTTCAATATTAAGTGTTGTTTTTATCATCAGTATCAAAGAAAATATCATGGTGGTGGCACCGGCAACTGCCGTACCTATCAATACAGGTTTTGCTGTAGCTTTAAATGTATTGCCTGCCTCATCATTTTTTTCCAGGTAATATTTTGCCTTTTCCCAATCGGGTTTAAAGCCAAAATCTTTTTCAATTTCTGCATCAATATTGGGTACTTCTTCAATTAAGGATAATTCATAAATAGATTGTGCATTATCTGTAACAGGGCCATAACTGTCTACTGCAATAGTTACGGGTCCCATGCCCAGCATACCAAATGCCACAAGACCAAAAGAAAAAATAGATGGGTAGATCATTATTTCATCCAAGCCGAAAGTGCTGATGAAATAAGCCATAAACATCAGTACAAAAAATACTGCACCTTTCCAGAAGGCAGAAAAATTACCCGCTACTAATCCTGATAATAAAACTAATGAAGCACCACCTTCTCGGCCAGCCCGTACAATTTCTTTTACGTGTAAAGATTTTGGAGAGGTAAATATTTTGGTGAATTCCGGTATTAGTGCAGCACCAATTGTACCACAACTGATGATAGCAGAAAGTATCCACCACATTTCTGTATTGCCATTTAGGTCGGGCAGTAATATCCAGCTTACAATAAAAGTAACAATGATGGAAAGTATAGAAGTGATCCATACCAGATTGGTCAATGGTCTTTCAAAATCAATATCTTCTTTTTTACTGTATAGCGCATTGCTGATAAAATTATTTATCCAGAAAGATAAAACAGAAGTGATCACCATCATTATCCGCATGGCAAATATCCATATCAGTAATTCAGTTTGAATACCTGCACCGCTAACGGCTAATAAGATAAAGGAGATCAATGCCACACCTGTTACACCGTAAGTTTCAAAACCATCGGCGGTAGGGCCAACAGAATCACCTGCATTATCACCGGTACAATCTGCAATTACGCCGGGGTTACGTGGATCATCTTCACCAATTTTAAAAACCACTTTCATCAGGTCGGAACCAATGTCGGCAATTTTTGTAAATATACCTCCGGCAATTCTTAACACTGATGCACCTAAAGATTCTCCAATGGCAAAACCTATAAAACAAGCACCTGCAAGTTTGCCGGGCATCAGCAATAAAATAATTAACATCATCATCAGCTCCACACAAATCAGTACCACACCAATGCTCATACCAGAGTTTAACGGAATTTTTAAAAGGTTAAGTGGTTGCCTTTTTAATGATGCAAAGGCCATACGGGCATTGGCCAGTGTATTCATCCTTATACCAAATGCGGCAACAATATAAGACCCCATCATGCCAATGATTGTCCAGGTGATGATTAACAACACACCACCAAATCCAAATAATGCTTTTCCTTCATGATCTTTGGCTAAAAAACCAAAATAAAATGTAACTACTGTACCAATAAAAACAAACAGTATGGCTAACAACTTGCCTTGTTGTTTTAAATAGGTGCTGCAGGTTTGATAAATAATTTCAGAAATCTCCAGCATGCTTTTGTGTGCAGGTAGTTTTCTTATTTTCATATAATGGTATAAACCAAATACAAGCCCAAGTGCGGTAACTAAAAACCCCCAGTACAATGTTGGGTCGGCATGAATGGCATCGGGTATTTGTAAATCGGCTTCGCCTGCCTGAACAAGAAAAGGTACAAGAAGGCTACAAAGAAAAATGCTGAACTTTTTCATAATATATACATTTTGAAATTTGCGGAGAGCGTGGAAAGGATTTAGCACAACACATCGTAATCGGTAGTATTAAAACAAAAAATAGAATGAACAAAGTTAGATGGGGTTATTGGGTGTTTACTGATGCTTATCAGTAAAAAAACAGTTTGTGGTCATTGCTTTTAGGCGTTTTGCGGAATATTTTTTTACGCAAACGTTGCCGGAGTTAGGAGTGGCTTAAGTGCTAAGTAATGAGTTGTTTTTGGGGACAAGTTGCGGTTCTCTCGGCAACATTATTGCACTGTTTATCCCGGGGAACAAGAGATACTTTTGTGCTGCGTATCGTTGGCGGACTTTTACCGAAGCATAAATAAAAAAGCAAAATCCAACCTTAGCTGGATTTTGCAAGGAGCAGATTGGCATAGCCGCTCTGCCTGATAAAGATAAATAAAACTATCGTTGTGATTTGCTTTCAAACATTTAACTAACTTAGTTCTTTAACAACTTCTTTTAAGGTCTATTAGTGGTGCGTTGGTTGTGATTTGCTTTCAAACATTTAACTAACTTAGTTCTTTAACAACAGAAGGTACCGAAATGATGGTAGATAAAAGGTTGTGATTTGCTTTCAAACATTTAACTAACTTAGTTCTTTAACAACAGTTACCGTTTTTAGATTTGGAAGTAGGGGGTTGTGATTTGCTTTCAAACATTTAACTAACTTAGTTCTTTAACAACGTATTCGTAAATTAATTGTATCTATCATTGTTGTGATTTGCTTTCAAACATTTAACTAACTTAGTTCTTTAACAACTAAAACAGGGCCGATTAAAGTACTGCTCTGTTGTGATTTGCTTTCAAACATTTAACTAACTTAGTTCTTTAACAACAGCAAACAAAGTCCAGTTCCTGAAACGGATGTTGTGATTTGCTTTCAAACATTTAACTAACTTAGTTCTTTAACAACAAAAAATATTTGCTAAGTGCAATCAATTTTGTTGTGATTTGCTTTCAAACATTTAACTAACTTAGTTCTTTAACAACGTTGCGGTAAGCATAGCGCAATAGTACAGGGTTGTGATTTGCTTTCAAACATTTAACTAACTTAGTTCTTTAACAACAACGGTATCGTTGAAGTGACTAAGGACGGTGTTGTGATTTGCTTTCAAACATTTAACTAACTTAGTTCTTTAACAACCATGTACATGTGGATGGTGTGTATAAGGTTGTTGTGATTTGCTTTCAAACATTTAACTAACTTAGTTCTTTAACAACCCGGCTGATGCTGTAGTGATTGCTGCTTCTGTTGTGATTTGCTTTCAAACATTTAACTAACTTAGTTCTTTAACAACAATGGTAGTGAAGCCAGGGAAATAAATGATAGTTGTGATTTGCTTTCAAACATTTAACTAACTTAGTTCTTTAACAACTGAAAAGTTTGAGGCTATAATGCAGCGTGTGTTGTGATTTGCTTTCAAACATTTAACTAACTTAGTTCTTTAACAACGCCAAAAGAATTTTTATACCCTTTTACCTGTTGTGATTTGCTTTCAAACATTTAACTAACTTAGTTCTTTAACAACTTAGTAAATCTACCATAAAAACAAGTATAAGTTGTGATTTGCTTTCAAACATTTAACTAACTTAGTTCTTTAACAACTGTAAGTACATTCAAAATTGTAAACACCCCGTTGTGATTTGCTTTCAAACATTTAACTAACTTAGTTCTTTAACAACCTTTTAGCCGTAACCTTTGCGCCGTTATGTGTTGTGATTTGCTTTCAAACATTTAACTAACTTAGTTCTTTAACAACTTGTAATTATTAATTTTATTGTAAAGGCAAGTTGTGATTTGCTTTCAAACATTTAACTAACTTAGTTCTTTAACAACAAGGATTTAAATCTTCTTTACGTTCTAAAAGTTGTGATTTGCTTTCAAACATTTAACTAACTTAGTTCTTTAACAACCCTAAACGCTTAAACCATCAATTCGCCAATGTTGTGATTTGCTTTCAAACATTTAACTAACTTAGTTCTTTAACAACAAAGTTTAAACAATTGTCTGCTGGAATTAAGTTGTGATTTGCTTTCAAACATTTAACTAACTTAGTTCTTTAACAACGCCGGTGCCAAACAATTACGTGCCGAGTTAGTTGTGATTTGCTTTCAAACATTTAACTAACTTAGTTCTTTAACAACTGACGATGCATATGGCAATTTAACCATACAGTTGTGATTTGCTTTCAAACATTTAACTAACTTAGTTCTTTAACAACTCCATGGCAGTTTTTAATTGGTAAGGGTTGGTTGTGATTTGCTTTCAAACATTTAACTAACTTAGTTCTTTAACAACAGCGAAAGCCCAAACGAACATGGTTTTTATGTTGTGATTTGCTTTCAAACATTTAACTAACTTAGTTCTTTAACAACATCTTCTGAAGGAGTTATTTTATCATCAGAGTTGTGATTTGCTTTCAAACATTTAACTAACTTAGTTCTTTAACAACATGTTTGTAATATTTTTAGAAGTGTCTTTAGTTGTGATTTGCTTTCAAACATTTAACTAACTTAGTTCTTTAACAACTCTTTTTTGATTTCCTTAAAGAATATCTTGTTGTGATTTGCTTTCAAACATTTAACTAACTTAGTTCTTTAACAACTAACAACAATACAATGAATGTCTTCAACCAGTTGTGATTTGCTTTCAAACATTTAACTAACTTAGTTCTTTAACAACTAATAGCATTTTGTAGCTGCACCAGCACCAGTTGTGATTTGCTTTCAAACATTTAACTAACTTAGTTCTTTAACAACTTCAGCGGTTTAATATTAGCAGCGGCACGGGTTGTGATTTGCTTTCAAACATTTAACTAACTTAGTTCTTTAACAACGCCGACTACGACAGCATAATGAATTACATGTTGTGATTTGCTTTCAAACATTTAACTAACTTAGTTCTTTAACAACTCCGCTTTTATCATCGCAATAGTTTCTTCGGTTGTGATTTGCTTTCAAACATTTAACTAACTTAGTTCTTTAACAACACCGCTATGTTTTTAAATGGTGAGTTTACCGTTGTGATTTGCTTTCAAACATTTAACTAACTTAGTTCTTTAACAACTTATTTATGATGATCATGTTTTTTTACCAGGTTGTGATTTGCTTTCAAACATTTAACTAACTTAGTTCTTTAACAACCATTGCTTATAATCAAAGTAGCTATTTTAGCTGTTGTGATTTGCTTTCAAACATTTAACTAACTTAGTTCTTTAACAACAGGGTTTGCCGAAATGCTTACTGGTATTGGTTCTAAGTTGAATTTTAGGAATAAAAATCTGCCCTTCGGTTCATTTTTTTATTCCTGTTTTGCTTAAAAAGTTGTTGTTAAAAATGATCAAAGCCTGCTGGTTTATTGGCCAGCAGGCTTTTTTTTGGCAGTGGTGCAAATAATGGGCAGATCCCTCGCTATGCTCGGGATGACAGCAAGGTTGGGCAGATCCTTCGCTACGCTCAGGATGACAGCCGCTTTCAACACTAAAACATTTCTAATTGCTGAACTGGTGGTTCTGTGGTAGTAAGTTTGTGGCCATGAAAGATCTCCATCATACCAAACTGCTTATCGGTAATACACATTATGCCTACATGCCCATGCTCGGGTAATATTTTTTTTACCCGTTTTATATGTACATCTGCATTTTCCCGGCTGGCGCAATGACGCATATAAATGCTGAACTGAAACATCTGAAAGCCGTCTTTCAGGATATTTTTTCTGAATAATGAAGCTGTTTTACGCTCCTTTGCGGTTTCGGTTGGCAGGTCGAAAAATACAAGTACCCACATAATACGGTATGCGTTTAGGCGGTTATACATCGTTGAGTGTTGCTGTCATCCCGAGCGCAGCGAGGGATCTGTTGAGCATTAGTACAAAAGCCTGGCAGGTCCCTCGCTGTGCTCGGGATGACAACTATATTTCATCATTTAAAAATTTCCATTCCGGGTTAAGTGTATTGATCAACGCTTCTTTTTTACTTCGCCTCCAGCCTTTAATTTCTTTTTCTCTTGCAATAGCATTTTCTACCTGATGAAATCTTTCGTAATACAGTAAAAAATAAGCATTGTATTGTCCTGCAAAAGATTTGTGCCTGAAGGGTATGGAGTTTTCTTCGTGTTCTTTTAGCCGTCTGTATAAGTCGTTGGTAATGCCGGTGTATAAAACGGTTTTGTTTTTATTGGTAACAATGTAAATGTAATAATTATGGCCGCCAGATATTTTCATTACAGTCTGTATTTTATAAATGCTCATTAATGCTTCGCTCTTTCAACCAAAGCTGTCATCCCGACGAAGGAGGGACCTGCTCATCCAAGCTGCCGGTTGCTATTGAGCAAAGACATACTCACTACACAAAGCCCACTCTGAATTTCACAAGTCCTCTGCAAATTATTCAAGCCTTTTTTGTTGGCACTCTTTAATGCTGGCCTGCAGCACCGCCGGGCAGATCCTTCGCTACGCTCTGGACGACAGCTGCACTTGGACATTGGTGAAAAGCCTGCTATTTATCAATGCTCATGATTGCTTTTTTGTTCCAATCAAAGCTGTCTTCCCGACGAAGGAGGGACCTGCTCATCCAAGCTGCCGGTTGCTATTGAGCAAAGACATACTCACTACACAAAGCCCACTCTGAATTTCACAAATTCTCTGCAAATTATTCAAGCCTTTTTTGTTGGCACTCTTTAATGCCGGCCTGCAGCACCGCCGGGCAGATCCTTCGCTACGCTCTGGACGACAGCTGTACTTGGAGCATTGGCGAAAAGCTTGCTATTTATCAATGCTCATGATTGCTTTTTTGTTCCAATCAAAGCTGTCATCCCGACGAAGGAGGGACCTGCTCATCCAAGCTGCCAGTTGCTATTCAGCAAAGACCTACTCACTACACAAAGCCCACTCTGAATTTCACAAGTCCTCTGCAAATTATTCAAGCCTTTTTTGTTGGCACTCTCTAATGCTGGCCCGCAGCACCGCCGGGCAGATCCTTCGCTACGCTCTGGACGACAGCTGTACTTGGGCATTTGTACAAAGCCATTCATTTAATCTATCGACGGGTATAAAATTTTTCGTTGCGATCCTTCAAAACATTTACTTAATGATGCCGTTGTTTTTTGAACAGCCACCATTAACGGGCTTTTTTCATTATTAATTATTACATCCATTGCCGGAATATTCAACAGGTCTTTTTTCATTGATGGTGTAAGCTCTAAAAATTTGCCATTAAGGTTTACAATGTTAACTACTACTTTATCTACAAAAGGCCGGTAAGGTTCCATAATATCATCTGCAAGGCAATAGGCATTATATTGATTTTTATGAAAAATACCCAGCGTGGGCAACATGCCACTGGCCACAATGCTACGGGCAACCACAGCCCTTAAAATAGCGTAGCCATAATTTAATAAGTTATTAGGTGGCGCTCCTTCACGGTCTCTTTTAAAATCTAAAAAATCGGGAAAAATATTTTTCCAGTAATAAGCTGCCGCCACAGCTTCATGGTTATCGCCATCGCCGCTTTTTACTTCGTTGGCCCAGTTACGCATATTTTTAGCGGGTACTCGTATATTTTCCAACAAACCAGCCTGGTTATTTATTTTGCAGCTTACCGTTTGTTGCCATAATTGTTTTTTAAGCGGAATAGTAGCTTCTATCTGCGCCTGAAATTTGGCGCTTTGTAAACTATGCCCATCTAAATTTAATAACAGGCCGGTGGGGTGGTGGCGGTTATCGCAGGTAATAAAAGCCACATTATTATCCAATAGTTTTGCTATTAATGCCTGGCTGATGGTTATTTGCTGATGATCTACTATCAACACACCAATATCTTCAATAGGTACCGTTTTAATTTCTTCGGGCAATGGCTGCCCGTTTACCATCTCTGTGGGCAATACAATAACCAACTGCTCATCTTTTGTTTTAAGATAAGCAGGATTGCCGAAGTAGAGGGTGCGTTTGATCATATTATCAACTTGTAGGTGAAATATTACCCAACCTATCAACTTTTAGCTTAATAAAATTTTCTTTTATTAACTGCTTTTTATCACTAGTTTTTTCAGACTTATTCATGCTTTCAAATTCTCCTTTTTTTATTTTTGAATCATAAGGTTGTATTAAAGCACTAACATTTGCGGGTAAAAAGTGCACTGAATATTCTTGAGAACTTTTCATAATGTAAGTTCTTTCTGCAATCTTTTTCTTATTACTCCAGTCTATTTGATTCATAATTTCTCCCTCTTCAGGTACATATACCAAATCTCCGGGAGAAAGGACAATATATTTACTATTCGGGTCTTCATCATGAATCTGCAATCCTTTAGCTAAACGATTAATGCATTCTAAAAAATTAGGAGTACTATATTTTCGTACTACTTTTTGTTCGCCATTTTTTTTGTCAATTTCATTTTTTATCTCTACTAAAAAATATTGATTAACACCAGCTACGCCTTCCAAAAGGTAATCACGTAAAGCAATTTTGTTTTTTGCTTCACCATCAAGTACCGTTACTTTATTAATAGGATAGGGGGCTTTCTTATAGAGTTGCTCAAGCCCTTCACCTTTAAATGCAATACTTGGGGACTTTTCATTCTCTTCTAAATGACTCTTTAATAATGTGGTTAACCAGTTCTTTTCTAAATCTGCATTTGGCATTTTCTTGATTACATCTAAAGTAAATTTATCATCAATTGTTCTGCGTTTCGAAGCGTATTTAACAAAGCGTAGCAAATCAATTTTATCTAAATTATTTCCTTGTTCATCTTTTATTGGGAAATTGGAAAAATACTTAAGAACTTCTTTTTCGCTATTGTTAAACTGAAATAAAACCGTATTTATTTGCTTCCGTAAATCTTTTTTTGCAATTCTCCAATCTTCGGTATTCCACTCAAATTTTTCTCTTGTATTATAATAAATTTGTTTTTGAATAGCTTTTTTAAAATCAACATTTTTTTGATATTCAGGTTGTGTTACTGTTCCTAAAGGCAGTGCAAATAATGTTTGTCTTGCTGCAACCCAATATTTATCATCATCAAGTGGTGCTGTTTGGAAATGAATTTTCTTTTCCCACTTCCCTGGCTCTATTTCTTTCCATTTATAATATTTGTTAATAGCTTTTGAGATAAGTTTGGAAGTAGGCTTGTGAGATACAACTATTGCTTCTATAGCTTCTTTAGCATCTAAATAAAACCGTTCCCATGGCGTTCCAAACTCTGTCATACCATTTTCCTGATTTTCAAATTGCTTTCTCTTATTTAATAAATATTTCCATTTAGCCCATTCGCCATATTTAGCAATGTCTTTTTTATTATTGCTTAAAGAATTTAGGCTATTTAAATATTTAATATGGCTTCGGCTTGTACAGGCAATTACTAAAGCATCTAAAGCATGATGCCGATGGTCAATTCTCTTATAATTTTTGGCAAAATGATAATCACCCTCCTTGGTTTCGCTTGGAAGAATTAATGGTTCTCCTAAAATGCCTTCGAGCCTTTCAAAACGTGGTTTTAATACTTCTTTCCATAGTTTATTCAGACCCCATTTATTTTTTAAATCTGAGGTTATGCTGCCAGAAGAATAAATAACTCCTTCATCGGTATCATTACCTACTGCAATAGGGCGTAAAAATTGTGCGACAGTCCTCGATATGTACTTTGTGTCATTCATTTGTCTTTCTACAAAATCTTCGGGTACCTCATATAGCTTCAAGTGACGTTTTTTCTTTTTATTTGTAAATACATTATCAGCAAAGTATTTGTAGTCTTCTATTGATAATACGGTTACTTTTTGACCGTTACTTAAATTTATTTCTTTGCCTTGTGAATCTTCTATAAACTGGATTGCCAATCTATTATCTTTTAAAGCGTTTACCTCAGCTTCAACTACAACCTTATTCCCAAAAGAGTCGTCATAGAATTTGGCTCTTGGGATAATGTGATCTATTTGGTATTTTTCAGTGAATAGTTCACTTAATGGGATTGCTTTTCCTGTATACGGGGAACGGTAATTCTGTTCTGCCCAATGTCTGTATTTTTCAATATCTGCATCTTTTACAAATTCGGCATTATTCTTTTTAAATAGACCATCAAAAGATTCTTCACCTTCTTTTCCTCCATTTTCTTTCCAGATTCTGAATTTGTCGACATCAGATAAAGAATTTTTATTGAAGTTGGGGTATTTTAATTCTTTAAGAAGATTTGCTACTCTTTCCCTTTCTATTCTATTTTTAGAATTTGCTTCCGCTATTTTCTTTCGATCTTCATTATTATTCTTCATTTCTCTACCTAATTCAACATGTATGTAATCAGGCCTACCCAATTTTTCATTTGCCCATATATCTTTTACAAGGCTTAAGGTTTCTCGTATTATTTTTTCTACAACAGGATTGCGAAGAGAATTATAGGGAATTATCTCTTTTATTTTAAAATCTTCTGTTGTTTCATATTTTCCCTCATTTGCCCTTTCACTATGGCGACCATAAACCACATAAGAAGCAATATAAGTTGGGAGTTCTGCAAAATCAGTAATTGAGTTAAGGTTCAGTTTTTGTATTTCATCTCTTACTTTATCTGAAATTGTTTCATCAAACTCGCCATCAATTATTTTATTTATTCTTTCTAAAGTGTTTTTGTCAAAATCTTCACTCCAGTATTTTCCACAACGCAGTAAAGGCAATAATTTATTAATTGCTTTTGCAGATAATGAAGCGTATTGGCTTTTAAATTCAGGGAGTTTTGAAATGTGATTTATAACCGCTTCTGGAAAATTAAAATATTTCTTATTCTTTAATGCAGATATAATTTCACTTTCTTCCGGCAGTGAATAAACAATATGCCATAGTTGATTGAATAGCTTTCTGTCTTTTAAATACAATTCGCCTTCCTCTATGCAAGAATGTTTCTTAAATACTTTTCTAAATAAAGCTTTGGTTTCATTGCCAATGAAACTTTTGTCATCAGGGTAATTAAGTTTATAATTGTAAGTCTTTTCGCCATTTTCCACCTGGTTTTTTTTAAATCCTAATAATCTTAAAATACTATCATGGCTAACTTCTGAGGAATTATCAAATAATTCAAAAAGGTTTTCCTTATTTTCAAGAGTTAAATAAGTCTGGCTGACATCTATATTAATTTTTAATTTCCCATCAATTGTTTCTTCTTTTTGTATAATTTTTATGTTGTGAATAGTCTGCCATATTCTAAATTCTTGAAAGCAGGGATTGCTTCTGGAGGTAACTTTTACTCCTACAATTTTTGTTTCAGCATCTTTGGCTTTATAAGCTTTGGTTTCATACTGGCAATTTGCTAATAATCCTTTTTGTGATTTTAATCCTCTTTGGTAATAAATAATATCGTTAAAAATATGTGGAATAAATCTTTACTTTTTAGTTCTTTGTTTTTTTCTTTGTTGTGGGTGTAAAAGCTATCCGATATTTCGGCTATTTTGTTTTTATCAGTAAATTCTTTTTCGAATGTACTAGCTTGTGTTTCCCAGATTTGTTTTAGCTCTTCTTGATAAAATTTTCTATCAACAATTCTTTGTTTAATTGGATAGTTTCTGTCAGCTTTAATGTTTTTTAAATAGTATTCTGATATGGTTAAGTTTTCTTTAGCAATATCTTTTTCAAGTGCCAATTTTCTGCTTTCCCACGCATTGGGATCAACTTCAGATATTGTGTAAGTCGATTTAAGGTCTTTAGTCGTTTTCTTAGTTATTTCTACTTCAATATTTTTATTAAGCCAATCTAAGGGTTTTTGCCTTTTTTTTATTGCTGTGAATTCTAGATCAGAGGTTGCACATGTTAGTTCATAAAATGTATAACCCCTATCCTTACCTTCCCCTTTCCCATTTTCTTTAATGGAAGTAATAATTACAATTTCCACCCATTTCTCATAAAGTGGATATTTCGTTTCAGTAGTTTCAATTTCTATTTTGTTATCCTTCCTACTACTTTTAAATCCTCTTCGTTGATTATAATGATAAAGAATTCTGGCAAGTTCGGTTAAACTAACCTGCGTATGTAATGCTTTTGTTTTAAGAAAGTAAATTATCCAATCTTCTGATATTTCATACTCTTCGCCTGTGGTAGTTTTCTTTCCAGATACTCCAAAAAAATCGGCCGCTTCTTTTTTTAAACTATTAGAAAAGGGTAGGAATTGGTTTATATTATGTTTGTCTAAATTCTTAAAATTTATTGGAAATTCTTTTGGTATCCATTCAAGAATTTTCAAGGCTTCAATAAGCCTTGTCCTTCTAAGTTTATAGCGTTGATTTAATCTTCTGGCTCCTCTGACTTGTGTTCTTCCTGCTGCTTTTGATTCAGGTATACCAGTTTCAAATTTGTTCATTGCATCTGCGTCCATGGGTATAATTCGACTACCTAATTGGATAATTTTGCCATTTAAAATTTCAGGATTTTCATAAGCATTACTTTCTATAAATGCCCACCCAATTGAGTTTGTTCCTATATCCAAACCTAGAATTTTTTTCATTTCTGATTTATTTAGGGTTAAACGAAAACAAAAAAATGCCCCGAAGTACGTCGAGGCTCGTGAAAATCATTGCGGAATGATCCTTATTGTGATTTGCTACTTTAAAGATATAGGAATTATTTTAAATTAGAAAAATAATAAATAAAAAATCCTAACTCATCAAGCCGGGATTTTACAAAAAAATTAGATCAAACCTGCATTTTGCACTTAATGCTGCTTTAGTGTGTTCATCACCATTTCCTTACGCCTTTTTGAAACGGTAAATTGTTTTCCATCACTCATCAGCAGCATACCTTCCCTGTCCACACTGGTAACATACTTAGTATTTACCAATGTGGATTTATGGATCCGCAAAAATCCATGATCCGCCAGCAGGTCTTCATACTCTCCCAACGTTATTGAAACCAGCATGGGTTTACTTTTTATAAAAATAAAACGGGTATAATTACTTTCTGCCTCACAGTACAATATTTCAAGTGGGGCATAAAAGAAAACACCTTCGGTAGTAGATAAGGCCAGTTTAAAATCTTTTACATCTTTTTGCTGCAGGTTGGTAAGTAAATTGGAAACCAGCAATTGCTGATTCTTATTTTGTTGTTTTACAATGTGGCGGTTTACTGCATTTTGCAGATCAAGAATGTCGATAGGTTTTAATAAATAATCCAATGCACTAAACCGGATGGCTTTAATAGCATACTGGTCATAAGCTGTGGTAAAGATTACATCAAAGTTGTTTTCAGTAGCCATATTTAAAAAATCAAACCCATTCATTTTGGGCATTTCTATATCAAGCATAACCAGTGATGGGTTAAATGACAGTAATAACTCCAGTGCATCTTTTACATTGCTGCTGTATTTAATTTCTGTTGTCGTGCTGATATGTTTTTCTATCAGTATTTTTAAAATATTACCAGCCGCAGATTCGTCGTCAACTATTAAAATCTTTATCATGGTTTTTTTAATAAATTGTATAAGGTTCTTGTCAGTCGTTTTCTAAATTTGAAGGAAAACTGATAACAGCTCTTGTACCTGTTACATTACCGGCTGTGTCTTTTTTATCGGTTATTGATAATAAAATTGCTGCATTAAGTTGTTGACTAAGCACCTGTAACCGCTGCTGCAATATTATTGTACCTTTTGATGTAAATTGTTCGTTACCTAATTTTTGTTTTTTTATTAAGGCCGCTTTTTCCCTGCCAATTCCATTATCATCAATGGTTATAAATAGGGTGTTGTTTTTTTCTTCATAAATTATCCGGAGTGTTTTATCGCCATCTTTATTACGCAGGCCATGCCATATAGCATTTTCTACAAGCGGTTGCGTTATCAGCGAGGGAATCATTATTTCATTGGTATCTGCTATTGCTGCAATATTAATATTGTAAGTAAACGAATCGCTGAATCGTAACGATTCTAAAGAAAGATACAATTGCAGCATTTCTATTTCACTGCTCAGGGGTATCAGTTCTTTTTCTGAATTATTCAATACCATTCTTTGCAATTTTGAAAACTGCGAAAGGTATTTATAAGCTGCATCTACATTATTAGTGAGTATGCACTCCTGTATGGCATTTAAACTGTTGAAAATAAAATGTGGATTCATCTGGCTTCGCAACGCTTCCAGCTTGGCTTTTGAAAGTTGTTCGTTAATACTATAGATCTCAATGTGCTTTTGTTGCAGTAAATGTTCAGCTTCAATCGACTTTATTTTATTGGCAACTAGTGTTGCAATGGTGCTTAAAATTTGTAAATGTCTTGGCGTAAAAAAATTCTTTTCATTGTGTTCGCTATCTAAAATACCTAACAGCTCATTATTGTAAATTACCGGTACCGTTATTTCGCTTAACCTTACTATATCATCGGGCCTGTAGCGGTCATCTGCAGAAGTATCACCTATTAATACAGCTTCTTTTGTTTGCATTACATAACCCACCACGCCCTGGCCGGGTAAAACAGTAAAGGATTGCTTATTAATTTCTTCTTCGGTATCCTTGGGGCCAAAGCCCGCCTTTTGAATCATTTTGGTTTTATCATTGTTCCATATATAAAACATACAGTCAACAAAGCCCAATTGGCCTATAAGATTTTTGGCAACATCCCATAATACATCATTAACTGTATGTTTGTCTATTAATGAAGACGAAAAATAATTAATGATCTGCTCCAACTCCAGTTTGCTTCTGTATTGCTCTGCATTTAACTGCTGTACTTTTAATTTTTCTTTAGCTATGGCTTTAATATTTTTTTCACGTATGCTGCCCAATGCATAAATAAGTAAAGCTGCCGTTGATAGTATTAGCGCAATAAACCACCAGGTTTTCCAAAATGGCGGTGTAATAATTATTTTAAATTGTGTAACGGCTTTGCAAAAAATACCATCCCGGTTGGCGCATTTTACAAAAAAAATATACTCTCCTTCTTTTAATTGATTGTATACCGCAGTATTGGTAATATCAGCAACCATCCATTCTTTATCAGCTCCTTCTAATTTGTAATAATATTTTATAGCGCCGGGGTTCCAGAATTCGAGCGAGGAGAATGCGATCCTTATAGAATTTTCATTATAGGGAGAGCTGAGTACGGTTTTGTTTTTAATTAAAGAATCAAGCCTGATCTCCTTTTCAAAAATATGCATACTGATAATGCGTACATCTGCAGGTGGTGGGGTAGCAGTAAATTTTGCAGGATCGAAAGAAAGAAAACTTTCAGATGTTCCCAGCAGCAGGTTCCCATTTTTTAATTTATAAAACTTGCTTGTAAAGATATTGTCTGTTATTCCATCGTTTATATTATAACTGGTTACTGAAAAATCATGCATGTTTATTTTGCATAAACCATCATTATAGCACCCTGCCCATATATTGCCCAAATCATCTTTCATTATAGTTTGTACAAGGTTGTTGGGTAATCCTTCTTTAAAGGTTATGGCTTTAAAAGTTTTATTTTTTTTATCAAAAATATTTATGCCCATTAAAGTGGCTATTACCAGTGTATCGTTATTGTATTTCAAAATATCGGTAACACAGTTGTTACTGATAGAAGTATTATTGCCCCTGTTTACCATATAGGCTTCGGTAAATTTTTCTTTCTTTTTATCAAACAACTGCAAGCCATTTTGTACAGTGCCTGCCCAAATTTTATCTCCATCCAGCAAAATGCATTGCACCCTTTTTATGTTTGTGGAATCGGAAAAAAGAAATTGAGTGTAATTTTTTTTGATCCCGGTATTCATATCCATTTTAACCAAACCTTTTTTCCAGTGGCCCATCCAAACAGTTTTGTCACTGTCTTGCCTTATCATGATAAGCGGCCCGGATAATGTGGTATCTTTTTCATCTGTTATTTTTTCTGTTACCGGGTTTAGCTTTATTATTGAATTGCGTTGGTTGGGCCCCCATATTATATCGTTGGCATCTTTAAAAAGATTCCACACCTGGTTGCTGCTGTTGTTTTTATTTCCGTGATCGGTATACAGGTATTGTTTTTTAAAATGTAATGCGCTGTCTGTTTTTACAATACCACCGTTTACATAATAATAGCTTATAAATACATCGCCATTTTTTACTTGTAAAAAATCCGATGCGGCGGTTAAAGGAAAAAAATCGTTTTTGCTCACATTCCGTTTATGTACCTGGAAGTAGGGTCTTTCGGGATTAAAAATATTTATGCCTCTATCTGAGCCAATTAAAATGTTTTTTGAATGGTCCTGGGCAATGCAAACACTGCCATAACTGTTATCGGTTACGTGATAAGTATAAGGTTTGGTATTGTTGGCTTCAATAATTAAAAAATTATTTATTTCCGGCTGATAAATGGCTATACCCCTTGCGGCAAGCGGTACAATAATTTTGCCATCTTGCAGGCAATATAGTCCCGCAATAAGTTCGTTTTGTACTTCGGGGCCTAACTTTTGCAAATTTGGTTTTTCAAATATAAATGCCTCAATTTTTGTTGTTATCAAATTGTACTTATACAATTTTCTGCCGCAAGTAAGCCAGAGTGTATTACCTCTTTTTAAACTAACCCCTGCATTTTCGGTTATATCAAACAGGGGATTGTGTAATGGGTTGTGCTCTTTATCATATAATTTTTTTTGGTGCTGGTCATAAAATTTTATGCCGGCAGATGTGCTTATCCAAAAATTATTATCTGCATCTACAGTTAGCCAGCCGGTAATGGTGTTTTTGGTAAGCCCTAACCTGCTGTTATATCTTTCAAACTGGTTGGTTACGGCGTTTAATTTATAAAGTCCGTCATGGCCTGCAATCCATATCACGCCCTGCTTGTCTTCAATAAAATTCCAAACACCATTTATTTTATTTTGCGGTCTTGCATGTAAATTATAATTATAAAATTTTCCTGTTGTTCGGTTTAAAGTATAAGGCCCCTCCGGATCGCTGCCAAACCATAAGCGGTTTTTACTATCTTCAAAAATGGCGCTTATCCAATCCGATTGTAATGCCGAAGTGTCTCTTACGTCAGCCAGGTAATTTTTAAACCTGGTGCCGTCATAGCGTTGCAATCCAGCCTGCGATCCTATCCACATAAATCCTTCTTTGTCCTGAAAGATGGTTGTTACTTTATTATTTATTAACCCTTCGGCAGTTGTAATATGCCGGAAAATATAATCAGCATTTTGTGCATAGCTGCCCAATATCCCCATAAGGAGGACTGCCAGTAAAGCGCTATATTTTTTTTTACAGATAAAAATAATTTAGGGTTAAAAGTAATCAATTAAAATGCTTTGCAGTTTTCGTTTACTCATTAGAATATAACGTTGGCTAATTCATTTTTTGTTTTGCTGAGTTTTTACCGATAAATAATTGAATTATGCTGCTGCTAAGTAAAAACCTGCATTGCCTAACTGTTGCTGTTTGGCTGTTTTGCACCGTGTTATATTTACTTTAAATTAAAGATAATGGCGGAGCAGGAGCATACGGTAGCAGGTAAAACGGTGGAGCTGGAAGAAGAGTTGAAAGCATTGGGCCTGTGGCAAACCAATATGCCGGCCTGGGTAAATTGGTATGATGAAGATGGCACTATTGCCCGAACAGATTTTGCACAATGGCTGCAGTATGTTTTTATTCCCAATCACCTGCATAAAAATAAAATGATGCCGGTGTCCGCAAAAAAATTACTGGTGCCCAATGCGATTAAATATTTTGGCGATGATGTAAAAAAAGGCAAACTTTTAAGGATACTTATTGAAATAGATGCTTTACTATAAAAATAAAAAATGAAAGAAATTTTCTACTGTACACTCTTATGCATTAGTGCAAATAATAGTATTGCACAAAATGTAGGTATTGGAACGGTTTCGCCGCTCGCAAAATTGCACGTGGTTAAAAATGACAGTGCTGTAGCCCTTTTTGAAAATACGCAGGCATTAAATACCAATATCAGCACTGCTTTATATTTTAAAACCGGCAACAGTGCATTACCGTACACCGGTGCTATAAAAACTATTGGCGACGGAACCAACGTTGCCCGGTTAGGCCTGTTCACTTTTACTTCAGCGTCGGGAAATAATTTAAAAGAAAGAATGAGTATAACGGATGCTGGCAATGTGGGTATAGGCATTGTAAATCCGCAAAGCAACTTGCACATAAATCCTAATGGAGCAGGCTCTTTATTGATTGGTACTAACCGGGCTTCGGGGGGCTATACTAATTTGGAAATGGGAATTAATGCTCAAAGCAATGGATATGGTTATGTGCAGGCTACAAAAGCAGCAGGGAGCAGTTATGGAGCTTTAGCCCTGAATGCTAACGGAGGTAATGTTGGTGTTGGAACAAATACACCCACTAATACATTGGATGTTCATGGTGGAGTTGCCTTCCCTATAAAAGTTGTTACCAATAATTATACGGTTCAAAGCGACGACTATACCATTGCAGTAGATATGCAGGAGAATGTAAATAAACCTACAGTAAAAATCTTTCTTCCACCTACATTATTAAATCACGGCAGAATAATAAATGTAATAGCCATAAATATGGCTAGTGATAATGCCAGTCCGGGTAACACAAACTCCGTTGAAGTGTATGATGCTACCGGAACTATACTATATCAAAAACTGCAAAGATGGGAGAGGAACGAATTAAGTCCGGGTTTTCACACAGTACGTTTTGTATTAGGTTTTGTTTTTCAATGTATAGGTGCTACTACCTGGGTGACACTGAGCAAAAATTCAACTGAATATAGATTTCCAACCTGACTCAAATAACATTTTTTATTATAAATTATTATGAAAAAATTACTTTTTTTTACGCTATTAGCTATTAGTGGAAATAATATTTTTGCGCAAAATGTTGGTGTTGGTACCACTACGCCAAACGCCAGTGCCATACTTGATATTACAGCAAACAATAAAGGGATATTAATACCCAGGGTGTCGCTGCTTGGCGCAACAGACGTAGTTACCATTCCATCACCAACTGTTTCGCTTTTAGTTTGTAATATTAATACAGCCGGTTCTGGACCGCTGGCGGTAACCCCAGGCTATTATTACTGGAACACAACACGATGGGTACCCTTTGTAGTTAGTGATAATTCTTCGCAGGCCGCATGGCTTTTGGGAGGCAACGGAGGTACATCAGCAGCAACTCATTATATAGGCACCATTGATAACCAGCCTTTGGTTTTTAAAATAACAGGTAATAATGCCGGTTACCTTGGTCTTGATGGTAATACCTATTGGGGCTACAATAGTGGCAATGCAACCAGTACCGGGTATAGTAACCTGGCCATGGGCAGCGGGGCCTTATCCAAAAGTAATAATCGTTCTAACCTGGTGGCAGTAGGCGATTCGGCCTTGCTGAATGATGGCCGGGGTGCCACGCTTGTAAACGAAGGGATCAATAATACAGCCGTTGGTTCAAAAACATTGTATGCCAATACCACGGGTGCCTACAACACCGCTTCGGGATATAATGCGCTTATGTTAAACATCAATGGTGTTTCTAATACCGCTACCGGTAATGAAGCGCTTCGGATAAATACAAGCGGGTCTTTTAATAGTGCCACTGGTTATGGTAGTTTGTACAATAACAGCTCTGGAAATAATAATACTGCTGTTGGAGCAAGCGCAATGTTTAGCAATACAACAGGTTCTAGTAACGTGGCTATTGGTATCAATGCCTTAAAATTAAATACCACCCGAAGCAACCTGGTGGCAGTAGGAGATTCGGCCATGCTAAATAACGGAACGGGTGCTGTTGCTGCAATTGATGCTACCGCAAATACGGCGATAGGTTCAAAAGCCCTTTATGCAAATACCATTGGAAATAATAATGTAGCAATAGGACAAAACGGACTAACCAATAACCTTACTGGTAATAATAATACTTCTGCAGGGGCAAATGCATTGCTGAATAATACTACAGGCAACGGTAATACTTCAAACGGGCAAAGCAGCTTGCTGAATAATACAACGGGAAATTTCAATACGGCTACAGGTGTAGCAGCACTTAATCATAATGGCAGTGGAAATAATAATGCGGCAAATGGTTTTCAATCTTTGTTTGAAAATACAACGGGGTTTAGTAATACCGCTGTTGGTAATAATTCATTACATAAGAATACCAGCCGGTCAAACCTGGTGGCAGTAGGTGATTCAGCTTTATATAATAATGGTATTGGAGCATCTTCGGTGGTGGAAGCTACAGGCAATACGGCTATTGGGTCAAAGGCTTTATTTTCAAATGCTAAAGGGTATAACAATACCGCCATTGGTTCAAAAACTTTATATTCCAACACTACGGGTAATTATAATACTGCTACAGGTGTTCAATCACTTTTTTACGATACTTCAGGAAGTTTTAATACCAGCAATGGCTACCAGGCACTCACCAATAACAGCAATGGAAACAATAACACGGCCACGGGTTTTCAATCTCTTTTATCTAATACAACAGGAATAAATAACACTGCCATTGGAGCAAGTGCTTTAGTGCTTACAAATACCGGAACAAATAATACAGCCAGCGGATATTTGTCACTGTTTGGTAACACTACCGGAAGCAATAATACCGCTGCAGGGGCCAGCTCATTAACCAGCAATACTACAGGGTATAGTAATGTGGCTGTTGGTATCAATGCTTTAAATTCAAATGCAACCGGAAGTAATCTTGTGGCAGTGGGCGATTCATCATTATACAATAATGGCGCAGGAGCAAGTCCTTCACAGGGCAAAGAAAATACGGCCATTGGTTCCAAAGCACTTATCTCCAATACTACCGGAAACAATAATACGGCATTAGGTTCAGGTGCCGATGTGGCGGCGGTTAATTTAAACAATGCAAGTGCAATAGGCAACCGGTCGTTTGTTAACTGCAGTAACTGTATGGTGCTGGGATCTGTAGGCGGATTAAATGGTGCAGCCTCTTCTGTAAAAGTAGGTATTGGTACATCAACGCCATTGATGGGGATACATGTTGCAAAACCTGATAGCGCTGTTGCCCTGTTCGAAAATACCCAGGCATTAAATACCAACGTAAGCAATTCGCTGTATTTTAAAACCGGTATTGGTGCTACGCCTTACACCGGTGCAATTAAAACCATTGGGGAAAGTAACACTACTGCCAGGATGGGATTGTACACGTATGCATCAACCTCGCCAAACCAGTTACAGGAAAGGTTGAGCATAACAGATGCCGGTAATGTGGGCATTGGAACGGTTAGCCCTTTAATGAAATTGCATGTTGTTAAAAGTGACAGTGCTGTTGCCTTGTTTGAAACCACACAAACTTTAAATACCAATGTAAGCAACGCAGTATATTTTAAAACAGGTAATGGGTCACTGCCTTACACCGGCGCTTTAAAAATAACAGGGGAAGGTACTACAACGGCCCGGCTGGGTTTATTCACTTATGCATCAGCGACTGCAAATGGTTTGCTGGAACGCCTTAGCATAACAGATAAGGGAAACACCGGTATAGGTACCATATTACCACTAATGAATCTGCATGTTTCCAGTACAGATAGCACAGTAGCTTTATTGGAAAATACGCAGGCGCTGAATACCAATATAAGTACCGGTTTATATTTTAAAACGGGTAACGGAGTATTTCCTTACACCGGTGCTTTAAAAACCATTGGGGAAGGTACGGGTGCGGCCAGGCTTGGTTTTTTTACCTCTGCCGCGGCCTCGCTTAGTTCATTAAAGGAAAGGTTGAGTATTACGGATGCCGGTAATGTTGGTATTGGCGTAGTTACTCCGCAAACAGATCTGCACATCAATCCCGCCGGTGCAGGCTCGTTGCTGATTGGTACAAATAAAAATGCAGGCGGATATACCAACCTTGAAATGGGTATCACTGCGCAGAGTAATGGATACGGTTTTGTACAGGCAACCAAAGCATCTGGTACATCTTACGGAAACCTGGTAATAAATGAAAGTGGTGGGTTAACCGGAATAGGAACTTCGCAGGTAAATACATCGGCAAAACTAACGGTTGGTGTTAACACCGGGGTGGGGGGTAATTACTCCGGTATTGTGGCTACCGGAAACGGAAGTGCCGCCAATGCCGCCATAAAAGCCATAGGGACCAATAGTGCAGATGCATTGGTAATTGACGGTCCAATAAGGGCTTTGGCAAATAACGGCAGGGTAATTTATAGAATGACAACCCAAACTACTACTCCCAATACGGATGGATATTTATTCACAAATTTAATAGGAAGTGCCAATGTGCCCGACGGGGTTCTTTCAGTTTTAATTGATAACCCAATTTGTAATGGTGATCCCAATGCTATGATATTTTATTCGCATGTTAGCGGTTACACCCCGGCAAACAAAAATTACCAGAGCTATTTATTGTACAATACAGCTCTACAAAGGTGGACGATCAAATATTATTATGATATCTATACCAATGCCACAGTAGTTAATGCGCTTGAATTTAATATCATGATAGTAAAACAATAGATCATTAAATAAGCCTTTTGCAAAAAAGGTAAACTGTGCTGGTTGAACAGAAAATAGTACTGGAATGGTGCCGGAATAAAATTGAAGAAGCCAATACGGAATAAAATAAGTTCAGGTCAATTCCATGAAAATTAAAAAAATGAAAAGCTGGAAATATACAGATAGGTTGGAGATAGCTATCATTTTAATGTTGATCATGGTTTTACCGGGGTCTGAAAAATCGTGGTCAGAAATACTTAGCCGTTCAAGCAAAAGTTTTAGATATTATTCCACTAAGTCAGCGGTGAATGAAATTTACAGCAGGTACGGAGTAATAAATATAATGACTTGAACTTTTAAATCTTTCCTGCAAAATAAATGGATTAATATATTATAAAACATACAAAGAAATTAAAAGTCATGACATCTAAAAGTATCGAACTCGTAAAGAACAGCTGGGCTTTGGTAGCCACCATGGATATAGAAACAGTAGGCGGACTTTTTTACAAAAGGCTGTTTGAAATAGCTCCTGATGTAAAATCTATGTTCAGTAAAACGGCCATGCCAGAGCAATCAAAAAAATTACTCGCCATGCTGGGTTACGTAATTGCAAAGCTGGATAAGCTGGATGATATTATCGGCGAAGTAACAAAGCTGGCACAAAGGCACGAAAGCTATGGAGTGAAAGAAGAACATTATACCGCAGTTGGCACTGCTCTTTTATGGACGCTGGAGCAGGGGCTTGGCAACGAGTGGAATAAAGAATTGAAAGCCGCCTGGACTGAAGTTTATATTGCTTTATCCGGCGCTATGATCAATGCTGCAAAGGTAGCAGTATAATTAAAAAAACCAGTGAGCAATAAATGGGTAAGATCAGTAAAGTTATTAATGAAACAGGCTGAGTAAATTAACGAGCAGTAAAATAAAACTAACAAGCGGATCTAATAATGGTCTAAAAGCGATACCGCTGATTTTTATCAGCCTGTACTATTAACCGCTGTTAAAAATTACCATGGTTGCGGTACTTACTTTACTTAAGTCACTTAGTAAACGGTGAGTAAATATCAAACAGCGTTGGCTAATTAGCACAATGGTTGTTTTGTTTAGCAATTTAATTTTAAGCAATAATAAAATCAATAATGAAAAAAATATTATTCTTTACGCTGCTATGCGTTTTTGCAAATGGCATCATTGCACAAAATGTAGGTGTTGGCACTAATACCCCAACTGATAAACTTTCAATAGTAAATACATTGCCAGGCTATGGTGTTACGCATACTTATGGGCCGGTAACCATTGGCACCTATGTATCAAACCTGAATGCCCAATTTGGAACAAGAACAAATCACCCCTTGCAGTTTTTTACCAATAATGGCAATGCACAAATGACCCTTTTGCAAAATGGGAATTTTGGAATTAATACCTCATTACCTACTCAAAAGTTAAACGTAGTTGGCAATATACTTACAGAAGGTGCTTCTGCTGGTTTTAAATTCAACGACCAATCAGATAATGCCAACGGATATGAATGGTTTACAACAGGCGGAACTGCTTACTTATTTCGAAGTCATTTTCCCATTGGTAATCCAATTACCGTATTATCAAACGATAAAATAGGTTTTAATAAAGTAAATCCACAAACTAGTCTGCATATTGACCCTGCCGGGCCTGGAAGTATTTTAATTGGTACAAATAAAAGTACAGGTGGTTATACCAATTTGGAAATGGGTATAACGGCTCAAAATAATGGGCAAAGTTATATTCAATCTACGAAAGCCTCAGGCAGTACCTGGGGTACTTTACAACTAAATCCGTCAGGCGGCGCTGTTACTGTAGCCGGGTATTTAGGCATAGGGACCAATACACCATTTTCCCCACTTGATATTCAAAGCCCCGGAGGTGGACTTCCATCTTTAAGAATACTAACCACCGGCCATATATGGGATTTTGCTATTGGGGATGGGGACTTCAATTTTTATCATAATAATTCTTTGAGTTCATGGATTGATTATACAGATGGATCATATAATTCTACCAGTGACGAAAGGTTAAAAAAGAATATTGAAGAAATAAGTACAGTACTTGATAAAGTATTACAATTAAAAGCAAAAAAATACCAGTTTATTGATGCCGGGGAAACAACCAAAAAATCTACCGGTTTCATTTCGCAGGAAGTGAAGGAGTTGTTTCCGGAATTGGTAAACGGGTTTAGAAAAAATGCGAAGGATACCACGTTGTATTATGGTATTAACTACGCAGGTTTTAGTGTAATTGCTATAAAAGCGATACAGGAGCAACAACAGCAAATACAAGCGGCCAACGAAAAAAATAACAGGATGATGGAACTGATAGGAAAAATGCAGCAGGAAATAGAAGGGCTTAAACAAAAAATAAAATAACCTAAACCTTGCAAAAACAAATGAATGAAAAATATTCAGACGGCTTAGTTATAGCTATTATTTTATGGCTGATCATTTTTTTGCCGGAATCAAAAAGATCCTGTAACGAAACGATGACTGATTTAGCCAACAAGTTTACGTACAACAGTAATACGGGCGGTTGGGAAGAAAATGACCTGTACAGTTTACCCGGGATAAAAAATATTATCATCTTAAAATTTTAAACCACGCCTGCATAAAAACACTGCAGAAAGAAACGCAGGTGTTTTTAAAAAAACACTCCAACCGGATTTGAGTTGGCAATCAATACTAAAAAATAGAAGCCACAATGATATGAATGCAGTTACCTGAACATACCGCTTGCTAAACTGGATATACCGCAGACTAAATGACCCGGGTAACTGCAATGGGCTTAGGTTATGTTTGATCTATAAATTATTTACATGAAACAATTATTATCCCCGCTCTTTATTTTGCTTGCTTTTAGCGCCGCAGCGCAGTTAAAGATCGATAATGCCGTGTTTTTTATTCAGCCTGGTGCCACCGTAACACTGCAAGGTGATATTACCAGTAATGTGGATATCCAGGGAACAGGCTTGCTGCTTTTAAAGGGTAGTGCTGTACAACAGGTAGATATGGGAGGTAATACTATTCCTAACCTGGAAATAGATAATACCAGCAATGTTACATTGCAAAATACCAATGCACGGATAGGAAATAGTTTGTTATTTACCAATGGAAAAATTCAAACAGGTAATTTTGATATTTTACTTAATTCAACCGCAACAATTACAGGTGCTAATGCAAGTAAATTTGTTTGGACCAACGGTACCGGCCAGTTAAAAAAAGAATTAACTGCCGATATTACCAATTATGAATTGCCTGTTGGCGAAAATGCTAATTACCGGCCTGCTTATTTAACTACATCGGCAAGCAGTTATTTACTGGCAAACTTTGGTGTACGGGTTTTAGGCAGCCCAGATGCTAACAAACCGCCTTCTACTACTTCGTTTTTAAAAACAACATGGCCTGTAACTAAAACAGGCATTACCGGAGGCACTGTAACATTGGCCGGCCAGTATATTGACCCCGCTGATGTTACAGGTACCGAAGCGAATATTGTGGGTTATTTCAATAACGGTACCGACTGGAGTTCTGCAGGCGAAACACATAATGCTGCAACAAATATTATAGCTGCACCGGTTACAGCAAACACTGGTTCAGTTTCAGGTATAAATAAATTTTTATTAGTTGGTGCCAAAGCTTTTTTGCAAGGCGCTTACGACCCCATCACTGGGCTAATGACAGATAACCTGCGTACGCTGCCATTCGGTTCATCTGCAAGTACAGCAAATTTCCCAAGTACAGATCCTTACAGAGTTGCACCGTATAGCACAGCTTTTACGCAAATTGCAAATGCTAATACAGAAACCATTACCAGTAGTGCGGTGGTTACGGCACAATCTATCCCGGTGGATAATATTGTGGATTGGGTTTTTCTCGAACTAAGAAATTTGAATGCCTCACCCGGTAATACTATTTTGCAAACAAGGAGTGCATTGATACAAAAAGATGGGGATATAGTGGATGTGGATGGGGTAAGCCCCGTTACATTTAATAACCTTGCCAACGGTAATTATATTATTGCTATACGCCACCGCAATCATTTAGGCTTAAGTATTGATCAAACTTCTGGCAGGGCAATAAATGAAACAAAGTCCACCGCATTTACTACTAACGCAATAGATTTTAGAATTGCTGCCGATGCACAATTGTTTGGTACCGCCACCGCATTTACAACAGCCGCACACCCGGTATCAGGCACAGTTAATTTATTGTGGGGTGGTAATGCCAACTTTAATAATCAAACAAGGTTTACCAGTTTAAATAACGACAGGGATCATTTACTGATCAATAGCCTGGGCAATGTGCCTTCAAGTTTTATCAATAGTATTTATCATTCCGCCGATGTAAATATGAATAAGGCAGTACGTTTTTCAGGATTGAACAACGACAGGGATTATATTTTAATAACGGTATTAGGTAACGTGCCTTCTACATTTAAAACACAGGCATTGCCTAATTAAAAGTTACACACAAAAACATATAGAGCATTTATAAATTATTCATTATGAAAAGAATTTTAAGTACCCTGATTGTATTATCTGCAGCAATGCAAAGCTTTGGCCAAACCATGCAGGCAAGTATTGGCGCAGGCTCTTCTGCCACAAGAGTGATATTGTATGTAAAGCCAACTGCTGCAGTAAATGGCACTATTTCAACCTTGCAATTTACTGTGGCAATAGATGCAGCAGTTACTCCTGTTCCGTCAGTAGCCGTTGTGGGTACGCCAGCATTTGGTGTTACCTGGCATATTGATCCGCCTTATACCGAAGCTGGTTATCTTATTTATGATTTTACCACTGCAGCATCACCTGCGGTAGTAATTGCAAGTGGTGCAGAAACACCTGTAATGGAAATAGAATTTTCTGGCGGGCCTGCAGTTGCAACTAATGTTTTACTATTAACATTACCTGCAGGTGGTGCAACTACCGGCAATACCTTATTCTTTTGTTCTGGTGCCGCAACTTCGGTAGAAGGGCAATTGTATTATACCAGGGCAGGAACCACTGTTGTTAATAATAATAGTTATACCGGGGCGCTTAACTCCACCGCTACAGTTGGTACAACAATTCTTCCCTTAAATTGGTTATCATTCAATGTTGTTAAGCAAGGTAATGATGGGTTATTAAGTTGGGCAGTTGCTAATGAAGATGATAATCATCATTACGAATTACAGCGCAGCACTAACGGTACAAACTTTACTGCCATCAACAGTATAAATAAATCAGTTAATGGCAATACAGTGTATAATTATACTGATGCAAACATTAATATTCTGGGTGCATCCATTTTGTATTACAGGATTAAACAAGTGGATATTAATGGCAGAACAAGTTTTAGCGATACCAGAACTTTAAGACTTGATAACAAAGAAAATGGCATCACTGTTTTTCCTAACCCGGTAAAAGACGGTTTTTATATAAGCATACCGTTAAGCAATGCCGGCAACCACAAAGTAAAACTTAGTTTAACCAATGCCAGTGGGCAACTGATTGGCTTAAAAGAAATAACTGCAGCCCAGGCCACTAATTATTATTTTGATATTTCAAACAAAACAATTGCTGCAGGCAATTATAATTTGCAAATTATTTTAGGCGAAGAAATTATAGGAACAAAGAAATTGTATATAAACCGTTAAACAATCAGGCAGAGAGTGTTTTCCTTAGTGCCCGTTTTTATAACGGGCATTTTTTTGTTAGATATTTAAGTGTTTTGTTGGTAGTAAGTCGTAGTTCTTTGGAGAGCATCGTTATGTCCTAACTCACTTTTATGGCATACCATTGGGGACTTTTATTGAGGTGGAGATTGCAGCTAATGGTTGCTGACGAATGAACTAAGGTTGAAATTGTTTAGGATATTTTTTTGTACAGTACATATTGGCAGAAGTTATTTCCCTGTAGTATCAGATGGACAATATCCTATTCCATTAAGTATATAGTCGTCTAAGTTTTCAATTGTTTTTTCAAGTTGGTGCCAAGTTTCTGAACTTTCTTCGTCACTACCCCAGCCAATATATCCACTGCTGAAGTCAAAAAATACACCACTTTTAAATTTTAAAATATTAGGCCCGTTTTTGTAAGATATTTCTTCTGTGTATTCCAAGCCTTCTTTGTTCAAAATATCCTTTATTTCTTTATAAGTAAAGTCTCTGCCCACCTCAAGGAACCACACATCAATCTTGAAGTTATTATTTTCAAAGAGGATCATTTCGTTGTGATTAGTGCAATCTGCAATTAAATGGTCATTTTGAATAGCAAATAAAATCTGATTTTCTGTCCAATAGAAAAATTCGTAATAACCATAGTAGAGTTCGCCTGACTCACCATAGTCGGTATCGGAATCGGGCTTCCCAAGAGTATTAATAATTTCATTTTTGGTCATGCCGATTTGTACTGGCCCAAAATTCCCCTTCAATATAAATTCCCTAAGTGAAATTTCCATAATGTCTGTTTACGCACAAATATATACAGCGCTGGTACTTTAATGAATACTGTTTTAGTGTGCCTACGCTACCTGGAAAGATCAAAGAAATTTATTCCCTACCCAGTTTAAAGTATACGGTTATTTTTTCTTTGCAGTTACGATGGTATGTACATCCTTTGTTGTTGCAGATATTTCATACTCTACTTTAAATATTTTTAATACCTCAAATCCGCTTACTGAAAGTTGTGTTTTTAATTGATCTAAGTTGTGGTAATAAAAATAACTTCTGTCACCAGTGCTGCCTGTTTGAAAACCAGATTTATCAGTATCGCCTTCAACAAAACTGATATAGATAAGCCCATCGTTATTTAATAAATTGTAAGCATCAGTAATTAATTTTTTACTATCAGCTTCTGATAAATAAGGTAAACAAAAGCCACATATTATTCCATCAAAAGTTGTTTTAATCTCATCAACTTTTCGGATATCCATTACCTTAAAATTTGCAGCAGGGTTATTTTTTTTGGCAAGATCGATCATATTGGGTGCAATGTCGATACCGTAAATATTAAAGTCGGGCCGCTTTGATAAAAGGTATTTGGTGATATTGCCGGGGCCACAACCTATTTCCAGTATTGCAGCTTTTTCTTTTGTTATTGAAGTACATATAAAGTCATAAGTTTCATTGTACAGGCTCAGCTCCATAAACTTGTCTTGATATAGTGAAGCTACCTTGTTCCAGGTTTCAAATGTTTCTTTATAGTTGTCCATTATATTGTTGGAAAGTTAAAATTTTAAGCAATGTTTTGACAGTATATTTTACTACAAACTTTTGGCATTACTAATGTTTAATAACAAATCTGTATTGCAATTTGTTGGCTCCATTTTCTAATGCATTTTTTCCTAAACCAATCCTTTCGGTTTTCTGTATATCAGTTTTTGTAAAATTATGCGGAACAATCTTTGTTTTGATTGTATCGCTAAAAGCGTTAGTGCCACTAAATAATCTCATTGCACAAACCATCGGCCCTTTGTATACTTTTTTATTGTTAAGATCATATATGCTTCTTAATAGAATACCGCCATAGCCTCCACTTGTTTTATTTTCAAGTGCTATGTCTACACCAGAATAATGAAAAAACCATTCTCCTGATTTCGGCTCAACATGTGTACGTGTATAAGTACTCTTGTCTATGTGAGTATTTGAATTCCAATAAAATTCCATTTCTAAAATTCGGTATTCGGAATTATGAGTAATAATTGCATATTCATTAAATAATTTAGTAGCAATTTCCTGAAATTCAATTTCAGTTTCGTTGGTTATATTTAAAAAATCCATGACTTTTTGTCGATTAATTTAGATGTATTAAAAATACTCACTAATCATAAATATACACCACCCTGTTATTTCAAAGAATTCTATTTATTTATTTTTATGCATGCTTCAATAAAGCCCCCCAAAGATATATTGCTGAACGGAGTACCTCTTGCATCGGCATAAACTCTGCCAATGAAGTTCAATCAGTGGTCTATTATTGGTCAACAAAAAAAAATCCCGGTTTTACAAACCGGGATTTTAAAAAGTAAAGCAGAGAACAAATTATTTTATCCCATATTTGTACTTATACTTTTCAAACAATTGCTTTTGTTTATTATCAAGGCTTATTTGGCGGCCCTGTATAAATGCATAAGTAATGTTGTTGGTGCTCATATCCAGTATGTCTCCATCGCTTACTACAATGTTGGCATCTTTACCGGTTTCAACAGAACCTGTTTTATCGGCAATGCCTAAAATTTTAGCGGCATTTAAAGTAATGGCACTAAGGGCTTCTTCTTTGCTAAGGCCGTAAGCAGCTGCGGTGCCGGCATTAAATGGCAGGTTGCGGTTGCGGCTGTTTTCATCATCATCATTAATAGAAAATAAAATCCCTGCTTTTTGCAGCATGGCGGGTGTTTTAAAAGGCTGGTCAATATCATCATCAACCATGGTAGGTAATGAATGTAATTGATTTAACACTACTGCAATATTGTTTTGTTTTAAAATACCGGCTATCTGCCAGCTATCAATGCCGCCTTCAATTACCACATCAAAACCAAACTCTTTTACAAAGTCAACCGCCAGCAACATTTCTTTTACAATATTGCAATGGATAAATAATTTTTGCTTTTTGCTGAACAAACCTTTTACGGCTTCGTATTTTAAATTGGTATTGTCGTGCGCTGGTTCTGCTAAATAAGCTTTGGCTTCACGGAAAAATACTTTTACATTTTCAATTTGCTCCAATCCTCTTTTTATGGGATCAACTGGCGGTTGTTGCCCGCCGCCAAAACCACGGCCACGTGTACGGGTTAGTAAAGAAGGCATTCTAAAATGAATAGCACCATCCATTTTGTAGGCAGCATCTTCCCAGTTCCATCCATCTAATTGTACCACTGATGAGGAGCCGGAAATTAATCCGCCATCGGGAACGATATTAGCCAATAGAATTCCATTAGGACGTAAAGTGTTAGTCACTTTACTATCGGTATTGTAAGCAACTAAAGAACGGATGCTGGGATTAATTTCTCCCAACTCATTAGCATCAATGGTGGCTCTTACCGATGGTACTTCCACCAAACCCAATTCGGAAGAAGTTAATATCAGCCCCGGATAAATATGCTTGCCTTTGCAATCAATAACTTTTCCGGTACTGCTTGTTGTGGTACCCACTTCGGTTATTTTGCCGTTAGCAATTACCACATTACCATTGGCAATTACCTGGCCATTGCCCACATGAATAGTGGCATTGGTTAAAGTAATGGTTTCTTTTTGTGCTGGTGCAGGGTAAACTGTTTCCTGCGATGTTGCAGTAAGAAAGCCGCAGATGCCAAGCGTATATAAAAATATTTTTTTCATTGTCAGTTTGTTTTGAGATTAATTATTTATTTCCAGTTCGTCTGCATCTACGGCCAGTAAACCATGGCTGTGGTAATGATCCATACAGCTTTGTATTACTTCAAACCTTGGCCTTGCCCTTTGAAAATTACCTGGTGCGGCACCGGGTGCGCCGGCAGATTTTTTAGCAGCGGCTAATTTTTGTACCAGCCTTGCTTTCTCGGCCTGGTTAAGTTTACGCATAGCCGCATCTTTTTCCCTGTCGAAATAAATAGTACCATCCACAATTGTTTTTTCTGCCACTGCATAAATACTTAAAGGATTATCGCTCCATAAAACAAGGTCGGCATCTTTACCCACTTTTATACTGCCCACTTTACTATCTACATGCAGCATTTTTGCAGGGTTGATAGTAACCATCTTTAATGCATCTTCTTCACTCATGCCTCCGTACTTAATACTTTTTGCAGCTTCCTGGTTTAAGCGGCGGGCCATTTCGGCATCGTCGGAATTAATAGCAACATTAAGCCCCACTTCTTTCATAATATAAGCATTGTAAGCAATCGCATCCAGTACTTCCATTTTATAATTCCACCAATCGCTAAAGGTAGATACGTTAGCGCCATGTGCTTTCATTTTATCAGCTACTTTATAGCCTTCTAAAATATGGGTGAAGGTATTTACCGGAAAACCAAAGCGCTCGGCCACTTTCATGGTGGAGTTAATTTCGCTTTGTACATAACTGTGGCAGGTGATGAATCTTTTTTTATTCATTATTTCCACCAGTGCATCTAATTCCAGATCTCTTCTTACTGTTATCGGCGCAGCGCCTTTCTTTTTGTTATTTTCTTCGGCAGCTTTCCATTGTTTTTGATAATCAGTTGCTCTTTGAAAAGCATCGGTCAACTCTTGTTCCACACCCATTCTGCTATCAGGAAAACGTACATTGCCTTGTGTGCTGGCACTGCGTTTTACATTTTCGCCCAATGCAAATTTTATAAAACCGTCGGCACCTTCAAATTTTAATGCTTCGGCGTTGGCACCCCAGCGTAGTTTTATCAATTGTGTTTGTCCGCCGATAGTATTTGCAGAGCCATGCAGAATATGAGAGCTGGTAACACCACCGCTTAACTGCCTGTAAATATTGATATCATCTGGTGCAAGGTTATCGGCAATCCTTACTTCTGAAGTTACGCTTTGCCCGCCTTCGTTAATAGAAGCCGCAGCAATATGAGAGTGCTCATCAATAATGCCTGCCGTTACATGTTTTCCCTTGCCATCAATAATTTTAGCTGTTGCATCGGATAAGTTTTTTCCAACGGCAGCAATTTTTCCTGCTTTAACCAGTATATCTGTTTCTGTCAGTTTGCCTGCGGCATCACTTGTCCAAACGGTAGCATTTTTTATTAAGATGGTTTCTTCTTTAGGCATTTCTTCATTACCAAAACTTAAAAATGGGTAGGTAACTTTTCCCAATACCAATGGTGTTTTTGGTTTAGCACTGTCTGCTTTTACTTCTAATGCATGGTCATAATTGGCTGTCCAGGTAAAAGTATTGCCTGCCACATCTCTGCCGGTACCATTCCAAACATCGCCGTTAGCAGTACCACTTAAAATAGTTTCTTTAGCATCTTTACCACGGCCTTCGGCATAATTTAGTTTTACCAGTTTACCATCGTAACTGTATTTGCCGGTTAAAGTATCTTTATTAATAAAATTGGCTATGCCACCGTCTTTTAAATCAAGTGTAAATGTTTTGGCATTGCTTGCATTAAATTTATAAGATCCTTTTACATCATACCAGCCATCTTCTTTCACTGCATTTTTTATACCCTGTGTCCAGTTTTGAAATACAGTAGTTTTTTCTGCAAATATTGGTCCCGAGGTTATAATGAAGTTGGCTATCTTCCCATTTTCTAAACTGCCTATTTTATCGGCCATGCCTAATAGTGTGGCAGGTGTTTTGGTTAATGCTTCTAATGCTTTGCTTTCGGTTAAACCATACTCAATGGCTTTGCGCAGGTTGGGCATAAAGTCGGTGGTGTTGGTTAAATCGGCAGCAGAAATACAAAAGGGTACAGCCGCTTTTTCTAATGCGGCAGCATTGCCCGGTGCCAGTTCCCAATGTTTTAAATCATCCAGGCCAACAAAACGCAGATCGTTAGGGTCATCCACATCCATGGCCGCAGGGTAGTTTAAAGTTAAAATGTAAGCCGCTTTTGTGGCAGCAATTTCCTTTATGCGCTGGTATTCGTTACCGCCGCCTTTAATAATGTATTGTACACCAAACTCATCGCCAATTTTATCGGCACGCAGATCATTCCATTTATCGCTGGCATCAAATATTTGAGGTAAACTTTGGTTATCGTTCCAGCTTTTTAAAGAAAGGTTGACGCCTTCTTTTGCCGGATTAGTTTTATACCATAGTGCATCCAAATAAGTTTGGCGCAGCAATGCTATCATACCCATCATACTGCCAGGATAACTTTGTGTAGATGTGCCTTTATTAAAAGAGTAAAATGCAGCAGCTTTATCTTTTAGCAGAGTAAAATTATCGGGCTGGGCGGTTAAAGAAACTACCGGGCCGGTGCCACGGGCTATACCATCTTTCTGATGCGTTAGTACCGCACCAAAACCAATATCCCGTAAAGTTTTTGCTTTGGCATCATCGCCGGTAAATAATTTAAATCCTTCGGTTTCGCTTTTAATGGCCTGGTTCCAGCCATAAGCACCTTTGGTATTGGACGTTAATTGCTGGCGGGCAAAAAAGTTACCATCTGTTTGTACACGTTGTGGCGTGGCAATACCATAATCGCTAAAAATATCTATAAAAGAAGGGTAGATATATTTCCCTTTGCAATCAATAACTACGGCATCTTTAGGTATGCTGATGCCAGTACCAATATTTTCAATTTTACCCTGCCTGATGATCATGCTGGCATTTTGTACAATGCTTTGTGCATATTTTACAATAGTGGCATTGGTAAAGGCATAACAGCCCTCTTTGGGGCTGGCCACATCATTTGCCGGAAAAGTGGATTGGGCTGTTATTTGTAATGTGCTTATCACAAAAGCAAACAGCAGTGCCCGTAATTTTAATTTTTGCATGCAGTAAAGTTTTGGTAAAAAAGGAATAAGCATTAAAAATAACAAAACTATTCATTGAATAACGACCATTTATGGAATTTCCTTTGCTGTTAATATGTATTTTTGCAGTACTTATGAATATCGCCTCTTATATAGATCATACGGTTTTAAAACCCACCACACTAATTGCTGATGTGGAAAAATTATGTGCCGAAGCAAAGCAATACAGCTTTGCGGCTGTTTGTGTACCGCCTTTATTTGTAAAGAAGGCAAAAGAACTTACTGCTGATAGCAACGTAAAAGTGGCTACGGTAATTGGGTTTCCTTTTGGTTACTCCGCTGTGGAAGCAAAAGTGGCAGAGATAGTTTTAGCCATTATTGATGGTGCCGACGAACTGGATATGGTAATTAATATCAGTGCAGTAAAAAATAAAGATTGGCAATTTTTAGCTAACGAAATCAATACAGTAATGCCAATAATAAGAGGAAAAGGTAAAGTTATAAAGATGATTATTGAAAGTGGTATTTTAACCGACGAAGAAATTATTACCTGCTGCGATATTTACGGTGCGGCCGGCGTTGATTTTATGAAAACGAGTACTGGGTATGCAGAAAAAGGTGCTACTGTAGAAGCAGTGCAACTAATGCGTAAACATTTGCCGGATTTAATAAAAATTAAGGCAAGCGGTGGTATTAAAAACTATAGTTTTGCACAGCAATTGGTAAATGCCGGAGCTGATAGAATAGGTTGCAGCAGCAGCATACAAATTGTTAATGAAGCAGCACAACAAAATTGATTGGAACAATTTTTGCAAACAAGGAGCATTATGAAAAAAACAGGAATTTTATTTTTTGCACTGGCATTTTTTATCAGTGTACAGGCACAAACTCCGGTTGCAGATTCTGCAGTAACGGGTAAAGTAACCATTAATAAAGATCCACGGTTGGATATACTGGCAAAAAAAGAAGCGGAGTTTAACGCTTCTACAGTGGGTTTTGGCACCAAAGCGGCCAAAGGTTACCGCCTTTTAGTATTAAGCAGCAACGACCGTAATTATGCAATGAAGATAAGGGCTTCATTATTACAGCGTTTTCCTGATCAAAAAGTGTATATGACCTTTCAGGCACCATTTATTAAACTAAAGTTTGGCAACTTTGTTGAAAAGGTAGATGCTGAAAAGTTTAGAAAAATGATAACTGCTTATAAAATTGTAACCACCAATGTATATTTAGTGCCGGAAATTGTGGAAGTAAAAGTGGAGAAAAATAAAGAAGAGGAAGAAGATTAATAAATTGTATGCGGAAGGGATTGATAAATGATTACAATGGAATTTGATTTTTATAAGAAGCAGGAATAATGTAATTTGAATGGAGTTTCGGTAACGAAACTCCATTTTGTTTTTTTAATTAAGAAGGATAGATTTATGCTGAAAGAAAAAATACAAGTCTTAGCCAAACAATATGCCGATGAATTTATTGCAGTTCGCCACCACATTCACGCTCACCCCGAACTAAGTTATAAAGAATTTGAAACCTCAAAATTTGTACAACAAAAATTACAGGCTTGGGGCATTCCCTTTGACGTAAAAGCCACTACCGGTGTGGTAGGATTGATAAAAGGAAAGAATCCGGAAAAAAAAATAATTGCATTGCGTGCCGATATGGATGCACTACCCATTCTGGAAGAAAATAATGTGCCTTACAGTTCATTATATGATGGCGTGATGCATGCCTGCGGCCATGATGTACATACCACCTGCTTATTAGGCGCTGCAAAAATTTTAAACGAATTAAAAAATGAGTGGGAGGGCACGGTTAAATTAATTTTTCAACCTGGCGAAGAAAAAAACCCTGGTGGTGCAAGCCTGATGATAAAAGATGGCGTACTGGAAAATCCTAAACCCGAAAAAATATTTGCTTTACATGTGCATCCCGGTATGGAAGTGGGGCAGTTGAGTTTTAGAGGTGGTATGATAATGGCGAGTGCAGATGAAATTTATATTACCATTAAAGGAAAGGGTGGCCATGCTGCATCGCCGCATTTAACGGCGGATACTATTTTAATTGCATCACATTTAATCGTAAGTCTGCAACAAATTGTAAGCAGAAATAATAATCCATTCAATCCATCGGTATTATCCATCACCTCTTTTAATGGGGGCAATACCACCAATGTAATTCCGAGCGAAGTAAAATTAATGGGCACTTTTAGAGCAATGAATGAAGAGTGGCGCTTTAAAGCACATGAGCTGATAAAAACCCAAACGATTGAATTAACCAAAATGATGGGGGCAGAAGCCGACATTACAATTGATGTGGGTTATCCTTTTGTATTAAATGACGAAGCGTTGAATGCGGTGGCAAGAAAAAAAGCAGAGGAGTTTATGGGAGCCGCCAATGTTACGGAAACCGAATTAAGAATGGGTGCTGAGGATTTTGCTTATTATTCTCACCAGATGCCGGCTTGCTTTTTCAGGTTGGGGGCTGGTAATAAAGCAAAAGGAATAACCAGCGGCGTGCATACACCTACATTTAATATTGATGAAGGCGCTATTGAAGTGGGTATGGGAATGATGGCGTGGTTGGGAAGTGGAGGATAGAAATAGAAAACAAAATGTTCAATATCCAACGTTCAACATACAATGTTCAATGAAAGGCAGTGCGTTTATATTGATTGTTGAGTATTGAAAATTGATTATTGAATATTTCTCTTAATTTGATAATGCTGATGTGTGAATGACATATACAGCTAAAATAAAACACGATTATGAAGATTGCTTTCCATGGTGCTGCAAGAACCGTTACTGGTTCTAAACACTTACTCACTTTAAAAAATGGTAAAAAATATTTGTTAGACTGTGGCATGTTTCAGGGCATGGGAAAAGATACCGATGCCATGAACCGGCAGTTTGGTTTTGACCCCACTGAAATAACGGCACTTATTCTTTCGCATGCACATATTGATCACTGCGGATTGATACCCAAGTTTGTGGCGGATGGTTTTAGAGGGAAAATTTATTGTACCCCAGCTACTAAAGAACTGGCTGCAGTATTAATGGAAGATAGTGCAGGCATACAGGAAAATGAAGTGAAGTACGAAAATAAAAGAAGGGCACAGGATGGCTTACCCTATTTAAAACCTTTGTACACCACCGATCAGGCTTTAACGGCTGTTGATAGTTTTGTGCCGGTAGACTACGATAAATGGTTTACAGTTGATGAAAATATTGATGTAATGTACACCGATGCCGGACACATTATTGGCAGTGCTGCCGTGCATTTAAAAATAAAGGAGGATGGAAAAATTACCCGGTTAACTTTTAGTGGTGATGTGGGCAGATACCGTGATGTAATTTTAAAATCGCCGGCAGAATTTTCGCAGGCCGATTATATTTTATTAGAATCTACTTATGGAAACAGTTTGCATGATAATGCATTAACTACACCCGATCAGCTCTTACACTGGATTGAAAAAGCCTGCATTCAAAAAAAAGGAAAATTAATTATTGCAGCATTTAGCGTGGGAAGAACGCAGGAAATTTTGTTTGCTCTAAACCAATTAGAGCTGGAAAGAAGATTACCCGATCTGCCTTATTTTGTGGATAGTCCGTTAAGTGTAAAAGCAACAGAAATAGTAAAACGTTATCCGCAGTATTTTAATAGCACTATTCAAAAAATATTACAAAGTGATAATGATCCGTTTGGTTTTAAAGGATTGAAATTTGTAAAATCGGTAGATGAATCAAAGTTGCTCAATTTTAGAAACGGGCCGATGGTGATCATCTCTGCAAGTGGTATGGCCGATGCAGGAAGAGTGAAACATCATATTAGCAACAATGTAGAAAGCAGTCGTAATACTATTTTAATGACCGGTTATTGTGAGCCACATTCTTTAGGCGCAAAATTGCAATCGGGAAGAAAAGAGGTAAATATTTATGGTGTATTGCATGAAGTAAATGCTGAAATAGGAAGTGTACGCAGCATGAGTGCTCATGGCGATTATGATGACTTGTGTCAATTTTTGGCCTGCCAAAATCCTAAACAAGTACAGCGTTTATTTTTAGTACATGGCGAATATAATGTGCAGGTAGATTTTAAACAACGGCTGATAAAAAAAGGTTTTGATGTGGAAATACCGGAAATGCACAGTGAAGTAGGATTATGATAATGGCCTGAAGTAATTTTTTATAGTTTTGAAAATGGGGCAATTTGTTTGCCCCATTTTTTTTAACTAAATCTTTCTACTTTAAATGCACTGATATTTAGAGTAGTGCTTTTGCGCTGAATGATCTCGGTTACTAATTTACCCGTACCCGTTCCTTCAGAAATGCCCAACATAGCATGGCCACCGGCAATAACTACATTATCATACAAGGAATGTTTGCCAATATAAGGCAATCCATCTGGTGTTACCGGCCTTAAGCCATTCCATATTTTATCTGTTGGAGGAAAATCAATTTTTAACCCCGGATAAAAATCCATTGCAGAATCATAAATGCCCTGCATGCGTTTTACCAGCACTTTATTATTGATGCCGCTTAATTCCATAGTGCCGCCAATACGCAATGCATTGCCCCATGGCGTAATGGCACATCTTCCATCTACTAAAATAGCGGGGTATTTAATATTTTTTTCTACAAAGGGATAAGTATAACTGTACCCCTTGCCCGGCTGTAGCAATAATTTTATGCCCAGCATTTTTGCAACTGCCGGCAACCAGCTTCCTGTGGCAATAACTACTTCATCGCAATTAATTTTTCCTTTATCGGTAATAACTGCTGCTACTTTTTTATTGGCTTTTTCAAAACCGGTAACAGTGCTATGCAGTTGAAATTTTACACCTTTTGCTTCTAAATAATTTTTTAACGAGATCATCATTTTGCCGGGGTTAAAATGGCAGTCATCTTTAAACAACACTGCTCCGGCAACATTTATTTCTACATTAGGTTCTAATTGTTGTACTTCGTGTTTTACTAAACGTTCTACTTTTAGTCCAAGCATTTCTGCTTCATCTGCCAAATGAAATTCGTGGTCTAATGTTTTTTGTTGTTTGCACATCATCAGGCAACCAATAGTTTCCATTTCAAAATTATCTCCAATATCGGTGCGTAAATCATTAACCAGCTTGCGGCTTAACTGTAAAATATTATTTAAGTGAGGTGCATTTTTTTCTACATTGGCAGCAGTACTGCTTTTCCAAAAATGATACCCCCATTGCATCAGATCTGCATTAAGTCTAGGTTTAATATAAAAAGGAGAAGTGGAGCTTAGCATCCATTTTAAGCCCTGACTGATAATGCCGGGGCTGGCCAGCGGCACAAAATGGCTGGGAGAAATATAGCCCATATTGCCAAAGGAACAACCATCTGTAATATCGCCCCGCTCTATAACGGTTACCTTGTATCCTGCTTTGTTTAAATAGTACGCACTGGATAAACCTATTACTCCTCCGCCTATTACTGCAATCTCACTCATAGTATTTGATATTTTTTGCTAAAAGCAAATTACAACAAAAGTGCCTCTGTTTTCTATCAAGACAGTATTTTATTTTTTGTGGATTTTCTTTTTATTAAAACAGAAGGAATAACGATGTTTTCATTGGGAATAATGAAATTCTTTTTTTCCAATGCTTTAACTAAAGTTGCTGCGGCAACGCTGCCAATTTCGTAAGCCGGCTGGGTAACGGTAGTGAGTGGAGGATTTAAAAAAGATGCAGTATCCAGATTAGAAAAACTTACGATCTGAAGATCATCGGGTATCTTAATGTTCAGGTCTTCGCAAACCTGGTAAATTAATACAGAAAGATTTTCTATGGAGCATAAAATGCCATCCGGTTTTTTGGAAGATTGCATTTTTTTTAAAAGTAATTTATAATTGTGTTCCCAGTTGGTAGTGCAGTTAATGATATTGCTGTTGCTGAATTTTATATGATGCTCCTGCAAAGCTTTTTTATAACCATCAATGCGGTTACTGATAATGTTAAGGTTGCTGATGATGGAAAGGAAATGTGGATTTTTACAGCCACTGGTTATTAAATGTTTGGTGGCAGTGTAAGCGCTTTCAAAATCGTTGGTAATTACTTTTACTGTTTCTACATCATCAAAAACCCTATCGAAAAAAATAACCGGCACATCTTTTTTTATTAAGCCGGAAATATGTGTGCTGTTGATAGTTTCTCTTGAAGCAGATAATAATACGCCATCTACACGGCCGCTTTCAAAATCTTTTAATATTGCTTTTTCATTATCCAGGTTTTCGTGGGTGAGGTAAATTAAAACATGATACCCTTTTTCTTTAGCAACCGATTCGATACCGTTGATGGCTTGTGAAAAAAAACTGTTCACCACTTCGGGGATCACCACGCCAATGGTTTTGCTTTTTCGTTTTCTTAAACTGCTGGCATATGGGTTGGGAGAGTAGTTCAGTTGTTCGGCTAAGGCTAAAACTTTTCTCTTGGTTGCAGCACTTATCTCATGGCTGTCTCTTAATGCTTTGGAGATAGTGGAAACCGAAAGCTGTAATTCTTTGGCTAATGTTTTTATCGTCAGTTTATCCATTTTATTTTTCTGTTGCAGCTGTTTTGGTGCCTCTAAACTACACAATATTTATAAAGTAGCGAAAACGGTTGCGTAAATAAAGATGCTGAAATGTTTAGTTAATACAATTTAAAACTTCAAATTCGCTCAACGATTTTTTTTAGACAACACACTTAAACTATTGCACTATATGGCGTCCACAGCAAAACCATTGCTTCCAGGCGAAGCAAATCCGTTGCACAGTTTGGATGAATGGGAGGAAGATGTTTTAGAACGTTATCCCGATCCAAATGCTATTGCAAAAGACAAATCAACCGAAGCGTACAGAAATTATGAAACCCCTGCAAGGGATACGGTGAAGGAATTTTACCGGCTTAATCACACGTATCAAACTTTTGATTTTGTAAAAGAAAAGCAAAACAATTTTTTAAAATTTGATAAGAAGGAGATGCCTGTTTGGGATGCTTTTCAGTTTTTAAATCAACTGGTAGATGATTCTGATCCGGATACCGACCTGGATCAATTTCAACATTTATTACAAACCTCCGAAGCTATAAGAAGAGATGGCCATCCCGAATGGATGGTAATGGTAGGCCTGATGCATGATATGGGTAAAACGCTTTGCCTGTTTGGCGAACCGCAATGGGCAGTAGTAGGCGATACTTTTCCGGTAGGCTGTGCTTATTCTGATAAAATTGTTTACCCCGAATTTTTTAAAAATAATCCTGATTATAACGACGAACGCTACAATACACAATATGGGATGTATAAACCCAACTGCGGCTTACGTAATGTACATATGAGTTGGGGGCATGATGAATATGTGTACCAGATGATGAAAGATCATTTGCCTGAAGAAGGATTGTATATGTTGCGCTACCATTCTTTTTACAGCTGGCACCGGGAGGGAGAGTACAGTTATTTATTGGATGAGCATGATAAGGAAATGCTGAAATGGGTATGCTTATTCAATCCTTACGATTTGTATTCTAAAAATCCCACACCACCCAATTGGGAGGAACTGAAACCTTATTACCAAAAACTGGTAGCAAAATATTTACCGGCCACTTTAAAGTTTTAATTATTTGCATTCAAGTATCTACGATTTAAAATAAGCTAACCAAAACAATCAATCATGCGCTTGCTATTACGAAAATTTAAAAAAAGAAGCTTTGCTATACTGCTTCTTTTATTTGTGCTGCCATCAACTATTATGGCGCAAACCAAATCGGTTACCGGTGTTGTAAAAAACAGTAAAGGTGATCCCTTATCAAATGTTACCGTTACAGTAAAAGGTAGCAGAGCAGGTGTAGCTACTGCCGCTGATGGAACTTTTACCATCAGTGTGGCACAGGGCGCTACATTGTTATTTACCTCAGTTAATTTTGAGGCCTCCGAAATTAGAGTAGGAGCCGGAAATAATTACAATGTTGTACTTGCCGATAAGCAAACGGTATTAACAGATGTGGTAGTGGTGGGATATGGTAAAAGCTCCCGTAAAAATTTATCCAGCGCAGTAACTACCATACGCCCCGAAGAATTAAACAAAGGTGCTATTGGTGATGTAGGACAATTGTTACAGGGTAAAGTTGCCGGCTTGAATATTACATCAAGTGGCGATCCTAACCGGCCTGCTGCAGTAATATTAAGAGGCGCAAGCACAGTCAACAGTCCCGGCGATCCCTTCTATGTAATTGATGGAATACCCGGTGCCGATATAGCTGCTGTAGCACCTGATGATATTGCTTCGATAGAGGTATTAAAAGATGCCGCTGCTGCCGCTATCTATGGTAACAGGGCATCAAGCGGTGTTATAATGGTATCTACAAAAAGAGGAAGAAAAGGGCAATCCAGTGTTTCTTACAATGGTTATGTAGGTGTAGAAAAAGTGAGCAATAGTTTGGACCTGATGGATGCTGCAGGTTTAAGAGCATACCTTATGGCTAACAGTGTGGCATTTTCTCCTAACGATGATAAAGGAGCAGATACGGATTGGCAATCTGCCATTCAAAACAGTTCCGCTATCTCTCACAATCATAATTTATCATTTACCGGTAGTGGTGAACATTCTACTTATAGTGCCAGCTTAAACTATTTTGATAAAGAAGGTATTTTACAAAAAAGCCACTTGAAAAGATTGAATGCCCGTTTAAGTTTTGAGCAAACCGCATTGAATGATAAAGTAAAATTTGGTATGAATGTGCTTAGCAAAACCAGCAATGCCAACTATACACCATTGCAAAATATTGTGTTGTTACAGGCTGCAAGGCACTCGCCCGTTTCTCCAATAAAAAATGCTGATGGTACTTATTTTGAGAACTTAAATACCACAGGTTATTTTAATCCTTTAGCAATTATTGATAATGCACAGGATGATACTAAATACACCACACTGATAGGAGGGTTTACTTTAGAAGTAAAATTACCTTTTAACCTGCAGTATAATACCAACCTGTTCTATCAAAAAACAACTTCTTTACATGGGGAGTTTTACAGCAGCTATTACGGGAAATATCCAACCTCTAATTTTTACAACAATCCAGATCCTGGTATTGGCATTGCCCATACTTTAATTGGTGGTTTGTTTGGTACCAGTGGCTCTGCTTTACGCAGTACATTTAATAACACTACAAAAACAATTGAATCTTATTTAACCTGGAATAAGAAAATAAAAAAACACAGTATTAACGCTGTTGCCGGTTACTCCTGGCAGCAAAATATTTATGGCGAAGGTTTTCAAACATCAAGTACCAACTTTCCTGCTGATAATTTAGGGTATTCTAATTTGGTATTAGGCAATCCTTACGCAGTAGCCTCTTACAGAATTAATTTAGGTAATGATCTTACTTATGGCGAAACCAGGTTGATCTCAGATTTCTTTAGGGTGAATTATAATTTTGACGACAAGTATTTACTGCAAGCTTCTGTTCGCCGTGATGGAAGTTCTGTATTTGGTGCTAACAATTTTTGGGGTTATTTTCCATCGGTAGGTGCTGCATGGCGCATTAGCCAGGAAAGCTTTATGCAAAACCAGAATATTTTTACCGATTTAAAATTAAGAGCTAGCTACGGTGTTACCGGTAACTCCGGTGGTATTGGCGCCTACACTGCAAAATTGGTGTATGGTATTACCGGTACTTATTATAATAATGGTGTGCAGGCTGCTGCTTACGGGCCAATACAAGGTTCTAACCCTGATTTAAGATGGGAAAAAACAGCCACCACCAATATTGGTTTAGACTTTACAGTATTAAAAGGTAAATTAAGTGGATCAATAGACTGGTACGATAAGAATACTACTGATATGTTGTTTAATTATTCTGTTTCTGCATCATTAGTACCGGGCGGAAGAATTTGGGCTAATGGCGGCAGCATCAATAATAAGGGAATTGAGTTAAGTCTTACCGCAACTCCGGTAAGCACTACCAATTTCAGATGGATCAGCACTTTAAACCTGGCGCATAATAAAAACTTAATTACCAGTTTACAAGGGCCTTATAACAGTGGCGATTCTATCCGTTACTCTGATCCTGAAGGACCAGGACAAACCAATTCCACTTTACAATTATTAAAAGTAGGTTATCCATTAGGTCAGTTCTTTACATTAAGCTATGCCGGCAAAGATGCTAATGGCATTTCTCAATTTAATAAAAGAAATGGAACAGTAACCACCGGCGCAACTGCACCAGGTATTGGTACCGATTACTGGTACATGGGCGATGCACAACCTAAATTATTAATGGGATGGAGCAACACCTTAAAATATAAAAGATTTGATCTGAATGTATTTTTCAGAGGGGTGTTTGGCAATAAAATATTTAATGCCACACGTGCCGATCTGTCTTACGTAACTGCAGCAGCACAAAATAATATTTTAACCAGCGCTGCAGATGATAAAGTAACTGATACCAAAAACTCTTTCTATTCTAACAGGTATATAGAAAGCGGAACTTATGTTCGCCTGGATAATGCAACACTGGCATACAGCATTGCCAGCCCAATTAAATATGTAAACAATATAAGGGTGTACACTTCTGTAAATAACCTGTTTACTATTACAAAGTATAAAGGAATTGATCCGGAAATAAGCCAGGGTGGCGTGGCACCGGGTATTGATTACAATAATTTTTATCCAAAAACACGTACCATATTATTGGGTGTAAATGTATCATTCTAACTTTTTTTAAATTTTATAAAAATGAAAAATTTATTTAAACTATTAACAGCCGTTATTTTATCTGCAGGCTTGTTTTCATCCTGCCATAAAATAGATGTACCTGTAAAAGCAGAACTTACTCCGGAAGTATATCCGCAAACAGATGCACAATTCAGCTCTGCATCAGGCCCGGTATACATCAATTTAAGAAGTGAGCTTGCAACTACCTATTTCTTTTTACAAAGCATGACCACTGATGAATCGCTGTTGCCTACTTATGCAGCAGACTGGGTTGATGGTAACCGTTACCTGGAGCTACATCGCCACACCTGGACAAAAGATAACGCAGTAGTTTCTGGGGGATGGAATTATTTATCCAACATGATCGGTACTGCTAATCAAACTATTTCTATCATTGATAAATCTGCACCACCCAGCGATTCAAAAAATACCGGCCTTGCAGAATTAAGAACCATGAGGGCGCTGGCTTATTATATGATGATGGATATGTACGGTAATCTTCCTTTGGATACTTTATACGGAAGTAAAGAATTAAAACCCAGTACACCAAGGGCACAGGTATTTACTTTTATTGAGAGTCAATTAAAAAATGCTATACCATTTTTAAAATCTGCAGCAGGTACATCAACTTATGGCAAACCAACCAAGTACATGGCCTATGCAATGCTGGCTAAATTATATTTGAATGCAGAAGTATACACCGGCACACAACGGAATAACGATTGTATTGCTGCATGTGATAGTGTGATTAACGCAGGTGGTGGTACACAATATGCGTTAGAGTCAAGGGCTACTTACCTGCAAATGTTTTACCCTACCAACGGGCCTTCTCAAAAGGAATTTGTTTTTGCAATACCATTTGATGCATCTACTTCTAACGGCTATATGTTTTATGCCCGTTATGATCTGAACAGAAATTTAGGTATTCGTTATGGCTACTCCGGCTCTACACCCGGCGCATTTACCAACCCGGTAATGAATTTAAATAGCGGAAGCGGCCTGGTAAATAATAAACCCAGCGGACCAAGATGTACTACCGATCAGTTTTATGCATTATTTAATGATGCTAATGATATCCGCAATAAACAATGGTTAAGTGGTTTGCAATACTGGGCAGATGGCAGTCCTATTATGGTAAGAACAACCAATCTTGGATACGACCAGTTTTATTCTGGCGGCAGCCCTGCAACTGCTTATACTTACCACCTTAATTTATTACCATTGGGTACATCAAGATTAGGCGCTACTTCTTATGATTTGGGTAAAGATGAAATTGCCTGGAACACCGGTGTTAGAAATATTAAATTTATAGCTGACTATACCAACCCTACCAGCAGAAATCAAAATAATGATGTCCCGCTTTTCCGATATGCCGATATTATCTTAATGAAAGCCGAAGCCATACAAAGAGGTGGTACAGCAACATTGGGAGCTACCGCTCTCTCCTTAGTAAATTTAGTAAGAAGTAATCGTACTACTTCTGCTGCATTAGGTGCAGTTACACTGGATGATATTTACAAAGAGCGTTGCCTGGAAATGACTTACGAGTGCTGGCACAGGAATGATATGATCCGCTTTGGTAAGTTTGAAACTTCTTATGGCCTTGCTAAAACCAATGCCGATACTTACAGAAGAATTTTTCCTATACCAACCACTGCATTAACTAACAACCCTAAGTTAACGCAAAACACAGGGTACTAATTTTTTTCATAATAGCAGTATATCCAAAGCCCGGAGTTTTTACTTCGGGTTTTAATTTTAAATTGTAGAAAATTATACAGCAATGAAACAGCAACAGATTTTATTATTACTTATTACAAGTGTGTTTTTTACTACAATTAATGCACAAGTATTTATTAAAGACAGTATTAATTATGTTGCTACAGAAAAATTAATTGTACCTGCCAATGCCTTACACTTTATTGCTATGGGAGATTGGGGGCGCAATGGTGCAGATCATCAAAAACAGGTGGCTGCACAAATGGGAAAAACGGCATCTGAAATCAAATCGCAGTTCGTTATTGCCACCGGTGATAATTTTTATCCCAGTGGTGTAGTAAGCGAATTTGATCCATTGTTTCATTATTCTTTTGAGGATATTTATACAGCCTTTTCTTTGCAATGGGATTGGTATCCGGTATTAGGTAATCATGATTATAAATCCAATCCTGATGCTCAGGTAGCATATTCTAAAATCAGCCGCCGCTGGAAAATGCCTGCACGGTATTATTCTAAATTAATTAATATTCCCGGCGATACTGCCAGCAGGATTTTAATTTTATTTATTGATACTAATCCATTGATACCTGAATTTTATTCTAATGCCGAGTATGGGCCAAATGTAAAAACACAAGACAGTGCCAAACAAAAAAAATGGATTGCAAAAGAGTTGAGTACTACCGACCCAAGGATCAAATGGAAAATAGTAGTCGGTCATCATCCCATGTTTACAGGTGGTGGCAGAACGGATGGTTACGATACCAAAGCCATACGCCGCTCTTTAAAACCATTGTTTGATAAATATGGTGTGGATGTGTATTTAGCAGGACATGAACACAGCTTGCAGCATTTAATTGCAGATACCAAAACACAACATTTTATTTCAGGTGCAGCATCAGAAAAAACTGTAGTGCATCTTACTCCGGAAAGTAAAATGGTGGCATCGGAATATGGGTTTATGGTTTTTTCGGCAACGGGTAAACAATTGCTGGTACAAACTATTGATGCTAATGGAAAAGTAATTTACAGCACTACTATCAATAAATAACAATACGGACAGCTTTTAAAAACGATCTTTCATGAGTACTATTAAAAGGAAATCTTTTTTAAAGATGAGTGCGCTGGCAATGCTGGCACCCTTGGCTAATCAAACAGTATTGAAAGCTGCAACTGCTAAAAATATTTTTTTTGATACTGATAACATTTTAAAAAAACTGATTGTTGCAAACGATAAGCAGGTAGCCATTTTATTAACCTCTGTAACGGAAGGCAATATCGTATTCAGCAGAAAGATAGGATATGATTTTGCAGCATTGTCTGCCTCTTATGCAACAGCTACATCAGCTTATTATCATAGCGCTTCAATTGTTCCCAAACTGGAAATATTATGCAGGGCAATTGCAGGTCAGCAGGCAGAAGATGGTACGGTTAATATTGCCAATTTAGAATCGCCACCGGATACCGCTTTTTTAGTGGAGCTACTTTCTGCTGCCGCTTTTATTTTATCAAAAGATAATTCGGTTGAATTAAAAAATGTAAATGCGGCAATAAAAAATATTTTAATAAAAGCAGGAGAAGGATTAAGCGTGGGTGGTGTACATACGCCTAATCACCGCTGGGTAGTTTGCGCTGCTTTGGCAAGATTGAACGCCTTGTATCCCAACAAAAAATATATTGATCGTATTGAAGATTGGTTAGGCGAAGGCATTTATATGGATGCAGATGGACATTATCCCGAACGTAGTGCAGGTATTTATGCAGGTGTAGAAACCAGCTCTTTTATTACTATTGCAAGATTGCTGAACAAACCGGCACTGTTTAATTATGTAAGAAAGAATTTGGAAATGACCTGGTACTATATGGAACCCAACGGTGATATGGTAACCAATGATTCACGAAGGCAGGATCAGTATCTGGACAGAAATATAACGACCTATTACTATTTAAGCTATCGATACATGGCCATAAAAGACGGGAATAAAAATTTTGCTGCTCTTACTCGGCAAATGGAAAGTATGAAAAGCTTTGAGGATGATGTGTTGAATAAAGATTTGTTTCATTTTTTAGAGAACGAGTTGTTACAAAAATCTTTACCTGAACAAATTGCACCATCAGATCAATATGAAAAATTCTTTGCAACATCGCAGTTACTGAGAATAAGAAAAGGTAATACTACCACAACTTTATTCGGTGGTGTTGATTGGCCGTTGACCATTGCATCAGGAAGATCCTGCAGTCCAAACTTTTTTTCTTACAGAAAAGGAAAAGCTATTTTAAAATACATGCGCCTGTCTTCTTCTTTTTTTGGGATGGGATATTTTTATAGCGAAGGCATAAAGAAAGAGGGCAATGCATATGTACTGCATAAAAAAATAACAGCACCCTATTATCAACCTTTACCCAAAAACTTACGCAACAATAAAGGAGATTATAAATTAACACCCAGCACCGATGGCCGTTTTTGGAATAAAATGGATTTTGAAAACAGGCCGGTAAGTAATGTTAAAAATCAGGATACCCATATTTCATTTACAGAAACCAATGGTGCCGTTGAATTAAATATTGAGGTTAAAGGCTTAGTGGGTGTACCAGTTACCATTGAACTTTGTTTTGCAGAAGGCGGACAATTAAGCGGCATTACCACTCCCGAAAATGGTAACAGTTTTTTAGCAAAAGACTATGGCAAATATGAAATGGGAGGAGATGTAATTCAGTTTGGGCCAGGTGCTATGGCGCATAAAAAAATTACCGACCTGGAAGGAGAAAGATACAGTACCCATTTTGGAAGTTTAAGAACACAAGGCATGCATGTTTTTATTACAGGAATAACACCGTTTAAACACACTATTACTTTTAATTAATGTCCACCACGCCAAATACCATTGAGAAAAAAGCCTCCGGCAGATTAGTGTCGCTTGATGCTTTGCGTGGCTTTGATATGTTCTGGATCATCAGTGGCGAAGGTATTTTTCATGGTTTAGCAAACGTAGTTTTAACCAACCATAATTTATATCGCAATCCTGCTGATTGGCAAATTGAAACTAATGGAACATTGAATCTTTGGGAACGCATTACAGTGGGCATCAGTAATCAATTGCATCATACACCATGGAACGGCTTTACATTTTACGATGTAATTTTTCCACTATTTATTTTTATTGCAGGGGTATCTATGCCATTCTCATTTGGTAAACAATTAAACCAGCCGCACAGCCCTGGTTCGTGTCTTCACGAATCAGTTGCTAAAAAAAATATTTATCGCTCTTTAATAAAACGTACACTCATTCTTATTTTTTTAGGGATGATAGTAAACGGATTATTTAAATGGCAAGACTATGAACATACCCGAATGGCAAGTGTGTTAGGGCGAATTGCATTGAGTTGTTTTTTTGCAGCGATCATTTATTTAAACTGTAATCTGCGTTCGCAAATTATTTGGTTTGCCGTAATATTGCTGGCCTATTGGGCAGCAATGATGTTAATTCCGGTACCGGGTTTTGGTGCAGGTGTACTTACTTCCGAAGGAAATTTGGAAGGCTATATCGACAGAATATTATTGCCCGGAAAATTACATCGTGCCGTATATGATCCGGAAGGATTGCTTTCAACTATTCCTGCCATTGGCTCTGCTATGCTGGGCATTTTTACAGGACAGTTTTTACAAAACGAAAAATTATCTTCAGCACGTAAAGCATTGATCATTGCAATTGCAGGAGCAGTATTGTTATTGTGTGGTGCGCTGTGGGGCATTGTATTTCCCATTAATAAAAATATGTGGACGAGTTCTTTTGTCTTATACGCCGGTGGATGGAGCATGTTGCTTTTTGCACTATTCTATTTTGTAATAGATGTAGCAGGGTATAAAAAATGGAGTATGCCATTTGTATGGGTTGGTTGCAATTCTATTTTAATTTATATGGCTGCACATGGTGTGGTAAATTTTGAATCAACCTCCACGTTTTTATTTGGTGGACTATTTAATAAAGCTCCTGCAATTTGGCATGATGCGTTACTATGGACTGGAGTGGCAATAATACAATTTGCAGCAATGAATTTTTTATTTATGAAGAAATGGTTTTTGAAAGTATAGAGTTTAAAAAGGGTTGCCAACCTTACAAAGGTTGGCAACCCTAAGCAGCTTACGGAAAGATTTTTATTTATACCCAACCTAGACAGTGGGTTAACGATTGCAAACTATCAAACAGATGAACACATTACAAATTGCAGACTACATAGTCTTTTTTATCTATTTTATTTTAGTATCGTCTTACGGTATTTATATTTATCGTAAGAAGAAGACCTCAGGTACAAGTTCAAAAGATTTTTTTCTGGCAGAAGGTTCTTTAACATGGTGGGCCATTGGAGCATCATTAATTGCATCTAATATTTCTGCAGAACATTTTATTGGTATGAGCGGCTCTGGCTTTGCATTAGGATTGGCAATTTCTACGTACGAATGGATGGCGGCAGCAACATTGATCATTGTTGCCATCTTCATCATTCCCATGTATCTAAAAAATAAGATTTTTACCATGCCACAGTTTTTGGCAAAGCGTTATGATGATACCGTAAGTACCATCATGGCAGTGATCTGGCTGTTGGTATATGTGTTTGTAAATCTGACTTCTATTATTTATTTAGGTGCATTGGCAATTTCATCCATTGCACCCATTAGTTTTGAATGGTGTGTTGCTGGCTTGAGTATCTTTTCTGTTATAGTTACATTGGGTGGTATGAAAGTAATTGGATACACTGATGTGTTTCAGGTGTTGGTGTTGATCATTGGCGGATTGGTAACTACTTATTTGGCATTAACCTTATTGTCAGAGCAATTTGGTTTTGGTAAAGATGTTTTTAAAGGGCTTGCTATTTTAAGAAAAGAAGCGCCGGATCATTTTCATATGATCTTTGAAAAATCCAATCCGCATTACAAAGAATTACCGGGGATGTCTGTGCTGATTGGCGGAATGCTCATCAACAATTTAGCTTACTGGGGATGTAATCAATACATTGTGCAACGTGCATTAGGAGCCGATTTAAAAACTGCACGTAAAGGGATTTTATTTGCAGCGTTTTTAAAAATGCTGGTGCCGGTAATTGCAGTATTACCCGGTATAGCTATGTATGTGATGCACCACAATGGTATGTTTCAAAAAGAAATGCTGGATTTTACGGACCCTTTAAAACCTGTTTTAAAACCCGACCATGCTTATCCAACGCTGATGAATTTACTGCCATCCGGATTAAAAGGAGTAGCTTTTGCAGCATTAACTGCAGCTATTGTTGCATCGCTTGCAGGAAAAGCCAACAGCATCTCCACTATTTTTTCTTTAGATATTTATAAAAAATATTTTAATAAAAATGCCAGTGAAAGAAAGTTGGTTTTAACAGGAAGATGGGCCGTAATTATTTCTATGTTGATAGCAGCAATAGTTGCGCCGGCATTAAAATCATTAGATCAGGCGTATCAGTTTATACAGGAGTATGCAGGATTTTTTTCGCCGGGTGTATTGGCAATTTTTCTATTGGGTATGTTTTGGAAAAAAACTACCGCACAGGCTGGTCTGGCAGGTGCATTACTCACTGTACCTATTTCAACTGTGTTGAAATTTTTGCCTACCTGGACCAACGGTGCTTTTCCTGATTATCCTTTTTTAGACAGGATGACGATTGCTTTTTTTGCTATTGTTATAATCATGGTTATTATCAGTTTACTTAAGCCAAATCCAGAACGAAGATCGAATGTTACCGACTATACATCATCAGATCTGTTAACTCAGGATATTGAGGAAAATGAACATGTAATTGAAATGGATACTTCATTGTTTAAAGTGTCTACAGGATTTATTATCGGGTCGTTTATTATATGTGGTATATTGGTTGCGTTGTATACGGTGTTTTGGTAGAGTAGTGAGTAGTGAGTAGTGAGTAGTGAGTAGTGAGTAGTGAGTAGTGAGTAGTGAGTAGTGAGTAGTGAGTAGTGAGTAGTGAGTAGTGAGTAGTGAGTAGTGAGTAGTGAGTAGTGAGTAGTGAGTAGTGAGTAGTGAGTAGTGAGTAGTGAGTAGTGAGTAAAATTTGGCATGTAAAGGTAGCGCTAAATGTGTAAAATATGTCGGATCATATTCGTGCCGTAGGCACGTAAGGTGGGTAGAAAAAATGAACATCAAGGATTTTCGTTCCGTAGGAACGGCAGGTGCAACCGAGGTTAATAAAATAACAAGATGTAAATTTAGTAGCAAAATTAAATGGCTCAATAAAGAACTAATGTACAAGAGTGCGACGCCAATGCGGCTTAATAGCATTACCGAAGCTGGTTTAACAAAAACAATAATTGCGATAGCAATTTTGTTGCTATGCAATACGACTGTGCCTGCGCAAAAATTAATGCAATATGTACAACCCTTATCAGGCACCGCTGCATCCACTACTATTAGTGCGGTTAAGCATAGCGAATCGGGTGGCACGGAAGCCAATGCCAATACCATTCCTGCGGTTACTGTGCCATTTGCAATGACACAGTTTACCGCACAAACTAAACAAACAGAAAATAAATGTGTACCGCCTTATTTGTATAAAGACAGTTTGTTCAGCGGCTTTAGAGCCACACATTGGATCAGCGGAAGTTGTACACAAGACTATGGAAGTTTTACTGTTATGCCTGTAGCAGGAAAATTAAAAACTGCTGTGCAGGAATATGCGATTCCATTTTCTCATACCAATGAAATAGCTACACCTGCATATTATAAACTGGAATTACTACAAAAAAAAATAATTGCAGAAGTGACTGCAACTGCACGCTGCGGCGTAATGCGTTTTACCATGTTGCAGGCGGATAGTTTGTATTTACTGATTACACCCAACAGCGATTATGCCACCTGCACTGCAACAGTAAATGCATCAACCAATGAAGTAGTAGGCACCAATGCAGTACACCGCATTTACCAGGGTTGGGGTAATAAAGCCGGCTTTGATGGCTGCATGTATTTTAAAGCCAATAAAAATATTGTGGCATCAGGTTCATACATAGGCGCAACAATCAGCAATCAAAATTTCACATTGAATAAAAAAGAGGGCGGAGTGTATATTGGATTTTATTTACAGAAGGGTGAATCGGTAGAATTAAGTGTGGGCACTTCTTTCACCAGCACCGATGCTGCAAAAAATAATTATCTAAAAGAAATTGGCAATAAAAATTTTGATGCCGTGTATTCGGAGGCAACTGCCATTTGGGAAAAAGCATTGCAACAAATTTCGGTAACTACCGATAGTGAAAAAGATAAAAGAAAATTTTATACGGCTTTATATCATGCCATGCAGCATCCCAGATTAATGAGTGATGAGGATGGCGCTTATCCAAAATTTGCAGGCAATTATGAAGTTAAGCAAACTGCAAACGGAAATTATTATGATGATTTTTCGATGTGGGATATTTACAGGGCACAGTTGCCACTGTTTGAAATTTTGAATCCGTCATTAACCAATCAACTCGTAAATTCTGTAATTACAAAAGGAGAGCAAGGCGGTTGGTTGCCTATTTTTCCGTGTTGGAACAGTTATACTGCTGCCATGATTGGTGATCATGTAACAGCATTTATTGCCTCTGCTTACAATAAAGGCATCCGCAATTATGATGTCAACTCCGCTTATGCACTCATGCGCAAAAATGCATTTGAAACACCGTCAGATTTTAATGATTATAAAAATGGGTTGGGTAGAAGAGCACTGACTTCTTATTTAAAATATGGATATATACCATTGGAAGATAGTGTACCCGAAGCCTTTCATAAAAAAGAACAGGTGAGCAGAACATTGGAATATGCCTACGATGATTATGCATTGAGTGTGGTTGCAAAAAATTTGCATAAAATGGATGACTATAAAAAATTACAACAACGGGCATTCAATTATAAAAATGTTTTTGATGCATCTGTGGGTATGGTACGGGGGAAATTTATAAATGGCACCTGGGCTGCTAATTTTAATGCAGATAAAAGAGCATCTTATATCACTGAAGGCACACCAAGGCAATATACTTTTTATGTGCCGCAGGATGTACAAGGGTTGACAAACTTATTAGGAGGTACAAAAAAACTTGAGAATGCATTGGACAGTTTATTTTTTAAAAATGAATACTGGCATGGCAACGAACCCGGGCACCAGATTCCGTTTATGTATAATTATACTGCTGCGCCTTATAAAACACAACAGACAGTTTTAAAAATTCTGGATGAAGAATACAGTGATGGTCCGGGTGGATTGAGTGGCAATGACGATGCCGGCCAAATGAGTGCCTGGTATGTGTTTGCGGCGATGGGTTTTTATCCGGTTGATCCGGTGTCAGGAGAATATATTCTATGTACTCCTCTGTTTGACAAAATTGTTTTGCAATTGCAAAACAATAAGCAATTACAAATTATTTGTAAAAGACAATCCGAAAAATCAATTTACATACAGGATGTAAAATGGAATGGTAAAATTTATGGCAAAAATTTTATTCGCTATGCTGACATCATGAATGGAGGATCAATGGAAATTAATTTATCTGATAGGTTTACCAACTGGGGAAGTTCAATAAAAAGCAGGCCCTCATCTTTAACAAAATAAAATTATGGTCAGGAAATATTTGATGTTAAGTATAGCTGTGATGATTATTTTATCTTCTACAGCTCAAAAAATATACAACGTAAAAAAATTTGGTGCCAAAGGCGATGGCAAAACTGACGACGCCATGGCTATACAAAAGGCCATTGATGCCTGCACCAAAACAGGCGGACAGGTGTTATTTCCCGCATTACATACTTTTATGTGCAGCCCGATTACATTGAAGTCAAATATCGATTTTCATTTAGAAGCAGGAGCCATATTACTGGCCAATCCTGATGAAAAAGTATATACTAAAAATGCATTCCGAACCAATCCCGGCGAAGGCACGATATGGATTGGTGCAGAAAAAATTAATAATCTAACCATCAGCGGCAGCGGAGAAATTAATGGCAACGGCATTTCTTTTATGGGAGCAGAGCTGGAAGACTCCTATGTATTGAAACCATTTAACATTCTTGATCCAAGGCCGCATGTGCTCACCATCATAGGCGGAAATAATATTCGCATTAAAGATATTCATATTGGCAACTCGGCTTACTGGACAGTGCATTTAGTCGGGTGCAATGATGTGGTAATAAGCGGCATTACTTTATTAAATAGTTTAAAAGTACGCAATAGCGATGGGATAGATTTAGACCACAGCAAAAATGTACGCATCAGCGATTGCTATATCGAAAGCGGTGATGATTGCATCTGTTTAAAAAACCGCAGGGAGTTTGAAGAGTTTGGCCCTTGTGAAAATATTACCGTTATCAATTGCACCATGACGAGCAGAAGCTGCGCCATAAAAATTGGCAGCGAAAATATGGACACCATCAGACAGGTTGTATTTAATAATTGCATCATTAAAAAAAGTAACCGTGGTGTAGGTATTCAAAACAGGGATGAAGGTGTGGTGAGTGATGTGATCTTCTCCAATATGATCATCGAAGGACATTTATTCAGCGATGTATGGTGGGGAAAAGCAGAACCAATTTATATTACTGCCTACCGCCGTGCCAATGGTAATAACAAAGACGCCAACTGGCGTTTTCCTAAAGCTGTTACTGAGGGAAGAGTGGGGGAAGTAAAAAATATTTACTTCAGCAATATTAAATGTATCAGCGAAAATGGCGTGTATGTAAGTGCAGAATCAAACGATAAAATTTCCAATATTGTTTTTGATAATGTTGATGTACTCATTGATAAAACAACCGCTATTGCCGGTGGCGTGTATGATCGCAGGCCATGTAAAGTAGAGGGTTTTGTAAAAGGCAGCACTTCCGGTTTTTATTTTGATGCTGCTAAAAGTATTACTGTAAGAAATTGCAGTGTGCAATGGGGCAGCAATAAACCCAATTACTTTGCAAGCGTAATAGAAAGTAAAAATGTGGATTCGTTACAATTGTTTAATGTAGCAGGGCAGGCGGCTTTTCCCGAAAAACTTGAGGCCATAAAAAAATAGGGGTAAAAATGTTTGGTACCCTTCATCCTTAATCACCCTGAACTTTTTTTGTCTTATACTTTTAGTTACGCAAAGATGCAAAGTAGGTAAGCCGCAAAATCCTCTGCGCCACTGCGTGCAACATTTTATATAACCTGAAACCCTAAAGCATAAGGGTCATCATCTGTATCAATAGAAATGATATTGTGTCCGTAAATTTTTGCCCACCCTTCAATGCTTGGCCTGATGGCCGGCTTGCCATCTACAAAAGTTTCTTCTTCTATTCTGCCAATAAATTTGCTGCCAATAATACTTTCATGAATAAATGCATCACCGGCTTTTAATTTTCCTTTAGCATACCATTGTGCCATACGTGCCGAAGTGCCGGTGCCGCAAGGGCTGCGGTCGATAGCTTTGTCGCCATAAAAAACAGCATTGCGTGCAGTAGAGGTTTTGTCCAATACAGCACCCGTCCATAAAATATGACTGCAGCCTTTTATTGTTTCATTTTCCGGATGCACAAATTCATATTTGGCATTGATATTTTTTCTCAACTCCCTTGCCCAGCTAATTAATTTATCAGCACTGTAATGTTCAATGCCTTTAAAGTTTTTCTGTACATCAACGATGGCATAAAAATTTCCACCATAACTCACATCAATAATTAATTCGCCTAATTCGGGGCAATCAACCGTTAGTTCTGTAGCAGCTAAATAAGAAGGCACATTGGTGAGTTTTACCGATTTTACTTTATTATTCTCTTCTGTGTAAACAATATGTACCAACCCTGCAGGCGCTTCCATTTTTACAATGCCTTTTATTTGGGGTTGTATCAATCCCTGCTCTATAGCAATGGTAATGGTGCCAATAGTACCATGGCCGCACATGGGTAAACAGCCGCTGGTTTCAATAAATAAAACAGCCACATCATTTTGCGGATCATGTGGTGCATACAAAATGCTTCCGCTCATCATATCGTGCCCACGGGGTTCGTACATCAATCCTTTTCTTATCCAGTCGTACTCCTTTAAAAAGTGCTGGCGTTTTTCACTCATACTATTACCCTGCAATACAGGGCCGCCTTCTTTTACCAAACGAACAGGGTTGCCGCAGGTATGTGCATCAATGCAGGTAAATGTTTGTTTCATTTTTATTTAACTGAAAATTATTTTATTTTTTTACCGCCACACCCACCATACTATCTGCCGTGCCGTAATATAAAAAATATTGGTTTTTAAAATACACTAATCCTTCAATAAATGTGGTGCCCGATGTGTACTGGCCTTTTATTTCATGCGGCATATCGGGTTTAATAAAATAGCTACTGCACCTGGCTAATAATTTTTCGGGATGTTTAGCATGAAATAAAGCCTGGCCTCCACAATAAATGCCTTTAGGCAAAGCGGGGTCAGCATCTTCTGTTTCGGCATTTTTACCATTGTATAATAACACAATGCCTTTGCTGGTTAAAATTGCCGGAGGGCCGGGTTCTACCACATGGCTATCAAACATTTTTTTTCTTGCTGTAAGCACAGGTACTAAACTATTTTCGGCATCGGTTAACGGGGTCCAGTTAATTAAATCTGTTGACGATGCCAGGTACACCGGTCCTTCTCCCCAATACATCCAATACTTACCATTAACTTTAGCCGCAATAAATTTTCCATTTTTTTGTTGGGTAACAATTGAACCCGATTTACTCCAGATGTTTACAAACTTGCCATCATAAGCTTTTAAAAATGCAGGGCCTTGTTTTTTCCAGTGTATTAAATCGGCAGAAGTGGCTACACTCAATCTTGCCACATCACGGTTCCAGCTGGTGTACAGCAATACATAATTACCTTTTGCGGTTTCTATAATCCTCGGATCTTCGCAACCGCCGGGGTAATCGTATTGCATAAATGCGCCACTATCGGGATACAAAACCGGCTCCGGATTTTTTTTAAAGTGAATACCATCATCACTCACTGCAAGCCCTATTCTTGATGTACGCATACCAATGCCCACACCGGGTATATCTTCTGCCCTGAATAATATGTACACTTTATTGTTGCGTACAATTGCCGCAGGGTTAAACACATCTGCTTTTTGCCATTGCACTACTTGTTTTTTTACAGGGCAGTTAAAAAGATAAGTAGAATCTGCCTGCATTAAGGGATTAGTGGCAGGTTTTATAAATGGCCCCAGTTGCCAATCATTAATATTGGTTTGGCCAATAGCCGGGCAATTAAAGAGAAGAACCAGTATTAGAAAATTTTTCATAAATTGTATTTTTTAAAACGATAACCTCAAAGCTTGCTGATCTCCTTTTTTATTAAAGCAATTTGCTTTGTATAGTTACGAAAAAGATTGATTAAACCATGGAACAATACGGAAAGATTTTATTAATTGCCATGCCTGCATTTTTGCTGCTGGTATTATTGGAAAAATGGTACGGCTGGCGTAAAGGAAAAGATACGGTCCGCAATATGGACATGATCTCCAGTTTAAGCTCTGGCGTAACCAATGTTACTAAAGATGTGCTTGGCCTTAGTGTCGCTATTATCAGTTATCAATGGCTTTTAAAACACTTAGCCATCACCCATATCCAACTTACCTGGCTTACGTATGTTATTGCGTTTATTGTGTTGGATTTTGCAGGCTATGTGGTGCATTTAATTGATCATAAAATAAATTTTTTCTGGAACAGTCATATCATACACCACAGTAGCGAAGAATTTAACCTGGCTTGCGCATTGCGCCAGAGTGTTTCTGTTTTTGTAAGATTGTTTGTCATTCTTTTATTGCCTGCGGCAGTGTTGGGTGTACCTGCCGAAGTAATAGCAATAGTTGCGCCACTGCATTTGTTTGCCCAATTCTGGTATCATACGCAGCATATTGGCAGAATGGGTTTTTTAGAAAAGATCATTGTTACACCTTCTCATCATCGGGTACATCATGCTATTAATAAAGAGTATATAGATAAAAACCTGGGACAGATTTTTATTTTTTGGGATAAATTATTCGGCACTTTTCAGCAGGAGTTAAAAGATGTTCCCCCGGTGTACGGCATTACAAGGCCGGTACATACCTGGAACCCGATTAAAATTAATTTTCTGCATTTATGGCAATTGATAAAAGATGCCTGGCATGCAAAAAGTATTAAAGATAAATTGCGTATTTGGTTTATGCCCACCGGTTGGAGGCCGGCTGATGTGGAACAAAAATATCCATTGTATAAAATAGGGGATGTGTATCATTTTGAGAAATATGCAACAGCAGAAAATAAACCTTTATTAATATGGTCGTGGATACAATTAATAGTGCTGCTGTTATTGGTGAGCTATCTTTTTGGAAATATTGCATTGATTGAAAAGCCCGCCATTTTTGTGTACGGTGCTTTTATTTTTTTATTTGTATATGCTTTTACCGAATTAATGGATGGTAATAGATATGCATTGGTTTGGGAAGTTGCAAAAAATATAATAGGAGTGGCGCTTATTTTTCTTTTAGGAGATTGGTTTGGCGCAGGCAAAATATCATCTACAATAAGTTATGTATTACTTGAATATTTTGCCATATCCAGCTTTGTTACAATCTGGCTGGTAGCGCAGCAAAAAAATAAAAATGGAAAGCCCCGGCTAACCGCAGTGTAAATAAAAATAAAGGGAATCTTTTTATACAGGTAAAACTGGCCTTGTTGCAATACCATCATTAATGATTTTGAGGATGCGTTCTCTTTCTTCTCCCACTAAAGTTAATCTTGGTGCCCTTACACTTTCCGATCCTATGCCCGCCTGGGTTTCTGCCAGCTTAATATATTGTACCAGTTTGGCATGAATATCTAATTCCAGTAATGGCATAAACCAACGGTATATTTTTGCGGCTTCGGCAATTTTACCTGCTTTAACTAAATTAAAAATGGTAACTGTTTCCGCAGGAAAAGCACAAACCAAACCTGCTACCCAGCCATCAGCACCCAGGCAAAGTTCTTCCATGGCCAAAGTATCTACACCACATAAAATTTTAAAGCGATCGCCAAAGCGGTTAATCATTCGTGTAACATTGGTTACATCTCTGGTGCTTTCTTTTACGGCCTGAATATTTTTGCATGCTGCTAAATCGGCAAACATATCTAGTGTTACATCTGTTTTATAATCTACCGGATTGTTGTAGATCATTATTGGTAAGTCGGTAGAGTTGGCAATGGTTTTAAAATAAGTAACTGTTTCCCGGTGATCGGTTTTGTAACGCATCGGGGGCAATGCCATTAAACCTTTGGCGCCCCATGCTTTTGCATAAGCTGCCTGTTGCAAAGCTTCTTTGGTAGCACCTTCTGCAATATTTAATATCACGGGTACTTTTCCGGCGCATTTTTCCACAGCAAATTTTATCAGCGTTTCTTTTTCACTGGTAGATAATACACTGGCTTCGCCTAAAGTGCCGCCTAAAATAATGCCGTTTACACCGGCTGCTAATTGTACGTTTAAATTTTTCTCAAACAGCGGAAGATCTAATGTATCGTTGGGGGTGAATTTTGTAGTAAGTGCAGGAATTACTCCGGTCCATTGAACGCTCATGGTGTTATTTTTTTCTAAGGTATAAAAAAAATGCACATCAACCGTTTTCGCAAACGATTTCTGAAACTTAGTTTTATGGTATCATTTTTTTATCGGAACGCAAGCTTTAAATTACAACATTATCTCCACGTTATTAACGATATACTAATATGAAAAGAACAATTTTATCAGTAATATATTTTTTGGTTATTGTTGCTGTAATCACTTCCTGTAATTCTTCCAATACAAAAAATACTGACAATTCCACTGTGGTAAATGATCGTAAATGGTGGAAAGAAGCGGTAGTATATCAAATTTATCCAAGAAGTTTTAAAGATAGTGATGGTGATGGGGTGGGAGATCTGAAAGGCATTATTGCTAAACTGGATTATTTAAAAAGCCTGGGTATTGATGCAATATGGCTCAATCCCATTTATTCTTCTCCCAATGATGATAATGGATACGATATAAGCGACTACCGAAATATTATGAAAGAGTTTGGTACCATGGAAGATTTTAATGCTTTACTAAAAGGAATGCACGAACGTGGTATTAAATTGGTGATGGACCTGGTGGTAAATCACAGCAGCGACGAACATGAATGGTTTAAACAAAGCCGCAGCAGCAGAACAAACCCTTACCGTAATTATTATCATTGGTGGAATGCAGAAAAAGGAACTCCATCTCCACGATATAGTTTATTTGATATTAATCATGATGCTTGGAAATATGATTCACTCACCAATGCTTATTACCTGCATTATTTTTCCCGCAAGCAACCCGACTTAAATTGGGAAAATCCAAAGCTGCGTACCGAAGTATATGATATTATGAAATTTTGGTTAGATAAAGGTATCGATGGATTCAGGATGGATGCGTTTCAGTTTGTAGCAAAGGATACCACATTCCCAATTTTTCCATTGGGGTACGAAAAAGATTTTATTAAATACTACGGTATGGTAAATCCAATACATGATTATTTAAAAGAAATGCACAAAGAAGTTTTTAGCAAGTATGATGTAATGAGTGTGGCAGAAGGTGCCGGTAATTCTTTTGAAGATGCCCATAATTTAGTGGATGCCGACAGGAATGAACTGAATATGGCTTACGCATTTGATGCCGTGGATATTGCAAAGCCCGAAGGATACAGTGTGGTAAAGTTAAAAGAGATATTTACTAAGTGGGATAGTGCATTTGCGCAAAAAGGCTGGCTATCTGTTTATTTAGCTAATCATGATCAGGCAAGAATGGTAAGCCGGTTTGGAAACGATGCCCCTGAGTTTAGAGAGCTGTCATCAAAAATGCTGAGTACTTTTTTGATGACCATGCGTGGCACACCTTATTATTATAATGGCGATGAACTGGGGATGACCAATATACGGTTTGAAAATATTGAAGATTATAAGGATATGCCCACGCTTAACGAATACCAGCACCAAAAAAATATCGGTGGCGATATTAAACACTTTATGGAAACCATAAAATTCGGTTGCAGAGATAATGGTCGTACTCCATTTCAATGGGACAGTTCTTTTAATGCCGGTTTTACAACAGGTACGCCATGGATAAAAGTTAACCCCAATTATAATACAATAAATGCTGCTGCGCAGGAAAAGGATAATAACAGTTGTTTGAATTACTTTAGACAATTAACCAGGCTGCGTAAAGAAAACCTGGCCTTAGTGTATGGAAAGTATACTATCCTGGATAAAAGCAATACTGATGTGTATGCTTATACAAGGGAAATGGATGGCAAAAAATTATTGGTTATTTTAAATTTTAAAAGTACCCTAAGTACGGTAACTACAGGCATTGATGTAAGTAAGGCAAAAGTTTTGCTCAGTAATTATTCTGTACCTGGCAACAATACAAAACTGCGGCCATACGAAGCTGTTGTTTATGAATTGCAGTAAGCAAAAACTACAGTGACCCTCCTTCTACCAATAAGGATTCTATGGTAAGTTCCTGTATAAATGTACTGCCGCCAAGGCAGGCCATCATGCTGCTAAACGCCAGCTTTCCTAGTTTATGTCCGCTGGTTTCCACATAAGTAATTTCAGGATAGTAGAGTTTTGGTGCGCCGCCATTGCTGATGGTTATTACAGCAATATCTTGCGGCACTTTTAATCCCTTTTGCTGTACTACTTTCATTGCACCAATTAATATCTCATCGCTCATGCAAAAAATGGTATCTGGTTTTTCTTTTAAATGCCGTAACATTATTTCCTCTGCTTCTACAGAGCTGGATGCATGATCGGTGATCAGTTTTATTTTATTTACTTTCTCGTTGATGGTATTTTGAAAAGCTTCCAGCCTTTTTTTTGTAATTAAAAGATGAGGGTTGCCAAAAATGCCGAGTACTTTTTTCTTCTTTTTATTTACGATAGCATTTGCAGCCATTGTGGCTGAAAGAGAATCTGCTACGCATACTTTATTGCAATTATTTATTTCCGGTACTTTATCAAAAAAAATTACGGGTATGTCCAGTTCTTTCAGTTTTAAAAAAGGCTCTATGTTAGTTGTATCTGGCGAAATGCATACAAACAAGCCGGTGATCCTGTTTTGACGGCACAATTTTAAATTGGTAATTTCTATCAATGGATCATCACCAGATTGCAGTATCATTAATGAGTAACCATTTTTCCTGCTTTCTTCTTCCACCGAAGCAATGAAGGCATTGTAAAACCAGTTTGAAATGGAAGGAACAATAAGGCCAAATAATTTACTGTTGCTGGTGCGTAAGTTAATGGCATTGGCATTGGGTTCGTAATCCAGAGTTTCGGCTAACTCAACCACCCGTTGTTTGGTTTTATCAGAAATATCCGGATGGTTTTTTAATGCCCTGGAAATGGTGGAGATGCTAAGGCCAAGAATCTCCGAAATTTTTTTCAAAGTGGTATTGTTCATATAGGAGCTAGTGTTGGCGTAAGTTAAAAAAAATTTGCACATCAACCGTTTTCGCAAACAATTTCGCAAACGTTTGCAGCGAATTTAGTGTTTTTACTGTGTCTTTTATACATATTCAGCTGTATTTTTAATTTGGAAATATTTTTTTTAGAGAAACTATCCTGAACTGTATGCTTTTTTTGAGATCAAAAATTAAGTACTGAAGTAGGCTTGGTTTGTTTAAAATTTAATTTCTGCTGAACACTTGTTATAATTATTCATACCAAAAACCAAACGATTATGCTTCTTGCTATTATGAGGAAAACTGCTATGCTCCTGCTGGCAGTTATCGGGTTTACTGCGTTTGCAAAAGCCCAAACAGTTACAGGCACTGTAACTGATTCAAAAGGAGATCCCATTTCGGGCATTTCTGTTACTGTAAAAGGTACTACAAACGGTTCGGCTACCAACGCACAGGGGGTATTTACATTATCCAATGTTGCTAATGGTGCTACTTTAGTTTTTTCCGGTGCCGGCTTTACGGCGCAAAGCGTAAAATCTACCGGAGGGGCTGTAAATGTATCAATGTCTACACTAATTTCTAACCTTAACGAAGTGGTGGTAGTAGGTTATGGTACTGCACGTAAAAAAGATCTTACAGGTTCTGTTGGATCAGTTAGTGCGAAGGACTTTAACAAAGGTACCTACACTTCTGCCGATCAGTTAATTCAGGGTAAGGTGGCAGGTGTACAAATGATCAATAATGGTGGTGCTCCAGGTGGTGCATCTACTGTAAAGATCAGGGGTAACTCTACTGTAACCGGGTCAGGTCAGCCTTTGTATATAGTAGATGGTGTTCAATTAGACGGAAGATCTCCAAGACCAGGTTTGGGAGAAGTTGGTTTGGGAGGAAGTAACCCCGGAAGCAACCCGTTAAACTTTATTAACCCTGCAGATATTGCTTCAATGGATGTATTAAAAGACGCTTCTGCTACGGCTATTTATGGTTCAAGAGCTGCTTATGGTGTAATATTAATTACTACAAAAAGAGGTCAAACCGGACAGCCTAAAATTGATTTTAGTGTATCTACCGGTTTTTCTAAAATAGCTAAAAAATTAAAAGTATTAGATGCAGGCCAGTTTAGGAGTGCTTTAACTTACTATGGTTTAAGTAATGCAAATGATAAAGGTTCCAGCGTAGACGCATTGGATGAAATATTACAAACTGGTGTAATCAAAAATTACAATGTTGCTATTAGCGGGGGTAACGAAAATGCAAAATTCAGAGCATCTTTTGGAGCTTTAGACCAAACAGGTATAGTTAAGGAAACAGGTATTAAAAAATATTCTGCTAACATTAGTGCCAATTTTAAATTTTTAGAAAGCAGAAAATTTGGATTGGATATTAATATTCTTCCAAGTCAGTATTCCGAAGATATTGCGCCAATTTCAAATAATGCAGGCTCAAGAGGAAGTTTAATTGGTAATGCATTGCAGTGGAACCCAACTGAAAAATTGGTATTACGTAATGCAGCTAATACGGCAGATTCTTTTAACGTACAAAGAGGTGGTGATTTAATCAATCCTGTAGCTTTAAATGCAGCAATACAGGATAAGGCAAAAGTAACTACCGTTTTAGCAAGTATTTCTCCCTACTATAAATTTAATAAGTCTCTTGAATACAGATTTTTATATAGTATTAACTATGGTACAGGTATTAGAAGAACAAGTATTCAGCCTTTCATGAACTTTAATGATGTATTAGATAAAGGGCGTGCAATTATTGCTTCTAACGAGTTAACTACTCAGCAATATACCCAAACATTAAATTTCAATAAAGAAATATCAGCTGGCCTTAATTTAAATGCACTTGGTGGTTTTGAATATGTAAAGTATTCAAATAAAGGATACAGTATGGGTGGCTTTGGTGCTGCTGGTGGCGGTTTTGGTAATTATGGTTTAGATTTTACCAATTATATTCAATACAGTAACCCCTCAAATAGAAGTATCGGTTCATTCGCAGATCCTAGCTATGAAGTACAATCTTATTTTGCCAGGGCTAATTTTAATTACAAGGATAAATATTTATTAACAGGTACTTTCAGAGCTGATGGATCTTCAAAGTTTGGTGCTAATAATAAATACGGTTATTTCCCATCTTTCTCTGCAGCATGGGTTGTAAATAAAGAAGATTTCTTTAAAGTAGATTTTATTAATTCACTTAAAATTCGTGCAGGCTGGGGTAAAACTGGTAATCAGGAATTCCCTTCTGGTTCAGCACAACGCAGGTATAATTTTGGTAGCGATGGTACTTCTCTTAATATTAGTAACAACGCTAACGAAGATTTGAAATGGCAATCTGACCGTCAGTATAACATTGGTGCAGATGCTACAGTGTTAAACAATAGAATTACAATAACTGTTGATTACTTTAACAAAAACACTTCTGATTTGCTATTTCCAACAGAACCACTACAACCAGCTGCTCCCGGTGGCGCTATTACCTGGAAAAATTTGAAAGGTAATATTATTAACAAAGGGTTTGAAGCCGCTGTTAATGCTTCCATTTTGGATAAAAAAGATTGGTCTATAAATGTGGGTGTAAATGCTACATTCATTCAAAACGAAGTATCTAATCTTGCAGCTTCTATTAACACAGGTGCTTTGGATGGTCAGGGTATTTCAGGATCCACTGTTGAAGTATTGCGTAACGGACTTCCGATGAATGCATTTGTTACCAGGAGATTTTTAGGATTTGACAAAACTACCGGTTTGGCTAATTATGCTGATGGTGGTGATGTGCTTTACTACGCAGGTAGCCCCAACCCTAAAACATTGCTTGGTTTTACTGCCACTGTGTAATACAAAAAGTTTTCATTAACCGCAAATATGAATGGTGCATTTGGACACCAGATATACAACAACACACTGAACAATGTGATAAATGTAGGAAGTATTAATAATGGTAAAAACATTGCATTGTCTGTATATCAGGATCCAATTAAAGAATCGTTTGCTAACCCGGTTACTGCATCATCAAGATTTTTGGAAAAAGGAAATTACCTGAAGATGACTAATGCTACACTGGCTTATGCGGTGGGTAATATAGGAAAAGCATTTAAAGGTATTAACGTGTATGTAACTGGTCAAAACCTTTTTGTAATTACAAAGTACACAGGGTTTGATCCGGAAGTAAACGTAGATAAAAATGTAAATGGTGTTCCTTCTGTTGGTATCGAATATATTCCTTACCCATCAGCAAGAACAGTAACTTTTGGTTTAAACTTCTCTTTATAAATCTAATTGATTGTAAAAACATAAATTATGAAACAAAATATTTTTCTTTTAATAGCTTCTTTTTCACTGGCGCTGTCAAGCTGTACCAAGCTTGATGAAAAGCTGAATGGTGAAATTAATCCCAGCGCAAGCTCTGGAAGTGCAAATGTTGACGCCTTGTTAACGGGTGTGTATAATAGTATGCGTGGCAATTTTCAGGATCAGGGTAATTTATGGGCCCTGGGCGAAATGACCACCGATGCATTAATTGGCCCAACACGTGGTGGCGACTGGGATGATAATGGTGCATGGAGGGTATTGCATGCTCACCGTTTTGATGGTGATAATGCACACATTAAAGATGTTTGGGCTGCTTTAGGCGGAACCAATTATGCTGCTACCGATCTGTTGCGTTTTAGTCCTACGCCACAGCAAGCTGCCGAAGCAAGGTTATTACGTGCCTATGTACAGTACCTTACTTTGGATTTGTATAACCAGGTGCCTTATCGTGAGCCAGGTGAAAGTGCTGTATTACCTTCAAAAGTTAGAAAAGGAACAGAGGCACTTACTTATATCATAACTGAACTTACAGCAATCATTCCTGATTTGCCTGCTGCTACTAATGTAAAAAGAGCCAATAAAAATGCGGCAAAAGTATTGTTGATGAAATGCTATTTGAATAAAGGCGTTTATGCAAACAGAACAGCTCCTACATTCGATCCAACAGACATGGCCAAAGTAGTTAGTCTGGCTGATGAAGTTATTGCAGGTGGTTACACTTTTGCTACGAGTTACTTTGATAATTTTGCCCCTAACAATGATGTAATTGGTAAAGAAAATATCTGGACATCAGAAAACGTAGGTGGTGTATCTTCAGGTGGTATCAGGTCTCACTGGCACACTGTAATGCATTACAACCAAAACCCAAGCGGTTGGAATGGTTTCACTACATTATCTGATTTCTATAATAAATTTGAAGCTGCGGATAAAAGAAGAGGTGTTGCTTATGCTTATACTTCTCCAAGTGCACCTGCAAACCCAGGTAACAGAGTAAACGTTGGGTTTTTAGCAGGGCAACAGTATAACATGACAACAGATGCTCCTTTAAAAGACAGAACCGGTGCTCCTCTGGCATTTACACCAGATGTGAAAATAGTAGAAAAAGGAACCAACCTTGAAGTTACAGGTATCAGGCCTTATAAATACCCCATCGATTTTCAATTTGATGATAATGGTAATGTAAATAATGATTATGTTTATTTCAGGTTAGGAGATGTATTGTTAATGAAAGCCGAAGCATTGTTGCGTAGCGGTAATGCAGGTGCAGGTTTAACAATTGTAAATAATTTAAGAGCCAATAGGGGTGCATCTGCTTTAGCTTCTCTTACATTAGATAATATGATTGATGAAAGAGCAAGGGAAATGTATCTTGAAAATTTTAGAAGAGAAGACCTGGTAAGGTTTGGTAAGTTCCTATTACCTATGCAGGAAAAATCAGGCACAAGTGATTCTAAGTACCTGATTTTCCCAATTCCAAACGGACAATTGGCTGGTAATCCAAACTTATCTCAAAATCCCGGATATTAAATAGATTTGCAGTTGTGATATAATTCCTTGAAAGGTCATTGTTACAATGACCTTTCTTGTTTACTACTAAATGCAACGATTATTGCCGAAGATGAAAAAATATCTGCTTTACTGCTGTCTTATTGTACCTGCTTTAATTTTTTCGTGTAAAAATAAAAAAGCTAACAGCAAACCTTTATTTGAGCTGGTGGAAAGTTCAGGTATCAGCTTCAATAATGTAGTGGTAGATGATAGCCTTGAAAATGGATTCCTGTTTCGTAATTTTTATAATGGCAATGGCGTTGCTATTGGCGACATCAATAACGATGGGCTTACCGATGTTTTTATGACATCCAATACAGGCGCAAATAAATTATACCTTAATAAAGGCAATTTTAAGTTTGAAGATATCAGCGATAAAGCTGGCATTATCAATGATGATAAATGGAATACCGGCGTGGTATTTACCGATATTGATGGCGATGGCTGGCTGGATATTTACGTCTGCTCATCGGGCCATATGGGTACAGGTGCAAGGAAAAATAAGTTATACCTCAATAATAAAAATCAAACATTTACCGAATCTGCTGCAAAATTCGGGCTGGATATTTCGGCTTACACCACGCAGGTTTCTTTTTTTGATTACGATATGGATGGTGACCTGGATTGTTTTATGATCAATAACAGCCCGATACCTATCAACCAGCTAAACTTTGCTAACCGGAGAGATTTGCCGGATAGTTTATGGAAAATTGCTGATTTTTTAAAAGGCGGCGGCGATCATTTATACCAGAATAATAATGGTCTTTTTAAAGAAGTCACTTCGCAGGCTGGCATTCATGGCGGGCTCATAAGTTTTGGGCTTGGCGTTTCCGTTAGTGATATTAACCAGGATGGCTGGCCTGATGTATTTGTGTCCAACGATTCTTACGAAAGAGATTATTTATACATCAACCAAAAGAACGGCACTTTTAAGGATGAGATGGAACAATGGTTTCAGCACACCAGTTTTTCTTCTATGGGTGCAGATATTGCAGATATCAACAATGATGGTTTTCCTGATCTGTTTACAACTGATATGCTGCCGCTGAATGATTATCGTTTAAAAACTACCGGCTCATTTGATAACATCAGTTTGTTTAATGATAAATTAAAATCAGGATTCTATTATCAATACACTAAAAACTGTTTACAACTTAATAATAAAGATGGTAAGTTTATCGACATAGCCCGGTACAGTGGTGTTGCAGCTACCGACTGGAGCTGGGGCGCTTTAATATTTGATATGGATAATGATGGCTGGAATGATCTGTACGTTTGTAATGGCGTCAATAAAGATGTGACCAACCTGGATTTTATGGATTTTTTTGCCAACGATGCCAACCAGAAAATGGTGATGTCAGGGCACAAGGAATCGGTAGATAAAATTTTAAAAGAAATTCCGCTAACGCCATTGCCCAATAAAGTTTACCGCAATAATAAAGATTTACAGTTTACAGATATTGGAACCGAATGGGGAATGGCGCAACCAACATTTTCCAACGGTGCTGCCTATGCCGATCTTGATAATGATGGAGATCTCGATCTGGTAGTGTGTAATCAAAATCAACCTGCCTTTATTTATAAAAATAATTCCCGGGAGCTTAATAAAAATAATTACATCAGTTTTTTGTTAAAAGGAATGACAAAAAACCCTTTTGCCATTGGTAGTAAAATACAATTACATATTGGAGAGCAAATCTTAACACAGGAGTTGATCCCCAGCCGTGGATTCCAATCTTCGGTAGATTATAAGTTGGTTTTTGGTTTGGGCACTAATGCTAAAATTGATTCTGCTATAATTACGTGGCCCAACAGGAGCAGTAGTAAAGTTGTCTCACCAGAAATAAATAAACTGCATCTTTTTGATCAAACACAAATACAAACCACACCTGAACAAACCATACCTGAAAAAACTGTTGCAACATTTTTTTCAAAACAAGAAACCAGTTTTGAAAAGCATGAAGAAAATAATTATGTAGATTTTTACAACGAACTTTTAGTGCCAAGGGTTTTTTCCCGTGAAGGGCCTAAAGCAGCCACAGCCGACGTTAATGCTGACGGACTTACAGATATTTACATTGGCGGTGCACAGGGAAAAATCGGACAGCTATACCTGCAAACCGCAAACGGAACTTTTGTAAAGAAGGAAGAAAATGCATTTAAACAGTTTGCCGAATTTGAAGATGTGGCGGTATTATTTATAGATTATGATAAGGATGCTGATATGGATTTATTGGTTTGCCCAGGCGGTAACGATCATCCTTTAAACAGCCGTGAGCTACAGTTGCGTTTATTTAATAATGACGGTAAAGGAAATTTTGCATTAGATGCAGCCGCTTTTCCGGATATGGGAATGAACATTGCAGTAGCCATTGCAAATGACATTAATAACGATGGTTTTACTGATCTTTTTATTGGCGCAAGAAGTTATCCAGGTGTGTATGGCAAAGATCCCCAGAGTTATTTATTGATGAACGATGGGAAAGGTCATTTTAATGATATTGCTAAAACAAAGAACCCGGATATTGCCAGTATCGGAATGGTAACAGGTGCAGCCTGGGAAGATGTAATTGGTGACACACAAAAAGAATTAATAGTGGTGGGAGAATGGATGGCGCCAAGGATATTTTCTTTTAATAAAAATCATTTTACAGAAGTGAACACTAATTTAAAAGATAAGTTTGGCTGGTGGCAAAGCCTTGCAGTAGCAGATGTAAATAATGATGGTAAGCAAGATTTGATATTAGGGAATATTGGAAAGAATTTTTATTTGCAACCTGAACAAACAAGTCCGGCTAAATTGTGGATGAATGATTATGATAAGAATGGCAATCTTGATAAAATTATGACTTATAGTATTGATGGAAAAGATGTGCCCGTTTTTTTAAAGCGTGATATGCAGGATCAATTACCCGTACTAAAAAAGGAAAATTTAAAACACAGTGATTATGCCAACAAAACTATTCAGGATTTGTTTAGCAAAGAATTAATTTCAACTTCTGAAGTAAAACAATTTAATTATACAGCATCTTGCGTAGCCATTAATGAAGGCAATGGAAAGTTTAGTATTATGGCATTGCCGGTGATGAGCCAGCTTTCCTGCATCAATGCTATACTGCCTGTTGATGTAAACGGAGATGGAAATATTGATCTTGTAACAGGTGGCAACCAATTTGGTTTTTTACCGCAGTTTGAAAAATTGGATGGAAGCTTTGGAGATATATTAATTAATAATGGCAATGGTAATTTTGTGTGGCAGCAATCAAGTAAAACAGGGTTGAACTTGCGGGGAGAAGTGAGGGATATTACTGCAATAAAAAAATCAGGAGCTACTTATTTATTGATCTTACAAAATAATGAGTATCCTTTTTTATATAAATTGAATGATATTAATAAAAGAAAATAATCACAAATCTGCATAGTGTGAAAAAATATCAATTCAATATAATACTACTGTTGCTGCTTATTGTTTCCTGTAAACAAAAGAATGCCACTGCTCCATTATTTGAGTTAGTGAAAAATTCAGGTATCGAGTTTACTAATACCGTTCAAGATAACGACACAATCAATATACTTAATTACCGTAATTTTTATAACGGCGGCGGCGTGGCTACCGGAGATATTAATAACGATGGCTTAGCGGATGTTTTTTTTACCGCTAACCAGGGCAGTAACAAACTTTTTTTAAACAAAGGGAATTTGAAGTTTGAGGATATATCTGCTAAAGCTGGCTTTATTAATAAAAAACAATTCAGCACCGGCGTGGTAATGGCTGATATAAATGCAGACGGTTGGCTGGATATATTTGTTTGCAATGCCGGAAGTATGCATGATGCGGCATTAAGAAGTAACCAATTGTTTATTAATAACCACGATCTGACATTTACTGAAAGCGCAGCAAAATATAACCTTGCCGATTCGGGCTATACCACACAGGTAAGTTTTTTTGATTACGATTTGGATGGAGATCTGGATATGTTTAAGATTGATAACAGCCCGGTGCCGGTAAGTAGTTTGGGGTATCCTAAACAACGCAATGTGCCTGCAGATAAATGGAATGTAGATAGTTATTTAAAGAGCGGTGGCGATCATCTGTATCGAAATGATAAAAGCCATTTTAATGAGGTTACACAGCAAGCTGGCATTTATGGCACATTAATGAGTTTTGGGCTGGGCGTAACCGTTGGTGATGTAAATGGAGATAATTATCCCGATATTTACGTATCCAATGATTTTTTTGAAAGAGATTATTTATATATCAATCAAAAGAACGGCACTTTTAGAGATGAATTAGAGCAACGTGTGCGGCATAATAGTTATGCATCAATGGGGGCCGACTTAGGCGATATTAATAATGACGGCTACCCTGAAATTTTTACTACCGATATGTTGCCTGATGATGACTACCGGCTTAAAACAACTTTAAGCTTTGATGATATTGACCAGTTTAGATTGAGAGAACGCAATGGTTTTTTTTATCAGTATTTACAGAATACTTTACAATTAAATGATGGCACAGGAAATTTTAAAGATATTGCAAACTACAGCGGTGTAAATGCAAGTGAATGGAGCTGGGGCGCATTGATGTTTGATGCGGACAATGATGGCTTGAATGACTTGTATGTTTGTAATGGTATTTATCGTGATTTAACCAACCAGGATTTTTTAAGTTTTGATGCCAACGAAATAAAAGAAACAATGGGGGCGTCAGGCCAAAAGGATCTGTCGTACCTGGTGAGTAAAATACCATCTATTGCAGTGCCAAATAAAATGTACCGCAACTCCGGTAATCTTAAATTTACCGACGAAGGAAAAAACTGGGGCTTTACAGAAAACTCTTTTTCCAATGGTGCTGCTTATGCTGATCTTGATAATGATGGCGATTTGGATATTGTGGTAAATAATGTAAATGAACCGGCATTTCTTTTTAAAAACAACAGCCGGCAACAAACTAAAAATAATTTTATTGGCATTAGTGCAAAAGGAAATGACAATAATACATTTGCCATTGGCACAAGAATAATTATTTATAAAGACAGCCAGATATTAAGCAGAGAAATCATGCCGAGCAGGGGCTTTCAATCATCGGTTGATTATAAGCAAAGCATTGGTATTGGTAATGCAACACAAATAGATTCATTGTTGATCATCTGGCCTGACCTTAGTTTTACAAAAACGGTGCATCCTGAAATAAATAAATACCTTTCTTATACACAACCATTAAACGGAGAAAAGATAAAACCAGTAATTGCAAATCAACCAGTGCCTTTATTTGAAATGCAGCAAAGTGATTTTGATAAAAATGTGGATGATGATTTTACAGATTTTTACAGGGAACGGGGCATACCACAAATGTTGTCGCATGATGGACCCAAAGCAGCTGTTGCTGATGTAAATGGCGATGGATTCGATGATATTTATATTGGAGGAACAGTTGCAAAATCGGGTCAACTGTATATTCAAAATACTGCCGGGGCTTTCATAAAAAAAGAAGATAAAGAACTTAAGCAATTCATAGGATTTGTTGATGCTGCAGTATTGTTTTTTGATTGTGACAAAGATGGCGATAAAGATCTGTTACTTTGTTCGGGAGGTAATGCGGCAATGCCGTTAAGCCGAGAACTGCAACATCGTTTATTTAAAAATGATGGCATGGGAAGTTTTACCATTTCCGGCACTTCATTTCCTCCTAATAAAGATAACAGTAGCGTAGCTGTAGCAAATGATTTTGACAATGATGGAGACCTTGACTTATTCATTGGATCAAGGTGTGTAAGTGGCACGTACGGCGTAACTCCCCAAAGTCATATTTATATTAACAATAGCATAGGAGATTTTACAGAAATGCCTTATGATAAATGCAAAGGGATTGTTGATGCAGGCATGGTTGCAAGTGCCGTGTGGGCAGATATGGATACGGACAAAAAAGATGAATTGGTAGTTGTGGGTGATTGGATGGCTCCGAAAATATTTAAATATGCTAAGGGTAGTTTTACAGAGCTAAAAACTGATCTTTCTGATAAAATGGGTTGGTGGCAAACTGTTACTGTAGAAGATATGAACGGCGATGGAAAACAGGATTTGATTTTGGGAAATTTGGGAGAAAATTTCTACCTGAAACCCAATAAAGAAAATCCTGTAAAATTATTTTTGAAAGATTTTGATAATAATGGAGAACTGGATAAAATTGTAACCCGTAGTATAAACGGAAAAGACAAACCTGTTTTTATGAAAGCAGAATTGGAAGGCCAGTTGCCCATGTTAAAAAAACAAAATCTGCATAATGTTGATTATGCAAAAAGGTCGGTGCAGGAATTGTTTAGTGCAGTACAAATGGAAAATGTTATTATAAAAGAAGTGAATTATTCTTCATCATGTATTGCATATAACAATGGGAACAACAGTTTTATAATAAAGGAGCTCCCACGTAATATTCAACTGTCATCGGTTAAATCTATATTGCCGGTTGATGTTAATAGCGATGGGAAAATTGATCTTGTAACTGGAGGCAACGAATTTGGCTTTCAACCACAACTCGGCAGGTTGGATGCAAGTGAAGGAGAAGTGCTGATCAACGATGGCAAGGGTAATTTTACAATACCAGGTAAAACAAATAGCGGTATTGAATTGCATGGACAGGTTAGAGATATTATTTTATTAAAACGAAATGGCAGTATCAATATTTTGTTTTTGCAAAACAATGAATATCCTCAGCTTTATCAATTGAAAAATAATTTTATAGCCGATAAAAAATAAGAGAACACGATTGCATGATCAAAATTACCCCCCATATTTTTTATTTACTGTGCATCGTGTATTGTTGTATCAATACATCCTGTACTACTGAAAATAAACCTGAAGTTTCGGCTTTATTTACAGTGTTAACAAGCGATGTTACAGGGCTGAATTTTACTAATACCTTAAAGCCTACGCCGGAATTTAATATGCTGAAGTACATGTATTATTATAATGGCGCAGGTGCAGCTACAGGTGATTTTAATAATGATGGTAAAATAGATATGTTTTTTGCCAGTAACCAGGGCCAGAATAGTTTGTACCTGAACGAAGGTAAAATGCATTTTAAAGATGTTACCAAAGAAGCACAAATACCTACTGATGGCGGCTGGAGTACTGGAGTAAGTGTGGTGGATATTAATAATGATGGACTGCTGGATATTTATGTTTGCCGGGTAGGTAATTTTAAAATATTGCATGGCAAAAATCAATTGCTGGTATGCACCGGAATTAAAAATGGTATTCCAGTTTATAAAGACGAAACCGGAAAGTATGGCCTTGATTTTTCAGGCTTTAGCACACAGGCCGCTTTTTTAGATTATGATAATGATGGAGACCTCGACATGTTCTTACTGAATCATTCAGTAAATCATGATGGAAATTTCGTTCCCCGTAATATATTTCTTAATACCTATGATTCATTGGCGGGTGATCAGTTTTTTAGAAATGATAATGGCCATTACAATAATATAACTAAGCAATGCGGTATCAATAGTACAAAAATTGGTTATGGACTTGGCATTGCAATTAGTGATATTAATTTAGACGGTTGGCCGGATATATATATTGGCAACGATTTTCATGAGAATGATTACTTATACATTAATCAAAAGAACGGAACGTTTAAAGAAGAACTGAACGAGCATATTATGCACACCAGCCAGTTTAGTATGGGGGTAGATGTTGCCGATATTAATAATGATGCCTTCCCGGATATTATTTCTATGGATATGCTGCCTTACGATCCGTATATTTTAAAACGCTCACTGGCAGAAGATGAGTATCAAACATTTAAAAGCAAACTGGGGTACGGATACAATTACCAATACGCAAGAAATAATTTGCAACTGAACCAACGCAATGGAATGTTTGTCGAAGTTGCTTTTTATAGTGGTGTATTTGCTACCGATTGGAGCTGGAGTAGTTTATGGATGGATTTTGATAATGATGGAAAAAAAGATTTATTTATCAGTAATGGCATTCCTAAAAGATTAAATGATATTGATTATGTAACCTACATGATTAATGATGTGGTGCAAAGCAAATTGGTAAATAATAAAATGGATGAGAATGATCTGGCGATGATTGATAAATTTCCGAAAATTAAATTACCCAACCGTTTTTTTAAAAACGCCGGTAATGCAAAATTTGAGGATGTGAGTAATGCGGTTGCTCAAAATCCCAATACGTTTAGTAATGGAGCAGTGTATGCCGATCTGGATAATGACGGCGACCTGGATATTGTTGTGAATAATATTTTAGATCCGGCATTGATCTATGAGAATAACGCCACTGTAAATAAAAATTTTGCCAATATAAAATTAACCGGCCAGCCAGGTAATATAAATGCAGTTGGCACTAAGTGTTATGTGTTTGGTAATGCAGAAATCAGCAGTTATGAAAAATTTGCTACTAAGGGGTTTCTATCATCAATGGAAATGCCTTTGCATATTGGCTTTGGAAATGGTAAGGTAGATTCAATACTATTAGTGTGGCCCGATAATACCTATCAAAAAATAAATAAAGAGGACAACAACCGCAACTGGAGTTTTTCGTGGAGAAAAGGGTTGCCATTATTTGATTATAAAATCATTGCAGCGTATTATAAACCCGGTACAAAGCCAATGAAAGATATTACTGTACAAACAGGCTTGAAATACTTGCACGAAGAAAATGTATTTAATGAGTATAATCGGGAAATATTATTGCCAAGAATGTTTGGCACAGAAGGGCCGGCTTTAGCCGTAGCCGATATAAATGGCGATGGATTAGATGATGTATTTGTGGGCAGCAGTAAATGGAAGGCCAGCGCCATTTTTGTACAAAATAAAAATGGCACATTTGTACAGACCAACCAGCCGCAATTAAATAATGATAGCACCTATGAGGATGTTGATGCCTGTTTTGCAGACGTTAATAATGATGGGTTTAAAGATTTAATTGTAGCCAGTGGCGGTAACGAATTTTATGCAAAAGAGCAATGGTTACAACCTCGTGTTTATTTAAATAATGGCAAGGGTAATTTTACCCGGTTGGATAATGCATTTCCGGATGTGTATGGCACACAGTCCTGTATTAAAGCCTCCGATTTTAATAAAGATGGGTTTATCGATTTTTTTATTGGAGCTAGGGCCACACCATTTGCGTATGGAAAAATTCCCACTTCGTATTTATTGCAGAATGATGGTACAGGGCATTTTAAAATTGTGACAAATGATATTGCCAGAGGATTGTCAACTATTGGCTTTATTACAAATGCAACATGGGCAGATATTAATAATGATAAAGCGGATGACCTTGTAGTAACGCTGGAGTGGGGCGGCATTGAATCATTTATAAATACTAAAGGCAACTTTATTAAGAAGACGATAACTGATAAAAAGGGCTGGTGGAATTTTGCAACACCTGTTGATGTTGATGGAGATGGCGACCTTGATTTTATTGCAGGCAATGAGGGGCAAAACTGCAGACTACAGCCAACTGCAAGAGAGCCGCTGCAAATGTATTATAATGACTTTGACAACAATGGTACTAAAGAACAAGTGATTAGCTTTTTTCTTCAGGGCAGGGAGATTCCGTTGGCAAGCAAGATGGACCTTGAAAAACAAATGCCATTTATTAAAAAGAAATATTTGTATGCAGCTGATTTTTCTAAAGCTTCTCTGAAAGATATTTTTACTGCTGAAAAAATAAATAGTGCTGATGTTTTTTCAGCCACTTATTTTTCTAATGCGGTATTAATAAATGACGGTAAGGGAAATTTTGCTGTAAAGGAGTTGCCTTGGCAGGCACAGCTTTCCTGTTTAAAAGATGCCGTGATAATTGATGCTAATGGAGATGCATTGCCTGATATTTTAACAGGAGGAAATTTTTATGAACAGGCCATGGATCTCAATAGAAGTGATGCCGACTTTGGTACTATTTTAATTAATCAGGGCAAAGGCAGCTTTGCAGCACAAAATATAAATGGGCTGGTTATTAAAAACGAGATTCGCCACATATTACCCATAAGAATTAAAAATAATGCGGCTTACATAATTGCACGTAATAACGATTCATTGATGGTTATTCAATAATTACAGTATTGGAAAGAAGCCTTTTACTTTTATTATTTCATTATCATCAAAATTGATGCTGTTGGCAGAGAATTTAATAAAAGGAATTGCCATACTGGTCATGCTGTTGTCTGTACGGTATTGTTCCATAGCCGTAAATAATTCATTTAGTTTTCCGAAAGTCCCTTCGTAATCAGCAATAATTAAATTTTTCTGATAAGGCATTCGCCTTAATGCAAAATCACCATAAAGAGGTATTTTTTCGATATTGCTGGTAATGCCAATGCTGGTGTACAAATGAATGCTGTCTTTACCTGTAGCAGCCAGGTATAGTATTTTGGTGCCATTATAACCTGCATTTTTTTCTTTGGCATATTCTATCAGGGCGTCATATAACTTTTTCAATGCTTCTTTTTTATTGCTGTTAGCCACTATTTGCTGTGTAAATAAAAAGGTGGTATCGGTTACCAGTGTTACTCCAATTGTATAACCATATACTCTTTTGGTATCTTCTATATAATCTTTAAGGCTCAGCAAACTTTTTTGTGCATTACTGATAATATTATTATTTCCAAACCATTCATTCCATAAATTATTCTCATAACTCAGCGTTACAGTGTGGCTGGTGTCCGTATCATTTCTGCCAGTAGTAAATAATACTTCTTTTGAATTATTGCCTTCTGTTATTTTAAATATACTACTTAATCCGTTTAATTTTATAATTTTTAGCCGGGTGCCGAAACTTGTAATTTTATCTCTATCCTGTATTTTGATATCAGCAGAATCGGCATCTGCAAAAGGGATATACCACCTGGCAATATAATCAATAAAGGAAATTTGATTGTGTAACTTTAAAAGAGGAGCTTTTATGGTTACTGTTTTATTATAATCTTTACTTACTAAAGTAGCATATAAAACAAAAGCAGTTAAAGCAATAAAAACTATAGCGGCTAATTTTTTTTTCATACCTGTTAATATAAGATGCTTTTTTATTTGAGTAATTGCAATATTAAGCAATGCAAATATTTTATGCAGCGTTAATTTATTGAAATTTATTTATCGCAGTAATATAAAACTTCCCTTGGCCACAATGCGATTGCCCGACAGGCCAGCCATTTCTATATAATAAATGAAAGTGCCAAATTGAAGTGCCTCATTTCGAAAGCGTCCATCCCATTTTTCATTTGGATTACTGGTTTTAAAAATCAGCTGCCCCCAACGGTTAAATATTTTAAAGCTGATTAGCCGGTTTTTGTTTAGCTGCGAAATACCATAGTAGTCATTAATGCCGTCGTTGTTGGGACTAAAAGCGCCTGGCATATAAATCGGATAGTCGCAACGATCATAAATTATAATACTGTCAGTTTTTGTACCACAGGTATTGGACACTCTTACCTTATAGTACCCGGGCATATTAATGTTATAAGAATTTGTGCCAGCGGTTGTACTATTTCCCCAATAGTAATTACTATATCCAGCAGTTGCTAAAAGTGTAATGGTAGCTGATTGTGTAAGGCAACTGTCTAGCCCTAAATTAAGTTTTGAAATATCTTTGTCAATATTGATATGATAAAATTTTATACTGTCGCAGCCCAATGGTGATTTTGTAACTGAATAATAATTGCCGGAGTCTTTTACAATAGTGCCATCAGGCAACATAAATTTTTTGCCCTCACAAATTTTTAAATGGGTGCTGTCAATAAAATCGGTACAGCAAGCCGTTGCTTGTTCACAAATAATTTCTTTTTGTAAAGGGTATGCTTCAATTCTTTTAAAAGGTAATTGATAATCGTAATAAGCATCCAGGTTCATACTGGTATTGGTAGTAACACTATCGTGAGGAAAATCAAAGGCAGCAGATTTTGCGATAATAGTTGCAGGTTCATTAGCACAATCTATTATACCAGCCGAATCTGTAATTAATAACTGGCTGTAAAAAGAAGTTTTGGTACTCATAAAAAGATTAAACCCTTTTTTGTTTTTAGACAAGCAAGTGAGGGGAGAAACACCACCATTAGTATTATATCCAATATTCCAATTAATTTGTCCTGTACTATTAATATTAGTTAATAAACTTTTAGCCCCATTTCTAAATAATAGTGTCCGGTTGTTGTAGATAGGGGCTGCTGTTGCGTCAATGATTCTACAATCGGATCCATCTGTTGGGGAGTAAGCAATTAAGTCTTCAATTTCTCCTTTATTATTGGTGGTGATTGTTACCCCTTTTTTTGTTAATACTGGCTGGCTGCTTGTAGATAAGTACAAAGTGCTAATAAAGGATAACCTACCATCTGGCAGCTCTTCTACATTTACTATATCTGGCGTATATAAGGAGTCAGATACCGGAACGGGATATTCATAACTACTCTCCCATTTCATTTTTCCTGTAGCATAATCAAAGGAAATAAAATGTAGATTTCCTCGTACTGTATTATAATGGGCGTTATATAATTCAGCTTTGTATACTACATGCCCTAAAATAATATTTTTGTTTTTGGTTTGAGTGATAGCTTGTTTAAAATCAAGTCCAAGGCCACCTGCATCATATTCATTAGTAAATATTAATGTACTCCATTTTAAATTGCCTTTATTATCTAGTCTTGCAATTTTAGAATAGCTGTGATCTAAGTTTAATACTTTTTTGCCATTATCAGTTCCTAGATATACAATAAAGTCACCGTCGGTTGTTTCGTATACTGTAGAACAGTTTAAATTGCCACTATTATTAGCCCATGTTTTACTCCACATTACTACACCGAATTTGTCAATTTTTGCCAAAAGAGCATATTTTTTTACTGGAGGTGGCAAACCAAAAGGCGACAATACTTTGTCGAAATTTCCGGCAACCAAATAGCCGCCATCTATTGTGGGTATAATTTTTTTTAGATAAACCGTTTGAAAAAATGTAGGGGGGTAAAAGCTAAAATAGTCTATAGCATATGTGTTTGACCATATAGGAGTGCCTTTAGCAGAAAATTTAGCAATATGTGCTGCATTGTTGTAATCCCTTATCTGCCCAATACACAATGCCTCATTATTATTAAACGTACAGTTTGTTATGGTATCAAAGGATAGTCCTTTTAATTTAACTGATAAAAATTTATTGTCACAAATTTGTCCATGAAGTGTGTTACACATCATTACAGATGTAATGCAAAAAATAGATAATTTTAAAGTAGATATTTTCACTGGTTTATTATAATTGAAAGAAAAACATTTCACCTACCACGCCGTTTTCATTTCCCAAAAATGTATACCACTAAATTTTGTCTTTCCCCATCACTAAATAATTCAATGCCTCCATCATCTTTGTCCGAAAAAAGCTGTGCCGTAAAAACAGCTTCTCCGTCGTTTACAAAAATTTCAACTATGCTGTTGTCAAAATAAATATGCAGTTTAATTTTTTTATTTTGTAATGTAATCTTTTTTTTAAATCTATCTTTTTTTGTAAAATTTTCGTTTAAGGTAGTATTGCCGCTTTTACTTCTGTCAATGTAAAATATCTGCTTAGTCGCATCATAACCCAATTCAAAATAATTATTTGTGCCTGTAGCAAGTCTGATACCACTAACTGATGATGCCGCAGGTTCTATGGTACACTCTATTTCAAATTGTTTGCTTTTTATGGGTAATGTTTTTTTATCTGAGACTACGGCGTTGTCGATAGTGATTTTATTTTTTCTCAAACCAGCTATTGCGGCAACAGGTTTTTGTATCAGCACCCAATCATTATTTATTTTTTTTACGCTCAATGTTCTGGGTATACTCATTGCGCTTTTCCATGGGGTAGTGGGTATATCATTGGCATAATTCCAATTATTTACCCAACCAATACTAGTGGGCAACACAGTTGCAGGTAATTGGTTGTAGGCAATAGCGGCATAATAATCGGGGCCATAATCGGGGCGAAAAATTTTATTGGTTGGATTTTCATTAGTGAATTTTACGCCGTCAAACTCTCCAACAAAATATTGCATGTTGGCATTTTGAGACGTTTGTAATAGCCATTTTTTTTGTTCAAGGGTTCCTTTTACCGGCACCTGCGTAAGATCCGGGCATTCCCATACACCGCTGGTATCGCCGGCAGGCCCAAAATCACTTAAGTGCTGCCATTCTTTTAAATTTTTAGAAGAATAGAATTGCACGATATGTTCTACCGGAAACATCAAGGCCATTACCCAGTATTTTTTTTGCTGATGCCAGAATATCTTTGGGTCACGGAAATCTTTTTTATGCAGATCAAGTACCGGGTTATTGGCATATTTTATCCAGGTAATGCCATCATCCAAACTATACGCAATATGCTGCGATTGATTTACATTTTCAATATGTGCGGTGTACACTGCCACCATCGGTATTTTTCCATTTGTACCAAAACCACTGGTATTATTTTTATCCACTACACAGGTGCCGGAAAAAATCATTACTCCATTTTCTTCCGGTATGGCAATGGGTAAATGTTTCCAATGAATAAGATCCATACTGGTAGCATGGCCCCAGGTCATATGGCCCCAAACATTACCAAAAGGATTATGCTGGTAAAATAAATGATACACGCCATTGTTGTACACTAATCCATTTGGGTCGTTGCACCAGTTGGTTGCAGGAGAAAAGTGGAATTGCGGACGATATTGTTCAGTATACAATTTGTTTTGTGCGTTTATTACAGCTGAAAGCAGTAATAAGATTGCGAAAAGATTTTTTTTCAGCTTCATAAAAATGATTGCTTAAATAATTCATTTGTAAAAAAGGTTCCTGCGCTTTCTGCGTCTCTGCGTGCCATCACTCCGCACTCAACTTTTTCTCCAATTCTTCCAGCGATACGCCCTTTGTTTCCGGCATTTTAGTTACTACCCAAATTAATTGCAGCACCATCATCCCTGCCAAAAATGCAAAGATGATCCACGGGGCATCTTTAAGAATGCCACCTTTATCATCTAAAAAAACAGGAGTTATTAAAGTAATGATAGCGGCAAATACCCAATGTACACTGGCGCCAAAAGATTGCCCCATGGCCCTTATCTTATTAGGAAAAATCTCCGACAGAAAAACCCATATCACAGCGCCCTGGCCAATTGCGTGAGATGCGATGAATAGTAAGAGAAAGCTCATTAAAAAAGTAGGACTGGCTCCGGTTTTAAAAGCATAGGCCACCATTGATAAACTAATGATATATCCCAACGAACCAATCAGCATTAAAGTTTTTCTTCCTAACCGGTCAATTAAGTACAGGCCTACAAAAGTGAAAATTAAATTGGTGCCACCAATGGCAATAGAATTTAATAAGGACTCTTTTTCACCTAAACCTATTTTAGTTAAAATTTCCGGCGCATAATATAAAATAAAATTAATGCCGGATAGCTGGTTAAAGAAGGCAATTAAAAATGCCAGCCAGATAATTTTGTTATGTTTTGCATTAAAAAACGTTGTGGCTTTTCCTGCTGCTGCTTCATGTTTTTTACTTTCAATTATGTCATTAATTGCTGCGGCAGCATTTTTTGCATCAATTTCTTCCAGTACTTTTTTAGCACCGCTTAAATCATTTTTTTTATTTATTAACCAGCGTGGGCTTTCCGGCACACCCAAAACCATTACTGTATAAATTACAGATGGAACTGCCAGTACGCCAAGCATCCACCGCCAATCATTAACGCCACCAACACCCTCTAAAAAATAGTTGGATAAAAATGCGATCAAAATACCAAACACGATATTAAATTGATACATGGCTACTAAGCGGCCTCTCGTTTTTGCGGTAGAAATTTCTGATATGTATGTTGGTGCAACAACAGAGGAAACACCAATGCCAACGCCTCCCATAAATCTAAAGAAGGAAAAAGTATATGGATCTTGCGCAAGTGCAGAACCAAATGCCGAAACTGCAAACAAAATACCTATCCAAAGCAACACTTTTTTTCTTCCATATTTTTCTGTAGGTACACCGCCAAATATCGAGCCTAAAACGGTTCCCCATAATGCCATCGACATAATAAAAAAACCATGAAATAGTGGTGTGGTATGCCATAGTTCCTTAATGGGTTGATTGGCACCGGAAATTACCACCGTATCAAATCCAAAAATAAAACCGGCAAGCGCCGCAACGATAGAATAACGAAAAAGTTTATTTTGATTCATAAGCAAGCTTTACAAAATTTAAGATAAGAAATGCAGATTGTAAACTGCGTAAAAAATATTTATATCCGCTACTGCAAACGATTGTTGTTCACAAAAATATCGGCAATGCGCTTACTTAAAATCGATACCTTTATTAACTAAATAATTGCTATGCTAAAGATCTATAACCTTCCAATAATTTTAATTGCATTTGTTATGCTTTCATGTAATAATAATTCAAAGCAAAATGATGCTGCAGTTAATAATGATTCTGCAAAAAAATGGTGGAAAGAAGCAGTAGTTTACCAGATCTATCCACGAAGTTTTAAAGATACAGATGGCGATGGGGTGGGAGATTTAAAAGGTATTATTTCAAAATTGGATTATATAAAAAGTTTAGGGATTGACATAGTTTGGCTCAATCCTATTTACGGAAGCCCCAATGCCGATAATGGTTACGACATAAGCGACTATGAAAACATTATGAAAGAGTTTGGAACCATGGAAGATTTTGATACTCTGCTGAAAGGTATGCACGACAGGGGCATAAAATGTGTTTTAGATTTAGTAGTTAATCACAGCAGCGACGAACACAAATGGTTTTTAGAAAGTAAAAAAGCCGCAATAACCCATACAGAGATTATTACCATTGGTGGCCGGCCGAAAAAGGCAAACCCGCTTTTCGCCCCGGTAGTTTTGAAGTGGATGGCAGCGGATGGCGTTTCGATTCAACCACCAATGCTTATTACCTGCATTACTTCAGTTACAAACAGCCCGATTTGAATTGGGAAAACCCCAAACTGCGACAAGAGATTTACAGCATGATGAACTGGTGGTTTAAAAAAGGTATTGATGGATTCAGGATGGATGTTATTCCCATAATAGCTAAAGACACCAGCTTCCCGGTAATCACACAAAAAGAATTGGACGAAAAATATGGCGGCGGATGGTTCACTTATTTTGCCAGTACACCAGCAGTGCATACTTATTTAAATGAAATGAATAAAGAAGTGCTGAGTAAATATGATATTATGACCTTGGCAGAAGGCGCAGGAGTTACCAAGGCCACGGCGATGAATTTTGTTGATCCCGACAGGCACGAATTGGATATGAGTTATCATTTTGAAGGTGTAGATGTGGGCTATGAAAAAGGAAAATACAAAACGATGAATCCCAACTGGAGTTTGGTAGAATTTAAAAAAGTGTATTCCGATTGGGACAGCGTATTTGCAAATAAAGGCTGGGGTACTATTTATTTGGGCAATCACGATCAGCCACGTATGCTTACCCGCTGGGGCAATGATGCACCGGAGTACAGGGTACAATCGTCAAAAATGCTTACAACATTTTTATTAAGTATGAGAGGCACGCCGTATTATTATTATGGCGATGAATTGGGGATGACCAATATTAAGTTTGATAAAATTGATGATTATCGGGATATTGAAATAATGGCAGAGTATGGCAAAGTGAAAAATGCAGGCGGCGATTTGAAAGCATTTATTGAAAGCCAGAAAAATGGTGGCGCTAGAGATAATGGCCGCACACCCATGCAATGGACTGCAGGCGTAAATGCCAATTTTACAACAGGTACAGCCTGGCTAAAAGTAAATGATAATAAAGCCGAAATAAATGTAGAAGCAGAAGATAAAGATGCCAACTCGCCGCTGAATTATTTTAAAAAGATGGTAAAGCTGCGTAAAGATCATAAAGATGTTTTGGTGTATGGAAAATATACTTTGCTGGATGCAGCTAATCCTGATGTATATGCTTACACAAGAGAAGGTAATGGTGAAAAAGTTTTGGTATTATTAAGCTTTAAAAAAAATGGTGGTAGTTTTAATTTAGGCAGCATGCAGTTGGGTGAAGAATGGATCAACAATTTGCAGCCCTTAAAAGTAAATGGTACTACCGTTACTTTACAACCTTACCAGGCTTGTATAGTAAAATTGAAATAAAATAGTTGATTGCTTATTCTAAATATACCCATGTGGTATAAAATTGCTGTATGAAAAAAATATTGATTGCTGCTGCAGTTGTTTTCAATTGCATAAATAGTATTGCGCAAGATGCCTGGAAAATAACGGCATCCAATATTGATCCCAAAAATTATTATGGTGTTACTGTTGCCAATGGAATGATCGGCATTGTTAGCAGTGCCGAAGCATTTAAAGTAAAAGATGTGGTACTTGTCGGTGCTTACGACCTGTATGGCCGTGGCCGTGTAAGCAACTTTTTAAAAAGCTTTAACCTGCTGAACATGTACATGGAGATTGATGGTAAAAGATTAAGTAATGCAGATGCCACTAACATGCAGCAACAACTTGATATGCAACAGGCCAGTTTTACCACTTCATTTAATTATAAAGATGTGGCTACCATCAGCTACACCTATTATGCATTGCGGCAATTACCTTATGCTGTTTTAATGGATATAACAGTTAAAGCAAAAAAAGATTTTAATATGGGTAGTGCTTCGGTGATGGAAGCGCCGGATGCATTAAAAGATGTACAGAATTATTATAATGAAATTGACAGGCCGCATACTACCATTAGTCTATTAACATCAACTGCAAAAAGCCCTACCGGAAAATTATTGATGTGTGCCAGCAACGCTTTTATTTTTAATGAAGCACATGGCAGCGAACCAAGAGTGATACATGAAATGTGGGATAACAATATGCACCTGGTAAAATTTGCCAAAAAAATTAAAGTGGGTGAAACTTATCGTTATTCCATTGTTGGTTCGTCCATAACATCTGCACATCATAACGACCCTTTGAATGAAGCAGAACGCTTAACCATTTTTGCAAAATTGCAGGGTAGAGATAGATTGATTGAAATGCATAACAAGGCCTGGCAACAATTATGGAAGAGCGACATTATTATTGAGGGTGATGCACAAAGCCAGCAGGATGTACATAGCATGTTGTACCATTTATATTCCTTTGTAAGAGAAGGGGCATCTAATAGCCCCAGCCCGATGGGATTAAGCGGACTTGGTTACAACGGTCATGTATTTTGGGATACAGAATTATGGATGTTCCCTGCTATTTTACAATTACATCCCGAATTGGCAAAGGGCATGGTGGAGTATCGCTTTGAAAGATTAGAGGCTGCAAAAAGAAATGCATTTGGCAAAGGATATAAAGGTGCCATGTATCCATGGGAGAGTGCTGAAACCGGTGTGGAAGAAACGCCGGTGTGGGCATTGAGTGGTCCGTTCGAACATCATATTACTGCATGTGTAGGTATTGCCGCATGGAATTATTATTGCGTAACACAGGATAAAAACTGGCTTAAAGAAAAAGGCTGGCCCATCTTAAAAAACACAGCCGATTTTTGGGCAAGCCGGGTAGAAAGAAATGGCGCCAATCAGTATGATATTAAAAATGTGGTAGCGGCAGATGAATGGGCAGAGAATGTAGATAATAATGCTTTTACCAACGCCGCAGCAAAAGCCAATTTAAAATTTGCCACCGAAGCCGCAAAAATTTTAGGTGTTGCTGCTGATGCAGATTGGATAGAAGTGGCTAATAATATCCCTGTTTTAAAAATGCCTGATGGCACCACCAGCGAACATGCGGCTTATAAAGGCGAAGGCATAAAACAAGCCGATGTTAATTTATTAGCTTATCCACTAAAAGAGATCACTGATCCCAAACAAATAAAAAAAGACCTGGATTATTATTCTGTTCGTGTACCTGATGAAGGCACGCCTGCAATGACGCAAGCCATCTTTACTTTATTGTATGCCCGCCTTGGCGATAGCGAAAAAGCATTTCATTTTTTTAAAGATGCTTATGTGCCTAACTTAAATCCGCCCTTTAATGTAATTGCCGAAACAAAGGGCGGCACCAACCCTTATTTTGCAACCGGTGCAGGGGGAATTTTGCAGGCAGTTTTAAATGGTTTTGGCGGGTTAGAAATTACCCCGGCAGGAATTATTCAAATAAAATCTACTTTGCCAAAGCAATGGAAAAGCCTTACCATTACCGGGGTTGGACCGCAGCGTAAAACTTTTGCAGTAAAATAACTGGCCGGTTAAACGGGGTTCAAGCGCTAAAAATAAAATTGCAAACGGTTGCGGTAAAAACAGGGTAAGAAAATAATCCGGAACTATGTAAAAAATCAATAAATATCCCTATTTTGTGTATCTGCTAATGAGAAAAATTGCCGCCATACTGCTTTTACTGGTATTTGTATTCAATTTATTTGGGTACAGGTTATTTGTCTCCTTCATGGTAAGTTCTGTTGATCAATCATTAGAAATATCCTTAGATAATAATGACTATAGTGAAGCGCAACTTATCTCCATAAAAAAACCTATTAATCTTCCTTATTACAATAACGCCAAAGATTTTACCCGTGCTTATGGCGAAGTGGAAATGAATGGTGTGCATTACAAGTATGTAAAAAGCAGGATATATAACGACTCTTTAGAAATGCTTTGCATACCTAACACGTCTAAACAACAACTGCTGGAATCAAAGGATAAGTTTACCGATGTGGTTTTCGATATCCAAAAAGATGCGAATAAAAAATCATCCAATTCCCATAAAGTATTTTCTTTTATAAAAATACTGAGTGAGTTTGAGCGTCATACAGATGTTGATCTTTCTCTTTCCTATACTTCAGTTGCCTTACAAAATACATCTTATTACAAAGCCAATTCCGGCGTTTTGCATAAGGCAACTATAGAACAACCTCCCGATTGCTTCAATAGTTAATTAGTTTTAGACGACTTGCTATTGAACGATTTATTTTATCGTTCACATTTAATTTATTAAATTTTTGTATGAAAAGATTAGCTGCGGCATTAGCTGCTATGGTATTATGCTATTATTCCTGCACAGAAGGAAAATCTGCACAACCAACGTATTTTACCGATGCATTTGCTTACAGTAAAACTGTAAAGGAATTAAATGAAGTAGTAAAATTTGTTGGCTTTGCCCCAATCGTTGCATCACGTAATTATGCTTATGCCAATATTGCGGCGTATGAATGTATTGCGGCCGGCTATCCTAAAGAATACAATTCTTTAGCGGGGCAAATTAACGGACTTAAAGTAATGCCGCAGCCCGATGCTGCTAAGCAAATTGATTTTGAATTTGCATCCATGCTGGCATTTTGTAAAGTAGGCGAAGCGGTTACTTTTCCGGAAGGCAGTATGAAGGAATATGTAGACAGTTTAAAAAACTTTGCACAACATACAGGTATGCCTTCTGCCATGTTTGATAATTCTGTTGCATTTGCAGACACCATTTCAAAAGCGATTTTAGCATGGAGTAAAAAAGATAACTATGCTCAAACACGCAGTGCACCACGTTATACAGTTTTAGATTCGCCGGGGCGTTGGGTGCCAACACCACCTGCTTATTCCAGCGCATTAGAACCGCATTGGAATGAAATACGGCCCATCGTAATGGATAGTGCCAATCAATTTATGCCACCTCGCCCAATGCCATTTAATGTTACAGATAAAAATGGCGGCTACTACAAACAGGTGATGGCAGTAAAAAATGCAGTCGATAGTTTGAGTGATGAACAAAAGCATATTGCAGAGTTCTGGGACGATCTGGGCGGTAAATTAAATGTTGTAGGACATATACAATTTGTTACCAAAAAATTCTCCCCTCCCGGTCACTGGATGAATATTGTGGGTATTGCAGCACAAAAATCAAAAGCCAGTTTTAGAAAAACAGTGGCTGCTTACACACTTACTTCAATCTGTATGTTTGATGCATTTATTCAATGCTGGGACGAAAAATTCAGGAGTAATTATGCCAGGCCCGAAACAGTGATCAATAAATATATCGATCAGGACTGGAGGCCGTATTTACAAACACCGCCGTTTCCGGAATATACCTGCGGCCACAGTACAGTGTCATCGGCATCGGCAGAAGCTTTGACCAAAATGTTTGGCGATAATTTTAATTATACCGATACCAGCGAACTGGAATTTGGTATTGCTAACCGTTCATTCACCTCATTCAGGCAGGCAGCGCAGGAAAATAATATGGCAAGATTTTATGGAGGCATACATTTTCATCCAAGCTGTTTGGTAAGTAATGAATATGGAAAAAAAGTAGGCGATTTGATTGTAGGTAAATTGAAATTGGAGAAATAGATTTTTATTTTTTTAGACACCTTAAACTATTGAACAATGAAAAAATTATTCATAATAATTGCTGTGCTTGCTATTGTACAGCATAATGTAAATGCACAAGGTTGTGTAGCTATTAAAAGCAATGGTGGCTACTGCGCTATCACGGGGCATCATGCAGACAGCAGCAAAAACAAAATTTATACACTTAGCATTAACCACCGGTACTACAGATCGTACAAACATTTTGTGGGCACTGCTGAGCAAAAGCAAAGAACCGCTGCCGGAACAGAAGTGGTAAACTATGCCCATACCACCGATTTTAATTTAACTAAAACATTAAAAGAAGGCTGGAGTGTATCAATCGATGTTCCAATAATTGCCAACAACCGTTCTTCTTTATATGAGCATGGTGGTAAAAGCCGCCATAGCACCAACTCTTTTGGTTTGGGTGATATAAGATTGGCTGCATATAAATGGATAGTTGATCCTGTACGCATGACTAAAGCCAATATACAAGCTGGGTTGGGATTAAAATTACCCACAGGTGATTATAAATACACCGATAAGTTTTTTGTAAACGACAGCACTACTATTTTAGGTCCGGTTGATCAATCTATACAATTAGGCGATGGCGGATTAGGTTTTACCACAGAGTTAAATGCTTACTATAACATCAGCAAAAATTTTACTGCTTATGGTAATTTTTATTATCTGATTAATCCACGTGAGCAAAATGGTACTTCCACAAAAAGAGGTGGTTTACCCACCGCAACAGATCTGCGTTATGGCAGTGATGTAATGAGTGTGCCAGACCAATATATGTTTAGGGCGGGCATTAATTATAGTTATAAAAAACTAACAGTTGCCGCAGGTATAAGAGAAGAATGTTTGCCTGCAAAAGATCTGGTAGGTGGCAGCAATGGTTTCCGCAGGCCGGGTTATATTATTTCTGTTGAGCCGGGTGTTACTTATGAGTTTAAAAAATTCAGTGCGTACGCTTATGTACCTGTAGCACTAAAGCGCAGTCGTACACAAAGCGTACCGGATAAAATAAGAACTAGCATTACTGGAGTATATGCACAAGGTGACGCAGCTTTTGCAGATTACGCTATAAATGTTGGCCTTACTTTTAAATTTTAATACCACCAAACAATGTTTATGATAAAAAATAAATTCAAAATAATCAGCATCATTTTTTGCTTATTATTTTTTAACCAGATTTCATTTAGCCAAACAGATATTGATGGACTGATGATGCAGAAAAATTTTTTCTGTGTTGGTCCAACTGTTGGTTACAGCAGCTGGAAAAATTATTGGGAGGGAACCAATAAACGGGAGAACCTTAATTTAGGCACAGTAAGTACTACTGCTGCAATGGTAATGGGTAACTATGGTGTTACCGATAAACTAAACCTGCTTTTTGGTTTGCCTTATATTAAAACCAAAGCAAGCGCAGGGCAATTGGCTGGCCAAAAAGGTTTGCAGGATCTGTCTTTATTTGTAAAGTGGGTAGCCAAAGAAAAAAAAATAGGCAAAGGAAATTTAAAAGGTATTTTAATTGGAGGATACTCTACCCCTGTTTCAAATTACACGGCAGATATTTTGCCATTATCTATTGGCTTGCACAGCAAAACTGCAATGCTGCGGTTAATGGCCGATTATGAAATGGGCGATTGGTTTGCCACCATATCCGGTACTTATAATTTTCGTAATAACGTAACCTTAGACAGAAATAGCTATTACACTACCGAAATGCATTACACCGACGAAGTGAAAATGCCTGATGCCACCTATTTTAATGTAAGGGCAGGTTATCGCAGCAGCACTTGGATAATAGAGGCCATAGCCGATCAGTGGACAACCATCGGCGGTTTTGATATCACTAAAAACAATATGCCTTTCATAAGCAATAAAATGAACGCTACTAAACTGGGTATTCATGTTAAATACGATACCGATTTTGTGAACGGGCTTTCATTTGTAGCAGATGCCAGCACTACCGTTGCCGGAAGAAATGCAGGACAGAGCACCAGTTTTGGCGGCGGTATATTTTATATTCTTGATTTTAGTAAAAAGAAAAAAGAAGAAACCCAAAAATAAAATGCACGATGTATAACAATCAACCTTAGCAGTTAAAAAATATAACAATGAAGAAAATATTTTTACTCATCACTATTGCCGCAGGAGTTACTTTTTTTTATTCCTGTTCCAAAAAAATAGATGAAGCTAATCTTTCCTACCCTGCAATAAACCCCACCAAACCGGATGCCAATGCAGGAACCTGGAAACCCATTTTATTAACTACTGCCGGCGAGTTTGCCTGTGCCGCACCTATTGCCACAACATCGCCTGATTATGTTGTTCAGCTTAATGAAATAAAAAGTTTTCAAAATGAAATTAGTGCCGAAGAACAAGACCTGGTTAATTATTGGGGTGCCGGTGCAGTATTACGCTGGAACGAAATTATGAGAGAGTTGGTAGCAAAGCATAACATTCCACCTTTTCAAAACCCTGATGGTACTTATCCTGCGCCTAATGCCAATAACCCTTTGGCTTACCCCACTTTTCCATTTGCCAATCCTCCGTATGCAGCAAGGGCTTATGCGTATTTAAGTGCGGCGCAATACGATGCCTGTGTAGCAGGGTATTACTACAAGTCGTTGTATAATCGTACAGCACCATTTAATGTGGATGCAAATATTAAAACGCTATTGCCAAAATCTACTTTGCCATCCTACCCAAGTGAGGATGCAGTGGTGTTAGGCGTAAGTGTAGAGCTGCTGAAATTATTATTTCCCGGCGATCAGGATTTTATTAATCAAAAAGCCGAAGAACATAAAAGAGCAAGATTGATTGCCGGCGCCAATGTGCGTAGCGATTTAGATGCAGGCGAAGCATTGGGTAAACTAGTGGCTGCAAAATTTATTGCAAGAGCAAGGGGAGACAGGGCAGGAACTGCCGGAGGTAATCCAACCATTTGGGCACAGCAGGAAGCCGATTGTAAAGCAAGAGGAGAAATACCATGGATAAGCCAGGAGGCTCCAAAGCGCCCCGGTATGCTGGTATTGTTTGGTAAGGTTAAAACATTTTTGTTTGATTCTTTAACCTTGGTAACGGCTGTTCGTCCGGCAGCGCCACCATCTACATCATCGGCACAATTTAAAACAGAGTTGGCAGAGATATACGACTTTAGTAAAAACCTTACCAGGGAACAATTACGCATTGCACATTATTGGGCCGATGGTATAAGCACCTACACGCCACCGGGCCATTGGAATTATATTGCCGCTAACGATTTTGTACAACAAAATTTTAGTGAAGCAAGGTGGGCAAGAAATATGGCATTGCTGAATATGAGTTTGATGGATGCTGCTATTGCATGCTGGGATGCAAAATATACTTATTACAATCCTCGTCCATCGCAAATGGATAGCAGGATAAAAACAGTGACAGGGTTACCTAATTTCCCTTCTTATATTTCCGGCCACAGTACATTTAGCGGCGCAGCTGAAACAGTATTGGCTTACATTATACCAGCCAGGGCACAGCAATATACTGATATGGCAAGAGAGGCTTCTGCATCTCGTATGTATGGTGCCATACATTACCGAAGCGATTGCGAAAAAGGATTAGAAACTGGCAATAAAGTAGGCAGTTATGCAGTAAGCCGTGGGCATATTGATGGTGCCGAATAAAAATATTTGTTATAATCGTTTGGTAACAAAAAATCGTATAAACGTTTGCCCTGCTTGTTTAAGCAGGGCGGGTTTTACGACGCTGTAATCCTCATCCAATTGATAGTCACATCCAGCACAAACATCCGTTTCAGTTTCAGAATTATTTTGTTACCATTATTTTTATCAAACGAAATTTTTACCCATGCAGGCTGATTATCCGATACTGCATAAATTACGCCTTCATATCTTTTTTTATGATTGTTGTATAGCAGATTTTTAATAACTTGGTAACCGGTACTGTCTGTTTTTCTGTTAGAAGAAATAATTACCGCCTCAAAAATATTCTCCCCGGTTTCTTTTATTTCGTAAGTACGTGAACTATCGGCAGAGTACCAGCGCCCTGTTAATTGCTGTGCCTTTGTGGAGTTAACAAATAATGTAGCAAATAGAATAAAGCATAGTTTTTTCATAGAATGATATTTAATTAAATCTGCCAAACTTTCTGGTGCCATACCAAATATCTTTTAAAGTAATACCCACATTAAACTGAAAATAATTTTCCTGTATCTGGTTAAGCGAAGCTTTTCCTTTTTGGCCAACTTCAATATCAGCATTAACAGATAATAAGCGGGAGATATTTTTGCCTGCACCCAATGTTGCAGCAAAATCATTTAGTTGGCGGTTATTTATTGCCAGGTAAGATTGCTCCATTTTTACACCCCAGGCCAGATAATATTTTTCCAGGCTAACTTCGGGGCCGGTAATTCTTTTACTGTATTCCATGCCTGCATTAAAGCTATAAGCATCTTTTGTAAAGCTATTGGTATAATTTAGTTTTTGTGTTGCCCATTTGTTGTAAGTGCCCTGCAAATGAAATGATATACCATTTTTATTGGCTACACTATATCCGGCGCTAACAGTAACCGGCATTTTAAATTGAATGTTTACAGGGTCAAGTGTTTTTAACAAGGCACTGCTTTCTACATACTCGGTTGTATTTTGCCCTTTAAGTTTGGTATAAGCAGTTGCGGTTGCGCCCAATGTGTGCTGCCATTTTTTACCATATAAAGAATGGTATTGTATGCCGCCTTGTACACCTGCTGCGTTATAAAAATTATTTTCAGTTCGCAGCACATCAAGCCCTAATGTGGGATTGTAATAGTTGGTGGAATTTTGTAAAGCGCCAAATAACCACGATGCTGTAGCGCCAACCGATAGCCGCTTTTTAATTTGTTTGGCAATAGAAAAATAAGTTTGATTAATGCCGCCGCTGCCATCGGTATATTTTAAAAAAGCAGCATTGCCATCAGCAATGGCCGATGTGCCTGTGTATTGATAATTTACACTGCTGAATGGTTTTATACCAAAGGCAAAACCAACTTTGGGTGTAACTTTAAACGCAATGGTTGCTCTTTTTACTACCACATCTTTTGAGGGAAGCGTAAATGTATCGGTACCGGTTAATTTAAATTTGCTTACCCTTCCTCTGAATGCAAGATCTAAATTAATTGCTTTGTAAGGCATTACTGTAAGCGATGCAGGATTGGCAAAATTATAAAATCCTGCTTCTCTTCTTGCAACAGCAGCGCCACCGGATGCGCTGTATCTTCCGTAATCGTACGTTTCAATATCGCCAATGCCCAATATGGAGTAAGGCGATGATACGTTTTGTGCGCCGGCTTTTACCGAGCACAAAACAACAATACAGTAAAGAGTAAAATATTTTTGGCGCATAGTTATAGTTTATAAACCCAGTACATAAAGTTTTAGCTGAACAGATTTGCTGTTGCTCTTATTGTTGACGATTAATCTTTGTAAAGCACCATCAATATTGGAGGCAGAAGGATACAGCATTAAAGCAGATTTTGAAAACTGGCCTTCTTCAATTTTAGTATTGATAAAACTGGTGATATCAAAACTGTAATAAGTATCAATCCCATATAAGTAATCAATAGTTAAGCTGCCTGTTTGCAATGCAGGCGAAGTGGTATTGTTATCATAAATTCCAGCATTGATATTATTGTTTTCGTCAGTACTGTATAAGTTTAACGTTTTGGGCAGTTGGTATGGAAAAGTATAGGGAGATGTATCGGGCTTTATCACCAGCACCGCCCTTACTACTTTTATATACGGATGCAGTTCTTTTAAATTTAATAAATTAGAAAATGAAATCTTTATTGCTGCTGCCAGGTTAGTATTTAAATAAGATTGGTTGCCGGATGCCGCACTTTCAATTAATTGCTTTTTGTTATTGATAAAAGCTGCAAAGTTTGGGGCAGTGTGCCGGAACGAAATATTATTAAATTGTTTGGCCGTTGTAAACGTAAAGTCGAGTTGTTTCTTTTCAGGAAATAATCCTGCTTCATGATACGTAAGGCGGATAAAAGGTGAATCTGCCGGCGCAGAAAAATACGCTAACAAGCTGGTAACAGTGCTATCGGTATTGATATAGATGCCTTTAAAATAATCCGCAAATTTTTCTGTACTGGAAACAGCATCATCACTGCTTTTAAATTTTGTCAACAGTTCTTGTCCTAATATATCAGATAACCTTATGCGTACAGTAGTACCGGATTTACTATTGAGGTTTACAGTTTGTTCCCCAATATTTACCGGGTCGTATGCAAAAGAAGATGTGTTGTAATAGTAATCTCCGTTTACAGCATCTTTAATATTTTGTGTAAGGCGGTATACATTTACTTTTATTGGCTTTGTGCTATCGCCATAAAATTCTCCGGATGGTTTTATCAATAATTCCAGCGAATCAAATACCACTGTTTTATTGGCCACAGGATTTGTTGCAGGCAAATTTACCTGTACAAAAGAGCCTGCCTTTACCACACCAAAAACTGCATCACGGTGATAGCCTAAACTTATAACCTGGTGTGATGAGGTTAAAAAAGAATCTGGTTTATAAGTGGCAATGGCAGTTTCGTAATTATCAAAGAAAGTAATGTTGGGATCATCTTCGGATGAGGTTGGCGCAAAAGTAATATCCACTTTATCGCATGATGCCAGCAACAGTACCAAAGTACATAAACAAAAATATTGACTTATGGTTTTGCAGTATATCATTTAAAATATTTGCTTGATGGTTAAGAAAAGCGGAGAAGAAAAACAGGGGGTATTTTATGAAACACGCCATTAATACCCCTTGTAAACCAAACGCCATGCTCAATAGGAATATCGAACCCTTAGCGGTTGTTTTATGCTATGCCTGAACATTTTAATTATCGGTATCAATTTGATCTGCATCCGGAAAAAATTCCCACAGGTCATCAAAATAACTGCTGCTGTTATTGCCTGTTGTTAAATAGCCCCGGTTACTTAATGTAAAAGAAAGTGAGCCTTCTCTTGCCGTACCTTCAAAACCGGTTTTTTCTGCCCAGGTATCGTTAGCAATATCATACTCCCATGCTGTGCCAATTACGCCGCTTCTGCTGCCGGTAACCAGGTATGCTTTATTGCTCATTATAAAAGCGGTGGCATTACTTCTTGTAATGTAAGTACTGTAATCGTCATCATAACTATCGTCACTTACGCTGGTAATTTTTCTCTTTTCCGTCCATGTATCGGTAGTGGCATCATACATCCAAAAATCATTAAGATAACTGCCATTATTTATACCGGTAACTACATACGCTTTACTGTTGTAAACAAATACAGTGGCATCAGTTCTCTTGCTGCCTGTTAAACTTGCTTTTTGTATCCAGGTATTTGTAGTTGGCGAATATTCCCACAGGTCTTTTAAATAATTTCCATCATATCCTGTTGTTACATAGCCTTTGTCACTAATGGCAAATGCTACTGCGCCATAGCGTGCAGTGCCTCCAAAATCAGCAATCCTTGTCCACGCATTTGTTGCAGGATTGTATTCCCAAAAATCGGTTAGCTTATTAAGTCCATCGTAACCTGTGCCTACATACCCTTTGCCATTTACAGTAAAGGCCACTGCGCTGTTTCTTGCCGTTCCCGGAAAATCAGCTTTTTTTAACCAGGTACCATTGGTTTGGTTGTACTCCCAAAAATCATTCAACCGGTTGGTGCCATCATAACCACTGCCCACATAAACTTTATCGCCAATGGTAAAGGTTACCGCTTCTGTTCTGCCCACGCCTTCAAATTCCGAACTTCTTTTCCAGTTGCCGGTAATAGAAGTATCGTCGGTACTGGTTTTTGTGCAGGAAGCAATAATAGCCATAAGGCATAATAAAATAAAAGATAATTTAAAACGGGTTTTAATTTTTTGCATACACATGTTTTTTTTCAATGCAAATATTTTTATAAAACCCGTTAAAGAAAATGTTAAAGGGATTAAAGCGGACAAAAAAACAACTGAATAAGACAGATGCGATGTTGAGGAAAAACAGAAGTTATGAGAGTTTTTTATTGCTATAAAATCATAAAACACTTTAACAGTAAAAAAAGTTAAAAGAGCTGCATAAAATTTGCCGAACGCCTTTGCATACACAACTTTGCCGCTTATTGAAAAACTGCCGATGATAGCAATTTTAAAAGAGAAAAAAATATTTTACAGGCTTATCTTATGGGCACTTATCACTACTCCTTTATTTGGATTACTGGGCGGCACACCTTTTTTAACGTTTAATTTTAGCGAGCTCAGTAATTTTTTACCTGGTATTTATTTTGTAACATTTACTACTTTATTATTTTGGATAATTAATATTGCGCTTTTGGTGCTGGCTGAAAAATGGGCTGTCTTAAAAAATATATTCCTTCGTGCCGCAATAAGTATAGTAGTGGGCTTGGTATTATCATCAACGCTGTTTTATTATTTCAGGTTAAATAGTCCGCCACCTTTTCGTATAGAAGGTAAAAATATAGGCGGCGAAAGAATGATTAGTTTTGGCGTAGGAGATAAAGCAAAAACTTTTAAGTTTAGTCCTGCCGATTCTAATTTTGTTCCCGTAGCAGCCCCTTCATTCATCAGGCAACCTAACCATTTCTTTTTCTCTCCGCAGGTGATGCGTTCCCTCACTATCAATCTTATCATTCTTACTTTGTGTGAGTTGGTGTTTATGTACTTCCGCAAACAAAAAATTGAGGATGAAAATACCCGGCTGAAACAATCTAACTTGGAAGCAAAAAACAACCAGCTTAAAATGCAGCTGCACCCGCATTTTTTATTCAACTCTTTAAATACGCTGCGGCTGCTTTTAAAAAAAGATGCTGATAAGGCAGAAGATTACCTGCTTAAATTATCGGAGATGCTGCGCTTTTCCACTACATCTGCTTTGCATGATACGGTAGCTGTGGAAGATGAATTAAAACTTTGCCTGAGTTATTTGCAAATGCAAAAGGTTCGCTTTGGCGACATGCTATATTTTGAAATTACAAATCCGCAGTTATATTTGGCAAAAGGAAAGTTGCCGGTATACTCCTTACAATTACTGGCCGAAAACGCTATAAAGCATAATTCGTTTACTAACGAGGCACCACTTACGATCTATATCAATTACAGCGAAACTGCTAATACAATAACTGTAAAAAATAAGATGCAACCCAAAAGAATAATGGAAGCCACTACAAAAACAGGGTTGAAAAATTTAGAAGAAAGATACAGGTTGCTGAGTGATGAAAATATTGAGGTTGTAAATACAGGAAATGAGTTTGCCGTAGCTGTAAAAATATTGTAACCTGCATAAGGTACTTAACAACGGGGCTTAGTAATCAGGTGCTGTAACTAAAATGCTAAGCCAATAAAAATACTTAACCAAAAAACCAACTGCCATGAATGTAGTGTTAATAGAAGATGAAAAATTAGTCTCCGACGATCTTTCAGATATATTACAATCTTTAGATGGTAATATCCACATCAGCAAAACCATCAGCTCGGTAAAAGAGGCTATGCACTATTTTAAAAATAACGCTACGCCACAATTAATTTTTAGTGATATACAATTGGGGGATGGATATAGTTTTGAAATTTTTAAAGAATTGCAAACTACCACACCGGTAATTTACTGCACTGCTTTTAACGAGCATGCATTGCAGGCATTTGAAAATAATGGTATTGCTTATGTATTAAAACCTTATTCTAAAAATACTATCAGGCAGGCATTGGATAAATACCAGTCGCTTAAAAAAACATTTGTACTGCAGCAGCAGCAAATTAATTACGATCAGTTGATCAATGCCATTACCGGTAACAGCATAAAATCACAAACCTTACTGGTAAATTATAAAAACAAAATAATACCGGTAAAAATTACCGATGTGGCATTTTTTACTATCGAACATAAAACAACTTCGTTGGTAACTTTACAAAATCAGCAATACAGCATTAGTCATACACTGGATGAACTGGAACAAATTTGCGGTGCAGATTTCTTTAGGGCCAACCGCCAGTTTTTAATTAATAAAGCCGGCGTAAAAGAAGTATTGCATTATGGCCTTAGAAAATTGTTTGTAAATCTTTGTGTGGAAACTAAAGGCGAAGTGGTGATCAATAAAGTAAAAACCACTGTTTTTTTAAATTGGTTAAAAGGGTAGGGAGTAGCTTTTATTGTAGTAGTTACAATATCAGCCTCTGCTGAATTGTTGCAGGAAGTTGTATTTATAATCCGTAAAAATCAACTATTGTACTTTCAGCAACAATTTTTTTAAGCAGGATATTTAATTACATACTCTGCCACTTAACTATATGGATCTTGCCGTTAGTAAAATTAATGATATTGCCTGTTGTGTCTATAGTTTGTGTGCTGAATGTGGCATCAAGGTTTCTTTGGGAAGTATCTAAACCGGTTATGGTTATAGTGCCGGTTACAGGAAAAAATTTTTCATCAACATTATGAACGTTGTAACTGAAAATATGCTTTTGAGCATTAAGAGGTTGATAAAAAAAGGGTGCTTTTTCAGGGTACAATTGAAATGTTCCGGTACCTGATGAAAGCGGAAGTTGAAATGATAAATATCTTTCGGCATTCAGGTGATAGGAACGGCTCCAGGAACTTTGAAAACCTATGCCATCCAGATAATAACCTGGTATTTTTAACTCCAAAAATTGGTTTTGAGTACCAATCATCATCGTTATTTTCTTAAACATATCTGTTGAGTACCAGTTGAGGTTATTAATACTGGCACTTACGTAACTGCCGTTTCCATATCTCCAGTGAGCAGTATCCAGCTTAATGTTATCAATAACTCCGTTTTGAATAGTAATAGATTTTTTCTGGTTGGGGGAATAGCCGGTTGCATTAAATGTGGCCGACATTTTTTTAGTAAGTGTATCAAGTTTTGATAATGTAATTGTACCACCCATTGCTGTAGGCTTGTTAAGGTCGCAGTAATAAATATCCGTGCCGGATACATTAGCACTGCTAAAATCTTCAACTATCTCCAGGCCTGTTGTTCTGTTAGGGCCAATAGTATAACTTTTTAGGGGAGATATGGTGTCCAGTGTAATAAAAAACCGTAATTCATCTTTACTGTCCTTATCAATAGCAGCAATGCTTAACTGTTTAGTGTAAGGGTAATAAACAGCCCGGTATTCGCAACCATTCCAAGGTTCATTATTAATAGAGGCAGAAAAAGTTTCTGTTCCCGACAGATTGCAGGTTCTTTCAGGATTGTTGTTGGCCGGATCTTTTATGCAGGCATAAAAAAGAACCGGCATAAGTAAAAGGGATAAACGGAGTAAATTTTTCATATTGCAATTTAAGGTTAATAATGCGGTGCAGCAAGGCATATGGAAGGTATTGCTGGTATTATGGGAACAGAATTGTGCCTACGTACCCTAAAAAAAAACCTCTCATTGCTGAAAGGCTTGTTTTTAGTACCACGTACGGTTATCGAACCAATTTTTTTTACTTTACTCTTGTTTGCTCTGTGACGTAAGACTGTGCTGTATTATAGCGTGTGGGCTCGTGTTTTAGAAAGTAAGGCAGATTAAAGAAAATGAACTAAAATTAAAATGTTCCCTCCTCTGGGGTATTTATATACTGTATTTTCACCGAAACTTATACTGTATGCCCGACATGTTAATACTGAATTATATAGAATAGATGAATTGGAAACATTTAAATATACAGCTTCATTAGTAGAATATATTAGGAAAGTATAAACATAAATTTAACTAATTGGATTTGTTGATAGGGGAGTTAACGCATCCGGATTCTTGTTATAAATCTATTCGATAGCAGGCAATTTTTGAATTTTTGATAAACATCACTTTAAGTATCATATAAATCATAACGATACGAATTTTATTGTTTAGATTTATATGTCCTCCCGATTGTTTCCAATATTTAGTGCTATGAACCAGTTTCAAGATTTTTTCAAAAACAATACTGCAATCATGTTGCTTATAGATATTGATAATGGAAACATTACTGATGCTAATACAACTGCCGTAGAATTTTACAAGTATGACTATAAAAAATTATGTTCACTGAATATTGCGGATATTAATATTCTTTCCAAAAATGAAATTCAGAAACAAATTAATGGGCTTCATAATAGCTCTATCATAAGACCATACTACAAACATAAAATTGCAGATAATACAATCAGGGATATTCAGGTTTTTGCAACACCTGTTCAAGATAAGGGGCAAAGGTATAATTTAGCTATAATTCAAGATGTAACCGAACAAAAAACTGCTGAAATTTCACTAAAAGAAAGCGAAGCAAATTTAAAAGCTGCAGAACAACTTGGTAAATTTGGACATTTTGAGTTTGATCTTACTTCCCAAATGTTCAATTTTTCTGAAGGAGGCGTTAATTTATATGGACTAGATTCAAATCTGGTTCCTGCCACATTGATAAAAGAAATGCGATGTACTGAATATGATAAATTAATGGATGAAGTAATTGCCAACTTAAAAAAAGACGAATATCCTTCAGAAATTGAATATAAAATTAAAAGATTGGTAGATGATAAATTAATAGGTATTCGAATTATTTCACAATATTCAAAAGAAAGAAATATAGTTTTTGGCTCTGTGCAAGATGTCACCGAACGCATGAATGCCACTGAGGCTTTAAAACAAAGCGAAGAAAAATTTAAGCACTTGATCTCGGAAATGACTGTTGGTATAGTAGTGCATGCTTCTAATGCTGAAATAAACCTTTATAATTCAAAAGCAATCGAACTGCTAGGTATTAGTGGAAATCAGCTTTTAGGTAAATCACCATTTAGCAGGGACTGGAACGTGATACATGAAGACGGCAGCAATTTTCCAGCTAAAAACCATCCAGCTACTGAAGCAATTGTTAAAGGAGAGGTAGTTAGGGATGTTGTTATGGGTGTGTATCGGCCATTAAAAAAAGACAGGGTATGGCTATTAGTGACTGCTATTCCTGAAATTAAAAATGGATTGGTTCATCAAGTAGTTGTGACTTTTTATGATATAACTGAAAAAAGAATAAAAGATGAAAAAATTATACAGTTAAATAATGAATTAAAAGAATTGTCAACACATTTACAAAGGCTTAGAGAAGTAGAGAGAAATAAACTTGCAGTTGAAGTACATGATAAATTGGGGCAAAAATTGATTGGAGTTAAGTTTCAAATTAATATTCTTAAATCTAAACTCAAGGAATATAAGCCTGACTTGAGTGAAATAATTACACCAATAGCTGAAGAGGTTGCTTTTATGGTAAAAGATTTTGGTATTATATATAATAAAGTAAATCCTTCATTTATTGAAGATTTAGAGCTTTTTGATATGATAGAGAACTTGATTTATACTTATCGAAAACAAACTAAAATAAAGATAGATTTTTCATCTAATGTCCAAAATGAGAAATTGCCTAGTAACTTTAAGAGGGTTATTTACAATACAGTTAATGAATGCCTGAATAATTTAGTGGCCCATTCAAAAGCAAAGAATGCTATTGTAAAGTTATTTAAAATTAATGGCACCCTTTCATTGATAGTGCAAGACGATGGAATTGGATTTAATATTTCGGGTTTAGATTATAAAAAACAGATTGGACTAATAGAAATGCGTGAAAATATTCAATCAATTGGAGGGGTAATTGATTTTGAATCTGTGCTTGAAAGAGGCACAATTATAAAAGTAAACATCCCCCAAACTAGTTAGGTCTAACGCTTATTTGGCAATATCATGTGTAGGTATTAATTTCTTTTTAACTACGAATTAAGTAAATCTCGTGTCCTATGAATATCAATGGTGAAATTTATGGATTTATAATATAGCATTGTAAGGAGTAATAATTATCATACCCCCCCCTCTAAGCTCCCCCTGTAAAAAATAAAAGCCCTGAAAGTTAACACTATCAAGGCTTTTATTTTTAAATCTGTACCACGTACGGGATTCGAACCCGTGATTCCTCCGTGAAAGGGAGGCGTCTTAACCCCTTGACCAACGCGGCATCTTTTATTAAAGGACGGCAAAGATAACGTGTGGCAGTTTTTCAGCCAAATATTTTAAGAGATAAAGCGGTATTTTTTTTTATAACAGTTGCGGCGGGTAAAATATCATTTGTTCACAAGACCAATATCATTAAAATAATTAGGTAATATATCTTTCACATGCTGTAGTTTTGCGGTCTCAAATTAAAAGTTAATCATTTAAATCACAGTTATGAGTACAGTTAAAGTAGCAATCAATGGTTTTGGCCGCATCGGCCGTTTGGTTTTCCGTCAGATATATAACATGCAGGGTATTGATGTGGTTGCCATCAATGACTTAACCAGTCCGGCAGTATTGGCACATTTATTAAAGTATGACAGCGCACAAGGCCGATTTGACCAAACTGTTACTCATACCGAAAATTCTATTGTAGTAAATGGCCACGAAGTAAAAATATACGCACAAAAAGATCCTGCTCAAATTCCATGGGGTACACACAATGTAGATGTTGTAATTGAAAGCACCGGTTTCTTTACAGATAAAGCAAAAGCTGAAGCTCACATTACTGCAGGTGCAAAAAGAGTGGTTATCTCTGCTCCGGCAACAGGCGATTTAAAAACAGTGGTATTTAATGTAAACCACGCTATATTGGATGGTACCGAAACCATCATTAGCTGTGCAAGTTGTACCACCAACTGTTTGGCACCAATGGCAAAAGTATTAAATGATAGTTATGGTATTGCACAAGGTATTATGACCACCATTCATGCTTACACCAACGATCAAAATACCTTAGATGCACCGCATGCAAAAGGAGATTTGCGCAGGGCAAGAGCAGCTGCACAAAACATTGTACCTAACAGCACCGGCGCAGCAAAAGCAATAGGCCTTGTTTTGCCTGAACTTAAAGGAAAATTAGATGGTAGCGCTCAAAGAGTACCTACTATCACCGGTTCATTAACAGAATTAACTTCTGTATTAAATAAAACAGTAACCGTAGAAGAAATTAACGCAGCAATGAAAGCCGCCAGCAACGAAAGCTTTGGTTATACCGAAGATGAAATTGTAAGCACTGATATCATTGGTACTACTTTTGGTAGTTTGTTTGATGCTACACAAACCAAAGTGTTAACTGTAGGCGACAAACAATTGGTTAAAACAGTTAGCTGGTACGATAATGAAATGAGTTATGTATCTCAACTGGTACGTACAGTTAATTATTTTGCAGGGTTGATTAAGTAATTTATCCTGAGCGTAGTCGAAGGGGCTTTATGCCAGTTTCGAGGGTAGTGAGCGGAGTCGAACTATTGAGAAACGGGTTAACATAGGCGAAGGGGAGTTCTGCTTTTTTGAGGGTAACCCACAAGTCCTGTTTAACTTTATTGACTTCGTTCCTGTAAATCGATTCGACCAGTAGTTCTTTGTTCAACGTATTCAATACGAGGCCTTCAATATTGTTGGAAGCCTCGTTTATTATATAACCTTTAAAACTAAGTTCTCTGCCGCCTGGCCGAGACAGAGGTATTATGAGTAAATTTTCCAACCACAACTTTGCCGGCCAAAAAGTGCTGGTACGTGTCGATTTTAATGTTCCTCTCGACGACAAATTCAACATCACCGACGATAACAGGATGGCAGCTACCATTCCTACCATAAAAAAAATATTGGCCGATGGTGGTAAAGTAATTTTAATGAGCCACTTTGGCCGCCCAAAAGATGGCCCAACAGAAAAATATTCTTTAAAGCACCTGGTAAAGCATTTATATGAATTGCTGAATGCAGATGCACACGAACCTGCTACCAAAGTTTTTTTTGCTGATGACTGTATTGGGGAGCAGGCTTACTTAACCGCCAACATGCTGCGTAACGGAGAAGTATTGTTGCTGGAAAACCTGCGTTTTTATAAAGAAGAAGAAAAAGGCGATGAAGCTTTTGCAGAAAAATTAAGCAAACTGGGTGATGTATATGTAAACGATGCATTTGGCACAGCACATAGAGCACACGCCAGCACAGCAGTAATTGCAAAATTCTTTGCTGCAGATAAAAAAATGTTTGGCCTTTTAATGGAAGGTGAAGTAATTAGTGCCGAAAAAGTATTGCACCAGGCAGAAAAACCTTTTACAGCAATTATTGGCGGCGCAAAAGTGTCGGATAAAATACTGATCATCGAAAATTTACTGGAAAGAGCTACCGATATCATTATTGGCGGCGGTATGGCATATACTTTCTTAAAAGCAAGAGGTGGTAAAATTGGCGCTTCGCTTTGCGAAGATGACCGTTTGCAAACCGCATTGGATATTTTAGAAAAAGCCAAAGCAAAAAACGTAAGCATTCATTTGCCCGAAGATTCTGTTATTGCGGATAAATTTGCAGCAGATGCTAACACAGAGGTTCGCCCCAGCGATGCAATACCTGATGGCTGGATGGGATTGGATATTGGCCCTAAAGCAGTAGGTATTTTTAGCGAAGTAATTAAAAATTCCAGAACTATTTTATGGAACGGCCCGATGGGAGTTTTTGAAATGGAAAAATTTCAGAACGGCACTAAATCTGTAGCATTGGCGGTAGCTGCTGCTACAGCAACCGGCGCATTTAGTTTGGTAGGCGGCGGTGATAGTGTGGCTGCTGTAAACCAGTTTGATCTTGCTGATAAAGTAAGTTATGTAAGTACCGGCGGTGGCGCAATGCTGGAATATTTTGAAGGAAAAGTATTGCCGGGTATTGCGGCAGTTAAAGAATAGTTACTAAAGCAGGGTTAAAATAAAATATCAGCGCTTATCATTCGTCTACTTAAAGTAAACGGGTGATAGGCGTTATAAAATTTAACAACTATTAACGGTTACTTTTTTCACCTTAAAGAATTAACCTTTGGTGTTTAAAATAAATATTACTTTTAACAACTTAACTTTTAAAAAATAAAAACATGAAACGTTCAGGTATAATCATTTTGGTAATTATTGGAGCTTTAATCCTGTGGGGTATTTCTGCTCAAAGAGGATTGGTAAGCCAGGATGAAAATGTAAAAAAATCATGGAACAATGTACAGGCAGAATATCAAAAACGTTCTGACCTAGTAGGCCAATTGGTAAATACAGTTAAAGGAGTTGCTAATTTTGAGCAAAAAACTTTAACCGATGTTATTAATGCCCGTTCTAAAGCAACATCCGTTAATATCAATGCCGATAATCTTACTCCTGAAAAAGTTGCAGAATTTCAAAAAGCACAGGAAGAATTAAAAGGTTCTTTAAGCCGTTTGCTGGTCGTTGCAGAGCAATATCCACAATTAAAAGCAACAGAAAATTTTACAAAATTACAGGGGCAGTTAGAAGGTATTGAGAATGATGTAAAAACATCAAGAAATGGATTTAATGAAGCCATCAATACTTATAATGTAAAAGTTCGTTCTTTTCCAGGTAATTTAATTGCAGGCATATTAGGCTTTAAAGCTAAAGAAGGGTTTAAAGCAGATGCCGGTACAGAAAAAGCTCCTGAAGTTAAGTTTTAATAACAATGGCAAATAAAGCAGGAAAAACATTTGGGCTAACAGCGCTAATAGTTATTGCGCTGCTAGCCATTTTCTTTTATACCAGTTATAATTCGCTGGTGCGTAAGCAGGAAAACGTAACCAAAACCTGGAACAATGTGCAGAGCGATTATCAGCGAAGGCTGGATTTGATTCCCAATTTGGTAGCCACAGTAAAAGCGTCGTCTGACTATGAAAAGGAAACACTGACCCAATTAATTGAAGCAAGATCAAAAGTAGCGCAGGTAAATGTTACAGGTAGTCCTACTTACGATGAGTATAAAAAAACGGAGGATGCTAATGCAGCTGTGGTTACATCGGCCAACCGTGTAATTGCTGTAATAGAGAAATATCCCGATTTAAAAACTACCAACAGTTTTGTGCGCTTGCAGGATCAGTTGATAGGAACGGAAAGAAGAATAAAATTTTCTAGAAAAGATTTTAATGAAGCGGTGATGGGATACAACACATCAGTTCGTTCATTCCCCTCAAGTATTACAGCAGGTTTATTTGGCTTTAAAATTAAAGACGGTTTTACAGCAGATACGGGTACTGATAAAGCTCCCGAAATAATATTTACTAAATAAAAATATCGTGGCAATATTTCCTTTTTTTAAAAAGAAAAAATTATTATCTGCTTCGCAGGAAGAACAGGTAGTGAATGCCATTAGGGCTGCAGAAAAAAATACCAGTGGCGAAGTAAGGGTTTATGTAGAAAGTCATTGCCGTTTTGTTGACCCGGTAGATAGAGCAATGGAAGTTTTTTTTGGGTTAAAAATGAATGATACTGATGATCATAATGGCGTACTGATTTATGTGGCTTTAAAAGACCGTCAGCTGGCTGTTTATGGCGATGAAGGTATACATGTAAGAGTAGGGAAGGAGTATTGGCAAAATGCCGTAAAACAAATGCTGCAGCTTTTTAATAAAGAAGACCATGTAGCAGGTATTTGCCAAACTATAACTACTATTGGCCAAACGCTGGCCAAAAGAATATCCTTATGAAGCTAATGATGATAAAAACGAATTGCCTGATGAAATTGTATTTGGCAAATAATAAAATGCTTAATGAAATTTATTAAACATATTTTTTTGTACTACTGCTGTTTGTTGCTGCACAAACATTGGCGCAAAATATTCCTGATAAGCCTAATCCGCCCAGGTTGGTAAACGATGCTTTAGGTTTACTAAGTGCCGAACAGCAACAGGCGCTGGAGCAAAAATTGCTGGATTTTGAAAAGCGTACTTCAAACCAAATTGCCATTGTAACCACCGATGATATGGCAGGCATGGATGCTGGTGGTTATGCTGTTGAAATTGGAAAAAAGTGGGGGGTTGGTAACCAGAATTTTAATAATGGCGTAGTTTTTTTGGTATACAGAAGTAAAGATAATACCAAACGAAAAGTTTTTATTGCATCCGGTATTGGATTGGAAGGTGTGTTGCCGGATTACACCTGTTCCGAAATTGTAAACAACGAAGTAATTCCTTATTTAAAAGGGGGCGATTATTACCGTGCTTTAGAAAATGGCACCACTGCAATCATTAAAGCAACCGAGGGTAAGTACACAGCGCCAAAAGGCTATGGTAAAAAAAGTGGTTCTTCTTTATTCAAAATAATATTCATCATTATATTAATTATAGTTTTTCTTTCCATTGGTTCCAAAGGCGGTGGCGGAGGTTCTTATATGAGCCGTAGAGGATACAGAGGTTTTACCGGGCCAACTATTTGGTGGACGGGTGGTGGTGGAAGCGGCGGCGGAGGTGGCAGTTCTGGCGGTGGTGGCTTCGGCGGTTTTGGTGGTGGCGGATTTGGTGGCGGTGGTGCCGGCGGAGATTGGTAATAAAATCATTAAGGAAAAAAAATGCCCTTCATTACGAAGGGCATTTTTGTGAATCAAACTTTACGAGTTTACTTCCACAATCCTTTAATATAGTCCGTTATTTCGGCACCTTTTTGCTTTACCTAACTTGTCCAGCCCGGTTTTAATAGTCGGGTCTACAAAGCCTCTGTATTGCTCAGGAACTAAATTCCTAAACTTCATTATCATGTCGATACCTTTTTTTACATTACCTGTATTTTGTACTTTTTCAAGATAAGCAGCAAAAGTTGCACAACCTTCTACTTTCTCCTGGCTTAAAGGAGCTTTGTCAAAGCTGTTAGCAATCAAATCAAAATCAGCTTCTGTTCCACTGTTAATTAGAATGTCATTAACTACAGTGCCTAAATCGCCTTTAGCATCGCTGCTGTATTTTTTTGCAAGTGTGTAAGCATTATTTGGTTCCAATGCAGCAAGGCCGCTTAATGCAGCACCTGCAACAGTGTAGGATGAATCAGCCACATTACTTTTAAACAAGGGTAAATATTTTGCATCACCTGTTTTTACAAAAAACTGAAGTGCAGCAGCTTTCACTTTTTTGTTTTTTTCTTTTGCAGCAACTTCTTCAATTGAGGTAATAACAGCAGCATCTTTCGCTAGTTTGCTTGTAGCAAGTTTACTGATAGTAAAGTCTCTTAATGGTGCATATTTATCAGTCAGCCCTAACGTAAGCTCCTTCATCCCTTTTTTAGAAAAGTAATCAAGTGCTTCCCTTCTATCTAAGAATAACGGAGCATATTTCATTTGATGGATGTAGTTATCCGCTGTTTTATTGTCTGTTTTTTCGCACAATAAAATTTTATCTCCATCAACATTTATTAGGTCAGGTTTTTGGGTATAGCTAAAAGTAAAAGTGTCAATTTTGTTTTCAGCCCAAACATTATGTCTTACTTTTTTGGCCCCATTATAAATATCAATGGCAAATGGCAGCCTGAAGATCTTTCCGGTATTTTGCGTTTGCTCAACTATTACAGATGCTTTGCCATTGGCATCATCATAAATGTAATCTATTTTTAGTTTTGGATGTCCATTGCCAAAATACCATTGGTTCCAGTACCAGTTTAAATCCTGCCCGGTAACTTCTTCAAATGCCAAACGCATTTGATGCGATTCGCCATTTTTAAATTTATTGGTAGTTAAATAATTATTCAGCGATTTAAAGAAGGCATCATCACCCACATAATTACGCAGCATGTGCAGTACACGGCCACCTTTTTGGTAACTAACTAAATCAAATACATCTTCTTTATCACTATAATTAAATCGTACTAAATTCTTTTTTGCTTCGTTGGGGTTAGATAAATATTGCATTAAGCCCTGGCGGTTCTCATTATCACCGGCATCTTTACCATGTTTGTATTCTTCCCAAAGTGTTTGGCTGTAATCGGCCATCGATTCATTAACAGTGATATTGCTCCAGCTTTCGGTAGTAACGTAATCACCAAACCATTGGTGAAACAGTTCGTGTGCAATGGTACTTTCCCATCCATTACCATCCGTTAATTGTCTTGCATTTTGATAAGCACTTTCCTGGTGCAGGGTAGCAGTAGTGTTTTCCATTGCGCCGCTTACATAATCTCTTCCTACTATCTGGTTGTATTTTTGCCAGGGGTACTCTACGCCCAGTTTCTCCGAAAAGAATTTCATCATCTCTGGTGTTAGCCCAAATACACCTCTTGCATACGGGGCCTGGTTCTTCTCTACATAATAACTAACTTCTTTGCCTTTATAGCTGTCTTTAATTATTGCAAAATCACCTACTCCCATAAAAAATAAATATGGCGAGTGCGGCAAAAGTCCATTTTCCAGTAGTCGGTAC
>JABFRP010000004.1 GCA_013141115.1 Ferruginibacter sp.
CTCAGCATCAGGTATCCCTTTGAATTTCCGGCACGCGAAACGCGCGCCGCAACATCAACAAGACGAGCGAGCCGGGGCAATCCCCACTCGCATCGCCGCTTGGCGACGTCAACGGCACGTCGGTGGCTGTGCAACACGATGATCCCGCCGCGCTGCTCGGCACGGACGCCGAATCCCTGTTCGAGCAGGCGCACGAAACCATCCACGTTCGACCAGCGCACATTGCCCGCCGATGCGCAAGGCGGCAGCGGCATCGCTGTCGCCCATCACCAGTTTCGACCCGCCGTAGCGGTTGAATTCGATCGCGACTCCGGCCAATGGCGTGTCGTCGAAGTGCAGATAGCCGCCGCGCCACTCCAGCGCGCTCGGCGTCGACCACGGTGCCCGTGCGCACCAGTACGCCGCTGCGGGTGGCCAACGCGGTACTGCCGGCGGGCAGCAGCGTGACCGGCGCGGGCGGTTGCCCCGGCATGGGCTGACTCCAGCCGGACCAGGCCTTCGGTCACCACCACGCGCAGGTCTGCACCATCGCGACGCACCGAATTTCGTACCCACCGCGACCACCGGCGCGCATCGGCGCGACGATGAACGGACGCGCGCGCGGTCCTGGCCGCCTCGAAGAAAGAGGCCTCGCCGCTGCAGCAGATCGACCCAACGTTCGCCGCGCGACATCGCCACTTCGATCCGGCTGCCGCTGCTGAGCGTGGCGTAGAGCCATCGGTCAGCGCCACCGTACGCAGGGTGCCGACACCACTGGCGTAGGACGCGGTATCGACAGCGGTGTGCGTGCGCCAGCCCAGTACGCCAGTACGCCGGCCGATGCGACCGCTGCTGCTGTCAGTCCGCCAACCAGCGCACGCCGCCGTGGCGGTACGGTCTCACGGGCGGCGAACCTCGGGGCGCCAAGCGCTTCGACTCGCGATGCTCCGGCCTCTCATCCGCCACTGGCGCTTCCGGTGATGTGCGGCGGCTGCACCAGGGCCCGCGTGGCGGTGGTCCGGCACCCGTCCGGCCGGCCGCCATTATGATTATAGTATTAATAATCTCTGTTACCGCCACCGCCGTAACCACCACCGCTTCTTCCACCACCTCTACTTCCACCGCCACCGCCGTAGCCACCACCACCTCTGCTACCGCCGCCGCCGTAACCACCACCACCTCTGCTACCGCCGCCGCCGTAACCGCCGCCGCCGCTTTTCTTGTAGCCGCCGCCACCACCGCCTTCCTGACGTGGTTGAGATTCGTTAACGATTAATTTGCGACCCTGAATTTCAGTTTCGTTTAATGCAGCGATTGCAGCTTTAGCAGCTTCATCGTCTTCCATTTCAACAAAACCAAAACCTTTACTGCGGCCGTTCATTTTGTCTTTTAAAATTTTTGCGCTTGTAACGCTTCCGTGCTCTGTAAAGAGATTCATTAAATCATCATCAGTCATTGACCAACTAAGATTTCCTACATAAATGTTCATTGTAAAAACTTTTAAATAAATAAATAAAAAACAATAATGACTTAGTTGAACAATGAACTGAATCGGACTTGTAAAAGCTACTTCAGCCAATAGCGAAAAACTAAAACCATTAATTCGCCATAAAGATAGGGGTTTTGTTCATATATTGCTATAAAAGCATAAAATTTTACAAATTTCGGAATTTACGGTCTTAAAAAGGGCAACAAGATTCCCCTGGCTTATCTTATCAGCATATTCTCCATCTGAAAAATTATGAAAAAAAAAATCCGTCTTTTACTTAGACGGATTTTTTGAAATGCGATGATTATTTTTATTCGGAAACTACTTCAAATTCAACTTCAGTTTCGTTGCCGTTACCAAAATCAATTTTTGCTTTGTAAGTTCCTAATTCTTTTACTTCATCAATAATGGTGATTCTGCGGCGATCAATTTCGTAGCCCTTTTGATCTTTAATAGCACGAGCTATTTGAACAGAAGTTACGCTACCAAATATTTTACCGCTGGTGCCGGTTTTAGCACCAATTTTTAAAGCACCGTTTACCAAAACAGCAATTACACTATTTAATTCAGCTAATAATTTAGCTTCTTTTTTAGCTTGTTGTTTCTTTTTTTCTTCCATCATTTTAACGTTGGAAGGACTGGCTTCTACAGCCATTTTTTGAGGAATAAGATAGTTGCGGCCGTAACCATTTTTAACTGTAACCAGTTCGTTAACGCCACCTAAATTATTTACATCCTGTATTAATATTACCTGCATAGTCTTGCATTTTTACCCAACCCCCAATTTATTGGCGGGCTTTCTCTATTTAAAGGTTAGGGTGGTGAAAAAATTATTTTAAAAGATCTGTAACGTAAGGCAAGATAGCCATTTGACGGGCTTTCTTAACTGCATCACCCACTTTACGTTGAAACTTTAATGAGTTTCCGGTAATGCGTCGTGGCAATAATCTTCCTTGTTCGTTAATGAACTTTTTCAAAAATTCAGCATCCTTATAATCAATATAATGGATACCCATTTTTTTAAAGCGGCAATATTTTTTTGGACGCTTCTCCTGCTTAATGGCAGTAAGGTATTTTATTTCATTTTTTGCCATGGCTTAAGCTTCGGTTTTTTCGTTAGTAAATTTGCCGCCACCTTTCTTTTTGGCATTGTACTCAACGGCGTACTTGTCGAGTGCAGTGTACATGTGACGCATCTGAGATTCGTCACGTAAAAGTTGAATTTTCAACTTTTCATTGAAGCTGGATGGCGCTTTATACTCCATTACCCAATAAAGACCGGTGGTCTTTTTAGCAATGGGATAGGCCAGCGATTTTAGTCCCCATGGGTTACTGTGCAAAACTTCACCACCGTTTTCTGTAACGAGGTCAGCGTATTTCTTTTGAGCGGCTTTAAACTCGTCATCAGAAAGCACAGGGGTAAAAATCACCATCAATTCGTAATTGTTCATTTCCCTTGTTTTGTGTGTTTAAAAATTGGTTTATTCCGTTTGTTTTAAACGGGCAGCGAAGGTAAAGCATTTAATGCAGAATTGGTAAGGGTTTCAGTAGATTTTTGGCAATTATTTTGAACATAGCCAGAACTGCTCTGATTGGGTTATTGTGGCGATGATTCATAAACAGGCAGGCTGCTATTCAGCTTTAATTGTAGTGTAAATTTTATTGTGACATACAAATTCCCCCCATTCAAAATCAATCAAATACCTTTATAGCCAATTTTTAACATGACAAAAAAAGAACGAATTATCCTTTTTTTACTGGCAGCGCTCAATTTTACTAATATTCTTGATTTCATGATCATGATGCCGTTAGGTAATTTTCTGATGCCACATTTTAAAATAGGCGCTCAGTATTTTAGTGTTATTGTTGCCGCTTATCCTATTGCATCTTTTATAAGTAGCATCACTGCCGCTTTTTTTGTAGATAAATACGACCGAAAGAAAGTATTGTTATTTGCCTATATCGGATTTCTAACAGGCACTATTTGTTGTGGTATTGCACCGGATGCGGCTTTTTTAATGGCAGCTAGAATATTTACGGGCCTGTTTGGCGGACTTATCGGCACACAAATTCTCAGTATTGTGGCAGATACTTTTGAATATGAAAAAAGAGGGCGGGCAATGGGTTCTATCTTTACGGCGTTTTCTATTTCTTCTATTTTTGGAGTACCCTTTAGTTTATACCTGGCCAAGCTGATTAGTTGGCATGCCCCATTTTTATTTATTGGAATTGTAGGGCTTGTTATCATTCCAATGATCATTCGTTTTTTGCCAGCTATGACCAAACATTTAGATAATCAAACAGAGGAGAAGATTTCTCCTGCAGAAGTGTTTAGAGAATTGAGTAAAAATAAGAGTCAGTTACTGGCATTGACACTATCAGGTTTTTTAATGATGGGCCATTTTTTAATCATCCCATTTATAAATCCGTACATGGAATTTAATGTGGGTTTTACAAAAGATCAAACACCACTTATTTATATGGTAGGTGGCGTATTTTCCTTAATGGCATCTTTTGTTATTGGCCGCATGGCTGATAAATATGGGAAACTAAAAATCTATCTGTATTGTGCTTCAGCATCTTTAGTGCCTATCTTTTTAATTACTAATATGCCGGCCATTCCATTTTATTTTGTGCTGTGTGTGTTTGCTATTTGGTTTTCTTTTTCTACCGGGCGTACCATTCCGGCACAGGCTATGATAAGCACTGTTGTTAATCCTGAAAAAAGGGGGTTGTTCATGAGCTTTAATGCATCCGTACAACAACTGTTTACCGGGCTTGCAGCTTTAATTGCAGGTGTTATTGTTGCAAAGCAAAGTGACGGCAAAATATTACACTATAATTGGGTGGGATATTTAAGTGTAGTAATTGTTTTTTGCACTTTGTTTATTGCAAAAAAACTGGCAAAACGGCAAGGACTGAAGTAGTTGATCTGTTAATTAGTTTGCAAGTAACCTGTACACTGGGTATCTATTATGCCCGGGTTCATAATAAGGCGAATTTTTATAAATAAAATCTAGTTGTGCACTACTATTGGCTGCAAATTTTTCATCCACTTTTTTCTTTTCTTCCAACTTATTTTTTAAATCGGGATTGCTGTTTAAAATTGCTGCAGCCAGATCTTCCCATCGGTAATCGCTATAACCTTCTTTTTGTTGAAGAATAGCATCAAAAAAATTCCAGGCAAAAAAACTGTCATCGCCGGTTGGTTCCAGCATTTCTAATATATACCTGTTGGCTTGTTGATTCATGGCAATTAAATAATCGCCTTTTAAAAATTTAATTTTTTGTAAAGACGAAGATGTTTTTACGGCAAAATTTTTATGATGTTTTTCGTAAGGTTTTGGATAGCTTTTATACTCTTCAATTTTATAAGCTTCTACTTCTACAGCAGTGTCATTTTTTAATTGGGTTACTGTTATATTATTTAGTTTCATTAAATCCACTACAGCATTCCAGCCTTGCGGAATTATGTATGCAGAAGGAGCATTAACAAAATTAGATGGTTTGAAAACATTAAAAAATTTCACCTGCTTTGCAAAAGGTTTAGTTCTGTCGTAATACATTCTTTTTAAACCTGTGGCATCACTTGTTTTATAACCTTGTTCGTAACCTTTAAATGTAATAAGTACATTTTGTGTAGTATCAACAGCCCAACTTAATGGCCAGTTTTTCTCTTTAATAATTGCCGCTTTTGCTTTGTTGCGTTGGGCAATTATTTCTTTTGCATTTAAAGCCGCTTTTTCAATCAAGGTTTGCATTAAAGCATAGGTTGAAAGTACCCTGTCTTTAAAGGGTTTCAGCATGTGTGTTTCCGGTACAAAACCAATGGTTTGAAATAATGCGGCATAACCCGAAGAATAACGTGGCGGATCAATAAACATTTCCATACCCTTATCCGGGGTTTCTGTTTCAAAATTAACATAAGGCGTCATCTCCCATTTTTTTTCTGCCATACCTTTATATAATTGTGGCTCAAAAGTGTTTTTCAACCAACCTCCTAAATCTGCCCCCAGTTTATCATATTGTGTGGTAAGCAATGTCATCGTATATTGATAATCTGCACCATCGCTTACATGATTATCTACAAAAATATCGGGGTTAAGTAAATGAAAAATTTGTGCAAAAGCCCTGGCTTCTTTGGTGTCGGATTTTGTAAAATCCCTGTTAAGGTCAAGGTTTTGTGCACTACCCCTAAAGCCATATTCCTTTGGGCCATTTTGGTTGGCCCTTGAAAAAGAACCACGGTTTAAACAGCCTCCAATATTATACACCGGAATAAATGCCAGGGCAACATTATCTGGCAGGAGTATTTTTCTTGTAACAATATCTCTTACCAGCATCATGCTTGCATCAATACCATCTGGCTCACCGGGATGTATGCCGTTATTGATAAGGATAACTACTTTATTTTGCTGGTGCCATTTTGCTGCATCAAACTTTTCATCATTACTAACTAAAACAATATGCAATGGATATCCTGCATCTGTCATGCCCATTTGTTTTACTAATATCCCGGGAGATTTTTTATCTAAATTTTTATACCAATCAATAGCCTCAAAATAATTGGCACTTTCAAGTCCGTTACTTTTTTCAAAACGACATTGTTGTGCATTGATTTTAGCAAAACTGAAAATAAGCAGTAATGAAATTAGAGCAGTAATTCGCATACAGTTAAAATTTTAAAGAAAGCTACAATTTTTTAATTACAGCTATTACAATAAGGGAAATGAAAAAAGGCTGCATTGCTGCAACCTCTGTATAAATATTTTTTGGATAAAAATTATTTCGCTAAAGCATTAACTCTTTTAGCCAATTTGCTTTTTAAGTTAGCTGCTTTATTTTTATGAATAGTACCTTTCTTTGCCAATCTATCTATCATAGAAGCAACTTTTGGTAAAGTTTCTGTTGCAACTGTTTTATCGCTAGCTTTTAAATCACGTATTGCATTACGGGTAGTTTTACCGTAATAGCGGTTACGTTCGTTACGCTTTGCACTCTGACGGACATCTTTTTTAGTAGCTGAATGATTTGCCATTTAAATCTAATTTTTGGGCTGCAAAGATAGGGAGAAACAATGGATAATGACTAATGTACAAAGAATAATTTTTTGGAAGCATAGAATATTTAGCTATTTTACCCTAAAATAATTGACAATGAACCGGTTAATACTGCTTTTTTTGCACATCTTTTCATTGATTTTGCTAATTTTTGGCTTAGTAAAAGACATGTTGCATATTGAAGTTACTGCTCATTTTATAGTTAGTTTAAATCTTTTTAGTGAGAATAGAAGCGTGTTGGGCACGCTGCAAACATTATGGCAAACCAGTAATTACTGGCCTTTTTTACTCATCTTTTTCTTTGGGGTAATAGTTCCGCTGGTAAAATCGGTGGTAATATTTTATTTGCTGGCAGTACAAAATGCTGACAATAAATGGTACAGTTTTGTAAATGCCATAAGTAAATGGGCTATGGCCGATGTTTTTGCTATCAGCATTTTTGTGGCTTTTTTGGGTGCCAATGCAATGGAAAATACCAAGGCAAATCTTGAGGCAGGCTTTTACTTTTTTACAGGCTATGTTTTATTAAGTAGTGTAGTAGCTATGCTGTTGAGAAAAATGATTAAAATGCCTGAAACTTCTAACGCATAATTAACGATATTTGCAACTCATAAAAAAGGCTTTAGGTTAAAGGTTCCTGTTCAATGGTTTGTTGAAGTATACGAGTGGTTAATTCTCTTTTTTATCAAAAAGAAAATTAACAAATAACTGTTGCCATTGAAGTTAGACAGAATTACTGCCGCCGGGCTAAAAAAAAATCACCCCATTTATTATGAAGGATTTTCAGTATATCACTAATTCTCATCCCAGCTACATTGAAGGATTGTATAATGATTTTGTAAAAGACCCCAACAGTATTGATGCAGAAATGCGGAAATTTTTTGAAGGGTTTGATTTTGCTGTTAGCAGCGGAGCTAAAGTAAATGGTACAAATCCTGTACCTGCTATCAACGATCAGACATCAACTGCCAACCAGATAGACTGGATGAGTGAAATAAGGGTGTATCGCCTGATCCTGGGTTACAGAAACAAAGGGCATTTGCTGGCCGATACCAACCCTATTCGCAAACGTAAAGACAGAGGAGCGAATATTGAATTGGGATTTTATGGATTTACCGAGGCTGATTTAGACAAGACTTTTAATGCAGGGAATCTGATCGGCATAGGAACTACAACACTGCGACATATTGTTGCTCATTTAGAAAAATGCTATGCCGGCCATTTAGGTATAGAGTTTAAATACATCAGCAATCAAAAGAAAATTGACTGGCTTACCAGTGCTGTTGAAAAAACAATGTTGCAACCCGTAGCATTGCCACAAAAAAAACGTATCCTTCAAAAACTAAATGAAGGGGTGATGTTTGAAAAATTTCTTCACACCAAATATATTGGGCAAAAACGGTTTAGTTTAGAAGGCGGCGAAACTACTATTGCTGCTTTAGATGCCATGATAAATACTGCTGCCGATAATGATGTGCAGGAAGTGGTAATTGGTATGGCGCACAGGGGAAGATTGAATGTGCTGGCCAATATTATGGGTAAAACTTACGAGCAGATATTTAGTGAGTTTGAAGGAACGAGCATGCCTGATACTACAATGGGAAGCGGTGATGTAAAATATCACCTGGGTTTTAGTGCCGAAGTAAAAACAGCCAATGAAAAAAATATTCATCTAAAACTTTGTCCTAACCCTTCGCATTTAGAAGCGGTGGATCCGGTAGTAATTGGTTTTGCAAGAAGTAAGGCAGACATTTTGTACAAAAGTGATTACGATAAAATATTGCCTATACTTATACATGGAGATGCATCTATAGCTGGCCAGGGTATAGTATATGAACTTTTACAAATGAGCGGATTGCCGGGTTACTATACTGGCGGCACCATTCATTTTGTAATTAATAACCAGATTGGTTTTACTACCGATTTTGAAGATGCAAGAACTGCAGATTACTGTACATCTGTTGCTGCAATGGTGCAGGCACCGGTATTGCATGTAAATGGAGATGATGCAGAAGCGGTTGTTAAAGCAGCAGAAATTGCCACCTTGTATCGCCAGGAATTTAACAGCGATATTTTTATTGATATGGTTTGTTACCGCAGGCACGGACATAACGAAGGCGATGAGCCTAAATTTACACAGCCGCAGTTATATGCCCTCATCGATAAACACTTAAACCCAAGAGAAGTCTATACCCAGTTCTTAATACAAAACGGAGAATCGGATGCAAAAGAACTGGCCAAAGAAATGGAGCAAAAATTTTTGGCAGAATTGCAGGAACGTTTAGACGAGGTAAAACAAAATCCATTGCCTTATCATTATCAGCAACCAGAATTGGATTGGAAAAGCTTGCGTAAAGCAAACGCCGATGATTTTGATCTGTCTCCTGTAACAGCAATTAAAGAAGAGCAATTTAAAATGTTGTTTGATGGATTGATGAAATGGCCGGAAGGGTTTAAACCATTAAGAAAGATCGATAAACTTATCCAGGATAAATTAAAATTATTCAGTGATGAAAATAAGGTTGATTGGGCTACAGGCGAATTGATGGCTTATGGAAGTTTATTGATTGAAGGAAAGGATGTACGCATGAGTGGGCAGGATGTAAAGAGAGGAACATTCAGCCACAGGCATGCAGTTATTTACGACGAAAACACCAATAAGGGATATAACAGGTTGAATCATTTTACCGGTCATCAACCGCCATTCCGCATTTACAATTCTTTGTTGAGTGAATATGCAGTGCTGGGGTTTGAATATGGTTATGCTATGGCTAACCCCAATGCATTGGTTTTATGGGAAGCCCAGTTTGGCGACTTTTGCAATGGCGCACAAACCATGATAGACCAGTTTATTGCTGCCGCAGAAACCAAATGGCAGCGCATGAACGGTGTAGTAATGCTGTTGCCACACGGTTACGAAGGGCAGGGGCCGGAGCATAGCAGCGCAAGAATGGAGCGCTTTTTACAGCAATGTGCCGAACTGAATATGTCGGTAACCAATGTAACCACGGCCGCAAATTTCTTTCATGTGTTGAGAAGACAATTGGCATGGCCTTTTAGAAAACCATTGATCAATTTTTCGCCCAAAGCAAATTTGCGTCACCCTGGTAGTTATAGTTTGATGAGTGAATTTACCAGTGGTGGATTTAAAGAAGTAATAGATGATACTGCAGTGAGAGATGCCGGAACTATAAAAAAAGTGTTGCTGTGCAGTGGTAAAATGTATTTTGATCTGCTGGAACGTCAGCAAAAAGAAAACAGAACAGATGTTGCCATAATCCGTTTGGAACAAATTCATCCTTTGCCACAAAAGCAATTGGACGAACTGTATAAAAAATACAGTAAAGCCATTTGGTATTGGGTGCAGGAAGAGCCGATGAACATGGGGGCTGCAACTTTTTTAAGAATGAATTTAAAGAATATCAATTTTTATATTATCAGCCGACAGGCCAGTGCATCAACAGCCAGCGGTTATGGAAAAATTCATGCTAAGGAACAGGCTCAGATTATTGATACGGCATTTAGTATTTAAAATATATTAGCGATTATATAAAAAATGACAATCCACGGGTTGTCATTTTTTATATAATATCACACTATCCTCCACAATTGCAAAAGCGGTTTCATTTTTTTTAGGCTCAACCAGAAAGGTGCCGGTAAATTTTCCAAAGGCAGGTAATACCGCATAATTATTGGTAAAATAAAAACACGAAAACCGTAAGGATTGTTTGCCCAAACCTCTTACGCTGACTGCAGGATGAATATGTCCGCTAAAAAAATAATCAGCTTCCTGTAAATCTTCCTCTTGCACATCTTCTGCCTGGTGTACAAATAAAAAATTATTCCTGCGCCATAATCTTTCAGCAGTTTCAATACCGGCATTTTTGTACCATGTTTCAGGAACAATATCATGATTACCTTTTACTAATAACATAGGAACATATTGCAGATCATTTCTCCATTTTAAAAACAATTCGTGTTCTTTGTTTTCTACACTGTGAAAAAGGTCACCTACAATTACCACTAATGATGGTTTGTAAAATTGTATGGCAGCTACAAATCGCTGCATGTCTTCTTTCATAATAGTTGCAGGCACGCCTATACCAGCTTTTCTAAAATGACCTGTTTTACCCAAATGCAGATCCGACAAGATCAATATTTTTTCCTGCTCCCAGAATATGGTTCTGTTGCTGTTTAAAATAAAATCGTTTTGGTGGATGGTATGTTTGATGAATGATGCCATTTTTTTATTTCGTATCTTTTCCTAGTTGTTCCTGCATTCTTTTTACCCGGTCTTCTAATTTTTCTGAAGAAACATTTTCTCTTATGCTATCCACTTTAAGCGGAAAACAAAATGGTGTTAGCTGCTGCGGCCAGGTTATAATAATTTTACTTTGCTGTATTCTTTGCAGCATATCTCTTAACCTGGTTTCTTCCATCTGCTGTTCAAATACTTCCCGGTAGGCTTGCTTTAATAAAATATTACTAGGTTCATACTCTGCAAAAACTTTAAATAATAATGAAGCAGATGATTGCAGGTGTTTTGGTTTTTGATAATCGCCGGGATAGCCCTGGAAAATTAATCCGCCAATAACAGCAATATCCCTGAATTTACGTTTCGCCATTTCTGTACTGTTTACACTTCTTTGTATATCGGCAAATAAATTTTTATCCGTAAATAATTCATACACATTACCGTCATCTAAAGGTATTGGCTGATCACTTAATAATTCAAAACCATAATCATTCATCGCAAAAGAAAATGTGATGGGTGTGATCTGGCTGATGCGCCAGGCCAATATTGCAGCCATAGCTTCATGCACCAATCGTCCTTCAAAAGGATATACAAATAAATGAAAGCCATCTTTGGTCTCAATATGCTCTATCAGCAATTCATTTTCTTTTGGTACATGCGATAACTGATTTTGCAGATCGAACAATGGTTTTAAAACAGTAAGCTCCGGTACATTATTTTTCTGCTGACTTAAAGTAAGCGCTTCCCTTAATTTCTTTCCCATATTGCTGCTCAGGCTCATACGGCCACCCTGCCAGCTGGGGATAATACTTTTTTTTGCCGTTGATTTTTTTACCAGCACGGTCATATCTTTTATCATCACCAGTTCTAAATTTCTGCCCGCAATGGTAAAAGAATCACCCGGTTCTAATCTTGATATAAAATATTCTTCAATAACACCAATATAACCGCCGCTTAAAAATTTCACTTTCAGCATGGCATCGCTAACAATGGTACCAATGTGCATACGATGGCGCATGGCAATGCGGCGGCTGTTTATTTTGTACAGGCCATTGTCAAGAATTTCAACTTTTTTGTATTCATCGTATTGATTTAATGCAATGCCGCCTGCAGTAATGTGCAATAGAATTTCCTGAAATTCTTCTTTAGTAATTGCAGCAAAACAATAGGTGTTTTTTACTTCTTCAAAAATTTCATCCGGATAAAAGCCGTCCGAAATAGCAATGCTGCATAAGTATTGTATCAGCACATCAAAACAAAGTAATTGCGGAGTTTTACTTTCAATAAAATTTTCTGCCACGGCTTGTTTCAATGCTGCAGCTTCTACCAACTCTAAACTATGGGTAGGTAAAAAATAAATTTTACTTACTGCATCGGGACTATGGCCACTTCTGCCTGCCCGTTGTAAAAATCTTGCCACACCTTTGGGTGAGCCTACTTGTATAATCGTTTCAACAGGCCTGAAATCTACACCCAAATCTAAACTGGCAGTACACACTACTGCTTTTAATTTCCCCGTGTGTAAGTTTTCTTCCACCCAAAAGCGCAACTCCTGGTCAATGCTGCCATGGTGCAATGCAATGGCACCTGCTAATTCCGGTGCAGCGTTCAATAAGGATTGATACCACATCTCCGTCATGCCCCGGGTGTTGATAAAAATTAAAGTGGTACGGCTGGCATTGATTATGGGTAAAACTTTATCTACTAACTTAATTCCCAGGTGCCCCGCCCATGGATATTTTTCTATTTCATCGGGAAATATGGATGCGATTTCAATTTTTTTGTTAAGATCAGCTTTAACAATAACGCCCTCAGCTTTCAACGGGCTTAATAAAACCGCTTTTGCTTCTTCTAAATTTCCAATGGTGGCAGAAATACCCCAAAGCAAACAATGTGCATTCGATATTCGATAGTTTACATTCACTATTCTTGAAATCGCCAGTTCTGTTTGCACCCCTCTTTTACTGCCTAACAGCTCGTGCCATTCATCTACTGCAATTATTTTTAAGGAAGTAAAAACACCGGGGTAGTTTTTTTGTGCCAGTAATAAATGCAAACTTTCCGGTGTAATTATTAATACTTCGGGCATTTGCCTCTTTTGTTTTGCCCGCTCATTTAATTCAGTATCCCCATTTCTGATACCAATTTTCCATTGCATACCCAGTTCTTCAATTACTTCCGTCATGGCCCGGGCAATATCTTTTGCCAAAGCTCTTAGTGGTGTAATCCATAAAAGTTGTAAGCCATTATTTTTTTTTGTTTGAAATTGTTTTGGATGAGCATTAATAAATTGAATGAGAGCACCCAAAAAAATGGAATAGGTTTTGCCGCATCCGGTAGGTGCATTCACCAATCCATTTTGCCCGGATAATATATGTTGCCAGGTTTCCGTTTGAAAAGTAAAAGGTTGCCGCTCATTTTTTTTAAGCCAGTCCAAAATAATTTTATAGCCGGTACTTTTCTCCAGATTCATAAAAGCAAATTAAGGATTGCTAAACAATTTGGCTAAAACAATTTTCAGGATTAACCCTGGCGGCGGTTACAGGCCCCACCTGCGGTTAAGACGGGTGGAATAAATATCCTGTAAAATTATTGACGCTTGCAGCCCCATAATTTTATACTTTTGCAGTCATTTTTAAATGATAGTTATATGTTTAATTCGTTAAGTGAAAAGTTAGAAGGTGCGTTTAAAAACCTAAAAGGTCAGGGCCGTATCAGTGATTTAAATATTGCCAATACCGTAAAAGATATTCGCCGTGCATTGGTAGATGCCGATGTGAACTATAAAATAGCCAAAGAATTTACCGATAAGGTGAAAGATAAGGCTGTGGGTTCAAAAGTATTGCTGGCGGTTAATCCCGGCCAGCAAATGGTAAAAATTGTGCAGGATGAATTGACTGAATTAATGGGAGGCAGCGAAAGTGAATTCAATATAAGTGGCAGTCCGGCCATTATTTTAATTGCAGGCCTACAGGGTAGTGGTAAAACCACTTTTAGCGGTAAGTTGGCCAATTATTTAAAAACTAAAAAAGGAAAATCGCCATTATTAGTGGCAGCAGATATTTACCGGCCAGCGGCTATTGACCAGCTGGAAGTGTTGGGCGGACAAATAGGGGTGGATGTTTTTTCGGAAAGAGAAAATAAGGATGCTGTTTCTATTGTACAGAATGCCATTAAAGAAGCTAAAAGCAAAAATAAAAATGTAATTATTGTGGATACTGCCGGGCGCCTGGCAGTGGATGAAGTGATGATGAAAGAAGTGGCGGATATTAAAGCGGCCATTAATCCGCAGGAGATATTATTTGTAGTAGATAGTATGACCGGCCAGGATGCTGTTAATACTGCCAAAGCCTTTAACGACCGCCTGGATTTTAGTGGAGTGGTACTTACAAAATTAGATGGTGATACAAGAGGTGGTGCTGCGCTTTCAATTAAATATACCGTAAACAAACCCATTAAATTTGCCAGCAGTGGCGAAAAGATGGATACACTGGATGTGTTTTACCCCGAGCGTATGGCACAGCGTATTTTGGGCATGGGCGATATTGTGAGTTTGGTAGAAAAAGCGCAGGAACAATTTGACGAGGCCGAAGCTAGAAAACTGGAAAAAAAGATCCGTAAGAATCAGTTTGATTTTGAAGATTTTAAAACCCAGTTGCAACAGATCAAAAAAATGGGTAATCTTAAAGACCTGATGGGTATGATACCCGGCGTAGGTAAACAAATAAAAGATGTAGACATTAACGATGACTCTTTTAAAGGTATCGAAGCCATGATCAACAGCATGACATTAGAAGAACGCCGCAACCCCGATATCATTAACCCCAACCGCAAAAACCGCATTGCCAAAGGTGCCGGAAAAGATATTGCCGAATTAAATGCTTTTTTAAAGCAATTTGAGCAAATGAAAGGCATGATGAAGATGATGAACAAAATGCCCATGGGTAAAATGCCGGGCATGGGCAAACGTTAAAATTGTGTGTGTGACATTTTTGGTATAAAATATTTTTTACATTTGTGTATAATACCAAAATATGAAATTGAGAAAATTGTTAACTATCTCTCTATATTTTTCGCTGTGTGTGTTGGTAGCCTGTCAACCGCATCAGAAATATGTATTGGATGATTTTTTTGATGATACAGGAGTTGAAGACAGTAATAAAATAAAAAAAAACTTACCGGATTTATTTTACAATGGCATTGATTCCCTCAGCAATGAAAATGTTGATTACATTGTCAATAAAATAGCTGAATATGATTATCTGGATGGCCCTGCGATTGGATATGGAGGAATTCGCTCTGAACAGTATGAGCGGTTTGAAAAATTAGCAACAGTTAAAAACGATAGTATCTTAATAAATTTAACCAGCCATAAAAATGCTGTTGTAAGGTGTTATGCATTTGATGCCCTGGTAACAAGGAAATCCCTTCATTGCCTGCCCATTTTCTTAAAACATTTAAAAGATACTGCCGGTGTGCATACAAGGGGAGGGTGCTTAGGCCGTATTGGCAAAGTCAACATCGAATTTTTACTTGCATTGAGGCCGGAAGAAAATACTTACAGAAGCTGGATAGCATTTGATAAATCAGATTTTGTACAATATTCCAGATTGCTACACTTCGATGAGGATCATTATTTTTAGTTGGCGGAAGGTTGCTGGTAATTGATTCGATGATATTCTCTTTTGTTTCTTACCTAATCTAATTACAAAGGCTCTTCATGAATATTTAACCCTGTTGAGTTTTTCCAGATGATATTGCCGCAGAAATGTCACAAAAACACTCCGAAAATTAACAGATTGCAAATATTTTTCAAATATTTGGCTAATCACTTACTGGGAGTTATATTTGCTAACCTTTTTTAAGGAAGAAACCCTATTATTAACAACCAAAAATTTCTATTTTATGGCTGTAAAAATGAGACTGCAAAGACATGGTTCAAAAAAGAGACCATTCTATTTCATCGTAGTCGCAGACGGCAGAAGTCCACGTGACGGTAAATTCATTCAAAAATTAGGTACGTACAATCCTTTGACGGTTCCTGCTACAATTCAGGTAGATCGTCAAAAAGCATTGGATTGGTTGCAGAAAGGTGCTCAACCCACCGACACTGTACGCCGCATCCTTTCTTTTAAAGGCGTGTTGTATCTAAAGCATTTACTGCGTGGCGTAGGCCTTGGTCTGTTTGATGAAGCTGTAGCTATGGAGAAATTTACGAAGTGGAGCAGTGAGCATGATGCTCATATTGCAAAACGCCACGGTGCACATAAAAAGGCACGTATGGATAAACGTAATCAACCCGTAGCCCGTAAAGTTGAAGCTGCCCCGGTAGCAACAGCAGTACCAGCAACAGAAGAAACTAAAACAGAAGAATAAAATAACCTCTGTTCGTTAATTCATTTAAGTTCCGTTATTTTTTAGCGGAACTTTTTTTATGGAACCAACTGCAGTAATTCTATTTTACTTTATTGGCGTCGCACTCTTGTACCGGGTATCTTTATTGAACTTTTATCTTAGCGTGAATTAGTAAAGAGTCCTATAAGTTACGCTGCAGTTAACCACTGGTAATTAGACTATTTTTGCAAAACAAAACTGTGGGTACTTAATAAACAGGAAACTGAAAACCCCAAACCGAAAACAAAATAATGAGCGAATATTTTAAAATAGGCAAACTTGCCGCAAGTACCGGGTTAAAAGGCGAATTGGTGCTACAACATAACCTCGGCAAAAAAACTGCCTTAAAAGGTTTGGAAGCCATCTTTTTAGAGGATAAGAAAGATAATTTTATTCCTTACTTTATACAAGAGGCAAAGATCCGCAACGATAATGAAACAGTAATAAAATTAGAAGGTATTGATATTATGGAGGTGGCCAGGAAATTAACTCCCAAAGAAGTATGGATCACCGAGGAAGATTTTAAAAAATTTGCAGCTAAATCATCACCCATTGCCATGCTAGGTTTTATGATGGTAAATGATGGTGAAGAAATTGGTGTAATAGAAGAAGTGATAGAACAACCACACCAGATATTATGCAGCATTATGTATAAAGGCAAAGAAGCACTGATACCTATACATGAAGATAGCCTTGAAAAACTGGATGTTAAAAATAGAAAAGTGTTTGTAATACTGCCAGATGGTTTGTTGGATATTTATAGTTAATCAGCCGCAACCTTTTTATTTTCTTTAGCAGTTAAGTTAGCAATGATCTCTTTAAGTCCGCCACATTCGTCGGCAACTTTTTTACCCAGTTTACGGCCAATTGCCCGTATGGCTTCAGCCCTTGTTTTTCTGTCATCTGTTTGAGTAAAGCCATCTTCTTTAAGTAAATCCTGAATGCTATTTGCCGAATTTTTTTTAAGGCATATATCCAGTACTGCATAAAAACTGTTTAAAGTAACCAGGCTATCTTTATTACTCATAATACATCCGCACATTGCTGTGGCCACACTATCTGTAACCGGGTGAGGTTTTGTTTTGGGTAGCGTAAATTGTGCACTTACTGCAAAAGGGATGATTAATAAGACAATAATAAACAGGCTGTTTTTTTGCATCAGTATAAATTCTGTTTTGAAGATGCCTGAAATTAGACCTTATTATTTTGTATAGCCACAGCAGGGAGCAATTATTTACACTGCAGCAAGTATTTTAACTTATCTCAAACATTTAGCATCAAATTAATTGTAATTTTAAAAAAAGGAAAAATAACATTTGGAGCAACAACGCATCATAGCACATTTCGATCTGGATTCATTTTTTGTTTCGGTAGAGATATTGAACAATCCTTCATTAAAGGATAAGCCGGTTATTGTGGGTGGAAGAGAGCGTGGCGTGGTAGCGGCCTGCAGCTATGCAGCCCGAAAGTTTGGCATTCACTCTGGGATGCCATCTAAAAAAGCCTTTCAATTATGCCCGCAGTTAATTGTGGCCAACGGCAGCAGGGGAGAATATAGTAAATACAGCCGCTGGGTAACACAAATTATTGCAGCAAAAGCGCCACTGTTTGAAAAGGCTTCGGTGGATGAATTTTACATTGACCTGACAGGAATGGAAAAATTTTTCAATCCCCTGCAATGGACAATAGACCTGCGTAAACAAATCATCAACGAAACACAACTGCCTATTTCTTTTGGATTAGCCAGCAATAAAATGATGGCAAAAATGGCTACCAATGCCGCAAAGCCCAATGGCTATTTGCAAATCCCCTTTGGAAAGGAAAAAGAATTTTTAGCACCAATGACGGTTAATAAAATACCGGGTGTAGGTGACCATACTTACGAATCGCTGAAAGCGATGGGTATCTTTACTATAAAAGATATTAGTGAAAAAAGAATTGAAGAACTGGAAGAACGTTTTGGAAAATGGGGCATTGACCTGTGGAATAAAAGCCAGGGCATTCATAATGGCGAAGTGTCGCAATACCACGAAGCCAAATCGGTAAGTACTGAAAATACTTTTGATGAAAACAAAACGGATACGATTTTTTTAATGGCCGAACTGGTGCGAATGGTGGAAAGAATTGCTTACGAATTAAGGCAGGATGGAAAAGTGGCAGGTTGTATTGCGGTTAAGATCCGGTATCCTGATTTTGAAACCAATTCCAGGCAAACCACTGTGCCGTATACCTGTGCCGATGATGAAATAATTCCTGTTGCAAAAGAATTATTTCATAAGCTTTGGAAAAAAGGAACACCAGTAAGATTGATGGGAGTTCGCCTATGTGAACTGACCAACGATGCGGTGCAAACCAATTTATTTGATGATGTAGAACGCAAAACAGATCTATACAAAGCAATAGATAATGTAAAGGAAAGGTTCGGTAAGGCATCAGTCAAAAGAGCCTCCTCAAATTAATGTTGAACTTGCTAATGTGTAATATCGATGGTGCTTAAATTCAAACAGCTGTTCATTACATTCGCCATTAGTACATTTGATATTATTCTGTATCAATCAAATCATGCAGGGTTTTCTTTTCTAAAATTTTCAACGTAGCATCTCTTGTAAAAGCCATCGCTTTATTTAAGCCGCAAGTAGCTTCATTACAATCCTTACACTTTTCATAAAAATTCAAACTTACGCAGGGTATCATGGCAATGGGGCCATCCACAATCCTTATGGCAACTGCCAGGGATGTTTTTTTAGGGGCATTGGCTAAAAAGTAACCACCACCTTTTCCTTTCTTACTGTCTAAAACGCCCTTGTTTTTTAATTGCAAAAGAATGCTTTCTAAAAACTTGATGGGGATCTTTTTCTTTTTAGCAATCTCTGAAATTAGTATAGGTCCTTCGCCGTATTTAGACGCCAAGTAACCAAGGGCTTTTAGCCCGTATTGTGTTTTTTTAGATAACATAGCAAACAAATATAGCATAAAGTTAAAAAATAATTCTTAATATTAGTCTATTTAATCAGTAGAGTAATTATATTTGCAGCCTAAATAATACCATTATGAGTTTAAGACTAGGGGATATTGCGCCCAACTTTAAAGCAAAAACGTCTTTAGGCGAAATTGATTTCTATGAATATTTAGGCGATTCCTGGGGGATCTTATTCTCACATCCTGCCGACTACACGCCGGTTTGTACAACAGAACTGGGCCGTACCGCAGCCTTAAAAGATGAATTTGCCCAACGTAATGTAAAAGTATTGGCTTTAAGTGTTGATCCGGTTGATAAACACCTTGGTTGGATCAATGATATTAATGAAACTCAGCATTGTTCGGTGGAGTTTCCCATTATTGCCGACGATGATAAAAAAGTTTCTGAACTATATGATTTTATTCACCCTAATGCATCGGCAACTGCAACTGTGCGTTCGCTGGTAATTATCGGGCCGGATAAAGCGGTAAAATTAATTATCACTTACCCTGCATCTACCGGAAGAAATTTTGTAGAAGTGCTACGTGTGGTAGATTCATTACAGCTTACTGCAAAATACAGTGTGGCTACGCCTGCTAACTGGAAGGAAGGTGAAAAAGTAATTGTGATTCCATCTATTAGTACAGAAGATGCTATCAATAAATTTCCAAAAGGAGTTGAGGTAATAAAACCTTATTTACGTTATACACCGCAACCTAACTTAGACTGATTGTTTTCTTATATTTTTAGTTTAGCCGTTTGTATTGAACGGCTTTTTTTATGAGTTCTTTTTCAATTGCTGCAGCAAAGCTCTCATGTCTTTAGGCAAATCTGCGGTTAAATTAAAATCATTCCCTTCAGCATCAGTAAATTTTAAACAGTAAGAATGGAGTGCCAGTCTGTTCAGCATGGGCCTTTCTTCTTCATCGTGTTTGCCTAACTTATATTTTTTCTTTAGAGAAGATAATAAAACAGGTTTGCCATCGCCATACAATTCATCACAGGCAAGTGGGTGCCCCATGTTTTTACAATGCACCCGTATCTGGTGGGTACGGCCGGTATGCAATTGAAATTGTAAAAGCGAATATGATTTGTATGCTTCAATTACTTCGTAATCGGTAACCGAAGGTTTACCATTGCGGTGAATTACCATCAAACCTTTTTGCAATAAATGTTCGCTGATAGGAGCATCAATAGTGCCTTTTTTCTCGGCAGGTAAACCATGCACAATTCCCTGGTAATATTTTTCTACTCTTCTGTCTTCAAAAGCCTGAGACAAAAATTTATGTGTGGTTTCGTTTTTTGCAAACAGAATAATACCACTGGTATCTTTATCTAAACGATGTACTGTAAATATGGTACCGTATTTGGCCAGCAACATATCTTTAAGCGACACTTCGCTTTGCATCCTGTCGGGGATAGATAAAAGCCCCGCAGCTTTATTGATGGCAACAAAATTATCATCTTCAAAAATGATGGCTTCTGATAGTTTAAAAGGCAGTGGCCCTTTTTTATTATTAGTTGATTCTGCAAACATGGGAAAAACTTATTTCTTTTTAGACGCATTCATGTATTTAAGCAAACGGATTTCTTTGTCGCTTAAGTAACGCCACTTGCTGCGCTCTACATTTTTTTTGGTAAGATTGGCGTACATCACCCGGTCCAAACCTTTTACATCGTAACCCAGGTGTTCAAATATGCGGCGTACAATACGGTTGCGGCCACTGTGAATTTCTATGCCAATAATAGATTTGTCTTTACTATCTGCGTAAGCCAAACTATCTACATTTACTTCGCCATCTTCTAATTTTAATCCTTTTACAATTTTTTCAAAATCAGCTTTGGCTAAGGGCTTATCTAATTTTACTTCGTATATCTTTTTTATTTCGTAGCTGGGGTGCGATAGTTTTTGTGTAAGGTCGCCATCATTGGTTAATAACAAAACACCCGAAGTGTTTCTGTCTAAACGGCCAATAGGATACACTCTTTCTGTAGTTGCTTTTTGTATCAGTTGCAACACTGTTTTTCTACCCTGCGGATCGTCGGTGGTGGTAATGTAATCTTTAGGTTTGTTCAATAAAATATACACCAGGTTTTTAGTAACAAATAATTTCTTGCCATTAAATACCACTTCATCTGTTTCTTTTACTTTATAGCCTGGTTCTGTTGCAACAGTGCCATTTATTTTTACTTTACCTGTAGTAATTAATGTAACCGCATCTCTTCTGGAACAAACACCGCAATGCGCCATAAATTTATTCAACGGCATTACGCCAGTGGGAGCATTATCGTTAGCCGCTTTTGCTTTTTCCGATTTGGTATGTGGCGTTTTTGCAGCACCGCCGGTAGGCTTAAATTTCGGTGTTGTTCTTGTGGAAGCGGCCTCTTCTCTTGCAGGGTTTCCCTTTGCATTATCGGCGGCCTTTGGTGCCATGCCATTCTTCTTTGCCATCCTGGCCTGGTATTCTTCTTCTTTTTTCTTTTCAAAAAAAGCGTTACGCTCTTTGCGGTAGGTTTTCTTTTCCTGGCGGATTTCTTCCTTAATTACGCTGTTTTTTTTCTTTACGGTGAATTTTTGAAATGGAGTCTGGCTCATTTTTGAAGTGATTTACTGTTTTACAACAGGAGTGAGCCGCAAATATAGCATTAAAAAAGCGAACCTGTTGGGTTCGCTTTAAAGAGCTGCATATAAGATTTTACTTAACTGTCTTCTTTTCCATTCTGCCTTTCTTCATTTCTTCCATTTTTTGAAGTTGTTCTGCTGTAAATATTTTTTTACGATCGTCTTTCATTTGCGTTTTCAGGGCCATTAATTTTTCTTGTTTGGCCACCCTGTCCATTTTATCGTCTTCCTTAATAGCTTTTAATTTGGCACTCATTTCTCCACGCTGTGCTTTCATTTTAGCTACCTGGTTATCGCTAAGGTTAAGCCTGGTTTTCATTTTATCCATCCTGGCAGCATAATGTTGTTCGGCTTTAGCTTTATGCTCAGCCTTCATTTGCGCCATTTGGTTTTTTTGCTCCAGTGTAAGCAGGCTTTGCATTTTGGCTTGCTGATCTTTGTGCAATGCTGATTTTTTATCCCTGAATTCTTTTACAGTGATGTTTTCATTTTTATTAAGTTCTTGTAATTGCTTTTTGTAAGTTTCTTTGTTAAGCTTTACTTGTTTTTTCTGTTCTTCGGAGAAATTTAGTTTTTGGGCAATAGCCATTTTGTGATGCTGAGGATGTTTTCCTTTCATCATTCTTTTTTGCTGTGCATTGGCAGATAATGTGATCATGCCTAATGCCATCAATGCGATCAATAACTTTTTCATGGTAAATTGTTTTATTTACCAATAGACGGTGATTGATAGCCGTAGTTTAATCTCCGTAAAATAAGTTTTGTTAAAGGATTATTTTTTATTGGCCAACTGCCCACAGGCTGCATCAATATCTTTACCACGGCTGCGGCGTACCCTTACATTTACCCGGTGCTTAGCCAAATGATCGGTAAATAATTGCGTAGTGTCTTCGTCAGGTTTTATAAATGCAGCGCCATCAATAGGGTTGTATTCAATAACATTCACTAAATGTGTAGGAATTTTGCGGTATATTTTTATCAGGTCGTCCGCATCTTCAATAGAGTCGTTTACATCTTTTAGTAAAATGTATTCTAATGTGATATCGTTTTTAGTTTGCTCGTAAAAATAATTCAGCGCTTCTACCAATGCATCAATATTGTTGCTTTCATTAATGGGCATTATAGCGTCACGTTTTTTATCGTTAGCTGCATGTAACGAAAGTGCCAGGTTGAATTTTACTTTATCGTCGCCTAGTTTTTTTATCATTTTTGCCACGCCTGCAGTGGAAACTGTAATTCGTTTAGGACTCATCCCTAAACCATCGTTACTGATAATTTTATCTATGGCCTGCAATACATTATTGTAGTTAAGCAAAGGTTCGCCCATGCCCATAAAAACAATATTGCTTAATTTTTTATTATAAACCTTTTCGCTTTGCTGGTTTAGTTGCGCTACCTGGTCGTATATCTCATCAAAATTTAAATTGCGCTTGCGTTCCATTTTGCCGGTTGCACAAAACGAACAGGTAAGGCTGCAGCCAATTTGAGAGGATACACAGGCGGTATTTCTCTTTTCTGTTGGGATCAGCACGCCTTCAATAAAATGCCCGTCGAAGGTTTTAAAACGTGATTTTAAAGTGCCGTCGCCACTAATTTGTGTGGTATCGGTGGTGATAGCGGGTAAGCTAAAATGTTCAGCTAACTTTATACGTAACTCCTTGCTCAGGTTGCTCATATCATCAAAACTGGTGGCGCTTTTCTTCCATATCCACTCATAAGTCTGGATGGCACGGAATTTTTTATCACCTATAGATTCGAAGTATTCTTTTAATTCGGGAAGGCTTAGTGTTCGTATATTCTTAGTTTCTAACATGCGGCAAAGATACTTACCAATTAATAATTTTAAGGATTTCGTGAATTTGAAGCTATTTCCGTTATTTGTGCTTTAATTTACGCTTAGATAAAAGCTCAATAAAGTTATACAGTACAAGAGTGCGACGCCAATGAAGCTGAACAAAGCTTTGTAGTTCGGCTCCAAAAAGAATCCAAGACAAGCAAAAAAGTATTTATGCAAACAGTTTATGTTATTGATGCCATACGAACACCGATTGGAAAATATGGCGGTGCTTTAAGTAATATTCGCCCCGATGATCTGCTGGCTTATGTAATAAAAGCTTTGCTAAAGCGCAACGATTCGATTGATGTGAATGCGATTGAAGATGTGATTGCAGGTGATGCTAACCAGGCGGGAGAAGACAACAGGAACGTTGCCCGTATGGCGGCTTTACTGGCTGGGCTTCCCGTAACCGTTAGTGGTAATACAGTAAACCGTTTATGTGCCAGCGGACTGCAGGCTATAATGGATGCTGCAAGGGCCATTGCCTGTGGCGATGGTGATTTTATAATTGCCTGCGGTGTGGAAAGTATGAGCAGGGCGCCATTTGTAATGCCTAAGTCAACTACTCCTTTTGCAAGGGATACGCAAATTTTTGATACTACTTTGGGCTGGCGTTTTGTAAATAAAAAATTATCTGATTTATATTATCCCTATAGTATGGGAGAAACGGCGGAGAATGTTGCCCGCCAATGGAATATCAGCCGCAATGCACAGGATGAATTTGCGATGGAAAGTCAGAAGAAATATGCAGTGGCACATGATGCAGGGAAATGGGCCGATGAAATAATTCCGTTGCAGGTACAGATTGGTAAAGATGTTTTTGATTTTGATAAAGATGAGCATCCCCGCTTATCGAGCCTGGAAAAACTGGGGCAATTAAAGCCTGCTTTTACAAAAGATGGAACCGTAACTGCCGGAAATTCTTCGGGCATCAATGATGGTGCTGCGGCAATGTTATTAGCCAGCGAATCGGCGGTAAAAAAATATGGCCTGCAACCTGTTGCCAAAATTGTAAGCATGGCTGTAGCTGGTGTTGACCCTGCGGTGATGGGCATTGGGCCTGTGCCTGCAACAAAAAAAGCATTAAGCAGAGCTGGACTTACTGTTGCCGATTTAGATTTAGTGGAACTGAATGAAGCTTTTGCATCGCAATCCATCGCCTGTATTTATGATTTAGGATTAGACCTGGAAAAAGTAAATGTAAATGGTGGCGCCATTGCGTTGGGGCACCCCTTGGGTTGCAGCGGTGTAAGAATTTCTACTACCTTATTATACGAATTAAAACGCCGCAAAGCAAAATACGGTTTGGCTACCATGTGTGTTGGTGTGGGGCAGGGTGCTGCAATTATTTACGAGGCCTTATAATTTGTACAGTAGTTTTTTTACCAGCCGGAAATTTACAGCTACAGACAATGCCAATAATGCTATTGCAATGGCCAGCACTATCCAATGTATAAAAGGAGAAAGTTCCTCACGGCCTTTCATAACAAAATATTGAAAGCCCCAATGCAATAATGCAGTTAATAAAACTGCCGTTATAACTACCACTACATAAACTGGTATCCACTTTTTAGCCACCGTTTTACTTAACCAATGTGGCGAATAGCCCAGCGTTAAAAGCAGTTGCAGGTTTTCTTTACTTCTTGCAATCATCAATTGTAAATAAAAAGAAAACAATACCATGGCCAGTAAAATAACCAATACACCAAAGCCTGCAAGGCCGCTTACTATTGCCTGAAGGATTTGTTTTATCCTGCCGAATTTTGTTTTGTCTTTATTGACGTGATAATTTTTTTGTTGTAAAAAACTTAGCAGCTCGGGGTTGTTGGCATCTTTTGTTCTCAGATAAATTCTGGATGCAGGCACTACAGTAACACCACCAAAATTTTTATTGGCCATTTGCATAAAATTATCCGGTACCAGAATAGAATTTATCCTGTCGCTGATGGCAACTATTTGCCCACGGAAAGTTTGTACACCGGCGGGGCCATAACATTCCAGCATAATTTTTACTGATGAAATAGTGTTTTGCGAAAGCTGCGGCAGATCCTGGCTGGGCGCAAATACATTGTACATTTCTAAAAAATCGGAAGAGAAAATAATAGGTACATCAGTTTGTCCTTCTTGCCAGGTAAAGTTGGGTGGAACAGTGTCGATGAATTTTTCGTTGATAGATTCTAAAAAAAGATCGGTGCTGAATGGAATGATATTACCTGCACTTGCTTTTACACGAAACTGGTTGGCAATTAGTGGCGCCGCATCGTCAATAAATAGCTGTGATTGAATTTCTTTTAAATTATCAGGCGTAAAACGATTGTCCCTGGCCATATTTTCATCGGTAATGATTTTGGTAACAGAGATAAAATCGAAACCTGTTTTTTTAGGATTTCTTTCTTTTAATAACTGGTTAATGTTTATATACATTTGAACAGAACACAACAACAACAACACACCAATACCCAAACCAATATAACTAAACCAACGGCTAACCTTATTTTGGCCGGTGTTGAGGAATGGAGCAATATGTTTAAAAGAAAGCATTACTTGATTGATTGGTTAACTTGTTTATAAGTGTAATATTCTGTCTGCTTTAAAGTATTCAATTGCTTTAAGATCGGCTAAAATAATAGCAGCTTTTCTTATTGCGGTTTCTTCTTCCATTAACTCCATCGCTTTTTTTCTGTTGTTCTCATCCAGGTGACTGAAGGGTTCATCCAGCAATAAAAAATTGAAAGGTTGCTGTAAAGAACGAATGATGGCTATGCGCTGCTGCTCGCCATAACTGCAGGTTTTGCAAAGTTTGTGCAGCTTGTTTTCAATGCCCAGCCTTTTTGCCATAGCGGCAATTTTACTTTCGGTGTGATAGGGGTTGAGCTGTCTTTTAATTTCTAAGTTTTGCAAAACGGTTTGTTCGGCAAATAAACGCAGATCCTGAAAAACGATACTGATATTTTGCTGACGGTAAGTGGCAAATTTTTCTGCATCAAAATGGCTGATGGAATTATTGTCGTATAAAATACTGCCGTTATAATCTTTTCTTAAACCATATAAAAAATGAATGAGCGAAGTTTTGCCGCTGCCGCTGGCTGCAACAATTTGAATTTTTTCGCCGGTATTAAATACAACATTGTTGTTCCATATTTTTGATTGGGCAATTTTTTCTTCTTCAATAAAAGTGGGCAGTACTTGTTGCAGTTGTATTTGCATGCAGCTATAAATTAAAAACCGCTGAAGCAATTAAAACTTCAGCGGCCTTAAATTAATTAATTATTTTGAAACAGAAGCTGGAGGAGGTGGCGGTGGCGGAAAATTTGTGTTGTCTTTATTTATTTCCTCTAAATTAATGTTGGTTATTTCGGCCTTCTTATCTTGCTCCATTTTTATTTTACTCAGTAAACCTAAATATTGATTCAATTGTTTTAAGCTATTGGTTCCTTTGTCCATTAAATTTATTTCCATGGTTTGTGTTATGCCGCCATTTTCAAATTTGCCGCCTTTCATGTACACATTATCCCACACTTTTAAAGAGGCATCATAAACAACTTTTGCAGTACTGTCTTTTGAAAAATTACTTTCCAAAGCTTTTAATATAAATTGAAAATTAACATAACCTCCAAACGGATTGCCATTTATCTTGCTTAAAAAATCGAAGTTTGTACCAACGGTATTGGAAAAATATTTGTCAATATTTTCTTTAGAATTACCAATGGCAAAATGTTTTCCATCGCTGTTATAAGTGATGGGGATACTTGCAGGTACATCTTTACCCAGCTTTTCTCCTGCTTTAATTAACAGGTTGAATGCTTCCTTATCTCCAACAGATGCTGCAAAAATAATATCCGGCTGAACGGTTTCGTTTTCAAAACTTTTGTCTTCGCCATTTGCACCTTTAAATTTTATCGAATCCTTTTTTTGTTTAAGATCTGTAAGCGCAAAAACTATATCTCCTTTATTGGCTTTAATAAAATCATCTAAACTAAAACCAGCAAATGCAAGGCCCATGTTAGCATACCCCTCTACACCCATCAGTTTTAATAATTCTTTTATGCCTTCTGGTTTAAAACTCATGGCAAATACAGCCGCCACATCTTTTGATGGCAGGCGTTTGATCATATCTTCATCAATATTTTTGCCTTCGTATTTTTTGTACAATGCAGTTAGCTCTTTACCGGCATAACTTTTTATATCCATTAATATTTTGCCATTGTCAAAATTTACGGCTGCTGTTGTAATACTGCCTTCGTATAATTTGGTCATGTTCAACATGGCTAATGCAGGGTTGGCCATACCGCCTTTATTCAACTCTTCTCCATTCATCCAAAAATGTATATCGCCTGTTTTTTTAACCAGTTCGGTAAATTTTTCATTTTCGCCTAATGAGTTACTTTCTTTTAAATCGAACAATGTTTTGCATGCAGCACCAAGATCTCTTGACTTTGGAACATAGTCGTTATTTTGACGGCTGTAATTTTGAATATTTAATTCGGGTGTATTAACGATGTACAAAAATCTTTCTTTATTCCAGCCTACACAAATGGGTGATTTGCTGATATACTTAACGCCATCTTTTTCGCTTTCTACACCACCTTCGGTTACATCAAGTGTAAACAGTTTAAATTTTTCTGCATCTTTAATGGTACCGGTAAAAGCAACCAAGCCGCCCAAAGAATCTTTTTGTGCAAAAAATACCAAATTCGTTTTTGTATCAATACCACTGTTGTCTGGATTATCTAAAGCCTGTTTTACAAATGTGGGCAAAGCGCTGTCGGCGTATAACTTCAGGAACAGTTCATTTTTTTTCACTTCATCCCAGGGAAGTTTGGCGGATAAAGAAGCTCCATTAACATGTACTGCAATGGCTGCATCTTTTGGAATGTATTTACCTTCTTTATTAGTTTTAGTACAAGAGGCTAATATCAAAATTGATACTGCAGTTAAAAGCGGGATACGAAAACGTAGTTGCATAAAATTGATTTTTGATTGATACGATAAAAGTATTTTGGTAACCGTTAATTTTTGTTAAAAAAAGCCACCAGGTTTTCAAACACCACTACATGCTGTTCGCCGGTGGCAAGGTTTTTAACCTGGCAATAATTTTGTTCTATTTCTTTGCTGCCAATAATTACAGCAAAAGGTATTTTTTTGTCTTCGGCATAGCGAAACTGTTTTGCAACTTTTAATTCTTCTTTATGATAAAGTTCTGATGCAATACCAGCTTTGCGTAATTGCTGCATAATAGTAAAAGCAAAAGCGCTTTCATTTTCTCCCATATTAAAAAACAAGGCTTGGGTACTTACCTGTAAATTTTCAGGAAATAATTTCAGTTCATCCAGTACATCATAAATCCTGTCTACACCAAAACTTATTCCCACACCCGGAATATCGGGTACACCAAATAATCCGGTAAGATCATCGTAACGGCCACCACCGCCAATGCTACCCATTTGTACTTTGGCTGGTGCTTTGGCTTCGTAAATAATTCCGGTGTAATAATTTAAGCCACGGGCCAATGTAAAATCAACAACTATATTTTTACCTGCTGTGTGAGCCAGTATTTTTTTTATTTCTTCCAGGCCACGGCCAGCCTCATCAATGTTGCCAATCAAAGCAATTAGCTGATCTGTTTTTTCTTTGTTGCTGCCGCTGATATTTACATATTTTTCAATCAATTCAATTTGTTCTTCTGTTAATCCTTTTTCAGCCAATTCAATTTTTACTTTGTCGATGCTGATCTTATCTAATTTATCAATGGCTGTAGTAATGGCTACTAATTTATCTGTAGCATTACATGCTTTAGCCAATGCCGATAAAATTTTACGGCTGTTAATTCTAAGTTCGTAATCAGCTAATCCCAGGCGGTTAAATACTTCGTCATAAATTAAGGCAAACTCCACATCGTTCATTAAAGATTGGCTGCCCACCACATCAGCATCGCACTGAGTAAACTCACGGTAGCGGCCTTTTTGTGGCCTGTCGGCCCTCCATACGGGCTGTATCTGGTAACGCCTGAATGGGAAGGTTAATTTAGTATGGTTCATAGCCACATACCTGGCAAAAGGAATAGTGAGGTCGTATTTTAAAGCTCTTTCAGTAAGATCAGTACTGTTCTTTCCTTCTAAAACTTTTTCAAAACCGGCTTTTGCTTTGTCGATATTTTTTTCGTTATTAAGGCCGTTATTTAAAATTTTAAAAATTAGTTTATCACCTTCTTCTCCATATTTGCCCAGTAAGGTCTCCAGGTTTTCCATGGCCGGCGTTTCCAATGGTTGAAATCCGTACAATTCAAAAACAGTTTTAATGGTAGAGAGGATAAAGTTTCTTTTCCGGATCACTTCTGCCGAAAAATCTCTGGTGCCCTGGGGAATGGATGGTTTGTTGCTCATCTTTTTCTTATCTGTTGTTTATTATTTTTTCGCAAGCTTTATCTATCAGATCAAATACATCGTGATAACCTTTTTCGGGGCCATACCACGGGTCGGGTACATCCCTGTTTTGATGCGGAAATAATTCGTTCAGCAATAAGTCTGTTTTTTGAGCATCGAATTTGCTTTTTGCAATACGTTTCATATCGCCCATTACATCTTCCGCCATTGCATAAATTTTATCATACCGTTCAAAATCTTCTGCAATAAATCTTCTGCTTCTCTGATTACTGATATCGATATTATTTAGTTCCGCTACTTTAATACTTAAATGATGTGGCGGTTCACCTGTATGATAGCCATTGGTGCCGGCACTTTCCACCACCCAGTTTAATCCTGTTGCTGATGCTTTATGTTGTAAAATTCCCTCAGCCAAAGGGCTTCTGCAGATATTGCCAAGGCATACCATCAAAATTTTCATGGCGCAAAGATAGTTAGCAGTTTTCAGTCTGCAATGCACAGTTACCGGGCGGTAATTATTATCCTTTAAAAGGTAAAAAGGTTATGATAAATGAAAAGAGAAAGTAGAAGAAATTCAACATTAACTTTTTTGCATCGGTTATTCAAGGTTCGGGTTTATGGAATTATTCAGCAACATCATCTTATTACCGAACAAGCGCTTGTTTCAAAATATTCATTCATCTCCTGATTAACAGCAGGACTAAAACTATGACAATGAAAACAGAACTAATTTTGAAAAGCGATGTACTGGACATTATTTTTGAACACCGCAATAAAGCTTATGGTGCTTACAACCTGCGTAAATTTTACGACAACCGTTTGATGAAATCATTGGCAGTAATGCTGGGAGTGGTGGTGGTTTTATCGGCTTTTACTTTTATACCCAAAAAGAAAGTAACCACAGATGATAATGGCCTGGTAACAACTTATGGCCACATAATACCAACCTTAAAGGAAAAGGAGCCGGTTGAAAAACCCAAAGAACAACCCATAAAAAAGAAAGTAGCTACTGTGCAATTTACCAAGCCAATGGTTGTAAATAATTTAATTCCGGTAAAACCGCTGGATGCAATTACAGACTCTGTTGCTATTGCAACAGTTACCGATCCTGGTAAGCCCGGCGATATTGCAACCGTTGGAGATCCGGTTGACATTACAGATGGGGGCAAAGGAAAAGAACCTGCAAAGGAAGTGGTTGATATAAATACTCCAACAGAAACGGCCGAAGTAATGCCTGCTTACCCTGGCGGAATGAATGCGCTGGTAAAGTTTTTACAAAAAAATCTAACCAATCCAAGAGATATGGAAGAAGGAGAAAATGCGAGTGTAAAAATGAGGTTTGTAGTGGGCTACGATGGTAAATTAAAAAGTTTTGAAACCGTAGAAGATGGCGGCGAGGAATTTAACAAAGAAGTAATACGGGTGCTTAAGAAAATGCCAGACTGGGTTCCCGGAAAATCAAAAGGGCAGAATGTATCCGTTTACTACACCATTCCTGTAAAGTTTATTACCGGCAACTGATTTTACGCCATAAATTTTGTATTTTGGCAGCCCGATATTATTTAAAACTGTAAGGTTTGCAAAAGCCTTACAGTTATTTTAAAATCTATTGTTATGGCACTGGAAGAATTTGAGAAGGAACAATTAAGTGAAAGGAAAAAAAATGCAATACGTATGCGTAGCATTACCAATTATGTAATGGGCGTTTTTTTTGTTGCGGCGGGCTTTTTCTTTATGTTTCCTTTTAAATATACAGAAGTGTACATTAATCAATACGATCCCGTTGCTATAAAATTGTTTGCTGGCGTATGCTGGGTATACGGACTTTTCAGATTCTACAGAGGTTATAAGAAAAATTATTTCAGAGATTGATCATGTACAAAATAAACAGCGCATTTATTTTTATTGCAGCAATATGTAGCATGGCTATTATTGCATGTAACGATAGCAATAAAAACAAGCATACGGTAACCGATAGCCCCACAAGCGGCACCATTCATATTAGCGTGGATGAAAGTTTTGCACCGGTAATAGAAGCTGCAATAAAAGTATACGAAGGCTCGTACCCGGGTACAAAAATTATTGCCCACTACAAGCCCGAGGCCGAATGCTTTAAAGATTTTTATTCCGATACCAGTAACCGGATGATCATTGTAACCCGTGGCCTTAACCGCAAGGAAAGCCGGTTTTATACCGACTCCTTAAATTACACACCGGTAAGTAACCGGATTGCCTGGGATGCCATTGCCATTGTAACTAATAAGAACAATAACGATACCTTGTACACTTTAGAAAGTTTAAAGCAATTATTACAGGGTAAAGCAGGAGATAAGAAGAAAGTGGTTTTTGATGGATTGAGTGCAACCAGTACGGTGCGTTTTGCTGTTGATAGTATATTGCATGGCGGTAATTTTGATACCAGTGTGGTAAAAGCAGTTAAAACCAGTAAAGAAGTTTTGGAGTATATAGCTTCTAATACAGATGCTGTAGGTTTAACCGGCATCAGCTGGATTGGCAACCCGGAAGACAGTGCACAGGTGAACATGTTAAAAAAAATAAAAATTGCTTATGTACAATGTGGCGTATGCGATAGCACACCTTATGTAAAGCCCACCCAGCAAAGCATCTTAACTAAAAGGTATCCTTTGGTACGTGGTTTGTATTACATAGTAAAAGAGAATTATTCGGGCCTTGGGTCAGGCTTTGCGGAGTTTTTAAATTATGAAAGAGGGCAACTGATTTTTAGAAGAGCTTATCTTGGCCCGATAATGGATTTTGACATAAGGCAAGTGAGGATAAACGAGAAATTATAAAAAGTTTATGTAACAAAAACTACGGATGTTTATAAAAATTGATATTATTGTAAAGTATAAAACAGCAAACTAAATGAACAAGATCAAAGCAGCGGTACTTTTTTTAATTACAGTATTATTTGCTAATGCTGTAATTGCACAAACGATTGAAGACGGGAAGAAATTTTTTTATTACGAAAAATATGTTAGTGCTAAAAATGTTTTTGATAAACTGGTAACTGCCAATCCCAACAATACAGATGCAGCGTATTGGTTAGGGCAGGTGCTGGTACACCGGGAAGATAAAGATATTGCGGGTGCAAAAGAACTTTACCGGAAAACCCTGGAAGCCAATAGCAACAGCGCCCTTTTAACCGCAGGTATGGGGCATGTTGAGTTACTAGAAGGTAAAACACAGGATGCCAGAAACCGCTTTGAAACGGCAATTTCTTTAAGCCAGGGCAAAAGTATACCTGTATTAAATGCTATTGGTATTGCTAATGGGGATTTTGAATCCAAAAATGGAGATGCGGCTTATGCTATAGAAAAACTAAAATTAGCTACTACAATAAAAGGGTTTAAAGATCCTGAAACATATTGTATGCTGGGTGATGCATACAGGAAATTTGCAGATGGTGGTGGTAATGCTGTCACAGCTTATCAAAGTGCTTTAGCAATAAATCCTAACTATGCAAGAGCCAATTTCAGAATGGGTAAAGTGTATCAAACACAAGGGCCGGCACAGGAAGAAATTTACATGAAGTTTTATAATAATGCTATTGCTTCAGACCCTAATTACATTCCGGTATATTATAATTTATATGATTTGTTGTACAAAACAAACGTTGTAAAATCTGCCGAGTACCTGGAAAAATATTTAACCTTAATGGGAGATGATGAACCTAACGCCTGTTATTACAGATCTACCATTAAATATGCACAGGGATTATTTATAGAAGCTATTAGTCAGTCTGATGGTTGTATTGCTGCAGGCGGTGCAAATCCTGATGTTCGTTTGTATGGTTTAAAAGGATATGCATTTGATAAATTAAATGATTCTGTAAAAGCAAAATCGGCATTTGAGCAATACTTTAAAGCTCAAAAACTTGAAAAGATTGGCCCTACAGATTATGAAACTTATGCTAAAATATTGCTTAAATTTCCCGGTAATGAAGCATTGGCTGGTACCTACATGGATAAAGCAGTGGAAGCAGATAGCACAGAAACGGGTAAAATACGTTTGCTAAAATCTGTTGCCAGCGGGTTTGAAACACAGAAAAAATATTTAGATGCTGCCAACTGGTATAAGAAAATTCTCAACGTAAAAAAAGTGCCATCAAAAACGGATATTTATTACAGCGCATATAATTTTTACCGTGGGGGGAGTTACGAGGCCTCACTTGTAGATTGGAATACCTATACCACTCAATATCCCAACGAAACTTTTGGGTTTTATATGACAGCATTGGCACAGGGTAAAATTGATACCACCATGGCTTTAGGGTTAGCTTTACCCAGCTATCAAAAAGTAATTGATATTGGCGAGGCGCAATGGGCAACTGACTCTGTTAAAGTAAAAGGGCACTTATTAAGTGCTTATAAATATTTTATTCAGTATACCTACAATGTAAAAAAAGATAAAAAAGCAGCATCTGAATATTGTGCTAAATATTTGTTGAAAGAACCTGCAGATGAAGAAGTGATTGGCTTTAAGAAGATTTTTGATTCGCCAACACCAGCAGGAAGGCCGGCCACAAAACCCGGAACCGGCACCAAACCACCCGCTGCCGGCACCAAGGCTGCAGCCGCAAAAAAAAAAGTAAAATCTAAAAATTAGAAAATATAAAACCCTCTTACCAAAAAGTAAGAGGGTTTTTTGTTGTACATAGTATTGAATATTGCAATCGCTGCCTTATTTTTGCGGATAATCTAATAATATAATATCCGAATGCAATTTTTTTTCCTCCAGGTGGCTAATACAAATAATGCAACCAATTATTTTCCCATTGCTTTGCAATTGATTTTTGCTGTAGGTTTAATTGCTACTATTATTGTACTATCCGACTATTTGGGCCCCAAAAGAAAAACCAGCGATAAACTGCAAAATTTTGAAAGTGGTATTGAAATAAAAGGTAATGCACGCCAGCCAATGGCTATTAAATATTTTTTAGTTGCCATATTGTTTGTGTTGTTTGATGTGGAAGTTATTTTCTTTTATCCCTACGCCGTAAACTTTAAAGAGTTAGGCAAAGAGGGATTTATAGCAGTAGCCATGTTTGTGGGCCTGTTTGTTGCAGGATTTATTTATATCATTAAAAAAGGGGCACTGGATTGGGAAGATTAAACCAATAGCGATATTTTATGTTGAATAGTTGGCTAAGTAATAGTAGAAGTTCAACAATTTTAAATTTAAAATTATGAGTCGTCCGGTACAATATAACAACCATGTAAAATTTGAAGGTATTCCTGAAGGATACATGGGGGAGGGGTTTATGGCCACCAACTTTGAAAAAGTGGTAAGCCTGGCCCGTAAAAATTCTATCTGGCCTTTACCATTTGCAACATCTTGCTGCGGTATAGAGTTTATGGCCACGGCTGCCAGTCATTATGATTTGGCAAGGTTTGGCGCAGAGCGTATGAGCTTTTCTCCACGCCAGTGCGATTTAATATTAGTAATGGGCACCATTTCAAAAAAAATGGGGCCGGTTTTACGCCAGGTATATTTACAAATGGCAGAACCCCGTTGGGTGATGGCTGTAGGTGCATGTGCCAGCAGTGGTGGAATATTTGATACTTATTCTGTTTTGCAGGGTATTGATCAGGTAATTCCGGTAGATGTTTATGTACCGGGTTGTCCGCCAAGGCCCGAAGCTATTTTGGACGGGTTTATGAATATTCAAAAATTAGTAAATGCAGAAGGATTGAGGAGAAGGCATAGTGATCAGTATAAAGAACTTTTGGCTGGATACGGAATACAATAGGATTTGTTATTTTAAATTGTAGATTTCAGATCTATTGCAATCAAACAAACTAAAATAGCAAAATAAGCATCAGGTTTTGGGTTTAATAAAAATCTAAAAACGGCAATGTAAAATCTAAAATTAGAAATGTCTTTAACCAACGATACAATTAAACAAAAACTAACTGAAAAATTTGGCGACCAGTTATCCGACTGGCAGGAGCCTTATGGCATGTTAACTTTTACCGCCGCCAAAGACCTCAACATTAAAGTAATGCAGTTTTTGTATGATGATGCAGAGCTGCGTTTTCAGTTTTTAACCGATTTGCAAGCTGTGCATTATCCAGATAGAAAGGGAGAAGAATTGGCAGTGGTTTACCATTTACATAATTTGGTAGATAATGTAAGAATACGCTTTAAAGTGTTTGCTGATATTACTAAGCCTGATGTATTTACCGCAACGGCATTGTATCAATCGGCTAATTTTATGGAAAGAGAAACCTACGATTTTTTTGGGGTGAACTTTGTGGGCCATCCTAATTTGATAAGGATATTGAATGTGGATGAGATGGATTATTTTCCGATGAGAAAAGAATTTCCTTTGGAAGATCAGACACGGATTGATAAGGATGATGAGATGTTTGGAAGGTAAGAACCCCTCCGCCCCTAAAGGGGAACTTAGAGTTTTATGATTAAAGTTCTTTTATAGAATTTAAGCACGTTACTTTTTAGCTCCATAGGAGCGTAGTTTGGTAGAAAAAGATTGAATGTTGCTTTAAAAGTCCCGTAGGGACGAAATTTTGTGCAAAACATAATTAAAGTTGAATAAAGATTTACAGTTGAAGAGTGCGACGCATATGAAGATGATTAAAGAAATATTGTTGGTTACAAAAAAATAATTAATGTCTGATACATCACATATATTATTGCCCGAAGGCTCGATAGAAAAGCAAACTACCACGCTTAACCTTGGGCCAACGCACCCTGCTACACATGGTGTGTTTCAAAATATTCTGGAGATGGATGGCGAGAGAATTTTAAAAGCTACCTCCACCGTTGGTTACATTCACAGAGCCTTTGAAAAATTAGCTGAACGCAGACCTTTATACCAGATCACTCCCATTACCGACAGGCTGAATTATTGTTCATCACCCATTAATAATATGGGCTGGCATTTAACCTGCGAAAAATTATTGGGTGTACAAACGCCTAAACGTGTTGATTATTTACGCATCATAATAATGGAGTTGTCACGTATAAGCGACCATTTAATTTGTAATTCTATTGTGGGGGTGGATAGCGGCGCTTTTTCGGGTTTTTTATACCTGATGCAATACCGTGAATTAATTTATGAAATATATGAAGAAGTATGTGGCTCCCGCCTTACTACTAATATTGGGCGTATTGGCGGTTTTGAAAGGAATTTTACAAATACAGCGTTTGAAAAACTCGAAAAATTCTTAAAGGAATATCCAAAAACTTTAAAAGAGTTTGAAAACCTGTTTACTCGTAACCGCATTTTTATTGATCGTACTGTAGGCTGCGGCCCCATATCGGCAGAGCGTGCATTAAACTATGGTTTTACCGGTCCCAATTTACGTGCAGCCGGTGTAGATTATGATGTGCGTGTGCATACGCCTTACAGTAGTTATCAGGATTTTGATTTTACTATTCCTGTTGGTAAAACCGGCGATTGTTACGATCGTTTTTTAGTACGTAACGAAGAGATGTGGCAGAGCTTAAGCATTATTGAACAGGCCTACCAAAAAGTACAGGAATTTAAAGGCGAAGAAGCAGAAGTGTTTCATGCCGATGTGCCTGCGTACTATTTACCAGAGAAGAAAGATGTATACACTAAAATGGAAGCATTGATCTACCATTTTAAAATTATAATGGGCGAAACGGATATACCTGTTGGCGAAGTATATAATAGTGTGGAAGGGGGTAATGGAGAGTTAGGTTTTTATTTAATTAGTGATGGCGGAAGAACGCCTTACCGTTTGCACTTTCGCAGGCCATGTTTTATTTATTACCAGGCATATCCTGAAATAATAAAAGGTGGTATGATGAGTGATGCAATAATTACTATGAGTAGTTTGAATTTGATAGCCGGGGAATTGGATGCGTAACCCCTCCGCCCCTAAAGGGGAACCGGGTTACTGCTAAGTGTTGCTGAAAAAAAAATAGTAGAGATATTAATTGAGAAAAGAGTTATAAATAATTTTAATCTTTAAAAGCCCCTTTAGGGGTTTGGGGTTTATGATACAATTTTCAGAAGAAAAATTAAATAAGGTAAAAGAGATAATTACACGTTATCCTGAGGGCAAGCAAAAAAGCGCTTTGCTGCCGGTATTGCATCTGGCACAGGAAGAGTTTGGTGGCTGGCTGGATGTGCCAGTAATGGATTATGTGGCCACACTTTTAAAAATAGAACCCATTGAAGTGTATGAAGTGGCTAGCTTTTACAGTATGTACAATTTAAAACCTGTGGGCAAATGCCTGTTTGAGGTTTGCCAAACAGGGCCTTGCATGTTAAACGGCAGCGATAATATTATAGATTACATCAAACAGAAATTAAATATTGGTGTGGGCGAAACTACTACTGATGGTATGTTTACTTTAAAAACGGTAGAATGTTTAGGCGCTTGTGGTTACGCACCTATGATGCAGTTGGGGAAACATTACCGTGAACATTTAACTAAAGAAAAAGTAGATGCGATAATTGAGGAGTGCAGGGCAAAAGCAAATTAAAATGATCGTAAGAGTAAAAAAATGTGCTATAATATTTTTAGCAATAGTGTTTTTTGCCGGGTGTGTATCTACTGCATCATTACCTAATTTACGACCTGATGGAGAAGCGGCTGAAAAAGGTAAAGGAGAATTTGTAGAACTGAATAATGGAACAATCATAGACGGAGATATTACGAAAGTGAGTTTGGCTACTCTTTTGGCATTAAAGAAAGTAGGAAATGTTACACTTAACGGAACTAAATACGGATACAAAGAGATCAATGCATTTCAAAAAGAAGGTAAATATTACAGAAAGGATGCTTACAATTATTTTAATGAAAGAATTGTAAAAGGTAAAATTAATGTATACCGATCTTTTCATACCGGGCAATCTGTAAATAGTAAAGGGATGTCGCATTCATTCTCCTATTATTTGCATTATTTACAAAAGGGAGATACTGAAAAAGTGGTTGCTTTTGAATTGAAGGTATTAAAAAAGATGATTCAGGATTATGAGCCTGCGGTAGAGGAGTTTAATAAATATGATGCCTTAAGTAAGAAAGAAAAAAAGTTTAAAGGAGATAATTATTTAGATAACGTTATTTATACTTATAACAATAGAAATTGAATTAAATGAAGTGTAACCTTATAATATTATTCATCTTTTTTGTGGCAGTCGCCACCGCACAAACTAAAGATGAAAAAGAACTTACCGAAAAAACATATTTGTTAAGTCATACTATTTTTGGCACAAAAGATAGCGCCACGCTGGAAAGCCTGGCGGCTAAAACGGTTTCTTACGGTCATTCGCATGGTAACCTGCAAAACAGGGCTGAAATGATTAAGGGCGTTAGCAATAATAAATCTGTTTATACAGACACAGCTGTATCAAACATAAAAATATTTATACAGGATAAAACAGCTATTGTTCGTTATCTTTTTAAAGCAAAAGAAAATAAAAAAGACGGCACAGTAACTGACCTTGATTTTAGTATGATGCTGGTATGGATAAAAGAAAAAGGCAAATGGAAATTAATGGGCAGGCAAGCAGTAAGTGTAAAATAAAAATGAAAAACCTTGTAACGATATTATGCCTGTTGTTTTTTGTGGGTGCATTTGCGCAAACAACCGACGAAGAAAAATTAACCGCAACAGTAAAAGAGTTTCACCAGGCGCTGGTAAAAAAGAATACTATTTCTCTTAACCAGCAAACAGATAAGGCGTTGAGTTACGGGCATAGTAATGGTTGGGTGCAAAGCAAAAAAGATTTGGTAAAAGATTTTGAAAGAGGTTATATCAGTTACCAGAGTTTTAAAGAAGATAGTATTACGGTGCTGATGAATGATAATATGGCGAATGTGCGTTTTGTAGCGGATATTACTGCAACATTAGGAGGCACTACAGTCGTTAATAATTATCATTTAAAAGTGCTGGAAGTTTGGGTAAAGAAAGGAAAAAGATGGGTGTTGTTTGCAAGGCAGGCGGTGAAATAAAATCTGAGAAATGAAAAAGATCAGTGTAGTAATTCTTTTTTCTTTGTTAATTGCTGCAGGCTGCGGAACAACAAAGAAACTAATTTACAAAGATGATTGGGAAGGTAAATATACCTTGATAGAATATAATTGTTGTAGTGATACAGCTACTAAAGTGAAGATGGAAATTGCAAGAACAGGAATTGATCGATATGAATGGAAGCTTTTTTTGAGTGAAAGGGAGTTCGATAATATTTCAGGAGAAGCTCTTTATGAAAAAAACAAACTGAAATTCTATACATTAAATCAAGAAGTAGCGGCCAAATATTTTGTAGAAGCTGTATCAACAAAGTCGCCAATTTTTTGGATGGAGTATAGTGGCCCCAAGTATTATACTTGGTGGTATAATGAAATGAAAGATTATAGGCGTTCCAACAAAATATTTGCTGGAATTGACTTTCATTTTAAAAGAGCAACAGATCGATAAAGAATAATAAGTAATATATAAGAATTGTGTCAAAAAAATTATTATTAGTAAACGCAAATGTACCGGGCATAAAAAGCTACGGAGTATATCGCCGCGAAGGTGGTTACCGCAGCGTGGAGAAGGCATTAAAAATGCAGCCTGCCGAAATTGTGGAAGAAGTAAAGAAGAGCGGCTTACGTGGCCGTGGTGGTGCAGGTTTTCCTACAGGCATGAAATGGAGTTTTATTGCAAAGCCCGAAGGAGTGCCCAGGCATCTGGTAGTTAACGCAGATGAAAGTGAACCGGGTACTTTTAAAGACAGGTATTTGATGGAATTTATTCCGCATTACCTGATTGAAGGTATGATCGTGAGTTCGTTTGCGCTGGGCAGCAATGTAAGTTATATTTATATCCGTGGTGAATATGCATGGATCGTTGATATTTTGGAACAAGCCATTGCAGAAGCAAAACAAAATGGCTTCCTGGGAAAAAATATTTTAGGTACAGGATTCGATTGCGAAATTTATGTACAGCGTGGTGCAGGTGCTTATATCTGTGGCGAAGAAACGGCATTGATAGAAAGCCTGGAAGGTAAAAGAGGTAACCCAAGAATTAAACCACCATTCCCTGCAGTAAAAGGTGTTTGGGAAAGGCCAACCGTAGTAAATAATGTAGAAACTATTGCAGCCGTTGTTCCTATTATAAATGATGGCGGTGAAGAATATGCAAAAATTGGTGTAGGTAAATCAACCGGTACAAAATTAATTTCTGCCTGCGGTAATATTAATAAGCCGGGTGTGTATGAAATTGATATGACCATCAGCGTGGAAGAATTTATTTACAGCGATGAATGGTGTGGTGGTATTCCTAATGGAAAAAAATTAAAAGCTTGTATTCCAGGAGGATCATCAGTTCCAATTTTGCCGGCTAATTTATTATTAACCACTGCCAAAGGCGAAAAGCGTTTAATGAATTACGAGAGCCTTAGCGATGGTGGTTTTGCAACAGGTAGTATGATGGGCTCTGGCGGATTTATTGTGTTGGACGAAGATCAGTGTGTGGTAAAACATACTTATACATTAGCAAGGTTTTACCGCCACGAAAGTTGTGGCCAATGCAGTCCCTGCCGTGAAGGAACAGGCTGGATGGAAAAAATATTAAAGAAGATAGACAGCGGGAAAGGAGAATTGAAAGACATCGATCTGTTGTGGGATATACAGCGGAAAATTGAAGGCAACACCATTTGCCCGTTAGGTGATGCAGCGGCCTGGCCGGTTGCAGCAGCTATCAGGCATTTTAGAGATGAGTTTGAATGGCATATATTGAACCCTGAAGAGTGTTTGAGAAAAAATTACGGTTTGGCGCATTATGCAGATCCGATTCATGTGGCTGCAGTAGTATAAAAAAATAAATGCAGAAGATAGATAACATAGAGATTAAAAATTTTAAGTCGATACGTGATGCAAAAATCAACGATTGCAGTCGTGTGAATATTTTTATCGGTTATCCTAATGTTGGGAAGAGTAATATTTTAGAGGCAATAGGGTTATTAACTTTTATTCGTCAAAAAAGACCTACTGGTCTAGAGAATTTAGTGAGATTTGAAAAATTTACACAAATTTTTAATTACTCAAATATTGAAACTTTAGCTAGTATCGATTTTAATGATCACTACTCTTTAAATATTAGTTATGAAGATGAAAGAGTAATCAATTTGAAATTATTTGATAAAGGGAATAGCCATGTTTCAAGCCCATTTGGTATAAGTATAGGCAGGGGAACACTTCATTCCGGGGCAACTGATAAAATTGATGACTTTTCAGGCCATTTTGATGATTTAAAAGACTTAAATATTAAGCCTTATAAGTTTTCTGAAGCAAAAATATTTAATCAAAGTACTTCTGCACTTGAACTTAATATTCCCGCAGGGAAAAATATGTTTGAGGTAATTATTAATAATTCGGAACTGAGAAAAGAATTTTCTGATTTATTAAAGCCATATGATTTGGATATGGTAATTGATGCTTCTGCAAGTGATATAAAAATATCACCAAGAATGAATGACGGCATAATACATACTATGCCTATTTCTTTAATGGCAGATACATTAGTTAGGTTAATTTTCTTTAAAACGGCTATTATATCAAATAAAGATTCTGTACTTGTTTTTGAAGAACCTGAAGCCCACATGTTTCCTCCATATATTTCAAAGTTTACAAGTGATATTATTTTTGACAAAAACGATAATCAGTATTTCATAGCAACCCATAGTCCTTTTGTTTTGAATGATTTTATGGAAGACATGGATAAGGAAGATTTGAGTATTTATGTTGTAGGGTTAACAAATGGAGAAACTGTAGTTAGAAGATTAACTGACGAAGAGATTACAGAAATATATCAGTACGGGATAGATTTGTTTTTTAATCTGGAGAATTTTCTTAAAGATGCTGTTTGATATACATGCCTGTTTTATGCCGGAGTGTTATTTAGATACTAATCTGGTAGAGTTTCTTTTGGGAAGACCAAATTCAGTCAACCACAAAAAAGGAAATAGTTCTGTGGCAGCAACAATGAATAACAACAGGTTTTTAGATAGCTTTGTGGTTGCGGTAATTGATGATGATAAAAGAAAGCTAAAAGAATTAGAAGAATGTACAAAAGTTGAAAGGTTATGGAGAAAGGGGTTAAAAATATTTAAACACCCTGAAAGGAAACATTACTTTATTCAAATTTCTCCTGCAATCGAGAAATGGATTTTGAGTGAATGTGAAAAGGGTGGAATAAATATTGAACTGTATAATTTGCCAGGGAATTTTAAAGAGTTAAAAAACCTTAAAGGCTTTACCCAAAGAAATGATGAAAGGTTTAAGAGCTTGTTTGCTGATATGCTGGAGAATGAAAAATGTGATGAAATAATTGAATTAAAAAGATGGTTGACATTTTTAAAAGAAAAAAATTATAATACAAACATAGATTTGTTATAAATGGCAGACGAAATAAAAAAAGAAGCACCATCAACATTTAAAGTTACCATTGATAACATCACTATAGATGTTGCCCCTGGCACCACTGTTTTAAATGCTGCCCGCCAAATTGGTGGCGATGTAACACCGCCTGCAATGTGTTACTACAGCAAATTACAGGGTAGTGGTGGTAAATGCCGTACCTGTTTGGTAGAAGTGGCTGCAGGCTCTACAGCTGATCCAAGGCCAATGCCAAAACTGGTAGCCAGTTGCAGAACTACTGTAATGGATGGCATGATAGTAAAAAATATTACCAGCGATAAAGTAAAAGATGCAAGAGCTGGGGTGGTGGAATTTTTGTTATTGAATCACCCTTTGGATTGTCCTATTTGCGATCAGGCAGGCGAATGTCATTTGCAAGATCTGGGTTATGAACATGGTAAAGAAAGCACCCGCTACGAATTTAAAAGAAGAACTTTTGAAAAAGAAGATATAGGGCCATACATACAATTGCACATGACAAGGTGTATTCTTTGTTATCGTTGTACCTATGTGGCCGATCAATTAACTGATAACAGGGTGCATGGTATTTTAGACCGTGGCGATCATGCAGAAATATCTACTTACATTTCCAAAGCAATAGACAATGATTTTAGTGGTAACATGATAGATGTTTGCCCGGTAGGTGCATTAACAGATAAAACATTCCGGTTTAAAAACAGGGTTTGGTTTACTAAACCTGTGGATGCACACCGTAATTGCGATAATCCTAAATGTTGTGGCAAAGCAACGTTATGGTTGCGTGGTGATGAAGTGTACAGGGTAACTGCACGTAAAGATGAATGGGGCGAAGTGCAAAGCTATGATGGCAAACCCGGCTGGATATGTAATACCTGCCGCTTTGATAAAAAGAAAACCAGCGATTGGACAATTGAAGGTGTAACAAAAATAAATCGTCATTCAGTAATTTCGCAAGGCCATTACCAGGGATTGGTGATGCCCAAAGAAACGGTAAAAGAAGTAATGGGCGGACGTGACCCTAAACTTTTGATGAACATACATAATGTAAGTGAGGTAAATAATCCGGCAATACATTTAAGTAAAATAGATGGTCCGGCCCACATGCAGGATTTTGCAAAATCAGCCGATCATGTAGCAGGAGATGGAGAATCTACCCAATGGGGTTTAACAAAAGAGTAAAAATATTTTAATAAAGGATTATGCTTTTAGCAATTGACCTGGGATTGATAATAGAAAAATTAGTGTTGATACTCATTGTGGTAATGGGATCATTGGTTATTGCCATGTATGCCACGTATGGAGAACGTAAAATAGCGGCTGCTTTACAAGACAGGCGTGGACCAAACCGTGCAGGTCCGTTTGGGCTTTTACAGCCTCTGGCCGACGGGTTAAAATTATTTTTTAAAGAAGAGATCATTCCTGATTTTTCATCTAAATTCTTATTTATTCTTGGCCCGTCAATGGCAATGCTTACCGCAATAATGACCAGTGCTGTAGTGCCTTGGGGCGATAAAGTTCATTTTTTCGACAGGGATATTGCATTACAAATTGCAAATGTTGATGTAGGAATATTGTATGTTTTTGGTGTGGTAAGTTTGGGTGTATATGGTATTATGATAGGCGCATGGGCAAGTAATAATAAATTTTCCCTGATGGGTGGTTTAAGAGCCGCATCACAAATTATCAGTTACGAGCTAGCCATGGGTATTTCAATTATTGCATTAATAATGGTAACGGGTAACCTTGGCCTTAAAGAAATGGTGCTGCAACAACAAACAGGTAACTGGTGGAATATAGTATACCAGCCTTTAGGTTTTCTTATCTTTTTAATTTGTGCTTTTGCAGAATGTAACAGGGCCCCTTTTGATCTGGCAGAAGCAGAAAGTGAATTGATCGGCGGTTATCATACGGAGTATTCTTCCATGAAACTGGGTTTTTATTTATTTGCCGAATACATCAATATGTTTGTAAGCAGCGTAATCATGAGTACCTTGTTTTTTGGAGGCTATGATATTCCTTTTGTAAACGAACAACACCTGCAGGAAAGCATTGGCCAATGGGCAGTATTGTTACAAGTGTTATGTCTTTTAGCTAAAGTAGTTGGGTTTATATTTTTCTTTATGTGGGTACGGTGGACGATACCACGTTTCCGTTACGATCAGTTAATGAATCTGGGTTGGAAGGTTTTAATACCTTTAGCTTTGATAAATATGCTGGCAACAGGTGGAGTACTTTTATTTTTAAACAAATAATTAAATAAACCTTAAAGCGGTTTTATAAATATGCAAGCATTAACAAACAGGGTAAAACAGGTAGAGCGAAAACCATTAAGCATAATGGAGAGGATGTACCTGCCTGCTATTTTTAAAGGAATGATCATTACGTTTGGTCATATGTTTAAAAAAAGGCCCACTATTAATTATCCTGAAAAAACAAGACCATTCAGTCCGGTGTTTAGAGGGCTACAGGTTTTAAACAGAGATGAAGAGGGGCGTGAAAATTGTACAGCCTGTGGTTTATGTGCAGTAGCTTGTCCGGCAGAAGCCATTACAATGGAAGCTGCAGAAAGAAAAACAGGGGAAGAGAATTTATACAAGGAAGAAAAATATGCAGCTAAGTACGAGATTAATATGCTGCGCTGTATTTTTTGTGGATTATGTGAAGAGGCTTGTCCTAAAGATGCTATTTATTTAAGTGAAACATTTGCGCCTTCCGATTATCAGCGTAAACAATTTATATACAGTAAGGATGATCTTTTAATTCCTCATCCGGTAAACGAACCGGAAGCTTATAAAAAGGCATTGGGAAATAAAGCTAAAAAGGAAACAGTAAATTAAAATGAGTATTACAACAATTCTATTTATTCTTTTATCGGTAATGGCTGTTGGCAGCGCTTTAATGGTGATCACCAGAAAAAATCCTGTGCACAGTGTATTGTATCTGATCGTTACCTTTTTTGCAATATCCGGGCATTATATTTTATTGAATGCACAGTTTTTGGCCATAGTTAATATCATTGTTTATGCCGGAGCCATTATGGTATTGTTTTTATTTGTGGTGATGATGATGAATTTAAATATGAATAGTGAACCTCAAAAAAATAAGATGCTGCAGTTTGCCGGTGTAATTTCAGGAGGTAGTTTGTTTTTGGTATTGGTTGCGGCATTAATAAAATCAAAAGCTGTTACCGGTGCAATGGAAATGCAAACCGGCGATTATGGATTGATTAAGAATTTAGGAAAAATTTTATTTAGTGATTACGTATTACCATTTGAAATAAGCAGTGTATTGTTTTTAAGCGCAATGGTGGGGGCTGTGGTAATTAGTAAAAAAGAACAGTAAAATATTTTTAACCCGAATAACTAAATATGAAGAGATTAATTATTTTTAGTTTTATTATCTGTGCAATAGGCAACAGTGCTTCAGCACAAATAGATTTTAATAATTTGAATATTGATAAAATTTTAGGAAAAGTACTTTCAGTAAAAAAAGGTTTTGCGCCAAAGTTTTCTTTAGGTAATACTGCAATTCCAAAAATTGCAAAAGTGGCCGAAATTATAGGATTTAAAAAAAGTGATCAGGCTATAAAACTATTCAACACTTTTAAAACAGGAAGAACAGTATATAAAATTGCATCTTATGCAGGCAGTGCAATTGCAGCATACAGCGCAATAAAAGCAATAGATAAAGCATCAATAAAAGAGGATTACCAAAAACCACTGATTGGTGCATTAAGTACAGTGGCATCAGGCTTACTGGTTAAGTTCTTAACTAAAAGTGCTTCTTACAAAGCAGTAGATGTTTTCAACGGGATAGTAAAAAAGAAATTAAAAGATATTTTATCAGTAGCGCCTGCATCATCAACAATGGGCATGGGTGTTTATGTGAAATTATAAGTTTATGGAAATTCAATGGTATATATATTTAGCGGCGGCCTTGTTTAGCATTGGCGTAATTGGAGTACTTACCAGGCGCAATGCAATAATCATTTTTATGTGTATTGAGTTAATGCTTAATTCGGCAAATTTATTGCTGGTGGCATTTTCTAAAATGCATGCCGCTGCTGCAATTGGCAAAGCAACGGCTACAGTAGTAAGCGACGGACAAATTTTTGTATTTTTTATAATGGTGGTGGCAGCTGCTGAGGTAGCAGTGGGGCTTGCTATTATTGTGATGATGTACCGGAATGTACACTCCGTGGATGTAAATTTTTTAAACAGGTTAAAGAACTAACAGGGCATGAACAACGTTTTACAAATAGTTTGGCTGATACCACTTTTACCATTGATCGGTTTTTTAATTAATGGTTTGGGAAGAAAACATTTATCAAAAACACTTGCTGGTATTATTGGCAGCGGAGTAGTTTTGGCTTCTTTTCTTATCAGTGTATATGTGTTCTTTAGTGTAAAAGGCGGCAATACCCATGTTGCACATTACTTCGATTTTATAAATGTAGCCTCACTTAAAATTGGTTTCGATTTTCAGATAGACCAATTGTCTTCAATTTTCTTATTAATAATTACGGGTGTTGGTTTTTTAATTCATGTGTATTCCACATCCTATATGCATGAAGAAGACAATAAAGATTTTGCAAAATATTTTGCTTATTTAAATCTCTTTGTGTTCTCGATGTTGTTGCTGGTAATGGGAGCTAACTATGTAATTATGTTTATTGGTTGGGAAGGTGTGGGCTTATGTTCTTATTTATTAATTGGGTATTGGTTTAAAAATAACAATTTTAATAATGCCGCAAAAAAAGCCTTCATTATGAATCGCATTGGCGATCTGGGCTTTTTACTGGCCGTATTTTGGTTAATTGCAAAATTAGATACCACAGATTATCACACCGTATTTGCAAATATTTCTACACTTAGTAAAACAGATATTATTGGTATTACCTTATTACTGTTTGTAGGAGCCACTGGTAAAAGCGCACAGATACCTTTATACACCTGGTTGCCCGATGCAATGGCTGGTCCAACACCTGTGAGTGCATTGATACATGCTGCAACAATGGTAACTGCAGGTATTTACATGATTGCACGCAGCAATATTTTATATTCTACAGATGCTGCAGAAATTACAAGACTGATCATATCTGTAATTGGGTTGGCTACAGCATTATTGGCTGCAAGCATTGCAATAAAACAAAATGATATTAAAAAAGTGTTGGCTTACTCCACAGTTAGCCAGTTAGGGTTTATGTTTTTGGCTTTAGGTACCGGCAATTATGTTGCTGCCGTATTTCATGTAATGACGCATGCTTTTTTTAAAGCATTATTATTCCTTGGCAGTGGCAGTGTAATTCATGCCATGGGTGGCGAGCAGGATATTACTAAAATGGGAGGATTAAAAAAGTACATGCGTATTACACAAATTACTTTTTTAATTGGCTGTTTGGCAATTGCCGGATGTCCGCCATTTAGTGGTTTTTTTAGTAAAGATGCAATCTTAATAAGTGCGTTTGAGCATAATAAAGTATTGTGGATTTTAGCTGTATTTGCTGCAATGATGACGGCTTACTACATGTTCCGTTTATATTTTTTAACCTTTAACGGAAAGTTTAGAGGAACACATGAGCAGGAGCATCATTTACACGAAAGCCCTACGGCTATGACGTTGCCATTAATTATTTTGGCTGTACTTGCAATTATTGGCGGCTTTGTAGGTGTACCACATTTATTGGGTGGGCATAACGAGATTGCCACATTCTTACAGCCCGTTATTCCGGTACATGAAAATGCCCATCCTTTAAGCAGCGGCACCGAATACGGATTGATGATTGGAACTACGATTGCCATGCTTATTGCTGCGGTATTTGCATATTTACAAACCCGTAATGTTGCTGTAAAAGAAAATAAAGGGCTGGGTAAAATTTTGGAAAACAAATGGTATGTAGATGAATTGTATGATACTATCATTGTTAAGCCGCTGCAATCACTGGCAGCTTTCTTTAATAATGTAATGGAGAAAAAAGGTATTGATGGTTTTGTAAATGGTGTGGGCAGAGCAGTTAACTATGGCAGCCGCCAGGTTCGCTTATTACAAAGCGGCTATGTAGGCAACTATGTTTTGTTAATGGTAATTGGAATTTTAATTTTATTTATAGTACAATTGTTTTTGTAATTAGAAGATATAAGTATGCAAACTCTTGGAATACGTTTTCCTGAATTATTAATATGGTCTCCGCTTATTGCCGGCTTGCTGTGTTTTATTTTAAAAAATGAGAAGAACTCTAAAGCCATAGCTTTATTTTCCTCGATCATAACTTTAGCAATTTCATTTGCCAGTATAATTTATGCTAATGATAAACAGTTGAGCGGCTTGCAGGATAATTATGTATGGATGAAATACCTTGGCGCCAGTTTCAGTGTTGGTTTAGATGGTATGGGCCACCTGTTAACTTTGCTTACCGCATTTTCTTTCCCGTTAATTTTTATTGCAACTTATAGTAACAGTTACAAAAATTCCAGTTCTTTTTATGGCTTGATGTTATTATCCCAGGCTGGATTATTAGGTGTATTTACAGCAATGGATGCCTTAGTATTTTATTTCTTTTGGGAATTAGCGTTAATACCGGTTTACTTTTTATCCAGTAAATGGGGTGGCGAAAAAAGAATACAGGCAACCTTTAAATTTTTTGTGTACACTTTTGCCGGTTCATTATTAATGCTGATAGGTATAATTTATGTGTATTTACAAACACCAGCTACACCTACATCGGAACATTCTTTTGCAATAAGTGCATTTTATAACTTACGCCTTTCGGTGGCAGAACAATTTTGGTTATTCTGGTTATTCTTTACCGCTTTTGCAATTAAAATGCCTGTATTCCCCTTTCATACCTGGCAACCGGATACTTACGAACAGTCGCCAACAGCAGTAACAATGGTGTTAAGTGGCATTATGGTAAAAATGGGGGTGTTTGCAGTGTTGCGTTGGTTAATTCCTATATTTCCTGCAGCAGTTGCAAAATACGATACGCTTGTAATAGGCTTATCTGTTTTTGGAATGATCTACGCCAGCTTAATTGCAATAAAGCAAGATGATCTAAAACGATTGGTAGCTTATTCTTCTATTGCACATATTGGTTTAATGTGTGCGGCAATTTTTGCATCCAGTCAAAATGTTAATCATGTGGGTATGCAGGGCGTAATGATACAGATGTTCAGCCATGGTATTAATATCATTGGCCTATGGATAGTTATTGAATTAATAGAAAGACAAACCGGGGTTAGAAAAATATCGCAGTTAGGAGGAATAGCACACAAAGCTCCTGTACTTACAATAATGCTGGTGATAATTGCTCTGGCAAATATTGCACTGCCATTAACCAATGCATTTGTGGGAGAATTTATGATGTTCAGCGGTTTGTTTAAATTTAATATATGGTATGCAGCAATTGCAGGAGTAAGCATAATACTTGCAGCAGTTTACACCTTAAATATGGTACAAAAAGTTTTTTATGGAGAAACCAATGCGCTTACTGCAACAGTAAAAGAAATTGCTTTGCACGAAAAATTAGTACTTGCAGTAATTGTGGTAGCAATATTCCTAGTAGGTGTTTTTCCTCAACCAATGCTTGATTTAACAAAGAACGCAGTAACATTAATAATAGGAAAAGGTAAATAATAAAAATAAGTTCGCCATTGGCGGATGGGATAAATATGAACGCAATTATTTTAACAGCAATCTGGGGAATAGTAATGATGTTGGCCGGTGCATTTATTAAAAACAAAAGCACACCCAAATACCTTGCTATTGGAGGTCTTGTACTTATTATTCTGGCAAATGGTATAGAGCTTAACTGGCAAGAGCCGCTTTTTGCAATAGATGTAAAAGATATGTTGCATACCAATAGCTTTAACCTAACCTTTATTGCGGTAATGCTGGTTTGTACTTTGTTATACTTTTTATTAAATGGCCGTGATATTGAAAAGGTAGGCAATCATGTTGCGGAATACTTTGCATTGATATTTTTTGTGCTTTGTGGCGTTGCTATCGTAGCAACATTTAATACACTGCTCATGTTATTTATCGGGATTGAAATTATTTCAATTCCATTATACATATTAACCGGCAGTGATAAACGCAATTTAAAAAGCAATGAAGCGGCGCTGAAATATTTTTTAATGGGGTCATTCTCTACCGGTATAATGCTGATGGGGATCGCTTTTATTTACGGCGGTAATACATCGGCCTCCTTCTTTTTGGATAGAATTAATATGGGGGCAGGTACAATGCCTGTAATGATTGCTATTGGCTTAGTACTGTTATTAATCTCCATGTCATTTAAAGTATCTGCAGCACCATTTCATTTTTGGACACCGGATGTGTATGATGGCGCACCAACAGTATTCACTTCTTTTATGGCCACTATTGTAAAGGCTGCTGGTTTTTTTGCATTTGTGCGCTTGTTTGAAAATGCATTTGGTACAGTGCAGCCACAATGGCAAAAGCTCATCGTAGTAATTACAGCTGCCACTTTATTAATTGGTAATCTTACGGCAGTATTTCAGCAAAGTGTAAAACGAATGCTGGCCTATTCAAGTATTGCGCAAGCCGGGTTTATGTTGTTTGCTTTATTTGCATTGAACGAAAAGGCTAAAGAAGGTTTGGTGTTATATGCCGCAGCTTATAGTTTAGCCACTATCGGCATTTTTGCAGTACTGATAAAAATGAATGATTATACTATTGACGGTTTTAACGGGCTTGCAAAAAAGCAACCCATACTTGCACTTACTGCAACAATATTTTTATTATCGCTAACAGGGATTCCATTAACCGCAGGTTTTCAGGCTAAATTTTATATGTTGCTTGCAGCAGTTAGCAATGGGCATCAAATATGGCTGGTTATTTTAGCTGTTTTATGTGCTGCAATTAGTGCTTACTATTATTTCAGGGTAATACAGGCTATGTACTTTAAAGATGGTAATGAAACGGTAGAGCAAGAATGGGATGTTACCCCGGCATTCAAAGCTTTACTGGTAATAACCGCAGGCCTTATTATAGCGTTGGGTATTTATCCAAATTTACTGCTGGACTGGTTGCATTATTGATCTTTAATCTGAATATTTCCGGCGTAGAGGGAAAAAAGTACAGGTACAATAAGATACTAATTACAAATTCCCAAATCAACAGCGCTGCCACTCATAAAACTTTTTCTCCGCCATCGGTTTTCTGTTGTTAACTTTATGTACTAATAAAGTGCAATGACCTTTAAAGACACCATAAAATTATCCTGGCGCAATATCAGCAGCAACCGGTTAAGAACAGGAATTACTGTTGCTATAATTGCTTTGGGTATTTGTGCGTTGATATGGTTTTTAACTTCTTTAAAAGCGGCAAGTAACAGCCTTACCAACAGCTTTTCTACTATGGGGGCAAATGCATTTAGTGTAAGATATAAAGACAGGAATATGCGCTTTGGCGGCGGGCCGCAACGAGACGTTAAAAAGACGAGCAAATCTGCCTTAAAAGAAAAAAAATCCAGCATAGGGAAAATTATTACTTACGAAGAAGCAAAAGCATTTAAAGAACGCTATCCTTTTCCAGCAAAAGTAGGGTTGGCTATAAGAGGTGCAGGAAGTATTGTGGTTAATAATGAAAGTAAAAAAACTAATCCTGATATTAATGTTACCGGCGGAGATGAAAATTACCTGGAGCTAAATGGTTACAAAGTAGCTTACGGCAGAAATTTTACGGCAACCGATATTGAGTCGGGGCGAAATGTTTGTGTTATCGGCAGTGGTGTTGCAGAAAAACTGTATCCTGATAATACTGCCAAAGCAGTTGATAAAGTTATTAAAGTAAATCATATTCCTTATCGTGTGATTGCGGTATTAGAAGACAAAGGCTCCAGCGCTTTTTTTAATACTGGCAAGGTGGTAATCACTTCTTATAATAACATACGGCGTTTATATGCCTCTCAAAGTTCATCTTTTGTAATTGCTGTAATGGTTACAGATATAAATCTTATTGATGTTGCCATTGGAGAAGCTCAGGGTACTTTCAGGCCGGTACGTAAACTGGATGTAAAAGAAGAAGATAATTTTTACATTGATAAAAGCGACAGTATTGCCGCATCGCTGATGAATAATCTGGGCTTTTTAGAAAAAGGAATTATTGGCGTAGCCTTAATTACACTGCTGGCCTCGTCTATAGGGTTAATGAATATAATGCTGGTGGCAGTAAATGAGAGAACAAAGGAAATTGGGTTAATAAAAGCTTTAGGAGGTACTAAAAAAGATATACGTAACCAGTTTCTTTGGGAATCTATTCTTATCAGTTTATTAGGTGCTGTTGTTGGTATTATTGTGGGTATTCTTTTAGGTAACCTGATTGCAATGCTTTTAAAATCTGGGCTGGTATTGCTTTGGGGTTGGATAATTGGAGGAATAATTGTTTGCTCGGTAGTAGGTTTAGCTGCAGGCTTATATCCGGCAATTAAAGCAAGTAAATTAAATCCGATAGATGCATTACGATACGAATAGGAAGTAAAAAAATATTGTTGCGGTTTGTATAAAATAAAACAGGCACTTCGTAATTGAAGTGCCTGTTTTATTATTTTAGTGTTTATTACTTAGGATCTAAAATCTTTTTTAACCTGTCGCTTAAATCCTGCAAATGATATTTAGTTGCTTTATCAGCAGTGCCTGGTATGGCAGCGTCAACAGCAGCTTTTAATTCTCTTGCATTTCCTTTAAGGTAACTCAGTATATCACTCTTCTTGGCATCAACTGTAGGTGTAACACTTCCAAAGCTGAAAGAAATACCTTGTACAGGTGTTGGATTAATTAGCGTGTTCAATCTTTCTACATAAGACTTTTGCAGATTTCTCCTAAAATTATCTATTGCTTTTTTAGAAGCTAATTCTGTAAATATCGATTGTTTTAAATCGGTAAGCAGATCCATTACTGTATAAGCCGATGTGCCAATACTTACTTCTGCATTAAGCATTTTGCCCATGGTATAGTTGTTCAGCATTCTTGCTAAAGCAGCTTCCTGTGCCGAGAGTATGGTGGTATTAAAGTTGGTGGTGGTTTTATCTGCCACATCTTTATTTATCAGCCAGGTTGGGGTGGTAAATACCTGTTTGCTAATAAAATCCATCGCTTCTTTTTGCGTAGCCTTGCTTACATATTCATATACCGGGCCAGCTTGGTTATTTTTCTTGATGGTTTCATAAATACCTCCAAAGTTGTAGCACACGTGTCCAATATACCTGCGGTACTGCCCAACAAGCTCATTATACATAATAGTTAAATTATCATAATCTTCATTAGGTTGTTTGGTCCAGTTAATTAAATTAGGCAAAATACGTTGCAGATTTTTAATGCCGTAGGTTGAAGCTTTCATGGCATTGTCGCCAATAGCTTCGCTCTGGTCACGGGGATCATCCTGTTGTCCCTGGCGGCCGTAATAGTAACGTTTATCATTAGCCTTTGCTTCAATCCATTTATCTAAAATAGGAACTTCGTCTTCTGCTGTCGCAGCTTCAGGAATTAATTTGTATCCCCATTCAATACTCCATTTATCATACTCTCCAATACGAGGATAAATGCCTGAAGCTGTAATGTTATCTTCTGGTTGTGCCACATAATTAAAACGGGCATAATCCATAATGCTTGGTGTGTGGCCATTGGCTTCAACCCATGCTTTATTGCGTAAGTTTTCAACAGGCACACCTGCAGATGAACCAAAGTTATGTGGCAGGCCCAGCGTGTGTCCTACTTCGTGAGATGATACAAAACGAATTAATTGTCCCATCAGTTCATCGTCAAAAACCATTTTACGTGCTTTTGGGTCAATAGCACCAGCCTGAATCATATACCAGTCGTGTAATAATTTCATTACGTTGTGAAACCATCCAATATGGCTTTCTACAATTTCGCCGCTACGGGGGTCAACAGTACTTGGGCCATAAGCATTTTCAACAGGTGATGGTTTGTAAATGATACCACTGTTACGGGCATCTTCCAGTGTCCAGGTACTGTCTTCTTCTTTTGTAGGAGCTTCTTTTGCAAAGATGGCATTTTTAAAGCCTGCTTTTTCAAAAGCTATCTGCCAATCATTTACACCTTGTATTAAATAAGGTATCCATTGTTTTGGTGTGGTAGGATCAATATAATAAACAATTGGTTTGATGGGTTCTACCAGTTCTCCTCTTTTATATTTTTCCATATCCTCTGGTTTGGGTTCCAGTTTCCAGCGTGCTATCAGTTCAATTTCTTTTACGCCCTGAGGATTAGCATCGTAATCAGTATAGCGACCGCCAAAATAACCAACTCTGGGGTCTCTGTATCTTGGCTTCATTGGTTTTTCGGGAAGCAATAAAAGGCTGCTGTTCATTTCTAAAGTTACAGTGGCCTGGCTAGGTGCAGATGGTGCAACAGGAAGCCCAATAGGACTAAATGCGCCGCCAGCACTTTTAGAAAATGTTTTAACCGTTTTTATTTCAATATTAATGGGATAAGGTTTTACAGAAACCACATAAGATTTATCGCTTTGAAAAGCCCCTGCCTGAAATGCAGTTTTTTCGCCGGGGCCAAAACCAAATATTTCATTATCCGGCGTGATATTATCTGTAATCTCTATTACTACGCCACCTCCTAAACTGTCCGGGGCATTTGCTTTAACATCAAATGCCACAGCAATAGGTTGTATATTACTATTCATTACAGAACGGAACATAGGTTTTGTGCTATCTGGGTTTACATTGTAGGAAATATTTTTTAAAAATATTTTATTGTTAGGCCCTTTTTCAAAACGAATAACACTTTCTCCAATCTGGTCTCCGGCGTATCCACCAAAAGCCTTGGGGCTTTCTACCGAAGATTTACTTACCCTGTTTACAATAAGAATATCTCTTCCTAATAATTTAACAGGCAATTCAAAATAATACTTATCATCTACTTTATGCACTGTAAAAAAACCCTTGCTGGTTTTCGCCTTATCGGTGATTACTTCTTTATAAGGTTTAGGGCCGGGTTTTGGTGGCATAGCCGCCGGCGCAGTAGGTGCGGTTGCAGAAGGCATTGCTGGTTTATCCTGAGCCGTTACAAAAAATGCAAACGATTGCGCCAGAATTGCGATCGGAATTACTTTAATACAATACTTAAAATGCATGTGATTTGTTTTATGTTGAACAGATTGTGACAATAAACGAAAATATTGAATACCTGATAAAACAGGGCTATTAATGGATAAATGGTAAATATACAACACCACCGGATTTACTTTAATTTTGTTTATGTAAAAAGTCTAATTCGGCATCAATATTAAAAAAATAAAAAAAAAATATTCCACTGACTGTTGCTTTCGATTATTTTATTAACTTGTGCGTTCCCACATCAAAAATGTGTATAAAAATTGATTGTTTGATTATATTTTTTTAGTAGAATTGTACAGTCAAAACTTAATAAACAAAATTCAAAAAATTAACATTTTCACTAACTAAAAATTGAATGTCATGGCAGAATTAAAACCATTTGTAAAACCAGCAACTACGGTGCAGGTAAAAAAATCAGGTAATGCAATCTCTTTATTAGCACCGGTAGTGTGCATTATAGCAGGTTATTTAATCTGGAGATTTATATTAGGTAATTCATCAGGTTTTACAAAACCAGGAACAGGGTTGTTCTGGCCAACTCATGATGGCCCTAAAAATGCATTAAACAAAATGTACCTGGGTGGTATTATTGTGCCTATCCTTATTGGTAGTTTCTTAACTATGTTAACCTTTGTTATCGAGCGTTTCTTAACTATCAGCAAAGCAAACGGTACAGGAAGCAATCCTGATTTCATCCGTAAAGTACAATATCATTTAGCCAACAAAAATGTAGAAGCTGCAATTGCTGAATGTGATAAACAAAAAGGAAGTGTGGGTAATGTAATGAAAGCCGGACTTCACCGTTATAAAGAAATGATCACTAATACAGAATTAAATACTGATCAAAAAGTTTTAGCTATTCAAAAAGAAGTAGAAGAAGCAACCTCTCTTGAATTGCCTATGCTGGAAAAGAACCTGGTGTTCTTATCTACAATTGCATCGGTAGCTACTTTGTTAGGTTTGTTAGGTACTGTATTGGGTATGATCCGCTCTTTCTCTGCATTGGGCGAAGGCGAAGGTGGAGGAGATGCTGCAAGCAAGTTATCTGTAGGTATTTCTGAGGCATTGTATAACACAGCTTTAGGTATCGGTACATCTGCAGTAGCAATTATTTTCTACAACATATTTACTACCAAAATTGATGGTATTACTTATGGTATTGATGAAAGCGGCTTTACCCTTACGCAAAGCTTTGCTTCTTTGTACAAATAATCTTGTACAGGAAGTATGGATTTTATCAATAAATGAATCTAATTAATAAATAAAAATTTATGGGAAGAGCCAAATTACCACGGAAGAGTACCAATATAGATATGACGGCAATGTGTGATGTTGCATTCCTGTTGCTTTCATTTTTTATCCTGGCCACTAAACAAAAACCTCCTGAAGCTGTAGCAGTTACAGCTCCAACTTCGGTTCAATCCAAAGCAGCACCCGAAAAATCTATCCTTATTACTTTAACAAAAGAAGGGAAATGTTTTTTGATGCTGGGCGATGAAACTAAAAAGATGGATATACTGAAGGATATAAACACTACCCGTCAGTTAGGTTTAAGCGAGGGGGAATTAGCCAAGCTTAATAAAATGAGTTTTATTGGTATGCCTTTAGGACAGATTAAAGGCATACTTGCTTTAAACCAGGCAATACCTGCTGATAAATTAGAAGGTATTCCTATTAAAGACAGCGCCAATAACGAAATGGTGGACTGGGTAAGAAGTATCACTAATGCTTATGCTGGAGGTATTCAAAAAGACTTGGAAGAAATGATCCTGATTAAAGGAGATAACCTGGCTTTATACCCTGCTTTTAAAAATATCAAATATGCACTTAAGAAAAATGATATTTACAAATTCAGGATTGTTACCAATAGTGAAACTATACCGGTAGGATCGGAATTGTATAAGAAGAAAGGGCAGCCAGAGTAACAAGCAGAGAAAAATAATTATTAACTAATTAAAATAATGTACCATGGCAGAAATGGATACTTCGTCGGGTGGCGGTCATAAGAAAGGCCCCGGCGTCAAAAAACCTAAAAAGTTATCTACAAGGGTAGATCTTACTCCAATGGTGGATCTGGGCTTTCTTTTAATTACATTTTTTGTGTTTACCACTACTATGAGTAAACCAACTGTAATGAAAATGAATGAGCCTAAGGATGAAAAGGTTGAAGATCAAATGAAAGTAAAAGAATCGGCGGTTATGACCATTTTATTGGGAAAAGCTGACCAGGTTTACTACTACTTTGGTACCCTTACCGAAGAAGGGGCATCGCAACAATTTAAAAGTTCCACTTATAAAGATATCCGCCAGATTATTTTAGATAAGAAAAATTCAGTTCCTAATGGAGGTGAATCTAAAAGTGATCTGATGTATATCATAAAAGCAGATAAGGAGTCCACTTTTAAAAACGTTATTGATATATTGGATGAAATGTCGATAAATGCCATACCTGCCGGGCACTATGCCGAAGTGGATATGTCTGATACCGAAGCAATGCTTATCAAAGTAACAGAACAGGCTAATGGTATTAAATAATTTTATGGAATTGTAATGGAATTGAATCTAATTACTAAAGTATTTTACAATGGATATAAATAAAATATTAAGCTCTGATGTGCTGGATATTATTTTCGAAGGGAAAAATAAACAGTATGGTGCTTATGAGCTAAGAAAAACTTACAACAAGCGTTTAACTAAGGCCTTGCTTTTAACGGCAGCTTTAGCCTTGTTGATCTTTTTAAGCACTGTATTTGCCAGTGTTTTTAAAAAGAAAGAATCAGACCAGCTGGATGTGTTAGATACACAAATGGCTGAAATTAAAAAGAGGCACCGGTAGCGCCGCCACCGCCACCACCACCACCACCAAAGGCACCACCACCACCAGTTATTAACCAGGTGAAATTTACTCCTCCTAAAGTGGTAAAAGACGAAGAGGTAAAGGAAGTGTTGGAAGAAATTAAAGAAGATCAGGTAATTAGTACCAAAACTATTGAGAGTGAAAATAAAGAGCAGGTAGTGCAAGCTCCAGTAGAGGAGAAAGGATCAACAGTAGCAACTTTACCTGTAAAAGATGATGATGAGGGGAAGATATTTACCAAAGTGGAAGTGGAAGCAGGTTTCCCTGGCGGAGATGGAGCATGGACTAACTTTTTGAGAAAAAATTTGAATCCTGATGTAGCCGCTGACAACGGAGCTGGTGAAGGAACTTACACCGTAATTGTAAAGTTTGTGGTAAGTAAAGACGGCAGCTTAAGTGATATTACTTGCGAAAGCGATCCCGGATATGGTATTTGCGAGGAAGCTAAAAGAGTTATTAAAAAAACTAAGAACTGGACTCCAGCAATTCAAAACGGCCGTAATGTAAATGCTTACAGACGTCAGCCAATTACATTTGCTGTGCAATCACAATAGTATTTAACTGCTTTAATATTTGTAAATCCTTTCAGACAACTGAAAGGATTTTTTTATTTTGTTGTTTATGGAAAACAATTCTTTTGCCATCTCTTTAAAAACTTACTACTATGGCAGCATTCGAAACAGTAACAGCAGCAAAACACCAATCTGGTAAAAGAGTAAATAAAAAAAGTACCAGGGTAGATCTAACACCAATGGTTGATCTGGGCTTTTTATTAATTACATTTTTTGTGTTTACCTCCAGTATGACAAAACCCAAAATAATGGGTATTATAACGCCTAAGGACTCAAATATTCCTACTCTTCTTTGCGAAAGCTGTGTAATAACAGCAGTGCTGGCTAAGGACGATAGAATTATTTATTACGAAGGCATACAAAAGGATAATACAATAATAAAAGAAACCACGTTTACAGCAGAGGGCCTGAGAGCTGTTTTACTCCAAAAAAAAGCGGCTGTAAAGATCGCAAGAGGCTCTGAAGACGAAATGGTGCTGATTGTTAAGCCGACAGATGAAAGCAGCTATAAAAATTTTGTAGATATTTTAGATGAAGTGGCAATAAACGGAATCAAACATTATTTTATTGATGAGCTGAACAACGAGGATAAGCAATTACTGAAAAAATAATTTCCACCAGTTTTTATGATGAAGATTAAGAGGGTATCTTTGTTACATGCTTCAAAATTTTTCAGGCTGGGATGATACCATTGTTGCCATTGCCACTCCACCAGGCGTAGGAGCTATAGGTGTAATAAGATTAAGTGGGAAAAATGCGATCGTGATAACTAATGAATTATTTCCATCTAAAAATTTAGAATTACAAGCTTCACACACATTGCATGTGGGATTGATAAAAGAAGATAGTAAAGCGATAGATGAAGTGGTTATTTCCTTATTTAAAAATCCTAAAAGTTATACAGGTGAGAATGTTGTAGAAATAAGTTGTCACGGAAGCCCTTATGTTCAACAACAGGTAGTACAGGCTTGCATACATAAAGGTGCAAGGCTTGCCAGGCCGGGAGAATTTACACAAAGGGCATTCTTAAATGGCAAACTGGATTTAACACAGGCAGAAGCAGTTGCAGATCTTATTGCAAGCAATACTGCAGCATCTCAACAAACAGCATTGCATAATATCCGGGGAGGATTTAGTAGTGTGTTAAAAAAATTGCGGGAGGAGCTGATTCAATTTTCGGCATTGATAGAACTGGAACTTGATTTTAGCCAAGAGGATGTAGAGTTTGCTGACAGGAATAAATTTTTTGCACTAATTGAAAATGCTGAGTTAACTACCAGTAACCTTTTACAATCTTTTAAACTGGGCAATGTTATTAAAAATGGTGTAAGCGTTGCCATTGTTGGTAAACCTAATGCTGGTAAATCAACCTTGTTAAATACTTTGCTAAACGAGAACAGGGCCATTGTAAGTGAGATTGCAGGTACAACCAGAGATACTATTGAAGAAGTAATAAATATTGATGGAATTTTATTCAGGCTGATTGATACAGCAGGAATAAGAGATGATAGCAATGATACTATAGAATTGATTGGTATAGAAAAAAGTCGTGAAAAAATTCAGCACTCCGATGAAGTGATCTATATTTTTGATACTAACACAGAAACTTCCGGCGAGCTTGAAGCTGCGGCTGCTTTAATAAGAGAAAAAATAATAATTATTTATTGGTAGGTAATAAAACTGATGTATTAGGAGATGCAGCAGCAGCAGAAAAATTTGCAGGCGAAGATGTATTGTTTATTTCAGCAAGGGAGCAATACCATATTGAATTACTAAAGCAAAAATTAGTAGATAAAATAATAAAAGGAAATTTGAATACAGAAAATACGATTGTTACCAATGCCCGACACTACCAGGCATTGCAGCAGGTACAGCAATCGTTAACAGAAATAAAAGCTGGTTTAGATAATCATATCCCCGGAGATTTACTGGCCTTAGATATTCGCAGATGTTTACATTATATTTCTGAAATTACGGGAGATATTACACATGAGACAGTACTTGATCTCATCTTTAGCCAATTTTGTATCGGAAAGTAATACTGCATTTATTGCCTTAAATACTTGTAACAATAAACTTACATCTGCAATAGTAATCGTACAATAAATTTTACTGTAACTACACAATGTGGAAATTCCGTGGTGTCGTGTAGTTATTCTACTATATTTCAAAAAAAATAGTACCGTATTTTTATCATTGAATTAAACGTTGATTATTTTAAAAAGTCTGATAACTATCAGTTTTCTAAAACAGTTTTTTTTATATTTTTGATTTTTAAATTTAGAGTATAAAGGGGGCTATTGCAGACTTATACCTAAATTTATTATTGATAGTGTTCCGTAATCCATCCTTTTAAAACATGAAATATTTATTAATTCCTGTAGCCATATTGCTCTTTGGTCTGAATTTTTTTAACTACAATATCAATGAAGAAGATAGTGCTTATTTGATAAGAGAAAATTATGACCCGGCATTAATAAGGCTTAATTCTTTAGACAAACTTGAGGCATACGCAGATAGTTTGACCTTAGAAAAAAATATTCTTCCCGGCTCGTTAGAATATGCAATAATTGCAGAAGATATTGTAGGCCGAAGATTCTATCATAAATACGCCACACAGGATATTAATGAAAATTTTATTGCTTCAGCGGCACAGAAAATTACCGGGCTTTATATTTCCTCTAAAATTACAGCCGACGATATTCTTACAAAATCATATGGATATTGTGGTCAGCAGAATACAGTATTGATGGAGTTGCTTTTAAGAAAGAAGCACAATTACAGGGTGGTATATTTCCCTCATCATTTTGCAATTGAAAGTTTTATTAACGGGCATTGGTATTATTTTGATGCCAATATAGAACATGATATTCTTACGTATCAAAGAGCGGATGAGTTACTACTTAATAATCAGGATTCTTTTGCACTTTCTTATCATAAAACTGTTAATGAAATGACACAAGTAATTGGCAAGTCGGTTGATTATAGGTTGGGTAAAATTAATGAGACTCAGGGTGCTAATGCACAACTTTTTCAAACAGTAACAAAATTACTTTCAAGGGGAGCATTTCTGTTTCCCTTGTGTTGGTTTTTATACTTATTTGTAGGAGCCAATAATAAGAAAGTAAAAGATTTAAGCAATCAAAAAAAATGGCTAAGTCAACTTAATCAGGCAACTATGTGGTCTAATTTAAAACACTTAAAAATAACTTAGCCTTTCAATGCTATTGTAAAAAGACTAAGGTTGTTTTTTATTGCTAATAAAAATTTCTCCATCTTTCATGTCATCAGCAAGTTGTTGAATTGTTTTTGAAACAAATAATTTTATCAACTGTTGTTTAATGGATTTATATTGTTCATGCATAGGGCAGGGCTGCACTTCGGAGCAACGTTTTAAACCCAGCACACATTTTTCCAGTATCTCATCTTCTCCCATAGCCTGCAGTATGGATCGAACAGGTAATTTTTTTTGTTTTTCGATTAGAAAAAAACCTCCGTTAGGCCCTCGTACAGAACTTACAATTTTATTTTCTTTTGTAAGTGCCTGCAATATTTTTGCAGTAAATGATTGTGGAGAATCAATTGCCTTGGCTATTTCCTCAATACCAATTTTTTTTTCAGCTGAGCTTTTTTTAGCTATGTAAATGGTTGCCCGCAGTGCATACTCTGTTGCCTTAGAAAACATAAATAGTATTTTGATTAACCTAATACTGGTTAAAAGTATTCACATTTATCCATTCTGCATAAGAATCTTTGGTTTCGTATAATTTCAACTGCACCAATTTTACTTCTGCTGGCAGTTGAGTAGATAACTTTTGTTTTATAAATATCAACATGTTCTCGGCAGTGGGTTCAGCTTCCCACTCTACCAAATTTTCCTGTGAAGTATAGGCGGGATTATCCAATAAAAATTTACTGGATAATATTACTTTATGATCTAAGCCGGCAATAATGGAATTGGAAACCAATCTTTTGATTTCTTTAAAATCCATCACAAAACCAGGAGCAGGAATATAATTTTTATTGCTGTTAACTGCCGATACAGTTACGTGAAGCTCATAAGAATGACCATGTATATTTTTGCAGGCACCAGGATATCCATGAATGGCATGTGCCATTTCAAATTGAAAAATTTTTGTGAGTTGTATCATATTTTATAAAAAATTAAAACCGCAAATTTGCTGAATAAAACTGTTGGTGCTTTTACCCGAACAAAAACAATGGTGGCACTTTAATTGCCAGGTAATAGATGCTCTTTTTGTATTTAAGGACAAAATTATCCTTAAATATTATCTTTGCCCAATTATTTTACTAAAAAAGGCAAAATGTTAATGTTAGCCCTTCGGCAAACATTACTTTGGGGAATTAATATAATAGAATTTAAGAGAACAAATTAAATGAACGAAGTAAACAACCATAAAGTCCCATCTGCTTCGGCAACAGTAAAAACAGAAGTGGTATGCCCCAATGATGCAAATCCAATGGGGATATTGCAGGGAGGCAGGTTAGTAGAATGGATGGATATTGGAGCTGCGGTTTGTGCTCAAACACATGCCGGAAAAATTTGTGTTACAGCATCTATTAATCATGTTGATTTTAATGCTGCTGCAAATGTTGGTGATATAATAACTATTGGCGCAAAAATTACCAGGGCATTTAATAGTTCTATGGAAATATTTGTACAAGCCTTTGCAAGAAAGGTGTTGCAGGGAAAAAAATATTTGATCAGCGAAGCGTATTTTACATTTGTTGCTCTTGATAATAATGGAAAAGCAGTACCAGTGTTTGCAGTTAAGCCAGTAACGGCGTTAGAAAAAGAACAATTTAATGCCGCTTTGCTTAGGAGGCGAAAAATCACCATTAAAAAAAATAAATCTGGTTAAAAAATATGAAGGCAAAAAAAGTAGAATTATTATCTCCTGCAGGTTCATTTGATTGTTTACAAGCTGCTATTAGTGCCGGTGCCGATGCTATTTATTTTGGTGTAGAACAATTAAATATGAGAACCCGGTCTTCTAGCTCTTTTTTAAACAGTGACATTAGGGAGATAGCCACAGTTTGTAAGTTGGCAGGAATTAAATCATACATTACTTTGAATACAGTGATGTATGAACATGACATGCAATTGCTGCAAACTATTTTAAAGGAAGTAAAGCAGCAGGGAATTGATGCTGTTATTGCATCCGACTTTGCTGTTATAGAATATTGCCGACAGCTGAATATTCCGCTTCATATTTCAACACAGGCTAACGTAAGTAATATTGAGGCGGTACAGTTTTTTTCAAAATTTTCGGATGTTGTGGTACTGGCAAGAGAGCTAACACTGAAACAGGTAGAAAATATTTGTACAACTATTAACAGGGAAAAAATAAAAGGGGTATCTGGCGAATTATTAAAGATTGAAATATTTGTTCACGGGGCGTTGTGTATGGCGATATCAGGTAAATGTTACCTGAGTTTACATGCACAAAATGCATCGGCCAATAGAGGTGCATGTGTGCAGAATTGTCGCCGGCCTTATAAAGTAACCGATGCAGAAACTAATGAAGAGCTGCTGGTGGATAATGAATATATTATGTCTCCAAAAGATTTATGTGCAATAAATATTCTTGATCAGGTAATAAATAGTGGAGTAGATGTTTTAAAAATTGAGGGCAGAAGTAAAGGGGCTGATTATGTTTACACCGTTACACAATGTTACCGGGAAGCATTACAGGCAATTGAAAATAACAACTATACCAGCGATAAAATTATTGAGTGGCAAAAAAGATTAGCAACAGTTTACAACCGGGGTTTTTGGGAAGGGTATTATTTAGGACGAAAGATGGGAGAGTGGACACCTCAATCCGGTTCTGTTGCTACAGAGAAAAAAATATACGTTGGTAAAGGAACAAAGTACTATCCCAAAATACAAGTTGGAGAATTTATTATAGAAGCTGGTAGTATTAAAGCCGGGGATATGCTTATGATTAGTGGTCCTGTTATTGGTATGGCAAAAGAAAAAATGGAAACATTAATAGTTAATGGTTTAAAAGCTGCTGTTGCAAAGAAGGGAGATAAAATAACTTTCCCTTTTGGTATAAAAATTTCACCTCAGGATAAACTGTATAAAATTGTAGCAACTGTAAATGGCTAAGATCATTCACTATAGAAATAAATGTATTGGTTGCAACATTTGTTATGAAATGCAACCGGAGCTTTGGCGCATGTCTAAAAAGGATGGTAAGGCAACATTGCTAAAAGCAACCGCTAAAAAAGATGTATTTGTGCTGGCCTTAAATAGTAACGTTGAGCTGCTGGCGCAAGAAGTTAAAAATGCCTGTCCTGTAAAAATTATTAAAATATTATGAACGAGATCATTGTAAATTTTTTAAAAAAACAAACCTGCGCTACTATTTGCAGTGTTGATGAAGAGGGAAAACCTTGGTGCTTTAGTTGCTATTATGTATTTAATGCAGAGGAAGGATTGATTTATTACAAATCATCAGGCAATACCCGGCATTCAACTTTAATTAAGAAAAATTCCTTTATTGCAGGAACAATTTTGCCGGATAAATTGAATACTTTACTGGTAAAGGGGGTGCAGTTAGAAGGAGTGGTTTTACAGGCAGATCACCCATCTGCCATCAATGCCACAACGTGGTATTATAAAAAAAATCCCATGGCCAGGGCGATGCCCGGTGAAGTATGGGCTATTCAAATTCATCGTATTAAAATGACCGACAGTACTTTAGGCTTTGGGAAAAAACTAAACTGGAGTTATTCTGAAGAGCGCTTGGAACAGATTAACAATAATTAAGGATACTTATATCCTTAATTAAGGCTATCTTTGCACCTTAAAATATAAATACCAGTTGAGTGGTATCAATCTGTGTGGTATTTATATTTTCAAAAATATTATTTACAAATCCAGTCATCATTATTTCATGCATTACTCACCACATCATAAATTTCATATCCCTGTAATGGGTTTGGCCTACACCATTGATAGCCCGATAAAAGTGGCTCGCTTTGGTATATCTTCTGTTATTTCAATTGTAGAAGACCGATTGGTGGAAATGATGAGAAGTCATTATTATCCTACTATCAATAAAGAGTATCAGCCAATCCCAACTTTTGAGCCTGATTACAGGGCTAAAAGAATTACTGATTATTTAAACCTGGTAAACGCAATTGTACAGGAGCAGGTGGAGAAATTAAAACATGCTGCTTTTGAAGCTGGTTCGGAAATAGTAAAATATTTTGAGATGCTGCCCGAAGACAGTACACTGAAAAAAATGTACCGGCAGATGATGAATACAACTGATCAGCCGGAAAAGAAAAAAATAGAATCTTACCTGCGGGCACAAATAAAACCTGGAAGTATAGATGTAAATATCATGACCAAGGTTGACAGAAGTAATTACAACGAAAGCGGCGAATTGCTTGAAGATGGATCTGATGCTGTTGCTGCATTGCGGGGATTTGTAAAAAGTGACCTGGTAAATTCTTCTGTTATTTTTTCTGCAGGTATGAACCCCAGGTTATATAATTATCTGGAGAATTGTAAAGAGTTAGATGTAAATGAAGATGGAGGATTTACCAAAAAGGTAGTTATAAAAGTAAGTGATTACCGTTCGGCATTAATACAGGGAAAATATTTAGCAAAGAAGGGAATTTGGGTAAGTGAGTTCAGGATAGAATCAGGTTTAAATTGTGGCGGGCATGCTTTTGCAACAGAAGGTTATTTGCTGGGGCCGATACTGGAAGAGTTTAAAAAAAATAAGCAGGAATTGATCGATTCCTTATTTGAAATATATAATGCTGCCGTTGAGAAGAAGACGAACAAAAAATTTATTTATCCTCCAAGCATGATCTTTTCTGTACAAGGCGGTATTGGTAATTATGAGGAAGATATTTTTTTACATAAACATTATAGCATAGAAAGCACAGGCTGGGGAACTCCTTTTTTGCTGGTGCCCGAAGCTACAACAGTTGATGAAAAAACACTGGAGTTATTGTGTGCTGCAAAAGAAAAAGATGTAGTACTAAGTGGTAATTCGCCATTAGGAGTTAGGTTTCATTACCTTAAAGGAACCACATCGGAAAAAGAAAAACTGGCCCGTATCAGTAAGGGTAAACCTGGTAGCCCCTGTACCGAAAAGCACCTGGCTTTAAATACTGAGTTTACAAAAGATCCTATTTGTACTGCATCGCAAAAATATCAGCAATTAAAAATTGCACAACTGCAATCGCTTAATTTGCCAGAGGCTGCATATAAAAAGCAATTGAATGATGTATTGGATAAAGAATGTTTATGTGTTGGACTTAGCAATGCTGCTGCCATTAATTATAATCAGACTTTTATTAAAAAGATGGATGCTGTAAATATTTGCCCGGGCCCCAATATTGCTAATTTTTCGCAGGTAGTATCATTACAAACAATGACAGACCATATTTATGGAAGGAAAAATATTTTAACTAATACCAGCAGGCCACATATGTTTATTGCCGAAATGGATTTATATATCAATTACCTGAAGGAGCAAGTGGAAGAGCATGTTGCGCCTGAGCAGGCAGTAAAAAGAAAAAAATATTTAGCCTCATTTTTTAATAACCTGATGGATGGTATAAACTATTACCGTAGCCTGCCCGATGTTGCAGCAACTTGTAAAGTTCAGTTTATAAAAGATTTGAATTGTGCCGAAAGCGAACTGGATTCATTAAACTATCAATACGAAATTTCTCCCGAACTACTGGAAGCTACTGCAAAATAAAAAAAGCCGGCTTTAAGTTCAGAAGCCGGCTTTTTTATGCCAATGATTTACGCACTTATAGTTTTTCAAATTTTGCCTGAAAGAATCGCAAATACTTTGGCTCATAAATCATTTTCATGCCTTTGATTGTATTTCTGCGTTCATAAACTCTTGCAGCAGATTCTGCAATTACATCCATGTGTGCCTGGGTATATACACGGCGGGGAATAGTAAATCTAACTAACTCCAGTTTAGGGAAATAATTTTTGCCATTGGCTTTTCTTCCGGCAGATACCACACCTCTTTCCATTGTTCTTACACCTGCATCTAAATAAATTTCTGCAGCCAGTGTTTGTGCCGGAAATTGCTCCTGCTTTATATGCGGTAAAAATTTTTTGGCATCAACAAAAATACCATGGCCGCCAATTGGTTTTACAATGGGTACATTATACGCCATCATTTTTTCACCTAAATAAATTACTTGTCCCACTCTTGCTTTTATATGGTCGTCACTCACACTTTCTCCAATGCCAATAGCCATGGCTTCCATATCTCTTCCTGCAAGCCCGCCATAAGTATGCAAACCTTCATACACCACCACCATATTCCTGGCCTCTTCAAAAACATCCCAATCATTCACCGCAAGAAAACCGCCAATGTTTACCAATGCATCTTTTTTAGCGCTCATGGTAGCACCATCTGTTAAAGAGCAAATTTCTTTTACAATTGCTTTTATAGTTTTGTTTTGATAACCTTTTTCTTTTTGTTGTATGAAGTAGGCATTCTCGGCAACCCTCGTCATGTCATGAATAACTTTGATGCCATGTTTTTTTGTTAGCACTCTCAGTTCTTTTAAATTTTTTATACTGATGGGCTGACCTCCGGCCATGTTTACACTGGTAGCCATACTTACATAGGGGATTTTATTGGCGCCGTGTTTTTTTATAAGCTTTTCCAGTTTATTTAAATCAATGTTTCCTTTAAAAGGAAATTCATTTTCAGGGTCGTGCGCTTCATCAATAATAATATCTTCAAATTTTCCTCCGGCTAATTCCTGGTGTAGCCTTGTAGTAGTAAAATACATATTACCGGGTATGATATCACCTTTCTTAATTAATATTTTAGATAAAATATTTTCGGCTCCACGTCCCTGGTGTGTGGGGATTAAATATTTGTAGCCATACACTTCTTTTACCACAGCTTCTAAATGATAAAAATTTCGGCTGCCTGCATAGGCCTCATCACCCATCATCATACCAGCCCACTGGCGATCACTCATGGCAGAAGTACCGCTATCGGTAAGCAGATCGATATATACATCTTCCGACTTTAATAAAAAAGTATTGTAACCAGCTTCCTGCATTGCTTTTTTTCTTTGGGCAGGAGTAGTCATTTTTAATAACTCTACCATTTTAATCTTGTATGGCTCAGCCCAGCTTTGTTTTATATTTTTCATTGTTGTAAATTTTATTTTATTCAACAGGTTTTAGTTTTGCTGTAAAATGTCTTAGTGTTGGCGCTTCTTCAAAAATCTTCAATCCTTTTATTTCACTTCTGTTTTCAAATACTTCAATAATTACTTCAGCTACATAATCAATATGGCTTTGTGTATACACTCTTCTTGGAATGGCTAAACGCACCAACTCTAATTGTGCAGGGATCATTTTTTTATGCTCATCATATTTTCCAAACATCAGCGAGCCAATCTCTACGCTGCGAATACCTCCATGTAAATACAATGCACTAACCAAAGCCTGCCCGGGATATTGCTCAACAGGAATATGTGCAAGAAATTCTTTTGCATCCAGATAAACGGCATGTCCACCGGCAGGTTGCATTACCGGCACACCGGCAGCAATTAATTTATTGGTGAGGTATTCAATACTTCGGATACGATATTGCAAGTAATGTTCATCAAGTACTTCGTTCAGTCCAATTGCAATGGCTTCAAGATCCCTGCCAGCAAGGCCGCCGTAAGTAGGAAAGCCTTCCGTCATAATTAAAAGATTGCGGCATTGCTGTGCCAGCTCTTCATTGCGCATTGCCAAAAAACCACCAATATTTGCAAAGGCATCTTTCTTTGCGCTCATGGTACAACCATCGGCGTAAGAAAACAATTCCCTGGCAATTTCTCTTACTGATTTATTGGCGTAACCTTTTTCACGTAGTTTTATAAAGTAGGAATTTTCTGCAAACCTGCAGGCATCAATAAATAGCGGAATGTTATTTTCGGTGCATATTTTTTTTACTTCTCTTATATTTTGCATACTTACCGGCTGGCCGCCACCCGAATTATTGGTTACAGTGATAATGCATAATGGGATATTAGCAGCGCCTTTTTTTTCAATGATTTTTTTTAACACATCCGTATCCATATTTCCTTTAAATGGAGCAGGAATAGCGGGGTGTTTTCCTTCTTCACAAATACAATCTATTCCTTCGGCACCGGAAAATTCTATGTTGGCTCTTGTGGTGTCAAACAAAGTATTGCTCACAAAATATTTACCTTTGCCACCCAGTATGCTGAATAATATTTTTTCTGCTGCCCTTCCCTGGTGAGTGGGAATAACCAATGGCATTCCGGTGATATGCTGTACTGTTTCTTCAAAACGAAAAAAGCTGGGGCTACCGGCATAAGACTCATCTCCCTGCATTATGCCTGCCCATTGATTACTACTCATAGCGCTGGTGCCGCTGTCGGTTAATAAATCAATCAGCACATCTTTGGAGTGAATAAGAAAAGGATTAAAAAAAGCGCTTTCTAAAATGTTTTGACGCTCTTCTTTTGTGTTGAAATAAATAGGTTCAACAGACTTTATTCTGAACGGTTCTATGATCGTTTTCATACAATAAATTATTTGCTTAAAAAGCAGGTTAAAAAAGTAAATAGAAATAAAAAGGAGAGGAGGGGACTAAGAAGGCCTGCTGATGATATTTTTCCAGAGATTCATATGGCAAACATCGTATACATTATGCAGAATGAAAATGATTTTGGTCATAAGGGGTTGTAAATTTAATAAACGGTATTTTTGTACAGGTATATTTATTTAAATAAAACCAAGTATTACAATTTATAAATGCCTTTTACTTTTTCACACCCGGCAATTGTATTGCCATTTTATAATTCAAAAAAGAATCCCTTTTCTGTAACCGGGCTGGTGGTTGGGAGTGTGGTACCCGATTTTGAGTTTTTACTTCAGCTAAAAGAATCTGCATATTTTGGCCATACCTGGATGGGGCTTATTGCTTTTAATATTCCATTTGCAGTATTGCTCAGTTTTGTTTTTCACCAGGTGGTCAAAAATTCATTAGTATCGCATTTGCCCCAATGTTTACGGGAAAGATTTTCTGTTTTTGCAGTATTTGACTGGAGGAGGTATTTTCTTAAAAATAAAATGCGGTTTTTTGTATCTGTATTATGTGGAATTCTTTCTCATTTTTTATTGGATGCCTTTACGCACCGGGATGGTTTTTTTACTACGATGCACCCCCTTTTTTATACTGAAATTGTATTTTCTATATTAAGATTACCTGTGTATTATATTTTACAACTGGCTACTTCTTTGCTTGGCGCTTTATATATTTTATGGTTCATCTTTAAAATGGAAAGAAATAGTGATTTGCTGAAAAGAAGTTATATGTTGGTTTACTGGGCAGGTTTAATACTAATGACAATTACTATTCTTTCAGTAAGGTTATTGGTTAGAAAAGAAAGAGAAAGTTTTGAAGATATAATAATTGCCTGCATTGGCAGTTTTTTGTATGCACTCGTTATTGTGTCTTTATTTTACTTTAGAAAAATGGGTGTAAATAAAAAATCCCCCAATATTTAATTGGAGGATTTTTTATAAAATCTAAAAAAATTATCTGAAACTCCTTCTCTCTTTTGGAGCGTAGGTTCTTTTTCTTTCTCTTCCACCACCAGCATTACCTTCATCATTGGGGCGTTTAAAACCACCATCTGCTTCATTCATACGGATAGTGCGGTTGTTGTAACGTTTGCCATCAATAGCGGTGATCATTCTGCCTGCTTCGGCTTTATCAATTTCTATCCAGCTATTCATATCTCTCATATCAATCTTACCCAACACTTCCTTCTTCAAATTACTTTCATCTAAAATAAATTGTAAAAAACTGGCTTTGTAAAAACCATCCTTTGTACCAAGGTTAATGAACAACCTGGTGTAACCGCTGTCGCGCCTGTTAAAATCAGTACGTTCTTTCCTGCTACCGTCTCTTGCTTCGCCGCTGGCAGATGGTTGCCTTCTGTCGCTGCGTATATCGCTTCTGTTAAGGTCTTCGGCGTTTTCGTAATATTTTAAAAAGTGGTTAAATTCTAAAGAGGCTACTCTTTGCAATACTTCTTCTTTAGTAACGGAAGCAAATTTTTCCATCAGGTCGGGCATATAAGTTTCATAATCGCCACTGCTTACATCAGCCTGCATTAAAGTATCCATAAAATGGAAGAACTGTTTGCGGCAAACATCTTTACCAGATGGTACATCAACTTTATGAAATTGTGCATTGATCATTCTTTCAAGAGATTTTATCTTGAAAGTTTCTCTTGTATGGCAAATAGAAAGACAAATACCTGTTTTACCAGCACGTCCGGTACGGCCGCTTCTATGGGTGTACACTTCCATATCATCAGGTAATTCAAAATTGATAACATGCGTTACGCCATCAACATCTATACCTCTTGCAGCAACATCTGTTGCAATTAATAATTGTAAACTCTTTGTACGAAAGCGCCCCATTACCTTATCTCTTTGTTGTTGCGTAAGGTCGCCATGTAATGCTTCAATCTCGTAGCCGGCTTTTGCCAAACGTTCGCCTATTTCCTGTGCATCAATTTTAGTACGGGTAAAAATTATACCATACATGCCGGGATTAAAATCGATCAATCTTTTTAATGCTTCGTAACGATGTTGTTGTGGCACCACAAAATACTGGTGATCGATATTTACGTTACCGCTGTTCTTTTTACCAACAGTAATTTCTTTCGGGGTTTCCATGTAGTTTTTGCTGATAGCTCTAACTTCTGGTGGCATGGTAGCACTAAATAACCAAATGCTTTCTCTGTTGATGGTATTCTTCAATACAAAATCAATATCATCCCTAAAACCCATGTTCAGCATTTCATCAGCCTCATCCAGCACTACATACTTTACTTTTTGCAGGTCAATGGCTTTTCTTTCAATAAGGTCAATTAACCTTCCGGGGGTTGCCACTACAATTTGCACTCCTTTTTTAAGGTTGCGTATTTGCATGGTGATAGAGGCTCCGCCATATACTGCTTCAGTAAAAATATTCTTACTGTGTTTTTTAAATTTTTCCAGATCATTGGTTATTTGCAAACACAATTCTCTTGTTGGGCAAACCACCAGCGCCTGTGCATGGCGTTCTGTGGGATCTATTAATTGCAACAATGGTAAACCAAAGGCGGCAGTTTTACCGGTACCGGTTTGTGCAAGGCCGATAAAATCGGTTGTGCCAGATAATAAAATAGGAATGGCCTTTTCCTGTATTTCACTAGGTTTTTCAAATCCCAGATCGGCAACAGCTTGTACCAAATGTTCGTTTAAGCCTAAGGCTTCAAATGCATTCATTTAAATTTGTTTTGTGATAGCCACATGTTTGTCCGGTATTCAATACCCGGTGTGTCATGCTTTGGCCGTTGGAGAACCCTGTTGGCTGCCACAATTTGGCGGCACCTTCAGCGGTTGTTAGTGAGTTCTGAAATCTGATTGCAGCAATCCTCTTTCAACAGCAACTGAGCATGTCATGTAATTCTCAGTTATTAATAATGGGCGCAAAGGTATGGTTTTTATTGGGCAAAACAACTTTAATGTTAAACTTTACCCTTAATGGCCTCGTTTTATTGCTTAGTTAAACTATTTTTGAGTTACTAAGTCTTATCAAACTTATCGAATTGTATGCAAAAATTTTATCTTCTGTTTTTTCTGGTCATTTTGAGTAATTCGGCGGCAATAGCACAAATAGATTCTCTTTCTGCAAAAGACAAAGCGATGCTGGATTCGATGATGGCTAATGACGAGTTTTTAAAACTGATGCAGGAAAAAGAAAAAAATTCTGTAGATATAAGTGTAGGTGTTGGTAATGGAGCTTTTAGTGCCCACAATAATGCAGCCAATGCTACCGGAATAATCAATCAACTCATTTTTACACCATCGGTTATTTATCGTATAAAAAACGGGTTTAGTTTTGGATTAACAGGCTTTTTAACAGACAATAGTGCAGGTAAAACAGAATTATATCAAACAGGAATTAATGGGGCCTACGATTATTATGGAAAAAAGATAACAGCCGGAATTTCATATACGAGGTATGTAAGTGATAGGAATAAATACAATAGTAAATCGTTGTATCAAAATGATATTTATGGGTATTTAAAAAGGGCGAAGGGGATTTTGCAACCGGGGCTATCAGCAGGTTTTGCAAACGGAAAATATAAGGAAGTGGTTTTTAGAAGTGAATTAGTAACCTATCCTATTCCATTGTCTATTCCACGCCGGGATACAACAGTGCTTATATCTGGCTATGATTCTACAGACAATGCATCAAGCTACTTTTCCGTTTCCGCAAATGTGTCACATGATTTTAGTTTTTATAAAATATTTTCTAAAGATGACGAATTTGATTTTACCCCTACTTTGATTGTGAATTTTGGAAGTGATAAACTTACATTAACGCATACCAATAAAATATTTGACAGGTTGAGATTGAAAAGGCTTCAAAATAAAAGGCAAGTAGAATCTACCAATAAATTTCAATTACAATCCGCTGCCGTATCTTTTGATTTTACTTACAGCATTGGTAAATTCTTTTTGCAACCCAATCTTTATTTAGATTATTATTTACCAGAAACAACAGCTAACAGGTTGAGTACTATTTTTTCTGTTACGGCGGGAGTGTCGTTTTAAAAAATTGTCTTAACAAAAAATTAGATAACTACATATACCGTTGGCATATAACTTGGATGTTAAGGAGGTAACTAAACAACTTATAATTATGAAAGCGAAACTCTTATTAACAGCAGTAATTACCATTATCAGCATTGGTGCATTTGCACAAAGTTTTAAAATAGGTGCCAAAGGAGGTGCCACATTAAATAAAATGACCGGGCAAACTTTTGATGAAAAATTTACCTATGGTTACCATGTGGGTGGCTTTGTAACAATTGGCTTGGGTAAAAAATTTGCCATACAGCCCGAAGTATTATTTAACCAGGTAAATATTGATACTTCAGACAAATTCAGTTCTGTATACCAGTTTAATAAATTAAATAGTGTTCAGTTAAAATATTTAACTATCCCAATATTATTGAATTACAATGTAGGTAAATTGGTTTCACTGCAGGCGGGTCCCCAGTTTGGTATATTAATGAATAAGAGCAATACGTTTGTAGAAAACGGTAAAGATGCTTTTAAAGGCGGCGACTTTAGTATGTTGGGTGGCGTGCAAATAAATGTTTCTCATTTTAGAGTGTATGGCCGTTATGCAATTGGTTTGAATAACTTGAATGATATTGACAATAAAGATAAATGGAAGAATCAAAGTATTCAGTTGGGTGTAGGGCTTACTTTATAGGGAGTTAAAATATTTCAGGAACGTATGATGTGGAGAGAGCCATCAGCATTCCACTTTATAATAGCAGAAGGGCTTGATGGAGTTAAATCATCCTGGCGGTGTTGAACAATATAGTCAACACCGTTTTTTATTGCCACATCTATATCGGCAAAAATGGTTGGTGGCGGATAGCCGCTGATATTGGCTGAGGTGGAAACAACAGGCTGCCTGATTTTTTTAATGAGCTGTTTGCAAAATTCATCTTTTACAATACGGATAGCAATGCTGCCATCTGTATTAATTAAATTTTTAGCAAGGTTTATGGCACCTTGGTAAATTACGGTAGTGGGTTTGTGTATACCTTTTACATAGTCAAAAATTTTTGGGTTGGGTTCTGTAATGTAATTGGGTAAGTCCTGCTCATCAGCCAAAAGAATGATCATACTTTTTTCATCGGTACGTTTTTTTAACTGGTAAATTTTAGCCACAGCATTTTCATTAGTGGCATCACAACCAATACCCCAAATGGTATCTGTAGGATAAAGCAACAGTCCGCCGTTTTGTAAAACTTTTACAGATTCTTCAATATCGGTGTTGAAAAGCATCAGTTACAACTTTTGTTTTTTTAATGCAGCAATTACCTGCTGTGTAATTATATTTTCATCCAGGCGCAACAAACATTCAGGGGCACCGTAAACTTTACAAGTATTGCTGATGCAGGGTTCGCAAGGTAATTGCCCCAGGCGAATAATTGTTCTGTTGGTTTTATTGTAAGGTGCAGTATTGTTTTCGTTACCGGCACCAAATAAAACAACAGTGTGCGTACCTAATGCGTTGGCAACATGTGCCGGCCCGCTATCAGTGGTAAGCAGTACATTGGCCGAACGTAACAAAGTTATTAATTGAGGCAGGTTTGTTTTGTTGGCATTATTGGTAATGTTGACCTTGTTTTCAAGTGCATTGTACACTTCTTCCACAAATGCGGCTTCTTTATTGCTGCCTACTAAAATAATTTCTTCGCTAATATTTTTTCGTAGTGTATTTATAATGCTCACCGCTTTTTCTTTGGGAAGCCTTCTGCTGCTTGCCTCCGAATTTATATTTACAATTAAAATATTTTTTCTTTCTACAGCTTCCGTGGCTAATTCAACAGGCGGTGTAGGTAAGCTGGTATTTAAAAATTGCTGTAGCAGATCAACATACTCTTCTGCACGGTGTAAGTTTTTTTTCTTTGGGTAAGCGTTAGTAAGTAGTACCGAGCGTAACTCTTTTTTGTAGCCCACTCTTTTTAATGCGCCAATGGCGTGGCCCATTACAGCCGATGAAATGGAATCGGGCAGGCAAAAGAAAATATCGTATTTTTTTTGTTGGCGTATTTGTTTGCCAAATTTATAAGCGCCGGTTAATCCGGGGTATTCTTCCTTATTAAAAATAAAGCGCTGGCTATGGGTGGGGAAATAGTCCAATAAAAAATCAATACCTTTTTTTGCAATTACATCTATAGTAGCATGAGGATATAGCTGCTGCACCGCTTTTACAAAAGCTGTGCTCATTACCATATCTCCCAACCAGTTGGGTAAGCGAATTAATATGTGTTGTGCCTGTTTCAAAATTAAATCCTAAAGTGTTTAGATGTGATCCGCCTTCGGCATCAGCCAAATAGTGGAGATAATTACCGGCTATTTAGAAATGAGTAGCAAATTGAAAGCGCTCAATAATGAGTTACCGTACAAGAGTGTCCTTCGTTCCTCAGGATAAACTCTGCCACTTCACCTAAATAGCAGTAAAAAAGCCCGGTTACAAAAATCAACTATTTTATTTATTATGTTTGCAAAAATTTTAAAAGATGAAAGACTTAATATTAGAAGCCTGGGGTAACAGGGAATTACTGAAAGATAAAAAATATGCAGATGCTGTAAGAGCAGTTATTGAAGAAGTGGATAAAGGAAGGTTGAGAACGGCCGCTCCATCTGACCCTTCGACTGATGCACAGGGCGGCTGGGTAGTAAACGAATGGGTAAAGCAGGCCATATTAATGTATTTTGGTATTCAGCAAATGGAAACATTTACATTACCTCCATTTGAGTTTTATGATAAAATGAAATTGAAAAGTGATTATGCATCTTTAGGGGTAAGAGCTGTGCCTCATGCAGTAGCAAGATATGGTGCTTATTTAGCAAAAAATGTAGTGCTGATGCCGAGCTACGTAAATATTGGTGCATATGTAGATGAAGGCACGATGGTGGATACCTGGGCAACTGTAGGTAGTTGTGCTCAAATTGGCAAGGGTGTGCATTTGAGTGGTGGCGTGGGTATTGGCGGTGTGCTGGAACCATTGCAAGCCAGCCCGGTGATAATAGAAGATGGTTGTTTTATTGGCAGCCGTTGTATTGTGGTGGAAGGGGTGATTGTTGAAAAAGAAGCGGTATTGGGCGCTAATGTAGTGCTTACTCAATCAACAAAAATTATTGATGTTAGTGGCGCCGAACCCATAGAAATGAAAGGAAGAGTGCCTGCAAGAAGTGTGGTGATACCGGGTAGTTACAACAAGAAATTTCCTGCAGGAGAATTTGGGGTAGGGTGTGCATTAATTATTGGCCAGCGTAAAGCAAGCACCGATTTAAAAACCAGCTTGAATGATGCACTGAGAGATTTTAATGTGAGTGCATAGGAGTAATTGTAAATAATATTTTTATTAACCCCGGCTGTATTTCCGGGGTTTTATTTTTATGGATAAAAAGATTAAAGAAAAGATATCGCTTGCCGGGTTTGTGATAACTTTCATTGGCGCAATACTGTTTTCTACCAAAGCGGTAATTGTAAAAAAAGCATTTGCAGATATAAAAGTAGATGCATTGAGTTTGCTGGCCGTACGAATGATCTGTTCGTTACCGTTTTATTTGATAGTGGCTTTTTATAAAACCAACCAAGAGGAAAATAAAAAGCTAACCAGCAGGCAATGGTGGTTTTTGGTGGTGCTGGGATTATCGGGTTATTACCTCAGCAGCTTTTTAGATTTTGTAGGGTTGCAATATATTACTGCAGGGCTGGAAAGATTGATCTTGTTTTTATATCCCACTATCACTATGTTGATTACTTCCTTACTCTTTAAGCAAAAAATTGCGGCTATTCAAAAATGGGCTTTACTGATAACGTATACTGGCATTGCGATAGCATTTTACAGCGAATTAAAAATTGAAGCCGGTAACCCTAATTTCTATTATGGAAGTTTGCTTATTTTTTTATGTGCCATTACATTTGGTTTTTTTATTGCCGGCAGCGGCCAGTTAATTCCACAAATTGGTGCCGCAAAATTTACAGCTTACGGAATGACGGTGGCTTCGTTGGGGGTATTGTTGCATTATTGCATTAACGGCAATTTTACAGTATTACAATCCGGAGGTACTGCATTTTGGCTGTATGGTATTTTGCTTGCAGTTGTTGCAACTGTAATTCCCAGCTTTCTAACATCCGAAGGTTTAAAAAGAATGGGTTCCAATAATGTAGCTGTTATTTCCAGCATAGGGCCGGTATCTACCGTTATACAGGCACATTTTGTTTTAGGAGAACAAATTTTTGCTGCGCAGATCATCGGAACCATGTTAGTAATTGCCGGTGTGGTAATGGTTGGTTGGAAAAGAAAGGAGATATAGTTTTTTAAAACAAATTTTGGGTTTACATTTGCAATCCTGAATGCCCAGATGGCGAAATTGGTAGACGCACTGCCTTCAGGTGGCAGCGTTCGCAAGGATGTGCAAGTTCGAATCTTGTTCTGGGCACGTAGAAGAGAATGACTGAAAAGTTATTCTCTTTTTTTATGTTATTAAGCGCACCAGTAACCAATGTCTGTCGCTGTGAATTTTTAGTAAACATATTTTTTTGAAAGCCTCAATCCATTTACATTTACAGCGAATAAAATTAACTGCTGCATTTGCCTGATATAAAAGTTTATACCGAAGAAGATTTAACTGCCGCACTTAAAAGGCATAACAATGATGCCTTTGAGTTTTTATATAAAAATTACAAAAACGCTTTATTTACTGTAGTACAGCAGATTATTGCAGATAAAGAAATTGCAGAAGACGTACTGCAGGAAGTATTTGTAACTGCATGGAAAAATATTGAAAAGTACGATGCCGCAAAAGGCAGATTATTTACATGGCTATTTAATGTTACCCGTAATTGTGCCATTAACACAACACGCAGTAAGGCTTTTAAAACACAACAAAAAAACGATTCGTTACACAATTACGTTTCTTATGCAGATGAAAAAGACAGTCATAGTTTTAACATAAACCAGATTGGTTTAAGAAAGCAGGTGCATTTATTAAGAGAAGATTATAAAAATGTGCTGGAACTCTCTTACTTTAATGGCTTTACACATGAGGAGATTGCCAAAATACTAAACATGCCTGTAGGAACAGTAAAAACAAGATTAAGAAATGCGCTAATAGAACTGCGTAAACAATTTTTATAATGGATATTAACAATTACATATCATCGGGCATAATTGAAATGTATGTTATGGGCCTTTGCTCACCGGAAGAAAGCACTGAGCTGGAATTGCTGCGCTCACAATATCCTGAATTGAATACTGCAATAATTAAGTTTGAAGTTGCTTTTGAAAAAAATGCCCTGGCAGCAACTACTGAAACCGGTGATGAATTAGACACAAAAATTTTACATTCTTTAAAGGAATTGAAAATACCTGCAATAGCATTGCCATCTGCACAGCCTAAAATAAAAAAGATGAATTGGCTGAGAGCGGTTGCAGCAGCTGCGGTTTTATTATTGGGTATTAGTAGTGTTATGAATTACACTTTATACAAAAAAAATGAAGCACAAGCATTTGCCTTAAATGAAAAAACAAATACACCGCTCAGTACTTTGCCACAGGATGACTATAAAATTTTAAGAGATCCTGCTATTACACCAGTGGCCATGTATGGTGTTGCGCCATATACACTTTGCCGCTGTACAATGTATTGGGATAAAAAAACAGGCAAGGCTTACATTATGATACATCACCTGGTGCCATCGCCACAGGATAAAAAATACCAGCTATGGGCAACTGTAAATAATAAGATAATAAATGTGGGTATGGTACACGATGAAATAAGGGACCGCTTTATTGAATTGAAAAACGTACCCGCCGGCGCCACAGCTTTTACCCTTACGCTGGAGGATATTAAAGGAAGCCCTGCGCCAACCGAAGGCCAGACCTTTTTATACGGCAGTATTTGATTTGCTGTTGTTTCTCTGTCTGCCGGCGCCCTTTTTTGCATGATAAACAATCTGACCGGCATTCTGTTTTGTATATGATTGCACAACAAAACCAAAGCTTAATGAATGAAGAAATATTGCAACCTCAAAATTGGTTGAATAATTATGGCGATTATCTGTATTCAGTTGCTTTTATAAAAGTAAATAATAAGGAAGCGGCCGAAGACCTGGTGCAGGATACTTTTTTTTCTGCTTTTAAAGCCCGGGAACAATTCAGACACGGGAGTTCAGAAAGGACTTGGCTTACTGCTATTCTTAAAAATAAAATAATTGACCATTACCGTAAAAATGATGTGTTGAAAGATGTAACTGGTTATCTCTCCCAAACAGAATCCGGGTTCACCAGGCATTTTTTTGAGGAAGATAATGGACATTGGCTTGATAATGCACTTCCGACAGCCTGGAAGGAAATGGCAGATGCAAAGATCAATAAAAACGATTTTAATAAAATAATGCAATACTGTATAAGCAAAATGCCGCCTAAGCTGGTGCCTGTCTTTATTGCCCGGTTTTTAGATGATGAAGATTCAGCAACAATTTGTAAGGATTTCAATATCACCTCGTCTAACTATTGGGTGATTATTCACAGAGCCAAAGTATTAATTCGGAGTTGCCTTGAAAAGAACTGGTTTTTGGCTTAAAGAAAATATAATGAAGCTATACCTTTTTAAAAAGAACGTATTTAACTGTAAACACGCCACCTTGCTGTCGTTAAAGAACGAAGAAGGTAAAATATCGTTTATAGAAAAAATAAAATTACACTACCATTTATTATACTGCAAATACTGCAAACGCTTTATAAAACAATCTGCTGTAATTAACAAAGCAGGCAACGATACTGCTGAGTCCCTGTTTACCAATCCTTCTCATTTACTTTCTGCAAAAACAAAAGAGAATATTCAGCGCCGGATAGATACTACAGGCCAATAATTTTTCTTCTCCAATTAGTTTTTTATTTTTTTCTTTTTGTTGTAAGGTTAATACTAATGGCTCGTCTAATGTTGTGTGGATGATCGCATAAAGGTTGAAAAAGGGAATTCTGATTTTTTTTTGAAGCCGATTTTAAAGATCGTTACCGTATTAATCAAAACCAATAAGTAAAAAATGAAAGTTTTGTCTATCGGCATTATTGCCCTCATTATTACAATTACCAGTACTGCACAAATCGTAAAGTTTAATTCGGTAAACGGTATTGCTATTAAAGGATACGACCCTGTGGCATACTTTCTGCAACATACAGCTGTAGAAGGTAGCCACGGCTTTACAGCAGACTGGAGCGGCAGTAAATGGAAATTTATTTCGCAGGCCAACCTAGATAGTTTTAAGATTTCTCCCGAAAAATATGCGCCACAATTTGGTGGCTATTGCGCTTATGGGTGCAGCGAGGGCCATAAGTCGCCAACGGATCCTAATGCATGGACAGTTACTGGTAATAAGCTTTACCTGAACTATAATTTAAAAGTAAAAGAGCTGTGGATAAAAGATACAGCCAACAGGATAAAAGCTGCAAACGAATACTGGTTAAAACAAGCACAATGAAAAATTTGTAATCAAAATAAAATAACAACAAATGAAATCAACAATAATTATGCTGGCTGCCTTAGTATTTTGCATTTTCAATGCTACAGCGCAGACAGTTGTAAGAACAAAAGAATTTAATCTTGAAAAGGGAATTGCAATACAGGGTTATGATCCTGTAGCTTATTTTACCCAAAACGAAGCTGTTAAAGGCAGTAAACAAATGGCAGCTATTGCAGAAGGGGTTACTTATTATTTTTCCAGCGCTGCTAATAAAGAATTATTTATAAAAGACTATAAAAAGTATGAACCGCAGTATGGCGGATGGTGTGCTTACGCAATGGGTGCAAGCAACGATAAGGTAGAAATTGATCCGGAAACCTTTAAAATAGCAAACGGAAAATTATACCTGTTCTATCATAGCTGGGTAAATAACACCCTTAATAAATGGAACAAAGACGAGTCCGGTTTAAAAACAAAAGCAGATAAAAACTGGTCTGTTTTTTTTTATTAAAAAAAACTGCCCCTTAATAAATTTTGTAAATACTGTCAATTACTTCTTTAAAAAACTATCAAAATGAAAATAAAACTTATTAGCTCCTTGCTGTTACGTATTGCTGCTGCCGTGATTCTTTTTCAAACTTTATATTTCAAATTTACTGCTCAACCAGAGTCGGTGGAATTATTTACTGAGCTGGGCGTAGAGCCATGGGGGCGAATAGGAACTGGTGTAATAGAATTAGTTGCAAGTATTTTACTCTTAATTCCAACTACTATTTTTATCGGTGCTCTACTTGGTGTTGCCCTTATGGGTGGTGCTATACTTTCTCATCTAACAGTTATTGGCATACAATCGCAGGGCGATGGCGGGCAATTATTTATGCTGGCAATTATGGTGCTGGTTTGCTGTAGCATAATACTGCTGTTACATAAACAGCAAGGCGTTTTGCTCTTTAATAAAGTATTTAAAAAATCAATAGCAATATGAAAACTAAAGTAACTGTGGTCTTTTTGGTATCATTAAGCTTTTTTGTAAGTAAAATTAAAGCGCAGGGCTGCAGCGATGCAGGCTTTTGTACCATTGGTAATATGAGCCAGCATAGCGATTCTTATAGCGCAGCAAAAAAACAAAAGCTAACGCTTATTTTAAGCAGCGGTGTTGGAGATGAAAATGTTTTTGTTTTTACACCAGGTATTCAATACGATAACCAACTCAATAAAAACTGGGCCATACAAGCAAAGCTCACTGGTAATTATGCCAGCGGAAATTTGGGTACAGCAACAGGTATGGGAGACATTATTTTTTCTGCCACTTATTCATTAAATAACAATAGTAATTGGCAAACATCTTTTTTATTGGGTACAAAATTGCCGCTTAATAATAGTGATATACGTACTGATAATAAGCCATTACCCATGCAATACCAAAGCAGTTTAGGTACAGCAGATATATTAGGAGGTATAACAATTAAAAATAAAAAATGGTTATTCGCTTCAGCATTTCAACTGCCGGTTTCGGGTGCTAACCGAAATACTTTTTTACCCGATTACTGGAATACTGCCGCAGCAAAAAAATATGTACCTACCAATACATTTAAAAGAACAGGCGATGTGTTGCTTAGGGCTGGATATACTATTATTAAAAAAAACAAAATCAATATTAATGTAGGTTTATTAGGTATTTATCATTTAGGAAAGGATACTTACATCAATGGTAATATCAGCAATTCGCCTATTGCATTAAACGGTTCTGAAGGGCTTACGCTTAACGGCACTACGGCATTACATTATACTATTAATCATAAATTTTCTATCGGATTATTAGCCGGTGTTCCCTTTGTAGTACGAGACATCAGGCCGGATGGGCTCACCAGAAAATTTGTTGTATCTCCTGAATTTATTTTAAAATTTTAAATCTCAAACAATGCGTTACATCATTTTAATTCTTTGTGCCGCCACATTTTCTATTGTGTCATGTAAAAAGGAAAGCCAGTTTGCTCCAACAACAGTTTTAGACGAAATGATAGATACTACCAGGGGTATCGACAGCGCCGTATTAAAATTCAAAGGCAGTTTTCAGTCGGGGCCATTTGGTACTGTAACAGGTATGGTCGAAATCTATAAGAGAGGAACTGCTTATGAAGTAAAACTCGCCAGCTTTAATACTAATAACGGCCCCGCTTTACATGTATATATTTCAAAAGAAGCAATGCCTGTAAATTATATTGATATGGGTAGTTTAAAATCTATAGCAGGCAACCAGGTGTATAGTGTTAGCGGCATGCCTGATTTTTACGAGTATAAATATGTCTCCATTCATTGCGTAGCATTTAATCATTTATTTGGTTATGCCTTATTAAAATAATACCCTATGATATTTTATCAATTAACCGAACAGTTGCAATTATTAAGCAACCTGTTAAGCAAGTTAACTGCACAACAATACAATAATAAAATATTTTGCCTTGGTAATGCCAGCATTGGCGGCCATACCAGGCATATCATAGAGTTATTAAAATGTGTATTAGATGGATATGAAACAGGCGTTGTTGATTACATTAACAGGATAAGAAACTCATCACTTGAAACAGATTTAAACCTTGCAGCTTTTCAGATAAATGAAATGGTTACGCAAATTATTCAACCGGATAAAAAAATAAAAGTAATTACGGAAGATGGGGCTACTAATTTTGTAACTTCCAGTTTTTACAGGGAAATAGTGTATAATGCAGAACATGCGATACATCATCTTGCTTTAATAAAAGTAGCACTAAGAGAAATGAATTTAAATATTACCGGTAATGATTTTGGTATGGCGCCGTCTACCATAAAATATCTTGCATTGGTTAAATAAAAGCCAGCTGTAATTAATACAATTAAAACTGCCCTTTGATGTGTACAGTAGCATTTATACCAAAAGGAAATCAATATTATTTTGCTTCATTAAGAGACGAAGACCCTGCCCGTACTCCAGCGCTGATACCGGGTGTGCATTCATCAGGGGATGGATGTTATTTAGCACCAACAGATGGTAAAGCAGGCGGCACATGGATAGGAATATCTGTATCGGGCAGTATTATTATTTTGCTGAATGGTGGTTTTAAAGATCATCAGCGGCATCCAGCTTATCGAAAAAGCAGGGGATTGATTGTGGCGGAATTATTATTGGCTAACTTTCCGGTAGCCCAATGGCAACTAATAGATACGGATGCTATAGAACCGTTTACATTAATTGTTTTTGAAGCCAACAATTTGTTTGAACTGGTATGGGATGGTACAGTTAAGCATTGCAAAAAATTACAGAACTGTCAGCCCTATATCTGGTCATCTGCTACGTTATATTCGCCTGCGGCAAAATTACACCGGCAGCAATTGTTTGATAACTGGATGACAAGAAACGAAGCCATATCGGCATCATCGGTACTGAATTTTTTTAAATTGAATGATGATAAAGAGAATGGATTTATAATAAACAGAAATAATAAAATGCAAACACTGAGTTATTCATTTATAACACTGGATAGTAATCAACATGCTGTAATGCAGTATTATGATCTTTCGAATTTTTCTCAGCACAGCAAAGTCCTCCAATTGAAGATAAGTGATAAAGAATTTGTGTAAGCATTGGTAAGTAATGGCACAATGACAAAGTAACAATAATGGATATCTCTTTTAAAATACGGGCCTTTTACATCAAAGCAAAAAGCTGGGAATACTGGCCAATGTGGTTGGTGTATTTTCCTGCAAGCTTATATTTTATTTATTTATCGCTAAAGGCAAGGTCTTTCTTTTTCTTTTCGGCAGCTAATCCATCAATTGAAACAGGAGGAATGTTTTTTGAAAGCAAGTGGAGTATTTTTCAGTTGATGCCAAAAGAATATTATCCTGCCACAATTTTAATAAATACACCTGCCCGTGTAGAAAGCATTTTGGAACAAATGGATAAAGCTGGTATTACATTTCCAATAATAGCCAAACCAGATAGAGGTGAAAGAGGCTGGTGCGTAAAAAAAATAGCATCTTTAAACGAACTAATTGCATACGTCAAACTGGTACAGGTTCCTTTTTTGATACAGGATTATGTGGCATACCCAATGGAGTTCAGTATTTTTTATTTTAGAAATCCAAATAGTAAAAAGGGCAGAATTACCTCGGTAACTTTAAAAAAATTATTGACTGTTACTGGTGATGGACAGTCTACTATTGATACACTTATAAAAACCAGCGATCGTTCTTTTTTGCAATACTATCGGTTAAAAAAAGAGGGTAATATTAATTTCAATACTATCCTGGCAAAAGAAGAAGTGCAGATATTGGTGCCATATGGTAATCATGTATTGGGTGCCATGTTTTTAAATTATAACCATATTATTGACGAAGCTTTGACAAGCACTTTCGATAAAATCTGTACAGATATTAAGGGTTTTTATTTTGGAAGATTTGATCTGCGCTGTACCAGCATTGAAGAACTAAAACAAGGTAAAAATATTGCCTTGCTTGAATTGAATGGCTCTGGTGCAGAACCTGCTCATATTTATGCACCGGGTTTTTCTTATTTTAAAGCACAATCGGTAATTACACAACATTACAAAATGATGTATGATGCTGCGCTCGAAAATAAAAGGGCCGGTATATCTTTTATGTCATTTAAAGATTTTAATGATACCCGGCGTTTGCAGCGCAACTATAAAAAGCTGGTAAATGGCTAAGGGGCGTCTTAAGGTAGAAAAAGATAGAGTATAACCTTTGTGCTTCTTAAAAAAATGGAAATTATATTGACTGGGGTGCAGGGTAAAATGTAAAAACCTTGAAAGCTTAAACTTTCAAGGTTTTTTTTTTGCTAAAGTTTTTGAGGAATGCCTTACCTGATTCCAATAATAATCACTATTTAAATCCTCCTTTCAATTTATTAAAGCTTCAATCAATTGCTTCAAAAAAATCCTGTTTTTAAGGGAGGCAATTGGTTGCAGCTTAACAATATCTTTAATAAGAAATATTTACTGTAAAACTTATAACATAAAATGAAAAAACAACTTGTTTTTACCGGGATAACCATTTTTGTTGCCGTTATTGCATTTGCACAAAGGCAACCGCCGCAGTCAATTCCTTTGCCATTGCACGACATTGTAAAACCAAAACCTAATGTAAAATCCTATACGCTTGCAACCGATCTTGTGGGCAGATGGAAAGGCGCAAGAATAATTCAGAATGTGGGATCCGCCACTGTAGATTCTTTATGGATGGAGTTTAAGGCCAATGGTACCGTATCTTTTAAGCATCAGCAATTTGAATTGAATGGTCCGCAGTCGGGAACTTATACCATCAGCAGGAGTGTTTTAAAAATTAGTATAGAAAAGCTTCCGTTTACCCATAGTTTTGATGGCGGTATGAATGTGGCCAATGGAATTATTACAGGAACATGTAACGAAGTAAGAGCTGAAGATAATACCCAGCCTGCTTATTATACAGCCGGTACATTCAGTGGCAGTTTTAATTTAAAAAAATACTAAGGAATACAGTTCAGGCAAAGTTTACTAAGTGCAAAAACCGGAGTTTTACTTCGGTTTTTTTGTGCCAACCCAATAAGTTGCAGCTATTATCCTTACCTTAACAAAATTGAATTTTATTCATCATTTTGCTAACTTATCATATACATATTACAGGGCTGGTGCAAGGCGTGGGCTTTAGGCCTTTTGTGTACCAGTTAGCAAAAAAATTAAATGTAACTGGCTGGGTAAATAATACCAGCGATGGGGTACATGTTGAGATCAATGCCACAGAACAATCAGCAAAAAATTTTTACGAAGCAGTTATAACAAAGGCGCCTGCATTATCAAAGATTACTACTCACCACATTGAAAAGGTAAACCATACTATTTATGCTGCATTTACAATTAACGAAAGTGGAGTAACAGCAACCGCTAACCTGATGCTTACGCCAGACTTTGCCTTGTGTGCCGATTGTAAGAAAGAAATGTATGATGCGGCCAACCGCCGTTATCAGTATCCTTTTATTACCTGTACTAATTGCGGCCCACGATATTCCATCATTCATACTTTGCCTTACGACAGAAGTAATACGTCCATGCAGCCATTTACTATGTGCAAAGACTGTGATGAGGAGTATAACAACCCTAATTACAGAAGACATTATTCGCAAACCAATTCCTGCTCTGCTTGCGGTATCAGTTTAGAAATATTTTCTGGCACCGGCGAAAAATTGTGCAGTGGTTATACAACAGTTATCGAAAGAATAGTAGCCGAATTAACTAATAAAAAAATAATTGCCGTAAAAGGCATTGGCGGTTATTTGCTTTTGTGTGATGCTACCAGTGAAACGGTGATAAAAGAATTGCGTAAAAGAAAACACCGGCCTGCAAAACCTTTTGCATTATTATATCCTGGTATTAGTACTATAGAAAATGATTTTAATTTATCGCAGCAAGAGAAGGATTGTTTACAAACTGTTGTTGCTCCCATTGTTTTATTAAAACAAAAAAAGGCAGCCGTATTTAACCTCCCCATAAATGAAATTGCTCCGGGGCTGGCATCATTGGGTATAATGTTACCTTATGCTCCATTATTTGAATTAATAGTTGCAGCATTTAAAAAACCCTTAATTGCTACCAGTGCTAATATTGCGGATAGCTCCATTATATATACTGATGAAGGCGCCATGCAGGAACTGCCTTCAGTTGCCGATTATATTGTAACCAACAACCGGGCAATTGTTATTGCACAAGATGATAGCGTAATAAAATTTACGCCATTACACCAACAACAAATTATTATCCGCCGCTCCAGGGGAATAGCGCCTTCTTTTTTTGGATACAATACCAATGCTGCTGAAAATATTTTTGCCGCAGGGGCATTACTGAAAAGCAGTTTTACTTTTAGTTGTAATAACAATGTTTACATTAGCCAGTACCTGGGTAATACCGATAGTTATGAAGCACAGCAGGCTTATGAAAAAACGGTAGCACATTTTATACAATTGTTTGGCCAGCAACCGGCAATAATAGTAGCAGATAAACATCACTTATATTTTGCAACACAGTTTGCTGTAAAAATGAGCGAAAAAAATAAAGTTCCTTTAATACAAGTTCAGCATCATAAAGCACATGCTGCTGCGGTACTGGCCGAAAATAATTTGTTGAGAAGTAAAGACCCGGTACTTTGCGTTATTTGGGATGGAACAGGCCTGGGCGATGATGGTAATATTTGGGGAGGAGATTTTTTTATGTATCAACACAACGCTTTGCAACGCTGCAGTTACTTTGATTACTTTCCTGTAATTGCAGGAGATAAAATGGCTAAGGAACCAAGGCTCTCTGTATTAGCGGTTTGCAGCGGAATAGCAGCAGCCAAAGAAATGCTGCACCATAAATTCAACGAAACAGAATGGCAATTGTATAGTAAGATGATTGAAAATAACCCGGTGATTCTTTGCTCGTCAGTGGGCAGGTTGTTTGATGCTGTGGCTTCTTTATTAAACCTGTGTGATAAACAAAGTTACGAAGGACAGGCAGCTATGTTGCTGGAAGAAACTGCAACTGCATATTTTCAGCAGCATGGTTACAAAACTTTACTAAGCTATTTTACTCAACAACAAAAGGAAGACAATATATCCACTACAAATTTATTTGCCGGCATTATAACCGATATACAAAATGGAGTACCCAAAGATATTATTGCAGCTAAATTTCATTATTCATTAGTTACAATAGTTGCAGCGATAGCAGATAAACAGCAAACAAAAATAATTGCTTTTAGTGGTGGTGTATTTCAAAGCAGTTTACTGGTTGATCTGCTGATAACGTTTTTAGGAGAAAAATTTCAATTACATTTTCATAAAGACTTATCGCCAAACGACGAGAATATTTCCTTTGGCCAGTTAGTATATTTTGATAATAATATGGATGATTGCAAAGCGCTCCATCATATTTAATTTGAAAGCGCCGTAAAATAAAAAGGATCACAAATTTTTGTGATCCTTTTTATTAGTTGAGTTGTATGTCTTAAATATCTATCGCTTCGCCATAAGCGGCAGCGGTAGCTTCTTTCAATCCTTCACTCATGGTGGGGTGGGGATGTACTGCATTCAATATTTCGTGTGCGGTAGTTTCTAATTTGCGGGCCACCACTGCTTCTGCAATAATTTCGGTCACATTCATACCAATCATGTGGCAACCTAAAAACTCGCCGTACTTGGCATCGTAAATTACTTTTACAAAACCATCAGTAGCACCAGATGCTACAGCTTTACCGCTGGCAACAAAAGGAAATTTACCTACTTTAATTTCGTAACCAGCTTCCTTAGCTGCTTTTTCAGTAAAACCCACACTGGCAATTTCCGGTGTGCAATATGTACAACCTGGTATATTGTTATAGTCCAATGGTTCAGGGTGATGGCCACTTAAATGTTCAGCCGCATTAATACCTTCTTTGGTTGCTACGTGTGCTAAAGCTTGTCCCGGTGTGCAATCACCAATAGCATAAATACCTTTTACACTGGTTTGTTGAAAAGCATCTACAGTTATTTTTCCCTTTTCTGTTTTAATGCCTAAAGCTTCAAGCCCAATATTTTCTATATTGGCAATTACCCCCACAGCACTTAATAAAATATCAGCTTCTAAAATAACTTCGCCGGTAGCAGTTTTTACTTTTGCCTTTACTCCTTCGCCGCTGGTATCTACACTCAGTACTTCGCTGTTGGTCATGATGGTCATGCCCTGTTTTTTAAATTGCTTTTCCAGTTCTTTGCTGATGTCCTCATCTTCTACCGGTACCAGCCTTGGCATAAATTCTACCATAGTTACTTTTGTACCCATGCTGTTGTAGAAATAAGCAAACTCACTCCCAATAGCACCGCTTCCGCAAATGATCATGCTTTTAGGTTGAGTGGGTAAGCTCATCGCTTTACGGTATTCAATTATTTTTACGCCATCAATAGGTAAGCTGGGCAATGCTCTTGCACGGCCACCTGTTGCAATAATGATATTTTTAGCTTCTTCCACTTTTTTGCTGCCATCGGCTGCGGTAATTTCTAATTTGCCGGGGGCTATCAGTTTACCAAACCCCATTATCACATCAATCTTATTCTTCTTCATTAAAAACTGGATACCCTTGGTCATTTTATCAGCCACACCACGGCTGCGGCCAATAACGCCGGCAAAATCGGGAGTAGCATCGCCTATAGTAATACCATAATCTTTGGAATGCTTGGCGTATTCATATACCTGGGCACTTTTTAATAAGGCCTTGGTAGGAATGCAACCCCAGTTAAGGCAAATGCCGCCCAGGCTTTCTTTTTCTACAATTGCTACTTTTTTACCTAACTGACTGGCCCTGATTGCTGCAGGATAACCGCCGGGGCCACTGCCCAAAACTATTACGTCGTATGCCATAGTATGATTTTAGATTTTTGATGTATGATTTAAGATGTCGTAAATGGGATTTGCTTTTTAAGGCAGGGCAAAATTACTTTGAAATGAGTGATTAGCCAAAAGCTAATTTAATACATGTTTTAACAGCTTGGGGAAACTTGAAACAGCTAATATGCGTATTTTTATGTATTATGAAAAAGATATTGGTTGTTATCGCATTTTTTTGTTGTGCTGCTGCAAAGGCGCAGGATATACCCAGGCTAAAAATGACAGATGTGGTTAAATCCTTTACCGCAACATCAGATAGTATATATGTAATAAACTTTTGGGCCACTTTTTGTAAACCTTGTGTTGCAGAAATACCGGAATTTATAAAAGTTACCAATAAATATAAAAAAGATAAAGTAAAGCTGCTGCTGGTAAGTTTAGACCTGCCTTCTTTTTATCCTAAACGCATAGCCACTTTTGCTGCTAAAAATAACTTTGCCACCAATATTGCCTGGCTGGATGAAACCGATGCCGATTATTTTTGCCCCATGATTGATAAAGCGTGGAGCGGTGCTATACCTGCAACAATTATTGTAAATACTAAAACTGGTTATAAGAAATTTTTTGAGGCGGAGATGAAGGAGGAGGAGTTTGAGAAGGAATTGCAAAAGGCTATTGCTGAGGTGAAGATGGGAGGGATGCATTCGATTGATCCGGTGGAGCCGGAATAATTCTTTTCTTTTCAACTAAAAGTCTTTACGAAATTTGTTCGCCAAGAATCGAAGTTATAGTGTGTTATTTTCTTATAAAAACTTAATAATATTCCTGTTTGTTTTAGCTGTTCCTGATAATCAATTAATCCCTTTCGTTTTCTTTTGAGTTCCGCTCGGATAAAATCATAAAGATTCTGACATGATACGACGTATTCAGAACTAGAGGTAGAAAAAATATAAGTCGCTCTACCATTTACTTTATTTTCCCAGATCAAAAATAGTTTTCCCTTTCTCTTTATTGTAAATATATAACTTGGCTCAACTTGATTGTTATTAAGTTCAATTACAGGGATTATTGGATACTCTAATAAATGCTTATCTATCAGGTAACTAATGTATTCATCTTTAGAAAAGAAAATCGCAACAAGCTTTTTGTATTTGCTTAGTTTGATTTAATAATTCTTTAAATTCTGGGACGCTTAAAAAATTGTTTGTAAACTTATATTGAATTTTTAGGAATTTAATAATGTTATTTAATATTTCTAAGTTGATAATTATGTAAGGCTTCTTTGCTATATTAATTTTCAGGCCAAGGTTAGATTTTTTAAAAAGTATTTTTTTGAGTTCTTGTAGCTCTTTTGATGATTCCATACATTCAATAGAATTCAATTCTTTGTTATTCTTTATAATTAATTTACGATCTAGAAATTCTATATCATCCCAAGGTATATTAATTACATTTGAATCAATACTTACCTTTATTGATGATTTTTTTTGGGGAACATTAGTCAGAATTTCTCTAGTGATTTTTGTTAAGCTTTCAGTTATTAGCTGTTTTCTCTTGTCTGCAAAAGGGAACCTGCATTCAATGATGACGATACTTGTATTTCTAAATTTAATCGTTAAAATAATTGCTTTATCCCAAGAAAAAATACTCTTGTTTTTTGTTATTGACGAAATTACTTTGGTTGATTTTAGCCAATTAGTAACATTTTTCAAGATATACCTTGTTAAAATGTTTTCGTCTTCAAATTGTGTAATATCATCGACAATAAATTCTTTTGAAACTTCATTTTCAGGTATTCTATCTTCAGGAAGTTTAGTAAATACCCTTTTAGATTCAAAAAAATCAATATCATTTTGTAGAGCATTCCGTCGAATGTTTGAATATTCAGAATTCTTTAAGTTTTTATCTGCCTTAATAAAAATTCGTTTTTTAACTTCTTTATAGTATTGAGATGCTAGTATTGTAAGTGAATTATCCATATTCTTTTATTTCTTCCCCAAATACTTTTGCTGCGTCACCTCCTGCACTGCCACACCACTAATTTTACTTTCCAGCCAGCTTATCACATCCAAGTACATAAAGGCCCGAGTTTCAAAAGGCTTGTGTTCAAACTGTTTTAATTTATGCAGCAGCTTTTCAAATTCAGGTTTTAATTTATTGGGCGGCAGGCTTAGTGCTTTGCGTAAAAATTTAAACATCTCTTCTTCCACTACACTCAGGTTATGCATTTTGGCCATAAAGCGATACACCGATTTGGCCAGGTATTCCAACAATTGAAAATTGCCTAATTCGTAGTGAGCAATCAGGTGCAGCAGTCGGGCATAACATTGCAGGTCGTTACGCAGGTCAACTTTCCAGTTGATGATCTTGTTGAGGTAATCTATTGTAGTTTCAAAATCACCGGCACCAAAATACATGCAGGCAATTTTGTAATAAATAACTAAAATGCGGTGACGGTCTAAGTAGATCTCGTATTCTTTTAGTTTGGCTTCAATGCCTTCTATCAACAGTAAACCTTCAGAAAATTTACCGCTGATAAAATGTTTATTCAACAAAGAAATAGTGTAATAAATAAAACACTGAATTAAATTATTCTGATTTTGTTGTACCGTTTTACTGTTGGCAAATTGCTCAAATTTTTCTAAAGTATCATTTAGTTTTTGGTAATTACCTAAGTTAAAATGCGAACCCATCAGGTTGTGCATGCCTTTAATGTAATGACCACTTTCAATTACGATCATGTAGGGCTCTTCTTCAAAAATATCCACCCATTTTTGGGTATAGCGGTAGTACTGCAAAAAATCCTGGCGTATAAAAGCCTTCCAGCAATAACATTGGTACAGGTATAGTTTTTCGTAAAAACCATTCAGTTGTTGCACATTGGCCGGCAGGTTATCGTTAAGAAAATTCTTCACCGCTTCCTCTTCTTCATCATCTCTTGCAAAACCATTTTTTATGTACCAACCATACAATTGCAAAGCCAAATTACTGAGTTTGGATACGGCCGATAAATAATCATTAACCTCATCCGCTTCTTTACTTAATTCTTCGGCACGGTTCTTCAGGCTTCGGGTAATGTACAGACCTTCAATTTTTTTTTCAAAAAAAAGTGCCTGTTGCAAATACGTGAGTTGATTAAAGCTTTTTGCCTGTTCTTTCATTTTATCCAGCACCTTCAGGCTTTGCAGGTACAGCCCTTTGTTGTATAAAATACGGGCATAATCCATCTGCTCATGCAACTGAATATCAATGTTGCTTTCGTCGTTGATGAGCCGAAGGCTTGATAAAATTTGTTTATATAAATAAGCTTTAAGATTGGAAAGCTGTTGCTTTTTAATGCCCTTGTTTTTCTTCAGCAACATGGCCTCATCGTAAAAATCCATTTTATCCAGGGCATCAAATAATTGCACAATTTTTAGTTCCTCCGAAGCCGTGGTTCGGTTGATATACAGCTTAAAATTCCGCTTTTCGCTCTTGCCCAGCGATTTTATCAGTTGAAATAAGGTATCTGTATGTCGGTTGGGCATCGTAATTGAAAATCTTTTAAAGTCAATACAGGAAAGGGTTTTGGCGAAAATCGGGGGCTTATAAGGCGTATTAACCCTGTGCTTTTGATTTTCTGCTGAGCTGCCTGTAGAGTAAATTTATGCCGAAGTTGTTATTAAAGAAAAATAACCTTCAGTTTTTATAAATCATTTTAGCTATGCCAGGCGACAAAATTCACATTTTCGACACAACTTTAAGGGACGGAGAACAGGTTCCCGGCTGCAAATTGGTCAGCAGCGAAAAAATAGCGTTGGCGCTAAAACTGGAAGAATTAGGTGTAGATATTATTGAAGCTGGTTTTCCTATCAGTAGTCCCGGCGATTTTGCCTCGGTTACCGAAATTTCTAAGTTAATAACTAAAGCAACTGTTTGTGCATTAAGCCGTGCAGTGCAAAAAGATATTGAAGCAGCAGGCGAAGCCATAAAATTTGCAAAGCGCCCAAGAATACATACCGGCATTGGTACTTCCGATTCTCATATCAAAGCAAAATTCAATGCCACACAAGATGAAATATTAGAAAGAGCAATCCAGTGTGTAAAGTGGGCTAGGAATTTTACCGATGATGTTGAGTTTTATGCAGAAGATGCTGGAAGAACAGAAAATGGATATTTGGCAAGAGTAATAGAAGCCGTAATAAAAGCAGGTGCAACAACTGTAAACATTCCTGATACAACAGGCTATTGTTTACCGCACCAGTACGGCGAAAAAATTGCTTACCTGGTTAACAACGTTCCTAATATTGATAAAGCCATCATCAGTTGTCATTGCCACAACGATTTAGGATTGGCAACAGCCAATAGCATTGCAGGTGTTATTGCAGGTGCAAGACAAATTGAGTGTACTATTAATGGACTGGGTGAAAGAGCGGGTAATACTTCGTTGGAAGAAGTGGTGATGGTAATTAAACAACACAAAGAATTAGGTTTATATACAGATATTAATGCTACGTTGTTGAACCCGATGAGCCGTTTGGTGAGTGATACGATGCGTATGCCGGTGCAACCTAATAAAGCTATTGTAGGGTCAAATGCTTTTTCTCATTCATCAGGTATCCACCAGGATGGATTTTTAAAAGATACCAGCACTTACGAAATAATTGCACCAGAAGAAGTGGGAGCGGATAGTTCAAAAATTGTACTAACGGCTCGTAGTGGCCGCAGCGCATTGGCACACCGTTTTCAAAAATTAAATTTTCAGTTTGACAGAAATGATATTGATGTTTTATACGAACATTTTACTCAGATAGCTGATAGTAAAAAGGAAGTGGACGATAACGATCTTGCTCATATGGCGCTAAACCATCAACAAAAGACATTGGCTACGGCTTAATTCTTTCTCATGCGTTTTAGTTTAGTTTTAGTTTAGTGGTGGGGGATTGTCCCCCACTCTTTTAAAAAAAAGAAATGGCACAAACATTATTTGATAAAATCTGGAATACACACATCGTAAAAAATATCGAGGGCGGACCAGCTGTTTTATATATCGACAAACATTTCATTCATGAAGTAACCAGCCCGCAGGCCTTTACCGGATTAAATAAAAGAGGTATTAAAGTCTTTCGTCCCCAACAAACTATTGCAACAGCTGATCATAATGTACCTACATTAAATCAGCATTTACCTATTAAAGAAGAATTAGGAAGATTACAGGTTGAAGCATTAATAAAAAATTGTGCCGAACATAGGGTTGAATTATACGGACTGGGGCATCCCTTCCAGGGTATTGTGCATGTAATTGGACCCGAGTTGGGCATTACGCAACCGGGCAATACCATTGTGTGTGGCGACTCACACACCAGCACACACGGTGCATTTGGTGCCATTGCATTTGGTATTGGTACCAGCGAAGTGGAAATGGTTTTATCAACACAATGTTTAATGCAGACCAAACCAAAATTAATGCGCATTAACATTGAAGGCGAATTAAAAAATGGAGTAGTATCCAAAGATATTGTGCTATATATCCTTTCAAAAATTACTGCGAGTGGTGCTACTGGCTATGCTGTAGAGTTTGCCGGTAGCGCTATCCGCAGTTTAAGTATGGAAGCAAGAATGACCATTTGCAATATGAGTATTGAAATGGGGGCGAGATGTGGTATGATAGCCCCAGATGAAACTACTTTCAGTTATGTCAAAGGCAGAAAATTTGCACCAACAGGAGCAGCGTGGGATAAAAAATTAGCCTACTGGAAAACATTGTTTACCGATGCGACCGCAACGTTTGATAAAGAAATTACATTGGATGCTGCAGACATTACGCCAATGATAACTTATGGTACTAACCCCGGAATGGGCATTGGTGTAAATGAAAATATTCCAACAGTTGCTCAAGTGCATGATAACGATAGATCAGGGTTAGAAAAATCTTTGGCTTATATGGGATTGCAGCAAGGCCATCCTATTAAAGGGCAAAAAATTGATTATGTTTTTATTGGCAGTTGTACCAACTCACGAATAGAAGACTTGAGAATGGTGGCCAGCTTTGTAAAAGGAAAACATAAAGCCGATAATGTGGAAGTATGGATAGTGCCGGGAAGTAAACAAGTAGAAAAACAAGCCATTGAAGAAGGTATTGATAAAGTTTTTGAAGCCGCAGGTTTTCAATTACGTCAGCCAGGCTGTTCGGCTTGTTTAGGTATGAATGAAGATAAAATTCCTGCAGGTAAATATTGCATTAGCACCAGCAATAGAAATTTTGAAGGCAGACAAGGTGCAGGTGCAAGAACATTATTAGCAAGTCCTTTATCTGCAGCAGCTGCTGCGGTTACAGGATTTGTTGCCGATGTAAGAGAATTTATGAATAATTAAAAATTAATAGTTACGATGAGTAATGAGTAGTAAACTCTCCACTCACGTCTCACCACTCACGCAATGAAAGAAGGATTTAAAAATATCACCAGCCGGTTTGTTCCACTACAAAATGAAAATGTGGATACAGACCAGATCATTCCTGCAAGGTTTTTAAAAGCCACTACCAAAGATGGTTTTGGTAAAAATTTGTTTAGAGACTGGCGTTATGAAAATGATAATGAGGCAACTCCAAAAATTGATTTCGTTTTAAATCAACCACAATACAAAGGCGATATTTTAGTAGCAGGTAAAAATTTCGGTTGCGGTTCTTCAAGAGAACATGCGGCATGGTCGATAGTGGATTATGGATTTAAAGTTGTAGTGAGCAGTTTCTTTGCAGATATTTTTAAGAACAATGCATTGAACAATGGCTTGTTACCAATAACAGTATCGGAAGATTTTGTACAAAAAATATTTGCACAAACAAACGAGGCCACGCTTTCTGTTGACCTTGAAGCACAAACCATAACTATTGATGCAACTGGCGAGAAAGAAAGTTTTGAGATCAATGCCTATAAAAAAACCTGCATGATCAATGGGTATGATGATATTGATTACCTGATCAACAGCATTGGTGAAATAGAAAATTTTGAAAAACAATCCGTATAATAATTTATGAGTCTTAAAAAAAACATAGCAGTAATTGAAGGCGACGGCATTGGGCCGGAAGTAACTAAACAATCAGTAAAAGTATTGAATGCTATTGCCGATCAGTTTGGGCATGAGTTTTCTTATAAGTATTGTTTATTAGGTGCAGATGCTATCGACAAAACAGGAACACCTTTGCCGGAAGAAACTATCGACATCTGCTTAGACAGTGATGCAATATTATTTGGTGCTATTGGCCATCCAAAATACGATAATGATCCAAGTGCTAAAGTAAGGCCGGAGCAAGGGTTACTGGGTATCAGAAAAGCGTTACAGTTGTTTGCCAATATTCGTCCAATTACCACCTACTCTTCTTTACATCATTTGTCGCCGCTAAAAACTAAAAATATAGAAGGGGTTGATTTTATCATCTTCAGGGAACTGACGGGTGGTATTTATTTTGGTAAGAAGGAAATTAATGCAGAGCAAACTGTTGCTTCTGACGATTGTACTTATACCAAAGAAGAGATTGAGAGAGTAGCACACCTGGCTTTTCAATCGGCACAAACAAGAAAGAAAAAATTAACGCTGGTGGATAAAGCAAATGTTTTGGAAACATCCAGGCTTTGGAGAAAAGTAGTGAAAGATCTGGCTGCTCAATATCCTGATGTGGCTTTAGATTTTTTATTTGTTGATAATGCAGCCATGCAGATCATTTTAAATCCAAAACAATTTGACGTAATACTTACCGAAAATATGTTTGGCGATATCATCAGCGATGAAGCCAGCGTGATCAGTGGTTCGTTAGGTTTACTACCGTCTGCATCTGTAGGAAATAAAACGGCATTGTTTGAACCCATTCATGGTTCATACCCGCAGGCAACCGGAAAAGATATTGCTAATCCCATCGGTTCTATTTTATCTGCAGCAATGTTGCTGGATTATTTTGAATTAAGAGAAGAAGCGGCATTGGTAAGAGAAGCGGTAGAGTGGACATTGGCCAACCAGTTTGTTACCAAAGATATTGAGCCGATCAATTTTTATTTCACCAGTACCATTGGAGAACTGATCAGTGATTATATCGGTAACAAAATTCCGGGCAGACTGAATAAAGAAAATATTGAGTTGAGAAAATCGACTATTATATAATTATTGTATTGCACCGTTGGTGCTATATACGAATTGGGCTTTAACGATTGCATGCTATTTGAACAACAAAAAAATAACTAGTTCTTTGGTTTTTATTTTTAGTATGGGTATATTTGTGTAATAACATTCCTTTATGTTGAGCAACAAATTTAATAATGTCATTACAAAAATCGGAGTAATTATTATTGCGATCGTCATTATTATACCTGCACTGCATGGAGGAGGAACAAGCTTATAAAATAAAATTAAAAATATACAGCGACCCGCCTCCAAAAAGGTGGGTCGTTTTTTTTTGACCTCACCTATCCTCTCCTGCAGGAGAGGGAAATGGAGGAGAACTTAGCGAAGATGAACGTAGGGTGGGCACTCCTTAAGGGTGGCTTACCCCGCAAAGAAAAGTTAGAGGTTTCGGATTAGCTCCATAGGAGCTTAAGGTGGGTAGAAAAAATGTGAAACATTTTTTTAAAAGTCCCTTAGGGACGATAGGTGCTTTGGCAAAACATAATTAAAATTCAGTGAAGATATGTTGTTGAAGAGTGCCCACAGGGTCCTGCGGACGACGCCAATGAAGATCATTAAAGAAATATAGTTTGTTACAAAAGAAAAATAATTCGCCAAAGGCGATTCAAGAAGATGGAATTAAATAAATATTCGAAAGTATTAACGCAAGATGAAACACAACCGGCTGCACAAGCCATGCTGTACGGCATTGGGTTAACAGAAGAGGATTTGAAAAAACCACAGGTAGGCGTTTGCAGTATGGGGTACGATGGTAACACCTGTAATATGCATTTAAATGACCTGGCCAAAACTGTAAAGCAAGGTGTTTGGGATGCGGATATGGTGGGATTGATCTTTAACACTATTGGTATTAGTGATGGCATCAGCAATGGAACAGACGGTATGCGCTACAGTTTGGTAAGCCGTGATTTAATTGCCGACAGTATTGAAGCGGTATGCGGTGGATTTTATTATGATGGCCTGATAGCCTTACCAGGTTGCGATAAAAATATGCCGGGTTCCATTATGGCAATGGGCAGGCTTAACCGGCCTTCCATAATGGTGTACGGTGGCACCATTGATGCCGGGCATTATAAAGGAGAAGACCTGAATATTATTTCTGCATTTGAAGCCTTAGGAAAAAAACTGGCAGGTACTATAACACCTGAAGATTTTAAAGAAGTGGTGAAGCACAGTTGCCCGGGTGCAGGTGCCTGCGGAGGTATGTACACGGCCAACACCATGGCCAGTGCAATTGAGGCATTAGGTATGAGCTTGCCTTATTCATCAAGTAATCCTGCCTTGAGTAATGACAAACAAAAAGAATGTTTAGATGCTGGTAAAGCAATAAAAATATTATTGGAAAAAGATATCAAGCCAAAAGATATCATGACGAAGAAAGCATTTGAAAATGCCATTACCAGCATTATGATATTTGGCGGAAGCACCAATGCGGTATTGCATTTAATTGCCATGGCAAAAAGCGTGGATGTTGATTTAACACAAGATGATTTTCAACGCATCAGCGATAAAACACCTGTGCTTGCAGATTTTAAACCGAGTGGAAAATATTTAATGCAGGAATTGCACCAGCATGGAGGTGTACCCGCAGTAATGAAATATTTATTGAGCAAAGGATTGTTACATGGCGATTGCCTTACCGTAACTGGAAAAACAGTAGCAGAAAATTTAAAAGATATTGAGCCAATAAATTTTGATACACAAAAAATTATTTTTCCTTTAGAAACGCCACTTAAAGCAACAGGTCATTTGCAAATATTGTACGGCAATCTTGCCGAAAAAGGCAGCGTAGCAAAGATTAGTGGTAAAGAAGGAGAAAAATTTGAAGGCCCTGCAAGAGTATTTGATGGTGAAAAAGATTTAGTGGCGGGCATAGCAAATGGAAGAGTGAAAAAAGGTGATGTGGTGGTAATAAAGAATGAAGGACCAAAAGGTGCACCTGGTATGCCGGAAATGTTAAAGCCCACTTCGGCTATTACCGGCGCAGGTTTAGGAAAAGATGTAGCCTTAATTACTGATGGAAGATTTAGTGGCGGCTCTCATGGTTTTGTCGTCGGACATATAACACCCGAAGCTTATGAAGGTGGATTAATAGGATTGGTAGAAGATAATGATATTATTGAACTGGATGCGGCGAAAAACAGGATCAACCTTAAAGTAAGCGAAGCAGTAATTGCAGAACGCAGAAAAAAATGGCAACAACCAGCTTTAAAAGTTACCAAAGGGGTTTTGTATAAATATGCACAATGCGTAAAAGATGCAAGCCAGGGTTGTGTAACTGATGAAGCTTAAAAATAAATGTTATGGAAACATTAGAATTAGTAAAGGAAAAAATTGAGGCAAGAAAGAATACTACCATCAGCGGTGGTCAGGCAGTGCTGGAAGCATTTTTATACGAAAGAGTAGATACCGTTTTTGGGTATCCCGGCGGTGCCATCATGCCGATTTATGATGCCCTATATGATTACAATGATAAACTGACGCATATATTGGTGCGCCACGAACAGGGAGCAATACACGCAGCACAGGGTTATGCAAGAGTGAGTGGAAGAACGGGTGTGGTGTTTGCAACAAGTGGTCCCGGTGCAACAAATTTAGTTACCGGATTGGCCGATGCTATGATCGATTCAACTCCATTGGTATGTATTACCGGCCAGGTGTTTGCACATTTATTAGGTACCGACGCTTTCCAGGAAACGGATGTTATCAATATTACCACACCGGTTACCAAATGGAATTACCAGGTAACCGATGCAACTGAAATTCCTGCAGTTTTAGCAAAAGCATTTTATATAGCGGGCAGTGGGAGACCCGGGCCAGTGCTGATAGACATTACTAAAAATGCACAGTTACAATTGTTCAATTACGAAGGCTATAAAAAATGTGAACATATCCGTAGTTACCGCCCTAAGCCAATTGTGCGTAAAACATATGTAGAACAAGCGGCTGAATTAATTAATAAAGCAGAAAGGCCATTTGTAATTTTTGGGCAGGGGGTTATTTTAGGAAAAGCAGAAAAAGAATTTGCAACTTTTATTGAAAAAGCAGGTATTCCGTCAGCTTGGACGATCATGGGTATGAGTGCTATATCAACCGATCATCCCTTAGGTGTTGGTATGCTGGGTATGCATGGTAATTATGGACCTAATGTGTTGACGAATGAATGTGATGTACTGATTGCTGTGGGAATGCGTTTTGATGACAGGGTTACCGGCCGTTTAGATAAGTATGCTAAACAGGCAAAAGTGATCCATTTGGATATTGATCCTTCTGAAATTGATAAGAATGTAAAAACTACGGTGCCGGTTTGGGGAGATTGTAAAGAAACATTACCTATGCTTACAGCATTAGTAGAACAAAAAACACATACAGCCTGGTTAAATAAATTCAACGAATACAAAAAGAAAGAAGAAGAAAAATGTATCAATGCAGAGTTGAATCCTGTTACGGATGAATTAACCATGGGTGAAGTAATTAATTTATTAAATGAATTAACGAAAGGCGATGCGGTGATAGTAACAGATGTGGGCCAGCACCAGATGGTAGCTTGCCGTTATGCAAAATACAATCAAAGTAAAAGCAATATTACAAGTGGCGGATTAGGTACTATGGGCTTTGCATTGCCAACAGCTATTGGGGCAAAATACGGAGCGCCTGAAAGAACTGTGGTTGCTATAGCAGGTGATGGCGGTATCCAGATGACAATACAGGAATTAGGAACTATCATGCAGTTTAAAACTGATGTGAAGATCATTATTTTGAATAACCAGTTTTTGGGCATGGTACGCCAGTGGCAGCAACTGTTTCATGAAAAAAGATATTCGTTTGTAAACATTACCAGTCCTGATTTTGTACAGGTAGCCAAAGGTTATTATATCGACGGACAAAAAGTAAGTGAAAGAGCACAACTGAAAGCGGCTTTGCAAACCATGCTGGATCATAAAGGAAGTTATTTGCTGGAGGTAATGGTGGGTAAAGAAAATAATGTTTTCCCAATGGTGCCACAGGGCAGAGGTGTTTCGGAAATTGTTTTATCAAAAGATGAAATTTAGTTTGTTCCTAAAAAGAAATGAAATGCAAAAGCAAGAATTTACCATAACAGTTTATACAGAAAACCAGATCGGTTTGCTGAACCGTATCGCTATAATTTTTTCAAGGAGAAAAATTAATATTGATAGTTTAAATACATCTCCCAGCGAAATTGATAGCGTACATCGCTTTACCATCGTGATCAATGAAACTGAAGAAGTAGTACGTAAAGTGTGCCGCCAGATAGAAAAGCAGGTAGAAGTTTTGAAAGTATATTATAATACTAACGATGAGATAATCTGGCAGGAACTGGCTTTGTACAAAGTGCCTACTGATATTATTGCGGAAGAAGTTAAAGTAGAAAGATTACTGAGCCAGCATGGTGCCAAAGCAGTAGTGATTCGTAAAGATTATACCGTGTTTGAAGTATCAGGGCAAAGAGAAGAAACAGATAATTTTATAAAAGTACTGGAACCATACGGCTTAATAGAATTTGTACGCAGCGCAAGAATTGCCATTATTAAAAACAGCGAAGGCTTTCATAAAAAGCTAAGTGAGTTTGAATATAAAGAACCCGGTGAAGAAGCTATAGAAAATGAATTTTTAAACCAGAACGAAGAAGTGTTTTCGATGTAATAGTAAATATGCAACAACAAATAGAATTAATAAAACAAACACGAAAGAATTTTATCACGCTGGTAGAAGGGTTATCTGTGGAGCAACTGAATGAAATCCCAGTCGGCATGAGTAATAATATCGCATGGAATTTGGGGCATATTGTGGCAGCACAGCAGGGTTTGTGCAACGGGATGTCTGGTGTGGCCTTAAATGTTGCGCCGGATTTTCTTGCCAATTTTAAAAAAGGTACTAAGCCGGAAAGTTTTATTAACAATGAAACTATACAGCAGTTTAAAAAATACGTGATCGCTAATATTAATGATCTCGAAAAAGGATTGAAAGAAAATGTATTTGCCAATTATCAACCTTATGTAACTTCTTATGGCTATGCATTAAATAGTATTGAAGATGCAGTAAGATTTGTGGCAACACATGATGCGTTGCATTTGGGATATTCAATGGCAATAAGAAAAAATCTATCAGCAAAATAATAAAACACAATCATTAAAAATAAAAGAAAAAGATGGGAAATTATTTCAACAGCTTACCGCTAAGAGAACAATTAAATCAATTGGGTGTATGTGAGTTTATGGATATTAGCGAATTTTCAAATGGCGTAAATGCATTGAAAGGAAAGAAATTAGTAATTATTGGTTGCGGTGCACAAGGCCTTAACCAGGGATTAAATTTAAGAGATTCAGGTTTAGATGTTTCTTACGCCTTACGCCAGGAAGCAATCGATGCAAAAAGGCAATCATGGAAAAGTGCGACAGAAAATAATTTCAAAGTTGGTACTTATGAAGAATTGATTCCAACAGCCGATTTAGTTTTGAATCTTACACCAGATAAACAACATACAGCCGTTGTGGCAGCAGTAATGCCATTGATGAAAAAAGGCGCCACACTTTCTTATTCTCATGGTTTTAATATTGTGGAAGAAGGCACACAAATTCGTAAAGATCTTACCGTAATAATGGTGGCACCAAAATGCCCGGGTTCTGAAGTTCGTGCAGAATATGTACGTGGTTTTGGTGTGCCTACATTAATAGCGGTACATCCCGAAAATAATCCCGAAGGAAAAGGATTAGAACAAGCCAAAGCTTATGCAGCCGGAACTGGTGGACATAAAGCAGGTGTGTTGCGGTCTTCATTTGTGGCAGAAGTAAAATCCGATCTGATGGGAGAACAAACTATTCTTTGCGGTTTGCTGCAAACCGGTTCTATACTTTGTTTTAATAAAATGGTAGAGAAGGGAATTGATAAAGGCTACGCATCTAAGTTAGTACAGTATGGCGTGGAAGTAATTACCGAAGCATTGAAGCAAGGCGGTATTACAGCCATGATGGACAGGTTATCTAATCCTGCAAAAATTAAAGCCTTTGAATTATCAGAAGAATTGAAAACGATCATGCGTCCGTTGTTTCAAAAACACCAGGATGATATTATGAGTGGTGAGTTTAGCAAAACGATGATGATAGATTGGGCCGCTGGCGATAAAAACTTATTAGCATGGAGAGCCGCAACTGGTGAAACCGCTTTTGAAAAAACACCCGCCGGGGATATGAAAATTGCAGAGCAGGAATATTTTGATAACTGTTTATTATTTGTTGCGATGATACGTGCAGGTGTTGAACTAGCTTTTGAAACAATGGTAGAAGCTGGTATTAAAGAAGAATCTGCTTACTATGAATCTTTACATGAAACGCCATTGATAGCTAATACTATTGCTCGTAAAAAATTATTTGAAATGAACAGGGTAATTTCTGATACCGCAGAGTATGGTTGCTATTTATTTGATCATGCCTGCAAACCATTGTTGGCCGATTTTATGACCAAAATTGATACTGATGTTATTGGCACCAATTACAACACAGGTAAGGATGGTGGAGTGGATAATAAAACTTTAATTGCAGTAAACAAAGTATTGCGTTCTCACCCAGTAGAAAAAATAGGCACACAATTAAGAGAAGCAATGACGGCGATGAAATCTATAAGCACTAATGCTTAATACCATGGATACAACAGTGAACACGATATTGAATTTTGCTGACGCTGCACAACGTTTAAAAAGCGTGGTGAACAGAACGCCGTTGACCTTTAATTTAAATCTTTCAAAAAAATACCAATGCAATATTTTTTTAAAGAGAGAAGATCTGCAGGTGGTGCGTTCTTATAAATTACGTGGCGCTTACAATATGATGAGCAGTTTGTCGGCAGAGCAATTGCAGCGTGGAGTGGTGTGTGCCAGTGCAGGTAACCATGCGCAGGGTTTTGCTTACAGTTGTAAAAATTAAATACCAATGGCGTGGTATTTATGCCGGTAATAACACCCAATCAAAAAATTACCCAAACAAAAATGTTTGGAGAAGACAAGCTTACCGTAAAATTAGTAGGCGATACTTTTGATGATTGCGCCATTGCGGCAAAAAAATATACTGAAGAAAATGGCATGACCTTTATTCCGCCATTTGATGATTATAAAATTATTGAGGGGCAAGGAACTGTTGGTGTGGAAATTTTAGAAGATCAATCCGATGTTGATTTTTTATTTATGCCGGTTGGTGGTGGTGGTTTAAGCGCCGGTGTGGGCACTTATTTTAAAACTTTCTCACCTAAAACAAAAATTATTGGTGTAGAGCCGGAAGGTGCGCCCAGTATGTTTGAAGCATTGAAAGCTGGCCACCCGGTTACACTGGATAATATAGAACGATTTGTGGATGGAGCTGCAGTAAAACGTGTGGGAGAAATAACTTTTTCTATTTGCAAAGATGTACTGGATGATATGCATTTAGTAGCCGAAGGAAAAGTGTGTACTACAATTTTAAAATTATATAATGAAGATGCAATTGTTGCAGAACCTGCAGGTGCATTAAGCATAGCCGCTTTGGATGATTATGCAGCGGAAATAAAAGGCAAAAATGTTGTGTGTATAGTAAGCGGCAGCAATAATGATATCGATCGCATGCAGGAGATCAAAGAACGCAGCCTGCAATACGAAGGGTTGAAACATTATTTCCTCATCCGTTTTGCACAAAGGCCCGGTGCGTTAAAAGAATTTGTAAATCATGTTTTGGGAGAGAATGATGATATCACTCGTTTTGAATACATACAAAAGCACAATAAAGAAACCGGTCCTGCTTTGGTGGGCATTGAACTGAAGACGAGAGAAGATTATGACTTATTGTTGAAAAATTTAAATCAATACAATATTAATTACACCGAATTGAAAAGTGGAGATAATGCATTTGGCTATTTGGTATAGAACACGATAACGATTGCTTGCTATTGAACTTTGGTTCATATAAAAAACTGCTTAAAAAAATGAATGAACAAAAAAAGACAGCAATGTTGAACAACGCTATTCCGGTTAACAGCAACAAAGGCTTGTATGATGAACGATACGAGCACGACGCTTGTGGTATTGGTTTTGTTGCCAATATAAAAGGTAACAAATCGCATCAGCATATTGCCGATGCATTAACGGTGCTGGAAAATATGGAGCATCGTGGAGCCTGTGGCTGCGAAAATAATTCAGGCGATGGCGCTGGTATTATGATACAGATGCCACATGAATTCTTTTTTGATGAATGTATAAAGTTGGGAGTGCATTTACCGCCCTTTGGTAAATATGGTGTGGGAGTAATATTTTTTCCAAGAGAAATAAGATTGCGTGAAGAATGTCGTGCGGTTTTTAACCGGGCTGCCGAAAAGTTAGGCATGGAAATTTTGGCTTACAGAAAAGTGCCGGTTAATACAGAGGGTATTGGCCCTACTGCCTTAAGTGTAGAACCAGAAATGGAGCATGTGTTTATTGCGTGCCCGGATAATGTGAAAAATGCAGATGAATTTGAACGTAAACTTTTTGTGTTGCGTAATTATGCAACGCATACCATCAACAGTACAGTAAAAAAAGATGCGATCGGTTTTTACATTGCATCACTTTCTTATAAAACTATTGTTTACAAAGGGCAATTAACCAGCACACAAGTAAGAAATTATTTTTTAGACCTGAATAATAAAAGGTTGGTAAGTGCTTTTGGTTTGGTGCATTCACGCTTTGCTACCAATACTTTTCCTTCATGGAAATTGGCACAACCGTTCCGCTATATTGCACATAATGGAGAGATCAATACTTTACAGGGTAATATCAACTGGTTGAAGGCAGGAGAGCATGAATTCACTTCTACTTTTTTTAGTAAAGAAGAAATGGAAATGTTGTTGCCCGTGGTTACCAGCCAGCAATCCGATTCGGCCTGTTTAGATAATATGATCGAGTTGTTATTATTGTGCGGCAGAAGTTTACCGCATGTAATGATGATGCTGATACCGGAAGCATGGGATGGTAATGAAGATATGGATCCGGTGAAAAAAGCATTTTACGAATTTTACGCTTCTATAATGGAGCCATGGGATGGCCCGGCTTCTATTTCATTCACCGATGGCAAAATAATTGGCGCCACTTTAGACAGGAATGGATTACGTCCTTCAAGATATTGTGTAACTACCGATGACAGGGTTATCATGGCCAGCGAAACCGGGGCATTACCGGTTGATCCTAAATTAATAAAAGAAAAAGGAAGATTGCAGCCTGGTAAAATGTTTGTAGTTGATTTGGAACAAGGCAGAATTATAAGTGATGAAGAAGTAAAGCAAAGTATCTGCGGACAAAAACCTTATGGCGATTATCTAAATCAATATAAGATCCGGCTGGAAGAAATTGAAGAACCAAGAGTTTCTTTTACCCATTTATCAGATGCCTCAATTTTAAAATACCAGAAAGCATTTGGTTATTCTACCGAAGATATTGATACCATTCTTAAGCCAATGGCAATAGATGGTAAAGAACCTATAGGCTCAATGGGTACCGATATTCCATTGGCGGTATTGAGTGACCAGCCACAACATTTAAGTTCTTACTTTAAACAATTATTTGCACAGGTTACCAATCCGCCTATTGATCCCATAAGGGAAAGACTGGTGATGAGCCTGGCAACATTTGTAGGTAATAACGGTAATTTACTGGATGAAAGCCCTGAGCATTGCCATACCGTAGCGTTAAAACAACCGATATTAACCAGTACCGAATTAGAAAAATTAAGAAGTATTGATACTGGTATCTTCCAGGCAAAAACTTTGCAAACGTATTTCCGTGCCGATGAAAAGCCCGGGTCTTTACAAAGAGGGTTGGAAAGATTATGCCGCTATGCCGAAGATGCCGTGCATGATGGATTTGAAGTATTGATATTGTGCGACAGGGCAGTGGATAGCGATCACGTTGCTATACCCTCACTGTTAGCAACAGCCGCAGTACATCATCATTTAATAAGAAAAGGGTTACGCGGCCAGGTTGGTATTGTGGTAGAAGCCGGCGATGTTTGGGAAGTACATCATTTTGCCTGCTTGCTGGGGTTTGGTGCTACGGCTATCAATCCGTATTTAGCAATGGCCGCCATTAGAAATATGAAGGTGAACAATACTATTGTTACCGACCTGGAATGGAGAGACCTGCGTAAAAATTATATTAAGGCTGTGTGTGATGGTTTGCTGAAAGTGTTCTCTAAAATGGGTATCTCTACTTTACAATCTTACCAGGGTGCACAAATTTTTGAAATATTAGGCTTGCATAAAGATGTGGTAGATAAATATTTTACCGGTGCAGTAAGCCGTATAGATGGTGTTACACTGGATGGTATTGCAAGAGAAGCACTGGCAAAACATAAAGTAGCATTCAGTAAAAAGAATGTGCCGGTAGACAGGTTGCCGGTTGGTGGCATTTATCAATGGAAACGCAAAGGCGAATTCCATTTATTCAATCCAACTACTATTCACTTGTTGCAGTATTCCACTAAAATGAATGACTATGCAACGTTTAAAAAATATACCAAGCATGTAAACGACCAGGCAGAAAAAGCGGCTACGCTTAGGAGTTTGTTCGATTTTAAAAAGAATCGTCCTTCTATTTCTATTGATGAAGTAGAACCTGCCGAAAGTATTTACAAACGTTTTGCAACTGGTGCTATGAGCTTTGGTAGTATCAGTTGGGAAGCGCATACCACATTAGCTATTGCCATGAACCGCCTGGGCGGAAAAAGCAATACCGGCGAAGGTGGAGAAGATGAAAAGCGCTATGATAAATTACCGAATGGTGATTCGATGCGTTCATCTATTAAGCAGGTGGCTTCGGCAAGGTTTGGTGTTACCAGTTTGTATTTAACGGAAGCAGATGAATTACAAATAAAAATGGCGCAGGGTGCAAAACCCGGCGAAGGCGGACAATTACCCGGCCATAAAGTAGATGAGTGGATCGGTAAAGTACGTCACTCTACACCGGGTGTGGGATTAATTTCTCCGCCACCGCATCACGATATTTATTCTATTGAAGATTTGGCGCAATTGATATTTGACCTGAAGAACGCCAACCGTGCCGCAAGAATAAATGTAAAGTTGGTGAGTAAAGCAGGCGTAGGTACTATTGCTGCAGGCGTTGCTAAAGCAAAAGCCGATGTGATACTGATTGCAGGCTTTGATGGCGGTACCGGCGCTTCTCCTATAAGTTCTATTAAACACGCCGGCTTACCGTGGGAGTTAGGTTTGGCAGAAGCACATCAAACTTTAGTAAAAAATAAATTACGCAGCCGTATTGTATTGCAGGCCGATGGGCAAATGAAAACGGCAAGAGATATTGCTATTGCTACTTTATTAGGTGCAGAAGAGTGGGGCGTTGCAACAGCAGCACTGGTGGTGGAAGGTTGTATTATGATGCGTAAGTGTCATTTAAATACCTGCCCTGTTGGCGTGGCTACACAAGACCCGGAATTAAGAAAGCGCTTTACCGGCAATGCAGATCACGTGGTTAATTTCTTTAAATTTTTAACACAGGAGTTAAGAGAAATTATGGCGGAACTTGGTTTCAGAAGCATTAATGAAATGGTGGGCCAGGCAGAATGTTTGGAGCAAAAAGAAAATATTACGCATTGGAAATACAGTCATCTTGATCTGAGTGCAATATTATATAAGGAACCAGCATCTGCATACACCGGCTTATATAATATGGAAGCGCAGGATCATGAACTGGAAAAAGTGCTGGACTGGAAATTACTGGAAGCCGCAAAACCTGCATTGGAAAAACAAGAGAAAATTACTGCATCATTTGATATAAAAAATACAGATAGAACAGCAGGAACAATTTTAAGTAACGAGATCACTAAGATTTATAAAGCGGCGGGTTTACCAGACGAGACCATTCACTTTAAATTTACCGGAACTGCCGGGCAAAGTTTTGGTGCCTTCAATACCAAAGGCGTTACGCTTGAACTGGAAGGCGATGCCAATGATTATTTTGGAAAAGGATTAAGTGGAGCAAAATTAATTGTGTATCCTTCAAAAGACGCTGCTTTTGTACCTGAGGAAAACAGTATTATTGGTAACGTGGCTTTTTATGGTGCAACTGATGGCGAATCATTTATAAGAGGTAAAGCAGGAGAACGTTTTGGCGTGCGCAATAGTGGTGCTAATGTAGTGGTGGAAGGAGTGGGTGATCATGGCTGCGAATATATGACTGGTGGTAACGTAATTATTTTAGGTGCAACCGGAAGAAACTTTGCAGCGGGTATGAGCGGCGGTATTGCCTACATATATGATGTGCAGCACGAGTTTGAAAATTTATGTAACAAAGAGATGGTGGATATTGACCCCGTGGCAGAAGAAGATGTGGCATTCCTGCGCTCTATGATACAAAAGCATTTTGATTATACGAATAGTACGGTGGCAAAATTTGTGCTGAACGATTTAGAAAACCAGTTGAAGAATTTTGTAAAAGTATTCCCTAAAGATTATAAAAAGGCATTGGCAGGGAAGAAGGTTAAGGAGCAGGTAGGGAAGTAGATTGGACGACAGACGACAGACCACAGGGTGGGTCACTCCTTAAAGAGTGGCTAACCCGGCAAAAAGAAAAGCGTTTGCTGATGTAGTGAACTGCTTTTGAAAAACACAATTAAAGCCCAATAAAGATTTGTCGAACAAGAGTGCTCACAGGGGCTTGTTGACGATACCAATGAAGTTCAAACGAGAATTAAAAGCCCGGAACAACAAACAACTAACTACAAACAACAAACAATACAATGGGAAAACCAACAGGTTTCTTAGAATTTACAAGAGAACTGCCTTCAAAACGTAAGGTAGAAGAAAGGCTGAACGACTATAGCGAATTTATTCAACGCTATACTGATGAAAAGTTGAATGAACAATCGGGCCGTTGTATGAATTGTGGCGTACCGTTTTGTCATAATGGTTGCCCGCTGGGTAATGTTATACCGGAGTTTAATGATGCGGTGTATCGTAAAGAATGGAAGGAAGCGTATGATATATTGTCTTCTACCAATAACTTTCCGGAATTTACCGGAAGAATTTGCCCGGCACCCTGCGAATCGGCCTGTGTATTAGGGATTAATCAACCGGCTATTACTATTGAAGAAATTGAAAAACACATTATTGAAATTGCTTTTGATAAAGGGTTTGTACAACCTAAAAAACCGATCATCCGTACCGGTAAAAAAGTAGCGGTGGTGGGTAGCGGCCCGGCAGGTTTAGCGGCAGCTGCACAATTAAACGCTGCAGGCCATTATGTAATGGTATTTGAAAGAGATGATGCTCCGGGAGGTTTATTGCGTTACGGCATTCCGGATTTTAAACTGGAAAAATGGGTTATCGACAGAAGAATAAAACTAATGGAAGAAGAAGGGATCGTGTTCAGGTGCAATGCCAATGTTGGTGTTGATGTTAGTATAAATGAATTACTGAGAGAATTTAATACTATTGTTTTAGCGGGAGGTTCTACCATTCCAAGAAATTTAAGTATACCCGGCCGGGAATTAAAAGGTGTTCATTTTGCGATGGACTTTTTAAAGCAACAGAATAAAAGAGTATCTAACAAGCAGGTAGGAGTGGAAGATATTTTTGCTACGGGCAAAAATGTAGTGGTAATTGGCGGTGGTGATACCGGTAGTGATTGTGTGGGTACCTCTAATCGTCAAAAAGCAAAATCGGTAACACAATTTGAGCTATTACCTAAACCACCGGAAAGCAGAACCGCATTTATGCCCTGGCCCACTTATCCCATGACGTTGAAAACATCCTCTTCTCATGAAGAAGGTGCCAACAGAAATTGGGCTATTGCCACCAAAGAGTTTATTGGTGATGGTAACGGAAACTTAAAAGCTTTAAGAATTGTAGACCTGGAATGGCAGATAACTGAAGACGGCAGGCCAGCCAAATTTGTAGAAAGGGCCGATAGCGAAAGAGAGATACCTTGCGAACTGGCATTTTTAGCCATGGGTTTTTTGCACCCACAGCACGAAGGCCTGGTGCAACAGCTGGAAATTGAACTGGACGAAAGAGGTAATGTAAAAGCAACAGAAAAAGAATATCAAACCAATATTTCAAAAATATTCACCGCAGGCGATATGCGCCGTGGACAATCTTTAGTGGTTTGGGCCATTAGCGAAGGCCGGGAATGTGCCCGAAAAGTAGATGAATTTTTAATGGGTTCATCTTTACTGGAAGCCAAAGACAGTTTTCTTAAATAAAAAAGCGTTTAATAACAAAAACCTTTGCCAAAAAGCGGCGAAGGTTTTTTTATGCATTATTATATATATTAAAATAAAATCTATGTAATTGATTTTATTAAAAATCTACTAAAAATAAGAATTGATAACGTTTGCGTTTGAAATTTTTCTATTTTTTAAAAAAATGTACAAAAAAAATACCCTGTTTGGTATAAATAACTGTATGTTTGTTTAAATAGCAATACATATTATATTAATTAATATCAAAACAAACAAAGCATGAAAAGTTTAAGTCTATCAAAATTGGCCCCCTTCTTTCTGTTAGCAGTGGTGGCTATTGCTGCTATCTTTATTCCCTCTTTACCAAACTTTGATGATGGTAAATTTAACGGTGCCGATGTTGCCTGGATTTTGGTTGCTACAGCGCTGGTATTTTTAATGACACCTGGTTTGGCGTTCTTTTATGGTGGTATGGTGCATCGTAAAAATGTGATCAGTACCATGATAAAAAGTGTGGTAGCTGCAGGTGTGGTTAGCGTACTTTGGGTAACTGTTGGTTACAGCCTTTGTTTTGGCGAAACCATCGGCGGCTTTATCGGTAATCCAATGACGCACCTTTTCTTTAAAGGTGTAGCTTCAGGAGCTCCGGCTTTGCAAGGTGGTTCTACATTAACTATTCCGCTGTTATTATTTGCCTTATTTCAATTAATGTTTGCAATCATCACTCCGGGTTTGGTGGTGGGTGCCGTTGCAGAACGTATCAAATTTGCAGCGTACACTTTATTTATAGTATTGTTTAGCTTATTAGTATATGCTCCATTAGCGCACTGGACATGGCATCCACAAGGTTTCTTGTTTAAAATGGGTGTTTTGGATTTTGCTGGTGGTACAGTAGTGCATATTTCTGCAGGTTGTGCAGCTTTGGCTGGTGCATTAGTTTTAAAAAGAAGACAATCTCATATTGATCAAAAAGAAATTCCACCAGCTAATATTCCTTATGTATTAATTGGTACAGGTTTACTGTGGTTTGGTTGGTTTGGTTTTAATGCAGGTTCTGCATTAGGTGCAACTACTTTATCTGTTTCTGCATTTGCAACTACTAACACTGCTGCTGCAGCAGCTGGTTTAAGCTGGATGTTTTTTGATGTAATGAGAGGTAAAAAACCATCTGTATTGGGCTTTTGTATAGGTGCAGTAGTTGGCCTGGTTGCTATTACTCCTGGTGCAGGTTTTGTTGCTATTCCTCAAAGTATTTTTATTGGATTTTTGGCTGCTATTATTTCTAACGTAGCGGTTTACTATAAATCAAAATCTAAATTGGATGATACTTTAGATGTATTTCCTTGCCACGGTATTGGTGGAATGGTAGGTATGTTAATGACTGGTGTATTTGCTACTAAATCTGTAAATGCTGCTGGTGCCGACGGTTTATTTTATGGCGGCACAGCTTTCTTCTTTACACAGGTAAAAGGGTTAGCAATAGTAGTAGCTTATAGCTTTATTGTTTCATTTCTTATATTTAAATTTATCAATTTAGTATTACCAATTCGTGTTAGTCAGGAAGATGAATTACTTGGCCTTGATGCTTCTCAGCACAACGAAAATTATACACAAGGTACATTGCTGGTAAAAAACGGCGGTGAAATTAAAGAGACACTTATCGAAGATTAATCAATAGACAGAAAAAGGTACAACCACAATATGAGCTTCTCGACAAAGTTCATGGGTTGTACCTCTTATTTAATAATTAAAATCAATTACAATGTTAAGAAAATTATTTTTAGCAGCAGCTGCTGCCATGTTCTTTTTTGCCTCAGAAGCCCAGGATACTACTAAAACCCTGGCCATTTCCGGCTCTGTAGATGCTTACTACAGGTACAACTTTGCCGGAGTTGCTAATAATTATACCAGCTTTACTAATTCTCAAAGTTCTTTCGAATTAGGTATGGCTTCTTTAAGAGCTGATGCTACAGCTATGTCAGGCAAAGTAGGCGCTACTGTAGATTTAGGTTTTGGCCGCAGGGCTGAAGAGTTTTCTTACAATGATGGTAATGATAATGTTGGATCAGGGCCTGATAAAAACGGCTTTTTGTCTTTGGCTGCTATTAAGCAGGCTTATGTAACTTATGCCCCATCTTCTAAAGTAAAATTCACCATGGGTAAGTTTGCTACTCACGTTGGATACGAATTATTAGATGCTCCGTTAAACAGAAACTATAGCATGAGCTATATGTTTACTAACGGCCCATTCTTTCATACAGGTTTAAAGGCAGATATTACTGCAGGGCCGGTAGCCTTTATGTTAGGTGTAACCAATTACACCGATCAAACTACAGCTACAACAGAGGTGAAAAATTTAATTGCACAATTTAGTGGTGGTACTAAAAATGGTAAATTAAAATTCTACCTTAATTACTCTGGTTTTATGGGTTCTGATGCAGGTAACAATCCAAGCGGTTTAAAATCATTAAATCAAATTGATTTGGTAGTATTGGGTACCGTTAGCAGCAAATTTAATATTGGTTATAATGGTACTGTACAATCAAGAAAGCCTGTTGCTGGCAGCAGTGGCAGCTGGATCGGTAATGCATTGTACTTCAATTTTGATCCTACTGCTAAACTTGGTTTAACATGGAGGAGTGAATTGATCAGCGATAGCAAAACCATTTATTATGGTACTAAAAGCATTTTTGCAAACACACTTTCTGTAAACTGCAAAGTAGGGCCACTTACTATTATTCCTGAGTTAAGGTTTGAATCTGCTCAAAGTAATTTTTATGCTAAGAGTAATGGAACAGGAACAAAATCTACTGCAAGCGGATTGTTGGCAGCAGTATATAAATTCTAATTATTACGAGTTTTTCATATGGCAAGCAATCGTTAAGAAGAGCCTCTATTTCTATAGAGGCTCTCTATTTTTTAAGCCGAATTTCTTCCTGCATTGATAATACCAAATGAAGAGCGGATCACTAACTTTTCAAAAATTTCTTTTAAAGGAGAAGTAACCAATTGTTCTTCCATCTCTCTCATTTTATTAATGGCATATTGCTGTATTGTAAGCAATGGCAATACAATTTTTTCCCTCATGGCAATAGATAAACTGTCAACCGGAAAATTACTCATCAGTTCATTTTTTCCGCTTATCAGCAATACATACTTTTTGGTAAGTTCATACTCCTGGTAGATCTTATTCCATATCTCGCCATATTTTTTATCGTTGCTTAAATATTCTGTTAAAGGGAAGTAGCATTTTTTCATTGCCATTTCGCAGTTGTCCATCAATGTTCTAAAAAATAAGGAATTACTGTAAAGGTCTTTTACTAAGGCAATTTTACCCTCTTTTTCCAGGGCAGCCATTGCGGTGCCCACGCCGTAATAGCCTGTTACATTTTGTTTTAATTGGGCCCATGCGCCAACGTAAGGAATGGCACGCAGATCTTTTAAAGTTAATTTGCTGCCGCTGTTTCTTTTGCTTGGCCTGCTGGCAATATTGGTTTCGCTGTAAAACTTTACAGGGCTAATGTTGGATAAGTAATCTAAAAAGTCAGGATGGTTTTTCAGATCGATATATGCGTTAAAACTTTCTTTAGCTAATTGCAGCAGCAGATCTTCTTCGGCATGTTGCATCGTTATTTCTTTACTGCTGAATAAGTCATTACTTATACCGGCATGTATTAATTGTTCAATATTGTATTGTGCAGAGTCAATAGTTCCAAAATTGGAACTTACTGTTTGCCCCTGTATGGTTAATTGAATTTCTTTATTGCTGATATTCTTTCCCATACTGGCATAAAACTGGTGCGTTTTACCACCACCTCTTGCCGGCGGGCCACCACGGCCATCAAAAAATACTACATCAATATCGTATTCTTTCGAAATTTTTGTAAGCGCTTCTTTGGCTTTGTAAATACTAAAGTTGGCCATTAAGTAACCACCATCTTTTGTGCCATCACTAAAGCCCAGCATAATAGTTTGGCGGTTGTTTCTCTGGTGCAGGTAGTTCCTGTATTCATGATTACTGTACAGCGTTTTCATTATTGCGGCAGCATGCTGCAAATCATCAATGGTTTCAAACAGCGGAACAATATCTACCGTTAGTACTTCTTTTTTCCAGCCACAACTTAAAAACAGGCCAAACACTTCCAGTACATTCAGGGCACTGTTACACTGACTGATGATGTAACGGTTACAACCGGCTTCGCCATTTAATTGTTGTATTTTTTTAATGCCATATAAATTGGTAACAGTATCCTGCACCAGTGGCTCGGCGTAGTTTGTTTCTGCAATTACTTCAGGTGCTTGAGTACAAAAAATAATTTTTTCTTCAGCAGATAATTTGCGGTACGTTTCGCCGTGTATAGCTTCCAGTACCACATTGTGTACAGTGCTTTCCTGCCTTATATCCAGCGATGCAAAGTGTAAACCAAAAACATCTACCTTATTCATCAGGTTGGTAACAAGGTGTAAAAACAAACCGTTGTGCTGGTAAATAATGATCTCTTTAATTTTATTCAGTTCGTCCAGTATATATTCTTTGCTGATATCAGTCTGGTATCCGGGAATAAAAATATTGTCATACAATTGTTTTTCCAGTCCGTTTAAAATAACATCAATCCCTTTAAATGTAAGCCTGCGCTTCATTCTTCTAATTTCAAGATAGTAGCATTTAATAATACTGCCTCTTAACGCATGTGCCACCTTAAGAGTGGTTTCGGCAGTTACAAAAGGATTGCCATCTCTATCGCCGCCGGGCCAAAAGCCCATATTAATGATCGACCTGTTTTTAGGTAAGGCATCATTAAACTGGTTCTTTAAAAATGTGGTAATTCTGCCGGCAGCCTGGTAAAAAACATTTTCTAAATACCAGATCAAACTAATCGCTTCATCAAAAGGAGTAGGTCTTTGTTTTTGCAAAAAAGGTGTTTTACCCAATTGCTGTAAATACATATTAATTCTTGCGGCATCATTTTCTGCAAGCGCTTTGGACAGGTCGTTGATAATACCCAAAACTGCCCCCGGATAAAACTGGGTAGGGTGCGCCGTTAGTACCAGCTGTACAGAAAAATCCTGTAATTTTTTTTTCAGTGCTGCATCTTTATTGGCTTTAATTACTTCCAGCTCTAACTGTTTTAAGGTGCCGGCACCGGCAGTATCTCTTACATCAGTAAATGCAGCGTCTTCCAGTGCATCAAATAAAACTACCTGGCGCTCTACATACTGAATGATCCTGAACAGCATATCCAATTTATCTTTTTCATCCTTGCAGGTAGTATGTTTTTGAAAAAAATCACTAATGATATCGGTAGGATTCATTTTCTTTTTAGATACTTCGTCGCAATTATTAAGTAATACCGATAATAAAATACCCGTTTTTTCAATACGGTGAAAAGGAAGAGAAGAGAACAGGCTGTTGTACAACTGAAATTTAATACTTACGTTGTTATTAAACTGCTGCAAACCCCGGGAACTGTGATGGTCCATAGTATTCTGTGTTGTTTATTCAAAAAAATGGTGAAAATGGCAGCAATCCATTAACAAAGATGAAATATTTTTTGATAATATCCAATCATTTTTTATATCTTTGAGTTCTATTCAGATGAAATATAATAATTCCCATATTACTCCTCTTTCAAAGATAGTGCATGTTATCAGTGCCACTACAATTTTTACAATTACAATCCGCTAAGCGGATTATAAATTTTCATATTATCACTTGGGCTTACAGCTGTTTTCTTAAAGGAAAACTATTCTATATCATTAAAAAATAAACAATGCAGGTATTAAAATTTGGTGGCAGTTCGGTAGCATCCGCAGAAAATATAAGTAAGGTGGTAGATATTGTAAAAAATAAAACCAATACCAACAAGATCGTTATCGTGGTTTCGGCATTAGGCGGCATTACAGATTTGTTGTTGCAATGCGCTAACCTTGCGGCAACAGGTAATGAAACTTATAAAACATCTTTACAGGAAATTGAAGTAAGGCATTTAACTACTGTAAAAGAATTAATACCGGTTACGCAGCAAAGCAGCGTGTTAAGTGCAGTTAAAAAACTGTGCAACGAAATAGAAGATATTTGCAATGGTATTTTTTTACTGGGCGAATTGTCGGATCGTACTAAAGACAAAATTGTCAGTTATGGCGAATTGTTATCTTCCCAAATAATTGCAGCCAAATTTAAAGCTGAAGGTCTTGATGCAGAATGGAAAGATTCCAGAGAAATTATTTTTACCGATAGTAATTTTGGTGCAGCATTGGTTGATTTTGCTAAAACTAATATAGCTGTGCAACAATATTTTGCAGCAGCAAGCTCATTACTTTTTATTCTTCCGGGTTTTATTTCTTCGGATGCCAATGGCACCACTACTACTTTAGGCAGAGGTGGTTCCGATTATACTGCGGCTATTATTGCAGGTGCAGTTGATGCAAGTGTATTGGAAATATGGACCGATGTATCAGGCATGATGACCGCCGACCCAAGGATTGTTACCAATATAAAACTGATCCCAAAAATTTCTTACCAGGAAGCAATGGAGCTATCGCATTTTGGTGCTAAAGTAATTTACCCGCCAACCATTCAGCCGGTGATGAGTAAAAATATTCCGGTATGGGTAAAAAATACTTTTGCGCCGGAAGATGAAGGCACGGTGATACAAAACGAATCAATGAAAAATGGTAATGCTATCCGTGGTATTTCCAGTATCAATAAAATTTCGTTGATCAGTTTAGAAGGTAGTGGTATGGTAGGCATTCCGGGTTTTAGTAAAAGATTATTTGAAGCATTGGCCAACTATAAGATCAATGTGATATTAATTACTCAAAGTTCGTCTGAGCATTCTATTTGTGTGGCTATTGATGCAGCTAATGCCGCTGCCGCAAAGCAGGCAGTAGATACAGCTTTTGCTTATGAGATAGAAACTAAAAAAGTAGAACCGCTTTTTGTGGAAAATGACTTGGCCATTGTGGCATTGGTAGGCGATAATATGAAAAGTCATACCGGCATTGCAGGCAAAATGTTTAGTGCCATGGGAAAGAATGGGGTAAACATCAGGGCAATTGCACAAGGTTCTTCAGAAAGAAATATTTCTACAGTAATTGCGGTAAGCGATGTAGCTAAAGCAGTAAATGTTTTACACGAAGCATTTTTTGAAACCACTTACAAACAGGTAAACGTATTTATTGCCGGTGCAGGAAATGTAGGTAGTAAACTATTGGCACAACTAAATCAGCAACTGGATTTTTTAAAGACGAGTAACCGCTTAGTTATAAAAGTGGTGGGCCTGGCCAATAGCAAAAAAGCTTTATTAAATGATGAAGGTATTGATTTAAACAACTGGAAAAATCTTTTAGCTGCGGCACCTGTTAATACTATTGAAGGATACATAGATACCATTATTGCAAAAAATTTACGCAATACCATTTTTGTAGATGTTACCGCAAGCGATGTGGTAGCAACTTGTTATAATAAATTGTTACAAAAAAGTATTGCCGTAGTAGCTTGTAATAAAGTGGCTTGTTCATCATCCTATAATTATTACCAGCAATTAAAAGAAAGTGCAAGAGAGTATACTGCAAAGTTTTTGTTTGAAACAAATGTTGGCGCAGGTTTACCTATCATTGGTACATTAAATGATTTAATAAGCAGCGGCGATAAAATAAATAAAATGCAAGCCGTGTTAAGTGGCACTTTAAATTTTGTGTTTAATAATTATGATGGTAAAAAATCTTTTGCATCTGTAGTTAAACAGGCGCAGGATGAAGGCTATACAGAACCCGACCCACGCTTAGATTTGAGTGGTAAAGATGTGATGCGAAAGATAATGATCTTAGCCAGGGAGAGTGGCGAAAAAATTGAAATGGATGATATTGCCAATAATTCTTTTATGCCCGAAAGTTGCATGCAGGGATCGGTGGAAAATTTTTATGCCGAGATGGAAAAACAGGAAGCACATTTTAAATCCATTTATAAAGAAGCTGCAGGTAAAGGCAATAAATTAAAATTTGTGGCTTCTTACGAAAACGGAAAGGCAGCAGTGGGATTACAGCATATAAATCCCGAACATGATTTTTACCATTTGTATGGCAAGGATAATATCGTGTTGTTTTATACCAACCGTTATCCCGAACAACCGATGGTAGTAAAAGGTGCAGGAGCAGGCGCAGAAGTTACGGCAAGCGGAGTGTTTGCAGACATCATCAGAGCCACACACAATTAAAAAAGTTAAAAATATTGGTGAATGAACTCAATTAAAATACTGGCTCCCGCAACCATTGCAAACCTTGTTTGCGGGTTTGATATTTTAGGCCTTGCATTAAATCATCCACAGGATGAAATGGAACTAACGCTGAGCGATAAGCCAGGTTTAAGAATTAAACATATTGATGGCTATAACCTGCCCACTGAACCTGCAAAAAATGTGGCAGGCGCTGCATTAATTGCATTGATGGACGAGTTAGAAGATAAAAATATAGGCTTCGATCTTACCATCAATAAAATAATAAAACCCGGTAGTGGCCTTGGTTCCAGTGCAGCAAGTTCTGCAGGCGCAGTAGTGGGCGCTAATCATTTGCTCAATAATAGTTTTAGCAAACAAGATCTTGTACGTTTTGCCATGAACGGTGAAAAAGTGGCCAGTGGTGTAAAGCATGCGGATAATATTACACCCTGTATTTATGGCGGTGTTACTTTGATACGTTCTATTTTTCCTTTAGATATTATTCCTTTAGCTGCGCCACCCATGTATGTAACAGTAGTGCATCCGCAAATAGAAGTAAAAACAAGTGATGCCCGGCAAATACTGCGTAAAGAAGTGCAATTGAAAGATGCGATAAAACAATGGGGTAATATTGCCGGACTGGTAGCTGGCTTTTTACAAAATGATTATGAACTCATCAGCCGTAGTTTAGAAGATGTTATTATTGAACCTATCCGTAGTATTTTAATACCGGGTTTTGATGAAGTAAAAACGCAATGTAAAGAAGCTGGCGCATTGGGTGGTGGCATCAGTGGCAGCGGCCCCTCTGTTTTTATGCTGAGTAAAGAAGAACACACTGCAAAAGCGGTAGAGCAGATCATGAAAAACATTTATGATAAAATAGGAGTGGAGTATCATACGCATGTAACAACGATAAATAACGATGGAGTGAAAATAGTGAGTGGTACATATTGAAACGTGAATGATGAGTCTTGCAAAGGGTTGCCAACCTTTTAAAGGTTGGCAACCCTGGAAACTAATTAACCAGTAAACCAATAAACAATGAATTTTTACAGTTTAAATAAAAAATCACCCAACGTAAATTTTAAAGAAGCTACCATTAACGGGCAGGCGCCGGATAAAGGATTGTATTTTCCGGAAATAATTCCGCAGGTTAAAAATGAGTTGATCAGTAATATTGAAAACATCAGTAATGAAGAAATTGCTTTTGAAGTGATACAACCTTATGTTGGTGATTCTATTGTAACAAATGATCTGCTGAACATTGTAAAAGAAACGGTTAATTTTTCTATTCCATTAATACAAGTAACCAACGATATTTTTTCTTTAGAATTATATCACGGACCAACATTGGCCTTTAAAGATATTGGCGCAAGATTTATGAGTCGCTGCCTTGGCCATTTTGTTAAGGGCAGCGATAAAAAAGTTACCGTACTGGTTGCAACAAGCGGCGATACCGGCGGTGCAGTTGCCAATGGTTTTTACAATGTGCCCGGTGTGGATGTAGTAATATTATATCCTTCGGGTAAAGTAAGCAGTGTACAGGAAAAACAACTTACCACGCTGGGCAATAACATTCATGCATTGGAAGTACAAGGTAATTTTGATGATTGCCAGCAAATGGTGAAAGCTGCTTTTTTAGATGAGGAATTAAATAAAAAATTATTTCTTACATCCGCTAATTCTATAAACGTTGCAAGATGGTTACCCCAACAATTTTATTATTTCTTTGCTTATAAACAATGGCTGAAAAAAGATAAGCCACCTGTTATTTGTGTGCCCAGCGGCAACTTTGGAAATATCTGCGCAGGTTTATTAGCCAATGCATCCGGCTTGCCGGTACAGCATTTTATTGCTGCCACCAATGCCAACGATGTGGTGCCGCAATATTTTGAAACACAAAATTACCAGCCTAAAAAAGCTGTGTCAACTATCAGTAATGCTATGGATGTTGGCGACCCCAGCAATTTTGTACGCATTATGGAAATATTTCAACAACAGTTTAGTAGCCTTACTGCAAAAGTGAGTAGCTGCAGTGTAACAGATGCCGTAACCAAACAAACTTTACTTGATGTATATCAACAGCATAATTATTTATGCGATCCTCATGGAGCTGTTGCTTACCGGGCATTAGAAGATTATTTGCAAACCAACCCCAACAATAAAGGCATCTTTTTAGAAACTGCCCACCCCGTAAAATTTTACGATGTGGTGGAACCGGTAATTGGCCAGACAGTAGAAATCCCCGAAAGTATAAGAGCCGAACTTTTAAAAGAAAAGAAAAGCACAGTGATCAATGCAGGTGCATCGGAATTGAAAAGTTTTTTAATGCAGTTGTAGTTTTTGGGTTACCAGCTATATTTCGTTGTTCAACATCGTTGCATCGCACTCTTGTACGTTTTGTTTTCTATTGAGCATTTATTGAAGCGTAGATTGATGCAAAATATTAAAAGGAAATTATACTGTACAAACTTAAGCCTCGTGCTGTTTTTTTACTCTTTTAAAAATAAAAACCATTTCTGTTGTTTCTCCAACCTGCCAAAGCATTGAACTTCCATTCATCCCTTCGGCGCTGATCAGTTCCCACTCATCTTCCCCGTAATCATTAAATTTTGAAAGCATTTCTGTTTGAAAACTTTCTCTTTTCATATGTTCTCTGGATACTGTTAAAATTTTATATTCAAATTTCATGGTAATTTAAGTTTTACTCAAGTTACAAACTAAAGCCAGAAATTGAATGCAAATACAATTACTGTCGCTTAAAAGAATATTGATATTCGGAAGAAGCGGAGTAAATAAAACCATCCATTCTGTTGCTGCTTCTTTTAAAAATGGTATCATCAAATTCCCAGTCAATAAAACGGTTGGCTCCAAAGTTTACCAGCTTGATACGCAGCACTAAATTATTTTGATACTGGTAATTGCCATTGGCGTCGTAATAGCCTCTGTCTTCATAATACATATTCCAGTTGCCCGACATTGTAATAGTATCTGAATAAGATGCCGTACCATTTTCATAAAATTTAAACAGGCCAGCTTCGTAACCTGTGGTAAGATGGCTGTTGTTAAAGAATTTTCTTTTAACTACATCATCCAGCTTCCAGGTACCCACAATTTTACTTTCGGGATCTAATTTTGCACAGGAAGAAAAAATAATAGTGCTTAATAAAGCGAAGGTGTAAAGTTTTTTCATACAGAAGTTTTTTAATTAACTACAAAAACAATTCCGTAGAATAACTGAAAATTAGTTTTGTACTATTATTAACAATGCTGTGATTTATTACAGATCTTAATTTTCATTCCGGGATATTTTAGCTGCAGTGCAGCTTCTTTGCTACTTTAATAAAAGCTCAATAATGCTAAAAAAGTATATAAGTGCCCCGAATACTTTCGGGATAAACTGTGCGCCATGGCTGAACAGAATTCCTTGAGCTTGTAACAAAAAAGTATTAATTTTATAATCACAAAATTTTCCAACGTGTTGTTTGGTCCAACGATTATTGCTTTGCTTTTTAAACCCCGCTTTTTTTTAATTGCTCTACTTTGTTTTTGCTCCACTTTTGCTACGGCGCAATTGTGTAATGGAAGCTTGGGCGATCCTGTAGTAAACATCAATTTTGGTAATGGCAGCTCGGTTACCACGGCTACCAACGGTTATATTTATACCAGCTCTACTTGTCCTAATGATGGGTATTATACAGTTACCAGCAGCACAACAGGTTGTTTTAATAATAGCTGGCTCAGTGTTACAGCAGATCATACTGGTGGTGGTGCTTTTATGCTGGTTAATGCATCTTATACACCCGGCGATTTTTTTTTAACTACGGTAACAGATCTTTGCCCCAATACTACTTACGAATTTGCAGCCTGGATGCTGAATGTATTGAGGAACAGTGGTATTAAACCCAATATTACTTTCAGTATTGAAACACCGGCCGGGGTGGTGCTGCAGCAATATTCTACCGGCGATATTCCCGAAACATCGCAACCAACCTGGAAGCAATATGGCTTTTATTTCACCACACCCATTAATAATCCTGTAATCGTTTTGCGCATGACGAACAATGCACCGGGTGGCATTGGTAACGATATTGCTTTAGATGATATCACTTTCAGGCCCTGCGGCCCTGCATTTGTTACTGCAGATATACAGGCTAATAATGACACTGTAGATATTTGTGATAATAATACCAGCCAGTATATATTTAATGGTACTGTTTCTGTGGGCTATACGTCACCGGTATATCAGTGGCAGGTAAGCACAGATGCTGCTGCAAAGTGGACGGATATTCCGGGAGCCAACACATTAGCTTACCTGCGTATGCCTACAATGGCAGGCAATTATTTATACAGGCTAACAGTAACCGAACAATCAGCAATAAGCTTTACGGCCTGCCGTATTGCATCCAACGTGGTGGCAGTTAATGTACATGCAAAACCGGTGGTAAATGCCGGCCCCGATAAAATTGTATTTGCAAAAGATTCGGTTACACTCGATGGAATTGCCACCGGGAATGATTTGTTGTATTATTGGGATCCTCCTGATTATTTAAACAACAGCAGCCTACTTACGCCTTTTGCTTCGCCACCATCAGATATTGGATATACAATTTATGCAACATCACAATTTGGTTGTACTAACCAGGATGCGATGCAGGTAAAAGTAGTGGCAGGTATTTTTATACCCAATGCTTTTACCCCTAACGGCGATGGGAAAAATGATCATTGGCGTATCCCATTTTTATATCCGCAGTTTGGTGCGGTGGTAAATGTATTCAACCGCTATGGGCAGTTACTGTATCATAGCGAAGGTGGCACTGTAGATTGGGATGGGAAATTGGGCGATTCGCCGCAACCCGCCGGCGCTTATATTTATCATATCCGGTATAAAAAAAGCAACGGCGAAGTAAATTTGAAGGGTACGATAATGTTAATAAGGTAATGTGATTAGGTACAAGCAAGAGTGATTAATTTCTTTGTAGCAAAAAAGAAATTAACAAACCACTATCGCCAATGCAACCCAATAGAACATTAAAAGCGGCTATCAAAAATTACCCTTTGCGTTTAATAGTACAACCTACGCTTCTGCTTTCTTTATGGCTAATTTCTTTGCCTGCAATCATTTCGTTAATAGCTTCTTTTAAATGATGACGTTTTACATTGTCAGCATCGCTGGGGTTATCGTCAATTGCACCATGGTACACTAATTTCAACTCTTTATTAAATAAAAATGATTCAGGGGTACGGTTGGCACCAAATGCATCGGCCAGTTCATGGTTTTTATCTATTACATAATGCCATTTGTAACCTTGCTCTTTAGCATAGGCTTTCATGGCTTCATAACTATCGGCATCATCACGTTGGCCTTCGTTACTGTTTAAAATAATTATACCCACATTGTTTTTTTCGGCAAAGGCTGCTATATCAATGGTGCGTTGCTGATTTTTTATTACATACGGGCAGGTGTTGCAACTGAACATTACCAGCACACCATTTTCTTTTTTTACTTCTCTAATGGCTACCTCTTTGCCGGAAATATCTTTTAGTTTAACATCGGCCTTTGGCATTGCACTACCAATAGGCAATACTTCACTAACAGTAAATGCCATTGTTGCAATTGCTGCAAAAGCCAGCAGGGAAAACAATATTTTTTTCATAAAATAAATTTTAGTGTGTTTTAAAATTCGATGCTAATCAGCCTTCTACAAGTTGAGCCAGACGTTAGTATACAAAAGGGCTTATTAAAGTTAATGTAAGAATAAGCAAAATAAAAACCGCTTATGTAATTTGTTTAACGGCTTTTAACTTTTCGTCAACTTCACGTTGTATTGCAATCGACTTTAGCGATTTGATACTCACGTTCAGCTCAAACCCAATTAACAAAACCAGAGAGTTGATAAATATTAATGCCATCAGCATAATGATAGTGCCAATAGAACCATACAAGGCATTGTATTTGCCAAAATTATTTACAAAAGTAGAAAACCCTAATGTGGCCACAATGCTTAAAAAAGTAGCCAGTATTGTGCCGGGGGAGGTAAGCTTCCACCGCTTATGTACAGCAGGTGCATATTTGTAAATGAATGCGATGGAATAAAATATTAATGCAATAATAACTATCCAGCGCACATAATAAATAAAGTCTTTCCAAAATTTGCTTTGCACCCCCAGCCATGTTAAAACGGCTCCTTGCGTAATTAGCAATAGAAGACTTGCCAATACAAGTCCGAAAATAAGCACCGTTAGCCTTATAGCTATCCAGCGGTCGTGCAAACCTTTTCTCTTTGCAAAGCCAATGTAATTTTTATTAAAAGAACGCATTAAGCCCATCATGGCGTTGGAGGCAAAAAATAAAGCCAATAGCAAACCGAAAGAGAGCAAGCCCAGTTTACTGCTTTCAATAAATGAATCAACAAAAAGGATCAGATTTTTATTATGCACTTTGGCAGGTACAATATCTAATATTAAAGCATGCAGTTGTGTTTTAAGGCTTCCTTTGGATATAAAAGGTAAGTTGGGTATCAGCGTAAATAAAAATAAAAAAGATGGCGGTATGGCCATAATAAAATTATAAGAAACTGCCGAAGCCCTTTCTGTTAACCCCACAGCTTTGATCTGTTTATAAAAAAACTGCAACACATCATAAAGTGGTACGCCTTCAAACCCCGGCAAATACCAATGCTTGCTTTTACGTAAAATAAAAGCAAGAGGAGTTTGGGTTAATAATATGCGTTCCAGCCGGGTCATTAAACTGTTTTAATGGACAATGTTGTACTTTTTCAGTCAATATAAAAATAGCGAATTTATGATTGCAGAATGCTATTACATAATCAAGGTCATAAAACATACCACACTCTTTAACCTGATATTATAAATGCAGATAGATTATTGATTGGCGGCTCTTGCTGCTTTTGCTTTTATCAAACTATCCAACGCATTTTGGTAAGCTTTTGCAAATACCAAATGCTCTGCATAAGTGGATGCAAAATTAGAGTAGCCATTAAAATCGGGTTTTGCCACAAAGAAAATATAATTGGTTTGCGGGGCATTTAAAACCGCATCAATGGTTTTAGATGATGGCGTACATATTGGGCCTGGTGGCAAACCTGTTTGCTGGTAAGTGTTGTAAGGCGATGGATAAGCAAGGTGTACATGGCGTATTCTTTTCAACCCAAAATCTCTCATGGCAAATTTTACGGTGGGGTCGGCTTCCAGCTTCATACCGGTTTCAATACGGTTGATGTACACACTGGCAATCTTTCCTTTGTCTTCTTCTTTATTGGTTTCTTCTTCCACTATGCTGGCCATGGTGTACACTTGTTTTGGTGTCATGTTTAAAGCAGCTGCTTTTTCTCTGCGGCTTTCGGTCCAGAATTTTTCATGATCGGCATATAATTTTTTAAAAATTTTTGCTGGAGAAGTATTCCATAAAATGCTGTAGGTATTGGGTATAACAGCTGTCATTACGGTATTACTGTCTAAATTATAATTACGGATAGAATCCGTATTGTTTAAAAAAGAAATTACGCTCAGTGAATCACATTCAAAGTTGGCAGCAATTTTTTTCGCCAGGTCCTCCTTGGTTCTTAATTTATTTATAACCAGCTTTACCGGGCTTTGGTTGCCGGAGCGTAGCATGCGTACCAGGCTAAAAATACTCATGCCGTCTTTTATTTCGTAACGGCCAGCTTTTACTTTGGCATTATAGCTTAATTTTTTTGCCACCTGGTTAAACCAGAATCCGCCACCAATTATTTTTGCTTCCAACAGGTCGGTCTTTACCATTTCGTAAGTATCACCTGTTTTTACATAAAAATATTTTTTTTCGGGGGCATTAACAGTAGGCCCAAAAACTTTAAAGGTTGCAATGGCACTAATAACAAGTACAAGGGCAATAACGGAATAAATGATTTTCTTTTTCATTGTTTATTATCAGAGCAACAAAGTAAAATAAAAAACCCCGGTGTTACCAACGGGGCTATTAAAATATTTTTATAAAGTTTATTCAGCTTATTTAGGCGTATCTGCTTTTGGTTGCACTGCTCCCGGCATTGGCGCTGTGGTATTGGTTGCTGGTGTAGTAGCTGGTTTTGGGGTAGAAACACCTTTAAGCAGATCATCATTGGCTGAAGAGCTACCGGCATTTTTGGGTATAAATGCAGGAGAAACGATGCAAAGAATACCTACTAATGCTGCGAATAACCAGGTGCCTTTTTCAAGTACATCAGTAGTTTGTTTTACACCCATTAACTGGTTGCTAAAGCCACCTAAACTGGCAGATAATCCACCACCTTTAGGGTTTTGTATCAATACGATCAAACCTAATATTACAGAGAGAATGATTACTAAAATTCCAAATAAAATTAACATGTTACTATCCTTTTAATTGTTCAATTTTGGCTGCAAAGAAAGCGCTTTTGGCGGGATTGAGCAAACTTAATTTTTTATACACTTCAATAGCTTTTCCGGCTTTGCCCTGCTGCATAAGTACTTCGGCCATGGCCTCGGTAACTATTTCGCCCTCGGCATTGCTTTTGGCAGCCAGGGTTTGTATCACCATATCGGAAATGCCGGCATTGGCCTCGGTAGTGGAATTATGAATTTTCTTCATGGTTTTTAACCAATCGGTAAAGCTTTTCAGCTGTTTGCCCAGTTTATCGGCAGTTTGTACCTCATCGCTTAATTTAATACCCTGCGATGCAAAATAATCCACCAGGTGCATAGGCTCAAATGATAGCGTATCATCAGTTGTGGTGGGAGTAACCGGAGCCGGAATTGTAATTTTCATGGGCGCAATTTCTTCTTCTTGTATAAAATCATCATCATTATCGGCATTTTCGGCCAGCATTAATTGCTCGGCAGTAGGGGCTTGCGCTTCAATTACCGGCTCATTTTCAGGTATATTTTTTTTGTCAACTGGTATTGTTTCCGGTGTTGCAATCAGCACAGGTACTTCCGCAATGTCATCATCATTGTCCTGGTTTTCAGGCGGCAAAGTTGCAGTGGAAATAATTTCGATAGCTTCTTGTACTGGATTAACAACCGGCTGCTGTAATTTAAAATGCAACCAATGCGGATTGTTGAATAGTACCGCAGTTTTGGCGGCCTGTAAGTTATACTCCGTATCATTTACAGGCATCTGCTGCAGCAAATAAAATTGTGCCGGTATAAAATAAGGATGTTGGCGGCTCACCTGCTTTAAAAAATCGGCAGTGGATAAACCCGAATGGTTTTTATGTACAATATCGTTAAGTAAAGAAGGCTGCTGCATTTTTCAAAGCTATAGCACAAACCACAAATGGCAAACTGTTTTTTTACCAGTTAGAAAAAATCTTGTTGAAAATAGCATCAATAATATTACTGATGATCTTGGTATTGTTGGCGGCTTCGGCCTGCGAAAGGCTTAGTGTAGCTAAATAATCTATATTGGTGCTTACATCGGTTTCAAAGTTCTTCTTTTCATCCAGGCTGTTTTTAAATACCAGGTGAAACGAAATATTGAGCCGGTTGGTGCTGGCATTATTGCCGCTGATACCTGTAGTGCTGGTATAATACTGGCTTACATAACCGCTGATATCGTAATGGGCATCATCGCTGTTGGTTTGGCGCAGCCTGGTGGTATTGATGATCTTTTGCTTTAATTTTTCGGTTAACTGCGGACTCAATTGCGGGTTTACATACTGGGCTTTATTGGTAAGATAATTAACCCGGAATGTTTTGATCTCCTCCGGAATGGGGGCTGTATCTTTAAAACCATATTTGCAGGTGGAGTAGGAGCAGGTTACAAGTATTATTAAGCAAACAGCCAATACTTTAATACTGCTGCTGAAATTGTATTTGAATTGTGTTGCCATTGAGGGGGCAAATTAAAGAGAAATTATTTATTGTGGGTGTTAAAAATTACCAGGAGTTATCTATCGATATCTTAATTCTGCAATCGTAGATTCTTCCAAAGGAATTTGATGCTTAGTTTTGTAGCCTTCTGCAAGGGGTTTTAGTGTTTGTATTAAGGCCTTAAATTCTTCGCAGGAATCTTGTTTTAAGACATCATACAGTAAACATTCAAATTCATTATCCCCTATTGTTCCTCGGTTTGGGAAAATTCTCTCTTTTAGTATTTCTGAAAACATTTCTGCACTTTCTTTATTTTTAAATTTTGCAAGGGTTATCAGGAAATCTTCATAATATTTTCCTCTGTCCTGTCTAAAAAATGCAATCTGTAAAGATTCTGGGCTACTTTTTTTAGCTCCTTTTAACCTATCATAGTATTCTTCAACAAAACCAAAATAAGTACTGTCGGGATTATTGGAAATTATTTTCCAGGAATTATCTTTGGCATAATATAAATGATCCTTGATAAACACTATATCATTTTTACTTTTATACTTTGAAAGTGCAAAAAGAATATCGTTTGGTTTTTCATACTCATAAGTAATATATGGTGCTCCATTACCTCCACGTTGATTTATAACATTTACTGCCATTTGTTTTATGGCATCATGGTATTTTTCAGGCAAACTATCAGCGGTACCTAATTTAGCGAAAGTAATATTAAGATATGGATGCTTTTCAAAAAGGATGTTCAGCATTTCTGGCATTTTGCTCCTTTTCATATCACTTACCTGATTATAATAATAATCTGCACAGTACATAGTTGGTATTCCCCATTCGCCATGGTCAACTGAAATTATTGCCGTATCATCTAAAGAAGAAAGAAGTAGTTCCTTTATATTAGAAGTATCCTTATTAATAAGAAGACTAAAAGCTTCTGCTCTGATCAAAGGGTGTTCGCACTTAAGTAATTTTTTCAAATCGGCAATAGAACATTGCTCGTTAAATTCTTTAGAGTAATATGCTCCGGCAATCCCCATTTCAACCACTTTTTCCAAATGCTTTCTCAACTCTGGCCTAAAATCATCCAACGAATATGGATATTTTGTTTTGTAGGTATTACAACCACTAAGAAGAGCGAAGAGTACGGTTAATTTTAAAAGCTGTTGCATAAACCATCAGTTTGGTAAAGCTTTGATGCAAATACATTGGTTTTTAATAAAAATAATCTTTAGAAAAACAGCGCACTGCAAAAAGCCTCCGCCAGCTGGCGGAGGCTTAGAGGCTTTACTCCTCAATATCATACTCCTTCAATTTCCTGTACAATGTTCTTTCACTGATACCTAAATCAAGCGATGCATCTTTACGTTTGCCCTTATGTTTTTTCAATGCTTTTATGATCAGTTCTTTTTCCTTGTCCATAATGCTTAAAGATTCTTCCACATCTTCGTGATGGTGAATATCATTGCCATTGCTGTTATTAGCCGGATGTAATATTACCGATTGCGAAGTAGAACCTGGCAATACATTGTTATTGGAATTGTTGTACTCTTTTAATTCATCTGCAAATACCGGCGCATGATTACCAGCAAGATTAGGGTTTTGTAAAAGATCGAAAAACATCTTCTTTAACTCGTTCACATCTTTTTTCATATCAAAGAAGAGTTTGTACAAAATTTCTCTTTCGTTGGCAAACTCTGTTTGGCTTACCGCATTTGCACCACCTGCCAGCACCGGTAATCTTGAATAATTATGTTCGGGTAAAAAACTTTTTAGTTGAGCTGCATTAATATTCTTATTCTGGCTCAGTACAGATATTTGTTCTGCAATATTTTTCAGTTCTCTTACATTACCTGGCCAGGTATAATTGATCAACACATTTTTTGCCTCTTCATCCAATTGCACCGGTGGGGCTTTGTATTTGTCTGCAAAGTCGGCTACAAATTTTCTAAACAATAAAGGAATATCATCTTTTCTGTCTCTTAAAGATGGCACCCTGATAGGCACGGTATTTAAACGATAATACAGATCTTCTCTAAACCTGCCGGTTTGTGTAAACTCTATTAACTCTTTATTGGTGGCGGCTATAACACGTACATCCGTTTTTTGCACTTTACTCGATCCTACACGAATATATTCTCCTGCTTCCAGTACACGTAGTAAACGAGCCTGTGTTCCTAAGGGCATTTCACCAATCTCATCTAAAAAGATGGTGCCACCATTCACTGTTTCAAAATACCCTTTGCGACTGTCCATGGCGCCGGTAAAACTTCCTTTCTCGTGGCCAAATAATTCACTGTCGATAGTACCTTCCGGTATGGCACCGCAGTTTACTGCAATAAACGGGTTGTGTTTTCTTGCAGATAAGGCATGAATAATTTGTGAGAACACTTCTTTACCTACACCACTTTCGCCGTTTATTAAAACAGACAAATCGGTATTGGCAACTTGTGTTGCAATATTAAGTGCATGGTTTAATGCCGGGGCATTACCAATAATTGCAAAACGATTTTTTATCGATTGTAGATCCATTAAAGTTCTTTGTCTTCTTGATTAATAATTTTAAGATCCTGGATTTCAATTAAGGCATAGCCAATAAAAGCGCCGGCTGATGCAATACCTGCTGCTATATTGTTTACACTAAAGCTGGCAAAGCCAGCAATAAAAGCAAAACCAAGGATGATAAATTTTACCGGTAGTTTCATGCTGTTTTAATTGGGGTTCCAAACAATGTACCAGCGGTACAACGGTCTATCTTTACTGTTACATAGTCTCCTTTCTTTAAATTCCCTTTTGGAAAGATCACCACTTTATTATGGTCCGTTCTTCCCTGCAATTCATTTTCATCTTTTTTACTACTGCCTTCAATCAGTACTTTAAATGTTTTGCCCACATCTCTTTGCATGCTGTGTAAAGATTGAATGCGGTGCAGGTCTATCATTTCCTGTAATCTTCTTTTCTTTACTTCTTCCGGTATATCATCTTTAAATCTTCTGGCTGCTAAAGTGCCGGGGCGCTCGCTGTAAAAATACATATACGCCAGATCGTACTGGCAGTAGCGCATCAGGCTTAAAGATTCCTGGTGGTCTTCTTCGGTTTCGGTACAAAAGCCGGTGATCATATCGGTACTTAATCCACAATCCGGTATAATTTCTTTAATGCGGTTTACTTTAGCAATGTACCACTCACGGCTGTAAGTGCGGTTCATTAATTGCAATACCCTGCTGCTGCCGCTTTGTACGGGCAGGTGAATGTAGTTGCAAATGTTTTTATATTTAGCAATGGTAAACAACACATCATCCGTAATATCTTTTGGATGCGATGTAGAAAAACGAACCCTTAGCAACGGAGAGATCAATGCTACTTTTTCCATCAGCATGGCAAAGGAAACAGCCCCCTCTATCTCCCCCGGCGGGGGAGGAAAAGTAGAAGATTGACTGGAAGGGTTATGCGAAGGTATCCATTGGTAACTATCAACATTTTGCCCCAATAGTGTAACTTCTCTATACCCTTGTTCAAATAACTCTTTACATTCATTAATTATACTTTCTGCATCACGGCTTCTTTCTCTGCCTCTTGTAAATGGCACCACACAAAAACTGCACATATTGTTGCAGCCCCTCATAATGCTTACAAAAGCGGTAACGCCATTGCTGTTTAAACGTATGGGTGCAATGTCGGCGTAAGTTTCATCACGGCTTAATAAAACATTCACGGCTTTTTGCCCAGTTTCGGCTTCTTCAATTAAGCCAGGTAAAGTGCGGTAAGCATCCGGGCCTATCACCATATCCACCAGTTTCTCTTCTTCTAAAAACTGTGCTTTTAATCTTTCGGCCATGCAGCCCAAAACACCTACTAATAATCCGGGGTTATTTTTTTTAAGTTTGCGGAATTCTGTCAGCCTTTTTCTAACAGTTTGCTCGGCTTTATCTCTAATACTGCAGGTATTAATAAATATCAGGTCGGCAGTTTCAGCCGTTTTGGTAGCACCAAAGCCATTATTATTTAATATAGAAGCTACTACTTCGCTATCGGCAAAGTTCATGGCACAGCCATAGCTTTCAATATAAAAATGTTTTTTATATGGGTTGATCTCGTTTACAAAAGGCGCATAAGCTTCTCCCTGCCTTGCTTCATCATGTTCTTTATTGGTCAATGTTTCCAGCATTTTGCTCCACTTTTTTTAAGACGGCAAAGATAAACAAAACCCCGAAGATTGTGACAGGATGTCAGCGCAGGGTTTCCCAAATAAGGAAAATATTTATTTAACCACTGGTAATAAATAGGCAGCAGCATTGCCATTAAGTAATAAATTTGTTGCTAACTAAACCCGTTTTCAGTTGAAATTTGTTTTTGCTGTTATTTTCTCCCTGCAGTTTTTTGTGGCTGTTGCACAAAAGGATACTACCAAAATAAATGCTAATCCGGGCATTATTATAGGCAATGTGCTGGATTTTGATAATGGCAAAGCCGTTACTCCCGCTACCGTAACCATTTCTAAAATTGCAGATACTGCGGCCGCAAAAACAATGATCACCGCAAAAGACGGCTCCTTTTTATTTGAGCAATTAACTTATGGTTATTACCGCCTGCAAATAAGCATGATGGGCTACAGTAATTTAAGGCTGGACAGTATTTATATAAGAGCCGAGCGTTTTGACTTTGACCTGAATGACATTAAACTGCATAAAAAAACTACGGACCTGGATGAAGTTATTATTTATACCGAAAAGCCACTTATTGAAAGTAAGGATGGCAAAATAATTTTTAATGCAGGCGAATCAGCATTAAGCTCCGGTGCCTCCACTACCGAATTATTAAAGCAAACACCATTGGTAAATGTAGATAACGATGGTAAGGTACAGCTGCGTGGTAAGGACGTAAAAATATTAATTGATGATAAGCCGGTAGAATTAAATGCCAAACAATTGCAGGATCTTTTAGAGAGTATGCCCGGCAGTATGATAGATAAAATTGAAGTGATGACCACACCACCACCTCAATATGCCAGCGAAAGGGGTGGCGTAATAAATATTGTAACTAAAAAAGGAAGAGTAGGAATGAGTGGCCGCTTAAATGTTAGTTATGGTACCCGTGGCGAAAATGGCATTAACGGAAATTTTGCTTACCGAAAAAACAGGATAGCTATTAATGCCAGCGCTGGTATTGGGTATAACGAATTTGAAGGCAACAGCTACAGCAACCGGCAAAATATTTATGCAGACTCCACCAATTTTTTTAATACCACCGGTATTAACAGTAACAACAGTTTAAGGCCCAATGCAAGGTTGAGTATTGATTACGAACGTAACAAACGCAGCGCCTATAATTTTACAGCCTTTTACAACAGCAGCGATGCGGAAAGCAGTAATCAAAATCAATACACCAATCTCAATAGTAATAATTTAATTTACAGGTTGAGTAACAGGCTTACGGCTACTGCTGCCAGCAGTGCATCACCCAATTTTAATGCAACGTATACTTACAAAGGAAAGAAACCCGGTACGGTATTAAGAGTAATAACCGGTTTAAATTTAGGATACAATAATAATGAGAGAGATTATTACCAGCAATACTTAAATCCTGATTATACTTTTACCGGCATCGATAGCAGCCAGCAGCAAGACACTAAAATTAAAAGTAGCACCATCAGTATTCGTATCAACTACGACAGGGCTTTAAAAGAAAATAAACTTTACCTGAGTGCAGGCAATGGTTTGATAAGAAGTAACAGTCATAATATTTTAAACACGGTGTTTCTTAAAAAGCCGGATAATATTTTTGTTACGAACGACTTGTTGAGTAATGATATCAGCTTTCATCAAAACATATTTTTTTACCGGGCTGCATTGCGCTACACTATAAAACCCGATTTTAATATTACTGCTGGCGCACAGCTGGAGCAAACCACTACCAAATTTGATATTGTAAACAATACCAGCAACTACGCCAATAATTACTGGAGTGCTTTACCATTTGTAACCGCTATTAAAAAGTGGGAGAATGATGTGAATATTACTTTAAGTTATAAACGCACTATACAACGGCCGGGCATAGCCCATCTAAACCCCAGTGTGGATTATGGCGACCCGTATAATACCCGTTTTGGCAACCCTTACCTGCAACCTTACTTTGCTGATAATTTTGATTTTATTGTGGGCAAGTGGAATAAGAAGTACTATTTAAATGGTTCTTTAGGCTACAATGCTTTGCAGAATATTTACAGCTCAATAAGAACATTGCAGGCAGATGGAAAAACCACCACCACCTGGCAAAACCTGAGTGGCAGAAAAGAGTATGAAGCCAATGCCTGGGGCGGCTATACGGTAAGTAAAAAAACAAAACTGAATTTAAGTTTGGGGTATAGTTATAATGTATACAGTGTGCACGACAGAACGGTAAATAAATTTCGTAATGGCGGCTCTATGTTTTCCACCTTTAACGGCAGTTACCAGTTTACTGATTTGCTCAACAGTAATGCCAGCATTACCTACAACCGCTTTGCCAATCCGCAAGGCACGGTAAGAAGTACGTTGAGTATGAGCGTTGGCGTACAACAAAAAATGTTTAAAAAGAAAATGGTCCTTGCTATAAGTATGATTGATCCTTTTAGGCAGCAGCAGAATAAAAACTTTACTTACGCCAGTAATTTTAATTTAGAAAGTTTTAGTACTACCAAAACAAAAAATTTCAGGGTGGCGCTGAGCTATATTTTTAGTAGGAAGGTGAAGAAGAATACTGCTAAAGCAGACTTGCTTAAAAAACTTAAGAAATAACTATTGAAATTTAATAGAAATTGGCTTGCTCCAGATATAATCTTTTTTGGGGTATTCAGGATCATCATGGAACTGGTCAATAAAATCTTTAATTTTCTTTTCATTACCATCAGCCAAGTCAGCATTTAAAAATTCTAAAATATTATGGTATGGTAGTTTTATTACTCTAAGGCCTACGCTTAGCTTTACAACAGAATTTTTAATCAAGCTATCCAGCTTATAACCAGCATCTAGAAAAAAAGAACTATCGGGTTTAAGTGTTATTTCTTCCGGAAAATTTCTGTCACAACCCGTAAAATCGCTGTAAACTATATCAGGATTGAAATTTATGCACCCATGCCATGAACAAGTCATTAACCAAAAAGAAAATGAAGTGTCAGCTTTATTGGTGATTTTTATTCGCAGTTTATGAAAAATATCTCTGCTATAATTAGAAGTGTGTTTATCAATATCTTCTAACGTTACTTTTAATGGGTAAGCAATATTTTTATTTAATGAGTCTTTTTGGCTAAATACCTTTACTGATGTAAATAGCAGAATAATTAGTATAAAGTATTTTGTTTTCATTAGTAATAAGTAATTACACTTTTGCAGGTAACCTTTTTGCCAACCAGCTATCCTTAACCGGAACGATCCATTTTTCCAGCAATTCTTTTTTTGTTAATACTGTATTATTAAAATACAAAGTATCTCCATCAATAAAATTATTTTCTACCGCATAGTTTAATTGCGAAAGCGGTAATAACTGCACTTTATCTTTAATAATAAAAGCTAAATTTTGCCGGTTAAAAAGATCTACGTTGAATTTTTTCTCGATGTCTTTTATCAAATGCACAGAACTGTCGGTACTGCAACCGCTAACGCCGCTTTGTGTTTCATCCGCCATCAGTATAATAAACTGGCCAAAAAATAAATTGGCAAATCCTTTTACAGTGTCGGCATGGCTTTTCCAGTTGGCTACAAAATTGTTCAGCATGTCTTCCATTTCAAAGGCTTCGCTCATTAAAAAAAGGCGGCTGCTTTGGTAAATCCATACTTTGGAGTTATCATCAAAATCTTCTGGAATATGTTCTGTAATATCTGTGTTCATTATCAATTATTTCATTATTAATTATTCATTGAGGCAGCCACCAACTCCGCAATATCCAGCACTTGCACACTCTCTTCTTTTTCATTGGTCTTTACACCATCCGTCATCATGGTATTACAAAAAGGGCATGCCGCAGCAATTACCGATGCGCCTGTTGCCAATGCCTCTGTGGTTCTTTCTAAATTAATTCTAACATCGCCTTTTTCTTCTTCCTTAAACATTTGTGCACCACCGGCACCGCAGCAAAGGCCATTACTTTTACAACGTTTCATTTCCACCAGTTCGGCATCCAGTGCTTCTAAAACTTTTCGGGGCGCTTCATAAATGTTATTGGCACGGCCTAAATAACAACTATCGTGGTAAGTAATTTTTTTTCCTTTAAAGCTATTGCCATCACTCATTTTTATTTTGCCTTCATCAATCAATTGTTGAATAAATGTTGCATGATGAATAACCTCATAAGTGCCGCCTAACTCCGGGTACTCATTTTTTAAAGTATTAAAACAATGCGGACAAGCGGTTACAATTTTCTTAATACCATATCCATTTAATATCTGGATATTCTGATACGCCATCATCTGAAACATAAATTCGTTACCGCTTCTTCTTGCAGGGTCGCCGGTACAGCTTTCTTCTTTACCCAGGATGGCATATTTAGTACCCACCTTATCTAAAATAGTAACAAATGCCTTGGTTATTTTTTGTGCCCGTTGATCAAAACTTCCGGCGCAGCCTACCCAAAATAATATTTCAGGTGTTTCACCACTAGCTGTTAACTCTGCCATTGTTGGTATGTGCATACAAGTTTATTTGATACAGCAAATGTAATTAATAGTTTTACGATTGCCGTTTGCTGTTTAGGGTTTATTTTTGGAGATAATTTTGAGCATTTGAAAAATATTTTTAAAAGGATCGCTAATTGGGAGGCTTGGCCATTTAAACTAATATATGCACCTATTACACCGGTTTGGCTTTGGTATATTTTAAGATCCGGATATGTTTGGTTTTTTACACCCAGCAACCCCAAGCTTACATTTGGCGGTATGGAAGGTGAGCCTAAAAAGGAAATGTACGATCTGCTACCGAAGGAATTGTATCCTCCAACTTTTAATGTGCTGCCAAAAGAAGATGTTGCATCCATCAATGAAAAATTGCAGCAGCACAAAATTGTTTACCCTTTTATTGTAAAGCCCGAAATTGGTGGGCAAGGTATTTTATTTAGAAAAATAGACACCGAAAAAGAATTATTGCATTACCATTCCATAATGCCGTTTGAATATATTGTTCAGCAACTGGTGCATTATCCTGTGGAAGTAAGTGTGTTTTATATCCGTCATCCCCAACAGGAAAAGGGGATTGTAACTGGGTTTTTGCATAAGATTCCCTTGCAGGTAACGGGCAATGGAAAAGATACCCTGGAGCAACTTATATTGGAGCATCCAAAAGGACAAAAGCGAACAGAAGAGTTATATGGTAAACATAAGGATAAATGGAATACTGTTATTCCTGCAGGAGAAAGATATATGTTGAGTTATGCGGCCAACCACAACCGTGGTGCTAATTTTGTAGATTTGAAAGAGCACATTGATGAAAAACTGGTTAGTATTTTTGATAACATCAGCCATAGTATCAACGATTTTTTTTATGGCCGTTACGATATTATGTGTGCCAGTGTGGAAGATTTAAAGAACGGAAAAAACTTTACCATTCTGGAGTATAATGGCTGCGGTGCCGAGCCCAATCATTTTTATGATACCGGCTACACTTTACCCGGGGCTTATAAAGAAATTTTAAAACACTGGAAGGCCTTATATCAAATAAGCAAGTACAACAGGCAACAAGGCATACAACCATGGCCAATGCAAAAGGGCCGCAGGTTTTTAAAGAAAACAAACGAACACATCAAGGAAATGAAAGCAATTGATGAACAGATTGGCTAACAAGTGCAATGTTGAATGTATCAATATTGAAATTGAATGTGTGTTTAACAGGAAAATATTCGATAGTCGAACATTCTCATATTCGAAGTGCTGATGAAGAAAATCATAAAAATATTTTGCTGGGGTTTGGTAATAAGTTTCCTGGGGTCGTTACCATTGGGCACGCTTAATATTGCCGCTATGCAAATTGGCATACAGGAAAGTATTGCAGATGCTATGTACTTTTCTTTTGGCTCGTTGTTGGTGGAAATGATTTATGTAAGACTTTCGTTAGTGGGTATTGATTGGGTGCGTAAGCAGGATAAACTGATGAAAGCGATGGAATGGGTAACGCTGTTTATTATTATTGCTTTGGCAGTGGGAAGTTTTATTGCTGCAGCAAAAGATGGCGGTAATACCAAAAACGTACTGTTACAAAATAACATGCATCGCTTTTTATTAGGCATGTTTATGTGTGCTATTAACCCGGTACAAATTCCTTTTTGGTTTGGCTGGAGTACAGTTTTGTTCACTAAAAAAATACTGGAACCAAAGCCAGATCAATACAACAGTTATATTATCGGCATTGGAATAGGCACTTTGATGGGTAACTGTGTTTTTATTTTTGGAGGTAAGTGGCTGGTACAGCGCATTGCCAACAGCCAGCAATATTTAAACTGGGTAATAGGTGGCATATTTGCAATAACTGCAATTATACAATTGATAAAGATGCTGCTTAAAAAAGATGCGGTCACTAAATTTGGAGAAAAAGATTCCGTTACTCCACAATAAATAATTTGCAACCATTAACTGATGAAGAACGGTGAGCTTCACTATCATCACCTATCTGGTACGTCATTCCTTTAGATAGTTTAAAAACCCTGCCATCTTCCAGTTTGGTTTCCATTTCACCTTCAATACAATAAATAATATGCCCCTTATGGCACCAGTGATCGGCTAAATAATTGGCCGAATATTCCACCATTCTTACTTTCATATCACCCATAAAAAATATCCTGGAGAACGATTTGCCCGTAACACCATTACGTTCCTTTACTTCCATATCGGTCCAGTCGGTTGCTGTAAAGGGAAATTTGTCAATTTTCATATAGCTTTTGTCTTTAAATATCTGTTATAAAACGCTGTAAAGATTGGTTTACATTTGCAATGTCGTAAAAAAAATTAAATTCATGACCAATCAGTTGCAATCTTTTCTGCAAAAAATTGCTGAAAGCTTTAACCAAAAGGAACTTATTAAAATTACATTGGGTAATAAAAGGTCTAAGTCGGCAGATTTGAAAAATGTTTTTATTAAGCCGGTGCTTATTAAAAATGCCCCTAAATTATCATTTACCTACCGCAATCCCACGCAGGATATTTTTAAAAATTACGACTTAAAAGAAAGCCTCATCTTAATAGAGAAGATGTTGCAAACAGATTTTTTTAATGCCGACCTTTTTACTGCCGCAAACGATCTTCATTTATCAGCAGATAATAGTGAAACCATAAAAATAATTACGAGGCCGGCAACATTAGCAGTAAAGGCGGATACGCTGCAACATGATAAAACAAAAAACAGGGTGATTAATTCCGGCACTGCTAATTATTTAAAAGAGTTGGGCATTACTACTGCAGAAGGGTTGGTAAAAAAAGATATGCAGGATAAGTTTAAACAGATCAACCGCTATGTGGAAATTATTGAAGGCATTATAAAAGATATTCAATTTGATAAAAGTATAACTGTGGCCGATATGGGCAGTGGCAAAGGGTATTTAACTTTTGCTTTGTATGATTATTTAACCAGCAACTTAAAAAAAGATGCTGCTGTAGTGGGTATAGAGTTAAGAGATGACCTGGTGGATAAATGTAATCAGATAGCTGCCAATGCAGGCTATAGTAAACTTAAATTTGAAAAAGGCACTATACAGGATGCCAGCCTGCCATCGGTTGATATGCTGATTGCTTTGCATGCCTGCGATACCGCAACTGACGATGCTATTTACAAAGGCATTAAGGCCAATGCCAAAGTAATTATTTGTGCGCCTTGCTGCCATAAACAGATACGCAAACAAATGGCGCCGGAAAATGAGTTAAAAAATATTACAAAGCATGGTATTTTATTAGAGCGCCAGGCAGAAATTGTAACGGATACTATCAGGGCATTAATTTTAGAAGCACATGGCTACAAAACAAAAGTGTTTGAATTTATTGCCACCGAACATACACCCAAGAATGTTTTAATTGTAGGTACAAAATCAGTTAAAACGGAAACAGAAAAGCAGGCAAGCCTGGATAAAGTAAAAGGATTGAAAGTCCTTTTCAATATTAAAGATCACTATTTAGAAACCTTGTTTTAAACAAATTACATCTTTTGCCGGAAAGGCGATAAGTCGCTTTATCGTCTTATTTCCTTTCCGGCAGTTTTTTTCTCCGTTGACTAAAATAATTAGTAAATTGCTTTTTCTTACAAACAACTACCAACGTAAATCGACCAAAACATAATGTACGCCATTGTAGATATAGAAACCACCGGCGGTTATGCAGCAGCAAGCTCCATCACCGAAATTTCTGTATTTATACATGATGGTACAAGGGTGGTGAAGCATTTTGAAACACTCATTAATCCCCAACAAAGTATACCAAGGTATATTACTGCATTAACAGGTATTGATGATGACATGGTAAAAGATGCACCAGCATTTGATGAAATTGCGGATATACTTTTTGAGCTGTTAAATGAAAATGTTTTTGTAGCACATAGTGTAAACTTCGATTACAGTTTTGTAAAACACCAGTTAAAAAATTCGGGGTACGAGCTTACTGCAAAAAAAATATGTACTGTTCGATTAGGCAGAAAAATTTTTCCGGGATTGCCTTCTTATAGTTTAGGGAATCTTTGCCGCTCTTTAAATATCCATATAGAAAACAGGCACAGGGCAGGGGGCGATGCAAAAGCAACCGTTACTTTATTTGAATATTACCTGGCTAATAATGGCGATGTTTTTATTAATGAAATGCTGAAGAAATCTTCCAAAGATCAATGGTTGCCATTGTATTTGGAAAAAAAGGAAATTGACCAGTTGCCTGCAAAACCCGGTGTGTATTATTTTCACAACAGTAAAGACAAAATTGTATACGTTGGCAAGGCCATCAATATAAAAAAAAGGGTAAGCAGTCATTTTACACATAACGATCCGGATAGAAAGCGGCAAAATTTTTTACGCAATATTCATAAAGTTACCCATAAAGAATGTGCTACTGAATTAGAAGCATTGGTTTTAGAAAGCACCGAAATAAAAAGAATTTGGCCTTTGTACAACCGCAGCCAGAAACAACCCTTGCAAAAATATGCACTGTATTTATTTGAAGATGCAAGAGGGTATATGCGGCTGGCCATCGACAAAAAGAAAAAAAACATATCCGCATTGTATGTGTTTAATTTATTGCACGAAGGATTGGTAATGCTGCAAAAAATGATAGAAGAATTTGAATTAAATGCCAAGCTTTGCTTTGTAGATAAAACGCCCTTTACAATTAATGATTACGAATTTTTAGAACCGCCATCAATTTATAATGGCAAAGTAAACCGGGCTTTGGAAGCATTGAATGAGCAACTGCCCACATTTGCGGTGGTGGATAAAGGTATTACAGCAGAAGAGAAATTATGCCTGTTGATTGAACGGGGAAGTTTCTGGGGTATGGGCTATATACCTAAAAAATTAAAACCCACTTCTTGTAGTGAAATAAAGAATTATTTAAATCCTTATGCCGATAATGATTATATCCGCAACAGTATTTATTCGTTTGCTGAAGCTAACCCACAAAAAAAAATAATGTTGTAAAAGGCAGGCATTTAAATAGTTTTAAGCCTGAAAGGATGGTATTAATATATATACAAACCACGTGTTAAGTACAAACCCCGGAGGGGGTGATATACAGCAAAAAGCATGAAAATATTTTACAAGACCACAAAAAAATAAAAGTTATCATAAAAAAACGATGTTAATAGAAACAATTTTTTGTTTCGGTACACAACATTATTTTCGCAGCCCAAAAATCAGTTGATAGTAGAAAAAATATAACAATAAAAATAATTCAAATAATGTCAGAGTTTGTTCAGCCCATAGCGCAAAAATTTAATTTCAAGATACAGCAGGTAGAAGCTGTACTATCCTTATTGGAAGAAGGCGCTACTATTCCCTTTATTGCCCGTTATCGTAAAGACAGAACAGGTGCATTAGATGAAGTACAGATTCAACAGATACAGGAAGAAGCTAAATTTTTAAAAGAATTTACAGAGCGTAAAGCCTTTATAGAAAAAGCCATTACCGATCAGGAAAAAATGACCGAAGCCCTGCAGCAAAAATTAAATAAAGCTACTACCGTTGCTGAGCTGGAAGATATTTACCTGCCCTTTAAACCAAAAAGAAAAACAAAAGCACAAACGGCAAGAGAAAATGGATTAGAACCTTTGGCTACCTTAATATTAGAACAACATGATGTTGACCTTGTGGCCGAAGCAACAAAATACATCAACGAAAAAGTGTTAGATATAGACGCTGCCTTGCAGGGTGCAAGAGATATTATTGCAGAAACCGTAAATGAAGATGCACAGGTAAGAGCAAAACTGCGTAAACTTTTTGAAACCGAAGCTACATTACAAAGTAAAGTGGTAACCGATAAAGAAACTGAAGGCGTTAAGTACAAAGATTATTTTGAGTTTAGCGAATTAATTTCTAAGACACCGTCACATAGAATTTTAGCAGTGCTTCGTGGATTTTTAGAGGGTTTTTTGCGTATTGAAATTTCGCCATTGGAAGAAAATGCTTTGGAGATGATTGAAGGCTTGTACATAAAAGGTATGAGTACCTGCAGTGATCAAATTCGCAAAGCCATACGAGATGCGTACCGAAGGTTGTTGCAACCCAGTTTGGAAACAGAATTCCGCACCGCATTAAAAACTAAAGCGGATGAAGATGCAATAAATGTGTTTGCAGAAAATTTACGCCAGTTATTATTGAGTTCTCCATTGGGAAGTAAAAGAATTTTAGCCATCGATCCGGGTTACCGCACCGGATGCAAAGTGGTTTGTTTAGATGAAAAAGGAGAGCTGCAAAAAACAGATCTGATCTTCCCTCACGAAAATAACCGTGTAGCTGCCGAAGAAATAAAAATTAAAAGTTTAGTACAGCAATACGGTATTGAAGTTTTTGCTATTGGTGATGGCACTGCAGGAAGAGAAACAGAACAATTTATTAAGAAACTGAATTTAAACCTACCGGTGTTTTTAGTAAATGAAGATGGCGCATCAATTTATTCTGCATCAGCAATTGCAAGAGAAGAATTTCCGGATGAAGATATTACGGTACGTGGTGCGGTAAGCATTGGCCGCAGGTTGATGGACCCATTAGCAGAGTTGGTAAAGCTGGATCCCAAAAGTATCGGCGTAGGACAGTATCAGCATGATGTAAATCAATTCAGATTAAAAGAACGGCTGGACGCAACTGTTATCAGTTGTGTAAATAATGTGGGTGTTAATTTAAATACGGCCAGCAAACATTTGCTGAGTTATGTAAGCGGTATTGGTAGTACTTTGGCCGATAATATAGTTAAGTACAGAAATGAAATTGGTAAATTCAGTAACCGTAAACAATTATTAAAAGTACCACGGTTAGGGGGAAAGGCATTTGAACAGTGTGCAGGTTTCCTGCGTATTAAAGATGGTGAAGATCTTTTGGATGCCAGCGCAGTACATCCCGAGGCATACACTGTTGTAGAAAATATTGCAAAAGACCTGGGCGTTGCAGTAAATGCTGTAATTGGTAAAGAAGAGTTGTTGAAAACAGTAGATGCAAAAAAATATGCTACCGAACAAATAGGAGAGTTGACGATAAAAGATATTTTGAATGAATTAAAAAAGCCGGGCCTCGATCCACGAAGTGAAGCACAGCAATTTGAGTTTGCCAATATCTACAGTATTGATGATGTGAAAATTGGAATGGAAGTGCCGGGGGTGGTTACTAATATCACTCGTTTTGGTGCGTTCATTGATATTGGCGTTAAGCAGGATGGCTTGGTGCATGTGTCTGAAATTTCGCATACCTATATTACCGACCCCAATGAAGTGCTTAAGCTGAATCAAAAAGTAAATGTAAAAATATTGGAAGTAGATACGGCCCGGAAAAGAATTGCTTTATCCATTAAACAAACTTTGGAAGCGCCTGCAAGAAATCAGGGCCAACGGCCAAAATTTAATGGTAATCCTCAACAAAAACCACAGCAAAAACCAGTTGCCGAAATGCCTTTGAATGATGCGCTTGCTGCGCTAAAACAAAAGTTTGGAAAATAAGGTATCACCACGGATTGCACAGATTTTTACTGAAAAAATAATCTGTGTTAATCTGTGCAATCCGTGGCTAAATTTCTCTTGCTAAAATTTCGCAAAATAATTTTCTGTCAATCATCCTTGCACCCAGGCTTTCCAAATGTGCCGTATAAACCTGGCAATCGATCAGTTTTATGTTTTGCTTTTGCAAATGCTTTACTAAATTGATAAAGGCAAATTTGCTGGCATTGCTTTTTTTGCTAAACATACTTTCACCAAAAAAAATATTTCCTAATAATACACCGTATAAGCCACCCACCAATTCGCCCTGTTGCCAGGCTTCTGCACTAATGGCAAAGCCAAGCTGATGCAGTTTGGTATAAGCTTCAATTACTTCCTGTTGTATCCAGGTACCTTCCTGTTCTTTTCTGGTTATGGTTTTACAACCAGCAATCACTTTATCAAAAGCTTTGTTTATCGTAAACCTGAAACTGCCGTTGTTTAAAACGGTTTGCATGCTTTTGCTTATTTTTATCTCTTTAGGAAATAAAACAAACCTGGGGTTGGGGCACCACCAGCAAATGGGTTCATCTTCGTTATACCAGGGAAAAATGCCGTTTTTGTAAGCCAGCAACAAGCGGTCGGTACTTAAATTGCCGCCAATGGCCAGCAATCCATCTTCATCAGCCATCTCTGCCGGCGGAAAAATAAGTTCGTCAGTTAAAAGAAACATGATTTAAAAGTACGTAAAGCAGGCGATGTTTTTGTTATAACATAATAGCCGCAGTTACATTTTTGTTGCAATAAAATAGAGGGGTAAAAATAAAAGTAATACAGCAATGCTGGTTTGTTTAAATGCAGCTAACTGATTACCGCCAAATATTTTTAAACTGAGCCATAGCGCAACATTTAAAAATACAATTACCGGGTAATAAAAAAAGAAAAGGGTAATTGCTTTATCGCTGCCTGCCTGTGCCATTTTCCAAAATAAAAAACCAATGCACAATGCGTTAACAGTATATGCTAAAATTTTGTTGCCCATATTTTTATTTTACTATCATTATAATTTAATACAATAAGCAGCAATGGTAAAACCTGTAGTTGCCTTCATTTTTTATTGCCGCTTATAAAGTTACAAACTTTTTACCTGCATTATTTATTACTTATTCAGCGGTGTAATTTATCACTACCAATCAATAAAAAAAGCCTCTGGCAAAGAGGCTTTTTTTATAAATAGTTTGTTTTTTTATTCTGCTGCAACAACTAATTTCTGACTAACTAAAACTGCGCCATTTTTGTTGGTTATTTTTATAAGATAACCACCGGCTGCAAATTTTGAACAATCAAGGGAAATAAAATTATTACCGTTATGTATCATAATTGTATTTACGGCAACTTTTTTACCTGTCTGATCAAAAATATTTAGTGTTGCAGTTGATGTTGCATCACCCGGAAACTGAAGTGTTGTTTTTATTCTTGCAGGATTGGGAAACAAAACAACTGCCGCCATATCAGTGGTTGTTCTTATTTTGATCACATCACTGTAAGTGTACGATCCGTTATCATTAAACATTTTTAAGCGATAATAAATTACGGGAGCATTTTGTTGAGAGTGTAAAAAATTATACAAAGCTTTATTGCTGCTATAATCAACTTTACCGATATAATTAAATGAAGTACCATCAGTACTGTATTCCACTTCAAAACTATTAAAATCCAAGGCTTTTTCTACCTGCCAGAAAAGTGTTGTAGTACCAGACTTAGCTACGCCATAAAAATTTTGTAGCTTAATGGGCAATACACCACATGGAGAAGATCCGTTGGTATAATTTCTTAAAACAGGAGCAGAAGCTAACAAAGTAACAACGCCTGGTGTTCCTGCAGCTGCACCATAAATGTTGTCTATTGGCCCTCCGGCTGAGCCAGTACGGGTTAATCCGTTAACACCAGCTATTACCGATGTAGAAGCAAAACTGCCATTGCTGTATATGATACCGCCGCCGCCGCCGCCGCCTGGCCCATGGCTAAAATAATTGGTCATATCGCCGCCTTTGCCACCTTTTGCAGATGCAGTAATTAAGGCCAAACCTGTAACGCCACTTGTTCTTGTAATTGCAATAATAGTACCTCCGGCACCGCCGCCGCCGGCAGCATCAGTATTGGTTGTTCCACCAACTCCAATAACTCCTGGTGCAGCACCTCCATCAGCAACAAAGCTTCCGTTTCCGGCATATAATTTTGCACGTAGTAAAATTATACCCCCGCCACAGCCTCCGCTGCTTTGGTATTCATTTGTTACCGTACTGTTGTTAGCTGTGCCGGAACCTCCTCCTCCGCCCATTACTACACGGTTAATAGAAGTATTAGAAAAGAGTGCTCCGGGTTCGCCACCAACTGCAAGGTTTGTCGACCATGAGTTACCACCTCTTCCTCCGCTGCCGCCATTACCACCACCAGCGCCTCCGGCGTTTTCTGCATTTGTTGCAATATCGCCGTCACTACCGCCTCCACCACCATTTGCTGCAGCGCCTCTTCCAAACGAGCCATTAATATATCCTTCAACTGCATTGGTTGTTGTGGTAACTGCATTTTGTGGCAGTACATACACAGGTGTACCCGCAATGCCTTCGCCTTTTGCAGCACCAACAGTATTAGCTGTAGTAATTAATGGAGAGTTCCAGCGATAATCGGTATTTACTATTGCAGAAACACCGTTGGTATTACCGGCTGTTGCACCTGAAAATTGTTTTCCGCCACCGCCTCTAAAACCTAATGCAGTTACATTTACAGAACCGTTATTGGTAAAAGTATTTGCCGCATCTAATGCTACCACGCCGCCTGTAGCACCATTCCACGCTGGTGCCGTAACTGATGACGCAGCATTAATGGTAAAGTTATAATACCTTGGCACCCTTATCACCTGAAACCTTCTGATGCTATTGGCGCCACTAAAATTCTGTGTGTAATAACTGTTGGCTAACGGGTACGTGAATGTGATTACAGATGCAGCAAAAGAAGTTACTGTATTGTACTCATACGCACCTGCATAAAGATTGGTGGATAAATAACCGTTGGCATTTCCTCCGCTTACACCATCACCATAGGCATCGGTATTGGTAGCATTAATATCGGCACCTTGTATTTGTATAATTAATATAAGATCGCCTGCTGAAATAGTAGTAGCACTACCTCTGCCATCAATTGCGCCTACCGTAATACTAAAAGTTCCTATGCCAGGATTACCTGTTCCCGGAAAATAGCTGTTAGTAATTTGATTGGCTGCAGCAATGGTAACAGTTCCACTTACCGGATCGGTACCGCATTGGCTTAACAGAGAAAATGATAAAAATAAACTTAGAATGATGCATAAAGCAGCTTTTTTAATGAACATGGGATAAGTTGTTAGGTTTTATTTTTTAATGCTGATAAATTAATTTCAAAAATATGTAGCCCGATTATTAAATATAAAATCCCTTATCTGTTCTTAAAACAAATATTTTCATATTTTATTAAATGTTACGGAGAAGTTTTTGGCGGAAATGCCTGAAAAGTATAAGGTTGCTGCAAAGTAAAATAAAAAAATACTACTAAACTAATTTTAGAAATAAAAAATATTTCTATTGTTACGCTAACATGCATACGTAAATAACTGCATGGTGTAAAATATTGATAAAATGGTTTGCCACAAATAGAGCTAATAAGTAACTGCCGCATTGCTGCAGCAGTTACTTACCCTATTAAAATCTTTTTGTGTCTCAGATTTAGGGATTGGATTCAAGGTTTTTTTGGATACTGGTTGGTTTTAAAAAGGATAATAGTTTAGGTTTTAGTTAGAATATTGAGTTGGTTTTCTTTGGTTGTTGGTTTTTGTTTTAGTAATTGGATTTGTTGTTTTTGGAGGTTAAGAATTGCGTTTAAATTTGTTAAGATATTGGGTGTTATTATTTTTAATTTGATAATGGGGTTTAAATGTTTTTTTTAGTGTTTAATATTTTTAGTGATGCTGGTTGTGCTGCACTAATTACTATTACTGTGCCAAAACGATAAATAGTTGATAATGAATACCTGCTTGTTTTTAACACAGCGTTGGTTGTCTAAAAAATGGAAATAGATTATTTAATTGGGAAAAAACGGGAATAAAGTGGCTGTTTTATTTTAAAAATAATAAATGTGTGCCGCTTGTTTTTTGTATGGGCTGGTTTTGAAGTTGCTAATTGCTGTTTATTTAATTTTTAATTGCCAGTTAAACAGGCTGTCTGTTTCACCGGTTTTTATAAAATTATTTTTTTCAAGTACAGCAAAAGAAGCAAGGTTGTTTTTTTCGGTAGCGGCAAATATAGATTTAACATTGTGTTGTTGTTTTGCCCAGGTAATCATACCGCTTACAGCTTCTGTCATGTAACCTTTTTTTCTAAATCCCTCGTAGGTACCATAGCCAATTTCAATTGCACCTTTTGTGTTGGGCTCGCCAACAAAACACAGGTCACCCACCATTTTATTTTCTGCTTTTACAATCACCGTCCATAGTGTAGAAAATAAATAATTTTTTGTTGTATCAGCAACGCTGGGCAATATGGTTTGCTCAAGTGCTTCTTTAAGCTCTATCGAAATTTTTCTTGAAGTACTGTTTAAATGTAATGCAGCTTCAAGCGAATTATCGTTATTAATGTATTGTATCAGTTGCCCGTAAGTAAGGGGTATTAGAATAAGCCGTTCTGTTGTTACCATTATCTGTATTACAAATTATTTGCAAAGATACAAATGATTACAAAATTATCTAAAAGCTAAAACCTGCGCCTGCCGTAATACCGGCGTACACTTTGCCATCCATCTTCCAAAAATTATCCGAAGGAGGATCAAGATAAATAACAGGTGCTACTATTGCTTTAAAGAAAAAACCGCCTTCTGGTTTTTGATAACGGTAACCGGCGCCGGGGATGATATATAATTTTTTATCGGATAAATTATTGCCGGAAAAAAGGTCTTTGTAAGTTTCTATATACGGTACCACGGTTAAACTAAACTCCGCATGAGAAGCATTGTGCCCGGTAAAAAAATTAATACCCAGCGGTAATGCCACTGCATTTTTTAAAACAGCAAAACCAACACGATAAGTTTTGCTCAGCTTTTCTCCCACACTGAAAATCCTGTCGTAGTTTACAGAATAGGTAGCGCCTTTAGAAGCAAAGTCGGCATAAAAAGTATTGCGGGCCGTGTTTTTTGTTTGCTGGGCGTAGGTGTAGTTTATAAAAGTTGTTAATAATGTTACAACAAAAAAAGGTAGCAGTTTTTTATTATTCAAGGCAAATGTTTTTGTGGATTTAGGTGAAATAAAATTGAGATTTTTTTTGTTACGGTCATTTTTTACGCAGTTCGTGTTGGCAGCTGTTTTTAATAATATTTCAAAATTATTTTTTGAGATACGTCAAGAGATTGCCATCTAATTTTATATACTCTTGGAAAATTATCTGGCAATTTTTTAATACCATCATTACTCCCCCAAAAGTAATAATCAGAAATTGGTAAAACTGATTTGGTAGGATTGTTACATGTAATCTCACGTATATCTAAAGTGTTCCACACTGGGCAATAATAAATTTTGTCAAAATGCGTAGGCTGGTTTAGCGAGTCTACTATATTGAATGTTATGGGAATATCATTGATATTATTATTTATTGCCTTGTTGTCAATTGCAAAAAAAATGTCGCTAAACATCTCTAAATAATTAACCTTAAGTTCCTTTTTTGATTTACTATTTAAACTTTGCTGTGCTATAACATTTTTTAAAATGCTAAGCATAACCTCTAATGAACCCTTACTGTAGGGTTTATTAAACTTTAGATTTCCATCAACTTGAGTTTTTATAAATTCCAATTTTGATTTGTCAGAATTAAAATCAATTTTAATGAGATTCATTATCTCTCTATCATTTTTCGCAAACCCAATGATTTTCTTAGTTAACTTACTTAAAGTGTCTCTTAAACCTGGAAAAAGAATAATGTCAAATTTTACATCATCGCTAATAATATAGTCAGAATTTAGTCCGTTAACGTAGTGATAGTCGCCTGCCTTAATTTTCAAGTTGATATATTGCATACATAATCTAGTAGAAGGTACAATCGCTGGAGTCGATTTATTATTTAAAATAACATCAGAAGAATTCAGATAGAATAATAAAGCCTCGTATGAACTCGGAAGATGAAACAAATCGGAGAAATTGGAGCAATAAATATTTTCACGATTAGGGTTTTGAATAGTATCAATAACTAACATTTTTTTGAAAGTTAACGTGTCTATATTTATTACTTTATTTTTGAAAAGGAATGCAATTTCTGGAATTTCATTCCTTTGTCCGTAAACTTCAGTTAACGATACAATAATTGCTAAGGATGCCAATAAAAATTTCATTTTATACATAGTCATTTTAGTAAAAGCAAATTCTTAAGAAAGTACTTAAAAAAAGTATTTTATTGAACTTAATATTGAAAATAGCAGTCAACAAATAAATTTACGCACAAACTCTGATTATCCAGAAAATTAAATATTGATTGTTACTAGCATTTATGTTGCCTTTCTGTATTTATAAAAACACCACTTCAGCTCAAATCTCCGCTGCGAAAAAAGCCCAGTAAAGCTTAAAAAGTACAAGAGTGCGACGCCAATGAAGCTAAATAGAATTACTTACGCCTGTCCCACAAAGCTATCCTTCATTTTTTCCAGCAGGTCGGTTTCAATCATGCGCTGTGCAATGCGGATCATGTTTTTAAATGCGGTGGCATGGGAGATGCCGTGGCCAATAATTACAGGCTTGGCTACACCTAAAACGGGTACGCCGCCGTATTGCTCAAAATTAAAGCGGTCAAAATGTTCGTCGTGCAGGTTGCGGCGTTTTACAATATCGTAAATGCTTTCGGCAAGTTTTAAAACTACATTGCCGGTAAAGCCTTCGCAAACCAACACATCGGCCTTGGTCATTAAAATATCCCGGCCTTCAATATTGCCAATAAAATTTATCTGGTTATTTTCTTTTAACAGGGGATAAGTAGCTTGTGCTAACAAATTGCCTTTGCCTTCTTCTTCGCCTAAATTTACCAGGCCCACTTTGGGGTTATCAAAATTTAAAATATACTTGGCATATAAAGAGCCTAATACGGCAAACTGGTTAAGGTTCTCGGGTTTGCAATCGGCATTAAGGCCAACATCCACCAGTAAACCTAAAGTGCCATCTTCACGGGGCATGTAAGCGCCAATGGTAGGGCGTAAAACGCCTTCGATGGCTTTAATGCTAAAGAGAGAGCCTACCATCATAGCGCCGGTATTTCCAGCACTGATAAAGGCATCAATTTTGCCGGAAGCCAGTAAATAAAAACCCACGGCAATGGAAGAATCTTTTTTTTCTTTTAAAGCTTTGGTGGGGTGCTCGTTCATCTCAATTACCTGTGTGGTAGCAACGATAGTGTATTTTTCGGCAGCTACAGGATGTGCTGCAAGATGTATTATTATTTGAGCTTCGTCGCCAATTAATGTAAGGTGAACATTAGTAGTGTTGGCGGCTAAAAATTCAGCAACTCCTTTTACAGCTTCCAGTGGCGCAAAATCGCCACCCATCATATCTAATCCTATATTCATTTCAATTGCTTTTATGGTAAGGGCTGCCTCCTTCAAAAATTTCAGGATGACATTGTGTTCCTTTAAATAAAAATTCTAAACTCTATATTCGTAAACGAATTTAGAGTTTAGAACGCAAAGTTGAAAATATAATTAGGCTTTAAGCGGCGCTTTTTCTGCTACTAACTTTCCTTTGTAGTACAATTTTCCTTCACTTACATGTGCACGGTGGCGTACATGAGTTTCGCCGGTTGTTTTATCAACACTTAAAGTAGTTTCTACCGCTTTGTAATGCGTTCTTCTTTTTGCACTGCGTTGCTGACTATGGCGCCTTTTTGGATTTGGCATGACTTATAAATTGAAATTATGAATTATTAATTGTTATCTGCTTTTAACTAATTACGTTATATACCTTTTCTACTTCTTGCTTTTACCCTTTACTTTAAACTGTTCCAACCCTTTCCAAATCTGGTTGCTGTTGGCCTCTTGTTCTTTTACTTCCATCATCCGCAGCTTTTCCAGCACTTCTTTGTTACATAATGGGCCGCCCATTTCTTCTTCGCTGCAGGTTTTTTGTATCGGAAAACTCAGTAGCACAAATTCATAGATCCAGTTGGCCACATCAATATGGCTTTCGGTACGGGAGATGTAAAAAACATCAGGATCTTCTTCCTGGTCATTCATCTCCTCAGGATTTTCTACCAGCTTTACCAGCATGTTAAACTCATCCCAGATATCCATTGGTAATGGATTTCCGCAACGGTCGCAGGTAACATTTGCCTTGCCACCAATTTCAAACTTCAGCAGCATAAAGCCACTTTTTTTATCTAAACTAAGTTTGATACTGGCGTTGCAATTGGTAAAATCTGTAACCCCTTTTTCAACAAAGAACTTATCATCCACCTCGTAAGTAAACTCGTGAATTCCGGGCTTCAATCCCACAAAAGCTATCTCAAATGCCCGTTTATTAGCCATTACGGATGGTTTAAAGGACGGCAAAGGTAGGGTAAAATTTTTGATTTTAGATTGCTTACGGCAGATTTATTACGCAAATTGCCCAGATTGGTTAAGGATTACAGGGATATGCACTTTTATTACCCTGTTTTTTTCTGAAAAACAATGTAAACTACTGAAATATTAAGGACAATTGCGCCTGAAAAACTAATTTTAATCCTGTATGAATAGAAAACGTTTTTGGGTGATAACCGCCATTTTAGTTGTGGTAGCAATAATAATTAAATGGTACAGCGCTAACCCCGGCAGGGTAGAGGCTGGCTATTCCCTTGGTTTTTACCCCACCATAAGTTCATTTTTCAGGCTGATATTTGGCTGGCTACCCTTTAGTTTTGGCGATATTTTATTTGGAGTAGCCGGCTTATGGCTTTTATGGAAATTGTTACAAGGCATTACAGCGCTGGTAAAAAAAAGAATTACGAAGGAAAGTTTTTATAAAGGAGTAAGAAAAGCAGTAGTAATTGTTTTAATCATTAATGTGGTGTTCAATCTTTTTTGGGGTATTAATTACAACCGCCAGGGTATTGCTAAACAGCTCGATTTAAAAATGGATACTGTTAGTTATACCGATTTGAAAGAAGTAACCATATTGATCATTGAAAAATTAAATGCATCTAAAAAATATTTACTGAATAATAAAATTGCTTATCCAACCAATGTGGTGTTGTTTAAAAAAGTAGAAGCGGCTTATGCTAATGCCAAGCTGCAATTTCCTTTCTTAACATACGATCATATTTCCATAAAATCTTCTATGTGGGGCTGGCTGGGCAATTACACCGGCTTTACCGGCTACTACAACCCTTTTACAGGTGAGGCGCAGGTGAATACCACAGCGCCTAAATTTTTACAGCCCTTTGTTGCCTGCCACGAAGTGGGGCATCAATTGGGGTATGCTAAAGAAGAGGAAGCCAATAGTGTGGGTTATCTTGCTGCACTTAATTCCGGCGACAGCCTGCTGCTGTATTCTACCTATTTTGACCTGTACACTTATACCAACCGGCAGCTGCGCTTTCAATTGTATATGCACAACGATTCGGTACTTGCCAAACAGTTTAGCGCAATGCTGCTGCCCGAAGTAAAGGCAGATATAAAGGAAGTGTCCGACTTTTATCGCAGGCACCGCAACCCTATTGAGCCATTGGTGAGAAAAGGGTATGGCTTTTATTTAAAAAATAACAACCAACCCAAAGGCGTATTATCTTATGATGAAGTGACAGCTTTTTTAATTGCTTATTATAAAAAATTTGGAAAGATATAAAGGGCGAAAAGTGAATAGATCAGGCGGAATTAAGCTTAAACTTATTTTGTGTTATGTTGTTATAATGACATGAAATTATTTATTTCGATATTGATCCCGCTTTTGGTGGGAGGTATTTCGGGTTATTTTACTTCTTCGGGTGTGGAAGGCTGGTATGCAGCAGCTAACAAGCCCTGGTTTAATCCGCCCAATTGGATATTTGCACCCGTGTGGACGGCGCTTTACATTATGATGGGTATTGCATTGTACTTAGTTTGGAAAGCGGAAACCACCTCGTCATCGGTAAAACAAACCGCTGTAATTTTATTTGCTGTACAATTAACGCTTAACTTTTTTTGGTCGCTGATATTTTTTAAACTGCAGCAACCTGGCTGGGCTTTTGCCGAAATTATTACCATGTGGCTGGCAATACTATTCACCATCATTTGGTTTGGAAAAATATCTTCCACCGCAGCATGGCTGTTGGTGCCTTACATCTGTTGGGTAAGTTTTGCTTCGGTGTTAAACTATGCTATCTGGAAGTTGAATTAGGTAAAACCGGAAAATCACTTTGTAAACGCTTCAGTATTGATGTATAATCCGGTTTGCCCGGTAAAGGATTTTACCTTCATCTCATAGTTTTTTGCATCAGTCCATACAACAATACATTTTGGAATACTTTCTCTGAAAATCGTATCATGCGATAACTTATAATAAGCACTGGCATCAAAGTCAACAAAATCTCCATCACCAATTTTATAGCCAGAATCCCATTGCCATAAATTAGATTGTACATAATTCAGGTCGGCATGGTGGCAAGAGAAAAACAAAGAAACAAGTGCACAAACGGAGATGATTTTTCTGATTGACATCGTCTAAAATTTATTCTTCCACATCATACTTTCCACCGGCTTATTAATTTGTCCGCTGTATTTGGCATTTTTCTTTTGATTGTATTTTACTTCAATCTCTCCATCAACAGGAAAATAAATTAACTGGCCAATAGGCATTCCTTTATATACTCTTACGGGTTGTTTTACCGAAATTTCTAAGGTCCAGTTGCCACAAAAGCCCACATCACCTTTACCGGCAGTGGCGTGTATATCTATACCCAAACGGCCGGTGCTGGATTTGCCTTCTAAAAAAGGAACATGGGCATGTGTTTCGGTGTATTCTAAAGTAACGCCTAAATAAAATTCGTGCGGTTGTAAAACATAGCCTTCTTCGGGTATTTCAAAATGTTCGATGGTATTGTGTTTTTTAGCATCCAATTCTCTGTCCACATACCGGGCAAGATCTTTCCCCAAATGCACATCATAACTGTTGCTGCCAAGGTCTTCCCTGTTATAAGGAACAATTTTTATGGTGCCTTTTTCCATTTCTTCTAAAATTCTTGTGTCGCTTAAGATCATAAATGGTTAATTAGTTAATTCGTTTATTGGTTAATTTGTGCCTGAATTATTTTATTCGCAAATATTCAATCAAAAATCTGCAATCAAAAATCTTAAATCGGTTTTATGCCTTTGGTTTATCAACAAAATATTAACGCCGTAACCCGAATGGGTGTTTGGCATATTGCAGAAGACGAAGATTTTTTTAAATCGGTGCCGCTGCAAAAAGACATCAGCCACCCTCATAAACGATTGCAACATCTTGCCGGACGGTATTTACTTAAAGAATTGTATCCCGACTTTCCTTTGGCATTAATTAAAATAGCCGATACCCGTAAACCTTTTTTAGAAGACGAGGCCTACCATTTTTCTATTTCGCATTGCAGAGATTATGCAGCCGTTTTAATAAGTAAAGAACAAAGAACAGGTGTGGATATAGAACTGGTGAATGGTAAGATCGATCGTATTATGCCTAAATTTTTAACCGATGAAGAATACACTTTAATTCTAAACGACGAAATACATAAAACTGCCACATTATTCTGGAGTGTGAAAGAAGCAGTATATAAATGGCAAGGTGCCGGCGGCACTGATTTTAAAAAGCATATTCATATTCAAAAGTATACTGGTAACCTGGATGAAGGCACGGTGTATTGTTTATTTAAAAATGAAATTGTATTGCAGGTGCATTATCTTTTTTTTAATGGCAATTTTTTAACCTGGGTTTTAAGTAATCACTGATGCAATTCTGTTGAAAGGATCCTGGTTCAATAATGATTGCATGGCATCATATAATTGCGGATAAGCCGCTTTCATTGCTGCAGGTTTTTCAAAAAATATTTCGGTACTCTCTGCCCAAAACTCCTGAAAGTTTTTTAATGCATAATCAGAATACAGATCGCTGCCGGGTTGAGCCTCCTGGTTAAATACTTTGTTGCCATGGTTACTAAAATCATCAAAAGTATCCCTGAAACTATGGTCCACATTTTCTTCTACCACAAAAGTTTGATAATATAAAGCATGGGCAAATTCGTGCAGCCCTACGTTTTGGCCGTTAACCGGGTTGGCATAACCCTGCAGAAAATGTTTCCAGGATAAATTAACGGAATGGCCGGATACATTACCTTCTAAAAAACAAATACTTTCGTTTACCCTCATAAACTCCTGCGGATATACATGAATGAAATCGAAATTGGGCAGCAGGTATTTTTTTAAACCAAAAGTTAATTGAACAGCAGCTGCACTAATCAATATCGGCATTTCTTTATAAGCTGCTTTATCATGTATCTTAAAAATTTTACTGGCTATAAAATGGTGCAGCCTTTCTAAAAACCGTGCCTTTTGAATTTGGGAAAGCGAATTGAAATAAGGAAAACGTTTGGTAAGAACATTGGTTAATTCTTTATCCGAAAAATTTAATTCGTCGCCATAATAAGTAATATAAGCAGATTGTTTTTTATTGCTGCTTTTTACAGATAAAGATTGAACAAAATTATCCCGTGTGCCTTCTTCTTCGGTTTCAAAATTTCTTTTTATACGAAACAATACAAAAATGAAAATTGCAATAAACGCAATGACCATTCCGGGGCCGGGTATATAATGCTCTTCTTTTTTAGGTTGTTCAATATCTGGTAAGGGAATTGTTCGCAGCAGTTCATCTACATTGGGAAAACTATCTATTCCCGGAGGCAGCTCATCTTTATCCAGGTAAATATCAATATCCTTACCGCCCGATACTTTGTAGGTAACAATGGTAGTTTTATCAGTTGGGGCAATATGGTACGTAGTATCAAAGGGCATGGGTAATATTAAATGGCTTCGTCTTCAGTAAAATCTCCTTCCAGCAAAGGAATATCATTTACCGAAGCACCGGCAATACCTTTTACGCTGCCATATAAACCGCTGGTGCTAAGTAAAACCTTTTCCAATTGCTTTTCTCTTTCCTTCCACATTTTTTCCATCTGTATCCGCTCTTTGGTAATAGAATTTTTCATGGATACAAATCCTTCTACAATAGCTTCCATTTGTCCACGAAATTCGTTGCCGGTTAAATAATCGTACAGCATCTGCATTTTATCGCCTTTGTTTTCCTGAGCTTTATTTGCATTAAACACTTTTATGATACCTTCTCTTAATAAATAAGCAACGCTGCCTACCTCGCTAAAATTACAGATCCATACACCATCTTTTTCGCCAAACTTTTCCATATCCTTTGGAAAAACCTGTGATACTAAAATAGCTACATCGCTGCCACTGGTGCGTTTATCGGTTTTTAATTTATCTATCCAGCCATTGCTCCATGCTTTGGTGCGTTTGCTTTCGTAAATAATTCTGCCGCAAACTACACCACTGTTATTGCGAACCAGTTGTATACAATCGGCACCTTCCACACCTTTGCCTACTTCTTCAATTACATCAAAAGGAAAATTTTCTTTTAAAATATCTTCAAGCAATAATTCCTGTACTTCGCCCTGGCGTTGCATACTGCCTTGTTCTGCCCTGCGTTTCATTTCGTCGGCTAACTTTTTTTGTTCTTCCAGCTGTATCTCTAAAGATTTCATCTTCATTTGAAATTCAGCTTCTTTCAAACCGTTTTTTTCAACTTCTTGCTTGCGTATCTGTTCAGATAAACTTTCTCTTTCCTGCTGCAATTTTTTTTGCAGGGTTATTTCCATCTCTGCTTCTTTGTTCTTTAGTTCCTGTTCCTTTTGTAAAAACTCCAGTTCTTTTTTTCTGGCTTCTTTTAATTTTTCTTCATTGTCTTTATTGTTATTTTCCAGCATCCGCAATTGATTCTCAAAATCAGCAGCAGTGCTTTTAGTGATCTGTTCTTTCAGGTCGTTTTCAATTTTCTGTCTTTCCTGCTGCATTTTTTGGGCAAATATTTCATTCTCCCTTTTTTTGGTTTCTTCAAAGCGCTGCTGGTTTTCCTGCAATTTTTTCTTGTCTTCTTCTATACTGCTTAAAGATTTTTGTAATTCTTTTTGGTATTGCTGTTTATATTTTTGTTCAAGGTCTGCAGCAATTACATTCTCCACATCAAATTCATGACCGCAATTGGGACATTTTATATTGTTTGCCATCTATTATTTTTTTTACAAGATAGATAAAATAAAAAAGCGAAGCAAAAGCTTCGCTGTACTTATGTGACCGAGACTGGATTCGAACCAGCACGCCGTTTCCAGCGCCACCACCTCAAGGTGGTGCGTCTACCAATTTCGCCACCCGGCCAATAATTTTGGGACTGCAAATGTAAGGTGATTATTTTTTCAGAACAATTCTAAAAGTGGTTCCTTTACCGGGCTCGGAATGTTTTACAAACAATTCGCCTTTATGGTATTGCTCTACAATTCTTTTTGATAAACTTAAACCCAGGCCCCAGCCACGTTTTTTTGTGGTAAAGCCGGGCTTAAATACATTGGCAATATTTTGCTTACTGATGCCTTTGCCACTATCGGTTACATCAATAATAATATTGGCCGTTTCGTTTTTTATGCTGATGCCAATATTGCCTTTGCCATCCATTGCATCCAGCGCATTTTTTAAAAGGTTTTCAATCACCCAATCAAACAAGGGCGCATTTACCATTGCAATAATTTCTGTTTCATTAAAACTATTTATGGCAAAACTTACTTTCTCGGTGGCACGGCGTTTTATATAGGCCACCATATCTTCAATTAATGTAAGAATATTTTTTTCTTCCAGTTGAGGTGTACTGCCAATTTTTCCAAAGCGGTCGCTTACTAATTTTAAGCGATCCACATCTTTGGCCATTTCAAAAGCAATTTTTTCGTGCTGCGGATTATCTTTCAGCATTTCCACCCAGCCTTGTAACGAGGAGAGCGGCGTACCTAACTGATGTGCAGTTTCTTTTGCCATGCCGGCCCACACCTGGTTTTGAGTAGATTTATTTCGGGTAGAAACCGTTATTAAAGTGATGATGATAAATAGTGCCACAATAAAAAGCTGTATGATGGGGTAGTAGCGCACTTGCTGCAATAACTGAGAATCGCCGTAATAATATTTGTTAATATACAACGGATCCTTACTGATCTCTACTCTTATAGGCTCATGTTGATTTTTAAATTCTTTTACCTTATCCTTTAAATAATTGCTGTCTGCTTTTACCTTGTTACTATCCAGGTTGGAGTAATCATTAGGGCCAAGTGGTTTATCATTTTCATCAGTGCCTATAATGGGTATTTCTGTGTTTTCGGATGTAATAATATTGGTAAGTGCTATTGCTGATGGTTCGGTAGTATTAACCCTGGTTTTTAAAGATTGTACCCATACATTCACTTTCTTTCTTTCATCCACTGCAATTTTTTTAGCCAGGTAATTGGAATAAAAAACGGTGCCCGTAACAATGGCAATGGCAATGGCCGCTAATAATGTACGCCAGTTGAGGAATTGTGAAAGCATAAGTAAAAATAAGAAATTAGGAATTAGGAATTGGGGATTGGGAATTGGGTATGAAAAAACAGTAAGTTTGTGCAAAACACAATTAAAGCTAAATAGTAGTAATGCAGATGAACGGATTGCGACGCAACGATGATGAAGCGCTTGTTGCAGCTGGTATTAAAAAAATGCCATCTGTAGCAATTGTTATTTTAAACTGGAACGGAAGAAATTTTTTACAACAATTTCTTCCTTCGGTAATGGCATCGGTGTATGAAAACAAAAGAGTAATTGTTGCAGATAATGCATCTACTGATGATTCTATTGCATTTGTAAAAACGCATTATCCCTCCATTGAAATTATTATTAACAGCCATAATGAAGGTTTTGCAAAAGGCTACAACACCGCTTTAAAGCAGGTACAAAGCGATTATTATGTTTTACTGAACAGTGATGTGGAAGTAACGCCTGGTTGGATAACACCAGTTATTGAGTTGATGGAAAGCGATACTGCTATTGCTGCCTGTCAGCCTAAATTATTAGCATGGAGCAATAAAAATAAATTTGAGTATGCCGGTGCAAGCGGTGGCTGGCTGGATCAATTTGGCTACCCTTTTTCCAGGGGAAGGGTGTTTGATATTTGTGAAGATGATAACGGGCAATACAATACAGCAGCTCCATGTTTTTGGGCAAGCGGTGCGGCATTGTTTGTAAAGGCAGCAATATATCATGAGATGAAAGGGCTGGACGAATACTTTTTTGCCCATCAGGAAGAAATAGACCTTTGCTGGCGGATGCAACTGGCGGGATATAAAATTTATGTACAACCTGCATCGGTAGTGTATCATGTGGGTGGAGGTACTTTGCCCAAAGGCAACAGTAAAAAAACTTTTCTCAACTTTAGGAATAATCTTATTATGTTGACCAAAAATTTATCAATGGCCAATGCCTTATGGAAAATTCCTTTCAGGCTGGGGTTGGATGCCGTATCTGCATGGGAAAATTTATTAAAAGGTGATGTAGGCTATTTTATTGCAATTGCAAAAGCACATGTACATTTTTTAAAATGGATATTATTTGATAAAAAACAATCTGTATTTCCTAAAAAAAAGAGTGGAAAGCCAAGCGGATGCTACAATGGGCTGGTGATATGGCAGTATTTTATAAAAAAGAAAAAAACGTTTTCAGAAATTGTTGATAACAAATAAGTTTTTTTGAACGCTACACCTTATTTTTGCACAGCAAATTTTTAAACATGGAGCAGGAAATTATAGACAACTCTCACAAGGATTTTACTCATAACTGGGTTTCATCTTCCCGTTTTATCTGGTTTTGCCAGGTTTTTTTGGTGATTGCTTTTCTTTTAGGAGGCTGTTATAATCTGTACACACACCGCTACAAAGGCAAACCAGAGGTGAATGTACCAGCAAATACCCTGTACAATCCAAAATATAAATAAAAAAATTTTTGTTGTAGCGTTACAACCCTTATTTTTGCCGTCCGAAAAACGGATTAGTTCTTTAAACACAATTGCGGAAGTAGCTCATTTGGTAGAGCACGACCTTGCCAAGGTCGGGGTGGCCGGTTCGAGCCCGGTCTTCCGCTCTAAATTATCCCGACTCGTCGGGATTTTTTTTCTTTACCAGATTCTCTTTAATGAGAATGTTTACTCGGGTGGTGGAACTGGTAGACACGCAGGACTTAAAATCCTGTTTACAGTAATGTAAGTGTGGGTTCAACTCCCATCCCGAGTACTTTAAAGCCGTTCTTATGAGCGGCTTTTTTGTTTTATAACTTATCTGCATTTTCTTAGAAATAAAAAAAGCTGCCTTTAAAAAAGACAGCTTCAATTTTATAATCCCTTTGTATTTTATTTCAAATTATGAAACACCTTCTGTACATCTTCGTCCTGCTCTAAATGATCGATCATTTTTAAAACATCGTTAGCTTGTTCTTCACTTAACTCCATCGGGTTAGCAGGTATCCAGGTCAGTTCAGCACTAACCACTTCAATTTTCTTTTCATCCAGTGCCTTACTCATATTGCCATATTCATTAAATGCAGTACGAACAATAATGTTTCCGTCTGCATCTTCACCAATTTCTTCCAGGCCATAATCAATCAACTCCAACTCAAGATCATCCACATTCAGGCCGCTACTTTTTAATTTAAATTCGGCCATGTGCGTAAAACCAAATGCCACACTACCACTGGTACCTAATGCACCCTGGCCTTTTGTAAAATGCATACGTACGTTAGCAACTGTACGGGTGGAGTTGTCGGTGGCAGTTTCTACCAGCACGGCAATACCATGGGGTGCATAGCCTTCGTACATGATCTCTTCATAATTGCTGGTATCCTTACCCATTGCCCTTTTAATGGCCGCTTCCACACGGTCTTTAGGCATCCCACAGGCTTTGGCATTAAGGTAACACCTTCTTAAAGCCGGGTTGTTATTAGGGTCGGGACCGCTGGCTTTTACCGCAATGGCAATTTCTTTTCCAATGCGGGTAAAGTTTTTTGCCATCTTATCCCAGCGGGCAAACATGCTGCTTTTTCTAACTTCAAATATTCTTCCCATGAATTTGGTTGATTGGTTAATCGGGATGCAAATTTAAGGAAAATCATTGCTTAAACAGAAAGTATGAAAAGAGAAGGTTTTTAGGTCCCGCAAATAAATATTGCTAAAAGGAGTTTTGGAAAAAAGCCAGGCATTATTTCTTAATATGGGCCGGACTTAAAAAATATTCAATAATCAATGTTCAACCTACACTGTTCAATGAACACAGGGCTGTTTTACATTGAGTATTGAACATTGTAGGTTGAACATTGAACATTTTTAAAAAAAAGCGGCACCCTTTTACAGGCACCGCTTTAACCCTAAAGTATAGCCACCTAAAAACTAAATCCCAGAGAAATTTTTACCACACGGTTATAAGCTTTAAAATTATCGTTCTTATCTAATTTTGATAATCCGTAATCGTAACCAGCCTTAATGTTAAAACCATTATCAAACTTGTAACCCACGCCGGCAACTGCACCTACATCCACACGATTGAAATTATCAGTAAGGTCTAATCTTTTATTTAAAAGTGATATACCCAATACACTTGTATTAACATGAAGGCTTGTTTTTGACAGGTAAGAAATTTGAGGACCTGCATAAATACTTAAACCTTTGGCCACTTCGGCTTTTACCAGCAACGGCATATCAAAATAATTGGCCTCTACTTTTGCACTGGCGTTAACACCTAAAAATTTAAGCGCTTCAATTTTTAAATCGCCTTGCATGGCATAACCTTTTTGAGAATATTGTAAGCCGGGTTCAAAAGAAATTGTTTCTGTTAATGGAATGCTGGCATAACCACCAATGTGAAAACCTGTTCGGCTTTTAGTGCCAATAAAACCATTGCTCAAATCAACCACATCATTCAGGCTCTGCATCGCATCACCCTGCCAGTTGGCAATGTTTACACCGGCTTGTACGCCATAACTAACTTGTGCTTTTGTACTGGTAATAAATAATAAACTAAGTACAGTAAGAGTAAAAAATTGTTTCATGTTGTTGGGGGCAGTATTTTAAGTGGCTGCTTGCATACTGTTATTAGAATAGTATGCCAGAAATATTTTGTTTAGATAAGAAAACGTTAAAGCAAATTTTTGTTCACCACCCGTTAACAAAAGCCACTTTACAAAAAACATTTTTTGCAGCAATACATTTATGTAAGTTTGCTGCACCAAAAACAACGGTTATGGAAAATAAAGCAGTGTACTACGGCGACTATTTACAGTTAGAAAAAATTACCGGCGCACAGGAACCAGAAAGTTTTAAAGAAGGAAAGATTGCAGCGCATGATGAAATGCTTTTCATCATCATTCATCAGGCGTATGAATTATGGTTCAAACAAATTTTGTTTGAAGTAAATTCTGTTATTGATATCATGAGCAAACCTGCATTGAATGATAACTCACCCGAAATGCAGACGGTGGTACATCGTTTAAAAAGAGTAACTACAATTTTAAAAGTGTTGGTACAGCAGATAGATATAATGGAAACGATGACGCCGATGGATTTTTTAGATTTCCGTGATATGCTGCGTCCTGCATCCGGTTTTCAGAGCTACCAGTTTAAAGTACTGGAGGCAAAACTGGGTTTGAAATTTGAACAACGCCACGGACAAAATTATTATACCTCACAATTAAAAGAAAAGGATATAGCGATTATTAAAGAGGCAGAGCATGGCCAATCCGTTTTACAATTAATTAATGCCTGGCTGGAGCGAATGCCTTTTATCACAGATGAATTCTGGAGCAATTATCAAAAGGTTTATGTAAACAGTTTAGCTGAAGCAGAAAAAAACAATGCCGAATTTTTTGCTGCGGTTTTTGATGATACACCCGAAATGCCGGAGAGAAATTTAACACCCAAAGCGTGCCGGGCAGCATTATTTATTATGCTGTACCGTGGTTACCCCATGCTGGAATTACCGTTTCAATTATTAGATACCTTATTAGAAATTGATAACCAGTTAGGCAACTGGCGCAACCGCCACATTAATATGGTGCGCCGTATGATTGGCACACGCATTGGTACCGGTGGTAGTACCGGCGCCGGTTATTTAAAAGCGGCCATGGATAAACATTATATTTTTAAAGAGCTGGCACAACTCAATAGTTTTTTAATTGACAGAAGGCAGCTGCCGGTATTGCCCAAAGAGTTGGTGGAGCGCTTAGGCTATTTGTAATACTATTTTTAAAAGCATAAAATAACAAAACCCTTCGTTGTAATTTTTCAACGAAGGGTTTTTATTTAAAATAGAGTGGGGTTATTTAGTTTGCCGGGTAACCTGCACTGGCCTTCACTTCATCTATCTGCTTACTGTGCCTTACCGTATGTGCCGACATTAACAGTACAATCTGGTAAGCATCAATTGGCCCAACTGGTGATTGTTCTGCAACGTGATTGCGGTAATCTTCTGTGGATGCTTTAAGTGCATCAATATGTTTTTTGCGTTCTTCTTTTAAAAACTGCAGCGCCTCTGGTACGTTGGCCCATTTGGCATTTTTGGGTTCAAAAGTTTCGCCGGTTTTTACTTTGTTGGTGCGGTCTTCTACACCGGCAAGTAATTTTTCATCGGTGATTTTTATACCAGCCCTTTTGTCGGGGTTGGCTGGTGCAGCCAATGTGCCTTGTGCCCAGCCCCATAAATTGGTTTCGGAAAGTGCCAGGTGATACACACATTCTTTAATGGACCATTTATCTGGTGCAGCTTTAAAATTTAACTGGGCATCACTTAAACCCTTAATGGATTTTTGTAAAACTTTTAAAGTGGCCTTTAAATTTTTACTTGCCATTTTCTTTTCGTCTTTGGTTAGTTGACCGAAGCTTGTAGCTGCAAACAGCAGCAATAAAGCAATTGCAAATATTTTTTTCATACATAAAAAATTTAGGTAAAAATGTAATAAGGCAATAAATCTACAGCGAATACTTAACAAATGCTAATGATTTTTTTGTTTGCGTGGGAACATGCTTTGTGGCGTGTTCTGCAGTATTCTGCCTGCATGCGTCGCTGGTTAAAAACCAGGCGACCGCGAAGATTGAAGCGGATGACCTACAGCGGCGGAGGTGATTTTTTTTTGCGTGGGAATATGCTTTGTGGTGTGTTCTGTAGTATTGTACCTCATAAGGCGCTGGTTAAAAAACCAGGCGACGGCGAAGATTGTAGCGAATTATACACAGCGGCGAAAGACTTAAAACTCCGAAGGGGTGGTATTAATATAGAAAGATTATCGAAAGATAAATTTGCAAAACCCCGGAGGGGTGATATTAGGCTTTAAGGCGCTACATACATCGCCGGTTAAAAACCAAGTGACGGCGAAGATGGGGACGGAGATTTGAAGCGATGATACCTACAGCGTCGAAGATTTTACAGTGTTAGATTAATTATATCAAGTTTTTCGAGAATATTCATATTCGCTAATTGCTTAAACCCTTTAGCTCCATCAAGCCCAGAATATGGCCCCACAAAATCAGGAACTGATGTTTTGATAATATGCAAATTGGTTTCATTAATCTGGATTTTTGCATCCCATTCAACTTTGCGAAACACTTCAATTTCTTGTTTTGAATAAATTTTCTTTTTTGTAAAGCTGATTGGACTAATTACCTTTTCGTGTTTGGTTGGAATAGTTATATCAGTGAACCAAAAGAAATAGTATTTTTCTGAATCAAGGTCTTTGTATATTTTATTAGACTCAGAGTCTTTCATAGAATTACCATCAGCAAATAAATAGGCATTTGCATTTTCTACAAAATACTTATTTCCTGAATTATAAATAGAGCCGTGTCCATGGCTTCCGCTTTCATAACGAATTATTACTACTCCTTTTTTTAATATTTCTACCTTCTTATAACCTCTTATAGGCCCCCGTTCAAAGAATTTAGTTAATATGACAGTAAATATATTGCCATTTATTTCAAATTCATCTACTTTAACTTTGGTGCCCGTATCAGTTGGGTCGTAAAATGAAAGCTCTTTGCTAATGGTGGGATTGTAACCAATGAAATCTTTGCAAGCATATAATAACTCATCTTCAAATAAACAAAAATCACGAAGTTTTTTGATCATATAAATTTCTTTAATTATTATAATTTATACTGCTATTCAAGGTATCAAATAAATTTTGGTACAAGTCAAATTTTTCTTGCCTGAATAATTATTTGAAGATTGTATGGGACATTATTACCTTCATACAAGTTCGTATGTTTTCCGACAAATAGATTAAGAGAGTAATCATCGAATATATTTAAAAAGTCTAACTGTATTTTTTCAATTAGATATTCTGAATCTTTAAATTTTATCCGTTTCTGATTTAGTATTGATTTTCCATTTAAACTATCAAATATCCCAAAAGCTTTATTTATTACAGAAAAATCACTTGAGTCAAAAATTATCTGACTTAATTTATCTTCTTCAATACTGAGATCATAAATTGTAAATCTCGGGTACGTTGGTATTCTACTAGCATCAATCTCTGAAATTTTTTGTGGGATTTTATCTGTTCTATATTTGGATACGTTACTTTTTTTCGAGCTAAGAAATGACTTTTTCTTTTTACCATCCCACCATACTCTGGCACCGAAGTAAAATAGTATTAAACTAAAGAAGATTAATACCTGAGCCCACCAGGGGTTTGAATATATGAATGTTTCAAACTGCCGACTTGTACCTATTCCAATTAGAGAAATTAGAAGTATACCGCCTAAAAAAGCAGGCAGCGCAATTATGATTATGAAGGCGTAGAAAAAAACTTTTTTGTTAATATGATTTTCAATAAAAAAACTCAATCTCGGAGAATTAGGAATGTCTACTTTGATTGGTTTTTGAGAATTGAGCCACGAAGAGTGTTTATAAAGTTGTCTTGCAATAAGCCAAGTTAAACTAACAAGAAAAATCTGTAACAAGAATAACCAGTTAATCGATTTTAAAAATTCCATTTGTGTATTTTATGGTCTAAAATTTTGTTGTATTGACAGTTGTACAAAAATTACATCGGGGTAGTAGTAAAATTACTAGGTAAATGTATAATGCAATTTATAAAATAATAATTAGAAATGCCCCTTCGCCAAGCTCGTGTTCTCACGGGACATTCGCTTCAATCCCGACTTTAATAAAAGTCCAATAAAGTTGTCTTGCTGAGGAGTGCGACGCCAATGCAGCCCAATAGAATTACTAAAGCTAGTTACAAAATAAAAAAGTGGCTAAAGCCACTTGTATTTTTTCAATTGCACAAAGCAATGTTATTATTATTACACCAAACTCTTCAACTTTTCCACCACCGCATCAACCTCAGCCTTAGTATTATGTTTGCTAAAACTAAAACGCACGGTAACTTGATTGGGATTATTGTTAATGGCACGTATAACATGACTGCCCTGGTCGGCGCCGCTGGTACAGGCGCTACCGCCGCTGGCGCAAATATTATTAATGTCCATGTTAAAGAGGATCATTTCGCTTTTTTCCGTTTTAGGAAAGCTTACACTTAATACGGTGTATAAACTACTGCCTAATGTATCGCCATTAAAAGCCACACCGGGGATGGATTTTTTCAATTCATCCATCATGTAATATTTCAAGGTGCCGATGGCAGCACTGTCTTCTTCGTAGCCTGCAGTGGCCATTTCTAATGCTTTGGCAAAACCTACTATGCCATACAGGTTTTCGGTGCCCGCTCTCATATTGCGTTCTTGCGAACCTCCATGTACAAAGGGTTTTATTTTCACATTTTCGTTGATGTATAAAATGCCCACACCTTTTGGCCCGTGAAATTTATGTGCTGCACCGGTAATAAAATGTACGGGTGTGTTTCTAAGATCGAAAGGAAAGTGGCCAACCGTTTGCACGGTATCACTATGAAAAATGGCATTGTATAATTTGCAGAGATTGCCTACTGCATGAATGTCTAAAATATTACCGATCTCGTTGTTAGCATGCATTAAAGTAACCAGTGTTTTTTCAGTGCTGGCGGCCAATAGCTTTTCCAGGTCTTCAATATCCACGTGGCCGTTAGGTAATAATTTTACAAAACTAACTTTAGCAATATCTAAATTATCAGCATGTTCAACAGAATGCGAAACCGCATGGTGTTCTATTGGCGAAGTGATGATATGTTTACAACCTAAATCTCTTACGGCAGCAGTAATAGCAGTATTACTGCTTTCGGTACCGCCACTGGTAAAAAATATTTCGGCAGGGTGTGCATTTAAAATTTTTGCTACGCTTTTTCTTGCGGCTTCAATGGCCATCCTGGTTTCTCTTCCATAAGAATAAATAGAAGAGGGGTTGCCAAATTTTTCGGTTAAATAAGGCATCATGGTTTCCAGTACTTGTGGATCCAGTGCGGTGGTGGCGGCGTTGTCGAAATATATGCGGTTCATAATTAAAAGCTTTGAGCTATGAGCTATCAGCAGTGAGCTTTCAGCATTGAGCATAAAATATTAGCGGCTCACTGCTCATAACTGACTGCTCATAGCTCACAGCTTTTTTACATCATCTGCCCAATATCCTGCATTAATCTTTTAGCAATATTATCGGATGTGGTTTCAAAATTACTTTCGGCATAAATACGAATGATGGGTTCGGTATTGCTGGTACGTAAGTGTACCCAGTCGGTATCAAACTCAATCTTTAAACCATCTTCGGTATTTATTGGCTGGTTTTTATATTTGTCTTTTATTTTTTCAAAAATTTCTTTTACATCGGTACCATTTTGCAAAGCAATTTTATTTTTGCTCATAAAATAATCCGGATAGGTATTACGCAATTGCTTGATGGTTTTTTCGCTGTTGGCCAGGTGCGTTAAAAATAATGCAATGCCAATTAATGCATCTCTTCCGTAATGTAGATCGGGAACAATAATGCCGCCATTACCTTCGCCACCAATTACTGCATTCACCGCTTTCATTTTATTTACCACATTTACTTCACCTACAGCACTGGGAAAATATTCGCCGCCGTTTTTTACAGTAACATCTTTTAATGCACGGGTAGATGACATATTGCTTACGGTATTGCCCTGCCTTTTACTTAGTACATAATCTGATACTGCTACCAGTGTATATTCTTCGCCAAACATGCTGCCATCTTCACATACAAAACAAAGGCGGTCTACATCAGGGTCAACAGCAATACCCAGGCTGGCTTTTTCTTTAACCACTTCGCTGCTTAATTGTGTAAGGTGTTCGGGTAATGGTTCGGGGTTGTGTGCAAATTTGCCATTTACTTCTTCATTAATTACAATAATATCTTTTACGCCTAATGCTTTAAGCATTGCAGGCACGGCAATGGCTCCGGTGCTGTTCACAGCATCTACCACAATTTTAAATTTAGCTTTTTTTATTGCGGCAATATCTACTAAATCGTAGTTGAGCACCGCATCAATATGTTTTTGTAAAGAAGTGCCGTTTTTAATATAAGTGCCTAATTTATCTACCGAAGCAAAATTAAAATCTTCTGCTGCAGCCAAATCTAAAATTAATTTTCCTTCATCGCCGCTGATGAATTCGCCTTTGCTGTTTAATAATTTTAAGGCATTCCATTCTTTGGGGTTATGGCTGGCCGTTAAGATAATACCGCCTGCGGCAGCTTCAAATTGTACTGCCATTTCAACTGTGGGGGTGGTGCTAAGGCCAAGGTCAACCACATCTAACCCCAAACCTAATAATGTATTTACTACAAGACTGCTCACCATTTCGCCGCTTATTCTTCCATCTCTGCCAATAACAACTTTAGGGTTATTGCTTTGCTGCATCAACCATGTGCCATAGGCAGCAGCAAATTTTACAATGTCGAGCGGAGTAAGGTTATCATTTGTTTTTCCGCCAATAGTACCTCTAATACCGGATATACTTTTTATCAGTGCCATACGCTTCTAATTTAGGGAAGGCAAAGATACAAAAGTTTGCAGCTATCTGCTTAAGGGAAACGATTGCGTTAATATTTTAATTAAAAGTTTAGGGGTTTAGAAGTTTAGAGGTTTAGCACCTAAGCGTTTGTAAAAGCAAACCTCAAAACCCTAAACTTCTAAACCCCTAAACCTTTATCTTTGCCTGCATGCAACAATCATGGTTTAAAGATTGGTTTAACTCTCCCTATTATCATCAACTTTATTTTAAAAGAGATGAAAATGAGGCGGCTGCGTTTGTTGATAAACTGATAGATTACCTGAAACCCTTACCCGGGAGCAGTATGCTGGATGTGGCTTGTGGCAAAGGCAGGCACTCCATTCAACTGGCAGGCAAAGGTTTTGATGCTACCGGAATAGATTTGAGCGAAGACAGCATTGCCGAAGCATTACAAAGCGAAAGTGATTACCTGCATTTTTACCGCCATGATATGCGCCTGCCCTTCTGGATAAATTATTTTAACTACGCTTTTAATTTTTTTACAAGTTTTGGTTATTTTAAAACCCGGCGGGAGCATGATAATGCTATAAGAACTATTGCACAGGCTATAAAACCCGGGGGCTCTTTTGTAATGGATTATTTAAATGTGCATTATGCCGAAGATCACCTGGTACACCAAACGGAAAAAGAAATTGAAGGCATAAATTTTATTATTACCAAATGGTATGATGAAACCCATTTTTATAAAAAAATAATTGTTGAAGATGAGGCTTTACATGAGCCACTTATTTACACAGAAAAAGTGGCTAAATTTTCTTTAGGTGATTTTACAGATATGTTTGCCTACCAGGGATTACAGATACAGGAAGTTTTTGGCGATTACAATTTTGCTAACTATGATGTTAAGAAAGCTCCCAGGCTTATTATGATAGCGAAGAAGATTTCGTGATTAGTGAGTCGTCAGTTATGAGTAACAGTGTTTGGTTTTACCTTTCTGCTTCTGTTGTTGCAAAAATCAAGTAAGTAATAAATAAAATTTTTTGGTGTCGAAACGCAGAAAGCCTTTAATAAGTTGAATAAAATTTGGAAATTCAGGCTGCCACTCACGTCTCACTATTCACCACTCACGTTCTTACTTCTTTTTATTATTCACCAACATCCATTTACTCGTTTCAAAAATAGCAGCCGTTAATTGCGATAATTGTTTTTTGATAGAATCTGATTGTTGAGTAGTGAGCGGAGGCAAACCGTCTTTAACAGGTACTAATTCCTGATGGGTGATGTTAACATTTTTTACAAAGTAATAATCGTCTGTTATTACACCAATATTGCCTTCATCATGATGAATGATAAATGCAGAGTGAAAAATATCAGATTGATTAATCACATCTCTGCCTAAAGTGCTGTTGGTATAAGGTTGGTGTATCATGCCGGCTAATGTGGGCAATACATCAACCTGCGATACTGTGTAATCGTAAGTGACTGGCTGTAATAGTGCCGGCGCATAATACAGCAATGGCACATGTTCATCACTCAGGCGATGGGAGTTCCATGCTTTGGGATATACGGCACCGGATTCTCCTTCCACACCATGGTCGCCAACAAAAACAAAAATGGTATTATTAAAATATGGTTGCTGCTTTGCAGCCTCCATAAATTTTTTAAAACAAAAATCGGTGTAACAAAATGCTTCGTATTCTGCCTGCGATTCAAAACCATTTTTTGCAAGTGTTTCTTTATCTAATTTTTCGCAGGTAAATTCTTTCTCATTTGGCGGCAGCATGTATGGCCTGTGATTATGTGCAGTTTGAATAACGGCAAAAAAAGGTTTGCTCTGTTGTTTAAAAACTTCGCCAGCTTCGGTAAGCAGATCTTTATCGCTGATGCCCCAAACATTTATTTCCGGCGCTTTATAACTGCCTTTTTCAAAAATGCTTAAGCCATCCACATTATTCATAAATCCTCTGAAATTATTGAACTGGCTTCTGCCGCCAATAAAATAAAATTTATTGTAGCCCTCAAAATTGTTGATGATGGTTTGCTGGTTGGCAGCCTCCGGGTTTTGTGTGGAGAATTTGGCCATCTGCACATCGGGTATACCGCTGATAGTTGCAAAAACGCCTCTTGCAGTACCAAAGGTTGGCGTAAAACAGCGATTGAAGAAAATGCCATTTTTGCAAAGCTCATTAAAGTACGGTGTGCTGTTGAGTTTGTTGCCACTCATACTGCTTTTGTACATGCTGAAACTTTCGCAAAGCACTAAAACAATATTGGGTTTACTTTCCAGGCTTCGGCTGTTAGGCAGTATAGTTCTTTCGTAATTTAATTTAGATTGAGTTATTGAATCCAGCTGAAGATACTTTGCAATATCTGTATAATATTTTGCTGCACCGCTGGTATTAAAATCGGGCTTGCGTTGTTTTAAAGAAGTAATAAAATTTTGAAAAGGATTTAAGGCGAGGTAACTTTTAAAGTTATCATTCAATTTGTAAGCATCTTGCCGGGTTAGTGGTTTTAATTGTAAAAAACCATACACAAACCAAAACATTAGTAATAATGCAAGCAAATACCAACGGCGCTTATATTCAAACTTGTGCCAGTAATTGTTGGCATCTACACTGCCATGTGTACGACGAAATAATTTGGCAGTAAAAAAAACGGCGATACCTAGGCCAATCAATATCCATACAATGGGATAGGTTTCCCAAACCATGCGGAACATTTCGTAAGGATCGTCTTTAAAATTTAATGCACTGGCACCAATCCTGGTATGATTATAACTGAAGTTGCCAAAATCGGCACCATAAAAAAACATAATGACCAGTGTGATGATGGCTAAATAGATCGTCCACACTTTTTTTGTTCGGGCAGAATGAAAGGGAGAAAATTTTTTAAAAATAGATAACACAATGATAGGAGAGAGCACCACGGCTATCCAGCGCAGATCGTATTTTAAGCCCAGCCAAAAGGAAGGAAATAATTCTATAAAACCTATAGTATTAGGCTTAAAAAGAATTACAGTGGCAATACGGAATGCAGTAAACATACAGAGGTAGATAATAAATATTTTTATTATCCACTGAATGGTTTTAGATACTTTCCACTTTCTCATGTTTGTATTAACCTTAATATTAAACGAGTGCGAATATAATACTCAATAGGGAGAATTGAATACTTAATAATTACAAAGGGTATTAGATTATAATGCTATGGGTTTAAGCCGGAGCTATTTCTTTTTATTATTCAGTAATAAATATTTAGCCGTTTCATAATACGCATCGGTTAAATGGCTTAAATAATTTTTAATACTATCGGTGGCCGGAGTTTTTTGTACCGGGTCATTATTTATCATTGACACAAAGTTTTCTTTACCGGTTTTTAAGTTTTTAAGAAAATAATATTGGTTGCTGATCAGTCCTACCGTTTTTGCATCATGATCAATAATAAAAGAAAAATTCTCTTTGGGAAGTATGGATTTGTACTGCAATGCCGGAACAGTGTCAAACAAATTTCTGCCAAAAGTAGTATTGCGGTAATTGGTTTTTACAAGCGATGCCACTGTAGGTAAAATGTCTGCCTGGCTGCACACCTCATTAATTCTTTTAGGTTGCAATAATTTAGGCGCATAAAAAAGCAGCGGTACGTGTTCGCACGTAAGTCCCTGCTCTGTCCAGCTTTTAGGAAACATATCGCCTGCATTGCCCCTGATACCATGGTCGCCAATAAAAACAAAAATAGTATTGTCGAAATATTTTTCTTTTTTAGCCGCTTCCATAAATTGCTGGTAGCTAAAATCGGTATAGCGAAAAGCATTCATTTCTTCATTACTTTCAAAGCCAAACTTTTTTAAGGAGTCGGTTGAAAAAGAAACTCTTTTAAATACGGCTTCATCTTCTTTGGGGATGGTGTATGGCCGGTGGTTATCTGCAGTTTGAATGATGGCAAAGAAAGGTTTGGTTTGTTCTTTCAATACTTTATTGGCTTCTAAAAATAAATTTTTATCGCTGATACCCCACACATCAATTTTTGCAGCTTTATAATCCTGTTCTTCATAAAGATGTAAGCCATTAATATTGTTGGTTAGCAAACCACGTATGTTGGCCCAGGTGGCACTGCCGCCTAAAAAATAATAATTATTGTAGCCTTTAAAATCGTTGATGATGGTGTGCTGGTTTACAGCATTGGGGTTGCGGCTTGCTGTGCTGGGGCTTTCCACATCGGGTATGCCGGTAATGGTTGCCCACACACCACGGGCTGTGCCATAGGCGGGAGTAAAACAGCGGTCGAAAAAAATGCCGTTTTTACAGAGTTCATTAAAGTAAGGCGTAGTGTTTAAAGGGTTGCCATACATGCTGCTTTTATAAGCGCTAAAACTTTCGCAGATCACTAAAACTACATTGGGTTTATTGCCAATTGAATCGGCAACGGTATATTTTCTTTCGTAGTTTAATTGTATGCTATCGGGTTGTTGCACTGCTAAATACTTAGCCATTAGGGGATAATACTCTTTTACTTTTTTTGCATCGTAAGTAGAATTTCTAAAACTTAATGTGCTGAAAAAACTTTGAAAAGGATTGAGTGCCAGGTTGGCTTTAAAATCATCGCTTAATGTAAAAGCATCGCTCCAGCGCAGGGGAAACTGGCCAATCTTTCCAAAGATAAATCCTCCTAAAATAAAAAATGTGACGATATAAAATGCAATACCTTTTCTTTTATAAAAACTGTCTTTTTGTAAATAACCACCAAGCAATCTTGCAAAAAGAAATCGGGCTAGCAGCAATAACACAGCTATGGCAATACCTACTTTTATTAAAGGATAAGTTTGCCACATCATGTTAAAAGAAATACCTGCATCTTCCAAATAATTTAACACTGTTGCATTAAGGCGTTGGTGTAAATAATCAAAATGGTAAAAATCAATAAAATAAAAAAGTATTAGTACAGTAAAGATCAATGGCAATAAAATATTCCAGATTTTTTTTGCCGCCGCATTTTTAAAAGGGTTTAAAAACGGAATAGCGTTCAGCAGCATTATGGCCAACCCAACAATGCAGGCAATACGGGCATCAAATCTAAAACCTAAAATAAAAGCTGAGCCGGAAAATGCTTTTTGGGGTGGATTATATTGTATATAAAACAGTATCCGGCAAATCGTCATGGTTAGCAATAATAAAATAACCACCGAAAATATCCAACGCAGTAACCTGGGAATTCTTTGTAAAAAAAGCATTACTTTTTATTTTATCAGTTTGCTAAATTAGTTTAATTATTTTTGGGTGATTTTAATTTAACAACCACTTACATTTAATGGAGCAATTGTTAGCATTTGACCGGCGTTTATTTAAATGGATCAATTACGATTGGCATAACAGTTTTTTTGATTGGTTGATGCCCTGGTTGCGTAATTCTAATGTGTGGGTACCATTATATTTTTTTCTGCTGCTTTTTGCAGTTATCAATTACAAAAAAACAGGCTGGTGGTGGGTAATTTTTGCCTTGTGCACCGTTATACTTACCGATTTTATGAGCAGCAAAATTATTAAAGAAAATATAATACGTTTAAGGCCCTGCAACGATCCTGCTATTGCAGACTGGGTAAGGGTTTTGGTAGGTTACCGGCCGCAGAGCAGCAGCTTTACCTCTTCTCATGCCGCCAATCATTTTGGTATGACTGTGTTTTTATATGTAACCCTTAAAAAAGATTTCGGAAAATGGCCGCTTATCTTCTTTTTATGGGCCTTTAGTATTGCCTTTGCACAGGTGTATGTGGGGGTGCATTATCCACTGGATGTAACCTGCGGAGCACTTATTGGAATACTTATCGGATATTTGTGCGGAAAATCGTTTGATAGAAACTACGGTTTACTCTAATATTATGGCGGAAATTATTATTCTAACACTTTTAATTATTATTAACGGGCTGTTTGTAATGAGTGAAATTGCACTGGTGAGTGCCCGTAAAGCAAGGCTGGAAGGTATGGCTAATAAAGGTGATACCAAGGCAAAAGTGGCTTTGGCTTTGGCTGAAAATCCGGAAAAATTTTTGTCTACTGCACAAATTTTTATAACACTTATCGCTATTTTAACGGGCGTGTACTCCGGCGAAAAGTTTGGCCATTATCTGCAACCTTATGTTGAAGAAATTGCTTTTCTAAAAATTTATGCCGATACTATCTCAACAGTGATCATCGTAATAATAGTAACTTTTCTTTCTATTATTTTTGGCGAACTGATACCTAAAAGGCTGGGTATGCTGCAGGCTGAAAGAATAGCCCGCCATGTGGCTGCACCTATGAATTTTTTATCGGTGGTAACGCATCCTATTGTTTGGTTGCTCTCTAAAATTTCTCAACTGTTCTTTAAATTATTTAATGTAAAAACATCTAATGATAATGCTGTTACTGAGGAAGAGATAAAGGCAATGATAACAGAAGGGAGTGAGCATGGTACTATTGAGGAAGAAGAAAAGGAAATTATTGAAAGGTTGTTTCATTTAGGCGACAGAAATATTACATCGCTGATGACACACCGTACCGATATTGCCTGGTTTGATGGTAACGAAACGGTACAACAGGTAAAAGATAAAATGGATACCGTTATTTACAGCAGCTACCCGGTGTGCGAAGAAACGATCGATAATATTAAAGGTATTATCAGTGTAAAAGATCTGTTGAAGGCTGCACCTGATAAATTATTAAAAGATATTGCAAAGCCTGCATTGTTTGTGCCCGAAAATAATACCGCCTACCAATTGCTGGAAAAATTTAAAGAAACAAAAATTCACGGTTGCTTTATTGTAAATGAATATGGCACACTGGAAGGTATGATCACTTTAAATGATATTTTAGAAGCTATTGTAGGTGATGTGCCGCAAACCGGCCAGGAAGAATATGAAATTGTGGAAAGGGCCGATGGTACTTTTTTAGTGGATGCTCAAATTCCCTTCTATAATTTTTTAAGTAAGTTTGAAAAAATGGATTGGATGAACGAAGCAGAACATGATTTTGACACGCTGGCAGGATTTGTATTGCATGAGCTGGAACATATTCCTCAAACTGGTGAAACCTTCGATTGGCGTGGTTTTGATTTTGAAATAATAGACATGGACGGGCAAAGGATTGATAAATTACTGGTGAAAATATCAGAAACTATTAAGGAAGAAATGGAAGAATAAACCTAAAACTCAAAACTGCATTTATCACTGGGGTTGTTCAATTTTGTGCTTTTTCTGTTGCCGGCAACAGTTACATGCATAATGCCGATCTGTTCTTTTTTGTATTCGTATAAAATGGTATTTGTAATATCAATTTTTTTTACGCTGCTGATATTATTTACCTGAAAATAACTTAGCGTACCTTCTTCCTGTTGCTCGTAACCTAAAAACTGCAACTCCACTTTTTTGCCATCAACCAAAAGCGATAAATGTTTTTGTACATAATCGCTTATCAGTTTATTAATGGCAACTTTATCTTTTGGATTAATAAGATCGATGCTGGTTTTATAATTCTGGCGTAAAGTTTTTTCAAAATCATCGGTAAAAATTTTGCAACTTATTTCCAGTGTTTTGTCTTTAACATTGTGTTCAATTTCGGTAACACTCATAAAAATGGGATGCCTTACTGCTTTACCGGCAGATATATTTGAAAATACCGGCATATTAATCATACTAAAAAAAAGCGACCATTTAAATAAAATTGATACCATTTAGCAAAGAGATTAGGTATTAAAATTTAGTTTCAAGATATTTGAACAGCAAAACTAACATAAACATTCAAGCCGGAGGAAGTAAATGCAGGATTTTACATTTTATTTTAAAACAGGCTGGCAGCACATTATTAGTTGGGATGCATTAGATCATATTTTGTTTGTGTTGGTTTTAAGTGCCATTTATTTGCTCAGCAATTGGAAGCAGGTGCTGGTTTTAGTTACTGCTTTTACCATTGGGCATTCGGTAACGCTGGCATTAAGTGTGTATAATATTTTAAAAGTAAATGATAGCCTTGTAGAGTTTTTAATTCCCTGTACTATAATTGCCACGGCAATTTTTAATTTTTTTCAGAAAGACTTTACACCTAAATCGTTAAGGTTAAACTATTTTCTGGCTTTGTTCTTTGGGCTGATACACGGATTGGGCTTTGCCAATACCATTCGTTTTATGCTGGCAAAAGACCAAAGCATTGGCTGGAGTTTATTTGCTTTTAATGTTGGATTGGAAGCAGGACAAGTTGCAGTAGTGTTTTGTATTTTAGTAGCAAGCTTTTTAATAGTCAGGCAATTTGATTTTAAAATAATAAAATTTAGTATAAAAAGAAGTTGGTGGGTTTGGGCATTATCAGGCTTTGCATTTTACGTAGCAGTAAATATGATTATTGAAAGATGGATATTTTAATTTGCTATAGAGGCACAGCGGCATATAATTGCATAGGCCATTTACGCTTAGATAAAAATTGAATAAAGAAATATAGTTGAAGAGTGCACTTCCTTTGTCAGTGTAAACTCTGCCAATGAAGCTGATAAAAGAAATTCAGCTGGTAACAAAAAAACTAAACAATAACAATAAAGAAAACCATGAAACAACTAACAGCGTTAGCTATTTTATTTTCATTCGTGCTTTCTGTTGCTGCACAGGATATTAAAAATAATCCCGGCAGTAATCATGGAAACAGGTTTGAACAACTGGGTACTATTCTTCCAACACCCAACGAATATCGTACGGCAAGCGGTGCACCTGGGCCAAAGTACTGGCAGCAGCGTTGCGATTATGATATTACCTGTGAACTGGATGAACCCAACCGCAGATTGATCGGCAAAGAAACATTGACCTATTTCAACAACTCTCCCGATGTATTAACTTATTTGTGGATTCAGTTAGATGAAAATGAACACAGCTCTGTAAACAATTCCGGTTATCAGAATAGCAGCTATATGCCAACCAGGATCGGCGAAGCCGATATTCAACGCTTTACCGGAAAGATGGATAAGGATAAAGAGTATGGCGATAATATTACCCGTGTGGCAGATGCCGCTGGTAAATTATTAAAGTATACCATCAACAAAACAATGATGAGGGTAGAATTGCCACAGGCATTAAAACCCGGCCAACAATTTATTTTTAAAATAGACTGGAACTATAATATTATAGAAAAAGGCAAATATGGCGGACGTGGAGGTTTCGAATATTTTCCGGAAGATGGTAATGACCTGTTCACCATGACGCAGTGGTTTCCACGCCTGTGTGTGTACAGCGATTTTCAGGGCTGGCAAAATCACCAGTTTGTGGGTAGCGGCGAGTTTGCGTTAACTTTTGGTAATTATAAAGTAGCTATGACGGTGCCTGCAGATCATGTGGTAATGAGTACCGGGCAAGGGCAAAACTACCAGCAGGTATTAACGCCTGCACAATTTGCACGCTGGCAAAAAGCGCAAACAGCCACTGATGTTACCGAAGTAGTAACATTAGATGAAGCCACTGCAAGAGAAAAACAAAAAGTAAAAGAGAAGAAGACCTGGATATTTAAAGCTGATATGGTACGTGATTTTGCATGGGGTTCTTCACGCAAATTTGTTTGGGATGCCATGCCTGCAATGGTTGAAGGCAAAAAAGTAATGTGCATGAGTGCTTATGGAAAAGAAGCCTATAATTTATACAGAAAGTACAGCACCAAAGCAGTAGCACACACTATTAAAACCTATTCTAAATTTACTATTCCATATCCATACCCTGTTGCACAAAGTTTAGAGGCTGCTAACGGCATGGAATACCCCATGATCTGTTTCAACTTTGGCCGTTGCGAAAAAGATGGCACGTACAGCGAAGGAACAAAAAATGGTATGTTGGGGGTAGTGATACATGAAGTGGGCCATAACTTTTTTCCAATGATCATCAACAGCGATGAAAGGCAGTGGACATGGATGGATGAAGGTTTGAATTCTTTTGTGGAATATTTAAGTGAAGAATTATGGGATAATAAATTTCCGGTAAGCAAAGGCCCTGCATATAAAATTGTAGATTATATGCGTTTGCCTAAAGACCAGCTGGAGCCTATTATGACCAATAGCGAAAACATTATTCAGTTTGGGCCTAATGCTTACAGCAAACCTGCAACGGGTTTAAATATTTTAAGAGAAACCATTATGGGCAGAGAGTTGTTTGACTATGCTTTTAAAGAATATGCCAGGCGTTGGGCATTTAAACATCCTACACCGGCAGATCTTTTCCGCACCATGGAAGATGCCAGTGCCGAAGATTTGGATTGGTACTGGAGAGGTTGGTTTTACGGAACTGAACCATGTGATATTTCTTTAGATACTGTAAAGTGGGCCAACTTAAGTACGGCATCAGTAGCACCACGTACCGGTGGTGGCGGCACTTCTAAAATACCTGTAACAAAACCATTACTTAATACCTTTGATGATATTTCTAAAATAAGAAACAGGGAAGATAAAAAAATAGTGTTTGCCACTGATGCTGATGAATCGTTAAGAGATTTTTACTGGAGATACGACAGGGGATTGGCAAAAGTTGATGAAACGCCTTTTGAAGTTACCATGCCTGCAGCAAGCGTTGATACGTTTACAGAAGCAGAACGCTTTGCAATTGCCGGAAAGAAAAATATATACGAACTCACATTCAGCAACAAAGGCGGTTTGGTAATGCCAATAATTATTGAGTGGACATTTAAAGACGGTACCAAAGAAATAGACAGGATTCCGGTACAGATATGGCGCAAGAATGAAAATAAGGTTACTAAAACATTTATGAAGGATAAAGAAGTGGCTTCTATTAAATTAGATCCGATGAGAGAAACTGCCGACATTAATGAAAAGAATAACAGCTGGCCATCTGTGGAAACACCCAGCAAGTTCCAATTGTTTAAAGGTGGCGGCGGCGGCCGTGGCCCAAGAGGTGGAGGCGGTGGTGGTAACCCGATGCAGAAAGAAATTAAGTAATTATTAAAATGCATTCATACAAAGCTGCCTGTTATCGGGCAGCTTTTTTATTTTGTGATAATTGTATCTTGCCAAATAAAATATTTCAGGATGAAGAAAATCAGTTGCTTTTTTATTGTTGTTCTTTTTTCTTTTGCCAGCATTGCCGCTACTGTTGATACGGTGGCCGTTTTTAGCAATGCCATGCACCAATCAATAAATTGTGTGGTAATAAAACCAGATAGTTACAAGAAAAAGAAAAATCATTTTCCGGTGGTTTATTTGTTGCATGGCTACAGCGGCAAGTACAGCGATTGGATTATTACCATGCCCGGTTTGAAAGAATTGGCGGACGAAAATAAAATAATTATTGTATGCCCGGATGGTGGTTTTAGCAGTTGGTATTTTGATAGCCCTATTGATAGCGCTTATAAATATGAAACACATGTGGTAACAGAAGTGGTAAGTTTTATAGACCATAATTACCGCACTATTGCAGATAAAAACCACCGTGCCATTACAGGCTTAAGCATGGGTGGGCATGGTGGATTGTTTTTAGGCTTACGTCATGCTGATGTTTTTGGTGCCGCAGGTTCTATGAGTGGTGGAGTGGATTTAAGCGAAAGCAGAAACCGTTTTCATATAATGAAACGTATTGGAGATACAACCGCCAATGCAAAAAACTGGCACGACTATTCGGTGGTTAACTTAATTGAAAATTACAGCAACACGCCTGTAAAAATTATTTTTGATTGCGGTGTAAAAGATTTTTTTATTGGCGGTAATCGACTGCTGCATAAAAAAATGATGGAGCTAAAAATACCACACGATTATATTGAGCGGCCCGGCGAACACAATTGGGATTACTGGAGAAATGCGGTTAAGTTTCAGTTGTATTATTTCAGCAATTTTTTTGATAAGTCAGAATAGATAATAAGAAGGTATTGCAAAGAATAATTAAGGCCGCATTATGCGGCCTTAATTAAATGAATGACTTTGTTTTTACATTCCCGTCTTTCCATCTCTTAGCGCATTCTTCTTTCCTTTATTTTTCTTTTCCCACTCAAGCATTTCAGCTGTTTTATCGGGTTTTTTGTAGGGGCTTTTGGCATTAGCCGCCGCAGGCGTTCCGCCGGGTTTTTCTAAAAAGCCACGGTCGTATTTTTCAATTTTTACCAGCCTGCCGGTGCTGGGGTCAAAATATTTCCATTCGCCATGCTTAACGCTGTATTGCTCGGCTTTAACCAGCTTCATGTCTATTATTTCGTTGCTTCCTGTGCCATAAACGGCTACGGTATCAAAAGGTGCTTCAGGGTCGTAGCCACGCCAGCTTTCCTCACGGTACAAGTCGCCCAGGTAAGTATAATATTGTTGTATGCCATGCTTACCGCCTAACTTATAATTTTCCACGGCAATTATATCGCCGGTTAAATTATACAGGCGCCAAATACCTTCTTTCTTATCATTTTTAAAAAGTCCTTCTTCTTCATAACCTGGCTCGCCCCTTACTTCATCTACATGTATCACCCATTTACCCTGCTTCATATCTTTTTTATCAATGGCATTAATGGTGTCGCCTTTTTCAGATATCTTATAAGTTTTATACTGTGCAAAGCCATTCATCAAAAACAAAAATTGTATGATGAACAATAAGAACAATTGCCGTATTTTTAAACTTCTCATTTTTATAAATTTAATTTCTATTTATGTTACCAGCATTTATAATTCTATTGGGCTTCATTGGCATCGCACTCTTGTACTGCATCAATTCTATTCAGCAAAAGCAGCCTGCGAACTTAAAACTGTTGTTCAACAAATTTACAGTTTTACTTTTTCTTTTAAATGTTAATTCTGTTGCTGCACAAATCAGGCCAAGCACCGCTTCTGAAAGATTAAACGGTTTGCAAAAAAGAAAATTGCTGGAAGATAACAGTCTTTTAAAAGATATTAAGTTTCGCAATATTGGCCCCAGTGTAATGAGCGGCCGTGTGGTGGATATTGAAGTAAACCCCGCAGACCCAACGGAGTTTTACGTGGCCTATGCCACAGGCGGTTTGTGGTACACTACCAACAATGGCCAAAGTCTTACACCAATTTTTGATAAGGAAAATGTAATTGGTATTGGAGATATTGCGGTTAACTGGCAAAGTAAAACTATTTGGGTAGGTACCGGCGAAGCTAATAGCAGCCGTTCTTCTTACGCAGGTATTGGCGTGTATAAAAGCAGCGATAATGGCAAAACATGGGAGTATGCAGGTTTGCCCGAAAGCCATCATATTGGTAAAGTTATTTTACACCCCACCGATAATAATATTGCATGGGTGGCAGTACTGGGGCATTTATATTCTGCCAATAAAGAAAGAGGTGTTTATAAAACTACCGATGGAGGTAAAACATGGAAACAAACTTTGTATATCGATGATAATACGGGTGTGGCAGATATGGATATCAACCCAAAAAATGCCAACGAGTTGTATGCAGCAGCCTGGTACAAAACCCGTAAAGCCTGGAACTTTGAAGAAGGCGGCAAAACATCGGGCATTTATAAAAGTACAGATGGTGGCAATACATGGAAACTGGTAACGCAGCAGGGTAGCGGCTTTCCTGCAGGCGATGGAGCAGGAAGAATTGGTGTTGCAGTTTATGCCACTAATCCCAATATTGTTTACGCTACGGTAGATAATCAAAATCATCGTCCTGATACCGCTAAAAGAACCGATACCAATTATGTGTTGAAAGATTTTAAAAACTTAACCAAAGAAGGTTTTTTACAACTGAATGATAAAAAACTGGATACATTTTTAATGGATAATAATTTTCCGGAAAAATATAAGGCAGCATCAGTAAAAGAATTAGTGAAGAACGATAAAGTAAAACCAACAGCAGTATATGAATACTTATTTGATGCCAACGCAGCCTTATTTGAAACACCCATTATAGGTTGCGAAGTGTACCGCAGCGATGATGCAGGAGCAACATGGAAAAAAGTAAATACCAAAGAACTGAATTTGTACAATACTTACGGATATTATTTTGGCAAAATTTCTGTTGCAGCTAGTAACGAAAATAAAATAGTGATCAGCGGGTATAATTTGCAGGTAAGCAGTGATGGTGGTAAAACATTTAAGCCGGTGGATAATAATGCCACTCATGCCGATTGGCACGGCTGCTGGATAAACCCCAATAAAGAAAGCCATTGGGTTGCCGCTAACGATGGTGGGTGCAATGTTACTTACGATAACGGGCAGCATTGGTTTAAGGTAAACACACCTTCAGTAGGTCAGTTTTATGGTATTAATGTAGATGATGCCAAACCATATAATGTGTATGGTGGTTTGCAGGATAACGGTACCTGGTATGGGCCATCAACTGCAAAAGATATTGATCAATGGAATTACGAAAGCCCATACCCTTGGAAAAGTATTGGCGGTGGCGATGGTATGCAGGTGCAGGTAGATACAAGAGATAATAAAACGGTGTACTCCGGTTCTCAGTTTGGGTACTATGGCCGCAGAACAATTGATGCACCAAGAGGAAGCGGCCTTTCCATTCATCCGCAACCCAATTTGGGAGAGACTCAATTGCGGTACAATTGGCAAACGCCTATCTGGTTAAGCAAACACAACCAGGAGGTGTTTTATTATGGCAGCAACAAATTTCACCGCAGTTTACAAAAAGGCGATAAGATGGAAACGTTAAGTAATGATTTAACCAGCGGCAGGCCGGAAGGTGATATTCCGTTTGGTACACTAACGGCCATTACAGAATCACCATTAAAATTTGGATTGATCTATACCGGAAGTGATGATGGAAATATTCATGTAACCAAAGACGGTGGATATACCTGGACAAAAATAAATGTAAACGTAAAAGGTATTCCGCAGGGGATGTATGTTAGCCGTGTTACGCCATCGGCCTATAAAGAAGCAAGGGTATATGCAACGTTGAATGCGTACCGCAATGATAATTTTACCCCCTATTTATTTGTAAGCGAAGATTATGGCGTTACATGGATACAGCTGGGTAATGATTTACCTGCCGAGCCTTTAAATGTGGTTAAAGAAGATCCTAAAAAAGAAAACATCATTTATGTAGGTAGCGATAATGGTTTGTATGCATCTTTTGATATGGGTAAATCATTTATGGTGTTGGGCAATAATTTGCCCCGTGTGCCAGTGCATGATATTGCTGTGCAACAAAGAGAAAATGAATTACTGATTGGAACACATGGCCGCAGTATTTACGTTACTAAATTAGATACGATACAATCTCTATCTGAAAAAAATGTAAAATAAAAAGACGGGTATTTTTATTAATTCAATATCGGTGATTGTAATCATTTTTAACGATGTTGGTCATCATTTTTAATGGGCTGTAACAATGATAAGTTTGTGTACAACATAAAACTTATCCATCATGAAAAAGATAATCATTGCATTGGATGGCGATCATTTTCCTCAGGGTGCATTTGAATTTGCAAAAAGTATTAACCTGAAAAATGAAATACTGCTGGCAGGTGTTTTTTTAAGCCCGGTTGATTACTCAAAACTGATGGCTTATACTGCCGGTGTGGATGGTGTGGCGGTGATGCCGGAATGGCTGATGAAAAATGATGATGATGAAATTATAAATAAAAACATTGAGCTGTTTGAAGAAGCCTGCGTTGCCGATGGGCTGCATTACAGAGTGCATAAAGAAAATAATTTAATGGCATTGGCTTCTTTAGTGGAAGAAAGCCGTTTTGCCGACCTGCTTTTAATAAGCAGTGAATTGTTTTATAAAAATATAGGTGCGGCACAACCTAATTACTACCTGGAAGAAAATTTAAAAAGATCAGAGTGTCCGGTAATGCTGATTCCGGAAAACTATAAACAGCCTTCACAAATTTTACTGAGCTACGATGGCGGCGAATCTGCAATGTTTGCCATTAAGCAATTTGCTTACCTGTTTCCAGAGTTGGTAAATATGGAAACTACACTGCTTTCTGTAACAGAAGATAAGCCGGAAGAGTTGCCGGAATATGCCATGGTAACAGAATTGCTTACCGGCCATTATCCCAACCTGAAACTGCAAAATGTAAAAATATCCGGTAAAAAATTATTTATAGAATGGCTGGCTCTGCAACCCAATAGTTTTATTGTAATGGGGGCATTCTCCAGAAGTATGTTTTCTGAATTGTTTAAAAAGAGTTTTGCAAGAAATGTAATTCAGGATATTAAAATGCCGCTTTTTGTATCTCATAAATAAAAAGAGATGATAGCAAAAACTGCAAAGCACCAATACTACTTTGAAGTGCAATTGAACTGGCAGGAAGGCCGCAAAGGAATACTTACCGCCAATGATGTAAAAGATACTATTAAGGTGGCAACACCTCCGGAGTTTACCGGCGGTGTGCCGGATATGTGGAGCCCTGAGCATTTGTTTTTAAGTGCATTAAGCAGTTGCTTTATGACCACTTATTTGTCCATTGCAGAAAAAAGAAGATTAACGCTTTCGCATTTTGAATGCAGTGCAATAGGGCAGGTAACTTTAGTAGAAGGCCATTTGGAATTTACTACCATCAATCTTTTTCCAAAAATATTTGTTGCTGCACAAACAGCTGTTGCCATAGCAAATGAAGTATTGATGAAAGCCTACCAGCATTGTATTATTGCCAATTCAATAAAGCCGCATTTGATACATCATGGCGAAGTGCTGGTGGATAAACATTATTTGTAAAAAATAACTGCTCAGTTTATTCTGCATAACCACATAAAAAACAGTAAGTTTGATTTAGTTAAGCTGTTTGCATGAAAGAAGAAATCAAATCCGAAATAAAATTTTTAGAAGGACCGCAAAGCCGCTGGGAGGAATTTAAATTTGTGGTTAAAGTGCTGTTCGAATTTATTAAAGGCTTCAGGGCCTTACATTTTGTGGGGCCATGCGTTACCGTTTTTGGTTCGGCAAGGTTTAAAGACGGGCATCCGTATTACGAAATTACCGAAGAGTTATCTGGCAAAATTGCACAACTGGGTTTTACTATAATGACGGGTGGCGGCCCCGGCATAATGGAAGCGGCTAACAAAGGTGCCAAAGCTGTTGGTGGCAGAAGTGTGGGCTGCAATATTGTTTTACCTATGGAGCAAAATCCCAATCCTTATCTTGATAAATGGGTAAGCATCCGTTATTTTTTTATCCGCAAAACATTATTGTTAAAATATTCTTACGCATTTGTAGTAATGCCCGGTGGCTTTGGCACACTGGATGAATATTTTGAAGCGCTTACTTTAATTCAAACCAAAAAGATAAGTGAGTTTCCTATTGTTATTTTTGATACCGCTTTTCACAAAGAATTACTGGAGCATATAGAGCTGATGAAAACAAAAGCAACTATTTCAGCTGTTGATACCCGGCTTTTTTTAGTTACAGATTCCATTGAAGAAGCTGTGGCCTACATACAAGAAAAGAGTATTGTTAAATTTGGCCTCAAACATCAAAAGCCGTACAAACCTTTCAGGTGGTTATTAGAAAAATAAATAGCACCGGTTGCTTTTTATGCTACTTCAATACCCTGCACGTAATCATTTACTGATAAATATCATATTGTAGTTTGATGGAAATCATCTCCACTCTCTGTACAAAGAGCCACATTTGTAACATAATTACAGGCAATAAAAACAAATTGATCAGTTGATCAATCAATAACGATGCGGCAACCGGGTAACGATATAGGAGAAGAGCAGAAGAGTGTTGCTAAAGAAGATGGTTTTAAAAATCAATATGATATTGATACCTTTTATGCTCAGGATATATTAAGGGATCGTATTAAGGCTTTAGAAAAAATGTATACTGAATTAAAGTGTAATTTTCAGAAATATGTATCGTCTATATCCTAACGTAAAATCATAAAATTCAATATCAATAAATGTTTTATGTAAAAATTATGCATAAAAAGAGTGTTCAATAGTTTCTGTCTAAAAAAAGCCGCTGTGTAGTCTTATTCGGCGGCTACTTTTTTTAATCAAATTGTAAGTTATTAAAACAACAACAGTCATAAAAACCAAATGCTTTCATTGCGGCGAAAACTGCGATGATAATGACATTATTATAGAGGATAAAAGTTTTTGTTGCGAAGGTTGCAAGCAGGTGTACTTACTGCTTAACGAAAATGATCTTTGTGTATACTACGATTTTGATAAAAACCCCGGTATAAAAGCAAAAGGCAGGTTTGTTAGTGAACGCTTTGCCTATCTTGAAGATGAAGCCACTATAAAAAAATTGGTACAGTTCAGCAATGGTTCGCAAACCAATGTTACTTTTTCGCTACCGCAAATGCACTGCTCTTCCTGTATCTTTTTACTCGAAAATCTGCACCGTATCAATCCGGGTGTAATAAAATCACAAACTAATTTTCAGCGTAAAGAAGTGTTCATCATATTTGATCCTCATCAAATTTCTTTACGTAAAGTAGTAGAACTGCTGGCCTTTATTGGCTACGAACCCAATATCAGCTTAAAGGATACTGTTTCAAAGAGAACATCAACATTTAACCGGCAAAGGATTTATAAAATAGGCGTAGCAGGTTTTTGCTTTGCCAATATTATGATGTTGAGTTTTCCTGAATACTTTTCGTCCGGTAATATTGAGCAAAACGGATTAAAAGAAACATTTACCTGGCTGAACCTTGGTTTATCATTACCCGTTTTATTTTACAGCGCTTCTGGTTTTTTTGTGTCAGCATGGAAAGGTTTGCGCCAGCAGTTTTTAAATATTGATGCACCCATTGCTTTGGCAATTGTAGTTACATACGCAAGAAGTTATTACGAAATTATCACTGGCACAGGTGCCGGGTATTTAGATTCCGGTACAGGCATTGTGTTTTTTATGCTGATAGGCCGCTGGTTTCAGGATAAAACTTACGACTCATTTTCTTTCGATAGAGATTACCTGTCTTATTTTCCGCTGGGCGTTAGTATTATAAAAGATGGTATAGAAAAAAATATTCCTGTTACACAATTGCAAAAGGGCAACCGCATTATTATCCGTAACGAAGAGATGATACCTGCCGATGCTATATTATTAAGTGGCAATGCCAATGTGGATTATAGTTTTGTAAGTGGCGAAAATACACCGGTACAAAAGCAACCGGGCCAACTGATATATGCCGGAGGCAAACAGATTGGCAGTGTAATAGAACTGGAAGTTGCAGGCGAAGCATCACAGAGCTATATAACACAGCTTTGGAATAATGATGTTTTTCACAATAAAAAGAATGGTGAAAAATCGTTTATCCACCCATGGAGCCGTTATTTTACATTAGCATTATTTGCAGTGGCTGCAACCACATTGGTATTTTGGCTAATTAACGATACCAGTAAAATATTACCTGCAGTTTCTTCAGTACTAATTGTAGCATGCCCTTGTTCACTGTTACTATCAGCAACATTTACTTATGGTAATATGCTTAGGCTTTTTGGCAAGAATAAACTTTACCTGAAAAATGCCAGTGTTATGGAATCGCTGGCTAAAATTGATACCATAGTTTTTGATAAAACAGGTACCATCACTCAAAATCAAACTTCACTGGTAAGTTACGAGGGCACACCTTTAACTGACAAAGAGTTAGTGGCAGTAAGAAATGTTGCCCGACAATCATCTCACCCTTTAAGCAAAATAATAGCAGTATGGCTGCAAACCGGTGATGATAAAATTATACCTGTAGATCAATTTAACGAATACACCGGCAAAGGTTTGCAGGCAATAGTAAATGGTATTGATGTAAAAATGGGTTCTGCCAGTTTTATGCACCAGTTTAATCCCGGTTTTGCTTCGTACGATACAGGCTCACATGTTCATGTAATGATGAATAATGTACATATGGGGCGTTTTAATGTAAGCAATCAGTATCGCCCCGGCGTAGAGCAGTTAGTGGATGAATTGAAAAATAAAGGGCTGGTGCTTTCTGTTTTAAGTGGGGATAATGATGCTGAAAGAGATAATTTAAAAAAGATATTTGGCGCAGCAGCAGATCTGAATTTTAATCAAACACCGCAGCAAAAACTGGATTTTATTGAAGCACTTCAAAAGGATAAAAAAAATGTATTAATGCTGGGGGATGGATTGAACGATGCCGGAGCATTAATGCAAAGTAATGTAGGCATAGCAGTTAGTGATAATACTGCACAATTTTCCCCTGCCTGTGATGCTATTTTAGCTGGCGAAAATGTGCAATTGCTTGAAAAATTTATAGCTTTTGCAAAATCAGGTAAAACTATAGTTACAGCAAGTTTTATACTTTCAATTTTATATAATATAGCAGGCTTATCCTTTGCGGTACAGGGTATTTTATCACCAATGGTTGCGGCTATACTTATGCCGGCAAGCAGTATCAGCATTGTATTATTAGTAACTGCACTATCTTCTATTAGTGCAAGGGCAAAAGGTTTATGAACAAAAACTGACCAAAATCATATCGCCGTTTGATGTTTATCAGTAGCAAAATATGTTACTCAGGCTATTTTTGATGCTATATAAAACCATTTCTCTTGAGCGCACTATTTATTTTAATCGGTATTAGCATATTGGTAGCTGCCAGTTTTCTGGCTGCTTTTTTATGGAGTGTAAAATCCGGTCAGTTCGATGACGACTACACGCCTTCTGTTCGTATGCTTTTTGACGATACCAAACAAATCCCAACTAAAAAAATACAAACCAAAACTCAACAAAAATTAAACGATTAACTATGCAGGTAGAAAAATTTTATTACGACAACAAGATTGTTAGAAACTTTGCCTATGCAACTGTGGTATGGGGTGCAGTAGGTATGCTTGTTGGCCTATGGGTGGCACTGCAATTAGTGCTTCCATCCGCACTTAACATTACTCAGTACTTTACTTTTGGCAGGCTTCGTCCTTTACACACCAACGCAGTAATTTTTGCATTTGTGGGTAATGGTATTTTTATGGGTGTGTACTATTCCTTGCAACGCTTATGCAAGGCAAGAATGTTTAGTGATAAACTGAGTTACATACATTTTTGGGGCTGGCAATTAATTATAGTTGCAGCAGCTATCACTTTGCCAATTGGTTTAACACAAGGTGCAGAGTATGCCGAATTAATTTGGCCAATAGATTTAGCCATTACAGTTATCTGGGTAATTTTTGGCTGGAACATGTTTGGTACTATCATTAAAAGAAGAGAAAAACATTTGTATGTAGCCATTTGGTTTTACATAGCCACATTTGTTACTGTTGCAGTGTTACACCTGGTACGTTCTGGCGAATTGCCTTATACCTGGCTAAAAAGTTATAGCTTTTATGCTGGTGTACAGGATGCGCTGGTACAATGGTGGTATGGTCATAATGCGGTGGCTTTCTTTTTAACTACCCCATACTTAGGTTTAATGTATTATTTTATGCCTAAAGCGGCCAACCGTCCTGTTTACTCTTACCGCCTTTCTATTATTCACTTTTGGTCGTTAATATTTTTGTATATCTGGGCTGGTCCTCACCATTTATTATACACTGCATTACCTAACTGGGCACAATCTTTAGGTGTGGTTTTTTCGTTGATGCTCATCTTCCCAAGCTGGGGTGGTATGATCAATGGTTTACTTACACTACGTGGTGCATGGGATAGGGTACGTGATGATGTTATTTTAAAATTTATGGTAGTGGCAGTTACTGCTTATGGTATGGCCACTTTTGAAGGTCCGATGCTTTCTTTAAAAAGTGTTAGTGCAGTAGCGCATTATACCGACTGGATTGTAGCCCACGTACATATTGGTGCATTAGGATGGAATGGTATGCTAACCTTTGGTATCCTGTACTGGATACTTCCAAGAATGTTTAAAACCGAATTGTATTCTAAAAAAATAGCCAACTGGCATTTCTGGTTAGGCACTTTGGGTATTTTATTCTGGGCTATTCCAATGTACTGGGCAGGGTTTACACAAAGTTCTATGTGGAAACAATTTACCGATGCAGGTCAGTTAAAATATACATTTCTTGAAACAGTTACTTACCTGAAACCATTTTACATTATGCGTTCTTTAGGTGGTACGCTGTATTTGGTAGGTGTGTTATTTATGATTTATAATTTGTACAAAACTGTAAAGGCAGGCAAATTAGTAGCTAATGAAGAAGCAGAAGCTGCACCATTACAAAAAGAATATGCTAAACACGAAGGCGAACACTGGCACAGAGTGATTGAAAGAAAACCAGTTCAATTTATGATCTTAAGTTTAGTGGTAATATTGATTGGAGGTATTATAGAAATCGTTCCTACTTTCTTAATAAAATCAAATGTACCTACCATCAGCAGTGTAAAACCATACACACCATTAGAATTGGAAGGTAGAGATATTTATATAAGAGAAGGTTGTTATACCTGTCACTCACAAATGATCCGTCCTTTTAGAAGTGAGACAGAACGTTACGGTGAATATTCTAAAGCAGGTGAGTTTGTGTACGATCATCCGTTCCAGTGGGGAAGTAAACGTACCGGTCCGGATTTGGCAAGAGAAGGTGTAGGTAATCTTAAGAAAACCAATGGCTGGCATTTCCGCCATTTCCGTGAACCATCTTCTATGAGTGAAGGATCAGTAATGCCGGCATATCCGTTCTTGTTAGAGAATGATTTGGATATATCTAATACCGAAGCTAAAATAAATGCGATGAGAACCTTGGGAGTACCTTACGAAAAAGGGTATGAGAAAAGTGCTGTTGCAGACCTGGTACTTCAATCAAGTGTAATTGCAAATAACCTGGTAGGAGATAGCATCCGCATTTCACCAAAAAAAGAAGTGATTGCATTGATAGCATATATACAGCGTTTGGGTGTTGATATCAGTAAAAATAAAACAGCCACTTTTAATAAATAACCCATGTATAAATTCATAAAGCAATATGCTGAAACAATGAAGGATGCAAGCATTTATCCAATGATATCATTGTTTATTTTTCTTATCTTTTTTATAGTGCTGCTGGTACTGGTAAAAAAAATGGGAAAAGAAAGGGTAACGGAATTATCCAATATCCCTTTTGAAGAAGATGAACTAACTAACTCAAACTTAATAAATTAAAGTAGTATGCATTTCATTAATTTAATAAAGAAAAAATTTATCGTGGCGTTAACTGCACTATTTGCAGTAACAAATTTGACAGCGCAAACAACAACGCCTGCAGCAACTACAGTAACATCAAGCTATAACCTGCTGGCAATATTGCTGGTAGTAATGACTATAGTATTGGCTTTTGTTATCTGGGGGCTTGGGCAAATACTGGTAGCATTAACTACACAGCTGATGGAAAAAACCAAAGCTGCTAAAAATTCAATTGCTGCTGTATTGGTGCTGGTATTATTATTTGCATCGCAGGGTGCTGCCGCACAAACAACAACAGCTGCAGATGCTGCAAAAGTATTGCCTAATTACGGCGGCCTTTCTTCCACCACCTTTTACATGTTTGTAACAGTAATTGCAATGGAAGTATTTGCAGTTTTATTCCTGGTATTTTCTATCCGCAGAATATACACTGAATTATTGCCTAAAAAAGAATTAGCAGCCGCACAAAAATCTGCAACAGCTTCATGGTGGGCCGGCCTCGATAAAAAAATATTTACCAAAGCTGTGCCTATTGAAAAAGAAGCAGATGTTTTACTGGATCATGATTATGATGGCATTAAAGAACTGGACAATGCATTACCACCATGGTGGAAGTACGGATTTTATATTACTATAGCTATAGCATTAGTGTACATCCTTAACTTTCATGTAATGGGTAACGGCAAAAATCCTACAGAAGAGTATACCGCAGAAATGGAGAGTGCAAGAATACAAAAAGAGATTTTTGAAGCTGGTAATAAAGATAAGATAGACGAAAATAATGTGCCAATGGCCGATGCAGCCGGATTGGCAAGGGCGAAAGAAATTTTTGCTACTAAATGTTTAGCATGCCATGGTAATTTAGGCCAGGGTGGTGTAGGGCCAAACCTTACTGATGATTATTGGTTGCACAAGGGCTCTTTAAATGATATTTATAATACTATTAAAGTGGGCTATGCCGATAAAGGAATGCAATCGTGGGCCAATGATTTTACACCAAAAGAAATGAGTTTTTTAGCAAGCTATATTAAAATACTAAAGGGTACCAACCCTCCAAACCCAAAAGCAGCGCAGGGAGATTTGTATACAGAGACAGCAGCAACACCTGCCGTTGCAGATTCTGCTAAAGTGGCTACACCTGATAGTGCAGCAGTTGGTAAAGCAGCAGTAACTATTAAAAAGGATTCCGCTAAAGCTATAATGAAATAGCTGTGGAATAAAAATTATGGAAGAAACTATTGTACAAGAACAAGACAAGAAAGGCAGCTACAGAGATTCCGTTGCTACTATAAGTAAAGAAGGTAAAAGAAATTTTATCAATCCAAAAAAGCCAAAGGGCAGGTTGTATAATTTACGTACCTGGTTCAGTGTTTTTTATTTGATTGTTTTTTTTACACTGCCTTTTATAAAAGTGTATGACGAACCTTTGCTGATGCTGAATGTGCTGGAGCGCAAGTTCATCATATTTAGTATGGTATTTTGGCCACAGGATTTTTTCATCTTTGGCATAGCCATGCTAACATTTGTTGTTTTTGTTATTTTGTTTACGGTGGTATTTGGCCGCATATTTTGTGGTTGGGCTTGTCCGCAAACCATTTTTATGGAAATGGTTTTTCGTAAAATCGAATACTGGATTGATGGCGATTCGGCAAAACAAAAGCAATTAAAAGAAATGCCCTGGAATGCAGAGAAGGCCAGGAAAAGGATAGTGAAGTTTATTGTGTTCTTTGCTATTTCATTTATCCTTGCTAATTTTTTTCTGGCTTACCTTATTAGTATGGATAAGGTATTGGAGTATGTACAAAATCCGGGAGCTAATATTGGCACCTTGATTTCACTGCTCATTTTTACTTCAGTGTTTTTCTTTGTGTACTGGTGGTTTAGAGAGCAGGCTTGTATTGTAGTTTGCCCTTATGGAAGATTACAGGGGGTGTTGTTAGATAAAAACTCAATTGTAGTAGCGTATGACAGAAAACGTGGCGAGCCAAGAGGGAAATTAAAAAAGAAGGAAGACCACGATTGTAAATGTACCGACTGTAAAGAAGACGGAGCTTGTAAAAGTATAGCACCAAAGCTGGAAATAGCCAAACCGCAGAGCGATTGTATTGATTGTTTTGCATGTGTAAGAGTATGCCCTACCGGAATTGATATCAGGAATGGTACGCAATTAGAATGTGTGAACTGTACGGCTTGTATTGATGCCTGCGATGCCATTATGACCAGCATTCAAAAACCTACAGGTTTGGTGCGTTATGCATCGGAAAATAGTATTGTAAACGGCGTGCAGATAAAGTTTACCACCAGGATAAAAGCTTACACAGCGGTGCTTACTTTATTGCTGTCGTTGCTGGTATTTCTGTTGGTAAGCCGTACCGATCTGGATGCAAGGTTAATGCGTACTGCCGGCATGACGTACACCTCTTTACCCGATGGCCGCATCAGCAATTTGTACAATTTAAAACTGGCCAATAAAACGCATAATGATATTCCGTTTACTTTAAAACTGGAAAACACAAATGGCGAAATTGAATTTGTAGGAACGGCAAATATGGTTGTAAAAAAAGAGGATTACTCGCATGTACAATTTTTTATAAAACTAGATAGAAGCCTAGTAAAAGGATGGAAAACACCCATTGAGATAGGCATGTACCAAAACGATAAAAAAATAAAAACAATTGAGGCTAAATTTATTGGCCCCGAAATTTATAACTAATAAATTATTTACTATGAACTGGGGATATAAAATACTTTTTGTTTATGGTGTTTTTGTTTTGGGCATTTTGTTCATGGTGTTTAAATCATCCAGTCAAAAAATGGATTTGGTAACAACTGATTATTACGCCAAAGAATTAAAATACCAGGAAAAAATTGATGAAATGAACCGGGTTAGTACTTTAACTGAAGAGCTTAAGTATGAATTAAAAGATAACCAGATCGTTTTATATTTTCCAAAAGATTTTTCAGGTAAAAAAATAACCGGTACTGCAGAATTGTACTGCCCTTCTAACGAGGATAAAGATGTAAAACAAAATTTTTCGGTGCAGGATACGCCATTGATAATTGCTATTAAACCAGGCAATAAAGGACAGCACGAATTGCATATTACCTGGCTGGTAGATGGAACAAGTTATTATTTTGAAAAGAAGATTTTTATATGAGCCATCAAAAACAAACAGAACATCATGTAAGGCCTTATAAATTGCTGGCACAAACTGTTGGGCTATTGGTATGTGGCTTTTTTTTGTTGTTTATAATTGGAGAAGGAATACCTGATATTATAAAAGGTAATGGCGCCGGATTAATTCTTTTTTTGCCTTTTGTATTGTTGCCCATTGCAGGCTATATAATAACATGGTTTAAAGAGTGGCAGGGAGCTGCAGTAATGGTTACCGGAGCAATTTTATTGCTGGTTTATTGTGTAGTTAAGGTAGATATTAAAGCAGGATTGATTTACTGCATTCCATTTTTTATATCAGGAGCATTATTCTTTTTACATATTAAAAAACGCAGTACACTGCAACATCATAAATAACAAAGTATGATACAATTGATAATTGCTGCATTTGCTATGGGTTTGCTGGGAAGCTTTCACTGTGTGGGCATGTGTGGGCCATTAGCATTATCATTACCCATAAACAGCGATAGTTTCTGGTCAAAATTTTCGGGGGCATTATTATACAATGCTGGCCGTATAGTTACTTACTCGTTATTTGGGTTGGTGTTTGGTGCCATTGGAAAAAGTGTGGCATTGTTTGGTTACCAGCAATGGCTGTCTGTAATACTGGGTGTGTTGATCATTGTATTTGTTATACTGCCTAAAAGAGTATCCTCTTTTAGCGGCAATAATTATGTAATGCAATTTTTTGAAAAGATACGTGCCGCATTAGGACAACTGTTTTTTAAAAAGAATAATGCATCATTATTTTCGATAGGGTTATTAAACGGGTTACTACCATGCGGCCTGGTATATATGGCAGCAGCTGGTGCAGTGGCCACGGGAGATATTGCAAATAGTGTAATTTTTATGGCTTTTTTTGGTTTGGGTACATTGCCGGTAATGTGGAGTGTTGCATTTTTTGGCAACTATGTTAGCATTGGTATCAGGCAAAAAATTCGTAAGGCTTATCCTTATATGATGATGCTGATGGCTTGCCTGCTTATTTTAAGGGGCATGGGTTTAGGGATACCGTATGTAAGCCCTAAGGCAGATACCACCGAAAAAGTGGTGCAGGGCTGCTGTGCAAAACCTGATTAAATTCAGCAGGTGGCATGATATTAATCTGCAAGCAGGTGGGTTAAACAAAATAGATTTATAAAAAATAGCGGACGGCAAAAATAATATTCAGTGTTTCTTACTATGACAAATAGTTATACAGCTAAATTAGATCAGTATCGTCACGAGTACCGTACATGGCAAAGAATGCTTGAGTTTTTTAAGCAGGAAAATGCTTTTTTAAAAACACGGTTATCAGAAGTGGTGGATCGTAATACCGACAAGGAGTTTTTAGCCCTTGCCGAGCATTTTCAAAACCAGTTTATAATAAAAGATGATTTTATAGCAGAGCTCAAACATGATATTAATGAAATGGAAACCATTTTAAAAACAACTACCACTCCATTAAAAAATATGCCTGATAAAAGGGTAGAGGCAAAACACATTAAACTGCGTAACGAAATTGAATACCTGGAGAAAAATTTTACACAGTTGAAAAACGAGTTTAATAAATACCTGGTATCCGTTTTATAAAGCCGGTGGTTAGTTTAATAATGCGGCCAGCTTTTTTTCGTTGATGATAGAAATATTTCCGTCTTTAATTTCAATTAATTTTTCATTTTTAAAATCGCTTAGGGTGCGGATGAGCGACTCTGTTGCGGTGCCTGCAATATTGGCCAGATCTTCTCTTGAAATATGCATAGAAAAAATAGCATCACTTTCTTTTTTGTATTTGTTCTGTAAAGTGATCAATGCATCTGCCACTCTTTTTCTTAAAGAGTTGTAGGCAATATTTAATAGTTGTTCTTCTTTTTCCGATACATTTTTTGCCAGTAACTGGATGAACTTTTTTTGTATGCCGGCATTGGAGTGAATGAGTTTTTCAAAATCTTCTCTTGGTATTACAGCAATTTCTGCATCTTCAATAGCTTCTGCATTTTCTTTATACACGGTTTCTTCAAGCAGGGCGGTATAGCCTAAAAAATCACCTTCATTAAAAAGCCCCACTGTAAGTTCTTTACCATCGTCGTTAGTTTTAAAAGTTTTTACTTTTCCTTTTTCGATGTAAAATAAACGCACCGGGTGATTGCCTTCTGTATAAATGATCTGTTTCTTTTTGTAATGGTTTACATTGCCGCTTTCTGCCAGATATTGTACTGCATTTTTTCCACCAAACTCATTCAGCATTTGCTGTACTCCTTCGGCATTGGATTGGTATTCTTTTTTTAACAGATCGGCTTTACGCAGGCGGCTTTCCACTGCATTTAATAATTCTATATCATTAAATGGTTTGGTTATATAATCATCAGCTCCCATTTCCATACCTTTTCTAAAATCGCCACGCTCTGCCTTGGCGGTTAAAAAGATAAAAGGAATGCCGGTAAGTTCCGGGTTTTTATGAATGAGGTGTAAAACGCCATAGCCATCCAAAACAGGCATCATTACATCGCAAATAATTGCATCTGGTTTTTTTTGCATAGCAATTTCAATACCCTTTTTGCCATTTTCGGCAGTGGCTACGGTATATCCGGCTAGCTGCAGTATCTCTGCTGTGTTTTCTCTTATTTCGTCATTATCTTCAATAAGCAGTAGATGCTTCATAAAAAAGTTGTTAAGTAGGTTAAAAGTTTAAGGCATGGTAAATTTAATAATAAATTCCGTTCCCTTTTCCAATTCACTGGAAAAAGCAATCTGCCCGTCCATAAGTTCTATATATTTACTTACTATATGAAGCCCGAGGCCGGTGCCCTGAATGTTGGCCGCATTGGTGCCCCTGAAAAAACGTTCAAATAAATGTTCCTGATCTTCTTTGGAAATACCAATTCCGCAATCTCTTACAGTGATGGTAATTTCTTTTTCTTTGGTAGTACTGTTTATTTCGATAACTCCTTTTTCGGGAGAAAATTTTATGGCATTGGATAGCAGGTTAAGAACTACATTCCTCAGCAATGAAGGATCTAAGCAAACATTTTCTTCTCCATGGTGTACATAGTTAATGTGTTGCCCGTGTTTTACCAGGCTTTGCATTTCGGCACAAACCACTCCCAGCATTTCTTTAATATTAAACTGGGCATAATGCGCTGTAATTTTTCCGTCTTCAATTTTGCCGATGGATAAAAATTCATTCAGCAGATCGGTTAAATTATTTACCGATGATTTTATACGGTGAATGTGTTTATCCCTGTTTTCCTGCTGTGCAGTTTCGGTATATTTTGCCACTAAAGAAGCAGAGGAAAGTATGGTGCTTAATGGTGTACGGAATTCATGCGAAGCCATAGAAACAAAACGGCTTTTTAAGTCGCTCAGTTCCTTCTCTTTGCTTAATGCTTTGGTAAGTTCTTCTTTGGAAGTTTGTAACTGAATTAAGGTTTCCTGCAATTGCTGGGTACGCAGTTCTACTTTTTGTTCCAGTGCATCATTCAATTCTTCAATCTTTAAATTGATATCTGCTAGTTGCTCTTTTTGCTGTAATACAGCATTTTCAATTTCTTTGCGTTTGGTAATATCAATAATAAATGCAATGGCAAAACTGCCTTCATCGGCACCATAATGGCTTAAGCTTATTTCTACCGGAAATTCGGTACCATCCTTCTTTATACCAAAAAGGTCTTTGCCAATACCCATTGGCCTGCGTTCGGGCTTTTTGCTGTAATTAGTTAAATGTTGTGTGTGATTATGATGGTATCTTGATGGTATCAGCGCTTCCACTTTTTTACCTACCAGTTCTTCTGCTTTTTCATATCCAAACTGGGAGAGTAAAAAGTTATTGGCAAGCATGATCTCACTTTTCTCATTAATTACTAATATGCCCATAGAAGCATATTGAAAAAGTGCTTCAAATTTCTCTTTTTCCTTTAAAAGGATATGTGCTGATGTATATACCAAATGTATTTTTTTTCTGCTTTCTATTTTTACAAACACTTTGGCCTTTTACTGGTAGAGGTACAATTAATAATATATTGCACAAATCACCGGTAAATTAGCGTAGGTTGCTAATTTGTAGGGATAAAATTACAACAATACAAACAGATGTAAGAAGAGAATAACAGAAAAATAATTTTTATCATTTTATCATTCTGTATATTGATCATACCCTTTTTCGTGTTCTTAATCAGGGGTTATTTTAAAAAATGGGGTAATAGACTTGGGTATTTAGTAGAGAATAAAATTTACGTTGTAAAATTTAATGTGTGCTGAAAATATTGATGTGCAAATGTCTTTTGCAGCCTATGGCCAAAAGGAATTATTTCTTTGGGTAAAAGGTTAAACTGGCCGAATTCATACAATACCTTAATCCCGTTGGCTTTGGCCCATCATCAAAAACGTGGCCCAAATGAGCGCCGCACCTGCTGCAGTTTGCTTCGGTGCGTTGCATGCCAAAGCTGTTGTCTTCCACCTCTTCTACACTATTTTTTGTAAGTGGTTTCCAAAAACTTGGCCAGCCTGTACCACTGTCAAATTTTGTATCGGAGCTAAACAATTCCTGATCGCAGCAAATACATTTATAAATTCCTGCTTTATGATTGTCCCAGTATTTGCCGGTATAGGCTCTCTCTGTTCCTTTTTTACGGGTTACCTGGTATTGCTCAGCCGTTAACTGTTTACGCCACTCTGCATCCGTTTTTTTTACGGCATAAGTTTTTATTTGGGCAGATGTGGTACATACTGCCGTAAACAATATAATAGTAGCTAATACAATATACTTCATAATAATTATTTGAATAAATTACGCAAGATGAAGGATTTTGGTTTTTATACCACCGAACTTTTAACAAATGACTGCGTTAACAAATTTAACTTTTAAATTCGTGAAGACATAAACTATTACACTAATGGGAATATTACAACAAGTGGCCGAGTATTTATACCTTAAAAAGAGAGATACTCAAAAAAAACGTTCGTTTAATATTAAAGCCATGCATTTTATCAACCGGCTTTCTATTTTGCTATTTCTTTTGGCAATGATAATACTGGCAGTAAAACTATTACGCAGTTAATGTAACAAAATTATAAATACTCTTTGCTGCATTGGCAGATGCATGGCCGCCTTGGCTCAGCAGTTTTTTTAAAGCTGCATAATCTGCCTTTAGTTGCTGCTGTTTATTTTCATTGGTTAAAAGAGCTTCTAATTCTCTGGTGCAATTTTCTACAGTAAGTTCATTCTGTATCAATTCCTTCACCACTTCTTTATCCATTATTAAATTAACCAGGCCAATGTATTTTATTTTTATCAGGCGTTTTGCAATTTGGTAACTGATGGAATTGCCTTTATAACAAATAACCTGCGGCACTGCAAACAATGCCGTTTCTAAAGTGGCGGTGCCACTGGTTACCAGTGCCGCTTTTGATTGCGCTAATAATTGGTAGGTTTTATTTACTACAGATGATACATTACTGTAAGGGGCTAACAATTCGTTATAAAAACTTTCTTCCAGCCCGGGAGCTTTAGCAACTACAAACTGGTATGCAGTAAAATGTTTGGCCACTTCCAGCATAATGGGCAGTTTTTTTAAGATCTCCTGTTTGCGGCTGCCGGGGAGTAAGGCCACCAGGCCGGAATTAGTAATTGGTAACTGGGTATTGGTAAGAAAAGATGTAGTATTTTGAGCACCCAATTCCATCCCGTAAGGGGCGGAACCAAATTCCTCTATTACTTCCACCAGCGGATGTCCCACATACTCCACTTCGTAATTCCATTTTTTATAAAAATCTTTTTCAAAAGGTAAGATCACCAGCATTTTGTCTACGTTTGCTTTAATGCCTTTTACACGGTTCTCTTTCCATGCCCAAACCTGTGGCGAAATGTAATAGATGACTTTTATGCCTTGTTGCTTTGCCCATTCTGCAATGCGTAAATTAAAGCCAGGGTAATCAATCAGTATTAATACATCTGGTTTGTTGGCTGCAATATCTTTTTTACAAAAATTGATATTACGAAAAATGGTACGCAAGTTTTTTATTACTTCTACAAAGCCCATAAAAGCAAGATCACGGTAATGTTTTACCAGTGTGGCACCGGCAGCTTCCATCTTATCGCCACCCCAGCAGCGGATGCTGGCTGATGTATCGAGTTTGCGCAATTCTTTTATCAGGTTGCTGCCATGTAAATCGCCACTTGCCTCTCCGGCTATAATGTAATATTGCATATTGTATAATTACCGGTGCAATTTACCACTGTTTATTTAAATGAGCCCTACCAAGCCGGAATTGCAGTGTTTTTTACAGCCAAAATGCGTATTATCTTAAGCCAAAACGTTATAAAAATAGTAGTTTTGGCTCAAGATAATAGTGAAATTATAAGCCAAAACTATAAAAAATTTGTACTTTTGGCTTACAATAATTAGCTATGAAAGAAATAAATATTATTGGAAGAGAAGAAGAAAAGCATTTACTGACAAGTATTGTAGTTAATGCTAAAGCCAGTTTGGTGGCAGTGTATGGCCGCCGCAGAATTGGTAAAACCTACCTCATTCGTAACTGTTTAAAAAAACATATTGCTTTTGAATATTCCGGTATTCATAACGTAGAAACTGCGGTGCAGTTAACCAGTTATTGCAAAGCACTGGCTGCACAACTGAATAATAATATAGCCTTACCTGATGTTGCAGATTGGTTTACTGCTTTTGAATTAACAGCCCGGCTGCTGCAAAAAAAAATGCGGCGCAAAAAAGCAGTACTGTTTTTAGATGAGTTCCCCTGGATGCAAACGCCTAAATCTAATTTTTTGGCGGCTTTTGAACAATTTTGGAATACCTGGGCAAGCAAACAAAATAATTTAGCCGTTGTACTATGTGGCTCTGCCGCCAGCTGGATGATACAAAATGTAGTACGCAATAAAGGTGGGCTGCACAACCGCATTACACATAAAATTGCCCTGCAACCTTTTACATTGTACGAGACCGAAGCATTTTTAAAAAGCAGGAATGTGCTGCTGAACCGTTACCAGATTGTTCAATTATACATGGCATTTGGTGGTGTGCCGCATTATTTGGAGCAGGCTGTGCCAGGCTTAAGTGCAGCACAAATTATAGATAAGACCTGCTTTACAAAAAACGGTTTTTTGTACAATGAATTTGCTGACCTGTACAAAGCTTTATTTGATAGTGCCGACAGACATTTTAAAGTAATTAGGGCTTTAGCTGCCAAACCCATGGGCTTAAGCCGCAACGAAATTATTAAAATATGTAAACTGCAAAGCGGCGGCAGTACCAGTACTTTGCTGGAAGAATTAGCTGCATCAGGGTTTATTACGCCTTATGTGCCCATTGGCAAAAAAAGCAAAGACAGTATCTATAAATTAACAGACGAATACTCCCTGTTTTATTTAAAATTTATGGAAGCCAACCGCAGTGGCAGCAAAGGCACCTGGGTGCGGCTCAGCGATACCCCCACCTGGAAAAGCTGGAGCGGACTGGCCTTTGAAAGTATTTGTATGAAGCACATTCCCGCTATAAAAAAAGCACTGGGTATAACAGGTATTTACAGCGAAACTGCAATATGGAAAAGTAAAGGCAACAGCAGTAAAGATGCCGCACAAATTGATTTGGTAATCAGCCGCCGAGATAATTGTATTAATCTTTGCGAAATAAAATTTTATGAAAATAAATTTACAATAGATAAAAAATATGCGGCAGCCCTGCAACAAAAGAAAAATATTTTTCAGCAGGAAACCAAAACCCGTAAACACCTTTTTATAACCCTTATCAGCACTATGGGTTTGCAACTTAATGAACACAGTATTGGGTTAATAGATCAGCAGCTTACACTGGATGATCTATTTGTTCCCTGGCAAAAAGAAGGCTGATGATCTTGAGCCAAAACACTACTTTTTGATGAGTTTTGGCTCAGGATGAAACGATGGGGAATTAAAAATACCGATTTCTATTTTGCAGGTTATTCTTTAATTGCTGTTACAACCAGGCTTTCCATCTTTACCATTTCGCCGTTTAATTCAAAATTGGGTTCTTGTATTTCAACAGACTGTAAAATGCTGTAACCATTTTTAATAAGTAGCTGTTCCACTTCTTCTTTACTATACATTGTAAATCCATATTTAGTAAACGGGTAATTTGTCATTTGCCGCTTTGGCCGCAGGGTAATAATGAGTTTGCCTTTGGGTTGCAGTACCCGTTTTAATTCTGCTAAAATGGTTACTGTATCTTCCCAAAAGTAAATAGTGTTAATGGTAAATATTTTATTAAAACCTGCATCAGCAAATGGCAATGCGGTAGCATCAGCTAAAACAAAATTGGCCTGCCCGTTATTTATCCATTCCGTATTTATTCTTTTAGCTTCTGCAACCATCACTTCCGAAAAATCGGCACCGGTATATTTTATGCTGCCGTGTTTTTGCAAAATATTCTTTACAAAAAAGCCATTGCCCATACCAATTTCTAAAATAGTATCGCCTGCTGCAGCATTCAATATTTCCACCGTATCTAAATTAATATGCACATTGCCACGGTTCATCCATTCTCCGGTTTGTATGCCAGCTTCGCCGCTGGGGTGGCGGAGTTGTGCAGCAAGATTTTGGTAAGTTTGTTCGTTCATAGGCCAATAGTTTTTGTTGATTATATATTTTTGAAGCTGTCACGCCCAAATTTTCTTAGTAAAGACCATTTCTTGCCTTCAATTACCCCGTCTTTCTGACTCCAGATTCTATGATTATCTTGTAAGTAAAATGTCCAGCCATAATATTTGGTGTAGCCGAGTCTGCCTACTCCTAAGTCTGATAATATCTTATTCCAATATATTTTATCATTATTTTCGTCAAGTATCGATGGGCAAGAAAAAACATAGATATAGCCATGATTATCCCATTTTGTATTAGCATAGTCTATACATTGCTTAATCCAATGTGTGGTATGTTTTATCCCGTCAAGTTTTTCTTTAGATTTGAATTCAATACCAATTGAAATATTTTTATTCTTCCACTTTGATGTGTCTTTTGGTTTTAAAATTGCATCAATACGAAGTCTCTTACCAGAAAAGTGTGTTCCATATACTTCTGTTTTAATTTGGAAGTCGTCAATAAGCAATTCAAGTATCTCTTTTGAAAATATTTTTTCCATTCAACTTTTTTAGTATCTCATATAAATATACTCACCATTTATAAAATTAAAAAAAGTAATAATTTGGTTAAAAGTATTGCAGCTATCTACGCTGCAATAAAAGCTCAATAAAGAATAAAAAGTACAAGAGTGCGACGCAACAATGCTAAATCAATGCATAAATGCTGGCAACAAAAAAAGCAGAATGCAAAGCATTCTCATCAGTAAAATTTGCAGGAGAATAAATGTTAACTTTCAAAAACCTCAATCGTTGCATTGATGCCTCTCTCGGTAATGGCATCGCATTGTGGTTTTAAAATATCGTAGCTACCTTCTTTTACGGCGTACTTGCCCTTGGTATGAATGATCATGCTGCATTGCTCGGCCTGTTGTTCGGTATGGCCGCAAATTTTTATCAGGGTTTCAATCACCCATTCAAAAGTGTTTACCTCATCATTCCATATAATGAGGGTGCAGGTTTCGCCAGTGGTGGTTAACACATCAGTGTCTTCCCATTGCTTTGTTTCGGTATGTGATTGCACTGCTTTCATGCGATAACGCAAAAATAATATCATTTTTTTATAAAACAGCGGCCATGCAACATTTAAGGCACAATAATTGTCAATATAAAAAGTTTTAATACTGTATCCCAAATTCACCAAAAACAATGCTGCGGCTTACAAAAAGAAAAAAAGAAGGCACCGACCCACCTGTAAAACAACAGGCCGTGGTATTGCCTTTGCATACCGGCAACCGCAGCCTGGAGTATTTGGTGGAGCTTATTGATAAAATTCGCCCTGATAATGCCAGAAATATTGAAGAAGCTGAGCTGAAATTTAAAGCCGTTTTATACCAGGTAGGGCAGGAGCGTACTTCCTTATTTTCGTTACGTAAAGCATTGCTGAGCCAGTTTGTAAAAACCAATATTGTTACGGCACTTACAGAAAGTGGTATTGTTAGCAGCCGTGGTTTTGTGCAGGAGCTGATGGGTAAGATCAAGCATAAAATATTACCGGCGCTGCAAAGCCCCGATAATTTTTTGTATGTGATCAATAAAATATTTTATAAAAAAACAGATCACATTTGGGTAGAAGGGATGAACCCCATTTTGTGGAAACAGTTTTTTGAAATGCTGGGCATACAAATTAACCTTACCGAACCGGCACTGATAAAACAATTGCAGCAATCGTTACAGATGCTGAGTTACCGCATTACCACTTTGGGGTTAGAAAAAGAAATGACGCATCGGTACGAAAATTTTGAAGATGCTATTTATCCTTTTTTAGAACAGAACCGTTTGGTGAACGATTATATTAAAGCAGTTGAAGCAAATAAAGATGCACAATCGCTACGTATATTGCTGGGCAATACCACAGAGGCATTACATAATTGCAACCAGAGTATTCAATGGATACGTGATCAGCGAAAAACTTATGGTACCAGCCTTGCACAAACTTATATACTTACAAGATTGCAACAACAAATTAACCGGTTGTTCATTGTTATTGATGTGCTGGATAGCGATAATGCATTAAATACCGAACGCTTTGCCGATTATTTTAAAACTGTGGTGCATAACGAGAATAGAAAAAATTCGGTAAAAGAATTTTTAAGTGAGAACACAGGTTACCTGGCTTATCAAATTGCAGAGCATGGCGGCCGCACCGGCGAAAGATATATAACCACCACCCGTAAAGAATTTTGGAAAATGTTTTGGAGTGCAGCAGGTGGCGGTATTATTATTTCTTTTATCGGCATTATAAAAAACCTGTTGGGTAAAATGAAGCTGGCTCCGTTTTGGCAGGGTTTTTTATACAGCACCAATTATTCGCTGGGTTTTGTTTTAATACAGGATACAGGATCTACACTGGCTACTAAGCAGCCGGCTTACACCGCCAATAATGTGGTAAGCTCTTTTGATGTAGAAAAAATTGGTGAACAACCCGACCTGCGTAACCTTGCTATAACTGTTGCAAGGGTTAGCCGCACACAGCTGGCCTCTTTTGCAGGCAACTTAATGGTGGTATTTCCGTTAACGTATCTTTTGGCAATGTTGTATTTTCAAATTACCGGAACTAAAATTGCCGAAGGCGTAGCAGCACAAAAATTATTAACCGATCAGCAGCCTTTTCATAGCCTGGCATTATTGTATGCCTGCTTTACCGGTTTCTTTTTATTTGCCAGCGGCTTAATTGCGGGCTATGTAGAAAATTATGTGGTGTATGGTAAAATTGGCGACCGCCTACGCAGCCTTTCTTCTTTTAAAAATGCCTTTGGCGAAAAGCGCCGGTATAAAATTATTCATTACATCGAAAATAATTTGGGTGCCCTCATTGGTAATATTTCTCTCGGTTTCTTTTTGGGGATGGCCGGTTTTTTTGGAAAAATATTTGGTATTCCTTTCGATATAAGGCACATCACTATCTCCGCTGCCAATACTTCCATTGGCTTTTTTGGTTTAGACCATCTGATTACCGCCAAAGAATTATGGTATACTCTTTTTGGTGTTTTTATGATCGGTTTTTTAAACTTTGCCGTAAGCTTTAGTCTTGCATTTATTGTTGCTGTAAAAAGCCGTGGTATTCATTTAAGAGAATACCCGGAATTTCTTGGTATTATGTGGCGCTACTTTAAAAAATTTCCCCGTGATTTTATTAAAGCACCTTCGGTGCGTACGGCCAATGAATTGAAATAATTTGTTGAGCAGGCTGTGTGGCAGCGTTTACCCCGAAAGCGTTTGAGGCGTTTTTCAACAGTATAATTTTATTGGGCTTTTATTGTAGCGTAGATAACTAATTTTCTATGGAAACGTTAGCGCATTGCATCTAAGTGAAAAAGAAATATGGTCAACTATTTTCTTATTGCAACAATTATACTTACTTTATTTTCATGTAAAAACGCTTCAGTAAAAATACACCAACGAGTTATTGTTGATTCGACTCCAAAACTTTTGATTGCAGGGTTACCAGAAAGAATTGAAACAAATGCAATGAATACTGTTGCGAAAAAATATGGCTTTCATTATGAAAGAGTTGGAGGTTGTGTTGTTTCTAAAAAACTATCAGATAGTATGAGAATCATAAATGCTATAACTTATCAATATTTAGAAAATAAATTTGGCAAATACTGGCGCAATAACTTTAACAGAGAGGTGGATATTATAAGTGATTTGCAATATAAAGTTGAACAGTGTTTAAATAATAATGAAGATATAATAAAACTAAATTTGGCGTTCAAGAAAGATGAGTATCAAATGCAGTACGAAATTGAACCAGATGCCCAAAAGGAAATTATTATTATAAATGCCTATGATTTTGAAGAGATTGAAGGCGCATTTCAAAAGGTTACTTATTATACTATCTCACTTGATCCGAAGCGGAAGCAATTATTTTTTCCGCTTTAGTTACTTTCATCCCAAATAAATTTATTTTAAAATTATGTTGGATTATAAAAATTAAAATCCCACACACTAAATCTTCCCATACACATAAGTTTCCGCTATGGTTGGTGTAGCAACTCCGGCAGCATTTTCAAGCGTTACCGAAAAAGCAGTTGCACCGGCAGGTACATTTTGTAATTCTATAAAGCGGTCTCTAATAGCATCGTTTACCATACCTACATTTACAGGCTTATCATTTACCATTGCCCAAAGCTGGTATTTTTTTTCTTGTGTAGAGCGTACCAAATGATGGATCATCATATAAGCCTTGCCGGTTTTTTTATCCCAAAATAAAGTGCAGCGGCAAATACTATGCGGATATACACCATACAAGGCAACGGGTGTAATAGTAGGGCTTTTTAAAATGGCATAATCAGCTTGTGGTAAGCCCGAAATATTTTCTTTTAACTGTGTTAAAGCAGTTTGCTGTTCTTTATTTTTTTTGTACAGACTATAATTATAAATACTGCTGGCGGTGAGTAATATAATTGCAGCAGCAGCCACCGGCTTAAACCAATTGATTTTCTTTATTCTGGCAGATGCTGTATTAATATTAATAATGGGGATTTGTAAATTGTGCAGTGCCTGTAAAATTTTTGTATCAGTTTTTTCGCCTGGCAATGTGGGGCTTTGTTGTAAATTATTTTCCAGCTCGGTTTCAAATTGTATTATGGCAGTATTCAATTGCGGATATTGCAGGCGCAGCAATTCCAACTCAGTTTTTTCTTCTGCTGAGCAAAGCCCCATCACATACATTTCAATAATGCCCGATGATATGTAATTATTAATATCCATTATACAAATTGTTTGCGTAGTTCTATCAACGCATTTCTTAATCTTGTTTTTACGGTGCCAACAGGTAAAACTAAAATTTTAGCAATTTCCTCATGTGTATACCCATCGAAATAAGAAAGTTCTACCACGTTTTTATAATCATCTCTTAACTGATGAATTTGGTTCCTTAAACCTATCTGATTAATATTAAAAATTGTATTCTCTTTCTCATCAACATAAGAAACGTAATTGTCGATAGAATCGTTTTTTTGCTCCGATTTATAATTCTTGCTACGGGTGGTATTGATAGCACAATTACGGGTAACATTAAACAACCAGGTAAAAAGCCGCCCTTTTGAGGAATCGTATTTGTCAATATTTTTCCAGGCGGTAATAAATGCATCCTGTAAAACATCTTCTGCAATAATTTTATCGGGTATTATTTGCATAACCACCGTAAACAAAGCTCCTTTATAATTATTATATAAATATTCAAAAGCATCATTGTCGTACTTTTTAAGTGCTTGCGTTAAGTTTTGCTCGGTATATGTTTGTTGTTCAGCCAAAAAATGAGAATAGTTTCTTAATGTTAAAAATAGACGGTACGGGGCTTTAAAAAAAATAAATTTTAAAAAAAACTAAAATGGCTTTTACTGTGTAAATGCTTTTAAAGTTTTAAATCAGTGCCTGGTTAAAGTCATTTTATCAATTAAAAACTGTTTTATGAGAAAACTAATAATTTCATTTTCTGCTACCTTGTTTTTTTTCGCTTCTTGTAAAAAAGAAAGTTCCACTCCGGCTGTTATCAATGATCCTCTGCCTGTAACCATAACAACATTGGCATCGGGTAGTTTTGTAACCGGCGCACATGCCAGCAGTGGCACTGCCAAAATTGTTAAAGATGCCGCTAACAAAATTTATTTAGTAGTGGAAAATTTTAAAACCGATGGTGGTCCCGATTTACGAATATGGCTTTCGCCCAATAACAATGCAAGCCCGTATCAGGAGGTTGGATTGCTTAAAGCAACTTCTGGTAAATTTTCTTATGAGCTTGATGCAACTTTTAATTATATAACTAACAACCGGGTATTAATCTGGTGTAAACAATTTTCTGTTTTGTTTGGCTACGCTGTGCTGCAATAGGCAGCAACGTACTTAGCTCCTGATTTTTTCTTCATCAGCTATACTTTCCTTTTTCGGATATATACCGTACAGTTATTCCTATGTCTTTTTTAAAAAATTATTGCCAGCTTTAAAAGTCACTCTTCTGTTTAAAACCAATTGCATTTAATTAACTCAAAATTATTTAACAAACTAAATCAACAATTATGAAACAATTTAAAAAATTTACTGTGCTTGCTATTACCGTACTGAGTTTACTAGCATGTAAAAAACAAACTAGTATTTTACCCGAATCAGAAAATGTAAAAACTGATGAACTTTCCATTGCTGCCCGCCGAGGTGAAAATGGTGAAGAAGGATTTGAAGAAAGGGGAAAACATGTGTACACTTTAAGTAACCAGGCAAGTGGTAATGCCGTGCTGGATTTTACAAGATCTTCAAACGGTACATTAACCTACAACGCGGCTTATGCAACTGGCGGTACAGGTACAGGCGGAGGCTTGGGCAACCAAGGGGCGGTAATAATAACCGAAGATGAAGATGATAACCTGCTTTTAGCGGTAAACCCGGGAAGTAACAGTATTTCTTCTTTTAAAATAAAGGAAAATGGTTTGCAGCTACGCTCAACTGTTAGTTCCGGAGGAATGAGGCCTGTAAGTATTACACAACATCAAAATATTGTGTATGTACTTAATGCAGGCGGTAATGGCAATATTTCTGGATTTAAATTGGGGAATAATAATAAGTTAATGCCCATTGCCAATTCAACAAGGGCATTAAGTTCAACCGCAGCCGGAGCAGCACAAATATCGTTTGTAAACGAAGGAAAGGTTTTGGTGATCACAGAAAAAGCTACTAATAAAATTATTACTTATACGGTTAATGAATGGGGTATTGCAGGCGCTATGCATTCAATTACATCAGCCAACCCTACACCGTTTGGCTTTGATGCTGGTCGCAATGGAAATGTTTTTGTTTCGGAAGCAGCAGGTGGAGCAACTGGTGCAAGTACCTTATCATCTTACCGTGTTTATTACAATGGTGTAATTACTTTAACTGACGGCCCGGTGAGTGCCAGCCAAAGTGCAGCATGCTGGGTGGTAATAACAGGCAACGGCAAATATGCTTACACAACCAATACGGCCAGTAATAATATTTCAAACTATAATATAAACAGGCAATCGGGCAGTATAAATGTAAATACTGCAATTGCAGCCACAACTGGTATGGGGCCAATTGATGCCGCTTTAAGTAACAACTCTAAATATTTATATGTTTTAAATGCCACCAGCCATACCATTGGTGCATACGCAGTTGCTAACAATGGAAATTTAAGCAGCGTACAAACTACAACAGGGATACCTGTTGGTGCCACTGGGCTTGCCGCAAGATAAAAAAGCAAAAATTAATTCTTTAACTGCCGTAATTTTACGGCAGTTTTTTATTGCTTTAACCAATTAGCTAAGCAATAAGTTTAAGATGTAGCTTTTTAACAACGCAACGCTACAGCAGTTTTTGTTGTCTGTACATAAAAAGCTACAGTAGTATGAAAAAATACATCCACTTTATCCTAACCAGTTTCATCACTTTAAATTTAGGGCTGGCAAGCTGTAATAAAACAGCCGAAGAAGATAAGTTGTGTACTTCATTTACCTCTGCTCCGGTGGTAAAAGTAGAAGGGGCAAAAACTGCTGCCGTTAATCAAACTATTGCCTTAATAGTTTCTTTCCCCTGCTTTAGCAGCTGCGGTAATTTTGGTAACTACCAACAAACAGTTACCGGTAATACCACCATCATAAATGTAATGGCAAAATACCAGGGTTGCATTTGTACACAGGATGTGCCCACCAGGCAAAGCATTTATAATTTCAGTGCATCGCAGCCGGGTATTTACTACCTTAAATTTTTACAGACAGCAAATGCATATTTGATTGATACTATAACAGTACAATAGTTGCCATGTAAATTTAAAATGATACTTTTTTAGCACTATCCAATAAAGAACAAACCGCACACCAATAACCTCCTGCGATTTTTGTATATTGTAAGCAATTTTAAAAATTCATTTCAATTGTTTCAGTATGAAAAAAGTTGTTGTACTCTTTGTACTTTTTATTTCCGTTTGTGCTGCTTTTGCCAACGTAACACTGCCCAAAATTTTTGGCGATAATATGGTGTTACAACGTAATAAACCGGTAAGCATTTGGGGCTGGGCTGCACCGGGAGAAAAAGTAACCGTACAATTTAATCAGCAGAAAAAAATAGCCGTCACCAATAAAATGGGCAAGTGGCAGTTGTTGTTGCAACCCGAAAATGCCGGCGGCCCTTATCAACTTATAGTAACGGGTAAAAATAAAATAAGCCTGCAAAATATTTTGGTAGGCGAAGTGTGGATTTGCAGTGGCCAGTCGAACATGGAAATGCCCATTGCAGGCTGGGGAAGAATTAATGATTATGAAAAGGAAATTGCGGCTGCAGATTATTCTTTCATTCGTCATTTTGATATACCGAATACCATTAGTTCAACTTTAAAAGAAGATGTTACAGGCGGTGAGTGGCAAGTTTGTAGTGCCGCAACTGCAGGCGAATTTTCGGCTACAGCGTATTTTTTTGCAAGAGAATTATACAAAAAATTAAAAGTACCTGTTGGGTTAATTAATTCATCCTGGGGTGGCACACAATCCGAAGCATGGACAAGTAAAGAAGGCTTTGCACAAAGCAACGAGTTTAAAGATATAGCTGCTGTAATGCAATCGGGTAATATGGAAGAGATCATTAAAAAAAGAAGCGAAGCAGTTTTAGAGAATATAAAAAAAGCACAAGGCAATCTTGATGATAAAACTGCTGTAGCAACTTTTAAAAACTTAGTTTTTGATGACAGCAAATGGCTAACGATGAAATTACCGGGTGCATGGGAAGAACGTGGCTTTCCGGGGTTAGACGGCATTGCATGGTTTAGAAAAACAATAATAATCAGCGAAGCTGATGCCGGAAAACCCGCCATACTTGAAATTGCAAAAATTGACGATGAAGATGAAACCTATATTAATGGCGAAAAAGTGGGCGGCATAGCTAAGTGGGATGAACCAAGAAAATACAATATTGCTGCCGGTAGTTTAAAAGCGGGTAAAAATGTGATAGCAGTTAAAGTGATAGATAACCAGGGCGGTGGAGGCATTTATGGTGATGAAGCCAACATGACACTTACTATCGATAAAACAATAATACCTCTTTACGGCGAATGGAAATTTAGGGTAGAAGCCATAACAGCAAACGGTGCAAACGCCGGTGTGGGGCCAAATGATTTTCCGGGTATTTTATTTAATGGCATGATCAATCCAATATTGCCTTATACTATAAAAGGAGCCATTTGGTACCAGGGCGAAAGTAATGCTGGCAGGGCTTATCAATACCGTACCGCTTTTCCCTTAATGATAACCGACTGGCGCCAACATTTTAAACAGGGCGATTTTCCTTTCTTGTTTGTGCAACTTGCTACTTTTGGCGCAGCAGATGCCAATAGTAATAACGGAAGTAACTGGGCCGAATTAAGAGAAGCACAACAGATGACATTAGCATTACCTAATACCGGCATGGCAGTTACCACAGATATTGGTAACCCAAAAGATATTCACCCAAAAAACAAACAGGATGTAGGCAAAAGACTGGCCTTTATTGCGCTGCATGATGTGTATGAGCAGGCAGGCGAATATACCGGCCCGGTTTATCAATCGATGAAAGCAACAGGAAATCAAATTGAATTATCATTTACACATACCGGCAGCGGCTGGCTGGTAAAAGATAAGTATGGTTATATAAAAGGATTTGAAATTGCCGGTGCTGATAAAAAATTTCATTTTGCAAAAGCAATGATAAAAAATGATAAGCTGATTGTATTTAGTGATGATGTATTGCAACCAGTTGCAGTAAGGTATAATTGGGCAGATGATGCATCGGAGGGCAACTTGTTTAATAAAGAAAATTTTCCGGCAGCGCCTTTTAGAACAGATGATTGGCAGGGGGTAACTTTTAAAAGTAAATATAGTTTAACTCAATAGTATTGATATAACTTAATACAATGAAAATTTTTCTGCTGGCAGGTTGTTTTATTTCTTCTATGGCATACAGCCAAACTGCAGAGGAGTATTTTAAATCGGCCGATAATAAACTGGCAGCTAAAAATTATAAAGCTGCAATAGCCGATTACAGCAGTGTAATATTTATTAATCCTAAAGATGCTAAAGCGTTTTGCAACAGGGGTATTGCAAAAGATTCACTGCACGATTATAAGGGTGCTATGGCAGATTACAGTGCTGCAATTGCTATTGATCCTGATGATGCTAAGGCATATAACAATCGTGGATTAATAAAGGAACAGCAAAAAGATTACCGTGCTGCAATGGCAGATTACAGCGATGCTATGAACCTTGATCCTAAAAGTGCAGCAGCCTGCATTAACCGGGGCCGTATAAAAGATAAACTAAACGATTATATGGGGGCAATTGTAGATTTTAATAAAGCCATTGCAATTGATTCCAATTATGTAAGTGCCTACCTTAACCGGGGTAATATAAAAAATCATTTAAAAGACCATGATGGCGCCATTGCCGATTATGATAAAGCCATCACCATCGACCCCAATTATGCCAGTGCTTATTTTAACAGAGGGCTTACTAAAATTTTATTAAAGCAAAAAAGAGAAGGTTGTGATGACCTGGCAAAGGCAAAAGAGCTGGGCTATGAGAATGTACAAGACGTAATAAAAAAGTATTGTAAGTAAATTAAAGTCTCATTCAAAGATTCAAATTTGGAGGAGGTAGTTTTCTTAAAGTTCAAGAGAATAATATTTTCTAAATAAGTTGCATAAAATATTTTGTCAAAAGTTATTAAACCTTATCTTTGCCCTCCGAAATTAAAAAGGGAGTTTAGCTCAGTTGGTTTAGAGCATCTGCCTTACAAGCAGAGGGTCGGCGGTTCGACCCCGTCAACTCCCACATAAAAGCCCTGCAACAGCGGGGCTTTTTCTATTTAGTGAAATCAACCTTTAACATAGCATGCCGTGGTTCCTGGCTTTCCTTAGCCCAGGCCGAGATCTTTAAAAAAAGGTGGCTGCTTTATATCCTGATATTATTATAAATACCACTATAATTGAAACTTCCGGCGATAAAGAACAAAGCATGCCGCTGCATCTGGTAGAAGGCAAAGATTTTTTTACCCGTGAAATACAGGATTATCTAAATAGTAACCAGGCCGATTTTGCTGTGCATAGTATGAAGGATGTAAGCAGTGTGGATTTTTTTGCAGCAGGGCATTATGCTATTATCGACCGGGAAATGCTGCATGATGTGGCTATTTTTAATGAAAGGGTGATTGATAAAATTAAGAGAGGGGAGAAGATCATCATCGGCACATCATCGCCCAGGCGCAGCAATATGGCTACCGGCTTTTTGCAAAAAGCTTTGCCCAAGCTAAACGAACAATCTGTGGAAGTAGAAGCTCAATCTATAAGAGGCAATGTAGATACCCGCTTACAAAAATTACACGATGGCCTTTACGATGGAATAATTTTAGCTGCCGCCGGATTAAATCGCTTATTGCAATACGAGCCGGCAAAAAAACAAGTAAGTAGCTTATTGAAAAATAAAAAATTAATGCTGTTGCCTTTGTTTGAATGTCCACCGGCAGCAGGGCAGGGCGCTATTGTAGCCGAAACTACAGATAGCAATACCGATGCTATTGAAATTTTAAATGCTATAAAAAATACGGCACTAACCAATGCCATTACCGAAGAAAGAAAGTATGCACAGCAATATGGCTATGGTTGCTCACAGCAGTTTGGTGTTTTTCATTTAGATACTGTAGCAACTTCATTTACCTATGCATCAGGTAAAGATGGAGACATTAAGAGTTTTACAGAATGTAATTTTAAAACAGCATTAAATATTACAGGTAAACAATTATTTTCTTCTACAGATTATATGAAAGATTTCTTTACCTATAATTTTTAGATATTGCAATAGATGAAACGACTAAAGTATTTTTCATCAGCAGTCATAAAGCCATTCATTCCGAAAAAATAAAAGATACTATTCAGCAAAAAAGCGTGTGGGCCGCAGGTACCAGAACCTGGTACGATTTAGCTAAAAAAGGCATTTGGGTAGAAGGTTGTGCCGATGGTTTGGGCTTTGATTTTTTGCAAACCATTTTTAAAAGCCCGTTGATAAATATTGCAGTAAATGATATTCAGATCATCACCAATAATTTAAGTAAAACACATTGGCTTCAGGATGGCATTAATGCAGTAGGTACTTACGAATTGATAGGCAATTTATCTGCAGCAATAAAAATGGAAATAGCTAAAGCTGATATTATTTTCTGGACCAGTTACCAGCAATATGAGTTGTGCAAAGCATTTATTAAAAATAGTGTACAGCATGTTTGCCCCGCTGGCAAAACGGCAAAACTATTATCAGCTCAGGGCTTGCAACCAATAATCTTTCCAACAATAAAAGCATTTAATGATTGGAGGGCTAAGAATAAAGAAATTTGATTTTTTAGAAGAGGCTAAATTATACAGCCTTCCACACTCACGATTCACAACTCACGATTCACGACACTAATTTAATTGCAGTGCCGGTAGCCTGTACGTTTGCCCATCATAAACAAACAGTTCATCAATTTCTACCGTCCAGTATTTATATAAGGGAGATTTTTTTAGCATTTTTTCCACTTCTTTTTTTGTGGCTGCATTAACTATCATCCAGCTTCGCTGTGTTTCCATACTTACCGAATAATAATCGATCACGCTTTTTTCAATTAGCGAATTGATGTACACCCGGTGCGGCGGTACAAAGCTCATAAACTCATCATTCATTTCAAAATGAATAGTTACCTGGTACTTATTTAATTCTTTTTCGTTTAAATAGTCCATGTGGTGATATTATTAACCCATTCTTTATTAAACGGGGCGGTTATTTTAATATAGTTATCAGTAAAGCCTTCCATCATGTTATTCTTATCCTGCTTTTCAAACAACACCTTCCTGGTTTCGCCAATATGCTGCTGTGTAAAATATTGTAGCTTTTGGTAACTCAAATTACGCAATTGTTTATTTCTTTCGTTACGTGTGGCAATGGGCACTACAGGTTTTAATGTTAATGCATGTGTATTATCTCTTTCAGAATAAGTGAATACGTGTAAATAACTAATATCAAGGCTGTGCAAAAAATCAAAAGTCTCTCTAAAATCTTCATCAGTTTCACCCGGAAAACCAACGATCACATCTACACCAATACAGCAATGCGGCATCAGTGTTTTAATCAATCCCACTCTTTCGGCATACAGTTCCCGTTTGTACCTTCTGCGCATGGCCCCCAAAATTTTATTGCTGCCACTTTGCAAAGGAATATGAAAGTGCGGCATAAATCTTTTGCTGTTGCTTACAAATTCGATGATCTCGTTGGTAAGCAAATTGGGTTCAATAGAAGAGATCCGGTAACGTTCGATGCCTTCAATATTATCCAGCTCTTTAATTAACGAAAAGAAATTTTCTTTATTATCAACATCACCCTTCAAGCTTTTCGCATTAACCTTCTCCAATTCTCCCTTCAAGGGGCTGGGGGGAGTAAAATCTCCCAAATTCACGCCAGTTAAAACGATCTCTTTTATTCCGCTTGCTGCCAGTTCGTTTACATTCGCCACCACATTTGCAATGCTATCACTCCTGCTTTTACCCCTTGCCATGGGAATAGTACAGAAAGAACAGTTGTAATCGCAGCCATCCTGTACTTTTAAAAAAGTACGGGTGCGGTCGTTTTTAGAAAAGGAAGCGGTGAACGTATTTACATCTTCAATATCGCAACTGCAAATTTTAGTAGCATCTCCTTTACTAATTGCGGCAAGGTGATGGCTGATATTAAATTTTTCGGCAGCGCCTAATACTAAATCTACACCTGGTATAGCAGCAATTTCTTTTGGTTTTAATTGTGCGTAGCAACCCGTTATTACCACCATGGCTTCGGGGGCTTTGCGTTGTATGCGGCGCACCAGCATGCGGCATTCTTTATCGGCATTATCGGTAACGCTGCAGGTATTTATTACATATACATCGGCTACTTCGTCAAATTCTTTTTTTATAAAGCCATCATTCTCCAGCATCCTTCCCATAGAAGAGGTTTCGGAAAAGTTAAGCTTGCAGCCCAAAGTGTGTAATGCAACAGATTTACTCATGAGGCGCAAAGATAATAAAAGCCCTTCTTTAAATCTTTCCGCAAAACGGAGACTTTTTAACAGCAAGCGTAAACCAACTACTTTTACTTTACTTTAGCACTTTATTTTATCATGCTTAAAAAATATTTTCCATATATAGTTTTAATAGCAGCCGCAATGCTGTTGTGGTATGTTAAAACACACCAGCGGGGTAATTTACCTGATAAACCCAATACCGGCCGGCAGAAAAACATTCCTGTTCCGGCAATAACCACAGCTGAAAAGGAGAATGAACCGTTCGACCGGCATGTAAGCCAACTTATTTATACCAAACATGCCCGCTGCCGTATGGAGTGCCGGCATATTGACGAAAGTGAAGTGAAAGAAATACTGGATAATGGTACAGTAAACTATAATAAAATTGAAGAAGGTGATAAAGGCAAAAGTTATCCTTTAGAAGGGGTTACACATGATAAGCAACATGTTCGTATTGTGTTTGCCCCTAAAAAAGAAAACCTGGTGGTGGTAACCGTTATTGATCTGGATAAAGATTGGTACTGCAATTGTAAATAAGTTTTTTAGAATTGCACGAATTAAAGGCACTAATTACACGAATTAATGCTTTAATTTTAATAAAGAATTCGTGTAATTAGTGTAATTCGAAAAATTAGCGGTATAACAAAATGAAAATAAAATCTTTTCTGGCAAAACCTTTTGCCTCATACATACATAAGCAAATTAAAAAGGGAATGGAGAATGCTGTGGAAGACCAGCAATCCATTTTTCATCATTTAATAAAAGAAGCTGCAAAAACTGATTTTGGAAAAGAGCATGGTTTTGCCGACATAAAAACCTACGAAGATTTTGTAAAGCAAGTACCGGTAAGAGATTACGAAGCTTTTAAAATATACATAGAAAGAATTAAAGAAGGAAAGCACAATGTATTGTGGAAAGGGCAACCCATTTATTTTGCTAAAACAAGTGGTACCACCAGCGGCGTAAAATATATTCCTATTACAAAAGATTCTATACCCAACCATATTAACACCGCACGCAATGCGTTACTGAGTTATATGGCCGAAACTGGCAATACTAAATTTGCCGATGGTAAATTGATTTTTTTAAGTGGTTCTCCCGAACTGGAAAGAGTGGGCGGCATACCCACCGGAAGATTAAGTGGTATTGTAAATCATCATGTGCCCAAATATTTACGGGCCAATCAAATGCCATCTTACCCTACCAATTGTATTGAAGAGTGGGAAGAAAAATTAGATAAGATTGTAGAAGAAACGATCAATCAAAACATGAGTTTGATCAGCGGTATACCACCGTGGATGCAAATGTATTTTGATCGCTTAACTGAAAAGAGCGGCAAAAAGATCGGGGAACTATTTCCTGATTTTAGTGTGATGGTACAAGGCGGCGTAAACTTTGAACCTTACAAAGCCAAACTGTTTGAAAGCATTGGTAAAAAAATTGATTGTATAGAATTGTTTCCGGCAAGCGAAGGTTTTTTTGCTTTCCAGGATAGTCAAAATGCAGAAGGGTTACTGCTGAATACCAACAGTGGGATATTTTTTGAGTTTGTGCCTGCGGCAGAAATATTTAATACCAACCCAACAAGGCTGAGTTTAAAGGATGTAAAAGTAGGAGAGAATTATGCATTGATCATTAATAATAATGCTGGTTTGTGGGGTTATAATATTGGTGATACGGTAAAGTTTGTTTCTACCAATCCTTACCGCATTATTGTAAGCGGCCGCACCAAACATTTTATCAGCGCCTTTGGCGAACATGTGATTGGCGAAGAAGTGGAAGCCGCTTTATTAAAAGCTGCCGAAGAAGAAAATATACAGGTAAGAGAATTTACTGTGGCACCAATGATTGCTCAGGATGCAGGAAAAAGTTACCACGAATGGTTTATTGAATTTGAGAACACACCAGAAGATATGGGCCGCTTTGCTAAAAGGATAGATGATAACCTGCGTGCTAAAAATGTTTATTACGATGACTTAATTGCGGGTAACATTTTACAGCAACTAAAAATATCTGCCATTAATAAAAATGGTTTTATCGATTACATGAAAAGCATTGGCAAACTGGGTGGACAAAATAAAATGCCGAGGTTGAGTAATGACAGGAAGATTGCGGAAGAATTAGAACCTTATGTAGCCAATTAAATTGCCGCCAATTTTATGAAAGTATCCATAACTATTGGGATGTTATTTTTTGCAACAGTTTTGTACGGCCAACAATGCCAATGTGAGACAGATACTCAATTGAAAGAAATAATTTCTTGCGAAACAATTCATTTTAATAATCACTCAAAACTATATCGCCAATTTAATTGCGATTCATCATGGTTAACATTTGAAAGCAGTGTAGGGATAAAAAGAACACTTTATTCACTGGAAGCTGCCTTAATGAACTATACAGAAAGGCTGGGATACCAGTATGCTACAGAATATAAGTGGTCATTCCTGATACAGAATAATCTTATTTCCGGATGTTGTACACCGCCAGAATATATTTTATTCAATAAAATTAATGGTGCAAGTATTAAAAAATTAGGGAGATTAATATTTTATAGCGAAAAAAGTCGGTATCCAATAGTGGTTTTTATTAATGAAAAAACATTGAATTCCTTAAAATTTTATAATATTGATACAAAAAAATCATTTGCTATTTATCTTCCTTCAGGCAAAATAAAAAATACTTTAAGAAACGGAAGCCAAATCCACCCAGAATATTTATTTGATGAGCCAGCCATCATCGGGACTGTTTTTTCTGTATCCTTTAAGTATCAAAATTCTGGTAAAACTGACAAGTGGTATGAAAATATAATATCCGTAGATCTAAAAAAATACGGCTACTAATTTTTTATACATTAGTAGCCGAGGTGATAATAAGTTTCAAGAAATTTACACTTTCTGCACTCCCGGCTTAATCGTTGTCAAATCTCCAATCTTCACCGGCTTACCACTATCACAACTATTTCTTGCTGCAATACCAATTAAGCACGATAATGCACCATCTCTTACGCCAGCCGATTGACGCAATGCATCTCCTGTTCCGGGTATGAATATTTTATCTTTTAAGAGTTTATCGCCGCCGCCATGTCCACCCTGCGGAATAGGCACTTTTATTAACTCTGGTTTGCCAAAGTTTTTGGTTAGCATCAGCTCGTCATAACCTTTCTTTACATCGCCTGCAGGCGGATTACTTTCCTGTATCCAGGCTTCTAAACGGCCTTCGGTACCATTAAAAGCTATGCGGTAACCTTCATAAGGCGAGTAAGCCGTAAGCGAATAACTTACCTGCACACCATTGGCATATTTTATAGAGGCAGCCATCTTATCAAAAATATCAATGTCTTCTCTCCACACACAACCATCTCTTAAATAGCCATCGTACTGCTGATTATCTGCATACAATTCCATCAGTCGTTTTTGTTTGGTCATATCCCAGTAAAATTTGCATTTGTCTTTATACTCACAGGTTCTGCAACTCACACCACGAAAGCTATTGTTTTTTCCATAATGCTCCAATGCGCCGTAAGCAAATACTTCAGTTGGGTCGCTATCAATCCACCAGTTTAATAAATCAAAATGATGTGTTGCTTTGTGTACCCAAAGGCTGCCACCATTTTCCCGAAGGCGGTGCCATCTTCTAAAATAATCTGCACCATGATGCACATCTAAGTACCAATGAAAATCAACAGAAGTAATTTTTCCTATAGCGCCGCTGCGTAACAGTTCATACATTTTTGCACGGTGAGGAGAGTAGCGGTAATTAAATGTAACGGTAACTTTTTTGCCGGTCTTTTTTTCGGCATCAATAATTTGCTGGCATTTTGTTTCATCGGTGGTCATTGGTTTTTCCGAAATAATATCGGCGCCCATTTCCATACCTTTTACAATAAACTCGTTGTGGGTGGCATCTACTGTTGTTACGATGAGTACATCAGGTTTAACTGCCTTCATCATTTCTTCAAAATTGGTAAAGCTGGGGCAGCTAACACCCATCATTTTTTTTGCGGTTTCCACACGGCCTTTATTTTTATCGCAGAGGCCAACAAATTCTACATAGTCGGCATATTCTGCCAATATATCTTTGCCCCACATGCCGGTGCCACGGTGGCCGGTGCCAACCATGGCGTAACGTTTTTTGGGGCCTTTAAAAAGAGAAGTAGTTTCTCCCAAGGCTTCATTCATAAGCATACTGCCTGCTAAAACAGTAGCGGTTGATGTAATAAATTTTCTACGGCTGAAATTGTTTTCCATAATGCAAGCGTTTGATGATTTGATTGATTAAATTTTAGTATAGCAGTTTGGTTACTAAAGATATTCTAAACTATTTTAAACTTTAGTGATTTTTTACAACTTTTATTTAAATAAACCTATACCTTTGCGGCAAGTTTATATTTAATACAAAGTGAACAACACACAACCTCATATTACTTCGATGAAAAATTACCCGGTAAGGGTGATGTTTTCTATTGAAGCTGTTATTGAATCACTCCCGCGACCCCGACGTGGTTGCTGATAGGACGAGCAAGTAAAACCTGCCCCTGTCAGTGAAAAAATCTCCGAAAGTTTTCTAAAAATATTTTTAATCTTACTTCAATTTAAACAAATTGGAAAATAGTAACATTATTATCAGGGTAGCATCCGCATCCGACATACAATACGCAACCACCATCACCGATGAAATGGCCTCTTCTGCAAAGGCAAGAGGCACCGGCATTGCAAAACGTTCTCCCGAGTACATCGAACAAAAAATTAACGAAGGCAAAGCTGTTATTGCTGTTACAAAAGAAGGTAACTGGGTAGGCTTTTGTTATATAGAAGTTTGGAAAGGTGAGTATGTTGCCAATAGCGGTTTAATTGTGGCGCCCGAATACCGCAAGAGCGGTATTGCCAAACAAATTAAAAAAAGAGTATTCGATCTTAGCAGGGAAAAATATCCGGATGCAAAAATATTTGGATTAACTACAGGCCTTGCCGTAATGAAAATAAATTCGGAGCTGGGTTACGAACCGGTTACTTACAGCGAACTTACAGATGATGAAGAATTTTGGGCCGGCTGTAAAAGCTGTGTTAACTACGATATTTTAATGAGCAAGGAAAGAAAGAATTGTATGTGTACCGCCATGCTGTACGATCCAACAGATCATTACGAACCTGCAGAGACCAAGCAGTTTTTTGAGGAGAATAAAAATATATTTGAACGTATGATCCGTTTTAAACAATGGAAATTATTGAAACCATTTTTTGAAAAGCAGCATTCAGGTGGAGGTTCGGTAAAATCTTTATTAAGACATTTTTTACATTTTTAGCATTCTTATAATTAATCAATAATGAGTACAGATAAATTAACGAAAGGCGCAAAAGTTGTTTTAGGTTTTAGTGGTGGTTTGGATACCACTTATTGCGCAAAATATTTTACCGACGAGAAAGGTTATGAAGTGCATTCGGTAATTGTAAACACCGGAGGCTTTAGCGAGGAAGAATTAAAAAAGATTGAAGCACATGCTTACAAACTGGGTGTTAAAACACATACCACTATTGATGCGGTAAAAAGTTATTACGATAGCATTATTAAGTATTTAATTTTTGGCAACTGCTTAAAAAATAATACCTATCCATTAAGCGTAAGTGCCGAAAGATTAAGCCAGGCTTTAAGCATTGCAAAGCATACAAAAAAATTAAATGCCGATGCAGTAGCGCATGGCAGCACCGGTGCCGGTAACGATCAGGTGCGGTTTGATATGATCTTCAACATTATCATACCGGGCGTAGAAATTATTACCCCAATACGTGATATGAAATTAAGCCGTGAAGAAGAAATTACTTACCTGAAAAGTAAAGGCGTGGAAATGAATTTTGAAAAAACTGCTTACTCTATCAATAAAGGATTATGGGGAACAAGCGTTGGCGGAAAAGAAACATTAAACAGCAAAGGCATGTTGCCAGAAAGCGCATGGCCAACACCAGTTACTAAAACCGGCACAGAAGAAATAAAACTACATTTTGTAAAAGGAGAATTGTTTGGCGTGAATGATAAATCATTTACACATCCCACAGAAGCGATACAATATTTGCAAACCATTGCCGGTGCTTATGGTGTGGGCAGAGACATACATGTTGGGGATACCATCATTGGCATTAAAGGCCGTGTAGGTTTTGAAGCCGCAGCACCTATGGTAATTTTAAAAGCACACCATGCGTTGGAAAAACATGTACTTACCAAATGGCAATTAAACTGGAAAGACCAGTTGGCATTATTTTATGGCAACTGGTTGCACGAAGGACAAATTATGGATCCGGTGATGAGAGATATTGAAGCCTACTTTACCAACAGCCAGCAAAATGTAACAGGCGATGTTTTTGTGCAATTGAATCCTTATCATTTCCAGGTTATTGGTATCGAATCAGAATTTGATTTGATGAGTGCTAAGTTTGGCAAGTATGGCGAAATGAATACTGGTTACACAGGCGATGATGTACGAGGCTTCAGCAAAATATTTGGCAACCAGGTTTCTATTTATCACAAAGTAAATGCTGCAGGCGATGGTAAATAAAATTCGTGTTGGCATTATTGGTGGCGCAGGATATACTGCAGGTGAATTGATAAGGATATTATTAAATCATCCGAATGTTGAATTAGCTTCTATCCACAGTAATAGTAACGCTGGAAATTATGTTTATAAAGTACACCAGGATTTAGTGGGCGAGACTAATTTAAAGTTTACTGCCGAGTTAAGCAATGAGGTTGATGTTTTATTTCTTTGTTTAGGCCACGGCGAATCAACAAAATTTTTAGCAGAAAATAAAATTGCAGATGCGGTAAAAATTATTGATTTGGCAAATGACTTTAGATTAAATCTGCAATCTGAAATCGGAAATAGAAAATTCATTTACGGTTTGCCCGAATTACAAAGAGAAAAAATTAAGACTGCAAATAATATTGCTAACCCCGGTTGTTTTGCTACAGCCATTCAATTAGGTTTATTGCCTTTGGCAAAAGCAGGTTTGTTAAAGGAAGTACATACTACCGGTATTACAGGTAGTACAGGAGCAGGACAAAGCTTAGCGGCCACATCTCATTTTAGCTGGAGAGCAAATAATGTGCAGGCGTACAAAACATTAACGCATCAGCATAATGCAGAGATATTGCAATCAGTAAATTCATTTCAATCAGCTTCATCTTTAAATGAAGATGATTTCAACTTTGTGCCATGGCGGGGAGATTTTACAAGAGGCATTTTTATCAGCTCTCAAATAAAATGCGATTTAAGTATTGATGAACTCAATGTAATGTATAAGGCTTTTTATGAAGGCCATCCATTTACAACTGTAATTACAGAGTCTGTATTTCTAAAGCAAGTTGTAAATACTAACAAGTGTATTATTCAACTGGAGAAAGTAGGAACTAAATTGGTTGTGCATTCGGTGATTGACAATTTAGTTAAAGGTGCAAGCGGTCAGGCTATTCAAAATATGAATTTAATTTTTGGATTGGAAGAAACAACGGGATTAAAATTAAAAGCTAATTATTTTTAATTAGTGTAATTAGTAAAAATTAGTGTAATCAATATGGAATTATTCGATGTATATCCAATCAACGACATTATCATTGATAAAGCACAGGGCTCTTATGTATGGGATGATAAAGGACAAATATATTTAGATATGTATGGCGGCCATGCGGTAATATCCATTGGGCATACGCACCCGCATTATGTAAAACGTTTGGAAGACCAGTTACATAAAGTGGGTTTCTATTCCAACTCTGTAAAAATTCCTTTACAGGTACAGCTGGCAAAAAAATTAGGAGAAGTTTCCGGTAAGGAAGATTACCATTTATTTCTTTGTAACTCTGGTGCCGAAGCAAATGAAAATGCATTAAAGCTGGCATCGTTTTATAATGGCAGAAAAAAAATTATCGCATTTACAAAAGCATTTCATGGCCGTACCTCTTTGGCTGTTGCAGTTACCGATAATCCAAATATTGTAGCACCGGTTAACCAAACGGACAATGTAGTATTCCTGCCTTTTAATGATGCGACTGCATTACAAAAATATTTTTATGAAAATGGTAACGATATTTCGGCTGTAATTATTGAAGGCATACAAGGAGTGGGTGGAATAAATGTGGCCAGTGATTCTTTTTTGCAACTGATACGTAGCTTGTGCGATCAATATAATGCCGTGTACATTGCCGACTCGGTACAATGCGGTTATGGACGTACAGGTAAATTTTACAGCCAGGATTTTAGCGGTGTAGATGCTGATATTTATACTATGGCAAAAGGTATGGGTAATGGTTTTCCTGTAGCCGGTATTTCTATTGCACCCAAATTAAAAGCCAAACATTTTATGTTGGGTACTACATTTGGCGGCAATCATTTGGCATGTGCTGCAGCATTGTCTGTACTGGAAATAATTGAGGAAGATGCTTTGATGCACAATGCAACCGTGGTGGGTAATTATTTAATTGAAGCATTAAAAAAAATACCCAAAATTATTGAAGTAAGAGGCAAAGGTTTAATGATCGGTATTGTATTGCCGGAAGAATTAAAAGAAGTAAAAAAGAATTTATTATTCAAACATAAAATATTTACGGGGGAAGCAAAACCGAATGTAATAAGGTTATTGTCAGCATTAAATATTACAAAGGAAGATGCAGATATTTTTCTTAAAGCAATTGGGAAAGAATTGGATGCATGAGTGCTTAGCCCCACCGGGCGACATATTAGTAGTTCCGGGTGCAATCCGGAGAATAGAATAGAGGGAGAATGTTGATAAACCCAGTAGGAGTGAAAGTTTTGTGCAAAACATAATTAAAGTTCAGTAGAGAGGTATAGTTGAAGAGTGCGACGCCAATGCGGCTCAATAGAATTCTAAAAGCTCGTCTCAAAAAAATAAAAATATAAAATTTGAAAAATTTTATTTCTGTTAAAGATGTTTCCGATATCAATGCACTTGTTGCAAAAGCCCTGGCTTATAAAGCAAATCCGTTTGCCGACAGAAATCTTGGTGCTGATAAAAAAATTGGCCTGCTATTTTTAAACCCAAGTTTGCGCACAAGATTAAGCACACAGGTGGCTGCAAAAAATTTAGGATTAGAAGCCATTGTTTTTAATGTGGATAAAGAAGGCTGGGCATTGGAGTTTGAAGACGGTGCCATAATGAGCGGTACAACGGTAGAGCATGTAAAAGATGCGGCGCCCATTTTAGGCCAATACTTTGATGTGTTGTGCATTCGTGCATTTCCATCTTTGCAAAATAAGAATGATGATTATAGCGAACTGGTGATGCGGTCATTTGTGCAGTTTGCAGGCGTACCTATTGTAAGTTTGGAAAGCGCCACCTTGCATCCATTGCAATCGCTTACCGATATAATAACTATTAAGGAACAAATGCTGCAAGTTCCCCCTTTAGGGGGCGGAGGGGGTAAACCTAAAATTGTATTGACCTGGGCACCGCATATTAAACCTTTACCACAATGCGTGGCCAACAGTTTTGCACAATGGGTTAATGCATGGGGCGAAGCGGATTTTGTGATCACCCATCCGGAAGATTATGAACTGGATGAACAATTTACCAAAGGTGCTACCATTACACAAAACCAGGATGAAGCTTTGAAAGATGCAGATTTTGTGTACGTAAAAAACTGGAGTACAGTTACAGACTATGGTAAAATATATTGTAACGATCCTTCGTGGATGCTTACTCCTGAAAAATTAAAACATTCCAATAACGCTAAAGTGATGCATTGCCTGCCGGTAAGAAGGAATGTGGAGCTGAGTGATGAAATTTTAGATGGCGCCAACAGTTTAGTTACAACGCAAGCTGGCAACAGGGTTTGGGCAGTACAAGCTGTTCTTGCAGAAATTTTAAAAGCGAAGTAATGCAGCAGTTATTTGTTATAAAAATTGGTGGTAATGTAATTGATGATGAAAAAAATCTTTCCGCATTCCTGAAAAATTTTGCAGCCGTTGATGGCAAAAAAATATTGATCCATGGCGGCGGAAAGATTGCTACAAAACTGGGAGATAAATTAGGCATAGAGTCGAAATACATTAATGGCAGAAGAATTACCGATGCCGAAACAATTGATTTGGTGACGATGGTATATGGCGGATTGGTAAATAAAAAAATTGTTGCCCAGTTACAAGCTTTACAATGCAATGCTATTGGATTAACAGGTGCCGATGCCAACATAATTTCTGCAACAAAAAGACCGGTTACAAAAGAAGGGATTGATTTTGGTTTTGTGGGTGATGTAAATACAAAGGAATTGGGAATTAGTAATTTGGAATTGATGGTTGCGAACGGCTTAACGCCGGTGATTGCGCCGCTTACGCATGATGGCAAAGGACAAATACTGAATACCAATGCGGACACCATTGCATCTTCAATTGCTGTAGCACTTTCTTCATTATACGATGTGAGACTGATCTATTGCTTTGAAAAGAAAGGCGTGCTGGAAAATGTAGCCGATGATAATTCGGCCATTCCGTTAATTACAAAAGATATTTACCAGCAATTAAAGACAGGTAATAAATTATTCGACGGTATTCTGCCGAAAATTGATAATGCTTTTGCCGCAATAGACAGTGGTGTAAAAGAAGTGTTGATAGGCCATGCGGATGACCTGTTACAAAATGTAACCGAAACAACAACGGGTACTTTAATAAAATAAAAATGACAACTAACGAACTGTACAGCGAGGCAGTAACACTGTTAAAGGATTTAATTGCCACGCCTTCATTTTCAAAAGAAGAAAATGATACGGCGGAAATACTGATGGCTTTTTTTACAAAGCATAGCATTGAGTATGCAAGAGTAGGCAACAATATTTATGCAAAGAATAAATATTACAATGTAAACAAGCCTTCTGTTTTGTTAAACTCACATCATGATACGGTAAAGCCTAATAAAGGTTACACACTCGATCCGTTTACGCCAATTGAAAAAGAAGGTAAATTATTTGGGCTCGGCAGTAATGATGCCGGTGGATGTTTGGTTAGTTTGATCGCTACTTTTTTGCATTTTTACAATGATGAAAATACAAAGTATAATGTTGTATTTGCAGCAAGTGCAGAAGAAGAGATCAGTGGGGTGAATGGTATTGAATTAGTATTGCCTTACCTGGGCAATATTGATTTTGGAATTGTAGGCGAACCTACTAAATTAGAAATGGCAGTGGCAGAAAGAGGATTGATGGTAATTGATTGTACAGCACCCGGCAGGGCCGGCCATGCAGCACGTAAAGAAGGCGAGAATGCTTTATACAATGCAGTAGATGATATTAACTGGATAAGAAATTATCATTTCCCCAAAGTAAGCGACCTGTTAGGCGAATCAAGATTAACGGTGACGGTGATTGAAACCGAAAATAAACAACACAACGTTGTACCTGCGCAATGCAAATTTGTAATTGATGTAAGGGTAAATGAATTGTATACATTTGAAGAAATACTGGAGGCTTTAAAAGTCAATTTAAAAAGTGCTTTCAAACCACGTACTACCAGGATGAAATCAACTTCTATTGCATTAGATCATCCATTGGTAAAAGCGGGGATTAATTTAGGTAAAGGATATTATGGTTCACCTACAACAAGTGATAAAGCATTAATGCCTTTCCCTACTTTAAAAATGGGGCCCGGCGATAGTGCCAGAAGTCATACTGCAGATGAATTTATTTATTTGGATGAAATAAAAGATGGCATTGAAACTTATATTAAAATGGTAAAGCAAATAGTTTAAAGCCAAAGGGTAAAATCCTAAACTCTAAACTTCTAAACTTGATTTAAATGAAACTCTGGCAAAAAGATAAAGCATCGTTACAAGAAGTAGAAAAATTCACTGTAGGTAAAGACAATGAACTGGATATTCATTTGGCGCCGTTTGATGTATTGGGTTCTTTGGCGCATACTAAAATGCTGGAGTCTGTAGGGTTATTAACTGAAGAAGAATTGAGTTTGTTAGAAGTGGAACTAAAAAATATCTTCTTGCAAATACAAAAAGGCGGTTTTAAATTAGATGATGGGGTAGAAGACATTCACTCGCAGGTAGAATTAATGCTTACCGAAAAACTGGGTGATGTCGGAAAAAAAATTCACAGCGCCAGAAGCAGGAACGACCAGGTTTTAGTTGACCTGAAATTATACCTGAGAAGCGAAATTGAAAAATTAGTTTTCAACACCAAAGATCTTTTTGATTTACTAATTCAGCAAAGCGAAAAATATAAGGCTGATTTGTTACCTGGCTATACCCATTTACAATTGGCAATGCCATCCTCATTTGGATTATGGTTTGGCGCTTATGCCGAAAGTCTAGTAGATGATCTTACCACATTGCAAGCAGCCTATACGGTGGTAAATAAAAATCCATTAGGCTCCGCTGCAGGTTATGGCAGTTCTTTCCCTATCAACCGAACATTAACCACACAGTTATTAGGTTTTGAAGAACTGAATTATAATGTGGTATATGCACAAATGGGCCGCGGCAAAACAGAACGTATAGTTGCTTCCGCAATGGCAAATATTGCAGCCACATTGTCTAAATTAAGTATGGATGCCTGTTTGTTCATCAACCAGAATTTTTCATTCATCAGCTTTCCCGATGAATTAACCACCGGTAGCAGCATTATGCCGCATAAAAAAAACCCGGATGTATTTGAACTCATCCGCAGCCATTGCAACCGCATACAGGCATTACCTAACGAAATAATGCTGATGACAACCAACCTGCCTTCAGGTTATCAACGAGATCTGCAATTACTAAAAGAACATATCATTCCTGCATTTGAAAATTTAAACAACTGCCTGCAAATGGCAGGCTTAATGCTCAGCAATATCCAAATAAAAAAAGACCTTTTGCAGGATGCAAAATATAAATTCCTGTTTAGCGTGGAAGAAGTGAACAAGCTGGTGTTGCAGGGTGTTCCATTCAGAGATGCTTATAAAAAAGTGGGACTTGATATTGAGGGAGGGAATTTTACTTATTCTACAACAGTTGATCATACACATGAAGGTTCTATTGGTAATTTGTGTAATGATAAAATTATTGTGATGATGGAAGCTGTAATAAAAAAATTCGATTTTGAAAAGATTCACACACTTATAAAAGAATTATTGCAGTAATTTTTAACATGAAACACTTTTTTCTTTTCATACTATTTACTTTTATTTATTTGGTTTCTTTCAGCCAAACCGAGGATACTATAAAAGTATTTGATTACTCCATTGGAAGAGAAGTATGGAAAATTAATATTCTCAATAATAAAAACTTTGAACTTATTGCAGGAATATATGATGATACTATGTGGTTTATAAAAGGCACTTGCAATCAAACTGACAGCACTATAAATTTTATTTATGATACGTCGGATAGAGTGACTGTAGCTAAGTTGAATGGAATATTTCCAATTAATTCAAATGTTGGGCAGATTATTCTTGGTACTATTTTTAAAAAACAAAATAATTGGATTATCCCTTTTCAATTTGGTCAAACTTTTAAGGATTCACTATTCAATAAAAATAGAGTTCTTTATTACAGGGGAGGAGACGGCTATATGAACAATATTATTGAATTAAATCGAGCAGGAAACTTTATACACTATCACGAGAGTTGTAAGATGCGCTTTAAAACCAAGGGAGGGTATGTAAATAATTCTGGAATATTAGAATTGAGGCCAAAGAAAAAGGGCCAGATTATCGGAGGCTTTTCTGATACCAATAAGTTTTATATCAGTGAAAATTACCTAGCAGCTGTAAAAATAGATAAAGGGTTTTCTGTAGATGAAAAACCTGTCATAAAAAAGACCTATTCTTACTTTGTAAGAATTTATACTGACTTATATGTATCAAATTTTCAATAATTCTCGTGGGATTATCTTTAGCTTTCAGCAAAGCGCAATTAGTGAGAGAGTGATTTTTGCAACACATCTTTACAATTTATTTATCGGGAAGGCCTTTTTTCAGGCATAATATCTATAAAAATTCTATTACCTGTTTTAGTTATCACTTTAAATCGGGGCATTGTTTATGATATTAGCTATAGTATTATCTTTACAAATATAGATTTCAAAATAAATGCAGAAAAAACGCATCGCTATCTTTGGCTCCACCGGTTCTATTGGCACACAGGCATTGGATGTTATCCGTGCAAATACTGATTTATTTGAAGTGGAGATACTTACGGCACAATCCAATGACGAGCTGTTGATAAAACAGGCTTTGGAATTTAAACCCAATGCGGTGGTAATTGGCGACGAAACCCGTTATCAAAAAGTAAAAGATGCACTGGATAAGACTTTAGTAAAAGTTTTTGCCGGCGAAAAAGCATTAGAAGAAGTAGCAGATTTTGACAGCTACGATATGATGCTGGCGGGCATTGTAGGTTTTGCAGGGCTTAAACCCACCATGAAAGCAGTGGAAAAAGGTAAAGCCGTTGGCCTGGCCAATAAAGAAACATTGGTGGTGGCTGGCGACCTGGTAATGCAAAAAGCCATTGAAAAAAGAGCTCCTATTATTCCGGTAGATAGCGAACACTCCGCCATATTTCAATGCCTGGTAGGCGAAACAAGAAACCGAATAGAAAAAATTATACTAACGGCAAGCGGTGGCCCATTTTTAGGAAAGAAGCCTAACTATTTGGTTAATGTAAAGCGTGATCATGCGCTGCAACATCCCAACTGGAGCATGGGTGCAAAAATTTCTATCGACTCTGCAACCCTTATGAATAAAGGGCTGGAGATGATAGAAGCCAAATGGTTATTTAATTTACAACCCGAACAAATTCAGGTGCTGGTGCATCCGCAAAGTATTATACATAGTATGGTGCAGTTTGAAGACGGCAGTGTAAAAGCGCAAATGGGCTTACCCGATATGAAGCTACCCATTCAATATGCCATGGCATTTCCGCAGCGGATAAAGACCGATTTTCCACGCCTCGATTTCAGAAAATATCCCAGCCTCACTTTTGAAGACCCGGATGTTAAAACTTTCAGAAATTTAGCATTAGCAACAGAAGCATTATTTAAGGCCGGCAATATGCCCTGCGTATTAAATGCCGCCAACGAAATTGCGGTGTGGGCCTTTCTGCGCAACCGTATTGGCTTTTTAGATATGACCGCTATGGTAGAAAAAACCATGGAAAAGATCAGTTTTATCGAAAAACCCACTATGCAGGAATATTTTGATAGCGACGGCGAAGCCCGTAATTTTGCCGCTTCACTAATAAACCTGTAAAAGTTCTTTTTGAGCCGGGCCTTTGTACTCCTATTTTACTTCATTTGCAGAGTTTACACTGAGGTACGAAGGGCACTCTTCAACTTTTTCAGCAATATTGAACCCATTAAATTCAAAACGGCATTAAAAAAAATGCTTCAACCAGGTAAAAATATATGGAATTATTAGCAATAAATTGGAGCAATATCGGATCGCAAATTGTTCAGCTCATTTTAGCTTTATCAATATTGGTTATCGTTCACGAGTTTGGCCATTACATTACCGCAAGATGGTTTAAATGCCGGGTAGAAAAATTTTACCTTTTCTTCGATCCCTGGTTTTCTTTGTTTAAAAAGAAAGTAGGCGATACCGAATATGGTATTGGCTGGTTGCCATTGGGCGGTTATGTAAAAATATCCGGCATGGTGGATGAAAGTATGGATAAAGAACAATTAAAATTGCCACCGCAGCCATGGGAGTTTAGAAGTAAACCGGCCTGGCAGCGTTTAATAGTAATGTTGGCAGGTGTTACCATGAATATATTGCTGGCATTTTTTATTTACGCCATGATATTGTTTGTGTGGGGTGAAAAAAAGATCGACAATAGCTCTGTAAAAAATGGTATTTATTGTGCGGATAGTTTATTACTCAAATTTGGTTTACAACATGGCGATAAAATTGTTTCGGTAAATGATAAGCCGGCAAAATATTTTGATGACATTCCTGCAAGCATCATTACATCTGAAAGTATAGTGGTAGAAAGAAATGGTAAACAGCAAACACTTACCATGCCTGAAAATTTGTTGGGGCAACTAGCAGAGCTAAAGAAAAAAGGCGTAGGATTTTTAGAGCTCAGAAGGCCTGCATTGGTAGGAGATATGTCGGATAAATATTTTGATACTTCTTATGCAAAAAAAGCCGGACTGCAACACAACGATAAGATCATTGCTATTGATTCTGTGCAGGTGCAATATTTTGATGAAATTGGTTTGCTTGTTCAAGGCAAAAAAAATGCTACTGTAAATATTGAAATAGAAAGAAACGGAGAGAAAAAATTATTGACGAGTAAAGTAAATGGCGATGGTAAATTAGGTCTTCCATACATTGATGTTGAACAGATGGATAGCCTTGGGTTACTTAAAATTAATGAAAAAAAATACGGCTTCTTCGCATCCTTCCCTGCGGGAGTTGCTAAAACCTGGGAAAAATTAAACAGCTATATCGATCAGTTTAAAAAAGTAGTTAACCCAAGCACAGGTGGTTATAAAGCGGTAGGAGGATTTAAACGTATTGCTTCTATCTTTCCCACACCCTGGGATTGGCAGGCTTTCTGGAGCATCACTGCCTTTTTATCTGTAATGCTGGCCTTTATGAACTTACTGCCAATACCGGCATTGGATGGCGGACACGTTTTATTTACATTAGGCGAAATGATTACCGGCCGAAAACCCAACGAGAAGTTTTTAGAGTACGCACAAATTGTAGGTATGGTATTATTACTTGGCCTGATGCTTTATGCCAATGGTAACGATTGGTTTGGCTGGGGGAAGGGACAATAGGGAAGAAGTAAAAAAGTATATAAGGTATTGAGTATAGAAAGTAAAAGGAAGTTTTCATGATGAAGCTTCCTTTTTTTATAACTAATAATTTAATTTGTGTAATTAGTTAAAATTCGTGTAATAGAAATTCCAGTTACAATTCAATCCCAATTTTCTTCATCAGTATTGATGCATTTAAACTGGTGCAAATACCTTCTTTTAATTTGTAATCAAAATATAATTCCTCATTTTCTACCTGCACATCAAAATGGTAGTTCAAAATGTTTTCGGGATAGGTTTCTTTTAATTTTGCCAGTTCCACATCGTGTGTGGCAATAATGCATGCAGCTTTATGTTTTATCAATTGTTTTACTAAAGCTACAGATCCTGTGTGGCGATCTAAAGAGTTGGTACCTCTTAAGATTTCATCTAATAAAATAAATATTTTTTCACCGGCATTTACCCTGTCAATAATGGCTTTTAGTTTTTTTAGTTCTGCATAAAAAGTACTGGTACTTTCTTCTAAATTATCGGCAATACGCATACTGCTGATCACCTGTACAGGTGATAATGTAAAATCTGTTGCACAAACATTGGCGCCTGCCATTGCCAAAACGGTATTAACACCTATGCTGCGCAGGTAAGTGCTTTTGCCTGCCATATTACTTCCGGTTATCAGCATCAGTTCTTCACGGGTATTCATGCTGATATTATTGTTGACTCTTTTTTCTGCATTAATTAAAGGATGACCAATATTGCTACCGCTAATAGTAAAATGATTATCCGTAAATGTTGGGCTGCACCATTCCGGATGGTTAAATGATACTGTGGCAAAACTATTCAATGCTTCAAATTCACCAATGGCATCAAACCACTCATTTATATTCTGGCGGTTGCGTTGCTTCCATTTTTCTAATGCCATGGCCTGGTGAATATCCCATTGAAAAATAATGGCTAACGGAATAAAAACCACAGGGTTTAATCTCAGGTCCAATCTCTCCACTATCTTTTTTAATTGCTTTAATTGGGTGGAGGCTTTACTGTTTTCAATAATGAATTTTGCCTGCAGCGATTGCAGTAAAGGCGTATTAAAAGAAGTTTGTTCAATTAATTTTACACTATCTGCTAATACCGCTAACTCATCCGCCATTTTGCTTACCTGCTCATGTAATGGGGCAATTTTTTTTGCCATCACAAAAGCAAGCATTGCAGAACCCAGTAAAAAAAGATTCCTTGTAGTATCTGCAATAATATCTGCCATGTTTAATCCGATAACAGCGATGATTATTGCGGGTACTGCGTATTGTAATATTTTCCAGAATACATTATTAATAAAATGAGGTTGGCTTTGTAACCAGCTTTGCAATCTTTCTTGTGTGGCGGTAGTTATTTTTTGTGCAGCACCATAAGCCTGTAATTGCTGGCTCCAGTCTTTGGTGGCAGTTAGTTCTTTTATGGCAGCTTGTCTTTGTAAAATGGTATTTACTCCGGCAGGTTGTAGCAACCATGCTGCTAAATTTTTTCCACCCATATCGGATGTAGTGCGGTTGCAATATTGAAACACCGAAGCTTTTCCAAAAATATCCAGGTCGTTGGCGTAAGGATGTTCAGCCGGTAAAAACTGGCTGCCATTTTCAAAATGATAGTATTGATGAGCCAAAGTTTTTAACTCATCTTCATTAATTTTTATCAACCGTTGCGTATGTTTTATGGCTTCTTTGTTTTTTATATCCAGGTAAATTATTCGGCTAAATACAGCTAACAATAATAAGGTGGCAATAATGACATAGCTAACTCCCGACGGCAATAAAAAATAAATAGCTGCCCCAATTGCAAGCACCATGGCAAAACGCAGCCAGCCTAATATGGATTTTTTTTGCAGTAATTGTTCCTGTTGTTCGGCTAGTAATTTTATTCTGCTATTGTAATAAGTATCCGGAGCCATCATGTTTTTTGTTAAAGTAATTATTTGCAAATGTACTTTTATAACGATAACAAAATACTTTCCGTAAATTTGCTGCTCTTAAAACCCGGGGCTGACCGGTTTTGACAGCATAGCTCTTTGTAAGTATAAGCATGTAGTGCGTTGGATAATTAGCACTTTAATCTGAATATTCAACAACTTAAATGGCAATACTCAGTATGCCATGGCTGCTTAATCGATAGATTAGCATCCATTAGGGCCGCCGAACAGGTCAGTTCTGTTACCATGTTCCGCCGCCGACTCAAAAACAAAACGGAATGCTGTAATGGAATGAAGTGACCATTGCTTAAGACCATTCTTCTAAGGATACAGTTGGTTGGTTAGGTTCCTGCTGTTTCCCGACAATTAATAACTAAATAAACATGTAGAAAGCTTACGGCGAATATGTTTGGACCAGGGTTCGATTCCCTGCAGCTCCACCTGAGGGGAAAACTGATAAGTTTTCCCCTTTTTCGTCTATTATCAGTAGTCGCTTTTCCTTTAAAATCAAAGCGTTATGAGAGAATGTAGGCATTAGGTATGGGGTTCGATAAACACCGACCACTTTGTTAAAACACTATACAAAGATTCTTCATTGGCAGGCGCCGGATACAATAAGCGTAAGTTGTCAGTAGTAAATTTAGTTTCTCTTGCTCCGTTGTTTTTCATACAAACATATTTTTGGTTTGTTAAGCAGGCAGCGTTTCATTATCAGAATATCCCCCAAAGTTTGTACCTATAGGTCAGTATAGGTTTTGGTGATTAGAGTGGAATGTTTGTGAAAAGGATTATTTCGGTCAGACTCACTATTTGAACTCATTTTAGTTATTAATCCGTAATATATTTCTGATAGGAGGCGGTTTGTTGCCTAATGCCATATTTTACCTATTTTTAAGTAATATATTTCTGATTATTTTGTTTTTTAAGAGATTGTTACTATTTTTGGCATATACCGGTAATATATTTCTGATGAATAAAGTAGAAATTGGACATATTATACAAAATAGGCGAAATTCGCTATCAATTAAGCAAGAGGATCTTGCAGAAATGACGGGCATTACTTCTAAGACAATCTACCTGATTGAAAGTGGAAATGGTAATCCATCCATTGATACGCTCAACAAGCTATTGGAAACTCTGGGCCTTGAAATATCTGTTGACATAAAAAAACTGAATGAATGGAAGGGCTTGTTTACAATAATGGTGTGCTTGTCGGCAGCATTGAGAAAGATGAAAACGGCCACTATATGTTTCAGTATGACGACGGGTATTTTGCCAATAAGCAAAATCCGCCTGTTAGCTTAACGCTGCCCAAAACACAAAAAGAATACCGGTCAGAAAAAATGTTTCCTTTTTTTTATGGACTTCTTTCGGAAGGAATTAATAAAGACATCCAGTGCCGGTTATACAAGATTGATGAGAATGACGATTTTACGAGGCTGTTGTTAACCACCAGTCATGATACAATAGGTTCTATTACTATTAAACCAGAAGATGATGAATTGTTTAGGTTGTTATACTGAAGTAAAAGAAGGCTACTGTTTAAAATGCAGGAAGAAATTGTTTGATAAAGCAAGGGTGCCTGCAGTATTATTATTTGATGCCCCTAAAGCCGATAACCTTGCGGAGTTTCAGGAACACAGTAAGCGTTTATCCATTTCCGGTGTACAACTTAAATACTCTATTTGGTTAGAAAACGGTGAGCTTAAATTGTATGACAGAAATGGTCAGTATATTTTAAAACCGGTTCCTCCTGCAAAACAATTAATCAATTTTGACGATGCTCCAGAAAACGAGCATCTCACTATGCAGATAGCAGAACAGTTTTTTAATATCGATACTGCGGCTAATGCACTCATACATTTTAAAGATGGACAGCCAGCATATATCACCAGGCGCTTTGATGTAAAACCGGATGGCAGCAAGTATATGCAGGAGGATTTTGCACAGTTGACAAACAGGACAAAACATACGCACGGTGAAACATTCAAGTACGAGGGTACCTATGAAGAAATTGGAATATTGATAAAAAAATTTGTGGCAGCTGCTATGCCTGCGCTTGAAAAGTTTTTTCAACTGGTTATTTTCAATTATGTTTTTTCAAATGGCGATGCTCATTTAAAAAACTTTTCTCTTATCCGTAATGATTCCGGCGAGTACCTGTTGGCTCCTGCGTATGATTTGATGAGTACAGTCATTCACACGCCGTATGAATCTGATACAGCTTTGGATTTATATGCGGATGATATTAATTCAGCATACTACTCAGCTTATGGCCATTATGGCCGTGACAATTTTATGGAACTGGCGAGGCGCTTAGGAATAGTGGAAACAAGGGCAGCAAGAATACTGGATCAATTCAATACAAATAAAAATGAAATAACTGAATTCATCAATGGCTCTTTTTTATCTGAGGTAGTTAAAAAGCTTTATGTGTCATGCTTTAACGATAAAGTAAAACGTATTCAATAAGTTTTTACCTCATCTATTTTAATCACCAAATACCTGTAAGGTAGCAAGCCTTGTATCTTCTTTCTCATCAGCTTACAGGTGAAGTGTAATGCTTAATCCAAAACAATGCACTTTCTTTTTATCAGCATCTATTATGCATGAACCGATAGTAATAGGGGTGAGGTGCTTGAAAGAAAAATGCTCCAAGTTCTTAGAAAAAATGATGATTTCATTACCGTCCAAACGCATATACTTTTGAATCTTTTCTTGTAAAATTTTTGTTTCCATAAAAATTTCGCACTTAAATTAAAGGTGGTATAAGCAACTCTATTGCTCAAACAATTCTAACCATATTTGATAGCTTATTGTTGTCAAGATACTGAGACAGTTTATCCTTGGCCTTTGTAAATTTTAATTGTGATAATAATGCAGTAAAAATAATTTCTAAAGATTTACAGTATATAAGTGCTGAAGGAGAATTATTAATAAGCTGGCCATCTGTAATCAAAGCTGATGAATATGATTTGGAATGGGCAGTAATTGATCAGGCCGCTTTACCACAATATTATATCTAACCCGTTGGCGGAGTTAAGCATACTTTAGCCAATTAATTCTGCCAACAGGTTATTTTATTCCGGTTAATACAAATTAATAAATTTGTTAGCACATGCCACCAATTTATACTTAATACTGGCCACAATTTTTTTGCGCCACCATTCGTATGCAGAATGTGGTATTTAGTGATTCCTTGAAGGTTATTCGTAGGTGAATTTGGTTTGGGAGTTTATATTTGCCATTTTTGACACTTGAAAAGCGAAAATCGAAAACATATCATTTTTTGGCTGTGCTATGTCGTATTTGAGATATATGTTGAATATGCCTATTTACTGCGTGATTTTAAGCAAACCCCATGGTATGAAGTAGTGTGGATTTCAACTCGTACCGAATCATTGCTGCTATTATTAAAAATTCCACTTGCTTACGTTGTTGTTAATAGTGTACATAATCTTGTAGAGAACCAAAAGAAGGTTTTTGGGAGTTTATTACGCATTTTTTTTTCGTATGCTATAGCAATTGCAATATACGTGTATTTTGTTTTTAATATTTTTTACCCTCTAATTTACAAATTACCAGTTTCAGAAGACGATACTTTAGGTAACCGGAGTTTAATGGTCTTTCTGGATCTGACATTTGCAGCAGTTGTATTTTTTGCCGTGTTTCAGTATTTTCAACACCAGAAATGGAAATTAAAAGAAAGAGAATTGGTCAATGAGCGTATTGTGGCAGAGTTAAATTTAATCAAAGCACAAACCAATCCGCATTTTTTATTTAATACCTTGAATTCACTTTATGCATTGGCCCGTAAAAATTCCCCGGATACACAACATGGAATTTTGAAATTGTCAAACCTGTTAAGATATTTACTGTATGAAGCATCCGCAAATGCTGTTCTCATTAAAAGGGAGATTAATGTAATACAGGATTATATTGAGCTGGAACAATTGCGCTGGGGTAATAAAGTAGATGTTAAATTTTCCATAGCAGTTGATTGCGAAAATACAGAAATCATTCCTTCCATTTTACTTCAGTTAGTGGAAAATGCCTTTAAACATGGTGCTGGTGAATCAAGATTTAATTCTTTTATTTTTATTGATTTAAGGCTTAGTAACGAATTTCTTCAATTTACTATTCGCAATAGTGCTGAAGAGGAAAAACCAAAGTCTGAAAACAGTTTGGGGTTAAAAAATCTTAAACGATTAATTGATTTATCATATTCTGATTATCACTTCAATTGCGAATTACTGAATAACGAATTTCTGGTTGAATTAAATATTGCATTAGATGAGAGAAAATAAAATTAATTGTATTGTAATTGAAGATGAACCTTTGGCAGCTGAAATACTGAAAGATTATATTGCGGAGCTACCAAACTTTCACCTGGTTGCGTATTGTTCAGATGCTATTGCAGCATTAGAAATATTAAAAGATCAGGAAATTGATTTGATTTTTTTAGATATTAATTTGCCCAAGCTTAAGGGGTTTGATTTTCTTAAAACGCTAACAGTGAGGCCAAAAGTAATTATTACAAGTGCCTATCATGAGTATGCATTGAAAAGCTTTGAATATAATGTGGTGGATTATTTGCTTAAGCCAATAGAGTTTACACGGTTTTTAAATGCCGTAAATAAAGTGACAGAAAAAAATAAAGCTTTACCTGTACAACAGCAAACGGTGCAACTATTACCGGAAAGGAAATACCTTTTTTTTAGTGTTGGAAAAAAAAGTGTGAAAATTTTTCTGGATGAAATAGCCTATGTGGAAAGTGTGAGAGAGTATGTGAAAATATATTACAATAATAAGTTTTTACTTACTAAGATAAAAATAAGTGATATAGAACAGGTTTTAATAGCAGAGAATTTTATTCGTATTCACCGATCTTATATTGTTAATATCAACAAGATTGATTCTTTCTCACAACATGAGATTGAAATTAATAGTACTGTATTGCCAGTGAGCCGTAGCTATAAAGAAAAATTACAACTCAGGCTTCACACTTTCAAATAATTTGTAGATACCAATTTCTGTTTTTCGATACCGAAATAGCAATTTTTGCCGTCCTTTTAATTCGTATTATCAAATCTGCTGTTTGTAGATAACCTTAGCAGTATGGTAGAGTTTGGAAATTAATTACAGTTTGTCAAAATACATTTAGATAAATTTTTTAACCAAAAAACTAACTGTATGAGAAAACTGCTATTGTTATTTCTTATTCTAACAGGTTCAGTTGCTTATTCCCAAAAAAACATCAATGGGAAAGTAATAGATAAGAACGGAGTGCCTGTGTCATTTACTTCGATCACAATAAAAGGAAAAAAGACTGGTACGCAATCAGATCAAAACGGAGAGTTTTCATTAAAAGTATCTCTGAACGACGTACTGGTATTTAGCAATACCTCCTTTGTTACTGCTGAAATTGCAGTGAACAATGCAAATTATTATCCGGTAACATTACAGAACAAGGAAAACACAATCCAGGAAGTAGTAGTTACCAGTGCTTTTAACATTACCCGTACCTCAAGAAGTGTATCTTCTAATATTCAAACCATATCTGCCGACAAATTAAATACAGTACGTTCCACTAACATTAATAATGCATTAGCAGGTAAAGTGGCAGGGGTTCAGGTACGCAGCCAATCTGGAGCCGCACTTGGGCGGGAAACGGCAATAAGATTAAGGGGCGAAAATTCTCTGGGGGCAGGTACCGGTGCAATTTATGTTGTTGACGGTACAATTGTTACCAATGCGAATGATATTAACCTGGATGATATTGAAGAGCTGAATGTGTTGCAGGGGCCATCTGCGGCAGCCCTATTTGGGCCTGACGGGTCAAACGGTGCCGTTGTGGTAACCACCAAAAAAGGACGTAAGAATAACAATACAGGCATTGAGATAAATTCAGCACTATATTTTGATAATATATTCGTAACACCGCAATATCAAAATGCTTATGCCGGTGGTAGTGCGCAAGACTTGTATCAATACAAATGGCAAACAGGGCAACCTGAAGGATGGAAAGCGCTGGATGGTAAATATTATCATGATTATTCTGATGACGCATCATGGGGGCCACGTATTGCAGGGCAGGAATATATACCCTGGTATGCATGGTATGGTGGCCATGAAAATTCCTACAAAACGGCAAGGCTTACCCCACAGCCTAACAACGTAAGAGATTTTTATGATCGTGGGGTAACCAAACAGAATAATATAAATTTTGTAAAAGGCGGTGATAATTTTAAGCTACGAATTTCTTATACCAATCTTGATGTTAAAGGAATTATGCCTGGGTCCTACCTGCAAAAAAATACCTTTAATAGCAGCATGTCAGTAGATATTTCGCCAAGCATTGCCGTTAACGCCAACATCAATTATTTAAATCAGAAAAGAAATTCAGAAAATAATGATGGATATTCCAATCAGTCTGCCGGCAGTTTCAATCAGTGGTTTCACCGGGATCTGGACATGGGCATGATGCGTAGTTTAAGAAATTTGCGTACCCCGGAGGGTATTTATGCCAGCTGGAATCATAAAAATCCCGGAGCTTATGATCCAAATAATCTAGTGTCTTTTTACGGAGCAAACTTTTGGCTAAATCCTTACACTTATTTTGATTTAATTAAAACACCTGATACCAGAAATCGCTTGTATGGTGATGCAGGTATTACGGTTAAAATTACCAAGGATTTAAAATTACGTGGTACGTACAGGCGCAATCAATTGAATACTGCAGGAACTTTAATTTATCCTATAGAAATGGAGAATAGTTCGTCACAATCTTCCTTTAATCCATTTGAAGGGAACGGTTTAGCAGGTTATGGCATTGATAATAGTTCGGATATTCGTCAGAATTATGAGTTATTGGCCAGCTATTCTAAAAAAATTAAATCTTTTCAAATCAATGCAAATGCGGGTGTTGATATACTAAAAAGCCTGTTTGAAAGATACCAAATTAATACCATTGGTGGTTTAAAAGTGCCGGGCTTATATTCAATTGCAAATTCTGTAAGTGCGGCTAAAAACTCTAATCCTAATTCTCCAACTGGTAATCCGCAATCAATAATTCCTTTAAAACAAAGAGCCTGGTTCCTGAGAGGTGATGTGGGGTATAAAAATTTTGTTTTTGCTGAAGGGTCTTTTAGAAGAAACTTTATCTCCAGCGAACCTGCAGGCAAATCCATTGATGCCTATTCAGTTGGTACAAGCTTAATATTCAGTGAATTTTTTAAAGAGAAAAAAATATTGTCTTACGGAAAACTCCGGGCTTCTATTGGGCAGGTAAACAACAGGCTGTTACCTTTTCAACTCTATAATACCTATGCTCCTAATGCTTCCGATTTGTTTACCATGTCCGAGCCCAATACTTTTATCGACCCTAACCTGCATGGCAGCGTAAATACCGAAAAGGAATTAGGGATAGAAACCAGGTGGTTTAAAAACAGGTTTGGGGTAAGTGTTACTTACTGGGACAGGTCGAATACAGATTTTCCAGTTAATATTAATATAAGCAGCACCACTGCTTATAACGGCTTTAGAACAAATGCCGGAAAAATTGAAAAGAAAGGAATTGAGATACAGGCATTTGTTAACCCTATACGCACAGATAAATTCGATTGGAGGATAGATGCCAGCTTTGCAAAATTGAAAAACAAAATAGTAGCCCTGGCTCCCGGAATAACTCGCCTTACTGTAGCGAACGGGGCATTTGCAGGCAGTTCCTCTGCCTACACAGTTAACGCCGTTAATCAGCCATGGGGGCAGATATTTGGTGGGGGAATAAAAAGACTTAATGGCAAACCAATATTGACAGTGGATGGTTTATACACCAAACAAAATGAAGTGAATTTTGGAAGTGTGTTGCCAGATTATACAGGAGGTGTTCAAAGTACGATGAGGTTGTTTACAAATTTTAGCCTTAATGTAAATGTGGATTACCAGGTAGGCGGTAAATTCTTTTCTCTGTCGGACTTTTGGGGAACTTACAGTGGCCTTACTGCCCGTACTGCAACATTAAATGATAAAGGGAATTCCATAAGAGACCTTGTGGCAGATGGAGGAGGAGTAAGGGTTGATGGTGTGGATGCTACCGGAAAGGATCAGACTTTTTATGTGGATGCCCAAACATATTTTCACCAGTTTAGGGGGAGTAACATTGCTGAAAACAGCGTTTATGATTTAACGTATGTTAAACTTCGTGAACTAAGTCTGTCTTATGATCTGCCGGTTTCAAAACTCTTTAAAAATAAGCAGATCAGTGGTATTAATTTTTCGCTGGTGGGGAGAAATCTTTTACTCCTGTATACCAAAGTGAAAGACTTTGATCCTTCTGAAATTTCACAAGTACAAGGTGAAGATGGACAAATGCCAGGTATTCGCTCATTGGGATTCAACATTAAACTAAATTTTTAACCCTTAACAACATCGTTTTTATGAAATATATTTTTTTTAATCTAAAAACTTCAGTGCTGGCGTTGGGGATAATGTGTACAACTGGCTGCGATAAGTTCAAAGATTTTGGCGATACTAATATAGATCCTTATGGCTCTGTTTCTCCTATCAATTCAGCATTGCTTACAGATGCCGAATTGCTGATTGGGAATATACTGGTAGGAGGCACACAGACTGGTGTTACCAGTAGCCTTTATGCACAGCAAATTTCAGAAACACAGTATACCGAAGCATCACTATACAGCGAACCCAAATTTGAGTATAGCCTAACCTACAGGGATATACTGGCTAACTTTCAGGTAATCATTAACAGGAATACTAATGAAAAAACTAAAGAGGCTAGTTTAGCTTATGGTTCTAATGCTAACCAAATTGCGGTAGCTAAAATTTTGCAGACCTATATTTTTTGGCAGCTTACAGATTGCTGGGGAGATGTGCCTTATAGCCAGGCATTACAGGGATCTGCTTTTGTAACTCCTGCTTACGATAAGCAGGAAGAAATTTATCCAAAATTAATTTCTACATTAAAAGACGCCGTGGCAAAATTTGATAATGGGCTGGTTGTAAAAGGAGATGTTTTTTATAATGGCAATATTGCAAAATGGAAAAAGCTTGCCAATACCCTTCAACTGCTCATTAGCCTGCGTATGATAAAAGCGTCACCGGCTGCAGCACAGGCAGCCTTTACACAGGCATATAATCATGTAGCAGGATATATTACTTCCAATGGCGATAATCTGGTGATTAATTATCCTGGGGATGGTACTTATAATAATCCCTGGTATAATATTTACGATGGCAGAACCGATTATGCGTTAAGTAAAACATTTAGTGATATCCTTACCAATATGGGAGATAGCAGAAAAACTGTTTTTGGGTCCTCTGCTACAGCTTTTCCCTATGGCTTAAAAAGGCAGGATGCCGAAAACTTCAGTTCAGCAAATACAAACTATGCCAGGGTGATGGCCATAAACTTCAGGCAAAAGAATGCTCCATTTGTCTTTGTTAATGCAGCATCATCATTGCTAGCCGTAAGTGAAGCTGCAGTAAGAGGATGGATACCTGGTGCCACAACAGCAAAAGATGCTTATGATAATGCCGTTAAGGCATCTTTTGAACAATGGGGGCTTTCTTTAGCAGATGCAAATAGTTTGCTGGGGAATGCAGGTAATTTTGCCAGTGGTATTGGAGGTGGAAATAATATTGGTGCTAATAGTTTTAACTCTGTTACAGGGCAGCATGCCAGCACAACCAGTTTTTTACAGCGTATTTTTCTGCAACGTTATATTGCTCATTTTCCTGATGGCATACAGGTATGGAGTGAGTGGAGGCGTTCCTGCGATCTGGCACAACCTAATCCTGTAACCGGATTGGCCGGGATTCCGGCACTGGTGCCAACCGCCTTTGCAACAAATTCAAGTAAGGGTATTCCACGCCGTTATGTATACGGTACCAACGAGTATAGTACCAATGGAGCTAATGTAGCTGTTGCAGCAGGCCGGCTTTCAGGAGGAGATGTGTTGAATGCAAGAATCTGGTGGGATAAATAATCATTTAAAGAAAAAAAACATGAAACAAAATATTTATAAAATTTCTGTTATCGCTGTTCTCGCAATGCTGTTTGTGAGCGCATGTAAAAAAACAGATAAGATTACCAGCATCACTGATGAAGGAAAAACGATTATAAAAATGATCTCCGGTGGCCCCGCTGATCATACTGCTGGTCAAACGCTAACTGGTATTGATTTTGTAAATCGTCCGCAAACTATCAATCTGGCAGATGTGCGGCGAGATCCGAATAGCAATAGCGCTTTAAATACAGCACTCAAAGTAAGTCTGCAACTGGATACTGTATTATTAAAAAGATTTAATGATACGCTTATAAGGCATGGGAGTAATCCATTACTGAAAATGCCTGCAAGCTGGTATACACTCAGTACCGGAGGTGTATTAGGAAATACCATCACACTTGATTTTGCCCCTGGCGAAATAAGCAAAACTGTAAGCGTAACAATTCCCAATGCGGAATTGTTTGATCCGAGTAGTACTTATGCTTTTCCATTCAGGATTATTTCAGTTTCAAATGCTGAAAATAAAATCAGTATTAATAATGCACTCATAGCAAAAGTGGGTGCAAAAAATGAGTATGATGGGGTGTACGAATTAACTTTTTCAAACTATCACCCCACCAGTAACCCAGGTTATACAGGGGATAAAGTTACTGTTCATCTAATAACAACAGCGCTCAACAAGGTTAAAATATATTGGCCCGATGCAGGTGAATTTGCTAACCCTGCACTGCTGAGTGGATCGTTGAGTTATTTCGGAGGACAGGAACCGGAGTATACCATTACAAGTTCTTCCAACGCTGTTACAGTGCAAAATGCTTATTCCGGAGCCACAACTTTTTATACAATGAATCCCGGGTTTAATTCCTATTACGATCCGGCAGCAAGAAAAATATATGCAAAATGGGGATATAGTTATGTGAATGGCACTTTCGCATCAGGTGTATCCAGAGAATGGACTCAGGAATTTAAATATACCGGATCAAGATAACGACAATACTGGTGATTTAAATATATTAGCTCCATCACACACTGATCTTCTCATGTGCGAAGTGAATAAGACAGTAGATGAATAGCTCCAGGGTGGATATTTCTATATCTGCCATTATTAAAATACTACTCATGAAAAATAAATCGGTTATCGGTTTTATAATTTTTTGTGTTATCGTTTGTTTAATGCTTTTTGTTAATGGCGCAGAGCGAGTCTTTTTATAGGAAGAAGGAATCCCCGCTTTTGGTCAATATCTAAATGAAAAAGTATTTTTATTGGGGAATCTAATAGCCGTTTTATAACCCTGTTTGCGATAGGCGGGTTAGTATTAATTGCATTAGAAAAATATACAAAGCGGCTGACACTCATTGTTTATCATTTATTTGCTTTTGGGCATTATAATGGTGCATATTAAAAATGGTGCAGGGCACACCGTAAATGAGATTGAATATAATATATTTTTTTGTTCATTCATTGCCTGCTGTTTGGTATCAAAGCAATTTCTTAATACGCAAAATGGTATAGATTATTAAAAACCAATCCCGATCAATTAAAAATAATACTTAACTCAAATTATTATGGTAAAAATGATTATTAGTATTTTTTGAAACAACTTTTTTAAAGTTATTATTTTTATAATTGCCGACCGTTGTATTTAGTATCGTCCTGATTAAAATGATATAGCGAAGATTTGAAAAGCGACACAAAATTGCGGGAGCTGGAAAATTAGTTGTTTGCCTGGCTTCCGGTTTAGCAGATAAGCTTGCTAAACTGGAATATAAAAATCTGTTAACAGCCCCCAAATTTATGTATTTAAGCAAACGGAATGAGGATTTTCCTGAAAATGTAAAGGAGAAAAAAAAATATCATTTGGAGTTTAGTGATGAGTTCGAGGGAGAAGAGCTCAATAAAACAAATTGGTTGCCTTTTTATTTGCCATTTTGCTGCCCTAATGGTATTGTCATACCCAGTTATGAAATTCGAAAAGGGAATCTGGCATTAAAAATTACAGAGGAACAGGTATCATGGTTTTCGGAATTTGATGGTCAAATTAAAGGCTCTTCTATTCAAACCGGCATTTATTCTGAAATCAAGGAAGAAGTTACCGATTTACATACAAACGAATTTGTTAATGATATGTTCTCTGTAAATCAATTTAAAAATACTTACCTCCCTCAATATGGTTTTTTTGAAATAAGAGCAAGAATGCTGATTACAAATTCTAATATAGTTTCCTTCCGCATGAGGGGTTACGACGGGAAAGAAAAGATATCAGCTGAAATATACGTTTTTGAGATTAAAGGAAATTCTGTAAAAAGTAATGCAGCAAAAATTGGCCACGGAATCAGAAAATTTCATGATCAAAAAATTAAAGAAGAATTTTATGAAAGCACAGTTGATATTGATGTATCCAGATTTCATTGTTACGCTGCGGAATGGGATAGCAAAAAAATCACCTTTTATATTGATAATAAAAAGATAAGGCAAATTGATCAGTCGCCGGATTACCCAATGCAATTGATGCTGGGCATTTTTGAATTTCCCGTTTTTGAAAAAGATATCATCGACAGGATATACCCTAAAGAATTAATAGTTGACTATGTAAGAGGATATAGACAAGTGGATGATTTTAAGGAAAATAAAAAAAATGAAACTGAATTAAAAGATTAGTAAAGCAACAAAATCACTTACTACTTTACAATGTTTCCTTGTATATAATACATACGTAAAAAAATGGTTTTTTTCTAACAAACAAATAGTACACCTTATGAAAAAAAATATTTACTGGCTTGGCCTACTGTTAACTACTGTCTTACTAATGTTGCAGGCTTGCGATAAAAATAATGAAGATGGATTGTCTGTAAACTATGCCAGGGTGGTCAAATATGAAATTGCCGGAAACTATACAGGTAAATTAGCGGTAGTATATAACGATAATGTAAGTTGTAATACAGTGCTGAACAATGTATCTGTTCTCTGGTCAAAGGAAGTAACATATTCGCAAAGTGTAACAGGTATTGGTATAGGAGCACAAGCTTCTATGACAGGCATATTGGGACAGACTGCCACTTTAAAAATTTATGTGAATGGTACAGAAGTAAAAAGAAGTAGCGGTTCGGCTGGCTCATCAGGAGAATTGATTTTGCCAACGATTGCATATATTTTCTGACCATCAATACATTAAGTTAGCGGCAAGCATATGACCGGCCTCAATGGCAGACAGATAATCAATAAATATTTTAAAATGACAGCAACTTTTATAGGCAGCAAACAGTTGACGATTAAAGATGAACTCAAAGCTATTTCATTCTCTGTTTTAGTTCAATATCCTACTTATGTACCTTCAAAGCCTACAGCGTTTGGTCCTTATATAATGGATGTATCCGTTAACTCTGACATTGCGGACGGAAATTTTTCTTTGATTATTATTTCACATGGGACAGGTGGATCACCAATGCTTTATAGAACCATAAGTTTATTTCTTGCTAAAAACGGTTATGTTGCAGCAATGATTGAACATTATGGCAATAACCGTTTAAATAATGAATTAGAAGGGAAAAACGAAAACTTTGTTAACAGACTTAGACATATAACCCTAACAATTGATTATTTATTTTCGGCCAAAGAATTTGCGAAATGCCTTCAAAATGATAATGTGGCAGTGATTGGTCACTCGATAGGTGCAAATACTGCATTAGTTCTTGCAGGAGGGGAACCAATTTCGTACTCCGACTACAGAAGGCAATTTGGACAAACAATTCATATGGGTGAGGAAACGTATGAAATGAGTTTCAATATTGATAACCGAATAAAAGCTGTTGTTCTTTTTGCTTTAACACCAGGTTGGTTTACTGGAGATAATTCGTTAAAAAATATAAATATACCAGTACTAATATATAATGCCGAGAAGGATGACTATATACCCGATAAACAGGTTAAATCTTTTTTAGAAATTGCAAAAACAAATCCATTAATTGATTTTAAAATTGTGAAAGATGCAGGTCATTTTTCCTTTTTAAGTCCTTTTCCAGTAATAATAAAAGACAAAGTCGGTTTGGCTGCAAGAGACCCAGAAGGATTTAATAGAGAAAATTTCCATAATCTACTACAGACAGAAATTTATAATTTTTTAAACAATAGGGTAATTGCCAGACGCTAACAAGTAGTTTGCGAAAAGTGTGGCTGGATAAACATCGCTGAACTTTAATTCTTAAATTCAACAAAATAATTTCAATCAACTTCGGTGCCGGGCGAACACAATACTAGTTCTACACCTTCGGTAAGCCTGGCACGCAAAATATTTGAAATAAACTATTTAAAGGGATTCTTTGCAAGTGAATTTCCTGTTTAATCATCTTTAATATTAAAAAATATGAAACGATTTCCTTTTTTAACCCAGCGACAAACTTTAATTCTATTGAGATATTCAGTAGCTTTAGTTTTCATGGCACATGCTCTCGTTAGAGTTATTAATGATACCATTCCACAGTTTAGCCTCTTTTTCGAGAATAAGGGTTTTATATATGCAAAAGCAATAGTATGGGCAATTACGGTATTTGAGATTGTTGGAAGCATAGCGCTGGCTGCAGGTTATTTTACCAAATGGCTTTCTGCCGGGTTTATTTTAATGCTGTTGATAGGAATCGTATTAATTCACGCTTCACTTGGCTGGTTTGTAGGTGAGCATGGAACTGGGGGATGCGAATACAGTTTTATTTTAATTATGTGCCTTTTGTTAATAGCTTCTGATGATAAAAATGCTAAGGCAGCCAATTAAAATAACAGTACTTTTAAGTAAGCCGAAAGCTTTATATGCCAAGCCAAAAATTTGATATAGAAATGTTATGTACTTATGGCTAAATTTAATCAGCTTGAAATGTTTTAAAATATTATTTAACGAATGAAAAGTTTAATTTTTAATTGGGGTGATGAATGATAGTTGTAAATCACTAAGTCTGCAAATCAAAAATACAAGAGAGATATTTACAAGATTTAAACTTTTAGACAATTGTTTTTGAAGTGAAATTCTATATGTTACTGATTATAAATAAAACGGGATGCTACATCGCTCTGCCTAAATAGGGGGTTGCATACGAGCAAAGAACTTGTTGTGGAGCACAATTATTAGTTCGCTGGCAACATTCTTTTTATAATTCATTTTAATTTAAAAATTTTCTTTCTTACAGTCATTGTCTCCGGGCTTAACCAGATATGAATTCCCCGTAACTCAGCAATTGAAAATTTTGTACACCACGCTAAACCAAACTCAATTCGTCATTTCCTTAGCTTAACTGTTTTTTTCCTTTATTCATTGTTTTGTGTTTGAATAGAAAAAATACATAGAATAGGTTTGCACTTTGTAAAACTAAAATAATTTAAACAATGAATAGAGAATTAGTATTTCTAAGAACATTTGCAGTTGCTACTGCTGTTGGATTTGTTTTTATTGCCACTTCAGCTTTTAAGGAGAATGGTAACCAGAAATTTGGCGAGATTGATGTGGAAAGAATCAATATTGTGGAAAAGGATGGAACCGTTAAAATGGTGATCACCAACGTTGAAAGATTTCCAAACGGGAAAGTTAAAATTAATGGCAGGCCAACCAATGAAGGCCGGAAAAAGAGATCTGGCATGCTGTATTTTAATGAAGACGGAATAGAATGTGGTGGATTTATTTACGATGGACAAAAAAATGCAAAGGGGCATAGTGCAGGGCTTTCACTCACCTACGACCAGTACGACGGCGATCAGGTAATGCAGTTGCTTACACAGGACTACAAGGAAGGTGATAAAAGAGTTGTTACCAGTGGATTGATGTTCAACGACAGACCTTCAAAAGAGTCGCAGATTAAAACAGAACAGATTATGAAAGAGTTGGACAAGCTTGGTAAAAAAGACCCTAAAGCCGCAGACGAAAAATACAAATTATATGAAGCACAGGGATTGATTGGCGGTGCCCCACGTGTAATGCTTGGAAAATCAGGAAGTGAAAATAATGGATTGTTTCTTTTTGACAATAAAGGAATGCCAAAAGCGATGTTTTATGTGGATAAAGAAAACAAAGCTAAACTTGATTTTTTTGATGATAAAGGAAATACCATTGCCTCGTTTCCAGACAAAATAAAGTAGTATCTTATATAAAAATAGCCTTTTAAAGGGCTATTTTTATATACTTTCATACCTGTTTTTCAATGAAAAGACTTCTAAATAAAATACGACAAAACGGATATTTTTTCCTGTTTATACTATTGTTTGCTTATATCCAGTCTATTTACTCCCGAATTTTAATAAGAGGAGATTTGAATATTTATATTTTCACTCCCGAAGCGGCTTTTGCCAAACTTATTGAAGTTTATATCTTGTTTTTGGTATTTGCCTTTTTTATCAGGTACTGGCAGGAATCAGAGATTTTTACTGTCAAAGAAATGGTAAAAATTTTTGGTACATCAATTATAGTTTACCTGGTAATAATACAAATTATAGGGTTGTTGATTTCAGTTATATTCGGCAATATTCAAAATAATTTTAATTGGGAAACCGTTTCTCTTTCATCATTAACGCATTTGTTAGACGGATTTATTTATGGCAGTTTTATTCTGGCATATTACTACTTTCACAAAAATAAAAAACATCAGGAGCAATCAGCGTTATACAATCAGGCACTCTCCGAAAGCAGGATCAATCAACTCAAAACACAACTTAACCCGCATTTTCTCTTCAATAATCTAAATGTTTTAGACCAACTGATTGAAGAAGACAAATATAAAGCATCGGAATTTTTAAATGAGTTTGCAGACATTTACCGGTATGTTTTGCAGGCTTCGGATAGAAAGCTTGTTCCTGTGTGTGAAGAATTGGCTTTTGCAGAGCGATACTTTAAATTAATACAACACAAATACGGCATAGCTTATCAGCTTAAAATTGAAAGATCAGGAAATGGCTATATCGTACCCTTAACTATGCAACTACTGATTGAAAATGCGGTTCAGCATAATTTAGGATCAACGGGAAATCCCGTACTTATAACAATTGAAGTAACCAATTCTATCTATGTATCGAATAGTTTTATCCCGAAGAGGAACTCAAAGCTTACATCAGGGCGGGCATTACAAAACATCATAGAGCAATATAAGTTGCTAACGCACAAGCCAATTGAAATTCATAAATCGGATAACGAATTTTCCATAGTCATTCCTATAATTCAATCAGAATGATAAAAACCATAATCATAGAAGACGAAATACCTGCAAGAAAAAAGTTAAAGAGATTTATCGAAGAGCAGCATGCCCAAATTAAAATAGTAGCTGAAATTGATAACATAGCAATGGCAGTTGAGTTTTTAAAAAACACATCTGTGGATTTAATATTCTCCGATATAGAATTGCTGGATGGTAATGCTTTTGATATTTTTAAGCAAGTTTCTATTTCCTGCCCAATTATTTTTACAACAGCTTATGATCAGTTTTGGATGAATGCTTTTGAAAGTAACGGAATAGCGTATTTGTTAAAACCATTTTCAAGAGAACGCTTTCAAAATGCCTGGGACAAGTTCCTGCTTTTTAGAAATGCTTCATCGTATGAAAACAAACAGCTAACCAATCTTTCAAAACTGATTGAACAGAACTTCGCCAAACAATCGTACAAAAAACGATTTACTATACATAAACATCAGGGATTTTCTTTTATAGATGTAGAAAACATAACATTTTTTGGAGCCGGCGAAGGTGTTGTTTTTGCATTTGATACAACGGGCAAAAAGCATTTATTGAACGAGTTAACTTTAAAAGAAATTGAAGAACAATTGAATCCTTCGGATTTTTTCAGGATCAACAGAAGCGAACTCGTTAGCAAACAACATGTAGAAAAGATTGAACGGTACACAAAAAATACACTTTCTGTAAGAATGAAAAGCTATACAAACCATCTTAAAACGAGCCAAAGTAATACAGCAGCTTTCCGTGAATGGATAGAAAAATAAGAACGATTGCATAATAAAGTATAAATGCAATAGCTGTTGAAGCACTTAATTAAAAGTGTAGGCATATTAAGGGCTTTACCTGTTGACATAAATATTTTAAACACTTTTTAATTTATAAGAGATATGGGTAGTATTTAAAACAGCAAATTCATCAATAGGGGGCTTGAAATTAAGGAGAGTTTTAAAATCTGCCATTGTATAAAAAAATAGATAAGTGCGAAATTATTACCGGTATTGTCTTGAATATTTAAAGTGATGAAAAAATACTATTTGTAAGCCTTGAAAATTTGAAGCACCGGGTTTTGGTAGACTCAAAAGGCGATTCTATAGATTAACAAGTTATTGGAGCAACAAAATTCTATTTTCAAGTGTCAAATATTTTATAATGAAAAAAGAAAATTTTATTCCCTCTGCAATCATTCGCTTGGATTACGACAAGATTGTTTTAAACCATTAACTATAAAAACCACTGAAAATCTTAATTGAGATGAAGTATAAATGGTGCAACGATAAATGCTCCGCCTGCATAAAAATTATTACCTGATCTGATTTTTAACTTGGAAAAAAATTATTGAGTTTCCAAATAATTGGGAATACTCTTAAATTGGAACTGGAAAAGCAATTTGATTGTTGCCTGATCTTTTGCAACAGTAAAAAACGGATTATAAATCTTTGGAAGCAGGATGTTTATAAACAGTAAGTTTTAACAACAAAAAAAATGAAAAGTAAATTAACCCTGCATAACCAGCAGTTAACAAGTTTTCCTGAAATGCCAGACGGCCTTATTGAGCTGTCAGTATTCAACAATTTATTAGAAATTATTCCCGAGAGATTATGGGAGCTGAAAGAATTGGAAGTGCTTAACCTCTCTGCTAACAAGTTTACATCCATATCATATAAAATTGGGCAACTGCAAAACTTAAAGATGATTGATTTGGGACATAATCTCATAAACGAAATACCTCCTTCAATAGGAACCCTTTTCAATCTGGATTCCTATCTCTATTTGCATAATAATCGTTTGAAATACTTGCCAGATGAAATTGGGGAGTTAAAAAAACTACAGTATCTGAATATTAGCCAAAATGAAATTCAAGAGTTACCCTCAGGTATTGGTAAGTTAACAATGATGGTAGAATTAAAGGCTGAAAAAAATAAATTAAATATCCTTCCTGATTCTTTCTTTAAACTTCCTCAACTTACTGAATTAAACATGGCTGGTAATCAGCTCAATATATTGCCTGTACAGATGAAATTTCTTGAAAAATTAAGAGTGCTTAATCTTGAGGATAATTTAATGCAAAACCTGCCAACAGAAAATTATGCGTTAAACGAAATTCACTTACGCAACAATTTAATAGAAAAAATTCCTGACAGTATAATAAACCTGGTTAACCTGCGAAAGCTTGATTTACGAGGAAATAAAATTACAATTGTTCCTGAGATATTGCTTGAATTGCCCAATTTAGAACGACTTGATTTACGCTGGAACCCTATAGACAATATCCCTTCTTGGATTAGCAGGTTAAAAGAAAAAGAATGTCTTGTATACTTTTAATATTTTTTAAACGAAATTAAAATGAGCAAAACAACTAAAATTGTATTGGTTACTTACCTGGCATTTGGGATTTACTGTTTTTTAGACGGACTTTATTTCAAAAGTTTAAGAAATTACATCAATCAAAACATTAAGAATGGAGGCATTAGTCATTTAATTACTTATTTAATTTCTGGCATTCCTATTTATCTGGGTGCAATTTTAATTCATCGTTATAAAAAATGGGTGGATAGTTTAGGTTTTTCCGGTTCAATATTTAAAGGTATTTATTTCTCTTTTCTTTTTACTTTGCCAATGTTTATTGGTTTTGCAGTATTATTTAACTTTAATAATACAATTGATTTAGATGACTTATTAATAAAGGTATTTGCTGCAGCATTTTTTGAAGAGTTGTTTTTTAGAGGCTTTCTTTTTGGCCAAGTATTTAGATATTCAAGGTTTGGGTTTATTCCTTCTGTATTGTTTGGTGCATTATTTTTTGGTTTCATTCATCTTTATCAAAGTACAGAATTAGTGGAATCTATAGGTATTTTTGCAATCACTTTTTTAGGAGGGATTTTATTTGCATGGATATTTGCAGAATGGGATTACAATATTTGGATCCCAGTTTCTCTTCACCTGTTTATGAATCTTGCGGCGTTGATGTTTTCCGCATCGGAAAATGCACTTGGCGGTATTTATTTTAACATTTTCAGAACCTTTTCAGTTGTTCTTGCTATTGCATTCACTATTGTTTATAAAAGGAGAAAGGGATTATCTTTTGAAATAAACAAAAATACACTTTGGATGAAAAAACAGTTTACTAATGAATAAGTTTTCATTTACTTTAAAGGTAAAGTAAGCTAAGAATTTACCAGATTTAATTGCAAAACATAAATTCAATCAGTGTTAGTTATGGAACCAGAGTGGCATTAATATACAGTTATAAGTATCCGGATATAATTAAACGTTCAGTAATGATTGGTACCAACCCACCAAGGCTTTGATTAAGCATGTATCTCAACTCGGGGTATACCTCTTCAATCTTCGCTCCGGGCAATTAGATTTTTAAAGTGAGGCTTATGGTACGCTAAGTTTTTGTTTGGGCACGAAAATATAAAAAATCGCACAACGTTTTTTTTGAAATTCCTGAATATAAAAGTGGCGATGACCTGAAATTACTTAAACATAATTTGAGTATAAATACTCCAACAATCATTAATGACATTTCATCTAAGTAAATTTCTTTTTGCTACTTTTGAAGTTAATTCATTGTATAATGCTTTATTTATTTGGAATTGGCATAAACCTTTTTCTTATTCTCTTACTCTTTTCAAAAAAGAACAAAATACTTGCGGATAAATTTTTATTGGCATGGCTTGTAATCATTTGCTGTCACTTATTACTTTTTGTAGCTGCCACTACAATTGCCAGTAACAACTATGTCGACGTATTTGCAGTCGCCCCGCTTTTTCCCCTATTGCACGGGCCTATGCTTTATTTATATACTGCTGCAATGACAAATATGCTTCCTGCCAATAAAAAAATATGGGGTCTGCATTTTCTGCCGTTTTTTGTTGTTTTAGTTATAATAAGTCCTTTCTTTTTATTATCAACAGAAGAAAAAGGGGCTGTTATTGATTCTGGAGGTAAAGGATACGAAATTCAAATGGGCATTAATGCTTACGCTATTTTAATTTCTGGAATTGCTTATGTAATATGGTTATTTATACTTTTAGGCAAGCACAAAAAAAATATTGCCAACCAATTTTCTTACGAAGAAAAAATTAAATTAAACTGGCTGCGTTATTTAATCTATGGATTGGGGATTATTTGGATAATTATTATTGCACAAAATGTAAATGCAACATCGTACGACAATTATATTTTTGGCTCTGCGGTAGTGTTAGTAATTATAATTGGCTATTTTGGTATCAAGCAGGGAAGGATATATAGTAACACAATTAGTCAACAGCTAAACGACAATTTAGAAAGCAATCTTAAAGATGAATATCTTAATATTAATGTTGAAAAAGTTGAAAACGATTTGGCGATACCTGAAGAAACGCCAGTTTACGAGGTAGAAAAACAAACAGATATTTTAGTTAAAAAGAAATATGCTAATTCAGGTCTTACGGAAATAGCATCCCAAAAACTATATGATAAATTGAAGGAATTGATGCTGCAAGAAAAGTTTTATACTGAACCTGAACTTACGCTTACTGCTTTAGCAGAAAAATTAGATATATACCCGAATTACTTATCTCAGGTTATTAATGAGCAAGAAAGGAAGAGCTTTTACGATTATATCAATAAACTAAGGGTGGAAGAATTTATCCGGCTAATACGAATACCTGAAAATAGTAAGTTTACAATGATGAGCCTGGCTTTAGATTGCGGATTTAATTCAAAATCTTCGTTTAATAAAAATTTCAAAAAAGTTACCGGGCAATCTCCATCAGCATATTTGGGTAAAAAGGGTTAAGGTTTACTTTTAGAAGTATTCTATTACACTATAACCCGTTGTTATAATAAAATGTTGTCTATTGTATTGATAATCAGTAACTATAGAATCAGTCTTATCTTATAGGATAACTCTCTTACGGCAGTTTTATATTTCATCTTTGCACAAATAAAAAATGGTAAGCAATTATGAAACAAATAAAATTTTATTTTCTGGCAGCATTTCTTTTTCTAACACTGCAAATCTTTAATCCTGTATTTTCCCAAAATGCATCTGTTCAAAAAATTAAAAGAGGCAAGGATATTACCATCAACAACCAAACTTATACATCCCTAGAAGGTTTTATTGATGTACCCGAAAACTGGACAACTCACAGTGAGCGAAGAATACAATTGCCTGTTTTTATTGTAAGATCAGCAACAAAAACTCCGGCAGAGCCAATCTTTTGGCTTGATGGCGGCCCTGGTTCTTCCAATATTCTAACCGCAAAAAAAATTGCATCATCTCCAACTACGGCAAAACTACTGGAACACCATGATTTTGTTTGCATTGGTTATAGAGGGATAGATGGCTCTACAATTTTAAAATCAAAAAAAATAAATAAAGCCATGAAGGGGCTTAATCATCAAATGTTAAGTGATGAATCGTTGAACAACGTAGAAGCAAAAATTAAAGAATATCAGGTTCAACTTAAAAAGGATGGCATTGATATTAATAATTACACCATGATTGATGTTATTGAAGATTTTGAGTATGCTAGAAAGTATTTAGGCTACAAAAATATCAATACATTATCTATAAGCTATGGTACAAGGATAGCTTTATTGTATAGCTATAAATATCCCGAAGTTATAAAACGAACCGTAATGATAGGCGCAAACCCGCCGGGCCATTTTGTATGGTTTCCTGAAAAGGCCGAACAAATACTTGATATGTATGACAGCATATTCAAATCTCAAAATGTAATTACTTACAAAGGGCAGCTAAAGGAAACTATGAAAAAGCATTTGAAAAATTGCCCAAGAGATGGTCGATATTTAAACTGGATGCCGACAAAATAAAGGCAGGCACTTTTTCTGTACTATTTAAAAAAGACATGGTAGGAATGGTGGCTAAAGCTTATTTTAAAGCTGCCAATAAAGGAGATTATAGTTTATTATATGCAATGCAAAAATTTGTTGATATTGGGATAAAAAGTACCGGTGCTATAGGCGAAATGTCAGCAAAAGGATTTAGTGCCGATTATCAGGAAGGGGTTGATTATAGGAAGACGTTAAAAGGAAATGCTACCGTTTTAGGTGGTAATATTTCTATTGGATACTGGGGTATAGCAAGTGCATTTAAAATTAAAATGATACCTGAGGAATACAGAAAACCCAGAATGTCCTCCACTGAAACATTAGTTATAAGCGGCGACCTTGATGTATCTACACCATCGGATTATGCCAGAGATGAGCTGATGCCATTTTTGAAAAATGGTGAACAACTCATTTTAAGGAACATGTCGCATGAAGATATAATTACTGAAGCATTGAAAAGTCCTGACTTACTATCTAAATATTTTGATGCTGGTATAGTGGATAAATCATCAATAATAGCGATAGGTACCATTGATTTCAAACCAAAAATGAAATTCGGTAAGGTTAAAATATTTGTAATGGGGGTAGTAATGTAATTGTATAATAGAGAAAAAATAATGTTTGGGCTATTTGCCAAAGCCACAGTTTTGTTTATAATAATGGCTATAAGTTACTATTATGTTAGCCATAAAAAAATTACACTAATATGAAACTCTTTGCAAGAAATCTGTTATTTTTTTTAGCCATTATTACGGCTACTCTAATACCAACTATCTTTTTCATAGCACCAATGCAAGGTATTTTGTCTACAAAAAGTGCAATGCTTCTTTCAAATCAATTTTACTTAGTTAGTTTTTATATTCATGTCATTTTAGGAGGTATAGCCTTGCTAATTGGCTGGGTTGGATTCGTTGATAAAATAAGAAATAAATACTTGAATTTTCATAAGATTAGCGGTAGGATTTATGTTGGTTGCTTTTTAATAACTGCCTTAACAAGTATATTGGTATCCTATCATTCAATGGGGGGAGTAGTTAGTCAATTGGGTTTTATGAGTGTAGGAGCCATTGCTGTATTTACCACATGGAAAGGCTATACAGCAATTGTAAACAAGAAAATTGGTGAACACCAAGCTTGGATGCGATATAGCTACGCTTGTTGTTTGGCCTCTGTTACTCTAAGGCTTTGGAGTCCACTTTTAGGAGTAATTGTTGAGGATGGTTTATTGGTTTACAGAATTGTTGCCTGGTTGGCATGGGTGCCTAATTTAATCGTTGTGTATTTTATAAATAAAAGGTATCTAACTCTTAATTTAAATAAGAAACAGAATGCTCTTTTAGCAAGTCCAAGAATAAAAGAAATGTAAAAAAATATGTTTGGGTTTAAGCGCTTTATTTCTAACATTAACACAATTACAAAGAAACAGAAAAAATAAAAAAATGAAGAAACCCATCATAGCATTTTTTCTAATTGGTCTGCCATTTAATGGACATGCTCAAAAAAAATGATAATCGTTTAGCTGGTATCGATAAACTTATTAAGCGTATTGTTAAGAAAATGGAATGTACCAGGCATTTCCATTTCAGTGGTTGAAAAAAATAAAGTATTAATGGCAAAAGGGTTTGGGTATAAAGACTATGAGAATAAAAAGCCTGTTACAGAAAATACACAGTTTGCAATAGGTAGTTGCACAAAAGCATTTACAGCATCCTTATTAAGTTCTCCAATAAAAGATGGAAAACTTGACCTGAGCAAAACTGTAAATGATTACATGCCTGAGTTGCAGTTTTACAATAACGAACTTACAAGAAGTGTTACAGTAAAAGATATGTTATGTCATAGAACTGGTTTACCTCGTCATGATTTGGCATGAGCAAACGGTTTAGTACCAATAAAAATAAACAATCAAACAGAGATTATTTAGTCCACATCATTGCAAAGAGAAAGGCAAATAAAGGATTGGAAGAGTAACAAAACGATAAAGATATTAATTGGCAACAGCTCAACTGAATAGAGCATCCCGATTGCCAATCGGGATGGTTTTAGGTTTGAATCCTAATGCGGTCACCAAGTAGGTTGCACTACATTTCATTATCTCTGTAAGTTCAATACTTACAGAGATTTATGTTTCACAACTCCCCACATGATTTACATTTTTGTTTGAGTAAAAGAAATTACTACTGCCCAACTATGATAGATACCAATTGGCTGAAAACAATATTAACAGGTCAACCCCGGGTTGATACATTGTTTTTCGATTTGAAATCAATTAGCTTAAAAGGGGGATCAATGTGGTTGGTAGTTTGATGGCGCAGATATCCCGGCCATGGTCACAGCCTATCTGTATGCATTTCGTATTCGATTTCTGATTCTACTAAGTGATTCGGGCTTCACACCCAAATAACTGGCTATATGGTACAGTGGTACCAATTCAAATATTTCCGGCCTTGTTTTTAATAAATTATCGTATCGCTCTACTGGTGAAGATGAATTATAATTATTTACAGCCACCTTAAAATCTCCCAATTTTTTCTCCGTCTCAATTCTACAAAGTCTTTCCAGCCTTGGAAAGCGTTTGAACATTTCCAATTGAACTTCAAATGGAACAACGGATACAATGGAATCAACCACGCATTCCCAGTTAAGCAAAGAAGGTGATTTGCTAAATTTGCTGGTATCATCACTCAGGCTATCACCAGCTGTATAAAACTCGGTAGTTATCTCTTCGCCGTCTTTTAAACAATATTCTCTGATACATCCTTTGTACACATAATACCATGTCGTCGCTAACTTCCCTTCTTTCAGCAATAGGGTTCCTTTTTCTACTTTTTTAACTTCGGTAAATTCAGCAATAAATTCAGCCTCTTCCTTTGTAGAAAAGTTTAAATATTCTTCGGAATTAAGAACATTCATTATCTCATCATCCACCTCATTCATATTTTCTGCGATCTTCTTATTTTTTTTCAAGCTCATTGCATGTAAGGTTTTGAGCTTAAAATTGCTAATAATGGTCAAAAGATATATTTCTTTTCTACGAACGGATAGTTTTGATCTATGATTTTGACGGAAATGCTGATATTCAGGGCATTTACAAACTAAACCTTGGGGACAAAAAGAATTTGCAATACTTGACCCGGATAACAACTTACTTACGTTTGGACAAGAAATTTAGTGTGGAGACGGCAGATTTTATTGAATAGAAATACCGGTATGTATGTTATAGATTGATAATAATATAAAACAACAAACTAATAATCAGCACTTTTTTATGCCTGATTTATTATTAACTGTCTTTTCTCCAACTGGCTTTAGCAGGTAGTTAAATGATTGCTGTAATCGTCTTAAATCAGGTTCATAAAGCCATTCTGTCTGCATTTCTTATCCGGTTTCTGATTCTACTCAGCGATTCCGGCTTTACACCTAAATAACTGGCTATATGGTACAGCGGTACCAATTCAAATATTTCCGGCCTTGTTTTTAATAAATTATCGTATCGCTCTACTGGTGAAGATGAATTATAATTATTTGCAGCCAGCTTAAAATCACCCAATTTTTTCTCCGCTTCAATTCTGCAAAGAATTTCCAATCTTGGAAAACGTTTATACATTTCCGACTCAACTTCAAATGGAACCACGGACACGATGGAATCAATCACGCATTCCCAGTTAAGCAAAGAAGGGGATTTGTTCCATCTACTGACATCATCACTCAAGCTATCACCAGTTGTATAAAACCCGGTAGTTATCTCTTCGCCGTCTTTTAAGCAATATTCCCTGATACATCCTTTGTACACATGATAACATGCCGTTGCTAACCTCCCTGCTTTCAGCAAAAGGGTTCCTTTTTCTACTTTTTTAACTTCGGTAAATTCAGCAATAAATTCAGCCTCTTCTTTTGTAGGAACGTGTAAATATTCTTTGTCCTTTAGAACATTCGCTATTTCATCCTCCGCCTCCATCACATTTTCTGTGATCTTCTTACTTTTTTTCAAACTCATTGCATGTAAGGTTTTGAGTTCGAAATTACTAAAAATGTTCAATAGCTAAATTGTTTTTAGTACGAACGGATCATTCTGATGATATGTTTTGCCGGAGAATCAAAAATGTTAACTAAAACTAATAATCACATTACCCTTTTTTTGTCCAGTCATTACATATTCAAACGCAGTAGCTATTTCATCAATTCGATACCTTCTGTCAATTAAGGGTATAAACTGATCTTTTTCAACCAGTTCATTAATAAAAGCCATACTACGCTGTATTGAAAAAGGAAATGCAAATTTTACTTTTTTGTTTCTCATAAATGGAGAGATCAATGCCAGTAATGGGTTTTGCCAATAGGGGCCTAGTTCAGAAGAAATATAAATACCATGATGCTTTAGTATGGGTTTGCATTTTCCAAAAGTACTCTTGCCAACAGCATCAAAAATAAAATCAAACTGTTCATCCAGTTTAGTAAAATCTTCCAAGGTATAATCAATCACTTTATCTGCACCCATTGATCGTAAAACAGGAACATACGAAGTATCGCAGGTAACCGTAACATGAAAGCCCTTATACTTTAAAAACTGTAAAACAGCGCTACCGATGGCCCCTGTTCCCCCGTTTATTAAAATTTTATCATCTTTTTTTAGCACTACTTTTTCTAAAAAATAAAAAGCATAATGTGCACCTTCCAAACTCGCTGCCGCTTGTTCATGCGTAATGTTGGTTGGTTTTTTTAATATGGCTCTTTTGGTTGACACACAAAAATAAGAAGCATGCGAACCGATTCCCTGATCAAAGAAACCATATACCTCATCGCTAATATTAAATTCATTAACGTCATCTCCCTTAGCCACCACCAGGCCCGAAAAATCAGAACCGGTAACTTTAAGCCTGGGTTTAATTATCCCGGTAAATAACCTGATCGCCCAGGGTTTTCCTGTAAGCACTCCACAATCGGAGCGATTAACTGTAGTGGCTTTAACTTTAATGAGTACCTCATTTTTTTTAGGCACAGGTATTTGTAACACTTTTACATGTAATACACCTGGTGGGCCATAATTTTGTCTTACAGCAGCTTTCATTGTATTAGTGAGTTATTATTTAAATGATCAATCAATTACTAAAAATACACACGGTACATCAAATTGGGAAACACTGACGACTGCTTCATGTAACCAATCGGTTGCTGTTTCAGAAGCAGGGGCATGTTTAAAACCACCCCGCTTGCTGGCATTATAATTATTGGCATCAAATACCAGTTTAAGCCAGTTTGTTTCCGGCTGCAGAGTCAAATGGTCCTACTTCTGCAATTCGAATCTGTAAAATTGCTTCTTAAAAGCAAAGTGAAATATTTCGGTTTGAGCATTATGTACCGGATAGGCATTAATAAATATCCAACCTTCACTACCCATATAATTCATGGCGTCAATTATAGTATTGAATTTGCGGATCTTCCCTTGCTCATCTTTAAGCCTGGTATCCTGCCAAAACCTTTTTACATCCCCAAAATCAATATCAATTGTTACTTTGTTACTAAGCAGCCTTGGAGTGGCAATTAACTGACAATACTGTTCCACTTTAGAACTGTCTGTTTGTGCGTTTGAGAACAGTGTAAGAATCATAAAAAAGCCAACGGTCAATAATTTTTTCATGTTAATATTTGTTTTTAATCTATAAAATTCGCATGCTTATCACCTTGGCAATAGCCATAGTGATACCAATCGGGACAATAATTAATAAAATATTGTTTGCCCTGTATTACCTGTTTAGAAAATAATAAGTGAGCCCCTTGATAATAATTACGTCTATACTTTTCATTGAAAAATCTGTTTAACAAATTTTAGCGACTGGTTCTGTTTACTTTCATTAAAACCGGTGCGTATTTCTAAAAATATTCCACTAAAAATACACCCTGTACATCAAATTAGGAAACACCGAAGACTACTTCATATAACCAACGGATCCAGGTTCAATTGGATCATAAAACTCTCTAAGTCTTGCCCTGTTATTGGTGATGTTGTCAATATTGAAAAACACACTAGTGCACCCTTTAAGTAACAAAAAACTATTATCAGTTATTTGCCCCACTTTAAGTAAAACTGTGTTTTTGTGTAACATCCTGTAACATATAAATTTTGCAATACATTTTCTTTTATGGTATTACTACATTTCTTTTTTGATAAGTATTTGCACCAAATACACCAATTGCATTGCCTTTAATATTACTTATAGGATTGTCTGGAACTGCCTGAGGACTGCCTGTAGAAGATTGAGAAAAACTGAACCAATATTTGTAATTGTTATAGTCTATACAATTCATCACAACTTCAATAATATCGCCTTTTTTAAATTCATCTTTTTCTCTCGAGTATATTAATGGAAAAGTTGCTTTTTTGCCGTCAATAAATAAATCATCATAAGCAAAAGCATCTTTAATTAACCTGCCATTTTTAAACAGAAATAAATTGTAGTTGTTTCCAAGCCCTTTTGGATCGTTGTAAAAAGGGGTTACCACTTTAACCGTCTTGCCAAAATTTGGAAAATCTTCAACCACAAGAGAATCAAAATTTACCATTGTTGGCATTTTAGAACTTGAGGTAAGTGTAACAGCATTTGTTACTACTTTAAGATGGTATGTTTTGCCTGTAATGCCTGCTAAACTTGTATTTCGGTAAACACCATTTGACACTTCTGGCAAAGAATAAACAGTTCCATTATCTTCCTGGATTGTAACTGTTGCACCAATTAATGGTACAATGTTATTATCGGAGTTTACTTTATTTGTATAGGATAAATTGACAATACTACCTACTGTTAAACTATTGGTTACTTGTCCATCAACCACTATTACCGGAGTACTTGTATTTAGATCTAAGTCTATTACTTTTTCGCAACCAGATAAGCCAAATACAAGTATAGCTATATAAATAATTGGATTTATTTTTTTCATTTGTTTATTATTGATTGATTAAAATTTGAAATTGTAAGATATAGATGGAACCCAACGGAATAAGCTGGTTTGAACAGTTTCGGTAAGATTAGGATTGTCTTTATTATCTCTAAAATTAATGGTGAACGCATTTTCTCTACCATATACATTGTACAAACTAAATACAAGCTCTTTTGACCATTTTTTTGTTTTCTTTAATTGCCAGGTTGCACCAAAATCTAAACGATGGTAGGTAGGCATTCTATCAGCATTTCTACTGTTGTAGTAATAAACTGTTTGTCCATTAACTTGATATTTACCCGTAGGAAATGTAACAGCACTGCCAGTGTAGAAAACAAAGTTTCCACTTAGCGTCCATTTTTTACTTAACTGATAAATTCCAACAATGGATATATCGTGGGTTCTATCTTGAGTTGCATTGTACCATTCATTGTTATTAATACCATTAATTTTTCTTTCCGACTTGCTTAAAGTATAACTAATCCATCCAGTAAGTGTTCCTGTTTTTTTCTTTAACATAAACTCTATACCATAAGCCCTGCCTTTGCCAAAAAGTAATTGTGCTTCTATGGTTTCGTTTAAAAACAAGTCAGCACCATTTCTATAGTCTAAAACATTTTCCATTTCTTTATAGTAAGCTTCAGCAGTAAATTCGTAAGTGTTTAGTAATATGTTTGAATAATAACCTAAGCTAAACTGATTACTAATTTGTGGTTTAATTATATTACTTGTACTTGCCCATTTGTCTAAAGGATTAGAACCATTTGAATTGGTTATTTGATGCATATACTGAGCATTGCGAGTATATGCTGCTTTGACGGATGTATTGGCATCTAACATATAACCTATAGAAACTCTTGGCTCAAGGTTGCAATAAGTTTTTACTATCTCTTCTTTTGCATATTTAATAGTGTCTTTAATATTGCCTTTTTCATCTATATTAAAAAAGTTGCCACCGCCCATTACATTAAAACCACTAAGCCTTGCACCAAGTGTTATGTTTAAATTTTTGTTAGGCTTAAACACATTGCTTGCATATAGTGCATTTTCGAAAGAATATCTTTTATCTTGAATTTTATCGTTGATGCTAGAAGTGGCATTACTTGTAATTTCTCCGGGACGAATAATATGATAAATGCCGGACCATCCAAAACGTAAATTGTTTTTATTGTTGATGCTGTACTGGTAATCTTGCTTTAAATTCCAATCTCTGATTTGAGAAAATATTCTTATATCGTTTGTGCCGTTTTTAACTTTAAACTCATAGTTGTAATTACTAAAAATTGCTGAAGTATTTAAAAATAAACGACTGTTAAAAATATGATTCCAACGTAAAGATCCGGTTCCATTGCCCCAGTTGGTTGTAAATTGATCATTAAATCCTAATAGATCTTTACCAAAATATCCACTTAAATAAAGCTTATCTTTTTTGCCTAGTTCATAGTTTAACTTAGCATTTAAATCGTAAAAATATAATTTATTATCCTTGTATTTTTCATCCATTTTTAGAAATACATCAGCATAAGTTCTTCGGCCAGTAATTAAAAAAGAAGATTTGTTTTTTTGTATAGGTCCTTCAACATTTAGTTTAGCACTAATAAGACCCAAACTGCCACTAACACTGGTGTTTTGGTTGTTTCCTTCATTCATTCTTACATCCAATACACTGCTTAATCTTCCTCCATATTGTGCTGGCATCCCTCCTTTATACACTGCAATATCTTTTATAGCATCGCTATTAAAAGTAGAAAAGAAACCAAACAAATGACCTGCATTGTAAATGTTAGCCTCGTCTAAAATTATTTGATTTTGATCGGTACTTCCACCTCTTACAAAAATGCCACTATTACCTTCGCCAGCAGTTTTAATGCCAGGTAGTAATTGAATAGTTTTCAATAAATCTTTTTCACCAAAAATTACTGGAATGTTTTTGGCTTCTTGTACCGATAATTTTTCGATACCCATTTGTGAACCAGCGACAGAACGACCAGAAGATTTGCTGCTGGTAACTGTAACACTTGCTAACTCGTAATTTGCTTCTAAAAGACTAATATTTTTTTCTATGTTACTTACTAAACTAATAGTTAAAGTATCTGCCGTTTTGCCTAATGCATTATACACAATTTGGTAGGTATCAGGTACTAGTGAAATGCTGTAAAAGCCATACTCATTTGAAGTTGTGCCATAATCACTATTTAACACCTTAATACTTGCACCAATAATGTACTCTCCATTATTTTTACTTTTAATACTACCACTAATTGTGTAGTTTTTTTGCCCAATTGCTTTTTGGGCAGAGCTGAATAATGAAAGCAATAAAAGGGTTTTCATTGTTTTTCTAATTGTCATAATAATAATAATATTAAACTTCTATTTTAATTAATCAATGCAAAATTTAAATAGCAAAATGAAAAGAAATTAACTTAAGCTAAGAAAGAGGATGTTTACTGAGCAGGTATTCTGTGTACTGCAGCGTAAAGACACTCCGTATTAATGCCGAAGGTTTATGGAATTGAATGTTTTAAAACGGGGCCATTTCCATGAATAACGGATAATTACACAAAGAAGAACGACTTCTGCAACAGCGCCAAACACCATGTGCATCCAAGCCTCTCCTGCCAAATTAAACAATGTATAGGGAATATATACCACGGCAATAATGATATTTGCCCAACGATTTACTTTAGCCGGCAGGGCAACAGAAAGGAAAATCATCAGTGCCGGAATTGTCACTGAGGCGAGTGCTGCCAAAAGAAACCCTTGTGTAATGTCAAATACAAACACCTTCCCTTTCAGGATATCTTCTATTTTGCCCGGCATATACAAGGCGAAATAATCAACATAGATATAGAGAAACATAAAACTCGCCCACAGCGCAGCAAGCTTCAGTTTCAAACTGACTTTAATGTCTTCCAGTGCATTTTGTGGTGTTTTTTGTGCGTTCATAAAATATCAATTAAAAGTTATACCCAAAATGAAGCCCTGGTTCAGGTGTGTATTTTGGCCACTTGTCATCTTTTTGTTTAAATCCATCAGGCATTTTTGTGTGATAAGCACGGCCAGCAATACCAAGTGATGGTTCTATAAAAAGCCTATCCTTAAAGAGTTTAATGTGATAGCCAATTCGGTTAGTGTTGAATATAATGAAACCATTACCCACCTTATTACCGTTTTCATTCTTAAATGTTTGCCACATAGGCATTACGTGTACTGCTACGTAAAGACCTTTCCAAAAAAACCTTTGATAAGCAAGACCAATACCATACTCACGAATATATCCCGGAAATTTTTCCTCCGGCTTTCCGTATGATTTTTTGTTTAAAAATGGGTTAATGCCAAGGGGCCAGGCATGTTTCCAGGTTATTAGTTCAAGGGAAATTACATCCTTTCCTGTGATGCGATAGCCTAAATTGAGTTGAGCGAAGCCGGGGGGATTTACCTTAGCTAAATTTCCAAACAAAAATAAGGTACTACCAACGAAACACCGTTTGTAAGTGCTGTCTGTTTTAGCATATTGTGCTTTGAGTGGGAGAGTGCTTGTCATCATTAAGACAAAACCAATGAATAAAATTTTCTTTTGCATTTCTTTTTTTTTGTTAAACGATATTGCAAAAGTAGATTGGCGAGATACATAACTAGTTGACTTAAGTTAAGAAAGGGAGTTACTTTTGCTTTTTTTAAGAATTCCTGCTGGGAGACGGCTTAATAACGACTTTCTTTTTCCTTTTAACATTAAAATTATACCCAAAATGAAGGCCTGGTTGAATAAAGTAGTTAGGCCATTTTTTTTCTACTAATTTAAAAGATGCTGGAACATTATTTCTTACCGGCCAATAACTACATCCAATAGCTGGTTCAAAAAAGAACCGGTTTTTAAAAAACTTAAACTGGTAACCCAAATGGAAGTTCAGATATAACGTGTATCCATTCCCAATCTTTTTTTTATTCTCATCGATATATTTTTCAAAAGCATTTAATGCATAAACCGATGTATAGATTCCTTTCCACCAAAAACGTTGGTATCCTAATGTAGGTGCAAGTATCCGTGCATGTCCAGGATAGTTTTCTCCGGGTTTATCAAATGATGATGATCCAAAAGGGAGACCAATTGGAAACGAATAAATGGATCTTTTAAATTCAAAGGAAACAACATCTTTAGGTGTTATTCTATATCCTATATTTAATTGTACATACTCCGGGCTGTTTACTTTATCAAAATTTCCTAACATCAAGAGTGAACTCCCAATATACCACTTTCTGTAAGTACTGTCCTGTTTGGAATTTTGTGCATTCACCTGTAAACTGCTTGCCAACACAATGACAAGTCCAATCCATAAATTTTTCTTTTGCATATCTTTTCTTTTTATGTTAACCGATACTGCAAAAGTAGATTGGCGAGACACATAACTAGTTGACTTAAGTTAAGAAATACGTTTTAGCTCGTTCTTTCAAGAATTCTTGCTCTTAGTCTGCTTAATCATTCAGGTTTGATGCCTAAATAGCTCGCTGATTGCTGTTGTGGCACATGCTGAATAAGGTCCGTTTTTTTGCATTAAGTTCAGGTATTGTTGTTAAGGTGATGAAGTCTAAAACTCGTCAAAATTGATTTGTTGTTTACGAAGTGCAGGAGTTGTTGGGTATTTTCTTCATATCAGATGCAGGAAGCCATAAAAAAGTATCTATATTATTAGGACCTTATTCTTACTCATCGGCCATATTGTTTATAAACACCATTCAAGACTATAAATTTGGACAATTAGTAGACGAACCAACTGGTGGGAAAAGTGGTCAGACAGGGGCAATTCAATTTTCTAAAATGCCAAATACAGGGTTAACAATGATTGTACCTCGATTTTATTTAGAAAGACCTAAAGGTGGAGGAGGTAGGAGCCTGTAAAACCTGATATTGAATATTGTATGACAAGTTAATCTCAGACGAATTGATAGATTTATTATTATAACGAAAATAAACGAACGTACAACAGCAAAAGTTTCGTTCGGTGACAAGCTCCCGAACGAACCAAGTTCGCTAGAAATTAAATTCCGTACACATTCTAATTAGCATTCCTAATAGACAAAATCAAGTATAATAACTAATTCCTCGACCTATAAAGAAAATGATAAAGAAAACCTCTCCCACTTCAACAACAGCCAATGATCTAATAACATTTTTGTGGAAATAAAATAATTGGGTTACAAAAATTTAGCACCATTTTCTTAATTTTGATTGATGAAAAAAATATTGCACACTCTCTTTCAACCCTATCCTTATAAACATTCCCAGGAAAAATTATTAAAACAAACAGCTTTCATCTTCCTTGTTATTTTTTTATTTCTTTTCTTGTTTAGCCCATTTAATGTAAATGAAAGTGAGCTAAAATATAACTACTCTATTATTTGCTTAATTCATGCGCTTAATGGAGCTGTTATTTATCTGATTTTTTTTACATTGTATAATAAACTTGCAAGGCCAGTAGATAATGAAGAAAACTGGACTGGAATAAAAGCAATCCTACTTATTGCAATATTCTTGTTAATGATTGGGTTTGGAAGCTTCCTTTTACGTCCAGTACTTTATACAACCGCAAATAATTTTTCCTGGCATTATTTTTTTCAGGAAACCTTTAATACTTTTTTAGCTGGCACATTAGTTTCTGCTTTCTTTATCTTACTTAATTATCGCAGACTTTTGAAAGAAAACCAGGATAGTTTGGCTGATTTAGAAAAAAAAATGGAAAGCAATGAAATAATAGAAGACAAGAATGTGCCCGGTAAAGTAAGTAAACCAGTAAGTGTTATAATTGAAAATGAAGTGCTTGAACTTAATCCCGATGAATTTATTTTTGCCAAATCTGATGGTAATTATGTAACCTTTTATTTCAACAAAAAAGCTACAATAGTTAAACTACTTAAGCGAATATCTTTAAAGAGTGTAGAAGAACAAATAGACGAAAACGCTTTATATTTCATTAAAACCCACAGAGCATATCTGGTAAATATTAAACACATCACTAAAATGACCGGCAATGCTCAGGGATATCAACTTTTTTTTGAAATGATTGATTTCCCGGTTCCCGTATCCAGAGCTTTACTGCCCCGGTTTAAGCAAGTGATGGAAGGTAAATAGTTTGTTTTTTGCCCCAAACTTTGTTTCTCATCACAAAAACTTGCTGATTGCCCCATATTTTTAATGCCCTTTGACAAGTTCAATAGCTTTGCTTTTCAATGTCACAAGTATCAATTCAAAAGCAACTATTATAATGTCATTAAGCAGAAGAAAGTTTTTAAAAGGTGCAATGTTATTACCTTCACTTGCAACAGGAAGTTCTCTTTTGCTAGCGTCACCTAAGAATATTTTTGAACAATCAAAAAAAAATAAACGAGTTCGCCCAACAGATTTACGGTGGCCTTCGTTGGAAAAATGGAATCAATTGAAAGTCGCCGTAAACGGCAATCTCATAAAAATTGAATCGCCAGTAAACATCTGTAAAACAAACGCAGATAAAGAAACCTGTACAGATTTCTTTAAAAGTTTAAAAAACCCTTATTTTATTGGGGATAGCCCGGCACTTACACAAACTTCAGGCTATGAAGGAGCATGGCAAAGTGAACCCAGTGTTTATGCAGTAGCCGCTACTTGTACTGCGGATGTGGTTGCTGCCGTTAATTTTGCCCGAGACCATAATTTACGATTGGTTGTAAAAGGTGGAGGGCATAGTTATCAGGGAACATCCAACGCTCCTGATTCCCTGCTTATCTGGACGAGAAAGATGAAAAAAATTGAATTGCATGACAAATTTGTACCACTAGATTGTGAAGGAAAGCAAGAACCACAACCGGCGGTAAGTATAGAAGCCGGTGCTATGTGGATGCAGGCTTATGATGCAGTAACTACCAAGGGTGGCAGGTATGTACAAGGTGGCGGTTGTGCTACTGTGGGGGTAGCTGGTCTTATACAAAGTGGGGGCTTTGGTAGTTTTTCAAAAACTTATGGCTTGGCATCTGCTGCATTATTGGAAGCCGAAATTGTAACATCCGATGGAGTTGCAAAAATTGTAAACGCCGCTAAATACCCTGATTTGTTTTGGGCTTTAAAAGGCGGTGGTGGCGGTAGTTTTGGCGTGGTTACAAAAGTGGTTTTAAGAACAAGGGAATTACCAAAAAGTTTTGGTGCTGCATTTGGAAGCATTAAAGCAACAGATGATAAGGCATTTAAAAGTTTAATACATCAAATATTAAGTCATTACAAGAAAAACCTTTTTAATCCGAACTGGGGCGAATCCATTTCGTTTCACTCCGATAATTCTATTAATATTAATATGGTATTTAGCGGCCTCACACAAAAGCAGGCAAAAGAAGCATGGCAGGAACTGGAACAATGGATAACCGAATCTCCGCAAAGTTATTCATTTGAAAAGCCGTTAACCATTATTGAAATCCCAGCTAAATATTTGTGGAATAATTCTTTCCTGAGAAAATATGCAGCTACCAGTATTGGAGTAGATGAAAGGCCACAGGCCCCCGCAGAAAATATTTATTGGGCAGCGGATAAACAGCAATCAGGACAATTCTTGTATGGCTATCATTCAACCTGGTTACCAGCATCCTTACTACAGGAAAGTAAACAAGCTGACCTAGCTAACGCAATATTTTTAGCCAGTCGTAAATGGTCTTTAGCATTACATTTTAATAAAGGATTGGCTGGAGCAAATCCTGAAGAAATTGCTGCTGCAGAAGATACCGCTATAAATCCTGCTGTACTAACAGCATTTGCATTGCTTATAATTGGTGGAGAAAGTGAACCTGCTTTTAAAGGGATAGCTGGATATGAGCCTGATAAGAATGGTCACGAAAAAGCAGAACAAATTAATAAGGCTATGAATGAAATAAATAAAGTTGTGCCCAATACAGGTTCGTATGTAGCAGAAAGTAATTTCTTTCAAAAAAATTGGCAAGTATCTTTTTGGGGAACTAATTACAAAAAATTAGTTGCTGTAAAAACGAAATATGATGCTGAAGGTTTGTTTTTTGTACATCATGGCGTTGGTACTGAAAATTGGAGTGCAGATGGGTTTACACAGTTATATTAATTTAATGCGACTTTTATTTGGTTAAAGCTAAATTATTTATCACAATAAAAGTGTGCCAATGTGCATTGCAACGCATTGGGATAGTGACAGAACCGAAGGGCTTGAGTATTACAGGAATCAAGGAATTTAAACTTACACAACTTTATTGATAGATTAAAATAGTAAAAAAACTTAAAAAGAAAAGTCAAGGCAATAACAACTAAAAAATGTTTAAAAACAAAATAAACTTAATTATACTTTTCTTTTGTGTTCTCAATTTGACACTCCATATAATTGCAGACTTTAATTCAGGTTTTCAAGGAGACGAATTATTACATATTGAAACAGGTAATCATTTAGCTTTTGGTTACATGGAATTTCCGCCAGTAATTGGTTGGTTGGCATTTATTCAAAACCCGTTTCATTCTAACTCGGTTTTTGTAAATCATATTTTCTGTCATATTGCTTCAACAATAATTTTGATTTTGGCGGCATTGACAACAATTACATTAGGTGGAAAGTCAAAAGCAGTTTTCATTATCTTACTGTGTATTTCTGTAATGCCAGCAAGAGCTTATCAATTGTTTCAACCAGTTGTTTTTACTCATCTTTTTTGGCTTCTATCTTTTTATCAGTTTGTAAGGTTTAGTAAAACCCTTGGCAAAAAATATCTACTTTATCTTACAATTAGCTTAGCATTTGGCTTTCTTACAAAATTTGATATCTTATTTTTTATTGCAGGTCTTACGAGTTTGCTTTTTTTTAAACGAACTCAAAAAGTAATATTAACGAACTCAATTAGGAAATATATTTTGATATTCCTTTTAATTATCAGTCCTAATTTATGGTGGCAATACCAACATCATTTCCCTGTATTAAATATGTTTTCACTTCTGTATAAAACACAGTTAGATAAACTTACAATTTCAGGAGTTTTAAAAGACTTAATTATTATGCTAAATCCATTAACGATATTTATTTGGGTTGGCGGATTTTTCTTTATGTTCAGTAAAAAATTTCCTGAATTCCTCCGACCAATAGCTGTATCTATATTCATTTCAATCCTATTATTTGCATTTACAAAAAGTAAAGCCTATTATTTTATTCCTGCAATGCTTACATTATTAATGTTTGGAAGTATTTGGTTTGAACAAAATGTTTTATCCAAAAGAAAGTGGGTACTTTATCCTGCAACAATTTTATTAATTGCGTCAGGGATTCTATTTGCACCTTTTGGTTTATCATTGCTACCGTTAGATAGTTTTGTGAAATTTGCAAAACTTAAAATGAAAAATGAACGTTTTCAAAATGAACGTTTTCAGGTTGATTGCCAGGAATATTTTGCACAAACAAAATGGAAAAATACACTTACAGCACTTAAAACCGTTTACGACAGTTTGCCACAAACTGAAAAACAAACTTGTATGATTTGGGGTAAGCATTACAGCCAGGCAGGTGGAGTAAACTTATATAGAGCAGACTACGGACTTCCAAAAGCATTTTCTTATCACGGAAGTTTTTACTTGTGGACACCTGAAAGTGGAGCAATTCCAACAACTGTAATTGCATTTACAAATGGCGAGGCAGAAATAGATTTTTTCCAAGATTTTTTTAGTTCGGTCGTTGCTGTAAAAAAAATTTATAATCCTTATTCAAGTTTTGACAAAGACCTGTATCAGACAATTTTTATTTGCAAAGAACCAAAACAGGATTTTGCAAGTTTACGGGCAGCATTTAAAGACCGGGTTTTTGAATAGACAAACCGAGAATGAATACAAATCAAAAGCCCATCAAATCGAGCCATCCGTATACTGTAATCGGTTGTTTATAGATCACTAAACTTAGATATACTAAAATTATTTATCCTTGTTCATTCATATATTCAGTTAGAAGTAAGGCGTAGATAAGCGAAGTAAAAAAAATGAAATTATAGAGTTATGACAAAAAAAATCAGGTTTGTAGCATTGTCTGTTTTTGCGAATTGATTGGATTGTTTCCATCTATATAGTTTTTTAGCAGGTAAGATTCGTTTTAGATAACACAGAATGTCTTATCAAAATGGTACTTATATTATCTGATTGGACTAGTCGGTTATTTAGTGAATTATATTTTTGTAAAACCGAAGTAGATAGCCTGAATAATACCCGTTGTATGGCATATATAACTATACTCAGGGAGATGTTGTAAGATATAGTATGAGAGGGTTGGTAGTTATTCGACTTGCTTAGCTGTGGTACGTGTAGAGTTCGAACTCTGGTTTAGAATTAATTTAAAAAGGTTTGTAACAAGTGCTTGATTTTTTTTACGGCTATGACAGGAACCTGATATACTTGTTGCAAGTTTAATTATTAAAGCAAATAACATGAAAAAGTATTTAAAAAATGCAAGTTTAGTTCTCCTGCCGGCTTTGTTTATTTTTAGTTCATGTAACAAAGAAAATAACAATACAGGAGGTACAAATTCAAGGGTTGTAAAGTATGAAATTACCGGAAACTTTACCGGGAAGCTTACAGTTATTTACAACGACAATGTAAACGGGAATATAGTTATAAATAATGTTGCGTTACCCTTTTTAAAGGATACAACCTACCCGGCTAACATTACAGGGATTGGTATTGGTGGGCAGGCAAGCATACCTGGAGTGGCTGGCCAAACTGCCACTATGAAGATATACTCAGGTGGTAATGTTGTAAAAACGGTTTCTGCCACTGCTGGTTCATTAGGCGAGTTGGTATTACCTGCAGTTGCGTATAATTTTAAATCTATTGCGGTAATGTAGCAATTAGCGGTAATCGTTTAAAAATGAAACACCAAAAAATAAAAATGAAGGAGAATATTTTTCAAAAAGTAGATATCTATATCAGTAATTTATTAGCTCCGGAAGATAAAGCACTAACTGATGTGATTAAATCGCTGGACGATGCAAATATTCCCCAAATGAGTGTATCAGCAAATCATGGTAAATTTTTACAAATTCTTATGATTTGTTGTAATGCGAAAAGAGTTTTAGAATTAGGAACCTTAGGAGGTTACAGTACAATTTGGATGGCAAGAGCGCTACCAGACAATGGGAAGTTAATTACTTTAGAAGTTAACAAGAGTTATGCAGATGTAGCAAGGAAAAATATTGAAAATGCAGGGCTAACGCATAAAGTAGAAATGAAAATTGGTAAGGCGATAGATATTTTAGCAAATCTTATTTCCCAAAACGAAGAACCATTTGATTTTATAATTATAGATGCTGACAAACCGCCATACTTAGAATATTTTGAATATGCAGTTAAACTTTCCCACCAAGGTACAATCATTGTGTGTGACAATGTAGTAAGAGAAGGAAAAATACTTGATATAAAAAGTTCAGACGAAAGGCTAATTGGTGTTCAACGTTTAAACGAAAGTTTAAAAGAAAATAAAAACGTTACTGCCACAATTTTGCAAACGGTTGGCGTAAAAGAACATGATGGAATGGTAATTGCGGTTGTAAATCAGAATTAAAAAGTAAAGTGAAACCAGGGCTATTGCTAAAGTCTTTGCAAAAGCAGGGTTTGGAAATCAATGAGTCCCATACCTTCGTAAATACTCGAACATTAGCAGCAAAAAGAATTCTATTTGCAATATTAAAAAGTTAAATGAACTGCGAATGATTGATTTTATTGAAGAAAATAGCCATTTTCGACTCTCAAAAGCCATTTACAAAAGTGGACATAGATTTAAACCGCATAGCCATAAGGACACTGCTATCAGTATTGTATTAAATGGTATAGTGCATGAAGAAGTGGATAATAAACTGGAGGTGGGAAGGAGTGCCGTAACTATTATTAAGCCTGCTGAAATTGTTCACCAAAATATTTTTACTGAAGATTGTACAATACTCTGCTTATACCTTAAAGATATTCAGACAAAAAAACTAAAGCACAATGAAATACTTGCAGAATGGGCTTGGATGAATGGATTAAATTGTATTCCATACTTTACAAAGATTTTACAAAGCAAAACTGAAAAACAAATTCACGAAAACATAGCTGAATTATTGCGGTATATTTCATTTTGCAAAATGGATACTACTGTTACCAAAATACCCGATTGGCTGGCAGACGCAAAAGAATACATTGATACTTACTATGATGAGCCTGTAAATGTTACCGAATTAGCTAAAAAATACAAAGTGCACCGTGTTTATTTGGCAAGAGTTTTTCAAAAGTATTTCGGCCAAAATATTAAGTCTTATTTAAAGGCATTACGCATACATCATTCCGTTGCATCGCTTATCAATGGATGCAGTATTAATGATACCGCTTTTATTAATGGTTTTAGTGACCAAAGCCATTTGCAAAGAAATTTTAAACAAGAACTTGAGCAAACTCCGTTAGGGTTTAGGAGTTTATTTAAGTAAAGGTTTCATTTGTTCAATCCTTTTAAAAATGATTATAATAGCTTTGGTTTAAAGTATAAAAACATGAAAATAATTTTGGGGCTAATAGTCTGCTTCTGTGTGGCTACTACAAACCTATACAGTCAATCAGTCAGTAAATCTAGTAAGCAGAAATTTATAGCCGAATTTGATGCATATATTCAGGAAGTATTAAAGAACACTGACATTCCTGCCATTGGCATATCTATACTTAGTGGCGGAAAACCAGTCTTTGTAAAAACGTATGGCTATGCAAATAAAGAAGCAGGCATTAAAGCAGATAACAACACACTTTTTTATATTGCATCATCTACCAAATCTTTTACCGCATTGTCTGCAGCATTATTGGAGGAAGAAGGGAAAATACAATTGAATGAACCCATAGATAAATACCTGGGCTCTTTAAAATTCAACAACCTAATACCTGTAAGGCAAATCACTATCAAACATTTATTAACCCATACATCCGGACTGTCAAACGATGCACTTGGTTTTAGAATGGCGTATAGCGGCGATATTAAGGACAAAGAGATTGATCATGTTTTTACAGGTGCAATGACATATACTGACACGATGTTTAATCAATACAACTATAGCAACCTTGGTTACAATATTTATGCAGTATTGCTTCGTACATACTTAAAACTAAACTGGAAAGATGTAATTGCTACAAAAATACTCAAGCCTTTAGGGATGACGCATACAACCAGTTATATGTCAGAAGCGCTAAAGAATGGATGGATTGTGGCAGCGCCTTATCAGGCAGTTGGGTACAATGGTGCAGTGCTTACAAACTTACCAAAACAAGATAACAACCTGCAATCTGCCGGGGGAATCTTTAGTTCGCCAAAGGATTTAGCCAAATGGCTTGAAGTAAATATGAATACGGGCAAAATAAATGGCAGACAAGTGTTTGCAAAGGAGACAATAGAAAAATGCCAGACAGGATATGCATTTGTAGAAAGGACATTGCAGCCATTTACTGGGTTAAGCCAGTACGGTTTAGGGTGGATAATTGGAGAGTATAAGAAAGAGAAAGTGATTTATCATTTTGGAGGATTTCCCGGATATACCGGGCATATTTCTTTCATGCCTGATAAAAAAATTGGTGTAGCCGTCACCACAAACGAAAGCACTATGGGAGCAAGGGTGGCAACTGTATTGGCAACATTTGCTTATGACTGGTGGCTGAATGAAAAGGGAAAAGATACGATATATGAAAGAAAGAAAAATGAATTGAAACAAATGTATGAAGGCTTCAAAAAAGCTTCGGCAAAAGGAATTGAAGACAAAGCTAAACGTGCATCAAAGTTATCATTGCCACTTACTGAATATACAGGAGAGTTTGCCAATGAGTTTTTTGGCACCATGAAAATATTTTTAAATGACTCAGTATTGAGTGCAGCCATTGGAAACATGCAATCATCAAGTACCTATTTTACAGAAGAAGAATCTATACGGGTAGAACTTATACCAGGTACTGGGGAAGTAATAAAATTTATAAAAGACGAAAAGAAAATTATTGCAAAACTTGTGTACAACAATTTTGAATTTATTAAAATGCCTAAGAAAGACTAACTTTTTTTTGTAAAAAAAGCTGGTCACTAGTATTGGCTAGGCAGTTAATAATTCAACAATAGGGCTTTTATTGGGTATAAGTGAATTGGGTGGGTTGATTGTTTTAAATATCCCTCCATTATCAATCCGTAAATTACCCCTTTATGCCACTAATTTTTTTAATTGATTATAGTAAGTATAAATAAAAATTAAAAATATGATAAAACTATTTCATCTTACGATATTGCTTTTTTTACTTATTGCTTGTCAAACATCTGCCCAAACGACAGATTCATTAAAACAGCAAATTAAAAAAATAATTTCGACAAAGAATGCAATTGTTGGCGTTTCAATTATTGGTAATAATGAAAAAGATACAATTTCTTTAAATAGCGAAAAACATTTTCCGTTACAAAGTGTGTTTAAGTTTCATATCGCATTGGCAGTCTTATCTCAAATTGACGAAGGAAAATTTCGGATTAATCAAAAAATTAAAATTGACAAAAAAGACTTATTGCCGAATTTGTATAGCCCAATTAGAGAGGACTACCCAAACGGAGCAATACTTCCAATTTCAAAAATATTAGAATACACAGTTTCATCAAGCGACAATGTAGGATGTGAAGTTTTACTGAGGTTAATTGGAGGACCGAAAGCGGTTGAAGATTACTTGGCAAAAAATAATATTAAGGATGTTTCAATAAAATTCAACGAAGAACAACAACAAGCTAATTGGGATTTGCAGTTTCAAAATTGGACGACACCAGTTGCAGGAAACGAAACATTAATAAAATTTTATTACAACAAGAATAAACTACTTTCCAAAAAAAGTTATGACTTCATTTGGAAAGTAATGAGAGAAACGGAAACAGGAGCAGACAGGTTAAAAGGGCAATTACCAAAAGGGACAATTGTTGCACATAAAACAGGTTCATCAGGAGCAAACAAAGATGGTGTAACAGCTGCAGTAAATGATATTGGAATTGTGTTTCTACCGAATGGGAACCATTTTTTTATAAGTGTATTTGTAACTAATTCAAAAGAAAATGCAGATATAAATGAAAAAATAATTGCTGACATTACAAAAGCGGCTTGGGACTATTTCATAACTAAGAAGTAATAAAACTATCACCAGTATCATTTAGGCAGTGTAAGGGTAGAAGTGCTTAATTGAACATTAGTAATACTACTTGGCATTTGTGCAAAACTGAATATTTATGTTCTGGTTTCTCAATTTCGCTAAGCCCAAAAATATTAGCGTTCAATATAGAACGAGATCCTAAAAATATTGAAAAGAATAATTATGATGACAACACAGGATATCCTAAATAGTATAGGACAATTTTCAGATTTTGACTACGAGCTTTTTGAAAGACATTCAGCAAAGAGAATACTCAATAAAAATGAAGTGCTAATAAATGAAGGTGAAGTTTGTAAATGCTTTTATTTCATTTTATCAGGTTCATTATTTCAATTTCAGACCTGTGACACAGATGAAGTAATTATTGATTTACACTTACAAAATGAGTGGATGTTTAATCAACAAAGCCTTACAGAGCAAATGCCTTCAAATACGACAATCAAAGCTTTTTCAAAATCAGAAGTAGTTGAGTTAAGTTTACTCAGTTTTCATTGCCTGTGTTCAAAATCACAATCCTTTTTACAATTTGGGAAAATCCTTAATCAATCAAAAAACCGAACATTCATTTTTGACAATTCACTTAAACCAAAGGAAAAGTACAGTTATATCAACAAATCAAAACCGCAATTGGCAAAAATTTTTCCAATTAAAATGATTGCTTCATATCTCAAAATTTCACCTGAAACTCTAAGTAGAGTGAGAGCGAATTTTTGAATTTAATGATTTCAATCAAGTTGGTATTTGCAGACTAACGACCATCTTTGTAAAAAAAAATATTATGTTAACAAATATTATTCCCAAACTTCCAATGCGTGACAAATCACTCACAAAAGAATTCTATTTAACTCAATTAGGCTTTAAGGACATCGGTAGCCATGACTTTGAAGGCTACCTATTAATTAAAAAAGATAACGTTGAAATTCACTTTTTTGAATTTAATGGACTTGACCCAAAAGAAAATTATGGGCAGGTTTATATTAGAACTAATAATATTGAGAATTTATATCAATCAATGCTTGACAATAAAACAGAAATTCATCCAAATGGAACATTAAAGACACAACCTTGGGGACAAAAAGAATTTGCACTACTTGACCCTGATAATAATCTTCTCACTTTCGGACAAATAATAGAATGAGAAATGAAAAAAAGTGTAATTTTTTTGTTTTTTGTTTATTTTACAAATCCTGTTTTTAGTCAAACAATTTCTAAAAATGACAAAAAGGAAATCAAACAAATTCTTACTGATTTTATGGAATGTCTTGTAAAAAAAGACAGCACTAAATTTTATAATCTTTTTCACAACGACCTGATTGTTTGGGTGGGTGTAACAAAAGCAAAATCATTTGCAGATGAGAAAAAAAATGACAGTTTTGCAGTAGATAATTTTTCGGCAACCTTTAAAGAGTTCTACAGAATGTTTTATAAGATTGCAATAGAAGAAAAATTCTATAATGTTCAAATTACTGAAGACGGTTACATTGCTTCAGTTACTTTTGATTACAGTTTTTTTCAAAAAAACAAAAAACTGAATTGGGGCAAAGAGAGTTGGGGATTAATAAAAAAAAATGGAGAATGGAAAATTGCGTCTGTACTTTTTTCTATTGAATATGAAGCAATAAATCCAGAACCCCAAAAAAATAATAAGCGGTAAATTTGTAAATTTAGTGGAGCAAAATATTCAACAAAAACTTTACGGACTTGATCATTTAAGAGCATTTGCAATTGTATTTGTTTTCTTTTTTCATTATTTCATTTTAAGTGATGGACAGCCTAAATGGTTACCTGGTGTAGCAAGTTTTGGTTGGACAGGCGTAGATTTGTTCTTCGTTTTGAGTGGTTTTTTAATTTCATCGGAACTGTTCGCCCAAATCAAGCAAGGGCAAAATATTTCTTTCAAATATTTCTTTCTAAAACGATTTTTTAGAATTATTCCAGCGTTTTTGGCTACAGTTGGACTTTATTTTTACTTTCCATTTTTCCGTGAAAAAGAAAGTTTGCCTCCATTATGGAAGGTGCTAACTTTTACACAAAATCTTGGACTAAATTTAGAAGATTTCGGAACATTTTCTCACGCTTGGTCACTTTGTGTGGAAGAACATTTTTATTTAATCCTTCCACTAATTTTGATTCTGTTACAATTTACTAAGCTCATTAAAAAACCGTTTTGGCTGATAATTGCTTTCTTTTTATTTGGCTTTGTCATTAGAATTTATAGTTTTAACCAATTATATCTTCCTAAACTTGAAGATGAAAGTGGTTTTATGTATTGGTACAAATACATTTACTACCCAACTTACAACCGTTTAGACGGACTTTTGGTTGGTGTATCAATTGCGGGAATTTGTCAGTTTTTGCCTATAGTTTGGAGTAAAATATCTAAATACAAAAATCTGTTTTTTATTTTGAGTTTAGGTATTTTGGCAGCTTCATATTTTTTATTTGAAGAGCCAATGACTTTTAATGCTTCTGTTTTTGGTTTTCCACTCTTGGCCATTGGTTATGGATTTATGGTTGTTGGAGCGATAAGTCCATCAAGTTTTTTATACAAATGGAATTCGAAGGTGACGACATTTATTGCGACACTTTCTTATGCGATTTATTTGACACATAAAGGCGTAATTCACATGACACATCAATTATTAGCCGAATTTAAAATTGACAATAATTTGATGCTTTTAATTTGTATGACAACCTGTATAAGTTTTGCTTGTTTGCTGCATTTTACAATAGAAGAGCCGTTTATGAAATTACGGATCAGAATTGTCAACAAGAAATAATTTACCGCTAACATCGGTATTGCAAAAACGTGCAAATAGGTTTAACTAAAATAGTAGATTTTTATTTTGTATCTGTGCAAAAGTTGGACTAGTTTTTTTTATGCCCAACAGCACTAAGCCGTAAACAAGAATATTATGATACTTAAAAACATAAGAATATGAAAAAAATGACAATAATGCTATCCGCATTTCTCCTGCTGACTATTTCAGTTTTCAGCAAAACGCATACTTCTTTTTCATTTGATAACATGCTAAAAGCTCCGATCGTAATTGAAGTTAATACAAAATATACTTCTATAGACGATGCCTTGATGGCCGCAAAAAATGTACTACTTGCACAAAAATTTATTGCTGCAAACGGCATTCAGAAGTCATCCTTTACCTCAACCAGAACAACAGGCTCTAAAGCTGACTACTATGTTGCAGATGTTACAGCCACAATGGTTGAGGGAAAGATTAAACTAACTATTTCATTTGTTAAAGTGGGAACCGGTTTTTTAAAATTGCAGAAGGTTGCTGACACTGTTAAGTCAGAATTAGAAAAGTAATTAATTGGTTGAAATAATTAAAAAATTAAGTTCCATTTCAAATAGCGAGGCTTTGTGTTGGTGGCTGACCTAAGTGAGTATCATTTAACTAAACAGATTGAAGAGAGTTTTTTAAAGATGAAAAATGATTTTAAAAATGGGAACGTGTAAGAAAAACATAAATCTATTGAACTATTTTTTAATGATGGCAAAAGAACTTAAAAAAAATACCGCTAACAGTAAGAGGTTTATGCAAGTTGGGCTTTACAAACTATATTGAATATTAGTTTTTAACTCCAGCAAAATATTTTTTCACAGCATCCTGCGAACAATGAGCAGTGGTTTAAGTAGGTGAAATGCTTTTCAAACTGCGTAAAGTCCTGTACACCATTAACCAAAATTGTAAAACAATATTTAGTACAACATGGAATTGTTTATCAGAGCGGCAGAAGTAGAAGATTTTGAATCTATTACCAGGCTTTCATACCAATTTGGTTATATAGCCGATACTAAAAAAACTAAAGAAAGACTATCTGAAATTATAGTGAGTAATGATAATTGTGCATTTGTTGCAACAGACAGTGGAATTGTAATAGGGTGGATTCATGGATTTTACACACTACGAATCCAATCAGATCCTTTTGTTGAAATTGGTGGATTAGTAGTTGATGAAAATTACAGGCGAAAAGGAATTGGAAGATTATTAGTTCAGAAAGTTACAGAATGGGCTAAGCTTAAAAACGGTAGCACAATTAGAGTTAAGTGTAATTCTATTCGCAAGGAGTCTCATCAGTTTTATATTTCCATTGGTTTTAAAGAAGTGAAAGAACAGAAAGTTTTCTATCAATCATTAAAGTACAATAACTACCGCTAATAAGGAGTTGTAAAAGCAGTACTGAAAATCAATGAACTTAATACATAAAATATCAATTAACAATACAAAAAAATAAGTAATGAAATATTTAGCAACAACAATATGTTTAACTGTCGTTCTTTTTTTAGCCGATATTGCCAATGCTCAAATTACTGACACTGTACATATTACAGCAGCAAAAATTGACATAAGGGCATTAAGGGAAGGTATTCATCGTTACCTTGTTTATGCAAAAATGAAAAAAGACAGCATCCGTACATTGACTCAGTTTTGGACAAGAACAATTAAACGAACTGATTATAATGGAACAGCAGCAATTGAAATTACACAGGAGTGGGAAGATAAAGACAGCATCATGCATGTTGTAAAATCAATCTCTGATGCAAAAACAATGCAACCCTTGTATCATAAAACATGGTGGAAGGTGCAAGCAGCAAGAAATTCAACAGCTAAAACTGTAAATGTAACAACTATCGATTTTTTAAATAAAAGACTTGAATACAATGGCAACTTGTTAAGCGATGCAGATACATCTAAACAAGTAAAAGGAATATGGGACGGATATAAATCATCCTTGGGTAAATATTATTTAAACTGGCATCTGGATTTGGAAACCTTTCCTTTATTACCCTATAAAAAAGGAGTAACGTTTGTTATTCCTTTTTATGATCCCGGCACAGCTTCTGGTTTTCAAAATGTTGCTTACACTGTTACAGGCTCTGCCGAATTGAATGGCTTTAATGACCAAAAAATTGATTGCTGGTTATTGGTAAATGAAAGCAAAGGAAGCAAAGAAGTTTTTTGGATAAGCAAGAAAACAAAAGAAGTTTTAAAATTGGAGCAAGAAATAAATAAAAAAATTTACAGGTATAAAATAAAGTTGGGATTCAGTGAATAGAAAAATGATTTGCTGGTTAGTTTGTTAGTAGTTGAATAAATATCTATAAAATAAAAAATATTATATTAGAATGAAATTAAAATTTATTAGCGCACTTATAATTTTTCTTTTGTTACCCTGCTTATTTTTTGCTCAAAATAAAAAAAGAGTAGAACTGGGGACATTGCATAGTAAGAATAGGTTACAAGCTGTAAACAGGATAATCAGTACTATTACACAAAGGGATAGCGCATTTCTCCATGTTGCTGAAAGCAAAGGGGAAGGAATAGTATGGCTACCTTTTAAAAACCTTAAAAATGGCAGCATAGAAATTGTAATGAGGGGGCAAGATGTTTTGCAGCGAAGTTTTATAGGTATTGTTTTTCATGGGCTTAATGATAGTACTTATGATGCAGTCTATTGCCGGCCGTTTAATTTTCTTGCAAAGGATTCTGTTCGGCGTATTCATGCAATTCAATACATTTCTCATCCTGTGTTTACGTGGAAAAAGTTAAGAGAGGAAAGGAATGCTGTATTTGAGAAAGAAATCCTCAACCCTCCTGATCCCAATGGATGGTTTACAATGAGGATAGCCATTGATAATATGATAATCAAAGCTTTTATTAATAATTCTGAAACACCATCATTGGTGGTAGAAAAACTTAATCATAGAATAACAGGCAGAGTAGGGGTGTTTGTTGGAGATGGCAGCGGAGGTGATTTTAAAAGTATAAAAATAAAATACAGAAATTAGTCAGATGTTCCTGAAATTATTACCAGTAATGCCATGGTAATTTACTGTTTTAAAAAGTGCTGTTACGTACTTTAACCCAACAGCAGGATTGAATAAACTGTATTTCGTAGACTTAAAGAGTTATTCTGTAGATAAAGTAGATATTGGAGCAACGAAGTTCTATTTGTAAGTGTCATCTTTTAAAGAAAAAAATATAAAATGAAAACGGCAAATCTATTTACGGCTTTAATAGCTGTAATCTTAATTTTTAGCTCATGCAAAAAATGCGACACCCCCTGTAATTTAATAGCTGCTAAAATCATTCGTTATGATTGCGATAGGGTTATTTTTCAACTATTAACTACTGAAACTATTGGGGATGCTGATTGGGAAGATGTTCAAACCGGGCAGCGGTACAACAATGTTGTTTCGTATTACAACACCTGCAAAATTGCAGAGTTTACCAAAGGAAAAAAAGATAACACTTTATGTAAGCTTTAAGGAGCCAGATACCAATCCCACTATACCGGACTGCTTCCGGTGTGAGGCTCTCTCCCAAAATCCTCCCCAAACAAAAGTTGATTTTACTGAAATTTCAATATCGGCTTGTGAAAATTATTTAAGCAGATGAAAATAAGTAGTTAAAAAATTCAAATTGCAAAGGGGGTAATTTAATAATAGATAAGCGGAATTAAAACAAATGATATTAAAAGAAAACATTGAAATTCAGGTTGACTCAAATAGAAACATATTATGGCTGCTTATTGGCTCCCCGTTTGAATTGCATTATTCATACAAAACTATTTGCAATTTTTATGAATCATTAAGCCCAATAATAAACATAGTAGCTACGGAAAATATTAAACACATTATTATGCTGTCGGCCAATAAAGAAGTGTGGAATATGGGCGGAGACTTAGAAATGTTTGCAAATTCAGTATTACAAAATGAAGACAATAAGATAAAGGATTATGCATATAAATGCATAGATGTGGTGGATGTAATAAATAAAGGTTTTTATCATAATATTCCTGTTACATCATTAATTCAAGGTAACGCATTTGGTGGGGGCTTCGAATGTGCACTTGCCGGAAGTTATATTGTAGCCGAAGAGCATGCAAAGTTCAGCTTTCCTGAAGTGCTTTTTGGAACATTTCCCGGTATGGGAGCGTATAGCTTTTTAACAAGAAAGATTGGCTTTGCAAAAGCAAATCAAATGATAGCGTCTGGAAAAAAATGGACTGCTAATGAAATGCAACAGGCTGGACTTATAGATTTTGTATGTGAAACAGGAAAAGCAGTTGAAACAATTTTAGAAAAAATTAGTAATAACGAACTGAGCAGTGCCACTGCATTTGAAAAACTTTGCAATGAGGTACCAAAGGAAGAATTAAAACAAATTGTTGAAATATGGCTTGATACAACTCAAAATTTAAGTAACAGAAAAGTAGAGTTTATGTTAAAAATTGTAGAAGCGCAAAAGAAAAAAGTTATAAAAACTAATACTATCGGTTTTCGCAATACTACAAGTATGTAACAGCTGTGTTTAGGGAAAAGTTATTATTTGTTACAAATTTAAGTATAAATGGCAAAGCGAATATGAAACAAAATTAGTAAAAATGAATTTCACACAAATTAAATATATAAAACTCATGAAAGCAATTCTAACTGTTGCATTAATTTTTCTATCTTTTTTTAATTTAAAAGCGCAAAACCTGCCAGAATTTAATGACAAACCTGCGTACGTTGATGCGAAAACCAAAGAATTAAAAGAGTTAGAAAAATCGCAATACAACACTATGGCAAAGGCAAAAGGTTTATCTAAAGCCGAAGCTGGTTTTTTCCTGAAAGGCATTTCGTCTCCGGTAAAAATTGCAAAGCAAGAAGAAATAAAATTTGTTGTAAAAGTAACTCCAGGGATTGACCCAACATCAGTTTTGGATTTAGTTCAATTTGAAATTAGAAAAGACCAAAGAGTTTTTATAACAACAAAAGCTAAAACAACAAGTACTTCTACTTCATTTGAAAAAATAAGCTATGAAGTGAAGAAAATAAAAGAGGGCTATTATTATTTAATTATAAAAAATATCGGGATAGGCGAATATTTTTTTGGTTCAAACGATTTTATGTTTGCTTTTGCTATTGAGTAATTTAATTCAGGAGCTTCTTTCTCTCCTTATTTATTTCATCCTTTAAATCGCAAATACTTTATAACCTATGAGGGAAATATTAATAGTAGTTGCCTTTTCTATAATTAACACTGTAATAATAGTACCAGGTAAAACAGAATAAAAAGATATGGATACGGGAATAGAATTAGAAAAATTTACAAATAGCATGGCACTCGAAATGGGGTTGGCAGTTGTAGGGTTGGCTAAAAGCCGCAATCAATATATTGCCCTAGAAATTAACCGGCTGAATCAATCAGTTTTTTTATTTGTCGACGACAGCCTTCCTGTTGACAAACACAATTGGCTCAGACGGAAAGCTAATGTGGCTAAACAATTTGAAGAAAGTTCTTTAAATGTAAAAAATGATTTAAAAAACGGAAACATGACTTTAGAAAAGTCATTTGGATTAGATGAGAAGGATTTTATTGCAAAAGGAGGTTCAATACCAATCTTTGTAAAAAACGCAGGCATGGTGGCCACCATAACTGTATCCGGGCTACATGATGAAGAAGACCATAAAATAATTATTGACGCTTTGAAAGGTAAATATTTTTAAATAGTGGCAGGCTGTCTGTGCCGGGCCACTATATATTTGTAGCCAGTTTAATTATAAAGAAAAAAAATGAAAAAATATTTTTAAAAAGCAAACCTGCTTTTCTTATAAGCTTTAGTTTTTTCAGGTTCATGCAAAAATGAAAAATGACAATACCGGAGGAACAAGTTTAGGCGTTGAAAAGTATGGAATTACCGGAAACTTTAACGGGGAACAAATTGTTATTGGTGAACATGTAAGTATATCAGGTGTAACTGGTCAAACAACCACAATGAAAATATACTCAAGGGGAAATGTGATAATTTTTTTTTTTTGCCATTACAGGTTCTTTGGAAAAAAATAATGTAGCCTGCAATTGCTCATACATTTTAAACCATTTATGTTCTACTTCAATTTGACTGTAACATTTAAATAATTTTTGTAAACTTAAAAATATAATAATGACTCAGCAATCCATAGTTAAACTCATTTTTTTGTTTCTCCTGGTTCATATTATTGGGTGTTCTAAAAAGACTGTAAACTGTAATTGTTCAAAAGAACTGCCACAAAATCTTATTAACCTACAAATTAATACATCCATGAAAGGTTGGGAACTTTATAGTTGGCCGCAAAAGGAACAAGGTTGTAACGATTGGAATTATGCAATTCTGCCTGGTACTAACAGGTTGAAATCGTACAATGAAGTTACAAGTGATACTGTTTTACTTAAAGTTATTGGAAATGAGCAACTAAAATTGCTTTTAAATAAATTTCCAAAAAATGAAAACATTTTTTGGGTAGGTGAAAAATGGCTTTCTCAATCCTGGGGTTTAAGTAATATAAGCTATCAAAATCTTAAGCTGCCCTCATCAGTTACAACAGTAGCAATTAAACAGCATGCTTTATTGCTACAACTAAATTTAACTATTGATGAGTAAAAATGAATATTCACTTAGCCTTTGAAATCTCATTATTTATAATTTGAAATATGAAGAAATTATTAATATTATTGCCTCTTTTGTAATTCATTCTGCTATACAGGCACAAAGTATTTTAGCCCCTGGCAATAATACATTTGAAACGGCTAAGCTGAAAAGCGGTAGAACAGAAATGACCTATTTTGCTGTAAATGGAGGCCCGAACGTAGAGATTGGTTCTTTTGCTATTGATATTGCTTCCAATAATAAAACCATATCGGTTTACACAACTTTGCAATTTTTAAACTCAGCCGATCTTTGGGTAGATACCTGCATTTCTGATGCCAATACATTTAAACCAATCTATCGTTCATCTTTTAGTAAGGATAATGATTATGTGCTTAAATACAATAAAGAGGTAACCGGCTACCACTATAATAAGCAAACAAAGAAAAGAACCACTATACAAGATCCGGTTACGGATGCTTTTTTCGACAGTTATGTATACCCGTATTTTCTTGGCTTACTTCCTCTTACTACAGGGTATAAAAAGAATTTGGCAGTTTATGATTACAAGCCTGAGAATCAAACAAACATCACAAAAACCAGAATTGAAGAAGTAAAAAACAATACTTATGTCAGCACACTTACCGGAGAACACAAAGTTTGGCAGGTGAGTGTTTTTGAGGAGGCTACCAATGATAAATATGAATATTATATAGATAAAGATAGTCGCAGGATTTGGAAAATTGAGATACTGGCTAAGGGGCAAAAATTATTGCTGATTAATAAAGAAATTGACTTTAATCCATTCGTAAATAAATTTAATAAAGAAGAAACACTAAAGCTTGTTAATAGCGGAAACTCTGTAATTATTGGGCAAGCATTTGCAAGAGATAATAAGAACGGAGGGGCACTACAGGGCATGGCGATACTTAACGTAAACAAAAAACAATTTGCAGCAAAAGGCACTGTTATAGTTTTAATTCCTTATACAGATTATTTTAAAGAATGGATAAAACTCAATGAAGCCCGTCAAAAGAAATTCAGACCATTAATTCCTTTGCCGGTTGGGGCAAGAGAATGTATTAAAGAAAGCAAAGTGTATGATGATAATGGGAATTTTGAATTTTTAAACTTAATGCCGGGAGAGTATTTGCTGACTGTTAAGTTTACTTATGCTCACAGTGCCTCCGAAACGGAAGTGGTTGGCTCCAGAGATACTTATGTAAATGGTATATACCAGGGGTCAAACGATATTACCACAACTCACAATTTTGTAGCCAGTGCTACAGCAAACGTAACAAAAATAATTACAATAAAAAAAGATGGCGATAAAGAATCTGTTAAGTTGAAAAAAACATTGTGATATAGTATGAAGGAAGAAATATTTTAAATGGCTTGACAACATTATTAACAGAACAGAAAATTGTTATTACAATATAAATAAGATCAGTTTATTAAAATACTGTTAGTAAACATTAAACAGCTTTCTGTAAGGAAGATAATTTATGTACACCGGTATTTAAAAAATGAGAGTGTTATTTTTTAAATAAACTATTAAAAATAAATGAAAAAGCCGTATGAGATTTTTCTTACTTTTTTTACTTTTCATTTCTTCTGCAAGTGATGCTCAAACAATTTTTTTAAAGGATAATAATAACCTGTTCAACAAACCGGGCCAACAAAAAAACATTTTTTCACAAGATGTTTTTATTAAGAATATAGGGCAATATGGCAACGGGTTTATTAACCATCCAGATATGGGGGAAATTAAATATGGTTTTGAGGGATTTGGTATGCCTGTGCTTTTTACTACCAAAGGGCTTATTTACTTACATCGTGAAGTAAAAAAATATTCAAAAAAGCAAGAGGAGGAATTAGAAAAAAAAGGGGTGAGCGAAGAAATTATAGAAAGAGGAGATGCTCAAGATAAAGCAATTGCTGTAGAATGGCTTAATACAAATAACAACGTTGAAATAATTGCTGATAGTGCGATTGATGCCTACTTTACCTATGGTTTACTTAAGGAAAAAACACACGGATATAAAAAAATTACCTACAAAGAGTTATACCCTAATATTGATTTAGTATTTCATTTCAACAGCTCTTCTAAAATTGGGTTTGAATATACATTTATAGTAAAGCCGAATGGAAATGTTAATGACATTAAAATAAATTACAAGGGGGACGTAAAACAAATTACAACTATAAAAAACGGGAATTTATTGATAAGTTCCGGATTTGATACAATCGTTGAAAGCAAGCCCTTATCTTTTATTGCAAGAAACATTCTAAACCAAAATGACACTTTTGTTTCCTCCTCATTTAAAAAAGATAAAAATATCGTTTCCTTTAGTGTAGATGGATATGACAGATCGCAAACATTATATATTGATCCATTTGTAAGTTCTACTGGTACTTTAACAGGTGCTAATAATGGAATAGCAAAGGATATTGATTATGATTACGAGGGAAATATTTATGTAGTTGGTGGCGGAGATGCTTCAACAAATCACAAATTGGCAAAGTATAATGCTAGTGGAATATTACAATGGACTTTTGCCGGTAGTTTAACTACGCCAAGTTGGGCTTTTGGGGGTTCGTACGGTGGTTGGGTTGTTGAAAAGAATACAGGCAAAATTTTTCTCGGCCAAGGATTAATTCTTCCAGCGGGGTCAAAGGTTATCCGTTTAAGTACTGCCGGAGTATATGATAATTTTATCACCAGTGCTAGTAGTAATTTTTCAGAAAATTGGAAAATGATTTGGAGTTGTAACAGTGGTACTCCGCAAATATTAATTGGTGGGGGTACATCTACCTCTAATAATAGTATCGGTGTATGTACGCCTCCTAATACTGCTGTTTATTCCGTAAATCTTACTGGTAGCCCTGCTTTTTATCAAGATATTGCTGATATAATTATTGACCCTGTTAACAACGATATGTACACCATTTATGCATCCGGTATAGCAAGCATTAATAACAAAATATATAAACACAATTCTCCTTACAATTCTTCCAGCATAGCGTGGAATACGCCATCTGGCTATTCTACACTAGCTGAACTTAAAAACAGGCCATACCTATCATCCAATATATTTGGTGATAATGACAATTCTGCAAATATTTTAACCGCAAATAGTAACTATTTATTTTATTGGGATGGATTAAACCTTAAAGCATTTAATAAAGCTAATGGCACTACAGTTGGTACGCCGCTAGTAATTACGCCAAATACTGCTCTCCTGCAAGGGGGGATTATTGCCGATGAGTGTAACAATGTTTTTATTGGTAGTACTAACGGTACAATAAAAGCGTTTAAATTTAACGGGACTGTTTTTGACGATGCTGCAGCTGCGGATATTGTAATAAGTACCCTCCCTGGCGGTAATATACTTGATTTAGCTTACGACCAAACGAGACAATTATTATATGCTTGTGGTAATGGGCTTGTAGCCTCATTTGATATTTCGGGTTATTGTGCTACTACTTCGTATACGTTAACTGTAACTCCTGATTGCGGTACGCTATCTGCTCTGGCAATAATTACTCCAACACCTCCTGTAGGTACATCAGTAACGTATGCACTATTTATTGGCGCAACACAGATTGAAAGCAATGCCACCGGATTGTTTACTGGCTTAACTATTGGAGGTGCATATACCATTAAGGCTTTTTTAAATCAAACCTGCGGAGGTTTACAGATGATTAAAAATTTTGTAATAGATAATTGCTCCTTAACAGTTAATACAACATTTACAAACCCATCATGCAATGGTGCAGCTAATGGTAGTATAACTGCAACTGCAAGTTTTGGCACTCCACCATACCAATATTCTATTGATGGAACTAATTATCAAAGTAGCGGTTTTTTTAATAATCTTGCCGTAGGGAGTTATATAATTACTATAAAGGATTTTACTAATGCAGTAGTTACCTCTCCCCCAATTATTTTAGATAATTCTGCTACTTTACAACTTTCTGCCAATGGCACCAATGTTACCTGTGGGTTAATTAATGGAACAATTACTGCAAATGCAAGTGGGGGCGTTTCTCCATTACTGTATTCAATAGATGGTGTAAACTATCAGGCATCTGATTCTTTTGTTGGTTTATCTGCCAATAATTATATGGTGTATGTAAAAGATGTAAATAATTGCATAGCAACTACACCTATTACCATTATTGTAATTACACCACCAACACTTAGCGCTTCGGCTATAGCTACAAATTGTAATAATGTGTCAGGTACAATTATCGCAACGGCTGGTTTAGGTAGCCTTCCCTACCAATATAGTATTGATGGAATAAATTTTCAATCTTCAAATATTTTCAATGGTTTGGCAACTAATAATTATATAGTTACACTTAAGGATGCAAGTGGCTGTATTAAGTCCTTCCCGGTTACAGTAGGGTTAACAAATACACTTACCGTTAGTACCGGTAGCGATATTACTATCTGCGAAGGAACTAAGATGCAGTTATCCGCTACTTCGAATGGCTCTTCATTTATTTGGTCTCCTTCTATCGGACTAAGCAACCACTTAGTACTAAATCCATTTGCCTCGCCTGCTGTTACTACTGATTATATGCTTATTGCAACAGATGGTGTTTGCACAAAAAGTAGCTTTGCCAAGGTTTTTGTAAATGCTGCACCAATTGCCAATGCTGGAAATGACACCAGTATTTGTTTTGGCAAAAATATTCAACTAAATGGGAGTGGTGCAGTAGCATATAGCTGGAAACCTTCTACCTATTTGAATAGCACAACAATTTTTAATCCGATTAGTATAAAGCCAAATTCCGGTATTATTAGTTATTCTCTTTCGGTTACTGATATCAATGGCTGTAAATCAATAAGAGAGGATACTGTTACTATAAACGTTAGTGCCCATGCAAAATTATTTGCTGGTAACGACACTGCAATTATTATCAACCTCCCTTTTCAGCTGATTGCAAAAGATGTTAACAATATTGGTTTTACTAATTATGTTTGGTCGCCGGTTTACGGTTTAAGTAATGCACAGATTTATAATCCTGTAGCTATTTTAGATAAGGATATTAGCTATACAGTTTATGCCGAAAATTCTGATGGATGTGCTGGTGCCGACTCTATAGATATAAAAGTATACAAAGGGCCTTTCATTTATATACCGAATGCTTTTACACCTAATAACGATAATTTGAATGATAACTTAAGGGCTTTACCTGTAGGTATAAAAGAGTTTAAACACTTTTCAATTTATAATAGATACGGTCAAATGGTATTTAAAACAGCAAATCCATCAATAGGATGGGATGGCACTTTTAATGGACTTCAACAATCCATGGGGACTTACACATGGATTGTTGAAGCAATAGACAATAAGGGGTTAATTTATTTTGAAAAAGGTACAGTGGTTTTACTTAGATAAAATGAATATTCTTTATGCAAGGATGAAAAAAAGTGTAAAAATTAAATCTAAATGAATGGTTTTTGATATAACCTGCAGAGTAGGATTATTTGTTGGAGATTGCAGCGGAGGTGATTTTAAAAGAGTAAAAATAAAATACAGAAATTAGTTAGCTGATCGTGAAATTCTTACCATTATCGCAATGAATATTTTTAGTTTAAAGAAGTTCTATTATATGCCATAGCCCAAAAGTAGGATTGAAGAAACTGTATTTCGTAGATTCAAAAAACTATTCTGTAGAAAAGTAGACAGTGGAGCAACGAAGCTATTCTTGTTGGTGTCAGTACTTTAAATAAAACAATTTTAAAATGAAAACAAAAATATAATTACTAAAACTTAATTTATGAAGGCAAAATTATTTTATCTATTAAGCATTTCAAATCTGGTTTGCTTTAGTTTTTATCTTTTTTCTTTTACTAGTATAAAAGATAGCTCAACCCTTAATTATGAGAACAAAATTTTGAAAGTTCGAGGAATTGTTGTGGTAGACTCTCTTGGAATTGAGAGAGTGATTGTTGGCTCTCACTTACCAGAACCAAACTTTGAAAAAGGGTATCGTTTAGCTGCAAGAGGTAAAGGAGGGTCTGTTTCCGGTGTAATGATTTATGATCACGAAGGTCAGGAAAGAGGGGGGTATGTAACTGACGATGGTTTTGGTAACGCATTTTTGACTTTAGATTCAAAAACAAGTCAACAAATGTTATTAATTGCAGAGCCCCAGGGGAGTGCTACCATCAGACTTTGGGATAGAAATAACAATAGAATAAATCTGAGTGTGGGTGATGACGCAGTAGTAGAATTAACCAATAAAGGTAAAAATATTAAACTACAGGAAAATGAAAAAAAATAGTCCCATCATTATCATACTGACAATGTTTATTTCAGTAATAGAACTGAAAGCTCAAAAAAATGAATTGTTCATTTCTAAAATGACAGCTGTTAATCCGGTATCTTATACTGATGTGATCTTCATTGGAGAAAAAGATACTGTATTAGTATCCACTTACAGCGGTAGAATCAGTAAAATTATAAAGGGTAAACAGAAAGAAAAGGTCATTTCTCAGCTTGGAGATGAAATATATTTGTTGTCATATAATTCCACTAAGAAACACATCGCAGCAAGTACATTGGAGAATGGAATAGTAATTGTTAGCGAGATAAATGGGAAAGTAATTAGAAAACTTCCATTAATACAGACTTGGTCTTTAAGAATGGGTTATTCTGGCGACTCAAAACTGTTATTTGCTAATGATCAAAGAGGAAATAGATTTATTTGGGATGCAACTAATAATTATAGTCCTGTTAGCCTGCCTCCAACATTTCCTGAAGGAATAATTTATTCAATAGAAAAAAATGTCATTACATTAATATCTGCAAAAAAAATTACCAAATGGGATCATAAAACACAAATTGCTATACAAGAAATTCCTAATAGTGTAACCAGAATTGTCGATATAGACAGCTCAAACAATATTCTAAGTATTGATTTTAATGTTTGTAAATTATATAGTTCAAATGAAAACAAAGAACTGTTTACATTCAAGCACCCGTCCTGGTTAAGATCTGCTGAATCAATTGGTGGTGAGGATGCTGCAAGAACTTATGGAATTGAAATAAAAGATGGGTATTTCGAGGACACTGATTATCAAATGGCTCTTACTTCGGCTAAATTTGGAAGGGACAAAGTATTTACATCTAGTATAGACCGCTCCATACGAATTTGGGATAAATATACTGGACAATTACTTATGGCAATTACAGGTCACAAAGGAACTGTAAATAAAATCAAAGTTTCACCGGATAAATTGCAACTTGTTTCTATTGATCTCAAAGGGGGAATACAATTTACTCAAATTTAAATGTTAAAATTGAAGCTTGAAAATTAAAATACTCAACTTGTTTTTAATAAGTCAATGCTTTTGTCTTTTTGCAGCAGTGACCTTAAGAAAGATAGCCTACACTGGCTTTTTTGATAAGTTTTTTGAAGCACATTATTTTTTACAATGTAATCGCTAAAAATGGAAAACTTAGACAGAATCAATTTGAGGTGGAACCGAAATGATGAAATGCCCGATTGGCTTAAAGGGCTGACGGAAAAATGAATATTATAGCTATAGTGGTATTGTTGTGTTGGTTATAATAAAGTGACAATTACAAAACAACGGGTAACCCGGTTCGTAAGCTTAAAGGATAACCTGGCAATATTTAATATCGTAACAGAATGACAAAGACATCGTTTTCAATTCTAATTGTGTTGGTTTGATGTTGTTCAGGTTGAGGACAATTTGTCTGATGCAAATGTTGGCAAACGAATCTTTAGAAGCACTGGAATACTCAAACAGGTTGGGAGCATGGCGGTGTAGGTGTGAATACAACTGATGATGGAAAATCAAGACCAACAATTGGCTTAGATGACGAATCGGGAGAGGCTTTGCATTTGATATGCTTAGAAGATGGTAGTAAAGGAATTATTATTGGTGGCGAAAACGGTTCCTTAAGAATTGGAATGGCAAATAAGGAAGGTGAATTATTTCAAAATAAAGGAGAATTTGTTGGAATAAAATATTTTGACAATAATGGAAAATTGGTTTGGGAACATAATATTGAAAAAAAATAAACAAGAATAAAAACTACCGCTAATATACCCGTTAGCTTTCAATATAAGCAAGATCAGGAAATAATATTTTTACCTTTTTTTCTATAACAAAAATAGATAATCTTTAATTTTGGAACAGTCATTTGGTATTTATTTTACTTTGGTAATTACACGTTGTGCAAGGCATTGCTGTTTTTTTGTTTACGATAACCTGCTATCTGTAGATTTCAGATACAACTACTTTCTATATTTCTATATTCTTGCATTGTTATACATTGAATAAATAAATTTTAAAAGAACTTTTGTAAAGCAGGAGTTTAAGTTGGCTGCAATAGCTAGGAACAGCGGAAATTATACAAAAATTAAAACAGATACCATGTATGGCAAAGAATAATAGCTTAGAAGATGTAAAAATAAATATCAAAATTAAACTTTCGGCACTTTGGGCATCTGTAACACTTTGCTATTTGTATGGCGATTATTTTGAGTTATACGTTCCTGGAAAAGTAGAAGGATTACTAAATGGAAAAAATTTGTTGAATAACCCGACAAATTTATTTGCAGCAACTTTAGTATTGGCAATTCCGGCTTTGATGGTTTGTTTATCAGTTATTTTAAAACCAGCAATAAGCAAATGGCTCAATATTATAGTAGCAATTTTTTTTACTGCTATTCTGGTATTGATTGCATTTACTTCAATTTCGCCCTGGCGTACTTTCTATGTTTTTTTAGCAATAGTAGAAAGTGTAATTACATCACTTATTGTTTGGTATGCCTTTAAATGGCCTAAGCATATTAAGCAATAATATTTTGGCAAAATGACATCAAACAAAAAAATAGCAAGAATTGCAGGATTACTTTATTTGGTAGTTGTGCTAACAGGAATATTTAGCTTAATGTATGTGCCTGGCAAACTAATTGTTTGGGATAATGCAGCAACTACATTCAATAACATTGTTATTAATCAACCACTCTTTCGCCTTGGTATGGTTACTTATTTAGTCTGCTATACTTTCTTTTTATTTTTACCATTGGTTTTATACAAGTTACTTAAACCAGTTAATGAAACTTTTGCCAGGCTTATGGTTATTTTAGCCGTAGTTAGTGTTCCGGTTTCTTTTGCAAATAGTCAAAACATGTTCAGTGTTTTATCCTTAATTAGTGGTGAAAGTTATCTCAAAGTATTTTCTAATGATCAATTACAATCGCAGGTTTTATTGTATCTCAATCATTACGATAATGGGAACCTTACCATTTCAATTTTTTCCGGCCTTTGGTTATTTCCTTTTGGCTATTTAGTATTTAAGTCAAAGTTTTTGCCTAAAATACTGGGCATATTTCTTATGCTTGGTTGCTTTGGTTATTTAATAAATTTTCTTGGACATTCATTGGTTCCTCATTATTCAAAAATGGGTATTGCTTTCTATATACAATTGCCTGCAAGCCTTGGCGAAATAGGAACATGTTTATGGCTATTAATTATGGGTGCAAAGAATAACAAGCCATCTAATTAGCAATTGTAAATGACAAGATTATATATAGTAAGTGCAAAAAAGTTTTTAAACATTGCTGTAACAGTATGGTTTATAGTAGCTGTAGTAGGGCAATGGATTTTTGCAACTTATGTAATTTTATTTTACGGCAAAGCAACTGCTACCGGGCACAATGAAGATTGGAACAAGGTGCTTCCGCATGGATATGTGGAAGGAGAAACAACGGGTAACATAGTAGTTGGAATTCATTTGCTTTTAACAATTATTATTGTCATCGGCGGACCACTTCAAATAATTCCCGGGATTAGAAAATCTTTCCCGGTAATTCACCGGTGGACAGGACGCATTTATATACTGGTTGCTTTTGTGATGAGTTTAAGTGGTCTATTTATGGTTTGGGTTCGTGGATCGGTTGGAGGAATAACACAGCATATCAGTATAAGTTTTAATGCTGTTTTGATTATGATTTCAGCAGTATGTGCTATCAGGTATGCCAGGCGGCGAGATTTTAAAAGGCATAGGGTATGGGCCATGCGGTTGTTTCTATTTGTAAACGGCGTATGGTTCTTTAGAGTGGGGCTTCACTTTTGGCTGTTGATAAACGAGGGGCCGGTGGGTTTTGACCCAAGAACGTTTCAGGGACCGTTCTTAACTTTTCTAAGTATTTCTCAGTATAGTTTACCTTTTATCTTTTTTGAAATGTATTTAAAAGCAAGTAAGAGCGCCAATAGAATATTTGTTTTTAGTGCTGCAAGTATACTTTTCTTATTTACAGTAATAATGGCAATTGGTGTTTTTGCTGCTACAGTGGGCAGTTGGGGGCCTAAAATGAATTAAACATGTATATACATAAAATAAATTTAGAAACAAATAGAGAATAAATTATTTCCTTCATGAAGCAATTTAGTGTTGTACCAATTATTGCTGCAAAAGACAATATACCAGAGGCTAAACATCTACCTTTTTTTGTAACTAAAATTGATGATGTTATATTAACAGCTCATTTTGCAAAAGCTAATGAATACTGGAATTATATTGAAGACAGTGAAGTACTGGTGATTTTTTACAGAACCTCACGCTTACGTTTCAACTGAAAACCATTCTGTTGAACTTGAAGTTCCAAAAATTTTCCTGCAATTGACAAACAAAAACCATATTTAATATTATTTAAAATTTAACAATGAAAACAAACTTTTTTGTACTTACTACAATTCTATTTTCGTTAGCCCACATCAGCTCTTTTGCTCAGGGCAAAGTAGTTCCATTGTATTCAGGAGAAATACCAAATTCAAAAAAAGCTCCATCAAATTTTCTTGAAGTTAAGGATACCTCAAGAGGTTATTTTACAAACGTTAGTATCCCCACATTAACAGTATTTACCCCAAAAAAGGGAGCTGAAAACGGAACCGCTGTAATAATTTTTACAAGTGGGGGATACCGGGTGGTGGTAGATGAGGGCGAAGACATTGCCAAGGCATTTACTAATAAAGGAATAACAGCTTTTGTGTTAAAATACCGATTGCCGAATGACACTATAATGCTGGATAAAACCATAGGGCCATTACAAGATGCTCAAATGGCTATAAAACATATCCGCATGAATGCCAGAAAGTATAACATTGACACAGACAAAATCGGTTTTGTGGGTCTTTCAGCGGGTGGACATCTTGCATCAACAGAAGCTACTCATCTTAATACAGTAGTAATTGATAATAAAGAAAATATAAATCTGCGGCCTGATTTTATGGTACTGGCGTACCCCGTTATTAGTTTTACACATGCCAAAGTCAATGCCACCATAGCCAAATTACTGGGGGCAAATCCTTCTGAAGATTCTTTAAATTTTTTCAGCAATGAAAAACATGTAAGCATCAATACACCACCAACATTTTTAATTCATGCCGGCGATGACGAAAGAGTTTCTGTACAACACAGTCTCCTGTTTTATGAAGCCCTGCAAAAAGCAAAAGTAAAATCAGAATTTCATATTCTTCAAAGCGGAGGTCATGGTTTTGCGTTGGAACATGAGACAAGAGGTGATAAATGGATTTACTGGTGTATTGACTGGTTGAACGAGAATGGATTTGGAATACAAACTAAAAAGCAAAATTAAAATAACTAAAGAAGATTTAAAATTGGAACAAGAAATAAACGGAAAGATTTGCAGGTATTAAATAAAGTTGGGGTTTAGTATGTAACCGTGAGTAGTACATAGTTGTACTTTTATTCGACTTTTAAACAATAAAGAGAAAATATTCTTAGAAAAAAATAATTCTTAATAATTAAAAAACAAGTAAAAAAGTGAAAAAAATTATTTGCCTTAATCTTTTGCTTTGCAACAACAACAATTGTAGTTGGGCAAAATATAGTTTATGATACTATTCAGTACGCAAAAGAGTATTACCAAAAACGAATGGTTCTCTTTAAAAGTGAACCTGTGGTTAAAGGAAAAATTATTTTTTTAGGGAACAGCATTACAGAGTTTGGTGATTGGCAAAAACTTCTGAATGACTCAATGGTAATTAATAGAGGAATTGCTGGTGATAATACTTTTGGTGTTTTGGCCCGTTTAGATGATGTAATTACTCGGGAACCGAGCAAGCTTTTTATTAAAATCGGTATAAATGATGTTTCACAGAACATTCCCGTTGAAATTATTGTAAAAAATATATCAACTATTATAGAAAGAATAAAGGATAAATCACCAACGACAATTATTTATATTCACAGTGTTTTGCCGACAAATGATAATGTCAAAAACGAGTACCCAGATGCATACCATAAAAATGGTATAGTGAACTTGTTAAATATGCAGATCAAAAATCAAGCATTAAAATATAGTGTTTTTTATATAGATATCAATAAAATCTTTAGGAACAGGCTTGGTAAACTAGACATAAAATATGCTGATTCCGACGGAATTCATTTAAATGGTTTCGCTTACAAAACTTGGATTGAGCTACTAAAGAGTAAAAAATATTTGTAAAACAAATTAAGATTTTCGACCGGCAGTAGGAAATACCGACACCAATATTTTTACTTCATCTAGGAGATGACACAAGAGTTTCTTTACAACATAGCATTCTATTCTATGAAGCTCTGCAAAAAGCAAAAGTAAAATCTGAATTTCATATCCTCCAAAGTGGAGGTCATGGTTTTACCCTTGAACATGAGACAAGAGGTGATAAATGGATTTACTGGTGTATTGACTGGCTAAACGAGAATGGATTTGGAATACAAACTAAAAAAAAATAGAATAAAAATTTAAAAGATTTAAATGCCTCCAAACTAGAATTACTTTACGACAGGTGTGGTTGGACAATCAGGCTTCGGTAATTTAACCTCGGCAGACAGTTGGTCAACTGCACACTTGCGAATATCCCAGCAAAGGTGCTGTATTTGCGGAAGTTTTCTTTGATACTTTCAGGAATACACTAGTTAGTGGCTATTTTTTGAGACCCTACAAACTCAAAATAATCATCACGAAATAAAACCTGAAATTAAATTCTAAAAATGTAGTATGAAATTGAAAATCCTAATTATCGGTATTTTATTGACCCAACAAGTCTATGCACAATCCTACAAGAAAATTCATGCTAAAGCAATTGTAATAGATACACATAATGACTTTTTAATGCAGGTTACAGATAGTGCTTCTGTAGCCTATAGAAATAATGAGTTCACACTTGATAAAGATTTAAAAGGCAAAACACATATTGATTTGGCAAGACAGAAAGAAGGCGGATTAGATGTGCAAATATTTTCTATTTTTTGTACAGGCGACATGAAATCCCCATTCAGTTTTGCTAATAGACAGATTGATTCATTAGACGCTGTGATTGCCCGACATCCGGATAAAATTGTAAAAGTAGTCAACAGTAAAGAATTGATGAAAGCGGTTAAGCAACATAAATTAGTCGCTATGCTTGGTGTAGAAGGCGGACACATGATAGAAAATGATTTGAGTAAATTAGATGTTCTATATAAACGGGGTGCAAGATATATGACCCTTACTTGGAATAACTCGACATCATGGGCAACAAGTGCATATGAAGAAACTTTCAAAAAAGATTTGACACATAAGGGTTTGACGGAGTTTGGCAAACAGGTAGTAAATAGAATGAACCAATTGGGCATGATAGTGGACATTAGCCATGTGGGAGAACAAACTTTTTGGGATATAATAAAGACGACGACTAAACCAGTTATTGCCTCACATAGTTCAGTATATAATTTATGTAACCATCAAAGAAATTTGAAAGATGACCAAATAAAAGCTATTGCAAAAAATGGCGGTGTAATACAGGTAAATTTTAACCCTCCATTTATCGACAGCAGCTTTGCAAAAAAAGAGAATAGCTTTTTTCAAGAACATAAAATAGAAGCAGATTCTCTTGTTAAAAGTGGTATGGATGATTGGGTTATGGAAAATTATCTGTATAGTAAGTATAAGAGCGAAGCAAATACAATGCGACCTCCATTATCAGTACTAATTCAACATATTGAATACATTATTAACTTAGTTGGGGTAGACTACGTTGGACTTGGTTCTGACTTTGATGGAATTAATATTACACCGCAACAATTAGACGATGTAACTAACTTTCCATTGATTGCAAAAGCACTGGTAGATAAAGGGTATAGCAAAAAAGATATTACTAAAATTTTAGGAGGAAACTTTTTGAGAGTTTTAAAAGCGAATGAATGAAAGTGGCCTATTGAAAATACAAATACCATACTAAAACTACCGCTAACTTGACCCGTAAGCAACTTTGACAAAAGCATCATAAAACGATTAAATAATTTATATACATGAAGTATTTTTTCTTACCCATCCTATTATTTACTGCATCTCTCTTTTCTGTAGCAGCACAAGACATTGACATTTTATCCGGAGTTAAAATTAAGTTGCGGGATGGTGTTAACCTGAATGCTACCGTTTATAAACCACACGAGCAAAAGGAGGCTTTGCCTGTCATTCTCCAGGTGACACCTTACATCAGTGATAACTATCATCCACGGGGGACATATTTTGCCAAAAATGGTTATGTCTATGTTATTGTAGACTCCAGGGGCAGAGGTAGTAGCGAAGGTATATTTGATCCCTTTATGCAAGAAGGGAAAGACGGCTTTGACTTAGTAGAATGGCTTGCAATTCAAAATTACTGCAATGGAAAAGTAACAATGTGGGGTGGGTCATACAGCGGCTTTAACCAATGGGCAACTGCCAAAGAATTGCCGCCTCATTTAAAATCAATTGTACCAGTTGCTTCTGCAAAACCAGGAGTTGATTTTCCTATACAAGACAATGTGAATTATCCATATGTGATACAGTGGTTAACAAACACCAGCGGAAAAACAGCCAATGATCGCCTTTTTGACGACAAACAGTATTGGCAAAAGAAGTTTGGAGAACGTTATCAGAAGGATTTAGCCTTTAGAAGTTTGGATAGCATTGCAGGCAATCCAAGTGAAATTTTTCAAAGCTGGTTGGCACATCCTGCTTATGATGATTATTTCAAAAGCATGTCGCCAACTCAGGCACAATACGCAAAAATTGAATTTCCAATTCTAAGTATTACTGGGCATTATGATGGCGACCAGATAGGTGAATTAGCGTTTTATAAAGAGTATATGCAACATGCATCAACTGCAGCCAAAAAAAATCACTACCTTATCATAGGCCCCTGGGATCATGCTGGCACAAGAACACCCAATCAAGAATTTGGCGGGTTGACATTTGGTGATGAAAGTTTGCTGAATATGAATACCCTCCATAAACAATGGTATGATTTTACTTTAAAAGGCGGGGTAAAACCAGATTTTTTGAAGAATCAAGTGGCCTATTTCGTTTCCAACAAAAACATTTGGAAATATGCTTCTTCATTAAATGAAATTGGCAAACACAAACAAATCTTATACCTCAACTCTGCTACTAACAGTAAGCAAAATGTATTACACCATGTAACTTTGCAGACTGATGCTCCTAAAAATATTGATCCTGCTGAATATGTTTATGATCCTTTGGACAAAACACTTGACTCAATTGATTTTGGTATGACAGGCATGGCTGACAATTATTTGACAGACCAAAGGCTAGCCTATAGTATTGGCAAAGCTGGTGTAATCTATCATTCGTCTTTGTTTGACACAGAAACCGAAGTTTCAGGCTTTTTTGAACTTAAAGCATACATAGAAACCGATGTAAAAGATGTAGATATAATAGCAACTGTTTATGAAATAAAAGCTGAAGGTTCAAGTGTACTATTGACCACTCAAACAATGAGGGCAAGGTACAAAGATGATTTGGAGAAAGAAAAACTGCTGGAACCTGGAAGAATCAGTTTGTTTCATTTCAATAACTTCCCCTTTATCTCAAGGGTAATTGAAAAGGGCAGCAGATTGCGTTTACTCATTTCTTCACCCAATTCAATTTACGTTCAAAAGAATTATTGCAGTGGAGGTGAAGTAGCAAGAGAAACAGCAAAAGACGCACATACAGCGCACATTAAAATTTACAATGATAGTAAGCATCAGAGTGTTTTGATCATTCCTGTTGTTAAAGACTGAATGAACAATATGTATTGATAAAAAGCTGCGGTCATTTCCCAGAACATGAAGATTCAAAGAATCATGTAAAACTAGTAAATAAAACCTTATTGTAATTTCAACAAAATAATAATAATTCAAAATGGAATCAATTGAAATTGAATTTGACGACTTCATAATTACCACGGAAAAAAGTAAAATGAATGTTGTAGCCATTCACGATTTTTTATCTAACTATTCAGGCTGGAGTAATAATATTCCTATAGAAAAAGTACAAACTTCTATTGACAACTCCTTGAATTTTGGACTTTTCCACCAGGGAGATCAAATTGGTTTGGCAAGAGTTATCTCTGATTATTCTACCATTGCTTATTTAGGCGATATTTATATTTTGGAAAATTATCGTGGTTTGGGGCTTTCAAAAAAACTAATGAATGCTGTAATGAGTCATCCAAACTTACAGGGATTGAGACGCTGGATATTATTAACCTCCACCGCTGATTGGCTGTATGAGAAATACGGGTTTACCCAATTGCCTAAACCGGAAATTTATATGGAACTTTATAATCCAGATATTTATTCCCAAAAAAATTGAAAATAGTCATTCCGCTCTATGGAAGCAAAAAACTATAAACTGGTTTTCAACGAGGAGTTTAGCTCTTCAAAATTAAACACTGATAATTGGATTCCATTTTATTTACCGCAATGGAGTTCACGGGAAAAATCAAAACCTGATTATGAAATAAAAGATGGATTACTTTCTTTACAGATTTCAGAAAATCAAAAGCCCTGGTGTCCGGAATTTAATGGCAAAGTAAAGTGCTCCTCCATTCAAACAGGTGTATTTGCCGGGAAGTTGGGTAGTGATATTGGTCAACACAAGTTTTTTAATCCAAAATGTGTAGTTCGTGAAGAACAGGAAAGTGAACAAAAATACGTTCCTCAATATGGCTATTTTGAAATGAGAGCCAGATTTGCTGCAACAAAATCAGATGTAGTTGCACTATGGATGATTGGCTTTGAAGATACACCGGAAAAGTCGGCAGAACTTTGCATTGTAGAAATTAAAGGTTGGAATATTAAAAAGCGTAAGGCCAAAATTGGTATGGGAATTCACAAGTTTAACGATCCAAAACTTACGGAGGATTTTTCGGAGAATGAATGCAAAATTGATGTTACTGAATTTCATGTTTACGCAGTAGAATGGACAAAAGAAAAAATTGTGTTTTCGATTGATCATATAAAAGTTAAGGAAATAGATCAGTCTCCTGATTACCCAATGCAATTTATGCTTGGGATTTATGAAATACCGGAGAAGATTTCTGTTAATGCAATTAAAACTTATCCAAAGAGATTTATTGTAGATTATGTTCGTGGGTATGAGAATTTCAGGTCATTAGGATAATAGCAAATTTATTTTGCAGCTTTACACCCTACTTTATTTAAATGAATTTTTGTGCAAGTTTTTATATTTTTATAAAGGAGAGTGATAATAAAAACTACATTAATAAATCACGTAAGATGAAAATATTTATTACAATACTCGGGCTTTTGAATGGCATTTATATGTTACTTGATGGGATTTTTGTGATGATATATGGAAAGTTTATTGGTCCTGAAAAACCGGGGCCTTGGGCAAATGTTTTTTACAAATTCAATGTTGATGTTTTAAAACTTGGCCCACTGTTTATAGTATTTGGTGTTCTATGGATTTTTTGGCTTTACGGGTTGTGGGCAAATCAATCCTGGACGTATCTGTTTGGGCTTGTAATTTGTATTCTAACATTTTGGTATTTACCAATTGGAACATTTACTTCTTTAATTATTATTGGAGCATTGTTGCTTTTTAAAAAGAAGCTTGGATTATAAGTATTTTTTAATTAATTCTTCAAGTATTTCGGTATTTAAAAACGAATAAATTAATAGTATTTGAAAACAAATGAAGCAATTTAAATTTCAAAAAAATAAATACGACATTGAGTTGCTGATGGATATCGGAACTTATAAAGATATACCTGAATATTTTTTTGAAAGTACCTTGCATAACACTGATTTTTATGAAATTATTTTCTTTGCCAGGGGAAATGGGTATTTGGAACTTGAGCAGCAGAAAATAAAAATATCGAATAATACAATTGTTTTTATTTCACCATTTCAAAAAAGAAAATGGTTTGTTGAGAAATCTAAAATTGATTGTCATTTTTTGTTTTTCCAGGATAGCTTCTTATCAAAATTCTTTTCTGATAAACTTTTCTCTTTCCGGCTTCAATTCTTTTATAACAAAGCCAAGCCTTTATTTATAAGAATCAGTACAGCTCATTTAGGGCAATTACAAAATATATTTAAAGAATTATTAGCTGAAATAAATGCATTTAAATCTGATAGCGAACATATCATCAGGGCTTTGTTATATTTTGTCCTTATCAAACTTAACAGGCTTTATTCTGAATGTTACCAGCTATCTGCGGAGACTGAAAATAATATTATTGCTTTCAGTTTTAAACAGCTTTTGCAAAGTGAGATACGAATGAATAGAAATGTTGACTATTATGCCAGAAAATTGGGTGTGAGCAGAATTACTTTAAATAAGAGTATCAAAAATCAATTTGGCATCACTGTTTCAAAAATGATTACTGATTTTATTCTGTTTGAGGTAAAATCTTATATCTTATATACCAATCTTAACATTAATGAAATTGCTGATTTACTTAATTTTTCTGCGGCAAACCATTTTACAAGATTTTTCAGAAATAACACGGGCTACTCTCCAAAAGAATTCAGGCTTGCTTATCAAAATGGTATTTCTCTTACCTGATTGGGCTATATAGTTTTTTTAGTGTTTTATATTTTTGTAAAAAATTTAGGTTGTAGTTTGAACCGGTACCATCGCTACACTTAAAGTAAAAACGAAAATTGCATTAAAAAACTTTTGACAATTATGCTTATAATCCAACTTGTTAAACAAATTATTTCTGGCATTATAATAAGAAAATTCTTACAAGATTTTTTTTTGTATAAAAAAACATTGCTAATAATTGCAGTTGTGGCTACATTTCAAGCCAATGGACAACCCCCCAAAAAAAGGGTAGTCATGATTTCAATTGACGGAGCACCTGACTACCTCATAGATAAATTTCTTAGAAATGGCATACTTTCTCCTAATGGTGCGTTTGCCAAAATGAAAAAGCAGGGGGCTTACGCCGAAAGCGTTTTGCCGGTAAATGTTGCATCTACTGGTCCTTCGCATATTTCAATTTTTACAGGTGCTTCGCCGTCAAAAACTGGTATGGTTGGTAATTCCTTCCGCAAGGCAGACCAAAGCTGGAACAGTCCTGCAATAACTGCTTTTAGATACCCTATTGCTGCTGAAACAATATTTCAGGCAGCAATGAGGCAAGGAAAAAAAGTAATGGCACTGGGAGGCGTTGGGCTTGATAATATTACAGAAAGCCGCAAAACCGATTACTTGCACATGTACCCTAATATTGTAGGGCCATCACTGGTAATAGACCTGATTCGAACAGATACTGTTATTACCGACAAAAAAGCCAAAAGTTTTATAAAGTTAAAAGCCGGTAGTAAAAGCCCTTCTCCACTTTTATTAGAAATTTCCGGCAGTTTTAAATTGCCGCTAAATATATATTTATCTGATTCGGCATTAAACGATGCAAATATATTACGCCCCATCACTCAAATTATTGTTGACACTGATTCGGATTTGAGTAACGGATATGCTGCATCAGTAGTGCCTGAAAACTGGACAGAAATGGCAATAGAAAAAAACGGTAAGCAATACAATACTTCTTTCAGAATTTTTAAGGCGGATGAAATTTTGGGAAAGTATCGTCTTTTTATGACAGCTCCTGCAGAAGTATTTGGTAGCCCGTTCGGGTTTCTGCAAAAAATACAATCAGCCTGTGGATTATGGCCGGGAGAACCAGAAAATAGAAAACAAACTACCGGCCTTGTTTCTGAAGAAATTTGGTTTGAGCAAGTAGGCAGATTGGCAAAATATTCAAGGAATATGATTCTAACAGTTATGAAAGAGGATAATTGGGATTTGTTGTTTGGATATTTTTCTACATTAGATGATGTGCAGCACAGGTATACACTTACCAGCCCCAGGCAGTTAGATTATAAAGCCAACAATGGTAAAAGACCTGCCAGATATGCTGGCTACATTGAAAAATGGTTTCAGACTATTGACAATTATTTACTTGAAATAATTAATGCAGCCCCTAAAGAAACCAACTTTGTTATCTTCTCCGACCATGGCATGATACCTGCGCACACCTGTTTGCTATTAAATAATTATTTTGAGCAATCAGGGTTTAGTTTTTCTACGCAGGAAATAACAAGCACTTCCAGTGGCAACTCCGCTCATATTTACATTAACAAAGAAAAAATAAATAATGACGATTTTGCTGCTTATCTAACACGTGTTAGCCAAAGCCTTAAATCCCTAAAAGACTCTACAACAGGAGAACTTATTTTTGAGTTGGTAGCAAATCAACAAGAGCAGAAAAAATATGGGTTATATCATAAAGATTATTCGGGTGATTTATTTGTGAGTTGTAAGGCAGGTTATACAATATCTGCAAGGTATCAGCCCGGGGTAAATTACCTGGTTCAAAATTCATTTGATCCGGCCATGTTCGAAAATCAAAATCAGGCCACTAAAAACTTCCTGATAAATGGATCCATGAATGAAACAAGCCCGGGCGTACATGGCTGCCTGGCAACTCTAAGGGAAGGGCAATCAATTTTTTATTCAATAGGGCCAGATGTGCCTAAAAGAAGATTAAAAAAAATATTTTCACTACAAATAGCAGCAACTGTGTCGGAGCTATTAGGAATACAACCACCTGCCAATTCGGAAGGGGAAAGTGTTTTCTAATTTATTCAAACAGAGTCTATTTATGTAAACTATAGTGCATCAACAAAAGGCCTTTTGGCAATATTTACAGAGGTTACAATTTTTTGTATCTCAGATGGACAACCATCACAAAAGAAACTAGCTATGCCATCAATTGATGGTACACGGATTATCTTACAGATAAATTTCTAAAGAGAGGTGTGTATCTATCTAACGGGCCTTTAGTAAAATGAAAAGAAATGGCATTCAGGCTAAAAAGGTGTTCAATGCTCATTGCTATTTTGACAAACTTGCACAAAGCCTGTATTTTGGCAAACATTGTTTTGTGTTCGTTTTTTTGCAGACTAAAAATATGAAGAAATTGATCTATTTTTTTGCTTCCTGAGTTATCTTCCAACTAATACCAAATTTGTCAATGCAAATACCATAATAAGAATTCCAGAATGTCATTTTCATTGGCACTTTTACTTGTCCGCTTTCAGAGAGTTCATTAAATAATCTGTCTGCCTCTGCTTTACTGTCTGTATGAAGGATTAGCGAAAAGTTGCTATAAGCAATTGATTCTTCATACGCTACTGTGTTATCAGAGCCCATTAAAATTGTTTCTGTACTAATTGGTAATGAGATATGCATAATTTTTTCGTCCGCTTCCCGAAAAATTTGTCTGTCCGTTTTTGGGACATCTTTATAGCGTCCAATGTATGTAATTTCATTTCGGAAAACTGATTTATAAAAACTGAACGCATCTTCACAATTACCGTTAAAATAAATGTATGGATTCAATGTTGTCATAAAATATTATTTTACAATTCTATTTACTTTTACTGGCGTTGTAATACATAGGAACCCATGTTAGCGGCTGCCATTTTTTGTCAACTAATTTTGTATAAATTGAGCCACTTCTTCCCATCTTGAATAAATTCCGTTGTCAAGGATTTTATCTGCACCATACTTGTAAATTAAAAGTCCGACAAAAATTCCCAAACACAAAAATCCGTATGCAATGTTTTGTTTGTCGCCAAAACCAAATGCAGAAAACAATCGCACTTTCCAAATACCCAAAACCAAATGTGGCATTGCATTCATCAATGTCGAACTAATAACAAAATCCATCCAATTCATAATTATCTGTTGTTTATAAATTGTTTATATGCCAAAAATGCTATCCAAGTAGCAACAATAATAATTAAAATATTCCCAACTTTTGACAAGTCGAATAATTCGAATGCTACAATTCCAAAACTCCCTAAAACCCATAGCAAGTCAAGAATTGAGATAATGTTTACCAATATTTTATTTGTCAGTTGCTTTTTGGAAACATACGAAACGAAAGCCGAAAACACCAATAAATTTACCCCAATAATTAGAAAAACATAAGTGTTATTGATGTTGAATAATTCGTTCAGCCTGCCTGATAATAATAACATTGACAAACCACTTATTGCAGAAAATGAACTGTTTATGCTTAAGTATTTTTTTAATTCTTTCATTTGTTTAGTGCTTTTAATTTTCTTGGATATGGTGCTCCGTTCTCAACGTAATATGCAAAATCTTCAACCAGATAATTTCCCATTTTTGACATATATAGTTTCATTACAGGTTGTAATAAAGAACCGAAAAAGCCACCCATTTTAATGTTCATTTTGATTTGAAGTTTGCATTTGTTGTTGCCAACTTCAATAAGTTTCCAAGAGTTTGTAGCGTATTTTACCATTGATGGCATTCCTTCTGCTACTTCATATGCCAACGAAAAATTTTCGTTAGAGAACTCATACAATTTCTCTTTGATACTTCCCATTGTTGTTGAACAACCCCGTTCTGAACAAGTTGAACCGTTAAATTTATCGCCATTACCTACTGAATGATTAACAGCCGATGCCCATTTTGAAGCATTGGCAAAGTCAGTACCTAATACGTTCCAAGCATCTTTGATGTTTCTGTTTATGATGATTTCCTTTTCTATTACCATAATTCTGTTATGTTTAAATTATGGTACAAATTTGAGTTGAAAATTGCTAACCGGTTTTTCTTTAAGGTGCAATTACTTGTCTTTTTGGCTCAAACGAAAATCTGTTGGGGATTTTTGGAATTGTTTTTTAAAAGCTTTATCAAAATTCGAGATGGTCTCAAAACCACATTCATAAGCGATTTCAGAAATTGATTTTGATTTATGTCCAAGTAGTTGCATAGATTTTTCTAGCTTTTTCTGAAGAATGTATTTTGCAGGGCTTTCACTATAAAAGCTTGTAAATTTTCGTTTGAAAGTTGCCAAACTCATATTGCTAAGATGAGCTAATTCGGGTAGAGCAAGATTTGAATAAAGATTTTGTTGAATAATTTCGTTTAAATTGTACTCGTTAGTTACAAAAAGTGAATTTACAAAAGCATTGATTGAATTTGATTTTTCAGTCTTACTTAAAAGTAGTAAAAGCTCTTTCAGTTTGGTAATTATTAAATTTTCATTGGCTAATTTCGGATTGTCAAGCATATAATTGATGCTGTCAATAAATGACTTCATCAATGGTTCAATGCTGATTTTTACTGTGTCAAAGTTGTTTTGAAATTGCTCAATTGAAAGATCTGTTTGGAAGAACTCTTTTACCATTGTTGGATAAAAGAAAGCACCGATTGCCGAAATTACTTGGTGTTCGGTATTTTCGGTAATGCTTACATTTTCGATGAAATAGTTACCACATTTTGAGAGCATTCCGTCACCTTCATTAAATGTCAAAAAATTTGTCGGTGTCCGAAAATGAAAAGCACCTTTGGTGAGATACAAAAAACAGGCTTCGTCTTCGGTAAAAAATTTGGGAACTCGTTTGAACTTTGTGGACATCACAAGTCGTTCAAAAATTATCTTTCCTCTATATTTTATTTCTGTCTGTTCAAGTATCATTTCTTATGTTGTAGTTGCTGTCGGTGAGTCGCTCTGCAATAACGCCTATCATCTCCATATATCTATAAACTATCAATAACGACTTTGTATCCTCTACCAATTGGAATGCTTACTCCATTTACTTCTACCATTTCTGCAGTGTATGATTCAATTCTTTTTGATGAAACTATAAAGGAGCGATGAATACGTTTAAAAAATTCCGCAGGAAGAATGGATTCAATTTCATGCGTACTCATTTTTGAAATGTATTCTTTTTTAGTTGTAACAATTTTAATGTATTCCCGCTGGCTTTCAATATAAACAATGTCAGAGAATAATATTTTTACCTTCTTTTTTTGCACATTCAGAAAAAGGTAATCTTTAACCTGCAAACTGTCATTTGACTGGTGTCTTTCTGGCCCCACAGTTTTTATCTTATTTACAGCAACAAGGAAACGTTCAAACTCAAACGGCTTTAACAGATAGTCTGCAACGTTTAAATCAAACCCTTCAACCGCATACTGATGATAAGCCGTAGTTATAATAACTGCGGGTGGATGGGTAAGTGTTTTTAAAAAAGCCATCCCTTTTAATTTAGGAAGATGAATATCTAAAAACATAAGATCAATATTGTTTGTACGGAGCCATTCAGTTGCAAGGATTGCATCTTTAAAGCTTTTCTCCAGTTTTAAAAATGGCACCTGGGCAATATAATCCGATAGCACTTTTACAGCTAAGGGTTCATCTTCAATTATGATGCACTTTATTTCAGACATGGCTTGACAAATTGATTTTTAAGGCAGATATAAAAACAGATTCTTCTTTCTGAACGGATAAATCATAATCATTATACAGGAGTTGCAATTGCCTGCGTAGATTCGAAAGTCCAATGTTCTCTTTTACTTCATGTATGTCAGACGATACTTCCACAGAGTTTTTAACAATAAACAGTAATTGTTGCCGGGTAACTGAAAGATGAATATCAACAAATGGCTGATTCCTTGTTTCTGAAACGCCATGTTTAAAGGCGTTTTCAACCAGTGGGATAAGCAGCAAGGGCGGCAGGGGTTGTTTCATATCTTCGACATCTGTATTAAATTTTATAATTAAAGAATCATCGTAACGCAGTTTCTCCAACGCAATATAATCACTCAGTATTTTCATCTCATCTTCTACAGCTATATACTCCCCGCCGGTTTCATACAGCATAAAACGTAATATTTTTGATAACCTCAAAATAGATTCCGGTGCCAAATCGGACTTATCCCTGGCCAGTGAGTAGATATTGTTTAAAGTATTGAATAGAAAATGCGGGTTCGTTTGTGATTTTAGATAATTCAATTCGGCCTCTTGTTTTTCAATGCGTAACTGCTTTGAAGCACTTATCAATTTTGTATAATTATAAATATGGCGTACTATCCCAAAAAAGAAAAGATAGGTTAAACTGAATTGAGAGTGAGCTGCAACATCTTTGAGCACTGAAGTATCTGGTCTGAAGGGTGTATATACACCTGCCTGAATCCATAAATATCTCCAGGCGTACAAACCAAATGTATATAAGGCCAAGTAGCCTACCACAAGTAAAAATCCGATTAAAAATCGTTTGGGAGTTAATTTTATAAAATGAAGAATATACTCGAACAATATAAAATTAAGTATAGTAAGATAGATGATCAGAATAAAACTATTTATAATTCTTTTTAAAATAGTTTCAGGGAATGCAAATGACTCTGCAAATGAGTAAAGCAATAAAAAAGCACCTGCAGTCCATAAATAAAATTTGAATTGCTTTCTATCAATAACTCTCTTCATTTTGCTGTTTATGTTATAAAAGTAAGCAAATCTCTTCTTTTATATTTTGTAGTCTACGTAATTGTCATTGTGGTATATCAATCGACCTTTATGGTCAATTAAGGGTGATTAGAATTTAATCTACTTTAATATGGTAAATACAAACTGATTAATAACGCTACAGCAATTTACTTTGTTGTTTTTTGTTTACGATAACCTGTAGTTTATTGAATTTGGCTTGAAATATTTTGATTGAATACATACTATTGCATAGGAATTATGGCGGCTGTGGTTTAAAATTTTATTAGATTTTGATGGAAAAAACAAGTTTTAAAAGTAGTCTTTGATAATATACCAACAGTAAATTACATAATAAGGAAAACATAAATAAAATGATTTTAAGCAGGGGATACGTAAATAAATTATTTGAAAATGAATGAAATGATACGGTTTGGGGAAGATGTTAAGGGGTATAATATCCCTGTTTTAAACGAAAGGGAAATACGTGCTGCTGCCGGAATAATGTTTTTGGCAACCTTCATTTCATGGATGCTAATATTATTTGAAGGGAATTTTGTGCCAATTAAATATGTTTTAACAATTTTCTTTTCTGATTTTATTATTCGTGTGTTTATCAATCCTAAATATTCTCCCATTCTAATCATTGGTCGCTTATTCGTCAGCAATCAAAATCCGGAATATGTTGGTGCGAAACAAAAGAAATTTGCTTGGTATATCGGGTTAGTTTTATCTGCAACAATGTTTGTATTAATGGTAATTATAAATACGTATAGTTATATAACCGGAGTTGTTTGTTTAATATGCCTGATTTTAATGTTTTTTGAAACTGCTTTTGGCATTTGCCTGGGTTGCAAAATTTATAAAATCTTTAATAAAGAGAAAATACAATATTGCCCTGGTGAAGTTTGTGATGTAAAAGCAAAGCAGGCAATTCAAAAAATAGCAATAAGTCAGGTTTGGGTTATTATTTTTTTTGTGGCTTTATTACTCTCAATCTCATTGCTGTTTCACCAGTCATTTAGGGAAAAACCTGCAAATCTTTTTGAATTATATCCGGCTAAAAAATTAATTAAAACAAGTTTGAGTATTTTGAATATTGTAACAGTAAATACCAAAATTCTCTTTTATACTTCAGTAACACATTGTTATTTGCAGTGAGGTCATTTTTAGCAAAAAGTTACCTGTAATTGCTATTGACTTTATTCTTTAAGAAAGTGGACAAGTTTTAATTAAGGTAATAATATCAGGCGAAATATTTGCAATAATTTGAGTACTTAGTAATAAGGGAGAAGGCCTTAGGAAATGCCCATGATTTTTTGGAGGCTGGAGATTTGATATTCACAATTAAGGGAAATTTAAATATGCTATTTTTGAATTTAACTATTCGATACGGGGAAACTCCTTTTGCCTACCATATTATATGAAAAGTATCAGTCAAAGGATTTATACTTTTTTTTGTTAAAGAATCAGGATAATAATTAAATAAAGGGAGTTTATTTTGAATTTTAAATAAAACTGAATCTACTGCGTACTTTGTGTTTTTTGCTTTATTGAAAACATTTTTGTAATTGTTTTTTAAGCTACTTGAATCCGCTTTTTTACTATTCCTTATTTTGGGGTTTTTATTTCCATTCGATTGTAAATTAATTGTATCGGGCTTCGTAATATTTATTATTTTGGTATAATCTTTATTTGTGCTGTTTGAAACACTGTCTGACTGAATATACTTAGTGGGTTGTGAATTGTTTGACTGGTTAGCATCTACCTTATTAACAGAGGTTTTTTGCATTAAAGCCGGGAAATAAAAAAGCGATAATACTGTAAATAGTAAGATAATTAATAATCCTAAAAAACGCCTCTTTTTCTTTTTTTGCCACTCCGATAAGAAGTTGTTGAATGAAGAGTCCTGTAAAGTTACATCAGGTGTAAAATCGTTCAGCTTGTTTTTAATAAATAACTCAAATATATGTTCAGTTTTATCTTGCATGAATTTTATTTTCTTTAACGCTTAACATAGATATTTTTACTTTTAAAACTGATCTTGCCTGGTTTAAGTGCCATTTAGATGTGCCGATCGGGATTTTAAGTTCTTCAGCAATTTTTATGTGAGTATAGCCTTCCATTACATACAAGTTAAATATTAGACGAGTTGCTTTGGGTAATGCCTGTACCAGTGCCATTATTTCTTTCTCGGATATATTATGATACGCATCCGGCATAATGGTTTGCAATTTCAAGTCCTCATCATTAATTTCTTTAGTCAAATATTTAACAACTTTTCTTAATTCATTGAGACATGTATTCACTAAAATTATTCTCACCCAGCCCAAAAACGGTCCATCGCCTCTGTACGTTTTTAATTTGTAAAATACTGTATGCATAGCTTTATTAAAACTCGCCGTAGCATCCGCCTCATTGGTATGGTAACGAAAGCTTACTTTCATTAAATTCATGAAACAATATCTGTATAGCAATTCCTGGCTTCTGGGTTCATTTGCTAAACAGCCCTTAATATGAATATCAATATTTTCTTCCATTCACTTAATCCTGTATCCGATTTTTATGCCAATATTGGGAATAATGAAACTGTTGCCGACAAGGGGAGTTACACTTACTCCCCAAATTATTTTTCCTTTAATTGTTTGATATCTGTATCCAATTGAAAAAGCTCCATATACATTTGGTATCCTCCTGTTTATGTTACGGATGAAATATTCGTACTCTTGCGCTTGGAGTTTTCCATTTCGCCATTTAAAAACATATACAGCACCTAGTGCAAGTTCCAAAAATTTATTCTTTTTCCCCACTAAATAATTAATCATAAAAGGGAATAATATGGTGCTGTATTTCAATAAATCTCCGGAATAGTTTACTGTATTTACAGGTAAGTATTCTATCCCTGTACGTAAGCCCCATTTATTGATAATTTCTTTGTTAAACCTGAAATCATAATTAATGGAGTAAACACCACCACTACCAAGTATTTCTAAAAACATATACCTGTTTTCAATAGATTTTTTTTTGGCTGATTTTATTTCTTCTGTTTTTTTAATTGTATCCTGTACAGGATAAATACGCAACATTTTCCAAATGTCTTTCATTAAAACCTGGATAGTATCTTTTTCTTTTGTTCTTAAAATCCTTACATACTTAGCGGGTGATTGCTCTACAATTAGGCCTTCATAAATGGTAACGCTATCATTTAAATATATTTTATCGGTGGCCCCTTTAGATTGTGGAAATACATCTGGAACAATTAACATAAACAGACCTAAAAAGAGTATTTTCATTTGTAATGTTTCATTATAAAAATTACGGGCATGATGTAGTTATTGTTAATCATGCCAGGGTAAGCTATCGCCGGCTGTAGGTATCCATTTGTGTATATTTTTTGCCAGGTTCATTTATTACTCTTTTTATCCTCATTTTACTTTGAGTGATATAATCAACAGTCCATAAAATTACTTCGCCACTAATGAAACCAGGAACATCACGAGTAATAGTTTGCTTTAATAAATAGCCGTTTGCCTGTAAATCCCAGGAGCCATAAGTACCTGAAGGAAGGGAAGCCCAACAGTCTGAAGTTCCAAACTCAATATCTGTACTGCCATTTAGCCTGAATTTGTATATATCATCTTTTTTACAAATCTCCACTTCAGTATTGTCGACCAAATCGGGACTGTAGATTAGGGAAGTATGTTTTAAAATCCAGTCGGTATTTACTAAGGTACTCTTGATTTGAGTAAAATCGGTTAAACTTGGCTCTTCGAGAACCTGATCATTTTTTTTGCATGAGGAAAGACATGCAAAAAAAATGATACAGCCTAAAATCTTTTTCATTTTGATTGTTTTTAGTTTACTAATTAATCTCATTACCATGACAACAGTGTATAAAAAAGGGTTGGGATTTTGATTTAATTTTTATTGCTTTAGTAAAGTGTAATAATTGCTATTAAGATATAAAGAGGCGCATAGTTACAAAATATAGCAGTGTAATGCATAAAATAAACTTCATTTATTTACGTAATTAAATTTTTTCTTTAAAATATTTATAGTTTCAATTGCTGTTTTTATAATGGATGCAAATATTGCGATTAGTGAAATGTAGATAAGCTTTTCGTATGCCATAACCTGCACCTACTCATAATGCACATTTGGTATCAGGCAAAGCATTCATCCTCAGGTATCTTGGGCGCAAAGTACTCAACTCATACCATTTTATTTATTAGCGACAGCTTGTGTTTGCGTATTCACATTCTGGGGTACTTTAAATTAAGTGAAACTAAATGAAATTTATTTTGCTATTATAAATCTGAGTGATAAAATAATGCATGTGGAAATTAAATAGTAAGTATAAATATGCTATCCGTATGCGAAATAATACTATTCATAGATTTATGGTCGTGAGTATTTTATAATTATTAACTTGAACGAAGGGTTAAAAAATGATGTTAAATTCATCAGTTTGTCATGCAACGATTTTAAAAATTGTTTTGTCAATTGAGTAAAACAAAAATCATGAAAAAAAATATCTTATTCGCAACTTTAGTAGCTGGCTTAATTAATTTAACCTCTTGCGAAAAATCAAAAGGTAAATGTGAATTGATTGCAGCAAAAATTATCAGGTATGACTGTGACAGAGTAATATTTCAACTGCTTACCCCAGAACATTTGGGAGACTCGAATTGGCGGGATGTGCAAACAGGTATCCGGTACGAAAATGTAGTTTACTATAGGAATACTTGTAAAATTGCGGCATTAACCAAAGGCGGTTTAGACACGCTTTATGTAAATGTAAAAAAATCATACGATGCTTCAATTCTCACTGATTGCGTTCAATGTGAAGCGCTTTCACAAAATCCTCCACAATCAATGGTTAATTTTGTAGAAATTTCAAAATCTCCCTGCCTAACTGCTGCGAGTGAGCAATAGAAGATTGGATATATTGTTGTTCAATTTTAAACACGTTGAACTTCACTACAGTTTTTTATAAAATCCCTTTCTTCCGTTATAGAAAGCCAGAACATTGCAGTGAACGAATAGTATCAATTTGTATAGTAATGGATAACATAGTCAATCTTTGCAACAGAAACCTTATTATTATAAATGTTCTGTATGGTAAATAATTAGAGTCTGGAAATGTTGTTTTTGTAACTGGAATAAAGTTGGCCTGAAGAGAACTGTTTCTTTTACGATTAAAATACTTTCTTACTATACTTTAATCAAAAACAATAATAACATTTCCTTTTTTTTGGCCACTCATAACATACTCAAATGCTTCCCGTATTTGTTCAATTCGGTAAGTTCTGTCAATCAATGGACTAAACTTACCTTTCTCAATAATATCATTGATAAAGGCCATGCTTCGGGGTATAGAGATGGGCAGAGGGAATTTTACTTTTTTTCCTTTCATTAGCGGGGAAATTATTGCCAGTAGAGGATTTTGCCAATTAGCTCCCAGTTCTGATGATATATAAATACCGTTTGGATTAAGGATTGGTTTGCATTTGCTAAAACTGCTTTTGCCTACTGCATCAAAAACAAAATCAAATTGTTCATTGAGCTTGGTAAAATCTTCCTTTGTATAGTCAATTACAATATCGGTTCCTAAGGATTTTAAAGCGGGGATATAATCTGTTTCGCAGGTAGCGGTAACTATTGCACCATTGTATTTTAAAAATTGTATAGCTGCATTTCCTATAGCTCCAGTACCACCATTAACCAGCACTTTAGCACCGGGTTTCAAGTCTACTTTATTTAAAAAATTGAATGCATAGTGAGCGCCTTCTAAAGATGCAGCAGCCTGTTCATAATTTAAGCCGGATGGTTTTTTAAGTATTGCAGTTTTAATAGATACACATACATATTCGGCATGTGAGCATAGTCCTTCGTCAAAAAAGCCGTAAACATCATCACCAAGGTTAAAGTTTTTTACTTGTTTCCCTTTCTTTACAATCATGCCTGAAAAATCAGTGCCTGTAACTATTCGCATGGGTTTAAATAAACCAATAAAGCATCGGATTAGCCAAGGCTTACCTGTAAGTACTCCACAATCAGAGCGGTTAACAGTTGTAGCTTTTACCTTAACCAGAATTTCATTTTCCTTAGGAGTGGGGATAGGTAATTCTGTAATGAATAATGCATTTGGTGAACAGTATTTTGGCCTGGTAGCCGCTTTCATCATTCTCATATTTTTTTGCGAAGTGGTTAATTCAAATTAGGGTTTAAAAATGCGACTTATGCAACATTATATTGGTCAATGTAGTACAGCAACTTTGCCAAAGGAGTATAACTGTAATATGAGAGATGAATATGTATCTTGTTTTTTCAACTTTACTGATTTATTTTACAACGTATCGTAATTCATACATTTCGCTTAGCCTAAAAAAACCGAGTGCATAATTATTGGTGTTTGATTGGTTAATAATATTGCCCCTGACTTTTGTAGGTATAACCTGAAAAGGGCCATTGCCTGCACCTGAAGACACTCCAATTAATAACCTCATATAATTATTGTAATTTTCAGAAACGCCAAATTGGGTAAAGTTTAATATTTTTCCTTGTGCCAATTTTTTATGTGAATATAACCATGACATTTTATTTCCGTCTGCAAATTGGTCATCTAAAATTTGATACTCCGGAAATGGATTTTCTGAAAAATCGGAACGGAGTAAATAGAAATTACGTTGATTGCCTGTGTCCTTAAAATTTACTTTAATCCCGATTTCATCATTATTTAATCCTAAATCATTGGTTTGTTCCACATCAATAAGCGATTGTGTCAAAATTAAATTTTCCTCGGCAGTGTATATTTCCCCTTTGTAAATTACTTTTAATTTATACGTTTCATTTAAACGTGGAATAAAATTGGAGCAAATGTAATTACCCGTGTTGGGTGTTTCTGTAAAATTGAAAACTATGTTTGAACTATTAGTAACTGTAACAATAGCACCACTAGCCACAGGGATATTATTTTGGTAATAACCAGTCGTTGTAGTTAGTTTAATTGTTTGCAAATTTCCCAACGTACCTTTTTTCCAATTAATAGACGCATCTATAACCAATCTTGGCGATTCAGTATTTAAATCCACTGTTACAATTTTTTCGCAACTTGCTAAGGAAAGAATAAAAAAAAGTAAGCCTGGCATTATATAAAACTTAACTGAATTGCTATTTTTTATTTTTGCTAATGATTTCATTATTTAAAATTTAAAATTGTAAGTTATTCCTGGTAGTATACCAAATATTGAAAATTTAACCGCTTCATTTTTTGCATTTTCGCTGTTTTGTCTAAAATTTATAGAGGCAGCATTGTTGCGGTTATAAAGGTTGTAAATGCTAAAAATCCATTCGCTTTTCCATTTTTTTGTTTTACTTCTTTTTGGTGTTAAGGTTGCAGATACATCCCAATGATGAAATAATGGTAAAGAATTTTCATTGCGGGCCCCATAGCTAGGTATTGTAATGCCTTGATAAGTATATTGGCCATTTGGAAATGTTGCCGGCTGCCCCGATTGTAATGTAAATATTGATCCAAAGGTCCATTTGTTGTTTCTTTTATAAATTAATGTTGCCGATACATTATGCAGTTTATCGTAATTGGATCTATACCATTGCCCGTCATTTATCCCTGTTTCCTGAGGTGTTCTACCGGGTGTTTGTTGTTCAGTTTTTGATAATGTATATGCAATCCAACCAGATAGTACACCAGTGTTTTTTCTTACTAATAACTCTAATCCATAAGCTCTTCCTTTACCGTTTAATACAACTTGCTCTAATGCATTATTGGTTATTAATTCTGCTCCATCTATATAGTCGATTCTGTTTTTTGTTTTTTTATAAAAGGATTCTAGTTCTAACGAATATTTACCGGTTTTGAAATTCCGGAAATAGCCAATTGCATATTGATCTAATAATTGTGGCTTAAAAAAATTATCGCTTGGTGACCATATGTCAAGTGGGGTAGGGGAACTTGTGTTGGATATTAAATGCAAATATTGGGTCATTCTATTATAACTTGCTTTGATGGATTGATTATCATTGAAAGCATACGATATTGCTAATCTGGGTTCAAGATTATTGAATTTTGCAATTGTTTCGTTAGTCTTATATTTTTTTACACTTATAGGAATTGCTTTTTCATAAATTTTGAAGTTGTTATTAAAAATAACGGGAAGGTTATTGGCATAAACATTTACATCTTGCTTGCCTAAGCGATAAAACATACTAAATCGCAATCCATAATTGATCGTTAATTTTTTTAAAAGTTTTTGATCAACATCAAAGTAAAGTGCAGGTTCAAATGCAAATTTTTTGTCTAATTGTGTAGTTTTTATTCCCGAATTTTCATCAATGGGTTCAATTTTTCCTGGATTAAAATTGTAATACTGCGCATTTAAACCATATGTAAGTTTGGTGGCATTACTGAGATAATGTTTAAAGTCGTATTTTAAATTGAAATTTTTTATTCCACTATTCCAGTCAAACCCCAAATAGCTTATTTTCAATCCATAATAGTAGTCACTATAAATTAGCGATAAGTTAGAAAATAATTTATCAGAGAATAAATGATTCCAGCGTAAATTTCCAAATGAATTTCCAAATGTGTTTACAAAGCCTCCATTCAAATCAAAAACATCTCTGCCAAAATATCCCGACAGAAAAAATTTGTTTTTATTGTTAAGGGTATAATTAAATTTTGTATTTAAATCATAAAAATAAGCAGAGTTTTTATTATCGGCCAGCTTTAAAAACAGGTGCCCATAAGAGCCACGACCGGCTACCAGAAAAGACCCTTTATCTTTTTTTAAAGGGCCTTCGGCCATAAGTCTGCTGGAAATTAAACCAATTCCACCGGTAACTTTAAATTGTTCTTTATTACCATCTTTTTGATAAATATCTAAAACTGAAGATAGTCTTCCACCAAACCGGGCAGGTATCCCGCCTTTATACAATTTCAAATCTTTAATGGCATCGGCATTAAAAACAGAAAAAAATCCAAATAGATGTGACGAATTATAAACAGTTGCTTCATCAAGTAAAATTAAATTTTGATCTGCAGAACCACCTCTAACATTAAATCCTGATTGCCCTTCACCGGAATTAGTTACACCCGGTAGTTGCAAAATAGATTTCAGAATATCTACTTCGCCAAAAACAACGGGCATTTGTTTTATGATTTGTACCGACAGTTTATTTACACTCATTTCGGTGTTTTTTATCTCGGATTGCTTTTTTGAAGTAGAGACCACAACAGTTTGTAGTTCTCTGCTGTTTTCCGAAAGAGAAAAATCTCTTTTAAAATTATAGTTAAGTAAAATACTGTCTTCTTCGGTTTTAAAACCCGAATAGCTAACTGTTATTGTATATTTTCCAGCGGGGATAGTTACTGAATAAAATCCATATTCGTTTGAAATTATCCCTAGTTTTAATTCTTTTATAAATATGTTAGCTCCAAATATTGTTTCTGAGGTTTTAAAATCTTTTATTGTGCCACTTAGTGTAACTCTTGAATTTTCTAATTCCGATTTGCTTTTTTGCTGGGAAAAAGATACAAGTGTGAAAAATTGTGCAATTAGCAATAAGTGAATTTTCATTTTTTTATTGTTTAGTAAGGAGGTTTTGTGAATTCAAGAAAGTGTTATTTATAAATTATTATACATTAAAGCTTGGTTTACAATTTTCTTATTTTATAAATGCCCTGTAAATTGATTATCATTAGTTAAATCAAAAAATATTGATTACAGAGGTGAGAATTATCATCTCTGTAGTATCAATAATTATTTTCTTATTTGTGATACCGGAGTACCGTTTTTAATTTTCAAACTGCTGGGTTCCATAATTATGCTGAGTTTGCAAACACAATGCAATTGGGAGCCAATGCTGTATCATAATTATTGAAAAAATAGTTAGAATATTTAGTACACTGCAAAATAGTAAACAGCGTTTTTACAATGGATATTTTCATTAAATCAATCATTGAAGTAGTTGTAAAGAAAGCATATTTTAAAAAATATATTCCTTGACTTTAGTTAAGAAATTGAATGAGAATAAATTATTAGGGGATACATTATAACCCATACTAAAGACTATTATAGAATTTACTGACAGCTCATACTTCATCCAGCTATACCATTAACGGAGAAAACTTTACCGGCTAATTGATAAGTAAATAGTTGATTAGTAATAATGTGTTTGTTTTGCGCCATTCTGCAATTAAAACTTTTTAATATTTGGAATTTTAGCTTAGCCGTTTAACTATCTGTATAACGGCATTGTGAGGTTAGAGTTTCAGAATTTTTCCAGATCCGGAAATATGTGAACTGATAATTGGATTACCTAAATAATAGATGTCTCCACTGCCGGAAATAAATGCATTCAATGTTTGAATCGGATATACCTTGGTATAACCTGAACCGTTTATTCTGGCAATTGTATTTAATGCTTTAACTGCACTTACATTAGCATTGCCGCTTCCGCTTATAGTGATATTTTCAGAAGCTGTTTGACCGGATAATATATTAATCTTACCAGACCCACTAACAGTGGCTCTGAGAACATCCGTTATTTGTACTGAATCAATAATCAGGCTACCAGAGCTGCTTACTTGTGAATGCAGATTTTGGGATATTATATTGCCAGTTACCCGAACAGTGCCTGAGCAATCCAGATGCAGGCTTTCTAATGAGGGTGCACTAACGTGTATTTCAATGGTATTGTGTTTGCCAACAATTGTGTTACTTCTGTAATCTAATTTCAATTCATTTCCACGAACTGAAGTTTTAATAATATCCAGTATGTTTCGCTGTGCCTTTAATTGTACTTTAAAGTTATTTGATTTGGTGTAATAAATTGTTCCAGGGATGGCAGCGTAAAGTCCGGAGAAATTATTATACGCTCTTTCTTCGGTTTCTACTGGCCCTTCACCTGTTATTTTTTCGCAGGATGAAAAGCAAAAAATGTTAATGATAGTAATAATTGGAATGAATATTTTTTTCATGTTTTTTAAAATTAATTTTATGTTTTGTAAAAGTAGATAATACCTGTTGTGTAATTGGTAACTTGTTGTTTGGGGCATAGAATATATTATGGTTTATTAAAGCGGTTGTGTGTACTCTTAATGTTTTAATCATAGTGTAATGGTAAGATAACTCTGTTTAGTTGCAACTAGCTTATAGGTTAGTTCTAAAACTGACAGAGCAGGGTATCTTAACTTTTGAGTGTACTTTTCTTCTTGATAAAATAATCAAATTTTTCAATTCAGAAAAGGTTACGGCCATGATTTTAAGTGTATTTATTTTATAACAACTAAAGGCGTTTTTACCCTGTGCATTAACAAATATTTATTCTTAAAATGGAAAATATTTTTGTTGTTAAAAAAAGTCAAAGCCAACAGTCCATCCAAACCAGCCATTAACACGGCTATTGAAATTAACTACCTTGTATCCTTTAGGTAAAATAGGATAACGATATGAGGCAATACCTTTATTTTGATCAGATATTAATAGGTTAAATGATGGCCCGGCAAAAAGCGAAATATACTTATTTAGTTTTATGGTAAAATGGAGGTCAAGTTTATTCATTAGGTTGGTGTACCTCCAGGAGCCCAGATATAAATACTGGCAACTGATTTCAGGATTCAATAATATAGTTTTTTGCTTGTTAAGCGCTCTTTCGCTGCCAAGGCCATAGCCAGCTGCATAAGCTTTGTTATTTGTAGTTGCATGTATGCCTCCCAGTAAAATACTGTAAAATTTAGCGTTACCAGTTTTATAAGCCATATTGAAGGGCAGCAATTCATTACTGTAAAAACTGAGTTTATTATATCCGTGAAGTACAATATTGATAAGGCCAATACTATAACCGCTGGACGAATCAGCAATATTGATTAATCCAATTTGCACACCTTTTAATTTTTTTGCGTAATTCAAAACACCTGAAATTTGTACGCCAGTTATTTCTTTTTTATTTGAATTTACTACACCTGCAATTTGCAGACCCCGCATTTTTTTATTAACAAAATTGCTTACACCTGCAACTTGAAAACCATTTATGCTATTTATAACATTATTGCTAACTCCACCTATTTGAAAACCACTGAAACTGCCTTTTACAATATTATTAACGCCCGCTATCTGTAAGCCTGTTGTAGTATCTAAATTGATATTGGAGACGCCCGCTACCTGGAAACCTTTTACTCTTCCCCCAACGGCATTAAATACTCCGGCAGCCTGAAAATATTGCACACTTTTTTTGCTGATATTAAATACCCCGCCAATTTCAACACCATTGGTACCGCCAGTATAACCTCCTAAAAGATTCAACGAAAAGTTATTGATTACTTGTGCACTTAAATATCCATGCGTACTAAGCTTAGGGGTTACGGATATTTGATATGGACGGGTTGTGAAAAATTTTTTCAGATTCATGCTTTGCGCTTTTTGTTTTGCATCGAGAAGAAATCTGCTTAACCCCAGTTTTTCTACTTTAATTGTATCATGCGGCGCCGGATTTTTTTTAAAAGTACTATCAATGGTTTTAGTTGAATCTGGTGTAATGTAATCATCAGGGCTTACTGTAATGTAATTAAGGGGCGATTGTTCGGGCTGCAGCGTAATGGTCACTTCCTGGTTGATAGCGGTTTCAATGCCTAAAGTAGCATCTTGATAAAATTCTTTGCTTACAGTAAGCTCTGCAAACTTAGCCTTGCTGCTTTTTAATTTAATTTTAAAGTACCCGTCACGATTGGTAAGTGCGGAGGTAAGAATTTTTTTTTCATAAACACTGGCTTCACTAATGCCGTTGCCTGTTTGCTCGTCATAAACATATCCTGCAACAGCATATGTTTTATCTTTTTCCTCTGCTTTTTTAGTAACCATAGTAACTTGTATGGCAGCTTTGCGGATGATAATGTAATTTCCACTCTCTTTAAATTCATAGGTTGCATCAAAAAGGCCTGTCAGTACCTGCAGCACTGTTTTTCCTGTAGAATTAAAACTAACAAGACTGTCTTTTTTAATGATGGTGGAGTTATAGGAAAAAAAGAAATTGGCTTTGTTACTGATGATTTCCAGCACCTGGTCTAAGCGCTGCCTGTTTACCTGTATTGAAATTGAACGCTGTAAAAGTTGTTGTGCAGAAGCTTTTGTTGCAGCCATTATTAAAATTACAGCAATGCTGAATTGCCGGATTTGTTTCATTGTCAGGGATATTAATGTAAAATTATTTGGTTATCTTTTGGGGTAACCGTGATATTTAGTGTTTCACTGATGATGTGCAAAATACTTTCCAGTGGTTCCTCATTAAATGTGGTTGTAATCGGGAGGTTATATATATTCTTGTTACTGATGGTGATATTAGTATCATAAGCTTGATTTAGGGTTGCAACTAATTTCCATAGCGGAGTATTGTTGCATACAAATGTTTTTGTCCGGTAATAATTGTATAGCTTATCCGTTACAGCTTGTTTTGTAAATTGGTCGGACTGAGCCGGTATTGTAATTTTTTCTCCAGCTTTTAGCTCAATGGATCTGCCGCCTTTTGTAACCAGTACAATCCCCGTTTCCACTACAATTTCCGTGCTTTTTCCTGTGCCATTAATATTAAAGGAAGTGCCTACTACTTTAACCTGAATATTATTTATTGCAATAATAAAAGGGTTTTCTTTGTCAGGAGTGATAGAAAAAAACGCTTCACCCTGTAGTGTTACAGCCCTCTTGTTCCCAGTAAATTTTTCAGGGTAAGAGATGGAAGAGTTTTTATTTAACGTTACAACAGAAGCATCAGGCAACGTTTTACTTACCGCATGTTGCAACGATTGGAAAGAAATTATTTTTGGAGCATCTGATTTAGCAAATAATATAAAGGAGATAATGCCCAGTACGAGCAGTACAATAACGGAAGCTGCCACTCTGATTTGTTTAAAAATATTGATTCGGGGTTGCTGTGCTTTTTGCTCCTGAGAAGTCACCCTGTTCCTGAAACGTTGCCAGGCTTCATGCTCGTCTTTTTGAGAAATAGCAGTCAAATTGTGGCTAGACTCCCACAATATTTTGAACTGTTCAAAATACCTGCGGTAAACATCGTCATCTGCAATACGTTGGCTAATTTGCTCTGCTTCTTCCTCATTAGCTTCACGTAATAAGTATTTTATCAGCAGGCCGTCATCAATATGTTCAAATTTGTTTTCCAACCTATTGATCTTAAAAGTTTAAAAATAAAAATAAAAACGGTAAATAATCTGTCAACTGTTCCCTTAATATTCTAAGTGCCTTACCCATTTGATTTTCCACTGTTTTTACAGAAATTCTGAGTTGGTCGGCGATTTCCCTGTACTTTAATTCTTCAAAACGGCTCATTTGGAAAATGGTTCTGCACTGCTCTGGTAATTCATTTAAAATACAATGTAATTTTTTCTCCAGTTCTTTTGCCTGCAAAGTTTGGAATGCGGATGTGGATACCTGCTTCATGCTATAAGCCACATGCAAACGGTGAGCTGCTTTTACTTTCTGGTGTTTTAAATAGTTAAGGCATTCATTGTGAACTGCACGGTAGAGGTAAGCAGCAACACTACTGCTAATGGTAATATTTTCCGTTCTCTCCCAAAGTTTTAAAAATACCTGCTGTACAATTTCTTCCGCAAAGTCATCTTCCTTTAGCATTACACAGGCATAAGCATGCAGGTTTTTAAAGTAAAGTTTAAAAACCTGTTCAAATGCGCTTTCATCCCTTTTTGCAAGTAAAGCAACAATGGCCTCGTTATCCAAATCTATACTGATAAGTGTTGGTTGTTTTTCTATTGTTAATGCTAAACTCAAAAATACTTTTATACTAACAACCAGATAAAGAAGTACCCCTATTGCCAATAAAAATATTTTGAGATTATTCAGAATAAACAAATTTCCTCAATGGTTATGGCACTTTAGAGCTATGGGAAAATAGCGATCCCTGTCACTCGTGTGTTAAAAATTGTTATCCGTATGTAAAAATGGCCCGTTCGTTGATTGTGTCAATTAGCGTTTGTACAAAAATGTAAATTGGGTAAAAAAACGCACACGTATATCACAAAAATTTAGCTAAAAAAACTTGTGACTTAAGAATTTAATACTTCCCGGTATATCAGGTTAACAACGGTTATAGTCGTGTAAATTATTACAGAGAGAATTCAATGCCAGCACAAAAGTATGGGTGAAATTATTAACTTTAAGAAAACTTTTAAATGAGAAAAGTAACCAGTTTGTTTATTTCTCTTTCAATCAGTTTAGCAATTTTTGGACAGACTGGATCAGAAGAACTACAAAGGGATGTAGCCTTTTATAATGCTGTTAATAAATGGTTTTCTGCCTGGAAATTGGTAAGTAAAGACATTTATAAAATTAACCAGGTTAGACCTGTTGAATTTGTATTTTTTGACAAAAAATATGTTTACTCAACATCTAGTATTACCATTAGGAATGGCATCTCTGTTAAAGGGTGTAATTTAATTAACTTGAATTTAAAGTGGAAAAAAGCATTGCATAATGATACACTTACTTTTCCGGATAAATCTGTTGTTCCAATTAACTTAATGTCTTTTGCGGCTCAAATACCCGGAGACAGTAATAAATCATTTTTTGTAATGCCATTGCCAGGTTTTTGGGCGGAGTCAGGAGTTACAAGCAAAGAATTAGGGTTGGAAAATCTGATAACAGGGATTTTTTTACATGAATTTTCTCACTCACAACAAATGCGGAATTTTGGAAAAAAAATCACAGTGTTTGAACAACAAAATAATTGGGGAGTTGAATTTAATGACGATGTGGTACAAAATATTTTTAGTAAAGACACAGTATATTGTGAATACAATAAAAAAGAAATAGGGCTTTTTTATAATTCGATAAAAAGCAATGTATTAAATAAGGGGTTAGTAACAGCAGGTTTAGGGATGTTGAAAAAAAGACAGAATGAATATTTTACAGGGAGATACAAAAATTTGGAGCAAATCGATAATTTCTTTCTTACAATGGAAGGAATTGGACAATACTCAATGTATTTATGGTTAATACATTCAAAAGGAGGCAATATAAAACGAGAAATTGCTATTGAAGGCGTAAGGCGTGGTGGCAGGTGGTGGTCGCAAGACGAGGGGTTTGTTTTGTTTTTAATTTTGGAAAAATTAAAAACATCCAAATCGTGGGCAAAGGATATGTTTGGCAACAAAACAGAAGACGTAATAGTATTAATTGAAGACCTGGTAAAATAACACCAAAAATGCTGCCTTTAATTGGTGAATAGGGTAGTTGGCGTGTTTTGAATAAGCAGCTATTCTAAAATATGCAGTGGTTTTCATCTAAACCATTCCGCTTAGGCTTTACCGCAATTCTGAACTTTCATTGTTTTAATAACTACTAAGGATTGGATGTCTTATTCCGGTCAGGCAATTCTATATATATCGAATTCTTAAACAGAGTTTAGACAAAAGACTTCTGTACTTGTTAATCAGATTTTTGCTATTTATACTATCTGCAGGCTTAAGCAACTTTGCAATATAAAACGGTTTTGTAATCATGTTTAGAGCGTTTGGGAAATAATTAACTACTTCAACTTTTACAAGCGTTTTTTATTTGAGCAGAACATTTTTTGTAACAAATATTTCAAATCAAAGCATAGCTTATTTGTGAAAAGTTTTAATGACAAATACAGTATATTGAAATGAAATTCAACTTTCCTGCGGCAAAGTTTTTGCATGTGTGTATTTCAACTTCCTGCTTTTTGTATATCCAAACTGTCATTTCGTAGATTAAATGACTGATGATGCAGCAGTTTGGTTTTATTTTATATCAAAGATAAAAACATAAACCTAGTATTTCATTACACAACCCAATAGTAATTCATGTCGGTTTTGTTTGTCGCTCTTTTTTACAATTGCACAAAAAATGGATACTGTAATTATAACGACAGAAAATATCAGCGCAAGCACACTTCAGCAAGGAATGCTCTGCTGTCTGGTGTATTTTAAAACTAAAAAGGATGTTCATAAGTATACTAAATAAATTGGGGATAAGAAAAATTAAAAATTCTTTTTTAATGCACAATTTGAAATGATTTCTACTCTGGAATGGGAAGAAAAAGATTCCGCTAAACATACTGGCAAATTGATCTGCAATGCAAAAATTATGCTACCTCTTAAACATGCTTTTTGATAGAAGTACCAGGGTAGGACTATTATAGACTTTGAAACGAAAACACTATAAGGCAACGGTAGCATTCTAACAGACACAGACGCTTTATAACAAAAGAAGGTGCAATTATTTGTTGTTTTTTATACAAGACGAAAAGTGAACCAAAGAGGTTTTTGGATAAGCAAGAAAACAAAAAGATATTAAGCCTTAAACTTTTATAAATAGGATAGTTTATAGGTATAGTTAGTGTGAGAATTAATAGAGAAAACAGAATTTTAAACTAAATAATAATGCATAAAATTTTACTTACGATTAGTGCTTTTATCTGTATAGGGTTATCTGTCTACAGCCAGGTAACTTATTATGTTGATGTTACCCGATCCAACAATACAGGGGCAGGCACCAGTTGGGCTACTGCAAAAAAAGATTTACAAATTGCTATAAATACTGCCACTGTGGGAGATCAGATATGGGTTAAAGCAGGTACTTACTTACCCACTCATGACCCTTTCGCAAATGCCGCTCCGACAAATAATCGGGACAAAACATTTACACTAAAGAACGGTGTAAAAATTTATGGTGGGTTTGCAGGAAATGAAACACTATTAAGTCAGCGAAACTGGCAAACTAACGTTACTACTCTTAGTGGAGATTTAGGAGTGGTAAATACGCTTACAGATAATGCCTACCATGTGGTAATAGCTGTTGCTGTAGGTGGAACAGGTTTGGATGGGTTTACTATATCCAAAGGGTATGCAGTAAGTACACAAACATCAATTACGGTTAGTAGCCGTGTAATTGAAAGATACAAGGGAGGTGGAATTTATAATACAGGCTCTGCAGCCAATTTTTATAATTGTATCATTAAAGGGAATAGTGCAGATTGTACTGATGGGAATGACGATGCCTGGGGAGCTGGGGTGTTGAATGACAATTGCTCATCTATTTTTAATAATTGTGTAATTGATGGGAATTCTTTTCTTACTGGTGGCGGTAGTTTTGGTGTTTTTGGGTCGGGAATGTTTATGATAGCGGTATCTGGTGTTTGTACCATAACTAATTGTGCATTTATAAATAATACAAGTGGTTCTGGTTTTATTGATGGTTCAAAAGGAGGAGCTTTATATCTAAACGCAGGTTCAAATGCCATAACCAATTGTATCTTTTATAACAATACATCACAAAATGGTGCAGCTATTTATTCTGGCGGAGCTGCGGCAAATATATCTTCTGTTACAAATTGCACATTTGCTAATAATACTTCTTCATTTGCAGGTACAACGTTTTCGGGTTTTGGCAAAGCAACATTTAAAAACTGCATTTTATGGAATAATGCACCTACAAGTAGTTCTGTAGCAGGAAGAGATGAAATTTACAGCCCGGAAACGAACCCGGTAAATCAGCCCAGTTTTATAAATTGTATTGTAAGAGATGCAAGCGGTAGTCCGTTATCTGTTGTAAATACTAATATGAGCAACTCTTTAAACAGTAATCCGCTTTTTACAAACTTTACAGATGGCGATGGCGCAGATAATATTTTTATGACGGCAGATGATGGGTTACGATTGCAATGCAGCTCTCCTGCAACAGGAGCAGGAACTGGTGTTACCCCAACTGTTGATATATTGAACTTGCCCCGCACTGCAATCATTGATATAGGAGCTTATGAAGGTGGACATACCTCTACTGCTTTTAATGCAATACCGTCAATTAATACTACTGTACAACTTGCACAAAATGCCTCAGGAGTTACGCACTACTCTGATTGCGGTAATAAATTGGTTGAAGTTCAATCTGGTGGAACATATACAGTAGGTGGAACAGTAACGGCAAAAGTATGGATAGAAAGTACTCAGCCATCGAACTTTGTAAAACGGCATTTTGAAATAATACCACAGATAAATGCAACAACAGTAACAGGAAGGGTAACACTTTATTTTAAACAGCAGGAATTTATCGATTTTAATGCAATAAATACTGTAAAGCTACCAACAGGCCCTGCTGATGCGGCGGGAATTGCAAATATCCAAATAGAAAAAAGAGGAGGCACGAGTAGTGATGGTACAGGCCTGCCGGGTACCTATTCAGGCACGATACAAACCATCAATAACGCAGCCCTGTTTGTATCATGGAATGCTATTGCCACAAGATGGGAAATTAGTTTTGATGTAACTGGCTTTAGTGGATTTTTTGTAAAGACGCAGTCGTCGGTATTACCCATCGGAAGCCTTTATTTTTCAGCGGCCAGATTTGCTTCCTGCAATGATTTACAATGGCAAACTGAGGATGAAATAAATACGAAAGAATTTGTAATAGAAACAAGTACTGATGGGATATTGTTTACTGCATTGGCAACAAAACAAGCTGCTGGAACGGGAAATAATCGCTATAGATTTAATGACTGTTCAGTTGCTACTGGTAAAATATTTTACAGATTAAAAATACTGGACGATAATGGATTTTTTTTCTATAGCTCAATTGTAAAAGTGAACAACAAATCCAATCTGTCAATAAGCATGTATCCCAACCCGGCCAAAAACAGGGTATCCATTATTTCAGCTGATATGTCTTTGTTAAATACGTTTGTTAAGGTTACGGATGCGGGTGGAAGGTTGGTGATGCAAGAGGAGATTACCAGCCTCCCCCATTCGTTACTTATCGGCAAATTGCCCAATGGAATTTATTTTGTACATTTCGTAAATAGCACCATTTTAACCTTGATAAAAGAGTGATGACAGACTTATAATCAATCAGAGCTCTATCTGAAAATATTTTTCGCTTCATTCATTCTTGAAATTTATAATAATGAAGTGTAGTGTGTGCTTATAAAATAATTAAGTTCTAACCAAATTCGCATTGGATATTTTTTCTGTAACTTCTTTTTGAGATATCAAACCTAATCAAGATGGTGCTATCATAATTCCATATATAGATATGGTTACTTACAATTTTTTTGCCTCTTGCCGCAAAAAGATCTCTTTATTCAATTCAGGAAAAAATATTTGAGCAATCGTTTTTTTTATTTTTTTAAATTAGCTCGTAAGTAAAAAAACGTTGTCTGTAAGATATAAGCTGCACTTTGTAGATTTTCTTTTTTTTGCAGCCTAGGATAAATGAAATTCATCTTTTAAATATCAGTAAGTTGATTTCAGATATTCAGTGTAGTCTGTTTTTTACAGGTTGTATAAAGTTTAAACCAAAATATAATAATAATGAAAAGGATTTATTTAACAGGGGTTTTATTTATTGTAACAAATTGCAGTATCAATGCTCAAAGTAGTACAGGTTTTGAAAAAGGGGATAAATTATTAAACATTGGTATCGGTGTAAACTCTTATTACAATGAAGGTTTTCCTATCGGTGCGTCGTTTGAAGTTGGAATTTCTGATGTTATAAGTGTAGGAGGGAATGTAGATTACCTGGGTAGTAAATACAATTACGGCTCGGGGCTAAATTACAAGTTTACTACTCTCTATATAGGAGCAAGGGGATCATACCATGTTAATGATTTGTTGAACATTAATAACGAAAAAATTGATCTGTATGCTGGTGCTACCATTGGATTCAGGAATTTTTCGTTTAAAGATAATTTTAGTTCAACTGGGCTGGGTAGCAGCTATTCTAACGGTGTGTTTTTTGGAGGATACGTTGGTGGCAAATATTATTTCCACAATAAATTGAGTGTCTTTACAGAGTTGGGGGCGATTGGCTCCACCAATGCAAGGCTGGGTTTAGGATTTAAGTTTTAATTATTAATATGAAATCTTAATGTATTTACTAAAGTATTTTTTGTGCTACATAGAGATGTTTTGAATTTTGCTGAAATATCAATTTAAAATATAGGCGACACAATTTTAAGATACAAACATACTTTTAACAAGGGGCATTTTCTATATAAATCGTAGTGGTAGTATTTACTAGAGGGGATATAATGTTAAGTCGAATCGAACCCATTATACCCTCTCTTCTTTAGCAGACAAGCACAATAGTAAAAACGCCTATTTAAATTTCATTAATAGTATAAACAACTTAACGCACTATCCGGCAAAAAGAATCCTATTTACCACAAATCGAAAATATATCAGTTGTAAAGATTGCATAAATGCAAAACAAATAAAGTATTGCGAGTGCATTTATTTTAAGTTTTAAGGTTTGTTTTTAAAAGCAGGAGTAACGATCTGTTAACTCCTGCTCTACGGAAACTATCTGCTAATTATTGAAAAATTCCTTTTATAGCCAAAGGACATACAATTGACTCTTGTTTACCGCATGTATAAACATACAGAAAATGTTTTGTGCAAATTGATGATATTCATTTATAAAACTAAATTCATTTTGTATTGGCTTAATAGAGTATTTATAAAAAAAATGAAATAAAATTTTACTCTCACCCAACCTTTATTTAGTTTGACAGGTATTGACTAAAATAACATGTATATGAAGAGCTTTATTTTAGTGTTGGGCTGTTTTTTGATTTCTACAACAAAAAGTATTGCTCAAAAATCAGTTTTATTTGAAATTGGTGTTACTTACTTAAGCAATAATCAGCCTAATCCAACAAATCTTTACAATTTTGGTGCATTTACCTTTAATACAAGATATTTTATAACAAAAAGTGATAACTCAGCAATTGCACTTGAAGCCCCATTTTCTTTTACTACTAAATTTAACAAAGGCAAAATAGTACTTATAGGGCTACAAACTCCGTTACTATTAACTTATAGTATTGGTGCAGGGGCTTCCTGCAATCAGAGTTACAAAAAGATGGGCTATACAATTGGTGCAGGTGTGTCCTGGTTTTATCAGCAGGCCAAGTCTAAAAAAGATGAGTTGGTAACTTACAGTGAATCACTATTTCAGTTAGGCCCTATTGTAAAGGTCGGTATTAGATTTCCGATTAAATCATTTAGGCTTTTTAATGAAAATGGCAAGGATGTTTATCCCGGCTTAGCGGTTAACTTATTGCCTCAGTTCAATTTAAGCAACAATAAAAATAATATTGGCTCAGTATCACTAATGCTTGGTATTACATTTTGATATGGTTTTGCAAAAAAGTAAGATAGTATTAAATCAAACTATTCGCTATTGGGATATATTTTAATACTCTAAATCAGCGATTTTATTATAGGTGCTGGATGATGAGCAATAAAAAGGCCCGTTGTTTTTATGAAATGTGTAGTAAAGGACTGACTTTTCTTGTATTTGTGGTATAGCTTTACAGCTAATAGTAAAGATAATTTTGGGTGAGTGATTCGGTGAGTAGAAATTTTAAACCGTTCAAAATATTGATTTTAAGCTTGATTTGCTGAAGGGTTCGATTCCCCCTGTAGCTCCATCCAATTAAAAAACGTTGCAATTTTCTTGCAACGTTTTTTAATATCAAATCAATTTTTCTCTTGTCTTCCAAATGATGGATAAGGTACAATATGTATCAGTTTGTCCAGCATTTTAGTGATCAATAGTTTAGAAGGCAGGTTGCGTAATAAAGCCCTTGCCTCTGTTGAATTATTAAAATGAAATGCTGCTGCAGATTTGTTGGTGCCTATTTTTACGGTAATGCCAAAGGGTTTGGTTACTTTAAACATATCTTCATCAGTAACATCATCACCAATGGCCATAATAAAATTATAATTACCTGCATTGATCAATGCTAATGCTGCTTTGCCTTTATTTACCTCGCTGCTTTTTATTTCAATTACTTTATTGCCCTGCAGCATTTGCAATGGCAGGTCAGATAATAAATAACGGATATTGCCCATCAGCTCATTGGCTTTAAATTCGCCGAGGCTATTTTCGGCACCCCGGTAATGCCAGGCCAGCGAATGTGATTTCTCTTCTACAAAAGCGCCGGGAGCCCTGTCCGAATATACCTGTAATATAGGTAACAGTTGTTTTTTCCAATCTGCATTAAACTGAATTTTTTTCCTGCCATTTACCGCCGGATGGTTTATACCACACCCCATGTTCTGCCACCATATCCAGATCCATTTTTCCAAACCATGCTTCCATAGTAGTATGCTGCCTGCCACTGATGATCACTACTTTGTTTTTTTCATCATCTACCAGGTCTTGTAAAATATCCAACAACTCTTTATCCGGAGATACTGCATTAATGTCAATAGAAAAATTAACGAGTGTGCCATCATAATCTAATAATATCAATCTTTTTTTTGCCCTTACATAGCGGTTGCGAATATATTGCCCGGTAAAAAAATTCAGGTACTTAGATACTTCCAGTTGCTTGGGTTTTTCTATTTCATTCAGCCGGTTCATAAATGCGGCTACCCATTGGTGTACGTTGTACTTACTTACCAGTTCCTTCATCCGTTTCATCCGGCGTTGTTGTTCTTCCGCAGGCATGTTTAATGCAGTAAGCATAGCATGACTGATCTCCACAGTGTTATTAGGGTTTACAATAATACTGTCAATCAGCTCTTTTGCAGCGCCGGCCATTTCACTTAATATTAAAACGCCATCGTTATTAATGCGGCTGGCCACAAATTCTTTGCACACTAAATTCATGCCGTCACGCATGGGCGTTACCAGGCAAACATCGGCAAACTGGTATAATGCCGAAAGCATTTCAACAGGATAGGAACGATAAAAATAATTGATCGGTGTCCATGTGTTGGTTCTGTGCCGGGCATTGATATTGCCCACCAGTTTATCAATCTCATTCCGTAATTCTTTATACATCGTTACCGAATCTCTTGAAGGCACAACGATCATGTACAGTGAAACTTTTTCTCTCCAGTCGTGCCGGTTTTCCAATAGCAGATCAAAAGCCTGCAATCGTTGCAGAATGCCTTTACTGTAATCCAACCTGTCTATAGTAAGTATCAGGCGCAAATCTTTATAAGTTGTTTTAAGGCCTTCGATATTCCGGCGCACTTCAAGGTCGTTGGTAAGGCCACTGAATTTTTTATCATCAATACCCATCGGAAAAGATTCCACCACTACTTTTCTGTCATCATACAATACTGTGTTAAGAGAAGACTTTAACGAAAGAATGTGACTGCTGGCACCCAAAAAATGCCTGGCATCATCATACGTATGAAAGCCAATTAGGTCGGCACCTAATAATCCTTCCAGTAATTCTGATCGCCAGGGTAATAAGCGAAACAATTCAAAAGAAGGAAAAGGGATATGCTGAAAAAATCCAATGCTGGCCAGTGGTTGTGCGGTGCGTATCAATTTGGGTAACAACATTAAATGATAATCATGTATCCATACCACATCGCCGGGTTGATAAATCTTTAAAAAAGCATCGCAAAATTTTTTGTTCACTATATTATAATATTCCCAGTAAGCGTTTTCGTACCGGGCATAGGTAGCCATGTAATGAAAAACAGGCCAGATGATCTCGTTGGAAAAGCCCTCGTAATACTGACTGATTTCTTCATTGGTTAAATAAACCGGGTACAAATTAAGTTCTGCTAATTTTTTATCTATCCCTTTTTTCTGCTGTTCATTGTCAACAAATAAGCCGGGCCAGCCAAGCCACACACTGTTGCCATTTTTATAAATTGAACCCAGGCCGGTTGCCAATCCACCTTCGCTTGGTTGAAAACTGTAATTGCCTTCTTTAATTGCAATTTTAACCGGTAACCTGTTGGAAATAATAATTGTTTTGCCCATAAAATTGCTTTTCATCAAAAAGGTATTTACGGTATGTTCAAACATTATACCATAAAGCAGTATGCTGTAAAACAATATCACCTTACAGCACATAACTGTTGCAATTATAAATGATGATAGTTTTATCTTTATTAAAAATGAATTAAAAGGGTATTAAAGTTTAACGGTTTAAATTGCAAAAATGAAAATAGGATTATTTGGTATCGGCCTCGATACTTACTGGCCACAGTTCCCCGGTTTAAAAGAAAGGCTGGAAGCTTATTTAGAAATAGTAGAAAATAAATTAGCTGCTATCAATCCAGAAATTGTAAATGCAGGATTAGTGGATAACACAGATAAAGCATTTGCCGCAGGCAAATTATTTAAAACCGAAGATGTTGATATCATCTTTTTATATGTTACCACTTACGCTTTGTCATCTACTGTACTGCCTGTTGTGCAAAGAGCAAAAGTGCCTGTTATCATTCTTAACCTAGCACCCGAAGCCGCAATTGATTATGCTTCTTTTAATGCCATGACCGACAGAACAAAAATGACCGGCGAATGGCTGGCCTATTGTTCTGCTTGCCCCGTTCCCGAAATTGCAAATGTATTTAACCGTACGGGAATAAAATTTCAACAGGTAACCGGCATGTTGCATAATGATGATGTTTGCTGGAATGAAATTACCGAATGGGTGGAAGCCGCAAAAGTGCAACACATTATGGCATATAACCGCATGGGTTGTATGGGGCATTATTACAGCGGTATGCTGGATATATATACCGATCTCACCAAACAATATGCATTCTTTGGTGGACATATAGAATTATTAGAAGTGGAAGAATTAGTAGCACATCGCAAATCAGTTACCACAAAAGAAATGCAGGACCGTATAAAATTATTTCATCAAACATTTGATGTGCAACCTGACTGCTCACTCAAAGAATTAGAAAATGCCGCCATCACTTCTGTAGCATTGGATAAGCTGGTAGCGCAACATCAGTTGGGTTCGATGGCTTATTATTACAAAGGCAGTGGTAATCCCGAAAATGAAAATGCTATTGCATCCATTATTCTTGGTAATTCATTACTAACGGCAAATGGAATTCCTGTTGCCGGCGAGTACGAAATAAAAAATGCGCAGGCCATGAAAATTATGGACAGCTTTGGAGCCGGCGGATCTTTTACTGAATATTATGCCATGGATTTTAACGATGATGTAGTTTTAATGGGACACGATGGTCCGGGTCATATTGCCATTGCAGAAGGTAAAACAAAAGTGCGTCCATTGGGAGTGTATCATGGTAAAGTAGGCAGTGGTTTATCGGTGGAAATGTCGATAAAAAATGGACCCGTAACTTTACTTTCTGTTGTAGAAACTGCTGAGGGTAAATTAATGTTGCAGGTGGCCGAAGGCGAATCTGTTGATGGCCCGATACTGCAAATTGGTAATACCAACAGCCGGTACAAATTTTCTATCGGCGCCAGAAAATTTACAAATGATTGGAATAGTTATGGCCCTGCACATCATTGCGCCGTAGGCATTGGCCATATCAGTAGTAAAATAGAAAAGTTAGGCGCATTATTAAACATGCAGGTAGTAAAAGTTTGTTAGTTTTATTTTTTGGAGCCGTGCCATGAATTGCTATTTGACTTCATTGGCGACGCTCCGTTCAACTGTATATCTTTACTCAACTTTTATCTAAGCGTAAGTTAAGAAGCAGCGATAAATAGATGATGTTCAAAATATAAATGTTGAGTTTACAGTAGCACAAATGCCCGGTAGGGCTGTTCCCCAAAAAGGGATGTACATCTTTTTGGGGTGGCTTTTTTGTTTCTTTTTTTCCACAAAAAAAGAAAAAGAAAAACTGTAAGATGTATGAAAAAGAGTAAAATTGGTTTTGTAATAATTTCTTTGTTTGTTTCATTATTAACAAACGCACAAACCTCTTCCAAAGTTTGGGTAGCCGATAACGGCGATGGCACTTACAAAAATCCCATCATCAATGCCGATTACAGCGACCCCGATGCCATAAGAGTAGGCGATAATTATTATTTGGTAAGCAGCAGTTTTAATGCAGCGCCGGGCTTACCTATTTTGCATAGCAAGGATCTGGTAAACTGGAAAATTATCGGCCATGCCTTGCAGCAGCAAGCACCTGTAGAACATTTTAGCAAAGTACAACATGGCAATGGCGTGTGGGCACCATCTATCCGCTATCACAAGAACGAATTCTATATTTATTATCCCGATCCTGATTTTGGAATTTATCTGACCAAAGCAAAAAATATTTTAGGCCCGTGGACAGATCCGGTATTAGTGCAAGGAGGAAAAGGTTTGATAGACCCTTGTCCGCTTTGGGATGATAATGGCAAAGTATATTTAGCACATGCATTGGCAGGCAGCCGTGCCGGAACAAAATCAGTGATCTTAATAAAAGAATTAAATGCCGCAGGCGATAAAGTAATAAGTGATGGCGTTTTAGTTTATGATGGGCATGAACTGGATGCTACTATTGAAGGCCCAAAAATGTACAAACGCAATGGTTACTATTATATTTTTGCGCCAGCGGGGGGCGTGGCAACAGGCTGGCAAACTGTTTTACGCAGTAAAAATATCTATGGCCCTTACCAAAGAAAGGTAGTGCTGGAACAAGGCACTACAACTATCAACGGTCCGCACCAGGGCGCCTGGGTACAAACACAAACTGGCGAGGATTGGTTCATACATTTCCAGGATGTGGATGCTTATGGCAGAATTGTACACCTGCAACCTATGAAATGGCAAAACGACTGGCCGGTGATGGGAGTGGATAACAATAATAACGGCATCGGCGAGCCGGTAATGCTGTATAAAAAGCCCAACGTTGGTAAAAAGTATCCAACAGTAACACCGCACGAGTCGGATGAATTTAATGAACCTAAAATTGGTTTGCAATGGCAATGGCACGCTAATCCAAAATTGAACTGGGCTTTTTGTTATCCGCCCAAAGGCGTTATACGCTTCAACAGTATTTTAAAACCGGATACTGCAAAAAGTTTATGGGATATTCCAAATATATTGATGCAAAAATTTCCTGCAACGGAATTTAGTGCTACTGCAAAATTTTTATTTACACCAAAAACCAATGGAGAAAAATTTGGGCTGGTAGTAATGGGTATGAGTTATGCCAACATTGCGGTAACAAAAAAAGCGGACGGTCTGTATTTAAGTTATACCAAATGTATTGATGCAGAACGGGGCAAACCAGAAGTGGAAACTGAAATAACAAAAATTGCAGGCGGCTACCTGTATTTTAAATTAAAAGTAAGTGCCGGTGCTGTTTGTACTTTTAGTTACAGCAGCGATGGAAAAACATTTACTGACGTTAAGGAAACGTTTAAAGCAACACCCGGTAAATGGATCGGTGCAACAATGGGGTTCTTTTGTACCAGAACGCAGGTTATTAATGATGCAGGCTTTGGGGAGGTGGATTGGTTTAGGGTGGAGAAATGAATTTTGGCATGCAGAGGGCAGGGGGCGCAGGAAAAAAATATAAAGTGAACAGGCAAATTAAAAATATATAAAATGGCGACGACTTTTATTGACTACAAAGAGGATAAAGGATTTTATATTCATGAATTATTCATGCAATTGGCTTTCCTGTATATCTATGAGGAGTTGAAGAAGCAAGAATACAATTTTATCAAAAAGGCTGATTTATTATACGACTGTAAATCAAAAATAGATGGTATTCACAGTAGTTATTTTGTTTTGAGTTGGGATGACAATTTAGTAGGGAGTGATGATGAACAACAAATGATTGAGCTGTTAAAAAACGTGATAAATAATTTACAGGCAAAAGGTGAATTTATATCAGTAGCGGAAATGCAAGAGATGCCTACTGAAGATGGGCACTTTAAAAGTGTTATGGATGCGCCATTTCCTGTTAGCGAGCTGCTACGGATCTTTAATGCTTTAATAGAGATGCTTGGTGGTAAATGGGATTCAACTAATTATGGCATGGATATAAAATGGCGTTAATGATTTGATGTGTTGATTTTATTGTAATAGATTTTTAGCATAAAATTACCTTTCGATGTTGCTCGCTATCGATGTTTATTATAAAGAACAAACTGCAAAAGCAGTGGGTGTTTTATTTAATTGGGATAGTGCTATGCCGGAGCAAATTATTATTGAACATAGTACCGGTGTAGAGGAGTATGTTCCTGGTGAATTTTATAAAAGAGAATTGCCTTGTGTTCTCAAAATAATTGGGCAAATAAAATTGGATAGTGTAGAAGCTATAATTATTGACGGATACATTTATGTTGATAATGATGGAGCATTTGGATTAGGCGGTGTTTTATACGAAACGATAAATAAATCAGTGCCCGTAATAGGCGTTGCTAAAACTTCTTTCTTCAGGAATAAAGAAACAGTCACAGAATTGCTAAGAGGCGAAAGTAAAAATCCGTTGTACATATCATCTATTGGCTATCCAATTGACGATGCAGTTGAAAGAATAAAAAATATGAAAGGAGAATTCCGTATACCCGCTATTTTGAAAGAATTAGACAGGATCACTAAAGAATAATACTGTACATTTTTCTGCGTATCTCTGCGATTTCTGCGGGACAATTTTCCGCTGCGCCCTCTGCCCTCTGCTCACAGAGTCCTGCGGACGTGCCATTTCTCATTTCTCATTTCCCCTTCTCCACAAACTCCTTCCTGTACATAGATGGTGTAATTTGCTTTATCTGCTTAAACTGCTTACTAAAGTGTGCCCAGCTATTGTAACCACTTTCATAACAACAATCCATTACCGGCTTATTGGTATTGGTTAATAGTTTGCAGGCATGACTGATGCGTAGATCCTGCAAAAAATTAAAATAAGTTTTCTTGATATTTTTTTTAAAGAACCTGCAAAAGGTGGGGATGCTCATTTCTGCAATTTCCGCCACTTGTTGTAAGGTTACCGGTTCTAAATAATGTTTAAAAGAGTATTCAATTATTTTTTCAATAGCAGGGTTAATATTATTATCTGGCGATGAAAAGTCCTGTGTAAGCCTGGTATAGCTGGAAGAAGTACTCATCTTTTGCAAAGCCTGCAACAGTAAATTAATTCTTTCAAATCCCTTTGCTGTTTCCATATCAATCAGCAATGCAGTTACTTCTTTCTTTAACTTATTCTGTAATTGTATCGCATCATTTTTATTTAAAAAATTAAACACATGTTTTATCTCGGGCAATAAAAAAAAGGATTTACCAAATACATCGGGTTTAAAATGTGCCACCACGGCATCACCCACCATTTTATGCTGGCGCTTACGAAAGGAGTGGGGTATATCGCTGGCAATAAAATAAATATCCCCGGTTTTATATTCGCCTACAAAATCGCCGATCATAGCCGTGCCTTGCCCTTCGGTGATCACAATCAGTTCACATTCTTCATGTTTATGCCAGCTGGTTTCAAAATCGGGGGTGCGGTAATGCCGGCAGGCAAAGGAATATTGTTCTTCTACATGTATCTTTTGAATTAAGGTTCTCATTATTATTTAAAAGCTTTCTTAAGTAAGTCGGGGCTAAAAGCCGTTATATTATCAACATTAAGCCTGTAAATTACTATAATTTGATAAGATAGCATACTTTATTTCTAAAATAGCGGTTGTATAAACAGCCAATTAAGTACAAATTTGATGTTCTAAAACGGTTGGATAATTTAGTGTAAAATTGCTGTATGCTTTTATTAGGAATCGATCTGGGAACATCTTCAATTAAAGTGTCTGTTACTGATGCTGCCAATGGCAATATTCTGGCATCGGCACAATACCCTGAAAAAGAAACGGAAGTAATTGCCCTGCAACCCGGCTGGGCCGAACAATCACCCGAAGAATGGTGGCATAATGTGCAGCAGGCGATATTAAAAGCCAACGCACAAAAAAAATATGATCCGGCAGATATCAAAGCCATCGGTATCAGTTACCAAATGCATGGATTGGTATTGGTAGATAAAGACCAAAATGTTTTACGCAACAGCATTATCTGGTGCGACAGCCGTGCGGTGGAATTGGGCAACAAAGCTTTTGATAGCATCGGGCATGAAAAATGCTTATCTCATTTATTAAATTCTCCCGGCAATTTTACTGCTTCAAAACTAGCCTGGGTAAAACAAAACGAACCGGAAATTTATAACCGCATTGATAAAATAATGTTGCCAGGCGATTTTATTGCTATGAAACTAACAGGCGATATCACTACTTCTATCTCTGCATTATCCGAAGGTATTTTTTGGGATTTTCAACAGCAGCAATTATCAGAAGATGTATTTAGTTATTACGGGTTTAGTAAATCTGTGATACCCGCTATAAAAGATGTTTTCTCGGTTCATGGCACTATAAAAAATGATATTGCTGAAAAGCTTTCATTAAATAATAAAGTTACGGTAACCTATAAAGCCGGCGATCAACCCAACAATGCTTTATCTTTAAATGTACTGGAGCCCGGCGAAGTGGCTGCAACTGCAGGCACTTCCGGTGTTATTTACGGCGTGATTGATGAACTGGCCTATGATAACAAATCAAGGGTAAATACTTTTGCGCATGTTAATTATACCGAAACACAAAAAAGATTGGGTGTTTTGTTATGTATCAACGGCACCGGCATTTTAAACCGCTGGATAAAAAACATTACCGGCAATAGTTTTAGTTACGAGCAAATGAATGCCGCCGCAGCAACAGTTGAACCAGGAAGTAATGGGCTGGTGATATTACCTTTTGGCAATGGGGCAAAGCGCATGTTTGAAAATAAAATTCTCAACAGCGATATTCAAAATATAGATTTCAATATACACAGTACCGGGCATTTGGTACGGGCAGCGCAGGAAGGAATTGCCTTTGCATTCCGTTACGGATTAGATATTATGAAATCAAACGGTATTCAACCCAAAGTAATAAGAGCAGGTAAGGCCAATATGTTTTTAAGTGATGTGTTTACCGAAAGTTTTGTAAATGCTACCGGCGTTCCGGTGGAATTATACAACTGCGATGGCAGTGTGGGCGCTGCAACGGGTGCTGGTATCGGTGCAGGTATTTATACTTCGGCAAAAGAAGCGTTTAAAACTTTCAAACCGGTAAAATTAATCGAACCAACAAAAGAAAAGTTATATAACGAATTATACGAAAGGTGGAAACAAAAATTGCCGTGAGTAGTGAGACGTGAGTAAACACTCACGATTTACAACTCACCATTCACGAAACAAAATACTTAACCAATAAACAAATTAATCATGTCAGTTATTACAGGCGACAAAGAATTCTTCAAAGGCATTGGCCAAATTAAATTTGAAGGCACACAATCCGACAATCCATTAGCATACCGCTGGTATGATGAAAATAAAATAGTAGCAGGTAAAACGATGAAAGAATATTTGCGTTTTGCATGTGCTTACTGGCATAGCTTCTGCGGTAATGGTGGCGATCCCTTTGGTGCACCAACCCATCCGCATCCATGGGATGTAAAAGCTGATGCGGTGGAAAGAGCAAAAGATAAAGCCGATGCAGCTTTTGAATTTATAACTAAACTGGGCTTGCCCTATTATTGTTTTCATGATGTGGATGTGGTGGATTATACCAATGATGTGGTGGATAATGAAAAAAGATTACAGGCTGTTGCGGCCTACCTGCAAAAAAAGCAAGATGCCAGCGGCGTAAAATTATTATGGGGTACGGCTAATTTATTTTCTAATCCAAGGTATATGAATGGCGCAGCCACCAATCCTGATTTTCATGTGCTGGCACATGGCGGTGCACAGGTAAAAGCGGCATTGGATGCTACCATTTCTTTAAAAGGCGAGAACTATGTTTTTTGGGGAGGTCGTGAAGGCTACATGAGTTTGCTGAACACCAACATGCAAAAAGAAAAAGAACATCTGGCAAAATTTTTACACACAGCAAAAGATTATGCAAGACGCAATGGTTTTACAGGTACTTTCTTTATTGAACCAAAACCATGTGAGCCAAGCAAACACCAATACGATTATGATAGCGAAACTGTAATTGGCTTTTTACGCCAGTACGATCTGTTGAATGATTTTAAATTAAATATTGAAGTAAACCATGCTACATTAGCAGGCCATACTTTTCAACACGAGTTGCAGGTGGCTGCAGATACCGGCATGTTAGGCAGTATTGATGCTAATCGTGGCGATTATCAAAATGGTTGGGATACCGATCAGTTTCCTAACAGCATCAATGAGCTGGTGGAAGCTATGCTGGTGATTGTAGAAGCCGGTGGTTTTGCCGGTGGCGGTATCAACTTTGACGCAAAGATCCGTCGTAACTCTACCGATGCGGAAGACCTGTTTCATGCTCATATTGGCGGTATGGATACATTTGCAAGAGCATTGATAGTGGCCGATAATATGTTAAATAAATCTGATTACAAAAGCTTCCGTACCGAACGCTATGCCAGCTTTAATAACGGTACAGGAAAGGACTTTGAAAATGGTAAATTAACTTTGGAAGATCTGAGAAATTATGCGGTTGCCAATGGCGAACCTGCGGTAAAAAGTGGCAGACAGGAATACTTGGAGAATATTATAAACAGGTTTATCTAAAATATGCAGCAACAAAAGGCTTTCTTGTTTGATTTGAATGGTACAGTGATAGATGATATGCAATTTCATATTCAATCCTGGTACGAGATATTAAATAGTTTGGGGGCAACAATTTCTTACGAAGAAACCAAACTGCAATGCTATGGTAAAAATGAGGAATTGCTGGAAAGGATTTTTCCGGGAAGGTTTACCGCAGAAGAGATCACGGCAATGATCATTGATAAAGAAACCCGGTACCAGGAAAACTTCAGGCCTTTTTTAAAATTGATTGATGGGTTGGATGAATTTCTGGAACAGGCATATCAATCAAAAATTAAGATGGCCATTGGTTCGGCGGCAATCCCTTTCAATATCGATTATATTTTGAATGGGCTGCAATTGCATAAATATTTTCCTGCGGTTGTAAGTGCGTATGATGTAGTGGAAAGTAAACCGCACCCGGAAACTTTTTTGCAGTGTGCCGAAAAATTAAATGTTGCTCCTGAAGATTGTATTGTATTTGAAGATTCGCCCAAAGGAGTAGAAGCCGCAGCAAGAGCAGGCATGAAAGCTGTGGTGATTACCACCATGCATACCAAAGAAGAATTTGAAAACGATAATATTATTTGCTTTATAGAAAATTACCAGGGTTTGTTTAACCAGCTGGTAAAATAAAATTGTAACGATGGCTGCTGATAAATATGTAATAGGTGTTGACTACGGAACCGACTCGGTTCGTTCGGTATTATTAAATGCAACGGATGGTAAAGAAATGGCTTCTTCCGTTTTTTATTATCCCAGGTGGGCGGCAGGTAAATTTTGTAATGCTACTAAAAATCAATTTCGCCAGCATCCGTTGGATTATGTGGAAGGGCTAGAAGCCACCATAAAAGATTGCCTGCAAAAAGCAGGAGAAGATATTGCAGCAAATGTAAAAGGCATTTCCGTGGATACCACCGGATCTACCCCAATAGCAGTTGATGCAACGGGAACACCTTTGGCATTAGTGGCGGGCCTGGAAGAAAATCCCAATGCCATGTTTGTGTTGTGGAAAGATCATACCGCAACAAAAGAAGCCGAAGAAATAAATAACCATGCTACCAAATTTCCCGTTAATTATTTACAGTTTGTAGGCGGCATTTACAGCAGCGAATGGTTTTGGGCAAAGCTGCTGCATATTTTAAGAGAAGACGAAGCCATAAGAAAAAACATCCACTCCTTTGCAGAGCACTGTGATTGGATCCCTTTTTTATTAACCGGTGGCAACGATGCCACAAAATTAAAAAGAGGCGTGTGCAGTGCAGGTCATAAAGCTTTATGGTCAGCTGAGTTTGGCGGGTTGCCTCCCAATGAGTTTTTTAAATCGCTTGACCCCGTATTGGACGGCATAACAGCAAAATTATTTACGGATACTTATACCTCTGCACAATCTGTTGGTACTATCAGTGCCGCATGGGCGGAAAAACTGGGCCTGCCAAAAGACGTGGTGATTGGTGCCGGTGCATTCGATTGCCATATGGGTGCAGTAGGAGGGCAAATTGAACCCTATTATTTAAGTAAGGTAATGGGCACTTCTACCTGCGATATTTTAGTAGCGCCTATTGATGAAGTAAAAGATACTTTAGTAAAAGGTATTTGCGGACAAGTAAACGGTTCGGTAATTCCCAATATGATAGGCATGGAAGCCGGGCAGTCTGCTTTTGGCGATGCTTATGCCTGGTTTAAGAATTTGATCAGCTGGCCCGTGAATCAGTTTGTGGAAGATGTAAAGGAAAGAGAAAAAATTACGGATAAAATAATTGCGGCACTTGCAACCGAAGCTGCAAAAATTGAACTGAGTGAAAAGGATGAGTTGTCGCTCGATTGGATGAATGGCAGAAGAACGCCGGATGCCAACCAGTTATTAAAAGGAGCTATCACCAATATTAATTTAGCTACCGATGCGCCACGTATCTTTAAATCAATTGTAGAAGCAACCTGCTTTGGCAGCAAAGCCATTGTAGAACGATTTATATCCGAAGGCATTCCTGTAAAAGGAATAATTGCATTGGGCGGTGTGGCAAAAAAATCAAATTATGTAATGCAGGTAATGGCCAATGTGCTTAACATGCCTATACGCATTCATAGCAGCGAACAAACCTGTGCTAATGGTGCGGCCATGTTTGCCGCAACTGCCGCCGGTATTTACAGTAAAGTAGAAGATGCGATGAATGCCATGGGGCAAGGCTTTGAAAAAACTTATGAGCCGCAGGCTGATAAAGTAGCATACTATGCAAAGCGTTATAAAATGTATTTGGAATTAGGTAATAAAATAGAAAATAAATAATGAGTAAGTATTTACACATTCAACAAGAAGCTTACGAAGCCAATATGCAACTGCCCAAGCTGGGGTTAGTGCTTTTTACATTTGGTAATGTAAGCGCCGCAGACAGAAGCCTGGGCGTTTTTGCCATTAAGCCCAGTGGGGTTGCTTACGAAGATCTGACACCAGAAAAAATGGTGATCGTGGATTTTGATGGCAAAACTATACAAGGAGATTTGCGTCCTTCATCCGATACTTTGACACATGCAGTATTGTACAAGCATTGGGAAAAAATTGGCGGCATTGTACATACGCATTCCACTTGCGCCACAGCATGGGCGCAATCGCAAAGGGATATTCCTATTTTTGGTACCACGCATGCCGATTACAATACGGTGGATATTCCCTGTGCACCACCGATGGATGATGAGATGATAAAAGGTAATTATGAATATGAAACAGGCTTTCAAATAATGAATTGCTTTAAGGCCAATGATCTTAAATACGAAGAAGTGGAAATGGTTTTAGTGGGCAATCATGCACCATTTACCTGGGGAAAGAATGCGGCTAAAGCGGTACATAACAGTGCCGTATTAGAATGCATTGCACAAATGGCATTGCTTACCGAGCAAATTAATTTTAATGCGCCACGTTTAAAAGATGCATTGATACAAAAACATTTTGAACGCAAGCACGGGCCTGATTCTTACTATGGCCAATCATAAATCTTAAAAAATAAAACGATCGCTAATTATGAAACAATTATCATCACTTATCCTTGCAGCATCTGTATTTTTATTCTCTTGTAATAACAGTACAGAAAGTGCAGATAAAAATACCACTACAAAAATGGGCATCACAGAAAAATCATTTGGCAGCTTTGAAGGCCAGGCTGTAACCGAGTACACTTTAACCAATGCTAATGGCATGCAGGTGGGTATTATTAATTACGGTGGCGCTATCACAAAAATTCTTACCAAAGATAAAGAGGGCAAGTTTGGTGATGTAGTACTGGGATATGATTCTATTGCCGGCTTTACACAAAAAGGTAACCCGTTTTTTGGTGCATTGATCGGCCGATATGGTAACCGTATTGCAAAGGGACATTTTACTTTAGACGGTGCTACTTATACATTAGCAGCTTACAACAACGGGCAATCTTTACACGGTGGTTTAAAAGGTTATGATAAAGTATTGTGGAAAGTAGAAAAGCAGGCCGGCGACAGCAGTTTAAAATTAACTTACCTGAGTAAAGATTTAGAAGAGGGCTTTCCCGGAAATTTATCGGTAGAAGTAATTTATACTTTAACTGCTGATGATGCAGTGAAAATTGAATATGCAGCTACAACTGATAAAGCCACACCAGTTAATTTAACCAATCATGCTTACTTTAATTTATCTGCAGGCAAAGACTCCACAATTTTAGATCATGAGTTGATGCTTAAAGCCGACAAATTTACTGATGTGGATTCCGTTTTAATTCCTACAGGAAAATTACCTGAAGTAAAAGGCACGCCAATGGATTTTACAACGGCAAAGAAAATTGGAAAAGAAATCGATGCTGTAAAAGGTGGTTACGATCATAACTGGGTATTGAATAAAACAGGTAATGCATTAGAAAGCTTTGCTACTTTATACCATGCAGGTAGTGGCAGATTAATGGAAGTGTTTACCACTGAACCAGGCGTGCAATTTTACAGCGGTAATTTTTTAGATGGCACATTAACCAATACAAAGGGCGGACAAAAATATGTACAACATGCGGCACTTTGTTTGGAAACACAGCATTTTCCGGATAGTCCGAATCAACCTTCGTTCCCGACTACAATTTTAAAACCGGGAGAAAAATACAGTCATATAGCTGTATATAAATTTTCAGTAAAATAAATTATATCAAAGTCTTCTTTTAAGAAGAAGACTTTGATATTTAAAATACGTGTATGAAAAATTATTTTTTATCAGCCGCAATTTTTTTAAGCCTGCCGGTATTGGCACAGCAAAAAGATTATGCTATTAAGGAAGTAAATTTTACACAAGTAAAATTATCTGATAAATTTTGGTTGCCAAGAATAGAAACCAACCGCACAGTAACTATTCCGGCATCATTTGAACGCTGCGAAAATACGGGCCGTGTAAAGAATTTTGTAATGGCTGCACAAAAGCAGGGGAAGTTTTGTACTACCTATCCTTTTGATGATACTGATATTTATAAAACTATTGAAGGCGCTTCTTTTTCTTTGGCTGTACATCCCGATAAAAAACTGGAAGTGTATGTAGATTCTTTAATTACTATTATTAAAGCAGCACAGGAACCCGATGGTTATTTATATACTGCCCGAACAATTGATCCTGTAAATGTGGGCAGTTGGGTAGGTAAAGAAAGATGGGAAAAAGAAAGAGAACTAAGCCATGAGTTATACAATGCAGGCCACATGTATGAAGCCGCAGCGGCACATTTTTTAGCCACTAAAAAAAGAAATTTTTTAGACATCGCATTAAAGAATGCTGATTTGGTATGCAGTGTTTTTGGACCGGGAAAAAAATCTGTAGCACCGGGCCACGAAATAGTAGAAATGGGCCTGGTGAAATTATTTCGCATCACCGGTAAAAGCGAATATTTAAATGCCGCAAAGTTTTTTATTGAAGCAAGAGGCCATTATCCCGGCTATGATGCTAAAAGTAACGACAGTTGGAAAAACGGTTCGTACTGGCAGGATCGCAAACCTATAGTACAGGAAGATGAAGCTGTTGGCCATGCGGTAAGGGCAGGGTATTTATATGCGGCTGTTGCAGATGTTGCGGCACTAACCGGCGATGACAGTTTAACCAAGGCCATTGATAAAATTTGGGAAAACGTGGTTACTAAAAAAATATACGTACAGGGTGGATTGGGTGCAAAAGGCGATGGTGAACGATTTGGTGAAAATTATGAATTGCCTAATAACACAGCCTACAACGAAACCTGTGCGGCCATTGCCGGTGTGTACTGGAATTACCGGATGTTTTTATTGCACGGCGATGCCAAATATATTGATGTGCTGGAAAAAATGTTGTACAACGGATTAATTTCTGGTATTGGCCTGGATGGTAAATCTTTTTTTTACACTAATGCGATGGAAGTACGTAATACTTTTAATCATAAAGATTTTGAAGGATCACGTTCGGGTTGGTTTACATGCAGTTGTTGCCCCACTAATTTAACCCGTTTAATTCCTTCGGTGCCGGGTTATATGTACGCACAAAAAGAGGGTAACTTATTTGTAAATCTTTTTATTAATAGTACTGTTGACCTGCTGGTGAATAATAAAGCTGTACAAATTGCACAGCAAAATAATTACCCCTGGGAGGGCAATTTAAAATTTACCATCAATACAGCAAAAGCTAATACATTTAATTTACTGGTAAGAATTCCGGGATGGGCCAACAACAGTGCTATTCCTTCAGATCTGTATGCATTTCAAAATAACTCAACAGCAAAGCCCGAAATAAAAGTAAACGGACAGGTAGTTGACTACGCTATACAAAATGGTTATGCTGTAATTAACAAGGCATGGAAAAAAAATGATGTGCTGGAAGTGAATTTACCCATGGAAATAAGAAGGGTAGTGGCTAACGAAAAAGTTACCAACGATATTGGTAAAGTAGCTTTACAACGTGGCCCCATCATGTATTGTGCAGAGTGGGCAGATAATAACGGTAAGACGAGTAATATCATTATACCATCAACGACAAATTTTACCAGCGAATTTAATCCTGCTATTTTAAATGGTGTGATGACGTTGAAAGCAGAAGTTCCTGCGGTGATCATCAGTGGTACAGAAAACATTGCTACTCAAAAACAAAACTTTACGGCAATACCTTATTACAGTTGGGCCAACAGGGGCAAAGGAGAAATGACGGTATGGTTTCCTACACAGGTAAAAGATATAGAGATCTTAACTAAATAATAAAGAGAAAACACAGCAACATCTTCTTTTAAAAACAAGATGTTGCTGAAAAAAACTAAAAAATGAAAAATAGTATCAGCACAAAAGGATTAGAGATTTGGTTTGCCACCGGCAGCCAGAATTTATATGGCGAAGAAACGTTGAAGCAGGTAGCAAAGCATTCTACCCTTGTTGCAAAAACATTGAATGATGCAGAAGCTATTCCGGTAAAAGTTGTTTTTAAACCCGTTTTAAAATCCACTGAAGAAATTTACAATTTAGTAATTGATGCCAATGCGTCAAAAAATTGCATTGGCATCATTACATGGATGCACACTTTTTCTCCTGCAAAAATGTGGATCAATGGTTTGAAAATTTTGCAAAAACCTTTGTTGCATTTGCACACCCAATTCAACCGTGATATTCCATGGGGCGATATTGATATGGATTTTATGAACCTGAACCAATCGGCTCATGGCGACCGTGAGTTTGGATTTATGATGAGCCGTATGCGTATGGAAAGAAAAGTAGTGGTAGGGCACTGGCAGGATAAAAATGTAATAGCACAAATTGCAGGCTGGAGCAGAGCAGCATTAGGCTGGAACGATTGGCAGGGTGCAAAATTTGTGCGCTTTGGCGATAACATGCGTTACGTTGCTGTAACTGATGGCGATAAAGTAGAAGCAGAATTAAAATTTGGCTACAGTGTAAATACGTATGGCATTGGCGATTTAGCGGGTGTAATTAATGGCGTAAAAGAAACGGCAGTTACAAAGCTGTGTGATGAATATGCAGAGCTGTATAAATTAATGACCTCCTTAAAAAAAGGAAATGCACAACATCAATCTTTACGTGATGCTGCCAAAATGGAATTGGGGATGCGTAAATTTTTAGAAGAAGGGAATTACAAAGGCTTTACCGATACATTTGAAGATCTGCATGGCTTACCACAATTGCCGGGCATTGCCACGCAACGTTTGATGGCTGATGGTTATGGTTTTGGTGGCGAAGGCGACTGGAAAACTTCTGCATTGGTAAGAGCGATGAAAGTAATGGGAACAGGTTTGCCAGGCGGTAATTCTTTTATGGAAGATTATACTTATCATTTTGAACCGGGTAATGAAATGGTTTTAGGAAGTCATATGCTGGAAATTTGCCCCAGCATTGCCAATGCCAAACCAAGTTGCGAAATTCATCCATTAGGTATTGGCGGCAAAGCCGATCCGGTGCGTTTAGTGTTTAACGTAGGCGCAGGCCCTGCATTAAATGCATCTATCATGGATATGGGTAATCGTTTCAGGTTGTTGGTAAATACAGTGGATGCGGTAAAACCAAAATTTGATCTGCCTAAATTGCCAGTAGCAAGAGTATTGTGGAAACCACACCCAAATATGCAAACAGCTTGCGCTGCATGGATATATGGCGGTGGTGCACACCATACCGGTTACAGCCAAAATTTAACTGCAGAAAATATGGAAGACTTTGCAGCAATGGCCGATATTGAATTTGTTTGTATTAATAAGGATACCAGCATTTACAATTTAAAGAACGAATTAAGATGGAATGATGTATTTTACAAAATAAAATAAACGCTAACAAAATAAACAACCAACCAAATACTAATTAAAAAAAACTTGCATTATGAAAGGATTAGCAACGATTGATTACATAGTTTTTCTTATCTACTTTGTAGTAGTAGCCGGATACGGTTATTGGATTTATAACCGCAAGAAAAAAGCTACCATGAACACTCATGACTTTTTTCTGGCAGAAGGATCTTTAACCTGGTGGGCCATTGGTGCATCGCTTATTGCCTCTAACATTAGTGCCGAGCAATTTATTGGTATGAGTGGCGAAGGTTTTTTTGTGGGGATATCTGTAGCAGCTTATGAATGGATTGCTGCTGTTGCGTTGATCATTATTGCAATATGGTTTATTCCTATTTATTTAAAGAACAAGATATACACTATGCCGCAGTTTTTAAAACAGCGATATAACGAATCAGTGTCTTTAATTATGGCGATATTCTGGTTGTTTTTATATGTGTTTGTAAACTTTACCTCAATACTTTATTTAGGTTCTGTTGCAATTGATCAATTACTGGGTGGTGGCCCTAACCAGGATTACCTGCATTTAGTTATGATTGTATTGATGGCAATGGCGCTCATTATTACATTAGGTGGTATGAAGGTAATTGGGTATACCGATGTAATACAGGTAGCTGTATTAATTATTGGAGGCTTTGCAACTATTTATTTAGCATTACAAATTGTAGATGAAAGAATAAACGGTGTGGCAAGCGGAAGTGTTGTTGATGGTTTTAAAACTTTAATGGGCCAGGCACCGGAACATTTTAAAATGATATTACCCAAACCTTCTGTAACTACTGCAACTATTGATATGCCCGAAAATTTAGACATACAAAAGTATGTGGTGTTGCCGGGTATTGCGATGTACTTTGCTGGCCAGTGGATAGTAAACTTAAATTATTGGGGTTGCAACCAGTACATTACACAAAGGGCATTGGGTGCAAACTTAGAAACTGCACGTACCGGTATTTTGTTTGCAGGGTTTATGAAATTGATGATGCCTATTATTGTAATGTTACCCGGTATTGCAGCTTACGTGTTGTATAAAAATAATCAGTTACCAGGTTTTGAAGGTGGTAAAGATGGAGCTTACTCAGCCATCCTGGCATTTTTGCCTGCCGGCTTAAAAGGTTTGGCTGTTGCTGCACTTACTGCGGCCATTGTTGCCTCTCTTGCAGGTAAAGCCAACAGTATCTCTACCATATTTACTTTGGATATTTATAAAAAGTACATCAACAAAGATTCTGATGAAAAGAAAATGGTTTGGACAGGCCGTATGACCATTTTTATTTCTATGGTAATTGCTATTTTATTTACCTGGAAAGATCTGTTAGGTATTGGTGGTGAAGGTGGATTTACTTTTATTCAAAAATATACAGGCTTTATCAGCCCGGGTGTATTTGCCATGTTTATCCTCGGCTTCTTTTGGAAGCGTACTACCGGTACAGCAGCATTAGTTGGTTTGATACTCGGTTTTGTACTGGCCATATTCTTTAATAATTATGCAGTGGATATTTTTGGTAAAGAAACATGGATGTATACCGCATTTGAATATCAGAAAATAGAAAAAGACGTACTTACACATAAAGAGGTAATTAAAACTATTGTTGAAATTCCATTCCTGATCAATATGGGCTGGTCATTCTTTTTAACAGTGCTTACTATGGTGGGCATTAGTTTGGCAGGGCCTAAAGTTAATCCTAAAGCATTTGAGATTGACAGCAGCATGTTTAAATTACAACCTAAAACAATTGCATTAATTGTGGTTACGTTGTTGATCCTTACTTTAATCTATGTAAGGTTCTGGTAAAATAAATTGAAAGATTAAATAATAAAAATCCTCCGTAAGTACTACGGAGGATTTTTATTATTACAAGAAATAGTTTTTATAACAATTATCTGCTGCTAATATAAGTTGGTATCAGGTGTCCGCTGCATTATTGTTTGTGTAGAAAAACCTTAGTGTTTTAATGGCCGTTTCTTTATCATGCCACCCTTGGTATCTTTTATACTGCTCATTACAACAAACGCATGGGGATCAATTTTTTCTATCTCAGTGTTCAGCCTGTTTAATTCTAACCGGGTAACAACAGTATATACAATATCAATATCTTTTGCTTCTCCTGATTTACCAAAACCACGTTTGCCATTGTATACTGTTACGCCACGGCCAATGGTATTGATGATCATTTCCCTTATCTCATTATTATGCGAAGAAATGATGGTAACACCGGTGTATTCTTCAATACCTTCAATAATAAAATCCAACGTTTTTGATGCCGCTAAATAAGTAACCAAGGAGTACATGGCAATTTCAATAGTTAAAAAATGGGCAGCTGCTGAAAAAATAATAATGTTGATAAGAATGATAATGTCGCCGATGGTGGTACCCAGCTTACGGCTTAAGTAAATGGCCAGCACTTCTGTGCCATCAATTACAGCACCACCTCTTACAGCAAGGCCAATGCCGGCACCCAGAAAAAATCCACCGAACAACGCCACCAGTAAATTGTCGTTGGTTACATTAGGAAAATTAACTGTAGCTACAACCAATGCAAGGCCGCAAATAGCCAATGCCGTTTTAATGGCAAATCCTTTACCTAAAGTTTTATAGCCCAGTAAAATAAACGGAATGTTGATCAATATTAATAAAAGATACAAAGGCACTGGCGTAAGTGCAGATATTAAAAGTGAAATACCTGTAGCACCGCCATCAATAAAATGATTGGTTAATAAAAAACCTTTAAAGCCAAATGCTGCAGAAAAGATGCCCAGCGTGATGATGAAAAAATCTCTTATATGCCGCACAACAGTAACCTTAAACTCCCACAATCCTTTGGCAAGTTCAAATTTAGAATAGTTTTTTTCTTTGTTAGCCTTATCAGCTTTTTTTTTTAGTGTGGTCTGAATTACGACATGTGTCCAAAATGGGTTCATAATTAGTTAACCATCTTTCTGTAGTAAGAAGATGTAATTATTTGTGAAGAAATATGTTGCCCTGTCTGTAATCAAATTTAAGATTAAAAACCGAGGATTGGTGTTTTGTAATTTGGAACTAAAGTTTTTAACATACAATAAAGTACAATAGCATTGTAATCTGTTTTCTTGTTGTAAATAAAAAAAGCGTTGCAGTTACTGCAACGCTTTTTTTATATTTTTTTCAGGATTATGAGCCTGATGCTTTCAGTTTTTCCAGTATTTTTTTTGCTTCTTCATTAGTAGGGTCAAACAATAAATATTGAGTAAGATATTCAATAGCTTTAGGTTTATCTTTTGATATGTTACCATAATATAACACCAGTTTATACAAGCTGCTTATAAGCTGGGGTTTATATTTTACTGTATCTCTGTTGGCAAAAGCCACCATACTTTCGTAATGCGGTACTGCAAGTCCAAGCAGCATACTGGTATCCAATGCTTCGTTGCATTTAATGCGGTAGGTATAGCCATATATCTGGTCGGGATATTTTTCTTTGTACTGTTGCCAAAGGCTATCAGCAAAAGTATAATTCAATATAGCCATGTGTGCCATTGCCCTGTTGTACAAGTCAACATTGCTGGGTTTGGCTTTTACGGTAAACAACCTGTCCCAGGTGGCAGCTATCTGTTGTGTATTGTTGAGTTTTTTATAGAGGTCGATAATTTTTAAAAGATAGTTTACCCGTCCTGCATTATCATTTTCAAAAGCCTTATTCATGTATTCAATGGCTTTTTCTTCGCTGCCGGCAAATTTGGCAAACACAGTAGCCGCAATCTCATAATCATTAGGCTGAATTTTATCAGGCTGTTCCTGTTGCATAAATTCTTCTATACTCTTTTTGGCATTTACAGAGTCTTTCAGCCTTTCGTAGCAATAGGCATTTAGTATTTTTAACCGCAGGCCAATTTCTGCTTTGCAGTTGCCGCTTTCCAGCTCGGCAGATTTGGTAAGGGCTTCGCTGTATTTACCAATTTTAAAAAGATAGTCGGCTGCAAATAATTCCACATTGCAATCGGCATCGGTGTTGGCAATATATTTATCAAGGTATTCCTTTGCTTTGTTTACATCTGTTAAAGAGTAATGGTTATAAAGGCTGAGGTATACCGGCGCAAATGCAGGGTCTGTTGCAATTACTTTATCGTAACTCTCCAGCATTTCCGGAAAACTTTTTTGCGTTTGGTACATTCTGCCCATCTGTAAATAGGGGATCACATTTTTAGGGTCAGCTTCGGTAGCACTGCGGTAATTGATATAAGCATTACTGCCATCCACCATTTTGCGATATGCATTACCCATTAAAATGTAAGCAGCAGTTTTATTTACATTTTTTAAGGCCAGTGCTTTGTTTATTATACCAATGGCATACTCATGATTATCGCTTTTAGCATCAATGGCAGCTCTTGCCACGGCTAATAAAATATCGGCATTTTTGCCAGCGCTAGCTTCTGCTGCAGCAAGTTTTGCTTTAGCTTCTTCAGGTTTATTTTCTTTTATATACACATGCCCTATGGCAGCAGTAAGCAGGCCATTGCCGGGGTTAGCTTGTAAGGCTTTGGTAATAATGTCGCTGGCTTTTGCCACATCTGCTTTGGGCATTTGCAGGTAAGCCAGGCCCAGCCAGTATGCAGCGTCGGTATTTTTATTGTCTGCAGCTACTAAAGGTTCCAGCAATTTAATGGCTGATTTGTACCTTTCGTAATACAGCATTTTTTTAGCCGCATCAATATTTTGTGCAGATGCAGCAATAAAAGAAAGGAACACCAGAGGAAGTAATAAATATTTTTTCATTTTCACGTATTTAAAGTTATTGAAAGTAATAATTTTTTCTTAACAGAAAGGTTAAATAAATATCAGCGCCTTTTGCAATATCGCTTTATTATACCTGGTTATAAAGTAAAAGAAAGCAATACCATAAAATCATCTGTTTAGCATATAGCCAAATTTATAATTAAAAATCGGGAATCAGATTGGCCACCACCATCTATCAGCCTGATTTTCATCAGTTTTTTTAATGTTTTTTTTCTTATCACTCACTGGTTACGGCAAAGTTGATGATATTAAAACCGGTTGTTTTTTTATAAGAAGCTTACAACGGTTATGAGTACCATAGTTTTATAAACAGTAATTAACAATGGTAAGAATAGACAGGGTTTACTTATATTTGAGATTATTTAATAAACCCCCCACCTTTTTTTATGAACAATCAAATCGTTCCTGGTGCACAGGACACTATCCCCGAACAATTAGCGGTAACTATTACTACCAACTGGCGTGATTACATCAGCAAGCATGATCCTGATCCTAATTACATCCGGGCCTTTAATATTCCTATGGTGGATATTAAAGAACTGGCAGAGTTTTATGCATGCCCTTCGGTAAGAGCTTATCTGGCCATGGAAACTCCCGGTGATATAACAACACTAAAAATAGTTTTAGTGCCGGTGGATGCAAATGGTAATGATATACTGTCTGTTCCTGTTAAAACAGATGCTAACGTGGTTGACCAAAGTTCTATTTACGATTTTACATCCCCATGTCCTCAGCTCTGCGATCTTAATAGTCCATTGTTTCAATAGGTTAAATGGATAGCAAGTATTTTATGGGAGTAATAGTACCGTTAAGTGTATTACTCCCCATTTTTATTGGCATTATAAAACTGAAGGCTTTATTGCCAACAGCAAGGATAATATTGTGGTATCTTTTTGTGTCTGCAATTTTAAGTGCTGCATCAGTTATTATGGGCAGATATTTTCATGAGAATAATATGCCCCTGGTACATTTGTACACTGTTTTGGAAGTGCTGCTGTTTACCTGGTATTATAAACGATTGTCGGGAGCTTCAAAAACCAATGTGTTCTACATTGTACTACCGGCGGCATTTATAGTGTTATGTATTATTAATGCAGTTTTTTTTCAGAGCATTTATACATACAGTAGCTATACCCGATCGGTAGAAGCTATTATTTTAATGATGTTTGCATTAAGTTATTTTGCAAAAATGGCTACAGGTAACTCAGAAAAAAAAGTAGGAAAACAGCCCGACTTTTACTTTAATGCCGGCATATTTTTATACTTTTCCGGTGCCTTTATGTTATTTATCTTTTCTAATTTTATTGCGGCTAATTTAACAAAACATAACTTTTTAATTATCTGGAATATTCATGCGGCTTTACTTTTGCTGATGTATATATTATTTTCAATAGCTTTTTTTAAATGCAAAAAGTAACCGACAATATTTTTTTACTGGTATTGTTTGCCATGGCGGGTACTTTCATCCTGGCTGCTTCCTTTATTTTCTTTTTTATAAAATACCAGCGCAGGATAAACCTGCAAAAAGAAGCCATGCAAAAAGCAGAACTGGATTATGGCGAGCAGTTACTAAATGCCACTCTGCTATCGCAGGAAGAAGAAAGAAAACGTATTGGACGAGATCTGCATGATGATGTAGGCGCTTCCTTATCTAACTTAAAAATGATAATGGCGCAAAATATTGAAGCGGCACCCGGCAAGCCGGAGTACAAACCTTTGATAGATAAAATAATTACCACTGTCCGTACTATCTCTCACAGCCTTTCGCCACCGGGGCTGGAGCTTTTTGGGCTTGAATATGCCCTGCACGAATTGTTTGATAGTTTTAATGCACCGGGTGCATTACATTTGAATTTTGAAAATGAGCTGGGAGAGCAATTAGACAGTTTGGGTAATCAAACATCGCTGGCTTTGTTTAGGGTAATACAGGAGTTGTTATCCAATACGGTTAAGCATGCCGGGGCAAAAAATGTGCTGGTAAAATGTTTTGTACAAAATGGTAATGCAGTGGTTACTTACCAGGATGATGGTAAAGGAATAGCTGCAACTGCTTCGGCTAAACCCGGTATGGGCATGCAAAATATTCAGGCACGGTTAAAAATGATACATGCAGCAAGTGAAATGGCCACAGCACCGGGAGGAGGTTTTTTAATAAAAATAATATTACAGCACAAAGCGGCTGCTACAATATGAATGATATACTTATTTCTTTGGTAGATGACCAACAGTTGTTCAGAAGCGGATTAGCAGGTTTAATTCGCTCTGTAGAAGGCTTTGCTTTACATTCAGAAGCCGAGAACGGCAGGGTTTTTATAGATCAGCTGGAAGCTGGTGGTACACTGCCGGATATTGCACTGATAGATATGCACATGCCCGAAATGAATGGCGTGGAGCTGAATGAAATTTTACAAAAAAAATATCCTTCTATAAAAGTGCTGATACTTTCGGTGTACGACCAGGAAAGATTTATTGGCAAAATGATTGAAGCCGGCGCTTGCGGTTATCTTACTAAAAATTGCGAAATTGAAGAACTGATCATGGCTATAAATACCACTTACAAATCGGGTTTTTACTTTAACCAGGTTACATTACAGGCCATGCGTAAAGCATCGCAATACAAAACAGGCGATATTAAAAACCTGAACAATATTGCAATTGAACTTACCAACCGGGAAAAAGAGATAGTGGTATTATTATGTAAAGAATTGACCAATGCCGAAATTGCTGAACAACTTTTTATAAGTTCCCGAACGGTAGAGGGACATAGAAACAACTTACTGCTTAAAACCGGCTGCCGCAATACGGCAGGCCTGGTAATTTTTGCTATAAAGAACGGACTTTTTAGTATTGATCTTTAATCACCTGCTCCGCTTTGTACAAAGCAGGTAGAAATACCTGTTTTAATAAAGGCCATAACTACGCTGTTTTTTCTACCACTAATACTTTCTCTTTGTTATCAGCTTAGAAAAACCAAGGTTTACTTAGCCAGCTGAAAGTGTTTTGTGCCGAACAGTATTTGAACATACTTAAATTTTGAATTTTAACCGTATTCTCTTTGTTTCTTCTTGCCTGATAACAGGTGCAAAATATTTTTCAGTGGGTTTTCCAAGCAAGGAACCGTCTCAAGTATTTGAGGCGGTTTTTATTTTAAGCCTGTGCAAAAAAAAGGAAGCTACTCTTTTCAGAACAGCTTCCTTCTACAACCAAGCAATCGATTCTAGAATAAAAATTTAAATCCAAATGCAAGGGGAGTGGTAAGTGTTGGATTGCTACCGCCCAATGCACTGTTGTAAGCAGATTCTACATTAGCCACATGTGCCAGAGAAAAATCTGTAATTGTTGTTTTATCGCCAGTTTTCGGGGTTAATGTGGTAACTGATAAGTTGGCCAGATTATAAGAAAATTCTACGGTAAAATGTTTGCCTAATATCATATCAAATCCGCTTGATGCAGCCAGACCAAACTGGCTAACTTTTAATTCACTTTCTTTTTCTTTACCGGTAATAATGGGAGCTGCTAACTGGCCCATAAAATATAAGCCTCCGGTTACGTTCCAATATTTTCTTACCAATGGTTGCACTACTAATAAACCAGTATTGGCATTAGTAACCGAACCAGTTTCAGATTTAATAGTTGCATAACCCACTGCGGCACCCACTGCTACTGATGGAGAAATAAAGTTGCCTACTATTGGTAAAATCATAAAGTTGGTGCTTTTTTCATCTCCTGATTTGGTTTGCTGATAACCCACTTGTGATGTTACAAACCATGTGCCCTGTAATCCTTTTTTTTGCGCATTTGCAGATAATGTTACTACTGCCAAAAATGCCACTGCGATAATTTTTTTCATGTTTTAGTTTTTTATGAGCAGCAAAAATATTTTCATCATCAGCATTACCCGATGAAAACACTCACAGGGACACATGATTTTTAGCAGGGGTAATAATAAAAGATAAATGTATCTTTATATATTTTTTGGGCAGCAAAATACAATTGTCATTTATAAATAATAATGATTGAAGAGGAGATGGTGGGCTAATTAAAAGTTACTTATCGGCAGCAGGGTATAATAGCCTGAATGCATTAAAAACAGCCTGGTGTGTTACCGTTGCATGATCTTCCTGCGGCAGATAATCAAAATACACCAGTACGTTTTTATTTTTGGCCGCCTTAAGTTTATCGGCCAGTATATTGGCATCCACTTCCATTACATGATTGCCTTTGCCGGGCCCAAGCCCTTCTTTACCCACACCAATATAAATGGCGGTTGGGCGGGCAAAACTATCTTGTAATACCTGTGATTTTTTTTGCAGCAACGAGCCATCATTCCACCATAAACTGGGGCTAACAATAATATATTTATTAAAGAGAGCTGGTTGTGTAAATAAAATTTCTGTTGCTAAAAGGCCGCCTAAAGATTGCCCGATGATGGTTTTAGAAGCATTGGTTTTATATTTCTTTTCAATAAAAGGCTGCAGTTCTTTTTGTATAAAAGCAATAAATTTTGCAGAACCGCCGGAAGTGGGAAAAGTTTTTTTGTCTTCTGCAATAGTTGTTGGGTAGGTAAAATCTCTGCGCCGGTCCACATTGGCAATACCTACTACAATAGATTTAGGTACCCGGTTTATCCACGGAAAATTATTGTATTGTACCAGCCCTGTAATATGAATAAAGTCTTCATCTGCCGAGCCATCCAGCAAATAAATTACCGGGTAAGTAGCGCTGTCCTTTTGCTGGTAGCCCTCGGGTAAATAAATATTTACAATTCTTTTTTCCTGTAATTGCACCGATTGAATTTCTTCAATTACCCCTAAAACAAATGGTTTAGGGGTTTGTGCAATGGTAACAACATTAACTGCAAAAAGTAATAACAGAAAGAAGATTTTTTTTTTCATTGGTATTATTTAGGTTGTAATAATTTCTATTTGCCTGTGATTTTTATTTCCATTTTAAATCTCTCATAATACCCATAAGCTTTTGCAGTTCAGTTAATAATTTTTTTAAAGCATTAGCAATGTATAAAATAATTAGTTCACGGATTTATTTTGCTTGCCAACCCTTTCCAGTAGTAGTATGGTAATCACTCCAAGTGTGTAGGCCAAAAGATCCAGCCATTCAAATCCATAGCCAATAACTGTTTTGGCAAGCCGGTTGCCTGCCAGGCCCAGCCTGTCAACAATATTAAAATATTGCAGCACTTCAATAGTATAGGAAAATAATAATACCCCAATGGCAACTTTTACCTGCGAAGCTTTTAAAAATGTTTTTACCGCACAGTAAATTAAAAATACTACCAGGTAGTCTCCCACATAAGGCCTTATAAAACGGTCGTGTATAAATAAAGCGATCAACACTTCTACTATAAAAAACAGCAGGGTTAACAGAAAATATTTAAGATTAAAGGTTAACATTATTTTAAAAATCGGCTTTTGTAGTTTACAAAACTCATACTGGCGGTAAGGCTTTGCAGGTACACGCTTTACCAACGAAATCCACAGCTGTCACATTGATACGTTTTTGTCAATTTATCTCCCGAAAATATCCCAAATATCAAAGCAGAACCTACTTTACTAGCTAAACTTATTTCATGAATATCGCACGATTGGCAATTAGGGCATTCACCATCGGGATACATTGGTCTTCCGCAATGGAGGCAAGTTTCAGCAAGGGAGGATATTTCTTTGTTGCAATCGGGACATTTGATCAAAGCCATATTTTTTTGTATTGATTTAAGAATTGATGGTAATGTATTTAAAAATCGTTAGCCAGTAACTGTCAGTAATATCTTTTGTAAAAATACTTTGCTGAAGATAACAAGTAAAAACTAATGCTGCAAGAGTGGCATCATAATGATTCAGTAGTTTTTTTGCTAAGCGGAGTTTCCCGAAAGTGTTTTTAGTGAAATGTGCTATGCGGTAAAACTTCTGCTGTTAAAGGAAAGGATATTGTTTTGGTAAAACGAAAAAAAATCTGGCGAAGGATAAATAAAAATAAAACCATTTTGCTCCTTGCTTTCTAAAGAAATTTTTAATTGTATTCCATTTACTCTAAAGACTAAGTATACATCGGAAACCGATGTTAGCAGCAGTTATTCTATTTTTTTTCACTAACTTTAATATAAGTTCCTTCCTTTTTATATTTCCATATGGGTAATCAATAGTTATTACCGCATCGTACCCTCCCGATTCTAACTTTTCTTTTTCATTAAAAGTAATAATTCCCTCTCCGGCATGTCCTTTAAAATTGGGGCTGCATAAAGCAAAAAAATCTTTTTTTGATAATACCCCATTCCCCTTTGTGTTTGAATTTTTAGTACAAGAATAAAATGCTATTTTTTTGTAATTAAGATTAAACCCCTTTTTTGGGGGTCAATTGTGCCGGACTTTTTTGTGAAATAGGGAGAAAAAAACAGGCTGTCTAAAATTTTAATTTAGTATAGAGTTATAATCAAGTCCACAACTGTCCAACAGAATAATTTGCCCGCTACAAAAGTGATGAGTAAAATTAACTAAAAGAAAGAGTAGTAATTTTTTTGGTTACATCATAAATAAAATTTAGTGATGAATTTTTAATCAGCTGTTAAGGTACAAATTTTAATTCTGAATATTGGGTACATATTGCTGTTAAGGTTTTAGGGTTTTGCGTTGTGGAGGGCATCAGGGCTTGTGCCAGGTGCAGCTATGTAAACAGCAGAATTTACCATGAGGTAATTTGGTTTCTCCACAATTGATGAAGGCAAATTTCCGGCCTAACCTTTTAATGAGTTCATCTTTGGTCGCCCAGATTGTTCAATGAAAGTTTTAAGAAGTATTGTCGTTATACAATTTCTGATAACATTCGGGTATTGCTGTAGTGGGGGAATTAACCCAATGCCCTCCCGTAACTGTAACTAAATTTATAAATGCGGTTCGTTGTTATTATCTGTCCACTGTGTAATTCAGTTCAGTTACCCCACAAGCAAATTGTTGAGTAGTTAATAGTTTTAGTTTTACTTTGTCTTTAATGTTAGCAAACAATGGAATGCCTCGTCCAAGAATAATTGGATTAACAAATAGCCAGTAGCCGTCAATTAAGTTTAGTTGAATTAATGAATGTGTTGCTGTAGGGCTACCAAAAAGCAAGATGTCTTTACCTCCGTCAATGTTCACGGAACTCTGTGAGGAGGATTGTTTTATTTCATTTATACTGTTGGAAAGGTTGTCGCTAATAATTTTTGTGTTAGTCAAACCAGCGTCTTTCAATGTTTTTGATAAAACAACTTTGTGAACTTTGCTATACCACTTAGCATGTTCAATGTCGTGCCTGGTCGCTGTCGGCTTGTCTCCTGCGGTAGGCCAGTAATTTTCCATCATCTGATAAGTTACCCGTCCATATAATGCAGTGTCACCTTCGCTTATCCGCTTACCGACATGATTAAAAATTTCTTCGTCAACTTTAATCCAGTCCATTTCTCCGTTTGGTCCTGCTACAAAACCGTCAAGCGATATGTGCATAAATGAAATTATTTTTCTCATACGGCTCTGTTTTTATTGATTTAAAAAACAAACGAAACTGCTATTTATCTTATTGGAGTTTAGTAAATGCAATATAACAAAAATCGTAATGAGTTTTCTCCCAAAAAAAATAAAAGTGGTATCACTGCCGATGATTGCTTCAATGTGCAGAGTCCCAATTGCACAAATTTTTTTGTTATCGGTTCGTTGTTCTTCTGTGTCAGTGTCACACATATTTTGCCATAGAGGTTTCCAAAATTTCTTTAACGTCTTTACGAAGGTTTTGGTTTTTAATGTACCCATAAAAAGAGTCAAATGGAACACTGTCAAGTCTTTTTTTTATTCTTCTGATTTCAGCCAACGGCAATGGAATTCTATTGGGTGAGCTATATACAATTGAGAAATGCTTTTTACTTGGAGAAAGAAACAAAGTGTCGCCACAAACAATGGTTCCTTCTTTGGAAAGGAACGGAACATGTAAAATGCTGCTACCTGCAAAATGTCCGCCAATACAAATAAGTTTCATTCCATCCCACAAATCAGTTTCATCACCACTCCAAAGTTGAATGTACTCACCTCTTATCATAATATGCTCTTCATCATTTTTGTGAATGTAAACCGGGCAATCAAATATTTCGGCCCATTCATTCATATTACTGTAAAAATGTGGGTGTGAAAATGCAATGGCTTTTAACCCGCCTTTTGATTTTATAAACTCAATTGTCATTTCATCCAATAATGGTATGCAATCCCAAAGCACATTACCTTTTTCTGATAGTACTAACAAAGCTCTTTGACCTATTGCAAACATCGGATTAATTTCCACTTCATACAATCTATCCTGTAAACGGTTCAATTTAACACTGTGCTTATGGTGAAGTTCTTCTGATTTAATCCAGCTTTGTCCGGCAGGTGGAACCCATTGTCGTTCATCAAGGCAAATGGTGCATGTTTCAGGATGGGAATCTTCAAAGTAGGTTGTGCCGCAAGTGTTGCAAATCAAAGTATTTTTCATATTTATTTGGGTTATAAAATTTCCACTTCTTCAGGTACAACAAACAGCATTGTGCAACCAGTTTTAGTAGTAACTGAATGTTTAAAGTTTACAGGCGTATATAAATAATCACCTTCTGATAATAATACATTTTCCAATATAGCTTCTCCGCTCAATACAAAAATTTCTTCACCTCCGGGGTGATTGTGATATGGGTATGTTGCCCCTGCTTCAAATTTCAGCAGTATCGTTGTTGAACGCTTTTTATCTTCGTCATATTTCAGCGATATGACAGATATCCCGGTATAGCGAATTTCGTTTTCAATAAGAGGTTGCCATTCCTTATTGTGTTTTCTTACAATGTAATTGTTAATATCTGTATTCATTTTCTGTTGTTTTAAAATTTATTTAATTAATAATTGGTCGATACTCCATTTGTGTACAGGCACTGTGGTCAATAGAAATGCCCCCGCACTGGCTGCAAATACAGAATAATCCAGCGGTTCTTTTATTCCATAAGAATAGGTCATTGCCAGGGCAAACAAAAGCAAAAGAATGCCAGCACCCAAAGACGCATAACTTGTTTTAAAGCCAACCAGTAATAAAATTGCTAACCCGGTTTCCATAATAGTAGCCAGAACAGCAATGGTTGGAATAAAGTTTTTAGGCAAAAAAGAATTTACTTCTGCTGTATAGTTGAGGAAACTAGTCCAGGCCTCCGAAACAGAGACCCGTTTGCCCCAAAGATTTAGTCTGGCGGCAACGGCGGATAAAAATCCTGATGCTAGTGCAAGCCGCAGAAACAAGGTTGAAATGTCTGTAATTTTCATATCCTGATTTTGTTTAAATGGTTAATGAATAATCAGGTGCAAAGATGAGTTACAGCAAATAGTAAAAGAATAGAGAATGTTACGAAAAGCATGTAATATTTATACAGCAAACTTTTCTTTATATAGCCTGGGGGAAATCTTTGTTTGTTTCTTAAAAAAATTGGAGAAATAAAACGGGTCGTTAAAGCCAAGCTGGTAAGCCACTTCTTTTACAGACAGATCGCCATAGGTAAGCAACCGCTTTGCTTCAGAGGCAACAAGTCCATAAATCACATTCTGTGCAGTTTTACCTGCGTGAAATTTTGCAAGTTCATTAAGCTTTATTTCTGTAGTACCCAGCATTTTTGCAAATTGAGATAGAGCATAATTATGCTCAAAATTATTTCTGACTGCTTCTAAAAATTTTAAGAATAAAGCATCGGGTTTCCAGATTTCATCTCCCCGCTTTACTTTAGCTCTGTTGATTTCAACTAATATAAGTTCAATGCGGCTATGGATGGAAATAAGGTATTGATAAGGTTGTTTTACTAATTCTTCACTAATGTTGCTTAATTCATTTTCTATAATATTTTTATTTACTGCGATAACTTCATTCATTGCAAAATGGCAAAACAGCCCATTGTGAAAAATCAACTCAATGTCATTATCGTTTTTGCAAAAGAAGTCTAGTGTAAATTCAAGTATTAAACCTTTAGCTTTTGAAGATTTATTAATACTGTGAACTTGCCCGGATGTTATCGTAATTAATTGCCCGGTGGTGAGTTTAAATTCCTTTTCATCTATCATCATATCCATACTGCCGGAAGTACAGTAAACCAAAACGTATTTCATAATACGTCGTGGTTTCTCCAGGTCGGTAAAGTTCTCTAAGGTTTTTATTTCTATCATCAGTCTTTATCAATGTGAAGTCTCGAATTGAAGCTAAATTTATAACTAAAAGCCGAAGTTTAGAACTACTGCCCAACAGAATTACGTCCGCCGAATATGAAGCTTGGATATGCACTTGTAGGCTCCCCTTTTTTAGTACACATCAAAAGTATAATATTTCATTTAATTGTTTGGGTTCAACCTATGGGGCGTAGTGTAGCGCAGGCGTAGCCGGAGCGGAACGTAGCCCCATAGGTTGAATATTTTTAGTATTATGTTGTTCTCTATACATTTTTGGAGAGAGGCCGTTTAAGGCATCGTGAGGCCTGCTGTAATTGTAATCATCTACCCATACCTGGCTTACTTCTCTCACTTCATCAATACTGTCAAACAGGTAAGCATCTAAAACACTTTGCCGGTAAGTTTTATTAAACCGTTCTATGTATGCATTTTGAGTTGGCTTACCCGGCTGTATATATTTAAACTCAATCTCATTGGCTGCACTCCATTGCTGTGATAGTTTTGCTACAAACTCGGGGCCGTTATCCATCCGTATTTTCTGCGGCTTGCCGTAGCGGTTGATTAAATGCTTTAGCACCCAGATCACCCGGCTGCTCTTTAAAGAATAATCTGTTTCAATAAATAGTACTTCACGGTTATAATCATCGATCACATTAAAGGTTCGAACTTGGTTCCATTGCTAAGTGCATCACTCATAAAATCTATACTCCAGGTTTGTGTAAAATAGGCAGGTACGGCCAATGGCTCTTTTACTCTTGCCGGCAATCGTTTCTTTATTTTACGGCGCAGCGGCAATCCCATCTTTTTATAAAGCCGGTGTAATTTTTTATGATTAACAATGGTGCCGCTATTTCTAATGCGGCCATAACATTTCCAAAAACCTTCTACAGGATTTTGTTTGGCAAGTTCTTCCAGCCGCTCCATTATGTAACCATCGTTTTTAATAGACTGATATCGCAGGCTGCTCCTGCTTAGTTTTATTAATCGACACGCCTTGCTGATGTCTTTTGGCCGTTCTAAACGCACTGCTTGTACAATGCATCTTTTATCGCAAGGCTTTAAAACTTTTTTTCGATGATGTATTTAGCTACATCCAATTCCATGGCAAGGTTGGCATACATCTTTTTTAAACGGGAGTTTTCCTCTTCTAACTCTTTTATTCTTTTCAACTCGGTTGCTTCCATACCGCCATAACGCTGTCGCCATTTATACAAGGATGCTTTGCTTACCCCATGTTCACGGGTAATCTCTTCGGCTGTTTTACCGTTATCAAATTCTTTGAGAATGCCTGCAATCTGGGCAGGACTGAATTGACTCTTTTTCATCTTTCACGTTTTTTAAAGTTAACAATTTTGTCTACTTTTAAAACGTACTAGTTTTGGGGGAGCTTACACACTGCCGATGATTGTTTCAACGTCATGCCCCAATTGCACAAAACCTGATGTTGTATGCAGTATTAAAACTCTGCTCTCTTGTCATAATAAATTTGATATTGCCATTTGTCAGTTATCAATGTGTCTTTAGTGGGAAACTCCGTTTTGACTATTTTGCCTGGTGCAGGATACCAATAAAGCCTTTCTCTTACATCTAAAAAATATTTTGTCAAATGAGTGTTACGAACTAAAATTTCAAATGTGCTGTCCTTGGAGATAGTAAAACCAAAAATATTTTCTTTACCAATTCCTTTAAATAGTTGAACTGTGTTGGGATATATTATTTCAGGTATGTCACTATTACTGTGTCCACTTATTTGGGTTGACGTGTCAAAATTATAAATGTATGTGAAACTAATATTTGTGTTACTCAAATTGAAACTGTCATAATTATTCAATATGATTTGTCGAAGTGTGTCATACAGTGGTAAATTATTTATTACAGTTGGGTCAAACTTATGCTTTTCGAAGTCACTTTTGAAGTCCTTAGAATTTTTGCAACTTAACAGCGTTAAAAGCAAAAGGAATGGTGTCAATGTTTTCATAGAGGAGAAGGGTGTTAAAAAATATTGCATACAACGGGCAGGGCTTGCTGCAGGGCTGGAATTCATTGCTCGTCCAGCCCGGAACCGCTGCTGATTAAAGATATAAAAGTACAGGTTAACAAACAAAAGCCCAACAGTGTTTGTCCAGCCCAGATGAAGCACAACAGCGATAAAATGACCATTGCTCCAAGGTCCAGCCAGCCTTGCAGCAAACCCATCCTATGTTTGCAATTGCTACATTTATATGTTAGGCACAGTGCTTCTTCTCGGTCGTCCATAATTGTTTGTCAATAACTCCACATTCTTAGTCCTATCCAATCATAGTGAAAATAGAAAACAACTAAGGCTAATAGCCAAGTTGTTGTTACCAATAAATACCACTTTGTTAGTTTATTTGTTATTTGTCTAAACCTTTTAATTGTCATAATGAACCCCGCTATACTCAATACTGCAAACAAAATTGTCCCAATACAGAATGTAACTGTGTAAAAATTGACTGTCCCCATTAATGGAACTTTTGTACCAAGATATGCAAGTGAAGCAAAAGCTATAATTAACGACAGTACTCCAAAAGCCGAAATGCTTCTTTTAAAATATTCTTTCCATGAAAGTTTTTTAAATATTGCTTTGAATAACCAAAATATTGAACTTAGTAAAAGTAATATTCCACAAACTAAACTCCCTAAAACTAAAATTCTAGAAATAAATATTTTCGTATAAGATGAACTCTCATAATACGCACCCCACTCATACATTACTTTTTTTTCATCATCATTTGTTGTAAATAAAAATGACGGTAAATTATCACTTGGTCTTTTAAAGATTGTTGATGTTACTGGTAACATTACTTGGTCTGGTCGCTTAAATCCATAAGAGTATAAACTATCACCTCTCAATTCAATATGGTAGCCGTGAAACAATTCTTCTAAATACTTATCTAAAATTTCAAAACGAGGCGATTTAAGTTGATAATAACCTTCATAGCTTTTTAATATTTCATTTTTTACAGAAATCGTAGATGTTGATTTTTCTGGTTGAAATGATTGAGTTAGATATTTTACTAAAATGTCATCATAGAATCCTGTGTTGGTAGCACAAATAACAAATCCTAATTTCAAATCTCTGTTATAAGCATATCTTGAATTAAAACCAATACTTGCACCATCGTGTCCATAGAAAGGATATTTATAACTTAAAAATTCAACATTAACTCCTTTCCCATAGCCTGTTTTTAAACCTAATTTTGCAGGTGTAGAGCTTTCTGGAATCTCCATTTTCTCTATGGTTGAATTAAGACTTGGTAAACTATCAGTTATTCCATTTCGAATCATAAATTGAACAAATTTCGCCATATCTGTTGCACTGGAATAAAGTGCACCTGCACCTTTACCATACATTAGTAAATATGGTAGTCTTTCAAACTTTGTTTCTTTCCACTCATAGGGATTTGAATAAACTGGATTCGACTGGGTTGGTACTCTAAAATTACTATTAGTCATTCCGATTGGTAACAGAATTTCTTTTGTTAAATAGTCTTCGTATTTAGAACCCGATAATTTCTCTATTAAATATCCTAAAATATTGTAGCCTATGTTTGAATATGCTTTTCTTTCTCCTGGTTTCCAACGGGAATACATAGAGTTTTTGCATTTTTCGATTGCTTGTAATTCGGTAAGATTATTTTCATTATTCCAAAAAGTATTAAATCTTAAATCATCAAAACCTGATGTGTGTTCTAAAAGGTGAACTATTTTGACTGGGTTTGTATTCTCCCATTTGTTAGTAAAATTTATTTCAGGTGCAATTTTAGAAAGGTTGTCATAGAGTGAAAGCTTGCCTTTATTTACTAATTTCATTATGGCTAATGCCGTAAATGTTTTAGTAATTGAAGCCATTGGAAAAAGTGTCTGACTGGTGGCTTTTTGTTTTGTGTCAATATTTGCCATTCCAAAACCATTTGAAAGAAGAACTGTGTCTTTGGTAACAACTGCCAACATTAAAGAGCTTTGATGCTCATTAGCCAAAATTTTATTTATAGTGTCCTGTAATTGGATAATTGTTTCTATATGAAATTCTTTTGTTGTCTGTGCAAAGAGTTTGAAAAGGCATAAACCAAAAAATGAGAACATTAAAATCAGTCTTTTTTTAGTCATAATATTTTGTCGGTTGGTTTGTCTTGCCTGAATTAGCAGGGTGTGTCAAATATGTTGTGTTGTTGTTCTATAAAACTTCTGTTTGGAAAAAGAAGTTGCATCATATTCTTGAATCGAATTAAATGATTTTTGTTGTGTAAGCTTTTTTACTGAGTTGCTATCGCAACTACAACTGTCTTCCAGATTTGGTGTTGAAATCAAGATTCTCAAAGTAGAATCTTTTCCAATGCTGTCTTTCTGTATAAAATTTGTTTTGTCTTTTGTGTTGCTTTCCGAACAAGAAACAATTAAAACAAGAAAAAGAAGATGATATGGAATTCTAGGCTTCATAAAAATAACAGCCAATGGGCAGGGCTTAGCGAAGGCGGGGCATTGTTGCTGTGTCCGCCCGAACAAATGCCCAATAAAGTTGTGATGATAAATTTAGTTGAAAAAGGTTAGTAGCAATTCGTCCACCCGAACCAATGTACAATAATGAGTTGCTGCCCAAGTTCCAATGTCAAGCCCCGCTTTAGCTAAACCCCATGTTAGCGGCAGACGAATAGGGAGTTTATTTTGAATTTCTTTTCTTTAGTTCCTTAATGTCCTCTATGTCTTTTGGACGGCTTTTAGCCGATTTGTCTGCAATTAAGTCGTCAAGCGACAGAAAGGAAATTTCAATATCTTGGAGTGTTACACAGTCTCGGTTGGCAAATGATTTTCTGAAACTATTTAACCCTTTTAAGTACGGTAAAAAATCGATTGTAAAATTTTCTAATTCAAATCTAAAGAAAGAGTTTTTGGGATCTGGGGTTGTTTCCTCTTTAAATTTTTCTACATCTTGACCTAGCTCCTTCAAAGCGTTAAGTAAATTGAAATAGTTTCCGTATGTGGGATTATACCAGAAGTCTAAGTCAAATTTATCTGAAGCAAGGCCCTTGCTATCTACTGACCATCGAAAATATCCATGATATGCAACTGCTGTTCCTCCAACCACCATATAAAGGACAGAGTTGCTATTTAAAATCCTGCAAACATTAAGAATTTTATCTGCTATTTCTGTGCGCACTTTGTTTTGAAGTTGAATTTATTGCAGGTTTACGTGAAGTTTGTAATTTTTGAAAAAAGGAATTTAACTCTTCAAATATTATCGGAAATTCAATAGAAGCTGGAGACTGTTTACTTTTTGTAACAGCCTTGAGACTATGAAAAGACTTGTATTTTTTTAATGTTGTGTGCATAAAGCAAAAATGGTACTGCTAATATACAGAATTTATCGCATTTCCTTTTGGAACTGAATGTTGCTTGGCGTTTTGCATATAACGAACAGGGCTTTATGCAGGTTGGGAATTAGCATTCCGTCCTTTAGCTTTGTTTTATTAATAATTAAAAATACTATTACTATTATTAGTTTTCTTTTTTTGGTTCTTTTTTTCTTTTACAATTCACATTACATTGTGAATAAACCTAACCACCGGCAGCGGCACCTTTCAATTTTCGTCAGGGTTAACTACCCATGGGCAGATAAAATCCGCTGCCGTTTTTTCCCTTAGTGGCCATATAACAATTAGGGTTAACTACCCATTATTAAGGACTTGGACCGATGGGGCAAAATGGTTAAGTTATGTACAAATTTAAATGATAAAAATTATGCAAACCATCAACAAATTTTATTTAGGGCTTGATATGTCAAAGCCTTATTTTGATGCCAGCTTACTTGCAGTAATTAACCATCAAAAACAAAGTATGGAATCGGCTCGTTTTACTAATGATCCCGCTGGTATTAAGTTGTTTAATAAGTGGCTTAAACAGTATAAGGTAAGCTTTGATGAGCATAGTATTGTGGTGCTTGAAAATACAGGCATTTATCACCGGTTGATATGGAGTTATTGTGCAAAAAATAATTTACCCATCCATATCGGTAATGCGGCTCATATTAAATGGAGCTTTGGTATAGCAAGAGGTAAAAGTGATAAGATAGACAGCCAACGGCTTTGTCAATATGCTTTTAAGCATTATGATGAGCTGAAAGCTACGCCAGCACTTAATCCTGCATTACTTCAGCTAAAAGATTTAATGAGTTCCAGAAGTAAATTATTGTCACAACTCAATAGCAACAAAACCTATTTAAAAGAGTTGAAAGCAGTAAATGATAAGCAAGTACAAAGCACGCTGGAAAAAGCCTATCAGATGGCGATAGCGGGGCTTGCAAAATCAATAAAGGATATTGAGGCACTCATTAAAAATATTATAACAGCCAATGAAGCCTTCCATCATAATTATCAGTTACTGCAAACAGTGCCAGGCATAGGGCATTTAACTGCCGTTTACCTCATTTGCTGTACTAATAATTTTGCAGGTAAAATTAGTGGAAAGCAACTGGCCTGCTATGCTGGTGTAGTACCGTTTGAACACAGCAGCGGCATTAGTGTAAGGGGTAGAACCAGAGTGCATAAAATGGCGAATAAAGATTTAAAAAAATTACTGCACTTAAGTGCACTGAGCGCCATCAAATACTATCCTGAGTTTACACATTACTATCAAAGAAAAAAGGCAGAAGGTAAACACAGTATGAGTGTACTAAATGCCATTAGAAATAAGATTGTATTAAGAGTGATAGCTGTTGTTAATAACAAGAAAGCCTATGTGAATAACCAGAACGAAGCAGCTTGAAAATTGCAAAAAATAAATTTGTTTTATCCATAACAATCTGCCCGAACTGAAGCTGAATAGAATTACAAATGCTCATTGTTACTACGTCAGCCCCACTTTTGCCAAACCCAATCCTATGTTTGCAATTGCTACATTTATATATGTTATAAAGAATACAAATTTAGAAAGAACAGAGGCAGTTAAAGATAGTCAAACCCAAAAAGCCTTGAGCTTGTTCAACACGGTTATCACTGCCCCTTTCTTACTTTATGCTGTACAGTTCGATAAGCCTTTTAAGAGCTTGTGTTAGGATGTTAGCAAGTGTAAGATTGTTCTTCCTTTTTTTGTTTTTTCAAACTAAAGTTAAAAATATTATTTTATTAAAAACAACAAATTATGCCAGCAACATTTTTGTATTGTGGTATAGATATTAGCGGAACCACAATTGACATTTGCATTCAAACAAGTAACCAAACTTTTGAACATCATCAGTTGCCCAACACAGCAGCAGGTTTTAAGGCATTACTAAAACTTTGCCCAGGCGATTACTGGTTTGTAATGGAAGGCACGGGTGCTTTTCATTTACCCTTATGTTTTTATCTGCATCAAAAACAAAGTAAGTACAGCGTAGTAAATGCATTGCAGATAAAGCGTTACATACAAATGCATTTAGAGCGTAGCAAAACCGATAAAATAGATGCGAAGCATATTTGCATGTATGGAATAGAGCGGCATCCTGCACAATATGAAATGCCCTGTGAGCAATACTTTGAGTGTAAAACCTTAAACAATGCGATAGAAACCTTAACGCAGGAGATTACCAGCTTCAGCAATAAAATATATGCGTTGCAACAATTAAAAGTAGACAATACTGTAGTACAAAAACGTATAGTAGTATTGTAAAAACTTACGTTTAGAGTTAAAGAAATTAGAACAGGCATTAGCTCAAAAATTACACGCCTGGCAGCCAGATCTGGTAGAACAGGTAAGCAGTGTAAAAGGTATAGGCAAACGAGCCACAGCCATATTAATAGTTTTTACGCAAGGCTTTAAGCATACCCACACGTATCAGCAATTAATAAGTTATGCAGGTCTAAGCCCCAAAGAATTTACCAGTGGCAAAAGCATAAGAGGCAAAGTTCGAATAAGCAAAATAGGCGGCAAGCAACTGCGGCATACCTTGTACATGTGTGCCTTAAATGCCAAGGCCACCAATGCCGGCTGTAAAGAACTATACGATCGTTTAGTAGGCAAAGGCAAAAACAAAAAGCTGGCAATAATAGCGGTGTGTAACAAATTATTAAAGCAGGTTTTTGGGGTAGTACAATCAGGGATTTTATACCAAGATAATTTTTGCAAAAAAACTGCTTGATTTATTTGGTTTTTTACACAGTTCGTGTTGTATGTAGTGTTTACTCTTTCCTTTGAATAATGCCACTATCCTCTGCTATACCTGTCATAATAAAAAAGGTCTTTTCATCTTTATCATGGTCATACTTTTCACCGTATACTGATTTTAAAAATTGAATAAGCCAAAACACAAAATAAATAGAAACGTAAGCATGTCGGTCGTAACAACCTAAGGCGTCTACATTGAAAGCTGGATGAAGGCTTGGACCTACTCTTCCATCGTCATGAGAATTAACTGTCAAAAGTTCACCAACACTCGGTGTACCAAAATGTGCTATTTCGGATAACGTTGGATATAGTTGTTTTCCACCTTCTTTAAAGATATTAATAACATTTGGCGTCTTTTTTAGCAGCTTAAGAAGAGGTTTGTCATCTATTTCGTGAAGTCTTGTTACACTTTCAAAGTTCTTTCTAATAAGTGTAAAGGCTTCAATTAAGTCACCATACATTATCATGTCGTTTATGATAAAATGCGTTCGAACAAAAGAAATAGCAAGACTGATTTGCCATGAAATCTTTTCGGTAGGGGTGTCAATTTTATTTGCAAGTTGTTGAATTGTTCTTGCAATTAAACCGTCTAATGTTATTCTGAAAGTATTATGTGCATCAGGCTCTGACTTTCTATACTTTTCTTTCGTTTCTTCTCTTGCAATAGTTGCGTCTGCCTGAAAGTCACAAGCATGCCGCATAAGGTCTTCTACATTAGCTTTATGGTCGAATTCGTGGGTCATAACATTACATACAACGTCGGCGGCTTGGCGAAGTGGCGGTATTTGAAAATCGTCAGCCCGTAACCGCAGTTAAATTTATAATTAAAAGTTGATTGTTTATTTTATTGTTTGTTTTTATTGGTCTGCCGGAACTGAAGCCCCACAGCGAACAAAAAGTTGAGCTTATATTTTGTTGCCGCCATTTTGCCAAACCGAATGTAAGCTGCGATTGCCTTATGTGATGCAAATTAAAAAGTCGCAAAAATGTTGAATAAAGAACTACAGCTACAATGTGTTGTAAAAAGAAATATGGCAATTGCAGCTTACGTCGGCGGCTTGGCGAAGTGGCGGTATTTGAAAATCGTCAGCCCGTAACCGCAGTTAAATTTATAATTAAAAGTTGATTGTTTATTTTATTGTTTGTTTTTATTGGTCTGCCGGAACTGAAGCCCCACAGCGAACAAAAAGTTGAGCTTATATTTTGTTGCCGCCATTTTGCCAAACCGAATGTAAGCTGCGATTGCCTTATGTGATGCAAATTAATAAGTCGCAAAAATGTTGAATAAAGAACTACAGCTACAATGTGTTGTAAAAGAAATATGGCAATTGCAGCTTACGTCGGCGGCTTTGGGCTGGTGTGGTATTTTCCAACTGTCCGCCGGGACCGCAGCTGATGTTTTTGTTTAGATGAAGTTAAGAACTAAAGCCCAAAATTGAACGTCCTGCCAGGACTGAAGACCGGCGATGCAGTTAGCTGAAATTAGCTTGTCCAGCCACACTTGCCCAAAACCGTTTGTTGTACGTAGTTAATTTTGAAGGCTCTTAGTTTTCATTATTAATTTTAGGCGAGTTGGCGTCTAAATAATTGTAACCAATCCTTTTAATTGCACCCTTAACTTCATTTTCATCGCTTATTTTGTAAACTATAATTACATATTCATCTGAGTCTGTGTCTATAAAACCAAGTTTGAAATTTTGAGTCTGAATTGATTTGTCAAAGTCTTTAAAAACGTCTTTTTGTCGAGACAGAGGCATTTTCGCCATATTTCTTAGGATTTGTAAATCAATTTTTACCCCAAAGTTATCTTTTAAAGAAGAGTTAATTCTCCAAACTAAATCTGTGATTTCTTGTTTCCAATCCAATGCCATTATAAAGTGAATTCCATTATTGTCTAAATAATCTTTTTACATAGTTTAATGTAGTATAAAAGTTCTCGTCCCCGTTAAAATCTTGTAAAGTATCAATAAAATTTAAAACGTCTTTCTTTTTGGAATCTCCGAGGCATAGATTAATTAAGTCATTATACCCTCTTTTCTGCGTTTCAAGATCAGTCATAGCTTTTGTTTTATTAGTATTGCTAGTATCCTCGATTATTATAGTATTCGTAGATGGTTCTTTTTTTGTTGGATTACTACAAGAAATAAATAATGAGATTATGATACAATTACTTAATAAGAAAAAAATTAGCTTCATTCATTAGAGTGTTTCATTTAATTACGTACAACGGTTTCGGGCTTGGCGAAGGTGGCGATTTTCACCACAAATGTTGATGCGGAGAACCAAACTTTGATTAACCACAAATGTGTCTGCGGAGCACTGAACCGCCACTTTTGCCAAACCCGTGTTAGCGGTTCGTTGTTTTTTATTCACTTTCATTTGGTCTAACTTGGTCGGCAAGTTTTTTTGGTGCAACTACACAATAAGCAGTTGTTAATGCATCTATAAATAATTCCTTATCCACTTTACTCATTTCAATTAATGTCCAACCTTGTTTGCCCCATTTGTTGTCAACAGGAAAAACTATTGTCTTGTCGGCAGATGAGAAAACATTTTGGTCAATTTCTGATAACTTGAAACAAGCCCTTTTCTTAATTTCGTCATAGGTCGCAAAGATTTTCTTTTCACTCTGAAAGAAGTTTTTTCAAAGTGCGGCTCTTCTGTCGCTTCGGGAAACGAAAGTGCTAATTTTCTGAAAGTGTCAACTGATACCATTTTCCAAACTATTTTTTTACTGGTGTCAAATGTGTCAAAACACAAATCCATTTATCCTTTTCTTTTTGTAAACGTCTGTAATCCATTCGTCCGCTTGCATTGGTTCGCCTTGCCAAGTTCCTGTGTTTTTCCTCGTCCAGTTACAAGTGCAATGTTGTCATACACTTTCACTCTTAAAATTTCTTTTGTCATTGTTGTATGTTTCAGTAAACCTTGCACTACAACATCATAAAATCGTTCTTTTGGTATTATTCCACCTTGTGCATCTACCAAAACCCAGTCAGTCGAAATACATTTAGAAATTTCATCAATGTTGTTTGAAATAACAGCTTTGTTAAAGTTGTCTTCAATGGTTTGAAATTCTTTGATGAGTTGCTCTTGTTTCATATTAATTGTTTGTAATAGGTTTAATTAATTTGCAAATGTATTCTTTTTTTTTTTCCTACTCTAAAACCTCACAAATATAATTATGTCCCTTCACTATATCAATGATTGCATTTGGAGAGATACTAACCTCTACTCTTAATATCTTATCACAATCTCCAAGGTCGAAATTGATTTTATAATATGGAAAATGCTCAAGGATTATATTTTTAATACTATCTGCTTGCTCTGCATTGTCAATATTTGTTTTGAATACCTCTACCATTGTCTTACATTCAATTTCCAAAACTTTTAAACAACAACTTAAACGCATTTGAAACTGATTGGTGCATTATCGTTGCGTGGTCTTCTTCGGGCAAATAATCGAATACTACCTTTACGTTTTTGCACTTGGTTAATTTCAATTTTTCGGCTAAAACATTTGCTTCTACCTCCATTACGTGTGGAATTGTAGTTGGTGCAAGCCCTTCTTTTCCTACTCCAATATAAATAGCTGTTTGCTGGTTAAATGTTTCTTTTAAAATTTCAGCCGTTTGATTTAATATAGAACCATTATCCCACCATAGACTTGACTAATGATGATGTATTTATTAAAAGCGTAGGTTTCTTAAATAAAATTTCTGTTGCTAAAAAGTCCTCCTAACGACTGACCAATAATAGTTTTTGAATTAATAGTTTTGTATTTATTTTCAATGTAAGGTTGCAGTTCTTTTTCTATAAAATCAATAAATTTATCTGAATGACCTGTGGTTGGATAGTTTTTTTATCTTCTTCGATGGTTGTTGGAAAAGTATAATCTCTTCTTCTATCCACAGTTGCGATTCCCACCACAATAGATTTTGGAACTCGATTAATCCACTCAAAAGAGTTAAATTGAACCAAACCAACAACGTGAATAAAATCTTCGTCCGCAGAGCCATCAAGCAAATAAATAACTGGATATTTTATGGTGTCATTTTGTTGATATCCTTCCGGAAGATATATGTTCAAAATTCTTTTTCAGCTAATTCTTTTGATTGAATTTCATCAATAACCCCAAGAACAAAAAATTTGCTTTTATCCTTTTGTGCGAAAATTAATGTTGCAAAAAAAGTAAACAATAAAATTAATAATAGTTGTTTCATCTTTTAGTTTTTAAATTGTCGCAAATGATGGTCGGTATGCTTATAGGCTAATAAGCCAACTTGCTCTTTAGTCATCTTTCCAAAAAAGGATGTTCAAATTCTGGATTATCAAAATGTTCATATTCACTAATTAAATTTATCCATTTGCTTTTTGATGTTTAAAATTTCCAACTTTTTCTTTGATTTTAAATTCAGGAACTGTCGGTACATTTCGTTTAAAAGGTGTTTCGTCTTTAATGAAATCCTTTAACGCCATTTTGCCAAAAAAGTTTACCAAGAAATGTTTGTTTGTATTTTTTCTTACCTAATGCCATTTCTTCCCATTTGCTGCAGTGCAAAAGCATTTGATAAACATTCATTTTGCCCCAAAGAGAGTTGCTATTTTCATTAAGAGAATTAATTCGTTGAATTAATTCATATCTTGTTGTAGCGTCAAATATTGTTTTCATTGATGAAGTTGTTTATTGGTTGCAATGAAAAAAAAGTTTCCTGAGTCATCTTTAAAAAGTGCTTCAGTTCCATAAAATTCTTTAGAGGGAGGTTTGATAAATTCCACACCTTTGGTTTTTAATTCTTCGTAGGTGGCAAAAATATCGTTGCAGGTTAGTACCCCACAACCGAAAATCCCCTTTTGATTAAGTCAATTAAATTTTCGGCAACTTCCTTAGGAAACATTTTGCTAACTGTAACAGGAAACAAAACAAGTTGTAAGTCGGGCTGTTCGGGTGGCGAAACTGTCAACCAACGGGTTTCTGGCCCCATTGGAATATCATCCACTAGTCTAAATCCCAATTTGTTCACATAAAAGTCATAGGCACTGTTTTGGTCTATAACGTAAATGTTTGTTATTGTCATTTTTGTAATCATTGTTTTTTCTTTTTAATGTTAAACTCAAATGCAAAATTGAGCAATGATTTAGATATTGACTTCTTCAAAATTGCTATTCTCTGTCCAACCGTGCATAAAGGCATAACAACTTGGAACAAAAGTCAAAGGTTTAGTTCTTATTTGAGTTTTCCTTTGATTTTGATAGTTTAAATATTGAGAGGGTGACGTGCCAATTAATTTTGTAAATAATCCGCTAAAAGTGCTTACACTTTCATAACCTACTAAAAAGCACACATCACTTACTGATTTATTCATCTGCAAAAGTTGCTGTGCTTTGTTAATTCTAACGGTTGTAAGATATTGGAGAGGTGTTTTTCCATAAATAGACTTGAAAAGTCTTATAAAATGAAATTTGGAAAAATAAGCTTCGTCTGAAATATTATCTAGGTCAATTTTTTCTGAGTAAAACTTGTCAATAAAGAGTTTTGCCCGAACAATTCGACTGTATAAATATATTTTTGGATACTGTTCTGTTGTCATTTTCTTTTCTGTTCAAGGTCAGTAGGGTGTCGCTTTACAATGACCGCTAACGGTTTCGGGCTTTGCGTTGGTGGGCTTTTAAAACCGAAAACTGTCTACTACCACCAAAGTTTATTAATTGCTAAACGTTTCTATTCGCACTGTCTGCCCACTAACGCAAAACCCGTGTTAGCCGTTCGTTGTTTTTACTTGTCAAGTCGAATCATACAGGTTACTGCTTCTTGGTCGGTTGCATAATGCTCAACACAATATCCTTGAGGGTCGAGATTTGGATGCTTTAGTAGCTGTTGAAATGCTCTGTCAATACTCATAACATCTTTTCTAAAATCATTTACCAAAATTGCAATGTACTTTCCTTTTGGAATAATCAAAGTCTTGCAATTTAATTTCTCTGCTTCACCTTCAAACATTTCTTCGGCTGCTGCACGATAAATTATTTCTTTATTATTCTCTGGTCTTGATAAGCCAAAAATTTTTCTCTCTGTTGAGAAAGGGAATAAACTATGTAGTTTTTGTGTAGCTTCTCCAATACCTTGTGGAAAAGAGGTTGCAGTAACATAAAACACCTTAATGTCTTTTTCTAAAATTGTTGTTTCCATTTTTTGTTTTTTTATGCAAAGGAACTTAGAGAATGAATATGAAAATTGGAAAAAATCGACATTTTACTTTGGAGCATAAAAAATGTCGTTCGCTTTACCATCATAGTATAATTTTGGGCTATAACCAGAAAATTGTTTGAAATCCTGAATAAAATGTGATTGGTCGTAATACCCAAAATCATAGGCTATTTCCGTCATAGTTTTGTTGTCCGTTCGATAGTTGTCAACGGTTGCCTTAAACCTAACTAACCGTGAAAATGTCTTGGGTGAAAACCCTACTAGATCTTTAAACTTTCTTTCAAACTGTCGCTGGGATAAGAATGATTGATTTGATAGTTGCAGGATATTCTCATTTCCGTTATTCTTACAAATACTTTGAACCGAATGAATGATTGAAGAGTGCTTAATATCTGCTATTTGCCTACTCAAAAACTTATTCATCAATGAAATGCGTTGGTGATTTCCGTCAGCCAACATTATTTGCTCAGAAATGTCCTTTCCTTCTTGTCCAAGTAAAGATTCTAGGTCAACTAATTCATTTTTTAGTGCGGTAGCAGAAATATTAAATAGGAGCGTAGGGGCATACGGTTGTAATACAACCCCGAAAATCCCACAATTACCTTTGGCGGTAAATTTTCTTATTTTGTCTGTTTGTCCGTGTATTCCTGTCCTAAATGTACTTTCTATTTTGTTGTCCCCTAAGATTTCTTCGAATTCGCTACCATAATGAAAGATTATTTCTGGGCAATGATTTGCCAGTGTCCGATGAATATACATTTCTGTAGGCGAAAGTTTTCCGTCTAATGTCCAGTAGCACTTTACAATACTTGTCAAGTGTTTTTCTGGAATGTGTGTTTCAAATTTCATCTCTCGGTTCGTGTCTTTTTACAATGACGGCTAACGTTTCGCAGCTACAAGAAGTTGCGTACTTCATTCACTGTCAATTACAAATATAGCCAAAACTTTGATTCAACAATGACCAATTCTGATAAATACCAAGCCTAGCAATTTCTTGTAACTGCTGTTAGCGGTTCGGTGTTATTTGTTCTTTTAAGATCCCGTTTTCAATTACACTTGTGTTATAAGTTTCTATGCAGTCCATTATTTGTTTTTCGGGTCCGTTTATCCATTCTTCACTGCTGTAAAAAGCATCTTGGCTTTCTTTGCGTTCTTCAATGCTTTTATAATTGCGGATTAAATGAAAGCTTTCTTCGTCTATCAATGAAATTCCATATGCGACAAGATTTATATCCCATCGTTTCAACATAGGTAAAGATTGTTCAGTAAACACTTTCAGAAATTCTGCTCCTCGACCTTTTTTGAGTTTGTAAACTCTTAGTTCTGTTATCATTTTTTATATAAATTTCTATCTTTTTCTAGGCTCAATATTTTTGTATTTTTCAAGTCTATCTTTAAATGTTTGCTTGTCAATAGGTTTATAGTACTCTTTTGTGCTTGCTGGGTCTTTTGCTAAAAGCGCTGTTGGTCTTGAAGGTCGTTTTTCAAAGCCACCACCGCAATTAGGACAAACATTTTCTAATATTTCTGTCACGCAGTCTTTACAAAATGTACATTCATAAGTGCAAATCATAGCTTCGTGACTATCGTTGGGCAATAATTTTGCACAGTTCTCGCAAATTGGTTTTAATTCTAGCATATATTGTTAGTGTTTTAGATTAATTCTTTATTCAGTAATTGTTCAAAGAAAGCTCCAATGTTGTTTTTCTATCTATAAAATGCAATTCTAACATCCAAAATCTAGGGTTTCCAAAATTGTCAAGTTGTAGAATATCTGTATGATTGTCAGGGTGGACATCAAAACATAAATCATTGGGGTCATTAGGTTGTTCGTGCGGATATTTTCCAATAATATGCCCTGAAATTGCATTTCCAAATTCATATCCATATTTTTTGCAAGCTCTGTAGCATAATTGAAAATTCTGCACCTGTTAGTTTTTCCTGCTTAAAATACCAAGAGTTGCCCTCGTACCAAGCAGTTTCAATATCCTGTTTAATTTTTTTGTTTCAATGGATTATTCCCTAAAATATAAGTTCGTCCAAGGTCAGCTTCCCAACCATCAAAAACTGGATGAAAATCAAAAATATTATATCATCTTCCTAATCTCTAAATTTGGTGCGTCTGCAATATATGGTTGCAAAGTATTAATTCCTGTCCGTACAATTTTTTTGCCCCAATGATTTTCGACTCCAAATTCGTCTTTGCAATTTGTAGGATTTCATCACATAATTGCTTTTCGTTTTCCCGCTGAAATTAATCCACGTTGCTACAACACAACTGTAAATAAATCTTTTGCTTTTAGTTCTGCTATGGTCAAATTGCTTGTATTGTTCATATATTTCATTTTAGATATTGTCAAATTTTCGTTTGTTCTTTGTCGTCGAGTTCCGTTACACTGACCGCTAACGTTTTCGGCTTATGAAGGTGGCGTTTTTTACCACAAAAGTTGATGTGGAGAAACCAAACTTTTTGATTAACCACAAATGTGACCAGGAGCACTGGAACCGCCACTTTTGCCAAACCCGTGTTATATGCCGTTTTTATTTCTGTCACTATGTTTCTGTTTTTTTTTCTTCCTCCACCATAACAATGCTCCGCTAATACTTACTACAGTCCGGGAGTCAGCCCTGATAAAAACATAAAGCCACCTCGTTGTTTGTCCGCCAATGTACCAATATGAGTTGAATAAGAAAGTCCCCACCAGTTATCAAAGGATCTCATTGTTAATGTCGAATGTTTTTATGAGTTCGCCAGTTGTAGGATTAAATGTCACACTTTGCACTATTGGGTTTGTAAATCGAAGATGTTGATTTCATATCTCCTGAAATGGATAATTTGTCGTCTTTCGCTTTGATTGATAAATACTTTTACTTCAAAGTCAGGAAAATAATCTTTGTCTCAATTAATAAACTGTCTATAGAAACCTTTTGGAAGAAACGCATGTTGGCGGGAGGGATTTTATTTTTCTTCTTTCCAATAGTCAGGTGTAAGTGAAGTCCAAGTCATTAAAAACCCAGTAAAAATATTATTGTATTGAACAGTAGTGACCAAACACCAATAATTCTATGAAAATTCTGAAATTGAAATTTTTCCATTTGCATTTTTTATTTGGATACGAAAAAGCAAGGTCTTAATAAATTTCTTTCTGTAAATAATCGTTCCTGTAATGAGTGAAGTAAATAGAAGTAAAGCAAAAATTGTAATTAAGAGAATGCCAAATCCACCCAACCTAAAATGAATAGTGAAAAACTAAAAGCCAATAAAAAAGAAGTAGAAATATCAAATGCGCCATTCTCAATTTCACCTGTATATTGATTAATGCTTAATAACCACATTTGTGAATTGCTTTTTTCCTTAGGAGTATAAATCCCAAATTCATAAGCCACATTCGATTTGAGTAATATGCATCGCATAATATTCTGTGCTTGAATCTGGTACTGGCAAAATCATATTAAATAAACTATCCAATGTGGCGGTAGTCTACTGTTAGGTTCTACATGCAATTTTGTCTACACGCATGCCGTATCTATTTCATGATAAAAACAAGAATATTTCCGCTTGTCTATTAGCAGGAAAATTCCTGCTACTAACCAACTAAGCCAGAATGCGGAAAAGCAATTCTTGTAACGCTTTTCATTAATTTAAAATGCAACTGCTAATAGCTTTTCCTTAAAAAATTACAGGAGCTCCGGAATGGTTATAAATGCATCACCAACACCACCAACAAAATAAAGAGCATTTGTCAGGTTACACGTTTACACCTAATGTTACTTTTTGATTTTGTAACTTAAGGCAGCATCAATAGTTGTATATCCTGGTATTGGGTAATCTTGTAACGAGAATAGACCAATTGTGTTTGAACGATAATAAACATTCCAGCTCCAACCCCAACCCTTAATTACGCCTTTTAAAAATTTGTAATTCAACCATAAACTGGAAATAGTGTTTGGTGTAAATGGCAACCTGTCACCTTCTTTACCAATACTACTTGTCTTGCACCATTGCTTTATTTAAAGCTACGAGATTCGCAATTACACTAAAATCAGAAGTATTTCCTTGAATGTAAATTCAGCTCCTTTACTGTTTACTCCATTAATAGGAATCAATCTAATATTATTTGTGTCTGATGGGTCATTTACAAGAATGTTAGTTTTGTCAATTGTATAACTAATGGAAACATTCAACTTGTTTCTCAAAAAATTCGTCTTTTGTTCCTACCTCATACTGAATTCCTTTCTCGGGGTCAAATTGACCACCTTCTAATTTATTTTTAAAGAAAATTGAGGATTAAATGATTGAGAGTAGCTTCCTGTAAAACGAAAGGCTGCTTATTGGTTGGTGAAACCAATCCGAAACGAGGAGCCAGATTTGTTGCATTATTTTTCGGCAACATCTTGTGTGAATTTAAACTGGATGCCGCTCGTTAATTGTTTTATAGGTATCATAACGAAGTGAAAGAAGCGCTTTGAATTTAGGTGAAAATTC
>JABFRP010000003.1 GCA_013141115.1 Ferruginibacter sp.
AAACCCGTGTTAGCGGTTCGTTGTTTTTATTCACTTTCATTTGGTCTAACTTGGTCGGCAAGTTTTTGGTGCAACTACACAATAACGATTGTTAATGCATCTATAAATAATTCCTTATCCACTTTACTCATTTCAATTAATGTCCAACCTTGTTTGCACTTGTTGTTGTCCAACGGAAAAACTATTGTCTTGTCGGCAGATGAGAAAACATTTTGGTCAATTTCTGATAACGAAACAAGCCCTTTTCTTAATTTCGTCATGGGTCGCAAAGATTTTCTTTTCACTCTGAAAGAAGTTTTTCAAAAGTGCGGCTCTTCTGTCCTTCGGGGAAACGAAAGTGCTAATTTTCTGAAAGTGTCAACTGATACCATTTTCAAACTATTTTTTTACTGGTTAATCAAATGTGTCAAAACACAAATCCATTTATCCTTTTCTTTTTTTGTAAACATCTGCTTAATCCATTCGTCCGCTTGCATTGGTTCGCCTTGCCAAGTTCCTGTGTTTTTCCTCGTCCAGTTACAAGTGCAATGTTGTCATACACTTTCACTCTTAAAATTTCTTTTGTCATTGTTGTATGTTTCAAACCTTTTTGCTCTACAACATCATAAAATCGTTCTTTTGGTATTATTCGCCTTGTGCATCTACCAAAACCCAGTCAGTCAATACATTAGAAATTTCATCAATGTTGTTTGAAATAACAGCTTGTTAAAGTTGTCTTCAATGGTTTGAAATTATTTGACAAGGTTAACTCTTGTTTCATAGTAATTGTTTGTAATAGGTTTAATTAATTTGCAAATGTATTCTTTTTTTCCTACTCTAAAAACCTCACAAATATAATTATGTCCATACTATCAATGATTGCATTTGGAGAGATACTAACTACTCTTAATATCTTATCACAATCTCAAGGTCGAAATTGATTTTTATAATATGGAAAATGCTCAAGGATTATATTTTTAATACTATCTGCTTGCTCTGCATTGTCAATATTTGTTTTGAATACCTCTTCATTGTCTTGTTCAATTTCCAAAACTTTTAAAACAACAACCAAACGCATTTGACTGATTGGTGCATTATCGTTTAGTGGTCTTCTTCGGGCAAATAATCGAATACTACCTTTACGTTTTGCACTTGGTTAATTTCAATTTTCGGCTAAAACATTTGCTTCTACCTCATTGCGTGTGGAATTGTAGTTGGTGCAAGCCCTTCTTTTCCTACTCAATATAAATAGCTGTTTGCTGGTTAAATGTTTCTTTTCAAAAATTTCAGCCGTTTGATTTAATATAGAACCATTATCCCACCATAGACTTGGACTAATGATGATGTATTTATTAAAAAGCGTAGAGTTTCTTAAATAAAATTTCTGTTGCTAAAAGTCCTCTAACGACTGACCAATAATAGTTTTTGAATTAATAGTTTTGTATTTATTTTTCAATGTAAGGTTGCAGTTCTTTTCTATAAAATCAATAAATTTATCTGAATGACCTGTGGTTGGATAGTTTTTATCTTCTTCTTCGATGGTTGTTGGAAAGTATAATCTCTTCTTCTATCCACAGTTGCGATTCCCACCACAATAGATTTTGGAACTCGATTAATCCACTCAAAGAGTTAAATTGAACCAAACCAACAACGTGAATAAAATCTTCGTCCGCAGAGCCATCAAACAAATAAATAACTGGATATTTTATGGTGTCATTTTTGTTGATATCCTTCCGGAAAGATATATGTTCAAAATTCTTTTTCAGCTAATTCTTTTGATTGAATTTCATCAATAACCCCAAGAACAAAAATTTTGCTTTTATCCTTTGTGCGAAAATTAATGTTGCAAAAAAAAGTAAACAATAAAATTAATAATAGTTGTTTTCATCTTTTAGTTTTTTAAATTGTCGCAAATGATGGTCAGTATGCTTATAGGCTAATAAGCCAACTTGCTCTTTAGTCATCTTTCCAAAAGGATGTTCAAATTCTGGATTATCAAAATGTTCATATTCACTAATTAAATTTATCCATTTGCTTTTTTGATGTTTAAAATTTCCAACTTTTTCTTTGATTTTAAATTCAGGAACTGTCGGTACATTTCGTTTAAAAGGTGTTTCGTCTTTAATGAAATCCTTTAACGCCATTTTGCCAAAAAAGTTTACCAAGAAATGTTTGTTTGTATTTTTCTTACCTAATGCCATTTCTTCCCATTTGCTGCAGTGCAAAAGCATTTGATAAACATTCATTTGCCCCAAAGAGAGTTGCTATTTTCATTAAGAGAATTAATTCGTTGAATTAATTCATATCTTGTTGTAGCGTCAAATATTGTTTTTCATTGATGAAGTTGTTTATTGGTTGCAATGAATGAAAAAAGTTTCCTGAGTCATCTTTAAAAAGTGCTTCAGTTCCATAAAATTCTTTAGAGGGAGGTTTGATAAATTCCACACCTTTGGTTTTAATTCTTCGTAGGTGGCAAAAATATCGTTGCAGGTTAGTACCCCACAACCGAAAATCCCCTTTTGATTAAGTCAATTAAATTTTCGGCAACTTCCTTAGGAAACATTTTGCTAACTGTAACAGGAAACAAAACAAGTTGTAAGTCAGGCTGTTCGGGTGGCGAAACTGTCAACCAACGGGTTTCTGGCCCCATTGGAATATCATCCACTAGTCTAAATCCCAATTTGTTCACATAAAAGTCATAGGCACTGTTTTGGTCTATAACGTAAATGTTTGTTATTGTCATTTTGTAATCATTGTTTTTCTTTTTAATGTTAAACTCAAATGCAAAATTGAGCAATGATTTAGATATTGACTTCTTCAAAATTGCTATTCTCTGTCCAACCGTGCATAAAGGCATAACAACTTGGAACAAAAGTCAAAGGTTTAGTTCTTATTTGAGTTTTCCTTTGATTTTGATAGTTTAAATATTGAGAGGGTGACGTGCCAATTAATTTTGTAAATAATCCGCTAAAAGTGCTTACACTTTCATAACCTACTAAAAAGCACACATCACTTACTGATTTATTCATCTGCAAAAGTTGCTGTGCTTTGTTAATTCTAACAGTTGTAAGATATTGGAGAGGTGTTTTTCCATAAATAGACTTGAAAAGTCTTATAAAATGAAATTTGGAAAAATAAGCTTCGTCTGAAATATTATCTAGGTCAATTTTTCTGAGTAAAACTTGTCAATAAAGAGTTTTGCCCGAACAATTCGACTGTATAAATATATTTTGGATACTGTTCTGTTGTCATTTTCTTTTCTGTTCAAGGTCAGTAGGGTGTCGCTTTACAATGACCGCTAACGGTTTCCGGGCTTTGCGTTGGTGGGCTTTTAAAACCGAAAACTGTCTACTACCACCAAAGTTTATTAATTGCTAAACGTTTCTATTCGCACTGTCTGCCCACTAACGCAAAACCCGTGTTAGCCGTTCGTTGTTTTTACTTGTCAAGTCGAATCATACAGGTTACTGCTTCTTGGTCGGTTGCATAATGCTCAACACAATATCCTTGAGGTCGAGATTTGGATGCTTTAGTAGCTGTTGAAATGCTCTGTCAATACTCATAACATCTTTTCTAAAATCATTTACCAAAATTGCAATGTACTTTTCCTTTTGGAATAATCAAAGTCTTGCAATTTAATTTCTCTCTTCACCTTCAAACATTTCTTCGGCTGCTGCACGATAAATTATTTCTTTATTATTCTCTGGTCTTGATAAGCCAAAAATTTTTCTCTGTTGAGAAAGGAATAAACTATGTAGTTTTGTGTAGCTTCTCCAATACCTTGTGGAAAAGAGGTTGCAGTAACATAAAACACCTTAATGTCTTTCTAAAATTGTTGTTTCCATTTTTTGTTTTTATGCAAAGGAACTTAGAGAATGAATATGAAAATTGGAAAAAATCGACATTTTACTTTGGAGCATAAAAAATGTCGTTCGCTTTACCATCATAGTATAATTTTGGGCTATAACCAGAAAATTGTTTGAAATCCTGAATAAAATGTGATTGGTCGTAATACCCAAAATCATAGGCTATTTCCGTCATAGTTTTTGTTGTCCGTTCGATAGTTGTCAACGGTTGCCTTAAACCTAACTAACCGTGAAAATGTCTTGGGTGAAAACCCTACTAGATCTTTAAACTTTCTTTCAAACTGTCGCTGGGATAAGAATGATTGATTTGATAGTTGCAGGATATTCTCATTTCCGTTATTCTTACAAATACTTTGAACCGAATGAATGATTGAAGAGTGCTTAATATCTGCTATTTGCCTACTCAAAACTTATTCATCAATGAAATGCGTTGGTGATTTCCGTCAGCCAACATTATTTGCTCAGAAATGTCTTTCCTTCTTGTCCAAGTAAAGATTCTAGGTCAACTAATTCATTTTTTAGTGCGGTAGCAGAAATATTAAATAGGAGCGTAGGGGCATACGGTTGTAATACAACCCCGAAAATCCCACAATTACCTTTGGCGGTAAATTTTCTTATTTTGTCTGTTTGTCCGTGTATTCCTGTCCTAAATGTACTTTCTATTTTGTTGTCCCCTAAGATTTCTTTGAATTCGCTACCATAATGAAAGATTATTTCTGGGCAATGATTTGCCAGTGTCCGATGAATATACATTTCTGTAGGCGAAAGTTTTCCGTCTAATGTCCAGTAGCACTTTACAATACTTGTCAAGTGTTTTTCTGGAATGTGTTTCAAATTTCATCTCTCGGTTCGTGTCTTTTTACAATGACGGCTAACGTTTCCGCAGCTACAAGAAGTTGCGTACTTCATTCACTGTCAATTACAAATATAGCCAAAACTTTGATTCAACAATGACCAATTCTGATAAATACCAAGCCTAGCAATTTCTTGTAACTGCTGTTAGCGGTTCGGTGTTATTTGTTCTTTTAAGATCCCGTTTTCAATTACACTTGTGTTATAAGTTTCTATGCAGTCCATTATTTGTTTTTCGGGTCCGTTTATCCATTCTTCACTGCTGTAAAAAGCATCTTGGCTTTCTTTGCGTTCTTCAATGCTTTTATAATTGCGGATTAAATGAAAGCTATCTTCGTCTATCAATGAAATTCCATAAGAAACAAGTTTGACATTCCATCTTTTCAACATTGGCAAAGATTGTTCAGTGAACACTTTCAGAAATTCTGCTCCTCGACCTTTTTTGAGTTTGTAAACTCTTAGTTCTGTTATCATTTTTTATATAAATTTCTATCTTTTTCTAGGCTCAATATTTTTGTATTTTTCAAGTCTATCTTTAAATGTTTGCTTGTCAATAGGTTTATAGTACTCTTTTGTGCTTGCTGGGTCTTTTGCTAAAAGCACTGTTGGTCTTGAAGGTCGTTTTTCAAAGCCACCACCGCAATTAGGACAAACATTTTCTAATATTTCTGTCACGCAGTCTTTACAAAATGTACATTCATAAGTGCAAATCATAGCTTCGTGACTATCGTTGGGCAATAATTTTGCACAGTTCTCGCAAATTGGTTTTAATTCTAGCATATATTGTTAGTGTTTTAGATTAATTCTTTATTCAGTAATTGTTCAAAGAAAGCTCCAATGTTGTTTTTTCTATCTATAAAATGCAATTCTAACATCCAAAATCTAGGGTTTCCAAAATTGTCAAGTTGTAGAATATCTGTATGATTGTCAGGGTGGACATCAAAACATAAATCATTGGGGTCATTAGGTTGTTCGTGCGGATATTTTCCAATAATATGCCCTGAAATTGCATTTCCAAATTCATATCCATATTTTTTTGCAAGCTCTGTAGCATAATTGAAAAATTCTGCACCTGTTAGTTTTTCCTGCTTAAAATACCAAGAGTTGCCCTCGTACCAAGCAGTTTCAATATCCTGTTTAATTTTTTGTTTCAATGGATTATTCCCTAAAATATAAGTTCGTCCAAGGTCAGCTTCCCAACCATCAAAAACTGGATGAAAATCAAAAAATATTATATCATCTTCCTTAATCTCTAAATTTGGTGCGTCTGCAATATATGGTTGCAAAGTATTAATTCCTGTCCGTACAATTTTTTTGCCCCAATGATTTTCGACTCCAAATTCGTCTTTTGCAATTTGTAGGATTTCATCACATAATTGCTTTTCTGTTTTCCCCGCTGAAATTAATCCACGTTGCTCTACAATTGTAAATAAATCTTTTGCTTTTAGTTCTGCTATGAATAAATTATGCTTTGTATTGTTCATATATTTCATTTTAGATATTGTCAAATTTTCGTTTGTTCTTTGTCAGTCGTGAGTTCCGTTACACTGACCGCTAACGTTTTCGGGCTTGGCGAAGGTGGCGTTTTTTACCACAAAAGTTGATGCGGAGAACCAAACTTTGATTAACCACAAATGTGTCTGCGGAGCACTGAACCGCCACTTTTGCCAAACCCGTGTTATATGCCGTTTTTATTTCAGTCACTATGTTTCTGTTTTTTCTTCTCCACCATAACAATGCTCCGCTAATACTTAATAGTCCGGGAGTCAGCCCGATAAAAACATAAAGCCACCTCGTTGTTTGTCCGCCAAATGTACCAATATGAGTTGAATAAGAAAGTCCCCACCAGTTATCAAAGGATTTCTCATTGTTAATGTCGAATGTTTTTATGAGTTCGCCAGTTGTAGGATTAAATGTCACACTTGCACTATTGGGTTTGTAAATCGAAGATGTTGATTTCATATCTCCTGAAATGGATAATTCTGTCGTGTCTTCGCTTGATTGATAAATACTTTTTACTTCAAAGTCAGGGAAAATAATCTTTGTCTCAATTAATAAACTGTCTATAGAAACCTTTGGAAGAAACGCATGTTGGCTGAGTGGGATTTTATTTTCTTCTTTCCAATAGTCAGGTGTAAGTGAAGTCCAAGTCATTAAAAACCCAGTAAAAAATATTATTGTATTGAACAGTAGTGACCAAACACCAATAATTCTATGAAAATTTGAAATTGAAATTTTTCCATTTGCATTTTTTATTTGGATACGAAAAAGCAAGGTCTTAATAAATTTCTTTCTGTAAATAATCGTTCCTGTAATGAGTGAAGTAAATAGAAGTAAAGCAAAAATTGTAATTAAGAGAATGCCAAATCCACCTAACCTAAATGAATAGTGAAAAACTAAAAGCCAATGTAAAAAAGAAGTAGAAATATCAAATGCGCCATTCCTTACAATTTCACCTGTATATTGATTAATGCTTACCAACCACATTTGTGATTTGCTTTTTTCCTTAGGAGTATAAATCCTAAATTCATAAGCCACATTCGGATTTGAGTAATATGCATCGTATAATATTCCTGTGCTTGAATCGGTATTCTGGGCAACTATATTAAATAAACTATCTAATGGTAGCGGTAGTCTACCGTTAGGTTCTACATGCAATTTGTCTACATTTACGGTTGCATCTATTTCATGATAAAAAACAAGAATACTTCCGCTTAAGCCTATTAGTAGCAGGAAAATTCCTGCTACTAATCCAACTAAGCCGTGAATGCGAAAAGCAATTTTTGTAACGCTTTTCATTAATTTAAAATGCAACTGCTATTGAAGCTCTAAAATTACGAGGAGCTCCGGAATACATAAATGCATCACCAACACCACCAACAAAATAAAGAGCATTTGTCAGGTTATTAATGTTTACACCTAATGTTACTTTTTTGATTTTGTAACTTAAGGCAGCATCAATAGTTGTATATCCTGGTATTGGGTAATCTTGTAACGAGAATAGACCAATTGTGTTTGAACGATAATACATTCCAGCTCCAATCCCCAACCCTTTAATTACGCCTTTTGAAAATTTGTAATTCAACCATAAACTGGAAATAGTGTTTGGTGCAAATGGCAACCTGTCACCTTCTTTACCAATACTACTTGTCTTGGTAACTACTGCTTTATTTAAAGCGAGATTCGCAATTACACTAAAATCAGAAGTAATATTTCCTTGAATTGTAAATTCAGCTCCTTTACTGTTTACTCCATTAATAGGAATCAATCTAATATTATTTGTGTCTGATGGGTCATTTACAAGAATGTTAGTTTTGTCAATTGTGTATAACGCAATGGAAACATTCAACTTGTTTCTCAAAAAATTGCCCTTTTGTTCCTACCTCATACTGAATTCCTTTCTCGGGGTCAAATGGACCACCTTCTAATTTATTTAAAGAAAATTGAGGATTAAATGACTGAGAGTAGCTTCCGTAAAAACGAAAGGTTGCTTATTGGCTGGTAAACCAATCCGAAACGAGGAGCCAGATTTGTTGCATTATTTTCGGCAACATCTTGTGTGGAATTTAAACTGGATGCCGGCTCGTTAATTGTTTTATAGGTATCATAACGAAGTGAAAGAAGCGCTTTGAATTTTGGTGAAAATTCAATTTGGTCTTGTATGTAGGTGCCAATAATTGTACTGTTTGCCTTAGTATCTTGAATAAAATCAAAAGTATAGTTTGAAGGATTGTCGTTGCTATAGTCGGGGTTACTAATACTTAGGCTTGGCGCTATAGAACTATATTGATAAAAATTCTTTGGGTTTTGTGCATTAACAAAATCACCACCTATCAGGAAAGTATGTTTTATTTTCCACGTATTTGCCTTTAAGGTGGCAAAAGCCGTAACCGTGTTAAAATTGTTTTTATATAAGTGGGTTTCGTAATCTCTGCCTACAATACTATCATTGTTGGCACTTACATGAGACCCGTAGCCGGAATGCCCTTGCCTGTCTAGGGTTACTCGTGATAGTAATCCTAACACTGTGAAACTCACTTTTTCATTTACTTTGTGACGAAAATCTAACTGTAAAGCGTTTGAATTATTTTCTCCCTTGTCAATAGGACTGGTGCTCATAAAACTTAAATCTGTTTTTGAGTAATCAGGTTTTCCATCAGCATCATGAAGCACATAAGTTCCCCAATCATACGCTGCATTGTTGTTATTAAACTGATAGTTGTACTCAAGATTTAAAGAGGTTTTAGTACTAAACAAATAGGTTAATCCAGCAGACAGTTGACCGTTATTAGTTTTATAAAAATCCCTGAAGCTTTCTGCATTTTCATATCCAGCAATTACACGGTATAAAAGTTTTTTGTCTTTTGTAATTGCACCTGTAGCATCGCCCATCACTCTGAATTGATTCCAACTTCCGTAAGTAAATTCAAAATTATAAGCATTATTAACCTGAGGTTTTTTGGTGATGATATTTATTATCCCTCCAGGCGCTCCATTGCTAAATAAGGCGGATGCCGGACCCTTAATAGATTCTATTCGCTCAACATTATACAATGGAATTTGTTGATTGTAGTTAAAAACCTCACCCCTTATGCCATTGTATGAGTAGTTGTTTGAATTAGCACTAAATCCACGCATTGTAAAGTCTTGGAAAGGTGTTGAAGCGTTTGCGCCAGCAATGTTTTTTATTGCTTCTGAAAGAGTAAATAATTTTTGGTCTTTAATAATTTCTTGCGGAATAACTTGAATACTCTGTGGTATATCTAATAAGCGAGTAGGTATTCTTGTACTTACTTCTGTGAGGGTGTCGTTATATCGTTTCGGTCTGTCTGAAAATATTGTCACCTCTTTTAATTCTCTTGTTTTTGTTGTGTCTATGTCTTGGGCATACACAGCTGAACCCATTAGCAACATTGCTATCGCAGAAATTGATATTTTAAAATTCATTTTAAAGTTTTAATTAAATGTTTGATGTTAATATTTTACGGAAAGCTTGTAGCAATCCTAAAACTCACATTGCCGAAGGCAATGAAGTTGCTTTTTGTTTTGGCGTAGCCAAAACAAAAACATTAAATCAAAATAGTTTTGGGTGGTCGAAAAATGTCCGTTATGAATGATGTTGAATAAAAATCAAAGTCGTAATTATTCAATGTTTGGTTTTCATAAAACACAGTGACTTTTAATAAATCAAATGGTGTTTGATTTTGACAATATAAAGCTTCTACTTTTTCTTTTGTGTTGGTCGGTGCTTGTTTTTGTTCTTCTTCGTCTGCTTTTTCAAGTTGCTTTTTCAAATGGCACTTCCCTTGGCAAGTATTATTCTCAATTTCCTTTTTAACGCAAAGCGTCTTAGCAATTTTGTCTTGGTTGATTTTATAGGAAATATGAATCCAAACCTTACTGAAAGGTTGCAAGAAAATAAGTAACGCTAATAATATGGTCAGTCCCTGTTTCAAATTGTCGGCAAAGATAGTTATTGAAGTCTGTTTATTGATGTCAAAATGATGGTTTTCTCGTTGTTGTCGGTATGTTGTTGGTTCGTCCTAAAATGGCATATAACGTTTTGGGGCTTGGCGAAGTGGGGGATTAGAAGTACAAATGTTCAATTTAGCACTAATGTTGATAGAAGTACAAAAGCTCAATTTAGCACTAATGCCCCCATTTTGCCAAACCCCTGTTGTGTGCAGTGCTTTATTCAGCAGTTTTTGTTTCTTTTCCTTTTTCGTAGCCTTCTACTGTTTTATTTAATGTTTCTGAATGTTTAAAAATGTCGTCAAGATTTGTGATTTCAATTTTAGTTTCTTTTTTCTGCTCGTCAAAAACTCCAATAAATTTCTTGTTTCCATTTAAGTAAAGTCTGCAAATTGATTTTCTGTTGTTGTCGTCTAATAGAATTGCAAAGTATGATTGTGCATCTCTAAAAGTAACTCTTGTCGAAGTTATTTGCTGTCTTAAAATAGTTTTCACTATTAAAAATCCTTCTAATTCTTCTTCTGTTGTTTCAACTTTTGAATTGTCCAAATCGGTTTGTTCAATGTCAATGTTTCCAATATTTTCTTTGCTTTCTTCGTCTTCTTTTGTCAAAGCAGTTTTTAGCCTTTCTGTAATTAAATCACTAATATATTGTTGAATTGATTTCTTTGTCAAGTTTGTAAATTGTTCTAAAACCTTTGCTGTTACAACACTTGGATAAACTTGTTTTGCAAAATGTTTCACAAAATCAGAGCTTGGATTTGTAAGTTCTTGTTGTAATAAATGTTTTAGTTCAATAGTATATTTTAACTCACTTGCATTATTTACAATACTTTCAGCGTCAAAATTTTGTTTATGGAATTTCTTTAATTCTTCAATTTGATTGTCTTTAATTTCGGTAATATTAAATTCCATAAATGGTTTTTCGTCCATTTTGTTTGGTTCTACCAAATCAGAATAAAAACGATAAACAATTCCGTTTGTCAAAAGTCCAAATTTCGCTTTTGAAACGTGGAAATATCTCAAAAGTTGTCCGTCGTGTAAGTTCAAGTTTTGTCTCCAGTCTTTGCATTCAACTAAAATTGTCGGTTTGCCATCTTTAAAAATTGCGTAATCAATTTTCTCGCCTTTTTTAGTACCAATGTCAGTTATATATTCTGGAACAACTTCTAGAGGATTGAAAACGTCATAGCCTAAACTTTGCAAAAAAGGCATAATGAATGCGTTTTTTGTTGCTTCTTCTGTTTGTATTTGGTCTTTCAATTTAATTACTCTTTCTGCAATTAATTTTAGGTGGTCTTTTAAATCCATATTATTCTTTGTGTTTTTATTTAATAATTAGTTTCTGTATGTAGGGTTTCTTAGCATTGCACACAACGCTGGGGCTTGACGCAGTTCTACGAAGTAGTATTGCGTCAAACCCATGTTGGCTGCAGTTGCGGCCTTGTTTTAAATTATTGTTTCTTAACAAAAATATTGCGTAAATTTTTGATTTACGAAGTCTTTTTGTTAAACTTTTCAACATGTGAATAAAGAAGTTCTTGAAAACTTGACTTTGTCAGACTTTTTCATGAACTTCGCCGAGCTTTTTTAAGTGATTCACTTGAAAGAGCTATCTTTCGCAAATCCCATTTGCAAAAACTCGGCATCGAAAATTTCATTTTCTTTTTCTCATCTTGAAAAACTAACAATTTTAAAAAAGCTAGCAATTGCTGCCAACGTTTGAGGCTTGCCGCAGGGCTGGAATTGTTGCTGTGTCCGCCCGGCAACTGAAGCCGATTGAAAAACTGATGATGAAGTTAACAACTAAAAGCCAAATAGAATTCGGTCAAGCCCGATATTAGCTGATAGTAGTACAATAGCCGATTGTTATTCCGTCCGCCAGCCTTGCGGCAAACCTTTTGTTGCCTGCTGGCATATGTCAGCAGTAACTTCAATTACCAAGGAAATTTAACTCTGTCAGAATTTAGAATATCCATTCTCCACTTGTTTTCAGGTGATGTGTCGCCTTTGTATCTATAACGTGTTAATGATTTCCAGTCAAGGACTTTTTTAAATCTTTTGTCACCGTTTTTTGGGATTTCATCAGGATATATTTTTCGAAATTCAAGATACGCTTGAATTTGTTGCTCAAAAATTGTTTCCCTTTTGTATTGTTCCCAATTCCATATTTGTTTTCCGCATAGTTCTTCAATTATTGAAGCCCTTTCTGGTAATAATTTTAAAACTTCTCCGCTTGCATTTTTCTTAGTCTCATTTTTATAGTTTGCGATTTGGTCTGCAAGCCATTTTCCAACTGGTGTCGTTTGCAATGGTAATTTTAATTTATCTACTCTCTCATTCCAAACTGGTTCAAGTTGGAAGTAATTTTCTAACCAAATATCATCATCAGATTTTCCGCCTGCATTCATTGTCTCCCAAACAAACTTAACAGATTGAAGTTTTTCAAATTCACCGTCCAAAAAATAGGGTGTTATTAGTTTTTTTCTTCTAAGTTTTTGTCTTGCAAACCATTGTCCTAATGCGTAATCTGGATGTTTGTTGTCTTTGTGTTGAGGTACATAAGCTCTTGTTTGCTTATGCACTATCATATACTGTTTTAGCTTTTGAAAGTTTTGCTCCCATATGTATGCACTCCTTGAATATTTTCCATCACCTACTGGAAAGCCTGCTTCCCGTAATCTTAGTTCAAATTCTAATGGTAGTATTTCATTTCTAATTAGTTCTTTAATTCTGTCATACCAATTAACTAATGGTCTGTTTTCAACATATTGTGTGTTGTCATTAATAACTCCTGTTGGATTTATTAATCTTTTATATTCAATAAACTGCGGTAAAAAAATCTCGAAGTTTTCAAAGTCTGTTTCAGTTAGGGCTGCTGGTTTATTTGTATAATTTTTTTCATTAGGTAGTTCTCCATTTTCAAAAATTATATCTTCTGGAATAAAAACATCATCAGTAGGTTCATCGCTTTCGCCATCAGTAGGTTGTGTTTCCTTTTGTCTATCTTTTGCAAACTGTGAATATAATAGACCTTCATTGTCATATTTTAATATCAATTCATTGTCTAACCTGAAAATATGGTCACTTTGTAAATGAATTAGGTCGTGAAAATATGTTTTAACCTCAGTCAACACTTTGTTTCCTTGCTTGTCTGTTTGAGGTTGGAAGTCTAATTGAATTGAAGCCTCGATGTTATTTATAAACCCAGAATGAGTTAAGTTTGAAGAGCCAATAATAATTCTTGTATGTTTTTTCCCTTCAAATAAAAAAAGTTTAGGATGATAAGTTATAAAGTCCTCTTGTCTGTGATAAATATATACTTCAATTTCTTTTTGCACTAAAAGTTCTAATGCTTCTTTGGAAGTTCCTTTGTTGTCAACACCAATGAAAAAAGTAAGTTTGGAATAATGCTTTTTTGCTTCTTCAATAGATTTTAAAAGTTTCAATATACCTGATGCAGCGGCAAAAGCAACAAACCCATAAAAGCTGTCATATATTTTGCTGTCAAACGAAGCAGCTAATTGCTCTCCAACATTTATTTGATTTTCTTTATGAAATCCGTGTCCAATAAAATTAACTTGCATAGTTAGGGTGTGTCAAAATGCTTGCAGGCAACGAACAGGGCTTGGCGATGTTGGGGGATTTGAAAATCGTCTGCCCGGAACCGCTGATGATGCTTTGCTGATTTACAAGATAAGATAAAATGCTCACCGGTGTTTGTCCTGCCCGAACAAAAGCTGCCATGTTGCTGAAGATGAAGATAACAAGGTCATGCCCCAATAACGCCAAACCCCCTGTTGTATGCATACCCTTCTCCTCGGTCGTCTATAATGTGAGCCTGTGTCACCCCGCAGAGTGGTTGTGGTGCTTAGGGCAAGGCAGGCTCTTGGACAGGTTGGCTTCTGTGCTGTGGGTTTGTGCGCCTGACCATGTGCCTGACTTGCAGCGTTGGCTTGTAAGGGTCGTCATGTCGCTGGGTTTGTAAGGCAGGTTGGTAAAAGTATTTATCTGTGTCCAACAATTATTTGTCTGTACGGTAATTTTGGCAGTCTGTAAGCAAAAAGTATTTGTCTGTACGGTAATATTGTCAATCTGTAAGCAAACATTGTGTGTCTGTAAGCAAATATTTGTCGGCTGGGTGTTAATATTATAAACCTGTGTCGAAAAAAAGTACAGTCGGGTAGATAGGTTTGAAAAATTAGAGAGTGTCTAACCACCCGACTGTGTAAAATTACCTGTCTTTAACGTTGGTAAATTCAAGTCCGCTTACTTGTTTGAACTGTGGGCTGCTTGCTCCGAAAACTGACTTCACATATTTTTAACTTCCAAAGCTGTTTGAACTAAACCAGTTACTGGATTGTACAAAATGGTATTACGGTTTATTCTTGCATTGCTCCAAATTGTGTAAGAATTCACAATATCAGTATTGGAAGTTTTTAAACTGTCCAACTTGATTTGAAGTGTTGGTGTTTGTAACTCTTTTTCGTTTGGTTTGTAGTTGGCATCCTGGGAAACGGCTTCTATCAATTTCGCAAAATGATCTATCAAACTATCATAACTCTGCTGACTGGTAGAAATTGTTTTGTCTGTTGGTGTTGGTGCATTTGGGTCGGCTGGCGGCGCTGGAGTTTTTGAGCCACCGTTTGCTTTTGCACCTTGTATTTTTCTGTTAATGGTTTTTGCATCGGCAACTGCTAATGCGGTTGCACCTGACACGGCTAAAGCATTTACAACTTTTGTAGCCAATGGTTTCAAATCTTTAAACGCCAACTGCCTTGTATTAGTGGCATTATCAAAACTTGTTTTGGCTGTTTTGGATTGCTGCAAACTGCCTTTGGCTTGCGTTTGCAGGTCTGTTAATTTTGCGATTGTTAAAGCATCCTTACTTGGATTGTAAGGTGCACCGTACCCATTGCAAAATGAAATTAAATCTTCAAAATTGGCTACATTTTTGGCGTGGCCTGTTTCGGATGTACTTGGCATAGTGGTAAATTTTAGGGTGACTAATTTTTTAAAAAACTGAAAGTAATTTTTTTGTGCATACTAAGTGGTTGGGGTGGTTATATAATTATTGCTGAAAGAAAGGTCATTCTTGTGTTACCGCCCTTTTTTGATTGTTGGCTATCAAATTCTTGATGATTTTCTCTAATGCTACATTCTTCTGCATTTTTCTTAGGACTTCGCTATGGCTATTCATCAATTCTATTTCAAGCCTTGTAATTTCTTTGTTAAGGGTTTCAATTTTTATTTTTCTTATAAAAAAAGCAAGCAAAAATGAAAGGGTATTTGAAGCAATAAATATTAATATAGCTTCTATAAGAGACAAGTTTTCCATATAATTTAAAAGTTAAGCCCTTGATGAAAAAAACCGGAAGGATGGTGTAACCCATCCTTTCCAGTTTATGTATATTCAACTTGAACCAAAACAAAACAACACCCTTATTTGAATATCACTTTGCTCAATGAAGTTTCGTTATAATGACTGCTTATAATTTTTAAAACATATATTCCACTTGCAAGCCCTCCTCTTTGTATAGTTATCAACTGGTTGCTTTGGGCATTTGTTACAGCTTTCGTATTTACTGTTCTGCCAGTGGCATCTATTAATTGTAATTTGTAATCGCCTTTTGCATTATTACCCAATTCTGCATTTACAAAATCAGTTGCAGGATTAGGGTAAATGCTTATTTGATTTTTACCGCCATTCATTCTTACTACCACTATAGAACTGTATGAGAATTTACCATCTATATCCACTAACCTGAGCCGGTAATAGATAACAGCAGCCCCTGCCGGAATATTTCTGTCATCGTAGTTATAAGCAGATGTATTTGAAAGATAAACAACCTGTCCAACTTTGTTGAATGTAAAGCCATCAACACTTCTTTCTATTTCAAACCTGCTAAAATTAAGTGCTGAAGCAACCTCCCAGCTTAATGCTGTATAATTCTGCCTCCAGGTTGCTGTAAATGCAGTAAGCGATATTGGCAAAGTAAAGCATCCGTTACTGATTTGTTTTGTAGCAGTGTTAATACAGCCATCGGCAGTTGTAGCTGTAACAATTATTGTTTTGATACCTCCACCGGGAGGATAACTAACTGTATGGGGCCCTATACCGGTTGCAGTTGGCGGTGTTGCACCCACTCCAAAATCCCAACTATAGGTAGCTATTGGTACTCCGGGAAAATTGTTTGCTCCTGTAAAAGTAACAGCACTGCATCCACCCGAAGAGAATATAATTCCCGGGACAGGTTTTCCGTTTACTTTAATTGTTATCGCATCAAAAGCTTCGCAGGTACCTATGGTTCCTTTAACAGTATAAGTATAAGTACCGGGATTGTTTACTCCGTTAAAGGTTGGTTGTGCAATAGCTGCATTATCTAATAGTAATGCTGGTGTCCATGTGTAAGTAACGCCTACCTGTGCCGGTGAACCAATGAGGAACGGAGCAAGGGTTCCTTCACAAAATGTTGCATCAGCCCCGGCATTCATCGGTGGCACAGCAGGGTCAATAATTACCTGAACATCATCATTGTTAACAGCACAGCCTAATGGGGGCGGACTACTTAGCGTCCATCGGAAAATATAAGTACCCGGTACCATTCCGGTAACAGCAGTATTAGGTGCATTAGCATTTACAAAGGCTGAACCACCGGGGCCAGATATGAATGACCAGGTACCACTATTTACTACTGCTGCAGTTGCTGCCAAATTAACAGTAGTGCTGTTACAAACCTGTATATCTGTTCCCGCCGCAGCAGTTCTTTCTTTTATTATTTGAACTTTATCTACCGAAGCTACACAAGCCGCATTGGTATTTATTTGATAACGATAAACATAAAGCCCTGCTACCAGATTATTCAATATAGTATCAATCGAATTTGCATTAGCCGTACCTGCAGTTGGAGTATTTGGCCCACTTTCTCTTACCCATGAACCAACACCAATAGCGGGAACATTACCGGTAAGTGTTATAGTATTTACGTTAAAGCAAAGTTCCACATCGGCACCGGCATTGGCCTGAGATGGGGTGGGGTAGTTAGTAAGTATCATATCATCAAAAGTGGCAGGGCATGCACCAATGATGGGTAATGAATAACGGAATGTATAAATGCTTGGGCCGGGGCCAGGTGCTACTAATCCAGAAACTACCGCTGTATTAGGCGAATTGGTTGTAATTACAGAACCTGCCGGACCAGATACAAATGTCCATGTACCTGTTGTGTTGGCATTGCCGGTAAGGTTTGCACCGGGTGTGTTGCATAAAGCAATATCAGCCCCTGCGGCTGCAGTTGCAGTAATACTCAGCACTACATCATCTGTTTTATCGGGGCAACCTGCGCCATTGGTTGTAGTCCAGCGAAGCGTATAAGTGCCGGTTACTAAATTAGAAACAGTAGAAGTTGCCAAAAGCTGGTTGGAAAATGTAGGTGTAGAACCCGGCGGGCCGGTAACTACCTGCCAGTAACCACTGCCAACTACAGGTGGCGTAGCTGCAAGTGATATTGCCGTAGCCGTAGTAACATTACAAACCGATTGGTCGGGGCCTGCTGCTGCAGCCGAAGGTTCGCTAACAACTCTAATAACTACTACATCTGTTACATCAGCGCATATTCCGCCTGTGCTGATTCTGTATTCAAATTCGTATATACCGGGCAGAAACCCGTTAACGGTTGTGCTATTATTAGCAGGGGTAACTATTGTTGTTGTAGCAGGGCCGGTAATCTGGCTCCAGGTACCGGTGGTACCAGCCGGTGCTGCTGTAGCTGTTAATGTGGTTGATGCAGGTATAGTTGGCGCACATACATCCTGGTCTGCACCTGCATTGGCAGTAATAGTTTGATTAACTGTAACAACAAGGGTATCTCTTAATGTAGTACAAGTGGCTACGCTTAAGGCATATTCAAAACGATAGGTGCCGGGGCCGCCAAGTGTTGCAGTTGTTGCCTGTGAATTTGCCGGTGAAACAGAAGAACCGGCATCAAGGGCAGTCCAGGTAATAGTTGAACCCCCTGCTGCACTACCACTTAAAGCTGCTGTTGTTGACCCAGTTGGTCGGCATATATCTGCTCCTGCATTAGGTACTGGCGGGCCTTGAACGGCTGTAGTTGTTAATACCTGTTCATCAAATACAGAACCACAGGCATTGCTAACCGTCCAGCGGAAAGTATATGCAGTATTTACTGCCATTCCGCTTGCAATTGCATTGGGTGTGTTGGCATTTGGAATAAAACTAACGCCTACCGAAGGGATAACTGTCCAGGTACCGGTTTCCTGCGGCAGGGGTGTATTGGCTGTTAAACGAACATTGCCTGCACAAATAGTGGCATCTATACCAGTTGTTGCCACTGTTGGTGCAGCAGTGGTAACTTTTACCAGCATGGTATCAGTTTTTGCTGCACATGTTTTACCTCCGGAAGTACTTAATCTCATATTGTAAACACCTTGTACAAGGCCTGTCATGGTAAGCGATATGGTATTAATTCCAGATAAGGTAGCCGTGTTGGGCCCCGAAACCTGTGTCCAGGTAAAAATGCCGGGAGCAATTGCTGTACCAATTGGATTTGCTGTTAACGTATTACAGGGAAGCGTCGGGTTACTGCCAGCGTTTATATTACCTGGTGTTCGGGAAACGGTAATAGCAATATCTCGAAACTGCGACCCACAACTATTTGCATATTGCATACGAAAAACATAAGTACCAAGGGTAGTCATACCTGTAGCCGTCCAGGTATCTGTTCTTACTCCGGCGGCGACGACTGTTGATGTAAAAGAAACTGTTCCTATTGCAGCAGGGGCCGAAATTCTTATTCCGGTTCTTGTTAATCCATTGGTAACTGTAGTGAGGTCATCATAGCTTAAAGTAAAAGTAGTTGATGTTGCATCGCAGGCCAGGTCTTGATCTACAGGGTTACTGAGATTTAATACTGATGGGTTACGGTAAATAGTATGTGTACTGGACGCAGTACATCCGGCAGCATTTGTTCTTAAATATGTAAATATATAAGGAAAGATGCCTGTTAAATTACCAACAGTAACATTTGCAACAGTATTACCGGGGGTAAAAGTAGCAACAGGAGTAGCCGGGGAGGTTTGTGTCCACACCGCAGTTTCGCCTGCAGTTAAAGGGGTGCCACTTAATGTTTGTGTTGTAACAGCAGGTAAGCCACAAAACGATGTATAGCTTTGAGCAGCCTGTGCTACAGGAGGGTCAAAAATATTAGTAACATTAATCACTACATCATCAAATCCACTACCACAGGAGCCGCTTACTGTCCATCTGAGTGTGTAGCTACCGGGTATCAGTGCGCAAACAGTAGTATTTCTTAATGTAGGAGAGGTAATAACAGGTGTATTTGGTCCGGAAACCAATGTCCAGAAACCGCCCTGCGGTGGGGTTAACCCGGGGTTGGAACCGTTCATGGTAACACAACTGCCACCACATGATAAATTTATATCCGTTCCGGCATTTACCGGTGTTGTGGGCGATACAATATTTAACAGCATGGCATCACTGGTTTGGCAAAAACCATTGGAGATTGTCCAGGTTAGTGTATAAGTAGCAGCACCTGCCGGTGGCGTATAGGTTGCATTGGCGGCATTTGCATTGGGCAAAAAAGTACCACCAGCAGGAGCTACTGTCCATGTGCCCACATTTGGTGTTGTAACTGCATTTGCATTTAATGGGGCTGCCGTATTTGAACACTGTGTAATATCCGGCCCCGCAATTGATGTGGGTGGTACGGGCAATACAGTAACAGCTACAATATCCCTGGCAAGTATAAGATCGGAGCAACGGTTTGAAAGTTCAAATACATAGTTACCCGGTGTAAGGCCTGTTACCGTAGTTGTAGTGGCATTGGGACTTGTAATGGTTGCGGCTGGCCCCGATAATTTTGTCCATTGATACAATGGCGGAACTGATTGCGGATTTCCGGCTGCACCGGTAAGGGTTAAAGCCGAGCCAACACAAATGGTTTGGTCTATACCGGCGTTAACTGCACAATTTTGGGCAGAAAGGGAAATAGAATAAAAAATGAAAGCCGTAATAAGTAAAGAAATGTTTTTTTTCATGAGATTGGATTTTTTGGAATAATAGCCGGGGTTATTATTTTGCGCAGAATCTCGTAAATAATTGAAATTCAAATAATTGATGGGGGGGGGATTTAAAAACTTGTCACTATAAAATATAGTTATGATTTTTTTGTAAAGGTCTTTCATTAAAATTTTGGTTTTAAACAGATGGACAATAAAATGTGAACCGGGCGCAAAGCTAACATAATTGCGTGATAAACGAAAATTGCTGAGTTTTAGTTTGTTATTTGGTAATTTTTTTTGCATTATAATTTGTTTGTCGGTAAGTGTGTAATATAAATTGTTGGATGTGTCAAAGTGTTTTATTGTGTTTGTCAATTGTAGGGTTGTTGTTATGTTGGGTCGCTGCGATGTCTGCCCAATGTAAATACTGTCGCTGGATAGGCTTGCAGGTATTGGTATTGCCGAAGTGCCGGGAATAGAATTCCGTTCGCTGGGTGGTGGGTGGGCTTGGATGCTGAGTAAAGATTTATTGCTGAAGTGCATTGCTAATGACGATAGATATTCGTCAGCCGGGGTGAGTGGGCTGTGCGTTGGCAATTTTAGCTCTTTGCAAGGTTGGCTTTGTGTCGGGGTTTTGTGCGTCTTGCAATGTGCTAAAAATTGCGTGGGTTGTGTCCGGCAAAGTCATGGGTGTTTAAATATGTACGAAATGCTGAAATAGGGTTGCATACAACTCATAAATATACGAAGGTTTTAAACTTTTCTAAACTTTCGTTTATTTTTATAAGTGCTTAATTTTTAATATTTTAAAAAAAATAAACGAAACTCTTTTTTATGCTTTTGGAGTTTCGTTAATGAAACTTATTAAAATTTATAATGTGTTTGTAAGGCTTGTTATTTTATATGGCTTCGCCTTCCTGAACCACATTATTTCAAGCCGCATTATCAGCCATTAAATTAATGCTTTTTTCTATACAAAAAGCTTAAGCATAAAAAAAAGTCCCATTAAATTATAACGGGACTTTCAAAAATATTATCAGCAACTAAAATTACGCCACCGCTTTATTTACCAGTGCAGCAGCTTCGCTTAATAAAATGGCGCTTTGTACTTTAAGGCCGCTTTCGTCAATTAATTTTTTAGCCACATCTGCATTGGTACCTTGCAGGCGTACAATAATAGGGATGTTGATATTGCCAATACTTTGGTAGGCATCAATTACACCTTGTGCCACACGGTCGCAACGTACAATACCACCAAAAATATTTATTAAAATAGCTTTTACTTTCGGGTCTTTTAAAATAATGCGGAAACCAGCTTCTACAGTTTGTGCATTAGCCGTACCGCCTACATCCAAAAAGTTAGCAGGGTCGCCACCGCTTAATTTAATCATGTCCATGGTAGCCATGGCCAATCCGGCGCCGTTAACCATACAGCCCACGTTGCCATCTAATTTTACAAAGTTTAAATTAAACTTACCGGCTTCTACTTCGGTAGGGTCTTCTTCGCTTATATCTCTTAATGCAGCCACATCCGCATGGCGCATCAATGCATTATCATCAATATTCATTTTACAATCCACTGCAATAATCTTTTCGTCGCTGGTTTTAAACAAGGGGTTTATTTCCAGCATACCGCAATCTAAACCCACATAGGCATTGTATAAATTGGTAACAAACTTTACGCAGCTTTTAAAAGCCTCGCCGCTAAGGCCAAGGTTAAAAGCAATTTTACGGGCCTGAAATGCCTGAAGGCCACCACTGGGGTGTACCCACTCTTTAAATATTTTCTCAGGGGTATCGTGTGCCACATCTTCAATGTTCATACCGCCTTCGGTGCTGTACATTACCACGTTCTGGCCTTTACTTCTATCCATTAAAATAGATAAGTAAAACTCTTTAACGGGGTTAGGCCCTTCGTAATAAACATCCTGTGCCACCAATACTTTGTTTACCAGTTTGCCAGCGTCGCCGGTTTGTATGGTAACCAATGTGCCACCTAAAATATTTTGCGCAATATTTTTTACATCTTCAGCATTTTTACCCACGGCTACACCACGTTGTTCGGTACCGGCAATTTTACCTTTACCACGTCCGCCGGCATGTATTTGTGCTTTTACCACGGCAAACTTGCTGCCGTATTGGGTATGTATCTGGCGGTAAGCTTCTTCCGCTTCGGTAGGGGTGTTGCAGGGAATGCCTTCCTGCACAGGAACATTGTATTTTTTAAGCAATTCCTTAGCCTGGTACTCGTGAAGATTCATGATTTATTAAGTTTTTGCGAAGATAGTATAAAACTGTTTTCAGTTTGTTGTTTTTTGTTTGTTGTTACGGGCATTTTTGCCCTGCTCATCTTCATTGGCGTCGCACTCTTCAGCGGTATATCTTTATTGAGCTTTTTATTATAGCATACCAATGGCCTGCTAATTAAATATTATATAACCAGTACAGGCCTAACCACAAACCGCAAACCACAAACCACAAACCTCCTAAACCCTAAACATTCCCTTAACAGTTCCTTTCCTTACCTTTGGCGCACAAAAAACAGAGAATTGTTTATGATGCAAAAAATTAATGAAGCGGTAGCTTTTATAAAAGAACAGTATAGTAAAAAACCTGTAGCCGGCATTGTGTTGGGCAGCGGACTAGGTAGTTTTGTTGGCGAAATAGAAGTGGAAAAGGAAATTCCGTATAGTGCCATTCCGCATTTTCCGGTAAGCACGGTAGAAGGGCATAGTGGTAAACTTGTATTTGGCAAACTAAGTGGTAAAGATGTGGTAGCTATGGCCGGCCGTTTTCATTATTACGAAGGGTACAGTACTGATGCAGTGGTTTTTCCAATACGGGTAATGAAATTTTTAGGTATTGAAATATTACTGGTAAGCAATGCCGCAGGCGGTACCAACCCAACTTTTAAAGTAGGCGACCTGATGATCATTAAAGACCATATCAGCTTTTTTACACCCAACCCTTTGGTGGGTAAAAATATCAGCGAATTTGGTCCACGTTTTCCGGATATGAGTGAGCCTTATAAAAAAGATTTAATTGTAAAAGCAAAAGCTATTGCCGCTACAAACAATATCGATTTAAAAGAAGGCGTGTATTGCGGTGTTACCGGCCCTACTTTTGAAACCCGTGCAGAATATAATTTAATAGGTGTTGTGGGTGGCGATGCTGTAGGCATGAGTACTGTGCAGGAAGTAATTGTGGCCGTACACATGGGCTTACCGGTATTTGCAGTAAGTGTAATAACAGATATGGGTATAAGAGAAGAAGAAAATGTTATTACGCATGAAGAAGTATTGCAGGCAGCAAAAGATGCAGAGCCAAAACTGACTTACATTTTTAAAGAACTGATTGCACAACTGTAAGATAAAAATTGATGAAGTATTTTATTATTCTGTTGATGCCGTTTTTTATTACTGCTGTTGCTTATGCGCAGGAGCCTATATTTAAAAAATTACCAAATGTTGGTCGTTCAACTGGATCAACAACCATGGGGCAAAAAAATAATACAGATACCAGTAAATCGGGTAAAGAGAATGCAATGGGTTTTGAGCACAGGGATGATAAAAAAGATTCTGTTGCTATCTCTTACAAATTTCTCGATTCCATCCGTATTAATCGTATGGATTCTTCTATCAATGATTTTGATAAATACTTTTCTGTACCATCAGGCTACCAGTATTTGGGCAATAATGGTGCGGCGGCTTATTCCTTAATTTATACACCTAATTTAAAACCCGGCTGGGATGCAGGTTTACATGCTTATGATGTATACCGTTTTAAATTAGAGGATACTAAGTTTTACAGAACCACCAAGCCATTTACGCAATTGGGGTATCAGCTGGCATCGGGTAAAGAGCAAATGATAAAAGCATTGCACACACAAAATCCCCGGCCCAACTGGAACTTTGGTTTTGATTACCGCCTGATAAGTGCGCCGGGTTTTTTTGTTACACAAAACACCAATCATAAAAGTTACCGGTTATTCAGTACTTACCAGGGTAAGCGCAAAAGATATGCGGCTTATATTGTATTGGTGGGCAACACCATTAAAGCTTCGGAAAATGGAGGTATAGTGAATGACTCTTTATTAAGCGATCCGGATAAAAAGAAAAGATATTCTATAAATGTAAATTTGGGCAACGCATTAAATTACACACCCAATCCATTTAACACTACCGTTAATACCGGTAATATTCAAAAGGACTTTACCTTTTTTTTACGCCAAACGTATGATATAGGTAAAAAAGATTCTGTAGCCATTAATGATTCCACTACCGAATATTTATTTTACCCCAAGCTTAGGGGGCAACATACTTTTACTTACAGTACCTACAATTATCTTTATAGAGATGTTTCTGCTGATTCGGTCATTTATAGAAACTGGTACGATACTACGTTGAAAAAGGCAACGGATACTTTATTTGTACATGAAAAGTGGAGTGTAGTAAGCAACGATTTTTCTTTGCTGCAATTTCCCGATACTAAAAACTCCGGCCAGTTTTTACTGGCAGGTGCAAGGCTGGAAAATATAAAGGCGGAATTTTACAGGGCCACCACCGTGCAAACAAAAAATTATTACAATATTGTTTTACATGGCGAGTACCGCAATAAAACACGTAATAAATTGTGGGATGTATTGCTTAAAGGCGAGTTTTATTTAAACGGCCTTAACAGCGGCGATTACAGTGCTTACGCTACCATTAACAGGGTTTTAAATAAGAAGTTGGGGGATGTGCGTTTGTTTTTTACCAATGTAAACCGCAGCCCGTCTTTTATTTACAATAGTTTATCGGCATTCAATTTTAAAAATAGTACTATCAGTAAAAAAGAAAATATTATTTCTTTTGGTGCAGAGGCAAGAAACCAGTTTTTTAATTTAAGTTTTAAAAATCATATCATTACCAACCTTGCTTATTTTTCCGATTATTACCATACGGCACAAAGCAGTAAGATCATTAACCTGCTGCAATTAGCTGCATCAAAAAAAATAAAGCTCAGCAAAAAAATTAACTGGTATACCGAAGCGGTAGCACAACAAACCGATGGCAGCGCTCCAATAAAAGTGCCTTTACTTTTTACCCGTAACCGTTTAGCATTTGAAGGCACATTTTATAAGAATTTAAATTTAAGTACCGGTTTAGAAGTTAGATATTATACACCTTACGAAGCTTATAATTATTCGCCGGTGATGAGCCAGTTTGCACCGCAGGATACAATGAAAATAAAAAACCTGCCCGATGTTAGCGCCTTTTTTAATTTTAGAATTAAATCTTTTACAGCTTACATCCGGGCCGAAAATTTAAATACAGTAAGTACTGTAAATGGCTTTGGTTTTGTAAATAATAATTTTGCTGCTCCGCATTATCCTACACAAGGGCTTATTATTCGCTTTGGCATACAATGGAACTTTGTAAATTAATAGCATTCTATAAATCTCATGGTTATAATTACAGGAGTAATTTAACAGCAGGTAAAACTAAATTGAAACTAACATTGTATATAAGTTACTAAATTGCATTGGGGCATTAAACTTTTAATAAAATAACTTTAAACTGTTACATGCAAAAAGTGAAATTTTTTTTACAATTCATATTATCTTTATTCCGGAAGAAAAATTGTTGCAAATGAAAAAAATATTCTTTTCAGTAATTATTGTAATGGCATCAGTAAGCAGTATTGCACAACTGCAAATTGGTGCCGCTGTTCCCGAAATTGCTTTGCCTGATGTAAATGACAGTGTAGTTACCTTATCTTCTTTTAAAGGTAAAGTGGTACTGATAGATTTTTGGGCAAGCTGGTGTGGGCCATGCAGGCAGGCCAATCCATTTGTGGTAAAACTGTATAAAAAATATAAGGATAGAGGGTTTGAAGTATTTGGTGTTTCAATTGATAGTAAAAAGCAAGCATGGATAAAAGCCATTAAACAGGATAAAATTAAATTTACCCAGGTAAATGATAATGGCGGCTGGAACAGTAAAGTGGCAGAAACTTATGGCGTAAGCCAGATACCTACTAATTTTTTACTGGATAAAAAGGGTAATTTATTTGCAGTTGATGCAGAAGGGAAAGAGCTGGATAAACTCATTAATCAATTGCTGCAGTAATCCGTTACATTACAACCACCAATAAATTTTTTACTACTTCTTTACTTAATAATTTACGTTCTTTCTTATTTATTTTTACCTGGAAGGAGTTGTCGTATTCTTCAATAACCTCTACTACAATTTCATCGCCAAGGCTGATATTGCTTTTGGTGAGGTATTGTAAAAAACTATTACTGTGTTCTGCCACGCCGGTAAATTTCACTTTGTCTCCTTTGGTACACTCCAATAAAGGCTTACTGCTGTTTTTTATAAACCGGCCTTTGGCATCCGGTATCAGGTCGCCGTGGGGATCGGCTTTAGGGTAGCCTAAATGCTTGTCTAAGTTTTCTATCAGTTCATCACTTATCACATGCTCCAGTTGTTCAGCAATTTCATGTACTTCATCCCATTTAAAACCCAGGTTATTTACCAACCAAACTTCCCACAACCTGTGCTTGCGTATAATATTAAGTGCAATAAGCCTGCCTTGCTCTGTAAGGCTTACTCCTTTTGATTTTTGGTAACTGATGAGTTTTTTTGCCGCCATTTTTTTTATAAAATCGGTAACCGAAGCGGCGTTTATCTGCAGGGTTTCTGCAAGAGCAGAAGTGCTTACCATTGCCCCATTTTTTTCGTACAGTTTGTAAATGGCTTTAAGGTAATTTTCTTCTGCTAAAGAGGTCATGGCTTAATTATTTAGGCAAAGGTGAAACTTTTTTATGAAAAATAAAATTAGGTAAGCCTAATTGTGTATTTTTGTTCGACAAATAATAAAAAGGGTATGAAAAATTTATGTGCTGTTTTAATTATGACCGGTATAATAATAAGTGCTGTTCATGCCCAAAATATAAGGGTTGCAGGTATAGTAACCGGCAAAGATGGTCCGTTGATAGCCGCTACTATACATATTGCTGCTGTAAAAAAAACTGTTATCACAGATTCTGCCGGTTATTTTGAGATTAAGAATATTGCCGCAGGCACACATCGTATTATTGTATCGGCAGTTAATTACGAAACTGTTGTAAAAAATGTACAGGTAAGTGCAGTTTCAACTAAACTGCATATTTTACTTACAGCACATAACAGGGCAATGGACGAAGTGGTAATATCGGGCACCATGAAGGCGGTGAGTAAAATGGAATCTCCCATTCCGATAGAAGTATATTCTCCAACGTATTTTAAAAAAAATCCGGCGCCTAATATTTTTGAAAGTTTGCAGATGGTAAATGGCATACAACCGCAATTGAATTGCAATGTGTGCAATACCGGCGATATACATATTAATGGAATGGAAGGGCCTTATACCATGATATTAATTGATGGTATGCCAATAGTAAGCAGCTTGTCTACAGTGTATGGATTAGCCGGTATACCCAACAGTATGGTAAAGCGCATTGAAATTGTAAAAGGCCCTGCATCTACTTTATATGGCAGCGAAGCTGTTGGTGGTTTAGTAAATATTATTACCAAAGATGCCGGTACTGTTGAAAAATTAAAAATAGATCTTTCGGCAACAAGCGTGGGAGAGTACAATACTGATGTTACAACAACATTTAAAACCAAAAAAGCTGCTGCCTTGCTGGGTATAAATTATTTTAATTATCAGCAGCGCCGGGATATCAATAAAGATAATTTTACTGATGTTACATTGCAAAACCGTATCTCCGTTTTTAATAAGTGGAATTTTAAGCGCAGGAATGAGCTTACGGCATCGTTGGCTTTACGGTATATTAATGAAGACAGGTGGGGCGGAGAGTTGCGGTGGAAACCTGAGTTTAGAGGTACTGATAGTGTTTATGGCGAAAGCATTAATACTAACCGGGCAGAAGTAATTGGTACAATGGAGTTGGCTAAAAATTTTAATGCAGATATTTCTTACAATTATCATTTGCAGGATAGTTATTATGGTACAATAAAATATTACGCCAGTCAGCAGGTAGCATTTGCACAATTAAGGTGGAATAAAAATTTTACTAAACATTTTCTTTTAGTGGGTATACCATTTCGCTATACTTTTTATGATGATAATTCGCCAGCTACTGCAAAAGCCAATGGTGATAATAAGCCCACCCATACTTTTTTACCCGGCATATTTGTGCAGGATGAGTATAAAGTAAACGTAAGATTTACCACATTAGCAGGCCTTCGGTACGATTTTAATAATGAGCATGGCAGTATACTTACGCCAAGATTAAGTTTTAAATATTCGCCCAATGCAAATAATACTTTAAGACTTAGTGGAGGCAATGGTTACCGTGTGGTTAATTTATTTACCGAAGATCATGCTGCACTTACCGGTGCAAGAGATGTGGTAATTGCAGCAGCATTAAAGCCCGAAAAATCGTGGAATGGCAATATTAATTACACTAAAATTATACGGCATGCAAAAGGTTTTATTAATTTAGATGGAAGTGTATTTTATACCTACTTCACCAATAAAATTGTGGCCGACTTTATTACTGACCCTAATAAAATTATTTATGATAATTTAAGCGGCTACGCTGTATCAAAAGGCATTACACTGAATACTGATTTTAATTTTACCAACGGGTTAAAAATTATTGCCGGTGCTACTGCAATGGATGTGTATCAAATGGATAAGAATGCCAGGGGAAAGCGTATTAAAACACCCCAATTATTTGCGCCCAAAATTTCGGGCACTTTTGCCGTCAGTTATACTTTACCCCGTACAAAACTAATATTTGATATAACCGGAAGAGTAACCGGGCCAATGGAATTGCCTGTGGTGGCAAACGATTTTCGTTTGCCACAATCACCATTATACAGCATTATTAATTTACAAATAACCAAAATTTTTGTAAATGGATTGGAATTATATGGCGGGGTAAAAAACCTGTTTAATTTTTTACCTAAAGATCCTTTGTTGCATCCCGATGATCCGTTTGATAGGGCAGGCGGAAAATATTTTGATAATAACGGAGTAGCAAGGCCCGACACCAATCCGTACAATTATGTATTTGACCCATCGTATAATTATGCAACGGTGCAGGGCACAAAAGCTTTTGCAGGTATAAGGTGTACCATTAAGTAAAGCGTTTTACTTTACTGCGGCGGTACCAATAACCAAATGCTCTAAATTGTTTTCGGTAAAATAGGTTTTGCAAATTTTTTCTGCAGCATCTAACAATTGCTGCAGTTTAGTTTGCTTGCTGCCCAGCAACAGGTAAGCTTTTTTAAAAGCATCAGTATCTTTTAAAGCACCGGTTTGTTGCAATGCTTCTTTTATGGCAATCACTTTAAGGCCATCGTCTTTTAAATTACCTAATTCATTTATCATCCAGCTTAAGGCATAAAAATAATTCTGGTTCAGCAGTAAAAAATATTTACTATCACCGGTGTCAGGCATTTTATTATAAGGTGAGCTGGTGATCTGTTTGGTAAGGTATTTTGATAAATGCTTGGGAGAAGTTTTTGATTTACTTAATTGAATACTGCCACGGAAGGCTTGCGGATAAATACTCAGCCACCTTAATTTTCTTCTCAGTTCATGCACATCGGCTTCCACATTATCAAAATGAAATTTAGTTTTTGCAGTAAACTCCACAATTTCATAAATGGCTTCGCCATAAAAATCGTTGATGGCTTTTATTTCATCATCTTCTTTTAGCCAGTCTGCTTCAGTTAATTTTTTTTGTATTTTTTTTATACGGTCAGCATTGTCACCCAGCCAGTTTTTTTCAACCAATAGTTCGTTCAAGCTCTGAATTTTTTCCCTTGTTTGGGCCTGCAAATAATTTACTACTGCCGCAGGTATCTTTTTGTTTTTTGCAAATTCTTTTGCAAAAGAATCGTAGTAATCAATGCCGCCCAGCGCATCTTCCAATAATTTAAAATGCTCTTTTAGCCTGGTAAACTTTTTTTTGTTGTGAATACCGATGTAAACTTTTGCAAGTGCCTCCAGCATAAATAATGGCGTACGCACATTATTCTGGTATAACCATAATGCAGGGTTTTTTTGTTTAGCCGATTTGGTTAACAAAGTTTGCAGTTGTGCAAGAAAGAATTCAAATCTTGCGGAGCCATTTTTCATTGTATTTTATTGAGTATTGATTATTTAATATTTTACGACGGCCGTAATAAACGCTTTGATAAGTTCCCCTTTAGGGGTTAGGGGCTACGTTTCAAAAAAAGCTACAGTACCACCCACCCATTCTTTATCCTTGTTATACCTTGTGCCAATCATTTTGCCTTTGCTTAATCTTGAAAGATTGTGTACTGCTTTGGGTCTTGCCCAGCCATCTTTCCAAAAATAAAACAATCGTATCTCTGCTTTAGCAGGTATATCAGGCGTTTCAATTACATCCGCATATTGTACTTTGCGTTGCAGTATCCAGTTCTCCGGGTCTTTTACATCATCAATATCCTGTTGGGTTACATCAATTACTACGCCCATGCCTGCAAAAGAAAATAATGGTTTTAAAACATAATTTTCTAAATCGGCAGGCACTTGTTTTAACTCATTTAAAAAATAAGTTTTAGGTACGTAAATATTATTGATAAAAGGCAGGGTAAACTTACTGATGCGGTAAAACCAATTAGGATGCGGCACCCATTCCACTTCGTAATCTTTAGTAAGATCGATCACTTCTCCCAGGCCTTCCTGCTTTTGCAGATCATCAAAAATAAGGCGGTTGTAAATTCTTTTTATTGGAGTTTTTATACCGTTGTTATCATAAAATAATTTATTGCCCTCTGCAATTAATTTAGTGAGACAAACAGTTTTTATGCCCAGCACTTCTTCGGTACAATAAAAATCAATTCTTGTTTTTTGCTGCTCCGGAAATATTTCCAACAGTATCACATGCTCAGGATCCATATCTCCCACCACAATTTCTTTAAATAATTGCAGGTAAGAGGCTTTATCATATCCATTTAAATACGGAGAAAAATTGGCAGGTACATTGGCATAAGCTGCGGTTATCTGGCTGTGAAATGCCTGAAAGGCAAACAATGTAGGAAACCCCTGCATCTCTATCAGTTGCGGCTCCAGCCCACCGCTATCGTTTTGGCAAATGCCAAAATCGAAAGCAATAAAATGGGAGTGCGTTTTTTGATTGGGTATTTTTATATCTTTCGGTATACCTCTTTCAGTTAGTGCAATAAATTTTTCATCGGTAATTACATCAATAATATCTTCACAGGCATCCAGCATTTTTTTTGTAAAATCCTTAGGAATAAAAATGGGCGTCTCCGCATTTCTAAAATCCAATGCACCTGGGTGCAGGCTATCAATCTGTTTTACATAAGCTTCATACTTTTCTTTACTGAAGCTGTTGTTGAATTGCTGCCGTAATTCTTTTATCATTATGCCATAAGTTTGAAGATGATCAGGTACAATAAAAATAAAGAATAAAATTCATTTGAGGCGCCTGATATTTAATAGATGTCGTTGTAGTTTATACTTCAACCAGCTGCAAACTATCCACCGCTAAATATAAAAAGTTAGGTAGTATATGAGCATAGGTCCACATTATTTTATCGGGATCATTTAAGTGATCGATCATCGATTCCCATTTTTCCTTTCCGTAGTTTTCTATTACGGTCTTTTTCTTGTCTTCGGTTTGTAAATGCATGCTCATACCCACCGCATCAGCTTCGGGATGAAACTGAGTGCCAATCATGTTATCATTAAACCTGATGGCCATGATGGCTCTTTCTAAAGGCACGTGCGGCCGTTCTTTTTCTATAGCTAAAATGCTGGCACCCATTTGGTGCAATTTATTATGGTTGGGTTCAATCACCTGGTAATCCCGGCTATCAACAGAGTAAAAAGGATTTCTTAAACCGGAAAAAACAGTTTCTTCATTAGCAACCGGTAACAGGTGAACAGGAAAAACACCAAAAGCGGTGCTCTTTCTTTTACATACGGTGGCAATTTTAAAATGGCGGCAGGCTAATTGATAAGAGTGGCAAATGAAGAATACCTTTTTCTTTTGTACATTGGCAGCACTGGCATTCCAGCTCATCACATCTTGCAGCCAGTTAAAATAAACTTCTTCCCAATCGCTGCCTTCACTTTCCAGCGGGCTGCCCGGGCCGCCGCTGCTGATATAAATATCGTAGTTTAACGATGGGGTTTGTTTTTGCAGCCGTACTTCAAATTCATCCCATTCCAAATCGAGGTTATTAGCATCGCCAAACTGATTCAGAATTTCCCGAATACAACGCATGCCCTGGTTGGGCCTGCCTTCATTCATATCTAAAATTGCAACACGTACAGCCTTTTTAGAGGTCCAATTCATACTGCAAACATAACAATTTTTTAAAAGAAGGGATTTGATTAACCACCGTTAATTACTAACGCCATGTGAATTAATAGTTTGGCAAAACAGTTTATAATAAAAAAGATGATATAATCCCATGCATTTTATGACTAATCTCATCATTTGGCTATATTTTTTTTATCATCTTGTAGGATAACAATGCATGTATATGAAAATTAATGAACAGGAATTGCAGCCTAAGCAACTGTTATTTAATTATTGCAGTACCTGCCAGCCTTTACCCGGCTCGGGCGAAGAAATGGATGCATTTAAAAAATTACAACAAGGCTTTTGCAACCAGTTTGAATTATTTTTTCCCGATAATTTTGCCCCTAAAACAATTGTGGTAATACCCAGCCTAACCTTAGACCAGGATGTATTGGCAAAAATAGATGGGGCCATGCATTACGAAGAACGATTGTTGTGTTTATTAATGCTGTTGCGTATGCCCCGTACAAATGTGGTGTATGTGAGCAGTGCACCAATTGATCCGGTTATTATTGATTACTATTTGCATTTGCTGCCCGGCATTACCGGCCATCATGCATGGCAAAGATTAACCATGCTCAGTTGTTATGATACCTCTGCCATTTCTCTTACCGAAAAAATATTACAAAGGCCCAGGTTGATAGAAAGGATTAAGCAAAGTATTCCTGCAAATCATGTAGCGCATATTGCCTGCTTTAATACTACTGGTTTTGAAAGAACACTGGCAGTAAGATTAGGCATTCCTATTTACGGCTGCGACCCATTGCTTAATTGTATGGGTACAAAAAGCGGCAGCAGAACAATTTTTTTAAAAGCAGCTGTTTTAATGCCACCGGGGGCAGAGGATTTAAAAACCTACGAAGATATTGTACATGCAGTGGCTGCATTAAAAGATATGCATCCGCATTTAAAAAAAGCGGTAATTAAATTGAATGAAGGTTTTTCCGGCGAAGGAAATGCGATAATTAAATACCCCGATATCAGCACCCCAAAAGAAATGTTTAACTGGATACACCATAACCTGTATAAAGAAATAGTACCTGTTGCTGAAGGATTAAGTGTGGATAGTTATTTGGAAAAATTTAACCAGATGGGTGGGGTAGTGGAAGGGTTTATAGAAGGAGCAATTAAACAATCACCTTCGGTACAATGCAGGATAAATCCTTTAGGTGAAATAGATATTATTTCTACACACGAGCAGCTGTTAACGGGAGAAGACCAGCAGATTTTTGTTGCGGCTCATTTTCCGGCAAATGAATGTTACCGGGCCGAAGTGGGCGCACTGGGAAAAACAATTTCTGAACAATTAAAAAAAGCCGGAGTGCTTGGCCGCTTTAGCATAGATTTTATTTCGGTAAAAGAAAACGATGCCTGGAAGCATTATGCCATTGAAATTAATTTACGTAAAGGAGGCACTACACATCCTTTTTTAATGTTGCAGTTTTTAACCAATGGACATTATGATGAACAAACCGGTACGTACGAAACTCCCAACAAACAACAACGTTATTACTTTGCATCCGATAATATTCAGAATAATGCTTACAAAGGTCTTACACCGCAAGATTTGATCGATATTGCCATGTTTCATGGGTTGCATTTTGATGGTGCTGCTCAAACCGGTGTAATGTTTCACATGATCGGCGCCCTATCGCAGTTTGGAAAAATGGGTATTGTTTGCATCGGCTCTTCACCTGAAGAAGCCATATCATTTTACATGAAAACAATTGCAGTGCTGGATGCAGAAACAGCAATACAATAGCCTCTGTTTTAAGTTGAAAGCTTGCAGCACCTGCAACCTTTTATATCTCTGATCCATAATTGAGACTTGACTTTTTTAAAAAGCGAATTGCACCATTCGCCCTTATATTTCAAACAACAAAGAATTAGTAATCCACAGGTGTGGAAAGATAAAGTGCTGTTAATGCCTCCCCGTTTGCAATAATGAAATACTACAGCGCATTCTTTTTTCGTTCAACATTTTTTAATCTAAACCAAATAACTATGAGAGCAAAGGCAATTACCCTGATCATTTTTTCTTTTTGTTTGTATGGCGCAAAAGCGCAACTTTTATTTAAGCCCAATGCTGCAGTACAACAGGCATTAAGGGGAGTACTCAATGATTTTCCCAACAGGCTGCAAAATATTACCGGTGCATTGATACAGGACAATGTAGAGAGCAGTGATTACAGCTGTACGATCAATTTTCCCGGCACGGAAAGTTGTACCATTACACAGTATAAATCGAAAAAGAATAAGAACCGCAGCTGGCAGGCTGTGCTGCCAGAGGTGGATAATTTTGCTGTGGCAAAAAAGCAATACAGGGATTTATTTTTGCAGGTAAAAAACATGTCGTTACGCTTGCCTGGTAATACAAAAACCGTTACTACAAAAGCAATGTATGATGAACCAAAAGAAGAGAAGAAATTTGCCGGCAGTATTTTTCGTATAGGCAATGATGATGAATTGTATAAAGATGTAAAAATTGAAGTGGCATTGCAGTATATCATCACCGGTTGGCAAGTGAGTGTTTATGTGTACGATAAAAAAGAGGATGACGAAATACAACCTGATACAGACGTGAAAACAAAATGATGCGTAAGGGGCCGTGTAATTACGGCCCCTTATATTTTAATTATTGTATTAAAATTACGGTTCCTTTCATTTCCACTACTTTACCGTATTTATCCATTCCTTTTATCAGCCATACATAAGTGCCCGACGCAGCTTTTTTTCCTTTGTAGGTGCCATCCCAGCCTTTAAGCCATTGATTGGTTTGAAAAACCAATTCGCCAAAACGATTGTACACATTAAAATAATTGGTGAGGCTTATACCAACAGGCACTGCCCTGAATACATCATTCAATCCATCGCCATTGGGCGTAAATGCATTGGGTAAATAATACGTAGGGCCTTTATATACTTTAATAAATACTTCATCAGTATTGGTACAGCCAATATCGTCGGTAACCAGTAAAGAAAAATAAGTATCGTTGTATAATGTAGCCAAAGGTTTTTGTGCAAACGGATTATTCAAATGTGTTGACGGAGACCATGTATAAAATTTTCCGCCACTGCTGAATAGCTGATGTGGTATGCCATAAATTGCGTTAGTATCGTTGCCTGCAAAAGCGGGTACGGGTGGCCGCATGCTAACCAGCACATCATCAGTTACCAAAAAATTACAACCATAATTATCTGTTACGGATAAAGTGTACAACTGTGTGGTATCAGGCTTTGCAATAGCAGCAGCAGCATTGGCCGGGGTAACATTTGTTGCCGGCGACCAGGTATAATTTACAGTGCCCGATAAGTTATTGGCCTTGCCATTTAGCAAGGCAGGCGTTTTGTAACAAACGGTGCTGTCTTTACCGGCATAAGCCACAGGTTTATGCAAAACTTTTATCCAAATAGCATCGGTACGCTGGCAAACACCCCATTTTGCGTTTAATGTATACTGCGTGGTATCATTAGGGGTTGCTAAAGGATTTTTTACAGCATCGTCATTTAAGCCGGTTGCAGGCAACCATTTAAAGTAGTTGGCTTCTTTGTTAGTTTGAGGTGTTAATGTAATGGTATTACCAAAGCAAATGGTAGTATCTATACCCAGATCCAAAAACATTTGATCGTTTAAAGTAACTGAGGCAGTAGTGGAGGTAATACAACCATTGGCATCTTTAATTTTAATATTGTTGTAAGTGCCCGGTGTTGTAATAAAAGTAGTATTGTTTTGATAACTGATGCCATTATCAATTGAAAACTGGTAAGCAGGTGTGCCGCCGTTTGCAGATATTGTAATAGTGCCGTCATCGCCATTGCATGTAGCTGCGGTAGTATTTGCAACTGCATTTAATGCATCAGGTTGGGCAATGGTTGCAGTAGTGGAGCCGCCGCATAGTGAACCAATTACTCTTGCTGAAATGGTGTAACTGCCCGCCGGTTTATTAAATGTGTTGGATGTTTGCCATGTAGCGCCTGCGTCAATAGAATATTCAATATTGGCTGCAAGGGGATTGGTAATTGTAATGCTGCCATTATCCCCGGCACATGATGCATTGATAATGTTTTTGTCAATTGGATTGAGCGATTTATAAACGATCATTGTATCAGAGCCTTCAGTTTCCAATGCAGGATTATCACATTGGTTATAAAATGCTTTTACTACATAACTCATACTATCCTGCGATTGACAAATGTTGGCAAAAGTGGCTTCCAGTTCCCCATTGCCTAAATTAATGGTAGTGCCGGTAGATACAAGCATATTGTTCTTATATAATTCCACACGGTTTAGCAGCGATGTTGAGCCATTGGGAACAAAACGCCAACCTTCTTTGTTGGCACTCCACACCGTGTTATTTCTACCCTGTACCCATCGGGCCTGGTCTCTTTCCCAATTTTGAACACCTAGAATAGCTGTTCCATTATTGGAACTTGCTGCGCAGGCGTAAGGTTTATTTTCAATAAAAATATCAATGATGCCTGTGCCTTCATACAAAACCATTTGCTGCGTTACAATAGCATTGCCACAGGCAAAATAAGGTATCTGGTAAAAATTTAAAATGAACTTTCTGCACGGTGCTGTACCCGAAATGATGTATTCCATCTTTCTTTTGGGTGGCTGTGGCGTACTTGCCGGAGCAGGGTCAATATCATGGTAAGGCCCCATAATAGCTGCTCTTGGATAATACGCCACATTGCCATCATTAGGTACGCCGCCGGCAAAAGGAATAGGATCTGAAAGGATATAAGCATTGTAAGTATTCTTGTTGGTTTCTACATCAAAAGTTACAATGCCATTGGTGCCTACCACACAGCTGGTATATCTTCTGCCATAAAAACAAAAAGTAAAGGGCAATATAACTTCGTCTGAATAATTATCATCCTGGTAAGAAGGATTAAAAACAACTCCGGTAGCGTTGGTATAAGGAAAAGGTGTATAAGCTATAGGAATAACCTGATAATCATCAGAGCTTCTTACATCCGGTACTTTGGCTTTTAAATTAAGACAGGTTTGTAAGCAGGATACCAAAGTATCGTTGCCGGCATTTACATTAAAGCAGGATTGTGCGTTTAAAGTAGCTGGTAAAGCAGAAAGAATAAGTAATACTATACAGCCAAAAAAATTTCTCATTGCCGGTAGTTAGTTATTAGGAACAGTAATGAAGATAAAAAATATCCTGCAAATAGAACGGCTTTAGTATTTCCACCGCACAAATGCCTCCATGGCTGCATATTGTGTTAAGCCAAGTTGAGCATACAGTTTAGCGGTGCTGGCATTGCGCTCTTCGGCACGTTGCCAAAACTCCCTGTCGTCGCTGCCCTGAAAAGGCACACTGTCTTTTTGCGATTGATGAATAAAAATACCATGGCGTTTTTTTACCACCTGGTCGGGGCTCATGGGTATGGCCATTTCTATTTCGGTAATATCCCATTCCTGCCAGGCGCCTTTGTATAGCCACAGCCAGCAGTCGCTGATCCAGTCGTGAGTAGTGAGTGGTGAGTCGTGAGTGGTCTGCGTGCTTTGAGCTTTAAGCTTTAAGCTTTCAGCTTTAATGCGTTTCAACGCTTCTATCACTACATCAAAACAAACTTTATGTGTACCATGCGGATCGGCAAAATCGCCTGCGCAATAAATTTGGTGCGGCTGTATTTTTTTCAACAGTTCCATGGTTAATTGCACATCTGCTTCACCCATCGGATTTTTTTCAATGGTGCCCGTTTCGTAAAAAGGTAAATTTTGAAAATGAATTTGTGCATCGGTTAAGCCAACATATTTGCAGGTGGCTTTAGCTTCGCATCTTCGTATTAAACCTTTAATGGCCCTTATTGCTGCGGTATCTTTTTCACTGGATCTTTTTGTTTTTAAAAATGCAATAGCATCATCCAGTATTTTTTTGCTCTTGGTTTCATCAATATCAAACATACTTTCAAAGCCTACTGCAAAATCAATGAACCGGGTAACAAATTCATCCGTTACTGCAATATTACCACTGGTTTGATAGGCCACATGCACTTCGTGCCCCTGGTCGTGCAATCTCATAAATGTGCCGCCCATGCTAATGATATCATCATCGGGGTGAGGGGAGAAGAGGATGACTTTTTTAGGAAAAGGTTCGCTTCTTTCCGGATGTTTATGATTGGAAGAATTTTGTTTGCCACCTGGCCAGCCGGTAATAGAATCACGAAGCATGTAAAAAACTTCCAGATTGGTTTCGTAAGCATTACCTTTTTCGGTAAGCAGATCATTTAATCCGTTTTCGTTATAATCTTCATTGGTTAAACTTAATACGGGCTTATTAATTTTTAACGCCAAATTAGTTACTGCACGGCGTACCATCGTTGGCGTCCACTCACATTCTCCGGTAAGCCACGGACTTTTAAAACGGGTGAGTTCACTTGCTGCTGCATCATCCACCACAAACACACAATCATCGTGGTTTTGTAATAAAGATGCCGGTATATCTTCGGTATCATCCAGCTCAACCGATTTTTGTATTACCGGCGCCTTAGTTTGGCCCCAGGCCATTAAAATTATTTTTTTACTTTTTAAAATAGTGCTGATGCCCATGGTGATGGCCATGCGTGGCACTTCGCTCATATTGCCAAACTCGTAAGCGTTGGCCATACGGGTACTATGGTCCAATGTAACCAATCTTGTTTTGCTGTAAATGCCGCTGCCAGGTTCGTTAAAACCAATATGGCCATTTACACCAATGCCTAATATCTGCAGGTCTAATCCACCAGCTTCTTCAATTTGTTTTTCGTAATTAAGACAATGCTCTTTTACTTTATCTTTTGCTATCAATCCATCGGGCAGGTGATAATTATCCGGATTGATATCGGTATGCTCAAATAAATTTTTCCGCATAAAGTAGTGATAGCTTTGTAAAGCATCTTTCTCCATGGGATAATATTGATCCAGGTTAAAAGTGATCACATTTTTAAAACTCAATCCTTCTTCATTATGCATTCTTACTAAATGTGCATACAAAGTTTTGGGAGAGGAGCCGGTTGCAAGGCCGATCACGGTTTTCTTTCCTTCTTTTTCTTTTTGCTTTATTAGGTCGGCAATTTGCCGGGCCACAAATGCAGAACCATCGCCGGAATTGGGAAATATTTTTACTGCAATTTTTTCTAATGAATCTGTCAGGTCAATTTTGTTCATATGCATGGGGTGTAAAAATGTAAATTTAAGTTTTATTTGATTAGTTTAAAAACGGCAGCATGCCGCAATTCTTTAATTGCGTTGCCATCATTTATTTCAATTTTCATATTGAATACTCCTTTATCGACCTGGTATCTTTTTATTGGTAGTATTATTTTAGTTCCCAATATCTGGATATGCTTAAATTTATTTTTGTAAAGATCAGTAATCTCAAACATTACCCCATTCATTAAAGATTGATCATTTTCCTTTATCAATTTGAGAATATAGACTGCACTAGTGTCTTTTTTCTGCGTAAAATAAACCGCATTATAAATAGGAAGATCTGCTTGTGTTGTATTGTAGATGGCCTCTCCATTTATTTTCATCCACTCGCCAATTTCTCTTAATCTTGTATAGGCTGCAGTATCCCATTCTCCGTTAGGATCTGGTCCGACATTCAGCAATAAATTGCCCCCACTACCGACTACCTTTACCAATGTATGGATTAATTCATTCGTGGATTTGTATTTATCATGAGGTACATAACTCCAACTGTTAGCCATTGTCATACAAGTTTCCCATGGATATGGGAAGGGAAATATTGAAGAGGGTACCTGTTGTTCCGGTGTTACATAATTCTCATATTCGTACCCCACACTGCGGTCTACTACCAAAAGGCCGGGTTGGTATTTTCTTGCCATTGCTGCAATTTTGGGCATATCAATATCCTGTTCATCTTTTATGGTACGCTGCCAGTCTATTGCTGTATCGATGGTGTATTTAGGTCGTACCCAACCACCATCCAGCCAAAGAATATCCATCTTTCCATACTCACTCATCAACTCTTTTATTTGATTGTAAGTAAATTCTTTAAAAGCATTCCAGCGCTGCGGATATTTTTTAGGATCATAATTTACATTCCTGTCCTTAGGAGGAAAATAGGGCCACCAGTAATTATTAGTATGCCAATCGGGTTTACTAAAGTAAGCCCCGGTTGCCATGCCTTGTTTGCGAAATGCATTAAACACTTCTTTGGCTACATTGCTTTTTTTATTTGTTGAAAAAGGGGTTTTGGTAGAGGTGATCTTATAGTCGGTTTGTTTGGTATCAAACATGCAAAAGCCATCATGATGTTTGGTGGTGAATACCACATATTTCATTCCGGCATCTTGTGCAGCGGCTGCCCATTTATCAGGATTGAAATTTACAGGGTTGAAAGTAGTTTGTAATGCCTCGTAATTTTTTTTGTATTCGTTGTAGGTTTTGCCGTGGATGGAATCTCTTTGTGTCCAGCCTTCATCCTCGGGGCAAATGCTCCAGCTTTCCACAACGCCCCATTGGCTGTAAGTACCCCAGTGCATGAGTAATCCAAATTTCCAATCCTGCCATTGCGATAATTTTTTTATTACCAATGAATCTGTTGGAGCAATATAATGTTGCTGTGCAGTAACGCTGCAAGAGAACAATAATAAAATGTATACAAAGATTTTTTTCATACTTATTTGTTGGTTGGTCATGCGTTATTACACAATCATTTTACTCTACTTCAATTTCATCTGCAAATAACCAGGCCGGGTTGCCTGCGCCGGGTTTACCCGAAGGGATAATGCCATAATTTTTTGCATATACCCTGATGTAACGGCAGATCTTTGGCGCAGGTAATTGTATCACCTGTATATTTTTTTCATCCTGTACCAATTGTGTTACCGTTTCTATGGGTGCATGTTTTGTAATAACAGTAGTATCAATAAAGGGAATAAAAGATACTTCAATTTGCGATGGTAAATATATCCAGCTGCCATTTTGATGTAATGTATGCAATGTTATTTTTGAAACTTCAGTTTCTTTTCCCAGGTCGATAGTTGCATCCAGATCTTTACCTGAAAAACCTAAAAACTCATTACCTTTTGATAAACCTTTTTCATTTTGTACGCCATTCACTAAAGTAAAGGCACCATCACCGGGATAGTTTTTACTGGGTTCGGTTGCAAGGGTTATTTTTTGGCCGGTAGCTTTGTTGAAGGAGAATTTTATTTCAGAAGAAAATAAATTTTCAAAGGATGTAATAAAAATATTGCCCCACTTTTCTTCGGGAATGGAAGGTGTTAGTTTTCCTAACATTTTAATTCCATAAATACCAGGCTGATTGATTAATGCATGAATTGAATCAACGTATAATGCAAATTGACTCTTTGATTTATTCCCATAATAAAATTTACACTTTCCTTGCTTTGATTTAACAAATATATTTACCCCTTGGTAATTTGATGCTTGTGTTATTGTTATCACAGGCTCATAATACGCCTTGCTATAATTAATTTTCTGTTTATCTAACCGCTCAAAAACTGCGGGCAACCTTCTTTCAAAATCAGGCCAGTTCCTTTTTTCTTTCGGGCTCCACAATACTTCACTCAATGCAATCATTCGTGGAAAGATCATGTATTCTACTTTACTGCTGTTCTTAATGTACTCCGTCCATAAATTGCCCTGTGCACCTAATATATGTTTGGCTTGTTCTGCATTTAATGCCGCAGGTATAGGCTCGTAACTGTATACTTTTTCCAAGGGCAGATAACCACCAATGGTAACACTGTCTTCGTTTTTACTTTGGCTATGATCGATGTAACAATGGCTGCCCGGCGTCATGATCACATCATGGTTTTGTTTGGCAGCTTCAATGCCGCCTTCTTCGCCACGCCAGCTCATTACAGTAGCGTTGGGTGCAAGGCCGCCTTCTAAAATTTCGTCCCAGCCAATTATTTTTTTGCCTTTGCTGTTGATGTATTTTTCTATGCGTTGTATAAAATAACTCTGCAGACCATGTTCATCTTTTAAATTATTGTCTTTTATTAATTGCTGGCAAAAAGCAGAACGCTTCCACGATTCTTTCGGGCATTCGTCGCCACCAATATGAATGTATTGCGAAGGAAACAGGGGCATCACTTCATTCAGTACATCCTGTAAAAAATTAAACGTGTACTCAGTTGGCGCAAACACATCTTCAAAAACGCCCCAGGTCTGTTGCACCTGTTTACCATTTTTTGTTCCGGCCCAGGGCGTATTGCCTGTGTTGGTACTTTCGTTGGGGAAACAACTGAGTTGAGGATAGGCCGCAATGGCTGCCGAGGCATGGCCCGGCATTTCAATTTCAGGAATTACTGTAATGTATCTTTCTGCAGCATATTGTACCACTTCTTTTATTTGTTGTTGGGTATAAAAGCCACCATAATAAATACTGTCGTTTCCTTTGCCGGGGTAACGGCCAGTGATGGTACCATTTCTATATCCGCCAACTTTTGTAAGCAAGGGATATTTTTTTATTTCAATACGCCAGCCCTGGTCATCGGTTAAGTGCCAGTGAAAAGTATTGAATTTATAAGCCGCCAGATAATCAATATATTTTTTGATGAAGGCAACAGGGTAGAAGTGTCGGGCAACATCGAGGTGCATGCCACGGTAGGCAAAGCGGGGGTAATCTGTAATGGATAATTGCGGAATGGTTAGTTTGGTGTTTATGGTTTGAGGTTTGTAGTTTGCGTAAGGGAGAAGTTGAAGAAGGGTTTGCAGCCCATAAAACAATCCTTCCTCTTGCATTGAAATTATATTAATGCTGTTTTGTTTAACAAGAATTGTATAAGTACCGGGTATAGTATCTTCTTTTACAAGCTTTGGAAAAAGTGTTATAATGATATTTTTGTTTTTAACGTTCTCTGTTTTTTCTAATGCTAAATATTTTACAGGTAATAAAAAACCATACCTGAGTTTTAAGTTGTTATTGAATTGGGTACAAATATTTTTTACATTATTTTCAGTATAATAAAGAACAACGTTTTTGTCCAATATAAAATTCCCTTTACCCATTTTTACTTCCGCAGGAACAGGCACAATATTCAACTGTGCAAAACAGGTTGCAGAAAACAGCAGGCAACATATCAAAACATATTTCTTCATAAATTTTTTTATTGTAATTGTATTATAAGTGCAGATTTAAATGGTAGAGTTGCTTTATATTCTTTACAAAAATTGAATTGTTTTTGAGGCGAGATAAACTCAATAAAACACTATTTTCTTCTATATATAAAATAAAGGCAATGATTTTTTTCTTTTGTCAATTTTACTTCTTCGTTTTAGCGGTTAACATATTTGTGCATATCCCGGGGTGTTAAGTTTACCAATTTCTAAACCAAATAATACATAGCAAAAATATTTTACTTAATAAGTGATTGCAATAAATAGTAAGGAAAAATAGCAAAAAATTATTGCTGTAACAAATGCTATTTAAAGGTAAAGCCGGTGCAATAGCTCATCTGTTATTTAAAATAACCCTTTTTTTAAGCCGATGCAACTGCATATTATAAATCTGCGTCTATCGTTCTACGTACTTAAAATTAAGAAATATGAAAAAATTGCTACTTACCTCAAGTGTATTTTTGCTTGCACTATCAATTAATGCACAAAGCATCAGTGGAACAGTATTTGAAGATAAAAATTATGGCGGAGGGGCAGGCAGAAGCCTGGCTGCATCTTCGGGCATTCCAAGGCCTGGCGCAATAGCAGAGTTGTACGATGCTGCAGGCAGTTTTTTATCTACAGCCACTACCAATGCTTCTGGTGTATATACATTTACCGGTTTGGCTACAGGCACTTACAGTGTACGAATTGTAAACAGTTCGGTAAGTTCTGCCAGAAGCGGTTATATAACTTCGCTTTTTCCTGTACAAACTTATTGTACCAATGCTTTAGTAGCAGGCACTACAGTGCCGGTACAAGATAGAGTGGGGGGCGAAATTCCGGCTGAGCAGGATGCTCCGGCTAATACTACTTCCGCTACTTTAACTGCATTAAATGGTGCCGCAGGGCAAGAAGTGCAGTCTATTGCAACGGTTGCCGTTACCGGCGCAATAAGTGCAACAGGTATTGATTTTGGGTTTTGCTTTGATGTAATCGTAAATGTAAACGATGCCGGCCAGGGTTCGTACAGGCAATTTATTTTAAACGCTTCTAATCTTGGAGATGAAGCTGCTTTGATACAAAGTGGTAATACCTGGAATGCTATTTCAACAGTAAATGCTTTACAAGCTTTACCTGCCGGAAAAGAAAGCACCATATTTATGGTTTCAAGCGGTGCCGTACACCCGGGTTTAAGGGCCGGTCTTCCTAATCTTTTAACAGCCGGTGTAGCAGTAATTACAACATCTGCAACCTTGTACCCGCTTTTGGCTTATAGTGCTGCACCTAACCCTGATAATACATCTATTGATGGTGGTACACAAACCGCTAATGTGGGCAACAATAATAATATAATACTTGGTACTGGCGGTACAGTTGGTGTAGGACCGGATGCGTTGCCAAATTCCGGCGACGAGAGTATACTGTCGCAAATTAACGGCCCGGAAGTGGAAATTGCCGGATTGCTTGGCCAGTATCCTTTGCAGGTATTTGCACAGAATACAATAATAAGATGTATCTCTATACATAGCAATTCAGCCGATTTACATCTTATGGGTGGCGGCGGTTATATTATTGAGCAAACTGTTATTGGCGCTACTGCAACAAGCTTTACACCTCCTGTGGTAAGAGGCGGCAACTCCAGGGCATTAATTTATTTTGATTTAAGTGCAACATCAGCCGTAGTTAAAAATAATCTTATTGGCTTTTCTACTAATGAAGAATTACGAATGAGGTTTTGGGATGCCATTAATATAGATTACACCATTATCAATAACGAAATTGCCGGTGGTATTCCCGGCACACCTGGCCCTGGCCCGGGTATTGCTACTAACGATAACTATACCTTCAGCCCTGATAATGCCAGCGCTAAAGGCACAATTTTAATCAAAGGAAATTTAGTGAGAGATTGCGGCCCCACTGCTATTAGTTCCGGAGTACATTATAATTTGGCCAATGCTAATATCTTTCAAACTACCGTTGAAGAAAATACACTTACAAGAAGTTCGGCTGGATTTCAGGCATTATTTGGCAGCGGAAATGATATTATACTACGCAATATTATTAATGACAACAGGAACATGGGGGTAAGGATTGCCAACAGATCAACTGATCCTGCTGTAGTAACACAAAAAGTAAAAGTATCGCAAAACTCTATTTATAATAATGGAACAAATAATGGAGCTTTAGATGGCTTGGGTATTGATTTAAATGAAGATCATGTAACTGCTAATACAGGCGCATACAATAATACTTTACCGAATTTACGAATGAATTATCCTATTGTAACCTTGTTGTCTTATACGGCGGGAACATTAACAGTTGCCGGTTATGTAGGTACGGCAGCTACTAAATCTACTTTTGCTAATTCAATAGTTGAGTTGTTTAAAGCAAACAGCACGGATAATAACCAGGCAGGCGAAATAATTGTTGCTGATGGTTTATCGGTACAGCATGGAGAAGGAGAAGTTTATCTTGGTTCGGTTACCACCAATGCAAGCGGCGATTTTTCTTTTAGCATGGCTACCACACTTGTTGCCGTAGGTGATGCCATTACCTTAACAGCAACTGATGCCAATAATAACACTTCAGAATTTAGCCCGGCAAATCTGGTTATAAACATACTGCCGGTAACAATCATTAATTTTCAGGCGACTAAAGAAAATAACAGCCGTGTAAAGCTTGACTGGCAGGTGGGCACAGAAATTAATGTAAAGGAATATGTAATTGAACATAGTTTAAATGGTACCGGTTTTACCGAGATTGGAAAAGTGGCTGCAACTGGTTTAAGTAATTACTATTTTATAACTAACAACCCTGCTAACGGCGTAAATTTTTACCGCCTTAAAGTGGTGGATGATAACGGTCGCAAAGTTAACAGTGATATTCGCCGGGTAAATATACAAAACGATGCAGCAGTAATTATTTATCCCAGCCCTTCCCGTAATGTAATTAATGTAATTGCAAATGCAACTTTACTCAATAGCAAGGCAAGTATAAGTATTGTAAATATGGAAGGGAAAACAGTATTACAAAAAAATATTGCAACTATGGCAGCAACAGAACAGATTGATGTGACTAATATTGGCAGTGGTAAATATTTCCTCCGTATTGTTACCAGCACCGAAATAATTAATAAAGCAGTGCAGGTAATAAAATAAACAATAATTATAAGAAAAGGGAGAGAGGGAATAGCAAAAAAATCTTCAGAATAATAACAAAGGGTTTCATTTGCTGAAACCCTTTGTTATTATAAATTATCTGCTATTTTAATTATCGTTTTATTTTAACACCGGCAACACAATCTTACTGGCATTATTTGCATCATGATAAACACGGATGGTAGATTTTTGAAAATCACTATCACTGCAATGATAAATATCGGTAAAGGTTTGTGGGTTTCTATCGGCAATAGGAAACCAACTGCTTTGTATTTGTATCATTATTTTGTGGCCTTTTTTAAAAGTATGTGCCACATCGGGCAAAGTATATTTTAGTGCAGTGATCTTGCCCGGTACAAATGGTTCAGGTTTTTCAAAGCTATTGCGAAATTTACCTCTCATAATTTCGCCACGTACCAGCATTTGATAACCCCCCATCGGGTAATTTTTACCATTACCTTTCCCCATTTCTTTTTCATCATAATTAAATTCGTCAGGAAAAACATCAATTAGTTTTACCACAAAATCGGCATCGCTGGTAGAAATGCTTACCAATAAATCGGCAACCAATGGGCCGGCCAATGTAATATCATCCTCTAATACTCCCGAGGAAAATGTAAGCACATCGGGCCTGCGGCTTGCAAACCTTTGGTCGTCGGTCATGTATTCTCTTGTTCTGTCTAAATGTACATCTTCGGTATAGGGCACGGGGTGTGATGGATCGCTGATGTATTCAGAAAAATATTCCGGTCTTTTCATTTTATCTGCAGGTTTAAATTTATTGCCTGTATTTTCAAATGATAAACCACCATCTCCTTTGATGAACAAATTTTTGTACTCCACATTTTTGGGTGGCCATTGCTCAAAATTTTTCCATTCATTTGCTCCGCTAAAAAAAATATTGGCTTCAGCAATATCATGCACCGTGCCTTTTAATTTTAAATAAAAATTAAAGAAAGGTATTTCAATATTGCGTTGATAGTATTCGCTGGTTTTGCTTCCAAATCTTACGTTGCCTAAATAATCGCCATTACCTCTGCCGCCCCAGCCGCCATGAAACCATGGCCCCATCACCAAACGATTATCGGTATTTTTACTTTTAGCTTCAATGGCTTTGTATAATTCCCATGCTCCAAAGCAATCTTCTGCATCAAACAATCCGCCTACTACCAGCATGGCGGGCTTTACATTGGTTACAAAGTTCCTGGGGTTTCTGGCTTGCCACCAGGCATCGTAATTGGGGTGATTCATTAAGTCATTCCAAAAAGCAATACTGTCGCCCATTATTTTACTGAAGTTTTTTAAGCCTCCCGTCTTTAAAAAGAAATCGTAATTATCCTGCGAGGGAATATTAAAACCTTCTTCACCCACCATGGTTGGTTTGGGCCTTGGCTTTCCAAAACCGCTGTAAAAATTAAATGCATCCATCAGCATTAATACGCCGTTGTGGTGAAAGTCATCGCCAATAAACCAATCGGTAACCGGTGCCTGCGGACTTACGGCTTTTAATGCCGGGTGATTGCTTAATGCTGCCATGGTACTGTAAAAGCCGGGATAAGAAATACCGAACACACCCACCCGTTTATTATTGCCGGCAATATTGTTGATCATCCAATCTATTGCATCGTAAGTATCGCTGGCTTCATCAACGTCTTTGTTTTTTTTATTAGGAATGAAGGGGCGAACATCTACATAATCACCTTCACTCATCCATTTACCCCGTACATCCTGTATGGCAATAATGTAGCCTTCTTTTAAATAATTGATCCAGTAACTTTGATACAGGCGGGGATTAAATTTATCTTCGCCATAAGGATAGCAGGTGTAAGGTGTACGATTAAAAAGTATCGGATGTTTTTGCGATGAGTCTTTAGGAATATAAAATGCGGTGAATAATTTTGCACCATCCCTCATGGCAATCATTCGTTCAATTTTATAATAGTTTTCTCTTACCCAAAGCGAATCCGCATTTTGAGCAACCAGTTGTAAAAGAGAAATGGAAAAAAAGACGAGGAAGAAAAAATATTTTTTCATTTTATAATTGTTTGAGTGCTAAATTTAACGAAACTAAATTGTTTCTCATGCCAAATAATGATGAACTGATCAATAAATTTTATACTGCGTTTAGTAAATTGGATGCTGCAACAATGAATAGTTGTTACAGTGATGATATTGTTTTCTTTGATCCTGCATTTGGATTATTAAGAGGAGAAGAGGCAAAATGTATGTGGGAGATGTTGTGTAAAAATGCTAAAGACTTTTCTTTAACCTACGGCAACATTATTACACTTGATGAAGAATACAGCACCTGCGATTGGGTAGCTACTTATACTTTTAGTAAAACAGGAAAAAAAGTAGTGAATAAAATACGGGCCAATATGAAATTTGCTGACGGAAAAATTATTGAACATAGTGATGCTTTCAGTTTGCATAAATGGGCGGCACAGGCATTAGGCTTTAGTGGCTGGTTGCTGGGCTGGAATAAATTTTTTCAGAATAAAATAAAAAATACTGCAAAAAGAAATTTGTTGAAGTACATGGAGAGTAAAACCTAAACTTCTTCAATCACCGATTGGCCTTTACTGCCATCGCCGCAGGTCCATTGCCATTGTTCATATAATCTTAATTTCCCATTGGGTAATAATTCGGGAGTTGAAATACAGGTACCCGTCATTAATTGTTGTTGTGTATTTACATGCTGATAGCGCATATCCAGCTTTCCTTCTTCATCCACCAAAGCTATTAAACTGCCTTTTACAATACTGCCGCCTTTATACACGGCAGTTACAATGCTGTCGGTTTGTGAATATTCAAAAATAGTTTCGTTGCTTACGTCTCCGTTATTGGTGTTGGCAGCAGAACGGAATGTTTTGTTGTGATAATTGTACATACTTGCAATTTGGAGAAATTATTTCTATTTTGTTTAAAACATTTTCTTTAACCTAAACCTTTTAAGAATGAACACTGAATTTTTAAACGACATTAACTGGCTGGCCGTACTGGTTGCCGGTATTGCTTATTGGATGCTGGGTGCCTTATGGTATTCCTTGTTATTCAAAAATAAATGGTTGGAGTATACCAAAATTAACCCCAACGATCCGGAGGCAAAAAAAGGAGCAGGGGTGATGTTTGGCGGATCTTTAGTGATGATGATAGTAACTGCAATTGGCTTGGCTATTATAGTAAATCGTTTAGAGTTAACCGCCTGTTGGATGAGTGGACTTAAATTGGGCGCTATTACTGGTTTGTTGTTTGGCTCAACGGCTATTTCAATTTCTTATCTGTACGAAAAAAGGCCTTTTGGCTTGTATTTAATTAATTGTGGTTATACTGTATTAGGAAATATAATTGCTGCTATTATAATTTGCTGCTGGCAATAAGAAATAAAAAAGTCTGTACAAATTTTATTGTACAGACTTTTTATTATAAAGAATTATGTTATTCAATAGTGGTAACTTTTACCACATTGGTAGGTAAGTGTAGGTCAACCGGTGTGCTTCCGGTATTTACCACTATATCTCCTTGTCTTAAAAACCCTCTTTGTTTTAAAATTTCAATCTGGTCGTAAATAATGTCATCCAGGCTTTCTTCTTCGGTATAATAAAAAGCCCTTACACCCCAGCTTAAACTTAATTGATTAATTAAAGTTCTTTCTTTACTAAATATGTATACAGGCGATTTAGGCCTGTAACTGCTGAGCATAAAACCAGTATAACCACTTTGCGTCATGCCAATTAATGCAGTAGCACTAATATCCGATGCCAGTTTACATGCACTGTAACAAATAGCATCGCTTAAAAAAGATGGCGAGTGCGGTTGTGGTTTTAAAATGTCATCCCTATCGTAATCGTATACCGTTTTCTCTACTTCTAAAATAATTTTGCTCATCATTTCCACCACCAATGTTGGGTAATCTCCCATGGCAGTTTCTCCGCTCAGCATAACTGCATCGGCACCTTCCAGCACTGCATTGGCCACATCTGTTACTTCACTTCTGTTGGGCTTAGTACGTTCCATCATACTCTCCATCATTTGTGTAGCTACAATTACTGGCTTTGCCCTGTGCATACACTTGCGTATAATTTCTTTTTGTATAATAGGCACTTGCTCTACCGGCACTTCCACACCCAAATCGCCACGGGCTACCATTATGCCATCACTTTCTACAATAATATCCCTGATGTTTTTTAAAGCTTCAGGCATTTCTATTTTTGCAATTACTTTTATTTTACTGTTTCTGGCTTTAATTCTTTTTTTAAGTTCAGTAATATCAACTGCTTTTCTTACAAAGGAAAGCGCCACCCAATCTAAATTGTTATCAATAATAAATTCCAGATCAGCAATATCTTTTTCTGTAAGAGAAGGCATGGTTAATTCACTGTCAGGAAGATTTACACCTTTTTTAGGTAATAAAGTACCGCCTAAACTTACTCTTATTAAAACCTCTTTATCATTTAAAACTTCTTTTAACTGGACTTCCATTTTTCCATCATCAAAAAAAATGCGTTCTCCCGGCTTAACATCTTTTGCAAGATTGGGGTAGCTTACATAGATCTTACTTTTGGTGCCCACCACTTTTTCGGTGGTTAAAATAATCTCATCACCTTCTTTTAATTCCAGGCTGCCGCCTTCTAATTCACCTACTCTTAGTTTTGGGCCCTGCAAATCGCCCAGTATAGCAATATTGTAAGGCTCGTTAATATTAATTTGGCGGATGTGCTCAATTATTTGTGATTTGGCATCGTAAGCACCGTGAGAAAAATTAAGCCTGAAAACATTTACACCAGCTCTTACCAGTGCAAGCAGCTTATCGTAAGTGTCGCATGCAGGCCCAACGGTAGCAACAATTTTAGTTCTTTTTTTTGAATGAACAATTCCTGCCTGTTTATCCATTTGCTGGTACAGGAACTGTGAAACATTTTTACTCATAATTTTTTATGATACTGGTTAGTAGATAATAAGGAATAATACTGCTGTAATTATTATGAAGATAATATTTTTACAACAGTCATCCACTCTTCACTTATTTTTTGTTTTTTCTTCACCGCTTCATTCAATGGGGTGTAATGCATTTTATTATTTACAATGCCCACAAAAACATTGTGTTTTCCTTCCAGTAAACATACCACGGCGTGGTAACCCATACGGCTGGCAATCAGCCTGTCCATACAGCTTGGGCTGCCACCTCTTTGTATGTGGCCTAATATACAAACCCTTACTTCCTGCTGTGGTAAACGTTCTTTAATAACTTTAGCTACTTCATCCGCACCTCCAAATTCATCACCTTCTGCCACCACAATTAAATTCACCAGTTTGTGCCTGCGTTCTTTTTCTTCCAGTGCCTGCACAATATCTTTCATTATTGTTTTTCTTTCCGGAATTAAAATGTTTTCGGCACCGGTTGCAATGCCACTATGCAAAGCAATATACCCGGCATCACGGCCCATTACTTCAATAATAAATAAACGGTCGTGTGCATCTGCAGTATCTCTTATTTTATCAATAGCCTCAACAGCAGTATTTACAGCTGTATCAAACCCAATGGTAAAATCGGTACCGGCAATATCTTTATCAATGGTGCCGGGTAAGCCAATACAGGGAATATCGTATTCGTTACTAAAAATTTGTGCGCCACGAAAACTACCGTCTCCACCTACAATTACCAACCCGTTAATGCCATGTTTTTTTAAATTTTCGTAAGCTGTTTTTCTGCCTTCAGGAGTAAAAAATTCTTTACAACGGGATGTTTTTAAAATAGTGCCGCCACGTTGAATAATATTGGCCACACTTTTACTTTCCATTTTAAAAATATCATTTTCCACCATGCCAGTATATCCTCTCATAATGCCATAAACCTCCATTCCGTGATAAATACCGGTACGAACTACAGCACGTACAGCTGCATTCATGCCCGGGCTGTCGCCACCGGAAGTGAGTACACCAATTTTTGTTACTTTCTTTTCCATGCCGCAAATATAAGTTAATGGCCTGAATTTTTTGTGGTATGCGTACACACTGAAAATGCTTGCAATTGTTTATGAACAAATTATTAATTGTTTTTTGATAAAATAAAACCGGAAAGGTTTGCAGAATTTAAAAAATACAATTAGCTGCTGAAATTTTATCTTTAAATGATAAATTTTTAACAATAGTACTCATTTGCATATTAAAAGGGCAGCTGCTAAATACCCTGTAGCTGGTATATTTACTTATTGATTTATGCATTTACTTCATACAAAATTGTAACAATGAAAAAATTATCTCTATTATTTTTTGTCAGCTTTAGCTTAACAATGGCAACAGCGCAAACAGGTAATAAAAAAGAGCTGTTTGCATTTGCTATTACTGATTATATGCTGAGCATAAATGACAGTGTAATAATTGTACAGGTACAATTGCCGCATGGGCAAAATGCTTTAATTGAAAAGGAACAAATGGGATTGCTTAAACATAATTATTCCAATCTTAAAGATGATACCAGCAGGATTGGTTGGGGTAAATGCAATTTGATAAAAGGAAATTATTATTATTTCCCGTTACATCTTTATAATAAAAGTATCAGGCCGCAAAAAAACGATTTACTGTACACCCGTATAAATGCTCCTGCAAATTATAAAGGCCGCATATATGGGGTACTACAAAATGCTGTATTCTTTACACAGGTAACGGGTGAAAGTTTTTATGATTTTGATAAAGCCTTTTTTTTGAATGAAAATGAAGAAAACCGGTTAATTGATTCAATGGCTACAGATATAAAATATACCGCTAAAGAAATGTTGAAACAAAACGACGGGCAGGATCAGGATATTACCAGCGGCATGTTTAAAGGCAAAAAGCTTTTTGCTGCCATGCAAATGGCTACGGCAAATAATGTAAAAGATTTTTTAGATTATGTAATTGCCCGGCCACAAAAGTATGCCGGCAATAGCTGGAAAATTTCGGAAACATTTGCTACATGGATGGCAGCAGGTGCACCAACGGTAATTAAAGAATGATTTAATTATTCTTACAAATAAATTGTTTCAAAATCTACATTCTTTCCGGCACGGCAACGCCCAATAAACTCATACCGCTCTTTATAACGTTTGCCGTCATAGATGCCAGTTGCAACCGCAATTGTTTTTTATTATCTGTTTCGGCATTGGCAATAGAATGCTCGGTATAAAACGAACTGAAAGTTTTTGCAATATTGTACACATAAATAGCAATAGCAGATGGATTCATTTCGTCGCAGGCCTGCTTAACAACATTGGGATATTGCTCCAGCGCCACGATCAATTCTTTCTCCAGCGGCAAAAAAACAATTCCTAAATCCAAATTCCCAATTACCGGTTCTTTTCTTAAAATAGATTTTATCCTTGCATGATTGAATTGAATGAAAGGCCCGGTAAATCCATGAAAGTCGATACTCTCTTCCGGATTGAATATCATTTTCTTTTTAGGATCCACTCTTAATAAGAAAAACTTTAAAGCACCCAACCCAATGGTATGATATAACGTTGTTAATTCTTCGGCAGTAAAATCTTTTACCTTACCCAGTTCTTCTGTTTTTTCCTGCGCCACTTTTTCCATTTCTTCTACAATATCATCCGCATCCACCACAGTGCCTTCACGGCTTTTCATTTTACCCGTAGGCAGTTCCACCATGCCATAACTTAAATGATAAATATTTTCAGCATTGGGTAATTGCAATTTTTCGGCAATTAGCTTCAGCACTTTCATGTGGTAATTTTGTTCGTCGCCAATTACATAAATGCTACGGTCTATATTGTACTCTTCATATTTCTGTTGTGCCAAACCAATATCCTGTGTTATATAAACCGAAGTACCGTCTTTACGTTGTACAATTTTTTTATCAAGGCCGTCAGCAGTTAAGTCTATCCAAACACTATTGTCTTCTTCCTGGTTAAAAACATGTTTTTGTAAACCTTCGGCCACAATTTTTTTACCTAATAAATAAGTATTGCTTTCGTAATAAGTAGTATCAAAATCGCTGCCAATGGTTTTGTAAGTGGTATCAAAGCCTGCATACACCCAACTGTTCATCGTGGCCCATAGTTCCATTACATCAGGTTTGCCAGCTTCCCAGTCTAAAAGCATTTGCTGGGTGGCTTTCATTATGGGAGCTTCTTTTTCTGCTTCGTCTTTTGTTTTACCTGATGCAATTAATTCTTCTACCTGCTTTTTATATTCATCATTAAACTTTACATAATAATCCCCCACAAAATGATCGCCCTTGGTATTGGTACTTTGCGGCGTGGCGCCATTGGCAAACAGTTGCCAGGCTATCATACTTTTGCAGATATGAATGCCCCTGTCGTTTACAATGCAACTTTTAATTACTTCGTAACCACTGGCTTTAAAAATTTCGGCAACGCTCCAGCCTAAAAAATTATTACGCAAATGGCCCAGGTGTAAAGGCTTGTTGGTATTGGGAGAAGAATATTCCACCATTACTTTTTTACCATTCATGGCATGTTTGCCAAAACAAATGTCATTATAATTTTTGCCCAATACTTCCATCCAATATGCATCAGCAATGCTAAGGTTTAAAAAACCTTTTATAATGTTATACTTTGTAAATAAAGCCGGGTTATTTGCAATAAGATGATCGCCCAGTTGAGTGCCAATGGCATCCGGCGATAATTTTAGCGATTTCACTAAAGAGAACAACACAATGGTGTAATCTCCTTCAAATTCGGGTTTGGTTTGGTTAACCTGAAAATCTTTTTCGGTAAATGCCTGCCCAAATAATGCGGTTAAACTATTGATGGCGCTTTTTTGTAAACTTTCTACTACTGACATGCCGCAAAGATAAACGGTTTGCGGTTTATGGTTTTCTGTTTTCTGTTCCTTAAATTCAAACCCGTCCAAGAAAACAAAAACAGGTTGTTATCTAACGCTGCCAACTACAAACAGAAAACTGTAAACTGCAAACTGTATTTCCTTATCTTTGCGCACTTTTTTACAATTATGATAAGTGCAAATAATATAACGCTGGCGTACGGCAAAAGGGTTTTGTTTGATGAGGTGAACATCAATTTTACTAAGGGAAACTGTTATGGTGTTATTGGTGCCAATGGTGCCGGTAAATCTACCTTTTTAAAAATATTGAGTGGCGAAATTGAACCCAATAAAGGCACTGTGGATATTACTCCCGGTGAACGTATGGCCTTTTTAAACCAGAACCAGTTTGCATTTGATGAGCAAACCGTACTGAATACCGTGATGATGGGCCACAGTAAAATGTGGAAAGTGATGCATGAAAGGGATGCCATTTATGCCAAAGAAGATTTTACCGAAGCTGATGGCATTAAAGCTGGCGAACTGGAAGAACAGTTTGGCGAAATGGGTGGTTATACCGCCGAGAGCGATGCAGCAACGATGTTGAGCGAATTGGGCGTAAAAGATGATCTGCATCAAATACTAATGAAGGATGTGGCAGCTAATATTAAAGTAAGGGTATTGCTGGCACAGGCCATTTTTGGTAACCCCGATATTTTATTACTGGATGAGCCTACCAATAACCTTGATGTGGAAACCATCAGCTGGTTAGAAAACTTTTTAGCCGATTACCAGAATATTGTATTGGTAGTAAGTCACGATCGTCACTTTTTAGATGCCGTATGTACGCATGTGGCCGATGTGGATAAGAATAAAATTAAAGTATACACCGGTAACTACAGCTTCTGGTACGAAAGTTCGCAGTTGGCAGCAAGGCAGGCCAGTGATAAAAATAAAAAAGCAGAAGAAAAGAAGAAAGACCTGTTGGAATTTATTGCCCGCTTTAGTGCCAACGCTTCTAAAAGTAAGCAAGCTACATCCCGTAAAAAAGCATTGGATAAACTGGTGTTTGAAGATATTACACCCAGCAGCAGAAAATACCCTGGTATTATTTTTAAGCAGGATAGGGAAGTGGGTAACGAAATTTTGAAAGTAGAGAATCTTACTAAAACCATAGAAGGCAAAACCATTTTCAGCAAAGTGCGTTTTGATGTACAGAAAGGGGATAAGATAGCATTTATAAGCCGTGATCCTATTGCTTTAACTTCTTTCTTTGAGATAATTAATGGCAAGATGAAGGCCGACGGCGGTACTTACGAATGGGGTACCACCGTTACCACCGCTTATTTACCCAACGACAACAGCGAGTATTTTACCAGCAGCAATTATAATTTAATGGATTGGTTGCGCCAGTATGTACCACCGGGAACAAAAGATGTGGATGAAGATTTTTTACGTGGCTTCCTTGGTAAAATGTTATTTACCGGAGATGAGATCATGAAGAAGACCAATGTACTGAGCGGGGGAGAAAAAGTGCGTTGTATGGTAAGTAAGATGATGTTGCAAAACCCCAATGTATTGATACTGGATGAACCTACTAACCACCTGGATCTGGAAAGTATTATTTCTTTCAATGATAATATGGTGAGTTATACCGGTATTGTTTTAGTAACAACGCATGATCACCAGTTTATGCAAACCGTAGCCAACCGTATTATTGAGCTAACACCAAAAGGTATTATTGATAAGCTGATGACCTACGATGAATACCTTGCCGATGACAGAGTGAAAGCGAGCAGGGAAGAGTTGTATAGCTAATGAGATTATTTGCTGATGTGCTAATATGCTGATTTTTTAAACCGGAAGACCATTTGGTTTTCAAACATTATGCTAATGTTATATTGAATTAGCACATTATCGAATTAGCTAATTGGCTAATTAAATTATGCCGAAAGATAAGATCATATCAACAATAGATTTTTTTTATCCGCTGTTCCGGAAGTTTATGCCGCTCCAAACTTTCAGGTATGCTGCCTGCGGCGGGGGTAATACCATATTATCTATACTGGTTTTTAACTTTAGTGATACCATTATTTTTAAGGAAGAAGATGTGCATATAGGGATAGCCGTGTTGAAATCTTATAATGCGGCATTGTTTATTTCATTTTGTATAAGTTTTACGGTGGGGTTTTTACTGATGAAGTATGTGGTATTTGTTGATTCTAACATAAAAGGCCGCATTCAATTGTTTAGATACCTGGTTACTTACTGCGTTAATCTGGTACTGATGTACCTTTTACTGAAGCTGTTTGTAGAGTATGCCAATCTTGATAAATGGGCGGCACAATTAATAACTACAGCAGTGGTTATTACCCTTAGCTATTTAGCCCAAAAACATTTTACTTTTAGAACAAAGAAGGCTGTAAATGAAGATTTGTAGTTTACTGTGCAGGCAATTAAACATGTGAGTAAAAAGTGAATGTACTGCAAATTTGTATTGTATTAAACATATAAACTGCACTATAAAAAAATAGCCCCTCTATAGAAATAGAGCGGCTTTAACGATTGCTTGCTATATGAAAATTCTTAAATTATTTGTTGTTACTGTTCGCTAAAAGTCTTTCCGATTTTATGCATTTTAAATGCATTTCCAACGTTTGAATGACCCTTTAACTATTGCCTGCTCCTCGTTTTCTCATCTTGCTTACACAAAAGTAAGGCGGGTATTTTTTTTATTAAAATGAATTTAATACGTGTTTTATTACCGTAAAACTTAATTTTGCGCTACAAAATCCTTACCAGTTAAGCATTTTATAATAAATTACTGATGATGCCCAACCGTTTTACAGATACATTATTTCAATTGGTTCGTTCCTTAGAAAAGGCGGAAAAGAGGCATTTTAAGCTTTATATCAAGCGAAGTTCGGGCAACGAAGACCTGAAAATTGTAGAATTATTTGATGCCCTGGATAAACTGGAAGAGTATGACGAGGCCGTATTATTAAAAAGATTAAAGTCGATAAAAAAGCCGCAACTGTCTAATGTAAAAGTGCATTTATACAAACAGCTTTTAGCCAGTTTAAGATTATTAAAAAGCACAGATAGTATCGATCTGCAATTGAATGAGCAATTTGACTATGCCCATATTTTATACAAGAAAGGATTGTTTTCTCAAAGCCTTAAAATTTTAGACAAAGCAAAAGAAACGGCAAAGGCCAACCACAAAGTAAATTTTTTGCTGCAGGCCATCGCACTGGAAAAGAGAATAGAAACACTGCATATTACCCGTACCATGCAAAACCGTGCAGAGCAACTTTCTGCCGAAATAAATGAAGTAAACCACCGTATTGATACATTGGCAAGGCTATCCAACTTAGCTATGCTGCTGTACAGTTGGTTTATTAAAAATGGACATGCCCGAAATGAAAAAGATGAAGAAGGCGTAAAGGAATATTTAAAAGAACATTTACCTGTAAATGCCTGGGATCATGAAGCCGGCTTTTACGAAAAATTATACCTGTACCAAAGCTACAGCTGGTACGCTTTTATACGGCAGGATTTTTTAATGTACTACCGCTACGCACAAAAATGGGTGGATATTTTTGATGAAAAACCATTGATGATACGGGTGGAAACAGGTCATTATATTAAAGGCCTGCACACATTACTCAACGCACATTTCGATCTGCGCAATTACGAAAAGTTTGACCATACCCTTAGGAAGTTTGAAAAGTTTGCAGAGACAGACAGGGTGCGTTTGCACGACAACTTCCGCACACAGGCATTTGTATACATCAACAGTGCAAAAATAAACCAGCACAGTATGTTGGGCACTTTTAAAGAAGGGCTTAAACTGGTGCCGCATCTTTTAGAAAAATTAAAAGAGTACGAATTGTTTATTGATGAACACCGCATAATGGTGTTTAATTATAAAATTGCCAGTATGTATTTTGGCAGTGGCGATTTTGCAACCAGTATAGATTACCTGCAGGAAATTATTAATGATAATACCGAAGTAAGAAGCGACCTGCAAAGTTACAGCCGCCTGATGCACCTGATGGCGCATTACGAGCTGGGCAATTTTGAATTGATGGAATACCTTACCAAATCGGTGTACCGGTTTATGAGCAAAAAAGAAAACCTTACCGTGGTGGAAGAGGAGATGTTTAAGTTTTTGCGTAAATCATTTCATATTTCCCGTACCAAATTGCAACAGGAGATGGAGTTGTTTCTGCAAAAAATAAAGGCGCTGGAAAAAAATCGTTTTGAGACCCGTGCTTTTGCGTACCTGGATATTATTAGCTGGGTAGAAGGTAAAGTGTACAGAAAAAGTATGAGTGAGATATTGCAGGAGAAGTATAAGGAGAGTAAGAAGAGGATTTATAAGAGTTGATAGTTCATGGTTCATAGAAAGAGGTTCTATTTTAAGGTTACAAAAATTAAGTTTCTCTTTAAAGTACATTAGCAAAATGCTACTTCATTTATCGCAGACAAGTCTGTGTTGGCTGCAATTTTAAAAGCACTTTTCCCGAAATGGAAAATACAGTTATCATAAACAAATATTCAATATTAACAGATGTTCAAAAAGTGAATGAAAATGCTATTCTCTTAAAGTTTAGTTCCAATCAGTATTTTGACACAAAAGAAGAAATTTATGGTTTAAATATTTGGGGAGAAAACATATCACAAAGTATCAGCTTGATAAAAGAGCAACATTTAAATACACCCACTGTGGTAATTGACGAAATAAGTGAACTCACATTTTACAGCGGCAATTTAGATGAATCACCTGACTGGGGAGATTGGATGAGTGACTTTTCTCTAAGTTTCGATAGTTATGAAGGAGACTTTATGCTTAAGACACAAGAAGATTGGGATAATGAATTACTCTATTTGATAGGTGACAGAGTTAGAACTGCAGCATTTCAATCAAAAATAGATTCAGAGTTCAGAAAATTGACCACGAAACAAATGCTGTACTTAATAAATGATGCCCAAATTGTTAGTGCAGTAAGAAAAAAACTGGCGGCTCTTTTAAGTAAACTTAATGAACTCGATGATTATTCTTTTTACAGCTTGTTTATTGATAATTACAAATTGACTGAATAACAACCGCAGCCAACTTGGGGTTATGCAATTGGGGGGGCAAACTTCGGGTTTATTGGGCTTCAGTTCCAAGCTTGATAATCAACACTGCCCTGCCTTCATAAAGCCCTGTCCGTAATTTTTGGCAAAAAAAATCTCTGCGTTCTCTGCGCCTCTGCGTGCCAATCCTGCCAATTTTGCATAAAATATCCTTCGGCACAATCATTGACTATTCCCCTGTGAACATAATAAAATTTATATCATGGGAAAAATAATTGGAATTGACTTAGGAACCACCAACAGTTGCGTATCCGTAATGGAAGGTAACGAACCGGTGGTAATTGCCAACGAGGAAGGACGCCGTACCACCCCGTCGGTAGTGGCTTTTCTTAAAAATGGCGAACGTAAAGTGGGAGATCCCGCCAAGCGCCAGGCCATTACCAACTCTCAAAACACCATCAGCTCTGTAAAGCGTTTTATGGGCCGCCGTTTTGATGAAGTAACGGAAGAAATCAGCCACTGGAGTTATAAAGTGGTAAAAGGTGACAATAATACACTTAGAATTGACATAGATGGCAGACAATATACGCCACAGGAAATCAGTGCCATGGTACTGCAGAAAATGAAAAAAACTGCCGAAGATTACCTTGGCCACGAAGTGACAGAAGCGGTTATTACCGTGCCTGCGTACTTTAACGATGCACAGCGCCAGGCTACCAAAGAAGCGGGTGAAATTGCTGGCCTTACCGTAAAAAGAATTGTGAACGAACCCACTGCAGCAGCTCTTGCTTACGGTTTGGATAAAGGCGGTAAAGACCAGAAGATAGCCGTATTTGACCTTGGTGGTGGTACATTTGATATTAGCGTACTGGAATTAGGTGATGGTGTATTTGAAGTGAAAAGCACCAATGGTGATACGCACTTAGGTGGTGATGATTTTGATAAAGTGATCATGGATTGGTTAGCAGATGAATTTAAAGCCGATGAAGCTATCGACCTGCGTAAAGACCCAATGGCTTTACAACGTTTAAAAGAAGCGTCTGAAAAAGCGAAGGTAGAATTATCATCTTCTACCGAAACAGAGATCAACCTGCCTTATGTAACTGCAGTTGATGGTGTGCCTAAACACTTAGTGAAAAAGTTAACCCGTGCAAAATTTGAAGCACTGGCCGATAAATTATTTGAACGTTGCTTAAAACCATGCGAAGCGGCTTTGAAAGATGCCGGCATGAACACCAGCGAAATTGACGAGATCATCATGGTGGGTGGTAGCAGCCGCATACCTAAAGTGTTGGAAATTGTAGAAAAATTCTTTGGTAAAAAACCTAACCGTGGTGTTAACCCAGATGAGGTAGTGGCCATTGGTGCCACTATACAAGGTGGTGTAATGACCGGTGAAATTAAAGATGTATTGTTGTTAGACGTTACCCCTTTAAGCCTGGGTATTGAAACCATGGGTGGTGTAATGACAAGACTGATAGACAGTAACACTACTATACCAACCAAAAAATCGGAAGTGTTTAGTACTGCCAGCGATAACCAGCCAGGTGTACAGATACATGTATTGCAGGGCGAAAGGCCAATGGCCAACCAGAACAAGAGCCTGGGTACATTTAACCTGGATGGTATTCCGCCAGCACCACGTGGTGTACCGCAGGTAGAAGTAATTTTTGATATTGATGCCAACGGTATTTTACACGTAACGGCAAAAGATAAAGGTACCGGTAAAGAACAAAAAATTACCATACAGGGCGGTAGCGGCTTAAGCAAAGAAGAAGTAGAAAAAATGAAAGCCGAAGCCAAAGCCAATGAAGCTACTGATAAGGCAGAAAAAGAAAAAGTAGAAAAGATAAACGGTGCCGACAGTTTAATTTTTCAAACAGAAAAACAACTGAAGGAGTATGGCGAAAAAATACCTGCTGATAAAAAAACACCTATTGAAGCCGCATTGGAAAAATTAAAAACTGCTCATAAATCCGGCGACCTTGCACAGATTGATGCTGCCAGTGCCGAAATGAATACGGCATGGACAGCTGCAAGTGAAGACATGTACAAAGCAACACAAGATGGAGCTGGTGCACAAGGCGCACAACCGGGGCCTGATGCAGGCGGTGGTGAACCACAGCAACAAAACAGTGAAAGTAAAGTAGAGGATGTGCCTTTTGAGGAAGTGAAGTAAGAGAATTAAAATATAAGCCGCAACGAAAGTTGCGGTTTTTTTGTTACAAGTAGTAAATCTTTGTTTAGCATTTGTTGCTTTCACGATTGTATATTTAACTTTATTTGGATTTTGTCGAAACTTTAGAAGTATTATAAGGGTAGGTGATTGTCTTAAACTAAATTATATTAAAATGAAAATTGAAATCCCTTCACAAGATAAAAGCATAGAATTTCAATTAGATTTAAAACCTATAGCATCATTTAAACAGTCTGATTTTTTAGATTATTTATTTTTTGTAAATAAGGTAGGCGAACAATATAAAATCATTACAACTTTATTTAAAGGAAGTGATGTTAGAGAACATTTAGGAAAATATCAATTTTATGCAAGTGGTACGTTTTCTGATGTAAATTTAAAATACATCAATGAATATATTTATACCTCGATTCTACCTATAGAAGTAAACGAAGTTTAGATAACACGCTTTTCAACATGAAGATAAAAGCTAACGATTCGTTAGAAAGCAAATTAGATCGTTCAATAAATAAAATTTTACAGATGAATCAATTTGGAGAGAATCCGTATGATATGCTCCCTTTTTATTATTGGGAGAGAAAATTGCTCGAAAAGGCTGAAAATATTTATAACAATGAAATTTTACACAAAAAAAATAGTAAATGAATTATTAAATGAAATTTTTGAAATAAATAATGAAATCACAGAAAAATATGGGATTAGCAACATTGATTTCTATGCAAACAAAATCAATTTCTGTTCAAAACATATTGGAGCTACTTATAGTTCACCAACAGAATTAAAAGACTACTGGATAAAGTATTTATTTTATTACCCTGATATTTGTATTGATAAAAGTAAAGCACTTACTCGTATAATCGAATCGTTTTTAGGACTAGACTTATTTGGTAACTATTTAATGAAGTACAATTCTTGCGATTTTGACGAGGCAGGAAAATTTATTATGACTTATCCTGAAGATGAATTTAGTGAATTGTCGATAACTGTTCCCACAAGCTTGGATGTAAATACTATAAAATTTGCTATTATGGTTATTGAAAAAATCACTACTTCAAGAATAAAAAACATTTATCTCTGGCATTTTACGCATCAATTAGCTGATAGTTCTATACTCTCTGAAGTAAAAATTAGTGTAAGTAAAATTAACTTAAATCAGCCTTTCATTTCTGCAAAACAATTCATTTCGGAGCAATTCTCTAATCAAAAAAAATGGTATCTAGAAATTCCAGAGTTTAATAGATATGTACAAGATATTGAATCCAAAAACTTATAAACGATATTAACTCTTTGCCTGTGCAGGTATCCGCTTCAATCTCTTAGTCTTCGTTGGTATCTCGAAGCCCACCGCAACGCCGTTGTTAGTATGCAGGGTTAGGTAAAGTGCGTAAGCCTACCAACAACACATCGTACTGCCACAAAACACAAATTTCCTAATAACGTATAAATTAGTTATAACCATTGCAACAATATGTGGTAATTTTTGAAATCTCTAATTTTAAAAGATGGATGCACTTTTAGAATATGTTATTTTGATAGACGTCAATTGCTCTTTTGCAAGATTGTTAATTACACTTAAGTGGATTGTATATCCATGTGTTTCTTTCCTTGGATAGCAGATAAACTATCACTGGTTTACCAACTGCATGAGGTGTTTTTTCAGCTTGCTTTTCAATAGCATATTTTAAGCCCTCTGGATAAGATATATTTTTAGGCAACTTGTCTGTAGTAATAATCCTTTTTGCTTCTTCGCTGTGCCCAAAATACATTGTATGAGGCATATCGGTTGGATCGGGGATTGTATCACAGATAATTGTATCCTTAAGCATAACAGGCTCATCAACTTTGCTAGTAATTTGAATGCTACTAATAATTACTTTTGTAGTTTTTTTCTCAATTGTGTAAAATATAGTTGTAAACAACCGCATTTTGTTGTTTGTATAATCATCTTCATATATTCCTAAATCTTCCGCCGCCGCTGGTTTTTAATTAGCGGTTTATCCAGTTTATAAGTAGAGAATAAAATCATTTGGCAACAAGTTTTTATCATCCCTTCGCCGTTGTTGGTATGCAGTGCTGGGGCAAGTGCGTAAGCGTACCAACAACATAGCCCGAAGCCCACAGTCCGCCGCCTCTGGTTTTTAACCAACGACGTACTACTCCGATGAACAAAAAGCCACATGCAATTGCACGTAAATAATTTGCTTTTATCGAAGCCTTCAATTTTTAATGTCACCCTTTCAGGGTTAATTGTTTTTGCATTCTTATTTTACTATAGTAATGCCAGCCTTTCAGGCTTGGCGTTTTATAATCCCAACGGGCTGGCATTAATATAGCCTTAAAAATAAGTTTAAGGTCAATCCTGACGGGGGCATTTTTCATCGACGCAGTTATTCCTCTTCAATTTAGCCGTAGCTTGGGTTTAAACCAACGAGGTATCAATTATTTTCTTCTGTCTCAATTTGTAAAAAACGAGAAGCAATTTAATTTATAGCGATTTTAATATACCTTCATTGCAAAAATAATTCACCCGGTATGATAACAAAAGATGAGTTTATTATTCCTCAAAAATTAAGCCTTTGGGATTTTTACAGAACATCTTTATATGTTACTTTAAGAAGTAAAAGATTAAGCTGGCTTTATTATTTTGTTACAGGCGTTGGTGTTTTAAACCTGTTTGTAAACATTGCGGCAAGTGCAAAAGCTGCTGGCCCAATATGGATATTGGTATTACAAAGCCTGTTGCCTTTATTGGTGCTGATGTTATTCTTATTTGGAGGCACTTTTATTATTTGTGTTGTAATAAAATTGCTTAAGCCTGGTATTTTTAATAACATGACCTACCAGTTTACACACTGGGGCCTATACAAAAAAAGCGATATTGTTGATTATTCCATTCCATGGAGAAACATTGTAAAAGTAAAAGAGACAAGATCTTTTATATACCTGTATTTTTCAAAAGACGACGCTCATGTAATTCAGAAAAAAATGTTCAGGCACGTTGATGAGTTACAAAGCTTTAAAATTTTTATGAAGGCTTGTGTTAACCAAAAATGATCAGAGCATATTGGAAAATAACGTATGCCTAACAACACTTGCCGAAGCCGCTTTAGCAAAATCAGTAAACCCTTCCGCCGCCGCTGGTTTTTAATTAGCGGTTTATCCAGTTTATAAGTAGAGAATAAAATCATTTGGCAACAAGTTTTTATCATCCCTGTTTTATATATATCTTTAATTAAGGTAACAGGTAGATTGTAAATAAATTAAACCAAACCCTAGAAATGAATATCTCCTTAAAATTTTTAGTAGCAATTATACTATGCGCTTTACTTAGCCAATCATGCAAAAAAAGTGAAGACACTTTAGTTAACACCAACACATCGAAAGTTAAAACTTATATTGAGCAGGTAACTAACTTTTCAAATACAGTGAGCGATACTTTCCATGTGTCGTACGACAATACCGACAGGATAGTAAGTTTAATATCACTATCATCGGGCTATCAATTTCTTTACACCTATAATGGCACTTCGGGTTATGTTATGGAACTAAAAAAAGGGACTCACTTAAATATATACCTGGTGAATTTTCTCAATAGTAGTTTACTAATAGACAGTAGCTTTCAATATAATGACACTAAAGATTCCACAACAATGAAATTTATTTATAATGCCAGTAAACAGGTTGTAGAACAAAAAACATATTCTTATTCGCTTTCAAAGGGAATAGCATTGAGCAGAAGAGATACTTTTACATACAATACAGAAGGGAACGTTTTAACTCACACGGAATTGGGCGTAAATGGCACAACTAATTATACTGAAACTTACACCTACACCAACTTTGCTGGCAGTAATTTTGGTTATGGAACTCCTTATGCTCCGTCTATGTACAAAAAGTTACCAGCCACTATTTCAATTTATTATCCAGGGTCTAATCAAACCGTGGTTTCTAATTTTACTTATGTGTTTGATAGCAGTAACCGACTTATAAAGTCAACTCAAATTAATTCGGCAGGCAATTCTTTAGTGAAGCAACTTGAGTATTATTGAAGTAATAAGTTTTTCATTCCTTCCGCTGCTTTCCCCAACTGGCCTGTGTTGCGGATCACTTGATGCCTTCTGATTCTTCCGAACTGCGTCCGGAAGTTGAAAACGAATGTTGAATGTTTTCTCTACTCTCCGGACGTGTGCTCTCCGCAGTTTAATTTTTAGCCAATGCAAATAAAGGTTGCTGCGCCAGAAAAGTTATTTTATCATTTTAAAAGAACATAGTATTTTTATTTCAATGTGCTGCTTTATTTTAAACATGTACGGGCATCACAGCTTTAAATTATGAGTTCAGAAATTGACATAGATATTGTACGGGGGTATTATCGTAGAATGTCCGACCAGGAAATAATGGTTGTACTTACAACAGATGCAAAAGGGTTAACGCCTGAAGCATTACAGGTTGTAAAGGAGGAAATAGAACGGCGCAAGCTTAAGCCGGAAATAGCTGAAATACTGGAAACGCAGCAGCAAACTGGTGAAGAAGCATTTAAAGTATATGATCCTGAAGGATGCCCGGTAGAAGAAGCCGAACGATTATGGCTGGAGCATTCTTTTTTGTACCTGTTGGAAATTTTTGGAAGAACTACTACCAAAAATAAGAGGGTACTAGTGCCTGACAGTAATCATTTTCCTGTAGTGTATGATGGCAGTGAGCGATCTGCTTATGAAACGCTTAAAATAGTGGCACAGCAAATGGAAGTGCCTTTTAATTCAATTAAACTCGATTTTTACGATGAGGACCTGCAATATATTACTGATGGCAATCCTGCAGGCCTTTATTGGGGTAAACACGAAAATAATATTTTCGAAATTTCTCTGGCACGAACTATACTGAAGGAACCTGAAGAAATAGTTGGCACATTGGCCCATGAAATAGCGCATGTAAAATTATTAGGAGAAAACAGGATGGAGGAAAATGATGAAAAAATAACCGATCTGGCCACCATGTTTTTTGGTCTGGGTATTTTTAACGCTAATGCTGCATTGAAGACTTTTAATCATGGATGGAGCACTGCTGGTTATTTAACACAGATGGAATGGGGGTATGCTTTTGCCTTATTTGCAAATTTTAGAAAAGAAACAGCAGCACCCTGGCTAGATTATTTATGTACTAATGTTAAAGCGGATTACAGACAATCCCAACTTTTTATTTCTAGTAATGGATTAAATATTTTTGAATGAATCTTCGCCGTTGTTGGGTCTTATTGCCCAACAACGAATAGCCGCCCCACTGGCGCCGGTGGTCTCCCAAAGGAAGCTCACTTCGCCGCCGCAGGTACTCCGCTCCAATCTCCGCCGTCGTCTGGTTTTCAACCAACGACGTATTCAAAAATTCTCCCTTCATTTTATAATAAAAAAAAGTAAATTCGTATAAAATAAACAGGGTGTGACAGCAGTAGCCGTACGTAAAAAATGGCATGCATTTATCGATTCTTTAGAAGAAAAAAAGGCGTTAACAATTTATACATTATTTGAAGACGAGATAGAACAGGGCGAACGCATTAATGTAACACAATACAACCAGGAGCTTGCCGAAGCAGAAGCCGAATATGAGAAAGGAGAATTTGTAACCCATGAAGCAATGGTAAAGCAAATGAAGAAATGGTAAAAAACGAAACAAACTAATTTGAGTATTAAATTAAAATATTATGACAACAGTAGCCATTCGCCAAAAATTAGTTGACTACATGAAAGTGGCAGACGATAAAAAAATAAAAGCGATGTATGCACTTTTAGAAGACGATATGAAGCACGGCGAACGCATAAGTATTACCCAGTACAATAAAGAAATTGATGCGGCTATGGAAGAAGTAAAGCGTGGAGAGGTATATAGCCACGAGCAAGTAGTTAAGCTGTCAAAAAAGTGGTAATGCAAAAAAGAAAAGTAACCTGGACCAAGCAGGCTTTTAAACAATTTAATGCCGCTATTAAATTTATTAGAAAAGAATCTGATCAAAATGCAGATAAGGTAAAAGCAACGCTTCTTGATAAAATTAATGATTTGTCAGATGATAGAATAACTCACCGTGCAGACCCGTACAAAAAGAGTAATGACGGGAATTATTTGTATTTCGAATTACTGCATTATCGTGTTGTTTATTACAGAACGCCTCAGGAAGTATTTATTATCCGTCTTCGCCATACCAGTATGGAACCTAAAAAATATTAGCAAAGCTTAGCCGCCACAGGTATCTCCCCAGTCTTCGCTGTCTGGTTTTTAACCCACGACGTATTACTCCAACAATAACGCTGCATTTTTAAAAAATTGAATAAAGAAAATTTCATGCAAATTTTTTAAAAAACTGCTTATTGATTTAAACAGCGTACAGCCACACCAAACAAAATCCAATCAACGTATTAAATTAGTTACACCCTTTACCTCTATTGCAGCAGGGCAACTGCATTGTGTTGAAACCCAACTACAGCATCTGTAGAGTATTTTCTAAACTAATATAGAAGAGAGCGTAAAATATTTAAAGGCTTTTGAAATGTCTTTTATCGATGCAATTTTTTTTTAAAAAACCTGTTTCCATTGTAACGATTTTTAAAACCATAATTTATGATTAACCCCTTACCTAAAAAAGGTATGCGCAGGCATTGGCGCCGGAATTTGTTTGCAGCTAATATGCTTCTTCCGGTATTATTTTTTTTAAGCACCGTTACTGTAAAGGGGCAAACGATTAACCCGGGAGATTTTGCCGTTGTTGGCTTCAATACTTCTTTTAATATTAATACTACATCACCTATCGGACCCGATGAATTTGCCATCGTGGCATTAGCCAGCATACCTTCGGGTGCTGCTTTTAAAATAGCCGATAGGGGATGGAACGGTTCGGCAATGATTACGGCCAATACCGGCGATGGTGTTATGAGCTGGACAACTACCGCAATTATTCCTGCAGGTACTGTTTTTAAAATAACGGTTACTGCCGGTACCACGCCGTCTTTAACTATTAGTCCGGCAATTTATGGCACACCCGTTATAACTGCAGGTTGGACCAGTATTTCATTACTTGGTGCCAATGCCAACGTAGGCGACCAGGTTATCATCTACCAGGGTAATGATGTTAATCCTTCTAATTTTGTGTATGGTTTAAATACAAGCAATAGTACTATAACGGCTGCTGGTAACTGGCAGGTTGGTTCCACATCTGCAAGAGATAGTGATCTGCCAACAGGCTTAACTAACAACGCTGCATTAGATGGTACGGTTGCAGCAACGGCTGTTGCATTCACCAACAATGCCGCCGGTTTTTTTGCCAATAACTTTGTTTATGTGGGTACCAGAACGGGTAGTAAAACAACATTGTTAAGTGCAATAGCTACACGTGCCAACTGGATTTATACCACCACATTAGCCACTACTTACGATCTAAATATAGGAGGTACTAATTTTCCAGGTGCTAATCCTGTATTTTCATTAGGTGTGCTTGCCGTAAACCAGCTTAGTTTCAGCGGTAGCAGTACTGCTGCCGGTAATGTGCTGGAGTGGCGCAATAAAGGCGAGACTGATTTGTTTCAGTATATAGTGGAAACAAGTATTGATGGCATATCTTTTACAGCGATAGATTCGGTACGGGCAACAGGTGCAATAGAATATATATTAGCTGTGCCGGGGCCATTGCAGCAACGCAGCTATTATCGTTTAAAAATGCAAGACCGTGATGGCAGTTTTACCTTTAGTAATAGTATTCTTTTAACGGTGAAAGATAATAGTATGCAACTGCAGGCATATCCCAACCCGGTAACTGATGTGTTGAATATTTTAAGCCCGGCAAAAATACTTCGTATATTGATTGCAGATATTAATGGTCGCCAGCTGGCTGATGAAAATGGTAGTGGTACATTTATGCAAAAAATAAATGTACAGCGCCTGAAACAGGGTGCCTATATGGTTACTGTACATACAGACGCTGATACCAATACCTTTAAAGTAATAAAGCAATAATATTATTAGGTTGGCGCATTTAATGATAATAAAGCAAACAGCAAGTACAGTAGTTGTTACAGCAGAAAGCTAAAAAGCTGTCATTAAAAACCTTAGCCGTAGGTATGCAGGGGGCAGGTAAAATCGGGTATTTATTTTTTTAAATACGCTCTTCTGTAATAAGTACCGCCATTACTGCTGGTGATAGATTTTTCCCAGATAAAATTAGTACTGGTCAATTTTAATATACTAATATCACCCCAGGCAAATGACGGAATGAGCAGCCTGGATGAAGACGGTAATTGGTAAGCGAAAGTTCCTAATGCTCCACCTTCATAAATATAAACGGTGCTATTGGTTTGAAAAAGCCAGTGGTCATTAGCGGTACCAAAATAAACACCCGGTATAGGTATTGTTCCATCACTAAATGCAAAGTTGTGTACCACAATAGAGTCTTTGATCACCTGCCATTTGCCAAGTATCAGTACAGCCGGGTCGGTACTAACAGGCCCATTGTTACCAGTATTATCTTTTTTACAACTTAAATTTATGAGCAGTAAGCCGGAAAAGAATAATACAATGAATGTTGTTTTCATATTAGTTTAAGATAATAATAATTAGAAGATAAATACACTTGTCACACAAATTAATAAAAATAACCAGATAGCAGATTTTTTTTTCGTCTCTGTTGGTATTCAATATACCCACTGGCGCAAATATTCCGCCAGGATGACTTGATGCTTTTAAATTCTGCCGGACTCCCGCATTAGGCGGGACAGGTGTGGCCGGAATTTAAAAAACAAATATTCTTACTTCCCCATGCATACCGCTTCAATCTCCGCCGTTGCCTGGTTTTTAACCAATAACTTATTGTAATTAACATGCAACGGTTAGTCAAATTAAGTTGTCAAAAACAAGTATGAAAAATATACTGCTTATACTTTTGGCTGCGGTAGTAATAACAGCATCGTGTAAAAAAAATACCGTAACCGTAAATAATAATCCAGGCTATAGTGCCACAGTTAAAGTGAAGTACGGTGGTGATCCACTTGCAGATGGTAGTGGCTGGCATTTATTTAAAGAAGAGGTGAATGGGCCTGTTTTTTTGTTTCCAGATAATATGCCTGATTCATTTAAAGTATTGGAGCTTGAGGTGGATGTGGTTTACACTAAAACAAATAAAGATCTGCCTTGCCATTGTGTACCACCTTTTCCAAAAATGATACATATCGAAAGCATAAAAAAGCATTAATGTTTGGTACGCCATCGCTCCTTATCCTTACACAAATAAATTACCTAGAAAGACCCGTTATAGCAACGGGTCTTTCTAGGTAAATCGTATTCTTATTATCAGTTAGCAGTTTCCGGGCTAATAACTGTGCCTATCTCTGTAATAACGTTGGCGGGGAAGCCGCCTTTTTTAGCATGCTCTCTTATCAGCTCTTCGCTTTCGGCTTTGTACACACAAAATATTTTATTACCGGTTACATAGCTTTGCAACCATTCAATTTTTGGTCCCATTTCTTTAAGTACCGAGCAGGATTTTTGTGAGATACCTTTTAGTTGTTCAGGTGTTAACTTACCGGCATCGGGAATGTTTCTTTCAATCAGGAATGTTTTCATTGTTGCAGTGTTTTTAGTGGTGGAATGGTTTGTTGCGGCGTTGGTTTGCGCTACTGCAGCAAAAGCAGTAAAAAACATAATGCCAACCAGTAATGCAAATTTTTTAGTGTTCAGTTTCATACAATTTGTTTTAGGTGAGAAGATGCTCAAAGATACTTTCACCAACAGGCCAGGGGCTGTAACAAATCATTCAATAAATGGTAACAGGCCTGACACAAATCGTTCAATAAATAGTAAAATTCAACCGCAGGTAAATAGGTTATTGCAACAGATCGATATAGGCCATGGGTAACAGGCCGTATTTCTTTTTAAAACATTTGGTAAAATAGGAGGGGCTGGAAAAGCCGGATTCGAAAGTGATTTGTGCAATACTGTTTTGTTTTTTGTGCATCAGTTCCTTTGCTTTTTCCAGGCGAAAATCTTTTAAAAACAGGTTGGGCGAAAGGCCGGTAAGGGAGATCGTTTTTCTGTATAATTGTGAGGTGCTCATGGCCATGGCCTTGCCGTAATTGCTGATGTCAAATTCAGCCTTCGACCAGTTCTCTTCCACTGTGCTGTATAATAACTTTAGTAAAGCTTCGTCTTGCACAGATAACACGAAAAAATTATTACTGCGGTTTTTAAAATGATCTTTTAATACCAGCTCTTTTACAGCATTGGTAAGGGCCACCTGCATATTGCCGGCAATGAAACATAGATTTTGGGCAAGCTGTAAGGTATCACCAAAAAGCCGGTTACTTTTTTCAACGGGTTCTCCTGCATTAATGCTTATCCTGAAATTCATTTCGCTTCCACCTTCATGCAGCATGGCATCCAGTATAGCCAGCGCACAGGAAACAGCCGAACTGGCCGAGGTGAAGGAAATAATGAATCCTGCTCCTCTGTGTTCTGCTTCGCTGCCTTCAAAGTGCTGTAGTTTTTGCCGTATTATTTTATGGTGTGCATCCAGCAGTGCTTCAGTTTTTGCTGCACCCAGTTTATATTTCAGCAGCACAGGGTCGGTAATTTTTGTTACCAGCAAAAAGCGAAAAGAAGTATCATTAAAAACTTTTAAACCATCAGGGGTGGTTTCTGCGGTGGCGGGGTCGTAAATTCTGCCTAAAAAAGATGCTACTAAATTGCTTTTTACTTCAATGATCTTGTTGGGAATAAGGCCATGTGTTTGCCTGTGCAGTTCTTCTACTGATTCTTTGTTGGGGGCGTCAATAAGGCAAAAAACGCTTTCCCGTTCTTCATCAATCCAGTACGTCATACACTTGCATTCATGCTCTTCCTGGTGCAGCATATCAAGGTTGTGTGCCTGTGCAACATCTCTGGCTTTTACTCCCGGAATAATATGTACGTCCATATAAATGGGCATGATACTTTACATTAGTTGAAATTGAAGTTAATATTTTTTTTATAATATTACGAGGTTGGGCTAAACCGTTACATATACTTCTTTTGCAGCAGTATCCATTTTATAAATAGTAAATGCAATTAAATACGGCAGATGCTTTTGTACAAAAGCGGCATAAAAAATTCCGGCAGTATTATTGCCGGAATTTAAGTTGATAGTATTGCCTGTTATTAATTAATGATGTTTGCCGTGCCCTTTCCCTTTTTTATACTTTACAGGTTTGTTTTTGTAGGCTTTGTATTTTACTACATGCACGGGGTTATCCAACCAAACTTCGGGTCCCTGGTGGTATACCGCAAACCTTGGTGCACCGGCAGTAATGATAATAGTTGCAGGCAGCACTCTTACACCCGTCCACGATGGGCCGGAATTATAATAGTATAAACCCGGGCCGGCATCATAATACACATTGGATGCAGGGTAGTAATAAAATTTTTGTTTGCCATATGCTTTTGCATGTGCTGGCTGAGCAGCAGCGGTGTTTGCAGTAAATGCTATTACAGTAATAACAGATACTAATAATATTACTAATCTTTTCATCTTAATTTATTTAGTATACTGTCTGGTATGAGAATATCATGCCAAACAAACGGCTGGCTTTTATTTTGGAAATACTTTAGTCTATTTATAGGTATAAATAGACTAAAGTATTTTAGTATAGCAATTTCGGTAAAACAAAATGAGCATTACGGTTTACCATTAAACCGCAATGCTCAATATTAAAAATTTATTACTTCGGGTATTAAAAATTACTCTTCACTCAAAATCACATACAATGCATAAATGATGCCTGGTAAAAAGAAAAGCAGGGTGAGTATAAGATCGATCCAGAATTTTTTATTGATCTCTCCCTGGTGCAGGTACACTGCCAATGGCGGTAAAATAATAGCCAAAATTACCAGCAGCAAAGTATTGGTGCTGGGCTCGCCACCATTTTTTTTGCTGGCTTTAAATGCTTTCATTTCTTTTTTTACCTGCTTTAATCTTTCCTTTTTTTCTTTACGGGAAAGGTTTTTAAATTCTGCCAAAGCCGATTTTAAAGTAGCCGGATCACCGGGGCCCGCCACATTATTGCTTGTAGTACTGCTGCCGGGTAAAGCTGGTGCTGCATAAGAAGGAGTAAGAAATAGGGAGATCGCCAGAAACAGGATTGCAATTTTGGAAACCATTTTTTTCATAACAGAGTTTTTAGTTAGATAATAGATGAATAAGTTTAAAATTATTTTATTACCGTTAATATAAGAAAACAAATTACCCACATACCTGTAAAAAAAACATCTTTTTTGTGCCAGTTTATTTGATACCGGACTGCCGGTTTTATTGAAAAGCTACAGCAGGCTAAATAAGCTGCGGATGTTTTAATAATCAATATTTTTTTTTAGTTTAGCAAAACGTAAAAACATAAAATGGAAAAACGGCCGGTAACCAGTTCTGCCAAATCAATAGCGAAAAATATAGGTATAGGTGTAGTTACACCTGTGCTTGCAGCTACTATCATTTACTTTTTAGGGTTTAATAAAAATGATGATGCAGACTTTAAAAAGAAAAAAGAAGCAACTGTACAAACCTGGAATGTGTTTATACAAAATAAAGGTATATTCTCAACCGTGATGAAGCAACTGGCAAGTTCAAACGATCTGGAAGTAACCCGTAAAAATATTAACCATGAAATAGATGTTACCATTGAAAACATGGAGAACATAAAAAAAGAGCCCAATGCCGACCAGCGGGTATATTCCACTATTGATATTACAGCACAGCAAATAAAGGAGATAAAGCCATTAATGAATAAATTTTTAGATGATATACTTGCTTACGCAGCCAAGGATCCTACAGAAGAGGAAGGTAAGGCCTATATATTGCAATTGGGAGAAGGGTTGAAAACTGAGATGGCAGGGCTCCGGCAAAGAGATTCTATAAGGCTTGCCGTTTTTTATGATGGACTGAATAAGGATTATAATGTAACGCTTTCTAAAAATTAATCTCATATACTGCTTGGCAAAGGCATACATAGCAGTTAGTAATACCAAAAGACAAAGCCTGAGTAATGTACTCAAGTGTATTACAACCACATTAAAAGAATGCAGTATTGAATCTTTTATTTTTGTTGACCAATACCAATTTACTGCAACAGCAGAAAAGCAAATGATGCAACAGGCTATGGCCGCAATTGATGATTGCGATATACTTATTGCAGAAACTTCTGATAAAGCCATTGGCATTGGTGCGGAAGTGGGGTATGCAAAAGCCAAAGGCAAACCGGTTATTTATATGCGGCATGCAGATGCGGCACATTCCACCACTATTTCCGGCATCAGCGATTTTCAAATTATTTATTACAGTAATGATGATTTAAAACTTGCGCTTAAAAATGTAATAACACTGCTGATAAAATTATAACAGCAGATTAATGAGTAACCTGCTGCACTCTTACAGTCTGGCATTAATTTAGCAGGGTTAGGTTACAGTTACTCCCAAAAGGTACAGTTGAATGCAACGGTATTAAAAAAGTAATTGTCAAACTATATATGAAAAAGATAATTGGCATACTGACCATAGCAATAGTTTTGTTTGCAGCCTGCAAAAAAAATAACACACAAAGTGCCGGCACCTGTATTACAGCAAGAGTTACTTATGGCGGCGACCCTGCTACTGATGGTTTAGGTTGGATATTAGTAACGGACTCTGTTAACTGGAAATATGAAGCACCCGAAGAGATTCCTGCAGCCTTTAAGCTTGATGGTTTGGTAGTTGATGTATGTTATTTGGTTACCGATAAAGATTTTATTTGTTTTTGTGCTACTCCACCTAAAAAGATGATAAAAATTACAAGTATTTCAAAGCACTAGTTTGTAATAGTTCTTCCATTACAAATAAAAATGGCAAGTGATTATCCATTCGGTATTTTTGCTGTATAAAAAATTACCGATATGGAAATTGAAATATTTACCCTTTGCGATTTTGCACAAGACAATAACTCTAAACTAACTGTTGTAGGTACATTCGATAGTATTCATGCCAAACAATTTCCTGCACAGCACCCGGCTTGTACTGTTGCCTGCCGGTTGCGTTTTTCTGATAAAGAGGCCGGCGACCATGATTTTAAATTAAGAATGACTGATGCTGCCGGAAAAGAAACCATACAGCCCATAGAAGGCAATATCAATATTCCCGCCGCAGCAAATGGCAGGGTGGTTACTATAAACCTGGTCATTAATTTTAATCAGCTGCAGTTTACAAAACCAGGCCGTTATTCTTTTGAATTGTATATAGATGGCGACTGGAAAAGTGGCTTGCCTTTATTTTTAAATCAGGCAGTATAACACGGCTTATACTTTATTTAAATGTTGTTTTAAAATAAATGCTGATGGTTTCAATAGCAACATTCAGAAAAATGGCGCTGTCGTTTCCCGAAACTACGGAGCAGCCACATTTTGAAAAGACTTCTTTCAGAGTGGGTAAAAAAATATTTGCAACTTTTAACAGTAAAAATAACCGGGTCTGCATTAAACTGTCTGAAGCAGACCAGGATGTGTTTGCAGTTTTTGACCGGTCGGTTATTTATCCGGCACCCAATAAATGGGGTAAACAGGGCTGGACGTTAATTGATCTTGCAGCAGTAAAAAAGCAAATGTTTACCGATGCCTTAACAACAGCATATTGCGAAGTGGCTCCACCTAAACTTGCTGCAATGGTAAGGCAAAATAAAAGTTAATCATTCGTCACGGGCATTACTTTGCCATAATAAAATCCCATTCAGTCTTTAAATATTCCTGTTCAGTATATTTCTCTCTTTGTTGTGCATACAGCAATATTATCTTCATTGCAAAATAATTAGTCATCTTAAATTAATTTACATGAAAAAGTTTTTGTTTATACTGTTGCTGGCAACTGTTACTATGAGTAGTACCTGCTCAAAAAACGACGATATTGTTTCTAACAGTACAAGTATAAGTGCATCGCAGGTGCCTGCTGTAGTTATGAGCGCTTATAACAGCCGTTATCCAACTGCAAGTGGCCAAATAGAATGGGAAAAGGAAGATGGCAATACTTACAAAGTGAAATTTTTTATTGGCAGCCAGCGTACTCAGGCAATATTTGCTGCTAACGGAACTTTTATTTCTGAAAAGAATATCTAAAAAATTATTGCTTTTTATGCTGATTCCACTGAAAAGAAATGCCGGTGTAATAATTTCTTTTTGGAGCGGCATTGTAAAATCTTCCGCCTGCGGCATTAAAATCGTTGCCTAAACTGTAAGTTGTATTTAAAAGATTATCGAAGCCTGCATAAATATTAAATAAGGTTTTTGTTTTTGCAGCAAATTTGTAACCAAAGCGGCTGCCTAGTAAATGGTAGCTGCTTGCGGCCACTGTGTTGGCATCATCTAAAAATATTTTAGCTGCATAATAATAAGTGCTGCTGCAATACATGCCTTTTTTTAATTGCAGATCTGCTACGGCGGCAATCGTATGCTTTGGTACACCGGGCAAATATTTTCCCGAAAAATTGACAGTGCCTTTTTTAAAATCACCATATTTGAAATTGCTGAATGTATAGGCTGTTTTCAAAATCAAATAGTCGATAATGGTGGAATGAAAAAAGCTGATATAGTCGGCACTTACTTCAATACCTTTTTGTTGGGTATTGCCTGCATTTACATAATAATCTGCATTACTGCTATCCTTCCTGGTTACCAATGCATTGTTTAGTTTAAAATAAAAGCCGGTAGCTTCCAGGTGTAGTTTGTTTTTAAATAAAGATACTCTTCCGCCTAACTCATAATTAATACCTTCTTCTGCATTTAAAAAAGTACTGATAACGCCTGTGGAAGGCAATAACTCTGCAATGGTGGGTGGCGAAAAGCCTTTTGAAACGCTTACGAACAATGCATTGTTGTTAAGTTTTTTTTGCACTGCCAGCCTTGGCGATAATTTGTTTTTGTAAGTGCGGCTTTGTTGCTGTACAGGATAACTGTTTAGCCTGCTAAATTCCACTTTAGACTTATTGATGCTGGCACCTGCAGTAATTATCCAGCTGTCTTTAAAGTTGATGTCTGCCTGAGTAAAAATGCTGTAAGTATGGTAATGTATATCATCATTGGTTTGCAATGTATCCGGATTGCCATTTTTATTTTTTGATACCTGTGTATTAAAAAATCCTTCCTGCAATTCACCTCCGGCTATCAATTGTATTTTTGTTTCATTTATTTTTTTGTCATAAATAAAAGAGGTTCTGCCGCCAAATCCGGGCTCATTCCTACGTTCGTAATTTCTAAAGGTTGGGTTTTGTATTTGTGCAAAGGCACCATAAATACTGCTGGTGTTTTTAAGTGTTGCAGTAAAATTGTATTGGTGATTAATGCCTGCTAAAAAATTTTTTTGCTCAATGGCTGCTTTTGCCAAAACTGCACCGGGAAAACCACCAGCCGCAGGCCTTGCTTGTTTTAGGTTGGCAGTAAATTCTGCGTTGGTTAATCCGCCAGGCGTTTCATAAAACAGGTTACTGTATAAAATATTGGCGGTTAATTGTTGCTTGTCGGAAATTTTAAATTGCGATACAAAACTGGCATTGTCTTTTTTTATTTTTGTATGATCTCTGTAACCATCACTTTCTGTATGAGCATATGTGATCAAGCTGCGGCTGTTGGGTGCTCCAAAATTAGCAGATGCTAAAATATTTTGTGTTGCATAGCTTCCGGTAATGTACTCCACACTTAGCGAAGGTTTTTTATAATTTTCCATACTATGCATCAGCAATACTCCTCCGCTACCTGCACCATACATGCTGCCTGCCGGGCCTTTAACTATTTCGATAAATGAAAAATTATTGTAAGCAAACTGATTAAAATAAGTATTGCCACCGGCATCGGTAACAGGAATACTGTTCCAGTAAACTTTTACATTTCTTACACCAAAAGGGGAGCGGAGCGAACTGCCACGAATATTAATGCGGTAGCTGCCGGGAGAACGCTCTTCCATTCTTACACCTGCCAGACTGTTAAATGCATTGACCAACGAAATTTTATTATAGCCTGTTGAATGACTGTTGGGTATAACCCTTACAATAGTTCCACAACTGATGGTTCTGTTTTGTTCAAATGCTGTGACTACAATTTTATCCAGTGTGAGTGAAGTGTCGGTAACAGTTTCTTGCTGTGCATATAAAAATTGTTGCAGTAATAATGTCATTAAAAAGCAGTGTATAATTTTTTTCATTCAAACCGGTTATTTCGCAAAGCTAATTCGTAATTTTAGATAAATAGCTACGCAATGATTTATAAAAAAATATTTCTACCGGTATTATCAGTTTTAGTTTTTGTTAATTGTAATAATAGTAAGCACATTCTTTCTGGTTCCAAAGTAAATGATGTTGCACAGGGTTTTATCGATACGGTAAAACTTCCTGCACCCTTTGCTACAGCATCTGTAAGAAATGTTTCGAAAGTTATTGGCTGGCCCGAAGATAAAATGCCACTTGCCCCGGAAGGTTTTGCAGTAACACGTTTTGCAGAAGGATTGGATAATCCACGCTGGATATATGTAGCGCCTAACGGAGATATTTTTATTGCAATGGCAAATACCATAAGTGACGGGTTTACCAAAACTGCCAGCGATAAAAAATTGGGTAAGAGCAGTAATACTATCTTATTATTAAGAGATAAAGATGGCGATGGCATACCTGAATTGAAGAAAGTATTTTTAACGGGTTTAAATCGTCCGTTGGGAATGCTGGTTTTGAACGATAAATTTTATGTAGGTAATACAGATGGTTTGTGGATGTATCCATATGAAGCAGGACAAACTGAAATGATAGCAGCAGGAACAAAAATTGTAGAGTTGCCTGCAGGCGGCTACAATAATCACTGGACAAGAAATTTAATTGCCAACAGGGCGGGCACAAAAATTTATGTATCGGTTGGTTCGGGCAGTAATGTAGCCGAACATGGTATTGAAAATGAAAAACGCAGGGCTAATATTTTAGAAATAAATCCTGATGGCACCGGCGAAAGAATTTATGCCAGCGGCTTACGCAACCCGGTAGGTATGGGTTGGGCAACAGGTACTAATACTTTATGGACAGCAGTAAATGAAAGAGATCATTTAGGCGATGAGCTGGTACCTGACTATGCAACCAGTGTACAGGAGAATGGTTTTTATGGATGGCCTTATGCCTATTATGGCAAAAACGTTGATCCAAGAATGAAGGGCGAACGAATGGACCTGGTTAACAGTTCTATTACACCTGATGTTTCACTAGGTGCTCATACAGCATCATTGGGTTTGGCATTTAATGAAAACAATTATTTAGCATCAAACTATTTTGGCGGGCTGTTTATTGGTCAGCATGGATCATGGAATAGAAGTGAACTCTCAGGATATAAAGTGGTGTATGTACCCTTTGCCAATGGCAAACCTTCGGGCCCGGTACAGGATTTTTTAACAGGATTCATCACCGGCAAAAACAGTAATAATGTTTATGGCAGGCCGGTAGGTGTAGTATTTGCACAAGACGGTTCTTTGTTGGTAGCAGATGATGCCGGAAAAAAAATATGGCGGGTTGCAAAAAAGTAAAACAGCCATCGTTGCAATTAGGGGTTAGTAAACAACTGTTTGTAAAAGCGACATCGTATTTTTTACAAGTAGATTTACGCAAAAAAATTGGTTAGTTCCACTCATATATACCCAGCTGACAAGGGTTATTTTTGCATTGGTATTATTTTTAATCTGTCAATTATCTCTTATGAAAAACATTATTACCTTAATCGTCATTGTAGTTTTTCTAATTTCCTGCTCCCGTTCGGTAACCATGCAGCAGGCTGCTAACAGAAATTATAAAAGTTCCCGGTCGGTTAGGTAAAAATAGTTTGCCCAGTTTTACATTATCCGTTCCCGTACTTCTTACTGCAATAGTATGAAAACAGGTTATAAATTTTACGACTTAAAAAATTTGTAACAATCCTATCTGTATTCATTTCAAGGCAATTCAATATCTTTATCCACTTTAGATAACTATTGCCGATATGATTAAGCGGTTGTTTTATTTGTTAGTTGTTTTTTTATTGTTGCTTCAGCAAGTTGCTTTTGCACAGCAGCCTATGAGTAAAGAGGATACTTTTTTTCTGGCCAAGAAAAAAGGTTTGCTGGGTAGGTTGGGCAAAAGTATTTCCACATTTGCGCCGGAAGAAGCGCCACAAAAAGTGGCTAATCCATTTTTAAAATATAAAGGAAAAATTATCCGCTCTGTTGATTTGGTGCGCCTGGGTTTTGAATGCAGTATTTATGATACCTGCACTATCAATAAAAGTTTTGGTATAAGAATGGCCAATGCCTTTCACAAAAATTCAAGAGAAAAGGTAATACGCAACAATCTTTTTTTTAAAGAAGGCGGCCGCCTGTATCCTTATTTGGTAGCAGATAATGAAAGATATTTACGTGACCTTTCATACATACAGGATGCAAGAATAATAGTGGACTTTGTTGAAGGCAGCATTGATTCGGTTGATGTGGTGGTGATAACAAAAGACATTTTTTCGCTGGGCGGTAAAGTAAAAGTGGATAGTAAAACAAAAGGAAGGATTGAGTTGCAGGAAGAGAATATTGCAGGTAGTGCATCAAGTTTTTTTATCAGCGGATTATATGATGAAGCCAGGCACCCGGTAAAAGGGTTTAGTTCTCAATTTACTAAAAGAAATATCAACGGTTCTTTTGTTGACTGGACTGTAGGGGTTACAAGTTTTGGCCGTTCCTTCAGTAGCGGACAAAGGGAGGAAACCAATATTTTTACCCGCTTTGAAAAGCCTTTGGTAACTCCGTATATACCCAGTACTGGCGCAATTGAAGCTGGTTATTACACTTCAAAAAATGCATACGTTTCCGACTCTTTATACAAAACTGATTTTAAATACACTTATTATAATATTGATGGCTGGCTGGGCTACAGTTTAGATAGTAAGCGATCTATTTATGCCAACAAGGAAATAAAAGTGCATAAGTTTGTTGCACTAAGAGGGTTTAGCCAGCATTTTTTTAATTTGCCCACTAAGTATAAAACAGGCTTTGATTACCGCTACACCAATTTTATTGGATCGCTTGCATCCATTAACGTATTCAGACAAACCTTTTATAAAACTAATTTTATTTATGGCTTTGGCCGAAGCGAAGATGTGCCCGAAGGGTTTAGTATTGCATTAAATGCCGGATGGGTAAAAAAGCAGCAGTTAAAAAGGCCTTATGTAGGTATAGATTTTAATTTAACCAATTTTAAAAAGCAAGGCTTTTACAGTAACTATACCATCAGGCTGGGAAGTTTTTATTATCGCCATCGCTTTGAAGATGCCGATCTGCTTTTTAACATAGAACATTTTACACGGTTAAAAAAGCTAAACAGCAAATGGTACCAGCGAACCTTTATTACCACTGGCGTAACAGCACAAGTTAATCCTGTATATAACACACCATTGTTTATCAACAGCACTTACGGCCTGCCTTATTATAATCCGGAAAATATTAATGCCGACCTGAGAACTACTGTTAAGCTGGAGTCGGTGTACTACAATACTGATAAAATACTGGGTTTTAGATTTGCACCATTTGTGTTTACCGATTTTAGTGTATTAAAACCCACTAAGGCAAGTATAAACAAAAGCGATTTGTATAGCGCTTTTGGCGGTGGTGTACGTACCCGTAACGAAAACCTGGTGTTTGGTACGATGGAATTAAAAGGTTATTTTTTCCCCCGTACCAATGGCGATATGAGAGGCTGGAAAGTGGAATTGAATACCAACATCCGCTTTAAATACAACAGTACTTTTATTAAGCGGCCCGATTTTGTAAATGCTAATTAACAGGTGCAGGGCATAAAAAAACACCCGTTAGTTAACGGATGTTTTTAATATCTTAAAAAAATGATTACATTAAATCTAAAGCCTTTGCAAAAAAGGTAAAATTAAACGGAAGCACCATTGAGCAATAAGCGCCAAGAGGAGAGTATAATACTGCAAAAAAGCCTGCTACGGAAAGTAAAAATAATATCCAGAAAAGTCCGGTGTTCTTTTTGGTTGATTCCATTTTTATTTGTTTTTTGCAAATATAAGGCAGAAGATTTAACCACTTCATTTTTTTGCAATAAAATTTGGCCATCCCCATAAAATTACCGTGAGTTTTTTATCCAATTTTCAATGTGTATTTTTTACATTTTGAATTAAACAGTTTATATTGCCCTCTGATAACCTGATTGCTGATGATTATACATTTTTATTTACGGTTTTCCACTAAGTTCGGACAAGCTATTTACGTAAGTGGCAACAACGATCTATTGGGCAATGATGACCTGGACAAGGCCTTTCCTATCCAATATCTTAATGATCAATTATGGCATGGCAGTATAACTGTTGATACCGTAAAAGATGTTACTAATATTCGCTATAAATACATTTTAAGGGAAGAAGGCAAGGAAGAAACAGTAGAGTTTGGAGATGATAGAATTGTAGAACTGGACGATACTGTTGCGGAGGAAATAGTTTGTTTTGATACCTGGAACTATTCCGGCGAAACAGAGAACGTTTATTTTACACAGCCATTTCAGAATGTATTACTAAAAACACCGGCTAAACTTGCCGGAAAACCGCTTAAAAATTATAGCCACGAGTTTAGGGTAAAAGCTCCCATACTACAGGAGGATGAAGTGATTTGCATTACCGGTACTGCCGATGTAATGAACAACTGGAGTACAGAAAAACCCATACTGCTGGCAAAAAACAATACCTGGTGGAAGGTAAGGCTCAATCTTGCTAAAGAAACTTTTCCTGTAGCTTACAAGTATGGCATTTACAACAGCAAAGAAAAAAAGTTTGTTGCCTTTGAAAGTGGTAGCAACAGAACCTTGTCTGGCGATACCGGAAAAAAGAAGGTCACTATCAGCCACGATGGCTTTATCAACGTACCTTACCAGCAATGGAAAGGTGCCGGTGTTGCCATTCCTGTATTTAGTTTGCGCAGCAACAATAGTTTTGGCACCGGCGAGTTTACCGATTTAAAATTGTTGGTGGATTGGGCAAAAAAAACAGGGTTAAAACTGATACAGGTGTTGCCGCTTAACGATACTACCGCTACTCATACCTGGAAGGATTCTTATCCCTACGCTGCCATTTCTGCATTTGCATTGCATCCGCTGTTTTTAAATTTAGAAAAAACAGCAGGCACTTCACAAGCTGCTTTAATAAAATCGCTGAAGAAAAAACAACAGCAATTAAATGCTTTGCCCGATATGGATTACGATAGTGTGATCAAATTTAAACTGTCGGCAATTGAAGAAATTTACGCTGCTAAAAAAAATATCTTCCTTAATGATACGGAGTACTTTGAGTTTTTTGAACTCAACCGCCATTGGCTGGTGCCTTATGCCGCATTTTGTTTTTTAAGAGATAAATACAATACCTCCGATTTTAGCAGTTGGAAAACCAACAGCATATACAATGAAGATGCTATACAAAAACTGGTAAGCCCATCACAAAAGCATTACGATGCTATTGCGGTGCATTATTTTACACAGTACCAGTTGCATTTACAATTAAAAGAAGCTACAGCTTACGCACACAAAAATGGTATTGTGGTAAAAGGTGATATTCCCATAGGTATTTACCGCAATAGTGTAGATGCATGGATGGCGCCAAAGTTGTACAATATGGATGCACAGGCCGGCGCACCGCCCGATGATTTTGCAGTAAAGGGACAAAACTGGGGCTTTCCTACTTATAACTGGAAGGCCATGCAGGAAGATGATTTTACCTGGTGGCGACAGCGGTTTGAGCAGATGAGTAATTACTTTGATGCTTTCCGTATTGATCATATCCTTGGTTTTTTCCGTATCTGGAGCATTCCTTTACACGCCGTAGAAGGCATTATGGGCAGGTTTGAACCAGCTATTCCCATTCACATCAACGAACTTTTTGAAAAAAATATTTCTTACGACTGGCACCGCTATACCAAACCATACATTACCGAAAATGTATTGTATGAATTATTTGGCGATAAAGTAAATGAGGTAAAAGAACATTTTTTACTCGACAACCAATTAAAAGAAGCGTATAATACGCAGCGAAAAGTAGAAAATTATTTTGCGGCTAAGGATGACGGGGAGAACCCCGTAAAATATGGCTTGTTTAATTTGATCAGTAATGTTATCTTATTTGAAGAAGATAATTCGCAAGGGCAAAAATTTCATTTCCGCATTGCGATGGAGCAAACTTTGTCTTTCAGAGATCTGGATGATCATTCTAAAAATGCATTGAAGTATCTGGCGATAAATTATTTCTTTCGCAGGCAGGATGATTTTTGGAGAACAGAAGCCATGCATAAACTACCTGGTTTAAAACGCAGTACCAATATGCTTATTTGCGGCGAAGACCTGGGTATGGTGCCCGATTGTGTGCCTGATGTAATGAAGCAATTAGGAATACTTAGCCTGGAAATTCAGCGTATGCCAAAAGATTCCGGAACCGAATTTTTTCACCCTAACGATGCACCTTACCTAAGTGTAGTTACACCCAGCACACATGATATGAGTACTATACGTGGCTGGTGGCAGGAAGACCGTGTAAAAACACAGCGCTTTTACAATACCATTATGGGCCGATATGGCGAGGCGCCTTACTTTTGCGAACCCTGGGTGAATAAGGAAATTGTAATCGAGCATTTATATTGCCCCGCCATGTGGAGCATTTTTCAATTGCAGGACTGGCTGGGCATTAATGAAAAAATAAGGCGTGAAAATCCTGATGAAGAAAGGATAAACGTACCTGCTAACCCCAATCATTACTGGAAATACCGCATGCACCTTACTTTAGAAGAGCTGCTTAAAGCTGATGAGTTTAATGAAGAGGTGAGGAATTATGTTGCCGCAAGTGGGAGATAGTTTTTTGAGGTAACTGGATTTCATACTGCAGGGTAATCAATTTCCTTACAGGCTTAATGACACTTTTATCCGGTAGTAAGCATATACTTTTCTGTTGTTTTGTTTTGCAGGTTCCCATTGTAATATTGTTTTTAGAACTCTGATTGTTTCATCTTCTAAACCAAAACCGTTTTTTGTTTCAGGAGAAAAATTGTATGCTGTTCCATCTTGCCTTACAATAAATCTAATTATTACAGTGTAATCATTTTTTACAGCGCCGTTTTCTACAATAGCTTTTTTGTTGATATTGTTTTCTATATATTTCAACAGTTTTTTTTCTCCTTTCGGATAAGAAACAGGGATCTCCGAGTGGGTAAAGATTTTATGCTCTTCATCAATCTGGGGTTGAGCTTTACTACTGTTTATTGAGGTGTCGGAAGCCGTTTGGGCTTTACTGGAAAAAAATACAAAAAGCAGAATAGGAAAGTATAAATATTTCATGAAACATTAATTAAAGCTTATAACAGTATTATATTGGCGAAGTAGGTTTGATTATTAATTCTCCATAGATATAAAAATGTTTTCTATAGTGTGTAAATATACATAACACTATGGCTTTAATTCATCTTTTTTGAAGAAAAATATGTGTTCAAGTTTTGTGATTGGTGTTACACGGCTAGTACAGGCAGACTTTTATCTAAGTGTAAATTACATGCAATTAAATGGAGTTTGAGAGGAATAATAAATACAGGTGATCGCTGGGGTATCTGAACTAGCGGAGCTGAAATTTGATACACAGATCATGTTGCAGTGCGTCCATTTTTAAATTGCTGTAGCAATATTTATTTTTGCTTCATCTTTTAATTTGCTAAAAAGTTCGTCTTCAATTTTGTCAAAATCTTTTTTATCAAACGATTTTACAAATACGCCTTTGTCTAATAGATGAATGCTGTCGCAAATGGTTAATAAGGGTTCAATAATATGTGATGAAACAAAAACTGTTTTATCTTTTTGCTTTAACGTTGTAATAATGATCTCAACAATTTTGTTGGTCTCAAGGTCAAGGCCATTAAAAGGTTCGTCTAAAACAAAAATCGGCTTGTTTTGTTTCAGCACAGCTAATAGGGCAAGTTTTTTCTTCATACCTGTTGAATAGTTTTCAACTAACTCATCTAAGGGTAATTTAAAATAGTCTTGCAATATTGTTAAGCTGAAATCAGGATTGGTTTGCTTAAATATTTTTAAATATTCCATGCCTGTAATTCTTGAGTAAAAGAAATTTACAGTTTCAAGATAGGCCGTATCTTTTATGCTAAGCGCTGTGTTATTTAGAGTAACATATCCGGTATCAGGTTTTAGTGTTTTAGCTAAGCTATTAAAAAATGTTGTTTTTCCTGCGCCATTTAGCCCAACAATTCCGTGAACATTTTTTTTAGGAAAATTAATGTTTATGTTATTCAAAATTTGATTGTTACCAAATTTTACCGACAAGTTTTGTATGCTAATCATTCAGGTATTGCGTTAAATTATGTGTTGCTTTATAAAAATATGTAAAAGACAGAATAGCCGGAACAGGTAATAAATAAGGTACAGCTGATGCTAATGCAACAATTGCCAATGGGATATTATTGCCTATTTGGTTTTTATTGGGCTTGTAATAACTGTATTTTAAACAAATTGCAAAGCACACTAATGAAATCTGCATAGGTATGAACAGTAAATTGATTAACAAAAAATCAGTATTGAAAATTGTGTTTAGTGTTATCAAAGGCGTATAAAGAATAAGTATATACATTATATTTATTCTGAGTTTGCCTGATAAATATTTTCCGGGTGATCTATTGTTCTCTCTTAAGACCTGTATCGATTCACATTCATTATGAAATGAGCTTATGGTAATGGTTAAAAGCCATAATAGAAAAAGGGGTAAAATTCTTACCCAGCAAAATGCTGCAGCAACCAGGTATAAACTGATAAAAGAAAGGTAATTTCTTCTAAATCCGCTTATCCACTCAAAATTATTTGCAGGAATAATAGAAGATAGGTTTTTGAAAATAGCTTTATGTGCAAACTGAAATTTAAAGAGAGGTATACACAATAAGAGAATTAACAGAACGGGATAACAATACCAGCTTTTTGTAATGATGCAGGATATTGAAAAAGGAAAAGTTAATACTACGTACTCCAAAAATATTTGAAAACGTGGATTGTTTAAATGTTTATAAACAAAGCGTTTGTCAGTTCTGTAAAACTGAAGCCCAGTGCAAACCAGTGTTATGCCAATAACAATATAAATTGCATTTTGCCCTTGCTGATATTGTTTAAAAAATGCAAAAGCAATATAGCCAGCTAATCCGATGAATACGAGCAGGTATAAGCCAAGTCCATTAATTTCTCTTTGAAGTTGTTTCCACCTTATGAATAAAAGAAGTGTCATAATAGAAAATGCGTAGCATTACAGCCAACACATAAATATACACAACTCTAATACTTAATTTAATTCATCTTCAATAATTTGATAAGTAAATTGGCGTCTCCGCTTCCATAAAAGCTCCCCAATGGTATACCGCACAAGAGTGCGATGCAACGATGCTTAATAGAATTGCAAATGCTGGTCCCAAAAAAATATTTTGTTGCAACGCAACAACCCATCACAAATGAAAAGTTCTTTTCATTGCTTTAAATAAACCATCATTGGTCCAGGTGCCGGGCACCAGCATACGGCGTACAGTGTAAAGAGGTTGTGTAGTATCGGGCTTTGTTGATAATTGAAAAGCCATTTTTATATTACGCTGCTGTAACTCTGGTATTGCAGGCGGTTTCCATAAACCAAAAGGATAGGCAAAATAAGTAACGGGTTTGCCGGTAATAGTTTCCAGTTTTTGTTTGGCTTCGGTAAGTTGCTTATCCCAATCGGCGGTGGTATATTCTGTAACTCGGTGATGATCCCAGGTATGGGCTGCAATGATATGTCCCTCATCGGCCAATTGTTTTATTTGCTCTTTGCTCATGTAGCGTGGCCGGCCAATGGAAATGTTCATAATAAAGAATACCCCTTTAAAATTATGTTTTGCCATTTCGGTTGCACCAATGGTATATTGTTCTTCATCGGTATCATCAAAGGTTAGCATAAAGGCTTTTACAGGAAGGGGAGTGCCGGTGGTTAAATAGTTGTACAACTGGTCGGGTAGTATGGTTTGGTAACCACTATCGGCCAATGCCTGCAGTTGCGTGGCAAACAATGATGGCGGTACTACATAATCGCCGGGCTTGCTATTGTTGATATGATGATAACACAATACGGGCACTTGCTTTTTTGATAATATGGTAGTAGCATCTGCAACAGGTACAGCAGCCTTTTGTGCAGTATCCTTATTGGCAGTTAGGTTGCCTGTAATAGTTTGTTTTGCGCTATCTTTTTTTGCATTGCACGACAGGAGCAAAAGAATACAGAAAACCGAAAAGCAATTTTTCATCACGGATATAAATAGCAATTATTGAAACTGGATATAACTTGGCCTTGGAATTAATTTTAATAATTCTTCCGGGGTAAACATGCCATTAGGATCTTTACGGGTATCGTTTTTATAAAATAATTTAAAGCCGGTAAACATCACCGGTTCTTTGCGGATGTAGCGCAGGTAAGTAGAGTTCTTTAAAATTTTATCGCCCCAGCCATCCATATCCATTACAATTTGTACTTCGGGTGTTTTCTTTATTTTGTCGTAGCCGGTTACCATGCCTTGTGTAAAGCGGTGCACCATTAAAATTTTAGGTGGCAGGTTATTTTTCCTTACCACTTCAGCTAAGTAATCAACAGCATCATTAATATCATCGGCATTAAAAGAACCTATTTTAGTGCCGGGTGTTTCGCCATTCTTTAAAGAAAATTCGGGGTCGATGCCAAAATGTACATTGGGTAATTTTAAATATTTTTCCATCAAAGGAATCTCTTCTTTTATCGTACTTCCGCCCACCTGTATATCTAAAAACACAATCGCATTAATCTCTTTTGCCCAATTCATTATAGTATCTATTTGGTGAAAGGGCATGCGCAAACGGTGTTTGCCATCTTTGCCCGGAAGGCTTTGTGCCGTCATGGCAATATAATGCAATGCAGGAATTACTGGTGTTGATGGATCAGCTACTTTCCACTTGTCCATTTCGTATTGCAGCTTTTTAAACATGGAATCTTTGGGTATTTCACCTAGTATGCCCATTCTTGTTGAATAGAGGTTGCCATAAAAAGCCACTATCCTGTTGTAGGGTAAAATAGCACCGGGCAATGGATAGGCAAATTTTTGCGGCCACAATCCGCTGGTATCGCCATTAGCCAGTTCTTTTAATTTTTGATTGTATAAAACAGTGTCTATAGAAGTTGTTTGTATTGCAGCAATTGTTGTAGCTGTTTTAGCGGTTGTGCTATCTTTTAACTGAGTAGTATCTGTCGCAACATTTTTTTCTGCTGCCGTATTATTACAGCTTAAAAAACCTATTGCCATCGTAATAAAGGCAAGGGTATTAACGAATTGATTTTTCTTCATTGTAAAGGATAAAGTATGTGTAATAATAAACGTAAAAAATGTTATTTATTGTTAAAGGTACAGTAATGTGGATTACTATTGGGGTTTGTATTTTGCTGAAATGCCTGCATTAATGTATACCCAAAATAATCCGGATAAATAGTGGCAACAATAGTGCCATGTATATAGTGGTAGAGATTAGGCGAATAGTTATTTACTGTATACATTTTTATTATGCAGTTCCATCCATTTTTCCGGCGCTGCAATTGGGGTAAAGCCAAATTGCCGGTACAAGCCATGGGCATCGCCGGTTAGTAATATCCATCGTCTCAGGCCCTGCAGATCGGGATGCTGTTGTATGGTTTGCATCAGCCATTTAGAAAGCCCCCGCCCACGAAACTCCGGCAGCACATACACATCACCTAGGTACGCAATGGTAGCAAAATCGGAGATGATACGGGCATAGCCAATTTGTTTTTCATTTAAGTACAAGCCAAAGTTGAGTGATTTTTCTGCAGCAGTAACTACTTTATTAAATGGAATACCTTTGCTCCAGTAAGCTTCTTTGCTAAGAAATTGATGTATTGCTTGCATATCAAGTTTTGATTGGCTGGTGCTGATACAAAAATCATTTTTATATAAAGTAAGATCAGGCATTATTTATTTTTTATTTATTGATTTGATTTATTGCTATCTCAAATAAACTTACGCTGGCATTATGATAGTGCGTAGGTAAGCCTGCTGTACTTTGTAATTTAAATAATCCTAAAAAATTAAATCCGCAATGCTGGTAATGTTTTATCAATCCTTTATTATCTCCTACGGTATCTAAACGGATATATTTTTTGTTGTTTGCTATGGCATATTCTTTTGCCCATTCCACAATTTGCAGCACTAAATTTTTACCCCTGCAATCGGGGTTGGTGGCAATGCGGTGAATGTAAACAGCAGGGTCATCATTTCGTTCTTCCCAAATTAAGGGATCGGTAAATGTGGTAGCCCATACGCAGGCTACTTTGTTATTGTCTATCATTTTCCATTGGTGGTTGGCTGCAATTTCTTTTTCTACTATGCTTCTTTCAAACTGCGGCCAGCAAACGGTGCTGCGGCCCTGCATATAATCGGTAGCAATTTTATATAACCGGAATATTTCGTCAATGTCATCAATTGTACTATTGGTAATTGTCATGTACTGTTTTTAAGTAAAGTATTTTAATAAATGCAAACCTGTCCTTGTCCTACAGGTAATACAGATGCAATCACAGACTGTTTTGTTTTTTCATCATACAATTTTTCAACCGCCCAGCCAATAAGATCAACTGCTGCTAAGCAACCTGCAGCAGTAGCAATATTGCCATGTGCTACCAGGTGATGGTCTTCTATTACATCAATGCCGAATGCCCTCAGCTCGTTAAACACAGTAGGATAGGTTGTGGCAGATAAACCATCCAAATGGCCTAATGCTGCAAGCAATAAAGCGCCAGAGCACATAGAGCAAATGATTTGCTTTTGCGGATCAAGATCAAAGCGCTTCAAATAATTTTTGTCTTTATAAATAGCTCTTGTGCCCGAGCCGCTTGCAAAAAATACCAGGTCGGCATCTTTACATTCCTCTATTTGTCCCTGCACGGCTAATTCAATACCACAACTGGATCTATGCGTTGCTGCTGTGCCAACAAGTTTTACCTGAAAATCTTTATGTATTAAACGTACCCGATTTAAGTAAATCCCAGGGCATAAATACATCAATGTCGGTAAAATCGTCGAAGGTTACTATGACGGCTTTTTTCATAATTTTATTTTTAAATAGTATAGTATGATAACAGTGGTTATTCTTTGCTCATAAAACCGGCAATTAATTTTTCGTTGCTGTCGTTGCTTTTTGATAATTGCTCAATGATCTTTTGTTTTTCTGTTGCTGTTCTGTTCTGGCTTAGTTTTTTCTTTGTCTGCAGATCGGTAACCACTATTTCAAATGCTACAATACCATTGATCATTTTTAATTTATAGTCTTCGGCAAAATTATTCCATTGCTGCAGGTATGCACTTTCGTAATTGTTGATAGTGGCTTCAAGCACTCTCATTACCTCAACTGTATTGGTAATTAGTTTGCCTTGCCCGTATGCATGAACGGAAATGTAATTCCAGGTAGGCACGTTCAATGCAGTATCATAATTTTTAGGCGATATATAAGCATGCGGTTCGCTAAAGATTACCAAAATTTTGTTATGCTCAATATCTTTCCACTGATCATTAGCTTTTGCAAAATGTGCTGTAAGGATAATTTTATCTTCTTTAATGGTTACGATAAAAGGCAGGTGTGTTGCAACAGGTAAACTATCTTTTGCAGTAATAATGGTAGCAAAACTAAATTGCTGCATAAAGGCAATCGTCTCTTCTTTGTTGCTGGTCGCATTTATTTTTGGAATATACATGAGTGCTGTTGTTTATTTTTTTAATTTTAAAAAATCGCCATCAATGATCAAAAGTCGTACACCGTTTTTTGTAACCGAACGATGAGTACTCAGCTCATCGGAGACTATATAGGACATATTTTTAGTTAGCGTAAACGCTCCACCTGTTTTAAGTTCGCTCAGCAATTCTCCTTCCAGGCAATGCACAATATGGCCTTTGGTACACCAATGGTCGGCCAGGTAACCAGCTGTATATTCCACTATTCTTATGCGTAAGCCCGGTAGTTGCAGTGTTTGCCAAAATGCGGTACCTGTTTCCCCGGGATGTATTGTTTTTTCAATAAGCGACCAGTCAATTGTTTGAAAAGGAATATTTAACGAAGCTTCCATTTGGTGTCTTTTTATTTATACAAAATTGAGCAAAATATTTGTTTCAGTACAGATACAATTTTAGTAATTTTGACCAATACAGTTTTGTTATGACAAAAAAAGTAAACAGCAAGGAGTTGCTCTATTTAAAAATAGCTAACAGCCTGGAGCTGCAAATAAATAACGATGTGTTGAAAGTGGGAGATAAACTACCCTCGATAAGAATGATCTGCCGGCAGCATGGCGTAAGCATGAGTACGGCGCAGTTTGCATATTACGAACTGGAGTCAAAATCACTGATAGAACCGAGGCCGCAATCGGGCTACTATGTAAGCAATTCTTTTCGTAAAAAACTGGCCATGCCCGAAGTAAGCAGGCCTGTAGCTAAAGCACCGGTAAAAGCAGTGAGAGACATTTTTGAAAGTAATATTAATAATGCTCTTGAAAAAAATGTAGTGGCTTTCTCCCGTGGCGTTCCAGCTGTATCGCTATTGCCTGTAGCAAAATTAAATAAAGGCATGTTACAGGCAGTAAGATCGCTGCCGGGTGGTGGTACATCATACGAACCTTTGCTGGGTAATGAAAAATTAAGAATACAAGTTGCCAAGTGGTCTTTTAGCTGGAAGGGCAATTTAGCGGAAAAAGATATTGTAACCACAGCGGGATGCATATCAGCAATATCGTATTGCCTGATGGCATTAACCAAACCCGGTGATACTATTGCAGTGGAAAGCCCCTGCTTTTACGGCATATTGCATTTGGCACAAAGCCTGGGGTTAAAAGTGTTGGAGTTGCCCACCGATCCACAAACGGGAGTGGATATGGAATCCCTTAAAAAAATTGTACAAAAAACAAAATTGGCAGCCTGTTTACTGGTAAGCAATTTTAATAATCCTTTTGGTAGCCTGATGCCTGATGAAAATAAAAAGGTGGCAGTGCAACTGATGGAAAAATATAATGTGCCTTTAATTGAAGATGATATTTACGGTGATATTTATTTTGGCGATAGAAGGCCCACCTGCTGTAAATCTTATGATGAAAGTGGTATTGTATTATTGTGCAGTTCTGTTTCTAAAACATTAGCGCCGGCGTACAGGGTTGGTTGGGTAGCACCAGGGAAATTTATTGAACAAGTAAGTAAAATAAAATTGTATCATTCTCTTTGCAGCACGGCAGTAACGCATGAAGTGATCGGTAATTTTTTAGAGAATGGCAGGTACGAGGCGCACTTACGAAAATTACGAAGAACATTGCACACCAATTACCTGCAGTATGTAAGGGTGATCGGCGAATCTTTTCCGGAAGGGACAAAGATCAGCCGGCCACAGGGCGGTTTATCTTTGTGGGTGGAATTGCCAAAACAAATTGATATTGTTGACCTATACAATACTGCGGTAAGCAGAAAAATTACTTTTTCGCCGGGTAGTATGTTTACGTTTCAAAAACAATTCAGTAATTGTATGCGATTAAGCTATGGTTTGGAGTGGAATGAAAAAACAGAGAATGGTTTGAAAACATTGGGGAAATTAGCAAAAGGAAATTTATAATTTAGTATTTAAGCAAAAGAAATTTATCAGCACATTGCTTAATGTTTTTTATTATAACTTCACTGTTCAGGTAAAGAAAGATTGAAGGTTAATGGTTGATAAAATTAAAAGTTTCAAATTAAGAAAAGCTATAAAAATTCAAAACGCCAGTCACTATTCACTACTCACTACTCACCAGCCATCAACATGAAAGTAAATTACAAAACATACAACCTGCCATTCACACATCCGTTTACCATTTCCAAAGGCACTAAAACACATCAGCCTACATTAATTGTGGAATTGGAGTTTATGGGCATCAAAGGTTATGGCGAAGCACCGGCTATCAGTTATTACAATATCCCGGTAGAAAAAATGGTGGAAGACCTGGAACGCAAAAGGATATTTATTGAAAAATATGCTTTTAATGAACCGGAAAGATACTGGCATTACCTGCACCATCTTTTTCCTGCTAACCCATTTTTAGTTTGTGCTTTGGATATGGCGGCCTGGGATATTTATGGAAAACTAAAGCGTAAGCAATTGCACCAGTTGTGGAATTTGGATACGGCCAAAAGCCCTGTTACCGATTTTACTATTGGCATTGATACCATAGAAAATATGGTAGCCAAGATGAAAGAAAAATCATGGCCCATTTATAAAATTAAAGTAGGGGTAGATAATGATATTGAAATGGTGGCAGCATTGCGAAAGCATACCGATGCCATTTTTAGAGTGGATGCTAATGCAGGCTGGTCACTGGAACAAGCCTTGCAAAAAATTCCTTTATTAAAGGAGTTGGGTGTAGAGATGGTGGAGCAACCTTTGGCTAAAGATAATTGGGATGGCATGAAAATTTTATTTGAACGATCGGTATTGCCATTGTATGCCGATGAAGCTTGTGTTTTTGAAGATGATGTGGAAAAATGCCATCAGCATTTTCATGGTATCAATATTAAACTAACCAAGTGCAGCGGCATTACACCGGCAAGGCGTATGATTACCAAAGCAAGGGAATTAAATATGGAAGTGATGGTAGGCTGTATGAACGAAAGTAGTGTAGGCACTGCAGCTATTGCACAGCTGGCCCCGCTTTTAGATAAAGTAGATATGGACGGACCATTATTATTGAGTGAAGATATAGCCGAAGGGGTACAATTTGATAATGGTAAATTGATCTACAATGAATGGCCGGGATTGGGCATTAAACTAAATTGGTAGCATAAAATATTTACATGAGCGAAGAACAGGAATTACAGGAACTGGTAGTTAAACCTGAAGAGAATGAAACAAAAAAGACTTCTTTATCAAGAACATTGATAAGCCTTGCTTTATTTATTGCTTTGGATTACTGGATATTTAAAAGTTGGCTTGCTGTGTTGCTGTTGGTAAGTGTAATATTTATTCATGAAGCCGGGCATTTTATTGCTATGAAATTTTTTGGTTACAAGGGTGTTAACATGACATTTGTGCCTTTTGTTGGCGCTTATGTTTCGGGCACGGCAACCAATTTATCCAGAAAAAATAAGTTGATCGTTTTGCTGGCCGGCCCGTTGCCGGGTATTATTATTGGTTGTGTACTGCTGTATTTATACCAAAGTAATTATAACGAAACTTACCGCCAATTGGCCATACTTTTTTTGTTGTTAAATGTTTTTAACCTGCTGCCTGTTTTTCCGCTGGATGGAGGACAGTTTTTTCAAACCTTGTTTTTTGAAGGCAGCAGAATAATTCAATTGCTTTTTCTTTTCATTTCTTTTTGTGCTTTGATTTACTTTTTTTTCGCATTGAATTATGCATGGGTTTTTTTAATAATTGCTGCCCTCGTTTTATATAGGATCAGCAGTATTAATTTCAATAATAAAGTGCGTAAAAAACTGGATGAAGAAGGTATTGATTATGCCTGCTCTTACGATGATCTTACAGATGCGGAATACTGGCAGATTAGAAAGGTAATTATCGGCGAAAGTAAATTGCTAAGTAAAAAATACTCCACAGAAGAGCAGGCTGATGACGAACAGCAAATTATAAAGTATATCGAAAATATACTGGTTCCTGCTTACCATGATGATCTCAGTGTTTCGGGTAAAATTGCTTTTACACTGATATGGGCTACTGCATTTGCGCTGCCGGTATTGCAATGGCTGCAATTCAAGAGTTATTTTTAAAATTTTATTTGGCGATATAAACATTCCGTCTTTACTTTGTGCTATCAATGCAAAAAATCGTTCACATACACCATCATCATACATTACTCAACGGGTAAGCGTGCTGATTTGTATGTAACTACACATAATTTTAATCAAGGGCTTACTGAAAAGTGAGCCCTTTTTGTTTATACCAATGTAGCAACGTAGTAAAATAATTAGTGTAATTCGTTTAATTAGTATAATAAGAAAAAATAAAAGATGTTAAAGATCGCAATTCAAAAATCGGGGAGATTGTACGAGGATTCCATCAAACTTTTAAAAGAGTGTGGTATTCAGTTGAACAATGGTAACAAACAATTAAAAACTGTAGCAGAAAATTTTCCGCTGGAAGTTTATTTTTTAAGGGATGATGATATTCCGCAGTATGTATTTGATGGCGTAGCTGATGTGGGTATTGTAGGAGAAAATGTGTTGCTGGAAAAAAATAAAGATATCGACCTCGTATATCGTTTGGGGTTTGGTAAATGCAGGTTAAGTATTGCGGTACCAAAAAGTATTCAATACAAATCTGTTACTGATTTAAATGGATTAAAAATTGCTACCACTTACTCCACCATTTTACAAAAATATTTAGCCGGAAAAAATATTAATGCAGAAATACATGAGATCAGTGGTTCGGTAGAAATTGCACCGGGCATTGGTTTAGCTGATGCAATTTGCGATCTGGTGAGCAGTGGCAGTACCTTGTTTACCAACGGGCTTAAAGAGGTAGAAGTAATTTTAAAATCAGAAGCAGTATTAACCGCCAACAAAAACTTATCTGCAGATAATAAAGCTATTCTTGAAAAACTATTATTACGTATCAATGCAGTTAAAACAGCAAAAAACAATAAGTACATTATTTTAAATGCACCCAATCATCAATTGCAAAATATTGAAAATGTTTTGCCTGGTATGAAAAGCCCCACAGTAACACCACTGGCTACCGAAGGCTGGAGTAGTGTGCAAAGTGTGGTAAACGAAAATGATTTTTGGGAAGTGATAGAAAAATTAAAACAATTTGAAGCAGAAGGTATTTTAGTGATACCGATTGAGAAGATGATTGTGTAGAGCCCCTGCGCCACTGAAGGGAAAATGTAGAAGACTGAAGCAAATTTTACCTCACCTATCCTCTACTTTAGGAGAGGGAAACGGAGGGGATATTAGCGAAGAGGCTGATAAGATCAATGATTAATTATAGCTCCGTAGGAGCGGTATTTTGGTAGAAAAAAATAAAGTAATCATCAAAGCTCCGCAGGAGCGATATTTTTAAAAATGGAAGTTTATATTAATCCAGAAAAAAATAAATGGCAGCAGTTATTGCAGCGCCCGGTATTTGATACAACATCATTAGAAGAGAAAGTGTCCGCCATTTTAAAAGACATTAAACTAAACGGTGATGCAGCAGTAAAAAAATACGCCGCACAATTTGATGGGGTGCAATTGAATGAACTGAAAGTAACAGATGAAGAAATTGCAACAGCCATCGCAATGGTGGATGATAATTTAAAAGCTGCCATTGCCATTGCAAAAAATAATATCAGCAAATTTCATGAAGTACAAAAAGAAACTATTACAAAAGTTGAGACAACAACCGGAGTGGTATGCTGGCGCAAATCTGTTGCTATCAATAAAGTAGGTTTGTACATTCCCGGCGGAACAGCACCTTTATTTTCTACTTTATTAATGCTGGGCATTCCTGCTATTATAGCTGGTTGTAAAGAAATTGTGGTTTGCACGCCATCGGATAAAAATGGTAAAGTAAACCCTGTAGTATTATATGTGGCGCAACTGATCGGTATAAAAAATATTTATAAAATTGGCGGCGTTCAGGCTATTGCTGCAATGGCTTATGGCACAGCAACTGTGCCTAAAGTATATAAAATATTTGGCCCTGGCAACCAGTATGTAACCTGCGCCAAACAATTAATTAATAAGGAAGGTCTGGCAATTGATATGCCTGCCGGCCCAAGTGAAGTGGCGGTGTATGCCGATGAAACCTGCAATGCCGCATTTGTAGCAGCAGACCTGTTAAGCCAGGCAGAGCATGGAGCAGATAGCCAGGTGGTTTTAGTGGCCAATACTGCATCAATTATTGATGCGGTTAAAATGGAAATAGAAAAACAATTATCATCTTTGCCAAGAAAAGAAATTGCTATAAAAGCATTAGCGTATAGCTGCTTTATTGTGATGGAAAATATTGATGCTGCCTTTGCATTATTGAATGAGTATGCACCCGAACATCTGATCATTGCATCTGATAATGCAGTGATACTTTCAGAAAAAGTAATTAATGCAGGGAGTGTTTTTATAGGGCATTACTCGCCGGAAAGCGCAGGGGATTATGCATCGGGTACTAATCATACATTGCCTACCAATGGCTATGCAAAAGCATACAGCGGTGTATCGCTGGATAGTTTTGTAAAGAAGATCACTTTTCAACAACTTAACCAGGAAGGGTTACAAAATATTGGAAATGCGGTGGAAGTAATGGCTGCGGCAGAAGGACTTGATGCACATAAAAATGCGGTAACTATTCGTTTAAAACCCCCAACCCCCTGAAGGGGGCTAAAAGCTCTTCAATAATTTAAAGATGCTTTCAATTTTCAAAATAAAAGGATTGAATTATGAACGACGATACAAATAATAACAGCTCTTCAAAAACCCCCTTCAGGGGGTTGGGGGTTCTGGTGCGCAATAATATTAAAACATTGAAACCTTACTCTTCTGCAAGGCATGAGTTTACAGGCAAAGCTTCCGTTTTTTTGGATGCCAACGAAAATGCTTACGGCTCACCGGTAGCAGAAAACTATAATCGATATCCCGATCCATTACAATGGCAATTAAAATTTCAACTGGCTAAGATAAAAGGTGTTCCGGCAGAAAATATTTTTATTGGTAACGGCAGTGATGAAGTGATTGACCTGGCCTATCGTATCTTTTGTGAACCACGTAAAGATAATGTGATCATTTGTCCACCTACCTATGGTATGTACCAGGTAAGTGCCAGTATTAATGATGTGGAAACCAGGAAAGTAAATCTTATCAAAGATTTTGAACTGGATGTGGAAGGCATTATGAATGCCACCGATAACAATACCAAATTGTTATTCATCTGCTCGCCCAACAATCCTACGGGTAATAATATGAACCGGACTGATGTGGAAGTATTGCTGAATAACTTTCCCGGTATCATTATCATCGACGAAGCATATATTAATTTTTCCAGGCAAAAAACATTTATACAGGAGCTTACCGAATATCCCAACTTGATTGTAATGCAGACACTATCCAAAGCCTGGGGTTTAGCTGCATTAAGATTAGGGCTTTGTTTTGCATCCATGGATATTATCGATATTTTTAACAAAGTAAAACCGCCGTATAATATCAACGAAGCATCGCAGCAAATTGCAATGGATGCATTGCAGGAAACGGCAATGGTTAATAAGTGGATAAAAGAAGTGGTGCATCAAAAAGAAGAAATGGCATCAGCATTGGTAAGATTACCTTTCGTAAAAAAAGTATATCCCACCGATGCTAACTTTATTTTGGTAAAAGTAAATGATGCAGATGCATTGTATCAATACCTTGCTGATAATGAAATAGTGGTACGCAACAGGAATAAAGAATTGCTTTGTGATAATTGTTTACGCATTACCATTGGCACACCGGATGAGAATAAAAATTTATTAAAAACACTAAGGCAGTATGAGTAACAATAAACTTGCAGAAAAAAATGAACTGCTCAATCCCTCTTTAGGGGTGAATGGGGCAAAAAAAGTATTGTTTATAGATAGAGATGGCACATTAATAAAAGAGGCGCCACCCACCTACCAGTTGGACGCTTTTAGTAAATTGGAGTTTTATCCCGACATGTTTTTGTACATGCGCAAAATTGCTGCTGAGCTGGATTATGAACTGGTGATGGTGACTAACCAGGATGGACTGGGTACAGCAGGTTTTCCGGAAGAAACTTTTTGGCCGGTGCATACCTTAGTGATGACGAGTTTGCAAAACGAGGCGATTAATTTTAGCCAGGTTTGTATCGACAGAACTTTTCCTGCCGAAAATGCGCCTACACGTAAGCCGGGTACCGGAATGTTGACAAAATATTTAAATAACCCGGCGTATGATATTGCCAACTCCTTTGTAATTGGCGACAGAATTACGGATATACAACTGGCAAAAAACTTAGGTTGCAAAGGTATCTGGATGAACATTGATGATACACTTGGGGCATCCGAAATAAAAGATGCTATTGCCGAATTAAGAAAAGACGTGATCGCATTAGAATCGCCGCACTGGGCAGATATTTATAATTTTTTAAAACTGCCGCCACGCAAAATTGTGCACCAGCGCAATACCAACGAAACAAAAATTACGGTAGAAGTAAATTTAGATGGTACAGGAAAGTCATCTATTAAAACAGGGCTGGCATTTTTTGATCATATGCTGGAGCAGATTGCCAGGCATGGTAATATTGACTTAAATATCGAATGCAATGGTGATCTGTATATAGATGAACACCACAGCATTGAAGATACCGGCATTGCATTAGGCGAAGCCGTAGCAAAAGCATTGGGAGATAAGAGAGGTATAGAAAGATATGGTTTCTTATTACCAATGGATGATTGCCTGGCACAAGTGGCAATAGATTTTGGCGGCAGAAACTGGATAGTGTGGGATGCTGAATTTAAAAGAGAAAAAATAGGAGAGATGCCTACCGAAATGTTTTTTCACTTTTTTAAATCCTTCAGCGATGCCTCAAAAAGTAATTTGAATATTAAGGCAGAAGGAGATAATGAACACCATAAAATTGAATCTATTTTTAAAGCTTTTGCAAAAGCAATAAAGATGGCTGCTAAAAGAGATGTTAATAACAATGCGTTGCCATCAACAAAAGGCATATTATGATAGCAATAATAAAATATAATGCCGGCAATGTGCAAAGTGTACAATATGCATTACAGCGGATAGGTGCTGATTCTATTGTTACAGACGATGAAGCAGCCATTCGCAATGCATCAAAAGTGATCTTTCCAGGTGTAGGCCATGCCAATGCTGCAATGGAATACTTAAGAGAAAGAGAACTGGATAAAGTAATTGTTTCTTTACAGCAACCGGTTTTGGGAATTTGTTTGGGGTTACAATTGTTGTGTAATCATTCCGAAGAAGGCGATACCACATGCATGGGTATATTTGATACCGAAGTAAAATTATTTGAATCTTCCAATTTGAAGATTCCGCAAATTGGCTGGAATAATATTTACGATTACAACTCTGTTTTATTTAGCGGGTTGAATGAGGATGCATTTGTGTATACAGTGCACAGCTATTATGCAGCAGTAAATAATGAAACAGTTGCAAAAACAGATTATGTTTTACCTTACAGTGCCGCACTGCAAAAAGATAATTTTTACGCCGTGCAGTTTCACCCTGAAAAATCAGGCAAGGTTGGCGAAACAATTTTAAAAAACTTTATACAACTGCCATGATCATTATCCCAGCAATAGACATTATCAACGGAAAAGCGGTACGACTTACCAAAGGAGATTACGCTCTGCAAAAAGTATATAACGAAAACCCTGTAGAAGTAGCCAAACAATTTGAAGCTGCAGGTATAGAACGGTTGCATATTGTTGATCTGGATGGTGCCAAAGCCGGAAAGATCATCAACCTTAAAGTGCTGGAAGAAATTGCAACGGCTACCAATTTAGTAATTGACTTTGGCGGAGGCGTAAAAAACATCAACGATGTGGGCAATATTTTTAATGCCGGTGCGGCAATGGTTACTGTGGGTAGCCTTGCCGTTAAGCATCCCGAATTGCTGGAAGAATGGTTGATGGAATTTAGTGCTGAAAAATTTTTGGTAGGCGCTGATGTGTTGGAAGAAAAAATAAAGATTAGCGGCTGGCTGGAAGATGGCGGTATTAATATTTTTGATTTTATTGGCAAGATGATCAGCCTGGGTACTACCAATATTTTTTGTACTGATATTTCAAAAGATGGCGTGATGGCGGGGCCATCGATTGACTTGTATAAAAAAATTATGGCAGAACATCCGGAGATAAATCTAATTGCAAGCGGAGGCGTAAGTAATATGGAGGATGTAAAACAATTAAAAGAGATCGGCTGCTCCGGCGCAATAATTGGTAAAGCCATTTACGAAGGAAAAATAAACCTGGAAGAATTAGTAGCCCTAAATTCTAAACCCCTAAACCTCTAAACCCTAAACTTCTAAACTTGCTTACAAAAAGAATTATACCCTGCCTCGACATTAAAGATGGCAGAACCGTAAAAGGTATCAACTTCGAAAGTATACGTGATGCAGGCGACCCTGTGGAGCTAGCGATAATTTATTCGGAACAAGGTGCAGATGAATTGGTTTTTTTAGATATTACCGCCACTGTAGAAAAAAGAAAAACATTGGTAGAGCTGGTAAAAAGAATTGCAGCTAATATCAATATTCCATTTACAGTGGGTGGAGGAATAAGTACAGTAGAAGATGTGGCGCTGTTGTTACAAAATGGCGCTGATAAAATTTCGGTAAACACAGCCGCATTTAAAACCCCTGATTTAATTGAAGAGTTAAGCAATGCATTTGGTAGCCAATGTGTGGTGCTGGCCATTGATACAAAAAAAGAAGATGATAGCGAATGGTATGTGTATTTAAATGGTGGACGCACTAAAACATTTACCAAAACAATCGACTGGGCAAAGCAGGCCGTTGATCTTGGTGTGGGAGAAATTTTACTCACCAGTATGAATAACGACGGTACTAAAAATGGTTTTGCATTAGATATTACTGCAACTTTATCCAACAGTTTATCCGTGCCTGTAATTGCAAGTGGTGGCGCAGGAACTGTAGAACATTTTAAAGACGTATTTCAAAGTGCCAATGCTGATGCCGCTTTAGCAGCAAGCATTTTTCATTATAAAGAAATTGAGATACCGGAATTGAAAAAATATTTACAGCCTTTTGTTAACATCAGAATGTAAATGAAATGATACAAGTAGCGGGCCTTATTCTTATTATTGCAATTGTCATTTTTCTGTATTTGAAAAATAAGCAGGAAAACAGGGCCATAGACCGCCGCAATCGCCTTGCGGAAAAACAGGATGAACTAATTGAAATGTTGAAAAACAAAAAAGATACCAACGATGATAATTGATTTTGAAAAATATAATGATGGCCTTGTACCGGCAATTATACAAGACGATGCAACCGGCAAAGTGTTGATGCTGGGTTTTATGAATGAGGCTGCTGTTGCCAAAACACAGGAGTTGCAAAAAGTAACTTTCTTCAGTCGTAGTAAAAACAGGTTGTGGACAAAGGGAGAGGAGAGCGGCAATTTTTTATTGTTAAAAGATATTAAAGCCGATTGCGATAATGATACACTGCTGATAAAAGCCACACCACAAGGCCCCACCTGCCACACCGGTGCCGATACCTGCTGGGGCGAAGCGAACAGTAACGATAATTTTTTACTGGAGCTGGAACAGGTTATTATAGACCGGAAAAATAATCCTACCGATAAAAGTTACACCAGCTCTTTATTTGCAAAAGGGATAAATAAAATTGCACAAAAAGTAGGAGAGGAAGCGGTGGAAATTGTGATTGAAGCAAAGGATGATAACAAAGAATTGTTCTTAGGCGAAGCTGCTGATCTTTTATTTCACTATTTAATTTTATTACAGGCCAAAAATTTTTCGCTCAATGATGTTGTTGAAGTGTTGAAGGATAGGCATAAGTAGTAGTTTTTTTGTAACGGGCATTTGTTCTTTGATTTGACTTCATTGGCGACGCTCCATTCAACTGCAAATCATTGGGAAGCACTTAGCGAAGCAGAGCTGTTATCTAAGCGTAGATTGCTGCGTTTGCCTTAGCAACTTTCGGAATAGCATCTTGCGTTCCTACGGAACGCTGAATATTTTTGTTGTCTTGTTCTACCCACCTATTGTTCCTACGGAACAGCTAAGCATATTTTATTTATAATATCATCATTTTTATAAGCAAAACATTTTATCAAATGGTTTTCCTGTTCCATAGGAACAAAAGGTGGGTAGCTAATAAATGTGGTTGTATTTCCGTTCCGTAGGAACGACAGGTGCAATTGCAGGGACTTGCATTTCTGTAGAACAGCAACGCATGTTTGTATTACAGCTATATTCCTTTTATCAGTAAAGTAGCTTGTATGCTTTGCTCTTTCAAATGCAAAAACTGTTTCCTTTCTTCGTCATGCATAAAGCTTTCAAAATCCTGTTCGGTAGCAAACTCCACCAGGTGCATTTAATAAGGGGTATCTATACTTTGCTCAATGATGGTGCTCTCATCCGGCCTCACCCTTAATAAAAGCCGCCCGTTATATTTTGCTATTATTGGGATGGCAATATTTTCAAATTGCTGAAAGATAGCTTCCTGGCCTTGTTTGATATAGATTAATTGGGTGATGAAAAGCATATTCTTTTTTTACAGTTGATGGGGTACTCTTTTTATAAAGCAAAGAGAAGTCAGTTGGTTTTATTTGTAACATTTGCTACTGCAATAATATAATGCCTGAAATGAAATCCATAATCTTGCCTTACTGGCAGATACTCAAAGTATCCGTTAGGGATTCCGGTAAACTCTCCTGTTTCATAAGCTACTACTTTAAATGTTTTTCCAACATAGTTTTTTTTAATTTTTACGGCAATGTCTGACGATACAGTTTCTTTTTTTTTGCCGTACAAATATTTGTAAAGTTGAAATTCATCAGCCGGAAATTCCCCTGTCTCATCCTTGAATTCCATTATTACAGACTTTGTAAGGGCTATACTGTCAACGCTTTTAATTCTAAACAGGAAACTGCTTTGATGATCTTTGTCATTAAGTTCTATTCCGTCTACAATTTCAATATCCATCGTCACCAGTGTGCCAAAAGGTACGGGCAATTTTTCTTTTACAACATACTTTGACTTTTCAATATCTTGCCCCAAAACCATTTTAGCTGTATAAAAATTAAAAAAAATAGTTAAGAGAAAACAATATTTAAAAAAATGCCCTGATTTCATGTTGCAATTATTTTGAAGTTTACAATTCTGGAATAACTCATAAATATACAAACTCGTCATTAAATAACTAAGACGACGATATTCGCTGCAATTAAAGCTCAATAGCGGTATAAGGTACAAGAGTGCCCACAGGGTCCTGCGGACGATGCCAATAAAACCGAACAAAAAAATACAGCCTGGCTCAAAAAAATCACTTCTTTTATAATTACCCCTACTTCTACTTCGCTCAGTATTGGCGATATGACACTTCAACTCCGCTCAGCGCAAAAACGAGTATAAACACCAGCATTAGATAAAATGGATGGCGTATTTTTGTAAAAGGCTGGTACAATCGCACTGCTTAAAAATATCATTTTACAACTATGAAAAAATTCAAGAAATTTTTAAAAATTGTTTTTATCAGTTTATTAGTACTGATTGCACTGGTATTTGCGGCACCCTATTTATTTAAAAGTCAGATAGTGGCTTTTGTAAAAAGGGAAGTGAATAAAAATCTGAATGCCAAAGTAGATTTTAAAGATGTGGATATTTCTTTCTTCCGGCATTTTCCAAAGGTAGCCGTGGCGTTGGATGAACTACAGGTAATTGGTGTGGGCAATTTTTCTGCGGATACATTGTTGTCGGCAGAGCGTGTTGATGCGGCAGTAAATATCATGAGTATCATTAAGGGTAAAGACATGACCATCTATTCTGTTTATGCAAAGCGGCCCCGTGTACATGCTATTGTAAATAAGGAAGGACTTGCCAACTGGGATATTGTAAAACCAGCTGATGACATCGCAAAAAACGATACTACAGAAAAATCATTTTCGCTGCAATTGAATGAGTATGAAGTAAGCAATGCCTATATCAGTTATAAAGATGAACAGGGTGATATGAGCAGCGAAATATTTAATTTAAACCATAAAGGCAGTGGCGATTTTACTTCAGAAAAATTTACGTTGAAAACCAGTACACAGGCCGATGCTGTTACTTTTACTTATGGTGGTATTCCTTATTTGGCTAATGCTAAAACTATAGTAGATGCCGATATACAAATTGACAATAAACAAAACAGCTATACTTATGCTACCGATAATATTGCAGTGAACGATCTAAAGATCAGCAGCAAAGGCGTGATAAAAAATTTAGAGGAGAAGGGATACGACATGGATATTACATTTAAAGCACCTTCTACAGATTTTAAAAATATTTTGTCGCTGATACCTGCAGTGTATAAAAATGATTTTGATAAAGTGAAAGCCAGTGGCAATGGTATTTTCAGCGGGTTTGTAAAAGGCGTGTATAATGAAGTGAGTATGCCGGGTTATCATTTAGATATGGAAGTAAAGAACGGATTTTTTCAATATGCCGACTTACCCAAGCCTGTGCAGAACATCAACTTTAAAGCACAGGTAGATAATAAAGACGGGCAAACTGATAACACAGTAGTTAATGTGGAGAACGGCCACATTGAAATGGATAAAGAACCTTTTGATTTCAGGCTGCTGGTAAAAAATCCGGTGAGCAATATGTTTGTAGATGCTGCGGCAAAAGGCAAACTCGATCTGAGCAAAGTATCGCAATATGTAAAGCTGGAAAAGGGTACTACATTGGGCGGTTTACTAAATGCCGATGTAAGTATTAAAGGCAATGTAAGCGATATAGAAAAACAGCAGTACGAAAAATTCAGTGCAGCGGGCACTATTGGCTTAAATAACTTTTTGTATGTGGATAAAGATTATCCTACCGGTGTAAAAATAAATGTGTTGCAAACGGCCTTTACTCCAAAGCAAATTGATATCAGCAGCCTAAGCGGGCAATACCTGGGTACAAACTTTAATGGCACGGGGCAAATTAATAATTTGCTGAATTATATGTTTCAAAACAAACCTTTAAATGCCACGCTGAATGTAAATGCCGATAAATTAAATTTAAACGACTGGATGGGTACTTCTGCAGATACTGCTGCCAGCGGCCCGGCGGCTGCTCCGTTTGCAGTGCCTGCTAATCTGGATATTACGCTCAATACCAAAGTAGATAAAGTGAAGTATGATAAAACGGATATTGATAACCTGAGTGGCACATTAAAAATAAATAACGAAACTGTTTTTATCAATAATGTAAAAGGCAATGCATTGGATGGAACCATGGCGGTTAACGGACAGTACTCCACCCTGCAAAGTAAAACCAAACCCGATATTGCTTTAGATTATGCTGTTGCAGGCGTAGATGTACAAAAAACATTTTACGCTTTTAATACCGTACAAAAATTAATGCCCATAGGTAAATTTATTGCGGGAAAGTTAACATCGCAAATGAGCATGAAAGGAAAGTTAGGTGACAACATGATGCCAGATCTGAATTCTTTAACCGGTAATGGTAATTTATTATTGATACAAGGTTTCCTCAGCAAGTTTGCGCCGCTGGATAAAATTGCCAGCACCTTAAATGTAAAAGCACTGGAACAAATTTCTTTGAAAGATGTAAAAAATTATTTTGAATTTTCTAATGGTAAAGTATTAATTAAACCATTTGCTTTTAAAGTAGCTGGTATAGATATGGAAGTAGGCGGATTGCAGGGCTTTGATCAATCACTGGATTTTATTGTAAACATGAAATTGCCCCGTTCGTTGATGGGGGCACAGGGTAATCAACTGGTGAATAATTTGGTAACGCAAATAAATAACAAAGGAGTTCCTGTAAAAGTTGGTGATATGGTTGATCTGAATTTAAAACTCGGTGGCTTTATACAATCGCCTACTGTAAAAACAGATTTAAAACAAGGTGCTGCCAACCTTGCCGATCAGATGAAACAACAAGCAACTGATTTTGCCAAAGCAAAAATTGACAGTACAAAATTAGCTGTAACCAATGCTGTAAAAGATACGGTTAAGTCGCTGAAGAACCAGGCATTAAATGCAGCCAAAGAAGAGTTGGCAAAACAACTGGCAGGCAATAAAAATAATGCAGCAGATTCTGTTACCAAACCAAAACCCGACCCTAAAGAATCGGTAAAAGGTTTGTTGAATAATTTGCTGAAAAAGAAACCAAAGGATACCGCAACAAAGCAATAATTATTTGCTTACTGCCGGTTGCCTGTTTTAGTACCGGCTAAAAAAACTTCCAGCCGGTCGCTGTTATTGGCATTGGCTATCCATTCGTTTACCAGTTCGCTGTTAATAGGTTCGTAAATATCCTGTGGCAATTCTTTTACCGGTACCAGCATCAGGTAATGTGGTTCCACATATTCTGCATGATGATCCATTGTAAAGCCTTGCACCTGCAAATACTTGTACCCCTTTTGCTGTAAAATATCTATTGCTTCGGTAGTAAGGGGTTTGTGATAGAGATAGTTGTTTTTAATTTCGTTGGTCATACAATTTCTGTTTGTGTAATAACAAACCACAGTACATAAAGTTTATTTTTTTTTTTTGCTTGTCCCGGACTTTCCAGGGTTTCCGGGCATTTGTTTATTGTTTGAACTTTATGGGCAGAGTTTATTCTGACAAAGGAAGGACTCCATTCAACAGTATAACTTTGAGGAGCATTTATTGAAGCGAATAAAAGCGTGATTAAAATTAATATTTGTAAGTATAAAAAAAGAGCTGTACAATTTGTACAGCTCTTTCAGTAAAAATATCTAAAATTACTCTACAGTAAAACTCACTTTAAGGTCGGCCCATAATAATGTAACCAAACCATTTTTGTCAATGGTAAAAGTCATTTTTTCGGTAAAGGCTTCGGCCTTTTGCGGCTTGGCAGTAATACGCAACACATCATCGGCTTGCTTGTAACCACCGGCGCCCCATTGTTTCCAGGTTTTATTAAAAATAATGGTCCAGCTATCCGCACCGGAAAGGCTGAACAAACCGTATTTACCGGCAGGCAATTCTTTACCCTCAATTTTAAGCGCTTTGCTGGTTTCAAAAACGGTGGCTTCATTAGCACCGGTACGCCATACTTCACCATCTTTTGGTTCCAGGTCTTTACCAATAGTACGGCCTTTTACCGATGGCTGGCTGTAATCGATACTAACTACTGCACCTGATGCAATAGTTTGTGTAACCAATGCCGGAGGGCTGGGGCGTTTGCTTTTATCTTGTTGTGCCTCGGAGGTACAGCTAATAAATAAGCCAGCTAAAAGCATGGCGGTTGATACTATTTTTTTCATGTATAATTTTTTTTTTAGATGAAATAAAATACAATGTAAACTTTTTATATTAATTGGTGGTTACCGTTGCCGTAAATTTAAATGGCTGGCATTTTTTTAGGGTATTTGGTTATTGATGAAACAGCTTGGGCAGAGTTTATCCTGAGGTGCGAAGGGGGCTGTTCAACGATATAACTTTGTTTAGCTTTTGCTAGCCAATTACTTATTGATCAATAAAAAGCATAAAAAAAATTACACAGATTTCATGTTGGCGGTAGTTTTTATGCAAACTCCTTCTTTCCAGTATTAGAAATAGTCGTTTTTTTTGCAATTGTAGTTTTCTTTTTTGAGTGTTTTATTTTATAATTTTTGATGAACTCACTTATGGCTGCTTGTTCTTTGTCTGTCAATGGTTCACTTTTAATAATAAAGTCAACACCTTTAGGTTCTTTTATGTGTCCCATGTTTTAACTTTTAAAATATTTGTTAACTAATATCTCTGCTGATGCAGTTGGTATTATCATTCGGTGTCCACCGAAATGATAAGCACCTAATGTTCTTTCATAATGTTCAATAAGTCTGGTCTTAGCCGTGAATGATACGAACCCGTCAAAGCCATGTTGAAACGATACTTTACAAGCATATGCAACAAGATTTCCTGCAACTCCTTCGTATAATTTGTTTTTGCCAATATTGAACGGAGCACTCTCCACCAAATCCATCAAAATATGGTCGGGTCTAATTGTTAAGCTAATGAGCCCTTGAATAATATCAGAATTATTTACAATGGTTAATTTGTAAACCTCTTTTGAATTATCTGCTAATTCTGTTTTCCAATTAAATTGCCAGCCACTTTTCTTTGTTATTAGTTTAGCGTCTGCATTAGTAAATAAAGAAACCTCAGTCTGAAAACTATCTCCAGAAATTGTGTTTTGGATAGAGTTTGTAAGCCTGTCAATTATGAAATCCAGTACTGTTTTTTTTTGCTTTTTCACAACACAATTTACAAAAAATAAGGGAGAAACTGTATCAAATTATCTAGCAATAACACTTGCCAAATCGAGAATTGTCTATGTAGTTACTTAGATATCTAAAGAATTCGGCAAAGAAATTTGTAGAGCTTGAAATGTATGTCTTATATCCATCGCATTTTTGTAGCAAGCTAAAAAAGCATTATTTAGATAATGGCCAATTAGCTAATGGTTGTTTGTCCAACTTGTATAAAATCATAGCGGTTCGTTGTTTTCTGTCGCCTGAATAATTATTGTCTTTTTAAAATTATCCATATTTATTTTTTACTTTAGATTATTGATTTTTACGCTTCTCCTGCAATGACCGCTAACCCGCTGTGTTAGCGGTCATTGTTCTTTTCAAATCAATTATAAATTCGCTATTTCGCAGATTATGGCTGTTAGTTTATCTGGCATACTAAAAAATGGCGAATGACTTGAAGGTAATTTATATACTTTTAAGCAAGGCATTTGTTCCAGCATTTTTTCCTGCAACCAAGGTGTAATTGCTCTATCCTCAGTACATTCAATATAATATCTTGGCACACTTCCATAATTTTCTTCCGTAAGTTTCAATTTTGCTTTAGCAGATTCTGTAGATTCTGGCAACAAAAGAATGTTGGCCATCTGTGTAATGTCATCAGGGCAATCATGGTATAATCCTTCTTTATAAATTTCGGGTAATAGCATTGAAGAAATTGTACCGTTATAGGTAATGTGTCCACCTAAAATTTCTTTTTCATCCAGGGCAAAATAATCTTTAGCACATTTGCCATTGGCAACAAGTACGGCGGCTAAGTAAATTAATTTTTCAATTTTCTTTGGTCGTAATTCTGCCAACTGCGAATTCATAATTCCGTTTTTACTATGAGCCACTAATATAACTTTACCGGGAATGCTGTCGATAAGTCTGCATAATTTTTGAATTGTTGAATCAAATCGTACATTTTCTATTGGTGTTTTGTCTCTCCCCATTCCTGGCAAATCAAGTGAATATACTGTGTGTCCTTTCTTTTCAAGCAGTGGCGTTACTTTGTACCAATTCCATGCACTATGCCAGGAACCGTGAATGAGAATAAATGTTTTCTTTTCATTGTTTTGGGCTTTCATTTGAAATGGGTTTAAAAATAATAGGATAATTAACAATCCGATACTTGCTGTGTTTTTCTTTGATCTCATTTTTTGATTTTAGTTGTAGATACAAAAATCAAAATCTTTTATTACTGATAAAACCCGAATCTTGCTGACTTAAAACAGTGTCATCTATTTTTTATACTCTCCGGAAAAGGCGCAATCAGAATTTGGGTAAAATGTAAAGTTTGCATTTTTCCGTAGAGTCAAACTGTTGTTAGCAATGCTTTTACTCCTTTTGCTGATACTCATACACAAAACGCCTATATTCTTTTCCAAGGTGATTGTATGTGATTTCTTCAGTCACTTAGTTTTTTTATAGTTTGACGGGAAGTTATTTACGAAGGCTGGGTAATAGCATTCCGTTCGCCTACAACCGCTGTTGATTGTCCGCAGGATGCTGTGCAAAAATGTTTTGATGAAGTTAAGATTAAATGCTCAGTGTTGTTTGTGCTACCCGAACTGAAGATTGACTTTTTGTTGCTGAAGTTCCAATGTCTGGCCCCGATTTAGCTAAATCCAAACCTGGCTGCAGTAATGGCTACTCAATGTATTTATGTGTCCTAAATCGGTTAAACACCTTCTTAACAACTTTTCTTGCAGCATTTTTTTTGCCTGGGTCGCAATCAATATCCAGTGAAGCACTCCAAAATTTCTCGTTTTTTTTGTCAACTCTGCAAAGTTGAAAATTAAATGTCTGTTGATAAGATGTTCGAGAAGTTGTAGTTGAACTTGCAATCGGGCCGTAGGCGCTCTCTGTTCTATTTGTACTTGTGTTGTATTTGGTATCAAGTAAAGCTGTGTCAGTTGGCAATAGGAATAAAATAGCTTTGTAGCCAGTTTTATCTATCAGTTTAAATTCTCTATTTGCTTCTTCTGCATTCCTACCCAAATAAAAATATGATACTATGATTTTTTGGTTATTTAATTCTTTAATCATTGTGTTACTCATATCGGCTAAGAAAATCCTTGTTACAGAAGATCCCATTCCTAAAATCAAAATACTGTCGAGTTTGATATCTATCGTATCAGCTTGCTTTTCCTTAAAATCTATATCAGTAAAAAGCAATGGCCCGAGTTGAGAGTAACCTGTAAACGAAATAAAAACAAATATTATTAGAAGTTTGAGTTTCATGATTTTTTTAGCTAACGGGAGTTTGTGAAAAAACTAAAAAAGAGCTTTGAGAGTGGCTTAAACCACAAACATTCTTCAATAGGTATCCGAACTACTAGCAAATATCACTTAGTTTTTTCACAGTCTGACGTTACGCCTTTGCGAAGGTTTGGAATTTGAAATTCGTCTGACCAGCAGTAATGCTGAAAAGAAATATGATTATAAAATTATCAAAAAAACATTTTTAGAAAGCGTCCTGCCCCCAACCAAAGCTGAAAGTGATTTGGCTGCAGGGCTTTTGGAAATGTAAGTTATATTTTGTGTCACAATACTGTTAGCTCTTCAGGATAAATATTAAAAGCATCTTTGAAGTTTCTCCTTATCCAGTTTTTCATTTCTTCATCGCTGTATTTTGATGTTAACCAGTGATAGTCATATGTGAAATCTCCACGTTCCTTTATCCACTTCATTATCATGTCATAGGTCGTATTAAATGTATAAAATGCTTGGAAGGTGTCAAGAGTATTTTGTTCTGAATAGTCTTCAAATATCATTGGTTTTATTTCACCGCCGATATCATCAATAAATAATGCTCGGTGCTTATTAAAAACTTTTTCGACAAGGCTTAGATTAAGTTATTTACTTGCTTCACTAGTCATAGATTTTCCTGTCCAACAGAAAATACTAGGATATCTTAGTTTATCTTCTTGAAAACGAATATACTTTGAAGCGAAAAGTCTTATTGATAAATTCTCAGGATTAAACTTCATTTCACTTTCCTCTTTGAGAAGATTTTGAATTTCTTCATTGTTATCAATCCAACTTGCTACAACAGCACTTCCATAAAGTGGAGGGAAACACACTATTTCCCTACATAATTCCTCACTGAGATTTATATACTCCTCTCGTGAATAATCCTTGACCGAATTTATCCAATTTGTTTTTTGTTTTCTAATTGCTTGGCATAGCATTATGAATCTCATTCCCGGGTCGTTAGAAATTATAAATGATTCATAATGTATAATGTCATGAGGAAAGCCATCAGTTGGATTAATAGCTATGTCACAAATCAATAAAAATAAGCCAACAATAGAATTGTTTAAATTATCAGGCAATTCAATTTCTGTAATTTCCAAAAAGAGATTAAATGCTTCAATGTATATACCATGCAGCATCCCGAATTTTTGAAAATCGCTATACAGTAATTTGTTCTCTGAAGCTATAGTCAAATATTGAAGTTGATTAAATCTTGCTTGTCCTTCAAAGATTGCCTTTGTACCAAGAGGTGAAATTCCCATACTTGAATCAATAAAGAAACCTGGAATTTTTTCTTGTTCTAACTTTTGGAAACCTTCCTGCCAATCTTTTATTTTAGGGAGAAAGTTATATTCTCTGTCTATTGAAGCAGCAAGAGTATTTATAGAAGATGACCATAGTATATGGAAGCAGTGCCCCATGTTAAGGAAAAAGCGCTGGTCTTTTACTATCTTATTAATGTTTTTGTTATCAAGAATATATGCCTTAGCATAAGTGATGTCATAATAGTTGTTTAGTATCTTATTAACTTCTTGATTGTCGTGCTTTCCAGTAAACGAATAATAATGTTTATCATACTCAACTATTGATTTAAATTTTTCATTTCTTTTTACAAGAGTATTTAAATTTTGATGAGCTGAATGAGCAATAAATGGGTAGCTAAGGCTTGTTAGAAAACCTAAGTGGGAACCCACATGTTGCCACCAATGAATATTCTCGTGCATGAATGTTGAGAAAGCTTGAATTCTGTCAAAGCTAATTTTCTCCTCTTTTAATGCATTGTGAATATCATCTCGAAGTCTTACTACAAATTGTAAGGGATTATAAGTTCCACGAGATTTTGTTCCGTTCAATGATGAATCAAAATCAGAATCAAGAAATTCATCTGTTTCTAATAAGTTTATATTTAGTTTGGTCATGTTGATTTGTAGTAGGGTGTCTCTTAGCCTTGCAGCTTACTCATAAATATACGAAGCTTTTAAACTTCCCTATCCTTCCCCATATTTTTATAAGCGCTTAATTTTTATTGCTTACAAAAAATAAACGAAACAGCTATTTACCTGATTGAAGTTTCGTAAATGCAACTTATCAACTCCCCAGCAACTTATTTTTCTGCGCCGCATATTCTTCCTGTGTAAGGGCACCTTTTTGCAGCAGGTCGAAAAGCTTATGCAATTCATCGGCAATCATTTGTTGCGATGGGGCAGTAGCAGGATTAATATTTTTTGCAATGGCCTGGGCTAGCTGTGTGGCCTGGCTGGTAATTTGTGTTTTTTTATATTCTTCCTGCGCATGGGTAATAGTATCTTTCAATAATTTAGGATGGTGAATGAGTTGGTATTTGGTTTCACCCATTTCGGCAGCGGTTTGTATATCCACATTGCCATAACCTAAAATTCTGCCCAGTATTGGTTGGTCGTATTCTACATTATTAATTTTATCCAGCGGACTTTCTTTGGAGTAGCGGGTAAAGAAACCACTTTCATCCACCACCCTCATGTTAGTTACAGCCCACAGGTTGTATTTCCAGTTAATGTATTCTATCAGAGGAAAAATGGCCGTTACTAAAATGATGATGAACGCAATTGTATAATCAGTCATCAGCCACAGCAACAAAGCGGCAAGCAGCAGCCATGCAAAAACCGGCAGCACCATTTGTATCCAATGCTTGCGTGTTATGAGCAATAGTTTTTCGTCTTTTTTTAATTGAGTTCTCATGATGTTTACAATTATGCTGATACAATACTATAAAGTTACACTCAATTTACTTTTTGTGTTGAAACAAAAAAAGAAATCAAGACAGGCAAGTTATACAATACTTTCCTGTCTTGAGATTTAAAGAATATTATTTCTTTACTGCTAAATCCATTGCTTTCAAATAAATAATAACCAGCAGTTAAAGTAGAAAAGCAATATTGGATACTCTTACCAGATCCTCACCCTTAAACTATCGGCACGGTACATTTTATCAGCAGGCTTAATATTGAAGCTGGTATAAAATTCATCCACATCTGTAAAAGGCCCGTTTACCCTGTATTTGGCAGGCGAGTGTACATCGGTTAATAAGCGGTTGCGTAATTGCTCCTCCCTGGTATGGCCCAACCAGCCCAATGCATAGCCCATAAAATACCGTTGCATGGGTGTTAAGTTGCTGATGTTTTTATTGTCTTTAAATTGTTGTGTTTTTTTAAATGCTTCAATACCTAATAAAATACCACCCAGGTCGGCAATGTTTTCGCCCAGCGATGCTTTGCCATTTATGTGGTACCCTTTAACAGGTTCAAAGGCATTAAATTGTTCTACCATTACATTGGCTCTTTTTGTAAAAGCGGCTTCATCAGCTTTTGTCCACCAGCTTACTAAATTTCCTTTTTCATCAAACTGCCTGCCTTCATCATCAAAGCCATGCGTTATTTCGTGGCCAATGGTGCTGGCACCGCCATAACCATACACTACTGCATCATCCAGTTCTTCATCCCTGTAACCCGGCACGGTAAAAATGCCGGCAGGTAAAACAATTTCATTATTGCTGGGGTTGTAATACGCATTGTAAGTTTGCGGATACATATCCCATTCATCCCTGTCAACAGGTTTGCCCAATTTGTTGTAATTATAATTGTGCCACCACAACCTGGCATTCATATAATTTTTTGCCAGGCTTTCTTTACCAATTTCCATTGCCGAAAAATCTTTCCATTTATCAGGATACCCCACTTTACTTTTTATGCTGGCTAGTTTGGCATACGCTTTTTGTTTAGTGCTATCACCCATCCAGGCCAATTTGCCAATCCTGTCTTTTAAGGCTTCACGTATTGCTTCCACCATATTGCTGTAGCGCTTTTTAGCGGTTTCGTTAAAAAATTCTTTTACATATAATTGCCCCAGCATTTCTCCCATGGCGCCTTCTTCCATTTCAATAGCTCTTTTCCACCTGGGCTTTCTTTCTTTGGCACCGGTAAATAATTTTACAAAATTAAATGCTTCAATATTGTAAGCTTCTGGCAATACCCCGGACATATCGCTGATCAAATTAAATTTTACATAGCTTTTTAAATCGCTGATAGGGGTGCTGGTTAATACCGCATTCATGCCTTTAAAAAATTCGGGCTGGCCAACAATTACAGAGTCTATATTTTTTACGCCGATAGCATTTAAATAACCTGGCCAGTCAATATTGCCTGCCATTTTATTAAGATCGGTTACCGCCATTTTATTATAATTCTTATACGGATCTCTCAGGTCTTCCAGCTTACGGGAAACGGTAGCCAGTTTAGTTTCAAATGCTAAAATGTTTTTAGCAGCAGTGGCCGCAGCGGCAGCATCTTCTCCCGCCATGGTAAGCGTTTTGGTAATGTACTTCACATATTCGTTGCGAATATTGATGGTAGCCGAATCGGTTTTAAAATAATATTCTCTTTCGCCTAAAGCAAGTCCGCCCTGCCATAAACTATACGCCATCACATCACTTTTTTTAGCATCCTGTGCCACGTACTCACCAAAGAAAGCGTTAGAACCGATCTTTTTAAAATCACTTACTGCTACAATTAAAGATTTTATATCCGTAATAGCATTTACTTTATCCAGTAAAGGCTGAATAGGTTTTAATCCATCGGCTTCAATTTTTGCGCTGTCCATGGCCATAGCCCAAAAGTCGCCTATCTTTTGATCGTCGGTGCCCTTGGCTGCATTGGCCGCCGCCGCTTTTTCTGATATTTCTCTTAAGCGTTTTAAATTTTCTTCCATTACCATGTTGCCAATACCCCAACTGGATTGATCACCGGGAATAGGATTTCTTTTTATCCAGCCACCATTGGCATAATCAAAAAAATCGTCGCCGGGTTTTACAGTGCTGTCTAAATTAGCCAGTAAAATATCGGGTTTGGTTGCAGCCGCTTTATCAGCGTTATTGCAGGCATATAAAACGGTACAGGCAATAGCAAAAGCAAAAAATTGTTTCATGTAAAATTGATTTATCAATAAATATAAAGAATGCAGCTGTGGCAAAATAATTTATTTGATAAGAGGTTATCGCTACAGGCTTAATGCTTAATTTTACGCCTTATTTATTTATACATGACACCCGAACGCAACGAACGCCTTACTTCTGTTTTAAACAAACGTCAGCCCGACCTTACCGTGGTGCTGGAAAATGTTTTTGATCCGCACAACATCAGCGCTGTAATGCGTACCGCCGATGCTGTAGGTATGCAGGACATTTTTATATTGAATAATAAAATTCCGCCGCACCGTAAATGGGGCGCCAAAAGCAGCAGCAGTGCCGCCAAATGGTTAACCGTACACCAGTTTACCGATGCGGAAGAATGTTTTGCAGAGTTACGCAAACGCTACAAAAAAATTTATACCACCCACTTAAGCAGCGATGCTGTTGGTTTGCACGAACTGAATTTAACCGAACCTGTAGCATTGGTTTTTGGTAATGAACACAGCGGCGTTAGCGAAGAAATTATTGCCATGGCCGATGGTAATTTTATTATTCCGCAGGTGGGTATTATTAAATCGTTGAATATTTCTGTGGCCTGTGCGGTTACTTTATATGAAGCCTATCGCCAAAAAAGTAATGCCGGGCATTATGATACTATAAAACTGGAAGGTGAAAGATTGGAAGGGCTGAGGACGGAGTGGGGCTTTCAGGAAGAAGAATAATTGCCCGCAGATTACACTGATGCCGCAAATTTTTTTCTGCGTCCTCTGCTTCTCTGCGTGCCATTCATTCTGTGCTTCTGTGGCAATTTTTTACCGCAGGTAAATGTATTTTCTGCGTCATCTGCGTAATCTGCGGGCAATTCTCCTAACTTTATTCCTCCAAAACTTTACGCATGAAAAAAATAGTTTTCTTCTCTCTTGTATGTATTGCAACCACAGCCACCGCACAAAATAAAAAACCTTTAGATCATACGGTGTATGATAACTGGAAAAGTATTGGCGAACGTATGATTAGCAATGATGGTCAGTTTGTGGTTTATGCCGTTAATCCGCAGGAAGGCGATGGCGAACTGGTGATACAAAACCCCACTACGCAATATAAAAAAATAATACCCCGTGGTTACAATGCTGTAATTACCGAAGACAGTAAATATGCCGTATTTAAAATAAAGCCATTGTTTCAGGATACCCGGCAGGCAAAAATTAAAAAGAAGACAGGCGACGATCTACCTAAAGATTCGCTGGGCATTATAGAACTGGGTAAGGACAATGTAGTAAAATTTGCTAAAGTAAAAACGTATAAGGCGCCGGAAAAAGCCGCCGGCTTTATGGCATATTTATTAGATAAAGCAGAACCGGCCACACCTAAAGTAAAAGCCTTGCCCGACTCTGCCACGCAATTAAAAAACTTATTGCAAATGGCCGATAGTTTGGTAAAAGTGGCCGACAGCATCCGCAATAAAACCAAAGAAGCACAAACCAAAGGCTTGGCCGTTTTAACTCCTGCAAAAAAAGAAACTAAACCTGCTGCCACAAAAGCAGATGCAGAAAAAATTGAAGAAGGCACCGATCTTATTTTAAGAAGATTTATCGACGGCAAAGAAAAAACTTTTAAGCTGGTAAGCGAATATTATTTTGATAAAAAAGGCAACAAGCTTTTAATAGAAACTACCAAAAGCAGTAAAGATACCAACAGCAAAGCCATGGTTTTATTATACGATTTGTATGGCGAAAGAACAGATACTTTATTAAAAGGTTGCAATGATTGTAAAAATTACGTTTTTGATGAAGAAGGTAAACAGCTGGCTTTTGTAGCAGAGAGAGACAGTGTAACAAAAGCACTCACCAAATTTTATAAACTCTGGTATTATACCAACGGGCAAGACAGTGCCAAACTACTGGCCGATAAAAATACAGTGGGCATGAAAGTAGGAACTACCATCAGCGAAAATGCCAATTTGATTTTTAGTAAAGATGGAAAAAAAATATTTTTTGGTACAGCACTTATAAAAGCGCCAAAAGATACCACGCTGGTAGATTTTGAACTGGCCCGTCTGGATGTATGGCATTACAACGATGATTATTTACAACCACAGCAATTAAAACAATTAGACCAGGAATTAAAACGCAGCTACACTGCCGTAATAAATATTGGGCATGATAAAGTAGTGCAGTTGGGTGCCGAAGATGCAGAAAGAATTAGTTTGGTTAACGAAGGCAATGCCGATTGGGTATTGGCCGAAACCAATAAAGGCAACCGTAAAGAAATACAGTGGACGGGTAATGCAAAAATATCTGCCTATGTAATTAACACCAGCGATGGCAGTAAAAAATTAGTGCTGGCCAATGCTGTTGCAAACTTTAATGCATCGCCTGCAGGTAAGTATGTGTATTGGTATGATGATGTAAAAAGAAATTATTTTACTTATGATGTAGCCACCGGCATTACAAAAAACGTAACCGAAAAAATTAAAGTGCCTTTGTATGATGAGGAAAATGATGTGCCGGATTACCCAAATCCTTATGGCGTGATGGGCTGGAGTAAGAATGACGAAGCCTTATTTGTTTATGACAGGTATGAAGTATGGGAGATAAATTTTAGCACAGGAAAATATGCTGCTATTATTGATAACGTGGCATCTAATCCAAGAAAAAATAAAAAGACTTACAGGTATATATCAACTGACAGAGAACAGCGATTTATTCAATATGGAGAACCTCTTTTAATGAGAGTGTTTGACAACACAACCAAACAATCTGATTTATGTATTGCAGTTTTGGGATCACCTAACTTACTTTTAAATGAAGGGCTGAGTAAAAATAGTTTTGGATTACCATTGAAAGCTAAGAATGCAGATGCTTATATCTACACCAAAGAAAATTATACTACGGCACCGAATTTGTTTTTTGATGAAAAACTGAATAACGCAACACAACTTTCCGATATCAATCCCCAGCAAAAAGACTACAACTGGGGTACAGCCGAATTATTTAAATGGAAAACTTACGATGGTAAACAAAGCGAAGGTATTATTTACAAGCCCGAAAACTTTGATCCAAAAAAGAAGTACCCGATGATCAGTTATTTTTACGAAAAACTGAGCGATGGTTTATATGGCTACCAGCCACCATCGCCAACGCCCAGCCGCTTAAACATTTCGTTTTTTGTTAGCCGTGGTTATGTGGTGTTTGCGCCCGATATTTCTTACACCACCGGCCACCCCGGCAACGATGCGTATAATTATATTGTTAGCGGTGTAAGGGCTATTGTAAAACTGGGTTATGTGGATAGTACCAAATTAGGTTTGCAGGGGCAAAGCTGGGGCGGCTACCAAACCGCCATCCTTATTACCAAAACAAAATTATTTGCAGCTGCATGGGCCGGCGCACCGGTTGCCAACATGACGAGTGCTTACGGTGGTATACGCTGGGGCAGCGGCCTCAACCGCCAGTTTCAATACGAAAAAACACAGAGCCGCATTGGTGCTACGCTTTGGGAAAAACAAAATCTGTACATCGAAAACTCACCACTGTTTCATTTGCCTAAAGTAACCACGCCACTGGTAATAATGCACAACGATGCCGACGATGCCGTGCCATGGTACCAGGGCATTGAATTATTTACAGGCCTTCGCCGCTTGAATAAACCGGTTTGGTTGCTGGTGTACAACAACGAAGTACATAATTTAATGGAAAGAAAAAACCGTAAAGACATTCAGATAAGGGAGCAACAATTTTTTGATTGGAAACTGAAAGGCGAAAAACCAGTCGCATGGTTAACTGATGGCGTGCCTGCCACACAAAAAGGCATTGATTGGGGATTGAAGGTGGAGTAAAGTGTGTTGTCAGTCTGGGCTTGTCGAAGACGGGTTAGTGTTGATGCGTTTGTATTGTTTTTTGTACCAGGCTTTAGTAATGCTGTTGGGCTTCGGTGGCGTCGCACTCTTGTACGATATGCCTTTGTTGGGCTTTTATTGTAGCGAAGAAAGACCGGTAAATAATATCATTTATAAGTAACATCATTAAAACGGCATAGGGTTGTCTATTTACGATCTAGCTTCTACCATATGATCTAAACAAAAAGAAAATTGAAGGTTATACTTAAAATTATATTTGTTGTATTGATCTTCTTAATGATTACCGTTGTGTTTGTTTTACTTATGGCGATAGCCGGTAGCCACACTATTCCAAATACAACAATAATGAGTTTTTTTACTTGGTTTATCATCTTGATCGTGTTGGCGATTATTGCATTATATTTAATGAAACGTATTAAAAAAAGGGAGGAAGGTATTTGATATAAATTACAGTTATAAAATACCAGAATAGGAGCAAGTCGCAGTTGTTGACAGTCATTTAAAAACTGGCCCCATTTGGGAGTTTAAAATCTATCAGATCACAATTCATGAAAAATAAAGCTACTGAAGCAATAGAACCATATTTAGAAGCTGATGAAGTTTTGATTTGGGCGGGTCAACCTAAGAAGGGAATTGTTTTTGAAAGCAGTGATATTGTCAAAACTATATACGTTATCGGGCTTTTTGCATTTACTTATTTTGCTACTAAGTTACTCTCTGAAATTTCAATATTTATAGCAATTCCAATTGGTATTATTTTCTATTCTGGTTGTATTTTACTGGGCTTGGGGCGATTTTTTATCGACGCCGAATTAAGAAAAAAAACTTTTTACGGTTTAACAAATAAAAGAATAATTATAAAGACGGGCACATTTCCAAAGAAATTCAAAACAGTTTATTTAAACTCCAAACCTAAAATCGAATTTCTACCGAATTTTGATGATACATCAACTATAGATTTAGGAATAAAAGGGCCAACAATAGCTGGAAAGGGAGGATTGGGCTGGGTGCCAAATATTAATAGCTATACTTCATTGTATAGACTTACTGACGGAAATTTTGTTCATCAAAAGATTAGAGAAATGCTGGAGTTAGTTGAAAAAAATAATACTCAACAATAGTGTTAACAAAAGCAGGGTAAAAGAATCTTACACTTGATTTTAACCAACAGCGTATTGCATTTATGAAAAAACAGCGTAACAAAAAACATCACTTCACTTCATAGGACGCCACAGAATTTCTCCAAAAAGTAGGCACAAAAATAATCTTATTTTTAGCATCAATGCCAATATCTGCGGAGTTCATTTTTATGGGGCGGCCATCCATCAACGTTTGTTTGCTGCCATCGGCCTTTACATAATATACCACACCAGCCCAGGTAGATACTATAAATTCTTTTCCATTAATTACTTCCACACCATCAGTGCCGCCTTCCATGCCATCTGTAATTAGGGCAAGCGTTTTATCGGCATTCATTTTATATAAACCTCCGGCATCCAATACATACAATGCATTTTTATAAGCCAGCACGCCGTTAGGGCCTTTAAGGCTGTCTAACAAAATCGTTGCATTATCTCCTTTAACCTGGTAAACCCTTTTTGCTTTGGAATCCGAAACATAAATAGTACCCTTATTGTCAATTGAAATATCATTAAGCCCAGCTGCCCCGGCAACTACAATTCTTTTTTCAATAACGCCTGTTGCAGTATTGATCACCACAATTTCTTTAAGATCGGCCACATACAATTTTCCTTTATACATGCCCATGCCTTTGGGTGCCTGCAAGCCGGTTACCCAATCCACGGTAATGTTTTTTCCATCCGCATTCATTTTGCCCACCGAGCCAAGGCCATCAGCACCCCATGGATCTTTACCATCAATATTAGCTACATATAAAACATTGCCGGCCTTATTAAACAACACAGATTCCGGTACTTTAAAAACAGAATCGGTTTCCCATTTTTTTACCAGTTGATGATTTTGGCTTTTTACAGCGGTAGTACAAAAAATAAAAAAGACAGAAAATAATATTGCAAACTTCATTGTAATAAATTTTATGTAGATAAAGTTACAGCAGTTGGCCAAATATGCAACTTTTTGTGGCGGAAGATTATCGGGTAAAGTTTTTATTAACCACCATCGCCGTAAAATGCTGCTGCAAAAAATTATTCTTTCATCCATTGCAAGCCTGTTTTTTTTATATCGCTGGCAATATTGTCGATAAAATTAAACTGGTCGGCAATTGGTTTAAATTCGGTGAGTAGTTTTTGCGTATCACTTTTCAATATACCCTGTTGTAACTCTTTACGCCGGGCCTGCAGTAAATGTTGCAATTGCTGCTGAATAATATTGTGTGGTAAGGGTTCGGGTGTTGCAGTTTCAACGGGGCTTTGATTAAAAATATTTTCAGCATCTTCCAGGCGTGCGGTGGTATTATTGATCAACGGCATAAAATCAGGCGATGCAAATTTTGCCGACAATGGTTTTACATAATAAGACAGTGTGGCAATATGCGATGTAAGCATATGGTTCAACACCACAAACTGGTGCAGTTGCTTACTGTTTTTTTGTTTGCGCTTTGGTTCGGATAACATACGGGTAAAGGCGTCGGATAAATTGGCCAGTGCAACAAAGGCATCTTTACGGCTTACTTTATACACCGTATTGGTAAAAGCATTGCCTGTAAAAGCTCCGGCAATGGTAGTGAAATATTTTTTGTTGCTGCGGATGGCATCCAGCATATAATTGCTGAGCTGCTCCTGCTCCCACGCCGGCAACAAAATTAAATTGGCTAAAAATGCTATTACAGAACCAATGGCGGTATCAGTAACTCTATCAATAATTATAGTTTGAAAACTGGCATTGCTGAGCAAGTGAAAGAGCAGCAAAATATACGGCGTCATAAAAATTACGCTGATCATATAATTGGTACGCATTAAACTGTAAGTGCCCACCATCAGTACCAGCATAATAATAAAGAGTGCCTGGTTATCGTGAATGAAATATAGAAGTAACATACCAATGGCAGCGCCTAAAATAGTGCCTACCAATCTTTCGTAATTTCTTTTTTTTGTAAGGCTGTATGCCGGCTTTAAAATAACAATGATGGTAAGCAATATCCAGTAACTGTGTCCTACAGGTAATAATAAAGAAACAATAAAACCTAATAGCGTAGCAACACTTATTCTTACCGCATGCCTGAAATTGTTGGAGGCAAAAGAAAAATTATCACGCAGTAATTCCCAATCAATAGGTTGATGGGTGATGAACTTATCGTAATCAACCGGCTTGGCTATTTTTTTGCTGAGCTCTTTATCGTACGCCGTATATAAATGCAGGTTGTGTATTCGGCCTGCAATATCGCTGATGCTGTTAAGTATATGCCGCATGCTGATGAAGCTGTCTACATTTTCGGCAGTTCGTTTGCTATCTCTGAATGTATTAAAGTAGTTGGTAGTACTTTCAATATGCGCTGCCAGTATACCGGTATCTTCTGATGTGTCGCCGGCTTTTACAGCAATACCAATTTCATCCAGTTCGTTAGCCAGTTCCAGCACCAGTTGATGGTATTGTTCAAGAATATCATCCTCTTCAAATGCATCATGCAGTGTTTTGTAATCGTGGTACGATGTCATGGTTCTTTCAAACAGATCAACAATATCAGTAAACATCATCACCAATGTACGGCCGGTAGTAGTGGATTCTTTTAATACATCCCGACTTTTAAAAAGCAGTTCTCTCACCAGGTTTTGTTCGTTATGCACTACTATCTGCAGCTCCATCATTTGCTGGTAGGTTTTTTCGTAGTCCACTTCTTTTTCGTAAAAAGAGGCTCTTGTGCGCAGGTAGTTGGCAGTGGCCATAATGCAATCGCCTAAAGCCTGCTGCGCCAGTTTATAAGGGCGAAAACTATACAGTAATAAACTTAATAGTGTGTACCAAACTGCACCGGCAAATACATAGCCTGCGTTAACGATCAAATCCCATCCTTTAAGATGATCACTTATATTCAATACCATCATCAGCAAAGCAGATACGCCAATGGAGTTGGCCCTGCTGCCATATACGGCAATCATGGAAAATGCGAAACATGCCAGTACAATAAGTGTTCCTAATAAAAAATGATGAGGTGCTACCACACTAGTAAGCAGCGCCATCAATGTATTGATGATGATGCAGGCGATCATACCGTTTTTGCGGTGATGAATGGGGCCGGGTGTATCCGTAATGCTCACACTCATAGCACCCAATGATACCACAATACCCACCGCCAGTAAATTAAAATGATTAAGGATAACAGCGGGTAAAACAATACCTGCGGTAATGCGTACACCATCACTCAGGTAATGGCTGTTGATAAAACTTTTATATTCTTTAATGTAATCCATGGATGTAAATACTGCTACTGATAGCAAAGATAGTTTTTCCTGTACCAGCATGGCATTGATATGTGTATTAAAAGTACTTTAACAATGGGGCATGGTAATTGACTACAGTATAGTGCTGTGGTAAGTTATTAAGTTTGATAACCTGGTACAGCATAACCCTAAAATCATTTTATGAAAAGAATTATTGGTTTATTGATGGTATCTGCAGCTTTAATAACAGCATCTTGCTCTAACCAGCCAGCCGAAGTAAAAAAAGAAGTAATTGTAGTGCCGCCTGTAATAATTAAAGAAACAATAGCTGTTCCTCCTGAGAAATCAACTTCTGTTACTTTGGATAAGAATGGTGTAAAAGTGGAAACCAAAAAGGTAAATGTAACTGTAAAGCATTAATCGTTTGGGCAGGAGTATTGATCGAAATGCTTTTGTGTGATGCAGCAGAATTTTATTTGGTTTTTAAGTAGATAAGAGAACAGCTTGTAAATAAACAGTTATGGAGAAACGTATACTTGGAATTATTTTATCCGTATTAGGTATTGCGGGCCTTATTTATGCCGGCATATATTTTATGAATGGAGGTACAGGCGTAAGAAATATAAAAGCAATTATTTTTTCCGGCATTCTTGGCGCTGTTTTCTTTTTCTCTGGTATCAGCCTGATAAGAAATACAAAGGATAAGGCTACATAGTTTTTGGTGGGAGGCAGAGGCAGTTTTATTTATCTTCCTGCATCCACCGTCCAGCGAAATTCTTTTTTTAGTACGGGTAATTTTCTCCAGTCTATAGCTTTGCCTACCAGTTTACTTTCTTTACCATTATTAAAATACTGCAGCGTTAAAATACTGTCGGCAGGTTGGTAGGTAAAAGAGTGATGGGTTTGTTTAAACTGGTAATCGGTAAGTATAAATGTTGTACTGGTTTTATCATATTGCAGTTTATAATCTTTCATTTGTTCCTGCTGATCCTCAAATATAATGTAGCTGTCTTTATGAATAAAAAATCTTTTTACCGGAGATGAAGCTGCTGTAAGTGTGTCTTTTCCCTCAATAAATTTTGTTACTTCGTAAGCGCCATGCAGGTAGGGCCGTTGTGCTGTATCGCCATTAAAATTTCCTGAACGGATAAAGGGATAAAAAACTTCCAGTAAAATGAGGCTGGTTGCCAGCCATTGCACAAAAAAAACGGGAAATGTTTTTTTGAATACTACCCTTGTTTCGGTCTCGGGTATGATATTTAATTTAAAAAACAATAGTTGGTATACTCTTTTGCGATAAGGCAATAACAAGAAAATATTTAAATACAATAGCAACAACGAAAAAAGTTTTACCGAAATATTAAAACCAAAATTTACTGCTACTACATTTACAAGTATCCCTAACGACAGTAATAAACCCATCAGCCTGGTGCGTTTAAATAAAATGAAAATAGCTGCCAGTATTTCCAAAGCACCAAGAAAAATATTGTAAGAATAGGAGCTGCCCATTGCACTCCAGTACAGCATATCTTTTTCCAGGTTTCCAACAGCAGTAAACAAAGTATTGGGTTCAGGAATGTAAAATTGATTTTTTAAAATTTTATCTGCCCCGTATTTTAGTAATTGCAGGGCTAGATAGTATAGGATAAACAGGTATACAATGGCTGCTGCTTTTGATTTGTATAGCTGCCATTTTTTTACAGGCAACAGTACTGTGGTTATTACAATGGCCAGAATAAAAAGTAACAGCACCAAAATATACATGGCCACAGTATCTGAAAAAACCTTGGTATTGTTAAGGGTAATTGAAAAAATATTTTTCGAGATAAAGCCAATAAGCTTTCCAAAAATAAGATCGGTAACCGGTAATTGCAGCTTTGTAATATTAAACGGAAAGGGAATAAAAATGATGCACAGCAATGCAAAACAAGAAGCAACTGTTTTAATTACACTTCTTTTCATGCAATGGATTTAGCTGTAAAAAAAATTAGGCTTTTTGTAATTGAGGTAAATTAAATCTCCAGGATATCCAGCCACCAAATAATGAAAGTAATAACAGGCCGGCCAGCGCTTTTGCTATTGAAATATCAAAAGGGGAATTGGGGTTATTGTTATCATCTGCTACTGCAACAGGTAGCATAGTATGCTGTTTTGTTTTTTCTTTAATACCACTCTTATTCTTATTTTTCTCTTTGATTCTTATATTATCATAACCAATAAAAATTATGTTTTTAGCCGGCGTGCCATATTGATTTTTAATTTTCAATATGTTTCTGATGCTGTCGAGGGAATGTTTTCTGCCTAATAAAGTACTGTTATTTATCGTGTCTTTATATACTGCAACCAGCCGTGCTGAATCTTTGGGTTGGTTAAATTGTTGTATATACATTCTTCTTACCAATACAGCCACCGATTCTGAAATATAAATTACACTATCCAGCAGATAAGTTTTTTTGGGAGAAGGTATTTCGAAATTGGATGCCTCACTTCCAAACAGATCATTATTCAGCGCAATGTTGAAATGCTCCATATTACCGCTATGGCTTTTAAAAGCAATCTCTTTGGTTTGCGCAAATGCAGCAGTTGTTGTTATACTTAAAAGAAAGAGGATGATTTTTTTCATGAGCGGAAATTTTTGGATGCTATTTAAAGATAACAATAATTTTCAACTGGTTTAATTAGCAGCCTGGTTAATACTTTCATAAATTGTTTTATTGTCTGCCCGCTATCTTAAGTACAGTCAATTCTTTTTGGCTTTTATCTTTATTATACATTTCAAATAGTTTTGTGCATTTGTCCAGTGCTTCAAAAACATATTCAAAAGAAGGCATGCAGTAAATAATATACACATCCTTATTTGATTGTTTGGCATGGTGTGCAATATTTGCAGCCACTTTTTGCATGGTTTGGCTGCCAAATGGATTAAACAGGTAGATTACATTAACACTTTCCGGAATAATATAATTAACAGCATCTGTGCCTGTTATATTAAACGGCGTGGTATAACCCTTTTGTTGCATTTTACTGCAATTGGATATCGCTTTTTCCAATGCGCCTTCGTCAAGCTCAATACCGGTTACCGCTTTTAATTGCAGTAACATGCCAAAGGTTAAAATTTTGCCATTACCGCATCCAATATCTAAAAGTGATATTTCGGCTTGCGGCAGCGGTACTGCACCTAAACCATTTTTAACTGCGTAAAAAGATGATGGCTGGTTTTCATGGGCATCTTTTAAAGCAGATTCTACCACTGCATGTAAGGGCGAAGCCGTTGCATTATTATTATAAGATACGCCCAGGGCTTTTAATTTTAATCCAATGTAATGGTCGTAAATTTTTGTAACAATAAATGTCTTAATACCTACATTTTTTATGTGCTTACTAAGGTGTAGGTATTTGCTTTGCAGCCTGTTTAAAACGGAAGGAGCAGCCATAGAAAAAATAGCAGATTGTTTTGGTTAATAGTTTCTGTACGGCAAGTTGCTTTAATATTTTCATTTTTTTGTTTTTGTATAACTATTTATTTAAAAATCAGCATTACAGCTGTAACCGGCAAAAAAAATTACTGTTGACGGGGGCATCATGCTACCACTCATAAAAATCACTTAACAGCTCCGGTATCCTTGTTTACATTTGTGTTGCTGCAATTGATAGTTTTAATAAAATAGATTAAGATGAAAAATTTATCCCGTCGTTCGTTTTTACAAAATTTAGGTATTGGTACTGGCGCTGCAATTGTTAGCGCAGCATTACCTGCTTTTAATACTGTTGCTGCAAAAAAGTACGATGGAAAAAAATTAAATATTGCATTGTGCGGACTGGGGCGTTACGCCAGCTATTTGGCGGAGGGTTTACAAACAGCACAGTATTGCCGCCTCGCAGGTATTATTACGGGCACTCCGGCCAAAGCAGCAGCATGGAAAACAAAATATAGTATAGCCGAAAAAAATATTTACAACTATCAAAATTTTGATGCTATTATAAATAACAGCGATATCGACCTGGTGTACGTGGTATTGCCTAACTCCATGCATAAAGAATTTACTATCAGGGCGGCAAAAGCAGGTAAGCATGTAATTGTAGAAAAGCCAATGGCAATTACTGCAAATGATTGCAAAGAGATGATTGAAGCTTGTAAAAATGCAGGGGTACAATTAGCTATTGGTTATCGTTTGCATTACGAGCCTTATCATGTAGAGCTTAAAAGATTGGGACAGGAAAAAGTTTTTGGCCAAGTGCGTTTAATTGAGGCATCGCTGGGTTACAAAGCCGGCGACGCTAACGAATGGCGTTTAAACAAAGCCTTAGCCGGCGGTGGGCCGTTGATGAATTTGGGTGTGTATTGTGTGCAAAGCAACCGTTATGTATTAGGTGAAGAGCCGTTTTCAGTAACAGCCCAATTTGGCCCTGTTACCAACAAAAAATTATTTTCACAGGTAGAAGAATCTATTACCTGGCAATTGCATTTTCCCGGTGGTGCTGTTTGTACTTCCACCAGTTCCTATAACTGCAGTGTAGATCGTTTTTTTGCAGCTGCCGAAAATGGATTTTTTGAATTGAGTCCGGCCATAAGTTACGGGCCGTTTAAAGGAAGAACCAGCAAGGGCGAATTAAATTTTCCCACTATTAACCAGCAACAAACACAATGCGATGAAATTGCAAAAGTACTACTGGCCGGTAAACAATTGCCGGCTCATATTGCTGGCGAAGAAGGATTAAAAGATATGAAAGTTTTACAAGCCATTTACGAAGCAGCAGCAACAGGAAAAAGAATTTTAATTGGATAAATTTTTTTATTTGGCTTATTGCGCTGTACCTTAAACGCTGTGCAGGTTTGCTTGCCAGGTAAAGCAGATAATGTGAGAAAGGGCTAACAAAAAAAACTGCAGTACAGCCTTGTATCTTAATATATTTGTGGTAGCTCAAACTCAATTGCAGCCTGATGATAAAAATCTGTTCCATAGTTGTAGTGCTTTTAATTACGCTGGGCTGCGATATTAAAACCGTAAAGCCAGAAAATACTCAAATTACCGCTGCTGCAATTACTCCGGTCAATAATAATAATTTTGATACCAGCTACAAAACCATTCATGTTTTGGTAGCACTGTGCGATAATAAATACCAGGGCATTGTGCCTGTGCCTGCAGCAATTGGCAATGGCCAGGATCCCAATAGTAATTTGTATTGGGGATGTGTATTTGGTATCCGCTCTTATTTTAAAAACAGCGCCAGCTGGACGTTGCTGAAACGATATTCCATCGATAGCATTAAAATGGAGCGCTTAATTTTTAAAAATAAAAAACAAAATTATTATTTGGTAGCCGATGCCTACAATGGAAAGTATATTAAACAATGTACAGTAGAATTTTTGCAAAGCTGCTCCGGCCAGGCAAAAGATACGCTCCATATTAACAACAAAACAATTGGTATTAATGGCAATGCTACACTGGTTGCTTATATTGGCCACGATGGCCTGATGGACTTTACATTAAATCAAAACTTTACCAATACAGATAATATAAAAAGAGAGGCGATCATTTTAGCCTGTATCAGCAAAAGATATTTTGCGCCGCACCTTGCTGCTACAAAAGCCAATCCCTTAGTGTGGAGTACAGGTTTGATGAGCCCTGAAGCTTACACATTACATGATGCATTGGAAAGCTATATTAACAACGCATCTGCAGAAAATATAAGGAGCAGTGCAGCAAAAGCCTATTCAAAATATCAAAAATGTAGTGTTAAGGCTGCAAGAAATTTGCTTGTTACCGGGTTTTAACCTGCCAGGGTATTACTATTAATAAATGTTACCATCGTTTTGTGTAATTTTAAAATGTACAGCATCCAAAAATTAAAAACTGACTTTATGAAAAAATATATTTTGGCGGTAGTAACCATTTGTATTTGCACTTTTGGCTTTGCGCAAACCGAAAAAGCCAAAGCACTGGTAACAGAAGGTATTGAACTGCATGATAAAGGAGAGTATGAAAAAGCGTTAAAAAAATATGATGAGGCTATTGCAGAAAATGCAGATTATGTAGATGCATTTTACGAAAAGAGCTACACACTTTCTATGATGAAAAAATACGAGGAGTGTATTGATATTTCAAAACAGTTGATAAAGAAGTTTCCTGACGCACCCGTTTTAAAAGCGGTGTATGTGCAATATGGCAGTGCGCTGGATGACTTAGGTAAGTCTGAAGAAGCTATTAAAATATATAATGCAGGGCTTAAAAAATTTCCGGATTACTTTTTACTGAACTTTAATAAAGGCATTACTTATACGGTAATGAACGACCCGGAAAAAGCTTACGACTGCTATCAGCAGGCATTAATAGCAAGGCCGCTGCATGCTTCCAGTTATTACAGGGTGGCAGAATTATTAAAATCATCTAATCATATACCGGCTATGTTAGCGGGTGTTATGCATTTAGTACTGGAGCCGCAAACAGAAAGATCGGTAGCAACGTTTAATAGCCTGAAACAATTGATGTACGGCAGTGTGAAAAAAACAGGCGATAACAGCATCACCATTACTTTAGACGCTTCAATGCTGGATAGTAAAAAATCTAAAAAGCAGCCTGATAATTTCGGTATGCAGGAAATGTTGTTTACCATGTCATCGGCATTAGATAAAGATTCAGTTATGAGTACGATTACAAAAACTGAAATCGAAAAATTTGACCTGAGATTACAACTGCTCATCAACAGCCTGAACGAAGGAGGAAAAGGATTTTTTAGCGAACGGTATGTGCCTTTCTTTAAAAAATTAAAAGAAAATAATTATACTGTGATAGTAAGCCGGTTGGTATATGCCAATACCAACGACGAACGCAATGCGGCATGGCTTAAAGTAAATACCAATAAAACGGCTGAGTTTTACGATTGGCTGAAAGCATACGAATGGCCAAAATAATGGTATTATTATACCAAACGAAAACTGGATAACTTAATGCCGGAATTTTTATTCACCCATCCACGATCTTAATATGGCTGTTTGCAAAGCAGTAGGGTTTTCTATCTTGCTGATGGTTAGTTTTTGTTTTGCTTTATTATCGTTTGTATCAACGGCTTGTTGGTCTATTTTTAACCCGGCATAGTTTTGTAGGCTCCCCTTTTTTAGTACACATCAAAAGTATAATATTTCATTTAATTGTTTGGGTTCAACCTATGGGGCGTAGTGTAGCGCAGGCGTAGCCGGAGCGGAACGTAGCCCCATAGGTTGAATATTTTTAGTATTATGTTGTTCTCTATACATTTTTGGAGAGAGGCCGTTTAAGGCATCGTGAGGCCTGCTGTAATTGTAATCATCTACCCATACCTGGCTTACTTCTCTCACTTCATCAATACTGTCAAACAGGTAAGCATCTAAAACACTTTGCCGGTAAGTTTTATTAAACCGTTCTATGTATGCATTTTGAGTTGGCTTACCCGGCTGTATATATTTAAACTCAATCTCATTGGCTGCACTCCATTGCTGTGATAGTTTTGCTACAAACTCGGGGCCGTTATCCATCCGTATTTTCTGCGGCTTGCCGTAGCGGTTGATTAAATGCTTTAGCACCCAGATCACCCGGCTGCTCTTTAAAGAATAATCTGTTTCAATAAATAGTACTTCACGGTTATAATCATCGATCACATTAAAGGTTCGGAACTTGGTTCCATTGCTAAGTGCATCACTCATAAAATCTATACTCCAGGTTTGTGTAAAATAGGCAGGTACGGCCAATGGCTCTTTTACTCTTGCCGGCAATCGTTTCTTTATTTTACGGCGCAGCGGCAATCCCATCTTTTTATAAAGCCGGTGTAATTTTTTATGATTAACAATGGTGCCGCTATTTCTAATGCGGCCATAACATTTCCTAAAACCTTCTACAGGATTTTGTTTGGCAAGTTCTTCCAGCCGCTCCATTATGTAACCATCGTTTTTAATAGACTGATATCGCAGGCTGCTCCTGCTTAGTTTTATTAATCGACACGCCTTGCTGATGTCTTTTGGCCGTTCTAAACGCCCTGCTTGTACAATGCATCTTTTATCGCAAGGCTTTATAACTTTTTTTCGATGATGTATTTAGCTACATCCAATTCCATGGCAAGTTTGGCATACATCTTTTTTAAACGGGAGTCTTCCTCTTCTAACTCTTTTATTCTTTTCAACTCGGTTGCTTCCATACCGCCATAACGCTGTCGCCATTTATACAAGGATGCTTTGCTTACCCCATGTTCACGGGTAATCTCTTCGGCTGTTTTACCGTTATCAAATTCTTTGAGAATGCCTGCAATCTGGGCAGGACTGAATTGACTCTTTTTCATCTTTCACGTTTTTTAAAGTTAACAATTTTGTCTACTTTTAAAACGTACTAGTTTTGGGGGAGCTTACAACTGTGTTTAACTTTATTGAAGTCCCCGTTAATAATTGGACCGTCTATTGCGTAGTCAATTTCAATCTCTGGATACAAATTTCCTATTAATGCTTTTAGCTGCTCGATTTGTAATTGGCTTAATTTGTCTACTGTTCTGAAATCGCCAAATGGGAAGTTATAGAATTCTTCAATAACTAATACATCTTCATTCTTTGTCTGAATAGTTGAAGTTTGTCCGTTAGGCTCAATAAGCACCCAACTCCAAGGATTTACTTCATCATCTGTAGAAAGAATTTCGACACTTAACTTCTGGGCTAAGTTTTTTAATATTTCTATTCGTTGTCTTAACGGTTGGTCTAAGTTGTAGCTGTCAAAAATAGAATAGTGAAACTTAAACCCTTCCGTTGAGGTTTCAAGTGAAATGTAGGTCTTGTGTTTGTCTATTTCGTTGTCAATAATAAACTCGTAGAAATTTGTAATCCAAATAAATTCATTGCTCTTAAAATGTACGTGTAAAAAGCTTTCAAATAGAACTTTGTCTAAAAGCTGTGTTGTATTAAAGTAAATCCTTTCGTTCATTGATTTGTCGTCCATTTGAGGGGTTCCGTACTATGTCATATAACGTTCGAGGCTTACCGCAGGGCTGGAATTGTTGCTGTGTCAGCTCGGCAATTGAAGTCGATTAAAAAACTGTTGTTGAAGTTAACAACTAAAAGCCAAATAGAATTCGGTCAAACCCTATATTAGTTTATAGTAGTACAACAGCCGATTGTTATTCCGTCTACCAGCCTTGCGGCAAACCTTTTGTTGGCTGCCGTATTATTTGTTGATGTCTGATTTCATATTGTCAGCATACTTTGTTATCATTTTATTTTCATTGGGTTGTCTCTGAAGTATGTCATACCATTTATTAAAATTCGTTTTGTCTTTTTGATTATAATAACACTGCAAAATGTTATAACAATTTTCTGCATTATATTGATTGTCCTTTAAGGTTTTTAAGGATTTCTCAAATTGCTTTACAGCTTTGTCAACATTGTTATTCTTAGTAGTTGTATAAATGTATTCTTTATTTACATAGGCATCACTCGAATTAGTCTTTATCTCCTCTTCTAAAATTAATTCAGCTTTGTCGTATAGCTTTAAGCAGTTGTATGAAAACGAAAGCTCAACGGCAAGTCCTTTGTATTTTGGATTTATTTTTTCAGCCTTTTCTAAATATGTCAATGCCTTTGCACATTCGTCCCAACCATTGTACATATAACCCCAACGATAAAGTCTTTCAATTGATGAGGTATCAGATTTATAATACTTTAACCATTCAGGAATTGCAGAAATTTTAAGTTCATTGAATTTATTGTCTGGAATGAAAGCAACACGAACATTATTTGGTTGAAGTCTTACTTTCATATTTGTGCTGTCAAGCTTTTTGGGAACATAAACTCCTGTTGATGTTATTTTAAAGTTGCCTTCGTAGTTAAGAGTCAAACCTGCCTGTGCGTCAATATAAATAAAGCCATAAGCAAATGAACTGTCTTTGTCCATTTGAAACGCAACCCATTTGTCTTCGCTTTCTACAAAGCGATTGTCAAATTTTAAATTGGTCTGAGCTTTTAAATTGCTCACAGTTAAAGTCAGAATAATAAAAAGATATTTCATAATTGTAGGGTCTGTTAAATCCATTTTGGTTGATTTTGTAGTCAACCTATTTCAGGACGAGACACTGTCCTTTTTGATTTCAACCATTTCTGTTTTTATCGTGGAGTCAGCCCAATTTTCATTTCCCTTTCCAAACAATCCTCTCCATTTCAAAACACCATTTTTCTTAATTTCGAATAGTTCCTCAACACTGTAGCCATATAAAGGATGGGCACTATTGCCAACAATCTTGTAGTAAGGGGCTGAATATTTTAGATGCACTAGTTCACCATCATTATTTATTATGGTACGTGGAAGATAAACGTCTTTCACGAATGATATTTGTTTTGTTGGTGGCAAAGCATCGTTTCCCATAAAATCATGATATACTCCAGCCCATTTTCCTTCCTCTGTGGGATAGACATCGAAATATTGATACTTTTCGTGATAGTACTTTCCTTTAAATTCGGATACAAAAAGTAAGACATTGTCATAATGTGAAAAACCAGGAATTCCATAGTGATCATACACCTCAAACTCAATTGTGTCATTTTGAAAAGTACCGTAAATTCTTTCAAGGATTTTATACTTGGCCTTGAATTGAGCATCCATTGAATTACTGTCTTGAGGAGCTTGCTCTACAAATATTTTTTTGCCGACGAACACGAATAAAGTATTTTTTTTCTCAGCTTCACTAGTCTCATCTTTTGGAATCCATGGAGTCTTGTCGTCGCTTTTACAGCCAGCTAGAAAGAGAAATAAAAAAAATATCAATAGTTTCATGAAGTTCGAATAATGTTGCAGCCAACACTAGGATTGATGCTATTATACGCTACTGACAAATTTTAAGCGCATTGACAATCAAAAAACTACTATTATACATTTTAGATTGTTTATAGCAGCAATCCTTTTTATTTAGTTTTATAATATATCCTATTGCAAAATCTAAAATCAACTATCACAAATCCCTATATGCTTCTGTTTACATCAAAATTTTCCAGCTCTTTACTAACTGCATTTAAAAAAGTGCTGCCTAAGCCGCCGTCGATAATGCGGTGATCGTAACTAAGGGAAATGTACATCATGTGGCGGATGGCAATGCTATCGCCTTGCGGGGTTTCAATAACCATGGGCCTTTTTTTAATGGCACCCACTGCCATGATAGCCACTTGTGGTTGATTGATAATAGGGGTGCCCATAATGCTGCCGAAAGTGCCTACATTGGTTAAGGTAAAAGTACCGCCGTTAGTATCGTCGGGTTTTAACTTACCGGTACGGGCTGCATTGGCCAGGCCATTTACCTGTTTGGTAAGGCCTGTTAAATTTAACTGGTCGGCATTTTTTATAACGGGTACAATTAGGTTGCCGCTGGGCAGGGCAGTGGCCATACCTATGTTAAGGTCTTTTTTAATAATAATTTTATCACCATCCACACTGCTGCTGAGCATGGGGTATTTTTTCAGGCTTTTTACAATTGCTTCTATAAACAGTGGTGTAAAAGTTATTTTTTCGCCTTCTCTTTTTTCAAATTCCTTTTTTACTTTTTCTCTCCACATTACCAGGCCGGTAACATCGCACTCTGCAAAACTGGTTACATGGGCGCTGGTATGTTTACTGTCCGTCATGTGCTTGCTGATGAGCTTGCGCATGCGGTCCATTTCAATTATCTCTACATTACCGGTAAAAACGGTTGGTGGTTGAAAGGCAGGTTGGTTGTTTGTTGTTTGTGGTTGTTGGTTCGTTGATCGTTGATCGTTGTTCGTTGGCAGCACTGTTACTTCCTGAGTTGGGCTTTCTGCTTTTGGCTTCGGGCTTTCAGCTCTTCCTGCTACATAGGCCAGAATATCTTTCTTGCTTACTCTTCCTTCCTGGCCGGTGCCGGGTATATTTTCCAGCTCGGCCATGCTAATGCCTTCCTGCTGTGCAATATTTAATACCAGGGGCGAATAAAATTTTATAGCCGAACCTTGTCCGTTACCGGCGGCAGGTGCAGTAAATGCCGAAGGCTGGTAAGGAATTTCTTCTACCAGTTTAGCTTCTTCGTATTGTGGTTGTTCAACCGGTGCTGCCGGCTGATTGTTAGATACAGCTGCATTGGCGCCCACACGTATTGTGGCAATTACAGTACCAATGGGCACAACATCATTTTCGTTAAATAGTATCGTTTCTATTACACCTTCGGCGGTGGAGGGTACTTCACTGTCCACTTTATCGGTGGCAATGTCTAAAACAGTTTCATCCTGCTTTACTGTGTCACCGGGTTTTTTGTGCCACTTTAAAATGGTGGCTTCCATAATACTTTCGCCAAGCTTTGGCATAATTAAATCTACTACACTCATAAAATAGTTTAAGTGTTAAAACAATCGTTGTTCTGGCAGAGGCAAAAGTAAGCAAAATTGTTTAGCCACGGATTACACGAATTTTCACGGATAAAACAAAAAAATAGGTCTTGCCACAGAGGCACAGAAACACAGAAATATGGGATTTGTCAGTCGATCAAATTTGCAAAACAGTATTTTGCTTTCTTCCGTGCCTCTGTGGCAATAAAACAATTCACGAAGTGAATTAAAAAAATCTGCGTAATCCGTGGTAAAGAAAAAACGACTTTAATCGTTCTCCAAAATAAACTTCCGCAGCAGGTTTAATGCAGTAACGGCGGTAAGTTGTATATTTCGTGTTCTGTCGAAGCGGAAATGCAATTTTTGAGTAAGAATTTTATTGGCATTGCCATACGCCACCCAAACGGTGCCTACCGGCTTATCGGGCTGGCCGCCATCGGGGCCCATAATACCGCTAACCGCAACAGTGTAGTTTGATTTGATATTTTGTAAAGCGCCTTTGGCCATTTCCATCACCACCTCTTCGCTAACCGCACCTTTAGTTAATAAGGTTTGATGATTAACGTTTAACAGGTCTTCTTTGGCGGCATAAGAATAACTTACCACGCTACCATCGTAAAAAGCAGAAGAGCCGGGGAGGGAGGTAAGCAGGTGGGCAATATAACCGCCGGTACAACTTTCGGCAGTACACATGGTTTGTTTTTTTTGCAGTAATAATTTGCCCACTACTTTTTCCATGGGCTCATCAATATTAGTTACCAAATATTCTTTTACCAATACCTGCAGTTGTGTAAACTGTGCATCTACTTCGTTTTCAATTTCGGTTTTATTAAAACCTGCAGTAGATAAACGCAAACGCACCATGCCATAATTGGGCAGGTAAGCCAGTTTGATATGCGGGGGCAATGCGGTTTCAAAATCCTGTATCAGGTCGGCCAAAAAACTTTCGCCCACGCCAGCCGTTAATAAAGTGCGGTGTACAATAACGGGTAATTCAAACTGCTTACTTAATTGTGGTATCACATCATCTTCCATCATGCCCTTCATTTCGTGCGGTACGCCAGGCATGCTAATAAATATTTTCTTCCCTTCTATTGCTGTAGCTGGTTTTTCAAACCACATACCCGGTGCGGTGCCTCTTTTGTTTTGAATAACGGTACATACATCCGGCACTTCGGCTTGTAATAAATTGCGTTCTATCATGGGGCGGTTTAATCTTTTAAAGATGTTCACCACATTTTGTTTAGCGCCTTCATCAATAATTAATTTGCCGCCAAAATATTTACACAGCAATGGTTTGGTAATATCATCGGCAGTGGGGCCAAGGCCACCGGTTATTAAAATAATATCGGCATGTTTGCTTTCTTCATCCAGTGCCGTCCATATAGCATCCCAGGCATCGCCTACTGCTACACGCCTTATTACTGGTATGCCTGCTTTGTTTAATTCCTGCGCCATCCAGGCGCTGTTGGTATCTATTACCTGGCCAATTAAAAGTTCGTCGCCAATGGTGATGATGGTTGCTTGTATCATAAAAAAGGGAGAGATAAATGAAAAATATTTTATTAGAAAGATACAGCCTGGTAAATATCTTTAAGCGATATTTTATCTTCAGCAACAGATAGTTTTATTTCATCTTGCAAAGAAGTGTATGTGATAATTTGCCAACTGCCATTTTCTTGCTTTAATCCTACCTCTACTTTTACCTGATCGTAAGAATTGATCATAACAATTTCTTGTACACTTGCCATTTGCATATAATAAAAGAATTTTCTGCGGTCATTGGCTTCGGTTGATTTGGATAATATCTCAAATATCACACTGGGATTTTTTACTGTATCAAATTTGTCTTCAGTTAATTCTGGCTTGCCGCAAATTATCATGGCATCGGGATATACATAAGCATTTGCTGAGGAAACGCTTAATCTCAGGTCGCTGAGATACATTTTACAACCTGTACCCTTTAATTTTTGAGCAATCGCTCCAACTAAATTAATAAGGATCTCATTATGGTTTAGTGAAGCACCCTGCATCACCACAAGATTACCATTGTAGTATTCATTCTTGTTTTCGGTATTTTCCTCAATGTCCCAATATTCCTGCAGGGAATAATAGTTGTACTGTAATGCAGGCTCTTCTACTTTATTTTCCATATATCAAATTTAATTCTTTTAGTTTTGAGAAATAAATTTATTTGCCCATGAAATGGATGCTGATAACGCTGCTGGCTTGTATTTGTTCAAATGTTTTTGCGCAAAGTATTGATACCAAATTAAGTGCTGCAATAAAAAATTTAGAAGGCGATGCTCAGTTTAAACATGCCATATTGAGTATGTACGTTGCGGATACCAAAACCGGTAAAATGGTTTTTGAAAAGAATGCAGAGATTGGTTTGGCACCTGCAAGTTGCCAGAAAGTTATTACCAGTGTTAGTGCTTTTGAAATGCTGGGCAAAGGGTATACTTATAAAACTGAATTAGCATTAGACGGACCGGTTGCAGCAAATGAATTAAAAGGTAATTTGTATATTATCGGACACGGAGATCCCAGTTTAGGCAGTTGGCGTTGGCAGCAAACACGGGATAAAATTGTATTGAGTAATATATTAAAAAAGGTAAAAGAAAAAGGGATCGATCATATAGCAGGCAATATTATTGGTTTTGATGCTAATTGGGAAAGCAACAATATACCAGATGGATGGATATGGGAGGATATTGGTAATTATTATGGAGCAGGAGCATCGGGAATTAACTGGATGGAAAATCAGTATAAAATTATTCTGAGCACAGAAGATAAGGTGGGCACTACAGCAAAATTTAAAAACATTTACCCTAAGCTGCATGGCATTAGCTTTAATGTTGAAGTAAAAGCCGGTGCAAGAAACAGTGGAGATAATGCGTATGTTTACCTGGCCCCTTATTCCGATAAGGCTTTTATAAGAGGAACAATTCCTGCTGCATCTGATAGTTTTACCATTAGTGGTGCAATACCCAATCCCGGATATCAGATGGCATATACAATAGCAGAAATGCTTAGAGGCAATAGTATAATTGTTCCGTATTCATCATCCTATAACGAATTGGCTTTGTATAAAAAAGATTTCCCCTTAAAAGGCGTTACTGTTTTTTACACCATTCCATCTCCACCACTCGATAGCATCAACTACTGGTTCCTTAAAAAAAGCATTAACCTTTATGGCGAAGCATTTGTAAAAACCATTGCTTACGAAAAAACTAAATTTGGCTCCACCGATACCGGTATTGCCATCATTAAAGATTTTTGGAGTAAAAAGGGAATTGAAAAATCAGCGCTAAACATCATCGACGGCAGTGGCCTTTCACCTGCCAACCGGGTAACCACAAACGCTTTGGTAACGGTGCTGCAATATGCCCAACAGCGACCCTGGTTTGCTTCTTTTTATAATGCCCTGCCCGAAATAAATGGTATTAAAATGAAAGACGGTTATATTAGCGGTGTAAGAAGCTATACCGGTTATATAAAAAGTAAAAATGGTGCAGCATATACTTTCTCTTTTATAGTAAATAATTTTGATGGCAGCCCCGGCACGGTAAGAGAAAAAATGTGGAAACTGCTGGATATTTTAAAGTAGCTTTAGCCTCTTAATAAACAACCCAAAAATCTATTTTATGGCAGATCAAAATTACAGCAATCACGGCAGGATGGTGCCCATGTTTCATTATGTAGCTTTTACTGCTGCATTATTTCCTTATGTGCTAAGTATGGTATATTTTTTTAAAGCACTTAATGCAGGCAGTGGCAGGTTACAGGCAGCGGTTATGGTTTCGCTGACTGCTGCTGTAATTTTAGCACTTTGGTTTGCCCGGGCCTTTGCTTTAAAGGCACAAGACAGGGCCATACGTGCCGAAGAAAACTTTCGTTATTACATTGCTACCGGTAAACCATTCGACAGCAAATTGCGTATGCGCCAAATTATTGCATTGCGTTTTGCAGGCGATAATGAATTTGTGGCCCTGGTAAAAAAAGCGGTAGACGAAAATTTATCGGCTAAACAAATTAAAATGGCCATTACCAATTGGAAAGCCGATTATAACAGGGTTTAAGCTATAATGAATAATTGATAATGGTGTAATGGATAATGCTTCCGGCGCAAGGCACTTGCATTTTGCCTGCACCCTGCGCTTTAAAAAATTATCCATTATCCATTTTATAATTATCCATTAAAAATACTGGCTCAATTTTTCTTTTAACTGCTCCGGCATTTCGCAACGCTTCATGGTTTTGGCATCAATAAAGTATAAGGTTACTTCGCCGGTATTTAATAATTTGTCCTGCTCATTATAAATTTCTGCATAAAAAATTATTTTATGCCCCACCGGCATTTCCTTTAATGTGGTTTTAATAGTTATCAGGTCGTCATACTTTGCAGGGCGTAAAAATTTACTGTGTATTTCCACCACCGGCATTATTATGCCCAATGCTTCAATCTCTTTATACGTATATCCTAATTGCCTGATGGCTTCGGTACGGCCGATTTCGTAAAATTGTGCATAGTGGCCGTAATACACCATACTCATCTGGTCGGTAAGGGCATAGTGAATACGTACCTGAGTTTCGGTTACAAACATTATTCTGCTGTTTTATTATTTATCTCATCTGCCGGTTCAGTATTTTTAATCTTAGCCGACAAAAAATCTGAAAAAACGTTTGCATAATATACCAGTGTAAAAAACAATAAGATGGATATTGCCTGTATAGCTATATCCGAACCTTTGGGGTCGTAAGTAAGTTCCATGTTTCCGCCAAACCGGTTATGGTTTTTTATATATTGATAAGTATCGGTTAAAAACTGCGGCAATGTTTTTATTAAACCGTATACACCCAAGCCGGTAAAAAGCACAAACAAAACAGCCGTTTTATCCAGCGAAAAATTTATATCAGCATGCAGGTTAGCCTTATCGCATACCCACCTTGCCAGCTGCTTAGAATTCTTTATTGCATAAATAGCAGCTATTGAATAACAGCTTACCAGTATAATATTTCCTATAAATGCCTCCATTAAATAGCCACCACTCAGCCCGTCACTAAACCATCTGAATAAATAAATAAAAAAGGCGGGTATAACGCCGATCAAAGAAAATGCACTTAAAATACCAACAATAATAATTGTCAGTTGTACCAGATCAAGTCGTTTCATGTATTACAGGTTTGGTTGGTTTTATTTTCCCATCATACTATCCAAACTGGCTTTGCCCGGCCCCACTAAAAGCAATACCAGATAACCAATGAGGTATAAAGTGGCATGCTCTCCTTTACCAAATACAGCTCCATTGTGTTGTATAAAAATCATTACACATGTGGCAATGATCAATGGAATGGTTGCCAGCCTGGTAAATAACCCCAAAATTAAAAACAGCGAACAAAAGAATTCAGCAAACACTACTAAAGCCAAACTCATAGTACTGCCAATTCCTAAAAAATTCATAAAATCTTTTTGATAATTAGCAAAGTGTATCAGCTTATCATACCCATGCATCAGCATTAAAACACCCACACCTAATCTTAATACCAACATTGCAGTGCTAAAGGCACCTGCCGAATACTTTGTAGAGAGTAATTTTTTCATTTTCTTTTTTTGATTTAAAGATTTTTCATTTTTTAAAGATTCAATTTTATAAAATCCTTAACAGCGAAACAAAAATACATTCGTTTACATTACAACAGTTATCCACTTATTCACAATAAAACTGGAACGGTGTTTGCATAACTGGCATTATAGTTAATTTTACAACTGGCAAAAGCCTGAATTTACCATCATGATAAAACACAAACTTACCGCCCTGCTTTTTACAGCCGGGCTCTTTTTTACAGCAGTTGCACAACCTACACATGCAGTAACTGATTCCGAAAAAAAATATAAAGATGCCAAAGAGTTATTTGTAAAAGAGCAGTTTGCTTTGGCCTATCCCTTGTTTAAAGCGCTTAAGGCGGAATACCCGGATAACAGCATCAGCAACCACACTTATATTAATGATGATATCAGTTATTTTTATACCGTTTGCCAATTAAAGCTGGATCAACCTGTTGGCGAGGATGAAGCCAAACATTATATTGAAGTGGTAAGTAACGAACCCCGCCGGCAGCTGATGAGCTACCATTTGGCAAAATACTATTTTACAAAAGATGAATTCAGCGATGCCATTACTTATTACGAAAGGGCCGGATTAGATAATTTGAGTAACGAAGAAATTGCAGATGCTAAATTTGAAAGAGCCTATTGCTATTTTAACTTAAAAAGATTTGATGAGGCCAAGCCTTTGTTTGATGAAATTCACCAACTGCCTTCCAACAAATATTATTTTCCTGCCAATTATTATTATGGATTTATTTGTTACTACGATAAACAATATAACGAAGCTTTAAAAGCTTTTAAACTGGTGGAAACCCGTGACGAATACCAGGGCGTGGTGCCTTATTATATTGCAGAGATCTATTATTTTCAGGGGAAAAAAGATGAAGCCTTACGTTATGGCGAAAGTGTTTTGGCAAGAGGCGGTACTTTATATTACGAAAAAGAGATGAAGTTGTTGATTGGACAATTACATTTTGAAAAAAAGAATTTTGCAAAGGCCTTACCACTTTTAGAATATTATGTTAGTAAAACTGAAAAGGTTGATAAAGAAGTTTTATACGAACTGGGTTATTGCTACTACCAGGCCAACCAGTTGCAAAAAGCTATTGATGGGTTTAAGCAGTTGAGCAACCAGAAAGATTCGATGGGGCAAAACAGTATGTATTTACTGGGTGACTGTTATTTAAGAACCAATCAAAAAGCCAATGCAAGAAATGCTTTTCAGTATTGTGCATACAACAATAGTAACCTGAAACAGCAGGAAGTATCCCGTTTTATTTATGCCAAGCTTTCTTACGAGCTGGGCTACCAGGATATTGCTTTAAATGAATTGAAAAAATTCTTAGCCGATTATCCCAATTCCGATTATGAAGTGGAAGCCAAAGAATTGTTGGTAGGGCTTTTGGCAAACACCAATAATTTTTCTGACGCTTTATCATTGTATGAATCATTAGGTAAGCCAACATTGGCTATGCAAAAAGTATATCCACGTATTTTATTTGGCAAAGCAGTGGAGTATATAAACGATCAGCAGATCATAAGGGCCGATGAATTATTAACTAAAGTACTGGCCGATCAATATGCCGGTTCCATTTTGCCATATGCTAATTTCTGGAAAGGAGAAATTGCATTGCGCAATCAAAAGTTTGACGAAACCATTCGCTATATGACCTTATACCTGCAAAGCAGTGCACCATCGCAAGGCGAAGCAACGCCGCAGGCGGCAAGGTATAATTTGGGCTACAGCTGGATGAAGAAAGAAAATTATAAACAGGCATTAAATTATTTTGAACAGGTTACCAAATCGGTAAGTACGGTTTCGCCTGCAATGGAGCAGGATGCTTATGTACGCAGTGCCGATTGTTATTTTATGAACAGGGAGTTTGCAAAGGCTAACAGTATGTATGATAATATCATTAACAATGCGCTGCCGCAAAGTGATTATGCCTTCTTTCAAAAAGCAATGATAGCTGGTGTAAAGAGTTCTTCCGAAAAAATTAAAACACTCAATACACTTACCCGCCAGTATCCGCAAAGCAGTTTAGTACCCGATGTAAATATGGAAATTGCCAATACTTATATGGCAGATGAAAAATTCCGGGATGCTATTCCTTATTTAAATACCATTTTAAACTTGCCCGGTGCAGGCGGATTAAAACCAGTTACTTATTTAAAACTGGGATTGAGTTATTACAATATTGATGATAACAAAAATGCGTTGGTAAATTATCAAACCTTAATTCAAAAATATCCGCAATCGGTAGAAGCTGATGAAGCATTGGATAATGTGAAAAGCATTTATGTGGAAGAAGGCAGGGCAAATGAGTATGTGGAACTGATGCGTAAGAATGGTAAAAATATTTCTGTTAGCGAAGCAGATTCTTTAAACTATACCGCAGCAGAGTTAAAATACAATGCCAACGATTGTGCCGCTGCAATTACCGGGTTTAATAATTACCTGTCGCAATTCCCCACCGGATCTTTTGCACTGGAGGCAAATTATTTCCGCAGCGAATGTTACAATAAAAACAAAGACTTTAAAAATGCATTAACCGGTTACGATTATGTAAATGCAAAAGGGCAGAACCGTTATTTTGAAAGAGCTACATTAGAAGCTGCCCGTATCAATTATTTTGAACTGAAAGATTATGCCGCAGCAAAAAAATATTTTGAATCGCTTTTATCCGGCACCATTAATAATGATAACCAACTGGAAGCATTGAGGGGATTGGTTAGGTGTTATTATTTATTAAAAGATTATTCTAAAGCTAATGAAAGTGCAAAAACCTTACTTACCAAAAAGGGTATCAGTACGGATGATAAGTCCATTGCGTTTTTAGTGCTGGGTAAATCGCAGCAACTGGCTGGTGATTGTTCTGCAGCTATCGGTTCATTTAAATCCTGCGCCGCAATAAATAAATCAGCATGGGGTGCAGAAGCAAGGTATGAAATTGCCAGCTGCCAGTTTACTTCCGGTAACCTGGCTACTGCAGAAAAATCGGCTATGGCAGTAATTAAAGAAACAGGGTCTTACGATTTTTGGGTAACCAGGTCATACATTTTACTGGGCGATATTTTTATGCAACAGAAAGATTACTTTAATGCAAAAGCAACTTATGAAAGTGTGGCTAAAAATTCGGTAATACCGGAGTTGAAAAATGAAGCACAGCAAAAGCTGGATAAAGCTATTGCAGAAGAAGCAGTGAACAGTAAGGTGAGTAGTAATTAGGGATTGGTAATTTGGAACTAGGTTAAACACAAAATTTAAGAAGTTAAAATAATAAGAATGAAAGTACAAGCAATAACCCATTCAATATTCAATATTCGATATTCGATATTAATACTGGTGCTTACCCTTTTAGGCAACGCAGCATTTGCCCAAAAAGACACTACTAAAAAAACAACCACCATCGATATCACCTCGTCTTACAAACCGGTGTTGCGTAATGCAGTTAAAATAAATTTTGCAGCGGCGCATTTAAATGCCGATACAAGTAAACCCAAAATGAATTATGTGGTACCGGCACAAAACCTGTTTTACTCTTATCAGCCCATTTCATTAAGGCCATTGGCTTTGCAACCAGATACCAATTTAAATTTAGGGATGCGGAATTATTTAAAAGTAGGTTTTGGTAATTTTTCCACACCTTATGTAAGTGCAGGCTTTGGTTTTGGGGATGGTAAAACAAGTTTATTAAATGTATATGCTGATTACATCTCTTCTAAAGGAAAAATAAAGTACCAGGATTTTGCCCGGCTTGATTTAAAAGCAACCGGCAGCTTTTTTACCAAAAAGAATGAAGCCTATGGCAGTGCCATCATAAGCCAGCACGATAATTATTTGTATGGTTACGATCATGCATTATACAATTATAAAAAAGACAGTATCCGCAACCAGTTTCAAAACATTACCCTTAAAGCAGGAATAAGAAATACTGCAATCGGAGACTTTGGTATCAAGTACGATCCCAATGTGGAAGTTAACAGCTTTACCAATAAAAATAAACTGAGCGAAAGTTCTTTAATAGTAACAGCACCTGTTGAAAAGCAATTTGGCGAGGCAATGTCAATAAAAGTAGAAGGCAGGGCTGATATAACTTCTTACACCACCAAAGACCTTGCAGCCAATGTAAAGATCAGTAATAATATTTTTCAGGTAGCACCGGCTTTAGCTTTTTCATCGCCACGCTTTAGTATTAACGCTGGTATTACACCCACATGGGATAATGGTAATTTTGTATGGCTGCCCAATGTATATGCCGAAGCACAGTTAAAAGAAAAAGTAGTGATGATACAGGCAGGCTGGGTGGGCAATTACAGAAAAAATACGTTCCGTAATCTTTCTGCCATCAATCCTTACATGCAAACCATTTCATTTCAAACCAACACTAAAGAGGTGGAATACTATGGTGGCTTAAAAGCAACCTTGGGTAAACACTTTAACTTTAGTGCAAAAGCCGGTCTTATCAGTTATACCAACTTTGCATTATTTATTAATGATACAGCAACGGATAATAAAGCTTTTAAAACTGTGTATGAAGCAAAAGCCAATAACCTGCGCATTCATGGCGATCTGAGTTATATCAATCAGGATAAGTTTACGGTAACTGCAGGATTAACTTTAAATGGTTACACCGGTTTTAATAACAATACCAAAGCATGGAACACAGTGCCATTAGAATTTACAAGTTCGTTGCGTTGGTGGGCATTTAAGCAGGTATTATTAAAAGGCGATTTCTATATGTTTGGCGGCGGCAATTATATTGCAAAAGGCAATACCACCAAATCATTTAATGGCGGTACCGATTTAAGTGCAGGCATGGAGTTTAAAATAAATAAAATGTTCAGCGCATGGCTTGATGTAAATAATATTTTAAATAATAAATACGAACGCTGGCACAATTACGAAGTGTATGGCCTTAATGTGTTGGGAGGAGTGAGGGTTACGTTTTAATTATTATTTACCAGAGGCAAATAATAATTTTTTTGGACAGACTTTGGTAATTCTGCTCATCATCGTTGTGTCACTCCCTTGTACCGCATACCGCTACTGAACTTTTTTCTAAGCGGATAATTAATTGCGGCTAGTCCGGCTTTTAGCAGCGGGGGTAAAGGTGCATTTAAAATTTTCGCACAGGGTTGCCAACCTTAGGTATGGCATTATAAATTAAAGTACGATAAAAAGGTTGGCAACCCTATCCAACTTGCTGCTAAAATTTTAAATACAACCGAGGGTGAAGTGGTGGGTTGTAAGCGATTGTTTCTACTTATATTTGCAGCATTATTGAAGTTTCATGCACCATTTAATTGCCTCATACCTTTTTCAAAATAAAACCTGTCCTTTGCCGGGCCTGGGTACTTTATCCATTGCAGCAGGCAAGGCCGAATCTGATTTTTTAAATACCGCCATTAAAGCACCGGTACCAGCTATTGTTTTTGAAACCAAAGAGCATGATGCCAGCAACCTGCTGGATTATATTGCGGCTAAAAATAACAATACTGTTTTTCAGGCTATAGAAATGTTGGGGCAGTTTTGCAACAATTTAAAAGCAGCTGTTATTACTGATAATAAAGCCGTATTAAACGGTGTGGGTACTTTTTCAGCAGACGCTTCCGGTAATATTTATTTAAGGCAAGATGCACTGCCGCAATTTTTTGTGCAACCGGTAAAAGCCGAAAGAGTAATACATCCGCAGGCAGAGCATAATATATTGGTAGGCGATAAAGAAACCACCAATACCATAATGACCGAATATTTTAATGAAGAACCTGTACAAAAAAGCCGCTGGTGGATATGGGCTATTGTACTGGGTACAATTGGCCTGCTTGCCATTGTTTTCTATTTAAGTAATACCAATTTACCTTTGATAGGTGCTAATGCAACATCCATATTTTAAATGAAAAAGTGGACTAAAATAATATTGTTTTGTACTTGCTGCCTTGCTTTTATTAGTTGCGACAGGCTGACCAAAGATCTGGCAAAAGAGCATTTAAAAGATAAACCTGCCATCAGCTATTTAAATAATACCGTAAGGCTGCAGTATGTAGAAAATACCGGTGCAGCTTTAAGCCTGGGCGATGATCTGCCCAAAACAGCCAGCTTTTGGTTGTTGAGTATTTTACCTTTAGTAATATTGTTGGGGGTATTAGTGTACACTTTAAAAAATATGCAGCAGATGGGTGCAATGAAAATATTTTCTATTGCAATGATTTTTTCCGGGGGCATTGGAAATATTATCGACCGTATTTTATTTGACCGGCATGTTACCGATTTTATGAACATTGGCTTTGGAAATATAAGAACCGGCATTTTTAATGTAGCCGATATTTGTGTTAGCGCCGGCGTTATCGGCCTCTTTATATTTTTTAACGACAAGAAAGATAAACCAACACTTGATACCAGCAATATTACTGCTTAATAAAGTTTCTATTCATGATCCATTATACTAACTGCCCCATTTGTGCTTCCGGAAATATAGCCTTACAATTAACTGCAAAAGATCATACTGTTTCGCAAAAGGATTTTGCCATCTGGCATTGCAGTAATTGTACGGCAAGGTTTACACAGGATGTACCGGAGCAAAATGCTATTGGTCCTTACTACCAATCGGATAATTATATTTCTCACAGTGATACCAAAAAAGGGATTATCAATAGTTTGTATCATTTGGTAAGAAGAAGAACCTTGGATAAAAAAAAGAACTTAATTATAAACGAAGTGGGGATGACGAAAGGTGAGTTGCTGGATATTGGCTGCGGCACCGGCGCATTTTTACATACTATGAAAACTGCAGGCTGGGGCATTACCGGTTTGGAGCCTGATGAAACTGCACGAAAAAAAGCTGCGGAACTTTACAGCATCAATCCGCAATCTCCTGAAAAATTATTTGAATTACAACCTGCCAGTTATCATGCCATAACCATGTGGCATGTATTGGAGCATGTGCATGAGTTACATGCTTATATACAACAACTGGAAAAATTGCTTACCGCAAAGGGGAAGCTATTTATTGCAGTACCCAACTATACTTCAAAAGATGCGACTATTTATAAAGAGTATTGGGCAGCTTATGATGTACCCCGGCATCTCTATCATTTTTCGCCGGCATCTATGGAGCAATTACTTAAAACTTACCACTTAAAAATTACCAGTATTAAACCCATGTGGTACGATAGTTTTTATGTAAGTATGCTTAGCGAAAAATGTAAGAACGGTAAAGGCAATATTGTAAAAGCATTTTTTAATGGCTTTATCTCCAACTTAAAAGCTGTGGGAGATAAAACCAAATGCAGTTCATTAATTTATGTAATTGCTAAAAATTAATTCAGCGTAATCTCAAACAGTTTTGCCCAGCGCTTACCGGTAACATATATTTTTTTTGTAGCGCTATCATAAGCAATGCCGTTCAACACATCAGTACGATCAGTAATTTCTTTAACGAAATATTTTTCTTTTAGTCCAGGCAGATCAATCTGGCCAACTACGTGTCCGCTAACAGGATCGATCTTTACAATAAAATCAGCTCCATACACATTAGCATAAACAAAGCCATCAATATATTCCAGTTCATTTAATTCCCTTACCGGGTTGCCATCTGCGGTAGCTGCAATAGTGCTCTTTACTTTGAAGGTTTCTGCATCTACAAAATACAAATTAGCAGTACCATCGCTTATTATTAAATCAGTACCGTTGTTGGTAATTCCCCAACCTTCGTATGGCCATGTAAAAGTTTTAATGGGTTTATCAATATTATTTACATCGTACACATACACCACATTACTCTGCCAGGTAAGCTGGTACAGCTTTCCTTTAAAAATATTGATCCCTTCTCCAAAAATTTTATTGGTACCCATGGGATGTTTCTTTTCTACCTTACCTGTTTTTAAATCCACAATTTGCAAGGCGGAACTGGCATAGTCTCCGGTACCCTCATACAATTTACCATTGTACAGTTGCAGGCCTTGAGTGTAAGCACTGGTATCATGCGGATATACATTGTTAATAGTATATGCAATTTTGGGTGTTTCTTTTGGTACAAGCGTATTGTCAATAACAGGCGTAGTGGTATCGCCTCCATTACATGCTGCTAAAAAAATAACTGCGGCCAGGGCAAAACTGTATTTCATATTTTGGTAAATGAGTATTCGCAAAAGTAACAAACTGTAACAGATTGAGTACTTTTTTAATGATAAAAGATTGCAAAAGAGTTGTTATCAACTATCCTTTCTTACATAAATAATTTTTCTTTCCTCTAAGTAATCTAGAATAAAATTAAAGCAGCTTTCGTTGCTACCTACCAGCTCGGGAGGAAATACTCCTTTGGCGGTAAATAAGTTATTGATCAGCATGTTTAATGCTGCAGTTGCTGTGTAGCCTGTGGTACGGCTCATGCTGCTGGTCTGGCTAGCTGCATCGTATTTGTCATACAGTTCGTAACGGATGGTTTTTCCTTCGCCTTTTATTACAATGGTCATTAAAGTAAATTCTTCTTCTGTTGCGCCTAATTTCCATTGATCAAATAACAAGGCAGAAGTAAATTCCATTGGCGAAACCTGTTGCCCTTTTACAGTAACCTTTGCAGTATTTAAAAATCCTGCTTTTATTAATGCCTGCATCAGATCAATATGCCCGGGATAGCGCAAAGTCTTTTCTTTCATGTTGGGGATATGGCTCATCGTAAATAAAATACTCCGTAAACCATCGGTATTAAAAGATTCCAGTGTGCCCGCTTTATCAAAGTCGATCAACTCAGCATCGCTTAATGCAGGTTTGGTAACAATATGGCTGTTCTCTACGTAACGTGCCGGCCTGGTATATTCTTCCAGTACATCAATGGGGGAGAAAGGCGCTTTGTATTCAAAAGGCTGCACTCTTTTTTTAGGAAGCCCGCCCACCATACATTCAAAGCTGTCAATCGTCATGCGTTCATTATGGTAACCTAAAATTAAATTACTCATGCCCGGCGCCACACCACAATCTACAATGGCAGTTACATTATTTTGCTTTGCCAATGCATTTAATTGCAATGCATGTTCCGGAAAAAAGGAAATATCCACCACATTTTTTTGTGCAGTGATGATGGCCTCCAAAGTTTTATAACCCATAAAGCCGGGTACAGCACTAATTACAAAATCAAATTTTTGTAACAGTGTTTTGTAGTTGCCATAATCACTCAAATCTGTTTGAACAGCGGTAATCAATTTATTTTTTTGTGTAAGCAGTTGCAGCGATTGTTCGCTCAGATCAAAAGAAGTAACGGAATAATTGTCGGATAGATCAATTGCCATGGCACGACCAACCATGCCGGCACCTAATATTGCTATTTGCATAAAGTTAAATTTGTACTCCTCAGGGTTATGATAAAAAATTGAAGAGATGATGTAATGATTTTTTGGGAATACGCTGTTGTGCATGAGACAACGACATTGGTATCTGCCAGCTGGCGAATCAACAGCATTAATAGGTCGTTTTTATAGATGCGGTTGCGAAGTACCATTCATCATAATGGAGATGGATGCAGAAAGCCTGTAAAAGTGAGTATATGCTTGCTGAATAAACATGTTGCAAAATTAATTCTTTATATTGCATTTTTATAATCTGGACCGGGTAAATATTAACAATGAAACTTTATAAATCCCTACTGGCTTTTTTTATTACCTGTGCCATATTTTGCAATAATGCCTCCAGCCAAGATCAAGATGTAAAATTTTATGATGTTGTTAAAGATGATAGCGTTGTGATGTACTTTAATAAAAGCTACAATTTTACAGAACAAAAATGTGCAGAAAACAAACGGTACACGAGAATAGATAGTTATGGCGATTTTTTTAAATCGTTCATAGATGTTGATACTTTAGGAAACGTTATTGGCAAAGGGAATTATAATGAAGGGGTGAAGGAAGGTTATTTTGAAGTGTACTATGCTAATGGCCAAATAAAATGTAAAGGAAAGTATCAAAATGACAACCCATTTGGGGAGTGGTTTTATTTTTATCCCGACGGAAAGATCGAAAGAAAGCTATTAATTAGTGAAGCAGATACATTGCTAATTGAGTTTTATAATAAAAACGGCGAACAAACGATAACCGGTGGTAACGGCTTTTTTGATGGAGAAGTTTTTGGCCATGATCGTTTTTTTTATACTAAAATTATTGCACAAGGAAACGTAGTTAATGGTAAGCCGGAAGGAAAATGGTTATCATTTTTAAGAAATGCTCCTTACTGCGCCGAATATTACAAGAATGGGATTTTTGATTTTGGCACTTACAGTAATATTATACAAAAGGATAAGAAATACACGGATAGATCATACCTGAATAAATACTTTCTTTCATCCTACATCGAAAGTTTAGACCAGTTTAGAATATTTAAGTGTAATGATTACAAAAATGATAGTGTTGTTGATGCACCGAGTAAAAACAACACAAAGTTAGAACTCAGCAACTTCCGGTCTTTTGTAAATGATGCAATCGGCAGAGCTCTCGAACAGGATTTTAGAAGCGGTAATTACAGCGAATACCAGCAAGGGAATAATTTATTTAAACTCTCTTTTAAAGTTAAAGCTGATGGAACCCCCAAAGATTTTAAAAAACTAACCAGTTGGGGCGATCAGTATTTTTATCCTGTAACAAATGCTTTGTCTATGCATGCAAAATTTCCTGCATTCGACAGGGTAATATATTTTCATTTGATTATTATTAAGAGCCCTAGTAATACGGTTAGTTATCAATACAAATTTTCTAATGATTCTGACGATGGGTTTTAATAGTTTAGTGATTATTATTTTGCTTACTTACTAACTTGGATAACGATAATGTTTTTTAGAATCAGCAAGTCTATCTGCAATTCGATAATAAAATGTAAATAGTTTTAATAGGTAATTCATTAAAAATGGCTGAGTTAAAATATTGTCTAATTTAAACCATTACAACAATCGTGGGCCGGCACATTATCTAATTCTACTAATTCTATAACCGTTTTCCTAAAATCTTTACACTTCTTTCTATCCTGTCAAGTGTGGCAATATTTTTCAGGTGTCCCCATTCTTCAAAACCCAATTGCGTAAACAATTGCAGGCTGGGTGTATTGTGGGCAAAGATGAATCCTAATAAAGTATTTATTTCAAGCGCTGCAACATTATCCATACAGTATTGCAAAATTTGTTTACCATATCCTTTTCCTCTTTGCAATGGAGCCAGGTAAATACTGATCTCTGCAGTGCCATCATAAGCCGGCCGGCCGTAAAATGCCTGAAAACTAACCCAGCCAATCACAGCGCCATCATCTTCTTCCACCATCCACAGCGGATGTTTATTGGTGCTGTGTTCATCAAACCATTCCTGTTTACTTTCTACCGCAACCAGTGCAGTATCAGCAGTAACCATACGGCCGGCAACAGTTGAATTATAGATATCAACTATTACTGGCAAATCAGTTTGAATTGCATCCCTGAATTTCATTTTAGCTACTATGTACTTTACTTACTTTATTTACTTACCCTTTTTATATACCTTATTTACTTTCTCTTCTTTATTTACTTTTCTTACTCACCAACTTTAATTCGGCAATAATATTTTTTGCCCCTGCAAATTTGTCTACAATAAATAAAACATAACGGATGTCTACCATAATGTTGCGGCAAATATTTTTATCATAATTAATATCGCTCATGGTGCCTTCCCAAACACGATCAAAATTTAAGCCTACTAAATTGCCATAACCATCCAATGCCGGGCTGCCGCTATTGCCGCCTGTGGTATGGTTGGCCGCAATAAAGCAAACGGGTTGTTTGCCATTAACGCCATAAGGACCAAAATCTTTTTTAGTATACAGGTCAATTAATTTTTGTGGTACATCAAATTCATAATCTCCGGGTTTGTATTTTTCCATTACACCATCTAAATAAGTATAATAATTGTACGCTACTGCATCTCTTGCTTTATACCCTTTTACATTGCCATAAGTTAAACGTAAAGTACTGTTGGCATCAGGGTAGAACGTTTTTTTATTGAACACATCCATCTGCGCCTGCATATAAGTACGTTGCAACTGGTTGATGTTGGCTTGTAGTTCGTTTAGTTTTGCCGATACATTGGTTACATAAGTTTTAAAGATATCAGTGTATAAAGCCGCAGCAACATCATTGGTTACAGATTGTATACCAGTAGTACCAATACCGCTTAATATTTTTTTAAGTTTACCCAGATCGGTTAATGCAGTTTGGCTGTAAACTGCTTTTGCTAATGCGGCATACGAATTACCATTTTCTGCCAGCATTTTTTTCAGCAGGGGAGAAACGTTTTCTTCTTTCTGATCTTTAACATACATTTCCATCAGCACTTCAAATAGTTTTTGATCAACAGTGGCATTGTATTCTCCAAACTGGCCATCTAATCTTTCGCTTACCTCTGTTACCGATTTTTTATAGCTGGCTTCATCTTTATTAAATGCCGTAACCACTGCATTGGCATTGGCGGCAAAGCCAAACAATTCTATTTTAGCAATGATCTCAGTATAATAATCCCTGGCAAATGCATACGGTTCAATATCCTTATAAGCCTGTTCAAGTTTTTTCAACAGGTCGGCATAAGCTACATTCATTGAAGGATGGGCCAAAACAATCTTTTCAAAACTGGCTTCCAGTTCTTTTTTTCTGCCCACGGCATCGGAAGAACGTAAACCCAGTACTTCGCCTTTCCATTTTTTATAAGCATTTTCAATGCCTGCATATTTAGCTGCGTATTGAATTTTTATCTGCTCATCTTTACGCATAAAAACATTGAGCACCTGCAATGCTTTTTCACGAATACCAATTTTAGCAGGATCGCTTACATTCATCGTTTGTTCTACCGCTGCAGAGTGTAAATACTCCATCGTTCTTCCCGGAAAACCAAACACCATGGTAAAGTCGCCTTCTTTCATACCATCTAAAGAGATATTTAAACTGCGTTTGGGCTTGTACGGCACATTATCCGGTGAGTAATCCGCAGGTTTATTATCCTTGCCGGCATAAATGCGGAACATACTGAAATCCCCGGTATGGCGTGGCCACATCCAGTTATCGGTATCCTTACCAAAATTACCAATAGAAGATGGGGGAGCACCAACTAAACGAATATCTTTATAAGTCTCCGTTACAAACATGAAATATTTGTTGCCTTCAAAAAACGGACGGATCAAAATATCCTGGTAGCTTTCTTTTTTTATTGTTTTTCTGAATTCTGCAATATTTTTATCAATAGCACTTTGTCTTTCCCGCTCACTCATATTGGTAGTTACGCCTTTTAATGCCACTGCTGTTACTTCATCAATGCTAATGATGAAGGTGGCAAACAAGCCGGGATTTTGTAATTCCTGCCCATTGTTATACGCCCAAAATCCATCACGGATATAATTGTTTTGTAAAGAAGAATGATTTTGCACGGCATCAAAACCGCAATGGTGATTGGTTAACAGTAAACCCTTATCAGAAATTACTTCGGCAGTACAAAAGCCGCCAAAGCTTACAATGGCATCTTTTAAACTTCCTTTGCTGATGCTGTAAATATCACTGGCATTAATTTTCATGCCCATCTTTTTCATTTCTTTTTCATTTAATGCGGCCAGCAATTGCGGCAACCACATACCTTCATCGGCAAAGCCTTTGGCAATAAAAGAAAAGGAGATAACAAACAGTAAAAAGTATTTTTTCATAATTAGCGATTGAGTAACAAATTTAGGGAAATGTTTGCAGGGGTGGGCCACCTCTTGAAAGGCGGCTCATCTCTGCCGAAGTGCTGTAAAAAAATATTGTAACAATTATAAAGGCGGAGTAAAATAGTAATGCCGCCATTGTAGCAGTTTTTATTCGGCGCCCCACCTTTGTTATCTAATTCCTTTTAGCCCCCTCACTTTTTCCAAATACATTTCAAACGCCTTCAATCCAAAGCTGCTTAAGTTGTGCTCTTTGGTAACCATAGCTTTTTGTGCAGTCAGTACACCGTACCGTATATCATCAAAGCCTTCAATAGTATGTGCATCGGGGTCGATAGAGATAAGTACATTCTTTTGCAAGGCATAATCTATATGCCGCCAGTCAATATCCAGCCGGCTGGGATGTGCATTTAATTCAATAGCTACATGGTTAGCAGCGCAGGCATCAATAATTTTTTTATGATCAACAGGATAACCTTTACGGCTTAATAGCAAACGCCCCGTCATGTGGCCAAGAATAGTAGTATAGGGGTTTTCAATGGCGTTCAGTAAACGAAGCATCGCTTTTTCTTCACTCATTTTTAAATTACTGTGTATGGATACAATTACCAGGTCAAAGGTGGAGAGTATACTATTGCTGTAATCGAGGCTGCCATCGTTTAAAATATCGCACTCTATACTTTTGAAGATTTTAAACCCCGGTATTTTATCATTCAACTCATTTACATATTGGTGCTGTGCCGCAATTTTTTCTTCACTTAATCCCTGGGCATAAAAAGCGCTTTTACTGTGATCGCTAATTACTAAGTACTCGAACCCTTTTTCTTTGGCTGCTTTGGCCATGTCTTCAACGGTACTACTGCCATCACTCCAGTTGCTATGGCTGTGTATAATACCTTTTACATCGCCGGGCTGTATAAGCTGGGGGATAGTAATAGTTTTTGCAGTATCTATAATGGCCGCGGTTTCTCTTAAGCAAGGGGGAATAAAACTGATATTAGCTTGCTCAAATATTGATATATCGCCTTTGCTGTAATCAATATGAGGGAACTGCTGCTCAAAAGCAGTTGTAAATGCTGCGCTGCCGCTGTGGGTGAAAGTCCGTTTTTCAAAATTTTCGGTTCCGGTGTACAATCTTAGTCGAAGGCCGTTAAGTAATTTATACAACAAGCTATCAGGTGTTTCTTCCAATAACTTTGGCGGATTGGCACTTGCAAACTTTGGTTTTACCAATTCATTGGTACTGTTTACGACAAATTCCAGCTCATCAATTATTTCTACCTGCCGTTTAAAAGTGCCGGTAATGGCAATGTTTTCGGGTGAGAATAATTTTTCTAAATAAGCAATAATTTGCGGTGCTACCGCTTCTACCTGCGGATATAAATAACTGCCCTGGTTGTGTAAATAATATTCAATGGTGTCAATAATATTCTGTTGTGTTTTTTCGCCAAAGCCTTTATACAGTTTCAAACGGTTTTCCTGGCAGGCATATAAAAGTTCACCAATGCTTTCTATCTCCATCTCTTTCCAGATGGTGTGAATTTTTTTTGGCCCTATACCTTTTATGTTCAGCAATTCAATAACACCCGGCGGTGTATTAGCAATCATTTCCTGCAATACTTTTAATTCGCCGGTCTGTAATAATTCAATAATTTTTTTCCCGGTTGATTCTCCAATACCTTTTATCACCGGTATTTTTTCAACAGGTATATTGCTTAATTGTTCCGTTAAATTTTCAACATGGTATGCTGCAATAGCATAAGTTTTTGCCTTAAAACTATTTTCGCCATGTATGTCCATTAGCTTGCTTAAAAGAGAAAAATGCTCGGCAATTTGGTAATTATCCATTTTCCAAAAGTAGTAAAATCAAAAATAGGGGAGCAGTTGTTTTTCAATTTTATAAAAAAGGCAGCGCTGTTTTTTTGTAAAATTGAAAATGTTTTTTGTTAACGAAAGTGATAATGAAGAAAGTAAAATAAATTATTGCGTAAGCATTTATTTATTTTTTTTTTTATTGCAGAAAATAAATGAGTGATTGACAGCGATATTATAAGGTGCAAACGTAAGAAAACAGCATCGGCTGTAATGCAGTGCCACAAAGGGTTGTAAAAGAAAAGCCCGGTGAACCGGGGCTTTGTATCTTTTGCTTAAAAGCAAAGCTTACTTCTTTTTAGGAGCAGCTTTCTTAGCAGCTTTTTAGAGCAGCTTTTTTGCAGCTTTTAGGAGCAGCTTTTTTAGGAGCGGCTTTCTTTACAGCTTTTTTTGGAGCAGCTTTTTAGCGGCTTTTTTTCTTTGTTGCCATTTTTTTTAAATTTAATTGGTTAGTAAATAATACTTAAAAATAGAAATATTTCTTTAACTAACAAAAAAAATTAAATATTTTTTAAGCCGTAGGCTCAACAGCATTGACAGAAACTATATTTTTATCGCCTTTTGTTTTTCTGAATTCAACCAAACCATCAGTTAATGCAAAGATGGTAAAGTCTCTTCCTACTCCAACATTTTTACCAGGATGGTAAACTGTACCACGCTGACGAATGATGATGTTACCTGCTAGTGCTGGTTGACCACCATAAATTTTTACACCTAATCTTTTGCTTTGTGAATCTCTGCCGTTTTTTACGGAACCTTCACCTTTTTTATGTGCCATGTCAAATTGTTTATTAGTTAATTAGTTTAATAGTTTATTGGTAGGTGATAGATCAACATGTTTTTTGTATTTAACTAATCAACAAATTAACCAATCAACCAATTAACTCTTACGCTATCGCTGTTACTTTAATGTGAGTGTACTGTGTACGGTGACCGTGCTTTTTACGGAAACCTTTTCTTCTTTTCATTTTAAAAGCAATCACTTTATCGCCTTTAATAAGGTCGCTGATAATTTCAGCTTTAACTACAGCTTTTACATCTGCACCTGCAACAATGCTGCCTGCGCTTTCTGTAAATAATACTTCGGCAAATTCAACCTGGTCTCCGGTTTTACCTGCTATGTGAGGCACATATAAGCTGTCGCCTGCTTTAACTTTAAATTGCTGACCTGCTATTTTTACTACTGCTAACATAAATATCCCAAATTTAGGACGGCAAAGGTAAGGGTTTTACCTGTAAATTGGTGCAGTCAATCGGAAAAAAATATATCCACTAAATTAGGCCCCTTGGGGACAAAACCAGCTTTATAAGCTGAAAACCAGTGTTAAACAATTCCATTGCGGCCATAAACTATTTATATTCGCTGTTAATTATGCGGTATTTTTTTCAATTTATACGGGCAATCTTCAGCATTTATGGGCTATTAATGTTTATTGCCTTCCTGTTATTGATATTTCCACTGGTGGTTATAGCCTCCTTTTTTGGTAAAATTAAGGGAGGTAATTTCATATATAAACTCTGCCAGCTTTGGGCCGATTTCTTTTTGTTTATATTAGGTATACGGCAACAATATATATATATAAGTAAGCCTGATCCGGCCAAACAATACGTTTTTGTATTTAATCATATTGCTTATATAGATATTCCCTTGCTTATGAAGGCCATCCGCAACCAGCATTTCAGGGTTTTAGGAAAAGCTGAAATGGCTAAAATTCCCATATTTGGTTTTTTATACAGGTGTACAGTGGTTTTGGTAGATAGAAACAGCGCCGCCAACAGGGCTAAAAGTGTGCTGCAACTTAAAAGTATTATTAAAAAAGGTATTTCAATTGTGGTTAGTCCGGAGGGTACATTTAATACAACGCACCAGCCATTAAAAGAGTTTTATGATGGCGCTTTTAGAGTAGCCATAGAAACACAAACTCCCATTAAACCGATTTTGTTTTTAGATGCTTACGACAGAAATAATTATAACAGCATTTTTTCGCTTACACCGGGAAGATCAAGAATTGTTTATCTGGAAGAAATACCGGTTGAAGGACTAACGGTAAATGATGTAAAGCAACTAAAAGAAAAAGTGTATAAACTGATGGAACAAAAACTGGTAGAGTATAAAGCCAGTTGGATAAAACCCCTATCCCCTAAAGGGGGAAATTGCGAAGATTGAAAAGTATAACAATATAATCGAAACAATATTAATAAATTCGTATCAATCCTGAAGAACTTATCACGATATTTCGGGAGATAAAATTAATTTAAATATCTAAAATCGGTAGTTAACAAAACCTCATCAGGTGGTATTTGAAAAGAACGACTTAATATTTTTTGGAAAACAACGATAACATATTATTTACAGAATCGTCTTCGGGCATGTGGGCCGAAATTATTTTGCCCTTAGCATTACCGCAAACGTATACCTACTCTATTCCGCTGCATTTGGTGGATAAAGTAAAGCCTGGCTGCAGGGCAGAAGCAGAATTAAAAAATAAAAAATATGCCGGTGTTGTTAAAACAGTGTTGGATAAAGAGCCAGCCTACAAAACCAAACCTATAATAAACGTATTGGACGATGAACCCATTTTATATCCGCAGCAATTGCAGCTTTGGCAATGGATGGCTCAATACTATATGTGCAGCGAAGGTGAAGTAATGGCGGCAGCATTACCTGCTCATTTTAAATTAAGCAGCGAAACAATTTTATTATTTAATGAAGAAGCCGGAGACGATTTCTCTCATTTGGGTGACGAGGAATTTTTGGTAGCAGAAGCGTTGCTGATAAAAAAGGAATTGCGTTTATCAGAAGTGCAGCAGATACTGGACATCAATCACGTTTATCCGGTAATAAAAAAACTGATAGAAAAAAAAGTATGTATTGTTTGGGAAAGTCTGGATGAAAAATACAAAGCTAAAAAAGAAAATTATGTACTGCTGAATCCAGCTTTTAACAATGAAGAGGAGCTGAGTAAAAAATTAAACGACTGGAAAGGCGCACCCAAACAGATGGAATTGTTGCTGGCTTATTTGCATTTAGAAAAATTGGCAGGAGATGTATTGCAAACCGAATTATTAAAAAAATCAGGCGCAACAGCCGCACAATTAAAAGGGTTGGTAGATAAAAATATATTATGGGTAGAAAAGAGGGCAGTGGACCGGATTAAAACACTACCCCGTAATGTAGATGTGGATTTTGAATTTAGTGCAGCACAGCAGGAAGCCAGCGATGCGGTGGCAAAAAGTTTTGAAACCAAAGCTGTTTGTTTATTACACGGCGTTACCGGCAGCGGTAAAACGCAAGTGTATGTAAAGCTGATGGAAAAATATTTTCAGGCAGGAAAACAGGTATTGTATCTGCTACCCGAAATTGCGCTTACTGCACAGATCATCCGCCGCCTGCAAAAACATTTTGGTGGAAATATCGCTATTTATCATTCTAAATTTAATGATAACGAACGTATAGAATTATGGAATAAAATAAGAACCGGTGAAGTGAAAATGGTGTTGGGTGCCAGAAGTGCTTTGTTTCTTCCTTTTAAAGAATTGGGTTTAATTATTGTAGACGAAGAACATGATTCCTCTTACAAACAGCAAGATCCTGCACCACGATATAACGCCAGAGATGCGGCTATTTATTATGCCGGATTATTCAAGGCGCAGGTATTACTGGGCAGCGCAACACCGTCGATAGAAAGTTATTTTAATGCTACCAACGATAAGTATGCATTGGTGGAATTGAATGAAAGATTCGGCGGCATTAATTTGCCTGCTATTGAAATTATTGATGTAAGACAAGTAGCGCAAAAAGGGAAAGTAATGATCAGTCCGCAACTAAAAGAGGCCATGCAACAAGCGCTGGATGCAGACCGGCAGGTGATACTGTTTCAAAACAGACGAGGGTATAATCCTTATTTGATTTGCAGTACCTGCGGTTATATTCCGCAGTGTGAACATTGTTCAGTTTCATTAACACTGCACAAGTACAGCAATAAATTGCATTGCCATTATTGCGCCAGCCAGTATCCTAAATTAATTACCTGCCCGGCATGTGGCAGCAATAACTGGTTGGAGAAAAATTTTGGTACCGAAAAAATTGAAGAGCATCTGGAGGAGGAATTTCCGAATAATAAAATAGCAAGGATGGATGTAGATAGTGTGAGAGGGAAAAAAGCACATGATAACCTGATACAATTATTTGAACAACACCGATTAGATATTTTAGTAGGTACACAAATGGTGGTAAAGGGCCTGGATTTTGATAAAGTAAGTTTGGTAGGCATTTTAGATGCCGATGGTTTATTAAGCTTTGCCGATTTTAGGGTAAATGAAAGGGCTTTTCAATTAATGGAGCAGGTAAGTGGCAGAGCCGGACGAAAAAAAGAACAGGGCAAAGTGATTATACAGGCCACTAATGTTAAACACCCGGTGTTGCAATTGGTGCAACAGCACGATTACAAAAAGTTGTACGAAAATGAAATTGTAAACCGGAAAGAGTTTTTGTATCCGCCTTACAGCCGTATTGTTTTATTAACTTTAAAACACAAAGACAAAACTGTTGTTGCCAATGCTGCGGATAAACTGGCGGCATTGCTGCGGCAAGATCTGGCTGCATATATTGTTGGCCCGGCTGCGCCTGTTATCAACCGCATACGCAACCAGTATTTAATGGAAATATTAATTAAACTGCCTAAAGAGTATGGCATGAGTATGACCTATAAAAAAGTGATCCGCAATCATATTAATTTATTGACCGGGGAAAAAAGTTATAAATCGGTACATGTGGTGGTGGATGTAGATACTAATTAATAAGCCCCTCCGCCCCTAAAGGGGAACTAATTATGGAGAAGATTATGAAAAATAGGTTCGTTTTTGTTACACGCATTTGTGCCTCAATTGAATAACAGTAGCCAGTTTATCCTGAGGAAAGAAGGACTCCGTTCAACTAATAATTTCTATTTAGCTTTGCCACATTATCCATTAACAATGCAAATACAATCTAACATCTCACTCAAAAAATACAATACATTCGGGATAGATGTATTGGCAAAATATTTTGCATCATTCAATACTGTTGATACTTTGGGGCAATTGCTGCAATATGATGATAGCAGGGCTAAAAGCCAAAAAAATCAAATTCCGATACTTATTTTGGGGGGCGGCAGCAATATGCTGTTTACTAAAAACTTTGAAGGCATTGTTTTAAAAAATGAAATAAAAGGGATTGAAATAGTAAAGGAAGACGAGAAGTATGTTTATGTAAAAGCCGGGGCCGGAGAAAACTGGAACCAGTTTGTATTATATTGTATCAATAACAATTTAGCTGGGGTAGAAAATCTTTCCCTTATTCCGGGTAATGTTGGCGCAAGCCCTATGCAAAATATTGGCGCTTACGGTGTAGAAATAAAAGATGTGTTTCATTCCCTGGAGGCATTTCATTTAAAAGAAAAAGTAATTGAAGTATTTAATTTAAATGATTGCGCATTTGGATACAGGGAAAGTGTATTTAAGAAAAAATATAAAAACCAGTTTGTAATTACCAGTGTTACTTACCGGCTAAATAAAAAACCGGTATTCAATACCTCTTACGGTGCCATAGAACAAGAGCTGGAAAAAATGGGTGTGAAAGATATCAGTATCAAAGCTATTTCAGATGCGGTTATTAATATCCGCTCCTCTAAATTACCCAACCCTGCCGAAATTGGTAATGCCGGTAGCTTTTTTAAAAATCCCGAAATTAAAAAACCTGTATTCGATATCCTGCATTCAACATTTTCAGGTATTGTTGGCTATGCATTGCCCAATGGCAATATAAAATTAGCTGCAGGCTGGCTGATAGAACAATGTGGTCCGAAGGAGTCTGCGACATGGAAAGGCTACCGCAATGGCGATGCAGGCTGCCATGCAAAACAGGCATTGGTGTTGGTAAATTATGGTAATGCAAAAGGAGTGGAAATTTTTGCATTAAGCGAAGCTATCATTGCCAGCGTAAACAAAAAGTTTGGGGTAGTGTTAGAAAGAGAAGTTAATATTATTTAACATTTATCAAGCAGCAATATTTCAACTATAACCCTCTGTACTAAAACTCTACCTTAAAACATGCGTTATGAAAAAAGTATTATTTCTTATTACAGTCATTATTTGCTCTTCGCAAATAATAAAAGCACAAGATAAAATTTACCGCAATAATGGCAAAGTGGTTGAAGCCAAAGTGCTGGAAGTGGGGGCATCAGAAGTAAAGTACAAGGAATTTAATAACCCTGATGGGCCTATTTATGTATTGGAAACCGACCGTATAAAAAAAATTGTGTACGAAAATGGTAAAGTAGAAACGTTTAGTGATAACTATAAAGATCCGGAAAGATATGCCGGACAAAAAAGCAAAGCCCTTAAAATTAATTTTCTCTCCCCACTCTACGGCTACTTTGAAGCATCATATGAAAAAAGTACCAGCTTAGGTAAGGGGTATGAATTTTCACTTGGTATCATTGGAGCAGGCAAATCTGGTATTATAGACTATAATTATTACGGCACTGGCAATCAGGTTACCGAAGTAAAAAAAGGACAGTTTGGTTTCTTTGCCACGGCGGGTTATAAATTTGGCAAGCTGCCCGATTTTTTAATTTTTGGTAAATCACGTGCCAGTCATTTAATGCAGGGTACTTATATTAAACCATTGATTTACCTGGGCCATTACAAAGAAAATATTTTAGTACAAAAAGGCAGTACCGATCCTTTTGTAGTAGGTAAACAAAATGTAACTTTTGGTGCATTGCAGATAGAGCTTGGAAGGCAATGGGTTTTTGGAGATAAAATTACGCTGGATATTTATGAAGGCCTTGGTTATGCAATAGACAATAAGAAAGATAATTATCAGCCATACAATTATACCAGCAATACTTCTTATTTACAGGAAACCACTGCTTTTAATTACGGTAATGTGCGGCTTGGCAAAAGCCCGGCACTGTCTTTTACCTTTGGTGTTAAAATAGGAATGTTGTTAAAGTAAAAAATACCGATAAAAAAAGCCGCAACAATTTGTTGCGGCTTTTTTTATTAATTAAAATCATCTTCATTAAAATCTTCCTCACTAAAATGCTGATTGCCTATGTTAAGCATACTGCCCATCAGATCTTTAAACTCAATTTTCCCTTCCAATACTTTTTTACTGATTAGTGAATAAGCTGAAAGGCCGTGTAATACAAACTCCATCAGCAATGCATTTTCTTTTTCGTTTGCCCCTTTAAAATATTTTTTCACCAACGCATGCAGGCCATCTACTTTGTACAGTAACTGAACTTTATCTTCATCCTTTGTTTCAAAAAAATTATTCAGGCTGTTACCGGCATCAAACCAGCGGGTAATAGCTTTATAAGGATTGTCATCAGGTGTAGCTTCTTTGCGGCTTTTCTTTTTTAAAGTATCAGGATTAGGGAAGTATAAACCGAATTGGGTGCGGATAGACCGTTCCAGTAAATTAAATGCTACCTGGTATGGCCCTTCCTGTTCACCTTCATACACTAATTCTATTTTGCCTGTTATAGAAGGAATGATACCGATCAGATCACTCAGCCATACCTGTGTTTCCTTTTCTCCGTTAATAATGGCTCTGCGCTCTGCGGCACTTACTGCATTCTCGTAAGCACTGATGGTAAGCCTTGCACTCACACCACTTTTTTTATCTACCAGTTCGCTGCCTCTTGCTTCAAAAGCTACTTGTTCAATCAAACGTTTTATCAGGTCACTTACTTTTACTCTTGATGATTGTTCATTACTGATGGCCGCTTCCTGTTCGGTAATAGCCAAAGATGTTTCAATACTTTTTGGATAGTGAGTGAGTATCTGGCTTTCAATCCTGTCTTTTAATGGTGTTACAATACTACCACGATTGGTATAATCTTCTGGGTTGGCAGTAAATACAAACAACACGTCAAGCGGTAGCCGCAATTTAAAACCACGTATCTGCAGATCGCCTTCTTCTAAAATATTAAACAACGATACCTGTATTCTTGCCTGCAGATCGGGTAATTCATTGATAACAAAAATACTTCGGTTACTTCTGGGTATAATGCCGTAATGCAATACCCTTTCATCGGCAAAACTTAATTTTAAGTTGGCTGCTTTTATCGGGTCAATATCGCCAATCAAATCGGCAACGCTTACATCGGGTGTGGCAAGCTTTTCGCCATAACGCTGGCTGCGGTGCAACCATGCAATAGGGGTGTCATTGCCCTTTTCTTCAATAAGATTAACTGCATATCTCGAAATTGGATTTAAAGGATCGTCGTTAATTTCACTACCGGCAACTACAGGAATGTATTCGTCCAGCAGGTCGATCATTTGCCTGGCCATACGTGTTTTTGCCTGGCCACGTAAACCTAAAAACAAAATATTATGCTGCGATAATAATGCTCTTTCTGTATCGGGTATTACCGAATCTTCATATCCCAAAATACCTGGAAAAGAATTTTCTTTTGCTTTAATTTTTACAATAAGATTATCACGGATCTCTTGTTTAATACTTTTTGAAACATAGCCGCTTTTCTTTAATTCGCCGAGTGTTTTGATGTTGTTCATTTATTTGTTCTTATAGTTTTTAATACAGTTTAATTCTGTTTCTGTAATGTCTTCTTCTGCATAGTGGTACTTTGGAGTGCCGCTTGCAACGATTTCATCTAAAATATCAAGTATGCTTTTAAATGTTGCTTCTTGTGTAGATTTTAGTACAATAATAATTTCTTCTTTTTTGGTTGTTTTAACCCTTGTCCTAATAGTTTGTTTAAGTGTTTTAAGATCAACCATATTTAGAATGGTACAGTTTGAGCCGTTGTAGTAATAAAATTTATTTCCTCCCGTTGCCAGTATAGTTAAAGCTTTTTTGTTTTTACCAATAAGAGACGAAAGCGGCGGCGGCGGTGGAGGAGAAGGCGGCTTTGCTATTGTTAACTCAGTTTTGTGGCTGCTTAGCACTTCTTCTTTTATAGAGATCGCATCAAAAAAAATATTTTCCGTGCTGTCTGTAATACTTACCGAAAATTCAACTCCTTTTTGCTTAAGCTGATCTATCCAGCTTAACAAAATAGGACCTACTCCTTCTTCACCAGGGCAAAGATCCGTCATTGGTTTCAAGAGTACATTATGAGTTAATATGTTAATACTGTTGAGTAATTTATATTTAAAATTAGAATCCTTTAAATTGCTTTGTATTAAATTTTTCGCCTCAAAATTGTCGCCTTCAAAGTAATAGATACTGTCGCAGTTTGCTAGATATATATGTAAAGTCTTTTTTTGCCCTACGCCATAATTGCAAAATGACAAAAGTATAAGGAGAGTAGCTAGTGACTTCATAATAAAATTTCAATGTTAACAGGATTGTATTTAGTTTGTAAACCTCAATCCAAGTTCCCCTTTAGGGGACAGGGGCAATTAATATACCGTCTTCCGCTTTCCACTTTCAAAATCCTTAAATATAAAGGCCCCCAGTTTATCTAATCCTGCAAAAAAGGCTTTACCATTGTTGCATTCCGTAAACTCCTGCACAAACTTTTGTAAATACGGATCGGTGGCAATCATAAAAGTGGTGATGGGGATTTTTAGTTTTTTACATTGTGTAGCCAGGCTCATGCAACGGTTTAAAATTTTCCTGTCTACACCAAAACTGTTTTTATAATAACGGGCACCCACTTTTAAGCAAGTAGGTTTACCATCAGTGATCATAAAAATTTGTTTGTTGGGGTTTCTTCTTCTGCGTAAAATATCCATCGCCAGTTCTATACCTGCAACAGTATTGGTATGATAAGGGCCAACCTGTAAATATGGAAGGTCTTTTATCTCTATCGTCCAGGCATCGTTACCAAATACTACAATATCCAAAGTATCTTTAGGGTATTTTGTTTTGATCAGTTCACTCAATGCCATGGCCACTTTTTTTGCCGGAGTTATTCTGTCCTCTCCATACAGAATCATAGAGTGGGAGATATCGATCATCAATACAGTAGATGTTTGCGATTTAAAATCAGTCTCTCTTATCTCAAGGTCATCTTCATACATTTTAAAACTATCAATACCATGATTGATCTGTGCGTTTCGGATAGAATTGGTAAAATCAATTTGTTCCATCGTATCACCAAATTGAAAAGGCCTTGTCTCCGGATTGATCTCATCGCCACCACCGGGTTTAAAAGTATTGTGATTACCCTGTTTGGTTTTCTTAAGCTTACCAAAAATTTCTTCCAAACTTTTTTTGCGGATGCTTTGTTCGGTTTTAGAAGTAATTTTTATTGCACCATCCGGACTTTTTTCATCGATATAGCCTTTGTCTTTCAGATCTTCTAAAAAATCGCCGATGCCATAATCTTTATCCGTTAGTTTATATTCTTTATCCAGCTCATTCATCCATTGCATGGCTTCATTAAAATCGCCATTGGTATAGGTAAGGAGTTGTAAAAAAAGATCCAGCAATTTCTCAAAAGGAGATTTGCCTTGTTCATTAGGATCGTATTTGCTAAAGTGAAAACCGAGCATGAGTTCAATATTTAATAAATCTGTCTGATACTAAATTACGAAACATTTAAGTGCATCGTTTGGTTCAGATGTTAAATAAAAAATCCCCTGAAATTTTTCAGGGGATTTTAAGTGATTTTGTATTTATTACTATGGTTGCTTAGGAGCAGAATCTGCGGCCTTACCCGGTGTTACAGGGTTTGTTTTAATCGTTGGTGCAGTTTCTGCAGGCAGCATTACCTGCGGTTCAAATTGATTTTTTAATTGCTCCATACCCATTAATAAACGTTGTACACCTTGCATTTCATATTGCATGGCATCTTGTTTGCTATCGGGCAAGTTTGTTAAGTAGGTCATCTGCTGTTCCAGATCTTTTTTTACAGCAGTTGATATTTTTTTAGCTAAAGCGGTATCGCCTGCCTTATAAGCTGCTATCAGCATTTGTAAAGAAAACTGGTTGTGCTGTTGGCCCCTGCTTACAAGTCCGTAAGGAAAGTTTTCTTCCAGCATCATCTTATCGCATCTGTTCAGCATTTTTTTAGCTTCTTCTTTTTTACCAGCATCTGCAAGGCTGCTTGCAGCTTGCGCATAAGCCAAACGAATACTGTTTAAATGCCTGCGGTTCTCTTCGTCAAAATAAACACCTTTTACATCGGCACTACCAAACTTAAACTTGTTCATCAGTTTATCATACACCCAATCGTTATTTACCGGGCTGTTTATCACAGGCACCAGGCGGTAAGTAAGTCCATCCTGGCGTATGTAACTATCAATACCAATGTCGGATGCATTAGGCGATGTAAAATATATCGGCCTTTTCCATTTGTTAGAGGCAATAATATTTAAAACCGCCGCATCGTTTTTATAAATAACCGTTTTAGGTATTTCAAAAGTTAATTCGCTTACTACACTATCGGTGGCATTAACGGTACCATTTTTTTTTACAAGATTTATATCAACAGGTACAGATACTTTTTTAGAAGGATAAATATTCAGTACACTGCCATCTCTTCCCTGTTCTGTTTTAGAAGGGTCATCGCTGCCGGCATAATCTTTCATCATGGTGTAAAGGTCCATGTATTTATTAGGGTCGATCCCCGGCTTGGGTGCATTATAAATAATATCCCTGTTGCTGCCTTCAATTTGTTCTGCTGTCCAAATAGGGTCAATAGGATCACTATTGTTTAATTTGTAGCGGAGTTGGTTAATATACCAGTCGGTACCCAGTAAACTGGAATTGATAACACGGATATCTGTTCTTATACCTTCTACTTCCTGTGCATACCACAATGGATAAGTATCATTATCGCCATAGGAAATTACAATAGCATTAGGCGCACAACTTTCTAAATAATCTGTTGCAAGATCTCTTGCCATTGTTTTATGGCTACGGTCATGGTCGTCCCATTCCTGACTGGCCATTATAACCGGAACAGCCAATGTGCAAAGTGCAGCGGCTGCATAACTTGCTACCGCAGTATTTTTAATAAATGCACCAAAGAGTTCTTTTACATATAAAACACCCAGACCAATCCATATTGCAAATGCATAAAACGAACCTACAAAGGCGTAATCCCTTTCACGTGGCTGGTTACCTGCCTGGTTTAAATAAAATATAACTGCGGCGCCTGTTAGCAAAAACAGCAGCCCAACAACAAACGCATCCTTATTATCTTTTTTAATTTGATAAATTAATCCAAGCAAGCCAAGTATAAGTGGCAGTGCAAAAAGTTTATTATTGGCTTTATTGTTTTTTAAACTGTCGGGCATCATATCCTGGTTACCCAGTCTTAAATTATCTATCGGTGCAATTCCTGTTATCCAGTTGCCATCACGTACATTACCCATGTATACGCCCTGCAAATCATTTTGTTTACCAGCAAAATTCCACATAAAATAACGTAAGTACATCCAACCTAACTGGTAGCTAAATGCAAATTGAATATTTTCTCCAACGGTAGGTTTTCTTTCCCAATTGCCTTGTTTATCTTTTCCAATACCAGCCCAGCTTGCATAATAATCAGCATGGCCCTGGTCGTTGCTTTGATCCCACATACGGGGAAACAAATGCATATCTTCAGGCGCATATACATACTCTACTTTTCTGCCATTTTTCTCATACCTGCCATTGCTTTTTACATAGGTCTCTGTTACTTTACTATCAATAGGGGAGGCCGTAAAATCCTGCCCGTATAAAATTGGCCAGTCGCCATATTGCTCACGGCTTAAATAGCCTACCAAGCTTACAGGGTTATCTACATTATACATATCCACCGATGGGTTGGCATTACTACGAACCAGTGTGGTAAAGTAAGAGGAAAAGCAGCCCATTACCATAAAGGCAAAGCTCCACAAACCTAATTTTAAAAAATTCCAGTTTTTACTTTTGGCAATACGGAGACCAAAAAATATTAAGGCAGCAATAAATACAAAGAAAAAGGCGAAGCCTGAAAAATACGGCAGCCCAAAACTGTTTACAAAAAGTACATCAAAATTTCCGGCACCTTTAATGGTCCACTGAATAACAGCTTTTTGTACTACACCAGTAAGTACACAACCAATAACAAAGGCCCAGAATAAACCCCAGTTAGTTAATTTGTAACGTTTATAATAGTAAATAACCACAATGGTTGGTATGGTTAATATATTCAACAAGTGAACACCAATTGATAAACCCATTAAAAAGAAGATCAAAATTATCCAGCGATCGGCATGGGTAAAATGGCCTTTAATTCCTTTAGCTTCTTCTACATCAACATTTTGCTCCCATTTAAGCATTGCCCAAAATACAAGGGCTGTAAAAAAAGAAGATAAAGCATATACCTCACCTTCCACAGCACTATACCAGAATGAATCGGAAAATGTATAAGCTAAGGCACCAACAATACCTGCAGCCATTACCGCAACAATGTTAGCATTAGTAAGCTCAACACCGTTTTTGGTAACTATTTTACGGGCAAAATGGGTAATGCTCCAGAACAAAAATAAAATGGTAAAGCCACTTGCAAGTGCACTCATCAGGTTAATGCCAGTAGCCGCATGCTGCGGATCAAAGGGGGCCATAAACAAGCGGCCGATCAATGCAAATAGCGGTGCTCCCGGCGGATGCGGAATTTGTAATTTATAAGCACTGGAAGCAAACTCACCGCAATCCCAAAGGCTGCCTGTAGCTTCCATGGTCATTATATATACTGAACATGCAATTATGCAAACCAGCCAGCCGGTAATGTTGTTGATACGTTTAAAACTCATATAGTATTGGTTATAAGTTGGCAAATATAATATGTTTAGTGGTTAGAGTTTTGCCGTTAGCCATTATTTATAATTTTTTTGTTATCGGCGGTTAGTAGCTTTAAAATGTTCTTTGGTATGATATAATTATTTTATCTCCTTCACTTGCCCCTTTAGGTAATAGGGTTTTATCTTCGTTACATGAAGAAAGCCCTTGTACAATTACATATAGCTGTTTTTTTGGCTGGCTTTACTGCTATATTGGGTAAATTAATTGCTTTAAATGAAGGCTTACTGGTTTGGTACCGCCTTTTAATAACAGTTATTACACTGGTTGTGTTATTATATTATAAAAAGCAACTGGTAAAAATCACCGCTAAAGATGCACTTAAATTTTTAGGGGTAGGAACAATTGTAGCCCTGCATTGGATCACATTTTATGGCAGTGTAAAATATGCCAATGCATCGGTGGCATTAGTTTGCTTTAGTGCTACCGGTTTTTTTACTTCTTTGTTAGAGCCGTTAATTCTAAAAAAGCGAATTGTAATTATTGAAATGTTGTTGGGGCTACTAACTATAGCCGGCATTTATATTATTTTCGATTTTCATCCACAGTATAAACTGGGTATAGCTTTTGGAATAATATCAGCATTGGGAAGTGCGCTGTTTCCCATTTTTAATAAAGAATTCACTAAAAGATTTACCCCGCAAACTATTACCGTATACGAGTTGGGAGGAGGGTTGGTGGCAGCAACACTAATTGTGCCTTTGTACCTGATAAAATTTCCGGCACAATATTATTTACCCACAACAAGTGATTGGGGATGGTTAATAGTGCTGGCCTGGTTTTGTACAGTACTTAGTTTTAACCTGCAATTGAATGCGCTAAAAAAGATATCTGCATTTACTGCAAACCTTACCTATAATCTGGAGCCAGTGTATGGGATTATAATGGCTTTTATATTTTTTAAAGAAAATAAAGATCTGAATTACCAGTTTTATATTGGAGTAGGATTAATTTTGCTGGCGGTTATTTTACAAATGGTAAGGGTTTATTATCAGAGTAAAAGCCCGGTATATCGCCATCTTAACCGCTAATTATCAACAGTTTTGTGGCACTTGTGGGTATTTTTAATGGCAAAATGAAAAATTAATCCAATTTAAGTATCGGAAATCCATTTTAAATGCTACCTTTGCCGTCCAAAAAATTAGTACAATGGCCAGAGTATGTCAGGTTACAGGAAAGAAGCCGATCACCGGAAATAAGGTTTCGCATTCGAATATTAAAACCAAGCGCAGGTTTTTACCAAACTTGCAAACCAAGCGTTATTTTCTTGCAGAAGAAGATAAATGGGTTGTTTTAAAAGTATCTTCCGAAGCAATCAGAACCATTAATAAAAATGGTTTAATGAGCGTAGTTAAAGGATTACGTGCAGCAGGAGAAAAAATCTAAAACCCCTATCCCTTAAAGGGGGAAATAGAGTAGATTACAATATAAATTAAATTAAAATGGCAAAGAAAGGCAACAGGGTACAGGTTATTTTAGAGTGTACCGAACATAAAACAAGTGGTAAACCCGGTACAAGCCGTTATATTACTACTAAAAACAAAAAGAACACTCCTGAAAGAATGGAATTGAAGAAATTCAACTCTATCTTAAAGAAAGTTACTGTTCATAAAGAAATTAAATAAGTGGATTAGCTGATTGGCTAATTAGTCCCGATAAATATCGGGATGCTAATTGGTGAATTCATCAGCAGATTAGCATATTATCACATTATCAAATTAAAATATCATGGCAAAAGCAGCTTCAAAGAACGCTAAAATTAAAGATACCAAAGCCGCAGCAGATGCAAAAAACTGGACTAAAGTGATACGTACTTTACGTAGCCCTAAAACCGGTGCTTATACTTTTAAAGAGCAGATCGTTCACAAAGACAAGATCAAAGAATTTTTAGCCAACTAAGGTTTACGGCATGAGAATAAATATATTATAAAGCTTCCCGATTTACCGGGAGGCTTTCTTTATTTAGCAACAATTGGTGTTTAGCGATAGAAAGCAGTTAAATTTACAGCATAGTCGGCGGCAACAAACAACCATCAATACTTATGGGACTTTTTGATAAACTCTTTGGAAAAAAACAACAGCAGGAAAGCCTGGAGCAGGGATTGCAAAAAACCCGTGAAGGTTTTTTTAGTAAAATAACAAAGGCTATTGCAGGAAAAAGTACTGTTGATACAGAAGTTTTAGATAATTTGGAAGATGCCTTGGTGAGCGCTGATGTGGGTATTGAAACCACAGTAAAAATTATTGAGCAAATAGAAAAACGGGTTGCTAAGGATAAATACCTGAATACAGCAGACCTCAATAAAATTCTTAAAGAAGAAGTTCAGAATATTTTAGTTTCAGCCCCGCAGGATACTAATTACGAGGATTATGAATTACCTGCGGGCCACAAGCCCCATGTTATTTTAGTGGTTGGAGTAAATGGTGTTGGAAAAACAACTACCATTGGTAAGCTGGCCCATAATTTTTCAAAGGCAGGCAAATCGGTTTTGCTGGGTGCAGCAGATACCTTTAGGGCTGCGGCTGTTGATCAGTTAACCATTTGGAGCGAAAGAACCGGTGTGGATATTGTAAAAAAAGAAATGGGCAGCGATCCTGCATCAGTGGCATTTGATACTGTTAAAAGTGGTGTGGCAAAAAATGTAGATGTCATCATTATTGATACCGCAGGCCGTTTGCATAATAAAATTCATCTGATGGATGAACTTTCTAAAATTAAAAAAGTTATTCAAAAAGTAATACCAGCTGCACCGCACGAAGTAATGCTGGTGCTGGATGGCAGCACCGGGCAAAACGCATTGGAACAGGCCAAACATTTTACCGCAGCAACCGATGTAACTGCACTTACTATTACAAAATTAGATGGCACCGCAAAAGGTGGTGTAGTATTGGCTATAGCCAGCCAGTTTAAAATTCCTGTAAAATTTATTGGCGTGGGCGAAAAAGCTGAAGACCTTTTGGTTTTTGATAAACAGCTTTTTGTTGATGGCCTTTTTAATGTTTAAGTATAACTACCTGATTTTTATTTTTTCAATCTATTTACTTACATTTTTAAAACGAATGCATTAGGTTTGTTTTAAATTCTATCCTTTCGATAGCCTCTCTGCTTCGGCATTTTATCTACTATTTATTTCAAGCATCAGAACTTCTGCAATGGCAGGTGAGAACACGGTGGTGTTTTTGGGTGATTTGTGCGTATACATTTTTGTATTTATTATTAAACTTTAAACCGGCATTTATTTTAAACCCGATATAAAACCCAATTAAAAACTTATGGCAACATTTAAGTATGCAGCAAAAAATGAAGCACCCATTTACGAAACGGTTGTTAATGGTGTTGGCAAAAAAACAATCAATAAAGTATTGATGGGTACTTATATAACAACAACTGGTGAGGAAGGGGATTTTTACAAAGTAAAGGCATTTAGCAAAGAAGGCTATATGAAAAAAACTGACCTGAGCGATAATATGGGTTTTAAAATATTTTATTTAGATGTAGGCCAGGGAGATGGTGTATTAATAGAAGTGGGTAACCTACGCATTTTAATTGATGCAGGTCCGGCAAGTAATATGTACAGTTACCTAACCAAATGGCAATATACTTACCTGCTGAAGTACAATAAAAAAGTGCATATCGATTATGTTTTTATCAGCCACTTTGATACCGATCATTACAAAGGCATTATAAAAATTTTAGAAGATAAACGATTTACGTTTGGCACTATTCACCATGCAGGTATTTTGAAATTTACGACTACAGATAACCCTTACAACACAGGTTTGGGCAACACTGTTGAAAGTAATGGAGTAAAATACCTCACCAAGGTTTTTGATAATTTGTTAACTGCTAACGAACCTGCAAAATTTAACCGGGATGTTACCAACTTTATGGATGCTTTGCTTGCTGCCGATCAGCAAGGCCGTATTACAAAAGTAAAACGCCTTAATGCAGGCGATGTTGCTGTTAGTAAAACTATAGAAGGACAAAATTTTACGATTGACGTATTAGGCCCTTTTACAGAAAAAATAAATAACAAACATGCTTACGTTTATTGGACCGATGATGGTGTAACTATTAATGGGCATAGCCTGGTGCTTAAAGTTACTTTTGGTACCCGTACGTTTTTGTTTGGAGGGGATTTAAATACCAAATCAGAAACTTACCTGATGCAGCAATACGGACAACAAAATCCATTTGAAGTTGATGTGGCAAAATCATGTCATCATGGTTCATCTGATTTTACCGAAAAATTTATGCAACTGATCAATCCGTTTGCAACGGTTATTTCTTCAGGCGATAACGAAGGATTCTCTCATCCCAGGGCAGATGCAATTGGATGTGCAGGCCGCTATTCAAAAGGGCCACGGCCATTGGTATATTCAACAGAGCTGGCCCGCTCTGTTGATCTGCGAAGCAGGGAAGTGCTTTTTGGTATGATCAATTGCAGGTGTAATGGCAGTAAAATTTTTATCAGCCAGATGAAAGAAGTGAAAAATTATGCCGACCTGTGGGATTCTTACGAAGTTGGCTAGATGGTATGATTACAATAAGATTAGGCATTACTAAATTAAGGGTCGATGAAATAAAAAAACGAATTGATAATCTAAGGGGAGCCCAAACGATTTTAGCTGTGCAGGAACATTATAGCTTTGATCTTGCTTATGCTTTATAAAAATAAAAGCCACTTCTTTTCAGAAGCGGCTTTTACATTTTACTCTAACTTAAAACAAACAGATTTTAATTTCCTCCACCAATACCACCACTACTTTGTGTACGCTTATTTTCTTCTTCAATAGCAGCTTTACGTTGGCGGGCAGCTTTTACCTGGCTATTACCAAAGCGGTAATTAAAGTTTAATTTAAACTGGCGGCTTTCCCAGCGGCCGCTTGCCGTGGTTTGCTGGCCGGTAAAATCAGCAGTGCCTTTAAACTTGAGCGTTTTAAAAATATCGCTAATGCCTAATTTTAAATTCCCCTTTCCTTTTAAAACAGTTTTTTGTAATCCTCCATCTACACTATACATGGAAATACTTTTAAAAGTACCCTGCCATACTGTAGGGGAGTTGTAAAAACCACTTAACTCTGCCGTGTACCCTTTGCCCAATTTAAAACTGTTTTGCATAAAAAAGCTTAACGCCACTACATCTAAACTAATTTTACGATCGCCTCCACCATAATCGGCTTTATACTTGGAGTAATATGAATTTACGTTTGCAAAAAAACTGTACCATTTGTATTGAAAAGGATAGCTGATATTTAAACTCACAATATCCTGTGTAGCCAAATTTATTTTAGTCATAAAAGCTTTCGACTTTTCGGTGGTATCTGGTAATTGTGTAAAAATATCTTTTACATGACTGTAGTTTAATTGTGTATTCAGTTTGTATTTGTAGGTATGTGTAATACCAAAGCTGTTGGTGTATTGCGGCCTTAGCTGTGTATTCCCCTTCATAAAACTGTAATCATTTAGTTTAAATTCAAAAGGATTAAGATCCTGGTAGGCCGGCCTGTCAATCCTCCGGCTGTAAGTAATTCCAAACTGGCTCATAGGGTTTTTGTTAAACGTAATGGCCGCACTCGGAAAAACATCCGTGTAGTTTCTGTTGATAGAAGAATCGTACTTATCATATGCTGTTGTAGTACTGTTATATTTTAACCCGGTAGAGTTTCCTTTAGAGTGTGTATTCTCTACTCTTAAACCAGCCTGTATCATAAAGCCTTTAAACGGACGGTTATAATTCACATATCCTGCGTTAATGTTTTCGGTGTATTTAAAACGATTGCTTTTGTCTTTATCTTTTGTTTCTACAGCAGTTACGTCATTTACATCGTAGCGGATAAAATCATTATCGGTACTTACATAACCCACTTTGCCACCAAAGCCCAGTTTACCTTTTTCAAAAGGTTGTTCATAATCTGCCTTTATGGAATAGATGTCAATTTTTGTAGGCGATATCATTCGATAAATATTATTATTCAGGTTTACAGTTCCGGTTCCATTGTAATACCTGTTGGGTTGATATTGATTACTATTGATATTAAAATAACCGTAATCGGCATCCACATTTAATTCCTTACCGGTTTTGCCTACATAGCGGTAGTTAATATTAAAATTAACATTGTCACGCTGCATATCATTATCGTTGTTGGCAACTAATATGCGGTCGGTGGTTTTGGTGGGAGCATAAATAATACTCATTGGGCCGCTGGTCTGCATCAGGTTTTTTGATGCGTTTCCGTTTACTACAATGCCAATGGTACTTTTTGCATCAATATAATAATCGGCACCCACTTTGTAATTATGATTGAATTTATTACGCATTAACATGCGGTTGGTTTGATCAAAAATGGTATCGCCGGTGCTTAAATTTAGTACACGGTAAAGATTAAATATGCTTTCGTTAATACCTTGATTGTAATTGTAGTTACCAAAAAAATTGGTTTTTTTATTACGGTTGTTAAGTGATAAACCGCCATTGTACTTTGAGTAAATACCAATAGCATAACCGGCATTTACACTGCCATTTGTACCAAAGGCTTTATTCTTTTTTAGTTTAATGTTGATGATACCAGCATTACCTGCCGCTTCATACTTTGCGGATGGGTTGGTAATTAATTCTATTGCTTCTATTTGAGATGATTGCATCGATTTTAAATAGTTGGCCAGGTCGGCACCGGAAAGCGGGCTGGGTTTACCATCAATATAAACCTGCACACCGTTTTTGCCGGCTAAACTTAAATTGTCATCTTTATCCACCATTACTCCCGGCGATTTACGCAGCAGTTCCAATGCATCGTTGCCAACGGCATTAATAGTGCCTTCTACATTTAAAATAGTTTTATCAGCTTTAACTTCTACAATGGGCTTTTTAGTGGTAACTGTAACATCCTGCAAATTTTTTGGTGCTACCTGTGTGGTTATTGCAGGTACAGTTGCGGCATCTCCTTCAGCAACAGTTATCACTTCCGATGAAGTGGGTTTCATACCCAATACACTCGTTCTTATAAAATAGCTACCTGGTTTTAGCTGCAATATTTCATAATTTCCTGCACTGTTGGATATGGCTGTTTTAGCAAGAGAAGAATCTTTTGCCCTGTGCAGCATAATAGTTGCAGTGGCAATGCCTTTACCATTGTTGTCTTTAATTTGACCTGTAATTTTTGAAGCATTTTGGGCCTTTAATTGAAAGGCAGTAAATAGAGTTACGGCTGCAATAAGCAGTAGTTTTAGTTTCATGTCTATACTTTTTTGTTTTCAGGTGCAAATGTAATTTCCCAGAGGGTAATTGCATTACAAAAATTCACGAACTGTTGATTTTAATGGATGAATGGTTTGTGAAGCCTTTAATAACTTCTAATTTGCCATTTGCTTACCTTTGCCCTCATTATTTATGAAGACAAAAACTATAAAAAGAGATAAGGTTAACATCATTACGCTGGGCTGTAGTAAAAATATGGTTGATAGCGAAGTACTTAGCGGACAGCTGATTGCCAATGATATTGATGTGGTACATGAAAACGCAAAGAAAGATCACAATATTGTAATTGTAAACACCTGCGGTTTTATTGAAAAAGCAAAGGAAGAAAGTATCAATACTATTTTAGACCAGATAGAATTAAAACGCAAAGGCAAACTGGATAAAGTATATGTTACCGGTTGCTTAAGCGAACGCTATAAAAATAATTTAGAAGAGGAGATACCAGAAGTGGATGCTTTTTTCGGCACTATGGAATTGCAGGGCATGTTAAAGCAGTTTAATGCAGATTATAAAGCTGATCTTATTGGCGAGCGTTTGTTATACACACCACAGCATTATGCTTATATGAAAATAAGTGAAGGCTGCAATCGTACCTGTTCTTTTTGCGCTATTCCCTTAATGAGGGGGCAGCATGTTAGCCGCACGATAGAAAGTTTGGTAGATGAAGCCAAACGTTTGGTTGACCGTGGTGTAAAAGAAGTAATGCTTATTGCGCAAGAGCTTACTTATTATGGCCTGGATATTTATAAGAAAAGAGAGTTGCCAAAATTATTACATGCATTGGCTGATGTAAAAGGGCTGGAATGGATACGTTTGCATTATGCTTATCCATCGAAATTTCCGATGGAAATTATTGATGCCATAAAAGAAAGAGAGAATATTTGTAACTATATAGATATGCCTTTGCAACATGCAGCAAACAATATGTTGCAGGCTATGAAAAGGCAAATTACCAGGGAAGAAATGGAAGATCTTGTGGGGGCAATAAGAAATAAAATTCCTGATATCTGTTTGCGTACTACTCTAATTGCCGGCTTTCCCGGAGAGAAAAGAGATGATGTGGAAGAATTGAAAACCTTTTTACAAAAAATGCGTTTTGACAGGGTGGGCATATTTACTTACAGCCACGAAGAAGGAACTACCGCACATGATTTGGTAGATGATGTGCCAGCAGAAGAAAAAGAAGAAAGAGCACAGGAAATAATGGAAGTGCAGCAGGAAATATCTTTAGAAAAAAACCAGGAGAAAGTAGGTAAAATTTTTAAAGTGCTGATTGATAAAAAAGAAGCCGGACGCTATTTGGGCCGTACCGAATTTGATAGTGTGGAAGTGGATAATGAAGTGATCATAGAGAGTAAAAAGAAATTAATAATTGGCGATTTTGTAAATGTAAAAATTACAAAAGCTTACGATTATGATATTGAAGGAGAGGTGGTGGTTTAAAGTTTACGGTTTGTAGATTGTTGTCGAACATTGAATATTGAACATTAAAGTATAAAATGAATTTCTCAGCCCAAAATATTCCTTACCAGTCAACCGGATTTTTTAGCAAGTTGGTGGTTGATTACATTAACCAGTCGGAAAAACTGCAACCTTTTTATTCCTTTGCCCCAACAATTGATGGCATACAAAAGGCAATTGCACAAAGAAAAAAATACCCCACTGATAGAAAAGCATTGGTTAATATATTAACAAAGCAATACGCTTCAGTTGCCACAACTGGTAATGTAAAAACTAATATTGATGCATTGCTTTTAGAAAATACATTTACCATTACCACTGCACACCAACCCAATATTTTTACCGGGCATTTATATTTTATTTACAAAATTTTGCACACCGTAAAACTGGCAGAGGAATTTAAAAAACAGTTGCCGGAAAATAATTTTGTACCCGTGTATTATATGGGCAGCGAAGATGCCGACCTGGATGAGCTGGGCCACATTTTTGTAAATGGCGAAAAATACGAGTGGCAAACCAAACAAACCGGTGCGGTGGGCAGAATGAAAGTGGACAAGGAACTGATAAAGTTGATCGATAGTATTGCAGGCCAGGTTTTAATTCATCCTTTTGGAGCAGCCATCATTGATATAATGAAAGATTGTTACACCGAAGGAGTAACCATTGAGCAGGCTACTTTTAAATTAGTGAACGAGCTGTTTAAAGATTACGGTGTATTGGTTATTTTGCCGGATGATGCAGCATTGAAAAAACTTTTTATTCCTGTTGTAGAAAAAGAATTGAACGAAGCATTTTCTCACACACAAGTGGCGCAAACTGTAGCCGCATTTCCTAAGGAGTATAAAGTACAGACCAGCGGGAGAGAGCTTAATTTATTTTATTTAAAAGACGACAGAAGGGATAGGATAGAATTGGAAAGCGAAAAGTACAAAGTACATGATACCGCAATTTCATTTTCAAAAGAAGCAATAATTACTGAGCTGCATAATTATCCCGAACGCTTTAGTGCCAATGTAATTCTCCGCCCTGTTTTTCAGGAATTGGTTTTACCCAATATTGCTTTTATTGGTGGTGGTGGCGAAATTGCTTACTGGCTGGAACTGAAAAAAAAGTTTTTGAAGCCGTTAATGTGCCTTACCCGGTTTTAGTATTGCGTAATTCTTTTATGGTGGTAGCTAAAGAAGAAGTGGTAAGGATAAAGCATATCAATTTAACTATTGCCGATCTGTTTAAAAAAGAAAATGACCTGCTGAACGAATTGGTAAAAAAGGAGAGTAGTCTGCAATTGAGTTTACAAAATGAACAACAGGCATTAAATGATATTTATCTTAAACTAAAAACTATTGCCGGCGCTGTTGATCCCACACTGGCCAGCCATACCGAAGCATTGCAAGTAAAAGCAATGAAAAAAATAGCGGCACTGGAAAAGAAAATGCTGAGGGCAGAAAAGCGGAAGTTTGAAGCAAAGCAACGGCAGTTGCATAAAATAAAAGCAGTGTTATTTCCTAATAACAATTTGCAGGAGCGTATAGAAAATATCATCCCTTTTTATGCAAAATGGGGAGATGGTTTTATTAAAGCGCTTTACCAAAACTCTTTGGCATTGCAACAGGAATTGGTTGTTTTAGAAGAAGCGTAAATATTTACTGAGCTTTTATTACAGCATAGATTAAAGCAAACGAACAGGGTAGAAGCATTGCTTAAGTGCTGTACACCTGCAACTTTACATTATCCACCTCAATTTCTTTTTCAAAATGCAAACCAAGTTTGGTTAACAATTTAACAGAGCTGGTATTGTGTGGTACTGTAGTGGCTAAAATAGTTTTGTAAGCTTCTTCTTTACCGGCGATAGATAATACCATTGCAGCAGCTTCGTATGCATAGCCTTGCCCGCTATATTCGGGTAATAAGGCAAAACCAATATCAAAATGATCCAGGTAACTACGCTTTATAAATGATATGATACCAATGGGGGTATTATCATTTTTTAACCTGGCCACCCAATACGTTATATTGGGCGTGTTTTTTATTTTTTGGATATAAGCTATTGCATCTGCTGTGGAGTGTACATTTCTATCGCCAATAAATGCTATCCATCCCTTTGTATTTAATATTGAAAGCACAAAATCATGATCCTCTTCTGTGATGATGTTTAATACGAGCCGTGGAGTAGTTATTTGGGTTTGCATGGTTGTATAAGTTGTTGGTTTGTATTAAATATTTAAGCATAAATATGGCGTTGTTAGCAAAACTCCGTTCCCTGGTAAAATATAATTGCCAAAGCTTATTGTTCTGCTTTAAGGCCTATCATTGAAGATACATATTGTATGTCCTTTTTTTTGCTTCTAACCAAAAGCTGCAATTTTTTATTTGTTCTGTATCCTTAAAATGCTGAAAATGATTTTCTATCAATTTATAACAATGCTCAACTATAGATTCATTATCATTAAGTCCAATCAATTTTTCTGTTCCCGTCAACTCAAATTTCTCTAACAGAAAATAGGCAGTCCAAAAATTTATGTAGTACTGCCCTTCTTGCAGATGCTCATAAAATGGTCGCAATTGCTCCTTTGCCTTATAGTCTAAAGCTTTTTGCTCTAACTTTTTGTATAGCGGAAGTGTTGTATTGTCAAATTGAAATGGCAGAAGGTTATTAATAAATGCAGTTCTGCAGGTAATTAAGAAAGTGTCAGGATTTATTTTTATATCGTTGTAAATTGCTTCCAGTTTTTTCCAATAATCCTTACACATCCATTTAAACATTTGGTAAGTTATTTCAGTTGTTAGCTTGCTTATTTTACTTTTCTTTTCTATTAAAAAAAGTATTTTTTCAACCAACCAGCTTTCATCAAAACCTGCCCATTCGCCTGCAACCCCTAATAAATTACCTTGCAACACCGGAAAAACTTCATATTTATTTATAGTTTTAACTTCTTCAAACGTATAAGGACTGTCAATGATAGCGAAAGCAATCTGTCTGAAGTCTGCGTCTTGTAATTCTGTATCAAGATAGAATTCAGAAAGTGCTATCCAAATTGGTCGGCGTTGTTCTAGGTTTACAAGGGCTGTCATAAAGTTGCGTACAAATTACAGGGCTTTTGCAGGTGGAGAATATTTTGATGAAGGTAAAACTAATGTTGAACATTGTTTGTTTCACCAGAACCAAAGCCTGGCTTTGTGTTAGCTGATATGAGTTTGTGAGGCCCAATTTTCATAAAACCCGATGCTGTATTTTTCTCACTGTTGTTCAAGTCTTGCGATTGCCTGAATATTTTTCTTTTCAATGTCTGTTAAACAATTGGAAACATCTTTTAAAAAAGGGTTGTACCAATCTTTCTTTCTAAAATACTTTTCCATCTCTCCGCCTGCTTGAAATATCAGGCCATAGTTTGCATAAATAGTATTACGCATAATTTTTAATTCCTGCTTTGTCTTTCCTTTAAAGTAATTGTCGGGCTGAACATTTATTGATAATTGATAACGCTCTTTGTCGTCATAAAAAATGTCTATGCTTGTTGAATAGTGCCCCACTTCTGCACTGTCTTTTCCATAGTTTCTTTCTTCAATTGGGTCGCAAAAAAGCAGTAAAGCATTTGTTGTTTTATTTTCGTATTTGTGTGCTGTAAAAAGGCCACTGTATTCTCCAAATAAAATTTTATTTCCTTCAACCGACACTTTGTTAAATGTCTTGCATTGCCTTTGCCAACATTGCTTTTTTGTATAAAGATTTGTAGCCCAGGTACCATTCCAGATTTGAATGTTCAAACTATCTTCATTTTGAAGTATCACAAAATCCCATTCTCCCTCTGATTCTCCAAAATGATAAACGCCAATCCTTTGTTTGATGGGCTTTACATCACTAGTAAAGTCTTTTGTGTTGTAGGTTTCTTCAGTAACTTCATTAAACAGGTACTTTGGAATTTGTCCCAACGAAAAGGTAGTTGTCAAAGTAAAAACTGTTAATAAGATTTGTCGAACAAAAAACATTTAATGGCCAATTTTAAAGTGTGATGATGGTTTAACAAAATAGCAGCAAACCTAATTGTACGCATACTATTCTTTCTTCAACTTGAATGAGTTTAAAAAGTTTAAAGCCTCTTTATTATTTTGTGCGCCATTTTTGCACATTACAATTACCTGGTAGTAATAATCATTTACTATAAATGACCTCAAATGCATCACTACCATTCCATTTATCATTGTTCCTTGCCCTTCGATGCCCCAATAGCCGTTTAAGTTAATTTCTTTTTGAAATAAAATTTTTCCATTTGATTGGTTTTTGATGTTGTCTGTAAAAGCTTTCGTAACAAATGCTCTTACTTGTTCAGTTGACACTGTTTTTAACTTGACTGCAGGAAGGTTTACATAATTTACACCATACATAATATTTTTTGTTGCCGGCAAATCTATTTGGTCTTTTGGGGTTTCATATGCTTCTAACATAGCGTATGTATTTCCAAATAGTTCGTGAAAAGTTGGGTTGTCCCTGGTTTTTGTTTTGCCCGGAAAGTTTGCTTCAAATTTTTTGATTGGCTTTTCAGCAGTTATTTCAGGATTTGTGTTATCCAACTTTTTTATTAGAGTGAATTTGTCAAGAAAGCCTTCTATGTCATTATTGAAATCGTTTTCAATATTGTATTTAACCTCTAAAAAGTATAGCCGGTTGTTTACAAGAAATGTACGTCTGGTGTAACCCAATTTGTTTGGTCTGTCAATCCAACGAAACTCTCTGCCTGGATATTTTTGAACTTGCTTAAGATTAATATTGTCTAAACCTGTTTCGCCTAAAGTTGGGGATAAATCAGCTTGCGTAAAAATAAAAAACTCTTGTAATAATTGTAAAGAGTCAGAGCTGATAATATTTACAGGGAAGTCGGCATACTTCACCAGATAGCTTAAATTATTTTTATCTGGCTTATCAACAATTGTTATTGTCCACGTAACATTAGCGAATGGAAATTGCTGAGGCGCTGTTTTAACCGATGGTTTGCCTTTGAATTCAATTTTAAATTCGCCTTTCTCGTCTGCATAGCTGTCCCACCTGGTTTGTCCTGTACAGGAAAAAAAAGGTACAAGTAAAATAATGAAACAGTAATTTTTAATTGTCATAGTAGTGTTCGTTTATAGTGCGTACAACCAGCAGTGCTTGGTGCAGGTTGAGAAATAGCATTCCGTCCAAAACAGCTGTTTAAATACTCCCGATTGATCTGGTCTTTTAGTTTCATTTTGTAGTCAAGCTGTTTCACCACGAAATACTAGCAGTTTGTTGTTTGGCCGTCACTTCTTTTCGGCCACTTCCTTTAATGATCTCAATATTGGGTTCTCTTCTCCCTGTGGTTCTTCCTGCACCGCATTAGGTCTGTTATCTTCCTGAATAATTTCGAGCTTGGTCTTACTATTTTCGCTTGTTAAAATGTAACTCATGATAAAATAGTTTTCGGGTTTATCTTCAAGTTCAGGCCGGGGGGCAAATAAATTATACTTTAATAACTGAGTGGGTTTAACTTCTAATATTTTCCCCCATTGTTCAAATACCTTATCTCCCCATTCGGTTCGAAACTTTATATCGCTACCTACTTCCCATGTTGTTATTAAATCGCTACCAAATTGCCAAAGTTTTACAAATTCGGGTTTTGTTACTGTGGCCCAAACCTTTTGTATTGAAGCATCGATTGTAATTACCGAAATATTTGTTGCCATAGTTTTTTTATTTTACTGTTGCCTTTAACAAAATGTTGCTGTGTTCGCCAGGGTTGCAGCCCAATTAAGTTGCGATGATAAATGTAGTTGAAAAAGTTCATTAGCAATTCGTTCCCCCGAACCAATGTACAATACCGAGTTGACCCGTTCTGCCTCGCTTTAGCTAACCCCAGTTGGGCGCCGTTTAATAGAGACTTGCCCTGCTAACCATACGAATAGTCCAGTTGTTGCCCGTCTTGATAAACCTCAATCTGAAAGCTGCCTTTACTTTCAGGTAATAGCTGAACAGCTTTGCTTGCATGATCAATCCTAATAAACCATTCGAAATCATCTTGACAATTAACAGCAAAGAATTTTAAATTACTATTTGGCGATGCTGTAAAAATTATTGCATCAGGTTCTATCTGAATTTCAACAGGTTTGTCATCTTCATAACAAAAGAATTCTATGATTTTTTTCATCTTTCAGAGTTTTTGAAATTAGCATGTTTTTACAGCTTAGACACGGTAACAAGAAATGCTGGCGTTTTGTTAGCTGTTCGTTTTATGTCTGCTATATTTTGAAAACCAACCTTCGTCAGAATATGCTTCTCCATATATTCCGTCACTAAGCTCTACAATATTTTGTCCGTCTACTAAAATTTGAATGTTATTTATTTCTTGTAGTGCAAATAAAAAGTCGTGCATGGCTCCATCTATTGTTTCTGTTACGGCTTTTATGAAAGCAGTTTTTTGAATGTCGTTTAAATTCGCAATTTCATCTTGCATGTCGAGTAGACTTGGGGCTTTCCATTGTTTACTTAAAAGTCCTTCCGCAAAGTCAATTCCTTTGTCTCGAAGGTTTTCAACAATAAATTTTCCGAATTTTTCAACGGGTGATAATGCTTTCATTTTTTATAAAGTTCGATTTTTCGTTGGTCTGGGTCAGAGATAATTGCCATAAAACCAAATTCTGTTTGTGTCGGCTCTAAAGAGAAGGAAACTTGTAACTCTTTTAACGTCAAAACTGTTTTGTCAAAATTGTCAATGCCAAAACCTAAGCGTAAATTTTTGTCTGCTTCTGATTGGCTTTTTGTCAACGGGTAAATTTCCAAAACGGTTTGTCCAATTAATGCAGAATAATGAAGTGGCGAATTCCCATGTTTGTGATAATCAAAAGTTAGCCCGAACAAACTATAAAAGTCAGCAAGTCGTTTTGTGTCGTTCGTTCTTAAAACTATTAGTCGAATGTCCATATAATAATTTGTCTCTTTGAAGTTTGTAGTGTGTCCAATACGCTTACAGCCAACGAACAGGGCTTTATGCAGGTTGGGAATTAGAATTCCGCCCGGGCCGCTGCTGATTAAAAATATGATGATGAAGTTAAGAACAAGTGATCAGCGATGTTTGTCTAGCTCGAACCAATGCCTGACTTTGCCATGCTGAAGCCTAGTTTGCAAAGCCCAACTAGCGTAAACACAGTTCGTGTTATGTGCAGTTTTGTTTCTATACTATGAAGCTATCATCTGATTCTAATTCACCTAAACTTACATATCCACCCAAATAGTAAGAAGGTATATTCCCTTTTATTCCCGACCTATACAAGCCAATGCCGTTTAATCTTTTTTCTTCTCGGCCAACACGAATCAACCTAAATCTAGAAAAGTAAGTTTTTTCTTTTTTTACATACTCTCTTTGAATTTGAAAGCACCGAAACAATAACTCTATGCCTGAAAAGAAACCAACACTATTCTCTAGTAAAACTGGTTTCTTTATTGATAACTGTTGTCCTAATGGAAAAATAACCACTTTGTTCGTATTCAAGTTACTAAGATGTTTTTCATAAATATTATTCGCTCTTAAGTATGTAGTAAAATTATGAATGTCATAAATTTCTTCATGCGACCAAAATATTTCTTTAAAACAATTTAACCGTAAAGGTAGGTTTGGTTTATGTATTTCGATTTCTCTAGCTGTAACTTCAGAAGTTCTAGTGAACGTGGAGTTTTTATTAAAGAACTCCCTATGCGTCCGTGAATAAATTACAGTTTTATACTTTGCACATCGCAGCGTGTTGTCTGGATTTACAATATCTGTAAAGACTTCTTTATCGTCGAACATCAATATCTTATTTTGATGTCCGTCACACAAGTAAATATCACCTAGGTTCATGTTTTGTCTATAAAATTTCGAAGGTTTTGACGATGTCGGTAAAATTGCACGCAACTCATAAATATACTCACGCCCTTAAGCCTATCTACCTGCTGCAATATTTATAAGTACTTTATTTTAAAAGTATTAAAAAAATAAGCGCAAGTATAATTTGCAATAGTTGAGTTGCGCCAATACAAAGGTTAATTTACCCGGCTTACCTGTCAAACTCATTTCTAAAACCCAACCTGCTTACATTCTTTACACTTTCCATTACAATATCATCCTGGTATTCTTTAAAAGCTTCTAATTTACCGGCAATGCTGGTATCATGCAGGGCCAAAATTTGTGCGGCTAATATACCGGCATTTTTAGCACCGTTTAAAGCTACGGTGGCTACCGGTACGCCGTAAGGCATTTGCAAAATAGATAACATACTATCCCAGCCATCGATACTGTTGCTGGATTTTACCGGCACACCAATTACCGGTAAAATAGTATTAGCGGCTACCATACCCGGCAAATGTGCTGCGCCACCGGCACCACAGATAATTACTTTAATGCCACGGTTTTTGGCCTGCTGTGCATACTCCCGTAAACGCTCGGGGGTGCGGTGTGCACTTACAATTGTTAACTCGGGTTCTACTTCAAACTGGCGCAGCATTTCGGCAGCGCCTGTCATAATATCCAAATCGCTTTCGCTGCCCATTATTATACCAACCAGGGGGCCATTTGTTGTTTGTTGTTTGTTGTTTGTTGTTTGTGTTGACATCAGCCTCTGTTTTTAAATTTTTGTCCTTTTATTTTTGAGGCGTTAAGATATGAAATAAATGCAGTAATTTTTTTTGTTAAGATGTCGGCTTTTTTATATAACTCATCAAATAGTTCTGTTGTAATATAATTGTTATCGTGGCAACGATATAATTGTGATTTTAATTCGCCAACTTCTCCCTTGGAATAGCTAAGGGAATTGACGAATTCAAATTGGCTGCCCCGCTCAAATCCTTCCGCAATATTATCCATTGCAGAGCCACAACTACCACGCATTTGATCTTTGATCCTGTAGTCGCTTTTTATTGGTTCAATAAAAGTTAATGGATAAACCTGTTTAGAAAGTTCTCTTGCTAATTGCCAAACTTCCAACTCTTCGAATTTTGTGATGGTTGCCATAAAGGTTGTTTCTTTAAAGTTAAAGAAACAACTACAAACTAGAAACTACAAACCACCAACTATTTAACCAGGTCACCTTTAAGCCGCAGCAACTCTGTTTCTGCAACTTTGGTATTGTACCTGGCAGCAATCAAACGATTGTAGGAATCTTCCAGTGTTTTTTGTGTTTCTCTTAATTCTACCGTGGTGGATATGCCCAGGCGAAAACGCTCCATGGCAATGGTTACATTTTCTTTGGCCAGTAAAATATTTTCTTCTTCCAGCAACAGTGTTTTTTTCTGCAGCTCGTAAGTTTTAAAAGCATTGCTGATGGCAATATCGTTGGCTGCTTTTATTTTCTGGTATTGAATTTTGTTGTAGTCAATATCTAATTGCGCCTGCTGTATCTGTCGTTTGGTATTGTAATTATTAAAAATGGGGATAGCCGCTGATATACCATAATTAAAACCCAGGTTACGGTTGTATAAAGGGGTAAAAGTATTCAGTACTGTTCTGTTATCTGTTTTACCAAAATTGTATGCCGAGTTAATACTTACCACCGGAAAGCGTTCTGCTTTTCTTTCGGCAAGTGTAAAGCCCGCAATGGTAATATTTTGTTTGGCTACCTGCAGCGCAGGGTTACCGGCTTCGGCAGCACTTAAAATATCAGTAATAATTAAATCGTTATTGATAGGGATAGAATCTGCCACTTCGTAAGTGGTATTAATGGGTGCCGCCATTAATAGATTCAGTTGCTCTTTTAACTGTTCAATTAAAGTTTGCTGTTGCAGCATGGCTGCTTTTTGTGCATTTAAATCTGTTTTAGAAAGTAATACATCGGGCTTGGCACCAAGGCCTACGCTCAATTTTTTGTCGGCTTGTTTTAGTCTTTCTTCGTTAAGCCCCATTTGCTCTTCAATGGCTTTTAGTTGTTGCTTTTGCCTTACAATATTGTAGTAATTGGTAATGATGGCTGCAATGGTATTTACTACCTGGTTCTTAATATTCAGTTCGCCCAGTTTTACAAACTCGGCCAGCTTATCCTTTGCGGCAAACATTTTTAGTCCGTCAAACACCGTCCAGTTAAGTGCAACAGAAGCAGTGATATTATCAGAACGGATACCACTTTGTTGTTTTACACTGCCATCGGATAGTTTTTGCTTTTGATTATTGTTATTGAACAGTATTCCGGTAGTGGTATTTAACCTTGGCAAAAAGGCGGCTTTGGCATACGAATTATCCAGTGCAAATGAAGAGGAGTCATTTTTAAGTAATTGTATATCGTAATTGTTTTTTAATGCATTGGCAATGGCTTCTTCAACCGTTAATGTTTTTTGCGCCGCAATTTTTTGCGCCGGAGCAATTGCCAGGCCAACAATACTTAGTATAAAAAAAATCTTCTTCATCAAAACAACATATTTTAAACTGATAAACTTGTTTGCTCCAGGTCGTCCAGTTCGCTTTTTTTCTTTTTAGAAGAAAGAAAAGAGTACATGGCAGGTATAACAAATAATGTAAGTACTAAAGAAAATAAAATGCCTCCTACAATTACAATACCTAAAGGAATGCGGCTGGTAGATGCATCGCCTAATGATAAGGCCAGTGGCAAAGCGCCAAGGCTCATGGCAAGGCTGGTCATTAAAATAGGGCGAAACCTTGCTACTGCGGCATCAATTACAGCAGGTGTTTTTTTATTGCCGGCCAATTGTTGCTGGTTGGCAAACTCCACAATTAAAATCCCGTTTTTGGTAACCAACCCAATCAGCATGATCATACCAATTTGCGAAAATATATTCAGCGTTTGCCCAAATAAACTTAACGATAGCAATGCACCGGCAATAGCTAACGGTACTGTAAGCATAATGATCAACGGATCGATAAAGCTTTCAAACTGTGCAGCCAATACCAGGAAGATGAGTATTAACGCCAGTACAAAAGCAAATGTAGTATTACTGCCACTTTCCGAATAATCTCTCGATGCACCGGTGAGTGAGGTAGAGAAAGAATCGTCCAGCACTTTTTTAGAAATTTCTTCCATTACTTTTAAACCGTCACCAATAGTTTTGCCGGGTGCAAGCCCTGCAGAAATAGTGGCGGATTTATAACGGTTAAAATGATAAATAGTAGGAGGGGTACTTTCTTCCGTCATCGTTACTAAATTATCTAACGCTATAGATTGCCCCGCTGCATTTCGCACATAAATACCTTTCAGGTCTGTCGGGTCATCACGATCGTTTCTGGCCACCTGGCCAATTACCTGGTATTGTTTTCCATCTCTTGTAAAATAACCCAAACGGCGATTGCTTAATGCCAGTTGCAAGGCTTCTGAAATATCCTGGATACTTATACCAAGGTCGCTTGCTTTTAAACGGTCGATGATAATACGCAGTTCCGGTTTATTAAATTTAAGGTCAGCATCCACCCCTTGAAAAACAGGATTCTTATTGGCCTCATCCAAAAATTTAGGCAGCACATCTTTTATCTTATCAAAATTTATATTTTGCACTACAAACTGTACAGGTAATCCGCCACGCCTGTTTACCGAAATGGTTTGCTCCTGTATAGCAAAAATTTTGCCTTCATTAAATTTGGAAACATTTTTATTCAGCATGTTCACAATTTCTTGTTGCGAACGCTTTCTGTCTTTAGGATCGGTAAGTGCGGCACGAACAAAACCCGTATTTACCGAGCCGGAACCAGTAAAACCCGGAGCGGTAATACTTATTAAAACAGTTTTTTCCGGAACAGAATCAGCCACAAACCTGGATATTTTATCAATGTAATTATCCATGTAATCGTACGAAGTACCTTCGGGTGCTGTAACCGAAAGGCGGAACTGGCTGCGGTCTTCCATGGGTGCCAGCTCGGATGGGATGCCTTTGCCAATCAAATATATTATACTGAAACAAATTAAGATGAGCACAATGGCCATCCATCTTAGCTTCATAAATCCATTTAATAATTTACGGTAACCGTTTTCCATACCACGGAAAAAAGGTTCGGTAAAATTATAGAAGCCTGAATGCTTGTGTACCTTCCTGGTTAATTTAACGTTTAAAACAGGTGTAAGTGTAAGCGATACAAAAGCAGAAATTAAAACCGCACCAGCTACAACAATACCAAACTCACGGAAGAGCCTGCCCACAAAACCCTGTAAGAAAATTATAGGAAGAAATACGATAGCCAGAGTAATGGAAGTGGCAATTACTGCAAAATAAATTTCTTTGGAACCTTCTTTAGCGGCCTGCCACTTGCTCATGCCCTGTTCCATTTTTTTAAAAATATTTTCCGTTACCACAATACCATCATCCACCACCAAACCGGTTGCCAGTACAATGGCTAAAAGCGTTAATACATTAATGGTAAAACCACACACATACATTATAAAGAAAGCCCCGATTAGCGAAACTGGAATATCAATTAAGGGGCGTATGGCAATGATCCAATCACGGAAAAATAAATAGATGATCAGCACTACCAGTATAATGGCAATGACCAAGGTTTCTTTTACTTCCGAAATAGATTTTTTAATGAACTTGGTTTGATCGAGTGCTATATCCAACTGAATATCGGCGGGCACTTCTTTTTTTATCTGGTTGTATCGTACGTAAAATTCATCTGATATGGCAACGTAATTAGAACCGGGCTGCGGCACAATGGCCAATGCAATCATTGGTACACCACTTTCTTTTAAAACTGATTCTTCATTCTCCGGCCCTAAAACCGCTTCACCAATATCTTTAAGTTTAATATCGGCACCATTAATATTTTTTATGATGATGTTATTAAATTCTTCTTCAGTATTTATTTTACCAAATGTGCGTACCGATAATTCTGTTGCATTGCCGGCAATTTTGCCGGAGGGTAATTCCACGTTTTGATTTTGTAATGCTACCTGCACATCGGATGGTGTTAAGCCATAGGCGCTTAGTTTAGCAACATCAAACCAGATACGCATGGCATATTTTTTTTCTCCCCATATTTGTATACCACTTACGCCGGGTATGGTTTGCAAACGCTCCAGTAAATTATTAATAGCATATTCTGTTACCTCCAGCTGGTTTTTGGTATTGCTTTGTACCGTCATAGAAATGATGGCATCGCTGCTGGCATCGGCTTTACTCACTACAGGTGGTGCATCAAGATCGGATGGTAAGGAACGCACAGCCTGTGATACCTTATCACGTACATCATTGGCCGCAGTTTCCAGTTCGTTACCTAATTCAAACTCCACATTAATATTGCTGCTGCCCTGGCTGCTGCTGCTGGTAATGTTTTTTACACCGGCAATACCGTTAATGGCTTTTTCTAATGGCTCTGTAATTTGCGATTCGATGATATCTGCATTAGCACCTGGGTAAGAAGTACGTACAGAAATATTAGGTGGATCGATGGCAGGATAGTCACGTACCCCTAAAAATTTAAAGCCTATCACACCAAATAAAATGATGACGATACTGAGTACTACTGCAAGTACCGGACGGCGTAAACTTAATTCGGATATATTCACCTGGTATTTCTGTTTAGTTTTTTGTTATTTTATTCAGCTGCACTTTGCTGCCGGGCTTGGTTGCCAGCAAACCGGTAATTAAAACGGTATCACCTGCTTTTAAGCCACTGGTAATTTCTACCGATGCAGAATCTCTTATTCCGGTAGTTACCGTTTCCATTGATGCAATACCATTTCTAACCGCAATTACTTTTTTATCTCTTGCCTGTGGAATGATTGCTTGTGATGGTATCATTAATGCTGCATCATTTTGGCCCAAAGGAATTTGTACTTTGGCAAATGATCCGGCAATAAGTTGTGCACTTGCTTTTGATACTAATGCAATTACTTTAAGGCTACGGGTTTCTGCAGCAATGGTGTTTTCTGTGGCAGTAATTGTTGCCGGGTAAGGAGTAGCATTGTTTTCCAATGTAAAATGAACAAGTTTACCCTGTTTCATTTTAGTACTATACTTTTCCGGTACAGTAAACTCTAATTTAAGCTGGCTTACTTTACGCAAAGTGGTTATTATGGTTGCAGGAGAAATATAAGCTCCGGGTGTAATAGTACTGATACCCATTTTGCCACTAAACGGAGCCCGTAAAGAAGTTTTGGCAATAGATGTTTGAATGATATTGATATCTGCTTTGATATTATTTACTGCCAGTACATTCAAATCATATTCCTGCTGACTAACACCATTTATTTTTAACAGTGCTTCATAACGTTCTGCAGTTTGTTCGGCTACTTTAAGTTGTACCCTCATTTTTTGTAATTGTGCCAACAGGTCGCCATCATATATTTTTAATAAAAGGCTGCCTTGAGATACGTTGCTGCCTTCTTTAAAATAAACACCGGTTACTCTTCCCGAAACTTCGGGGTGCAGTTCTACTTCTTCGTAAGCTGCAAGGCTGCCGGGCACTTCAATATCCTGCGAAAGTAATTGTGGTGTAACAATGTAGCCATCTACTTTTGCGGCTTTGGGTGCTGCTGGTTTTGGCGCTTCATCTTTTTTATCCTTACTGCCGCAACTGAGTAAGAAAAATGCCAGGGAAATAAAACAGGTACTTGCGTTCAAAATTATCCTCATTATGATTAATGGTTTGAACGATAAAATTAAGCTGAAAAGGCTTAGCAGCGAAGAAAAAATTATGAACGGACAGCGATTTTCTAAATAACAAATTGTTGCATTCTCAGATTAAAATTGCATTAAAATTTTTGCTGCCTGCAATTACAATAAATAGTCATATAGCCTGGCTAATTGTTTTACAATAAGGGTATGTTTAATCCTGTTGGCCTGGTGAATGAGTTCCTGCTTTTCTTTGCTTAAAATAGTTACATGCCCCATTTTTCTGCCCGGCTTGGTTTCTGCTTTGCCATAAATATGTATAAACACATTATCTATTTGCATCACTTCATTTAATCCTTCGTAATAAGCTTCGCCGGAAAAACCTTCGGCACCCAAAAGGTTTACAATGGCCGCCGGTAAAATAGGTTCGGTATTGCCTAAAGGGTATTGAAGCATAATGCGCCACAACATATCAAACTGGCTGCTATAATTGGCTTCAATAGTGTGATGACCACTGTTGTGTACCCTTGGAGCAGTTTCGTTTACCAATACATTATCATCCAGATCTACAAATAACTCCACTGCAAAAATGCCCGGGCTTTTTAAATCTTTTACCAGCTTTAAAGCAATGGCTTCTGCCTTCCACAATACCTTTTCGGGCAGGTTGGCGGGGCTTATCTGGTAATCCAGTAAATTAAGGCGGGTGTCAAATACCATATCCACCGGCGGATATAAGGCATTTTCGCCTTTATCATTTACCGCAATGATAACCGCAATCTCTTTTTTTATTTGTACCAATTTCTCCAGTACAGAAGGTGCATCAAAACCTTTTTCAAAATCAGCGGTTGTTTTCATCAGCTCTACACCACGGCCATCATACCCCCCCATACCAATTTTATGTGCGGCTGGTAAAAAATTACTGTGTTGATTTAATTCGTTTTTATTTTGAGTAATTACAAATTCGCTGGTGGGTATTTGATTGTCTTTATAAAACTTTTTTTGTAAAATTTTATTTTTAATGGTTTTAAGTGCAGCCGGTTTTGGATAAACCCTTACGCCCTCGGATTCTAATTTTTCCAGCGCATCTTCATTTACTGCTTCTATTTCAATGGTGATAGCATCTAATCCTTTTCCAAAATTATAAACGTCGTCAAAGTTTTTAATATCACCTTTTATAAAATGATGGCAAAGGTGTGCTGCCGGGCAGTTGGCATCGCTTTCCATAACAAATGTTTCAACAGGATAATTTGCTGCAGCTTGCAGTAACATTCGCCCTAACTGGCCTCCGCCAAGTATTCCAACTTTAGTCATGCCGCAAATATATAATGTACCGGTTGAAGTGATATAAGTTTTGCTATCTTTGTTTCAAGATATGCAGCCGGATTATCCACATAAAATTTTTTCTGATAAGCGCAATACTTATTCTTTGCTTATGCTTGCGCTTGCTATGGATACGGTACTTTAATTTGATTCATCTCCCGCAGATAACGCTGCTATTGCAGAAAATATGATTTGCGAATTCAGCGGGCAAATATTCTTCATCTCAAATTAAAATATAATGCAGACAGCTACTATACAAACTTCGGCTAATACCAATGCCACTACCGACTTTTTACCTTTACAAGGAACAGATTATGTAGAATTTTACGTGGGCAATGCCAAACAGGCCGCTCATTTTTATAAAACAGCTTTCGGCTTTCAAAGCCTGGCTTATGCCGGCCCCGAAACAGGTATGAAAGACAAAGTGAGCTATGTAATACAACAGAACAAACTTACGTTTGTATTAACCACGCCATTAAGAAAAGGTAATGATATTGCTAACCATATTTACCTGCATGGCGATGGCGTAAAAGTATTGGCATTAAAAGTTGATGATGCTACAAGCGCCTGGGAAGAAACTACTAAACGTGGTGGCAGGTCTTATATGCAACCCACTACTTTAAAAGATGCTGATGGCGAAGTGGTATTAAGCGGTATTCATGCCTATGGCGAAACAGTGCATCTTTTTGTAGAAAGAAAAAATTATACCGGTGCTTTTATGCCGGGCTTTAGGGAATGGAAATCTAATTATAATCCAGCTTCAACTGGTTTATTGTATGTAGATCATTGCGTGGGCAATGTGGGCTGGAACCAAATGAACCCGTGGGTAAAATTTTATGAAGATGTAATGGGCTTTAAAAATATTTTAAGTTTTGATGACAACGATATTTCTACAGAGTACTCTGCGCTAATGAGTAAGGTAATGAGCAATGGTAATGGCTATGTAAAATTCCCTATTAATGAACCGGCAGAAGGTAAAAAGAAAAGCCAGGTGGAAGAATATCTGGATTTTTATAATGGCGAAGGAGTGCAGCATGTGGCCATCGCCACCAATGATATTGTGGCAACAGTAACTGAATTGCAGAACCGTGGAATAGAATTTTTAAACATACCGGAGAGTTATTATGCAACTGTTTTAGACAGGGTGGGAAAAATTGACGAAGACCTTGCGCCATTACAAAAACTGGGTATTTTAATTGATCGTGATGACGAAGGTTATTTACTGCAAATATTCAGCAAACCATTAGAAGACAGGCCCACATTATTTTTTGAGATTATACAACGCAAGGGCGCCAAAAGTTTTGGTAAAGGAAATTTTAAAGCATTGTTTGAAGCATTGGAGAGAGAGCAGGATGCAAGAGGCAATCTTTAATAACAGGGTAAATCTCCCCAAGTTTTAGGGATTTTCCACATTGCAGCCTTTTTTAACAAACAAGGCTGCATTTTTTTTTATATTTTTACGTTGTTAAACTGTAACTCCAATTGTCTTAATGAAGCATTTGTTTGTAAAGATCCCTCTTATTTTTTTATCCGTACTTTTTGCGGGGGCTACTGCGTTTTCTCAAAATTCATTTGTTGATTATCAAAAAGGTTCTGGAAAAATTTCGGGCATCTTCAGCAGTATGGAAGATTCCATTATTAAACAGTTTGAAGAAAAGAAATTGATCTGGCCGCCACAGGCCATGTACATCCGTTCTTTTAAATACGACAGGCAACTAGAGGTTTGGGTAAAAGGAAATGCTAAAGAACCTTTTAAATTGTTTAAAACATATAAGATCTGTATGCAAAGTGGTTCGATGGGCCCTAAACGCATGCAGGGAGATTACCAGGTGCCGGAAGGTTTTTATTACATCAACGAATTTAATCCCAACAGTAATTATCATTTGGCATTGGGTTTAAATTATCCCAATGCATCAGATAAAATATTGAGCGATTCTCTTCGCCCCGGTAATGCCATTTACATACACGGCAATTGTGTTTCCACCGGTTGTATTCCCATTAGCGATGTGCCCATTGAAGAATTGTATATTATTGCCACACGTGTAAAAGCCAGCGGGCAGGATTTTATACCGGTGCATGTTTTTCCTGTAAAATACAATGTAAAAAAATCGGCCGAATACCTTGCGCAAACCTTACAAACCAGGCCGGCACTAACCGACTTTACTGCACAGCTTAAAGAAGCCTTCAATTTTTTTGAAGAAAAAAAACAACTCCCGGTTATTTTGGTGAATAAGAAAGGGGAGTATGTGGTGGATTAGTGGAATTGCACCACAGTCCTATGTTTATGCTTTAGACAATTTTGCATCTCTCCAAATTTTTCGCTTGTCTATATACTCTTCGTCAAAATTGAGAAGCTGAAATCTATAATTACCGAAATTTTTTGGTTGCAACCTCAAAATATCAAGCCGCTTCATTTCATTTTGAATTTCAAGGAATGTTCTACCTACTTTGATAAAGTTATTTAGCTGCAGTGCCGTCTGTAAGTCTGTATTGTTGTCAATTTGCAAATATGAATTGTAAATTGATGTAAGGGTCGGAATTTGATACTCGTTAAATTGGGCTAATAATTGGGGGCTGTCGGCTAAGATTTTATTAAGCTTTATGGCCTGGTCGCTGTTCAAATGTGAAATGAAATATTCACTACAACTTTCATGACCTATTGACTTTTTAAATTTTGAGTTTAGTAGCCTTTTAGATACAATAGTTCTGTCACTTTTTTTATCACCAATTTTGTTGCCATCCAGATTTGGTGAACTTTCGTCATAAAATTGTACAATGATTTTTTCTATTCTGAAAATCCCTTTTGAATATGAATTTACCCAATCTCCAATTTTAATTTTTTTTGTCATTTTATGTCCGACTATTGATATGTAAGGGAGCCTAAAATAATAAAAAATAACTAATTATTGCATCAGCACCTGCACCGTCTCTGTTGTTCTTTGTGTAAGCAAAATGTTTTTCCCTTTTGTCAGTTCATCATATTTTTCTCTTGTATAATGGCGGATAGTTAATAAGGTCAACTCTTTTTTTACCTGCACATCAAATATTTCAGAAGCAGCTAAAGCCAGTTTTTCTATTTTATCTGGTCTGTCATCCAGGCAACACAACAAACTGATAGCACCATTCTGCATCAGGTTGGGGCGTATTTTTATGGTAGCAAACAGTTCGTACAAACGGCTTACATATGCTTCTCCCACAAAAGAAAAATCTTTGGAGCTTAGCTCTAATAATACCTGTTTTTCTTTTACAACAATTATCGGCGGCAGGTTGTGTACCGGTTTGCCACTGATAATAGTGCCTGCTAACTCAGGCTGTAAAAAACACCTTACATGTAAGGGGATATTTTTATTTTGTAAGGGTTTTATCGTTTTGGGGTGAATAACCTGTGCACCGTAGTAAGCCATTTCAATTACTTCATTATAGCTTAAGGCATCCAAAAAAGTTGCATCGGCAAATTGTTTGGGGTCGGCATTCATCACACCTTCCACATCTTTCCAAATGGTTTGGCTTTCGGCATTTAATAAGTTGGCAAAAATGGCGGCGCTGTAATCGCTGCCTTCTCTACCCAGCGTAGTGCTTTCATTTTCATCTGTAGCGCCAATAAATCCTTGTGTAATTACAATATCAACATCTTTAAAAAGCGGCTCAATACTATCCGTTACTTTTTGTTGGGTAAAAGCCCAGTCAATATTGGCATCTCTAAAGTTGTCATCTGTTCTTACAATATCCCGTACATCTATCCATTTATTTTTAACCTCAATTTCGTTCAGGTAATCACTCATCATGGCGGTGCTCAATAACTCACCACTGCAAACTATCTGGTCGTAATAATAATCGTATTCCCTCACCGGTTTATCATGCAGCAACCATTCAATCTCCGTAAAAAAATCTTTTAAATGATCTTCTGCTGCTGCCCAATGTAGCGTGGTAAGGTATTTCAGCATGTTCAAATGCTGGTCTTTAACCTGTGCAAATAATTTAAGGGCATCATCTTTTCTGCCTTCAAAAAAAGCATCCACCACTTTTTCCAATGCATTGGTGGTTTTGCCCATGGCACTGATGATCACCAATATTTTTTCGCCTTTGTGTGCCTGTAAAATTTTGCCCACATTCTGTATCCTTTCTATGCTGTTGATGCTGGCACCTCCAAATTTAAAAACCTTCATTTATGGTAGTTGATTAAGTTAATTCTGTAATTTAGCCCTGTTAAACAGATTTGCAAAAATCGTACATCTTACCCAATAAACCATTAGTATTTAACCAATTCATATAATTATGAGTATTAACCGCAGAGTACAAACACTGGACGAATTTACCATTCAGCAATTACGTGATTTTCCACAGGCAACAGGAGAATTGTCGAGTTTGCTAAGGGATATTGGCCTGGCAGCAAAAAGGGTAAATGTAGAAGTAAATAAAGCGGGCCTGGTAGATATTTTAGGTGATGCCGGCTCGATGAATGTGCAGGGTGAAGAGGTGAAAAAACTGGATATTTTTGCCAACAACCAGTTTGTTGGTGTATTGCGCCACGGTATCAGTTGTGCAGGTATTGGCAGCGAGGAGCTGGATGATGTGGTGATATTTGATGATGAAGTTAGTAATGCCAGTAAATATGTAGTGTTGTTTGATCCTTTAGATGGCAGTAGCAATATTGATGTGAATGTTTCTATTGGCACCATCTTTAGTGTGTACCGCCGTGTGAGCGAATTGGGTAAACCTGCAATTGAAGCAGATTTTTTACAGCCGGGTGTTAAGCAGGTGGCAGCAGGTTATATTATTTATGGTTCATCTACCATGATGGTGTATGCTACCAGAAGAGGCGTGAATGGTTTTACATTGGATCAATCTATTGGAGAGTTTACATTAAGCCACCCGGATATTAAATGCCCCGAAACCGGTAAATTTTATTCAGTAAACCATGGCAACTTTTTTCAGTACGAAGAGAATGTAAAAAAATACATTAACGAATGCCAGAAAAAAACAAAAGAAAACGGCGGGCCATACACCCAGCGTTATATTGGAAGTATGGTGGCAGATATACATCGTAATTTAATAAAAGGCGGCATATTTATGTACCCTGCTGTATTAGATAAACCCAAAGGTAAATTAAGGGTAATGTACGAGTGTAACCCTTGTGCATTTATAATTGAAGTAGCAGGCGGAAAAGCTACTAATGGTAAACAAAGAATGCTGGAAGTGCAGCCCACAGGATTACATCAGCGTACACCATTTTTTGCCGGCAGTAAATTAATGATGGAAGAACTGGAAAGTTTTATGAATGGAGAAGTATAAATTTTCAGTTGCTGTTAATTAAAAAAGATCGTTGTGTTTTTATGGTAGAGATCATTGCATTTGAAAATAAATACAAGCCGGATTTTTACAAGCTTAATATTGTATGGCTCGATAAGTATAACCTTACCGAAAGTCATGACCTCGAAATACTGAATCATCCGGAAGAAACAATTATTAACAATGGCGGTTTTATATGGCTGGCTAAATCGGCAGGTGAAATTGTTGGTTCTGCAGCATTAATTAAAGAAGCCGATGATATATTTGAGTTAGCTAAAATGGCTGTGGACGATGCCCACCAGGGAAAAGGCATTAGTAAATTATTAATAGAAACTTGTATTGCTAAGGCAAACGAAATTGGCGCAAAAAAAATAGAATTATTTTCCAACCACCAGTTAACAACAGCATTGGGGTTGTACCAAAAATATGGCTTTCATCATGTTGATGTAACTAATTCGCCGTTTACTACAGCGGATGTAAAAATGGAAATGGATTTGTAAATTGTATTTATGAACACTATTATATCGGTTAAAAACTTAAAAAAGAATTACGGCAATTTTGCAGCGGTAAAAGGTATTTCCTTTGATGTATATGAAGGAGAGATATTTGGATTGCTGGGCCCCAATGGTGCAGGCAAATCTACCACGCTGGAAATTATAGAAACGCTGAGAGATAAAACCAGTGGCGAAGTAATTGTAGATGGATTAGATCTGGATAAAAGCCCTAATGAAATAAAAAAAATCATTGGGGTACAACTGCAAACATCCGGTTTTTACCCCGGCCTTACTTTAATAGAATTAATAGAATTATTTAGTGGCTTATACAATCAGCAGGTAAACCCGATGGAGTTATTAAAGCTGGTAAACCTGGAAGACAAAGCCAAAAATAAATATAAGGAAATGAGTGGCGGACAAAAGCAACGTTTTTCCATTGCCACCACACTCATCAACAAACCTAAAATTATTTTTTTAGATGAACCTACAACAGGTCTTGATCCGCAGGCGAGAAGAAATTTGTGGGATCTGATAGAGGACATCAGGGCAAAAGGCGCCACCGTTATCATTACTACACATTATATGGATGAAGCGGAGCAACTTTGCGACCGTATTGCTATTATTGATGAGGGTAAAATAATTTCTTTGGATTCTCCTGATAAAATGATTGACGACCTGGTAGCATCAGGGTTTGAAAAACCCAAACAAATAAAAGCGGCAAACCTGGAAGATGTTTTTATACGGCTTACCGGAAAAGAAATGAGAGACGAATAAAATATCTCAAATAAAATTTAAAACAAAAAGTAAAAGTAAATGAAGAAAGTATTTGTATTGACGATGGCGCTGGGAGCATTTTTTTATGGCAGCGCTCAAAAAACAAAAGTTGTTGCAAAGCCTGCAGCAAAACCTGCTGTAGCAAAAGCAGCATTTAAAAATTTGATAGATAGTTTTAGTTATGCAGCAGGGTACAATGTGGCTAACAATATGAAAGCGCAAAAAATCAGCAGGATAAATCCTGTGATAATGCAAAAAGCGATAGATGACGTATACAAAGGGAAACAGCCCATGTTAACGGTAGAACAAATGAATGTTTGTATGCAAAAACAAATTGATGATTTTTCAAAAGCATCATCAGCAGCAGAAATTGCAAAAGGGGTTGCATTTTTAGATGCCAATAAAAAAAGAAAAGAAGTAACTACACTGCCCAGTGGTTTACAATACGAAGTATTGGCAAGTGCACCAGACAGTGCTGTAATTAAACCAAGAACAATTGATACGGTGGTTGTAAACTATGCAGGTACATTAATTGATGGCCGTGAGTTTGATAACTCTTATAAACGTGGCCAGCCTGCAATATTTCAGGTAACAGGTGTAATAAGGGGGTGGATAGAAATTTTACAAATGATGAGAGTAGGAGATAAGTGGAAAGTATATATTCCTACTGAACTGGCGTATTACTTAAACCCAAGAGACCCTAATCAAATTCCTCCGGGGGCCGCTTTAATATTTGAAATAACATTAGAAGGAATTAAACCAGCAGCAACACAATAATGGAACAGGATTTAAGATACCCCATTGGTAAATACGAAGCGCAACCTTTTTCTGATAAGCAATTACAGGAATGGTTGATTGATATAAAAAATTTACCACAGCATTTAGAGAACGCTGTTTTAAATTTAGATGCAGCACAGTTAGATACTGTTTACCGTGAAGGCGGATGGATGGTGAAGCAGGTGGTGCATCACGTAGCAGACAGCCATATGAATGCTTATACCCGTTTTAAACTGGGGCTTACAGAAGTCAATCCCACCATAAGGCCATACGATGAAGTGGCCTGGGCTGAAATGAAAGATTCTTTAGAATTACCTATTAATATATCGCTTACGTTGCTGCATGCATTGCATAGCCGTTGGTATCATATTCTTAAAAATTTGTCAGAGGTGGATCTGCAAAAAACAGTTTTTCATCCCGAGCATAAAAAGGAAATGACCTTGTGGTTTTTGCTGGGTATGTATGCCTGGCATGGCCGGCACCATGTAGCGCATATCACCAGCTTAAGAGAAAGAATGAAATGGAATGGAATTAGTTAATTAGTTTATAGGTTGAGTGCTAAGCTAAACCTCTAAATCTCTAAACTCCTAAACCAACAAAATGAACTGGAAAACATTATCCTCAAAATATTTAAGTAAACATATTTATTTTACTGCAAGAGAAGATCGTTGCGAAATGCCCGATGGCACAATTGTGGATCCGTACTTTGTGGTGGAATTACCCACCAGTGTTTGTGCAATGGCCATTACAGAAGATAACGAAGTGGTTTTGGTAAAACAATTCCGCCACCCTTTGCAGGAAACTTTACTTGAAATTCCCGGTGGATTTATTGATAAAGGAGAAGATGAAAAGGTTGCTGTTGCCCGTGAATTGCTGGAAGAAACCGGCTACGAATTTTCTTCCATTGATTATTTGGGAAGAATAGCGGCCAACCCTGGTGTACTGGATAATTATACCGGTTTGTTTTTAGCAAGGGGAGGAAAGAAAACAAAACAACAGCAGCTGGATCATAATGAGGAGATTGAAATTATACTGATGCCTTTGGAAGAAGTGAGGCAAATGCTGTATAAAAATGAAATTAAACAAGCCCTGCATACGGGCTGTATGTTTTATGCATTTCAAAAGCTGGATGCAGAAAAACAGGACAGCTTTTAATTATATGAATTGTACTAATTCGTGTAATTGGTTTTGAATTAGTGTAATCAAAAAATTACCTGTAATCTACTTCCCCCACTAAAAATACACTTCCGCAAACAATGATAAGATCTGTAGCAGTGGCTTTTTGTTTTGCTGCTGCTACAGCTTTATTTACATCATCAAATGTATTGCCGTGTAAATTAAATGTAGCTGCTTTAGTTTGCAATTCTGCTGCGGCCATTGCCCTGGGTATATGTGCATGGGTAAAATAATAATTAGCACCTGCAGGTAATAGTGATAATACTTTTTCTACTTCTTTATCTTTTACCATGCCAATAATAAAATGTGTATGTGCCGCAGCTGTATTGGTAACTGTTAATTGATTGATTACTTGCTTTATGCCATCTTCGTTGTGTGCAACATCTAAAACTGTAGTGGGGTTTTGGTCAATCACATCCCAGCGGCCATGCAACCCGGTAATTTTTTTGGTGTTGGCTAATGCAAGTTTCTCTGCTTCGTTTTTTATTATAAAACCATGCTGTATTAAAATACCTTCGGCACATAAAACGGTACACAGGTTTTTAGTTTGATAAAAACCATTAAGGTCGAGAGAAAACTCTTCTGTAATACTATGTTCAATACTGGTTACTAAACAATGTAATGATTGTATGGTTGATGTAACGTTGGTTACTTTATAATCATCTTGTGCAAAATAAATGGGAGCGTTGCATTCTTTTGCTTTGGTGGTAAAAATGTTTTTTGTTTCCGGTAAATATTCGCCAATTACAACAGGTATATTTGGTTTAATGATACCGGCTTTTTCTCCGGCAATTTCCTGCAGGGTATTGCCTAAAATATTCATGTGGTCGTAACCAATATTGGTTATTATTGATAGCAGGGGAGTGATGATATTGGTACTATCTAACCTGCCGCCCAGGCCGGTTTCAATAACTGCAATATCCACTTTTTGCTCTGCAAAATAATCAAATGCCATGGCTACAGTTAACTCAAAAAAAGAAGGCTCTGTTTCTGCTGATATTTTTTTAGTACGCTCTACAAAATCAGTCACAAAATCTTTACTGATCATTTCGCCATCTACTTTTATCCGCTCTCTGAAATCTTTTAAATGCGGCGAAGTGTATAAACCTGTTTTATAACCTGCTTGTTGCAAAATGGCTGCCAGCATGTGGCTGGTACTGCCTTTGCCGTTGGTGCCGGCAATATGAATGCTTTTAAATTTTGTTTGCGGATTATCGATAGCGTTGCAAAGTGCAATGGTATTGTGCAGGTCTTTTTTATAGGCGGCAGCACCAATGCGGCTAAACATGGGCAAATGCTGGTACAAATAGTCGATCGTTTGCTGATAGTTCATTAAATATACATTCAGCAGCAAATGTAGGTAAAGCTGAATAAAGATATTTCGCACAAGAGTGCGACGCCAATGCGGCTGACTAAAGAAATATTGCCGGGTAACAAAAAATTACTGCACTTTAAAATTAAACGGTACCACTACATCAGAGGTATGATCACTTTTATCAAACTGTATGTTAGGCAAATAACTTCTGATGGCATCCGCATATCTTGAATCACTACTGGTAGAGCCTTTATCAAAACCTGTAAATACCCCTCTTCCTTCTGGGTTAACTTTTATTTTAGCAAAAATAGTACCCTTTGGGAGGTCGCCCATGAAAATATAATTGTTTACAATTTTTCTGTCGCCTTTTGACACTCTCAATCCCCCGCCACCAGTTCTGCCTCCCGGATTATTGCCATAGCTATCCGGCTTACCACTTGGGTCTCCAGCATCTCCTTTACCACCGGGTTTGTTGCCTTCGTATTTGTAACCATTATCTTCAGTTGCGCCATTACCGGTGCCGGTTTTGGGGCCACTGTAACCTGCAATTTTTGGTTTTTGTGGTTTTGGTTCTGCAACTACTGCAGGTGTTGGCGTATTATTTTTTACTGGCTGGGTAGTAGGTTGTTTTGGCAACACCGTTGTTTTGGGGGTTGGCTTTTCGGGCTTAACTACTGGTGCTGCTTCTTCATCTTCTTTTTCGTCGGGCTGTAAATCAGGTGCAGGATCGTTATTTGCCGCTACCGGTGTTTGTTGTTGTTGCTCTGCAGGCTCATCGCCGGGTGATTTATCTCCTTTAATTAAAGGTTGTACTGTCCCAAATCCTTCATCATAGTTACCTAAATTAATTTCAATAAGGTCTTGCACCACCGGCGTTGGTGGTGGCGGAATGATCCAGGTCCAGAAAATAGCGATCAATATAAATGCCACAACAATGGTGGTGGTATATATAAATGCTTTCCTGTTTTTTTCAGCTTCAAATGTTGCAGACATAGTAGTTGTATAGTACATAGTAAAGATATTCAATTTTCTATAACGATGCAAAACCATACCAAAGTGACTACGCATTGTTAAAACTTTAACAAAATAAAAAGGAATAGCTACTGGCTGTGAAGATTTACACAGATTAAAAGGAAAACGAAATGGATGTATTTATTTAATCCGTGTAAATCCATATAATCCGTGACTAAAATAAAAAAGCATGGCCTGGGCCATGCATGTTTAAACTAAAAGAATTATTTTATTTTAAGAAAATAAAAGCAACACTTAATTAGACCACCTTCTCATCATAGAAGCTGTGGTCCTTTGTCTTTTTTGAACATTCCATAAATCTACCACACCAAATGAACGGGCGGGTATTACGGTTTTTAGATCAACAGCAAGGGTTTCTTTTGTTTCCTTAAATAGTTCTTTTAGTTCACTCTTGTTGATACGGGCACCTATGCCCATGACATCACTTTTCATATCTCTGTTTTTAATTTAAATTGTTATCCTGTCAGGGTGCTGTCTAAAATTTAACGGACTGGCAGGGCGGATTATCAGTAGCAAATAATGGGCTTAAAACCTTTTATAACGCAGTATTACTGAATTGCGACGCAAATATACAGGGCTTTCAGGTGCTGTAAAGAATAATAATTTAATAACACTGTTATGGCTAAGTATAAAAAATTATGTTAAAGCGCTTTACTGTGGTGGATTACAGGCGTTATCTTTTATTACAGCCAAACTGTTTTTTAAGCCTTGCAGTGTTGTTTAAATAAAATTTGGCGGCTTAGAGGATATTTTTTGTAAGAAAACCATTGTTTTAAAAATGATTGTAACATTGTGATAATATAAAAAATGCATTTATGAAAACAATTGGAATAATTGGCGGCCTAACCTGGCATTCAACTTTAGATTATTACAGGCTATTGAATGAAATGGTAAATAAACGTTTAGGTGGAGCACACGCCGCAAAGGTTATTTTAAACTCGGTTGATTTTGCCGAAATAAAAGTTTTAACCGAGGCCCAGGATTGGGAAGGGATTGCAGTGATTATTTGCAAAGCAGCAAAATCGCTGGAGATTGCAGGCGCCGATTGTATTATAATTGGGGCCAACACCATGCATAAAATTGCCGGCGAAATACAAGCAGCAGTAACCATTCCGGTAATACATATTGCTGCAGTAACTGCGGCAGCAATAAAAAATAAGGGATTAAAAAAAGTGGCATTGCTGGGTACAAAATATACCATGCAATTAGATTTTTATAAAGCTAAGCTTGCAGAAAATGGGATTGAAACCATTATACCCGGCACAACAGATATTGAATATATTAACAACGCTATTTACAATGAGTTTAGCTCAGGATTATTTTTGCCAGAAACAAAAGCAGAATACCTGCGGATAATTGATATATTGATTGAGCAAGGCGCCGAAGGAATTATTTTGGGCTGCACCGAGATCCCTATTTTAATAAAACAGGAAGATTGTAGTCTTCCTGTTTTTGATACTGCATTTATACATGCTGCCGCAGCAGTAGATTTTGCGTTGACTGATCAGTAGAAAAACGGGTTATAGTTTTTCAAACGTCAGGTAATCTGTTCCGCTGCCACCACCACTTACATCTTCCAGTTTTATTTTAACACTTGTTTTTTCAGTAATATGCCAGTCGCCTTTTAACTCATCTAATGGAGGAGTGCTCCCTATCTCTAAATACAATTTATTCTGGCTGTCATCATTGTAAGAATTCCAGGTTCCGTTTGTAGCAATACTACCTGAAATAGCAGTAACAGAACCTCCGCTTGTAAAGGTAAAAGTGTAACCGGTAAAGTTGGAGGTTTCATCAATACCACTATCGTTGTAATAGGTTATTCTCCAGATACCCTGCGTAACTAAAGCACTTGTTTGCAAAGTGGTACTACTTGAAGTGTCGTCTTTTTTACAGGCAATAAAAAATGTTGCCAATAAAAAAGTAATTGTAGTAAGGCTTATTATTTTTTTCATAAAAAGTGTGTTAGATACAATACTCTGTATGAAATAATGATGCCAAGATTGCTTTACGGCTGTTAATTTGTACTAATGCACTGCTGTAATATTTACCTTTTCAATTCCTTTAAGGTGTAGTTCTATATGCCTGTCGTGGGCTTTGTTTGCATATTCACTTACTATTTCAAGTATGTCGTAATCAATAAAATTACATTCGCTGCCATCAACAGTTAATACACTGTATTCAGGTATCTGGTCTAAAGATTTTTTAAGATTTACCTTATTTAAAAAAGTAACGTTGCTGTTTAATTTTATATGATAGACTTCAGTTGCATGCTGTTTTGTTTTGCTGATCTTGTATTCTGTTTTAAAATTATTACGGATAATAAAATAGATGGAAAGCAACAAACCAATACTTACACCAATTAAAAGATCGGTGAAAAGAATAACAATAATAGTGAGGATAAAGGGTAAGAATTGTTTCCAGCCCAGGCTCCACATATTGCGGTAGAGTTTTGGTTTGGTAAGATTATAACCTGTAATTAATAATATGGCAGCAAGTGATGCATAAGGGATCTTGTTAAGCAAAAAAGGGATGGCCAGTACGGCAAGCAATAAAAAAAGGCCGTGTGTAAAGGCTGATAATTTAGTTCGGCCACCGGCATCAATATTAGCAGCACCTCTTACCACTACGGCAGTTATTGGTATTGCACCCAATAAGCCACAAAGCATGTTGCCAATACCTTGTGCCACCAACTCCCTGTTAACAGGCGTAATTCGGTTGTGCTTGTCTAATTTATCAATGGCTTCTGCACAAAGCAATGTTTCTAATGTGGCTAAAAGGCCAATCAGTACACCACTCACCCAAATCTCCCTGTTGCTGAATATTTTTGAAAAATCAGGAAAAGAAATATTAGAAAAAATATTAGAAGGAATATTTACCAATTGTGCCGGACGTAATGTATAAGCAGATGTTAAGGAAGTGAAAATAATATTGATAACAATACCAATTATTACAACTACCAATGGAGCCGGAATTACTTTTAACTTTTTTGCAAAAGATTGTTGCAATAAAATCATTACAACCAATGATGCAGCAGTAATTATAATTGCCCCTCTTGTAATTTCCTGGCTAAAGTTTTTTATGTTGGCAATAAAGTTTTTTGAAGAAAACAAATGAGAGAAACTGCCTGTCCAAAAATCTGGTTTATCATAGCCCAGCGCCAGCGGAATTTGTTTGGATATTAAAATAATACCAATAGCTGCCAGCATACCTTTAATTACTGATGAGGGAAAGTAGTTAGCAATAACACCCAATTTCAATAAACCCAGTATCAATTGAAAAAATCCGGCAATAATTACTGTGAGTAAAAATATTCTGTAATCTCCCAACGAAATGATCGATGCAGCAACCAACGTGGTTAAACCAGCTGCCGGCCCCGATACGCCAAGAGAAGCGCCGCTAATGAGCGATACAACTAACCCGCCAATGATACCGGAAAGTAATCCTGCATACAATGGTGCACCCGATGCCAGTGCAATGCCTAAACAAAGTGGTAAAGCCACAAAAAAAACGGAAAGCCCGGCGGGGAGATCATGCTTGATCCAGAGCAGCCGGTAATATTTTATTTTTCTTTTCAGGAGATGTAAAAATTTATTGCCGAAGGTAAGATTTTTAAAAAAGATTAATTATGATGAACATCAGCTGTAACAAAACAGCGGTTCATTTTTTTTATACATAAATCATAAAAGGCGGATCAGATAGAAAGACTGAATGAAGTGCCGGTATTGGGTTGCTGTTGCAGGCTGATATTGCACTGAATGGCTTTTGCAAGGTCCCGTATTAAATGAAAGCCCAGGCCGCCTTTAATATTCACCGGGGCTTTATCATCCTGCAATACTTTTACCTGCTCGCTACTGATGCCCGGCCCGTTATCTGTAATGGATAGAATAGTTTTTCCACCTTCCTGTTTTGCTACCCATACAATGCTGGCATTGCTGGTGTTTTTTAAAGCTTTTATAGCATTGGAAGTTAAGTTGTGCATGATGGTTTGCAAGTAATTTTCATCAGTGGTTACCTGTAAATTTTCCGGATCGTTAAATACCAATTGTACTGGTTCTGTATTGATGAAAAAATTATTCAAATAACTGAAAAGATCACTTACAGCAATCGTTCGCATGTTGGGTGTAAAGTTTTCCATTTGTCCTTTGCTCCAGGTAAGCATCGACTCCATGTTCTCTAATAATGACTCAGCAGATTCGGTAATTTTTCTTTCATGTTCGGCCGATTGTTCAGCAGTCCATACCGAAGCAGCTTCTTTTTGCAAATGTAAAAAATGAACAAGGCGTGATACCGGGCCACGAAAATCGTGACTGAGTATGGCAAAGAATTTTGCTTTTAATTTATTGGCTTCATCCAGTTCGGTATTTAATTTCAGTAAAGTTGTATTTGTTTTTTTACGGGTACGGCTTTGCCAGAATAATAATAATCCAATTACTGATAGTAAAAGCAGGCCACCGATCAATGCCAGTTGTGTTTTGCGCTGGTTGGAGAGTGCTAATTTATTAATTTCAATTTCTTTATCACGTATGGCTACTTCCCGTTCGCCTTCCACTGCCGCTATTTTGTTTTTGTTTTCCTGCGAATAAAGGGAATCTTGCAGATGATGGTAAACACCTAAATTGAGGTAGGCATTTTTGTAATCATTTTTCAAAGCCTGAACTTCGGCAAGGCTGCCCGAAAAAATATATTCGTTTTCCTTATCCTCATCTTCAATGCTTACGGCAATTGCTTTTTTTAAATAAATTTCTGCGGCATCAAGCAAACCCGCCCTGGTTGATGGTATTTCAAACATTTTTTTTGACGCTGGAGAAAGTGTGTCACCAAATTTTATCATGTCTAAAAAAACTTGTGCAACCTGGCCTTGCATTTTAGCCAGCAAAGGAGAATCGTCATTCAGATCAGTATATACCTTTTTTGCCTGGGCAAAAAAAGTAAGGCTTTTAAAATGATCTTTCCTGAAGAGTTTACCCAAGCTGGAATACACATTTGCTTGTCCCATTTTATTGCCTAATGTTTTATACAATTCCAATGCCTGTAAATTGTATTTTTCTGCATTAGCCGAGTCGCCCATTTCAAAATAAGTATCACCGATGGCATATAATTCATTAGCCATACTGGTTTTATTTTTCAGCAATTCTTTTTTATGCAAAGCTTTAAAAGAATAATCCAGCGATTTTTTATAATCTTTTTGGTAATAGTAAATGTTGGCAATACCTGATAGGCTCATACCTATTCTTAGATCGTTGTTAGGAATACTTTCATGTATTTTTAAAGCCTGGAGATAATAATTTATTGCTGCAGGATAATTGCTCAATGCCTCATAAGATTTGGCTAGCGCATTTACCGATGCTGCCTCACCAAATTTATAGTCTATCTCTTTAAAGATCGCTGCGGCTTCTTTAAGGTAATCAATCGATTTGGCAGGGTTACCATTAAAATTATTTACATTGCCCAGTGCCAGCATGGCGCTTGCAATACCTCTTTTCCAATTTATATTCTTTGCTTTTGCTAAACTCATTTCTGCATATTGCAAAGCCTTTTCCTGGTCAATATCAATATAAAGATCAGAAAGCCGGTTATATAATTTTATTGTCGCAGTATCTGCTTTTGCTTTTGGTACTTCCTGTAACAAAGAATCAACAAGTGCCTGTCCCTGTTTTTGTGCATTGGCAAAAACACTAAACAGTACACCCGCTAAAAGAAAAAATAATTTCATGGTCGATCAGTTTATAATTCCATTCAGTCCTTCTTTATAACTTCTTCCTACAGGTAAAATAATATCATTAACAAAAACTTCTTTTGCTGTTATTTTATTAATAAAGTGTTTTTGCACAGCATAACTGCGGTGTATGCGGATGAACATTTGAAAGGCTTTTTGCTCCAGCAAATTACCCAGTGTAGAAAGCACGCTGTATTTTCTTGCAGGTGTTACAATGCTGGTATAATCTCTTAGCGCTTCCAGGTAAATAATATCGTGCAATTGTAATTTTATTTGTTCGTGCCCGTCTTTAATAAACAAAGTATCTCCTCCCAAACTATAGTCCAGTAAACTGGCTTTATGCCTTATATCCAGGTAGGTTTGTAACCTGGTCATAGTTTTTGCAAAGCGTTCAGCCTTTAAAGGCTTTACTATAAAATCCAGCGCCTCCAGTTCAAAACTCTCTACCGCATAATCGGGGTAAGAAGTGATGAAGATACAGGCCGGGATGGCTGATAATTCTTTCCGCAGTTCCAGTCCATTCAGCCCGGGCATATCAATATCCAAAAATAATACATCGGGTGCTGTAGCTTTTGCAAATTGCAATGCTGCTACAGCGGAATCAAAACTACCTATGATGTTAAGGAAGGGATACTGCTTTGCATAATGCATCACAGTCAGCCTGTCCACTTCCTCATCATCCACAATTATACAGCTATAGACTTTTTGCATAGGAAACAAAAATAATATAAAATCTCATTTGCAGATTTAAAATGTTGTTGGTCGATTGCACTATCTGTTCGCTTGCGATTGGTTATAAGTTTGTTTACACAACAACAAACATTTAAACCTGTCAACATGAAACTCTTTTTTCCACTAATGATAATTGGCTTAGTAGCTGTTTCCGGTTGTAAGAAGACTACTGTTCCTGCTCCTCCCAACCCTTCAGCTAACAGCATCAATACACCTTCTTTATTAGGAGGTGGTTTTCAGCCGGGAGTTACCTTCAGCACTAACGAGTTTAATATTTACGACCTGGATCACGATAATAACAAAGACAAGAAATATTTCAGGATAGAATTGTATAGCGTAGATAGCGCAAGAATTGTAATGGAGCCAAAACCTATCGACAGCCTTGCCATTAGCTGGCCCGCCGCTGTAAAAAAAATCCGCTGGAGCCCGGGGGCAGAATTTATTGTGGATAACCAAAGTTATATCAGGATCTCCGGGGGCAGTTTTACTCAAACTCCCTACAGTCCAACTTCACCGCAGCATGCGTGGATACGGCAACAGCAATACACTATTTTTAATCCATTGTTACCGGCACGGCTACCGGATGCTGATGTGTTTATAAATGGCGAATACCATCTTTTATACCTCGACCAAACCCATCCTTTCATTGATAAAGCTGCCAGCACAACTTTAAATGGATATCAACAGTTTAATGTTTATAGAATGAGTGACTTTTATGCAGGGCTGCCGGGACTGGCTGGCCAGGCTTTTGATGTGTACGACTACACTAATGTTACACACATGATCTATCAGCCTGTTACCAGCAAATTTTACTTTTTTGATTTTAAAAATTGGCGCTATTGGACGGTTGCCAGAACAGGAGGGTTGGGAGAAGGTTTTACTGCAGGTACAATAAAAAGCTTAGATAAATTTTTAAAATGGCCTGTGGGCTGGGGTAAGAAATAACATTGTGCATTTATAAACATACAAACGATGAAACAACTATTGATTATTTTCTGCATCGCTTTTTTTTGCAGCAGTTGCAAAAAAAACAAAAACGACAATCAAAATTGCGACAGGGTAAATCAATTCTTTTACGATAACCGCTCTGCAGTTGCAAAAACCACCGTTAGCTATAACAATGATGGTACCGCAAAAGAAATTGTTGAAGACAATGGCAATAACAAGTACAGGTTCGACTACAGGAATGGAAATCAAACCGTATTGATCTTTGCAACGCCGGGAGTGGGGCCTGCGGCTGGCGTGGAAACAAGATCGGACAGCATTATTCTTAACAGCAAAAAATTTATCACTTACCGTAAGCATTATTTTACGGACGGCTATACTGTTTTTATAAATGATTACGACCAGGATGGCTTTTTAATAAAGCTGGATGCCACTAATTACGACCCTAACGGTGTTGTACGCAACCGGCAAACCAATATTTATACCAATACATTACTGGATGGTAACCTGGTGAAAAAAATAGAGCAATTTAATAATGGCACATTCAACACTTACGAGTACGAGTATAAATTAACAGATGCATTTGTACACCCCGATTACAGTTATTATAATTTGATCAGCAATGCCGGTAACCAATCTAAAAACCTGCTGGTAAAAATAAAAACAAACGGAACCTACACGTATAATATTACCTACCTGTTTGATGGAAATAAAAGAGTAACAGATATCAAACATACTTCTCTTAATGGCTCCAACAACGAGCCGCATTACGCCATAAATTATGCCTGCCAATAACTTTTAAAAAGCAACATTATGAAAAAACTCATAACCGCTACATTAATTTTTTGTTCTTTTTGCCAGCTTATAAAAGCGCAAAAAACATTTACAGCACCAGCCAGCGTTAAGGCAAACCCGGCCATACAAAACAAAGATCTTGCTGTTAAAAAAATACCGCCTGTTTGGGGTGCAAGGCCCAATGGCCTGCGTATAGAGATACGCATTGCAAACAGTGCATTTGTACAAAATGATCAAACATTCAGAGAAAGCCAGCGTGTTATTGGACAATATTTGCTGGTGAATGATTATCACCAGCCGCAGCAAGGCCAGTTAAGCGGCTATTATGATGTGGCGCCGGTTACCGAGGAAACCTTACTGAGTTTTTCCCGCAGCGGAAGTTACCAGTCGGTAAGAACCGAGGGCGATTATACCGTTTACCGTATCACACAGTATGGCGATGTGTCGCAAAATCAGTTGCTCGGATACCATATTAACCTGGCCGATCATATCAACAGGCTGGTATTAAAAACGGGGTTGAAAATTTCAGGCAATACCGAATTGAATGGCACCGCAGTTAATCCTTCTGTATTGGGAGGTAAGCCGGTTGTTATAACTATTGCACCAGGCACCGTAAAATAAAATGCAAGCGTTATTGCAATTAGTTTTTGTTCACTTTAAAATATGATGTATGAAAAAAGCAACACTGATCTTTATCTTATCAATAGCATGTGGTTTGAACCTATTTGCCCGGAAAGTAACGCTGGTCATTCATAACAAATCCAACTTTAAAATTTACTATGCTACAGACTTTTACACTTACATGCATTTAAAAGAGTCGCATGACGAATTTTTGAGCCCGATTTCCGAGGGGTATTTTGATGGTGTGTATGGTTCCGGACCAGCACAGCATATAGAATCCAATACTGAATTTCCTGTAAAATCAACCATACGGTATTACACTCATAATTCTGATTTTGGAATAGGAGTGGAAGGGCGCGTAAGATTTTATGCAGTAAATAATGATGGCACAAAATATTTTTTTGTTTTCAATTTTAATAACCCCTGTATTGGCAGTAACGAATTTAGTGCTTCTGGTGATTATCCTTTTGAGCTTCGTCATGTTTCGGGTGGCGACGGGAACGAAGCTGTTGTGGAATATGAAATCACCGGCGGCCCGTCACCCATTCCGCCTCCGCCACCAGTGCAGTTAGCTAACTATGGCAGCAGGGTTATTACGGGAGTAATTGAATGGAATGAATCTAAATGCGGTAAACCCAATATCAATGACCTGACAAAGATCGTATCCATAAAGGCATCGGCCCCAGTACTATTCAGGCAAACGGTTTCGGGTGTTGGTTCGGATGTTTATAAAGGTAAAAGAGGCTATTTCGACGGCAGGCGAAATGTGGGCAATGTAGAGATAACGATGCCGAAATATATGGGTACACAATTGAACAGCATGAGTAATAACCAGCAGCAAAAAGCTGCAGACCAAATTACGCTGATCAATTACAAAGTGTACAACCTGCCCAATGATATACCTGTTGATATTGCTGTAGAACAATTGGCCGAATGGACGCCCGGCCCATTGGCCCCACCCAAACCCAATAAGCAATCGGAAAAATATTTTACGTATGCCTGGGATAAAGAAAAACTGCCAGGGGCATCGATTATGAAATATCAGGCGCCTGGATGTATGCCGATGCAAATGGTAACCCCACAACGGGAGACGGCACGGCCGCTTCGCTGATGAAAAAACTAAAAAATAAAACTTCCTTTCAAAACACGGATATTTTCTTTGATAATAACGGCATCAATGAAAGCCGGGCAGGTTTAAACCAATTCGAGCTGAATAAAACGGGTATCAAAAGTAGTGGCGTGCAAATTAGTAAGGATAAAAATGCTCAAACAATACCAACAGGTGTGCAGCAAAAGAATGCTTTGCCCTCACAACAAAAAATTAATGTGCAGCAAATAAATACCATTAAAAAACAATAACAATGCCTCTTACTAAACTTTCAAATCATTTAAAAAATAATTATCCGCTTTTGGCAATAGTCATGATACTAACAGGTAATACCCTTTTTGCACAGGCTGATAATGCTGCTTATTTTATAACCAGTAGCAGTTGGAAAAAAGCGGAATGGCGTGTAATGCCGGCAATGCAGTACAGGACTGGCGGACCGGTGGAAAGCGACCTGCTTAAAAACGAAAAGGAATGTAAGAAAGATGATTATTATGTTTTTAACGCTGATGGCACCTACCAGTTGCTGAATGGCGAAAAAAAATGTGGTACTACGGAATCCGACTTAGTGAGTTCGGGCAAATGGGGGTTATTGCAAACCGATCACTCCATATTAAATATAGTGCCCGGTGGAAAAGGCGGAGTATTACAAAGAAAAATCATTGAATTATCTGCAGACAGATTTGTCATAACCTCAACGCAAATTAAAAATGGTATCAAATATAGTTTTACCGAAACCTTCGTAGCCATTCAATAAAACATCAAAAGAAAAAGCTGGTTAATTAATTCAATTGATAGGATAAACTAACAATCCATTTAAGTAAAAAATTATGAAAAGAATGTTCCCTTATTTACTGGCGGTATTAATTATTGCCTGTAATTCTGCCGCTTCTGTTAAAAATAGTGGCGATGATACAGTTGCTGGAGCAACAGGTGGCAAAAAAGATTTTATGAGTGCGCTGCTGGATGGCAAACCTTTTCAATCTGCCAATAAAGGCAATGGATTGTTTAACCCGCTCACCAAAATGAGTACGGTACTGGGCGAAGATAATGAGGGCAGGAGTATATCCATTTCTTTTCCGCCAGAACTGAAGGCCAATGAAACCTGTACCAGTTGTGCAGCAGCTTTGTTCATTAAGCAGGCTGAAGATATGACCAAGACCTACCGAACCGTTAATATTACCGACCTTAAAATAAAACTCACCGTAAAGAATGGCAGCTATGTTGAAGGTGAATTTTCTTTTACTGCATCAAAAGCATTGGACGATAAAATAGTAGTTACCAATGGTAAATTTGCCAGTGTAATAGATGGCTATGAACAATAGACTGACATGTTATTTTATCACTATCTAAAATGTTTTTTCATCACTTACTTGCCATCCTGAATAGTTTGTAAAGCATTATTTTCTGCATAAGTTTTAATAAATCTGCCGGCGCTGATCTATACTTTGCTTACATTTGAAACCAGATTTATACATATGCAACCAGACCTGTTATTAAATGCTATTGCTAAACATATCAGCCTTACGCAGGATGAGCAGCAGCAACTTATTGCCGTGCTGGCATTTAAAAAGGTAAAGAAAAAACAGTTTCTGTACCAGGAAGGTGATATCAGCAAGCAGGCCATTTTTGTAAGTAAAGGTTGTCTCCGCAGTTATTCTATTGATAAAAATGGGTTTGAACATATTTTGCAATTTGCACCAGCCGGTTGGTGGATCAGTGATATGCGAAGTATCATCACCCAGCAACCCGGTACACTATACATTGATGCGGTGGACGAGAGTGAGATAATCCTCATACAAAAAACTGACCTGGAAAAACTCTATACTGCCGTACCAAAACTGGAACGCTTCTTTCGTATACTGGCCGAAAATTCTCTGGCTACTTACCAGCACCGCCTTATAGATAATCTTAGTTTATCCGCATTGGAGCGTTATAATAACTTTTGTGTCCGTTATCCATCCTTAATAGAAAATCTTCCTCAAAAACAAGTAGCGGCATACATTGGGGTAACGCCGGAATTTCTTAGTAAAATGCTGAACAAAATTCCTGCAAAAAAATAAAACTTAATCAAGATTAAGTTTTATCCTTAACCTGGATTATTTTTTTTGGATTACTGCCATTGTACTTTTGTTATGCAAAAAAAGGAAAGTATATGAACAGGGTAACAATACTGGTAGTTGGAAAAAATGATTTCTTACATACCGGTGAAGAATGGGATGTAACTACCGCTTTAAACACAGAGGCGGCTATCGAAAAATTTCACCAGCTTAACTTTGATGTGCTGGTATTTACAAACACAACAAAGGAAGATGAATTAAAGTTGAGAAAATTATTTTTGTTTCAACAGCAGGAAATTATTTTGTTGCAAAACAGCAACACTGATGTTATTGCGGCGGAAATAAAAGATGCATTACAAAAAAAACAAACGGCAAATAAACCATCATTTTCATTTGTTGATGATGCTTTAAAAGCAGCAGAATTACCCATCACTATTCAATAAAAATTAAAATAAAAAATATGAAAAAGATAATAGAAAGAATAGCCGAAAGGCCTGCACAACCCGGTATGGTGGGTGATGGTTTCAGGGTGTATAATTTTATACCAAGAGCCAATATATCTCAAAGAAGGATGAGCCCGTTTTTAATGCTTGATTTTGGCGCCGAATTTAATTTTAGCCCAACAGAAAAATTAAGAGGCGTGGATGTGCATCCGCACAAAGGTTTTGAAACCGTGACCATTGCTTACAAAGGCAGTGTGGCGCATCATGATAGTACCGGCAACAGCGGTATCATCAATCCTGGTGATGTGCAATGGATGACAGCTGGCGCAGGTATACTGCATAAAGAATATCACGAAAAAGAATATTCTAAAAAAGGTGGCCCGTTTGAAATGGTACAGCTTTGGGTAAACCTGCCTAAAAAAGATAAAGCAACCGCACCGCACTATCAACCTATCACCGCAGATAAAATGGGTAAGGTAGAATTGCCCGGTAACAGCGGCGTGGTAAACGTAATAGCAGGAGATTATAATGGTGTAAAAGGCCCGGCATTTACTTACAGCCCTGTAAACCTGTTCGATTTTAAATTGAACAAAGATGGAGAAGCAACTTTTTCTATACCTGCAGCACACAATACAGCTTTGCTCATTGTAAATGGTAATATAGATGTAAATGGCACTAAAGCAGGAGAACATAGTTTTGTGTTATTTAAAAACGACGGTGAAGAAATACACATTAAAGCGGATGAAAATGCAGTGGTGTTATTATTAAGCGGCGAACCCATTAACGAACCCATTGCCAGCTATGGTCCGTTTGTAATGAACACACAGGAGGAAATATATGAAGCGATAGAAGAGTTTCAGAACGGAAAGTATGGCGTATTAGATTAATGATAACTTTATAGGGAAGTAAAGTTTTTAAAACTTGACTTCCCTATTTTAAAACTCGAATTATGAAAAAAGCAATTGAACATATTTTATTCGGCAGAGAAAAGCAGATTACAAAAGAAGAAACTATACTGCAACCTTTGCCGCACAAAGATTTTCGGTTTGCCAATCCCTTTATTGTATTGCACCACATGTTGCCCAAATACATTCAGCCCGGTTCGCAACTTCGTATCCATCCTCATCCGCACCGTGGCTTTGCGCCGGTTACCTTTATGTTACAGGGCGAAGGTTATCATAAAGATAATGCCGGCCATGATGAAACAGTAAAAGGGGGGGATGTGCAATGGATGTTTGCAGGAAAAGGATTGTTGCATAGTGAAGGTCCCACACAAAATTTTTTAGATAAAGGCGGTGTAAATGAGTTTATACAATTGTGGATAAATGTACCTGCCGCCAATAAATGGGATGCACCAAGTTACCAGGCTGCAACAAAAGAGCAGTTGCCAAAAGTGCTGGAGCAAGAGGGGGGGAGTTTTAGATTAGCAAGTGGCAACTATGAAAGTAAAACCGGGCCTGTAAAAAGTTTTACTCCCGTGATATCAATGATAGGTGAAATAGAAAAAGGTAAGCGGGTGCAGTTTGCTGCAACGCCGGGTTACTGGACGTTGCTTTATGTAGTTAATGGCCGTATCAATGTAAATAGGGAAACTGTTAACGAACATCATTTGATTATTTTTGAAAAAGAGAATGATGAGATCATTGTTTGTGCAGAAGAAAATGCACAATTATTATTTCTTTCTGCCCAACCTATTGATGAACCTGTTGCTGCAAAAGATAATTTTGTTATGAACACTGCAGCAGAAATAGAGCAGGCAATGGAGGATTATAAAAACGGAAAATTTGGCACATTAAATTATTAAATCACCACAACATGAAAGATAAATTTTTACAGCTTATACTGGTAAAAAACGAAGCGGCAAAACAATTTGAAATGGAAGTAGACGGGCAAACTGCTGTGATAATTTACGAGGAGCAGCATTTTACCATAAGCTTACTGCATACCGAAGTGCCGGAAGTATTGGAAGGCAAAGGTGTAGCAACTGCTATTATTGAAAAAACGCTGGCTTATTTGGAGAAAAATCATTTCAGGCTGATACTGCTCTGCCCGTTTGTAGTAGCTTATATTAAAAGACATCCCGAATGGAAAATGATTGTAGACGAAAGTGTAAGAGATAAATTTTAAGTAATACAATAAAATGCAAAACAAAATAGTCCCCAACTTGTTGGGGACTATTTTAGTAAAGTACTGTAACTAATTTTAATTGTTATTTTATTTTATATCTCCATCCTGCATAAAACATGCTGCCGGTTACCGGCCCCCAAACTAACGAGGCATCAAAGTAAGGGCCGAAAGGCTGGTTGGCCCCAACAATCACATCTTTTTGAAAATAGTTGGCCAGGTTTTCTCCACCAATATAAAAATCCATGGGATGTTTTTTACCTACTGTTTTACTGATCTGTGCATTCATCAACACAAAATCGGGTGAGTAGGATGGCCTTTGATAAGTTGGAGGATTTAATTGAGTGTCAGGAATTCTTTTTTTACCATTGTAGGTAACAGTATAATCAAACTTCCATTTATTAAAGGCGTAAGCTAAATTAGCAAATGCCCTGTTGGTAGCAATTAAAGGCCGCTGCATTAACTTACCACTATAAGTTGTTTTTACATCAAAGTAACGGTAAGCCAAACGCAGTTCTAATTTTTGTATAGGCTCAATATTTACTTCGGCCTGAAAGCTGTTGGAGTATGATTTACCGTTTAGATTGTAAAAATTAATTGTTCTTGCATTTTCCATATCAACTACTACCTGGTTATTAAAATCATTTCTAAAAAAATCAACACTTAATAATCCGTCACGTTGAAAGAGTTTAAATTTCTGATCAACACTGATACCTTTATTCCATGCCACTTCTGCATTTAAACCATAGGCAAGGCCGGTGTTATTGGTAATAATATTTACCTGTCGTGAGCTTACAAATACACTGGTGTTCTCTGCAAAAATATTGGCAGTGCGTTGGCCACGGCCGGCACTTAAGCGGATAGTGGTACCTTTTACCGGCTCGTATCTTACATGTAAACGTGGTGTGGCAAAAGCACCAAACAGGTTGTTGTAGTCGCCTCTTAATCCTGCTATCACACTAAATTTTTCATTAGGTGTAAATGTGTATTCAAAAAAAGCACCGGGCACTGTTTCTGTACGTTTGTAATTGATGGTTTTAAAATCTTCATTGTATTTATCATGCAAAAAACTAAGGCCCGTTCTAAATTTGTGTTGAGTATTATTGATGATGGATTGATAAATTAAATTAGCATAAAAATTTTGCTGCTTTGCATTGTAAGTGGTTAATCCAAAATAAGAATCCTGTTGATGGTCAATGGCAGAAAGCTGCAGACCAACACTTTTATATTTTTTTTCCGGAAACACATAGCCAATTTTTGCAAAAGCTTCGTAACGTTTGGTATTAATGCCTAAACCATATTTGTTGATGGTGTTTTTATCGGCGGCGGGGTCAAAACTTACTTCGCCACCTGTTTTTTTATCGTTCAATATTTTTATGCCAAACTGCGTAAGAAAGCCTTTGCCATCTTCATACTTCCACCGGTTGATCAAACCAAACTGGTTACCGGTTGGCTGATCTCTAAAAGCATCTTTATTAAAATCTAATTTTTTATTGTTCAAAAAATCATCGTGCAGTAATAATCCGGTGGACCATTTCTTGCCAATTTTTTTTGCAAGATTAAGGTTGAGATCAGTTTTTCCAAAATCATTTACATACACATTGGCAAATAATTGTTCGCTGTTCTCCGGTTTCTTTAACTCTACATTTATTTGTCCGGCAATGCTTTCGTAACCATTGGCAACCGAACCAATGCCTTTGGTAAGTTGTATCGATTCTACCCATGGCCCTGCAATTGAATTTAAACCTAACGGTGTTGCTATACCCCTGGGGCCAGGCAAATTTTCAACCGTAAGTTGCGTGTAGTTACCACTTAAACCTAACAGCTGAATTTGTTTAGAACCTGTTACTGCATCGTTGTAAGAAACATCTACCGAAGGATTGGTTTCAAAACTTTCGCTAAGATTACAACAGGCCGCTTTAAACAATTCTTTATCCGTCATTATTTGTGTACGTATCGGGTTTACAGCCGATAAATAGGTAGAGCGCTGTTTAGATACAATGGTTACTTCCTTCAATTGATTGTTGGCCGCTAAAATAATTTTCAGCTCATTCATGTCGGTTATTGCAATCGTATCTGGCTGATAACCGGCATAACTAATTATCAGTTTATCGTTGTTTCCTTCATGTGCAATTAAAAACACACCGGTACTATCGGTTTTTACTCCTTCTTTGCTATGTAGCCAAATTACACTGGCACCATTCAATGGATTAAATGCTCCTTTTTTATCAGCTTCCAATACTACGCCTTTTATAAAATGGCCACTTGCTTTTGGGGCAGCAATTACAGGCTCAATTACGGCTGCAATGGCGCTGTCTGTTTTTACAGTGGCAACAACTGCGCTATCTGCTGTTGTAGTTTTGATGGCATGTATACCTGCATCTGTAGCCATGTTTTCAATTTCTCTATAATGGCAGCAGACGGGTAATGCATCATATACTTTATCATTGGCTTTTTTATTTTCCAGGTCGTGGCCGGAAGCAACAATTTTATTTTCTATTTTATCTATAGTTATTTGAGCCGGATTATAAGTAACGCTGAATATTTTACTATCTACATCCCAACTTACTTTTTTTACGCCTCTGCCTTTTGCAACGCCTTCAATTCTGCTCTTACATTGTTCGCAGGCGCCATATACTTTAAAGGCAATGCTGGTATCTTTTGTTGCAGGTTTATTTACCTGGCTCCATGCTGCAGTGCCCCAAAAAACAAGCAGCAACATTATTAAATATGGTATCGTTTTCATTATCATAAAATTTAAAACGGGCATTGAAGAAATAATCAGTTTCTTCAATGCCTGTAATGATTAGTCTTTTACTGTTTTTACTTTCTGCTTAACTTTTTGCAGGTCCATTCCGCATTTAGAACATTTGGCTGGTTTATCGCTGGTAATATCTGCATGCATAGGGCATACATACAATTTTGTAACCTCCATTTTCATGTGTTCTTTTTTAGATTTGGTCAGGTCCATTCCGCATTTGGAACATTTACCCGGCTTATCACTGGTAACATCTGCATGCATAGGGCAAACAAAATTTTTGTCATCATGCATTTTCATATGTTTTTTTTAGATTTGGTCAGGTCCATTCCGCATTTGGAACATTTACCCGGCTTATCACTGGTAACATCAGCATGCATGGGGCAAACAAAATTTTTGTCATCATGCATTTTCATATGTTCCTTTTTAGATTTGGTCAGGTCCATTCCGCATTTGGAACATTTACCTGGCTTATCACCGGTAACATCTGCATGCATGGGGCAACTGTATTTTAATTTTATGGTTGCGGCCGAGTCGGCCCTGTGCATTTTATTTTTTTGTGCAAATGTTGTAAACGTTGCAATTACTGCAATAACAACTACAATTAACTTTTTCATTTTGTTTTGATTTTATGATGATGATGAAATACTGATTTCGATATTAGTAGTTAATAAGGCTTAACCTTTTTAACTGTGCTAACGGATATTTTTTTTCCGTTTCATTGTAAAATATACTATTGTAAAAATGTATTGAATTACTGCCTGTTAAAAGCAGTGCAGGTATATTGAATAACCTGTAACAGAAGAAGGTACTGATCAAATGCGGTAAACGCAGTGGAGGATATAAATTGCAACGCCATAATTGGGTGGGGGCGCATGGCTTGTATTGGCAACAACCATTGGTTTGTTTACCAGTGTTATGGTTTCAAACAAAGGTGTAAACAAATGCAGATCGGTAAAATGTTTTACAAAACCAGTAAAGCCATCAGTAGAAACATGGCTGTCTTTTACCTTAAAATTTTTGAATTTGGTTTTGCAGCAGCCTTTCATTTTATCCGACTTGCCGCATTTTTCTTTAGCTTCCTGTACAACAGTAATGCTGGTAGATTTTAATTTACCACAACAATAAAACTGCCGTATACCCACACCCAATACCGAAAGGGTATAAATACTAAGTAAAAATATGAGGGCAAGTTTTTTCATTTTAATCTGGCCTTTATAAAGCCAACTCATTTAATTGTTGTTGCACAAAGGTACTGTGTTTAATTAAAAGCCAAAATATTTTAAAATGATTAATGTCAGCTATGGCTGTTATAAACCATATTTTTAACCCTTCATTAGCATAACTGGCAGTAAATTTGCTCCATAAACTTTTAAAATTCGATGATGAAAAAATTTACATTTCTTTTAATGGCATTAGCAGCAGTTACATTTACAAATGCACAAGGTATCTTGGGTAAAATTAAAAAAGCTACCTCTAAAGATAGCAGCGGTAATATTCTTTCTGCCATAGGCAAAGGCGGCAGCAGTAAAGGGTTAAGTAACGATGAAATTATTAGTGGTTTAAAAGAAGCATTAAGTATTGGTACAGATAGTGCTGCTAAAAGACTAAATAAAACAGATGGTTTTTTTGCTAATGCCGCATTAAAAATATTAATGCCCGATGAAGCAAAGAAAGCAGAAGCTACTTTGCGTAAAGCTGGTTTGGGATCACTGGCAGATAAAGCTATACTATCAATGAACAGGGCAGCAGAAGATGCGGCTGGCGGCATATCTACTATTTTTATTGATGCTATAAAACAAATGACCGTTACCGACGGATTAAAAATATTAAAGGGTGGCGATTTTGCAGCAACAGATTATTTAAAAACTACAACTACCAGCAAGCTTACCGAAAAAATGCGTCCTGTTATTGAAGCATCGCTGGCCAAGGTAAATGCCACCAATTACTGGAAAGATGTTTTTACAGCATACAACAAATTGTCGTTTGGTAAAACCCCTGTTAACACCGATCTTTCTTCTTACGTTACCGAAAAAGCCATGAGCGGTATCTTTTTATCTATCGGGCAGGAGGAACAAAAAATACGTAAAGACCCTGCAGCACAAGTAACGGCATTATTAAAAAAGGTATTTGCAAAATAAATTACAGCAATATATTAATTGCATCATTTTGGTGTAGCATTTAAAAAGCCGGAGCAGTTGCTCCGGCTTTTTTATTAAGGTAAGCGCTGCGGTGGATAACTGGCTATTGCATAATTTATTTATTAGCAGTAAATTTAGTACAGGTCTTTTTATACATCATCTAAAACATGCTATATGAATTATCTCCATGGCCTTGAGCTTTGGGGTGAGCGTCATCACTCCAGGTGGCTCGACATTATTCGGGTAGGTTTAGGTATCTTTCTTTGCTACAAAGGCATCAGCTTTCTCTTTAACATGAGTACGCTTATTGGTTTACTCGGCAGCACCAACATGGGTTCCGGATCTTTTGCACTGGTTTTAATAGGGCAGTTTATTGTAGTGATGCATTTACTCGGCGGCTTTTTTATTATGATAGGCCTGCACACCAGGTTGGCCTGTCTTTCGCAAATGCCCATTCTTATTGGTGCCATTATTCTGCTGCAATTTTCCAGTACAGAAAATATTGCATCACAGGAGCTGGTATTATCCGTTGTAATACTGGCACTACTGATCTTCTTTTTAATAATGGGCAATGGGCCATGTTCGTACGACAGCATGTTTCACGAAGAAGAAAAGCGTAAGGCGCATTAACTATCTGTGAAATTGTTTTAACGTAAATGTTAATGGAGTAGTTAGGGCACTTCATTAACATTTTTTATGCGGCGGCAGATGGTTTTATTCTTCAACAAGTAGTTTAGCAATATGCCAGAATAATTTTACGGCATGGGTGGGTTTTTCGGTAATATCTGCAGTAATAATAAAGTTATTTATAAAAAGCAGCCGGTCGCTTTCGTTTACATTATTGCTGTTTAAATCGTAATAGGCCATACTCCAGTTTGGAAAAATTCTTTGTTCCTTTTCATTCTCGTCCAACAGCATTACGTCTGTATGCCGCTGGTCATTTTTAATTTTGGCATATAGCGCTTTTACGGTTTGCGTATCACCTTCCAGTATTTGTATAAACTCGTTGTTATGAAATACAAGGCAGCCGGTAATATTATTTTTTGCATTAAAATCCCGGGAGGTATTTAAAATGTTTTCAATGTCGGCAGTAGTTATTGTTGGCCGTGCAACAGAGCGGTATATTAGTTCAAACATATTTTGTAGTTGTACAAATATCGGTAAAGCGTATAAAATGGTTGCTTATGCATTTGTTTAAAATTATAGTACTTGCCAAAGTTAATCTGCAACAGAATAGGGATACTTTTTTGTTAAGGGCATTTGTAAAATAATTGTTGCAGCTGTTTTTTACATCGGGCTTAATAATTATGTTTTTGGGAGTAATTGTGTTGGCTGGGGCGGAAAAGCTGAATAGAATTATGTGTGCTGAAACCGCTGCTGATATTGGACAAAAAGATGAGGGTTTATTCTTTTGAAAGTTAGTTGTATCCCATAAATTTTTTTGCAAGTTTTGGATATTGTTTCATTACGGTTGCTTCATCAAACGGTTTGCCTTTTAAGTCAAACTTTGGGTGATATGTTTTTGGGATTTCTTTTCCTGTTTTTTGTTTGTATGCCTCTATCGCAGGATATTGAAGTCCTTCCCAATTATCTTCTTCTTCTGATTTTACCCAACTAACACAGCTTTCCGGATCTTTAATCGTCTTGTAGAATTTTTCTTTTCCATGTCCTATCAGATATTGTCTGAAATAGTCGAAACAGTCGTCGGAGCAACCACCATTAATTATATAAGAAGCTCCCCAAAGTCTATAGTCGTAAGACGTTGCCAATAATGCCATAAATGTGTTATCAAATTTTTCTATGTCGATCGGCTCAAGCGTCAACAAAATTGTTTTTAAAGAAATGATTTGTGCCTGATAATTATTATTAGCTGAGGCTCTTGATTTGTCGATCAATTTCCAAAATTCATCTTCGTTCATAAGTTGAGTAGTCGTGTCAGAGGAGGTTAGGTTTATATTGAGTTCCTCTTTTGCCGAGGGTTGCGATTTGCTTTTATTGTTTTGCCCTTCACAGCTTGTTAGAGCGATTGCAAAAACAAAAGATGTCAGAAGAATACTTTTTAAAGTCATAGAGAGTATTGTTTTATATTGGCAGGCAATGCTCAGGCTTGCTGCTGTACTTGAATTTTATCATGTTCAGCACGTAACCGCAGCTCAATAAAATTACAATTAATGAAGATAAGAACAAAAGCCGAATAGAATTACGTGAGCCGAAACGGCTGCTGGCAGTGAAAAAAAATGAGGGTCTATTTGTTTTTTAAACAGTTCGTGTTGTGTGAAGTGCCAAATAACAAACCGCCTCTATTTTACTATATGAACAATCTTACCTGTTGTCGCAGGCAATGCAATCATAACTTCTAATCGTGGCGGTCTTCGTTCTCCAACTCTAGGATGATGATTTGTAATTTGTCCATCCCAATAGTTTCTATAGTTATTTAAATTAGTCAAACTGCCTTCAAAATCTAACCAGTTTGTGTCTAAATTCCAAAATCTGTCTGCAAAGATTTCAATAATAGGAATCGGATGACTTGGTTTGGGAACAATTGATTCTGCAAATATTATTGCTTCGTTAATTGTATTAGCTGCAAATATTGATTGAAGTCTTGAAGCATACAAAGAATATCTTTCCTCTCGTTTAATATTTTCTAAGTGGAATTCTCTTTGTTCAGCTTCATTCATTTCTTCAAGCCTATTTGTTTGAAAAATATGCCAATAAGCTCTTCCAAAATATGAGAGTCCATTTTCATCCAATGTTATTTCTTGGTTCTCTTTGAGCAAAGCAGCTCTGTCCGCATGATAAAATAAGTGCTTTCTATTCATCTTAAAATTTAGAGCTGTTCAAAAGGCATTTCACACAACAGTAGGATTGATGTTATTATACGCTACTGCCAAATTTTAAACGTTTTGATAATCAAACAACCGGTTTTATACATTTTTGATTGTTGATAGCGTTAATGCAATGTAGTAAAACTTTTAATTTGATGGATTTTATTCTCTGGTTCAATAAAAAATCAATACAACCAGAAAGAACAACAACCTATTTATAACGATGTAAACAAACTTACCAAAACTGGTTACCCAAAAAAATAAAATCTATCTTTGCGGTCTATCAGCCGGGTTATCGGGTATTACGCAAGTAGTATCAGGAAAGTCCGGACAGCAAAGGGCAACACACCGGTTAATGGCCGGTTTTGTTATGGTTGGTGGTAACACTAACTATGGCGGAAAGAAAGTGCCACAGAAAATTACCACCCCCAACTTGTTGGGGGCCAGGGTGAAAACGTGAGGTAAGAGCTCACGGGTTTTTGCAGTAATGCATTAATTGGGTAAACCTTGTGTGCTGTAATGCCACGTATATCAGCGTTTGAGGGCGGCTCGTTCAACCCCCAACTAGTTGGGGGGCGCTGAAGGGTAGGCAGCAAGATTGTAACAGTAATGTTGCAGCCAGATAAATGATAACCTCTCCCAATTTTTTGGGATGACAGAATCCGGCTTACAGGCTGATAGATTTTTAAATTACTTTTAAGCTTCGCTATTTGGCGGAGCTTTTTTTCTGTGATATTTTTTCGGTTCAGTTACACTCTGCTATTATTATGTTCTTTTTTGCTTCTCCAAATTCTTCGACTCCGCTCAGAAGAACCATCCTTCGACTTCGCTCAGGACAGCCTGATAAGCAGCTTTGTTGAACTTTTGTACTATTGTGGCTTCAATATTTGTACTTTACTCTTAGAGTTAAACAGTTAAAATAAATTGTTGCAAACTTTAATTTTTGAATGTTGTTTTTTCTAAACCTCTAAACCTCTAAACCTCTAAACCTCTAAACCTCTAAACCTCATTTAAAGCTTCCTGCATCTACATCTTTAATAAATTTTATAAGCCCCGGAAAATAGTTTTTCTGATCGTCGTACATATCCATGTGGCTGCCGTTAGGGCACAATAAAAAGCGGCCGTGTTGCACTTGTGTACTCATCCATTTCATGTGTTCGGGGTCCATCGTATCGTGTGTGCCGCCAATGGTAAGCGTAGGTGTTTTTATTTGTGGTAATTGTTTGCTTACATCCCAGTTAGTTAAATTGCCGGCAATGCCAAATTCGCTGGGGCCTTGCATGGTTACGTATAACGACTGGTTCATTTTTGCAAAGGAACGGTTTACCGGTTCGGGCCATTGATCTACCGGTATGCGGCAAATATGTTTGGCATAAAAATTTGGATAAAGTAGCTCCATGTATTTAGGATTTTGAAAATCGCCTTTGGCTTCTATTTGCCTGATGGTATCTAAAACTTTTGGATCAAATTGTGGTGCTAAAACTTCCTGAGCATATTTGCCATAAGCCGGGCAACTACTCATCATATTGCTGATGATAAGGCCTTTTAAATTGTCTTGATATTTTAAAGCGTATTGCATGGCTAGTATGCCACCCCAGCTATGGCCCAGTAAATAAAAATTATCTTTTGTAAGGTTTAATGTTTTGCGTACCTGTTCTACTTCCTCCACAAAGCGGTTCAGATCCCACATGCTGGTATCTTTTGGATTATCGGAAAGGCCGCAACCTAACTGATCGTAATAAATAAATTCGATATCCTCCTGCGGTAAAAAACTTTCGAAGCATTCAAAATATTCGTGTGTGGCACCGGGGCCACCATTAAGCAACAGTAATTTTATTTTTGGATTGTTGCCTATACGTTTTGTCCAGATGTTGAATTTGCCCTTGGGGGTTTCTATTGGAAAAACTTTTATGCCGCCCGTTTGTACTTCGTTATACAAACTGTTGTTGGTGGTTGTAGTGGCAGCTGTTTCTTTTGCCTGATCGTTGCAGGAAATGATGGCCAGGCATGCAATGCCAAAAAATAATTTTCTCATAATTTAGTTTGAACAAACAAATTAGAGATAAAATTCTATAAAAAAAATTCTTTAAAAACGCAGTAGTGTATCAGTTTGAAGAAAAGGTTGGCAACCTTTCAAACGGAGATACTACCAAAAATGCTTTGTTGTATTGCGGGCCATTCTTCTTTTATAAAACTAAAAAAATGGCTGTGCCGTATGCTGCCATCCTCATTAATAATATGGTTACGAAAAACACCTTCTCTTGTGGCACCAATTTTAAGCATGGCGTTTTGCGATTTTAAATTGAGATGGCTTGTTTTTAATTCAATACGGTTCAGTTGCAATTGTTTAAACCCATAGGAGAGTAGCAGAAATTTACAATGTTTATTAAAGCCGGTACCCTGCATTTTCGGATGAATCCATGTCCATCCAATTTCTAATCTTCTATTGGCAAAATCGATATTGCCATAGCGGGTGCTGCCCACATATTGCTGCGTTTGTTTATTAAAATAAGCAAAGGGATAAGATCTTTTTTGTTGCTTTTCCTGTAATGCTGTATCAAAGTATTTTCTGAAATCTTCGGGGCTATTTATTTTAGCCGTAGTAAATTCCCATATTTCTTTTTGCATAGCTGTTGGCAACAACAATTGGTAGTGGGCCTCTTCAAGTGGTTCAATCCGTACCAGATCATCTTCTAAAATAATGATGCTATCAAAAAAGTTATCGTAGTTCATACTGCTATTTGTCTTTTAATAAACCAGCTACAATTTTGTCAATGGGTAAAGTAACAACTGCTTCAGAAAAATTATCCCAGTTTACAAAACGGAAGGTTTCTGTTTCGCCGGTTTCGTTATATACTTTCAATTGCTGTTCATCAAAATCAAATTCCTTATCTCTTAGCGGCACGGTAATTTCTTCCAGGGCTTTTGCAAAATAATAAATAGACATGATCTGTTTTTTATTATCAAAAGCACTGATCTGGTAAAAATCGGTGGTGTAAATATGGTTGCCTATTTCTACTTTTAAATTCATTTCTTCCATAAATTCTCTTCGTAAGCAATCCCTGGTACCTTCGCCAAACTCCAGGCCGCCACCGGGAAATTTAGTGATCTGCATACCCCGGATAAATTCATCACTTACCAATACCTGGTTAAGCTCATTTATTAAAATGCCGTACACTCTTATGGAGAACATAATTATTTTTTTCTTGTAAGATAATGCCAAACCACAAAGCCTAAAATTATAAACGAAATTATTACAGGCAACCAAAATGCCAGGTGAGATTCGCTGTAAGGTATGGGTACATTCATACCATAAATACTGGCAATTAAAACCGGCACACTTAAACCAATGGTAAGTGTGGTAAGCCTTTTTAATACCTCGTTTTGGTTATTACTGATAATGCTTGCAAATGCATCAAGCGATGAGCTTAAAATGGTAGTATAAGTATTGGCAGTTTCCAAAGCCTGAGAGGTTTCCACTACCAGGTCATCCAGAAAATCTTTTTCATCATCGGTTAATTGCAACACATTTGTACGGCTGAGTTTCATCATCAGCAATTCGTTACTGCGTAATGCGGTAATAAAGTACACTAAACTTTTTTGAATTCGCATCAGTTGCAATAATTCTTCGTTACGGTTAGCATCGTATAATTTATGCTCCAGCAAATTTCTGCGCTGGTTGATCTCTTTAAGGTGTTGTTGAAAATTAGCCGTTATCTTTTCAAATATTTTTAATACCATCATATTTTTTTTATCGGGATGACGGTTTTGAAAACTGTTCAGGAATTTTTTTATGGCTTCATTCTCAAAAGAATTAACGGTTACAATTTGGTTGTGCGTTAAAATAATACAAATAGGGATGGTGATATAAAACGCATCACTATCGTTAAACGAATTGTTTTCCGTAGGCGTTTTTATTACGATCAATTTTACATTGTCATCAATTTCGTAACGGCTGCGTTCATCAATATCCAGAGAATCTTTTAAAAAGTCGATAGGGATATCGAGGTTTTCGCTAAGCTCTGTAAATTCTTCCTGCTTTAAAGGAGGCAACACATTTACCCAGCTGCCAATTTCTGGTTTATCAGTTTCAATGGTTTGATGCTCTATAATTTTAAAGTACTGGATCATAAATTATGTTGCTGCTCTTGAAGAAATAATGTTTAAGTGATGTTCGGTATGATAAATGGTAAAGTAACAAAGTTCCTGTAAAGTTATTCTGCCTAAAAGCGGATGCTTTATTAAATAATTATTAAGATCAGATTCTGTGCTGTTTTTTTGTATTGCTGCAATATGTTTAGTGGTTGCCTTTATCCAGTTTTGCATTAATCTTTCTTTGCCATAATGTATTGCAATAGGTTTTGGCACAAAGCGGCCACTGGCAGCGCCGCCTTCGGCTAATTTCTTTTTGTATTTGGCCACCAGCTCTTCGTAAGTTTTTGAATTACGGTTAGGCTTACCACCAATCCAGCGCACTAAAAATTTAGGCAGTGTATATGCAAGGGTAGAAGTGTTAGTAGAAATAATAAGGTGCTGCACATTTTCTGCCACCGACCATTTGGTAGTGGGTTTATCAAAAAAATCAGTTTCATTAATGCTGTTACAATAATTTGTAAATGCTGAAAATATTTTTTCTGCTGCAGTTAAAATTTCATTTTTTGTCATACTTCAATTTCGCCTTTGTAAACAAATTCGGCAGGGCCGCAAAGCCAGATATTTTCAAAATGCTTATCGGCCACTTTATCAAATTCCACACTCAGGTGGCCACCGGGTGTTTGCACTTCTACCCGGTTAAAACCTGTTGCGTTATGTGCACTCATTAAAGCGGATGCTGTAACACCGGTGCCGCAACTGAGTGTTTCATCTTCCACACCACGTTCGTAGGTACGTACAAAAATGCTATCCTCATCCACCGACTCTACAAAATTTACATTAATGCCTTCCTGCTTAAACGCATTGCTGTAGCGTATCTCACGCCCTGTCTCCACTACATCAATTTCTTTTACATTAGTAGAGAACTTTACAAAATGCGGCGAGCCTGTGTTTAATACTGCATAAGTGGAATGTTCATCTACTTCTGTTACATCTTTCATTTTCAGCCTCACTATTTCTTCGCCCATGCTAATGTCGGCAAAATGTTCGCCATCGGTGGCCATAAAATGATAGGTGCTTTTATGTATGCCCATGTGATAAGCAAATTTCACTAAACATCTGCCGCCATTGCCACACATGGTACTTTCATTGCCATCTGCATTGTAATAAATCATCTCAAAGTCATAACCATCTTTTTTTGCCAGCATCATTAGCCCATCGGCACCAATACCAAAGCGACGGCTGCAAATGTGTTTTATTTGTTTTACAGTAAGGCCATCGTATTTATTATCCCTGTTATCAAGTATAACAAAATCATTCCCTGTTCCCTGGTATTTAAAAAAATCTATTTTCATTTTATAAATTATCGGCAATTATTTCAAGCGATTTTTGAATTAAATTTTCTACTGCGGCTGCACCATCTTTACTAAACTCTTTTGAAATGCGGTTGGCAACAATAGCATTTAATGAAAGACAATGATGCCCTAACAAATTACCCATGCCATAAATGGCTGCTGTTTCCATTTCAAAATTGGTAATGCGGTGCTTGCCAAAAGTAAAGCTGGTTAAATTATCTATCAATGCCGGATTGGCCAGGCCTAACCGCAACACTCTTCCCTGCGGACCGTAAAAGCCGGGGCAGGTAACTGTAATGCCATGATGAAAGCCATCTACAAAATTTTTTAACAAAGCTCCACTGGCACTTCCAATATATGGATGGGCAAAATTATTATTTAACTGTGTTTGTGTTACAAAAGATTGTACCAGTTGTTTTTCTTCTTCATTATTATTTTGCCTGTAAAAATTCATCAGGTTATCAATACCCAACCCGTGTGTGCTGGCTACAAAACTATCTACCGGAATATCCATTTGTAAAGAGCCGGAAGTGCCCACCCTGATAATATTTAACTGGGTTAAGTTTTCTTTTATGGTTCTGGTTTCAAAATCAATATTGGCCAATGCATCTAGTTCGTTAACTACAATATCAATATTATCTGTACCAATGCCCGAGCTTACTACAGTAATTCTTTTTTTATTTACATAACCGGTATGGGTAATAAATTCACGATGCTGATTTTTTACTTCAACAGAATCAAAATGTTTACTTACTTCGGCAACTCTTGCAGGGTCGCCCACTGTAATTATAGTGCTGGCAATTTCTTCGGGCCGGCAATCTAAATGATAGATGGCGCCACGGTTGTTAATGATTAGTTCGGATGCTGCTATACTGCTCATAATTTTTTTTTTGAAAACAGATTTATCAGGGGGAATATTTTGCATAAAAATACCCTATTTTTGCAACACTAAAAAAGGTCCTTTGTCCGCCAGCTGGCGGATAGGCCAAGCACTCAAAAGCTTAATTTTGAAAATATAATAAAAGGTCCTTTTGGCCGAGTGGCTAGGCAAAGCTCTGCAAAAGCTTCTACAGCGGTTCGAATCCGCTAGGGACCTCACTAAAAATCGCCCCGACAAATACCGGGGCGATTTGCAATTAAAAAATATATGAATTCTAAAATATTATCCTGGATAGGTATGGCGGCTTGTGTGGCTTTGATACTTGCCTGCTTTTTGCCCTGGACCTATTACGCTGATAGCAATATTGCTACTGAAGCAGAAAGAACTTTTACAGGTTTTTTCAGTTACCAGTATAAATATGGCAGGCCCGGAAAGTTTTTTGTTCTTTTTGCTCTAGTTATTTTGATATTGATGCTATTGCCTAAAATATGGGCTAAAAGAACCAACCTCTTTTTAAGTGCTTTTACTTTGGCTTATGCCATTAAATCATACATACTTTTCACCTCTTGCTATAATGCTTACTGCCCCGAGAAGAGAGCAGGGATCTATATTATGCTGTTTTCTACAATAGTGATACTGATAGCATGTGTTTTTCCCAACATGAAAATTGCAGGGAACAAAAAAACTGCTTAACGCAATCTTTACATATAATAATGCTCTTAATTGGTAACAATTAGTGCTTTTTTACTTCTTTGCCCCAGGCATCTTTTAAAGTAACCGTGCGGTTAAATACTAATTTTTCTTTGGTAGAATCTTTATCTAAACAAAAATATCCCTTACGTAAAAATTGAAAACGGCTATCCAAAGTTGCAGTAGCTAAAGACGGTTCTATAAAAGCGTTATTGATCACCTGTAAAGAATCGGGGTTGATATTATCTTTAAAATCTCCTTCTTCGGCAGCAGGATTTTCTGCTTTAAATAAACGATCGTACAATCTTACTTCGGCAGTTACTGCATGTGCAGCACTTACCCAGTGTATGGTTCCTTTAACGCTGATGCCACTGGTATCGCCACCGCTTTTGCTTTCAGGAATATAAGTGCAGTGTATTGCTGTAACCTTACCGTTATCATCTTTAGTAAAGCCTTCGCATTTTACAATGTAAGCACTTTTTAATCTTACCATTGTGCCGGGTGCCAGGCGAAACCATTTTTTTGCCGGCTCTTCCATAAAATCTTCTCTTTCTACCCACAATGTTTTGCTGAAGGGAACGGTTCTTGTGCCCATAGCTTCATCGGGCCCGTTCTCGCTTACCAGTTCTTCGGTTCTGGCATCTTCGTAATTAGTAATAATTAATTGTACGGGATCTAAAACTGCCATTGCCCTTAAAGAAGTTTTGTTCAATTCTTCTCTTAAACAAAATTCCAGTAAACTGATATCAATTAAATTTTCTCTTTTGGCCACGCCAATCTTATCACAAAAAGTGCGGATGCTTTCGGGGGTGTATCCTTTTCTTCTAAAGCCACTTAAAGTAGGCATGCGTGGGTCATCCCATCCCGTTACATAGCCTTCTGTAACCAATTGCAGTAATTTTCTTTTACTCATTACAGTATGCGTCATGTTCAGCCTGGCAAACTCGTATTGGTGCGAAGGAAAAATGTTTAAGTTTTCAATACACCATTCGTACAGCTCACGGTGTGGTATAAATTCCAAAGTACAAATGCTATGGGTAATGTTTTCAATACTATCGCTTTGCCCGTGTGCAAAATCGTACATCGGGTAAATGCACCAGGTATCGCCGGTGCGGTGATGGTGTGCATGCTTGATGCGGTAAATGATCGGATCTCTCATGAGCATATTGGTATGCGCCATATCTATTTTTGCACGCAATACTTTTTCGCCGTCTTTATATTTTCCTTCTTTCATTGCTGTAAAAAGCAACAAGTTCTCTTCAATGCTCCTGTTTCTGTAGGGGCTGTCTTTACCGGGTTGTGTTGGAGAGCCTTTTAAAATGGCCATTTCTTCGGCAGAAATATCATCTACATAGGCCAGGTCTTTTTTTATAAGTGTTATTGCAAATGCATATAACTGATCGAAATAATCGGAGGCATAAAATTCGTTGGCCCAGCTAAAGCCCAGCCAGCGGATATCATCTTTAATACTTTCTACATATTCTGTTTCTTCTGTAACCGGGTTGGTGTCATCAAATCTGAGGTTGGTTTTACCACTATATTTTATACCCAGGCCAAAGTTTAAGCAAATGCTTTTTGCATGGCCAATATGCAGGTAACCATTTGGCTCCGGCGGAAAACGGGTAAGGATGGATTGATATTTACCGCTTTTAAGGTCGGCTTCTATAATTTCTTCAATAAAATTTAAACTCTTTTCTTCACTCATCTTTTTTGTTTGAATAGCAAATTTAAGGAATCATCATTTATAATGGTGTGGCAGGTACCAACAACCGCAATGAAATATCAGGGTTATTTATTTTTCAATTCCTGCAGCATCAAAATGATCTTATCTAATTTTTCGGTTTCAATTTTACTTAATTGCAGTTGTAAAGATTCTATTTCTTCTTTTGCATCCAGGTTGGTTTGATAATCGTTTTGTGCTTGTATACGGTCTCTGTCCGACTGGCGGTTTTGCGCCATCATTATTATTGGTGCTGCATAGGCTGCCTGTGTAGAAAATATCAGGTTTAATAATATAAACGGATACACATCCCAATGGCGCACAAACCCAACAATATTCAGGCTCATCCATATCACTACAAAAATGCTTTGCCAAATTATAAACTTCCACGACCCCATGCCGTTGGCAACAGCATCAGATATTTTATCTCCAAAAGTCAGAGATTCCACATGCTTATCATGCCAGGTGCTTTGTGCCATAAATTTGTTATTTAGTTTGAAATTAAATGATATGCCATAAAAAAGCCTTTTTATCATCACAACAGTGGAATAATAAAAAGGCTATACTAAAATATAAGCAATGAATTACGCTCTTCCCATTCTTTTTAAGTGAAGTGTGTGAGAAACCAGTGCATGCCTCATTTTATGGAACTCAATATATTTTACGCCATACTCCTGGCAGGTTTCTTTAATTATTTTGCTGATGGCTGGATAGTGTACATGAGAAATTTTGGGGAACAAATGATGCTCTATCTGAAAATTTAATCCACCCACTAACCAGCAGATCAATTTATTTTTTGTAGCAAAATTTGCAGTGGTTTGTATTTGGTGAATAGCCCACTCGTTCTCAATTTTATTGATATCAGCAACCGGTACAGGAAAAGCAGTTTCTTCAACAGTATGTGCCAGTTGAAATACTACACTTAAAATTAAACCGGCAAACATGGCGATGATTAAAAAGCCAACCAACCATTGTAAAAACCCAAGTTTGTAAATGGGTAATGCAATCATCATAAAAGCATAACCTGCTTTTGCTATCCAAAAAGCAAAGTGTTCAAAAGTGCTCATTTTTTTAATGGGTACCGAACCTACTTTCTTTTTAAAATACTTGGTGTAATCTGTGGCAAAAACCCAGATAATCAAAAGCAAAGTGTACAGAAACCAAACATAAATATGCTGGTAGCGGTGTATCTTATATTTTTTTTGTGTTTCGCACATTCTAAGCATGGGCTTAATTTCAATATCATCATCCACGCCATCAATATTGGTATAAGTATGATGAATAATATTGTGTTTGTTATTCCACATAATTGCGCTTGCTCCTAATGCGTTTACAGAAAATGCTGCAATCTTATTCCAAAACTTACTGTTGCTGAAACTGCCGTGGCCACCATCATGCATTACATTAAAACCAATTGCCGCAGTTAAACCACCCATTAAAACACACTCAAGAATAGCTATCCATGTTGGAGGTGTAAAAAACAATACATGAATGTAAAGAAATATGTAAGATGCCCAGAAAAGACCTGCTTTAAAATACAGGCTGAAATTTCCGGTAGCAGGTTTTTTTGCTTTAGTAAAATATTCATTCACTCTTCTTTTCAGTTCCTGGTGAAAGGTGGAACCTGCGGCGTTTAAAAATTTAGGGGTGGCCATAGTGATATAATTTTTAAATATTATGTATTGTTTTTTATAAGAGCCTCAAAGTTATTAAAGCCTATCATTTTTTCTGTAATAAAACCTTCTGCATATTTCACACCAATCATTTTTCCGTACCATTTATGCCTGTACAGCACACTGTCTAAAAAATCGGGCGTGCTGATATAGGTTTGCGGCTCTTCACTTTCCTTATACTGCCCGGTTTCTCCATCGGCTGCTGTAAGCGGTGCATGAAACTGTGTACCATATGCCTTAATTGCTTCTACTTTTTGCTCAAAAACATCAGTTACATCAATTACAAAATCAGGTTGCAAAAATTTATCCTGTATGTAGTTAAAGACGTATTTAGCACGCCATGCTTCTTGTTGTATTCCGTTAACGGTGGTTTCAATTTTTTTTAATCCGGATAGAAAAGAAGCTTCAGCTACTAAACTTGCCGATCTTCCGTGATCGGGATGCCTGTCGGATGGGGCATTGCACAAAATGATTTCGGGTTGGTAAGTTCTTAGGGCAGTAATGATCTGACGTTGATGAGCTTCATCATTTTTAAAAAAACCGTCTGCCATACCCAAATTTTCTCTTACATCAACACCTAAGATTTTTGCAGCAACTGCAGCTTCCTGCTTTCTTGTTTCGGCGGTTCCTCTTGTACCTAATTCGCCTTGTGTAAGATCAATGATGCCTGTTTTTTTGCCATTTAGTTTTTCAACTAATAACACACCAGCACAACTCAATTCCACATCATCAGGATGAACACCAAAGGCTAAAATATCTAACTTCATTCTTTAATCAAAATTTCTGGCTGCAAGCTACGCCATTTCAGGCAGTTTTCAAGTAGTAGAATGCCTGAAAATATTGTAGTCGTGTACAAATTGTGCAGTTGTTAACAGCAAAAGAGGAGAAGGGGATAAAATTCGTGAGTGGTGATTGGTCAATCGTGAGGAGCGAAATGGAAAGACAGCTTAAATTATTTATACAAACTATAAATTCACGCCTGACGTTTCACCACTCACGACCTGTACCCATACATCCGTTGCACTTCTAAAACAATTTTTTCAATAGCGGCGTCATCGCCGGTGGCATCGTAAGGTTGCCTTAAATTACTATCAAAAAAGAAGGCTACGGTTTGATAAAAACGTGCTGTTAACCCGCCTTTATATTCTTTAATTATTTCATAACAGTTGTTACCTGTTTCCCGGTTGATCAGTTTCATCAGCACTTTACCCTGGTATACCGATAAATTGGTAAGCGGATCGGTAAATTCTTTTTTTAATTCTTTTTCCCTGGATTTGATGTAGGTTTTACGGGCTTCCTTATCTGTTACGTTGGTTAATTTAAGATTGATATCATTTAACACTGCACCGGCCCGTTTGGCATAAGGATAAGTAACATACACGGCATTTCTCAACCTGGTCCATTTTGCATTATTACTTATTTGCCGGGCTGTAAGCTGGGCTGATACTGCAACTTCTGCTAATGTTTTGGCTTCCAGTGTATCGCCATTGTATATAACTGCGCCGGTTACAATTGTATCGGCAGGAGTTGTTTGTGCAAATACAGCATTACTTTTTGTTGCAAGCGCTGCAATAAAAAGTAATACCACAATTTTAAGAAAAACAGAGTTCTTTAGTATTTGCATACTGTCTAAAATTACAAAGCATTTTTTTATTAATACAACTAAGACGCTTAAAGTAACCTCAATGTTATGTGCAAGGCAATGTTTTTAACAAAAAAGTTGCAGGAGAGGGGCTTGTAAGAATGATTTTTTAAACGGGTTGACAGGCATTTAACAATGCCGCTATCTTTTTTACTTCATCGCCATCTACCATCACATTTTGCAGATCTTCATTCATGCCGGCAACAACAAAATCCATTTTGGTATTTACAAATATTCTTGCAGAAGTGTGAAATTCCTTTGCACCGGTAATTTTTGCCACATCAATTACATTGGACGATCTTAAACCACTGCCCGGCATTATAATAATTCTTTCATTGGCTTGTTGTATTAATTGGGCAATTAAAGCTGCGCCATCAAAACAGTTGGGTACTAATCCGCTGGTTAAAATTCTTTCGCAACCAATGTCAATAATATCTTCCAATGCTTTAATCGGATCATTTGTTCTGTCGAATGCTCTTTGAAAAGTTACACCCATAGGATAAGCCAGTTCCACTAATTTTTTGCTGCGTTCTTTATCCACTGAGCCGTCTTTATTCAATAACCCAATTACTACGCCATCGCAACCTAAAGCTTTATGATTTTTTACATCTGCTTTCATTATCTCAAATTCGTCATTGCTGTAAAAAAAGTCGCCACCACGTGGCCTTACCATGGCATATAATTCTATCTGCAATTTTTCTCTGGCTGCTTTTATAAAACCGTAAGATGGCGTGGTGCCACCATCGCCGGGGTTATCACATAATTCAATACGGGTAGCACCAGATGCCTGTGCAATGATGCAACTTTCTATGTTGAAGGCAATTATTTCTAGTTGATAGTTCATAAAAATGCTCAATAATCAACGCTCAATATTCAATGTTCAAAAAAAGGCAATTGTATTTTAATTGAACATTGTTTGTTGAATATTTAAATTAAGAATTTAGACTCGTGAATTTTATTTTCATTGCCGCTTTTTACGCTAAATACAAACCCTTTTTGTATAGCATAAGCACCGTATTGTCCTTTTTTATTTAATGCTAAGAAGCCTACCTGTAATGTTTTTGCTTTAGCAGGGTCTCGTTTCACAATTCTTTGCACTGCTTTTTTGCAGGCCATTTCCGGCGATAATCCTTGCCGCATAAATTCCACTACCAAATGTGTTCCGCAAATGCGAATCACTTCTTCGCCGGTGCCGCTGCTGGTGGCTGCACCAATTTCATTATCTACAAATAAACCGGCACCAATTATTGGCGAATCTCCCACACGGCCGTGCAATTTAAAAGCCATACCGCTGGTGGTAACGGCACCGCTTAAATTACTCATGCTGTCCATCGCTACCAAACCCATCGTATCATGATTGGCAGTACCATCTTGAAAAAAGTTTGGCGCAAACGGGCCATTAGTTTTTTTATTTTCAATATTTATAACCGGTTTGTATTCGCTGGTTTTTAACCACTCGGCATAGGCTTTTTTTGCATCTTCGGATAATTCGCCACTCTCTAAAGTGAAACCATTTTCCACAGCAAATTGTTGTGCGCCTGCGCCCACTAAAATTACATGCGGTGTTTTTTCCATTACTTTTCTTGCAACAGATACAGGGTGTTTTATTCTTTCTATACCAGCTACAGCACCGCAATTGGCGTGTTCATCCATAATGCAACTGTCTAATGTTACAATACCGTCCCTGTCGGGGTAACCACCTAAACCTACACAGCAGTTGATCAGGTTTTCAATTTGCATGGCGCCGGCTTCTACGGCATCTAATGCACGGCCTTTTTTGGATAATATTTTCCAGGCTTCTGCATTAACTGCCATACCGCTATCCCAGGTAGAAACCACGATTGGTTTTATCGTTCCCTCCAAACCGTTAGCCAACGATTTTTTTGCAGCGATCAATGGTGCAGTAATGGCGGATAGTTGTAAAAATTTTCTTCTGTTGATCATTTGTTATCTTTTTGTAGCGAACATTTTATCTTTAATCGGCATCGTTGTGTCACTCCCTTCATCCTTTACTTTTCAATTCATCTTTTATTGCAGCGTAGGTTGTTGGTCAACGACCAACAATGGCGAAAGGCTATTTATTATTCATTCTGAACCTATAGTAAACATTTTAATTACTTGCACCCGGCTGCTATTCATTATTCGTTTAATTCTGTTTTTTAGTATTTCATCAGATTGTGAATTATATAATTTTTCAAATTGATTGTAGGCTTTTGACTGCTCCCCAAGTAAAACCAGTGTAGCAGCTTTGTATGACTGCCATATTGCATAATTCGGGTGATTTATGTTCATGGTATCTAGCGCTGATTCGCATGTTTGCAAAGATTTTCGAAAATATTCTCTTGCAGAAGAACTATCATTTATTTTTTCATAAAGTAACCCTGCATTAAAATAAAGGTCAGGTGACAGAGGCTTGATTCTTATTGCATGCTTTATTGATGTTATTGCTTCGTTATACTGGTTTAAGGAGTTTAAAAAAATTGCTTTGTTGTAGTAGCAAAGAAAACAGCTGTTGTTTAATTTTGTTGCGCTGTCAAGCAAGAAAACAGCTTTTTTGCAGCTGTCTTCATTTTCTAGAAAACCTATAAGTGAAATTGTTTGTAGCGAAAGTTTATAAACATCATTATTCCGTTTTTGAATTGTAGTATTTTGAGCACACGTAATCAAACTTGCTGAAAATATGATAAGTATGAAGACTAATTTTTTCATTGTATTACATTTGATAAAATCACGTTCCAGAATTTATTTGTGAACCTTGCAATCCAAAGGAATCCGACGGATTAATACACAATTTTTCAGCCAACTTTTTGTTCATATGATACATAAAACATAATCTCCGCTTTCTACTCCTCCATAATCAGTTCCCCCTTTAGCAGCGGAGGGGCTACCTAAAATTCCTCTCCAAACGCAAAAATTGGCTTTCTTGTTTTCCATTTACCTCTGGTAAAATCAGGAATGCTCTGCAACGTACCGCCTTCCATAATTGATTTTTCACTTAAAGGTGTTATAGCATACCAGCTTGCATAATCATATACATCTAACGGGAACTCGGTACCACGTTTTATACACTCGATAAAAGCATGGTCTACAAAAAAATCCATCCCACCGTGGCCGGCACCTTCGGCTTGGGTACCATATTTTTTCCAAAGCGGGTGATCATGTTCTGTTAACCATTTTTCAGTATTATCCCATTTATGACTGTGTTTCATTTCTTTTTCAAAATAAATAAATCCCTGTTTGTTGCCGCCGCTGCCATAATCCTGCCACAGGCCTTCGGTACCCTGCACTCTGAACCCTAAATTATAGGGCCGGGGAGAAGATACATCATGCGTAAGTAAAATGGTTTCGCCATTGGCGCATTGTATTTGTGTATTTACAATATCGCCGCATTTAAAATTTAGTTTGGCATTAGGATGGTTGGCACCGCCCTTGGGATGCTCTGCAATATACTTATGTAAGCCTTTTGCTTTGGTGGCAATGGAAGAAAGTTTGGTCATACGGTTGCCACGGTTTACATCCATCATTACTGCAACCGGGCCAAGGCCGTGCGTGGGGTATAATTCGCCATTGCGTTTCAGGTTATGTTCGGTACGCCACTGTGCTTCGCTGTAAGCATTTTTGCCAAATTCTACTCCGCTGTTGTAGGCTGTTACGCCATCATTAAAAAATACGCCACGCAAATCGTGTTCATAACCACCTTGTCCGTGCAAAATTTCGCCAAACATACCTTTGCGTACCATATTTAATACCGCCATCACATCACGGCGGTAACAAACATTTTCCATCATCATCACCGGTACCTTTGTTTTTTCTGATGCGTTTACTACATCCCAGCATTCCTGCAGTTTTACAGCGCCACATACTTCTGCTCCCACAATTTTTCCTGCATTCATGGCATCAATAGCTTGTATGCTGTGCCATTCCCAGGGGCTACAGATCATTACTGCATCCACATCATCCCGTAGTAATAAATTTTTATAATCGTAATTGCCATTTTTATAAATCGCCGGCTGGGGGCGATTGTATTGCTTAAATACTTTTAAGGCTTCGTCAATACTGCGTTGCTGAGGATCGGCAATAGCAATTATTTCCACATCTTCTCTTTGCAAAAAATTGCCCATGTGCTCGTGCGAACGAAGGCCGGCACCAATAATGCCAATGCGTACTTTTTCTTTTTTTACAGATGAAAATGCTTTAATGGAATTGTTGAGCGAAAGCGCTGCGCCGGTTAAAGCGGAGGTCTTAATAAAATTCCTGCGGTTAAATGCAGCTGGCATAACTAATCGTTTGTTGAAGTATGAATGTAAAATTATTTGTGTACGGAAAGTTTTTTGAGCATTTCTATCGAAACCGTTTCTGCATACATGCCATAGGCACTGGTCATAGTGCCTTTTACTTTGCCATCCTTAGATTCGATGGCATATACCACATCTTCATCGCTGGGATTGGTCTCACCTTCAAAGCGATAGGTTTCGGTTATTTCAAATTCATTGGGGTTTAGGCAAACTTTATTATCGGAGCAAATGATCTTATCAAAAGCAATATTAAAGTCAACTGTAAAGCCTTTTGCTTTCAGATCCTTTAAGGCCTCGGTTACTGTTTCGTATGATTGCATTGGTATTTTTTAATAAAGTTAGGGAATCTTTTTGTAGGGCTATTGCCGCTTATAAAGCTTCGTTTTTTTTATAAGCGGATAAATAAATTATAACTAAAATAGTTATACCAGCTGTAATTAAAAAAGTTGCCATTGCGCCAAAATTATACAATAACAATCCACAAATGCTGCTGGCAAATAAAGCCGCAATGCTTTGAAAACCGGTATAAGTACCAATGGCAGTGGCGGTTTCGCTTTTATCCACAATATTGCTTATCCATGCTTTGGAAATACCTTCGGTAGCTGCGGCGTACAAACCGTATAAGGCAAACAGCAAAAAAAATATAACCAGGTTATTATTGAATGCAAAGCCGGTATACACCACTGCAAAAATAAAAAGCCCCAGTAAAAATATTTTTTTCAATCCTAATTTATCGGCCAGTATACCAATGGGATAAGCCAGTAAAGCATAAATTAAATTGTAAAAAATATACACGCCAATAACTGCGGTATCGCTTAACCCGCTTTCTTTCATTTTTAATAGTAAAAAAACATCACTGCTATTGAATAAGGCAAAGAGCAGGAGGCCGGTTACCAGTTTTTTGTATTGGGGGGGGCTGTTTTTCCAATAAGTTACAAAGCTGAAAATACTTGCAGGTTTAGCATTTATGCTCAGCATCCTGCGGAGAGGTGTAGGGTTTAGTGGTTTAGTTTTTTCTTTAATGAGCAATGTGGCAATTATGGCTAACAGGCCCGGGGCAAATGCAATTAAAAAAAGTGTTTTATAATTATCAGGGTAAAAATATAAATATACCAACGCAATGGCTGGCCCAAAAACCGCACCTAATGTATCCATGCTGCGGTGAAAACCAAATACAGTGGCTTTAGTTTCTTTGGTAGCTTCATCACTTAATAAGGCATCTCTTGCACCGGTTCTTATGCCTTTGCCCAACCGGTCCAATGTTCGGGCAACAAATATCCATAGCGGAAAAATGAACAATGCCATCATAGGTTTACTTATGGCACTTAAACTATAACCTAATTGTACAAAAGGTAATCGCTTACCACTGTTATCGCTAAGTTTTCCAAAATAGGGCTTGCTTAGCCCGGCAACAGCTTCGGCAATACCTTCTAAAATACCAATGAATATAACTGTAAAACCAATATGTTTTAAAAACATAGGCATTATTGGGTATAGCATTTCGCTGGCCATATCGGTAAATAAACTTACCAGCGATAGCATCCAGATGGTTTTGGTAATAATGCGTTTTGGAGTAGTGGTAAGTGACTGCATTATGGATGCTTTTTTTCGAATGTAGGAATTTGTTGGTACATTGCATGAGTTTTTGCTACATAAGCTCAGATGAAATATGTTTTTTACCTACGCTTAGTTAAAAGTTGATAAAAGGTATGCAGTATAAGAGTGCGACGCAACGATGATGCCATGAAAATATGAGCTGGTATCAAAAAAATAAAAATAATTATGACACAAAAAATAAAATCTTCCAGGGGTTCTTCTCAAACAAAAGTAGTAAAAGGAACACTGGATATATCACGAAGTGGAATTGGCTTTGTAACAATTGAAGGAATGGATAAAGATGTACTGGTGAGGCCTAACGATTTCAGCAGGGCTTTTCATGGTGATACCGTAAAAGTGCAGATTGCAAAAACAGCCGTACCCGGCAAACGTATTGAAGGAAAAATTACCGAAGTGGTGGAAAGAAAGCAGGCCGACTTTATTGGCAATTTACAGGTAAGTAAGGCATTTGCATTCTTTACTCCCGATACTGAAAAGCCGATGCCTGATTTTTTTATTCCTATCGAAAAATTAAATGGTGCAACTGATGGCGACAGGGCCGTGGTACGTTTGGTAAAATGGAATAAGGATGATAAAAAACCTGAAGGCGAAGTTGTAACAGTGATAAAGGCAGAGGATATGAATGATTTTGCCATGAAAGAATTGCTGATTGATGGCGGCTTTCCGTTAACGTTTGATGATGAGGTGATGAAAGAAGCGCTTAGCCTTTCGGAAAATATTACCCGGATGGAAATGGTAAAACGTAAAGATTGCAGGGATATTTTAACCTTCACCATCGACCCTGCAGATGCAAAAGATTTTGATGATGCGATATCCATAAGAAACCTTGATAATGGTAATTACGAAATAGGTGTACACATTGCCGATGTAAGCCATTTTGTTAAACCTGGTTCGGTACTGGATAAAGCGGCCTACGAAAGGGCTACCAGCGTGTATTTGCCGGATAGGGTAAACCCCATGTTGCCTGAAAGAATTTCGAATGAATTATGTTCTCTTCGTCCGCATGAGGATAAATATACATTTTCTGCCATTTTTCAAATTAACAACCGTGCCGAAATAAAGCACAGCTGGCTGGGCAGAACGATCATACACAGTAATCATCGTTTTACTTATGAGGAAGTGCAGGAGATCATTGAGAAAAAAGACGGCCTGCATTATAAACCCATTGCTTTACTAAACGACCTTGCACAAAAATTCCGCAGGGAAAGGTTCAGGAATGGCGCCATTAATTTTTCATCTACAGAAGTAAAATTTCAGTTAGATGAAAAAGGAAAACCAATTGGTATTGTGGTAAAGGAAAGTAAAGATGCCCATAAATTAATTGAAGAATTTATGCTGCTGGCCAACAGAACAGTGGCGGAATATGTTTCTAAAATTAAAATAAACAAACAGGCCATTCCTTTTCCATATCGTATACATGATACACCCGATGATGAAAAATTAAAACCCTTTGTGGCTTTTGCAAAAAAGTTTGGTTACTCATTTGATATGCATGATGAAGCTGCTGTTGCCGCATCTTTTAATAAAATGTTGAAAGATGTACAGGGCAAACCCGAGCAGCATGTGCTGGAGCAATTAGGTATTCGTACAATGGCAAAAGCAGTTTATACATCTGCCAATATTGGCCATTATGGTTTGGGCTTTGAACATTACTGTCATTTTACTTCTCCAATACGCCGCTACCCCGATGTGATGGTACACCGCATTTTGCAGGAATGTTTAGAGAAGAATTTGAAGCTGGATAAAAAGATGGACGAGAAGTGCAAACACTGCAGCGACAGAGAACGTAAAGCCATGGAAACCGAAAGAGCTGGTAATAAATACAAGCAGGTGGAATTTATGCAGCAGTATTTGGGCGAAGAGTTTGAAGGCATTATTAGTGGTGTAGCTTCCTTTGGTTTTTTTGTAGAAACGGTATTGCATAAATGCGAAGGCATGGTAACCGTAAGAGATTTAAGTGAGCACGATGATTTTAGATTGGATGAAACCGATTACGCATTAGTGGGTTTACGCACCAAACGTAAATTCAGAATGGGAGATAAGGTGATAATAAAAGTGGTGGCAGCAAATTTAGGTAAGCGCCAGTTGGATTATCAGTGGGTGCCGGGAGGAAAACCTAAAACTACAGCGCCAGTTACTACTAAAAAGGCGGCTAAACCAAAAGCTGTGGTTAAAAAGAAAAAATGAGTAAATTTGAGTAAGTAAATTAATTGCAATGGCCACAACATCATTATCAGACGAAATGATTAAAACCTTTGTTCAACTTAACAAGGAGGAGCAAAAAAGTATTGTGCAGATGATAAAAACTTTTCTTAATGGTAAAGAAAATAACCTAAAGCCTCAAAAAATTGAAGATTATAATCAGGAGCTTAAGGCTGCACTAAAGGCTGCAAAAAAAGGCGAAGTAACATCAGTAAAGCAGTTAGAAGAAGAAATGAAATTATGGTAAGCAGGACGGTTGAGATACAACATCTTGCAAAACGGCAACTTTGGGAAGCATATAAATACATCCGGAAAGACTCTCTTCAAAATGCAGAAAAAGTTAGGATACGTATTTTAGAAACGATCAAGGCACTTGCAAAACATCCGGAACATCATCCTTTAGATAAATACTGCACTAACAATGATGGAAACTTCAGGGCTTACGAAGTTTATAAATACAGGATCAGCTATTATGTTTCTAAAGAAAAAGTAATAGTGTTGAGGATCAGGCACACAAAAATGAACCCATTAAATTATTAAACCACTCTTTAATAAATGCATTCATTCTTAGAACTCTCTAAACTATTTGAAGAAAAATTTAATGTTCGGCAGTTTCCCAATCATACCGAAACTTTATACGATCCTGCACAATATATTTTAGGTATTGGCGGTAAGCGCATTCGCCCGGTTTGTGTATTGCTGGGCAGCGAGTTGTTTGATGAGATTACTGAAGATGCCTATCATGCCGCAACTGCAATAGAACTCTTTCATAATTTTAGTTTGATACATGACGATATTATGGATAAAGCACCGGTACGCCGTGGTATGCAAACAGTGCATATTAAATATGGAGAGTCTACTGCATTACTTGCAGGTGATGTAATGTTTGTAAAAGCCTACGAAAATTTAAATAAGATACATCCGGCCAATCTGCAAAAAGTATTGCATTTGTTTAATGTTACAGCCAGCCAGGTTTGCGAGGGGCAGCAACTGGATATGGATTTTGAAAAAAGAGATACGGTAAATTTTGAGGAGTATGTAAACATGATCACCTTAAAAACTTCTGTACTGGTTGCCGCAAGTTTACAACTGGGTGCCATATTAGGGGGGGCAGGATTGGGCAGCCAAAATCATTTATACGGGTTTGGGAAAAATCTTGGCATTGCCTTTCAGGTGCAGGATGATTATTTAGATGCTTTTGGCGACCCCGATAAATTTGGTAAACAAATTGGAGGCGATATCCTGGCCAATAAAAAAACCTTCTTAATGATACATGCCATGGAAGTGGCTTCGCCGGCAGCTAAAGCTGAATTATTAGATTTAATTAACAACAATCCTGCTGATAAAGTAGCAAAAGTATTGGCCATTTTTAAAGACTGCAAAGTGGATGAATGGGCTAAAGAACTTAAACAAAGTTATTTTAAAACAGCCCTGCAACATTTGGAAGATACTGCCGTGGTTTCGGTAAGAAAAAAACCTTTGATGGAACTGGCGGAGTATTTGATGGTGAGGGAGAGTTGATCTTGGTAAATAGTTAATCCGATATTTAACATATTACTTTACGAGAAAATTTCGCAAAAAAATTTATATAAATAATAATCAAGCCACTAAATAATTGCTCAACATCTTCATTTCGTTTTTCCTTTATCGCTAAAGCAATATCATTTATATCAAAAATTAATGAATGGCACCAGTTTTGGGTTTCATTATCGAAAAAATATGAATAGTTATCGTTGAAATTAGTGATTGTATCAATACAACCTAAAGGAAATTTTAAATTATAAATATCGCTTTTCCAAGTAGAGTAGTTACTGTTTAACTCACTGCGTAATTCTTTTAAAGCTTCATGTCTAATATGAATTGTCGCAGATTTTCGTTCAGCTTCAATCAGGTTGTCAGTATTTGTAGATCCAATTTTATTAACTGTCATTGTCAACCAAATAGTAGTGCATACATTAATGAGGGTAAATAGAGTAGTTAGTGTTCCGCCAAAATAATTTCCAAATTCTGCCCACTTTTGGGTGTCATGTGAGAGCGTAGAATTGCCAAATGTTGATATGAAATATTTAATTGAGATGAAGCTGAAAATTAGCGAAATCAGAATAATTCCTGAAAGTAAAATTTTCGCCCAATTAGTTATTAAATATTTAAGCAAAGGATTTAAATGAGGGTTTGTTTATAATTAATATCACTCTCTAAATTAAAAGTCATCATTTTTTTTCAAATAAATATCTTGAACTTCTTTCGACAAATCGTGTAATTTACCCATAACTATTGTGACGTTCCAAAGACCTCTTTCATGATATGTGTAAATAAATTCAAGGTAATTTGATTTACTAATCCATGCAATTGAACCAACAGTTTTAGTATTTTCTTTGTATATAGTGTTAGGTTCTCCAAAAGTTTCTTTTAATTTTTTTGGAAGACTAAAAAAAACTTCATCAGATAACTTTTCCGTAAAAATTTTTAATTTGGTTATTTTAAGATGAACATCACTTTCAATAAATAGTTCAGAAATTGCTGCATCATATACAAATTTAGAAAGTCCTGTATACTTAAATATTCTTGTTGTATCAGTCATACCAATATATGAGCATGAAATTTTATGTACACCAGAGTCAAGTTTTATTTCTTTAAAGCCACTTCTGATTTCTAATTCCTTGGAAAAAATTTGCCCAAAAGAACAAGTAAATATAGAAAGGGATACGAACAATAATTTAATCTTACGATTATAAAAAAACCTCATAATGATTATTATTTCAATTGACAATGAAATTACAAAAAAGTAGTTGCTTATAATAATTTTCTTCTCTACGAAAAAATATTTCCTTAATTTACTTTTTCTTAAAACCAAAACCAACATGAGTAATTCTCTTTTCCGCACAAAGAAAATATCATCTATTTTATCCGAAGGCAGCGATAATGCACATGGCGGCGGGGGATTAAAAAGAGTGTTAACAGCCAAAGACCTTACTTTTTTTGGTATAGCAGCAATTTTAGGAGCCGGTAGTTTCAGCAGTTTGGGAGGCGCCGTTTTTAATGGTGGCCCCGGTGTGGTGGTATTATTTATTATTACTGCAATTGCCTGTGCCTTTACTGCATTTTGTTACAGCGAATTTGCCAGCCGTATTCCTGTTGCTGGTAGTGCATACACTTACGCTTATGCAAGTTTTGGCGAATTGTTTGCCTGGATAATTGGCTGGGCATTAATTATGGAATACAGCATTGGTAATATTTATGTGGCTTTTAGCTGGAGCGATTATTTTACTTCCTTCCTATCTAAATGTGGCGTGGATATTCCGGCATGGCTTACCACCAGTTATAAAGAAGCACAAGGTGCTGTTGCAGCAGGTGCATTAGATGGCGATCAGTTTGCAGCATGGACAACCGCACCAATGATGGGCAGTTTAAAAATAATTTTCGACCTGCCTGCTATCGTTATCAATTTTTTAATTACGTATTTGGTATACCGTGGTATAAAAGAGAGCCGCAACTTTAGTAATATAATGGTGGTATTAAAAATGGCTGTGGTGTTATTGGTGATCTTGGTTGGTGGGTATTTAGTTTTTTCTAACGGGTTAACTGCTAACTGGACACCACCAAACGATGCTGGTGTAAAATCATTTATGCCTAATGGATTTAGTGGTGTAATGGCTGCCGTGGCTGGTGTGTTTTTTGCTTATATTGGTTTTGACGCCGTAAGTGTACTGGCAGAAGAAAGTAAAAATCCGCAGAAGGATCTGCCCAAAGGAATGATCTATTCTTTAGTGATCTGCACGGTGGTGTATATTTTATTAACATTGGTTTTAACCGGTGCGGTTAATTACAGAAATTTTGATGGTGTAGGGGATCCGCTGGCATTTATTTTTGAAAAACAAAATTTAAATGTGGGCTGGATGCAGTTACTGGTAGCCATTTGTGCAGTAATTGCCATGACGAGTGTGTTACTGGTTTTTCAAATGGGCCAACCACGCATTTGGATGAGCATGAGCCGTGATGGTTTACTGCCACCGGTATTTCAAAAAATACATCCCAAATTTCAAACACCTTCTTTTGCTACTATTATTACCGGGCTTGTAGTTGGCGTACCAATTTTATTTACCGATAAAACTTTTGTGCTCGACTTTACCAGTATAGCTACCTTGTTTGCATTTGTATTGGTATGTGGAGGTGTATTATTAATTCCTCGTAAAGAAAAGCAATCTGGCAAATTCAATATACCTTATGTAAATGGAAAAATTATTTTCCCTCTGCTAGTTGCTGGTTCAATTGTAGCGATAGCCTGGTTTGCACCAACCTATTTTTCTAATAAAATAGATTTTAGCGAAGAGCAAAAAATTGATGCTTTTGCAGCCGGTATACCGCAAAATAAATTTGATACAGCAGTTATTGTACAACAACTGGAACAAAGTTTAACCGGTGCTAATTTAAACGATGCAGCATTTACCGGTTTATTAGATTCGATGAATGTAAAAACTATTGCAACAGAAAAATTGGCCGTGGCCAATAAATTTGTTGCGTCGGCTAATACAGAGCAAAGCCGTACACAAAAAGTATCTACCATTATTTTTTGGCTGCTGATGATAGGGTTGGCAATTATTACATTACTTAAAAACTATTCGCTCATTCCGCTAATGGGTGTAAGCACCTGCTTGTATTTACTTACGGGCATGACAAAAGCAAACTGGCTTTGGTTTGGCGGCTGGCTGGCTATTGGCCTGGTGATTTACTTTTTATACGGCTATAAAAAAAGTAAATTAGCTGCAGAATAATTTTTTCGCAGTAAATAATGATCTTTTAAATACGGAAGCTAAAACCTTCCGTATTTTTGTGTAATGAAATATCAAGTAGGAGATAAGATTACCGTGCTGCTTACCAACGAAGATGGTAAGGTGGTGGAGATAATGAACGAAAAAATGGTAATGATTGAAGTAAAAGGGGTGCGCTTTCCGGCCTACATGGACCAGATCGATTTTCCTTATTTTAAAATGTTTACAGAAAAAAGAGAAGCAGCAAAAAAGAAAGTGTATATCGACCAGGTGCGTAAAGAAAAAGCTACTATCAAACCAAGAGAAGGCGATGGGATTGTACTGTCTTTTTTTCCTGTTTACAGCAAAGATGTGTTTGATGATGATGTGGTGGAAAAATTTAAGATCCGTTTACTCAATCAAACCGAAACTGCTTACACTTTTAATTATAATTTAATGATTGGCGGCGAAAGTCATTTTCAGTTAAAAAATACAGTTGAACCACTATCGGATTTTTATTTACATGATGTAGATTTTGAAGAGCTGAGCGATAGCCCACGTTTTGATTTTGAATTTGGTTTAAAAGAACCGGATAAAAGAAAAGCGCCTTACTTTGAAGTATCACTAAAATTAAAAGGCAAACAAATATTTAAAAAGATAGAAGAGATTCAACTGAAGAATGAACCCACTTTTAGTTATTTATTATTTGATACTTACCCCAATAAAGTGGAAGAAGAAAAAGTGGATTTGAGTATGTTGGGGAATGCAGGCTTTAGGGTTTATGATGCATCAAGGGTAAGGGAAAACCTGGAATCGGCCCGAACTGTTGTTGATTTACATGTAGAAAAACTAACCGATAGCTGGAAACATCTTACCAATTTTGAGATACTTACCCTGCAATTAAAAACATTTGAAAAATATTATGATCTGGCTGTAGCCCATCGCCAGCCCGTGTTTACAATAATACACGGCGTTGGTACAGGTAAATTAAAAGACGAAATACACGATATCCTCAGATTAAAAAAAGAAGTGAAGTCTTTTGTTAATCAATACAATCCATTATATGGCTATGGGGCAACAGAAATCTATTTTCAATACTAAACGAATAGTTTAATAAACACTACGTCTTATTATTTTAAGATGAATATGTTTTTATTATAGCGGAAATACTTATTTTCGCCCTGCAAATTTTAACCAGCGTTAAAAATTTTGTACCCCCCACTGAAGATCGCCTCCAAAATTACATAGTATTTATATCGATTTTACAGGTTTTAATACTGTCTGTAACTATATTTTTAAAATGATTTTATTTTGAAAAGACTGCTACTATTTTTTTACTTATTGATTTTGGGGTATGCAGCAGCCGGGCAGGTTGTTACAGCCTTGGATGTTGCAGAAGTATCTTATATACCCAAGCAAAAATTTGACAGCTATATTGCTAAAAAAGGATTTGCTTTTGTGGGTACCTCTTATAAAACAGATACAATTGCCAGAGATTTTGATTTTAAAGGAGCAGGCAAAGCAAAAGTTCCGGATTCCATACCAGTATTAAGAACACTCACCAGCTTTAGTACCAAAGAAGACTTTAGTTTTATTTACAGAACAACTTCCTTAACCGAGTATCAAAAAATTAAGGCCGATATTAAAAAAGAAGGATTTTTTTGTAACCAGGAAAAGGATTCATTAACGGTATCCTCTTTATTGTTTCAGCATAATGATGTAACTGTAAACATATCTTCAATATCAATTGATACCTTAACGGAGTATTCTTTTTTTATAAGAAAACAGGAGTTGCCCAGGCCAAAAGAAATTGTATATGCTGAGGATCTGTCTTCTTTTACTTCGCATGAATACCTGCGTTTTTATTTTGGCGAAAAAAATGTACAAAAAGATATTTATTATTTATCAGAAAGGCAGGTGGGTAAATGCTCTGTATTATTTCCCAATACCAATCGCCAGGTAGTTTTTTTGTGGTCGGATGAAAAGAATAATTGTAATCTTGCCAAAATATATATTGGCGGGCAGCTTATGGCAGAAAGTTCTTTAGAATACGATAGAAACATTCCAGAAAATGTTTGGCGGCTAAAGAGCGGTATCAGGCCCGGTATGAGTTTGTATCAGTTAAGAATGCTGAATGATGCTGCATTTAATTTTAACGGTGGTAAATCTAATAACTCGGGCATGGTGGCAACAGACAGTACTGGCAAATTGGATTTTAAAAAAGAAAATATTATTTTAGGTTGCATGAATTGTACCGATCCTGCATTTTATAAAAAGACGGTCATTAATTCTGATGAGGCCATTCAGGATGAAAGGATACTTTTTGTACAAACGATTATTTTGGATCCCGCCAGGATAAAACCGGTAGAAAAATAACCAGGTAGATTTTTTGTTTAAAGTTCTTCTGAGTTTGGTTTCTTTTATTGAACTTTATCTTTCTTTTTTTGTTTTTTCCAATAAATAAATTTTAACACGATGAAATATTCTAAATTAATTTTTGCAGCTGCAATGTTGTTATTTAGTGCCTGCAACAATACCGCATCAACGGAAAAAGAAATGATAAAAACGCCTGTTATAAAGGAAGAAGCTGTAAGCTACGGAACCGATAGTACAAAACTTACCGGCTATGTAGCGTATGATACCAATGCTTTAGGAAAATTACCTGTGGTATTAATTATTCACGAGTGGTGGGGGCTTAATGATTATGCCAAAAGCCGTACAAAACAATTAGCCGAATTGGGGTACCTAGCAATAGCAGTGGATATGTATGGCGATGGAAAAATGGGTAACAATCCTGATGAAGCAGGTAAACTGGCCACTCCATTCTATACCAACCCGGGTTTAGCAAAAAGTAGGTTTGATGCAGCTTTGGCAAAAATTAAAACTTACAACCAGGCAGATACGACCAAAATTGCAGCCATTGGTTATTGCTTTGGCGGTGCAATGGTTTTAAACATGGCCAGATTAGGAGAGCAGTTAAATGGAGTAGTAAGTTTTCATGGCAACCTGATTGGTGTACCCGCAGATAAAAGTTTATTAAAGGCAAATGTTTTGGTTTGCCATGGCGCAGATGATCAATTTGTAAAGCCGGAAGAAGTTGCTATTTTTAAAAAGCAGATGGATTCAATTGGAGCTGATTATACCTTTAAACAATATGCCGGAGCAACGCATGCATTTTCAAACCCTGCAGCAACTGCAATGGGGGAGCAATTTAAAATTCCTATTGCATATAATGCCGCAGCCGATTCAACTTCGTGGAATGATATGAAAGAATTTTTTAGAAAGATATTTAAGTAATAGGGTAACAACTGGCTATAAAAAAGAGGAGCAATTTAAAATTGCTCCTCTTTTTTATTTCAACTCTTCTTCAAGAAGTTGTTTAAAATTATTTTCGTTTTCCAGTATCCACACGGGCAGTTGAGTTTCTGCAATCTTCCAGCCGGTATCTAATTTTTGCATTTCAAAAACAATGCGATTGCCTCTATCGTCAGTGACGTTAACAGAGCAAATATCTTTTTGCAGGGCACTCAGGTGATTTCTAAAATTAAATTCTCTTAAACGACCTTCAGCCTTAATTAATTTGGTAAATTGTATGTTCTTAAAAAATTCCAGTTTCATGTAATAAGATTTAGGTTATTCAGGAGCTGATGAAATTGCAATTTCAGTGCCACTTCTATAATAAAAGTTGCTTGTAAAGAAATTGTGCAAAAATTTTAACAACTTACCTATTTAGGGTATATCAATATGCAGCTTGGTAAAAAATTCCTCTTCTCCCACCTCTTTTATGTGGCCAGGCTTCAAACTGCCCAATGCCAGGTCTTCAATGCTCACTCTTATTAACCTTTTACACTTGTGCCTTATGGCGCCAATCATTTTTCTTACCTGGTGGTATTTTCCTTCGGTAATAGTTATCAACAACCAGGTATATGGCAGATAGGCAGTCAGTCGGTCTGCCATTGTGCATAATGCTTCAGGATTTTCTACAATAGTAACTTCGCAAGGAGCGGTGGTATATATAATACCGGTTTTAATTTTAAAGCTTACCCCGGTTCTAAGGCGCTGCAAATTCTCTTCACTTATTTTATTATTGATCTGTACAAGATAGGTTCGTTTATGTGGAGTATCACTTAAAAACAATAACCGGGTTACTTTTTTGTTAGTGGTTAACAGCAATAAGCCTTCAGAGTGGTTATCTAATCTTCCAATGGCATGAGTGCCTTCTGGAAAAGTAAAATCCAGATTACCCAATAAACTAACCTCATGGGTACTCACAAACTGCGATACCATATTAAAAGGCTTGTGTAAAATAAAATAACGGAGATGTGCTGCTGCCATGCAAAATTTTAAAACGCAAGTTCCGTAATTTAAAAATAACAGCGAAAAGAGCTGTTCAAAATGGCTTTGGATTAATATTTGTTGACGGTACACAGTAGTAATTGCAGTGAATTACGTAGTACTTATCTGGTAAATTTCAATAAAGTATTAACAGCAACAGTTAAAGATGTTAAAAAGTTAGGGCAAAATTTAATGAATGATGTTTAAACATTGTATATTTGAAAATAATTTCAAATTATAGATATATGACGGAGGTGAGACGAAAAAAAAATCCTTGGATAAAAAGAGTTTTAATTGCTGGTTTACTGGCTTTGGTGGCAGGTGCAATAGCGATATGGTTTATTTTTACGGAGAAATTTACAGATATTACCAAGCGTGAAGCAGCTTTTACCGTAAATGCAATGGATTTTTTAAAGGAGTTTCAAACTAACGATAGTCTGGCCAACACAAAGTACCTGGAAAAAATAATTACGGTTAACGGAAGGGTTTCGGAAACTGAAGCAGCCGACACTACCATTAATATAAAAATGATTGACACAGCAACAGATGCTTACATCATTTTTGCATTTCAGCAACAACATCTTGCAGAAGCAAAGCAATTAAAAGAAGGCGATAGTATTTCTATTAAAGGCTCTTGCAGCGGCGGTACTTACAGCGAGATACTGGAAACGGAATTCGTTACTTTTAAACGCTGTGCAATTAATAAACAATAAACTTTTAAAACAAATAAAAATCAAACAAACAAATGAAAAAATCAATGCTCCTTTTTGCTTTAGTTGGTTTAACAACTATTGCTTTTGCTCAAAAGAAAAAAGTTACTACCTCAGCTACTATTAATTTTGATGCTACAACCAAGTTGGATGCTTTACCTAAAGCAGAAAATAAAACAGTAGTTGCCAGTCTTAACACAAAATCTGGCGCAGTTGCTTTTGAAGCAGTTGTAAAAAACTTTTCGTTTTCTAACCCGAAAATTCAGGAGCATTTCAATACTGCAGGCTGGATGGATTCAGATAAATTTCCAAAAGCTACTTTTAAAGGAACAATCACTAATCTTGCAGCCGTAAATTTTAAAGCTGATGGTACTTACAGTGCAGATGTAACCGGAGATCTTACTATGCATGGCGTTACAAAACCTGTGGTTACAAAAGCTTCTATTGTAGTAAGTGGTAAAACAGTTACCACAACTTCCGACTTTACTGTTGCATTAGCTGATTTTGGTGTTAAAGGTGCTGCAATTGGTGCAGGAAAAGTGTCTACAGATCCTAAAATTACAGTGGTAGCAGAATTTAAATAAGCGTGAGTTAAATATAATGCCCCGTAAATGAAATGCAAATTTTGTTTACGGGTTTTTTATTGCCTAATTCCGCTAAGCGGCTAAACTCTTAAACCCTAAACTTCTTAACCCTAAACTTCTTACTTTTGCAACATGACAATTGAACAAATAAAGGCTCTGAGAGATCGCACAACGGTTTTGAAGAGATTTCTTTGACGTAGAAAACAGGGAAGCTAAAACTGCAAACGACAAACAACTTTCACTTTCACCCGGCTTTTGGGACGATAATGCCCGTGCCACCGCCATTCTTAAAGAAACAAAAGTAAATGAGTACTGGATCAATCTTTTTTACGCAGTAAATACTGCTGTAGAAGATTTTGCTGTACTATTTGAATTTTGGAAGGCTGGTGATGCAACTGAAGAGGAAACCAAAGAGGCTTTTGATAATGCAGTAGCCAAAATAGAAGAAGCTGAGTTTAAAAGTACGCTTAATGAACCGGAAGATGAACTGCCCGCCATGCTGCAAATAAATAGTGGCGCTGGCGGAACAGAAAGCCAGGACTGGGCCGAAATGCTGGCCCGTATGTTTAGAATGTACGGCGAAAAACAGGGGTGGACCGTTACCGAAATGGATTGGCAATGGGGCGATGGCGCTGGCATAAAAACCTGTACTTATAAATTTGAAGGGCCGTTTGCTTACGGTTTTTTAAAATCAGAAAGTGGTGTGCATCGCCTGGTGCGTATTTCTCCTTTTGATAGCAATGCCAGGAGGCATACTTCATTTGTTTCTGTAAATGTGTATCCGTTGGTGGATGATACCATTAACATTGAGATTAACCCAGCTGATGTAAAAATGGAAACCAGCCGAAGCGGTGGTGCAGGCGGACAAAACGTAAACAAAGTAGAAACTAAAGTACAGCTAACGCATATTCCCACAGGTATTGTGGTGGTTTGTCAGCAAGACAGAAGCCAGTTGGGTAACCGTGAACTGGCCATGCAAATGCTGAAAAGCCGTTTGTATGAAATGGAATTGCAACGACGAAACGAAATAAAAGATGCAGCCAATAGCAAAAAGAAAAAGATAGAGTGGGGCAGCCAGATACGCAGTTATGTTTTTCATCCTTATAAAATGATCAAGGATCACCGTACCGATTACGAAGTAGGTAATGTGGGGCCGGTGATGGATGGCGAACTGGATGGATTTATTAAAGCGTATTTGATGAGTGAGAAGGAAGACCAGAGTGCGTAGTTTTTTGTGGACAAACTTTTGTAATTCTATGTAGCATCGTTGCGTCGCACTCTTGTACGGCATACCTTTGCTCAACATTAAAATCGAACAGTATTTAAATATCTAAAAATTATTTCTATGCAATACGGAGATTTTTATTACCCCATGCCTGCAAATGAGCCAGTACTTTCTTACGCTCCCGGTTCGGCAGAAAAGAAAAGATTAAAAGAAGTTTTAGCGGAGTTAAAAAAAGAAAAAATTGATGTACCCATGTACATTGGTGGAGAAGAAGTGAGAACAGGAAAAACGCTGGAGCTTCGTCCACCGCACGAACGTACACACTTACTGGGGCAATTTCATATTGGCGATGCCAAACATGTAACCAAAGCAATAAATGCAGCACTAAAAGTAAAAGATAAATGGGCCAACATGAGTTGGGAAAACAGGGCCAATATTTTTTTAAAAGCGGCTGACCTGTTAGCCACAAAATACCGACCTTATATTAATGCTACTACCATGCTGGGGCAAAGTAAAAATGCCTTTCAGGCAGAAATAGATGCAGCATGTGAGCTGATAGATTTTCTAAAATTCAACGTTCATTTTTTAAGCGATATTTACCGCCAGCAACCCATTAGTGGCGCTGGTATGAATAATAGGATGGAATACCGTCCGCTGGAAGGATTTGTATTTGCATTAACGCCGTTTAATTTTACAGCCATAGGCGGTAACCTTCCTACATCGGCTGCCATGTGCGGTAATGTGGTAGTTTGGAAATGTGCCAATACACAGGTGTACAGCGCACAAATGTTCATGCGTATTTTAAAAGAAGCTGGTTTGCCTGATGGTGTTATCAATTTAATTTTTGTAGATGGCCCAACAGCCGGTGATGTGATATTTAATCATCCCGATTTTGCAGGTATACATTTTACAGGCAGCACAGGTGTATTTAATTTTATGTGGAAAACGATCGGTGCTAATATGAGCATGTATAAATCTTACCCACGCATTGTTGGCGAAACCGGCGGTAAAGATTTTGTAATTGCACATAAATCTGCCAACCCCGATGTGGTGGTTGCAGCCCTTGCCCGTGGTGCATTTGAATACCAGGGACAAAAATGTTCTGCGGCTTCAAGAGCTTATATACCTTCTAACATTGCTGCAGAAGTAAAAAAGAAATTGGTTGCCGAAATTAAAACCATGAAAATGGGTACTGTGGAAGACTTTACCAATTTTGTAAATGCAGTAATTGACGAAAAAAGCTTTGATAAATTAGAAAGTTATATAAAGCTGGCCAGGAAAAGAGACAGTAATGCAAAAGTAATTGTTGGAGGTAAATGCGATAAAACAGAAGGCTTCTTTATTGAACCAACTGTAATTGAAACCACCGACCCCAATTATATTACCATGTGCGAAGAGTTGTTTGGCCCGGTGCTTACCCTATATGTTTATGACGAAAATAAATTTGAGGAAGCATTGAAACTGGTGGACAGCACTTCTCCTTATGCATTAACCGGCGCAGTAATAGCACAAGACCGTTATGCAGTAGAACTGGCCACTAACAAACTTCGCAACAGTGCCGGTAATTTTTATATCAACGATAAACCAACCGGAGCGGTAGTGGGGCAGCAACCATTTGGCGGTGCAAGAGCAAGCGGTACCAATGATAAAGCGGGTTCTATATTAAATTTATACCGTTGGTTAAGTGCAAGAACTATAAAAGAAACTTTTAATCCCCCAACAGACTATCGTTATGCGTTTTTGCAGGAAAAATAATAACTGGTTATGAAATATTATTGGTTGTTTTTGTGTTTTGCATTTTTTAATAAAAGTTATTCTCAAAATACATACTCTATTACGTATAAAGATTATGGAAGCAGTGATAGCCCGACTTTTGTTTCATTTGGAGGCAATACAATGGCTATGAAAAAGTTTCAATATAAACTGATATTTAATGATACACTAGCCATTTCTTATTTTGTAATTGACAAAAAAGATGAAGCAGTAGAGAATAACTCTGTAGGGCAAAAAATCACACATCATTCAACCTATTTCTTTAAGAATGTGAATACTTATTTTCATGGGGTAGCTCTTACTAAAAGGAAAACCTATTTCATAAAGGATGTCTCAAAATTCAATAACTGGATTTTATTGGATTCGCTTAAACTTATTTTAAATCATAATTGCAAACTAGCTTACCAGATTACAGCACAAAGTGATACTTTGGTTGCCTGGTATACTAATGATATTCCTTATGGGTATGGATTTAATGATTTCAATAACTTACCAGGGCTTGTGCTGGAGTCTATTTCGCAGATTCACAAAAGGCATTTGATAGCTACTAAAATAGAACAGGTTAATATCGGCCTTCGTTTTCCAGAAAATCCTAAAATTGTAATGAGTACAAAATCTAAATAATAGGGAACTTTTTTTATCAAAGAATAACAGATAAATTCGCTTTGTAAATATTTTATTTTGAAAATCATTTTAGATAAACAACAATTACATCTCACCATCTCCCGGTTGGCACACCAGCTTTTAGAAAATCATTTAAATTTAAATGATGTGGTTTTTATTGGATTGCAACCACGGGGTATAAGAGTCAGCAATATGGTAATTGAAAATATCCGTAATCTTTATCCTGCAGAAAAAGTGCAATACGGATTATTAGATATTACTTTTTACCGTGATGATATACGTGATGAATTACATGTAGCCAATAAAACAGAGATACCATTTTCTATAGAAGGGAAAAAAGTAATTTTAATTGATGATGTATTGTACACCGGCCGCACCATCAGGGCGGCACTGGATGCTTTACAGGATTTTGGCCGTCCGCAAAAAGTGGAGCTTTGTGTATTGGTGGATAGAAGATTCAACAGAGAATTACCTATACAGCCGGATTACTGTGGTAAAGCCATTGATACGGTTATTTCTCAAAAAGTAAAAGTTGAATGGGAGAGAGAAGAAGTGGTGCTTTATTAATGAATAATGATTTAGTGAATAATGGATAATACCTTTAACTTGGGGTATCTGCTAAAGTTAAAATGTTATGTATTGAAAAAAATATTCATTATCCATTAACCGATTATCCATTAAAAGATTGTTCATTTTTAATTATTCAATTATCCATTATTACTTTAACTTCGCTGCTTAATGCAACTATCTACTAAACACTTATTAGGCATTAAAGATCTCATTCCTCAGGATATTTCTCTTATTTTATCTACTGCCACAGAATTTAAAGGGGTTTTACAACGACCGGTTAAAAAAGTACCTTCTTTACGGGATGTAATGATCGTAAATTTATTTTACGAAAATTCTACACGTACAAGGATATCTTTTGAACTGGCCGAAAAAAGATTAAGTGCTGATACGATTAATTTTACAGCTTCAGGTTCATCAGCTGCAAAAGGCGAAACACTTTTAGATACGGTAAATAATATATTAAGCATGAAGGTAGATATGGTGGTAATGCGCCATAGTGCCAGCGGCGCACCTCACTTTTTAGCCAAGCATATTCCGGCGGCTATTGTAAATGCCGGCGATGGAATTAATGAACATCCTACACAAGCTTTACTGGATGCGTTTTCAATACAGGAAAAATTAGGAACACTCGAAGGAAAGAAGATCGTTTTAATTGGCGATATCATGCATTCCCGTGTGGCATTAAGTAATATTTATCTATTAAAAAAGATGGGTGCCGAAGTAATGGTTGCCGGCCCGCCAACATTGATACCCAAATACATCAACGAAGCGTTAGGAGTAAAAGTAGAGTATAATTTAAAGAAAGCTTTAGAGTGGTGTGATGTGGCAAATGTATTACGCATTCAATTGGAACGCCAGAACCAGGTTCTATTTTCTTCATTAAGAGAATATAATTTAGCTTACGGGGTAAGCAGAAAATTACTGGATGGTTTAAAAAAGGAAATTGTAATTATGCATCCGGGACCAATTAACCGTGGTGTAGAAATTGACAGTGATGTGGCTGATAGTAATCAATCTATCATTTTACAACAGGTTGAAAATGGTGTAGCAGTAAGAATGGCAGTATTGTATCTTTTGTCGGGCAGAAAATCTTAAACAATTTTAGATTTTAGATTGACGATTGCAGATCTAAAAAACTGTAGATTGCTTAATTAAAACTAAAATCTGAAATCATAAATCTAAAATCGTCAACGATGTCTCGTATATGTTTATTCCCCGGAACATTTGATCCTGTAACGCTTGGGCACATTGATATTATAGACAGGGCATTGCCGCTGTTTGATAAATTAGTGATTGGTATTGGCCGCAATGTAAACAAAGCGCCTATGTTTAGTGAAGAGCTGAGGTTGCAATGGTTAAGAGAAATCTATAAAGACAACCCCAAAGTAGAAGCAATTATGTATGATGGTTTAACCGTAGATTGCTGCGAAAGTGTGGGTGCCAATTTTATTTTAAGGGGTATCCGTTACGTTAACGATTTTGAATACGAAAAAGCCATTGCAGATATGAATCGTAGCCTAGATGGCCATATCGAAACAGTATTTCTTACCTGTCTTCCACAGTTTACCTCGGTAGCATCCACATTGGTAAGGGATGTATTACGCAATGGGGGCGATGTATCGCAATTTTTGCCCGAAGCTGTAAATCTTTCTATAAAAAAAGGTATTCAATAATGCCCATCTGGTTTAATAAATCACTGTCGCTGCCGGATATACAACCACTTGGCCCCAATACAATGGGTGAGCATTTAGGAATGGAGTGGGTGGCTGTTGGAGATGATTTTTTAAAGATGAAAATGCCTGTAGATAACCGCACCAAACAACCTTATGGATTGTTACATGGCGGTGCAAGTTGCGCCCTGGCAGAAACTATTGGCAGTGTAGCTTCTCATTTTGTAATTGACCCGGATAAATTTATTTGTGTTGGCCTGGAAATAAATGCCAATCATATACGCAGCGCCAGAAGTGGATTTGTGATGGCCACCTGCACTCCTTTACATATTGGCTCCTCCACGCATGTTTGGGATATAAAAATTCATGATGAAAGAGAAAAATTGGTATGCATAAGCAGGTTGACTGTGGCCATTTTAAAAAAGCCACAGCCCTAAATCTGTAAACCAATTATGGTTCATCAAAAAAAGTGCTCAAAATATCCTTTATCGACGGGTAAGTATTGGTCATAGGCTCCTTAATATTTTTTGTAGTTACCCATTTAATTGCCGTAATATCTTCCTCTGTTTGCGGTATTAAATTTTGCTCTTTGGGGCAGGTCATATAATACCAGTGCGTAATTTTTAAAAAATGTTTACCAAATGCATCGTATGTGTGATAGGTTTCTCCCACTTTTTTTTTGAGTTTCAGTTTAGTAACACCGGTTTCTTCTTCCACTTCTCTTAATGCGCATTCATCAGCTTTTTCTCCTTTTTCCATCTTGCCTTTGGGTAAATCCCATTTATCCAGCCTGTATATAAATAGCAACTCTTTTTTATTATTTTGTACAATACCGCCTGCGGCCTCAATTAAAGTAAAGTTTTTGAAAAACACTTTTTTAAGTGCCTCCAGGTCTTTATTCCACAATACTCCTGCATGAAATTCTTCTTTTTTTATTTCGTGTAACAGCGATTTTATGGCAGGATTGGTGATCTCATCCACAAATACCGCATCGGGGTGATGCAATATTTCACTCAGTTCTTTGTTCATATCATCGCAAAGAAAAACAGGTTTATCGCCAAAGTATATCTTGATGTGCATAATAATATTTTAGGGTTTAAATTTCAAAGTTCAAATTTGCATTATGACAAACGAAAAAGCCGTTGCTGAAAAGCTCTTACAAATTAATGCAATTAAGTTAAGTCCGCAACAACCTTTTACATGGGCAAGCGGATGGAAAAGCCCTATTTACTGCGATAACCGTAAAGTATTATCTTTTCCCTTTATCCGTGATTTTATTAAAAGCGAAATGTGCAGTGTAATATTTGAAAAATTTCCTGAAGCAGCTATTTTAGCCGGGGTAGCTACAGCCGGTATTGCATGGGGCGCCATGGCTGCCGACCAGCTTAAATTACCTTATGTATATGTAAGACCAAAGCCTAAAGAACACGGATTAGGTAATCAAATAGAAGGCCACCTGGAAAAAGGACTGAAAGTGGTGGTAATAGAAGACCTGATATCAACCGGAAAAAGCAGCTTACAGGTATGTGATGTACTTAAAGCGGCAGAAGTAGAGATTATAGGTATGGTATCAATTTTCACCTATGGCTTTACTGTTGCAGATAAAGCTTTTGAAGCTGCAGGAATACCATATTATTCTTTAACTAATTACCCAACGCTGATTGATTTGGCTATAGAAAAAGGGATTGTTTCTCCGGATCAACAAAAAACCTTGTTAAACTGGAGTACCGATCCGGCAAATTGGTTAGGGAATTAATAACTTTAGTTTAAAATAAATTACATGAAAAAATTGTTACTCGGTATGGTTATTTCCTGCTTTGCATTAGCCAGCCAGGCCCAAATAAAAGTAAAAGACAAAGCTGTAATTACCCTGCCTACGCTTCAACCTTGTGAGCAATGTAAGGAGCAAATCGAGTTTTTTATCAGTAAAACGGATGGGGTAATTTCAGTAAAAGTAGATTTGAAAAGAAAAACTGCAACCATAGCCTGGCTTACCGACAGAACCAATAAAGAGTATTTGAAAACAGCCATTGCTAATTTAGGCTTTGCTGCAGATGATATTGAAGCGGAAGAATTTGCCTATAAAAGGTTGCCGGCTTGTTGCAAAAAACCGGTAGAAGCACCTAAACCTGCAACGCCAAAAGGATAAAAAAACTGACAAGTATATTAAAAGCACCAGCAAAAACTGGTGCTTTTTTATTTTTTCAGAAAGAAAATTTCTGCTTACCCTCGTAGTTTACATTGAAATTTTTGTAAACATTTGCCTTCCCCAACTTTACTTTTCCAACAACTCTTACCAAAACTTCTTTACCAAAAAGAGCAGGGATAGCATTTTTGTAAGCATTTTTCATGTCTACTTCAATGCTAAGGGGGAGCGTAAATTCCCCTCTTTTGGGAATATTTATTTGGTAATCCTGTGCTGTATGGCCAAGGTAATTGCTGTCTATAAAAATATCCAGATCGGTGCGTTTTAACTGTAATCCAAAATTATTGGGGTTGTAATAAACAAGGTCAATTTTAAAAGTAGAGGAGGAGAAGCCCAGCTTTTCAGAACTAAGGTTTTTAAAATCCCTGTATTCCAGTTCTTTCGGTTCACGACATGATGTCATAATAAGTAAAGCTGATAAAAAGATTAAAAGGAGAGAGGAGAGCTTAAAGGACATAATACCTTATTCTTGGTTTAGCTTAATTGATTAAGCAAAGTAAGTTAAAATATGTTAATTAAAAGTATAAAATTTTGCTAAGTACATTAGTTAATGTGAATTATTTAAGGTCCAAAAGTTTAAAATGGATTTGTCAATTATTTTAGTAATTAAATTTAATACTAAATAATTGATAGATATAAAATTATATTCTTTATTTAATTATTTAAATTTAATAAATATTACCACAGCATCAAATAAAGGGAAGGGTAAAGTATATTATACTTGAAATTTAAATTTTATTATTTAACTAATTGATTAATATTTAATTATAAATTTTATTTGCTTTTTTATTTTATTAAAACTTCAATATTGCGTAAATTCCGCCTTTGTTCAGGTCCTACACATGGTCTTCTTACCAGCTTATTGTTATTTTGGAATCTATGATATGTTTATTAATTAAGTATTATTTACATTTGTCAATTTGCCTGAAAAAATGAAAACGCTAATATGGCAGTTTTATAAACAGCTGTAGCAGGCTTAATTATTTGATAAGGTGATTAACCAGGGAGTACTTATTTACATTAAGGGAACTGCTAATAAAAGTAACTTTACTTAATACCAATTACGCTCAAATAGGTAAAATGAGCTTTTTCTTTACAATTTGGGATAGTAGATTTTCAATTTAATGTTGCAAAGGAAATACCACCCAATTACATTCAATTATTCAAAAAAATAGCTGTATTTAAAGTTTTACGAAAGTTTTATTGCTGTAACGGTGAATATTTTTCAATTACAATATCGGTGAGTGGTAGAAATTATCAAACAAACGACCTGTAAACGTATTTTTCCTCTAAATGCAGTAAAATTACGGTTCTTAAAATTTGCGGTTTCCGAAAATGCATATTATGTTTGTATCGAAATTATAAACGATCATTACCTCGGTTATTTATTCTTTCTAATCTGAAACCCAATCTTCCTCTTTAGAACCATCCAGGTTCAGGCAGTCTTACCCCTGTCGAAATTTTGGAAAATATTTCTGAAACAACAAAACAAGAAAAAATGAAAACTAATTTTACTTTAGTAACTAAAGCCGTATTTGTTATTTTATTCACTTTTGCATCTGCAACATCTTTCTCTAAACATATATTTACTTCCGGTTCGCCAATTATTAATTTAACAGCTAATGCTGATAGCAATAGTTTAGTAATTAATTGGAATATTTTACCTAACACTTCAACTAATTATTGCGAAGTGCAAGCCAGCGAAGACGGCATCACATTCACCACAATTGGGTTTGTAATGGGGGCCGATCCTAAACAAACCAACAACACTTTTACTTTTAAGCAAAGCCTTAAAAAAATTAAACCGGGTAAAGTGTTCTTCAGGGTTTTAAACATAACTACTACCGACAATGCTGTTGCAAGCAATGTTGTTAAGGTAAACCAGTAATTTTTCCGTCCAATTCAAATATCCTTGTGGCAAGATCAAAAGCAGTACTTACCCCTGCTTCTGACATCTGATTATTGTATAAATATTAAACACAAGAAAATGAAAGCAAATTTTACATCTATTTCTAAATTATTTACGCTTACCGTAATGCTTACTTTAGGTATTGCAAAAACAAATGCACAATGTATAGCGCCAGCAATGGTTTGGCAAAATGCTGTTTTAGTTAGTGGTACTGCCGGGCAACCTAATGCGGTATATAAATTTTCTTCAGTAACCGCAGGTGTAGATGCTTTGGTAACGCTTAAGTCGTTGGTTAACGGCGCTACTCTTAGCAATATAGATGACAATAGTTTTGGTTATAATGCGGCCTGGCAACCAGTTGTAAAAACGCACACAGCCCAGGTTGCTGCAAGTTCTTATGCCGAATTTAGAATAGAATTTCAAAATGCTTCCAATGGCTCAAGCCATAATTATAACTGTTTTCAATTATCTTTTATAGATGTAGACGGAGATGGACAGCATGTGAGAGAATTTGTTGCTGCTAAAAACCCTGATAGCGTAACGGTTTCTCAAACTACAGTATTAACATTAACATCTTTTAGTGGAAATATGGTTCAGGCTACCGGTCCAATAGCTAATTATACTAATATTGATACTTCGGCCTGGAACACTAATATTAATTTCAGGTATTCTAATACCGATAAAGTGCAAGAAGTTAGAATAGGTAGTACTACCCATAACAGCTTCACGGTTCAGGATCGTTTTACTTGTGGCTTTTTTCAACAAATTTCAATGCCTGTCATTTCAATGTTGCCAGTAAAGTATTTTTCTTTTGATGCAGTAGCAGTTGATAAAGCAGTAGTATTAAGCTGGATTACAGCAGAAGAGATCAATAATAATCATTTTGAAGTAGAGCGTTCTGTTGATGGAACTAATTTTACAACTATTGGCCTGGTGCTGGATGGGTTTGAAAATGGCACTAAAAAGAATTACAAGTTTAAAGATAATGCTGTAGAGTTACAATCAAAAACGGTGGTTTATTATCGCTTGAAACAGGTGGATAATAATGGTAAAATAACTTACACCAATACATTAGTAGTAAAATTGCAGGCAAAAGCCGGTATGGTGGTGCAAACAACACCCAATCCTTTTGTAGAAAATATAACGGTAAGTTTCAGTTCAACAGAGAGCGGCAGTGCAGAAATAAATATCATAAGTGTTACCGGTCAAAAAATATTTACCAAACAATCAACTGTAAGTAAAGGTTATAACTCTTTGCAATTGAGCGGTCTTGGTAAACTTGCCCCTGGTATGTACATAGCTCAGTTAACTATGAATGGCGTAGTAACAGGTACTCAAAAAATTATTAAAAACTAATTATAACCAAGCACAAAGGAAGGTTTACAGGAGTTGCTGGTTTACCCTAACCGGCAACCTCCTTACCTCTGACTAACTGCATTTTTAATTAACTAATTAATTTTACCATATATGAAAAAGATAATAAACTTATTAATGGCCGGAGAGTTTATCGCACAGTTACAACAAAGTTTAGGGATGAAAAGTGGGGTAGCGGTAAAGTACAGTTTTCAACCTTTACCATCATATTGGGAAATGAATGCGGGGCAGCAACTAAAAAATATGCGCTAAAAAGCAAATAATTATATGAAATGTTAAAGCCAGCAAAATAAAATTTAACATTAGGCGTTTACTAGAAACCCAAAAGACGAGTAAACGTTGTTAGTGCTTGGTTTACGAAGTTTTCTTTGGGGGTTACAGAATCGAAAGATTCTTAACAAAAGCCGCATTTCTATGTGGCTTTTTTGTTTTGGGTAACACCGTGTTTTATTGGGGGCAATTTTTTTACGCTGGATCTCAGGTATCCAAAATAATTGTGTTAGCACGTTTTACAAAATTTCAAAAGTAAAAACAATTAATAAAATCTTTCAATAAGACAAAAAACTGAATGTTATCAAAAAAAGCCCCTTCTACAGAGGCCTTTTTCGCTTTTTTTCTATACATTTACCTATCCTCTTTCCTGTTTAAAACTTGTTAATTCTTTTTATCCTCTGCAGGCAATACAACCCCCCAAACCAGCATCCGTAAACCGGGCTTTTTTATTATTTGAACAACGTTTTAGACAAAAACACATGAGAAAAATTATACTGCTGTTTATTACCGCTATTATTTCATTTACAAGTTTTGGGCAAGAGTTTAGTAACAAAGGAAAAGATTTTTATTTATGTTTTCCAAGTCATGTTCCCCAAAATGTAACGACTGCTTTGCCTGTGTTAAGTATTTATATCACATCAGATCAGGCAAGTACAGGAACCATAGTTATGACAAATGGTGCGTTCTCTGCAACATTTAATCTTAATGCGGGCAATAATTTTTTTCAGGAGATACAAATACTATCTAACGTTGGGCAGGTATTAAATAGTGAATCAAATGCTATTAGTAAAAAATCTATCAGGGTTAAAACGGATGTGGGGCAGCCTTCAGTGGTAGTTTATGCTCAACAATGGGCAGGAGCAAGGAGTGCCGCAACTTTAGTATTGCCTGTAACTGTATTGGGAAAAAAATATTATGCAGTTAGCTCGTCTCAAGACGGTACCGGAGGTAATGGCTCCTATCAAACTAAATCGCATTTTCAAGTTATTGCCATTAAGGATAATACTGTAATAGAAATAAGTCCATTATTCAACGGTATTAAACAAGGAACCTTTACAGTAACGCTTCCTTTGGCGGGTGATATGTACCAATACGAACCTTCGAGCAATGCTGTAGATATTACTGGTAGTTATATAGAATCAATTGCAAGTGGTTCTGGAGGTTGCTTACCCATAGCAGTTTTTTCAGGTTCTGGTAATGTAAGAATAGGGACACAAGGTTGTTCTGCGGGAAGTATTAATTCATATGATCCAATATGGCAACAAAATTATCCTATAAGTACTTGGGGAAAAAATTTTGGCTTTATTCCTTTTACAAATTTTAGTAATGGAAATCCATATCGTATTATGGCATCAGAAAGTAATACGAACGTTTACATTAATGGCGCCTTTGTTGCCAATTTAAATGCCAGTGATATTTATCCTGCGAATTATTCAATCTACCTACCAGTTTTACCTTCCGGACAGCCAACAAATATTTCGGCAGATAAACCAATCTCTGTTACTCAATACCTGCAAAGTAATGCATGTGCTGGCGCTCCAGGAGGAAGTCAAGGTGATCCAGACATGGTTATATTAAACCCAATTGAACAAAACATAAAAGATATAACAGTATTTTCATCGTCAACCCAAGCAATAACACAGCGATTTGTAAACGTACTTATCAAGACGAATGCTACCGGAAGTTTTAGAATTAATGGAGGTTTACCAACTACAACGTGGCAGCCATCTGTTAATTTACCTGGTTATTCATATTTACAAGGCGAGCCGTTTCCGGGAACTGGTTCTTACAGATTAGTTGCTGATAGTGGCTTTAATGCCATTGCTTATGGATACGGTGCAAATGAATCTTATGCTTATTCTGCGGGTACTAATGTTATTGATTTAACCCAGCAATTAGAAATTTCTACGCAATACGGTATTGAAAGTACACCTTCTGTTTGTGTAGGCACTCCGTTTAAATTTAAAGTTTATTTTCCGGTGCTGCAGGTTCCTCCGGCTCCTTTTCCGTATTTTGATTCAGTTCGTTGGAGTTGTACAAGTCCTGCAGTATCTCCCAATAACTTCCCCATTACCACAACAACAGTTCCAGACTCTACCAATATAAGAAATGGTAAATCAGTAAACTGGTATTCGTTACCGGGTTTTTATAATTTTACTACACCAGGAACATATACAGTAACTGTAACTACATATAAGAGTACCACCGAAGGTTGTGGTAGTGAACAGGATTTTGATTTTCAGGTAGTGGTATCTAACCCGCCGGCACCAAGTTTTACAGCTACACAACCGGGCTGTTATTTGGAGCCTGTACAGTTTACTGAAACCACACCGCAAATACCTAAGGCAACTTATATGTGGTTCTGGGATTTTGGAGATGGTTCTCCTTATGTATTTACAAAAAATCCGCAGCATATTTATGCAGCTCCGGGAACATATACCGCAAGATATTCGGCTGTAACTACACCGGGTTGTATAAGTGATACCGTTTCTGTGCAAGTGGTGGTGCCCGATGTACCATTGGCAACAATAAGTACAGGAACAGCAGTTTGCTTAAATGCCCCATCACCCACTATAACCTTTACAGGCTCGGAAGGTAGATCTCCTTATGAGTTTACTTATACTATTAATGGTACTCCGCAGCCGCCGGTTGTAAGTAATGCAGCAGGCATTTATACCATAACCGGTATTCCTACAAATGCAGCAGGCATATTTACTTATAATTTAACCGGGGTTAAAAATGTTGGTTCAACAATTTGTACCAAGGTAATTACAGGGCAATTGGCAGCAATAACAGTAAATCCATTACCTGTTGCTCAAATAGTGGGTGGAGCAATAGCTTGTTTAAATGGACCATCACCCACCATTACCTTTACCGGTTCTGGCGGAACGGCACCTTATACATTTGCTTATACTATTAATGGCATACCGCAAACCCCAATTGTGAGTAACGCAGCAGGTGTTGCTACAATAGCAGCACCAACAACAGCGGCAGGGGCGTTTGCTTATTCTGTAACATTGATCACTGATAACAGCACCACATTATGCAGCCAGGCATTTAACAATGTAAACACCACAGTTACTATTAATGCATTACCTGCGGCAGTAATAAGTGGAAGTGCAACAGCCGTATGTTTAAATGCAACATCGCCAACTATTACTTTTACCGGATCTGCAGGTACAGCACCTTATACTTTTAATTATACACTTAACGGGGCACCACAAGCACCTGTAGTGAGTAATGCTGCTGGTGTATATACCATAACAGTTCCTACAAATATTGCAGGGCCATTTGCTTACGTACTAACCAGTGTTCAGGAGGGAAGTGCCAATGCCTGTATTCAACCTGCTGTTACCGGCCAATCGGCAACAATTACAATTAACCCAATACCAACTGCAATAATAGCGGGGGCAACAACAGTATGTTTAAATGCAACATCACCCACAGTTACGTTTACAGGTTCAGGTGGTACAGCACCTTATACATTTGCTTATACCATTAACGGAATACCGCAAGCACCAGCGGTAAGCAATATTGCAGGAATAGCGACAATACCAGCTGCAACTACTGTTGCAGGCCCATTTGTATATGCAATAACAACAGTTACCGATGCCAGCAGCACGCTCTGCAGCCAAACACTAAACAATGTAAACACTACAATTAATATAAGCCCATTGCCAACAGCTGCAATTAGTGGGGCAGCAACAGTGTGTATCAATGCAGCATCACCCACCATTACTTTTACCGGGGCAGGCGGTATAGCACCTTATATATTTACTTATACTATTAATGGAGCACCGCAAGCACCAGTTGTAAGCAATGCCGCAGGTGTGTATACAATAGCTGTTCCTACCGCTACTGCTGGTCCTTTTAATTATGCTTTAGTAAGCGTTCAGGAAAGTGGACCAAATACCTGTATCCAACCAAATCTTACAGGTCAGTCAGCAATAATAACTGTAAATGCTTTACCCACAGCAGTAATTGGCGCAGCAACCAATACTGTATGTTTAAATGCAACTTCTCCTTCAATTACATTTACCGGTTCTGGCGGCACTGCACCATATACATTTATTTACACACTTAACGGTGTACCGCAACCGCCGGTGGTGAGTAACGCCGGGGGCACATATACTATTACGGTTCCTACAACCATTACTGGTCCATTTACTTATGTATTAACCAGCGTTCAGGAAGGAAGTGCTAATGCATGTATTCAGCCAAATGTTACCGGTCAATCGGCCACTGTAACTGTAAATCCTTTGCCCACTGCTGTAATAGCAGGAGCAACCACGGTTTGTTTAAATGCAACATCACCAACCGTTACTTTTACGGGCTCGGGAAGTACGGCACCTTATACTTTTGCTTATACTATTAATGGTGTACCGCAAGCTCCTGCAGTAAGTAATTTGGCAGGCATTGCAACAGTAACTGCACCAACTACCATTGCAGGGCCGTTTGTTTATTCTATTACTTCGGTTACAGATGCCAGTGCTACTTCATGCAGCAAACCATTAACCAATGTAACTACTACTATTAATGTAAGTCCGTTGCCCACTGCTGCAATAGCGGGTGCAACAGCAGTATGTTTAAATGCACCATCACCCACCATCATCTTTACTGGTTCCGGTGGCGCTGCTCCTTATACATTTACTTATACTATTAACGGTGTACCGCAGGCACCAGTAGTAAGTAATGCGGCGGGCACCTATAGCATAGCAGTTCCTACCGCTACTGCTGGTCCCTTTAATTATGCTTTGGTAAGTGTGCAGGAGAGTGGCCCCAATGCTTGTATACGCCCTAACATTAGCGGCCAATCAGCAACGGTAACAGTAAATCCTTTACCTGTAGCATCAATTGCTACTGCAACAACTGATGTTTGCTTAAATGCAGCATCACCTTCAATTACGTTTACGGGTACTGGTGGTACTGCGCCATATACTTTTAATTATACCATCAATGGCGCACCACAAGCACCATTAATTAGTAATGGTGCAGGTATAGCCTTACTACCTGTTTCCACTACCACAGCAAATACTTTTGTATATGCACTAACCAGTGTTAGTGATGGTACTGCTACAGCCTGTGCTCAAAATCAAAATGGAACAGCCACTGTTATTGTTCATCCATTACCAACGGCTTTAATAAGCGGAAATATTGAAGTGTGCCAGAATGCAACTTCACCTGGTGTTACTTTTACCGGGGCAAACGGCACGGCACCGTATACTTTCACTTATTCAGTAAATGGAGGGGCAGATCAAACAGTAACCACCGCCGTGGGTAATTCGGTAACCGTTTTACAATCTACTGCAACTGCAGGTACATACACTTATTTATTAAAGAGCGTAAACGAAAGCAGCGCTACCGGTTGTAGTCAGTTACAAAATGGAACTGTGGCTGTAAAAGTTAATCCATTACCAACAGCTGCAATCAGTGGTTCAAAATTAATTTGTATCAATACTGCATCTCCTGATGTTACATTCACCGGTGCAAACGGAACAACACCTTATACATTCCGCTATCGCATTAATGGCGGCGCATTACAAACCATTACTACTACCGGTACCAATACTTCTGTAACAGTGCCTGTTGCAACTAATGCAGCAGGTGTATTTAATTATACATTGGAAGATGTTCGTGATGGTAGCACCACAGCCTGTTTACAATCGCAAACCGGTAATGCAACTATTACTATCAGTAATGTCTTTCCTAATCCCGCTTTTGCATTTAGCGACCCGGTATGTTTACCTAATGCATTGGTGCAATTTCAAAATCAAACCACCATTGCTGATGGTTCGGCAATGACTTATTTGTGGAACTTTGGAGATGGATCAGCTACATCAACGGCATTTCAGCCATCGCATACCTATAGTAGTGTTGGCCCGTTCAACGTACTATTACAGGCAACCAGTAATGCCGGTTGCGTAACCACTATACCTATTGCAGTAAATAGTATTCATGCACAACCTAAAGCAGCATTTAGCATTAGCAAACCTGCTGGTGTTTGTATTGGAGATGATGTTGTATTGACAGATTTAACTGATGCAAAAGATGGCGTGGTAGCACAATGGAACTGGGATCTTGGTGATGGTACAACGGTAACTACCAATCCTATTACCTATAAATACGGCAGTGCTAAAACTTACAACATCACTTTGTATACAGTAAACAGTTTTGGTTGCAACAGTGATACTATTACCCAGTCATTTACGGTGCATCCGTACCCGGTAGTAGATGCAGGGCCAGACGGTATTGTGTTGGAAGGAGGGTCTTACACCCTGCAACCATCCGTAACAGGAAACGACCTGCAGTATTTGTGGAGTCCTTCTACCTATTTAAATAGCACCACTATTGCAACACCAACGGCAAATATTATGCTGAACGATATTACTTATAAATTGGTGGTTACCGGAAGGGGAGGATGTGAAGCTGCACCTGATTATGTATTTATAAAAGTGTTGAAAGCACCGCAAATACCTAATACCTTTACACCAAACGGCGATGGTATTAATGAGTTGTGGTTGATAGATTATTTAGATACTTATCCTAACTGTAAAGTGCAGGTATTTACCAGAACCGGGAAATTGGTATTTGAATCAAAAGGATACAAAACACCATGGAATGGTAAATTTAATGGTAAGCCATTACCATTTGATACTTATTATTATATTATTGAACCTGAAAATGGACGAAAACCAATGACAGGATATGTTACCATAGTTAAGTAATTTACAGGCCATAGTTGTAATGCTTATTACAGCTATGGCTTTATAAAGAAGAGCAGCTAAAAACCATGAAAAAAATATTACTGATTGCAGCAGGTTGTTTGTGTAGTGTGCTTGCACTTGCACAGGCAAAACCATTTTATACCCAGTACATTTTAAACAATTACATCCTTAATCCCGGTGTAACAGGTATTGAGAATTATACTGATATTAAACTAAGCAACCGTACCCAATGGACGGGCATTAATGGGGCACCGGTAACCAGTTATTTTAGTATTCATACCCCAATAGGTAAAGAAGATTTGCGAACAAGTGCTACCTCTTTTGAAATACCGGGAGAAAATCCCAGGGGACAAAGGTTATGGGAAGAATACACTCCGCCAGATCCTCATCATGGAATTGGTTTTGTAGCCATGAACGATAAAGCAGGTTATATTAACCGTTGGTCTATCAATGCATCATACGCCTATCATAAACCTTTAGGTGTAAAAACAACTTTGGCAGCCGGCTTTAGTGGCGGTATTACCAGTGTAAGTTTAGATCGTTCCAAAATAGAGTGGGCAAATTTAGACCCCAACGATCCGGCTATTGGCATTAGCACCGGCGAATTAAAAAAACTCAAGCCTGAAATTGGTGCAGGTTTATGGTTGTACTCGGCAAAATATTTTGTAGGATTATCAGCATTAAATATTATACCGGGCAAAGCAAAGTTTGTTACTAATGATAAGTATGGTGCTTATTATACGCCCAATTATTTTTTAACAGCGGGCTATCGTTTTTCACTTACAGATGATATTATGATGATGCCCTCTTTAATGTTTCAATACTGGCAACCACAGCTGGGCGGATTACATGTGAGTACTAAATTTCAATACCTTGATAAAGTATGGGTTGGAGGCAGTTATCGTTTTTCAGATTTAATTTCGGGCTACTCTGCCATGGCGGGTATCAATGTATCCAATACTTTTAATATTAGTTATGCTTACGAAAATGCCACTACCTCAAGATTAAGAACCTATACCAAAAATACCCACGAAATAATGCTGGGCTTTATCATTGGTAATAAGTTCAGCCAGGCTTGTCCACGTTGTTATTGATATATAAAAATTATACGCATAGAAAATAAATAAAAACCCCATTCAATGGTTTTTTTATTTTATACAGGAAATCTGCAAAAAAATAATTTTACTGCCATTAAACTTTTCGACGAAAAATCAGTCTGCCTTCCAAACTAATGTAGTAATTTGTAACTGCTTCCTATATCAGCATTCTAATGAGAAAATTTCTATTGCTTTCTATCAGCTTCGTAATTTCAATAATAACTTATTGCCAGGATTTTAGTAATAAAGGGAAGGATTTTTGGGTGGGGTATGGTAATCATGTAAGAATGTTTAATGCAGGTGCTGCTGAAACCATGCAGATATACCTCACTTCGGATGTAAGTACAACGGGCAATGTTTCTATCACCAGTGTGGGATTTAATCAGAATTTCACTGTTACTGCCAATCAAATAACTGTTGTAAATATTCCCCGTACTGCGGCATTACTGGATGAGGGATTATACAACCATGGTATTCATATTACCGCAGTAAAGCCTGTTGTTGCTTATGGGTTTATTTATGTAAATGCCATTTCAGGCGCAACAGTTTTTCTGCCTACCAACACATTGGGTAAGGAATATTATACACTTAATTATACGCAGGTATCAAATGAAACCAATAGCTATTCTTACTTTTTTGTAGAGGCGGTTGAAACGGGTACTACAACAATAGAAATAACACCGAGCCAAACTACAAAAGGAGGCTGGGCAGCTGGCGTAAAACAAACCATTAATTTAACCCAGGGACAGATCTATCAGGTATTATCAGCAAGCGATTTAACCGGCAGTATTATTAGAACGGTTGCTTCGGGTTCAGGTGGATGTAAAAAGGTAGCTGTTTTTTGCGGTAGCGGTAAAATTTCTATAGGTTGTCCTGGTACAGGTAGTTCAGATAATTTATACCAACAAATGTATCCGGCAAGTACATGGGGTAAAAAATATGTACTTATTCCTAGCAACAATAAACCTACTGCGAATAATCCACTTGGATTAATTTATACCAATACCAATTTTTTCAGAATTTACAGGCCAGACCCTACTACTATTGTAAACTTAAATGGAGTAATTATTCCTGCAGCAAGTTTTACTAACAATTATTACCAGTTTAGCAGTAATGCAACAAATTTGGTAGATGCAGACAAACCCGTACTTGTAGCCCAGTATTTTTCAACAGCGGGCTGCAGTGGAAACAATAATCCGCATGATCCTGAAATGATTTATCTGAATCCTGTGGAACAAACTGTAACGGATGTTACTGTTAACTCAATGCAGCCAGCTACTAATACAGCAATTACTCAACATTATATTAATGTGGTTTTACGAAATGCCGGAACAGGAATTAGTTCTTTTAAGATTGATGGCGTTACCCCAAACTCAGTGGTAACTGTATTACCACAGGATAATAACTATGCCTATTTAAGAATTAATTATAATGGGAACACCACCAACCCGCTTTCATCAGGTGCACATCGATTAACCTGCGACTCTGGTTTCAATGCTATATCCTACGGTTTTGGCGGTGCAGAATCTTACGGCTATTCCGCAGGTACTAATTTAAAAGATCTTTATCAGCAAATTGGCGTTTCTACTCAGTATGGTATAGAAAGTACTCCATCGGTTTGTACGGGAGCCCCTTTTAATTTTAAAGTATCGCTTCCTTATTGTGCAGATTCTATCCGATGGAATTTGAGCAATTTACCAGGTCCACCTTTGCCAACAAGCCCTGTTGTTTATTATACTACTTGTACTCCTGGGGTACCCGGTGGACCAGATTCCACCACTATAGTAAACGGTAAAACCTTGTATTGGTATAATTTACCCACTATATATACTTTTGGAACAATTGGTACTTTTCCGGTAACCATCACCACTTATACTACCACTGTTTCTACCTGCGGATCAGAGCAGGATATTGATTTCGATCTGCAGATATCAGATCCTCCTGTAGCCGATTTTACATGGATTAATAATGGCTGTGTTACTGATAGTGTTCGCTTTTCAGATGCTACAACAACTGTGAAGCCGCTTTACAAATGGTGGTGGGATTTTGGAGAACCATCGAGCGGGGCAAATAATAATGCATTTGTAAAAAATCCGATACATAAATATGCTGCTGCCGGCACTTATACAGTACGATACACCAATATTACAACGCCAGGCTGTTTGAGTGACACTATTAGTAAACAAGTTACCATTACCAATGTACCCACTGCAAAATTTGGTATGTCAAGCCCCATTTGTGCAGGTATGCCCGTTATATTTAGTGATACTTCTGCATTGGTTGCACCCGGTGCAATTATAAAATGGCATTGGGACTTTGGCGATGGATTTAGAATAACCAGAACCAACAGCAGCGATACCACACATATTTATTCTCCCTGGAATCCGGTTGTAACGGATACACTAACTGTTGAAACAAACACCGGTTGTAAAAGCCTTCCTTTTTACCGCATATTTAAAGTGCATCCCAATCCGGTTGCTGATTTCACTTTGCCTGCAGGCGTTTGTTTGCCATGGGATTCGGCACATTTTATTAGTACCAGCACCATTGCAGATGCAACAGGCGGCTTTAGTTATTTATGGAATTTTGGAGATCCGCCCAGTGTACCAAATAATACTTCCATCCTTGCTAACCCGGCTCATTACTATAATAATGTGGGGCCTTTCAATATTAAATTAATTACTACCAGTGCAGCAGGCTGTGTGGATAGTATAACAAAAATATTGTCGAATATTTATCCGCAGGCCATAGCCGGGTTTACTGTAAACCCCGAAAACTGTTTGAATGATGTTACTACGTTTACTGATAATAGTAACGGCAGCGGTAACACCATAAATCAATGGTATTGGGATTTTGGTGACGGATCACCTGTTAGTACTATTCAAAATCCAACACACATTTACGCAACACCTGGTGTAAAAACAATTAAGCATTGGTTAAAAACAAATGTGGCTTGTTATAGCGATACGGCTGTATTAACGGTAACAATAAATCCGTTGCCAACAGCGGCTTTTACTTTTACTGCACCCACCTGCGAAACCCGGGTTATTAATTTTACAGATGCCTCAGTTGCAAATGCAGGCAGCCTAAGCACATGGCAATGGGATTTTGGCGATGGGTCGCCGTTTGATAATACGCAAAGCCCGGTACATACTTTTACTAGTGCCGGTACTTATAATGTAAAGCTTACTGTTACCAGCACCAAAGGCTGCGTAAATAATATTATTAAGGTTGTAGTTGTTAATGCTAGGCCATTAGCTGGTTTTATTACACCTGAAGTTTGCCTGAGCGATACCTATGCACAATTTTTAGATACCAGTAAAGTGGCACTACCGGGTAGTATTACTGCATGGCAATGGAATTTTGGAGATCCGTTGGCTACAGTACCCAACCCTAATACATCTTCTATACAAAACCCAACACATAGTTATACAGCAGTGGGGCCTTACAACATACAGCTAATAGCAACCAGCAATGACGGCTGTAAGGATACACTCAATCAAACCTTAATTGTAAATGGCAGTTTTCCTATAGCCAATTTTACGGTTAATAATTCCACTACATTATGTGCAAATGATTCGGTTGCCATTGTTGAAACTTCCACTGTATTTCCAGGAAGTATAACCAAGGTAGAGATCTACTGGGATAATATTAATTTTCCCGCAGGGCCTCCGCAAATTGATAACTTACCATTTACCGGAAAAGTGTACAAGCATTTGTACTTGCCCAATTCGCAGACCACAAAAACTTACCAGATACGCTACAGGGCTTACTCCGGTGGAATTTGTGTAAATGATAAACTATCCACCATCACTGTTAACGCAGCACCTAAAGTGCAATTTACAGCCATACCGGATATTTGTTATGATGCTGCACCATACCTTATAACACAGGGAAGCGAAATTGGTGCAGTGCCTGGTACATTTGCATATAGCGGTATTGGTATTGTAAATGCTAACGGTTTATTTAATCCTGTTGTAGCAGGAGTGGGCACACATACTATTAAATATACTTTTACGTCTTCTGCAGCAGGTTGTACAGATACCATCAGTCAAATTATTAAAGTATTAGATACCGCAAGTGCTAAGTTTACTTTTATCGGCCCGGTTTGCGAGGGTACGGCAGCAACATTTAAAGAACAATCCACCGCACCGGCTGGCGTAATACTGAATAATACAGTATGGAGTTTTGGTGATGGTTCTCCTTTGGAAAATCATGCACCCGGCAGCACATTTACACATGCGTTTCCAGGCTGGGGCAGCTATACAGTTACGATGTACAACACATCTGTATATGGTTGTAAAAGTATCGGTAAAACGCAACAGATTTATATAAGCCCGATACCACAAACAGTATTTTCTTTTGCTGAAACGAGTGTTTGTTTACCCAATGCCGCCGTATCATTTGTAAATGGCTCAACCATTGCAGATGGAACAGAAAATACATTTACTTATTTGTGGAATTTTGGTGACCCTGCAAGTGGTGTACTTAACACTTCTTCTGCTAAAATACCAGCACCGCATATTTACACCGGTACCGGGCCATATACAGTTACATTAACGGTAACCAGTGGTAGTACTTGTTTTAAAACAATTGCTCATTTGGTTGATTTTATTCATCCGCAACCTAAAGCAGCTTTTAGTTTCAGCAAACCGGAAGTATGTATTGGTGATGTTGTTGTGTTAAGAGACTTGACCAATGGATTGGATGGCACAGTGGTACAGTGGAACTGGAATTTTGGCGATGGTATTAAGGGAACTAGCCAGTTGGAGAGTCATTTGTATGCAGCTGCAAAAACTTATGATATTGCACTGTTTATTGTAAACAGCCGTGGTTGCAACAGCGATACTTTAACCAAACAATTTACTGTTCATCCATATCCTGTGGTAGATGCAGGGCCCGATAGATGGGTACTGCAAGGCGGAGCAATTACTATACAACCTGTTGTAACAGGCAACGATCTGCAGTATTTATGGAGCCCGGCAACTTATTTAAACGATGTTACGCAGCAGGCACCATTGGCCAGCAATATGCAGGATGATATAACTTACACACTAACGGTGACAGCAAGGGGCGGATGCGCCAACTTCGATAATATGTTTGTAAAAGTATTGAAGGCGCCAAAAATACCTAATACATTTACGCCTAACGGCGATGGTATGAATGAACTTTGGTTGATCGAATACCTGGACACCTATCCTGATAACAGGGTACAGGTATTTACCAGAACCGGGCAATTGGTATTTGAATCACGGGGATATAGAACGCCATGGAATGGTAAATTAAACGGTAAGCCTTTACCATTTGATACTTACTATTATATTGTTGAACCTGGTACAGGAAGACCACCAATTACTGGTTATGTAACTATTGTAAAATAATAAAGGGATTGTTAATTTAAGGAAACTATAATAGAGAAAATACAGTTGGTTTATTTACTCTTCCTGCTTATTACTTAGCAGAGAAGAATCAATTAATTTTTTGTTGATAGAATCTGCATTAACTTCTTTTGCTGCCAGCATCCATTCAGGAATTATAACCCATTCGCCATTGATAAATGATACTGTATACACTTTTAAAGTAGCATTTTTAGAGCCTGACTGTTCTTCTTTTACAACGATCTGCCTGGTGGTAATATTTTCTTTTAACGCAACGGGAGTAATAAAGTTATCATCAATTTTATCTGCAAATTCTTCAGCTTTTTCCTGAACAGATTGCAATAGCGGCTCTAATTCTTTCAACTGCTTTTCAATAACAGGTTGTTGCTTTTTTACAGCAGCTTCAATCTTTTTCAAATTTTCATCTGTCATACTTTCTACCAGGTTGGTTACAAATACGGGCATTTGTATTTCACTAACAGCGGTTTTATACGCAGGAGCAGCAACTGTAGCATTAGGTTGTACAGTTGTATTTATCTTGTATTGAAAAAGTATAGTTGATATAAAGAGAGCTGCAAACAAAAAACTTACCAGGGGTAAAAAAATATTACGTTGCTTATGATAAGAAAAATTTTTACTGTTGGTGAAATATTGAATACGCTGTAGCAATTGTTTTTTGCCGGTTACAGCAGCCAGCTGGTATTGAGGAATAAATTGCTGCACCTGTTGCGCCTGCAATAATGTTTCGGCATATAATAATGGGGCATATTCAAAAGCCATTACACTACTGTCGCAGTATTTTTCTCTTTCTAAACGTATTTTATTGCAAAGCGTAGTTATAAAAGGATTGAAGAAGAAAATATTTTCAACAATAATTAAAACCCAGTTTAGCAGGTAGTCATTTGCTTTTATATGAGTTAGCTCGTGCAGTATTAATGTTTCGGCCTGTTGTAATGATAACCGGTTTACCAACGCTACCGGTAAAATAATAACAGGTTTTAAAAAGCCAAAAGTTACCGGCACATTAATATTGCTGCTCAACCATAACTGTACTTTTCTTTTTATACCAAAATGATTTGTTTTTGAAGCGGTAAATAATTTAAGATCGATAGAAGGTTTTAGTAAACCGGTATAGTATTGTTTTTTAAATTGGTGCCATTCGTATAAAGCCCTCATCATTTTATACCCAATAATAAAAAGATAAATGGTAAACAGGTAAGGAGTGATAATAGTTATTGTGCCTGAAGATAAAATACCTGATACGGCTTGCCCTATAAAATTTTCACTAACCGTATTTTCTATATTTAAAAAATAGATGAAAAACGTAACGATAAACAATGACAGTTGTGCAGTAAGTAATACAAATAAAAAATTTTTTTTTGTAAAGGGGAAATTTTAGTTTGGAAAACTTTATCCGCTAAAATATACAACATTAACAACAGGCCGGCCTGCCAAAGGCTGTGCAACATACTCATGCAGAAACTGTAGGAGAGAAGTGCCATATTGTAATTAGTTGATTGGTTTATTGGTTGATTAGTACTATGCAGTTTATTGGTAGGTTAACCAACTGTTTATTTCTCCTTTTTTAATTGGCTGATCAGTTCCTGAATCTTTTCCAGCTCTTCTTCGCTTGCATTATGGCCCCCTAAAGCCTGTAACACCAAATTGGCAGACGAGCCTGCAAATAAGGTATCGATCATCTTATTTAAAAACTGTTTCTGTGTTTTTTCTCTGCTAACAGCCGGTTGGTAGATATGAGTTTTATTGCTGTCATCACGGGTAACCAACCCTTTTTCAAACATAATTTGCATTAGCTTAAGGGTAGTAGTATAGCCGCTGTCTTTGGTTTTACTCAACTCCTCATGCACTGTGCGTACGGTTGCAGCTTGTTCGTTCCATAATATCTGCAATATCTCTAACTCACTTTCAGTAGGCTTCTGGCTCTTAATTAATGTCATAATACGATTGTTTTCGTATGCAAAATACGATTTTACTCGTAAAGAACTAATCCGTTCCTGTAATTTTTATTAACTATTAACATTAATGGCCACTTGATTACGCAGTTGCTGGAGAAATAGGGTTGGTAATTTGAAAAACAAATCTGCGGATTCAGCGATAGCTGCGGGCTACTATTTTAAAATAAAAAAAGCCCCGATGTGGAAACATCCGGACTTCTTGGTTATAATGGTTCTGATTAGACTTGTTGAAATTGCCGCTTATTGAGCAACAATTTATTTCTGACTATTTTTTAATTCGATATCTGCACCACCTAAGTCAGCGATCAGCAATTTGTATTTAGCGTTCACCTCATCTTTTAATATTGTACCGTCAATAGTTATTTTTCCTTCTTTTACAGCAAGTGTATAATTTTCTTTCTTTAATAATTTATCGGTTGCCAGTGCATCAATCAATTTGTCTGTTACCGCTGTCATTACATTTTTATCGGCAGTAACAGTTACATTCATTGTATTGGTACTGTCATTTTTTGTGATCAGCATTTCTTTAACCACTTCGCTTTTCACTTCTTTAGACTCTGCTTTGCCATAAATGGTTGCAAGAGTAGGAGCAATAACCAATGAAACAATACTCATCAATTTAATTAAGATGTTCATTGATGGGCCAGAGGTATCTTTGAATGGATCACCAACAGTATCACCAGTAACAGAAGCTTTATGGGGGTCAGATTTTTTATAGAACATTTCGCCATTAATCTCCACACCTTTTTCAAAAGATTTTTTTGCATTATCCCATGCGCCACCGGCATTGTTCATAAACATACCCATTAACACACCACTAACAGTAGCACCTGCTAAAAAACCGCCCAGTACTTCTGGCCCAAAACTAAAGCCAATAATTAAGGGAGATAATAAAGCTATTGCACCAGGCAACATCATTTTTTTAAGAGAAGCCTGTGTTGATATCGCCACACATTTATCGTACTCAGGTTTACCGGTACCTTCCATAATGCCGGGAATAGTGCGGAACTGCCTGCGTACTTCTTCCACCATTGCCATAGCGGCTTCACCTACTGCACGGATAGCTAAAGAAGAGAAGATGAAAGGAATCATTCCCCCAACAAATAAACCAGCTAACACCGGGGCTTTGTAAATATCAATACCCTCAATGCCTGAGATACCTACAAAAGCTGCAAACAAAGCCAATGCTGTTAATGCAGCAGAAGCAATGGCAAAACCTTTACCCGTAGCCGCAGTGGTATTGCCTACTGCATCAAGGATATCTGTTTTTTCACGAACATCGCTTGGTAACTCACTCATCTCTGCAATACCACCTGCATTATCAGCAATAGGGCCAAAGGCATCAATAGCCAATTGCATAGCAGTGGTAGCCATCATACCGGCAGCTGCAATAGCTACACCGTACAAACCTGCACACCAAAAACTCATATATATACCAGAAGCTAAAACTAAAATAGGAAGAAAGGTACTTTCCATACCCATTGCCAAACCACCAATAATGTTTGTTGCATGGCCGGTAGCTGATTGACGGATAATACTTTTTACAGGGCGTTTACCCATTGCAGTGTAATACTCGGTTATCATACTCATTAAAGTACCTACTGCAAGGCCAACCATAATAGCACCGAAAATACCATTTTTGGTAAACTCATGTCCACGAAGGGTCATGGTTTCGGGCATTAGAAAATTTACTAAAAAGTAAGAGGCTACTGCGGTTAAAACAATTGAACCCCAGTTACCCATGTTCAGTGCTTTTTGTACAGCAGCAGTACTTAAGCCTGCACTTTCAGATATTTTTACAAAGAAAGTTCCAATGATAGAAAATACAATCCCCATGGCCGCAATAAGCATTGGTAAAAGTATTGGCGACATACCACCAAACGCATCAGTTAATGCATTTGTTTCTCTACCCAAAACCATTGTAGCTAAAACTGTAGCTACATAACTGCCAAATAAATCGGCTCCCATTCCTGCAACATCACCCACATTGTCACCTACATTATCTGCAATAGTTGCAGGGTTGCGTGGATCATCTTCTGGTATACCAGCTTCAACCTTACCCACTAAGTCAGCGCCCACATCAGCCGCTTTGGTATAGATACCACCACCTACTCTTGCAAACAATGCAATAGACTCGGCACCTAAACTAAAGCCGGTTAAAATTTCTATAGTACGCTCCATCTCTTTACTATCCACTGCTGCATCCGGAGCAAAATACATTTTTAAAATAATAAATAAACCGCCCAAGCCTAATACGGCTAAGCCGGCAACTCCCAGCCCCATCACACTACCTCCGGTAAAGGAAACGTTTAAAGCTTTTGCCAGGCTGGTTCTTGCGGATTGTGCAGTACGAACGTTTGCTTTGGTAGCCACTTTCATACCGATAAAACCAGCTAATGCACTAAAAAAAGCACCGATTATAAATGCAACAGCAATACTCCAATGGCTATTGGAATTAGTGTATCCCATAACACCTAATAACAAGGCGCCAAGAATTACAAAGTAGGTAAGTATTTTGTACTCCGCTTTTAAAAAAGCCATAGCACCTTCAGCAATATAAGTGCTGATCTCTTTCATGCGGTCGTTACCTGCATCTTGTTTACTTACCCAGCTAAACTTAATGAGCGTGTAAAGCAACCCTACAATACCCATGGCCGGAACGGCATAAATCAAATTATCCATAATAGTTGGTTCTGAATTTTGGAGGGCAAAAATAGGGGAATTGGTTCAAAAACGGGCATATTGGGTTGGTTAATTGGTAGACATGTAAATGAAGAGACTGTTTATTTTACGGTTTTAGAATTTGAAGTCATTTTTAAAGCGAATATTTTACTATTTTGTACCTCTAAAACTTAAAATAATGACGGATTTCAATCAAAATGCAGATAAGGCTAAAGATCTATTGAACCTTGAAGAAAGAGACATGCAAAAACTTCCTCAGATGCTTAATGTATTAACTATCCTTACTTATATTGGATGTGCATTAGGTGCCCTTAGTACAATTTGGGGGTATTTTTCTGCGGAAATATCTTATAAAACATACCAACAAATAGGAACAGGAGGTTTAAAAACCGAAAATAAAGCACTCGACTCAATTATGTCTGGTGCCCAGGAAATGGTTAAAAAATCATATGATAACCGTATAATGATATTGCTTTTTGGAATTGTGGGTATTGCAATGTGCTTTTATGGTGCCCTGCAAATGCGTAATTTAAAAAAACAAGGGTATTTAATTTATTTGGTAGGAGAGATATTGCCAATTATATCATTTGCTACTTTTATTGGATTTGGTAATTTATTGGGAGGAATTAGTATGGTGTTTACCGTGCTTTTTTCAGCTGTATTTATTATTCTATACACCACACAGCGGAAGGAGTTGGTTAACTAATAACCGGTTGTTAAAAATATTTTATCCCGGCTAACTGTAATAGCCGGGATTTTTTATACTCAAATTAATGATTTAAAACCTTCGCCTAAATAATCCACAATATCGTCGGCAACCATCGCTTCCTGCGATAATTTGGCCGCTGCAAAATCACCTGCAAGGCCATGTAAATAAGTTGCTAGTAAACAAGATTGTATGGGGGCATAACCTTGTGCCAGTAACCCCGTAATAATTCCGCTTAACACATCGCCGCTGCCTGCGGTAGCCATACCGGCATTACCGGTATTATTAAAATAACCTTTGCCTTCGGGAGTACTTATAAAAGTATGATGCCCTTTTAAAATAATATAAATATTGTACTCTTTTGATTTTTGTAAAGCCATTTGTAATCGTGTAAAATCATTCTCGGTTTTGCCAAACAGATGTTCAAATTCTTTTGGATGAGGGGTTAGGATGGAATGATGAGGAATTAAAGCCAGTAATGTTTTATCCTGTGCTATGCTATTTAATGCATCTGCATCTATCAGCAAGGGCTTGGTTATTTTTTGAAAAATCTCTTTTAATAATTCAATATAGCTTGTATGTAAACCAATTCCCGGGCCAATGCCCACTGTGTCAAATTTTTCAATTTCGTTTGCTGATAAAAGGTAATCATCACCGGCAGTAACACACATGGCTTCCGGCACAGCGGTTTGCAAAATATTGTAGCCGCATTCTGGGATGTAACAGGTTAGTTTACCAACGCCACTTCTTAAACATGCTTTGGCACTTAGCACAGCAGCTCCCATCATGCCATAACTTCCTGCCAGTAACGCAGCATGGCCAAAGTTGCCTTTGTGTGTAAATTTTTTCCTGGGTTTATAGATTGACCGAATTAACTGTTGATCTGTTATTTCAAAAACTGTTTTTTCTGTAGCTTCAAATTTTTTATGCAGGCCAATATTTAGAATATGAATATTGCCGCAATAATCTTCATTCTCCGGTAATAAAAAAGCCAGTTTATAATTTTGAAAGGAAAGGGTATGAGTAGCATTTATAACTGTATTGTCTTTTGATGAAGTATCTGCAAACATACCACTGGGTAAATCAATGGCAAAGGTTATTACATTACATGTATTAATATACTGCACTAATGCTGCACTGATGCCATCTAAAGGTTTGTTTAAACCAGTTCCAAACAATGCGTCAATAATTATATCATCCTGCTTTATTGCAGGAAAAAAATCCGTGGATTGTATAAAATGAATATCGGTACTGCATTCATGCAATTTGGCTAAGTTGGCTTGAAAATCTGCCGTACCAATTTTACCAAACTCAAGTATGTAAACTGTAACAGCAAATTTTTTTTCAATCAACATACGGGCAATAGCCAAACCATCGCCGCCATTATTGCCCTTGCCACAAAAGATGTGAAAATGAGTTAAAGAATAATTATGCTGTAAAATCCACTCTACACATTTTGAAGCAGCTCTCTCCATCAACTGTATCGAAGCAACAGGTTCGTGGATAATGGTAAAAGCATCCCATTGTTTCATTTGAGCTGCAGAAAAAATCTTCATGTCTTAAAGTTACAAAAGATATGGAGGATGTACACTGTAATTTTTAACCCGGTAAAAGTAATTTATGTAAGGGCGTAGTAATTTTACAGCAGTTGAAATATTATTTAGCAGATAATTTTTGATGCAGTGCTGTAACCTGTGGAATCAGCAATTCCTGTTCATCGTTGGTAATAACAAAATCGCAGAGGCGCATTTTTATTGTTTCGTCAATTTGCTTATTCATCCTTGCCATAACCTCTTCTCTGGAAATCTTATCCCTTTGCATGGCCCGTTGTATGCGTAGCGGCGCAGGAGCGTAAACGCCAATTACATAATCCAGTTCTTCGTGTGCGCCACTCTCAAAAATAAGTGCTGCTTCTTTAATGGCATAAGGTGTGCTTTGTTGATGCATCCATTTTTCTGCGTCTTGCAAGGTGGCAGGATGTACCAATGCATTCAACAATTGTAATTTCCCCGGGTCATTAAAAACAATATCGGCAAGAAATTTTCTGTCTAATTGCCCATCCTTATAAACAGCTTCGCCAAATTGCAGCTGAATTTTTTGTTTTAATTCTTTATCGTCATTCATTAAACGCTTGGCTGCATCATCAGCATAATACACGGGTATGCCCAGCACTTCAAATACTTTTGCAACAGTGCTTTTACCGCTGCCAATACCGCCGGTTATTCCTACTTTGATCATTGCCTTAAAATGAATTTGCGATTTTAGATCTGCGATTTCGGATTTTAAAGCCGTCATCTTGGGTAAATCTAAAATCGCAGATCTAAAATCTAAAACCAGGTATTATTTTTTTGCCTCTTCAGCAGGTTTGTTAATGTTGGTGGTCCATTCCATACTGATAGCACTGCGTTCAATTTTGATATAACTGCCCGGGCTTACTTCCAGCATTAAAGTAGCATCATCATTTACTTTATTTACAGTGCCATGTATACCAGCAATGGTTACAATTTTATCACCTTTTTGTAAATTATTGATAAAGGCTTTTTGTTGTTTGGCTTTTTTTGCCTGTGGCCTTATCATAAAAAAATAAAATACCACGATCATACCGCCCATTAAAAATAATGTGCTGGTGCTGCTTCCTTTTCCCTGGGGATCCATCATTAAAAAAATACTTAATAGTTGCATGTTTGTTGTTTTATGTTAATTAGTTATAGTGTATAAAAATTATTACTTGTTTTCTTTTACTTCTCCAATAAGTTTTAAATGCGGAAAAGCAGGATTGGCATTGGAGTTTACGGTTACATCTTTTTCGTTATGGCCTTTTTTACCGCTGCTGTTAAATACTACTTTTATAAAACCTGTTTCGCCGGGTAAAATTGGTGCTTCGGGTTTTTCAGGCACTGTACAACCACAACTGGCGCTGGCACTAAATATCATTAGTGGATTGGTGCCTGTATTTTTAAAACGGTAACTGTATTCTACTTTTTCCCCTTCGGTAATGGTGCCAAAATTAAAACTGCTGTCAATGATTTGAACTGTTGTTACATTTCTCATTGCATCAGCCTCTGCTGACAGTTTTTGCACTGCTTTTAACGAGTCTGTTTTAGAATCATCGGCAATTTTGTCTTTTCTCTTTACATCACATGATAAAAGAGTGAATGGAATGGCAATAAATAAAAAGTACTTTTTCATTAGTAAGAATATTTGCTCAAAGATATTTACAAGCCACTATTTTTATGGCTCTTCTTATTAATTTTATTTTGCTGCGTAAGCTCTTTATGAATATTATCTAAAAGGCCGTTTACAAACTGGCCGCTTTGCACGGTACTGTATTCTTTTGCCAGATCGATATACTCATTAATAGTAACCTTGGTAGGGATGGTTTCAAAAAATAAAAATTCGGCAACACCCATTTGTAAAATGATCAGATCCAGCGCAGCTATACGGTCGGCATCCCAGTTTTTTAATTTGGGTTTTATCAGTTCCAGGCAAACTTCAGCTTTGTCAAGCGTGGTAAGCAGCAGGCCTTTGGCAAACTCTAATTTTTCTTTACTTAAAATTGGACCAAAATCGTAACTGCCCGGCTTTTGTAAATAGTTTAGCACCAGTTGCTCCATCATTTCGGCATCATCATCCCAGTTAATAAAGTATTCTTCCAGGTGGCTGATGAAATTTTCGTTGGGTAACAGAAGTGTTCCAAAAATAAATTCCAGTATTTCTTTTTCAGTCTTTTTTTCTCTTGACTGCACTTCTATATACTCTTTGTATTCTTCCGATGCAGCCAGTTCCAAGTATATTTTTTTCAGCAATTCGGGGTCAATAGTATGCTTTAGTTTAAACTCGGCAACAGCAGCATTAAAGCCGGGTTGCTCCAGTATTTTCCAAAGGGTTTCGTTACCGGCTATCTTGGTATTTACAGTAAGATCAGCCTCGCTGGGTAAATTTTTTGAAGCCCGGTGTTTTGCGGAGGTCTCGGAGTAACGGGCCACTTCAGTAATAAAGTAAACTAAATACGTAAAAAGATGGCGGCTCAGGTCTAATTTTTTATTCAGGATCACAAGCGGTTCGCCGGGTTTTACTTCTCCGCTCATACTGTCGATGGTATAAAGTGTTTGCATCACTTTTACCCTTATGTTTCTTCTACTAATCATAATAATTGGCGCCAAAGGTAGCTATGAATTATGAATTAGTAAGGAGGAATTTGGAATTAGGGATTTGGAATTAGGAATTGGGAGGCAGGAATTACTAAAGGAATGTGACAAAAATTCCTGCTAATGAGTACCATACACTGCCGAATTTGTTCTCAATCCCCAATTCCCAATCCCCAATTCCTTTAAAAACCTGACATCTTGTGTTAAACTTTCGAGTGGCATAGAATTAGCATACCTTTGCCGACCGAATTATTTATCTAATCAAAAACAATAGAGTTATGGCAACAAAGAAGTTAAACATTATCCCACTACACGATAGGGTAATTGTTAAACCAGCCGCCGCTGAGGAAAAATCTGCTGGCGGTATTATTATTCCTGATACGGCAAAAGAAAAACCACAACGTGGTGTTGTACTGGCTGCAGGGCCCGGAAAAAAAGACGAACCAGTAACTGTAAGACCAGGTGATACGGTTTTATATGGCAAATATGCAGGTACTGAAATTAGCGTGGAAGGTCATGATTATTTAATTATGAGAGAGAGCGACATCCTTGCAATTGTATAAAAAAAGACAAAGAGATTGGCTGCAGGCGTAAAAAATATTTGCAGCTTATCTCTTAATGAAACTATATAAACAAACAAAAACACAACAAATTATATTACCATGGCAAAAATGATATACTTCGATATTGAAGCAAGAAACAAAATGAAGAAGGGTGTTGATACTTTGGCTAATGCAGTTAAAGTAACCCTTGGCCCCAAAGGCCGCAACGTGGTTATTGAGAAAAAATTTGGCGCACCACAAGTAACTAAAGATGGTGTTACTGTTGCCAAAGAAATTGAACTGGAAGATCCTATTGAAAACATGGGAGCCCAAATGGTGAAAGAAGTGGCCAGCAAAACTGCAGATATTGCAGGTGACGGTACTACTACTGCAACCGTTTTGGCGCAATCTATTATTAGCGAAGGTTTGAAAATGGTAGCTGCAGGTGCTAACCCAATGGATTTAAAAAGAGGTATTGATAAAGCAGTTTCTATTGTGGTAGAAAATTTAAGATCACAATCTCAAACTGTTGGTAACGATGCTAAAAAAATTCAGCAGGTAGCCACTATCTCTGCCAACAACGACGAAACCATTGGCAAATTAATTGCCGAAGCTTTTGTAAAAGTGGGTAAGGAAGGTGTTATCACCGTTGAAGAAGCAAAAGGAACTGATACCACAGTGGATATTGTTGAAGGTATGCAATTCGACAGAGGATATATCTCTCCTTACTTTGTAACCAACAGCGAAAAAATGCAGGCTGAATTACAGAATCCTTACATTTTAATTTATGATAAGAAGATATCTGCAATGAAAGATATCCTTAGCATATTGGAAAAAGTTGCTCAAACCGGTCGTCCTTTAGTAATTATTGCCGAAGATTTAGAAGGCGAAGCATTGGCAACATTAGTGGTAAACAAATTACGTGGTACTATTAAAGTAGCTGCGGTAAAAGCACCAGGCTTTGGCGACAGAAGAAAAGAAATGTTAACTGACATTGCTATCTTAACTGCTGGCACAGTTATCAGCGAAGAATTAGGCCATAAATTAGAAGCTGCCGACTTAACTTTCTTAGGTCAGGCTGCATCAATTACTATTGATAAAGACAACACTACTATCGTTGGTGGTAAAGGTAAAAAAGTAGATATCACTGCACGTGTAAATCAAATAAAAGCACAGGTAGAAAATACCACATCAGACTACGATAAAGAAAAATTACAAGAGCGCCTGGCTAAATTAGCTGGTGGTGTTGCAGTTTTATATGTAGGTGCCGCTACCGAAGTAGAAATGAAAGAAAAGAAAGACAGGGTAGATGATGCATTACATGCAACACGTGCTGCTGTTGAAGAAGGTATTGTACCGGGTGGTGGCGTTGCTTACATCCGTGCTATTGAAGCTTTGGCTCCAAAAGTAAAAGGACAGATAGCTGACGAACAAACCGGTATGGCTATTGTACGCCGTGCATTGGAAGAGCCTATCCGCACATTAACTGCAAATGCAGGTATTGACGGTTCTATAGTGGTACAAAAAATTAAAGAAGGTAAAGCTGATTTTGGTTTTAATGCAAGAACAGAAACTTACGAGAATTTGTTTAAAGCAGGTGTTATAGATCCTACTAAAGTTAGCCGTGTAGCATTAGAAAATGCTGCTTCAATTGCCGGTATGTTGTTAACTACAGAAGCTGTAATTGCCGACAAACCTAAAGAAGAAGCTCCACATAGCCATGGCGCACCTGATATGGGTGGTATGGGCTACTAATTTAAAATGAAGAATTAATAACGAATAATTAAAAGTTCCTCTTACTGCAAAGTAAGGGGAATTTTTTTTTGGATTGATTATTGACTATTATTACTGAAACGCTCTCTTTATACCTTAATCATCAGCATAAATAAATATATATATGAAGCTCTACGTAAAAAATATGGCCTGCCTCAGTTGTAAGGTATTTGTAAAAGACGCTTTACTGGAACTGGATATTCACTCTGTAAAAGTAGAGCTGGGCGAAATTGATACCAAAGAAGATATCACTGAAGAAGAAAAGCTGCAACTGAATAAAAAAATAAAAAAAGTAGGGCTTGAAATACTGGAAAATAAACAGGGTATTTTAATTGAGAAAATAAGAAAGGTGATCGTGGATTATGTGTATCACTCGGAGGAGAAAGAAAATATCAATTTTTCTGATCTGCTAAGTCAAAAATTAAACTACAGTTACTCTTACCTGGCTAACTTTTTTTCGGAAGTACAAGCCACTACTATTGAGCAATATGTTATTGCCTTAAAGATCGAACGCATTAAAGAACTTATCATTTTTGGAGAAGATACTTTAACAGAAATTGCAGATAAATTGCATTACAGCAGCGTAGCACATTTATCGGCACAGTTTAAAAAAATTACCGGCTTAACACCATCGCATTTTAAAGAATTAAAAAAGAAGAGAAGGATTGCGATACAGGATATTTGAGCAGTTGTTTGTTGTTTTGTATAGCATTCGGGCTGCTTCAAAATAGTTGCCGTAATCTCAAATATACTCTCCCTCTTGCTGAAAAGCAAGGGGGCTTTTTAATGTAACACCTGCTTAAAATGATTTTATCAAGAAGAGGTAATGAGTTGACTGTCTGATTATAAAATGATTGGGCGAAGTAATATTTTTACAATACATGATACAATTTAAACTACTAATCTGCGTTTAACAGTTACCGATAAACTCAATCTGTTGTTAATTTTATTAATTAGCGTATAACGGTTAGGCAAAAGGGAAATTTAAGTTTATGAAAAACTGTACATTATTACTGGTGGTATTATTTTTTCTTTTACCCAAATCAAATAGTGGCCAATGTAATTACAGTAATACTTTGCCCATATCCGTAGGGCAAATAATTGTAGATACCGCATTTTGTCCATCCGGGGGAAAAATTACGCTTAATAATGTTACAGGTGGCGGTGGGTATTATGTTTACGAAATTATTTCGGGGCCGGTAATACGTATTATTCAATCGCAAAATGTTTTTAATGCACTACCAGCGGGCCAATACCGTGTAAGGGTAACTGGTTGCAATGGAGCTATTAAGGATATTTGGGCAACTGTTATAAACAAATACTCATCCATATCCATTTATAGCTGGCAACAAACTATTGAAAAGGTTAGTGGTTTGGAATGTGGAATAACAAATAACGGAGTTTATAAAATAACGAAACCCGCTTTTCCAGGCGGCAGTGCTCCATATCGTATTCAAATTGCATCGTCAACAAATTTTTCGGCAGTGCCTTTTGAACCGGGCTATGATTCTACAGTTTTCTCTGGCTTAAATGCCAGTGCTGTTTATTATGTTCGTATAACGGATGCTTGTAATAATTTTCAAACAACCAGTTTTGCCACCCCGGCGGCTACACCGGTTGTTCCACTTTCTGTACCTTCTTTAACTTTTCAACGATCTTACTGGACAGGCTCTTGCAGCGGTAATGAAACAATGAATATTGGTTTTATAGATTCTGCAACCGGGACGCCTTATAATGTGAATAATCTGTACAGCAATAAAGTTTTTTGGGGAAATAAAAACCTGCCTTATTTAAGAATAAAGATAGAGAATTCGGTTAATGGATATGTATATTCCGACAGGCATATTTCAGTTAATAATAATAGCAATTTATACAGTATATACACCAACTATCAATACAATGGAGAAACAGGGCTTACTGCACCCGGAACCGGTTTTGTATTATATGGATTTTATACAGCAGCTACTAATACATTACCTCAAATGTATCCCGGTTCGGAGTTTCCGGCCAATGCCCCTTTAAAAATTACAATCTTTTTTCCGGGAGGTACTCATTGCGGTACTCCAGTACCTGCATACACTAAAACTTTTCTTTTTAATTTGGGTACACATGCTACCACGCAACCTAAAATAACAGCAATAAGCAATAATTGCAGCAGCTCGTCAGGTAGCTATTTCAGGGTAGATTATAATATCAATTTCTTTCAGGGAAAACTTTCGTTAGTTGATCCAAGCCCTGTTTATACTGTTCTTAAAACAGATATTGTTAACCCCGGCAGCAATACTTTTTCCACCCTATATTACTCGCCATTAATTATTGGTCACACTTACCGCTTAATTCTGGAAGATACCTGTGGTAGAAAAGATTCCTCAGATATAGTGTATAACCCTGGAGGCAGCCTTGTGCCGGCTCCTGTAATCAAGGATACTGTTCAGGTAAAATACAAATGCCCGGCAAATCCTAATGATACTATCTATACAATATTATTAAAGCCTTTACCCGCCGGTTACAATATTGTTAGCGCTTCTATAGCAGGCTATGGTAATGTAAGTGTTGTTGCTGTACCTAACTGGAATGGGGGAACGCAAACAGGATTTAAGTTAAATAAATTATTGCCACCCGGCACCTATACTTATAAAGTAGCCTGGCTATATCAATGCCAGACAGATACGATCGTTAATACTATTACTATTATACCAGAAGCATTAACAGCTTTATACAGCCGGGAGTTAATATTAACTTCGGCAAATTCTGCCATGACATGCAGTGCCAATGGCTTTACAGCAATTGAGGCTAATGTATACCTGAAAAACATTAATACTGATTACAGTTTTTCTTATTTAAGGCTTACCGGTGTACCTAATAATTATGTTTTTCCATTAAAACAATTAAGCGGCAGCACTGTAGAAAATATTAATGGCAGTATTTATTATTATACCATATTAAGTGGTGATACTATTAAAACAGGCAGCGGATATTCCGGCATTATTATTAACACAGGGCAGGAGGGAACTTATACTTTTGCTGTTGATATAAGATGCCCTGATGGTACACTTGTGGAAACAATTTCTAAAAGTATAACCATTTCTTCCACAACACCGTATTTACCCAATACACCTTCTCTAAAATATGCTAATGCACTTATTTGCGATGGTGGCGGTACAGAAGCTAAAATTAATATGCTGCCCGTTGGAGGCACAAGGCCATTTTATTACGAATATAAATTGGAAACCTCATCAACCTATTTACCTACAGGAAATGGAGGCGCAGACAGTGTAGTGGTTATTACCCCTGCTCCGGCACCGGGTACCATTTATGATATCAGGGTAGTGGATGCCTGCGGAAAAACAGCCACATCAAAAGTGAGTATCGCAAGTTTTACCGGCAAATTTTATATTTATCAATATCCGCCTGATTGTATCAATCATCCTTTTGATACAAGGGTAACAACATCTGCTATCACTGGCGCATATTATACCTGGAAAAGAAATGGCATTACTATTGCCGAAGGATATAATTTATCCGGAGTTACGCTAACAGGAATAACAATGGACAGCATATCAGTAACAGTAAACATGTTTGATTGCTATACACGTACTGTTTCAAAAATAGTAGTATTTACCAATCCATGTGGCTTTATAGTACTTCCTTTAAAAAACCTGAATTTTTTTGGTAACAGATTTTCAGCCACCAACGTACAGTTAAACTGGCAAGCCGAAAAAGAAGAAGATATGGAGCGTTATGAAATTGAGAAAAGTGTTAATGGCACTCTGTACAATTACCTGGCAAGTATTAAAGCAGAAAATGCCGGCATGAAATATTTTTATAACGACGACGAAACATCGGAACTAATATTTTACAGGTTAAAAATAATTGATAAAGCAGGTGGAATTACTTACAGCAATATTATTAAAATTGAAAATAACATTGCTGCCGGACTTACATTGCGAATTTCGCCTAACCCCACCAGCAATAGCATTATAATAAAACTGGTTACTAAAAAAACAAATGCTTTTAAAGCCAAATTGTATGATGCTAAAGGGCAATTGCTGAAAAATTTTACCATTTCTCCGGAAGAGCTGGTAAGCGGAAAAATAGTTGATATTGCGACATTACCTGCCGGCAGTTATATTATTAGTATGACTGATAGTAATGGAGCTGTGGCTTTTGCCAGGTTTATGAAATTTTAAAAAATACTCAGTTAATAAAACAACGAAACCTTTCATCGGTATACCATTGATGAGCTTTTCCGGATGAAGCCGTAACTGTAAGAGCTTTGGAAATGCTGAGATATAAATGAGACATAGTTTTTTTGTATTTGAATTTATTTTTTATTTTAAGTTGAAAGGATTCAACTCTTCATTAACTTTTTGCCAGTCTTTATCCAAATGGGAAGTGTCTGTAATAGTCACCCAACTAATCAAGGGTAAAACGGAAATTACTTTTGCTACACGTTTGTTATAACCTAAACCTCCCATATCCAGCAATTGTTGTGCAATATAGATATTTGGTTGTTTATTATTTCTGTATTCAACCGATGTGGTCCGCCATCCACTTGTAAATTTATTTCCCATTGGGGTAAAAATGGCAGAGGTAATCAAGATGAAAAGTAAAATCGCTGGTGGTAAAAACTGAATTACAAGTTTGATCGTTTTATTTGTAATGCTGTTTGCTGCAAAAAAAGAAAGAAAAACGGTAAGGAAATAAACGGTATTGGTAAGCCAAAAATAATTGAAAGTTAGTGGCGTAAAAATAGATAGAAGAGATAAGATGAAGCAAATTAAAAACAGCCAAAGTATTATTTTTTTCATTGCTATAGTATTTAAAAGTACTGTGCAGCATCAATTATCCCGTTGCCATTTTACTCTCCATCCACAATCTCACCATAATCCACCACTAACTCTTCACCGGCTTTAATATTTCTTACTGCTTCAAAATAATCGCCATCATTAATAGAAATAATATTGGGTATATCGGCATGGTTTAAAAAAAGCGACACATCAATTTTCTTAAATCCATCATCGGGAATAAAATAATTTTCTTCATCGTACAAACAATAATTGCCTACAATAAATTGGGCATGGGGTGGTAGTGCTTCTATATCTGTTTTGGGTACAGTTATCCAGTTGTCGTTGGCATCCGGCTTGCTAAACATATCTCTGCAGCCTTGTGGTATATCTCTGATGGCAAATACACCAATACCTTCAATAGGCGAAGGCTTTAGCATTACAAAAGTATTGTTGCTGAGTTCGGCTAATAGTTCGGCTTTAGTCATAGGGTAGTTGTTTAATAAAACCGGTGACAATAAAATATTGTGCGGCGCAATAGGTAAACATGATTAATACGCCTGCAAAAGCAAAGGGCTGATTAAATTTATTTAATGCCAGTAAAGAATCGGATAATACAAATAATGCTGCGCCCAGTAAATACAAAATATTGGCAGGGTTATTTACTTTTAAAAATATATGCAGGCTGCAAAGCAACATGCTGCAAATAACTGTTGCGTAAACTATCACCGGAATTTTAAGGTCGCCTAAATGAGGGTATAAAAATCCAACTAATGCTACACCATAACAAATAATTACTACAACTAACCAGGGCTGTTTTTTTAGTAAGGATATATTTGCGGATGATACCTTTAAAAAATAAATGATATAGAAAATATGAGTGGTTAAAAAAGCGGCTAACCCGAAAATAAAAAACAATGCATTCTTATTTTCAAACAACAGGAACATATCTCCCAGCCACGAAAAAACTAAACCGGTTAACAATAAATTTTTATGGGGTACAGCAGCTTTGGTAGCCAACAAAAGCACAAACAATGCAGGTATTAATAAAGGTTTTGCAATATAATGTACCGTTGAAATACCGGCAACTATACCAATTATATCAGCCGCAACTACAATCCAAAAAAATATTGCCCATTGTATTTGTACCTTATTTTTCATCAGCAAAAAACTTACCCAAGTGTTTACTTTAATTCAACATACGGCTTGCCGCCAAATAAAATCCTGACAGAGTCTCTTGCCTGAGCGGTATCAACAAGAGGTTTGGTAAGCGGCATTGCTACTTTGTAAGTAACTGAGTCGGCGGTATACAGTAATAATTTATAGCCGTAACGTGTTAACCTGTCGTATGCCTTTTGCGCCAGTACTAACGAAGGATAATTTTTAATTACTACCTTAAAAGTATAACCCGGTGCCGTTACCGGTACTTGTTGTACAATACTGTCTGGTTTTAGCTGCAGCTTAGTACTATCCATTTTTGTAGTATCAGTTGCGGCAGGCGTTACTTGCTCGGCTGTATTGGCTTCAACAGAAGCTGTGTTGCTTTTTGTAGTTAAAAAATACCATGCTGCCCAGCTAATGCCGGCAACAACAATAACAGCCGCAATTATGGCCACCAATTTTTTATTAACGGTAGATGGTTTTGCTTCGTTGGCAAAAGATACATCTTCTCTTTCTTTTTCTTTTAATTGTACAGTGGCATCTTCCACTTTGGTATTAATAAATTGACTGGGTATAAACTGGTAGCCACCTATCTGGCTTTTTTCCAATATACCAATACCTTCAATTTTAAGCGGCTTGCCAATGTGTAAAAACTGTGTGGCCAGCATTATGTACGATTCCAGATCGGCACTGGCCAAAGGCTTCATTTTACGGCTTTGCTGTACGATGTAATTAACCAGAGCATCATCTTCTGTTGCTTTAGGATTATATTCAAAAGAAACGGCGTTTTCGGGCAGTACAATATCTTTATCGCTATCTGGTGGTAAAACAAAATCAGGCGATAGAGTAAATGTGCCTATACCCTGCAATGTAACTTTCTTGGCATTGTAAAAATGCTGTACCAGCAATTGTTCTATTTTCATTCTTTGGAGTTAAAGTAAGGGCTACAAGATATTTAAAATATAGCAAACTTGTACATTCAATTGCTGTAGTTTTGCAGCATGATTACCGACAAAGACAGAAAATTTATAATTTATTGGGAGGAGGTAAGAGAGCGGGAGAGCAGTTTTAAACACAAAATGTTGTCTGGTTTGCCTATGGCATTAATGTTTGGCTTGCCCATTTTACTTTTTTTTGGAGTGGTAAAAATATTTTTTCCGGCATGGTTTACCACAGCCTCTCATAAACAAACAGAGATACCATTGCCTGAGTGGTCGGCAAAGTTTATGAAATTATCTTCCGGGGATATTACCGCCACTTTTATTGCTGTGGTTATAGTTATACTTTTCTTCTCGTACTTTCGCATGCAATACAAATGGGAAATGAACGAACAACTGTACAAGGAATTAAAAAGCAAAGAAAAAAAGCAGCCGGTGCAGCATTGTAGCCCTTCATCATCTCTTAACTTTAAACTTTCAATTTAAAAAAATATGCTAAGAAAATTATTGGTTTTTGTATCATTTGTTATCGTGTTTACATCCTGTGTAAAATCACCAACCGAAATTAATTGTACACCCAACAACACTGGTGTGCCCACAGCTGCTGAAATAGCTTCGTTGCAAGCTTATCTTACCAGTAAGTCAATTACCGCTACACAAGATCCCGGAGGATTTTTTTATATCATTGTTGCACCGGGCACCGGAGTAAATCCTACACTTACCTCTAAAGTAACTGTAAAATATACCGGCACATTAGAAAATGGCACCGTGTTCGATCAAAATTCAACCGGAACAACCTTTACATTATCAGGGTTGATCTTAGGTTGGCAAAGAGGACTTCCTTTAATTAAAAAGGGAGGATCAATCACTTTATTTTTACCGCCATCTTTGGGTTACGGTTGTTCCTCATCAGGTGCAATTCCTCCCGGATCAAACACTATCTTTACTATAGATCTAGTAGATGTTCAATAAATAAATTATTTCTATTGAGTCACGAAGCCATATCGGTATTTGATATGTTTAAAATAGGTGTTGGCCCGTCAAGCAGCCACACACTTGGCCCGTGGCGTGCGGCGCAGCGCTTTACCCTTTCTTTACAGCAACAAAATATTTTGTACAAAGTAAAAAGTATTGAAGTGTTGCTGTATGGCTCATTAGCAAAAACGGGTGTGGGCCATGGCACAGATGTGGCAGTGCAATTAGGTTTATGTGGCGAAGATCCGGTTACATTTGATGTAGATAATATTACCGCTAAGATGGATGATATTAAAGCAATGAAAAAATTATTGCTTGGCGGGTTACACGAAATTGATTTTGATCCTAAAGAAGATATAGAGTTTTTATACAGTGAAAGTTTACCCTTTCACCCTAATGCATTAACCTTTTTGGTTAAACTGCATGATGATACTTCGCTTGCAGAAACTTATTATTCCATTGGCGGCGGTTTTGTAAAAAAAGAAGGAGAGGATAGTAATGCAAAAGATGAAGTAACACTGCCTTTTCCAATAAATACTGCGGATGAATTGCTGCACTGGTGCATGAAGACCGGACTTAACGTTAGTGATGTGGTACTGGAAAATGAAAGCAGCTGGAGAGCGGAAGCAGCAACCAAAGCAGGGGTATTAAACATCTGGAGTGTAATGGCCGCCTGCATTTACAGAGGTTGCCACACCGAAGGTATGTTGCCCGGCGGATTAAATGTAAAAAGGCGTGGCGCCGGATTGAATAAAAAATTAATGAACGGCCGCAGTTACAACGATTACAACAGTTGGCTGGCCACCATACGTCAGGGCGGTACAGATTTTAAATACATTTTAGATTGGGTAAGCTGTTTTGCGTTGGCAGTAAATGAAGAGAATGCCAGCTTTGGCAGAGTGGTAACTGCACCTACTAACGGTGCGGCAGGAGTGATACCCGCAGTGCTGCAATATTATATAGCTTTTTGCGATGGCAACAGCAACGAAAAAATAATTCAGTTTTTATTAACTGCCGCCGAAGTGGGCAGCATATTTAAAAAAGGCGCCACTATTTCTGCGGCTATGGGAGGCTGCCAGGCCGAGATTGGTGTTAGCAGCGCCATGGCTGCTGCTGCACTTACGGAATGTATGGGTGGTACACAGCGCCAAACCTTAATGGCTGCCGAAATTGCTATGGAACACCACCTGGGTTTAACCTGCGATCCTATTGGCGGGCTGGTGCAAATTCCCTGCATAGAAAGAAATACCATGGGTGCCATTAAAGCTATTACTGCCAGCCAGCTCGCTTTACAAAGCACTCCCGATTATGCTAAAGTAAGTTTAGATGGTGTGGTAAAAACCATGTGGCAAACGGCTTTAGATATGAATAGTAAATACAAAGAAACTGCTGATGGCGGGTTGGCTGTAAATGTGCCGATTAGTTTGAGTGAGTGTTAAAGTTCACAGGTAAATAAAGTTCATAAAGTAAATGAGGTAACCAGCGTAAAAACTTTATTTACTTTTTATACTTCTTTTACCCAGCTTTAAATCCCATACTTCCTTTTAATATCCCTGTCGTTCTCTCTTTCCTTTATAGTTTCTCTTTTATCATATAATTTTTTGCCTTTGCCCAAACCGATCTCCATTTTAAAAATACCTTTTTCAGTTAAAAATATTTTTAACGGAATGATGGAATAGCCCTTTTCTTTTATTTTATTTTCCAGCTTGCGTAGTTCTCTTCTGTTCAGCAACAATTTTCTTTCCTGCAGGGGTTCGTGGTTGCTGTAAGTGCCAAAGCTGTATTCGGAAATGTGCAGGCTTTTTACAAACAGCTCACCATTTTCAAATAAGCAATAGCTATCGTTAAAGCTGGCTTTGCCGGCACGCAGGCTTTTTATCTCGGTGCCTTGCAGTACAAGGCCGGCAATATATTTATCTTCAAAAAAATACTCGTGGTATGCTTTTCTGTTACTGATCTCCAATGCGGTTGTTTTTTACAAAGGTAAATTGGTTTATTGGTTTAATGGTTAATTTGTTAACTGGTTTATTGGTGTAATTGGAGCCTTTAATTCGTGTAATTCGTTCTTCTAATTCGTGTAATACTTATAATGAAACCCCCACACTTATGCCGCCCCAGCGGTGGTATTTACCGGTACGGAATTCTTTGGTAAGCAAAGATTGGGTGTAGGAGAGGTACAGCTTTTTAAAATTTACTATTACACCGGCATCTGCCTGAAAAGTAACCCTGGTAATATCATTGGCGGCAATAGTGTAAGGACTTTTGCGGTTGAATAATCCGCCCTGCATAGTGGCATCGTAGCCAATAAAATGTACACGGCTTTGTCCGTATAAATAATACTCCGCTTTTGCTTTTTTTATAACCGGCATAAATCGTTTATTAAAACGGCCCGCCATAAAATTAAATCCGCCGCTGAGTTTATCATTTAATGTTCCAGCTCTTGCTTCGGCAGTAGTGTTCAGTAAAAAATGATTGCCTGCAGCAAACAATTGTTTTTCGTAATTTATCTGGTAGTTGAGAATGATATCATTTTTAATTTGGTGCTGCCAGCCATGCGGCAATGGATTTTTTAACCAGCGGTGAATATTGTATTGAAAATCGTAGCCCAGCGCTGCTTTGCCCATTACACCAATGCTTAATGCAGTTGATACTTGTTGCTTACGTACCTCATCTACCTGAATTAAAAATGTTTTAAAAGAAATGTTGGCGTTAAACGGCCTGTCGCCATACAAGATACTATCGCTGGCAATGCTGGTAGGCGTGTAGCCAAATAAATTAAATGTTAGCCCATACTGCGGCGTGGTGGTAAAAGGCTTCAATAATAATTTTGCCAGAGGAATTTTTTTTATTGAAGGATGTACGTACTCAAAAGTTATTCCCTGTGTATAATATTCATCTGTTTTAGTAAAATAATCATTATCGTAGTGAAAACGGAAATAACTGTTGCGGTTGATATTTCTAAAGGTGGAACTGTTATTGATTAGTTGTGCGTTTGTGGTGCAGGCACAACAAATTAGTAGAATTGTAAGGACTATTTTTGAGAATGATTTTATCACGAAGAGATTTACGGATAAAGGGAGAGGGCGGATGTGGGGAACTGTTTTATGTAGAGGCGCAACTTTTTTGTGTCAAGCCAATTTTAGGTTTATAAATGTCAAATGTGCTTCTATGTTTTTGTATTTGTCTGTCGAGTGTTGTAATTTAAAGCGAAATTCATTTGGAATATACTTTTCTCTTTTGTCAAAATTGAAGTGTTCCGTTAAATACTTTTCAGTTTCGTTAAGTATTGCAGTGAAGTCAGAGTTGTAGCAAAACATAATAATCCCTGAATAATTGTTATGCCAACTTAAATATCCTTGCAATTGTGTGATTGCCTCTTCAAGTGTTTTAATACCACCCCAAACTTTGAGTTCAAAAATATGTTCATTTAGTCCATCCTTGGTTCTAACAAGTATGTCTGTTTTTCCTTTACAGTTTTTTGCTTCTGCATTTCCTCGCCCTCTAAAAGTCACGTTTAATGGCATAAGCATTCTGTCTCTAATATTCTCTTCTTTGAGGTCTTGAAACTGGTCTGGTCGTCTTTGCATATCTGCTGTCAAGAACTGCATCGACTTGATTAGCTTCTCAAACTGAAATTGGTCAATATTTTTTTTGCTTGAAATACTCTGTTTTTTTGCGGCGCCAAATTTTTCTTTTATCCATTCGTCAAAATTGCCTTCGCTTGCAAAAGCTGCAATATTTTTATTAGCACAAGCCTCTCTTAATTTATAAATCCCTGTCGGTCCATAACCACCATAATAATTTGCCCCACAATCGTGTGCGATAAACCACTCGTCAGCCAATTTAATTGCAACGTGAATAATGGCAGGTTCTTCATCAACATTACCATGAGAAAGAAATATTTTGTAAAAGTCGTTTGCTCGCTGTGAAAACCATTCTAATCCTTCTAGACAATTCCAAATTTCAGTCGGATCAACTACTTCATGGAATTCGTAATACAAAATATTTGTGTATTGTCCTCCATTTATGAGTTCAGCAAATCTGTATGAATTATTTGTTATGATTGATATGTCGTGGTATGTCGTCATAAGGTTGTTGCCAACAAACATATGTATTTCCGCTGAAATACGCTACTTTTTTGCATAAAACAATATTTACATGTATAGCGTTAAACAAAGCCTCATAAAAAAGCGTCACTGATATTGGCCTCGGTTCGTGTCTTACGAAACGTTCGCTACAATCTTCGCTATTATTTTCGCTTGGTTTTTTATTGGGATCGATTATTTTATTTTACCCAAATCAAATGTGCTGTGTTAAGAACTGGTTGTTTTTATTGACTGTCTATTATTGCAGAACTTGAGGATTGTGGCGAACGTTTCGTGAGACACGAACCGAGGCGGCGAATCCCTTCGTGTTGTGTGCCGTTTATCATAAGCAGGCTATCTTAGGATTTAAAAAATATTCTAGTCTTGCCAATCCTAAAACAATTGATTGAGAAAGCGGATGGTGTCTGAATTCAATTGTGTTATTGCTGTCGTCCATATTTATCAAAAAGGCTAATTGAAATGCTAAAAGTCCAATAATGCCGTATCCGTTATTTGTATATCTAAGTATTTCGTCTAAAGAAATATTATTACCGCCGTAAGGCATTCCAAATTCTATTAAATAAGTTGATGTCACTAATGAAATTGTTATACCAAAATTCTTTAACCATGATTGAAGGATTTTTGGTGCAATTGGATACCTACTTTTTCTTGTCAAAATTATATCTGAATTTTCAAGGCTAATCTCAATTTTGTTTTTTATGTCGTCCATACTTACCAACTGCATTGTTCCATTTTTTGCAAGTTGCTCAAGTATATCTTTTTTAACAGTAGAGTTTTTGGGTATATATTTTGTCGGTATGCCGAATGGCAGAATTCCTGAGTCCCATTTTATATTACTTCTAATAAAACTTCCTTTTAGGGTCGGGAAATCCAAAACCCACAATTTGAATTCTTCCAAAGTTTTTTTACATGATTGAGCATTGATTTTTATTATTGTGTCAACGCTATTAATTAATACACAATTATTAAAGTTGATAAGCCATTGCTGATACAAATATTCAGACGAGTGATATAAAGGCTTAAACTCTTTGCTATTGATAGCATTCTCAAGTACTTTTTCAATTCCCTTTCTTGTCGGAGTTAGATTAGGGAATATTTGAGAATAAAGTTGAGTTGGTGAAACGTTCGCTTTAGTTATGCTCGAAATTGTCTGAACAATATTGTAAAATTTCTGCTCTACAAATAATTCGCCTTTGTCAAGTAAAATTTTGTTGATGAGACTGATTTCTACTTGTCTAGCATCCATTAGTTTATTGTCGACACTTTGATGATTAATATTGTCTAGTTGATTTTCCTGCATGGGCAAAGTTTGAAGCCTCGTCAAATGGCACACAACATATGTATTTCCGCTAAAATACACTACTCTTTTGCATAAAACAATATTTACATGTACAGTGTTAAACAATTCTCATAAAAAAAGCGCCACTGATATTGAGTAACGCAAATACAACTTTAATTAATGAAATACTTTTCTCATTAAATCAGTTTGTAACAATAACAAAAAACCCCATCAACTCTTCAGCCAATGGGATCAAAAATATGTTCAAAAAAGAATCAACTCTTAAACAATACCAACAACGTACTCAACTTTTCCTTCAATTCTTTTCTTGGGATAATAAAATCTAAAAAGCCATGCTCCAGTAAAAATTCGCTACGCTGAAAACCTTCGGGCAGATCTCTTTTAATAGTTTCTTTAATTACTCTTGGGCCGGCAAAACCAATAAGGGCACCGGGTTCGCCACAAATAATATCGCCCAGCATAGCAAAGGAAGCAGTGGTGCCACCAAATGTAGGGTCGGTACAAAGCGAAATATAAGGCACTTGTGCATCGCTTAATTGTGATAGTTTACCGGAAGTTTTAGCCAGTTGCATTAAAGAGAAGGCGCTCTCCATCATTCTTGCACCACCACTTTTATTAATGATCATAAAAGGAATGTGGTGTTGGATACAATAATCGCAGGCCCGGCTTATTTTTTCTCCCATTACACTACCCAGGCTACCGCCAATAAATTCAAAATCCATACAGGCCACCACAAAATCGTGACTATTTACTTTACCATGTGCCACTGTAATAGAATCATGAATATCTGTTTTGGCATAGGTTTCTTCCAGGCGTTTGTGGTATGGCTTTAAATCGGTAAAGCCCAGCTGATCTTTCGATCTAATGTTGGCAAACAATTCATTATAGATGTTCTCATCAAAAATGATCTCAAAATATTCTTCGCTGCCAATACGGTGATGATGTTCGCATTGTGGACAAACAAATCTGTTCTCTCTTAATTCCGATACGGTGCAGGTGTATTTGCAGCTGGGGCATTTGCTCCACAAACCTTCGGGGGCATCTTTTTTATCTTTGGTAGATGTAAGGATACCTTTTTTTATACGTTTAAACCAACCGGATTTTGTCTCTTCCGAATCACCTTCTTCGCCGGTTAAATTCAATTCAAAATCTTCTTCTTTCTTCTGGCTCATGCTTGTTATTATTTTGAGTGTAGAAGTAATATTGGTTTAGATGTTTAGGGGTTTAGATGTTTAGTTAGCAGGAGTATTTCTTGCTAAACCCTAAACTTCTAAACCCCTAAACTATTTATGCATTTCTATTAATACAATTCAAATCTTCAAATGCCACTTCTAATCTTTTAATAAAAGTTTCTTCTCCTTTACGTAACCAAACTCTTGGATCGTAGTGTTTTTTATTTGGAGAATCTGGTCCATCAGGATTACCTAGCTGGCCTTGCAAATAAGCTTCATTCTTTTTATAATTGTTTAAGACACCTTCCCAAAAGGCCCATTGCATATCAGTATCAATATTCATTTTAATAGCACCATAACCAATAGCTTCTCTTATTTGATGTTGAGGAGAGCCGCTACCACCGTGGAATACAAAGTAAACAGGTTTTGGTCCTGTCTTTAATTCTTTTTCGATATACACCTGGCTGTTGTGTAAAATGATGGGTGTTAACTGTACGTTACCAGATTTGTAAACACCATGTACATTACCAAATGCAGCTGCAACAGTAAATAGTTTACCTACTTTGCTTAATTCGGTATAAGAATAAGCAACGTGTGCAGGTTGAGTATATAATTTGTCGTTATCAACATCGCTATTGTCCACACCATCTTCTTCGCCACCTGTTACACCCAGTTCAATTTCAATACTCATGCCTAATGGCGCCATGCGTTTGTAAAATTCAACAGAAGTAGCAATATTTTCTTCAATAGTTTCTTCAGATAGATCTAACATGTGTGAGCTGAAAAGCGGCTGACCTTTTTCTTTATAAAATTGTTCGCCGGCATCAATTAATCCGCTGATCCATGGTAACCATTTTTTTGATGCATGATCGGTATGTAACACCACTGGTACACCGTAATATTTTGCTACATTATGAATATGCAATGCGCCGGAAATACCTCCGGCAATATTGGCTTGTAATTTATCGTTAGGCATTCCTTTGCCGGCCATAAATTGTGCGCCGCCATTAGAAAATTGTATAATAACCGGGGAATTAACTTTTGCTGCTGTTTCTAAAACTGCATTGATGGAGTTGGTGCCAATAACATTAACAGCTGGTAATGCAAACTGGTTGTCTTTTGCATCATTGTATAATGCTTCTAACTCTGCGCCAAATAAAACGCCTGCTCTGTATTTGCTCATAACTAAATTGTTTTTTGCAAATGTAAGAAACTACAGTCATTTATTGCAACAGTATGATTATACTCATTGTTGACCAATTTGGGCAACTAAATTGTTTAAATAAGCAGGCATATACAACATACGGCTGCCATACCAGCTAAACATTTCTCCATCCACTAAAATAACTTTAGCATCGGGTAATTGCTGTTGCAATTCATCTATATGTTTTTGCTTAAAAGGGTAGGGTTCCGATGATAATAATACCAGCTGGCAGTTTTCTGCCTTTAATTGTTCAATGGTTATTTCCGGATATCTTTTGGTGTGGGCAAAAATGTTTTGCAAACCGCATGTTTGTAAAATATCGTTGATGAATGTATCGCCACCAATACTCATATAAGGTTTGTTCCAAATTAAGTAAGCTGCTTTTATATTGGTTTCAGGCAAAGTGATTGCTGAAAATCCATTTATAATTTTTTTGATCAGTTCATTTGCTGTTTTTTTCTTTCCGGTTAATTGCCCAATCTGTTGTATCATTTGCAATGCCTCTGCAATACTGTTTACATCTGTAACCAGCACATTAAAATCGTTTGCCAGTTCTTCCACTTGCTCCTTTCCATTTTCTTCTTTATTGGCGATTATTAAATCGGGCTGCAGTTTTTTTATGGCAGGTATATTGATAGTTTTTGTGCCACCAATTCTTTGTTTACTTCTAAACCATTCTTTGGGGTGAATACAAAATCTTGTTATGGCTGCCGTTTCTTCTTCTAAACCCAGGTAATGCAATAGTTCTGTTTGCGATGGCACCAACGATACAATGCGTTTGGGAATATCTTTCAGGAGATATGATGGTTGCAAAATCATGCTGTAAAATTATACCGGCAAGATAACTGACATAAATAAAAAACTCCCATAATTATTTAAAATTATGGGAGTAAATTTTTTTGAGAACCAACCAAGCACTGGTCGGTTTTTAACAGGATTGTTTGGATTTTTTTTGAGTTATTCCTGATTTAAAAGAACAACTTTAAATAATGTAATCCGGTTTCAGTGGTCTTTTCATTTAAGCCATCATCGCTTTTAAAGGCATAGGCTTAGGATATTGGTTTACTTTGGTCTTTGTCGCCATCATCGCTTTTGAGGGCATAGGCATTGGATATTGGTTTTCTTTCGGTCTTTCTCGTCATCATCGCTTTTTACAGCATAGACATTGGATATTGGTTTCTTTTGGTCTTTGTTGCCATCATCGCTTTTAAAGGCATAGGCATTGGATATTGGTGTACTTGTTTTCTTTGGATATTTTGGTTTTCTATAGGTTAGATATTGTTATTCTTTATTGGTTTTAAAAAAATTAGAAGTTGATCGATATTGGATTGTTTTTCAGGTTTTTCACAAACATTGGATTGATTTCTTTTGGCTTCTTCAGGATTTTTGGATAATGATTGATATTTAATTCCTATCAATCAACTTCTGACACAAAGATGCGATGTTAAAAGATTGTGAACAAGAGCGTTATTGCTCTTTTTTACAGTTACTGTATTTACGGGTGGGGTAGTAGATATTCAATGCATTAGTTGGGATTACTACGACTTTTGTGTACGTAGTTTTACGATTTTGTAATGAAAAGCAATTGATTACATAAATAAAAAACTCCCATAATTATTTAAAATTATGGGAGTAAGTTTTTTGAGAACCAACCAAGCACTAGTCGGTTTTTTAACAGGATTCATTTGGATCTGCTTCTAAAGACGCTCTTTAAGCAGAACACTTTAAATAATTTAATCCGGTTTCAGTGGTCTTTTTCATTTAAGCCATCATCGCTTTTAAGGGCATAGGCTTAGGATATTGGGTTACTTCGGTTTTTGTCATCATCGCTTTTTACAGCATAGACATTGGATATTGGTTTTCTTCGGTCTTTCTAGCCATCATCGCTTTTAAAGGCATAGGCTTGGGATAATTGGTATTGGTTGTTTTCTTTAGGAATTAGAATCTTGTTTTCTTTGGATATTTTGGTTTTCTATAGGTTTAGATATTGTTATTCTTTATTGTTTTAAAAAAATTAGAAGTTGACTGATATTGGATTGTTTTTCAGGTTTTTCACAAACATTGGATTGATTTCTTTTGGCTTCTTCAGGATTTTTGGATAATGATTGATATTTAATTCCTATCAATCAACTTCTGACACAAAGATGCGATGTTAAAAGATTGTGAACAAGAGCGTTATTGCTCTTTTTTACAGTTACTGTATTTACGGGGGTAATAGTAAATGTGCTGTTAGTACTATGCGATAGTTACGTGTTTAAGTAACGTGTTTTTACTATTTTGGTATAGTAAAAGCTGCCAATATGAAAAATGCTGCATCGTTACAATGCAGCATTAGTAAGGTTTTTTGCGAATAGTAAAAAACCTATTATAATTATTTTGAAAGACTTTGAATAATGTCGTATTTGGTTACAATGTGATATAAGCCGCTGTCGTCTTTACTTAAAACGGCGCCATTTTCTTTTGTAATAAACGAACTTAAACGCTCTACAGAGGTGTCAAACGCTACTTCCGGGTATGGTTTTTCAATAACAGAATTTACCAGATCGCTTTTTATTTCGGCATTGTTTAAAATCTTGTTGAATAAACCACTTTCTGATATTGATCCAACATTATTTTCTCCATCTATTACAGGGATATGTTCAATATCATACTTCTTCATTAATTCAATAGCTTCAAGTACTGTTTGATTACTGCTTACAGTAACCAGTTTTTGCGTACCTCTTCCGCTAATAAGATCTTTAAATGTTTTTACTTCTAAAAAACCTCTTTCCATCATCCATTCGTCGTTATATATTTTACCTACATAGCGGCTTCCATGGTCATGAAAGATCACTACCACCACATCATCTTTTTTTAACTGGTCCTTTAAATTAAATACACCTTGCAAACAACTGCCGGCGCTATAGCCGCAAAACAAACCTTCTTCTTTAGCAATACGTCTGGCCATTATGGCGCCATCTTTATCGGTAACTTTTGTAAAGGCATCAATTACACTCATATCGTAATTCTCCGGTACAAAGTCTTCTCCAAAGCCTTCGCTTATGTATGGGTACACTTCTTTTTGATCCAGCTCACCCGTTTCAAAATATTTTTTTAGTAAAGAGCCGTAGCTGTCAATGGCCCATACTTTAATATCAGGATTTTTTTCTTTCAGGTATTTGCCTGTACCAACAATAGTACCGCCGGTACCGGTGGCTACTACCAAATGAGTAACCTTACCTTCTGTTTGTTCCCAAATTTCGGGGCCGGTTTGCTCGTAATGTGCCTGGCGGTTGGCTAAATTATCATATTGATTTACGTACCAGCTATTGGGTACTTCGGTTGCCAATCTTTTGCTTACCGAATAATAACTGCGGGGATCTTCGGGCTCTACATTAGTGGGGCAAACAATTACTTCGGCACCCACTGCCTTTAAAATATCTGCTTTTTCTTTTGATTGCTTATCGGTAGTGGTAAAAATACATTTGTAGCCCTTTACGCAGGCAGCTAGTGCAAGGCCCATTCCGGTATTGCCGCTGGTACCTTCTATTATTGTACCGCCTGGTTTTATTTTACCTTCTTTTTCTGCCACTTCCAGCATTTTTAAAGCCATACGGTCTTTAATACTGTTGCCGGGGTTAAAGTATTCCACTTTTGCCAATACAGTGCAGGGCAGCTGTTTGGTAATTTTATTTAGTTTAATAAGAGGAGTATCACCAATGGTTTCTAAAATATTATTCAGCCACATGTTTTTTTAGTTTTGCGGCAAAGGTAATTTTTTAATTTAACTGCAACCATTTGGCTTTAATAAGCCGGTTAAAAAATGTAATTGCAATAAAAGTGATACCTCGAAACTTTTCTACAAAACATTAACAGCAGCATCTACTTACCATAAAATCACTTACCCCGACCTTTATGTCATCAAATATCCTAACAGAAAACTACCAATCCTGTATCCGAAAAACAAATTAACCTCTGAACTGTAAGCAACATCATTAGTTTGAAAGACTAAGCAGTTGTTAACAACGAAGAAAGCCTCCTTAAGCGGAGGCTTTCTTATTTTATTTTTGTATTAATTCTACTGCTTTTTTTACGGTATTGTCTTCGGTATTCAGCACCTGTACCATTCCTTCGGTACGCCACAATTGCCGGGCTATTGAGGAGTTGATGCGATTAGTGATATCTGCTTTTTCTTTTGCACTAATATTACTTAAGGTGATGGAGTCTTTAGCTGCAATAGTTACAAATTCTTTCCAGTTATTTTCTGTAAAAGAAAAAGTTTTTACAAAATCGCTGGGGGTTTTATAAATTTTTAATTGCGGTAAATTTTGCAAATAAAATTTATAAGCAAAATTGCCGATAACTCCTTTGGCATACAATTTTGCCGTGCTGATACTAAAGCCACTGGTATCCAAAGCCACAAAATAATCGGGTGTAATGCCGCCACCGCCATATACTTTTTTGCCTCCAGGGGTTTTATATATTTTGCTGGTATCATTTTTTACAGAGTCGGCACTTTGTGTTTCTCCATCATGAAAGCGGTTGGAAATTTCGTCGTAATAAGCTTTTTCGCCATTGGCATAGGGCCTTTGAATACTGCGGCCCAGCGGGGTATAATACCTTGCAATAGTTAAACGCAAAGCACTGTTATCACTCAGGTCAAATTGTTCCTGTACTAAACCCTTACCAAAACTGCGGCGGCCAATTATGGTAGCCCTGTCCCAATCTTGCAATGCACCAATTAATATTTCGCTGGCACTTGCAGTGCCTTCATCGGCCAATACAACAAGACCACCTTTTTCAAATTGTCCTTCTCTGCGGCAGCGGTATTCTTTTTTAGCAACATGTTTTCCCTCTGTATAAGTGATCAGTTTATCACCCGGTAAAAGTTCATCAGCTATTTCCACCGCTTCATCTAAAATGCCGCCGCCATTGCCTCGCAAATCAAGTATTAGTTTTTGCAACCCTTGCTTTTTTAAAGCCATTAAAGCATCCATAAACTCACGATAGGTTTGTTGCGAAAACTTGTTGAGTTTTATGTAACCTACTCCATTATCCATCATATAGCTGGCATCCAAACTATTTAAAGGAATTGCACCCCTTTCAATGGTAACTTTTCTTTGCTCGGTACCACGTAAAAAAACAATGTTTACTTTAGTGCCACGATCGCCACGTAATAGTTTTCTTATTTTATCCGCATCTATTTTTTTACCTGCCACAGCACTGTCTTCCACGGCAATAAACTTATCGCCGGTTAATACGCCTGCTTTAAAACTAGGCCCGTCTTTTATAACATTTATCACATTTATAGTGTCGTTAAAAATATTAAATTCAATACCCACACCATAAAATTTTCCAGCCAGGTCTTCATTAACACCCTGCAGTTGTTCGGCAGGTATAAAAACGGAGTGGGGGTCCAGTTTGTTTAATATAGCCTGTATGGCGGTATCGGCCAGTGCATCAGCCTTTACCTCATCTACATATTTGTTTTGAATGAGATCCATTATTTCCTGTATAGGCCTTCGTTTCTCTAAATAAAAGAAACTTTTTCCCGGCATATTATCTCTCATCTTAAAGCCCAGATACATTCCAACGATCATTGTAATACTGAAAAGGAGGGGTAACCAAACCTGTACTTTTTTATTATTCATTTTACGAAGATAAGAAGTAAGTAATTTGGAATTGGTAATTGACAATTAGGAATTAGTTTTACCAAAATATTATTTAAAAGATTTTATGCTTATAATTAAGAATCGGGCATTGCAAAAATGCATTAACTTCAAGTACAATTTTAAAAAAGAACAATGGCTATTAAATTAATTGCAGACAGTGGATCAACAAAAGCCGAATGGTGCCTTGTTGACGGGAAAAAGAAAAAAACAATTTACACCCAGGGGCTAAGTCCTTATTTTCTAACATCGGATCAAATACAAACAATAATTGAGCAGGAACTGAAACCCAAAATGAAGCAGGTAGCGCCGGATGAGATATTTTTTTACGGCACCGGCTGTAGCAGCCCCGATAATATTAAGCTGGTAAAAAAAGCCTTGCAAAAAGTTTTTCCTAAAGCAAAAATTGCTATTGATCACGATTTAATGGGTGCTGCCAAAGCATTGTGCGGCACAGAAAAAGGCATTGCCTGTATTTTAGGTACAGGCTCTAACTCCTGTTTTTATAATGGAAAAAAAATAGTAAAAAACAGCCCGGGCCTGGGGTATGTTTTGGGTGATGAGGGCAGTGGTGCTTATTTGGGTAAAAAAGTAATTCAGTATTTTCTTTATAATACTTTTGATGAAGACCTGATGGATCGTTTTACAGCAAGATTTAATACCAGCAGTTACGAAATATTAGAGGCAGTTTACAAAAAGCCGCTGCCTAACCGCTACCTGGCTTCTTACGCCATTTTTTTGGCAGAAAACCGGGGGCATTACATGATTGAAAATATTATTGAAGATGGTTTCAATGATTTTTTCTTTAACCACATTTATAAATACCGTGAAAGCTGGACCCTGCCTATCAACTTTATCGGCAGCGTGGCGTATGGTTTTAAAGATGTACTGAAAGATATGTGCAACTCCTACGAACTGCAATTGGGTAAAGTATTAAAAAAACCCATGGATGGGTTGGTAAAGTATCACAGTTAATAAATTAGAAGCAGCATTGTTATGGCATTTGAAAGAATTACAGAAAAGGAAAGCAATTATCGTCATTTAGATAAAATGACAATAACAGAATTATTAACCAACATCAATAAGGAAGATGCAATTGTGCCGGGTGCGATTGCAAAAGAAATTCCTCAAATTGAAGCATTGGTACACAGTATTGTTGATAAAATGCTAATGGGAGGTCGTCTTTTTTATATAGGTGCAGGCACCAGTGGCCGGCTGGGTATTGTAGATGCCAGCGAATGCCCACCCACTTACGGTGTGCCTTATGGTTTGGTAGTAGGTATTATTGCGGGAGGCTATAAAGCCATTACAGAAGCGGTGGAATTTGCCGAAGACGATACTGAACAAGGTTGGAAAGATTTACAGGCACATCAGGTAAATAATAAAGATGTGGTTATTGGTATAGCGGCAAGTGGTACTACGCCTTATGTAATTAGTGCTTTGGAAAAATGCAGGGAACATAATATAGTAACGGGCAGCATTTGCTGCAATTATAATGCACCTATAAGCCAGGCGGCAGATTATCCTATTGAAGTGGTGGTAGGACCAGAGTTTGTAACCGGTAGCACCCGTATGAAAAGCGGTACTGCTCAAAAACTGGTGTTGAACATGATCTCTACATCTGTAATGATACAATTGGGCAGGGTAGAAGATAATAAAATGGTGAACATGCAACTATCTAACGACAAGCTGGTGGATCGTGGCGTAAAAATGCTGATGGAAAAACTGGGCCTTCAGGAATATGAAACTGCAAAAGAATTGTTACTGCACCAGGGAACCGTTAAAAAAGCTATTGAAAGCTTCCGTTCATAAAAAAGTAGAAGAAGTTTTGTGTATTTTTATTAACTTAGGTATCTAATTACAAAACTACTCATATGAATGTAAAAATTTTACTCTCCACATCATTTATTATTTCTTCATTTGCAGCACTGGCACAGGATGCCGGTAAAACTTATGCAATAACCGGTGATGGTACCGGCGATTTTCGCTGGATGAATATACGCCAGGTGGATATAGCTTCCGGTAAAGTTACCCGGGATATATACCAGAATAATAAAACCGCTTTTGTTTTAACCGATGCTACTACAAAAACGCCGGCATCTCAGCTTACTTTTAAATACGATAATAATGGTGCAGCTACAACTGTACAAATGCAGGATGTGCCAACAGTAACCATGGTGGCAGCTGCTGCTTATGATAAAAGGCACGATAAATTATTTTTTACACCCATGAGAGTGGGAGAATTACGGTGGTTGGATGTAAATGCCAAAGGAGATATTCCAAAATTTTATACCGAAAAAACGCAACTGCTGAACACATTAGATATGATGGATGAAGCTAATCATATTACCCGTATGGATATTGCTGCGGATGGTAATGGCTATGCTATTACCAATGATGGTAACCATTTGATACGCTTTACCACTGGTAAAAAAACGGTGATTACTGACATGGGAAATTTAGTAGATGCTGAAGATAATAAAAGCGGTATTTCTATTCATAACAAATGTACCAGTTGGGGTGGCGATATGATTGCTGATGCTTACGGTAAGTTGTATGTAATATCTGCAATGCACCAGGTTTTTAAAGTGGATATTGATACAAGAATTACTACACACATAGGTACTATCACCGGTTTACCTGCAAACTACACCACCAACGGTGCAGCAGTGGATGCCGATGATTATATTGTGTTGAGCAGCGCTAATAGTTTTGAAGGCTACTATAAAATAAAGTTAGACGATCTTGCTGCAGTTAAAATTGAAGGTTCTGATAAAGTATATAACGCATCGGATCTGGCAAACGGTAATTTGTTATTTCAAAAAGAAGCTACTGCTAAAAAAACTTTTGATATACCATCTTTAGCACCCGTTGCAACAATTAATACAGATGCAAGAATTTTCCCTAACCCGGTAACTTCAAATGAATTTAAAGTACTGTTCGATGGACAGAAAGCAGGAAAATATACCGTAGCGTTGATTGATCTTTCTGGCAGGGCAGTATTTTCTACTATAGTAAATGTAAGCAGCAAGCTGCAGAGAGAGACTGTACGGATTGCCCGTACCGTTGGCAAAGGTGTGTATTTAGTAAAAGTTTCAGACGCATCCAATCAATTAGTATTTACAGAAAGAGTAGTGGTACAATAAAAATATTATGGTTTTTAGTACGGAGGTTGTCGGAAATGACAACCTCTTTTTTATTACCCCAATTTAAAAATTAAAATTTTGTTTTGCAGGTGTGTTGTTTGAACTTTGTATGCACAAAAATTATTTTAAGTGCAGGATATAGAACCATATTACAACTGGCGCCATTTATATGCAGCGGAGGAAGACGAGTTGTCGCCTTTTTACGGAAGAACTTACAGCGAGTTTGAATTTAGTCAAACTGTATATAATTATTACATACATCCACAATGGGATGATTTTGGCAGCAAAACATTGTACATGAAAATTTTGTTTGTTGATTATGAACAAAATTATGCCATCATAGAATTGATAGGCGAATGGAACGATGCCATTGAAAATGATATTATGACCTTGCGCAGAGACGTTACAGATATTTTATATGCCAAAGGAATTACAAAATTTATTATCATAGCAGAGAATGTATTAAATTTTCACAGCAGTGATGATAGCTATTATGAAGAGTGGCGGGAGCAGTTAGAAGATGATGGAGGCTGGGTGGTAATTATAGATATGCCGCAGCAAAGCCAGTATGATTTTAAAAAAGCAAGACTTACCAATTATATCAGTTTAATGGATTTTCCCCAATGGAGAACCTTAAAACCAGATATGGTTTTTCAGCAGGTAGATAACTGGATAATAAAATTGCTGGATTAAAATGGCATCGTTTGCACAAAAACATTTAACAATCTAGCTTTTTTGAATGATTACAACGTAAATTCGCTTTCCAAAATTCAATCATTAACTTTTGCACAATGACCTTTAAACAGCTTTTTACTTCTTCAATAGGCAAGAAGTTTACGATGGGGCTCACCGGATTATTTCTAATTTCATTTCTTGTTATTCATTGCACCGTCAACTCCATGATCTTTTTTAATGATAATGGCGAAATGTTTAACTACTACGCTCACTTTATGAGCCACAATTATATTGTGAGGGTATTAGAGCTGGGGTTGTTTGCCGGATTAGTAGCCCACATTATTCAGGGTTTGTTACTGTGGAAACAAAACAACGCTGCAAGGCCGGTTAAATACGCCGTAAACGCAGCAGGTACCAACAGTAAATGGTACAGCCGCAGCATGGGTTTGCTGGGTACTTTATTGTTATTCTTTTTAGTAATTCATATTTCTAAATTTTTTGTAGATACTAAAATTGCATTGTATGCAAATGGCGGAGAGAATGATGCCAGCCATAATTTATTTGAAGCTATGAAAGAAGAGTTTCAACAATTGTGGGTGGTGGTTGTTTATATCATTGGTGTGGTTTCTTTATTCTGGCATTTGTTACATGGCTTTCCCAGTGCATTTCAAACCATGGGTATTAATCATAAAAAATACACTCCAATAATTAAAGTTGTGGGAATAGGATTTTCTGTAATTGTGTGTGTATTGTTTGCTTTAATGCCGCTGGCTTTTTATTTAGAGTGGATAAAATAATTATTCGCTTTTTAAAAAGATGAATAAAGATTTACTGCTGAAGAGTGTACTTCGTTCCTCAGCATAAACTTTACCAATGAAGCTGAACAAAGAACAACTGATGACCTCAAAAAAATAATTCAAAATTTCTAATTTATAATTAACGATATGGCTCTAAATTCAAAAATACCTGCCGGTGCGATGAATGAAAAGTGGGAAGATTACAAAGGACATGTTAAGTTGGTTAACCCCGCCAATAAAAGAAAAATTGAAGTAATAGTTGTAGGTACGGGATTAGCCGGAGCCTCTGCTGCTGCTGCTTTAGGAGAGTTAGGGTATAAAGTAAAAACATTTTGTTTTCAGGATAGTCCACGCCGTGCACATAGTATTGCGGCGCAGGGCGGTATTAATGCGGCAAAAAATTACCAGAATGATGGTGATTCTGTTTTTCGTTTATTTTACGATACTGTAAAGGGTGGCGATTACAGGGCAAGAGAAGCTAACGTACATCGATTAGCAGAAGTGAGTAATAATATTATTGATCAGTGTGTGGCACAAGGGGTTCCTTTTGCAAGAGAATATGGTGGATTATTAAGCAATAGAAGTTTTGGTGGTACGCAGGTACAACGTACGTTTTATGCTGCAGGGCAAACAGGCCAGCAATTACTGTTAGGTGCGTACAGTGCATTAGAGCGACAAATATCGTTAGGCAATGTAACGCAATACAGCCGCCACGAAATGCTGGATGTAGTAATGATCGATGGTAAAGCAAGAGGTATTATAGCAAGAAATTTAGTAACCGGAGAATTAGAAAGACACTTTGGCCATGCGGTACTGTTATGCACCGGTGGATATGGTAATGTATTTTATTTAAGTACCAATGCAATGGGCAGCAATGTTACTGCAGCTTGGAAGGCACATAAAAAAGGAGCATTTTTTGGTAATCCATGCTTTACACAAATTCACCCCACTTGTATTCCTGTTAGTGGCGATTACCAGAGTAAACTTACATTAATGAGCGAAAGCTTACGTAATGATGGAAGAATTTGGGTGCCTAAAAAGAAAGATGATAACCGTAAACCATTAGATATTCCTGAAGAAGAAAGAGATTATTATTTAGAAAGAAGATATCCTGCGTTTGGAAATTTGGTGCCAAGAGATGTGGCTTCCAGGGCCGCTAAAGAAAGATGTGATGAAGGTTATGGCGTGGGTACAACAAAATTAGCCGTGTACCTTGATTTTGCTGATGCGATAAAACGTTACGGAAAAATTGAAGTGGGTAAACAAGGTTTAACCAACATTGATGAAGCAGGCATTATTGCAATGGGTAAAGAAGTGGTGAAAGAAAAATATGGCAATCTGTTTGAAATGTATGACAAGATCACCGGCGAAAACCCTTACGAAATGCCGATGAGAATTTACCCTGCTGTGCATTATACCATGGGTGGCCTTTGGGTAGATTATGAATTGCAAACAACAGTACAAGGTTTATATGCATTAGGCGAAGCCAACTTTAGCGATCATGGTGCCAACCGTTTAGGTGCATCTGCATTAATGCAGGGATTAGCTGATGGATATTTTGTAATTCCTTATACTTTGGGTAACTATCTGGCTGATGAAATTCGTAATCCATCAATACCTACTACCCATCCTGCATTTGAAGAAACTGAAAAAGCAGTAAGCGACAGGATAAATACCCTGATGAATATTAAAGGATCTCAAACCGTAGAGAGTTTTCATAAGCGCCTGGGAAAAATAATGTGGGATAAATGTGGTATGGCCCGTAATGCAAAAGGCTTGCAGGAAGCTATTGTGGAAATACAACAATTAAAAAAAGAATTCTGGGCTGATGTAAGGATACCGGGAGAAATAAGCAGCATGAACCCTGAGTTAGATAAAGCAGGACGTGTAGCAGATTTTATTGAACTGGGTGAACTGATGTGTAAAGATGCATTGGACCGTAATGAAAGTTGCGGCGGACATTTTAGAGAAGAAAGCCAAACCGAAGAAGGTGAAGCAAAACGTGATGATGACAACTATAGCTATGTATCTGCATGGGAATTTAAAGGAGAAAGTAACTGGGAGCTGAATAAAGAAGAATTGAATTTTGAGATTGTGAAACCTACGCAAAGGAGTTACAAGTAAGTAGTGAGTGAAATATTACACATAAAAAATTTTGGTCCGATTAAGGATGTGAAACTTGAAATTAAAAAGTTTAATGTTATTATTGGAGAGAATGCTACGGGGAAAAGTACAATTGCAAAGTTATTAAGCTTCTGCCGTTATTTCACAAATATTCAGGGTGGTTATTATGATGAAAAAACACAAGAGAATAAAAATCACGGACTAGAAGAAATTGAAGAAAAATTACGTAAATGGGGGTTATTTGAATATATAAGAAAGGATAGTTTTGTATCTTATGAATGTAAGGATTATAAGTATACGTTTGATAATAGGATTTGGGAAAGTGGAGGATTCTCGGCAATAGATAATAAATACTATGATGAAAAGGTTTATCATCTAACTTCTTCTATAAATCCAATTACGAATGAATTTAGAAATCTTTTAGACGAATATTATTTATTAGAGAACGGAGGCAAATTAAGCAACGAATTTTTTGAAAATTTTGTTGCAGACGTTTTAGAGAATCCATTTTTTATTTATACCGAAAGGGGGCTGCAATCTATATTTTCATTAGGAAAAGATTTTACAAGCAATCTATCTGACCCACTTTTTAGATATTTTGTTGATATGGATAAAATCAGCAGAAGCTTTAAGGGCGTAACTGCAATAACCCCGTTAAAAATTGAATACAAGAATATTGATGGGAAAAGTGAGATAAGAAAAATGGGTGAAAATGATTTTACTAACTTACATAATGCAGCTAGCGGTTATAAATCTTTAATTCCAATAGTTTTGGTGATTGAGTATTATAATAAAATTCGAAAGAAAAAGAAAACTTTTATTATTGAAGAACCTGAACTAAATCTTTTTCCTAAGGTTCAGCGAGAACTTATGAACTATTTAATAGCAGAAACTACTAATAAGGATAACCAGGTTTTGCTTACGACTCATAGTCCATACACATTGACTTCTCTTAATAATTTGATGTATGCCTTTGAAATAGGAAAAAAGAATTATGAGGAAGTAAATAAAATAATTGAGAGCAAGTGTTGGGTAAGTCCTGATAATGTATCTGCTTACATGTTATTGCCAGATGGAACTTGTGAAGCCATAATGGATAGAGAAGAGAATCTGATCAGAGCAGAAAAAATAGATAACATTTCAGGGTTTTTAAATGAACAATTTGATGCTTTATTAAACATTGAACTAATAGAAAAATGAGTCTGTTATTAGAGGCATGTATTGAATTTAATGAGAAAAGAAAAATTTGTGTTGCCTATGAAAATGGCAAGACTTATACGCTTAACAATAATTCAAATGTCTCTGTCAGAAAGGTAAAAATTGATAAGTGCTTAGCACAAAATGTTAATGAGAAAAGATGTGATTTTTTATTTGACACTGATGAATTGCAAAGAGTTTTTTTTGTTGAGTTAAAAGGTGGAGATTTGAATAAAGCTGTAAATCAAATTTATTCAACTATACTATATTTGAAGAGTGAATTCAGAGGTTTTAGAATTGATGCAAGGATAGTAGGTAGCAGAGATGTTCCGGAATTTAAAAATACTCCGGATTACAAAAGACTTGCAAAAGAAGTATATGCTACTAAAGGAACAATAGAGCGTGGGATAAATAAAGTTTATAGTGAAACGATTTAATGTGATAAAGAATTATGAAAGTATCAGGTTTCACCTTTGTAAAGAATGCCATTAAGTATGGCTATCCTGTGGTGGAATCAATACGATCTATTTTACCCATGGTGGATGAAATGATTGTTTGCCTGGGAGATTCTGAAGATGATACGAATAATCTAATTGCATCGATAGGTTCAGATAAAATAAAAGTGATTCATTCTGTATGGGATGATAGTTTACGGGAAGGCGGAAAAGTTTTAGCAGTAGAAACTAATAAAGCTATAGCTGCAACAGCTGCGGATAGTGATTGGCTCTTTTACATTCAGGCAGATGAAGTAGTGCATGAACAATACCAAACCACTATTGTTGATGCCATGAAAAAATATGTGGCTGACAAAAGGGTTGAAGGATTATTGTTTAACTATCATCATTTTTACGGCAGTTATAAATATATTGGTGATGGCAGAAGTTGGTATAGTAAAGAGATACGGATCATCAGGAATGATCCGCAGGATGCAGGGCATAAAAAAATTAAAAGCCATAAGGATGCACAGGGTTTTAGATGGGATGATAACCGCAAGCTGAATGTAAAACTGATCGACGCTTATATTTATCATTATGGATGGGTACGCAACCCGCTAACGATGTATAAAAAAAAGGAAGGCTTTACAAAATTGTGGGCTGGCGAGGAGGGAAGAAAAGAAAAGAAGGAAATAGAAAACAAAGCGATACAATTTGATTATTCTCAAATAGATTCTGTCACTTTGTTTAAAGAAACGCACCCGGCAGTAATGAAAGATCTGGTGGCAAAGGAAGACTGGAAATTTGAAATAGATATTAAAAAGAAAAATTTTAAAAATACGAAGCACAGGTTGTTGTATTTCTTCTGGCAAAAATTTGATGGCGGCCATTTGAATACAGTAATTATAAAAGGTTGTGATTAAATAATAACTCAATTAAGCAATTTAAATACCATGGAACATTACCACATGAACCTCACACTTAAAGTGTGGAAACAAAAAAATAACAAGGATAAAGGACAATTTGAAACTTACCAGGTAAAGGATATTTCTTCGGAGATGTCTTTTTTGGAAATGTTTGATGTGCTGAATGAGCAACTGATCACCGAAGGTAAAGATGCTATTGCCTTTGATCATGACTGCAGGGAAGGAATTTGTGGCCAATGCAGCATGCATATTGATGGTAAGCCGCACGGCCCCTGGACACAGAATACCACTTGCCAGTTACACATGAGGGCTTTTAAAGATGGTGATACCATTGTGGTAGAACCTTGGAGAAGCGGTTCATTTCCTGTGATAAAAGACCTCATGGTGGATAGGAGTGCGTTTGACAGGATAATTCAGGCTGGAGGTTATGTTTCGGTAAATACCGGTAATGCAGTTGATGCTAATGCAATAGCCATTGATAAAAAAGATGCTGACGATGCTTTTTCTGCTGCAGCTTGTATTGGATGTGGCGCATGTGTGGCGGCTTGTAAAAACAGCAGCGCCATGTTATTTGTAAGTGCTAAGGTTTCTCAACTGGCACTGTTACCGCAAGGCCAACCCGAAAGGCAAAGCCGTGTAATGAATATGGTGGCCCAGATGGATAAAGAAGGATTTGGCAATTGCACCAATACTTATGCCTGCGAAGCAGAATGCCCCAAAGGTATTTCTGTTACTAATATTGCCAGGATGAACAGGGAATACCTTTCTGCAGGATTGAGTTCTGAATAATTAAAAAGCAACACATCAAAATAAAATAAGCCGCTTCATTTTAAAGCGGCTTATTTATTACACAGTAATTTGAAATAGCCTCAATTTTTTTTATGCCTGCGTAAAGCATTGTCTAGCGAAAAAGGTCCGCCTCCTTCAATCAAAAAAAACAGCAATAATAAAAGAACGATGATAGAAAAAAGAAAGTCTGATTCGCCTGAAAAAATGTTATTGGTTGAGTTTACAAAAAAAACAGCTCCAAATAAAACGGGTAGCTGAATAAGTACTGAAAGCCGTGTAAACAAACCGGCTATCAGCATACTGCCGCCAAATAAATGCAGCCAGGGAATAAAAGTATTGAGCCATGAAAAATTTTGGGAAACAGACGATTGAGTAATCATTTGCTCAAGTACGGTGGCATTTTTAATAAATTGAATGCCTTTTACTATAAGGCCAAGGCCCAGAAGTACTCTTAGCACAACAAGCCATTTTGGATGATGTTTAATACTCCATCCATCAATTTGCTGAAGATAATTCATACATTTTTTGTTTTACCCGGTAAATAAGTATCGAAAACAGGTTGCTGAAATGCATGCCTGATTTTTAATTATTTAACCAGTAGTTATTAAAAAATAGAATAAACCAGCTTAGAGATCAGAAAAGGGTTATTGTGTACGGATAATATTGAAGGAATCAGAACCAGTCTTACTTTTCTTTGTTTTTTTATTTTTTATCGTAAACACTCTCGAAACATTGAATCCAAAATGGATATCACCTTTAAAGAAATCTCCGGTGGTTTCAGTTATAAAAGTCTTCTCCGTCATACCGGTGGAGTTGGTAAAATGTACCTGAAAAACGTGGCCACCGGTCTCAATATCAAAACCTACAGCTAAAGAATTTTTGGTGCCCGGGATCATGTATCCCTCGCCCGGTACAAGCGATATGGGTAGTACATGATAATACTCTGCATTAAAGCTTAACCTTTTGCTTAATTTAATTCTTCCACCAACTCCCAGTGCAAAAATATCATTGGGGTCCAATACCGTCTGGGCAATATTGTAGTGTACAAAGGATGGCATTAACTGAAAAGAAACACCCTCGCTGAATTTACGTGCAATAATTAACTGGTGTGCAAAGGAAAGGCGTGAAGTATAAAAGTTTTTACGTGTAGGATCTTCCCATTTCAGTGTTTTTAGCATTACTGTTGATACAGCACTGATAGAAATAGGAGATGACCATCTGCCACCTTTTGACTGCCTCAGGATCTTAAATTTTCCAAATGCATCATATTGCTTTTGAAAAGTGCTGCGGCCAACACCAACCATTAACCTGTTAGATATGCCGTAATCAAATCCCATACGCATGGTGGCCTGGTCCAATCCAAAAAGCTCGTAGCCGCCTTTATTAACCATGCCAAAGCGGTGAGATATCTTAAAGTCTAAAACACCTGCCGCTGCATTTTCAATAGAATGGCCATTGATTAGCCTTGATGTTTTAAAAGTAGCAGTGGCATAGTCTTTCTTCTTTTCTTTTTTTGCCTCATCCTCCAGCATTTTCATTAAATCGTCCTGTGCATATATTTTTGGCAAAGCAGCACCCAGTAAAAAGAGTATTAAAAAAAGGTTTTTCATTAATTAGAGTTTTATTGTTTTAGCTTTTTGGTTCGTACTTACAATCTGCGGTAATATCAATATCTTCTGATATTTTATCTTTTACCAGCGATGGAATAACAACATTGTAATCTTTTAATTTTACACTGAATTTGGAGAATGCGGCTATCTTGCCGCCTTTAATGGTGATTGATCCTGTAGAACTTACTTTTTTTGTAACACCATGCAATGTAAGATCACCGTCTACCGTAACAGGATAAGCGCCATCTTTTGCAAAATTTACGGCAGCCAAGTTGCTTATTTTTCCTTTAAAGGTAGATTTGGGGAATTTATTACTCTCTACATAGTTTTCATTAAAATGCTCTTCCATTAAAGCACTCTCAAAATGAAAACTCTTTACTAAAATGGCAAATACCAGATCGCCTGTTTGTGTATTAAGAATGCTGGAAACTTCATTGTTATCCGCTTCCACTTTTTCTAAAGATTTAGCACGGGAGTAAAAAGAAACTTTGCCCGTTTTGGTCATGTAAATATTTTGTGCATTTACAAATGCCACAGATGAAATAAGAAAAGAAGCAAAAAATAGTTTTTTCATGATATTAAATTTTAATTGTTTGGAGTACCTGAATTTATCCATTGCTGAATTTTGGTTAGTGTACAAGAGTTTAATTTGCCTGCACCTTTGGGCATTGCAGAGTATGAACCGGTTTGGTTCATAGAACCCATTAATCTACCGTTGGCGGCCTGTGTTTTTACGCCATTGTAAGTATCCAGTATTACACCACCACCTGCCGATGCAGTATTGTGGCATCCGCCAGAGTTACAACTGGCATTCATAATAGGTAGTACATCGCTTGAAAATTTTGCAACAGCAGATGTGTCACAAGGTGTCTTTCCATCGGGATATAGCAGATCCGCTTTATCGTAATAGCAACTTTCCATCAACGAAACAGAAAATATTGCAGCCATGATCATTAAAAAGGTTTTCATAAAATATTTGTATTACTGATGATTGAATTAATTATTAAGAGTACCACTCAGGATCCACTTTTGTACCTGTTGAATTCTGCAATCAGATAGTTTGGAACTGCCTTGTGGCATAGCGATATATCCTGCAGTATGATTAATGCTGCCCATTAATTTACCATTGGCAGCAATTGTTTTTACACTTGCGTAAGTACTAACATCAATACCTCCACCTAAAGATGATGGGTTGTGGCAGCCTTTACAATAAGTGGTCATTACAGGAGCTACAGCACCGGAGTAAGTAAACACGGCTGTATCACAATCGTTACAGGCATTATTTTTAGCACCTTGTAAAATCCATTTATAAACGATGTCTTTTTGTGCCTGCGTAAAAGCGGCAGCTGGTGGTGGCGGCATTCTATCGCTTCCGGATTTATTTAACACTTTATACAGATCACTACCTGCAGGGTTACCCGCTCTTACGCCGCCGGTTGATATAATTTTTGCATAACTGGTTAATTCAACTCCATCCTCACGGGTTATCGCATCATGGCAACCGCTCATGGCGCAGCTGGAATTTAGCAATGGCAGTACTTTGTTTTGAAAATAAACAGTGTCTGTACTGCAGGTTTGGGTACCACCAATAATGGCTGTCTGGGCATCTGTAAGAGGGATTTCATGTTTACAGGAACTAACCGCCCATACAAAAAAAAGGACCATGCCTGCTAATAATAAGGATGTTTTGTGCTTCATCTGATTTAATTAATTAGAGTTTTAAAAATTGGTTTTTCAAAAGAATTGTAACTCTCTTTTACCTGCTTTGAACAACTGCCCTTACCAAAACAACATCTGTAAGATAGCCAGTGCATATACCTTTTATCGTTACACTTGCTCCTGGTTTTGCATCCGTTAATGAAGGGGCTTCCAGGGTGCAGATAATGCCACCCATAACAGAGCCCTTTAACGTAATTACCGTTTCTGCTTTTTGGTTTTTCGAAACTTCAGTTATTTCGCCAGCAACTTCCAGTACCTTATCAAGGTATTTACTGTTAGCGTCTGCTTCGTTAGTTTCATAGTCGGTTATTAATTGTGCTGCTGTAACTGACATGCCTTTTGTTTCTTCTACATTGCGGTGAGGCTTGTTGTACATTTTATAGGCAACAAAACCACCAGTTATTATTATCAGCAATACAAATAATAACGACCATTTTAATATTCTCTTTTTATTTGCTGTCATAAATCAATAATTCTTTAATATCTATATAAAAATAGCGCCAACTTTAAGTAACAGTTTTGTAATTTTTGCTGAAGCTGCATTTAAACATGCTGAACCTGTAATTCATTTTATAAAAAACAGGCCAGCATGTTAAGTTGTCATATCCTGTTAAAACTAAATCCGTATTCTAATCAGTGTATTTATGCCCGGCATTAACCCAGTTGGTTATTATAGCTTTTTCGGCAGCTGTAAACAATGCTTGTGGACTAATTGGCATCTTCTTCATAGTATAAGTAACACAAGTTTGGTTAATCTGGCTCCATTTTGACACAATACTGCAATCTGCATCAAAATTATATCCTGCAGTGGTAGTGCCATTCATGTGGCAGCCACTTCCACTGCATCGTGTGCTGATAAGACTTCTTACGTTGGTAAATAATGGACCTTTAGGTACAACCCCAATAATTACCGACTGCGTTTTAGTACAACCATTCGCATCTTTTACACCCATTAAAAATGTGCCTGCGTTTTGATTGGCAAAAACATTACTGGCCTGGTAAGCTCCGCCATTAATATTATAAGTAAATCCTGTTGAGCCTGTGGCAGTAATAGTTATACTTCCATTATTGGTTGGCGTTACGCAAGGCGTAGTGTTTACCACAGTTGCAGTTATTACAATATTGGTATTGGTACATGGGCTCGATGCAGTTAATGTAACCAGTTTGCTTCCCAGGCAACCGTTAGCGTTTTTTGCAGTAACCGTGTAGGTGCCTGCAGCAAGATTTGCAAAGATGCCGCTTGCCTGGTACGCTCCATTATTTATGCTGTAAGTAAATCCTGTTCCACCTGTTGCACTTGCTGTTATTGAGCCATTGCTTGCTCCGGTTGTTGGGTTTACTGTTGTACTGGTTACCGTAACAGTTACTCCTGCACAGGGGTTAGATGCACCTAAGGCAACTGTTTTTATACCTGTACAACCATTACTGTTTTTTGCAGTTACAGTATAGTTGCCTGCAGCCAAACCACTGAATGTACCGCTGGTTTGAAATGCACCATTGTTTAAACTATAAGTAAAGCCCGAACCTCCGGTGGCTGATGCAGTGATGGAACCATTGCTTTGGTTAGTAGCGGGCTGAACAACCGTAGAAGACACTACAACTGTTATGCCTGCACAGGGATTGTTAGTGCCAACTGTAATTTGGCCTGTACCTATACAGCCTGTAGCACTTTTTGCTGCAACTGTGTAAGGGCCTGCGGCCAGGTTTGAAAATATTGCACTGTTTTGAAATGCACCACCATTAATGCTGTAAGTAAAACCAGTGCCACCACTTGCATTTGCAGTAATTACCCCATTTGATAAATTTGGAGCAGCGTCGGTTTTGGTGAGGGTAACATTTATAACAACTCCTGAGCAGGGATCGGAAGAACCAATCTGTATTAATACGGTATCAGTACAACCTGCCAGGTTTTTACCTACCAGATTGTAATTACCAAAAGGTTGTAACCCGGTAAAGTTTCCGGAGGTTTGAAATGATCCTCCATTTAAACTGTATTTAACATCAGTGCCGCCATTAGAAGTAGCGGTAATGGAGCCATTGTTTTGGTTTAGTGTGGCGGGGGTTTGCGTAGCCGTTACTTTAAAATCGCCGGGTACGCATATTGGCACAGGTATCTCATGCTTACAAGCAAACTGAAAAATGGCGATCAGCAAAATAAGTGTGCAGGCAATTTTAACGGTAATTCTCTTTTTCATAATCTATTGGGTTTGATTAATAAATAAATATAAAAGTTCGTCGAGTACTTTTTATGATCTATTTACCGGTTTGAGATTGTTATTAGAATTGCTTATGTAAAACGAAAAATCAGGCCAACCATTGTAAAAGTTTGGTAAAACACTGCCGAAGCTGCAATACTGCCTACTGAATCTGTATGGAAAAAATACGATAGGAAAAATGCTACTCCGAAAGCCAGGCACGAAAATCCTGTGCTCTGTCAATTGCTACCACAGTATCTAACTTAGAAGGAGGGGTGAGCTTTACTATAATTCGGGAACGGGTATGTGCTTTCATTTCTTCAATAGCATGATGGCCAATGATAAACTGCCGGTTAATCCGGAAGAAATTTTTTGAATTAAGCATTTGCTCAATCTGATCCAAATTAAAATCCACGGGAAAACGTTTGCCTTCGTTGGTACATAAAAAATTTGATTTGTTCTCGGTATAGAAATAGGCAATATCACCAACAGATAGCGATTTTATAGTGTCGCCCAGTTTTATAATAAAGCGATCTTTGTATTTCACAGGCGGAGCTGGCATTGTTTTTAATATTTGTGCATAATCCACTACTGCAAACCTGCTGCTTTGCAGCAATTTTAATTTGTCAATGGCCCTTTTTACATCATTTTTATCTATAGGTTTAAGCAGGTAATCCACACTGTTTACTTTAAAAGCCTGCAACGCATAAGTTTCGTAAGCTGTGGTAAATATTACCGGGCAGCTGATTTTTATTTTGGTGAACAATTGAAAGCTGTTGCCATCTGCCAGCTGAATATCCATGAAAATAAGATCAGGCATTGGGTTAAGCTCAAACCAATGTATGGTTTCTTCAATACTGGCTGTGTTGCCAATTAAGGCAGCATCCGGCAAAATTTCTGCAATTATTTTTTGTAGCCTGTTTAAGGCCTGTTCTTCATCTTCTACAATAAGTATTTTCATATTTAGTTGGAATGTATTAATGGTAGTTTTACAACAAACATTTCACCTGTTTCTTCAAGCACTATTTCTTTATTGGTTAACAGTTTGTAGCGGTTTTTAATGTTCTGCAAACCAACGCCCTCACTTTCTTCTTTCTCCATTTTAATATTGATGTTGTTCTGCATAATTATCATATCCTCTTCGGAAAAAATATTTATTTGCAGTGGTTTAAATTTACTTATCGTATTGTGCTTAACGGCATTTTCTGCCAACAATTGCAATACTAGCGGTGGTATAAAAGTAGATTTTTTTAAAGCAGGATTAATATTGATAGCAACTTGCAGCGCATTACCATATCTTTTTTGCTGAATGTATAAGTAGGAGTTTAACAGCCCCAGTTCTTCTTCTAAAGTGATCAGTTCTTTTTGACTGTAAGCTGTCATTTTACGATAAAACTGTGAGAGATGTTTGATGAGTACTCCGGCTTCTTTCGGATTGTCTTCAACAATATTCATTAAGGCATTAAAGCTGTTAAATAAAAAATGAGGGTTCACCTGGTTTTTTAATGCATCATATTGCAGCTGAAATCTTTCTCTTTCTATCTGTTCTTTTTTCCGGATAGATTTTACCCTTTGTTTAAAAAAAAGATAGATCAAAACTACTGCAATTAATAAAGTGGAAATGCGAAACCACCAGGTTGTCCAAAAAGATTTACTAATGGTAAAAGCATAAAATGCAACAGGCGAAGCTTCAAAATTATCGCTGGCTGAAGCCCTGATCTTCATTTTATATTTTCCGGCACGTAGCTGCGGAAAATTTATCATCCGGTCGCCGGTAGTTTCCCATTTTTTACTATATCCTTCCAGCCAATATTGAAATTTTACTTTTTCTGGTGCTTTGTAATAGGCAGCTGCAAATTTAAAACTGAAGCTGTTTTCATTATAGTTAAAACCATTTTCATGGTCCATTATTACAGGCTTATTAAACAAACTAACACTTTCAATAACAGCCACAGGCGTATAGGTTGAAAATGATTGCTGGGAGCTAAAACGAACAATGCCATTTTCTGTTCCAATCCACAGATCGCCGTTTATATCTTTTGTGATGGAATTTAAATTGGGCTGGAGTTCTGTAAATCCTGATTCACTTCCATAATGCTGTACAATGTTTTTTTCAGGATTAAAAACATCAATACCCTTTTTATTTACAGCAATAATATTATTGTACTCATCAGCAGCTATTGAAGTTATTGCTAAATCAGTAAGCCCGTTCTTTATTCCGTACTGTATAAATTTCTTTTCATCATACATAAATAATCCATCATTGTAAGTGCTTATCCATATATGCTTTTTTTTGTCTTCGGTAAGGGAATAGGTAACTTTTGAAGGAAAGAGTTTGCCGGTATAAAAGTTGATAAATAAATTATTGTCAAACACCGCAACTCCGGCACCATCGGTTGCAAACCAAACCCTTTTTTTTGAATCGATCAGTATGTGATAAATATAGTCGCTGCCTAAGCCATCTTTTTTATTGTAATTGGTGTAATTTATTTTCTCAGCCAGATCATAATTTCTTTCGGAAAGATTAAATTTAGCCACCCCATTTAATGTAGATATCCAAACCTGGTTGTCGTTACCGGCAATACTTAAAATATTGCCGTAATAGGCTATCGGGTTTTCGTTAATGCGCCGCCATTTACCTGTTATGGTGTTCATTCTAAACAATCCTTCTCCCATTGTGCCAACCCACAAGTAGCCAAACTTATCTTTATAAAAGCAGGTAATGTCAACATGATCTTTGGGAGGTGTAAGATCGTAACTGCGTAAATCTTCTTTGCTGAATTTATCGGTGCTGCTTTCATACAAACGAAAGTCGGGAGTAAACCATAGCTTTTTTTCATCATCAGCAAACAGGGCATGTACTTTAGTAAAATTAGTTCCTTTACCGCTGTACCAGTATCTTAAATATTCACCGGTAAAACTTACTAACTTATTTTCCGAAGCTGCCCAAATATTGCCTTCGTTATCCATTTGCAAATCGGCAATTCGTTTTGGAAAAACAGTGTCACGTAATACTTTATCAGAAAAGTTGCTGTCTTTTTTGTTATAGCATATTATACCGTATTCTTCTGTTGCAATTACGGTTTCATTTTTTAATTCTATAATATCATTTACCTGGCTGTAGGGCCAGCTTTTGGCCATTGTAATACCTTCAATTTGCTCATGCATAAAATTAAAAAGCAGTATGCCTTTTGATTGCATGCCTATCCAAACGGTATTGCGTTGCCTTGCAGGTACAATGCTGCGTACAATATTATCGGGTAATCCATTTTTTGAGCAAAAGAAATGGATATTTTTTTTGCCCTGATCAAAAGTTATAAAGGATAGCCCTCTGTCGGTACCTGCAATTATTTGTTTGCCATCCGGGCTATACAGGCAATTTACATTGTTATCACTCAAGCCATCTGCTGTATTAATATTGTAAAGGCGGGTGCTGTCGTAGCAATAAATTCCTTCTCCTGCGGTAGCAAACCACAAACGCTTTTTTGCATCTTCATAAATTGAAGTAATGGCAACTTTGGGTAAGCCTTCTTTTGGGTTTAAAAATGTAATTGTATGATTTTTAAGCAGTATAATTTTTCCATCTTTGCATCCTGCCCAAATTGTACCGTCTCTGTCTTCATATAAAGCAGCTATATAATTTTTTTGAGCGCCTGGGATGAATATCTTTTCCGGAATAGTTGAATTATATTTGAATATCCCTTCTGATGTGCCCACCCATAAAAAACCATTACGGTCTTTCAGTAATACATTATTTTTTATAGTTAGATTTTCTTCTTCTATATCAATTTTTTTAGAAAAAGGTTGTTGTGCAGCAACATTTATGCATAGTGGTAATAAGAAAAAAAAATATTGCGTATATTTTTTGATTTTTCATTTTTTTATAAAATCTGCCGATACTACCACTTTAATTTCCGAGGCTAGTTTTTCATGTACAATTCTGGGTATTTTAATATCATGTTCCGACAGTAAAACAGTGAAAATACAATTGAGCTTTATCAGGCCATTCTTCACCAGTAAGTCGCCCTGTAAAATTCTTTCCTGCTCCACTCCATGAATATTGAATTTGCCTTTTGCTCTGATATTATAAATACCATCTTTGGTAAAATCGTCTTCTTCAATTATATGGCCGCTAAAACTAGCCGTTGCAAACTTGTCGCTCTCCATGTAATTTTCGTTAAAATGCTCTTTTTGCAAAGGGCTGTTAAATCCATCAAAGGATTTCATTAAAACAGAAAAAGCAAATGTTCTTTGTTCCGCATCAATAATGCCTTTCAATTCTGCTGACGAAGCCTTTATTAATTCTGATTTTGTATTAGAATGAAAGGAAATCAGGCTTTTTTTTACTGTATAAATTAATGCAGTGGGTTTTACACCCGCTGTAATTATGCCCGGCAAAAAAAATAATAAAGCAACCGTTAAAGATTTTATCCATGAAATCATGCAGTGAAAGTAACATTTTTTTTTTCAGCTGGCAATGGCATGAATTTCGTAAAAAAATAGGTTTTAAAATGTTGTAAATAGCTGAATATGCAGATAAGGGAATTGAACCTGTATTTTTGACTGCTGAATACCGAACCAAATAATTTAAAACCACCATCCATTTATTTTATACATTTGCAGTATTGAAACGCTTTTCCATCATATTGCTTTTACTGGTAACCCTGTTTAGCCAAACAGAGTTGCACCAGGTAGTAAAACTGCCTGCCCTGGTGCGACATTTTTGGGAGCATAGAGCTGAAAAAAGTGATATGTCTTTGGCAGATTTTATAGTAATGCATTACCTGCATGGCAGCCCTAAAGATGATGATTATGATAAGGATATGCAGTTGCCTTTTAAAACTGCAGAATGTGCCTCTTCAGTAACTTTGGAAATCACTCCTGCACAACCCTTTTCAGCACTTCAACCAGTGGTTTTTATTGAAAAATCTTATCCTTCATTAGATAACAGTAGCGTACGGTTTAACCACACTGCAGATATCTGGCAGCCTCCCAAATTTTCTTAATCAATTCACATCAGCTTTGTTAAGTGGTATCAACAATTACTGTTGATGGTGTGTTGTATTATTTCATTAATTTAAATAATTAAATGATTAAGAATAAATCATGCTTAATAAAATCATTGCATTTTCTATCCGCAATAAATTAATTGTGGGGATAATGGTGCTGGCACTCATTTTATTTGGAGTGTACAGCGCTACCAAACTGCCTATCGACGCAGTACCGGATATTACCAATAACCAGGTTTTAGTAATTACGCCTTCACCATCTTTAGGCGCAGCAGATATTGAAAGGCTGATTACTTTCCCTATCGAACAAACCACAATCAATATTCCGGGTATTATAGAACAACGGTCATTCTCCCGCTTTGGGTTATCGCTGGTAACAATAGTTTTTGATGATAATACTGATGTGTATTGGGCAAGGCAGCAGGTTAGCGAAAGACTGTCGCAGATACAGAATCAGATACCTCCATCATTAGGTACACCAACATTAGGGCCGGTTACAACAGGGTTGGGAGAAATTTTTCAATATGTTGTAAAAGCAAAACCCGGTTACGAAGGAAAGTATGATGCCATGGAATTGCGAACCATACAGGACTGGATCATCCGCCGCCAGTTACTTACCACCAAAGGCGTGGCAGATGTAAGCAGCTTTGGTGGTAAAATGAAGCAATACGAAATTGGGGTTAACTACGATAAGTTAAAATCTTACAATCTTACTATCACTGATATTTTTTCGGCACTGGAAAAAAATAACCAGAACACAGGCGGCGCCTATATTGAAAAAGGCCCTACCGTTTTATTTATCCGTAGCGAAGGCCTGGTAAAAAATACCAACGACATCAATAATATTCCCGTAAAAACTTTAGCAGATGGTACACCGGTTTCTATAAGAGATGTGGCCGATGTGAATTTAGGCACAGCCACAAGATATGGAGCCGTTTGCTATAACGACCAGGGAGAAGTGGCAGGTGCAGTAGTAATGATGCTTAAGGGTGCCAACTCATCTAAAGTAATAAAAGATGTAAAAGAAAAAATTGCACAAATAGAAAAGCAATTACCTGAAGGAATTGTGATAGAACCTTTTTTAGACAGAACTAAAATGGTGAACAACGCAATAAGTACAGTAGAGAAAAACTTAATTGAAGGTGCACTAATTGTGGTATTGATATTAGTGATCTTTTTAGGCAATCTTCGTGCAGGTTTACTGGTCGCATCGGTTATTCCGCTGGCTATGCTATTTGCCATTATTATGATGAATCTTTTTGGAGTAAGCGGCAACTTAATGAGTTTGGGGGCTTTGGATTTTGGGCTAATCATCGACGGGGCAGTAATAATTGTAGAAGCGGTAATGCACCGGCTGCACCACAATAAACATTTTACCGGCTTAACAAAAATTGACCAGCAGCAGATGAATGAAGAAGTAAACCATTCTGCAGGTAAAATGATGAATGCTGCGGTGTTTGGACAGATCATTATTTTAATTGTGTACCTGCCCATTCTTTCGTTACAAGGTATAGAAGGAAAAATGTTTAAACCTATGGCACAAACGGTGGCGTTTGCAATAATGGGTGCTTTCATTCTTTCTTTAACTTATATACCCATGATGAGTGCATTGGTATTGAGTAAAAAGATAGCCGTTAAGAAAAACCTTGCCGATAAAATGATGGGCTGGCTGGAAAAGATATATAGAATTACTTTAGAAAAAGTGTTGATCATACCTAAAAGCGTTGTTGCAGCTTCGGTACTGATGTTTGTTGGCGCAGTAATAGTTTTACTATCCATGGGAGGAGAGTTTATTCCAAAATTGGAAGAAGGAGATTTTGCAGTAGATACCAGGGTATTAACAGGAAGTTCTCTACCCACAACCATCAAATCAACGCAACAGGCATCACATATTTTATTGCAGCATTTTCCAGAAGTAGAAAAGGTGGTAACTAAAATTGGCAGTGGCGAAATTCCAACCGATCCTATGCCAATAGAAGCATCGGATATGATGGTGATATTAAAACCTAAAGCCCAATGGACATCAGCAAAAACATTTGATGAACTGGCCGAAAAAATGAGTACCGCATTGGAAGATGTGCCCGGCATTACCGCAGGTTTTCAATTTCCGGTACAAATGCGTTTTAACGAATTAATGACTGGCGGAAGACAGGATGTGGTGTGTAAAATATTTGGAGAAGATATTGATACACTGGCTTTATACGCAGAAAAACTGGGCGCAATAGCCAACACCGTTGATGGCGCAAAAGATATTTATGTAGAGGCAGTAACTGGCTTGCCGCAGATTGTGATCAATTATAACCGGGCTGCATTAGCACAATTTGGCTTGTCGGTTGGAGAAGTAAATAACACGTTACAATCTTCTTTTGCAGGTGCAGTAAGCGGCCAGGTTTTTGAAAATGAAAGACGCTTTGATTTGGTGGTAAGATTAAATAACAACAGCAGGCAGGATATTGCCGATGTGCAAAATCTTTTAATAGCTACTCCGGGTGGAGAACAAATTCCGCTGCAACAAGTAGCCGATGTGCAAATAAAAGTTGGTCCTAATCAAATACAAAGAGAAAATGCACAACGAAGAATTACCATGGGCTTTAATGTACGGGGTAAAGATGTACAATCGGTAGTAAAAGAATTGCAGGATAAAATAAATACACAAATAAAATTACCAACCGCTTACTATATTACTTATGGCGGACAATTTGAAAATTTAATAGCCGCAAAAAACCGGCTAAGCATTGCCGTACCGGTATCGCTGTTACTGATATTTTTAATGCTGTATTTTGCTTTTAACTCAATGAAGCATGGCTTACTTATTTTTTCTGCCATTCCATTATCTGCTATTGGTGGTGTGTTTGCCTTGTGGAGCAGGGGCATGCCTTTTAGTATTTCTGCAGGCATTGGTTTTATTGCATTGTTTGGTGTGGCCGTGTTAAATGGTATTGTTTTAATTACAGAGTTTAACCAGTTGAAAGAGGCAGGGGTAATTAACATAAGAGAAAGAATAATGAAAGGTACAAGGATACGTTTACGCCCTGTACTAATGACTGCAGCAGTAGCATCTTTAGGTTTTATGCCCATGGCTTTAAGCAATGGTGCCGGTGCAGAAGTACAGCGGCCGCTGGCAACAGTAGTTATTGGCGGTTTGGTTACTGCCACACTGCTTACGCTTTTAGTATTGCCCGTTTTGTATTTATGGTTTGAGCATAATGATACCAATAAGAAGCCGAAAACAAAAATGCGTATGCCTAAATTCAAAAAAAGAAAACCTAAAAATATTGATAAAATGAAAACCATTTTGTTGCTGTTAAGTTTAAGTGCAGGCATTGCAACTGTGCATGCACAAACCCCAATAACTTTAAAAGCAGCTATTGACTCCGCTTTAAACCAAAATCCTGCGGCAATGGCTGCCCAGTTAAAAACCAGTGCAGCTAAAGCGTTGGAAGGCTCGGCCACAGAAATTCCGCTCACTAATATTTCGGCAGAGTATGGTAAGATCAATAGCGTGTATAACGATACCAAATTCGGGCTATCGCAGGCTGTTGCCTTTCCGGCAGTATACAAGCGGCAAAAAGAATTGTTGCAGGCACATACCGCCTCTTTTGCACTAAATGAAAACGTGGTAAAAGCGGAATTAAAAAAGCAGGTCACCTTCCTGTATTACCAAATGCTGGTACTACAAAAAAGAAAAGAGCTGCTACTGCAGGCAGATAGTTTGTACAAAAATTTTTCGCAAAAACAGGCGCAGCGTTTTAAAGCGGGGGATGCCAATATTTTAGAAAAAACAACCGCAGAAACACAACTGATGCAGGTGCAAAGTCAGCTAAGTCAATTGGATACTGATTATAAAATTGTTCAGGTGCAATTCGGCAGGTTGCTTAATTCAACAGTCACTTTTATTCCGGCAGATGATAAAGTAAAAATTGATCTTGCGCAAAAGCCAGATGCTACCAATTATCCTGCTGTAAAACTAAAGGCACAGCAACAAAGTATTCCGTTAAAAGAAATAGAAGCGATCAAAACAAAAAATTTACCGCAGTTTAGTGTTGGTTATACCAACCAATCTATCTCAGGTATTCAAAATGTAAATGGCGTTGATAAGAGCTTTACGGGAACTAACCGGTTTTCTGCAGCATCGCTGGGTTTAAATATTCCACTTTTTAACAAAGCCAATAAGGCCCGTATTGCTGCCGGTAAAATTAATTATACGGTAGCTAAAACAGAATACGAAGATGTATTGAAGCAATATGAATCAACCATTCAGCAGTTGCTGCTAAAAAAAGAAAAGCAGGAAAATCAGTTGGTGTATTTTGAAAAGGCAGCATTGATACAGGCAAAAACTATTACTGATAATGCCAATCTTCAATTTACCAACGGCGCCATCAATTATTTAGAATGGATAATGCTTACCAACCAGGCCATTAGTATACAGGCAGAATACATAACTGCCATTAACGAATGGAATAACACCATTATTGAATTAAATGCTTTTACAAATAATTAAAAACATTATTACAATGAAATATAAATATAGTATTACTGCTTTTCTTTTTTTTACATTACTCTCTTGCAGTAATAATGATAAAAAGACAGCTGAAAACAAAACAGAAACTGTAAACGAAAACACAGTAACACTTACCGATGCTCAAATAAAAAATGCCGGTATACAAACAGGTAAGCCTCAATTTGGCAGTATGAGTTCAATTTTAAAAGTTAATGGTATTGTAGATGTGCCGCCGCAAAATATGGTGTCGGTAAGTTTTCCATTGGGCGGTTATTTAAAATCAACCCATTTATTGCCTGGTATGAAAGTTAGTAAGGGGCAATCCATTGCTGTAATGGAAGATCAGGATTTAATTCAAATGCAGCAGGATTTTTTAGTGGCTAAATCAAAAGTATATTTTCTGCAAAAAGAATTTGAACGGCAGAAAACATTGAATGAAACTAAAACCAGCAGCGATAAAATATTTGAACAGGTTGCAAGCGAATACCAGATGGAGAAAGTGATATTAAGCAGTTTAAAAGAAAAATTGCTGATGGTGGGTTTAAATCCGGCTACACTTACTGAAAATAAGATCAGCCGTTCAATAAGCATTCACTCGCCAATTAACGGCTATGTATCTGCGGTAAATGTAAATATTGGTAAGTACGTAAACCCGGCGGATATTCTATTTGAACTGGTAAATCCAACAGATCTGCACCTTGCATTAAAAGTTTTTGAAAAGGATGTCCCCTTTATCCAGGTGGGGCAAAAGATAAAAGCACATTTGGCCAACGATCCTAACAAAACATTTGAAGCTGAAGTTATTTTGGTGAGTAAAAATTTAGATGCCAACAGAAGCGCCCTGGTACATTGCCATTTTGAAAAGGCGGAACACGAATTGCTGCCCGGCATGTTTTTAAATGCAGATGTTGAGCTAACCAACGCTGCCGCTATCACCGTGCCCGAGGATGCCGTAGTTCGGTTTGGCGATAAGCAGTATGTATTCATTCAAAAAACTACTGCACAATTTGAAATGACGGAAATAAAAACGGGCAACACTGCCAATGGCATAACAGAGATCATTACAGGCTTGCCCAATTTTGCACAAACTAACCTGGTTATAAAAAATGCCTATGCAGTATTAATGAAAATGCAGAATAAATCGGAGTAGTTATAAAAAAAGGTTGCCAACCTTCTGCAAAGCTGTATTTATAAAAAATACTATCTAAAGGTTGGCAACCTTTTTAACTTAGGTCGTACCGCAAAAAGATGATTTTGCCAGTCTTACACAATAATTGGTAATTTTAGGCATTACTAATCTAAAAACTGTTGAAGCACCCCGGGATATACTTGTTTTTTGTTGCGTTATTTTTTGTGCAGACATTAACTGCACAAAAGCCTTCGTCGCTATCCAACCTGCGTAAAAAAAATATATCGGTTAACAGCAATGTGGTAAAGCTCGATTCTGCAAGTATTGTTCCTAACTCTGTTACAATAGATAATGTACTGCCATCAACTTATAAAGTAGATGAAGTAAATGCCACTATCACCTGGTTGCAAAAACCTGCGGTGTCCAATGTGTGGGTTACTTACCGTGTTTTTCCTTTTAGATTAAATGCGGTGGTAAAACATTACAATTACGATAGCATCAGGTATAATTTTATTAACAACAACCCGGTAACTTTTAATGTAAATAAACAAAGCAGTAATCCTTTGTTTGATTTTGGCACTGTAAAATCGGAGGGAAGTTTTGGAAGAGGTATTTCGTTTGGTAATAGTCAGGATGCGGTGGTAAACTCCAGCCTTAATTTACAATTGAATGGTTTTATTGGCGATAGTTTAGAATTAACCGCAGCTATAACGGATAACAATATTCCCATTCAGCCCGATGGTAATACGCAAGACCTGAGAGATTTTGATAAAATATTTCTACAAATAAAAAAGAAAGGCTGGCAGGCTAATTTTGGCGATATTGATATCAGGCAGAATAAAAATTACTTCCTTAATTTTTATAAAAGATTGCAGGGTGTTTCTTTTATAACAGAAAATAAACTGAGTAAAAAGATTGGCAATACATTGCTGGCGAGCGGCGCTGTGGCAAAAGGAAAGTTTACCCGCAATATCCTTAGCCCGGTAGAAGGTAACCAGGGGCCATACCGTTTGCAGGGCGCCAATTACGAAGTGTATTTTGTAATACTGGCAGGAACAGAAAGGGTTTTTATAGACGGACAGTTGATGCAGCGAGGCGAAGATCAGGATTACATTATTAACTACAACACTGCAGAAATTACCTTTACGCAAAAGAATTTAATTACAAAAGATAAAAGGATACAGGTAGAGTTTGAATATGCCGACCGCAACTTTTTAAACGCACAGGTATATGCCAGCGACGAAGTAAATTTTAACAACAGGTTTTTATTAAACGTTGCGGCATTCAGTAATTCTGATGCTAAAAATTCTTCCATCAATCAGGTGCTGGATAATAAGCAAAAACAATTTTTAGCCGATGTGGGCGATGGTATTGATACCGCATTTTATGAAAATGCACAACGGGACACATTTTCGGTTGACAAAATTTTGTACAAAAAAATAGATACATTGTACAATACCACTATGCATGATTCTGTTTTTGTTTTTTCCACTAATAAAAATGATGTATTGTACAGCCTTTCTTTTACCTATGTTGGGCCGGGCAAAGGCAATTATATGCCGCTGCAAAATGCTGTAAATGGTAAAGTGTATGGCTGGGTTTCTCCGGATGCTAATAATGTTAAAAAAGGCGATTGGGCACCGGTGATGCTATTGGTGTCGCCTAAAAAACAACAGGTAATTACAGTTGGTGGCGAATATTTATTTTCTTCCAAATCAAAAATAAGGGTAGAAGGAGCGATGAGTAATTACGATATCAATCTCTTTTCCACCAAAGATAAAGCCAATGATAAAGGCTATGCTGCAAAAGTTCAGTTTCAAAATGCTGATGCAAAAATAAAATTGTTTAGTAAACCCATGCAATTGCAAACCAATATTGGGTACGAGTTTGTGCAAAGCCGCTTTCGGCCGTTGGAGCGTTTGCGTAATGTGGAGTATTTGCGTGACTGGAGTTTGCCGTACGAATCATCAAGGGCTGATGAGCATTTAGCCAATGCATCGGTAAAAGTGGCTGATAGTAGTGGTAATTTTTATGCGTATGAAATTATAAAGTACAACCGCAGCGATAATTACAACGGCCTGCGCCAGCAACTGGATAATTATACGGTTATCAATGGCTGGAAGTTTACCAACAAAATAAGTTTAACCAATACCACAAGCCAAACCGACCAGGGCACTTATCTGCGGCCAACCATTGACATTAGTAAGTCGTTTGAAAAAATAAAATATCTACAGCTGGGTGTAAATTATACCGGCGAACATAATAAACAGCATAATAAGGCAACCGATACATTAACCTCATTAAGCTTTGCATTTAATACCTGGCAGGTATACATCAAATCAAATCCGCAAAAATTAAATAAATGGGGCATATCTTATTTTACCAGGAACGATCTGTTGCCGGTACAAAATAAATTGCAGCAAGCCGACAGAAGTGATAACTATAATTTCTTTACTGAAATAATGAAGAATGAAAACAGGCAGTTGAAATTAAATATTACTTACCGCAAACTGCATATTGTAAATACAGCTATCAGCAGGCAACGTGCCGATGAAAGTTTGCTGGGCCGCACAGAATATGCTTTTAGAGAATGGAAGGGATTATTAAATGGCTCTGTATTATATGAATTAGGGGCAGGGCAGGAGCAGAAAAGGGAATTTACTTTTTTTGAAGTTCCAGCAGGCCAAGGCGAATATACCTGGATAGATTATAATGCCAATGGGATTAAAGAATTGAATGAATTCGAGGTAGCCGTTTTTCAGGATCAGCGTAAGTATGTAAAACTGTTTACACCAAGTAACGAGTATGTAAAAGCTAACTACGTGCAGTTTAATTACAATATCGATATCAGCCCTAAAGCAGTAATAAAACCAACCAATGCAAAAGGGCTTAAAAAATTATTATATCGTTCCAGCACCAGTTCGGCTTTGCAGATCAATAAAAAAGATATTTCTACCGGCAGCTTTCAGTTTAATCCTTTTACTAAAAAATTGGTAGATACCACTTTGTTGGCTTTAAATTCTTTTTTAACCAACACGTATTATTTTAACCGTAGTAATGTTAAATGGGGCTTTGATGTTACGCACGGACTTACCAATGGAAAAACGCTGTTGTCGTATGGTTTTGAAAGCCGTAAGCTCAGGAATCTTTCCGGCAGAATACGCTGGAATATGACAAAGAATTTTTCAACCAATATTAATTTTCGGCAGGCAAAAAATGAGTTGAACACCAGCGGCACAAAATTTAATAACCGCAATTACCTGGTAATGCAAAACAGTATTGAGCCTTCTGTGGCGTATATCTATAAATCAAATTTCAGGTTAAGTGTTGCGTATAGTTTGGTGGATAAAAAGAATACCATCGATTCGCTGGAAAAAGCACTCAGCCAATCTGTAATTGCCGAGTTGCGGTACAATATTTTAAACAACAGCACACTAAATGCTAAGCTAACTTTAAACCAGATCAACTTTACTGCATATCCCGGTGCCGCAAATACCACAGTGGGTTATATTATTCTTGATGGTTTGTTGCCCGGTAAAAACTATTTATGGAATGTGGAATACACCAAAAGGCTGGCCGGTAATTTTGAAGTAAGTATTCAATACGAAGGCCGCAAACCCGGCACGGCAAAAACAGTGCATGTGGGCCGGGCATCAATAAGAGCGATATTGTAGTGTGAGAAGTATAATGTAAATAAAGTAAAAAGAGTTTATAAAGTAACTGGTGTATGAAGCCTGTGCTTCCTCCACTTTATTTACTTTATAAACTCTTTTTACCTATAACTTGATTTGAAATAATTCCCTTAGCCAAACAATCCGCCTTTCTTAAAGCTTCTTACACCTTCGCCAATTTTAAACCCGTTGTTATACACTTCAATTTTATAATCGCCGGTTTCAAAATCGCTGTTCTGTTTCCAGTCTACATTTATAGTCTGGCGCTGGCCTTGTGTATAATTGATCTCTACTTTTTGTGTAAAAGCTTTTTCAACGCCATCTCTTGTGGTAAACATACCCGAACCTAATGCTTCTACAGTTACTGCTTTGCCTTTAGGATCGGTAATGCAAATGTAAATTGATTTAGGACCCGATTGCGTAATACGGTTTTCATCCAGATCAAAAGAAATACGTAGCTTATCAACTTTTTTTGCTGTAGTAGTAGTTTTTTCTTTACCGCTTCTTCTTTCATTAATACCGGCAATAGAAAAATTAGAAGCATGCAAAGTAGAGCCTATGTCAATTACATCTTCTTTCTCTTTTATTACTGTTTTAGCATCTTCTGTTTCTTTTCTTGCCACGTCTCTTTCTTTAGTAACAGTTTCTTTTTCCTGTATCAACACAATTTTTTCGCCTTGTAAGGTTTCAATTTGTGTTTTATAACCTACAATATCATCGTTTAAAGAAGCAATTAAAGATTTTGCCTGTGCCAGTTCTTCTTTGGTAGCATTGGCTTTGGTAAGCAATTGCTGAATTTTTACCCGCTTTTCTGCTATCTCTCTGTCACGCTGTGTAATTACACTGTCTTTACTGTGGCTCATGTTGGCGCTGCTGGTTTTAATCATGTCGTAGCGCATGGTAGCATCATCCAGTTCTTTTCTTAATTCATCTTTTTCGGTGGTAGTGGTAGCCAGCTGCATGTCTTTTTGCTGAATGGTTTCCTTGGTTTTATTCTTATCATAAATAATATAACCCCAGGTGCCCAGCAAGGCAATTAATAAACCTGCAGTAAGTAAATTACGCATGTTCTTTTTTTCGGGAGGAGGCGTAGGTTGTGCGGTTTTTTCTGTTTCGGGAAAATTCTCGTATGCCATGGTTTATGTGTTTTTATTAGTGACAAATGTATTCATTCGTACAGTTAAAAAGAATAGGAATAATCAGTTCTGTTAATATGTGAATAACTAATGCAAGTCGTTATCGCTGCCATTTAGCGCTAAAATTATGCCAGTTTTACTAAAACCGGAGTTGTAAGAACGGCCACAGCTTTAAAATTCTTTTATCTTTGTTACCATGAGTGCCGAGAAAATTATCAGCGACTGGAAAAAGAAAAGCTTTAAACCCCTTTACTGGCTGGATGGCGAGGAAGATTATTATATTGATATGGTGGTTGATTATGCTGAGCATAAAATTTTAGACGAAGCCGAAGCCGGCTTTAACCTTACCGTTTTTTATGGCCGTGATGCCGAGTGGGCCGCCGTGGTAAATGCCTGTAAGCGTTACCCTATGTTTGCCGAACGCCAGGTGGTATTGCTAAAGGAAGCTCAGCAAATGAAAGATATTGATAAGCTGGAAAGTTATATTGAGCATCCTTTAAGCTCCACCATTTTTGTGGTGGCCTACAAAACCAAAACCTTAGACAAACGCACCAAGCTAAGCAAACTCTTAAAACAAAATGCCGAAGTTTTTACATCCGAAAAACTAAAAGATTTTAAAGTTAACGAGTGGATAAAAGAAATGGTGACCGGCAAAGGTTTTTCCATTAGCAGTAAAGCCGTGGTGCTATTAGAAGAACATATTGGCAACGACCTCAGCCGCATGGCCAATGAAATTGATAAACTCTCCATTAACCTAAAAGACCGCAAAGAAATTACCGAAGATGATATAGAAAAATTCATCGGCATCAGTAAGGAGTATAATGTTTTTGAACTGCAAGCTGCAATTGCCAAAAAAGATCTGGCCAAAGCCATAAAGATCATCCAGTATTTTGAAGGCAACCCCAAAGCTGCCCCCATACAAATGGTGCTGCCGGCATTGTACGCCAACTTTAGTAAAGTGTATACCGTTTTTGGTATGGCCGATAAAAGCGAAGCCGCATTAAAACCTCATTTTTATTTTAACAGCACCGCCGTAAAAAATGCTTTGGAAACCATCCGCAATTACGGTTACGAAGGCATTGAAAGAATTTTATTATTACTACACCATTACAATTTAAAAGGTGTTGGGGTAGGCGATACCGGCACTTCCGATGCCTCGCTGATGAAGGAGATGGTAGTGAAGATGATTGCCTAGCACTGAGCGGAGTCGAAGTGTGTTTGCTGCCAGTATTGAGCGAAGTCGAAATACGGGTTAATTGAAAAGAAGTATTTTTTGGGGACGAGCTGTATTTCTTTGGTCAGCTTCAGAGGCGTCGCACTCTTGTACAGGATAACTTTATTGAGCTTTTACCGAAGCGTAGTGGTTCGTGATACACGAACCAAGGCAAGGGCTTCGGTGGCAGCTTGCCCCCAACTCGTTGGCGGGTCGCACTCTTGTACAGAATAACTTTATTGAGCCGAAGCCCCAGAAGGCTTGTAGTACTCGGGCTGGTATATTTTATTGTACTCGTTTATAGAATAACAAGAATCAATTTTTATAGGATAACCTTCAAATGAATTTTTAAAAGAATAAATTACTGTTTTTACCGGCTCGAAAATTTTAATAAATATTGTGTCATTATTCATGTTTATATCTATAATTGAAAGGTCATTACAATCTAACACTACATCGTTTTTGTCATTGTTTTCAACAGTAACAAATGCCCTTCTATTTGATATATAACTTTCTTCGTACCACGTAATTTTAATTTTATCTTTTTTTATTTCTTTTTGAATACTTTTTTTTGCATCGCAAGAAACTAAAGACGAAAGAATTATTAGCATTTTAAAAAGGGTACTATTCATTTTGTACTATTGCAGGTTTATATTTGGTTTTCTATCTAAATTCTTTCGTTCATAAATCTATTGTTTAAATAAAATATCCTAATGATATTCTGTAGAATTTTGCATTGCCATTACTATGATGATATTTTGGTCATTTCGACTCTGTTTAGCACAATCTTAGCTAAAAATATAAATGAGGTTAATAGATTTTGCCATCTCTGTAAAGAGTAGAAACTCAGCAAAAATACAGGACAAATCGCACTTTTCTCCCCCTAAATTAGTATCTTTAGATAGTGAAAAAAGTAAAGCAAACATTAGTTGATATCGAGATTGATAAACTGACCAACTCAATTGAAAATACAGTTTCAGGTGATGTTTTTGATACCGACTTTTTTCAACTTTTTACTGCCGATGGCAAACAAATAGTAAAGGCAGATTGGCAATTTAAATGGAGTGAGCAAATTAAACTAAAAGATAGGGAAACTTATAAACTAGTAATTAAAGACAACCCTAAAATAATCCAGGGGTTAATAAGTTTAAGTGATCAGGGCGACCATATTTACATGCACCTTATTGAAAGTGCAAAATTTAATAAAGGCAAGCAAAAGATTTATGCAGGTGTTCCCGGTAATTTAGTAGCTTTTGCCTGTAACAAATCTTTTGAAAAAGGTTATGATGGCTATCTTGCTTTTGATGCGAAAACTGTTTTGGTTAAACATTATCAGGAAACACTTTATGCTACTCATTTTAAAGGAACTAAAATGATTATTGAGACAGCAGCAGCAAAAAGATTAATTGATCAATATTTTAAAAATAATAATCATGGGACTAATTAAAGAACCCAAAAATGTTGACTTCTATGTTCTGGATAAGCCATGGACAGTGGAAGAAAAAAAAGAATTGAGTACATTTATTAAATTGCGTAAAGTGAAGCAACAAAAAAGAAGTACACGTACCGTAACAAAAGTGAGAAGGAAGGTTACGGTTTAACTTGATAATGTTTGAGACTTTATAGACTTTGGTTTACGCTTCAATAAAAGCCCCCCAATGGTATGCCGTTGAACCGAGCGTGGCAACGATGATGCCATGAAAACCAGAAGTCCGTCAAACAACTAAAAGTAAAACGCAGTTTTACAATACCGCCAAACTATTTTCCTTATCCTGATGCAAAGCCTGTTTTAATTCTTCCAGGCCATTAAATTTTACTTCGCTTCGTAAATATTTTACCACGTACACTCTTATGATGCTGCCGTAAATTTCTTTTTCAAAATCAAACAGGTTTACTTCCACCACACGTTTTTTACCATTTACTGTTGGGCGAAAGCCGATGCTCATCATGGCTTTGTAGCGTGTGCCATCCACTTCGGTGTACACGGCATAAATGCCATCGCCTAAAACAATTTTTTCTTCGTCGGTGCTTTTAAGGTTGGCGGTGGGGTAGCCAATGGTGCGGCCAATTTTATCGCCATGCATTACTTCGCCTTCAAAAAAGAAAGTATACCCTAAAAGTTTGTTGGCTTCATCAATATGGCCCTGCAAAATAGCATTGCGGATATTGCTGCTGCTTACTTTAATGGTATCCAGTAAATGCACAGGGATCTCCATCAGCCGGTAATTATACAGGGCTGCATGTGTTTCCATCAGTTTATAATCGCCGCTGCGTTCTTTACCAAAGCGATGGTCGTACCCAATGATGATGGTATGCGGATGAAATTTATCTACTAAAAAATCGCAGATGTATTCTTCGGCAGTTTGGTTGGCAAAATAATCGGTAAAAGGCACTACTACCAAATGATCTACCCCGGCTTTGGCGATCAATTCAATTCTTTCGGTAAGGGTATTGATGAGCCTTATACCCGTAACGGCCGAAGACACCACTTTACGTGGATGCGGATGAAAAGTGATGATGACCGATTCGCCGCCGGCTTCGGTAGCGGCCGACTTAAGCGTATTGATAATTTGCTGGTGGCCGCTGTGTACGCCGTCGAAAGTGCCGATGGTAATGACAGCATTTTTAAAAACGGGCAGTTGGGTAATGTTGTAGTGAACTTGCATAAAAAATGCAAATTAATGGATTATTAATTAATGGATAATTGAATAATGGATAATTTGTTAATGGATAATGTATAATTCGGTTGTAATTTGCGGCTTCAATTAAAGATTTTGAATTTTAATAAATCATAAATCCGAAATCATACATCTAAAATCAGAAAATGTCTCTTTACGCTAAACGTGGTGTTTCTGCCCAAAAAGAAGAAGTTCATGCTGCTGTAAAAAACCTCGACCAGGGTTTATTTCCTAATGCATTTTGCAAAGTGTACCCCGATTTTTTAGGCGGCGATGACAGCTTTGTAAACATCATGCATGCCGATGGCGCTGGCACCAAAAGTATTTTGGCTTATTTGTACTGGAAAGAAACGGGAGATATTTCCATCTGGAAAGGCATTGCGCAGGATGCTATTGTGATGAACCTTGATGACCTGTTGTGCGTGGGCATTTATGATAATATTGTTTTTAATAGTACTATCGACCGTAATAAAAATTTGATCCCTGGCACTGTACTGGAGCAAATTATTACCAGCAGCCAGGAACTGTTTGATACGTTGAAAACCTTTGGCGTAAACATCCATTACCTGGGTGGAGAAACGGCTGATGTAGGCGATGTGGTACGCAGCGTGGCGGTTAACGGCACCATGACCTGCCGCTGGCCAAAAGATAAGATCATTAGCAACGATAAAATAAAAGCGGGTGATGTAATTGTTGGTTTTGCCAGTTATGGCCAGGCCACTTACGAAACTGAGTACAACAGCGGTATTGGCAGCAACGGCCTTACCAGTGCAAGGCATGATGTGCTGAGCAAGTATTATGCAGCAAATTTTAAAGAGAGTTATAATACAGGTTTGGATGAAGAAGTGGTATATATTGGAAAACATCGGCTAACAGATACTGTTCAACTCACCACTCACGACTCACCACTCACGACAACTATTGGTAAACTGATTCTGAGTCCTACCAGAACTTTTGCACCTGTAATGCAACCATTGCTCACCGATCATTTTGATAAGATACATGGCGTGATACATTGCAGCGGCGGCGGGCAAACCAAGTGCATGAAATATTTGCCGGGCAATTTTAAAATTATAAAAGATAATTTATTTGAGGCCCCGGAGATCTTCAACATCATTCAGCAAAACAGCGGCAGCAACAATAAAGAAATGTACGAAGTATTTAACATGGGGTGCCGCTTAGAAATTTATTGCGATGCGGCTGATGCGGATACCATGATTGCTGCTGCCAATCAATTCGGGATTGCAGCGCAGGTTATTGGCAGGGTGGAGGCGGGTGATAAAAAGGAGTTGGTTATTAAAGTGAAGGGGGAAGAGATTATATACTAAGCGGTCATTTCATTTTTAATGATTTAAATACCGGGTTTGATAATTTATTGGCTGAATCTTTATATATACAGTTATCGAAACTTATGATACTGCCCGGGCCACATCTCATATAAAGCGATTTGATTGATTCAGGATCCGATGCTTTAACAGTATTTACATTTGTAAAATTACTTCCTGAAAAATAAATAGTACCCGATACATACTTCATTTTAATCAGGTCATTTATTTCAGCATTTACTAATGATAGCGGTACCTTAATGCTGTCGTAATTTCCGCTATAAAAAACATATGACTTACCATCTATCGTTCTTTCACCATCCGGGCCGTTTACTTTTACATTGTCAAAACTTACAACAGATCCTACAGTACACCTGTCGATCAAAGACTTTATACTACTTAACGAAGGCCCAATTAAAGTGGCCGAAACTACATCGGGAAAATTGGCTCCTGAAAAATATATAGTTGTGCGAACAATGGAAAACCCTTCGCTGATCTTTATTGTTGTTTGCGATTTGAATGAGTCAATATTAACCCTTGTACCTGTAAGGTTACCCACAGCAAAACGAGGAAACGTTTCCATGGGTTTAATGGCTACTTTAGGATTGTTGTTTTTAGTTTGCTGGCTAATCAGTTTAAATGGCGCTGATATTGAAATTAATATAAGAAAATAAGGTAAGGCTGCTGCCATTTTTTTCATTTGACTGAATTGGTTAGTTCATAAATGTAAAAAATATACAGCATAAAAAGAGGAGAATTTTATTCTCCTCTTTTTAACAAGTGCTTTTATGGCTTTACTATTATAAATATCTATTAAAAATTAGCAGTTATCGATTTACTATTCTCTTGAATTACAAAAGTAATAGGCTGTTTGCGGTAAGCATTTACTTTATGGCCATTTTGTACAGCCGGTAGCCAGGCAGCACTTTTCTTGATAAGCTCCACACAATGCTTTGCAGTTTTGCTGCCCTGGTAATTGGTAGTGCTAACATCGCTTACAGTTCCGTCGTCATGCACCACAAACTGAACAATTACAGTGTAGGTTCCGGCTTTCCAGCCTTCTTCTACAGGAATAGCAGGATTTAAATTTTTTTGTAAATATTTTCTCCATTCGTAGTTACCACCAGGGTAGGATGGTTCTACTTCAACTTTAGTAAAAACTTTAAAGGCATCTTTACTTTCGCCTGGAAATTTTATACCAGTAATTGTAACTGCTTTTTTTGTGGTCACTTCTATAGCGCCGTTTTTCGCTCTTTCTCCATATTTGTCTGTAGCTGCTTTGCCTTTTAATATATCCACTTTTTCAATGTCGTTAGGTTTAATAGTATTAAAATCAAAGCTGGCATCTTTTACCACAGCATCTATTATATACAAAGCTTCAGGCCTTTTAAATCCTTCTACTACAACTTCTTTTATTGCATTATTCTTGAGGGTTATTTCCACTACACCATCTTTTCCTTTATCATCATATTTTTCTATAGCCGACCTGTCTTTTAAAACATCTACTCTTTCGATATCTGCAGGTGAAATTGTAGTAAGTTCGAAATTTTTATCTTTTATCACGCCGTCGATTACATACAATGGAGTTGTTTTTTTGTACCCCTGCACCACAACTTCAGCTATGTTATTATTTTTTGTTTTTATTTCCACCACACCATTCTTTCCCTTTTCGCCATATTTTTCAATGGACATTTTATCTTTTAGTATATCCACTCTTTCAATATCGTTAGGAGAAATACTATTGAGATCAAATTTTTCATCTTTTATTTCACCGTCAATTACGTACAGCGGATTTGTTTTTTTATAACCGGTTACCACCACTTCTGTTAAATTGGCCGGCTTTAATGTTACATTGATAACTGCAGTTTTTCCTTTGGCTTCAATTATATCGCCAATTTTTTCGCCCTTTAAAATACTTATAGAACTTATAGTAGCAGGATTAATATTATTTAATTCCAGCGGCGTTATTTGTTTACCTTCTACACAGATCACTGTATTTTCCAGGTTGCCTTTAATAGCAGTACTACTGCCAGATAATTTTATCAACTTGGTTTTATCGTTATAATAAATAGAATCTGCAGTAAAAAACATAGCATCTTTTTGTGTTAAAGTAATAACGCCATATTTACCCTTTACACCATAAATTTTGTGGGCTTCAGTTGGATTGTAAATTACAATACTGCTGTAAGCGGTATTGCTTTGTTCTACATAATTGTAACCCACATTACCAATTTCTTTGCCATCAATTATAACCAACGCTTTGGTTTTGTACTCAGCACTTTTTAAATAACCGGTATCGGTATGTTTTACATTTACATAACAACCTGCTGGTACTGTATCTGTACTTTTTGCTGGTTTGTATACGGAGGTTGAAAAAAACTCTTCTGTTGCATTAACCTTTGCAATTGAAGCCGCTGTTACTGCAGGGTTGTTTTTGCCGGCTTCATTTTTTACTTTAATGGTGAACGCCGCAAAAATTATTATCAGTAACGGCAATACCATTATTCTACCTACATAATTTGCTTTGGGATTTTTATTTTTTGTTAGCATTAGCAATCTTCGTTTTATAGGTGAGTAGAAAAAATTATTAGTTAATTGAAAGCGGTGTTGCGGATAAGTGGCCTGCAATATCATGGCGGCAAAAGATGCTGTATCACTGTCTTCCACCGCTTTTTTGTCGGCTATAAACTCATGTATCATGTTTAATTCTTTACGATACAGCCAGTAAAAAGGGTTGCACCAAAAAAATATGAGTACAATGTTGATGAAGAGTTTATCGTAAGTATGCTTTTCTTCCACATGCGCCAGCTCGTGTTTAAATATCTGGTTGCCGGTAATGGTTTCAATATCAATATTATGGTTCCAGAAAATATAATTTAAAAAAGAGAAGGGTGTGCTTTTAGCATCAGTATTAATAAATGAAATTTTATTAATGATCTGTTTTGGATATTTTTTTAGTAAGCCTGCAATTACATATAGCGTATGTAAAAAAACTACCAATAAAATAACTGATACCAGCAGGTAAACAGACTGATATAATTTTTCGAAATCAAATGAATTGCTTTGCGCCGTTACTATAATATTATCCATGTACTCATCACCGCTGCTAACGGCTTGCAATACTTTTATTACAGCAGCCTGGCCTTCTGTTTGCTGTTGCCAAAAGTTGATTTTTATCAATGGCAACAGTAATGACAATACTACCGATGCCATCAGGTAAAACCGGTTGTATTTATGAAATACCTTGTTACGCAGCAACAACCAGTAATAACCATACAAAATACCGGAGCAGATAATAACTTTTAAAAGATAATAAGCGATCGGAAGCATGTTATTAAGTTTTAGTCTCTTTTAAATTGTTTGTTGTCAATATTCGTGAAATTGTAGCCTTTGTATAAGTAAGGGATGTAACAATCGGAAAAAACTACAAACAGAAAACAACAAACCGTAAACTGAATTTATTTTTTCTTCAACTGTTTCAGCAGCAACTCCAGTTCATCTAAACTAATGTTGTTTTCTTTTACCATAAAAGAAACGGCATTGCTGAAGCTGCCTTCAAAATAACCCTTTACTAAACTCTTCATGGTGCTTTTGCTGTAGGTTTCTTTACTTACTAAAGGAAAGTATTGATGCGTTCGTCCAAAAACTGTTACACCAACAAATTCTTTATCCACCAATATTTTTATAATAGTGGCTACAGTATTGCTGTGTGGTTTTGGTGCAGGCAGTTGGTCTAATATCTCTCTTAAAAAGGCTTTGTCTAATTTCCATATCACTTGCATGATCTGTTCTTCTGCTTTGGTTAAATTTTTCATTGTACACACTTATTTTAATTGCTGGTATAAATCTAAAACTATTTTTTTAGTCAAACAACTATTTTTTTAGTTATTCACATTATTTAACAATTGGTGAAGAAATTTTATTTTTAACGGGAGGGTGTAACAACTAAATTTGCAATAATGCCACAGCGGCAAGGAAGTACAGAAAATAAGTAACAAAAAAACAGAACGTAATTTTCTCCTTTCTCCCTTTTGGGGATAGGGGTTTAACAGCAAACTAATTTATGTCTCAATCCATTGTAGAATTAAAGAATGTAAATATTTACCAGGGTAGTAACCTTATTTTAAGTGATGTTAATATCAGCATTGATAAGGGCGAATTTGTGTACCTGGTGGGTAAAACCGGAACAGGTAAAAGCAGTTTGCTTAAAACCCTGTATGGCGATTTGGAATTGACAGAAGGCGAGGGTTGGGTAGTGGGCCATGTTTTAAGAGAAGTTACCTGGAAGACTGTACCTTTTTTAAGACGCAACCTTGGCGTGGTGTTTCAGGATTTTCAATTATTAACTGACAGAAATGTGAATGAAAATTTGAAATTTGTTTTGAGGGCTACCGGCTGGCAGGATGTAAAATTAATGGATGAAAAAATTGCTGATGTACTGGATAAAGTGGGTTTAAAAACCAAAGGTTTTAAAATGCCTTTTGAATTGAGTGGTGGTGAGCAGCAAAGAATAGATATTGCCCGTGCATTATTAAACTCTCCTAAATTAATATTGGCAGATGAGCCTACCGGAAATCTTGATCCGGAAACAAGCGATGAAATTATGCAATTGCTGTTTCATATTTGTAAAGACTACAACACTACCATCATCATGGCTACGCATGATTATATGGTGATCAATAAATTTCCTGCAAGAACTATAAAAACAGAAAGAGGCAAAGTTTGGGATAATGCTTCGATAGAGATGTAGGAAAGCTTAAAGCTTTAAACTTGAAGCTATTTTTTCGGCATTCCCGCTATTATTAAAGATAGTTTGCAACAAACCCTGCCGCTTTTCTTTTTCCTGCTCAGTAAAAGGTTGCTGGTACAGTTCTTCAATGGCTTTTTTAAAAGATGCGGCATCGGATGCAATAGTGCAAACGCCTTCCAATCCACTGCCGTCCACACCAGCCTGGTTTACCAAGCAATGCCTGCCATTGAATAAGGCATTCAGTAATTTTAATTTTACTCCTGTGTTGTTGAAAGAGGGTAATACATGTATTTGTGCTTTACATATCATATCCTGCATTTCTTTTTCGCCGGGGTTGGCCACAATGCAAGTGTGTTTATGTTGATGGGCTAATTGCTGTAATTCTTTTGAAGGATCTTTACCAGCAATTACAAAAGGTATTTCCAGCTTATCAAATACATTTTGCAATAACCATTTTACAGCCGTTTCATTTTCATTAATAGACAAATTACCATGGTACAAACAAAAACAACCTTTACCTTCTTTACCTACGGCCATGGTATGCGGAATAAAAACCGGCAGGTAATAAATATCTTTTGCATTAAATAATTGCTGGTACACTTGTACATCATGTTCGCTTACTGCAATAAAACCAGCTTTGTTGGCAATGCTTTTTTCGTAATTGAATAGTAAACGGCTTTCGTTAAAGAAATACAATTTCTTTAAAAGATTACTTTCGTTTTTGGCCAGTTGTTTATAGTATTCAAATTCCACGTTGTGCAGGCGTACGGCTACTTTTCTATTGTTTAATTCGTCGGCATTCAAATAATAAGTACAATGAATACCTTCTAATAATATGGGGTAGTTATCTTTTTTAAGGTTAGCTATCAGCTCATCATTTTTTCTGCTGCCAACAATAAATGGAAGGCTTAAAGAAAAGCTGCTGATATTTTTTTTACGCTGGTAATAATTTACGCTAACGCAATATTTATTTAATTCCGGCTGTGGCCCACGGCCTGGTTGCGTAAAACAATGCAAATGGATTTTAACGCCCAGTTGATGCAATGCTTTTAATTTATAAAAAAGATCTACCACACCGCCATAGTTAGCAGGCCAAGGCACATCAAGGGCAACAATATGTAAGTGTTTATCCAAGTAAATTTTTATAAAACTGAATTAATTTTTTTTCTTCCTGCTGCCAGTTCAGTTCTTGTCGTGCTGTAAGGCAATTTTGCTGCAATTTTTTATACTCAACCTCATTTGCCAGTAAATTGTTCAGTACAGCCGCAATATTTTTTTCGCTGATATCATCAGTTAGCGCTGCAATATGGTATTTGTCGTTAATTTCTTTGTACACCGGGTAGTTTACGCACAATTGCGGAATACCGGCGTGCAGGTAATCAAAAAAACGGTTGGCTAACGAATAATAATTGCTTAACCCGGCATCATCAAAAAGGGTAACACCAATATAAGCCTGTTGTGTAATGGCTCTTAACTCATCAGGTTTTACTTTGCCTTTAAAAATTACTTTATCCTGTAAATTATTTTCTGTAACTAATGATTTAGCCTGTTCCATAAAATTACCATCGCCACAAATGATGAGTGTGCAATTAACTTGCTTCATTGCAGGTATCAATGTCTCAAAACTCCGGCCTTCGTTAACAGCCCCCTGGTATAAAATGAATTTTTCTTTTTTTTCTGTAAGATTGATCTCTCTCAGCAAAGCAATATTTCGTATCACTTCGTAATTAACCCCATACATTTTTTTAAATTCATCAGCAATGGGTTGATTAACGGTATAGCCATTGGTAAACTTTGGTACTGTATATCGTTCAATTTTTTTCCAGGCTTTATATATGGCAGGCCGGGTGGCAATTTCTTTCATCTCACAAAACAACTCATGTGCATCGTAAACCCTTTTTACTTTTTTTATGGTAGAAATAAAATAGCCGGGTAAGATAGTATCAAGATCAATTGCGCCAATACAATCCATTTTTTTAACCAACAGGTAAAAAAACAGGCGGATATTATATTCTGCATAAAACAGTTTTCCTTTCTCAAAAAAACAGTACAATCTTTTTTGTACAAAAGGTTGTGCCGCCAACGGGAGGGAAGCTTTTAGTTTTCTGCCAACTAATGTTACGTTGTAGCCTGCATTAGCCAATGAAGTGCAAATACGGATCATGCGCTGGTCGTAGGTGAGGTCGGTTGTAACTGTAAAAACAAGAGCCCCCAAACCCTCTGAAGGGGGCTTAATAGCTATATTATTTTTTTTACCTGTTTTATCCATTGCGTGTAGTAATCTTTAGAAATTGAATATGCTTGAAAATAGCAAAGGGCAAAGTTCCTCCGCTAGCTAGCGGAGGCGGAGGGGGCATAAATTCGCTCTATTATCTCCACCGTCTTCAATCCTTCCTCAGCACTAGCAAACTCATGTTGCGGATCTTGTAATGCTTTGATTAAATTTTCATACACTTTATCATGGTTGCTCATGCTACCCTGGTAAAAGCCGTAGCCATTAGCAGGATTGCCCTGCGGCAATTGTGGTTTATCAATACCTGCGACATTGCAATATTCCAATTCATTCAAATATTGTCCGCCTACTTTGATAGTGCCATGCTCTGCAAAAACAGTTATAGATCCTTCCATGTTTTTATTAAAACTGTTCACGGTATAATTTAATGAGCCAATTGCGCCGCTTTGCATTTCAAACAAAACAGTCCCGGTATCTTCAAATGCAATATTTGAATGGGCAAAGTTTTTAGTGAGTGTTTTTACCTGAGTTACATCTCCTAAAAGCCAGTACAACAGGTCGATAAAATGGCTGAATTGGGTGAATAGTGTTCCGCCATCCAGGTCTTTGGTACCTTTCCAGCCGGTGTAATATGCGGTAGGCCTGTTCCAAAAGCAGTTTATTTGAAAGCTGTAAATTTTACCCAGCTTGCCGGAAATGATCAGCTCTTTTAAAAAAGCAACGGGCGGGTTGTACCGGTTTTGCTTTACCACAAACAATTCTTTACCAGCTTTAGTAGCGGCTTCAATCATTTGCTCACCATCTTTGGTATTAATGCACAAGGGCTTTTCGCATAACACATTAATGCCGGCCTGTAAAGCTTTTATGGAGTGCATGGCATGTAAACCATTTGGCGTACAAATGCTTACAACATTTATACCTTTTTCATTTTTTAACAGATCTTCTATTGAAAAGTAAGCTTTTGCATTATAAGGGGTGGCCATTTCATTGGCTTTTTCGGCAACAATATCGCAGACTGCCACTAAAATTCCATGCTTTATCACCTGTTCCGCATGCCTTCTGGCAATCCTTCCGCAACCAATTATGGCAAATGAGGGTTTCATATATTGGCAATATTCAAAAAAAATCCTCAAATCACCTCGTAAAAACCAATTTTTTATGTACTTTTGCACACAATTATAAAGAAACATAACAAAGACGTTATTTAAAAAAACAAAGAGATGCCTTATTTAACAACAGAAAAAAGAGCGACAATTTTTTCAACTTATGGTGGTAAAGCCACTAACACCGGTTCTATTGAGGGCCAAATCGCATTGCTAACATTGCGTATCAACGAAATTTCTGAACACCTTAAATTGAACAGAAAAGATTTTTCTTCTCAAAGAGGTTTAATGAAAATGGTTGGTCAGCGTAAGCGTTTATTAACCTACCTGAGCAAACACGACCTTACCGGTTACAGAGCTTTAATTGAAAAATTAGGTCTTCGTAAATAAAATTTTCCCAACTATGTAATATTAATAATTCCCAACTGCTTTTATTCGGTTGGGAATTATTATTTTTTACGTCATTAACTCACGTGGGTTCTGATTTTGGTAAATCCAAAATCGGCAATCCCAAATCATAAATCCTATTTATGTCATTATTACAACCAAAATCCGTTACGTTTGATATTGGCGGTGGCCGTATGGTTACCATCGAAACAGGCAAAATGGCCCGCCAGGCAGATGGTGCTGTTACCGTACGCCAGGGCAATTGTATCTTATTAGCAACCGTAGTTGCCAACAAAGAACCCAAGGACGGACAAAACTTTTTTCCGTTATCAGTAGATTACCAGGAGAAATTTTCATCAGCCGGCCGTGTACCAGGTTCATTCTTTAAAAGAGAAGCCAGGCTTAACGATTACGAAATTCTTACTTCACGTTTAATAGACAGGGCGCTGCGTCCTTTATTCCCCGAAGATTATTTGTGCGATGTACAGGTATTGATCAGCTTAATATCTAGCGATGCAGAAGTATTACCTGATGCACTGGCATGTTTAGCCGCATCTGCAGCATTAGCCGTTTCAGATATTCCCATCCAGGAAATTATTTCTGAAGTGCGTATTGCCCGTAAAAACGGACAGTTCATTGTTAACCCAAGCCGTGCCGAATTACCGGAATGTGATCTGGAATTCATCATCGCTGCCACTGATAAAAATATCATGATGGTAGAAGGTGAAGCTAAAGAATGCCAGGAAGAAGATCTGATTAAAGCAATTGAATTAGGCCACGAAGCTATTAAAGTGCAGATAAAAGCACAGGCTGAACTTAGGGCTCAATTAGGTATTACTACAAAAAGAGATTACAAAAAACCATACCGCAACGAAGAGTTGAATGAAAAAATTGCTGCTTTTGCAAGAGATAAAATGTATGCAATTTCTGCTGCTGCAAGTGCCAAGCACGATCGTAGTGCAGCTTTTGCGGCATTGCACGATGAAGTGGTAGCTTTCCTGGGAGAAGAATTACCTGATGCGGATAAAAAATTAATTGGACATTATACCGGCGAACTGCAATATTATGTAGTAAGAGATATGATCTTAAATGATCGTAAGCGTTTGGATGGAAGAGGTACGGAAGACATCCGCCCTTTGGCAATGGAAACTGATATCTTACCAACTCCGCACGGTTCCTCTTTGTTTACAAGAGGCGAAACGCAATCATTAACAACCGTAACTTTTGGTACACCATTAGATGAATTGTTAGTAGAAAGCGCTTTCAAATCAGAGTACACCAAATTTATTTTGCATTATAATTTCCCTCCATTCTCAACCGGCGAAGTAAAAATGATGAGAGGTGTTGGCCGCAGAGAAGTTGGTCATGGTAACCTTGCCATGCGTAGTTTAAAGAAAATGATGCCGGGCAGCGAGTATCCTTACACGGTACGTGTGGTGAGTGATATTTTAGAAAGCAATGGTTCATCATCAATGGCTACAGTTTGTGCAGGCTCGCTTGCATTAATGGATGCAGGTGTGCCTATTCCAAAACACGTAAGTGGTGTGGCAATGGGATTAATTAAAAAAGACGACAAGTTTGCTGTACTTACTGATATACTTGGTGACGAAGATCATTTAGGTGATATGGATTTTAAAGTTACCGGTACACGTGATGGTATTTGCGGCGTGCAAATGGATATTAAAGTTGATGGTTTAAGTATGGACATCATGCGCCAGGCATTAGCCCAGGCACGTGCCGGCCGTTTACATATTCTTGATGCCATGTATGCCTGCATACCTGCTGCAAGAACTGAAGTAAAACCACATGCACCACGTATGGTTAAGATCACTATCGATAAAGAATATATTGGTGCGGTGATAGGGCCCGGCGGTAAAGTGATACAGGAAATACAAAGAGAAACCGGTGCTACGGTAAATATTGAAGAAGTAAATAACCAGGGTGAAGTTAGCATCTTCTCTGCACAAAAGGAAGGGCTTGAAAAAGCATTGGCATGGATCAAAGGCTTGGTAGCAACAGCGGTTGTTGGCGATACTTACGAAGGCACTGTAAAAAGCATTAAAGAATTTGGTGCTTTTGTAGAGTTCTTGCCTAAGAAAGAAGGTTTACTGCATATCAGCGAAATAAGCTGGAAGCGTTTGGAAAGTATGGACGGCATATTTAAAGAAGGCGATAAAGTGAAAGTAAAATTGCTTGACATTGACCAAAAGACCGGCAAGTTTAAATTAAGCCGTAAAGCTTTAATACCAAAGCCCGATATGCAGCCTAAGCCGCAGCAGGGTGAGTAATAATTAAAACATTACATTTTTTATAGCCGCCTCCAACTTGTTGGGGGCGTTTTTTTAGCTAAATTACAAGAATGAAATACCTGGAAATAAAATTCATTACACAAACATCAGCACAAAACGAAATATTAATTGCCCTTCTGGCAGATATTGGCTTTGATGGTTTTGAAGAAAATGAAAATGAGTTAAAAGCATTTATTCCGGAAGCAAAGCTGGATAAAGAAACTTTGGATGCTGTTGCTAATAGTAATAATATTTCTTACTCATTAACTGTAATTGAGCAGCAAAACTGGAATGCACAGTGGGAGAGTAGTTTTGAGCCAGTGATCATTAATGATTTTGCAGCAATACGGGCTGGCTTTCACCAACCGGTCAAAAATGTGCAGCACGAAATTATCATTACCCCAAAAATGAGTTTTGGCACAGGCCATCATGCCACTACCTATTTAATGATGGAGCAAATGAGCCATTTGGATTTTACGGATAAAACAGTGCTTGATTTTGGTACAGGAACCGGCGTGCTGGCCATCCTGGCCGAGAAAATGGGTGCAGTAGCAATTATGGCTATTGACAATGATGAGTGGAGTATTGACAATGCTAAAGAAAATGTAATCAATAACCATGCAACGCAAATTATGGTTGAGATGGCTGAAGCTATTGACCCTGATAAAAAGTACGATATTATTTTAGCCAATATTAACCTGAACGTTATTTTACAAAATATGCCACTTATTGCTCAAGCCTGCAAAGCTGGTGGAGAAATACTTTTGAGTGGCTTTTTAACCGGCGACAGGGCACAAATTGAGGAGTCATTACGTTCTAACGGACTGATATTTAAATCAGTTACACAACAGAAAGACTGGATTTGCATTAAGGCCATTAATTAAAGAGGATAGCTTATAATATTATTAGTTGTAATTCGTTAGTATATTCCTGTTAAATTAAGGTTATGTAAATCAATAATTCACTATTTTTGTCTTGTTCAACTCAACTCAAACGAAAGCATGAAGGAATTACTTTGCATAGTTTTAGCATATTTAATTGGCTCGATCCCTTCCGCATTGATCATCAGCAGAAAGTTTTTTGGTATAGATATACGTGATTATGGAAGTGGAAACATGGGAGCTACAAATACATTCAGGGTGCTTGGATCCAAGTATGGCACCATTGTAATGATAATGGATATTTTAAAAGGTGTTATTGCCGTTGCGCTTTTCAATTTTCTTCCTTATTACCATAGCAGCGAATTACTGCGTACCAACTTTATGATAGGGTTGGGCCTTGCTGCAGTTATTGGGCATATCTTTCCCATTTTTGCAAATTTTAAAGGTGGCAAAGGAGTGGCAACTTTATTTGGTATGATACTGGCCGTTCAACCTGTTGTTGCAATAAGTTGTGTGGGAGTTTTTTTATTAGTGCTTTACCTTACCCGTTATGTATCTCTTAGTTCTATTTTAGCAGCATTGTTTTTACCTATCAGTGTGTTATGGATATGGAATGAACATGAACCACTTTACAGAATATTTGCTTTGTTAGTAGCAGCACTGGTTATCTTTACTCACCAGAAAAATATCGGAAGAATTTTGCGTGGCGTAGAAAGCCGTGTGCCTATTTTAAAGCACAGAGACAAAAGGAAATCTCGCCGCCGCAACGATTAATATTTTACCTGCAAACCTTATCGTTAAAATTCCCGTCTTAACTAAAAATTAGATTTTGTAATTTGTAGTTACAAAAATTGGTACGCCAATTGTTTTGTATAATTTAATTAAAACCTAAATAAAATGAAAAAGGTACTGGTCTTATTATTTTCGATAACACTTTTTATGGCGTGTAGCAAAAATGCCGTAACAGGCCGCAAACAATTAAAACTTTTTGGAGAAGCCACCCTACAGCAAATGGCAGTTACTGAGTATAAATCTTTCTTGTCTCAAAACCAGGTGTTGAGCGAAACTGTAAATAAGGATGCAGAAATGGTGCAACGTGTAGGTAGCCGAATTGCAAAAGCCATTAAAGATTATTACACACAACAAGGTAACCAGGCCGTGCTAAAAGATCTGGAGACATATAAATGGGAATTTAATTTAGTAAATAACAAAGAAGTAAATGCCTGGTGTATGCCTGGCGGTAAAGTAGTTGTTTATACAGGACTATTACCCATTACACAAAACGAAGCAGCTTTGGCAATTGTGCTTGGGCACGAAATTACCCATGCCGTGGCGCACCACGGAAACGAGCGCATGAGCCAGGGTGCAGTGGCACAGGGTTTAGAAATTGTGGGCAATATTGCAACAGCCAATAATCCAAAATATAATACTTTGTTTAATAGTGTTTTTGCTCCCGGAGCTCAGGTAGGTGTACTTTTGCCTAATGGTAGAAATCAGGAATTGGAAGCAGATCATTTTGGGTTAAACTTTGCCGCAATGGCAGGTTATAACCCCAGAGAAGCTATTTCTTTTTGGAAAAGAATGGCCGCCGCTGGTGGAAATCAAAAACCACCTGAATTTTTATCAACTCATCCGTCTGATGAAAAAAGGATTGCCGCTTTGGAAAATCGCATGAATGAAGCACTTGGGTATTACAAGCCAGTTGGTAGCAAATAAATAAAATTATTTATTATATAATATCAAAACTCCGCAATTTGCGGAGTTTTTTTGTATATGTCTTTTATCTACCAAACATTATGTTTATTTTTGCTGACCTAAACAAGCTACCGGCTTTGTTTAGGCTTTAAACCCTCCGGAGAAAAAGACCTTTACAAATTAGACATAGATTATTGTTACAGACAATTTTTTTTGGCTATGTAATACTTTTTTTAAATTAACAGTTGTGTGCTTATGTCTTCTCAGTCGTTGTTAGAAAAATTACAATTAAATGGTGAAAAGAATCTGCTGTTGCAGGGATTGCCACTTTCAATTGAAAAGCAATTCATTAAATTTTCTTTTTCCAAAAATGTAACGCCTTTATTAAAGAGCAAAAAGATAGATTTTGCGCTGATATTTGCTTTCAGCCAAAAGCAATTAAAAGAAATTTTAAAAGATGTGATACCGGCACTGCATGCCGATGCTAAATTCTGGATAGCTTATCCCAAAGCCACATCCAAAATTGCCAGCGATTTATGCCGTGATTGTAGCTGGGATTTTATTTCGGAACATGGTTTTGAAACAGTGCGTTTGATAGCTGTAGATAATTTGTGGAGTGCCGCCCGGTTTAAAAAGCCTGAAGAAACCGTTATTAAAGAACCCGCATTTTCTTCCGCCAATCCGGCACCGGGTATCGACTATGTTAACCGAACCATAGAAGTACCCAAAGAATTACAAAAGCTGCTGGATAAAAACAAACCTGCTGCTACTTTTTTCAATTCACTGGCATTTAACAATAAGCGGGAGTATGTGGAGTGGATTGTAAGTGCTAAAAAAGAAGAAACCAAAACAAAACGTTTGGAAACTGCAATGGAGAAACTAATAGCGCAAAAGAAAACTTATAATACCAAATAAGGCTATTTAAAAATTACAGTGCCTAATATTTTTGTTAACTCAATTTCCATTTGCTTAAGATGCTGATGGGTTTGTATAAAAATCATTTGCTCTTCAGATACAGTTGATTTTTCCAGATCACGCTGATTTTCATCTATCAGCCTTTTTATTTTTTTTAATTTTAAATAATTGAGTGTAGAAAAAACTTCTTCTTTAAACAAGTCTTCTCTTGTAGGCAGGTGCCCTTCAAAATGTTCTTTCCACTTAGGGCTTATTTCATAATTAAAATCCATTATGCTTACCACTAAGGAACTCATTTGCAAATTATCGTGGTATAAAAAATTCTTAGCTGTAGGTTCTATGCCTTCATTGCACCAGGCTTTATAGGTATGTAAAATTTTTACCAGCTCTTTGTTATCAATTAGCTCATCCAGTTGGTTCAGTTCAATTTCTTTAAAAATATAGGTAGCTACTTTTTGTTCGTCATCCCAGTTTTTTGTTCCAAATTCTAAAAGGCTTCTTACCATTGCCCTTTCATGCATTTCATCTTTGTTAAACAAACCCAAAACCTCGCTATCAATTGTATCAGTAGCATTAGCCGCTGCATTTTCCGCAGCAAAATGGTCGTCTCTTATTTGCTGATTTTCGGCTTTGGTTATTTTCTCTCTTATAAACTTATTTACCAAAACATGCAATCCGCTTTCTTCAATCTTTAAAATTTCCGAACACTTTTTTATATAATCCTGCTGCTTGGTAAAATCTTCTGCCTTATTAATTTTTGCAATGGTTTCGGCAATCTGGTTTACAATGATGGATTTTTTATTGCTGTCGCTGCCGGCATCTTTTAATGCAATATCCAGCTGAAATAAAATAACATCTCTTTTATTATTAGCAATAAAATCGGCAAAAGCAGTGGCGCCTACTTTGTTTACATAGCTGTCCGGATCTTCTTTATCGGGTATTAAAACCAGTTTTACATTCAGGCTTTCTTCCAACGCCAGGTCAAGCCCACGGAGTGCAGCTTTTATACCGGCATTATCACCATCATAAATTATGGTAAGGTTGTTGGTATATTTTTTTATCAGCCTTAATTGGTCAGGAGTTAAAGAGGTTCCACCACTGGCCACCACATTTTCTATACCAGCCTGGTGTAAACTCACCACATCGGTATAGCCTTCTACCAGTAAACATTCGTCCGCTTTATCAATGGCCTGCCTTGCAAAATAACTGCCGTACAATAATTTACTTTTTACATAAATTTCGTTTTCCGGTGTGTTAATATATTTTGGTGCCTTATCGTTACTCTTTATAATTCTTGCACCAAAACCCAGCACTTTTCCGCTTTGGTTATGTATAGGAAAAATTATTCTGCCCCGGTAATTATCATACGCATTGCCCTCTCTTACATTTACCGAGCCGCTTTTTTGCAAATACTCCTGGCTGTATTGTGCAGCAAGGGCTGCTTTGGTAAAACTATCCCTTGCTTCGGGGTTAAAACCCAACTGAAATTTTTTGATCGTTTCTTCTCTAAAGCCACGTTCTTTTAAATAACTTAATGCAATATCCTGGCCTTCATCAGTATTTAATAATGCATTACTAAAAAATTTTTGAGCAAAATTATTGATGATATACAGGCTTTCAGCAACCTGTTGTTGTTGTTTATATTCCGGGCTGGTTTCGGTTTCTTCAATTTCTACATTGTACTTTGCCGCAAGCCATCTTAATGCTTCGGCATAGCTGTACTTTTCGGCTTCCATTAAAAAGCCAATGGAGTTGCCGCTGCGGCCACAACCAAAACATTTGTAAATTTCCTTGGAGGCAGATACGGTAAATGAAGGCGATTTTTCGTTATGAAAAGGGCAGAGGCCAATATAGTTGGTGCCTCTTTTTTTAAGCTTTACAAACGATCCCACAATTTCCACAATGTCGATGCGGCTTAGTATTTGCTGTATGGTATTTTGAGTGATCAATATTTTAGTAAATAGCTGTGCAATTTAGCCAACTTATTTCAATTGAAGAGCCTTGATAAATCAGATGCTGATATTCCTGTATAAAGTACCGTAAAATAGCGGCCCGGGGTACAAAAAAACTGATTAAATTCATCTGGTAGTTTATGAAAAATTGTGTGAAAATTCATCTTGATAAGCAATTAACTAATACCTTTATCACCTAAAAAATTAAATAGAATGAAGAAATATTATTTATTTATGATGTTGCTTTTTGCAGGCACAGTAAGTTTTGGGCAAAGTTTGTCCGAAATAAATGAACTGATGGGTAAAAGCCAGTACAAAAAAGCTAAAGAAGGCATTGATAAATTTTTGAGTGATGCAAAAAATGCATCTAAAAGTGATGGCTGGTATTATAAAGGAAGGGTATACAATTCGCTTTCTAAGGATACTGGTTTTACTCCAACAGAGTCGATGAAATTAAAGAATGAAGCTTTTGAAGCCTTTAAGAAATATCAGCAAATGGATGCCAAGGAAGTAAGTTTTGTGTTGGAGAACCACGGCTCTTACTTCGATCTTTATGTTGGCTTATTTGATCTGGCCGCAAAAGAATTTAACAATAAAAATTTTGCGTCTTCTTTTGAAGGATTTAAAAATACTTTAAAAGTAGAAGACTATATCAGAAGTAAAGGGTACGAAAATCAAGGCTTTAAATTTTCTGCTTTAGACACATCGCTGATATTAAACATCGCCATTGCGGCATACCAGGCAAAAAATGAAGATTCTGCAATGGTGTATTATAAAAAACTTACCGATGCAAACCTTGTGGGGGAACAATATTTAAGTAACTACCAGATTTTGGTGGAGTATTACCTTAAGAAAAATGATGAGGCTAACCTGAATGCCATACTGGAAAAGGGAAGAACCTTATACCCAAATAATGATTACTGGGTAGATGTGGAATTAGATAAGGTTTCAAAAAGTGGCGACAAAACTGCTTTGATTGCAAAGTATGAGGAGTTGATGAAACGCTATCCCGAAAAATTTAATTACCCCTATAATTTAAGTGTGGAATTATTTAACCAATTGTATTTTGGTGATAATAAGCCTGCCAACCCAGAAGCGTTAAAAGCAAGATTAACAGAGGTATTAAAAAATGCCATACCTCTTGATAAAACCGGTGCAGATGCAAAAATATTGATGACCAAGCATTTGTATAATGATGCATATGATTACCAGGATTCTTCTAAAAAAATAAAAGGAACAAAACCTGCGGATATTAAAAAACGCAATGATTTTAAAGACTTATTTTTAAAGAGAGTTGGTGAATGTATTCCGTATGCTGATGCCGCAGTGGAATATTTTACTGCACTACCTACATTAAAACCGGTACAAAAAGCCAATTATAAAAGTATATTGGATATTTTAAGTCAGCTATATGCTACTAAAGGCGATTTAAAAAAATCTGCTGAGTATGATAAGAAGAAAGCAGATGTAGATAAAATGTAAAACAAAAGAAGGACAAAATCATTATACAGGTACAAAGTAAAAGCCGTCTTCAATTTTATTGAAGACGGCTTTTTGATTATTGTAAAATAAGTTGATTAATTGGCACCTCCTGGGCCGCCCATTCTTATTTGTATACCAGGCCCATTTTCGTTTTGCATATCCTTTATTGGCTTAACCACAAAGTCCTTGGGTATTTCAAACTCCTTATCAGCTACTTCTTTATCGGTATTTATTTTAGTTACTTCCACCGTCATAACTCTGCCACGGTTCATTTTCATTTCGTATTGCATCGGAAAACCGGCCAGGTCTTTTAAACCGTTAATGCTGGTGCTGCGGCCAAAACCGCCAAATCCCGACATGCCGCCGGTACTAACTATGCCCTGTAATTTAAAATCGGGGCAATACCAAACAGTGCTGCTGTCTTTGCTGCCGTTTTTTCGGGTAGTAATTACAAATGCTTTTTTACAAACCAACCCGGCAATTTTTTTTGTTTCATCTACATAAGCAATTTCGCTGCTAACAGCAGCATTATTATTAAAATTTGCTCCATTGGCCTGGTTTCTGCTTTGCATCATGCTATCCATTCTTTTATTCATTTGTTCCTGGTCTTCATCTGTGGCATAAAATCCTGTTTTATTGCCCATCATCTCCATTAATGTAGTGGTTATCTTTTTACTGTTGTCTCTTAAAACAGTAGTGCGGCTCATTTCGTTTTCGGTGAATGTTTTTACCATATCGCCTTTAACTGTGGTTACCGATTTGGTTTCGCCATCGCCTCCAAAACGTACAACCCTTACTTCTTCGCCATTGGCACCAACTGGCGGGGCTGGAATATCTTCTGCAGCTTCGGTAGAAACTGTAGTGGTTTTAGTAGTTATAACTGCGTGGTCTAATACTTTTATTTGAGCATATGAAGCAAAGCTGGCCGATAAAAATACGAGTGTAATTGTTTTTTTCATATTATGTTGTTGTAATTTCAAAAATACGAATTCATTCGTAATAAAAAAATAGCGTTGTTCCTTTAAGAAGATTTTAACAAGCAGTGATTAAAATTTGATTGTTAAAAAACTGTGCATAACTCGGTAAATTCTGTGTAAACAATCAAATTTTTGTTTTCATTCATTCCGTTATATTTGCCGTCTGACTAAAATAAGATAACGTGCGTTTAAAGAGTTTAGAAATCAAAGGATTTAAGAGTTTTGCCGACAAAACCGTACTCCATTTTGACGAAGGTATTACTGGCGTAATTGGCCCCAATGGCTGTGGTAAAAGTAATATTGTGGATAGCATCCGCTGGGTAATTGGCGAGCATAAGATCAGTAACCTTAGAAGTGAAAACTTAGAGAGTTTGGTGTTCAATGGTTCTAAAACCCGTTCTGCATCCGGCCTAGCAGAAGTGAGCCTTACTTTTGAAAATACCAAAAACCTTTTACCAACCGAATTTAATACCGTTACAGTAACCCGTAAATACTACAAAAACGGGGAGAGCGAATACCGCCTGAATGACGTGGCTTGCCGCCTTAAAGACATCCACAATTTATTTATGGATACCGGTGTTAGCACCGATAGTTATGCCATTATTGAACTGGGTATGGTGGATGATATTATTAAGGATAAAGAGAACAGCCGCCGTAAAATGCTGGAACAGGCTGCAGGGATCACTATTTACAAAACCCGTAAAAAAGAAGCCAAATTAAAATTAGATGCTACCGAGCAGGATCTGGCACGTATTGAAGATCTGTTGTTTGAAATAAACAATCAGCTAAAAAGTTTAGAAAGCCAGGCTAAAAAAGCAGAGAAATATTTCGAAATAAAAAAAGAATATAAAGAGGTTAGCATTGAATTAGCAAAAGCAGCTTTGGAAGGTTTCAATATCACATACCGTGATCTGAACCATCAGCAGCAGGCTGAAGTGGACAAGAGGATAGAACTGGAAACTTCTATTGCCACAGAAGAAGCTGCATTGCAACAGGAAAAATTAGGCTTCATCGAACAGGAAAAAGCATTGCAGCAAATGCAACACGCTTTTAACGATATGCTAGATGGCTTGCGCAACAAAGAAAGCGAAAAGAATTTAAGTGCACAGAGGTTACAATATTTAAAGGAAAGAGAAGGCAGCTTAAACGAATTTTTGCAAAAAGCCGGCGGACAGTTAAAAGGCCTTGATGAAAGTATTCAATTTACCAGCCTGCAAATAAAAGACGACGAAGTAAAATTAGAAGAGTTTGAAGGGAAATTAGATGAACTGAAGCATGCGGTAGAAGATAAGCGCAAAGTGTTTGATGAAAAGCGCAGTAGTATTGATGAATTAAGAAGGGAGAACCAGGCCATACAACGCAACCAGTTTGAAGCCGAGAAAAAAGTAGCGGTGGCCGATACTTCTATCCAGAATTTACAAAGAACCATTGTACAGATACAGGAAGAAAAAGCACAGCGTCAAAGCCAGTTACAACAAGTAGAGGCCGATAAAAAAATTAAGGAAGAAGAACTGGAGCAAAAGAAAACTGACCTGCAGCAATTGCAGGATCATCATGAATTTACCAAAGAGCAAATTTTAAATACACAAAATTTACTGGAAGGCCTGCGCCAGGAGCTGGCTGAAGAAAGCCGCAAGCTGGATAGTAAAAAGAACGAGCATGCTTTATTAAAAAGTTTGATCGACTCGATGGAAGGTTACCCTGAGAGTGTAAAGTTCCTGCATAAAAATACAGGATGGAATCATGAAGCGCCTTTGCTGAGTGATATCATTTATGTAAAAGAAGAATACCGTGCGGCTGTTGAAAATGTACTGGAGCCTTACTTAAACTACTACATTGTAAACAATTTACAAGAAGGGTTACAAGCCATTCATTTACTAGATGATAACAAAAAAGGTAAAGCCAATTTCTTTTTACAAGATAAGTTTACCGGTTTTGAAGAGCATCATCAACCAAACGGTACTATACCTGCGCTAAGTGTGGTAGAGATTGACGCAAAATATTCCAACCTTGCCAAACATTTATTGGGTAATGTATTTATTGCCGAAAATGAAGAAGCCCTGCGTGACAGTAATGGCGCAGTAGTACTGGAAAAAACCGGCAAGTATGTAAAAGGAAAATACTCATTAACCGGAGGAAGCGTAGGTTTATTTGAAGGTAAAAAAATTGGCCGTGCAAAAAATTTAGAAAAACTTACTGAAGAAATTACGGCGCAGGAAATTGTGGTGCATAATTTAAAAGATGTTATTCAAAGCCGCCATAATGAAGTGATCGCTTTTAATGAGCAGTTGAAAGAAAATGCCATTAAGCAAACCCAGCAGGATATCAATAATTTAACCAACCATGTTTTTTCTTTACAAAACAAGCTGGAAAATTTATTGCACCTGGAAGAAACCAGCAGCAAAAGGGTAGAGGATCTGCAGGAACAATTAGAAGCCAACCATGATGCTATTTCCAGCACAAGAGATGAACTGGAGAAATTCAATACACAATTAGAAGAGCTTACCGATAAGATGCAGTTAATTGAACAGGATTATGCATCAGCTGAGCAGGAATATAGTTTTGCAACAGCTACCTTCAACGATAGCAACCTGCAATTTACCAAGCAACAAAGCAAAGTAATTTCTTTAAAACAGGAATTTGAATTTAAAAGCAATCAGTTAAATGATCTGCAGGTACAAATAGAAAGCAGCAACACACAATTAACAGAGGCAGCAAGCAGCATTGCCGAAACTGCCACAGCATTACAGGAGTTGGAAACGCTTGTAATTACCATGCTGCAAAACAAAGAAGGCGAAGAAAAGAAATTGAACGAAGCAGACCAGGCCTACTACAATTTAAGAAATGCCCTTACAGAAAAAGAAAGTGAACTGCGCCACAAACAAAAATCTAAAGAAGGCATTGATACCTTACTGAATGAAATAAAAGATATGTTAACCGAATTAAAATTACAATTAGCCGGAATGAAAGAAAGGCTGAATGTAGAATTTAAGGTTGACCTGGATGCGATCATTGATGAACCAAGAACAGGCGATACGCCATTGGAAGAATTGCAGGAAAAAAATGAAAGGCAGCGTAAGCGGTTAGAAAATATCGGCGAGATCAATCCAACAGCGATTGAAGCTTACACCGAAATGAAAAAACGTTACGAATTTATCTTAGAACAAAAAAATGACCTGGTTACTGCAAAAGATAGTTTGATGCTTACTATACAGGAAGTAGAAGCTACCGCTAACCAGCAGTTCTTAGATACCTTTAATGCAGTAAGAGAAAATTTCCAGAAAGTATTTAAAGCATTATTTACCGAAGATGATACGGCAGATATGGTGTTGGTAGACCCGGAAAATTTAGCTGATACCGGTATTGATATTGTGGCTAAACCAAAAGGAAAACGTCCATCTTCCATTGGCCAGTTAAGCGGAGGAGAAAAAACATTAACCGCAACAGCTTTATTGTTTGCCATCTACTTAATTAAGCCTGCACCGTTCTGTATTTTAGATGAGGTGGATGCGCCGCTGGATGATGCCAACGTAGGCAAGTTTACCAATATGATAAAAAAATTCAGTGAGAACTCTCAGTTCATCATTGTAACGCATAACAAACAAACCATGAGCGCCGTAGATGTAATTTACGGGGTTACCATGCAGGAAGCGGGGGTGAGTAAATTGGTTCCTGTAGATTTTCGCAGCCTTAATTAATGGATAATGTTTTAGTGGATAATGGATAATGTTTTAAAATTGCAATGTGTTCTTTTTTGCGAAGCTGCATAAGACTTGTTGCAGAAAACATTATCCATTATTTCATTATCAATTATCCATTCTAATTTAAAAAGTATGCTCCGCACTATCTTACTCCTCACTGCCTCCAACATATTTATGACCTTTGCCTGGTACGGCCATTTAAAAAATGCCAACATGCCTTTATGGAAAGCGGTGGCCATCAGTTGGGGTATTGCTTTTTTTGAATACTGTTTAATGGTGCCTGCCAATCGTATAGGGTTTGAAAGTGGGTTGAATGGCTTTCAATTAAAAATTACGCAGGAAGTAATTACGTTAGTGGTATTTGCTGTGTTTGCGGTATTATATTTAAAAGAACCCTTTCACTGGAAATACCTGGTAAGCTTTGCGCTGATACTGGGCGCCGTATACTTTGCTTTTAAAAAATAAATTCCTGTTTTTTATACAACTACTGTATTAGCCTGTTCAGCGGGTAGTTTTTACTATTCAGCAACATTGGCGTTTTTACGGAAAGTATTGGTACTAATTTGGTAGTGTTATTCAGGTAACCAAAATCTATCACCGTAAAAACATGTATATGAAAAACAACAGATCACTGCTTTTTTTAGCACTCTTCTTTTTAACCATTGTTACCAGCATTATTTCCTGTAAAAAGAATGTTTCAACCGAAACTTCAACAGCACTTGGCCCCGTACCGGCTGGCAAAAGCGAACTGAAAATTATGATGACCGATGACCCGTCAGTAATTTTTGATTCCATTTTTATTGATATACAACAGGTGGAAGTGAAGGTGGAAGACTCCACCGGCGCACAACATTGGGATACACTTGCTATAAGAGCGGGTGTGTATAATATCCTGCGCTTTAGAAACGGGCTGGATACTTTATTGGCTACAGGTTATGTACCCAATGGAGAGGTAGAAAAGATACGCATTACACTGGGCAACCGCAACTCGGTAGTGTTTAATGGCGTTGCTATTCCATTAGTAAATATTGATAAAGTAATTACCATTGATGTACATGGCGATGTAGACCATTTAGATCCCCGTCATTTGCGTATCTGGTTAGATTTTGACGGACATGGTTCCATCAGGTTTCATAATGGAAGGCTGGAATTGAAATTAAAGATCGGCCATTTTTGCCGCAGCAAATCCGGCGAACTGGAAGGAGAAATAAAACCATCCGCCGCATTACCGGCTACACTTACATTGGTAGATGGAACAGATACTTTAAGGGCAATTCCTGACAGAGAAGGAGAATTTAAGATCCGTGGTATTAAAAACAGTACCGTAAAATTGATCATCAGTCCGTCAAACGGCTATAAAGATTCTGTAATAAATAATATTCAAATCCGGAGAGGAGATGATACGGATTTGGGAAAGATTGTTTTGCATAGGTAGTTCTTATAAGTCTTAAACTTAGAGCCGGTGATTCCTCACCGGCTTTTTTATTGCGCCACAAATTTGCCTTTGGCAAGTGTATAATTTTTCCCCCTGATAATAATTTTTTCGCCTTCTTTTAAATTTATCAATGGTATATCTTCTTCGGCAGTATGTATGGAGCCGCCGGTGTGTAAGGCAATATTTAAGTAATCAATATTTACAGCATCATGCACGCCGCATAAAATAATGTGTACCGGTTTGTTTAGTTGTTGTAATAAAGCCATATCGCTTACAGCAGAAGCATTGTCGGCGATCATTACAATCGATTCGCAGGAGGAACAGGCCTGCGAACTTTTTAATAATGCCTCAATATTATTTTCGGGAATATTACCACCATTGCCATTGCTCATGGTTTTAAACAGCAGTTGCTCCACTACTTCAAATACAGAGGATGCCGTGCTGTAAACTCCTCCGGTGCTACCCATTATTTTTTTATCGTCGTCTGTCTCATCACCATCATTAAAAAAAACAAACTGTTTAATGCGGCGTTCATCCTCGTGCAGTTTTAACCAATACAACAATTGCCCGCTGTAAGGATACATGCTTGCCGTAACATCGGTTACCACCAGCATATTATTCCATGGCATACGGTCAAGTACTTTTAAAACGGTGGAATCTATCGGAGCTTTCAGTGTATATTTTTCCGCACTATCCACCGAAGGTTTTAAATACACATACAGCGAATCAAAATTTTTATAAATAATTTTTTCTTTGGCATCAATACCTAAAAACTGTAAAGCTTCTGCAACTGGTAATTTTAAAACAGTAGTGTATTCTTCAATTTCGTATTGCTTTCTAAGTTCGGTAGTATCGCCAGCTACAAAGCCATTTCTTCTTTTTACAGGCGCTTCTTTGGGCGCCAGCATTTCTTTCAATTGTATCAAATCTGTGGTGATGGTGGCTTTGTTTTGTAAAGGCCTGTAATAAATAACAAAGCCATGAAAAAGTTTAAGGGCCGAATCTTTTACAGCGCCGTTAGTTTGCCTTATCAATTGCCATGCAATATCATCATTGTATGCAATGCCAGGATATCCCGAAAAAATATTTTGCAGTCTGGCTGTATTTAATTGGGTTAATGCATCTGCAGAAGGATAGTCAGTATAAACAAGATCAATGGCTGTTACCTGCATCATCGACAGGTCAACCATAACTTCGGGTATTTGCAAAGCAGCTTTACCAAATGCGCAGGGGATGATGATCGTTTGTTCTGTTACAGAAGGTGTAACAATGTACACCGGTTTTTTAATAACCTGCTTAAGGATAGTTGGTATAATATGATCTTGTGCAACAGCACAGCGGGTAAATAACAACAGCGCAATAGCAACCATACATTTCATAGCAACCAATTAAGATCATCTTTATAAAACCAGTTTGCCAATTTTTCCGCCACCGGCAAAAAATACCGCTTTGCCTTTTTTCGCTTTTTTACAAACATGAAAACCATCTTTGCTTATCCATGCCCAGGTTTTGCCATCGTCTTTACTGTAGTCCACACCATTTAATCCGCAACTGATCCAATTATCTTTTTCCAAATACTCCACACAACTTCTGTAGCCATGCGGTGCAATAGTGGGCACACTAAATGTATTGCCGCCATCGGTGGTAATGCAGCAGTTTTTTGCAGTAGAATCTTTGGTATTAAAATCGCCACCCACTATAATAATGGTATTTTTCTTTTTAAGGTGTTTAACGGCAACAGAATTAGCGCCGGTAGTTTCCTGCCCTTGTATTACGGGCATTTCAAATTTACTATCACGGATATACATGCGGGAGCGTATGCCGCCGGTAATAAAAACAGCTTCCTGTTTATTAAGCGTAGCCACATTGGTGCCGCTGGAGGCAAAGCAGGCTTCACCTTTATCTGCAACGGGTAAATATTGTTCCGGAACTTCCTTCCAGGTATTACCACCATCAAATGTTCGGGCAATAAAAACTTTGTTATTGATAGGATCACCAATTACAATGCCGCTCTGTACATTCCAAAAGGTCATAGCATCTAAAAACATGCCGGTGGTTTTATTTTCATATACTACATTCCAGCTATTGCCGCCATCAATGGTTTTTAAAATATAGGCAGGGTCGGCAATGCCCATTATTACAGCGGTCTTTTCATCAAAAGCTTCAATATCCCTGAAGTCGGTTTTTTCAAAACCTTTTACCGTCATCCATGTCCAGATATCGCCGCCATCAATACTTTTGCCCACAGTGCCGGCGCTGCCGCTTACCCAAACTATTTTATCACTCACCACACTTAACCCACGCATACTGGTTTTTTTATCCGATACAATTACCTGTACGGTTTGTGCTTTTAATATTGTAAACAAAAAAAGTAAAACAACAACAGCAAATATTTTTTTCATAATAAGAAAAGGTTTTATAAAAGAGAATGGTCGGTATTGGTAATGGTATCAAAGCCGCTCATATAATCTTTTGACAAGGCCTGCTTTTTACGGATGGCCCTGCGTGACAAGTATATTGCAATAATAAACGAAGCCAGTGCACCTGCAAAATGTAAAAGGCTATTTCCTAAAAATAAAAAGAAGTCGAAGCTGCCGTGAAAAATTACCGGCCAGAATATAGCCCCCAGAAAATAATAATTTCTTTTAGCCGGGTAAAATTTTGCCAGCCCCACATGATACCCCATCAGTACCGCAAAAGTAGCGTGTGCCGGTACCGATAGAAACATACGCATAACACCGGTGCCAATACCATGCTGCATTACGTAACCAATATTTTCTAATGTGGCAAAGCCCATGCTAACCATTACCGCATATACAATACCATCAAAAGGATCGTCGAAAGCTTTTTTAGGATAACAATAAAACCGCACTACTAAAAACTTGCAGGCTTCTTCACTTAACCCAACTACGCCATAAGCAAACAGGGCAACAGTAGCCATATGTTGTCCGCCAAGTTGTTCGATAGATTTGCCGGGAAGTAACTCCAGAATAATAGCCGGTATAATACTCAGCATACCCAAAATAAAACTCATCAGCAATAAACCCAGTGGCTCTTTATTGTATTTATCTTTAAGGTAAATAAAAATGCAGATGGCAATGCCTGGCGCAACAGCTAAAGCTAATAAGCCCATATTGGAGAAAGGTTTTTTAGTTACTTTTGAGACAAGTTAAAATAAATTTACGAGTAGCCAAAAAATTGCCCCTACATGAGTTATAATTATTTGCCGTTAGATAAAAGCCCTTTAAATTTTCAGCAGGTAAAAAACCTGCTGGTCTTCGATCAATTAGTGTCCATAACTTTTGATGCACACCACCGCATTACCGAGTGCAGGGAATATTTAGATAAAAAATTAGATAATGACGATGCCTTATTCTATGGTATCAATACCGGCTTTGGCTATTTACAAAATGTAAAAATTGATAAAACACAACTGCAGCAATTACAAAGCAATTTAATACAATCGCATGCTTGCGGACTGGGAGAAGAAGTGCCGCTGGATATTATAAAGCTGATGGTAATGCTGAAAATAAAATCGCTGAGCTATGGCCACAGCGGTGTGCAGATTGATACCGTAAAAAGATTAATGGAAATGTACAATGCCAATGTGTTTCCGGTAATTTATACGCAGGGTTCACTAGGTGCTTCCGGCGATTTAGCACCACTGTCGCATTTAAGTTTACCCCTTATTGGCCTGGGCGAGGTATGGCATGAAGGAAAAAAAATGCCTGCATCTGAAGCATATCAAAAATTTGGCTGGCAACCCATACAATTGCAAAGTAAAGAAGGGTTAGCGCTCATCAACGGCACCCAGTTTATGAGTGCTTATGGCATGCATAATTTATTAACGGCAGAGCGATTATTAAAATGGGCCGATATTATTGCCGCCATTTCTTTTGATGCCTTTGATTGCACCATGGAACCACTGCATCCAAAAATACATTCTATACGCAGCCATAAAGGTCAAATAGATACCGCATCAAACATGACCAATATTTTAAACGGCAGCGCCATTGCCGCACAAAAAAAGCAACAGGTGCAGGATCCGTATAGTTTCCGTTGCATACCGCAGGTGCATGGCGCTACAAAAGATACTTTCGATCATGTACTGGGTGTTTTTATAAAAGAGATCAATTCGGTAACCGATAATCCCAATATTTTTCCGGAAGAAGACCTTATCGTTAGCGGTGGTAATTTTCACGGCCAGCCTTTAGCGTTATGTTTGGATTTTTTGGCGATTGCCATGAGTGAAATTGCCAATATCAGCGAAAGAAGAACTTATCAACTCATCAGCGGACAAAGAAACCTGCCTTTATTTTTAGTAAAAGATGCCGGCCTCAACAGCGGCTTTATGATACCGCAATACACCGCCGCAGGCATTGTAAGTGAGAACAAACAATTGTGTACACCGGCATCGGTGGATTCTATTTCCTCCAGCAACAACCAGGAAGATCATGTAAGCATGGGCGCTAACGCCGCCACCAAATGCAAAAGGGTAGTGGATAATGTAGAAAAAGTATTGGCCATAGAATTATTAACCGCCGTGCAGGCTTTGGAATTTAGAAGGCCATTAAAAAGTTCGCCACAAATAGAAGCCATCGTAACGGCATTTAGAAAGGAAATTAGTTTTAATGCTGCGGATAGAATTTTGCATGAGGATATGGTGAAGGCGATTGCATTTATAAAACAATAGGCCCGCAGAAATCGCAGAGATTCGCAGAAGAGATGTTTTAGTTTTTATCTGCGCCTTTCTGCGATTTCTGCGGGCAAATTTTAAAAATATAAGCGGAAAATAATCAAGCTAATCCTTAAATCTTTAAATCATGGTTCTGAACTACGACCCCATTAAATACGCCACCCCAACCGGCAACCAACTTACCTGCAAAGGCTGGGTGCAGGAAGCTGCTTTACGCATGCTCTTAAATAATTTAAACCCCGATGTAGCCGAGCGCCCCGAAGACTTAATTGTATATGGCGGCCGTGGCAAAGCCGCAAGAAATTTTGAAAGTCTGGATCTGATTATAAAAGCCTTAAAAGCTTTAGAGGAAGATGAAACCTTACTGGTGCAAAGCGGTAAACCCGTGGCCATGCTTAAAACGCATAAAGATGCACCAAGGGTTTTAATAAGTAATTCTCAACTCGTTCCCAACTGGGCCAACTGGAAACATTTTGATGAGCTGGAAAAAAAAGGCCTGATGATGTACGGGCAGATGACAGCTGGCAGCTGGATATACATCGGCAGCCAGGGCATTGTGCAGGGCACTTACGAAACTTACTCGGCCATTGCTAATAAGCATTTTGGCGGCACATTAAAAGGAACACTAAATGTAACAGCGGGATTGGGTGGCATGGGCGGCGCACAACCATTGGCCATTACCATGAACGAAGGTGTGGCATTAGTTGCAGAAGTAGAAGAGTGGCGCATAGACAAACGCATTGAAACTAAATACCTCGACGAAAAACACACTAATATAGATGATGCCATTAATGCGGCCATGCATTACCGTAAAACCGGCGAAGCAAAAAGTATTGGCGTATTGTGCAATGCCATACATTTATTAGACCGTCTTGTACAAAGAGAAATTATCCCCGATACATTGACCGACCAAACCAGTGCACACGATCCCTTGATTGGTTATGTACCGCATACCATGACCAACGAACAGGCCAATATAATGCGGGTAGAAAATAAAGAAGAATACATCCGCTTTAGCTACGAAAGCATGCACCTGCATGTGCAACTGATGCTGGAGCTGATGGATAAAGGCGCCATTACATTTGATTATGGCAACAACATCCGTGCAAGGGCAAAGGAATATGAAGAAACACATGTGCATCACCCGCAGGTGCCGCATTACAAACCCGGCCGCTGTTTTGATTTTCCTGGCTTTGTACCGGCATATATTCGGCCGCTTTTTTGCGAAGGTAAAGGCCCGTTCCGCTGGGCAGCCCTGAGTGGCGACCCTGCTGATATTGCCGTAACAGATGAAGTGATCCGCAATTTATTTCCCGACAATAAATCATTGCTACGCTGGTTAGATTTAGCAAAAGAGAAGATCGCCTTCCAGGGTTTGCCTGCCCGCATTTGCTGGCTGGGCCAGGGCGAAAGAGAAAAAGCCGGCCTTGCTTTTAACGAACTGGTACGTACCGGCAAAGTAAAAGCCCCCATTGTAATTGGCCGCGACCATTTGGATACCGGATCTGTGGCCAGCCCTAACCGTGAGACCGAAGCCATGCTGGACGGCAGTGATGCCGTTGCCGACTGGCCCATATTAAATGCATTGGTAAACACCGCAGGCGGCGCCAGTTGGGTTAGCCTGCACCACGGCGGTGGCGTGGGCATGGGTTATAGCATACATGCGGGTATGGTGATAGTTGCGGATGGTACTGCTGATGCGGCTGCACGCCTTGCACGGGTGTTGCGTAATGACCCGGGCATGGGAGTGATACGGCATGCCGATGCAGGGTATGATGTGGCAAAGGATTTTGCAAGGAAATATGATTTGGATATTAAGGAGCGGTTGAAATGATCCTGAGCGGACTTGTCCTGATACTTGGGGAGTCGAAGAGTTGAATTACACTGAGCGATGTCGAAATGGGGTTACCAACATTAGTAACGCTATTAAACTTCATTGGCGTCGCACTCTTATACGATATCGCTTTATTGATCTTTCATTGAAGCGGAGATTTGAGCGAATGGTTTATGAAGATACGAACTAGGGCGAAGGATCGTTGTGTCACTCTTTAAATACAGCATAATGAAGTCAAAAAATAACTTGTGGACTAGTAAATTAATCAGGAAAAAGAATATCCTTCTTATTCTTTTATTTGTATTTTTTATACTTTTCAGGGAAAGCATCTGTAATTTTTATAATCGAGAAATTATTGACGCGCTATTAAGTACAATTAAATCGAATTGGTTAATCGATTCTACATTTATTTTACTATCAATACTTACAATTATATTGACATTTCAATTAATTCTCGAGAAGAGAAAAATTACGAATTATTCTTTTCTTTTATAAGTTTCTTATTTGTATTATTTTTTTGTTGTAGGATGTTTTCGGATAAATATTTTTATGAAGCTTATAAATTGTTCCCTCATTTTAAATATATTGATTATTTATTTCTTCTCTTCGGAGCCTTTTCTCAATAAAAATCAGCAATTGGATTAATGCGAATAAAGAACCTAAATATGAAAACGTTCCTTTTTTATTAGATAAGCCTCTTTCCCCGGCGACCTTGATAAATTTGGAAGAAAAAATTTCGCTAAAAAGATTGCAAAAAAAATACAATCGAAGTTAAAGGTAGAAGATGCAGGTGCGTTAGCTATCGGAATAAACGGGTCTTGGGGTTCCGGAAAAACGTCTTTTACAAATATGATAAAAGAGCAAATAGATAATAATAATCGTGTTATTATAAATTTTAATCCATGGAGAAGTTCATCTGCAAATAAGATTATTGAAGATTTTTTTGAATTATTCATTTCTGAATTAAAACCCCATGACCCAGAGCTTTCCTCTTCAATAACTAGCTATGCAAAATCACTTACCAAAATAGAAGAAAATCTGATAACAAAAGCGGTAGAGTCTCTTTCAGAAATATTATTTGAGGAGCTAAATAAGAATGAATCATACGACTTGATAAATGATTCAATTAAAAGATTAAAAAACAAATTATCATTTTTATTGATGATTTAGATAGATTGGATAAGAAAGAAATAATTGAAGTTTTAAGAATTATCAGAAATACTGCCAACTTTAATAATGTTGTGTATGTCGTATCATATGATAAAGGTTATATCCTTACAGCAATAAAAGATTTCAACGAATACAATTTTAAATCATTTCTAGAAAAAATATTTCAATTTGAATTTACTCTGCCAATGTACGAATATGGTGTTTTAAGGTCTGAAATAAAAAAACTATTGAAGGAAAGTCTTGAAGATAGATTTCACATGCAAATAGATAGAGTTGTCGATTCAAAAGACTTTTATGGTGTTAATTTTACAAATGAGGTTGTGAAAACTTATCGAGATGTTGTACGCTTGGTAAATTCACTACTTTTTGAAATTGAAAGCGTACAGGATGAAATTTACTTTTATGATTTTTACTTACTTCAACTATTGAAATTAGAATATCCTAAAGTTTACGAAGCATTAATTAATAGTAGGTATTTATTTTTTACAACAGACGGCGAGAAAGGGCTTTATAGATTTAAAACTGAAGAAGAAGCATGGAAAAGTGACGATATTTTGTCATTCGACAGAGCTTTCACTAATAATACCTACCATAAACCCTTTGCCGAGGCTGAAGAAATTCGCACAAGTTTTGAAAAGTACCTATCAGAGGTTCAAAAAGAACTAGAATTCTCGGACTATGACAAGAGTTTAATTAAATACTTATTAAAGACCTTATTGACTTTAAAGGATGTTAATAAAGAGGGTACTGATTTTGATTTGTACAAATCTTTTGCTTATCCTGCTAATTTTCATAAATATTTTGCATTTAGACTTTATGAAGGAGATATTTCTGCCAGAGAGTTTGAAGATTATAGACGAAGGGATTTTAATGAATATAAATTCAAAGTATTAGAATGGCTTGCACAGGGTAAATACACAATTTTGAACGACAGACTTGATAAAGTTGAAGAATTTTCATCTGTTAAAGAATTTGAAAATCACATTTTGATTCTATTTGAAATTGGAAGAATTACAGTTAAAGAGAATGAAAATAATACGGCTTGGATGGACTGCTCATTAATTTTAAAAAATTTGAAATATCCGACAGCGATTGGTAAAAGATTAAGATTGTATCCCGTTATTGAAGATTTTCGAGATTTTCTATTCAGGATATTAAAGGAGGCGAAAAAGCCCCCTATATATGAAAGTCTTATTGTTGCTAGAACAATTGGTAGCAGATTTGAAATTTCATTAACTTTTGATGAATTATCAGAAATAAACTTAAACTATTTTAAGGACTATTGTACTAATCATAGTGAAATAACAAGTGAATTTAGACAGTTACATACCCACGCTATTAGAATCTCAGAAAACGATAATAGCTCCTACGAAATAATTCCCGAAGCAGATGAATTATTTCTTGAGTATTTTAAAAATAATTTGCAAGCAAATGAGTTAAGTGGTTTTATACGTCAAACAACTCCCGGTCAGCAATTTTATTATATTAATAAAGACTGGCTATTTAAGATATTCAATTCTTGGGAAGGATTTGAGGAATATTTAAAATTATCAGAAAATATAAAAAAGGAAAAAGATGTTTACGATGAGTTTCTAATATTCTATAATAAAACAAAAGAAAGAAAATATAGTGCGGTGGATTTTGTTTTTGAAAAACTTAAAGTATTCAAATTTGATTAAACCCACTGGCGCAGGTGTTCTAGCCGTCTTTGATATCAGCCCGAAGCCCCCCGACTAGCGCCAGTCTTCTTCCGAAGGAAGGCGACTGGTGTTTGTCAGTTCCAGTGGTTTTCAACCGCAGCATACACTTCAACAAATTAATACAGCTTTGCATCAGCACCTGTTGCACCAATGGCATTGAGGGAATGTTACTAACCCAGGATAGGCAAAGAACTACCCTTATTGCTCCGTTAACTTACCCTGAAGAATAATAATGGCAGTGCCGTTTAAAAAAGGTAGGTTTCAAAAATGTAGCAGATAATTTTCCATATACATGGCTTACAAAAAGATCTTTATCTACTGGCGCCAGAAAGTTGCTGAAAATACAAACGCCGGCCATGGCGTAGATTTGAAAAAACTACATGCAATTTATTGAAAGGATGATGAACAATTTTTTACAAACACAACCATTCCTCAATCAGGAAATAAAGTCTTGTCGATATTTGGGATGATACGCAATGCGTTTTTATAATAAATTTTTTTCAGAATAGCATCAGGCAATCCCATACCATACATGGCCCAGTAAGCATGATACTTTTTATGGTAAGGAAAATATTCATCCGTTGATTCTAATACCCTGAAATAAGTTAAGTATTCTGCCGGCACCCAACTATCCTTTCCAAAAAGTATCCTGTCCTGGTATTTTGTAAAAAATTGATTCGCCGTTTTGGGTTGCCTGCCTAACTCAGCGATGATGGCGCCAAACTCCACCACTACATTTGGCATTGCATCCAGCAGCCTGCCCAGTTTACCAAGATCATTGGGGAACCAGCCAAAGTGAGCTGCAATAAATGTTGTGGAAGGGTGTTTTTTAAACATCCGGTGTTGTTCAGCAATCAATGTATCCCAGGGGGCCGGATCATTATCTTGTCTTTTACGGCCGGCGTGGGTAGCCAGTTCCAGCCATCTTTCATTATTGGCATCCATAGGCTGCCAGAAAGGTTTTGGATCAGCAGTGTGTATCAATACAGGTATCTTTAATTCGCCGGCCTTTTTCCATATGGCATCCAGCCGGGGATCATCCACTGTAACTCTTTTTCCATTGATATCCTTAACTGAAAAGCCAAGGCTTTTATATATTTTTAAACCATTAGCTCCGTTTTTAACATCTTCTTCCAGTTGAGCAGCCGCCTTTTCTCCCCATCCGCTTTCTCCCACATTTTTAAAATCAATATTTGCAAAAACAATAAATCGGTTTGGATAATTTGCTTTTACATTGGCCATAGATTTTTTTAATGTTTCTCCGCTTTGTCCGCTAAGGTTCACCATTACTTTCATATTCATTTTATCCATGTCGGTAATTAATGTACCCAGGTCCATTGTGGGCATGCCGTACTGGTGATTATGTACATCAATAAATGGATATTTTGCTTTGAGAATGGGCTGGCCCGGCACCACCAATGTTGAGGGCGGATTATAGGTTTCAAAATCCATCTTTGCTGTGGATTGCGAAGAGCAGTATAAGGAACTCAACACAGCAATAGCTACAAATAATTTTTTCATAGCTTGAAATTACGCTTTTGCTGATAATAAAAAATTCCTTTCCTCCGTGGTGGCTGTACAGCGCTTGCCTTCCACGCCGTTGTTGTTCCGCACCAATCTCCACTTCATTCGTCGCATACTGGCGCAGGTATTCAACCGAAGGCAGGTCACCTGTGTCTATCAGTTCAAACGATACTGAGCGCAGTCGAAGTATAACCGCAGCATACACTGCAACAAAATAATACAGCTTTGCATCAGCACCTGTTGCACTGATGGCATTGAGGGAATGTTACCAGGAAAAGATGGGCAAAACAACTATTCTTATTGCTCCGTTAACTTACCCGAAAGATTGATAATAGTAGTGCCGTTTGAAAAAGGTACGTTACAAAACGTAGCAGATAATTTACCATTTACATGGCTTACAAAAAGATCTTTATCGGGGTGGCAGTGAAAAAACTGACCGCCATACACAAAGCTTAAAGACACCCATAAATACGGATCGGTCTGGCCGAAAATAATTGAATTTTTCGTGGTATAAATCCCATCTAATGGTTCTATATTACCGTTGTTAGAATTAAACAGCACTCTGAAATCGGTAGGGTAACCGATGCTTGATGAGCCATACAATACTTTGCCGTTAAAGGTGGGATCAAAATTTTTGATAACACTGGAAAAACTGGTGTTGGGGATGGCGCTACCTGTTAGTGTATTATTGGTAGCTGTGCAGGGCGCTGTGCCTTGCCTCAATTTCATATCGATGAAAATGCTATCGTAAATAGTTTCGTTACATTCCGTATTGCTTTTAGAACAGTAATACCAGCCACGATCTAAATAACCGGCATTGTTTACAGTAATGGTGTTATCGAATGCACCGCTAAAATTACCCGGACCCGACCAGTGGAACAGATCATTACCAGAAACCCTGTTTGCAGTTAATGTAAAAGATTCACCCACGGTGGGAGTAGTGTTAGTAGCTGTAAGTTGAATATCAGATGAACAATTGTTTTCTTTTTTGCAGCCGGAAAAAATAAAAGCCAGGGCAATAACCAGTAACAGGTTGAGTTTCATAAATACGTTTTTATGCAGGCAAATATAGTGCAGCTACAGCAGTAAAATGCAGCGCTGTAATAATTGAAATAATAAGTCAGCAGGCTACAGCTAAAATACAAAAGACCCTCGCCCTCGCCCTATCACTATTAAATATAAAGTAGCAACTGCAAAATCCTGTTGCGTTGATTTTTTAATTATTTATCTACTGGCGCTTCCTTTTTTCAATTATATAACCCAACAACAGTTTAAAACCGTAAGGTGATTTTTATAATAATTAATACTTTTTACACCTGGTTTTTACCACAGTTGAAGTTTTTTTTTATATTTTTGTCTTAACTGCCGTTATGAAAAAACTGCTTATTCTAACCCTGGCCCTTTTTTATTTTAGTGTTGCTTTTGCTGATACTTTTATAGTAACCTCTAATGCCGATAGCGGACCCGGTACTTTACGTGAAGCTATTACGATGGCAAATGCCAATGGCAACAATGTGGTTGATAATATTAATTTTAATATTACAGATGTTTCAATAACTGGCCGAACAATTACCTTGTTAACTTCTTTTCCGGATCTTACTTCCAATATAATTATTGATGCCAGCACACAACCCGGAGTAAAAATAGGTGTTAGCGATAGTAAAATCCGGATCACCAATCCTATCGGTGTGGGAGTAGATTTTGTATTCAGGGTAATTGGTAACGGGAATATTGAATTTTATGGTTTTCACTTTGATAAAATTAATTCAACTTTTAATGTTTCAAGCGCCACCGCTATACAACTGCATAGTGTTTATAATATTAAAGTAGGCGCAGCGGGTAAAGGCAATTATTTTACAAGGCTGGCTGCGGCTATTCAAAATACTTTTTTACCAGCGCCGGGTAAAGGAATGGTTAACGGTCTTTCTTTTAAAGCCAATATTGTAAACCTGGCAGAAGATGGTACTGCAATTATGCCCCAGAGTTTTGCAATGGCTATTAATTTGATGAATGTAAAAAACCTTGAGATTGGAGGCGACCAGCCCGGTGAAGGAAATTACATGAGCAGTATAATTGAATACATGGTTGTTGTAGCAATGGATACTTTAGCACACATGAATTTTGGCTATGCAAAAATTTTAAATAATAAATTAGGTTGCAATTATACTGAAACCGCCGGCTTAAGCTGCGGTTGCATCTACCTGCAAAATTCAGAGTATTACGGTTATACCGATACTACCAATATTACAGTAAAAGGCAACACCTACAATGCCCTTTCATATGCTTTTTCCAGCAATATGCAAACCTTTATTAAAATTTCAGGAAAAAAAGGCTTTATCGATATTAAGGCCAATCGCATTGGTGTGACAGGAAATTCAAATGCCGTTTATTTTTCTATAATATCAACTGCTATATCAATTGGTAGTTGTGAGAACGGTATCATAGGCGGAGATAATGCAGCAGACACTAATATTATTGCAGGAGCCAACTACGCTGCCATTGGCCTGGGAAATAACAAAAATATCAGGGTAACAAAAAATTCATTGTTTTGTAATAGTCAGGGTATTGCTGCTTTCTCAACACATGTTACCATACCCAAAACTAAAATTTTTACAATCACTGATTATTTTGTTCAGGGCACTACCACAGCTAACAGTACCGTGGAAGTGTTTTTGACAAAGGTTTGCAGTGGCTGCAAAAACGGCAAAACCTACCTGGGTAATTGTACAGCTGATGCTACAGGAAACTGGTCGTTTACCTCGCCGTTGTTGTTAGACGGTGCCGTTACTGCTACAGGCACATCAGTGCAGGGAGCTACCGGAGAATTTGCGACACCTGAATATGAAATGATCAATTTTACCACAAAATCACCTACCTGCGGTCAAAACAACGGCTTTATACACGGGATGCATTTTGTATCAGGTACAAAATATTACTGGCTGAAATTAAACAATAATCAAACCGATACTATTTTTTCGGAAAATGTAGACAATGCCGGCCCCGGCAGTTATAAATTTGTGGTGGAGCAAGGTGCTTATTGTTCAGCCACCTATTCGGTTTACCTGTATGATAATTCACCAAAAATATACTCGCAATACAGCGCCATCGTCCATCCTTCCTGTGGCTTAAATAATGGCCGGATATACAATCATTCTGCAACGGGTTCGTACAATAAAATTATATGGAAAGATGGGGCTGGTAATGTAGCAGGTAATACGCTGGATCTGTTAAATGCCGGGCCGGGACAATATAAACTTATTATACTGGATACTACTTACGGCTGCGGCGACTCTACAATATTTTACAGCCTCGTTAACCAGGCTGGGCCATCACTCAATACCAGCAATGTACAAGTTACCTCCGCCTCCTGTAGTAACAATAATGGATCTGTTACAGGTATTACGGCTTTAAATGTAACCGGTATTGCCTTTATACAATGGGTAGATTCTTTAAACAGGCCAGTAAGTAATACGATCGATTTGTTAAATATTGGTGCCGGAAAATACCGGCTTAAATTTAAAGATGGTAGTAGTTGTGATACTCTCATCACTACTTTTTATGTTGTGGCTGGTACAGGGCTTATAAATATTGATGTTAACCAAAAACTAATTACAGCCAGTAAATGTATTTTAAATACAGGAAGCATTACGCAAATAAAGGTTACCGGCGGAGAAACATTTACGTGGACCAATACATCTACCAATACGGTAGTTGCAAATACAATTGATGTTTACAATCTTGCCCCGGGTAATTATATATTGTCTGTTAGTAACCACTTTGGTTGTGCGCTTTCATCGCCTGCAATATCAGTTTCCAATACTGTTTTTGTGCCTGTGGCGGTAACTGCACATAACCTGCAACATGCATTTTGCGCTTTGGATAATGGCGCCATCAGGGCAGAGAATTTTAGCAATACAGCAACCTTGTACAACTTCCGATGGATGGATAGTGTATCTGCACAATCTATTGGAAATGGCATTGCAATCAGTAACCTTAAAGCTGGAACGTATTTGCTTTTTGCAACAGACAGCAATGGTTGCGAAAAAAAGATATTTAGTGCAACAGTTAAAAATCTTCCTTTACCTGTTTTCGACTACACAAACCTACAGCTACGGGATGATCGCTGTGATCTTGGTACTGGCAGCATTTCCAATATTGCTGTTACTAATTTAACCGGCCCTTCAATTTATACGTGGTATAATCAAAATAATGTTGCTGTAGGAAGTGGTATTAATCTTCAAAACATAGCTGCAGGTACCTATACACTTAAAGTAACTGATGCCGGCGTTTGTAATCTGCAGTCTGCGCCCTTTACGGTGGTAAATAACAATACGGTATTGCCTGCTCCGTTGTATGATAACCTGGTGGTGCCAAGATATGCGTCAGCCAGCCTGCTTATTAAAGGCGCCGTTACAGGAAATTATCTTTTACTGCCCACAGCTAATGCCAGTACAGCACTGCAGCAAAATAGCAGCGGCAATTTTACAGTTGCTGCCATAAACAGCGATACGGTGTTTTATGTTAAACAAGTTAATGGAACCTGTTACAGCCCAACCGTTGCCGTTACTATTAAGGTAGTGGATAAATCTTACTTTGCAATACCAAATGCATTTACTCCAAATGGAGATGGTAAAAATGACCAGTTGAATGTGAGAATAAACGGTTACATCAATTTGGTATATTTTAAAGTATACAACAAATGGGGCGAACAGGTGTTTGAAACAAGAGATTTTGCTACCGGATGGGATGGCAGGTATAAAGGAGCATTGCAAAATACCGGTAGCTACATCTGGATTGCAGAAGGGAAGGATTTTAATGGTAACCTTATAAATGACAGGGGCATGTTTACTTTAATAAGATAGGGCCGGGGTTTAAGCCCCACGATCGGTTAAATGTAAAGGAGTAATTGCGCAACCCCGCTGTAGCGACGTCTTTAAATTACTATGCAGCCACCTGTAGTGTTTTCAAAATAGGTAACTTATTCATGCAGGCGCTTCTCCGGAGCGGGGTTTTACGTTTAATTTATTGTTGTATGAGGTGAAAATTCCGCTGAAACAGAACTTTTTAAAGCAGCTAAACATTACAATAAAAGTGCAAAGCACCAGATAACGCCTGGGGACAATAGTTAACACTAACCTGATTGCTTTTTATAATCACTTTATTAAATGATATTGAAGAAAAAATATGCCATATGGTTTTATTTAATTAATCATTGATATCTTTGATACATCCACATAAAAGATCATCACAATTAAGCATTCCTTGTATCCTTTTTCATATCGTGGTATCTTATTGCCAAAATTAATTACATATGCCCTGTTTTAAAGCCAGCACCAAAATTCTATTGTTTATATTACTGATGTGCTCTTTTGAAAGTTTGCGGGCACAGGTTATTTTTGGTGAAGATTTTGAAAGTACTTTTCCTCCTGCAAACTGGACCTTGTTCAATTATTCCAGCAGTAACCCCTGGGAGCAGGGCGCTGCCGGTACCGGGCTTAATGGCTCCCGTTCAATGGCCCAGTATACTACAGATGTAAACTCAGATGCCTGGATATATACCCGGGGAGTAACATTAACTTCCGGGATCAATTATAAACTTTCGTACTGGTATAAAATCTCGCCTTTGCAAGTGATTGGTAAACTTAAAGTAGTACTTACTAACGGTGTGCCGCCAACTAACACAACCACCACTACGGTTTTACATGACCTTAGTTTTATCAACAATACGGTATACCAGCAGGGCAACGATGTATTCACTGTTCCTGTATCCGGCATTTACTACATAGGCTTCAACGCCTATACAAGCCCCAATCAATATGCGTTGCATGTGGATAGTATTGTGTTGCAGCAAACTTCCGGTGCCACCTGCAGCGGTACGCCCCCGGTAGGCACGCCAACTGCGGTGAGTACCATTTGCCCCGACTCCAGCTTTGTATTAAGCATGACAGGAATTGTTGCGGGTGCAGGTGTGGGGTATCAATGGCAGGTGTCGGATGCAGGACAAAATAATTTTGTAAATATTCCCGGTGGCACTTCCGAAAAATTTACCACTACTCAAAAAATAAATAAAGATTACAGGTGCATTGCTACCTGTTCGTTTACCGGTTTGTCTTCCACATCAAATATAATATCAGTTACTTCACCTGCTGTTTGTTATTGTGCACCCTACGGAAGTAATTGCACGCAAGCTGCAATACAAAATGTTACGTTTGGCGGCATAAATAATTCCTCCGGCTGCGGTTCGCCTACCGGGTACTCTAATTACGCAACTACTGTTGCTGCGGCCACCGTTGCGGCTGGTGCCACAGTACCCATTGCAGTTACCGTTGGCAACGGGCAGCAGCAATATCTTACAGTCGGTATAGATTTTAATAAGAACGGCAGCTTTGATGCCGGGGAAGTATATTCAGTAGGTAACGGAATCGGGCAAACTATTTTCGGTACTATAGCCATTCCGGCAACAGCCCCGGCTGGTATTACAAGGATGCGGTTAAGGATAGCAAATAATTATTACAGCCCGGACAATTGTGTATTGTTTGGAAATGGAGAGGTGGAAGATTACAGCGTTAATATCACCCCCTATATTTGTACGGGTACACCTGTACCGGGTTTTATGACCGGGCCTTCTTATGTTTGCAGCGGCACAGCATTCACGCTGAATGTGGCAGGTACTTTTACAGGCAATGTCGTACAATGGGAATCTTCACCTGCAGGGGCTAACAACTTTACCGCCATACCCGGTGCCAACACACAAAGCCTGACCACTTCACAAACCAGTTCTAATGACTACAGGTGCAGGATATCCTGCGTAGCAAGCGGAACAACGGCAGTTTCTACGGTAAGAGCAGTTACCACACCAGTGTTATGCTATTGCCTCATATCGAATGGTTGTATTAATTCAAGCTACAATATTACCAATGTTGCTTTTGCAGGTATCAATAATTCTTCCACCTGCCTAACAACGGGTGATTATACCAGCACTGTTGCGCCAGCCACAGTTAATGCGGGTGCCAGCACCCCCATAACTGTTACAGTAGCAGGGGGAACTAATTCAAGTGCAGTGGCAGTATGGATAGACTATAATAAAAACGGCAGTTTTGAGGCTGCAGAATTTACAGCAGTGGGAACATATGCTGCGGCTGCTTCTTTTACTGCCAGTGTATTCATTGCATCTAATGCATTGCCCGGCAATACCAGGATGAGGGTAATGAGAAGGGTGGGCAGCCCACTAACAGGTACCGATGCCTGCAATGCTTTTGCCGGCGATATTGAAGATTATACGGTAAACATAGTTGCCGCACCTATTGCCATTTACTTTACACCGTTTAAAGATACCCTGTACAACAGCACCATTACCATAAGAGCCAGAATAGTGCAAAAGGATGTGGGTATAAATATTACCAATCCCCTGCAACCAAAGCTATGGGGCAAAAGACAGGGTACAACCGTATGGAAATCTTTTGATGGCCAGTTGGCAAGTGGAACATCTAATGATGGCAACTGGGATTTTGCCGTTAACCAGGAAGTGCTTGGATTAAGAAGAAACGGCTGCGATTCGGTACAATTTTATTTTGTAGCGCAGGATCTGAACGCTCCACCCAATATTGGTTACCTGCCCGAAACAGGTGCAGCGCACAGCAATGTTAATACACCGGTTACCCCGCCTGCAATACCTTTTGGATACCGGCTTAAACCAAGAATGAAAGACACTATTTATGTAAGTTCGGGGGATTGCAGGTACCGCAGTTTAACTGCTGCCAACGGCTTGTTCCAGGATATTAAAACGAAGAGGCTGGAGGGAAATCTTACTATTTTAATCGAGAGCGATATTACAGAAGACGGATCGCATGAATTGAATAAGTACGGTATCAATGGGTTCACTGTAAAGATCAGGCCAGCAAGCAACAGCCTTAAAACGATTGGTGGCAATGCTTTTTACGGGCTTATACAACTGGATAATGTGAAGAACGTGTTGATAGACGGCAGTTTCAATGGTACTGGCAGGTATTTAAAATTTGATAATCAGGAAACCAGTTCGATGCTGACTGATTCTATAAATGTATTGGTCATTAGAAACTCTTGCGATAGTATCACTATACGCAATTCAATATTTCAGCACAAGTCATATTTAATTTCACCTGCCACAGCCGGTGAAACCACGCTGTTGCTGAAGAACAGTAATAAAAATATTTTTATACTCAATAACTATTTTACCAATAACGGTACCAGCTTCCCGGAAAGGCATATAGCAAGTGCAGGCGCAAATAATAATGTAACGATTAAAGGAAATGAATTCAATAATTTTACAAAATATGGCATCAGGACTTTTGCTAACTGCAGTAACTGGATCATTGACAGCAATCATTTTTACCGCACCAGCACACCTGCTTATTATTCCTCCAATTACAGTGCAATCAGCACTATGGGAGGCGGGCATACTATCAGCAATAATTATATTGGCGGGCAGGCCCCGTTTTGTGCGGGCGCTGCCATGAGTTTTGAAAATAATCCCTCGTCTGCCATTACAGGAATTACTTCGATTGGTTATACCGGCAACCCCGTTAACATTATCTCTGGTAATACTGTAGATAATATTACAATGGGGCTTACTTTTGCAGCAAGGGCAACCACATTTTACGGTATCAGTGCCAGCAATAATACCTGTATCATTAAAAACAACACCATTGGTAATCCGCAAAGTGCCACAGCCACCATTGTTCCATTAGCATCCTTTATTTCCGGCATCGTTGCAAACGGAACCGGCAATAAAGAAATACGCGATAATATCATTACCAGTATCACCAACAAGCAGGGAGGAGGCCCGGATTATGATAATATATCGATGACGGCAATTTCCGGGGGTGACAATGCTCCAATACCCAATATCTCCAACCAACCCAATATCATTTCCGGGAATAAAATATTTAATTTTCGCACTGTTAACAGTACTACTGCAGGAAGCAGGACTATTGGGATTGCCTGTGGCAGCGGCTTTAATAATATTATTGAAAAGAACATCATCTACGATCTGTCCCGGGAATCGGGAACCGTAACCGGCATACAATATGCAAATGGCGACAGTTCAGGCCTTACCGTTATACAGCGTAACAGGATGTATAATTTTTATGTAAGAGATAATTTTCTCGGCATTGTTAATGGAATAGGATTAGAAGAAGTACGCAGCAGTGTAGATATCATCAACAACCAGGTTACCCTTAATAACAATGATGTGGCAAATGGTATTACCATTAATGGTATTTATGAAAACGGCCCGGTTTCCTATGTGCCTTATCCCAACTCTAAAAAAAGAATATTGTATAATACGGTAAGAATCGGTGGTACCAGTAGCGGCACCACAGGCATCAGTGCTGGTTTATACCTCAACAATGGGTCCAATGGATTGAACAGGGAAGTGTACAATAATATTTTTTTCAACGAAAGAACCGGCGGATCACTGGGCAATTATGCAGTACGCACTTATGGCAGTACGCAACAGCCTGCGTTACCAAACACCAGGGCCAATTATAATTATTATGTATTGGCGGATACGTTGAGTTTTTTTCAGGGTAATAGCTTTCCACTGTTCGTTACTAAAACATGGTCGGGTTGGAAAAACTATTTTAATTTTGACGATTCCAGTTATATAGGAATGCCGGCTGATGTGCCTTCATCAAGGTTGTTTGTGAACAAAGTAACCGGTAACCTCAATATTAATATTAACGATTCCATTTGTTGGCAGGTAAATAACAAGGCCAAACCTTATGCAGCAATTACTGCCGACTACGACAGCCTGGTTATCAGGTCAACCGCAATAATCAATGGCCTTACCGATATAGGGTCTGATGAATTTATCACCAATTTACCGGAGCCCGGCAGTTTCTGTGCTGGTACTGGTACAAGCTTAACCTCTAATATTACCGGCAACACTTACCAGTGGCAGCAAAAAATAGGCAACAGCTTTGTGGATATTATCAACAATATCAACTATTCGGGTGCAACAACGGCTAAGCTAACGCTTACCAATGTACCCTTTTCATGGAATGGGCAGCAATACCGCTGTATGGTAAATGGCAGCAGTTTTAGTCAAACTTTTACCATTATTGTAAACCAAACGCTAACTACCACGCTTGCCATCAGCACTCCGGTAACTACGGCATGTTCAGGTAGTACCGTAACATTTACCGCTACAGCCACTAATACGGGAGCAGCTCCGGTATACCAGTGGAAGAAGAATGGCCAGAATACCGGAACCAATAGTGCAGTGTATACCAGCAATGCGCTTATCAACGGAGATGTGATCACTGCTGTATTAACCACGGGACTTGCCTGTACCAGCAGCCAGGTTACTACCAGCAATGCCATTACAATGACCATTACGCCATCATTAAATACTTCGGCAACCATTAGTGGTACTACCGATGTACCTAATTCCAACCCGGTAACGTTGCTTACATTGGCAGTAGTAAACCAGGGTTCCAACCCAACTTACCAATGGCAGGATAGCAGCAGTGGGGCAGGCTGGAAAAATATTGCAGGCGCTATCAATACTACGCTGAATTATACATTGCTGGTATCGGGTACTAAAATTAGGTGTAATGTAACTTCTACTAATAGTTGCCTGGGGTTAAATGTTGCAGTGAGCAATACACTGGAGTTAACGTTAAAATCTGGTATTGTTGGCGGCTCAGGTTTAAGACTTTTTCCTAATCCGGTAAAGACTATTTTAACCATTGACAGCTTGAGGCTTGGTGATGAGTGGCAAAATTTAGAGGTCATTACTGCGTATGGTGCACAAGCGCTGTCCATTAATATAATCAGTAACAACGGCAGTGTGAACATTAATGTAACCACATTGCCGCCCGGCATATACTTTGCTGTGCTTACACGTAAAAATGGAACAAGAGAGTATTTGAAATTTATTAAGATATAAAACCAACCTGCACCAGTATGTTTCCGATAAAAGTTGTTACTGTTGTCACCTGGATTCTGTAGGTATTGAGCAAAGTGGAAGGATAATTGGGCTATACATCAAAATAAAATAGCGCAGCTTCTCCCGGCACCTACGGTCTTTTGTCACAGGCGCTGAACGCCTGACGCCAGTCTTTCTACGGAAGGCGAGTGGCGTCAAACAGTTCCGGGCGGTCCTGAGCGCAGCCGAAGGATAACCGCATTATACATTTACAGAAAAAGTAAAGCCTAACAACCAATAACATTCTTCATCACTCCAACCTCGAAAAAATTATCGATGGGCTGCTGGTGCTGTAAGCGCCGCCTGTCCAATACGCCGCCACATTCATCAGCATAGCTTTTTTACCCTGTGCATCCCAGGCTATTGTAGCAAACTTGCTGTCGTAACGGGTTAGGGTAGACAGGGAAGTAGGATAACCACCCAGGCCAATAAACTCTTTGTGAAAAAACTTTTCTTTAGCCGCATTTTTGGTTAGCCCTGTATTGGTCCACACCCCATTTTTATAAAAGCTGCCAAAACATTCGGTGCTTCCGCTAATAGTACCCGCCTGAAAGCTGATAGCCATTTGCCCAAAAGGCCCTTGGCTGGTTTGGAAAGTACTGATTTTAACGCCCTGCTTTTGAATGGCCGCCAGTACAGTTGTTATTTTTGTAGCCGGGTTATAATCCCATATCTGTTCGCTTTCTAAAGTAGCAGCGGCGGGTTTAAAAATAATATGTTCCGTTCCCTTGTCATCTAAAAGTATGGCGGCCGGGGCATTAAAATTATTGAAAGTGGAATATTTAGGGTAAGAGTAAATGACCTCCGAAATTTTACCATCAAAATATTTTACCTGCTGCATATTATCATGCACTTCTTCAAAAACCAGGTGTGGAATATTATTGGCATCTACATAACCATTTAAATTGATAGCGCCTTCCTGCGGCGGTGCACCACCCGGGTAAGCAGGTGCAGCAGGGGTATTTAAATCTGTAATGGCGCTATGGCTTGTTCCATTTAATGCAACCACCCTTAAGTAATCGGCATAGTACCAGGTTGCCCAACTGTTTTTAATACTTTCCGGGCTCAGCTGTGTCCAGAAGATCATTACATCTCCTCTTGGAGTAACAGTGGCAAACCAACTGTTTTGCGCCTGTTCATTTTCGTTCAATTGCACCGCTTCACTCCATCCAGTTCCCTGCAATACTTTATAAAATAGTGTGCCGAATGTATAGCCTCCCGGCCCATCCAATGTTACACTTGGTATGGGGTAGTTACTTTTTTTATTGCCATAGCGTTTCCAGATGGCATAAATATTCCCGGCTATATCCTGTAATATCCTGGGATAGCCTGCGCCGTTCCCTGAATTATCGTTACTGATATTAACTGCCTTGCTCCAGGTAACACCTTTGTTAACTGATGAGGCATAATAAATAAATGTTGGTTTGCCATGGTCGGGGCTTTCCTGGAAAACGGCATGGTACTTTCCGCTTTTATCAATCAACAGGTCCACTAACCCGGCTTTTTCAAACTGAGATAGGGTTTGCCCAAAAGAATTAAAAAAGATATTGCATAAAAAAAATAAGGACAACAGTTTTTTGTTCGTCATACAAGGTTTTTGCTGCAAGATATTAATGTGCCATATAATTCATATACCCACCAGCACGGATAAAAGTTTTTATTTTGTTATTGGCCTCATCAATGGCGCAGCTATTCCGTAGCATCACCTGTGTTTAATAAATCTGCCTTGCTGCGTCTGTTTTTAAAACATGCGTAACAAAGCAGTTCAAATACTTTTTCTCCATTGGTTAAAAACCAAATGCCGGCATAAAAAATAACAGCAGCAATTATTTGTGGTTTAGCCCTACCCGTTTTTTGAATTATGTATCATAATGAACCTTTTTTAACTGAAAATTAAACTATAGCCTCATGCCTTCGATCGCAATACGGTCGCTTTTTTTATTGGTAGTTTGTTGTTTTTCGTTCCAGCGGGGTTTTCGCACTATAATCGTTTAAACGTAAAGGAATAACTGCGAAACCCCGCTGGCTATTTTTAATCGTTTTCACTATAGTATTTAGCACTATTTGTTTTATCTTCATCCATTAGCGAACGGGTAAATACACAACCATTATTTATTTTAAAACTAACATGACAAAAGGAAAATTTTTCTCCCTTGCAATGCTGCTGCTGGCAGCATTTAATGCTGCTTCGGCCCAGGATTTAAAACTCAATAAACTGGAGTATTTTGAAACGCAGGGCGTTAATGTGCTGGTGTACAACAACCTTTTTACCGGCGGTTTCAATGATGAAAAGAATGCGGGCATAGAATTGATTCACCATGGTGTAAGAACGGCGCAGGGTGGCGCTGTGCGGCTTTCCAACACGCCGGAGCAGTGGGACCTGGTACCCAATATCTCTAACCGTAAAGTAAACGCTGCGGCCAAAACCATCGAGGCTACATTAAAGTATGCAGATTACAATTTTGAATCCAGGGTGGTAGTAACGGCAAAGGGTAAAGGCGTGGAGATATCGGTGTATCTTGATAAACCCATTCCCAAAGAGCTGGAAGGAAGTGCCGGATTTAACCTGGAATTTCTGCCCTCACAATACTGGCAAAAAGCCTATTTGATGGATGGACGGTATAACCGGTTTCCACGTTATGTGGTGGGCAACAGCACCACAAGGCCCAACAGCGAAAAACCAAAACAATTTAAAGGCTATAAAACTTCCGACGACAGGGGCACAGGAAAATACATTGATCCGCTTCCGCTGGAAACCGGCCACAGCTTCATTCTTGCACCGGATGAACCTTCACGACTGGTAAAAATCACTTCGGCCGATGCCGACCTGATGCTTTTTGACGGTCGGATGCTGGCGCAAAATGGTTGGTTTGTTGTTCGCAGTTTATTGCCTGCAGGAAAAACTGGCAAGGTATTAACCTGGACGGTTGAACCAAACGCTGTTAATAATTGGGTACGGGAACCAAATATAGGTTTCTCCCAGGTAGGCTACCTCCCATCGCAACAAAAAGTGGCGGTGATTGAACTGGACAAAAAAGACAAACCGCAAGCCACTTCATCGCTGTATAAAATAGGCAGCGACGGTACCGCTGCCAAAGTATTCACCGGCACTATTGCCCCCTGGGGTGATTATTTTAAATACCATTATGTAAAATTTGACTTTTCCTCCGTTAAGGCACCCGGCATTTATTATATTCAATATGGAAATTTTAAAACCAATAACTTTTTAATTCAAAACAATGTTTACGATAAAATTACCGATGCCACCAGCGATGTATGGATCCCGATTCACATGGATCACATGTACGTAAACGAGGCATACCGGGTATGGCATGGCGAGCCTTTTAAAGAAGGTTATCGCCAGGCTCCGCCAAACACCGATCACTTCGACCTTCATGACCAGGGTCCAACGACGGATACAAAATATCAAGCGCTCGAACTGATCCCCGGCTTAAACGTAGGCGGTTTTTTCGACGCCGGAGATTTTGATATAGAGACCAATTCAAACATCAACGTGGTGCAAAATTTCGTTCGCACATGGGAATACTTTAAGCCATTGCGTGATCAGACTTTTGTGGATCAGAAGCAACGCTATGTTGATTTGCACCGGCCCGATGGAACGCCGGATGTATTACAGTTTATTGAGCACGGAACAATGAACCTGGTGGCCCAGGCCGAAATTATCGGGCACATGACACAGACGCTCTCCAACTCAGTACTTGACAATTACCATCACCTTGGTGACGCAGCCTCATCAACAGATGGGCTACCTTATAATCCTAACTTAGGTCCTTACGAAGTAGCTGCTGATGGCCAGTCCAGCGGAGTAAAGGATGACTTATGGGCATTCACCAGCCGTAACCCCAGCCTTGACCTGGACGCAGCCACGATGTTTGCCGGAGCAAGCCGGGCTTTGAAAGGTTATAACGATGATCTTTCTGCGAGAGCACTGCTACAGTCAAAAAGGCTACTCAAAGAGGCAACAGAATTACTGGCCAATAAGCCGCAGGACAGTGGTCGCAGAGTATGGGGGGCAGCGGCAGATATTTCCACCAATCTGCAATTGTATATCGCCACCGGGGAGCAGCAATACATCAATAAATTTCAGCAGCTCTTATGGCCTGCATTGGACCGCAACGTTAATTTCATCCTGCTTACGGCGTTAAATGCCATACCACATTTAGATGCATCTTACAAAGAAAAGCTGCGGCCTTATGTGGTAAAGTACAATGATTATATCAAAGGGCTTGAAAAGGATAATCCCTACGGTGTGCCTATTGGCCTTGGCAACTGGGCAGGCAATGGCGCTGTTACAAGCTTTGGTACCACCATCTGTTTTGCCAGCAAATATTACCCCGAAGTGGTGGATGCAAGCCATGCTTACAAAGTGAGCAACTGGTTATTTGGCTGCCATCCATATCATAATTATTCGTTCGTAGCAACGGTTGGGGCTACCCGCCCCAAGGCAATGTTTTATGGTAATAACAGGGCCGATTTTTCTTTTATCCCGGGCAATGTTGCTCCCGGTGTTTTATTCAGAAAACCAGATCACTTTGAGAACTACGATGACTGGCCATTTTTTTGGGGACAAAACGAAGGAACGATTGCGGGCAATACGGGTTATTTAATTTTCGGATCTGCTTTTAAGAATTTGGGGAAATAGAAACGTTGGATGAAATAAGCTACAAATTATGCTCGATAAACTTGCCATGTATGAACAGGATTATGGAATGAAATTCCCAAAGGCTTACAAGGATTTCTACACCTCATGTGAATTGAATACACCGGCAAATCTTATAGGTACAGATCTTATAAATCAATATTCAGAGTTGAAAAAATGGGCTGTTGAGCTTCTTCAGGAACATGGGCTTCCAAATACTTTACAAAGTGACGACTTTGTATTTATGATGCACCAGGGTTACACATTTTGGTATTTCAAAGCAGATGGCAATGAAAATCCAGCGGTTTATGGTTTCTCAGAAGTTGACATGAAGATAAAGGAGCACGGGTTTTTAAAGAAGTTTTTGCAGGAAATTTTGGGATAGAAAATCCAGACCGCTATACTATGGAAAAAAGCGAAATTGAGTTACAGTATGTCTTTGATGAGCTTCATCAATTTTCAATAACCGACAAAACAAAATTCCTTGAAGTTTTGCTTTTTTATTTTACACTTGCCGGCCGGGGAATATGGTCAGACAGCGTACAAGCAGATACAGCAAAGGTCAATGCTTTTAAATGGATGAATGAGTTACTCCATAGAATTTGGACTATACATTTTGAATTGCATCAAGGGAAAGACCATGACAGCATTAAGAGGTTGTTTGAAAACATGACGCTCTATGGTGCACAATCAGATTTGCTGAGTATGCATTTACAACCAACAATTTTAGGAGCGCTAGAAACCTTTAGAAAAGACGGTAATCAGGACAAACCATCAAGATGAAAAACTGGCTTTTTTTATTTTCGACGATTTACACGTTTAATGTCTTTTCGCAGGATACATTGTCACTGCACCAAATAAGATTTAATCAAATCAGGAGTATCCGTTATAGTTTACCAGCGGGAGCCCAAACCTCAATCTATGAGGATACTGCTTTCAATTATTTTTTAACGCAAAAGAAAAATGTTGTACCCTTTTTAATTGAAAAAATCGCTGATACAACTTTTACAAATGTTGAACGAAGAAGTACTGCTGGTTTTATATAAGAAGGGAGATCTTGCGATTATTCTTTTAAGTGCGATAACGTCCATTCCCTATGCTTCTATCACCAAAATTCAATGGTGCCTTTGTTGCGAAGCAGGCTATTTACCAGTTAATTTTCTTGCTTATGTTGATAAAAACAGGTTGGATTTTCAATTGAAATATAAAGCTTATTATTCCGAACAAGAGCGAAAGAAAAACCTTAAAAGAAAAAAGAAGCGGCCGTTCAATACTGGCCTGTAGTTTTCAGGCACCTGTTTTTTTTAAAAGCACTTTAAATTTATATAATCATGTCTTTTTTTCAGGACGTTTTTTGTATAAATAAAACCTTCTTATCTAACTTTATAAAACGACTATTGACTATCTTTCCAGAACAACATTCGCAAACATTTTAAGGATCAATTATGAACATGAAAAGAAAAACAGGTTGGCTGGCCATGGGCTTTGTAATGCTTGCTGGGGCAGCATTACAGGGATGCTCCTCCACATCAAAGGGTAAAAATGATGGCACTGCCAAAAGCGACACTGCAAGAAGCATCGCTCATTACTTTAGCGAGGGCACAACAAAACAAATGACACCGGATGCGGATGGATTTATCCGTAGATGGTTATTGCTGGAACCCATTAGCAAACCCAACCGGGGAAATACAGTTTTTACCGACAGTTACTTAAGAAAAGCTTTTGATACCTTGTACTTTCCAAACCAGTTTACCGTGCTTCCAAAAGATGGAGAAAAGGTAAAAGTTGGCCCGCAGGAACTTAGCTGGCATGCATTGGAAAGTAAAAATTTCAACGTCAAATTATTCCGGTTCGCTTATGGGTTAAGAAAAGAATATTACGGGGTGCTGTTTTGGTCAGTAACCATAGTGAACAGTCCGCAGGAAATGAAAAATGTAAGAATGGCGGTAGGGTCAAATTCCGCCTCTATGTGGTGGCTGAATGGAAAAGAAGCAGCATTTCTTTCCGGCGACCGGCGCATGGTGATGGATGATGTTGTATCCTCCCGCTTAACATTGAACAAAGGAAAAAATATCATTCGGGGAGTAGTTATCAACGGACCGGGCATGAGTGATTTCTGTGTTCGTTTCCTGGATGAAAACGGAGCACCCATAAAAGATCTCACGATCAGTTATGAATAAAATAAACAGGTTGCCGGCATCCCCTGCAGCCATCAAAAGAATAATGAACAACAGCTGAGTTATTTATCTGCCTGAGCAAAGGCAGCCAACAATCAAAAAATTATTTACTGATGAAATCAAGTTTTAAAATAGTTAATGCAATCGTCCTTTTAGTATTGTGTTTCACGCTTACCGCAACAGCACAGGTAGGCAGACCATTTATACACGACCCTTCCACCATCATGGAATGTGAAGGCAGCTACTATACATTCGGCACTCGTGGAGGTGGGTTAATATCCCGGGATGGATACAGGTGGGACAGTGGCGGTGTAAGACCAGGTGGAGGCGCCGCTCCGGATGTAATAAAAATTGCGGATCGCTACCTGGTTGTTTATGGCTCAACCGGCGGCGGTTTGGGAGGCGGACATGATGGTAAGATCAATACCATGTGGAATAAAACGCTTGATCCAAAATCTCCCGATTTTAAATATTCAGAAGCGATCGTTGTTGCATCCTCTGCCAACATGGAAGACAATGATGCGATAGACCCCGGGCTTTTGCTGGATCCGAATGATGGAAGATTGTGGTTATCGTACGGCACTTACTTTGGTTTTATTCGCCTGATAGAACTTGACCCTAAAACAGGAAAACGCATGGAAGGCAATAAGGCCATTGATATTGCCATTGACTGTGAAGCAACTGATTTAGAGTATCGGGACGGATGGTATTATTTGCTTGGCACACATGGAACCTGCTGCGATGGTGCCAACTCCACCTATAATATTGTGGTAGGACGCTCCAGGAAAGTAACGGGCCCATACCTGGATAATATGGGAAGAGACATGATAAAAGGTGGAGGCAAAATGGTTGTTGCAGCCGGAGGAAGAGTGAACGGCCCCGGTCATTTTGGGCGTTCTGTTCTTGCGGATGGCGTAGAGAAAATGTCCTGCCATTATGAAGCAGATCTGGATCAAAGCGGCCGAAGTGTGTTGGGCATCCGTCCATTGCTCTGGAAAAACGGATGGCCTCTGGCAGGAGATAATTTAAAAGAAGGTACTTATGAAATTGAATCGGAAAGAAGAGGCTATGCCTTAGAGTTAGTAGTGGATTTTGTAAGGATGCCAGGTGGTATGCGGGGATTTAACCGTAACAATGATGAACCCATAAAATCCATTCCATCGCAGGAATTAGGAGATGTAATTAAGACCTGGCCAACGGGAAACATTGATGTAAGAATCGGGGATTACATGTTTCGTCCGCATCAAAAATGGACGATTACCGCCGTGCAAGATGCTGCCGGATTTTTTGGCACTCCATCTTATAAAATAGTAATTGCAGGAACAGACCGGGCATTGGCAGCAACAGCCAATGCAGAAGTAATAACAGTACCCGCATTTACAGGTGCGCCGGAGCAATTATGGCGAATAGATCAATTAACTGATGGCACGTATAGAATAATGCCTAAGCTGATTCCGAATTCAAATAAGAAGCTGGCGCTGGTATCTATTGGAGATAGCTCCCCTACACTTGCAGAATTTGATATGGGCAGCGATAATTCTAAATGGAATTTTAAGGCGCACTAAATTTTACAGAGAGGATAAAGATTTGATCTGGCATATATGGGTGATTTTTTTATGGGTTGTTCTTTCGCAGCAACTTATCTTTTTTGGGTTCAGGTGGTCAGCAGAATCATTTGATGCCATTTAGTTGTTCAGGATTAAGTCTGGCATTGTAAATACAACTGTTGATTATTTCTGGAGTATTTACATAAAAAGAGTTATGGAAAATATCCGGAAAATGGAAGGCAAGGAACCAGCACACGGGCCAAAGCCGTTCCTTGCTTTAAACGAAATGGTTATATTAAATTGGGAGAAACGAGCCAAGGCAGTAAAAAAAGCCGTTGCAGAGAAGTAAATAAATAATATTGTAAACGTACATCCTTCAAAATAAAATCACGATGCTGTATAAATTATCAATTATAGTAACACTTTTATTATGCATAAAAGGAACACATGCTCAAACAATAACTCAAAACCAAACGGGCAATCATAAAGGCTTTTATTATTCTTTTTGGAATGATGGCAGCAGTGGTACAGTATCAATGACCTTAAAATCAAAGGGAAGATATACAACCAAATGGACCAACATTGGAAATTTTACTGCCGGCAAGGGATGGTCAACAGGAGAGGAAGATAGAGTAATATGCTATTCCGGAAAATTCAATGGAGGCAGTAATGGTTTCCTGGCAGTGTACGGGTGGACAAAGGATTCTCTGATAGAATATTATGTTGTTGAAAATTATGGAGAGTGGACTCCACCGGGATCTGTTTCGCTGGGTACTTTTAATACAGACGGGGGAACTTATAATATTTATAAAACGCAACGGATTAATCAGCCTTCAATAGTTGGAACAGCAACTTTTTATCAATACTGGAGTGTGCGTACAACAAAGAGGGCCAATGGAACTGTGACCTTTGCTAATCATGTTTCGGCCTGGAAAAGCAAAGGAATGTATCTTGGAAAAATCTGGGACTACCAAATAATGGAATCAGAAGGGTATAAAAGCAGTGGGTCTTCTGACATAAAAGTAACTGACTGCACATCTAAGCCACATGAATGAAAATGACATGTTGGTCTGCAGGTTAATGCAAGCGTAAGCGTAAATGTTTCCAAGGCTTAAGGTTCACTCTGCCATAAATTTTTTATCCGGCAATGAGGATTTAAAAAAATAATTGTTTACATTACAAGTACTAAACACTCATTAATTATGGCAACGAAAAAAACTACTAAACCAGCTGCTAAAAAAGCGGTAGCAAAAAAAACTCCTGCTAAAAAAGTAGCAGCAAAAAAAGCGCCTGCAAAAAAAGCGGCTCCCTGCAAAAAGGTTGTAAAAAGCAGCACCCAAAAAGCGGCAGCAAAAAGCCCTTAAAAAAAGGTATTTTAAAACCCGTGATCCCAAGTTCTTAAAAACTGTACATTATTTTTCTTCTGCTTCTGTAGTATCTGCTGCAGAAGCAGCTTTTTTTTGCTCCATATTTTCCTGTTCCGTTTCTTGCAAAGGAATATTTGCTGTACTTAAAGACTGGTCTTCTGTAAATAGTTCTTCTGTTACATCAGCACTTACCTGTGTTGTAAGCCCGGATTGCCTTTGCTTTGTAAGCTTAGTTAGCACCAGGTGTTCTAACCTGTGGTGCAGTGGTACCAGCCCGGCACCAATTACCACCAGTACCAGCAACTCCAGTACTTTATTGTGATGTACAAGTGTTTCTATTAAAGGGTGCAGCAGCAATACTAAAAATTCGAAAAATAATAATAAAGAAACTACTCCCATAAAGCGCACCACATTACGGTGTATGCGTATGCGGCTTACCGCTAACGTTATAATAAAAAACACTGGTATAAAAATGCAGATGGCTAATATTTGCAGCTGTTGCAGCCTGGTTTCTTTTTCCCTTTGTTGTTGTTCGACCAGCTCTGCCTGGCGCAGTTGTTCATTACTGCTAATGATCATGGCTTCTCTTGTTTTGGCCTGGCCTTTTAAAGAATCCTGTAAGGCAACTGTAAGCTCTATATAATTAAAAGCACTGTCGTAATTTTTTTTGTTCTTAAAAAAATGACTGAGAAAACCGGCAGCATCCAGCTCCCTGCTAAGGAAACCATCTTTTTTTCCGGTTGTAAAAGCCAGCCTGCCATAATACAATGCCGAATCGGCCTGCCCGGTTTTTACAAAAACATTGGCCAGGCCCAGCGCTGTTTCGCAAAGCATATCATTATTGGTGCCGTCGTTTAAAAAAAGCAATGCCTTGCGGTAATTGTTCAGTGCTGTACTGTAGTTACTTTGGGCTAATTGTACATTACCCATGCCAAGCAATGCTGCACCCTGGTAAAAATCATCCCGGTTAGTTAATGCTGTTTGCAGTGCTGCAGAAAAATAATAATTGGCAGAGTCCATTTTTTTTATGCGAAAAAAAGTTTCGCCCAGGTTAACCAATATCCTGTTTTGCAGTTCTTTTTTTACTTCGCTGCCGGCAACCAGCACGGTTGAATCGGCCCTGTGCAGGTAATTCAATGCATTGGGATAATCGGCCAGTAAAATATACATAAGCCCGATATTATTTAAAGCACTGGCATAATTACGGCTGCTGTTTCTTTTTTCTTCCAGCTGTAATTTTTGCATATAGTTATTTAATGCTGCCGAATAATTGCCCAGCAGGTATTGCCCGGTGGCCATTACTGCAAGCGAACGGCTTTCGCCTTCTTTATATTTAATATGTTGTGACAGCAAAAAAGCTTTTTGAGCCAGTTGTAAAGTGGTGTCGGGTTTAAAAAACTGGTATTGCTCAGCCAGTTTCCAAAGTAAGGTTACCCGGTTGCTGTCTTGCTTTGTTGTTTGTAATAAACGTTGCAGGCTGTCTATTTTAGCAGATTGTGTCAAGGCGGTGCTGCTGTAAAATAATAAAAAAATAAGGCAACAATAGCGGAGCATAGGCTTAGGTGGTTAGTTTTATTATTGCAAGTTATTGTTCATTCCTGCAATTTTTAATTAAATTTTAAAGCGTTACCCATTAATATAAAAAAGGATTGTTGCCTGCAGGCGCCTTTGTGTACAAAGGCATTATGTAACCAGGAGGAAAGAAAAATATAGTTATTCAATTTTACTACCCTTTATCAATACGTCCTTACTAACTTTTGGTAAAATCAGGTTGCCTTTTAATTCAATATCGCCATTCTTTTTTAGAATGATAGCAGCAGTACCTGAACTTATTATTACCTGGTCGGCAGCCTGAATCATAATGTCTTTTCCTGAGGTTACCAGATAACTTTTACCTGCGCTAATGCTTAGATTATTGCCAATACTGGAAGTCATGCTCATGCCAACAGTTTCTGTTTTATTTGCGGCAACGGTAATGTTACTGTTACCGCCCACTGTTTGGCTGTACTGGCCACCGGTTGCATCGGCACGGGCAGCGCCATTGTTTATTGTAAGGTTGCCATTGCTGGTATTGATCACTGTTTTTAATGTGGCCAGTTCCGTTTGCAATATTTTAATTTGTTGTTTCAGGTCGTCCATTTGTTTTTGCATATCCTGGGCCAACTGGGCTTTTGCGTTAGTGCTAATGCAGAGCAACAGGCAGCAACCAATTGTAATTAAAAAAAATGTAGTTACGGGTTTTAAAATTGCAGGCATAATAAGGTTGTTATAAATGATGAATGATTAAAATTACGTAAATCAATTTAGGGCATTTTTTGCAGCTATGCAAGTTCAATAAAATAATGCTTTGCCAGCCTATCTGTAAATTTTAGTCTTTACCATTAGTTGCTGTTATTGGTAGCGGTTTAAATTGTTATGCAATTTTTTTGCGTTGGTAAATGCAAATAGCAAAAATATATCGTCAGGTAAATTTTTTTATTCACTGTATAAAATTATTTTTATAGATCAACTTTGTTAAAATGCTTACAGTAAAAGATTTTATTGCTAAATATGAAACCTATAGTGATGAGGAATTGTATGTTGTTTATATCAATGTAGATAATTACAGTGAAGAGGCTGCAGAGGCTTTAAGTATTGTTATGGCTAAACAAGGTGGGCACAAGTTATTAATAGAAAGGCTGGAAGCAAAAGCAGTTATTGAAAATGAAAAGCAACGCATTGCACAGGAAGCTACAAAACTGGGCCTGGGTGGGGTAGATGCAGCCTTTATAAAAAACACTACCAACTCAACAATACTTTCAACGGATGAAGTAAACGAAATCATAGAAACAAATGCGGGAAAAGCGGCATCACAAGTAGCGGATAAGAAAGTAAATGCTGATACGGTCTTTAAGAGCCTGGTTGGTGGTGGTATGGCTTCTTTAGCCGGCGGCGCATTTACTTCACTTCAATTTATTTATTTTGGTGCAACTTCTGCCTTAATGATAACAGGTACTGCTTTAATATGCTATGCTGTGGTAAAACTGGTTACAAAAAAGTCTTATAATAACACAGCTGTACTGCTGGCAAGTTTTGTGGCTTTTATCATTTCATGTTTATTGGGTTATGGATCTCTTTACATTTTTGGCTACCTGGGATAATATTGTATTAATACTTTACCTGCACAGGTTTGTTTTTGTTGTTTACAAACCAAACGGCCGCAAATAGTGAAATAATTTAAAACTTAGTACAATCATTTTCAAAAACACAATATCTTTGGAGTCTCAATTTCATTCCCCCATTATATATGCTCAACACGTTATTAAAAAAGATAGCATTTGCTGCTGTGTTATCCGTAATGGTAGCCGCCACCGCTGCACAACAAGTTAAAGAACCCAAACCATGGTCTAAAGAATGGAGCAAGCCTTATAAACCCTTTCGCATTGCAGGCAATTTGTATTATGTAGGTACGTATGATCTGGCTTGTTATCTCATCACCACACCCAAGGGAAATATATTGATCAATACCGGACTGGCGGCTTCTGAAAAACAAATAAAACAAAACATAAAAGCACTGGGCTTTAAGTTTGCCGATACCAAAATATTATTAACCACCCAGGCGCATTACGACCACATGGGGGCAATGGCCGCCATTAAAAAACAAACCGGTGCACAACTGATGGTGGATGAAAAAGAAGCGGATGTATTACAAAGCGGCGGTAGTTTGGATTATGCATTGGGTGGTGATGCTTCCAGTTTTAAACCGGTAACAGCAGATCGTTTATTAAAAGATGGAGATACCATTGCACTGGGCAATATGCAATTGGTTATTTTACACCACCCCGGCCATACTAAAGGGGCGTGCAGTTATTTATTTACTGTAAAAGATGAGCAGCAATCTTATAAAGTGCTTATTGCAAACCTGCCCACTATTGTTACGGATAGTTCATTTACAAATCACCCTAAATATCCTGCAATAGCTACTGATTATGCCTATACTTTAAAGGCGATGAAAAATATAGTTTTCGATATTTGGCTGGCATCTCATGCCAGCCAGTTTAAAATGCATACTAAACATCAGCCCGGCGATGCTTATAATCCTGCGGCTTTTAAAGACCAGGCAGGTTATGATGCAGCATTAAACGATTTACAAAAAGATTATGACGAGAAGCTGAAGAAGGATTGATAATGTAAAACGGGTGATAGTTTAAATCGCCTGCGATGGTTTGGAATAGTACGCAGATTTTTATGATGATCAAAATCTGTTTTCCTCAACCTGCACAAAAAAATTTTTCTTTGCGCTCTCCGCAACTCTGCACGGCACTTTCTCTTAACCTACATTAATTTTTCCTTCAGCACCGCCATCTATCTTTGCAAAAATAAATACAATATGGAATTAGGCGTAGGTATGTTTGGCGATGTACACATCAACAGCAAAGGCGAAACTCAACCAGCCGGGCAAAGGCTGCAGGAAATTATTGAAGAGATAAAACTAATGGATGAACTGGGCTTGGATTTTTATGGCATTGGAGAACATCACCGGCCGGATTACGCAGTGTCCGTTCCTGAAATTATTTTAGCCGCCGCTGCAACAGTTACTAAAAAAATAAAATTAGGTAGTGCAGTTTCGGTATTAAGTTCGGCCGATCCGGTAAAAGTATACCAGAGTTTTGCTACCATTGATCTTATCAGTAACGGCAGGGCAGAGTTGGTGGCAGGCCGTGGCAGTTTTATAGAGTCGTATCCATTGTATGGTTATAACCTGAATGATTATGATGCACTGTTTGAAGAAAAGTTAGACCTGCTGCAGCAGATCAATACCACCAATCCCATTACATGGAAAGGTAAATTCAGGCCTGCATTAACCAACCAGCAAATACTGCCCCGTGCTGTAAACGATCATTTAAATATTTGGGTGGCTGTTGGTGGCACACCGGAAAGTGTGTTGAGAGCAGGTAAAGCAGGTTTGCCGGTTATCTTCGCCATCATTGGTGGTAACCCGGCACAGTTTGTACCGTTGTTTAATTATTATAAAGAAGTGTACCAGCATTACGGACACAATATGAGCAAGTTTGAAGTGGGTGTACACATGCATGCTTTTTTTGGAGAAGACAGTAAACAAACTGCTGCTGATTATTATCCCGTTTATTCGGCACAGATGGACAGGATTGGCCGCAGCCGTGGCTGGCCACCCTATCAACAACAACAATACGATTTGGGACGGACAAAGAACGGCGCTTTAATTATTGGTGATGCCAACGAAGCCATTGATAAAATTTTACAAATGCAGGAGCTGTTTGGCTTAACCCGTTTTTCGGCACACATGGATGTAGGCGGGCCCTCGCATTTATCATTAATGAAATCGATAGCGCTATACGGAAATGTAATTGCACCTGCGGTAAGAAAAGCATTGCAGTGATCGCCTGCGGCGGTTTAGAGGGAACGCAGGTTTTTATGATGATTAAGATTAAAGCAGCTTAATAATTTTTATTCGTTTTCGTACCTGCTTAACTGGTTGGATAGTTGCACAATTTTTTGTTGCATGTCGTTCATGCGTTGCAATAAATAGGTAATGGTTTCAATGCCTTCCAGGTTAATATCCATTTCCTGGTAAAGCCGTACCAGTTTTTCTAAATGTGGCAGTTGGCTAACGGGTACAAATACTTTTTCTTCAATGTGGGTAATTTCTATAAGGCCGCTATCTTTTAAAGAATAAATAAATGCAAGTTCAATATTATGATGAATACAAAAAGTATCAGCAGGTATCATTTCTTCTGTTAACATACCAAATAATTTTATTTAAGTTTACTTAATTCGGCAAACAGGGCCTTCTGTTGTTCGGTAAGATTAGTGGGCAATTTTACTTCGTAAGTAACATACAGGTCGCCGGCTTCACCTTCTTTTTTATACACAGGAAAACCTTTGCCCTTCAACCTTATTTTAGTACCACTTTGTGTTTCGGCAGTTACATTTAGTTTTACTTTTCCGCTCAATGTATCTATTGTAGTTTCTCCTCCCAATAAAGCGGTGTACAAATCTATAGTGGCTGTGGTAAACAGATCGTTGCCACTGCGTTTAAAACGAGGGTGAGGTGCAATAGAAAAAGTAATGAACAGATCGCCAGGCGGTCCGCCGTTTACACCGGGTGCGCCATAACCTTTTAATTTTATGATCTGCCCGTTTTCGATACCTGCGGGAATAGTGATGCGGATATTTTTTCCGTTAACGGTTAAGGTTTGCTGATGCGTTTGCAGGGCATCGGTTAAGTTAAGTTTTAACGATGCATTATAATCCTGTCCACGAAATTTAGTTTGGCTGCTGCGTCCACTTCCTCCAAACATCGATTCAAAAAAACTGGAAAAATCATGTTCATCATCACCGGAAAATTGTGGACCTGCTGATTGCCTTGACTGCCCCTGCGATTTACGCTGTTGCTCAAACTGGTCGGCATGTTGCCAGTCTTTACCATACTGATCGTATTTTTTTCTTTTTTCCGGATCGCTTAAAACTTCGTTGGCCTCATTAATTTGCTGAAATTTTTGATGGGCATCTTTATCGTTGGGGTTAAGATCGGGATGCAGTTTCCTGGCCAGTTTACGGTAAGCTTTTTTTATCTCTTCATCCGAAGCATTTTTATCAATCCCCAAAATTTTGTAGTAATCTATAAATTCCATTTGGTTGATTTTTATTGCCTGGTATAAAGATACACTCATTTAAACCGCCGCATACTTTTTAAATTAAAATGTATTGATGCAGAGAATCTTTAAATAGAACGCAGATAATTATGATGATTAAGATTTGCACGGATAAACCAAAACATCTCATCAGCATCATAAAAATCTACGTTCCCCAAAAATATTTTAAAACAGGTCTTTTGGTTTAGCTGCCTTAACATCACGGGTGTTTTTTTGTACGGCCACGGCAGCAAACAAACTCAGTACAAAAGACATGGCATAAAAACCTTTTTCACTTTTTTCCAGCTCTGCATTCCATAAACCAACGGTAAGCAATACAATGGCAAGAAGTGTGGTAAACCATGCAATACCATAGTACAGGTTGGTTACCGGAATACCTTCCAGCTGATCCCGTACTGCTTTTTGTACCGAGATGGCAGAGAAAAGGCCGAACATTAATACGGTAAAATAATACCCTTTTTCATTCAATTGCATATTGGCATTCCATAGCCCGATGTTAAATGCAATGATGCCGATAAATAGTGCCAGCCATGATGCTGCAATAAATGCTGCCGAAGGTTGATTGATTGTTTGTTGTTCCATAATTATTTTTTTATAGAACAAAACTATAGGTGCAGGTTGCTTTATTTTTTGACAATTGTCAAAAAGCAAAGAGGTAAATGTTAAAACTTACTTCGTATCCTGCTCAATGTTTCCTGGCTGATGCCCAGGTAAGAGGCAATGTAACCAAGAGGCACTCTTTCAATAATATGCGGTGTTTGCTGTAATAAATTTTCGTAGCGTTCGCTGGCCGTTTTAAACTGGGCATTTACAAAACGTTCTTCCAGCCGGATATAATATTTTTCATACGCAATACGCATCAGCCTTTCAATTTCGTGGTACTGGTTAAAAAGCTGGGTGAGGGTTTCTTTGGAGATGGCCCATAAAATACTGCCTTCTAGTAATTGTATATTTTCCACCGCCGCCTCTTGTGTAATAAAACTGTGGAAGGAGGTTACAAAATCTTTTTCAAAACCAAACCAGTGGGTAATTTCTTTGCCATCCAGGTTATAAAATCCACGCAGTGCACCTTTTTCTAAAAAATACAAATACCTGCATACTTGTCCCTGCGTTAATAAAAATTCATGCTTAGCAATAGTGATCTTTTCAAAACAATTCTGCAAAGCATGTTGTGCTTCGTTGCTTAACGGAGCGTAGTTGGTAATATGTGTCAGCAGTTGTTGCATGGATAATAATAAAGCTTAGCAGGTTAAAGATAATACAGCAAAACTTATTACAGCAAAGTATGCAATAGCAGGTTGCAGCAACTGATAAATCTTTATTGCTTTTGACCAAAACGGTGTATTTTGCAAGTACTAAAAAAAATAAATTATGGTAGCTAAATTATACACAGTTGTTTTTATTGCAGCCACAACATTTGTTTCCTGTATGGGTAATGATAACAAAGTGGTAATTGATGAATCTTTAGTGGTACCTGCTTCGGCAAATAAAGCGGCAGCAGATTCTGCAGCACCACAAGCTATTACTTTACAACCAGGTGCTTCGGCATCCAGTGCAGCAACAGTACCCAGCACCAATAACGTAACACTTGCTCCTCAAAATATTGCAACAGCAGCTACCGCACAGCCAATTGCTGCAGGTATGAACCCTGCACACGGACAACCGGGGCATCGTTGCGATATTGCAGTAGGCGCTCCATTAAACAGTAAGCCTGCAGCGCCAACTGCAACAACCGCAAACATGAGTACCACACAGCCGCAAGCAACTCCTGTGGCTGTTAATACCACTACAGCTCCGGGTATGAATCCTCCTCACGGTCAGCCCGGCCATCGTTGCGATATTAGTGTTGGTGCACCGCTAAACAGTAAACCTGCGGCAACAGCAGCACCCGTGGTTACCGCAACACCAGTTGCGGCAGACAGCGCAAAAAAATAAAATTATTTTAAAAAATGAGATAAGGAAAGTATGCCATTTTTCAGGCCGACAATTTTATGTCAATTAACTGGCTGATGTTTTTTAATATCTTTTTATTTTTTACCACTATTCTTATGCCACGGCCTTCTGCATAAGGTTTTGCATTTTGCAGTTCGGTTTTAATGGCGGTATCAATGTTACTTGCCATAATTTTATCCAATGCTTTGGGGCCAAAAACAAATGCAGCCATAAAATATTTTTCCTTGGGCAGTAAATATATAATGGCTCTTTTTTTTGTCTTTAATTCTAAAACTCCAGCCATACTTTACACCGGAAAAATTCCATTCGCTGATACCTGCCGGATATTTTTGATTGACCATGGTGCAGATATTTTGCCATAAAGTATAAGTACTACCAAGCGCATCGGCAAGGGCTACCGGAGTAGGAGTGGTGGCTTTATCGAAAAAAATGCTGCTGTTCATATTTTATTATATGACGCAGTAAATATAGCCAACATTTTTTTGCACAACTGATCGTATAAAAAAACAAATTGCCCGTTACTTTAGCAACGGGCAATTTATTTTTTATACTACAATTTCAGCAGTAAGAAAATTACTAGTTCAGTTTTAAAACTTTTTGTGTGATGCTTCCTGCCGATGATTTTACTTTTACCAGGTATACACCAGGCGTATGATTAGATAAGTCGGGCAGTTGCAGTATATTTTCTCCTGCAGCAATATTTACTTTTGTATTGCTGATCAGTTTGCCCTGTGCATTCCAGATAGCTACATCAGCAGCTTCGTTTATAATTCCTTTTACAGAAAGCCACAGTTGGCCATGTGTAGGATTAGGGAAAATGCTTGATTGCAATTTACTCAGGCTCTTATCCCTTAGCATGGCCATGTTGCTGTATTTGGTTCGGCCATCTTTGCCGGTTACTTTTATTCTGAAATAAATAATAGCGGCATTTATTTTATTTGATGAAGATGTAAAGCTGTAGTTGGCAATATCAGTGTCATTACTTGCAGCTACAGTAGCCAGCTGTGAAAAATTGTAGCCATCCAAACTGTATTCAATATCATAACTGGCGGCTTCGTTGTTACCGGATGCCTGCCAATTAAATTCGGTAATGCCATTTACCCTGCTGGTAGTAAAGTTGGTAAAATTTACATTCATTACCATACACACACTATCAAAAAATATGGTTACCGAGTCTTTAGAATAAAAAGGACATGCTGAGCTTAGTTGCTGTGTTACATAGTAAGTACCCGGTGCATCCACCATTATTGAAATACCGGTATTGCTGCCTACTATATGTCCGTTGCTGGTGCTCCAGGTATAAACAGAAGTAGGGTTGGGGTTAATGACATTAATTGGTGTGAGTGGAAATATTTTACAGAAATACAGAAAGTTGGTAAACGCATCTACCGGCGGATAATCAAACATCCTGAAAGGCGCAATAAAATCTTTCAACTCCGAGGTGAATGAAGTGGAAGATCTTGTTTTTACCAATACACGCCTGAAAGGAGTACCGCAAGGATTGTTGCTATAACTACCAGGGTCAACACCCAATTTGGTAAGGTTAACCGAAAACTCCATAAACTGTCCGTCTATATAATCGGTAACCAAACTATTGTCTGTGCGTATTAACGAAAACGGCCCTGCCCAGGTATTGCCTGTAGATTGTAAACCGGTATAAAAAGCACCTGCTGTTTTAGGTAAAATACTGGCATAGCCATAGGTTGCTGAAGCACCATCACCATCAAACTGGCCACCCCAGTTAAAATTAACCGGCGTTGATAAAAGCGAATTTTTATTGATCCATATCCTGGCTTGTATTAATGTTAACGAAGCGCTGCTGTACTCGGCACTAAAAATAATATCGCCTGCTTTAAGCACATTGCCACTGGCATCAAACTGCCATGCAGTGTGGCCGGCATTGGGGCCATAGCCACCAAATGTTTGGTTGGTACGGTTATAAAAAATATCTGTCTGGTACAATTCAAAATCAAAGTACCTGTTACCGTTAGTATTTTCAATAGAAATACCGCCCAGCATCCATAGAGAGTCGGTAACATTTGGCCCGGCTCTTCTTATATGTGTAAAAGCATCCAGTATATCATTTTTATCAGGAATGCCTTGTGCAACAGGGCAAGACCAAAGCACAGGGCTCATACCATTTTTATTACTGCCCGATGCAAATACAGTGGAATCATCGCCATGAAAATCACGGTGAAAAACTGCATCAATAACCAGGTGGTTTTGTAGTGTGCTGTAAAACGCCGGCTTCATCAGGCGGGAAAAAGAAGTCATTCTGCTGGCGGGGTTACTGGTATAGTTGGCTACTATGGCCGCAGCTCCTGCTGTATCAATAATGGCCTGGCCTGTTCCAAACCTGAGATTTTTAAACCAGTCGTCGCTGGTAGAAATAGCATTGTTAAAGAAACCTCCCTGCAATTCGCCATCCACACCAAAATTGGCTTTGATGGCGGGTGAGGTTATCTGCGCCGTTAACGAATTGATAAATGTAAAAAATGAAACAATAAGTAGATGTGTTTTCATAGGTTTACCATTTATAGTAAGCTTAATAAGGATGGATCTTGTAACAGATATTTAACCAGTGTTTGCTAGTATCTAAACATAAAGTTAGAACAAATAGTACGCAGAAAACCACTCATTCTTTTAGTGGTTTTACTTGGTAAAATTACCTTGTTGCCAATATTTTTTTTGGTAGATACTTGAATGTTGTTGTGCTAAAAGGATAAAATAACTCAGGCCGTTTTTTTACTGAAGCCGCCGGGAAACATAATAGCAAGCAATACACAAATCAGCAGAAAATTATATTCCATACCATTTCTGCCACCGCCTACTACAAACCAGCCTTCGGGGTAATGCACCATAATAATGCCTGCAATTAAAATGAGGATGGTAACCACTGCGGCCCATTTTACATATTTGTTTATTATCAGCAACAGGGCTGCTGCAACATGCGATAGTTTAATAGCCCACGCAAGATATAAACCCAGTGGTGCAAAACCTGCCTGGTTTAAATACAAGTTGCCAAAGTTGTTAACCCCATTATTAAACATGCCGGGAATGCTATGCGATAATAAAATGATGGCAACGGCCAGGCGAAGTATAAAGTTGTTGTTTGTAAACGTCATGAGCTAAATTATTTTTCTTTTATCAGTAAGATCATTTAATAATTTAATGGTATTGCAACTACGTGAGTACTGTTTTTATTGACTGAATTTTTGCCTTATTTGATTAAAGTTAAATAATAAGTATCACTTTAGTTTACGCTGCTGCATGTTGAAATTGTAAACAGAAGGTTTATTTTGCAATAAAATAATTAAGGCCATGGAACAAAATGCAACGGTTAATATATCTGCTGAAGAAATGAAAATGGTGTTTACATCCATTTTACTAAAACAAGGATTTGAAAAAGATAAAGCAATCACTTGTGCAGCCATATTTACTGCCAATAGTATAGATGGTATTTACAGCCATGGCGTAAACCGTTTTCCACGTTTTATACAATATGTTGAAAAAGGATATGTAGATAAAGATGCAATACCATCGTTGCAACAAAGTGTTGCCGGTATACAGCAATGGAATGGTAATCTTGGTCCTGGTATATTAAATGCCATTCATGCCACCAATACTGCAACAAAACTTGCCGGTGAATTTGGCATTGGTTGCGTGGCATTAGCCAATACCAATCACTGGATGAGAGGCGGTACTTACGGTTGGCAGGCTGCAAAAGCTGGGTATGTATTTATTGGGTGGACAAACACCACGGCCCTGATGCCGGCATGGGGAGCAACCGATGCAAAGCTGGGCAACAATCCATTGGTAATAGCATTGCCCTATAAAGATGAAGCTATTGTACTGGACATGGCTATGTCCCAATACTCTTTCGGTGCCATGGAACATGCTGCTATTAAAAATGAAAATTTATCGGTGATGGGAGGTTTTGATGAAGCCGGTAAATTAACCAATGATGCTGCTGCTATTATTAAAACTAAACGGCCATTACCCATTGGCTTTTGGAAAGGTGCAGGTTTATCTTTGTTGCTTGATATATTGGCTGCAATTTTATCCGGCGGTTTGGCTACGCATCAAATCGGTAAGCAAAAAGCGGAGTATGGTTTATCACAGGTATTTATTGCTATCGATATTTCAAAGTTGGGCAACACATCTGCCATTACCATACTTATCGAAAATATTATTAACGATTACAAACAGTCGATACCGGCAAATGAAAAGGAAAAAATAACCTGGCCCGGCGAAAGGGTATTGGCTGCAAGGGAAAAAAATACTGCACAGGGTATTCCGGTGCTTAATAGTATTTGGCAACAAATTCTGCAACTGCAATAAGGTAAGGTTGAAATTATCAGTTGCTCTTTATCACCGGATAATTTTATTTCCTCAACTCTCCACCGTCATATAATCCAGATTACCATTTTCATCAGTAAATATCACCACCAGGTCGTCGGTTATTTGCCGCCCGATGGAGTAATCAAAAATAGCAAATTCATTAGCGTTATCGGGGTAAATGCCTACCCTTACCAAATGCAGTTTTTGTAATAATAATTTTTCATGATCGGGCTTTTTGCTGCCGGCCGGTAATAATGCCGCTAATTCTGTGATGCCCAATTCTTCTAAATGATGTTGTAAATAAAATTTAACCGCATCGCCATTTTTATTGTTGTAGTCGTTAACAATATAGTTTTTGTTGTTGATGTCAAATATCCTGATGTTATCAATAAAGTGTTGTACTGTTTCTAATCGCTTAGGGTCAATAGTTTTGTTTTCAAAATTCAGGTCAATTTCAATTTGCCTGCTGTTGAAGCTGATTTCTACTTCATAATATTCTTCTAAATCGTTTGGGTCAATGGGCCCAAAATGCGGTAAAGTAAAGTTTGCCATAATTATTATGCTGAATGGGTGATATAGAACAGAACTGTTTAAAAACCTATTTGCATAAATGTACAACATACATCAGTAAAAAGCCGGTAATAAATAGTACATACCACCACATGATGGTTAACCTGCTCAAACAAAGTACATTTATCTTTACTCATAAACTCTTGCTATGTGTTTTAACAATAAACGGTTGCTGTCGGTATTTTTTCTCCTGTTTTTTATAATTAACCACAGTATTGCCCAGCAAAATCCTACAGGTATTAAATTGTTTTTTGAAAAAGTATACCTGCATACCGATAGAAATTTTTACGCCGGTGGCGATGATATTTGGTTTACAGCCTGGCTGGTAAATGCACAAAGCAATTACCCGGTTAACACCAGTAACACTTTATATGCAGAGCTCATCAACCCCGAAAATAATATTGTAGCCCGCCAGGTAATACGGATAGACAGCGGCTATGGTATGGGTGATTTTAAACTGGATGATTCTATTGCCGGTGGCAGTTACCGCATAAGGGCTTATACCAACTGGATGAGAAATTTTGGCAACCATTTTATTTTTGAAAAACAGGTGGTTATAAAAAATGTTACCGGTTTAAATAAAAATTATATACCGGCACCAAAAGCTGCAGCCAATAATTTAAATACAATTGCAGCGCCGCAATATAGTATCAGTTTTTTTCCGGAAGGCGGTTCTATGGTAGAGGGCTTAGCATCACTCATTTCGTTTAAAGCAACAGATGGCAATGGTAATGCCGCTGATGTAAGCGGCAGTATACTATCATCTGCCGGTGATACAGTGGCCCGTTTTAAAAGCATACATATAGGCATGGGGAGTTTTAGTTGTACCCCGGTTGCCGGAGTGCAATACAAAGCGCTGTTGCAATTTCCTCATCAAACTACTTTAATGCAGGATTTTGTGGTTGCAGCAAAAGATGGTTATGTGATGCAGGTGAACAATAGTAATGCTGATGCTGTGCAGGTAAATATTTTTACCAATGCTGCAACCACGTTATTGCATCCGGCAGGAGAAATAACCATTGCTGCAAAACATGGTGGCAGGATATTGTATAAAGAAAAACTGTTGTTAAAAAATAATCAGGCTGTACTGAACATTGCAGCAAAAGGTTTTCCGGCAGGTATTTGCAGCATTACATTGTATGATGAAAACCTGCGGCCCAATTGCGAAAGGCTGATCTATATAGAAGATAAAAATCCTTTACAGATAAATGTAACCACCAATAAAAAAACTTACGGCCCTAAAGAAAAAATAACCGTAAATATTGAGGTAACAGATACAGCAGGGCAACCGGTAAAAACAAATATATCGCTGGCCGCAGTAGATGATAATATAGAAACTGCGGTGCCGGAAAATATTGCCACTTATTTATTATTACAATCCGAAGTAAGAGGAAAAATAGAAAATGCAGCAGCTTATTTTGATGCCGGTAATCCGCAGCGCCTGCAACAGCTGGACCTGTTATTACGCACACAGGGCTGGCGAGATTTTTTATGGCGCAAAATGGCCGATACCAATATTGTAGTTAGGTATATGCCCGAGCAGGGTATCAGTATTTCTGGCAGGGTAAAACAAAAAAACGGGAGAAAACCTTTGCCTGATATGAACATTACTTTGCAGGCGCCTGGTGCAAAAGGCAACAAGTGGTTTACTACAAGGAGCGATGCACAAGGCAATTATTTTTTAGATGGCATACCATTGTACGGCGTGCAAACACTTAAAATAAGTTCTAAAAATGATAAGGCCGAAAAAGGAGGGGAGCTGTTTATGGATAGTTTATTCAGTAACCCTTTGCCGGTGATACCGCATGCCATTGCAGCTTACGACACAGCTGCCTTTACACGTTTTGCACAGCAAGCCGGTAAAAGATACAATGTTGAAAAAAACAATAAATGGTTTAACATGCTACCCGGCGTAACTGTAAACACTAAAAAGAAAACGGTTTTTTTAAGCGATGGTGCATACATGAGTTTTGGTTATCCTGAAGATAATTTTACCATTACTGCTGCAGATTATGCCTATAACGATCTAAGGGATTTTTTGGGCAAAAAAGTTCCCGGAACACATTATGATATGGAGAACGATGGTATTTATTTTATGGCCAACGGCAAAGCCGTAAGGCCACGGTTTGTGGTGGATAAAAGAGAAGATGTATTTGGCCGTATAGATTATTATGACCTGCCTATGCAACAGGTACAGAGTGTTTCTGTAAGGCATATGGTTGGGCCACCCAGCTTTGCCAGGGTGGAACGGGAAGACGGCAGTGTACGTGATCTTGGTGCTTCACCCACCGATATTTTTATAGTATATCTTGTATTAAAATCCGGCGCCCTTAACCGGGATGCTGCAAAAATAATTACAGAAATTACAGGTTACTACCAGGCAAAAATATTTTACTCGCCCAACTACAACCGTATGGATAAAGCCGTGCCCGACCAACGTACTACCATTTATTGGGCTCCGCTAATTACTACTAACGAAAGTGGTAAAGCCAGTATCAGCTTTTTTAATGCCGATCCTGCAAGTACCATCCGCATCGATATGCAGGGCCTTACCAGCAAAGGTGTGCCGGTAGTGGCTGAAAAAAAATATGAGGTAAGGTAATGCAGCAACAATGCTTGATATAAATCATACTGTTTTTTAATTTCTATCATCTTGCCGCTGTTGTTAAGCCCTAACTTTGTATCCTGTTTACAAAAGTAAATACAGTGCCATGCCACATGCAAAAATTACTAAAGAGCATTACAGCCTAAACCAGGAAGTAGTACATAGCATGATCCATGCTTTTGGCATTTTGTTTGGTATCATCAGCATTCCTGTACTTACTGTGCTTGCTTCAAAAAATGGTAATGTGCCGGGTATTATTGGCGCCAGTATTTTTGGTTTTTGTTTTTTAATGCTTTTTGGTTTTTCCACTTTATACCATGGCATACAACAACCCCAGGTAAAACGGGTGCTGGAAAAATTAGATCATATCAGCATTTACTTTTTAATAGCGGGTACTTACACACCTTTTCTGCTTATTTATTTGCCTGATACTTTTGGCATTACCTTGCTTTGTGTGCTGTGGGGTTTAACGGTGCTGGGTATTTTTTTTAAGATATTTTTTACAGGCCGCTTCGATATTGTATCAGTAATTATTTACCTGTTGATGGGATGGATATTTTTTGTAGGGGGTAAACGTTTTTTTACTGCCATCCCCAATGATGTGCTGCTTTTTATTATTATTGGCGGCGCATTGTACAGTATCGGTATCATTTTTTATTTATGGAAAGGTTATGGCTGGCACCATGCCGTGTGGCATTTTTTTGTGCTGGTAGCCGCAGTTTGTCACTATGTAGCAGTATTGCTGGCAGTTTAAAAAATATGAATAGGCGCAGGCGCTTTTTTTTCTCCTGAAACCGTAATGATACTGGTATTAAATGCCACTCCGTTATCATCAACCGCTGCAGCAATTAAATTTTCTTCCTTATTGCCTGCTAAATTTTCTATCTTATTACCTGTGTTTACAGCAGCAGGAATAAATTCAAATTCATGGGGGTTGCCGGGGTTAAACCGCCGCCTGTTATTTTCATAACTTTTTTTCAGGGGTAAGTAACCACTTAACAGCAGCATAGCGTAATCTATTATCATATTATTCATGTTGCATCGTTTTAATAAGTAAGGCAATCATTGTTGTACAAAAATGCCGGTTTAAAAAACATAAAGTGTTACAGTATTTATACAAAATGTTGCAAAATTCACACATCCTTATTTTTAATTTCAGGGATGTTAAGTGTTAGCCTGTTTTATGCGCTATATTGTAAGTAAAATCCGGCAGTAGTATTCATTTCCGATTTCAGGGTGTTATTGCAACATCTTTTTTATCCTTACAGTTTACAGCCTGAAAAATTATGAATTCTTATTCTTACTGATTTTTATAATTATAAATGCAATAATACCCACTACTGCAATTACGATAAAAATACCAAATCCCATTCCTGCTTTAAATATGCTAGCAATGGCTTCGCATGAGCTAAGTATAAATACCGTAAGTAATAATAAACATGTTGTGGCAAACCTTGATATTTTCATATTGTTTGTTTTTTAAAATTAAAATTTGCAATTCCACGTTGCTTTGATGTAGGCAAAACTGATTTAGTTTGTTGTTGTGGCGGTATTCTCCGATGTTGCACCGGAATTATCGCTTTGGTCAGATTCGTCTTGTTGGGCAATTACGTCAACTTCATTTGCTGCTTCTTTACTGTCGTTTCCGGGTTTTAAATTACCCTTCCCTATGATGGGTAATATTTTTGCCGGCATCCCTTCCGCTTCTGCAGGATCGGCAATATCAGGTTGCCGCATATTACGCTGCTGGTCTGATTTTTTCAAGCGTTGTACGGTTGTACATGCTATTAGTGTTGTAATCGTTTTCAGTATTTTTCATTTAATTTATTTTTAATAGTCAGGCAATTATTACTGTACAAAAATGCTGCTTTTAAAAATTAAAGTGTTATAGCATTTGTACAAAATGTTGCATTATTCCCACATTGATAAATTAAGGTGTAAAGAGATAAAACAGCTATGTGTGAATAATGCAATTTTTTAAAAGAATTTTATAAGGTTTTAGGTAATGAAGTATATACATTTACTCTATAAAAATTTAACATTAAAAAATTCAGATAATGGATACCAAAGAACTGGAAAAATTACCAACAGGTAACGGAGAGGTGGGCAAAGGCGAAGCACATATTATTGTAGAGTTGATAGAGTATGAGCATAACGCGGTGGTCACCAAATCTATCATGAAAAAAACCACAGGCTCCATTAATGCACAGGCATTTGCAACAGGCGAAGGCCTCAATGAAAAAATATCTCCCTTTGATACTTATGTTCAGGTAATTGATGGCAGTGCCATTATTGAAATTGATGGTAAGGCTACTAAACTTGAAACAGGGCAAGGGATACTTATACCGGCACATCAACCCAGCCACATAGATCCCAACGGCAGATTTAAATTATTGCTTACCGTAATAAAAAGCGGATACGAATAAGCAATGCTTATTTAATCACTCTCACTCATTCAATCCTTATCCGGAATTTCTTTCATGCATGTTGCCTGAAACGTAATTATGTTTAAATATATTGTTTGCTTATCCGGGCAACAGCTTGTTATTAATTGTTTACACCAGTTTGTTAAAGAATAAAAAAGGGGTCAAGGATAAAAATCCAGCCCCGTAATTAATCCAATATCCTATGAAAAACCATAACAAAGGTAAGACTGAAAAAATGCCTGGAGTTACACTTACTTCAATCAATGTTGTATATTTCACAGATGTTATTTTAATTAAATAATCAGCTTTGGCACAGCATTAATAAAATCAGGCGGAGTGATTTTTTTTAATAGAAAAATTAAAAGAGTTAAGGAACTGATCTTAAATGGTCAACTTAACCTTACAGCAATATCTTACCATTTACAATACAGCCGCACCACGCAATACTACCTGTTTTACAATCACGTATAAAAACGCTTGCTCCTGCAAAGGCTAACTTTTACTTTTAGCTATTAAAAAAATAAAAACCTTTACTATGGCAGCAAACGTTCCACTCACCATTCAAACTTGCGTGTACAACAACTATGGTAACATAGTATGTATTGGCAACAATGTACTTCAATTGGGCTACGGTACGCCCAATCTTTACTGGGCAATAGTAGTTGACCGAACTAACCTTAATGTAGTGGCCAACTTTACATTCAGCGATAACAGCAATGTGCCTTCGCAACTGGCCCCTTACCAGGGTAATCCGCAATACATGCTCATTCTTTCTACCATGCAGTTATCTTCTACCAATTTACCGGTGGGTAACCTGTACAAATTTTTGATAAGCCAGGGTGCCGGCACCGAGTTGCAAAGAATAGAACAGATTTATGCAGCACTTAACTGCGGCACCTGGGGTAACCTGGGTTATACGTTGGTAACTGTACTGGATACCACAGGCGGCTATGATTATTCTGAGTATTACCAGCAGGCTTTTGTAAGTACGCTTCAGCTGATACCTGTGCAGGTTGGCTCGGGGGTAATGTATACACCAGCACCTTACTAAATGCAATTCACAAATACCAGGCACAATAAACCAACTGTTTTGGCAGTTGGTTTATACGTTTCGGGCACCGGGTTTACCCGTGTTTTTCAAACCCTGTTTGCACAGTTGCATCATCTTTTTGATATACGCTGGATGGGTATTGGATATAAAGGGCCTGTAACTCAGCACGAACATTTTACATTGTATCCGGTTAACGCCAATGGTGGCGATATTTACGGCGCCTATGGTGCCGCCGAACTGGCCAGCCAGATAAATGCTAAAAGTGTTTTATTGCTTACCGATTTTTACCTGCTTAAAAATTATCAGCAACAGCTTGAACCATTAAAAGAGCAAGCTGTAAAACTGGTTGCTTACGTTCCTGTTGATGGCTATTTTACCAACACTGCTCTAACCGGCCAATGTTTTTTTTTAGATGAGCTGGTGCTGTATAACCAATGGGCATTGCAGGAAGTGGAAAATGCTATTGAAGAATATAAGGCAGTAAACAGTGCTAACGTTGATGAACAGCCGGTGCTAAGTTATATATACCATGGCACTGATACCTCCGTGTTTGCGGCTGCTGTAAATAAAAACCGGCAGCAATTAAAAACTGAACTGTTTACGGTACCCGATGCAGCCAACAGTATTTTTATTTTAAATGCCAACCGGTATAACGAAAGAAAAGACATTGAGTCTACCATTGCCGCATTTGCCAAAGCATGCCCGCAATTTAATACCTCCGCTTACTTATGCCTGCATACACCCAGCCTGCAGCCGGGGCTTAAGGAAAAATTGCAGGATGTAATTGAAAAAAGCGGTTGTAAAGAAAAGATATTACTGAATCCCCTGGGTGACACTTACTGTACCAATGAGCAACTGGCTGCATTATATACCGCCTGCGATATTGGCGTAAACAGTAGCCTTGGCGAAGGTTGGGGTATGATAAGTTTTGAACATGCTGCCTGTGGTGCTGCACAATTGGTGCCGGGTCATACTGCACCTGGCAGCTTATGGAAAGATGCAGGCATTCTGCTGCATGTGCAAAAAAGCATACAACTTACTACCAATCCTTTTTTAATGTGCAGCGTTAATACAGATATGTTAGCACAAGAATTAGTGCAGTTGATTAATGATGCTGTGTATAGGAATACCATTTCGGTAAATTGCCTGCAGCATGTTAACAAGGATGTTTTTAGCTGGGAAAAAATAGCGGCGCAGTGGGCGGAAAAACTTGCACCTGCTTTAATATAAACCTTCGGTTTATTATTGATTTTGTTTCAGGCTATAGAATGATTACCCGGCGGCATTGGCGTCGCACTCTTGTGCCACATATCTTTATTAAGCATTGAGCGAAGTTGAAGTGTTATTGTATTTTAAATATTAGTCAAATAATCCGCTGCCTGTTAATCAATATTAAAGGTTGAATAATAAATAGACTATTACAGCAGAAAATAAAAAAAGTATTACCAACTGCAGGTAATACAAAAGTTTGTTGGTTGCTTTTTGTTTTTTAAGGTAGGTATTTGTTTTGGGGATAGATTTTAAGATACCTGTAAAAAGAAAATAAATAAGCAATACAGGAACTAAAAAAAGAGCAAGTATAACAGCGATTGCACTGCTATTCCATTCCTCCAGAAAAATAAAATTAAGCGACATTAAAATTGATTGTTTTTAGTGCTGGCTAAATTAGAATTTATTTGATACTGTGTTGTTGTACTTTTTATGGCATTCGTTTTTGTTGTACACTTGTCTGTATTGTTTTTTCAAGCTGCAGCAGTTGTTGTTTTTATTTCTACCAGTTTTGATTTTTTTTTTTTTTTTTTTTTTCTGCCATTTAAATTATTGCTTGCTTTACATCGGTTTAAAATTTACACCCTTAACAAACCACGAAATGCCCTTGCTGCATAGTAAGATTCTGCACCGTTGTGATAAACAAAAACAGTATCGTAACGGCGGTCACAAAAAAGTGCGCCGCCAAGTTTTCTTACAGCAGCAGGTGTTTTTATCCAGCTCGACGTTTTTGTATCAAAGTTTCCCAATTGCTGCAAGTGCCGGTATTGTTCTTCTGTTAAAAGTTCAATGCCCATATTGGCTGCCATTTCTACAGCGCTATTATCGGGTTTGTGTTCTTTCCTTTTTTCCAGTGCTTCATGGTCGTAACAAATACTTCTGCGGCCTTTAGGGCTTTCGGCTGCACAATCATAAAAAATGTATTCGTTTGTTTTTTTATCATAATCAACAACATCCGGCTCACCGCCGGTTTCTTCCATTGTATTAAGCATCCACAGTTTCTCTTTACTGGCTTCCAGCTTTGCCTGCACTTTAATCCATTCAACAGCTTTATGGCGCTGCATGTTTTTTTCAAAACGCACTTTTAAAGTGTGCAGTAATGTGGAGCGTTGTTCGGATGATAAGTTCTTTTTATTTCCCATAGACAGTGTTATTTTACCTTAAAGCTAAATAAATTTTTCGCCAATACAACGCCATAATTAATTAGTTAAATAAAAATAATGGTTGAAACTGAAAACTATTTATTTTGTATTCCGCCTTAAAGCTTTTCAAAATATTTTCCTTTAAATTGATACCGTATTTTTTTAGTGGTCACTTTTGAGTCTTCAAGTATTACAGGGATGCTTATAATTTTATTTGTTTTGTCATAAACTATATAAAAGTCAGTAACTTCTCTGTTTCTGTTTGATGAAGCAGTTAAATCTACTTCATATCCCAACTGGTTTTTAATGCCCTTCTTTGTTTTAATTAATTTGGCGGTATCATTGAGTTTTTCATTGTCAATTGAAAATATTTTAATGTTATGATAAGACAAACCTGAACTAAGAATGGCGCTGCTTTGTGTAATATAAAACTTCTTATTGCCCGAAACGATGTCGTTGATTTTATTATAAAAACAACCTGCGTTTCCTTCTTCCTCTTTTGTTAACTTAAAAACCCTGGAGAAAACTTTTTTGTCAGTTTTATATTGAAACACATTTCTGAAATTACGCATCGTGCCACCTGTTTGGGTATTCCAGGAGTAAATTCTAAAAAGACCATCTTCTGATGTTACAATTGTTACACCACTATCTGCAAGAGATTTGAAGTTATATGAAATTGTTGGAGAATTGGAGGAAGTATATTTTAAAAGTAAGCCCTCAAATAAATCATTTGCTTCTTGCAGGGAATCATAAGGGTTAATTTTTTCATCGTCTGTATTTAAAAAAGCCCAGTAATTTATTTTGCCAAATGCGGCATTCAATTTTTTGTCAATAGTTTTTAAATCCTGTGCAAATGATGTTGTAAGATTTAAAAGTAATAAGAGGGTGAGAATATGTTTCATGATGTGGGATGTTCAAATTGCTTATTGCCAACGGGTACAGCTTTATGCAGGTTAGTGAAATAGAATTTCGTTTGCCTGAACTACTGTTGATGAAAATATTTTGATGAAGTTAAAAATATTGAAATTTATTTGTTTTATACAGATTTCATGTTGGCAATATACCCTGCTTTGTTTTATCAGCGGCGAATGTATGTAATGTAAAAGTCGCCGCCCAAACTAGGTATTTTTCTGAGTTGAGGAATAAGTGTCTGTGAATTTTGAACAAATGAATTTATAGGGTTCCAACAACTGCATTTGAAACAGGACGATTCTGTTTGTGGGCTTATGATATTTGAAATTGAAAATGTCATATTTTTTGCCGGGATATAAATTTGCCAATCATGGTCTGGGAATACGTATTTCTCTTGTCCACTTATACTATTTAATTTAACAAAAGTAGTGTCGTTTGTGGATGTAGATTTTAAAAAATTTGTGTCTAATGAAATTGTGGCAGTGTCAATGAGTTGTAGAAAAGCCCCGTCTTTTTTAAATCTCCTGACGGTAATTGAGTCAAGGTCAGACAGTTTAAAGCCAATGAAGGCAGGCGTAATATATTGATTTGCACAAGGAACAGATGTGTTGCAGCTTGTTACTAAAAACATGCCGGCAAATACTGGTAGAATAATTTTTAGCATACTGTATTTTTTGTAGTCAAATATGCAGGTTGTATCAAAAGGCTACTGCTAACTCTTGCATTTATGCTACTCTTGTTCACTAAACAATTGCCATTTAATTTAAAGAGTAATAAATTATCAAATACAATGGGAGCTTTGCCAAATAAAAATAATGGTTAATAACCGGAATTAAAAAACTATTTCTCTGGCTGGGCTTAAAGTTGCAGCGGAGATTGCTGGCAACAGCAACGGCAACAAATAATGGCAAATACCAGCGGCGCTAAAAAATCCATGTTTTAAGGGATGTTGTAATAAAATTTAAACAACAATTTTTGTACCTGTAATTTTAAAATCAATAATAAAATGAAAAAGATACTACTGTCTGTTGTATGCATGTTTGCTGTTTGCTTAATAAATGCACAATCCCGGTTTGGCGTAATAAGTTATACTTTGCCCGAAGGCTGGATTGCCCGCCCCTCGGGTGATGATATGGAGCTGGTAAAAGCCGGCGATGAAAACACTGGTTGCAAAATAACCCTGTTTAAACAGATCAACACTGTTATTGCCACCGAAAAAAATATGCGGAATTATGGGCTTTAAATACAAAGAGCGGCAAGAATAACTTGCAGAAAACAACTATACCTGTTAAAACAGAAGAGGATGGCTGGATAAGCATTTCTGCAACTAAAACAATCCCCAACGGCACATTATTTTATACAGAAGGTTTTTATACATTGTGTGATAGCAGCAGCACCGCAATAATACTTACACAGGTGCAGGGAAGCGCTTGCTTAAAGGAAATGCAAAGCATTATGGCATCATTCAATATCCCTGTAAAACAAACCAATTCAAAATTAAGGGCAAAATCAAAAAAGACAAAGTTTCCCTATGTGTACAGCAGTAGAACCAATAATTAACTGGCGGAATGTTTACTGCCCGTTTTGTGTTTTAGATAACTCTATACCTGTTAAACATTCAGGAGAATAAAAAAGGATAGCCTGTTATAGCTATCCTTTACCATTTGCACATATTCAATAGAAATAGGAGGAGGAAAGTGGTATAGTAATTAAAATCGCTCTTTCCTCTAACCTTTATTATTGTATAAAAATTTCTCTTTTGAAATACAGCTTACTTCCATCTCTTTATCTTTTAAGAATAGCGGTATTATCAATACTCATGCCTGCAAGATAGTGCAGCGTTGTTCCGTTATTCTTACACTTTTAAATAAAAGATTTGCATATTTCACAGATACCCCTACCTGAAATAATTACTTTCCCTTTGTGGCATTATTTTATGTGTACACTATGTATGAAAGAATTGATTAAATTAAGCCTTATCGGATTTATTGTGATGGCAGCAGTGGTAATTATTGCGTTGGCTTTGCTGTAATTATTAAAAGTTACCCCTTGCCCTGGTTGCTGTTTCACTAACCACTGGCTACTGCCTTAAGCTTAACCATCATAAACAATTTGCAGTGCAAACCTGTAAAGTTTATTAACTTTATTAAAGTGAACGATATGGACTAAACTTAAAACTGTTTTGTTACCCTATAAAAATAGTATAATGAAAAAGATTCTTTTTGTTTTTGCAATAGCCGCTTTATTATCATCTTGTAAAAAAGATAAGTGCTGGATATATACTGATTGTGCAGGTAACGATGTTGGTACAAGCTGCGGCTCCGAAAATGATGCAAAAGATTATTGTGCTGCCAATGGTACGCCTTCCTGCGCTGTTACGTATAGGAAACAATAATTTTTTTGCTCCCTGTTATTGTTGCAAATGGTTCAACAGAATCAGGGCGAAGCCATCTTTTCTCCTTTGCCAAGGTTCGTGTCTTACGAAACGTTCGCTAAGGTCTTCGCAATTATGACCACTTTGTCGTTAAGAAACGTTTTATTATTGTTAGACTTTGAGGATAGTAGCGAATGTTTCGTTGGACAAGAAATAAGGCTGAAGCGAAGAAGTAATAGTGGGCTTATGCAGCCCGATGGAGAGAACATTACAATGTTTTTTTACCCATGGCTTCTATCTTTTTCAGCCATTTATTTCTAAATTCAATTTTTGAGTTTCTTATCGGTTGAACGTAGGTAACTCTTACCGGCTTTATTCCACAAAATTGCAAAACAGTTTTCTTTAATTGATTTACACTTGGCCGGCCAAACACAAGCCAGTAATATAAACCTGGCTGATCAAGAGTGGTGATGATATGAGCTGTTTTACCTGTAAGTAATTTATCCCACCATACAGAATTTGTTCTGTAACTAAAAGCAAAACCAGGTAAAAATAGCCGGTCAATAAAACCTTTTGTAATTGCGGGAAGCCCACCCCACCACACAGGATGAACCCATACTAAATGGTCAGCCCATTTTATTTTTTTCCAGGCGGCTAATAAATCAGGTTCTAATTCCGTTCTTTTCTCATAACCAAATTCCAGATTAGGATTAAATTTTAAATCACGAATAATAATTTCGCTTACTTCAATATTCGAACTTAAAACTCCTTTTTTATATGCTTGTGCTATCCCAAAACAAAAACTATTTTTGTCAGGATGACCATTTATTATAAGAATTTTTTTCATTTAAAGTGCGCTTTTAAAACACACATGAAGGTGGTGGGTGATATGTAGAAAAAATTACGTAATTAAAAAAAAGGGTTACATCATTCACACATTCGTCGCCTCGGTTCGTGCCCCACGAAACGTTCGCTAAGGTCTTTGTAACTATGACCACTTTGTTGTTAGAAAACGTTTTATTATTGTTAGACTTTGAGGATAGTAGCGAATGTTTCGTGGGGTACGAAACATGGCGTAGAAAGAGTATAATTCACTGTAGCCAATCGTTATTATATGAGGATTGTAGGGAATGGCTTGTGAGGCAAGAGAACAAAGGCGGATATTATAAGCTGTTTTTTGGGGCTTTAATACCCATTCGCTTTAATAGCCGCAGATGTGAAGCAATTCCACCCCAATATGATGTCTGATTAGGTTTAATGTTGTGTTGTAACAAAATGTTATAAAGGATTTTATTTAATCGTGGGTAATGAATATGGTGGTAATGTGGAAACAGATGGTGTGCAATATGATTATTAAAGCCACCGAGTATAAAATTAGCTGTTTCACTAAACGGATGCATATCATTTGAACTTTTGACTTGGTTCATTAGCCAAGATGTTTTTATGAAACCGTTACTGTCTGTTGTAGGATACTCTGTTTGCTCAACGTGATGTGTCATAAAGAAAGTAAAGAGCAAAAACAAGGATTGCGAAAGGTGCATTAATAAAAATCCTGTCAAAACTGTATACCAAACCTGATGTGAAAAAAGTAACGGCAAAACAAATATAAAAGTTAAATAGAATACTTTTTGTGTCCAAAATGAAAGATGATATTTAAAGCCTTTTTTTTCTATGTATTCGTCCTTTGAAAATAGAATGACAAAATCTTTTATGAATACCCAAAACAAAGAATAAGTTGTGTATGCAAATGGGGCATAAATATGTTGGTAGCGATGATACCAAAAATATTTACTATTCGGAATTACCCGAATAAGTTTTGATATTTTCAAATCAGAATCGTAGTCTTCTACATTTGGGGCGTAATGATGTGAGTTTATGTGTCTTTGTTTCCAGGCTTCTGCGTGTGCACCAACAATTGTGTAAATGAAAATAAAACACAGATTGTTTAATTTTTTGCTTTTAAATATTGTGTTGTGAGAAAAGTCGTGTGAAAAATTAAACGCAAAAAGCAAGGATATAAAGCCATACAAAACGAAGATTAGAACAAATGTAATTGGACTATTTATGGTAAACAACATTGAGTAACAAACTGCGGAAAATGAGAAATAAAATATAAACTTGGCCCATATTTTCAGCGTAAAGCTATTCTTGTCAACAATAAGTTGCTCTTCTACTTGTTTATAAATGATTTTGAGCAATTCGCTGTCTTGTGCAATATGAATGTGTTTATCTCTCAAATGGAATAGGTTTAAATTGCTGGTGCTTTCCCATACCTTTTAAAAATCTAAAATGTGATGCAAGGGATTTTTTGTAAGGCATTTCCATATACGTCAAACCATGTTTTTGCGAAAGTTCTTTAAATATTGGCAGAATTGCTAAATAATGAACGTGGCAAATGTTAGGCAATAAATGATGTAAAGCGTGGGCATTGAAGCCGCCTAAAGTCCAATTGAAAAATATGCTGTCTGCGTTATAGTCAACCGATGTACACATTTGCAGTTTTGCCCAACTCATATTCAGTTTATTTTCTTTGTCTGGAATCGGATGTGCTACAAAATCGGATAAATGTGAAACGCCTAAAACGCCAACAAAAATTAATGAAACTAGAAAGTGGTTAAGTAGAAATGCTAATAAAATTATAGTCCAGCCAAATGGCAAAAGATAGAAGGGGAGTATAATCATATAGCCTATATAAAGTAATTTATAAATGAAAAGTTTTATGACTTCATGTTTTGGAATTTCAATTTTGATAGTTCGGCTTGAGTAATTAATAAGCATTAGAGTTTCTCTGAAGAAAAACCAATTTATAGAGTAAAGTAGATAAAGAAAGGGAGCATAAATATATTGAAATTGATGAAACCATTTTAGTGGTTGGGTTTCGGTCATTCGAAAAAGTGGATTGTTAAGTACATCAATGTCGCTACCTTCAATGTTTGTATATAAATGGTGGGATTCGGTGTGGTTTTTTCCCCAAACGTAAGCGTTGTTTCCTTGAAGGTTAAAACTAAGGGAGAATAATAGTTTGTTCCAAAATTTACTTTTAACCGCAACTCCGTGTGCTGCATCGTGAGAAATATTAAATGCTGTTAATAAAACAGAAAGTCCCATTAACAAATAAAATGTGTAGAAACCTATTGTTGTAGTACTTGTAATCATAAGTCCATAAAACAAAAGGTCAAGGCTGAAATAAAGTATGATTTTAAAAATCATCACCTTATTGCCTGTCTTATGAATCCCTTTCTTAGTAAAATATTGTTCAATTTTTTCGCTGAGTTCTTTGTAAAATTCAGTGCCTTCGTCTTTTGTAAATTTTAATTTATTCATTTTGTCGATGCTTGTTAGTTCAGTTGTCGTTGTCCTGAAATGATATAAAGCCCCTTTTGTTGTTAGGCCTTTGCCTATTTCTGGTTCTTATTTTTTTTTTAATATCAAAACCATTTAAAATAAAATTCAATTCCCAACTTTTTCTTTTTTTTTTCAAGATTGATTCTTTACTATTTCCATTTTGCAAATTTTGGAATAATTCAAGAGTTCTCCATAGGAAAAATCATAGAAAAGTGTATTTATTCTATTAGGATTCTCTTTTGGAAGATAAAATATCTCCAATTTAAAACCAGATTGTAATGCGTTTAGTTTTTTGCGTCTAATTATTTTCGCTTCAGATGCAATTTTAATTTTTTCACTATAATCTGATTCATCTCTAAGAATTTCATTGATTATTTTGGAAGTAGTAATATTTAATACTGTCATATTTTGAGAATTTATACAACTTGCAGCTAACACTAGTATTTATGCTGTTATCCGGCATAAGCAAATCTCAAACCTATTGATAATCAAAACACAGCTATTATAAATTTTAGATTGTTTATAGCGGTTACTGCAATTTAATAAAATATTTAATCTGTCTGTTTTTATTCTCCACTTTAATTAAACCACAGTTTATATTATTTGTTGAAGTGTGCAAGCCTCCTACAAGTTAAAGTCAAGCTCCCACCACAGCCTATTATTCCATAGCCCATTCCCAAAAATAACCTGCGTATACAGGATACTCCATGACAATCATACCCCCGTATTGCACTAAACTGCATTATAATTAGCATCTTAACTTGCATATATGAAATTCATCAAAGCCTTACTGGTTATCAGCACCTGTTTAGTAGTGGTACAAACTACCTCTGCACAAAAACTGGCCGCTAAAAAACAAGTCTTAAAAAGTATTACGCTGGCCAATAAATATTTTATGGATAAGTGGCCCGATGCCGGCAAACCCATTTATGTGCCCAGCCGCAGCCGCACCTGGCCCAGCCATATCTGGACGAGGGCCGTGTATTACGAAGGCCTGATGGCATTATACAGTGTAGATAAACAAAAAGCCTATTACAATTATGCGGTGGACTGGGGCGCCAAACACCAATGGAATTTGCGTGACGGTACCAGGACCCGTAACGGCGATAACCAGGCCTGCGGCCAAACCTATATCGACCTGTATTTAATTGATAAAGATAAAAGCCATATCGACAGTATTAAAGCATCGATTGACCTGATGATGCAAAGCCAGAAGATAGACGACTGGCATTGGGTGGATGCTATACAAATGGCCATGCCCGTGTTTGCCAAGCTGGGCGTAATTTATAAAGACACGAATTATTTTCACCGCATGTATGAAATGTATGCCTTTACTAAATACAAACATGGTGATAAGGGTTTGTTCAATGCTGCCGAAGGTTTGTGGTGGCGGGATAAGGATTTTGATCCGCCCTACAAAGAACCTAATGGCGAAGATTGTTACTGGAGCCGTGGCAATGGTTGGGTAGTGGCGGCATTGGTTCGTGTGTTAAACACTATTCCTAAAAACGAAACCCACCGTGCAGAATATTTAAGTGATTATAAAGCGATGATGGCTGCACTCGTCCCCATTCAGCGCAATGATGGTTACTGGAATGCCAGCCTGCACGACAGTACCAATTTTGGTGGCAAAGAATTAACCGGCACCAGCTTATTTGTATATGGTATGGCCTGGGGCATCAACAATAAAATACTGGATAAAGCCACTTACTTACCTGTAATTACCAAAGCATGGAATGCGATGGCCAAAGAAAGTGTGCATGCCAATGGCTTTTTAGGCTGGGTGCAGGGCACAGGTAAAGAACCCAAAGAATCGCAGCCCGTTACTTACGACAGGGAACCGGATTTTGAGGATTTTGGATTGGGTTGTTTTTTGTTAGCGGGGAGTGAAGTATACAAGATTAAACGATAGCGAATAGTCAATAGTGAATGTGTGCTAACGAAGCCACAGTTTGCTACTCAGCAGAGCGTTTTGAAGTATGGCCTCGGAAAAAATTGCGTTAAGAAAATTGGGTGGCGGGATGTTAAAATGAAATTGATGTTACCAATGCCCGGAATTATTCTTAGCTGGTAAGTCGCACATAGCAAGGAGTTGTACAACAGCTTGAGCTAATTTCATTTTACACCCGACGAACAATTTTTAGCTTTTTTTTCCGCAGCCTTGAATTTTTGCTTCTTTTTTTTCAAGAAAAAAGAAGAATAAAGACACCTACAATGAAAAAAATATTCCTGTTACTTTTTTTGATGATCTCTTTTTGCAGCTTTGCACAAAGACAAAAATATAATTTCAACAGCGACTGGAAAGTATTGATCGGCGACGACTCCACCGCCATCAGCAACAACTACAACGATGCCAGTTGGAAAAACGTAACCCTTCCTTACGCCTGGAACGAAGACGATGCATTTAAAAAAGATATCGTAGACCTACGAACCGGTATTGCCTGGTACCGCAAACATTTTAAAATTCCCGCTACACAAAAAGGGCAAAAAATATTTATAGAATTTGAAGGCATACGCCAGGCCGGAACATTTTATGTAAACGGAAAGTACATTGGCCTGCACGAAAACGGAGTGATGGCTTTTGGTTTTGATATTACCGCTGCCGTAAATTTTGGCAGCGAGGAAAATATTATTGCGGTACGCATCGACAACAGTTGGGATTATAGAGAAAAAGCTACCAACAGCAAATACCAGTGGGAGGATAAAAATTTTAATGCCAACTATGGCGGTATCAGTAAAAATGTTTTTCTGCATGTAGTGCCAAAGGTTTACCAAACACTGCCCTTGTATGCAGGTTTAAAAACAACAGGGGTTTATATTTATGCCGATAATTACAATAGCAAAGGCAAATCTGCAACAGTACATGCCGAAAGTGAAGTAAAGAATGAAGGCTTATCCAAACTAAATATTGTTTACGAAGTTTCGGTGGCTGATAAGGATGGCAAAATAATTAAAACTTTTACAGGAGATAAAACAACCATTGCTCCCGGCGAAACCAAAACAGTAAAAGCGGCAGCACCGGTTAATGGATTAAATTTCTGGAGCTGGGGTTATGGTTATTTGTACAATGTACAAACCAGGTTAACAGTAAATAATATTACTATAGATGCAGTAACCACCACCACTGGTTTTAGAAAAACCGAATTTAAAAACGGGATGATCTACCTGAACGACCGTGTAATAATGGTACATGGCTACGCACAAAGAACCAGTAATGAATGGCCGGCCGTTGGTGTAAGTGTACCGGCATGGCTAAGCGATTACAGCAACGGATTAATGGTGGAAAGCGGAGGCAATTTAGTGCGCTGGATGCACATTACCCCATGGAAACAGGATATTGAAAGTTGTGATAGAGTTGGATTGATGCAGGCCATGCAGGCAGGCGATGCAGAAAAAGATGTGGAAGGTGTACGCTGGCTGCAACGCAAAGCGGTAATGGTAGATGCTATTATTTATAACCGCAATAACCCCAGCATTATTTTTTACGAATGCGGTAACGAAAGCATCAGCGAAAAACACATGCAGGAGATGAAAGACATCCGCAATTTATATGATGCATTTGGCGGCCGTGCTATAGGCAGCCGGGAAATGCTGGATAGCAAAACCGCAGAATACGGCGGCGAAATGTTGTACACTAATAAAAGCGCCAACATACCTATGTGGGCTATGGAATATAGTCGTGACGAAGGATCGAGAAAATATTGGGATGAGTACACGCCACCATTTCATAAAGATGGTGATGGGCCATTGCACAACGGGCAACCTGCTGCAGCCTACAACCGTAACATGGAAAGCCATGCCGTGGAAAATGTAAAACGCTGGTTTGAATTTTGGAACGAAAGGCCGGGTACCGGAAAGCGGGTAAGCGCTGGCGGTGTTAACATAGTTTGGAGTGAGACCAACACCCATCATCGGGGCGAAGAAAATTACCGCCGCAGTGGCGAAGTAGATGCATTAAGAATTAAAAAAGAAAATTTTTATGCCCATGAAGTAATGTGGGATGGCTGGGTGAATCCTGAAAAGCAACATATACATATTGTAGGCCACTGGAATTATAAAGCCGGAGTTACTAAAGATATTTTTATTGTCAGCTCTGCAGCAAAAGTAGAGTTAAAAGTAAATGGCGTATCGCAGGGCTTTGGTGCAAAGAGCGATGGCTTTTTATTTACGTTTAAAAACATAACATGGAAGGCAGGTAATATCAGTGCTAAAGGTTACGATGAAAAAGACAATGTTGTTTGTGCTGATCAACTCATTACTGTTGGTGAACCTGTGGCACTGCGTTTAAAAAATATAAAACGTCCTGTTGATTTTGTTGCCAATGGTCACGACCTGGCGATGGTAGAAGTGGAAGTGGTGGATGCAAAAGGCAACCGTTGCCCAACGGCATTAAATATGATCAGCTATACTTTAGATGGGCCTGCAGAATGGCGTGGCGGTATGGCAATGGGGCCGGATAATTATATTTTAACCAAAATTTTTCCGGTAGAAGGCGGTGTAAATCGTTTTTTAATTCGCAGTACTACTAAAGCAGGGATAATAAATATTACTGCTACAGCAGATGGATTAAAACCGGCCAGCATCAGTTTAACTACAAAAGCATTTGCAACCGAAAATGGCTTATCTAAAATTTTACCTGCTGCAGGTTTACCTTCCGTTTTAAAAAGAGGACCAACACCTGCAACGCCATCGTACAGCATGTTGCGTAAACCAGTTGCCATTATTAATGCTACTGCCGGTGCCAATACCGATAGTGCTTTTGCCAGCTATGATGACAATGAACTGAGTGATTGGGTAAATGATGGTAAACTAAATACCGCATGGGTGGAATATGATTTGGAAAGAGAAGCAACAGTTAGTGAAATTACTTTGAAGCTGAATAATTTCCGCAGCAGAATTTATCCGTTAATTATTACTATTGATGGGAAAGAAATATTTAATGGCAATACCAAAACATCGTTGGGCTATCATACTATTCAATGTAATCCTTTAAAAGGTAAAAAGCTACGCATACAATTATCGGCGGTTGCCGAAAATAAAAATGCCGATGCTGGTGTGGAAGTGAATGGTAAAAAACTGGATGATGGTGTAAAGCGCAATGATGCCAACGCAAAAGGTACTTTAAGTATTATTGAAGTGGAGATTTATGAGGCGTTATCAAAACAGTAGTGGCCAGCTGTAAAAATGTTATCTGTCTACTATAATCAATTGCTTGCGGTATGAAAATATTAATTGTAGTGTTTTTGCTAAGCTGTAGTGTTACTGCATACACACAGTCAAAAGCAAGAATAGCCTATTCCAGGGAAAATGTGTTTATTGACAACGCTGATAAAATAGACCTGATTGCTAATCTTGCAGGTAATCATCACCTGCTTGGTTTTACCGGGCAAAAAAAAACGCAGTTGTTTATTTTTAATACCAGGCTGGAGCTTCAAAAAAAAATACTGTTGCCTTTTGTACTTCCCGAAAAGGCCGAAATAAGGATCACCCGTTTTAATGTATTTTACTATTTATGTGTACGGGCACGGTTCGGTGTAAAATTTCAGATGTGGAAAATTGATGCCGATGGTAGCGCCAGTGATCTTTCCGCTGCTTTTGAAAAACTGCTGCCGGTAACGTCTTACCAGGTGGAGCCCGAATTTCAATTGGTGCCTTACCAGCAAGGTTTGTTTTTTACCTACCACAGCAACTCAGCCGATGCAGAAAAAAATACTGTAGTGCTGCTGCACACCGATACTGCATTTAAGATATTGGCCATGCACAAAGTACAGTATGATTTTAAAAAAGATGAAGAATTACTGCGGCAGGAAACCATCATGTTTGGCAAATATTTGCTGGTACTTAAAACGGCCCGTAGTAATACTGCACTGGAAGTAATGAAGGTGAATCTGGCCACAGGCTTTACCATAAAAAATTTATTTTACAGTGCAGGGCATTTGTATTCACAACCTGCTGCGCATTACAATGCTTACGATTCGGGCATTACAGTTACCGCACAGCTTACAGATATGGGCAGGTATATTTCCAGGAGTTATGTATTTATCAGCAGGCTTAATAAAATACTTATAGAGCAGGGGAAGCCTGCGGTACTTAAAGCGCAGTTTAATAAAAATACCCACAGCAATTTTTTATTGATGGAAGGGGGTAAATGGCTGTGTTTAACACAAGGGTACCAGCAATTAAAAAAATCGGGCCAGGATAATATTGTTTCCTATCAGAATTATATGCAGGAGGATTCTGCTATGTTGCCTGCGGTAGCAAACCCGGTAGCTACCAATATTGAAAAGTATTTTAACTGGAACATACAGGAGCATGGCATACGTTTTTCGTTACTGGATAAAACGGCTGCCATACTTAATGAGCGGTACGAACCTAACAATAAAGATTTTTACTCCATTTTACCCAATAAATTTACCCGTTTTAATATTGGTGACAAAGATTACCTGTTATTGGGGCAGCGGTTTGTAAACCGGCGCAATGGGTTGCTGATGGCATATGCCAACGAAGAAAAGAAATTGGATTATATTAATATCGGTGTCAATTTCAGGAATGAATACCTGTTATCCAAATGCCAGAAAATAGGACAAAAAAAGATCATCATGCCTTACATTCGCTGGCGCAATGCAGGGTTGCTGCAACTAACTATTGAATAGTACTTTTAATTTTACTATTATGTATAAGGTCGTAAAATTTTTTTTTCTGATAACAACAGTTTTGTTTTTTGCAGTAACAGCAAAAGTTATGGCACAGCAAAAACTTACTAAAAAACAACCCAATATCATTTTCGTTTTTGCAGATGATTTAGGCTATGCTGATATTGGTTGTTATGGCCAGCAAAAAATTGAAACCCCTAATATCGACCGTATGGCAAAAAACGGATTACGGTTTACGCAATTCTATTCTGGCTCTACGGTTTGTGGCCCGGCACGCTGCAGTTTTTTTACAGGCCTGCACACGGGACATACTGTAATTCGTGGCAATAAACCTTTTGCTCCCGAAGGGCAAACCCCGTTGCCCGATTCGGTAATAACGCTGGCCAATATTTTACAGCAAAACGGTTATACCACCGCCGCATTTGGTAAATGGGGTTTAGGTTTTAATCAAAACAGCGGCGATCCTAATAAAAAAGGTTTCGATAAATTTTATGGTTACAATTGCCAGAGCCTGGCACATGATTATTATCCACCGTATTTATGGGATAACCATAGCAAAGTTGATCTTGCAGTAAATAAAAAATACGATTCTGTTTATTCGGCCTCTTTAATTCAGCAGCAGGCCATTCAGTATATTAAACAGCAGGGCAGCAAACCATTTTTTATGTACCTGCCTTATACTTTGCCGCATGGCGATGTTATTGGTCCGCACGATAGCTTGTATAAATATTACACCAAAAAATTTAACGAGGTAAAACTAACCGGTAGTAATTTAAAAACCAGAGAACATAATATTAAACCCGAGCCATTACCTCATGCACAGTATGCCGCAATGGTAGCCAGGCTTGATGGTTATGTGGGAGAAATTATTGCCACACTAAAAGCAAAGGGATTGTTGGAAAACACGCTGCTGATATTTACCAGCGATAACGGTCCGCATAAAGAAAATGGTGGCGACCCCGAATTTTTTGGCAGCAATGGTATGTACCGCGGTATTAAAAGAGATCTGTATGAAGGTGGAATACGTGTGCCATTCATTGCTTACTGGCCGGGAAAAATTCAGCCAGCAGTTACTGATCAAATAGCTGCGCTTTGGGATATGTATCCCAGTTTTTTATCGGCAGCACAGGTGCAAACAAAAGTTAAGACAGATGGTATTTCTATAATGCCCAGCTTATTAAAAACCGGCAAGCAGTTACAACATGATTATTTGTATTGGGAGTTTCATGAAAATGATGGCCGCCAGGCGGTACGCTGGAAAGACTGGAAGTTGGTAAAATTGAATGTAAATAAACCCGGGGCTACGGTTGAACTGTATGACTTGAAATATGACCCTGAGGAAAAAAATAATTTGATGGATAAATTTCCTGCGGTAGTAAAAAGGATGGAGAAGATGATAAAAAATGCGCATGTTACTAATAAGGATTGGCCTTTGTTGCCGGAGGAAATGCAGGAGAAGAAGATGGAGTAAATGTAAGATGTATAGATCGCCTGCGGCGATTTATTTTTAGAACGCAGATGATTATGATTATTAAGATATTTTATGATAGATCTTAATTCATCATACCCATCATAAAAATCAGCGTTCCCTCAAACCGCTGGAAGCGGTACATTTTTTCAAGGTGAATAATCAGCGTTCCCCCAACCGCTGCAAGCGGTTCAATTTTATTTATCCTCATCTTTGTCAGCATCATGTAACTACAGGATGGATAGAAAGTTTTATTAAAATAAGTTGTGTTCGCTATTCACATCCACCAAATAACGATTTTAACGATTGTATCAACTTTAAATCTTTTACAGTAATGAAAGTTTTATTAACAGGATTGCTGATAGCAACCGCTTGCAATGCATTGCAGGCACAGGAAACTTTAGAAACCGGCGGCAAAAAAATGCCCGCCGAATGGGTAGATAAAGACACCCATCACAAAGTGGTAAACTTATCCGCAGGATTACCGGGCAACAGTTTAAGTTTTTATTTTCACAACAATCCTTTTATTGGTAACGAAATGATCTTTTACAACAACAGCAAACAAGCGGCTGCTGATGTTACCGATATGAAAAGGGAAGAAGTAAAAGCCAGCAACGAAAATAACCGGCAAATATTCAGTTACAATTTCGATACTAAAAAAACAACCCAGCTTACCCATTGTGCAGCACCCATGAATGGCGAAGTGGTATCGGCAAAAACAAAAACTATTTTCTACCAGATTAAAGACAGCATTTTTGCGCTGGATTTTGTTACAAAAAAAACAAGGCTGGTGTTTGTTTTTCCCGAAGATTTTAAATCATCTATAAGTGCGGTAAATGCAGATGGTACTTTACTGAGCGGATCAAGAGCTACCGATGCAGAAAAGGAAATTCTGAAAAATAATCCAAATAAAAGCAGCTACTTCAATTTAATTTACGATGCTCATTTACCTAAAACATTATTTACTATTAATGTAAAAACGGGGCAGCTGAATAAAATTTTTACCGATAGCGCCTGGCTCAATCATGTACAATTTTCTTCTGCCGATCCGGAGTTGTTGTCTTTTTGCCACGAAGGGCCATGGCATAAAGTAAACCGGATCTGGCATATCAATGTTAATACAAAAAAAATAATACAGGTACACCACCGCACCATGGATATGGAAATTTGGGGGCACGAATGGTTTGGTAAAAGCGGTAAAACCATGTGGTTTGATCTGCAGCAACCCCGTGGTAAAACTTTTTATGTAGGTGGTTATGATGTAGCCACCGGCAAAGAAATGAAATATGAGTTGCAGCGTAACGATTGGAGTGTACATTATAATAGCAATGCCACCGAAACTTTATTTGCAGGCGATGGCGGCGACCCTGGTGCCGTAGCTAAAGCACCCGATGGGCAATGGATCAACTTATTTACACCTAATGGCGATAAGTTTATTGCAGAAAAGTTGGTGAACATGAAACACCATCAATATAAATTAGAACCCAATGTGCATTTTAGCCCGGATGGAAAATGGATAATTTTCCGTGCTAACTTTGAAGGTGAATCGAATGTGTATGCGGTGGAAATCGTGAAACGTGAATGGTGAAACGTGAATTATTGACTATTCACTTTTTACCATTGACAAAATCTTAAGTTTTGAAAATAAAAATAATTTATGCGTAAAGTATTTCTTTCTGTTGTTGTAGTGGTAATGATAATGTCTGCATCAGCACAAATTAAAGTACCTGCTGTAAAAAGCGAAACCAAACCCTGGACAAGATGGTGGTGGATGGGCAGTGCAGTTGATGAAGCTGGCATAAAAAAACAACTGACACAATTAGCGGCTACAGGTTTTGGTGGTGTAGAAATTGTACCTATTTATGGTGCCAAAGGTTTTGAAAATAAATACATCAAGTATTTATCGCCGCAATGGATGAAGATGCTGGATTATACCGTGGAGCAGGCAAAGACATTGAACATGGGAGTATATATTTCTGTTGGTACCGGCTGGCCTATTGGCGGCAGCCATGTAACCATTAATGATGCAGCCAGTAAATTGATTACTCAAAAATACCTGCTGAAGGCAAATGAAAAATTGGCTTATAAAATTGCAGTGAATGATGCTAAACAAAAAGATGTGGCTGTACTGAGTATTTTAATGGGCTATAAAAAAAATGGTGAAGCTATCGATCTGTCAAAAAAATTACAAACCGATGGGTCGCTTGATTATACTGCTGCGGAAGATATGGAATTGATTGCCGCATTTACAGGAAAAACAAAACAGGCCGTAAAACGAGCGGCTCCCGGCGGCGAGGGTTTTACTATTGATCATTTTAGCGCAGCTGCCACCGATAATTATTTTAAAATATTTGATACAGCTTTTGGTAATTCATCACATGGTGTAAAAGCATTTTTTAACGATAGTTACGAAGTATATAATGCCGACTGGACAGTACAGTTTTTTGCTGAATTTAAAAAACGCAGGGGATACAATCTGGAAAATTATTTGCCACTGCTAACCGGCAACGTACAAAATGATACTGTGGCCAGGATAAAAAGTGATTACAGGGAAACCATTTCGGATTTAATGCTGCAAAATTTTTCTACTGTATTTACAAAATGGACAAATAAGAGGAATACACTGTCGGTAAACCAGGCGCATGGCTCGCCGGGCAACCTGCTGGATCTATATGGCGCATTTGATATACCCGAATGCGAAACGTTTGGCAGCAGTGCTTTTGATGTAAGGGGTTTAAGAAGAGACAGCGCCGACATACGTAACGTAGACCCAGACCCTATTATGCTGAAATTTGCAAGCAGCGCAGCAAATGAGTATAACAAATCATTAACCAGCAGCGAAACTTTTACCTGGCTGGGCGAACATTTTAAAACTGCGTGGAGCCAGTGCAAACCGGAGTTAGACCAGGTTTTTCTTTCGGGCGTAAATCATGTTTTTTATCATGGCACCACTTATACACCTGCCGATATAAAATTTCCGGGATGGTTATTTTATGCATCTGTAAATTTTGTGCCCCATAATAGTATGTGGAAGCACCTGAAAGGATTGAATGAATACATTGCCCGATGCCAAACTGTTTTGCAGGGTGGCAGTCCGGATTTTGGCGCCCTGAAAATGTATTGGCCAGTGTATGATGTATGGCACAATGCAAACGGGCTTGATATGCCCTTAGGCGTACATAGTATTGAAAAATGGCTGCACCCAACAGCTTTTTACAAAAATGTAAAACAGTTGCAACTAAATGGATATGAAGTGGATTTTGTGAGCGATAAAATGATTGCGAAAAGAGCAGATATAGCGCCGTTTGTTAAAAAAATAAGAGAAGTTATTATTGTGCCGGAATGTAAATTAATGCCTGCACAAACGTTTAAAAATATTATAACGCTTGGCAGAAATGTAGAGTATGTTATTATTCAGGCATTACCAACAGATGTGCCCGGATTTAATAACCTGGATAAAGAAAGAGCTGCTTTACATCAATTAATCGACAGCCTTAAATTTAAAGAAGTTAGTGAGGGTATCAGCGAAAGTAGTGTAAGGATGGGAGGGAAAATTGTATTGTGTAAAGATGTGAGTAAAGCATTGGATTATATTAACTGGACTAAAAGAGAAACTTTAACAGATCTGGGCTTAAAGTATATTAAGAGAAGACAAGGAGATTCTTTATTTTATTTTATATCTAACAACACCGCAAAAGATATTGATGAAAAAATTAAGCTTAATGTAAATGCAAATTCAATTACTTTCTTAAATCCCTTAAATGGAGAAACAGGGACAGTATCATTTGAAAAAATGGACAATGCAGTTAAAGTAAGATTGCAGTTAAAATCAGGGCAATCAATTATTGTGAGGTCAAATTATCATGTAATTGCTAAAGAAACCAAATGGAGATACATTGATCCGGTGGGTGAAACAATTAACCTGGAGAATAATAAATGGAAGTTACAGTTTACTGAAGGCGGGCCTGTTTTACCCAAAGGAAAATTATTGAACAAAATTCAGCCATGGACAAATTTTACAGCGGATTCCACTACGCAATCTTTTAGCGGTACTGCTGTTTATTCCACCACATTTACTTTAAAAAACAAAGCTGCCGATTATTTATTGCAATTAGATAAGCTGTACGAATCTGCAAGAATAATCATAAATGGAAAAGATGCCGGATTAATATGGAGCTTGCCGTACGAATTAAAAGTGGGCAAATTTTTAAAAGAAGGAAAGAATACCATCAGTATTGAAGTATGCAACTTAATGGCTAACCGCATGCGTAATATGGACCGGAACGGAGAAGTATGGCGCAATTACCATGAAATTAACTTTGTAAACATCAACTATAAAAATTTTGATGCCTCCAATTGGAAAGTAATGCCATCAGGATTGAACGGTGCAATTATATTAAGCGCTTTAAAATAGTATTTTATAAAGCCTGAAAATAGTACAGTAATAAAAAATACAGCTTCATAATGTTACAGTAAATTTAAAGCAATAAAAATGGCTGCTTACCAAAACTCACGAAGAGTTTTTATAAAAAAAACTACCCTGGCCGGGCTTGCCGTTACAGGTATTTCAGGTATTCAAACTTTAGCTGCGGGTACGCATGAAATGGTACAACCCGACCAGCTTAATTTTTTATTTCAGGGAGACTCTATCACCGATGGTAACCGTGGCCGCAATAACGACCCCAATCACATTATGGGGCATGGTTATGCTTTTAGTATTGCCAGCAGGGTGGGAGAAGTTTTTGCAGAAAAAAATAACCGGTTTTACAACAGAGGTATCAGTGGAAATAAAATAACAGATTTAGAAAAAAGATGGCAAACTGACACTATTGATTTAAAACCCGATGTACTTAGTATTTTAATTGGTATTAACGATACCGATTCGGTAATAAGAAATAAAAACGTAGTTACACCGGAAAAGTATGAAGAAGTTTATCGGTCTTTAGTTACACAAACCCGTAATCAATTGCCGGATTGTATATTGGTGCTTTGCGAACCCTTTATTTTACCAGTAGGAAGAGTAAAAGAAAACTGGACATTATTTAATGATGATTTACAAAAACGGCAACAGGCAGTGCGTCGTTTATCGCAAGAATTTAAAACCATTTTTGTGCCATTGCAAAAAATATTTAGTGATGCCGTAAGCCGTGCCGCTGCGGAGTATTGGATGTGGGATGGTATTCATCCTACTTATTCCGGCCACGAATTAATTACTAAAGAATGGATAAAACAGGTAAGTAAAGAATTACGTTTTTTAAGAAAAATAAAATCATAGCTGTTGTATTGTAACACGATAGTAACAACAGTTTTAACTTTGCCGGCAACTAATGAACTTGCATGATCTTGTAATAATTTTAAAACCTTTTGCTAATGAAAAGACGCACACTCATCAAACAACTAGCAGCTGCAATTCCTGCAGCTATGTTACACAATAAATTAAATGCAGCTTCTTTTTTATTTAATGAAGAAGATAATATTTTAAAAGGAAAATTTAAACCTACCTGGCAATCTTTGCAGCAATACCAAACCCCCGATTGGTTTCGCAATGCCAAGTTTGGTATTTGGGCGCATTGGGGGCCGCAATGCCAGCCGGAGTTTGGCGATTGGTATGCAAGAGAAATGTATATGGAGGGCAATGCAAAATATAAATATCATGTAGAAAAATACGGACATCCATCTCAATTTGGTTTTAAAGATGTAATTAACGAATGGAAAGCGGAGAACTGGAACCCCGAAGAATTAGTAGCACTGTATAAAAACGCTGGTGCAAAATATTTTATGGCTCTGGCCAATCACCACGATAATTTTGATCTTTATAACAGTAAATATCATAAATGGAATTCGTTAAACCTGGGACCTAAAAAAGATCTGATCGGTGGGTGGGAAAAGGCCACCCGAAATAATGGGCTACAGTTCGGCGTTAGTGTACATGCAGCCCATGCCTGGAGCTGGTACGAAACTGCACAACGCTCTGATAAAAGCGGTCCTTATGCCAATGTACCTTACGATGGCAAGCTCACTAAAAAAGATGGTAAAGGAAAATGGTGGGAAGGTTACGATCCGCAGGAACTGTATGTACAAGATCATCCGTTAAGCGAAAACAGTACCGATAACAATGGTATTCATAAACAATGGAATTGGGGTAATGGTGTAAGTGTTCCTTCAAAAGCATATTGCGACAAATTTTTAAAACGTACCATTGATTTAATAGATCAATACAACCCTGATCTGATCTATTTTGATGATACGGCTTTGCCACTTTGGCCCATTAGTGATGCCGGGTTAAAAATTGCTGCACATTTCTATAATAAAAGCATAAAAGAAAAAGGTTCGTTAGAAGCGGTATTGTTTGGGAAAATTTTAGATGAACAACAACGCAAATGTATGGTGTGGGATATTGAACGTGGACAAAGCAACAATATTGAACCACTGCCTTGGCAAACCGATACCTGTATTGGAAGCTGGCATTATAATAAAACAATTTTTACCGATCATAAATACAAGTCGGCTAAAACAGTTATTCACACATTAATTGATGTGGTGAGTAAAAATGGCAATTTATGTTTGAGTGTGCCGGTAAAAGGCGATGGCACTATCGACAGTGATGAAAGAAAAGTGGTGGAAGGTATTGGTAGATGGATGGCCATTAACAGCGAAGCCATTTACGATACCCGGCCATGGAAAAAATTTGGCGAAGGACCGGCAATTGAAAACGCAGCACCATTAACTGCACAGGGGTTTAATGAAGGTAAAGGCAAGCCATTTACTTATGAAGACATTCGTTTTACGGTTAAAGGAAATACGTTGTATGCATTCTTTTTAGGTTGGCCCGAATCAAAAGAACTTTTAATAAAATCAATTACTACTGCTGCAGACAGTGTTGAATTATTGGGGTTTGGTAAAGTTTATTTTACTAATGCCGCAGATGGAATGAAAGTAATTTTGCCTGCACAACAACCCTGCGAAAATGCTTTTGTACTTAAAATAGAGGGAGCAAATCTTAAATAAAAAATCATGCAACAAACTTGTATAAAATCTTTTGTCTTTCTCTGCGTCCTCTGCGCCTCTGCGTGCCATTTATCCGCACAAATTGGCAAGCGCTTTCCTTCAGAGAAAAAAATAGTGAAAGACCCTGTTACAGGAACGATGCTAACTTTTTTAACCAGCACACAAAGTGGCGACAGTAAAATTTATCAAACGCATAATCAGTGGACAAGTGATGGTCAGTGGCTTATCTTCCGCAGCAACCGTGTTAAAGACGAAGCCATGGCAGTGAATGAACAAACCGGCGATATGGTACAGGTAACAGAAGGTGGTTATACAGGTATGCTGAATGTAGCAAGAAAAACTATGAAACTGTATTTTATGCGCAATGAAAAAACAGATACTATTGCTGCAACACCAGGCGATACTGCAAGAAGAAGAATACAACGCCCCGTACAAATTATAGAAGTAGATCTTGAAAAATTATTTGCCGATAGTAAAGCAGGTACATTAAAAAAAGCGGATGCTTACCAACGCATTTGCGGCACCACACCAAAAGAAATTGGTGCAGGTGGCGATATGGCTTTGGATGGCGATGAAGAGTGGGCTTACTTTAGAGTGAATACACAGGAAGCCGCAAAACATTTGTCATCAGATGCAAAGCTGGAAAAAAACTTTGGGCCACGCAATATGGGTGCCGGTCCTTCGGGCATATCATCTATGAATATTAAAACCGGCGAAATAAAATATGTGGTGAGTGTGCCTTTTCAAATAGGACATATACAAACCAATCCATGGGTAGCTGGCGAAATAATTTTTTGTTGGGAAACAGGCGGTAAATCGCCGCAGCGTACATGGACGGTGATGAGTGATGGAACGGGTCTTCGTCCCTTATATCCAGAAAGTGAATATGAATGGGTAACACATGAAGCCGTTACCGGTAAAGATGAAGTGGCCATTGCAATTATGGGGCATAGAAAAATTCCTGGTGTTGCTAAAACTGTTGCAGAAGGAACACCTGTAAGTGGTGCTAATCCCGGTCAGGAAGCTGCATGGGGCCCAAGTGGTACAAGAGAAAAGCCAACCGGCTTAGGTATTGTTAATTTACGCACAAGAGAAATGCAAATTGTTGGGCAAACAAAAAGCGGCAGCGGCTTATGGCATGTAAGTGCATCACCCGATGGCAGGTGGGCAGTGGGTGATGATTTTGCCAGGAATATTTATTTGATCGACAGGCATACCAGCGAAATGATATTATTATCTGCCGGGCATAAAGCCACTGCAGCAGATCATCCGCATCCCACCATGAGCCCCGATGGTACAAAAATTCAAATTCAGTCCGCCATGTTATCTGCCGATAACCGTAGTATGAATATTTGTATCATTCCTGTACCAGAAGAATGGTTGAAAAGAAAATAAGAATAATAATTTTTTGAAGAATAAATTTGAAACATGAAAAGAATAATTTTTGTTGTAGCAAGCCTGTCAGTTTTTTGTTTACCGTTTGCAGCTAATGCACAAGTAAAAAGAGCTGTTGTAAAACGTACTGTAATTTACAGCCCCGATAAAAAAATTACAGCAGAAGTGTTGTTGAATAACAACAAACAAATTGTGTACAACATTCAGTATGCCGGTAAAACAATAATGCAAAATTCTGCCATGGGTATTGTGCGTGAAGATGCCGATTTTGCAACAGGTATGGAATGGCTGAGTGCTTCTGAACAAACAACGGTTAGAGATAAATATCAAATGCTGAATGCAAAAAAAACATCCTTGAGTTACACGGCCAATAAAAAAACGATCATGGTGCAGAATGCCAGTAAGGATGCGATGCAAATTGTTTTCCAGGTATCCAACGATGGCGTGGCCTTTCGTTATGTATTTCCACAAATATCTTCTGCTGTAAAAAAAATAACAAAAGAAGCTACAACCTTTCATTTTTTAGAAGGTACCAAAGCCTGGCTGCAACCCAAAACGGAAGCGCAAAGTGGTTGGGAGCACAGCAATCCTTCTTATGAAGCACATTATATGATGGACATCAAAACCGGAACACCATCACCAGGTAAAAATGGCTGGATATACCCGGCGATGTTTAAATACGATAATGTTTGGATGCTGATAACCGAAGCAGCATTGGGCAGAACCTATTGCGGTACATCACTGCAACAATTTTCGGAAGGCAACGAATACAAAATTAATTTTCCGCAGGAGCCAGAGAAATATACCAACGGTGCCTTATACCCCGAATCAACTTTGCCATGGCAAATGCCCTGGCGCATTATTGCATTGGGCAGTTTAAAAACTATTACCGAATCTACATTGGGTACCGATTTGGCTTTACCTGCCATTGCTGTTGACAGTAGTTTTATAAAACCCGGCCGGGCATCCTGGAGCTGGATAATGAGTAAAGACAATTTTATTATTTACGACGAGCAAAAAAAATATATTGACTATGCTGCTGATATGCACTGGGAATATTGTTTGATAGATGCGGACTGGGATAGAAAAATTGGTTACGATAAAATAAAAGAACTGGCGGAATATGCGGCTAAAAAAAAGGTGGGTATATTATTATGGTATAATTCTGCCGGCGACTGGAACACGGTGAAGTATACCCCAAAAGATAAAATGCTTACACATGAAAGCAGGATAAAAGAATTTGCTATTTTAAAAGAGATGGGTATCAAAGGCATCAAGACAGATTTTTTTTCCGGCGACGGACAATCGATGATCAATTATTACCAGGATATTTTAGAAGATGCGGCACAATTTCATTTGCTGGTAAATTTTCATGGTGCTACTTTACCAAGAGGCTGGCAAAGAACCTATCCTAATTTAATGACCACCGAAGCGGTGTATGGTTACGAGATGATCACCTTTAACCAGAAAGATGCCGATGTTGCAGCACCACACATGATAATGAGTGCCTTTGCAAGAAATGCTTTCGATCCCATGGATTTTACCCCGGTGAGCTTGTATAAAATTCCACGTATCAATCGTAAAACCAGTGTGGCTTTTGAAATGGCAACGGCAGTAATTTTCCTATCCGGCATTCAGCATTTTGTAGAAGGGCCGGAAGGCATGGCTAAAATGCCTGATGCAGTAAAAAATTACATGCAAAACATTCCGGCAGTTTGGGATGAAGTAAAATTTATTGATGGCTATCCCGGAAAATTTTATGCCGTAGCAAGAAGGGCTGGGAAGAAGTGGTATGTAGCAGGTATTAATGGTGATTCACTAACTCAAAACATTATGATCGATAAATTGTCTTTTATCCCACCATTTAAAACGGGTACTTTATTTTCTTCCAACGAAAAAAATGAAATTAATATCAGTAAAGAAACGGTGTATGCTAAACAAAATAAAACCATTGCTATTAAACCTAATGATGGTTTTGTGATGGTGTTTGAGTAATATTTTAAATAAAATCAATGAAGAGAATAATCGTTTCAGTACTGCTGTTGTTGTTTTGTACTGCAACTGATGCACAAAATAAAATCGCACCCAAACCCTTGTTCGACGACCCGGTTTATCATGGCGCAGCCGATCCGGTTATTATTTATAACAAAGCAAAAAAGAAATGGTGGATGCTGTACACCAACCGCCGTGCAGCAATAATTGATTCTACTGTGCAATGGGTGCATGGCACAAGAATTGGTATTGCAGAAAGTAAGGACGGCCGCATTTGGAAATATAAAGACACTGCTAGTATTAATTACCGCCCCGATGAAGGCTATACACATTGGGCGCCAGATGTAATTGAACACAACGGTACCTATCACATGTACTTAACCTATGTACCAGGTACTTTTAAAGATTGGAATCATCCGAGAGTGATCGTTCATTTAACCAGCAGCGATCTGCAAAACTGGAATTATCAAAGCACATTAAAACTGGTAAACGAAAAAGTAATTGACGCCTGCGTATTTAAAGTAAATGACAGTTTATGGCGTATGTGGTATAATAATGAAAAAGATGGTAAGAGTATTTATTATGCCGATAGCAAAGATTTGTACAACTGGATTGACAAAGGCAAAGCCATTGCAGCAAGAGGAGAGGGGCCTAAGACATTTTACTTTGAAGGGAAATATTTTATGATCATTGATGCGTGGAAGGGCATGGAAATATTTAGCAGCACTGATTTATTAAACTGGAAAAAACAACCGCAACGTATATTAGAAAACCCCGGTAAAGGAAAAGACGACCAGGCCATTGGAGGGCATTGCGATGTTGTGGTGAATGATGGTAAAGCCTATATTTTTTATTTCACTCATCCCGGCAGGCGAAAAGATCAGCCTGCTGCAAGGGGAAGTTTTGATGATAAGCGCAGCGTAATTCAGCTGGCCGAATTAAAATATGTGAATGGAGAAATAATTTGCGACAGGGATGCGCCAGTAAGTATTAAATTGCAAAGGCCGTAGTCAAAAAAAAGTAATAAATTCATCTTATTCTTCAAATTAAAAGCTCTGATTCCCCTTTAGGGGTTAGGGGCAAAAATTAATTATGTCTTATACTGCTAACGACAATCGTTATAAAAATATGCAATACCGCCGCTGTGGTAAAAGTGGTTTGCAATTACCGGCCATATCATTAGGCCTCTGGCAAAATTTTGGGGATACGGATGACAGTACTATTTACCGCAAAACATTGCATACCGCATTCGACAATGGCATCACTCATTTTGATCTTGCAAATAATTATGGTCCTCCTGGCGGTGAAGCCGAAATAAATTTTGGTAAAATTTATAAAGAAGATTTCATCCCTTACCGTGATGAAATGATTATCTCTACTAAGGCAGGCTATTATATGTGGCCTGGTCCTTATGGCGAGTGGGGTAGTAAAAAATATTTGGTGTCCAGTTTAGACCAGAGTTTAAAAAGAATGGGATTGGATTACGTTGACATTTATTATCACCATCGTCCCGATCCTAACACGCCACTGGAAGAATCGATGGCAGCATTGGATTTAATAGTACGCCAAGGTAAAGCATTGTATGTGGGTATTTCTAATTACCCTGCCGATCAATCGGCAAAGGCATTTGAGATATTACAACAATTAGGTACGCCCTGTTTAATTCATCAGCCAAAATATTCCATGCTGGAGCGCTGGGTGGAAAAAAATAATGAGGCTGTAAATAAAAATTTATTGCAAGTGGTAGATGAACATGGTGTAGGTTGTATTGTGTTTTCTCCTTTAGCACAGGGTTTATTAACCGATAAATATTTAAAAGGTATACCGGCCGATTCCCGTGTGGGCCGCAAATTGCCCAATGGCGCTTTAACAGAAAATGGATTAGATGGAAATGTTTTAAACAAAGTAGCTGCTTTAAATAATATTGCCCAACAACGCAATCAAACCATGGCGCAAATGGCAATAGCGTGGTTGTTGAAAGATACACGTGTTACTTCGGTATTGGTTGGTGCAAGTTCTGCAGCGCAATTATTAAATTCAATTAACAGCATAAATAATATTGATTTCTCCAGTGAAGAATTGGATGCGATTGAGACAATATTAAAGTAGAATTGCTGGGCTGTAAATTGTTAAATTATATTTGCTGCAATGGGCAAAAAACTAAAGCTTGATGATATTTTAAAATGCTGCGAAAACCGTTTTGACCATGGTTCGGCTGCTGATTGGAAGCACAGCGATTTTAATGAATTGAACCGGGAGATACTTCGTGATACGGATGTCAACATCAGCCCCAGTACACTCAAAAGAATATTTGGCAAAGTGTCTGTCGATGATGACTATATTCCTCAGCAGGCTACCGTTGATGCGCTGAAAAAATATGGCGAATATGTTGAATCTCAAAACACACAACAGGCTCAGCCAGTTTTCGAGCAACCCACTACACAAAATATTAAAAGTAATTTCAAGCAAAAGAAGATCTTACTCCCTATTTTGGCAATTGCAATAGTAATGATTGCGTTTTTCGCCTGGCGCTATTGGAAACCCAAAGACATTACAGGCAAAATCAATATTACACGTACAGAAGGACTTTTACCTGCTACTGTTGCTTTTGATTTACAATTGCCATACACCGAGGATAGCCTCTTTATCAACTTCGGCGATAAATCGCCGGTGATATATATTAAGCCCGGTGAAAAAACTGCAGCACATATTTATTATATACCGGGTGTTTTTAACGTTACCCTTCAAACCCGGCAGCAAACTATGGCAACTACCAGCACTTATATAAAATCTGATAACTGGATCGCTTTTGGGTGTCACCGGCAAGATGATATACCGGTACATTTTTATGCGATTCCTGCTGTTAAAACCGGCAGCGACAGTTTGTTCAATGTTACAAACAACCAATTGTTTCAACTTGGACTTGATACCACCGGACCAGTTTTAACCAGGCTTTCAAATTACACGCCGGTGAATCAAACCGCTGACGATTTTATCTTCGAAACAACCTTTAAAAACCATATACAGGAAAAAGGTATTTTCTGCCGCAGCACACAGTTTCAAATTTCTGGCAGCAACAGTATGATCAGGTTCAGATGGGTGAACGCAGGTTGCAGCCAAAGGGTTTTAAATGTAGTTAGTGAACAAACATTTAAAGGCTCAACAAACGACCTTTCACAATTTGTGCTCGACCTTAGACAATGGAATACGGTGAAACTTGTAAATCATAACAAGCAAGTAACCTTGTATGTGAATGGCAAACAAATTTTCACCGGATCATACCAGCAATCTTTAGGCGACATCAGGGGGTTATTCCTTGAGTTTGAAGGAACGGGTATTGTGAAAAGTTGCGACCTGAAATCTAATGACGGTAAGATACTTTACAATTTTTAAGAGAGCAGAATCTCTAAATCAATTGACAACACACTACTATTCTCTCCTCTCCGGTTTGTTCATTCAAACTGTTCACATTTGATTTGCAGGCACTTATACTGTTCACCACTTTGAACATGTTTTGATAAGGCAAATTTCTGGTAGCTGTATTGGTTGTTGCTAACTTACGGACACAATAACGATTATGAAAAAGTTGGGTATTCTAATGCTGCCAAACCAAACGAGAAGATTTTTTTGTATTACTACTTTAAGCTGCTGCTTAGTTTTTTATAGTTTGCCTGTTTTCACTCAAAGCCAAAAGACTTCATTACAACAAATCAGGAACGAGTTTTCTCAGCCTTCGAACATAGCCCGTACAAAACTTTGGTGGTTTCATGGCGAAACAGAAACAACAAAAGAAGGCATTACTGCCGACTTAGAAGCAGTTAAACGGGAAGGTGTTGGCGGAGTAGTTTATTACGACCAGCAACATGGTAAAGGTGAACATGCCTTACTTGCTTTTTCAAAAGAATGGTGGGATATGTTTCGCTTTGCAGCTGCAGAAGCAAAAAGATTAGGGTTGACATTTGAAACACATCTCTCTAACGGGTATGTTTCCGGCGGGCCATGGATCACGGAAGATTTAAGCATGCAGCGCCTCGATGCAACCGATACAGTTGTGAATGGAGGTCAGCTTTTTAGTAGCAAACTTCCTGCTCCTCTTCGCAAAAGCAAATCGGGAAAGATAAATGATGTGGCTGTTATAGCTTTTCCTGTTCCGGAAGGAAATTGGGAAACAAGTCTTAAGCTATTTCCCAAAGTATCTTCTAACATCACGCAACTGAATGCTAATGCAATTGTTTTTCCAACCGATACTAAACTCATCAATATCCCAACCCAACAACCGGGCAAATCAGTTTTCATCAATTTAGAATTCACTCATTCTTTTACTGCAAGAAGTATCAGCTATCGTGTTCGTGCCAGAGGGAAATCAAGAACAGGTGCAATGAATATGCCCGGCCCTTCTTCTGACGATTTTTATGGCTATGGTTATGTAAAGCAACCAGACCTGGGTCAGCTGGAAGTTTCTGAAGATAGTATTACTTATACCAAAGTTTGTGATTTGAAACCGATGTATGAATCACCAACATGGAATCAAAAAACAATTTCTTTCCCACCTGTAAAAGGAAAATATTTTCGGTTGAACCTGCACGATTGGAATAACCCCAAAGATGCCGGACAGGAATTGCCCTTTGGAAATGTTGTTCTTTCATCACAGGCAAAAATGGATCAATGGGAAGAAAAGGCAGGACTGAATTCTGAATACATTGAGAAAGAGAATACGCCTGTCTATTCCGCATCTGCCATCATTGATCCTAAACAGATCATTGATTTGACCAGTAAAATTAACAACGGTCAACTGGAATGGAATGTACCTGCGGGGCGATGGGTTATCATGCGTTTTGTTCGTGTATCAATTGGAGTAAACACAAAACATGGCCGTCCTAATTTAATGGGATTGGAAAGCGATAAGCTTTCATCTGTTGCAACGATAACACAATGGAATAATTATTTCAAAGTAATGTCCGACTCTTTACAAAAAGTTGGTATCCTATTGACAGGATTACATATGGATAGCCATGAAGCAGGTTCACAAAACTGGACTCCCGGATTTGAAAATAAATTTAAACAACGTCGTGGTTACGATATTCATAAATATCTGCCTGCCTTAGCAGGATACGTTGTTGGTTCAAAAGATGAAACCAGTGGTTTTCTTTATGATATGCGGACTACTCTTTCCGATTTAGTTTCGGATGAATATTTTGCTGTGTTAGATAGTTTGTGCAGAAAGGCAGGTGTAGTATTTACAGGACAAGCCGTAGGTAATGGATTGACTATTGTGGCAGATAATTTTAAAGCGAAAGGCAAAGTTGAGAAACCGCAAGGTGAATTCTGGGCCTATCAAACACATGGAAGTTATGATGTAAAGGAAACATCTTCAGCCGCACATATCTATGCAAAACCAATTGCCTCTGCTGAAGCTTTCACAGATTTAAAGTTCAGTCAATCATTGGCCGATGCGAAGAATGTAGCTGATTATGCTTACGCTTTTGGTGCACAGGAATTTGTTGTTTGTGCTTCGGCGTATCAACCCTGGTTAGATAAAATTCCTGGAAGCACAGGCGGAGGAAGACAGTATGTACTGAATAGAAATAATACTTACTGGAATTATAGTCGTCCATTCTGGGATTACCAGGCAAGGTGTGCAGGATTAATGCGTAACGGAATTCCTGTGATTGATCTGTGTATTTATTTGGGCGAAAATGCGCCGGTAAAATTGCTGGCCAATCGTTTACCGGAAATTCCGGAGGGATACGACTTTGATGTTTTTACGAAAGATGCCTTGATCAATCGAATGTTGTCTGAAAATAATCGTATTGTATTACCCGATGGAATGAGTTACCAGCTTTTGGTGTTGGAATCAATGGCAGATATTTCACTGGATGCATTGCGTAAGATTGCAAAATTGGTAAATGATGGTGCTGCTATTTATGGCCCTCGTCCATCAGTTTCAGTCTCGTTAAATGATGCCGCTTTCACAAAGGAATATCAGCAATTAGTAAATCAATTGTGGGGTAAAGAACAATCGGGAATGAAAGTAGTTGGCAAAGGCAAAGTGTATTGGGGATTGACGCTTGCTGATGTAATAACAAAACAACGCATTCAACCAGATGCTGGTTTTAAAAGTGGGAATGTGCCAACCGACAAAATTTATTTTGCACATCGCTGTTTAGAGGATAGGGATATATACTTTTTAAACAATCATAGCAAGAACATTTTTAAAGATTCAATTCGTTTACGAACCAATGCTGCAAATGCAGAATATTGGGATCCGGTAACAGGAAAACAATATTCCCTTCCCGTTTCAGCATCTGGAAAAGACGGACTGTTATTAAACATTGTTTTGCAACCCAACGAATCCGGATTCATTGTTACTTCGAATCAAACTTCATCATCATTCCCAATAAAATTGAACGGGAACGAAGAAAAAATTAAATCAATAGATGGAAAATGGAAAGTGTTTTTTGATCCAAAATGGGGGGGCCTTGGCGAAGTTAGTTTTACCAACTTAACAGATTGGACTAAGCATGAGGATAATCGAATCAAGTACTATTCAGGTACTGCAGTGTATCGCAAAACAATTCAAATGGATCAACTCGTTCCGGGTGAGCAGGTATTGCTTCGTTTTCCAAAATTGGGTTCTATTGCCCGTGTATTTATTAACGGTAAAGAAGTCTCAACTGTTTGGTGCAGTCCCTGGGAAGCAGATATAACATCGTTTATTGAGAATGGAGAAAACGCATTGGAAATCCGGGTGGTAAACTCATTAACTAATAGAATGGTTGGCGATGCTTCATTACCTGAAGACGAACGCTTCACTTTTGCTTACCCCGAAATAGCTAATCCACAAACTGCGTTAGTACCTTCAGGAATTATAGATAAAATATTAGTTGTACGAAGAATAAAATAAGTCTTCCTTTCTTTTGAATATATTTTAAAGTTTAAGAATTGAAAAACATAGAATTGAAAAAATGAGAAAACAATTTTACATTATTGCTTTAAGTTTTTGTATAATTTTTTTTAGCTTACCTGCTTTTGCACAAACAGATGAGTCTATCGTGAAATTAGCAGCCGCTGAACTTACTATCGTTAACGCAGCAGCTGTTTACGGCAATTTAACACTTCCCACAAATATCAACGGTGCAACGGTTATATGGTCATCTGGGAATAAGAAAATCATCAGCTCAAGCGGAGAAGTTACCAGACCGAAAAAAAGCAATGCTCATGTGATATTGCATGCAACAATCACAAAAGGTACAGCAACCGCTTACAGGGATATCACAGTTAATGTAGTTAAGGCTTTTAAAAAAGCTGAAGACCAGGCCTACCTTTTCGTTCACTTCACATTCTCTGAGGAGAAAATTCACTTCAGTCTTTCAAAAGGAAATACGGCGTTGGATTGGCAGGAGCTGAATAACGGCAATCCTGTATTCATTTCAAATATCGGAACAACAGGTTTGCGTGACCCTTTTATTATTCGTTCTCCTGAAGGTGATAAATTCTACCTGATGGCAACTGATCTTAAGTGGTTCAAAGGAGAAAAAGGCCCTGACCGTAAACGTTATATACAGGTTTGGGAATCTCATGACCTGGTAAACTGGTCGGCACAGAGAGATGTGTTGGTTGCACCACCGAATGTACAGAATACTTATGCTCCTGAAGCCGCCTGGGATAATTCAATTGGTGCTTATGTTGTATTCTGGACCTCAAAACTCGACAGTAATAAACACTTTACGCCGATGTACGCCATCACTAGAGATTTTGTAACATTCTCAGAAGCAAAAATATGGCAACCCCATGAGTGGCGGATAGACTGCACGGTAACTAAAGTTGACGATTGGTATTACCGTTTCACCAAATCAATAGATAAAGCGCATAACAACTGCCACGATATTGTTGAAGAGCGGTCAAAAAATCTCCGTGCGCCGCGTAATGAGTGGGAAACGGTTGATTATTGTATTGGTGCAAAAGCTGGTATTCCCGAAACCGAGGCACCATTGGTTTTTAAGAGTAACCCCGGCGATATTAATGGCGATTATTATTATTTGTGGATGGAGAAATGGATACCTAACAAAACCTATGTGGCTTTACGTACTAAAAGTTTACAATACCCAAAGTGGGAGGTTGTTCCTGTAAATTTTCCTGACCCATTACCAAAGCATGGAACGATACTGCCTGTAACTGCAGCCGAAGCAAAAGCACTGGCTGCTGCATATCCCACTATTAAAAAAAGCGAAGAAAAAAAATAAAATTAAGTGTATGAAAATTTTATCTGCCATTATTGCCATTTGTTTTGCAACAGTTGTTTTTGCGCAGCAAAACAATGAGTCTGTTAGAATAAACCAACTTTTTAATTTCGATTGGAAATTTAAAGCTGGTGATATACCTGATGCAAAAAATATTTTTTTTGATGATGCTAACTGGCGTAAGCTGGATCTGCCACATGATTTTCAAATTGAACAACCCTGGGACAGTACCGCTAACCGGGGCCGTGGATTTAAAACATTGGGCACAGGCTGGTACCGGAAAACATTCAAAGCTGATCCGGCATGGAAAGGCAAAATTATATTGCTCGATTTTGAAGGTATCATGCTGCATGGTGATGTTTGGGTAAATGGAAAGAAGATCGGTGGAACAGCCTATGGCTATCTTGGCTTTGAAGCAGACATTGCTGCTCTTATAAAATACGATGCTGATAATGTGGTGGCAGTTCGTGCTGCAACAGATGGCGGTTCCCGCTGGTACACGGGAGGCGGGCTTTTTCGTGATGTGCACCTGGTAGTAAAAGATACTATCTCTATTGCACGGCATGGCATTTTTATAACTACGCCAAACATTTCTGACAAGAATGCAGCAGTAAGTGTACAGGTAGAAGTAGCCGGAGTGAAATTTAAACAATATCAACTGGAGATCATTGCAAAGATATTTTCTCCCGAAGGGAAACTGGTAGGGGAGACAAAAACAATGGCACCGCAAAAATATTATCTTACTTCGGTAGAAGTTCCTTTGCCAAAATTGAATGTTGCTGATCCTAAGCTTTGGAGTTGCGAAACACCTGATCTTTATTCCGCAGAAGTAACATTGATCCTTAACGGGAAACTAATTGATAAACTCACCGAAAAATTTGGCATCCGTACGGTTGAATTCTCCAAAGAATTTGGTTTCAAATTAAATGGGAAAAAAGTCTTTTTGAAAGGAGTGGCTAATCATCATGATCTTGGAGCTGTGGGGGCTGCTGCTCATGAAACTTCAATTGCAAGAATGATGGATCAGTTGAAAGCTTTTGGCTTTAATCATATCCGTACTTCACACAATCCTTATTCAGAAGCGTTTTTTAAACTGGCTGATGAAAAAGGAATTTTAGTGGTGGATGAATTATATGATAAGTGGGGCAGTATACAGGCATGGGCTGGTAGTGCAGCATGGAATGATATATGGTTCAATAATGAAAAAGAATGGATCAAGCGTGACCGTAATCATCCATCGGTGATTATGTGGAGCTTCGGTAATGAACTGCAGTTCCAGGAAGAGCGCTGGAATTTTGCAACCGGCGATGGAGGTGTAACTACTTACCGCATCATGGATGTGGTGGCAAAGCGTTACGACCACACACGTAAAACCACCGTTGCTATGTATCCCGCCCGTGCCGGTGGAATCATCAGGGCCAACCCCGATTTTCGTATCAAAGAAAACATCGTACCACCGGAACTGTCAACTGTAACTGAAGTGGCTAGTTTCAATTATACCTGGGAGGATTACCAGGAATATTTAAAACATGCTCCTGATATGATCATTTATCAAAGTGAAGCAGTAACGAATGAACTGGCAGCGCCTTACTTTGGAATGGACAGGGATAAAATGGTTGGCCTGGCTTATTGGGGCGGCATTGAATACTGGGGCGAATCGCAGGGCTGGCCAAGAAAGGGCTGGAACTATTCTTTTTTCAATCATGCCATGGAACCCTTTCCGCAAGCCTGGTTAACCAAAAGTATTTTTACAGACGAACCGCTGGTGCACATTGGAGTGGTGGATAATGAAGGTGAATCAAAAATGTGGAACGACCAGGTAGTGGGACAAAAAGTAATCTCATCGCACTGGAACAGGCAGGAAGGAAAAAAATATAATTGCTACACTTATACCAATGCCGATGAAGTAGAATTATTAGTGAATGGCAAATCGATGGGAGTACAAAAAAACAGTGCTGATGTAAAAAAACGCAATACCATTTACTGGAAAGACATTCCATTTGCAGCCGGTACAATAACTGCTATTGCAAGAAAAGGAGGAAAAGAAGTGGCCCGTCACGAATTGCAGACAACCGGCAAAGCTGTTGCATTAAAAATAGAAACGGAGAATACCAACTGGAAAGCTGATGGTATGGACTTGCAATATGTAAAAGTTTATGCTGTGGACAGTAAGGGTAATAAAGTGCCGACAGCAACAGGTGAAATTAATTTTGATGTTAGTGGTGCAGCAACTTTAATTGCGGTAGACAATGGCGATCATTCCAGCAATGATTTATTTAGCGGTAACAAAAAACTATTGTACAAAGGTTTTGCCATGGCTATTTTACGATCTGCTCAATCAGCCGGAAATGTACGATTGAAAATTACAGGCGAGGGGTTGAAGCAGGCGGAACAAACCTTAATTATAAAATAATTTGATTCCAGTTCGTGAGGTACAAACAGCAGCGAAATGGGCCACTAGTAAGTATATTCTTTAATCTGCATAGTAACAATGTTAAAACATCTAGGAGGTGGATTTCTTACTCACTTGGGTGTAATGAGGTTGTTAAATATTCATAACTTTAGTGAATGCTATTAGCTTTCTAAATTTTAAGATATGGATTTAACACCTAAAGAATTTGAATTACTGTTATGTGAGTTTTGTAAACAAGATTTGCCTAAAAATTTTTCAGTAATACATAATACTCATATAGTTGGTAATGAAAGTGAAAATAAACGCCAAATTGATGTAGAGATAAGAGGAAAACTAGGAATATCTAATATATTAATTTGTGGCGAAGCAAGAAATTGGAATGATAAATTAGGAAACGAATCAATTGACGGACTAGTAGGAAAATATCTAACAGATGAAATAAAAGCCAATAAAGTAATTGCATTCTCAAATTATGGTTTTACTGAACCCGCAATAACTAGAGCCAAGGCTAAAGGTATTGAATTACTGATGCCTGAAGAGCCAGGAAAGTCCATTAGGACTCTTCCACATTTAGTTTGTATTGGGTATCTGGGTAGAATTGAACTAAAAATGGTTGGTACGGGGCCACAATATCAAGAGTTTTCTATGGACCCAAATGACTATGTCATTATAAAAGGGGAAAAGAATTTGTCTTTTAAGAAAAATCTTTGTTCTTTAATTGCTCACAAATTATGGTTAGATAGTACTAAAACAATAATGTCTGATTTATCAGCAATAGACATAGAGGAACATAATGTTTTGTATGAATTAAAAAACAAAAGTGGTTATAAATATGTGGCGAAATTAATACAGACAAAAACAAATATTGAGTGGGATTACTTTATTGAAAATTTACCTACAGGTGTACTATATCATGTCAATTCAGGGGAGTCAGTAATTGTAGATCTCCAAGGTAATGAGACCGAAAGATTCGCTAAAGTGCTTGCTTCACCAACAAAGTTAAACTATGAATCACGAGAAGATTGCCTTAAGTATTTAATTGATAAACCATATCATCATATCAATTTTGTAATGATGAATCCTGATAGAACTGATACAAATAATGAACCTCTTTTTTTTTCAGCTTAATCTGACCAAGGCGGCATAACAACATTTGCAATTAATTTTACTGTTACCTACCCGTAACAGCACAGGATAATATCTACTTTGCATTAAAATACATTTACAGTAACTTTTAATTATTGCTGTATGAAGCATGCTTCGGCATCCACCCGGATTGCTATTGTTTTTTCTGTAATGCTGTTTTGTAACAGCGTAACCGCTATTGCACAAAGCAGCAATACCGGTACTACTGGTAAAGTTTTAAAACTACTCTCCGAACATAACGGGCCTGTTATCAATAATGATCATCCCGATGTAATTACAAGCAACAACAAATCAGGTTTTGAAACCGGGCAGGTGATTAAATTTGGGAACCTATACCACATGTTCGTCAATGAAATGTTCGACAGGCCGCATAGAGATTTACGAATAGCCTATTGGACAAGTACCGACGCTGTAAACTGGAAACGGCAATCCACCATTGTAAATAGTATTCCCGGCAGAACGCCCACTAATCCCCGCTCGGAAGTATGGGTAAATGCCGTGGTATTTAATGAAGAAGAAAGCGCCTGGAATATTTTTTATACCGCTTATCGTGCTGGTGATAGTACCAAAGGAGAGGTTCATGGTAATGATTATGCAGGAAGAATATGGCGGGCTATGTCTGTTATAAAAGGCCGGGATGGCATTGCCGGGCCTTATGCAGATATGGCAATTGTGTTGCAACCGGATCAACATTCTCAAGCCTGGGAAGGGCAGCAGGCAGTAGCATCATTTTTCCCCTACAAAGCAGGCAATACCTGGTATACGATGTATGCAGGGCATAATCATTTGCCAAAAGGCGGATGGCCTGTGGGGATGGCTTTTGCCGATAAATTTAATGGCCCGTACACAAGAATGCCCGAAGAATTTAATCCTTTAAATGTTACAGATACATTTATGGAAAATCCAATTGTATCCAGGATAAAAGACGGCCGATATATGATGGTATTCGACTCTTTTGGCGACCAGGAAATAGGTTACAGTCTTTCCGCAGATGGTGTGCATTGGGATGAAGAGATAAGAGTAAAAATTCAGGCAAAACAAAATATTTGGGCAGAGGCCGGCGATCATTTTACCCGAACTCCGCTTTGTGCTATTGAGGAAGACGATGGAACGTTTACTGTAGTTTATACGGCTATGAGATTGGTGCAGGGAAGAAGATTTTATGCGGTTGGTAAATGTTCGCTGACATGGCAATAGTAACTATAAGATTAAAAGGTATTTCAATGTTTAAAAAGAGTTTTATTGCAGCAATATTTTTTGTGTTTTTTGGCATGGGCGCATTTAATCTTTCTGCACAAACCAAAAGCAAGGCCATCCTCTCCGGCATACCCTGGTTTGATAACAATGGAAATACAGTAAGTGCACACGGTGCCAACATTATAAAAGAAAAAGGAAAATATTATTTGTTTGGCGAAGGCCATAAAGATGGCACAAACGCATTCGCCGGTTTTAATTGTTATTCATCCAGCGATTTATACAACTGGAAATTTGAAAGTATTGCATTACCTGTGCAGTTAACAGGTAAATTGGACAGCAACAGTGTGGGAGAGCGGCCAAAAGTTATGAAATGTCCTTCTACCGGCGAATACGTGATGTACGTGCACGCAGATACATTAGGTTATAAAAGTCAGTATGTAGGTTATGCCACTGCAAAAAAAATTACAGGGCCTTACAGCTTTAATGGCCCCATTCTTTTTAATGGCAAGCCCATAAAAAAATGGGATATGGGCACTTTCCAGGATAAGGATGGCAGCGGTTATGTATTGCTGCACGGCGGTGATATTTATAAATTAAATCCTGATTACAAAAGCATCAGTGAACAAATAAACAAAGCTTTTGAAAAAGGATTTGAATCGCCTGCCATTTTTAAAAAAGATAGCCTGTATTATTTTTTAGGCTCTGATCTTACCGGTTGGGAACGCAACGATAATTATTATTTTACGGCTACATCATTAAAAGGCCCGTGGACAAAACAAGGTTTTATTGCACCGCCGGGTACACTTACCTGGAATTCGCAAACAACATTTGTGTTGCCCATTGAAGGAACAAAAGAAACTACTTTCATGTTCATGGGCGACAGGTGGTCTTTTCCCAAACAAAATTCAGCAGCAACTTATATTTGGCAACCACTGCAGGTTGATGGGCATAAAATTGCAATGCCTGTATTTAATGAGGCATGGAAGATAGATGTAAAGGCAGGTGTGAATAGTTCAGGTGAAATAAAGGGAAATGAAATTGCTGCAAATGACCAACAAATTATTTATACCGGCAACTGGCAGCAGGATACATTGGCTGTAAAAAGTTCCGATACAAAAGGCGATGCTTTTTCTTTTACGGTAAAAGGAACACAGGTTGGTATTTACGGATTAGCAAGACCTGATGGCGGTTATGCTAATGTAATAATTCGCAACAGCAAAGGAAAAACAGTCCTTACATCATCTATTGATATGTATTCAAAATATCCAACGGTGTTGTTGAAGTTTTTAAGCCCGGTTTTAAAAAATGATTCTTATACAGTAACCCTTACAGTATTGGGAGAAAGATGGTGGTGGAAAGAAAAATCGGGGAGGGTTTCGGGAAGTAAGGGGGATGTTGTTTCTTTTGAAAAGATAATGGTAATTGAATAAATGTTTATGAAATATGAAAAGAAAAAGAATCAGTTTGTTTGTTGTTTTAGCAACATCTTTTTTGATGTTACCAGGCGCTATATTGGCTCAAAAACCAAAGCCACCCATCATGGGTTGGAGCAGTTGGAATCATTTTCATATCAACATCAATGAAGAAATGATTCGTGGACAGGCCGATGCCATGATTAGCTCCGGTTTGAATGATGCAGGCTATCGCTTCATCAATATTGATGATGGTTATTTTGGTGGCAGAGATTCATCGGGTAAACTATTTTCCGATGCTAAAAAATTTCCTTTGGGTATGAAAGCATTGGCTGCATACATTCATAGCAAAGGTTTAAAAGCAGGTATTTATACCGATGCAGGAATAAACACCTGCGGTTCTATTTATGATAAAGACCCTAATGGTTTTGGCGTAGGTATTTATGGCCATATTCAGCAGGACTGTAATTTATTTTTTACGGAATGGAACTATGATTTTATAAAAGTAGACTGGTGTGGCGGCGAAAAGCAAAAGCTGGATGAGCAGACAGAATACACAAAAATTATTGATGCAGTAAAAACCATCAATAAAAATTTGGTGTTTAATGTATGCCGATGGAAGTTTCCCGGTGAGTGGGCCATTAAAAAAGCTGACTCCTGGAGAATATCAGGAGACATCAGAGAAAATTTTTCTTCTATTCTAAAAATAATTGACCTGAATGCAGATTTATATAAGTATGCATCACCCGGCCATTACAACGATATGGATATGCTGCAGGTGGGTCGTGGCATGAGTTATGAAGAAGATAAAACACATTTTTCTTTGTGGTGCATGATGAACTCACCGTTGCTTGCAGGTAACGATTTGCGAAGCATGAGTAAACAAACAATTGAAATACTCAGTAATAAAGAAATCATTGCCATTAATCAGGATATTGCATTTGTGCAGGCACAGCGGATGCTAAAAGAAAATGATATGGAAGTTTGGGTAAAGCAGTTAAGCAAAAGAAAGCAAAAAGCAATTGCCATTATGAATCGTAGCGGCAAGGAAAAACAGTTTACACTTTCAGCAGTAAGCCTGGGTATTTCAAAGAAAAGTAAACTGAGAGATTTGTGGTTGCATAAAGACATTGGGAAAATTGGTGATGAAAAAATATTTACCATACCCAAACATGGAGTGGTGGTATTGAAAGTTAATTAATAATATTTTTATACTAGATGAAGTAATATGAAAAAAAATATCTTTCTCTTTATCGCTTTACAAAGCATCGTTTTATCATTGCTTGCACAGGTAAAAGTTGAAAATCTTCGCACAGAAAATTTACAAAACCCCATTGGTGTTGATGTATTACAACCAAATTTTAGCTGGCAGTTATCTTCCGTCGAAAGGAATGTAATGCAATCTGCCTATGAAATACGAGTAGGTACTATACCGGCGGCATTAGTAAAAGGAGAAGGAATATGGAAGAGTGGAAAAATAAATTCAAGTCAATCTATTCATGTTCCCTACAATGGTGCAGCATTGGTTTCGGGCAAAAAATATTACTGGCAGGTACGTGTATGGGATAATAATGCTAAAGCATCGGCATGGAGCACAGTTTCATTTTGGCAGATGGGTTTGCTGCAACCAGCCGACTGGAAAGCACAATGGATAGAACCGGGTTATAAAGAAGATAGTGTTTTCGCAGCACCATTGTTGCGTAAAGAATTCAACGGTAAGAAAAAAATAAAATCAGCTACTGCATATATTACTGCACATGGTTTATACGAAGCACAGATAAATGGAAAACGAATTGGAGATGCTTATCTCACTCCCGGCTGGACGAGTTATAACAAGCACCTGCAATATCAATGCTACGATGTTACAGCATATATAATGAATGGCGACAATGCAATTGCGGTAACATTGGGCGATGGCTGGTACAGGGGCAATTTTGCTTTTGATAATAAAAGAAATATTTATGGAAAAGATATCTCCTTGCTTTTTCAACTGGAGATTACTTATGCGGATGGTTCAATAGAAAGAGTTATTTCTGATAACAGTTGGAAATCTTCAACCGGAGCCATTCGTTCAAACGGTATTTATTTAGGCGAAACTATTGATGCAAGGCTGGAAAATAAAGGTTGGGCTTTGCCAGGATATGATGACACTAAATGGAATGGAGTAAAAACGGCTGATTTTTCAAAAGAAATTTTAAAAGCAGCTTATAATGAACCGATAAAAAAGCATGAAACATTTAAGCCAGTAAAAATAATTACAACACCAAAGGGAGAAAAAGTAATCGACTTTGGACAAAACTTAGTGGGTTGGGTGCAAATAAAAGTAAAAGGGAACGCTGGAGATAAAATAACTATTTCTCATGCCGAAGTGCTGGATAAGAAGGGGAATTTTTATACTGAAAACCTGCGTGGAGCAAAAGCACAAGCAGTATATATACTGAATGGAAATGAAGAAGAAATATTTGAACCACACTTTACTTTTTTTGGATTTCGCTATATAAAGCTGGAAGGTATTGCTGGTGAATTAAAACCAGAAAATTTTACTGCTGTTGCATTGTATTCTGCTATGGAAAAAACCGGCAGCTTTACATCATCCAATGCCTTAATAAATCAATTGCAGCATAATATTGAGTGGGGGTTAAGAGGAAATTTTTTAGATGTACCAACCGATTGTCCGCAACGGGATGAACGGATGGGCTGGACAGGTGATGCACAGGCATTCTTCCGCACCGCTACTTTTTTGCGTGGCGTAAATAATTTTTTTACAAAATGGTTGAAAGATTTGTCGCTTGACCAAATTAATACCGGCAGTGTGCCGCATGTTATTCCAAATCCGTTAGGTGATAAAGGCTGGGCTGCTGGCGGCAGTGCAGGCTGGGCAGATGCAGCTACTATTATTCCATGGGAGATGTATTTGGTATATGGCGATAAAAGAATTTTGGAAGCACAGTATAGCAGTATGAAAGCATGGGTAGGTTACATGCAAAGCCAAAGCACTAACAATTTATGGAACAAAGGCAGCCACTATGGCGACTGGTTGTTTTATACCATGGCCGATGATAATGATGGCAGAGCCGCCATCACCAATAAATATTTAATAGCACAATGTTTTTATGCTTATTCTACACAACTGCTTATTAATGCAGCAAAAGAATTGGGTAAAACAGAAGATGTAGTCACTTACACCACACTACTGCAAAAAATAAAAGATACTTTTTTAAAAGAATATACCACAGCAAATGGTGCCACCATGAGCAACACACAAACATCGTATGTACTGGCATTACATTTTGATATGTTGCCCGAACATTTAAGGCAACAGGCGGCAGACAGGCTGGTGGCGAATATCAAAGAATATAAAAACCATTTAACCACCGGTTTTTTGGGTACACCTTATTTATGTCATGTGCTCAGTCGTTTTGGTTATTCCGATGTTGCGTACACATTATTATTACAAGAAACCTATCCTTCCTGGTTATACCCGGTAACAAAAGGCGCCACTACCATTTGGGAGCGTTGGGATGGCATTCGCACCAATGGCGATTTTCAGGCAATCACCATGAACTCCTTTAACCATTATGCGTATGGTGCCATTGGCGACTGGATGTATCGTGTAATGGCGGGATTGAATACGGAAGACGGTGATGGGGTAGGGTATAAAAAAATCCGCATACAGCCACATATTGGCGGAGGTTTTACATACGTAGCAGCAGCTTATAAAACATTATATGGCACCATCAGCAGTAGTTGGAAATTGCAGGATGGTAAATTGCTATTTACTGTTGAAATTCCTGCCAACACCTTTGCCACAGTTTATGTTCCGGTGCAAGGTGAAAATGAAATAATGGAAAACGGTATGCCACTTACTGCATCAAAAACAATGCAGGTAGTAGGTAAAGAAAAAGGAAATACCATTGTGAAACTTGGTTCTGGTAAGTATGAATTCACAACAGCTTTTGTTTCAAAATAAATAAATGAAAAGAACAGGGTTTCATATTTTTTTATTGTGCAGCGTATTGCGTTTAACGGCACAACATAACAGAGTAGATTCAAATTTTCATTTGTATCTACTCATCGGCCAATCAAACATGGCAGGCAGAGGAGCGGTGGATGCAGAGCGTAAAACAAGCAATCCGCAAATACTTATGCTGGATTCTTTAAACCAATGGGTACTCGCTACCGACCCGGTACATTATGATAAACCCGTTGCAGGTGTTGGCCCTGCTATCAGCTTTGCAAAAAATATGTTGGGTGATGATAAGGAAATTAAAATTGGTTTAATACCCTGCGCATGGGGCGGCTCTCCCATAAAAGTGTGGCAGCCCGGTGCAACATATTTTAATGCACATCCTTACGATGATGCCATTGCCCGTACAAAAATGGCTATGCAAAAAGGAGTGTTGAAAGGCATCATTTGGCATCAGGGAGAATCGGATAATGATTCAGGCCGTGCAGTGCTGTATTTAGATAAATTGAAAACATTAATACAGCGGTTAAGAACTGATTTACAAAATCCCAACCTGCCTTTTATCGCTGGCGAAATCGGACATTTTAATAAAACAGATTTTATCAATCCGATTGTCAATCATTTGCCAGGTGCAGTAAAAAATACTAGCGTTATTTCAGCAAAAGGATTAACCGACAAAGGAGACAAACTTCATTTTGATGCATCGAGTGCAAGAGAATTGGGCAAACGATATGCAACAGCCATGCAGCAGTTACAGTCACAAAATATTGCATCTGCAAAAGCACCAATAATAGTATTGTGTTTTGATGATGCAGAAATTAGTCATTACACCATTGTGGCACCGCTGTTAAAAAAGTATGGGTTTGATGCCACTTTCATGGTTTGCGAAATGCCCCGCAAACAACCGGCAGATTCGGTGTATTATATGAACTGGCAACAAATTGCTGCGTTGCACAAGCAAGGTTTTGAAATTGGCAACCACACAGGCCATCATAAAAATATGACGAAGCTGAGCCGGGAGGAAATGCAAAAAGAAATTGCTTACATAGAAATAAAGTGTAAAGAATATGGAATACCCAAGCCTGTTTCATTTGCTTATCCCGGTAACCGTTCCGATTCATTATCGCAGGTGGTATTGGCCGAAATGGGGTACCGTTTTGCCCGTGCAGGCGGTAGCAGTTATTACAATCCGCAAAGGGATAGCAGGCTTATCATTCCAAGTTACACGATGGGCTCAACAGAAAAATTGGGCGAACGAACTATACAGGCTTTAAAGAATGTACAACCGGGACAGATATTGGTATTCACTATACATGGGGTGCCTGATATTGTACATCCTGATTATACAACAAGCGAAGCGGCACTTACGGAGTTTCTTCAATTCATCAAGGATCGCAAGTTTAATGTGATTACTTTGAAAGATCTTGATATACACATTAATAAAGCAACTAATTAAATTGATATTGATAATGAGAAAAATATTGAGTTTGTGGATAGTATTTGCAATGTTTGATATTCCAGTTTTTGCGGCAGCACCAAACAAATACAATCTCATGATTGCCCCCGGCACATTGGTAGAGAATTCTGTTGCACTTTTGTGGGATAAACAGTATGCCAAAGAGACTATAACGTATGAAATTTTACTAAATAACAAATTACAAGGCACTGCCACCAAAACCAATTACACCCTTACAAATTTATTGCCCGGTACTTCTTATAAAGTAATGGTTAGAGTAAAAGGCAGTAAAGACAAAAAGAATTTTTTATTGAAATTTAAAACTGTCGCTAAAGGAAAAATTTATAACATACTTGACTATGGCGCAAAAGCTGATGGCGACTTTAAAAACACCACCGCTATTCAAAAAGCAATTGATGCCTGTACAAAAGGTGGAACAGTATACATACCTAAAGGAGTATTTGTTACCGGCGCTTTATTTTTAAAAAGCAATATGACCTTGTTGGTTGAAAAAGATGCCGTACTGCAAGGTTCTGTAGATACCACTGATTATTTGCCTCTGATAAAAAATCGTTTTGAAGGTTGGGAGATGGAAACTTATGCAAGTTTGATTAATGCGGGTACATTAAACCGCAATGGTTCGTATAACATAAAAAATCTGCGTATTACCGGTGGTGGCACTATTAAAGGTGGTGGTAAAAAATTGGAATTGGCCTGTAAAGCTGCAAGAGGAATACGCAGCAGAGGCCGCCTCATTTTGCTAATGAACTGTCAGGATGTAAGCATAGATAATCTTACTATTACAGAACCGCCTTGCTGGACGATTCATTATCTATACAGCGATAACATTTCCTGTCATAACCTCAATATTATTACAAAAGGAATCCACAACGGTGATGGGATAGACCCTGACTCTTCCACCGATTCTTATATTTTTAATTGTACGTTTGATACGGGTGATGATTGCATTGCCATAAAATCAGGTAAAAACCCCGAAGGCTATTATGTGGGCAAGCCCACCACCAATGTACGCATTACCCATTGCGATTTTATTCGTGGCCATGGCATTTCAATAGGCAGCGAAATGAGTGGTGGTGTTAGCGATGTATTGATACAGGATTGTAAAGCCGGTGCCTTATTGCATGGGGTACAAATTAAGGGAACCAAAGAGCGTGGCGGTTATGTAAAAAATGTTACCGTAACAGATTGTCAATTGCTGAAGATTACCATTTTTTCTGCGGTAAATTATAACAACGATGGCGAAGCCGCTCCGGTGCTGCCCACTTTCGAAAATTTTGTATTTACCAATATTGATTTAACAAAAGCAAATATAAAAGAGCCGGTGATCAATATTAATGGCTTTAAAGATCCCAAACATAAATTACGCAATGTGGTATTCCAAAATATGCTGCTACCCGATAACGGCAAAGTGGTTATTAATGATGCGGAGAAAGTGAAGTTTACTAACGTGCAATCGGTAAATGGCGCAAAACCAGAATATGTGGTTGCCAATAGTACAGGTATTGTTTATTAAGGCAAAAGGGTATTTAAACCACGTGTTTATTCGCAGGATGCAACAGGACGGATTAACTATCTTGCAGGCCTAATTTACAACCTTTATAAACGATTGTATGGCGCTTAAAAAAAAATCACTACTGTTTTATTGCAGCTTATTTTTTATTTGCAGCAATTTTGCACAAACTAATAAAAATAATATAGCAATAACTTCCACTGCACTTGCCAATAGTTTTACTTTATTCAGCAGTACCGCAACACCTGCTTTTTATTACGATAGTAAAGATGCCAAAGTGGTACAAATTGCGGCTGAAGCATTTGCAAATGATGTCAATCTTATTTCAGGCAAAACAATAAAACTAAACAGCAGTAATAAAATTGATAGAGAATTTGCCATCATTGCAGGAACAATTGGGCATTCGGCTTTAATTGATGATCTTATAAAAACAAAACAAATAAATGTAACTGCGATAAAAGATAAATGGGAGCTGTTTTCCATTACAGTTATCAACCAGCCTTATAAAAATGCCAAAAAAATTTTGGCAATTGCCGGCAGCGACAGACGAGGCACCGCCTTCGGCATTTTTCATGTATCAAGATTGATGGGCATTTCGCCTTTTGTTTGGTGGGCAGATGTACTGCCAGAAAAAAAGCAGGAATTATTTATATCAGGTAGTTACGTTTCCGCAGTGCCATCGGTACAATACCGGGGCATTTTTATTAATGACGAAGATTGGGGCTTACAACCCTGGGCAGCAAAAAATATGGATACCGATATTAAAGATATTGGTCCTAAAACTTATGCTAAAGTTTTTGAATTGCTGCTGCGGTTAAAAGCCAATTACATTTGGCCGGCCATGCATCCCTGCACCAAAGCATTTTATTATTACAAACAAAATCCTAAAGTTGCCGATGATTATGCCATAGTGGTAGGCGGCAGCCATTGCGAACCTATGCTACGTAATAATGTTTGCGAATGGGCAGAAACTTACGAAGAAGAATATAAAAAGAAACCCGGCGAATGGCGCTACGATTTAAATAAAGACGAAATTTATAAATACTGGGATGATCGTATTAAAGAATCGGTAAATTATGAATCTGTTTTTACAGTAGGCATGAGAGGTGTACATGATGGCAGCATGTCCGGTCCTAAAGACCCGAACGAAAAAGTAAAACTATTAGAAAAAGTAATTACTGATCAAAGAGAAATTTTACAAAATAATTTTAAAAAATCGTCCACCAGTATTCCGCAAATATTTGTGCCTTACAAAGAAGTGCTGAGTTTGTACCGCCGAGGAATGCAATTAGCAGATGATGTAACCATCATTTGGCCGGATGATAACCATGGTTATATCCGTCAACTACCCAATGAAGAAGAACAAAAAAGAACTGGGGGCCATGGTGTATATTATCATTTATCTTACTGGGGTAGCCCGGCCGATTATTTATGGTTGAGTACCATGTCGCCGGCATTGATTGGTTACGAGATGAAAAAAGCCTATGACTATGGCGCTAAAAAATTATGGGTATTTAATATAGGCGATATAAAACCAGCGGAGTTGGAAACGCAGTTTGCATTGGATATGGCATGGGATATCAGCAATTACAATGCTTCTGATCCATCTGCATATATTTATAACTGGGCTGCCGAAACTTTTGGAAAAGAAAATGCCAGCGCAATTACCCGCATTAAAAATTTGTATTACCAATTGGCACAGGCTGGTAAACCGGAGCATGTGGGCTTATTAAAATTTACGGCTAAAGAAATAAACGAAAGACTGGAAGCCTATCAAAAACTGAATGATATGCTGGATAGTTGTAAGCAAAAAATTAGTAAAAGCAGATCAGACGCTTTTTTTCAATTGGTAAGTTACCCTGTGCAATCATCCTGCCTGATGAATTATAAAGTATTGCAACAACAGCTGGCATTAAAATTCTTTAATGAAAACAATATCACTGAAGCAAAAGAAAATGCATTGGCAGCGCAAACTGCATTTAAAATTATTCCGGAAATAACCGAACGCTATAACCGGTTTATTGCAGGCGGCAAATGGAATGGGATGATGAGCTGGCATCCACGTGATCAGAAAGTATTTAATGCGCCACTGCAGTTTGATAGCCTTAAACTAAAAACAGATTCAGCTTTACTTCAAAAAGAAACCAGGGAAGCACAATTGGTAAAAAGAATTACCGCACAGCAGTTATTTGAAAACAAGAGTACCGTCAATTGTAAATTATTAACGGCCCTGGGTATCAGCGGTGCAGGAATTACCGGGGGAGACAATGCAGTGATCAATTATAAATTACAATTAAATGCCGGGTTGTACAGCATTGTAGTTAAATGCTTACCTGTTTACGCCATGGAAAAAGAAAAGCAGTTGAGCTATACCGTTGTTGTAAATAACGACGCTGTGCAAACAGCTAATGTTCATGCCGAAACGGAGACTGCAGTATGGAAAGAAAATGTATTGAGAGGCTATTCAATGGCTGCTACCGAACATAAGTTAATAACTAGTGGTAATACAACTATCGTTATTCAGCCGAAGAATAAAAATCTTGTGATCAATCAAATCGAAATTTATAAAGTTCAATAATAAGCCATGCGTACAATATTTTTTGCCCTTAGCATTTTTGCAGTAATAACTACCTATGCACAAACCAAACAAATTCAATACCTCTCGGGTACCGATGCCAAACGCACCGTGCAATGGGATTTTATGTGCAGTGCAGGCCGCAACAGCGGTACATGGAGTAAAATACAAGTACCCAGCTGCTGGGAGCAGCAGGGCTTTGGTAATTATAATTATGGCAGAGATTATAAAACCAATGGTAAAAATTTTCGTTTTTATGATGAGAAAGGCATGTATAAATATAGTTTTAAAGTAGCACCATCATGGAAAGGAAAAAATATAAATATTGTGTTTGATGGCAGCATGACGGATACCGAAGTTAAGATAAATGGTAAACTTGCAGGTGCCATTCACCAGGGTGCTTTCTATCGTTTTAAATATGATATTACTGCTTTGTTACATTACGACAAGCCAAATACTTTGGAAGTAACCGTAAGCAAAATGAGCGCCGACGCCAGTGTAAATAATGCTGAACGTTTAGCCGATTACTGGGTATTTGGCGGCATCTTTCGCCCTGTGTTTTTAGAAGCCACGCCCAAACAATTTATCGATTACGTAGGTATTGATGCCAAGGCCGATGGGAAATTTTCAATACAAGCCTGGACAAAAAATATTGCACAAAATGCAACTATTGTTACAACTATTACCGATGCCAATAAAAAAGTAATCGGTACGTTAAAAGTTCCGGTTGCAAAAGCAACTGATAATGTAATTGCATCGGCACAAATACAAAGCATAAAAGCATGGACATCTGAAACACCAAACCTCTATAATGCAAATGTGGTTCTGTTGGATGCCGCAGGAAAAAAGCTGTATGAACTCAATGAAAAATTTGGATTTCGTACTATTGAAATAAAATACGGCCAAGGCATTTACATCAATGGCACACAGGTAAAAATGAAAGGCGCCAACCGCCATTGCTGGTGGCCCGAAACGGCAAGGGCAATGAGTGAAGAACAGCAATTGCAGGATGCATTGATCATAAAAGAGATGAACATGAATGCGGTGCGTTGTTCGCATTATCCGCCGGATAAATATTTTTTACAGTTGTGTGATAGTTTAGGCATTTATGTTTTAGATGAACTGGCTGGCTGGCAAAAATTTTATTCTGCCAAAGCTGGCGAACCATTGGTAAAAGAACTGGTATTAAGAGATTTGAATCACCCTTCAATAATTTTTTGGGATAATGGTAACGAAGGTGGTACTAATAAAGAGCTGGATGATGATTTTGTGAAATGGGATTTTCAAAAACGTCCGGTAATTCATCCGCATCACCGGCCCGGTAATCAAATGAACGGCATTGATTGTAATCATTACGAAGATTATTACAGCACACAAAAAATATTGAATGATTCGCTCATCTACATGCCTACAGAAATGTTGCATGCACAGGATGATGGAGGTGCTGGTGCTGCCATGGATGATTTTTGGAACCTGCACTGGAAGTCGCAAAAAAGCGGTGGCGTATTTATTTGGGCATTGGTAGATGAAGCCATTGTGCGTACCGATCTTAACAATGCACTGGATGCAAACGGGCTGAATGCTAATGATGGAATCCTTGGTCCGCACAGGGAAAAAGAAGGTAGTTTTTATGCACTGCGTGAAATTTTTTCTCCCATAAAATTAAATATGCCGGTGGAACTGCCAGCAAATTTTAACGGGCAAATTGCATTGGATAACCGCTTTCATTATTTAAATGCTGATCAATGTACTTTTTACTGGGCATTGGTAAATTACAGCAAACCATTCGACAGGTTTGATGGCTATGTGGTACAACAAAAAGGAAATGTTACAGCGCCGGATATTGCTGCAACAAAACAAGGGATATTGCAATTAAATTTACCTGCCGATTATAAAACTTATGATGCATTGGTACTTGTAGCAAAAGATAATTTTGGTAAAGAGTTGTACAAATGGACGAGTAAAATAAAAAGCAATCAATCCATCGTAAATAATTTTATAACTACAAAAACAGATTCGGTTTTTGTAAAAGAAACCGATACAGTATACACTATCAAAGGCGGCGATGTAAGTATTATGCTCGATAAAAAATCGGGCAATCTCGTTACTACAAAAAATACTGCTAACGATTATACGTTGTCTTTTAACAACGGGCCAGTGGTAGTAAAAGGTATTGCAGCAGTAGAAAGCAGTAAAACTTATAAAGAAAATAATGAGCAGGTGGTAGAGTTTACTTACAGCGGCAGCATGAAATATACTAAATGGAAAATTAATAGCAGCGGATGGGTAACATTGGAGTATGAGTACAATGCCGAAGGTGATCAGCCCTTTGCAGGTATCAGTTTTAATTACCCGGAGAATTATGTTTTATCAAGCCGCTGGTTGGGCAAAGGCCCCAGCCGACAATGGAAAAACCGAATGGCCGGTACGCCGGTAAATGTTTGGCAGAATATTTACAATAATACCCATACAGGTTATTCGCCGGTAGTGTACCCCGAGTTTAAAGGCTATTATGGCGAAGTAAACTGGATGGAGTTGAGTACGGTAGAGGGTAAATTGTATATCGCCAGTAAAGACAGTGGTTTGTTTGTACGCCTTTTTGATTTTTATGCGTTGAGTGCCGCAGCAAAACCACATCCCGAAATTCCATTGGGTAATATTTCTTTTTTAGATGCTATTCCGCCAATTGGTACCAAGCTGGCCACAGGTTTAACCACCAATACAAGAGTGTATGGACCGCAAAGCGAATTAAATCATTTAAGCGGTAGTAAAAAACGTACTTTATATTTTTATTTTGGTATGCCCAAAACAACGGATAGTAAAGAAACGTATAGCAGGCCGGCGGTAGATAATGTGTTTGCCCCTAACCCCTAAAAGGGAATAAAATAATTATCATAACCTTTAAAATTTTTGTATGGCAAATGGTAAAACAAGTATACAGGAAAATATGAGTTACAATTCCCGGCGCTGGTATAAGAAATTTTCCCAGGCCCCGATGGAACTAAAGGTATTTGCAATTTTTGCTGCGGTAGTTTCAGTTATGCAACTGGTAGTGGCATTTATCTTGCCACGGGAGTTTTTTAGTTGGTATGCAAAAAATTTCAGTAGTATCACAGGCAGCAATTACATGACGGTACTAATTATGCTTATGTTTTTAATTTATATTCCTGATACAAAAAAGCGTACGATTTTTAGATTTGCAATTGCAGTGATACTGCTTATAGGCATTGCAGGTAACAGCGTTGTGTTTTCAATTGAAGGATTGTATAATTATCCAAGAATTATTTTTACAATTGTAGTGCCTGCATTCTGGATATTATTAATGCTATTTTCTCCTGCAATAAATAGGTTTTGCAAAAATATTGCGCTGAGATAACGACTCATCAGCATTTAGGAATATAATTTATTAAACCCTTGCGTATGAAAAGATCAACCTTAATTTTTTTTCTCATTACTTTTTTTATCCACTACAGTTTTGGTCAAATCAACTACGCCATCAAACTTGCCGAAACCATTATGGCCACCTACAAAGATTCGATGGTGGTAAAAAAATATGCCAGCCATTTAGAGCAGGATAAATTAATTGCCCCCGGCCAAACTGCCGAGCAGGCACAACAAAGCCGCCCTGCTAACTGGAATTACGAAATGGGCGTAGTGCTTACGGGCTTTGAAAAACTAGCACAAATAACCGGCGAAAAAAAATATATCAACTACACTAAAAATATCATCGATCATTTTATTACTCCCACCGGAGACATAAGAACTTACAATATGGAGGAATACAATATTGATAATATTCCTACTGGCAGACAGTTGCTGCATTTATATCAAAGTACTAAAGAAGAAAAATATAAAACAGCTGCCACTACTTTGTACACACAGGTAGCCTGGCAACCACGCAATAAAGTGGGCGGCTACTGGCACAAATTAAAGTACCCCACACAAATGTGGCTGGATGGTTTGTATATGGCGCAACCTTTTGCAACAGAGTATGCAGTACTATTTAACGACGGCAAAAAATTTGATGATATTGTTAACCAGTTTGTATGGATGGAAAAATACAGCAGGGATAATAAAACAGGTTTGCTGTACCATGGTTGGGATGAAAGTAAATTGCAGCAATGGGCAAATAAAAAAACAGGATTATCGCCGGAGTTTTGGAGCCGTGCCATGGGCTGGTACATGATGGCATTGGTGGATGTGCTGGATCATTTGCCTGCAAATTATAAACGTCGTGCTGAATTGATTACAATTTTAAACCGCTTATCTACTGCACTGATAAAATTTCAAGATAAAAAAGAAGGGGTGTGGTGGCAGGTAACTAATAAAGCCAACCAGGAATTAAATTATTTGGAATCGTCTTCATCGGCAATGTTTTTATATGCCTTATCCAAAGCGGTAAATAAAAAATACATCAGCATAAGTTATACAGCAGCTGTTATAAAAGTATATAATGGCATAATAAAAAACTTTGTGCGTACAGATGCAGCAGGAAACGTACACTACCTGCAAGCGGTTGCCGGTGCAGGTTTGGGTGGTATTCCTTATCGTGATGGCAGTTATGAGTATTATGTAAAAGAACCTAAACGTGATGATGACTTAAAAGCCATCGGGCCATTTATACAAGCCTGTATTGAATACGAAAGGTTGAAAAAAAATAAATAAAGATCAATTATTTTATATTACTATTGTTGTGCCAAAACAAGTTTAGCAATTGCTGCAAAAAGAAAAAATAAGCGAACTGCAAAGTAGAATTGCTTTGTACGACGACATGAAAGCGTACCAGGAATTGTATGAAATGCTCTTTAGTAAATTAAAAAATTATTGCTTCTCTTACGTTAAATCCGGCGAAGCTGCAGAAGAGCTGGTATCGGATGTATTTATTAAGATATGGCAAATAAGAAACCGCCTTCCCGAAATTGAAAACCTGAAATTATACCTATACACCATCGCTAAAAATTTCTCTCTCAATTATATTACAAAAAATTATAAAAACCCGGTAACCAGTTTGGAGGAGATGGATATAGAACCGGTGATCAGCTTTGGCAACCCCGAAGAACTTTGTATCTCCGCTGATATTTTACACCAGATCCATCAATGTTTGCGTTTACTTCCACCACAGTGCAGGCTTATCTTTCAAATGGTAAAGGAAGATGGGTTTACGTATAAAGAGGTAGCTTCTCACCTTAATATTTCTGTATTAACGGTGCGTAACCAGGTTTTTATTGCTACCCGTAAAATTGCTGAGGTTATTCCGGCTTATATCTTATCCAACGCCGGACAGCTGGTTAAGCCTGCAGATCGCTAGCCACATTTCTCATAAAAAAATATTTTTTTTCTTTTGGTACTTTTCTCTGCTGCTTCTTGTCTGGTACAATATTAGCATACTATATGAACGAAGAAAGAATATGGTTACTCCTGAGCTTGCAGCTTTCTAACGAAGCTACTGCCGAAGAATTGGCCGAACTACAAACCCTATTGCAGCAACAACCTGATGTAAGCGCAAAAGCTGCACTCATCAGCAATTTGTGGCAAACCGATGTTGAAAATACAAAGCAGCAAAATGCGTCATTGGTATTTGATAAACATTTGCAGCGCTTAAGCAATCAGCTTACTGCCCCGGCTTTACAATTTGAAAATACTGAACCGGAAGAAATAAACAGCGAAGTTAAACTGGTACCTGTTAACCATGCAAAACGCAGATGGTACTGGGCTGCAGCCAGCGTTGCGGCAGTAATAATCACCTGCCTGTTTGTTTTTTTACCAACTGATAAAGTGAACAAGCCGGTAAAGTTTGCCGAAAATACAGTGAGCACAAAAGCAGGTTCAAAATCAAAAATACAATTGCCGGATGGTACGCAGGTATGGTTGAATGCAGATAGTAAAATTGAATACAACGAAAATTTTAATGGCAAATTCAGAGAAGTAAAACTTACCGGCGAAGCTTTTTTTGATGTAGTGAAAAATAAAGAAAAACCCTTTATTATTCATACTGCCGAAATGGATGTAAAAGTATTGGGTACCGCTTTTAATGTACGCTCTTACCCCGGTGAAACCACCAGCGAAACTGCTTTGCTACGTGGTTCGGTAGAAATTTTTCTGCATAAAAACACGGATAAAAAATATATTTTAAAACCTAATGATAAACTGGTTTTAACCAATAACATTACTGCCATTGCGGATAGTGCAGGGCCGGATGATATAGAAAAGCAACTGGTGAAAATGAAAAAAGTGCGGATCAACAAAGCTGAAAATGAGATCACCGAAACAATGTGGGTGAAAAATAAACTGGCTTTTGATAACGAACAGTTGGAAAAGATATTAGCCGAAACAGAACGCTGGTATGATGTAACCATTGAATTAAGAAACGAGAAGGCCAAGTCATTTCGTTTTACCAGTGTATTTGAAAATAAACCGCTTACCGATGTTTTGGAAGCTTTATGTTTAGCAGCGCACCTGCACTACCAGGTAAAAGGGGCTACTGTAACTATTTGGTAATTTATTACTGTGCTTATTATATTAATGATTGTAAAACCTAACTCAAATTGCTTATGAACAAATCCCATTAAAAAGTAAAAAAGAAAAACGGAGAATGTTGTAGCATCCCCCGTTAATTAAAATGCCGAGAACAAACGCTCTTGCAGGAGCGCTATTCATTAACAAATTCAAAACTAAGTTATGAAAAAAAACCGACGTAGCGTACCGTGGTATGCCACTTCCACAGTTGCCAAAACCTTGCTGATTATGAAATTAACGATCGTTTTAACCTGCCTGTTCACATTTCAATCCTTTGCAGGTAAGCTTTACTCACAGGAAAAAATTTCGCTCAACCTGGAGAATACCTCTTTAAAAAAGGTATTTAAGATCATTGAAAGCCAAACTTCTTTCCGCTTTGTTTATAAAGATTACGACTTATCACAATGCGATAAAGTGAGTATAAAAGTGCAGGATCAGCCTATCGAAAATGTAATTACCAAAATACTGGCTAAAACACCATTGGTATTTAAAGTGGTGGGCTATAACCTGGTGGTAATTGCAGATGAAACCGATAATAAAATAGTACCTGAAGAAGTAAAGGATATTGTAATTACCGGTAAAATTTTAAACGCTGCCAACCAGCCAATGGCTAAAGTAAGTGTGGTGGAAAAAGGTACCACCAATGGTACCACCACTAATGAAGAAGGTAACTTCTCTTTAAAAGTAACTAATAATGATGCAGTGCTGGTAATAAGTTATGTGGGCTTTAAACCACAGGAAATTGAATTGAAAGGCCGCAACAATATTACCGTGGTATTGCAGGAAGACAGAAAAGAAATTGACGAAGTAGTGGTAGTGGGATATGGTTCAAAAAAACGCAGTGATATTACCGGTTCGGTAAGCTCAGTACCTAAAGCAAGATTATCGCAATTGCCTGTTACCAATCTTTTACATGCCATAGAAGGTTCTGTAGCCGGCGTAAACGTAACACAAACATCATCAGTGCCGGGCAGCTCTGCGGCAGTGTTGATAAGAGGACAAAATTCTATTAGTGCAAACACAGGACCATTTATTGTGGTGGATGGTGTGCCATTCAGCAAAACCGGTAGTGTTACCAATGATATTAATCCTAATGATATTGCATCAATAGAAATTTTGAAAGATGCTTCTTCCACTGCTATATATGGTGTAAATGGGGCTAACGGTGTAATTCTTATCACCACCAAAAGAGGTGTTAGTGGCAAACCTGTTATCAGGTATAATGCTTATACCGGGTTGGATAATATTGCACATATACTTAAGCCTTTAAGTCCGCAGGCATATGTACAAAAATATGCCGACTGGTGGAAGCAGGTAAACCCTACGCAAACCCAGGTGAATATTTTACCCAATGCTTATGAAATAGCTAATTACAATGCCGGTAAAACTATTGACTGGATTGACGAAGCTACACAGCAGGGTAAAATTCAGGATCATAATTTAAGTATTTCGGGTGGTACAAAAGATGTGAAGTATTATTTATCCGGCGATTATCTGAAGCAGTTAGGTCCGGTAAAAGGATATCAATACCACAGGGCAAGTTTACGCTCCAACCTTGATGTTAACATTACCGATTATCTTACCGTTGGTACATCATTATCTTATGCCAATAATAATTACGATGGCGGAAGAGCTAATTTTTACCTGGCAGCAGCAATGAGTCCTTATGGTACATTGCACAATTCAGCAGGAGGGTACGAGATTTATCCAATGAATCCCGAGTTGTTATATGTCAATCCTTTGCTGGGGTTAAATACCGACAGAACAGACCGCAGTAATAATCTTACCGGAAATGCTTATGCCGAAATAAAATTTAAAGGTGTATTGCAGGGATTGAAATATCGTTTAAATACCGGTTATACTTTTGTTACCACACGCTTTGGAAGTTATACCGGCAGAAATGCCAACAACACCATTGGTGCGGCTAACGCTTCCAGTTCTGAAACCAATAATTGGGTATCTGAAAATATTATCACTTACGAAAAAAACTTTGGCGTACATCATATCGACTTTACAGGTTTGTATGGTGCACAGCAACGTAGCTATTTTACTTTTGGTGCTGCGGCCACTGGCTTTATCAATGATGAACTTTCTTTTAACAGGTTAGAAGCAGGTGCCACTCAATCTGCCACTTCGTACAGAGATAAATATAATTTGGTATCGCAAATGGGCCGGCTTAACTATGCTTATAACAGCAAGTATTTGTCTACGGTAACTGCAAGGCGTGATGGCTCTTCAGTAATGGGTGCCAATACCAGCAAGTATGCAATGTTTCCATCATTTGCTGTGGCATGGAATGTGAGCAAAGAAAGTTTTATGCAAAATATTCCGGCGATCAATAACCTTAAACTGCGTACTTCTTATGGTAAGGCTGGTAATGAAGCGATATCAGTTTACGGTACTATTACCACAGAAGGATCGGTGCGTTTTCCTTTTGGCGGAGCCAGCACCATTGGTGTATTGGCCAGCAATTTGGGTAATGCCAATTTGCATTGGGAAAGTTCTAAAACCTTTAATGCCGGTTTAGATTTTACTATACTGAATAATAAGATCAACGGATCAATAGATATTTATAAAACCAGAACAGAAGGTTTGTTACTAAGGCGTAACCTCCCTATTATTACCGGTTACAGTTTTGTACTGGATAATTTAGGTATTACTAAAAACAATGGGGTGGAGATCACCATAAATTCTGAAAACATTACAGGTAAAGCATTTAAATGGCAGAGTAGTGTAGTGTTCTCTTCTAATAAAAACAGGATCGTAGATCTGTATGGCGATAAAAAAGATGACCTGGGTAACCGCTGGTTTATTGGCCAGCCTATCAGCGTAATTTATGATTATAAAATGGTGGGTGTATGGCAGGCCGGAGAAGACCGGTCGCAGATTGACCCCGGCGCAAAAGATGGTGATTTAAAATTTGCTGATATTAACGGCGATAAAAAAATAACTGCGGATGACAGGATGATACTGGGGCAAACTGCACCAAAATGGATCGGTGGTTTAACCAATACCTTCCATTATAAAAATCTGCACCTGAGCATTTTTATACAAACCTTTCAGGGTGCAACAAAAAATAATGTAACCCTTACTTATGCTGATGAAGCAGGCCGTATGAACATTCCTGTTGATGCAGGATACTGGACAGCAGAGAACAAAAGTAATACCCGTCCATCTTTGGCATATACCAATACAAAAGGATATGGTTACGCATCTGATAACAGTTATACCAGGATAAAAGATGTAACGCTTAGTTATACTTTGCCGCAGGCACTGCTGGATAAAATTAAACTGGGCAGTCTTACATTATACGCCAGTGGCAGAAACCTTTATACGTTTACCAATTGGGTAGGTTGGGATCCTGAAAATAATTATTCTTTCAGGGGCTCCGGCGATTGGACAAATAATTATCCGCTTACCCGTTCTTTAGTATTTGGTGCAAACATCACACTTCGTTAACTGATCAATTAAATTCTATAATAAATGAAAAAGAATATCATCATAAGTGTTGGAATAATTGCCATGCTGCAATTATTTTCATCCTGCAAAAAAACTTTTCTGGCAGAAGAAGTGTATTCTTCCTATGCACCGGAAACCCTTGCCGACTCATTAGGCTTTGAATCTTCTGTAGTGGGTTTGCACAATCACCTGAGTAATTTTTTCAGCTATTCCGATCAGCAGGGCTGGCCAAGCGTTTGGCAGGCCGGTACCGATATTGCATTTGTACCGCCTACACAAAAGCAGGGTATTGAAGTGCCTTACTACGATTATACTCAATTGATCTCTACCGATGGTGCATCATCATACGCCTGGGGATGGGCTTACCGCATGATCAATAATGCCAACATCATTATCAGCAATGCAGATAACAGTGCAACCGGTATGACGCAGGCTAATAAAAACAGTGTAAAGGCCGAAGCACTTTTCTTCAGGGCTTATGCTTACAATATACTGGCTACATTGTATGGTAAAGTGCCATTAGTAACAGTGCCACTTACTACACCTAAAACAGATTTTGTAAGAACATCACTGGATAGCGTAAATAATCAAATTATACAGGACCTGGTTTTTGCAACTACTAATTTAACTGATGTAGGTAGCCTGAGTTCTAAATTAAATGCCAATGGCAAACCTGCATCAAGGGCCAATAAATATATGGCCATGCAATTACTGGCCGAAGTATATTTAAGAACCGGAAAAGCCGACCTTGCCGAGCAGCAGTGTAATGCCATTATCAACAGTGGTAAATTTAGTTTGGTAAATACAAGGTATGGCATTAAAGCAGCGTCTCCCGGCGATCCTTTTGCAGATATGTTTATTTATGGAAACGAAAGAAGATACCAGGGCAATAAGGAAGCGATTTGGGTAATGGAACAGGAAAACCCAAGCACTATTACCGGCGGTATTACCAATAATCCACAACAGCGCCGCAACTGGGGTGCAGCTTATTATCAAATAGGTGGTATGACGATCTGCGATTCGTTAGGTGGAAGAGGTATTGGCCGTATGCGCTTAACTAACTGGGTAGTGTATGATCTGTACGAAAATGCCGACATGCGTAACTCTGGTTATAACCTGCGCAGAAAATTTTATATCAACACACCGGGTGGTACTTATGGGCAGTTGGTGCCTTATACAGGTGCCGATACAGTATTTAAAATTGCACCACATACTACCAAATGGTATCAGTACGATCCTAATGATGTGTTTGGTTTTGCAATGATAAAAGATTTTATTTTAATGCGCCTGGGCGAAACTTATTTGTTGCTTGCAGAAGCACAGTTTAAGCAAGGTAAATTACCAGAAGCTGCAACTACTTTAACTACATTAAGGGCAAGGTCAAACGCTTCGGCAGTAACAGCAGCACAGGTTACATTAAGTTATATACTGGATGAACGGGCAAGAGAATTGCTGGCAGAGGAAAACAGGCGTATGACATTAATGCGTACCGGTACTTTAGTTACCCGAACCACGCAATTAAATACACAAACCATTAACCCTGTAGTTGGCATTAGTGCTAAAAATTTGTTGCTGCCTATTCCAAAATCAGAAATTGATTTAAACAAAGATGCAGTGCTGGAACAGAATACAGGCTATTAAAAAATTATAAACTTTTTCTTATAGCAGTTGGTTTAAGGCCGGATAAGCATTGGCTTACCGGCCTTTCTTTTTAATTGCATATTTTTATAAAAATTTTCCATGTTCAGATCATGCTTTTTAATAGTATTTATTGCACTCTCTCATTTGGCAATTGCACAAAAGGATAAAAATGTAAAAACTGTTTTTGTAGATAGCGGCTGGGCCAATAATTCTGTTAACACGGTGGTGTTTAGAAAAAATTCTTTAGCCTCTTATAAAAACACACAATACATTGCTTTTTATAATAAAGATGCTATGGTGGTAGTAGGAAAAAGAAAATTGGGTACTACAAAATGGCAATTACAAACTACGCCATTTAAAGGCAAAGCTGTAGATGCACATAATTGCATCAGCATTATTGTGGATGGTGATGGTTACCTGCACATGGCATGGGATCATCATGGTAATAAATTGCACTACAGTAAAAGTATTGCACCCGGTGCTTTACAAATGACAGCAGAAACTTCCATGACGGGTATTGCAGAAAAAAATGTTACCTATCCCGAGTTTCATACTTTACCGGGTGGTAATATTTTGTTTTTGTACAGAGATGGGCAATCGGGCCAGGGTAATCTGGTGATCAATCGCTACGATATTGCAACAAAAAAATGGGCGCAACTGCACAGTAATTTAATTGATGGCGAAAAACAACGCAATGCATACTGGCAGGCATGTGTAGATAAATTGGGCTCCATTCACCTTTCGTGGGTGTGGCGGGAAAGTCCGGATGTGGCCAGCAACCACGATATGTGTTATGCCAGATCAACCGACGGCGGTGTAACATGGGAGAACTCTAACAGCGAAAAATATACTTTACCTATTAATGCCACTACTGCAGAATATGTGTGTCGCATTCCGCAAAAAAGCGAACTCATTAACCAAACCAGTATGTATGCCGATGATGCCGGCAATCCATTTATTGCCTCATATTGGAAAGATGCCGGCGACAGCATTCCGCAATACCATGTTATTTATAAAATCAACAGCAACTGGATAATTCAAAATACCGGCTTTAGAAAAACAGCCTTTAGTTTAAGTGGTGCAGGCACCAAAAGAATTCCCATCAGCAGGCCGCAAATTATTAGTTACAAAAAAGGCAGTAAAAATATAGTAGCTGTAATTTTCAGGGATGAAGAAAGGGGCAGCAAAGTTTCCGTGGCAATCAATACCAACATCAATAATAATAACTGGCAGGTAAAAGATGTATCGGGTTTTTCGGTAGGTTCGTGGGAGCCAACTTTTGATACCGAACTGTGGAAACGCAAAAAGCAATTACATTTGTTTGTACAATACACCGATCAAAAAGATGGAGAAGGTAAAGCCAATATTTTACCGCAACCTATTACTGTTTACGAAATAAAAATTAAATAAATTATGAAGTCAGCCGCTTGCTTATTATTTTTTGCAGGATTATTTTTTATACATGCTTCTGCACAAAATAAATATCAATTTAAAGCTAATAAAGATCTATTAACCAGCATTGATAAAAATTTTACTGATGCCGTAGCACAATACAAAGTGCTGGCTAAAAATTTACCTGCAGATAAATTTCCTAAAACATATTTTCCTGCTACGGGCAAATATGAGTGGAGCAATTCCGGCTGGTGGTGCAGCGGTTTTTATCCCGGTACTTTATTGTATTTGTATCAGCAAACAAAAGATACCGCTTTGTACAATGAAGCCATGCGTATTTTAGAAGTACTTAAAAAAGAACAGTTCAATACCAGTACACATGATCTAGGCTTTATGATGTATTGCAGTTTTGGTAATGTTAATGCTATTAATCCTTCACCGGCATATAAAGAAATATTATTGAACAGTGCCAGATCATTGTCCTCACGTTTTAGCCCGGCAGTGGGTTGTATAAAATCATGGGATGGTAAACCCAATGAGTATTTAGTGATCATTGATAATATGATGAATTTAAAACTATTATTTTGGGCTACACAGGTTAGTGGCGATTCTTCTTTTTATAAAATTGCAGTAACACACGCCAATACTACTATCAACAATCATTTTCGTACCGATAACAGTTCTTACCATGTACTAAATTACAATGCCACCACCGGCGCAGTGCTGCAGAAAAAAACGGCACAGGGTTATGCAGATGAATCGGCATGGGGCAGGGGACAAGCCTGGGGTTTATATGGTTATACCGAAACGTACCGGGAAACAAAAGATGAAAAATATTTAGCGCAGGCCAATAAAATTGCAGCCTTTATTTTAAAGCATCCCAACTTTGCTAAAGATAAAATTACTTACTGGGATTTTAATGCACCGGATATTCCTGGTGCATTAAGAGATGCATCTGCGGCAGCAATAATGGCTTCAGCATTTCTTGAACTGAGTGGATATGTTAATAAAAAATTAGCCAAACAATATTTTACTACTGCCGAAACGATATTGAAAAATTTATCTGCTGATAAATACAAAGCAGCAGCTGGTAACAACGGCGGTTTTATTTTACAGCATAGCGTTGGCCACATGCCTAACAAAACAGAAATTGATGTGCCGCTTACCTATGCCGATTATTATTTTGCAGAAGCCATGATACGATATAAAAACATGTTTCAATAGATTTACTGATGAGTATTAAAATAAAAATTGCCGTGCTGTTTGTTTTACTGTTTGCAGGTATTAAAATATTTGCACAGCAGGGTAGCGATAAAGTATATCTTTTTGCTTACTTTAAAAATAATGGCAAAGATGGTTTGCATTTGGCTTACAGCCATGATGGTTACACATGGGCTGCATTAAATAACGACAGTAGTTTTTTAAAACCAACTGTTGCCAATGATAAATTAATGAGGGATCCCTGTATTGTTAAAGGCGAAGATGGATTATTCCACATGGTGTGGACGGTAAGCTGGAACGATAAAGGCATTGGTTATGCCAGCAGTAAAGATTTGATCAACTGGAGTGAGCAGCAATTTATTCCTGTAATGGCGCATGAAGACAGTGCCAGAAATTGCTGGGCGCCGGAGATCACTTACGATAAAAAGAAAAGACAATACATGATCTACTGGGCAACCACCATTGCCGGTAAATATAAAATGGATACTATTGTGGAAAGTGGTTACAACCACCGCATGTATTATGTAACCACCAAAGATTTTAAAACTTTCAGTAAAACAAAATTATTGTACGATAAAGGCTTTAATGTAATTGATGCTACCATTGTAGCCGATGGTAAAAAATATATCATGTTTTTAAAAGACGAAACAAGAATACCAGCACAGAAGAATATTAAAATTGCTACGAGTAAAAATTTAACCAACGGATTCTCTTTACCATCGTTACCCATTACAGGTAACTATTGGGCAGAAGGCCCTACTACCTTGAAAATGGATAATACCTGGATCGTTTATTTTGATAAATACCGGGATCATAAATATGGTGCCATTCAATCTGCAGATCTAAAAACGTGGATAGATGTAAGTGATAAGATCGTATTACCAAAGGGGATAAGGCATGGCAGTATATTCGCAATTTCTGCAGCGGAACTCAACGTATTATTACATCAATGATTATATTTACTGCAACTTTACATGTAAATAAAAGTTGCATAAAGTAAATTTAATAAAAGTATCACCCTATAAATTCCTTACTCAATGCTACAACGTATTTTTATTTTATGTTTTTTGCTGATAGTCTTGCAAACAATAAGTTTTTCTCAAAATAAATTCAGCAATATTAATTTTCAGCAGGTGGACGATTTTGCCCGTTCTGTAAAATATAAAACTGATCTTACAGATTTAACCAATAAATTAACTGCACCATATACTGATAGCATTTATAAACTAAGGGCCATATTTATCTGGATAACTGATAATATTGCATACGACTATAAATTATTAAACAGCGGCGATGACAAGTGGAGGCGTTTTTCGTGCAGTGGAAATAAAGCCACTTGTACACAGGCTCGTATTGATTGGGAAAACGGGGTGCTGGAACATGTACTTAACAGCAGGAAGGCCTTATGCAGCGGCTATTCTTTCTTGTTTAAAAGAATGTGCAATATTGCAGGCATCCGTAATGAAATGATACCTGGCTACATCAAAAACGGGCCGCAACAAATTGGGTTAATATTGGGTGTATCTCACGATTGGAATATTATACAACTGGAGGGAGAAACTTTTGAATGCGATGCTACATGGGCAGCAGGCGGTTGTAAAGCAGATGAAGGTGGCAAGCCTGTGGATTACATAAAAAATTACCAAAACTATTACTGGTTAACACCTGTACATAAATTTGCCCGTGATCATCATCCCAAAGAAGATAAATGGATTACAGCAGGTAATAGTAATACCTCTAAAGAATCTTTTTTTAATGCACCGTATTTTTATCCCATACCACTATCACGGAGTATTGAAAAGCATTTGCCCGGCAGTGGTGTGATAAACAGCAAAATTGGCGATACCATACACTTTGAATTTACCTGTGCTTACGAGGTAAAAAAAATACAGGTAACTACCAATAATTACAGAGATGTGGATATGCTTTTTTCGGGCAGGTCAATACAGCCCAATAATATTTATAAGTTTGATTATGTAGTTAAAGAAAACTCCTTGTACTACATTGATATTTTATTTGATTTTAAAAAAGTGGTGCGGTACAGGGTGAAATATTAATGACTTAATTGGGCCAAAAACAATTGAAATATATCATGCCCAATACAGCATCGCAAATACAAAAGTTAAGTAAGCCCAGAATATTGCAAACAGCAGGTGAACGATCGTTTCAAATAATTTACCTTTCCATACTTTGGAAGAATATACGAAGAACTGAAAATACAATCTCACTATCCAGAATATTGCCAGCCCTAAACAAATTCTTTTACCCAAACTGGTATTTGCCAGCTCGCTGGCTGATGTAAGGCAAAGAAGGCCGATAAGAAAAAGTACCAGCGCAATAAAAAAAGTATGCACGTACATTAGCTGCCTGTTAATAATACTTAATGAACTTAATTCCTGTTTCCAATTAAATTGCTTTGGAAATACTGCATGAACCAAAGCTAATAGAATTAATAAGATACCGATAATTTTAAGATGAAGTTCCATTAATAAAAAGATTAGGGTTTGCAGTTAAAGATAGACATGAATGGGGTGAATTTAGTTTCTTTAAAAGAAGAGAATCCTGCTTTTATAAAAGCATCTTTCCATGTATAGCGGGAGAAAAAATGAGTAAAGCCAATAGAGAAGGCGAGAAAGTTAGGGAGGTCACGTAAGTGTTCTACCATAATTACTTTTCCTTCAGGGTTGCAAATCCTATTACATTCTTTTAAAAAGACTATTTTCTCTTCATGCGATCTTATTTCATGTGCTGCTGATAATAAAAAAATAATATCTGCGCTGTTATCTTGTAAAGGAATTGAGTTTGACGCTATTTGTTGATTACCGGGATATACTAAACTTACTTTACGGGCTCTTTTTATGGCGGGCTCTGTATGTTGCTTTGCGTTGTAAAAATCAAATACTTTTAAATGGGCATTTGGAAATTTATGATTGATGATAAAACTGGTTTCATCAAAGCCTGCATTAATATTAACGATCAGTTTTACTTCCGCATCATCTTCAACCTGGTTCTTTAACCAATGGAAATTATAGAAACCAGAAAAATCATACACAAATGCTGATACGATCAATGGCATTACAAGGCCATACAGGAATGCAATTGTTACAAGTACAAAAACAGTATCGGGCCATTTTAAAAATAAACGACTTGCAAACAATGCAGCCAATACAGCCAAACCAAATAAATAAAAGTGGCGGTTAAAACTCAGTATATTTAATACGCCCTGAAATTTTCTTCTTTTTATTTCCATGCTTCAATTTTACCTTTTTTCCAATGATAAGGAATGTTGCGGATGATAAATGCATTGGCAAGTACCGCATCTTTAAAATTATAATTGTTGATGAAAGAAAAATCATATTCAATCACTTTAACCGGCGCAGGTTTCCAATCTTCTCTAACGCCTTCAATAACCAGTACTTCTTTATCAGCAGCATTGTAAGTAAAAGTAAAAGGTAAAGGGCCTGCAAATTTTCTTGCTTCTTTCCAATCGGCAAATGGAGAGCCAGCTGGCAAAGCAATATTGTCATTATCAGTATCCTCAATTTTTATATTGAAACCTGATTTTTTAGAATTGATCTCAATTATTCCGTCCCGGCTGTTGTTATTAATATCTGTTGTAGTGTAGTTGTAATGCGTAAAAATATTACCCAAAAACTCCATTTTCTTTTATCGGTCTCCGATTTAATAATATACAAGCCTCTTAAATTTTTTTCCTTTGATATTCTCATACCTTACAAATATTCGGTACCAATTAAAAAAAAAGTTATTACCCAAAATTTCAGGAAATCCTTTTGGCCTCAGGTCTTTTGTCTGCACCATCGCCACTGCTATAAAAGCCCACTTGTCATTAAAAGTATCTAATTGTAAACAGGGAGGAATAAGCTGCTGCAATTGCTCTTTGGGAATGGCAAAGGTGAGTACCAGGGAGCTTTCAAAAAAAAGCTTCCACAGCAAAAGGGTGATTTTTTAAAAATGATAGCATGTTATGCCTGTAAAGCTAATTTTTATGTAGAACAAACTCGTTATAATAAATAATAAGTATCAATAGAAAAGCAAAGATCGCATTGGCTCTGCCCCAAAGCAACAGATCGGGCACTAATAAAAATTCCATGATATTCATTGTAGCAATAACAACTATTTGAATAATAGCATTGATCTTTGCCCACTTTTGGCTAATGATCCAAATTGCCATTACAATTTCTGAAAGGCCAATTAAAAATGTAAAAAGGCTAGCATTGTGACTGCCTGAAATTTGTGCTACAATTTGCTGATGACGGGGAACGAGGTTTAATACTTTACAAAACAGACCATTGATGAGCCATACTGTTGCTATGAGATAGTTGAGTAGTTGGTGTGTCTTTATAACTGTCATAATGCAAGGATACTTGCTACAGTGTTGTGGTAGTGCCATATAGTGCGTTCGTGCTTTTATAACGTCAAACTATCTAAGCTTTTTTATCAGAAGGGCAAGTCGTCAGCAGAATTATCGCTTTTGCCACCGTCCCAAAACTCTATTCCTTTGTGTGAAATATATCCCACATTCTCGTTAATTTGAACTTGTGCAAGTCCATTGTGAAAACTCCCTGCTGATTTGTATTGACAAGGGATTATCTCCTCGCCATGTTTGTTTATAAAACCATGTTTGCCCCAATGTCTACCGCCTGTTATTATTTTTGACAACCCTTCCGAAAAATTTTGAGCAAAGCTGTAACCTAAAGGGATAACTAATTCCCATACTGTATTTAAAAATCCATATTGACAATCGGATGAATCTGGGTCTCCTTTCTCAACTACAATCATTCCTTCACTTGGACTTCCTACAATATATTTTTCATTAGAATAAACAATTAATTCTCCTGATTTATTTATGAGTCCACTTGTATTGTCTAAGCTGACGCAAGCTAAGCCTTCAGAAAATTGATATGCGTAATCAAACTCAAAAGGTACAATAATCCTTCCTTCTTTATTAATGAAGCCGTATTTGTAATCTATTTGAACAGGAGCTAACCCGTCTGTGAAACTCGAAGCTCCGTCGAATTGAAAAGGAATAACTTCTTCTCCTTTATAATTTATAAATCCCCATTTACCATTTTTACGAACAGCAGCAAATCCATCAGAAAAATTCAATGCGTCATCGTATTCGCATTTGATAACTTCTTTACCAGATTTGTTGATGAACCCATATTTTTCATGCTCCCAACCATGATGCATTCTCATGCCACCAATATGTATTCTTGAAAACCCTTCATTGAAATTACTTGCCCAATCATACTTGAAAGAAATTACTGTTTTGCCATTTTCATTTATGAAACCGTACTTTCCTTTTTTCATTACACGGGCCATTTTTTCAGAAAACGGCAACGCCTCAGAAAAATCACAATCAATAATCACCCTTTTATATTCGTTACAATACCCCCACATATTACTTCTTCTGTATGGAATTAATTGAGGCAAAGAATATATTGGTTGCTCTGATAACTCTATCACTGGTGATTTGTAGATAGCATCCTTGTTTACGATAATTCTTGGAGTATATTCTTTATTACTTTCCGTGTCCAGCGATATGATATTTAAACTTATAAGTTCCCAAAAACATTTAGCAGTCGCTGCAACATCTTCTACTGCATTGTGGGTTTCTAAATAGTCTTCGGAAAATAAAGCTTCATAAAGTTCAGAAAGCTTTGGATATTTATTTCCATACAATCCATCTATTGAACAAAAGTCCAATGAACTTTCCATAGTACAGATTTTTCCCTTATGCTCTAGAATATTATCATATCCTAATCTTATCATTTCAGAGCCCACGATTTTTTCATCGAATGCCATGTTATGTGAGACAACAAGCATGGACTTATTTAAACAATTGATGAACTCTTGCATTACTTCATCTAAATCTTCGCCATATTGTTCGGCAATTTCATCTGTTATATTGTGAATTTCGGTTGCTTCGAATGGGATGCTGAAATTGTCTGGTTTGATAATATAATCTTTGCCTGAAATCCTGTTTCCATTTAAATCAAATAGAATCCAGGCAATCTGTACCATCCTTGGCCAGTTGTCTAAATCATTAATATCAGCATTGATATCTATTGGTAATCCTGTTGTTTCAGTGTCGAAGACTAAAATCATATTAGTAATAAGTTATCACCCTTTTGAATTGAAGACTGCCGCCATATCATGACGCACAACACATAAATATACACAACTCTTCTACTTTAAGTAATAGCTTACCCAAAAAAGTGAAGAAATAAAATTTAGCTTACTCAATCTCCTTCACCTTGCTTATCAGCACACTAATACCTAAGCCCAAAAATGCGATCGTCATAAATGAATATTGTAAACCGGCTAACTGGGCAATATAACCGATCAATGGAGGGCCCATTAAAAAACCTAAAAAGCCAATGCTGCTTACTGTGGCAATGGCAATGCCTTTGGATACTTCTAAATTTGCTTTACCCACCGTGCTGTATAGTAAAGGGATGATGGTACTTACCCCAAAACCAACCACTAAAAAACCAATGGTGGCCGTAATTAAATAAGGCAGCAGAACGGCAAACATCATTCCGCTAAAAATTAATACACCACTTACCTGCACCATTTTTTTACGGCTGAATTTTTCGGCCAGCTTATCACCTACAAACCTGCCGGTAGCCATCATTATCATAAAAGAGGCATAACCCAATGATACCATCGAGCCTTCCGCTTTTACCACATCTTTAAAATACACACCGCTCCAGTCGAACATACAACCTTCGCAACTAAGGCAGCAAAAACCAATGATGCCTAATTGCAACAACAAACCATGCGGCATGCTGATGCGTTTAAAAGATGCAGCAGCTTTACTGGTAGGCGTGAGCAATAAATATTTCGCAAAAAATTGAGAGAGTAATATAACTATTGATGCAACAATACAAAAATGCTGGAAGGGGCTCAGTTGTAATTTCATCATCAATAAACCTGTTAAAGCACCAGTAAAACCTGCGGTACTCCACACGCCATGAAAGGAAGACATGATGGCCCGTCCATATAATGCCTCAGCATTTACACCTTGTGTGTTTACCGAAATATTGCACATATTACCGCTTACACCAAATGCAAATAAGCATAATACTAATTGCCATGGCGCTGTAACCAGGCCAATTGATATAAGCGCTAAACAATAAAACACAATAGCAATACGCAATACATTTTTACTGCCAAACCTGGTAACTGCCCGGCCACTAAAAGGCATGGTAACAAATTGCCCGATGGGTAAGCCCAATAAAATAGTTCCCAATGCTGCTTCGCTTAAATGTAATGCGGTTTTTATATCCGGTATACGGCTGGCCCAACTGGCAAAGCAAATGCCCTGGCAAAAAAAGAACACAGATACTGCGATGCGGATCTGTAATTTGGAGTAACCGGGAAATAAAGTAGTATCTGTCGACAAAAAATGTGTAATAATGACACAAAGATAATTTAAAATAGCTGCCGTCAAAATGTATGCTCTTATTTTGGCACTTTGCACCACATAAAACAATATTTCCTTACCGATTATAGCAATTCATTAGGTAAAGGTATTGTGTAATTGCAGCATGAGGTATGTAATATCGTAAACACATTATAAAAAAACTTCGATTGCAATTGACTTACTTAATAATGCAGGTGTAGCTTCATGGCGCAATTTTCTTAACCCGTTGCTAACGATATATCTAACAGGATACAACAGGATACCCCCTAAACCTTTATGCAGTACTTTACAAGCTTAACAATTGTTAGCTATGATAAATAAACTGGCCACGCCAAAATGGTTACTTCCTGTTTTAGTTTTAATCTCCATTACTGCATCGGCACAAACCCCCAAAATGGATTGGGTAAGTAAAGTAGGTGCTAAATTATTCCCCGCTTCTAAAAAAATATTTAGTGTAAATGAGTATGGCGCTGTAAGCGATACCGTAACGGTAAATACCAAAGCCATTCAAAAAGCCATTGACGATTGTGCTGCTAAAGGCGGTGGTATTGTAACTTTTAAACCTGGCACTTATGTAAGCGGCAGCATTTTTGTAAAAACTAATGTTGTGTTGCAGATAGATAAAGGCGTACTGATCCTGGGCTCACAAAATTTTAATGATTACCCCGATATCAATACAAGGGTGGCAGGATTAGAAATGGTTTGGCCTGCAGCATTAATAAATTTAATCGACGTTAAAAATGCAGCACTTACCGGGAAGGGTATTGTAAATGCAAGAGGTAAATTTTGCTGGGATAAATATTGGACCATGCGTAAAGAATACGATGCCAAAGGCCTGCGCTGGATAGTGGATTACGATGTAAAAAGAGTGCGTACAGTATTGGTACAAAATTCGGAAAATATAACTGTAAAAGACCTTACTTTTAAAAATGCCGGTTTTTGGACGGTGCAATTATTATACTCCACAAAAGTTACAGTGGATGGCGTAGTAATAAAAAATAATGAAGATGGCAGTGGCCCGAGTACGGATGGAATTGATGTGGATTCCTCTACCTGGGTGCTGATACAAAATTGTGATATTGATTGCAACGATGATAATTTTTGTTTAAAAGCCGGCCGTGATTGGGATGGTTTGAGAGTGAATAGACCAACTGCTTATGTAGTGATACGCAAATCTGTTGCAAGAAGAGGAGCCGGTTTGGTAACACTAGGCAGCGAAACTTCTGGAGGCATTCATCATATTTTAGCAACAGAGCTCTACGCAAAAAATACTGATAATGGTTTGCGTGTAAAATCGGCCTTTACCCGTGGCGGTGTGGTGGAAGATATTTATTTTCAAAATTCGGTTTTAGATTCTGTAAGAAATGTTTTTCAGTTTAATTTGAATTGGTACCCGGCTTACAGTTATTCCGAATTACCAAAAGGTTATGTGTATGATTCTATTCCGGCGCATTGGAAATCTATGCTTCAAAAAGTAACACCGGCAGAAAAAGGAATTCCGGCTGCAAAAAATTTCTACATTAATAACATCACCGCTACACATGCAAAAATTGTTTTTGATGCGGTAGGCTACCAGCAATCAACATTAAAGAATTTTGTATTTACCAACAGCACTGTTTCGGCATCAGTATTAGGCACCATGGAATATATTGAAGGCTGGAAGTATAATAATTTTACACTTAGTATTGATAAAAATGTACCGCCGCCCAAAGTTAAAGGCATAGAAAATGAAGAACGGTTGAAATAATAAAATATTTTTTTTGAACCGGTCTGAGAAGCTATTTTGATCTTCATTGGCAGAGTTTATCCTGAGGAACGAAGGACACTCTTCAACTTCAAATCATTGTTCAACTTTTATTAAAGCGTAGATATGAAATACAGATTGATTGCTATTTTTTGTCTTTGTACTCAATTAAAAAGTTTTAGTCAAAGTCCGCTTACACTTTGGTACGATAAACCAGCCAAAGACTGGAACGAAGCTTTACCCATTGGTAACGGTACTTTAGGCGCTATGATTTTTGGTGGTGCAAAAGAAGATTTGATACAGTTAAACGAACAAACATTATGGACCGGTGGTCCGGCTAATTTAAATCCTAATCCAACTGCAGCGCAATATTTACAACCGGCACGGGATGCCATTTTAAAAGACAGTATTAATGCGGCGGTAAAACTGTTGAGGAAGATACAAGGTCCTAATACACAAATGTACCAGCCACTGGGGGACATTATTATCAAACAACAATTTGCAGGCGAGCCCACCAATTATTACCGTGATTTGAATATTGCCAATGCTACAGCCGCTACAAAATTTACCGCTGATGGCGTGCAATACAGCAGGGAGATATTTACCTCGGCACCGGATAAAATAATGGTCATCCGCTTAAAAGCTTCTAAAGCAAATGCATTGAGTTTTATTATAGATGTAAATCATGCACTGCAGTATCAAAAATTAGTTACAATAAATAAAGAACTGGTATTAAAAGGCAAAGCAAGAATTGCAGATGATGAAAGAAGAAATCCCAAGCCAGTGATATTTGAAGAGCCTTCGCATTGTAAAGGCATGCGTTTCCAGTTCAGGATTAAAGCGGTTAATACTGGCGGAACAATTTCAAATACTGATTCTTCTTTAGTAATAAGCAATGCAACGGAAGTTGTTTTGTATGTTTCAGCAGCCACCAGTTTTAATGGCTACGATAAATGCCCCGATAGCGAAGGAAAGGATGAAGAGAAATTAGCAGCAGGGTTTTTACAAAATGCAATAAAGAAAAATTATACACAGCTTTTAGCGGCGCACATAAAAGACTATCGAAAATATTTTAATCGCTTAAGTATTTCGTTTAACGAAAAAGAAATTTCAAAACTACCTGTCGATAAAAGATTAGAAGCGTATAAAAAAGGTGCAACAGATCTTTCATTGGAACAATTGTATTTTCAATTTGGCAGGTATTTATTAATATGCAGCAGCAGGCCAGGCAGTGTGTTGCCAGCAAACCTGCAGGGTATCTGGAACAAGGAGTTAAGTCCGCCATGGCGCAGCAACTACACTACCAATATTAATTTACAAATGAATTACTGGCTGGCAGAGCAATGTAATCTTTCTGATCTTACCCAACCGCTTACCGCACACATTCAACGCATGGCAAAAAATGGTACAGCCACTGCAAAAAATTATTACAATATGAAAGGCTGGGCAGTGCATCATAACAGTGATATATGGGCGCAAACCAACCCGGTAGGCGAAGGTGGTGGCGATCCTAAATGGGCCAACTGGGCATTGGGCAGTCCCTGGTTGAGCCAGCATTTGTTTGAGCATTACCGTTTTACTGCGGATAAAAAATATTTAAAAGACACGGCTTATCCTTTAATGAAAAGTGCTGCACTGTTTTGTATGGACTGGCTGGTAGAAAAAGATGGGTATTTAATTACTGTACCATCTACTTCACCGGAAAATGTGTATTTACATCCCAACGGTTTTAAAGCTGCGGTTACCATAGCCTCTGCAATGGATATGGAAATTATCTGGGATTTATTCACCAATATAATTGAAGCCAGCGAAGTGCTGCATATGGATAAAGACTTCGCTGCATTGATAAAACAAAAGCGGGATAAACTCAGTCCGTTAAAAATTGGCAAAAAAGGAAATTTAGTAGAGTGGTATGGCGATTGGGATGATGAAGATCCGCATCACCGGCACGTATCGCAATTGTTTGCTTTGCATCCCGGCAGAGAAATATCGCCATTAATTGATACCGCTTATGCCAATGCCTGCCGCAAAACTTTAGAAGTAAGGGGAGATGGAGGCACCGGCTGGAGCAAAGCCTGGAAGATCAATTTTTGGGCAAGATTGTTTGACGGTGATCATGCTTACAAAATGTACCAGGAGTTATTAAAAACTTCTACGCTTAATAATTTATTTGATACGCATCCACCATTTCAAATTGATGGTAACTTTGGTGCAACAGCTGGAGTTGCAGAAATGCTGGTACAAAGTCAACTGGGTTTTATACAACTGTTGCCGGCATTGCCCACCGCCTGGAAGGATGGCAGTGTAAAAGGCTTACGTGCAAGAGGAGGATTTACAGTAGATATAGATTGGAAGGAAGGTAAATTAACACTGCTGAAAATTTATGCTGCTGAAGGCGGTGTTTGTAAAATGCTGATTGCGAAAAATACAACAGCAAATACTGCAATTTTAAAAACACTGTCTGTAATTGAGCAGGGAACAATTTATAGTTTTGAGACAAAAAAGAATAAAACTTATACTTTTAAATTTTAGATACAAACAATTAAAAGAATTAATTTTCACCCTTATATTAATAGTATAAATCTTAAACCGATAATTATCATTTAACGAAATCGCTATGCCATCATTAACCAACCGGAATTACAGTTTTGCTTTTATAATGATCACCTCCCTGTTTTTTTTATGGGGATTTGTACACAATCTTGATCCTATCTTAATACCTCATCTGAAAAAATCATTTACACTTACAACGCTTCAATCATCATTGATTGACTCTGCTGTGTTTATTGCTTATTTTTTAATGGCCATTCCTGCAGGCATGATCATGAAGCGTTTTGGTTACAAAGCGGGTATCATTACAGGATTATTACTATTTGCAGGGGGATCGTTTTTATTTATTCCTGCTGCTAATACGCAACAGTATGCCTTTTTTTTAGGTGCACTTTTTATTATCGCCTGCGGCTTAACCATTTTAGAAACTGCGGCCAATCCTTACGCTTCTTTATTAGGCGATGCCGAAACATCTACACAAAGGCTGAATTTTTCGCAGTCTTTTAATGGACTGGCTGCAACGCTGGCTCCTATAATTGGTGCAAGATTGATATTAACCAAAGATTATACAGAAACAGAACTTGGTTCTATGACAGAAGCTGCAAAAAAAATGGCATTAGCAGCAGAGGCTTCTACTGTAAAAACGCCTTACTTTGTTTTGGGTGCTGTTATTTTATTGGTGGCTATAATATTCTGGTTTACCAAATTACCCGAAATAAAAGATGGCGAAGAACATGCGTCGGGTAAAAATATATTTCATGCATTTAAACACAGCCATCTTACATGGGGCGTAATTGCTCAGTTCTTTTACGTTGGCGCACAGGTTTGTGTGTTCAGTTTTTTTATTTTGTATGCAACTAAGTCTGCAGGGATAGATAAAGTAAAAGCAGCAGATTATTTAGGATGGGGTTGTGGTATGGCATTTATGATCGGCCGTTTCTTTGGAACATTTTTAATGAAATTTATTAAAGCAGAGAGATTACTGGCAATTTATGCAGCTATAAGTGCAGCACTCTGTTTACTGGCTATTTTTGCAACAGGAATGATAACTGTTTTTGCAGTTATCGGTATTGCATTCTTTATGTCTATAATGTTCCCTACCATTTTTGCATTGGGTATTAAAGATCTAAAAGGCGATACAAAATTTGGTAGTAGCCTCATTATCATGTCAATTGTAGGAGGAGCCATTATGCCTCCGATCTTTGCTTATATAAGTGATGTTACCAATAACATTCAGTATGGTTATATCGTACCTTTAGTGTGTTTTCTTTTCATTATATATTTTGGATGGAAAGGTTACCGGGTTAAAAATATAACCAACTAAAATTGTTTTAATAATGAACCGATATTGCCTCGCACTTGATTTGGTAGATGACCCTGCATTAATTGCAGAATACGAAGATTGGCATAAAAGAGAAAACTGCTGGCCCGAAATAAAAAAAAGCATTTTAGATGCCGGGGTTGCCCATATGGAAATTTACCGCACCGGCAACAGACTGTTCATGATAATGGACACTTACGATTCCTTTAGTTTTGCAGCAAAAGCAGCAGCAGATGCCGCTAATCCCAAAGTGCAGGAATGGGAACAGCTGATGTGGAAGTATCAACTGGCTTTACCTTGGGCAAAAGAAGGAGAAAAATGGGTGATGATGGAAGAGATTTTTCAATTATTATAAGAGGTGAATGGTAAATCGTTGATTAAATATTCACGATTGACGATTCACGGTATAAAAAGCATTACAGTATTATGTTTTCATTAAAAAATAAATCAGCAGTAGTTACAGGTGGCGGCAGCGGTATTGGTAAAGCCATTGCAACAGTGTTTGCAAAGCAGGGCGCTACCGTTCACATTATAGAATTAAACGAAGACAATGCAGCGCAGGCTGTAAAAGAAATTGAAGCCGTTGCTGGTAAAGCTTTTGCTTACAGTTGTGATGTAAGTAATCAGCAAAGAGTACAAGAAATATTTAGGTCAATTGGTAGTATTAATATTTTAGTGAATTGTGCAGGTATTGCTCATGTAGGTAAAGCCGATACCACCAGCGAAGAAGATTTTACCAAAGTATTTAACGTAAACGTAAAAGGCACTTACAATTGCCTGCACGAAATATTGCCTGTTTTTAAAACAGTTGGCGGAGGTGTAATTTTAAATGTGGCTTCTATTGCAGCATTAGTGGGTATACCCGACAGATTTGCTTACAGTATGAGCAAAGGTGCTGTATTTGCTATGACGCTGAGTGTGGCAAAAGATTATCTGCTTGATAATATCCGCTGCAATTCTATTTCGCCGGCAAGGGTACATACGCCATTTGTAGATGGTTTTATTGCAAAAAATTATCCCGATAATAAAGAGGCAATGTTTGAAAAATTATCTAAGAGCCAGCCGATAGGAAGAATGGGATCAGTGGAAGAAGTGGCTGCACTAGCTTTATATCTTTGCAGTGACGAAGCTGGTTTTGTTACAGGAAACGATTACCCGATTGATGGAGGATTTATTAAGTTGAATAATTAGAGCCCCTATCCCCTAAAGGGGAAAATGGAGAAGTTTTAAGCGGAGATTGAAAAGAGGCGTCTGATATATAATAGCTCCGTAGGAGCGAAAGGTTGGTAGAAAAATAGGAAAAATATTAGGATAAGTCCCGTAGGGACGACAGGAGCTTAAAACAAAACATAATAAGTAAAACACAAGTAAAGCTCAATAAAGATTTTCTGTACAAGAGTGCGACGCAACGATGTTGGACAAAAAACAAAAGCTGGTAACAAAAAAAATAAAACAATGAAATTAATTCGCTTTGGAGCATTTGGAGAAGAAAAACCCGGTGTACATATTGATGGTGTAAACTATGATGTAAGTGGTTTTATAAAAGATTACGACGAAATGTTTTTTGCTAATGGCGGCTTACCGCACTTGGCCTGGATGCTGGAACAGCATAAAGAAATGCTGAAGAAAGTACCGGATGGTGCAAGATTGGGCAGCCCGGTAGCAAGGCCATCAAAAATTGTTTGCATTGGATTAAACTATGCAAAACATGCCAAAGAAACCAATGCGGCTATACCAAAAGAACCCATTATATTTTTTAAATCCACCACTTCTTTAGTTGGGCCATACGATACCGTTACTATTCCTAAGAATTCGGTAAAAACAGATTGGGAAGTGGAGCTGGCTTTTATAATAGAAAAAAAAGCAAGCTATGTGGAAGAGTATGAGGCGATGGATTATGTAGCAGGGTATGCCTTGCATAATGATGTGAGCGAAAGAGAATTTCAATTAGAGCGTGGCGGCACCTGGGACAAAGGAAAAGGCTGCGATACATTTGCGCCACTTGGGCCATGGCTGGTTACAAAAGATGAAATAACTGATCCGCACAATTTGCGTTTGTGGTTAAAAGTAAATGATAAAATGATGCAGGACAGTAACACTGATGACCTGATCTTTAATATCCCATTTTTAGTTTCTTATATCAGCCAATTTATGACCTTGCTGCCCGGCGATATTATTAGTACTGGCACACCTGCCGGTGTAGGTTTAGGATTTAACCCGCCTGTATATTTAAAAGATGGCGATGTGGTGGAATTGGGGATTGATGGATTGGGAACAAGTAAACAAACTTGTGCAGCATATGCAAAAAATTGATAGTCACCAGCACTTTTGGCAGTACAATGCAGTTAAACATGATTGGATAGATGATGCCATGGCAGTGATACGAAAAGATTTTTTACCTGCCGATCTGCAATCAATTTTACAGCAACATAATATTGATGGTTGCATTGCGGTACAGGCCGATCAAACAGAAGACGAAACCAATTTTTTATTAGCATTGCAACAAGAGAATGATTTTATTAAAGGGATAGTTGGATGGGTTGATTTGAGGGCAAAAAATATTACAGACCGTTTAGCTTATTACAAACATTTTAATATTGTAAAGGGATTTCGTCATGTATTACAGGGCGAAGCGCCGGAATTTATGTTGCAACAAAATTTTGTAAACGGCATTGCAGCATTACAAGCATTTGATTTTACTTACGATATCCTCATCTTTCCCAACCATTTGCCTGCGGCAATTACGTTGGTGAAAAAATTTCCAGAGCAAAAATTTGTGATCGATCATATTGCAAAACCCTATATTAAAGAAGGCTTGATTGGCGAATGGAAACATGCCATGAAGAATATTGCGCAATACCCCAATGTGTATTGTAAAATAAGTGGGATGGTTACCGAAGCAGATCAACAGCTTTGGAAGCCCGAAGATTTTACGCCTTATCTTGATGCAGCGGTTGATGCATTTGGTACCAACAGAACTATGTTTGGCAGCGATTGGCCGGTTTGTTTGGCGGCAGCTTCTTATACTGCAATGATGGATATAGTAAAGGATTATTTTTCTTCTTTTTCCGATACAGAACAAAATAATTTTTTTGGAAATAATGCAGCTGCATTTTATAAGCTGTAGTTAGCATAAAAGATATTACAATGAAAACATTAATTTGTACCACACCGCATCAGTTTGATTATGCAGATACCGAAATACCTGTTGCCGGTGCTGGCGAAACATTATTGCAAATAAAACGCATTGGCATTTGCGGTACCGATTTGCATGCTTTTGAAGGTACACAACCATTTTTTAATTATCCGAGAATATTGGGGCATGAGCTGGCAGCAGAAATTGTAACCACAGATGCTGCAGGTTTTTCTGTTGGAGAATTAGTAACATTTATCCCTTATTTTTTTTGTGGTAAATGTATTGCCTGCCGTATGGGAAAAGAAAATCGCTGCGCCAGTATAAAAGTTTGTGGCGTGCATATAGATGGTGGTATGAGGGAATATTTAGTGGTGCCATCTTATGCGTTGGTGCATGGCGAAGGGCTGGGTGTTGATGAACTGGCATTAGTAGAACCACTGGCCATTGGCGCACATGGTGTACGCAGGGCAGGAGTAGCGCCGGGAGAATTTGTATTGGTAATTGGTGCCGGGCCAATTGGTTTGGGTACGATGGAATTTGCAAAAATTGCCGGAGGTAAAGTTATTGCGATGGATATAAATGATAACCGGCTGAACTTTTGTAAAGAAAAATTGAAAGTAGATTTTACTATTAACCCTGCAAGCGAAGATGCACTGGAAAAATTAAAAACAATAACCAATGGCGATATGCCCACCGTTGTTATTGATGCCACCGGAAGTTTAAAAGCCATTAATAATGCATTTCAATATTTAGGGCATGGAGGCAGGTATGTACTGATTGGGTTACAAAAAGGAGATATCAGTTTTAATCATCCGGAGTTTCATAAAAGAGAAAGCACTTTAATGAGTAGCCGCAATGCCACCCGTGCCGATTTTGAACATGTGGTAGCTTCTATGAAAAATGGTTGGGTAAACCCAGCTACCTATATTACCCACCGTGTGCAATTTGATGAGGTGAAAGCTAATTTTGAAAGCTGGCTAAATCCTGCAACAGGCGTTATTAAGGCAATGGTGGAAATGTAGTTTTTGAGAGGTAACTCAGATATAAATGTTAGGAAAAAATGTTTTTTGACTTGTGTTCATATATAAAAGGTCATTTTGTAAATTCTAATATTTTTGAATTTTAACTTTTACTTGGAATAGATATTTAATGTCCGACTTCTTTATTATCATATCGTCAAAGTCAGGGTTTATTGCCCTGAGGCAAAAAGTTGTTTTAGGATCTTCGCTGTTTATGCGTATATATCTTAAAAGTCTTTGTTCCTCTGTAATTATAAAATAAGCGCCGCCTAAAGGAGTAGTTTCAAAATCTATAATCTTTTTAATACCTATTACATCTGAAGGGTTAAAAGCTGGCGACATTGAACTGCCTTGTACGCTAACAGCGGCAAAACATTCATTAAAATGCGGAGAGTCAATGTAGCTAGAAATTAAATCTTTGTGATTAAAGAAGTCTAAACTTTTTAATGGCTTTAGTTGAAAATCAAAAACAGGGATAGGGTTGAATGACGCAACTCCGGTTTCAATTCCCTTATCATCTTTGTCTTTTAATTGCTTGAGGTCTATGGAAAATTCTGCTTTGAATTTTTCTAAAAATTCAAATGGAGGATCAGCTATATCTCTATAATAATTATTAATTCTTTGAGGGCTATATTGTAAACGGGAGGCAACATCTTTTTGAGAGACTCCTTTGTCCATTGTGAATTGCTTCAGTAATTTTCCGTACATAATTTTATTAATTAAAGATAGTCTAAAAAAAGGGAAGCTATAAATATAAAAGTAGAATGTCTTTATGACGTCAAAGTGAGTCTTTGTGAATAACCTGAAGTTGAAAATTGTTAGAAGCGCTAAATCTATTTTAAAATTATATTTTTAAAAATGCAATAAAAATACGCTCCCTTCGCCCTCTTTACTTTGTACCTGTATATTGCCTTTATGCAGCATCATAATTTGTTTGCACAAGCTAAGGCCAATACCACTGCCGCTTTTTTTAGTGCTGAAGAAAGGAATGAAAATTTTATCTAAGAGTTCGGTAGAAATGCCGGAGCCATTATCTGCTACTTTAATAAAAACTTTATTGTGTTCGGCTGATGCAGATAAAACAATTCGGGGCATTGCTTTTTCTTTTACGGCTTCCAATGCATTTACCAAAAGGTTGATCAATACCTGCTCAATTAAATTAACATCCACTTCGGCCATTAAGCCGGGGTCTTTAAGTATTATCTCCAACTCAATATTTTTTTGTTCTAATGTTGGATGCATTAATGTATTTAAATTTTCAAACAGGTCACGTACAAAAACTTTTTTAAGGTTGGGGGTGGTGATCTTATTAAGGTTGCGGTAGGTTTCTGTAAATTTTAATAGCCCTTCGCTGCGGCGCTGGATGGTTTCCAGCCCCAGTTCCAGGTCGTCCATATTACTTTGCGATAAACGGTTTTTTAAAGTACCGGCTAATGAAGAGATGGGGGCAACAGAATTCATGATCTCATGCGTCATTACACTCAACAGCTTTTGCCATGCTTTGGCTTCGGTTTCATCCAGTGCTTCATTAATATTCTGGCAGGCAATTACTTTATTTGTTTTGCCTTCGGTTTGAAATATGGTGGCGGCCAGCAATATTTTTATCTGGCGGTTCTCTTTTGTTATAGTAACTACTGTTGTTTCGCCGGGGCGTATGGCAACGGCTTCTTTGTATAAATTGGCATCTCTTTTTTCTAAAGAGTGAATGGTTTTTAAATAAGGGATGTCCATCATTTTCTTAAACGTATCATTCATCCAGTTCAGTTCTCCCGATTCAATTTCGTAAGAAATAATTCCGGTATCCACCAGTTCCAGAATTTTTTGCAAGTACTGGTATTGCACTTCTTTTTCTTTACTGATCACTTTAAAAGTACTGTTGATCTCGTTAAACCCTTTACGCAACGGCTGCAATTCTGCCGGTGCATGTTTTACATTAAAGTACCTCGAAAAATCCCTGTAGTGAATGGATTCTACAAACTCCTGTACTTCATCCTGCGCTTTTTTCAGCATCTTATAAATATCATACATCAAAAAAAGAATGGCAATGCCCAGCAGTGAGCTGTACCAATAATTTTTGTTCACTAAAAACCATGCAGCAGCACTAAGCACTGCAAAAAGCAATACCAGTTTAAATAATAACCGCCATTCTATTTTTTTAAATATCATACTTACTCAATCTTCTGTATAAAGCTGTTCTTGTTAATCCCAATTCCTTTGCTGCCTTCGTAATATTGCCATTATGTTTTTCAATTACTTTTTGTATGGCATTACGTTCTACAGTAGTTAATTTTAAATCAATCGTTTCTTCTTCGTTATGCTGTAATTGATTTTCTAAAGAAGAAAAAATAAGGTCAGTATCGTTTATCACATCATCTTCACTCATAATAACTGCCCTTTCAATTACATATTGTAACTCTCTTACATTGCCGGGAAAATGATACAGTGCCAGTTTTTTTAATGCCGCTGTATCCAGTTCCATATTAGGTTTAAAATATTTGGCGGCATATAATTTTACAAAATGTTTTGCCAGCATAGTAATATCGCTGCCTCTTTTTCGCAATGGGGGAATAGTTATTTCAACCGTATTAATGCGATAGATGAGATCTTTTCTAAAACGACTTTCATCCGCTAAAGCGGTAAACGGAACATTGGTGGCACATAATAACCTGATATCAATGGGTACAGATTGGTTGGACCCCAGTGGCGTAACCTGCCTGTTTTGTAAAACGGTTAGTAATCTTGCTTGTTGCTGCAGGCTGATGTTGCCAATTTCATCCAAAAATAAAGTGCCGCTGCTAGCTGCTTCAAACCTTCCTATCCTGTCTTCCTTTGCATCGGTAAAAGCACCTTTTTTATAACCAAATAATTCGCTTTCAAATAATGTTTCAGTTAATGATCCGGCATCTACTTTTACAAAAGGTTTGTTGGCACGTAACGATCTTTGATGAATAGCTTTTGCCACCAGGTCCTTACCGGTACCATTTTCTCCCAATATTAAAATATTGGCGTCTGTCGGCGCAATCTTTTCTATCTTTTTAAAAATATCCTGCATCGCTTCCGATTCTCCCAGTAGTTCCGACCCAATTACAGAATTATTAATATTGCTGCTAACAGCTACTGTTCCCGATTTTCTTTGCAACAGATCTTTAATGGTATCCAGCAACCTTTCGTTGTGCCATGGCTTTATCATAAAATCGCCAGCGCCTTCTTTTAAGGAACGAACGGCCAGATCAATATCACCATACGCAGTAATCATAATTACAGCTGTGGATGGCGATAATTCTTTTATTTTTTTCAACCAGAAAATGCCTTCGTTGCCGGTATTAATGCTGCTGTTAAAATTCATGTCCAGCAATATCAGGTCAAAGTTTTTGGCAGGCAATAAAGTTTTAATGGCATCAGGATTTTTTTCAATAACCACTTCCTTTACTTCTGTTTTTAATAACAGCCTAACTGCAGTTAATACATCGGTATCGTCATCAATTACAAGTATGGTAGCGTTTTTAAGCAGCATTATTTAGTTTGTTTAGCACTATTACATTTCTATGCCAAAAATACAATTGCGTGATAACAAAAAGCTTATTTAATTTAACTTAAAAAAAACTGTATCAAAACCGTACACTTGTTGTATCAAAACCGAACAGTTTTGCACTATGAATTTTGCTAAAGTGCTGATTATTATATGATTTAAAAACTGGCACAGCTTTGATATATCATTCGGTGATAAAAGTCTTCTTATAAAGTGTAGCCATGAAAAATATCATCCCGAATGTACCACATAGGGATGATATTTTTAACACAGCAGAGAAGAGTAAGTAACTTTCAGAAAATATTTTACATGGACAGAGTAATAGAACAAAAGACCTGGAACAGCAAACGGATTTTAACCGTGGCCGGTATTGCCGGTATCGTATTATTAATTGCAGGTGCTATTTATTTTACATCGGGTAAAAGCAGGTTGAATGTAGATACCGAACGTATTACCATCAGCGAAATAAAAAAAGGCGATTTCCAGGAATTTATTCCGGTTAACGGCATAGTGCTGCCACAAACAACAATTTATTTAGATGCACTGGAAGGCGGAAGGGTGGAAGAAAAATATGTGGAGGATGGCGCAATAATGAAAAAAGACCAACCTATTTTAAGATTGAGTAATACCGACCTGGAACTGAGCCTTGCCAACCAGGAAACACAAGTGTTTAATGTGTTAACGCAAATGAATATCTCAAAAAATAATGCTACACAAAATACTACCGGTAAACTAAACCAAATGGCCGAAGTAGATAATGCACTGGCAGAAGCTGAAAGAATTTATAAACTGAATAAAAAATTATACGAACAAAAAGTAATTGGTCAGCAGGAATTTTTGCAATCGGAAAATAATTACAATTACCAGGTACGCCGTAAAAAATTAACGGAAGATATTTTAAAACAGGATGGCACTTCGGTAAAGCTGATGGGAGACCAGGATAAACAATCTTTAGCCAGAATGCAAAATACGCTGGCGCTGATGCGGCAAAAAGTAGGTGACCTTATTGTACGGGCACCTATCGATGGCCAATTAACATCGCTGGATGCAGAAATTGGTCAATCAAAAAATAAAGGCGAAAGATTGGGGCAAATTGATGCGGCTACCGGTTTTAAAGTAAGGGTGGATGTAGATGAGCATTATATTTCAAGAATTTTTATAGGCCTTACTGGTGGAGCAACTATTGCTGGTAAAGATTATAAGCTAACGATTAAAAAAGTTTTTACACAAGTAACTGCAGGCCGTTTTCAGGTAGATATGGAATTTAATGATACCATACCACAAGGTATTCGCCGCGGACAAACCCTGCAAATAAGATTGGCATTGGGTGATGAAACGCAAGCGTTGTTGTTAGCTAAAGGTGGCTTTTACCAGCAAACCGGCGGTAACTGGATATTTAAAGTAAGTGAAGATGGCAGTAAGGCATATAAAATCGATATTCAGTTAGGTCGTCAAAATCCGGATTACTATGAAGTATTGCAGGGTTTGAAGCCGGGAGATAAAGTAGTTACCAGCAGCTACGAAAATTATGGCACTATGCAGGAACTTATTTTAAAAAAATAAATTTATCATCATGAAAATAATTATTGTTTTTGTAATTGCAACGGCAGTTTTATTGCTGGTAAAATCTTCGATAGTATTTGCCAATACTACCAGTTGCAAATTAGTAAAAAGTTGTACTGAAAAAGATAAATGCAGCAGCAATAAAAAACCAGCTACAGCAATTGAGGAACTTGATGTAGATCCATTTACCATTTTAATAACCGGCAATCATTTTTAAAAATAAAAGTATGATCAATATTACCAATCTGGAAAAGTATTACAGAACCGAAGAGGTAGAAACTGTAGCGCTAAACAAAATTTCGATACACGTTAAAGAAGGAGAATTTGTTGCCATCATGGGGCCTTCAGGCTGTGGCAAAAGTACACTGCTTAATATTCTTGGCCTGCTGGATGACCAGGATGGCGGAAGTTTTGTTTTTAATGGCATTGAAGTATCCAAATTTAATGAACGCAAAAGAGCCGATCTGCGTAAGCACAATATTGGTTTTGTATTTCAAAGTTTTAACCTGATTGACGAACTGACCGTTTTTGAAAATGTAGAACTGCCATTAATATACCTGGGTATAAAAGCTGCTGAACGTAAAAAAAGAGTGGAGGAAGTATTGGATAAAGTGCAGATCATGCATCGCCGCAATCACTATCCGCAACAGCTTTCGGGCGGGCAACAACAACGTGTGGCCGTAGCAAGGGCAGTGGTTAATAATCCCAAACTAATTCTTGCGGATGAACCTACCGGTAACCTGGATTCGTCCAACGGTAACGAAGTAATGCAAATGCTTACCGATTTAAATGAGCAAGGTACCACCATAATAATGGTAACGCATAGCGAACATGATGCTAAATACAGCCATCGCATTGTACGAATGCTGGATGGACAAACCGTAACAGAGAACATTTTAGTATAGGTGAATATAAAAGCTGCCGAACATTAGCCATGACAGGCAGCTTTTTTTCAAATTGATAAGTATCAATTATTTCATTCTTCATTATCAATTATAAAGTATAGCCATGTTTAAAAATTATTTAAAAACGCTTTTCCGCAATATGCAGAAGAACAAACTGCATACATCCATTAATGTGGTGGGCTTATCAGTAGCGTTTACCTGTAGTATTCTGTTAATGATAATGGTGTATCATGAATTTTCTTTTGATAATTTCCATGATAATAAAAGCAAACTTTTTAAACTGTATCATTTTGCTAATAGTCCCGAAGGTTTGGATGTTCGTGCAGGAATGGCTTATCCTGCAGCCACTACAATAAAAGCAGAAGGTATTGGAATAGAAAAATCAACACGAATAAAAAACCGTGGTAAAGAAGTACGGTATAAAGATAAAATGCTGGAGCAATCTACATTACTGGTAGATGACGATTTTTTCAGTATGTTTTCTTTTCCTGTGGTAAAGGGTGTGCAACAGCATCCGCTGGCTAATACCGATAATGTTGTATTAAGCGAAAAAACTGCAGGTAATCTTTTTGGTAACGAAGAGCCTATAGGAAAAGCGATTGAAGTAAAAGTGGGCGGTGTATGGATCAGCCTTATTGTTTCCGCTATTTTAAAAGATCCTCCGCAAAACTCCTCTATCAATTATTCGGTACTGGCCCGTACAGAAATAGATCCGGATTGGGCTGCATTAAAAAACGTTTGGACCAGCCAGCATCATAATGTATATGTACAGTTGAGTAATAATACCAACCAGGCAAATGTGGAGAAGCGGATGGAGAATTTTTTGGAAAAATACAATCCCGACGATATTGAGTTTTTAAAAAACAAAGGGTATAAGCCCGATGCAAATGGCCATTATACAGGTATGAGGTTGTTGCCTGTAAGCGATCTGCATTTTAATGCCGAGATAGGTACCGGTAACCGGGTAAGCAAACCATTTTTATATATTTTATTACTAGTGGCGCTGGTAATTATTTTAATAGCTTGTTTCAATTTTATTAATCTCAATATTGGTTTATCCTTTACCCGTACAAAAGAAATGGGCATTCGTAAATGCCTGGGTGCAGGTAAACGGCAGGTTTGGTTGCAGGTGTGGGGCGAAAGTTTAGTGACTGTTTTGGCAGCAATGCTCATTGGTATTATTGCAACTGTAATTTTAATGAAGGGCTTTAATAAATTAATGGAAGCAAAGTTTGATGCTGCTTTATTATATCAGCCTGCTGTAATTCTTTCATTGATAGTAATGCTGTTGCTGGTTTCTTTAATTGCGTCCGGCTATCCTTCTTACATCATGGGTAAATTAAAAACGGTGGAGATATTGAAGGGTAAAATATCGTTAAAAAAACCCGGCATATTTCGTAATGCTTTAATTGTAACCCAATTTATAATAGCCATTGTATTGATCTGTACCACGGCTATCATTTATCAGCAGTTTCAGCATTTGCGTAAGGCACCGCTGGGTTACACTACCGAATCATTGGTTAGCATTCCACTTAAGCAATATGAAAAGGGCAAAGATATTGTAGGTAAAATGCGTACGTTACTCGCCGGCCAATCAGGTGTGGTAAGTGTTACCGGGTCAGATGTAAATCTTGGAATGGGCAACGATGGCAGCACCAATCAAACCAGCTATGGTTTTGATTATAATGGCAGATCGGTTAACACCAATTTTATGGCGGTGGATTATGATATTTTAAAAACACTGAACATCAATTTAAAAGAGGGCAGGGATTTTTCTACAGCTTATGTAGCAGATACTACCAATGCGGTGATCATTACAGAAAGTATGGCTAAACTACTGGGCGAAAAAAATGTGCTGGGGCTTTCTTTTTATGCCGATAGCAGTGCACCTAAATGGAATGTAATTGGAGTGATACCCGATTTTCATCTGTACTCTATGTATCAAAAAACGGAGCCGCTAACTATTTGTATGAACAATAAAGCATTTATCAGTTATGCGCTTATAAGAGTGCATACTCAAAATCCAACTGCTGCAATGGATGTGATAAAGAATGCATATGCACAGGTAGAGCCCGGTGTGGAATTCAGAGGGTCATTCGTTACCGAAAATATTGATCGCTGGTATACCAATGAAAAAAGATTATCCAATATGTTTTCTATTGCAGCAATCGTTGCCATTGTACTATCCTGCATGGGTTTATTTGGTATGGCATTTATCATTATCCGCCAACGGGTAAAAGAAATTGGTGTACGCAAAGTACTGGGTGCATCGGTAAGTGGTATTGCCACACTGGTTACAAAAGAATTTATAAAACCTGTTGTTATTGCTTTATTAATAGCAACACCTATTGCCTGGTGGGCCATGTACAAATGGCTGCAGGAGTTTAGTTATCGTATTAATATACAATGGTGGGTATTTGCTGTTGCAGGTGTAGTGGCAGTTTTAATTGCTATTGCTACTGTAAGTTTTCATGCAGTTAAAGCAGCCTTAACCAATCCTGTAAAATCATTACGAACAGAATAAAAAACGGGTATGATTAAAAATTATTTTAAAATAGCATGGAGAAGTCTTTTTAAAAGTAAAGGATCGTCCTTCATCAATATTTTTGGTTTGGCAATAGGCATGGCCGTTGCTATGCTTATCGGCTTCTGGATATATGATGAATTTTCTTTTAACCAGTACCATAAAAATTATAGCCGCATTGCAGTGGCCATGCAGTATCAAACTGGTAACGGTACTATTTATGCCGGCCGTGCTATTCCTTTTCCATTAGGCGACGAACTGAAAAGTAAACATGGCAGCGATTTTAAATACCTCGTCATGTCTTCCTGGGAAGGAGAACATATTCTGAGTGTGGGTGAACAAAAGGTTTCGCAGAGTGGAGCCTATATGGATGAAGATGCAGCAAAAATGCTTACGCTTAAAATGTTGAAAGGATCAGATAACGGATTGAAAGATCCTAATTCTATTTTATTATCAGCATCCGCAGCAAAAGCTGTTTTTGGTACTGCCGATCCTATTAACCAACTGATTAAGATCGATAATAAGCAGGATGTGAAAGTTACAGGTGTGTATGAAGATATTGCTTATAATACCAAGTTCAGAGACCTGATGTTTATAGCTCCGTGGAAATTATATGTTGCTACACAGGAATGGGTAAAAAATTCTTATACGCAATGGGGCAATAATTCTTTTCAGCTATATGTACAAATTGCCAACAATACAGATTTTGCCAGTGTAAACAAACGTATCATAAATACCAAACTGGATAAAGTAAAACCAGAAGAGAAAAAATTTAATGCGCAGATATTTTTACATCCCATGCAAGACTGGCATTTAAGATCCAATTGGGAAAATGGGAAAAGAACAGGAGGCCTTATCGATTATGTTTGGCTGTTCCTGATGATCGGCATTTTTGTATTACTATTAGCCTGTATAAATTTTATGAACCTTAGCACAGCACGGTCAGAAAAAAGAGCGAAGGAAGTGGGCATCCGTAAGGCAATTGGTTCTTTACGCAGCCAGTTGATCGGGCAATTTTTTTCGGAATCTTTATTGGTGGTGGGGTTTGCTTTTTTATTATCGTTGCTGCTAACGCAATTAACAATGCCTTTGTTTAATGATATGGCCAGTAAAAAAATGACCATGTTATGGTTTAACCCGATGTTTTGGTTAATGAGCATAGGCTTTGCATTATTTACTGGTATTGTTGCCGGAAGCTATCCGGCATTGTACCTGTCTTCTTTTCAGCCGGTTAAAGTTTTAAAAGGAACGTTTAGGGTTGGCCGCTTTGCCGCAATACCAAGAAAAGTACTGGTAGTAGTGCAGTTTACCGTTTCTGTTACCCTTATCATTGGAACCATCATTGTATATCGGCAGATACAATATTCTAAAGACCGCCCTGTGGGGTACGACAGGAATGCATTGATGATGGTGCCTATGAAAACACCGGAATTTGAAAATAAACTGGAACTGTTACAAAAAGACCTGGTAGGTAATGGGGCCATTACTCAAATTGCCGAATCTTCCAGTCCCATTACCGAAGTATGGTCTAGTAACGGGGGGATGAGCTGGCCAGGAAAAGACCCTAACCAGGATACAGACTTTGCCACGGTATGGGTGTCGCATGATTTTGGTAAAACAGTAGGCTGGCAATTTACACAAGGCCGCGATTTTGCGAGAGATTTTCTCACCGATTCTGCTGGTATTGTGATCAATGAAGCATCAGTAAAATTTATGAATATTAAAGAACCTGTTGGCATGCAGATAAAATGGGGTGAAGGTGAGCATGCAAGATTGTATACCATTATTGGTGTAATAAAAGATATGCTCATGGAATCGCCTTACGAGCCTGTAAAGCAAGCAATGTACTTATTGAATAAGGAAAATGAAAACTGGATCAACCTTAAATTAAACCCTGATAAAAGCGCATCGGAATCTATTGCTAAAATAGAAGCAGCATTTAAAAAATATACACCCAGTGCACCTTTCGATTACAAATTTGCAGATGAAGAATATGCAAAGAAATTTTCTGACGAAGAAAGGATCGGTAAGCTTGCCGGCTTCTTTACTATCCTTGCTGTATTGATCAGTTGCCTTGGTTTATTTGGCCTGGCTTCTTTTGTTGCTGAACAGCGCACCAAAGAAATTGGTGTAAGAAAAGTATTGGGTGCTTCGGTACTTAACCTGTGGAAATTGCTTTCTAAAGATTTTATTGTACTGGTATTGATCTCCTGTATTATTTCGGCACCATTGGCATGGTACTTTTTACATAACTGGTTACAGAAATATACTTATCGCACCGGTATATCCTGGTGGGTATTTGCTGCAGCTTTTGCCGGAGCATTGATCATTACTTTATTAACTGTTAGTTTTCAAAGTATAAAAGCGGCTTTGATGAATCCTGTAAAATCATTACGCACCGAATAAAAAGAAAAGCCATGATAAAAAATTATCTGAAAATTGTTTTACGCAACCTGCAACGCAATAAAATTTATTCGTTGTTAAATGTTACCGGCTTATCGGTTGGTATGGCAGTGGCAATTGTAATTGGCTTATGGATATGGGATGAATTATCGTTTGATAAATACCACGATAATTACGACCGCATTGCAATGGTAAAACAAAACCTTACCAATAATGGCGAAACCACTACGCAGTCTGCTATCCCTTATCCTTTAGCTGCTGAGTTGCGTAATAAGTACGGCAGTAATTTTAAGTACGTGGTTTTAAGCACCAATCCCGGCGACCGTATTTTAAGTGCAGGCGAAAAAAAAATAATGCAAAGGAGTATTTATATGGAGCCTGATGGCCCCGAACTGTTTACCTTAAAAATGATTAAAGGCAGGCGTACGGGATTAAAGGAATTATCTTCTGTCATGCTGTCGCGGTCTGCTGCTAAAGCATATTTTGGTAACGAGGATCCTATGAACAGGTCAATGAAAATTAATAACGAAATAGATGTGCAGGTTACCGGGGTGTATGAAGATATACCAGAAAATTCTATGCTGGCAGGTACACAATCTATCTCACCATGGCAATTGTTTTTTAATAATATGGATTGGATAAAAAATGCCAGCGACCCGTGGCGGCCCAATGCATTTAATATTTTTACACAACTGGCAGACAATACAGACGCAGCAGTTGTATCAGCAAAGATCAAAGATTCCAAATTAAATAACATTAATAAGGAGCTGCAAAAAAAGAAGCCAGAAATATTTTTACAATCCATGAGTAAATGGCATTTGTTTGCCGATTTTAAAAATGGGGTAAATGTTGGCGGCGCTATAAAATATGTATGGATGTTTGGAGTAATCGGCATATTCGTTTTATTGCTGGCATGTATCAATTTTATGAACCTGAGTACCGCAAGAAGTGAAAAACGTGCCAGGGAAGTGGGCATAAGAAAAGCGATCGGTTCTTTACGAACACAGCTCATCCTGCAATTTTTTATAGAATCACTGGTAATGGTTTTTTTATCTTTTGCAATTGCTGTTTTGTTAGCTTTATTAATACTGCCATTCTTTAACAGTATCTCCGGAAAAAACATGAGTATGCCTTGGGGCAATATTTATTTTTGGTTAATAGCTGTTGGCTTTACGCTTTTCACCGGCATCATCGCAGGCAGTTACCCCGCATTTTATCTTTCTTCTTTTCAACCTGTAAAAATATTAAAGGGAACATTTAAAGCGGGCCGCTTTGCTGCATTGCCCCGCAGGGTACTTGTAGTTACGCAATTTGCCATTTCAGTAACTATGATCATTGGCACACTGATCGTATTCCGCCAAATACAATTTAGTAAAAACAGGCCAATTGGTTTTACAAATAATGGAATAGTTACATTGCCAATGAACACATCCGAAATTCATGATCATTTTGAAACAGTAAAAACGGAATTGGAAAAAACAGGTGCTGTAGTTGCAGTAGCTGAATCAGCAAGTCCGCTTACAGGCATATGGTCGTCAACCAGCGGCATTAGTTGGCAGGGAAAAGATCCCAATCTTGCAGTAGATTTTTTGGCCGAACGCATATCCATGGATTATCCCAAATTAGTTGGTTGGAAGATGGCGGCGGGCAGAAATTTTTCAAAAGATTTTCCTTCGGATTCTGCAGCCATAATATTAAATGAAGCGGCAGTAAAATTTATGGGGCTGAAAAATCCTTTGGGTGAAAATATCCGCTGGTTTGATGAAACGGTAACAGTGATCGGCGTATCAAAAGATATGGTTATGTCATCACCTTACGAACCGGTGCGGCCAACCATATTCACTTTATCAAACGAATACCAGTCTTTTGTATCGGCAAAATTAAATCCAATGAAAAGTCCGCATCAATCTGTTGCGGCAATAGAAAAAGTGTTTAAAAAATTTAATCCCAGTCAGCCTTTTACCTATAGTTTTTCCGATGAGGATTATGCAAAAAAATTCGGTAATGAAGAACGCATTGGTAAACTGGCCGGCTTCTTTGCCATACTGGCTATTTTTATAAGCTGCCTGGGTTTGTTTGGTATGGCATCCTTTATTGCTGAGCAGCGGGTAAAAGAAATTGGTGTAAGAAAAGTATTGGGGGCATCGGTGTTTAACGTATGGCAGTTATTGTCGAAAGATTTTTTAGTGCTGGTGTTTATTTCTTTGTTGATAGCAATACCAACGGCGTGGTATTTTATGCATAACTGGCTGCAGAGCTATACTTACCGCACCGCATTATCGTGGTGGATATTTTTGATAGCTGGAGTTGGTGCGTTACTTATTACAGTACTTACGGTAAGTTTTCAGGCAATAAAAGCGGCAGTAGCCAACCCTGTTAAAAGTTTAAGAACAGAATAAAACATTGCTATGATAAAAAATTATTTAAAAATTGCATTTAGAAATATTATCCTGCAAAAAGGATATTCACTGATCAATATTACCGGGCTAGCTATTGGTATTACAGCCTGCGTACTCATCTTGCAATATGTTTCTTTTGAATTAAGTTATGAAAATTTTCAGGTGAATAAAGACCGTATTTACCGGGTGCAGCAAGACAGGTACGATAACGGAAAACTAAGTACGCAATGGGCAGCAGGTGCTTTTGCAGTGGGTAATTCTTTTAAAGATGCAATACCAGAAATAGAAGATTATGTAAAACTGGTGCAGCAGGGGCAGGTAACTACGGAGGTGGATAATGAACCCACTAAAATTGAAAAGGTTTTTTTTGCAAGCAGTGCTTTCTTTAATATTTTTACTTACCCGCTCATAGCCGGAGAAAAAAATAATGCTTTAAAAGAACCGTTCACTATTGCAGTATCTGAAACCACTGCAAAAAGAATTTTTGGTACCACCAATATTGTGGGTAAACGAATGGATCTTGACCGTAAAGGAAATTTTACCATTACTGCGGTATATAAGGATGCGCCGGTTAATACGCAGCTTAAACCAGATATTCTTATCTCTTACGACACCTATGTAAAAATGAACGGTCCCGATAATAATCCGGAAACAGCATGGTCGTGGGATGGCTGCCTTACTTATTTGTTGCTAAGAAAAGACGCAGATATAAAAGGAGTGGAAAAGAAATTTATTCCTATTGTAGAAAAAGCAACAGGTGCCGAATATAAAAAATTAAATGCTGCTGTTACTTACCTGCTGCAACCTTTAACAGATATTCATTTGTATTCTAATTATATGATGGAGCCTGCACCAAATGGTGATGGTAAAACTATATATCTTTTATTAGGCATTGCGTTTTTTATTGTAATTATTGCCTGGGTAAATTATATTAACCTTGCTACAGCACGTGCCATTACCAGGGCCAAAGAAGTAGGTGTACGTAAAGCCATCGGTTCGCAGCGCAGGCAATTGGTTATCCAGTTCCTTTCCGAATCGGCATTGCTTAATGGTTTTGCATTGCTGCTGGCATTGATACTGGTGGTTATAGCTATACCGGGTTTTAATGCTATTTCCGGCCATCAATTATCCTTTTCATTATTGAGCAATTTTAATTTCTGGATCAGCTTGGCGGTTTTGTTTGTTGCCGGCGTATTTCTTTCGGGCTTATATCCTGCATTTGTATTATCCCGTTTTAACCCGGTAGAAGTATTGAAAGGCAATACCGGCGGTATAAAACAACATGCGCTGCTGCGTAAATCGTTGGTGGTGTTCCAATTTACAGCTTCACTGTTTTTATTGATTGGTACCGTTATTGTGTACCAGCAAATTCAATACATGCGCCGGCAGTCGCTGGGTATCAATGTGGATCAAACACTGGTGGTAAACAGACCGGGCGTGGGCATCGATTCTACTTTTTTACAAAAGATGACCGCATTTAAACAGGAGCTACAGCAACAAAATACTATTGGAAATATTACTGTATCTACCAGCATACCAGGCCAGGCTGTGGACTGGAATGCCGGAGGTATAAAATTGGTAGGGGCAGATGAATCTACACAAAAGCAATATCGTGTTATAGGAATGGATTATGATTTTATAAAAACCTATGGATTGAAACTTATTGCAGGCCGGGCCTTTTCAAAAGATTTTGGATCTGATAAGAACAGTGTGATATTTAACCGCAAGGCAGCTGAGCAATTAGGATTTAATAAACCCGAAGAAGCGATAGGGAAAAAAATTGATTTCTGGGGAGAACAGTATATTATTGAGGGTGTAGCAGAAAACTTTCACCAGCAATCTTTACGTGAAGCCTACGAGCCTTTGATACTTCGGTTGATACCCGATGTAAGCGGCTATTTATCGGTTAAGGTAAACCCTGCTCAAACAAAGCAAACTATTGCCGCAGTTAAAGCCGGGTGGAATAAATTTTTTCCGGGAAATACTTTTGATTATTTTTTTCTGGATGATCATTTTAATAACCAGTATAAGGCCGATCAGCGCTTTGGCCAGGTGTTTGGCTTGTTTACCGGCCTTGCAATTTTGGTGGCCTGTCTTGGTTTGTTTGGCCTTGCTTCCTTTACCACACTGCAACGAAAAAAAGAGATTGGTATAAGAAAAGTATTGGGTGCACCTGTGTTAAGTATTCTAAATTTATTGTACCGGGAATTTGCATTATTGCTGCTTATAGCATTTGCTATTGCTGTGCCCGTGGCGGCATTCAGCACTTCCCAATGGCTGCAGGGCTATGCTTTTCGTATGCAAATGCATTGGGTATATTTTGTGTTGCCTTTTATTGCTATTATAGCCATTGCATTAATAACAGTAAGTTTTCAAACTATAAAAGCAGCTGTGGCTAATCCTGTTAAAAGTTTAAGAACAGAATAAAAAAAATATGATAAAAAACTATTTCATCCTTGCCATAAGAGCACTTCGTAAAAATAAACTGTTCTCTGCAATCAATATATTGGGGCTGTCTATTGGTATAAGTGCATCACTAGTAATTTATTTACTGGTCAATTATCATTTTACATTTGATAAGTTTGAAAAAGATAGTGACCGTATCTATCGTGTGGTTTCTAAGTTTAATTTTTCGGGAGAAAATTATTATAATTCAGGTGTTACTTCACCGATGGGGCCGGCCATAAAAAAAGAAATGACCGGTGTTGAAGCAGTTGCCCCTTTCCGTACTGTTGATGAAGGGATGAAAGTAACCATACCCATTGCAGGAGCTGACAAACCACAGGTATTTAAAAATCAAAATGAAATTATTTTTGCAGACGAAAATTATTTTAACTTGGTAGGGTACGAGTGGCTGGCGGGTTCGGTAAAAACAGCTTTCAGCCAACCATATCAAACGGTGCTTACCGAAAAAAATGCAGCACTTTTTTTCCCAAATATTGTACCGGCACAAATCATAGGTAAACAGATAAATTTTAATGATACGGTATTAACTACTGTAACCGGAATAGTAAAAGATATAGAAGCAAATACCGATTTTAGTTTTAAAACTTTTATATCAAAGATCACACTCGAAAAAACAAGCCTTAGGCCGCATGACTGGGACCAGTGGAATAATACTAACGGTGCATCCCAACTGCTGGTAAAATTATCTCCCGGTATCGCTACAGCTCAATTGGAAAAGGGTATGTATGGCCTGTACGATAAATACCGCAACAAAGAAAACGATAACGACAGCCATAGTGTAAGTTTTGAACTGCAGCCATTAAGCGATCTGCATTTTAATACGCATTACAGTGGTTATGCAAAACCATTAGCCAACAGGTCGATACTTTTTAGTTTATTGGCTGTAGCTTTATTTTTGTTATTGCTGGGTTGCATTAATTTTATCAACCTCACTACAGCGCAGGCATCACAACGGGCAAAGGAAATAGGTGTACGAAAAACAATGGGAGGCTCAAAAAAGCAATTGATCATTCAGTTTTTAAGCGAAACATTTTTATTGACATTTATTGCTACAATTGTATCTGTATTACTAACACCATTGATACTGCGATCATTTTCCGGCTTTATTCCGGATGACCTTCATTTTAGTATTGTGGAGCAACCTTCTGTACTATTATTTTTATTGCTGCTTACAGTAGTGGTTAGTATCTTATCAGGTTTTTATCCTGCTATTATTCTTTCGGGGTATAAGCCCGTATTGGTGCTAAAAAACCAGGTTTTTGCCGGTACCAGTAAAACCAGGCAGGCATGGTTAAGAAAATCGCTGACTGTGTCGCAATTTGTAATAGCCCAGGTGTTTATCATGGCTACTATTATGGTAAGTAAACAAATAAATTTTACGCTTAATAAAGATCTTGGCTTTAAAAAAAATGCTATCATTTATTTTTCTACCAATTATAATGATACGGTTGCAGGCAATAAAAAATTGTTACTGCAAAAACTAAAAGCAGAACCTGGTATTGCCATGGTAAGTTTAGCTACTTCTCCTGCTGCATCCTTCAGTACCTGGAGTAGTATCATTAAATATAAAGATGGAAAAAAGGAAGTAGAAACAGATGTGCAACTGAAGTATGGCGACAGTAACTATTTGAAATTATATGGACTAAAGTTACTTGCCGGAGAGGGGATTAAAGAAAGTGACACGGTAAACTCCTTTATCATTAACGAAGTGTATGCTAACATACTCGGTTTTCAGCAACCGCAACAGGCTATTGGTAAATTTTTAGAATGGAGTGGACAGCAGGTGCCCATTACCGGTGTAGTGGCAAACTTTCATCAAAAATCTTTGCATGAAGCTGTTAAACCATTGGCCATTGGCAGTTGGGGTAAAAGTGAAAACAACATCAGCGTATTACTGCAACCGAAAAATGCTTCAGGCGATAACTGGAAAGCCACTATTGCTAAAATTGAACAGTCATGGAAAGCAATTTATCCTGACGAAGACTTAGCCTATAGTTTTTTTGATGAGGATATTGCTAAATTTTACAAACAGGAAAAAAATATTTCCAGTCTTTTACAATGGTCAACAGTGTTGGCGGTATTGATAAGTTGCCTGGGTTTACTGGGGCTGGTAATTTATACTACCACACAGCGCACCAAAGAAATCGGGGTGAGAAAAATACTGGGTGCGTCAGTAAAACAAATTGTACAATTGATTAGCAAAGATTTTATACTGCTGGTATTACTTGCATTTGTAATTGCAGTGCCACTCGCCTGGTTAGGTATAAGTAAGTGGCTCGAAAATTTTGCTTACCGTACCAGTATTAGTTGGTGGATATTTTTATTAGCTGGTACTTTAATGGTATTGATAGCACTACTAACATTGGCATTGCAAACAATAAAAGCGGCGATCGCTAACCCGGTGAACAGCTTAAGAACAGAATAAAATATTGGTATGATAAAGAATTATTTTAAAACAGCCTGGAGAAACTTAGTTAAACACAAGCTGTTCTCTTTCATAAATATTGCAGGCCTTGGCCTGGCTATACCTTTTGCATTACTGTGTTTAACACAGGTGGTGGCGGTGTTTGAAACGGATAACTTTCATCCACATGCTGAAAATACGTACAGAATTATTACAGATCTAAAAGCGGCTAACGGTTCCAGTGTAAAATCTGCTGCATCGCCATTAGCACTGGCAGATGATATAAAAACCAATTATCCTTTTGTAGAAAAAGCCACACCTGTAGTAAGAGAATTTGGATGGGAACTTACCAACAGGATAAAGAATATAAATGTAAACAGCATTTTTGTGGAGCCTGCCTTCTTCGATATTTTTGCTTTTCCGCTGGAGAAAGGCGCTTTTTCCAATATGCCCAATACACTGGTGATAACGCATGAGATGGCGGAAGTGTTTTTTGGTACAGCCGATGCGGTGGGTAAAACATTATCGCATCACGACTATGGAGATTTTATTATAACAGGCGTACTAAAACCTTACAAACGCAATACGCATTTTCGCAGTGATGTAATGGTATCAATGGAAACGTACAGGCGCTTTACAAAAGATAATATCAATAAAGATCTTACTGCTTACACTTATGTTTTACTAAAACAAAATACAGGGGCAAAAAATTTAGATGCAGCTTTGCTGGCTGTAGCTGCAAAAACTAACATCACTATAATAAAAGGCGAACCAATATTACATTTTCGTAAGCAGGCGCTGGAAAAAATATCACCTGATTTTGAAGACCTGCAAAACAATGCTTATGTAGAAGACTACCAGGATGTGGCGGTGAATTTGCTGATGGCAGTTGCAATTATTTTAATGGCCGGTTTTAATTATACCAATCTTACATTGGCACGTTCGCTAAGCAGGGCAAAAGAAGTGGGCATTCGTAAAGTAACCGGCGCCTTGCGTTACCAATTGGTGATACAATTTATTTGTGAGGCTGTTCTTATTGCAATGCTTTCGCTGGTGGCAGGTTTTATTATTTTAAAAATAATGCAGCATTACATACACATGCAATGGATAACGTGGGAGGTAGATAATAAAGTTGCATTGTGGGCTGTATTTATTTTGTTTACACTGCTCACCGGAACTATTGCCGGTGCTGTGCCAGCCAGAATATTGTCTGCTTTTCAACCGGCAAAGGTTTTAAAAGGGAGTATAAGCCCTGCTTCATTTGGTAAAATTGGATTTAGAAAAAGCCTGGTGGTAGTGCAGTTTGTTGCTACCTGCTGTTATGTTTTTTTTATTGGTAGTTTTTACAGCCAGTTTCAGTATATGGCAACCGACAATAAAAATTTTAACAGGGAAAATATTTATAACGTTTCCGTAAATGGCGGTTACAAGTTATTACAAAATGATATGGCGCTGAATAAAGAGGTGGAACGTGTAGGTTTGGTATCAACGCCATTTGGCGGTAGCAGTGCTGTTTGCCATATTAAAAAAGATGCTGCCGGGCATAACAATGCTGCCAGCTATTATGCTGCCAATGCAGATTTTATCAGCAATATGGAATTGCAATTTGTTGCCGGTAAAAATTTGCCGCAGAGCAATAGCGATTCTGCCAGCAATTTTGTTATACTTAATGAGCAGGCGCTGTATACACTGGGGCTGGGTACATCACAGGAAGCAATAGGAAAACCAATCATTTTGAACAATGATAAAACAGCCATAGTGCAGGGCGTGGTTAAAAATTTCTGTTATTATATTTACCAGTTTAATACACAACCATTGGTGATGCAGTATAATCCTGCACAATTTCATGTGCTTAGTATCAAAACAAAGAACAAAGTATCGGCAGGTGATTTTAAATCATCGCTGGAGCCGGTATGGAAAAAATATTATCCCCATGAAGCTTTTGCCTTTTCTGATTATGAAAAGGATCTGTACAACAGGTATTATCCCGGGGCAGATATGCAGTTTTTAGGAATGATAAGTTTGGTGATTTTTGTAATTGCTATACTTGGCCTGATAGGAATGGTTACCTACAGTACCGAAAAAAGAATAAAGGAAATTGGCGTACGCAAAGTAATGGGTGCTTCCGTAACCGCTATCATTAAAGAACTCTCCGGCGGTTTTATAAAACTGATTGCAATTGCAGCCGCTATTTGTATTCCTGTGGGATATGCTATTACATGGTTTGCCAATAATATGTTTGCCTTTAATAATGGCATTAATATAAAATTGATGCTGCTGTTATTTTTCCTGGTGTTTATTATTGCATTGCTTACCATTATTATCAACACGGGCAAAGCGGCAGTAGCCAACCCGGTGAAGTCATTACGAACAGAATAAAACTACTGCATGGTAAAAAATTATTTTAAAATAGCGTTCAGGAATTTATGGAAACATAAACTATTTTCCTTTGTCAATATTTTCGGTTTAGCGCTGAGTATGGCCGTAGGGGTACTGATTTTTGCAAGATTAAAAGCCAACTATGATACGGATCATTTTCATCCCAAATTAAATCAAATTGTAAGAATTTTAACAAAGGAAACAGTTGAAGGGCGGCAGGCGCTATGGGCAACAACGCCACAGCCATTAGCTGCAGCGGTAGCCAATATCCCATCAATTGAAAAAACTGTTGCATTGCGTTTTGGCGGAAAAAATAATGCACTTACAAATAATGGCGAAGTACCGGTAGATATCAGTTTTTCAGAGCCTTCATTTTTTGAAGTGTTTGGATTTAAACTATTATCAGGTAATGCAAAAGGCCTGGCTGATAATCCTGCTGCCATTTTCTTAAGCGAACAAACCGCAAAAAAAATATTTGGAAAAACTGATATTATCGGGCAAACGGTAGAGTTTACTAATATCGGTACTTTTAGTGTGCAGGGGATTATTGCAGAACCTGCCTTGCAAACGCATTTGCCGGTTGAAGCTATCTGTTCTATGCTTGCGGTGGAAGTGCTTGAAAAAAAATTGGCTCTTGATAATATTTCAAATAGTTGGGATGATGATAAACATGCAGCTTTGTATGCAAGGTTAAATGCAGAAAATAATATCAGCCTGCTAAATGCAGCACTAAAAAATTATAGCAGAAAGAAGGGCTCTGTCACAATGGATTTTGAAGCCCAGCGACTGGAAGATATTACACCAAGAACGTTGGCAATTCAGAATGATAATAATTCCGGCATTAATAATACCGGAATCATTATACTGCTATTCCTTATTTTAGCTTTAACCCTGTTGTCTGCGTTTAATTATGTAAGCCTGTCAATGGCACGTGCCTTATCCCGTTCGCATGAAATAGGTGTGAGAAAAACAATTGGCGCAAGCAGGTGGCAGATCATTAATCAATTTCTTGCAGAAGCAGTTGTGATTTCAATCATTGCTTTATTGTTTTCTGTTCCCCTGGTTTTTTTTCTGATGAGTAAAGTTGATATCATCAATTTTGTATTCAGGTTTGATTTATTACTGGTACTCGGGTTATTGGCCTATGGCTTATTTACTGGATTGGTTGCCGGAGCACTTCCTGCGTGGCTGTTGTCTGCATTTCAACCCGTACAGGTGTTGAGAAAAATGAAAAATATAAAATTGCTTCGTAGTGCCGGTGTTTATAAAATTTTAATTATAATACAATTTTCCGTGACTATAATGCTGATGATTTTTTTTGTGATACTAACTGACTTCGAAAAAAAGAACAGCGCTTCAGTTGATGCAGTTATAGCGTCTAACATCCTTACTCTCGATCTGAATGGTGAAAACTATGAAAATGTCAGCAACGAGATCAGCCATCTTAGCCAGGTAGAAAATGTTTTAGCCACCAATTGGTTTTATGATTCTTATAAAATGGGAGAATGTTCAATAACATGGAATAATACCGCTCAGCAATTTAAATATGTAAGTATTGATCCCAAAACTATAAGGGCAACGGGGATTAAATTAAAACTGGGCAATAATTTTCCGGCAAATGTTTCCAAAAATACAGAACAGTTTGTACTGCTTAATGAAGCTGCGGCAAAATTGTTTACTCCAAATGCAGCTATTATTAACGGACAAAATATTTTACTAGGTACTGCAAATGTACAAGTAATTGGCATCATGCCTGATCAGATTGCAGGTCCGCCGGTACCATTAGTTTTCCGCTACCTGCCAAAAGAAGTTATTGCTTTAACTATTGTAGTAAAAGCAGGTAACGAAGCTGCTGTTAGCAAAGCCTGCACAACCATCTGGAAACAATATTTTCCTCAAAAAACTCCGGCTATTCATCGCCTTAGGGATAAATACACAAATGAAGCTACCGCTGAAACAATGGGCTTTTTTGCTTTTTTTGCACTACTAGTTATGATCATTGCGGCAATGGGTATTTTAGGTATTGCCAGTTATGCTGTGGAGCTTCGCACAAAAGAATTGGGTATCAGGAAAGTGCTGGGTGCAAACAAAATAAAATTAATTTGGAGTGTCACCAAAAATTTTACATTGCTTATACTCTATGCCGGATTTTTCGGTATTCCTGCCGGTTTGTTTTGTGGTCATCTGTTACAGATCAGAATGGGAAGTAAGGTGGATATTGGGCCTGTAAATTTATTGATAGGTTTTAGCCTGGTTGCATTTGCGGGTATAGTCACAGTGTTGTCGCAAACAATTCGGGCAGGATTGGTGGATCCTGTAAAAGTTTTGAAAGCAGAGTAACATAGGATTTCTGTTAGGGTTTTTAAATGTAAGTGGAACTGCAGATCTCAAAAAATAATTCATTAAAATAAAATAAAACATAATGATAAATCTGAAGCACATTTTTAAATGGGTAACCGTTGGCGGCAGCAGGGTCTTTTTATTAAAAGATATTAATCTTGAGGTAAAGGAAGGCGAATTTATTTCTATCATGGGGCCATCTGGTTCGGGCAAATCAACTTTGTTGAATGTAATTGGTATGCTGGATGGATTTGATGAAGGCGAATATCATTTTTTGCAGGAGAGTGTACACACACTTAAAGAAAAACAAAGAGCACAGTTATACAAACAATATATCGGTTTTGTATTTCAGGCCTACCATCTTATTGATGAATTGACGGTGTATGAAAATATTGAAACACCACTGATTTACCAGAACCTGAAAACATCTGAGCGAAAAGCCATGGTAGCCGATATGCTGGACCGCTTTAATATTGTGGGAAAGAAAGACCTGTTTCCGGCGCAATTATCCGGAGGGCAACAGCAACTGGTGGGCATTGCAAGGGCGTTAATTGCAAAGCCAAAATTGTTACTGGCCGATGAACCCACCGGCAACCTCAACTCCAAACAGGGCGAAGAAATAATGGAATTATTTAAGCAATTGAATAATGAAGGTGTTACTATTATACAGGTAACACATTCCGAAAAAAATGCCGCCTACGGATCAAGAGTTATTAACCTGCTGGACGGCAGAAAGGAAATTAATCAGTAGTATATAAGGTATGCATATTAAAATACACAACATGCGAATTAGACTATTTAGTATAACATTATTGTTTTTTTCTGTACAGCTTATGGCGCAGGAAAATAAAATGACATTAAAGCAATGTATTGATACTGCTTTAAAAAATAATATCCTCGTAAAGCAGGCGGGCTTGCAAACCGATGCTGCGGCAGTAAATCTTAAACAGGCTAAAGCTAACCTGTTGCCCGATCTTAACGGCGGCTTTGGATATGGATTGAACCAGGGAAGAAATGTGGATCCGCTTACTAATAATTATATCAATCAGCAATTAACTTCATCTAATGTTAATCTTAACAGTGGTATGATGTTGTTTAACGGTATGCGGTTACAAAATATTATCAAACAAAACAACTTTACTTATGGTGCATTGCAGATGGACCTGCAACAAGCAAAAGATAATCTTACTTTAAATGTAATACTGGCTTATTTGCAGGTATTAAGCAACCAAGATGTTTTAACAACCAGTAAAGCCCAGGCAGAAGTAACCAAAAAGCAAGTGGAGCGGATGGGCATTTTAGTAAAAGAAGGCGCATCGGCAAACTACTTACTGGCCGATCTTAAAGGACAATTGGCCAATGAACAAATTGCCATCATCAATGCCTCCAATGCATTACAGCAGGCAAAATTAAGTTTATGCCAGTGGATGAATCTCGATTATAACAGCGAATTAAAATTAGAAAAAGCAGGAGTTGAGTTACCAGCTTCAGAATATTCCGGTACAGCAACAGAGGTGTATCAAACTTCACTGCAAAATTTTGCAGCAATAAAAGCCAACAGCTTAAAAGTAAAAGCAGCGGAAAAAGCAATCAGTGTTTATAAAGCCGGATTTTTTCCAAGCATCAATTTAAATGGTAACCTGGGCAGCAGTTATTCCAGCCTTGCTCAAACATTAACAGCTACCAATATGTCGGAAGTGCAAACGGGCAGTTATGTGGTAATTGCTGGCAATCAAAATGCAGTGCTGAAGCAACAGCAAAACTATTCGTATTCTAAAACAGGCTATACCAAACAGCTGAATAATAACCTGGGTACATTTATTGGCATCAATATGCAAATTCCTTTGTTCAATAATTTTCAAACAAAGAATAACATAAAGCTTGCAAAGATTACCTATAAAAATACACAGCTGGAATCGGATAATGCTAAACTTCAACTAAAACAAAATATTGAACAGGCGCATTTAAATATGAAAGCTGCTTATGAAAAGTACAAAGTGCTTACAGAGCAAGTGTTAAATTTTGAAGAATCTTTTCGTGCGGCAGAAGTAAGATTTAATAATGGCGTAATTAATTCAGCAGAATACCTGATCAGTAAAAATAATTTAGACCGCACCAAAATTAGTTTTGCCCAGGCAAAATATGAATATAGTTTCAGAACAAGAGTGTTGGATTATTACCAGGGAAAACAATAACGGTAATCAATAAAAATAACAGGTAATCTCTTTACTTGTAAATCCATTTTAATTTCATCGATATGGTTTTGTATTTCTATATGTAATTAAGGATGATAATTGCTTTTTAGTTAAACATAAATTTTTCAACGTAAACTGTTGATTTAAAACTTTATATTTTTAATGTTGAAAATATAAAGGCGTATAACAGCTAAGCAATTACAACATTTGCTTTACCCCTGAATTTTTTGCTGTAATATTGTTATCAGGTTAATTACATTAAACCTTAGCTATTATACTGCCAGATGGATGCTTGTGATGAAATAGAGTTATTAAAACAACTGCAAAAGGGTGATACCAAAGCCTACCTGGCGCTTTACCAGCGCTATCATGTATTAGTATATCACTGGGCATTAAAATTGGTAAAAATTCCACAACTGGCGGAGGATCTGGTGCAGGATGTTTTTTTAAAAGTTTGGCAAATAAGGGAGCGTCTTAATCCACAGCAATCTTTTCCTGCTTTCATTTATCGCATTGCCCGTAATAAAGCATTTAATTTATTGAAGAAAATATCTTCAGATGATGATCTTCGGTCACGTGTAATGACGGAATTAAGTGCTACTGCTGAAAGTGCAGAAAATAAACTGGTTTGGCAGCAGTATGAGCAATTGCTTAAAAGTGCTATTGATCAGTTGCCGCAACAAAGGCAAAAAGTATTTAAACTTTGCCGGCAAGATGGCAAAACTTACGATGAAGCTGCTGCCGAACTGGGCATTTCACGCAATACAGTTAAGGAACATATGGTAATGGCGGTAAAAAACATAAAAGAGTATTTTTATAAATATGGCGATATAGCCTTTCTTTTTATCCTGCTGTTCTCCTGCCATTAACCGCCTTAATTTTTTTTATATTTTTTTTATATTTTTTTTTAAATTGACCCACCCTAAAGTTGATCAGAATGGTTTATGTATATATAACGACCAATTTTTAATTAGCTATATGATAAAGGGAAAGGAATACTACGAGCATCTGATGGTGCAATATCTGCATAACAACTGTAGCCCCCAGGAAGTTAAAGAACTTTTCGATCATATCCAGGAAGACTCCTCCAACAAACTTTTATTGCAACAAATGCAGGCTTCCTTTAATAATATGCTGCAGGATAAACAGGAGCAGCAACCATTGGAGTGGAGCCGGAAAATGCAGGAAACGCTGATCAATAAAATTCAACCTCAGGCTAAAGTGGTACCACTATATAAAAAATGGTTGCCAAGGGTTGCCGCTGCAATACTGGTAGTATCTTTTTCTGTTGCAGCGTATCAATACTATACAAAAAAAGAAGTACAGCCTGCTATACAAATAGCAAACAACAATACGCCCTCTTTACCCAAAGACATACTGCCGGGCAGCGATAAAGCCTTGCTTACTCTTGCTGATGGTACTGTAATTGTTTTGGATGAAGTTAAAAATGGTACAGTTGCCAAACAGGGCAATATATCTGTAAATAAAAAAAATGGATTGGTAATTTATGATGCTTCCAATGCATCCTCTTCATCCGCAGCAATCACTTTCAATACCATATCAACACCTAAAGGCGGGCAGTATCAGATTGTATTGCCCGATGGTAGTAATGTATGGTTGAATGCCGCTTCATCATTGCGTTTTCCAACTGCATTTGCCGGTACACAGCGCAATGTGGAACTTAAAGGCGAAGGGTATTTTGAAATAGCAAAAAATGCAGCTATGCCTTTTTATGTAAAAGTAAATAATATGGAAGTGGAAGTGCTGGGCACCCACTTTAATTTGATGGCGTATGATAATGAAGATGCAGTAAAAACAACTTTGCTTGAAGGTGCTGTAAAAATTAATTACGGCGCAACTGCTAAAACATTAAAACCCGGCCAGCAGGGTAAGTTTAATAATACCTCCGGTGCTATAAATGTTATTACTACAGATACAGAAGAAGCTGTTGCGTGGAAGAACGGTTACTTTCAGTTTACCAATGAAGATATTAAATCCATTATGCGGCAGTTTGCAAGATGGTATGATGTAGAAGTAAGTTACGAAGGAATTGAAAAGCCCCGGTATTTTTCAGGAGAGATATCAAGAACAGTGTCTTTATCAAAAGCACTTAAAGTGCTGGAATTATCTAACGTAAAATTCAGAATAGATGAAAAAAAGATAGTGGTATTGTTTTAAGCTGATCATCAGCTGAAGAATAGTGCACTTAAAAATAAATGGCCTAAAAAAACCAGGAGCGGTTGCAACGCCCCTGGCCAAATGTTAGGTTAATTTTTTACAACCGAATCAAGATTGCTAATTGTTAAACTAAACTTTACAAAGGTATGAAAAGGAATGCAGTTAAGAAAGCTGTGCTACTGGCATGGCTGCTTCCACCCAAAACACTTCTGATTATGAAGCTTACGATTGCCTTATTAATTGTTGCCGTTCTGCAGGTTAATGCCAGTGGATATGCACAAAAAATTAATCTGTCGGCGCATAATGTTTCGCTGGAGAAAATTTTTAAAGAGATCAAAAAACAAAGCGGGTATCGTTTTTTTTATGAGGACGACCTGGTGCAAAATGCCAAAAAGGTAAACATAGATATTCAAAATGCTACTGTAGAAGAAGTACTGGATATCTGTCTTAAAGACCAGGGACTTTCTTACGCCATCGTAGAAAAAGTGGTGGCTATTAAAAAGAAAGAAGAGATTTTTACTTCACCTGCAATACCACTTGCATTTATTCAAATTACCGGCAGGGTTACCGATGGCGACAATAAACCGTTGGCCGGTGTTTCTGTTTTTTTGGTTGGAGGCAAAATTGGTACGAAAACCAATGAGAATGGTGAATTTGCCATTGATGCACCACTTAATGCCGTACTCAGGTTTAGTTATGTTGGTTACGAGCAAAAAGAAGTGATGATAAAAAATACCGGTAGTATATCGGTTTCGTTAAAATTACTGAACACTGCTTTAACTGATATAGTGGTGGTAGGATACGGCACACAAAAGAAAGCTTCGGTTACCGGAGCCCTCAGTACTGTTACGGCAAAAGAAATATTAAAATCGCCTACATCAAATGTTACCAATAGTTTGGTAGGCAGGCTTACCGGCTTATCGGCTGTGCAACGCAGTGGCCAGCCCGGCAATAACGAAGCATTGATTGCAATAAGAGGCTCAGCAACTTATAATAATAATGCTGCCATTGTTGTAGTAGATGGAGTGGAAAGATCAAACTTTGGCGATATCGATCCTAATGAAATTGAATCGGTAACGGTTTTAAAAGATGCAGCATCAACAGCGGTATTTGGTATTAAAGGTGCAAATGGTGTTATTGTAATTACAACAAAAAGCGGAAGGGAAGGCAAGCCTCGTATCAGTTACAGCGGCAATGTAAGTATACAAACCTATACCGGTATTCCTAAAGCAATGAGTGCGTACGATAATGCCTCTTTAATAAATGAAGCCAACAGAAATGATGGTTTAGCAGAAACATGGACCGCAGCTGAATTGCAAAAATTTAAAGATGGTTCAGATCCCTTAGGTTATCCCGATATTAATTGGTTTAAATATCTTACCAGAACAGCTTATCCGCAAACACAACATAATATAAATGTAAGCGGCGGTACTAAAGTGGTTAAATATTTTGCCTCTGTAGGTTATTTATTTGAAGATGGTATTTTTAAAGAATTCGAATCTCCTTATGGATTCAGAACCACGCCTTCGTACTCCCGTTATAATTTCAGATCTAACCTGGATTTTAATTTAAGTAAGAATTTACAGATAGGTGTTCGCCTGGGAGGTAAGCTTGGTAAGCGTTATCAGCCGGCTGGTTTGCAGTCTGGTTCGGGCTCTTTCTCTTATGATAATATCGAAGCCATGATATCCAGGATATTGCAAACTCCTTCATTTGCATATCCTATTAAATTACCTGATGGCCGTATTGCACAAAACCCCAATGTGGGTACCAATATCTGGAATCCTTATGCAGTAATTACCAGGTGGGGTACACGTGAAGATGAGAATAATACTATGGAAAGTACGGTTAATTTAAATTATAAGTTAGATGGTATTACCAAAGGCTTATCTTTTAAAACTGTTTTTGGTTACGACTCTTATTTTTCAAATGTTACCAGGCGAAATGCGGTTTGGGCAGCGTATGTAGTTGATCGTGTAACAAAAGCCGTTACATTATCACCCGACCGGCCAAGAGATGAACCGCTAAGCGGATTGATCACTTCTTACAGTGGTTTGGTTACCTCAAATTTACAGACAGGGTTTAATTATGATAGAACTTTTGGAGATCATAATATTACCGGCCTGGCACTTTTTACCCGCCAGCTAATTAATGAGCAGGGTACTGGTTTAAATGCACCGCCAAGGGCATCGCAAGGTGTGGTAAGCAGGGTAGCCTATAATTATAAGAAAAAATATTTTGCCGAATTTAATGCTGCTTATAATGGTTCCGAGCAATTTGCTAAAGGAAAACAGTATGGGTTCTTTCCTGCAGTTTCTGCAGGCTGGACGATCAGCAACGAAAATTTTTTAGAAAACGTTTCGTGGTTGAGTAATTTAAAAATACGAGGTTCTTACGGCATCGTGGGTAACGATAAATTAAATGCCCGCTTTTTATTCCTCGATAATTATTCCGTGATAACAGGTGGATTATCTACCGATCCTGTTTATTCAAGACCAGGCACAGGAGTGCAGTTTGGTTTGCCCACTTCATTGGTAAATTACCAGGTGGTAGTGCCTACTTCATTTGGCAACCCGGATGTTACCTGGGAAACAGGAACTAAAAGAAATATTGGAGTAGAAGCCAGCTTTTTTAAATCAGCCCTGTCTGTTACTGCAGATATTTTTGATGAAAAGCGTGTAGATATTTTAACCAACCGTGCCTCCGGATTACAAACTTACGGCCTTACTTATCCTGCATTAAATATCGGAGAGGTTTACAACAAGGGTTATGAGATTGAACTCAATTATCAAAAAAGAAGAGGGCAGGTTACTTATGGCCTGGTAACGCAGTTATCATTTGCCCGCAATAAAATTATCAGCAGAGATGAACCTGTAGGACGACCAGATTATCTTAAGCAGGAAGGTAAACCTGTAGGCCAGTTTTTTGGATTTTTAACCGATGGTTTTTATACTTCATTGGCAGATATAGCAGCATCGCCTGTTAACACTTTAGGTAAAGCCACACCGGGTGATTTAAAATACAAAGATTACAATGAAGATGGTAAAATAGATGCCGATGATATTGTGCCCATCGGTTACTCCAGAACACCCGAATATATTTACAGCTTTTCGCCTTCGGTTTCTTTTAAAGGCATTTCATTATCAGTATTATTTCAGGGAGTGGCCAATGTAAGTTCCGATGTTATTTTATCTGAACAAAATAACGGGCAGCAGATGTAAGAAATTCAAAAGGACAGGTGGACGGTGGATAATGCAGCCAGTGCAAAATGGCCTGCGCTGCATTCCAGGGGAAACTCCTATATCAGTTACAGGCTCAACGATTTTATTTTGCAGGATGCCTCATACCTCAAAATAAGAAATATAGAATTATCGTGGAATGTACCTCAGCAATGGTTAAATAAAAAAATCAGCGGTTTACGTGTTTATGTATCCGGGCAAAATTTACATACCTGGACGAAGTATAAAATGTACCTCGATCCGGAGAATGTAAATCTTTCCAATACCGATTTTTCCAAGCAGTCTATTTATCCAACTCCCCGCATTTTCAACTTTGGAGTTAATCTTCAACTTTAAAAAATTAATAATGAAACAGTCTATTTATATAACTTCTCTGTCACTCTTACTGCTGTGTTCCTTCTCTTGCAAAAAGAATTTTCTGGATAGGGCACCGAGTGTAAATCTTACTGAAGAAAAAATATTTTCTGATCCTATTCTTGCTGCACAGTTTGCCGATAATGCCTACAATCATTTAATTGATGAGTATGCACGCTTTAATGCACACCGTGGTATTACCGGCCAGGCAGCTGATGAAGCGGTATCGGGCAATAACGAAATATCTATAAGAACACTTACCAATGGCACTTACCACGATCATTACGAAAGAGGCGGTGCTTCTTTAAATGATATTGGTGATGTATGGTCAAGGGCTTACGCAGGTATCCGGGTTACTAATAAAATGTTATCAAAAATTGATGATGTACCCTGGACTACCCAACCTTCGGCAAGAATAAAAGGAGAGATGTATTTTATAAGAGCGTTTTTATATTTTGAATTAATAAAACGTTTTGGTGGTGTGCCCATTGCAGACAGAGTGTATGATGTAAATGAGAATATCGATTTCCCCAGAAATACTTACCAGGAATGTTTGGCTTTTATTATCAGCGACCTGGATAAGGCAGAACCTTTATTGCCTGCAACCTATACCAATTCGGATAACGGAAGAGCAACGCTAGGCGCTGCCAAAGCATTAAGGGCAAGGGCACTTTTATTTGCAGCAAGTAAATTAAATAACGAAGCCAATGACCTTACCAAATGGCAGGCCGCAGCTACAGCTGCCAAAGCAGTAATGGATCTTAATCAATACAGTTTACAAGCCACATACAATGATATCTTAAACGTAGCAAGCTCTCCCGAATACATCATGATAAAAGTAAGAGGGCCAAGAACCATTGATGGGTTTTTATTAGACTTTGCCATGTCGCCGGGGTCTGGTGGTGCACAGGGACAATTAAATCCCACACAAAACCATGTAGACTTATATGAAATGAAAACTACGGGAAAGCCGATCTCTGATCCCACATCCGGTTACAATCCGCAATTACCTTATGCCAACAGAGATCCCCGTTTAGCAGGTAATGTATTGTATAATGATATGACCTGGCAGGGAAGGAAAATTGAAATGTGGAGCGGAGGGAAAGATTATTTATCCGGTAATGTAACATACACTGCCACCCGCTATTACTGCAGAAAGATGTGGCCGGAGCCTTACATCAGAAATGTTGCAGGCACAGCTATTGTAAACTTTGTTTATTTCCGCTATGCAGAAATTTTATTGAATTATGCAGAAGCACAAAACGAAGCCGTAGGGCCTGACGCAGCTGTTTATGCTGCTATCAATCAAATACGTGCAAGAGCAAGTGTAGCCATGCCGCCTTTGCCAGCTGGATTAACACAGGCACAAATGCGTGACCGCATCCGCAACGAACGTGCAGTAGAGTTGGCTTTTGAAGATTTTCGGTGGTATGATATCATGCGGTGGAAAGCCGGACCAGATATTGTGGCGCAACCAATGTATGGCATGAATGTGGTTAAAAATACTAACGGTACGTTTACATACAACAGGGAATTATTGCCTACCAACATGCAAAAAGTGTATCTGGATTATATGCATCGTTATCCCATTCCCCGTACGGAAATATATAAAAGCAAAGGCATTTTATTGCAAAATACAGGATGGTAATTTTTTTATTACGCTTAACTTTTAATAACAGCCAAATGAATTCAACATATAAAATAATAATTTTCACCTGTCTGATGTTTTGGGCATTTACCGGCCAGGCACAGGTACCAGGTGCAGCATTTAATGCAATAGGTATTATTGTAGATAATGCCAATAAACCAATTGAAGGAGTAAGTATTTTAATACAGGAAAAAACTTCGGGCATAGTAACAGGCGCAGATGGAAAATTTATTGTGCCGTGTACTACTAATGATATTCTGATCTTTAAAAAATCAGGGTACAACACTATACAAAAACCTGCTACAGATATTGTGAATAGCAATGTAATAATGATTGCCAGCCTGATTGATGCAGGTGATGATGATAATGTTTTTATTCCTTTTGGGGTAAGAAAAAAACGTGCAGTTTCAGCCTCAGTAAGCACTATCAAGGTAGCTGATTTGCCGCAATTGCCTTTATCTACTTTAAACAATGTATTATCGGGCAGGTTACCTGGTTTGTACATTAAGCAAACAGGAACAAGGCCCGGTACTGATGATGCCACTTTTCTTATCCGTGGAAGATCATCGTATAACAGTAACCAGGAGCCGCTTGTATTGGTGGATGGCGTGGAAAGGGATTTTGTAAATATGGATATCAATGAAATTGAAGGCATCAGTGTTTTAAAAGATGCAGCTTCTTTATCATGGTACGGAATGACAGGGGCCAACGGTGTGGTTTATGTTAGCACCAAAAGAGGAAGCCCTTCTGCAACAAAAATTTCGGTAGATGTGCAGGGCGGTATTCAAATGCCACAAAACAAAACCAAACCATTAAATTCTTATAATTACGCTTTGCTGTATAACCAGGCACTGCAAAATGATGGCAATGCACCACGGTACGATCAAACCACTTTGGATGGATATCAATCCGGATCGGATCCGTACAAATATCCCAACAATAATTTTGTGGATCAGTTTATGAAAACTGCAGCGCCGGTACAGCGCTATGTGGTTACCGTAAGTGGTGGTAACGCTTTTGCACGCTATTTTACTTTGCTTAGTTTTTATAACCAGGATGGTTTGTATAAAGGCGCAGAGAATACAAAGTATAATTCTAACACCAATTACAAGCGCTACAATTTCAGAACCAATCTCGATCTGCACATTAATAAAAACCTGGATGTGCTATTGGATGTTGGAGGAAGAGTGGAAAATTTAAGGTATCCCAATTCCGGTAATGGTACTTTTCTTTCTACAATATATAACACGCCTTCTAATGCATTTCCATTGTTAAATGCGGATGGTACTTATGGCGGCAGTTCATTGTTTCGCAGTAATCCTCTGGCCATGTTAAATGAAGATGGCAATTATACAGATCTGTACCGCACTTTACTGGCCACTATGAACGTAAAACAAAAGCTGGACTTTATTACAAAGGGATTATCGGCAAATGTTTTTTATACGTATGATATGACAGGTTTGTATCAATCAGGTTTTACACAGGCTTACGAAGTGTACGAATTTTCTAACACAGGCACAGCTACACGCTTTGGTAATAAAGCGCCGTTAAATTACAGGTCAACAACTTTTAGTGGTAACCTTCGTAATAACGAGTTTTGGGCCGGACTGGATTATGATCGCAGTTTTGGCAAACACGATTTTAAAGTTTCATCAAGAATGCAAAGGGCAGTAAGTGCACAACCTAACCGATTAGATAACACCCGTATCAATTATGCAAGCAGAATATCTTACAGTTATATGCAGCGATATTTTGCAGATGTGGTGGCAAGTTATTCCGGCTCTCAGAATTTTGCACCGGGCAAACGTTTTGGATGGTTCCCTGCTGTTTCTGCTGGCTGGATCATTTCTGACGAAAGCTTTTTGAAGTCAGCTAAATTTTTAGACTACCTTAAATTACGTGGCTCATTTGGGTTGGTAGGTAATGATGGTATTAGCGCAAGAAGGTATGCTTACCGGAATTATTTTAGCAGGGGCGGTTCGCAATATACTTTTGGAACGGGTTATACAGCAGTATCCAACACCACAGAAGTAGAATTGGGCAATGCTGATTTAACATGGGAAAAAGCCACCAAAGTAAGTGTTGGTTTTGATACAAGGTTGTTTAAACAATCACTGTCTGTTTCATTTGACTATTTTTACGAAAAAAGAAAGGACCTTTTAACCACAGCAATATTGCCTAATATTTTAGGGCAATCCACCGTTAGTGTAAATGATGGTATTGCACAATATAAAGGGTATGAAGCTGCTGTTAATTATAACAAATCGTTCGGAAAAGTTAATGTTCAGCTTAATGCAAATTTTACTTCTTCTAAAAGTAAAATACTGGCAATAAATGAAGAAGCTGGTTTGCCTGCTTATCAAAAACAATTGGGCCATTCTATCGGCAGTGTAATTCAGGGCGGCAGTTTTTTACGCAATTTTCTTACAGCCGAGGGCATCTTTCAAACACAGGCAGAAATTGATGCAGCACCTAAACAAAAACTTTCCGGTACAGTTAAGCCAGGCGATATACGGTATAAAGATATTAACCAGGATGGTGTAATTGATAATCTTGATTTTTCTACCACAGATTATTCTGATGTGCCTACCTCTTATTTTGGATTTGGAGCTTCGGTATCCTATTCCAATTTCGATCTGTCTATGCAGTTTCAGGGTATTGATGGCCGTACCATACAAATTAACGATCTGGTAAATTCCGGTTCTGCATCTACAGGTTATATCAACCAGTTTAGTACAGATGCATGGACTGCATCTAATCCTTCCGCTTTATATCCAAGATCAGCCATTGCAGACAGGGCAAACAATACAGTCAACTCTACTTTTTGGTTACGTTCAGGCGATTACTTAAGATTGAAAACTGCCGAGATAGGATATACTGTTCCGGCTACAGCATTAAAAAAATTCCATATTAAATCAACCCGTTTTTATGTAAGTGGATTTAACCTGCTCACTTTTAGTAAGGTTAAAGATCTGCCTGTTGATCCTGAAATTCCAACATCAGGTTATGGTTCTAACTATCCTTACATAAAAACTTTTTCTGCCGGGTTAACCGTTAATTTTTAATAACATTAAGCTTTAAGATATGAAAAATAAAATATTAAAATTTGTATTGCTGATGCTGCCTTTTTTTATCATATCCTGTAAAAAGAATTATTTACAGGATGGCAGTACAACAGAAGGGAATATTACCGAAGATCAGGTATGGGGTAATGACAGTTATACCAGGGGCTTTTTAAATAATGCCTACTTTACTGTACCATCAGGTTTTGATCTGGATGGTGATGGTGCAATGATGGCTTCGGGAACTGATGAAGCAGTAAACTCCAATGCCAACTCCTCTGTAAATATTTTTAATAACGGCACCTGGAGCCCGCTGCGTACCATTAATAATGTGTACAGCAATATGTACGATGGGTTGCGAAAAGTAAATTTGTTTTTAGATAATATTTCTACAGCAGTAATTATTCCGGTAGCGGAATTAACTACAATGACAAATGCTGATACAGGTTTGGTGGCACAAGTAAAAAGATTAAAAGGCGAAGCTTTTTTTCTGCGTGCCATGTTTCATTTTGAATTGGTAGAACGTTACGGCGCAGTAACATTGGCTACAAAAGTTTTTGACAGAGAAGAAAATTTAAATCTTCCCCGCAATACTTACCAGGAATGTGTGGACCAGATTGTTAAGGATTGCGACTCTGCTATTGCTTTGCTACCCACCTGGACGCAAACATGGAATACCACCAACCGTGGCAGGGCAACTAAAACTGCAGCCATGGCACTTAAGTCTCGTATGTTATTGTATGCTGCAAGTCCGCTTTTTAATACTGCTAATGATGTAACTAAATGGCAGTTGGCCGCCAACGCTGCAAAAGTTTTGATTGATTCAAATAAGCATTCACTTATTACACCCTACATAAATATTTTTAATTACGGTGCTGCACAATATAATAACGAGGTGATTTTTGCAACACAGGCAACCAATAGAAATGATATTGAAACCAATAATGCACCTATAAGTTATGATGGTGCTAAAGGGCGTACCAATCCCATACAGGAATTTGTTGATGCATTTGAAATGACCAATGGTAAACCAATTACTGATGTTACATCGGGGTACAATCCTGCCAATCCTTATAACCTCAGAGATCCACGCCTGGCATTGGTGGTAAACTACAATGGCCGCATATTTAAAAGCCGTGCAGTAGAAACTTTTGTTGGCGGGGCCGATGGTTTAAATAAAAATGTGAATGCTACTAAAACCGGGTATTACATGCGCAAGTTTTTAAGCGAAGCAGTAACCTGGAACCAGGCATCCAATACCAATGCCCGTCGTCCGTGGGTAGTATTTCGCTATGCAGAAACTTTATTGAATTATGCAGAAGCTTTAAGCGAAGCACAGGGGCCTGTGGCAGATGTATATAAATATGTAAATCTTGTTCGCCAGCGTACCGGCATTGCAATGCCGGCTTTACCTGCAGCATTAACAAAAGATCAGATGCGTACAAGGATACAAAACGAACGCCGTGTGGAATTATGTTTTGAAGGTCATCGTTTTTACGACGTAAGGCGCTGGAAACTGGGCGATACTTTTTTAAACAAACCTGTAACCGGAATGAATATTACTGTTAACACCAACGGTACATTAAACTTTACCCGTTTTCAGGTAGAAACAAGAAGTTTTGCAGATAAAAACTATTTGTTTCCTTTTTCTCAGAATGATGTGAACAGGCAGCCTGCATTAATTCAAAATCCCGGGTATTAATTTATCATCATTAAATAATGTGTACAATGAAAAAGATATTTTTTTCTATAATAGCAATCAGTTTTTTCATAGCAGCATGTTCCAAAAAAAGCAGTACAGGCGGGGGAGCAGTAACCCCGCCCACTGTTATTGATACCAGCATGTATACAATGATGCCGTTTGCAGTGGGAGCATCGGTTAATATAAACCTGATGCAGAACAACACTAAGTATAATAGCGTAGTAAAAAAAGAATACAATAGCATTACTGCAGAAAATGCCATGAAGTTTGGCGCATTGCATCCATCAGCAAATACCTATAACTGGACGGATGCAGATTACCTTATAAATTTTGCACAGCTAAATAACAAACGTGTACATGGGCATACTTTAATCTGGTACACATCTTTACCATCGTGGGTAACTAATTTTGTGGGCGACTCTGCTGCCTGGGAAAATTTACTGAAAACACATATTCAAACAGTGGTTACACATTTTAAAGGAAAGGTAGTATCGTGGGATGTAGTGAATGAAGATTTTGAAGACACTGGTGTTCCAAGAAATAGTATCTGGCGGCAAAAATTAGGTAACGATTATGTGGCCCGTTGTTTTCAATATGCTAACCAGGCCGATCCTGATGCATTATTATTTTATAATGATTACGGGCATGAGTACAGTGCGGCTAAACGAACAGCTATCATTGCAATGCTAAACGATTTTAAGGCCCGTGGTATTCCGGTACATGGTATTGGTATGCAATTTCATATTACTGTTGGCCAATCAGATGCCAATATTTCGGCAGCAATAAACACAGCGGCATCTACAGGCTTAAAAGTGCATATTTCCGAATTGGATATCAGGCTTAATGCAAGTGCAGTACAAGGACTTGCTTATACCAATGCAATGGGAGTGCAACAGGCAGCAAGATATAAATATGTGGTTAAAACGTATAAAGCTATACCCGCAAGTCAGCAATTTGGTATTACCACATGGAATGTTGGCGATGCAGATTCGTGGATACCAGGCTGGCAAGGTGCGCCAGACTGGCCTTTACCTTTTGATGCCAACTATTTGCGCAAGCCTGCTTATGCTGCCATAATTGATGGTGCAAAATAAATTTGCAATTGTTTTGATTGACACGTTCCTTTACTTCTGGATATTACTTTTAAAAAAGTAAATAACCTGTTATGTCAAAAAAATTGGCAAGCATAAATTGAATCATAAAAAAGCAAACACGATCATGTTTAAGCAAAATTCATTTTACAAAATTATTTTAATTGCTCTTGTACTTCTTGTAGCAGTTAATTTTCCGGGATTTTCACAATCCTCTTTAATACAAAATATTTACGGCCGCACACATACCAGCCTTAACGGCCGATGGAATTACATTATCGATCCTTATGAAATGGGTTATTACGATTACCGTCACATGCCTTTCGATCAGTCAGCATCTGGCAAAGGCGGTTTTTATGATGATAGAAAACCGAAAGATAAAGGGGAATGGGTAGAGTATAATTTTGATCTTTCTCCTGCAATGAAAATACCGGGAGACTGGAATTCGCAGGCAGAAAAATTACAATTATATGAGGGCACCATCTGGTTACGCCAAAAATTTAATGCAGATCCTAAAGCAGATAAAAAATATTTTTTGTACTTCGGTGCAGTTAATTACGAAGCGCATGTTTATTTAAATGGAAAAAAATTAGGTACTCATAAAGGTGGCTTTACACCGTTTCAATTTGAAGTAACCGGCAAATTACTTAAAGGAGAAAACTTTGTAGTAGTTAAGGCAGATAATAAACGTTTTCAGGATGAGATACCTACAGTAAATACAGATTGGTGGAATTATGGTGGAATAACAAGAGATGTATTGCTGGCAGAAATGCCCGCCTCTTATATTGAAGATTATAAAGTACAACTTGCAAAAGGAAACATGAATAAGATGGAAGGTTTTGTTCAATTGGCCGGTGCAGATAAAGTGCAAAGTATTATCATCAATATTCCCGAAGCTGGTATAAAGCAAACTGTAACTACAGATGCTACCGGAAGAGCCAGCTTTGATTTTGCAATAAAAAAACTCAATTACTGGTCGCCGGAAAATCCTAAACTGTATGCAGTGGAAATTGCAGCAGCATCAGATAAAGTAACCGATAAAATTGGTTTTCGCACTATTGAAACAAAAGGGCAGGATATTTTATTAAATGGTAAATCAATTTTTTTGCGTGGTATTTGTATGCATGATGAAAACCCTTTGATACCGGGAAGATTAAGAGGCGAAGGAGATATGCGTATGATGTTGCAATGGGCAAAAGAAATGAATTGCAATTATGTTAGGCTGGCACATTATCCGCATAGCGAAACAATGGTAAGGCTTGCCGATGAAATGGGCTTGCTGGTTTGGGCAGAAGTGCCTGTGTACTGGACGATCTCCTGGCTTAATGAAGCAACTTATCAAAATGCAGAAAAGCAGTTGAGTGATTTAATGACAAGAGATAAAAATCGTTCCAGCGTAATCGTTTGGTCCATCGGTAATGAAACGCCTATCAGCGAACCAAGAAACATTTTTATGGGTAAACTGGCGGCTACAGCCCGTTTGCTGGATAATACAAGATTGGTAGCAGCAGCATTGGAAATACATCGCAAGGGAAATGATGTGGTAGTGGAAGATCCACTGGGAGAAAAATTAGACCTGGTTAGTTTTAATGAATATGCAGGCTGGTACTGGAGCAGCACAAAAGATATGTTGAATTATAAATTTGATATTAAGTTTAATAAGCCGGTGGTAATAACAGAATTTGGTGCCGATGCACTGGGTGGTTATCATGCGGATGAAGAAACAAGATGGAGCGAAGAATACCAGGACCTGTTATTTAAAAATCAATTTACTATGCTTACTGCCATACCCGGTTTGCGTGGGATGACGCCGTGGATACTGGTTGATTTTCGTTCGCCACGTCGCCAGCATCCTTACTTTCAGGATTTTTGGAACCGTAAAGGATTAATATCCGAAACAGGGAAAAAGAAAAAAGCATTTTACACAGTTAAAAGTTTTTATGATGAAATGCAGCTTAAGTACAAATAAAATTAAAAAGCAAACAGGAATAGTTTTTTTTGTTTTGTTGTTAACAGGCTCCTCTTTAAAAATAATTGCACAGCCGGTAAACGAATATTCTCTTAAGGTAGAATCGATGGTGGCCAACAGCGAAAAGAAAACTTACGGACAATGGAAATGGTATAATACCAGAACTATACAAACATTAAACGGGTTTAAAAATACTGCTGTAATTAAAACCGATAAATATGGTGGCGGAACAGACAGGAAATTTAAAGCCACCGGTTTTTTTTATTCGGCTAAAATAAATAATCGCTGGTGGATAATTGATCCTGATGGATATTGTATGATCAATATTGCATTGAATAATGTAGCAACAGCAGCATCCGACAGCAGCCTGCAATTAATGCAGCAAAAGTATGGTGATAAAAAAAACTGGGCAGCCAATACTAAATCTTTAATGAGTGAACTTGGTTTTAATGCGCTGGGTGCATGGTCGGATAATCCATCTTTTTTGCAATTGAAAGAACAAGAGGCAAAACCATTTTCATATACCATCATCAAAGGTTTTATGAGTGATTATGGCAGAAAAAAAGGAGAGACCTATCAACTGCCCGGCCACACCGGTTATCCTGATAATACCATTTTTGTTTTTGATACCGCATTTGTATCTTTTTGCGATGAGTATGCTAAACAACTTGCTGCGACAAAAGATGATAAAAATTTATTTGGCTATTTTTCTGATAATGAAATGCCTTTTCAGCGTTTATCGTTAGACAGGTATCTGGCTAAAAAAGATACCGCTGATGAAGGCTGTATTGCAGCAAAAAACTGGTTGCAAAATAAAAATATACAGGTAAAAGAAATTACTGATAAAGAAAGAAATGAATTTTTAGGGCTGATGGCCGAACGGTATTATTCCATCGTTTCAAAAGCTATAAAAAAATACGACCCCAATCATTTATACCTCGGCAGTCGCTTTCATTCTTACGAAAAAAAGGTAGCGGAAGTATTTAATGCCGCAGGAAAATATGTGGATGTAATTGCTGTAAATTATTACCGGGAGTGGACACCGTTGCAGGAAGATGTAATTAACTGGGAAGCATGGAGCGGCAAGCCTTTTATTATTACCGAATGGTACACTAAAGGCGAAGATAGCGGTATGCCCAACTATTCCGGTGCCGGCTGGATTGTTCGCACACAAAAAGACCGTGGTTTATTCTATCAGAATTTTACACTGGCATTATTAGAATCAAAAAATTGCGTGGGCTTTCATTGGTTTAAATACCAGGATAATGATCCGTCTAATTTAAAAACAGATCCCTCCAACAGAGATGCCAATAAAGGAATTGTAAAACTGGATTATACTTTATACAGCGATCTTACCGATAAAATGAAAGCGCTGAATACCAATGTATATTCACTGATTGATTTTTTTGATGCCCGTAAAAAATAAAATACTAATTGTTTTCTACTTAACAGGTTTATAAAATGAATTGCATTAAATGTATTGTATTGCCAATGGCACTGTTACCATTAATGGTTGCCGCACAAAAAATTTCTCCTGTTTATAAAGATAAAAATGCGCCTGTGGAAAAGCGTATTGATGATCTGCTGAAGCGGATGACGCTGGAAGAAAAAATTTTGCAAACCAACCAATGGACTTACGGCAAAAATGCAAATGCTAATAATATTGAGGCCAGCAAAAAAGCAGTAAGGCCAGAAATTGGGTCACTCATTTACCGCAGTATCAATCCTGTTTACCGCAATGATATTATGCGTAAGGCAATGGAAGAATCCCGTTTGGGCATTCCTGTTTTAATGGGCTTTGATGTGATACATGGTTACAGAACGGTGTATCCTATTCCTTTGGCACAGGCCTGCTCGTGGAATAGAAATTTAGTAACACAGGCTTGTGCAGTAGCAGCAAAAGAATCAAGATTGTCTGGCGTGGATTGGACCTTTTCTCCAATGATTGATGTGGCCCGTGATGCCCGGTGGGGAAGAGTTGCAGAAGGTTACGGAGAAGATAGCTATGCTAATGCCGAATTTTCTGTTGCTTCTGTAAAAGGATACCAGGGCAAAAAATTATCGGATTCATTTTCTATTGCAGCATGTTTAAAACATTATATCGGGTACAGTTTATCCGAAGGTGGAAGGGATTATCGCTACGCCGATGTATCTGCACAAACCATGTGGGAAACATTTATGCCGCCTTACGAAGCTGGTGTAAAAGCCGGCGCCGCAACATTAATGAGTGGCTTTAATGATATTAGCGGCACACCAGCGTCTGCTAATTATTATACACTTACCCAAATTTTAAAACAACGCTGGAAGCATGATGGCTTTGTAGTTTCTGATTGGGGCTCGGTAGAAAACCTGATACCACAAGGTTTTGCAAAGGATAAAAAAGACGCTACATTAAAATCATTTATGGCTGGTGTGGAAATGGATATGGTAGATAATGTGTAAGTAGAAAATTTACCGCAACTGGTAAAGGAAAATAAAATACCTGTAAGTAAGATCGATGAAGCGGTAAGAAGAATTTTAAGAATAAAATTTCGTTTGGGATTATTTGACCAGCCTTATGTTGTAGAACTATCGGAAAAGGATCGCTACTATCAACCGGAGAGTATGGCCATTGCAGCAAAGCTTGCAGAGGAATCGATGGTGCTGCTGAAAAATAATAATCAAACATTGCCTTTATCAAATGATGTTAAACAAATTGCATTGATTGGCCCGATGGTAAAAGATAGTGTGAATTTAATGGGCTCATGGGAAGGCCAGGGTATTGCATCATCTGTAGAAGCATTATTTAGTGGTTTTGAAAAAGAGTTTGCCAACAAAGCAGTCTTAAATTATGCAAAGGGCTGCGATTTTGAAGGCACCAATGAAAGCGGATTTGAAGAAGCCATTGTTGCTGCACAAAAATCGGATGTTATTGTTTTGTGTATGGGAGAAATGAAAAAATGGAGTGGCAAAAATGCAACACGATCTACCATTGCATTGCCGGCTATACAAGAAAAATTAGTGGCAGCATTAAAGAAAACCGGTAAGTCAATTGTATTAATATTGTCTAATGGCCGGCCTTTGGAGCTGGGTAATTTAGAAGTACTGTCTGATGCTATTTTAGAAATATGGCAGCCGGGTATTGCCGGTGGTACACCTGTGGCAGGTTTAGTTTCGGGCCGCTTGAATCCTTCAGGAAAATTAGCCATTACATTCCCATTAGCAACAGGGCAGATTCCCACTTATTACAACATGCGCCAATCTGCAAGGCCAAAATTGGGCGGCTACCAGGATATTGCTACCGAACCAAAATATTGGTTTGGCCACGGTTTAAGTTATACGAGTTTCTCTTATGGAAAAGTTATGCTTTCTGACAGCGTGATCAAGAAAAATAAAAAAATAATTGCACAAGTTGAAATAACCAATACCGGTGTAAGGGATGGTAAAGAAACGGCATTATGGTTTATTGCCGATCCTGTTGCATCTATTACAAGGCCAATGAAGGAATTAAAATATTTTGAGAAAATGGAATTGAAAGCGGGAGAGAAGAAAGTTTTTAAATTTGAAATTGATCCAATGCGTGACTTGAGTTTTCCTGATGCAAATGGTATACGGCATTTGGAAGCCGGCGATTTTTACTTAATGATCAATAACCAAAAAGTTAAGTTTGTATTGGTAGATTAAACACTATTATCTTTTAATTTGCTGCAATTAAGCCGAAGGGAATTCAGGGGCAGTATAAAAATTACCAGCGCATTAATTTTTTCAAATAGGCAGTAAGCTCTGCTGCAATAAGCTGATGTTCGTTCAGATCAGGATGATAATCGCAACCGCTGGTAAAAGAGCGGCTGAAAAAATATTTGCTGACCTTTTTATCTTTTTGCTTGTTAAAAAAATGCACCACTGCAGTAATTTGATTTTTTAAAACTGCCTTTAGTTTTTCATCTGCCATGGGGCTGGTTAGTAAAACGATTTTTGCTTTAGGGTAATGGCCTCTCAATTGTTTTACAAAATCAATATTGGCATTGCAAAACACAACGGAATCCTGTATGCCATCATTTTGCCCCAAACAAACAGTAACCACATCTGGCTGGTATTTTTTAAAATTCCATTGCACAGAGTCGCCACGCATATCAATTTTATCAAACACGGGCGGCATAATAATATTCATATTGCAGCAACTGTGCATTAAGCCAATACCAGATACAGCACTAAGGTGCCATTGTGCATTTAATATTCTTGCAGTTACGGGGCCATAAGCCATATAAGCATTGTGCTGATCGTGCCAAACACCTTTGCCGCAATCAATTTCACTCTTGTCGCTTCCGGTGCCACAGGTAATAGAGTTGCCAATAAATTCAATTTTTCTTTTAGGTTTGGGTTGTGGTTTTACCAGGTAATCGCAATACACACCGGCAAATTCAATATAACCAATATTCGACTCTGTGTTTTTACAAATAGTAAAGTAGTGAAACGTATCAGTAAGACCTGATACTGTGATATAATTTGTTTTGCTTTTAGTTTGTATTCTCTTTGCTTCGCCATCAACAACTATTTCCAGGTAGTTGTGGTTTTTGCCCCACAATTCCTGGTCGTTAATAACGGCAGTAATTGCTGTACCTTTAAATTGCACGGTTATATAAACTCCCGGTGCCCACATTTTAGGGAGCTCTGTATTACCAAAATCAATTCTGCCGGTGTATTGTATCAAGGGATTATCTGCAGGAAAGAAATTTTTATCTTCTTTACTGATATTGTCAACCCTTACATTAAAAGATTGAGCAGCATTTTGCAGAAATAAAAAAATGGAGCAGGTAATAAGTAAAAATAATTGCTTACTGTTTTTATTAAACATGATGAGTTGGGTATTGAATATTTTTTCTTTAAATAAATGAGCGAACACCTTCGGCATTATATTCCTGCCGGAATTCTTTAGGGGTACAATCTTTTTTCTTTTTAAAGATCCGGTTAAAGTTGGAGATATTATTAAAGCCGCATTTAAAAGCAATTTCGTTAATGCCATGCGTACTGTCTATCAGCATTCTTGATGCATTGCCTAAACGTATCTCGTTTAAAGTGTCAATAAATGTTTTACCTGTTCTTGCTTTAAAAAAACGGCTGAAGGCCACTTCACTCATCGATACAATACCTGCGGCCTCTGCCAGCGTAAGGTTTCTGTCGAAATTTACATTGAGGTATTGCATTATTTTTTCTACCCTTCGGCTGTTATAAGTAATCGTTTCCGCATTTTTAAAAGAGAGATCCGAAAGCGTTTTCATATTTCTGGAAGAAGAAAGATCGTGTAAAATAGAGATCAGCTCCAGTACAGAATCAAAGCCATGTTTTTTGGTAAGGTTCAGCAATCTTGGTTTCAGTGTTTTAATAGTTTCTTTAGAAAATAAAATACCCCGCAATGATTTTTCAAACATGGTTCTTATCAAATTCATTTGATTGCGTTGCAAAAATTTTTCATCAAACAGATCCCTGTGAAATTGGATGGTGATCTCGGTAAACTCTTTGCTTTTACATTTATGGTTAAACCAGCCGTGTTGTAAGTTGGGGCCAATTAAAACTAATTCAAGGTCGTCTATCTCGTCAATATGATCACCCACCACCCGTTTAATGCCTTTGGCATTATCAATAAAGTTGAGTTCAAACTCTTCATGATAATGCAGGGGAAAATTAAATTCTGATTTAACCCTGTAAAACATAGTGAAGCAATCGCTTTGGGTTAAAGGGGTAATTTCCCTTAATAGTTTAGGGGTCATCTGGCAAGTTTTCGTTTGTTTTAAATGCAGCCGTATTGCTAAAGAAAAAATGAGCCGCCAGGTAAAAGTATAAAAAAGTTCACTAAATGATTAAAATAATATCACTTGCCAAAAAATGGCTTAATGCAGTGTAGTAAAGGATTTAACGTATTTTCCGAAGTAGTATTTTTTTATACAGTTAAAAAAATACAGTACAAAGATAAAATAGTATCTCCACTGTATTGAGTTACAATTTACTTTTGATAAAATTAAACTTGCTTATATGAAATGTAAACTCCTGGTATGCATGCTTATGTTCTGCATACTTTTTTCTTCAGCGTTTTCTCAAACAAAAAAAATTACAGGTACAGTTTCAGACGAGAAGGGAGTCACTCTTCCCGGAGCTACTGTTAATGCAAAAGGAACCACTATTGCAGTAAAAACGGATGTTAATGGAAAGTTTTCTATTGATGTGCCCGAAAAAACAAGAACCCTGTTAATTACCTTTATTGGTATGCAGCAGGAAGATGTTGCAATAGGAAAATCAACTTCTGTAAATGTAACCCTCAAAACTGTAGCATCAATAATGCAGGATGTGGTGGTTATTGGTTATGGCACTACCAGAAGAGCAAATGTGTCTTCTGCAATTTCATCTGTTAAAACCAAGGACCTTAAGGATTTGCCTGTTGCCGGTATCGACCAGGCCATACAAGGTAAAGTTGCCGGGGTAACAGTGGATAATAACGGTGGGCAACCGGGTGGTGGCGTATCTATTAAAGTACGTGGTATTACCACTATTAATGGTAACGACCCATTGATTGTAATTGACGGTGTGCCCTTTTACGAAAACACCAGGCAAAGCTCGGGCTATGCAGGTTTGGGAGGTTCTAACGGGCAAACCGGTAACAGTGTAATGGCAACTTTAAATCCTAATGATATTGAATCGGTAGATATTTTAAAAGATGCATCGGCACAGGCTATTTACGGATCAAGAGCTGCTAATGGTGTTATTTTAATTACTACTAAAAAGGGAAAGTCGGGTGATGGTAAAGTAAATTATGATGCATACTATGGTCAGTCAAGAATTTATAAGAAATTAGATTTAATGAATTTGCAACAGTTTGCAACTTATCAAAATCAAATAGCTACAACGCCAACAGCAGAATTTGCTGATCCTTCAAAACTGGGCAGGGGAACAGATTGGCAGGATGCCATGTTTCAAACCGGGCAGGTACAAAGCCATCAATTAAGTTTTTCGGGCGGAAGCGATAAAACAGTGTATTATCTTTCTATGAATTATTTTAACCAGGAAGGTACTTTAATAGGATCTGATTTTACCAGGTATTCTACACGTTTTAATTTAGATCATCAATTAAAAAACTGGCTTAAAGTAGGAGTAAGTTCTAATGCCAATAAAGCTATACAACATGTGGCATTGGCCGATGCAGCACCTGGTGCAATTTGGGATATGTCTATCTTAAATCCATTAGTGCCGGTTAAAAATTTAGATGGTACATGGGGTGGAGGAATCAATAATTTTATACCCGGAGTACAATCTGAAAATATAGATAACCCGGTTGCCAATACTCAACTAAGAAAAAGCAGGGTAAACACCATGAGCTTTTTTGGTAATGTATATGCAGAAATAAAATTTCTTAAAAATTTCACTCTTAAAAATGAAGTGTCTTATTATTATGGCCCTTACGATAATGTTGCTTATCAATTAGCAGGTAATGTAGGCCCAAGACAATTGAATTCTCAATATTCTGATTACAGAAGTACTTACGCACAATGGGCTTTACGTAATTATTTAAATTATAACTGGTACAAAGGCAAGCATGGTGTAACAGCCACTGCAGGGCACGAAGCTCAGTATAATTACAGCCAGTCTATCAACGGCAAAAAAATTAATCTGGCTAACAATTTATTAGATCTTAATGCAGGCAGCAGCGATCAAACCACCTGGGAATTAGGTGGAGGAAAAAATGACGGTGCATTAGAATCTTATTTTGCAAGAGGAAGTTATACTTATGATAACAGGTACTCACTTACTGCAAGTATCAGAAGTGATCGTTCTTCTAACTTTGGTTTAAACAATCCGGTGGGTTATTTCCCCGGTGCATCTTTTGCCTGGACGGTTAGCAACGAAAAATTTGCGCAACCTTATAAAAATGTTGTGAGCAATTTAAAACTGAGATTTGGTTATGGCGCTGTGGGTAATTTCAGTATTCCTTACAGGGCTGGTGTAGGCTTCTGGCCTGGCCCGGTTGGTTTTGGTACTTCCAGTTATTTAAATGGCATTTTAAATCCTGATCTTACATGGGAAAAAGTAATTACTACCAATGGTGGTATTGATGCCACTTTCTTAAATGGTAAAATTGATCTGTCGGTAGATATTTATAACAAATCAACTGCATCAATGATATTTATTGGCACAGGCCCACGTTTGGTAGGTGTGGGTGATAACTGGGATGATTTAAAAGGACCGGTTATTAATACCGGTAAAATGACCAACAAAGGAATTGATATAAGCATCACTTCCAATAATATTAAAACAAAAGATTTAACCTGGAAAACCACATTGATATTTTCAAAATACAAAAATGTTTTGGATAAATTAGCTGGCGCAGGTTCTGCCATCTATGGTAAAGTATTTTACGATCAGTACCTGTTAACTAAAACAACACAAGGTGCTTCAATTGGCTCTTTCTTTGGTTATGTAACTGATGGATTGTTCCGCACACAAAAAGAATTGGATAATGCATTACCACAATTTGGTTACCCGGTAGATCAGGATCATACCTGGTTTGGCGATGTAAGATTTAAAGATCTTAATGGCGATGGAAAAATTACCGAAGCAGATCAAACCAATATTGGAAGTCCGTTACCTAAGTTTACTTATGGTTTAACCAATACGGTTAATTACAAAAACTTCGATTTTACCGTATTTGTACAAGGCAGCCAGGGGGCAAAAATTTATAATTTTTTAAGATGGAGATTAGAGAAAATGGATAACACTTTTTCTAACCAGTTAACATCAGTACTTGATAGATACACTGCAACCAATACCGGCGCTACTTTACCACGTTTTAAAACCGGCCAGGTAAATAACGTAGCCGTATCCGACAGGTATGTTGAAGATGGTTCTTACTTAAGAATTAAAAATATAGCTGTAGGTTATCGCATACCTGCCAATGTACTTAAAAGAGCAAGATTGAATAATGCAAGAGTATATATCTCTATTCAAAACCTTGCTACTATTACTAATTACAGCGGTATGGATCCGGAAATTGGCGCCTACAATAACGATATCCGTTTAATGAATGTTGATCAGGGGCATTATCCTAACCCACGTTCTTTTACAGCAGGTATTAATATTGAACTATAATTAAAAAAACTAAATTATTAAAAATGAAAAATAAATATTTATATGTTGCTTTAATTGCTTCCACAGTGGCAATAGCATCATGCAAAAAATCATTTACTGATAAGCCTGCCTTAGATGGTACTACTATAGATAACTATTACAATACTGCTGAAGAAGTAAGAAGCCTTACCAGTACATTGTATGGTTTGCCATGGTCGGGTTTTGAGAACAGGGCAATGGATTGTATAGGGGATGAGCTGGCAGGTAATGAATTTACCGGCAGTGGCAATTCAGATGATTATCCATTTCAGAGTTTTACCATTTCATCTAACTCTGTAAGATTGGCCGATGCATGGAAAATGTTTTATAAAATTGGCGGATGGACAAGTGAGTATATGAATGCTTTGACCATTAAAAAATCAAAAGGTGGTAATCCAACATTTATTGATCCTGCAATTGCAGAATGTCATTTCTTTAGAGGCGTAGTATATTTTTATGTAGCCCGTATTTGGGGCGATGCACCAATTGTAACAGAGCCGGGAAGAGTTATTTTATCGGGTGATTTTAATATTCCACGTTATTTTAAAGCAGATGTATTTCGTTATGCTTTGGAAGAATTAAAACTGGCCGAAGCTGGTTTGCCAGAAACTGATCCGCAAAAAGGAAGGCTTACCAAATATGCTGCAAAAGGTATGATGGCTAAATTGTATTTATATACAAAAGATTATGCCAATGCTAAAGCAAAAGCATTGGAAGTAATTAACTCTGCTAAATACAAATTGGTAACTGATTATGCAGGCATGTTTAACAGTAGTAAGAATAATAATAACGAAGAGTGCATATTTTCTATTCAGCATCAGTTAGCTGGTAATCCATGGGGAACAGCTAATCAAAAACAATGCGACAGAGGTCCTAGCAATTTAGCAACTACTGAAGCTAACATGTGGGAGTTGTACGTTCCAACTGTGGATATTCTTAATGCGTATGAATCCGGCGATACCCGCAGAAAGGGATCGGTAATGGAACATGGCTGGTCTTTCCCAAGCTGGAAGCCAACCAACGCAAGTAATCCTGCATACAATACATTTATGTCTGGCGGTTATAAGTATGATACCATTCAACCTACTAATGCAGGCGGACAAAAAAATGAGACAAGGGCTAATATTGCAAAATATGTTGTAGGTCCGGGTGCTGCTTATGGTGGCGAAACTGTATTAGGCATGAACACCGGGTTAAACACACCATTGTTACGTTATGCAGATATTTTATTAATTCATGCAGAAGCAATTTTAGGCGCTGCAACTAGTACAACAGATGCAGAAGCATTAAAATCGTATAACCTTGTACGTGCCAGAGCTGGCTTAATGCCAAAAACTGTAATTACAGGAGATGATATTTTACATGAACGCAGGGTTGAATTTGCTTTTGAAGGTGATTACTGGTTTGATGTACAACGCCAGGGTTTTGCTAAAGCTAAAGCAATAATTTTAGCACAAAACAGGGGCACAACGCTCTATCCAAAATACATCACTATTACCGAAGATATGCTGACCCTGCCTATACCTGCAGCAGAAGTAGCGCAGGATCCGGAATTGGCTAAGCCACCAGTAAAATATTATTAATAAAAATTAAAATCAAAATATGAAAAAGATAACTTTTAATATAACTGCCCTGTTTGCGTTTTGTATTGCTATTGCATTCAGTTCTTGCAAAAAGGATAGTGATGGCAGTCCGGATTACAAAGCGGGAGATCCGGCTACATCAGTGGGCATTAAGCCTGATTCAGGTTCGGGTGGAGCCATGTTAACACTTACAGGCTCGGGCCTTGGTCAAATGCGCAGTATTGTATTTGATAATAAAAATGTGCCTGCTGCATTTCAGTCAACATTAAACACCGAAGAGAATATTATTTTCAGGGTACCCGACACCGCTTATGGTGGCCCTCAAAATATTATATTTACCAATGTAGAGGGCAAAACTTTAAAAGTGCCGTTCAGGGTGTTGGCTTACCCGGTAATTACTACCGTATTTCCAACGGATTTTATTGCCGGCACTACAGTTACACTTACGGGTAGTAATCTTGATGATGTAACAGCAGTGGTTTTTAATGGCAGCACAGATGCAGCAATCATTGTTTCTAAAACAAGGGGCCAACTGGTAATTACTATGCCTGCCACCAATTTAGACAGGGGCTTTTTAAAATTAACCAACGCTACAGGTTCTGTTGTGGCAACACAGGAAATGGTAAATGTAGCCAAAGCAACTATTGTATTTGACGAAGCTTTGCAAAACGGTTTTCAGGATTGGGGTTGGGGTGGTGCATACACTGCATCTACCGATGATAAAATTACCGGTTTAAAATCTTTCAAAGGTGCTTACGATCCTGCAGGTTCATGGGGTGGTATTCAATTGGGTGGCGGATCAATTAATTTAACTACCGAAAAGTATTTTACTTTTTGGGCTAAAGGTGCCGACGAAGATAAAAATGTAAACGTTAATTTAAATTGGAACAATGCCAAAACCATTACTATACCCGCCAATAAGTGGACGTATTTTAAATATACTTTGGCTACCGATTTTCCGGGTACAACTTCTGTTAATACAGTAGTTTTTCAAATAAACGGAAATGGTAAAACAATTTATTTTGATAATATCATGTTTGTAAAATAAAATGCCGGTCAATAGTATTGATCAAATTAAAAAGTTCTTACGAAAGAATTTTATTAAAATTTCTCTCAGCAGTTAGTTTAGTATTGTATAGTACAAACGTCGTTCCGGAGCACTACAAGTTAATCACTTGTTCTGGAACGGCGTTTTACATAAAAAAGAAGCGGTGTATAGAATAATTACAGCATATCTCTTTTGTTTTATTGTTTTTATAAATAATGATGGGTTGTTGGCGCAAAATAATTTTGTACAGCAGCAACAAAACAATTTAATGATCGGCAATAAGCCTTATCATTTTGTTGGTGCTAATATGTGGTATGCCAATGTAATGGCAATGCCCGATAATAAAGGCGGGAACAGAAAAAGGCTTTTAAAAGAATTGGATTTTTTACAGCAACAAGGCGTTACTAATATTCGAGTGCTGATTGGTGCACAGGGCCAGGGTAAATTAGTAAATGGTGTAAATCCTGTTCACCCGGCACTGCAAACAGCGCCGGCAACATACAATGATGACCTGTTGCTGGGGATGGATTTTTTGCTACAACAACTGCAAAAAAGAAAAATGTATGGGGTTTTCTTTTTTAGTAACAACTGGGAGTGGAGTGGAGGTTTTTTGCAGTACATGAACTGGCATAATAAACTAGATGATACCACAATGGCCAAAAAATTTACCTGGGATGAGAACAGGGATATTGTAAGCCGGTTTTATAATTGCAACGAATGTAAAGAAGACTACTGGAATTTTGTAAAACATATTCTGCAACGTACCAGCAGCATCACCAAAAAGAAATATACCAGCGAGCCTTCTATAATGGCCTGGGAAATTGCCAATGAGCCAAGGCCAATGCGCCCTGCAGCTATTGAAGCTTATAAAGATTTTTTACAACAAACAAGTGCGCTGATAAAGAAGAACGATCCAGCTCATTTACTTACTATTGGTACAGAAGGTTATATGGGAACTGAAACGATGGAAGTTTTTGAAACCATTCATACCGATAAAAATGTGGATTATGCCACCATACATATCTGGCCTAAAAACTGGGGCTGGTATACGGATAGCACTTTTAAAAATGATTTTTCTGCTGTGGTTAATAAAACAGCCAACTATATAAATGAACATGCAGCTGTAATGCAAAAAATACACAAACCTTTAGTAGTAGAAGAGTTTGGATTGCCCAGGGATAATTTTTCTTTTGCATTACAATCGCCGGCGGAGTACCGCAATAAATATTTTGAAGGGGTGTTACAATTGCTGGTAAAAAGTAAAAAAGAAAACAGCACGGTTGCAGGAATAAACTTTTGGGCATTTGGTGGTTTTGGAAAACCGGCAAAAAACAAAGATCCGTTTTGGAAAGAAGGTGATGACTTGCTGGGTGATCCGCCAATGGAAGAGCAGGGATTAAATTCGGTATTTGCAGGCGATACTACCACCTGGAAATTAATACGGCAATATGTTAAGCTTATAAAATAATTTAGCCTGATGAAAAGATGGTTGACAATGGGTATTTTTTGTATTATTTTTCTTTTACAGAAAAACCTGCTTACTGCACAAGATGCATTTTTACCCTGTGATAGGAATGCCACAAAAGAAACAATAGCCCTATATGGCAATTTAAAAAAACTTTCTCAAAAGGGTTACTTGTTTGGCCACCAGGATGATTTGGCTTATGGTGTAAACTGGCGTTATGAAAAAGACAGAAGTGATGTAAAAGATGTTTGCGGCGATTATCCTGCAGTGTATGGATGGGATTTAGGCGGATTGGAAAGAACAAGCGGCGATAAGAATTTAGATGGAGTGCCATTTAAAAATATGCGGCAATATATTAAAGAGGGCTACAAGCGTGGCGGCGTGATCACCATCAGCTGGCATTTGGATAATCCTGCTACCGGTGGTAATGCATGGGATACCACACATGGAACGGTAGCATCCGTTTTACCCGGTGGTGCTAATCACGAATTATTTAAAACATGGTTAGATAAAGCTGCCAGTTTTATGTTGTCGTTAAAAGGAGATAATAAAGAATTGATACCGGTTTTGTTTCGGCCTTATCACGAATTAACCGGCACCTGGTTTTGGTGGGGACCAAATAATTGCACCCCAGAGCAGTTTAAAATTTTATGGCGCTTTACCAATTACTATTTAAAAGAGGTAAAAAAATGCCATAACCTTCTCTATGTATATAATACCGGCGGCGATTTTAAAACAAAGGAAGAATATTTAGAACGTTATCCCGGTGATGATGTGGTGGATATGATAAGCTTTGATACCTATCAATGGGGCAATCCTTCCAAAGAGGATGGCTTTACCAAAAACGTACATAACTTATTAAATATTTTAGACAGCGCTGCTGCCGAAACCAATAAGCTAACAGCCATTGCCGAAACCGGTTACGAAGCAGTGCCTTATGCTAATTGGTGGACGGATGTTTTACAAAAAGCAATTGGTACGCATCAGTTAGCTTATGTATTGCTTTGGCGCAATCATGGGTACAATGAATGGTCGAAAAAAATGCATTACTATGTGCCTTTTAAAGGGCAGGTGAGCGAAAAAAATTTTATCAGATTTTATGAGGCGGATAAAACTTTATTTGAAAAAGATGCTGCAAAAGAAAATTTGTACCATATACACTGAAAGAAAAAACTAAGTAGCAGACAAAGAAGAAAGTAAAACGGTATAACACAATTAAAGTTCAATAATGATATGTAGTATCCCGATGTATCGGGACGACGTCAATGAAGTTGAATCAAGTAATACAGATCGGTTAATAAAAATATAACATCATCTCCACTGTTTTTTATTAGGAGACAACAAATATGAAACTACAATTTTTAGATATTGCAATAATCTGTACCTACCTCATTGGTATGCTGATGCTGGGCTGGTTCATGCGTAAAAAAGCCCGGCAGAGTAAAGAAAATTATTTGATGGGAGGAAAAAAGTTGCCTTGGTACATGCTGGGGCTTAGCGATGCATCGGATATGTTTGATATCAGTGGTACCATGTGGATGGTGGCTTTATGTTTTGTGTATGGTGTAAAAAGTTTGTGGATACCATGGTTGTGGCCGGTGTTTAACCAGGTGTTTAATATGATGTTTTTATCAAAGTGGTTAAGGCGCAGTAATGCCAATACCGGTGCCGAATGGTTGGGTACAAGGTTTGGTTTAACAGGCAAAGGTGTGCAGGCATCGCATACCGTTGTAGTGGCGTTTGCATTAATCGGTTGTCTGGGCTTTTTGGCTTATGGTTTTGTTGGCCTTGGCAAATTTGTAGAAATTTTTGTGCCATGGGATGTGGTAAAAGGGTATGTGCCTTTTGATGTGGCACCACAATATGTGGCGCATTTTTATGGAATTGTATTTACCCTATTCGCTGTATTTTATTCGGTATTGGGTGGTTTGCATAGTATAGTAATTGGCGATGTGATCAAGTATATTATTATGACCATTGGCGCCATTGCCATTGCCGTAATTGCCATGCAGCATTTACACGGCAAAACTTTAAATGTACCTCGTGGTTGGGATAATCCGTTTTTTGGCTGGCACCTTGATATGAACTGGAGAGGTATTGTTGATGATGCAATGAAAAAAATTGATGGCGATGGCTATGGTATGTTCGGTATATTTTTTATGATGATGTTGTTTAAAGGAGTGTTTGCATCTTTAGCAGGTCCGGCACCTAATTATGATATGCAAAAAATACTAAGTACCAAATCGCCAAAGGAAGCATCGAAGATGACAGGTTTTGTTTCGCTGATATTATTACCCATCCGGTATTCCATGATCATCGGCCTTACTGTTTTAGGATTGCTGTATTACAATCAGCTGAATTTAAAAGATGCTACAGGCAATGTTGATTTTGAAAAAATATTACCTGCTACTATTAATCAATTTTTACCAGTGGGCATTTTGGGCTTGGTGTTAACGGGTTTGTTCGGTGCGTTTGTGGGCACTTTTTCCGGCACCTTAAATGCAGCGCAAGCTTATTTTGTAAACGATGTGTATTTAAAATATATCAATCCAACAGCTACTAATAAAAAGGTAATTACTGCCAATTATTTATCAGGTTTAATTATTGTGGCCGTGGGTATTGTGCTGGGTTTTTTAGCAAAGGATGTAAATAGTATTTTGCAATGGATCGTATCTGGTTTGTATGGTGGTTATATTGCTGCCAATGTTTTTAAATGGTACTGGTGGCGCTTTAATGCGCACGGCTTTTTCTGGGGCATGTTTGCTGGCGTGGGAGGTGCATTAATTTTTTCAAGATTTTTTGAAGGCATAGAGTTTTTATATTATTTCCCGCTTTTATTTTTAATATCCATAGCAGGTTGCCTGATTGGTACATTTACCGCACCGGCAACTGATGTTACCGTGCTGAAGAAATTTTACAGCACGGTAAAGCCCTGGGGTTTTTGGCAGCCCATTCATCAGTTGGTGGTGGCCGATGATCCGGCTTTTTTACCCAATAAAAGATTTAAGCTGGATATGTTTAATGTGGTACTGGGCATTATAGCGCAGTGTTGTTTAACAGTATTGCCCATGTACATAGTGCTTTGGATGAAGTTGCCTTTATTAATTACTGTTATTATTCTGCTGATAATTATTGTGGTACTTAAAAAAACATGGTGGAATAAATTAGAAGACTAAAAAATATTTGTAAGATAAAATTTACAGACGATGAAAAATTTTAAAAAGCGGTTGGAGGAATTGAATCAAATGTATAAGGTCTTAATTGCAAAGCCTAATACAGTAAGCGAATGCAGTAACGGCATTATTAACCGCTATAAAAATCCTGTATTAACGGCTATGCATGCACCATTAACCTGGCGTTACGATTTTGATCCTGCTACCAATCCGTATTTAATGGAGCGCTTTGGTATTAATGCGGTATTTAATTCCGGCGCCATAAAATTTAATAACAAATTTGTTTTGGTGCCAAGGGTGGAAGGTGCCGACCGGAAATCTTTTTTTGCCATTGCAGAAAGTGATAATGGTATTGATAATTTTAAATTTTGGGATAAGCCAATTATTATACCGGAAACTGATGTACCCGATACTAATATTTATGATATGCGTTTGGTACAGCACGAAGATGGCTGGATATACGGTTTATTTTGTACCGAAAGAAGAGATGCCAATGCACACATTGGTGATCAGTCTGCAGCTATTGCACAATGCGGCATTGTACGCACTAAAGATCTGATTAGCTGGGAGAGATTGAAAGATTTAAAAACACCTTCTCCGCAGCAAAGAAATGTAGTATTGCATCCGGAATTTGTTAATGGTCAGTATGCATTTTATACCCGGCCGCAAGATGGATTTATTGAAGCAGGAACAGGCGGCGGCATTGGCTTTGGATTAAGTAAAAGTATTGTGGATGCTGTTATTGATAAGGAAACGGTGATTGCACAAAAAGTTTATCATACCGTATATGAAGCAAAGAACGGGCAGGGGCCGGCACCAGTAAAAACCACTGAAGGTTGGTTGCATTTAGCACATGGTGTTAGAAATACGGCTGCAGGTTTGCGTTATGTGTTGTATATGTTTATGACAGACCTTAACGATTTAACAAAGATCATCCATCAGCCTGGCGGTTATTTTATTGCACCCGAAGGTAATGAAAGAGTAGGCGATGTATCTAATGTAGTATTTAGTAACGGTTGGATAGTGGATGATGATGGAACGGTGTATATTTACTATGCCTCTTCCGATACAAGAATGCATGTAGCCACTTCTTCAATAGAGCGGTTATTGGATTATGTGATAAATACGCCACAGGATGGATTTACTTCTTTTGCATCAGCTTCTGTGGTTACAAAAATTGCAGCAGATAATGCAGCCTTTTCTAAGAAGCAGGAAGAAAAACAATTACAGTCACATTTGTAAAAATGGAAAATATATTACCGGAGTACAGGGCGGCAATGCAAAAGGAATTAGAAAATATTCTTTCTTTTTGGATGTCTCATACTGTTGATGAAGTGAATGGCGGCTTTATTGGCCAGATCGATTTTGAAAATAAAAAAATTACTGATGCACCTAAAGGAGCGGTGCTGAATGCAAGAATACTTTGGTCGTTTTCGGCGGCTTATAATTTAACAGGCAATACCACGTATCTTGATTTTGCAAAAAGAGCTTTCGATTATATCTGCAGGTATTTTATTGATAAAGATAATAGGGGCGTTTATTGGCTGGTAGATCATAAAGGCCATCCGCTGGATACCAAAAAACAAATTTATGCCCAGGCATTTGCTATTTATGCTTTTAGCGAATATTATAAAGCCACAAAAGATACTGCAGCCATTTCAAATGCCATTGATCTGTATGATGTAATAAATAAATACAGCTACGATACTATACACGGCGGCTATACAGAAGCATTTACTAAAGACTGGAATACGATCGAGGATCGGCGCCTGAGTGATAAAGATGCCAACGAAAAAAAATCAATGAACACTCATTTGCATGTGATCGAAGCTTTTTCTGCACTCTATCAAATTTGGCCTTACGAACCGGTAAAGAAAAAGATCGCTGAACTTATTCAGAATTTTTCGCAACATATTATTGATCCGATAACCCATCACCAGCATTTGTTTTTTGATGAACAATGGCGGCCAAGATCAACCACGGTGTCTTACGGGCATGATGTAGAAACGGCCTGGTTATTACAAGAAGCCGCAGCAATTATTACAGATGATGATTTAATTGCCACAACCAAAACTATTGCGGTAAGCATGGCCGATGCCGTAAAAAAAGGGTTGGATAAGGATGGGGGTTTATGGTACGAATATGAACCGGCTACTGATCATTTAATAAAAGAAAAACACATGTGGCCGCAGGCTGAAGCAATGGTAGGCTATTTTAATGCGTATCAGAATACGATGGATAAAAAGTATTTGGATAGCTCTTTAGCATCGTGGCAGTTTGTACAACAATATATACATGATAAACAAAATGGCGAATGGTATTGGGGAGTAAAAGAAAATTATGCTCCTATGCAACAGGATAAAGTGGGTGTTTGGAAATGCCCTTACCATAACAGCCGTGCTTGTATTGAAATAATAAAAAGGATCAATCATTTACAGAAGAATAATTTAAATCAACAGGTATGAAAAAGAATCTCGTTCTTATTTTAATTGCAGGCTGTATGCTTTGCACTACAATTAATGCACAGGTAAACAATAGTTATGATGCCAGAATAAGTCAATTGCTTAAGCAAATGACTTTGGAGGATAAAATAGGGCAGATGACCCAGGTAACATTAGCCGTATTTGCCAAAGGCGGTTGGGCCAATACTGATGGTAGTCTGGACCCTGCATTATTAAAAACGGCTATTCAAAAATATCATGTAGGCTCTATGTTAAATACCACTGCACATGCTTTGGATGTGCAAACATGGCAACGTATTATAAAAGAGATTCAGGATGAAACAAAAAATACTGCATTAAAAATTCCGGTATTGTATGGTTTAGATGCTATACACGGACAAACGTATACCCTAAACTCTACCTTGTTTCCGCATAATTTAGCCATGGCTGCCACACGCAATCCTGCATTGGTAAAAGCGGCTGCAAAAATTACGGCGGCAGAATTGCGGGCATCTGGAGTACGTTGGAACTTTGCACCCGTTTTGGATTTGGGAAGACAGCCATTATGGTCACGCTTTCCCGAAACTTATGGTGAAGATGTTTACATTGGTAAAACCATGGGTGTTGCTGCGGTAAAAGGTTATGAAGAAGATGGACTTACCAACGTTACAGCTGTTGCAAGTTGCATGAAACATTATTTAGGCTACTCTGCCTCCCGTACAGGAAAAGACAGAACGCCAATATACATGCCCGAGATAGAAATGAGAGAGTATTATCTGCCGCAATTCAGAGCAGCAGTTAAAGCAGGTTCATCTTCTATAATGATCAACTCAAGCGATATTAATGGTACGCCGGTGCATGCCAGTAAATATTTATTAACTGATCTGTTAAGAAAAGAATTGGGTTTTGAAGGATTGATAGTAACCGATTGGGAAGATATTATTCGCCTGCACAGCATACATAAAATTGCGGCTACGCCAAGAGAAGCAGTGGTACTGGCCATTAATGCAGGAATAGATATGAGTATGGTGCCGGGTGATTATTCTTTTTTTGATCTGCTAAAAGAAGCGGTGGCCAAAAAAGAAGTGCCCATGAGCCGTATTGACGATGCTGTAAAAAGAATTTTAAAATTAAAATTTAAAGTGGGCTTATTTGATAATGCCTACGCAGAGGAAAAGGCAACAGCAAATTTTGGTAAAGCCGAATATCAAACCGTTGCTTTGGATGCAGCGCACGAAGCTATTACACTGGTGAAGAACAACAATAATATTTTACCCTTATCAAAAGATAAAAAGGTTTTGGTAATTGGCCCCACATCGCAAAGCATTGCCGCATTAAATGGCAGTTGGAGTTATACCTGGCAGGGCAACCAGGAAGAATGGTATCCTAAAGACAGTAAAACTATTGCCGATGCAATAACAGATAAAATTGGTGCTGCTAATGTAATGGCCATTGGTGGTAAAGGCTTTGATAATAAAGCCAATTATGATATTGAAAAACTAAATGCCAATGCAGCTAATGCAGATGTGATTGTTTTGTGCCTGGGAGAAAATGCTTATGCCGAAAGTCCGGGTAATATAAGAGACCTGGCATTGCCCGAAGAGCAAGTGAATTTAGCTAAGGCCGCTTTTGCCACAGGCAAAAAAGTAGTGTTGCTGATGATTGAAGGCCGACCAAGATTTATCACCAACATTGAACCAGGTTGCGAGGCAATTGTATTGCCATTTTGGGGCGGAAGAAAAACTGCTGAAGCAACTGCCGATGTACTGTTTGGAGATTATAATCCCAATGGAAAAATGCCTTTCAGTTATCCAAAAAGTATGGGAGAGATGGTGATGTATGATTACAGAGGCACCGAAACAAAACGTGAAATATTTAATGCCGATGTATTGTGGAATGGTTACGATCCGTTGTTTGCTTTTGGCGCAGGGTTGAGTTACACTACTTTTTTGTACAGCAATCTGCAACTAAGTACTACCGCTTTAAAAGGCGATCAAAAATTAACTGTTTCCGTTACTGTTACCAACACTGGTAAAGTGGATGGCAAGCATTCCGTAGAATTATATACCAAAGATATGTATGCCAGCATTGTGCCCAATAATAAAAGGTTAAGGGCTTTTGATAAGATCAGTTTGAAAGCGGGAGAAAGTAAAACCGTGAAATTTATTATTGATAAAAACGACCTGGCTTTTGTAAATGCACAATTAAAAACGGTAACGGAGCCGGGTGATTTTGAAATCATGATCGGCGATCAGCTTACAAAATTTACATGGAATAATTGATAGTTTTTAAAATTCAATAGAATGAAAAATTGTTTTTTTAGTATCCTGTTTTTAAGTTGTAGCATGGTATCATTTGCGCAGCAAAACCATTACAGCAAAAATGCAGATGGTATAACGGTTTACCCAACGGATAAAAATATAAAAGCTGTTCAGTTAAAAATATTCAGCAATGCTATTATACAGGTACAATCATCGGCAAATAAAATACTGAAGGCCGATACCAGTTTTATGATAGTTGCAAAAGCTGCGACAAATGACTTTGCTGTTACAGAAGACGCATCAACAGTAAGCCTTGCAACAACAAGCATTAAAGCAGTGGTTGCAAAAGCTACAGGCCTGGTAAGCTTTTTTACAAAAGACGGTAAACCTGTTACCAAAGAGTTGGCTAAATCACTTTCACCGGTGCAATTAGAAAAATCATCTTCTAATGTTATCATGCAGCAGTTTGCTTCTCCGGCAGATGAAGCTTTGTATGGCCTGGGGCAGCACCAGCAGGGCATCATGAATTATAAAGGCACTAATCTTACGCTGTACCAAAACAACACCGAAGTATTTATTCCTTTTTTAGTATCTAATAAAAACTATGGTATTCTGTGGGACAATTATTCTATTACTGAATTTGGCGATGGCAGAACGTTTAAGGACATCAATTATTTAAAACTGTTTGATAAGGAAAGCAGGGAAGGAAATTTATCAGCCACCTATCTTTCCAAACAAGATGAAACAAAAATTTTTACCACAGAAAAAGCCGGCACCATTGATTACGCCGATCTGGAATTGATGACGCATTTGCCTGCCGCTTTTAAAATGGAAGATGGCAAAGCCATTTGGGAAGGATTTGTGCAAGGCAATATTACTGGAGAATATACTTTTAAAATATGGGCCGGTGGCTATATAAAATTGTGGGCCGATGGTGAATTATTGCTGGATCGCTGGAGGCAGTGCTGGAATCCTTTTGCAGCCTATGTTCCGGTAAAGTTGAATGCCAACGAAAAAACGGCTATCAAAATTGAATGGATACCGGATGGCGGTGAATCTTATCTGTCGGTGAAGGTAATGGAGCCCATTAACGAACAGCAAAAAAAGATATACCAGTTTCAGTCGGAGGCCGGCGATAATATCAATTATTATTTTGTGTATGGCAAAACTTACGACGACATCATCAGCGGTTATAGAGACCTTACCGGCAAAAGTCCGGTGGTACCAAAATGGACATTAGGTTTTTGGCAAAGCAGAGAGCGTTATAAAACGCAGGATGATATTTTAAATACCGTAAAAACTTTTCGAGAAAAGAAAATTCCTTTAGACAACATTGTGATGGACTGGCAATACTGGAAAATTAATGAATGGGGTAGTCAGCAGTTTGATCCGGAGCGTTTCAGCAATCCTGATTCGATGATTGATGTATTGCACAAAAAGTATAATGCTAAGTTTATGATATCGGTATGGGCTAAGTTTTACAAGGGCATTCCTAATTTTAATTTAATGCAGCAACAAGGTTTCCTGTTAAACAAAAATGCCGATGAAGACAGGAAGGATTGGTTGGGGTATGTAAATACGTTTTATGATGTGCATAATCCTGCAGCACGTAAACAGTTCTGGCAATTACTGAACAATAATTTGTACAATAAAAAAATTGATGCCTGGTGGATGGATGCTTCCGAACCGGATATTCATTCTAATTTATCTATCGCCAAGCGAAAAGATATTTTTTACCCCAATGCCATGGGCAGTGCCATAAAATATTTCAATAGTTATCCATTGCTTAATTCGCAAGGTATTTATGAAGGGCAACGGGCTACTAATGATAATAAAAGAGTGTTCATATTAACCCGTTCGGGCTTTGCAGGTATTCAACGTTACGGCTCTGCTATTTGGAGTGGCGATATTGGATCTACCTGGGCCGATATGAAAAATCAAATTTCGGCAGGTATAAATTTCTCTATGTCGGGTGTGCCTTACTGGACCTTTGATGCCGGTGGTTTTGCTGTAGAAAACCGTTATGTGCAGGGAAAAGATATGGACGAATGGAAAGAGTTGCAGGCAAGATGGTATGAGTTCGGAAGCTTTCTGCCATTGTTCAGGGCACATGGTCAATATCCGGTAAGAGAGCCATTCAACATTGCCGCAGCAAATGAAGATACTTACAAAGCGATGGTTAGTGCTATTGAAATGCGCTATAAATTATTACCTACTTTGTATTCTATTGCAGCCGATGTGCATTTTAACAATGGTAGTTTTTTAAAAGGGATGATGATGGGATTTCCGGCAGATAAAAAAGTATTGAACATCAACGATCAGTTTATGTGCGGCAGCTCTTTATTGGTAAATCCCATTTATAATTACAAAGAACGCAGCCGGAAATTGTATTTGCCTGCAGGTACCAATTGGTATAATTTTTACGATAACAAAGTATTTAGTGGCGGACAAACTATTGATGCAGCAGCACCTTTAAATAATATTCCGGTGTTTGTAAAAGAAGGAACAATTTTAGTAACCGGGCCAGTAATGCAATACAGCACCGAAAAACCTGCTGATACTCTTACGGTAACTATCTACGGTAATAAAGATGCTGTTTTTACTTTGTACGAGGATGAAAATGAAAATTACAATTACGAAACAGGTAAGTTTTCAAAAATTAATTTTAATTATTCGGCCAAAACAAAAACGTTTACGGCAGCGGCAGTAGATGGAAAGTTTGATGGGATGTTAAGCAGCCGTGTGTTCAATATCATTTTTATTAATAACAATACTACAGTAAGCAAGTCATTAAATTATAATGGTAATAGCGTAGCTATAAAATTTTAAAATATTGGGTATGAAAAAAATAATTATCTCTGTACTGGCTTTTGCAATTGTAAGTATAGGTGCTTGTAAAGATAAACCGAAAGCTGATGGTGGAACAGGCGGCGGTGGTGCTGGTGGCGGTGGTATAACGCCTCCCACAGATCCTGCTACGGCAAATACCATTGGGTTTTTTATGAACGATTGGCAGGCAAAAAAATTTACGGCTCCGTCTTATAATGAAGTGGTAAAGCCAACTGCCACCGCTACATCTTTTGTAACTGTAGATGCCGGAACGATTGTAACTAAAGTAGTGCCATCCATTTATGCTCATAATGCCAATAGCTGGATGGGAGATATGATAAACGACCCTGCTTTAATGAATCATGTTACTAATTTAAAGCCCAATATTATTCGTTTTCCGGGTGGTAGCATTAGTGATATTTATTTTTGGAATGCATTACCTGGCGCCACACCTGCAGATGCACCGGCTCAATTGCTGGATGCTAATGGTACTGCAACAGCTGCCGGTTATTGGGTAGGAAAAAACACAGCCAGCTGGACCATCTCATTGGATAAATATTATACCATGTTGCAGCAAACCGGCAACCAGGGAATGATAACAGTTAACTATGGTTATGCAAGATATTCCACTGCCAATAATCCTGTTGCCACTGCAGCGCATCTTGCTGCAGATTGGGTACGCTATGATAATGGCCGTACCAAATACTGGGAAATTGGTAATGAATGCAATGGCACCTGGGAAGCCGGGTACAGAATAAATACAGCCAATAACAAAGATGGGCAGCCGCAAATAGTTACCGGCGCATTGTATGGACAACACGTAAAAGTATTTATTGATTCAATGAGAAAAGCGGCACAGGATATTGGTAAAACAATTTACATTGGCACTTATATTTTAGAAGCACAGCCCGCTGCATGGCAAACTGCCACCGATCAAACATGGAATGCAGGCGTATTGCCACAGGTAAATAATGCAACAGATTATTATATCATTCATAGTTATTACACGCCTTATCAAACCAATGCTACGGCATCAGAAATTTTAACTACAGCAAGTGCTAATACAGGCGCTATGGCTGCGTTTTATCAAAACACTATTACCACCGCAGGTAATATCACTAAACCAGTTGCACTAACAGAATATAATATTACATCACAGGGATCAAAGCAACAGGTGTCGTTTATTAATGGTATGCATGCTGCTACTTTAATGGGCGAAGCAATAAAAAATAAATATGGAATGACGGCTCGTTGGGATTTGGTGAATGGTTATAACGGAGGAAATGATCATGGGCTTTTTAATGGAGGTGATGAACCGGGTGTTGCAAAGTGGAACCCTCGTCCTGCATTTTATTACATGTATTATTTTCAAAAATACATGGGCGACAGAATGTTGAAGTCGACAGTATTGGGCGGTGTGATGGCGTATGCCTCTTCGTTTACCAGCGGCGAAAAAGGAGTGATACTGATCAATAAAAGTACCAGTGCAGAAATAGTAAATATCAGTTTGCAAAATGCTACTGCAGGTACCAGGTTTTATTGGTACACTTTAACAGGCGGTGCAGATAACGGAGAGTTTTCGCCCAATGTGTATGTTAACGGAACAGGACCAACAGAACCCACCGGAGGGCCATCTGCAACTTATAACACTATTAAAGCCAGCAGTGCATTAACCAGCGGCGGCATTAATATATCTATGCCGGCACGTTCGGTAGTTTACCTGTCGATGGATAAATAATTAAAAGAGCTGTATGAAAAAGTATGTAGTGTTTTGCGTAATTGCATTGGCTGTTTGTTTTAAACTAACAGCACAAAATAAAGTATATGAATTATACGCTCCCAATAAAAATATTGTAATAACAGTTGATTTTGCAGGTCAGATAAAATGGTCGGTAAAACACCTGCAAACCATAGTTACCTCATCAGCTGCTATTGCAATGCAAACAGAAGGTAATAAAATTTGGGGAAAAGATGTAAAAGTAATTGCTGCAAAAACTAAAACAGTAAACGAAAAAATAAAAACCGTTGCCTATAAAAAAGATACGGTGGATAATAATTATAACGAATTGCTGGTACAATGTAAAGGCGGCTACGGCCTTATCTTCAGGGCGTATAATAATGCAGCAGCATACCGTTTTTTTACAACGGTAAAAGATTCGTTGTTTATTACTGGCGAAACAGCAGGTTTGCATCTTGCAGCAAACGATACTTTATTAATTCCACCTACCAGCGATTTACGTGGCGGAGAAAAATACACTTGTTCGTTTGAAGAATTTTATACGCATACAACAGCAGCTGGTTTAAATGCAGATACATTGGGCTATTTACCCTTACTGATAAAACTACCCGACAATAAAAAAGCGGTTTACCTGGAAACTGATATACAGGATTACCCCGCAATGTTCATCCGGAAAAATAAAACTCTTGCCAATAGTATTGAAGCAACTTTTGCAAACTACCCTGCACAGGAAAAGTTAGGCGGCTACAGTAATATTAATTATATGGTAACGCAAAGAGAAAATTATCTTGCTAAAACAGCAGGCAACAGAATGTTTCCATGGCGTGTATTAGTAGTTAGTCAGCAGGATAAAGAATTGCTGAACTGCGATATTGTTTATCAGCTTGCTGAAAAAAATAAAATTGAAAATACCAGTTGGATAAAACCCGGTAAAGTGGCCTGGGACTGGTGGAATGACTGGAACATCAGTCACGTTGATTTTAAAGCCGGTATTAACACACCCACTTATAAATATTATATCGACTTTGCTGCAAAAAATAATATTGAATATATTGTGTTGGATGAAGGCTGGAGCGATGATTGGGATTTGAATAAACTTAGTGATAAGATCGATCTGAAAGAATTGATCAATTATGGTAAACAAAAAAATGTAGATTTAATTTTATGGAGCACATGGTATGCATTGGCACAGGATATTGAAGGCTTGTGCAGTAAATATGCAGCCATGGGTATTAAAGGATTTAAAGTGGATTTTTTAGATCGTAACGATCAAAAAATGATAGTATCTGCTTATGAGATAGCCGCCGTTGCTGCAAAGCATAAATTACTGATCGACTATCATGGTACATTTCCACCGCAGGGATTGCAGGTAACTTATCCTAACGTAATTAATTTTGAAGCAGTACGTGGCATGGAGTGGAGTAAATGGAGTGCAGATGAAAGAGTGCCGCAGCACGAAGTAACGTTACCATTCATTCGCATGATGGCCGGGCCAATGGATTACACACCGGGGGCCATGCGCAATGTTACCAAAGGAAATGCAAAAGCAAGCCATAGTTTACCGGTAAGCCAGGGCACCCGTTGCCATCAGTTGGCAATGTATGTACTATACGATGCACCATTGCAAATGCTGGCCGATAATCCAACGGTTTATTATAAAGAACAGGAGTGTACGGATTTAATTACATCCATACCCACAACATTTAATGAAACGATTGCATTAGACAGTAAGTTGGCCGAATATGTGTGTATAGCAAAAAAAGCAAATGGTATCTGGTATGTGGGTGGTTTAAATAACTGGGCGGAAAGAGAATTGAGTATTGACCTTTCTTTTTTACCTAAAGGAAATTATACAATAGAAATTTTTAAAGACGGATTGAATGCCGGTAAAGATGCTACTGACTACACTGTAGAAAAAATACAAATCACCAATGAGGGCAAACTAAAAATAAATATGGCTTCCGGCGGCGGATTTGTTGCAACCATCAAATAATAAAATACAGAAAGAAGATGAAAAGGAAATTAATAATTGTAATCGTTGCCTTAATAATTACAAATAATATCTTCTCTCAGGTTAAAAATACCAGTGTTGTAAGAGAACATTTATTAATGGATTTTGACTGGCGTTTTGCTTTTGGCCATCCTTTCGATACCAAAAAAGATTTTAATACCGGCACCGGTTATTTTTCTTACTTAACTAAAGCAGCTTATGGTGATGGTGCAGCCGCAGCCAATTTTGATGATCGTTCCTGGAGAAAATTAAACCTGCCGCATGATTGGGCAGTAGAACAGCCGTTTGATAAATCAGGAAGTTTTAGTCATGGCTTTAAAGCTATTGGTCGTAATTTTCCCAACGCAAGTGTGGGTTGGTACCGCAAAACATTTAACATTGATAAGGCTGATGAAGGCAAACAGATCAGCATTGCATTTGATGGCGTGTTTAGAAATTCCATAGTTTGGATTAACGGATTTTATTTAGGTGCCGAACCCAGCGGCTATACCGGTTTTGAATATAATATTAGTGAGTACTTAAATTACGGTGGCGAAAATGTAATTGCAGTAAGGGCCGATGCCACTATGGAAGAAGGTTGGTTTTACGAAGGCGCAGGGATTTATCGCCACGTGTGGTTAAATAAAACTTCGCCATTGCATGTTGCCACTGATGGATCATTTGTTACTACCAAAGTAAATAATAATGCAGCCAATGTTCATGCACAGGTAACTATCATCAATCAGTTTACTAATAACAAAACGGTTGATGTACAACAAACCATTGTTGATGCAACAGGCAAAACTATTGCAACAGAAAATATAAAGAACATACACTTCAGTTCTTATCAGCAAAAAGATATTGCTGTAACTATTCCTGTAGCCGATCCCTCATTATGGTCGCTTGATGATCCTTACCTGTATAAATTAATTACCACCATTGTAGAAAATGAAAAAGTAATTGATCAGTACCAAACCAGTTTTGGCATCCGTACCATTCACTTTGATGCCAACAAAGGTTTTTTCTTAAACGGAAAAAATATAAAAATTCACGGCACTAATAATCATCAGGATCATGCAGGAGTTGGCGCTGCAATGCCCGATGCATTGCAGGAGTTTAGAATAAAAGCATTGAAAGATTTTGGTGTAAATGCCTATCGCTGCTCACACAATCCGCCTACACCCGAGTTGCTGGATGTATGTGATAGATTAGGCATGTTGGTGATTGATGAAAACAGATTACTCGGTGTTAGCAGCACTCATTTTAGTTACATGAAACGTTTTATGCTTCGGGATAGAAATCATCCCAGCATCATCAGCTGGAGCATTGCTAACGAAGAGTGGGGAGTAGAGGGCAATGAACTGGGTGCAAAATTGGCTACCACATTACAGGCATTTACAAAATCAATTGATACCACACGTGCTATCACAGCGGCAATTAGCGGTGGTTGGCAAAAAGGCATTTCAAATGTAATTGATGTAATGGGTGTAAATTATGTAGGCCAAATTAATACCGATCAACATCATGCCGAATTTCCCAGCCAACCCATGTGGGGTACCGAAGAAGGCACCACAAGAGCCACCAGGGGAATTTATTCTGATGATTCAGTAAATCAATGGATAGCGGCTTACGATAAAAAGCCTTATCCAAATTTTTTAACTATTGAAGATGGTTGGAAACATTATGCCGCAAGAGATTATTTAGCCGGCATGTTCATCTGGACGGGTTTTGATTACCGTGGTGAGCCTACACCTTTTGGTTTCCCTTCCATTGGATCTTATTTTGGTATGATGGATCAATGTGGTTTTGCAAAGGATAATGTATATTATTTAAAAAGCTGGTGGACAGATAAAACCACCCTGCATATTTTTCCGCATTGGAACCACCAGGGAAAAGAAGGGCAGGAGATAAACGTGGTGGCGTACAGCAATTGTGATGCAGTGGAATTATTTTTAAACAAAAAAAGTTTGGGCAAAAAAATAATGGAACCCAACAGTCATTTGCAATGGAAAGTGAAATACACAGCCGGAACAGTAGAAGCCATTGGTTATAAAAACGGAAAGAAAATAATTACTGATAAAGTACAAACTACTGCTGAAGCTGTTGCAATTAATTTAGCCACAAATAAAAATGCCATCAATGCCAATAAAGAAGATATTGCAATGATAACTGTTGATGCATTAGATAAAAATAGTTTGCATGTGCCTGATGCAACCGATGAAATTACATTCAGCATACATGGCCCCGGAAAAATAATTGGTGTAGGTAATGGTAATCCCTCATCATTGGAAGCGGATAAATATATTGAGACCATTAATGTGATAGCTATAGAAAATTTGAAAGAAAAAAGTATTGACAATATAAATGACAGTACAGTAACTGCTGAAACTTACGATGATAAACAATGGCAGCCTGCTTTTAAAGATGATCGCACCAAAGCCTTTGGCGAAAAAGTAAAAGCATTGGTGTACAGGGGCTATTTTACATTGCCGGAAATAAAAAGTAATGATGCCGTAAGTTTTTTTTACAACAGTATTGGTAAAGAGCAATCTATTTATATAAACGGCAAACAAATTGCCGCCAATATTTTACAAAGCGAAAAAGGAAATACTTTTATTTTGAATGCTACCCTGTTACATAAAGGCAATAACTGTATTGCTATAACGGCAACCCCGTTATTAAAAAATCAACCTTGGGATAATGTAAATATCAATCCCGGACTTTTTCAAATTGTAACACCGGCAGCCGCATACAAAAGAAAATTGTTCAGCGGACTGGTGCAGGTTATTGTACAGGCAACCGGGCAGGTAGGTGAAATAATTGTAACCGCAAATGCTAATGGATTAAAGCGGGCAACAATAAAAATTCAAACTACACAAGCGAAATTGAGACCGGCTGTTGCCGGTAATTAATTTTTTGTAACGGGCATTTATTTTTTAATGTTACATTGTTGCGTCGCACTCTTCTACGGCATACCTTTATTGAACTTTTATCTAAGCGATAATTAAAATAAAAAAATGAAAAAGCTTTGCACTTTTTTTGCCATACTAATTATTGCAGCAACACATTCTTTTGCTCAAAAAAATAAATACACAATTATTGATGCTAAGGCTACAGCCGAAACCAAGGCTTTGTACGATAATTTAAATAAACTTTCAAAAAAATATATTTTGTTTGGTCATCAGCATGCCACCGAGTACGGGCATGGCTGGTATGGCGATGCCAACCGGTCGGATGTAAAATCGATTACCGGTTCTCATCCTGCAGTAATTGGTGTTGATTTCAGCGGCCTATCCGGCAGACCGGATAGTAGTATTGCCAAAGAAAAAGCAGCGTTGCAAAAAAATATTGCAGCAACTTATAACCGAGGCGGCGTAACAACAGTATCCTGGCATTTTAATAACCCGGTATCCGAACCTGTTTTTTATTTTAAAGATTCCGGTACAGCCGCCGCAGTAAAAAATATTATTCCCGGTGGTTCTCATCATCAAAAGTATAAAGCTATATTATCCACCATTGCTGATGTTGCAAAATCAACAACAGGCAACGATGGTAAATTGGTGCCCATGATATTTCGTCCTTATCACGAGTTTGATGGATATTGGTTTTGGTGGGGCAAACCTTATTGCAGTGTGCAAGAATTTAAAACCTTATGGCAATTTACCGTTAGTTATTTAAGAGATAGTTTGCAGGTACACAATTTTATCTATGCATTTTCTCCTGATAATACCTTTGGTACAGCAGCGGAATATTTAGAACGCTATCCCGGAAATGACTTTGTAGATATGGTAGGCGTAGATAATTATAATGATTTTGGCCGCTACGGAAAATATAATTTAGATTCTGGAATATTGAAACTTAAAATTGTATCCGACTTTGCAAAGAAAGCCGGTAAGCTGGCTGCATTTACCGAAACCGGTTTAGAATCTATACCCAACCGTACCTGGTGGACAGAAATACTATTAAAATCTTTGCAAGCAGAAAAGCTGAGACTGGCTTATGTTTTAGTATGGCGTAATGATGCAACAAGTGCCACCCATTATTATGCACCATTTCCCGGCCAGGTAAGCGAAGTGGATTTTATAAAATTTTATAATGATCGGTATACTTTGTTTGAAAAGGATCTGAAAAATATATACCTACTTAAAAAATAGTTCATCATGAAAAGAAAAATACTTTTTATCCTGTTGCTTTTAATAACCTGTTTTGCCATTGAAGCACAACCTGTAAAACAGCATGGACAATTAAAAGTTGTAGGTACCAGGCTGACAGATGAAAAAGGTAAGCCTGTTGCATTGCATGGTATGAGTTTTGGCTGGCACAATTTATGGCCAAGGTTTTATAATGCTGGTGCTGTAAAAGAACTGGTATCAAAATGGAAATGTACTGTTGTAAGAGCATCAATGGGTATAGAAAATGTAAATGGAAAAGACGGCTATCTGCAATTGCCTGATTGGTCGAAACAAAAAATGAAAGTAGTAGTGGATGCTGCTATTAAGCAAGGTGTATATGTTATTATCGACTGGCACAGTCATAATATTCAACAAAAAGAAGCCGTAGAATTTTTTAAAGAAATGGCCACAACTTACGGTAAGCATCCTAACATTATTTACGAAATATTTAATGAGCCCGATTACGAAACATGGCCCGAAGTAAAAGCCTACTCAGAAGCTGTGATAAAAGCCATCCGCAGTATAGACACCAATAATATTATTTTGGTGGGCAGCCCTAAATGGGATCAGGAAGTACAATTGCCCGCCGCAGACCCAATAAAAGGATACAGCAATTTAATGTACAGCATGCACTTTTACGCCGGCACACATAAACAATGGTTGCGTGACAGGTGCGATGAAGCAATGAAGAACGGCCTGCCCATTTTTGTTTCGGAGTGTGCAGGTATGGAAGCCAGTGGTGATGGGCCAATAGACCATAACGAGTGGAATAAATTTGTAAGCTGGATGGATGACAGGGGATTGAGTTGGGTGGCCTGGTCGGTATCTGATAAAGTAGAAACCTGTTCTGTATTAAATCCATCCGCCGCATCAACCGGCAAATGGAAAACAAAAGATGTAAAGGAGTGGGGTATCATTGCAAGAGAAGCATTAAAAAAACTGGCTAATTAATTATTCAATAGCATAATAGGAGTGTTTTACTCTAAGTAAAAAAGATCGTAAATCCTAACCCTGATAGTTTGCGTGATCATTATAATTTCAAGTTTACTTTTTTGCCCGATTTTACCGCAGCATAAATACCATCAATAATTTTCATGTCTTTTACACCTTCTTCGCCATCTACTGCAACAACAGGTTGTTTACCTTCCAGAATTATTGCTGCCATTTCATCCATCTGCACGGTTTGGTGTGTTTTATGTTCCTGCGTTAATTCTCCTTTATTGGTTCTGCCTTTTATTGGGCCGTACCCTGTGGAAGGTTGCATTTCTGCAAATCCTTTTTCAGCGTTTAAATAAAATTTATCTAACCCATTCATCGCATAAGTAGATAAACAAGAAGCTGCTGCACCACTGGCAAAACCAAATTGAAATTGAATAGTTTCATCTACGCCTTCCTTAAATTTTACGTTATCTGTTTTTGTTTCCTGTGCAGTTACCCATATTGGATCTTCGCCTACCATATAGCGGGCACCATTTATAGCATAGATACCAATATCCATTAACGATCCGCCGCCGGCCAGTTGCTTATTCAAACGCCATTGTGTGGGGTCGCCAATTCTAAAACCGGTTAAACCCTGGAAGAACATTATTTTTCCAAGCTCTCCTGCATTTCTCATACGGATGACCTCTAATGTTTTTGGTTCAAAATGCATACGGTAACCGATCAATAATTTTACATTGGCTTTTTTACAAGCCGCAACCATTTGTTCTCCTTCTTTTGCATTTAATGCCATAGGCTTTTCGCAGATAACATGTTTACCTGCCTGTGCTACTCTTATAGTTTGATCTTTGTGTAAGGAGTTGGGCGTAATGATATACACGGCATCTATATAAGGATTGTTTTTTATGGCATCAAAATTTTCGTAGTTGTAACAATTCTTCTCCGGTATATTATATTTTGTTTGCCACGCAGTTAGTTTAGCCGGCGTGCCGCTAATAGCACCCACTAATTTTACTTTGGTACAGGCTTGTATGGCATCGGCCACACGTGTACCATAACTGCCCAGGCCCATAATAGCTACTCTTAACACCGGGCCATCATAAAAAAAATCATTTACCCTGTCATCAAAAGATGCGGTGCTTTGTTTTGATAACAGCGGTACAGCAATAAAAGATGCAGTAAGTTTCTGTAAAAAATTACGACGTGAATTATTCATAATAAAATTTTTAAGTTGAATAGTAATATTAAGAATACTGAATGTTTTATTTTTTATACAAAGAATGGTATACCCGGTATGGCATATTTTTTCATTGCATCTTCATTGATCTCTACACCGATGCCTGGTTTCTCCGACAGTGTGATAAAACTATTTTTTACCCACTCCCCATCATAATGAACAATTTCTTTAAACATTGGATCGGTATGAAAATAGGATTGCCATTCTAAAATTAAAAAATTAGGTACTGATGCACAAACATGTGCAGATGCCATAGCACCTAAAAACGATGCTACCATGTGCGGAGCAAAAGGTACGTAATATAAATTGGCCAAATTAGCAATGCGCTGCCCTTCTCCCAATCCACCTGCTTTTTGCAGGTCGGGCATTACAATATCTACAGCACCTATCTCCAGCAATCTTCTAAAGCCATATGCCAGGTAATGATTTTCGCCAGCACATATTGGTGTGCTGGTTGATTCGGTAATTAATTTATACGCTTCCGGATTTTCTGCAGGTATTGGCTCTTCCAGCCACATCAGGTTTAGATGTTCCAGCCGTTTTGCAACAGCCTGCCCGGTAACTGCATCATATCTTCCATGCATGTCAACACATATGTCAATGTTTGGGCCCACAGCTTCACGGGCCGCTGTCATCTGGTCCACCATGCGTTGCAATTCGGCAGGGCTTGCTGTCCAGTTATACGCATCGTACTTACCGGGATCTCTGGCCTGGTCCAGGTCAAATTTAATAGCATTGAATCCCATTTGTTTTGATTTTAACGCAGCCTCTGCAAAATCTTTTGGCTGTGGCAAATTGCGTTGATACAAAGCCGTGTCGCAATACACCCTTATCTTATCCCTAAACTTTCCACCCAGTAATTGATATACCGGTACATTTAATGCCTTACCTGCAATATCCCATAAGGCTGTTTCTATTGCAGAAAGCACTGCTACATACATGCCGGATTGTGCGCCCTGGAAAAAACCACTCTTACGAATATCTTCAAACAAACGATGCACATTCAATGGATTTTTTCCTTTTATCCTTGCTTCAAAATTTTTTACTAAATGATAAGTGCCGGGTATGGCATCCACACCTTCACCGCAACCCCATATATCCTGGTTGGTAAATACTTTTACAAACAGGCTGCCTTTTATATAACCACATTTTACTTCAGTTATTTTAAGATCGGTAGGGGAAGATGATTTTGGCGTTTTATCAATTGCAGTTTGGTAACCCATACCAAAAGTTGATAAGGAAGCAAATGGCGTTACCGCAGCAGCTATCGCCGCTTTGCTTATAAAATTTCTTCTTGAATTGGTCATTGTAAATATTTTTAAAATGAGTTTATTTTTTTACCAGGTACGTTCTTTTAAATATTCCTGCACCTGTTCTTTTGGTACCGGTAATTCATTGATATGATCATTCAACCATTTGGAAAAATCTTTTTCAATGGCATCGGTCCAGCGGGTATCTATTTGCCCGGCAGTGTAGGTGCCTTCTCTTAAACGCTGGTGGCCAAACATATCTCTTAGTCTTACGATCTCGGATGTCTTCACTACTTTTTCTGCAAGATGCGGCGGAATAAAAGTTACCACACCCATCTTACCCAATACAATATCGCCGGGCATTACAGTTACTGTTCGTATACGTGTAGGTTGATTGATACCAACGATCATCGTGTTCAGATCTCCCGGTGGATTATGATAGGATGGATCGTAACTGGTATAGTAAGAAGTGAAGCTGCCAATTTCTTTTAAGCCTTCCACATCTCTTAATGCACCATCGTATACAATGCCATTTCCTGTTTTAGCATAAATAGCATTGCCTACATTATCGCCAATGGTTGGGCCATTGCGGTGTGCACCAAACTGGTCGGCAACATATACATCGCCTTTTACCAAAAGATCAACTGCCCAGGTATTTTGCCCACGCTTGCCCATTTTTTTTCCTGCTGTATCTATGGCGCCCCAAACATCGGGCCTTGCCGGCATAAACGTAGCTGTTACTGCACGGCCTGTTAAAACGCTATCCGGGTTTATTTGCATCCATCCTTCCGCTACCTGGTAAGCATAGCCGGCATTCTTCATTACAGCCCAGGCTTCTTCCACGCTAACGGACTTCATGCGTTTTAAAATATTATCCGGTACTTTAGGCCTGCCATCGGCAAAGCGCTCGCCTTTCCATGCTGGGGTTAAGGCTACCAGTTGTTCTTTTGAAATTTGTACCTGCTGACTTTTTATTTGCATACAACAGGCAAGCAGTATAAACACAATAAGTAAGGAGTTTAATTTTTTCATATAACAAGTCTTTTGATAAGGAATATTTTATTTGTGTACAATTTCATCTGTGTATTCTTTAGGCAAACGATTGTGCCACCAGCTTGCCAATGCAGAGCCTGTTATATTCATCAGTGGCCCAAATACGGCTGCCGCTAAGCCAACCGTAGCTATCTTTCCCATTTCTTTTGCAATGCCTGATGCAAGTCCTGCGTTTTGCATACCTACTTCAATGGCAATGGTGCGGCAATCTCTTTCGGGCATTTTAAATAAGCGGCCACTCCAGTAGCCCAGTAAATAGCCAAAGCAATTATGCACCAATGCTACTACGATTAAAAGGGCACCTATTTTCAAAAGGCTTTCTCTTCCTGCAGCTGTAATGATGGTAATGATCAATGCAATGCTTAACATGGATACATAAGGCATCGCTTTATCCAGCCATTTTGATCGGCCACTTAACAGTTTATTAAAAATTAATCCAGCACCTATTGGAATAATGATCATTTTAAAAATATCCCACATCATTTTCATTACTTCAATTTCAATTAAGGCACCTGCAAAAAGTTTCATCAGCAACGGTGTTACAAAAGGTGCAATAAGCGTAGTAATAGAAGTGATGGTGATGGATAAAGCGAGGTTGGCTTTGGATAAGTATGCCATTACATTAGAGGCAAGGCCGCTGGGCGAACAACCAATAAGAATGATACCTGCCGCAATTTCTGCCGGAAAATTAGTGAGGCTTGCGAGTGCAAAACCCAATAATGGCATTATAATAAACTGGCTCATTACACCAATCACCACACCTTTTGGCGATTTAATAACAGCGGCAAAATCATTTACACTCATAGAAGCACCCATGCCAAACATCAGCAACTGGATTAATGGAATGATCAAACTGCTTAATTTAAAATTGCCCCATTGTAAAAAATATTCAGGATGAAACATAGCCAATGTAACAGCAGCAAAAATTATTACAGTAAATGACAAACCTTTTAATGCTCTATTATACCGGAAGGTAAGGGAAAGGCTTACAAAGAAAAAAGTAAGCGACCAGCCAGCCAGGTCAATTTTTTCTGATGCCCAAAAAACAGCAGATAAAAAAATACACAAAACAGCAAGGCTGTAAAAAATGACAGAACGTTTTTTTGACGTCATATTCTAAATGGTATTTGACTGTTACTTGAAATGGAAAATGATAGCAGGAAAGTTTACAATTAAACTTCCCTGCTGTATTGTTTAACTGAATATTCTGTCATGAGAACGCTTTTCGTTCCACTGCATAGTAGGTTCAAAATAACTTTTATCAGATGGGTGTAAATGTTGTTTCAGCACTTCTTCGTTTAATTCAATACCTAAGCCCGGTGCAGTTAATGGGAGGTTTGCAAATCCTTTGGTGATCAATTTTCTGCCATCCGTTGTCTTTACTAAACTTTCCCACCAGGGTACATCTACCGAGTGATGCTCCAATGCTAAAAAGTTTTGTGTGGCGGCTGCACAATGTACGTTTGCCATAAAAGAAACTGGTGTGCCGGCCTGATGCATTGCCATGGCTATACCATATTCTTCGGCATAATCACCAATTCTTTTTGTTTCTAACAATCCCCCGGAAGAGGCTAAGTCCGGATGAACAATATCCACTGCACGTTCATCTATCAGCGGTTTAAAATATTTCAGCAAATAAATATCCTCGCCGGTAAGTGTAGGTGTTTCTAAAGCGTCTGTCAATCTTTTCCATTGTTCTGTGTATTCCCAGGATACAATATCTTCCAACCATGCTAAACGATATTTTTCCAGTACTCTTCCTAAACGTATACCATTGTTATAATCAAAATGTCCATAGTGATCGGTAGAGAGTGGAATTTCATACCCCACCATGCTTCTTACATTTTCTACCACTTTTTGTAATTCTTCCAGTCCTTTATCGGTTATTTGTATTTGTGTAAAAGGATGCTGCGTATTACCGTACGACATGTAATTACTCTGATCGCCCCATTGCGCCAGGTTGCCCTGTGCATTTTGCCAGAATTTATTATTCACTAAAGTATCTGGTATGCCTTTTAATTCGCCGATGGAAACATCCATCTTCAGCCAGGTATAACCCTGCTCTTCTGTGCGGTACTTAATTAATTTTTTTTGTTCCTCCGGAGAAGATGATTCTGGGGTGTCGGCATACATTCTTATACTATCACGATACCTGCCGCCCAACAATTGCCAGCAGGGTACATTATAAGCTTTGCCACAAATATCCCATAGCGCCATTTCCACAGCACATACGCCGCCTGCCTGCCGGGCCTGCCCGCCAAACTGTTTTATCGATTTAAATATTTGTTCTACGTTGCAGGGATTTCGTCCTAACAAACGGCTTTTCAGCATCAGCGCATAGCGTACATCACCGGCATCTCTTACTTCTCCTAATCCATAAATGCCCTGGTTGGTATCAATACGAATTATTGCAGTGCCGCCCATTACTGCTGTAAGGCAGTAGCGCATATCTGTTATTTTTAAATCTGATGGACTGGAAAAGCGACTAACCTTTTGCGTACTCTGTGCAATAAGATCTTCAACAGGTGAAAAAGCAAGAGCACTGCCAAATGCAATGCCACCCATGGTTGCTTTTTTAAAAAAAGAACGGCGGCTGTTTTCCTGTTGATGTTCTTTATTATTTATTTCTTCTGTATTGATGTCATTGTCTTTTAAACCCAGCTTAGCTAAATATTTTTGTGAGGGAGTCATAAGAAAAATTTTAAGTGTTGAGTTTTGAGTTACAAGTATGATTGGTTGGTACTAAGTATTTCTTACCAGGTTCTGTCTTTCATATACTGATCCAGTTCCTGCTTGCTCATAGGAAGTTTGCCGGGATTGTCATCAATCCATTTTAAAAAATCTTTTTTTATTTCATCGGTCCATTGAGTATCTATTTGTCCGGGTGTATATTTCCCTTCACGTAAACGTTGATGCCCAAAAGCATCTCTTAATGCAATGAATTCGGCATTCAGTACTACTTCTTCCAAAAGATGCGCAGGAATAAATACCACGCCATTCTTTTTTGCCAGTACGACATCGCCGGGTAAAACCGTTGCCCGGCCAATACGTATAGGTACATTAATACCACCCAGCATCATTTGTTGAATGTAAGAAGGATCGTTACCTTTTGTCCATGCATTAAAGCCTTTTATTTCTTCCAGTCCTTCCACATCTCTTACCGAACCATAAAAAATTACACCACGCAATGATTTTGCATAAATGGCATTGCCAAGGTTATCGCCGATGAGTGTGCCATCAACAATTTTTCCATAGCTGTCTGCCACATATATATCACCATTCTTCAGTACATCAATAGGCCACGAATTGGTAGCGCCAATGCGGCCTTCAGCTTTGCCTTTATCTTTTATTATTTTATCCATATCGGGCCGCAGCGGAAGATATTGTGCAGTCACTACTCTTCCTGTCATGGCCGAGTCGTCATGCATCACCATCCAATCGCCTTCAAATTGGTTTTGATAACCTTTGTTACGCAGTATGCCCCAGGCTTCCTCCAGGTGAACAGATTTTAAGCGTTCCAGTAATTTATCAGGCACTTTAGGCCTGCCATCGGCAAATCTTTCGCCTTTCCATTCCGGAGTATATGCTTTTATTTGTTCGGGAGTTGGCGTTACCTGTTGTGCAGTGCATTGCACTGTTATTGATAATGCCAGAAAAAAGACCATGCTAAGTTTTTTCATATTGCAATCGTTTTGTGTTGCTGGTTGATTTTATTTATTCTTTTGTTGCAGGTTGGCAATAGCTTCAAACTCTGCATTAAATTTTGTACTCAGGTTTTCAAATACGCCTGCATATTTTTTATATACCTCATTATTATGTTTGTTAGGTGTAAAAGTTTCTGCAAACTCAACTGTTTTAGCAGCATCATCTAAATTTTTGTAAATGCCCATGCCGGTTGCACTCAATAAAAAAGAACCCTGTGCCACACTACTGGTGTTTTTACTGATAGCAACAGGTTTATTAAAAATATCTGCAATTAACTGGCTGCAAAATGGAATGGTACCAAAACTGCCATTAACAGAAAGGCTTTTAATACTGCGATGTTCTTCTAAGGTTTTTCCAATACTGTACATTTCATACAATATGCCTTCAATAGTAGCACGTGCAAAATGTTTTTGTTCATGATTAATATTTAATCCAAAATAAACACCTCTTGCATTAGCATTCCATATGGGCGCCCTTTCGCCCAGTAAATACGGAAGAAATAGTAAGCCATCTGCACCGGCTGCAACTTTTGATGCATCATTGATCAATTCTTCCATACAGTTTTCTATTCCATAGGCATATTTAAAAACACCAAACTGTTTGGCAAACCATTCAAAAATTACTCCACCATTATTGGTAGGCCCTCCACTAACATAATAATCTTCGGTAAGTACATAATTAAAAAAACGTTGCTTTTCATCTTTTAAAATTTCTTTGCCTACCACTCTCATGGCACCGCTATCTTCAATAGTTACTGTTGCTTTTCCTTCGCCCCATACACCTGCGCCTAATGTTGCCATGCAACCATCGCTGGAGCCGGTAATAATTTTTGTATCGGCGCTAAGCCCCAACGAAGTTTGATATTCCTTACGCAGTTTGCCTGCCGGATGAAAAACCGAAACCAGCTCAGGTAATTTAGCTGCAGTAATACCGGCATACGCCAAAGCATCGGCATCCCATTTTAGTTTATGAATATTAAATAATCCTGTTGCGGAAGCAAGGCTATAGTCAATAATATAATTGCCCGTTAATTGCTGAATTATATAGCTCTTGATAGAAAGAAATTTGTAGGTTTTCTTAAATCGATCCTTATCCTGATTTTTCATCCACGCAATTTTTACCAATGGAGACATAGGATGTATTGGTGTGCCGGTTGATTTATAAATTGTTTTTCCCGACGAACTGTTTTTTAATGCTGTTGCTTCATTCTTTCCCCTGTTATCGGCCCATGTAATTACATTGCCCAGTGGTACACCATTTTTATCAATAGGCAGTACGCTATGCATGGCTGCACTAAAACAAATGGTGATCACTTTATATTTTTGGGCATATACCGTTTCGTTCAAAAAATTTTTCAATACATACAGCATGGTAATAAATAATTGTTCAGGATCCTGCTCGCTGTAATCAGGTTCGGGATGAAAAGTAGGGTAGGCGCCTTTTGCAGAACCAATGATATTACCGTTTAAATCAAATGCAAAAACCCTTACTGCATTGGTGCCCAGTTCAATGGTAATAACACAATCTTTCCTGTTGTTACTGATCTTGGTCATTGGATATATTTTTTTTTCTAAACTCACTGGGTGTGTAGCCTGTGAGTTTTTTAAATGTTGTTGAAAAATGTTGTGAGGAATAAAAGCCGGTATCCAAAGCGATATCTGTTACACTTAAATCATTTTGTTTTAACAATTTGATTGCTTCGGAAATGCGGATGGTAATTAAATAATTTAATGGCGAAAACCCGGAATAACTTTTTACTTTTTCAGTAAAGGTGGTGGTGCCTAATCCCACCATTGCTGCCATTTCCTCTACCGTCCAGTTATGCGATAAATTTTGACGCAGCGCATTTTCAAGGTGCATAAATGATTGTGGAAAATCCCGGTGCGTATCATTCTGTAAGGTAAGTTTACGGGCAATTAAAATAAACAACTCATCTATCAGTTGATTGGTTCGGGTGAAGTAGCCAATTTGCTGATTTAATAATTCATGCTGAATTTCATTTAATATATTGCCTGCTTCTTTTACCCTGGAAAGAACCGGGGTATTGCAAAGCCTTAATATTTTTCCTATTGCCAATATTTCATTTTTTGGCAGGCTGCTCCATCTCCCAAACATAATTCGTTCATCAGGTTCGTGTTTATTTACCTCAATATAAATCCAGCAAAGTTTGCCAATATCCAACACTCCTTTTTGTCCGCCAAACTTATGGCCGGGTTGTATTAAAACTAAATCGCCGGGATAAAGTATATGATGGTTATCGTTGATCACCCATTCAAATTTTCCTTCCAGTACATAATAAATACGTATGCTGTTGGAGGAAGTTTCATTAAAAGAATTAAGTTGAACAGTGCTGTTTCGCTTAATGGCAAATTCAATGATGTGAGCAAAAGGATGCAGTTCTTTCGAAACACCTTGTAGTAGAAAAAACTGGTTCATGCAATCGTTGTTAAGAGTTCTAAAGTACAGCTATTATTGGTAAAATATTTTTTGTATTGCAGATGATATCAACTTTCCATCCACAAAGTTTGTTTAAAAATCAACGGTGTTTTTTATTGGAAGTTTTTTAGTTTTTTTTAGCTCTATTTTGTAATCTGTTAAAAAGTTTTTTTAATTATTAACCAAATAACTTGCTATTATGAAAAAACGATTGCAACTGGCAGCAATGCCAGCAATGCGTAAAATGCTATTTACGTTTTCTTTATTTTTATTTTTTTCTTTACAGGCTATTTCTCAAAATGTTACCGGTAAAATTACAGATGCCGAAGGTAAAGCGCTTGCTAATATTACTGTATCTGTAAAGGGAACCAGTACTGGTACTTTTACCAATCCTTCCGGTCAGTATAGTATTACGGCTGGTTCAACTGCTGTTTTGTTTTTTAGTTCTGTTGGTTTTGTTACCCAGGAAATAAAAGTAGCAGGACGAAATGTTATTGATGTGATTCTGGTAGCGGAAAACCGCAGCCTTAGCGAGGTAGTAGTAACAGCGTTAGGCATCAGTAAACAATCAAGAGGGCTTGGTTATGCTACTTCAAATATTAAAGCAGAAGAACTTTCTATTAACAGAACGGCAAACCCTATGAATGCATTGCAGGGAAAAGTAGCTGGTGTTAATATTTCAAGCCTTGGTACCGGCCCCGGAGGGTCATCAAAAATTCGTATTCGTGGGCAATCATCAATTTCGGGTCAGAATAATCCTTTGATTGTTATTAATGGTGTACCTGTTGATAATACTAATTTTAATGAAAATGCGTCGGCCGGTATAAAAGGCGGAGGCGTTACTGCAGATGGTGGCGATGGCTTATCAAGCATTAATCCGGATGATATTGAAAACATGACCATACTAAAAGGAGCAGCAGCTGCTGCACTTTATGGCTCACGGGCAAAAGACGGTGTAATAATGATTACAACAAAAACAAAGGGTAAGGGTAAAGGGATAGGAGTAAGCTACAATTTGAATTACACTAATGAAACACCATTAGATTTTACGGATTACCAAACAGAATACGGACAAGGAGAAAATGGTGTACGGCCAACAGCTCCAAACCCTACATCAGGTCAATGGTCATTCGGCGAAAAAATAGTGTCCGGGATGACACATACTTTATACAACACCGCTGGCATTCCTTACGTAGCACAAGGTAGCCGTATAAAAGAATTCTACAGACGTGGTCAAAACCTGAGTAATACTATTACCTTAAGTACAGGAAATGAAAAAGGCGGCTTTCATTTGTCGTTAACTAATACAGATAATAAAGGTATTGTGCCCAACAATAAATTTAATCGTAAGGGTGTTAACCTTGGCTTTAGCTACAATCTTACTGAAAAATTTAGTTTTGCCGGAAACGTGAATTATACCAATGAAAAAAACACCAATCCCCCAAACATAGCTAACCAGGATAATTCGATACCTACTACATTAATGGCACTGGCCAACACTATGCCTTTAAGTGTATTTAACGATAATAAATATAATGCACAGGGTAATGAATACAATTATTCCCGGTTTACCAACCGTACTAATCCTTACTGGATTTTAGCGGAGCAATTTCATAATATAAAAAGAGACAGAATTTTTGGAAACGTTTCTATGAAATATAATCTGCTGTCATGGCTTTTTGTACAGGGCCGTTTTGGACAGGATTATTCCAGCAGAGATGAAGATGTAAATAATTTCCCTACCGGCCAGGCATCAAGGGCATCGGTTACCGGTTTTGCAAATGGTATATATACCCAGGAGTCTCGCCGCAGCAGAGAAACCAATCTTGATTTTTTAATTTCGGCAACCAAAAAATTTGGCGATTTTGATGCCACCCTTACCGGCGGTGGTAACCAAATGCGCAGAGAATTAGATGTAAACAATGTACAGGTTACCGATTTTTTTGTAAGAGGACTTTATAGTGTACAAAATGGCCGGGCAAAAGATCCTGTTTATACATTGATAGAACAAGGTGTAAATTCTTTGTATGCTTCTGGTGAAGTATCCTGGAACAAAACTTTGTATCTGAATGGTACAGTAAGAAATGATTGGTTCTCTACATTATCTGCAGCAAACCGCAGCATTTTATATCCTTCAGTTTCCGGAGCCTATGTTTTTTCTGAAAACCTGGGCAAGCTAAGCTGGCTGAATTTTGGAAAAGTAAGATTAGGTTATGCAGAAGTGGGTAGTGATGGTGATGTGGCACCGTATTCCGGTCAGCTTTTTTATGCAGTTAACGCTAATTTAATTAATAATCCTTCCGGGGTATCAGTGCCTGTTGCAACCAGTGGTAATTCTATACCTAATCCCAACTTAAAACCAAGCAGGGTTTCTGAAACAGAAGTTGGTTTGGAATTAAAAATGTTTAAAAGCAGGGTAAACCTTGACGTTGCAGTGTATAAAAAAATTACCAGAGATCAAATTGTTCAGGTACAGGTATCGGATGCTTCAGGTTTTTTAAATACCCGTATCAATAGTGGCGAAAGCAGCAACAAAGGTTTTGAAGCTATGTTAAATCTGATCCCTGTTCAAAACAAAAATTTTACCTGGCAGTTTACTGCTAACACTTCTTACAACATTACAAAAGTGTTAAGCATTATTACCAATACACCGGGTGAAAGAATTACCATTGGAACACATGTTTTTAATGGAGAAGTAAGGCATGTAGTTGGACAGGAAATGGGACAGATTGCCGGCTTTGGTTATGCAACTGATGCTACAAAAGGAAATCAAAGAATTTTTCAGGCAAATGGTTTGCCGCTTCGTACATCTGGTTTAGTTTTATTTGGAAGTGCACTACCAAAATGGACTGGTGGTTTTTTAAATTCATTTAATTACAAAGGTATCAGCCTTACAGTTTTTATAGATTACAAACTGGGTAACAAAATGCTTTCAGGTACTAATTTTAATGCTACCCGCCATGGCCTGCATAAAAATACTCTTGAAGGAAGAACCAGTGGTGTTGTAGGTAATGGTGTAAATCAAAGTGGGGCCACCAACACTGTAGTTTCACCTGTTCAAACTTATTGGGAGCATTTGAGAACGCCGCAAATAATAGAGTCTGTTGTTTATAATGGCGGTTACTGGAAGCTTCGCCAGATTAGTTTAGGGTACGACCTTACAAAATACATTCCTGCAAAATTGCCTTTTAAAGGTGTAAGATTAGATCTGGTAGCCAATAATGTTTTGATACTCAAAAAATGGGTGGATAATATTGATCCGGAAACTTTTGGATTTGGATCCGATAATCAGGTGGGCCTTGAATCACCCGGTTTGCCAACTACAAGAGGAATTGGTTTGAATTTAAATATTAAATTTTAATACTACTAATTATGAAAAAAATATTCAGCTATAGTTTATTGATCGTTTTATCCCTATTTATTTTTTCCTGCGATAAAGGGTTGGAAGAATTAAATAAAAATAAAACAAGTCCCACATCCGTAGATCCTGTTTTTTTATTGAACAACGCAGTTATTAACTCATCATTTCCGGTAAAGTCTTTGGTGTTTGATGTTGGTATTGTGCAGCAAATGGTTTCGCCTAATGGCGGTGTACTTGCAGGTGCAAATTTTAACCAGGATAGCCGGGATGTAACCACAGCGCCTATTTGGGCAGTATATTATCAAAACGTAATTAAATACACTGCAGATGTAATTCAAAATACCAAAAGCATACCTGCCAGAAGTAATTTGTATAACATGGCAAGGATTTATCAGGCTTATTCATTTATGATTCTAACTGATGAATATGGCGATATTCCATTTACTGAAGCCGGCGCAGGTTATTTTAGTCAAATATTGTTGCCAAAATATGATGCTCAGCAGGCTATTTATACAAAATTAATACAGGAGTTAACAGAAGCATCCACTGCACTAAATGCAGCCGGCACCATAGAAACTTCTGATGTTTTGTACAGTGGCAATATTACAAAATGGAAAAAATTTGGCTACTCCTTATTGTTAAGAACCGGCATGAGGCTTAGTAAAGCAGATGCTGTAAAAGCTCAGGCCACAGTGGCAGCAGCATTTGCTGCTGGTGTAATAATTGACAATGCAGATAACGCTTATATAAGGCATGATGCTAATTATACTCAGCCAATTGGAGGTACATTAAATGGAAGTGAGGCAGCCAATTTTTATCTGGCAAAGCCATTTGTTGATCAATTAAAAAACACCAACGACCCCCGCTTGTCGGCAATAGCTATACGTTATGTGGGCGCTACATCCGGCAATGGCCAAACGGTAGCAGTTGGTTCTACCAATGCTGCACAACAAATTGGAATGCCTATGGGAAAAGATAATGGCACAATAGTGGCTCAGGCAACTGCTGATGGTTTAACAAGCTTTTACGATTATAGCCAGGCAGACAGAAGAAGAATATTAAAAACAACATCACCTGTGTTTTTGGTATCGGCAGCGCAAACAAATTTATTATTGGCCGAAGCAAGATTTAGAGGGTGGATAACTGCAGGAACTTCAGCACAATATTTTAGCGATGGTATAAAAGCACATATGGATCAAATGGTAACTTATGATGCAGGCGCTGCTGTTGCCGCCGGGGCAAGAGATACTTATGTGGCAGCAAACCCATTGGGTGCAGGTACAGAGTTAAATCAAATTAATACCCAATACTGGATTGCATCTTTTTTAAACGGACCTGAAGCCTTTGCAAATTTCAGAAGAAGCGGCTTCCCTGCGTTAACGGCTAACCCTTACGGGCAGCCCAACAACCCTGATGTGCCTAACGGAACTTTTATAAGAAGACTCACTTATCCTACAACCGAATTGTCGGTAAATACTTCTAATGTAAATGCCGCTATTGCAACTCAGGGTGCAGATAAATTAAGTACAAAAATTTGGTGGGATAAACCATAAAAAAATAAACTTAGCAGTTGGTTTATTTACAAAATAACGACCTTGTGTTTCTACACTAGGTCTTTCATTTCTCCCGCTTTCACTATTTTATTAACACGTAAATTTTTACTAACAATAGCTGATGATAGAAGGAAAACATATAATTGGATTTGAACAGATCGCTAAAGGAGAAAGTTGTTTTTATGCCGTAGATCCGGTAACAGGAAATAAATTGGATCATCGTTTTTATAATGTAACAACAGATGAAATAAACTATGCAATATCAAAAGCAGTAAGCGCTTTTGTATTATATCGCAAAAAATCAGGAGTAGAAAAAGCTGCTTTTTTAGAATGTATTGCGGATGAAATAATTGCATTGGGTGATGAATTGATAAATTGCTGTAATGCAGAAACCGCATTGCCAAAAGCCAGGCTGGAGGGAGAAAGAACCAGAACCATCAACCAGGCTAAATTGTTTGCTGCACTGCTTAAAGAAGGCTCCTGGGTAGATGCAAGGATTGATACGGCCTTACCACATCGGCAACCAATTGCCAGGCCTGATATACGTTACATGCAAATAGCATTAGGACCGGTTACTGTATTTGGAGCCAGCAATTTTCCTTTAGCTTTTTCCGTTGCAGGAGGCGATACTATTGCAGCATTGGCTGCAGGTTGCCCGGTAATATGTAAAGCACATCCTGCACATCCTGCCACTGCTGAGCTTGTTGCCAAAGCTATACAAGCGGCAGCCATAAAAACCAATATGCCTGATGGAGTGTTTTCTTTACTTTTTGCAGAAGGCATATCCGCAGGGTTGCAATTAGTACAACATCCCGGCGTAAAAGCAGTAGCATTTACCGGTTCTTTTAAAGGAGGAAAAGCATTGTTTGATGCTGCAGCTGCAAGAGAAGAACCGATACCAGTATATGCAGAAATGGGTAGCATTAATCCTGTTTTTGTATTGCCGGAGGCTTTGGAAAAATACGGTGAAAAAATAGCCACTGGTTTTTCTAATTCAGTAACGCTTGGGGTTGGACAGTTTTGTACAAACCCTGGCATGCTTGTTTATAAAAATGCCGGTAAGCAAAATAATTTTGACGACCAGTTAAAAAATGCTTTTCAAAATACTACTGGCGGCGTAATGCTTACTCAGAATATGTATGATAATTACAATGCCGGAGTAGCAAATCGATTGACAAACAAAGATGTTGTACTGCTTGTAAAATCAGGTACTGATGCTGGAGGTAATACGGCAAACCCTGTTTTATTAAAAACAAATTTTATTGGGTTGAAAAATGATTTATGTTTGAATGAAGAGTTGTTTGGTCCTGCCAGTTTGGTGGTTGAAGCGATATCCAAAAATGAAATGATGGCAATAGCTGAAAATCTTTCAGGACATCTTACTGCAACAATTCATGGTACAGAAAATGATTTGATAGGGTATAAAGATTTATTGGATATACTCGAACAAAAAGTGGGGCGAATTGTAATAAATGGTTTTCCCACGGGAGTGGAAGTTTGCACTGCAATGGTACATGGAGGTCCTTACCCGGCTACTACTGATGCAAGAAGCACTTCTGTAGGAACAGCGGCTATCAACAGATTTACACGGCCTGTTTGTTACCAGGATATGTTTCAGCATTTATTACCCGAAGAGTTGAAGAATGAAAATAAATTAAATATTTGGCGCCAAATTAATGGAGTACAAACACAAAGTGATGTAGAAATGTAATTAAATTGAATCTTTAAATAAAATAGGTACACCTGAGAACAAAAAATACTAACATGTCACAAAAACTCCGCAGCCACGATTGGTTTGGCAAAAAAGATAAAGACGGAATTATTTACCGTAGCTGGATGAAAAACCAGGGGATGCCCACTGATATGTTTGATGGTCGGCCGGTGATAGGCATCTGCAATACCTTCAGCGAACTTACGCCCTGCAACGCACATTTCAGAGATCATGCCGAAGCAGTGAAGAGGGGTGTGTTGGAAGCGGGTGGCTTTCCTGTAGAATTTCCTATCATGAGTTTGGGTGAAACATTGTTGAAACCAACTGCCATGTTGTTTAGAAATTTAGCCAGCATGGATGCAGAAGAATCTATCCGTGGCAATCCTATTGATGGCGTGGTATTGCTTACCGGTTGCGATAAAACAACACCATCAACAGTAATGGGTGCATCAAGTGTGGGCTTGCCAACTATCGTTGTTCCGGGTGGACCAATGCTGAATGGAAAATATAAAGGACAGGATATTGGTAGCGGCACACATGTATGGAAGTTTGATGAAGATATGAAAACGGGAAAGATGACGCAGGAAGATTGTGAGTTTGCAGAAAGTTGCATGAGCCGCAGCATTGGCCATTGTATGACGATGGGTACTGCCAGTACTATGGCGGTAATGGTGGAGTCGTTGGGGTTGACGTTGAGTGGTGCATCAGCCATACCTGCAGCCGATAGCCGAAAAAAAGTAATGGCACAATTAAGCGGCAGAAGAATAGTGGATATGGTAAGAGAAAATTTGACCATTGATAAAATTCTTACCAAAGAAGCATTTGAAAATGCCATTAAAGTAAATGCAGCAGTCGGCGGCTCTTCTAACTTTATAATTCATCTTATTGCTATTGCAGGAAGAATTGGGGTTGATTTAACGCTGGAAGATTTTGATATACTCGGTAGTAAAATTCCATTACTGCTTAATCTGATGCCATCAGGAAAATACCTGATGGAAGATTTTTATTATGCCGGAGGTTTACCGGTAATATTAAATGAATTGAAAGATATACTACATAAAAATGTAATTACTGTAACTGGAAAAAATCATGAAGAAAATATAAAAGGTAATACGGATTGTTATAATGAAGATGTTATTGCAAAGTATAATGCACCTATACAAACAGAAGCAGGTTGTGTAGTGGTAAAAGGAAATTTAGCGCTAAATGGAGCAGTAATGAAACCATCTGCTGCCACACCGGCATTATTGAAGCACCGTGGCCGTGCCGTAGTGTTTGAAAGTATAGAAGATTACAATAAAAGAATTGACGATCCCAATTTAGATATTGATGAAACCTGTGTGATGGTGCTGAAATATGTTGGTCCTGTGGGTTATCCCGGTATGCCCGAAGTGGGCAATATGGCATTGCCAAAAAAATTATTGCAGCAAGGAATTAAAGATATGGTACGTATTAGTGATGGCAGAATGAGCGGCACGGCTTATGGTACTGCTGTATTACACGTGTCTCCCGAATCGGCCATTGGTGGTAATTTAGCCTTGGTGCAAAATGGTGATATGATTGAACTGGATGTAGCGCAACGTAAATTACATTTGGATGTTAGTGATGAAGAGTTGGCCAAACGTAAAGCTGAGTGGATAGCGCCACCGCCTGCTGCAACCCGTGGCTATGTAAACATGTATATTAAGCATGTTATGGGTAGTGATAAGGGTGCCGATTTGGATTTTTTACAGGGCAGCAGTGGAAGTGAGGTTACAAGAGATTCTCATTAGAAAACGACTATATGAAAAAAGTAACATCGCTTACACTTTGTACAATGCTGTTTTGTTTTAATTCAATATCACAAAACAAATTTATTGGTAATATAGAACGGATTAATCCGGCATTAGATGCTATTATTATGCCAGGCGCCAAAGCCGAAATAATTGCAGAAGGATTTAAATGGAGTGAGGGGCCTTTGTGGCTGGAAAAAATTAATGCACTTATTTTTTCTGATGTACCCGAGAATAAAATTTATAAATGGACTGCTGCTAAAGGAAAAGAATTATACCTCACACCTTCCGGATATACTGATACTGTAAAACGTGGTGGCGAAATGGGAAGTAATGGATTGTTGTTAAATAATAAAGGCCAATTGGTTTTGTGCCAGGATGGTAACCGGCAAATGGGAATGATGAATGCACCACTTGATCATCCTGCACCCAATTTTATAACTATAGCTGCCAGGTACAAAGGCAAACGTTTCAGCAGTCCGAATGATGCAGTGTACAACAAAGCCGGCGAATTGTTTTTTACCGATCCTCCTTATGGTTTAGAAACTAAAAGTGATACCGATCCCAAAAAAGAAATTCCATTCAATGGTGTTTATAAAGTAAAGAAAAACGGCGAAGTAATTTTGTTGGTGGATTCTATACCCAGGCCAAACGGTATTGCCTTTTTACCGGGAGAGAAAAAGTTGATCATCGCCTGCTCCGATGCTAAAAAACCAAACTGGTATGTGTATGATGTAAAAGACGATGCATTAACTAATGGGAAAATATTTTACAGCACTATTGGTTCACCAAAAGGAGAAAGGGGAGCACCCGACGGAATGAAAGTGGATAGTAAAGGAAATATATTTGCTTCAGGCCCCGGCGGTATATGGATATTTAACAGCGAGGCAAAACTACTAGGTAAACTACATTTAACCGAGCAGGCATCTAATTGTGCATTAAGTACAGATGAAAAAATTTTGTACATTACCAATAATATGCAAGTACTAAAATTTAAAATGAGAGATTAAAATAAAACTGATGAAATTATACAAAACAAAAGCTGGCGTTGTAATTGAAAATGATATTTTTTATTATTTGGTGAAAGATGAAAACTGGGAAGCTTTTATTAATGATGATGATCTTTTAAAAAAAATAGAACATCTAACAAAAACTTTATCACCTGCTACTAATGAATTAATAAATGAAACATTAGCACCTATTGGCAGCAATCAGGAATTATGGGCCTGCGGTGTAACGTATTTAAGAAGTAAAGTAGGCCGCCAGGAAGAATCAAAATCAAGTGGCGGTGCCGATTTTTATGCAAAAGTTTATGAAGCTGCAAGACCTGAAGTTTTTTTTAAATCTACGCCACACCGCATTGTTGGCGATGGCGGCAAAGTAAATATCCGCAAAGATTCTACCTGGGATGTACCGGAGCCTGAGTTAACATTAGTAGTAACATCATCAGGAAAAATTGTTGGCTACACCATTGGTAATGATATGAGCAGCAGAAGTATTGAAGGCGAAAATCCTTTGTACTTACCGCAGGCAAAAACCTATGATGCCTGTGCTGCATTGGGCCCCTGCGTTTTTGTAACAGATCAACCGCTTGACAGCAACACCATGATAGCCCTTGAAATAAAAAGAAATGGAGCTGTTGTTTTTAATGATACCATTGCTATAAGCCAGATGAAAAGAACAGCACAGGAATTAGTAGGCTATGTTTTTAAAGAATGTTCTTTCCCTTATGGTTGTTTAATTATGACAGGTACCGGTATTGTACCCGGCAATGATTTTACATTAAAAAGCGGTGACGAGATCAGCATATCAATTAATGGAATTGGTACACTGGCGAATATTGTTAGATAGCAGATTTTTATTTTTTATACTTTATTAAACCACACTGTTCATAAAATTTAAATAATCACATTGAAGTTTTTACAATATTTTTTAATTGCAGTAGCTGTATTTTTTATTGGTTGCAGCCAAACAAAAATAGCAGGTACAAATGCTACACATGTTGGAGTTTTAAAGAAGGTATATAAAGATGCATTTCTGATAGGTACCGCAGTTACACCAGCAATAACATCCGGTGCAGATAAAGCTACACAGGAAATTGTGATCAAACATTTCAATTCCATTACAGTTGAAAATGTAATGAAGGCTGCATTAATAAATCCACAACCTGGTGTTTATAATTTTGGTCCTGCAGATGATTACGTTGCGTTTGGAGAAAAAAATAAAATGTTCATTATTGGTCATACTTTGGTATGGCATAATCAATGCCCCGCCTGGTTTTTTACCAATGCTGCAGGCAAACCTAATACTAAACAAGAACAGATTGAAAGATTAAGAGACCATATTAAAACTGTTGCTGGCCGCTATGCAGGGCGTGTGCAGGCATGGGATGTAGTAAACGAAGTGATAGACAATGATGGAAGCTATCGTTCTACCAGCTGGGTAAATGCTTTCGGCAATGGAGATACGTTGGTAAAATATGCCTTTATGTTTGCAGCGCAGTATGCACCCAATACCGAATTGTACTACAATGATTTTAATACATGGCGCCCTGAAAAAAGAGACGGTATTGTACGCCTGGTAAAAATGTTGCAGAAAGAAGGTATTCGGATTGACGGAGTTGGAATGCAGGGCCATTGGGGATTGAATTATCCCAAGACACAATACATTGAAGATGCCATTGATGCCTATGCGGCATGTGGTGTAAAAGTAATGATTACAGAACTTGATGTGGATGTGCTGCCATTAACAAAAGAAGGACAGGTAATAGGGCAGGGGATGGCAGATAAGCAATTTCAACTGGAAGAATTTAAAACTTTTTTAGACCCATACGCCAACGCTCTTCCTGACAGTTTGCAAAACTTACTGGCAAAAAGATATGCCACACTTTTTTCCTTATTCTATAAAAAACGTGATAAAATTACCAGGGTAACCCTTTGGGGTATTAACGATGGTATGAGCTGGAAAAATGATTATCCAATACCTGGAAGAACAAATTATCCTTTGCTATGGAACAGGCAGCGGCAACCCAAACCTGCATTAAATGCAGTATTGGCAGTGCCCGGTAAGTAAAAAACTATTTCACCGTACATCAGTTGAAATAACGGTTAGCGGATGTGCTTTTAACGATTGTTTGCATGCAGCTATTTATAATAATATCAGCCATTGTTGTACAGGTATTTCTTACTGTAAAAAAAATAAGCCCTTTTATATCGTTGCTTATCGTGTCCATCCTATCCGGGCTTATGCTTGGCATGAAGCCAGGCGACCTGGTTAAATCCATTGAAACAGGCGTAGGCAGCACAATGGGCGGTTTGGCATTAATCATTTGTCTCGGCGCAATACTCGGAAAAATTCTGGAGGAGAGTGGTGCCGCAGAAAAAATTGCAGTAACACTTATTAAAAGTTTTGGAGAAAAAAATATTCAGTGGGCAGTTTTACTTACTGGTTTTTTAATTGGCATTCCGTTGTATTACAATGCCGGCTTTGTTATATTAGTGCCGTTGGTATTTATGCTGGCAAAAAAAACAGGCCTTCCCATATTGTACATTGCCATACCAATGGCGGCATCATTAAGTACTACACATTGTTTTTTACCACCTCATCCGGGTCCCGTAGTTTTAATAAATGCATTTAAAGCAGATGTGGGTAAAACATTGCTGTATGGTATTTGCATTGCTATTCCTGCTGTAATTATTGCAGGACCATTACTGGGGCGGCAGTTAAAAAAAATCAGTTCATTAGATGTAAACCTTTTTGGTTCAACGGAAGCAACACCTAAAATGCTACCTAATACTTTGCCAAGTTTTGTAATTGCATTGTTGCCTGTTATATTGATCACACTATCTGTAATTGCAGAAAATTTTTTATCGAAAAGTATTCTGCAAACAGTATTTTTATTTTTTGGCAATTCTACTATTGCTTTACTGCTGTCTGTTATAACAGCATTTGGTTATTTTGGTGTTTTACAAAATATAAAAATGGAAATACAAATGCAATGGCTCGGCAGTGCCATCAGTGGTATTGCCATGATACTGTTGATCATTACTGCAGGTGGAGTTTTTAAACAGGTACTTACCGATAGTGGCACCGGCACTTATATTTCTTCTTTCAGCAGTAAATGGAATATGCCCCCGCTTGTTTTTGCATGGTTGGTTACGGCATTGCTGCGGGTTATGATTGGTTCTGCTACCGTTGCCGGCATTACCGCAGCCGGAGTAGTGGCACCTTTACTGGCGTATCACAACATATCTCCCGAACTAATGGTGCTGGCAGTTGGTAGCGGCAGTGTATTTGGTTCTCATATCAACGATTCCGGTTTCTGGATGTTCAAAGAGTTTTTTAAGCTCACGCTCAAGCAAACTTTTTTTTCCTGGACAGTAATGGAAACCACTATTTCAATCATAGGTTTAATAGGAGTATTGTTGCTGGATGCAATAATATGATGTGGTGAAAAAATATCTTAATAGCGGACTTTTCTTAAAGACCGTTTTTTGTTTTTGGATAGAACCTAATGAGTAAATTTATTTTACTCATTTTTGGTGAAGTAAGGGATTGCTATTGGTGAAACAAAAAGGAACCCAAAGATGAAAAACTAATCAGGGAGTGTGAGACTTAAAATAAAAATCCCTGTAAGTATTGAACCTACAGGGATAACGAAATGTAGTAAAACCTATTTTGTGACCGCGTTAGGATTCAAACCTAAAACCTTCTGATCCGTAGAAGGATAAAATTCTTTATTCAGCTTTGCTTGGTTTAACTGATTTTAATCTAAAGTATTAGAGTTCAATTTGTTGCATGATTATTGCTTTTTTAACTTAATGGCATTTTACAGCCGTTTAACTGTGGTTTGTTTGCAAATTGTTTGCAAATTTTTGAAGGGAAAGATTTTGTGAAAATGAAAAATTATCAGTTATGTCAACAACATTATGCATCCTCCTTGATACCAGGAGGATTAAGAAATCAAAGAAATATCCTGTTAAGTTAAGGGTAACTTATGAACGGTTTACCGAGTATTATCAATCCATCTTTGATTTATCAAAGGAGGAGTTTGATAAACTGACAGCCTCAAGGATAAGTAATGAACTGCAATCCATTCGGGATAAATTAAAGGATATTGAAAGAACCGCCGAAAATGCGATCAATGAATTAGAACCTTTCAGTTTTACCGATTTTGAAAAGGATTTTATACAAAATAATAATCTTTTCCGGCAAAGAAAATTAAAGCCTGAAGTGCCTTTAAAAAGTACAAATGAGTTCGACTACTCTCCTTTTTACAAAAAGTTTCCGATACTACTTGAAGAGCAAAAGAAGCCCGGTACCATTTCAATTTCTTACCTGGCATTTATCAAAAAAGTTTTAAGGGAAGGCCGTATCTGTACTGGTATAAATTATCATTGCAGCTATGTATCACTAAAGAAATTTCGTGGGGATGTCCGCTTTTCAGAAATTACTGTTTCTTATCTTAATGAGTACGAAAGCTGGTTAAAAAACCAAAGTATTTCTAAAACCACTGTTGGTATGTATCTCAGGCCGCTGCGTTCTATTTTCAATGAAGCTATCGAAGAGGGTATTATAAAAAGAGAAAAGTGTTATCCTTTTGGAAGGCGCAGGTATTGTATACCAGCTTCAAAAAATACCAAGAAAGCTCTTGACTTAGACGACATTAAAAAGATATACTATTATAAGTGTGACCCAGAACTGGAAAGTGAAGAAAGAGCAAGGGATTATTGGTTGTTCAGTTATTTCGGAAATGGGATGAATGCAAAAGATATTGCCTGCCTGAAAAATAAAAACATTAATGACAGCTATGTGATTTTTGAACGTTCAAAAACAGAACGGGCTATGCGTAGCGAGCCCAAACCAATTACTGTTTTTTTAACGGATGACATGAAAGCAATTATTGAAAAATGGGGTAATAAAGACAAGTCTCCAGGCAATTTTATATTCCCTGTTTTGGAGGCCGGAATTACGCCATTACGACAATATGAACTCGTACAGCTATTTGTTAGTTTCATTAACGATTGGATGAAACGTATCCTTAAAAAATTAGGTATTGATAAAAAAGCGACCACCTATGTAGCAAGGCATACCTTCTCTACTGTACTAAAACGTTCCGGCGCCAGCACAGAATATATACAGGAAGCTTTGGGGCATAGTGATGTAAAGACAACTGAAAATTATCTTGACAGTTTTGGCAAAGATGTAAAAAGGGAATTTGCACACCGGCTTAGTTCTTTTAAGAATGAAGAAATGGCAAAAGAGGGGTTTATTGAGTAAGTGAAATCTTCAAAATTTAAATCAAACAAAATGAAAAAGAATAAAGATGTGCCAACTCTAAATACACTTGAAAATTTGGCCACTACTATTCAGGATACAAATACTTTTTTCCTGGATAAAGTTCAAAGGCAGGTGAATACTGCTTTAACACTTCGTAATTGGATTATCGGTTTTTATATTGCAGAGTACGAACAGTCAGGAAAAGACCGGGCAGATTATGGTAAACAACTTTTTAAAGCCATCGCTGAGAGTCTCTTAAAAAAGGGGCTGAAATCAATCAGGGAAAGGCATTTATACCTTTGCAAAGACCTGTATAAAGCTTATCCTCAGATTTTGCGGACAGTGTCCGCAAAATCGTATTTGATTGATTTTCAGTACTCTACAATTCTGCGGACAGTGTCCGCAGAATTGGGCACTGACGAATTTCAGGCAGATATGAATCAATTGCTCACTAATCTTACCTTTTCCCATTTTATAGAGCTTTTAAAGACCGATACAGACATTAAACGGCGGTTCTATGAAGTTCAGGCTATTCAAAATAATTGGGGTGTGAGAGATCTAAAACGAGCCATTGAAAGCCTTTTGTATGAAAGAACAGGACTTAGTACCGATAAGGAAGCTACCCTTAAAAAACACATAGTCCAAAATGATTGGAAACCTGAAGATGTATTTCGTAATACTTATTTATTGGAGTTCCTGGGTTTGGAGGAAAAGCCTTCTTTTAGTGAATCCGATCTGGAAGAAAGTATCATCACCAACCTGCAGAATTTTCTAATTGAAATGGGAAGGGGGTTTTGTTTTGAAGCTAGGCAAAAGAGAATAACGTTTGATAATAAGCATTACCGAATCGACTTAGTTTTTTATCACAGAATCTTGAAAACCCACATTCTACTGGACCTCAAAATAGGTGAGTTCGACCATTCAGATTCTGGACAAATGAATGTGTACCTCAACTATTATAAAGATCACGAATTTACCAAAGGGGACAACGATCCCATCGGTATTATTTTATGTTCTGGTAAAAATGAGGCATTGGTGAAATATGCCACAATGGGATTGCCGCAGCAAGTATTTGTTTCAAAGTATTTAATCAATTTGCCGAGTGAGGAAGAGTTGCAGAAGATTATTGAGGAAGAGAAAGAAAAAAGGTTATAGTTTTTGGTTCCTATCTAAAATGCCAGGAAAAGGTGTTATAACAGTGGCACAAATCACTCTATTTTGGGTGGGTTGCTGCAATTGATTATTTTTAAGTTGCGGCAATGCAAGAGTTGGCCTCAAGCAATTGGCAGACCTTAAATTACTATTATGACAGAATGGATAAATCAAAGATTTGGGGTTAACTTAAATGACAACGACCTTACAAGCATAAAAGACTTTTCCCTTGTATGGAATGTTTTTGAAGGAAATGTTTTTGCAAATAGATTTACAATAACCAGGGCTGAAACGGAAATAAATAATAGAGTATTTGAAATTGCTGAATTCCAAACATTCCTTGACTATTTCAAAATTCTTTATGTTCAGAACGGTGCAACCAATGTTAGGTTTGACAATTTACATTTTAGACCTAGCGACAGGAAAGTTTTTGTGCAACAAGTATTGCTTGACACATTAACAGACATTCGAGAAATAATTTTAGCAATAATAATTATAATTTATCGCCTCCGTAATAATCTTTTTCATAGACTTAAAGATATTAGAGTTATTGACCAACAACGAGATAATTTTAATCAAGCAAATTCTTTTTTGACAACTCTACTTAATCATTTTTAAAATTTTCGCAATGATAAAAACCTTTCAAGGTGGCATCAAGGTTGACCATAATACAAAACCTCTATCCTATTCAAAAAGAGTACAGCCAGACTTGCATATTGGATATGACTATTACGTTTCGTTTGCCAATAACAATGTTTATCCTTGTACACTGCTTGAAATTATAAATGAATTTGACAAAACAGAGGTAAAGATTGGAATACCCGTGAAATCTAAATCAAAAAAAGGGTTCATTGACGGAATTGGTAACCGCAGTTTTTACTTGACACAGACTAATATTGTTTACGCAACTGAAATCGGCTTAACACCAATTGACGCTGTAAAAAATCAGGTCGGCTAAAGTTCTTTCGACTTTGCCAGCAGCCAACATGGGAAACCTGTGAGACAGCTCAATCATTTAACCAATCAACTATTGACAAAATTTTTACTTAAATAAAAAAATAAAAATGACATACCAAGAAAGATACACTGAACTGTTTCAAAAAATATGAAAGTGTTACAAAGGCTTTACATGAAGCAACACAAAAAATTTCATTCCATGATGGCTTTGGCGACACAGGTGAATTAGGCAGCTACCTTAAAGCCCAAAGAGAATACAGATATGTCGAAAGAGATTTTCAACAGTTGCTTAAATATGTAACTTCTAAAAATCTTAATCCTACTTCAGAATATATTTTAGGGGACTACATGTACGGCATCATTAAAGAAGATCAACAAAAAAAGGGCACTCCTTGGAAAGATGAAGAACTTACGCCAAGCACAAAAGGAGGAGTAAGAGGCTATGAATCCTTAATAGGGCTTACAAATGACGGCGAAATAAACAGAATGATTCAAGGTACAGAGTATAAGTTTCCAGTATTAAATTTAACTCATGGAAGAGAGTGTTATAATTACTTAGCAAAAATGTTGCAGAACGGAGGAGGTGATGGATTTGATGTAAATAATCTTAAGTTTGATAATATTGACGAGGTTAAACAGATTTATATAAAAGTAGTTGTCACAATTTGGCTCTAACAAAATGAAAGATTAAGATTAAAACATGAAAGGAAAGCAAACAGCATTATTTGAAGATAGATTTTTAGAGTCTTTTGCTGGTCTTTCAATAATGAAAGACCCTAAAGTTGCAATTATGGAATTAATTGCAAACTCATGGGATGCTGGCGCATCAATTGTTCAAATATTTTGGCCGTTAGAAAATGGTGACCGGTTTTCAATTGTTGACAATGGTCACGGAATGACGGAAGCTAATTTTGAAAAACGCTTTAGAACATTAGCATATAATAGAGCAACTCATCAGGGCTTATACGCAGAAATCCCCAAAGACAATATAAATATTGCTAAAAGACCCGTTTTCGGCAGGAATGGAAAAGGAAGATTTGCTGGCTTTAGCTTTGGCGAAGCATTTTTTGTAAGAACATGGAAAGATGGTCACCAAAATATATTTAAAGTTTTTATCGATAAGGACAATGCCTTGGCATTTCAAAAGGTTGGCGAAACCAAAAATAAAGATGGGCATGGAACTGAAATATATATTGATAAAGCGATAAAGCCATTTTTATCCGATGCTCAAATAAGAATAGAAATCAGCATGCGATTTATGACTGACCCTCACTTTGAATTGTCAGTAAACAACGCTATGGTTACTTTTTCAGATATACCCGAGGATAATGTAGAGATATTTGAAGTTCCTGTACAAGATGTTGGTGTTTTGAAAATAACAGTAATTGATGTGCAAAATGCTGACAAGACTACTCAACAACATGGAATTGCATGGCATGTCAATAGAAGGCTTGTAGGAGAATGCACATGGAAAGGAAGTGGACAGGAATATTTAATTGACGGAAGAAAATCTGTTGCAAAACGTTACACCTTTATTGTTGAAGCCGATTTTCTAAAAGATAAGGAAGCTGTCCTTCCAGATTGGACAGGTTTTTATCCAAACAATAAAGATTACAATCTTTCTTTCATTGAGGCACAAGAAGCAATCAAAAATCATATATTACAACTTTCAAAAGACAGTAGAAAATCAACTTTTGATGAAATAAAACAGGCAAATAATCAAATTTTAAAAAAAATGGGATTTGAAGGCAGAGTGCGTTGGGAAAAATTTGTTGAAACTGTTCAGGAAGAATGTCCATCAATCACTGACGACGATTTGCAGAAGCTTTCTACTGTTTTAGCAAATCTTGAAAATAGCGAATCAAAGTACAGCCTAATTCAACAATTGTCGGAATTCAATACCCAAAATTTAGACGATTTAAATTCAATTTTAAATAAATGGAACATTGATTTAGCAAAAATTGTTTTGGATGAACTTGAGTATCGACTTAAGCTCCTAGAACAATTAAGGATTAAGGTCAAAAATGACAACACAGACGAGGTTCAAGAACTGCAACCTCTATTTCATCGAGGACTTTGGATTTTTGGTCCTGAATATGAAACAATTGATTACACTTCAAACGAAGGGATGAAGTCTGTTATACAAAAACTATTCGGCGTAGACACTAAAGGAAAAACAATAAGACCTGATTTTGTTATTGTACCCGATGGAACTGTTGGATTTTATGGCTATCCAATGTATGACGAAGATGGTGGTGAAATAGGAATCGACAAACTAACAATTGTTGAACTTAAAAGACCAGGTGTGCCAATTGCTAAAGGCGAAAAAGACCAGCCCTTAAAATATGTTGAAGAGTTATTTGACAAAGGGCTAATTAAAAACTTCACGAATATTACATGTTTTGTATTAGGCTCACAAGTAAGTCAATTTCATTCTGGAATTTCGACAGAAAGAGACGGGAAAATTAGAATTATTCCTATGGATTTTGACACAGTAATTAGACGAGCAAAGAGTAGGCTTTTGAATTTATACAACCGAGTCAGTAATGCTCCATTTCTTGAAGACACAAGAATTAAAGAGTTTTTAAAAGAAAAATCACAGCTTGAATTGTGGGACAAATAAAGGCTGCACACAACATTCGTTAGTGGCAATTAAAACGAACCTCACTACACATATGAACCCTATTTACATTGACCTGCATATTCATACTTCAGAGGACCCCAATTCTTTGAATAAGTCCTATGATATTGAATTGTTAGATAAAAACATTCGAAAGTTTACAAATAACTCAGACTACCTTATTTCATTAACCGACCACAATACAATTAATGAAGACATCTATCTAAAGGCAATTAAAAAGGGGATTAACATAATTGTTGGCGTCGAACTACATATTAAAAACTATGATGATTGCCCTGCTTATCATAGCCATATTTATTTCAACTTAGAAACTATTGACAAGATTGTTTTGAAAGACCTCAATAAAAAGCTAGACAAGTTGTATCCAAAAAAAGTGGTGAATAAGGCAGACAAATCAATACCTAAAATTGATACAATTATAAACCTATTTGATTCTTACGATTTCCTATTACTTCCTCATGGTGGTCAGTCTCATTGTACATTCGACACATCAATTCCAGATGGAATAAAGTTCGACACAACCATGGAAAGAAGTATATATTATAACCAATTTGACGGCTTTACTGCAAGAGGGAATACTGGACTGGAGAAAACGCAGCAATATTTTAAAAAACTTGGGATCTTTGATTTTGTAAACCTTATCACATGTACTGACAATTATTTCCCAAAAGATTATCCAAACGCAAAAGCTAAAGACGCACAACCATTCATTCCAACTTGGATGTTAGCCCAACCAACTTACAATGGTTTAAGATTGTCGCTATCAGAATCTTCTAGATTAATTTACTCAACTACAAAACCGCAACTCTGGTCAGAAAACATTAGGGGCGTTAAACTCAAAAAAGCAAATATTGATATTAATATTCAACTTACACAAGGATTAAATGTAGTCATAGGCGGTTCTTCAAGTGGGAAAACTCTATTAGTGGATTCAATATACAGAAGAATAAGCAACGATTTTAGTCAAAGTAATTACACACATTATGAAGTTGAAAAATTAGAAATTGATAACCCTTCAGGAGTGACGCCACATTATTTGTCTCAAAACTATATAATGAGTGTGGTAAATGAAGCAACCGATGATAAGATTGACAATATTGAAATAATCAAAAATGTTTTTCCAGGAGACAGCGATATAAGAACCAAAATTGAATATAATTTAAGATCGTTAAAAAAGCAACTAAAGGAATTAATTGAATGTGTAAAAATTCTTGAACGGGAAGACAAGATTTTGAAAAAAATACCTGTTCTATCGAGATTAATTACAACAAAACAAATTGAAGGAAATGTATTTGATAAGCTCCAGCCAACTTCTAAAGAAAAAAATGTAATCGAATATAAGGAACAATCTTATGAAGAACATACCGATGTTCTTGATGAAATAGAATCAGTTTTGGCTAATAACCCCTTTATCAAGCATGATAAAACTTTAGTTCCGAAGCTAAAAAAAGAACTTTCACAAGTGTTAAATGCTTCAAATATTTCTACAAGAATAAAGACCATCATTTCAAGTGAAAAACAAAAACTTGATAGGGAACTTAGGGATAAAAACGTTGAAGAACAATCCAAGAGGCAAGATTTTGATAAGCTATTAGAATCAATTAGAAAGTATTCAGCTTTTACAAAGAAATTCAAAGCAATTATAAAACAAATTTCGGTGTATAGTATAAAGTTCGACTCAGAACAAATTGAGTCAATGGGACATAAACTTTACATCGAGAATGGGTTTCAATTAAATAAAGATATTTTTCTAGAGGTGGTAAACAAATACTTAAAAACCGACAATAAAATTGACAAATTTAAAAACATTACTCCAGAGTCACTCTTTGAATCAAACTATAAAAAGCAAACCCCAAAAGTTCAGGATTATGATGATTTTGAAAAAAAGATTTACAAGGACTTTGAATCATATAACAAGAAGCAGTATAAAATCATTACAAATGACAACCGGAAATTTGAAAGCCTTAGTGCAGGATGGAAAACCTCAGTAATACTTGATATTATACTAGGCTACGAAAAAGACATGGCTCCGATAATTATTGACCAACCGGAAGACAACTTAGCGACCAACTACATAAATGGTGGGTTGGTTTCAGCAATCAAGAAAATAAAAGGGAAAAAGCAAATTATCTTGGTTTCGCACAATGCTACAATACCAATGTTAGCAGATGCTCAAAATATCATTTTGTGTAATAATGTAAACAATAAAATACTTATACAATCAAGCCCTTTAGAGGGAAAGATAGAAGACAAAAATGTCCTTGACCATATTGCTGAAATAACTGATGGCGGGAAATCATCAATAAAAAAGAGAGTAAAAAAATATAACTTAAAAAAATTCACTGAATAGTATGAAGCTAATATTTTCAAAAAGTAAGGAAAGCGAATTAACTGTAAAACTTGCCATTGGCACAATCGCCGAAGATTTCTCTTATACTGAAATGGTTAAGCAACTTCTCAAAAAGAATAAATTTGAAGACAACCAATATTCAGGTTTGTCCGCAGAGGAAAAGAGCAAAATTGAAGAGATGCTTAAGAAAATTAACCAAGCAGTAGAAGAGGACGAAGAAGAATAACTTTTACTGGGCGGGGCACGTTGAAACATCAGCTATTTGCATCGCTGTACCTTGGCTTTGTACTGACATTGAGACATTGCCTGCAAAATTTTCCAGCATATTTGAGGGGCGTCTGTCGAAAGTCCGCAACAATATTAGAGCCATACAGATGATCGTTATTCAGTTGATAGCAGCATAAAATAAAAGTCATCTACCGAAGAGCGGTATATGATTTTTTTTACGGTATGAATTATTAATCCTGAAATTTTAAATTATAATATTACTTTATTGGACACTCTTTTGAGACCACGAATAAAGTCTTCGCTATTAGAGACATTTGTTATTTTCATTAATTCATCCCAATATTCTGCAGATACAGAATTATTTATACTACTAAAAATGAGACAAGCAAGTTCCTCCTCAAAACTCGACCATTTATCACCTATCAGAATCTCAGTACGTGCAGAATTAAGATCCAAATCTCTATTACCGCAAACATCAACGATTAAAATGAGAGGGAATGGCCATGCCAGTTTTACCTGATTTTTTTTAACCTTCCATGACGGAGGAAATAAATCAGATGGGACTTCAATTCCATGGAGTGAAATTTGTGACTTCGATTGAGCTAACCAGGTTGTTGCGCTACTTGTTTTAATTTTCCCCAATTCATCTATAGTAATTGAAGTAGAAGATTGTACTATTTTATCTCCGGAATTTTCTAATTTCTTACTTAAAGAATAAGTCTCCATATCAATTTCGACATTTTTGGAGTGTATTTCAATAATATCTGCAGGCATACCCTTACTTTCCAATATTGCCATAATTGCCGTTCCAACTATTCCGACACTTCTGTTTCCGAACTTTATTTCCACAAGTTTTATATTTTCATTGTCAGCCCATGAATGATCTTTGAGGGAAACCGGTAAAACTTCTTTAAAGCTATTTTCATTTCTAATTTTTGATTGGTTAGGGGTTTTAATATTTATTTGAAAAGGAGGGTTCGGAATAACAGTTTCAACAGATTTAATAAATTCTACTTCACTCATTTTTTGCCAAGGGTTCTTGTGTTTTCTAAGAATAAGCTTTGTTGAAGTACCGACCTGTTGCCTTTCTCCTGGCTTAATTAAAAAAATACTATCCTGTCCCTCGACTGTCATGTTTATTGCATCGCTGGATTTTTGAGGAGCATAAATTTTCATGGTATCAACAATCATTGTGTCTGCTACCATAAAACAGGATAAAATGCCAATACCAAATCTGGACGAAGGCACCATGTCTGTGTTTGAATCAATTTTCAAGTTATTGAAATCGGTTGAAGTATAAAATGAGGAGCCTACCTGAGTGTAGTAATTGTCTATAATATCCTGATCCATTCCTGTGCCATTGTCAATTACTTCCAATACATCTTTGCCCTCTTCAGTATAGTATTTGACTGAGATTTCAGGCTTGTAGGGGTTGTCCCATTTGCTTTCCAATGCCTGCCTTAAGAGACATGCATCGATGGAATTCTGCAAAAGTTCACGCAATGCCACCTCCGGGTTTCCATAAAGTTGCGTACCCATCAACAAATCTATTACCTGACTTTTGCTCAAAGTAAATTTAGTGGCCCTATAAATGTAGATAGGCTTGTCATAAATATCTTTTTGAGTTTCTATTTTAGTACGATCAACTTTAAACGGAAATCTCAGAAATATTTCCCGGCCATGACTGTTGTTAAAAGCATTTAGACTTGTAAGTATATTGTTACAAACACTAAGTTCATGATCAATTATATCACAAAACTCATGAATAGATGCTTCAATTGCCGGGTGTCCGCATTTTGCAGAAAACTGAATAATTTCTGGTGTAATCTGAGAAGGCCCTACAGCCCGGTGCTTTTGCCATTCTTTAACAGAAACCGGATGTCTAACATACAAATGAGAAAACAGAATAGAAGGTGTTCTTTTGCCATCAAAATCAAGAATATCGGCAAGTCTAAGTAACACACCAACTAACGGTAAACATGCATAAGTATCAGGTGCACATAAATGATCTTTATCCATGTCCAGTAACCTTGCAGCATCCTCATTATGACTATGGCATATGTTTGCAAACTCTACCGTTAAGTCCTCATTGCGATAAAAAATCCTATTATTCTTTTTACCCCCCAAGATTTCGCCTTTATCAATAATTTCTCTCGCTCTCTCTGCATGTGTTTGCCTTATGAAATCAGAAATAAGGTAGCCCTTAAGCGTATTAACTCTTGACAATTCCCCTTGTAATGTACAATCCTCGATTACTTTCTTTTGATCCAGCCTAGACAAATAGAATCTGTTAAATTTATAGAAGGATTCTTGCTCATCCTCTGTTTCAAATTCAGGAATACTACTATCCCAAATCTTTAATCATAAAAGCACCTCCTTTTCGTCCGGAGCCATCCCTATATCATGAAAAAACGCACTTAATATCAATAGCATTAATTCAGGAGTAGAGAGATTTTTGATATTTTCCTTGGTAATTAAACGTTCCATCAATTCTAGCACCCGGAATAAATGATCACCATCGTGGAGCGTATATTCTCCCATGTGCTTGATGATAGTTTTAGTCCTTTGGCATGAATATGATATTGCAGCGTCAACGGTGGTAATAACTTCCGAATCTTTCGCTCTGCAGTTTGTCACCAGTTGTTTATAAAGAAGGCTATTTTTCAAACGAGGGAGGTATTCCTCCTTCCATTCATTGGCTTGATTTTTTTTTGGCATTAGAAAAGTTTAATATTAGGATGAATTACTTTAAATTACGTATAAGTACGCTTATAAGCAAATCAAGTAAATGTATAAAATCAATATGAAAATTTACTGATAAAACTCCATTTTTCTAGCTTGCGAATTAGTGTTCTCCCACATTTCGTAACAAGTAATATAGTCATTCGTCTATTAAACAAATAACCCCATTAGAATAATATTGGAATTTATAAAACGCAATGATTAGTTAAACCTATCAATTCTGCGCAGCCTTTAATCGCTCCACCTCCTCCCCAATCAACCGTTTCACTTCCATCTTTACCTGGTAGTAATTATCCATCACCTGCTGTTGGGTAACATTGGATACCACAGGAATCTCTTTATACCGGCTCACTTCTTCATTCAGTTTATCAGCATCATTAATAATTGCTGCATGAAACATTTTTAATTTAATTTTTTCATCGGGGTTATCAGCAACAAGCCCTACAAATTCTCCCGAAGAAAGGGCTGCAATTTTGGAAGCTGGTATGGCGCTATCCAGTTGCTTGGAGTGGCTGATGGAAGTGTCTGTACGGTTTACGGAAACACTCTGTCTGTCCTGCATGATTTTTCCGAAACGCTCTGATAGCAGTTTGGAAGTTTCTCCCATCACCTGGCCGCTGATGATGTTACCAGTAATATTTACAATTACATCTGCCTGTTCTTTCCCATAATCTTTTTTCAACTGACTGAAATCTTGCATGGCTAATGTAGTGGCAACTTTGTTACTTCTTGCAGTAGCAATCAGGCTGTCCATATTGTTGAAATAAATAGTTGGAAATTCATCAAATACAAGGCTGCATTTCAGCATTCCTTTTTTATTTACTTGTCTTACCAATCTTGAAATGTAAAGCGATAGAACAGCTCCGTAGATTTGTTGCTTCTCGGGGTTGTTACCTACGCAAACAATTTTAGGATGCTTTGGGTTGTTGATGTCTAATGTGAAATCGTTGCCTGATAGCACCCAATACAACTGCGGTGAAGCCAACCGTGCCATACCAATTTTTGCAGAAGCTACCTGGCCTTCTAATTGCTCCATAGCATCATTTTGATAAGCCGTGATGAAAGGGTTTACCAATACTTCAATTTCAGGCTGGGTATTGAGTATCGGGAACAATTCGTCATAATCAGCCAGCATCAGTTCTATTACATGCGGCAGGGTACAATATTTTCCATCTTCATACTTTTTCAAAAACCAAATGATAGCGGTAACAAAGTTGATAGGTGATTCTACAAAGAAATCTCCCTGCTTGTTTATCCATTCCCTGTTCAATCCCAAAAGTATTGTTCTTGCCGATTCTGTTGCATCGGTAATATCATTCATTGTATTTGGATCTAAAGGGTTGCAGCGATGCGATACAGAAAGATTATCAAAGTTGATAACATAGAAAGATGGTGGCACGGAATATTTGTGTTTGTTTTGTTGCAACCAGTTGTAAACAATTTTGGATAAGTCATCGTATTTAAAATCATATACAAACATCGCAAAGCCTTTTTCAATATGCTGTTTGATGACATGCTGAATTACAAACCAACTTTTACCGGAGCCAGGACTTCCAATAACCAACAAACCTCTGAACGGGTTGATGATATTGATCCAGCTTTTTCTAACTCTGTTTTTTAAATTATACCGGGTAGGAAGATTGATTGAATATTCGTTGGATAAAAACCTTTCTTCCTGCGGAAAAGTTTCATTCAAAGAATTGAAAATATCGTTTGATAAATTAAGGCTAATTAACCGGCTGAGTAAATTACCACCGGCCAGTATTAGTAAGTATCCCATACCTGTTACAGCCATGTAAATAATGGCGATATTTTCTACAGTATAATTCAGGCTTAATAAAACTTTACTCCCAAAGAAAAGTAGTAAACCGATCAGTAAATATCCTGTAACAGCTTTCCAATTTATCTTTTCGTCTTTTTTGCCTTGTGCTCCCAATAAAGAAACCACTAATAATCCAATGGCCAAAAACTTGGAAGTATATTGATTGTTAAATAGGCCAGTGTGCATGATGTTGGTCATTAGCCTATCTGTGATGGTACTTTTAATTTCCCAATGCTTAAAAGCAGCATAACAGTAATAATAAAAATGCAACAACAAAATAAAGATGCTGGCAAATCTTGTAAAGTCTAATATCTTTCTTAACCCCTGTTCATTCTCCCCGGTATGTGACATAACTTTTGTTTTTATAAATTAATCTTCTTTTTTTTCTTTCTTTTCTTTTTCAGCAGATTGTTTGGTGTGTTATCGTATTGCTCTTTGGTTGATAAAAGCACATCTAATAAATTTTCGTTTTTGGTAGTGGTTGAAATTGTTTTGTCCTGCTGTTTATTAAGGTCATTTTCTTTAAGTAAAACACCCGACGAACTACTGCCTTTTGTTTCGTCCTTGGCAAGTGAATTTTCATTTACTGCAGCCAGCTTGCTTTGCAATGCAGCCGCACTATATCCTTTGCCCAAATCGCTGCCATTAAAAACAACTTTGTTTTGGTTGTCCACGAAAGTGATACCATACAACCTGCCTTCTGCATTTTGTCTTAGTACGGTATAAATATTTTTTTGATTCAAAGCAGCTACTAAATTTTTCATACTTCCTGGTGAAGTTTGCAGGCAATCATCAATAGCATTTTTAGTTCTTTGTTTCAATGTTTCTTTTGCAACTTCATTAGCGGTAAATTTCTTTTCCAAATTATCTAAGATTGGTTTAGATCCGATTGAACTTGCCTTGATAGGTACACCAACCTTATTTCCATCGCTATCCAAAATCCGGTAAACAAGCCCTCGGTTCTTGTAAATCCTTCCTTCTTCTTTGCCTCTGTCTGCAACCACATTGAATTGTTTTAAAGCTGCATTAAATTCGGTCAAAGAAGTAAACTTGTATTGCCTAAATACTGCACCCACCACATTTGAAATACTACGCTTTGTCTCAGACTTTCCATACACTGCTATTTGTGCATCCACCGGTTTGATGCCAGGCTTCATTAATTGCTGTTGCCTTTCTGCTTTTATTAAACCATATTGGTGCTCTATTTCTTTTCTTGCTTTTTCCGATTGATTTCTGCCGATGTTGTGGGTATTAATTCTGCTGCCATCTTCCTTTATTGTTGTGCTTACAATGTGAATGTGTGGATGCCCTGCATCTTCATGTTTGTAAACAAGAAAAGGTTGTTGCTCAAAACCAATCTTTTCCATATACACATTAGCAACCTCAATCAGCTTATCATTTGATAGCTTTTCAGAAGGGTCGAAATTTAATGAAATATGGATGGTCTTAGTGGTTGCTCTGCTATTCAAATTATTCAACATTTCAAAGCCATTTAATTTTTGATAGAAATTCATGTTTTTTGCTTCACTTAAATAATTAGCCGCATGTAAACATTCGGCTGCACCTTTCTCCACTTTTTTTTCGTTGTAGTTTAATGCAGCTTCAATACTTTTCGGTATGGTTATTTTTGCAACCATTGTTCATAGAGTTGACTCACCTTTAATTTTATTTCTTCCACCTTGCTTACCAATGATTTTTGTAAACCATCGTAATGCTGTATCCAAAACCTGAACTCCGGTATCTTATCAAGTATATGCAGTTTATGTACCGCCTGGTTAAAATTATTACCTATCCCATTGAGTTCCTTTTTTAACTCCAGCATCTGTTTCAAAAAATCATCTGCAGATTGGTTGCGGTATTTCACCGTAACTGGCTTTTGCATTGACACGTTTTGGATATATTCGCTAAGGCTTCGTTCTGTGGTTTGTTGCTGTTTCTTTTTCACCTGTTTTAACTCCTCATCATTCATGCGGATTTTAATAAAGATTTTCCGTACCTCATTTTCATGCTTCTTCATAATCTTACTTTTAAGTTTTGTTACAATACTTCAATCGTCTTTTACAATCCCCGTACGACTCCGGAGTGAAGGGGCAAGATTTCAAACGTGTCCACGTTTGTACATCTTGCCATGTGCAAGACCCGGCACATTATGCCTTGATAAAGATTAATGTTTGAAGAATTAGTGGGGATATGTTTCGGAGATACTTTGAAACATATAAAAGAAAAAGCCAGAGGGCTATTAATAAAATCACTTACATAGATTTTTTCTCTTTCCACAAATTCATTTTCACTATCAATCTACCAGAGGATACAAGACAAATTTTATACCAATTACAGGCAATATGCCGCTAAAATTCAGCCATGTTAATAAGTTCGTTTTGCAGCATATAGAGATTAAATTATTATTGTGATATGAGAGATGCCCTAAAGAACCTTTTTAGCAACCAAATTATTTTAGAAGATAACAGCCTGTTTTATTACACAATTACACCTTACGAATTAACCAATGCGCTGGGCAATATTATAGCTGTTTTACTGGAATATAATTTCACAGATAAAGACGATAATGCCGTGCAATTTTTCTGCAAATTATATAAGACAAAAGAAGGGAATTGGTATGATATTGAAGAGGCAAAAATAGGTACTGAAAAAAGCATTTTAAGGATGCTAAAATCCGCTATTGATGCAAAAGAAAATAGCACAGTTTTAAAGTAATTGTGCAGTAACATTTTAGTTTGAATATGCCATTTTCCCCTCCAGTTTTTTTTGCAATGATTGTAGCTATTTCTTCCTTTATACCACTTAATTGAAACCAGAAATATTTTTGATTCGGCTCATTTATTTCATGGAAAATATAGATGTCAGTTTTACCTTTTTCACTATTCACTGCTACTCTTATATGGGGATGTTTATAAACCTTCATTTTGTGGCAGGTAGCAGTTAGTTTGTTGCCTTTAAAAGTAAAACTGAGATGGAATTTGGAAACTTGCATAAGGTTGTTTAAAAAGTTACCTGAAATTACTAAATTCATGGTATGGAAAATAGCCTTGATATATTTGAATTAGATTTTAAAGATGGAAGGATTAGGATACAGCGCCATTTTGTATCTAATCAGACTATTTACCGGGTTATATTTTCAGATAAAAGAAGCCCCTTGGTTGTTACCAGGGCGCTTACCGATAATGCTGCCCGTTGGTGGACATCCATACCTGAAGGCAGGCAAAGAGAAGCGGAAGAAATTGGGCCATTAATTGCAGACTATATTAAAGCAAATCAATCATAAAATACTATGTGCTATTATAACGGACAAAAGGTTACACATGCTGAATTCATAAGACTGAAGCAATTGGAAAAGGCTTTGGCAAAATACGATTTCCTTACGCATGACTTAAACATCGGTTTTGAGTATGGATTGAATACCGTCTTAAAGCCAATGCCTGATAAAGAAGATTTTGATTTAGTTCAAATGGAATGGGGATTCATTCCGCATTACATTAATAACAGAGAGGATTTGAAGCATTTTCGATTCGGTGGAGTTAATTCAAAATCGGGCAAATTTGATGTGCCAATTATCACACTAAATGCCATTGGCGAAGAATTATTTCAAAAAGTTACTTACAAAAAAGCTGCTATGGAAAGAAGGTGCCTGGTGCTATCTTCTGGTTTCTATGAATGGAGGCATATTTTTCCTAAAAACAAGAAGACCGGACTACCACTTAAAACAGCCGTAAAATACCCTTATTACATCAATCTGCCGGAGAAAGAATATTTCTATATGGCCGGTATATGGACACCCTGGACTGATAAAAATACCGGCGAATATGTAGAGAGTTTTTCGATTGTTACTACCAAAGCTAATCAATTGATGGAGCAGGTTCATAATGCAAAAAAAAGAATGCCTACTATACTCAATGAGGATCTTGCTTATGAATGGATATTTGGTAAGCTGGATGAAAAAAGAATTACTGAAATTGCCACCACACAATATCCAGCCGAGGAAATGAAAGCCGTTTCAATTTCAAAAGATTTTATTACGGCGTTGGATCACCAGCAACCTTTCGAATATTCTGATTTACCAGCTTTGGAAGTTGCCTAATTTGAATTTTATTTTTTAACGACGGGATGCCCCTGCAGCCCTTATCAACAACCCTTCGCCAAACCTTTTTTTCACACTATCAATGGCCTGGTAGAGGTTAATCGTTTCCTGTGTATCATCAAACAAGCTAATCTGGTAATTACCCGGAATAAGATTGGTAAACCGAATGCCAATTAACCGTATCAGCATCCGCCTTTCATACAGCTTACTAAAAAGTTCTTTCGCTGTCTTTAAAAGAATGTGATCAGCGTTGGTATAAGGTATAGTCAACTGCTTTGTAAATGTTTCAAAATTTGAGTAGCGAAGCTTTACCGTAATACATCCCGTTACCTTATCCTGTTGCCTCAAATCAAAAGCAATTTTCTCTGTCATCCTTACCAGTTCGCTGTTTAAGAAATTGATATCAATAGTATCCTGCTGAAAAGTATTTTCTGTTGAAATAGATTTTTGTTCGTGAAAAGGAACTACCGGGGTTTCGTCAATACCGTTTGCTTTACGCCATAAATCCGTACCGCTTTTACCCAATAAATTCTGCATCATTTCTACCGGTATTTCGCTCAGCACTTTCACCGTTTCAACTCCCATTTTTAATAACAGGTAAGCTGTTTGTTTTCCCACACCTGGAAGTTTCGCAATACTTAGGGGTGCTAAATATATTTTCTCATTGCCAAATGGTATTTCTATTTGTCCGTTGGGCTTTACTTCGTTGGTAGCAACTTTACTGATTAACTTGTTACTGGCAAGACCATAAGAAATGGGCAGACCACTTTCTTTTAATATCTTTTTTTTCAGTTCATCGCTAAATAACTTACACCCAAAAAATTTATCCATGCCGGTAAGGTCAACGTAAAATTCATCAATGGATGCTTTCTCAAATAATGGTACAGTATCCTGTACTATATCTGTCACCAGCCGGGAATATTTGCTATAAGCTTCCATGTCTCCACGAACAACAATAGCATGAGAACATAAACGCCTTGCAATCTTCATAGGCATGGCACTGTGGATACCAAATTTCCTTGCCTCATAGCTACAGGAAGCCACCACGCCACGGTCTCCACTGCCACCAATTAACACAGGCTTGCCAATAAGTTTAGGGTTACGCAAACATTCTACTGATACAAAAAATGTATCAAGGTCAAGGTGGGTAATATGTCTTTCAACATTTAGTAACATGACTTATAAGTCTGCATATTTTCTTTCTTTATAACCTGCTTTATACATTTTATGTACCTCAATATTGTACACCCCAAAATCTGAAACAACCTTACCCGTTACTTTATAAAATCCTCTGCCTTTTAATGGATAGTTGCGTAAAGATTCAGGGAAGTGAACGGTATCAATCCAGTCTAAATTCACATCAAGGAAAGTTCCAAAACTCATCCTGTCGTTTCTCACTGTTGTCACCACTTTATAATCAATAAAATAAATCAGTACCGTAACGATTTTATTCAGGTTTGCAGCTAGGTCTTTAGCCAGTAAATATTTATATGGATCATCATTTACCAGATCAAAAGGGTTGCCTAATGTAAAGTCCAATGTTTCCAGTTCATCATATAAATCATCCAACGGATAATCAACTAACTCAGGCAGTTTAAAATTGATAGGGGCTCCCTCAAACATTGACTTTGCAGCCGGAACGTGCGATACATTTTTCTTTTGCAGAAAATTGGCTTCCCATAACAGTTGCTTTTTCTTTTTTCCGGTAAAGCGAAAAGCGCCAATGCTTACCAGCATATTCAATTGTTCCTTGGTAATATTTGTTCTTTCAATGAAGTCTTGTAAGTGAAGAAACAAACCATTTTTATTTCTCTCATTTAATATCACGTCCACCATATCCTGCTGAAAAGATTTGATATGGATAAAACCTGTGTACACATCATTACCCCTTATGTTGGTATAATATTCACTTTCATTTACACAAGGCGCATGTACAATAGCACCTGTTTTTCTCAGTTCTAAAAAATATAATTCCCGGCTGTAAAAGCCACCAAAATTATTGATCACCGCCACCATAAATTCTTTGGGATAGTAGGTTTTTAAAAACAAGCTTTGGTAACTCTCCACCGCAAAGGAAGCTGAGTGTGCTTTGGAAAAACTATAACCTCCAAAACTTTCAATCTGCCGCCATACTTCAGCGGTAATAGCATCGGGGTAATTTCTTTCTTTGCAATTCAAAAACCATTTCTCTTTAATCCGCAGCATTTCCTGGTTACCACGGTATTTACCACTCATGGCCCGGCGTAATATATCTGCCTCACCCATATCCAATCCGGCAAAATGATGCGCTACTTTTATCACATCTTCCTGAAACACCATTACACCGAAAGTTTCCTGCAATAGTTCTTTCATTATTGGGTGGATGTAATCAATATTCTCCGGGTCGTGGTATCTTTCTATGTATGCCTTCATCATGCCACTGCTTGCCACACCGGGGCGTATAATGGAACTGGCAGCCACGAGGGTGATATAATCATCACATTCCAGCTTTTTAAGCAATTGCCGCATAGCAGGGGATTCAATATAAAAACATCCAATGGTTTGCACATGCTTAATCTGTTCGCTTACCCGTTTATCTTTCTTGAATTTTTTGAAATCATGGATGTTTACATCAACACCCTGGTTTTCCTTTATCAGGCGTAAACTTTCTTTGATGTGACCAAGACCACGCTGGCTTAAAATATCCAGTTTATACAAGCCAACATTCTCCGCAACAAACATATCCATCTGCACCGTGGGGAAGCCTTTTGGAGGCATAAATACGGTTGCATACTGGTAAATACTTTCTTCTGAAATCAACATGCCGCCGGGATGAATAGACAAATGATTCGGAAAATTTTCTATCAGTTTTCCATAGCGTAAAATCTGCTGCTGTATTTTATCATCAGGATTGCCACCTGCAGCCAACTGGTCTATTTCTTCTTTGGGCAATCCAAAAACTTTCCCTAATTCTCTTACCACTGCCCGATATTGAAAAGTAGAATACATGCCTAATAAAGCCACCTGCTTTTTACCATAGCGTTTAAATACATAGTCAATCACTTCATCCCTGTCGAGCCAGCTAAAATCAATATCAAAGTCTGGAGGCGAAGTACGGTGTGGATTCAAAAAACGTTCAAAATACAAATCCAGTTCTATCGGGTCCACATCTGTTATTTGCAAGCAAAACGCCACAATGGAGTTGGCTCCGCTGCCACGGCCAACATGATAAAAGCCTCTCGACTGTGCATAGCGAATAATATCCCAGGTAATAAGGAAGTAAGCATTAAAACCTAATTCATCAATAATCTTCAATTCTTTTGTTACCCTCTCGGCAGCTATTTTATTCTTTCCATAGCGGAAGGCAAAACCATCAGCAGTCAATTTCTTTAATAATATCCTGTCGTCTTCTTTTGTACTGCTGAATATCTTTTTGTTTTTATCGGTTTTAAAATCCATTTCAATATGGCAATTGTCAATCAGCTTGTAAGTATTGGTAACAATAAAAGGATATTGCCGGAAGGCATCCAGCAACGCAGCCGGTGGCACAAAATATTCATCCGGGCTGCATTCATCAGCTCTGGATAATTTGGAAAGCAACACATTTTTATCAATGGCTCTCAGTAAGCGGTGAACATTGAAGTAAGTCTTATTTTGAAAAGTAACCGGCTGCCGGATGATCCATTTATCAGCCGTAGTTTTTAAATCAATGCTGAATAATTTATTTACTTCCGAAGGCAGCACACCAATTTTTTCATTGACAAATAATTGCTCTGGTTCTTTACTGCCTAAAGGATAAATAACAAAGCCATCCCATGTATCTGTAAAAAATGGCTCCTCCAATGCTAAAACAGGGAAGGACTTGTCTTCGTGAAAATGTTGTGACAGAAATTCATTAATCCATAACAGCCCCTTGTTATTGGCAGCAATTAAAATGTACAACAATTGCCCTTTATTACGAACCTCAGCACCAGTAATGGGTTTTATGCCCTCCTCCCGGCAATATTTTACAAAGTCCCATATATCGCAGGTGGAGTTGATATTGGTTAATGCCAGGGCTGTTACGCCATTGTCCACAGCGGCTTTTACCAGTTCTTTGCTTGAAAAAGTGCCGTAGCGGAAGCTGAAATATGTTTTACAATTGAGGTACATTCCTTAGTTTAGAAATGCTAAGGTAGGGAGTAATACTAAATTATTTAGTATTTTGTTGGTAAGGTTATAATTTGTCAGTAGAAAATGCGGATTTTTCATTTTTATTTAGATAAAATCAAAAGACTGCAACCTTTTTATTTTAAAGAGTTTATATTAGCCTATTAAATATTATCACTCAAATTAGTACTCGACTAGCCCTAAAAACCTTTCTCTATAATGCTAAAAGAAGTTAATTGGTCAGAAGATAGATCTTATAGAACTGGAAGCAAAACTGAGCCTATTCAATTTTACATAGATGGCTTATTCAATAGCAACAAGTTTGATTTATTATTAGGGTATTTTAGCTCAGCAGCTATTAATGTTTTATCACTAGGTTTTGCAAGTTTTCTTTACAATGGCGGAACATTGAGAATGGCAGTTAACAATGTTTTATCCCAAGAAGATAGAGATGCAATAAAGGCGGGAAGAGATGGGGATACTAAAAATACCGCTATTGATTTAAGCGATATTAAAGAGTTGAAAAATGTACTTGATGAATATGGAAAACATTTTTTTGATTGTCTTGCCTGGTTGATTTCAAATAATAAAATTCAGATAAAAATTATTAAGCCAAAATTTGGAAAAGGAATCGCACATTACAAATCAGGCGCATTTTCAGATAGCACAAATACAGTGGGCTTCAAAGCATCTTGCAATTTTACAGCTTTTGGCTTATTGGAAAACCTGGAAGAGTTGGATGCTTTTTTGAGTTGGGAAAATAGTCGTTCAAGTAAAATGATTACAAGACAAAATAATGATTTTGAAGATATCTTTTCTGGCAAATCTGATGTTGTAGATTATTTAGATATTGATGATGTAATTATCGCTATAAAAAATGAATTCGGAAATAATTCTCTAAATGAATTACTGATAAAGGAAAAGGAATTAGTAGAGAAGAAAAACCGGATATTAGAAAACAAAGGAATTAAAAAATCCTTTGAAAAAGTAAGTTCCAAAATTGATGAAATAATTAGAATCCCTAAATTTCCTTTTGCGGCAGGTCCCCGTGCTTATCAAATGGATGCTTATTCAAACTGGGTCAAAAACAATTACCAGGGTATTTTTGCAATGGCAACTGGTACCGGAAAAACAATTACATCACTAAATTGTCTGCTACAAGAAATAAAAAAAAGTAATACTCCGGTCTATCACGCAATTATATTAGTGCCTACTATAACATTGGTAAATCAATGGTCAGAGGAAGCATTAAGATTTAATTTCCAAGAGATTATTAAGGTATCATCTAAGTTTCAATGGGAAAGTGAATTGGCAACTACATTATCTACCGCCAAACGAATACCAACATCTTTTATAATTATTACTACCTACGCCTCTTTCATAAAAGACAGGTTCAATAAATATATAAAGGACTTACCTGCGGATACTATATTTATTGCAGATGAAGCGCACAATATAGGTTCTCCAAGCGTTTTAAGCAGACTGCCAAATGTGTTGTTGCAAAAGCGTATAGGTCTTTCTGCAACACCTAAAAGAATATATGATATTGAAGGTAGTACAGCGATGGAAAGTTTCTTTAATGATAGTGAACCATATACTTATTCTTTTTCAATGGAAAGGGCAATTGAAGAAGGGATACTTTGTAAATATTACTATCATCCACATATAGTGAGTCTTACAGCGGAAGAATTGAAGGAGTACATGGAAATCACAAAAAAGCTTTCAAAATTTTTTAATAGAACTTCTGGTGGTTTTGATGTAAATGATATTGTCCAGATGTTGTTACTCAAAAGAAAGCGGATTATACATAAGGCAGTAAATAAGTTATCCATTACACGGCAAATTTTGGAAGATCGGTTTAATAAAGAAGGTAATCTTAGCTATACCTTTATTTATGTACCGGAGGGTGTTACTCCAGATTTGGAAGAAGATGAAAACGCTGATGAAGAAACGATAAAAATAATTAACCAATATACAAGAGAGATAGGCAGAATTGATGATTCAATAAAGGTGAACCAATTCATAAGTGGAATGGCAGACAGAAACGAAGTTTTAGATCAGTTTAAAGAAGGGAAAATACATGTTATTGCTTCTATGAAATGCCTGGATGAAGGTGTTGATATTCCAAGGGCTGAACATGCAATTTTCTGTTCAAGTACAGGCAATCCGAGACAATTTATACAGCGAAGAGGTAGGATTTTGAGAACCCATCCTAAAAAAGACATAGCCATTATTCATGACCTTATTGTAGTTCCTGATTTGGCAATATCTGATTCAAATTCGGATACATTTCGGGCAGAAAGAAGCTTGGTTGAAAAAGAATTAGAAAGAGTAATGTATTTTGCCTCTTTAGCTATTAATCCATTTGAAACGGAAAATGTGTTTGCAGAATTATGCCAACATTATGATTTGAATATTTATACCATACACAATAAACTTAAAAATAATGACTAAAGAAGATATACTGAAAGCTTATTTAGAAGATGATTTATTTATAGAAAAAAGTTATTTAAAGGAGGGGGAAGCTCAGAAATATAAATGGGCATCACACACCGAAAATAACTTAATACAAATAATAAAGACAGCTATTGAAGGTGAACTGAGTAATGAAAGTGGTAACATAACTGAAAGAAAAATTAATACATTCCTAAACAAGTAATCATGATTCTTCAAAGTATAGAGTTAAATAATTTCATGTGCTATGCCGGACCAAATAGATTCGATTTCACGGAGGGGATTAATGTAATTATAGGAGACAATGGTTATGGTAAATCCAAATTATATGATGCCTTTTGGTGGGTAATGTATAACCAGTGCTTTGACACCTCAATAAAGAAGTTTAAATATACTAATTTATTAAAACGACAAATTGTTTCTGATAAAGCTATTGATGAAACTGAGGAAGGAATGATAAGCGCATCTGTTGTCCTAACTTTTCATAATACAGAAAAAGATAGTCTTTATATTTTGGAGAGAAGATATAGCGTTAGAAAATCTGGCGATAAAATTATAGAGGATCAGGATAGCGAAGAAATAATATGGTTTAAGGAAATGTCGTACATGAACGCCAAAGAGGTAAAAGAAGCTGATCAAATTGAAAGGATAAAAAAATCAATACTTCCCGATAATATAAAACCCTATATGTGGTTTCAAGGTGAGCAGGTGGAATCAATTATTGATTTTAATAAATCGGATACTTTAACTCATGCCATAAATGTTTTATCAAACATAACCAGGTTCGATAATATTATTACTGTGGCAGAAGGATTAAAGGAATCTTCTACAAAAGAGTTCAATAAAAAACAACGTGACCTTAGTGGTGATAAAGGAAAAAGTGAAAATTTGGAATTGGACAGACAAAACATTTTGGACAGGATTAAAGGTTTAGAACTTCAGGATATTCAAATTAAAGACACTTTAGCAACAGCAGAGGAAAAATCTGAAACCTTATTAAACAAGTTAGCAGATGCTCAAAAAATCCGTGAAATAGAAGCAAAAAGGAAGTCGATTGAACAAAATTTAAGTGAAATACAGGAAGAGTTCGATGAAGAACAACAAGGATTACATAAACGAATGTTTACCAGCAAATGGGTGTTGAAAGGCACGGAGAATTTATTTGATGAGTATGGCAAAATGTATAACCAGTTTGAACATAAGAAACTGCAGCATGAGGCACAAATACAGGCCAGACTAGATTCAGAAAATGCACTTGTAAGTGAGATGCAGGCAAGATTACCAATTGATGTGCCTGAACCAATTCATGTTCAGCACATGTTAGATATTGAGCGATGTTTAGTATGCGACAGAGAGGCTCTGACTGGTTCAGAGGCTTGGCTTAAAATGAAAGCGCTAATTGATCGATCTCAAATGAAAATTAAAACTTTAGAAGATGAAGAGAAAAGCGTCCACAATTTTAGCGGAGATTTGAAAAAGTTATATCAAAATGGACTTGGCCTAAGCCACAATGTTAAAAGTATTGATGATGATATTGCATCAACTTTTAGACGATTAAGGAAACTTGATAAAAAACGAAAGGCATTATCAGATGATTTGAAAAAAATTGAATCTGAAATAAATAGTTTGATTGTTGATGCTGCTTTAAATGTTAGCCAGGCTGCTAACATACTTAACGAATACTCTGCCCAAAATGAATTAGCTAAACGCTCAATGAATGAAGTAAATTCCAATGCCAATATTTTATCCAGACGAAAAGAGGAGTTATCAAAAATAGAAGCTGAGTTAAGTAAATTAGTCATAGGAGAAATACCGGCATATTTAAAGGAAAAAATAAAAGTTATTGAAGAGTTTTATCTGGTAGCCCATTCAACCAGAAAAAGAGTCTTTAATAAATTAGTACTTATATTGGAAGAGGAAGCTAATAAGCATTACTTGGAAATGACCCAGGGTAACATGTCTTCAAGAGGCATTATCAGATTAAAAGAATTAAGTAACGGTAAAAATTATATGCCTGAATTAGTTGATGAAAATGGAAACGTGTTACTTCAATTAAATACGGGCAATATCATTCTTATTAAACTTGCAACTATAATGGCCATTATATCTGCAAGGCAAGGATCAAGGGATACGGATTTATATACATTAATTACTGATGCGCCTATGTCAGTTTTTGGGGAAGATTATACAATCGGATTTTGTAAAACTGTTAGTAAAGTATATCGCCAGAGTATCATAATGAGCAAAGAGTTTTATAAAAATTTAGCCTTACGAGAACAGCTACTTACTAATGGCGAAATAAAGCTTGGCAAGGTATATTTAATAACGCCTTCTATACCTGAAAATGCCAGAAGCAATAGAAACAGTTTATCTACTAATATTGAAAAGTTGAATTAATATGGAATTACTAAAACGTATAAAAGATCGGGCTCCGGAGTATGACAATCAATATTTTCAAATGATTTTAGACTTCACTATTGAGCAAGGTGGTAAGGCTGGAACAAGCACTGACGAGAATAGATGGAAACAAGGTAAGTATTTCTCTACCAGGTACGAAATGTATATTTATGCGGCTCTATTAGGACTAAAGAAAGATTATAAAATACCCATTGCTTATGGAACTGAGAAAAGTAAATTTATTGAAATGCGAGCCTGGCAACCTCACGATATTACTGATTATGTTATCATGGGTGTGTTGGCCAAATCAGGATTTGATTTTAATGAATTAGAAAATATGGAAGATGAAAAGGTTGAAAAGAAAATAACAGAATTACGTAGTTTGTTAGAGGATTACGCCAATGGAGGCTTTGATATCATTCGGGCAAAAAAGGAGTCCGATCCTTCATATTTTTTACAGAATGAAAATTGTTTCATTGATTTATTAGATAAGAACTAAAATATCTGTATAAAAAAATAATTATGCTAAATGAAGCGGAAGTTCGAGAAAAGATAATAAATCCTTGGCTTGTGGGATTAGCATTTAAGCAAACTGATATCAAGCTCGAATCATCATTTTCTATTCGATTAGGTCGAGGGGTTAAGAGTATTTCGGGTAAATCTGACTATTTGGTCAAATCAAATACTGGAGTAAATTTATTTATTATTGAGACCAAATCACAATTGGCTAAACTTAATGATGATGATAAAAATCAGGCAATTTCTTATGCCAGATTAATTTCTGAAGGCAATATCCCCCCCTTTTCAATTGTTACTAATGGTTTAGAAACAATTATTTATGATTCTATTTCTAAAGAAAAAGTAACCGGGGAATTAGCACAGCACCCACATGTTAAAAATGAATTTCAAATTGAGTGTAGCATTGCTGCTAGAAGTGAAGCACTCAATTGTTTATTAGCACTAAACGAACAAAATTTACATAAATTTTGTACGCATCAAGTACAGTATAGATTAAGGCCTCTCAAAAGTGAAGATATTTATAGTGGGAAAAAATATATCCCTACCTTATACATTAAACGTAACGATCCAGAGAATAGACTTAATAACTTATTATTTGATTTAAAAAATCCAAGAAGACTTGTTTTGGTAACTGGATCTCCTCAGAAGGGAAAAACTTCGTTTGTTTGTAACCAAGTTGAAAATCTTCTTCTAAAAAATATTAATTGTCTTTTTTTTCCAGCAATTGGCTTGAATACAGGGCTATTAAATGCGATAAAGGAAGATTTTCAATGGGTATTCCATGATCAGAACGATGTAGTTCATATTATACAGCAATTAGAAAATATAATTAAAAAGCAAAAGCAAAAGCTTTTTATTTTTATTGACGAATTAAATGAAATAGATCAGAAAATAGCACTTTTAATTAGTAGTGAGTGTGAGCGAATAGCGAGTGAAAAAATAGTGATTGTATTAAGTGCTACAAGTAATTCCTTAGAGAGGCTACTTTTTGAATATGGAAACCCTAATTTTCTAGCAGATCAATCAAACATCACCTTAAAAGAAGCCGAATTATTATCCAAGAAAGCACTTCAAAATATTGAAGACAAAAACGTTATCCAAATAAACGATTTTAATGCGAAAGAACTCGACGAAGCAGCTACCCTTTATAGTAAAGCATATAATGTAAAAGGGTATAAGATAAATATCTTATTTAGCAACCCTCTTCTACTTAGGGTAGCTATGGAATTATTTGCAAATAAAGAAATCCCAGAAAACTTGAATGATGCAAATTTGATTGGTGAAAGTTTGTTCCTTAAAGGATCAAGAACGGGGATTTCTAAAACGTGTTTTCAAAAATATATTTTAGAGTTGTCTGAAATACTATTTAAAAAGGATAGCCCCATATCAGATTTGCATTCTTTAAATATTGAGGGGATTGACATACAAAAACTCTATGAAGCTGCTATCCTTGCTGAACTCCATACAACAAACAATAAGCCTGCTATAGATTTTTATTACAGTCGAGAACGAGATTATTGCATTGCCTATCTGCTAAAGGATTGGTTAAACATATTTCTAAAAGGAAATAAAGATGAGGTAAAGCAATATTTGGATGATGCAATTCAAACTTATGTTGGTCAGGAAGCGTTACGATGGTTTTTTTCTTCACCTAGCCACATACAACAAGTTATCCGGTGTGTAGATTTATTTGATGGTGTAATTAATACAGAAATTAAAAATATTCTGTTCTATGCGATGTTGAGTCAAGATTTTACAAGCCAAGCTCAACTAAACTGGTTGAGTGAAAAAATTAATAAAATGAATGAAGAAAGGCTTCTGAATAATTCGAAAGAGTCAATTGAAGAAGCTGTAATCATATTGTTTCAATTTATAAAAGGTTCTGGTATAAACAATAATAGGCTTACAAGAAATCAATTGGTCTGTTTAAAGGAGATTATGTTAATAGAAGAAAAACTTGAAGGCGAAACTGATGTTCGAGAAACTTTTTCAATCCAATTGCTTCAAGATTATAATTTGGAATCAGATTTTATATCATTAATGCTGGATGATAACAATAAAATATCTTCGTTTGCTGCCTTATTATATGTTGAATCCTATCGTGACCTGATCAAACAATTAAACATTTGGATTACTAATAAAAACGAATTATTTGAATTGAAATATGAAAATTTCATTGTAGCACTTGAACATATTAAGGATCAAATGAGTCCAGATATGTGCGATCCTCATCAAATGTATTCAGATAGGGATGAGTTTTGTATCTCAGGATATATAGAATTTAGAGATGATTATAAAAGCATAATTAATCTCTATTCTCAACACAATATCTCTAACTTTTTTCTAGAAGAATTAGGCTATCTAAAAGAGTATGCTTTAGAAGCAATAAAAAAGAATCCTAAATTAATGGAAGAGGAATGGGTTAATGAAGTAGCTCCAGAACTAATTGATAGTGAAATCATAATTTTTGAAAAATTTAATCCACAACAAATTAAAATACCTTTTGAAATTAAATTGTAAATAAAATTAAATCACTTTGAGATCAACTGAATAATAATGAAGAACATTTTTTCTCCCACTAAATATCAGTAGCTTTTATACCATAGTTAGCATATAAAATCCTATCCTTTGCGGTCCTATTTATTACAATTCCAATATTTTCTAAAATAAGTAAAGAGGCAAATCTTTGTTTTGATTTTTCAGTTGAAAGTGTATCTGTTTCATCGTCAAGAAATACTTTTTTCCAATATTTATTTGCTAAATTAAAAGAGTCTTTTTTAAAATAATTTAATGCTTCCTTTGATTTATTGTGTTCTTTTGCAATTTTAAAAACATCGAAAAAAATATTCTGTCCAATAGGTCTAAATATAAGGTTAGTAGATTTTAATTTTCTATTAACTATACCGGTTTTTAGGAATTCGTTAAACGATGGTATAGCTGTAAGAACTTCAGAAATTGTTGCAACAGATTTTTTATAGTCTTTTTGAATATCTATTTCTGAAATACGGTTGGTTAAATAAGAATCTCGGTTATTCCCCTTTACTTTAATACCATAAACCACTTTATTGGTTAGTATTCTTTCTAAGATGTCATAGAGAACCATGATGTTTGTAAATGAATCAGTATTCTCAATACTTATACTTCTATTCTTATTTATTAATATTTTGCCCTTTAATAATGAGTAATTATCAATTAACTGTCTTGTAATTATAGCACAGTTGTCATCTTCACTTAAGGCTATTATTTCACTTTTATTAACTGGTTTCGCATATCGATTTAGAGTTGAAAATAACCTTCGTGTTCTTACATTTCCATCAATTGTCATTTTATGTGCAACAAATATTACTGGTACTTCATCAGCAATTATTTTCGAGTTAATTTTAACAGCTTCTCGAATACCAATAGCCCTATGCTGGCCATCAATTGCAAATATGCTTTCAGAGCCATCTAATGTAAGAATTCCAATTGTTTCTGATAAGTATTTATATTCATCCTCTTCATTGTTTTCTAAGATACCATCAACCTTGGAGATATTTAATTCTTGCCAATATGGTTTACCATCAAAAATTCCTAAAATTAAACTATTAAAAAATCGTTGAGATTGGCTATTTATATAGTCAACAATTCTTTTCGTTCTTTCAGGTGCTAAGTCACGTTGTATCCATTCTCCCAACTTCAAGTCTTTGTCGCTATATTTCTGATCAATTTCTTTAGGTAGTTTAACTCTTTGAGCAATATCCTTGAAAGACATTAATCCAATATAGTAAAACCAGGCGTCGTCGCCATCTCCAATTCTGCCTTTAAGGCAAGGGATAACAAGTTTATTAGTGTTCATAAATATATTTTAATTCGGGACTAATTTTTGCCTCCGGAATGCTTGTGTTTATATGAGGAACAAAAGTGTTAATTAATATTTTTTCATAAGTATCCACTAATGGTTTACTCGGAATTTCCACATAGTAGAAATCAATATATTGTGCATATAGATTTAGCATTTCATAAATTTTGGCCCTTGGCTTTCCTTTGCCCGCTTGCTCATCTAAATAGTTACTATACCTAATAAATAAACTGTTTTGTGTTTGACCAATGTAGAAAAGGTAATTTGTTGTCACAAAGTTTTTATAAAGGGGATTTACAACGAAGCAATAAAGTCCAATTTGTTTAGGGACTTTTGCTTTATTACTTGAAGTGAATTTTAATTTCTTCCACTTTAAATTAGTGGTAATTTGTTTGGTTGGGTCTTCCCAGTGTTTAGGATATAAAAGAAATTTCCTAATGTGCAGTAAAATGTCTCCCTTTTTTACAAAATCAATGTTATAAGCCGCCATAAAAATTAAATAAAACAACTTGCACAGCCTTCTTCCTCAGCATCAGCAAGTATATCCAGTAAATAAGGTGATTGTATTTTGCTTTTTTTGCTTTCGCTGCGTTTAATGTATTCTTCTTTTATCCCCTCAATTCTTTCTGGTTTTATTAATTCTGTAAGTGGTTCATCCTGAATCCAGGTATAACCATCTTTCTCATACTCCATTGCTTTTGCAAATAATTCGGGATGCTGCTCATACAACCAAACCCATTCAATTTTTTGCTGGTAAAAACAAAAGAAACAACCGGAACGGCTTCTGGCATAAGTAGATTTTTTCCCATTCACTTCAAACTCAACTTCTTTATAGTATGCTGGTACACCAACGCCAGATTTTTCAAGAATACTAAATATATCTTCTCTTACTAGCACATCCTCGTTTTCTACTAAAGCAAAAGTTTGCTCTGATGATAGCGGATAATTTGTATTTTTTATAAATTGAAATATTGCTTTATTAAATTCCTTTATGCCCAAATCTAATAACTGATTGAGTTTTTGTTGCTGATTAAAACTAGTAGAAATTTTAGTATTGAGTATTTCGATTATTCTTTCCGCTTTTTCAGTTAATGAAAATGAAGAATAAATTTCTATGACCGATGTTATATTGCTATTGGCTAAAAATTTATTGATAACATCTTCACTCCAAATGTTTTTCCTAAATGGAAAAATAGATTGAATGTTAGATTTCTTTGAAATATAGCCCTCTCTGTCCTCATCGCCCCTGATACCCACATAAGAAACAACCGGATCATTTCCTACAAAGTTTTCAAAAGGCTCTAATTTTAATTTCTTTGTACACCACCTGGCATTCGACGAAGGTAGGTAGCCACCATACATTTTTATAAAATGGTCAAAGGGCAATTCAGGACTATTATTTGCACCTGTCAGCCGCAGTATTTTTTTTCCTAAAAATATTTCAAGGTTATCAATAAGCTGATAGGTTTCATCCAATTCTTTTCCTGTATCAGAAGTATAATATTCAATATCCAAATCAGGATAGTTCTGTTTCATATAAATAGCCAAGGCTGCGCTATCTTTCCCTCCTGATATTCCTAATACGTGTCTTACTTTACTCATTATTTAAGCATTTCTTTTAACAGATTAGTGAGTGCTGCTATGTTAAGCGTTTTATCTTTTGATAAGCCTTTTTTAAGTTCTGCTTGAATATTACTCACTTCTTCCTTTTTGTTCTTTGGCAACCGTACCATTTTTTTACTGATACCATCAAAGAATGAATTTATTTGTAAATCAAATACATCTTCTTTGTCTTCCTTAAAATCAGATTTGGATAAAGTGGTCAAACTATCCAATTCCAAAACCATGGATTTAAACTTATCGGCAATCAACAATTCGTCTTCGTCATTTATTTTTTCTAAAGTGGAATTTATTAATGACTGTACCAAAGAATTTAACCAGGCCTTTTTATCGTCAATTTGTGAATCAAGCCTTTGTACAAATACTTTCTGTGATGGCAATAAGAGATGCCTTCTAAGTTGTTTATATCTTTTTTGCAAAACATCCTTATACTCTTCAAATGGCATTTCGATTCCTACAATATCATCCTGAATGAATAATTCAACCCTGTTTACCAATTCATCAAAGCAAGTCCGTATTTCTCTGATTGCGTTTTGAAGTTTAACTATATAAGCCTGTAAGTCTTTGGGTGATGATTGAATTTTTACAATTGAATACCCTAATGCGTTAGGAAAATCCTCAAAAAACGTTTTCTCAGGATCTTTGGAAGATGATATTGCATTTCGAATTTCTAATGCAGCCTTAGAAAGGCGCTTTGTATTTTTAGAATATTCGGGCAAGTCTTTATAAAAAGTAAGAAACGGCTTGATTGTTTCTATGAAATTAGAATTTGTTAGTTTTTCCTTTGAATTTTGGTTTAGAAAAAGTCTGTAACTATTGAAGATATCTAATTTTACACCCTCTATCGCAAAACTTTTTATTTCATATTCATCCGGGTCTTTACCCATTAAGTCAAAAACTTCATCTGTTATAAAAGGGATGTAACCATTCTTGCCAAACAAAGCGTAGTCATCTCTTTTAATAAATAAGAAAGATGGTATCCAAAAATCAATAACTCCCTGTTTTAATTTGAATGGTCGCTGATTTAATAACTCTACAAACTCGGAAACTTTTCTTTTAGATGTTTTTGCACTGTCTAAATATTTTTGCGATAGTTTCCATAATTTGTCAAACCTGTTTTTACTATTCGGTTTATGTTCTCCTATTATTTCATCTACATATAAACTGATATTATTATTTTCTAACAACGACAAGTAAATAGTTTTCTCCGGCGGAAACTTATCTGCTGGGAAATCTAATTGAGGCTTGTCCCAATTTAAAACAAGTGCTTTAAAATAATTTCTTTTAGCTGTATGTATTGAAGCTGAAATCTTATGTTTGTTAACAAGCTCATTATTAAAAATTGGGGTCTTGCTATAAACCAAATTGCATATTTCAGATAACTTGCTGTTAAACTCCTTCTTGCTATTAACTGGAATCTGTTGACCTTTAAAAAACCAAACAACCTCTGATTTTGAACCGTAGAAATTATTCAAAATTTTATGAGTTAGTAGGTTTTGTTGGTGTAATACAATGTTATTTAATTCTCTTATGGCAACTTTATCATCGCTATTTTCATCAATCACCTTTTTTGTTTTCTCAATTTCGAACAATAAATCTTTTATTGACTTTGAGTTTTTATAATAACAATATAAAATTGCATCTTCATTACTTGACGAATGCAGCTTTACCTCATTTAAAATATTTTTTTCATTAAATATTAAATTAATAAAGCCGTCAATTTCTCCTATTGGAATATCACTTATTGGATGATCTGTAATTTTATACTCAAACAATCTTGGGGTACCAGTTTCATACATAGCCTTTTTGGCTACAATCGGCGGTAGTTGATAATATTTATTTAATAGAGTCACTACATCTGTTACATCATCTACTTTGCCACCTGCTTCAATTAAAGCAGTTTGTATATCCAATTCTGTCCCTTCAAATAGAATAAAACGTTTGCTATAATTTCTAAAAAGAATGATATTTTTCTTTTCTAAGCCTTCTATTAATTCAGCAGCATTTTTTATACTTAAACACTTTTCAGCGTAACTTACCAGAAATGATTTATCAAGAGTAGCACCTGCTTGCGAATTGATATTTAATAAGCCAATTGTTTTAACAATTTTAGAATACTCACTTGTATTTTTTTCGAAAGAAGATTCAACTTTTTCTAAAGCAGTTTTTATAGATTTCCAGGCACCAAAATCTGGGTTGTATCTCGAATTAAGAAAAGAATAATAATTAAAAACCAAATACTCATATACATCCGCAATAGTGTAAAAGCCTTCTTTTTTGTCTGAATATGTTGAAATAATCCTGTATGATCAGTTGACTCCAAAAATGAGAAAAGAGAGCGCTCATTTTGTCCGTACTTCTGTAAAGAAAGAGTTAGTATATACGAAGAAATAGCATCTAAGGGGAATAGTTTTTCGGCAATTTCAGTTATATAATCTTCGTTAACATTAAATGCCTTTGATTTTAATAGTAAGTCAATTGCTTTAGAAATTTCCTTGGTATATTTTTTTGTTGACGGCCTTTCATTTAAATGTTCTGACGCCAGGAATAGAAGTTGTTCTACTGGCTCATTAAAAGTAATCTCTCTAAATCGACCTTTTACTTTAGTCCATTCTTGTTTTTGAGATTGGCTTAATGCTAAAGCATAAGCATCAAAATTTTGATGAACTGTGGTAAATAAAATAATATTTATATCTGGATTATTGGCAAACTCAGCTAACTGCTGTAAAAAGTATAATTCCTTTTCGGGTTCATTTTGGGCAGCATATTCTAAGAATTTTCCGAACTCATCAATAACTAAAAAAAGGATTGGGTTTTTCTTTCCTAAATCGTGGTACTTATTAAATATTTCGGTGAATATGTTTTCGGTTAAGGTTTTATTATTCTTTAAACCAAAAACTTCTGCGAAAGAATCTTTTAATGATTTGTATTCTCCAACAATATTTATAAAATCAATTGTAGGATTAGGCAAGATATTTATGCCAAAATGTTTTTTTCTGCCTGTAATGCTTTGTTGAAATGCCCACAGGAATGCTGATTTACCAGTACCGTATGAACCGATGATATTGAAAGAACGAACACCTTTTTTAAAATCGTTTGCTATTTGGCTTACAACACGAATAGCATTGGGTGTAGGAATATAATTCAATTCCCTTTCACTATCACGAATGATATTGACTGATGTTGTGAATTTAGTTGCCATAGTAATTATTCAGTACTTCGAATTTATTTGGTTTAACCTTAAACTGGAGCTCCTTAATTCCAGCATGGTCATTAAAGACTATGCCATATTTTTTGTACTTTGTATTTGTCGCTATACTTTCAATTTTATTAACCAAGCCAGTTCTACCAATAGCAAATACACTCCCTATTTGATCTTTCTCTTGTTCAATTGTATAAAGGCTTATTGACTTATCGAAATTGTCATTATCCAAAATTCCATACAATAAAACTTCATCTGGTATTTCTGTTTTATCGTTTGCGACAATGGAAAAAAATACTTCTAGTTTGTCATCGACTCTACGCTTTTCCTCCTGAATAATGTTCAATTCAGTAAGCAAACCAGAAAATGTATCCTCTTTGTCTTTGCTTTGTGCATCTGTTCTGATATACATTTTAGTAAGTACTTCAAAATCGGTGGCCACTGTATTTTTATTGATTTGAGAGATATTTAATTCTTCAGCCTTTCTCAAAACGAATGCAATAAAATTATCTTTCGTAAACTCAATTTTTTCCCTTCTGTACTCATTAAAAATGAGGTTATATGTTGAAGCAATGTTTTGGGTAACCAATTGATAATGCAGCAGCCAAAGTGTAGCTTCATCCTCGAAATATGGGTCTTTGCCTTCATCGCTGTCTAAAATATAATCCGCAAATTCTGTTAGTTCACCATCTTTATCTAACATTCCAAAGGCTTTCATCCAGAAACTGATACCAGCAACCATGTTTTTACCAACACCTAATTCCACTACAGCATCTTCTTCTGTAAATTTTCTTCCCTGTTTAATAAAGTCATAGCCCTTTTTTAACCACAATTGGCGACACTGGAAAGATTCGTGACCTGAAAAAGTAAATTTAATAGACATCAATTTATAGTTTCTTAATAATTCATCTAACTCATTCAAAATTAATGATCAGACGAGTGCTTTTAGTTTCAATTTATCAACATAGGTGCATTAAAATGAAATTACTGCAAACGGTATATTATTTTTTTTAATATTTATATGTAAATTAACGGTTTAAGAATTAATAAAGCTAAATAAATTGGTAAAAAGGAGGCTATAAAAGCCCCTCATCAGCGAAAGAATAATACCCTTCGCTGGTAACGATTATGTGATCTATCACTTTTATATCAAGATACATTCCACCAGTTGCAATCTTCTTTGTCAGTTCTTCATCTGCTCTGCTTGGTTTAAGGTTGCCAGATGGGTGGTTGTGGCTTAAAATAATATTACAGGCATTTGATTTTAAAGCCGCTGTAAAAACTAATTTCGGGTCTGCCACAGTACCGGCAACTCCTCCGGTTGATAACTCATAAATTCCTAAAACTCTTTGAGCCCGGTTCATCAATACAACTTTAAACTGCTCTACAAATTCAATCTTGTTTTCATCCCAGGTTAACTTTAGCAACTCATAGCATTCTTTGGCAGATTTAACCAAAGGTCTTTCAGAAGGTTTTACTTTGTTTTTGTAAACTAATTCAACTTCTGACACCATGTTTAATTCTGATAAATTCATTAGCTGTTCCATAACATTTCATTTTAAAGATTTAAAAATTAATTATGGAACCTCTACCGCCTTTTGCCGACCAAGGCAATGAAGCAACGGAATAAATGGTGGCTATGTGCGGTGGAATTGTGTTTATGCCGGACAGTTCATTGCCGCCACGGAGACAAATGGCGAACTTTGTGGGAGAATTAATGAAGAAAAAATATAACTTCTTTTAAAATATCCTACGGTAATTTAAAATAAATTCAATTAATTTTTATTGTAAAATATTGCATTAAGCCAACGAGCCACGCCCTCAAGCGTGGCTCGTTTCCAGGCTTTAAAAGTCTTGATAAAAAAGGGGCAAACTTTTTTGTTTGCCCCTTAAAAATCTTAATTGTAAAATTCCATTACCTCAGCCTTTGCAAAACTCTCACAAAGTTGAAATGCTTTTTGTGTCCTCAATTGTCCTGTACCACCAAACAATAAAGATTTAAGTTTTGCTTCTTCATTTTTGTAAGCCCTTACATTTTGAAAATACCCTGTAACGGCATTGTAAGCACCAAACAAACTGCCCTTTGTCGTTTCCAATTGTTGGGTTTCATTTGTCATAGCATATTCAAAAGCTGCATCGGTCATGTTTTTAAAACAGGTGGATAGCTCATCATCTTTACCAGCCTGTATATTTTGCAACACTTCTTTGTTAGGCACCAAGGCCATTTGGATCAGCTTTTTAACTTCGGGGTCTGTTATCTTAATCTTTGCCCACTGGTTGAAAATTCCTTCTAATTGAATACTCAAATTGTTTGTAATGCCCATTAGTTTGTGGGCTTCTTCTAAGCGTTCCTTTGCATTGGCTGTATGCCTTATTTTAAAAGCATTGCTATGGTTGCGAAGGGCTGCATTTAAAGTATTATTGCAGACAATCCTAATGGGAGTAAACGCTGCGGTAATACTGCCGCCACCATCATGGGAAGTAGTTAAAAATAAATACTGCTCAATCAGATCATCATTCCCCACTTTGATATAATTGGGCAATTTTGCAGTGATAAAAATTCGTTCTCCTTTGCCCAATGCACCTGCGGTTTCGTATTGTATGCCATCGCCGCCAACAATAGCATCAAAGAAACTGAAAGCATCAATGTTTTGCACCACTTCATAATCTTTACCCACTACACCTAAAACAGTTTCATTATCTGTTCTGATAGTAGCATAAAAATTGGGTACTTCAATTTCAGGAATTTTGATTTCTATATCCTCATTGGCTATTTCGTTTTCGTTATCAAACGTAAACAGTTTTCTTTTGGCTACGGTATAATCCAGCCCTGCAAATTTTAATGCTTCTGCACTGGTGGGATAGCCTTCTACTATTTGGCCCAGGCCATGCCAGGCTTTTTCTTTTACTGAAAAGAAACTGTGTTTGCCTGTTTGCTCGTTGAAATTTAAATTGTGCGCCATGATTATTGATTTTAAATTTTGAAAATAATTTTTAAAAAAGGGCATCAGCATTTACCAACGCCCTTTTGCTTTCTGTCCTAAAATGGCAAATCGTCTGCAGGTACTGCAACTGCTTCGGCATTTGCTTTAACTGGTGAGTCATTTTTTACACCTGCACTTCCGTGTAGCTTAATTGTATTTACATGAAAGGTCAAAGTGGCTTTGGCTTCACCATCTTTACCGATGTAAGCATTTACACCAACTCTTCCTTGTAACTCTACCAATGTACCTTTGGTCAGGTACTGTGCAACACCCGGATTAACCCAATAATCACACTGCACATAGGTTACTACTTTTGTTGGTTCGCTACTGCCTTTTGCTTTGTAGCTGTCATTAATAGCTACGCTAAAGTTTACTACCTGTTTGTCATTTTTCAGGGTGCTTATTTTTGCATCACCTGTTAATCTTGCTGTCATTTCCATGATTGTAAATTTTAATTGTTTAATAAATGTTTGACTCGGCATACGCCTCGTTCGTTCTAATCGTAGCAACCCGGCCTTGAAACAGGTTTTGGCAAAAGCAAGGTTTTTGTAAAAAGAATACTACCCCACAAATATTTTCTCCGAAGGAGGCCAAACCGGGGTGGAGATTGTTTTTACAAAACCCGTGGCCAGCCGAAATGCAATGAAGGCGCAGACCTTGCTTTTGACAAAGCCTGTCAAGAAATTTGCGTCAGATAGGGATGAATGAGTTTTTAAGAAGTTGATTATTTAGACAATCTGTTTTGGAGCGTCTTCAAAATTTGAAGTAGCTGGAATTGTGTTTGGTGAGGTACGAGCCAATCTCAATGACCACTATCATTATCCGGTGAAGTTCTCCCGGCTTATTTGCCGAAGGCGTAAAAGAAATAAGACGGGTGTACTGTGCCGGGGGCATTGCAATAGTTTTTATCAAGTCTATTTCTTAAACAATCATTTAGTCATCTTTACAATTTGCTTAATCTGGAATTGTACTTAGTGAAGCAAGAGCAAATCTCAATGACCAATATATTTATACTGTGTGTATCCTCCTTTCAAGTTTTAAACACTTTTTTCTCACTTGCAATTTTTATCATTTCGTGGGAAATGTCAATACCTAAAACATATTTGGCAGTAGTGTTTCTAAATAATATTGCCATATCAGCAGTTCCTTTGGCAATGTCAAGATTTTATCTGGTTTCTTTTTAAAACTAGTCTGAATACAGTATTACGCTACCTTTTATCCATCCCCGATGTAATTACCCTGCTTAGTAAGTCGTAATTACCAGATATCTTAGTGAATATTTTTACGACTTGCTTCCATTTGCTTTCAGTAGATTTTTTATGTGGAATTATTTGTGCATTCATTGAATTATTAAAGAATTAATATTAGATGCTTAATCTTATAAATAATTCCCATTCATCTTTTACAATTTTCATTAAAGCAGGATAAACAATCCACAACCTGAATGGCTTAATTAAAAGCATATAAATTTTACCCAATAGTCCTTTTGATTTCACATATACAGCCATGTGTACCCCCCAAGCCGCTTCTCCAATAGAGACACGACTGAAATGCAATGCAGCATGAACTGTTTTATTCTCAATTTCTGATAGATGTTCATTTTCCAGTATGTACACAGTTGCAAAATCAAGGCTGCCATTGCTAATAGCAGGCATCCCCTTAAAAATCAATCCCTCTTCTTGTGCATAGCGATGGCGGATACTACCCGGAATAAGTTTGTTTACTAATTGATTTTCATCATCTAAATTGAAGAGTTTGCCTAGAAATAATCGGAATCGGAATAAAAAACCAGCGACACCTTTATTAGAGATTTAATCTGTTGCTTTATTAAATTGCTATACAAATAAGCAAAGGCTTTGATTTGAAGTTAAGGTTACTTATAGTGACTAATCACATTTTATAAGGGATTTTAAAGAATTTTCGAATTATACGCCTAAATCATTTATCAATGTAAATAAGATAAAGGTGGAAAGCTGTTCATCTATGACTCTTGCAATGCAAGAAAAAACTTTTTCTGCTACTGCAGTTGGGCTAATAGCATAGCAGTTTCAATAAGTAAAATGAAAAGGTCAAAAAAAGTATTATATCCCACATTCATATTGAAAACAGAAAAGGGGATTGTGAATTATACATTTTTGATAATAAGAATTTATAAACGTGATATTCAAATTCGTAAATAGAAAACTAAAGGACTAAAGATGAAAATCATTTACAAAACAGATATTATTCCAGATGTTGAGGAAATAATTGATTTATATAACTTTTCTGATTATTTTCCCATCAAGGACAAATCAGATATTGAAAGAATTGTAAAAATGCACCGCAATGCGAATATTGTAGTGACTGCATGGGATAGGGACAAGCTAATTGGATTGGCAAGATCAATTTCAGATTTTTGCTATTGTTGTTATTTATCTGATGTGTGTGTGAGAAATGAATATAAAGGAAAAGGCATTGGTGCGAAATTGGTAAAACAAACAAAACAAGTAGCTGGTGATGAATGTAAATTAATTTTGCAATCATCACCAAATGCAATGAGCTTTTACTTAAAAATTGGCATGGAACAAATAAATTCTGCTTTTATTATTCAACGGAGTTATTAAAGTAATAATAATGTGTTTATAATAATTTCTTATACTGACCTTTCTAACTATTACTCAATAAACTAATGGAACAAAATTTTATATCGCTTGATAAAATTAATGTAGCGGAACTGGTTTATACCTTTAATGAAGCTTTTAGGAATTATTATGTGCCTTTGAAAATAAGTGAAGCTTCATTGATGGAGAAAATGCAAGTGGAAAATATTGATTTAAGCATATCAATCGGTTTCTTAGTAAATAACAAGCTGGCAGGCTTTATTCTTATAGCAACTGGCGAAATTAGTGGCACTAGGTATGCCTATAATGCCGGCACAGGTGTATTGGCGGAGTGCAGGGGTAAAAATCTCACAAAACAAATGTACAACATGCTACTGCCTCAACTAAACAAAGCAGGAATTCGCCATCATGTACTAGAAGTGATAAAAGATAATAAAGTTGCAATCAATGTATATCAAAAAGTGGGGTTTGTTATTTCAAGAAGTTTCTATTGCTACCTAGGAAGATTTAATAAACAAATGCGGAATGCTGATTTTGTAATTCAAGGATATTCTTTAAATAGTATTCATGAAATTTCTATGGACTTTGATACAATGCCTGCCTGGCAAAATTCGGCAGCAGCAATTGTACGGGCAGCCAATTTAAAAACCTTAGCAGTATTTTACAAAGAAGTATTAGCAGGGTTTATTTCTTTTTGTACAACATCCGGCAGGGTGTGGCAATTTGCAGTAAAAAAAGAGTTTAGACAAAAGGGAATAGCCACGGCTTTATTTTTTCAGGTTCAATCTTTAATAGGAGATAAAGATATTTCCGTTACTCACATTGATATAAATGATTTTTCAACAGTATCATTTCTGAGACAATCTGGATTATGTAACTTTATTGATACTTACGAAATGAAGGCTGTATTTTGATTACTAACAGAGTGAAAGAATTATATTTTTTCTATTAATCGAATTTTCGTCATCAAATAGGGAGCTACATAAAACCCAATAAATCCTGTAACTGCATACCCAATGTATTGTAAAAAATGCTGAGTAAAAGTAGGGTTTGACCAACTATTTTCAAACAGTTCATCTAGTAGAATTACGGGAATCCCAACCAATAAAACTGTAAAGAAATACCTCAGTGCTTTATGAAGTCGTAATTTACTGTCTGGGTTAAAATTGATATTTTTTATTTCCAAGCTATAACCTATGTTAACACCAAATAAAAATCCTAAATAGCCCACAAATGGCAATGGCTGTTTTGAAACTTCCATTCCATTTATTGCAAAAGTTAGTAACCAAGTTAGACAACTAATAAAAACAAGTGCGACTGATTGAGTTTTACAATCTATTTTATTCCAAATTTGAATAATTGTATTAAGCTTTTTTAAAATAATAAAAATGAGAATTAAACCAATAGCCCACCCCAATAAAATATCCTCAATGTAATGTACAGCCAAATAAGGACGCGATATACCTACTAATGCAATACAAATTAACAATAAAGTTGTTATCGACTTATTTTTTATGAAAGCAAACAGAAAACCATAAAAAGCAATAGATGACATAGCGTACCCCGACGGCGTAGAAAATTCACTTATCAACTCTTTCGCATTTTCAGGCGTTATTAACCAGTAATTCAAATATGTTCCCTCTTTGACGAATGGTCAAGGATCTGCAATAATGGTTTTCATAACGTGATTTAATATCATACTACTTAGTGTCACCATTGACAATCTAAAAGCTAAGGTCTTATCAATAAGCAGATAAACAAAAACAATAATGAGAAGATAGCCTTCCACCTCGCCTATAAAACTAAAAAATTTGAAAAAATAATTTAGAAAATCAGTTCTAAGTTTAGCTATTAACTGTAAAGCATCTGTTCCGAAAGGAAGGATAAAAACAGAGTTTTTAAATTCCATTTTTCTGATATTTATACAATTTTGAAATTGTTAGATTATGATACTTGCTTATGACTGGGGCATAGCAAACGCTGAATTTATTAAAGACAGCTATATTGTGCAATAAAACTCTTATTAAGTTATTTGAGGTAACAGCCAATCTCAGTTTCTAAAGACCATATCTGCAAATATCTTCCGGCTTATTTGCCAAATGCAATAAAGAAATAACCGGATATTTTCTTAAGCGACTCTTTATGTTACTTAGGAAATCTCATTTACTTTATCCTGATAATATTTTTTGGCGGCTAATGACACTGGCAGCCCCACAAAGAGAAAAAGAACACTGGCAGCAATAACCTCTTTTTTCATATCAAAAATGTCAGGTTTAATTTCGCTAAGAGGAATAATAATTTGAGTAGTGACAGTCCAAGCAGTTAATGCAATAAGAAAGCTATTAAGTAATACTGAATGATGCAGAAATTTTAATTTAGGGTACAACAAAAAGAACACAGCCGTGCAGGCAAAGACAATAGCGAAATGAAAGAACAGCCCAATTGCCATTATGCCGTAGCTTCCGGTAAAAGCACTTTTTCCAAAAACACCACTGGCAATATATTTCAGTACAATAGCAGGAGGGGTTTCAGTTGTTACATAAGCCTGAATACAGGCTGCGACAATATCAAAACTGCCTGGCACTAAAGTCGTTTTTAGAATTTGTTTAAACATTTGCTTAGTTTTTAAAATTATTCCTGCTTAAAGGTTTATTCAAAGTAGGTTTGAATACGGCTGCATCATCCATCCATATCTTGTGGCCTGAATTCTTTATAACATAAGCGTTGACTGTGGGCAATTCTTTGTTAAAATCCTACAATAGTTTTAAATGAACTATTTCGCAATTTACCGTTCAGGTCAATGCTTTTTAAGGTTTATAAGTTTCAATACAAATTCCATTTGGGCATCTATGTTGTTCATAAAATCATCAAAGGAATTTGTTACTTTATAATCAGGAATTACTCCTCTTCCTAAAGGCTGGTCTGGCTTTAGCGGTGCATCCTGCACCACATATACTACAGAAAACTTTGTTTTTATTTTTGAGTTAGGCAATTCATAAACTACAGGAAAATGCCCATTGTGTCCATAATAACCACCAGATGTCTCTTCCCCAATAATTTTTCCATTTCTTGCATAGGCTTTAAATAACGAAGCAAGATGTGAAGCTGCAGAGCCCACATTTTCATCAATTAATAAGTATGCATTTCCAGTAAAAGCCGGTTTTTTAGGATTATAGCTTAGATTTTTTAGTGGGTTTTGCAGATTTCTTCCTTTTTCAAACTTTGTGAAGTAGCTATTTATTAAATTTTCGTATTCAAGTTTAGCTTTTGCATCAGCTTTGTATTCAGTTGCAGGTCCCCAAAAATATTCTTGATGAGGTATATTATCGAAGATTGTATAAGCCAAAGTATTTTCTTTAAAGGAACTGTCTGTCAGGTACATCATGGGTTGTTCATAAGTTGGGTCAAGTCCACCTGGATTGCCTCTGATATCAATAATAAGATTTTTGATTCCTTTTTCGTTTAGTACGCTAAAGATACTATCTATAAAGTCGCAATAAACTTTAAAAGCAGGGTCTTTAGTTGAAGCAGCCATTGTAAATATTCTAAAATTCAGTTTTGCTGTTTCAGGCGTTAGTAGTTGAAAGCTATATTTTTCCTGTACACGGTTATCAATTACACTGTCCACTTTTGCAGAATGTCTTTCCTGAAGATTTTTTAATCTTTCCTGAAGAAAAACGCTTTTCAGGATTACAGATTGTTGTGAACTGAGACCTGGAGCCATGTAGGTTATAACAAAAGAATCTTTTAAACCATACTCTAGCAAATACCGGATGCCAAAGCTGTTATTTACGCTGCCAGATTGTTTGTATGAAATATTATAACCATCAGATGGCATATACTTATAAAACGATTGCATTAGTGCTGTATCATTTACTCCATTAATACGGAGAATCCTTGAACCAAGGGGTATTTCTTTATTTACACTATTAAAAATAATTTTACCCTCTATATATTTTAATGGATATGGGAAAAACGCCTTTTGAAAATTTAAACTATCTAAAATTTCCTTTGGTGGTTCAGTATAATTATGATTGCTACCTTCTATGTCAGAGAGTTGCAATAAGATTTTGTAAAACGAAAGTGTAGTAGCAGGTTTTTTTATTTTAGCGAACGCTGATTTGTATTGCCTGTCAATTTCTTTTTTTGAAACATACCTGTATATTCCTGAGTTTGCACTTATTCTTATTTTATGGAATAATTTTAAATCCTTTTTCATTTCCGTGGAAGACAGCATTCTGTCAAAGGAATTTGCCTGATTTGGTTTTACACTCACCTGGCCTTGGCTTTCTGAAAGTTTATTTTGTGATGGGCATGCATTACAATCTATTTTCTGTCCATTTAATATGTTTGCAATAAAAAGTAAAAAGAGTATAAACGGTAATTTCATAATCTTCTTGTTATTTTGGTGTGTCTAAGTGTTACTAACAATGAACTGCACTTTGCGCAAGTCCAAATTTGTGATTTAATTCCTCTGAACCGCACGGCTATTCTTTATAAAAATAACTGCATCAAAATCATGTATCAGATCATAAGTAAAAAACTGTGATGTTGTGCGTGCAAACCCAATTTCACGAAATGTTTTTGCCACAGTAATCCAGTCTGCCAGCGGTTCATCAATTGGAATATTATTTAACTGTAGGTAATATAGTGGTGCCCTGGCTCCAGCAAAATAATATTCATACGATTCAGTATTAGGCTTCAGCAAAGGCCAGCTTCCCCATTTTCTCTCTTTTTGATCGAAGCCTGAATAGGTGCCCCCTGAAGTAGTTATTGCAATAGTGAAATAGTTTTGGACATAAAATGTTTTAAGCTGATTACCCATAGATACCGGCTTATTAGAGATATGAAAATTATGCTGTGATAGAAGCATTTTAGTTTCGGGGTAATTTTCTATTATCCACTTTACATTAGTAGCCATACAACTGTCACGATATTTTCCGCTAAAATTAAGGGCTGAGTATAAAGAAAATTGCCGAAGTAATTCAATAGCATGCTTTATCCAAATAACAGTATCCTTGCTGCATATAGATTCATAAAATGAGTATCGAGCTGTATACACATCAGATAAATCTTTTAATAACTTTTTTACTAACACAACGTCAGTTGTATCCTTTTGAGCCATTGTACCCTGCATTCTCCTGCGGTTCCTTTTTTCTCTTATTTCATTTATTCTATTAACACTGGCATATAGTGTTGTATCATATTTCCGTGCAAATTGAGTAATAGCGTTGATAGCAGCACTGTCAGATTGCATATCAACTCCCCAAAATTTTATTTTTTGAGAATGACCAGAGTTATAATCTTTCATCCATTCTATAACCCTTACCAATTCTTTATTATGCCATACCGCTTTTGTATTCCTTTTAAGAACATTCACTGCCGGTTCATTGCTATTGGATACTATATAGTTATTAATTAAAGCGGTACTGGCCATATCCTCTTCCAGGACAAATGCGTTAAATCCTTTTTCCTCGACAAGGTATCTTAGCAGATTAAATTTAAAACTAAAGGCCTCATATGTACCATGAGTTGGTTCTCCAATTCCAACTATTGCTGCCCTGTTAATCATAACTCCCAACTCTTTAATATCCCTGTGACCCTTACCTGCTCCTGTATTTTTAATTAGATGCAGCCGGTTGTTCAACCAGTTTATTCTCTTAGTAAACGCTGCTTGGTTTTGTTTAAGATAAATCCTATATTCATCAGCACTTAAGTGTTTAACATATTCAATAGTGTATTTTCCGCTTTTTGGATTATAAACTGTATCATCAAATGCTTTTACTTTCAAAATCATATAACCACCTATAACAGATGTAAATTCAACAGTCTCCTCGCCCTGTTTTCCATTAGGTGAATCCACTGATCTTATTTTTTACCCATCTTCAGACGAAACATCAACCATTACATCAATGCCGTTTTGAATAACGATTAATTTACAAAATTCACCTTTCTCTATTCTTATTTTATATATATCAGAATCACCCCTGCTAATCACTTTATCTAATTTATCCCCCTTTGCCAATTCATATTGGCAGAAGGTTCTCTTGGCAGAGAATATCAATAAAAAACTAATCAACATTATTTTCATTTTATATTATTTTTAAAACCCGGGAATTCAGAAAGAAGCCCCTACTGACAATAATACCCACCATCAATTGCAGGACGTTTCTTGTTTTTCAATGGTATATGTTTAATATTTTAGTTAATCAAGCTAAAGCTGTTTTCGGCTTATCGATTTGCTTAATATGGTTTTAAATGTGCCTGCGTTATCCATCCATATCCTGTGGCCTGCATTCTTAATAATGTAAACATTTAGAGTGGGTAATTCCTTTTCAAAATCCTGCCAGTGTATTTGTTTAATAAATTCTGAAAGTGTTTGCCCCTTCTCTTTTAAAATAGCATTTACTGTTGTAGCTTTTTTAAGAGCATAGAAAGAAAGAAGTTCTTCATATTTTTTTGCTGTAAAATTTAAATAATCATAATCACCATTAATGACAGTTACCGGAAATTTATGCTGCTTTAAAGTTGTTGTATAGTCCCATTCTACTGGAGCAGTAGGAAAAACAATATTGGCTGCATGTTGGTTAAAAAAAGCAACTCCGCCTTTTATATCCCTCCATTTGTTTACAGAATAAATATCGGTGGAAGCAAATGAAATTCTCCAGCTATAAGTGTACAACTTCGCAGGCCAGTCTTTTTTTTCTTGTGGAAAATTAACTTTTAATCTTTCCAGCTTCACCTCGGCTCTGTTCTCCAAATAATATGTAGCAAAGTTTCTCAATTCTGAATTTGTTGAGATAGGTAAAAAAGAACTTAGCAGCACAAGGTTTTTAACCTTCATGGGATATTTTTCTGCATAAGCCATTGCAATTGTTGTACCCATAGAATGGGCAACCAAGGTTACTTTTTCTAATTTCAAAGCCAGCCTGATAGTTTCAATATCTGCCAGCATTTTTTCAAAAGAAAGCAGGCTGTCTGGAGCTGGCGACCGTAAAGAACCTCTTTGGTCAAACATTACAAAGTGAAATTTATCTTGTAATGGTTTTACTGCATCTATCATGTAACTGTGCTCGGCACCAAAACCTCCGTGTAATACAATAACTGTATCACCTTTTCCAAATTCATTTATATAAAGATTTAATTTGTCTGGTGTGTATATATACCATTCCTCGGAGTTTTGCCCATGAGCATTATAGTTGAGGGAAACAGGGATGATAAGTAGTAAGAATAATCGAGTTAGTTTATTTTTCATTTGCTTTATTTTATAGTTAAATTATTTGTTACGACTAACAAAAAATCATATTTTCTTAGGACTACAAAAAAATAATCCTCGTAAATATAATACACACCAATATGTTTACTGTTTAGTGAAAGCTCTGTTGCCGAAATAAAGCATATCACCTCTTTTAATAATTAAGTCTCCATCTGTAGTAAAAAAAATGCCCGGTTTATATTCAGTTACTTTTGTAGCTCCACCGTCTGAGCAATACAAATAGCCGTTTTTCATAAATAATTCAATCGTTTCTTCCTGCCTGTTGTTATAACCTTTATACGAACCTATTAGACTATTCCATGAAGGTTTGTTCTCCCCGGCTTTTTCGTTTGGAGAATCATTGAAAATATAAAAGTCAGCATTGTTTTGATTTACATTAATAAAATGTAAAGGCATTCCTCTTTTAGGTAAAGAAAAAATAAATTTGTCTCCACCATCAGTAGAAAAATCTGTATTACTATGAGCAATCAAAAAAGTTGTGTCCGTTCCTGAAACTGCAGTAAGCTTATTTTTTACCGCTACAATTTCCAAAATATTTCTATTAGTTTTATATGTACCAGCAAGCCTTTTTAAATAAGTATTGCTCAAGTGGACAACAGGTTTGTTTATAGCCAGGGCATTAGTTACTGGTAACGAACCAAATTTGGCTTTTGTCATTCCCAGTAACGCTTTCTGGTAAATTTCATTTGTAAAAGTAGAACCGGCCCCGTCGTTTGTTAAAACTATTACGCCAATTTTTGCTTCAGGTATCCATGCCTGCTCTGCCCTGTACCCATATCCGCCTCCGGCATGATGCACTAATGTTACTCCATGATACGGTTTTAACCTGACACCTAAACCATAACCAGCAACCTGTCCATCAAGTTTAAACTGCACTGTATACATTTGGTTTAATAGTTTAGGAGATATAACAACTTTGTTATTTATTTTCCAATTATTAAATTGAAATGATAGGAACTTAGCCATTTCTGTGGGATTGGAGTAAAGGCCTCCCGCTGCAGGGTCTGCGATGTAAGTCTTTTCCATTTCTTCATTTCCAAAATAACCTTTTGCATAATTTCCGGATTTGTAAACTTCCTCCTGATTGTAAGTACTTTTAGTCATCCCAAGTGGCATTAATAAATTTCGTTTTAAATATTCTTCAACAGAAATTCCTGCCTTTTTTGAAAGGATATAGGCGGTAATATCAGGCCCCATATTAGAATAACTGTAAAATTTGCCAACAGGAAATCTCAGCCATGAGCTGGCTACACTTTTAATGTGTTCCTCAAATGTACAGTGTACGGTATCATAATTATTACCTATGGGTGTTTCGTGACACAACCCACTTCTGTGGCTTAATAAATGCCTGAATGTGATTTTTTTTGCTTCTCCATCGCCATATCTTGAATGAACAGTAAATGAAGGGTAATGCTTAATTATGACATCATCAAGATTATATTTTCCTTTTTCTGCTTCCATTAAAAATGCAGTTGCCGTATAAGTTTTTGAAATTGACTGGGTACTGAACAATGTGGTTTCGTTTACCTGTTGTGTTTTTGTATTATCTGTATAACCAAAGCCTTTGACCCAAACCACATTTTGGTCATCAACTAATGCAATTGATACTCCTAATATGTTGTATTCAGCCATTTTTTCCCTTACGAGTGTATCAAGGCTTCCAATTAATGTTGTATAATCTTTGTTTTTTCGACTTTCGCTAAATGATATTTTGCTTTGAGCTAATGCATTATATGTGTGAAAGAAAGTTATTAACAGGATGTACAATTGAAGTGATTTATTTTTCATTACCTCTAAATTGAAAAGTTGTTTCGTTGAATTAGTTTAAACTGTTTCTTATAACTTCAAAAAATTTTTCTATGTCGGAAACTTCATTGTGTAGATGAGGTGCAATACGCATAGTTGTTCCTCGGAAACTAACGAAAATATTTTCGCTTGCCAGATGCTTACTTAGGTTTGCAATCAGTGAATCCTCAAATAGTAAACCTATTATATGTCCCACATGATTGTTGCCTGACAAAACCAAACCATATTCTTTTGCAAGGAGTGAGATTTGTTGTGTAAATGATGATAGTGAAGCCTGAATGTTTTCTACCTCCCAATCCAATATCTGGGTTAAAGCCGCTATGGCCATCGGCAATAAGTTGAATTGAGGAAATTCACCCATATCAAATTTTCTTGCACCATCCCTGTAGCCAAATACATAATTTGTAAGTTTTGAAAAATCCTCACTTCCTTTTTTTGTTAACCAGGAATATTCTAACGGCTCACCTTTATCCTGCCATTTTTTAGAAACATACATGTACCCAAGGCCGTAAGGGCCCAATAACCATTTATACCCAACCGATACGGCGAAGTCAGGTTGAATTTTATCAATATTAATAGGTAAAGCACCTAATGACTGGCTTAAGTCCAACACAAAATAACATTCAACTTTTTTTACAGCATCACTGATCTGCTGCAGATCAATGTATGTGCCATCAATCCAATGGCAATTGGGTATTGCAACTATTCCGGTGTTGGCGTTTATTTTTTCAAGAATACTATCAGTTAAAGTTTTGTCTTTTAATTTTTTTACTCTCACTATTTTCAAATCAAGCTGTAAAGCAAGATTTTCCCAAACATAATAGTTAGAAGGAAATTGATTTTCTAAAACAATTATTTCTTTGCCCTTTTGCGGCTTCAAATTTTTTGCTGCTGCCGCAAGGCCATAGCTTACGGATGGGATTAGTGCAATATTTGAATCAGCGGTCTGAAATATCTTGGCTGCAAGCCCTCTTAATTTTTCTGCATTTACAAACCAATCTTCAGATTTAATTTTCCATGGACTCGCCCTGGTTTCAAGTGCCTGTATTCCTGCATCATTTACTGATTTAAGTATAGGCGACATGTTAGCACAATTAAGGTAGGTTACACTTTTATCTAACAGGAATAAGTCTTTACTATTGTTGTTATCCATTTAAAGTTATTTATACTTTTTTTAAACCGGTTTGTATGTTATGCATACTCAAAATATGATGGTCACCATGCTCGGCAACTAAGAAACAGAAATCTACAGGACTCAATTCCATTTTCAATCTGAATGAACAGATTTGAATCAGCTTTTCAATTTTTGCCTATATAGTTTCTTTTCAACTTTGTATAAAATAATAAGCAGTGTTAATATCAATATCTGCATAAAAGCATCATAAGAATCTGAAAGAGGGTCGCTATTTCTAAAATGTGTTAAGAATGCTCCAAACATGAATATCATTAAAATTATTGCTGAAATAAATCCTGACTTTAGTTTAAAATGCAGCAATAAGCCGACAGAGAAAATGCATTCTATTACCATAACTACATAATTAAAGAAAGCCGGATACCCGGATTGAACAAAAAATTGTTCCATCTCCTTATAGCTTTTAGATTTTCCAATTGTTACCATAAAAAAGAAAGTAGCACACAGAATCGTAGCAGAAATAATTGTTAATTTCAATATATTTCTTGAGATTGAATTGGGGACAACAAGAAGCTTGTATTGCCTAAAGGTAATTCTGTAAAGTATAGTTGTAAGCATTGCTGTTATCAAAAACCAAAATAGCTTACCCCAGTTATAAATAAACAGCAAGCCCTCTTTAACTATGCTGCTTTTAATTCCAGAAAAGAAGAAAAGTGCATTGCAAATTGTAGCAATTAGTGATAACCAAAGTGCCATTAAAGCAAATTTGTAAGCAAGCGCAGTTTCTTCAATCTTGGTACTAATAGCGAGTAATATGCCTATTATTGAAAATATGATTGATAAGAGAATATACATGATTTACATTATTTTTTTAATGCAATGAAACTTTCAGTTAATTCCAAATTTATCTTGCAAAAAAGTATAAATTTTTCCAGGGGCTTGCCCTGGTTTCAAGTGCCTGCATTCCTGCATCATTCACTGATTTAAGAATAGGCGACATGTTAGCACAATTAAGGTAGGTTACACTTTTATCTAACAGGAATAAGTCTTTACTATTGTTGTTATCCATTTAAAGTTATTTATACTTTTTTCAAACTTGTTTGTATGCTACGCATACTCAAAATATGATGGTCATCATGCTCGGCAACAAAGAAACAGAAATCTACAGGGCTCATTTCCATTTTCAATCTGGGATGAATAGATTTGAATTGCATAATCTCTATTTCTAATTGTTCAATATGCTTAATAAACTGTAATCTTTTAGTTGTAAAGTCATTTATTAGTTGCTCTGTAAATGTTGTGTTGTGATTAGCTATTTTTGTAACAGTATTTTCCATGTCTGCAGCGCTCAGGATTTCTTTTTTTTGGATAAATTCTTCAATCCTTTTTTTATGTAATATTTCAAGGTCTGCTAAATGGCCAATATGTTCTTTTATACTCCATTTATCATTAGGTTTAAATGCAGCTTCGTTATCTGTTATAGCTAAGGCTATTTCCTTTATTCTTGCAGTTGCACCTCTTAACCTTTCTAATACTGCAGGGAGCAATTCAACAGGTATATTAAAGGTAAATGACCTTTCAATCCATTTAACTTGTTGCATTTTTATGTTTTATTTTGTTACGTTCAGGTCTTTAAATATTTTATGAAAATGCATAATTGTTTCTATCCCTTTGTAAAAATTCTCAAGACCAAATTTTTCATTAGGGCTGTGAATATTATCATTATCAAAACCAAACCCCATAAACACAACATGTATTCCTAATCCGTTTTCAAACAAATATGGAATACCACCGCCTCCACATCTAACTGGCACCGGAGTTTTGCCAAAGCTGGTTTCTATTGCTTTAGCAGCCGCCTTATACACATTGCTCTCCACAGGGGTAAGATATGGCTCTATACCTAAACGGGATTGGGTTTTTAAGGTAACGCCATCGGGTAAATTATCTCTTAAATGATTTATCAGTAAAGCAGTAATGTCTTTACTTTGCTGATTAGGAACTGTTCTTACTGAAATTTTTGCAAAAGCTTTAGCAGGCAAAACTGTTTTGGCCCCCTCACCTGTGTAACCGCCCCAAATGCCATTTACATCAATACTTGGACGAATGCCGGTTCTTTCATTAGTAGAAAAATCTTTTTCTCCATAAAGGTTTGTTATTCCAAGTTCTTCACGATAAGCCGCTTCATTAAACGGCGCTAAAGCCAATTTTTCTCTTTCTTCCGCTGAAGAAACGAGTACATCATCATAAAAACCAGGTATGGCAATTCTATTATTTTCATCATGTAACGAAGCAATCATCTTTGATAATATATTTATAGGATTTGCTACAGCACCGCCATAAATTCCGCTGTGCAAATCCCTGTTTGGGCCTGTAAGCTCCAGTTCAATATAAACAAGACCCCGTTGGCCAATATCAATACTTGGGGTTTCAAAACTAATCATGGCACTATCACTAATTAAGACAGCATCAGCCTTCAAAAGATTTTTATTGGCATTTATGAAACTTTCCAGGTTTGGCGACCCAATTTCTTCTTCTCCTTCAATACAAAACTTAATGTTGCTGGATAGTGTGTTTGTTTTAAGTAAAATTTCTAAAGCTTTAATGTGCATGTATAGTTGCCCTTTATCATCACAACTTCCTCTTGCAAATATTTTGTCGTCAACAATTACAGGCTCAAATGGATCGCTATTCCACAGTTCAAATGGTTCTGCCGGTTGAACATCATAATGCCCATATACTAATACAGTTGGTAATGAGGCATCAATTATTTTTTCTCCATAAACTACCGGAAATCCTGCTGTCTGATAAATTTCAACTTTGTCAGCACCTGCTTCTAACAAGTAAAACTTTATCTTTTCAGAACATTCTTTCATGTGAGCAATATGTTCACTTTTTGCACTTATACTTGGGATTCGCAGCAAGCTGAACAACTCGGCTATAAACCTGTCTTTATTATTATCAAGGTATTCTTTCCAGATTTGCATAACTGATGTTACTTACTTTTCTTTTCGTTAGTGTTTCGTTGAATCATTTTTATTTTTTATTGCTCACTCTGCACTATTTTATATCCTTATAAAAATCATTGGTTCAATGTAGTATCAGGATTTCTTCTGAGCCAGAAAATTCATCCACGGCCCTTCGCTGTCCACATGGCGGGTTTCCCAAATCACTTCCAATCCTGCAGTCTTTAGTGCATTTATAAAATCAGCCTCATTCCAGAAAACGACATGGTAATTTCCTGAAACATCACCTTGTTGCCAAAACTCATTCTCTCCTTCAAGTATGCACACCAGAAAGGTGCCGTTTGGTTGCAATGCTTCAGCCACTTTGTTTAGAACCTGAGCTACCTGGTTACGATCAATATGCTGTAATACATAAAGAGCCATAATGCCGTTGTAAGGGCCACCAAATTCATCAGTTAAAATATTGAGAGGGTCAATTTTTTTGCCCCGTTTTAGCTGGAAGTCCCGAAAAGCCGCAGTGGCATCAGTTCTGCGTACAGTTACACCTAATGATTCTACAAAATCAGCATCCCAGCCTGGGCCTGAGCCTACCTCCAGGATAGTGCCACCCTTGCCTGCAATTTCAACCATTTGTAGGATAGCTTCTTTTATATGCTGCGACGGATCTTTAGATACGGATGCCGCATACTGAAAAGCACTGTTTTCATAAGATTGAAGTGTTTGGTTGTTGTTAATAAGATGTTCTTCATCTTTTTGATTGTTATTGTTTGCTGATGCTGTATTCATCTTTTGTACATTTTGAAACGAAATGATTGTATTACAGTTTTAAAACACAAAGCAAGCTAAATAAAACGATGCAGAAAAATACTTAATTAGTATTGATTGATAACAAAAAGAAATCAATAAAAAAAGCAAAAAGGTAATGAAACGTCTTTCTTGCGGTTATTTAATTTGAAAGACTTGTAAAGAAAAAGAAAAAGCAATCACTCCAGAGTAAGGGGAATTTATTATTTAAGTGTCTTAAATGATAAATCACCTCTTTTTACTCAAAAGGTAATAAATGAAATGATTTTAAATTGAGCAATAAGGAAAGAATTGCCGGAGATAACACTCAGTTTGAAGAATTATTCAAACAGAGTTTTCAAGACTATTTTGAAAGCTTGCATAGGTATGCCTATACTATTATAAAAAATAACGAGCAGGCAGAAGATATAGTTCAGGCGGTTTTTATTAAATGGTGGGAGAAAAAAAATGACCTAAACATAAGCAGATCAGTAAAATCATATTTGTTTACGGCAGTTTATAATCAGTCGCTTAATTATTTAAGAAACACTAAAAATCGAAAAACAAATAATGTGGATTTCAGTATGAATCAGTTTGATAAAGCAGAACAGGTGCAATCAGATATTGGGTATTATAAAGAAATGAAAACTAAGCTAAAAGAAGCCTCAGAGGAATTACCACCACAATGCAAACTTATTTTTTTAAAAAGCAGGTTTGAGGAAAAAAAATATGCTGAAATAGCTATTGAATTTAATCTATCAATAAAAACTGTTGAAGCACAGATTGGGAAAGCTTTTAAAATATTAAGAAGCAAACTATTGAATAATCAGAAAATAGAAATTTTAATTTTGATTCTTTATTTTTTCATTTGATTTAATTTTTACAAAAATGGATATTAATCCTGATTTATTGATTGAGGAGCAAAGAATTGCAAAATATCTTTCAGGCGAAACAAATCCTGAAGAGGCTATTGCAATGGAAGAATGGATTTCAGAATCTGCGGCTAATAAAAATTTGTTCAATCAATACCAGGAAATTTGGAACAACCTGAGAAACGAAAATAAATACGAAGTGCCCGATACATTTAAAGCCTGGAAATATTTAGAGGAAAATTTAAAGGATAATAGCACTAAAATAAAAGGCTTATCGGCGGTAAGAAGTTTGTTTAAAAGATACAGTATTGCCGCCAGCATAATTGGAACTATTTTTATTTCAGCAGCAGGGTTATACATATACCTTAAATCTGACGATAATGCAATCTCAAAAGAAAACGAAATATTATTCTCTACAAACGAAAGTATTGAAAGAAGATTTTTATCTGACAGTTCTGAGGTTGTTTTGTATTCAAATACTTCTCTTCGGGTTCCTGAAACATTTGTAACAAACACCAGACAAATTAATATGGAAGGAGAGGCTTATTTTAATGTAACACATAACCCTGCCAAGCCTTTTATTATTGCTATTGATAAAATACATATACAAGTGGTGGGTACTTCTTTTAATGTTAAAAATGATACAGTAAACGGAACTATTGAAACACAAGTTAGGACCGGAAAAGTTAGAATGTACAATGATAATGCTGAAATATTTATTGCAGCCGGCCAAACTGGTATTTATAACAAAGTGAATAATTCTTTTTTTCTTAAAAACAGTGTGAGTGTAAATAGTATTGGTTATGCAACCAGGAATTTCGTTTTTACTGACGAGAAATTAATTTCTATGATCAGTTATCTGGAAAAAGCTTATTCAACAAAAATTGTACTTGATAACCCACTGTTAGGCAATTGCAAAATGACAAGCTCTTTCGAAAACAGAAGTATTGACTATGTATTAGAAGTTATAACTACCACTCTTAATTTAACTCACAGTATTAAAAATGGTGTAATCCATTTAGGAGGTAATCATGAAGGATGTTAAAATATTTTTTAGAGTCTTAGTAATCAGTGTTGGTTTGTTGTGTGGCGCAAAAGGTTTTTCTCAAAATACCACCAGTGTTAACTTAAACACCAGGATAAAGATTGTTACAACAGCCATACGTTTTGATTCACTGGTAAGCAGCATATCAAAGCAAACTAAAGCACAATTTTCTTTTAATACCAGAAAAATCACACCTGGCAAAATATTTACACTGAAAAAAGGTGAACAGACATTAGGAAATGTTTTGCAGGAAATAAAAAACAAAACTGGTATTTATTATAAAATAGTTGGAAGCCACATCATTCTTTTAGACAAACAACCTCAAGTTAATATCGAAAAAAAAACAAGCTACGTTTCAAAACCTATAAACATCAGTCAAAACAAATCATCTAAGAAGGAACCGGGTAAAAAATCTTTAAAAACAACACACAGCAAATATTCTTTGAAAAACGAAATAAGCGGCGAAGTAGAAGATGTTTCAGAATTTGAATCAGCACAGTCAGGTATAACTGCTGCTGACTATATCCCTATTGAAGACACTTTGTTGCAAACAACCATAAATGATGCATCTATTTCAGCATCTTCTGAAATACCCGGTCAATTCTTGCAAAAATTAAAAGGAGATACCGTTAATAAGATAGCTGCAATTACTGATACAGGCACAATTTTTAAAACAACTGTAGTTGAGCAAAACAAATCTGTTAAAACTCAATCCGTAAAAAAAGTAAATACAGGTAAGTTTGTAAACAATAGCAAATCCCTTCAATTGTTTGCCGGAGCAGAGCTATTGAGAACTATAGGTATTAATGATGACATAAACTCTAATCTAACGGGTTTAGGCTTAAATTTAAAACTGGAGAAAAAGATAACTCAGAGGTTTGCGGCAACATTATCCTATGGGCTATATCACTTTCCTCAAACTTACAAAGCTATTTATTCCTTTCCCAGTGATACCACTACTTTTCAAAGATTTACATTGGATATTCTGGCACTGGGAGTTAAATACAGGTTTGGAAAATCCTTTTATATTTCTGCTGAAGGAGGAACAATACTAAAAAGTAAAGTGAATAGTCGTCTTCTTTTTATGATAGCACCATCCGCCGGTGTTTTATTACCGCTTAAGGGTAGAAGGAAAATTGATATTGGCCTGAAATTTTACAACACTTTAAGCAGAGCCTCACTTTATGATCCGGTAATTGATGCTGGCGGGTACGGCATTTTATCAGTTAGGGTAGCTTACGGTTTTTAATCAAACCAATGGCTTTATTTATAATAAAGAAATAATTTATGCAGGTGCAAATAATTACTTCTATTATTAGGATTCTGTTTTAGCTTCTATCAGATTATTTTCAGCAGAAATGAACTAAGCAGTAACTGTATAATAATGTCTGTTGGCATATCACAGAATTCCTCTGATTAATACTGCATAAAAATATTTACACTAAATAAGGGTATTAGTTTACTGATGTGTCATACTAATGCCTGGGTGTACAAAAAAATTTTTAAAAAAGTAAAACATTTACCATGAAGAAAAATATCTTTTTTTTTATAGCAATTGCTATCACTGTTGCAGCATGTCAACGTGAAATTTCAGATGAAATCAACCAAAATAAAAGGCTCACTAAAATAAATGAGTTTCATAAAACCACCCGTAATGAACAACAATCATTTACAGTAAACACTGCTACTGCAACTGTAGTTACTACTACCAAGGGTACTAAAGTGCTGTTGCCTGTAAACGGCTTCGTTTATGAAGATGGAAAGCCTGTTAAAGGAAATATCAACGTCTCTGTAAAGGAAATATTTACTCCTATGGAAATGATCCTAAATGATATGCCTACAGTTGCAGGTAATCGTTTGCTGGAATCGGGTGGAGAATTTAAAGTATCTGTATTTCAAAACAGCAGGCCATTAAAGCTGGCCCCGGGAAATTTCATTAAAATTGGAATCCCTGATATTGGTAGAGACTTACAGGGGATGCAGGTATTTAATGGAGCTGTTGATGCAAATGGAAACGTAAATTGGAATGCAAACGCCAATCCTGGAAATGTTGTGGTAGGCGACTCTACACTTTTTTCAAAAGCCGATCTTTTTGCTGATGATATCAACTGGCTTAACTGCGACAAATTTATAAATGACCCTACGGTTACTTTTACTGTGTACCCTGGTAATGCCCCATCTGGCGATAGTACTAATGTCTTTGTCCATCTCACAGGAAAAAATACCGTTGTAAAAATGAATTGGACACAAGGTCTTAATTATTTTAAATCAAACATGCTGTTAGCAGTTCCATCAACTATTGTAGGCATTAGCGTAAAAAATGGACAGTTTTTTTGTTCTGTAATTCCTGTGAATGTACAAAATGGTGAATTTGTTACTTTAAATTTTACCCCATATACAGAGCAAGAGTTGAAAACTAAATTGGCACAGCTCAGGTAAGTAAGCAAAAGAATAAAATCCGCTACTATTAAGATTGTAACTAAGAATAGGATAACAACTTTAATTATTGCAAGCTGTCTATATTGAGTTTTTTTGTGCTAATAATTGCAGCACCGTCTGTTCAGCAAGGAGATTGAGCACCTTTGAATGAAGTGCTTATTCGAACTATGTTTTATCATAGAGTAAACTATCTACGCTTTATTTTCACAATTATCCATACCTGCCCAGTTGATAACTCAGTGGCAGTATCTAAAAAATTAAAACTCTTTTTATGAAACTAAACAAAAATCAATCTCAAAAACCTATTTTTTTGAAATTAGCGGATAAGAAAAAGCAGATGACCAAACTTATTTTATGTAGTTTTTATTTTTGCCTGTTTTTGTTTGCAGGTTGTCAAAAAGAAACATCTCCGGGCGGCGGCGAAACAAATAAACCCCAGATAATTAAACATACAGGTACGGCTCTTCTTTCTCAAGCAAGAAGTGATATGGCTGCTGCGGCAGCAGGAAATAAAATGCTTTTTGCAGGGGGATATTATACGGATGCTATGGGTGATGACCACAGCAGTAAGACAGTTGATATTTATGATGTGGTAACTAATAATTGGACAGTAGCGCAACTTAGCGAAGCAAGAGAAAACTTAGCTGCTGCTGGGGCAGGCAATAAGATTGTTTTCGCTGGTGGAACTGAAGAAGGTGGATTCGGCAGAGGTAGTAAGGTCGTTGATATTTATGATATAGTCACTGGTATATGGACTACGGCAGAGCTTAGTGTAGCAAGAGAAAATTTAGCTGCTGCAGCAGCAGGTAATAAAATTGTATTTGCTGGTGGAAATGGCACTTACACCAGCGATTATTCAAAAGTAGTTGATATTTATGATGTAGTTACGGGTATATGGACTACAGCAGAGCTTAGTGTAGCAAGGCATCGCTTAGGAGCGGCGGCATCGGGTAATAAAATTTACTTTGGTGGAGGTTTAAATGGGTTTGCCTCTAAAACTGTTGACATTTATGACGTAGTAACTGGTGTATGGGCTACAGATGAATTGAGCAAACCAAGAGGATTTCTTGCTGCTGCTTCATCTGGTAATAAAATTCTTTTTGCAGGAGGGATTGATCCTTTATCAACAGACCATGTAGCTCTTTATAAAACAATTGATATTTATGATAAAGCAACAGGGCTGTGGACAACTGGATCGCTAAGCGAGGGAGCGGATATTCCTACAGGAACCGGACTTGGAGATAAAATTCTCTTTGCAGGCGGTGTAAACGTTGATTATTCGGATGCGGTAGATATTTGCGATGTTGTTACAGGAAAATGGGAAACTTTGAAATTAAGTGTTGCAAGAACGGGAATGGCCTCTGCCGGAACAGGGAATAAAATTTTGGTTGCCGGTGGTATTGGAACGTCGGCTGAAATTGATTTAAAAATGGTGGATATATTTACTCTTAGCAGGTAGATTAAAAAATTTACGTCTCGGCAGGAATATTATTTCCTAAATAAGCTCAGCAGTAGTTTGTGATTAAATACCCATTGATGTTTTCAAAAATTTTGAAGCATTGATGGGTATTTGATTTTATATTGAAGTGTCATAAATATCCACGTAAGAATATTTTCTCACTCTCTGTAATTAACTGACTGTTTTTATGAAATTGTTAATTAAAAGTTACACTCAATAAAATTCAGGTAATATAGCAATTACCAGTAAGGGTATATAATAATCATTGTGTCATACAATTAAATTCACCATGCTGGAATAATATATTTTCAATTCGGTGATTAATCAAATTCACTAACATTTTAAAAATTATCAAAAATGAAAAAACTACTTTTCTTATCCATGCTCTTTATTTCAGTATCTGCTTTTGCACAAAAGAATTTGCCAAGCAAAAAAATTCAACTTTCAGGAGGGTATAGCCGAACAGGTTCTGGCGACATGCCTGGCTATATGTATGGGGCTGAGTATGCAAAGTATTTTAAAAAGAAAACTTCATGGGCAGTTGGCTTTAATGGATTTATTTATGATGGTAGTGAATCTCTTTTTTCTTCATCTGATCCTAATAAACGTTCTAATGGAAAAATGAGATATACCACTGCCGGTTTGCAGATTAACAGTCATTTAGGAATTAGTATTATTAGAAACAAGTTTCATGAACTTCAATTTCGTCTTGGAGCTTTGGTAAAGTATCAGTCAGCTTCTATAGACGGATATGCTATTACTTATCCTGTTGCGACAAATTATCCAGAACCGGTAGTAACCTTCTATAATTATAATCCCCAAAGAACGATTGCCGCAGGTGGTTCTGTTCAGGTAGCATACAACTATACAATTAAGAATAAAATCAGTATTGGCTTCTTGGGTGGTGTCCAAACAGATTCTGAAGGAGATCTGATATATCAGACAGGGCTAACTTTTGGGAGAAAGTTTTGATTTTTGGAGATAAAAAAGAAACGACTAAATAGGTTGTCGCACTAAATAAATTATTAAACTTAAAAACATTTTTATGAAAACTTCAAGTAAAATATTAAAAACAATATTTTAGTAGTTTATAAATCAAAATGAACATTTCAGAATATAGAGAGTAATACTGTGATTAAAAAAATGTTCAATTACTTGCAACGCTTTGAAAACATAAATTGTCAAACTAAAAAAAAGCTATGAAAAAAATAGTAACAGTTATATTATTAGCCCTGTCGCTAGTATCATGTAAAAAGAATAACGAAAAGGAAACGAAAGAATTTCATTTTGATTTTGCTCAAGGCGTGGAAGGCTGGCAAAGTTTTTTTTCAGATTACCCTGTTGGTTCAGAAAATTCTTATCAGCTTGAATTTTCTCATTCTTTTCTGCCAGCACCTCTCAATGGAACAATTCGGGCAGTTAAAATATCGGGCAATAATCACAGCGACGATCTACTCTCATTCATTGTAAGGAAATTTGAAAATTTAAAACCTAATACAGATTACTCAGTCAATTTCAACATTGAGTTTGCATCAAATGCTACTAGTAACGGAGTTGGTATTGGAGGCTCACCCGACTTGGAGATTGGCGTTGGCGGGCTTTCTTACATACCTCAGAATAACATCAGTCAGGGTTATTACAGGCCTAATTTTATTAGCCGGTTGCAAAGCCACGAGTCTAATGATGTGCTTAAATCTGCAGGAAGAATTGGCGTTTCAACAAATTTCCCAACACCGTTTATGTTGGTCAACCGTAATAATTTTTCAAACCCGGTTTTATTAAAAACGAATAACAATGGAGAATTATGGCTTATGATTGGCACCGATTCGGGATTTGAAGGGACTACTTCACTTTATTATAAGTCAATTGGTATTACCCTTAAAAAGGAATAAATCACTGGTTTAAAATCTGATAAAAATAATTTGATTACGGCCAAAAATACAGTAAAATTTTCCGTATTGCTTGGTTCTGGAATGCATGTCAATTATATTACTGAATAACTTCCTTTAGCTGTCGGTTTTATTGTTGGATCTTATTTTCGAAAAGATTGGAAATTTCATAAAAACTAGAACCAGAAAGCCTAAATAAATTTATGCAGTTTTTTGTTTTGTAGCAGTTTTTCATTTATAATGACGGCTAAATAGCACACTTAAAATCGCAGGCAATGTTGCTCACTGTTGGCGATTCATTTTTTATATCGCTTTTTATTTTTTTGTGCCAATACCTTTGAAAAAAGTATAACTAAACACTCCGTCTGGTTCAGCAGTTCTGTATAAATCTTTAATACCTTTTTCAAAAGTCTGTTTGTCTATAATGCCTTCCCGAATTGCTTGTTCACCAACTCCTTCAATCATAGCGGTAAAAGTATTTTTTATAAATCCTTCAACAAGATTGTGTCTGCTGGCATCTACGTAAACCATTCTTGGTGATATGACAGTGTTTTCGAATCCAGCAGATTGAAATAAAGGAAATAGTTCTCTGCCAATATTTGAATTTCCACCCTTTTGCTTTTGAAGCTGTACCTGGCAGTCTATGGCTTTATGAGCCTTGATACTGTGCGGATAAAAAAATGTTGAGCCGTGGTCTCCCTCAATAGCTACGATTGTGCCACCTTTTTTCAAAACTCTTTTTAATTCACTTAAAACTTGCGCTGGATTTTTTAGATGTTCCAAAACAAAACAAACGATGACGCAATCAAAAGTTTCATCTTCATAAAACAAGTTATATAAATCGGCTTGTTCAAATTGAACATTTTTGATGTCTGTATGCTTTGCCATTAATTTTGCTTCTGCTATTGATTCGTCAGAAATGTCTATCGATAAAAAAGTCGAGTCGGGATTTTTAAGTGCAATTATTTTTGTTTGAGCACCAACTCCACAACCTGCTTCAAGTATATGACTTCCTTTAGGAAATATTGTATCGCTATGAATAATATCGTCTAATGTCGCTGCCTGATCATTTAGTCTTAACGTTTCTCTGTTTGAATAACCATGTACATACAACTTGTTTTCCATTTTATTATTTTTTTGTATCTTTTTTCTTCTATGTTAGAATTCTCTTAATAAAAAGTAGTTGTTTTTTTTACTAAACCTTAAAACTAGCAAAACAGCCTTATTTATTTTCAGCAAGAATTTTTCGATTTCTCATAATTAAAATCAATCCGTTTTATATCATCTTAATTCTACTGCTGTAGGTCAATCCTTTTAGTTGGGGTTATTTGTAAAGAAAATATCTCTTATGGTATAAGGTGGATTAAGGGATTTGTAATTCTTTTCACCGTTTTTTATTGTGTAGATAAATTGAAGTCCATGATGAGGCGGCCTTTTTGTTACCCACCTTTTCATATATATCCCTGAACTATCGGAATCTGAATCAACCTCTACAACATAGGTGGCAAAAGACTTATTATTTTTCACAATTTTTTCTTCTCCAATAACATTTAGCTTGTATTTATTTACCACCGTTTTGAATGATTGTTCATAGGGAAAATCTGAACGTATTTCTAAAAATTCGGTTTTGAACCCAGTTTTTAACGGCAGGCAGGCAAAAAAAACACCTGTTCCAGGTCCTTTAAGATTATAGTTTGGGTGACTTATTTTGATTGTTTGAGTAGCAGTATCTTTTGTAGTTCCGATAAACTTTAGTTTTACTTCACCTTTTATACTGTAGTCATAAATAATTGTTCCGTTGGCTGTATGTTTTTCAATTGGCTGTAATGTTGCACCATCTAGTATATCGTTATCGTAGTCGGTCTGGTTTTGACGATTTGGGCTTAAAGGGCTATGAAAAGCATGAATAATTTTTCTGCCATTCATTGTGTCAGGGACTACTACACAAATATTTTCTCCCCAGTACATAAATGTTTCTGTTAACTGATCAGGTTTTATAAGGTGTTCTGCTCGAACAATACTCTCCTGGGAAGTATGGCCACAACCTATTGCAGAAATACTAAAAATAAAGATAAAGAAGTGATAACCGACTTTAGAACTCCAAGCATTGTTTGTTTGCATATTTTCAATTTTTTAAGATGCTTTAAAAAGTAGTTTCATTTTCATATATTAGTTTGCTATTGCTGTTGAAGCAGAGTTTCCTTTGTGCAATGGAGGTTACTAATTTTATTGCACGGCTTGCAGAATATTTTTTTTAATGTTTAACAAAATATCTTCTTCAAACTAAAAGTCATCAAATTCTATTTCAATTATTTCCATTGCTTACTGATTTTTAATTTATTATCTATTTATACCAAGAATTTTCGATTTCATATAATTTAAATCAATCCATTTTACCTCAGGGTCAGAACTAAAAAAGAAATACTTTAAATCCGGCGAGTAATTAGGGCAATAGTCAAAAGAAGGAGTATTGATTTTGCTGCCCATATTTTTTGCCTTCGTAAATGTGCTATCAGAATTCTTAAAAGAATAATATAAGTCCGCCTCGCCATACCCATCAGTACGATTAACTATTGTAGAAATCAGTATGCTTTCATCAGGAAAAATTAAAGGGTCTTGCTCAGTACCGGCCGAATTAATAGTAGGGCCTAAATTAACTGGCCTTGTGTACTGTCCATTTACTTTCTTACTTACATAAATATCATGCTCACCAAAGCCTCCTGACCGGTTAGATGAAAAATAAAGATTACCATTAGCAGCAACCGATACATAATACTCAATACTGTCGGAGTTAACAGCTGCAATATTTTCAGGCTTACTCCATTTACTGCCTTGTTTCCTTATTACCCAAATATCAAAATCCTTTACTGTGTCACTTTCATTTCGTGGCATTTCGGAGATAAAATACATGCTGCCATCAGCCGTAATAAAAGGGTCGGCATTAGAAAAAGCAGTATCTACTGGTAAGAAGGGTTTTGGCGAAGACCAATTGTTGCCGTCAAATACAGTTTCAAGCATAAGATATTTTCGGTTATGTGATCTGGAAAAGTAAAACGATTTCCCATCCGGGCTAAATGCAGCGTTAAAATCAAGTGTGTCAGAATTAACTATGCCAGGCAAAAATTTCAATGCAACAGTATCTGGTTTTGGCTCCGGGTATATTATACTATTATCATTTCTGTTATCAGAACAAGAAAAAATGACAAGAGAAATTAATAATACCCCGATGTAATAATATCGTTTCATACTTTATTTTTTTGCTTGTTTACTCTGCTGCAATCACCTCAATTTCCAGCAGCCATTCCTCTTCATAAATACCGGCAATAATAACAGTAATGGCAGGCTGATGGTTACCCAATATCCTTTGCCTTGTTTCAGAATTTTCCTGCCTGTATCTTCTATCAGAAAGGAAAGTAGTTACCTTAACAATGTTACTAAGCTTCATCTCCGCATCTGCTAATTGCTTGCCTATATTCTTCCAAACTAATTCACATTGGCCTTTAAAATCTTTCGGCACATCACCGTTCTCTTCTGCAGGTATCTGGCCACTTACAAAAACAAGGCGTTTATAATTTTTTAATTCAACTGCCTGTGAATAGGAACTGCCGGTAGGGTTAATAAATTTATAATTCATTTTTGAACAGTTTGTGAAGCCAAATATAGCTATCATGCAAAAAATAGTAATTCTGCTTATCAAGGTTACCATTCCAAATTTCATTAGCATTCTGTTTTAGCCATAAAAAAAAATGTATTATAGTGCTCAAAGAGCCCTTTACAATTAAGCCATATAAAATTATCGGCTTAATTAATACTCATTGTTCCTTCAACTACTATTTTTGCATTGCTTACAACCTCAAGTTCTGTTTCACTAAGAATTTTCAATTTCAAAAAACCACCTCTTTTTGAACTTTGATATGCCATCATTTCTCTCTTTCCCAAAACGCTGCTCCAGTACTTTGCTAAAACTGAATGTGCTGCTCCGGTTACCGGGTCTTCATTAATGCCAATCCAGGGGCAAAAGCATCTTGAATAAAAATCATACTCTTTATCTTCAGACTTCGAGGTAACTACCAATTCTTTAATAGCATCATTTGTTTGAAGGGCTTTAGCAAAATCTGGTTTAATGTTTAATAATGCAGCCTTGCCTGCAACTTCAATAACTAACATATCTAAATCCTTAGCAAATTTTACAGAAATTGGATTTAAAATACCAAATGCCGCAAGAAGCTCTTTAGAAGGAATAAAATCCACTGCGTCATACAAAGGGAATTTCATAGATATATTTTCTCCTTCACTTGCTGCACTCAAGCTAAGATTATGAAAAGTCGTGAAATTTACTATGGGATAGCCAAGATGATGCAGTATAACTTTTGCAGCCGCTAAAGTGGCATGTCCACAAAAAACTACTTCTGTTGTTGGTGTAAAATATCTTACTAAATAATCGGTTTGATTATTATTGTTCTTTTCTAAAAAAATAGTTTCAGAAAGATTAAACTCATTTGCAATAGCCTGCATTTTTTCTTCAGAAATTTTATTCTCTAATAAGCAAACTGCTGCTGGATTGCCTTTGAATGCTTCAGTTGTAAAGGCATCAACGATAAATACTTTCATGTAGTAAAATTTATTGAGTGATTAATTTTGGGTTTGGTAAAATAGTAGCTAAATGCTTGTACATTTATTATAAGTATGTACAGTATTCACTTTCTGTTTTCTATTGGCTGAAAAAAACAGAGCTTTGTTAAAATTCCTAATTTGCCCTTAAGAAATCTAATAATGCTGAAATAAATACATCCGGATTCTCTTCAACTACCCAATGGGCAGTGTTGGGTATTCTTACCGGTGAAACATTTTGAGCAACTTCCTGCATCATTTCATACATCAACGAACCGCTTGTGCTTATTTCTCCTCCAACAGCTAATACAGGGATTATCAATTTACCATTCCTTTTTAGTAATTCTTTGTTATCTGCAATATCCTGCTCAAAGGCTCGATATACTTCTAAGCCTGCCCTCATTGCGCCTGGTGCAGCATAATAATTGGTAAAAATTTCTAAGTCATCTTCACTTATTGCTGCTGTATTATAAATTCGATAATTGAAAAATGACTGGAGGTATTGTTTTTCTTTTCCGGCTAATAACATTTCTGGCAAATCCCGAACATTATGAAAAGCAAAATGCCATACCCTATGATCGTTTCTTATTTTGTCAAAGGCATTTGTACCGGGTAGGGGTGCATCTACTACAACCAAGTGAGAAGTTAAATCTCTAAACAATTGAGCATACGCATAAGCCACCATCAGCCCAATATCGTGTCCAACAATTACAACAGGTTGTTCGATTTTTAGGTGCCTAGTTAGCAAATGATGAATATCCTGAGCCATTGTTTGCTTATCGTATCCATCTGCTGGTTTCCATGAATCGCCTGCACCTCTATAATCAACGGTTATAACTCTATACCCATTTTGTGCAAGCACTGGTATTATAAACCGCCACTCCCACCAAGTCTGTGGAAATCCATGAATCAATACGATTACTCTATCACCTTCGCCTGCTTCTACATAATGTAAACGTAGTGACGCATCTATTACGGCCATTCCATGCTTTAAACCTATCCCATCTATTTTTGGTTCCATTTAAAATGATTTTACTAAAAAAATATTCAAAACTCATTTAATTATTTTATAATTATTTAGGTGTTTAATAATATTATTTTTTTGTTGTCTGTTTAATTTCACAAGTGTTAATAACATTAAGAAATTATTACACTTCGTTAAAAGATAGCCTGTTGCCAAAAGGGTCAATAACATCCATGCACAGTGGCTTGGTTTTTAGAAATGGCTTTTGTAAACCCGGTCTGTTATATTTATAATCTTTGGCAATAATGGTTGAGTGAAATTTTTTAAGCTCTTTAAAGTTATCAATGTAAACACCTGAACCGGGTGTACTGTCACCATAATGTTCTGATAAATGCAATACCAAGTCGCCCAAAGAAATTTGCATATATATAGGTGAATTAGTTGGTTTGTTTTCCCAATCAATTTTGAACGAAAGCCAATTGATATAAAATTCTATGGCTTTGTCGTAATCAAAAATGCGTAATATCGGAATGGCTTTTGTCATAAAAATATCGTTTGTTCTTGTAGCAAATTAGTGTAATGAGTTTGTTATTTTTCTTTTTTCTATACTACTGCTATACTGTTAAAAATCTGTTATCCATTAACTAACTACCATTTCTTTATTAGGTAATTTGAAAATCTTATGGCGATTGTCAAACTCTTTTATTGAGTACGTTCGTTCATTAATTTTTAAACAGTCAATGCAATTACTACTGCGTAACTGTCTTCTAATAAACGATATTTTGTGATTAAATTATTTTGTACATTGATATGAATTGAAAAAATTGATTTCATTACTTTATCTGTTTGAAGCATTTTGGTTGAAAAGTCACCTGTTATTACAGCAAAACCATCTTCAACTAAAATATGGTCAATTTGAGCCGAAATAGATTCTGTGTTAGTCCACAAGATTTGAAAGAACTCTTTTACTTCTTCTCGTTTACTTCTTCGCCCTAACCAAGGTGCTATCTTTTCATTTCCTTGTATATACCAATCAACATTTTCTGCAAAAAAATCTATTAAACTTAAATCTCTATTTGCTAAAGATTGACAAAATTGTAAAACTACTTTTTTTGTATTTTCTGATGTATCCATGGCTTCTACTTGTGTATGTTGTAAATATTTAGTTTTCTGTCAAATTTATGTGGACTAAAATAAAGTATTTCGTTTCACAAACGGTCTGTTTAAAATGACGCACAACTCAATTGTTATCAGATAAAATTAGAAAGCAGATTCAAAAAACCTATTATCCATTAACTAACTGGCATTCCTGCTACATATAATACTTGTCCTGTAACAAAACCTGCTTCTTCTGAAACAAAAAAAGAAACCGCATGAGCAATGTCATCTGGTGTGCCTGTACGGTTGACAGGTATGTTTTTTACAGCTTGTTCTAAATGATTTTCTAAACTAAGCCCATTTCTTTTTGCGGTTGCCTCAGTCATTGCTGTAACTATTAGCCCGGGTGCTACTACATTTGCCGTGATTCCAAATGGCCCTAATTCTACGGCAAGTGATTTTATAAACCCGTGCATACCTGCTTTAGCGGCACAATAATTTGCTCTTTCCGAATGCCCTGTTGCAGAGATACTGGATATATTAACAATTCTGCCCCAACCTGTTTTTTTCATATATGGAAGAGATGCTTTAACCATCAGGAAAGACCCACGTAAATGCACATCTATAACATCATCCCAATCCTTAGTGTCCATTAAATCTATATTTACATCTCTTGCAAACCCGGCATTATTTATTAATACTGTGGGCTCTCCAACTGTTGAAATAATTTTTTCCATGGCTGAATTTACATTGTTTTCATTCGCCACATCTGCTCCAATTGAAATGGCATGTCCACCATTTTTAATAATTGAATCAACTGTATTGTAGCAGGCTTCTTCAGTCAGGTCTAATACAACTACCGTAAATCCATCATTGGCTAATCTTTTTGCAATACCTGCGCCAATACCTTGTGCAGCTCCTGTTACAACAGCTATTTTTTTAGTTGAATTCATTTCCTTTGGTTAATTACTTCGGTTTATGATTATTACTTAAATTATTTGCTTCATTCTAATTCTAATACTCAAATAAAAATTTATTGTGTTTGGTGATGAATGCAAGATTATTTTGCATTTATTAACTGCCATTGCTTTAGTAATTTTCATCAATTATTTTCCAAAGCCTTTTACTTTTACTATTTTGTATAATTCAGTTTGTCAATAATTTTAGAATAGTCAATCTTCATTTGCAAAGAAATGTCGTGCCCCACATTAGGATAGGAATAGAATTTTATCTGCAATTTCTTCCCTATTGAATCAAGTTTTTTCCTTGTCGTACTAACAGGCACTATCTCATCACTTTCACCCTGGAATAAGTAAATAGGTATTTTTTTTACAGGCTTATTTTTAAGTTCTTCAATAATCGTAGAATGAATTACTGCAGCAAATGGAAAGGATGCTTTGCATAGTTCCGAGTAGTACATCGCAAGTAAAAATGCAATATCCCCGCCTTGTGAAATGCCGGTAACAATAGCTTTTTGTTTATATTTATTTTCGATGGCCTTTACGAATACTGCAATACTGTCAACAGTTATTTTGGAAAGAGTGAATTGTGCTGAACTATCCTTTTGATAATAATCTACCGGGTAATACGAAAACCCGTTTCTTTTTATATAATTCCCTTTTGGAATTATTATTCTCACAGGGTTTTTAAGGCTATCGTAATCCGCAATTGTTTCTGAAGGGTTTCCTCCTGAGTAATGAAAGGCAATTAGTAACGGAAGTTTTTCGTTGCTATTGCCTTTAACAATTTCAATGTACTCATACCCATTTACACTTTGTTGAAAAGTGGTTTTTCTTTGCCCAATCAATGTATTGTTGAAGGCAAAGAGTAGAATGAGTAGTATTAGTTGTTTCATTTTAAGTTAAATAAAAAATTGCTTATAAAAATAGACTTGTAGTAAAATTACCCCCAATCTGCTGTTAGCTGTCTTGTTGCTACATTAATACGAGTAAACATATTCATTGCAGAAATGAACAATATCAAAGCAGCTCTTTCCTTTTCGCTAAAATATTTTTCAACCCTTAGCCATAGTTCATCTGAAACAGATTCATATTTACTCTCCAATTTGGTAATTACTTCGGTAAGTTCCAGTGCAGTCTTTTCTGAGTCAGTGAAAATTTCTAAATCTTTCCAAGATAACACATACTCAATTCTGTCTCTTGTTACTGGATTATCTTTGGCTTTTCTTATAGCTTCGCCAATACATAATTCACAATTGTTTATTTGCCCCACCCGTAAACCAACATACTCAAGCAATTCAAAAGAAATACCGCTTTGGTATATTGGCTCCATCATTGTTTGAATTGCTGAGTTTATTCCCAATACCATTGCTGGATTTTTCATTCTTGATTCCATTTTATTTAATTTATTTGAGTTTTCTAAAAGTTCTTTCATATTTTGACAAGCCGTGCAATGATTGTTAACGTAATAGCTTCTAATGTTTAAAATTGTTTTTCATTTTATGCTTCATTTGCCATCTATAATATTGATTTTGGTTTGAAAGTAAAATCAATAAAAACCAAGTTACAATTGTTTGATATAGGAGATCTTTATTACTCCGGTATTGTCATTAACCGGAGTTGTTACCAGTTTTTTATCAAGTGTTTTTGTGTTATTAAAGACTAAATATACAAATGACAGGGGTTTGTATTCCCATGCAAACCTGAGATTTAATCCTCCAAGATTAGTTACGGTGTTGTATTGATAAAAACCTGTAAGATGAATCTTAGGATTAAGAGAAGCTCTTATTTCTGGTGCAATTAAATAAGTGTTTATAGTTTTTTTATTAGGCTCAAAACCCGAAAATCTATTGTAGGTTAATCTTATACCAGTAGCTATCTTAGTTACAGGTACCATTCGCAACGTTACATCGTAGGTGCTGAGATTTCCATTGTAAAATTTCCCCCAGGTAAAACTCCCGTTGGCACTATACTTAGCTCCCTGGTTAGAATAAAAATCAATAAAGGGCCTGAAATATGTATAATTACCTGGGGCAATAGCAATGGTTGGAACAGGCGAGAATATTCCCTGCAGCGATTGTATGTAAGAATCAAGTCCAAAAGCGAAACCAGCACCATTATTAAATGTAACCCAAAAAGGTGCAAATGATATACTTGCTTCCTGAAATTTAAAATCAGTGGCCCTGTGATACATATCAATTTTAATCTGCTGTTTAAAATAGTTTATCCTGTCATTTAACCAATGTTTTCTAAAATTCAAAGTGAATTCGGGCCGGGTATTTATAAAATCAGTTCTTGCTAAAAAGCCCGCCTCGGCATTGTAATCTTTTGTAACTACGGTTTGAAACCAGTTAAACTGAACATTATTTTTTATATAACCTAACTCATTGAAAACTGCGAAACCTGTTTTTGCTGCGCCATAAGGTAACGAAGCGGAGATCATAGGACGAATATAAAATGGTGGTGTTGGACGTATAAATCCATCAAAGGTCACAACCGTATTTGTAAGCCTGGTTTTTTCATCATGCCTAAAGGTAACCATGGAGCCGAATCTGCCAGTTGCTCCAATATTTTTTTGCCCCCTTATAACTCCAAACCATGAATTGGTAGTTGTATCCTTATCCTTTTGATTAATAAGGAGAGCCCCTAATGCCTGCTTTCCCGTTTGATGTATAAACCTTAAACCACCGTTAATTTTTAAAGGATTGCCATTATCATCTAATCCAATTCTTCTGCTAAAAAAAGGTTGAATGATCCCATTTCTACCAACCGAAAACAGGTTGGCATTATCAAGAAAAAATTGCCGTCTCTCAGGAAAAAATACAGAAGAACGGTTTAAGTTAACTACCTGCCTGTCAACATCAGCCTGTGCAAAATCTGTATTGATGGTGCCTTCTAACGATGTATTTGTATTCAGCAACCATTTAACTTCTCCGCCGGGTTGAAATTTTGTACTTGTTTCCTTTCCCGTAAGTTTTGAAACATTCAATAGAGTATAAGGTTGTAGCCTGATATTGGATTTGCCTTTTGGTGGATGAAGATTTGTAACTAAACCGGCATAGGCCATTCTGCCAGCCGAATATGCCATTGGCCATATTGACCACCCCGTAAATTCAAATTTAGAACGGATGTTTCGGTTAAAATTAATGCCCCATGTTGTGGAATCTGAGGGATAACGGATAGATGACCATGGAATTGCAATCTCAGTACTCCAGGTAGAATCGGTTATAAAACTTTTTGCTTTCCAGACTGCATCCCAATTTACATCAAATACTCTGTCATCGTATATCAATAAATCTCGTTGAGAACTATATGGGGTAACAGCAAATTGAGGTATAGGATTTTGAACATCCTGAAAAGGATCAAGTAAAACAGCAAATAATTCATTCTCGTCGTAAATAAAATCTCTTTTTAAATTTTGAACCAGTATTTTATTACCAGGATTGTTACAGACAGCACCTATATAAATATTTTCATCATCATATAAAACCTTTACTATTGTTTCAAAACTGGCCTTCGATTTTTCGCTGGGGTAGCTTTGTAAAAAATTAGTTGCTGCAGTACATCGTATCCAGTCGGGGTCATTTAACTTACCATCAAGTAGAATTTTTTGTCCAGCTTTCACTGCTTCTATTTTAAGCTTTTGGTCATACGATGGGGGTGGAAAAATTGATTGCGAATTGCTTCTAAAAAATGTGAAGTTCAGTAGAAGTGTAAATAAAAATGTTGCTAAATGAATATTGTGCAGTCTGTATAATTTCATTATAATGTCTATGTTATTTAGTGTTTACCAACCTAACTTGCTTTGTGTGTTTTAGTTTATAAATATATACTGCGTGAATAATTACTGCGATGAGGCTTCCAACAATAATAGGCATGGCACCTATTATTAATCCATATACAAAGTAGATTGAATTTGCTATCATTGATAAAATCCTCAGATGCAAAACATCTTTCATTGCCATTGATGTTAAATTTAGGATGAGCCCTAAAAAGCCTAAAATATCTGTCATTGTAAAATATTTTTTGGTTTATAATAAGTATTATGGTTATTACTTTACTTTAGTTGCTCTCATATTTAAGCAGCATTATATAACAAGGGCTAAGATGATTATCAGTAAGCTGAAACTCTGCCTTAGTAACAATATGAAATCCAAATTTTACATAAAAACTAATTGCGGTAGTATTACCCACCCATACAACCAGCCACATACCATTTTGCTTACATGATTTGGAGTATTCTATATTATAGCTCAGCAGTTTAGCACCCAGTTTGAGGCCATGAAAAGAATCTAACAAATAAATCTGGTCCATTTTTGAAACACCTTCTATCTCAATCGCCTCATGTTTCATGCTAAGCTCCATTTTTGAAAAGCCAGCCACCTTGTTTTCATGGCTTATCAGGTGGTAGATATTTTCAGGGTTCGCCAATTCATTTTTTATAAATTCTTCGCTGTATATTTTTCTCATGTAAGTATTTAACTCATGTGCAGGGGCACTATCCTTATGAGAATCAATAAATGTTTCTGCGCCGAGTTCACTCAACAGCTTTGCATCTTCTATTTTTGCTTTACATATCATTAATTGAAAATTTTGTTTTAGTCTGCAAGCCTTACCATGCAGCGTACATCTTTTGCATTAGTACCATTTGTACCTTCGGGAAAGTAGCACTCGGCGCAACAACCTTGCTCATCAATGTCTGGGTCGGCCAATAGCGTTTCAAATGCTTTACCAATCTGCGATATGTCTTTCGAAAAATCTGAAATGTAAATACTAATGTAATTTCCTTTTTTCAGCGTATATGAACTGCTGCCTGTTGGTATTGTTTCCTTAGTAATATCAATTTCGGCGGCAGCCATGTACAAATTTTCATCATCATACAAATAAGAAACACCAAAATGATTTCGCTTTCCATACTCTTTTGCCAGGGAAGCCATTTTTTGATGGGCTGCCATAATTCCTTCAGGGAACGAATCTGCTTTTACACAAAACAGATTAATGTCATTTTCCAGTTTAAAATTTTCCATATTAGCATATTTTATTGTGATGAGTTATTTTGCAATCAGGTTAATAAAAACTTCTGAGCCTTTTCTTCTTTCAATTGAATTATAACATGGCTCCAGTTTTTTAATTTTAAATTTCTTTGAAAACATTTGCTTGTATTCCTGCGGTGTGCCACCATAAGGAGGGCCTTCTTCTTCAAACACCCGGCCAAATAGTATTCCTGTAAGGTGGCCACCTTTTACCAAAAGCGAATGCATTTTATCAACATACTGTGGTCTAACAGAAGGGGAGAGTGCAGAAAGAAAAGTTTGCTCTATAATAAGGTTGTAGGCACCATTATGGTTAAAAAAATCATCCGTTATTATTTTAATGGTTTTACCATTCTCATTTTTAAATTTACTTTCCAAAGCAGCCGTAAGTGAGGGGGCAATATCTATTACGGTTACATTAGTAAATCCTTGTGCTATTAAATACTCGGCTTCGTATGCATTTCCGCATCCTGGTATTAAGATGGAGATACCTTTGTTAGTAAGCTGGTCAATATATTCTTTAATTGCCGGTGATGGAAACCCAATATCCCAACCTACTTCATCTTTATCATAAAGATTGTTCCAATACTCTTTTGACATTGTTTTACTTTGCATAGATTTAAATTTTAGTTATGCTGCCACTGTATCAAAATCAGTTACTTGTTTTGTGTGCCGTATTATGTGATTTTCAATTAAAACCAACCACTCATACTTTGTTAATGTGCCCCACACAGGAAGTGTAATGTCAATGCAAGTTTCAGTAAGGTCTTCCTGTTCAATCATACTTATAAGATTGTCTTTGTTTCCTTCTAATACTATAAATAACTCACTTGCAGAATATTCTTTTGCCTCTGGCTGCAATATTGGCGCTGCAGGAAACTTTAATTGAAAATTCAGGAATAAATTTTTGATGCTGTCAGCATTTTGGTCGTAAGGCCTTTCCGTTTTTTTAGTTTGCCCAAATTGTGCGCCGGTTCCTTTAATAATATGATCGGCAATTTCCCCAACACTCCATCCGCCGTCTGCTCTCTTTCCATTTATGTCAGTATGTTGATATATAGCTGATTTAAAATTTGCGAATACAGTTTCTATTTTTTGTTTTAATAATTCCTTATCCATAATAGGTGGTGCTTTAAAGTAAATAAAAAAGTGCTAATTGTTTTTGCAAACACAAAGCAAGTAAAATTCTATGATGCAGAAAAATACTTAATTTGCATTGATTGATAACAAAAACAAATCAATAAAAATGACAACAGAACAAATAAAGAACTTTCTTGCAACTGCTGAAGTGCTGAACTTTCATAAAGCAAGCAGCACTATGTTTATTGCACAACCAGCATTAAGCAGGCAAATAAAAAATTTGGAAGATGAAATTGGGGCATTACTTTTTGACAGAACAAAAAAGCAAATTAAATTAACTGCTGCCGGTTTGTTTTTTAAAAATGAGATGAAGAGGGTATTTGACCAGTTTGAACAGACAAAAAAGAGAACTGGGCAAATTCACAGAGGAGAGGCAGGTGAAATAAAAATGGGGCATGTTAGTACTGCAATGCAGTCTGTAATACCTCCTTTTTTAATGGAAATCAAAAAGGGTCATCCCGATTTAAAGATTACTTTAAAGGAAGGTGCATGTACCGATATGATTAATAAGATTATGCATAGAGAGCTTGATTTTGGATTGATGCCTAATGTAATAATTCCTAATGAAATTGATGAAGTACTGTTGTATAAAGAAAACTTTGTTGTAGTGATGCCGAAAAATTTAAAAATCAGTACACAAAAAAATGAAAGATTAAAAACGTTGGCAAAAGCAGATTGGATTTTACCTGCTTTAGAAGACAGCCAGGGGTACAATGAAATTTTATATCGTCTATTTCATAAAAACGGTTTTTGGCCTAAGGTTGTTTTTGAATCGCCAAATGCATCTACCAATTTGCGTTTGGTGAGTGAAGGTTTGGGCGTTACAATTATAGGGAAGTCGGCCATAAAAAATGTAAAATTGAATATTAAGCATTTTGAGTTAACAGAGGTATCTCCAAAGGTAGAAATGCATTTTGTGTGGCTTAAAGAAAGAAAGGAGGAACTAAAAAATTACATTGAACTGTTTTTAAAAATATTTAGCGAAATAAAGGCCACATGATTAGCTCTGTAACACAAATAATGTTGTGTTAAATGATTGCGGTAAAGCTGTATTTAAAAGTAAACTTAAATGAAAGTAATTAACACAAAAATTCTCAGCAGCTTTGCACTGGTAGTGATAATTTCCTCCTGCAGCAATAGTTCAATGAATTCTATACGATACCCGTTTCCACAACCCGTTTCTATGCCTCTTCCGTTTATGCCTGGCATTGTTTCTTCATCAGGGCTTGATTTTAATTCCGCTTTTTCACCAGACGGAAAATCATTCTATTTTGGCCGTTCTGAAAATGGAAAATGGATAATGTATGTAACTACTTTTGATGGGGAAAATTGGACAAAGCCTGTTCATCCTTCATTTAATGATACAGCTTATTCCGAAGCAGATCCTGCTTTTGCTCCTGATGGAACACTCTATTACATTTCTACAAAATCCCGTAATTCTGCCGATACGATCAAGGACTATGATATATGGTTCGTGAAACCTCTTGCCGGCAACCAATGGACTGTACCGGAAAATATGTCTGTTGTAAATTCAGACAGTAATGAATTGTATATTTCCTTTGCTGCAAATGATAACCTATACTTTTCGTCATCAAGGCAGGGAGGCTTTGGGCAAGACGACATTTATGTTTGCAAATATGCCGGAGGTAAATATAGTGCTCCGCAGAATCTTGGAGTAGCAATAAATTCACCGGGATCAGATCATGACCCTTTAATTTCAAAAGACGAAGATTTTCTTGTTTTCAGTTCTGTTGACAGAAAGGATGGCTATGGCCAGGCAGATTTATATTTTTCAAGAAAAAACCAACAAAACAGGTGGCTTCCCTCTGTAAATCTTGGCGAAAAATTTAATACCCCAACCTACGAATACTGCTCTTACCTGAGTAGGGACAATCAATATTTTTTTTACAGCACTAACAGTGATGTTAAATGGATTAAAGCTAAATACTTATTTGAAGAAATGAAGAAGAAAACAAAATCTAAGAAAAAACAGCAATAATAATTTACTTTTTAATTTTTTTTTATGACAGAAGCAATAAATAAAGCCGAAAGAAATAAAGCTAACTACCTGGCCGCAAAAGCAGCTTTTAATGAAAAAAATATATCTCAGTGCATTGAATTTTATTCTATAAACCACACTGTTAAATCAATGCCTGCTGAAAAGGGAAGACATATTATTCAGCAATTTTTTGAAAACATGCATAGCATGTGGGACGACTTGCAAATTACGGTTGAACATGCTGTGGCAGAGGGAGATTGGGTAATGGGCAGAAGTATTGCAACTGCAATACACTCCAAACCTATTATGGGAACCACTCCAACAAATAAACAAGTTGTTGCATCTTTTTGGGATTTACATTTATTTGACGATGAAGGATTAATTATTGAGACATGGAACCTGATTGACAATGCTGCTATTATGAAGCAGGTTGGATTGTTGCCATAATATGAAAATTAAAGATGGAACAAATAAAATAAATTGACAAATACGAAAACCGAGTTAATGAACAACAAGATTGAACTTAGGGAATACTCACTGCAATATGCATCAGCCTTTGCAGAAATGCGAAATAATCCAAAGATTTTTGAAAACGGTTTTGACAGTACGCCAAACCCCTATACGACTGATGTTGCTATTGAATTGTTTCAAAAGCAAATAGATAAGCAAACAGCGGAAAGATTTTTAATCTTCTGTAATGAACAACTTTGCGGCGAAATTGGGATTTGGCTAAAGGATGATGTTCAAAGGTTAAATGTAGATCTGGGATATTTTGTTGCTGAACCATTTTGGGGTAAAGGCATAGCTACTGAAGCCATACGATTAATGGTTGACTATACTTTTAAAACATTTGATGTAATCCGCATTGCTGCAGGTGTGTTTGAACATAACAAAGCATCTATGAAAGCCCTTGAAAAAAATGGATTTATACTTGAAAGCATTCAAAAGAAAGCAGTTGTAAAAAATGATAGAATTATGGATGATTATATGTGGGTAAAATTTAGATGACTAACCAGATGCTATACGAATACTTACAATTAACATCAACAATGTTTGCTCTTAAAAGTAATTGTTCACAATAACTAACAGACAGCCTACTATGATAAAGATATTTTATAGTTTAATTTTATTTTTTATAAGTTTATCTGTTTGCGGACAAAGCAAAAGCGATAAACAAGAAAGCTATTTAGCATTTTATAATGCAACAAATAAATGGTTTTCAGCATGGAAATTAGTTAGCAAAGAAATTTATAAAATTAAAAAAGTTAGACCCGTTGAGTTTGTTTTCTTTGATGATAAATATGTTTATTCAACCTCTGCTGTTACCGTAAAAAACGGCAGCCCTGTTAAAGGCAATAACTTAATGAATTTGAAATTTCAGTGGAAAAAGGAGTTACATAATGATTCGCTTACTCTTCCTGACAAATCGGTTGTTGTGATAAACTTAATGTCATTTGCCGCCGAAATTCCTGCTGAGGGTAAATCATTTTTTGTGATGCCATTACCAAGTTTTTGGAAGCAGGCAGGCGCTTCAAGTAAAGAATTAGGTTTAGAAAATCTTATTACCGGGGTTTTTATACACGAATTTTCTCATTCACAACAAATGCAAAATTTTGGAAAAAAAATGACAGCGTTTGAAAAACAAACTAATTATGGAGTTGAATTTAACGATGATATTGTTCAGAATATTTTTGCTAAAGACACGGCTTATTTAAATTACTATAAAAAAGAAACTGAACTTTTTTATGCCGCAATAAAAAACAATACAGTAGAAAGAAGTGTGGTGAACGAAGGTTTGCTATTAATGAAACAGCGGCAAAAAGAATATTTTAAAGGGAAATACGAAAATTTAAAAGAAATCGATAATTTCTTTCTTACAATGGAAGGGCTTGGCCAATACTCTATGTTTTTATGGTTGAAACATCCAAAAGGGGGAAACATAAAAAGAGAGATGGCAATAGAAGGGGTAAGGCGTGGCAGAAAATGGTGGTCGCAAGAGGAAGGCTTTGCATTGTTTTTAATTTTGGACAAACTTACTGTGCCTAAGAATTGGGCAAAAGATATGTTTGGCGACAAGACTGAAAGCGTAACTATTTTAATTGAAAAACTAAATTTATAGACAGGCCAAACTGCTGTTAAAAGATTTTCAGTAATTAAGGCTTAACAGAAATACTATCAGAAGCAAAGGAAGGGAGCTTTTTTAAGACGGCTAATCTAATTTGTAGTTAATACTAAAGTAAATAAAACATGTACAGTAAAATTGAAAATTTGCTCAAAAAAAACCAGTCAGTTGGAATCTTAATCTTAAGATTGTTTATTGGCCTCCTGCTTATCTATGGCGTTTTTGATAATGTTATTTCTCAAAAAAGGATGACAGAATTTTCTGAGTATCTTACTAATAGGAATTTTCCTTTCCCTACTGTATGTGCTTTTGTTTCAGTTTATGCACAGTTTATTTGTGGAATATTAATTACAGTAGGGTATAAAACAAGGCTGGCTGCTGTTGTATTAGTAATTAATTTTTTAGTAGCTATTGTTACAGTGCATCTTGGAGACACAATAGAGGCGATGACCCCTGCATTAACAATGCTCTTTAGTAACTCAGCATTGATTTTTACTGGTGCTGGCAAATACTCTTTTGATAAAGAATAAATTTCCTGCTTGTGTATTATAATTTATTTATTCAGAAGATAAGACTAAGAATTATTGAATTTGTATTACCTCTAAAATAGGTAGAAGGATTTTTAGCAGGAAAATAGGTAAAACCTTTACATAGTTTAAACAACTTTTAAAATATTGAAGAACATGAAATTTAATAAAGCAGCACTGATGATTTTTACAATTGTATTTACTTTATTTTTTTCTCCATTACATGCACAAAAAAAGCCAGGGCTTGAGAAAACATTAAAAGCAACCTACAACTTAGTTCCGCAACATTCAAAAGATACACAATACTATGAAATGAGGACTAAGCTCAACAAGCATGCTTCAGATGGTAAAATAAAAGACACAGAAATTTACCATTTGTATCTTCGTTGCGTTCCTTCTAACAACCCTTTACAAGCTGATGAGTACACCTGCTTAAAATTTGGGGTTCAAATTAATGGTACCGCAGAAGTTACCATCCCTTCGCTAACTAACTGGAAATATTATTTTTCAATAGGAGTAAGTAACCAGGAAAATAAAGAATTAGTTTTTGGTATTGATCATAAAAAATTTGAACAGCTAAAAGATGAAAACGGTAAAGATTTACCTGTTGAAAATACTTATCATGTATATAATGCCTTTATAGATTTCCACTCTATGAGTGTTTTTAGTGAGAAAACCCCAAATGGCATTGGAGTGCAGGATTTAAAGAAAATTGGCGATAAAGTTATACATGCTGCTTCTTATACACAGCCACCTGTAAACCTTGGTAGCCAGGTTGCAGCAGGTTCATATTTTAAGAACGGAGAAATTACACTCACTTTTAAAGGGTTAAGCATTGTAAATGAAAAGACTTGCGCCTTACTGGAATACGATTCAGGGCTAAGTTCATTTTACATGCTGATGAAGCCAATGCCAAATATGGAAGTGCCAACAAAAGGTAGCTCACATTATTTTGGGGATATATACAAGGACTTATCTGGTGGGTGGATTCAGTTAGCAACACTGCATGAGTTTGTGATAAGTGAAACGAATGTACCGGTGTTGAATAACAAGATCAATGGAATAATTGAAAGGACTATTAATATAAAAAATGTAAGAAAATTTGCAGATGAATAGCTGCCACTCTAAAAATATGCTAACAGACAGAATTGAGGATATTAAAGTTACTAATACAATTATAGAAGATTTTGACACCGTTATTTGGCTTTTTGAGCAAGCCATGCAATTACAAGGAAAAAATGGTTATAAGGTTTGGGATACGGTTGATAAGGCAGCATTAATAAAGGATATTGAAAAGAACTTGCACTATAAAATAGTTAAGGACAACAACATTCTCTGCATTTTTAGTATTCAACATAATGATAGATTAATTTGGCGGGACAGAGATAAGAACGATGCAATTTATCTACATAGAATTGTAACTAACCCCAATTTTAAAGGGCAGAAGCAATTTGAAAAAGTATTGAATTGGGCGAAACAATTTGTGAGGCAAAATAATTTGAAGTTTATACGAATGGACACCTGGGCAGACAATCAAAGAATAATTGATTACTATTTGTCTTTCGGGTTTAAGTTTATTGAGAATTATAAATCGCCTGACTCAGATGAATTACCAATACAAAACAGAAATTTGAATGGAGCATTGTTAGAAATGGAAGTAACGGACAATAACTGATAAATAGATCCGTTGCTGTTTTTTATGGGCTTTCTCAAAATATTTTTGGCCTGGTTGAGGGTTAAATCAAACAACCAAACAGAGGAAACATTTAAGAAGTTCTAAATCATTATAGTAAAAAATAGGTTTCAAATAATTTGTAAACAAAAATTTATGTTATGGTAACCTGTTATTTAAAATATGCTATCGATCCTTACCAGTTAGATGTTTTTGAACAGTGGCCCTAAGGTAGCTGCATCACCTAAAGTAGAGCCGGAATTGATCAGTTTATTTGTAGCAATTGCTATGAGTGGTGGCTGCTTTATTTTAGCATTTTGTAACAATGCACCTAGTTATTTAAAGCTACAGTAATAGCTATTTAATATTTTGTTCAACTTTTAAATTCTTATAAAACAATGAAAAATTATTTTCAAGCATTTAAGATGGCAATATTTACAACAGCCTGTTTTTTTGCGCCGATAACATTCTATGCACAAATTGGCAGCAGCTCAATTAGTGTAAGTGGGCAGGTTTTTGAGGATGTAAATAATAATGGTATAAAAGATGCCAATGAGCCAGGTATAAAAGATGCTGCCATATCAGATCAGTTAAATGTTGTAGTAACTGATAGGAATGGTTTTTATCAAATCAGTTGCAAAAATCAGAATAGAATTGTTTTTGTAAGTGTTCCATCAGGCTATAAATCTCAGGGTTTGTTTTATAAGCAATTAAAAAATGAGCCACTAAGCCAGACTGCTGATTTTCCCCTCATAAACATTCCTGTACAAAATGAGTTTGTCTTTATCCATGCCTCTGACACCCATATTAGTGAAAAAAGTATTGACAGGATACAAAAATTAAAAAACAAGATTGATTCTATAAAACCCAATTTTGTTTTGGTAACGGGTGATTTGGTAAAAGATGCATTGAGGGTATCAGAAAAAGAAGCGATGGGTTATTATAATCTTTATAAGCAGGAAATGGGGAAAATAAAAACTACGGTTTGGAACATTCCCGGTAATCATGAAATTTTTGGTATTGAAAGGCATCTTTCGTTAGTAAGTAAAGACAACCCCTATTACGGTATTAAAATGTATCATCATTTTCTTGGACCAGACTATTATTCCTTTAATTACAATGGGGTTCATTTTATTGGCCTTAACAGCCTGAGTTTTGATGACCTCTATTATTACGGTTACATAGATTCTACACAAACGGAATGGCTTAAAAATGATATTGCTCTTATAGACCCCCAAACCCCAATTGTTACCTTTCAGCATGTGCCCTTTTATAGCGGTGGCTTTGGTTTAAATAAATTTGAAATGCTTGGCTTAGATCGTACTGTTGAAAATGTAAAAGGCAAACTGCAAAACCGGCACATAGTATCTAATGCCAGTGAAATAATGAAAATTCTTAGTAAAAAAAACTATCCACTTGCGTTAGCCGGTCACTACCATGCACAGCAAAAATTCAGTTGGTATGCCGTTCAAACAAGATTTGAACAAACTGGAGCAGTGATAGGCCCAGCTAACGTTGAATTATTTAATTTGCCATCTGGCATCAGCGTTTACCGAGTTAAAAATGGTAAAGTTGATGACGGTAAGTTTGTAGAACTGGATAAGTGAAAAAGTGTAAACAAAATGTCTTAACCAGTAAAAACTAAATACTAAACATTTTTAAACTGTAGCATTTAGTATCGTTACTTTTTTTATTAACAACCTATCAGGTACCGGCACAAACAATTGACTCACTGAGAGAAAAAACTAATCATATTAATTCAACAAAAAAGGCGGTTGTTGGTGTTTCAGTTGTTGGAAATAATGGAAAAGACACTTTGGTTACTAATGGTTCCATGCATTTTCCATTGCAGAGTGGGAGCGGAACTATCGGGAATGTGCCAGCATCAACTGGTGTCTATGTCTGGAAATTAGAATATAAATTGAAGTCAGGTAATAGTGTGCAGAATTTTAATAAAAAAGGTTATGTAAGCCTCATTAGGTAATTGGTACTTACATTCGTCAAATTTGACTAAATGAATTCGCCTTACAACAAGCCCTAGTAAATACTCAAGTACTACGCAGCTTCAATAAACTTAAACCCACAACCAACAAACAGCTTTCAAATACAAAATAAAAAAATTGGTAAAAATTGAAACCTTTAGATATAAAATGTTTTCCTATTTGGTAAGCTCATAATTCTCCTCCACTTTAAGAATATATCCCCTTCCATGTGTATTAACGATTTTAATTTTCGAATTTTTTTAAGATACGTTCGTAGTTTATATATAAATACGTCCATACTAAAAAAAATGTTCACAAAAATGGTAGACAATTAGATAAAATAAACAACTATTTTAGCGAGGGAAATTGTTGAATTAGTGCCATTAAAAAAACACATTTCAAAGAATTGAGATATTAAATTTAATGAATGTTTTACAAATGCTCATTGTTATTTCGTCTGCCAACTTGTAAAGTTCGTGTTGGCTGTTTGTTGTTTTCGCTCTTTAAACGCTCATTTACTTTTTTCCTCACTATATATTGAATATTCAAAGCCCGTAACATTTTCTATAACTGCATAAGTCGGAAACTTCAAAGATGCAGAGGCTGTATCTCCATAGAAGAAATTGAAAATTATATGATAATTGTCTGTGTTCTTGTTGTCCTCATAAAATTTGTTCAAACTTATAAAATCTGTTTCTTGAAATTTGCCTTTACTTTTTACTTGGCTTGCTACGAATATTTCTTGTTCCAAATGTTCTTTTAATGTTTTTGGTTTGGGTTTAGTTAGCCAATAAACCGCCCTGAAAATATATTCTAATGTTCTTTCTCTAATTACATCTTTTGTAAACTTTTCACTTGTCCAAAAAATTGGTGTACAAAAATTTCTATTAAAAAGCCCATTGATTTTAAATTTACTATCATAGTCGGTGGTGAAACGGTTCGTCCAACCCCCTTTTAAGTCGTCTGATAAATTTATCGCCACCTTAAATTTTCTATTTAAACTTTTTAAGGAAACATTATCATTCAAATTGTTTAGCGTTTCTTCAATAATTTGTTCGGCACCTAACTTTTTTAATTCTTTCAGGCTGTCGAGTATATGTTCTTTTGCCATTGGATTGAAGCCAGCAATTGGCATAGCCAAGCCACCTTTTGTGCCCCCTTGTAAAGTTTTTAAATACTCTTGAAATCTTTCAAAAGTTCTTGGTTTCTCATAAAGGTCAATCATTATGTCAATTGTCGGCAAAAGTTCAAATGTACAATTAAGCACTTCTGTCTTATGTTTGCCAAACTGTTGTATTCCTTTGCTTTTCATCCAAACAAAGTTTGTTTAATTTATATAGAAATTTTAAACTTGTCGTACAAATGCTATAAAGCGAAATTAGCAATTACTTTACCAGCCTTTAAACTGCCTTGGTTATCTAAAATGGGCAAACTATTTGACTATCGAAAGAGTTTATTAAGTTAGCCAAGCATTTCCAAAATTTTTAGACCTTGTTTCCACTCTCCAAATCCTGAGGCAACATTGATATGACCAGCTCTACCGATATTGCTAAACTCACTTCCCCAATTGTCTGCAAAATATTTTGCCCTTTCAAATGGAATCCAAGGGTCGTCTTCACTTGCTACAACAATAGTTTTAAAATTAATTTTTGTTTTTGGAATCGGGTCAAACCCCTCTGTATGTAATGTATATTGTGGTGCTTCAAGGTCGGTAGGTGATACGAGTAAAGCTCCTTTAATTTTTTTGCCATACTGCGTTGCCCACTGTACTATGGCTATGCAACCCAAGCTATGCCCAATTAAAACCACGGTTGCCAAATCATATGCTGAAATTGCACTGTCAATCGTTGAAATCCAGTCGCTGCAATTTGGAGCATCCCATTCCTGTTGCTTAATCCGGTAAAAATTATCCCCAGATTTTTCAAAAAATGTTTGCCAATGTTTTGGCCCTGAGTTGCCCAACCCAGGTACAATAAAGTAATTTGTCATAATACCAAGATCTTTGTTATCCCACCGGGGCGTCATTTCTGTCGAACATACCGTAATCACGGCTTATATCGGCTATCGTAACACGGTAATCTTTAAAAATACTTTCCCTACTTTTTGCTTCTGCCAATCGGTGCATTTCAAGTTTTCGGAACTGCTTTATACTTTCTTCATCTTTCCAAAATGATAATGACAAAACCTTGTTTGGGTCAACTACACTCTGAAACCGTTCATTAGAAATAAATCCATCAATCTTTTCTACCATTGGCTGAAGAGCTACTCCAAAATCTAAATATTCCTGTAGTTTACCCTCGTTAATAATCATTTGCGAAACAACTGATATCATTTTTATGTTTTTTACAATTATAAAATAGAAATTAAAATACTTTTTGGAAGCCGCACATTAATCGTTGGCTCATACTCAATATTATTATCAAGTAGTTTTATGATTTTAAACCGAGTAAAAAAATAGATCAATGCATCTGTTGCGAAATTCACTGAAAAATTATTTGCCGGGCATCTATGCCCCCCTAACCCAAATGTTAGATGTTCATTGTTATTTGTTCTGTCAATATCAAAAGTGTTTGGGTTCACAAATTGCTTAGGGTCACGGTTCCCTGATGCAAGGACTATAAATATTGTTTCCCCTTTTTTAATCACTGCATCATCCAATATAATATCATTAACCGCTACTCTTTTCGTATTATGAACTGGTGGGTCAAATCTTAGCGTTTCAATAACTGACTTTCGCAAATATGTTACATTACTACAATCATTGGAAACAGTATTGCCATGATTTAATATTTGCAGCAGTGAATTACTTAATAAACCCCTGTTTGCATCATATCCTTGTATGATAGACAATGCAATAAGATTGCTTACACATAAGGAAACAATTTTATCCTTTTCTAATTTATATTTTTCAGAAAGGGTTTTGATGACCGGTTTATAAATACTTGTAGCAATTAAATGCTTTTCAGTGATAATGTATATTTCCTTTGATACTTCATTGATGGCTGCTATTTGTTCGTATGTTTTATGGGGTAACATTATTTTTACAAGCTGTTCTATTTTTGATACTATAAGATCACAATCGGTATCATTAAAACCAAAGCTTTTCAAAACAACCAAAATAGGTAGCTTTTTACAAATTGAATCTACCCAGTCCATTTCGCTTTTACAACCTGCATTTTGCAATAGGTTTTCCAGTACATTATTTATTGCCACTTTGTTTGCTGTTTCAAGCAAAAGCATTGCTGATTCTCTGGCCAATTCATGTTTGATGCCATTACTCAATCTTACAAACTGGCTTATCATCATCAATGCGTATTCATTTAACCCATCTTTATTGTTAGGGTTAACGGCAGGAATATGTGCAAAGCTGTTGCTTAAAATTGCTTTACAGCCTTTGTAAGAATATATTGCCCACAACTTATTTTCCTCATCCCAATAAACGGGATTGTTTGAAAGTATAGTTTCGTATATTCTGTATGGGTCTTGTATCTCGGATTGTAAAAAAGTAGTTACCATATCTAATATTTATGTTGCAATAATAATTAGCTTTACACATAAATACTTCAGTTTAAATTTAAGTGTGAATGTAAAATGGAAAATCAGTTTAAGAATATAGCATCGTTAATTGGCGACCCTGTAAGGGCCACAATTATGTGGACATTAATGGATGGGAAAGCGTTTACTGCAACTGAGCTGGCTATTACTGCCGATACATCTCCGCAAAATATAAGTATGCATTTAACCAAATTAGTAAATGCAGAATTACTTGCAGTTGAAACACAAGGAAGGCATAAGTATTATAAATTTTCAAGAAAGGAAATAGCTTATGCTATTGAAGCAATGGTAAACTTAATACCACATACTACAGCGTTAAAAAAAATTAATACAGAAGATACTCCTGCAATTAAACATTGCAGAACCTGCTATGACCATCTTGCAGGTAAAGTTGGCGTTGCTATTACAGACAGTTTATTAGAGCAAAAAATAATTATTAATTCAAACAACATTTTTGAGATAAGCAAAAAAGGAGAAGATTGGTTTGCTGATTTAGGTATTGATGTACAAGGGTTAAAAGAACAAAGGCGTTCATTCCTTCGTCCTTGTTTAGATTGGAGCGAAAGACGACATCATATTGCCGGTTCACTTGCGGCTGCATTACTTGATAAAATGTTTTTGGCTGACTGGATAAGAAGAACAAAAAATTCAAGAGCAATTATTATCACTTCCAAAGGGCAAAAAGAATTATACGGACGTTTTAAAGTGAATGTAAAGTGACATTCTTTCGCTGCAATCAAAGAGAGTCTTGCAAAGATTCTACTATACTTTTTTATGTCATTATTATTTATTTCGAGCCCTACGAAATTTTGTTCTCCTTTTTTGTTAGGCTGTAAGTGTTTGTAACAGGAGCTAATATTCTATGCTTTAAAAAGCCTCTGTTATTAATACACCAACTCTGCCTTCTAAATGATCATAACAAGTACGACAATATTTTAAATCCAAATTATCTATATTACTTACAATCTTCTTGTGCTTTTCATTTGAAATAAGATTACCAATAGCTTGTATAGTTATGCTACTTTAGGTCTTGAAAGTGTGTAATATTTATATCTGTTCTTGCTTTAAAAAATTAGCAAATCTGCTTTTACCAACTTGTTTTAGTACATACTTATATTTTGAGGTGATGTGTCAGCACTAAGAGCTAATTCAGTCGCAGTATATGCCCAGTTATCAAGCAATGTCCACAAAATATTTGCCCGAACCGGATCGCCAATAAGAGGTGTAATGTATCCAATTCCCACTTCCACCTGATTTCATTCACAGTTAAGCCCAAAATGTAATGTTAAAGAAAATCATTCCTGACATTTGCAATTATTAAAAACTTACAAATGAAATACAGCTTAATTATTTTTTTTCTTTTACTGTTTGCAAAAGCAGCTAACGCTCAACCAAATAATGATATTTTAAAAATAAAAAAGATGAATGAAAACCACATAATAAAAACTGAAAGCCGAATTTCAGGATTACAAATTGCTCTTACACACAAAGAACCAATAGTTCTTTCAATTAATTATCCTGTTCTTTTTTTGCATGGTTCTTCGTTTCCTTCAGCATTATCTTTTGGGTTTAAGATGAATAATTATTCATGGTTAGACAACATTTCTGAAAACGGCTACGATGTTTATGCACTTGATTTTTTGGGTTATGGAAATGCAGACCGTTACCCAGAGATGGAAACAAATTTGCCAAATACTAAACCCGTTGGCAGGGCTTTAGATATTTATAAAGATGTAGATAAAGCGGTTGAATTGATTATAAACAGAACTGGTAAAAAGAAAGTGTATTTAATTGGGCATTCATGGGGTGGTTCTGTTGCCGCTTTGTACGCAACAAAGTTTCCGGATAAAGTTGCTAAATTGATTTTGTTTGCTACAATTACTGAGCGAAATGATACCACTGCCATTGAGAATATAAAAGGTGCTTTTAAAACGATGACGCCAGATGAAAGGATAGCTTCTATGAAAAACTTAACACCTGAAAAAAAAGCTTGCCAATTAGAACCTGAGATATTTAAAACATGGGGAAATACATGGTTAAAGTTCGATAATTTGACGGTAAAAAACCAAATCAATACTGTTCGGTTTCCATCAGGGCCTTCACAGGATATAGAAGATATGTTGCATGGTAGAGCATATTACAACCCTTCAAATTTAAAAGTACCGGTTTTATTAATCCGGGGTGAATGGGATGACTACCCTAACAATGCCGATGCTGAAAACCTATTTACATCTTTGGAAAATGTACCCTACAAAAAATATGTTGTACTAGAAAAAGGCACTCATGTGCTACACTTGGAAAAAAGCCGCTATCAATTATACAATGAAACACTTCAATTTTTGAAAACCGGAATTGGAGCAGATTAGGGGATTTATTTTTATTGAAAGATTCCAAAGTATTTACCACCCTGAAAAAAATCTTGTCACTGTCCTTTTGGGAAAGTGAAGAAGCAATAGAAAAATGGCGAAATTTAGAAATGTACAATCAAAAGGCAGCGAATACATTTTTAAGGATTATAATTTACGAATAGCACAAGTTGTTAGAGATTATGGAATGTTTGATAGCAAGAAGCGCCAGCAGATAGTAAATATCATCATAAATAGAAGAGCCGTTGATGATAATAATGAATCTGATATTGTATAAAATATTAAACTCTCTAAGCAATGCTGATTTGAACCTTTTTACCACAAAGAATTAGTGCATTTTTCCACAGAGTGCAAGAAATAATTTAACGGCAGGGTCAGTTGAATGACCAGTATTATAATTCCATCTTTGTAAAATCTGCATTAAGGATTCTGGAATTGTGTTTGGCAGGATATTCTTTTACATCTTGCAGAAAAGCCAATCTCAATTCCCAATAATTCTTTTCCGGCGTAATGGTTCTGCCGTTTCGTTATGACGAAGGAGTAACGATTAATATAAATGGTGGAATGATTGCGTCTGGCTCTTCATAATTTCAATACTAATTACTGTTACCGTTAGGGATTGAAATGAAAATCCTTCTGTTAAGAAGATTGCAATGAAAAGCCCGACCTAAGGGAACGGCATAGGTATTGTACTCCATGCTAGGTTGTTCAAAATAAAATCAGTTTTTGTGCTTTGACTTTGAAACAGTCGGGAAACCTAAAATTCTTCGACGATTTGAAAATTTTTTCATTTGAAAAAATTAACTTTATATTTGATTTAATCCCTGGTCATTCCTATATATCCGGCTATGAGTATAAAATATGTTCGTATGAATTTAGAACTTACTTTGCCAGATGATTCAATACTTGAGTTCCAACCGGGACTGCCACCTGATTATAATGGTCCTCTACTAAGAGGTTCCACTGCTATATCAGCCAAAACGAATCTTGCAGAAATAATCTTGCAACAATTAACTGGTGTTGGCTATTTTATAAGATTAAGTTCTGGCAGAATCCTCAAAAAAATTTTTGCAAAAAACTGGGCTACACAATATGGCCTCTACAGTAATTTTGTATTAAAAAATGATGCCAGGAAAGAATTAAGTAGCATTGGTAAATTTCATCTTAGAAAAGACCAATACATCTGTTACTTAACTAAAGAGACCAATTGCAGTGTGCTTTTTAATAAGAATGAAGATTTCAGTACAATCGACTTTTTTTACTCACCAAAATTTCTGCAGGAGTTAGTTCCTTTTTTTCCTGAGTTACAACAATTGCTCCAAGAGTCTCCACAAACGATATTGAATGGAAAAGGAGGGTGGTCTATTCCTTCCATGAAAGAAATTACTACCCAAATCCTTGATTGCCCTTATGATGAAAACACAAGACAGTTTTATTATGATTTAAAAGTTCGGGAACTGTTATACCAAATACTTGAAGCCTCATTCAAAAGGAATATTAAATCATATCATTTTACTCCATTTGAAACTGCAAGAATTCATGAAGCTCGCACTATACTTGAAAAATGCATTGACAAAAAACCGCCTTCTATCAAATCCCTCTCAAGGCAGGTAGCATTAAATGAGTTTAAACTAAAATCCGGGTTTAGAAAATATTTCCATTGTGGAATATTTGAGTGGTTGATGGAACAAAAAATGCAACATGCTAAACAACTCATTTTAAACACCAATAAACCTATCAAAGAAATAGCTTCACTGGTTGGGTATCCCCGCACCACCAATTTTATTACTGCTTTTAGAAGGTTGTTTGGGATGACACCGGGTTCATTAAGAAGGCAATAATACTCTTTGCAAAACTTTAGATCCATTTTGCAAACAACTTATCAAAAAATTAAACGAAATATTGTGAGAACTTTGTTTTTCATTTCAAATCTGCTATGAAGAAAACTGAACTAATAAATTATTCAAACAGTTTAACCTGCTATCTTCTGATATTTTTATTTACATATACAGGGATAACGAAGCTAATTGATCATTCCATTTTTAAATCTTCCATTCTGCAATCTTCTATTATAAGCAATTATGCAACTGTAATTTCATTGTCAATTCCGCTACTTGAACTGTCAATAGTTGTTATGCTAGTCTTCGAAAAATACAGGCAAAAAGGGTTTCTATTTTCTTTATTACTAATGGCAGCCTTTACCATTTACATTACTTATATGATTTTATTCATTCCACATCTTCCTTGTTCCTGCGGAGGTATTTTAAAAGAGTTATCATGGAGTAATCATTTACTTTTTAACAGCTTTGTAATTCTATTAATACTTGTTTCTTTACTTTCTCAGAACAAGCATAAACTTTTTATTGCAATAAACAGGACAAGCCGAAAACCTGTATAAAATAGTAGGCTAATTTTATAATAAAAAATTTTATTTATGAAAAAGTATCTGGGAATTTTTGTTGTTATGCTGGCCATTACGGCTTCAGCCTTTACTGTTAACCATAAAGATGCTAAACTTGCAGGTAGCAGTTATACCTACAACCTGTATGGCCAGCCGGGACAAAACAATTCTTCAAATCTCAACAATCCTGCAAACTACACTTTTGTAGGTACCAGCTCTTTATCATGCAGCGGAAGCATTAATCGTTGTGGTGTTGAAGATGCTACTGATGATGGATTTGGGCATCCTGACTTTACTAAATCTTATACTATACGGGTGAGAAATTAGTAAAGTGAAGAAGCCAGTAACTGTCTCAGGTTGCTGGCTTCTTTCATTATTTAGATTCAATTACAAGCATTCTTATTTTCCTTTTGCCTTCTTCCAATATTAAACCATTTTTTAGTAATTCTTGTTTCAGTTTAATAATATCTGTAAAAAGAGTTTATAAAGCTTGACATTAATATTTGATGAATAATTTGTTTCATCAATAACTGGTGAATTTTTAAAAATCGCCAGCTCATTCAGGCTCTCAATTATTGTTGAAACCGGCATATTTTTTAGAATGAAGGACTTATCAGTATACTCAAATACTTTTTCGTTAGTCACGAATCTCGAACTATCAAATTTATTTTTTGTTTTAAGTATATAACAGCTTACTTCTTTAACTTCTACTTTTACTGAAAAGGTAAAGAACTTCATTACATCATTTTGCAAATATTGATAGGCCAGACTATCACTGCTTCCATTCCATTTGGATTCATAACAAACAAGATTATTTTCCGCCCAGTTATTCATGTCGTCCAATTCGGTGGGTCGGCATAGATATTTACTAATGCAGGGTAAATTGAACATAACCCGGTTATCATATTTAAACTCGGAATTGACAAGCGAATAGCCAAATGCCATTTTATATAAATCAATTAATGGGGTATTAACAAATTTAAATCCAATAGTCTTATTTGCAGTATCCTTAAACATTGACCAGATAGTAGATTCATTTTCCTCAATTTTTGTCATACCAATCGAATAGCCGGTTATATATTTTTGAAGCCTTCCATTTCCCTCTTTTAACAGAGCAGAGTCGGCTTGAAAATCTATTACTTCATTTTTACTATGCAGATTTAGATCTATTCCATCCAGAACCCTTGAAACATTTTCCTCAACAGTACTAATATCATCAGTTATGAATTGTATACTACCACCTGGCTTAATCCAAATATGATGAGGTACCGTAACATGCGGAAACATGCTATTTAAGATACTATCATTTGAAATTATAGGTAACTTAGGTAACTTAACTTTCTTAAATAGCTTTACTAAACTTTCGTCAGTATCACTTGTTACAAGCAGTATCTGTATCTTATCTCCAAATTTCTTTTGCAGGCTTTCCATTTTTGGAAAAGCACTGATACAAGCATGGCACCATCTATTCCAAAAGTCGAGTATAATAAGTTTATCATTAAAGTCGCATAGCGAAATTGAACTGCCAGGACGATTGAATATATGTGTAAACGACAGTGAAGGAAGAGTATCGCCAATGTTCAACCTTTTATTGTATTGTGAAAAGCTTACCAATGGAATTAAATATAAAACCATCAGGCGCATTATTTTATGTGCCATAAAAATTAAAATGATTAGTTGGACTTAGAACATAACAGTAGATACCTTTTAATATCCTGGATTTTGTGATAGGGATGGGTTTAGGTTAATTTCCTGTTGTGGAATTGGCCATAAAACATCAGTTAATTGCCAGGTTGCTCCTTTAAATGGTGCTAATATGTCGGTAGCTCTTGCAGTTCTTTTTAAATCATACCAACGGTGAGACCATTCACAAAAAAGTTCAGAACGCCTTTCTTGTTCAATAGCCAACTTCAGCGATGGTATGTCATTTGCTAATGTGTTGCCAAGTCCAGCACGACCTCGAATAATATTAATATCGGATATTGCATCTGAAACTTTATTTTGATTCATGGATGCTTCCGCTCTAATAAGATATATTTCTGCTATCCTGAATACCATATAGTATTCAGTTAATGATGCACCATTCGGCACTTTATACTTATAAGGAAAATACAAAGTATCAGTATTAAAAACTCTGAATTTTATCCAGGAATTTTTTCTGTTATCGCCATTTTCAAATGAGCTTCGCAAACTTGAACTAACAAGGTATGTAGGAATTGAAAAAGGACTTGCCGGCAAAACTTCCAAACCTTCATAGGTATTAAATCCCGGACGAACGGGCTTCATTTGCCAAATCACTTCTGTACTGCCATTCAGAAAAACACTATTCAAATTAGTTTCTAATGAATATAAGCTTGAATTGATAATAGCATTTGCTTCTGATTCTGCTTCCTGCCAGCGGCTTGTATATAAATAGCAACGAGATAGCAATGCTGCAGCAGTCCAATTATTAGGTCTTACCCTTTCTGCTGAAACATACTCAGCCCTTAGTAATCTTTTAGCTTCATTGAGGTCATTTATGACTTGGGAATAAATTTCTGTGATGGCAGTTCTTGGAGCAGTTGCAGCATTCTGATATTTGGTAGAGGTAATCAGAGGAACATCACCAAATAAGTTTACTAAATGAAAATAACAAAAGGCTCTTATAAATTTGGCTTCTCCGGCCAATTGATTTTTCAGTGAAACAGATAATACCTGTGACTGCGATAATTTTTCTAATGCAAGGTTTGCTGCATAGATATATTTATAGGCGGGTTTCCAAAATGAATTATCAATATTTATGTGATTTACCTGGGTTATTTCGTTTTTGGTAAACTCATCCTTTAAACCAGGTGTGTAAAAATACAATTCATCAGCCGACATGCCCCCATATAAAGTAACAGCCGAGTTAGAGAAAAGATTTCTGTTAGTTAGCATTTCACTATAAATACCAGTAATTGCACTGGTAGCAGTTGAACTATCTTTAAAAACCTTATCACTGTTCAGCTGATCATTAGGGTCTTCTACTTCAATAAATTTTTTACAAGAAGTTGATAGTAATCCTAGCATTACAATTAGCAATGTGCAAAGAGTTATATGTGTGTATTTCGATTTCATTTTATTCATTTTTAAAAATTAACCTGGGTGCCAACAGTAATCATTCTTAGTGGAGGTAGTGATGATAAAGACTGACTTTCGGGATCATGACCTTTGTACTTAGTAATTGTAAAAAGGTTTTGCATGTGAAGAAATAATTTCCAACTTACCGCATTCATTTTCTTAATCCACCCAGCAGGTATGCTATAGGATAATGCAACATTTCTTACCCTTATGTATGATGCATCTGTTAGTATGGCATCTGACCGGCTAATGTTGTTTGTTGCAGAAGAAGCAAGGCTCGTAAAATTCTGGGAATACTGCTGGTATGGAGCCTTATCCCGGGGTTGCCTCCAGCGGTTTAAAATATATACTGGTTGATTTTGAATAGCACCTAAAAACCCGGAATAAGAATACACCGCATCACGGCCAAGCTGCTTTCTAAACTCCAGCAATATATTCAGCTGTAGGCCCTTATAGCTAAAAGAATTATTTAAGCCACCAAAATACCTGGGGTCAGTAGTACCTAAATAATCAAAATCATCATTATCAATTTTTCCGTCTTTATTCAAATCCTCAAATTGATAAATACCAGTTTGTGCGTCTACTCCGGTAAAATGCAATCCTCTAAAAGCATTTAATGATTTACCAATAACATAGCTGGATGCATAGCTACTGTTTGCTAACCCCGGAAACGAAATCAATTTATTCTGATTATGTGAAATATTCAGTGCAGCATTCCATTGAAAGTTTTTGTTTTTTATTAGCGTTGCATTAACAGCAATCTCATAACCTTTATTTTGAACCACACCTGGAAAGTTGAGTAGTACATCAGTAAAGCCTGTTTGTGTTGGCAGGCTATATCTGATGATTTGGTTATCACTTTTATTTTTATAATAGTTTAAGTTCACTGTTATCTTATCTTCAAAAAAGCCTAATTCTGCTGCCAATTCTAATTTTTTGTTTTCTTCCCAACTATAATTAGAGTTAAATAATCTTGATGCACTGAGGCCTGGTTGGCCGTCGTAAGCAAAGATTGTTCCTCTATAAGAATCGAGATACTGGTAGTTTCCAATCTGGTCATTACCAGTTGTGCCATAGCTACCCCTCAATTTTCCAAAGCTTAAAAAAGGCAGCGCTTTTTGTATAAACGGCTCTCCGGAAAATATCCACGCTGCACCGACAGCGCCAAAAGTTGCAAGCCGGTTATCCGGACCAAACCTTGACGACCCATCCCTGCGGCCTGTGACATTGATGATGTATCTTTTGTCCCAATCAATTCCAACCCTTCCAAAAAATGCGGCATAATGATACTGTACTTTTGAGTTGGTCGCAGTTATATACGGTGCAGCCGCTATAGAGCCTAACAGTTCGTCATTTGTATATCCATCGCCGATTAATAGTTTTCTTTCGGATTGAGTTTTTTGAAAAGTAGATCCTGCAAGCACTTCGGTTTTTAATTTTTCCTTTAAATTAAATTTGTAAGAAACCTGCGGTTCAATTATCCATGTTCTAATAAAATTATCTCCAAATACAGCGGAACCATTTGGAGCATACGCAGGATCCTGTGCAGACATGGGAGATAAGTTTTTTTCGTCTACACTTATTTTATTGTATCCAAAATTTGCTTTTATTTCAAAGGTATTTATGGGCTTATAAGAGATAACACTGTTTGCCGTTAAACGGTCAGTAGCTATTTCGCTTTTTTGAGTAAGTAAAGCCAAAGGATTACCCACTGAGTAATCCGCTTCCCGCCACACAAACTTGCCTGAAGCATCTTTTAAAGGATAGCTATTTGGTGGCAGATTAATGTAGGTGGTAAGGTCTTGTGCAGGTAGTTGGCTGTTTTCATTACTATAGCTGGTAATAAAATTAAGATTCAGTTTATTGTTTGAACTTTTATGATTAATATTTATATCTGCCGTAGTTTTTTTGTTTCCAAAGTCACCTGGAAAAACTGTTGTTTCTTTATAGTAACCCGTTCCAATAGAAAATTTAGTGAATTGACTTCCTCCGGAATAACGTAACTGTGTATTGTAGGTTTGCGCAGTACCTCCAATAAATTCTTTCTTCCAGTCGGTATATCTATTTTGGTCCCATGAAAGTAAATCCGGAGCAGTATTGTTTGCAGGAGTAATACCATCATTTACGAATGCTTCCTTACGCATTTCAAGATATTGCTGCGTATTCATAAAATCCATACTTCTTGCAACTTTACCCCAACCACGGGCAATATTTACTGAAAGCGAATTTCTTGCTTCTTTGTTTTTCTTTGTTGTAATAAGTATAACACCATTTGAACCTCTTGATCCGTAAATGGCTGTAGCATCAGCATCCTTTAAAATTTCTATGCTTTCAATATCGTTGGGGTCAAGAGAATTAAAAGGGCTATTGGCAAGAATACCATTTAACTGGGTTAGTGCATCATTATCTGATAAAAATGGCACTCCATCAATTACAAATAAAGGGCTATTACCATTTTGAATTGAATTTTGCCCTCTTATCAGGGCAGTGAATCTGGAACCCGGCAGTCCATTTTTTTGTGTTATCAATAAACCAGGCACAAGTCCTTCCAGAGCTAAAATTGGATTGGATACGGGCTGATTAGTTATTTGTGTTCCATTAATCTTAACAACGTTTCCTGTGTTTAATTTCTTAGATGTTGAATAATATCCTTTCACCACAGTTTCTTCTAGGCTATTGACGGCAAGGCGCAATGTTATCAAAAAAAACCTTTGTTTTTCAATTGCAACCTCTTCTTTATAAAAGCCAACTCTGGAAATGTTAAGTACATCATCATCATAAACACCCTGAAGAAAAAAATCACCCTGATTGTTTGTAGAAACTCCACGGTTAGATTTTTTTGCGATAACAGTGCTGCCAGCTAAGGGTTCACCATTTTCATTTACAACACGACCTCTGATATCTATTAGTGAATCGGGTTTTGAAGGACGCTGCAGGGTTGCATTTTTTGTTTGTACAACAACATAATTTCCTTCAATAATAAACAAGAGTGGTTGATTGCTGAAGCAAATAGAAAGCACTTCTTTTAGTTCGGCTTTTACAAGATTACAGGTTACAGGCAGGGTACTTTTCAATTGATCCCTTGTGTAAATAAAGGAAAATCCGGTTTGTCTTTTTACCTCTTTAAATACCTTTTCAAGCGGTATGTCTTTTACCGACAGGGTAACCGTTTGGCCATACCCTGTTGCTGAAACCTGCAGGCAGGCAACAACGGTTAAAAGGATTAAAAGTTTCATAGTCAAGAGGTACTTTAATCTTGGCAAAACAATATATAATTGCATAGATTTGTATTGTTTGGGTTTCTAAATTCAGTTGATCGCTCAGTTGATAATAGGGTTAACCCAAACGCCGCCGGCAGTGCTAGTAACACTTCCGGCTTTTGTTTGCAATAACCCGGTTTATTTTAATCGTCAGGGTAGTACATAAATAATATTTTTTTCAGTTTTAAAATGAACATAACCGTTTAATTCGAGAAGCTTTAAAACTTTCGCCAAAGGTTCTTTTCTTAAGATAGTAGCGTTAAATAATTGTTTTATGTTGGCTTTATAAATAATCTTTGCGTCGTACCATCTTTCAATCTGCAGCATTATTGATTCTATAGTTGCATCATGAAAAACAAATAACCCATTTTTCCATCCTGTTATTTCTTCGGCATCCAGAACTTCGTCTTTTGTTATCGCTTTATTTTTTATTAAAGCTTGTGTGCCTGGCTCCAGTTTGACAACCTTAGTTACATTTGAAACTGTTACGCTGCCTTCCAGTAATGTTACCTGCTGCTCTTTTTCGTTTTGATATGCATTGATATTAAAATGAGTTCCCGTTACAACTACAGCAGTACTATCTGCCATCAATACCCTAAATAGCTTTCTCTCATTCTTAGCTACTTCAAAATATGCTTCCCCGGTTATTATTACTTTGCGTTCATTGCCACTAAAAGCCGGTTGGTATTTTATTGTGCTGGCAGCATTCAACCATACCTTGGTGCCGTCAGGCAATGTTACCTGATACTGGCCACCAACCGGTGTGGAGAGTGTATGAAGAGCCGAAGCATTGGTAACGCTACTATCTTTTACATACACTAATTCTCCATCAGCGGTTTTGTTCACAAGAGAACCCGAAGCATCTTCAATTACCCCGGTTTTAGCATAGGTTAAATCAATTACTTTTCCATCTGCAAGTGTAAGGGTGGCCCGGTTGCCACCCGGTTTAAATAAAGTGGTATCAGTGGTAACGATATTTTCAACAGAACCCTGTTTACTGGACGTGTATCTATAAACAAAAAACACACCAAGCAGAACAATTACCGAGGCTGCTGCAAGCCAAATCTTTTTGTTATAAAACTTTTTGGGAGGTATTTTAAATGCACCTTTTCCCTGCATGACCTGGTATGATTGTTCTGTCTGCACCTTGTCCATCCATTCAAGGTTAGCTACAAGATTTTTTTCATCAGTCAGGTCTTCAAAAAGCTGCATATTATGATCGCTTTCATTTACCCAATTATCCAGTTCATCATGCTCTTTTTCTGTAAGCGTATGCCTGATAAAACCGGCTATTAAATAAGCAACACGATATGCTTGTTCATCCATACCGCTGTAAGGATTTTCTTTCATACTATTAAGTTAAGCCATGCTGATAATAAGAAGGGCAGAAAAGGGAAAAAGGACTATTAAAAACCCAGGGAAATTTTAATACAAATGTAAAACAACCATAACATTGGTCTAATAAAAACTTTTTTAAGAGCGTTTAGTCCCTGCTTTTTTTGGGTTTTTACGGTACTGGGATGAAGATTAAGTTCTCTGGATATCTGGCCAGTATTTTTGCCTTCAAGGTAGTGCATAATCATAACCTTACGGCTTGCGGGAGGCAGGTCTTTAAGTGCGGCATGAATAAGCCGGTACACTTCGCTGCGTACCATGTTATCGAAAGGAGTTTCTGTATCAATTTCCGGTGGCAATTGCCTGTAACTTTTGGCTCTTTTGTGTTCACTTGAAATAGCTTCAATACTATCCCGGTGTACAATTTTATACAGGTAACCTTTTATGCCAGCATAGCTATTTAACTTATAATGCATGCGCCAAGCCTTTACAAAGGCCTCTGAGGCTATTTCCTCCGCTACGGGGCGGCTTTGTGTTAATTGAAAGGAGTAGTGAGCAAGAGCGGGATAAAATTCATGATAAAAGAATGACAAGGCCTTCTCATTTCCAACTTGAAATAATAAAGCATAGTTGTTCCCCTTATCGTTTTGCTCCTGCCGCATAGAAATTTTTCTTGTTCTAAATGCGGAGTCTTTGAAAGTGGAGTTATGCTTAATATCACATAAAATAAAAAAGACGTGGAACTCCACTTACCGGTTTGGAGGCCCTCGGAGAGCCCATGGACACAATAAGGGAGCCCACGCCTAAACGTGAGCTCTTGCCTATTGTCTCGTGTCCATTGAAAATTTCCGAGGTTTCCAAACCGAGACTCAAAGCGAAAGCTTCAAATAATTTTAGTCGAAATGAAGATTCGCAATATATCTATTCGCTTATAAAAGCGTGCAATTAGATACTAAATGTAAGTTTTTATTTACTATTAGTTACTTTTTAAGGACATATTTTTCGAGTGATGCTAACTTTTGAAGAATAACTGTAAAATGGCTTCAGAAGAAAATAAAAATTCATTTAAAGGAGTTAGATCCATGTTCCTTGCGGGAAGTGTTTCTAAGATGAAAGATATTGAGGACTTGTACCCAACAAATATTGCTAAGGCTTTAAAAATCAACCACAGTAGATATATTGAGAAACTACACAAACCAGGAAAATTTACATTTGAACATATTTGGCAGCTTTCCAAACTTCTGGAAATTGATATGCAGTTGATAATTGATATTATTAAAAAGGAACTTCAATCTAATGCTAAGGTTAGTAAAAAGAAATCCTTGTAATTTGCTACCTAGTTTTAAGTCACGAATTTAATAATAAAGCTTTTTATTTCCTCCAATAATTCATTTGAATTAAATTTGAAGAAGAATAAAAAAAATTTAATCTTCTCATCTAAATGAAAGCATTTGAAGAACAGGTTAAAAAGTATGTCCGTTTACCTGGTAACGAAATTATTATTTTCTCCAAGTCAATTGAGCACTTAGCTTTCAAACATCTTAATCCGGTTTCTGCCGGTTCTTGCATTATAGACGCTCAGAAAAAGAAAGTGCATTGTTATGGACTAAGCATTACACTTCATCTGCAAGCTGATGAAAAAGAAGATACAAGGCTTGCTACTACTCTTATATTTGGTGGCAAATAAACGTGGTTGATTTAACCGCTGAATTATTCTTTTGACGGTCACCGGAATTAATTAATCCTTTTCGCAAAACCTCTGCCTGGTAATTCAAAACTTCAGGCATCTTAAAGGTATAGACTTTGAGGTGTAAACTCGTTGTATTAACACATAAACTATTATTCATCCTTAAAATAGGTTTATATGAAAAACAATGGAGCAAGAGAGACTAAATTTTCAACTGCTAATTTACGCTTATTATATCCAGCACCGCTTAATGAAGAGTCTTTATATAGCGTCTTAACCAAGTGGTCTGTTTTAATATCAGAATATGGAATTGCGATAAACTCCAATAAAGATACCGAAGAAGGGCTTGCAGAAATGATCGAATTATCTTCAGTCTTAAAACAGAAATCGAAGGAATTCTTTATTCAATCAATAGTTGGAAAAATTGCTGTACAGGATAAACTTGAATTGACATCCATTGCCCAATCTATAATAACCAGGCTGCTGGATCAAATATTTATAATTGAACAAAAACAAACAGATGAAAAAGAATCCATAAAAATAATTTCAGAACACATTAAGGAAGTTTTCGAATTTATAAAAGAGTACTTCTCTAGTTATTTTGATTATACACAAAAAGTACCTTCGTATTTGCTTTTACATTTTAAGGAGTCGTTGAAATCAAATGCTGAAAGCCTTAAAAAACTGGCAGTTAATAATGGAATTGAAATGGAGGAGATCGGGGTAATTATTTCGGAAATAATTGAACATACCATTACCGAAAGAACTTCAATAAATACCTACCGTCAAATAAACTATTACAAAGATTTATTTCACCAGTTCTTATCAGGGGACGGAACACTTACTTGCTCTTTTATCAGGGACACACTTTACAAATTCAATTACAATAGCGAAAGCTTTATTCTTAATGAATATGAAAGGTTGAATAAGGCAAGTAGTCAGCTTCATTCCATAAAGGAAAAAATCGCATTGCTTTCATACGAACTTAAAAAAGTAAACCAATTTTTCAGCACTTCAAAGAATGCATTATTGCAATATCTTCCATCGGTAAAAGAACAAGTAGGAAACTGGATCATTGAGGAAATTAGATTTTTAGAAAAAGGAACACTGCCCATTGAATACGCTAACACCCTGAGTGAACCTGACCACAAGATTCACACCTCGCTCTCTGTTGCGAAGCTGGCAGTTATCATCAGGCTCCTGGTAGTTGATAAGACTATTATTAACAGAACGATAGCACCCATGTTACGCATTGTTACAAAAACGTTTTCTACTCTACAAAAAGATGATATTTCAATCGGCAGCCTGGAAACAAAATATCATGCACCGGATAAGGCTACCATTAATGCAGTGAAGGATATGCTGTTTAAGTGGATAAATATCTTAGGCAGGCTGTAATGTTATAGGATAAATAAGCTCACAATAAGTTGTTGTAATTTAATATTACATTTCTCCTTTTTCATAGTTCAAGGGGCAACTATCCTATGCCTGTAACAATGACAACAGCAAGATCTCTAAAATTGAAAAAGGCCAGATTAATTTCACCTTTACCACCATTCTCCAATTAGCCAGGTCTTTAGAAGTTAATTCATCAGAATTGCTTCAAACCGAATTCGATTAATTTCTCAACACTACTCCTTTCATTTTCAACTTACTTAGAGGGGTTGTCCTACCTCGTTTACCCTTCATTATTGACATTTGGAAGTGTTTTTGCAGCTTAATTTACACAAGGATTTATTAGAGAAACTGATTTGTGAACAAGAAAAAATAAAAGCTATGTTTAATTCAATTACCTGGGGGCAGTATTTTTCTGCCATTATACTTTTACTCATTATTTATTATATTCTAATCGGGTTTTGGTTTTACAAATGGGAAATCCTGCGTATTATCGGAATCAGAAAAGTAGATGATGCTTCACTTAATACAACAGCGGCGTTATCAAATTTAAAAGAATTTGCTGCTTCAGAAAATCATGAGAATTACCTGCCTAAACCTTCTTTAGAAATTGACATTTCGCCGTTGGTTCAATCATTCACTGATGAAGTAACCGCTTTTGTACAGGGAGCCGATAAATCTGAAATAACAAAAGAAGAAATTATCAATTCACTGCAGGCAATCTGTACAAAATATCCGGCAATAAAAAATGCTGATTGCAGGAAGGATTTGGAAGTTGATGTACTAAAGGAAATCAATTTAAAATACCCAACCTTGTTCCAACAAAATGACTTCAAAAATTTATGGAATTAATTTGAAAAACTAATGCTTCATTGTACTGTGTGTGCAGGAAAAACAAGTGCGGTTGAATGGTACAATGGAGCATTTTAAAATTCTTCATCATCAAAAAATAAAGTGAGTTATGAAAAATGTGAGAGAAAGAAACCCAAACACAAAGCAATTGATTGCTTTAGCAACAACAACTTTTTTATTGTTGATTTCTTTTTATGTATCAGCACAAGACGGCAACGCAGGTATAAATGAAGCCAACACAAAGGTGCGGAGTTACTTTGCTGCCGGTACAAACCTAATGTATGCCGTAGGCGCCATTGTCGGGCTTATTGGTGCAGTTAAAGTGTATCAAAAATGGAATAGCGGCGATCAGGACACCGGTAAGGTGGCAGCGGCCTGGTTTGGCAGTTGCGTATTCCTGGTAATAGTAGCAACAGTTATCAAGTCATTCTTTGGAGTATAAAATTCAAGACTATGCAGCAAACCCTTATGAATAAACTTCATGAATATATCAGGGAAAATAACCCTGATTTATTGTTTCAATTAGAAGAAGATAGAAAGGTAACTGAATACCTGTCTGATAAAATAAGTACAGTAAGTGCTTTAATAAACCAGATTGATATTGGTGAGCCTGCATACATTATTGAGGATGCCTGCATGGATGTATTAACACAAGACCTCCGACCATCTAAGTTTAATTATATAAGCAATCTCCTGCAAGAAGAATTTGAATCTACTTATAATCAAATACTAGAATCTGGAACATTAAAGTTTGAGGTTATGAACCTGATTAACCAATGCCAATCAGTATTTGACGATCTAAATTTTTCGGATGAAAATGAGGAAAATCAATTTCTTCGCTATGCTATTATCGGAACCATAAGTGAGTATTTAGAAGGTGTAACAAGTGAGAATGAAAATGTGAAAGATGGGTTACAACAGTCAACAGAAACTGAGGGATAATATTGAAGCTATCCGTATTGCTTTGGGATGGCAGAAAGGTCAAATGCTTTTACCTGAGCAGGTAGAAGTATTAAAACGTTATGCAGGCTTTGGTGGCTTAAAAGCGGTTCTGTATCCAAATGCACCAAAGGAAGAATGGATGAAGCTAAAAGCATCCAAGGAAGATTTAAATCTCTACCCAGGCATTATTGAACTGCACAAATTATTACAGCAGCATCTAAATGAAGCAGATTATAAGCAGGCCGTTGATTCTATAAAGAATAGCATCCTCACTGCTTTTTATACCCCTGAAATTATTCCTAAAACTGTATTTGCTGTTTTAACAGAACAAGGGATTGAACCTAAAAACATCTATGAACCAAGTGCTGGTGCCGGTGTATTTGTAAACGAAGCTGCAAATACTTTCCCTTCATTGCAAAACATTACTGCTGTAGAAAAAGATATGCTGACGGGACGAGTATTGACTGCTTTGAGTAGTTCGATACCCGTCCCTATTTCTGTGCAGGTGAAAGGTTTTGAAGGCACTTCCAATGCAGAAAATGGAATGCATGATTTGATCATCAGCAATATCCCTTTCGGCAACTTTCGGATATTTGATGAAGATATTAATGATGAATCATTAACCGGTAAAATTCACAACTACTTTTTTGCAAAAGGATTAGATAAAATAAAAGATGGCGGCTTACTGGCATTTATAACAACCGATGCATTTTTAAGCAGCCCATCAAATAGAGAGGCAAGGGAGTATGTTTTTAATCATGCCAATTTTATCAGTTTGAATGTGCTGCCCGATAATTTAATGAAAGATACCGGCAATACAGAAGCACCCTGTCATTTATTGATTGTACAAAAGAATATCAGCAAACAATCTCTTTCAGATAATGAAGAATTATTAGTCAATACAATTGAGGCTGAGAATGAGTTTGGTAAATATCCCGTCAATCAATTTATACAACAGCACCCCGAAATTATTCTTGGGAATGAAATAAAAGCTGGTAAGAATCAATATGGAAAAGCCACTCAAACTGTATGGAAGAATGGTGATATAAACGACATCAAAAAAAAGTTAGCTGCAACCATATCCGATGGTATTAACCAACACTTCAATAAGGAAGCATTTGCATTAAAAGTTACGCAGGAAAGTGTTGCAACCGGTAAGCAATTAACTTATCTGCCAATGCCCGAAAATAATCCCGATAACAGTGCTGTTCAATTGGGCTTATTTGATATTTCCCCGGCGGCAAACATCAACCGGGCATCAGCTTATATCAACAGATTAGACGCAACTGTTATTGATAGGAAATCAGCCAGGATAGCCAACCTTATCAAAACGACTGATAAGCCAGAGCATGAAGCATTTGTTTTAATTACTGCCAAATCATTAGCCCTTAAACAATATGTTTACAAGCTGTACTCCAATGTTGATGAAATACAATTTCCTGCAAACTGGATGAATGCCCCGGCTATTCATAATGAGCTGAATGGCTTACCCAACATACTAAAAGAATACAATCATAAGTTTCATAATGAAGGTGAATCAGCCTTTCATATCCCGTTTAATAAAAATGATAGGCAATTAGAGGCGTTAACGAATCTTAGCCCATATCATAAAGAGGGAACATTGGTGGTTCACAATGGCCTGGTTGGTTTTGTTTCTTATATCGCTGGTGAAAATGATAAACCCGTTTTCTTACCAAGCCTTTACGAGAAAAAAGATGCAGGCTTTTACCTGCAATACACTGCAGTAAGAGATGAGTATTTAATGCTGGCTGATAAAGAAGCCACCGAAAAGGTGGAATATGCGGATGTAAGAAAACAACTCAACGAATCTTATGATGCTTTAGTAAAAGGTTATGGTTTATTAAACACAAGCACTAACAGGCAACGAATATTAAAAGATGAAGCATTTGGCTTCCTTGTATTGGCATCGTTGGAAAGAAAGGACGGCGAGCATTATTTAAAAGCTGATATACTTACTCAATCACTTATTCAAAAGCAGGAATCATTTCATTCTGATAACCCCGTGGAGGCTTTAGCAAGAAGCCTGAATGATAAGGGCTTTGTAGATATGGAGTTTATTGCCGCTGCTACCGGCTCTACTGAACCAGATGCAATACAGGCATTAGGCAATCATATTTATTTAAACCCTGCAAATGAAAGATGGGAAACCGCTGACCAATTATTAAGCGGTAATGTAATTATCAAATTGAATATTGCGAAAGAAGAAGCAGAACAACATCCGGAAAATGCTCAATTTCAAAGAAGCCTTGAAGCATTGGAAAAAATACAACCTGAGAAAATCCCGTATGAACTATTGGATTTTAATTTGGGTGAAAGATGGATACCAAAGGATTACTACAATCGTTTTGCTACTTCCTTATTTGAATTGAATACAGAAGTAAATTACTTTTCTTCATTGGATACGTTCAAGGTAAAAATTGAAAGTAGTAATGCCAAGACCAACCAGGAATATGCTGTTACTACAAAGAGTGGAAGCACTACTTACGGTCATACCATTTTAGAAAATGCTTTAGAAAATACCACACCATTCTATACTTATGAAATTGATTTAGGCGATAAGAAAATAAGGGTTCCGGATAACGATGCTATTCAATTGGCACACCAAAAAATTGAATCTATCCGCAATCATTTTGCTGTGTGGCTAAAAGAATTACCAGCAGTGGATAAAAATCATTTGGAAAAACTCTACAATGATACTTTTAATTGTTATGTTTTGAGGGAGTATGATGGAAGCCATTTGCAGTTTCCGGGGTTAGATTTAAAAAGGTTAGGCATTGAAGATTTATACAGTTCACAAAAGAATTCGGCGTGGCGGATCATACAAAATAGAGGGGCATTAATTGACCATGAGGTCGGTTTAGGAAAGACTTTAACAATGGTTGTAGCAGCCCATGAAATGAAACGTTTGGGAATAGTTAATAAACCAATGATCCTGGCATTAAAAGCCAATGTAAATCAAATTGCAGAAACTTATCGAAAGGCTTATCCGAATGCTAAAATACTTGCTCCGGGAGAAAATGATTTTACGCCAGCCAAACGGTTAAGATTATTCCATGAAATAAAAAATAATAATTGGGAATGTATCATTTTAACACATGACCAGTTTGGCAAAATCCCTCAATCACCGGAAATTCAAAGAGAGATATTCCAGGCCGAATTAGACAACGTTGAAAGAGACCTTTACACGCTGAAAGATATGGGAGGAGAAATATCCCGGCGAATGTTAAAAGGGTTGGAGATAAGAAAAAATAATTTAGGTATAAAACTACAGGGTATACTTAAAGACATAGAAGAAAAGAAGGATGCAGGTATCAACTTTAAAGATTTAGGCATTGACCATTTGTTCGTTGATGAATCCCACAAATTTAAGAACCTTACTTTCACTACAAGGCATGATAGGGTTGCCGGGCTGGGTAATATGGAAGGTAGCCAAAAAGCATTGAACATGCTTTTTGCGCTAAGAACTCTACAGGAAAAATTCGAGAGCGATTTATGCGTTACTTTTTTATCAGGCACACCCATTTCAAATAGTCTTACTGAAATGTATTTGCTGTTTAAATACCTTCGACCTAATGAAATGCGAAGGCAGCAAATTGAAAACTTTGATGCCTGGGCGGCAGTGTTTGCTAGGAAAACGGTTGACTTTGAATTTTCTGTTACCAATGAAATTATTGCTAAAGAACGGTTCCGTCATTTTATTAAAGTACCAGAGCTGGCATTATTTTATAATGAAATAACCGATTATAAAACTGCCCGGCATATTAATTTAGATAAACCAGAATTGTATGAACAATTAGTAAATATTGCACCAACACCAGACCAGCAGGAGTTTACTAAAAAGTTAATGGCATTTGCTAAAACCGGCGATGCTGAATTAATTGGCCGGCTCCCGCTAACTAAAGAAGAAGATAAAGGCAGGATGCTGATTGCTACCAACTATGCCAAAAAGATGGCGGCAGATATGCGCCTGATTAATCCATTTATTTATGAAGACCATCCCAATCATAAAGTTAATGTTTGTGCAAGAAAAGTTTCGGAGTTATACCACTTAAGTAATGAGCAAAAAGGTACGCAGATTATATTCAGTGATATTGGTACACCTAAACCGGATGCGTTTAATATTTATGATGCGTTGAAAAATAAGTTGATAACTGATTTTTCAATTCCTGCTAATCATATCACTTTCATTCATGACTGGACGGACAGGCAAAAGCCAGAACTGTTTCGAAAAATGAATAATGGCGAAATAAGGATATTGTTAGGCAGTACTGAAAAGGCCGGAACCGGCCTCAATGTTCAAAAGAAAGTGATTGCAATGCACCATTTGGATATACCATGGAAACCTTCGGAACTGGAGCAACGAAATGGCCGGGGCGCAAGACAGGGGAATATTTTAGCGAAAGAAGCTTACGGAAATAAGGTAGACAATTACATTTATGCAGTAGAACAATCATTGGATAACTACAAGTTTAACCTGCTAAAAAATAAGCAGACATTTATCAGCCAAATGAAAAATTGTGAGCTGAATGTAAGAACAATTGATGAGGGTTCTATTGATGAAAAAAGTGGAATGAATTTTTCAGAGTACATCGCCATTCTTTCCGGTGATACCACTTTATTGGAAAAATCAAAAATGGAAAAGAAAATTGCTGTATTGGAAAGCCTGAAAGTTGCACATCATAAGGAAGTTATTCGTTCCAAATTTCACTTAGAAAGTATGCAAGAGGATAAAGAAAGTACACTAAATACGATTAATAAACTAACCCTTGATGAAACCGCTTACAGAAGCCAATTACAATTTGATAAAGAAGGTGCAAAAGCCAATCCCGTTTTATTAAATGATGTCAATTCAGCAGATCCTGAAATAATCGGGAAGTATTTAATTCAACTTACTGCAACATGGAAGCCGGGGGCTGAGGAAAGTGATACGATGAAAATCGGTAGCCTGTATGGCTTTGAATTATTTGTAAGACGACAAAGGGAAACTTACGATGATAAAGGAATGTTTGAGTACCACTATAAAAACATCCTCTTTGCTGAGAGTAAAGAAAGCGGCATAAAATATTTATGGAACCAGGGCCATATCAATATTGATAATTCCAAGATTGCAGCCAGGTATTTCATAAATGCTATTGACCGGGTAGAAGCTTTAAAAGAAAAGTATGAAAAGAATCTGCAGGAATTGGAGCAAAACATTCCCATGCTACAGCAATTGGTTGTAAAACCATTTGAAAAAGAAAATGAACTGGCCCAGTTTAAAAAAGATGTTTCAAAATTGGAACGGGAAATTTCTATTAAGATACAGGAGAACCAGATGAAGCAGCATGAGGTAGTTGATGAAACGATAGTTGAAACTAAGGAAGATCTTCTTGTTAAAATGGAGAAGTCTTTACTGCCGAAAAAAGAAGTTCCTAATAGAAAAGCAAAAGGCTTAAGAGTTTGATTAAATGAATAGATTATTGAGTAAATGGCACAATATTTTCTAAAATAATATTTGTAATATTATCCTTCTCGGCTTCGTGGGTATTAAAACAATTATCTAATTTATAGTTATTAATTATCTCATTTTTGAGAATCATTTCGATTTTTCCAAATGTGTTTATATCTAAGAATCTTTTGTCAAGGTCATCATTATTTTCTCCAGCTTTTACTTGTGAGGAGTGTCTTAATTTTCTAATTTCATAGGGAGCGGTAAAAAAATATATTTTGTCATAACGATGCTTGTTGTAGCGTAATAGCCGTGAGATTTTTTTTCTAATAAAACTTCCTTTAATTTCTGTATATGCTTTAATTCGTAGAGGAGAGGAAATCTGTAGTATTATGTCATAATTTTTATTTTCGGACTTATGGCTTGTTTTGGAAAATATTGGTTCAAAAGTGTAAACAATACTTCTGATGAAGTTTGGCATTTTATTAATACTTACATAAGTGATTAGTTTCTTAAGCCATGTTGGACTAATTGGACCGGTATTAATTTTGACCATTAAATTCCTTTTTGATAATTCAATTTCTAATGCTTTTGCAATCGTTTTTTTACCAGAGCAATCTAATCCTTCAAATAGAATAATAATTGGTTTTTCAATTTTCAGTTTACTACTTTCTGTAATTTCCCACTGCTCTTTACTTTTAGAATAAATTTTAGATGATAATGAAAAATGAATTTTTGAAACTGCTTTTAATGTAAATAATGTAAGCCAGGAAAGTTTTTTACCGAAGCTTTCGGCAAAAAATAATTTCCATATCACTTTTCGATTTACCTGCTCGGCAGGTAAATTTTTAAATTCAGGGAAAAACTTGAAGCATTTTTTAATTTCAAGGCTTCTTCTTTTATACGTTCTGTAAAAGTCAGTATATGTTTTTATTTGATGGTGGTATATTATAGCATTGTCAACCTTCTTGATAGCTTCTTCTCCGAAATTGTAGAGATAATAGAATGATAAGTAAATGTCATCTACTATAAGTTTGGGATTTGTTAAAGGTATATCCCAGTTTTTTGTAATAAAAGTTCTTCCATGCAAGTGCTTTCTACTTGTATAAATTATGGAAGAAGTATCATATAGGTTAATGGTTCTTTCAATTAATTTTGGTCTATTGCCTTTGATGGGTATTGAAGTCGCATATGCAACGATATAGTTTGATTCTACGAATGTTTTAAGTAGGTTATTAAAACAGTAAAGGTCAACCAATATATCGGCATCACTAAAGATAAAAGTATCATATCCTTGAACTGTACTTTGATTTATGATTTCTCTCTGTGCTTCAACTAAATTTGCTTCACTACGAATAATTAATTCGGTAAAATTTGAATTTCGCTCTAAGTATGATTTTATAACACTCAAACTTTTATCCGTTGAACCATTTATGCAAATAAATAGTTTCCATTGAACTACACTTTCAATTACTTTAAGAGAAGTTATTATTGAATTGAGTGTGCTTTCAATAGATTTTTCTTCATTCCTTACACATAAGCCAACAGCAAGTTTCATGAAATGTTTATCGTTTATTGAAAATATTTTCGAGATCTTTTTTACTGGCAAGTTTATCAGGTGCAACATGAATTAGGTTTTTACAGAACATTTCCATGTTTATTTCTGATTGCCTTTTATGCTTACCTGAAAGCCATGTTTGATATTCAGCATCCGAAAGTTGAATATAGTCCGATATGTATTTGCCTCTTACACCTATTTTGTCCTTTGTGTTGCCTTTAAGTGAATTGTATTTTTCATGCAGCCCCGGTTTGCCAACAAATGCTAAATGCAATGTTTCGCTTTGAGTCAAGAAATCGAAAAATTGTTTTTCGGGTGACTTAAAGGAGAAGTCTGCATAAATTATTTTCACCTGTTCAATAGATAATTTCATTTTTTTTCTAAAAATTAGCTTACCACCTTCTGCTAATAATTCAGAAATTATTAAGTCTTCAAGTTGTCGTTCAATAGCATCAGGTTTTAGCATAACGTGTACCAACTCATTTGCATCTTCTGTTATTGGAATTTCTTTGTACTTTCTATAATATTCCAATAAAGTCAACGGCTCAATTATATAGGTTAAATCCTTTGCTTTAAAAATTTGAGGAATAAATTCTGGCTTAATATTATTTTTCGACAGTTCATTTATTTTCGTCCATTGTGCTGAAACTATTATTTGTTTGTCAGGTTCTCTCTCAGGGTCATAACCTTTTTTTAGTTTTCCTTTTAAGTAATTGGCAAAAAAGAAATACTCCCGACATCTGAAATATCCATTTATTGAGGTTTCCCTAATTGCCTTTAATACAGGTTTGTCTATTGTAATTGATACTTCTTCAAGTACTTCTCTTTTTAAAGCATCGATAAGATTTTCTTCTTGATGTACACCACCTCCTGGTAATATTAAAGTAGATAAATCGCCAACAATTTGATTAATTGTGGCGACCTCTTGTTTCCCGTTTAGTATTATTCCTCTTACTCTTGATAAAAAGATTTCCATTTATTTTGTGTTTAGTGTTGTAAGAAACTTATCCTCCCATTCTTTTGCAAGATTTATAATATTTAAGTCGCTGGTATTTGCCATAGCATTTTTTGATAGAGGTTCCCATAAAGCTTCTTTCTTTAAAATCTTTTCTGTCGCTTCGATAAATTTTAAAAAATACTTTTTATCTGTAGGAATTCCATTTATAAGAATGCCATCTTTTCCGTGATTTATTCTTTCAACTAAAGCTGCCCTTCGGCTTGTAATTACTGGAGTTCCAACCCTCATACATTCTAAAACGCTAATACAGTACATTTCATCAAAATCTGTAGGATAAAGCATTAACTTGCTTGTAGCTTGTAGTTTTGCTAATTCTAACTTTGAACATCGCTGGAATACTTTTATGTTTGCATAGGACTTAGCTTTTTTATACAAATCAGAAAAGATAAGTTCATTCTCCTCATCAGTATTTCCCCACAATGCAAAGCTTCCTGTTATTATTAGACTAATGTTTGGAATCCTTTCTTGAAGGTATGGCCAATACTCTAATAAATATTTAAGCCCTCTGTCTGGGGCACTACAATAAATAACTTGATTGTCTATTTTTGGTAAGCTTGCTAATTCAGAGGTGTAAATATTTTCATCATACCCATTTCGTGTTTCAAATAGCAAGTTAGATTTGCCTTTTCTATCACTAAATATATTTTTAGTCTGTGTCTTTGATATTGTGAGCAGAAGATTTAAATTTTTGGTTTGAACATATTTCCTGAACCCCGATAGGTTTGAATCATGAATCCAAACGCAATTAATTTTTGCTGTAAATTGCAAATTGTCAAAAACACTAAGCCACCTAACAGCGATAAGCACATCAAATTTATTCTCCTTGTTTAGTTTCCATAATGATAGCCATTTAACTTTCTTATAAGCCCCCTCTCTATAGCAGCAATTGAAAACAGTTACATTATGCCCTAACTCTGCCAATTTTGTTGAAACCAAAACAAGCATACTTTCCGTACCTCCTAAACCTCTACCAGAATAGTCCGGTGGATAAAAGGAATACCTTTTTGAAAAAATAAAGCAGATGTCTAACTTTTGTTTCATTGTAATCTAATATATTATGCTGATTGCATTAGCATTTCAAGTTTTAAAATACCTATAAAGTAGGTATAACATTCATCAGGGTCACCTATTATACTAATCGTTTTATTTTTTGGGCTTGTGCCGATTCCAATAAAATTATAAGTTTCTACTTTTTTATTTGGGAATATATGGTTGTAAAGATTTATTTTGTCCTTGCTAATTCTAAATTCTTTTTGGAATGAGCAATTTTTCGATTTAATTATTTTTTTTGAAATGAATATCTTGAATCCATTTTTTGAAAACCATAGTGATGAAACTCTATGATAGTAAATTTTTTCTTCGTTAATAAAAAAATGAGGATATTCTGAATTCTGTTTATTCAATAAAAAATCATTGCTATTCACTCTCCAATATATACATCCTAACAGATAGATATATTTTCCCCATTCTTTTTGTTTAAAATATAGTTTAAGCTGCTCCTTCCAAATCTTAATTATTTTTATGTTAGCGTTAATGAGAGCGCTTTTAACTTTTAAATATTGTGATTGTATTTCTTTTTTTAGGGTTTGATTAGTAGTCTCTTTTAAATTCACCATTAATTCTTGAAGTAAATATGGATTTTGGTTAGAACATTTCAACGCCTTTAACAAATACTGTAACTCTTTAGTTTCGTTAGGATTATATTTTCTAATTTCCGAAGCCTTTAGCCTATAATAATCTTTTTTCCACCCATTGATATTTGGTGGCTTATTTGGCATTTTGATAGGGTAAACATTATCGTTCAAGTTACGTTTAGAGTTGTTTAAATTTATTATTACTTCCATTGTTTTGTCAGATATAACTTTAAACCTATCATAGACAATATTTGTCCAGAAATTATCACTTTCTATATTAGAAATTTGGAGAACATTGTAAGAATCTTGTTTTGTCCATAATTTTATTTTAATAAAGGAAGTAATTTTTCCATATCCATATCCATTTATTGGAGTCGGGTCAATGAATCTCAAACTATCTTTCAAAAACTCAATTAGAACCAAATGTTTACTATCATTAAATTCTCGTGAATTCCATGGTTGTGAAGGAATTGAGGCATAGCGTAATTTCATTTCTGGAAAGAAACGTTTCAATATAAATTTGGTTAAGAAGCAAGCCCCTGCACAATCTACCTCGCCTTGATTTATTAAGCTTATTGACGGCGTTGGATTAAAAGTAAGATTTGATCTAATCTTATATATGACGTTTGTTAAATCAGTTTCTGATATGTTTTGCTGTATTAAATGATTTATCCAATTTTCCCCGATCATAAAACTGATTATTTGTTTGAGCTTTAAGATTTTTAATATGTTATTGGGTTAGAGGGAATCTTAGAATAAGATTACACAGCTAAGCAATTTGTAGTTTTTCTTTGATATTTTTCTATCATCCTTTATAATTAAATGTACTGATAATACCTGATTTTAGCGTTATTTTGAGGACTGTTGAATTTGTTTTCAAAAGCTACTTCCTTCATTTTCAATGCAATTCTAAGGGTTGTCCTACCCCGTTTACCCCATTACCATCCACCATTGGATAAGTTTTTGCAATTATTTCATTTAACACTACTGATTAAATGTGAGGAGTGAAAATATGAGCAACAGTGTATATCAAATCAACAAAGGTATCAACAAGCCCATTGAGTTTAAGGGACTAAAAGCACAATACATCTGGTACCTGGGCGGTGGGCTTGTTGCTTTGTTAATCCTCTTTGCCATCGTCTACATCATCGGTGTAAATGTATTTATTTGTCTTGTCTTAATTGTTTCCCTGTCAACCGCTTTATTCATGTATGTATATAAACTCAGCCGTACTTACGGCGAATTTGGCTTAATGAAAAAGGTTGCCAGAAAAGCAGTACCCAAGGTCATTAAAAGCTATTCAATAGTCCTTTTAAAAAAGCAATTACTTAAATGAAAAACCTGCTTGACATACTACCCGTTTATGGAGTGGAACATGATGCTATTCTTTCAAAGATGGGAGATATTACTGTTGCCTTTAAAGTTGAATTGCCTGAATTGTTTACGATGAGTAATGACGACTATGAGGCATTTCATCACTCCTGGATTAAAGCCATAAAAGTATTACCTGTTAATGCTGTACTATACAAACAAGATTGGTTTACAGAAGAAAAATATAAAGCAGACTTTGTAAAAGAAGACACCAGCTTTTTAAGCAGAAGCAGCGAACGGTTTTTTAATGAGCGGCCATATCTTTATCATGAATGTTTTATCATGCTGACAAAGAAGCCTGCAAACCGAAAAGCATCGTCTTCAGTGTTTTCAAGTTTACTAAAAAGAACAATAGTGCCTGAAGAAACGCTACAGCTAAAACATTATCAGGACTTCATTAATAATGTTGGCCAGTTTGAAAAAATATTATCTGATAGTGGGTTTATTTCTTTTTCCCGGTTAAATAACTCAGCCCTTATTGACTTAATTGTAAAGTATATGAATTTGCAAACAGGAGAAAATATTGTGAGGGATATTGAGTTTAAAGATGAATGGAAGATAGGAGAAAATTATTGTCAGCTCTACACTATGGCTGATGCTGAATTTGTTCCTCCCTTATGCGGTTCCCGGATAAACTATGATAAATACTCCACCGATAAAACAAAATTCAGCGTTGGTTTTGCTTCACCTATTGGTCAACTCCTTTCATGCAATCACATTTACAGCCAGTATGTGTTTATTGATGATGTGCAGAAAACCATACAGAAATTAGAAAGCAAAAGATTAAGGTTGCAGTCCTTATCAGCCTACAGCCGGGAAAATTCAATTGCAAAGGATTCTACGGATAATTTTTTAAATGAAGCTATTGGAGAGCAAAGGCTGCCCGTTAAAGCGCATTTTAATTTGCTGGCATGGACTGACAATAAAGATAATTTAAAAGTAATCAGAAACCTTTGCTCATCTGCTCTCACCCAAATGGATGCTACACCAAAGCAGGAAACCGAGGGTGCAGCCCAAATCTTTTGGGCAGGCATACCAGGCAATGCGGCTGATTTTCCAATGAACGACACCTTTGATACCTTTTCGCCGCAGGCTTGCTGCTTTTTTAATCTGGAAACCAACTACCGTTCTTCGGTAAGTCCTATAGGAATCCGTTTGGGTGACAGGTTAAGTGGCAAACCCGTTCATGTGGATATTTCAGATGAACCAATGGAGAAAGGCATCTGTACCAATCGGAATAAATTCATTCTGGGCCCATCCGGCAGTGGTAAATCTTTCTTTACTAACCATATGGTAAGGTCGTACTACGAAAAAGGCACACATATTGTACTGGTAGATGTCGGTCATTCCTACAAAGGCTTGTGCGACATGGTGGGTGGCTACTATTTTACTTACTCCGAAACCAAACCAATCAAGTTCAATCCGTTTTACATTGGCGAAGGAGACACTTTAGATACAGAAAAAAAGGAAAGCATAAAAACCCTTTTGCTTGCCCTTTGGAAGAAAGATAATGAAACCTACAACCGCAGCGAATACGTTGCCCTTTCAAATGCCCTGCAATTATATTTTGATAAAGTAGAGAAGGATAAGGAATTATTCCCCTGCTTCGATACGTTTTATGAATTTTTGAAAGACGAATTTGTTGGCATCTTAAAAGGTGACAATGTTAAGGATAAGGATTTTGATGTTTCTAATTTTTTGTATGTACTTAGGCCGTATTACAAGGGTGGTGAATTTGATTATTTATTGAACGCAAAAGAAAACCTTGATTTATTGCAGCAACGATTTATAGTGTTTGAGTTGGATAATATAAAAGACCATCCGATATTATTCCCGGTGGTAACAATAATTATCATGGAAGTATTCATCAGCAAAATGAGAAAGCTGAAAGGCATCCGAAAAATGATATTAATTGAAGAAGCCTGGAAAGCCATTGCAAAAGAAGGCATGGCAGAATACATTAAGTATTTGTTTAAAACAGTTAGGAAGTTTTTTGGTGAGGCGATTGTGGTAACGCAGGAAGTGGAAGATATCATCAGTTCACCGGTTGTTAAACAAGCCATCATTAATAACAGCGACTGCAAGATTTTATTAGACCAAAGTAAGTATCAAAATAAGTTTGATTTAATTCAGGAACTATTGGGATTGACAGAAAAGGAAAAGGCTTTGGTGTTGAGCATTAATAAGGCCAATGATCCAACTAAAAAGTATAAGGAGGTGTTTATTTCGTTAGGTGGCGTGTTAAGTAAAGTGTACCGGACTGAAGTTTCGCCGGAGGAATATTTGGCTTATACAACAGAGGAAAAGGAGAAAGTGAAGGTGCAGGCTGCTGCATTAAAGTTTGGAAGTATAGAAAAAGGTATTGCATCATTAACAAATTAAAATAAATACTATGAAGTACTTAATTTTTTGTTTACTCTTTTTTGTAGCTGCCTGCGGTGGTTCTAATAATAACACTGTTTTAGATGGGGTTTACACTGCTTCATTTGAACACGAATTTGCAAAAACGGACGATACCTTAATTCTTAAAAAAGCAAATGAAGGAAATGGTGTTTATCAAATGACCAGGCATTCAGGTGTTATCAAAAAATTGGATGGCAAAGTATTTCCAAAAGAAATACTTACCGATACCTGGACATTGGATTACAATACAGATAAGCAAATCCTTACAGAATTAAAGGGTGGAAAAACGTTTATTTGGGACAGTAACAGGCTTACCCTGCAATTCGGAGAAACAACCTACAAGAAGATTAGTGGTTTGTAAGTATGTGTCACTCTTAGTGTGAAATATAATTGTGAAAATGAAAATGTGAAGTATGAAAAAAATATTAATCATCGTTGGCATCGTTCTGTCCATAAGTATTGCGCCCGTGCAGCATACCAATGCACAGATACCTATTTTAGAAATTATTAAAGCGGCGGTAAAAAAAGTAATCAAAGCTGTTGATTTAAAAATTCAGCGGTTACAAAATAAAACCATCTGGCTGCAGAATGCCCAGAAGACATTGGAAAATAAAATGTCAAAACTAAAGTTGACAGAAATTAGCGACTGGAGCAAAAAACAAAAGGAACTATACGCTAAATATTTTGACTAGTTGTGGAAGGTTAAAAATGCCATCAGTTCTTACCAGGCGGTGAGAGATATTATTAAAAAGCAGGTTCAGTTGGTCCAGGAATATTCAAAAGCATTTAACCTTTCTAAACAGGATAAGAATTTTACGGCAGATGAACTTAGCTATATGCAAAAAGTATATACTGGTATTTTGGATGAAAGTATTAAAAATATAGACCAAATTCAATTAGTGATTAATGCCTTTGCCACCCAGATGACAGATGCAAAACGGTTGGATATTATACATGCTGCCGGAAATAATATTGAACAAAATATTACTGATCTGCGACAGTTCAACCAACAGAATATTATTATAAGTTTACAAAGGTCGAGAGAAAAGAATGATATTGATGTAGTAAAGAAACTCTACGGAATAGAGTAATAATTTTTAGTGAAAGCGAAAATGTGGGTTATGAAAAAATTATTGATAATATCTATTATGGTATTGTGTGCAGATAATTTATCTGCACAAACCTTGGCCGAATGGGTCCGCCAAAAAGCAACTCAAAAAAAATACCTGCTTCAACAGATAGCAGCGCTGCAAGTTTATTCAGGCTATTTGTCCAAAGGATACTCCATTGCTAAAGATGGACTCAATACTATCAAAAGTATTAAGAATGGCGACTTACTCCAGCATACCAATTACTTCACTTCACTGGTAACGGTCAATCCTCAAATTAAGCGATATAAAAAAGTGGCGGATATTATTGCCATGCAGATAAACATTGCAAAGCAGTCAGGCAATGCCATTAAAAGCTTTAAGAACAATCATCATTTTACCCCAACAGAAATTAACTATTTACAAGGCGTATTCAATACGCTGTTATCTGCCTGTGCCAAAAACCTTGATGAATTGTTGAACCTCATCACAAATGGAAACCTACAAATGAAAGATGATGAACGAATTAAGGCAATAGACAAGATTTACATTGATATGCAGGATAAGCAACAATTTGCCAGGGCATTCAGCAATAATGCAGCGGGCTTGTCTATACATCGAAGTAATGAGGAAAATGATATAATTATTTCTAAAAAATTAAATGGATTAAAATGAAAAAGTGCATAGTGATTCTGTGGGTTATTTTGATTTCTTTCTCTGGTCAGGTTGTGGCTCAGTCAACTGAAATTCAGCAGTTATTGTTGAATGTAGAAAAGCTGGCCCAATTAAAAAAGATACTCAGTAATATGAAAAAGGGGTATGAGGTTGTTAGCAATGGGTACAACACTATCAAAGATATTTCTAAAGGAAACTTTAAACTGCATGAGGCTTTTTTAGATTCTTTGATGCAGGTTAGTCCCACGGTGAGAAAGTATAAAAAAATTGGAGAGATTATTATTTTTCAAACACAATTAGTTAAGGAATATAAATCAGCGTTTAGGAGATTTGACGCATCCAATCTTTTCAATACAAATGAAATAAAGTACATGGATAATGTGTACACAAACCTGTTTAATAAAAGCTTGCAAAATTTAGAAGAATTGACAATGGTAATAACCGCAGGCAAATTAAGAATGAGCGATGATGAAAGGATAAATGCCATTGACAGGATATACAATGACATAGCTGACAAATTAGTTTTCCTGAGAACTTTTAACAATGAAAATAATGTGCTAGCCATACAAAGAGGCAGGGAGATGGTTGATACCAAGGTATCTAAAAAACTGAATGGATTTTAGTGTAAATGCAATTAAATAGTGAGTATGAAAAAGTGTGTAAGAATAATTGCCACAATAGCAATGGCAGTAATAATGCCCCAAATATTATTTGCCCAAAGTGGTGGATTTGCAGATGATATTAAAAGCCTGCACCAGGTATTAGAACAGTTATATACAGAGATGCTGCCTTTGTGCAGCAAGCTGATTGGTGTTGGCCGGGGCATTGCAGGCTTTGCGGCCACCTGGTATATTGCAAGCCGTGTATGGCGGCATATCGCTAATGCGGAGCCAATAGATTTCTATCCTTTGTTCCGGCCTTTTGTGTTGGGCTTTGCTGTTATTATTTTCCCTTCTGTAATTGCCATGATTAACGGTGTTATGAATCCAACAGTTACCGGAACAGCGGCAATGGTTACTGATTCAAATAAAGCCATTGCAGTGCTTTTGCAAAAAAAAGAAGAAGCTATAAAGAAAACCGATGTATGGAAAATGTACGTGGGTGAAACCGGCAGTGGCGACAGAGACAAATGGTACAAATACACTCACCTGAATGAAGACCCATCTAAAGAAGGTTTCTTTGACGGCATTGGTAATGATATAAAATTTGCTATGGCTAAAGCTTCCTACAACTTTCGCAATTCAATTAAACAATGGATGAGTGAAGTGTTGAGGGTTTTGTTTGAAGCAGCATCACTTTGCATCAATACAATCCGAACGTTTTATTTAATTGTGCTGGCTATATTAGGGCCCCTTGTATTCGGCATAGCAGTCTTTGATGGTTTCCAACATACACTCACAGTTTGGATAGCCCGGTACATCAACATCTTTCTTTGGCTCCCCGTCTCCAATATTTTCGGAAGCATCATTGGTAAGATCCAGGAAAATATGTTGAAGGTTGACATTGCCCAGGTTCAAGATTATGGCGACACTTTCTTTTCACCTACGGATACTGCATACTTAATCTTTATGATTATTGGTATCGTTGGCTATTTCACAGTACCAAGTGTTGCGAATTATATTGTTCATGCTGGTGGGGGAAACACACTGCTCTATAAGGTTACAAGCCTCACCTCCAGCAGTTCTCGGAGTGTTGTCAATTCAGTTTCGTCCGGTGCCGGTATGGTAGCTGATTCTTTTGGCAATACTAAGTCAAATACATCGGGCAGTATGGCTTCCAATGGAGTAAGCAGCGGCTATTTTAATGAAGGTGGCGGTAATAAATCAAATGGTTACATGAAGGATAAATTATCAGGAAAATCTTAAGCTATGTTTAAAGAAACAAAAAATATTGATTCAGCATTCAGGCACATTAAAACATTCACTTTTATTATTGTAGCAGGTTGCTTTTTACTGTGCGGTTTTGTATTGTATAAAAGTTACGAATTGTCTGCAAGGGTGCAGGATAAAATTTACATACTTGCCGGTGATCAGGCTATGGAGGCTTTTGCCTCTAAAAGAAAAGACAACGTATCAGTAGAAGCTAAGAGCCATATTAGTTTATTTCATATCTACTTCTTCACGCTTGACCCCGATGACAAAGTTATAGAAAAAAATATCTCAAAGGCTTTATATATGGCAGATGCTTCGGCAAAAAAGCAATACAATAATTTAAAGGAAACGGGTTATTATTCCAACATTATTGCAGGTAATATAAGTCAGCAAATTTCTATTGATAGCATTACAGTAGATATTAAGGTGGAGCCTTATTTCTTTCATTGTTATGGTACAGAAAGAATAATCAGACCAAATAGTATTGTTACCCGGAATTTAATTACACAGGGTTATTTAAGGAACGTTTCCCGTTCAGATCATAACCCACATGGTTTTTTGATTGAGCGATGGGAAACGTTGGAAAATAAAGACATTAAAACAGAGAACCGATGAAACTATTTAAAAGAAAGGAAGGCCAGGTAAACATTCCTGATAAAGCAGCTACTGGTATTGCAAATGGAATACTAAAATCACAACGTTGGTTTGCAGATACTTTGGAAAGTCTTACCAACAAATGGAAACAAAAGCAGCAATGGATTTTTTTATACACGGTATGTTGCCTTTTTGGTGGGCTGAGTATTGCTGCTATTGTGAATTCTTTTAAAGTTACTGAAAATACTAAGGCAATTATGCCTAAACCGATTACTGTTCCTAAAAATATTTATAAAGAGGACGAGGCTTTTCTTATAACTGAAAACGAATTTCAAAAAGTGCAGGAATATAAACGTACTCATCCCAACCTTATAAAAGAAAGGCCGGGTTTGTTTGACAGTCTTGTACTTATTGAACAATCATATTATTCACAAAAAAAATAAAACTATGAAAGAGAAACATTCAGCCAAGTTTTTACGACAAAGGAAAATGATGCTGGTCTTGCCGGTGTTAATTATCCCATTTGTAACAATGGGATTCTGGGCCTTAGGTGGAGGACAAGGACAGACAAAAAACAATCTTGCAGATACTAACAAGGGGCTAAACCTGCAACTGCCCGATGCCAATTTAAAAGATGATAAAAATGCAGACAAGCTTTCATTTTACAATGAAGCAGATGCTGATTCTTTAAAGCGGGATGAACTTTTACGCAATGACCCTTATTACAAAGATTCAATTGCCAACAGGCAGAACACGGTATTTTCTGACACTGGAAATATGTTAAGTACCACTCCACTGTATAGCGGGTTGAACCAATCCCCTTACAATAAAACTGCAGATGCCAATGAGCAACGGATTTATCAAAAGATAAATGAGATTAATAAACAAATTAATCAGCCTGATAATAGTATTCAAACCAATAGCAATCCCAATCAGCCTGTTACAAATAACGATAGCAATGAACAGTTTTCAAATGAAGTTGACAGGCTGCAGGATATGATGCAGCAGATGAATGGCAGCCCGGAGGCTGATCCGGAAATGCAGCAATTAAATGGAACGCTGGAAAAAATCTTAGACATACAGCATCCTGACAGAGTAAAGGAAAAACTCAAAGAAAAGTCATTGAAGAGCAAAGAACAAGTTTTTATCGTTACCAGGCAATTTGTGAAAAACAATATCAGTTTGCTTGATACCGTCAAAAGTAAAAGGAATGCTGAAAATAAATTTTTTGGTGTGGAAGAAGATGCAGATTCCGAAGAGCAAAATACTGTTGAGGCAGTAGTTCATCAAACACAAACTTTAGTAAATGGTGCTGTAGTAAAAATGCGCCTGCTGAATGATATTTATTTGAATGGCTCATTGGTTAAGAAAGGCAATTTTGTTTTTGGTATAGCCGAATTAAATGATGAAAGACTTGAAATAAACATTACCTCAATCCGCAACAACAATTCTCTATTTCCAGTTAAACTGGAAGTTTTTGACATGGATGGCCTCGCCGGTATATATATTCCCGGAGCCATTTCAAGAGATGTTGCCAAACAATCCACAGATAATAGCTTACAGCTTTTGGAACTTACTTCAATGGATCCATCATTCAAGGCACAGGCAGCTGCCACCGGTATAAATGCAGCTAAATCTTTACTCAGTAAAAAAGTTAAACAGGTAAAAGTATTAGTGAAGGCAGGCTATAAAGTGCTGCTAAGAGATAAAAGTATTCAACAATAATTATAAACAATTAAAACAAATGTTATGAAACGATTAGTGTGTTTGATTTGTGGTTGCTTGTTAGTTGTTTCGGCAATGGCGCAAACTTCTTCTTTATGTATCTCAACAGATAAAACAACCAGCCTGGTATTTCCATTTTCAGTCCGGCATGTGGATAGGGGTACAAAAGATATACTGGTGCAGCAGGTAAAAGAAGCGGACAATATTTTATTGGTAAAGGCTTCTGCAAAAAACTTTTCTGAAACAAACCTTAGCGTGGTAACAGAAGATGGCAGTGTTTACACTTTTGTTATTAACTACGAAGAAAAACCTGCAATATGGGTTTATAAATTACCTGAGAACAAAAAGGCTACAATGGCTACTTATGCTAACGGCATCCTAGATAACCAGCGAACATTGAAGGGTGTAAGACAATAGCTGGAAAATAGATGCAGAGGTGATTGGCATTTATATAAAAGATGATATTATTTATTATCAATTGAGAATTAAAAATAACAGCCCAATTAATTATGGTATTGAAGTACTACGTTTTTACATCCGTGATAAGAAGAAAGGAAAACGGACTGCCGTGCAGGAAAATGAATTAAAGCCTTTGCATGTTGCTGGCAATATGGTACAGGTTAAATCCTTCACTCAAAATGTTATTGTTGTAGCCCTGGATAAATTTACTATCCCGGATAAAAAGTTTATGGGCATTCAGATAATGGAAAAGAATGGAGGCAGGCATTTGATGATGAAGCTTAACAACAAAGATATTCTGAAAGCAATACCGTTGCCTGATTTAAAATGAATAACGATAATCCCATATCAGACGAGGTATTAGAACTTGTAAATATAGCTTTATCTAAAGGTGAGCATTGGATGGCCTATAACCAGTCGCTCTATTTTATAGATAAAGAAGATATTCACTTTTTCAAATTGCAAAACGAAGCAAAAGAGTTTGCAGAAAATAATTTCAGTGATAGGGATACGTATCATGTCATTTACTTTAATTCGATTATAGACATTTTTAAAGAGATTCCTTACTCAGAAAATACAGAAAAAAATATGGTCAATAATCCTGACATAAATGGCTTTGTATAATCATGAGGGCAATGATTTCACAGATGAATTATAAATCACATAGAACAACAACAATCATTATTATTTAATTCACAATTAAAAACAAACGTTATGAACAACGAGAATTTTCAGTATTTGAGTGATAATCTCAAATACATGGGCTTTGGTGAAAATCTGAAAACAGATTTAGAGAGGAATCTTAATGAAGGCAAGGCAGATTTTCAATTGCATTATAAGGCAGAGATTAATAAAAAGCCATTTGAGGTGACAATGAATTTCCGCAAGTCTGATTCTTCAGACATGTACTTCTTTAATAACTATCATGCTTCACTTGAAAAAGGTAATGGGGAAAAAGCTGAACAAACTTTTTACCTGAATAAGGGTAAAGGCGTTACAGGGAAGGAAGCGTTCAATCTATTGGATGGCCGGTCAGTGCATAAAGACCTTGTAACAAAAGAAGGCCAGCCATACAAAGCCTGGATGCAGCTTGACTTTGAAAACAAAGACAAGAACAACAATTTTGAAGTAAAACAATTCCACGAAAAGTATGGCTTTGATTTGAAAGCAGCGGTGGAGAAATTCCCCATAACGGATTTGAAAGAGCCTGATAAAGAAAAGGCTTTAATGCAATCGCTTCAAAAAGGGAATGTGCAATCTGTTACTATCGAAAAAGATGGCAGCAGCCACAAAATGTTCATTGAAGCCGATCCTCAGTTCAAAAAGGTAAATCTATATGAATCCAATATGAAGCTGGTGGCCAAAGAATCAATAGAGATATACCAATCTGTTGGCAAAACAGAAGCCATGCTGGCGGTAAAAGAAGAGGGAAATGATAAAAAAAAAGAATTGAAGCAGGAACTTAAACCAGAGAAAGAAAAGGTAGAAAAGAAAAATGATAAAACGCTTTTACCTAAGAAAAGGGAAAGCAGTAAAAAAGGTTTAGGGGTATCTTAACAGAACCCTAAACCCATTTTTCATTTTAAAAATTTGCAAAATGAATATCGAAAATATTTCAGCTTTAATGGGACAGTTGCAATCGCTAGGTTTTGAAAATGCAGGCTATTCATTGTTAAAGCGAATCAGTTTTAAGCCTGAGAATTTTATCCTTTCTCAAAAAATAGAGAAGGCTAAAGACAAGTTAAGCTTTCAACTATTCTTTGAAAAGGATGTCAAGCAAGGCATTTATGTTTTGTCGTATTATGATGCTATTCTTCAAAAGGAAACGCCTTTAATTGATGCAGCCATTAATGGCATTAATACCTCAAACCTGGAAAAATCAATGATAGAAATTGATTGGAAAAATGCTTTCGATTTTGTCACAAAAAAACATTTGAATTTGGAAGATAAAACAAGCTGGGAAAAAGAACTGAAAGTTGAATCGGTAATAGAAGGTCTTTCGGAGTTAGAAAAATCAGAAAATGGTAAAGTAGTTGCCGTAGGACTTAAACTAAAATATTGGGCTAGTATTCCATACCAGGAGTTGTTTGGTAATATCAGTCCTTTAAAAAACAAGTCTGAAGTAAGCCAGCGGTTTTATTTTTTTGAAGGCCAAACAGGCATATCAGTAGATGAGGCATATCGGTTTTTGCAAAATCGTTCGTTGGAGAAACAGATGCAGGCGAAAAGAAAACAATCGGATAGTACAGAAATTAGCGAAACAGAAAAAGACAGCCAAGCTTCATCTGGAAGCGGACTGCTAAAAAAGAAACGTTTGGGAAGGTCCATGACTGTTAAGCCAAATAAGTCGATTCTGAGTTAAATAATAGGATAGGGATTTCCGACCGTTGTAAGTTGATGGAAATCCTAAGTTGGAAAATGAAAATATGACTTTTAAAATATGATTTTATGGAGACACTATTTATTCCGAATGAAAACGACTTTAAAAGATGGATTAAAGAAGCTGTGAAAGATTTTCTTCAGGAATTTACGAAAAAGGAATTGAAGGTTGATCAAAATGAGGAAGATCTGCTTAACCGAAAAGAGATTGCAAAGTTTTTGAGAGTATCGTTGCCAACTTTGACTGATTGGATAAAAAGGGGGTTACCTTCTCATAAACAAAGAGGCCGTGTTTATTTTGATAAAACTGAAGTGATACAATATATCAAGGAAAATAAAATAGGGCAGTTGAAATTTGGTTCCCGATTTGAAAGATTGAGGCAGGAAATAGCCTAAAAGAAACACCCATAAAGCCTGGCAAATATATGTCGGGCTTTTTTGATATTTTATTTTTTAAAGGCTTTAGTTATTTTTATAACTTTACATATCAACAGTTCTTTCACTTTCCCGGAAATGTTTGCAAATTAGTTTGAGCAAATCATTGGCTGCCTTTTGTTTGCAAATTGTTTGCAAATTTGAAAAAAGCTCAATTATTTAAGCAAAGTAAAAAAGTAAATCTTTTGAAAATTCGCCATTAAAAGTCGATAAAAAAGAAAAGAGATTGACTTGTTTTACCAAATCAATCTCTTTGCAACTAATTGAAAATCAGTGACCCTGTCAGGATTCAAACCTGAAACCTCTTGATCCGTAGTCAAGTGCTCTATTCAATTGAGCTACAGAGCCATTTAAAAAAAATCTGCATAAAAGAACTTCAAAACCTTCTGATCCGTAGTCAGATGCTCTATTCAGTTGAGCTACGCAGCCATTAATTATTCGGGCTGCAAATATAGCCAGATTTTCCTTTCGCTCCAAACATTTACAAGCCAGATAAAAAACTATCATGAATATAGTCTACTACATTCACTAAATTTTTGCTTTCTTCAAATACTTTTAGCTGTCTATCGGCACCGGTGCCTTGTTCCATCATCTTGTGTACATTATTTACTGCATGGCGGCTGCCTAAATGTGGTACTACATCATCAATAAAATCTAATAACTCATATAACAGTACCCGGGTATTTACTTCGCCTTCTTTTCCAAAATCAATCAGGCTGCCGTCAATACCATAGCGGCTGGCCCGCCATTTGTTCTCGTTAAGCAAAGCCCGGCTGTACATCATAAAGTTCAGGTTCTGCATGCGGAGTTTGTACAGTTTGGCACAAATGCCCTGAAATAAGGCTGCGATGGAAATAGTTTCTTGCACCGTCATGGGAATATCGCAAATACGGAACTCTACGGTGTTGAAGAAGGGGTGTACCCTTAAATCCCACCATATTTTTTTGGCATTATCAATGCAATTGGTCTTTATCAAGAGTTTTACATAATTATCGTATGCCTCTATGCTTTCAAAAAAATCAGGTATGCCGGTACGGGGAAATTTATCAAAGACTTTGGTGCGGAATGATTTATAGCCTGTCATCCGGCCCTCCCAAAAAGGAGAGTTGGTGCTTAATGCGTAAATATGAGGTAAGAAATACCTGGCACTATTAGCAATATGTATGGCCATTTCCCTGGTTTCCATGCCCACATGCACATGAAGGCCAAAAATTAAATTGCTGCGGGCAGCTTCCTGTAGTTCATTTACAATTTCATCGTAACGGGCATGCTCTGTAATTAATTGGCTTTCCCAATGGCTAAAAGGGTGTGTACCCGATGCACCAACCCATAAACCAAGGTCGCCGGCAATACCACTAATGGTTTTACGTAATGTGCTAACATCCATAAAAGCTTCATCCACATCGTTGCAAATATCAGTACCTACCTCCACCACAGCCTGATGCATCTCGGCTTTTACTTTGTCTTTAATTACTTTTTGGCCTTCCTGCACAATTCTTTGCTGATGGCTTTTTAATTCCCTTGTTACGGGATCAATTACCATGTATTCTTCTTCTACGCCAAGGGTAAAATGTTTGTATGATAAATTTGCCATGTTTACAATGTGAGTTTAGGTTACTTAAAATCAGTTGGTTAATTTAAATATATCATTTGTAGGAATGCTGATTCCTTTTAAAACTAAAGAGGTAATATTCTCATTCGCCTCATAAATTATCGGTTTGCCATATTGCTCATTTACATCCAGAAGAAATACGTGTATTTGTTTATATTCAGGGTAAACTACCCAGTATTCCAGAACGCCGTTTTCTTCGTACAGGTCAAATTTATATTTAGTTTCTGTTCTTGTATTACCCGGGCTTAAAACTTCTACTATCAAATCCGGAGCACCATCTACACTACGATTGTCCTTTAATTTATCTTCATCACATACCACAATTATATCTGGCTGCACAACAGTAGTAATCTCGTCATCTCTTAATTTTTTCTTTCTAAAAGGTTTGCCTTTTAATCTTACATCAATTGGAGAAGTTACGGTTATGCAAGGTTTGCCATTTAAAAAATTATAGAATGCTACAAAAATATTAGCCTGTATTTTTTGATGATTAAAGCTTGGTGCAGGACTCATCTTAAATATCTTACCCCTGATCAACTCAATTCTTTCTTTAAAGTTCCAGGTTAAATAGTCGGCATAAGTAAATCCATAAGGGCTTTCCGGCTCTGCTACTTTTGTTTCTGTAAAGTCGTTATTTTGTATGGTTAAATATTTTTTCAAAAAAAAAATATTAGTACAATTTCTTTTTAGAAGAACTGTTGGTAATATAAGTACCCCAGGTTAAATTATCCATATCTTCTTTATGCTCCAGTGCTTTTTCAATAGCATAGTTGGCAGCTGTTTCCACTACCCAGTCAAAATTTTCTTGCCCTACGCTGGTTACTTCAGCATCGGGTGCAGGGTTGCAAAAATCTATAGCATAAGGTACGCCATCACGTAAGGCTAGTTCCACCGTATTAAAATCGTAACCTAAATAATGACAGATACGAAGAACAATATCTTCCATCTCTTTGTATTTTTCAGGGGTAGGTTTAAAATCGGCCACATAGCGCAATGCATGTGGGTTACGGGGTTCGTACGGCATAATGCGTACATGTTTGCCACCTATGCAGTAGCAGCGATAGTACTCGGTAAATTTAATTTCTTCCTGTAACATCATTACCAGTTGCTCTGTTTCGGCATGCTTTTCAAAAAACTCTTCAATGCTGTTTAATTGGTAAACACTTTTCCAGCCACCGCCGGCAAATGGTTTCATGTAAGCCGGAAAACCGATGTATTTAAAAATGCCTTCCCAATCTAACGGATAGGCAAGGTTGCTGAAAGATTCATCTGAAGTATCTGTTGGCAAATCTTTACTGGGCAGGATAACCGTTTTAGGAACGGGCACACCAATTTTTGTAGCAAGGCAATTATTAAAAAATTTCTCATCGGCGCTCCACCAAAACGGGTTATTAATTACCGTGGTACCGCATAGTGCCGCATTTTTAAGATAAGCCCTGTAAAACGGAACGTCCTGGCTTATCCTGTCGAAGATAACCGCATAGCCGCTTGGCTCGCCTTGCATTACTTTATCAATTAATACAGGTTCGGCAATAATGCCATCAATGTTTTTGCTGTTTACTCTTTCTATAAAAGCCATGGGAAAACTTCTTTCTTTTCCGAAGAGCATGCCAATTTTCTTCATAACAGTAGTTGGTTTTATTTATTGATAAAATGATGCAGTTATTTTAAACGTATTCAAATATATTTTTTAGCGGCCAATAAAACAAATATTGTTTCATGCTAATCCTTTGCTTCAATTATATTTTTTACATTAAATGCGGATATACAGCAACCTGTATCCGGTTTCATCTTCTTTTCTTATTTTTGAAACTATGGATAAAGAAAAGCAGCCCGGTGTTATTGTTGAAAACCATGTGTTGCAATCTAAAATTTTACTTAGAGATGTAAAGGTAGATTGCTATTTGCCTTATAAAATGTCCGGCCCATCTGCATTAAGTCTTTTATTGATAAACGATGGGCAGGATTTAGTGACCATGAACTTTGCTGGTATATTGGAAAATTTATATCAGGCCGAAGCCATTGCTCCATTATTTTGTGTGGGATTACATTGCTCCGAAGATAGAAAAAACGAATATGGCACAGCAAAAATTTTAGATTACAAAGGCCGTGGTGCAAAAGCGGCTGCATATACCCGTTTTGTTTTTTCAGAGTTATTGCCATTTATCAGGGAAACTTATTTTATTCAGTCGTTTAAAGAAAAATCTTTTGCTGGTTTTTCTTTGGGAGGGTTAAGTGCTTTAGATATTGTTTGGAATAATCAGCATGAATTTAGAAAAGCAGGCATTTTTAGCGGCTCATTATGGTGGAGAGATAAAGACCAGGAGGATGCCGACTTTGATGAAAACACCGACCGTATTATGCACCGGCAAATAAGAGAAGGTAATTATGCACCCTGGCTTAAATTTTTTGTAGAAGTAGGAACACAGGACGAAACTGCTGACAGAAATAATAATGGTGTAATTGATTCTATTGATGATGCTGTAAGCCTTATTGACGAATTGGTTGATAAAGGATACGATAAAGAAAATGATATAAAATACCTTGAGCTGCAGGATGGCAGGCATGATGTACCCACCTGGGCAAGTGCTTTTCCGGATTTTTTAAAATGGGGCTGGGGCGAATAACATTTTCGTTAAAACAATTAATTAAAAAAGCCGGTCAAATTTATTTGACCGGCTTTTTTAATTAATTAAACCGAGAATTAGAACATAAGGCGTAAACCTAAATTCATTTTCCAAGTATTACCAACAGTAATGTTACTGGTGTAAGTGCTTGTAGGCAACTGATTGTTTACAAGGTTCATTCTGTAAGTGGCTGCAGTTGTAGCGGTTGGTGCAGATGCCACGGCTAATATGGCTGCATTAGTATAGGTAGTTCTTTTTGTAACGCCCCAGTCATTATTAAGGAGGTTGGTAAAGTTTTCTATTTCCATACTTAACTGCAAGCCGTAGTTTTTGTGTTTGCTTAATGGTAAAATATCCTGTAATACTCTAAAATCAAGATTGCTGAACCAAGGGAATTTTGCACCATTTCTTTCTGTAATCTGCCCTTTGCGGCTTTTTAAATATTTATCCTGTTCAATATATTTAAAGAAAGCTTCACTTTGCTGAGCAGGTGTAAATGCGCCATTTGTAACAAAAGTAATTTCCGAAGCATCTTTAGGAACTTAAATTAAATCGTTGGTAGAAAGACCATCCTGGTTGTAGTCGTTAGAATACCTGTAACTGAAACGGCCTTGCTCATACCCGGTATACACTAAAGTAAATGTAGTGTTTAAAAATTTGTTCCAGTTGGCTTTGTAAGATGCATAAGCAACAACTCTGTTAGGAGTACCATAATCACTATAGGCCAGATCTAAGTTATTGTTTCCTTTTCTGCTTTGGATATTACTCCACGCACTAGAAGCCTGTGAGCCAGGATTACCACTAAGATCAAAAGATTCGGTGTGTGTGTAGGCAACTGTAAAATCCCAGTTTTTATTAAATCTTTTAGAAACCTGTGCTGTAAATATACCTGCACCGCCCTTGCTGCTATTGGTTAATATCATTGCTTCAGAAATACCGGTATTGTATCTTCTTGTTGCAGTTGTATTACCGTATAAAGGGCGAGAGCCTGCTCCAAATGTAACCCCTATAGGTGCCTTTTGGTTAGCGTTATATTGTAATAAAGCGTTGATGTCTTTGTTGTAAATACCCTCAAGCGTTAATGTCCAGTCGTTAGCCAGCTTTTTATCAACCGCTGCACTTATTCTTAATACCTGCGGCATTTTAAAATCTTTGTCAACTGCCGCAAGGCTGCTTGGTAATGGTGGAGTACCTACAGTAGTAGGAAAACTGCTTACATAAGCATTGGGATCTGGGTTAAACAAGTAATTACCTAATGTTGCAGCAGAAGTAACTTCATAAGGAACTACAGAAGTACCACTGTTAGAAGGTTGGTTAGTAAACCAAACAAATGGGAACCTTCCGGTAAATACACCTACACCACCACGGATGATCATGTCTTTATTTCCTTCTACATCCCAGTTAAATCCTATGCGTGGGCTTAAGTAAGTTCTTTCTTTAGACCATTTGCTTACATCAATATTAAATGCTTTACCATCTGTATCATAAAATGATAATGCGCTGATTGATGAATTGCCTAACATGTCGTTTTTAAATAATGGCCTGTCTGCTCTTAAACCTACGGTTAATTTAAATTTATCGTTGAATTTAATTTCGTCCTGAGCATATAAACTTGCCTGTCCAAAATCAAGTTCTACAAAAGGTGTTCTGCCTGGTACAGGAAAGGTAATAGCAAATGCAGTTGGCGCCTGATTGGTTAAAAATGCATTCACACTTGAAAAGCGATAGTAGCTGGTACCATAACGCATGAAATAGTTTTTGACATATATCTTTTCGTACGCAGCACCTGCTGTTAAAGTATGTTTACCGGCAGTATAGGTTACGTTATCGTTGAATGTTAAAGTATTGTTTTGAACATCGTTATTGTAAGAGAATAACTCATATCCTGCACTGATGTAACTATCGCCACCAGACCAGATATCAATGAATGGGAATAAAGAAGATTTACTGCTTCTTTTTGGATCATTTGCTTTTGTGTAAGTAGCAATAAACTGGTTAGACAAACGGTTGTTGAAATTACTTTTTAATTCAAAAGCATATGAAGTTAAAAGGTTAGTGTTGGCATAGTTTGAATTTTCGTAACTCATACTTACATTGCTCCACCTGTTACTTCCTCTTGGGTTGGGGGCACTGTTACCATTTAATAGCTGGTCATCATCAGTTTTAGAATAGTTATACCTGAACGAAGCTGAATGCTTAGTATTTATGATCCAGTCTAAACGGCCCAATATTTTTTCATTTTTGGTAAAAAAGTTACCCAGGTTTTCAAAAGGGCCAGTTTCGTAACCAAACTTAGTTTTTAAATAATTGCTTACTGCAACAAGACTGTCATATTGTGTTCTTGATTCGTTAGGGTCTGAGGAAGGTGCACCTCTACTGGCTTTCCAGTTAATACCAGGCGCATCAAATTCAACAGACTCGGCGCTTAAAAAGAAGAACAATTTGTTTTTAATGATTGGGCCGCCAATGGTAGCACCAAATGTTTTAGAAGTTGATTGAGTTACAGTAGGTACTTTTTGTCCAACCGCTTCTCTTCCTAAAAAACCTTCATTACGGAAGAAGCCATATACACTTCCTCTGAATTTATTAGTTCCTTTTTTGGTAGTAGCATTTATGCCTGCACCGGTAAAGTTTGCCTGGCGTACATCAAAAGGGCTAACGTTTACAGAGATTTCTTCAATCGCATCCAATGAAATGGGTTGCACTGCGCCGCCTGGTAAAGGGTTGTTTGATAAACCAAAGTTGTTATTAAAGCTGGCACCATCAATTTGAATATTGTTATAGCGGCCATCTCGTCCACCAAAAGAGTTACCAGCACCAGCTTGCGGTGTTAAAGTGGCAATGTTGGTAATGCTTCTGCTAATGTTAGGTAAAGTAGTGATAGCTCTTTGGTTAAAGTTGCTGCCCGTACCTGTTTTTACAGTACGTGATGTACGGGTATTTACTACTACTGCTTCTAACACGTTTGCAGTTGTTTGAGCTGCAAAATCCAGCACCTCGGTATTACCTAATTGAAGAAAAACGTCTTTTTTATCTTGAATATTTTGACCAACAAAACTAACTGAAACAATGTATGGCCCACCAGGATCTAAGTTGGGGATCATATAACGACCACTTTTGTCAGTTCTGGATAATTTTACAGCGCCATTCTGGGTATTGGTAACCTTTACAGTAGCACCTTCTAATCCTGCTCCTTTTTCATCTTTTACAGTTCCACTAATAGTACTTGTGGTAACCTGTGCACTTAAGGCAAAGGGAAAAATTAAGAGTACAGTTAATAAACGTACAATTTTTTTAATTCTCATAATAGTTAGTTTTTTACGTTGGCAAAGAAAGTAAATAATTGGCGAATTTGAGCCAACTTTTATTAACAAATGTAAGGCAATAAGCAGATAGCATTAGCTGCTTTGTATTTTATTAAGCCCGTCTTTATTTTTTTCCTCCCCCAACGGCCTGGCTTACACAGTTGTTTAATTTTTAATGTATTTGGTTTTCAAAATATTCCCAATTTCAAAATAGCGATAAAACGATATAAAATGTAAACCTCGTTACCTTTGCGCCATAAATTAAACATATGCTAGACAGTATAGAAAGTGCAATAGAAGATATTAAAAAGGGTAAATTGATAATTGTAGTAGATGATGAGGACAGGGAAAACGAGGGTGATTTTATAGGCGCAGCAGAAGCTGCCACGCCTGAAATGATAAATTTTATGAGTACCCATGGCCGTGGCCTTATATGTGTACCATTGGTAGAAGAACGCTGCGATGCATTGCATTTACCGCCAATGGTGGTAGATAATACTTCTCTGCACGAAACTGCTTTTACAGTAAGTGTGGATTTGCTGGGGCAGGGCTGTACAACAGGTATTTCCGCTCACGACAGATCAAAAACTGTACGGGCATTAATTGACCCAGCCACCAAGCCGGAAGATTTGGGCAGGCCCGGGCATATTTTTCCTTTACGGGCAAAAAAAGGTGGCGTTTTACGCCGCACCGGGCATACCGAAGCTACTATTGATATGGCACAGCTGGCTGGCTTTTCGCCTGCAGGCGTACTGGTAGAAATTATGAATGAAGATGGCAGTATGGCCAGGTTACCGGAACTTGAAGTAATTGCAAAAAAATTCGACCTTAAATTAATTTCAATAAAAGATTTAATTGAATACAGGTTAAAAACAGAAACTTTAATTAAAGAAGAAGTAAGTGTACAAATGCCCACCAAATATGGCGTATTTGATTTAGTTGCTTTTAAACAATTGAATACAGGCGATATTCATCTGGCGTTAAGAAAAGGTAATTGGGAAAAAGATGAGCCGGTTTTAGTAAGGGTACACAGCAGTTGCATGACGGGTGATATACTGGGTTCATTAAGATGTGATTGCGGCGATCAGTTGCACCACGCCATGAAAATGATTGAAAAAGAAGGTAAAGGATTAATATTATACATGAACCAGGAAGGCCGAGGTATAGGCTTGTTAAATAAATTAAAAGCCTACAAACTGCAGGAGCAGGGCAGAGATACCGTAGAAGCCAATTTAGAACTGGGCTTTGCAATGGATGAAAGAGATTATGGAGTGGGGGCACAAATTCTGCGTCATCTGGGTGTAAGCAAAATGAAATTAATGAGTAATAATCCACGCAAGCGTGCCGGACTTTTGGGCTATGGGTTAGAGGTAGTAGATAACGTGGCTATTGAAATAAAATCAAATCCGCACAACGAAAAATATTTACAAACCAAGAAGGATAAAATGGGCCATGATATTTTGAATGGCTAGTTAGGCTTTGTATTAATAACAGGTTTCTTGTTTCTCTTTTTATCAAAATCTTTCCGGTACGATAATTTTAAACCGGTCTTATTTCTTTGCGTACCGGTTAAATCGGTGGCTACAATACTGGTGCGGTTAAAACCAACTGCTCTCCATCTGCCATCTTTGGTAAGCATATATTCTATAGTTATATCCGGGCTAACCAAACTTTTATTGGCAATTAATGCATAAGGAGTATTAAAATCGATATTACCGCCAATTAATATTACCAGCCTGTTATTTAAAAGTAACTGAACTCCCGTTCTAACATTTGCTTGTAATAATGCTGCAGTGCTGGCAAGGTCAAAACTGGAATTAATATCAAGATAGGTAGATACAACACCATTGGTTGCCCGCTCTAAACTTTTATTAAAAATACCTGTTAACCAACCCGATACCACACCACCGATGGAATTGGCCGCAAGTGTAAACGGGGTACTTCCTGATAGTACATTTTGCTGGCCCGAAACAAATGAATTGATTAGCAGTAAACTGGCTACCTGCTTGTTCATTTCGCTGGATTCTTTTTTAAAATCTTCTAATTTTTTTTGTGCAAAATAGTCGCCATACAAAGGATTTTGTTCGGGCAGTACAAAACTAAAACTAATATCAGGCTTATTTAAAATTCCTGTTAAAGAAGCTAATATTTTAAGATCACCTTTTTGCTTAAATCCATTGGAAGAAGAGATGCTGCTAAGGTCAATATTTTTAGCCAGGTACTCTGCATCAATATTGATATTGGCAAGATACGGATCACCGTTCCAGGTAATAGAACCTCTGTTAAGTGTAAATGGTTTTTTTAAAAATGTTTGAAAGTTAAAAGTATAATCTCCCTTGGTTAAGTTGTACTTGCCCCTGATACTTAAATTAGTGTTGGTGCCGGCTTGTATTGTTAACTCTCCATTACCCTGGCCTTTAATAATATCACCGGTAGCTTCATCCAATATTACATCAATCTTACAGGCAGGGTTAGCCTTTAACACCATGTCTACTAAAATATTACTGCCCTTTCTGCTTTTTACATCTTCCATTTTAGTACCAAACTGTATAAAGTCGATGTAATCAATAACACCCGATTCTCTTCCTGAGCCTGTGGGTAAATAAATATGGCTGGTATCCGATACTGAAGGCTCTCCATTAATTTTCATCCGCATGTCAGTAATATCTCCATTTAAGGTCATTAATGCCCTGCCAATTACTCTTCCATAAAACTGGCTGTTATCTTTTTGGGTGGTATTTAACAACAGCATTTTGGGCGTGTCAAAACGCACATTATCAAACGACATATCCTGAAAGAAATTATTATAATATATTTTACCACTTACATAGCCAGAATTGTCCAGTGTATCTTTTATCTGCATTACACCAAAATCAATTTCGCCGGGGTTAAAGATGATTGTTTTGTTAGTGAAGTTGTATTTACACTGGGTATAGTTAATTTTTAAAGAACCATTGGTTACTGTAACACTGCCGCTGTAAGACTGGCTTTTAGGGCCACCTGTTATTTTTAAATTACTTACAGCATCTCCCTGCATGTTACTAAAGATGCTGCCCAGGTAATTATCCAGTAAACTGATATCAAAATGCTCCGACAGTAAATCAAAATTCATTTGTTTGTCGGTTGAATCCTTATAATTGTAACTGCCATCAATATCAAACTTGTATTTTTCATTATTGGCGCCGGCTTTAATTTTTATTAAACCGGTTGCTGTATTCACATCTCCCTTTAATGTAGTATTGCCAATTTTTTTATTATCCAGTGTGAAATTTTCTGCCATGGCATCCACTTCTACAATTTGTTTTCCAAATGGATCTTTAAGGGTAATTACGCCGGTTAAAATACCTTCCAGCCTGGGGTTTTTTAAAAAGAAAGGAGTAAAATCATCAATGTTTACTTTTTTAAGTCTTGCTACCACATTGGTATTATCGGTTCCATCGCCTGCATCTTCGGTGGAAATAACAATTTCCTGATTGCCCTGAACAAATTTTACTTCGCTGGCATCTACATAAGATTTACGGATAGTTAATTCCCCATCTTTTTCCAGCTGCCATTTTTTATCATTAATAATAAATGAAGAAGGAGAGAAGTGAATTCTAACGCCATCGGTTAAGGTTTGTACGCTTGCATTTAATTCAGCTTCACTTAAAGTTTTACTGGCACTTGTTTTTAATTCAATGGCAGAAATATCGTTGTGTGATTTTATCAATAAATTGGTTCCGGGAAAATGCAGGCTGTCGTTTAATACAATATCGCCGGTGGTTATCTTGGTAAATAGTGTATCAAAATTTCCCTTGCTTTCCAGGTTAACCGTATTGAATATTTTTTTATCATACTCAAATTCAGGAATGTTTGCATTTACATTCAACTCGTTTTGTGCCAACCTCAGGTTACCATTAAATGTAGCATTATTAAACCCCTTTAATTTAGGATCGAGCAATTGCACATATTCATCTACTTCTTTGGTTTTAACATAAAAACTAAAATCCTGTTGGCTAACAGCATTTTTGGGTTTGGGTATGTAGGCAGGATAATACCGGTTTAAAAAAACTTTAAAAGCGTCGGGTAATTCCAGTATTTTAAAGTTACCGGTAACATTAGCTTCCACCTGGTTAGATTGAACAGAAAGATATTTTTTTCCTTCGGTGATATAAGAGTTCAATACAAGAGAATCAAAAGATAGCCGGGTATTATTGTGTAGCAGCGTTGCATTATACACTTTTGCAGTGCCTAAAAAGTTATCAATATTGTCGCCTGTAAAATGCAGGTTAAAGTGGCCGTCTAATGCAAAATCCTCTTTAGTAAAATGTAATTTTTTAAAATCGGATTTTGCCAATACTGCATCAAAATTAAAAATTGGTTCTTTACCTGCAAGGCTTACCGATCCATCAAAATTTTCTATTTTTAAATTGGGGTCATCTACATTACCGTGACCTGTAAATATTTGCTTTACAAAATTGCCATCAATAGATATGTTATTGTAATTATAGCCTGAAAATTCCAGTTGATGGATATTGCCTTTAAAATTTGCATTCAAATCTTTTAATGCAAATCCACTGCCCGCCACATTGCCATTTAAGGCAATATTGCCCAGTTTATTATTATTGATAAATTGCCCCAGGTTAAATCCGGAAGAAGAAATTTTACCGGAATAAGTAGGTGTTCTGTTTTCCGGCAGTTTCATGTTTATATCTGCAATAATACTTCCCAGGCCGGTACTTATATTTCCGTAGGTAACAAAGTCGTTTATAAAGCCTGTAAAGTTTCCTTTAAAATTAATATTACCCAGTTTGCTTAGTTTAGGTTGCGTAACATTTTTTAAAGAAGGGATAATGGCAACCAGATCATTATAATTTGTTACCAGGCTGTTAGATTTAAAATCGATAAAAGTATTATCAATATCCGGCAAACCTTTTAATGCAATATCGCCATCCACAGTAGTATTGCCGCTTTTAATAATCATGTTTCTTGCAAACAAATTATCAATAGGGCCTTTTGCATTTCCTTTAATATCAAAACGACGGTTCCATGTTTTTAATGCCGGTGCAAAAAAAGCAATATCATCACTATGTACAAAACTGCTCTCAAATTTTCCTGCAAGGGTAACACTGTGTAAAAAATCACTCATGCTTTTGTTAAACCCTTCATAACTCATGGCATAATAATTTCCTAACCGGCTTTTATTGGTTACCAGGTTAAGGTTATTAAACTCCATTATTTCCGGTGTGAACTTTAATTTTGCTTCTATTTTTTTTACCTCAAAGCCACATTTTTCTTTGGTAGATAAATTGATGTTAGCTGTAAGCGTATCATTTATAAACTGTACATTTTTAAGATTTCCCTTTATGGCTGCAAACAATAAATGTTGTCCATCAAACCTATCGGTATAAGGAGCCCTCTCAGTTTCTTTTTCGTTTTGAAAACTACCATTCTTTACCTCAATATCTTTTACATTTATTACCCAGCCATCTGTATTCCATTGGTTTTTGCCGGGTACCGAAACTTTGGCAGGAGTGTTTTTTGGCCTGCTTGCTTCGGGCCTGTTGCCGGTATAATCATTCTGGTAAAAAACAGGGTTATCCAGGTTGATACTGTTGAGGGCAATAATTTTTTTTGAAAAATCAACACTGTCGGCATTTATATTAAGTTTACTTACACCAACTGTAAGATCTTGCCCAATCCATTGGTCTTTTTTATTGAACCTGATACTTTCAAACTCGGCAGCTTTAAAATCTATTTGCAGCCCTTCTTTTGATTTTGCGTTAGGATTTTTAGGGGAAGAAAAATAATCTACCAAAAACTGGTAGTTCCAGATAGAATCGGATCTGTTTAAATTTATCACCGCATCTTTTAATCCTACATATTGCAGTGTGGCTTTTTCTTTAAAGAAAAACCAATCGGTAATACTAACTTTTGCAGTGCCTGCGTATAGCAGTGTGTCTTTTTTTATATCTTCTACCAATATCCCTTCTAAAAGCATTTTATTAAAAAGTGCAAAATCAACATGCTTTATAGAAACGGTGGTTTGTAAATTTTTGGAGAGTTTGTGGCTTACCGTTTTTACAAGATAATTTTGAAACGGGGTAAAGTTGATGATGCCCCAACTAAACAAAAGCAATAACAACAGCGAAAGAAAGAAAAAGAATTTTTGCTTTAACTTTTTAAAAATAAAAAGCCAGGCAATTGCCCAGCCAATTAATAGTATATAAAAAAGCCATTTATAACTGTTGTAAATAAAAAATAGCATAGCGCCCAGCACCAACCAAAAAAGTAGTGTAAGTAAAATCCATTTTAATATGTTAAGGCTTTTGCTCAGGGAATTATACAATTATTACAAAAGTAATGTTTCGCCTGTTACAGGCAAATTCAATACCAAATTTTACAATTTAATTAGAGAAGGGATAAACTTAAGCCTTATTTAAATGATAGTAAGATTTAATGCACAGCTTATCCGGAAAAAGTTAAACAAATTACGGAGCAGGTTATTTGAAATAATAGCCAATATTAAGACCCAGCATACGATTGCGGATATTGCGCTGATCATTTTCTTCATTGTTATTAATACTGGCCAAACCATACATATAGCCCAGCTCCACAAAAACCTTTTTCATGTGGTAGCCTATACTGGCATTAAGGCCCATGTCAAACATGCCATATTCGGTGTAACCAAACTTTAATTTTTGAGAAGTTACCACATTGTTGTTATCGGTGATCTTTAGCTTACCAAATTTGGTAAAACCAAAATCGGGCCCAAGGCTAATTACAAAAGAATTATCCTTTACAGGAAAATCCACACTTAAAGAAGGCACAAGATCGAGATATACAATTGAATATTGTTCTGTTTTATTGGGGCCTGTTAATGGTTTTATTGTAAAACCTCTTTTGTTGATCATTACCGAAGGAGAAAAATGCAGTACTCCTTCAAAAAGAATTTTGGCCATGGCGCCTATACCATAACCAAAAGTAAAGTCCGAAGGTTGTTTTACGTCTGCATAAGTAGCATTAGCGGTAGAAAAATTCCAGCCACCTTTAGCTGCTATTTTAACCTGGGCTGTTACATTCTTCATTGTTAAAAGCAATGCAAATACAGTAGTAATTTTTTTCATGTTTTTCAATTGCGTGCAAATGTACATTATTAATAAGATTGTACATAAGTAACCAAGACCTGCATTTTATTGCCTTCGTTGCATTTGCTGATTGAATTGATGAGATTGGCTTTTGGCTATAGATAAGGTTTTCCAGTTGTTGCTGGTAATTATTTTAGCCACATAAATAATCTGCCCTACATGATACGGGTAATGCGCCAGCTGGCGATTAATGGCATCAACCACCAACAAACCTTCGCTGCGTATATGAATAGTTTTTAAAAGGTCATCTTCTGTTAATGCATTTAATGTATTGAGGCAACATTGCCAACCCTTTTCCCAAAACTCAATCAATTGTTGTTTGGTCATTTGTTGTTCTTCAAATTCTCTATCCCGGTTGCGCCATTCTTTTTCGCCATCGCTGGTTAAAAAATCCGTCCATCGGCTGAGCATATTGCCAGCTATATGCTGTATAATTATGGCAATACTGTTGCTTTCTTCATTGGGTTGATAATGAAAATCGGTATCATTTAATTGAACAAATGTTTTATCGCCTAGTTCTTTGTAATAGCTTAAGCGTTTAATGGCGGATTGCAGAAAGATTGAGGCTAATGGCATCTTTATAAATTTCCGGATGAATATTTTAGTATAAAACGAAAAACCAAACTTAAAAGGATCAAGCTGTATCCAATTATATTTAAAGAGGTTGCCTTATTAAGCATTGAGTAACCTTTGTTAAAAATATCAGCATTATCTTTTTCAAAAGATAGGAGTATCAATTTATGGCCTTTGATATAAAAGAGCCATATTAGAACACCTATTGCTAAATTTATCAACGATACAATGGGCATTATTTTATAGCTGTAAAATGTCAAAGTCGTTTCCTGAACATCTTTGATTCCGGTTAAAAATAATGCCCATTCAATGATCTCAAATAACACGTATAGCGAAAATAATATTAAAATAATCCACAGTAGCCTGATATTACGTTGTATACTATTCTTATTGATGTTTTCTGCAAAATTATTTGAAATCAGGTCTCCACTCATTTGGGTAATAAATTTTATTTATTAAAAAATACTTTATGCCCGTTAGGGTACAGGTGCAAATCCTTCCGCTGCATCATCGCCCCTGTAATCGCCGATAGCAATAATTTGCTTGCCTTTTATCTGTATCACTTCTGTTCTTCCAATATGTCCTCTTTGCATCACTTTATAACCCATGGCTTCCAGTTGTTGTTTAACCACTTTATCAAATTCTTTTTCTACATCAATTTCGTCGGGCAACCATTGGTGATGAAACTTAGGTTTGTTCACCGCATCTTCGGCACTCATACCAAATTCTAAAATATTAACCAATGTTTGAAATACGCTGGTAGGTATTGTAGTGCCACCGGGAGTGCCCACTACTAAATAAGGTTTGTTATTTTTTAATACAATGGTTGGTGTCATACTGCTCAGCATTCTTTTACCGGGAGCAATGGCATTTTTTTCATTGCCTAAAGCGCCATACATATTGGGCACACCCGGCTTTACACTAAAGTCATCCATTTCGTTATTTAATAAAAAACCTGCACCGTTAACTACAGTGCGGCTGCCGTAGCTGCCATTTAAAGTGGTGGTAACAGCTACCACATTGCCTTTATTATCTGCCACACTTAAATGAGTGGTTTCTTCACTTTCTTTAATTATTCCTGCTTTTGTAGTGGCGCTGCTACCTGCTTTTTTTGCATCGTAATTTTTCATTCTTCCTGCCAGGTAAGCATTGCTGGTTAATTTTTTTACAGGCACTTTTACAAAATCAGGATCGCCTAAAAACTCGGCACGGTCGGCAAAAGCTCTCCGTTCTACTTCTGTCATTAGTTGCACACTTGCTACGGTTTGAAATTTCATCGCTCCAATATTTCGCTTTTCAATCATTTTCATCATTTGTTGCAAAATAATGCCACCGCTGCTGGGCAATGGCATGGTAACAATGGTGTTGCCTTTATAATTAAATACATCAGGCTTTCTTTCTTTAGCCTGGTAATTTTCCAAATCTTCGTAACTGATAATGCCGTTTGCTTTTTGCATTTCTGCAACAATCAGTTTTGCTGTTTCACCTGCATAAAAACCTTTTTGCCCGTTATCTCTTATTCTTTTTAATGTATTAGCCAGGTCTTTTTGTATTAAAGTATCACCGGTTTTCCAGTGTTGTTGTTTTACAAAAACCGGAAGGGTAGTGTTTAACGCAGTAAATTCTTCTTTAAGTTCATTAAAAGATTCCGCTTCAGATCTGGTGATGGCAAATCCATTTTCTGCTAAATCGATAGCAGGCTGAATAAGTTTTGCAAACGGCAACGAGGCATATTTATAAGATGCAAATAAACCGGCAACTGTACCTGGTACGCCGGCTGCCAAATGCCCATCCTGCGATAGTTGCAGCATAGGATTGCCCAGTGAATCTAAATACATATCTCTGCTGGCTTTGCCAGGTGCTTTTTCCCTGTAATCAATAGCGATATTTTTTCCGTTTTTTAAATGCGCCACCATAAATCCACCACCACCAATATTACCGGCACCGGGATATACAACTGCTAATGCTAATTGGGTGGCAATGGCAGCATCTACCGCATTGCCGCCTTGTTTTAAAATAGATATGCCCACTTTACTGGCCAGCGGATGTGCCGATACCACGGCACCATTTACACCAACTACTTTTTTTTGTGAGTGGTAGTTATAAGGATTAATTTGTGCCGTACTTTGCAGCACAAAAAAACAGACAACTATTGATAGTGATTTTTGTTTTATATTCATTTGATTGTACAATTATCTTTAATGTTTAGCCCCAAAAGTTTAGATTTTATGAAGAAAAGCCTTTTTGTTTTTTTTACAGTATTCATTTCAAGTTACGCATCTTTTTCACAACAACTTAAAAGCCCGGATCAGTTTTTAGGTTATCAGTTGGGGGATAAATATACAGCACATTATAAAATAGTAAATTATTTTCAACAGGCTGCATTGGCCATGCCTAAAATGATGAAGTTGGAGCAGTATGGCGAAACAAACGAGGGCCGCCCTTTATTGCTGGCATTTGTTGCATCCGAAGGAAATTTTGCAAAGCTGGACGAAATAAGAAAAAATAATTTGCGCCTTACCGGGATGCTGAATGATAAACCAGGTGATGTAAATGCGCCTTCCATTGTTTGGTTAAGTTATAATGTACATGGCAACGAAACCAGTTCATCAGAAGTATCGATGAAAACTTTGTACGAATTGCTAAACCCCAATAATGCGCAAACAAAAGAATGGTTAAAGAATACTGTAGTAATTATTGATCCCTGTTTAAATCCTGATGGAAGAGACCGTTATGTAAACTGGTTTACGCAAGTGGTAGGCAAAACTGCAGATGCTAATACCGATGCAAGAGAACATAGCGAACCCTGGCCCGGCGGCAGAACCAATCATTACAATTTTGATCTTAACCGTGACTGGGCATGGCAAACACAAATAGAAACAAAAGGCCGCTTAAAAAAGTACAACGAATGGATGCCACAAATTCATTGCGATTTTCATGAGCAGGGCATTAATAACCCATATTATTTTGCGCCTGCGGCAGAACCTTTTCATGAAGTGATCACCAAATGGCAGAGAGATTTTCAATATACCATTGGAAAAAATCATGCAAAGTATTTTGATGCTAACGGCTGGTTGTATTTTACTAAAGAAATTTTTGATTTATTTTATCCGGCTTACGGCGATACCTATCCTATTTACAATGGCGCCATTGGTATGACGTATGAACAGGCCGGCGGCCCCGGCGGTGGTGCAGCGGCTTTAAAATCGGATGGTGATACACTTACTTTAAAAGACAGGATAGCACATCACTTTACCACTAGTATGAGTACTGTTGAAATTGCATCACTAAATAATAACAGGCTGGTTACAGAGTTTAAAAAGTTTTTTGATGATGCAAAAAATAATGGCATAGGAGAATATAAAACTTATGTGATCACCGAAACTAATGCAGGTAAATTAAAAAGCTTACAAAGTTTTTTTGAGGCTAATGGTATTAAATATGGTACTGTTAGCGGCGCTTCGCTTAAAGGGTATAATTATTTTTCCGGCAAGGAAGAAGTGTTTACTACAGCTAATAATATTGCGGTTAGTGCGTATCAACCAAAATCTGCGTTAATAAAAGTATTGTTTGAACCAAAATCCAAGCTAAGCGATTCGGTCACTTATGATATTACAGCATGGAGTATTCCTTATGTGTATGGCGTGCAGGCTTATGCGGTAAAAGAAAAAATGGTAACCGGTGTTTACAGCAGGCCAATTGCAAAAAATGATCTTACAGAAAATGCCTATGGTTATTTGATTAATTATTCTTCTTTTGAAGATGCTAAACTTTTATCCGCTTTATTAATTGCAAAAATAAAAGTAAGGTTTGCTGAAAAAGATTTTACTTACAATGGTAAAGGCTTTAAAAAAGGTACTTTAATTATTCTGAAAAAAGGTAATGAAGATAAGTTAGACGAATTGATGGCAGCATCAAAAAAGTATGAGGCCACCCTTACGTCAGTATCCGGAGGCTTTATGGAAACAGGTTTTGATTTTGGGAGCGAAAAAGTACATTTTATAAAAAAGCCCAATGTGGCAATGCTTACGGGCAAAAGCGTAAATCCGAGTTCGGCAGGAGAGGTATGGCATTTGTTTGAACAGCAATTAGATTACTCAATAACGCTGATTAATGCAGATGAAATAAATGGCGCTGCACTAAAAAATATTGATGTGCTTATTTTACCAGATGGCAATTATAAATTTTTAACAGAAAAAGATGCCGCAGCCGAAGTTAAAACCTGGGTACAACAAGGCGGTAAAATAATTGCAGTAGAATATGCGGCTGAACTGATAGCAAAAGCTGATTGGGGATTTAAATTAAAGAAGAGTGATGAAGAGGAGAAGAAGGATGATAAAAAAGATGATAACAGTGTGTATGCTGATGTAAAACGTTTTGAGAACAGGGAAAGAGAAAGCATTACCGAATACATTCCCGGTTCTATTTATAAAGTTACCCTTGATGATTCTCATCCTTTAGCATTTGGTTATACATCCGGTTACTTTACCTTAAAGCAAAATAGCGATCTGTATGAATTTATGAAAGATGGCTGGAATGTGGGAGTGATAAAAAAAGACAACCAGGTGGCTGGCTTTGTGGGCAGTAAATTAAAAGACAAAATAAAAGATGGTACGGTGATAGGTGTGCAGCAGGTTGGCAGAGGCTCAATTGTTTATTTTGCGGATAATCCAATATTCAGGAGTTTTTGGGAGAATGGTAAGTTGATGTTTGCTAATGCTGTGTTTCTTGTAAATCAATAATCAAATCTTAGCTTAAAATAATTATGAAAATAAAATCGCTAATTGGAATTGCAATAATCAGTTTTTGCTCTGCGAATTTAAATGCACAAACTCCTAAATCATATACCTCTTCCGAAATTTTATTGCAGATAAAGAAACTGAATGTATTAGGTTCTGTATTATACGTTGCTGCACATCCTGATGATGAGAATACAAGACTGTTGGCTTATTTGGCCAACGAAAAATTGTACCGCACCGGGTATTTAAGTTTAACCAGGGGCGATGGCGGACAAAATTTAATTGGCGACGAACAAGGTGTAGATCTGGGTTTGATAAGAACACAGGAATTATTAGCCGCAAGAAGAGTGGACGGTGCCGAACAATTTTTTAGTAGGGCATTTGATTTTGGATTTAGTAAAAGCCCGGAAGAAGCCATGCGCATTTGGAACCATGATAAAATTTTAAGTGATGTGGTTTGGGTTATACGTAAATTTAAACCGGATGTTATTATAACAAGATTTCCCACCACTGGCGAAGGTGGTCACGGGCATCATACTGCCTCTGCAATTCTTGCCGGAGAAGCATTTGACGCCGCAGCTGATCCTACAAAATTTCCAGAGCAATTGAAGTATGTTTCTGTTTGGCAGGCAAAACGTTTGCTTTGGAACACCTTTAATTTTGGTGGTAATAATACACAAAGAGACGATCAATTAAAATTAGACTGTGGCGATTACAATGCCATACTAGGTAAAAGTTATGGAGAGATTGCAGCCGCCAGCCGCAGCATGCATAAAAGCCAGGGCTTTGGTGTGCCGGGGCAAAGGGGCAGTATTTTGGAATATTTTAAAACGATAAAAGGTGCTGCGCCGGTAAATGATTTGATGGATGGGATTAATATTAGCTGGAACAGAACCGCAAATGATGAGCCGCTTTATATTGCTGGTACAATTAAAAGCGATATTGAAAAAATAATCACGAACTATTCGGCAGCAAATCCTGAAAAATCTGTTGCAGATTTAGTTAAACTTTATGGAGTGGTAGATAAAGTAGAGGACAGTTATTGGAGAGAACAAAAGCAAGCGGAAATAAAAAAAATAATTGAAAACTGTAGTGGCTTATTTATGGAAGCAGTGGCCAATACACAATATGCTGTACAAGGCGATAGTTTAAAAGTAACCTTAACAGTCAACAACAGAAGTGGCGCAAACATTTTAAGTGCCGATGCACAAATAGATACTACGTATGTAATTTTTGACCAGCTTAGGAAAAATACCAATGCTGTAAAAACTTATACCTGGTTTATTGAGCCCGATGCAAAACTCACACAACCTTACTGGCTGGAGAGCCAAAAAGAGAAAGGAAGTTTTAATGTGGATGATCAGCTTAAAATTGGTAAAGCAGAAAATGATCCACTAAGCGTAACTTTTAGCATGATGATAGAAGGAAAGGAATTTGTGTTTACAAAACCAGTGGTGTACAAATATACCGATCCGGTAAAAGGAGAATTGTATCAGCCTGTAAACATTATTACTCCTGCTTTTGTGGGTAGTGCTCCTTCGTTGGTATTATTTAATATTGCGGTTAAAAATCAAACTAAGAATATAAATTTCATTGTACAGGCAAATAAAGTAATTGCAGATAGTATCAAACTGGCATACAATAAAAATTACACTACAATAACTGCCAGTAACTTGTACAGCACTTTTACAAAAGGAGAAAAGAAAATATTTACTGTACCTGTTTCAAATGTTGGATTAGCTAATAACGATGCAGTATTGGTAAATGGGATTTTTACTGCTAAAAAAATAAAAGAAAAACAATTGCTTGGCCAAAGAAAAATCAGTTACGATCATATACCTGATATTATTTACAATCATGTGGACCCTGCCAGATTGGTAAATCTTGATTTGAAAACAGAGGGTAATTATGCAGGTTACATTCCCGGTGCAGGCGATAAAATTCCAGAAGCACTAGAGCAAATGGGATACAAAGTAGTAACGTTAAAGGAAAGTGATATGACGCCTAATAACCTGCGCCAGTTTGATGTAATTGTAACCGGGGTAAGAACCTACAATACCAATGAGTGGATGAATAATGTGTACGATGTGTTGATGAAATATGTAAAAGAAGGTGGAGTGTTGTTCACTCAATATAATACCAGTAACCAGATTGGTCCGGTAAGGGCGAAGATTGCGCCTTACCCTTTTACCATAAGCCGCAATAGAATAACTGATGAAGAAGCCAAAGTGAATTTTTTAATTCCTGAGCACAAGGCATTGAATCATCCCAATAAAATAACGGCAAAAGATTTTGATGGGTGGATACAGGAACGCAGTATTTATAATGCAGAAAATGTTGATACAGCATACAGAAAAATCCTGAGCATGAAAGACCCCGGCGAAAATGAACAGGAGGGAAGCTTGATCATTGCCAATTATGGCAAAGGCAGGTTTGTATATACAGGTTTGGTATTCTTTAGAGAATTGCCTGCTGGTGTTCCGGGGGCATACAGGTTGTTTGCCAATTTAATTGCTAATAAAAGAGTGAAGTACGTAAAGTAATTTCAAGGGTGGATCACTCCTTAAAGAATGGCTCACCCTGCTAAAATAAATGCTTGTTAAAAAAATGAAAAGCGAAAAAACATACTGGCGCAAATGGTATATTGGCGTACTGTCTTTTTTAATTATGCAGATAATTATTTTCTACCTCATTTCTAAGTATTTTTCATGAGCCAGATAGATTGGGCCATATTAATTATTACGCTTACTTCCATAGTTATCTATGGTATTTATAAAAGCCGTACCACAAAAAATTTAGAAGGGTATTTTCTTAGCAACCGCAGCCTGCCCTGGTATTTGGTTTTATTAAGTATAATGGGTACACAGGCCAGCGCCATTACTTTTTTAACAGGCCCAGGTCAGGCGTATAGCGATGGAATGCGTTTTGTACAATACTATTTTGGCCTGCCATTGGCCATGATCGTTATCGCCATTTTTTTTGTGCCTGTTTTCAGCAGGTTAAAAGTATATACCGCTTACGAATTTTTAGAGCATCGCTTTGATGTAAAAACAAGAACCTTTACTTCTGCTTTGTTTTTATTATCCCGTGGGCTAAGCACTGGCGTTAGCATATTTGCACCATCATTGGTGTTAAGCTCTTTAATGGGCTGGAATATTTATTACACCAATTTTGTAATGGGAGGCTTACTGATCATTTATACCATGAGTGGGGGAGCTAAAGCCGTGGCACATACGCAAAAACTGCAAATGATCATTGTTTTTGTAGCACTTTTTATTACAGGATACCTTGCAGTGAAATTATTACCCGAAGCAATAGGTTTTACGGATGCCCTAAAAGTGGGCGGACAAAATGGTAAAATGAATATTATTACCACCGGCTTTACAGATAAAGGATTTGACTGGAAAGACAAATACAATATCTGGAGCGGATTAATTGGCGGTTTCTTTTTAGCACTCAGTTATTTTGGCACCGATCACAGCCAGGTGGGGCGTTACTTAACAGCAAAAAATATTAAAGAAAGCAGAAAGGGGTTACTTATTAATGGATTGGTAAAAGTGCCCATGCAATTTTTTATTTTATTAATTGGGATATTAATTTTTTCTTTTTACCAATATAACAAAGGCCCGGTTTATTTTGATGCTGTAACCTTGCAACAGGCAAAACAAACTGTAAAAAAAGATTCTTTAAATATGCTGGAGCTGCAATACAGTAAAGCATTTGAACAAAAGAATATGCCCGAAGCCAATGCGGTAGAAAAAACTTTTAAAGGGGTAATGGAAGAGCGCTGCCAGCGCAGAAACCTAACGATACCAACTATATTTTTCTATGGTTTGTAAAGGAAAATTTACCGGTAGGGTTGATAGGATTAATTTTCGCCATTATCTTTTTGGCGGCCTGGGGCAGCATTGCTGCAGCACTCAATTCGCTGGCAGCATGCACGGTAATTGATTTTCATAAAAAGTTTTTTGTAAAAAAAGGGTCATTGCAGGATGATTACAAAGTGTCGCAATGGTACACATTAGGCTGGGGGATTTTTTCTATCATTATTTCTATGTTTGCTTATAATATCGGTAATAGCTTAATAGAAGCTGTAAATATCATCGGCTCTTTATTTTATGGTGTAATACTGGGTGTTTTTTTAGTGGCCTTCTGGTTAAAGTTTGTAAAAGGCAATGCTGTTTTTTATGCAGCCATCATTTCAGAATTACTGGTGATCATAGTATATAAAATGGATGTGATCTCTTTTTTATGGCTGAATGTTATCGGGGCATTACTGGTAATAGTAGTCAGCGTTGTTCTGCAAATGCTTTTACCATCTTTACAAAATAATAAAACTAAAGATGATCTGGCTTAAAACTATATTCATTATATATTAACCTTATTAACTGTAAAAGTATATTCACAAAATATAAATGAGAAATTACCACACAGGCAAATAGAGGAAAGCAAGTATTCTCCTCAATTTTTCCTTACTTTTCAAAAAAAAATTAATACTGCAATACCAAGTTTAGGATCATTTGCTGTTTGGCAAAAAGAAGGGTTAGTATATGAGCATTATTTTCATGGTGCATCCGATACCACGCAATTCAATATTAAGTCAATTACCAAAAGTATAACCTCTGCAATTGGAGGAATAGTGAGGGATAAAGGGCTATTACCTGATTTAAATACGCCGGTTGTAAATATTTTAACTGAGTATGCTCCGCCGGCATTGTATCCGCATAATGTTTGGTATGCTGAAGATAGATTATGGCATGATTCATTGCGGAGAGTAATGACACTTAAAGATATTTTAACCATGCAAACAGGGTTGGCCTGGAACGATTTTGGGGCAACAGTTAACGGTCTTCTTTTTTCTACTGACCCGGTAAGATATACACTTGAAGTGCCTTATGATGAAGAGCCAGGGCAAACGTTTAATTATTGTTCCGGTGCATCCACAGTTTTTGAAGCGGTGTTGGAAAGGTTAATTAAAACCGATCTGAAATTATTTGCAGATACCAACTTATTTAATCCAATAGGTATTAAAAATAAAAGATGGGATACCGATCCGATGGGAAGATATTCCGGTGCATCTGAAATGTTTTTAACAACACAGGAATTGATGCGTTTTGGCTTATTGTATTTGCATAGAGGTAATTCTAATGGGCAACAAATTATTGCTGAATCGTGGATTAAAGAATCATGGGCAGCTCATGCAAAATTAAATAAGTGGCCAGTGTTGCCACATGCCAATGGTTATGGCTACTATTGGTGGCGCAGAAAGACAAACGGTTACCAGGCTTATATTGCAAGTGGTGCTGGCGGACAACTTATTTGTATCATTCCAAAATTGGATATAGTAATTGTAACGAATTGTTTTATGAATGATAAAAATAGAGGCAGGATGGAAATTAAATTATTACATTTATTTATTGATCAAGTAGTAAAAGAAATGATAACTAAGCATTAATCTAAAAAAAGCGCCGCAGTAATGCAGCGCTTCTGTATAAATCTATAACTTATTTTAATTTTCTCAGCAACTCTTCATTCATTTTTACATAATCATCATTTTTTGCTTCTTTAGCCAGTTCAAGCGATTTTAATGCACTTGCTTTTGCACCAGCTTTATCACCTGTTTCTTTTTGAATTTTAGCTTTGTATAAATAGATCCAAAAAGCTTTGTTATTAGCTTCTATAGCTTTGGTACAATTTTCTAATGCCTTGGTTTGATTATGCTCGTATTCATTATAAAACTGTGCCGCCTGCCAATAAGGTTTTTTATCTGTTTGCATAGCTTTTTCAATTTGCACACGCAAACGATCTTTAATATTACTGGTAACAGGAATTGATACTGTAGTTTTTGCCCACATAATATGCAATTCGCAACTTTCGGATTTTACATTGGCAAATTGTATGGTAAAAGTTTCAATGTTAGCTTTTGCTTTTATTGGCTCTACTCTAAAATGTATAACATCCTCACTTTCTTTGTAGCCATCGGTGCCCCAATTGTTCAATCCTTTATTCAAAATAATTTCCCAGCTATCCAACCCGGGAATACTGTACAAAACATAGGTTCCGGTATCTACTTTTTTTCCTCCCAGTTCTACAGGGTCTGTAAAAGTAATTCTGGTAGCAGCATTGGCACCAGTGCGCCATAATTTATTATATGGTACAAGGTCGCCATAAATTTTGCGGCCTTTGGCAACAGGCCTGCTGTAAGTAAGTTCAATGGCGCCCATGCCAAATTCTTGCTTTATAGTTTGAGTGGTTGATGGCTGTGGCATTTTTACCTGTGCCATACTGCTTAGTGCGTAAAATATAATTATTACAAACAACAATATTCTTTTCTGCATAAAAAAAATTAGACTGTAAAAATAAATGAATGAATCCTAAGAAGTGATGTACAATACATTAAAACTGTACTGTTATTTTGCCCTTTCCTTTTTTACCGTTTTTTGTTTTCCATTGCGGGCCCTGTTCAAGTAGGCGTTTAGCGGCTTCATCGCAATTGTTGCAAAGCGATTTATCTACTTTTATATTGGTAATAGTACCATTAGGTTTTACATCAAAAGAAATTTCTACTTGGCCGTGCAGATTTTTATCTAAAATATCATCTGGTATTTCTATGTTATTATTTACGTAAGTATTGTAGTTATCCCAACCATCGGCAGGTTCTACATTTACCACTGAATCTTTTAATAAAGTTGCTCTCCTTGAAGGTTTACTTTTGGCAGTGGCAGGATTAACTGTAACCGCTTTATATCTTGCTGTAGCATCTTCTTCTTTAAGCATAATTTTATTTTGAGCAATAAAACTTTGTAAAGTGTAAAACTGCGGTTCATAACCTGCCGCTTTTACTTCTACAGTAACTATCGAATCTGAAGACACTAATCTGAAATTACCTTTAACATCAGCATAAGTTCCAAAGTTTTCACTTTTAACACTAATGTTGGCGAAGGGCAGGGGCGTATTATCTGTGCCCAGAACCTGTGCTGTAAAATAGCGGGTTAATTGTTGTTCATGTTGTTTCTGCAACGCAACATTTTTGTCTTTAGCAAAAGCTTCGTATTCTGCCTGATTATTTGCAGCCTTTCTAAATGCAGGATTTGCATTTGCAGCATTATTATTATAAACAGAAACAGGGGCTGCATTTGTTGTTACAATAGTGTTGTTGGTTTTTGTTGCTACTACATCATTGTCTGAAGCCGTTTCCTTTACTTCATACTTTTTGGCAGTAACGGCAGCAACCTCTTTGCCGGGTTTATAAATAAAATTACTATCGGGTTGTATGGTCTCGGTTACTGATGCTAAGTCTTTCTTTTTTACATCCTCAACAGCAATGTCTACAGACTTTGTTTCAGTTGTATTTAAATTACCCTGCGGAGCTTGAGTAATAGTTGCAGTTTCTGTAGTAACATCGTTTGGTGTTGTTGCAGCGGAATCGGTAATCGTTTCTGTTTTTACAGTTTGGGCAATTTGACTGGTTTCTTTTTTATTAGTTAATAAATAAGAAATGGTTGCAGTGGTACCAATTAATAAAACTGCAGCTGCAAGTTTCTTCCAATTATTATTGTTTCGTTTTGGTAAAGTAATAACTTTTACCAGTTGTGTATTACTTTCAAATCTGTCTTTTAAAGCTGCCAGTTGGTCTTTCCAATTATCCTGCTTCACACCACCATAACCTTCAATAGCTTCTGCTAAAAAATCATCATCCAAAGCAGCCTTTTCCATAGCATGCATTTGCAATGGCGTTAGTTGGCCAGCATGATATTGTGCTATATCTTGTGCGGTGTAAATAATATTGTTTTCTTTATCGATCATTTTTTGCGATTGGTAAGTAGTGAATAGCGAGTGCTTAATTTTTGCAGCCAACTAAACCCTAAATCTCTAAACCTTTTTCATCCATACACAATTTCAAATTCCTTCTGCCATTTTGAATATAACTTCTTACTTTATTCCATTCCAACCCGGTGATTACCGCAATTTCATTATAACACTTATTTTCAAGGTAAAACAATTGTACGCTTTGCCTTTGTTCATTGGATAATGTATCCAAACATTGTTCCAATTTAATAAAATTGCTTTCTTTCTCCAATACTTCGCTATTCAGATGCGTATTTTCTTCCGATTGCATAAAGTTGGCGCTAAATTCTGTAGTTTTCATATTTCTGGGGCTTCTCAACTGCATCAGGCAATAATTTCGAGCCAAAACATGCAACCAGCCTTTAAAATTATCTACCTCATGTTGTTTTAACTTGGTATTTAATTCCTCGTAAATATCCATTACAGCATCCTTGCACCTTTCAGCGTCTTTAAAATATTTTAAACATACGCCAAATACTAGGTCCATGTAGCGCTGGTACAATTTGCTCAAATAGTTACTGTCGCCGCTTTCTTTAAAAGCTGCAACCAGTTCTTTGTCAGTTTCTTTACTTGATATGTTTTTTAAAAAAGGCAAGCCTCTGATCCGCCAGCAGGCGGAGAACTAATTATGTTTTATTAAAAAATGTTGTTTCCGGCACTAATACTTTTGTTATTTCGCACATCTGGGATGCACTATTATCTGTAAACGTTCAAAAATGTTGTTTGTTTTTTGCTGTTTCCACTTTTATAGCAGAGCCGATATCTTACTCAAAATACACTTTTACCGTTTGATAAAAAATCCGGTTACTCATATATTGGTGCTGTTGTTGTTTTTCGGAGTAGCCTTGCAAGCCAAATAGCCCTGCGGCATTGCCTTTATTAATGGCTATTTCCAAATAACCAGCTGAGTTAAATAAGGCCAGTTTTTCTCCCTCATTAACATCGGCATAAGTTTCACTTACTTTATCAATTACTTCATCTCTTTTAAAAACTATTTTAAAACTTCGGCCTTTTCTTTGTTCCTCAAAATTGTCTTTGGTGATATTTACAATTACATTCTCAAAATTATCTATAAATATAATTTGTCCCTCGATCCAATTATTGCCCAGCATGGGTTTTAACGGATTTTTTACCTGTATCGATACAGAAGGATCACCAATATCTTCAAGATTTTTACCGGAAAGTAAAAGATTGAAGGCATTTGCAAAAATGGTGGTGCAGTAAAGGGTATTTTTTTGCTGGGTTTTATCCAATGCCAGTGCCACCACTTTTTGTGGTACTTCTTCCAGTATCATGGTAAGCAGGCCATTATCGGCACAGCCAATAAAATGGCCGTTATGTTCTGCCAGCAACATGTGCTCTGGCTTTTCATCAAATAAATTTACCATTATCAGGTGAAAAGTTTCTGCAGGAAAATTTTTTATGGCATTGCGGCAAACATACGCTGCCTGCGGATAATTAAAAGGCGACAGGTGATGGGTTACATCTATAATATTAAAAGTTTCGTTTGCCTGCAACAGTTGCCCTTTTACTGCGCCAACTAAAAAATCTTGCTGGCCAATATCAGATGTAAGGGTAAGTAAAGGCATTTATAGTAATGAATAATTAATTAATAAATAATTGATAGTTTGCAAGGTCTCAGCTAAAAACTTTTAAACTATCTTACAAGTCCTCCATCTCTAAAAAAGAATTTTTTTACCAATTTATCAGCCAGGGATGGAAAAAGTTTATTGAGTAAAATAGTACGTTTATCAGCAAACGTAAATACTAAAGTTCTTTTACGTTTCTCTATTGCTTTAATAATTTTTTCGGCACATTCTTCCGAACTCATCATTTTTTCTTCATGCTCTGTGCTTACCTGCACCAACTTTCCTTTGCTTATTAAAGGCACATGGCGAATGTTTGATTTTGTAAAACCAGGGCAAACCCACATCACCTGTACGCCAGCATCTATTAGTTCGGTACGTAACGATTCTAAAAATCCAGTCATTGCAAATTTACTGGCCGAGTAGCCGCTTCTTCCCGGAAGCCCCCGGTAACCAGCAACAGAAGATACACCTACAATGGCTCCTTTTCTTTCTATGATGGAATTTAATGCCAGCTTGGTACAATAAAGGGTGCCGTAAAAATTAATATCCATTACTTTCTCAACCGCTTCAATTTCTATATCCTGCAACACGCCCCTGATATTTATACCGGCATTGTTGATCAAAATATCAATACCACCAAAAGTGGCAATGGTAGAGTTGATAAAATTTTTACAATCATTCAGATTGCTTACATCGGCTACCAGTGTGTGCAAAGGAGCTCCGGAGTGCTTTACCTGCAAGTCGTATAATTTATCCTGATTACGACTACAGGTGGCCACTTTTGCACCCATACCTATTAATGCATCTACTAATGCTTTTCCTATACCTTCACTGCCGCCGGTAACAGCTACAACTTTATTTGTAAAATATGTGCTCATAAAAAAAATATAAGCAAAAATAAGTGAGTTATATTGGTGAAAACAAACAAAATGTTGAAAATCAAATTTAAATGTTGAAAAAGTTTGCTTAAAAAATTTGTTGCAATATGTTTTTACCTTATTTTTGCACTCCCAATTAAAAAAGGGACAGGAGAATTGGTAGCTCAGTTGGTAGAGCAATACACTTTTAATGTATGGGCCCTGGGTTCGAGTCCCAGCCAGTTCACAAAAAACCTCAACTACTGTTGAGGTTTTTTATTTGGAACAATTATCCATTTTAAGTTTGGACATTTTTTAATTATAAAGCCAGCAAACTGCATCCTCTTATATCACTGTTGTCCATACGCCCCAGTACTTCAAAGCTTTCATTACTATATAAACGGCCAACATCGCTGGTAGCTATAAAACTGCAACTGTAAATATTGGCAAGGTCAATAATATTCAGTGCGCCGCTTATGGGCTTTTCTTTTACATCATCCGCTAAATAAATTGCAAATGGGTCATCTTCTTCCCGTATTACCACTTTCATCCATGGTGGGCAATGAAAAATACCATCGCCTTTTGAATAGGCCTGCGATAATAATTCCGTCATGCCATATTCTGAATGGACCAGGCTTATGCCTAAATTTTTTTGTAGCAGTTGGTGCACTTCCTGCCGGGTCAATTCTTCTCTGCGCCCTTTCATGCCGCCTGTTTCCATTACAATAGTGTGGCGTAATTGCATGGGGTATTTTTCTGCAAAGTCTAACAAGGCATATGTAACACCAATTAAAATAGTGGGCTGTTTTAAAATTTCATTATGCAAAATGGTACTGTATAGCTTTGCATGATCGTATAAATAAAATCCACTTAAATTATTGTTGCTGCTGTTTATTAATTCCTCAACCATAAAAATTAAAGAAGAATTGCTTCTTTCCAGGTACGAAGGAAGCAAGCCTAGTATACATTTACTGTTGGCAGCGCCATAAAATTTTTCAAAGCAACTGTTAAAACTTTTTTTATATACTTCAATATCTTTTACAAAATGTTTACTGTTGATTGTTGACGTTGTGCCGCTGCTTTCAAAAATAGCCTGCGCATTAAAATCGGTGGTTTTAATTTGATGCGATTTGAAAAAAGAGATGGGTAAAAAAGGTATTTTCTGCAGACTGTCTACTTCGTTTACGGCAATATTAAGCGTAGTGCAATATTTTTTATAAACCGGGTTATTGTTATATTGAAAATGAAATAATTCTACTGCAAGCTCAGTAAAGTTTTTGCTGGAAGCAGCAAAAACTCTTTTTTCAAGGTCAATATTTTTAACGGGTTGTTTCAATTTCTATCTGTAAATTTGAATACTTAATATACAAAGATGCGTTATACTTTATTAATAGTAACACTTGCCATTTTTTTTACAGCCTGTAAAAAAGATAAATTTACAACTGTTCCGCAAATCAGTTTCGAATCTGTAAAGCCAAACAGTGCTTACAGCAATATACCCCTTAATCAGCAGTATATACCTTCACTTACCATAAGTGTAACAGATGCTGAAGGAGACCTCGGGTTCATATCCGGAAAAGACACTTCAAAGATTTATGTAAAAAACCTTTTAACCGGTAAAGAAGATTCGTTGATACTGCCTAATATATCTACAGCAGCGGTTAAGGATTTTAAGGGAGAAATCAGTGTTGATCTTTCTACCCTGTTAGGCGCCAGTACAAGGCCACGGCCCAAAGTGGATACTTTGTTTTTTGAAGTATATATTAAAGACTTTGCAAAAAATAAAAGTAATGTAATTGTAAGCGGCGATCCTGTTTTTTACATTACACCGTAATGAAGTGGTTGCACTTTATCTTATCTCATTCAATTTTTATTGGGCTTTGTGCACTAGCGCTCAGTTTTCAAACTGCCTTGTTGTTACATATTAAACTGCCCGTTCATTTATATATTTTTATTTTTTTCTCCACGCTTTGCAGCTATAATTTTTACTGGCTTTTAAGCGCCTATGCTTTTTCGGGGCAATCTGTTAGCATTGTTGTAAAACGACATTGGTCTAATGTGATCATTTTTGGAATAGCTGTAGCCGGGTTAATAATATCGTTACCACATATTACATCTTTACTGCCGGTAATAGGCGTAGGCTTAATACTTACATTACTTTATACAATTCCCTTGTTGCCGTTTAAAATTTTTCATATTGCAAGAAGGGCAGGGCTGCTTAAAACTTTTTTACTGGCACTTACCTGGACTTTTGTAACAGTGTACATTCCTTACAAGCAGGCACCAACAGGCAATTTAACAACCCTGGCAATGTTATTTGCCAACCGGTTTCTTTTTATGCTGATGCTGTGTATTATTTTTGATGCAAGAGATACTAATGTTGATAAGATAAGAGGCTTGCAAAGTCTTACCACACTTATAAAACCCGGTACAGTACAATACATAATGGTTGTAATATTTGCTGCCTATATAGTAAATGGTATTCCATTAAGAATATATTATGATGAACCTATGCAGGTTATTCCATTATTAATAACTGGTATTGTTACAGCAATGGTTTATTTTTTTTCTCTAAAAAAACAAGGGTATTTTTTTTATTATTTTTTGGTAGATGGGCTTATGTTATTTTCTGCTTTGGCAACTTATGTGGCAAGTATTTAGTTATTTTGCTTTTATAAATCAACAGAGATGGCTAAAGCAAAAAAAAACAAGAGTATTTTATCTGAACAATCGTACAGTTTTTTAAAAAACTATATCAACAATCCTTCTCCGGTAGGGTTTGAAACCAGCGGACAAAAAATGTGGCTGGAATACTTAAAACCTTTTGTGGATAGCCATTTTACCGATCCTTATGGTACCGCAGTTGGCGTTATTAACCCCACAGCCACATTTAAAGTAGTAATTGAGGCGCATGCCGATGAAATAAGTTGGTTTGTAAATTATATTTCTCCTGAAGGATTAATTTATCTTAAACGTAATGGTGGAGTAGATCATCAGATAGCACCATCTATGAGGGTGTTGATTCACGGAAAAAAAGGCATGGTAAAAGCTGTTTTTGGCTGGCCCGCTATACATACCAGGATGAGTAATAACGATGGTAAAGAAACGGCGCCAAAAGTGGACAACCTGTTTTTGGATTGTGGCGCAAGAAATAAAAAGGAAGTAGAAGAATTGGGGGTTCATATTGGATCGGTAGTAACTTATGAAGAAGGTTATGAAGAACTGGCATATGATTATTTGATAGGGCGGGCTTTTGATAACCGTGTTGGCGGTTTTATGATTGCAGAAGTTGCAAGGCTTTTAAAGCAGAACAAGAAAAAATTACCTTTTGGGTTATATGTAGTTAACGCTGTACAGGAAGAAATTGGTTTACGTGGTGCAGAAATGATTGCACGAAGAATAAAACCTGACATTGCTATTATTACAGATGTAACGCACGATACGTCCACGCCAATGATCAGCAAAATTATTGAAGGGGAATGCGCTTGTGGCAAAGGTCCATCGCTGGCTTTTGGCCCTGCAGTGCATAATAAACTATTGGATATTGTACAAAGCACTGCTACCAAAAATAAAATACCTGTTCAATTGCGTACCGTTAGCAGAAGTACCGGCACCGATACAGATTCTTTTGCTTATGCAAATGATGGTTGCCCTTCGGTTTTAATTTCTATTCCTTTACGGTATATGCATACTACAGTGGAAATGCTGCATAAAGACGATATAGAGAATACCATTAAATTGATTTACGAAACTTTATTGACCTTAACGCCTAAAACTAATCTTAGTTATTTTTAAACAAAACCAATGTCAAAAGGGTTAATAGTTTTTATTGTAGTAACAGCAACCATTGCTGTGTTTTATTTTATGAAAGCATCTGCAGATAAAGCCCGTAAAACTTCCAATAGTATTTTGGATGAATTTAAAACTATTGATAAGGATTTAAAAAAAACAACCGCTGTTACAGATTCTGCAAATGCCAGGTTGCTTGATTCTCTGGCAAAATAAATAAATAAAAAATGGACGACAGGTTTACCAAATTTTCAAAATTATACTTCCTGGTATTTTTATTATTCCTGTCGGTACCAGTTGCATTTTCACTGGTAATGAGTGTGTTTTACGGCTTTTCAAAACTCATCTCTTCCCGCCCGGTGGATGTAATTTTTGAATTGGTGGTTATTACAATTCCTGCTGCAGTTTTTTCATCAGCGTATTATATTTTTAGCAAAAGAACTAAAACACATCCTTCTGCAGTTGTAAGGGTTACTTCACAAATAGTTTTTTGGGTGGGTATTGGCTGTAGTATAGCAGTGTTGGTTGTATCTATTATTGATTATTTTAAAAGCGGATACCACAACATTACAGATTATATCAGTTTTAGTCTTGCATTTTTAGCTGGTAATGTTGCGGCCCTCTTTTTAATTGCCATACTGCAGGCGCTTACTACAAAAAAAGAAGAAGATTGGATGGAGAAAAGGAATAGACTGTCCCGTTAATTTATATGATCAACTTACAAGTATAGTAAATAAAATTCCCCGCTAAGACTAGCGGGGAATAATCAAAACCAACTGTATGCTTATGAAAACTTTTTTAATTACTGAATACTGATATCTTTTGTAACAGCTTTTACTTCTTCTTTTTTAGGAAGGCCCACATGTAAAATGCCATTTTCGTATTTAGCACTAATGTTTGTGGCATCAATTTTTTCATCTAATGTAAAAGTGCGTTTAAAAGATTTGGCACTAAACTCTCTTCTAACTACTTTATCTGTTTCTGCTTTTTGTTCAGCTTGCTTTTCTCCACTAATGGTTAAGGTATTGCCTTCAAGCTTTACATTAAAATTGCTTTTCTCAAATCCCGGTGCAGCAACTTCTAAATGGTAGTAGTCATTTTTTTCTGTAATGTTTACAGGCGGAAATCCTAATACATCTTCCCTCATTGTTTTGCCAAAGTTTGCAGGCAATTCATTAAATAATTCATTCATCAGGCCATCAAAAGATTTAGCCAGCGGATTGTTTGTTTTTACGAAAGTCATAATTTTATTAATTTTATTTTTAACGATTTTGTTTTACGCAGAATACTGGTCAAATAATATTCCAACCGGTTTTTCGTGCCTATTTTTCAATATATCTTCAATCTTAAAGACACAATGGCGCTTTTTTAGTTTTCTGTATGACATAATTGCCTGATTTGACTAAAATAATATTCCAGATATAGTAAAGATCCCGGGGAGAAATATGCGCTCTAATTGGTTTAAGTACTTAATTTTGTGTTCCAAAAAAATCTACTATACATGTATCCAGAAGAAATTGTAATACCAATGAAAGAAGAGCTTACTGAAAATGGCTTTTCTGAAATGCTTACTTCTGCAGAAGTTGAACAAACTTTAAATGACGAAGGAACTACTTTAGTTGTAATTAACTCAGTTTGCGGTTGCAGTGCCGGAACGGCAAGGCCAGGTGTTTTAATGGCTGTAAACAACAGTGCAAAAAAACCAGACCATCTTGCTACAAGTTTTGCCGGTTTTGATGTTGATGCTGTAAAAAAAATAAGGGAACATTTATTGCCTTATCCTCCATCGTCACCATCAATTGCTTTGTTTAAAAATGGCCAGTTGGTTCATTTTATAGAAAGGCATATGATTGAAGGTAGAAGTGCGCAAATGATTGCCGAAAACCTTATCGGGGCTTTTGAGCAACATTGTAATTAATCAAGAGATGGGTTAGTAAAATACATCCTTCTGCATTTGCAGGAGGATTTTTTATTAATAACAGAATGGATAAGCTCTTATTTTTTCATCGCTTTATTCAATATCTTGCACCATTAAAGCTGCTATAGTTTTTAATAGCTTTCAAGCTAATAAAAGCGTGAAATAAAAAACTTAAAATCAAAAATCAAATGTATCCCAATTTATATTACGTTTTTAAAGACTGGTTTGGAGTAGAATGGAGTGGGTTGAGCATTTTAAATACTTTTGGATTAATGGTGGCCATGGGCTTTGTGGTAGCTGCAATAGTGCTTACCAGCGAATTAAAGCGCAAAGAAAAGTTGGGACTATTATCACCAAGAGAAGAAATGATAACCGTAGGTCAGCCGGCTTCGTTAATGGATTTGTTGATGAACGCTTTGATAGGTTTTGTTTTTGGCTTTAAAGTTTTGGGGTTAATTTTTAGCAGGCCGCAAGATGTTAATCCACAGGATTACATTTTTTCGGGGCAGGGTAGTGTTTTGGGAGGTTTATTGGTTGGAGGCCTTTTGGCCGGCTTAAAATGGTATGATAAAAACAAGCAAAAATTAAAGGAACCCGAACGCAGAAATGTAAGGATTTGGCCGCACGACAGGGTGGGAGATATCATTATCCTTGGATTGATATTCGGTATTTTGGGTGCCAAGCTTTTTGATAACCTGGAAAATTGGGATGAATTTATTAAAGATCCGATAGGCAGGTTATTCTCTGCAAGCGGCCTTACATTTTATGGGGGGCTAATTTTGGCCGCAATAGCCATTTGCTGGTATGCAGCTAAAAGGGGAATTAAGATCATCCACTTGGTTGACTCCGCCGGGCCCGCTTTAATGATTGCTTATGCTGTAGGTAGAATTGGTTGCCAGGTTGCCGGAGATGGCGATTGGGGTATATATAACAGTGCTTATATAGTAGACAAAGAAGGTGAAACAATATTAGCTCAACCAAATGATTTTCAACAAGTAATAAAGAATAACTCAACCTATTTTTTAGAAGGGAAAGCAAAAGATTCTGCCGGAGCTTTAAAGTATGTTACCGACAGAAAATATAATACTCTGGAAGAAGTGCCTCATAAATATTTTAAAGGACCTTCATTCTTACCTAACTGGCTTTTTGCCTACTCCTTCCCTAAAAATGTAAATGGCGATGGTGTTTTAATAGCTGGCGATACAGATGAACATAACCGAATGCTTCCATTGCCTGTTTTTCCCACACCATTTTACGAGACTGTAGCTTGCAGCTTACTCTTTCTTTTTTTATGGATGATAAGAAAGCGCATTAAAACCCCTGGATTAATTTTTGGTATTTATCTAATTTTAAATGGTTTAGAGCGTTTTGTTGTAGAAAAAATAAGGGTAAATACTACTTATGCAATTTTTGGTTTTCATCCTACACAGGCAGAAATAATTTCCTTTTGTCTGGTTGTTGCAGGCACTGCCCTGATACTAATACAAAAGCGCAATACCAGAAATTAAATAACCAAACTTATCTATCTGCTATTAAAGCACTGCATAATATTTATTATTATATAAGTATTATGCAGCTGTAACTATTTTAATTCCCCTTTCGTTATAGCTACACAGTTACTTTTTTACACAGTTTAGAGTTTTATACCAACCATCCATTTATTTTACCGTTCAGTATAAAACATTGTACTATGCTTAACAAAGTACCTACTTTTGTGAAGTAGTTATCAAAGTATATAACTATAATCATTCAAAACCAAGTTCCGGATTAGCCACCGGGATTAGAACAAAAAAGTATAGACATGAAAAAATTTTTCAACCTTTTGGTTGCAAGCACTATTGTTATGTGCAGCCAAGCCCAAACTAACTCGGCCGGCAAAGTAACCGGTAGTATTAAAGATGGCGGTCAACAAAAAGTAATAGATGCCGCTTCTGTTTCTCTCCTGAAAGCAAAAGATTCCAGCCTTGTAAAAGTTGCCATTACCGATAAGGAGGGCAATTTTATTATTGAAAATGTAAAGGATGGTTCTTACCTGGTATTAGCTACTTCGGTAGGGCATACCAAAACCTACAGCAAAGCTTTTATCATTTCTCCCGAAAACTTAAATGCCAATGTGGGTATGTTGCAATTAATACCTGTAGATAAAAATCTGGCCGGTGTAACAGTGGTAGCTAAAAAACCATTTATAGAAAGGAAAGCTGACCGCACAATTGTAAATGTAGAAGCATCTATCAGCAGTACCGGTAGTACAGCTTTAGAAGTTTTAGAAAAAGCGCCGGGTGTTACGGTTGATAAAGACGGTAACATTAGCCTGAAAGGAAAACAAGGCGTAATGATAATGGTAGATGGTAAGCCAACTTATTTATCAGGGCCGGAATTGACTAATATGCTACGTAATATGAGCAGCAATCAACTGGATCAGATCGAGATCATGACCAATCCTTCAGCAAAATATGATGCATCGGGCCGCTCGGGCATCATCAACATCAAAACAAAAAAGAATAAGCAAAAAGGGTTTAACGGAAGTGCCTCAACAGCATATACACAAGGTATTTATTCTAAAACCAGCAATAGCCTTAATTTAAATTATAAAAGTGGAAAAGTAAACTTGTTCAGCACTCTCAGTGCTAACTATCGCAATAATTTTCAGGAGCTGGATATTTACAGGAGATACACCAACAATGATAAAACTACTAAAGCGGTATTTGAGCAAAACTCATTTTCAACCAGGCACAACGGTAACTATAACGCAAAAATTGGCGCCGATTTTTATGTAAGTAAGAAAACCACTTTGGGTATTGTTGTATCAGGTGTTACCAATCCGCAGGCACAAAATGGTGAAAGTGTCAGCTATTTAAAAAATAGTATAGGTGCAGTAGATTCAATTGTTCAGGCTATAAGTACCGAACATTCCAAATGGAAAAACGGTAGCGTGAACTTTAATTTTCGCCATATACTAGATTCAACAGGAAGAGAGTTAACTGCCGATGTGGATTATTTACGATACAATGCGGATAAAAATCAGAATTTTTTCAACAACAGTTATACACCGGATTGGACTTTAAAGTCAGCTGATAATTTAGTAGGCGAATTGCCTTCTGACATTAAAATATACGCAGCAAAAATTGATTATATCCATCCTTTAAAAAAAGGAGCCAAGATTGAATCAGGTGTAAAATTCAGTTTTGTAGAAACTGATAATACTGCAGGTTATTTTAATGTGGTAGGCAATGTAAAAACACCAGATTATGATAAAACCAATCGTTTTGATTATAAAGAAAATATTAATGCGGCCTATTTAAATTTCAATAAAGAAATAAAAAAATGGAGTATACAAACAGGCTTACGTTTAGAAAATACAAATTACGAAGGGCACCAGTTTGGCAATCCAATGAAGCAGGATTCTGCCTTTAAGAGGAGCTACACCAGTTTGTTCCCTACTTTATTTATGGGCTATAATCCAACAGAAAAAAATCAATTCAGCTTTTCTTATGGCAGAAGGATAAACAGGCCCGACTATGAGGATTTGAATCCATTCTTATTCTTTCTGGATAAATACACTTACGGAGCAGGTAATCCTTTCTTAAAGCCAATGTATTCAGATGTGTTAGAAGCTTCACATACTTACAAACAATTTTTAACTACTACAATAAATTACAGCTATACCAGAGATCTGTTCAACGAGATTTTTAGACAGGAAGGTTTTGCCACAGTAGTAAGCCAGGGTAACTATGGTTTAATGAATGATGCAAGTATTTCGGTTAGTGCACAGATACCTGTAGAAAAATGGTGGAATATGAATGTATACACCGAAGCAAAATATAACCAGTTTAAAGGGTTGCTTTATGGAGATGATGTGGACGTACACGCCACAACGTTTTTGGCCAATGTTAGCAATCAGTTTAAGTTTAATAAAGGCTGGAGTGCAGAACTTTCGGGCTGGTACAGAACAAAAGGGATTGAAGGACAGATAGCAATCAAATCTTTAGGACAAATGACTGCCGGTGTTCAAAAGCAGGTATTAAAAAACAAGGGTACGCTTAAGTTAAATGTAAATGATGTTTTAAGAACACGTAATCCAAGAGGAGATATTAATTTTCAAAATACAGAAGCAAGCTTTAAGCAGTATAGTGATAACAGAACTGCAACTATTAGTTTTAGCTACCGTTTTGGTAAGCCAATTAAGGGGCTGCAAAAAAGAAAAACCGGCGGAGCAGGAGATGAGCAGAACAGGGTGAAGGGAGCCAACTAAAATATGTCTATATGTTGAATGGGCGAATATCGAATGTTTTCCATTTTAAGAAACATTTGGTATTCGCCATTTACCAATTCGATATTAATTGTACTTTTGGTGAAAAATAATTGCTATGCCATCCTTCGATTTTTCAAGCAAAGTAGATCTGCAAACATTGGATAATGCCATCAATACGGTAAGTAAAGAAATTACCAATCGTTTTGATTTTAAGGGAAGCCCGGTTGTAATTGAATTAAATAAAAAGGAATTCAAGGTAAACCTGGAAGCGGAAAGTGAAATGAAACTGGGACAAATTCAGGACGTAATGATTAGCCGCAGTATGAAACAAGGCCTTGCTCCCGAAATTTATGATTTTAGTAAAGAACCTTTTCAAAGCGGAAAAATAGTAAAGCAGGAAGTAGTGGTTAGAAATGGTATTAAACAGGAAGATGCTAAAAAGATCGTTAAACTAATAAAAGACAGTGGTATTAAAGTGCAGGCAGCCATAATGGATGATATTATCAGGATCACAGGAAAAAAAATAGATGATTTACAAGAAGTGATCCAGGCCAGTAAAGGCTGGACTTTGGGGATAGCTCTTCAGGTGGTGAATATGAAAAGCTAGATGTGAACTTTTTAGCATGCTTAATGTTATTTCATTTGAAGTTGTAAATTTAACTTAAGTGGCGAAACATTGAAAGTTTAAGCAGAAAGCTGAAATTTCTCTTTTTTTACTTAAATTTGCAGCTTATCAAATAGTTATACGGCAAAATCCGTATATAAAAACAAAAATTTATGAAAAAAGGAATTCACCCGGAAACTTACAAAACTGTAGTTTTCAAGGACATGAGTAACGGCCACTCATTTTTAAGCCGCTCAACAGCATACAGCAAAGAAACAGTAAAATGGGAAGACGGAAACGAATATCCGGTAATTAAACTGGAGATTTCAAATACTTCTCATCCTTTTTATACAGGTAAAAACGTATTGGTTGATACTGCAGGCCGTATTGACAAGTTTAAAAAACGTTACGAAAAGAAGGCAAAATAATTGGTAAAGATTATTATCTTTATTTGAAGTTTGTTTTTCATGGCTATACTTTAAGTCCCTTCGGTTCTCCGGGGGGATTTTTATTTTCAGCACTTTCGCCAACCATTTCTGTTATAGCTGTGAAAAACCTGTGCAATCTGTGGTGTAAAATCATTTTTTGGTTTCACAGTAGTAAGTAGCTTTACAGTATGCAAAAAATAATTTTCACCGAAGAATATTGTAAGCCGCAAAATCTTCACCCTTTTACACTCATCCGCCATATTCAGGATATCCGTGTGGGCATTTTAACCATTCGTGAAAAATGGGAAAAGTTGCTGAAATTACCTTCTTTTAATAAATGGGAAGGGTATTACCTCGATGATGAACATTCTGTAAAAATCGATAAAAATATCGGCAAAGATATTTACCTGATGGTACATGCTAATGTATTGCCAACAAAAAGCATCATCAACAAAATAAAAAAATTGCAATTGGGCGAATTTTTATCCGTAACCGACGAAGGAGGAGTGGCCTATAAATTTTCTGCTAAGGAAGTATTGGGCTTGCATAAAATAAAGATATCTCATTCGGTAGAGCACGACGAAAGCCTGAAAGTATTGCACTACCCCTGGCAAATTTTTCAATTAAACGATTGGGCAATAAGGGAAGATTATAAATTAATTACAGCCAACCGAAAAAGCAGACCTGTTTCAAAAACTAATAAAGTTATTAATCCATCTCAAATATTTTTAGAGCCCGGGGCTAAAGTGGAGCATTGTATTTTAAATGCATCAGCCGGGCCAATTTATATTGGTAAGAATGCAGAAATAATGGAAGGCAGCATGATACGTGGGCCATTTGCTTTGTGCGAAGGCAGCCTGGTAAAAATGGGCAGTAAAATTTACGGTGCTACTACTATTGGCCCGTATTGCCTGGCCGGTGGCGAAATAAAAAATTCGGTTTTAATGGGCTACAGCAACAAAGCACACGATGGTTATTTAGGAGATAGCGTAATAGGCGAGTGGTGTAACCTTGGTGCCGGCACCAGCAATAGCAACCTTAAAAACAATTGCGGCGAAGTAAAGTATTGGGTACATGCCGATAAAAACGAAATAAGTGCCGGAAATAAAGGTGGCTTATTAATGGGAGATTATTCAAAGGCAGCCATCAACACGTCTTTTAATACCGGAACAGTTGTTGGGGTTTGTTGCAATGTGTTTGCACAAGGGCTTACACCAAAATATGTTCCGCATTTTAGCTGGGGCTGCGATGGTATTACAAAATACAAATTGAGCAATGCCATAGAGGATATTAATAAATGGAAACAGTTAAAAGGTCTTACAATTACTGAAAAAGAAACAAGAATTTTGACAGATATTTGCAAAAAAAAATTAAATCAATATATAATATGCGTAAACAAATTGCAGCAGCAAACTGGAAGATGAATTTAACTCTTCAGCAGGGCGAGACATTAATAGATGAATTATTAAATACGCCACACGAATTAACTGAAAATCAGCTTGCTGTTTTTGCAGTTCCTTTTCCTTATTTAATTACCATTAAAAATAAACTGGCCGGCAAAAAAAATGTTTTTGTTGCAGCACAAAATTGCTACAATAAAAAGAGCGGCGCTTATACCGGCGAAGTAAGTGCAGAAATGCTGAAAAGTATTGGGCTTGAATATGTGATATTGGGCCATAGCGAACGTCGTGAATATTTTAATGAAACTAATGCAATACTTGCCGAAAAAGTAAATATTTGTTTTGAGAATGGATTGCAATCTATCTTCTGTTGTGGCGAGCCATTAAGCATCAGAGAAGCCGATACACAAAACAGCTATGTAGAAACGCAATTAAAAGAAAGCTTATTTCATTTAACCGCAGCACAACTTACAGGTTTTGTAATTGCTTACGAACCAATATGGGCAATAGGTACCGGCAAAACTGCATCGAGCGATCAGGCACAGGAAATGCATGCACCATATACGCAGCGTAATGGCAAAACAATACGGCAGCGAGGTGGCTGACAGTATTTCTATTTTGTATGGCGGCAGCGTAAAAGCAGCTAATGCAAAAGAAATTTTTGGCAAGCCGGATGTTGACGGTGGATTAGTAGGTGGCGCATCTTTAGTAGCTGCAGAATTTGCTGCTATTATAAACGGATTGAAATAAAATAATAATAATTAGTTATTTACAGCTTTACTGGTAACCTGATTTTGTTCTGCAATATCGGCGCTGGTAAAGCTGTTTAATTTTTCAAGATCAAGAATGGTTGCATTGGCTTCTTCGTTGCGGTGATACATGGGAACAAACTTAGCACCATAAACAATTTCCTGAAAAGTATACGAACTTCTAGCAACAACTGTATTACTGAACATGTCATCAAAAGCCTTTATGAAGATCATTATTTCTCCCCTGTTATTTTCAAAATCTTGTTTAGAAAAGCCATATAGCGGGCTCTCTTCAGTTATAGGATGAACGATCGTCCAGCTTAAGGTAAGTGCATTTACTTTCTCAAACTCTAATTGTAATGGAAAAAAGCGGTTGACAGGTTTTCCATTTTCTTCAACAGTCATTCCCAGGGTTAACTTTGCTTCGGCATCTGTTAATGTGGTATTTTTAAATGGTGCTATGCGTAACATTAATGCGGTACCTTCTTTAAACGGAGCAATAATAGCATTGCCCGAAAATTTAAGATAAGCGGTGGGTTTACTGAATCTTCCATAAAATAAACCTGCTGCCAATGCAAGGCTTAATAAACCTGTTAGCGCTTCTGCCGCAGCAATAGAGCTAACTAAAAAACCAACAGGGCTTACATGCCCATATCCAACGGTAGTAAAAGTTTGGGCACTAAAGAAAAATGCTTCTACAAATTTTTGCAAATTACTGGAGCCAACAGCAATGCCATCTAAATTTTCTACCCCGGCCCAATAATATATGCCGGCAAAAAATAAATTTACTGCAATATAAAAAGCCAGTATCAGGGATAAAAATTTCCAGCCCGGTATTGCCAGCATGGAGTGATACCAACTAATGCGCTCTAATAAACTAACACCTCTCTTTTTAATATTGGGCTGGCCATTTTTATTTACAAAACGGCCTCCATAATCAGATGCATTGGCACCAAAGCCGGTGTTGAGCTCAGTTTTAGCTTTGGTATTAAGTTTACGAAGCAATGCCATGTTTTACTGTTTGTATATGTAATTTAGGATTATTTTTTATTTCAGTAACAATTCATAAGTAGTAGCAATTACCTGTAACTTTACAAATCATTAATGTGATGTTTCTTAAAAAACTATACCGGTTTAACAAGACAGCTTTTTTCTCACTGCTGCTTTTTCTTATTGCTTTTATTTACCTTAATTATAAATGGGGCGTTCACGCTACCCCGGTTTACCAATACGGCATGTTTAGCAGTACCTTTTATATGAAGGATACACAAACTGTTTTTAAAATTTATACCAACGGTCAGTTACTGGATGTTACAAAATATTCTTTTATAGAAGCCGACCGACTTTTTGTTTCGTTACAGAATTATGCTAAACAAAAAAATGCCAACGATTCAATATACAATGTGATGAAGCAAGTACCAGCCAAAATTGGGTTTGCCGGTATGATGAAGCATGAAGTTTACAGCAATGATTTAACTGACGAAGCTTTTACAAAATGGTACAGGCAGTTACTTGAAAAAATAACTAATAAGCCAGTTACAAAATTTGAAGTGTATCAACAAAAAGCATTGTGGCACAATAATGCCTTGAAAGAAATAGCATCACCAGAAAAAATATCTTTTATTGTTACTAACTGAAAAACATATTAAACAGTTTGCGGTATTTTACCTGGCTTGTTTTGTATTAATTTACTCCTGGTTTATTTATCACGGCCTTTTGTTTTCATTGATAGATCCTGTATTTTTTTTTAACAGGCTTGATATTACGCACAATATTTTTATGCTGACCAATTTGCAGCATTACCTTTTAAAAAATGAATGGGTAAGGATATTATTTGATGCAATTTATTTATTGCTGCCGCTGCTTTTGTTATTTACCTGTTTAAAAGAAAAAAAAATACAAACGGTGGTGGCAGTAGTAATGGTTGCTTTCAACATTTTGTACAATAGCTTTTTTTCAACCATATCAGTAGTAAGTATCGAAAATTTTGGTGCCTGGATGTTTGTACCGCTGGTGTTTCTTGCACGAACGCCAAAAGGATTTTACTATGCAATGCATATATGCCGCTTACTGTTCATCATAATATTTTTATCTGCTGGCTTATGGAAGATAAGGGCTGGCGGCGTTTTTAATATTGAAGAAATGAGTGCCATATTATTCAGGCAGCACGGCTCATATTTAGTTGTGGGCAGCGATGGTTGGTATAGCGGATTTATCACTTACTTAATAAATCATCAGGCACTATCTTACTCCTTATACCTTTTTGCAACTGTTGCTGAAATAGCTTTTATAATTGGCTTTTTTACAACAAAGTTTGATAAATACCTCATTGCATTATTTTGCCTTTTTGCTATTTCCGATTATCTGGTTATGGGTATCAATTACTTTACTTGGCTGCCTTTTATGGGATGTTTCTATTTTTCAAAATATCATTTAAGAGATATTTAAGAAGCTGCCATTGCATCCTCATTTCTTAATTTGTATTGGTAAATGAGTAGTAGTAATATTAGTATTGTACACACTGCAATGCCCGCTATCATATTTATGGGATGAGTAAAATAACTAAACAGGTAATAACATCCACCACTTATTGCTGCAGAAAACAGTAACAAAAAAAATAGTTTTTGAAAGGGAAAAAAGTAACCGATCTCTTTATTGATCAACTTAGCGGTATGCCATAAATAATAAGCTGCCTGTATATAAGTTGATAATACAAAAGCCAAAGCCAGGCCTCTCATCTGTAATATGGGATATAATGTCAGCATTAAAACTATTGCAATACAAAGATCAAGCACAGCGCCTTTTACAATTAAATCGTTGCGATGATATACCTGTAATGCCGCTGTAAAATTGGTGATCCGTAAAGGCAAAACAAAAATACTGATTACAAATACCGGTATAGCATCGGTATATTTTGTGCTGAATATTAAAGTAAAAAACTCGTGACTGTAAAAGAATAAAAAACAAAATGAAGGGAACACAATTGCAGCAAGCAATAAAGAAGAGTTTTGGAAAAGTGTTTTTACTTTTAAAGCTGCGTTATTATTTTGTGTAGAAAGATCTACCAGCATAATATTACCTACTGCACTCAGCATTAAACCAAAAATGGGTATTTCGTAGGAGCCATTGAAGTAAACGGCAAATTGGGTGATTGAAATAAAAAATAAGATCACCCATTTATCCAGCCATTTAAACAGTACACTAATTACATCATACAAACCTAAATAAAACCACTGCTTACCCAGTGCAGTGGCAACCACTGCAGGTTTGTTGGGTTGGTGTGGTATACCCAGTAAACCTAATAATATTGCTTTTATTAAAAACATGGCAATGATAGCTAATAAAATTAATTGCAATGAATAAGTGGAATACAGAATTGCCAGGTGACCAATAAGATAGCCAATGGAGAAAATTAAATTACTTACCAGTACCAGTTTTTCCTTTTTGTTTTTGATGGCAATAGTTTCTGCAAGGATGCTGAAGTTTTGTATTATACTCAATAGTATTACCAGCAATTTTATTTTAAAATCGTATTCAGTGGTTGCAAACAAAACATAAAAAATGGGGATAAAATTTACCAGCAGTGCTATGCCAATAAACAGGCTGCTGTTTTGCTTTATCCATAGCCGTATATTTAATGAGGATGAAGACAGTATCAGCGATGGTAAACCAAAAAGTGCAATAATGCTGATCACATTAAGGTATAACCATACCGATTGGTACATACCATAATCAGTTACAGAAAGTTGCCTTGAAAAAAGAAAAATGATGATTAACTGCACCGCTAAACGGATAACACTGCTGCTGATTAAAAGGAAAGACCTTTTAGCAAATTTTGTTATAGATAGATCAGTTGCCGTATTTTGTTTTACTGAATTGTTCGCAGGCATCCTTGTCAAGATAATTAATTATTTGTGCTGGTGTACCACCCAATACGCAATAGCCATCGGTAAAACTTTTACTTACTACAGCTCCGGCTCCCACAATGGTAAAATCTCCCAGTTCCACACCGGGTAATATTACAGCATTCATTCCAATCCAGCAAAATTTGCCAATTTTTATCGGCGGTGCTGTATCATATTTTGTGTTATCAATTAAATTATGGTTGGCAGAGAGAATACCTGCATTAGGGCCAATGTTAGAATAATCACCAATGCTGATACCATTGGTAGCTTCAATATAATTACCCGGCGAATCGCCGGGATAAACATTGATGCCTTTGGTTATTCTATCCGGAAAAATTATTGTACTTGTATAATGTACTGCCCATTTGGTATCAGCATTTTGCCGTAATAGCTTACGATGAAAAAAATCGGCGAGGTAAAAATTGATGCCAACATCTTTGCGTAAACCAAATATTTTTTGAATGAGTTTTTTCATTTTAGTAAACAAACAATAAAATTATTCTTTTGCTTTCAGGTGTATAATTTCTTGTAAAAACTTTTTTGTTTCCCTTTCCACCGCTTCCACGTCTTTCGATTTTATGGGTGATGCAATAACATGATCGCCGGTATTGGGCAAAGCTACGGCTCTTTTCAGTGTTGTATCTGTTGCCAGTTTAGTAAACATTTCTTTCATGGCACTAACTTTTACCACTTTATCCTGGTGCTCTTCATCTTTATAATAATAGAGTAGCAGTACCGGTTGTTTTACTTTATTAAATGTTGCGGCTGTCATTGCCGTTTCAAGCATTTCTTCTAAGGCAACAGCGGCTTCAAGGCGGTAAGGTTTATTCCAGTATTGTTTGTAAATGGTACGCTCGTCTTCGGGTACATTGTAATTGCCCCCTTTAACCAAACGTGCAATTTGTAATCCCCAGTGGTTATTTAATATCCATGCATTAGGATCATTTATTGCAATGTTAGGCGAATATAAAATAAGTGCAGCTACATCATCAGGATAAGTTGCAGCCAATTGCAGTGCTTGCGAACCTCCGGTGCTGGTACCCATTAAAATAACTTTGTTGCCTAATTGTTTGCCAATGGCCAATGCCTGTTTTGCAGTTTCCCAATAATTATCTGCTGTAAGATGCATCAATTGTTCGCTGGTATCAATGCCATGTTCTGCCAATCTGCTTAAATATAAATTACAGCCAAATTGTTTTGCAATGTTGCGGTGTACAGGATTGCCTTCTTCCTGCGAAGCAGAAAACCCATGTATATAAACAATGGCGTATTCTGTTTTTTGTTTTACACTGTCATTTGCCCAAACAACTCTTGCCTCGTTATTCGGCCTTAATTTATGCGCTGCTTCGTTGGCGGCAACAAATTTATCCAGCTCACCGGTTGCCGGTACAGCAGGCATGCCTGTTGTGTATTTTGGTGCATCGGGCCGGGGGCCGAATAGATACACGATAATTAAAACTCCCAGTGTATAGAGTAATATCTTTAACCAGCGCATAAATTATTTTTTATGAAGCTACATTTTTTATTTGTTTTGCTAAAAGAAAAGCGCTGCTAATAGAAGATATATTTTATTATCTTGTAGTATAAACAGATTTTATGAACGGCACTGCTTTTAAAACATACTTACTGGCATTGGTAACTATTGCATTGGTATTGCTTTCTTGCGATAATGCTGAAAAACCAGTAACTAAAGAGGAAGCGATTGCTTTTGCTAAAGAGCTTGAAAATGCTATTAAAAAAGGCGAGGGTAAATTTTTAGATAATGCATTTGATAAGAAGGAATTTGTAAAAAGAATGGATTTGCCGGATACAGAAGATGGAAGGGGATTTGCAAAAGGTGTGGCACAAAAAATAACCATTGGTACACAGATAGCGAATTCGTTAAGCGATCATGATAATTTTGAATTTATAAAACACTACATTAAAGATAACAGGCATCACCTTATTTTCAGAGTATATGCTGATGAAAATGCAAGCCTTAATTACCAGGATTATGAGTTGATTAAGACTAATGATAAATGCGGTGTAGCGGATATGTATATTTATCTTACCGGCGAAACACTGGCCGAAACAATGCGTGACATGTATAATAGTCTTTACCCAGGATCATTCGGCATCGGGGATGTTTCAGAAAGTGAAAAAGTAACTGATATGAATAAGCTGAAGGAATTAAAAGACCTGATGCATTCCGGAAAATATACAGCTGCAAAAGAAATGTACGATGGTTTACCTGCTTACCTTAAAGTAACTAAAACTGTAGTAATGCTTAATGTGCTTATCTCCGCTAATCTTACTTTAGAAGAATATAACAATGCTATAAAAGATTTTCAGGCAAAATTCCCTAACGAACCTAATATGTCGCTGATGATGATTGACGGCTATTATTTGCAAAAAGATTATTACAAAATGCTGGCTGCAGTAAATGCATTGGATTCGCAGATTAATAAAGATCCGCTATTGGATTATCACCGCTACTTGTCTTACGATTTACTGGAGGATGATGAAAACAGCCTGGCCTGTTTAAAAAGATTGGTAAAGGCGATGCCTGATTTTCAGAAAGGATATATTGAATTAATTACGGTGTACCTTAAAAACAATAACCAGTCCGAAGCAGATTCTTTAATTACTTTGTACCGGAAAAAACCGAAGTTTAATCAAAAAGATCTAAATACAATAATCAGCTATTACCAGTAATTTTTTGGGGTAAAAAGATTGTTTACAATGGATATAATTTAATTAACTTTCCTTAATGAAATATTTTAAGTTTTATACCAAAGAAGATATTTTATCGCTTACTAAAGTACGCCGCTTTGAAACCAAAGTGGGGGAGCGCCTTCAATATTTAAAGTTTGAAGGTGAGTGGGCAGATATGTTACAGCAATCTTCGGCCAAATATGTGCTGATAGGTATTCCGGAAGATATTGGTGTTAGGGCTAATTATGGAACCGGCGGCACCAGCACGGCATGGCTTTCTTTTCTATCCTCTTTTTTAAATAATAAGAGTAACGATTTTTTATCGGGAGATAATATTATGTTGCTGGGGCATTTTGATTTTGGCGACATAAAATTTTTGATTGACAGTTATGCTTATAATCCCGAAGAATTGGTGGAAGCTTACCGCCATGCGGTAAATATTATTGACGAAGAAGTGGAGAATATGCTAAAGATAATTGCGGCATGTAATAAAATACCTATTGTAATTGGTGGTGGGCATAACAATGCTTATCCTATTATTAAAGGGGTAGCAAAAGGATGGGCAAAAACCGGCGCTATTCCATTGGCGCAAATCAATTGTGTAAACTTAGATGCCCATACCGATTATGGTGCTACAGAAGGCAGGCACAGCGGTAATGCTTTTAAATATGCAGAAGAAGACGGTTACTTAGGCAAGTATTGTATTATCGGCGTGCATGAAAATAATATTTCGCAAAGCGTATTGATGGATATTCACAATAATCCGTTTATTGACTATATCACTTTTGAAGAAATTTTTATTCATGAAAGAAAAAACTTTATACAAGCTGTTGCTCATGCAACAGGATTTACAGAAGGCAGTTTAACCGGAATTGAGCTTGACCTGGATTGTATTGAAAATGTATTAAGCAGTGCCATTACTCCAAGTGGCATCAGTGTGTTACAGGCAAGGCAGTACATTAATTTTGCCGCTACCGATGCAAAAGTGGCTTACCTGCACATTTGCGAAGGCGCCACACAATTAACCGATGGCAGAAAAGATGAAGGAACCGGAAAGCTGATCAGTTATTTGGTGAGTGATTTTGTAAAGGCGCATGCGCAGGATTAGTAAACCTGCAATTGCGCTGCAATTTCTTTTTCATCAGCCACACCATCTTTTCTCCACACTTGTTTACCATCTTTAAAAATAATAAACACCGGCAACGCAGTTACTTTATATTCTCTTAAAATAGCTTCATCATTACCACCATCCACTTTAAATAAAAGGAATTTATCAGCATTGTTTTTTTGAAGGCTTTGTAAAACGGGTTCCATTGTTTTGCAGGGCGGGCACCACTCGGCACCAAAATCTACCAGTACCGTTTTTGATGAAATTATTGCTGCATTAAATTCTTCAATGGTCATTTGCTTTGTTGCAGCTGTAACACCTTCTAAATTTTTATTACCTGCTTTCCATGCATTAATGCCGCCTTTTAACTCGTACACATTGGTAAAACCTATGTCTCTCATTTTTGCTGCGGCTGCAGCACTTCTGCCACCGGCAAGGCAATACACATACACGGGTTTGTTTTTATCAACAAAATTTATCCTGCGCTCAAATTCTTTTTTATCGCTCCAATTGGCCAGCAAAGTATTTTTTATATGGCCAGATGCATATTCTGCCGGCGTTCTTACATCCAGTATTTGTACTGCATCTTTAGTAATGGCTTTTTCAAATTCATCTGCACTTAAACTTGTTTTGGTTTGTGCAGTACAGGAAAATAAAAACAAGGTATAAAAGGCTGAAGTTATTATCCGGAAACTCTTCTTCATAAAAAATATTTTTGCTAAACTACAAATAAAAAACCATCCTGTTTTAGCAGAATGGTTTTAAAAAATTTATAAAACTTATTACAGGGGAGAAAGATATTGTGCATAAGCATAACCTTCTTCGCCATTAACAGTTTTTATTTTCCACCAGCTGTCATCAGTTTTTTCTACTAATGTTACCACTTCATCGTGTGCTGCTTTGCCTACAATTTCACCTTCAGTACTTGGTGTACTTCTAATGTTTAGGTTGGTAGAGTCGGTAGTTACTTTTAACTGAGCACCTGCATCAGCTTTAATGTCCAGGTTCAGCACTAAATCTCCGCTATTCATTCCGGGATCAATTTTGTCGTACAATGCCCAAAGTGAATCATAATCTGCAGTTGATTGTGTTGTACCTGCAATGTGCAGTACAGCATTTTGCTCTGCAACAGATAAACCACTTACACCTAAACTGGTTGCCGATTGAATTAACTCAGCATATTTATCTTGTAATGCCATTTTGTTTGTATTTAAGTTGTTATTGAAAAAATTATTTTATAGTCAATTTAGAGGCAGCAGCATCTAAAGCAACTTTTGCAGCGCCTAATATTTGCTTAATTTTCAGGTTGTCTGCTTTGGTAATCTCACCAATTAATACAGCTCCTTTGTCAGAAAAAGCTACACTTGCCAAGCCTTTAATGTCTTTTAAACCGTCTTTAATTTTTTGCTGTACATCAGCAGCTAAAGAAGATACAGCTATAGAAGCAGGCGGTGCAACTACAACCTCGGCAGGTTTGATGGTGCAATTACTTACTACAGAGGTTACACCTTTAATTTTTAAGTCTTCTACAGTTTTTAAGCAGGTTGCTTTACAGGCTTCATCCTTACATTCGCCGGAAAGTGTGGCAACACCATCTTTCACATCAACAGTCATTCCAGCCATGTCGGCTTTGTCTTTTAAAGCAGCTTCAATTTTTGCTTTAATGTCTGCATCTTTGGGTTTGCAGCTTACAAAAGATAAGGTGGCTGCAACTACAACCGCCATTAACACTTTAGTCAGTTTCATTTTTAAGATTTTTTAAGTTTAAAATAATTATCAAAGTAAGGGAAAATAATATTGAATCTGTAAACTTCATTTCAACATTTTCCGCCGGTAACACAGACTTAATTTTAGGGTAACCGGTTGCATGGTTAATTTTTTTATAAACAACCCAGCCTGCCACCGTCAACGGGTAAGTTAATTCCATTGATATAGGCTGCCGCTGGCGAACATAAAAATGCTACTGCTGCACCAAACTCTTCCGGCTGTCCAATTCTGCGGCTGGGTATTTCTGCCACAAGTTCCGCCAAAACTTCTTCCTCCGTTTTACCAGTATCCCCGGCTTTTTTTGCAATCACATAATCGGCCCTGCTGGTTTTTGTAAAACCCGGTAATACATTATTTACGGTAATGCCAAAAGGGCCAAGTTCGGTAGCCAGTGTTTTTGCCCAGCTGGCTACTGCGCCACGTATGGTATTGCTAACACCAAGGCCGGCCAAAGGAATTTTTACTGAGGTAGAAATAATATTGATGATCCTGCCAAAGCCTGCGGCCTTCATACCCGGTACAACAGCCTGCGTTAAATTGTGGTTATTGATCAAATGGTTGTTGAAGGCCAGTAAAAACTCATCTGTTGTGGCGCTTAAAGCTGGTCCGCCAGCCGGGCCGCCGGTATTATTTACCAGGATATGAATGGTGTTATTTTTTGCAAACTCATTGATTACAGTTTTTACGGTTGCTGTATTAGTAAAATCCGCCACTAAATAATGGTGACTTTGTCCTTCTTTTTTAGATAATGATTTTGCAGCTTCAATCAATTTAGCCTCATTTCTTGCCATTAATACCACATTACAGCCTAATAAAGCCAATTCTACAGCGCTTGCATAGCCCAGGCCCTGTGTGCTGCCGCAAACAAGGGCCGTTTTTCCCGAAAGATCAAGATTCATTTTACGATTTTTAATAAAGCTAAAATAATTTTATTTTTTCTCACATTTATTTATTGCATGTGGATAATTCTATGCCCGTAAAAATGCCCTCATTCCGCTATATTCGCAGGCTGAAACAGTATGAAAATGGCAGAAAAAGACTTATTTGATTATACCGAGGATTCCATTAAAAGTTTAGATTGGAAAGAACATATCCGCTTGCGTCCCGGCATGTACATTGGTAAATTGGGCGATGGCAGCAGCCCCGATGATGGTATTTATGTGTTGCTGAAAGAGGTTATCGACAACTGTATTGATGAACATACTATGGGCCATGGTAAACATGTAGATGTAAATATTGATGGCAAAACCATTACCGTAAGGGATTATGGCCGTGGTATTCCATTGGGTAAAGTGGTGGATGTGGTAAGCAAAATAAATACAGGCGCCAAATACGATAGTAAAGCCTTTCAAAAAAGCGTAGGGTTGAACGGTGTGGGTACAAAGGCAGTTAACGCATTAAGTTATTATTTTAAAGTAACTGCCTACCGTGAGGGTAAAGAAAAAACCGCAGAGTTTGAAAGAGGGCTTTTAACCAAAGAACATAAAGAAACAGCAACCAAAGAAGATAACGGCACATTTGTAGAATTTATCCCAGATGAAACCATTTTTAAAAATTTTCATTTTGTACAGGAGTATTTAGATAACCAGTTTTGGAATTACTGTTATTTAAATGCCGGCCTGGTAATGAATTTAAATGGCAAGCGCTATGTTAGTAAAAACGGTTTGTTAGACCTGCTGCAGCGCAAAACCAATGCTGATGAAATTCGCTATCCCATTATTCATTTAAAAGGAGAAGATATAGAAGTAGCTATTACACATGAAGGAACTTATGGCGAAGAGTATTACAGTTTTGTAAACGGACAATTTACTACACAGGGCGGAACGCATTTGGCTGCCTTTAGAGAAGGGTACATAAAAACTATACGTGAGTTTTATAAAAAAGATTATGATGCTGCGGATATACGGGGCAGTATTTGTGCAGCCATAAGTGTACGTGTGCAGGAGCCGGTTTTTGAAAGCCAGACCAAAACAAAATTAGGTTCGCTGAATGTGTATGAGAACGGGCCGAGCATGAGGAATTTTATTGGCGACTTTTTAGGCAAAGAACTCAATAATTTTTTACATCGTAATCCTGCAATTGCCGAAGCTTTAAAAAAACGCATTGAGCAAAATGAAAGAGAGCGTAAAGAATTATCGGGCATAAGAAAACTGGCCAACGAAAGAGCAAAAAAAGCTAATCTGCATAATAAAAAATTAAGAGATTGTAAGTTTCATTATAATGATGAACCTACTGGTAAAGACAAAGAAAGCATTTTAGAAAAGCAAAAAGAAAGTACCATTTTTATTACCGAAGGTGATAGTGCAAGCGGAAGTATTACAAAGGCCAGAAATGTAAATACACAGGCGGTATTCAGTTTACGAGGTAAGCCTTTAAACTGTTACGGACTTACCAAAAAAGTGGTGTACGAAAACGAAGAATTTAATCTGCTGCAACATGCCTTAAATATTGAAGAAGGTTATGAAACATTGCGCTATAACAATATTGTTTTTGCTACCGATGCCGATGTGGATGGTTTGCACATTCGGTTATTGCTGATGACTTTCTTCCTGCAGTTTTTTCCTGATTTGGTTAAGAATGGGCATGTATATATTTTAGAAACGCCATTGTTTAGGGTAAGAAATAAGCAGGAAACTATTTATTGCTATGATGAAACAGAAAAACAAAATGCAATAAAAAAACTGGGTAGCAAACCAGAAATAACCAGGTTTAAAGGATTGGGAGAAATAAGCCCTGATGAGTTTGCAAGGTTTATCGGCAACGATATGAAATTGCAACCTGTAATGTTATTGCCCGAAACGCATATTCAGCAATTGCTGGAATATTATATGGGCAAAAATACCCCATCACGCCAGGAGTTTATTATAGATAATTTACAGGTAGAATTAGATTTGGTAGAAGAAAAAATTTAACTGGCATGTTTGAATTTCATGGTGATAGAAAAAGATATTTTGAAATACAGGTGGATAACACCAGTAAGTATGTAATTCCTTTTATTGAAAAGTATAAAACCATTACGCCAGGTACACGAGTGTTGGAAATTGGTTGCGGCGAAGCCGGGGTATTAAAAGCTTTTACCAACAGAGGTTGTATTGGTGTGGGAGTGGAGTTGGATGAACCAAGGCTGGTAATGGCAAGAGAATGGATGCAGGAAGAAATGACTGCCCATAAAATATCCTTTGTTTCAAAAGATATTTATAAAGTGAATGTGCAGGAAGAATTGAACGGTAAGTTTGACATCATTATTTTAAAAGATGTAATTGAACATATACACGATCAGCCTAAACTGATTGCCTGGATGAAAAGTTTTTTAAATGAAGGCGGTGTGATATTTTTTGGTTTTCCGCCGTGGCAAATGCCATTTGGGGGCCATCAGCAAATAATGCGTGGCCGCTTTTTAAGCAAGCTGCCTTATTTTCATTTATTACCATCTGCATTTTACAGAGCCATATTAAAAGCAGGAAAAGAAAATGTTGAAGAAATGATGGAAATAAAAGAGACCGGCATTTCAATTGAACGATTTGAAAAAATAGTTGGACAAACAGGATATAAAGTGGTGAATAAAACACATTATTTAATTAATCCTATTTACGAATATAAATTTGGGTGGAAACCCAAAATACAAAGTAGCTGGATGAGCAGTATAAAATACATCCGTAATTATTTTACTACCTGTGTTTATTATTTGATTACGGCACAATAAAATTTATAAAAGAAGAAGCGCATGATACATATAGTTTTTAACGAACCGGATATTAAAGTTTTACAGCAGGCAATTGAGCTGGACGAAAGTTTACAAGGCGAAGTAATACAGATAAATGATGATTACGCAGTGGGGCCCTTAAATAATATTTATGTTGGCGAAGGAATAGAAGAACGTAAACAATGGTGGCAGCAAGTGCTGGCTGGCGGCGATTATGAAAGTAAAGTAACTGATGGTGAAGTGGATGATTATAAAATTGCTGCAGAATTAGTGGGCAACATGCGCAGGAACGAAGAAGAAATCATCTGGATATGGGCCGCACAAAATAAACATGATGTAAGCGGCTATTACTGGTTATTGAAATATATGCAGGAATTTCAGGGCAGGGTTTTTATTTTATATTTAAATAACCTTCCTTTTATTAATGAAAAGGGGAATATTTTTTACCCCAACTGGATCAGTGAAATACCAGCTAAAGAATTTTTAAAGGCAAAGAAATTAGCCCGTGAAATTACTTTGAGCGAATTTGAAGTGGATCCTGATGAATGGACAAAACTTTGCAGCGAAAATAAAGGCGTTAGATTATTGGAAGGTGGAAAAAAAATAACCCAGGCAGATTATGATTTTTATGATGCCGAATTAAAAAAGCAAGTGACAGGCGACTGGCAAAAGGCAGCAAAAATTATTAATCACTTTTTAAGCAAAGCAAAACATACCACCGGCGATGCTTATTTATTGTGGCGTTTAAAAGTAATGATAGCTATGGAAATGTTTGATGTGCAAGGCAAGGTGGCCAATATGAAGGATTTTGAAATAAAGACAAAGGCATAATATTAAAAATTGTCTTTGCGATTATTTCCCCGCAAAGGCGCAAAAGAAAATACAAAGCCGCCAAGATAACTTTGCATCTTTGCGGCTTTGCGTGAAAATTAAAATGGCTAAAGCAAATAAAGAAGATTACATCCACGCCGACAGTGGCATTGGCGGGCAATACAAAACCTGGTTTTTAGATTATGCCAGCTATGTAATATTGGAAAGGGCCGTGCCTGCAATTGAAGATGGATTAAAACCGGTGCAGCGCCGCATCCTTCATGCCATGAAGGAAATGGATGATGGCCGCTTTAATAAAGTGGCCAACATCATTGGGCAAAGCATGCAGTATCATCCGCATGGTGATGCAAGTATTGGAGATGCATTGGTGAACCTGGGACAAAAAGATCTGTTGATTGAAACACAGGGAAACTGGGGCGATGTAAGAACAGGTGATGATGCAGCAGCTCCACGTTATATTGAAGCAAGATTAAGCAAGTTTGCTTTGGAAGTTGCCTTCAATGCAAAAACTACCGATTGGGCATTAAGTTACGATGGCAGAAAAAATGAGCCGGTAACATTACCCATGAAGTTTCCTTTGTTGCTGGCGCAAGGCGCAGAAGGTATTGCAGTAGGGTTGGCTACCAAAATTTTACCACATAATTTTTGCGAACTTATTGAAGCATCAATAAAATGCTTAAGAGGTAAAAAGTTTGAGATACTGCCCGATTTTCAAACAGGTGGCACTATGGATGCCAGTAATTATGGCGAGGGAAAACGTGGAGGAAAAATAAGGGTTAGAGCAATTATTGAAGAGCAGGATAAAAAAACATTGGTTATCAAAAGTGTGCCATTTGGTGTTACTACTACACAATTAATGGAAAGTATTGTAAAAGCTACTGATGCCGGCAAAATAAAAATTAAAAAAGTTACAGATCATACGGCTGCTGCGGTAGAAATTATTATTGAACTGGCGCCGGGTATTTCGCCAGATATTACCATTGATGCATTGTACGCATTTACCGATTGCGAAGTAAGTATTAGCCCCAACTGTTGTGTAATTGTAAAAGATAAACCGCAGTTTTTAGGTGTAAAAGAATTATTACAGATAGCTACCGATAATACCAGGGATTTATTACTGAAAGAACTGCAAATAAAACTGGGAGAACTGCAGGAAAAATGGCATTACACTTCGTTGGAAAAAATATTCTTTGAAGAAAAAATTTATAAGGAGTTAGAAAAGAAGCACGAGACCTGGGATAAAGTTTTAAGTGCTATTGATGCCGCTTTTACACCTTTTAAAAAATTATTAAAAAGAGATATTACCAGGGAAGATATTGTTAAGCTTACCGAAAAACCTGTTCGACGTATTTATCGTTTGGATATTGATGAATTGAACGAACAGATAAAAGGATTGGAAGCAGATATTAAACAGGTAAAACACGACATTGAAAATCTTACTGATTTTGCAGTGGCTTACTACGAAAACCTGTTGAAGAAATTTGGTAAAGGCAGAGAGCGCAAAACGGAGATCAAACAATTTGATACCATTCAGGCAAAATCTGTTGCTATTGCCAACACTAAGATATACGCCAATTTTGCTGATGGTTTTATTGGTACTGGTTTAAAGAAAGACGAATTGGTGGCTGAAGTATCCGACCTGGATGATATCATTGCTTTTACCAAAGGAGGTATAATGAAAGTGGTAAAAGTATCCGACAAAGTGTTTATAGGAAAAGATATTATACACGTAGCCGTTTTTCAAAAGAGTGATGAACGCACTACGTATAATATGGTTTATGTAGATGCAAAAACAGGTGTTAGTTATGCCAAGCGTTTTAATGTAACCGGTATAACCAGGGATAAAGAATATGATTTAACCAAAGGCTCTGAAAAAAGCAGGGTACATTATTTTACTGCCAATGCTAATGGCGAAGCTGAAGTAGTAAAAATTGTATTAAGTCCAAATTGCTCTGCAAAGAAAAAAGAATTTGATTTTTATTTTGAAGAACAGGAGATAAAAGGCCGGGGAAGCATAGGGAATATTGTAACCAAGTATCCCATCAAATCAGTTAAATTTAAAGAAGCAGGTAAATCAACTTTGGACGCCAAAAAATTATGGTTCGATAATAAATTCGGCAGATTAAATACAGAAGAGAAAGGGGATTACCTGGGTAAATTTGATGCAGAAGACAGGTTACTGGTAATGTATAATGATGGTAATTACGAAATAACCGACCAGGAATTAACCCAGCGTTTTGATCCGGAGAAAGTATTGCTGATGGAAAAATTCAACCCCGAAAAAGTAATTACTGCTGTTTACCTGGATAATGAAAAACTGCAGTATAATATCAAACGTTTTAAAATAGAAACCACCACACTGCACAGTAAATTTTTCTTTATTAAAGAAGGAAAAGATAACCGGTTGGAAATGGTAAGTACCGAAGCCGAACCCATTTTAGTAGTGCAAAGCGGCCGTGGCCAGATGGTACGCAAGGCCAAATTTAAAGTGGTAAAACTGGTGGAAGTAATGGGTTGGAAAGCAGTGGGTGCAAAACTTACTGAGTATTCTAAATCGGTGGAGATGGAGTGGGAGAAGCCACACGAAGATAAAGACAATGGCCAGCCGGAATTATTTGAATAAAACAGGCACACAATTAATCTTAATTTATTATGTAACAGCAGCTTTTGAATATTTTCAAAGCTGCTTTTTTTGTTTGGTGATTTTTATGAAATAGTAATTTTACTGATAAGCTTACGCAGAATCACTTGTATCCTGTTTTTTTGTTAAAAAGATACTCATCTCTCAAAATAAAAATACTCCCGTTGCGTTATGTGACTACCTATTAAAAACCACTCAAACCAGGCAGTGTAATTAACTAATCTTAATTAGAAGCCTTTGCCTATGAGTAAATATGTACTTTTTTTCGCCTTACTGCTTTCTTTAACCACCGCCGCCCAGGAGCCTGCTCCCGTTAAAGAACCAACTGCACAAAACTTTAAATGGGATGAACAGGAACCTTTTGTAAATGGCTTTGCAAGGGTTTTAAAAAATAATAAATTTTCATTTATTAATAAGGCAGGTGTACTTATTCACACAGTTGAATTTGATGGTGCAAGAAATTTCAGCAATCATCTTGCAGCTGTAAAAAAAGATGATAAGTGGGGTTTCATTAACGAATCGGGTAAACTTATCATTCCATTTAAATATGAGATTGCTTTTGATTTTACTGAAACAATAACAGGTGTTTTTACCAATAAAAGATGGTGGCTTATAGACACCAAAGCTGTGGTGGTAAAAGCGCTTGATATAACTGTTTTTTATGGCTATAAAAACGGTATAGCAAAAATTGAAAAAAACGGAAGGTTCGGCACTATAAATGTGAATGGAGAAATTACATTTACTAAGGAACAAAATAATACAGCCGCTAATAACGCCGTTCCTTATCATACTTCTTCAAATGCGGCATCCAGTACAATTACAGTTTGCCCGGAGAATATCGATTTTGAATACGGCTCGTTTTTTAACTGGCAATGTTATTTAGGTCACGTGGATTCTGTGGGCACTACCAATGTAATTACACTGGCCCCATCGCCACCAACCCCTAACCGTCATACACTTTATAACAGGGTTACACCATCTGCAATTGATCCTTTTGGTTTATTTCCAACCAATCCTCCCGATGGGAGTAATTTTGCATTAAGGCTGGGTAATACACAAATTGGTGCGGAGGCAGAAGGCGCTACTTATGTTATCAGGGTACCGGCTAATGATTCTAATTTTTCTATTAAATATGATTATGCGGTAGTGTTTGAAGATCCCGGTCACACTTTATGGTCTCAACCAAGATTTCAGGTAAATGTTTTTGACTCTGCAGCTAATGCTTATGTTGACTGTGCTTCATTTGAATATATTTCTACTTCTAATCTCCCTGGCTTTACACAATCAACTGTAGATCCGGGTGTAATGTTTAAACCATGGTCAACTGTTTTTTTAAGCCTGCGTGGCTATGCCGGTAAAACCATGTACCTCGAATTTAAGAATGCAGATTGTGTAAGAAGAGGCCATTGGGGATATTCTTATATTGATGTTGAGAAACCTTGCGGACAATCTATTGAAATGGACTACGATTGTGCGCCACCGCATATCACCACTTTAAACGCTCCTCCTGGCTTTCAAATATATAATTGGTGGGACTCTGCTTTTACTACATTACTGGCAACAGGCCAAAATGCAATATTAAATCCCGGGCCTTCAGTTAATACTACTATTTGGCTGGAGATGATCCCTTTTAATAATTTTGGTTGTTTAGATACCATACCGGTAAAAATTACCGGGGAATTCAAGGCTCATTTTGATCTGTCTGATACATTAGGACTTTGTGCCCCACATACTTTTACTTTTTACAATCGTGATATACCTTCTGTTTCTGCAATATGGGATTTTGGTGATGGTGCTACCGGCACCGGAGACACTGTAACGCATACTTATGCATTACCCGGAAGTTATATTGTAAAATTAAATGTAGAACTGCCCGGTGGATGCAAGGGAGTTGTTCAAAAACTGGTTTCTGTTGTTCAACCTGCCGGAAGTTTTTCTTTTAGCGGCGGTAATTTGTGTGGCAGCCAAACGGTTCAGTTTAATGCTATTACCAGCAATGCAGACAGCTTATTCTGGAACTATGGCGATGGTACTTTTTTAACCACTACACAAACCTCAGTTAGCCATACTTATAATGCACCTGGCATATATATACCCTCGCTTATTATAAAAGCTTTGGGTGGATGCCAAACACCAATTGCTGCAACAGATACCATAAGGATAGACTCCATCAATGCAGGATTTATTAATAATGAAGTGAAAGTTTGCGGTGGTACTACATTGCATTTTACTGATACATCATCTGCATATTTTGGTATTGCCACCCGGGTATGGGATTTTGGCGATGGCAATACAGGAAGTGGTATTAATGTTAGCCATACGTACACCATTACAGGAACTTATAATGTGCGTTTAACAATTAATGGAACCAGTGGATGTGCTGATATTGAAACAAAACCAATTTATGTTAAGGTAAACGATATACCTGTTGCTGCCATAGATGGAGATACAGTTGCATGTCAGTCGGCTCCCGTAACATTTAACAGTGTTATACAATCTGTTGATCCAGTAACTTATTACCGATGGACATCATCAAATGGATTTAGCGGAACCGGCAGTTCCTTCACCCTTACTTTTAATACAGCCGGAAACTATACAATACAATTAATTGCCGCAACCGTAAATGGTTGTGCAGATACAACAACACACTCCATACACATTAACCCTACGCCAGATGTTATGCAACCTCCTGGCCAGGCATTGTGCAGTGGTGATTTTACTTCGGCAATAAATTTTACAGGATCTATACCGGGTACTGTTTTTACCTGGACAAATACAGCTCCTATAATTGGCCTTGCCGCAAGTGGTAACGGAAACATTGCATCATTTCAGGCATCAAGTAACGGGTCTTCTGTTGCCAATGCAGGCATTACAGTACGGCCTATCGCTAATGGTTGCCCGGGCCCAACTAAAATATTTATTATTACAGTTTATCCAACGCCGGGTGTTGTGCAACCGGCAGATCAAATGTTGTGCGATAATAGTAATACTGCAGCAATTACATTTACCGGCGCTGTAACAGGAACTATTTATAACTGGACCAACAATAATACTGCCATTGGTTTGGCGGCAAGTGGTACCGGAAATATTCCGTCATTTACAGCTACCAGCAATGGAGCAAATATAGCAGTAGCAACAATTACCGTTACACCAACTATCAATGGTTGCCCGGGTGCAGCTAAAACATTTACTATTACAGTTAAACCAACTCCTCAAATTGTTCAACCTGCAGATCAATTATTATGCAGTGGCAATTTTACAGCTGCAATAAATTTTTCAAGCCCTATTGCTGGCACCAGTTTTACGTGGACAAATACAGCACCTTCAATTGGACTTGCTGCAAACGGAACAGGCAGCATAGCACCATTCCAGGCTTCAAGCAATGGTGCAAATATCACCATCGCAGCAATTACTGTAAATGCATCTTCTAATGGTTGTCCTGCAGCTCCCAAAACATTTATTATAACAGTTAAACCAACACCTGATGTAATAAAACCTGCCGATCAAATCTTGTGTGATAACAGCAATACAGCAGCAATTTCATTTACAGGCAGCGTTGCAGGAACAATATATAACTGGACGAATAATAACCCTGCAATAGGTTTGGCCGCAAGCGGCAGTGGAGATATACCATCGTTTACTGTAAACAGTAACGGGGCCAATACTACTATAGCAACCATCACTGTTACACCAACTGTAAATGGTTGTCCGGGTACACCAAAAACATTTGTTATAACAGTGCATCCAACACCCAATGTTATACAACCGGTAGACCAAACGCTATGCAGCAATAATAATACAACCGCAATTAATTTTAGCGGTGCTGTAAGCGGTACTACCTACAACTGGGTCAACAATAATCCATCAATAGGTTTAGTGGCAAGTGGCAGCGGAAATATTCCGTCATTTATTGCCAGTAGTAATGGCACAAACACAACGGTGGCAACTATTACGGTTACACCAACAGTAAATGGTTGTCCGGGTATGCCTAAAATGTTTGTTATAACGGTTCATCCAACACCTGATGTTGTACAACCTGCTGATCAGGCTTTATGTGATAACAGCAATACAACAGCCATTAACTTTAGCGGTATCGTAAGTGGTACAACCTATAACTGGGTCAACAATAATCCATCAATAGGTTTAGCGGCCAATGGTAGTGGTAATATTCCATCATTTGTTGCCACAAGCAATGGAGCTACTATTGCATTAGCAACAATTACAGTTACACCAACTGTAAATGGTTGCCCTGGTACACCCAAAATATTTAAAATAACTGTAAACCCAATACCTGATGTTGTACAGCCTGCCAACCAAAATTTATGTGCCAATAATTTTACTTCGCCAATAAATTTTTCCGGCCCTGTTGCAGGTACAATTTACAACTGGACAAATACTGCACCATCAATTGGGCTTGCAGCAAGTGGTACAGGAAATATTCCGTCGTTTCTGGCAGTAACCAATGGTAATAATATTTCCAGTGCCAGCATTACAGTAAAACCAACGGCTAATGGTTGTCCTGCGCCATCTAAAACATTTATAATTACTGTTACACCAATGGCAGATGTTGCACAGCCTGTTAACCAGGCAGTATGTAATGGAGCCACCATAAATGCTATTTCATTTACAGGAAGTGTTGCAGGCACAACTTATAACTGGATCAATAATAACCCTGCAATTGGTTTGGCGGCTATCGGTACGGGTGATATAAATTCTTTTATTGCTGTTAATAATACTTCGGCATCAATTACTGCAAGTATAACAGTAACGCCGGCAGCAACAAGCTGTGCCAGTCCTGCAAAAACATTCAACATAACAATACACCCAACACCGGCTGTAAATGCAAGTAACAATGCAACGGTTTGTTTGGGAGGTACAGTACAATTATCTGCTTCTGGTGCTGCTCAATATTCATGGAGCCCTGCTACTAATTTAAACTGTTCTAATTGCGCTACGCCAATTGCTACGCCTGCCGATACAATAGTTTATAAGGTGAGGGGAGAAAATTCATTTGGTTGCGAAGCATTTGATTCGGTTGTATTAAATGTGATCAAGCCATTTAAAATGCAGGTTTCACCTGGTGATACGCTTTGTTATGGCGAATCATTAAACTTAAATGCATCAAAAGCAAACAGCTATTTATGGTCGCCGCCAGCTGGTTTAAACAGAGTAAATATTGCAGATCCACGGGCTACACCTGCAGTTACCACTCAATACCGTGTTATTGGTTTTGATGGACATAATTGCTTTACAGATACCGGCTATGTTGTAATAACAGTAGGGCCAAAACCAATTGTTAATCTTGGGCCAGATAGAACATTGTCAACAGGAACAACGCTGGCATTAAATGCGGTTACAAGCAACGGACCAATCATTAGATGGGAGTGGACACCTGCTTCAGAATTAAGTTGCAATAATTGCCCTAAGCCAACAGCAATTGTAAAAAATAATTCTTTTTACAGTGTAGAGGTAACCAATACTTTTGGCTGTACTGATGTTGATACTATTTTTATTAATTCAATCTGCAAAAGTGCACAGGTTTTTATACCCAATGCATTTACTCCCGATGGTGATGGATTGAATGATGTGTTAATGGTAAGAGGGCATGGTATTACAGTAAAATCGTTCCGCATTTTTAACCGTTGGGGTGAATTGGTTTTTGAAAAAGAAAATTTTTATCCTAACGATTTAAAATATGGCTGGGATGGAAAAGTAAGAGGCGTACCTGCTACACCCGATGTATTTGTATATACCGCAGAAGTATTTTGTGATAATGGGGTAGTGTACACTTACAAAGGAAACACCACTATCCTAAAATAATTTTATACACTATGCAACCTGCTAAAAAAATAATACTGCTGTTTGTAGTTTGTCTGCTGGCAAAATTTGCCAGCAGTCAGGATATTAATTTTTCGCAGTTTTACGATTTGCCTTTATTAAGAAATCCTTCTTTAGCAGGACTTTTTTCCGGCGACATTCGCATCACATCTGCCTACAGAAATCAATGGCAAAGTGTAACGGTGCCTTACCGCACTTTTGGGCTTGGCTTTGAATATAAAAAACCAATAGGTCACAACTCTGATGATTTTTTTACTTATGGTTTACAGCTCTCCAATGATATTGCAGGCGATTCCAAACTAAGTCGTACACAGGTTTTTCCGGTGTTTAATTACCACAAATCATTAGGTGATAAAAACACTTATTTGTCTGCAGGGATAATGGGCGGGCCGGTAATGCAACGTTTTGATCCTGCTAAATTAAGTTTTGATGATCAGTATGTAAACGGTGCATATAGTTCAGCCAATCCTACCAAACAAACTTTTAACAGCACTAAACTTACTTATTGGGATGCTGCGGCAGGTTTATGCTTTAGCAGTGTTGCCGGAGAAAATACACGATACTATTTTGGTGTGGGTATGTTTCATTTTACACAACCTAAAGTGGCATTTCAAAAACAAAATGATATTATCTTAAATCATAAATGGGTGGTTAATGCAGGATTTTCTGCACCTGTATCCGATGCAGACCGGCTTATATTTTATGCCGACTATTTTATGCAGGGTGGTGCCAGGCAGGCACAGGGAGGATTAATGCTTAACCACGATTTGGTGCAAGCTGATGAAGAACAAAAAATAAGTGTTTCGGGCGGAATGTTTTACCGTGGTAAAGATGCTTTTATGCCTGTAGTAAAGCTGGATTATTACCAGTACAGTATTGGTATGTCGTATGATGTTAATTCCAGCAAATTAAAATCGGCATCGCAATACAGGGGCGCTTACGAGGTAACACTTTCTTATAAAGCTTTCAACAACAGGTACAATACCTCGCTGGATAAAACTAAATGTCCGGTGTTTTACTAAGTATATTTTGGTGTTGTTTTTATCAACAAAACCCGCTGTTGGTATGGTTTTTGGAAATTATAAAGAAAATCCAATCATATGAGAGCCATTTCATTTCTAGTTATTGCCTGCGTTGTTCTTTTTGTTGTAATCTTTAGTTTAATTACAATTTTGTTTATTAAGTTTTAACTGAATAAACACTTGTCTAGATGTGTATCAGTGTCTTTGGTCTTTCAGGGTAAACGCTTTAAATGTAGTTGTTGCTATGCCAGCTTCAAAAAAGTGTAAAACAATTTGTTGGCATTTTAGAACCTATTTTCCCAATTAAGTATTGCAGTATTTTCTGTGTTTATAAATATTGTAATCACACTCAATTTGGTATTAATCAAATTTTCCTTGTGAGGCATTGTATAAATTTTTGTACTGCATTAAAAGCTTTTTTTCTTCTTTTTTATCAATAGCAACATCTCTTCCTTTTCTTTCACTAACAGCCCAGGCCACATATTTATAATCTAAGTCTGATGCCTCAGCAATTTTCTGCCAGTCTCTGGCGGTAAGGGTTTCAAAATAAGTACCGCTTTTTTTTAACCATGCTGGGCCGTCTCCAAAAAACATTATAGCAAGCCATTTAAACTCTGTATCTATTGGCTTTATTTCCATACCAAAAGCATCTACACGTTGTTTATCAACTTTACTAAATAGTGTCATTTTGTAAAGTTTGGTTATTAATGCAATAACACTATCACTTTTTTCTCCCCGGTATTTTACATCAATTTCAAGTTCATTTGCATACATCCTAAACGGGTTAACTCCTATTTGTGTTTTGCCTGCAACGTTTTCAAGAGACTCAGTTGGGAATTTTTCTGTTAATTCTAAAAAACGGTGCAATATCTTTCTTGCTTTTGTTGTCATTTTACTATTTCCATTATCATAAGAGGGGGTTAAAAAAAATTGACAATCTGGTTGCCTTGGTATAATTTTTTTGTTATTTAGTACAATCGGAGGAAAATTATAATAGCCAAACAAGTAACGCATAAAATATAGCTCTTTCAAATCAATGGCATCAGTTTTTTCAGGAAATCGTTTTTTAAGGTATTGTAATTGTTTAATGCAAGTGGTAGCTAATATTTGTGCATTACTAAGCCAGGTAATGCAAGAGTCGTAGGTAGCAGTAGTATATTTTTTAAAATAAATATCTAACTGGCTCAAGGGGTATTTAAGTACATCCTGTACATAATTTTGCGGTGGAACATATCCTGTGCTTAAGCTATAGGAAAGTGCGTATTGTGAGCAATGCTGCATATCTATTATTTCTAAATAGGGGTTGCTGTTTTTTATGCTTATTAATGCATCTTGTGTTATTTTATTATACTCTTTTTTAAGTACAGCTTCAATGGCATCTTCTCGTTGCTTTTTGTCTATTGCTAATTGGGTATTAAAAGCTTTAGCTTCAGCAATTCTTTCATCATCAAGCCTTTGTTCGTAGGGCGTCTTTTTTGTAACTTCAGCGGGCTTGCTGTTATTTACTGTGGTGGTTGTTTTAGGCTTGGTTTTAGTTGGGACTCTGGCATCAATATAGGCTTCGTTAGCTTTTTCCCGTTCTTTTTGAGATGCTTTATTCCAGTCATAAGTTTGGGCACGTGTTGTGTTGCACAAAATAATAAGTAGTACCAGAGTAGCAATTTGTTTACTGCTTTTTTTGTTTATGCTTATTTTCATTTGCTAAAATTAATTTACTGTGTAATTGGTTTTGTATTCTGTTTAAGCATAACTACATTTAAAACTATACTTCATTATATTGGGTACTTTTCTAAATGTTTCGAAACTACTTAACAGTAAAAAACTAATGCTAATGTGTACATTGCTTAATGCAAAAGTATAGTTTACGTGCTTGATATATATACCCTTCAATGGGTATATATATCAAGCACGTAAAGATGCACAGCGGTATTACAATGAAAATATGCCCAACTTAAAGGGCAGGAGGAGGCTATAAAAAAACAGCTGATAGTTACAGGGATTAAAACTCTACTACATTACTAAAATCTTTTACCACGTTATACAAAGTATCTCTTTCTACGGGTTGTCTTTTTACCTGTTTAATTAAAGTCACTAATTCCTGCGTACTCATTTTAGGTGTTTGCTCTTCGCTGCCAGCCATGCTGTAGATCTTTGTGCTATCGTCGATAGTACCATCAATATCATTTACACCAAAGCTTAAACTTAATTGTGCATTTTGCCTGCCCAGCATTGGCCAGTAGGCTTTAAGGTGAGGGAAGTTGTCTAAATAAATTCTGGCTATAGCATAAAGCCTCATATCTTCTGTAATGGTACTTTCAGGCACATGGCTCATATCATTATCGTAATTGCGAAATTTTAATGGAATGAAAGTATTAAAGCCTTTGGTTTTATCCTGCAGCTCACGCAGTCTTCTCATATGGTCAATGCGGTGTTCGTATTTTTCTATATGGCCATATAGCATTGTTGCATTAGAATGCATCCCTAATTTATGCGCTTCTTCATGTATACTCAACCAGCCATCAGCATTAACTTTATCCGCACAAATTATTTCCCGTATTTCGGGATGAAAAATTTCGGCACCGCCACCAGGTAAACTGTCCAAACCGGCTTCGTGTAATTTTTTCATGCCTTCAGCAACAGATAGTTTTGCTTTTCTAAACATATAATCCAGCTCCACTGCAGTAAATGCTTTTACATGCAATTGGGGGCGATGGGCTTTTATCTTTTGCATCAGCTCAATAAAATACTCCATATTCATTTTAGGATGAACACCGCCAACAATATGTACTTCGGTAATAGGTTTGCCATCGTAGGTTTTTACAATGTCCAGCATCTGATCTATACTTAATTCCCAGCCTTCTTGCTTATGTGCATACAGCTGACTATAACTACAAAATTTGCAACTGAACACACAAACATTGGTAGGCTCAATATGAAAGTTACGGTTGAAGTAAGTTTTATCGCCATGTAGCTTTTCTCTTATAAAATTAGCTAATGCACCCACAAAAGCAAGACTGCCTTTTTCAAAAAGTACCAAACATTCAGCATCGGTAATTCTTGTGCCGGCTTTTACTTTTTCGGCAACATTTTTTAAAGCAGTATCGGCGGTATTATTGATTAAAATATCTATTGAAACGCTCATAGTAATTTTTTTGCAAATTTACGATGATAATGGAAGTTGTAACATTCTTTTTTGAGATAAATTAAGCAGTGTTCATAGTTCTAAATTCAAAGCTGCGTTATAAAACACTTTCAAAATAAATGTATATCTTCCAAAATAAATTATGGTGCCGTATGAATTTTAAATTTCGCATTGTTGTAATGATTTTTTTAGCAAGCTTCCTGAATGGCTTTAGCCAGCAATACCAATACCTTTATTACCTGGATGAAAATCTGAATGCTGTGGAAAAATCTAAATCAATTTTAACAGGGAAAGCTTATTATGAAAATGGCACTTTAAAAATGGATTGTTTTGGGAAGACTACAGAAAAATTACTTTTAACGGCGACCTTTTCAGACTCTGCTTTAAATGAATTACAAGGGTTGTTCCGCACATACCATAACAATATGTCAATAGAATCGGAAGGTAACTATACAAAAAATGTGAAACAGGGTCTTTGGCAGGAATGGGATAAAAAAGGGCAGAAGACAGATTCTTTAATTTATGAAAATGGAATAAGAATTGTAAAGGCAAAATTTTATTATTATAATAATGGCGGCTTAAGTTCTTTTGAGGTTACAGATAGTTTGCAGAACACCATGAGCGGTAAGAGTTTTTCGGATAATGGGGTGCTCAATTATGAAAAAAGTTTTGTTGGCGAAATGGGAATATTAAAGCATTATGATAGTAGCGGCGTAAGGATAGATTCTGTTTTTACAAGGGAAGAAATAGAAGCCTCATTTCCGGGAGGCGATGCTGTATGGCTTTCTTATCTTCGGAAAACGCTTAATCCTGATGTTGCTGCAAATAACAGAGCTCCTGCGGGAATGTACACTGTAATAATAAAATTTGTGGTTAATAAAGAAGGGATAGTGAGTAATGTTACCGCAGAAAATGCACCAGGATATGGAACCGAAAAAGAGGCTATAAGGGTGATCTCCAAATCACCCCGGTGGAAACCCGCTAAACAATATGGCCGGTTTGTTAATGCATACAGAAGGCAACCGATCTCTTTTTCGGTAGAGTATGGCAGATAATTTTCTGCTCTTTTTTACTAAATAAATGTATATCTTCCAAGTCTAAACTAAATCAGGCATGAGTATCAAGTTTCGTCTTACCATTCTAAGTTTTCTGCAATTTTTTATTTGGGGTGCATGGCTGATAACGATAGCCAATTATTGGTTTGGTACCAAGCAATGGGGAGGGCAGGAGTTTGGTAATGTTTTTGGAACTTTGGGCATATCTTCTATCATAATGCCTGCACTTACCGGTATTATTGCAGATAAATGGATCAATGCAGAAAGATTGTACGGCATATTGCATATTTTAGGTGGAGTAGCGCTGGTGTATATCACGCAGATTAATGACCCTCAAACATTTTACTATGTAATTTTAGCCGCAATGATATTTTATATGCCAACAATATCATTATCTAATTCCATCGGATATACCATTTTAAAGAATAATAATTTTGATGTGGTAAAAGTATTTCCACCAATACGGGTTTGGGGAACAATAGGGTTTATTGCTGCAATGTGGGTTACTAATCTTTCGGGTAATAAAGCATCTTCCAATATGTTTCTCATATCTGCAGCGGCATCTTTTGTATTGGGTATTTATTCTTTTACATTACCCAAATGTCCGCCGCAAAGATTGATTGCTGAAAACGCTACACTTACAGAAAAATTGGGCTTGAATGCGTTTAAATTATTTGCCAATTATAAAACGGCTTTGTTTTTTATATTCTCTATGTTTTTGGGTGGTGCTTTGCAATTAACCAATATGTATGGCGACGTATTCTTGTCTGATTTTTCTAAAGTACCTCAATACGCAGATTCTTTTGTGGTAAAATATTCCACCATCATCATGTCTATCTCTCAAATATCTGAAACCTTATTCATTCTTGCCATTCCATTCTTTTTAAGAAGGTTTGGAATAAAGACGGTTATGCTGATTAGTTTATTTGCCTGGGTTTTAAGGTTTGGTTTATTTTCTTATGGAGATCCTACCACAGGATTATGGATGATCATTGTTTCCTGCATAGTGTACGGGATGGCATTTGATTTTTTCAATATCTCCGGCTCGCTGTTTATAGAAACGACTACAAGCCCGGCTATACGTTCCAGCGCACAGGGATTATTTATGATGATGTCGAATGGTTTTGGGGCTTACTTTGGCGCAAAAATTAGTGGCATTGCTATTGATAAATATTTTACCCTTGCCGATAAATCAAGGGACTGGCACGGCATCTGGCTTTCATTTGCTATTTATGCATTGGTGATAGCCATTTTGTTTGGCCTACTGTTTAAACATAAACATGACCCCAAAGCACTTGAAAACGTAACGCATTAAAATAAAAAATCCTCTGCATTACACAGAGGATTTTTTTTACAACATAAGGGTTGTAATTATTTTAAAGCTTCTATCTTTTTTACAAAGTTTGCTTTTGGTTGTGCGCCAACCAGTTTATCAACCACCTGTCCGCCTTTTACAAAAAGGATAGCAGGAATACTGGTGATACCATAGTTCATAGAAACCTGTGGGTTATGATCAACATTTACTTTACCAATGTTTACCTTGCCTTCGTATTCTTTTGATAATTCTTCAATAACTGGTCCTATTGCACGGCATGGACCGCACCATTCTGCCCAAAAATCAATAACGGTTAATTTATCGCTGTCTAAAACATCTGTTTTAAAATTTGCATCTGTGAATTCGTGTGCCATAATATTTTTTTATTTAAATTTTACTAGAAGAGGGCAAATTTAAGCCCAAAGTATTTAATGTGAAGGAATGACATATCCACACAGTGTTAACGTGACAGTTTGAAAGCTGGAATATGCCACGCAGGCATAAAAATTTTCTCATCTCGAAAATTCAAGTTTAGGGTTTGGAAGTTTAGAGGTTTAGTGGTAGAGTCTTTACCTAAGCTCCTAAACTCCTAAACCCTAAACTTCTAAACCCTAAACTTCTAAACTAAACTCTTACGCCGTTACCACACTCACTTCCACATCTACATTGTTATTTAA
>JABFRP010000001.1 GCA_013141115.1 Ferruginibacter sp.
CTGCCCGATGGTACGCCCCTACCCGATTTTTATATAAACGTGAACAACTGTTAGCAGGTACAAACAGTGCAAACAAAAGAACTGAATGGCACTACATTATACACGGCAAATTGCCAGAGTTGCCATCAGTCAAATGGTGAAGGTTTACCTGGCGCATTCCCTCCACTAAAAAGGCAGCCCCGGTTGTTAATGGGGATAATCTGGAATTATATGTGGGTATCATCATGAACGGCTACAGTGGACGACCAGGCTTTGGCGTGATGCCACCGGTTGGCACAAATGCCAGTTTAGGTTCTGCAGAAGTAACGGCCATTGTGAATCACGAACGCAGCACGTGGGGCAACAATGCAAAAAGGGTAACAGAAGAAGAGATAAAGAAGATCATGGATTTTGTAAAACTACAGGCTCCTAAATAAAAGCAGCAAATAAGTACATAACATTAAATTGATTATAATGAAAAAGATACTGCTGATCGTTACTATGCTGATAACAGGGTTATTGGCTTTTGCCTGCCCTACTTGTGAAATAGCCCAACCCAGGTATTTAAGGGGCATTACACATGGTACAGGCCCGCAAAGCGATTGGGATTTTCTGATCATCTCGGCAATAGCCGTTATTGTCATCGCCACACTTTTCTTTTCTATTAAGTGGTTGCTAATGCCTGGTGAAAAATCTGATACACACATCAAACATTTGATATTAAATATTGACTAACATGGAAGATAAAAGCAAAATAGTTGTTTTTATAGATGATGAAGAGCAGCCCGTTGCCGCCTTTACGTCACCGGTAAATTTTGAACTTGACACCCTTAAACTGGTGGATGGTAAGCATACACTTAAAATTGTAAGCAAAGACCCTACAGGCAAAGAAGGCGTCAGGCTCATTCCCTTTGAAGTAAGAAATGGCCCTGCAATTGATGTGGAAGGCATCCGGGAAAATGCAGTAGTGGATGGAGTATTGCCAATTATGATCAATGCTTACGGTAAAGGTGACCAGAAGATGTTTTTAATAGAGGGAAGTGAAACACCTAAAAGCATTCCTTCCTGGGTATGGATATTGATCATTGGTTTTGCGGGGTGGGCATTATATTATCTATTCACCTATTTATCACTGAAACCTTAATGACAATGAGGCAAGATATTCTTACTATAGAAGATGTAAAATTATTGGTTGATCGTTTTTATGAAAAAATAAGGGTGGATGAATTATTGGGTCCCATCTTTAATGAACGCATTCAAAATCGCTGGCCGGAACACCTTGAAAAAATGTACTGTTTTTGGCAAACTGTTTTACTGGCAGAACATACTTATTTTGGTAGCCCCTTTCCCCCACATGCCCAATTACCAGTTGGTCACGAACATTTTTTAAAATGGATGGAGTTGTTCGTTCCAACTGTGGACGAATTATTTACCGGCGAAAAGCAGCAGAAGCAAAATGGCGTGCCGCAAAATGACAGAAATGTTTGAAATAAAAATAGCGCACTATAAAAAGGTGGGAATTAAAAACCTTGTGTAGGAATGAATGATGAAAGAAAAGAAATTTCTATTACCATCATAAAGGCAGGTGAAGTAAATATTGTAAAAACTTATTTGCATCAATACAGGAACCTGATGGTGTTGCTTAACAACAGCATCTACCTGGAAAATTTTGGCGAGTGTGGCGGGCAGGGCCGGTGCGCCACCTGCATGGTTAAAGCAGTTGGATTAAAAGGCAATGCCACTACGATGGAGCGAAATGAAGCAGCTACTATTGGTAAAGCGAGGTTAGCGGATGAGGCCATCCGTTTATCCTGCCAGTTATTGATTAACGAAGACCTCAATGGAGCAGTGATTGAAATTGCGGGAGATGAATTTTAATTGCTGTCATTACTACTTTAACAGGATTAATCTGGATTGGTACAATAATAGTAGTACTTATAACTATCGTCAGTTCATTTAAACATTTAATACGGTAACGCATGAAAGAGAGTTATGGTACTTTATCCGAAACAATTAATGGTTTAAAAAAAGAAGGCTATACGCAGGATTTCAATATAAGGGAGGATTGTATTGTTTGTCATCAATCAAATACCGTATTATCAAATGACGATTTTGAAATTGATAAAATATTCCGATTTGAAGGCCAGTCTAATCCCGATGACCAGTCTATTCTGTACGCCATATCCTCTAAAAAGTTCAATGTTAAAGGAACACTGGTAAATGGATATGGTATTTACGCTGATGATGTAACCACCGCATTGGTTGCAAAACTACAGCAGCATCATTAAGTAATAAAATAAATTATCCCTTTCACAAAACTATATACAATGGAAAACAAATCAAATGAAGCAACTCCTCAACGACCCGAAGGCGACCGCATGTTGGATGCTCCGGTGGTGGAGATGGATTTGAATAAGCTAATGTTACAAATAAAAAGCGAGGCACCCTGGGAAGAAGCTGACCATAATGCAATCACAATTTTCAAGTCAGATTTAATGCGAATTGTACTGATGGGTATGCACGAAAATGCTGAACTGAAAACGCACACCGCAAAGGGAACCATCAGTGTTCAGGTGATAGCGGGAAAAATCAATTTTACGGCCAATGAACATACCGTTGCTATGGAAGCAGGGCAAATGCTTGTGTTGCATGAAAAAATTCCTCACAGTGTTCTGGCACTCACGGAAAGTTTCTTTCTGCTTACACTCACGATGAGTAACAGCTAAATAACTTCTACCCATCCAAATCATTCACCAAATGGATAAGGAAAAAGTTAGCAATTGGACCTCTATTTGCACCTGTTAAATTTACGGCCCGAAGAAGTATTTTAATTGCAATGCATCACTTTAATAATCGGATAATCCTGTCAAATTATTTCGCCTGATATAACCCGGCATATTGCTATAATTTAAATGGCATGAATGTAATTAAAACAGAAAAAATAATTTGGACAATCGGACACTCCACCCACCTGCTGGATGAACTGGCAGCTATGCTTCAATCATTCCAAATTGAAATTGTAGCTGATATAATAAGTTCTCCAGGCTCAAGAAAATTTCCTCAATTCAATAAAGAAGCGTTGCAAATTTCTTTGCCCGAAAACAACATTCAATACATCCATTTAAAAGAGCTTGGTGGAAGAAGAAAAGTAAATCCTTATTCTAAAAATACTGTATGGCGGCACCCGGCATTTAGGGGTTATGCCGATTATATGGAAACGGGTACTTTTAAAGAAGGTATCCGGGAACTTGAAAAGATGGCAATGAAACATCGCACCGCTTATATGTGTTCAGAGGCAGTGTGGTGGCGTTGTCACCGCTCCATGGTTTCAGATTATTTAAAAGTAGATGGTTGGAAAGTAATGCACATTATGGGTGTTGGAAAAGAAGAAGAACATCCTTATACGGCTCCGGCCAGGATTGTAAAAGGGGAACTGACTTATGGAGAAGATTTGAAAGAAAATGAAGGTTGATGGTTAGCTTTCAATGCAGCAATCGCCATATAATTGGTTACAATTGAAATAATATATTTAAAAGCATAATTAGGTGATATGGAGTCGCCGGTTACCCTTCAATCTACTTTAGTAATCAATAATAATACTAACCATTTTTGACTATATTACCTTAGCAAAATACCTTTCCATTCTCTATAAGTACGGCTCCTGCTTCATGCATGTGTCGCATGGCCCTGATTACTGTCTCTACCCGAAGACCTGTCATATCAGCTATTTGCTGCCGTGTGAGTTTCAGTTGCCTGGATTCAATACAAAAATTCTTATTTTCCTTTTTAAAATAATTCAGTAATGTTTTTATCCGCTCAACTGGATCATGGCAGGCAAACGAGTGTAATAGCATAAATCTAAAACGTATCCGTTGAGCCAGTAATTTGCTAAAATTAAAATGAATAGCTACATTTTCTCTAATTAGCTGGTTAAAAACAGGCTTGTATAAACGGATTACTACACTGTCTTCGTCAGCAATTGCTGATTCGCCATAAGGTTCATTATCGAATAAAGGCAACTCGCCAAAACATTCTCCCGGATCGATTAACATTTGAATAAACTCATTCCTATTATCATTAATGTTCAGCCAGTTAACACGGCCGGTTAATAATTGATAATAGAATGAGCAGTTATCCCCTTCAGAAAAAATTATATTTCCTTTAGGAACTCTTTTATAGGTTGCTCCATATGAAAGTAAAAGATCAATATCAATCATCATGTGCTGATAATTTAAAGGTTACAGGTTAATCCGGTATCTATTCAATAGCTTAATATCATGAAAATAAAGACAATTGGCAGATCCAACTTCTGCATTTAGTATTGTAATTTACCCAAAATATCCGGCAATTTTAAAGTTAAGTAGCCCTACTATTTGTCCGGCTTTATTACTTCGTTCTGCTTTGGAACTAACGACCACTTTACCCTCAATTTATAGCCTATTTACTTTTGTTGTTAATAAACACAGCACCATTCTTTATATCATCTGCCAGATGCTGAATGGTTTTAGTTTCAAATAATTCTATCAACTGTTCTTTTATTATTTTGTATTTTGAATGCATAGGACAAGGCTTTGTTTCTGAACATTTTTCCAACCCCAACACACATTTGTCCAGCATTTCATTTTCTCCCATTGCTTCAAGTATAGCACGAACGGGTAGCTTTCTCATCTTTTCAGTCATATAAAAACCGCCATTGGGCCCACTGACAGACCTGATAATTTTATTATTCTTTCTAAGTGCCTGTAATATTTTAGCTGTAAATGATGGAGGTGAATCAATGGCTTTGGAGATTTCTCCGATTCCGATTTTGTTATCCTCCGTCCCTTTTTGTGCAATGAATATCGTTGCCCTTAATGCATATTCTGTTGCTTTTGAAAACATAGAAATTAATTTAAAGGGGAAAGTACATTTTATTTTAGTAATAGCTAAGTGTTGTGGTATCAATCCATCTTGCAAATGAATCCTTTGTTTCGTATAATTTTAGTTCAACTAGTTTACTACCAGAGGGTAATACCTGCAATAGAATTTGTTGAAAATGAATAAGCAGGTTTTCTGCAGTAGGTTCTGCTCCAAGTATAACCAGGTTTTCCTGAGAACTAATGGAGGGATGCTCTGCAATATAATCCTGTGACAAAACAAGTTTATGGTCAATCATCCTGATAATAGAGTCAGTTACCAATTGTTTTAATTCTTTAAAATCGATGATAAAGCCCGGTGCCAGAATATATTCGTCTTTTGTTGTGCATCCGGAAACAGTAACCTCCAATTCATAAGAATGGCCATGTATATTTTTACAGGCTCCTGCATAACCATGAATGGCATGTGCCATTTCGAAATAAAAGATTTTAGTGACTAGTAGCATGTATAAAAATGATTGAATAAGTTATTTATTGTTCTTTAAGCAGCAGGTGAATAATAATGGGTTTGTATTTTTCCGGTTGTTTTAAATTTGAAATAACAGAGCACATTATTTTTTAACAAAGGATAGATTATACACAGGAAACCTGTCATCATTACTACCGCGGAAATAAAAAACACAATAAAAAACGGCCTTAATTGAAGCATCATACTGCTAAAAGGTATTTGTGAAGTGCTCAGCTGCCATTTCGCTTTCACTACGCCTGCCCCAATTAAACTTATCCAAAAGACAAATAGCGAAATATTAGCTAGCCAATATCCTCTGTTGAATAGTTTCTTATAAGGCTCAAAACTCAGGCAGGTATCGTTGAGAATATCAAATGCAATTGCCAGTAGCAGAAAACTGTTAATGCCAATTGTTGCCCCCATTGTATGAGCTACTGTAATATGTGTGCCGTGAGTATATAGATTGATGCCAGGAACTGATATTATAATTGCCAGCAATAGTGTTAAGAATATCCAGGCATCAGCGGCAACCAGGAAACGATAAGCTGTTTTGTGAAAATTCTTTTTTGCAGCGCTGACTGAAGCCCTCCAGTTGAAAATAATTCTCCCAAGGATGAAGAGCTCTGTCATGCTGATTGCATAGCTGATGTGCTTAATATAATTATGAGTGGGCAATGTATAAATATGATGCCCCCAGTTGAACATGAGGTTGAATAACCCAATAAAATACAGTAAAAAAGCCATACTTGAATGGCTGTAGTTTTTGCTGTTGCTTATTTTGTCCATTAGGAATATGCTGCTGCCGTAGATCAGCATATTCCAGGAACCTACCATAGAGCCATACGATTTCCATTGCACTGTCATGTCGTTTACCACATTATTTCTGAAATAAGGGAATATCCATAAATAGGATTCGAGAAAGGTGAATAAAAAGAACAGGATACCTGTAAACCACATCCACACATAAACAGGCTGGTTTCTAAATGATCCAGCTGATTTTATAAAATTGATTAAAAACAGGATCCAGCCAGCAACAATGGGTAATGCCAGTATTGGATGAAATTCCCAATATTCCCTGCCGCCGAAGATACCGGCACAATAGGATATCAAAATCGTAATAACCGAAAGACTAAAAATAATTAATTGAATTTTTATCAGTAGTTGTGAGTAGATTTTTTTGCCGGTATGTTGCTGTAGATATGTAAAAACAGCACCTGTCGAATTAAAAATTATCCAAAAAACTACAGACGATACATGGAGGGGTCTGATTTTTTGGAAGGGTAGATATGATTTTAAAAATCCGGGTATAAGGTATTGAAGTCCACCTGTTACTCCCCAAAACATTCCAGTACCCAGCAACAAAAGTGCGGCAATTACGAATAGTCTGAATGGTGCTTCCTGTTTACTGTTGGATGGTGCCATTATTATTAATTGTAAAAGTTCTTGGGTCACCCTTTCCGGATGCAGCTATATCTCGTAAATAGGCAAGTAAGGCGTTCACTTCCTTTCCATTTAAATTAAAGTTGGGCATTGTGGCTGTCCCGTTTTGCAAAAAGGCTTTGATATAAGCAGGCCCCCTGAGCGAATAGGTATTGGTGAGATCCGGGCCAAGATATCCACCTAAACCATACACCTGGTGACAGGCATTGCAATTATACTGTTGCCATACTAACTTCCCCTTACTGGTCTCTTTGGATACAGATTTATTCTTTACTGGCAGCGAAAAATACAGGAAGAAGGAATAGGATAAGAAAGCGACTATGAGTAATGCAGCTATAATATTTTTTCTCTTTTCAGTAAACATGAATACTTGTTCAAAAATAATTAAGGACAAATTTATCCTTAATTATTATATTTGCCAACAAATATTCATTGTATGGCGAAAAATAATTTCATCAGCTACCTGCTTAATCCTAAAAACTGGTGGCTTCCTTTACTCGTTATTTTTATAATCAGTATTGCAGGGGTAACCATGATTGGAGTACACACATACACTGAAGCTCCACCCATTCCATCTTATGTTTCATCAAAAAATGAAACAGTTTTTTCAAAGGAAGATGTGCTGGATGGTCAGGCAGTATTTCAGAAGTATGCACTGATGGAGTATGGCAGTATGTTTGGTGATGGTGCTAACCGGGGGCCTGACTATACTGCAGAAGCTTTGCATTATGTTTCTCAATACATGGATGATTATTATCAATCGAAATTGAAAGCTGAAGCAAATAGTGATTTGCTTAAAAAAGGGATTATTGAACAGATAAAAGTAGAAATTAAAAATAATCATTACAGTAAAGAAAAGAATAGTGTAACACTTTCTGATGCACAGGTTTTTGCAGTGGCAGAACTGGTAAAATATTATAATCAAAAGTTTACCAACTCGTCTTCACCCGGAGCATTTAAACCGTCCGGTTACATCACTGATGCAAATGAAATAAAATCGTTAACCGCCTTTTTCTTTTGGGGTTCATGGGTTTGTGGAGTAGAAAGACCGGGAGAACATTACAGTTATACACATAACTGGCCTTACGACCCTTCAGCGGGGAATACGCCGAGTGCTGCAATTATTTTGTGGAGCATTATTGGTTCACTGGGATTAATATTTGGATTGGGTATCGTGTTGTATTATCATGGCAAACTGGATAAGCTTGATGATGATGTTTATACAAAAAAAGCTGAACCTTTTATGACAAGGGGCGATATAGAGAAATTTCAACCAGATGCTATACAAAGGTCTACTTATAAATTCTTTTATGTTGCCATTGTACTATTTGCTGTGCAGGTTTTAGCAGGTATTTTAACCGTTCATGATTTTGTCGGCTTGATTAATTTCTTTGGATTTAATATTTCCGGCGCATTGCCAATTACCGTAACAAGAAGCTGGCATGTGCAACTATCTATTTTATGGATATCAGCCTGCTGGATAGGCGCTTCATTTTTTATGATGTCGCTTGTATCACCCAACCAATCAAAAAAACAGGTTACACTCATCAATACAATTTTTTGGCTTACGGTAATATTAGTGGCCGGCTCCTTTGCAGGAATGTTGCTTGGACCAAAAGGTGTTTTCGGAAAGTACTGGTATTGGTTTGGCCACCAGGGATGGGAATATGTAGAGCTTGGAAAACTATGGCAGATTATTTTTGGAGTCATATTTATTATTTGGGCAACAACCATATACCGGGGCATTAAACCGGTGATGAAACTAAAGCAGCCATGGGCGTTGCCTAATTGGTTAGTGTATACCACCTTCAGTATAATTTTATTATTGATCTCTGGTTTTATTGCCACTCCCAAAACTAACTTTGTGATTGCGGATTTCTGGAGATGGATGGTGGTACACATGTGGGCCGAAGCTTTCTTTGAAGTATTTACCACAGTATTGATTGGATATTTTATGGTGGTAATGGGATTAGTAAGCAGGCAGGCTGTAATTCGTGTGATCTATTTAGCAACCTTATTATTCCTTGGTTCCGGCCTGCTCGGAATCTCCCATAATTTTTACTGGAATGCCAAACCTGTTGGTACAATGGCATTGGGTTCAGTGTTCTCCACTTTGCAGGTAATCCCTTTAGTACTGCTCACATTAGAAGCATGGCGTTTCAGCAAACTTCCAAAATTGCTGGAAACTAATAACCTGGTAAACGGGGATTTAAATAAACGGTTTGGATTTTCAGAAGTGTTCCTTTTTTTGGTGGCTGTTAATTTCTGGAATTTCTTTGGCGCAGGTGTACTCGGTTTCATCATCAATTTACCCATTGCTAATTATTATGAACACGGAACTTATTTAACCGTCAATCATGGCCATGCTGCATTAATGGGTGTGTATGGTAATCTTGCAGTGGCTGCTGTTTTATTTTGCTGCCAGTTATTATTTAAGGCTGATTGGTGGAAACCAAAACTGATCAAAACAGTTTTCTGGTCCATCAATATAGGTTTGCTGCTGATGGTATTACTTGATTTATTTCCTGCCGGCATTTACCAGTTCAAAACCGTAACAGAGCAGGGATTGTGGTATGCCCGTAGCAGTACATTTATTGAAAGCAATGGGTTTCAAACACTCACCTGGATGCGTATCATTGGTGGCTCCATATTTACTGTAGGCGGTGTGATACCGCTGGTTTGGTTTGTAACCAGCAGAAGAAAAGGCTTAAAAAAAGTTGAGCAACTCAATACAATAAAATCAACAACCAATGAAATCATTTCAACAACCCTGGCTTAATATTAAAATCTATTTCCTCTGGCGATTGCAATTCTTGATCGGACGTCTGAAAAACCATCTTTATAAAAAACAGCTTTCATACAATGAAAACAAGAACTGATAATAAACCGCTGGTGTATTCCTGCTCCGGCTGTTCCAGTGCTGCACAAATGGCAAACTATATTGCTGTTCAGCTTGACAGAATGGATGTAGCAGAAATGTCCTGCATTGCTGGTGTTGGAGGTAACGTTAAGAGTCTTGTGCGTACAGCAACATCTGGCAGAAAAATTATCGTTATTGATGGTTGTCCGCTGGCATGCTCAAAGGCTTGTCTGAGTAATCATTCGGTAGAGCCTGATATTCACATAGACCTGTCCTGCATGGGTGTTCCAAAAAGGCTGCACGAAGATTTTGATATAAAAGACGCTAATGAAATTTTAACAAAAATTGAATCACTCTCAAATTGCAGTTTTATAAAATATACCTGTGAAATTTAATTATGCCAGAAACATTATTTTATAATAATGCTCTTTTAAAATCAGCTACTCCTGCTATTGAAAGCAGGGACATAATTATTACGGAAGTGATCAATAAAAAGCAGCTTAACGAATTCATTAATTTTCCTTACAGGTTGTACAAAGGAAATAAATATTATGTCCCTCAATTCAAGAAAGACATTGAAGATACTTTAAGCAAAAACAAAAATCCTGCACTTGAGTTTTGCGATGCGAAATATTGGCTTGCTTATAAAGAGAATAAAGTAGTAGGGCGTATAGCAGCCATTATTAATCACAGGTATATAGAAAAATGGAAAAACAGGTACATACGGTTTGGCTGGATAGATTTTGAACAAGAGGAGGAAATTGCAAAAAAACTTTTGACACAGGTAGAAATATGGGCAAAGGAAAAAGGGATGAACGCAGTTCATGGCCCAATCGGCTTTACTAATTTTGATTACGCAGGTTTATTAATTGAAGGCTTTGACCAATTAGGAACTTTTGCAACTATTTATAACTATCCTTATTACCCATTGTTTATTGAAAGGGCTGGCTACCAAAAAGATGTTGATTGGGTTGAATACAAGATTAAGCTACCAGCGGTGCTGCCGGAAAAGCTGGAGAAAATAGCTGCAATTGTGCAAAAAAGACATCAGTTTTGTGTAGTAAAGACGGCAACAACGAAAGACATACTATCTTATTCAAAAGACATATTCAGGCTAATAAATTCTGCTTACTCCGGATTATATGGTATGGTTGCACTCAGTGAAAAGCAAATTGAATATAGCACAAGAAAATTCTTATCGGTTATACGCCCTGATTTTGTGTCACTGGTATTGGATAAAAACAATGAATTGGCCGCATTTGGAATTACCATGCCTTCTTTGTCTCTGGCACTACAAAAAGCAAAAGGCGGCCTTTACCCTTTTGGTTTTATTCATATCCTGAAGGCACTTAAGAAAAATAATCTTGGGGATTTATGCCTGGTTGCTGTGAGGAAAGATTTACAGGGAAAGGGTGTAAATGCAATTTTAATGAATGAGCTAACAAAGTCATACATCAAAAACGGAATTGAATATGCAGAATCAAATCCTGAGCTGGAAGAGAACACAAAAGTGCAGTCTATTTGGGAATATTATGATACAATTCAGCATAAACGACGCAGGTGTTATATAAAATATTTAGAGTAATTAAATAATGAAAGTATTAAGCTATAAAACCCCATCTGATTCTGAAACTATCAAAACAGAAGTGGTTTGTCCTAATGATACAAACCCAATGGGCATATTGCTGGGCGGAAGCTTGGTAGAATGGATGGACATTGCTGCTGCCGTTTGTGCACAAACACATGCCGGAAAAATTTGTGTTACCGCCTGTATCAATCGTGTTGATTTCACCGCAGCAGCAAAAGTTGGAGATATTATTACCATTTCTGCCAGAATAACCCGTGCCTTTAAAACGTCACTCGAAATTTTTGTTTTCGCATTCGCAAAAACAGTATTAAATGGGAAAAACTATTTAATCAGTGAAGCGTATTTTACTTTCGTGGCGCTTGATGAAAAGGGAGAAGTTACGCAGGTAATCGCAGTTAAGCCAGTAACAGCATCTGAAAAGAAATATTACGATGCTGCATTTAAAAGAAAGAAAAAAGATTCACCAATTAGAAAAAGTAAGGAATAAATATGAGTGTTATGAACGAAATAATCTACCGTTTTATTAAACAACAAACATGCGCCACTATTTGCTGCACAGACGAACAAGGTATTCCTTATTGTTTCTGTTGCTATTATGTAGTTAAACCTAAGACAGGCTTATTCTATTTCAAATCGTCAGATAACGCATATCATACTTCGCTATTGGCAATCAACCCGATTGTCGCCGGTACAATTCTTCCTGATAAACTTAGTAAACTGATAACAAAGGGTATACAGTGGCGAGGGGAATTGCTGGAAGAGCATCACCCACAAACGAAAGATGCAGATGAAATCTATCACAAAAAAAATCCGTTGGCATTGGTCGTAAAGGGAACAGTATTTACTATTCGTCTGAATATAATAAAGATGACAGACAGTCAATTTGGCTTCGGAAAAAAGAATATTTGGAAAAGAGATGAGCAGTGAGTAGTTCCAAAATTAAGAATAACAAACATATAAACGTTTTGCAACTATGGATATCGTCAATTCTATTTGAAAATTTATCAAAGAAAATTCATTTAAAGCTTCAATCAAAATCTTTTTAAATATGTATCAATCATCTCAACATAAATTTCACATTCCTGTAATGGGGCTCGCTTACACCATTGATAGTCCAATTAAAGTTGCCAGGTTTGGCATATCATCTGTTATTTCAATTGTAGAAGACCGCCTAATAGAAATGATGAGGCAACACTATTATCCATCGGTAAGCCGGGAATATCAGCCCATCTCAACACATGAACCAGATTACAGGGCCAAAAGGATTACCGATTATCTCAACCTTGTAAACACAATTGTAGAGGCACAGGTTGAAAAAATCAGGAACGCCGCTTTCGAAGCAGGCTCAGAAATCGTGAAATATTTTGAGATGCTGCCGGACGATAATGTGCTAAAACAATTATACAGACAAATGATGAATACGGGCAATCAGCATGAAAAAGAAAAAATAGCATCCCACCTAAGGTCACAAATACAACCCGGTAGTATTGATGTAAATATAATGACAAAGGTAGACCGGGAAACTTATAATGATGAAGGAGCTATAGTAGAAAACGGTTCTGATGCAGTAGCTGCATTGAGAGGTTATGTGAAAAGTAACCTTGCAAATTCTTCAGTAGTTTTTTCTGCCGGCATGAATCCGAGATTGTACAATTATCTTGAAAGTTGTAAGGAGTTTGATGTAAATGAGGATGGTGGTTTTACAAAAAAGGTAATAGTAAAAGTTAGCGATTACAGATCTGCATTAATACAGGGGAAATACCTTGCAAAGAAGGGTATATGGGTAAGTGAGTTCAGGATTGAATCGGGATTAAATTGTGGCGGTCATGCATTTGCGACAGAAGGTTATCTGCTGGGCCCCATTCTGGAAGAATTTAAGATAAAGAAGCAGGAACTTATTGATGCGATTTTTGAAGTGTATAATGCCAGCCTCCGAAAGAAAAATAAGGAGTATTTTATTTATCCGCCGAAAATGATATTTTCCGTGCAGGGAGGTATTGGAACGCATGAGGAAGATGATTTTTTATTTCGGTATTATAGTGTAGAAAGTACAGGATGGGGTACACCTTTTTTGCTGGTGCCGGAAGCTACCACGGTAGATGATGAAACACTGAACCTATTATGCAATGCCACAGAGAAAGATGTAGTGCTTAGTCAAAATTCTCCGTTAGGAGTAAGATTCCACTATCTTAAAGGAACCAGTTCCGAAAATGAAAAATTACTACGCATTAAAAATGGAAAACCGGGCAGCCCTTGTACCGAAAAGCACCTGGCATCTAATACAGAGTTTACAAAAGAACCAATTTGTACAGCTTCGCACAAATACCAAAAACTGAAAATCGCACAGTTGCAATCATTGAACCTGCCCGAAAAGGAATACGGAAAGCAATTAAATGAAGTACTGGATAAAGAATGTTTATGCGTTGGACTGAGCAATGCTGCAGCTGTTAGTTATAAACAAACTTTCATTAAGACACTGAAGGCGGTAACTATTTGCCCAGGCCCAAATATTACCAATTTCTCCAAAGTAGTTTCGTTGCAAGCAATGACAGACCATATTTACGGAAGAACAAATATTTTGACAAATAACAACAGACCTCATATGTTTATTGCAGAACTGAATTTATATATTGATTACTTTAAAGAAGAGTTGGAAAATGATATCCAGGCTGAACAATTCTCCAAGAGGAAAAAATATTATACTTCCTTTTATCAAAATCTTTGCAATGGTATTGCCTACTACCGGAATTTACCTGTCGCATCAAATACAACAATCCGGCATCAGTTTATTAAAGATCTCGACGATGCCAGGTTAGAAATGGATGTCCTGAATTATCAGTATGCAATTATTTAGAGAAGGTTTCTAAAGGAGTAAAGTAGTGGACACTTAAGTAAAAATAATTTTCTGTATCAATTTAAATCAGCGCTTTATAACTTTTCTTTGAAGAATTTTCTATTTATTAAACGCCAGAGTGAAATAAAATACTTGCATTTTACCAAAATTTCTTAAAATGAAATTTTGGTAATGCCTAATCCTTGTTTTGCCGAAAACCAATCACAAACTCAGTCCCTTTTTCTAATTCGCTTTTATAATGAATTGTTCCATTCATTAATTCCACATATTTGCTTACAAGGTGAAGTCCCAAGCCTGTGCCCTGTATATTCATTGCATTAGAAGCTCTGTAAAATTGTTCAAACAAATGTTTACTGTATTCCGGAGGAATTCCAATGCCATGATCTTTAACCGATAATACCAGTCTGCCATTTATCCATTTAGTCTTAATTTCAATTGTCGTTTTTTTTGTAGAAAACTTTATGGCATTAGAAAGAACATTTGTTGTGATATGTTTTAACAAGAGAGGATCCAACACAACTAGCTCTTTGCCGCTATGCTTGTATGAAATAAGTTGCCCCCTGTTCTCCTCATTTTTAAATTCTGCGATGATTGTGGCTATATGGTCTTTAATATTAAAAAGCACAGGACTGCATGAAATATTTCCTTCCTGCATGTTACCTACCCTAAGAAAATCATTTAATATATCGGTTAAGTGATTTACTGCTGCCACGATTCGTTCAATATGTTTATCTATTTTCTCATGCGAATCCAGTTTTGTGTAACTTTTTAATAATTGAACAGATGATAATACTGTTGTGAGCGGAGTGCTAAATTCATGAGAGGCCATAGTAATAAAACGAGACTTCAGTTCGCTAAGTTCTCTTTCCTTTTTGAGCGATATTCTTAACTCTCCTTCCGCCTTTTTTAAATGCGATATATTCCTGATAACTACTCCAGCATAGGCAATTGCATCTTCACTATCCCTTAAAGGAAAGGCATCCATAATATAAAATTCGCTTTTAACCAGATCGTGCAGTTCAAATGCTGATATCCTGCCCCCGGCAAACACTTTTTCCAATTGAGCCTGGATAACACATCTTACATTTTCTGGAAATTTGGGGTACATTTTATTACCGATTAGTTCAGCAGGGTTTGCAGCCAGGCGTTCATGTAACTCTCCTCCTGTATATATAAAGTTATATTGCTTATCAATAAGGCTGATTACTCCATCAGGGTAATTATATAGTAATTGTAGAAATAATTCCTGTTCTTTTGTAGATCTTTTATAAGTTCCGTTTGTAGCAGTAGTATCCTGGTTTACCAATTGAGCTGTACTCGCATTAACGCTTACTGATTGCTTATTATTTTGTTCTGGGATTGTATTTTTGTAACGACAATCTATTCATACTTCAATTAAATATTCTAAGGATATGAAAAGTTAGCTGTTATACTATAACTAAGTACTGATAAAAATCAGGATACTATATGATTGAGAACAATTCGGTAGGCTCTGTTATTTACGCTGTATTTAACCAGTGTAAATCTTATTTCACAATTGAGGAAAAGGTGAACTTATTTACTATTATTCCTATAAATACCACAGTTTAACAATATGAATCTAGGAAAATTTAATCAATCTACTTACTAATACACACCAATATTGTAAAATAAAATTGCAGGATTGAAGAATCAAACAAGATCATTGTTGTTATAATTGGCAAAACGCTTTCTGGCACCGGTTAATATACCAGTATTTTTACCGCTTCAAATTGAAGGTTAATTTGAAACATCCTTTTTATTAGCAAAAGACTTTACAAATCTTTTATGGTATTAATTACTTCTTGCTACTATATCAATAAATATCGTTTCCTATTATTAAAAGTGTGTAGATACTATTTTCGGTAATCAGAATTTAAAAGAAAACTTCCCTTTACCTCTGTTGTATTAATTTTTTTATTGTAGTAATAGTTTCTGTATGCACTGCCCCCAATCCTTCTTTTTGATATTGTAATACGCCATTTTTATCTAATACAGATACGAGATTACTGTGAGAAAAATTACCTTCGGCATCCTTTTCAAACTGTATATTTAATAATACAGAGAAAGTTCTTACCGCATATTCGCTTCCATGCAGTAAGATCCAGTTCTTATTCAACCCCTTTTCATCAGCAAATTTTTTTAACCGATCCGGAGTATCCCTTTTCGTATCAAAACTTACCAGCAGAAAATTCACTTTTTCTTTTTCGTCTTTTAAGGAGTCAGCAATATTTTTTATATCGGCTGTTAATCGGGGGCATGCATAAGTGCAATTGGTAAATATCATACCAACAACAGTAGGTTTACCTTTAAGCATAGATAAGGTAAAGGGAATATTTTCCTGAGTTTGAAAACTGTCTGTCAAATGAAAAATGCTTTCAGCAGGCATACTATCTTTATCAGGTAAGACCGCCTGCCTACCTGATGCAGTTATTTTCTTTTCAGTTTTGTTAGAACTTTGCATACAACCAACCAGGCTTAGGATCAATAAAATCCCAATATTATATTTTGTCATTTTCTATCTTTTACATTATTAATGTTGTGTTTGCCATAGCAAGGATAAACTTCCAGCGATAATTTACAATTACTCAATAGTTTTCGCACATCTGAATCCAAGGTTGGCAATACAATAATTTCCTTTTAAACTTCCGCGATAACTAAAGCGGAGAAACCCGGCATAATCAGATTTATCAACAACGTTTATAGCACCTGCTGCACAAAATGCTTTTAATTCGTCTTCGGTGTTTCCCCTTGAATCTCCACTACTGATAAAACTGTTGAAATTAAAGGTCCATTCCCATATCAATCCGTGCATATCGTACAAACCATAAACATTCTGATAAGTGGTTTTAATGTTGGGTAAAACCGGCAGATTTGGCTTTTTATACCACCCTAAAATATACTCTGTAAGTGATGTATACTTTATATTTTTAGGAGCAGCATTACCCGCAAGTTCCCATTCAGCAACTGTTGGCAATCTTTTGTTTTTCCATTTACAATAAGCCTGGGCTGCGAACCAGGAGACATGCACTACCGGCGAATTGTAAATATTTATATTTTTTTTCCCAATGACTAAATCACTTTCCCAATCCCGGAGATAATTACTGTCTGCAAAAAGCCTGTTCACTTTAGATTTCCTCCATTGAGGGTTTGCTGTTACAAAAAGGAGGAATTCGCTATTGGTGATCGCTGATTCATCCATTTTAAAAGCAGCAACTTTTATAGGCTTATTACTTTTGGTTACAAAAAAAGGTTTATAATTTCCTGCAGGGATTTTCAGCATTTTCTTTTCAAAAGAAACGGTTTTTTTTTGCTGGGCGTTTGAAACATCGAAGCATCCGGTTAATAATAATATGGTTAAAATATATTTCATCAAAAAAAGAAATCATCTCTTCACAGGTTTCTTTTATTATTTTAGTTTCTGAAAGACAGCCGGGTTTTCATCTCCTGACACTTTTATTTGTGCCAAAGCTCCCTTATTAAATGCACGGAAAATAGCATGATCAACCAGGTTATATACACCCGGTACTTCCATTTTCATTTCTACCATCGTGGATCCTCCGGCAGGAATTAGCGTAGTCTGCACATTCCTGCTAATTTCAGAGCCGGATTCCATATATACTTTATTAAAGATCTCACCGATTACATGAAATGAGGATACAAGGTTCGGACCGCCGTTTCCTACATATAGCCTCACCGTCTCTCCAACGTTTGCAGTCAATGCGTTTTTGCCGGTGGTAGAGCGCACTCGTCCATTAAACAATACATAATCTGGATGTTCAGCAATAGCCTTATCCATATCAAAATCCTGTAAGCCTGGTGCTTCAAATTTCCCTTTTGTATAAAAGTCTCCCTGCATGATATAATATTCCTTATCAACTTTTGCCATTCCGCTTTGTGGCTCCACCAATATTAGTCCATACATGCCATTTGCAATATGCATGCCTACAGGACCAGTGGCGCAATGATAAACAAATAGGCCGGGATTCAACGCCCTAAATTGAAAATGGGATGATTGTCCCGGAGCGGTTGCAGTAGCATCTGCACCACCACCTGGGCCAGTCACAGCATGAAGGTCGATATTATGTGATAGTTTACTGTCGGGCATATTATGTAATGTAAAATCAACCAGGTCTCCCTGTCTTACCCGGATGAATTTACCGGGCACATGTCCGCCAAATGTCCAGAAAGTATATTCTGTACTGTCCGAAATTTTCATCACTTTCTCTATTACATCTAATTGTACTATTACCTTTTTAGGTGAAGTATAATTTAGTTGTTTGGGGACAGCGGGTGCGTCGGTCAACTCTGCTGTGACGTTTCCTGTTAACACAGTATCTAATTTGTTTTCCACATCGGCATTGCCAGAATTGTTGTTGCAGGATAAAACAATTGATATAGAAGATAATAAAATCAAAAGTGAGAATCCTTGTTTGAAGTGTTTCATATTTATTCTTTTAGATTAAATTAAATATTTTCATTCTTAAATTATTTTTACAATTAGGTAATGAATATATCCAATTCTTACCTGGCCTCATTAAAAACAGTTCATTTTAATTCTTCTTCTTTGTTTTTTGGTGGTTTCTGCTCCCCTATCTTACAATAATACGGGGTACGGGGTGCAATGAACCTTATAAACTCAGCTTTCGAATAATAGTTTCTTTCTTTTATCCATTACTCTGAATCTGCTCATACATCTGCATTCCTAATGTTGCAGGAAAATTATCCCGAGATATACACTAAGAAATTTTAACGTTATCAAATAATTAGTCTTTTCACTCATTAAATCCGACATTTCAAATCGGAACTAAATGTACATGTTCTGCGTTCAAATTAATGATTGTGATAGTTATTAGTTTTCTATAAGCCCGATTGTCAGGAAAATGTAAAGTTACAATAATAAAAGTAAATAAATACTTTTATTAAAAATTAGTGTATATCTTTGCTGTATTAAATCATCTAAAAATCAGTATATGCAAACAACAGCCGAAAATATCCTCAACGTAACCTTACTGGAACCGAGACAAAAACATCCCACCATTTTTATACGTTTTGATGAACTGGCAGAAGGGGAAAGTTTAACCATTCACAATGACCATGATCCTAAGCCATTGTATTATCAATTGCTGGGTGAAAGAGGCAACATCTTTATCTGGGAATACCAGGAGCAAGGACCGGAATGGTGGATAGTGAAAATAACAAAACGGATAACAGGGGAAAATGATGAAACCCTGGGTCAAATTGCAGCAAAAGATTTGCGTAAAGCAGAGGTATTTAAAAAATACGGATTGGACTTTTGTTGCGGTGGAAAGAAAACAGTGAAAGAGGCATGTGCAGAAAAAGGATTGGATGTTACCAAAGTTGAACAGGAGCTACAACAGGCGGATAAGATGCCATCCTCCCGTCCGATCCCTTATGGCGATTGGACCCTGGATTTTCTGGCAGATTATATCATTAACACCCATCACAGTTATGTAAGAAAAACCTTACCGGATATTACGGCCTATGCAGCTAAAGTAATGCAGGTGCATGGTAAACATCATCCCGAATTAATACGCATCAGTCAATTGGTTAGTGAAGTAAATGCAGAGTTAACGGGCCACCTGGTTAAGGAAGAAAAGATATTGTTCCCTTATATTAAAGCATTGGTTGCGGCAAAAAATCATACGCAACCATTACAGGCCGCTCATTTCGGATCTGTGCAAAGCCCAATTAATATGATGGAGATGGAGCATGAACTGGTTGGTAAAAACCTGGATGAGATCAGGCAGCTCGCCAACAATTATTTATTGCCGGAAGATGCCTGTGCCAGTTACAGTTTACTGTACAGGATGCTGGATGAATTTGAAGAAGACCTGCATTTGCATATCCATCTTGAAAACAATATTCTGTTTCCAAAGGCACTGGAAATTGAAAAGCAATTAAACAACTAAGCAAATGAAAAACCAAGCTCCCATAAAAAGACATCAGGCTATTGTCTCATTTTCCAAAGACCATCATTTTGGATTACTGCTGATCTGGAAAATAAGACAAGGCCTGAATAAAGCTGTCAATCCGGAACGGATCAGCAATTATGTAACTTTCTTTTTTAAAGAAGACCTTGAAAAACATTTTAAAGAAGAAGAGCAATTACTTTTCAGTAAACTACCGGCTGATGATGTACTAAGGAAACAGGCAGAAGGAGATCACCAGGCAATATACAAGCTGGTAGCTGCTATTGAAAAAAAGAAGGACGATGCAGTTCTGCTCAATCAACTGGCGGATGAACTGGAAAAACACATCCGTTTTGAAGAACGGGAACTGTTCAATCATCTTCAGGATAATATTAAAGCAGATGACTTAGAAGCAATAGCAAATCGTTTTCCCAACAGTAGCAAAGCAATTGATGAAAAATGGGAAGATGTTTTTTGGGAAATTAAAAAACAATAAAATGGACATCCCGGATAAATATGGCAATCAAAAAAGAGTAGTAATAGTAGGTGCAGGTTTTGCCGGCCTCACATTGGCAAAAAAATTATCGTTGAAATACTTCCAGGTGATTCTGATTGATAAAAATAATTATCATCAGTTTCAACCCTTGTTATACCAGGTAGCTACAAGTGGGCTGGAGCCAAGCAGTATCAGTTTTCCGCTTCGGAAAATATTCCAGCAAAAACGAAATATTTTTATCCGCATGACGCAGGTAAACGCTGTTAGTCCCGAAACAAAAATGGTACATACAGACATAGGTGATGTTGAATATGATTACTTAGTACTTGCGCAGGGAGCAACAACAAATTATTTCAATAATGACCAGTTACAGAAGAATGCCTATTCCATGAAATCGGTATCTGAGGCATTGCTGTTACGGAACACGTTATTACAGAATTACGAGCTGGCGCTTAATGCTGAAAACAAGGAGCAGCGGTCTTCATTATTAAATGTAGTAATAGTTGGTGGCGGACCAACAGGTGTTGAGCTGGCAGGAGCGATCGCTGAGATGAAAAAGAAGATTCTGCCAAAGGATTATGTTGAAATAAATTTTGGGCACATGCATATTCACCTGCTGGAAGCAGCGCCCCGCCTGTTAAATGGCATGAGTACACAATCAGGTAATACAGTTGTTGAGTATTTAAATGGTTTGGGAGTGGAAGTACAGACAAACACTGCAGTAAAAGATTATGACGGAGAAACGATATCTCTCAACAATGGAAAAACCATACACAGCCGTTGCCTTATTTGGGCGGCAGGTGTAAAAGGCGTTTCTATACCCGGAATTCCCACAGGTTCAACTGCAGCAAACAACAGGATATTGGTAAATCAATATAATCTGGTAAAAGATTTGCCACGAGTATATGCCATTGGCGATATTGCACTGATGCAGGATAAACTGTTGCCAAAGGGGCATCCACAGGTAGCACAGGTGGCTATTCAACAGGCAAGACTTTTAGCAAAAAACTTACAGAAAATAGAATCAGGTAAACCGCTCATTGCTTTTCAATATAAAGATAAAGGCAGCCTCGCAACAGTAGGCAGGAACCTGGCTTTGGCCGAAATTGGGAAACTAAAGTTGAAAGGTTTTGTTGCATGGTTTGTATGGATGCTTGTTCACCTGATGTCAATCATTGGTATCAAAAACAGGTTGTTTGTACTCATCAACTGGATGTGGCAATACATCACTTATGACCAGTCCTTACGTTTAATTATCAGGCCATCAGATAAAAAAAATGAAATCAAATTATATGAAACAAATACTAACCATCTTATTGGCAGCAAATCTCTTGCTGGCTTGTAATGCAGGAAACGAAAAAGAAAAAACTACAACAACAGCACCTGCAGCCGAAACTCATGCGGATCATGGGGAGCAGGCAACGGAGCTTGCTTTGAATAACGGCGAAAAGTGGAAGGCAGATTCAACTACCCTACAGAACGTGGCTTTACTGCAAAAAATAGTTTCCGGTACAAAACAAGAAAACCTTGAAAATCATTTAAAAATAGCAGCAAGCTTACAGGATGGTTTGAATAAAATGGTAAGTGAATGTAAAATGAAAGGAGCCGATCATGAAGCCCTGCACCATTGGCTGGAACCGATTATGGAAAAAACAAAAGAACTTAAAAATGCAAACAGTATTGAAACTGCCAGAACAATTTTTGGTGAAATTGAAAAGCAACTCAACCTGTTTACACAATACTTTGAATAATGATGACTATTAACGCCAATACAAAAATTTCCAGTTTGCTAAAATATAATGCAGACGCACTTGAAGCTATTGTAAGTATATCGCCGAAATTTACAAAATTGAGAAACCCTATATTACGAAAAGTGATCGCAGCAAGAACCAGTATCGCTATGGCTTCCAAATTTGGCGGTTGCAGTGTGGACGATTTTTTAACAAGTTACAGCCATTGGGTTTTGAAATTGACACTTCAGCAATTGAAATGGAAAAGCTGATTGAAAACAAACCTGTTCCGGCATTCATGAAAAATATAGCGGCCGATAAAATGATTGAGTTGGATGTACGTGCGGTTATTGAATCGGGTAAAGATCCGCTTGACATTATTGTAAAAAAAGTAAAGACCTTACAAACTGGAGCTGTACTTAAGATCATCAATAGTTTTGAGCCTACCCCATTAATGCACCTGCTCGGCAAACAAGGGTTTCAATCTTATTCCGAAACGATCAATGATGATTTAGTAAATACTTATTTTTATAAACAAAGCGAGATAAATGTTTTAGCCGAAAACAAAGAAACCGATTACTCAAAAGGTTGGGATGAAATATTGAATCGATTTAATGACAAGCTTGAAACCATTGATGTAAGGGCATTAGAAATGCCTTTACCCATGCATACCATACTGGAAGCGTTAGCAATCTTGCCAACCGATAAAGCCTTGTTTGTTTATCACAAACGCATTCCTGTATTTCTGTTGCCCGAACTGGAAGAACAGCAGTTTAGTTACCGCATCAAAGAGATCAGTGATGGAGAAGTACAACTAGTGATTTATAAAAACTAATATGTTTTCAACAACCGGAAATACCGAAGCAACAAAGACAACTTCCTGGAAAGTGGTATTGCCTTTTTACGGCTATGCCGCTATCGCTTTTTTAATTGCCACTATTCTTTTATTGTTTTCTGCAAGTGATATCACCAGTCATTATTTTCTTCCACATACATTGGCTATTATACATATTATGGCACTTGGCTGGGGTACCATGATGATACTAGGGGCCAGCCATCAATTGGTGCCAGTATTGATTGAAGGTAAATTGTACAGCAATAAACTGGCCTATGCCTCCTTTACATTTGCTGCGATTGGTATCCCCTTATTAGTTAATGGTTTTTATGTTTTTAATATGGGCTTACATACCCAGTGTGGCGGCATATTAATCATCCTATCCGTCATTGCTTATCTGATTAACCTTGCTGCAAGTATGGTAAAAAGCAAGCAGGAAAATGTACATGCTTTTTTTATTTTTACCGCTGCATTGTGGTTACTGGCAACTGCAATTGTTGGACTGTTGCTACTCTACAACTTTACTGAACCGTTACTGCCTAAAGGTTCACTGAATTATCTTCCGGTGCATGCACATATTGGTATTGTTGGCTGGTTTTTATTGCTGGTAATGGGAGTAGGCTCCCGGTTGATACCCTTGTTTCTTATTTCCAAGTACAACAATACCCGGCAACTCTGGTGGATTTATGGATTAATAAACGGAGGCCTTTTGTCTTTCGTTTATATCTTTTTATATACCGATAGCAAATCGCTGCTGAGTATCCCATTATTGGCAGTGGCAGCCTCCATTGTATTGTTTGGTGATTTTTGCTTCAAGGCTTACCAGCAGCGTATTCGTAAAAAAGTTGATGAGCAAATGAAAGTATCTTTACTATCAGTGCTGATGATGTTATTGCCGGTCATTTTTTTGGTTATTATTATTACACTTTTAATACTGTCACCAAAAGAAAATGTCAGCCTCATAATAACTTATGGCTTTATCATTTTTTTTGGATGGATTACTGCCATCATTTTAGGCATGACATTTAAAACCTTACCTTTTATTGTTTGGAATAAAGTGTATCATCACTTAGCCGGAAAAGGAAAGACACCCAACCCCAAAGATTTGTTTAGTAAAAAAGTTTTTAAATGGATGAGCGTCGCTTACATCCTGGGGTTTGTAATGTTTACCGCAGGCATTTTGTTTTATTCCGCCATTGTGTTACAAATTGCTGCCGCATTATTATTACTCACTTCCTTATTGTATAACTGGAATGTAATAAAATTGTTAATGCATAAACCTGTTTCTTTATGACGAATGTAATTACAAATGATAACCTGCAATGCACGGTGGCATTGGCAGCCCTGCAAAATGTAATGGACCCTGAAATAGGGTTGAATATTGTAGATTTAGGTTTGGTTTATCAATTGGACTTTGATGAAAGTGAAAAGAAAATTTATTGTGCGATGACACTTACCACTCAATTCTGTCCGATGGGAGAATCTATAACGAATGCTGTGAAAGAAAATTTAAAATTGAGCTTCCCCGAATACGAGGCTGAAATAGATTTAACTTTTGATCCACCCTGGAGCCATGAAATGATTTCAGAAGAAGGCCGTGAATTTTTAAATGAACAATAAATGCTTAGTCTTACTTGTAAAACAGCCATTAAAGCGGTAATATATCTTGCTTCTAAATTTGAATCTGGAGAAAAGGCCGGTATTAAAGAAATAGCTGAATTTATTGATGCCAGTGAACATACGGTTGGAAAAATGCTGCAAACATTGGTTAAAGATGAAGTAATTAATAGTGCCAAAGGCCCAACCGGCGGGTTTTTTATTACAGTAAAACAAAAGAACCAGCCAATCATAAATATAATAGATACCATTGATGGAAAAGAGGTTTTTGATCAATGTGGGCTAGGATTAAGTAAATGCTCTGCCACTCATCCCTGTCCCATCCATAACGATTATAAAATCATCAGGGATAAATTTAAAGCAATGTGCCAGCAAAAGAAGGTAACTGATTTATGTGAAACTGTAAACGAGGGGTTAGCTTACCTGATAGGTTGATTATTATGCAAATTTAGAAAGATAATATTTCTAAATGCCATTGCGTTTGACGCTGCACAAGCCAATCTCACTGATCAATATATTTACCTCGGCAATTCTCCAGGCTTATTTGCCACTGACGTATAAGAAATAAGAAGGGTTACAAAATCGGGCCTGTACATTAACTTTACTTAGTTAATAATAGTTCCCGTTAGGGATTGTACCAAAAGTCCTTCTGCCAAAATGATTGGAGATAAAAGCCAGACCAAAAGGAACGGCATAAGTATTACAGTCACCCTGTAGAATTGTTTAAACCAAAATTATTTTTTGAGGTTTCAACTTTAAACAGCATAGAAAAGACAAAGTTTTATATGCCTTTGGGATATTATTCATTTGAAAAAATTAACTTTATAGCCGATTTGATCCACTTGGCTCTACTTTGATGCAGCAACGCACTGAAAGTGTTTTTATGACCGATTCTCCATCATGTCGTAATGCAAGTTATTACTGGTTACTGGTACTGATTGATAAAGATGGCAGCCACAGCGATAGTTATGTGCAAGATAAAATTGAAAATACCTGCCAGCATTTTATTCCTGTTACGGCTATAGTAGTGGATACAACTCAGTTCAATAACTGGCTAAATGAAGGGCAACGCTTTGCCTGTACAGTAATGAAGATAGCTGTGCTGCTGCATGACTGCACCAATATACCCTTGGTAATTCACAATGCTATCAATGAAGAGGCTGATAAAAAAGCAATATCAATCTACTGCACACAAGGCATCAATAAAGTAAATGAATTTATTGCTGGTGCAGAACTCTTCAGGGTAAGGGAACAAAACAAAATGGCAGCTTTTATGTTGCATCAGGCTGCAGAGCAGGCATTGCTTACCATCTTTAAAAAAGCAACAGGCTGGCATGTAAACACCCATAATATTGATAAGTTGCTCCGGTATTGTTCCATGGTAAATATAAAATACCTGCAATCTTCCCAAGGGATAGCGAAGCGGGTAAAAGGCTGTTTGGATTATAACAGAAAGCCTATATTGATACCCGCTATAAAGACGATTATGGTATTAACAGCAGTGAATTAAATACGCTTACCTAAAGAATAAAAATCTTGCAGGAGATAAAGCTGGAAGATATTAGAAATTAGCAGAACTTATCTAATAATAAATAAAACCCTTTAAGCGGAAAGTTTTTAGTGAAATTCTATTCATCCAGTTACTTTAAGGCCTTTATAAATTTATTAATCTGACCTGTTATGCTAACTGCATCCAGATTTTTATAATTCTCATTTAGATAGTGGGTAAACAGCGTCTTTATTTTATTATCCTGCCATTCCATTACTGTAAGGCAAAGCACTGGCCATTTCTTTATTTGCTGCATGAATCCATATAACGCCGGATAAGGGGGTGCATAATAGAAAGAGTTCGCTATTAGTTCACTATATAAACTTGGTACGAGTGCTATTTTTAAGTCCCTGACTACTTCGTATGCAATGCGGAATTTAATGCCTTCTTTTATCGTGGTGGCTAATGCAGGTATCCCTTTATCCTGAAAAAAAATAAACAGGTAATCAATAAAACCAGTTTCCATTTCATCACATAGATCTTTGCAGTAAAAAGTATAATCAGCTTTAAGCTTTTCTAAAGAACAATCGGCCAGATTTTTATCAATAATAAAATCAATTAGTTCAGTTTCTTTTTTAATAATTTCCTTGATAGTTGGCCCATGCATACTGCCATTCATAAATATCACGTACCGGGGTTTAGAGAACAAATCAAAATAGTAGCTCTTGAATACAATCGTCTTGCGGTCAAATGTTAACTGTACATACAAAGGATAAGTAGGTACCCCATGAAAAAAGACCTTTTTCAGGCGGTCATTAAAATAGATTTTTTGAGTAACCTTATAAGTTTTTTCCATTTTTTATGATTTTTACTTACCCTGTGGGCAATTAACTTTATTAAACTTTAGATAACGATGCCAAGCTTTATCAGGAAGTAGAGTTTCCGTGGCAAACGTCGGTGATTTTATACTAAAATATAAAAGTTTTGGTAAAACTTAAACTATCGGAACAATTTTTGTACCTTAGTGTGTACAATATTCTCTTGCACAGGGAATGATTCGTGAAGTGTGACTATTAAATGTGGAGGTGTAAGATGGAAAAATTAAAGCCCGAAAAGGCTGTAGAAATGCTGCGGAATAGAGGTGTGGATATTTCTGTGGAGCAGGCTGCTCAAATGCTTGAATTACTTCGGAAATTTGCCAATATTGTCGTATCCCAACATTTGGAAAGCCAAAAACAAAATGTACTGCGTAAAGCAATTTGAAACTGAGTAAATTTTAGTCTATGAAAATAGCTGATTTGTATATCCGTGTAAGTACGGATGAGCAGGCAGATAAGGGGTATTCCCAACGGAGTCAGGAAGAACTCTTGCGTAAATATTGTAGCATCAACAATCTTTCGGTTCGCTATGTGATTTTTGAAGATCATTCTGCCAAAACTTTTAACCGTCCAGAATGGAAAAAATATTTGTCAGTTTTGAAGAGAAATAAAAATCAGGCTGATTTGGTATTATTTCTTAAATGGGATCGTTTCAGCCGTAATGCGGGTGATGCTTATCAAATGATCAATACGCTTCGTAAATTGGGCATAGAGCCGCAAGCAATTGAACAACCCTTAGACTTGTCTATACCTGAGAATAAAATGATGTTGGCTTTTTATTTGGCAGCACCGGAAGTAGAAAATGATAGGAGAGCGCTAAATGTTATTCACGGAATGCGTAGAGCAAAGAAGGAAGGTCGGTTTATGGGAAAAGCACCCATTGGTTACATGAACAGGACTGATGAATCGGGAAGAAAATATATCGCTCCAAAAGAACCGCAGGCGGATATTTTGCGGTGGTCATTTAACAAAATTGCGGAAGGAGTTTTTAATACGGAACAAATTTATAAAATGGCGAAGCAAAAGGGATTTGGCAGCACAAAAAGTCCATTTTGGTTTGCCATGCGAAATCCTGTGTACTGCGGTAAAATATTTATTCCAAAAATATAAGGATGAAGAAAGCCGTTTTATAAAAGGTTCACATGAGCCCATTATTTCAGATGAATTGTATTATCAGGTGCAGGATATATTGGATGGAAGAAAGAGGAATTACAGGCTTAAAGCAGTGTCTAATGAATCGCTTCCTTTACGTGGCTTTCTTCTTTGTCCCAAGTGCCATAAATTATTAACGGGGAGTGCCTCCAGAGGACACACTAAATATTACTCTTACTATCACTGTACAGATGGGTGTTCTTGCCGTTACAGAGCTGATAATGTGAATCAGCTATTTGTTTACGAGATCAAAAAGTATATTCCTAAATCAGAAATCATTGACTTGTTCAAACTACTTATTGCCGAAGAATTGAGTGATCAAACCAATAACATCCAGGACGGCAGTAAACAGTTGAGGTTGCAGATAAAAGAATTACAAGAGAAAATAGCCTATATCAGAGAGCTGCTTTCATCCAAACAAATTGAACCGGCCGACTTTCGGGAAATGAAATCTGAATACAGTGCCAAACTTGAAAGGTTAGAAGCTAAATTAAATGCCAGTAATGATGATCAGGTGGATATAAAAGGGCTGCTGGATAAGGGAGTAAATAACCTGCTAAAACTGGACTATTTATACGAAACAGCTGATACTGAGAAAAAGCGGGATATAATTAGTTCGATGTATCCTGAAAAACTAACATTTGATGGATTTACACTTCGAACTACCCGGATCAATGAGGTCATTCGAATAATATACAGTGTGGGTGAGGGTTTCAGCGAAAATAAAAACAGGACAAATGACAGTAAAACCAATTTGTCCTGTAATGTTGGGTTACTAGGATTCGAACCTAGAAAGACAGAATCAAAATCTGTTGTGTTACCATTACACCATAACCCAATCGTGTTCCCTGATGCTTTTCAGAATTGGGAGTGCAAAAATAAGGTTTCAACCCTTTTAATCCAAAAGGAATTTTAGGTTAATTGTAAGAAAATATAAAAAAATAGCCATGTGACGAGGATATTACTCAAAATATTAACCGAATCATTGCTGCACCAGTTGAAACCTTTTACTTTTTGGGAGTTGGGTAAGGCATCATCCGAAAGTATTCCTGCGGCAGTTTGGTATTTAACCTGCAACCAGCTGCCGAGCACACTATCGGCCAGCATGCCCACAAAACCAGCAATTGCCATTAACATAAATACTCCAAAAGAAAGAGCATAAAAAAGCCCTGCAGTAAAAGATAATAATATCGCCGCAACTAAACCTGCCAGCGTTCCTTCTACCGAAATACCACCCGAAACACCTGTTGGCATTTTTTTTAAAGACAAAATATCATAAGTTTTACCTTTAAAATAAACACCTAATTCGGAGCTGGCACTATCAGCCATACTGATGCAGAATGAAACGATGGCTGTAATAAGATATACCTGCTGTTGTGTGATAGCAAATAATAGCATAAATACAATACCGGTAATGCCGTTGGCAAAAACCTGTTTGGCGTTGCGACCATCTTTTTCTTTCTGTAGTTTATTTAGTTTGGATAACAAGCTGCCACTGACTAAAAAAATACCAGGTGCTATAAAAGCCTTGTACCCTCCGGTGCTGTACAATAGTAATGCCATCCAGCAGGCAGCAACTGCACCGCTGATGGTTAACCATTTTTTATAAAAAGCAAATATTGCCAGTGCAGCAAAAAATAAAATTGATACCGATAATATCAGCAATTGGAAATTGTTGATATTAAGGACCAGCAAAACCCAGGCAGCAGTAAATAATGGTACGGTTAAATTATCGCTGCCACGATAGCTGAATAATTCTGTTACTGCAGGCAATAGTGCCAGCAGCACGCAAAGCAAAATACCCTGCATTGAAAAGTGATGAAAGTAAAATAGCGAAATGATAAAAGCCGAAATGTAAAATGCCGCAAAGCCAACCCAGGATTTGGTTTCGGAAAGAAATACAATTTTTTGTTTGCCAAAGTATTCTCCGGTAACGCCTGCCAGCGCATCGCTGATGCCCAGTATTAAAACAGCGTAAACAATTATTGCATTACTAAATGCAGGAATAAACAGCAGCACTGCAAATGCTAATGGAAATAAGGCAATGCCATAAGTTCTATACTCATTTACCTGCATCCATCCTTTACGAATTATCCAAAGCAACACAAAAAAGAACGCTGCAAAAATAAAAGCCAGTAACAACCTGTTTTCAAAATTACTAATAGCCCATGCACAGGTGCATATGGCAGAAAGGTGCAATGCTTTTCTGCCTAACAATTTATTAAGCCATTTGTTTTTTACAAAGATTTCAATGCAGATTAATGCCGCTGCAATTATGCCAACTGCAATAAGCCCGGTATATAAATCATGCTGCGATAAATGCATTATATTGTACATTAATGCTGTAATTTAAGCAATGATAAAAGAACTGGAAGATTATAGTTGGTTTCCTCAAACATTGCGCCGCTGGCAAATGGAGTTTATCGGCAGCATAGCAGTATGGATAAAACTGTATCAACCTTTGGCACCGGTACTGCAACAAATAATTAAGGAAAACAAAATTATTGCTTTACAGGATCTGTGCAGTGGCAGCGGTATTCCTGCAGTTTATATTCATAATGCGCTGATCCCAAAAATACCAATGCTGCTTACAGATAAATTTCCTGATACCAGCTTTGTAAATAAACCTGGTATTGCTTATTCATTACATGCAGTTGATGTTTTAGAGGTAGCAACAGTACAAGATACAGTGTACACTATGTACAATGCATTTCATCATTTTTCTGCAGCGCAGCAAAAAGAACTGGTGCAAAACATGGCCAATAAGCAGGCAACTTTTTTAATTGCAGAAATTTTAGAGCCGGGGTTGCTCAATTGTATTAAAATATTTTTTACCACTACGTTCATTCAATTACTTACAGCACCATTGCTGCAACCCTTCTCTTTTGCAAGATTGTTTTTTACTTACATAGTGCCGGTTAATTTATTTACGGTAACTTATGACGGTATTGTTTCTGTATTGAAATCAAAAACAGCAAAACAGTATGAGCAACTTTTGAAAAATATTTCAAGCCGGTCGTATACAATTACCGTACATACTGTAAACAATTGGGAGGGAAATTTGGTTTATATAAAAGGAGTACCAACAAATAAATGAAAGCATTAAAAATACTCTGGCAGTTTAGCCGGCCACACACCATTATTGGTTCTGTATGCAGCATCAGCGCTTTGTACATTATTGCCTGCAATGGAACTGGCCTGTTGCAGCACGGCTGGTTATATACCACTACTTTAATTGCGGCATTGGCCTGCAATGTTTTTATTGTGGGCATTAATCAAATTGCCGATGTGGAAATGGACAAGATCAATAAACCCTATTTGCCATTAGCTGCCCGAACATTATCCCGTAAAAATGCTTTGGCAATTGTTTACGCATCATTAGCCATGGCATTAGTATTTGCTTTTATGGCTTCGCTGTTTTATTTGGGTTTGATCGTTATCATACTTTTAATTGGCATTGCTTACTCGTTGCCACCATTGTATTTAAAGCAGCACCATTTGCCTGCGGCATTAGCCATCACTTTGGTAAGAGGATTGTTGGTTAATGTGGGCATTTTTCTTCATTTTCAAAAAACGATAAACGGCAATTATAATTTACCCGGCCATATCTGGTGCCTGGCATTTTTTATTATGGCTTTCAGTATTGCCATTGCCTGGTTTAAAGATTTGCCCGATACCGAAGGCGATGAAAAATTTAATGTAAAAACACTCGCCGTTTTATACTCTAAAAAAAATGCTTTAACCGGCGGCACCTTACTGGTTGGCGCAGCTTATGTTTTGGTATTGCTCTGGAGTTTTTTTTATACAGCAAAAGATCCGTGGTTTTTGATTATTACCCACGGATCGTTATTTGTGTTTTTTCTGTTGAATTATTTTTCTGTGCAGTTAGAAGATAAAAATTCGGTAAAGAAATTTTACCTGCGCTTTTGGGTGTTCTTTTTTGCAGAGTATATTTTGTTTGCAGTGTGGGTGATGTTATAATTTGAAATTATTCTTCCCATAGAGGTTTTCGGCTTGTGTGAAAACCTCTGTACACTATAATTCTTTCCGTATTTAAATCTGGTTCGTAATGAATGAGGTAAGGGAAGTCTGGAATTAAAGAACATCTTATACTCTCATATCTAATTGGGCAAATGGTTGGAGTTTTTGATAATAAATTAAGTCGGTTGTCAAGTAAATTAATAAATCTTTCGCCCAAGCCTTTTGACTTTACTTCATACCAATCATAAATCTCCATCAAATCGATTTCGGCATCCGGCATTAAAACAATAGAAAATGCCATGTAAGTAAATTAACGTCTACGGATATTTTGTTTAACAGTTTCCCAGTCAATAAGTAAAGAAGGGTTGTCTTTAGCTTTCTTTTTAGCTTCTAATACTTTATCAATTTGCCATTGAGGGATGGAGATGTTCTCTTCATTAATAAATTCAACAGCATCCATTTTCTGCAAATCTTCAATAATATCCGCAGCATATTCTTTTTTGATTCGTATAAAATAAGTGTCACCCATGATAATTTATTTAGCGCTCTATAAAATTAAACAAATTAATTTGATTAATTAAAACATTAACTGTGTATTTGGGTATTCTTTTTTATAAACTATTTAATTCCATTTTCTAAATTTATCCAATACATTTTCTTTTACTATTGGATTGGCTTCAAAATAAGCTGTCATTTCTTCAAAAACAATTTCCTTAACTTCTTTGCGGAGTTTTGGCATTCCTAATTGCCTTTTGGTGCTACCGTAAAATACGAGGCCCTCACCTTTTACTGCAGCAATTAAATTGAGGTCTTCCAGCACAAGTTTTTTTGAAATAGTTATTTCGAAATTTTCTTTTTGAGCCATGTGTTTTATTGCTTTTATCAGTCCTGCAATAATTCCATCGGGTAATGAACCTCCTAAATAAGTTTCAATATTCCCTGCATAAGATTTTACGACAGCATTATCGATATATAGGTAGGCGTAACACATGCCGATCTGGTAGAAAAATTTATCCGTTTGTTTTTCTATATCAAGCCTTAACATTGGCTTCCCATATAATTGTTTTGAAACGATAAAATCAAGTTGTTTGAAAATGCCCGTAGGGTAATAAAAAATATTTCTTTGTAACTCTTCAGTCATTCTGTCAATACTGATTATTTTAAGTACAGGATTGAGGAAAGCAAATTGTCTTAGAAAAATATTTATCTGCTCGTAAGAAAAGTTAAACTCTTTAAAGGTTTCAGTATCAAGTGTATAATCTAAGATAACATTACTTTTCTCAGGGACTGATGCTGGTATAATGATTTTGTTGTTGCCATTTTTGCCATATAAAATTATTGAAGTGGGGTGATCAGTAGAAATTGAAATATTTGAATTGAGGGTAATAAAGACTGCCAGGCCAAGGCTGCTCTGTGAATTTAGTTGGTCAATTCTTGAAAAAAATTTTGTCGTATCAATATTAATAACCTTTAATTCAAACCTGTTGTAAGGATAGAACTCAATTTCAAAAATGGGGTCTTTGTAGCAATCTTTTAATAACTCTTCAAAAAATTTTTCCAGCATATAATTAAAGCCAGCAATGTTTAATCCGCCGATGTACATTGCTGGCCGTTTCCGAATATGTTCGTTCAAGCTAATTTCTTCAATTCTCTGTTCTTCCATAGTTAAGGCCACAATTATTGAGAATATTGATGTTTAGTTTGTCTATTTCTTCATTCCGCATCCTCCTTCTCCTTCAGCCCTTTTATCAAATCCAGCGCTTCAGCTACCACATCGCACATAATGGTAATTAAGCTACCCGGCTTTGCATTGTCATAAGCAAACATGATGGCTTCTTTTTCATTGTAGATAATGTTAACCGGAATATCTTTTGTTTTGGTTTCATTAATACCTTCTACCAAAAGATTTACAATTTCCTCAGCCGTACGGCCACGCAAATGTTTATCCTGCCGTATAATTATCTCATCAAAAGAACGGCCGGAAATTCTGCCCAATTCTTTAATATCTTCATCTCTTCTGTCGCCGGTACCGCTGATGATGCCCACTTTAGGTTCTCCATCCATCTTGCCAATAAAATCACAAAGCAATTCTAAACCTGCAGGGTTGTGTGCAAAATCTACCAAAAATTTAAATTGCTTAAACTGAAACATATTTAACCTGCCGGGTGTTTGTGCAGGCGATGGTACAAAGGTTTGCAAGGCCAGTTTAATATCTTCTATAGAAATATCTCTCCAGAAATAAGTAGATAAAACGGCTGGCAGACAGTTCATAATATTATGCGTTGCCTTACCGCCATAAGTAACCGGCACTTCGGTAACTTTTATTACCCGAATTTTCCAGGTGCCTTTCATGATGCTGATATAGCCATTTTCGTACACTGCCGCATATCCGCCTTTTTTACAATGATCAATAATGCGTTTATTATTTTCATCCATGCTAAAAAAAGCAATATTGCAGGTCAACCCATCTTTCATAGCATATACCAGGTCATCATCGGCATTTAAAATAGCATAACCATGTTTAAAAACAGTTTCAGGCACCACCGCTTTTACTTTCGCCATTTGTTCCATCGAGTCAATGCCACCCAATCCAATATGATCGGCACTGATGTTGGTAACCACTGCCACATCACAGTTTTGAAATGCCAAACCACTTTTTAAAATACCACCTCTTGCACATTCCAATACTGCAAAATCTACAGTAGGGTCTTTCAATACAAAAGTAGAAGATACCGGCCCGGTACAATCTCCCTTCATCATCATCTGGTTTTGTATATATACGCCATCGCTGGTGGTGTACCCAACTTTATACCCAGCCGTTTTTGCAATATGTGCAGTTAAACGTGTGGTAGTGGTTTTACCATTGGTACCTGTAATGGCAATAATAGGAATATTGCCTGCGCTGCCTTTTGGAAAAAGCATATCCACCACTGGCTCTGCCACATTACGTGCTAAGCCCACCGAAGGTTCAATATGCATACGGAAACCCGGAGCTGCATTTACTTCTAAAATGGCGCCACCATTTTCTGTAACTGGTGTACGCAGGTCGGAAGCCATAATATCAATACCGCAAATATCCAGGCCGATAATTTTGGCAATGCGTTCGCACATAAAAATATTGGCAGGGTGTACTTCGTCAGTTACATCTTCACTCGTTCCACCGGTAGAAAGATTGGCGGTTGTTTTTAATAAAACCAATTCGCCTTTTGGCGGAACGGTTTCCAGGGTGTAATTTTTTTCATCCAGCATTTTCATGGTGCTGCCATCTACAGTAATTTGTGTCAGCACTTTTTCATGGCCGTATCCACGCCGTGGGTCTTTATTGGTTTCATCAATTAAATATTGAATGGTATTTACGCCATCACCCACCACGCTGGCCGGTGTACGCAATGCCGCACAAATAAATTTATAGTCGATCACTAAAATTCTAAAATCAAAACCAGTAATATATTTTTCAACAATCACACTGCGGCCATAAACCTTAGCCGCTTCAAAAGCCTTTACTGCCATTTCCCAATCGGTAATATTGGTAGTGTTGCCTTTACCATGATTGCCATCAATGGGTTTTATCACACACGGGTAGCCAATGCTGTCAATAGCATCTTTTAATGCTTCTTCTGTTCTTACCACATCGCCTGTAGGAACAGGAATTTCTGCGGCCCCTAATAAATTCTTGGTTTCTTCTTTATCACAGGCAATGTCCACCGCAATATTTCCTGTAGTACTTGCAATGGTGGCACGTATTCTTTTTTGATGTATACCGTACCCCAGTTGCACCAAACTATGTTTATTCAAACGAATAAATGGAATACCTCTTTTTGCAGCTTCATCCACAATGCAACCGGTGCTGGGCCCGAGCCTGGTATCTTCTCTTATCTCTCTTAATTTTTGAATATCCTCATGTAAATCATAAGGCTCATCAAAAATTAAAGCATGGGCAATACGCACTGCCGCTCTTGCAGCATACACACCGGCATCTTCTTCCATATAACTAAAGCATACATAATATTCGCCTTCGTTGCCGGTACCACGGGTGCGGCCAAAGCCAGTGTCCATGCCCGCCAATGTTTGTATTTCCAATGCAATATGTTCAATCACGTGCCCCATCCAGGTGCCTTCGTCCACTCTTTCAAAAAATCCACCACGGTTACCCACACTGCAACGGTGCTCAATTAGCGAAGGCAATAAAGCTTCCAGTCTTTCTCTAAAACCGATAATGGCATTGGTAGGCATTTGTTCTTTTTCTTCCAGGTCAAGTTTCATCTGGATGAGTTTGGTGCGGCGTACGCTCCAGTAGTTGGGGCCTTTCAATACTTTAATTTCACGAATCTTCATAAATGCAGTTTTGATGCCCCTCCGCCCCTGAAGGGGAACTTTATTATGGAGAGGATGATGTTATAGTTTTATGCGGAAAATAAATTTCTGTGTTTTTGTGCCTCTATGGCAAAATGGAAATTACCGAAATCATCTTGCTTTACAAAAAACAAATAAGGGAGGAAGGTTAAATTAGCTGAGCAGCTTATCGTATTCGGCATGTGAGCCGATCCAAAACCATACTATTCCTTCTTCGGCTTCAATGCCCAATGCCCTGTATCGCAGGCTAACTCTTACTGAATAATACTTTTCAATTTTCTTAAAATGAAGGGAAGGGTGGTTAGGATTTTCTTTCAGCAGGCTGTAATTTTTATCGGCATGTTCTTTTATTTCGGCAGGTAGTTTGTCGTAACATTCCCAAAATGAGGGTACTGTAAAATGCTTCACAGGCTTTTATATTTGCCATTATTAAAATCATCCAAAGCTTTGTTTGCAAGCCCATCTAATTTTTTATGGGCAATGTCTTTTTCAATTCTAGCATCCCATTTTTCAGTTTCATATTCCCAAAACCACTGTCTGAATTTTGCAAAATCATCGTCTGGGAGCTGAGATACTGTCTGCTCTATTTCTGATAAATTTTTCATTTTGTTTTTGTTTATATAAAGATATATTTTTTTAGGCCTATGTAAAAATTCTTTTGCCTAAATTAGCATTATGGCAAACCGTCGTTCTTTCCTCAATAAAATAGGATTATTATCCGCTTCAGCATTGTCTGCAAATGTTTTTCAGCCGGCATGGAGCCGTAATTTAAAAGCTGCTTTAAAAGATGCGGAGAATATTGCTCCCGGCGATTTAGCTAGTGATGATGAATTTTGGTATTATGTACAGCAATCGTATACCATTGCGTCTAATTTTATCAACTTAAATAATGGCGGTGTATCGCCAGCACCTAAAGTAGTAGCTGATGCCATGAAAAGATATTATGACATCAGCAACGAAGCGCCCAGTTATTTTATGTGGCGGGTTATTGACCAGGGCAGAGAACCCCTAAGGAAAAATTTAGCACAATTAGCGGGTTGCGATAAAGAAGAAATTGCACTGCTGCGTAATGCATCCGAGGCACTGGAAGCCGTGATATTTGGAATTGATTTAAAGGCAGGCGATGAAGTGGTGCTGACCAAACAGGATTACCCCAACATGATAGGTGCATGGAAACAAAGAGAAAAAAGAGAAGGCATAAAACTGGTTTGGATAAATTTAGAACTGCCCAGCGAAGACGAAACTTATTTGGTAAAACAATATACCGATGCCTTTACTACAAAAACCAAAGTAGTGCAAATAACCCACATGATAAACTGGATAGGACAAAAAATGCCAGTAAAAAAAATAGCCGATGCGGCAAAGAAAAAAGGTATTGATGTATTGGTAGACGGCGCTCATACTTTTGCACAATTTGAATTTTTAATTCCGGAATTGAACTGCGATTATTTTGGCACCAGCTTACACAAATGGCTGGGAGCACCCATTGGTACAGGCTTGTTGTATATCCGCAAAGAAAAGATAAAAGACGTATGGCCATTGTTTGGCGGTGTAGAAAAAGAAGAAGATAATATCCGTAAGTTTGAACATACCGGCACCAGGCCATTTTATATTGAACAGGCTACAGATAAAGCCATCGATTTTTTTGATATGATAGGTGCTAAACGTAAAGAAGAAAGATTGTTGTACTTAAAAAATTACTGGATGGAAAGGGTGCAACATATTCCTAAAGTAAAGTTGCATACCTCCTTTAAAAAAGAATTTGGTTGTGCTATTGGTTTGGTAAGTGTGGAAGGTAAAACTCCACAGGAATTAGACCGTTATTTATTTGAGCAATACAAAGTGCATGTAGTAGGTATCAATTGGGAAAATATAAATGGTGTAAGAATTACACCCAATGTATATACCACTACAAAAAATTTAGACCGGCTGGTGGAAGGGATCAGCAATTTTGCAAAGGGGTAATTGTGCTGTAATCAACAGCAGTTAATAAGTAATACACAAGCATAAAACACGATTTCCCTTATTTTTGCGTTAATATCAAAAAGGACTAAATGCAATTTGCAAAAGGAAAATTAATTGCGATTGGTGGCGCAGAGGATAAAGGGACAGCATTGGATAAAGATGATTTTCACCGCCACAACCTCAATTTTTTTGAATTAGGTATACTCCGCAGAATTGTGGAGGAAGCCGGCGGCCCCCTCAGCCGTATAGAAGTGATCACTACAGCCAGTACCATTCCCTACGAAGTGGGCGATAATTACCTGGATGCTTTTGGTAAAATTGGTTGTACTAATATTGGCCTGATGCATATCCGCAACCGTGCTGATACCAATGATGCGGATTATTTACAAAGAATTAAAGTATGTGATGCTGTAATGTTTAGCGGTGGTAATCAATTGCGGCTGAGCGTAACTGATGGCGGCACCGAATTTTTATCTATTATAAAACGACGTTACCAGGAAGAAAATTTTGTGGTAGCAGGCACTTCAGCCGGTGCAATGGCCATGAGCAATACCATGATATATGAAGGCAATGCGGCCAGGGCACATTTAAAAGGCGAAGTAAAAATGACCACCGGCCTGGGCTTTCTGGACTCTGTAATAATTGATTCTCATTTTGAAAAACGTGGCAGGTTTGGCAGATTAGCACAGGCAGTAGCCTGCAATCCCAGTTGTATTGGTATTGGTTTGGGAGAAGATACCGGAATGCTGATAACAGAAGGTAATAAAATGGAAGCCATTGGAAGCGGCTGTGTAATTATTATAGATGGCCACGATGTTAGCTTTAGCAATATTGCCGATATACCCGATGGCAACCCTTTTAGCCTGGAAAACCTTAAAGTGCATATTTGTGAAAAAGGGAATGGTTATTTAGTTAAAGAAAGGAAATTTATTCCCGAAGTAACCGAAGGCGCTGTTATAAAAAAGCAGGTGCATGTAGAATAAAATACCGTTTATATAAAATATTGAGCATACCTCATTGGGGTATGCTTTTTTATTGAAATAAAATATAACTTGTTAGCATCATCGCACCCTTTGCAACGCTTCTTCCGCCCCTGCCATTTTTTAAACCTTAAAATACTTGTTATGAAATTTTTTCAAAAAAAATTATTGTATTTGTTTGCTATCTGCACTGTAACTATTTTTTCCTGTAACAGCAACGATCAAACTGTAGCTACAGAAGAAAAACCACCGCTTATTGCTATAGAAGATTTTTTTAAAAATGCAGATAAAAGCAGTTGGCAAATTTCTCCTGATGGCGAATATATTTCTTATCGTTCGCCTTATAAAGGCCACACCAATGTATTTGTAAGAAAAATCAGTGATACCAATGCTATGCCGGTTACATTTGACACCGTGAGAAATATCAGCCAGTACCAATGGAAAGGTAACCGCATACTGTATTTGCAGGATATTGGCGGGGATGAAAATTTTCAGTTATTTTCTGTATCAATTGATGGGAAAGATCAGAAGGCATTAACCCCTTTTGCAAAAGTACGCACCATGATATTGAACGACCTGCGTTATGTACCCGGCAAAGAAAAAGAAGTAATGATTGGTATGAATAAAAGAGATGCCCGTTTTTTTGATCCGTACAGCATTAATATTGAAACCGGCGAAATGAAAGTACTGTATCAAAATGATAAGAACTACGATAGCTGGTTTACCGATCATAATGGCATAATCAGGATTGCAACTAAAACGGATGGTGTAAACACAACCTTCTTTCACCGGGCTTCCGAAGCAGTTCCATTTGATTCTTTATTAACTACTAATTACAAAGAATCTTTCGCCCCTAATCTTTTCACTTTTGATAATAAAAATATTTATGCCACCAGTAATATAGGCAGGGATAAATCAGCCGTGGTGGAATATGATCTTGCCGCTAAGAAAGAAATAAAGGAGATCTATATCAATCCTGATAACGATGTAGATGGCCTAAGCTATTCACCCAAGAGAAAAGTGCTGGAGTATGCGTACTATACCTCATGGAAAAGTGAAGAGCATTTTTTAGATAAAGAAACGGAAGCAGATTATAACAAGATGAAAGAAAAATTTAAAGGGTACGAAGTAAGCATTTACGGCAGCAATAATGATGAAGATAAATTTATTGTATGGACGGGTAATGATAAGCTACCTGCAAAATTTTATTTCTACGACAAAAAAACAGGTGAAACAAAATTTCTTGCTGCATCAAGGCCATGGTTAAAAGAAGAAGATATGGCTGCAATGAAACCCATCGTATACAAATCAAGAGATGGATTAACCATTCATGGCTACCTTACTTTACCCAAAGGAGTGGAAGCAAAAAATTTACCTGTGGTTATCAATCCGCATGGCGGGCCATGGGCAAGGGATGGTTGGGGATTTAATAACGAAGCCCAGTTTTTAGTCAACCGTGGTTATGCGGTACTGCAAATGAATTTCAGGGGTTCTACCGGTTATGGAAAAGAGTTTTGGTTAAAGGGTAGTAAACAATGGGGTAAAACCATGCAGGATGATATTAGCGACGGCGTGCAATATTTAATTAAAGAAGGTATTGCCGATCCTAAAAGAGTAGCTATTTATGGCGGTAGCTACGGTGGCTATGCAACACTGGCTGGTATAACTTTTACACCCGATCTGTATTGCTGTGCGGTGGATTATGTAGGGGTATCTAATATGTTTACATTTATGAAAACCATACCACCCTATTGGGAGCCATATAAAGCCATGTTTTACGAATTAGTGGGAGATCCTAAAAAAGACAGTGCTTTGTTAGCTGCAGCGTCACCGGTTTTTGCAGCAGATAAAATAAAAGTGCCGTTGTTTATTGCACAAGGTGCCAACGACCCCCGTGTAAACAAAGCCGAAAGCGACCAGATGGTGGAGGCATTAAAGAAAAGAGGAGTAGAAGTGGAGTATATGGTTAAAAATGATGAAGGGCACGGTTTTGCCAATGAAAATAACCGGATAGATTTTTACAAGGCCATGGATAAATTTTTTGCAAAACATTTAGCGCCGCCCAAACCGGCAGTAAAACAATAATTTTAAATTTTTATATCAATGCAGCCTGTTAAAAACACGCTGCATTGATATTTTGATGATTAGCTGGATCAGACATAAACAATTTCAACTGGCCTCAATTGCAGGTTTTTGTAAATGAAATATGCACACACCAAACCAATACCAATGCCCACTGCTAAAGTACCTTGTGTGCCTAAAGTTTCGGCAAGCCATGCAAACAGTTTTTTGTACAACGATTTTCTGCCGCTTGTATTTACCTCACCTCCCATTTCAATTATTTGTGCATCTTCATAAACAATAAAGCTTAATAATGCAGTTATTCCTAAACCTATCAAAGGCGAACTGATTGCCTTAAGCAAACTCACTTGTTGCGAAGTGGCAGTCATCTTTCTGGGTTTTGAAACAGCAATTATAAATTGTTCCTGCTCAGCCTCTGTTTCAAATACCAATGGCAATTCTGTTACTTTATCTTTTTTAGGATAGGTAATAGTTACTGTTTTGGCTTCTTTTTCGGGGTGTACTATCTTGCTGATATCAAGTACGGATATTTCCAACCGCTCTTTCAGCAATCCCTTTTCACTAAATTTTTCTAAAAATTCTTCGGGGCTGTTATAAGATTTATTTACCAGCATAATATTGTTGCCGGTAAGTAGTAAGGTTTTCCATGTTTTTTCGTTTTGCAGTTTAAAGAGTTGGTCCATAGCTGGTGGTTATTTTTATTTGTAAATATAAGCGATTCATAAAACGACTGAAATACAAAAGCAGGTTTTTTCTGTTTGCTTTTGTTTTATATTGCAATTCTAATTATTTTTTTATGAAAAAGATTACATCACTAATTATACTGGCAACAATGGTATTGGCATTTACTTCGCCCAAAAAAACTAAAGTAATTTTCTTTGGTGATTCTATTACGCAGGCAGGCGTAAACCCCGGCGGATACATTATGCGGATAGACAGTATGTGTGCTAAAGAAGGCCTGAAGGAGAATTTTGAATTTACCGGAGCTGGTATTGGGGGTAATAAAATTTACGATCTGTATTTGCGTATGGAAGAGGATGTACTGGCAAAAAATCCGGATATGGTTTTTATTTATGTGGGTGTAAACGATGTATGGCATAAAGCCACATCGGGCACCGGAACTGATGCCGATAAATTTGAAAAATTTTATGCAGCTGTTATAAAAAAATTAAATGACAAAAATATTAAAGTAGTGTTATGTACGCCGGCAACAATAGGCGAGAAGAATGATTTTAGTAATCAACAGGATGGGGATTTAAATCAGTACAGTAAAATTATACGTGGGCTGGCCGTTAAAAATAATTTGCCGGTGGTAGATTTAAGAAAAATATTTTTCGAGTACAATCTTAAAAATAATCCTGAAAATAAAACCAAAGGTATTCTTACTACAGATGGAGTGCATTTAAATGCAGCCGGTAATCAACTGGTGGCTGATGAAATGTGGAAATTGATAAAAGGAAATTAACTGGTTCGGGTATTGGAGCTGGCCACTGTGGTAAACCGCATTTTTATTTTTAAAAATGGCTTTTCCAGATATTGGTAAGATAACCACGAAACTATTATGGTTACGCCGGTTACAAATGAATATACTACGGCATATTTTAGTACAGGTGGTAACGCAATATCTTTCAATAGCATAACCGAAAAAAATATTACCAGCGGATGGATAACATACATGCCGTAGGATATCTTACCTAAAAAATCACAGATCTTAATATCAAGATTGACCAACCGGTTCTTTACTGTTATCTGTCCAATAATAAGTGCAACAGTCACCACGCTCACAATTTCATGGTCAATTACTGATGCAATATGAAAAACATTAGTAAGTAAAAGCAGTACCACCAACCAGCCTGCGGCCTGTGCTATTTTTGAACCGAAGATTTTTAAAAATAATGCATGGCCGTTGTAATAATAAATAGCCCCCAGGCTGCCAATAAGCATACAATCAAATCGTATTACATTAAAGCTGGCCGCTACAATACTGTGCATAAAGAAAAAGTGAAAGAAACATTTTAATGCAATAAAAATTACAATAAAGGCAATCACAAAAAAAGCCAGTCTGCGTTTAATTTTCTTTACCACCCATGGCCAGAATAAATAATATTGCTCCTCAACACCCAGCGACCAGTAGTGGCGTAAAAAAGGCAATGTAGTTTCGGCTATATGCGGAATGTTTTCCAATATAAACGGCACATTGGCTGCAAAAAATATATAGCTCAACAGTACTGTGCCATTAAAGCGCATGCCAAAATAAAAAATGATGATGAGTACGGCAATAAGATACAGGTAATACAATGGCCATATCCTTAGTATGCGACGGAGATAAAAGTTTTTGATATTTATTTCCTGTTGCTTTTTTTCGGCCAGCAATAAATAGGTAATTAAAAAACCACTTAAACAAAAAAAGATGGTAACGCCAAAACCTGCCATGGCAAAGCCTTTTGGTGTGCCATCGGCAAGGGTGCCAAAAATAAAGGGGCTTAAATTAAATTCAGCAAAATTCCGGGTAAGATGAAAAACCACTACCGATAAAGCAGCCAATGCCCGTAAACCGTTTAACCCCGGAAAGTAAATTGGTTTATTGCTGCTGCTCATTAAAATAGATTGATGGTTTATGATGCGTTATTAGAAAAGTTGTAAACGACTTTGCATTATTTTAATTGCATGTAATTAAATAATAATTCTTTTTGCCCTTTTGCACCAGTAAATATTTATTATGCAGTAACAATGATGGTTCAATTTTAAATTCCGGTTGCTCTACTTTTTTTCGGTTAATGCTTAGCCCGCCATTTTGTATCATTTTTCTTGCCTCCCCTTTGCTGGGGAAAATGGCTGTTTCAACTAAAAGGTCAATTACAGCAATGCTTGCTTTAATTTTTTCTGCAGCAAAATTATACTTTACAATACCTTCCATATTATTCAAGTCCTCTTCACTTAAGTCTTCGGCTGCGGCAGTATTGTTGGCAAATAATTTTTCTGTGGTTTCTATTGCCTTATTATATTCTTCCTGGCCATGCACAAAAATGGTAATTTCTTTAGCCAGTGTTTTTTGCAACAACCTCTTTGAGGCATCTGTTTTATGTTCGGCAATTAAAGTGTCAATAGTTGGCATATCTAAAAATGTAAAGATCTTTATCCAACCTTCTGCATCAATATCATTGGCATTTAACCAAAATTGGTAAAATTGGTAAGGTGATGTTTTACCAGCATCCAGCCATACATTTCCTTTTTCTGTTTTGCCAAACTTACCGCCATCTGCTTTTTTAATTAACGGGCAAGTAAAAGCAAAAGCTTCGCCGCCATCTTTTCTTCTTATTAATTCGGTACCGGTAACAATATTGCCCCATTGATCGCTGCCACCCATTTGCAGTTTGCAATTTTTGTTTTTGTACAACCAGTAAAAATCAAACCCTTGTACCAACTGATAGGTAAATTCGGTAAAGCTCATGCCTGCTTCGCTATTTAATCTTTTCTTTACACTGTCTTTAGCCATCATGTAGTTAACGGTAATGTGTTTGCCGGTATCTCTTATAAAATCTAAAAAAGAAATATTTTTAAACCAATCGTAATTATTGGCCATTTCGGCCGCATTGGGTTTGCTGGCATCAAAGTTTAAAAATTTTTCCAGTTGAGCTTTTACGCAGGCTACGTTATGGTTTAAAACATCCTCGCTTAATAAATTACGTTCTTCGCTTTTGCCGCTGGGGTCGCCAACCATACCGGTGGCACCACCAACAAGTGCAATAGGTTTGTGCCCGGCTTTTTGTAAATGAATTAATAGTATAATAGGTACCAGGCTACCAATGTGTAAACTATCGGCAGTGGGGTCAAAGCCAATATAGGCCGTGGTCATTTCTTTTTTCAGTTGCTCTTTTGTACCGGGCATAATGTCCTGGATCATGCCTCTCCATTGTAATTCTTCTATCAGATCTTGCATAAAAATTATTTATAAAACTTACGGCTTATTGTTTCCGTATTTAAAAGCGTAATTATTTTGGCAAAAATGCTTATAAAAAGTGATAAAACCACAGGTGATATAGGGTTAAGTATAACATTTTTCATTTAGCAAAGCATCCAATTGGTAGTAATAAGGGTCTTTGCTAAAGAAAAGGAGAGTAAGAAAAATATATTGCATACGATACCCATATAAATCTTAATTTTATTTGGAATATGAACACAATTTACCAAGTAATAATACGTTTTAGAGGTTAATATCCTTTAAAATTCACGGCTAACCCCCAACAATATTATGAGATTAAACGCCAAAACTGGTTTGCTATTGATGATTATTTTACCTGCAATAGGTTTTGCTCAGTTCAGAAAATACTCCAACGAATTTTTAAATATAGGCGCAGGTGCACGGGGCCTTGCAATGGGAAATGCTCAGGTAGCATCAGTTAGTGACGCTACCGCCGGCTATTGGAATCCTGCTGGTTTAGTGGGTGTAAAAGATCATCCCAATCTTAATTTAATGCACGCCGAATATTTTGCTGGCATAGCAAAATACGATTATGCCGCATTGGCCATCCCTATAAATGATAATAAAAGAACTATAGGTGTTTCTGTTTTGCGTTTTGCAGTAGATGATATTCCCAACACACTTTATCTTGTAGAGCCAGATGGCAGTATCAACTATAATAACATAAAAACTTTTTCTTCTGCCGATTGGGCATTTCTTTTATCTTTTGCGCAAAATGTAAAAGTTACCGAAAACAAACGCATCAGTTTTGGCGCCAATGCAAAAGTGATTTATCGCAAAGTAGGCAGCTTTGCTACTGCATGGGGCTTTGGTTTAGATGCAGGTATACAAATGCACGGCAAAAGAGGTCATTTTGGAATTGTTGCAAGAGACCTGACCACCACATTTAATGCATGGTCATTTAAGTTTACCGAAAAAGAAAAAGAGGTTTTATATCTTACCAATAACGAAATACCTGTTAAGTCAACTGAGCTTACAGCCCCACGTGTAGTAATTGGTGGAGGATATAATTTCAGGTTAGGTAAATCGGTTAATCTAATGGCCGAAGCTAATCTTGATATAACATTTGATGGCAAAAGAAATACCGTTTTCAGCAGCGATCCGGTAAGTGTGGATCCTCATCTTGGTTTAGAGGCCAGTATTAAAGAAGTGTTTTTTGTAAGAGGTGGTATTACTAATTTTCAAAAAGCATTAGCTGATGGAGATACCACCAATCAAAAAAAAGTATGGATATATCAACCCAGTGTAGGCGCAGGGTTTAAAATAAAAAATGTAATGCTGGATTATGCATTTACCAACCTGGCCAATCAATCTAACCCTTTATACACCCATATATTTTCTTTGCGGATAAATTTGATCAAAAAAGAAAATGATTAAAATATAACAGATTTTTTATGAAAAAATTTTTATTTACTACAGTTGTTTTGTTGCTTGTACTTACAAGCTATTCGCAATTAAACAATAGTTGGATAGACTATAGTAAAACCTATTATAAATTTAAAATTACTAAAGATACCCTTTGCCGTATTTATCAGCCTGCTTTGGCTGCTGCCGGTTTAGGAAGTGCCGCAGCACAGGATTTTCAGCTTTGGCGCAATGGTAAGCAGGTAAGGGTATACACCTCTGTAACAAGTGGAACATTGGGCGCATCAGACTTTATTGAGTTTTGGGGAGAGATGAATGATGGTAAGGCAGACAAAACATTGTACAGAGATACCGCTTTTCAATTAGATGATAAATACAGTTTATTTTCAGATACAGCAACCTACTACCTAACAGTAAATTCAGGCGGAGGAAATTTAAGGTATGTGCAAACCAGTAACCCTGTTGCAGCAAATGTGCTGCCGGCAGATACTTATTTTATGCGTAGGGTGGAGGGACACTATAAAAGCCGTATTAACCGGGGATATGCAGCTTTATTAGGAGAGAGTGTATATTCATCGGCTTATGATATTGGAGAAGGCTGGACGAGTAATGATATTAGTGCAAGCGCCCCTTTAAGTAATGTTACTTATGGCCTTAACAGATATGCAGCAGGGCCTGCTAATAGTGTGACATTTACAATAGCAGCATTTGGTAATGCTTTATTTACAAGAGACTTGGGTGCAAAGCTTAACGGCACTGCTGTTTTACCTGCGGTAAACCCAATGCCTTTTTTTAGTTATCGTAAAGATACTGTTAGAAACCTGCCTTTGTCCATACTTACAAGCCCGGCATTTGTTGGGGTAAGTGTAAGGGGTGAAAATTCTTCCAATGCAGGAAGCGATCGTATTGTTGTTGCAGGTTTTTCTGTTACTTATCCGGCAACATTTAATTTTAACAATGAAACAAATTTTCAGTTTGAACTGGCAGCATCTGCAACAGGCAACTATTTAGTAATTAATAATTTTAACAACAATGGCGTTGAGCCCATTTTGTATGATATTAATAATGGCCGACGCTACCTGGGAGATATTAGCACAGCCGGGCAAGTAAAGTTTGCACTACCAGCTTCGGCGGATGCTGTAAGAAAGTTTATTTTAATTAACCAAAGTGCATCTAACCTGGTTAGCATTGCTGCTTTAGTACCAAAAACATTTTTAAATTTTTCTATAGCTGCCAACCAGGGAGATTATATCATTATCAGTAATACTGCATTGTATAATAACGGAAGTGGAATAAATTATGTAGATCAGTACCGGCAATACAGAAGTTCGGTAGCAGGAGGTAGCTTTAATGCAAAGGTTTATAATATAGATGAGCTTATTGAGCAATTTGGATTTGGGATCAATAAGCATCCGGTTGCAATACGTGATTTTGTACGTTATGCCAATCAGCAGTTTGCCAGCAAGCCTAAGTATGTTTTTTTAATTGGCAGGGCTGTTGTTTATAACGAATATAGGCTTAACGAAGCCAGTGTTGATGCCAATAAACTTAATTTGGTGCCAACTTTTGGCTGGCCGGCTTCCGATGTGCTACTGGTAAGCAATCCCGGCACGGTGGTGCCCATTGTTCCGATAGGCCGTATTGGAGCAGTAACAGGTAACGAGGTGGGGTACTATCTTGAAAAAATGAAACAGTATGAACAAGCACAGCAATCTCCCAACCAAACAGTTGCTGATAAGGCGTGGATGAAAAATATTGTGCATATTTCAGGCGGTGCTGATAGTTTGGAAACCGCAAGTTTTAAAGATCATTTAAACCAGTATAAAATAACTGCAGAAGATACTTTGTTTGGTGCTCATGTAGAAACTTTTGCTAAATCAAGTTCGGGCCCGGTGCAGGAAGCAAGCAGTAGCAGAATAGAACAATTATTTAAGGAAGGATTAAGCTTTATCACTTACTTCGGGCACTCTTCAGCAAGTACACTGGCATTTAATCTTAGCAATCCCGAAACGTATCAAAATCAGGGTAAATATCCTTTCTTTAATGTAAGCGGTTGCAGTGCTGGTAATTTTTACAATTTCGATGGCACACGTTTGCTAGGTAATATGTCTCTTTCAGAGAAATATATTTTTGCAAGTCAAAAAGGAAGTATTGGCTTCTTTGCAGATTCTCATTTTGGTATTGAACCTTTTCTGAATTACTACAACATCAATTTTTATAATGAATTTTGTAAAAATGACTACGGAAGTTCAGTAGGTAAGCAATTACAAAAAGTAATTGCTACCATAGGCAGTAATCCGCAATCACTGGATTATTATACCAGGATACATCTGGAAGAATTATCACTGCATGGCGATCCTGCATTAAAAATAAATGCACATGCAAAACCAGATTATATTATCGAACCACAGTTAATAAAAATAAGCCCTTCAATAATTTCAGTTGCCAACACAGATTTTAATGTTAACGTTAAAATGCTGAACATTGGAATGGCTATTAATGATTCGATAAGAGTAACAGTAAAACGTAAACTGCCTAATGATAGCATTAAGGTTTTATTTAACGCTATTGTTCCTGCAATGAAATACAGTGATTCATTAGCTTTTGTAGTGCCCATCAATCCAATTACAGATAAAGGATTAAATAAAATAATAGTAACGCTTGATGTAGATAATAAGATAGCCGAGCTTTCGGAAATGAATAATACTACTGAAAAAGAATTTTATATTTATGAAGATGAGTTGCGCCCTGTTTATCCTTACAATTACTCTATCATCAATCAACAGAATTTAACTTTTACAGCAAGTACCGCTAATCCTTTGGCACCACTCAGGCAATATGTAATGGAAATTGATACCACTGAATTTTTTAATTCTTCTTTTAAGAAAAACTATAATGCATCCGGCGTAGGTGGTGTGGTGGAGTTTAAACCAACCAATATTACATTTACAGATAGTACTGTATATTATTGGAGAACTTCAATGGTGCCTGTTAACAATGCCAATATAATCTGGAATAATTCTTCTTTTGTGTATTTGCCTGCTGTTACCAATGGCTGGAACCAGTCTCACATATTCCAGCATTTTAAATCGGGTTATACCAATATGACATTGGATAGTGCATCAAAAATTTTAAAATTTAATCCAAGAACAACTATCCTTATTTCAAATAATGGTATGTACCCTATTAGTTTAACCGAAGGGGATGAATTTAATTTGATGGTTAACGGGGCTTCTTATATTTATGATGATTGCGGCGTAGGTAGAAATTTGGTGTTCTATTTATTTAACCCGGCTTCTTTAGATCCTGTTTTTAATGCTCCCACAAACACACCTGGCAGATATGGCAGTACTATGCCTTGTGCAGCTGCAACAGAACATCAATTCTCTTTTGATTTTGGTGTTCCCGGAGCTGGGGGTATAGGGGCTCGTAAGTTAATTAAAGATTTTATGGATTCAATTCCCTCCGGTTACTATGTAGTTGTAAAAAATACCATGCCTGCTGCAGCTACAGGCCCTATTTGGTCATTTGCTAACGATTGGGTATTGGATGGGCCAGCGGGTTCTACCTTAACTGATAAATTAAAAAATGTTGGTTTTGCTACTATTGATTCTTTTAACAGAGCCCGGTGTTGGACCTTTGCGTATAAGAAAAATGATGCGGCTAATTTTACACCTGTATATAGTATGAGTGCTGGTGTCTTTGATAAAAACTCCCTTGAATTTAATATCTATGGTAAACAGGCAGAGGGTACAATAAAATCACCTGTATTCGGGCCATCTAAAAAATGGGAAATGTTACACTGGAGAGGTAGTAGTGTGGAAAATCCAACTGCCGATGTAGTAAATATTGGTGTGTATGGTATTAACAATGCAGGTACATCAACCTTATTAAAAACTATTACCTCAGCAAAAGATACTACACTAAATTTTGTTGATGCTAACTTATACCCATATATCCAATTGCAAATGTATAACAGCGATTTTGATGTAGCCACCCCGTATCAACTAAATTACTGGCGTGTTAATGGCCAATTAGTTGCAGAAGGTACCATTGCACCCAATGTACTTTTTCAAATGAAAGATACAGTAGAGCAAGGCGAGCTGATCGATTTTAAAGTAGCCTTTAAAAATATCAGCCCTGCTGCATTTGACAGCGCCATGAATTTCAAGCTTACAATCACAGACAATAATAATTTCCCTAATATTATTACTCTTCCTAAGGGGAAAATTTTAATTGCAGGAGATACACTTTCGGTGCAATATAAAATTGACACCAAGAATTATCCGGGAAATAATACTTTGTTTTTAGATGTTAACCCTAATAACGACCAGCCCGAACAAACGCATTTTAATAATGTGTTGTTTAAAGACTTTTATGTAAAACCGGATAATTATAATCCGTTGCTGGATGTTACTTTTGATGGAGTGCATATACTTAATAAAGATATTGTAGCAGCCAAGCCACATATTTATATTAAGCTTAAAGACGAAAGTAGGTTTTTAGCGTTAAGTGATACTGCATTACTTAAAGTACAGGTAATTTACCCTGATAAAACAGTGCATACTTATAACTTTGGAGATACTATGCGCTTTAACCCGGCCAGCCTTGGCAGTGGTGAAAATAGTGCCAGTATAGATTTTATGCCTTACTTCCCCGAAGATGGAGATTATGAATTGGTGGTATCGGGTAAAGATGTGGTGGGCAATAAAGCTGGCGCACTGGAGTATCATGTGATGTTTAGCGTTATCAATAAACCAATGATCTCCAATTTGCTGAATTATCCAAATCCGTTTACAACATCAACTGCGTTTGTATTTACAGTTACAGGTAGCGAAGTGCCGCAAAATATAAGGATACAGATTTTAACCATTAGCGGTAAAGTTGTAAGAGAAATAACTAAAGACGAATTGGGGCCTATACATATTGGAAGAAATATTACCGACTTTAAATGGGATGGTACAGATATGTATGGCGCAAAATTAGCCAATGGAGTTTACCTGTATAGGGTATTAACTAATCTTAACGGCCAGTCGTTAGACAAGTACAAGGCAACCGGCGATAAAACAGATAAGTACTTTAATAAAGGGTACGGCAAAATGGTTATTATAAGATAGTAATAAAGAAGTAATAAATAGTAAGAGGCTGCAATTATTGCAGCCTCTTTTTTATTAAGTATAAGTAGTTATTTTTGAATAATACAAAATGGCAAATAAAATTTATTTTAAAAATCTTAATTCGCTTAGGTTTATCGCTGCATTAATTGTTTTGCTAAGCCATGTGGGCCAGTTGGTAAATGTATTTGGTGTTGCAGATAATTTTAAGCCATTTTATTCTTCCCCTGTGCAAGGCGAGTTGGGGGTTATCTTATTTTTTGCATTAAGTGGGTTTTTAATCACCTGGTTATTATTGGCAGAACAAAAGTTAACTGGCACTATTAATGTAAAAGCGTTTTACATCAGAAGGGCTTTAAGAATATGGCCTTTATATTTTTTAACTATCCTACTGGCAATTTTTGTTTTCCCTTTTATTGATTTTTTAGTTTTTAAAGGGTATGATGCTGCAGTCATATGGTCAAGATTATCATGGAAGCTTTTTTTCTATTGCATTTTTATGCCCAATATAGTGATGGATTTCTTAGGCTTTATACCTTATGCCGCACACAGCTGGACGATTGGTGCCGAGGAACAATTTTATTTTCTTTGGCCACTATTGTTTAAAAAGGTTAAAAACAAGATAATGATTTTTGCAGGGGTATTGATTATTTACCTGGCAGTGTATTATTTTTTGCGTTATTTCCCTAACGAAAATAAATACAGCAAAATAGGGTTTTTAATATGGTCACGCTACCCCATAAGTTGTATGGCCATAGGCGGCTTATATGCATACCTTGCTTTTATAAAAAATGCTGCTACAGAAAAGATAAAAAGAATATTGTTTACAGTATGGGTTCAATTAACAATGGTTGGGCTACTATTTACACTGGCTTTTACAGCTTATTATTTTAAGTTTTTTAATAACGAGATATATGCCATATTACTTGGCTACCAGGTTTGTAATTTAGCTGTAAACCCAAAGCCCATCTTTAGCCTGGAAAGCAAATTATTGAGCTACCTGGGCAAAATATCCTACGGGATATACATGTTTCATCCGTTGGCAATAGTATGTGCAATAAAATTATGTTTACTGCTTCAAGTTACCTATAGCTTCTTGCTTTACCCATTATCTGTAATAATTGCCATAGCATTATCCGCAGTTTCGTACCGGATTTTAGAAAAATATTTTATTAGAAAAAAAACAAGATACTCTGCAATAATAAGTGGAGACAATGTTAAATAAAATTGTTCCCCTTATCGAAATTGCTTTGCAATATTAAACAGGTGTTATTCATTAACTTTGCAAAAAAAATAAATGGCTAAAATAGCTATCAATATAACCACCGGCAGTTTGCAGCAAAACGAAATGATTGTAGGTATTGATTTAGGCACCACCAATAGTTTAGTGGCAATTATTCACCCCGAAAGTAAAAAGCCAGTTGCGCTAAAGGAACACAACAGCAGCTCGCTGGTACCCTCCGTTATCCATTTTGGTAATGCTGGCGATTTAGTGGTGGGCAACGAGGCCAAACAATATTTGGTCAGCGATCCGGCACACACCATTTTTTCGGCAAAGCGCCTGATGGGAAAAACGTATAAAGACCTAGGTGATCATACAGCTTCCTTTGCCTATAAAGTTATTGATGATGAAGGAAGCTTAGTAAAGGTACAAGTAGACGATAAGTTTTATTCTCCGGTTGATTTGTCTTCTCTTATTTTAAAAGAATTAAAAACACAGGCTGAACATATTTTAAAAACCACAGTTAGCAAAGCTGTAATTACTGTGCCGGCTTATTTTAATGATGCACAGCGACAGGCAACAAGAGATGCAGGAAGATTGGCTGGGCTGGATGTATTACGCATCATCAATGAACCAACAGCGGCCAGCCTGGCTTATGGTTTTGGTATTGATAAAGAAGAGGTGAAAACTATTGCAGTGTACGATTTGGGTGGTGGCACTTTTGATATCTCTATCTTAACTATTAACAGCGGCATATTTGAAGTGTTATCTACAAACGGAGATACATTTTTAGGTGGAGATGATTTGGATATGGCGATCGTGAATTTCTGGATGTCCCAAAACAATTTTTCAGGCAATGAGAATGAAGTAAAGCAGCAGTTGCGTTTAAAAGCGGAGGAAGCAAAAAAATATTTATCGGGTAATGATATTTTTACTGCTGAGCATAACAATCAGAAGATAAGTATAACAAAAACAGAATTTGAGGAAATAATACAACCAATTATTGAAAAAACAATTAGCTGCTGTGCCAATGCGTTAAAAGATTCCGGACTGGCTAAAAAAGAAATTGATGAAGTAATAATGGTGGGGGGCAGTACACGTACGCCATTGGTAAAACAAATGGTGAGTGGCTTTTTTGGCAAGCAGGTTAACGATACCGTAAATCCTGATGAGGTGGTAGCATTAGGCGCCGCCATACAGGCAGATATTTTAGCAGGCAATACAAAAGATCTATTGTTGCTGGATATAACACCACTTTCTTTAGGGTTGGAAACTATGGGAGGTTTAATGGATGTATTGCTGCCACGCAATAGTAAAATACCTGCAAAAGCAGCAAGGCAATACACCACTTACAAAGATGGACAAAGTGGAATGAAGATAGCTGTTTACCAGGGCGAAAGAGATATGGTGCAGGATAACCGACAACTAGCAGCGTTTAATTTATCGGGCATACCGGCAATGCCTGCCGGCCTACCCAAAGTAGAAGTTAGTTTTTTAATAAATACAGATGGTATACTGGTAGTAAAAGCAAAAGAACTGCGTAGTGGAATTGAACAGGCCATACAGGTAAAACCGCAATACGAACTAACTGACGAAGATGTAGAAAAAATGCTGCTGGATTCTATGCAAAATGCTGAAAAGGATATTGCACACAGGGCACTGGTAGAAGCAAAAACAGAAGCGGAGCAGTTGTTGGAAACCACAGAAAAATTTATTCAAAAAAATATAACCGGATTAACAGCGCAGGAACTTAATGAAACTTCTTTGGCAATGCAGGCGCTGCAATTATCTCTGCAAATGGAGGATAAAAATTTAATTCAAACAAAAACAGAGGAGTTAAATAATATTTCGAGACCCTATGCCGAAAGAATTATGGATACTGCAATAAGTAAATCAATGAGAGGAGAAAGTGTAAATAAATTCTAGGAATAATTTAAGGATAATGTTTAACAACTTAATTAAGCTAAAAACTAACCAACGAACAAATCAAATTGCGGCCTTAGTAATTTTTTTATTTTTTACTGTTTACTATTTCATTATTCTTTACCTGAGGGTTTCTACCGATATTCAGCCCCATGCTGCAGTAGCTTATTCATTTGCTGTAAATGACGATAAGCTTACTCCTAATTTTTTATATTTTGTTTTAGTAGCGCTATTGTCAGGATTTTCAAATTATTACCCGTTGTATTACGGGGCATCAATATTGCTGCTGGCAGGTGCCATTACCGCAAAATTTTTATTAAATAACGGGTACTTAAACAAATATGCCCTGCTCGGCGATAATAAACTGCTTTCTTTTATACTTTCCTTTGCAATGCTATTTGTATTTGCATTGCCGGGTTTAAATTTTTTCGAGGTAAAGGATTTTTACCTGGGGCAGCTGGCGCCCAATGTATGGCACAATTCCACTGTTATTTTTTTGATGCCATTTGCAATGTTGCTTTTCTTTAAGTCGTACGAATTGTTGGTTTTAAGCAAAACAGCGAAAAATAAAAATTTACTTGTTCAGGTTGGGGTATTGATTGTTATCAATGTATTAATAAAGCCCAGCTTTCTCTTTACTTTACTGCCTTCCGTCTTTATTTTTTTTGTGTATAATAAATTATTCTCCCAGGGCAGTAGTAACAGGTTTGCTCATTTGCTGCCTTATATATTTGGACTGCTTTTTATAGCGGTGGAGTATTATATAATTTACCGGCTAGGTTACACCAGCAGCGTAACATCAACGCAGGGAGAGACCTCCAAAGTTATTGTAGCCCCTTTTAAAGTATGGCAGCATTTTTCAAGCAATATTGTAATAGCAATAATTACCTCCCTTTTTTTTCCGTTGGTTTACCTGGCTGTTTCAAAAGGGCAGGTATTGAAAAATAAAATTGTTCAGTTTGCGGTATTAAATTTCGTGATTGGTTTAAGTATTTGGATATTATTTGCAGAAGAAGGTGTACGGATGTTTCATGGTAATTTTTTTTGGCAGGTGGTAGTAACCTGTTATTTATTGTTTTTTTCTTTGCTGCTGCATTTTGCGGAGGATATTAAACTTAATAAAATCAATTATAAAAAACAACTGATAATTGGCGCAGCTTTTTTACTGCATTTTATTTGGGGTGCCTTTTATTGGTTGAAAATTATTATTTTTAATGGCTACAGCTGATATACTGCAATTCCATTGCAGTATATCAGCTGTTTTTATCGTAGTATTGAAATTATTTTTATGTTAATCTCCATTATTATTCCAGTTTACCAGGCCGAAAATATTCTTGAGGAATTAGTTAGCCGTATAAAAAAGTCTATGAAGTTTGCCCAGGGTGATTATCAATTGGTACTGGTAGACGATGGCAGTGCAGACGCTTCTTGGCATCGTATAGAAAATATTTGTGCTACAGAAAAAAATATCAAGGCAATAAAACTCAGCAGAAATTTTGGACAACACCATGCTATAACAGCAGGCTTGGATCACTGTACGGGAGAGAGGGTAGTAGTTATGGATTGCGATCTGCAGGATAATCCAGAGGAAATTCAAAGGCTTTATCAAAAAGCGCAGGAAGGATTTGAAATTGTTTTTGCCAGGCGCATTCATCGAAAGGATTCTTTTTCAAAAAAAATATTGTCTCGGATATTTTATAAATTGTTTAGTTACTTAACTGGTATAAAGTATGATGGTAAAATAGGGAATTTTGGTATCTATAGTATGAAGGTTATTGATACACTAAAAAGAATGAAAGAGCCTTTACGGGCATTTTCCCCAATGGTAAGATGGGTTGGGTTTAGTAAAGCTTTTATAGATGTGGAGCATAGTGAACGTTATAAAGGTAAATCAACCTATAACTATGGTAAAATTATTACGCTGGCATCCGATATCATTTTATCTTACTCAGATAAACCTTTAAGGTTAATTGTAAGGCTGGGGTTTTTAATTTCATGTATTTCTTTTTTTGTAGGTATATATTATTTCATTCAATATCTGGCAGGAAGAATATTTGTTTCGGGTTATACCAGTATAATTATATCAATATGGTTTTTAGGAGGGTTGATGATTTTGAATTTGGGCGTTTTGGGTTTGTATATCTCAAAAATATTTACAGGTATTAAAGACAGGCCTTTGTATATTATTGACAAAACAATAAATTTTTAAATGTTGTTTACAAATATTAATGCTGAAGAAATTGTGTTAGGCAAAAACGTTGTGATAGAACCAACGGCAAGGATAACCGGTGTAAATGGTAAAGCAAAAAAAATTATCATAGGTGATAATGTTTACATTGGCCAGGATGTTCAGATCATTTGTAATGAATTTTCTGTACAGGATTACACTAAAATTCATCATCACACCAATCTTCATGGTGAACAACCACTTTGTATTGGTTATAATTGCTGGATAGGGCAGTATTCTATTATTGATTCAATGGGAGGGGCTACAATAGGCAATAATTGTGGCATTGGAGCACATTCGCAACTGTGGTCGCACATAAGGTATGGCGATACTTTAGAAGGTTGTCAGTTTAAGAGCGAAGCTCCATTAGTAGTTGGCAATGATGTTTGGTTCGTTGGTCATTGTATTGTATCGCCTATAGTTGCAGAAGATAAATCGATGGCACTGGCTGGTTCTGTGATAACGCATAACATGAAGTACAATGAAATATATGCAGGTACTCCTGCAAAATCAATATCGGATAAAGTTGGTATGCAGTTTAAGCCTGTTACAATAGAAGAAAAGCTGGAGAAGATGAATGCTTACATAAAGGAATGGGGCGGGCCTGTAGAAAAAATTAAGATTATTAGTGAAAGTAAAAGTGAAAATCTGCAGGATGATATTTCATATTTTAATGTAACTGAAAGAACGTACACAAAAAAACAAACATTTGAGGAAATAAGTTTTATTAAATTTCTTTTACCGCACAGAGCAAAATTTATTCCCGGCAAATAAAAAATCGTTCGCTTAATGTTAAGTATACCACATAGCAAGCCATACATAACCGGCAACGAATTTCAATACATTGAAAGTGCTATTTCAAATCGGCACCTTTCCGGCAATGGCAAATACACCAATCTTTGTCAGCATTTTTTTAAAGAAAAATACGGGTTTAAAAAATGTTTGCTCACCACATCATGTACCGATGCTTTGGAGATGTGTGCTATACTGCTTGATATTAAACCCGGCGATGAAGTAATAATGCCTTCGTTCACTTTTGTTTCTACAGCCAATGCATTTATATTAAGAGGAGCAAAAATTGTTTTGGCAGATAGCAATTTGCTTAATCCTAATATTGAAGAAAGTGATATTGAAAAACTAATTACAAAAAATACAAAAGCAATTGTGGTGGTACATTATGCAGGAATAGCCTGCAATATGGAAGCAATAATGGCAATTGCCAATAAGCATCAAGTATTTGTGATAGAGGATGCAGCACAGGCAATTGATAGTTTTTTTACTGATTCTGTTGGTGAAAAAAAAATATTGGGAAGTATTGGGCACTTAGCTGCATTTTCTTTTCATGAGTCAAAAAATATTCAATGTGGGGAAGGGGGATTACTGGTAATTAATGATGAAAGATTTAACGCTCGGTCAGAAATTATTTGGGAAAAGGGTACTAACAGAGCAGCTTTTTTTAGAGGCGAAGTAGACAAATATAACTGGGTGGATGTGGGTTCTTCCTTTTTACCTTCAGAAATAACAGCTGCTTTTTTATATGCTCAGTTGTTGGCGTTGGATGATATACAAATGAAGAGAAAAGAAAATTGGCAATTATATTATGAAGGCTTGTTGCCGCTTCAGGCAAATCAAAAAATTGGGTTGCCCTATATCCCGGATTATGCAACTAATAATGCACATATATTTTATGTGCTATGCAAAAGTTTGGAACAACGGGACGAATTGATTTTGTTTTTAAAAAAAGCAGGAGTACAATTAATGTTTCACTATCCGGGGTTGCATACAAGTCCTTTTTATTTACACAACCAGGAGTATGTGACTGTATTGGAAAATGCAGAACAGTTTTCAGATTGTTTAGTTCGCCTGCCTTTATATGTTGAACTTGATAGTGAGAAAATAAATTTTATTATTCGGTTGATCTACGAATTTTTCGAATAAATTTTGTTAATGAAGAACCAGCCCGCCATAAACTACCGATATACTTATTTACTTATTCTGGTTATTGCAGCCATTGCGCTTTCGGTGGCTGTTAACGATCTTTTCTTTTTTGACGAGGATGTTTTTGTGATAGGCGGCAATGGTGTTTTTTTACAAAATTTGTGGCAGCGGTCTGTTATTGTAAAACTTACTTTTATAGCAGATAATTTTATATGGGCTAAAAACCCTGTTGGTTACCACTATACAAACCTTATTTTACACCTTGCCAATGCAATACTCGCTTTATCGGTATTAAAGCAATTACTTAAGTTAATTTCAAATTATGTTAGCAAGTTTCAGCAAATTGCAACTCAATATATATTCTTCATTTTATTTTTAATAAGCCCAGTACATAGTGAGCCCTTGTGTTATATTCTGGCACGAGGAGGTTCTGTGGTTGCATTTTTTTCATTGTTGTCGGTTTTGTTTTTCTTTAAATCGAATTACACTAATAAATTACTTCTTTTTTTTAGTGTAGTAAGTTTTTTATTCGCACTATTTTCTTACGAGGTAAGCTGGATGGTGCCTTTTGTTATTTTAAGTATAGTTGTTTTCAGTAATTATATTAAAGGCGAATCAATTGTTAAAAAAGCATGGGTTGCTATTCCATATTTTTTAGTGTTTGCAATATGGTTTATTGTTAAGGTTGTTGTTATTGATAAAATGGTGGTTTCAGATTATAAAGATGAAGATCTTTTTAGTATAGGATTTGCCACTATGGTTAAAAATAGCAGTGTTTTGTTTCTTCGTAATTTTATTCCTCCTTTTAAAAATGCGATTATTTTTTTATCGGTAAGTATTGTTTTTATCGTAACACTTTTTATTGGATTGTTTTTATTGTATAAAAAACACAGGCAAATATTTTATTTCTCCGTGTTATTAATTATTCTCACTGTTTTCGGTTACGCAGCTACAGTGGTCTTTGGTATTGATTCTCATGATTCAGAATCAGAAAGATATGTTTACTTCTCCTCTGTATTTGCTTTAATGCTTTTATCAGTTTTAATAGCGGCTTTAATTAGAAATAAAGTGGCGTTTTTTGCAGTATTGTTAACTCTATGTTGTTGCTACTGTGCCTCTCTTTTTACAACAATAAATAGCTATAGGGCTGCGGGCAATTTTTCAAAAATGTACCTCCAGCAAATTGATAAAAAAATAAATACTAACAGCTCTGTTTTTTTTGTAAATATGCCTTCCCAGCATAATGGCGCTTTATTATTCAGGGCAAAAAGCAGAATAGGCGGTAATACAAATGATAGTATAAGTGTAATGCAGGAGTACTTAAGTTATTTGTATAATAAAAGCAATGTTTGCATTACGCTTTCCTCAAAAGAATTGTGCAAGGTGCCGGAGCGTTTAACCGTATTGGAAAAGCCTGTTGACAGTATCTTCACTTTCTTTCCTGAAATAAAGTTTAACAAGCAAGATTTAAGAATTACCGCTGAAAAAAGTAATAGCTTCTCTTTTGAAAAGAATAACAGTATTGTAGTAGCGCTGCAAGATAGTGTGCTGTATTTTTTTAAATAGCTGTTTGTTGTTGCAGCATACGTTGTACATATTTGCCCAAAATATCAAACTCTACATTTACTTTACTGCCGGTTTTTAATGTTTTAATGTTCGTATGCTCGTATGTGTAAGGGATAATGGCCACACTGAAACTATTGCTACCAACATTAAAAAGCGTAAGGCTGATTCCATTTAAACTGATAGAGCCCTTCTCAATTACTAGTGTGCTGAATGTTGTTGGAAAAGTAAAGCTATATTCCCAGCTGCCTTCTTTTTGAACTACATTAGTGCATTCGGCAACCGCATCCACATGCCCCTGAACAATATGTCCATCAAGTCTTCCATTCAGCGGCATGCATCTTTCTAAATTTACTATCGAACCTTGTTGCAGTTGTCCCAAATTTGTTTTTACAAGGGTTTCTTCTATGGCCGTTACCCTGTGAGTGCCATTAGAAATTTCTTCCACAGTAAGGCAAACGCCGCTGTGGCTAAGGCTTTGGTCAATCTTTAATTCATTGGAAAGAGGAGAAGTGATCCAAAAAATTTTATTGGTTCCGTTACTTATGATCTCTTTTATTGTGCCTGTATTTTCAATTATCCCTGTAAACATGCCGCAAATTTCGGAATTTGTTACAAGATTTTCGTTTTTTAAATATTTCTGCTATCTTTGCGGCCCTGCTTTAATAAAGGCAGTATTTAAATCACCTAAAGGAGGTATATATAATATGTTAATTATCGACTCAAAAGATTGCGAAAACATCGACAAAGCGCTTAAGAAGTACAAAAAGAAATTTGAAAAAAGTAAAATTTTGTTACAATTAAGAGACAGGCAGGCTTTCACCAAGCCATCTGTTAGGCGTCGTAAAGAAGTTTTAAAAGCAATTTACAAGGATCAGGTAACTGCCGGTAAATTCGATTAAAAAAGTAATACAACAATATATTCAACTGATACCCGGTTATTGTAACTTCGGGTATCAGTTTTTTTATGTCCATAACCACCAATCCCAAAGCGCTACAAGGTTTTCTGGATTACCTGAAATTTCAAAAAAGGTATTCGCAGCATACTATCATATCTTATCAAACCGACCTTACAGCTTTTTTTGACTTTATACAATTAACATTTGGCAATACGGAACTGTCTGATATAAAGGCCAGCTTTGTTCGTACCTGGCTGGCAAGTTTAAAAGAACAAGGGATAGCGGCAAAGTCCATTAACCGAAAAATATCAACACTTAAATCTTTTTTTAAGTACCAGCTTAAAGAAGAAACAGTAGCTGTAAGCCCAATGGCTACCATTATTTCACCCAAAATGAATAAGCGGTTGCCCCAGTTTGTGGAAAAGGCTGATATCAATACCTTATTTTCTTATGTAGAATTTCCGGATGACTGGCAGGGAAAAACGGACAGGATTTTACTGCAATTATTGTACAACACCGGCATAAGGCAGGCGGAATTGGTGTCGTTAAAAGAAAGCCAAATAGATAGTTATAAAACATCAATAAAAGTATTGGGTAAAGGAAATAAGGAAAGAATAATTCCCATAAGTACAGAACTGTTGCTTCAATTAAAAGAATATATAACTTGTAAAAGAAAAGATTTTGAAAAATACGATGCGGAAGTTTTATTGATTAACGAAAAAGGGAAGAAGCTTTATCCCAAATACGTGTATAATGCGGTAAAAAAATACCTTAGCAAAATCACTACCATCAGCAAAAAAAGTCCGCATGTGTTACGGCATACTTTTGCAACGCATTTAATGAATAATGGGGCCGATTTAAATGCTGTAAAAGAATTGTTGGGTCATAGTAGTCTTGCAGCCACACAGATTTATACACATAATTCTATAGAAAAGTTAAAGGATATACATAAAAAAGCACACCCTAAGGCTTGATTTTTTTGTACCTGTTTTTAATGATTAAACGCTTTTAAAAATTAACAAGCCGCTTGTAAAATTTAATTTTGTAAAGTACGTTTCTATTGTTAACTTCATTACAGCAAAATAAAACCAGTATAAACCTCAAAAGATTGCCTATGTTTTAAGTGTACCTAAACAAGTTCTTTCACATAATTTTTCACAGATTAAAATCAGAAGTATGAACGTAAACATTCAAACTGTGCATTTTGACGCAGATTCAAAGTTGGTATCTTATATAGAGAAAAAAGTGGCCAAGCTAACGCAGTTTCACGACAGGATTACCAAAGTTGATGTGTATTTAAAGTTGGATAACGTAGTGCACAACATTAAGGACAAGATAGCCGAAATAAAAGTTCACATTCCACGCTACGAGTTTTTTGTAAAGCAATCGTCCAAATCATTTGAAGAAAGTTTTGATACGGCATTAGATTCAGTCATCACTCAAATAAAAAGAAAAAAAGATAAACAGGCAGCATAAAAAACTTAATAAAACAACAAAATCCCGCCACCCGGCGGGATTTTTATTTCCGGGTTATTCACATTTTACAAATCAGTTGTAAAAAATTCCTTTTCAAAATTTTTGTATTAATCATTTTCACTTACCTTTGCCTTCCGAAAAAATGGAGGGTACATTTTTGTGTCTTCATTGTAAAGGAAGTTCTTAATAAAAGAAACATAATAAGCCGAAGTAGCTCAGTTGGTAGAGCAGCTGATTTGTAATCAGCAGGTCGGGGGTTCGACTCCCTTCTTCGGCTCAGGATGATTAACTGGTTTATTGGTTAATTTGTTGCGTAAGTTGGGGGCAATCCTAATAAACTGATCAACCAATAAACCAATTAACTAAAACAAGGGCAGATGGCCGAGTGGTTAAAGGCGACAGACTGTAAATCTGTTCTCTCCGGAGTACGTAGGTTCGAAACCTACTCTGCCCACTAAGCATAATTAGCTAATTCGATGATGTGCTAATATGCTAATTGGAAAGTTCTTTTAAATGTCCTGGGTTTTAATTAGCAAATTGGCTAATCATTACATCAGCAAATTGTATTAGCGGAAGTAGCTCATTTGGTAGAGCGGTAGCCTTCCAAGCTTCAGGTGGCCGGTTCGAGCCCGGTCTTCCGCTCTTTTTTGTACCATAAAGGTGGTGCTTATCAGCCGTGGTAGCTCAGGGGTAGAGCACTTCCTTGGTAGGGAAGGGGTCGTGAGTTCGATTCTCACCTATGGCTCAAAAAGTATTAGTTAGTGGTTATAGCACTATAAAATATAAAATGGTCTAAGGTTTACAGACTTTAAAATGAAAACCAAAAATTTCAAAACAAATATTAAAATTTAAACAATGGCAAAAGAATCTTTCAAAAGGGATAAACCCCATTTAAACGTTGGTACTATTGGTCACGTGGATCACGGTAAAACAACACTTACAGCCGCTATAACCGATGTTTTGTCAAAAAGAGGTTTAGCGGAGAAAAAAAATTATGATGATATTGATGGTGCTCCTGAAGAAAAAGAAAGGGGTATTACAATTAATACAGCTCACGTTGAGTATGCTACCAACACCCGTCACTACGCTCACGTTGACTGTCCGGGTCACGCCGATTATGTGAAGAACATGATCACTGGCGCTGCTCAGATGGATGGTGCTATTCTGGTAGTTGCTGCTACTGATGGTCCAATGCCACAAACTAAAGAGCACATCTTGTTGGCTCGTCAGGTAGGTGTACCTCAAATTGTTGTTTTTATGAACAAAGTTGATTTGGTAGATGACCCTGAATTACTAGAATTAGTTGAAATGGAAATTCGTGAGTTGTTGACTTCTTACGGTTTTGATGGTGATAATACACCAATCATCCAGGGGTCTGCAACTGGCGCTTTAGCTGGTGACGAAAAATGGATTGCAAAAATCAATGAATTGATGGATGCAGTTGATAGTTATATTCCTTTACCTCCACGTTTAGTTGATTTACCATTCCTTATGAGTGTTGAGGATGTATTCTCTATCACTGGTCGTGGTACTGTTGCTACAGGTCGTATCGAAAGAGGACGTATTAAAGTGGGTGAAGGAATTGAAGTTGTAGGTTTGATGGAAAAACCATTAACAACTACTTGTACAGGTGTGGAAATGTTTAAAAAATTATTGGACGAAGGTGAAGCTGGTGATAACGCAGGTCTTTTATTACGTGGTATTGAGAAAACTCAAATCCGTCGTGGTATGGTTCTTTGCAAACCAGGTTCTATAACTCCGCATACCGAATTTAAAGGTGAAGTTTACGTATTAAGCAAAGAAGAAGGCGGACGTCATACTCCATTCTTCAACAAATACCGTCCTCAGTTCTATTTCCGTACTACCGACGTAACTGGTGAAGTTACTTTGAATGCAGGTACTGAAATGGTGATGCCTGGTGATAATACTAACTTAAATGTGGTGTTGATCCAACCAATCGCAATGGAAAAAGGTTTGAAATTTGCGATTCGTGAAGGTGGCCGTACCGTAGGTGCTGGTCAGGTTACTGAAATTGTAAAATAAGCAGAAAGCAGAAAGCTTTTAGCTTTAAGCAAATAATTTCTATATTTGCAACATATTCTAAAAGCTGTTTCGGTAAAACGAAATAGCTTTTAGCTTTTATACGGGCATGGTGCAACGGTAGCATACGGGTCTCCAAAACCTTTGATCTGGGTTCGAATCCTAGTGCCCGTGCTAAATAACGTTAATCAGAAGAAACGTTAGGTAGTCACAAAACAAATTAAAGAGTCAACTAAATAACATGAACAAATTAACCGCATATTTCAAAGATTCCTATAAGGAGTTGGTGCAAAAAGTAACCTGGCCATCATGGGATCAGTTGCAGCAATCAACTATGATTGTTTTAGGTGCCACATTGGTAATTACAGCAATGGTGGGTGTTATGGATTTGGTTGCAAGCAACTCATTAAAATTTATTTACTCTTTATTTAAAGGATAATTATGGAAGCAACAACACCAATTGTAGAAAAAGTGGAGAAGCCTGAAAAGGAGAGTAAATGGTATGTACTTCGTGTGGTAAGTGGTAAAGAGCGTAAAGTAAAAGAATACCTTGATAAAGATATCATTCGCAACGGTTGGAATAATGTTGTAAAGCAGGTTTTTTTACCGGTTGAAAAGGTTTATAAAGTAGCCAATGGTAAAAAAGTAATGAGAGAAAGAAATTTTTACCCTGGTTATATTATGATTGAAGTGGCTGATGGTAAATTGCACGATGATATGATTCAAACCATGAGCAATGTGAGCAATGTAATGCACTTTTTAACTGATGGCAAAGGTTCTAAAGGCAATATCATTTCTTTGCGCAAAGCAGAAGTAAATAAAATGCTGGGTAAAGTAGATGAATTGAGTGAAGTTGGTGGTGTAACCATGAGCGAACCTTTTATTATTGGAGAAACTGTAAAAATAATAGACGGACCTTTCAATGATTTTAACGGTGTGATTGAAGAAGTAAATGACGAAAAGAAAAAATTGAAAGTGCAGGTGAAGATATTTGGAAGAGCTACACCGGTAGAATTAAGTTACATGCAAGTAGAAAAATTAGCATAAAATATTTTAAGCCGCATTTTGTGGCTTTTTTTAATCAAAAAAAATTGTTGTATGAAAAAATTACTTTCTTTAGTTACGTTATTAGCTATTAGTGTTGCAGTAATGGCACAACCACCAAAGGGCCCTGCAAAAAAAGGGATGAATTTTGGAGCTAAAACAACTGTTGAAGGCGCAATCGCTGCCAATGAGTTACCTGCTGCATTGGTAGAAAAAAACTCGGCTGATGTAAAGGTTAAAGGCAAGGTTACCGAAGTGTGTAAAGCAGAAGGTTGCTGGATTCGGATGGAAACTGCAAATGGCCCAATGCTGATTAAAATGAAGGATCATTCTTTTACTGTTCCACTTGCTTTAAATGGTAAAACTATTGTAGCTGACGGTACTGCAGAATTAAAAGAAACTACAGTAGAAATGCTTAAACACTATGCAGAAGATGCGGGAAAAAGCAAAGCAGAGATTGAAGCCATTAAAGAGCCAAAAAAAGAAATTATTTTACAGGCTAAGGGAATTCTAGTGCTGTGACAAGTAAATAAATTTTATCTGCTCCCGGCTTTTGCCGGGATTTTTTTGAACAGGCGTTTCAAATTCCAAAATTTAGTCCTACCTTCGCCGTCCCAAAATAGTTCTTAATCGAATATTATTGAATTGGGAGTCTTGGTAAATGCCCGGACGTTATCACCAAAAAATGTAAACAATGGCAAAAGAAATCACTGGCTATGTTAAACTCCAATGTAAAGGAGGGCAAGCCAATCCAGCACCACCAATCGGACCTGCTCTGGGCTCCAAAGGTGTGAACATCATGGAGTTCTGTAAGCAATTCAATGCAAGAACCCAGGATAAACCAGGAAAAGTACTTCCTGTACTAATCACCGTTTATGCTGATAAGTCTTTCGACTTTATTATCAAAACTCCTCCAGCTCCGGTTCAATTATTAGAGGCTGCTAAATTAACCAGCGGATCTAAAGAACCTAATCGTGTTAAAGTGGGTAAAGTTAGCTGGGCTCAGGTAGAAGAGATCGCTAAAGATAAAATGGCCGATCTTAACGCCTTTACTTTAAACAGTGCCATGAGTATGATCGCCGGTACTGCACGTAGTATGGGATTAACTGTTGATGGAAAAGCCCCTTGGGAAAATTAATTATTAACCGAAAAATTTGTAAGAAATGATTACGAAAAAAAGAAAAGTAGCAAATACTAAGGTTGATATTAATAAAGCGTATTCCCTTAAGGAAGCATCAACTTTAGTAAAAGAAATTAACACCACAAAATTTGATAGTTCTGTTGACCTGCACATTAAATTAGGTGTAGATCCTAAAAAAGCAGATCAAGCCATTCGTGGTACTGTATCATTACCTCACGGTACTGGTAAAACAAAACGTGTTTTAGTTTTGTGTACGCCTGATAAAGTAGCAGAAGCAACTGCAGCAGGTGCTGATTATGTTGGTTTGGAAGAATTCATCACCAAAATTGAAGGTGGCTGGACAGATATTGATGTTATTGTTGCCACTCCATCAGTAATGCCTAAAATTGGTAAATTGGGTAAAGTGTTAGGTCCACGTAACTTAATGCCAAACCCTAAAACCGGTACGGTAACCAATGATGTAACTGGTGCAATCAATGATTTAAAGGGCGGTAAAATTGCATTTAAAGTAGATAAAGTGGGTATTATCCATGCATCTATCGGCCGTGTAAGTTTTGCACCTGAAAAAATTGCTCAAAACAGCCAGGAATTAATTAACGCTATTCTTAAATTAAAACCTTCTTCTTCAAAAGGTACTTATTTAAAAGGCGTTAGCATGGCAAGCACCATGAGTCCGGGTATTGCAATTGACACTAAATCTGTTCAAAACTAATTTTTTGGCTCAGGCTAAAAAATTGACAAAAAAATATTTGTTATGACAAAACAGGAAAAAAATGAAGTGATTGATATCCTTAAAGGGAAATTCAATCAATATAATAATTTCTACATCACCGATACAGAAAGTTTAACTGTTGCACAGATCACTAAACTGCGTCGTGTTTGCTTTGATAAGCAGGTAGAAATGAAAGTAGCTAAGAACACTTTAATTAAAAAAGCATTAGAAGGAATTGATGCTGAAAAATATGCCGGCGTTTATGATTCTTTACATAAAGTAACCGCCTTGTTATTCAGCGAAAATCCAAAGGAGCCAGCACTTATTTTAAGCAGCTTCCGTAAAGAAAGTAAAGGTGAAAAGCCTGAACTGAAAGCAGCTTTTATTAATGGTGATGTATTTGTTGGCGATAACCAATTGGTAGCGTTAACTAAAATCAAAACTAAGAATGAACTGATAGGTGAAGTAATTGGATTGTTACAAGCTCCAATTCAACGTGTGTTGGGTGCATTACAAAACAAAGATGCGGCTAAAGCAGTAGAAGAAGTTGTAGCAGCTGTAGCAGAAGCACCAGTTGCTGAAACACCAGCGGCACCGGAAGCAACTACTGACGAAGCTCCGACAGCGTAAGCTTTTAAATAAAAAATATATACCTTGGCCCGGGGTATCTAAATAATCAGGGTTAAACAAATTTTTTTAATCTCCGCCGGAGTCCAAAACAATGAAGGCGGAAAAAATTTAATCATTATGGCAGATGTAAAAGTATTAGCTGAATCATTAGTAAGCTTAACAGTTAAAGAAGTTCAGGAATTAGCTGAATTCTTAAAATCAGAATACGGTATCGAACCAGCTGCTGCTGCGGTTGTAGTAAGTGCTGGTGGTGGCGAAGCTGCTGCTGTTGAAGAGAAAACATCTTTCAATGTTATCTTAAAGGCTGCAGGTGCTAACAAATTAGCGATCGTTAAGATCGTTAAAGAATTAACAGGTTTAGGACTTAAAGAAGCTAAAGACTTAGTTGATGGCGCTCCAAAACCAGTTAAAGAAGGTGTTGATAAAGCAACAGCTGAAGAATTAAAAGCAAAACTAACTGAAGCTGGTGCTGATGTTGAGATTGCTTAATTTTCTTCAGTAATTCCTAAAATAGCTTTAAAAGCCGGTCTGCCTTTGGCAGGTCGGCTTTTTGCGTTTTGCTTACCTCGCCGCCAGTCCCGCCTATTGAAACGTGGGATCCAGGGCACTAACTGCGCTGTCGCCCACTATTTGTTATCTGGCATCCTACCAACCCGTCATTATAATCAAAAAATGCCGGTTATCCACAAATACCTTTCCAAAACGTCAAAAAATCTAAAATCGCAAATCAAAAATCCAAAATAATCCCCTACCTTTGCCCTCCTTTAATTTAGGCTTAGTGGCACTAACAGCTTTTTAAACCTGATTTTAAAGGATCTTCTGCACACTTAAACGTCTTAATTACAATATGTCTGCAACAAAAACTCCCGCTGCTAAGCGTATCAATTTTGGAAAAGTTGAACTCTTGGCAGAACAACCCGATTTGCTCGGAATTCAGATTCAATCTTTCAGAGACTTTTTTCAGTTGGAAACCACTCCTGATAAAAGAAATGTGGAAGGTTTGTTTCGTGTATTTAAGGAAAATTTTCCTATCACAGATACCCGTAACATCTTCGTACTGGAATTTCTGGATTACTTTGTAGATCCTCCACGTTACACTATTGAAGAGTGTATCGAAAGGGGATTAACTTACGCCGTGCCTTTAAAAGCAAAATTGCGTTTAAGTTGTAATGATGAAGAGCATGTGGACTTCCAAACTATTGTTCAGGATGTGTTCTTAGGTAACATTCCTTACATGACGCCACGTGGTACTTTTGTTATCAATGGTGCAGAAAGGGTAGTAGTTAGCCAGTTGCACCGTTCACCAGGTGTATTCTTCGGTCAGTCTGTTCACCCGAACGGTACCAAAATCTACTCTGCAAGGGTTATTCCTTTTAAAGGAGCCTGGATGGAGTTTGCTACCGATATCAATAACGTGATGTATGCTTACATCGATCGTAAGAAAAAATTCCCGGTAACAACTTTGTTACGTTCTATCGGTTTTGAAACTGATAAAGACATCCTGGAATTATTCGGTATGGCTGATGAAGTAAAAGCAGAGAAAAAAACTTTAGCTAATTATATTGGCAAACGCCTTGCAGCCCGTGTACTTCGTACCTGGGTAGAAGATTTTGTGGATGAAGATACCGGTGAAGTGGTTTCTATCGAAAGAAATGAGATCGTTTTAGAAAGGGATACTTTGTTAGATGAATCTAACATTGCCATGATACTGGAAATGGACGTGAAAAGCGTGTTTATCCAGAAAGAGGAAGTGAGCGGTGATTATGCCATTATCTACAATACCTTAAATAAAGATACTTCTAACAGTGAACTGGAAGCGGTACAGCATATTTACAAGCAATTGCGTGGTGCTGATGCCCCTGATGATGAAACGGCTCGTGGTATCATTGATAAATTGTTCTTCAGCGATAAGCGTTACGATTTAGGCGAAGTAGGCCGTTATAAAATTAACCGCCGTCTTGGTTTAAACTTCCCTATTGAAAAGAAAGTATTAACTAAAGATGATATCATCGCTATCATTAAAACATTGGTATTATTAACCAATGGTAAAAGTGAAATTGACGATATCGATCACTTAAGCAACCGTCGTGTACGTACCGTGGGTGAGCAGTTGTATGCTCAATTCGGTGTTGGTTTGGCCCGTATGGCCCGTACCATCCGTGAAAGAATGAACGTGCGTGATAACGAGGTGTTTACTCCTGTTGACCTGATCAATGCAAGAACATTATCTTCTGTTATCAACTCCTTCTTTGGCACATCACAGTTATCCCAGTTCTTAGATCAAACCAATCCTTTAAGTGAGATCACACATAAGCGTCGTATCTCCGCACTTGGACCCGGTGGCTTAAGCAGGGAAAGAGCAGGTTTTGAGGTTCGTGACGTTCACTATTCTCACTACGGCCGTTTGTGTACTATTGAAACTCCGGAAGGACCAAACATTGGTTTGATATCTACACTTTGTGTACATGCCAAGATCAATGACATGGGCTTTATTGAAACACCTTACCGTAAAGTAACCGACGGCAGGGTAGATATGAAGAAGATTACTTTCCTTAGTGCTGAAGAAGAAGATACTGCAAAGATCGCACAGGCGAATATGGATATGGATGAAAAGGGAAACTTCGTTGAAGATATGATCAAGAGTCGCCAGACAGGTGATTTTCCGATACTTCCAAAAACTGAAGTGGAATATATGGATGTGGCGCCAAACCAGATTGTTGGTTTAAGTGCTTCTCTTATTCCGTTCTTGGAGCATGATGATGCTAACCGTGCCTTGATGGGATCTAACATGCAACGTCAGGCTGTACCATTGATCAAACCAGAAGTGCCAATTGTAGGTACTGGTTTGGAAGGTAAGGCTGCCCGTGATGCAAGGATCCAGATTCACGCAGATGGAGATGGTGTGGTAGAGTATGTTGATGCAAATGAAATTCATGTTCGCTATAAGAGAAATGAAACACAACAATTGGTTTCTTTTGAAGAAGACCTTGTAGTGTATCGCTTAACTAAATTCGTTAGAACCAACCAGGAAACTACTATCAACTTACGCCCTGCGGTAACAAAAGGACAAAAAGTTGGTGAAGGTGATTTCTTAACCGAAGGTTATGCAACCAAAGGTGGTGAATTAGCATTGGGAAGGAATATGAAAGTGGCATTTATGCCATGGAAAGGATACAACTTTGAAGATGCGATCGTGATCAGTGAAAAAGTGGTTAAAGAAGATCTGTTTACTTCAATCCATATCAGCGAATTTGAAATTGAAGTACGTGATACCAAATTAGGCGAAGAAGAACTGACACCAGATATTCCTAACGTAAGTGAAGAAGCAACAAAAGACCTGGATCAGAATGGTATTATCCGTATTGGTGCTCATATTAAAGAAGGCGATATCATCATTGGTAAAATAACTCCAAAAGGCGAAAGCGACCCAACTCCTGAAGAGAAGTTGTTGCGTGCCATCTTTGGCGATAAAGCAGGTGATGCAAAAGATGCCTCATTAAAAGCACCAAGTGGTACCGAAGGTGTGGTAATTGATAAAAAATTATTCCAACGGGCTAAGAAAGATAAGAATGCAAAAGTTAGAGAAAAAGCACAACTGGATAAGATCGAAAAAACACACGAGAAGAATGAAACTGACTTGTTAGAATTACTGATCAACAAACTGCAAACCTTGTTGAAAGACAAGAGCAGTGCAGGGGTTAGCAATAACTTTGGAGAAGTGTTGATCGGAAAAGGCGCTAAGTTCAATGCTAAAAATCTTGCTAATATCGATTACGCAAACGTTAATCCTCTTGGATGGACAGGCGATAGCAAAATTGATGAACTGATCAATATACTGTTGCACAACTACAACATTAAATTCAATGAAGAGTTGGGCCGTTATAAGAGAGAGAAATTCAACATCAGTATTGGTGATGAATTACCTGCAGGTGTGTTGAAACTGGCTAAGGTTTATTTAGCGGTTAAACGTAAGCTTAAGGTGGGTGATAAAATGGCGGGTCGTCACGGTAATAAAGGTATTGTTGCCAAGATCGTTCGCCAGGAAGATATGCCTTTCCTTGAAGACGGAACACCGGTTGATATTGTATTAAATCCATTGGGTGTACCTAGTCGTATGAACCTTGGACAGATCTACGAAACAGCGTTAGGCTGGGCAGGTGAAAAATTAGGCGTTCGTTTTGCAACACCAATTTTTGACGGTGCTTCTGTAAATGAAATTGCTGAAAACATAGATAAAGCAGGGTTACCTAAATTTGGACATACATACTTGTATGATGGAGAAACCGGCGAACGCTTCGATCAGAAAGCAACCGTGGGTATCATCTACATCATTAAGCTGCACCATATGGTGGATGATAAAATGCATGCCCGTTCAATCGGACCATACAGTTTGATCACACAGCAACCTTTGGGTGGTAAAGCACAGTTTGGTGGACAAAGATTTGGTGAGATGGAGGTTTGGGCACTGGAAGCTTATGGTGCATCTAACATCTTGCAGGAGTTGTTAACGCTTAAATCTGATGATATCATCGGAAGGGCTAAAACTTACGAAGCAATTGTAAAAGGTGATAATATTCCAAGAGCAGGCATCCCTGAATCATTCAATGTACTGGTACATGAATTAAGAGGTTTGGGATTAGATTTGAAATTCGAGTAACGTGAATAGTGAGATGTGAGTCGTGAGTAGCGCAATCAATAAGATGCAACTCACGATTCACCACTCACAACTGACCATTAACGAATTAATTTTAAAAATTATCAATTTAGAATATGGCATTCAAAAAAGAAAATCGTCCGAGGGCAACTTTCTCTCAAATCACTATTGGTTTGGCTTCTCCGGACAGCATTTTGGAAAAAAGCTATGGCGAAATTTTAAAGCCTGAAACAATTAACTATCGTACTTACAAACCTGAAAGAGATGGTTTGTTTTGCGAAAGGATCTTTGGGCCGGTAAAGGATTATGAATGTGCCTGCGGAAAATATAAGCGTATCCGTTACAAGGGTATTGTGTGCGACCGTTGCGGTGTGGAAGTAACAGAGAAAAAAGTACGTCGTGAAAGAATGGGACACATCAAATTGGTGGTGCCTGTGGTGCATATCTGGTACTTTAAATCTTTACCCAATAAAATTGGTTATTTATTAGGAATGAGCTCTAAGAAATTAGAGAGCATTGTATATTACGAAAGGTTCGTGGTGATACAGTCTGGTATCCGTGCGGATAAAGGCCAGAACTATGGCGACCTGTTAACAGAAGAAGAGTACCTGGATATTTTGGATACTCTTCCAAAAGATAACCAGCATCTGCCTGATGAAGATCCAAACAAATTCATCGCCAAGATGGGGGCACAGGCGGTACATGATATGTTACAGCGCATCGATCTTGACCAGTTGAGTTTTGACCTGCGTCACTCTGCAGCCAACGAAACATCTCAGCAACGTAAAGCAGATGCTTTAAAGCGTTTGAGCGTAGTAGAAGGTTTTCGTGATGCTAATACAAGAATTAACAACCGCCCCGAGTGGATGGTTATGCAATACATTCCGGTAATTCCACCAGAATTACGTCCGTTGGTTCCATTGGATGGTGGACGTTTTGCATCTTCTGATCTTAATGATTTATATCGTCGTGTTATTATCCGTAATAACCGTTTAAAAAGATTGTTAGAAATTAAAGCACCTGAAGTTATCCTTCGCAATGAAAAAAGGATGTTGCAGGAAGCGATAGACAGCTTATTTGATAACAGCCGTAAATCAAATGCTGTTAAAGCAGAAGGTGGTCGTGCATTGAAATCATTAAGTGACGTACTGAAAGGTAAACAAGGGCGTTTCCGTCAGAACTTGTTAGGTAAACGTGTGGATTATTCAGGTCGTTCTGTAATTGTGGTAGGACCAGAATTGAAAATGCATGAGTGTGGTTTACCAAAAGATATGGCTGCGGAATTATTTAAGCCATTTATTATTCGCAAATTAATTGAAAGGGGTATCGTTAAAACAGTGAAGTCTGCCCGTAAATTGGTTGACAAGAAAGAGGCGATCATCTGGGATATCTTGGAAAATATTTTGAAAGGTCACCCGGTAATGTTGAACAGGGCTCCTACACTTCACAGATTGTCAATTCAGGCCTTCCAGCCAAAATTGATCGAAGGAAAGGCTATTCAGTTGCACCCGTTGGTTACTACATCTTTCAACGCCGATTTTGATGGTGATCAGATGGCGGTACACGTACCTTTAAGTAATGCTGCAGTATTAGAAGCTCAGTTATTGATGCTCTCTTCTCACAATATTTTGAACCCACAGAATGGTACACCAATCACCCTTCCTTCTCAGGATATGGTTCTTGGTTTGTATTACATTACCAAGGGTAAAAAAACTATTGGAGATGATATAGTAAAAGGTGAAGGCAAAGCTTTTTATTCTGCGGAAGAAGTTATCATTGCTTACAATGAAAAGCAGGTTGACCTGCATGCTAATATAAGAGTAAAAGCAGATTTCCGTAATCCGGATGGTACATTAACTAATAAATTAATTGAAACCACTGTAGGCCGTGTAATTTTTAATCAGCATGTTCCAAAAACAGTTGGTTTTATTAATGCATTGTTAACTAAGAAATCATTACGTGAAATTGTTGGTGATATTTTAAAATGGACTAACGTTCCGGTTACAGCAAAATTTTTGGATGATATTAAAACACTGGGATACCGCATGGCATTCCGTGGTGGATTATCATTCAATATTAATGATCTTATCATTCCTGATGTTAAAGAACAATTGATTGATAATGCACAAGGTGAGGTAAGTGAAGTGTGGGATAACTATAACATGGGTTTAATTACCAATAACGAGCGTTACAACCAAATTATTGATATCTGGAGTCGTGTGGATACTAAGGTTACTGAAACATTAATTCGTGAACTGGCAAATGATAAACAAGGTTTCAACTCTGTTTATATGATGTTGGATTCAGGTGCCCGTGGTAGTAAGCAACAGATTAAACAGCTGGCAGGTTTAAGGGGATTGATGGCTAAGCCTCGTAAATCAGGTTCATCGGGATCTGAGATTATTGAAAACCCGATCTTGGCAAACTTTAAAGATGGCTTAAGTGTATTAGAATACTTTATCTCTACGCACGGTGCCCGTAAAGGTTTGGCGGATACGGCTCTTAAAACGGCAGATGCTGGTTACCTTACAAGAAGGTTGGTTGATGTGGCGCAAGATGTTGTAATCAATGAAGAAGATTGTGGTACACTACGTGGTATTGCAACTTCTGCATTAAAAGATAATGAAGATATTATTGAACCATTAAGCGACAGGATTGAAGGCCGTACTTCTTTACATGATGTATTCCATCCTGTAACTGAAGAATTATTGATCAATGCCGGTGAAGAGATTAGTGCTGATATGGCTAAGAAGATTGACGAAAGCGGAATTGAAACCGTTGAAATACGTTCGGTATTAACTTGCGAAAGCAAACGAGGTGTATGTGTTAGGTGTTATGGTAAAAATCTTGCATCGGGTATGCTGGCGCAAAGAGGTGATGCTGTAGGTATCATTGCTGCACAGTCTATTGGTGAACCAGGTACACAGTTAACCTTACGTACCTTCCACGTGGGTGGTGTGGCAGGTTCTGCTTCTGTAGAATCTACATTGCCTGCTAAGTTTGATGGTACAATACAGTTTGATGGTTTACGTACAGTTGCTACTGAAGATAATGAAGGTAAGAAAGTACATGTGGTAATCGGACGTACTGGTGAAGTAAGAATTATGGATGTGAAGAACGACCGTTTATTAATTACCAATAACGTTCCTTATGGTGCTACACTGAATGTAAAAGACGGACAGAAAGTAACCAAAGGTGAAGTTATCTGTACATGGGATCCGTTCAACAACGTTATCGTTGCAGAAGTAGGGGGTACAATTAAGTTTGAAGCTTTGTTAGATGGTATCACTTACCGTGATGAATCAGATGAACAAACTGGTCACCGTGAAAAAGTGGTTATCGAAACAAAAGATAAAACTAAATTACCTACCATTATTGTAGAAGGTAAAGAGAAGAAAACATATAACTTACCAGTAGGTTCTCATGTGGTGATTGAAGAAGGTGATAATGTTAGAAGCGGACAGGTTTTAGTTAAAATTCCAAGGGTATTAAGCAAGTTGAAAGATATCACGGGAGGTTTGCCACGAGTAACAGAATTGTTTGAAGCAAGAAACCCAAGCAACCCTGCTGTGGTTTGTGAAATTGATGGTGTGGTTACTTTTGGTGCAATTAAACGTGGTAACAGAGAGATCATTGTAGAAGCAAAAGATAGCGTGGTAAAAAAATACTTAGTTCCATTATCCCGCCAGATCCTGGTTCAAGATGGTGACTTTGTAAAAGCCGGTGCTGCATTAAGTGATGGACAAACTGCACCTGCCGATATCTTAGCAATTAAAGGACCATTTGCTGTACAGGAATATGTGGTAAATGAAATTCAGGAAGTATATCGTTTGCAAGGTGTGAAAATTAATGATAAACACGTAGAAGTTATTGTAAGGCAGATGATGCGTAAAGTAACTGTTGAAGACGCAGGTGATACTAAATTCTTAGAAGGAGATACAGAAGACAGGCACGACTTTAATGGAGAGAATGATTACATCTTTGATAAGAAAGTAGTTACTGAACATGGCGATAGCACTAAACTTAAAACAGGTCAGATTGCTACACTTCGTGATATTCGTGAAGAGAATTCAATATTAAGAAGAGCTGATAAAAAGTTAGTGGAATTCCGTGATGCACATCCTGCAACATCTTCACCGTTGTTGTTAGGTATTACCAAAGCATCATTAGGTACACATAGCTGGATATCTGCGGCATCGTTCCAGGAAACAACTAAAGTGTTATCTTCTGCCGCTATTCAAGGTAAAACAGATGAAATGCTGGGCTTGAAAGAGAACGTTATTACAGGACATCATATACCAGCCGGTACCGGTTTGCGTGAATTTGAAAATATGATCGTTGGAAGTAAAGAAGAGTACGAACTGTTGATGACTACCAAAGAAGCGATGGGCTTTGATGAAGAAGAGTAAGTAAAACGGATTTTTAATTCGTTCAAATTATAAAGGAGTAAGATTAAGTTCTTACTCCTTTTTTTATGAGCCTGTTGTAATTTTATTTTCAGGTAACATGCTATTAAAAGTTTATTGTAAATTGTAACAGCAAATGTTGGGGGCTTTTTTTACCGCAGTGCCAGAAGTTGACGGAGTAAGCCGTTTGTTGAAAATAAGACGGCGGCAAAAAAAGCACAGTGATAGTGGAGCCTGTGGATATAATCCTTCCATTTGATCCCAATGAAAAACAATAAAGCAACCATGATAAATAAGGCATATATTTTTGTTACACTTTTTGCGCTATTGGCTGCAACTTCAGGAACAATAATATACAGGGTTTATATAAAACATGACTTTGATAGAGTATCCCTAAATGATATAATTTTACGGATAGCAATTATGTTCTTAGTTTATTTGATCCCATCTCTATTGCTAGTTCGTTGGTATTACAAAATGAAGCATAAGTAACAAAAGTAAATACAACCAGCACGGGCTGTCTACTGCCAACTTCTATATCAAAAAAAATGCCGTCTTATTTGTAACAAATGGCGTATGCTAAAATCTTTCAAAGGAGAGCTGTTTTAATCTTTCCCCTTTTTTAATACATTGCGTTAACCCTTTCCTAAAACTTAGGCTGTAATTATTGCAAAATCTCTATTTGTTGTTATCTTGCCAGTTGTAAATACATGAGTAATGAATAAGTTATCGGTTGCCATAAATATAATCCTGGTTGCAGCAATAGGATTTTTGTATTATTATAATTTTTCGGGCAAAACTACTAAAGAGGTGCTTTCAAATATTCCGTCACTTTCAAAAAACAAGGAAGGATATAATAACCAGAATAAAATAGCTTATGTGGAACTGGATTCATTAAATGAAAATATCACCTACTTTAAGAAGCGCCGTAAAGAACTGGAACAATTACAAAAGCAAATAGAAGCAAAGATCAGTAATGATTACCGCTCGTTGGAAAACCAGCAGAACAGTTTTATTCAAAAAAATCCCAATGCAACTCCGGAACAAATACAAAGCATCAGGGCACAGTTGGCACAAGGCCAGCAAGATATAGAAGTTGAAAAGCAGAAAAAAACACAGGAGCTCAATCAAAAAAGTTTCGAACTGATGGAAAGTATTCAGAAGAACTTAAAAGATTTTTTAACGGAGTATAATAAAGAGAAAAAGTACCAGTATATCCTTACTACCGGTAGCGGTATTGATTATCTTATTTATAAAGACAGCACACTGGATATTACCAAAGATGTAATAAGAGGCATGAATGAAAAAATGAAGCCCGCTGTCAATTAGTAATTCAATCCAATAAAATTATTTATCTTGTTCCGGTATAATAAACCGGAACTTTTTTATGACAGAACAAACCAACTCCTTTAAACCCAGCCTGGGATTATTTGATGCCACCATGGTAGTTGCCGGAAGCATGATAGGCTCCGGTATTTTTATTGTGAGTGCCGATATTACCCGAAATGTAGGCAGCGCTGGTTGGTTAATTGCAGTTTGGCTGATCACCGGGTTTATGACACTTACAGCTGCATTGAGTTACGGCGAGTTGAGTGCCATGTTTCCCAAAGCTGGTGGGCAATACGTTTATTTAAAAGAAGCCTTTAATCCATTAGCCGGATTTTTATATGGCTGGAGTTTTTTTGCAGTAATACAAACCGCCACCATTGCAGCGGTGGGTGTTGCATTCAGCAAATTTGCAGCCTATTTAATTCCTGCATTGAGCGAAAAAAATATTATTGCCGACCTGGGTTTTGTAACTATATCGGCAGCGCAGATCGTTTCTATAATACTCATCATCTTTCTTACATACATTAATACAAAGGGTATACAGGGAGGGAAATTAATTCAACGGGTTTTTACTTCTGCTAAATTGCTGGCCTTATTTGGGTTAATAATTTTTGGTTTCTTTTTAGTAAAGCAAAGCTTTTGGGCCCAGAACTGGGAAACGGGATTGAAAGCAATGCAATTGGAAAAAGATGCTACAGGGAGTTTTATTGCCAATGGCAATTGGTTTGCTATTGGAGGAACCGCATTGATTGGTGCTATTTCGGCAGCAATGGCGGGTTCTATTTTCAGTAGTGATGCATGGAATAACGTAACCTTTATTGCAGGCGAAATAAAAAACCCTAAAAGAAATATTGGCTTAAGTTTAATGCTGGGTACTTTAATGGTTACTGTAATTTATGTTTGCGCCAACCTGATGTATTTAAATGTGCTGCCATTAAATAGTATAGTAAATGCAGAAAACGACAGGGTAGCTGTTGTGGCTGCCAACGGAATTTTTGGAGATGCAGGTACTTATGTAATAGCAATTTTAATAATGGTATCTACATTTGGTTGCAACAATGGTTTAATTTTGGCAGGCGCAAGAGTGTATAATACTATGGCAAAAGATGGTTTGTTTTTTAAAAAAGCAGCCGACTTAAATAAAAATGCAGTGCCGGAATTTGCTTTGTGGGCACAATGTATAATGGCCAGCCTATTATGTTTAAGTGGCACCTACGGTAAACTGTTAGATATGATCTCCTTTGTAGTAGTGTTATTTTATGCGCTTACCATTGCAGGCATTTTTAAATTGCGTAAAGACAGGCCAGACGCTGAAAGGCCATATAAAGCATTTGGATACCCGGTACTTCCGGTTATCTATATCATTCTGGCATTGGTGTTCTGTGTATTTTTAATAAAGATGAGCCCGCTTTATGCAGGTATTGGATTGGGCATTGTTTTGGCAGGCATTCCCATTTATTTTATTGCCATTGCTAATAAAAAATAGGATTTTTGCAAAATGGATTTCGAAAAACTCTTTCATCAGTTTACTCAAATAAAAGTTGCCGTAATTGGCGATGTAATGCTGGATACTTATTGGTGGGGCAATGTAGAACGGATTTCTCCGGAAGCTCCGGTGCCTGTAGTGGCAGTAAGCAAAAAAGAACAACGTATTGGCGGAGCCGGTAATGTGGCACTAAATTTACAATCGCTGGGTGCAGCGGTTAGTGTATTAAGTGTATTGGGTAAAGATGATGATGGTGAACAACTCACGCAGTTATTTGCCGATAACCATATCAATACTAAATACCTGGTGCACAGCGAGCAAAGGATTACCACCAATAAAATACGCATCATCAGCCGTAATCAGCATATGATGCGGTTAGATGCAGAATTGATCACCGACATTAATACTGCCGATGAAGAAAGACTCTTGTATGCATTTGAAGAATACATTGCAGCAGTATCGCCTGATGTGGTAGTGCTGGAAGATTATAACAAAGGTGTACTTACTCAAAACTGCATTGCAAAAATAATAGCCTTGTGCAGGCATCATAATATTTTAACTACAGTAGATCCCAAGCGCAAAAACTTTTTTGCTTATAAAGGGGTTGATATTTTTAAGCCCAATTTAAAAGAAGTAAAAGAAGGTTTAAATCTTTTATCAGATGAAGTAAGCCTGGCTGCATTAAAAGATATTCATGCACAGTTGCAGGAAAAACTGCAGCATAAAACTTCTTTTATTACCTTATCGGAGAAAGGGGTTTTTTATAATGATGATACCAAAGCTGCAATTATCCCTACACATATACGCAGCATTGCCGATGTTAGCGGTGCAGGCGATACCGTAATAGCTGTGGCTTCATTGGTATTTGCCGCTACCAAAAATGTAACCTTAATGGCAGACATTGCCAATATAGCCGGCGGGCTGGTTTGCGAAGAAGTAGGCACTGTGGCAATTAATAAAGAAAAATTATTGACGGAGTGTAAAGAGTTGTTGAGCTAATTTTTTTTCTCCCGTTCTTCTTTCAATCGCTGCCTTTTTTCTGTAATAGCCAAAAATCTTTCAAAGTTGATAAATAGCTCAAAAAATATTTTGGCAATAACAAATACCAGTATAAATATTTTACCTGCACCAAAGGTTAAAAATATGCTGCCTAGTATTACAACAAACTGCTGTACAAATATTCTCATATAGGGCTCAAACATTTGCCTGCCTAAACTTATTGTTTTATAGTTGCCCGAACTAAAGAAACTAAAAATACTTTGCACCGTATAATACGCTATAAATATCAGCAGCATCAGTTTACCATTGTCGCCTAATAATTCAGGTATTTTTGAATAACTCATCAGGAACGACCTGTCGGGTATCATTTTACTTACGGCAAAAAATATTTGCGTTTGTATAAAAACAAAAAAGCCATAGTGGATAATAAAAAAGAAAATAAAAAACCATCCGCTTTGCATACTGTTGCTGCCACCGTTTTCCCACACATCTTTTTGCCGTACAAAAATAGTAATGCAAGCCATCTTTATCACATTTACAAGTCCAATGATCACCGTCTCCATGCAATACACTAAAAAAACAGGTTGGGCATCCCAGCCTTCAAACCAAACGCCATACAATGGAATGAGATTGACAACTATTAAAAGGAAATCAGGTATTGTTAGCTTACGTTTAAACATTGCCTTAAAATTGTAGAAGTTTTATGGCAGTAAATTAAATACTTTTGAGCACACAACTAATACCCACCAACACGTATGCAAAAGTTATCGATTGCCATTCACGGCGGCGCCGGAACCATTTTAAAAGAAGATATGACACCCGAGCTGGAAGCAGCTTATTTAAAAGGGCTTAACGAATCTTTAAACGCCGGCTATGCTGTACTGGAAGAAGGTGGTACTGCCATCAATGCAGTAAAAGCTGCTATTGTAATTCTGGAAGATAACCTGATGTTTAATGCTGGCCGTGGTTCAGTATTTACAAAAAAAGGCGTGCAGGAAATGGATGCTGCTATCATGAATGGAAAAGATCTTACCGCAGGTGCAGTAGCTGCAGTAAGAAATGTACGCAACCCTATTGAGTTGGCAGCAGAAGTAATGCTTAACAGCAATCATGTTTTTTTAAGCGGTAAAGGGGCTAATGATTTTGCAATTAAACAGGGTATTAAATTAGAACCTGATGAATTTTTCTTTTCTCAATTCAGGTATGATCAGTGGAAAGCAATAAGAGACAGTGACAATTATTCTTTGGATCATACTCACCAGGGCCTGGAAGAATTATTTAAAGATAAAAAATTTGGCACCGTAGGCGCAGTAGCCTGCGATAGCAACGGCAATATTGCTGCGGCTACCAGTACAGGTGGTATGACGAATAAAAAGTATGGTCGCATTGGTGATAGTCCGCTTATTGGCTGTGGCACTTACGCCAATAATAAAACATGCGGTATAAGTTGTACAGGGCATGGCGAACCATTTATAAGGGCAGTAGCTGCATATGATGTGAGCTGCTTAATGGAATACAAAGGCATGAGTTTGCAGGAAGCCATGACTGAAGTGGTGATGCATAAATTGCCTAAAATGGATGGCGAAGGCGGAATGATTGGTGTAGATGCGGCAGGTAATGTGGCCATGGTTTTAAATAGTGCCGGTATGTATCGTGGTATGAGAAACAGTGACGACGAAAATTATGTAAAAATTTATCATGATTAATTGCCTTGTGGCAAATACTTTTTTTAACGGGTTATACTTCTTTATTTAGTTTCATTGGCAGACTGGTGCTCTCTGGCATCGTAACATTATTAGGCTTTTACCAAAGCATACGGACAGAATATAAAGCAAATGCACTTTCAATTTGATTTAACTGCCGTGGTGTCGTATTTTTATGCTATAATATAAAGCACTCTTCAATAAATGAATAATACAGCAGAACTTAAAAAAATAGCAGTAATTGTAGCTGGTGGCACAGGAACAAGGATGAATAACAGTATTCCTAAACAATTTTTATTATTAAAAAATAAACCTGTTCTTTTTTATACCATTGATGCTTTTTTAAAGTCGTACGATGATATGCAAATCATACTGGTATTACCCGAAGAGCATGTGGCAGCCGGACAGGAAATAATAGATGCATTTTTTGATTACACCCGAATTAAAATAACCATTGGTGGCAGAACAAGATTTCACTCGGTGCAAAACGGATTAAGTTTAATTGAAGAGGAAAGCATTGTGTTTGTACATGACGCAGTACGTTGTTTACTTACCACCGATCTGATACAACGTTGCTATAAATCAGCTATTGAAAACGGTACTGCAATTCCGGTAATTGATAGTAAAGACAGTGTGCGTATTGTTACCGGAGAAGATAATGCAGCTGTAGAGCGTGACCGTATTAAGCTGGTGCAAACACCACAAACCTTCCATAGTAAAATTTTATTGCCGGCATTTAATATTGACTTTAAAGATAAATTTACTGACGAGGCAACCGTGGTAGAAGCTTTTGGGTTAAAAGTTAATTTATTGCAGGGTGAAGAGAATAATATTAAAATTACCCGTCCACTGGATCTGGTAATGGCCGAATCATTAGTTGCCCAATAATATTTTATTGAAAGAATTACTGAAAAATATTTTAAAAAAACTTGGACTGTATCATTTTTTACAGGGCAATTACAGACAATTGCTTGTGGCAGTAAAGGGAATCAGCAGCCAGGTTAAATACGCAAAATTTAAAGGGACAGGTTTTGAATGCAATTGTTGCGGAGCAATGTATAGTCAATTCATCCCTGATTATCCTTCGGCAGAAAATGCCCATGCTATTTCAGCAAACGAAGTTGTTGCAGGCTATGGCGAAAATATTTTATGCCCGTCTTGCCTAAGTACTGCAAGAGAAAGACTGATCATTGCATTGCTGAAAGATAACATTAAACTTACCGGTAAAAAGATATTGCATTTCTCCCCCGAGAAAAAAATCTACAATTTTATAAAAAGCAGTAACGAAGTAATTACTGCAGATATTCAACCTTTGTTTTACAAAAACATTGACAGTAAAATTAAAAATGAAGATGCTACTCATTTATCTTTTAGCGATAATAATTTTGATGTCGTGATTGGCAATCATATTATGGAACATATACCCAATGATGCAAAAGCGCTTAAAGAAATTTACAGGGTGTTAAAACCGGGTGGCAGAGCAATTCTTCAGGTACCTTATTCTACAAAAATTACAAACACTTTAGAGGAGCCGGGAATTAACGACCCTCAAAAACAATCCACTTTATTTGGCCAAAAAGATCATGTAAGAATTTATCAGATGCAGGATTATATCAGCCGCTTGCAATATTGCGGATTTAAAGTTTCTCTTATGGAGTATAAGGATCTGTCTATGTATTATAAAAATGCAATTCAACTTAACGAAGCATTTTTATCTATTTTGAAATAAGCAAACGGTAGTGTTCCGGTAAAGGTTTCAGTAAACTAAAAGGGAAGGGCAATTTATTTAAATACAAAGTGCTGTAGGGTTCTGCAACTGCTCCAAATTTTTTATAAAAATCAGCTACTGATGCAGTATCGCTGCCTTCAAAATCCAGCAACAGATTTGTGCCGGCATGTTCTTTTATAAAACTGTCGATCAATAAAGACGAAGCGCCATATTGTTTGCTTTCAGTCGTATTGCCTACCAACCAATAGTAAGCCCTGTTTTTAAAGAAAAGAAAAATGGCAGATGCTAACAGCGTTCCTTCTTTTGAAAAAACGCCATAAACTTTTGAATGAACTTTATAAGTTTTATAAACTTTGTGTAGCATTTCAAACAAGCCATCTTCAACCTGTGTGAATTTCGGAAATTCTTTTTTACAAATTGCTGTTACATAATCAAAGGAAATATCCTTTTGTACAACACAACCACTTTTTACAGCTTTAGCAATATTGCGGTGAATATTTTCAGAATACTTTTGTTGCAGTTGATCGTATGAATCGTTAAGATTTAAAACATAATTATTTCTTGCAACAATAGTTCCGCCGGTATATTCAATTTTGTTGCTGCTGTTAAAACTCAGGTCCCATAATTTAAATTGTTTGGGTATTGCATTTAAAAATGCAATACCAATCTCTTGGGTAATATCATTACCAAAAATACCCAATGCCGGAGTTATTGAAGGTTGAAATAAATAATTGATACCTGCCTTTTTTCTGCATGGCAATGGCATTACCATATCATAATCGTTTAGTACCAGCGCATTCCATTGCGGCGCCATACTATCTAAATAGCCGCTGCATGCATAAAGCAAACCATTGCTGGCATTGTTTATACAATCATCCCATTTTGTTTTATTGATCTGCTGATGTAAAAGGTATTGTATACTTTTCATCAAAAAGAAATTTGGGGAATCAGTTTTCTCAACGATAAAATTTGGAAGTCGATGCTGAACGTTATTTTATTGATAAGCTTATTTGCTTCTTTATCTGTTTTTAATTGTTCTTTAAAAGTTTTGCTGTACAGCACCGGTGCATAAACGTTGATCAGGTTTTTAAACAACGACAATTGTAAGCCACCTACGTATAAAAAGCGGGGAGTGTATGCATTTTTCTCCCATGCTTCGGCATAAGTGCCTGCATCAAAAAATACTTTTAAGGGCAATTTAACCGGAAATAAATTTTCGGGCAATGTGCTGGATAAATTAAATGCAGCTACCCATTTTTCCGAATAACCCTGCACACTGCTGTATTGATCGAGCCTTAATTTTAATCCTCCTGTGTTTTGTATCATTACCTGTTGCGCTCCAATGCCATCGTTTTTAACAGGGATTTTACCAAAAGCAGTAGAGGCAGTACGGCCCATAAAATAACTGTTGTAAGTATAATCTTCGGTGCCGTTAGCGGCTAACAATTTAGGCTGGTACAAATAAGCAGTAAAATTTTTTGCACCCACATAGCCAAACTTAGCAGCAAATACCCTTACTTGTAAGCCACCACTTTTAGCGTAATTGAAAAAATAATTTCCGGTTACATTTACCCTGTAAAAGCCATCGCCTTGCTGTAATTGCAATTGGTAATTGTAGGGGTATAACTTTCTGTTATTATCAACATTAAATGAAAGTTGATTTACATAACGTGTACTGCTTTTTAAAGATGTTGGGTAGTTAATGGTGCTGTCGCTGCCAATTTTATATTCAAAATTGTCAAACTGCTTTTCGCCAATTATAAATGAACGGATATCTATCCAGCTGGATACACTGCTTCGGTAACCATGTTTAAAATAAAATCTTAAAAAAGGAACAGCTTTATAAAAATGCTCAAATATATTTTTTCCGGTAGTATCTAAACTGCGGTTGCTGGAAAAACGGGATCCGCTAAAACCCAGTTCAATTTTTTGAAAAGTTTTTTCGGGATACCAGCTATAACCAATGCGGCCAATGCCATTGAGTTGTTTGCTTTTGGTAGCATATAAAGGCACGGCTACAAATTGTAATTTGGTAGATGGTAAAGTATAATTGTGCAGGGCAATACCCAGCATCAGCTTATCGTACGAGTTGGTGCCAATTGCCGGCGCTATGGCAATATAATTATGCTTGTCGGTTTCTTTTAAGCTAAATAAAGAAGTAAAGCGTATATTTTTTTTGCTGTTGTTTTTTATTAAGCTGCCTTTATTATTTAATAAGGCAAATGCTGCATCCTGGTTTTTACCACTGATTTCTTCCAGCACTTTTTTAAAATCTTCAGGATAAGGATGTTTAAAACTCCAGCGGCGGTAATATGCTCTCATGCAGCTATCAAATAATTCTTTACCTATTTGTGTTTCTAAAAGTTGCATCCATTGCCCGGCTTTGCTGTAGGCGACCATGTTGTAATTGGCTGCACTAAATTTTTCTGAAGTAGTTTCAATGGGTTGGTCTCTCTTAATAGCGATCAGCGATTGCAATAATGTTTGCTGTACATCATTGGGTATTCTTTTTTTTATAAAGCCAGCGGTAGTGTTTACAAAATCAAGCGACACGTTACCATAATATTGTAACACATACCTGTTGTCGTAATAGGTATTCATACCTTCATCCATCCAGGGATGTGTACGTTCGTTGCTTGCTAAAATACCGTAAAACCAGTTGTGGCCTACTTCGTGATTGATAACAAAGTCGAGTGTTTTTTCGCTGCCACCAGATTCTAATAAGGTGATAGTTGGGTATTCCATTCCTCCACCATTACCACCATCAACAACACTTACAATATCGTATGGATATTCGCCCAACCATTTGCTTTTTGTAAGTATGGCCTTTTTGGTAAGTGCTATACAATTTTGCCAATCTTTTTCATTTGATTTAAAATAATAACCAGCTACTGTTATTATTTTACCAGAAGGCAATTGAAGCGTATCTCTTTTTTCAATAAAAGTTTTATCAGCAAACCATGCAAAGTCGTGTACATTGTTTTGCTTGTACAACAATGTTTTTAATGTGCTGGAAGAGGGGACACCGATCTTGTTTTTTTCTTTTGTTGTTTTATCAGTTGTTTTTGCTTTAGCAGAGGTATTGGTTTTTACTGCGGGTATAAAACCGGTGTTTGTTTCTGTAAAAGAAGAGTCGGTTAATACACCAGTAGAAGCCACAATATAATTTTTCGGCAAGGTTATCTGCACTTCATAATTTCCAAACTCGCTGTAAAATTCTCCCTGGTCTAAATAAGGAATAGGGTGCCAGCCTTTTCTATCATACACAGCAGGCTTTGGGTACCATTGTGTTATTTGATAAGATTGGTCAACATGACCGCCTCTTGAAAAATTGTACGGTAGTTTTACATGAAAGGGTGTTTCTATTTTGCAATTGTTTTTGGGTGCTAATGGCGCCGGTAAAATTAATTTAATAATATCCTGGTGTTGCGGATGATCTTCGGTTTTTGCGGTTACAGTATTTACTTTAAAATCAAGGCGGTTAATGTAGCCCCGTAGCTCATCCTCAGAAAAATAAAATTTACTACTGCCATTCTCCAATGCCTGGTCTGTAAAGGCAGTACGGTCATTTTTAAAAGCATTGGGCCAAACATGTATCCAGATAAAATAAAGTGTATCGGGCGAATTATTAAAATAATTCATTTTTATATAGCCATCTAAAGTATGCGCTGTATCGTTAAGGCTAACATCAATAGTATAGTTTACCTGCTGTTGCCAATAATTTTCGCTCTGCGTTTTGCCATAGGACTGGCAATTAGCAGATGGCAGTTGGCTATAAAACAGCAGTAGTAAACTAAAAATTTTTTTCAAAACAATATGGTTTTTTCAAAAATAATCAAATCCATTCATTACAATAAATTTTAAAGCTGCAATTATGGGTAGCCCAATTGCTTATTTTCCTTTGCCGCTAAAAATAATCTTAATGGTGTGCAGCATTATTTTAAAATCCAGTGTTAGCGATATGTTTTCAATATACATCAGGTCGTAGGGCATACGCTCAATCATTTCTTCAATAGAGGAAGCGTAACCAAATTTTACCATGCCCCAGCTGCTAAGGCCCGGTTTTACTTTAAATAAATAATTGTACTCGGGGTGCAGTTTGATGATCTGGTCAATATAAAATTTTCTTTCCGGCCTTGGCCCTACCAAACTCATTTCGCCTTTAATAATGTTCCAAAGTTGCGGTAACTCATCTAAACGCCATTTGCGCATTGTTTTGCCCCACTGGGTTATCCTTGGGTCGTTATCAAAACTTAATTGCGGACCATTTTTTTCTGCAGTCTCAATCATGCTGCGAAATTTGTACATGGTAAAAGGCTTGCCTTTGTAGCCAATTCTTTCCTGTAAAAAAAATAAAGTTCCTTTGGATGAAGTAATAACCCTTAATGCAGTAAAAATAATTAATGGAGAAAGAATAACACTGGCCAGCAATGCAATAGCAATATCCAGCAGGCGCTTAATATTTTGTTGCCAGGAGGATAGTAAGCCGGAATGCAAATCGACCAACGGTACACCTAATACATTACTGGTTTGCACCGCACCGGTTAAAATATCCACGGTATCAGGCGTGATCTTTATGTTTACATCTTTATCGCTTAGTTGCTGTAAAATCTTTTCTATTTTCTCCCTCTCTTTTTTTTCTACAGCAATAATTACTTCTTCAATATTGTTTTCGGCAATAATGGAAGTAATGTTTTCTGTGTTTCCAAAATAAGTAACTGCAACCGGCCAATCCGGTAAATGATTGCCATTGGTATTTACAAAGCCGGTTATTTTATATCCGGTTCTTTCTTTATTGTTGGTAATAGATTTATATAGCGAAAGGGCATTGTTGCCCGAACCTATTATTAAAGTGTTGAAAAATACCACCCCTTTTTCAAGTTGCAGTTTTACTGTAGTTAAAAAAAACAGGCGGATGATAAACGTTACTATTACCTGTATGCTTATCAGCGATAAAAATTCTTTATAATAAATATTGTAATCGCCTGTGGCATCGTATAACAAAAATAGAAATAATATTACAATGCTGCCTATAAAAGTCTGGTTAAAGCTGTTTAAAAGCTCCAGTAATCTGGATTTGTGGTAAATGTTTTTATAACTGCCGCCAAGATGGTATAAAGTGATCCATGCCAGCGGGTATAGTAACAAACCGATGTAAAATTTGTTGCCAACAAGAGGGGCTTCTTGTATAATTTGTTTTCTTATAAAATAAAAAATAATCCATGCTATTACAGCAGCAATAAAATCACCTGTTGCATACCATCCAATATGAATCCGGGGTTGTTTCAATTAACAATGCTGCAATTGGGTTACAAATTATTCTTTACTGATCAGTTGTGATTAGCCTTGCTTATTTTTTCTAAAATCTGGTGAGCTACATCCATTGCCCTAAAACCATCAACTACACTAACAGGTGTATTGGTATTATTTACTATTGCATTGCGAAACTCTTCCAGTTCCATTTTTATGGCATTTACTTCCGGCACATTGGGGTTGGTAATAGCAATCGTTTTTTTACCACTGTTGGTTTCTATATCAAAAGTAAATACATTTTTATCTTCCGGAGTGTTGAGTTTAATGATCTCAGTTTTCTTTTCTAAAAAATCAATACCTATATAAGCATCTTTTTGAAACAGTCGCATCTTGCGCATTTTTTTCATAGATATCCTGCTACTGGTAAGGTTGGCCACACAGCCATTATCAAACTCAATTCTTACGTTGGCAATGTCCGGCGTATCACTCATTACAGATACGCCATTGGCACTAATATAATTAACGTTACTTTTTACAAGGCTTAAAATAATGTCAATATCATGTATCATTAAATCCAGTATCACACTTACATCGGTACCTCGTGGGTTAAATTGTGCCAGGCGATGCACTTCAATAAACATGGGTTGCAGTTTGTATTCCTGCAGGGCTAAAAAAGCCGGGTTAAATCTTTCCACATGGCCTACCTGAAATTTTATATTGGCTTCTTTAGCCAGCTTTACCAAAATCCTGGCTTCTTCCATAGTATTGGCCAGGGGCTTTTCTACAAATACATGTTTGCCTTTTTTTATAGCTGCTTCACATAATTCAAAATGAAAACTGGTTGGGGCTACAATATCCAGCGCATCGCAATCATCTATCAGTTGCTCAGCTTCTGCATAGCGGCGTAAATTATATTTTTCGCTTACCAATTTTGCATTGGCATCATCGGTATCGCAAAATCCCACTAATTGTACTCCCTCAATTTCGGACCAATTATTCAAATGAAATTTTCCTAAATGGCCTGCACCTATAACTCCAACTTTAAGCATAAAAGCAAATGTTTACTCAAAGTTAATTGATTATTGCAAGTGATTGAAACTTAGTATTTAACAGTGTGTCAATCAAAAAAAGAGGCTTATTAGCAAGCCTCTTAATAAATTTATTATGAATGGTGTAATTTATTCATCCCAAAATCCCATCTTTCCAAACTTTTCAATGCGTTGGTTTATTCTTTCCTGTGCCGGAATTTTTTTAAGCTCGGCAATTACCGGCAATAAATATTTTTTTAAATTATTGGCAGCTTCTTCATAATCCCAATGAGCGCCACCCCAGGGCTCGGGTACTATACCATCAACGAGCCCAAATTCCATCATATTTTCAGGGGTTAATTTCAATTGATCTGCTGCAATTTCTTTTTGGGCCCAGCTTCTCCATAAAATAGCGCTGCAGTTTTCGGGAGAAATTACTGTGTACCAGGTATTTGCCAGCATAAAAACTTTGTCGCCTACTCCAATACCTAATGCGCCACCGCTTGCACCTTCGCCAATGATAACGCATATTACAGGCACTTTCAGGCGTATCATTTCGTAAATATTACGGGCAATGGCTTCTCCTTGTCCTCTTTCTTCTGCTTCAAGGCCCGGGTAAGCACCGGGAGTGTCAATAAGTGTAATAACAGGTTTGTTGAATTTTTCTGCCAGCCGCATCAGCCTCAGGGCTTTTCTGTAGCCCTCAGGGTTAGCCATACCAAAGTTTCTTAACTGCCTCATTTTAGTATTAATGCCCTTTTGCTGGCCGATGATCATAACCGTTTCTCCATCCAGCTGGGCAAAACCTCCCACCATGGCTTTATCATCTCTTACATTTCTATCACCGTGCAACTCAATAAAGTTGGTACACATTTTATCAATGTACTTTAAGGTGTAGGGTCTGTCTGGATGGCGGCTCAGCTGTACTTTTTGCCAGGAGGTGAGGCTATCGGTTAGTTCTCTTTTAGTTTCTATAATTCTTTGTTCCAGCTTGGCAATCGTGTCACTTGCATCAATTTTACTTTTTTCTGCGCTTACCTTTTGTATTTCTATCTGATCGTACAGATCTTTTATGGGCTTCTCAAAGTCGAGGAACTGTCGGTTTTTAAGTTCTGGCATTTAAGTTTATACTATTTGGTTTACAATATAGTTTACCGGTTACGGATTTGGAGCTGCAAGATAGCCTGTAAAATTAGGGATTACAATATTTTAATAAAAGTTTTGGAATGAGAAACTCAAAATCCTATCTTTGCACTCCCGAAAAAAGAAGGATAGTCAAATTTTGATTTTGAATTCAGCACCCGGGTAGTTGGAGCGGTAGTTCAGTTGGTTAGAATGCTGCCCTGTCACGGCAGAGGTCGCGGGTTCGAGTCCCGTCCGCTCCGCAAGTTTAAATTAAAAACCCGCTTTTATAGCGGGTTTTTAATTTGGGGTCTATAAAAATCTGTTTTTACGAAGCATTATACCGGGATAGTTTAAATACGGCATGTTTGAAAAATTAAATTTCAAAACATCGCAATAAACCTACTTAGCTCTTCTTCCCGTTCTCGTAACCAAAAAAGTTTCATCTCAGCTTTTTGAGGAATGTTTTTTAATTCAATCAGTTTAATATTCATATTTACGTCACGTACAGAAGAGATAGGTTCAATTGAAATACCAAGCCCAGCTTCTACTAATCGCACTACTGCCATCGAGTGGGCCGACTCATGTGCCACTCTTGGAATGAAACCAAAGCTCTGGCAAATCTGTAAAATTGTTTCAACATAACCAATACCTGTAGATAGTTGTGGTAAAATAAAAGTTTCATTTTTTAAAATCGATAAATCAGTTAACCTCTTTTTCGATAAAGGATGATTGCTAGGCAAAATCAGTACAAAATTTTCTTTGTATAAGATTTTGGAGTTTGCTTCTGCAGGTAATATAATATTAGGAGCAACGCCAATATCGGTTTTTCTGGTGAGCAACATTTCAATTTGATGATAATTGGATGTTTCCTGTACAATAGTTTTTAGGTTTGGCCATTTATGCTTAACCTTAACCAAAAAGGACGGTACTACAGTGTTCATAGCTGAACTTGCATGTGTAACTTTTACCTCGCCTGCCTCACCATTATGCAATTGTGCTGTAAGAACAATTGTTTTACTTAAATCCTGCAAAATTCTTGTTACTTCTTTTTGAAAAAATATACCTGCGGCAGTTAATGTAACAGTTCGTTTATTTCTGTTAAGCAATAAAACACCTACTTCTTTTTCCAGTAATTGTATTTGCCTGCTTAAAGCCGGTTGAACAATATTGATTTGTTCAGCAGCTTGCCTGAAATTGAGTATGTTACTTAAAATTAAAAAATTTTTAAGTTGTTGAATATCCATAGTAATCACATTAAAGCATCAATCAATCAAAATTAAGCATATTATTTTATCAGAGAAATTACCTTGCTTTGCTTTTATATTAATTTCATTAAATCAGTATAACAAAATCAGGTAATCCTGCATTAATTCTTGTTGATATTCAAAAGGGCTTTGAGGATACCGAATATTGGGGAGGATAAAGGAATAATCCTGATGTAGAATTGAGGGCTGAGTTACTTAAACTGTGGAGAGAAAATCATCTTCCTGTTTTTTATATTCAGCATTGCTCCTCCAATCCGGCTTCTTTACTTTATGCCACAAATGCAGGTAATGCATTTAATAATTTAGTACTTCCTGCAGCGGGGGAGTTAATAATAAAGAAAAAAGTAAACAGCGCATTTATTGTAACACTGGTAATTGTTGGGTTAACTACAGATCACTGTATTTCAACCACCACAAGAATGGCTGGAAACTTAGGTTATGAAACGTATCTTGTTGCTGATGCTACTGCCACTTTTAATAAAATTGGAGTTGACGGAACAAGCTATTCTGCTGAGCTTATTCATGAAACAGCGCTGGTAAGTTTACATAAAGAGTTTGCAACAATTGTAACTACAGGTTTTATAAAACAAAGTATTTTATCTTCTTTAATTATTAAATAAAAATTATGAACGGGATAGCGCAAAAAATGATGGATGCACAGAATAAAGCAATTGAATTATTTAGTGCGGTAGATGCAAGAGGATTGATCGTTGCTGGTAAAACAGAAAAACAACTTAGCGATGAAATTGTACAAATTGCTAAAGCAGAATTTGGTACAGAAAATCATTGGGGTAAAAAAATTGTAAGAACTGGCATTAATACATTACAACCTTATAGTGCCGACCCATCAAATTTATTAATTCAGGAAGGCGATATTTTGTTCTTTGATTTTCATCCCGTTTTTGAAGGTTGGGAGGCAGACCTTGGTCGAACTTATGTTTTAGGAAACGACCCTTTAAAACAAAAGATAAAAAAAGATGTAGAAACAGCCTGGCACGAAGGGAATGATTGGTATTTTAAACAAAATAAACTTACCGGTGCTCAATTTTTTAAATATGCAACCGACCTTGCAAAACGTTATGGCTATGAATTTGGAAATGCTATTGCCGGACACATCATCGGCAAATACCCACACGAACAACCCGATGATCCAAATGATATGAGTTTTGATGTACACCCTGATAATAATACCGATATTTTACAATTAGATAAATTTGGGGATAAAAGACATTGGATGTTGGAGTTACATTTTGTAGATAGAGAAAATAATATTGGAGCCTTTTTTGAGCAATTATTGACATCAGAATAAAATATTTCAAATCTTAAACAATCAGGAAAAGTATCGTATTTTGAAAACCGGCCGACACAGCCTGTAAATTGTTTAACCCCAAACAGTGTTACCAATTATCCTGTTAGTACGGTGAGAAAATACATACCTGTTAATTGGGAAAAATGTAAAAAAAAATACAAGAAACATTTATTTTTATAGATCTAGGAAAAAAGGTAAAAATATTTTCAGGTATTTGCTGCAAATAAATCAGGAATAGGGGATAGCTGATAAAATATAAAAGAGTATAACAAGCTCAACAGTACAAAAAAACTAAATTTCAAATTAGAGTGGGTATTAAACCAATTCGATAGTTTTGCTGAAAATAATGAGTAAATGTTATATTGTGGCTAATAAAAAGTAAAGAAAAATCAACAACTTATTAATGCAAAGCTTTTCTCCATACCGTGATTTTTGGTTACGTTTAGGATTGTCCGTATTACTGGCTTTTTTCTTTGTATTTCTTGGTAGCGATTCATTAAGTGATACAATAAAAGGAAAATATCTTGTAGCTGACCTGCTATCTGGCTTTTGTCTCACTTTTATTACTACTTCTTTAATTAATGTGATCACTGCATTTCTGGATGAACAGTATCCCTGGAATAAATATTTAACTACCAGGTTAGTGTATCAATTTATAGCCGCCGTGGTTATCCCTGCTATTTTTGTGCTGGCATTTATGTATACTTATCTAATAGTAATGCTGGGTTTTAAAAAAGAAGAGCTTGACTTCTTTTTTAAAACTGAATTTCCTATTTCAATTTTATTCATAATTTTCTGGAACGTAGTGTATGTGGGCTATTTTTTTTACAGAGAAAGTAAAAAAAGTGATGGAGAGTTATTGTCGCTTAAAGAACAGTTGTACACCCTGCAAAATGTAAAAACCGGTTCTGATATGTTACCAACCCTTCCTGAAGAAAGTATTGCAGATATAAAAGAAGAAGCTGACTTTACTGAATCTGGAACTATCAACAAGATAAAAATATTGGTGGCAGTTTCCGGCAGCAAAAACATTCCAATTCCGGTAGAAACCATCGCTTATTTTTATAAAGATGGGAATTATACCTCTTTAAAAACCTTCCAGTCTGAAACTTACTTACTTAACCACTCCCTTGATGAATTGATGAAATTGCTGGAAGAAACGCTTTTCTTCCGGGCCAACCGTCAGTTTATCATTAACCTTAAAGCCTGCCACTATTTCACTAATGAAGAGAATGGTAAACTTGAAGTGCACCTGATGCCTGCTTATGATGATGGGGTAATCATCAGCCAAAAAAGGACTCCCGCCTTTAAAGAATGGCTGAATAAATAAGTATTTTATCTTTTCTCCAGATTTTCAGTGGCTAAATTATAGACTTCACCCTCTTTTCCTCCTCTTTCAGGCATCAGCATCAATCCTTTGGCTGGTAATGCCCTTTTAGTGGCTTTAAGTTTGCATTTTAATAAGCCATTCATTTATTCAATTTTATTAAATCATTTTATGAAAACAGGATTTTCAATTGCTGTAATAAGTGTCATCCTGACATTTATGTCTTGTTCAAAACAGCGTATCTCGGGGAACGGCACTACCATTACAGAGATAAGAAATGTCAACAATTTTACAGCTATAACCGCTTCGGGCAATACCAGCATTTATATCAACCAGGGGGCAATTTTTAAAGTAACTGTTAAAGGGTATGGCAATCTTCTTCCTTATTATGAAACAAAGTTGGTGAATACTACCCTGCAGCTGGGCTACCAGCAAAACGTAAATATTAAGAATGATAATACAGAGGTTTTTGTCACGTTGCCGGTTTTAAACGGACTTGGCCTGTATGGCTCAGGAAATATTACTACCACGGGGGCTTTTGATGGAAATACAGATTTTAATGTGGTCGTTTCCGGTTCCGGCAATATTTATTTCAGTAGTGGAACTGCTCAAAATTTCTATTCAAAAGTGGATGGAAGTGGAAACATTTATATGCTGAATATGGTAACTAATAAAGCAGCGGCTAATATTACCGGAAGTGGTAACACAGAAATTACTGCCATTAACCAATTGAAAGTAAAAATCAATGGCAGCGGTAAAGTTTATTACAGAGGAAGTCCTGTAATAATAAGCAGCATAACGGGTAGCGGTACCGTGTTACCAAAATAAGTACATCAATCTAAATTCACTAAACTAATTTAAAGCAATAAATACATGAAGCAATATCTTCTGCTTTTTTGTGCAGCAGCATTATTTTCGCTGAGTACAAAAGCACAAAAGCATCCTACACCAATTACAGTTTCGGTTTTTAACGAGGCCACGGCAATTCCGTTTACAAAATTTGTAACTACACCTGTTCATCCTGGCATACAGGTAGGCTCAAATTTTTGGAACAGAGAGCGAAAACATACTCATTTATTTCAAACTTTTAATATTGGTTATTTTTTTCACAGTAAGCTTAATCACGGTTTTTTTACAAACACAGAACTTGCTTATGACTATAAATTCAATTTTGGTTTAAATATTAAAACATCAATAGGCATTGGCTATCTGCATAGTTTTACTACACAAAAAGAGTATCAGTTTGAAAACGGCAGCTATAAAAGCGGCCGGGATAAGGGAAACAGCCGTGTTATGTTTTCTTTGGGAACAGGCTTGGGGTACCGACTGCAAAAAAGCAATCTCTATTCCCCAGAGATTTTTATGATGTATCAAAGTTGGGCCGAATATCCATATTCTCCTGGCTTTATTCCGGTAATGACACATACCAATTTACAATTAGGAACCAAGTTTTTTATCAATCAAAAAAAAGACAAATGAACCAAACTATATTAGGATTGTTAATATCCATTTTCATTTTCACTTCCTGCCAAAAGGAAGACAATAATAATACCCCGGCATCTTACAACTGTAATTTTTCATTTACCGACAGTAGTACGGCAAATGCCAATAACGCAAAGTATAAGCAATTGCTTACAGATATAACCGCCTCGGGTGTGCCTGGTATTGCAATGAGTATACATAAGCCTGGCGTTGGCCTGTGGCTGGGGGCATCGGGCAAAGCAGATTTACGCAATAATGTAGCGATGAAGCCCTGCCATATTACGAGAATGGGCAGTACTGTAAAAACATTTACCGCTGTTACAATTCTTAAGTTAAAGGAGGAAGGGAAATTACAACTGGATGATAAGGCGTCCATGTATTTACCTGCCTGGGCAATGCACAATATTGCCAATGCTGATAAAGCTACTATACGGCAACTACTCAATCATTCAAGTGGTATTTTTAATTATATTAGAAGTGCACAGTTTCAAACAGCTTCTTTAAATGATCTAATTAAAGAGTGGACACCTGATGAACTGCTGGCTTATGCAAGAGGCAAGCATGCATATTTTGAACCGGGTACAGACACTTATTATTCCAATACTGGTTATATTTTTTTGGGAATGATTATAGAGGAAATAACCGGTAAACCCTTTTGGCAGGTGTTTCAGGAAAAAATATTTACACCACTGGGATTAACAGCTACTTCTTTTGCTGCAACCAATACTGTGCCTGCTAATATAGTAAGAGGGTATGTAGATTTTTATAGCAACCTGCAGGTTACAGATGCAACATATTTCAGCGGATGGGATTATTACACTGCTGATGGGGGATTAATATCCAATGCATATGATATGAATGTTTTTATGCAACGCTTGTTTGGCGGCAATATCATTAACGCTGCTTCACTGAATGAAATGCTCACTACAATTGCTCCCCAAAAAATTGATACAGATTTCTTTCCTATCCAACACGGTCTGGGTATTTTTAAAATATCTACTCCTTATGGCGATGCCTTTATGCACAGCGGGGATGCCATTGGTTATTATGCAACTATAGCTTATTTCCCTGCTACAAAAACTACCATCGTGTGGGCAGTAAATGGTAATTATGGAAAAATCGATCAATTCGCATCCTCCAAAAAAGCAATGGAGAAAATATTTGCCACTGTATTTTAAATAACAGTAAAAGAAGGCTTTGTTACAACCGGACAAAAAATTGATTTTTATTAAAACGTTTTTTTTGACATAAGTCAAAATTTTGATGAAACCTTGTTACTAAATTACATTTATGAAGACGATAGAAAAATGCGGTAAAGGCAACTGGGAAACTGGTGTTGCTGAAAATCAGCAACAGCAGTTTATACAGCCTGTGGTTGATTACTGGAATAATATTTATCCCATGCCTGATGAACTGGTGGTGGATATTAATGAACTGGTAGAAGTTAAAATGTATAAAAAGGGAGATATACTATTAGTGCCGGGTAAAGTGGCAGATTATGCCTGCTTTATATTAAAAGGGCTTGCAAAAAGTTACTATATTCCCTGTAATGATATTTCAGAAGTTATTACAAAATTTTTAGCCGAAAAATCTATCATTACTTCAATTTTTAGTTTTTACAGTCGTAAGCCGGGTAACGAATATATTGTGGCTTTAGAAGATACTGTTGTTGCATGCCTTCATTATGAGGATATGCAACAATTGCTCAAAAAGCATCCCACATATAATTATATCATCCGGGTTATTACGGAACAGTATTTATATTTTTTAGAAATTGAATTGTATAATATGCGTAAGCCATTGGCGGAAGACAGGTATAATTTTTTTATAAAACACTTTCCCCACCTGCTTCAAAGAATTGCATTAAAAGATATAGCATCCTATCTTGGTATGAGTGTGGAAACACTGAGCCGTGTGCGGGGGCGATACAGGAAAACACATTAAGCCTGTTGATAGGCATTGCAAATTTACTTTACACATAAAACAATCTTTATACTTTATGAAAAAAATATTTTTACTAACTTTTTTTGTAGGATGTATGCAAATATTTTACGCACAAATACCTACAACAGATAAGAAATTATCGAGCATAAAAAAAATTGACTTGGCATTACAGGGTATTGGTTTAACATTAGAACAAAAGCTTGGTAATAGTGTTACAACGGATTTGTCATTCGGTTTCGGTGGTGGTTATAGCATATCGGAAGGTTCAATAGATTATCAGGTTATTAAACCTGCATTGTATTTTCAGTAACACCAAAATATTTTTATAATTTCAAAAAAAGAATTATTAATAGCAAAACTGTTCAAAATAATTCAGGAAATTATATTGGACTTAGGCTAAAATATAATACGCCTTTGAACAAAAAATCAACTGTTATTAGAAATAGCATTTTAACAAATATACACTGGGGGCTACAAAGACCCCTTGGAAACAATTGGTTGTTTTCATCACACATTGGTGTTGGATATGCACACGACATTGATTATGGCTTTGGAACAATTTACCCTGCGGTTGATTTTAAATTTTGTTATGTTTTTCCAAAACTTAAAAAATGACACAACACCTAAGCAAATAGTTTTACATATTTGTATTACACCATTTTAGTTAATTAACAAATGAAAAAAGTATTTATCATTGGAGGAACAACGTTTGACCATATTGTTTATTTACCCGAGTTGCCGGGTAACAAAGCACTAACAATACATAAAGCAAGCTTTCAAGAAACTATCGGCTCTACAGGTGCAGGTAAGGCCATTAACTTAACAAAGCTTGGCGTAAAAAATACTTTGTACAGTGTGCTGGGAGATGATTATTACGGAAAACAAATTGAACAAAACCTGCATGAAAATAAGATTGACTTTTTTATAGATATTGACCCAGTAGGTACAGAGCGCCATATTAATATTATGGATGATGAAGGAAAAAGAATTTCTATGTTTATTACCCAATCATCAGAAAGTATAAATTATAATACCCAAAAAATTGACGCTGCTGCAAAAGATGCAGATATAATTGTACTCAACATTATAAGTTATTGCAGAAATGTTATTCCGATAATTGAAAAATACAATAAACCCGTATGGACAGATTTACATGACTATGATGGTAGCAACAGTTATCATAATGATTTTATCAGGGCTTCGCAATTCATTCACATGAGTTCTGATAATTTACCAGATTATAATTCAGTTATGGAACGTTTTATTAATGAGGGAAAAGAACTGGCAATTTGTACTCATGCAAAAAAAGGAGCAACACTATTAACTAAAGATGGAATACGGATTGAGCAGCCGGCAATTTTATCTTATCCAATGATAGATGCAAATGGAGCTGGGGATAGTTTTTTTTCAGGTTTTTTATATGGATGGATGAATAATCAATCTTATGAAAAGTGCATGCAAATGGGGGCTGTATGTGCCGGGGTATGCATTAATTCAAAAAAACTGGCTTCTGATTTACTGAGTGCAGATTATTTGAAAACAGAATTACAGCGTCATGGATTTTTTTTAAACCAAAATGAAATTAAATAAAGAAATCCTTAGGCAGATAATTTGCTTTTTTATTGCGATCGTTTTAGAAGAGATATTGGATTTACAAAAACAATATGAGATTTACAGTGGGAACGGGGTTTAAAAGCAACAGGAGTATACATAAGTAGATAACAAAAATAGTATGAACGATAGAATCAATATTTCCAGGTGTAATTTTGAAAAACTTGGGGGGCAATATAAGCTTGCGGACAATGTAATAATAGAAAAGGAGATTATAGAAAATATTAACTGCTTTTGGTTTAGAAATAAGGGAGAGATTAATACAAAGAAGATATTGCTTTACCTGCATGGTGGATGTTTTGTTTTGGGATCCCTTCAGTCGCATCAGGCATTAGTTTCTCATTTATCTAAAAATCTGATGTTGCCGGTTCTGTTCGTTGAATACAGTTTGGCGCCTGAGAAACCTTTTCCAGCAGCAGTAATTGATATTGCAAAGGTTTATCAGTATTTGCTTGCCAGATATCCTGGGAGTGATATTGTTTTAATGGGAGATAGTGCAGGTGCAGGATTGGCCATTTCTGTTTTATCAAAAATCAATGAAAAAGATCTTCATGCTCCAAAATATTTAGTCATGCTTTCGCCTTGGATTGATTTATCATGTGCGAATGAGTCGCTCATTACAAATGCAGCCATTGATCCTATTCTAACAAAAGAACAATTAGAGAAATTTGTTTCTTTTTATGTTAATGATAAAACAGTTTCGGCAGCTAATCCAATTGAAACTATGTATGGGCCGGCACCTCCAACTCTGATTATAGTAGGCTCCAACGAAATTTTATTAGATGATAGTAAACTAATTTGCAATAAAATAGCTGAACAACAAACCAAAGTTGAATTGAATATTTATGAGGGGCAAAATCATGTATGGATGCTGGAAGATATTAATACGGAAGCATCAAAGAAAGCTTTAAAAGAAATTCAGGAATTTATTGCAGCGTAATCAACAAAAGCAATTTAAAATCGATAAAGCAATGGCAGTTTTAAGAACAATACAAAAGCCTGAAAAGGATGAATATCCAGCGTATTCAAATATCTATATGGATTTAGTAAAAGATGATGGATTAGTATTGCAACACCTGAAAGATTTTTTTTTCGTAATAAAAGAATTTATTTGCGGATTGCCAAAAGATAAACTGAATTATCGTTATGCTGAAGGAAAATGGACAATAAAGGAAATTCTGGTACATATTATTGACGACGAACGTATTTTTTCATATCGGGCACTCAGGTATGCCAGAAACGATAATACCCCATTGCACGGTTTTGAAGAAAATGATTACGCAAAATATTCTTGTGCAAACGAAAGAAGCTTAGAAAGCATATTTGAAGAATATAAAGCTGTCAGAGAATCTACAATTTTACTCTTTCAAAATTTGCCTGATGATGCTTTTATGAGAAGCGGGGGTGGAATTGATGACGATGGAAGTATTGTAAATGTGCGAACAGTAAGGGCATTGGCATATCATTTAGCGGGACACGAACTACGACATATAAAAATTATTAAAGAAAGATATTTAAATATTTTTTGAAGGTATGAGTAACCTCAAACAAAAAAAATTTAGAATTACAAGATGGACCATGGCTACTTTTTGGGGCTGGCTGCTGGGCGTTATTTTTATTCTGCTGTTATCATCATTTTTGGATTCTATCGGGATAAAGCACATGCAATTTTACTTAGGTGTGGGAATGGGGGCAGGTGTAGGATTTACCCAGTGGTTGTTACTCAAAAAAAATACTGCTGTCAAAAACAAAAACTGGATTTGGTTTTCTATACTGGGAATGGGTATTCCGTTTATTATTTTGGACCTGTTACTTACAACAAATTACAACTATAAACCTGTATTGGGTATTTCGTTTGGCGCACTTGCCCTCGGCTTACTTCAGTATTCCGTACTGAAAAAATATTCAGCTAAAGCCGGGGTGTGGATATTTGGCTGTTTTGCAGGCTGGAGCTTAGCTGTACTTACAACTTTTTCCATCAACTACACTATGCGTTTGTCCGGTATTCTTTCAACTCTTGCTTTAGCCTTCATTAATTTGTTTTTAATTTTAGCCGGAGGAATTGTTTTGGGTATTGTTACTGGCATTGTAATGAATAAAATACTTAAAAACCCTATTCAGTAATAATAATTATATCCGAATAATAAAAAACATCAATCACATGAAAGTTCATACTACAAATTATGCAAATACTTTTATTGAAATTGCTGAGGATTGCCCGGCAACAAGTGGAGAAATTCCACCAACCAAAGGGGATGCCAAAACTGTGGCCAATATCCAGTTTGAAATGCTGAGTAAACATCCCTATAAATTCACTTCAGACGATATCATATTTCAGGTATTCGCAGACAGAAATGATTTAACAAAAAGTGAGTATAAGGAAGCAAGAGAACAATTTTTTTCAAAAGGCCAACCCTGTTTCCGGGCTTCACCATTAACAAAACGATATGGTTGGGGTGTGCATTACGACAAAGACGGGAAGATGGCAATTTTTGCTGTGGAAAGTGATATGTACCAAAAATTAACTAAAGATAAAACGCTGAAAATTTTAAAAGCAATGAAAACAAGTAAATAATAAATTAATGATTAGAAAATGGAGGGACTAATTTTTAGACAAATGGAAGCAAAAGACTTTCATGCTGTAGCAGAGATTTATAGACAAGGAATTGAAACTGGTGACGCAACTTTTCAACAAGAAATTCCCACTTGGGAAGATTGGGACAAAGGGCATTTGATTAAATGCAGAATAGTAGCAGTTATTCAAAATGAACTTGCAGGTTGGGTGGCTTTAACACCTGTTTCCGGACGATGTGTATATGCAGGCGTTGCAGAAGTTAGTGTATATGTAGCATACAGATTTCGTGGATACAAATTAGGATTTCAATTATTACAGCAACTAATAGTAGAAAGTGAGAAAGAAAATTTATGGACTTTACAAGCTGGTATTTTTCTGGAAAACACAGCGAGCTTGATTATTCACAAAAAACTAGGTTTTAGAGAAGTTGGATACCGGGAACGAATAGGAAAAATGAAGGGGAAATGGCGAGATACTATCTTACTGGAAAGGCGAAGCAAAAAAACAGGAATTGACTAAACTCATAGAGTAACGAAACTTCAACAGGAGTTTCGAAAAAAGACAAATAAAAATCACGAAATTATTTAAACCTAGTATGAAAAAACTTGGACTTGTAGGAGGAATAAGCTGGGTATCTACAATAGACTATTACCGCTACATCAACGAAGGAATACATGAAAAGGCTGGAGGGTTAAACTATGCAGAATGTATCATCTATTCTTTGAATTATGGAGACATCCATGCAATTGGCTGGACAAATTCTTTTGATTTATTACTTGATGCATGTAAAAATTTACAAAAAAGTGGTGCAGATGCAATTGTTTTATGTGCTAATACTGCACATCAGTTTGCAGAAGAGTTAGAAAAGAAAATTGAGTTACCAATCATTCATATTGTATCAACCACAGCAGCTGCAGTTAATAAGCAGGGCCTAAAAAAAATAGGATTACTGGGTACAAAATTTACGATGGAAATGGAATTTTTTAAAACAGGACTTAAGGATCGGGGAATAGAAGCAGTAATACCGGAACGGGAGGAAATCCGAAATTTCATACAACATACACTTAAAGAAGAGTTGGGGGCAGGCATAATTAAGGAAGAAACAAAAAAAGCCTATATCTCAATAATAAATGAATTAATAGCAGCAGGTGCAGAAGGTATTATTTTGGGCTGTACAGAAATACCGATGATTATTAATCAGCAAGATGTTTCTGTTCCTGTATTCGACACTACAAAGATTCATTCACAAGCGGCAGTAAAATTTGCCTTATCTAACTAAACTAAAACAATGAAGGATAGCTTAGCGTATTTACCAGAAGGATTACCCGTACCAGTTGATGATGGTGCATGTAACCATTTAATGGGATTACCAATACCAAATATGAAATTAAAATCTACTAATGGAGAACTGGTAGAATTAAAAAACATTAATGGCCGGGTAGTTATCTATTTATATCCAATGACTGGCCCTTCAGAAATACCGTTACCAAAAGGCTGGGACGAAATACCCGGTGCAAGGGGTTGTACGCCACAAGCTTGTTCTTTTAAAAACCATTATGCAGCATTACAGGAGTTAGATGTGGAAATTTTTGGTATGAGTACACAGTCATCTGAATTTCAAAAAAAAGAAAAGGAACGAATTCATCTACCCTTTGATTTATTAAGCGACGAAAATATTGAATTTGCAAAAGCATTGAATTTACCTCTTCATTACGTTGATAATTTAGTATTGCATAAAAGAGTGACTTTAATATTTGATGCAGGGAAAATTATCAAATATTTTTATCCGGTATTTCCACCAGATAAAAATATTGATGAAGTAATAGGGTATTTTAAAGGACAAGAACTAAATAATGAATAAAAAGAGGATGTGAATAGAATGAAAAAAATAATTGCCATCTCAGGCAGTACAAGAGCAGCTTCAACTAACTTAAATTTAATAAAAGCTATTGTTGAATTAACTGCTTACAGGTTTGAAATAACAATTTATGAAGGGCTTACAGAAATACCACATTTTAACCCCGATCTTGATAATGAAAATCCGCCGAAGAAAGTAATTGAGTTTAGAGAAACGCTAAAGGCATCGGATGGTATTTTAATTTGTACGCCTGAATATGCAATGGGTGTGCCTGGTACATTAAAAAATGCTATTGACTGGACAGTCTCTTCCATGGAGTTTTCCAATAAACCCACTGCACTAATTACAGCTTCTTCAGTAGGCGAAAAAGGACATAGTTCATTATTGGAAACCCTTAAAATAATTGAAGCCAAAATAACCGACGAAACTCAATTATTAATTTCTTTTGCAAAAACTAAAATAAGCACCGCTTGTAAAATAACTGATGCTAAAACAATGCATCAAATTATGAACCTGATAACTAATTTTGAAAATAGCTTAATTCAGCTAACATAGTACGGGTTAATTATTCATGTTTTTTATATTCTCCGCTTTTATTTTTCTACCACTTATGCATTGCTTAATATAAAATTTAAGGTTTGTGTAATCACTTTCCTCATTCGTTCAAATTGAATTTGACTTATGTCAAGTTTGTTCTGTATTACACCATTTAATTTTACATCACAAAGAGAATATTATTCGAAAAAAAGTGAAAAGTCCCGAGCAGAAGAAAAGGTAAATTGAATTTGACTTATGTCAAGTTTGTACTGCATCACGCCATTTAATTTTACAAGAGAAGCGAAGATATTTTTCTGAAGATACAAAGCTGAGAAATGGCCATTTCATTTTTAAGTAATTAAAGAGGTGAAGTATAATTAGTAAACAATTAATAGTATGGTGTATGAAAAGCATAAAACAAAAGTTGGAAAATATTTTTTTTAACATTGATTTTACCAATGCAATTGGTGATGGCATCAGAGAATACAACCGCCAGTGCGGATATAAACCTAAAGAACAGGCAAGTAGTTCATTTGCAGACGAAAAGATAGCGGAAAGTGCTGCAGGTTTACATCAACATTTAACTATTTCATTAACTGACGGCCTTAAAGTGGCGGGCCAACATCTCTAAAAAAAATACAATAGAAAAAACGAAAACTACAGTGGCATGTAATGCCCTTTGCAAACTGTATAAAAATTAAAATTTATGAAAACGCTTATCAAAATTGGAGCAACTATAGTTACATCGCTTGTTTTAAATAATGTTGATGCCAAAAATCTTGTTGGGCAAATAAAAATATTCGAAAATCTGAATTCTATATCTCAGCCAATTGAATATTTGCAAGTTATTTTACTGAAAAAAACTGAGTTCGATTCTTTAATCAAATTTAAAGAGAAATATCCTGCTGTTTATAAAACCTTTAGCCAGGAATTTAACAATGCGGAAAACATAAAATATACTGTTGATGGAAAAATATTGTTCCTCACTTTTAATAGTAAAGGGTATAAAGTAACCGCAGTTTATTCCATGAATGGACACAACAAGTACTCTATCACCAATATTGGAACAGTATTGCCAAAAACGGTTGTTGATAAAATTAAAACTGTGTACCCGGCTTATACTATTTTTTATGGCAAGAGTATAAGTATAAGTAGCGAAACTATTTACCAGGTAATTATTGAAAACAATTACGAATACAGGGTTATTAATTTTAGTAATGAAGAAATGGAAGAAATAAAAAAAAATGAAAAGCATTTTGTTAAATGAGCTGCAAATGAAATTTGTTTTTGATGCTTACTTATAGTTCAGTATAGTAAAGCCCTAACAATTTTTAGTTGTAACTGCCTCTGCATTTTAATTTGATGTAAAAGATGCTGGCATTAATATTTGTTGGCGCTGTTGCAAGGGAGGCAGTACTATTTAGTTTTCTAAAGTTGCTGAAAAATGGTAATTAGGAATATTTTCAACTAACAAAAACTGTATAATAATCAAACCTGTATTGCAAAAAAAGAGATTATGAGTGACCAGACAATTACGATTGTAACCGGAATAAAAACCAGGGAAAATATTGATGAAGAACCCTATGGTTATATTGTAGAGTGGATGGAGTGGGATAGTGATTTTAGAAACAGTACGCTTCAACATGCTGATATAATTGTAGGTGTAAATGGTAAAATGTACTTAAAAGAAAATCGTGAAATTGATAACCCAAAAGCAATTGGTAATTACTTAGAAAGTGCTTGGTGGGAGGAACTGAGAAGTATAGATGGACAAACTATTATTCTACAAGTAATAAGGGATGGTCAACCCCTTTCAGTTTCGGGAAAACTTATGCAGCAACAATTTTACTTGAATGCAGAAAACAGGGCAACGATTGGGTTAAACGGGCCTGTAAGAATGAGTAATGATGGGTTTTCATCAGCATGGGGTGGTTGGTACGAAAAGTTTGTGCGGCATGCTTCATTATATCTTGATGACAAAAGATGGGAACGCTCCGCTATTAATAATAGAAATATTTTGCTGGAGTACCAGGAGTGGAAACCAAGGATTGATTTTTTGGTTAAAAAATATCCGGGCAGGTTTGCAGATGCGGTACTTATTGATTGGGAGAAAGTGACTGAGATACTAAATGGTGTTAGTTATTCAGATATAACAGAAGCTGATTTAGAATATAGAAAAATAGGAGAACAACGGGCATTACTGATAAAAGAAGCAGCTATTAAAGGGAGAGATAATTTAATAAATGAGGTAGCTGCTCAAATGATTCCTGCTTTTCCTGCAATGGATGCAGTGCATGGAAATGTGTTACAGGTGGTGGGTAAATTGATAACCTTGCCCGTTATTACTTTTAATCAATTTATAAATGATCTTGGCAAATCTTATGCAGTTATAGGCTCCGCCAAAGAAGGATATTATTTTATCCATCTTAATAGCAAGGAAATGGATATTTTCTTTAAAACATTATTTCATTACCAGGCACAGGTAACTCCTGATATTGCAGAACGGTATCAGTTTTTTGCAGAGATATTGAATGAACCAACAATACTCACTTATGAAGGGCGTGCAGTAACTGGCCTTATGGTAAAAGTTATTGCAGGTATGGCTGGCGATGATAACCTGTTTATAAAAATTACTCAACAAGATAAAAATGGCCGTGTTGTTTTTGAAGGAGAGGAAACACTGAGTATTTTTTCGGGCTATACTTTGTATACATCAGCTTCGCCAAAACAAGTAATAGAGGCAATGATTTATTACATTAAAATGGGGGACAAAACTAACTGGCAAAAATTGTTTTGTAACTGGCAAGTCTTCCCCCGGTGGGATGGTCCTCCTTTTATAGATATGACCTATTACTTTACAGAGGAGTCTTATCAACATGCATGGGAGCAAAGCCGCCGTCAGATATTAAATGATATTTACGATGCCCGGGTTTTATTTTACGGCCCGGTAAAAACTATTATTGAAGAAAATAAAAAAACGGGTGTTACTAAAGTAGAGCAAGTAAAAATAATTGTTGATCATATTGGAAAAATTGAAGGTAATTATAAAAGCATCTCTAATCTATACGTACACAGAAAATGGCTGCTACAGCGATTGAATGGTGGCCCATGGAAGATTACAGAACTACAGGCATTATAAAATTTCATTTTAAATTACCTATATGTTTATTAAACGTAAGGAAGAAATACATGCCAAATTAGACGAAGCTGTTAAAAATATGTTTGGCCGTGATATTACTTCAAAAAAAGAGCAGGAGAGTATTAGAGATGAGGTAAATAAATATTTTTACTTTAGAAACAATGCTTTGGAAGCTGCACTCAATATTTTAAAGGATAATACCAAAAAAAGTAAGGAGCTAAGAGATATTTGGGAAAACCATCTGAACACAAAAGGAAGCGAAGGGATAAGGCTACTTTCCGAAGTAATAAAGGATAAAAAATCTACATTATTTACAATTGTTATAAGCGATGCCATCTCTCAGGAAACTATCTTTTATCTCAAACTGGCAAACATGCTTTTACCGGATGTGATGAAAGGCGATTTAGTAGGATACCATGAACAATTTGAAAAAGAAAAGCAAAGTTTATTGGGTAAATGGGATAAACTTTTTTCTGATTGCAAGGGGATTAATAACTCTATTGAAGAAATATCAAAAAATTTATTTAGCATTTATAACAACAGTTTGACTAAAGTAAAAAGTGGTTACATCACACTAAGGGAATGGATTACAATTCAATGTAAGGCATTACAAATTATTGATGATGCTGCCCCATCGCCCCCTAGTGTTTTTGAACCCATTAATCTATTAATTGAAACGCTAAATTTATTTATGGTATCTCATGCAGATTTGTCCTATCGCTTTGATCAATTATATAAGAGCGAAGAATCTGTAGCTATAATTATGTTTGGCAATACCCGTAGTAGTGTAAAAGAGTTTTTGACTAATACCAATCTGGATAAAGCTATAAAGAATTATAACGAAGCGGAAAAACATGCAAAGGACAGTGCAAAAAATATGCTTACCAACGGGCAACAGGAAGATGCACTTTTGTTTGTAACCGAAGGAGGAAAAATTACCAAATTGACCTTAAAGGCTTTTGCTGATGTGTACAATTCTTTTGTTGATGCTTTTAAAGAAATATTTATTGGCCCTGTTGGCGACCGTACCGTGAATGACCTTATTAATAAAGAGCGGTGGGATTGGGCTAAAAACGAGTGGCAAACCTTTAACATACAAAGTGAATTAAAGAAAATTTATGATGATAATAAAGAATGGCTGAATATAGATATGTTCAATTTGAAGCCAGAAGTAAAAAAGAAAAATTAAAAATATTATGGATAAAGAAAGAGAGCGGTTGCGGCTGGCAGTTAATCAGGTGGGTGATAATTCTATTTATGAAACGATAAAATTATTTATGACTGTTTCAAAACAAAATATGTTTAGCAAGTTAAAAAATTTTTAACCAAAGGCGCTTTAATCTATTATAAAAATTAAAAATAAATTTATTAAAAAATGAAAAAAATAATTTATTCGGTGTACGCTGGTTTTTGCTATTTGGTTTTTCTTATTACTTTTTTATACCTCATAGGCTTTGTTGAAAATTTGTTAGTCCCAAAGGCAATTGATACAATTGCGGTAACCAAATCTGAGCCCTGGTTTATTGCAGTACTTATTAATTTTTGTTTGATAAGCCTGTTTGCAATTCAGCACAGTGTTATGGCCAGGCAGGGGTTTAAAGAAAAGTGGAAGAAAATTATTCCTTCACCTGTTGAAAGAAGTACCTATGTGTTATTTGCAAGTATTGTTTTAATAATTCTTTACTTTTTTTGGCAGCCACTACCTTTTATTATTTGGGGCTTTTCTGAAACGACAGCCGGTGTAATCTTATTTATAGTTTCGTTTGCAGGCTGGGGTATTGTATTACTCAGCACCTTTCTTATCAATCATTTTCATTTGTTTGGCTTACAACAAGTCTATCAATTTATTACAAAAAAGCAACAACAAACAGATACATTCCGAATGCCCTTATTCTATAAAATTGTGAGGCATCCGCTTTATTTGGGTTTCCTTATAGCATTTTGGACTGCTCCGGTTATGACGGCAGGCCACTTGTTTTTTGCAATTGGAATGACTATCTATATTTTAATAGGTATACATCATGAAGAAAAAGACTTGACAAATGCACATGGCGAATTGTATAAACAATATGTAAAGCAAACACCTAAAATAAATCCATTTAAGAAAAATAAATAAGCTTGCTAAAAATCGGTAAAAAAAATAGAAATTATGATCTGTAAAAAATGTATTTTTTTAGCAATCTTTCTTATTTCAATAAAATGTTTTTCACAAAGCAAAAAGACTGGTGACATTACAAATGTTGCAAAAGCAAATTTCTTTGGTCCGGGAATAAGTTATGAGAAGAGGGTTGGGAAATTACAATCACTCTATGCTCAGGCTTTTGGTGCTTTGAGCGGTTATTTAGCTTTTTCAGGTGACAATGGCCCGGGAACAAGGTCTGGCCTATATATTGACCCTGCATTAGCAATTCAATATAGATATTACTATAATTACAAACAGCGGGAAGCAAAGGGCAAACGTACCGAAATGAATAGTTTAAATTATGTATGCCCCATCTGGCAAACCGTTTTTTCTAATGCTAGTATTTCATCAGACTATTTAACAGAGGGTAAACGGCGTGCCATAAATTTGTTGGGAGTTGCATGGGGCTTGCAACGTAACTATAAGAAACGGTTTAGTTTAGATCTGAATTTAGGTGCAGGCTATATACTTGCAAAAACAACTACTACTATTTCGGGGCAATTGGTAAATAAAAATATTGGCAAGGCAACCACTATAGGGCACCTGGCACTGGGCTTTTGGATAAATAAAAAAAATAGAAGCTAATTGAAGCTATTGATTTCAGCTTATTGAACAAAATGCCTGACAGAAGACTGTAACAGAGATATTTTAATTGTGACTAATTTTAAGATTGCTTTAATGCTTATTACACCAAAAGATAACAGACAGGTTTATTTAAGAAAGCTTAAATCGAAAGATTTTGATAAACTATTTATTTATCTTCAACATTTGAGCGAAGACACTAAAAAACGTTTTGGCCCTCACCTATTTGATAGAAGATCGATTATTGATGTCTATTCCAACACTGATTTTTATTCAGGCTACATTGCTATTGATATTGAATCAGCAGATATAATTGCCTATGCAATTATTAAAATTGGGTATTTAGAGCATGATGCCTCTCGTTTACAATCCTATGGTGTTATGCTTAGTAACACATCTGATTGCACATTTGCACCTTCTGTAGCTGACGAATGGCAAAGTTGCGGAGTTGGCAATAGTTTATTCCAATTTATACTTTCCGAACTAAAAGCCACTAAAGTTAAAAGAATATTTTTATGGGGTGGTGTTCAGGCGAGTAATAAAAAAGCTGTAAATTTTTATAAAAGAAATGCTTTTGTAATACTGGGACAATTTTATCACCTTGGAGATAATTACGATATGCTTTTAGATATTTTATGACTGTACAATTATTCTTACTTAAAGCAAAGCAATATAAAGGAGTTTTGTTGGGGTTAAAATTTTCATGAAAAACAATACTGTTGTATTGCCTGTTTGCTCAAGTGGTTGCAGCCGCTGACAGTTATCAGCCAATACACTTATGCATATCATAAACGATAACGTTTTCTTTTACCAATTTACAGTAGCAAAATATTATGACAGTGAGTAATACAGCAGTACAATCTCTTTTAAAATATTTGCAGATCATTATTTTTTCTGCCCTGCTCCTGTATTTTGGAAAGATATTATTTATTCCTTTGTTTTTTGGTTTATTGATCGCTATTGTAATGCATCCCATTTGCAAATGGTTTGAAAAACATGGTTGGAGTAAAGCGTTTGCCATAACCGCCTGCCTGTTTATAGTAACCTTGCTTTTTGCAGCATTGCTGGCCATATTGGTATGGCAACTGAAAGTATTTAGTAAAGATGCACCACAAATTATTTTAAAGCTGGAAGAAACTTTACAAGGTTTGCAAGCCTGGCTGGCCGAAAATATTGAAGGATCGGAAGGCCTGCAAAATAATGGGGTGGAAAAATTTACAGGATCTATCGCTGCAATACTGCAATCTACTTTTGAAACTACAGTTAATACTTTATTCATTCTTTTTCTTACACCAGTTTATACAGCCTTGTTTATGTATCACCGTAAAGTAATGGTACAGTTTTTACAATTGGTAACACCTGCAAAATACCAGCAACAGCTGCATGCTATTCTGCAACAAACTATTCATACTTATTTTAATTATATAAAAGGGATGGTGCTGGTGTATATTATTGTTGGCATACTCAATAGTATTGGCCTTTATGCTTTGGGTGTAAACCATGCTATACTTTTTGGAATGCTCTGTGCTATAATGACCATCATTCCTTATGTGGGAATTTTTATCAGTGCTTTATTGCCTATTTCTGTGGTGTGGTTGCAAACCGGAAATATCTGGTATCCTGTTGGCGTGGTGGCCGTATTTAGTTTTGTACAGTATTTAGAAGCCAATGTGATTTTTCCTAAAGTAGTAGGAACACAATTACATGTAAGTACGCTGGCTATGCTGCTGGCAATAATTACAGGAGGTATTATTTGGGGCGTGGCAGGCATGGTATTGTTTATTCCATTTGTTGCCATTTTTAAAATTATCAGCGATAATATTGAAGAATGGAAACCCATTAATTTATTGCTTAGCCGCAAATAATATCTGCTTACATACCGCCATAATCTTTTTGAATAAAAAATTCATACAGTTTCATTAATAGCCATGCAATGGCCTGTCTTCCGTATCCGCCAAGTACAATCAGTACAACTATTGTAATGCACCAATAGGCTAAAAATTCAGGCCGTTGTTTTACTGTTGTATTCATAAAATGTATTTATACAATTCAACTATAATTACTACTTCATTGGTGCATATATTTCTGTGCAATTAAATTCCAAGCTGGTTAGTTCAATATCGGCCCAGTTAAAATCGCCTTCTTTTAATTGCCAGGTAACTTTATTTTTATAAGGTATTCTTATGTCGTTAAAATTTTTGTAGCCGGTAGTCTCTATCAGCCATTTTTCCTCGCTGGCCTTATCATCGGTGCCATAGTATCGGTTAGCTGTAAATGCAACAATATCTCCGGCTTCGTTAAATTTAAAAATGCCGGAAACTGTTACTCCTTGATATGTCATTATTGCTTTGGCGGAAAGCGAATCTACTACTTCCCATTTAATGTAATTGTTAAGTGCAGCCGTAGGAAACCACATTGTTTCTGACAAGTAGCGTATCATGGAAGCTGAATTTATTTTTTCATTGTCATCTCCCTTGGCAACTGTAAAAAGTGACAATGCTTTTATTACCAGCGAACCTTTACCATTAATAAATTTGTCTCTGCCATTTAAAGTTACCAGCGGCATCATTTCTACATTTGCTTTCCACACAAATGCCGGATCTTCTACATTAAAATACTGGTTGGCTGTAAAGCGTATCCATTTACTTTTCATCGTTGTTTTTAATGTGCCCCTTTGTTGCAAGCGAACTGTATTTATTTTTTGCTTGCCAATAACGCCGGAATGTGTAAGCCATTTTTGAATAACGGGCGGGAGATTGGTCAGCATTTCTTTAGTGATGATGACCTTATCGGAATTAAGCGTTCCGGCCAATAATACTTTGGCTTCTTCATTTGCTATGCTGTTGAAACGATTAGTGGCAAATGAAGGTATGGCAATTAGCAGTATGATAATATTGGCAATGCTGCCAAATTTTGCATCTTTCCAAACTGAAATAATAAGTATTTGCGAAAGTGCAAAGGCAATAATACTGATGGTGGACCAGCTATCTTTTTTCAGCAAAAATAAAACGACGGCTGTAATAAACAGCAAAGCCGAAACTAACCATAGTAGTCCTGACGGTTTTGTAATTTCTTTGGTTAGCTGCGCTATGTTGCCATAGCCAAATGCTTTTGCAAAACCCATAAAGTGAATAAGGCCATGAATAAGCATTACTAATGCGAAAATATATTTGATCATTACAAAATATTTATGGTACAAAAATTTACACTGCCCATTTACCTTTTAGCTGGTAAGCAATTAGTATAACCAGTAGTCCTATGCCCAGGTAAACAAACTGCAGCCAGCTTGCGGCACTTAGCAATACCATTTATGCAATTATCCATGCGCTTAGTATTAATCCGCCAGCCATGGCCCAATTGTAACGGCTTGCCGCTCTTTGTATATTGAAAAACACTGCCAGTAAATTAGTGCCGCCAACCATTACGGTCAGCACTAGTCCGGGTATCAAAAAATTTTTAAAAGGGCTGTTTTTTAACAGGCTTAATTGCAAATTCATTATGCCGCCACCATCAGGGCTGCTGATGATTAGTAAGCCGGAGGTAAACGCAGTAACGGCAATAAACGAGATCAAAACAAATAGAAGTGTTTTCATTATAATTTTTTTAAGGGCCTTCACCAGGTTGCGGTATTTCAAATGGCGGCGGATTTTCAAACGGGTCATCATCAGGTATTATATCCGGATCTTCTTCCGGTACAACAGGTTCTTCCGGATCAAATGGCGTCGGCATTTCAGGTTGTTTAACGGGTGCCGGCATTTCTAATGGCTGCTGTGGATTTATTTTCTTTGCCATACAATAATTTTTGTTTTATCGGTTTTAAAAATTACGCACCACAATCCCGATTTTTACCTGATCAGGAATGCCTTCTTTATTTATCAAAGCAACGGCATTTGATGCATTTTTAAAATGCTTAGCATCAATCTTTACGGTGATTGATGTCAGGCATAAAATAATTTTATAGTAGCGCCGACACAATGAGTACTGTCAAGCTTTTAGTTGATGATGGTCATTACTGCCGGGAGTTTAGTACTGTAGATTTGTTACAACAAAATCAATCATTATGTCAACAGTAAATCCCACCATTACCACGCTGCACCACTTACTGGATTATGATGCCAGTAAATTTACAAGTGCAGAAATACAGTTAAGTAAAAGTTTACCCGAATGGATAAACAAAACGGGATCGTTAAAACTTAAAACAGTACTGCAGAAGTATCTTGATTTTGTAACACAGCATATACAAAGCATGGAAATTTTTTTTGAAGAGGAAAATATTAATTCGCTCAGTGTTAACAACCGGGTGATGCAGGCTTTTATTGAAGAGGCCGACGATAAACTTTCTAATTGTATCGATGCGGAAGTAAAAGATGCCTGCCTGCTTTCCTGCATACAGGCCATCAATCATTTTAAGATAAGCACTTACGGCACTGCCGCTGCATTTGCTAATGCATTGGGCATGCAAAAGCAGGCTGCCATTTTTTATGCAGCAGAAGTAACGGAAAAACAAATAGATGACCGGCTTACCCAATTGGCAGAGTTTGAAGTAAATAAAAATGCCAGAACACCTGTTGCATTACCTGCATAAAGCAGTTATGTTTTAGGCTGCCGGATAATTTGGTGGGAAGAAATTATTTTATCGGAAATAATAAAAAAAATAGTTATGCTCGGCCTGTTAAACGAAGTACAGATCAATAATATTCTTACCAGCCAGGCAATAGGGAGACTGGCCTGCACCGATGGAGAACAACCCTATATTGTGCCACTAACATTTGCTTATGATGGCGACTATATTTACGGGCAAACCAATGAGGGATTAAAATTAGAAATGCTTCGCAAAAATCCACATGTATGTTTTGAAGTGGATGTGATGAGCGATATGAGAAACTGGCAAAGCGTAATTATAAAGGGAGAATTTGAGGAGCTGAAGGATGTACAGGAACAAGAGGCCAGGGAAATTTTATTCCGGCATGTATTTCCGCTTTTAACCAGCAGCACTATTAACCCTTATGGCCACCAGGTAACCGATAGTATTGATGACAGCAACAGGGTAAAAAATGTAATGTACAGGATAGGCATAAAAGAAAAGACAGGTAGATTTGAAAAGCAGTAATGGCTTTTTATAAATGCCTTATTTTTTTACATTCATTATTAAATAAAGATTATACAGCGAGAGTAAAAAGCCGAGTGATGCAATACCGATCATCAGCCAAAACCCCACCAGCCGGTAATGGGTAAGCTTCAATCTTGCTTCCAGCAATTCTTCTTTGCGCAATAAACTTAATTTAGAATCGTCTTTAGCCGGGTCCTTACTGCTTTGCCCTTCTTTTAAAAACGCATCATAACCACCATGCAGCATCCAGTATTTACCATAGTTAGTAAGGTGTAGTGTGGTGCGGTCTTCCTCGCCATATTTGGCCATCTTATCTCTTACCAGTTGATCGGCCCATAACTTGGTATTGGTAAATGCTTCGCTTTGTGTAGTAAATGTTTCTGCTGTATAGTTGTAAATATCCAGTAGCTCTTTATCATGAATGGCATTTAATAATTGTTGCAGGTATTCTTCTTTTAGCATAAAAAATAATTTTATAAATAGAATAGGGTAGAGATCATTTAATTTCTTTTGATGTTATCAATAAAAATGTATTTTATATTTTTATCTTTTGCTATAGTGTCATAAAAATCTTCCAGGTAATACAGCATTTCTTTTTTGTTTTTATCGTGTAGTAATTTAAAGTTGGAGATCAGGGAGTCAATTGCAGTTTTTTTTGTTTCAAATATTTGCAGTGCTGCTTTCAACTCGTCCATAGTTCTGGCAAAACCCCGGTACGATCTTTCACGTACAGAAGTTATTTCCAGGTCGGGTACAGGAACGGCATAGTCAGCATCAACCAATCCGCAATAATCAAAATCGTAGGGTACTATAAAGGGCGCTTGCAAACTGTCCTTCTTACTTTGTATCAATTTTATGTTTCTGTATAAGGGCACAGCCCAGTCTGTATTCCCTATCATGTATTGAAATAAATGTACAATAGTTGCCTGTTCCCGGTTGGTTTGTTCCGTATTTAATTTCAGCAATTCTATTTCTTTGCAATGGTTTCTTTTAGCCATATCATCTACATCTTCAATAAAAAAAGCAAAAAAATTAAACGGTTTATATTTTCCTCTGCTATCATGCACCTCAATTTTTACCAGCCTTACTCTAAAACTTTTTTCGGTGATGAGGTTGTATATCTTATAAGCCAGGTATTCTTTTAATATCAGTTGTTCATTATAATTGGTGGCTTCGCAGGGCCACACCAGTTTTAGTTTTCCAAGTTTTTTAAGCGTTCCCGGTTTTGATGTTTTAAAATTGATCATTAAAGGTGGCATGCCGCATTCCTCTCTTCTAAATTCGCCCCGGGTGCATACCTCCACATCTTCTGTTAGTTTTATGCTGTCGTTAAAAATGCAGGTTATGCTGGCGGGTACTCCAAGCTCTTCATAATCTTTTTTTAGTTTTTCAGTAAATAATTTTTTCACATCTGCGGTAAGGGACATTTCAAATGGCTGCTCTTCAGAAAAAAAATTTTTTTTATCAATGGAGAGTGTTTGTGCAGGAGCAGCACTATGTATCAGTAAAAGAAAAAATACCAGCAATATATTATTGTTTTTACAGCAGTTGGTTTTTACAGCAGATTGCTTTGGTGTAAAATGTTTTTTATTTTGTACACGATCTCTTATCAGGTATAAATGATTTTTTTGGAGATACATTAATTTATGGGCTTCGGTTTGTGTCATAATGCAATTCTATTTTACAACATCTTCTATTACTTTACCCGTGCAGCCACTGGGCATTTGTATTTTTAATAATGCCGCCAATGTAGGCGCAATGTCTGTTATGTACACTTCATTGTTGCTTTTGCCGGGTTTAATATTCCAGCCATACCACAGCAATGGAATGTGGCTGTCGTAAGGGTTCCATACACCATGTGTGGAGCCGGTGCTTTCAAAATCATCAATCCATTGTGGAGCATACAGCAGTTGTATATCTCCGCTTCGTTTAGGATAATAACTGTTTATTATTTTTTCTTTTATTGAACTGTTTAACGGTGATTGGGTAATGGTTTCAATATCCAGCGCATTAATAATTCCTGACTGCTGCATGGCGTATTGGATAGCCCATTGTTTAATTTCTTTTTTATTCAGTTGTAAAGAATCTATCAAGCTGTTATTTAAAACTACCTGGTAATTAATAATAGCGTTAATTAAATCATCCCTGCCAAATTTTTCTTTCAGCTTTACATTCAGGGTGTCAAATAATGGCTGTGGTTTTACGCTGCCGGCAGGTATATTGTTGTCGTTTAAAAATTGGGGTACATGCGCAGCACCATGATCGGCAGATAAAAAAAGCAGGTATTGATTTTTGCCGATTTTATTATCTAAAAAATCCAGCAGCTCGCCAAGCTCTTTATCCAGCCTGAGAAAAACATCTTCCTGCTCTACCGAATTGGGGCCAAAAGAGTGGCCTACATAATCTGGCGATGAGTAACTTATTGTAAGGAAGTCTGTAATATTATCTGCACCAAAATCTTCGTTGTTAATTATGGCTTTGGCAAATAAGGTAGTTAATGTATTGCCATGTGGTGTTGCTAAAACAGGGTTGTAATTTTTTCCGATAAGCTGCGTAAAAGTGTACGGAAATCCGCTGCCCAATACTTTGTTCTCATACGGCACATTGTCTTCAGTACTTTGTGTATAGGTATTGATGGGGTATAATGTTTTCCAACCCATGGCATAAAAACTATCCACCAATTTATTTTTATTAAAGCCATTTACCCAGGGAGGTAATTCTTTGCTGTAGTAAGTGGATGTTATCCAGTTGCCACTTTTGCTGTCATACCAATAGGCAGCATTGGCACTGTGCCCGGCAGGTAAAATACCGCCACGGTCTTTTAATGCAATGCCAATTACTTTACTTTTAAAATTAGTAGCCAGTTTTAATTCATCGCAAATGGTAGTTGTTAGCATGTTGCGTGGGCTCATTGCACCAGCGGCAACCGTATTGCTGCCAATGGTTTTTTCAGCGGCATCAGTAGTGCAATATTGATAGTTGTTTATTTGGTTATCCCACCAATCGTTGCCAATAATGCCATGTATTGCAGGCACAGTGCCGGTGTACAGGCTTGCATGGCCGCATGCAGTTACTGTATGTATGTAAGGTATCATTGTATTTTCGCAACTAAACCCATCTTGCAGCAATCTTTTAAAAGCACCATTTGCGGCATACCTGTCGGAGTAGCGATACAGGTAATCCCAACGCATTTGGTCCACCACAATGCCTACCACCAGTTTAGGCCGCAACGAAACTGCGGGTTGTGCAAAGCCTGCAATAATTATTATGCACGCCAGCAACGATGCTAATAATTTTTTCATTTGTAGTTATTTAAGATGAAGTAGATGATCATAACTTACTATTTAATGAAAGTAAAAATGTAAGCCGGTAAAATATATGACAGCCGTCAATTGAAAAAAGGATTTTAGTTACGCAAATGAAAAGCAAATAATAATCACGAAACTGTATGATGATAATCATTTGCTGGACAAGTATGCATGGTTACTTTTACATCACTTCAATCTCAGGAAGAATCGGTTAAAAGATGGACAGTTGTTTTAAACATCCTGACCACAACGCAGCTAAATTGCTGTTGACTTAACGAAAGCGATTGCCTGAATGAAAAGAAGGTTACTGTAAAACTTGTGAGGGGTGATTAGCAGTAATAAGTTCTGAAAAGGCAGGGTTTAACGAATCTGCCTTTTTTGTATGCTATTCCCTGATGTTGATAATAGAGTAGATTTGTATAACCTTGTTTTAGTAATCTACTTTTTTTTCTCTCTAAATTTACTTAAGTATGAACTGGCATCTTGCAGATATTAATGAAGTGCTGGAAATTACAGGTAGTTCCCAGGAAGGTTTGTCTTCCGATACGGCAACAAAAAGATTAGAAGAGACCGGCCCCAACGAAATACTGATAGCTAAAAAAAAATCTCCCTGGGTTTTATTCTTTCACCAGTTTAAAGATTTTATGATACTGGTGCTGATAGGTGCAGCAATACTTTCCGGTTTTTTAGGCGATCTTACTGATACCATTGTAATAATTGCCATTGTTATTTTAAATGCAGTGGTAGGTTTTGTGCAGGAGTACCGTGCAGAAAAAGCAATGGAAGCATTAAAAAAAATGACGATTACCAATGCAGTGGTATTGCGTAATAATGCGTTAGCAACAGTATCATCAACAGAGCTTGTGCCAGGTGATATTGTGATGTTGGAAGCTGGTAATATTGTGCCTGCCGATATTCGTATGGCGGAAACCATGCAGTTAAAAGTAAATGAATCTTCACTCACCGGCGAATCGCTGGCGGTAGAAAAGCAAACCACTACTTTAACTGCTAAAGAGCTGCCATTGGGCGACCAGGTTAATATGGCTTTTAAAGGAACCTATGTTATTAATGGCCGTGGCAAAGGAATAGTAGTGGCAACAGCAATGGAAACTGAGCTGGGAAAAATAGCCCGTATGTTGCAGAAACCTCGTACAGAAACACCGTTGCAAAAACGGCTGGCTGTATTTGGAAGAAACCTGGCGTACATCATTCTGGCCATTTGTGCTATTGTTTTTGCAGTAGGTTATTTACGTGGAGAAAATATTGTGCTGATGCTGCTTACCTCTTTATCATTGGCAGTTGCTGCAATACCCGAAGCGTTGCCTGCAGTGATCACTATCGCATTGGCCATTGGAGCAAAAAAATTAGTACAAAAAAATGCACTGATAAGAAAATTGCCTGCGGTGGAAACACTGGGTTCGGTTACTTATATATGCACCGATAAAACCGGCACACTTACCCTTAATAAAATGACAATGGAAAAAATTGCCGCAAGCAATTTTTCTATTTTTAATAAAGATGAAATAACAGCCGAAAATGCCGGTAAAGATTATACAATAATGATGCAGGGCATGGCTTTAAATAATGATGTACAGCAGGATGAAAATAAAAATATTATTGGCGACCCAACAGAAATAGCTTTATATGAATTTGCTTTGGCAAAAGGCTTTAATAAACAAGAAGTGGAAAAACAATTGCCCCGTGTAGCAGAAATTCCTTTTGATGCTGATAGAAAATGTATGACCACCATTCATAAAAATGGTGATAAATATATTGCCATTGTAAAAGGGGCGATGGAAATGCTGATACAAAAAGCCGCCAATACTGTGGATGCAAAAGCATGGGACGATACGTTGAATACCATGTTGCAGGATGGATTGCGGGTACTGGGTTTTGCCACCAGGGAATTTGATGTATTACCCACCGATATTAATCCGAAAACCATTGAACAGCAATTGCAGTTGATAGGTATGGCAGGTGTAATTGATCCGCCAAGAGAAGAAGCACGGCAGGCCGTGGCAGAGTGTAAAACTGCAGGCATAAGGCCGGTGATGATAACAGGCGATCATCCCATAACAGCAGCTACCATTGCAAAACGTTTGGATATTATTGCCAATAATGAAGACAGGATAATTACCGGCGCCGAAATGAAAAAAATGAGTGAAGCAGCATTGCTGGATGTGGTAGATCATATAAAAGTATACGCCAGAGTTTCGCCGGAGCAAAAATTAAATATTGTAAAAGCATTGCAAAAAAAAGGAGAGTATGTAGCCATGACAGGTGATGGCGTTAATGATGCGCCTGCATTAAAACATGCCGACATAGGCATTGCCATGGGCGTTACTGGTACCGATGTAGCCAAAGAAGCATCGCACATGATATTACTGGATGATAATTTTGCCACGATTGTAAAAGCTGTAAAAGAGGGTAGAAGAATTTATGATAACATCCGCAAATTTATCCGCTATGTGCTTACCGGAAATTCGGCAGAGATATGGACAATTTTTTTAGCACCATTTTTTGGTTTGCCCATTCCTTTGTTGCCTATTCATTTGCTATGGATAAATTTAGTTACCGATGGTTTGCCGGGTTTGGCATTAGCAGCAGAGCCTGCCGAAAAAAATATTATGCAGCGCAAGCCACGCAATCCCGGGCAAAATATTTTTGCCGATGGGTTGGGTGTACATGTACTTTGGGTAGGCCTTTTATTGGCAGCATTAACTATTGGCACGCAGGCTTACGCCATACATATACAAGATACACATTGGCAAACTATGGTGTTTACGGTGCTTTGCCTGGGGCAATTAACACATGTAATGGCCATCCGGTCCGAATCGGTTTCTTTATTCCGGCAGGGCATTTTTAGTAACCCTAAATTAATTGTAACGGTAGCCATTACTTTTGTACTGCAGCTGGCCATTATCTATCTGCCTTTTTTAAATACGGTTTTTAAAACACAGCCTTTAACTTTAAATGAGCTGCTTAGTTGCATCATTATTTCTTTAGTGGTTTTTATTGCTGTTGAAATTGAAAAAATTATCCGCAGGGTACAAAAAAAATAATAATTACGATAGCTTAAAACTGCTAAACAAAATTAGCTATGGCAAATGCTTTAAAGAAGAGATCAGCAAAGTATTCCGGTGAGAATAAGGTACAACTTATACATGGCGGTAAGCAATATTTTGATCTGCTGATACAGCTAATTAACCAGGCCACCGAAAGCATTCACCTGCAAACTTATATTTACGAAGATGATGAAACCGGCATATTAATAGCCAATGCATTAAAAGCGGCCGCCAAAAGAAATGTGCTGGTGCATTTACTGGCCGATGGTTATGCATCGCAGCACATAAGTAAAATTTTTATCAGCGAATTAAAAGAAGCTGGCATTCACTTTCGTTTTTTTGAATCTATTTTTAAAAGCAAACATTTTTATTTTGGCAGAAGAATGCACCATAAAATATTTGTGGTGGATGCAAGATTTGCAGTGGTGGGGGGCGTAAACATCAGCAACCGCTATAACGATATGCCCGGTAAACCCGCCTGGCTGGATTTTGCATTGTATAACGAGGGAGAAGTGGCACGTGAACTTTGTGTGCTGTGCTGGAAAACCTGGAAAGGGTTTCCGGTAAATATGGATATTACACCCTGCGAAGAAAAGCAGCAGCAGTTTAATTTTAAACAAGACCAAACCAGTAAAGTACGCATGCGGCGTAATGATTGGGTGAGGCGCAAAAATGAAATTTCTGCCTCGTATATCGAAATGTTTGGTCATGCACAATCGCATATAACAATTATGTGCAGCTACTTTTTACCGGGCAAAATAATACGCCGCTTATTAAGTAATGCTGCTAAACGTGGGGTAAAGATAAAAGTAATTATTGCCGGCCCGTCGGATGTAATGGTGGCCAAAAATGCCGAGCGCTGGATGTACGACTGGTTGTTAAGAAATAATATTACACTGTACGAATACCAGCCCGCCGTATTGCATGCAAAAGTTGCCGTGTGTGATGCCGGCTGGCTAACCCTTGGCTCGTACAATGTAAATAATATTAGTGCCTATGCCAGTATAGAACTGAATTTGGATGTACGTAGCAAAACCCTTGCTGTACAAATGGAAGAAGTGCTGGAAAATATTATTCAAAATGATTGCGTGCCTATTACCAGGGAAACACACTTGCAGCGTAAAAATGCTTTTAAACAATTGGTGCGCTGGTGCTCTTACCAGTTTATAAGGCTGGCTTTTTTTACCCTTACTTTTTATTTTAAAAGGGAGCGGAGTTGATGGGGATAGGTGTTGTTTATACTGCTTCCGCTAGTAATTATTTTTTATCCTGAGTTGCTGTACATACCCTGACAGATGTTGTCTCTTATCGCCTTCCGCTTCTGTTAAATATTTTTCAAGTAAAAATTTGTCTTTAACATATTCGTTTAGCACATGCAAGCAGCCCATTTTGTGCCATTCGTCGTCTATTGTCCACGATTTTTCTACAAGGGTAGTGGTGTTTTTATAACCAAGTTTTGCTAGAGCAAAAAGAGCCATTCTTTTTGTGTATTCATTTTCATCGGCATATAACTTTAGCAGAATAGTTTCAATTTCAAGTGTGGAGTATTCAAATTTTCTAAAGCACATGGCAATAGAAGATTTTGCATCGTCGTATTCTGTTCCGGTTAGTGTTGTTGCTATTGCTGCAAGGCTAATAAAGTCCTTGTCTGTTAAATCGCCACAGGTAGAAATAGGTCTGCTTTCGTTTAACTCTGATAAAAAGCCGGCACAATCAAAGCCTCTGGCAATTAAATACAATAAGTTTACTTTGTCTTCTTTATCCAGTAGAGCAATTTTTTTTGTGTTAAGTAATTGGCTGAAAAAATTTGTAAGCTCATTCCATTTTGGATAGGAAGGGTCATCTGTTGCATTTATCGCAATCTGTTGGTCGGTATAATTCTGCTGCCGCCATTGTTTAAAATGATCCACGTAAAATGCCAGTGTTGCTTTAGGTGTCATTAAATTATTGCTTCTTTACTGCTTCTTTTTGCGGCTATTTTATATGTTGAAAATCTTGTTTTTGAGTAAAATATTGCAGACCTAAAATTAAAAGTATTGTACTGATAAATGTAATTTTTTGCATAACAGGCAGCAAAACAAAATTGCCCGAGCCATAGAGGTATAAGGTAAAGTAAAATATAAGAAGACAAATAATGCACAAGAATTTGAACAAGTGCAGTTTTGATTTTAAAACAAAAACAGTAATGTAAAATATACTTACAAGAAACAAGGTACTTGCTATTGTAACCATTATATCATGCAATGGTGTTACAATTAAAAAAGTAAAAAACATACCGCCGGCCCCCAGGTATTTTATTACCCTGGCCGCATGCTTTACCGTAATTTTTTTCGAAAATTCGATGAAGAATATAGCAAAACTCACTGCAAGAAAGATCATTCCTGCATCTGCCCAAAATCGGGATGGGTTGTTGGCACCATTCACTGCTTTTGCAGCAAATAGATTGCTTATAAAATTTTTCGACCACTGAAAACCAATTGAATTTTTATCATACAGAGAGCCTCCCGGATAAACCATTGTGGCAATTAAAAGCAGGAGTATTGAAATAGTTATTCCTGTTAGAACTGAATGTTTTTTTAGCATCTAATGCTGTTTAAGTTTTTCTGCAATTGATATATAAAGCATCATTTTACAATGATTGCAGCAGGGCAGGGCTTTGTACTGTGCTGGAATTTATGGTAGCCAGCCCGAAGCTGAAGCCCAATAAAATTAATGATGATGAAGATAAGTACAAATGCTCAATAGAATTACGTTTGACCAAACCGCAGCTGGTAGCGGGTAAAAAAATGAGCATTTAGTTGTTTTTACACAGTTCACCTGGCAGTAATGCTACTCTTGAAGCGAAGCCTTAACCCCGTACAGTATTGCTGCTTTAAGTATTTCAATGTTTATATCTTTCAGCGTTTTAAATTTAATGCAATACCCGGTTACACTTGCCTTGCCCAGTTTTTTTTCATACGTTTGGGCCAGGTATTTTTTATCTTTTATACCAAGGATGTAAACAGATATTCCGGTTGTATTTGCGCTCAAACCAATTTGATAAAACTCCCTGCTTTTTCCATCAGCATATTTTATGTTGTAAGATCCATATCCTATATTAGGATTTGAAACAGTTTTACCTTTATCGTCTTTACCATCTAAGAACCATAATTTACATTTTGGCAACACTTGAAATATGTGTTGGTGCAACTCTTGCATATCATTGCGTTTTGGTTCAGGCTGGCTGGTAATATAGGTTGCAATTTGTATTTGCACGTTCATATAAATATAAAATTACGGGTTGCCTATTTTAATTCAAATTCCACGATCCATTCAATACCGTATTTGTCTCTAAAACAACCAAAATAAACACCCCAACCACTATCACCAATAGGGCCTTCTATTTGTCCTCCTGCTGAAAGCCCATTAAATAATTTATCTGCTTCTTCTTTACTTTCTGCACTTATTACAATTTTACTTCTGTTCTCATTTTCATTTGTTTTTCCCATAATTTCCGGAACATCATTTGCCATCAACATATTACTTTTACCGATAGGCAAAGCAATATGCATAATTTTATTTTCTTCCTTTTCTGCTATTGGAAATTCAGGACTTGCAAGGTCTTTAAAGCGGATGATTTTTGCAAACTCTCCGCCAAATACTGATTTGTAAAAGGTAAATGCTTCTTCGGCATTTCCGTTAAAGTTAATGTGAGGATTGATGAGTGCCATTTTTTTATTTTTTAGATTGTTAAATTGTTTACTTTTTTAAAAAATTATCCAAATCTGTTGATAACGAAAATTATTTCTTCGATAAAGTTGCCAATAGATTTTCCAGGTTTGTCATGCTCATAGTGAATCCTTCTTTAAAGCCCATTTCAATCATTTTCTCCAAACGGGTAAGCGATTCATTGTTAATAGTGATGCTCACTTTTGTTGTTCCCTTTTGTTCGCTGAAATGGTAATCCCAATCAGAACCTGGCAGTTCAGGATTTTCATTGGCATCTGCAAAAGCATTATGCATTTTAAAGTTCGTTTTTGGAGTAATGGAAGTGTATTGCTGGATTGCCCAACGCTCCTGTCCTTCGGGGCTTACCATAGCATAAAATCTTCGTCCACCAACTTCAAAATTCATATATTTTGTTTTAGATGCCCACGGTTTAGGTGCTACCCATTGGTCAAGAATTTCCGCTTTGGTAAAAGCATCCCATACAAGATCGGGTTCTGCAGCAAATTCCCTGGTTATGAATACCGTTTTTGCTGCTTTGTCTACGGTAAAATCAAATAGTAAGTCGTTCATTTTTTTTGTTTTTTAATGGTTGATAATACTTTGTCAAGTTGATTGAACCTGATTTCCCAAATTTTTCTGAATTGGTCAATCCATTTATCAATCTCTTTCATTTTTTCAATTTCAAGTGAGTAGTAAATTTCCCTGCCTTGTTGTTCCTGTTTTACCAGTTCGCATTCTGTAAGTATGCGAAGGTGTTTAGAAACAGATTGCCGGGTAGTGTTAAAGTTGTCGGCAATGGCATTGGGTGTCATTGCCTGTAATGCAATTAAGGTAATAATTGCCCGCCTTGTCGGGTCGGCTATTGCCTGAAAAATATCTCGTCTCATGTTGTTTTAATTTTTACTTGCGCAGCTAATCGGTTGCAAATATATATGCAACTATTTGGTTTCGCAAATTTTTTTGCAAATATTTTTTAAAGAGATAAGTTGTGGAAGTTTAAAACATCAGGGGTACTAAATAATCTGATCTTTTATTTCCATTTTGGGTGATTTTGTAATCAACCAATTTCAGACTACGCAATATTTGGTCTTTGCAGATTTTAAAAGAAAGAAAATAATTGAAAAAATGCACAAAAGGTTGCAGTACCGCCAACCAGGTCATTAAAAAAATACTCATTGACCACTCTCAACGTTTTTGATGACCATCGTCTTTGCTTTTGCCTGCGGCTAAAAATACATTTGTAGGGTAAACAATATTTTAAAACATTTAAACAAAAGGAGGACGTTATGGGAACACTAGCATTAGCTAAAGTAAGCGAAAGAATGCCAACAGTATTTGAAGACCTGTTTAAACCATGGAACGAATGGTTTGATGGTGGTTTGTGGGGAAAAACAATGAACATCCCCGCTGTAAATATTATTGTGCATAAAGATGAATACCTGGTATCACTGGCAGTGCCCGGAATGAAAAAAGATGATTTTAAAATTGATGTGGATGGCAATATGCTAACCATCAGCAGCGAAAAAGAAGAAACCAAAGAAGAAAAAGAGAAAAAATTTACCCGTAAGGAATACAACTATTCTTCTTTTAGCCGCAGCTTTACTTTGCCAGAAGAAATTAACAAAGAAAAAATTGAAGCAAAGTATGAAGACGGTGTATTAAAAATTGCTTTGCCACGTAAGGACGAAGCTAAAAAACCTTCTGCAAAACATATCAATGTTAAATAGACCGATTTTTTTTCTCCGGTTTTAAGCCTTGTCATACGGTTTTAGTGGCAAGGCTTTTTTATGCCGCAGCTGCATCGTAATTAAATGACCTTTATTGTTGACGAACATCAGAGTTTTGGTTGACAGTGATTATTGTATTGGCTTGTAAGCCTTACTATCTTCACTCAATAAATTAATACAATGAACACGCTAAAGTAATGTACCCATGAACAATACTAATTTAAAAGTGGATGAAATGCCGCAACCAAAATTAAAACAGGCGGTGTTTGAAACCGGAGCATTAAAACGATCGCTGGTTTTTATACGGGAAGAAAATATGCATCTTAAAAACAGGGTATCGGAAATACTGCAAAACGGGTTTGATAAAAAAATGCTTAACAAAATGGAAATTTTTCAAAACAGGTTTATTATGGAAGATGAGCTGGTGAGTTTACTGCGTAATGATGTGGCAGAAATTGACCGGCTGCTGATTAACGAAGGCAAAGCTATTGCGGAGATAAACAAAAAACTGCGTAAGCTAAGCTGCAATATTGAAGTAGCCGAAAGCCATTTTGGAAAACTAAAACTGGAGTTTAATAATTTTCTTTCCGAAAATATTTAAACCAGGCGAAAAAAAACGGAGGCCGCAGGGCCTCCGGTTTTTTTAATTCAGCATTTGCTCCAGCTTTTTTTGATTGAGCAGCGTTATGCTGCCATCTTTTTTTATATCCACCAGCTTTTCATTTCTAAAATCGCTGAGGGTGCGAATGAGCGATTCTTTAGCAGTGCCGGCAATAGAAGCCAGACTTTCACGGCTAAGGTCTATCACAAATTTTTCTTCCTTATTATCCTGGTATTTTTGTTGCAGCAGTATCAATGCTTCGGCTACTTTTTTGCGTAGCGAATTATAGGCAATACCTATCAGGTGATTCTCTTTTTCCGAAATATTTTTTGCCAGTAACTGAATAAATTTTTTCATCACTTCGGGGCTTTTGTTCATCAGTTCATCAAAATCTTCCTTAGGTATTACTGCCAGCTCGGCTTCTTCCAAAGCTTTGGCAGAGTCTCTGTAAGAAGTGCCTTCCAGCAATGCGATATAGCCTAAAAAATCGCCGGGACTAAAAAGTTCTGTTACCAGCTCCTTACCATCTTCATTGGTTTTATAGGCTTTTACTTTGCCTTTAATGATATAGTACAACCGGTTGGGGTGGTTACCTTCCGAATAGATCATTTGCTTTTTTTTGTATTTATTAATATTGCGTCCCTGTACAAATTGCAGCATTGCGTCTTTACCAAAAGAGGTTTCTATTAAATGTTGCATGCCTTCTAAACCGGGTAGCAACTCATGTTTAAGCAAGTCCATTCTTTTTAAACGGCTTTCCACGGCACTTAATAATTCGGTGCCGCTAAAGGGTTTGGTAATATAATCATCGGCACCCAGTTCCATACCTTTTCTAAAATCGACACGTTCTGTTTTTGCCGTTAAAAAAATAAACGGCGTATTTTTTATCAGTTCATTTTTATGCACAGCATGCAATACACCAAAGCCATCCAGCACGGGCATCATAATATCGCAAATGATCAGGTCCGGGGTATGTTCCAAAGCTTTTTCCACACCAATCTTGCCGTTTTCGGCCACTATTACTTCGTAGTTGGATAACTCCAGTATCTCCGCAGTATTAATGCGGATATCGTCGTTGTCTTCAATCAGCAAAATCTTTTTCATATAATTAAGGTTAAAAATTAAAGGTTATTATAAATGCTGTACCTTTTTCCAGTTCGCTGTTGCATTGTACTGTGCCATTCATCAGCTCGCTGTATTTAGAAACAATGTGCAGGCCAAGCCCGGTACCCTGAATGTTGGCTGCATTGGTGCCACGGAAAAAACGTTCCATTAAATGCAACTGATCTTCCTTGGAAATACCCATGCCTTGGTCTTTTATCAAAAAAATAAATTGGTCATTCTGTACCACTGTTTTAATATCAATGGGTTTGCCTTCGGCAGAAAATTTGCTGGCATTGGAAATTAAATTCATTACAATATGTTTTAGTAATGACGGATCAAGCGTTACTACCTGGCAACCTTCGTGATGGTACCATATTTTTTGCTTTTTCTTCAGGCTGCTTTTCATATCTCCCACAACAGCAATAATAAGATCCTTAATATTAAACTGGCTATATCGTACCTGCATTTTTCCTTCTTCAATTTTGCCCACACTTAAAAAGTCATTCAAAATATCCGACAGCATATTTACGGATGACACTATACGCTGCAGGTGTTTTTCTCTTTTGGGCTGATCGGCAGTACTGGTATATTTTTCTATAAGGTAAGATGATGAAAGTACTGTGCTGAGCGGCGTACGAAATTCATGCGAAGCCATGGAAACAAATCTTGATTTTAATTCGCTGAGTTCTTTTTCTTTTTCAAGAGCCTGTTGCAGATCTTCTTCAAACTTTTTTATCCGGGTAATATCAAAAGCAACTGCCACATAACCGATAATACTGTCATCTTCATTCCTCATGGCGGTAATATTAACCTTAGAAGGAAATTTGGTGCCATCTTTTCTAACAAATATCCATTCGTCTTCTTCTATTAATATTGCATGAGTTTTGTTTAATTGAAATAATTCATTGCTAAGCGGTATATCTGTTTTCCAATCCGGCGATATTTTTTTTATACGTTGATGCAGTAGTTGTGCATCGGTGTAAATTAATGGTGTGTGTTTGCCAATCAGTTCATCGGCTTTGTAGCCCAGTTCTTTTTCGGCCTCGGGGTTAAAGGTTTGTATAATGCCGTTTACATCAATAGAAATGATCATGGCACCCGCTTTATCCAGCAGCGCTTTTTGAAATGCCACTACTTTTTGTACTTCGGCTTTTGATGTTTCCAGCTGTGTTAGTGTTTTTTGTAAAACTGCTGTGCGTTCTTCTACGATTGATTCCAGCTCGTTATTTAATTTTTTTAAAGCTAGTTCAGAATTTTTGCGCAGCGAAATGTTGTTAACAAAAGCTATCACATATTTGTCACCATCCGATGGGTAATGGCCAAGGCTCAGCTCTACCGGAAACTCAGTGCCATCTTTTTTTAAAGCAATCAAATCTCTTCCTGCCCCTACAATATGATCGTTAGGTGCCTGCATAAATTTATTTCTATGCTCAATATGTTTATGATGAAAACGGGAAGGGATAAGCTGCTCTATTTTTTTACCTATCAATTCGTTTTTAGTGTAACCAAATTCATTAAGTATAAAAGGATTTGCTGTGGCAATTTCTCCTCTTTTATTTACCATTAGTATGCCTAGCGAAGCCAGTTCAAAAAAAGCACGGTCAACGGGGTTTACCACAAAAAGATAATATGCCTTTTCCTTGCTTACATAATATTGTATGGTAACTTCTCCAAAAAAAGAATGTCCTTTAAGAGATGTATATTCCACCAGCTCATTAAAGTATCCTTTATCTAAAAGTGTTTTTTCCCGTTCTGCAATAAGTGTTTCGGTAAGCATTTCTTTTCTGAATTTTCTAAACTGTGTTATATCCAGATCGTTTATCGAATCCAGATCGAAAAGTTTAAGAAATGCATTGTTACAGTAAATGAATTTTTTGCTTGCAGCTTCTATAATTATTGCTCCTTCACGCATGTTATTGCACATGGTAAAGAAAAGAGAGTGGTCAAACTTATTTTTATCATAAAAGATGTCAGTCATGTTATTAAAACAAATTTGGATAGCACTTTAGCGAGTGATAAGCTATATACAAATTTGTTTTATAATAATGATGTCCGTCAGCTAATAAGATGATAAATGACAGCAATAATGAGAAAGGTTATTAAACCGTTTTTTGTTTGTGCCGTAATGTAATTTGTTTAGCTGATAAGTAACCATTAATATGCTGCAATTAATTGCAACATATTAATGGTTTGCCAGCAAGGGAGTTTTATTTTTTTGTTTTTGAAGCACCATCGTGTTCAATTTCAAAACTAAGTTTGGCAGTAATGCGGTACTCTGCAATTTTGTTTTTGTTTACTACTGCACTCTGATCCTTAATATAAATAGAGCGGATGTGTTTTAAAGTTATCGAAGCTTCGTTCACTGCCTGCTGTGCGGCGTCTTCCCAGCTTTTGGTAGAGCTGGCCATCAGTTCAAGTACTTTTAAAATAGCCATGAGTATAAGTTTTAAATAAAAAAAATAATTCAGTAATAATAAAGAGTAGCCGAATGTTGCGGCAGAGGCACATTATTTTTTAAATAGCTTATTCAGTTTATCACTGGCTTTGCCGGCAATTTTGCCAGCCAGTAAAGTAATGCCATAAGTAAAAGTGTTTTTTAAAATGCTGTCACTTTCCAGGTTTTGCGCTGTTTTGTTTTTTATGGCACTGTTTAGTTTATCTGCGGCAATATTGGCTGGTTTTATGCATTCTTATAATTCGGTCCAGTTGTTACCCATTTTATTTTCCAGGTTTTGCCGGTGCTGACTGATCCGTTTTTTTTCGGCCTGCAATTGTTTTATGCTTTTAATTGTCTTCATCTTCATCAGTCTTAAATAATTGTTTGATAAGGGCGTTCATTATTGGCAGCCTTATTAATTTACCTCTTGCCTTCCATACTATTATTGCTGCAAGCAGGTATAAGCCGGCCACCATTAAAAAGCCAGCCCAAGTTGCACCAATCCACAGCCCTAAAAGCAATGCTGCTGAAATGCTGGCAAGCATTATAAAAAATATAAACACCAATGCCACCACTGCACCTGCAATTAAATTGGCTATAATAGCAGAGCTTTTTTCTGCTGCACTTAATTTTACAGCTTCAATCCTGGTATTGATGTACTCTTTTATTGTACCTGCCAGTTCTTCTGCTTTGGCAAATGCTTTTTCCATTGCATTTTTTTTGAGATCGGTTACTTTTTTTGCTTTGGCTTATCCTGCTAATTCTTCAGCTTTGTCGATAACTGTTTTTGCGATATTATCCTTCAGACCATTTACTTTTTCAACGCCTTTCTGCAATTTAGCTTTTACGCCTTCTGCAATTTTTTTTCCCTGGTCATTAATTTTGCGCCTTGTTTCGCTGCCTTTATCAGGTGCAAATAAAACGCCCAATATGGCTCCGGCAGCAGCCCCGGCTGCTACAGCGGTTACTATTTTACCTGTGTTGTTCATAAAAAATGTTTTAGAAGTGTTTATTAATAAGTGTAAGATAAAACACCGCTTACTGCATAAGAATGACTGCACTCACTGATTTTGGTGATGCTGGTCAGAGCTGTAAAAAAATATTTCTGCTTAAGGAAAAGTGCTGTTCTCAATCAGCGAAAAAGATAACTACCGGCATTGATATGCGGCTATTATGCTATTATCTTCGTTATGGTTTTTCATAGGATATTGGATTAAATCGGGGCTGGATTTTTATCCTGGCCCTTTTTACTTACACTGTTTTCAATCATTGGCTTTGGTGATGCCCGCTATCGTTTACCCATACCAGCACTATTATTATTGTATAAGTTTTTCATCGGATATTGAATCGAAAACGGGGCTGAATTTTTATTCCTGCCCCCTTTTTTTATACCAATTTTAGTTTTGCAATTATTTAGTTTGCGGGGGGAAGAATAATAAAAATTACTTTTAATTTTTTGACCAGTGCTTGTTTTATATGCAGCTTTTCAGCTGTCCATATTTTTTTTAAAAATTTTGTCTGCTCTTGCCCGGGTTTGTTCAGCTGGTTAAGCCAACCGGTTTTTAATAAAGTTACTGCAGTACATTTATCCTGAAAAATGCCCAGCTCATCCAACAGGTCGGCAAAATAAGCAGCATCTTTTCCTTTCCATATATGCATTGCTGATAGCTGCTTATCAAAAGCCTCATCTGCTTTAAGATTATACAACAGATCTTTCAGGAGTTTACGAATGGTATGAATATTTTCATCACTAAAGTTACCAGTTGCAAGTATGTGGTGAATGGCCTGCCATTTTTGTTGTGCAAATTTTTTAAATCCTTCTGGTGAAATTTTTTCAGGAAGCTTTGCAGCTATTTTATTTTTACTTTTTGCAACCGGTTTTTCTTTAACAAGATTAAGTAATTCAGGTTTTAATTTATCAATTTGCTGTTGCAGTAAATTGATATAAGGAGCAATTTTTTTTAAATTTTTATTGGATGCTATTGTTCTTTGTTGTTGCAACTGCAGGTCACGTATCGTTCCCAGTAAAGTGTAAACCTTCTTTAATTTTTTACTTGGCGTAATTGCTTTTTCAATATTATTTTGCAGCGACAGCATTCTAAAAAATGCCCGTAGTTTTTTATAGGTTATTCTAAATTGATGTATATCTTCTGTATCAAAATGTACTGCAATCTTATTAATATGCTGATGTAGTTTTTTGTAAAGTGAAGAAGAGATATGTTTTATATGCCTGCTGTTCATTTGTTGGTTATTCGCTTTCAAACCTACCTGTTTTTTGGGTAATAATTATCCTGTAAATAACCGGTCTCACATTTTCTGTTAAGTGAGGGTGCATATTTTTTTCGTTTAAGTGGGGTATAAAGGCAGATTTACTTGTTTTGATATGAATCATCCTCTCTACAAATAATTTTAAGGCGTAGTACCGGTCTCTTTCATCTGTAAGCTCCTGGTATTTACCCCATGCAATTACGCTTTTCCAATTGGTAAAACTTTTTACATCGTCTACTTCAAAACATATATCAGGGTTTTTACGCATCATTTCAATCTTCATTCCTTCGGTAGAGTGTGCAAGTATATATCTTCCATCATACGCATAGCTAACCGGAACTATGTAGGTTTTATTGCCATCATTGCAACCAATGCGGCCCAGGATATTTTCTTTTAAAACATCGTCAATTTGTTCATTGGTTAATTTGCCCATCATAGAGTAATATTTTTTTTCGAATTAAAAAGATGTAAAAAAAGCAGTGGAAGCAAAGCCGTTAGGCACAATAAAATTCTGCGGAGAAAGTTAGGAAAACACTTCATCCAAAAGGCATTTTGTCATCCACTGCAGTTATATTGGTTATACATTTTAGTTTAGTTACCAGGGTTGTCATCCTGAATATGATCAGTATAGTTTATTGATGAAGAGCCATTACCGGTACATGGCTATGTAATACCAGTTGTTTGGTATGGCTTTTATGCACCAGGGTATCAATTAAACCATGCCGTTTTGGTAATACCAGCAACAAGTCAAGATGATTTCTTTCAGAAAAATCTATGATACCTTCATCTGTATTGGAGTTGGTGGTAAAATGATAATTGGGTTTTAATTCTGCCAGCATTTCCTGCAACAAACCAGATTCAAAAATAATATTAGGATTAAAAACTTTTTGCTTTCCTGTATTTAACACGTGCAGTTGTGCATTAAAATCTTTTACAAGTAATTTAATTTCTTCTACTGGTGTTGTGTCAATTACTTTATCAAAATCGCAGGCTAGCCCTATTTTTTTGATGGCATTAAATTTTACCTCAGGCGGCACTGTAATTAATGGCCAGGTTAGGTGCTTCATTGCATAAACCGCATGGCCACCAAAAAACAAACGCTCTGTTGCAGTAGTACCCTGGCTGCCCATTACTACTGCGTATGGTTGTACCTTTTCACATAGTTCTTTTAATTCCTGAAAGAAAACACCCATTCTTATTTCGGTTTCAAAATTTAATTTATCACCGGTTTTTATGTCTAATTCATTCTTTAGCTGTATTAATTTTTTATCCGCTTCTTCTCTCATTTCATCTTCATTTAATACAACAGGCACTTCCAGGTAAGCTACCGGTATTTGATACACATGCAGCAGAAATAACTTTGCATTAATTGCTACGGCCATTTCAGCAGCATAATGAGCAGCATTGGTTGCTGCAGGTGAAAAATCTGTTGCCACTATTATTGTTTTCATGATCTTTGTTTTTTGTTTAATAATATTGTACCAAAGCAATCTGGTGGTACTCTTTTAATACACCTTCGTCCACAAATTCCACATCGCCGCCATTTTCCAGTACTTTTTCTATCACATCATCCACTGCGTCTTTTATGTAAGAAAATTTATTGAAAGGTTCTTCCACTTTGTAAATCACTTCTTCACTGCCCCCATGCTGCGCCATGCACATGTAATTTTTTTCTACCACCAGCAAGCGGCCTTTTTTATTTAAGGCTTCACGCCATACCTCTCTTATACCTGTGGCAAGTTTGTGTTTATCTGCAGCTTCTTCCAGCCTGTTTAGCAAATTTTTCTGATTCACTTTTTTCCAATCAGTTATATGCGGCTGTAGTAATTTTTTAAGTTCTTCAACAGTGTCTTCTTCGTAATTGCCATGCACATATTCAATAATGGCTGAGGAATGTTTGGTTAATTTTTTAAAATACCCCAGTGTTTTTTCTGTACCCAAAACAAAAAGCGGTAAATTATAAGCGTTAAGAATAATTTCAAGAGAATTATCCATATGGCGTAAAAATTTTTCCATGATAATCTGTTTCCGATCTGCGGGGGCAGAAAAATTAGCTACCCTTTCCGGTATTTCATTTACATAGGCATCAACAGATTCTGGAGTGTTGGATACAATTCTAACAAAGCTGTCGGTATTGCCTAAATATATTCTGCTTTCGTTACCACTTAATAACAATACCAGGTATTTGTGCAGCTGCTTTTTGCTGTACACCAGGTCACGTATCTCAAATGATTCATCAATAATTATTTTTTCTTCTATGGGAATATCGAGATACAGTACTTTTTCAAACACCGGCGATACATAAATGGCGATACTTTTTTTGTAGGTATTAAAATTTAATCCTTTGATCAGTTTTCTTAATTTTTGCATAACCATTACACTAATATCAGCCGGATAATTTTCCTGCAGGTCATGCTCTACTTTATCCCCAGCGGTTTTAAGTGCATAAGCCAATGCTGTTTTTAAACCCATTTTTGGTTCAAATGGTAGTATAATTGAAATGGCAGGACGGTAATGTACAGCCTCAAGTATTTCGTTTATTTCGGGAGTTATATTTGTGTTCATGGCAAATCGTTTAGACTACTAAATTAGTTTTAACGATGGCTTAAAACAGTGACAGTTATCACCGATAGCTTTGATTATACTCATTTAAAACAGAGTAGTAAACTTTTTTAAAATAAATAGCGGGAGGGTATTGTATTGGTACAATTAATTGCCCCATATACGGCGCAACATAAATTTTGCGGTTTGCCAGTTCCATCCTTCAAACCTGCCACGCTGCACTACCAATGCATTGCTTTGCGGATGCTGTAAAAAATAATGGAATACAAATTTTTCCCGGGGCTTTTGCCAACCAATTACCTGGCCAAAGCGCAGGTCGTTAAATACCAAAGTGTCGCTCCATTTTTCCACCGTGTAAAATTGTTGCGAAAACCGGATGAGTTTTTGAAGGTCTTCTAAATGGTTAACCGGTTGCAATAAAGAATCGTTGCGGGGAAAGTATTGAAAACTGATTTCTTTTTTGTTATCCAGTAAGGATCTGAAACCAACATTATAACCACTATCGTTGCCTGCCACCACATACCACAGCCAGTTTTGCAATGGGGCAGGCGTGCTGAAATATCTTGTGTAACTAATCTGTTGTTTTTTTAAAACCTCTTTTACATCGGTATCTATTTTGTACTTATTAAAAATACAGAGCAGTAAATACAATGCACTTATGCCAAGGCCCATGCGCCACCATTTTTTTCTTTTTGGGTTTCGGCGTTTTAAATAAATCAATGCAATGCAGGCAATGGCCGGCCATAGCGAAAATAAAGGGTCGGCAACATAAATAGCATTGAAAGAAATTCTTTTATGACTGAAAGGTTCAAACCAACCCACACCATAATTATTAAACGCATCAATAAAAATATGTACAAAAATAGTGCCTCCAAAAAACAATATCCATTTTCTCAAGTTTATATTATGCGGCCGGTGCAAACGCTCGGCAAGCAGTGCCAGCAAAGGTGTAATGATGGCACAAAATAAAAAAGAATGGGTAAATCCACGGTGGGCTAATAAGTTGGAAGAAGTGTCCATCCAAAGAGATGTTATAAAATCAATATCCGGAATGCTTTGTGCCATTGCGCCCCACAGCATTGCTTTTCTGCCCAGTGTTTTTCCGGCAAAAGCTTCGCCCATGCAGGCACCTAAAACAATATGCGTTAATGAATCCATCCGGTAATTATTATTTTAATAGCTGGTAAGCAAGAATAATAAGAATAAGTGCAAGAAAAGAAATGTATATGATTTTTGTATACTTAGCTAACCAGTTGGGTAAAAATATGTCAAAATTATCTTTGGTAGATGCAGAATATTTTTTTGCTGCCACTGTAAGTGGGCATTGCATACCAAATAGCAATAAAACTATTCCTTCCAGGGCAAAAAGGCCAATGCTTATCCACACCCATTTATCAATCTGGTTTGTAACAACGGCATAAAATAAATAGAATATTACGCCATTAAAAAAGAGCCATATTAACGTATGTATAAGTTTTACTGCCCACAGTTTTACCAGATTATTATCAGGTGTTGGTTGCTTATTTTTAAATGCTTCCATACTGTAAGCAATCACTTATTTTGCCAGATAAATTTATCGTTGTGTTTTTTTATCAATACAAATATTGCTGCCGCCATAATAACGGTTGCCGGAAATCCTGAGCCTACACCAAACGGCACTATGCAAAGCAAAAATATAATGGCACTGCTCCCGCCAATTTTAAAAGACCATCCTTTTAGCAGCATAGCTATTGCAATTAATGCCTGGCAACCGGCAATAAACCCAACAGCCAGTTGTATATTATCTGCAAACCAGCCATGAATAAAATTGCTGTACCAGTTGCTCCAGGTAAGGTTTGCATAGTCCACATAAACATCAGGAGTTTGTTGAGAGGTGGTCCAGTTCATCCAGCTGGCCCAGGCAAACAAAAGAAAAAAGGAGAGCCTTGCCATACGTGGCCATTTTATTGCAGCTATTAATTGAAGAATAGCAATTGCATTGGATATGATGAGGAGGGTTACATAAAGTTGGTTGTCTAAACCTTTCATAGCGTTATTTGGTTTTAATATTTTGCTTTTCTATTTCGGCCTTAAGCCTTGCAGGTATTGCCCTGCACTGGCAATGTTTGGCATGTTCAATATGCCAAACAATACGTTGCTCTGTTGTAGGGTTTGCAGGCATTTTATGGGCAAGGTGCCATTCTTTATTTAATTTCATGGGCGCTATTTATGATGTGCAATAAATAAAGGCTGTTTCACTTCTTTCATTAATATATCTGCCATGCTTTCTTTAAACCAGCGGCTAACGGCTCCTCTTTGGTAAGCGCCTAAAACCACCAGTGTGTTTTCCTGGTTTTCTTTCAGGTATTTTACAATCTCCTCTTCGGCCCAGCCTTTTTTAATAATGTATTTTGCTTTAGGGTAATGCCGTTTCATAAATTCTTTCATCAATGCATTATCGGGCAGGTGTAATGTGGCATTAACCGGGTTAACAGAAATGATTACAGTTTCAAAATCTTTTAGTAGCGGTAAGGTATAGCTAAACATTTTTACTGCAAATACCGACGATGGGGCACCATCATATAACAGCAGGATCTTTGTAATGGATTTGTATTTTTGTGGCACTATCAGCACAGGGCATTGTGCATCGCTCAACAGGTCACGGATAAAACGGGTGGGTAATTTTTCTGTATAGTGTGTCAGGGTTTCTTTAGCATCTATAATGAGCAGGTCGGCATAAATACTTTCATGCTTTAATTCCTGGATGGCAATTTTTTTATCGTGGTGTACATTGTATTGTATACCTGCTTTTTTACAGGCGGCTTCAAAATCTTCTGCCGCTGCACTACGTTTTGCCCTGTCTTTTTCTTCCAGTTTTTTCATTTTCTCGTCCGATACACCTCCTTTCTCTTCTATCAGATCGTAAATTTTATAACTGGTATAAATACTGTCATCCAAAAAAATACCTACCAGATGTGTATTGGTTTGCTTTGCCAGGTTAATGGCGTAGTCTCTGGTGCTGGTTGAATATTTGAGACCATCAAAAGCAGCGATAATCTTTTTCATATTATTCAATTAGTAGTAATTTGAAAAAGCAATGTTGCTCTTTCAATTACAGGTGAGCAATAAAAATGGGTTGCGTTACTGTTTTAAGCAAAAGATCGGCCGGGTTAGGTTTAATAAATTCCGACAATGCATTTCTGCCATAAGCACCCATTACCAATATCATATTTTTTCTTTTAAAAAGATATTCAAACAACCGGTTGTAATTATTTCCTTTTAATGCTTCAAACTCCAGGTCGGTATAATGATCTTTTAACCATTCGGTAAGATGATGCTTGTCTGTGCCATTCCATTCGCCATTTTCGGTAACTTTTATAATAATGGCCTTAGTGTGGCATAACTGCGGAAAAAGATAGGTGAATTGCTTAATGGCAAATACCGAAGAAGAAGAGCCGTTATAAGCAAAAATAATTTCGTTAATGGCACCAAAACTTTCAGGAGCAATCACCACCGGGCATTCTGCTTTTTTTAATACATCTTTTACAAATTCAGAAGGTATGCCATCATATTGTTTGCTAAAGGAGGTGGCGGCATCTGTTATTAACAGATCTGCAAAACGGCTTTCTTCAACCAGCTCATTAATGGGTATGCCACGGTCACGATGCCAGTTATAATTTACATCCCTGCATATACAACCATGTTTAAAATGGTTGATACTATTTTCTATTAATTCTTCCTGCCGGGCTTTGTAATCTTCAATATTTTCTTCTTCACCCCAGTCGGCAGATGTTATTTTTTGTAACTGTTTTAAAATAGGTATTCCTGCTGGCACCTGGTTCTCTAAAAAAATACCGGTTACTTTCGATTTGGTTAATCTTGCCAGGTAGCAGGCAAACTCCAATGCATTTCTTTTTGGATTAGTGGCATCAATAGCCAGCAGTATTTTTTCCATACAACTATTTTTATCAAAGCTATTGCGGGCAATTCCCTGTTTTTATGATTGTTGTTAGTAATGCCGGTGATTGTAGTAAGCGGTATTTGCAACTGATTTTTGCTGTAATAAAGTTGCCGGGCATATGCCGGTAAATGCTGCCAAGGTTTGCCTGCCGGTTACCTTATCAGGCTGTAAACAGGCGGTTTGTGTATTTGCTAAGGCGGATAGTAAAATCTGCCATCATTACAGTAAAACCTTACATTGGATATGCTGCGGTATGGTTCTAATTTGAAGTTCTGTTTTGCAGGGCTTTTAACTATTGTAAACTTTGCAGGCAAACGATTGTAAAATGGTTGCATTAATGGATGAAATTGCTGTATGATGTTTAGCTTTTTTCAATACTATAATCCTACACAGGCCATTGCAGCTGCTGTTTTAACCGATAGTTTAATAATTTTTAAAGAATAATTGAGTAAACCAAACTGTTACTGCTGATTGGCCATGTTTATAAAAAAATATTTTGAAGAGTTTGAGCTGCAAGCTACCCGTTACACAAAAGAGCGGACAATATCCGCAACCGATATCGATTTTCATGCAAAAGAATCAGGCGATTTTTTTCCTCATCATATGGACGAAGCATGGTGCAAAACACAGCCCTTTAAAAAACGTATTGCACATGGTACATTAATTTTTACCATTGCCATTGGGCTTACTGCCGATTTTGTAAACGAAATGGCCATGACTTATGGTTACGACAGGTTGCGCTTTATTAAACCGGTTTTTATTGACGATAGCATAAAAGTTACCATCAGTATAAAAGATAAAAAAGAACATAAAAAACCCGGCTTTGGTTTAGTAACAGAACTGGTACAGGCATTTAACCAGCATGATGAGCTGGTGATGGTTTGCGAACATATTTTATTAGTTAATAAAAAAGCAGTTTAAATAATGGCAGCAATTGTTTTAAACGGTATAACATGGGGGCATAGCCGGGGCATTACGCCTTTGCTGGCCGCATCGCAACGTTTTAACGAGTTGCACCCCGATGTGGAAATACGCTGGACAAAAAGAACCCTGCAGGAGTTTGCCGATTTTCCTATTGAAAAATTAACGGAGCAATACGACCTGTTAATTATCGATCATCCATGGGTGGGCTGTGCTGCTGCAACAAATTGTGTGCTGGCATTAGATGAATATTTATCAGCAGCTTATTTGCAAGATCAGTTAAAAAATTCGGTGGGCTATTCTCATCAAAGTTATAATTACAATGATAAGCAATGGGCTTTGGCTATAGATGCAGCAACGCCTGTTGCCAGTTACAGGAAAGACCTGCTGGAAAATAATCATGTGGCCGTTCCGCAAACATGGGCCGATGTAATTGCGCTGGCTGCAACCGGCGTAGTAGCCGTACCGGCAATTCCGATTGATATGCTGATGAATTTTTATAGTTTTTGTATTGCACATGGTAATACGCCTTTTATAAATGAAGATGTAGTGATTGATATTGAAACCGGGGTAAAAGCCATTGAAACCATGAAGGAATTGTATTTGCAGGTAAATAAAAAAATGTTTAAAAGTAATCCTATTGCAGTTGCAGAAATGATGAGTGCAACAGACGATTTTTGGTATTGCCCTTTTGCTTATGGATATTCTAATTATTCAAGAACTGGTTATGCAAAAAACCTGTTACATTACACAGATACAGTTTTAGTAAATGGCGAAAAATTGAGGACAACCATTGGCGGCACAGGGTTATCAGTGTCGGCTTTTACAAAACATAAAGATGCTGCTATAAATTTTGCAGCCATGGTAGTGTCGGGGGAATGCCAGCGTACATTATATGTGCAGCATGGCGGGCAACCGGGGCATCGCTCTGCCTGGACAGATGCAACTGCTAATAATTTAACACACGATTTTTTTACAAACGTTTTACCTGTAATGGATAATGGTTATGTAAGGCCAAGGTATAATGGATATTTGCATTTTCAGGATAATGCAGGATATCCGCTGCATAAATGCATTATGGAAAACGGAAACGCTGTTACGGCTTTAAACGAAATGAATATAATATACCAGCAAAGCCTTCTTCACAAAAAAACAACTGTTGCTGTATGACGAATTTGCCTTTACAAGGATTAGTGGTGCTGGAGTTCAGTCAATATCTTGCTGGCCCATCGGCAGGCTTGCGTTTGGCCGATCTGGGTGCAAGGGTTATTAAAATAGAACGCCCCGGTAAAGGAGATGCCGGCAGAAAATTAGCCATTAAAAATATTTGGGTGGATGATAATTCACTGTTGTTTCATACCATTAACAGGAATAAAGAAAGTTTTACTGCCGATCTTAAAAATGCCGGAGACATTGCGGTAATAAATAAACTGATTGCTAAAGCAGATGTAGTGCTACACAACTTCAGGCCCGGTGTAATGGAAAAAACAGGTTTGGGTTATGATGCGGTAAAACAAATTAATCCCAGTATTATCTATGCAGTAATATCCGGTTACGGAAAAGAAGGTGAATGGAAAAATAAGCCCGGACAAGATCTGCTGTTGCAATCCATTACCGGCCTGGCTTACACCACCGGCAATGGCACTAACGGGCCTGTGCCTTTTGGTATTTCTATTGCTGATATATTGTGCGGTGCACAATTGGTACAAGGTATTTTAGCGGCTTTAATAAGAAGACAAAAAAGAGGCGAAGGCGCTTTAATAGAAATAAGTTTGCTGGAATCGATGCTGGATTTTCAGTTTGAATTGTTGACCACTTATTATACCAGTCACCAGCAACCGCAACGCAGTAAAGTTAACAACGGACATCCTTTATTAAGTGCGCCTTATGGTATTTATAAAACGGCAGATGGTTATATTGCATTAGCCATGATGGATATTCATGTGCTTGCCGATGCCATTGAATGCAACGGCTTAGAAAATTTTACAACAGCACAGGCTTTTGCTGAAAGAGATGTGATAAAAAAAATACTGGCAGATCATATTGTAACACAAAAAACAGCGCACTGGTTAAAAGCTTTGCAGCAGCAGGATCTGTGGGCAATGGAAGTGCTGGACTGGGAAAAAATGCTGCAGCATGAAGCCTATAAAATTTTAGGAATGGAACAGGAAATACATGCAGGCAATAAAAAAATATTTACTACCCGTTGTCCTATCCGTATTAATGGAGAAAGATTGTATGCAGGTAAACCTGCACCACAATTGGGAGAGCATAATGAAAAAATAAAGAAAGATTTTTTGTTGACCTAGCATAATAAGAATAGCATACAACTGAATTTTGTTTGTGCAAAACATAATTAAAGTTCAATAAAAATTTGCTGCACAAGAGTGCGACGCCAATGCAGCTAAATAGAAATAAAATGACGGGTTCAAAAAAATGTATAACACAAAAAATACCCCTTTAGGGGATAAGGGCATGAATTTATTAGAAGACATCGTTGTAGTAGATTTCAGCCAGTTCTTATCTGGCCCTTCTGCTGCTTTGCGGCTTGCAGATATGGGGGCGCAGGTGATAAAGATTGAGCGGCCAGGCGTTGGCGATATTTGCCGGGAGTTGTATGTTTCCGATGTGATGATAGCAGGAGAGTCCACCATTTTTCATGCCATTAACCGCAACAAACAAAGTTATGCTGCCGATTTAAAAGATGCAGACGATCTGGAGAAAGTAAAACAATTACTGGCTAAGGCAGATGTGATGATGCATAATTTTCGCCCCGGTGTAATGGAGCGTATTGGCCTGGATTATGATACCGTAAAAAAAATAAATCCTTCTATTGTTTATGCAGAGATAAGTGGTTATGGTAATGAAGGGCCATGGAAAGATCTGCCGGGGCAAGATCTTTTATTACAGGCAGCATCGGGCCTTACCTGGTTAAATAATAATAATAACGAAAGCCCTACACCAATGGGCGTGGCGGTAGTTGATATTTTAGCAGGTACACATATTGCACAGGGTATTTTAGCAACGCTGTATAAAAGAGCTATCAGTGGCGAAGGGGCATTGGTGCAGGTAAATATGTTTGAAAGTATTTTAGATTTTCAGTTTGAAGTACTCACTTCTTATTACAATGATGGCAGGCAATTGCCCGTACGCAGCGCAGTGAACAGTGCCCACGCTTACATAGCAGCGCCATATGGTATTTATAACACCAAAAGCGATTACATTGCATTGGCAATGGGAGATATTTTGCAGTTAGCAACCTTATTGCAATGCGAAACGTTGCAACAATTTAATGACAGCAATGATTGGTTTGCAAAAAGAGATGAGATAAAAAAAATACTGGCCGATCACCTGCTCACTAACAGTGCTGCATTTTGGCTTGGCATTTTAGAAAAAGCAGATATTTGGTGTGCGCCTGTATTGGATTATGATAAGCTGGTACAGCAGGATGGTTATAAAGTGCTGAATATGGAAATTACAGTTAAAACAAATAACGGCCTTGCTATTACCACCACAAGATGCCCGATAAGGGTAGACGGAAAATCATTAATTTCGGATAAGGGTGCGCCGCAACTGGGCCAACATAACGATGCAATTGAAAAACAATTTGAACTGGAAAAAATATTCCAGGAAAAATAATTCCGGTAATATTTTTTTCTTCCTGCCATGCAAAAAATAATTGATACACATATTCATGTTTGGGATCTGCAACGGGCGCAATACCCGTGGTTAAAAAATGATACGTCTATACTAAAGCAAACATGGCAAATTGGGCAGTTAACTGAAAGTAAAACGGCATCAAGAATAACCAGTGGTATTTTAGTGCAGGCTGCTGGCAATACCGAAGACACGGAGCTAATGCTGGAAACAGCTGATAAAACAGCATGGATTGAAGGGGTGGTTTGCTGGTTGCCGTTAGCGGATACCCATAAAACACAGGAGCTGTTGCATAAAAAATATTTGAATGAACAGTACATTAAAGGCGTTCGCCATCAGATACATGATGAGCAGGATGCTAAATGGTTATTACAACCCTCAGTTATTTCAAGTTTAAAAGTATTGGCCGAAAAAAATATTCCTTACGATGTGGTGGCAGTATTGCCACAGCATATTGAAACGGCTTTGGAAGTAGCGCATAAAGTTCCGGAATTAAAAATGGTGTTCGATCATTTAAGCCAGCCACCCATAAAAACAAAAGAAAGGTTTGGTGTATGGGGCGATTTGATGAAAGCCGCATCTGGGCATAAAAATTTTTATGCAAAAATTTCGGGGCTTGGTACAGCATCCGGCAATTTTGAAAACTGGAGTGCAGAAGAAGTGAAACCTTATATCGCTTTTGCGTTGGAAAATTTTGGCACCGATCGTTGCTTTTGCGGCGGCGACTGGCCGGTAGCTTTATTAGCCGGCTCTTATACCAAGGTATGGAATGTGTATACCAGTGTAATAAATAGTTTGGTAAATAAAAACGATAGCGACAATATTTTTTATAATAACGCACAGCAATTTTACAATCTATAAAACAACGCAGCTACAATGGAATTGATCAATGGGGTTTTGTTTCATGCTACAGGTGCATCCAGTGCTGCGCTGTGTTACACGCCTCAAAAAAAAGTAGTGGGCTGGAGCTGGCAAACGTATTGGCTGGCACAGGCATTTATTTGCTGGCTGGCCCTGCCGGTTATTATGGCGTTTGTTACCATTCCTGATTTGATACTGGTATTGCAGGAAGCTCCAACAGCTGCCATGCTAACATCTTTTTTATTGGGCATGGCGTATGGTATTGGCGGTACTGCTTTTGGTATTGCCATACGGTATGTTGGTTTTTCATTAACCTATGCCATTGCAGTTGGTATCAGTTGTGTGTTGGGTACTTTATTGCCGCCATTGGTAAATGGTACATTGGGAGATGTATTAAAAAGTAATGGCGCTGCATATTTAATTATCGGAATTGTATTGGGGGCAATTGGTATTGCAATATGTGGCCTTGCCGGAAGAAATAAAGAAAAAGATATCGAAAAGGATGCTGATAATAAATCAACTTTTTCGTTGGCTAAAGGATTGCCGCTTTGTTTGCTGGCAGGGGTTTTATCAGCGCTGTATGGCTTTTCGTTAGACCAGGGGCAACCCATTGCAGATGTGGCCGCAAAATATGGCGCAGCAAATTTCCAGGGTAATGTGATCTATATTTTTTCTAACTCCGGTGCATTTGTAACTACTTTATTTTACTGTTTGTATTTACATAACAAAGAAAAAACTTTTGCACAGTTTTTTACAGCTGGTAATAACAGCCTGGTAAAAAATTATTCCATGGCCATACTTACCGGCTTGCTATGGTATGGGCAATTTTTCTTTTATGGCCTTGGGCATGTTCGTATGGGCAATTATAAATTTACCAGCTGGGCCATACACATGATCATGTTAGTATTGTTTAGCGCAGTAGCTGGTTTATTAATGAAAGAATGGAAAAATTGCAGTGCAATTACTATGCGTTTGTTAATGTTGGCATTACTGGTATTAATTACTGCGGTATTATTGTTAACTTATGGTAATTACTTAGGCGGCTCGTAAGAGACTTATAATTATATGCAGTATAATATTTCTTCAGCAGTACAAAATATTCCAATATACATTATTGGCGCAGGCGGTATTATAAACACGGCGCATTTACCGGCTTATAAAATTGCTGGCTTTAATGTGCAGGGGATTTATGATATTGATAACGCTAAAGCCATAAACACCGCCGCTAATTTTAATGTGCCGCATGTTTTTACAAGTGTACAGCAAATGATAGCCCATGCGCCTGCCAATGCCGTGTTTGATGTGGCAGTACCGGGTTCTCAAATTATCGACTTGCTTAACCAGTTACCTGTTGGGGCAACCGTATTATTGCAAAAGCCCATGGGTGAAAATTATACCGAAGCAAAAAAAATACTGGCGCTTGTACAAAATAAAAAAATGATTGCAGGGGTGAATTTTCAATTACGTTATGCGCCTTATATTTTAGCGGTAAAGGAATTGATCAGTAAAAATTTGCTGGGAGAGTTGAACGATATTGAAGTGAATGTAAATGTATATACACCCTGGAATTTGTGGGATTTTTTAATGGTGTCGCCAAGAGTAGAAATTTTATACCATAGTATTCATTATATCGACCTGGTACGAAATTTATTGGGCAACCCGCAATCGCTGTATGCCAAAACTACCAAACATCCTTCCATGCCGCAAATGGGTTCGGTGCGTAGTAATATCATCATGGATTATGGAGATATGATAAGGGCAAATATTCTTACCAATCATTGTCATAATTATGGCATACCAAAACAACAATCGTATATTAAAATAGAAGGCAATAAAGGTGCAGCAATAATAAATTTTGGTGCACTTATCGATTATCCCCGTGGTGCTGCAGATAGTTTTGAATATGTTTTACTGGAAGAAGGAAAGGAGCCGCACTGGCAGCAAATGAAAATTAAAGGCAGTTGGTTTCCTCACGCCTTTATTGGCAGCATGAATGAAATGTTGCAGGCAGCAGCAGGAAAAATTACGCAACCGGATAATAGCGTGGAAGATTGTATTTATACGATGACTTGTGTAGAAGCGGCATATGAGAGCAGTGAGAAGGGAGGAATTGTTCCTGTTTTATAAAGTTAGAAAAGCAAATAAAGTATATAAAGTAACTAAAGCAAATAAAGTGAAAAGTAAATTTCTTATAAGCATTCTTTTTTTTCTTCAACATGTAAATGCGCAGCAAATTGCATTTCCCGGTGCAGAAGGATTTGGTAAATATGCTACCGGTGGCCGTGGTGGAAAAGTAGTTGCTGTTACCAATTTAAATGATGATGGCGAAGGAAGTTTTAGAAATGCATTGGAAAAATTCCCTGGCGAACCGCTTATAGTAATTTTTAAAGTAAGTGGTATCATTGAATTGCAAACTAAAATTCAAATTAAAAGAAGCAACCTTACTATTGCGGGACAAACTGCCCCCGGTGAGGGCATTTGTTTAAAAAATCAATCTTTAATTTTAAATGGCGCTTCTTCAAAAGGCAATCATGGTAATATCATCATTCGTTTTATTCGCAGCCGTCCCGGCGGAACCGATAAAAAAGGTTTGTATGGTTTTGATATGGAGAACTGCCATGATGTAATTGTTGACCATTGTAGTTTTAGCTGGGCTAATGAAGAATGTGCCGCCATGTACGATACAAAAAATACTACCGTGCAATGGTGCATAGTAAGCGAAGGATTGTATGAAGCCGGTCATCAAAAAGGGCATCGTTCTTACGGCGGGGTTTGGGGTGGACAATACGCCAGCTATCATCATAATTTAATTGCACATCAAAACAGCCGTGCCGTTCGCTTTAATGGCGCAAGGGCACATGATACGATGGCCATCATCGATTACCGCAATAATGTTATTTACAACTGGGGCAATTCCAATGCCTGTTACGGTGGTGAAGTAAATATTGCTGGTGGCGTATCGCAGGTAAATATGGTAAACAATTATTACAAACCCGGGCCTGCAACTGCCAGCGAATTAAAATTTGTACATGCCAATTATGCAGCAGCCAATGCAAAAGGCACCGGCCAATGGTTTGTAAGCGGCAACATAATGGAAGGTGATAAAGCCTTAACAAAAAAGAATTTTAAAGGCATTGACCTTGCTGAAGAAAATTATCCCAGTGCAGCATATGCAAAAAATGCTTTTACAATTGCGGCGCCAGTACCGGAACAAAATGCAAACGATGCTTATGAAGCAGTATTAAAATACAGCGGTGCCATCCTTCCTAAAAGAGATAATGTTGATGAAAGAGTAATTAACGAAACTAAAACTGGTACTGCAACTGGCAAAGGTGTTTTTGGTAAAGCAGGTATTATTGATTCTCCGTTGGCCGTGGGTGGCTGGAGTTCGTATAAAACATCGCCTGCACCAATTGATACTGACGAAGATGGTATGCCTGATGGATGGGAAACAAAAAATGGATTGAATGTGAATGATGCTGAGGATAGAAATAAAGTTGGGGCAGATGGATTTACCATGCTGGAAAAATATTTGAATGAAATGGCGGTTATAAAATAAGTATGCAGCTGAAAAAATATATAATGTTGATGCTAATAATCGCTGGCAGTACTTGCCAGCTTTTGTTAGCACAGGGTAAAAAAGAAAATATTATAATTGACGTACCGTTAATTGTAAATTCAAGAATAAGCTTTGGTGTTGAAAAACTACAAAAAACATTAGTACTGCATGGGTATAACGTCAGCATAAAACAAAGACCAGCACTTAGTAATAAAAATAGAACAATTATTATTGGCGATGTAGTAAAAGACCTGGACGAAAGACTGAAAAATTATGCTCCGGGTATAACCCAATCCGAAAGAAATAAAATTTTCGGAAAAGAATCATTTTCAATTCATTCATCAACTGGTGGCAATATTGATGTGGGTGGAGTAGATGCCACCGGCATTTTATATGGTTGTCTTGAATTAGCTGATAGGGTAATGATGTTGGGAAAACTACCTCAAAAAATTGATGTCGCAGATGCTCCCGAAATGGTGCTTCGTGGCCAATGCATCGGCATACAAAAATCTACTTATCTCCCCGGAAGAAATGTGTATGAATATCCTTACACACCGGAAACCTTTCCCTGGTTTTACGATAAAAAATTATGGTTGCAGGTGCTGGATTCAATGGTGGACAACCGGATGAATTCTTTGTATCTCTGGAACGGCCATCCCTTCGCTTCACTGGTAAAATTAAAAGATTACCCTTATGCGGTAGAAGTAGATGATGCTACTTTTAAAAAGAATGAAGAGATATACAAATTCTTAACAACAGAAGCAGATAAAAGAGGTATTTGGGTGATACAAATGTTTTACAATATCATCGTTTCAAAACCATTTGCCGAACACCACAACATAAAAACACAGGAAAGAGAAAGGCATATTACACCGCTTATTGCAGATTATACCCGGAAATCCATTGCTGCATTTGTAGAAAAATACCCCAATGTTGGTTTAATGGTTTGTTTGGGCGAAGCCATGGAAGGCGTGGGGAAAGATGATATTGAATGGTTCACTAAAACCATTATCCCCGGTGTGCAGGATGGATTAAAAGCATTAGGTAAAACAGAAGAACCTCCGATTGTTTTACGGGCACATGATACCGATGCACCGTCAGTAATGGAAGCCGCATTGCCTTTGTATAAGAATTTATATACTGAAGCAAAGTTTAACGGCGAAGCATTAACCTATGCCAGGCCAAGAGGCGAATGGGCAAAGCTGCACCAAACATTAAGCAAATTAGGTAGCGTACAAATTGAGAACGTACACATACTTGCCAATTTAGAACCCTTCCGGTATGGCTCACCCGATTTTATACAGCAGAGTGTAATTGGCATGCATGAAGTAATGGGTGGTAATGGTTTGCATTTGTATCCGCAGGCATCTTACTGGGACTGGCCTTATAGCGCCGACAGTGTTGCAGGCGGCAAGCGTTTATTGCAAATTGAGCGTGACTGGATATGGTACAAAGCCTGGAGCCGCTATGCATGGAAGGCAAAACGTAACAGGGATGATGAAATTAAATACTGGAGTAAACAACTGGCTGATAAATTTGGTTGCAGCATTGCAGACGGCAGAAAAATTTTAACTGCTTATGAAGAAAGCGGAGAGATAGCACCTAAATTATTGCGCCGCTTTGGAATTACAGATGGTAATCGTCAAACACTTACACTTGGTATGTTAATGACACAGTTAATCAATCCCTATCGTTATGGCTTGTTTACTTTATTGTATGATGCAGAAGCACCGGAAGGAGAGATGTTACTGGATTATGCTGATAAAGAATGGAAGGGAGTGAAGCATGTTGGGGAAACGCCGGTGCATGTAAATGAAGATGTGAAGCAACATGCTTTAAAAGCATTGGAGGCAATTAAAACACTATCTGTAAAAAAGAATAAAGACGAATTTGAGCGGATTAGAAATGATGTAAGAAGTTATTACGCTATGGCTTTTCATTTTGCATATAAAACTGAAGCGGCATTATTGGTATTAAGATATAAATACAGTAATGAATTAAAAGACCTGGAAGATGCAGAGCAGTTGCTTGATTTAAGTGTTACAGTATTCATGGATCTGACAAAAATTACCACGGCTTCTTACCTCTACGCCAACAGTATGCAAACCTCACAACGCAAAATACCCATGCGTGGGGTTGATGGCACTTACAAACACTGGAATGAAATGCTGCCGGTGTTTGAAAAAGAACTGAGTACATTCAGACATAAAATAGATTCGCTTAAAAATAATGCCGGTAAAGTTGTTGCCGATGTTAAACCTTTTACAAACGCTGAAGTTCAATTACACGCTGCAAATGTTTATACTGCTGCTATTGAGAAAAACGGGAATATTTTTGCAGATACCAATCTTGTCATAACATCTTTTGCAAAAGAATTACAGGGATTAAAAGCTGTGAAGGTTAGGTATAATCAACAATTAACAAATGGTACTTACATTGGTTTCGCTAGTAAAAAGCCAGTAAAAATTTTAGTTGGTTTTTTTAAACCGCAAAAAGCGGCTTTTACAAAAGATACCATTTATTTAAAAGAGCCGCAACTGGAAACCAATGCCAGTGCTGATGATTATGGGCAGGCTGAAATTAAAATTTCCAATGCCATAGCTATTGAAGGCATGCCGCCTGTAAGTTTACATACCTATAATTTTAAGGCTGGTTGGAATGTGTTGAAACTGGAAAGAGGTGTTTGTTTGATTTTGGGATTTGTGGATGGCAACACTATTGTACCAGTTTATGATGCAGGATTAATGAGTGATAGTAAGAATAAAAATTTGGATTGGTTATTTGAGTAAAAATCATCTTTGGTGAAATGCTTTATGTTTTCGGATGGCTATAAAAATATAATAAATGAAAAAAATATTTTTTCTTATTGCAACGCTACTTTGTTTAAATGCCATTTCACAAAATGCAAAAATCAAGGGTGCATTTGATCAACTATCACTTAACAGAAAATTGTCTCTTTTTAGGCAAATGAACTTTACTCAATACCCAACTGCTAATGTAATTGAATATATAGACATCAATAAAGGAAAGTACGTTGCTAAATTAACTCTACGACAACCAGAGATTATGTACTTGGCTTCTTATATAAATGATTCGCTTGAATTTAGGCAGCCTCTCTTTTTAAAGAATGGGTACACCGTTGAAATAGAGTATAAAACTAAAATTGGTAAACCTCGGCTAATCGTTACGGGTAAAGGCGCTTCGGATAATCAACCATTGGTATTGAGTGATTACGATAATATTAATGAGTATTCAAAAGATACTCTTCCTGGTAATTTGTTTTCTTATATTCAAGAAGAATCAAAAAAAAATGCAAGGGCTTTAGCTAATTATATTGTTAAATACAAACCTTCTGCAGATTTTATTAAATATTGGAATTACGAAATTAAATATGCACCGCTTAAAGCGTATTACAGTTTTGCTCAGCAAAGAAAATTTTATATTAAAGATGCTTATAAAAGAAATATTGAAAAATGGGATGATGTATTTAATCAATTATTGAAAGATGCGCCATTAGTAAATGACGATGCATTGGACATAATCAGCTACCGGCTTTTTTTAAAGGATTATTTACAGCGTACCAAAGAACAGCTTTGGAATGATGCTAATGCAGATATAAAAGGGTTTGTGAAAAAATGGTATGACGATGATTTTGTAAAAGGCGAAGCTGAATTTAACGCCGATGTTAGTAATAAACTTTGTCAAAAAGTAATAGATAAATATTTTACTGGTAAGGTTAAAGAATACATGTATTCCTGTTTAATAAAAGAAGCATTAGAAAGTTCTTTAGTACAAAACATGGCTTCAATTTATAATGATTTTTCAACAGAGTTTCCTGGTAGTTTGTATAAAAAAGTATACGATAAGCCTGTAAGCTTAATGCTTGAAAAGTTAAAACGGCCATTAACGGATAAAATGATTTTTATTCCCAACAGCGATAGCATTAACACCTGGGCTGATGTGCTGGCCATATTTAAAGGTAAAACGGTATTGCTGGATATGTGGGGCACCTGGTGTGGGCCTTGCAGGGAAGAAATAGAAAAGAATGGCGCTGCAATAAAATCGCATTTTAAAAACAAGCAAGTCGATTATTTATATATCGCTAACTACGATGAGGGTAATGAAGAAAAATGGAAAACCCTGGTGGCTTATTTTAACCTGGAGGGTAATCATTTACTGGCCAGCGATAGTTTAACTACAGATATCATGAAGCAATTAAAAAGCAACGGTTATCCAACTTACGCTATAATACATAAAGATGGAACAGTTGAATTATCGAAAGCAGGTTACCCTATGAAAAGAGAGCTACTGATAGCACAAATTGAAAAAGCATTAAAATAAAAGAATGAAAAAAATAATTGTAATTGTACTGTTGTTTAGCTATGTAACAGCAGGCAATGCCCAACAGTTTTATGATGTAACTAAATACGGCGCAAAAAAAGACAGTAGTGCCAAAGCAACAGCCGCTATTAAAAAAGCTATTGATGCTGCGTCAAAAGCCGGGGGCGGCACGGTGTATTTCCCGGCAGGAAAATATTTAACAGGGCCCATTTATTTAAAAAGCAATATCACCATATTTATTGACGCCGGTGCCGAACTGCATTTCTCCGATAATTTTGATGATTACCTGCCCATGGTACAAAGCCGCTACGAAGGCGTGGATGTAATGAGTTTTTCTCCGCTGTTTTATGCCTACAACGAAACCAATATTACCATTACCGGCCGTGGCAAAATAAACGGACATGGAAAAAAGTGGTGGGATTATGCACTTAGTTTTTATAAGAATCAAACTGCAAGAAATAAATACCAGTTGCTGTTCGATAGTTTGAATAAAAATATTTTATTGCCCGATGATCCCACACAAATGACACGTGGTTTTTTACGTCCGCCTTTTATACAACCACTGTATTGTAAAAATGTTTTGATAGAAGGTATTACTATTACCAATTCTCCTTTCTGGACGGTAACACCGGAGTTTTGCGAAAACGTAACCATTAAAGGATTGACGATCGATAATCCAAAATCACCCAATACAGATGGCATCAATCCATCAAGTTGCAGGTATGTGCACATATCCGATTGCCATATTAGTGTGGGCGATGATTGCATTACCATTAAATCAGGGAAAGATTTACCGGGCAGAACAAAAGCAACACCTGCAGAAAATTATACAATAACTAATTGTACCATGCTGAGCGGCCATGGGGGCGTGGTGATAGGCAGTGAAATGAGTGGGGATGTTAAAAAGATTGTGATCAGCAATTGTGTGTTTGACGGCACCGACCGTGGTATAAGAATTAAAACCGCAAGAGGCAGGGGCGGTGTGGTAGAAGATATACGGGTAGATAATATTGTAATGAAGAATATAAAAGACCAGGCCATTGTGCTGGATATGGAATACTCCAGGGTAAAGCCGGAGCCGGTAAGTGAACGAACGCCGCAGTTTCGAAACATTCGTTTTAGTAATATCACTGCGTACACAAAAAAAGCCATGTACATTAATGGGCTGGATGAAATGCCGGTGAGTGAAATTAGTTTGAATGATTGTGTGTTTGAAACCGAAACAGGAATTGTAATGAAGAATGCAAAAGATATTGAATTGCATAATGTAAGGGTGAATACAAAAACGGGTTCGGCTTTATCAATAGAAAAATCAACAAGGCTGCATATTGACGGGCTTACAACAGCAAAGCCCATTGATGCTGTGCCGGTGGTTAAGTTAACCAATGTGCAGGATGTGCTGTTGCGTAACTGCTGGTTGTTTGCAGGTACAAAAATATTTGCTTCCATTAATGGTGCGGATACAAAAAATGTAAAATTAGTTAACAATGAATTGGGAGATGCAACGGTGGTGTATGGAGAGGAAGTGAAACGCTGATAGTTGAAGGGAATTTTAAATCGTAGGGTATGCATTATTGCTCCGTAGGAGCAATAGGTGGGTAGAAAGCAAATAATCAAGTGTTTAAAGTTCCGTAGGAACGACAGGCGCTTTATGCAAAACGTATTTAGTAAAACACAAGTAAAGATCAAAAAGGATATATCGCTGAACGGAGCGTCGCCAATGTCGCCCCATAGTAGTACATATGATGGTTAACAAAAAAAAATATTTCGTTGCAATTTTATTTTTACTCACTGTAAAAATTGCAATAGCACAGGATTTAAAACTGTGGTACAAACAACCTGCTGTTAAATGGACAGAAGCATTGCCCGTGGGTAACGGCCGTATTGGCGCCATGTTATTTAGCGGAGTGGAGAACGACCGCATTCAGTTTAACGAAGAAACTTTGTGGAGTGGTGAACCCAGAAAGTACAGCCGCCCCGGCGCATCTAAATATTTAGATAGCATACGCAATTTATTGTTTGCCGGCAAACAGAAAGAAGCAGAAGCAATGGCCGAAAAACAATTTATGGGCTTAAAAAGTTTTGAGGCCGATAAAAGCAGCTGGATAAAACAAGTAACCGCCGATATAAAAATGGCTGTAGCAAATTTTGACGACAGCAAATGGAAAACCATGACGGTACCACATTGGGATGGATGGGAGACGGTGGGTTTTGAAACACTGGATGGCGCTGTGTGGCTGCGTACAACTTTTGTTTTGCCAAACAACTGGAGTAAAAAAGATTTGGTGCTTGACCTTAACCGCATTCGTGATAATGATTACACGTATGTAAATGGCACACTGGTGGGCAGCCAGCAAAATACAGAAGGAAGAAAATATACTGTTGATAAAAAACTGCTGCACAAAGGTGTTAACAGTATTGCCATTTTAGTGCTCAACTTTAGTAACAAAGGCGGCATGTATGGTTATAAAGACACTGCACAGCATGTTGGGATTTATCCTGTAAAAAAAGAGGGAGATAAAATATCATTGAATGGACAATGGAAATATTATGTGGTGAATGATAACCCGCCGCCGGTGGGCACTTACCAGGCCGACTACCAGCCTTTTGGTGATTTAAATTTGCAGTTTGAAAATACAACGGGCTTTACAAATTATAAAAGAGAGCTGGATATTTCAAATGCGGTTGCTGCCACCTCTTATTCACTAAGCAACGTTGATTATAAAAGAGAATATTTTGTTTCAGCCGTTAACCAGGCATTGGTGATTAATCTTACAGCCAGTAAAAAAGCAAGCATCAGTTTTAATGCAGTACTTAGCAGTGTACACAGAAATTATACTGTAACACAACTAAACAATAATACCATCATACTTTCTGTAAAAGTGCGCAATGGGGTTTTGCAGGGTAAAAGTTATTTACAGATAGTAACAAAAGGCGGGGCTGTTGCAATTAATAATGGGCAATTAACAATTAACAATGCAGATGAAGCCACCATTTATTTAACAGCCGGAACAACCTATAAAAATTATAAAGACGTTTCTGCCGATGCTGCAGCACCTTGTATAAAAGCACTGGCATCAGTAAAAGGAAAAACATACGAGCAAATAAAATCAGCACATGTAAGTGAATACCAAAAATGGTTCAATACATTTTCTATTAAACTTGGAGCAAATTTATCAGAACAGTTTAAAAATGTGTCGCCTTTAGATTGGGATTACTTGCTTCCAACAAACGAACGGCTGGAGCAGTTTGCCAATGGCAACGACCCTTCCTTTGCCGCACTGTACACACAATACGGAAGATATTTACTCATTGCTTCATCAAGGCCCGGTACAAGGCCAGCAAATTTACAGGGCATCTGGAACGATTTAACCAATCCACCATGGGGCAGTAAATACACCACTAACATTAATGCGGAAATGAATTATTGGCCGGCAGAGTTGCTGAATTTATCTTCCATGCATGAGCCGTTGTTTAAAATGATTGAAGAGTTAGCAGTATCAGGAAAACAAACAGCCAAAGACCATTACAATGCACCGGGCTGGGTATTGCATCATAATACAGATGTATGGAGAGGCACAGCGCCAATAAATGCGGCTAACCATGGTATTTGGGTTACAGGTGGCGCATGGTTGTGCCAGCATTTATGGGAGCATTATTTATTTACACAGGATAAAGCTTTTTTAAAAAACAAAGCTTATCCCATCATGAAGGAAGCGGCATTATTCTTCAATAATTTTTTAGTTAAAGACCCGGTAACTGGTTATTTGATCAGCACACCTTCCAATTCTCCAGAACAAGGTGGATTGGTAGCAGGGCCAACAATGGATCATCAGATTATCCGTAATTTATTCAGCAATGTAATTGCAGCAGGCGAAGTTTTAAATACGGATGCCGCATTGCGCAAAATATTAAAAGAAAAATACCAGCAGATTGCACCCAACCAAATTGGTAAATACGGACAGTTGCAGGAGTGGATGAAAGATGTGGATGACACCACAAATAAGCACCGTCATATTTCGCATTTGTGGGGCATGTATCCCGGTAACGAAATAAATTTTGATGTTACGCCTGCATTGATGAATGCAGCAAAGCACTCATTGCTCTATCGTGGTGATGCTGCAACAGGTTGGAGCCTTGGCTGGAAAATAAATTGCTGGGCAAGGTTTAAAGATGCCGAGCATGCATTTACCATGGTAAAAATGTTGATCAGCCCGGTGAAAGCTGGTGCAGGCAGTTATCCCAATTTATTTGATGCACACCCGCCCTTTCAGATTGATGGTAACTTTGGCGGTGCTGCCGGCATTGGCGAAATGCTGTTGCAGAGCCATACAGAATACATTGATATTTTACCGGCACTACCAGCTGCATTTGCAAACGGCGAGGTAAAAGGTATTTGTGCAAGAGGCAGTTTTGTAATTGATATTAAATGGATCAATGGTAAACTGGAGTATGTGAAAGTATTGTCTAAAGCCGGGCTGCCGCTGCAACTGCGTTACAACGACATACCTAAATATTATACAACAGAAAAAAACGGGGTTTATAAATTTGATGCATCGCTTAATAAACTATAAAAATATTTTGGTGACAGACTTATGTACTACTGTGGAGCGACATTGGCAGAGTTTATGCCGATGCAAGAGGTACTCCGTTCAAATTTTTGTTCATTGTTCAGCAATTAAATTCGCTACTGCATTTTTTTTATTTGCAGTTGCATGTTTTAATTCTTTTGCACAACAAAATATCAGGGAAGATATTTTATTGAACAACGACTGGGCCTACAGCACCGGCATAAATAATTTAAAATCTTTTCCACCCAACACCAGCGATTATTATTTTACAAAAGTTAATCTGCCACACAATGCAGATGCTTACGACGGCTACCGCAGATTACTGCATGGGAATAAACACGGCGATATCTGGTATAGAAAAATACTAAAGCTTACACAGCCCAATAAAAGCCGCCGCAACTTTTTATATTTTGAAGGCGTAGGTTCGTATGCTAAAATTTATCTCAATGGAAGTCTGGTTGGCGAACATGCCGGTGGCAGAACAACTTTTACAATTGATGTTACAGGCAAATTAAAAACCAATGGCACTGCAAATGAATTACTGGTTTTCGCAAGTCATCCTGCAAATATTAAAGACCTGCCCTGGGTTTGCGGAGGCTGTAGTGATGAACGTGGTTTTTCCGAAGGCTCTCAGCCGATGGGCATTTTTAGGCCGGTACATTTGATAGTAACTAATGATGTAAGAATTGAACCATTCGGTATTCATGCATGGGCTGATGTACAAAATGATAAAGCAATATTATCTATTAATACTACTTTAAAAAATTACTCGCTACAAAATAGAAAGGTCGAAATAATAAATCGATTGGTAGATGCAGCAGGAAAAAATATAAAAGAAGTTACTATTCAGCAAATATTAAAAGCTAAAGATTCTATTACTATTCTTCAAAATAATATAACAGTACATAATCCCAATTTGTGGAGTGTAGTGAAAATCCTTACTTGTATAAAATTGTTTCTCTTGTTAAAGAAAATAATTTAATTATTGATAAAACCGAAACCGATTTTGGTTTTCGCACTATCAATTTTAAAACAGCATCACATCAATTTACATTAAATGGCAAACCAGTTTTTATTAACGGCATTGCCGAGTACGAACATTTATTAGGCCAAAGCCATGCCTTTAGCAACGAACAAATTGTTGCAAGAATAAAATGGATACAGTCAGCAGGTTTTAATGCTTTTCGTGATGGTCATCAACCGCATAATTTATTGTATGGCAAACTATGTAATGAAAAAGGCATTTTATGGTGGACACAATTATCGGCACATGTATGGTACGACACTAAGGAGTTTAGACAAAATTTTAAAACACTGTTAAGAGAATGGGTGATAGAAAGAAGAAACGACCCTTCGGTAATTTTATGGGGCCTGCAAAATGAAAGTAAGCTGCCCAAAGACTTTGCAGAAGAATGTACCGCACTCATTCGTTCGTTAGACCCCACAGCATCAACACAAAGATTAGTTACCACCTGCAATGGTGGCGAAGGTACCGATTGGGATGTGCCGCAAAACTGGACCGGTACTTATGGTGGCAATCCTGCAACCTATGGTAATGATCTGAAGAAACAAATTTTAGTTGGTGAGTATGGCGCATGGCGTACCATTGACCTTCACACAGAAGGTGGCTTTAAACAGAATGGTATTTTAAGTGAAGACAGGATGACGCAGTTGATGGAACAAAAAATCCGTTTGGCGGAAAGCGTAAAAGACAGTGTTGCCGGACATTTTTTTTGGTTGCTCACTTCGCATGATAATCCGGGTAGGGTACAGGGTGGCGAAGGGTTAAGAGAATTGGACAGGATTGGTCCGGTAAATTATAAAGGTTTGCTTACACCATGGGAAGAACCAACAGATGCGTATTATATGTTTCGCAGCAATTATGTGACGGCAGAAAAAGATCCAATGGTTTATATCGCCTCTCATACTTGGCCCAATCGCTGGATGAGATCTGGAATTAAAAATGGAATTGTAGTGTATAGTAATTGTGATGAAGTGGAATTGTTTAACGATATAAATGAAAGATCATTAGGCAGAAGAAAAAGGAATGGGGTAGGAACTCATTTTCAATGGGATAGTGTAAATATAAAATACAATGTATTGTACGCAGTTGGATATTTGAAAGGTCTACCAGTGGCAAGAGACACCATTATTCTCCGGCATTTACCATCCTCGCCTTCCGCTATTTTCGATACTGAGGCTGAATTTTTAAAACCGGCTGCTGGCTACCGATATATTTACCGAATTAATTGCGGTGGTCCGTTGGAATATGATGATTATGGTCAGGTATGGCAAGCTGATAAAGGGTTTGTCCGGTCGTGGGCTTCTGATTTTCCAGAATTGCCTGAAGTATTTGCAAGCCAGCGCCGCACATTCAGTCCACTGAGAAAAGTAAGAAAATGGGCATTGTTTCAGGATTTCAGGTATGGGAAGGACAAACTTGTATATCAGGTCAGTAATCTGCAAAATGGTGACTATAGAGTGGAATTATATTTTATTGAACCTTGGATTGGAATTGGTGGTGAAAAAATTGCAGCAGGCAAACGAATATTTGATGTAGCTATAAATGGGAAAATAGTTATTGATGACCTTGATATATGGAAGGAGGCAGGTGTAAATACAGTTCTAAAGAAGGTTGTACAGGTGAAAATTACCAATGGGAAAATGAATATCAGCTTTCCTGAATCCAAAGTCGGGGAGGCTTTAATTAGTGCAATTGCAATAGCTGTAGCGGATAAATCTGCCCCGGCTTGGGTATATCGAATAAAGGATACAGACTCACCGTGGCTAAAAGGTGAGTGGATGGATGTTGGACAACAGCAGTTCACCGATTATTTTGCTACACTTAACTCTTTACCGTCTTTTTTATTTGGTGCAGACAGGGTAGTTTTCAAAAGTTATGGAACAAAGGAAAAATTGTTTATTGGCGAATCTTATGACATAGAATTGTATGTGGCTGTGCAGGATTCTTTGAAATATCGCAGTCTATTGGAGGGGTTTGAAAATACAGGGACAAACATTGTGACAGGGGAAAACGAGGGTGAATATTATAAGGTATTCCGGTTAAAGGTTTCGGCTGGAACTAAAAAGAACTAGATGCTGATGGTCGCTGTATCATAGCTTGGCAACCTGCCAATAACATGCAGCCCGCCTACGACCTTAAACTCATCACCCAATACAGAACCAATGCAGTAAAATTAAATGAAGATGTTACAAAGGATTCTGTAAACGGAAGATTATGTGCCGTAGTAAAAACAAATAATAAAACTGCTGTTGACTATTTAATTCAAACAGGTGTAGGCGACAGGTATTCTTTTACGGTAAAATATTTTTATGGTAAAGAGCAGGAAGTAAAAGGCAAATTGCAATTGCTGGATGCAAGTGGTGCCATGATGCAGGAAGAAACAGTTAATTTTACTTTTACCCGTTCAGGCAAATGGAATCAGTTTACAGTAAATACCAGCTCACAAATAAATGCTGGTAATTATATTGTGCGGTTGATAGTGGAGAATGCTAATGGATTGGCGCTGAGTAGTATGGATGTACAATAATAAAAAAATGATAAAAATGGAATTCAGAACACTAGGCAAAACAGGTATTAAAGTATCAGCCATTAGTTTAGGCACCTGGCAGGTAGGCGGCAAATGGGGCGCTGCATTCAATGAAAAAAATGCGGATGAAATTTTAAACAAAGCTGTTGACAGCGGCATCAATTTTATAGATACTGCCGATGTGTACAGCGATGGCGAAAGTGAAAAGGCAGTAGGTAAATTAGTAAAGAGCCGCAAAGAAAAAATTTATGTAGCTACCAAATGCGGCAGGCAAATACAACCGCATGTTAATGCTGGTTACAATGTAGATGTACTGCGAAAATTTGTAGAAAACAGTTTAACCAATATGGGGTTGGAAACGATCGACCTGATACAGTTGCATTGCCCGCCAACAGAAGTGTATTATCGTCCCGAAATATTTGCTTTGTTTGATACCTTAAAACAAGAAGGTAAAATTCAACACTTAGGCGTAAGTGTGGAGAAAGTAGAAGAAGCATTAAAAGCGATGGAGTATGATAATGTAACCACGGTTCAAATTATTTTCAACATGTTCAGGCAACGGCCTTCGCAATTATTTTTCAACGAAGCCAAAAAGAAAAATGTAGGCATTATTGTAAGAGTGCCATTAGCAAGTGGATTGTTAACCGGGAAGTTTTCCGCTGCAACCAGTTTTACCGAAGGCGATCACCGGCAGTTTAACCGCCATGGCGAAGCATTTGATAAAGGCGAAACTTTTAGTGGTATCGATTACAATACCGGCATTGCAGCAGTGGAAGAATTGAAAAAAATATTTCCCGGTCAGGATAATTTAGCACCCATTGCATTAAAATGGATATTGCAATTTGATGCTGTGAGCTGTATCATTCCTGGAGCATCTAATAATAATCAGGTGGATTCTAATTTAAGCGCTTTCAATATGCCTGATTTTACTGCAACACAATTGCAGGCGGTACAGGAAGTGTATGAAAAATTTATTAAACCATCAGTGCATCATCTGTGGTAAACGGGCAAAGGTCGTCAACCCTATAACTATAACAGCCATCAATGGTTGCTACATGTGCCGTAGGCACTACAGGTTGGTAGAAAATTGTAGTGTTTAAAGTAAGTGCCATAGGCACGAAAGATTTGTAGCACTAATAATAAATGAAATGAAAAAAAAGTGTCTTTTAATAATTTCTGTTCTGTTTCTGAATGTCATACAAGCACAAGTACGACAGGTTATTGATTTTAATAAAGACTGGAATTTTTTTTTAGGTGACGACAGTGCTGCTATCAATCCATTATACAACGATAGTAAATGGCGCACCCTTTCTTTACCGCACGACTGGAGCATTGAAAGCAATTTTATAAACAATGCACCCGCAACTAACCAGGGTGGCTCATTACCCGGCGGTATTGGCTGGTATCGTAAAACCTTTCAATTAGCCGATTCATTGTCGTATAAAAAAATAAGTATTGAGTTTGATGGTATTTATGAAAACAGCGAGGTATGGATAAATCGCAATTACCTGGGTAAACGCCCAAATGGTTATGCTTCTTTTCAATACGACCTGACACCGTATTTGAAATTTGATGGCGAAAAAAATGTGATAGTGGTTAAGGTAGATAATTCGCAGCAACCTAACTCAAGATGGTACACTGGCTCGGGTATTTACAGAGATGTAAAGATGGTGGTAAAAAACAGGTTGAGTATAGAGTACCCCGGGGTATTTATTTCCAACTCATTGTTTAGTTTAGATAACGGGCATTGGGAAAAATATAATAAAGACTCCAAAGCAAAAAGCGCAGGCTTTGTTCATATCAATTCCATTCCTCTTTCAAATAATACTTTTCAGTCGCAATTATTCCAATTGGTAAAAACGATTTTTGATGCAGCAGGAAAAAAAGTAGCGGAGCATAAATCAGAGTTGAAATTAAGACCTGCAGAAAGTACTACTGTAGGATTAGGCGGTGGTATTATTATTGAAAATTTAATCTTGTGGTCGGCGGATCATCCATACCTGTATAAAGTTGTTACAGGGATTTATCAAAACAATGTTGCAGTGGATGAGGTAAGTACAAGTATAGGTTTCCGCAATTTTGAATTTGATAGCGCAAAAGGTTTTTTTCTTAATGGAGCACCACTAAAAATAAAAGGCGTTTGTATGCACCACGACCTGGGTGCAATAGGTGCTGCTTTTAATAAAACTGCTGCAAAACGACAACTTACTATTTTAAAAGAGATGGGTTGCAATGCCATCCGTTTTTCTCATAACCCACCTGCAAGCGCCATGCTAGACCTTTGCGATGAAATGGGTTTTTTAGTGATGGACGAAGCCTTTGATATGTGGAATAAAAAGAAGAACAAAAACAAATACGATTATCATTTGAATTTTGAAGAATGGCATGAGAGAGACCTGCAGGCAATGGTATTGCGTGACAGGAATCATCCTTCCGTTTTTATGTGGAGCATTGGCAACGAAATACGGGAACAGTTTGACAGCACCGGCACTGTGATCACAAAAAAATTAGTAGAAATTGTAAAGCAACTCGATAATACAAGGCCGGTAACTTCTGCATTAACCGAGACCATGCCCGATAAAAATTTTATTACCAAAGCCAATGCACTGGATGTGTTGGGCTTTAATTATAAATATTACGATTACCCCGAATTGCCCAAGCGTTTTCCGGGGCAAAAATTTATTGCTACCGAAACAGCTTCTGCTTTGGAAACAAGGGGCGTGTACCAGTTTCCATCCGATAGTATGAGAGTATGGCCACCCGATTATAAAGCGCAGGATACTTTTGCAGGCAATAAAGATTTTACCGCATCTGCTTATGATAACACGTTTGCCTATTGGGGCGGTACACACGAAAAAACATGGCTGGCAGTAAAAAAATATCCGCACATGGCCGGCATATTTGTATGGAGCGGGTTTGATTTTTTAGGTGAGCCATTACCTTATCCCAATTTTCCTGCACGGAGTTCTTATTACGGTATTGTAGATCTGGCGGGTTTTCCCAAAGATGTGTATTACATGTATCAAAGCGAATGGACAACCAAACCGGTACTGCATATTTTTCCGCATTGGAACTGGCAAGTTGGCGATACTGTTGATGTATGGGCTTACTACAATAGTGCCGATGCAGTGGAACTGTTTCTAAATGGGAAATCTTTAGGCACAAAAACTAAAACGGATACTTCATTGCATGTAATGTGGCGTGTACCTTTTATACCCGGTACTTTAAAAGCCATCTCCCGCAAAAATGGAAAAACGGTTTTGATAAAAGAAATTACAACTGCCGGTAAGCCATATAAAATTGAATTGCTGGCAGATAGAAAAAATATTAAAGCGAATGGTAATGAGTTGGCTTTTGTTACTGCAAGAATTGTAGATAAAGCCGGTAATCTTGTGCCTGAAGCAAATAATTTGATCACATTTTCTATTACAGGCAACGCAACTATCGCCGGTACCGATAATGGATACCAGGCAGATACTATTTCTTTATCCGGCAACAAAAGGCGGGCCTGGAAGGGTATGGCCCTGGCAATTGTAAAGTCGGGCTTAAAAAAGGGAAATAGTACATTAACTGCCAGCGCCGCCGGATTGCCTGTTGCAAGCATTGCCTTAAAGATAGCTGATTAGTACAGCTTTTGCCTGTTTTAAAATGGTGATATTTATTTTGTAAATAGTAAAATCTTACATCTTTATAGCAAAACCTTACATTGTTGTCCATTAGGTGCATCTGTACCTTTAGCTTAATGAATAAAGACCATTTTTATTCATTTCTAACGATTAAAAAAGGCGCTTAATGAAAAGGTTTTTGCTTGTTAATATTGATACGCAAACAACAAATGATGTCAACACTACGGCATCTGTGGTTTTCATTAATACACTTATTTCTCCCTTTAAAAATTTGGTTTTGCTGGTAACACTATTATTATTGAGTGGGCAAATTGCTGCACAACAAAATAATGTAGCTGACAGTGCATATCAAAAAGTAATTGCAGAGCGCTCTGCCAAAATTGTTAATGTACTTGGCATTACAGATTCGGTTCAATACAAAAAAGTACAGCAGCAAATAGCTGCTCAGTATTTTCAGTTAAATACTATTCATGATGGTAGTAAAGCTGTATTAGCTGCATTAAAAGCTGGCACTGCGTTAAAAGAAGAGATGAATGAAGCTGTAAAAAGCGAAGGCGAAAAAAAATCAGCCGCTTTAAAGCAGCTACATGAACAGTTTATTGCTCAATTAAAAATAACATTAACAGCCGATCAGATTGAGAAAATAAAAGATGGCATGACATACAGGATATTGCCGGTTACATGGACAGCTTACATGGATATGCTGCAAAAACTTACACCCGAACAAAAAGACAAAATGTATAACTGGCTGGTAGAGGCAAGGGAGCTGGCCATGGATGAAGGCAGCAGTGATGCCAAGCATGCGGTATTTGGAAAATACAAAGGGCGCATTAATAATTATTTATCAGCTGCCGGTTATGATATGAAGAAGGAAGGAGAAGAATGGGCCAAAAGAATACAGGCAGCAAAAGAAGCCAGGCAATCACAAAACTAATTTATAAACGATTTTATTTTTTCAAAACCAAAGCTATATGATAAAGCATCTTTTAAAGAAGGCCCTGCTCCTTCAATTTTTTGTACTGCTCAGCTGCATATTATTTGCACAGCAAAAAACCGTTACGGGTAAAGTATTGGATGCCGATGGTAAGCCACTGCCCAGTGTTACAGTGGGTATTAAAGGCACTACTACCAATACCAAAACCGACGACAACGGCGCCTTCTCCATTGTAGTACCCTCCAATCAGTCGGTACTTAAGTTTACAAGTGCAGGCATGATATACGAGGAGCAAACCGTAGGTGCCAAAACAACCATTGTGCAGGTAATGCAAAAAAATAACAAGCAAATGGAGGAAGTTGTTGTTGTGGGTTACGGTACTAAGAAAAGAGTAAATGTGCAGGGGGCCGTATCAACGATAAAAGCTGCGGATATAGAAGATATTCCTGTAGCCAACCTGCCATCTGCGTTGGTTAATCGGGTACCCGGTGTGGGAGTAAGTTTTGCTTCTGGTAAACCTGGTTCTACCACTACAATTAATATACGTAACTCTATTACATTTCCTGGTGCTCCAGATGGTGTAACCAATCAACCATTGGTTGTAATTGATGGTATCATTTCTAACCCTATACAATGGTCTCAATCTCCTAATGCAGATATTTTTGAAAATATAGACGCCAGCCAGATTGAGGATATCACCTTTTTGAAAGACGCTTCTGCAGCTATTTATGGTGCGGCAGGTGCTAAAGGTGTAATATTAATTACCACCAAAAAAGGGAAGGCTGGTAAACCTAAAATTTCTTATACCGGATATTTAGGTACAAGTAATGAAGCTGTAAAATCAAAAAGCCTTACAGCATACGAGCATGCTAAATTTTTGAATGACGGATTTGAACTGAATGGTACTGCATTAAACCAGCGCTTCTCTCAGGCCGATTTAGATTCTTTAAAGGGTATTGCTGATAAGTCTTGGTTTGATTATTTTTGGAAAGCGGGTCAGGTACAGCGCCACACTGTTAATGTATCAGGCGGCACAGATAAGCTTACCTTTTTTGCAGGCGGTAGTTATTATAATGAAAAAGGTAACTATGGCGATATTACCAATGATAAGTACAGTATTCGTACCGGTATGAATGCAACAATTGTTGATGGTCTTTCTGCCAATATCAGTTTTTCATCCGATTATAACAAAGAAAATAGTAACAACCACAAAAATGCCAATAGCGAAACAGATGATGTTACCATTCGTTCGCTTTACCTTACACCAAAGTGGGTACCTGTAGAGTTTAACGGAATGCCTGTTCCTTTCTCTGGCCCTAACCCTCCCGGTAACTGGAGTTTGTTAGGCGTACACCAGTCAGGCAGCTACAAATTTAATAAATCTCAAGGTTTAACAGTAAATGCCTCGTTAGAGTATAAGCCTAAATTTATTAATGGACTTACTGCAAGGATACAGTTTGGTAAAAATAACAGAAATTCTACTGGTAAAGAATATTATGCTTCATATAATGTAGGTGGTTATTTGCGTCGTGGACAAAATAGTTTGTTGTATTCTAATGCAGTGAACACAGCTGCGCCAACTGTAAAAATTACCAATAACGATCAAATGTCTGAGGGTACAACCATCTCAGATAACTACCAGTTGATAGGCACATTGAGTTATGCAAAAAAAATCAAGGACCACGACTTTGATGCAATGGTTGGTTTTGACCAGGGAGAAGCAAGCGGCAGAAATATTTTCCTTACTAAATTCCAACAGCAAGTTCGTGGAGTGGATGAATTCTGGGCTTTTAGTAACGATTTGTCAAGCCTGGGTACAATTACAGATGCAATACGTAATCCTCAATCGGTGGTTAATGCAAAACGTTCTTTTGTAAGTAGGTTTAATTATTCATTTAAGAGTAAGTACTTTTTTGAATTTATCGGCAGGCTAGATGCGTCTTCTAATTTTGCACCAGAGAACAGATGGGGATTTTTTCCAACAATTGGGTTAGGCTGGAGAATAAGTGATGAAAACTTTTTTAAAGATATACAGTTTGTAAATTCTTTGAAGATAAGAGCTAACATTGGCTTGGTAGGTGAAGATAGGGTAGGTAACCGTTTGTGGGAATCAAGATATTCTTCTACAACCGGATACTTGTTTGGCAATGTTTCTACCGGAGGTTTAGACCCTAGTATTTATCCTAATAAAGAAATCACCTGGGAAAAATCAAGATCAATGAACGTTGGTTTTGATGCAACGATACTGAACAATAAAATTAATGTTAGTGCGGATTTTTATCACAGATATACTTACGATGGGTTTGACAAGTATGATGCAAGTGTTTTCCCACCAACAACAGGTGTACCTCCACCAGTGGTAAATTATGGTAAGCAAATCAGCTGGGGTTCTGAATTCTCAGTGGGTTATCGTGGCAGAATTGCAAAAGACTGGGGCTTTAATGTGGATGCCAACTTCGGTTGGAGCAACAGCCAGTTACTACAGGTTTATTATAATGCGGCTAACTTAGGCACATATGGTACAAACGAACTGGGTATTGGTATTGGCCGTGACCCAAGAAAATATAATAGCAGCAATTTTGGGTATATCGCCAAAGGGATTTTAAGAACTCAGGCAGACGTAGATGCAGTGCTGGCAAAAAATCCTAATTATTTAATTGGCGGTGCTAAACCACAGGTTGGGTTTATGGATTATGAAGATATAAACGGCGATGGTGTAATTAATGATTTTGACATTACTACAATGTTTGACAGAACAACACCGGTAATTGGATTTGGATTTACTGTAGGGTTTACATATAAGCAATTTAAACTGCAAACTAACCTTAATCTAACAATTGGCGGCAAACGCTTTTACGATGGAGAAGCAAGGAAAGTACCAACTACAACACAGAGCGCCCCTTCTTTCTGGGCAGACCACTGGACACCAGAGAATCCAAATGCAAAGTTCCCAAGGGCCGATGCACCTTTGGCTAAAGAAAACTCTACTTTTTGGGCTGTTAATGGCACACAAAGCCGCATTAACAATGCAGTGCTTTCATATCAAATGCCGAAAGCTTTATCGGCAAGATTGAGAATACCGGATTTACGTGTACTGGTTAGCGGAACCAATTTGTTCTCTCTTATTAATCCTTTAAAATATAAAGATCCTTATACTTCAAACTATGCAAGCTACCCTACACTAAGAACGATTTCTTTGGGTATTAATGCAAGTTTATAAAACTAAAAATGGTTGTTAACTAATAAAAATAGCAAATATGAAATATATAAAAAATACAGGTAAATTAATGGTAGCGGTAGCATTGATGCTGATGGTAGTGCTGCCTTCCTGTAAAAAAGATTTTTTTGACATTGAAGATCCGCAGGGTATTGACTCTGATATCTGGAAAGATGAAGGAGCGGTGGGACTCTACCTTAATAGGACATATGCATTGGTAATTCCGCAATGGCCAACATTAGGAGGGATTCACAACACTTCCGACGAATTAAATAATGCCAATACAGCTTTGTTATATGGCACACTAAATGAAAACTCTGTAACAGATATAGGTACAGGTAATACCATTACTACTAACCGCTATTTTGATATCCGTCGGTGTAATTTAGCGTTAGAAGGTCTTGATACCAGCACAGGTGTTCCGGCTAGTTCTAAGCGTATATTAAAAGGCCAGTTTTACTTTCTTAGAGCATATACTTATTTTAGAATGGTTAATCTTTATGGAGGAGTTCCATTAGTATTAAAAGCTCAGGAAATAACAAACGAAGGAATTCCTTCTGTGCCACGTGCTAAAACAAGTGAGTGTATTGCAGCAATTGCAAGAGATCTTGATTCAGCAGCTGCAAACTTACCAGCTAAATGGACAGCAAATGCTGGTCTTGGGCGTATAACAAAAGCAGCAGCCATGGCAGTAAAGGGAAAGGTGTTGATGTATTGGGCAAGCCCCCAGTTCAATCCAACCAATATTGCCAGCAGATGGGAAGATGCTTATGTTGCATGTAAAGCAGCATACGATCAGAGTGTAACAGATGGTTATGGTTTATTGGCAAATTATGCTAATATTTTTACTGTAGAAGATAACAGCGAGGTAATGATCGTACGTAAATACAGTACTTCACGTGATCTGGGTACTAACCTTGAGAATGTAACAAGGCCAAGTTCCGAATCAAGTGGGGGCGGCGGTTCCAACCAACCCACCTGGAATTTAGTACAGTCGTATTTAAAGTCTAATGGAATGCCAATTGTAAATGCGGTTACAGATGATACTGTTATTAAATATAACGCCAATCAATTTTGGTTAAATAGGGATCCAAGGTTTACCGCATCTATTGTTTATAATGGAGCATTATACCCATTAAGTGGTAAGTCCGACAGGAAGCAATGGAGTTATAACGGTATAAATGACGAAGGCTCAATTAATACAGGTTTCTATTCAAAAAGATTTACTGTATCATCATTATCGCCTTCACAGGCTTTATATAATTCTAATACAGGTGGAGGAAACGGGATGGATTGGATAGAAATGCGTTTTGCTGAAGTTATTTTAAACTATGCAGAATGTGCAAATGAAACAGGCCGCATGACCGAAGCAAAAGATATGGTAAGAAAAATACGGGTTAGAGCGGGTATAGTTGCAGGAGCATATGATTATGGGTTAGCTATTGGAAGCGCTATTCCGGCAATGAGAAACCTTATATTAAATGAAAGACAAACAGAATTTGCTTTAGAGGGTAAAAGATATTTTGATTTAAGAAGAACGAGAAACCTAAGTTTAATATCTGCACGCCAATCACACAGGTTAACAGTAAAACTTCCTTACGTGTCAGGCAATCTGCCAGCTACCCCTGTAGTAGGAAGAATTTATCTGGATGCTGCAAATACATTGGGCGAAAAACCCCGGGATACGGTGAATGTAAATAATGCAGTTACCTATTCAACAGTATTCACGTTGCCTGCAACTGTAGCTTCAATTGAAGGGTCAAACGTAATTAGTATTCCTAATAATTATTATTTCTATGCATTGCCTAATTTCTTCAGCCAAAATTCTTTTGTTATAGAACAAACCATTGGCTGGATAAACGGTTCATTTGATCCATTACAATAAAATTTTATAAAAATATTTAGTATGAAAAAATATATAATTTTACTTTTTGCAGCTGCAGCAGTGCTTTCGGCTTGCGAAAAAAAAGTTGATCCTATAGATACCTTTGGTGTAACTGTAGAATATCGTGGTGGGGGTAAAAATGTTTCAGGTAATATTGAAGTAAACCCCAAAGACAGTATCTACCTTGATTTTACCATCACATCTCAAACCGATATGGCTTATGTGGAGATTCAGAAAAATGGTGTAAAGGTTGATACTTTCAGGCTAACCAATGCCACCAATAAAAAAAGTTTTTCACTTGTAAAAGGATATAGGACAGATAGTGCTTCCGGTAGCTATACTTACCGTGTGTTGGCTAGAGACCCTGTAGCTGTATTTATGGGAGATGGCGACAAAAGCATTACCGTAACAGTTAAACCAGATTTTAATTTTTGGAGTTACCGTATTTTACAAGTGCCTGATACCACAAACAAAACCAACAAATGCTATTACTCTACTACCAATGGAAAGGTATACAGCTATACCGATGGAGCTGCAAACTCTGCTAATATAGACCTTGCATATTATTGGGATACCGTTGGCCGCAGCACCACCTCCACAACCGACGATTTAAAGCATACTATTTATGCATTAAATGCAGCCCAACCGCAAATACCTTTTTACGATATCAGCACTTGGACTAAGAATGCTACTGTATTTAAAAAAATGCCAACATCAATAAATTTTGTAAGTGGATTAACATCTGGTGGTGCCATACAAACACTTATCGGTGGTAATATGACGTCGGGTACTTCATCAAAAATTACTGGTTTGTCTACAACACCTACAGGAAGTATAAGTAATAGTGTAATTGGTTTTAAAACCGCAGCCGGAAAATTTGGTTGTATATTGGTAAGATATGTAAATGGAGATTCCCCCAACGCAACCACTCAAATTGAAGTGGATGTTAAAGTTCAAAAATAGCTTTTTCTTATAATGTTTTTTGTAAAGAGAAAGCCTGAAAACTTTCTCTTTTTTATAAACTGAAACAATAAAAATAGAGTAGTAATTTATTGGTTAAAACCAACAGCATTTTTATAAATAATCGTCTAATAGTTTTCAAACTATAATTGTAATGAATACAAATTTTAAAAAAGCATTTTTGGCAACAGTGGTTTTAATAACTGTTAACACTGCCAGTGCACAATACCCCGAAATTCCTGCAGCCGTTCAAAAGGCTTCAGATTCTTTGATGGATGCAGCACGTAAACATTCAGATTCTGCATGGGCTGTTGCGTATCCCATCATTCAGGAAGAAGCTGCAAAATACCAGCGGCCATTTGTGCCATGGGCGGCAAGGCCAATTGATCTGCCACAGGCAGGTATTCCCGCTTTTCCCGGTGCAGAAGGTGGTGGTAAATACAGTTTTGGTGGCCGTGGCGGCAGAGTAATTGTGGTAACTAATTTAAACGATGATGGTGTGGGTAGTTTACGTTGGGCTTGTGAGCAGGGTGGTGCAAGAATTGTAGTGTTCAATGTATCAGGTATCATTCGTATTAAAACACCTCTTATTATAAGGGCGCCTTACATTACCATACAGGGGCAAACAGCTCCCGGTGATGGGATATGTGTGGCCGGAGAATCTTTCTGGTTAAACACACATGATGTTATCATCCGTTACATGCGCTTTCGCCGTGGCGAAACGTGGGTGGGCAGAAGAGATGATGCCATTGGAGGAAATCCTGTTGGTAATATCATGATCGATCACGTAAGTGCAAGCTGGGGGCTGGATGAGAATATGAGCATGTACCGCCACATGTACAACGATAGCACACCTATGAAAAATGGTGAATTAAAATTAGGTACGGTAAACATCACCATACAAAATTCTATATTCTCCGAATCACTGGATACCTGGAACCATGCATTTGGAAGTACATTGGGCGGAGAGAATTGTGCGTTTGTGCGTAACCTTTGGGCCAACAATGCAGGTCGCAATCCATCAATCGGATGGAATGGTATTTTTAACTTTGCCAATAATGTAGTATTCAACTGGGTGCATCGTTCTACCGACGGCGGCGATTATACAGCGATGTACAACATCATTAATAACTATTACAAACCCGGCCCGGCTACACCAGATCAAAGTAAACCAATTGCTCACCGTATTTTAAAACCCGAAAGCGGTCGTAGCAAATTAGGTTACGCCGTTTACGGCAGGGCTTATGTAAATGGCAATATTGTAGAAGGTAATGCAAGAGTTACAAAAGATAACTGGGATGGCGGCGTTCAGGTAGAAGAACAACCCGATGCAGGAAAGTACAAAGACAAAATGAAATGGAATCAACCATTGCCTATGCCTGAAATAACCATTATTCCTGCCTTACAGGCAAAAGAATTTGTGCTGACCAATGCAGGGGCAACTCTACCGGTAAGAGATGCAGTGGATCAAAGAATTGTGGCTCAGGTAAAAACAGGTAAGATAGTGGTGTCTGATAAAGTATTGGTTCCAACCACTCAATTCAAACACCGTCGTTTGCCTTTAGATTCTTACAAAATTGGTATCATCACCGATATTAATCAGGTAGGCGGTTATCCTGAATACAAAGGAACCCCTTATAAAGATTCGGATAACGATGGTATACCTGATGATTATGAAATTAAAAATAAATTAAATCCGAAAGACGCTTCGGATGCAGCAAAAATTACTACTAGCGGTTACAGCAATATTGAAGTATATTTAAATAGTGTAGTAAACATCAAAAATGTGAAACCTGCTACGCAGGTTAAAAAATAATTTTTGTACCGGGCATTTAAATTTGCCTGAGCTGCGGTGGCGTCGCACTCTTCAACGGTATAACTTTTTTGAACTTTTATTGAAGCGGATAAAAAATACACGATTCCTTAGTGAATATAAAAAAATCATATCAGCAACTCTTTCTCATATCAGCAGTCGTTTTTGGTTTACAGCAGGTTTTATTGGCGCAAAAGCCGGTAAAGCCTGCTCCTTTATATCCTTTGTGGTACCAAAAAGGACAACTGCTGTACACACCCGATTCCTTAGGCAATCGTATTCCCGATTTTTCATATTGTGGTTATAAAGCATCAGAACAATCTATTCCTGATGTAGCAGTAAAAGTAGTAGTGCCGGTTGCAAAAGGCGATGCTACCTTACGCATTCAATCTGCATTGGATTATGTGGCCACGTTACCTGTTGATGCCAATGGTTTTCGTGGTGCTGTATTATTGCAAAAAGGAACTTACGAAGTATTGGGACAATTAAGAATTACAGCAAGTGGTGTAGTCCTTCGTGGAAGTGGTATGGATGCAAAAGGAACCACCATTATTGGTGCAGGTACAGGAAGATTGGCGTTGATAAAAATAGTAGGTCAAAATAAACTGGATAAAGAATTTAACGGGTATAAAATCATTGATCCTTATGTCCCGGTAAATGCATTGCAATTTCATGTTGACAGTTCAATAATAAACCGGCAGGTGGGCACAAAAATATGTATTCGCCGTCCGTCTACTAAAAACTGGATTGCCGCTTTGGCTACAGATATTTTTGGCGGTGGTATTTCTGCACTCGGCTGGAAACCCGGCGACAGAGATATTATTTTCGACAGAACCATTACAAAAATAGAAGGCAATACAATTACTATTGATGTGCCACTCACTACTGCGATAGATTCCACTTATGGCGGCGGAATGGTGTATGGATACAGTTGGGCCGGAAGAATAAATAATTGCGGTATCGAAAACCTGCGTTGCATTTCTACTTACGATAAAAATAATTTGAAAGACGAAGACCATCGCTGGAATGCCATCAATGTTGAAAATGCAGAAGATGCATGGGTACGTCAAATCAATTTCGAAAACTTTGCAGGCTCTGCAGTAAGTGTATTGGAAACTTCCAAACGTGTTACGGTGCAGGATTGTAAATCAGTTCACCCTGTTTCGGAAATTGGCGGGCAACGACGCTATACTTTTTTAACCAACGGTCAGCAGACTTTATTTCAACGTTGTTATGCCGAAGAAGGCTATCACGATTTTGCAACAGGCTATTGTACACCCGGGCCAAATGCATTTGTACAATGCGAATCTCATTTACCGTATAGTTTCAGCGGCGGTATCGACAGCTGGTCATCCGGAATTTTATTTGATGTGGTAAATGTAGATGGCAATGCGTTACGTTTTGGCAACAGAGGACAGGATGCTAACGGTGCCGGATGGGCAGCAGCAAACAGTTTGTTCTGGAACTGCACCGCTGCAAGAATTGATTGCTACAAACCACCTACGGCACAAAACTGGTCGTTTGGCAGTTGGGCACAATTCAGTGGTGATGGATACTGGACAGCATCTAACGATGCAGTTACACCAAGAAGTTTGTATTATGCACAACTGGCACAACGCTTAAATAAAAATGTAGATGCTCAGGCACAAATTTTATTTATTCCTACAGAAGCATCCAGCAGTCCATCTGTTGAAGTGGCTGCACAGTTAACAAAGATTGCTGCAAAACCAAGAATGCAAATGCAGGAATGGATTGATCTGTCGTATCAGAGAAATTCAATAACAATTGTTGCAGCTGATGCAAAAACAATTGATCAGATCGGCATTAAAAAAATTACAGCACCTGTACTGGCATCTGCCATGCAAATAAAAAATGGCTGGCTGGTAAGAGGCGATGAAATTTTAGCAGGAGCAAGAAATATTGTTCCCTGGTGGAATGGTGGTGTACAAGGCAATGATTTAATTACTGCAAAGCCACACATCACCCGTTTTGTGCCAGGCAGAACTGGAAACGGATTGACGGATGACTTAGGTGAAGTAACGGACAATATGAAAGCAAAACATATTGTTGCCATGGAGCACAATTACGGTTTGTGGTACGATTTAAGAAGAGATGATCACGAACGTATAAGGAGAATGGATGGTGAAGTATGGCCGCCGTTTTACGAATTACCTTTTGCAAGAAGCGGAAAAGAATTGGCATGGGATGGCTTGAGCAAATATGATTTAACCAAGTATAATTTATTTTACTGGAGCCGATTAAAACAATTTGCCGACCTGGCAGATCAGAAAGGTTTGGTACTCGTGCATCAGAATTATTTTCAGCATAATATTATTGAAGCCGGCGCACACTATGTAGATTTTCCATGGCGCACTGCTAACAATATTAACAACACCGGCTTTCCTGAGCCACCACCTTTTGCAGGTGATAAAAGAATATTTTTAGGCGAACAGTTTTATGATATCAGCAATCCGGTAAGAAGAGAGTTGCATAAAAAAATCATTCGCCAATGTTTAAATAATTTTAAAGATAACAATGGTGTAATTCAATTTATTGGTGAAGAATTTACAGGGCCTTTACATTTTGTAAAGTTCTGGTTGGATGCAGTAAAAGATTGGGAAAAAGAAACCGGTAAACGACCAACCATTGGTTTATGTGTTACCAAAGATGTGCAGGATTCTATTATGAGTAATCCTGCTTATGCCTCGGTGGTGGATTTGATAGATATCCGTTACTGGCATTACCAGGCAGATGGATCTGTGTACGCACCATTAGGCGGACAGAATTTAGCACCCCGTCAGCATGCCCGATTATTAAAACCTAAAAAGACTTCATTTGAACAAGTGTATCGGGCAGTAAAAGAATACAGAGAAAAATATCCCAACAAAGCAGTGAGTTATTCCGGTGACAGTTATCCCGAATTTGGTATTGCAGCTTTTATGGCAGGCGGAAGTCTGGCAGTGTTGAATGATCAAATCGATCCAGCAATTTTAAAAGCAGCTGTTGGAATGAAACCGGTAGCTTCTTCAAATAAGAATGAATATGTGCTGAGTGATGGGAAGAAGAGTATTGTATATAATGCAGAGACAAGAAAATTTGAAATGTGGTAACCTCACCTATCCTCTCCTAAAGGAGAGGGAAATGGAGGAGATGGCAGCGAAGATTTAAACGATTACCTAAAAGGAAAATGTAGACAAGGGTAGCGAAGATGGAGAAGAAGAATGTTTTATAAGAGAAGCTCCGTAGGAGCGTAAGGTGGGTAGAAAAAAAATGGGATGTTGATTGTGAATCGTCCCGTAGGGACGACAGGTGCTCTTAGCAAAACACAATTAATGTTCAGTAAAGAATTAAACGTACAAGTGAGTGACACAACGATGTTGACCAAAGTATGAATGATCGTTCCAAAAAAAAGAAAATGAAAAAATATTTTACGATAGCATTATTATTTGCAGCGTTATTTTCTAATGCTCAACCACCGGTAATAAAAATTTCTGCTAATAAAAGATTTTTTGCAACAGGAAAAGATCAACCTTTTTTTTGGTTGGGAGATACAGGTTGGTTATTATTTAAAAAATGTAAAAAGCAAGACGTAATAAAATATTTAGACGACCGGAAAAAGAAAGGATACAATGTAATTCAGGTAATGTTGTTGCATGAGTTAACGGTAACAGATGCTTATGGTGATTCTGCATTGCATCATAAAAATATTGGCACGCCAAATGTTACAGATGGCTACTGGAATAATGTTGATTTTGTAATTGCCGAAGCTGCAAAACGAAGTATGTACATTGGACTGGTGCCTATATGGGGCGGTAATGTAAAAAGTGGTTTGGTAAATGAAACCAATGCCGCAACTTATGCTGCTTTTTTAGCGGAAAGATATAAAAGCAAAAGCAATATTATCTGGATCAACGGTGGCGATATAAAAGGAAGTGATGGAGAAAATATCTGGAATGTGATTGGTAAAACATTGCATGAAAAAGATGGAATACACCTGGTTACTTTTCATCCCAGAGGAAGATCCACTTCCTCTGCCTGGTTTCATAATCAGGACTGGCTGGATTTTAATATGTTTCAAAGCGGACATAAAGATTACGCACAGGATACAACCGAACCACGTATTGGCGAAGACAACTGGAAATTTGCGATGAATGATTATACATTGCAACCGGTAAAACCTACACTGGATGGTGAGCCATCGTATGAAAATATTCCACATGGTCTGCATGACTCTGCTGCAAAAAGATGGACTGCTGCTGATGTAAGACGTTATGCCTACTGGAGTGTATTTGCCGGCGGATGTGGATTTACTTATGGCAATAATTCCATCATGCAGTTTTATCGTAATGGAGATAAGGATATGAGTTTTGGCGCCAACAAAAATTGGGATGATGAATTAAATGCACCGGGTGCAGGGCAGATGCAATATTTAAAAAAGTTGATGTTACAGAAAGCGTACATGGCAAGAGTGCCTGATCAATCAATGGTGTTGGAGAATGGAACAAGGTACAATTACATAGCAGCAACAAGGGCAGAAACATTTGCCTTATTCTACACCTATAGCGGAAGAAAATTTAAAGTAGCATTAGATAAAATTGAAGGTGCATTGGTAAATGCCTACTGGATTAATCCACGTAATGGCAGCAAAGCAGACATTGGATTAATCAGCAATAAAGGCACAAAAACATTTGATCCACCGGGTATAGAAAAAGAAGGCAATGATTGGGTTTTAGTTTTAGATACCGTTTTGGAAGCAAGAAAATAATGCAAAGGATAATTACGATATTATTTTGTGTGATGGTTTTGGCATCGTGTAAACCGAAGATGTATTTGTTTACTTCTTTTCATGAGCCTGCGAATGAAGGATTGCGTTTGTTGTATAGTAAAGATGGATATCACTGGAAAACTACAGACAGTATTTATTTAAAACCAGTGATTGGAAAAGATAAGATTATGAGAGATCCATCAATGTTGCAAGGGCCAGATGGAACATTTCATTTGGTGTGGACAACAGAATGGAAAGGAGGAAATGGTTTTGGTTATGCCTCATCAAAAGATTTAAAACACTGGAGTGAGCAGCAATATATTCCTGCTATGCAAAATGAGCCAACGGTGGTAAATGTGTGGGCACCGGAATTATTTTATGATGATGTAAAAGGCGAATACATTATTGTGTTTGCATCCTGTATTCCCAATCGTTTTGAAAAAGGAATAGAGGATGAAAATAACAATCACCGATTGTATTATACCACTACAAAAGATTTTAAAACCTTTTCTCCAACGGCATTATTTCTTGATCCAAAGTTTAGTGTGATTGATGCAGTGATTGTAAAGAGAGCAGCTAAAGATTATATGTTGGTATTAAAAGATAATACCCGGCCCGAAAGAAATATAAAAGTGGCATTTGCCAATAATCCCTTAGGTCCATGGGAAAATATTTCGAAACCCTTTACGGAAAAATTTACCGAAGGTCCGGCGGTGGCAAAAGTTAAAAATGGCTATCTGATTTATTATGATGTGTATCAGAATAAAAAATACGGAGCATCATTTACTAACGATTTTAAAACTTTTGTAAAGGCAGATAGTTTGATCAGCGTGCCGGATGGGCATAAGCACGGAACAATATTAAAAGTGAATAAAAGAGTAGTACAGCAATTAAAAAATTAAAAGAATTAAATGAAAATAAGGCTCACGATATTGTTTATTATTCAATGTTCTTTGTTAACTGCACAAGACACGGTACGTTATACAGGCAACACATTGTCTAATGTAGATTATCATCACGGACAATTATCGCCTGCCATTGGCGTACATAATATTCAGGTCATGCGTGCCAACAGGGCAGACACCGGAACTACATCATGGACCTACAATCATCAGCCTATGCTGGCGTATTGGAACAATACTTTTTATCTGGAATATTTATGCAATCCAGTGGGTGAACATGTGGCACCTGGAAGAACGATGTTGCAGACTTCAAAAGATGGCAATCATTGGAATGATCCAGTAGTGATTTTTCCACCTTATAAATTAATTGATGGTACAGTAAAAGAAGGTAAAAAAGATTCAGCAAAAAATACATTTGCAGTAATGCACCAGCGCATTGGCTTTTATACTTCAAAAAGTAAAAAACTATTTGCATTGGGATATTATGGAATTGTACTGGGACAAAAAGATGATCCCAATGACGGCAACGGTGTGGGTAGAGTGATCAGAGAAATAAAAGCTGATGGTAGTTTTGGTCCGATTTATTTTCTTCGTTACAATCATGCGTTTAATGAAAAGAATACTTCGTATCCATTTTATAAAACGTCGAAAGATGCAGCGTTTGTAAAAGCCTGCGAAGAAATTTTAGCTACGCCATTACTCCTGCAACAAATGGTGGAAGAAGCAGATAGAAATGATCCGTTAATTCCTTTAAAAAAGGATTTTAAAGCGTTTAATTATTATCATTTACCCAATGGTAATGTGGTGGGATTATGGAAATATGCATTGACGAGTATCAGCAAAGATGAAGGTAAAACATGGCAGTACGGCCCGTTAAGAGCGCCGGGCTTTGTAAATGCTAATGCAAAAATATGGGGACAAAAAACTTCAGATAAAAAATATGCTACGGTGTATAATCCATCAGAGTTTCGCTGGCCTTTGGCTATCAGCGTAAGTGATGATGGGTTGAAATATAAAAATCTGTTACTTGTAAATGGAGAGATCAGTTCATTAAGATATGGTGGGGCGTATAAAAGTTATGGTCCGCAATATGTAAGAGGTATTCAGGAAATGGATGGTACTGTACCCGGTGGAAATATGTGGGTAACGTACAGCATGAATAAAGAAGATATCTGGATCAGTGAAATACCTGTTCCGGTAAAAGATAAAGTGACTGCAGATGTGAATGATGTGTTTACTGAAATGAAAGATGGAGAGGAATTAAAAGAATGGAATTTATTCAGTCCGGTTTGGTGCAGAACTGCCATAGGAAAAAACAGTAATGCAAAAGTATTGGCGCTGCATGACAGCGATCCATTTGATTATGCAAAAGCAGAAAGAGTTTTTCCGGTTGCAAAAAAAATAGCTGTAGAATTTTCAATTACACCACAGCAAAATAATACCGGTGATCTTGAAATTGAAATGGTAAATGCAAAAGGTACACCATGTCTGCGGTTGATGCTGGACTCAACAGGAAATATTTTAACCAAACAGGGCTACAGAAATAAATCGTTGGGGAAATATGTTGCAGGTGAAGCACTGACAATAAAAATAGAATTGAACACGGCCACCAGATTTTATACCGTAACAGTTAATGGAGGCAAAGCATCCAGTAACTTATGTTTTGCACCGGTGGAAAGTGTGGAAAGAATAGTTTTCAGAACAGGAGAGACGAGGCGTTTTCCAAATGCAGATACACCCACTGATCAGGATTATGATTTGCCTAATGCTGATGCAAAAACAAAAGAAGCGGTGTACTTAATTCATTACTTAAAAACAAAATCATTATAAGATGGCAGCAACCAAACACAGTACATTAGGTGTGATTATTGGGAACAGAGATTTTTTTCCTGATAAATTAGTAGGCGAAGCAAGAGCAGAAATACTGGACCTGTTTAAGCAATTAAATATTACGCCGGTATTATTAAGTGATGCAGATAGTAAACTGGGTGGAGTAGAAACTTTTTCAGAAGCACAGAAATGTGCGGCACTGTTTAAAAAACATGCGGATGACATTGATGGCATATTGGTAGTGTTGCCCAACTTTGGCGATGAAAAAGGTGTGGCAGAAGCGATTAAACTGTCGGGATTAACAGTGCCGGTTTTAATTCAGGGTTATCCTGATGATCTGGCAAAGATGGATGTAGTGAACCGTAGAGATGCATGGTGTGGCAAAATTTCTGTGTGCAATAATTTATATCAATACGGCATCAAATATTCTTTGACTACTAAACATGTGGTAAGTCCGAGAGACGAATCATTTATTACTGATTTAAAAAACTTCACTGCTGTTTGTCGTGTGGTAAATGGTTTGCGCAAAGTAAGAATTGGTGCAGTAGGCGCAAGACCCACCGCATTTAATACAGTTAGATATAGTGAAAAATTATTGCAGCGAAATGGTATTTCTGTTACTACGGTTGACTTATCAGAAATATTGGGCAATGCAAATAAATTGACTAAAGATGATGCCAGTGTAAAAGCAAAGCTGGAAAAAATTCATGCGTATACCAATACCGGTTTAACCCCACCAGATAAATTGGTACAAATTGCAAAACTGGATGTGGTGCTGGCAGATTTTATGGAAGAGAATAGTTTAGATGCTACGGCAATTCAATGCTGGACATCTATTCAGAAAAATTATGGGTGCAATGTGTGTACCAGCATGAGTATGATGAGTGAGAACATGTTGCCGAGCGCCTGCGAAGTGGATGTTACCGGGACATTGAGTATGTATGCCATGCAATTGGCAAGTGGCTCTCCCTCTGCATTGGTTGACTGGAATAATAACTATGCCAATGATGACAGTAAATGTGTATTGTTCCATTGTGGCAACTGGGCAAAATCTTTTTTACCGGATATTACCATCAGCACTGCACCGATATTAGGCACCAGTGTAGGAACAGAAAATACGTATGGCGCATTGGATGGCCGTACGCCTGCCATGCCATTAACTTTTGGACGTATCAGCACTGATGATTGTAAAGGTATTATCAAAGCTTATGTAGGAGAAGGAGAGTTGACCGATGATGCACTGAAAACTTTTGGTAACCGTGCAGTGGCTCAAATAAATAATTTACAAGGTCTGATGAATTATGTATGCCGCAATGGTTTTGAACATCATGTGGTGATGAACGCCAGCAAGACTGCAGGTGTGCTGAAAGAGGCATTTGAAAATTATTTGGGATGGGAGACGTATGTGCATTAACATGATATAGGCTGCAAAAAAATATTTATGAAATACATTTTGAGTATGCTTTTTTTATTTTTTTGGAAAACATCGTTTTCTCAGCAAGGATTATTGCAAAATGTTTGGATAGGACAAGGTACTTATTATTTAAGTGTAGACTCTCAATATGTAATTCTTGAAGACCGAAAAGATGGAGATAAGTTACATCCTTATAAATCTGTTTATTATTTCTATGAGACAGTTAAAGATACTTTGGTTTTATATAGAGATGACATTAAAGAGAGCAGTTCAAAAATTATTTTATTCAAGTTTCTAATTAAAAAAAGTAATTCAAAAGAACTTTCACTTGAAAAACTATTTGTGAAATTGGACAGGTCACATTTTTCCCATTTCAATAATATTTATTGGGAGGATAGCTTAAAATTTTTCAATTTCAAGTCTCAGCCCAATTTATATACTGATACAATAAAGTTTGAAAAGATAAAGTTTAGTGCGTCTAAATGTTATGGTTTTTGCCCTGATATGAAATTTGAGATTTACAATGATAAGAGCATTAAATTTTGGGGCGGTAATGGTAGTTTGAAAACTGGCTATTTTAAAGGAAGGCTATCGGACAGTTTGTATAATGAATTAATATTTTTATTAAAAATTTCTGATTTAGATAGAACTGCCAATGCTAATAAATTTAATGTAGATGCTCCATATTATGCAATTGAAGTACATTATAATAGTAAATGCAATTTTATGCATACTTCATTTTTACCTTTAATTTATAAGAAACTAGAGAAATTTTTACTTGGGTTATATAAAAAAATGGAATTTGAAAGCACAGAAAAATTTGAGATCGAATTTGCCCAAATATTAAAATCGAATGGGTTTAAATAAACAATATGATAAAAAATACAAAAACAGTTTATTCTGTGGGGGTAATTAAACATGACAACAAAAGAACTACAACAAAAATCAATCAACTACAGAAAAAAAATTCTGCAGTATATCAAGATTGCCAATGCAGGGCATACTGGTGGTAGTTTATCCTGCACCGATATTTTAAATGTGCTGTACAATAAAGTACTGAACGTATCACCAGAAAACTTTTCATCACCTGACAGAGACAGGTATATACAAAGCAAGGGGCATTGCGTGGAAGCATTGTTTGTGGTACTGGCCGATAAGGGGTTTTTTCCTGAGGAAGATTTGAATACACTATGTAAATACCAATCGCATTATATTGGGCATCCTACAAAAAAAGTAAAAGGGGTAGAACAAAATACCGGCGCATTGGGACATGGATTACCTATTGCAACCGGTACTGCATTAGCAGGAAAGATGGATAAGAAAGATTACAAAGTGTACACTTTAATGGGCGATGGTGAATTGCCGGAAGGTAGTAATTGGGAGGCCGCATTAAGTGCAGCACAATATAAACTGGATAATTTGTGCGCCATTGTAGATAAGAATGGATTACAAATTACTGCCGCTACAAAAGATGTGTGCAATACCGATCCATTGGATAAAAAATGGGAAGCCTTTGGATGGGCAGTTAAAGAAGTGAATGGAAATGATGTAGAAGAACTACTGGCTGCATTCAACAGTTTGCCTTTTGAAAAAGGAAAACCTTCTGTGATTATTGCCCACACTATCAAAGGGAAAGGGGTAAGTTACATGGAGAATCAGTTGAAGTGGCATCATGGAGTGCCCACCAATGAAGAATACGAATTAGCACAACAAGAATTAGATAAAGCATTAAGTGAATTATAAAATGGCAGAGCAAATAAATACCAATAGTTATAAAGCCAACCTGGAAATATTTTCAGAAACCTTGCAGCGGTTAGCAGTGGAGGATAAAAATATTGTGGCAGTAACCAGCGACAGCAGAGGCTCGGGTAAGTTGGTGCCTTACGGAAAAAAGTTTCCGGAGCAAATGGTGGAAGTAGGTATTGCTGAACAGAATTTGGTAGGTGTGGCTGCAGGATTGGCATCTTGCGGAAAAAAAGTTTTTGCTGTTTCGCCAGCCTGTTTTTTAACCGCAAGAGCATTGGAGCAAATAAAAAATGATGTAGCCTATAGCGATAACCCGGTGAATTTGATTGGCATTAGCGCTGGTGTAAGTTATGGGGCATTAGGTAGCACACATCACAGCTTACATGATTATGCTGCATTGCGTGCCATCAACAATATTATAATTGTAGCGCCGGCAGATAATTTTGAAACAGAAAAAGCGATTGAACTGGCAGCAGCAACGGACAAACCGGTGTATTTACGTTTTGGTAAAAAACCGATGCCGCCATTAAAAGAAATAAACGAAGATGTATTTGCTTTTGGCAAAGGAAGAGTGATTTGCGAAGGCGATGATGTGGCGATAATAGCAACCGGAGAAGCGGTGTATCCGGCATTGCAGGCAGCGCAACAATTAAAATTGCAAAATATCAATGCCACGGTGATTAGTATGCACACCATAAAACCTTTGGACACTGCATTGATTGCAACGCTTGCCCAAAAATGCAAAGCCATTGTTACCGTAGAAGAGCATAGTGTTAATGGGGGATTGGGAGAAGCCTGTGCATCATACTTGTTGCAAAACGGTTATGCAAAACCATTTAAGATCATTGGTATTCCCGATGAATATACCGTAACCGGATCGCAAACAGAGATTATGGATCATTATGGAATTAGTGGAAATGGAATTGCAGAGTCAATAGAAAGTTTGATAAAATAAAATATAGCTGACTTCCCCCTGACTTCAGCCAGGGGGAAAAGAAATATAAAATTTTCGGGCTTTAGCCCAGCAATGATTGGGTTAAAGCCTCAAACAAATTTGATAATGATCTACAGGTTAAAACATGTACCAATAAAAAATAAAAAATTGATCTATATGAAAAAAATCACACGACTTTCTTTTCTTTTAGTACTAGGTTCATTCTTTGTTTTTTCTGCCTGCAACAATGCCGGTGGTGAAAAAAAGAAAGCAAAAAAAATGGCGATCGTAGTTTCTACCCTAAACAATCCATGGTTTGTTTTTTTAGCAGAAACTGCTGCGGCAAAAGCAAAAGCATTAGGCTACGAAACCAAAATATTTGATTCGCAAAATAACACCGCAACAGAAACGGATAATTTTGAAAATATACTGGTATCAGATTACTGTGCCATTTTATTTAACCCTACAGATGCCGATGGCTCGGTTGCTAATGTAAAAAAAGCAAAGGAAGCAGGAGTGCCTGTTTTTTGTATGGACAGGGAGATTAATGCAAAAGGTGTGGCTACTTCGCAAATATTATCTGATGGCTATAGTGGCAGTGTAGAAATTGCAAAATATTTTGTGGAAGTACTCAACAAAAAAGGCACTTATGTTGAATTGTTAGGCATCACCGGCGATAATAATACCAAGGCAAGATCATCAGGTTTTCATAGCGTGGTGGATAATTATCCTGAATTGAAAATGGTGGCACAGCAAAGCGCCGACTTTGATCGTAATAAAGGCATGGAAGTAATGGAATCGATGTTGCAGGCGCACCCGGATATTACCGGCGTGTTTTGTGGTAACGATGCAATGGCCATGGGCGCTTACCAGGCATTGGTGGGTGCAGGAAAAGAAAAGACCGTAAAAGTATTTGGATTTGATGGGGCAGATGATGCAGTGAAATCGATAAAAGAAAATAAACTGGTAGCAACAGGGATGCAGTTTCCGAAGGTGATGGCAGAAAAAGCAGCGCAGTTTGCAGATGAATATTATAATGGCAAAAGAGATTTTGCAGAAAAAATTCCGGTAGCAGTGGAACTGGTTACTGCAAAAAATGTAGATAATTATATTGGCTTCGGAAAAAAATAAGGCATGAACAAAAAGTGGATCGGGTATATTATTTTGATATCTGTGGCAGGTTTGCTCCTGTACAACAGCGTGTATTTTAAAAAGCTGGATGCAAAGGGAATAACAGCAGCTGCTGCAATTACTGATCTTGATCTTGCACAGTTTGCACAACAATTCTTTACAAAAACATTTACGCCTTATATGGACAGTGCTGTTGAAATGAACAGCTTTGTTCAACAATTAAAAGCTGATGCTAAAGGAACAGTGGCAAAATATGCTAAAACCCAGGGCATTGGTAATACGGCTTATGTTTTGGTAAAAGGCGAAGGCACCATTACTTCGGTTAATGAAGATGTTGTTATTGCTGCCATAAATACAAACGATAATGTAAAACTAAACACCGGCGTATATTTTGGTAATGCGGTAAGGGATGTTACCGGTAAAATAAGGATGGGTGATTTTAGCAACACGATGGATTATAACACGGTATCAACTACATTAAATAAAATAGTGCAAACTCAAATTGTGGTTCCATTTAAAGCAAAGGCTGCAAAAGGAACGCACCTGCAATTTGTAGCTTGTGCAGAGATCAATACAGAACAGGTTAATACTGATAATATACTGTTACTGCCGGTTAAAATAACTTATAAATAAAAACATCCAAACAGTTCTGCCAGCCGGCAGAGATGTGGCTATGCTGGTAACAAAAAACATAACAAAAAAATTCCCCGGTGTAATTGCACTGGAAAATGTCAATTTAAAAATTGATGCCGGGAAAGTTACGGCTATCATTGGCGAGAATGGCGCCGGTAAATCTACCCTGATGAAAATTTTATCGGGCGTATATCCTGATTACGAGGGAGAAATTATTTTTAAAGATCAGCCGGTGAATTTTGCCGGAACGGCCGACGCACAAAAAGCCGGCATCGCCATCATTCACCAGGAATTAAATTTAATTCCGTACTTAACCATTACCGAAAATATTTTTTTAGGAAGAGAGTTGGGCAATGCATTTGGTATACTGGATAAAAAAGCCATGCATGCAAAAGCAAAAACATTGCTGGATACTTTACATGTTGATGTTAATCCTGATACATTGGTGGCCGATTTAAAAGTTGGCCAGCAACAAATGGTGGAAATTGCAAAAGCATTATTATTGGATGCCGATCTTATTATTATGGATGAACCCACTTCGGCCATTACAGAAGCGGAAGTGGAAACTTTATTTAAAGTGATCGAAAAATTACGCAGCGAAAATAAAGCCATCGTTTACATCTCTCATAAATTAAATGAGCTGTTTAAAATTGCCGATAATTACGTGGTATTAAGAGATGGGAAAACCATTGAAACTGGTTTAATGCAATCCATGACCCATGATGAACTGATAAAAAAAATGGTGGGCAGGGCAATTGTACCCATGCAAAAAGAACTGGCAGATGCCAATGCCAAAGAATTGTTGCGTATAGAAAATATTTGCCTGAAACAAAAAAACAAGGCTTCTAAATTGCATAACATTTCTTTTAACGTTAATGGCGGCGAAATTGTGGGCGTGTTTGGTTTAATGGGCGCAGGCCGCACCGAACTTTTGGAAACTATTTTTGGTGTACATCCTGCGGCATCATCGGGAAGCGTTACGGTTAACAATAAAAATATTACTATAAAAAAACCTGCTGATGCCATAAGGGCTGGCATTGTATTATTACCGGAAGACCGTAAAAAAGATGGACTGGTGTTGGGTATGGAAGTTAAAAAAAATATCAGCCTGCCTTGTTTACATGAGGTAGAAAAAATGGGTTTGCTAAATGATAAAAAAGAAAGTACGCTGGCGAAAAAACATATTCAGCAATTAGGAATAAAAACACCTTCGGAAAACCAGGTTACTAAAAATTTAAGTGGCGGCAACCAGCAAAAGATCGTACTGGCCAAATGGCTGGAACGTAATCCAAAAGTGTTGTTACTGGACGAACCCACCCGTGGCATTGATGTAAATGCAAAGAACGAAATGTATAAACTGATGCAGGAACTGGCCGGCAAGGGAATGGCGATTGTAATGGTATCATCGGAGCTAACAGAGATACTAACGGTTTCAAACAGGATCATTGTAATGGCCGAAGGAAAGATCACCGCTATTATTCCGGCAGGCGAAGCCACAGAAGACAATGTACTTAAAGCAGCAATTTCAATTAATTAACAATGAGTTTTTCTTTAAATAATAATCATTTTTCCAAATTGCAGTCGTTGATCGCACTGTTCATGCTGTGCGTAGTGTTTGCAGTACTGTCGGATAAATTTTTTACGATAGCCAATGGCTTAAATGTAATGCGGCAGATATCGGTGAATATTTGTATTGCAGTGGGCATGACCTTAATAATTCTTACAGCAGGCATCGACCTGTCAGTTGGCTCGGTGCTGGCATTGTGCGGTGCAGTTACAGCCGGCTTATTAAAAAACGGCATTGCGTTGCCTTCACTTAATTTATTTATCGGCTTTACTATTTTAGGTGCTATACTTGCGGGTATTGTAGTGGGCAGTTTACTGGGTTTTTTTAACGGCCTGGTGATCACTAAATTTAAAGTGCCGCCTTTTGTGGCTACGCTGGCCATGCTTACCATTGCACGGGGCCTTACCATGTTATACAGCAATGGTTTTCCTATCAGCTCATTCAATAGCGCCTTTACTTTTATTGGTGGTGGCTGGTTGTTGGGGCTACCCGTTCCCGTTTGGATAGCTGCGCTGATCGTAATTACAGCCATCATTGTTACAAAAAAAATAAAACTGGGCCGTTATATTTTTGCTATTGGCGGCAATGAAAATGCTGCCCGGCTTTCGGGTATCAATATCAACCGGGTAAAGATAATGGTATATACCATTGCAGGCGCACTGGCTGCCGTGGGTGGTATTATAGTTACCGCCCGTTTGGATTCGGCACAACCCAATGCCGGTACCAGTTACGAGTTGGACGCCATTGCTGCAGTGGTTATCGGCGGCACTTCGTTAAGCGGTGGCCGTGGCAGTATTTGGGGTACCGTTTTAGGCGCATTGATCATCGGTGTATTGAATAATGGATTGGTGTTGCTGGATGTGTCGCCTTTTTGGCAACAGGTGGTTAAAGGCGGCGTGATTTTATTAGCGGTAATTATTGATAAGATGAATTCGAAGAATGAGTAAGTTTTTTTGCACCGGGTAAAGAAGCGATGTTGACGTAGTATCAAAGTGTAGTCTAATGCGGAGAAATAGCATAAGCCGTTCCTACGGAACGGAAATACATTTTTTAATAGTCAGTTACTCACAAAATGCCCCGATGGGGCAGTGAATGCAGATTAAATGTAAGGGTATAAATTTTTAGTGCAATTGTATTTTGTTCCATAGGAACATTTTATAGGTAGAAAATAAAGTTTAAAGTTAAAATCGTTCCGTAGGAACGGCTTGTGCATGGAAAATGTTTTAAAATTAGCAAGGGTAAAATAAAAATGACCAGTAACAAATATATATTAGCAATCGACCAGGGTACCAGCTCCACCAAGACATTAATTTTTGATGCCGCAGGTATTGCCATTGCCAAAGGCGTTGAAACTTTACATACCAATTATTTAGATAATGGTTTTGTAGAGCAAGAGCCCGAAACCATATTTCAAAACGTTCTGGCATCCATAAAAAAATGTTTAACTCAATTTGAAGAAAGAGGAATTGATAAAAATGAAATTGTTGCTATTGGCATTTCCAATCAAAGAGAAACTTTTGTAGTATGGGATGAAAATGGAAAACCTTTGCACAATGCGGTGGTATGGCAATGCAAACGTTCGGTACATATTTGTGAGCAATTGAAGCAACAGAATTTATCTGCAACTATTACTCAAAAAACCGGATTGCTCATCGATCCCTATTTTTCTGCCACCAAACTTATCTGGCTATTTCAAAACAATGAAGCCATAAAACAAGCCGTACAAAATGGTACTGCTTTTTTTGGCACTGTCGACACTTGGTTATTGTACAAACTCACCAACGGAGCGGAATACGCAACCGATTATACCAATGCTTCAAGAACTTTATTATTCAACCTGCATACCTTGCAATGGGATGAAGAATTGATTAGCCAATTTGGTTTAACAGGAATTAATTTGCCGACGATAAAATCTTCGTCGGCAGCATTTGGCACAACTGATTGTAATGGGATATTTAAAAATAAAATACCTGTTACCGCATTAATTGGCGATTCACATGCCGCCGCATTTGGCGAAGGTTGTTTTGAAAAGGGCACAGCAAAAGCCACATTGGGCACCGGTTGCAGCATATTGATGAATATTGGCTACAAGCCGGTACAATCACAAAACGGAATGGTAACTACTATTTGCTGGAGCATTGCAGGAAGAATTGATTACGCACTGGAAGGTGTAATTGTAAGTTGCGGTGCCACCATTGAATGGTTGAAGAATGAATTAAATTTATTTACAGATAGCGCAGCAACAGCAGCAATGGCCAGTGCAGTTGTTGATAATGGCGGTGTGTATTTGATCCCTGCATTCAGCGGATTAGGTTCACCGTATTGGGATATGGATCGCAAAGCCTCTTTAACAGGGATGAGTTTCGGCACTACAAAAAATCATTTGGTAAGGGCAGCCCTGGAATCCATTCCTTATCAAATTAAAGATGTAATTGTGGCCATGGAGAAAGGTGCCAGCGTTACTTTAAAAGAACTGAATGCAGATGGTGGCATTACGACTAATGAATTTGTGATTCAATTTTTGGCCGACCTGTTACAAAAGAATGTCGCCACCATTGGTAACCCTGATGTATCAGCATTAGGTGCTGCATACCTTGCAGGATTGCAATCGGGTGTATATTTAAGTATCGAACAGCTGCAACAACTGAATAAAGAAAAAAAATATCATCAACCATCAACTGAAACAGCGAGTGTAAATAAAGGGTATGATGGCTGGCTAAAAACAATACATAATAAATGAGAAGATGCTTAAAATACTTCGTGTTGCTTTGTGTTTGTTGTATCGCTCTGGTTCAATCAACCAGCGCTCAAAATAAACCGTTTGTTTTAAAGCAATCGTCTTACAAACATTATGTTGATTATTTCAACAAAATGGAAGATGAAAATATAAAGCAAGCTATACCCAACGACAGCGCCTGGAACTGGATGCAAAAAAATATTCCACTCTTTGAATGTCCGCAACAAAACTTTGAAGAAATATTTTATTACCGCTGGTGGACGCTGCGTAAGCATATTAAGAAAACAGAAAAGGGTTTTGTGTTTACCGAGTTTTTGGTACAGAGGAGTTATGCGGACAAATACAATCTTATTGCCAGCGCATTAGGTCATCACATTTACGAAAGCCGCTGGCTGCATGATAAAAAGTACATGGACGATAATTTAAAGCTGTGGTACCGTGGTAATGATGGTAAGCCTATGAAGAAACTACGTTTTTACAGTGGCTGGAATGAAGATGCTATTTATAATCGTTATTTGGTGAATGGGGATAAAAAATTTGTGGCTGACCTGTTGCCCGATTTGGAAGCAAATTATAGGGCATGGGTTTCTGAAAGAAAAGGTGCTGACAGTTTATTTTGGCAATATGATGTAAGAGATGCAATGGAAGAGACAATAAGTGGTGGTAGAAAAGAGAAAAACCCAAGGCCGAGTATTAATGGATATATGTACGGCAATGCAGTTGCATTATTTAAGATGTATACTCTGACCGGGAATCCCACATTTTTAGATTATGGTGAATATTTCTTAGAATCAAAATCAATTAAAAGAAATGTCCAACAAAAATTATGGAATAGTAACCATTCTTTTTTTGAAGTAAGAAAAGAACAAGGCGATACTTTAGCAAACGTAAAAGAAGAAATTGGATTTATTCCCTGGTATTTTAATATGCCTGATAGTAATTACAGTCTTGCATGGAAAAGTTTAACCGATACTAAAACATTTTGTGCGCCATTTGGTATTACTACAGCCGATAGAAGTCATCCGCTGTTTCGCACTCATGGTTGTTGTAAATGCGAATGGGATGGTGCCGTTTGGCCTTTTGCCACTTCGCAAACCTTAACTGCCATGGCCAACCTGCTGAATAATTATAAACAGGATTATGTAGCAGACTCCAATTATTTTTCTTTGTTAAATACTTATGTAGAATCGCAGTACTACCGCGGCCGCCCCTATATTGGCGAATACCTCGACGAGAAAACCGGTTACTGGTTAAAAGGTGATGAAGAAAGAAGCCGTTACTACAATCACTCTACTTTTAATGATTTAATTATAACTGGTTTGGTAGGCTTGCGGCCAAGAGCAGATGCTTTGATAGAAGTACATCCATTATTACCTGCAAATAAATGGGATTGGTTTTGTTTAGATAATGTATTGTACCATGGAAAAATAATTACTATCATTTGGGATAAAACTGGATTGAAATATAAAAAAGGAAAAGGCCTGAGTGTTTTTGTAAATGGGAAAAGAATTGCAGTATCGGAAAAATTGGAAAGAGTAAGTGGAAAAATTTGATGGTAAAAGGTTATCAGATTTTGTGTGTCGTTACTTCGTCCCGTTAGGGACGGTTCGTGGTTAGAAAAATAAAAAAATGTTCGTAGTTCTCGTTCCGTAGGAACGGCTGGTGCTTTTTCTCCGCTTCAATAAAAGCTGAATAAAGAACTTAAAGCACAAGAGTGCGACGCCAATGAAGATGAGGAAAGAAATATTGCTGGTCTCAAAAAAATAAAAATGTTGAAAACAATTTTTTATATCGCTTTTTTTTCTCTGCTTGTAGCAACATCATTTGCACAGCAAACAGAAAAAATATACCTCTCCGGCACTGGCAGCAACAATACCAAACAATGGGAATTTATGTGTACCGGTGGCATGAATGCCAACCAATGGTCGAAAATTGCAGTACCCAGTTGCTGGGAATTACAGGGCTTTGGTAAATATGATTATGGTTTTGCAAAAGATAGTTTGAGAGGAAAAGAGGCGGGATTGTATAAATATAATTTTACTGCACCTGCGGCATGGAAAAATAAAAAAATAAATATCGTTTTTGAAGGTGTGATGACTGATGCGGATGTGAAAGTAAATGGTAAGTCTGCCGGAGCCATTCATCAAGGTGCTTTTTATGCATTTAAATATGATATTACAAAGCTGCTGAAATACGGTAAAGAAAACTTACTGGAAGTAACGGTGGCAAAACATTCTTCTAATGCATCTGTGAATGAAGCAGAACGCAAAGCAGATTTTTGGATTTTTGGGGGTATTTTTCGGCCAGTTTACCTGGAAGTATTTCCAGACTCACATATTGAAAATATAGAGATAGCAGCAACGGCTGATGGAGGTTTTTTCGCTTTTTTCGAGGCACACAATTTTCGGGGAAAAGCACAGGTTCAAATCTTTGACGCCACCGGTAAACTGTTTGCAAAAGTTGCTGCTGTCAAGCTTGGGCAAACTTATTTATTTAAAAGTGACACGATTTTATTACATCCTAAATTATGGAATCCTGAATCTCCTTACTTATACAAAGCTGTATTTGCGATTTATGACGCAGGAAAACCCATCCACACAGTAACGCAGAAATTTGGCTTTAGAACAGTAGAATTAAAACAAAGGGATGGGATATATATAAATGGAGTGAAAGTAAAATTGAAAGGCGTTAACCGCCATTCCTTCCGTCCGGAAACCGGACGCACCACCAGTAAACAAATTAGTATTGAAGATGTAATGCTGATGAAAGATATGAACATGAATGCCGTTCGTATGAGTCATTATCCACCAGACGATCATTTTTTGGATGTATGTGATTCACTCGGGTTGTTTGTAATGGATGAGTTGGCCGGATGGCATGGTAATTATGATACAAAGACCGGAGCAAAATTGCTAAAAGAAATGATTGACCATGATGCTAATCATCCGTCAATTATTATGTGGGCTAACGGCAATGAAGGTGGACACAATTTTGAATTGGATAGTTTGTTTACACAATTTGATTTGCAGCGTCGCCCTGTTGTCCATCCATGGCAATTGTTTAACGGAGTTGAAACGCAACATTACCGGGAGTATAATTATGGTATTGGTAATTATGAATATGGGAGAGAAATCGTAATGCCTACCGAATTTTTACACGGTCAATTTGATGGCGGCCATGGGGCAGGGCTGGAAGATTACTGGGAAAAAATGTGGCACAATCCGTTAAGTGCAGGTGGTTTTCTCTGGGACTTAGCTGATCAGGCTGTGGTAAGAAAAGATAAAAATGATTCTTTGGATACTGATAAATTCCGTGCGGCCGATGGCATCGTTGGCCCACATCATGAAAAAGAAGGAAGTTTTTATGCAATAAAAGAAATTTGGAGCCCGGTACATTTTGAACGGAAAGAAATCACTTCGAAGTTTGATGGTAAGTTGAATGTGGAGAACCGTTATCACTTCACCAATATAAATACCTGTATGTTTAGCTGGAAGTTAAAACGTTTTGATTTACGGGGTACTAAGGAAGAAAATGGAAAAGCTGTGGCACCAGATATTGCTCCCGGTGTAAAAGGAACATTGCAAATAAATTTACCTGCCAACTGGAAAGAGTTTAATGTGATGTACGTAACTGCAAAAGATAAATTTCAGAAAGAGCTATTTACCTGGAGTTTCCCCATCAGCAACCCTAAAGAAACAGGTGAAAGAATTGTTGTGAAAGAAGGCAGTGACAAAATTGAAACGCCGGTTGCTGATACCAATATGATTTTGGTAAATGTGAAAGATGTTTCCCTGATGTTTAGCGAATTAAATGGAATACTTGCTTATGTAAAAAATAAAAACGGCGTATTGCCTTTTAACAATGGCCCAATAGTACAAGAAGGAACAAATAATTTTAAAGGAATAAAAAAATACTGGGAAGGAGATAATTACATTATAGAATCAACTTACGATAAAAAAGAAAGTTACAATACATTAAAGTGGACGGTCTATCCATCTGGTTGGATACAGTTGCAGGTAAATTATTTTCCCGCTGCATATCACAGCAATTTTGCCGGAGTTAATTTTTCTTTTCCTGAAAATGAAATTAAGTCAGTTACATACATGGGCAACGGCCCTTACCGAGTTTGGAAAAACCGCATGAAGGGCAACCAGTTTGGTGTATGGAATAAAACATACAACAACACGGAAACGGGTGAAGCACCATGGCTGTATCCTGAGTTTAAAGGCTATCATTCAAACTTCTATGGTGGCTACTTCTTTACAAAAAATAACCGCTTTACGGTAGCAACGGAAACAGAAGATTTATTTCTTCGCCTCTTTACCCCTGCATGGAAAACCGACCAGTGGCATAATTACGAACCATTATTCCCTTCCGGTGATATTTCATTTATGCAGGGCATCAGCAGCACTGGAACCAAAACACAGCGCAACGAAACCACCGGCCCCATGGGCTTGAAAAATATTTTTTACGATTATGAAAAAGATCCGTCAAGGGCATTGAAAATCGTATTGTATTTTAATTTCAATAATTGAAAATGAAAATAAACTTAATTATAGCATTTTTATTTGCAGGATTAATTGCAACTGCACAGGTAACTATTAAAAACCTCCGTTGCGAAATGCTGACCAATCCATTGGGGATTGATGCCCTGCAGCCAAGGTTTAGCTGGCAACTGGAGAGTAGAAAAAAAAATGTAGTACAAACTTCTTTTCAAATTATTGTAAGCAGCACACAGCAAAAATTAAATGCCGGAGATGGGGATATGTGGAAATCTGCAACCATAAACGACAGTAAATCTTTACTAATCGGTTATGAAGGCAAGCCATTACAATCGGCAACAAAATACTTTTGGAAAGTAAAGGTGATAACCAATAAAGGAGAAGGATTTACCAATGAAAAGGCTTTTTTTTCTACCGGTTTGCTAAAAGCCGAAGACTGGAAAGCAAAATGGATCGGGTATGATAAAGCATCGGCATGGGATAGTATCACACAATGGTCGAGATTATCGGCAAGATATCTAAGAAAAGAATTTGTAAATGCATCCGCAGTAAAGCGGGCCACGGTTTATATTTCGGGGTTGGGTATGTATGAATTATTTATCAATGGAAAAAAAATTGGCGACCAGGTACTGGCACCCAATCCAACAGATTACCGCAAATCCTTTTTTTATAATACACATGATGTAACCACACAAATTAAAACGGGTAAAAATGCAATAGCAACAGTATTAGGCAATGGCCGTTTTTTTACCATGAGGCAAAATTATAAAACACAAAAGCACAACACATTCGGTTACCCCAAGTTGTTGCTGCAATTAGAAATTGAATATGCAAATGGTACAAAACAAATAGTGGTGAGTGATGAAAGCTGGAAGCTGAATGTGGATGGCCCCATAAGAACGAACAATGAATATGACGGAGAAGAGTACGATGCTACTAAAGAATTTAATGGTTGGTATACTACAGGTTTTAATGATAGCCAATGGATGAAACCCGAATTGGTAAAAGCACCGGCAGGAAAACTTATTGCTCAGTTTGCAGAGCCAATGAAAGTAATGAAGAGTATTAAACCAGTTTCAATAAAAAATATTGGTAACGGAAAATATATTCTGGATATGGGGCAAAATTTTGCCGGCTGGTTAAAACTGCAAAATATAAAAGGGAAAAGGGGAGATAAGATCAATATGAAATTTGCAGAAAGCCTGAAGGCAAATGGTGAATTATTTACTGCTAATTTAAGAGATGCAAAGGTAACCGATGTGTATACGTTAAAAGGTATCGCTACTGAAAGCTGGCATCCTGCTTTTGTATATCATGGATTTCGTTATGTAGAAATTACCGGCTTCCCTGGCATTGCAACGATAAATAATTTTGAAGGACAGTTGGTTTATGATGCATTAGAAACTACTGGTTCATTTGAAACATCTAACAGCACTATTAATTCCATTTACAAAAATGCCTGGTGGGGCATTGCATCCAATTATAAAGGCATGCCGGTTGATTGTCCGCAACGCAACGAACGTCAGCCCTGGTTGGGTGACAGGGTAATTGGTGCACAAGGTGAAAGTTTTATGTTTGATAACGCCAAACTATATGCCAAATGGATGGATGATATAGAACAATCACAAACTGCAGAAGGAGCCATACCCGATGTGGCACCGGCATTCTGGAATTATTATTCCGATGATGTTACCTGGCCGGCAGCTTTCATCACCATCAGCAATAATTTATACAACCAGTACGGTGATGTAAAACCCATTCAAAAGAATTATGATGCCATGAAAAAATGGATGTGGTACATGCGCAATAAATACCTGGTTAATTATATCATGACAAAAGATAAGTACGGCGATTGGTGTGTGCCGCCGGAAACTTTAGAACTGATTCATGCCAAAGACCCGGCCCGGCTTACCGATGGTAAATTAATTGCAACAGCATACTATTATAAATTACTTTCTTTTATGCAGCGCTTTGCAAAACTCACGGGCAACCTCGCCGAAGTGAAAGAGTATGGCGTGCTGGGTGATAGTATCAGGACTGCATTTCAAAAAACATTTTATAACGAGGAGAAAAAATATTATTCTAACAACACAGTTACTGCAAACCTGTTGCCATTATATTTTGGTATTTGTCCGGATTCATTAAAAGAAAAAGTATTCGAAAATATTTATCATAAAATTCATGTAGAAAGTAAAGACCACACTACTACTGGTTTAATTGGTACACAATATTTATTTCGTGGCTTAACGGATTATAACAATACCAACCTGGCTTTTACATTAGCATCTAATACAACATACCCAAGTTATGGTTATATGGTTGCCAATGGTGCTACCACTATTTGGGAATTGTGGAATGGCAACACTGCCGACCCTAACATGAACAGCCAGAATCATGTAATGATGCTCGGAGATCTTATCACCTGGTTTTATGAAAACCTTGCCGGCATAAGAACGGATAAAGAAGCAGTAGGGTTTAAAAAAATAACTATGAAGCCATCGTTGCCGGATAGTTTACATTTTGTGAATGCAGCTTATAAAAGCAGCTATGGTTTAATTAAAAGCAATTGGAAAAAGAACAACAGCAAATTGGAATGGAATATTTCTATTCCTGCTAATACCTCTGCAAGAATATTTATTCCTGCAAGGGCAGAAAGCGATGTAACAGAATCAGGAAAGCCTTTGAATAGTGATGACATAAAAATAATTGGCTGGAAAGCTAACGTACTTACTATTGAAGTACCCAGTGGCAACTACCAATTTAAATCTACAATAAAATGATAGCAGGAATAAGAAATGGTATTGTGTTTTTAGTGCTGATGCTGGTACTACAACCAGCATCAGCACAGGCAGATACAGCACTTGATAATAAAGCGGCAACATGGGTGGCTGCATTGCAATTGACTGATAATGCTAAGGCAAAAAAAGTACAGGCTGCAATCGCAACGCATCTTACTGCAGTAAAGGATTGGCACAATAACCATCCTTTTACATTAGTACCCGAAGGGATTAACCCCGTAACCGGAAGTAAATTATCCGAACTGGATAGGGATATCATTATCTGCTCCACCAAACCAAAATCAGTGCATGAAAATTTGATGACAGTACTCAGGGCCGAGTTAGATTCTGCACAGGTAGAAATGATACTTGATAAATATACAATAGGTAAAGTGGATTTTACTTTAAGAGGTTATAAAGCAATAGTGCCTGATCTTACTGCAAAAGAAGAAACTGAAATAATAAAAAATATTAAACAGGCAAGAGAACAGGCGATAGATTATAAAAATATGAAAGAAATATCTGCCATATTTGAAATTTATAAAACAAAATGCGAACAGTATTTGAACAACAATGGCCGCAACTGGCGACAAATGTATAAAGCCTATACCGATAAAATAAAAGCAGAAAAAGAAGCAGCTAAAAAACAGCAATAAAATTATAATGATGAAAGTGAAAATATTATGGGGACTGTTATTTATTTGCTGCGCTGCATCTGCACAGGAAAAATGGAAGAAAGGTATACTGGTGGATGAATTTATTTTTGATACCGCATCATTCCCTCAAAGTCATGCCAGCACCATTGCCGAAACACCGGATGGTTTAATTGCTGCATGGTTTGGTGGCACCAAAGAAGGGAATAAAGATGTTTGCATCTGGACAAGTCATTTGGTAAACGATAAATGGACAACTCCCAAAAAAGTAGCCGACGGAATTATTAATGATACCACAAGATATGCCTGCTATAATCCTGTATTGTATTATGCTGGTAATGGGGAGTTATTATTGTTTTATAAAATAGGCCCTAACGTTGCCGGGTGGACAGGCTGGATGATGCGCAGCAACGATAATGGTAAAACATGGAGTAAAAGAGAAGCCTTACCAGAAGGCATTTTAGGCCCGATAAAGAATAAACCCGTTCTGGTGGGCAATACATTAATATGCCCGTCGAGTACCGAAAAAAATGGCTGGAAAGTGCATATGGAATTTACCACAGATAATGGAAGAACATGGAGTAAGTCGGCCGATATTAACGACGGTAAAATTATTTCTGCTATTCAACCCAGCATTTTAAAATATAAAGATGGCCGCTTGCAGGTGTTATGCCGCAGCATGAACAGAACCATCAACGAAAGCTGGAGCAGCGATAGCGGCAAAACCTGGAGCCCGATGAAAGCATCTGCATTACCCAATAATAATTCGGGCACAGATGCGGTAACATTACAAGACGGCAGGCAATTACTGGTATATAATCATGTAAAACCTCCCGACAGTTTACCAAGAGGAAAGGGAGCCCGTACACCATTGAATGTAGCCATATCAAAAGATGGAAAAAAATGGTATGCTGCACTAATGCTGGAAGCTTCACCCATTAGCCAGTATTCGTATCCGTCGGTAATACAAAGTAAAGATGGCATGGTGCATATTGTATACACCTGGCGCAGACTGAAAATAAAATATGTAAAAATAGATCCGAAGAAATTGAAATTGAAACTGATTAAAAATGAAAAGTGGCCAGGGTTTACGCCGTTGGTGGTAAAGCCTTCGGTGGATTGAGAACTTTCACGCTAAGACGCTAAGTTAATAAGACACAAAGCTTGAGTGTATTTTTCTTTGCGTCTCAGCTCCTTTGTTTCTTTGCGTGAGGAATTAAATTAACGATGAACAACTTGCCCATAATTGATATCGCCATCATTGTATGTTACCTGCTTGCAATGGTGGGCATCGGTTTTTATTTTTCAAAAAAGAATAAAAATGCTGATGAGTTTATCAGGGCTTCCGGTAAAATCCCTGGCTGGGCAATCGGGCTTTCTATTTACGCCACCTTTTTAAGCAGCAATACTTTTTTAGGTAATCCCGGCAAAGCATTTGGTAGTAACTGGAATGTTTTTGTATTCAGTATTTCTATGCCGCTTGCTGCATGGGTGGCCACAAAATATTTTGTGCCGTTTTACAGAAAAACAGGAGAGATATCGGCCTATACCAATTTAGAAAAACGTTTTGGTCCCTGGGCAAGAACCTATGCTGTAGTTTGTTTTTTACTAACACAGTTTGCAAGAATGGGTACCATATTTTTTGGTATGGCATTAAGCTTACAGGCACTCACCGGGTTCAGTATGCAAAGCATTATGATAGTAATGGGATTTTGCATTATTGTTTACACCGTACTGGGTGGTATGGCCGCAGTTATTTGGACAGAAGTTATACAAGGTGTAATAAAAACATTAGGTGCCTTACTTATTTTATATCTGGTGATCAAACAAATTCCCGGCGGATTTACCAAAGTGATGGAGATCGCAAAAGCAGATAATAAATTTAGTTTGGGGAGTACGGATATTAACTTTACACAACCCACTTTTTGGGTAGTGTTATTGTATGGCTTTTTTAGCAACCTTAATAATTTTGGTATGGACCAGAATTATATCCAGCGCTATCATACGGCGGCATCAGAAAAGCAGGCCGCCAAATCGGTTTGGCTTTGTGTATGGATGTATGTGCCGGTATCATTGTTGTTTGTTATCATTGGCACATCTTTATATTCTTTTTATCAATTGCAACCCGATCTTATTGACCCGGTTAAAATAAAATTAGCAGCAGAAAAATTAGGCGCTGCGGCAACTACTGAACAAATACAAAGCTTAGCAGCAACTTTTAAGCCTGCAGATTATGCCGATAAAGTGTTGCCTCGTTTTATGGTAACTAAAGTGCCTACAGGCTTACTGGGTTTACTGGTAGCTGCTATTTTATCTGCTGCTATGAGCACCATCAGCAGTAATATGAATGCCAGTGCCACCGTGTTTACCATGGATATTTATAAAAGATATTTTAAACCAGGCATTAATGATAAACAACAATTATTTTCCTTACACCTGGCTACTGTAATTTTTGGATTGATAGGATTAAGTGCCGGCCTGGCAATGATAGGTGCAAAAAGTTTACTGGATACCTGGTGGAAACTCTCCGGTATTTTTGCAGGCGGCATGCTGGGATTATTTTTATTGGGATTGATCAGCAGGCAAACAAAAAACGCAGCAGCAGTTACCGCCACCATCATTGGTGTGCTGGTAATTTTATGGATGACATTCAGTGAAAATATAAGCGATCAATACCGTTTTGTACGCAACAGCCTGCACAGCAATATGATCATTGTAGTGGGAACGCTCACTATATTTTTAGCAGGAATATTGATAACGCAATTCAGTAAGAAGAATGCGGGGCCAAAACAGTAAAATTGTACAGGATAATAGTAGTATAATACATTTTTAAACAGAGGAAAATAAGCAACTTTATACACTACAAATAAGCCACTATATGAACGATACTAAATTTGTTCCGGTGATGATCACTCCCTTCAACTTAAAAGCAAAAGTTGACCTGGATGTGGTGAGTAATTTGGTTGATTTTTATTTGGCTGCAGGTGTAAAAGGTTTTTTTGCCAATTGCCTCAGCAGCGAAATGTACAGCATTACTGAAGACGAACGACTGGAATTAACACAGCATATTGTACGTTATGTAAACGGCCGTGTACCGGTGGTGGCAACAGGTTCATTCGGATTAACGGTGAATGATAAAGCAGAGTTTGCAAAAAAAATATACGATACCGGTATTGATGCTGTTATTTTAATTACCGGCCATTATGCCAATGTGGAAGATGCTGATGAAGTGTTGCTGAAAAATTTTGAACGCATGTTTAAACTCACCGGAAATATTCCGTTGGGCATGTACGAATGCCCGGCACCTTACAAAAGAATTATTGGCCCGGATGTGTTTAAAACTTTGTTATCGGCAAACAGGTTGGTGTATCATAAAGACACTTCAATTGACCTGGAGAAAGTGAAAGCCAAAATTGACATTGTAAAAGAAACAAAATCTAATTTGGAATTTTTTGATGCACATTCGCCCAATGCTATGTACAGCTTACAAATGGGAGCGAAGGGCATGTCATCTATTAGCGGTAATTTTTACCCCGAGATATTAGTGTGGATGGTTAATAATGCTAATGATCCTTCAAAGCTGGAAGAAGTAAAATGGTTGCAATCGGAAATAAGCCGTGTTGATCCGCTGATACATATTGCTTATCCCATGAGTGCAAAATATTTTTTGCGTAAAAGAGGTTTGCCGGTACGTACCATTAGCCGTGCAACGGCGCTGGAATTAACACCCGATCAAAAGAAAACATTGGACGAGATACATGACAGTTTTAAAGTATGGTGCGATAAATTAAAAATTAAACCGGTGGATATAGAACAACTGATGTTGCCGAAATATCCGTTAGATGCGGCTATTTAATTTTTTGGAAACGAACAGCAAAGCCTTGATAAGACGTCAGTGGCGACGCTCCGTTCAAGTTTAGTTTTTCAATTTAGCTTTAATGAATTTTTTATAATAAACGAATGCTTGACAATCCATTAAAAATATTTTTCCCTGGTAAATTAGTTTTTGGCAATGGCACTTTGTCGCAGTTAGTTGATGATGTAGTCGCATTAAAACCTGCTAAAGTTTTTATAGCCACGATAGCACCATTACAAAATACACTTGCTGATTTTATTACTGCACTTCAAAAAAATAATATTGAAATTTTAACCGATACTTCTATTGTTACCGAACCCTCCTTTGCAGATTTTGAAAAACTAATGCAAACCGTTACGCCTTTCAATCCTGATGTGGTGATTGGAATTGGCGGTGGAAGTGTTTTAGACATTGCTAAATTAGTTGCTGCACAATTAGACAACGAACAACAGTTAAAAGACTATGTGGGTATTGGTTTATTAAAAGGCAGGAAGAAAAAACTAATCTGTGTGCCTGCTACTTCAGGTACTGGTAGCGAAGTTTCTCCCAATGCTATTTTAGTAGATGGTGAAAATCAGAAAAAAGGAATCATCAGTCCGTACTTAGTACCGGATATTGTTTATGTAGATCCGTTGTTAACCGTAAGCGTTCCGCCTGCTATTACTGCAGCAACAGGTTTAGATGCATTAACGCATTGCCTGGAAGCGTATACCAATAAATTTGCACAGCCATTCATTGATATGTATGCCTATGAAGGCATGCGGTTGATCGCAGCACATATTGAAACCGCTGTAAACAACGGCAGCAATATTGAAGCAAGAGAAAAAGTAGCGATGGGCAGTTTGCTCGGTGGATTTTGTCTGGGCCCTGTAAATACAGCAGGAGTGCATGCATTATCCTATCCTTTGGGCAGCATGTTTCATTTAGCACATGGATTATCCAATGCATTGTTATTACCTTATGTAATGCAATTTAATATACCGGCTGCGCCAAAACGTTATGCAGATGTTGCCATAGCTTTGGGCTGCGAAAGGCAGGACAGCGATACAGCAACCGCCTATGCCGGGGTACAAAAAATAAGAGAGCTGATAAAAGCCTGTGGTATTCCTGCAACATTGCAGGAAGTGAATGTGCCGGAATCGGCCATACCACAAATGGCGATAGATGCGATGAAGATCCAGCGATTATTAAAAAATAATCCAAGAGAAATTACAGAACAGGACGCTATAGCAATTTATAAAGCAGCATATTAATGTATACCGATAAAAAATACAAAGGCATCATTGTACCGGCTGTAACGCCGCTTACAAAAGACTATACCATTGATACAATAGCAGTAGCAAAAATATTTGCTAACTTTTACCAGCATAATATTTCCCCATTCATCTTAGGCACAACAGGTGAATCAGCGTCTTTACCTAATACAGTGAAAACGGATTATTTAAAAGCTGCTGCAAAAAATAAAAAAACTGGTACTGTTTTATACGCAGGAATATCTTCTAACGTATTTAACGAGTCGGTAGAGTTTGCCAAATTATGTGCCGATAATGCGGTGGATGCAGTGGCAGCAACGCTGCCTTCTTACTATGCATTGAACGATAAACAAATGCTGAAATATTTTGAAGACCTTGCCGATGCCATTCCCTTACCCATGATCATTTACAATATTCCTGCAACAACGCACATGAGTATTCCGCTGGAAGTGATTGATGAATTAAGCATGCATCCTAATATTGTTGCCATAAAAGATTCAGAGCGCAGCGAAGAAAGATTGATGAAGTCGCTGGAGTTGTGGAAAGACAGGAGAGACTTCGGCCATTTTTTAGGATGGGCTGCAAAATCTGCATTGGCATTAATTGGCGGCAGTGATGGGCTGATACCCAGTACAGGCAACCTGGCGCCAGAAATTTATTCTGCTATGTGGAATGCCTTTACCGAAAAAGATTTTAAAGAAGTATATGCCACACAATTGCTGAGTGATAAATATGGCAACTTATACCAGGCAGATAAAACAATCGGCGAAAGTTTATGGGTATTAAAAGTTTTGATGCAGCAGAAAGGATTGTGCGAAGCAGTGGTAATGCCGCCATTGCAACCAATGAGTGCTGAAGAAGAAAATAAATTAATTCAATCATTAAAAGATATTACTAATTAAAGATGGCAGCATTACCAGTTATAGGAATTACAATGGGTGACCCCGCAAGTATTGGTCCCGAGATAGCGGTTAAAGCTTTACTCGATAGAAAGATTTATGATATCTGCAGGCCATTAATTGTTGGTGATGTATCGGTATTCAATAATATCATTGGCAAATTAAATTTAAATGCAAGTATCAATCCAATACAAAATATAAAGGAAGCCAAATTTCAATTTGGTGTGATTGATGTTTTCGATCTTAAAAATGTTGATATTGATAAATTGGTTTTCGGAGAAATTGCCGCCATGTGCGGCGAAGCTTCTTTTCAATCCATAAAGAAAGTTATTGAGTTAGCATTGGCAAAAGAAGTAGATGCTACTGTTACAGGCCCTATCAATAAAAAATCGATCAACGAAGCAGGCCATCATTTTGCAGGACATACAGAAATTTATGCCCACTTCACCAATACCAAAAAATATGCGATGCTATTGGTGGAAGATAAAATGAAAGTGATCCACGTATCTACACATGTATCATTACGCCAGGCCTGCGACCTTGTAAAAAAAGACCGCATTTTAGAAGTAACAGAATTATTACGCAACGGCATGATAAGTTTAGGCGAAACCAATTTAAAGATCGGCATTGCAGGATTAAATCCGCATGCAGGCGATAGTGGTTTGTTTGGTACAGAAGATGATTTGGAGATATTACCTGCGGTAGAAGAATTAAAGAAATTGGGTTATGATGTAGAAGGTCCAGTGCCACCCGACACCATGTTTGCAAAAGCAGCCACCGGTTATTATGGTGGCGTTGTTGCTATGTACCACGACCAGGGACATATACCTTTCAAACTAACCGGCTTTAAATGGAACTCCGAAAAAAATCAAATGGACAGTGTTAAGGGGGTGAATATTACCATGGGCTTACCCATCATTCGTACTTCGGTAGATCATGGTACTGCATTTGAAATTGCGGGCAAAGGCATTGCCAGTGCAGATGCAATGGTGCTGGCGATAGAAAGTGCAGTGCAGTTAAGTAAATATAGAAAAGTCAATAGTCAAAAGTGAATAGTGAATAGGCTGTCGAAATAACTTATGATTCACTATTCACCATTCACCATTCACATTATGATCGCAATTATCGCAGATGATTTTACCGGCGCAGCAGAATTGGCTGGTATCAGCCTGCGGTATGGATTATCAGTTTCAGTTCACCTGGATAATACAATTGATGCCAATGCAGATGTGGTTATTGTTAGTTCCGATAGCCGTTCCATGCAAAAAGCAGCGGCCATTTATTGCACTGCCGATGCCGTGGAAACGGTATTGAAATTTGAGCCTTCATTTGTCTATAAAAAAATTGATTCTGTGTTGCGTGGCTATGTAGTAGATGAAGCCAAAGTGCAAATGGAATTAAGCGAAAAAAATAAAGCCTTCATTTGTCCTGCCAATCCATCATTACAAAGAACCATCAGCAACGGAGAATATTTTATCAACGGAAAAAAAATAACAGAGACCGGTTTTGTAAATGATCCCGAATTTCCAATACGTAGTGCAAAAATTACTGCAATGGTAAATGATGAAACAGTACAAGTATTAAAGCATAACGACTGGTTACCTGTAGAAGGCATTGTAATAGGAGAAGCGGAAAGCAGCGAAGATATAAAAGCATGGTCCGCAACAATAGATGAAAGTTGGATGCTGGTGGGTGCCGGGGATTTTTATACCGCCTTGCTGGAAAAAAAATACCAGGCAAAGCCACAACAAAAATTTCAATTACAGTCACCGCATTTGTATGTATGCGGTACCGCCTTTGAAGAACGAAAAGCATTCATTAAAAAATTAGATTGCTGTGCTTACCTGCCGGAAAATGTAAATGAAGAATGGTTACAACAAACCAGCAGCATCATTAAAGAAAAAGGCAAAGCAGTAATTGCAATTGACGAATCAAATCAAACGGCTTTAACATTAAGAACTACAATGGCAAAAGCAGTAGCAACAATTGTAGCCAAAGAAAATATAAAAGAAATTTTTATCGAAGGAGGCTCAACAGCCGCCGCTGTGCTGGAAGAATTAAACATTAAGAAACTAATACCGGTAAATGAATTAAGTAGGGGCGTGGTGAGGATGAAAGCAGGCGATTTATTTATTACGGTAAAACCCGGCAGCTATCAATTACCCAATGAGATAATAGAACTGTATTCATAATTATAAATTAACCAAATCTGAAATTCTTTCTCCCAGCAGAGTCGAACCCCTCTCCTCCAGGAGAGGGGTTGGGGTGAGGTCAACTAACGATTGCCAATGAACCATCTTCACTTTATAGATTACGCCATCATTCTTTTTGTGCTTGGCATCACCCTATACCTCGGCTTCCGTTTTGCCAACAAACAAAAAACCACCGAAAACTATTTTTTGTCTAAAGGTAATTTTCCTTCCTGGGCATTGGGGTTGTCATTATTATCTACACTCATCAGCAGCAATACTTTTTTAGGCTATCCCGAACAAGGCTTTCAATCCAACTGGATATACCTGTTGCAAGGTTACATGGTGCCTATTGTTTTAATGGGTTCTATATGGTTTATTGTACCGCTGTTTCGTAAAGTGATCGGCTTAAGTACCTACGAGTATTTTGAAAAACGTTTTGGAAAATTTGCACGTTATTATTCCTCCTCTTCATTTATCATCCGGCAGTTTGCCGGTATGGGCTCTGTGTTAACGTTAGTGGCACTGGCCATTTATAAGTTAACCAATATTGATCCTGTGTATATTTTATTATGCGTGGGCCTGGTGCTCATCGTCTTAAATTTAAAAGGCGGCATGCAGGCGGTAATATGGCTGGATGTATTCCAGGGATTCATGTTATTTGCCAGTGGGTTTATTTGTTTAGGTATATTAATATTTTCCATAAAAGGCGGCGTGCCTGAAGCAATAAAAATTGCCAGCGAAAATAACCGTACCGGTTTTGGTCCTTACGATTTTAAATTGGATAAACTCAGTTTTTGGGTGCTGGTGATCAACGGTGCATTTTATGCCATTCAAAAATACGCTACCGACCAAACGGTAGTGCAACGTTACCTTACTGCAAAGTCTGATAAGTCAGCTATCAAAGCATCGTTGATGGGGATTTTTCTTACTGTTCCTATCTGGACGATCTTTATGTTTATCGGCACCGCTTTGTTTGTGTACTATAAACAAAATCCGCTGCCCGCCGATGTTAGCGCCAAAACGGTGTTTCCTTATTTTATGATGACCAATTTACCCACTGGTGTAATTGGTTTTATTGTGGCGGCTTTAATAAGCGCCGCTATCTGTAGTTTAAGTGCCGATATAAATTCTAATGCTGCCGTGGGTATGGAAGATTATTATAAAAAATTCAGGCCCGGTAAAACAGACAAGCAAAATTTATACGCCAGTAAAATGATGGTGCTGTTGTCCTGCTTCTTCGCCATAGGTATGGGCTATTTTTATTTAAAGTTCAGCAGCGGAGGCATCATTGATCTCATCTTTACCGTGTACGCCATTTTTTCCGGAGGTATAGTGGGTATATTTTTGTTGGGTGTGTTTAGTGCCAGGGCAAACCGGCAGGGCATGAACATTGCCATTATCGCCTGCATATTATTTACCACCTGGGCTTTTTTAACCAGCACACCCATTGGAATAAAAGATCCCAAACTACTCCTGGATTTAGGTAATTTTAATTTTACGCATCATAAATTAATGTTGGGAGTGTACAGTCATTTGGTGGTGATAATTGTAGGTTATTTCGCCAGTTTATTTTTTCCCAAACCGGTGCTGCCCGATAATTTATTATACAGCAGCTGGAAAGCCAACAGGCATAAATAAAAAAAGTATCATGAAAAAAGAAAATGTTTTTTCTTCACGCCAGGCAGGTAAGTTAGCAAAGCCGCAAAGTTTTAATGCAATACTTCATTGCGCCTTTGCCCCTTTGCGTCTTTGCGTGAAATTTTTTGTGCTCCTTTGTGCCTTCCTGTCTTTGTGGTTCCATGCCCACGCACAACCCAACTCCGATAACCAGTTTGCCAAACCACTTAAAGAAGTACTCAACGATATTCAAAAAAAATACGGCGTTACCATAAAGTTTGTGGATAGCATGGTGGCCAATAAAAAAGTTACCTATGCCGACTGGAAATACCGGCCCGATGTAGAAGTAACCTTAGATAATATTTTAAAACCCCTGGAACTAAAAGTAAAAAAAGAAAAAGACAAACAATGTAAACTAAGCGCCTACGAATATTACCGCTGGCCGGTAAATGAAGGCTGGGCCGAGCTGGACCGTATTGCTGCACAGTACACAACTTTAGCCGAATGGGAAAAAAGAAAAGCGATGATGAAGCCGCAGTTGCTGGAAGCGATGCAACTATCACACCTGCCGGCATTGCCCAATACAAAACCCATCATTACACCCGAAAGAAAATTTGCCGGTTACAGTATTGAAAATATTGCCCTTGAAGTAATGCCCGGCTTTTGGGTAAATGGCTCTTTGTACAAACCCGAAAAAATAAAAGGGAAGATACCGGTGATATTACATCCGCAGGGCCACTGGGATAATCACCGTTACCGTGCCGATTGCCAGTACACCAGTGCCGCATTGGCAAAAATGGGCGCCATGATCTTTAGCTTTGATATGTTTGGTTATGGCGAAAGCCAGCTGCAGTTTAAATTTGAAGACCACCGTACCAGCCGTGCCATGAGTTTACAAATATTAAGCAGCATCCGCATACTGGATTATTTGTTAGCATTAAAATATGCAGATACCGGCCGTGTGGCCATTACCGGCGGCAGCGGCGGTGGTACTTATGCCGTGTTAATGACGGCAATTGATGACAGGATAAAAGTATCGGCACCTATTGTAAATCTTTCTTCTTATTTCTATGGCGGCTGCCCCTGCGAAAGCGGTATGGATATACACAGTTGCGGCGGAAGAACAGATAATGTAGAACTGGCGGCCATGGCAGCGCCGCGGCCAATGCTGGTAGTTAGTGATGGCGGCGACTGGACAGACCGTATGCCCGAGCATGATTTTTTATACCTGCAAAAAATGTACAGCTGGTATAGCAAGCCCGAAAATGTAAGCAATGTGCACCTGCCCAATGACAAACACGATTTTGGGTTTAACAAACGAAAGCCCTTGTACGAGTTTATGGCAAAGCAGTTTAACCTGAATGTAAAAGCCATACAAAATACCGAAGGTAATATTGTTGATACTGCAATAACGCTTGAGCCCTTAAATGCGTTTTATGTTTTTGGTGATAAAGGAGAAAAATTACCGGCACATGCGGTTAAAGGTTTCTATAATATTGATAAATTATTCAATGAAGAAATTATTAAAGCCAAACAAAACCAGCGCTATAAAATAGGATTGATAGACCTGATGTTATTAAAGCGGCAGAAACTCGGCGCCATTACATTAACCGCACAATTAAAAGCCGATGGGGTAGAAGTGGATATGGGAGGCCTGGGTACAAGGCCAACATTCGACAACCAGTTGCTGATTGATTCTGTACGCAACCAGTTTTTAAAAACAGCTAAAGAAAATAATGTAGAAATATTTAGTTTGGCCATGACGGGTTATTATGCACAAAGTTTTTGCGGCAGGGCAGAATACAAAAGATCTATTGAAGATTGTATTACCACTATGAAATTAATGAATGTAAAAACAGCTTTTCTGCCGTTGGGTGTGCAATGCGATCTGAAAAAGAATCCTGCCGTTAGAGATTCCGTAATTGCAAGATTAAAAATGGCCGGTAAAATGGCGCAGGATGCCGGCGTGGTAATTGGTATTGAAACCGCATTGTCTGCAAAGGAAGAAGTAAAATTATTAAAAGCCATTAATTCACCGGCAATAAAAATTTATTTCAATTTTTCCAATCCATTAAAAGAAGGGCGGGATTTAATAAGTGAATTAAAGATTTTGGGGAAGGACAGAATTTGCATGATACATGCCAGCAATAAAGACAGTGTATGGTTGCAGAACGATCCACAGATAGATCTTTACAAAGTAAAAAAATGCCTGGATGAAATGGGCTATACCGGCTGGCTGGTTATTGAACGCAGCCGGGATGCTAAAAAACCTTCTGATACAAAATATAATTATGGGGCTAATGTGGCGTATTTGAAAAAAATATTTCAGTAGGAACATGCCTTGTGGCGTGTTCGAATGCTGTTACTGGCGCAAGTGTTCTTCCGAAGGAAGCTCACTTGTGCCTTCCAGTACTACCGGACTGTGTCCGGATTATTACCTCACACTGGTTCAATTTTTATAAGCCCACTCTCGGTAGTATAATAATCTGTTGCGCTGGAATATTTATACTGCCACGGTTCCCAAACCAGGCCAGACCGTACCGGGTTTTCATGCAGGTAATTCAATCGCTGTTGTAATTTTTCGTGGGTATTTAATTCTATAGGATGATAATCCTGTTTCCAGAATTGAAATTCCTTGTTGTTATTATTATTTTGACCAACAAAACCAAAAATATTTAGCATCCATTCTTTCCTGCTTTCGGCGGGATTATCCTGTATGGCTTTAATGATTTGTTTGCTGCTGTATTTTTTAATATCCCTTACAATGTCAGCAATTTTATTAGTGTTGCTGCTTACTATCAAATGCACATGGTTGGTCATAATAACCCATGCATGAAGCTGCAATCCTTTATTTTCAATGCAATACTGCAAACTTTTTACCAATAGTTCTTTATAACATTCCCTGCTAAAAACATCTATCCAGCCAACAACAGTAAAAGTTATAAAATGAGGAATAGCATCTTCGCCGGTTTTATATTTGGATGACATCAGCAATAATTTTATTGCAATAAATATAAAACTTTTTTGTGCTTAAGTGATGGTAACGGTTGGGTAGCTTTTAATTAGTGGCTTTATTTTTTTAGGCTGCATTATGCTGCGGTCGCAGACCGCCTGAACTTGTAGACACCAGTGACCAACCTTCGGTTGAACACTGGCGCCAGTGGGGATTATGGGGCGAATGCGGCGTATTTGAAAAAGGTGTTTCAGTAAAAAGAATGTGCCAGTATTTTTTTGGGACTGGCATTTGTTTTCCATGGCATCATCGTTGTGTCACTCACTTGTACTACATACCATTGTTCAGCTTTTATTGAAGCGGAGAATGATGGCATGGCTTTTAATTAGCGGCTATATTTTTTTAGGCTGTACCATGCTTCGGACTCAGACCGCATGAACTTGTAGACACCAGTGACCAACCTTCGGTTGAACACTGGCGCCAGCGGCCGGAAGAAGCAGTTCTATTTTAGCCTTTTTCGATAATTTTCAGAATAGTCATTAATTAAATTTTCCATGGCCAATTTATGTGTATTAATAAATTCTTGAACCTTTTCATCACTAATTTCATTTAATTTGTATGGTTTAAATTCTTTTATAAATGATTTAATGTTTGATTTTAGTTCTCTAAGTTTGCCTCTTCTCATTATTTGGACATCATGTGTAAAATTGCCATGATAAGACAAATTTTTAGTTGGAATGATTAATATGCGTTTGACAAAACAGTCTTTCCCGTATACTTCCTCAAACCAACCGCAATGAGAACTCATTTGTCCTGCTTCATATTTGTTAATATCATCTCTTTCTTCATCTACTTCACTTTTACATTCAAATAAAAGATATTTAGAATCAACACCGCACCATAAATTGTCAGGCCCTTTTCTAAATTCTTTATCGGGTCTTTGGCTAGTAAATCCTAATACTGAACCAACATCTGCCAATGCTCTTTCAAATTTCTCTGCATCAACTCCGAAACTTAAATCACCAAGAATGCCATCTACTGCTAAACTTAGTTCTTCAAATGAATTATAGTTTGACTGGAATTCTTTAATCCTTTTTATTCTATTTTCATTTATGTATTCTATCTTCTTATAACTAATACCATCTTTTGGCTTAAGTAGTTGAAGATTACTTTTAAAAGCACTTTTCTGAATCGTGTTGGAATCAGTCTTACTAAGATAATACCTGTATCTGGCTAAAGTTTGCAGATACCAACCTTTCTCATGGAGATCAGAAAAAGTGTCGGCTAGCTTTTGCATTTTTGTACAAGCGCTTTCATAATCTCCTAAGTAGTTTGCATACTCACAATCTCTTTCAGTTTGTAGAATAGAATAAATTTCTTTTTTGCTTTCATCCTTTGTGATTTTATCCATTTCCTCTTTATAAAAGTCTTTCCAACCTTCATCCCTTTGTAAAGACTGCCGAATAAGTGATGTTAAAACTTCAAATGCACCTTTCCCTTTTAAATCTTCTTGTCCCATGTCCGCTATCTGTAATCCGATTTCAATTTGTTTCCGTGTTTGTTCAGAGAAATACTTACTCGTTTTCGCACTTTTAATAAATTTTACTAAATCTGCACCAAGAATTAAAACAACAGTATAATCTTTTTCTCCTCTAACGCTTCTTCCAAGACCTTGTTCAATTTTTTGTGCAATCTTAATATTAATTATATCGCTTGTAGATCTACAAGTCTCTTCATATTTTTCATATAAGGAATTGAAGTAAGGCATTGAGTCGATTATCAAAATTCTACAGGATTCATCTGGCAAATCAATGCCATCATATCTATTTGCAATTACTAAAGTTTTTAAATATGCTCCTCTTTTCAGATTTGTTATTTCATTGAAAATAGTATCTGGTTTTGCAACAGTAGCTCCCAATGTTTCGTATAAATTAGCTTTTTTAAAACTTGGTGCCAGCGCAACAATACCATATCCCTTTTTGCTTTGGGGCGCAAATTTATTTATAATCAGTTCTCGCTCTAAACTATCATCTATCAAAGACGGGAGAAGTAACATTTTTTCACCTGACCATTTTTGATCGATAATTGTTAAAGGGTTTTTCACTGAATCAATTGAAAAATTTAAACCCTTTATAAAGAACGAGTCATCCTGGGTAGTTGCAGACATCAAAATTCTTTGATCTGCATTATTGAATGTGCCAAATTTTTCCAATGGGATTTGATATGGAGTAATTTCTATTTCGCTTCCACTAATAATAGCCTGACACTTATCTATATGATCCTTAATAATAGGCCAAACAAAAGTTATTTCTGTATCGGTTTTATAATCGGATAGAATTTTTGTTACTTCAGTTTTTTTATCTATCCAAGACCAATATGGTATTGGCATTATTGTTTCATAGTTACCACTTTCCATATCTAAGAAACTACCTTCCCCTTGATTTATAAGATCGTCTTTAAATAAGGTCAATAGTTTTTGGTAACCTTCATGGTCTTTAGATAATTTTATTGTAAAGGAGCTTTTTATAGAATCAATGCAAGCATGAGAATCATCTAAAATAATGCATCCAACCTGAGTAGAATTGTTATCCAGTCCAAAAATACTTTTGCCATTGAAAAGTTTTTGGATATGGGTTATCAATATCCTTTTTCCAGTCAAAAAATCATTTGGCAAATCATTATCAGGCTGTATTATGCAGAAGGGGATGCCGAATTTTTTAGCCTCAATACAAACTTGGTCAACAAGATATTTGTTAGGGCAAACAAATATTGATGGCTTGCCAGTACTGTTTAACTTCGAAAATAAAATTAAGAGACCTATAAGCGTTTTGCCTTCCCCTGTATGAAGCTTCACTATTAAATCTTTGTCATCCTTACGATTTTTAAACCATTCATCTAAAATTTGGGTTTGCACTGGCCTTAATGGACCTGTTACACTTTTTCTGTCTAAAGTGTTATAAAGTTCTAACGGATTTGCAATTTTATCACCAACGACTTTGCTTAATTTCTTTTTAAAGTCAACCATTGAATTTGTTTTAATTGTTATACAAATTTACAACTGTCTATACAGACATAAAGAATTAACTATTTCGTGAAGTAGTTGAAAGCCTGATTTAAATATAAACGGAGGATGTTCTAATTACTGTAAACGTATGTATTTATGGTATAAGACGTTAGATTAAACAAAAAGCCCCCACTGGTATGCCATACAAGTGAGTGACATAACGATGCTGCCATAAAAACCTAAAGCTTGTTCCCAAAAAATTTACTCCTTCTTCAAAATATCCATCAGCTTAAAATTAAGATACAGTTTTTCTTTGCCCACCACCACACTTTTTAAAAAGCCTTTTTCTTCGAGGCTGGTTAAATAATTACCCGCTGTTTTTACATTGCCTACACCGGCTGCGGCAATATGGTTTCTTTTTGTGTAGGGCAGGCGAAACAGTTCTTCCACCAGCTCACGAGAGTAAACTTTGGGTAATTTTTTTTGTATGTCTTTGCCCATGCTTTGCATTAGCTTTTCAATTTTTGCAATGCGCTGTTTACCGGTTTCGGCAGTAGTTTCTACCATGTCGAGCATATACATTATCCAACTTTGCCAGTCGTTTTTTTCTGTCACGTTTCGCAACTTAATATAATAGTCGTCCCGGTGTTTCATAATATAGTTGCTTAAATACAATGCAGGCATATCCATCAGTCCGCTAAATTGTAAATACAGCAACAGGATAATTCTGCCGGTTCTTCCATTACCGTCAAAGAACGGGTGAATGGCTTCAAACTGGTAGTGAATGAGTGCCAGCTTTACCAATGGGTCGGTATCGTCATCAGTATTTATAAAAGTTTCCAGTGCTTTCAGTTTATCTCTTATTATTTTTTCACCCTCAGGTGGTGTATAAACTACTTTTCCTGTCACCGGGTTTTTCAATTGAGTGCCTGGTACATTTCTTATGCCCGATTCATTTTCTTTTACAATCTGCATAATAGCAATAAAAAGATTGGTAGTAAGAATGGGCTTCTTTTTTATTTGTTGCAAGCCATACCACAAGGCATCTTTATAATGAATGACTTCTTTGGTGGCAAGGGTTTCAACCTTCTTATCTGTAATAGTTGCCTGAAATAATTCATCCTGCGTAGTGATGATATTTTCAATGGCAGAACTTGCCTGTGCTTCCTGCAGGTTAATGGTATCAATAAACAGCATTGGGTTGGGCAGGTTTTTAATGGCTCCTTTTAATTCGGATAAAGCTCTGCTTGCAGTAATAATTTTCTTCAGTATAGTTTTGGTTTCTATATCGGCCTTTGGCGGTAAATCAGGTAAATTATTGTAAGGCTTTAGGGGATTATATTTCATAATTATTGATTTTTGAACGAGGGCGTTCAACGCCCTCGTTTTTTAAACGAAGGTAAAAATAGGCAAATTTCGCCCTCGTTCAAAATATAGGGGCGTGGCACGCCCTCGTTCAAATTTGGCTTTTTTGGCTGTAAAAATATGCGTTTTTACAGGTGTGTTCCTACAAACGCTAAGATAAAAGCTCCCCATTGGTATGTCCTCAAAGTGATTCATTATTTTCCCTTTTTCTCAAAAAGGAAAAATAACAGAACAAGTTCGCAACGATGCTGCCATGGAAAACTGAAGCTGGCATTAAAAAATCAAATAGTAATATTTTCCATCTTTTTAGTAAATACATACCTTGTCTGGCGGCGTAGTTGTAGGTAAATTGTACATTGTAATAGCTTTGCTCACTATTTTTTAGCGCACTAATTAGTAACGATGAAACGATTGCCCCAATACCTGTTGGTATTGTTATTGCTGATGAATTTTCCTGCATGGGCGGTGGATATTTTTGTAGCCACCAATGGGTCGGATCTAAACGACGGATCGAAAGAAAAACCCCTGGCCACCGTTGCCGCTGCCTTACGCAAAGCAAGAAATTTACGCCGGCTGAATGATGAAAGTATCAAAAACGGTATTCATATAATTTTACGGGGGGGTAACTACCAGGTTTTAGAAACCATTGTAATAAAACCTGAAGATGGCGGTACCCGGGAAAGCGTTACTTATATTGAAGCCGCCGAAAATGAACAACCTGTTTTAAGTGGTGGCGTGCCAATAAGCAATTGGAAAAAAATGACGGCGGCTGTAAATGGCCTGCAAAAAAATATACAGTCAAAAATCTGGGTGGCAGATGTGCCGCTGGTGAATGGCGGTCTTTTTAATTTCCGTCAACTTTGGGTGGATGATACAAAAGCCACAAGGGCAAAATCTGCCAATGGCGAAACCATGCATCGTATTTTAAACTGGAATAAACAGGAAGCAGCCTGTGTGATACCAACCCCGGCATTTCAAAATCTGGATAAAACAAAAGGTGTTGAACTCTTCATTCATCAATGGTGGGAGATTGCCAACCTGCGCATTAAAAAAATGCAGGTAATGGGCGACAGCACCAAGCTGTTTTTTGAACAACCTGAAAGTAAAATACAAAACGAACATCCCTGGCCTGCGCCGTGGCTGAGTGCGGCAACCGGCAACTCTGCTTTTTATCTCACCAACGCCATACAGTTTTTAGATGAACCGGGTGAATGGTATTTAGATGCAGCGAATAAAAAATTATACTACTGGCCACGGGTGGGTGAAAATTTAGCAACGGCAAAAGTGCTGGCACCGTTTACTGAAACATTAATTAGTGTGCAAGGAACGATTGATGCACCGGTTACCAATTTGGTGATTGAAGGCATTTCTTTTCAGCATACGGGTTGGTTGCGTCCATCGCAACAAGGCCATGTGCCGCACCAGATAGGGTTGTACATGACGGAAGCCTACCGGTTGAAACCTGCAGGCACTATTGCAAAACCAGGATTGGATAACCAGGCATGGATTGGCCGGCAGGCTGCTGCCGTAGAGTTGAGTTATGCCCTGCGGACAAGAGTTAAAGATTGTTCTTTTAAACATTTGGCTGCTACAGGCATTGATTTAAAAAAAGGGGTGAAGGATAATATGACGAAGAGAAATTTGTTCAGCGATATTGGCGGCACAGCAATACTGGCGGGTAATTACGGTGATGAAGGCAGGGAAATTCATTTGCCTTTTAACCCGAAAGATGAAAGAGAGAAATGCGATGTTATTTTAATTGAAAATAATTTTATTACCAATGCCACCAACGAAGATTGGGGTGCGGTGGGTATTGGCTGTGGTTTTGTGAACAGAACAATTATTCGTCATAATGAAATTGAAAATGTATCGTACAGCGGTATTAGTGTAGGTTGGGGATGGACACCAGAACCCAATATGATGAAGGATAACCGGATTGTTGCCAATAAAATTCATCACTACGGTAAATGGAATTACGATTGCAGCGGTATTTACACCTTGAGTGCCCAGCCCAATTCAATCATTGAAGACAATTATATTGACAGCATTTATAAATCTCCCATTGCACACTTGCCTTCGCATTGGTTTTATATTTATACAGATGAAGGCTCCTCTCATTTTACAGTAAGAAATAACTGGACGCCTTCAACAAAATATTTACAAAACGCCAATGGCCCCGGTAATGTGTGGAGCAATAATGGTCCGCAAGTACATGACAGTGTAAAGCAAAACGCCGGATTGGAAAAGGAGTTTCAATACCTGACGGCGAATAAAACGGCAAAGACACCAACAATAAATGAAGAACATAATGAAGTGATTGAACTGGTAGTGAAGGAAGGCCAGCAACTGGACTTGCAAAAACTGAAATTATTATTGGCTAACAATAATATGGATAGCAGCGCCATTTACCACTGGCAAAACCATTATGTAATTTTCAGCAGGGTGCAGGATTTAGGTGTGATGGAAGGAAGGCTGCAGAATAATTTCCCCCAAGCGACGGTGAAAGCTTACCATAATATGTTTTACGAGTACAGCAAGAAGAAACATTGTGCTGATAAAACAACTGCTAAAGAATGGACACATATTTTACTCACCGCTAATTTGGTGGCAGATAAAAAATTACAACAGGAATATTTAGATTACCATAACACACAGTTTGAAAAATGGCCTGACATTGCCAAAGGGTTTTGCAATGCCGATTTTCAGCAGTTGCTGATTTTTAAGAATGGCAGACAGTTGGTTTTGATTATCAGTATTCCTAAAGGGAAAACATTGGATGAGTTAAATCCGAAAACAACGGAGCATAATCCAAAGATGAATGAATGGAATACAATAATGGGTAAATACCAGGAAGGCATTGAAGGGACGAAGAAGGGGGAGAGCTGGGTGTTTTTAAAACCACTGTCGCAATAGAATAGGCCCGCAGATGTCGTAGAATGCGCAGAAAAGAAAACCATGCATTTGTTCTGCGTATTCTGCGATATCTGCGGGAGAATTACCCATAGTTTTCGATTTGGCTATAAGTGGTATATTTTGTAGGTTTATAGCCAAACCAAAAAGATATAGCAATGCAAAACATCATCGGTAGGGAGAGTGAAATAGATTTCTTTCACTCGGTAATGGAAAGCAATAAGTCGGAGTTTGTAGCGGTATATGGCAGGCGGCGGGTGGGTAAAACATTTTTAATAAGAAGTTTCTTTGAAGATAAATTTAGTTTTCACATTACGGGCTTGGCCAATGCCGGCACGGCGCAGCAATTGCAAAATTTTACGGATTGCTATAAAAAGCTAGCCGGCAAAACAAAATTTGACAAACCGGCAAACTGGAAGGCGGCTTTTCAATTATTGATTAGCCTGGTGGAAAGATCGAGGCAAAAACGGAAAGTGATTTTTATTGATGAGCTGCCCTGGTTTGATACCACTAATGCCGGCTTTATTCCGGCATTAGAACATTTCTGGAATCATTGGGCATCGGCAAGAAAAGATGTGGTGTTAATTGTTTGCGGTTCTGCGGCATCGTGGATGATCAATAAACTCATCAACAATAAAGGGGGGCTGCACAACAGGGTTACGTACCGGTTAAAAATTGTACCGTTTACCCTGTATGAATGTGAATTGTTTTTAAAAGCGAAAGGTTCGGTGCTGGACAGGTACCAGGTAACGCAACTGTATATGGTTTTAGGCGGCATACCTTTTTACTGGGAGCAGGTGCAGCGGCGTTTAAGTGCTGCACAAAATATTGAACGTATTTGCTTTTCGGAAAACGGGTTGTTGCGTACAGAGTTTAATAATTTATTTAGTTCTTTATTTACTAATTGGGATAAGCATGTAAGTATTGTGCAGGTGCTGGCAAAAAAAGCCGCCGGACTTACAAGAGATGAAATTGTGAAAGGCGCAAAATTGCCTAATGCCGGCAGCACTACAAGAATATTGAATGAACTGGAAGAAAGCGGGTTTATAAAAAAGTATGTGCCCTTTGGTAAAAAGATGCGCAACAGTCTTTACCAGTTGGTAGATTTTTATACGCTTTTTTATATGCGGTATTTAAAAGATGTACAGGCAGATAATAAAAACAATTGGCTCAATAGTATTGATACGCCTAAACACAGGGCCTGGAGTGGCTATGCTTTTGAACAGGTTTGCCTTTGCCATATAGAGCAACTTAAAAAAGCACTGGGCATTGGCGGGGTGGAAACCTACAGTTCATCATGGCGCAGTGCAGCAAAGGATGGAGGAGCGCAAATAGATTTAGTGATAGACAGAAAGGATATGGTGATCAATTTATGCGAAATGAAATTTTCAATTAACCCTTTTGTTATTGAAAAAAAATATGCCATGGAACTGAGAAATAAAATGGGGGTTTTTAGAAAAGAAACAGGTACAAGAAAAGCTTTGTTCCTTACTATGATAACTACTTTTGGGTTACAACAAAATGCCCATTCAACCGGCCTTATACAAAACGATTTAAGGCTGGATGCATTATTTAAAAGGGTTGATTATGGTTTGCTGCAATAAAAGTTTGACTTGGCTATAACTCACTATTTTTACCAGTTATAGCCAAATCAAAAAAACTATAAACTTTAAACAGACAAATATTTATGCTTAATATTGGAATTTTAGGTTTAGGCGAAGGCCGCAGCACTATGAGTGCGGCGATCAACAGCAGCAAAGTACATCTTAAAATGATCTGCGATGCTGATAAAGCAGTTTGTGTGCAACGTGCCGACGAATTTAAAATGTATGAATACACCACCGATTACCAGGAAATGCTGAACGATGCAGAGATAGACATCATTGCCATTTACACCCCCGACCATTTACATGCCGAACATGTAAAGCAGGCCTTACTGGCCGGCAAACATGTTATCTGCACCAAACCATTTATTGATGATTTAAGCAAAGCAAAAGAATTAATAGACTTACAAAAGCAAACCGGTAAAAAGGTTTTTGTAGGACAAAGCTCAAGATTTTTTGAACCGTATAAAAGACAACGCAAAGATTTTGAAGAAGGCGTTATTGGAGAACTGATCACCATTGAAAGTCATTATAATGCCGATCATCGCTGGTTCCTGGAAAAGAAATGGGCATTGGAAAAATCTTTTAAATGGTTGTATGGTGGTTTAAGTCACCCGGTAGATTTTATACGATATTATTTACCCAATATAGAAGAAGTGATGGGCTATGGTATGATCAGCAGCAATGGAAAAACTGCAGGACTGAAAAATGAAGACACCATGCACTTTATTTTTAAAGCCACCGATGGACGTATTGCAAGAGTAAGCGGCAGTTACACCGGCCCAACACAACCAACAAAACGTGACAGCGGTATGAGTTGTGTATTGCGTGGCACATTAGGTGCATCACAAGCCGATTATCATGAGCTGCGTTATTCAGTGACTACAAAAGAAGGCGAAGAAAAGATCATTCACTGGGGCGACAGTACATTAAAATATTATTTCCGATTTGAAGGACAAAGCCACCACGCCGGTGAATACCAGAATTACCTGGAATACTTTGTAGATAGCATTGAGCAAGGCTTCACTGCTTATCCTGATATTAAAGAAGGAATTGGAACGGTGGCGCTGTTGCAGGCGATGGACAGGAGTTTGCAAACGGGGCTGCCGGTAAAAGTAAAAGATATTTTGAAGGATTACGGGTTGTAACAAACTTAAAAGTTCTTATAAATAACAAAGAAAAATTCTTTCTCAGCTTCGCTGCGAAAAAGTTTGCCACGAAGGCGCAAAGGCACAAAGATTGCTGCTGCGCAGCAAAAGGAAATGTGCCGGGGAGAAAATAAAACAGGGTTTACATTCAACGTTCAAGCGTCTTCCCGGCAAAACAATTCACGCAGTGAATTAAAAAAAGATTTTTTTTCCTTAGTGCCTTAGCGCCTTTGTGGCTAAAATAATTTTTGAAAAAAATTTATAGAATTCTTTAAAATCTGGCATATGTAATTTATAGGAGACGGTTGCAGAAGAAAAAAAATGAAAAGCACGAATGAATAAAATTTACGATAAACTCACCACACTCGATTTTGCAGTGATAGCGATCTACCTGGTTGCATTACTTATCATTGGGTATATCGCCAGTTTTAAAAATAAAAAGAAGGATGAAACACTTTTTATGGCGGGCAACTCACTCAACTGGTATAATATCGGTTTTAATATGTGGGGAACAAATGTGGGGCCATCATCTTTGCTGGCATTTGCAAGCATTGGTTATACCGCCGGCATTGTGGGTGGCAATTTTGAATGGTATGCTTTTGTTTTTTTATTGCTGCTGGCCATGGTGTTTGCGCCAAGGTACATCGCCAGTAAGGTAAGTACCATGCCAGAGTTTATGGGTAAGCGTTATGGAAAAAGCACACAGGATATTTTAGCTGGCTATGCACTCATAAAAATATTGATCAGTTGGCTGTCGCTGGGTCTGTTCAGCGGTGGTATTTTGGTAAGGCAAATTTTAGGTATCCCGATGTGGCAGTCTACGATTGTGCTGGTGGCATTTGCAGGGTTGTTCACTTTTATGGGCGGATTAAAAGCCATTGCTAGAGTGAATGTTTTTCAAATGCTTTTGCTGATCGTTGTTTCACTCACCTTAACTTTTTTAGGATTAAGAGAAATCGGCGGCATCAGTGCATTGATTGATAAAACTCCGGCTAACTTTTGGAATTTAACAAGGCCAGCATCCGACCCGGGTTATCCCTGGCATGCATTGCTGTTGGGTTACCCTGTTTCTGCAGTGGCGTTTTTTTGTACCGACCAAAGCATGGTGCAGAGTGTACTTGGTGCAAAAAATTTAAAGCAAGGGCAACTGGGTGTAAATTTTATCGGCTGGTTAAAAGTATTGGCATTACCCATGTTTATTTTACCGGGTATTATTTGCTATGTGCTGTATCCCAACCTTGGCGATGATAAATTAGCCTACATGACAATGGTGACCAACCTGTTTCCTTCGGGCTTAAATGGTTTGGTTATTTGTGTGCTCATTGCAGTATTGGTGGCGACTATTGGTTCATCGTTAAATGCGTTGAGTACGGTGTTCACCAAAGATATTTATGTAAACAATATTAATAAGAACGCCACGGTAAAACAACAGATCAATGTGGGCCGTATGGTAGTAGTTATTGGTTGCGTGCTGGCGGTACTTATGGCCATTGCGTTAGATAATATTGAAGGAAAAACTTTGTTCGATATTTTTCAATCCATACTCGGCTATTTAGCACCGCCACTGGCAGTAACTTTTTTATTAAGTGTATTTTGGAAACGAACTACCAAACTGGCTGTTAATTTAATTTTATCAGCAGGTTCAGCCGTAAGCCTTTTTGTGGGCATGTTGAATTTATGGATCATGCCACCCAATGCAGGCACTGGTAAAAACCTGTGGTGGCCGCATTATTTTTTAGTGTCGTTTTATTTGTTTGCTTTTTTGTTTGTGTCAGCTGTAATTATTTCATTACTTGACCCAAACCCTACTACAAGTGCAATGAACTCTAAGAAGGACTCCCCCGATAGTGGCATAAAGCAAAATGATTTAGATACGATTTCAGATTTTGTTGAAAAGACAGAAAATAACAGTGAATTTGTTCTTCCTAAAACAGATAAACAAGTAAAAATATTATTTGCATTGTTGGGTTTAGTCATCTTATCATTATACCTCATTTTCAATTTTCATTAATTATGAACAAGAATAATTTTTCAGGCAAAGACGCTAAGTTAACAAAGGAGCAAAGTCAGCAGTATTTTTTCTTTGCATCTTTGCGTGTGTTTCCTTTGCGCTTTTGCGTGAACTTTTTTGTACTCCTTTGTGTTCTTTGTGCCTTTGTAGTTGAAGCAAAAGCGCAGACCTGGATCTGGTATCCCGGCGATTTCGAGATCAACCTCGCCAATAAAATGCAGAACAGAAGAACCGACAGAAATACATTCTTTCCTCCCTTTTGGAAGATGGATGCACATTATGTACTGATGGATTTTCATAAAGTATTTGATTTAAAAGCACCGGAAGAAATTACTGTGTATGCAGAAGGAACATTTAATTTAAAATTAGATGGCAATGCTGTTGAAAGTGGCGTAAATAAAATAACCGTACCTGCTGGTAAGCATAAAATAAATGTAAAAGTGTGGAATGAAGCCAGTGCACCTGCTATTTATGTTACGGGAAAAACTATTAAAAGCGATAATACCTGGCTTGTAACTTTTGAGGACAAGGAATGGATTGATGAAAGCGGTAAAACATCCGATATCTCCGCCACCAAATGGCTCAATGCCGGTAGCTGGAACTTTAATGCGCCATCACAACTGCCATCACAATTTAAATTGCCAACAAGGCCATTGTCAGCGGTTACCAAAACAGTAAGCAATAATTCGATGCTGGTAGATTTTGGTAAGGAAACCTTTGGTTTCTTAAAGCTGCACAATCTTAAAGGCAATGGAAAAATTTCCATCTACTATGGCGAAAGCAAAGAAGAAGCATTGGATGCAGCCGAAGCGATGACGCTTGACAGGTTAACGATTAACAGGGTAATACCGGTAGATTCTGTGATGCCTTTGTCAAAAGCATTTCGTTATGTAAATATTGTACGGGAAAGCGACGCCGTTTCTTTTGACGAAGTGAGTATGTTATATGAATATGCTGATGTAAAGCAAAGAGGTAGTTTCAAATGCAATGATGAAGAAATCAATAAAATTCTGGAAGTCGCTAAATACACTTTGGAATTAAACACAAGAGAATTTTTTATTGACGGCATTAAAAGAGACCGCTGGGTGTGGAGCGGCGATGCATTGCAAAGCTACCTGATGAATTATTACTCTTATTTTGATAACCCCACTGTAACCAGAACCATACAGGCATTGCGTGGGAAAGATCCGGTTACAGCACACATTAACACCATTGTAGATTATACCTTTTACTGGTTCATCAGCGTGTATGACTATTATCTTTTTACTGGCGATAAAAAATTTATCGAACAGATTTATCCCAAAATGCAGACGATGATGGACTATTGCCTGAGCCGTCGCAACAAGAACGGATTGATTGAAGGGTTAAGCGGCGACTGGACATTTATTGACTGGGCCGCTGGCCTCAGTAAAAAAGGGGAAATAAGTTTTGAGCAAATGTTATTTGCAAGAAGTCTGGAGTCTATGAGTCTATGTGCAAATATTGTAAATGATAAAACCAATGCGGCTTCTTATAAAAAACTGGCAACAGATTTAAAAGCAAAAGTATTTTCACTGTATTGGAACAGTCAGAAGCAGGCATTAGTTCACAGCCGGGTAAATGGTAAGCAAACCGAAAATGTAACCCGTTACGCCAATATGTTTGGCATCTTCTTTAATTATTTTACCGAAGCTCAAAAGCAGCAGGTGAAAAAATCGGTGTTACTCAATGACAGCATTCAAAAAATTACCACGCCTTATATGCGGTTTTACGAACTGGAAGCATTGAGTGCCATGGGCGAGCAGGCATTTGTATTAAAGGAAATGAAATCGTATTGGGGTGGTATGCTCAATTTAGGTGCTACCAGTTTTTGGGAAGAGTACAATCCAACCAAAAACGGTACAGAACATTTAGCCATGTATGGCCGTAAATTTGGAAAGAGTTTGTGCCATGCCTGGGGAGCAAGCCCCATTTATTTATTGGGTAAATATTATTTAGGCGTTAGTCCTACTAAGGCTGGTTACGAAACTTACACTGTACAACCACAATTAGGTGGTTTACAATGGATGCAGGGCAAAGTGCCCACACCGGATGGAGATATTGAAGTGTATATGAGTGAAAGCGAAATAAAAATCACTGGTGCCTGTGGTACAGGTATATTGAAATTTAAAAGTAAAAGCAAGCCTACGACAGTGGATGGCAATTTTACCGACAAAGGAAATGGTAATTATGAATTGGTGATAGAGAAGGGAAAAGGTTATGTTGTAAAATATAACTAACTCCGAAGGAGTTAAATTTGAATAGCCACGGATGTAATCCGTGGAAATTAAATGAAAAGAGTAAGCTGACCCCGAAGGGGTCGAATGTGAATAGCCGCCGGTGAAACCGGGGTAGGGATGTGACAAAACAAACAATATGGGTACATACCGCCAGATATTTTATCAAATTGTTTTCGGTACAAAAAACCGGGAAGCAACCATTGCAGAACAGCATTGCGAAGAGTTGTATAAATATATATGGGGCATTGTAAAAGGGAATAAGTGCAAGTTGTACCGTGTAAATGGCATTGAAGATCACATACATATTTTTTCAGACCTGCATCCTTCGGTTTGTCTTGCTGATTATGTAAAGGATATAAAAGTGGCCAGCAGTATCTGGATGAAAGATTCCGGAATGTTTCCTGATTTTAATGGATGGCAGGATGGGTATGGAGCGTTTACATATTCAATCAAACAGAAGGATGTGATTATAGAATATGTGAAAAATCAGAAGGTACATCATAAAAAAGAGAGTTTTTATGATGAATACAAAAGATTGTTGGAAGAAAACGGAATTGAATTTGATGAAAAATATTTATTGTAGCAGAACACATTCAACCCCTTCGGGGTTGGAAAACTCCGATGATTATTTTTCCCTGCGTTATACACAGGGCTATTTAAATTCAAGCCCGAAGGGCTTTGGAAAAACAAAAACAACCAACCCCGAAGGGGGCGAATGTGAATAGCCACTGGTGAAACCGGGAGAGAAACAAAAGATAACAGCCACAAGAAAATGAAAAAAATAGTAATCATAACAACCATCCTGCTTTCACAAAATGTGACAGCACAAAACGGCCTGGTCAACACCATGCAAAGCCCCCATGCCAAACTCAACAGCGTGGGCATGAGTGATGTACGGTGGACCAAAGGTTTTTGGGCAGAGCGATTCCAGGTATGCAAAGATTCGATGGTGCCGCATTTATGGGCAACTTATACCAGTAAGGATAGGTGTTATGCCTTTCAAAATTTCAGGGTGGCCGCAGGTTTGGATACCGGCAGGTTTCGTGGCCCATCTTTTCATGATGGGGATTTTTATAAAACTTTAGAAGCGGTGGCAGCTTTATACGCATCTGCAAAAGATAAAAAATTAGATGCCATGATGGATGATGCCATTGCAGTAATTGCAAAAGCACAAAAAGAAGATGGTTATATTTATACCAAGTCCATCATCGAGCAAAAGAAAACAGGCAGGAAGGAAATGTTTGATGATAAACTGAGTTTTGAGGCGTACAATTTTGGTCATTTAATGACAGCGGCCTCTGTACATTACCGGGCAACCGGAAAAACTTCTTTATTGGATGTAGCAAAAAAAGCAACTGATTTTTTAATTCACTTTTACAATACCGCTACACCCGAGCAGGCACGCAATGCCATTTGCCCTTCGCATTATATGGGCATTACAGAAATGTACCGTACTACAAGAGATAAAAAATATTTAGACCTGGTAAAAAAGCTTATTGATATCCGTGGCATGAGTGAAGGCAGTGATGATAACAGCGACCGCTTACCATTCCGCCAAATGAAAGAAGTGAACGGACATGCGGTAAGGGCCAATTATTTATTTGCAGGCGTGGCGGATGTTTATGCTGAAACGGGAGACGAAACTTTATTACATACCTTAAACCTGATGTGGGATGATGTGGTGAATCAAAAAATGTATGTTACCGGCGGTTGCGGTGCATTGTATGATGGATTATCACTGGAAGGGATTTCTTATAAACCCGATTCCATACAAAAGATACAACAGGCTTATGGAAAGGATTACCAGTTGCCCAATAAAACGGCGCACAACGAAACCTGCGCCAATATTGGTAATGTATTATGGAACTGGCGCATGCTGCAATTGACCGGCGAAGCGAAATATGCCGATGTGATGGAGCTGTCTTTATACAACAGTGTATTAAGTGGCATCAGCATGGATGGTAATAAATTCTTTTATACTAATCCGCTGGCGGCAGCAAAAGATTATCCTTACGATTTAAGATGGAGTGGTGGTCGTTCAAAATATATCAGCAAAAGTAATTGTTGTCCACCCAACACCATACGCACCATTGCAGAAGTGAATGATTACATGTACAGCATTGGCGAAAAAGGTTTGTATATCAATATGTATGGCGGCAGTATCTTGAATACCGAATTGCATGACGGGGCAAAAATTACCTTAGAACAGGTTACCAATTATCCATGGGATGGAAAGATAACAATTGCTGTAAAAGAACTGTCAACTGCTTCACAAAAAATTCATTTCAGAATTCCGGGCTGGTGCAAAGGATATAGTGTTGTGTTTAATGGAAAAAATAAGGAAGTGTATAAAGTTATTGATGGATATATTTCCAGGGATATGAAAAAGGGAGACAGGATGGAGCTTATACTTAATATGCCTGCAACTTTACTGGAAAGTAATCCCTTAGTGGAAGAGACAAAGAACCAGGTAACGGTAAAGCGTGGGCCAATAGTATATTGTTTGGAGTCTACTGATCTGCCACAACAAAATATTTTCAACGTATTAATTCCTGCATCCATAAAATTACAACCCGTGCCAATGAAAATTGACAATGGCAATGTGATGGCATTAACAGGCCAAGCAAAAATTGTACAAAACAGCAACTGGAAAAATACCTTGTATAAAGAAGTGAATACAAAAACAACACCCGTAAAAATAAAGTTGATCCCTTATTATGCCTGGGCAAACCGTGGACAAACGGATATGACGGTGTGGATGCCGTTTTTGAGGTAAAAAGTAAATAGAGTTTATAAAGTAATTAGTAAAATACCACTTTGTGAGCTTCGTGCCTTTGTGGGATAAAAAGTAAAGATGGAAAGAATAACCGCAACATATTTTATTGAAACGCCTTTTGAACCAGCAAAAGCTGCGGAAGTATTGGCAGGCGAACAATCCTCCGGCACATTTGTAGCCGTACCTGGCGAAACCGCCGAATTAAAAGAACGTTTTGCTGCAAGAGTAGAAAGTGTAGAACAATTGGAAACAGTTGACACACCTGCTATCCCCGGCGCAACCAGCGCAACAGGAAAATACCATCGTGCCATAGTAAAAGTTTCCTGGAGCATTGAAAACTTTGGTTATAATTTACCCGTTTTAATTTCTACACTGCAGGGGAATTTATACGAGATCAAACAATTCACCGGCTTGAAGTTGATGGATATTGAATTGCCCGCTTCATTCGGTACTCATTATGCCGGCCCTGCATTTGGTATTGAAGGCTGCCGGAAATTAACCGGCGTTAACGACAGGCCGCTTATTGGTACTATCATCAAACCATCTATTGGATTATCAATAGAACAAACTGCGGGCATTGTAAAAACCTTAGCAGATGCAGGAATTGATTTTATAAAAGACGATGAGTTATTATCCTCTTCGGCAAATTCTAATTTTAATGATCGGGTAGATGCCGTGATGAAAGTGATCAATGCATACGCTGATAAAACCGGCAAGAAAGTAATGTTTGCTTTTAACATCAGCGGTGAAGTGGATGAAATGCTGCAACGCTACGAAAAAATTGTAAACGCTGGCGGTACTTGTGCAATGGTTAGCATCAACAGTGTTGGGTTAGCGGGTACAAAAAAGATCTGCGATCAAAAGCAATTAGCCATCCATGGCCATCGAAACGGCTGGGGTATGCTAACACGCCATCCATTATTAGGCATCAATTTTAAAGCCTACCAAAAATTATGGCGGCTGGCCGGTGTAGATCAACTGCATGTAAATGGAATTCAAAATAAATTTTGGGAGAGTGATGATAGTGTGGTGTCTTCTATTGAAGCTTGCCTGAAACCAATGTACAATCATAAAACGGTAATGCCGGTGGTTTCATCGGGCCAATGGGGCGGACAAGCTTTTGAAACTTACCGCCGCACAAAAACAGTTGACCTGCTATACATGGCCGGTGGCGGCATTATGGCACATCCTATGGGTGCAGCAGCAGGTGTAACTGCATTGCAACAGGCATGGAAAGCCGCAGTGGATGGCATGAGTTTAGAAGATGCGGCAATACAATATCCCGAGTTCAACAAATCAATAGAAAAATTTGGCAACAAATAAAAAAATATTACTCGCTTTTTACGGTGATGATTTTACCGGCAGCACCGATGCTCTGGAATTTATTTGCCGTGCCGGTGCAAAAGCCATCTTATTTATTGAGCCACCAACTGCGGAACAATTAAATAATTATCCTAGTTTGGATGCTTACGGAGTAGCAGGTAAAACACGTTCCTTATCACCTGTTGAAATGGAAAAAATATTATTACCTGCTTTTGAAACAATGAAAGCAAGTGGGGCAAGGCATGTGCATTATAAAGTTTGTTCCACTTTTGATTCAACTCCTTTAATTGGCAGCATCGGCAAAGCTATAGATTGTGGATTTGATGTTTTCGACCATGTCACGGTTCCTGTTTTGGGTGGTATGCCAGCATTGGGCAGATATTGCTTGTTCGGTAATTTATTTGCAAAAATGGGAATAGGCAGCGAAGGAGAAATTTTTCGTCTCGACCGTCATCCTTCTATGAGTCATCATCCTGTAACGCCTGCGAATGAAAGTGATCTGTGTATTCACCTCTCACATCAAACAGGCAAGGAAATGAAATTAGTTAACATACTTGAATTGGAATCGGCCAAAACAATTGAGAAGGCTGTCAATAAATTTCTGGCAGGAATGGGGAAGCCTGTTATTTTGTTGGATGCTGTTAAAGAGTTGGATTTATTAAATGCAGGAGAATATCTTGATGAATATTTGTCTCTTGATAGTGAACAAGCATTATTCTCAGTTGGGTCATCTGCTGTTGAATTGGCATTAGGTAGTTATTGGAATAAAATAGGATTGTTGAAACGAACAACAACATGGCAGAAAATAAAAAAGGCAAATCCATTATTAGTGGTTTCCGGTAGTTGTTCACCAGTAACTGTAGCACAAATGGCGCATGCAAAGTCAAATGGTTTTGAAGAAGTGATCCTTGATGCTATTAAAATTTGTGATGATGAAATAATCGACCATTCGGTTATTGAAAAAGTAAATACATTATTACAGCAACAAAAAAATGTTATCGTTCATACCGGTGCAAAACAAACCAATAATTTATCTTCTGAAAAACTGGGAACAGCATTAGGCCAAATTGCAAAAGCAGCAGCAGAAAAAGCATTGGTAAAAAGAATAGTGATTGCCGGCGGCGATACCAGCAGTTATGCAGCAAGGGCAATGGAAATTGATGCGGTGGAAATGATCGCTCCGTTGGTTAGCGGTGCGCCATTGTGTAAAGCGATTTCAAAAAATAATTTCATTAATGGAGTAGAAGTAAATTTTAAAGGCGGGCAAGTAGGGAGTGAAAAATATTTTGAGGTTTTACTGAATGGGAGTCTGTAAAATACTTCCTGCCCCATCGGGGCATAAGGTGGGTAGAAATAATAATGTTGTTGTTTTTAAGTTCCGTAGGAACGACAGGTGCTTAACAGCAAAACATGATAAAAGATCAATAAAGTGATGTGGTTGAAGAGTGCGACGCCAATGAAGCAAAATAGAATTACAAAAGCCTGGTTCAAAAAAATAAAAAAACGTAAACAAAAAATATGTCACAAAAAACATTAGGACTCATTCACACATCGGCAACATTGGTTCCTGTATTTGCAGAATTGTGCAGCAAGTATTTACCCAACGTAAAAGTCTTCAACATTGTTGATGATAGTTTAATAAAGAATACCATCGCCTGCGGCGAATTAACAAAGTCAACATCAAAACGTGTGGTAAACTATGCCGCCTCGGCCGAAGAAGCCGGCGCAGATTTTATTTTATATACTTGTTCTTCTATCGGTGCAGCGGTAGAAGCCGCTGCAGCATTAACCGGCGTGCCGGTATTAAGAGTAGATCAACCCATGGCCGATAAAGCCGTGCAATCTGGAAAGCGTATTGGCGTGATTGCAACTTTATCAACAACATTAGAGCCCACCAGTGATTTAGTAAGAAGAAGAGCCATCGTTGCAGGAAAAGAAATTGAATTGAAAGCGGTGTTGTGTGAAGGTGCTTTTGATGCACTGATGAGCGGCGATGCGGCAACACACGATAAAAAAGTAGGCGACGCATTAAAGCAATTATCAAAAGAAGTGGATGTAATTGTTTTGGCGCAGGCAAGTATGGGAAGGGTAGTGGATACATTAAATGAATCGGAAAAAATAATTCCAATACTAGCAAGCCCTACCATTGCAATACAACACCTGGCTACAATATTATAAATGAAAAAGCTGAATAAAATATTTTTAATAGCCAGCGCATTATTTGCTGCCGTGTTGTTAGCCGGAATTATTTTGCAAAATGAAAATTTATACAAACCATTTGCATTACTTACCGCAATAAGTTTAGCCATTGGCCTGGCTGCTGTGCCCTCACTAAAAGGCTATCAATACACCGCATGGATCATCAGCGCCGTCGTTGCTGGTATGATATTTCCTGATGCTTTTAAAAACTGGGGCGGCGTAAACTTGCGGGATAAAACTTTAATACTCGTCATTGTTCAACTGGTGATGTTTGGCATGGGGACGCATATGAGTTTAAAAGATTTTAGCGGGCTGGCATCAACAGGTAAAGGCGTACTGGTGGGATTATTCTGCCATTTTTCTATTATGCCGCTGATGGGTTTATTGCTCACTAAAATTTTTCATTTTGAACCCGAGATAGCCGCAGGCATAATTTTAATTGGCAGTTGCAGCAGCGGACTAGCAAGTAATGTAATGGTGTATTTGGCCAAAGCCAATTTGGTGCTTAGTGTAATTGTAACCGCTATGGCAACATTGGTTGCGCCATTGTTAACGCCATTGCTGATGAAGACTTTTGCCGGCACATTGATCAATATCAATTTTGTGGATATGATGATTGAAATAATAAAAATCGTTTTGGTACCCATCTTTGCTGCTTTATTACATGATTATTTAAAAAGGGCTACTACTGCACAGAGAAAAGCCGTGTATATAGTTTTTATAGCTGCAATATTATGGCTGGGCATTGTTATTTATCTTATCTCCAACCAGCTTGAGGGTGAACCTGGAATGATACGTACTGCTTTATCAGGTTTTTTTGCGGGAGCTATTATTGTTGGCGTAGTGTATAATTTTTTGCATAAACAATTTCCAAAGCTGGATAAAATTATGCCACTCATTTCCATGTTTGGTATCATTTATTTTACTACAGTTACCACGGCTGCCGGAAGAGAAAATTTAATGAAGGTAGGGGTGTTGTTATTCATTGCATCGGTTATTCATAACGCCGCTGGTTATTTTTTCGGATACTGGTTCAGCCGTTTATTTGGTATGGATAAAAACAGCAGCCGCACCATTGCCTTTGAAGTTGGTTTGCAAAATGGCGGTATGGCAAGTGGCATTGCAGGCAGCATGGGTAAACTGGGTACCGTTGGTTTGGCGGCAGCGGTATTTAGCCCGTGGATGAATATTAGTGGCAGTATCTTAGCCAATTACTGGCGGCGCAAACCGGTGGAGGATACGAATAAAACAATAGCATAAATGAAGAGCAAAATAACTATAGAAAATTATCAAATATTTACTGCAAAAGCGGCTTTACAAAAACCTATTGCAGATGCCACACATACGCTAACCGAAATATCCTTTATTGTATTACGGCTAACCACAAGCGCTGGCGTTGTTGGCGAATCTTATTTATTAAGTTTTCAATACAGTCCGCAGGCCATTGCCGGTGCATTAAAAGATGCCGCAAAAATAATTATTGGCGAAGAAGTTTTTAACACAGTAAAAGTTTTTGAAAAACTAAATCATGCCAACGAATATTTCGGGCAGGAAGGTATCAACCGCTGGGCACAGGCCGCCATCAATATTGCCATGTGGGATGCATGGTGTAAAACTTTAGGGCAACCTGTATGGAAAGTGTTAGGCGCATCGGCAAAAAAAATTCCTGCCTATGGCAGTGGCGGGTGGATCAGTTATTCCATTGATGAATTGCTGGACGAAGTAAAAGGTTATGCGGCACGTGGTTTTAAAGCGGTAAAAATAAAAGTAGGTAAACCCGATTGGAAAGAAGACCTGGAACGTTTGAAAATTGTTCGTGATGCAGTTGGAAAAAACATCAACATTATGATGGATGCCAACCAGGGCATGAATGTACCCGATGCGCTGGCGCTGGCAAGAAGCGCACGTGAAATAGGTATCCAGTGGTTTGAAGAACCCATCGATCATACCGATTTTGAAGGCTACAATATTTTGCGTACACAGGCCGGCATTTCGCTGGCCATGGGCGAAAGGGAATACAGCACGGTGCCATTGCGGGAACTGGTAAAAAGAAATGCGCTGGATATATGGCAGCCCGACATTCTGCGTTTAGGCGGTGTAGAAGCCTGGCGCAACAGTGCAGCATTGGCCGGTGCTTACAACATACCGGTGTTGCCGCATTATTATAAAGATTATGATGTGCCGCTGTTGTCCACCATCAGCAATGGCGCCGGCACCGAGTCCTTCGATTGGATAGACCCGTTGATTGACAACCCAATTAAATTTGTGGACGGCTTTGCGTTACCGCATGATAAACCGGGGTGGGGTTTTAATTTTAAAGACGAATTTTTGGTACCTATCTAAATTTCTTTATTCAGCTTCATTGGCGTCGCACTCTTGTACTGCATCGCTATATTGAACTTTTATCTTAGCGTAGACCGAACAAAAAATAAAATGAAAAAAATAATTTACATAGCAATAATTGGCCTGTACTCACTACTCACCACTCAGCACTCACTCGCCCAACTGGTAGATAAAACACCCGCAGCCGTTCCGGTAGCGCCTTCCATTTACAACAGGGAGCCCTACGAAGATCCAACCATAAGCGGCATCAACAGGGATGCAGCAAGAGTTACCGCATATTCTTATAATACTGTAAACGAGGCGCTAAAAGACGATCGTGAAAAAAGTGGTCGCTACATTTCTTTAAACGGTGACTGGGATTTTTCCTTCGCACTAAAACCCGGTGATGAACCTAAAGATTTTTTTAAAAAGAAGGTGGTTGGCTGGAAGAAAATTCCTGTGCCTTCCAATTGGGAAATGCAGGGTTATGATAAACCGATTTATAAAAGTGCGGTGTATCCTTTCCGCCCGGTGAACCCGCCTTATGTACCTAAAGATTATAATGGCGTAGGTTGTTATCAACGTTCATTTACATTGCCTGCAGACTGGAAAAATAAAAATATCAGCCTGCATTTTGGTGGTGTAAGTTCAGCTTATAAATTATGGATCAACGGAAAATTTGCAGGCTATGCCGAAGATAGTTTTTTACCCAGCGAATTTAATATTACGCCGTATTTAAAAGAGGGAGAAAATGTAATTTCCGTTTGGGTAATACGCTGGAGCGATGGCAGTTTTTTAGAAGACCAGGATCAGTGGCGTATGAGCGGCATCCACAGGGAAGTATATTTAATGGCTGAACCCAAATTGCGTATTGCAGATTTTTTTTATCAAACTAAATTAGATAAAGATTACAACGATGCTATATTAAGCATCCGTCCACGAATAGAAAATTTAACCGGCAAAGCAATGCCCGGCTATAAACTGAAAGTGCAATTATTTGATGCTAATGATAAAGCCATTTTAGCAAAACCATTAGAAAGATCAACCGATGATATCATCAATGAAATTCATCCACGATTAGATCAGGTGAAATTTGGTTTGCTGGAAACAAAAATCATCAACCCCAAAAAATGGAGTACCGAAGAGCCGAACCTGTATAAATTAGTATTGAGTTTGGAAGACAGTGCAGGAAATATCCTGGAAGTAAAAACATGCAAGCTTGGTTTTAGAACAATCGAGTTTAGAAAAGAAGATAGCAAATTACTCATCAATGGTAAGCTTACCTATTTGTATGGTGTCAACCGTCCCGACCATCATCCAACAAGAGGCAAGGCATTAACAAGAGCAGATATTTTACAGGATGTAACCACCATCAAACAATATAATTTTAATTGCATTCGCTTAAGCCATTATCCCAGCGATCCGTATTTATTAGACCTTTGCGATGAGTTTGGCATTATGGTAATTGATGAAGCCAATTTAGAAACCCATGGACTTGGCGGAAAATTAAGTCATGATGCGATGTGGGCCGGGGCTTATATCGAACGCATCAGCCGCATGGCACTGCGTGATAAAAATCATCCGTCTATAATAATGTGGAGCCTGGGCAATGAAGCTGGCAGCGGTCCCAACCATGCCGCCATGGCCGCATGGATACATGATTTTGATATTACCCGACCGCTGCATTACGAACCTGCAATGGGCAGCCGTAAGGAAGAAGGCTATATCGATCCATCAGACCCTCGTTATTTAAAAAGCAACGATCATTCGCACCGCATACAAAATCCGTTAGATCAATATTATATTGATGTGGTAAGCCGGATGTATCCATCAGATTATACAGCGCCTTTGCTGGCCAATCAACCTAACTGTGATAGCAGGCCGATTTTCTTTTGTGAGTATGCACATGCCATGGGCAACAGTGCTGGCAACATCAAAGACTTTTGGGATCAGTGGAGAAGCACCAAAAGAATTATCGGTGGTTGCATCTGGGAATTTAAAGACCAGGCATTGGTAAAAAGAGATTCTGCAGGAACGGAGTACTATGCCTACGGCGGCGACTTTGGCGAAAAGTATTTCGACAATTTTACTATTAAAGGCATTGTAAATGCCGATGGCTCACCAAAGGGAGTGATGAATGAATGCAAAAGAGTTTTTCAACCGATAGAGTGTACGCTGATAGATGCACAAAAGGGATTGCTGAAAATAGAAAATAGAAGTGCGGTTAAAAATGTAAATAAGTACAATGCCCTTTTAATGATAAAGGAAAATGGTTTTGTGATTCAGGATAAAGAACTGCCTTTATTAGATATTGCCCCCGGAAAAGATACCGTGATAAATATTAATAGTTACCTGCCGCTATTGAATCTTAATTCCGAATACCATGTAGCCATACGTTTTGATTTGCAACAGGATGAACTTTGGGCAGGTAAGGGTTTTGATATTGCAGGCAACCAGTTTCAAATACAGAAAGCAGTTAAGCTGATAACAGCAATTAAAGCGGATCAATCATTAACTGTAAAGGAAGATGAAAATAGTATATCTGTTAATGGCACTGATTTTAATGTGGGCTTCAGCAAGGCTGCATTGGGTGGATTGAATTCATACATGTACAAAGGCACGCAACAGTTTAAGCAAACTTTATTACCTCATTTTACACGTCCGCTTACCGATAACGATAAAAGAGGCTGGAAGCCACAACGTAAATTAAAGCAATGGTATAATAACGATCTGAAATTATTACATACTACAGTTGATAAAAAAGAAAACAGTGTTGTAATTACCTGCCGGTATAATTTGATCAACGATAGCGCAATGGTAAAATTGGTTTATACAATTGCTGCTGACGGAAGAATAAAAGTAGATTACACACTGAATGTAAAACCCGGCTTACCCAACATACCCAAAGTAGGTATGCAAATGGGTATTGAAAGAGATTATGATATTATAGAATGGTTTGGTAGAGGTTCTATGGAAAATTATATCGATAAAAATTATGGCGCCGATGAAGGTGTATACAGGTTACCCATCGACCAGTTTATGGAAAATTATGTGGTGCCACAGGAGAATGCTAACCGCACCGATGTACGTTGGATGTTTTTAGCCAACAAACAAAAAGACGGTTTATTAATTGTTGCCGATAGTTTATTAAGTATGAGTGCATGGCCTTATACCGAGGAGAATATTCAAAATGCCAAACACACCAATAAATTAAAAGATGCCGGCTTCATAACTTTGAATATTGATTTACTACAAATGGGCGTTGGTGGTAATGATAGCTGGAGCGATGTGGCCGCACCATTGGAAAAATATCAAATAAAGGCAAAGGATTACCATTACAGTTTTTATTTACTACCTTATAACGCTAAAGAAAAACAGGCCGGTGAAACAGCAAAAGAAATTAAATTTTAAAATGAAAAAATGGTTTTCAAATATTGCAGTGAGTCTTAGCATTCTTTGTGCCTTTGTGGGCAATAGTAAAGCGCAGCAAAAAGAAGTGCCGCAAAACTTCATGCAGCAAATTTACGAGCAAGTAAAAACGCCTTACAAATACGGCATGGTAATTACCCCCGCCGACAGTGCCAAAAAAGTAGACTGCCCCTCCGTTTTTCGTAAAGGCAAAAATTGGTACATGACCTATATTGTTTTTGATGGCCGTGGTTACGAGACATGGTTAGCTAAAAGCAAAAATTTATTGCAATGGAAAACGCTGGGTAAAATATTAAGCTTTGGCGATACTACTAATGCAGATGCCATGGAATGGGATGCCAATCAAAAAGCTGGCTATATCGCTTTGCAGGATGTAAGCTTTGGTGGCAGTTATAAGCTGCAAAAATATTCAGGCAAACACTGGCTGAGTTTTATTGGTGGCAAAGAAACCGGTTACGAATCGGGTAAACTAAGCATTGGCGTGGCCAGCACCAATAAAAATATAGCAAAGCCGCACGAGTGGCAGCGCATTGGCGACCCCATACTTTCCATGACTGATATTGATGTGCGCTGGTGGGAGAATAAAAAATTATTCAAGAGCAGTATCATTTGGGATAAAAGCAACACACTGGGCAAACCCTTTGTAATGTATTATAATGCCAATGGCGATACCAGTAACAACACGCCCAAATGGCGCTGGTTCGAAAGAATAGGCATGGCCGTAAGTGATGATATGATCAACTGGCAGCGCTACCAAACCGATCCGGTAGTGCATCATAAAATTGGTATCACCGGTGATGGCGTGATACAAAAGATAGGTGATGTATGGGTGATGTTTTATTTCGGTGCTTTTTGGGAAGGCAGAAAAAATGAAACCTTCGATCGCTTTGCCTGCAGTTATGATTTGGTGAACTGGACGGACTGGACAGGTGATGACCTTATTAAATCCTCCGAGCCTTACGATATTAAATATGCACACAAACCCTTTGTAGTAAAATGGAAAGGCGTGGTGTATCATTTTTATTGTGCGGTGGATAAAAAAGATCACCGGGGTATTGCGGTGGCTACATCAGTTGATAAAGGGAAAAGCTATTTGGAATTTGTTAAGTAAGGTCTTTGTAATAATTTTTCTTTGTGCCTTCGTGTCTTTGTCCACAGGATCCTGCGGATGGCTGAAAATTTTTTCGTAAGAAAAAATAAAAAAACTTTTTTTTCTTTACTGCTTCGCAGCAAAGAGTGGCAGCCACAAAGGCGCAAAGGCACAAAGGTTGCTGCTGCGCAGCAAAGAGTTGTTGCCACAGAGGCACAGAAACACGGAGATTGCGGGCATAAATTCTGTGATTCAGTGTTTCTGTGGCAATAAAAATTCACGCAGTGAATTAAAAAAATGAAATTTTTCCTTTGTGCCTTAGTGCCTTTGTGGCTAAAAATTTTTTTCGTAGAAAAAACAAAAATATTCTTTATCCCGAATGTACTTCTGATTAAAATTATAGCATCAAGCAAATGAATAAACTTCTAAAAATATTTCTTGCCCTTTTTGTCATGCTGTGTTTATTAGAAAACATAAACGCACAAAAAAAGGCTGTTGATGTCATTGAACAAAATTTCCTCCATCCACCCACCTCCGCAAAGCCCTGGGTATTCTGGTACTGGATGCATGGCGCTGTTTCCAAAGCAGGCATCACAGCCGATTTAGAAGCCATGAAACAAGTTGGCATCGGCGGTGCTTATTTAATGCCAATAAAAGATACCGTTGCAACGATTCCCTTTCAACCAACAGTAAGACAATTATCTCCCGAATGGTGGGCCATGGTAAAATTTGCCATGCAGGAAGCCAAAAGACTGAACTTAAAATTAGCCATGCATGTAAGCGATGGCTTTGCACTGGCAGGCGGCCCATGGATAACACCGGAACTTTCCATGCAAAAAATAGTATTCACTAAAACAATTGTTGCCGCAGGCGAAAAAATAAAATTACCCAAACCCGAAGCTTACCAGGGATTTTATAAAGATGTGGCCGTGTTTGCTTACCCCGCTAATTTTAAAATGGAAAGTAAATTGCTGGATGTAGTTAGCAACAACAATACCAGCGCAAAATTTTTAACCGACCCTAAAAGCAATGAGACTTTTAGAAGCGATTCCGCCTGCTGGATACAATTTACTTACGACAAACCATTTACGCTTCGCCAGGTAAAAATAAAAAAACAAAACAACGCTTACCAGTCGCAGCGCTTTGTAGTGCAGGCCAGTAATGATGGCATTGCATTTAAAAGTATTGATACATTAATACCGCCACGCCATGGCTGGCAGGATTGGGATCAAGATTATACCCACGCCGTTACCACACATACCGCAAAATATTTTCGTTTGTTATGGAGTAAAGAAGGAACCGAGCCCGGCTCCGAAGATTTAGAAACTGCAAAATGGGGCAGTGGCTTAAGAGTAAAAGGTATTTATTTAAGCAGCGAACCGGGGATAAATAATTACGAAGCCAAGAACGGCAGTATATGGCGTGTGGCCAATGCTACCACCACCAATGAAGTGAGCAACGCAGATGCAGTAGCATTAAAAGATATTATTGATGTGAGCAGTAAAATGGATACTGCCGGCAATATAAACTGGGTTGCGCCTGCTGGCGAATATGTAATTGTAAGAATGGGCCATACTTCTACCGGCGCAACCAATGCAACCGGCGGCGCAGGCAAAGGTTTGGAATGCGATAAATTTAATGCTGCTGCTGTTACACTGCAATTTGATAACTGGTTTGCAAAAGCATTCAGCAATATCAATGCAGCGCTGGCAAAAGAAGTGCTGAAAGTTTTTCATGTAGACAGTTGGGAATGTGGCAGCCAGAACTGGAGCAGTAATTTTGAAAATGAATTTTTAAAAAGAAGAGGTTACGATCTGCGTCCTTATCTTTTAACAATGGCTGGCATACCCATCAACGATGCTGCTACATCAGAAAAAATATTGCATGATGTAAGAACGACTATTGCCGATTTGATCAACGATGTTTTTTATACTACCTTAAAAAACCTGGCGCATAAAAAAGGTTGCAGCTTTAGTGCCGAAGCCATTGCACCGACCATGGTAAGTGATGGTTTGCAGCATTATAAAAATGTTGACCTGCCCATGGGAGAATTTTGGCTCAACAGTCCTACCCACGATAAACCCAACGATATGCTGGATGCCATAAGTGGCGCACATATTTATGGAAAAAATATCGTACAGGCAGAAGCCTTTACATCGGTACGCATGAACTGGGGCGAACACCCCGGCAATTTAAAAGCATTGGGCGACCGCAATTTTGCACTCGGCATAAACAAAATGGTCTTTCATGTTTTTACACACAACCCATGGATGGATAAAAAACCGGGGATGACGCTGGATGGCGTGGGCTTATATTTTCAGCGTGATCAAACCTGGTTTAAACAAAGCAAGGCATGGGTGGATTATATTACCCGCTGCCAGGCTTTACTGCAACTGGGCAAACCTGTTGTGGATATTGCCGTGTTTACCGGCGAAGAGATACCACGCCGTGCCGTATTGCCCGACCGTTTAGTAAATACTTTACCCGGCATTTTTGGAAAAGATAAAGTGGCTGTAGAAACAATACGCTTACAAAATACAGGGCAACCCACGAGGAAAATACCTGATGGCGTTACACACAGCGCCAACATGGCCGACCCCGAAGATTGGGTAAATGCATTGAATGGTTACCAGTACGATTCTTTTAATCCTGACGCATTGATGATGATGCAGGTAAAAGATGGAACAGTAGTGTTGCCCGGTGGCGCTGCTTACAAAATAATAGTGATACCGGCAGGTATGAAGCTCAACCCTGCCAATGCTATCAGCAATGCCACTGTAAATAAAATTATACAGCTGGTAAAAGATGGCGCTACGGTTTTAATTGATAGCATTTATCAAAACATATTTGCGGCCAATGGTTACCGTTTTAATTTTGTTGCCGAACAACAATTAATGATAAGCCTGCTAGGTAAAGGTAAATTTATAGCTACGCCTTACTGGCAAAATGATTTTACCTCATTGCAATTGCAGCAGGATGTTATTATTACCGAAGCTACACCCGGCAGTATTGCGTTTGCTCACCGCAAGGTTGGTGATGCAGACATTTATTTTGTTTCGAATCAAAAGGATACAGAACAATTTGTAAATATTAATTTTAGGGTTGAAAATAAAACACCGGAGATATGGGATCCTGTTACCGGGCTTTTATCAAAGCCCGGCTATTGGGATAAAGAAAATGGAAAAATTAATGTTGCTGAGGAATTACAGCCGAATCAATCTTTATTTTTTGTATTTAGAAAGAAATACACTGAGCCAGTAAAACGAAGCAGAACTGCTACTAAAAGAGGAAGGATCTTGTTTTTAAAGGAATGGGAAATTGAGTTTGATAAAAATTATATGCATACCAAAAATACAGTTACTGTTGATTCATTAAAAAGCTGGACAATCTTTGGCGATAATGATATTGTGTATTACTCAGGAACGGCTATTTACCGAAATAAGTTTAATGCTACCAATATAGAAAAAGGCAGAACAGTGATCTTGAAATTTGATACCATATGCAACATTGCCACCATAAAAATAAATGGCATTGATTGCGGTACATTGTGGACTGCACCTTACCAACTGGATATTAGCAAAGCCATTAAACCCGGAGAAAACAAAATTGAAATTGCCGTTACCAATACCTGGCACAACTGCTTAATTGGCGACAACTTATTACCCAGCGATAAACGAATGACTTTTACTACTGCACCGTTTAGGTTAAAAGATAAACCATTATTGCCGGCGGGGTTGATTGGAGAAGTAAAGATTGTTATGTGGTGAGTAACTTCCTTTTTAACGCTTTAATTGTGCCTGTACTATTTGGTGTTGTTGCGCAAGATTTAACGCCATCAATAATGGCGTATAGCATAGTAAATATTTAATTTTGTAACAATAGATTACGCCGTCCTTGCAGCCAACTTCTTGCCTTTATTTTTTTCCGTTTAGGCCAATTGCACAAAACTTTTTTTACATGGCATTTTATTTCTCGAATTCTGTTTTCTGGTCGTAAAAAATCGAAATAAAATTGTCTAAAGTTGTCTTTTCGTCTGGGTCTAACTTTAAGACATTTGAAGCTCCTTTATGAATTGCTTTTCCAATTGTAGGCTCCCCTTTTTTAGTACACATCAAAAGTATAATATTTCATTTAATTGTTTGGGTTCAACCTATGGGGCGTAGTGTAGCGCAGGCGTAGCCGGAGCGGAACGTAGCCCCATAGGTTGAATATTTTTAGTATTATGTTGTTCTCTATACATTTTTGGAGAGAGGCCGTTTAAGGCATCGTGAGGCCTGCTGTAATTGTAATCATCTACCCATACCTGGCTTACTTCTCTCACTTCATCAATACTGTCAAACAGGTAAGCATCTAAAACACTTTGCCGGTAAGTTTTATTAAACCGTTCTATGTATGCATTTTGAGTTGGCTTACCCGGCTGTATATATTTAAACTCAATCTCATTGGCTGCACTCCATTGCTGTGATAGTTTTGCTACAAACTCGGGGCCGTTATCCATCCGTATTTTCTGCGGCTTGCCGTAGCGGTTGATTAAATGCTTTAGCACCCAGATCACCCGGCTGCTCTTTAAAGAATAATCTGTTTCAATAAATAGTACTTCACGGTTATAATCATCGATCACATTAAAGGTTCGGAACTTGGTTCCATTGCTAGTGCATCACTCATAAAATCTATACTCCAGGTTTGTGTAAAATAGGCAGGTACGGCCAATGGCTCTTTACTCTTGCCGGCAATCGTTTCTTTATTTTACGGCGCAGCGGCAATCCCATCTTTTATAAAGCCGGTGTAATTTTTTATGATTAACAATGGTGCCGCTATTTCTAATGCGGCCATAACATTTCCAAAACCTTCTACAGGATTTTGTTTGGCAAGTTCTTCCAGCCGCTCCATTATGTAACCATCGTTTTTAATAGACTGATATCGCAGGCTGCTCCTGCTTAGTTTTATTAATCGACACGCCTTGCTGATGTCTTTTGGCCGTTCTAAACGCACTGCTTGTACAATGCATCTTTTTATCGCAAGGCTTTAAACTTTTTTTCGATGATGTATTTAGCTACATCCAATTCCATGGCAAGGTTGGCATACATCTTTTTTAAACGGGAGTTTTCCTCTTCTAACTCTTTTATTCTTTTCAACTCGGTTGCTTCCATACCGCCATAACGCTGTCGCCATTTATACAAGGATGCTTTGCTTACCCCATGTTCACGGGTAATCTCTTCGGCTGTTTTACCGTTATCAAATTCTTTGAGAATGCCTGCAATCTGGGCAGGACTGAATTGACTCTTTTTCATCTTTCACGTTTTTTAAAGTTAACAATTTTGTCTACTTTTAAAACGTACTAGTTTTGGGGGAGCTTACACAATGATAAATTGGATTATTTCTTTTGTTTTGCTATCGACATTGTTTCGTGAAATATCAGGAATGAATTTTCTTGAATTAATATTTACAACTAAAGTGTCGATTTCGAATACTGAAGCTGAAACAGGGAAATAGTAATAAAAATCTTTTATTAAAACATTTCTTAAGAAAAGCTGTTTTCTTTTTTCATTTCTATAGTAAAATGAAAAGCCAAAATCTCTTTCTTTTTTGTCAAAGGGAAGATAAAGTTCATTCTTACGACCTTCAAATAAAGTTATTGTCTTTACGAAAGCCTTGGTGTCACATTCATCTGAATGTCCAATCTTATGAATGTCTTCAAAATTTATGTCGCCAACTGCATAGCTATCATGTATTATATCATATTCAGTTAAAGCCTTTTGAAATTCTTTAGTTACGATAACCGAAATCCATTTTAATTCCCTGTCCATTTTGCTAATAACTTCATTCAAATCATTATCCGTAAACTTCATTCCGCTTTGAAAACCTTCTTTTTGGTCTTCCTCGACAATTGGTATTGAAAGATATCTGATTTCTTTTTCGTTAACATAATCATCGATTTTTATTTCTTCTAGGTTTTCAATTAGCTTCAACCCTCCATCGTCTTGAAAAATGTAAAGATCGCCACGGAAATCAACCTCTGAAAAGCTCTTAATGAAACTGCTTTTTATCTTTATTAGAGCATAGCCTTCGATGTCTTTTAAATAGTCTTTTAAATCAATTTTAATCAAGCCTTTTTCTGGATTTTCTGGAAGTTTAATAAGGTGTGTTATTTTAGAAATTTCTTTTTCAGATTTGTCAATAAGTTCAAAGTCTATTCCGTCAGTTAGAAAAAACTGGTTTAAGAATTCTTTTACTTTTAAGGTTTTCTTGTCAAATACTTCAATAAAGTTCTTATAATCTAATATAACTTCTGTTCCTTCAAAAACCACATCTTCTGATTCAGTTAGAGAAGTCCATTCATTTCCTTTCTCAAGCTCTATCAAATATTTATTTTTAGACTTGTAATGTCTTGTCATGACTTTTACATCATCAGAAAGCATAAAACAAGAAAGAAAACCGATTCCAAAATTTCCAATTGGTTTGTAATCAAAGTCTTTCAACAAAAAATCAGTTGAATTATAGTATGAGACGCCAATATTCAAGAAGTGTTTCTTAATTACTTCCATTGACATCCCAGTTCCATTGTCTTTAACTATCGCTTGATTTTTTTCTTTATCTAGAATTACTTTTATTTTGGGCTCATACGCATCTTGTCCAAACTCTTTCTTCAAATTTTCGGTTTCCTGTCTAATTCTACAAGAGTCCAATGAATTTTGAATAAGTTCCCGTAGACCTAAAGATTTACTTCCGTAAATTTTCTCTCCCATTAATAACGAACTGATCGCCTTGAATTCTAATGTCATTTTATAATCCGAAAAGCTGTAGCCTTCTGTTTGGATATTTACTTCAGGGTTTGTGTCATAAACTAAACTATATTGAGCAGGCCAGCCATTAACTAATGCAGTAGCATTGGTTAACTCAGTTTTTACCCATCCAATATAGACTAGTATTTTTCGGTGTATGCTTGCATTTGTTGCCTTTCCATGAAAGACTATTTTTTTCTGATTAGTCTTTTCATTGATGATTATTTTGTCATTATTTGAAATTACAAAGTGTTGTTTCCATTCATCGTCACTTATCCCTTTTGGGGAAATTAATTTGTAAAGATTATACGGCGTTCGGTTGCTATCAATATCCAAAATATCAGCCAACCTCAGAATTGCAGCTATAAATTGGGGATTAAAGGAATAATCACCTCTAATTTCATTTGTTCGCAACTTTCCTTTTATCCAGTCATAGTCTTCTGTGTGACTTTCACAAATTAAGGCAAGTTCTTTTGTAAAATCCAGAGTTGTCAACTTTGGTATTACGAGTTTTTCTTTTAGGTTTTCACGAACATATTTGGCTGATAAAGATGCATGAATTCTTCTTACGTATTCTTGCATAGCCAAACCCTCATCATTTTCCTTTAATTTCTTCATTGCAGAAAACTTCACGTCACAAAAAGGAAATGAATCAGATTTAATTGAATTAATATCTTCGTCACTAACTGCCATTCCAATATCATGGAGGAGAGCTGAATAAATGAGTAGGACGATTTCAAGTTCATTTAGTTTTGTATAGTCGCTAACTAATTTACTCATATACTCCATAATTCTGAAAGAGTGCCCAGTATTATGAAGGGTGAAATTGGGGAAAACATGCTGAACCCTACTATTTAAGATATCTTTGACCTGTTCATATACTTCTTTAATCTTAGGAAGAAAGGCGCTGTCAATACTTTTTAAGTGCTTGATAAGAGTTAAATCATCGATTTTGAAGTCAGAGTCAATGTTCATATTAAATCAGTCGTTTAAATTTTGAAGTGTCGCTAAAATAGCAGATAATATTATGATTGATATTATTCTATGAGACTCAGTAAACTTTTGTCCCTTAGATAATCAAAAAGTGATTGTTATACATTTTAGATTTTTTATAGCGTCAGTGCAATTTATGAATTATCCTTATGTGAAGTAAACAAATTTCTCCGCTTCAATAAAGCCCAATAGAAATTCTCTTGCACAAGAGTGCGACGCCAATGCAGCCCAATAGTGTTCATGCCGCTGGCTCCCAAAAAAATAAACCCAAACTTAAAAGAAGATCACGCTACCAATCATCCGTTCTAAATGAAGAAACCGGGAAACCCTCTGCAATAAAAAATTATCTCCTGTAGTAAAATTGTCAGGATAAACCTGACTAATGAGATATGAAACGTTACTGAGGTAACAAAACAAAAAAGGTAGAAATCACCCCTCCCCAAATTACTAAAGCAGCCGCTACCAATCATCCGTTCTAAATGAAGAAACCGGAAAACCCTCTGTACTAAACAGATCTCCCAGCACAAAATCTTTAAACGCATAACGTACCGCAACAGGGGCGGGCACGTCGGGGGCGCTAACGGTTACAATAGCGCCGCTAACCATGGCTTTGGCCGGCCGAAAGATCTTGTTGGCGCCGGCAATTTCAAATTGCAATAATGGTTTGCCAAAAGCGCTGAGGCCATTGGGGGCATTGGTAAATTTTATAGTAGCAATACCATTGGCAAAACTCACATTGTCGTAAGCCGGGCTTTCGGCAGCATAGCCTTTTTGCCCGTAGGTTTTGGTAAGCGCCATATAGGCCAGGCGTTTGCTGCCGGTGGCCTTATCCATCGGGTGTATGTTAAACTCTTCGCCAATATCCATTAGTACGGCCATGCCGCTGTTGGGTATTTTGGTAAGGGCCTTGCGCTGTGCATCACGCAGGTAAGCGGAGTTATTGTTAACCGCATTTATGGCGGCATAATTATAATAATTGTAGGGTGCAATTTGGCAATAATAAAAAGGAAAGTCGCCCTGCTGGCTTTTTGTACGTATTTGCTGTACAAAAGCGGGGAACAGCGTTTCGTATTGCTGCGGCCTGTCGTTATTGCTTTCGCCCTGGTACCAGATGCAGCCTTTAATGGTATAACCCAAAAACGGGTGCAGCATACCGTTATACAGCACGGTGGCTACTTTGTTGTTCAATTTTACCGTGTCGGTTTTTGCAGGCACTTTAATTTCGGGGAAGGCCTGCAGGGTTTGTTCGTCCATAAAAGCTTCTACCGGGCTGCCGCCATAACTGATGTTTACCAGGCCAATAGGCACATGTAATTGCTCGTACAACAGCTTACCAAAAAAATATGCCGTGGCGCTGAAGTTGGCTACGGCTTCGGAGGCGGCGGGTTTCCAGCTGCTGTTTTTGCTGGTGTCCTGCGGTGTGCGTTGTACGCTGCGTGGCACAGTATACAAACGGATATTATTGTTGCTGGAATTAAATACCGCATCATTGCTGTTGAGCACGGGCTGGCCCATAAAACCTTTCACGGGCATTTCCATATTGCTTTGGCCGCTGCAGAGCCATACTTCGCCAATGAGAATATCTTTTATGGTTACGGGCTCACCGTCGCTGATGGTAATGCTGTAAGGCCCGCCGGCTGTTGGTGTGGCAATGTTTAGTTTCCATTTGCCTTTATCATCGGCGCTGGTTGTATAGTTTTTTTTATTCCAACTGCTGCTGATTTTTACTGTGCTACCGGCTTTTGCCCAGCCCCAAATAACGGCATTGCTTTGCTGCTGTAATACCATGCCATCGCTGAAGAAGGCAGGGAGTTTTATTTGGGCTAATGCTGCACATGGCAGTAATGTTATGGCGAGGATAATTTTTTTAAGGGCAATCATTTTTTGTTCTTTTGCTTGAGTAGCGAATATAAATGAAAAGTTTGCTTTTGCTGTCTGGTGCTGTTATTTTTAATTGAAGACTTTCTTTAGCTGTAGCTCTTTTTCTCTTCTTTTTTTCTTGATAAAAAAAGAAGAGAAAAATCAAGGACGAAGGATGTACATCCCCTTCGTCCGGCAGCTATGACGATCAGTTGTGCTACTGTAGCTTCAGCATTTATAGTTTGCTACTTCATATGTTTTTGTATATGTTTTAAAATGTCAGCAGATAAAAGAGTTTTGAAAAAATTGTGTGAACGCTGAACCTAAGAGTAGAGGACTAATGTTGAAGTCACAGTAGCACTAAAGCCCCATCAGGGAACCAACCCGAAATCGGGCTGTTTTCGATTTCGGGGGCCTTTTTTTGGTTCTTTTTTGGGCAAGCAAAAAAGAACAATAAAACAGCAGAGAGTAACAAAAAAAATGATGACCAGTAAGATTGAAACTCAGCTTTAACACCCATTAAAATAAGATTTCAAACCCTTGCAAATATTTCAGTAATTTTCAACTTCAAATTGCAGGGCTATTGTATGAAGGAAATAAAGGATAATAAAGAAGGATCACACAAAAACATATGGTATGGCCTGGGTCGCCAGCGTATAGAAATACCCAAGACCATTTTAAAATCACGGGTGCAAAACAATCCTTTGCTCAAGCATTTGCATATCTGTTCTATCGGCTATTATCCCAAGGCAAAAGAGCATTATACCTACCGCAAAAAAGGCCTGCCCGAAAATTTTATTTTTTATTGTGTAGATGGCCATGGCTGGTTTAAGGTAGATAACCAGCGCTACGAAGTTGGGCCGAATGAATTTTTTATCCTGCCGCAAAATAAAGAACATGCTTATGGCAATGATGCCGAACATCCCTGGAGTATTTACTGGATACATTTTGGCGGCGATGCGGTGCCGGCATTTAATGAAACCCTGGCGGTGCAAAAACATTTTAAGCCTTTTCATATAAAGAACAATGCCGAAACCATTGCCATCTTTACCAAAATATACAAGGCATTGCAGTTAGGATATAGTATCGACAATTTGTTGTTTGCCAATATGTGCCTCACGCATTTTTTAACCCTATTCATTTACAATGCCCGGCACAGCGAAAGTATTGAAGCGGAAAAACCCGATTGTGTGGATAGTGCTATACTGCACATGCAGCAGCATTTGGATGAAAATATTTCGCTGAATGATTTGAGTAAGCAGTATAATTATTCAGTGTCTCGCTTTTCAAATTTATTTAAACAAAAAACGGGCTATGCGCCAATAGATTATTTTTTGCAGATGAAAATGCAGAAAGCCTGCCAGCAACTGGATTTTACCAATCAATCTATAAAATTAATTGCCTTCAATATGGGTTTTGATGACCCGTATTATTTTTCAAAACGGTTTAAAACTATCATTGGCGTATCGCCAAAAAAATACCGGGCATTGAAGAAGAGCGAATAATTAAAGTTGATCCCACATTCATACAATGAAGTACAAATTATTTTTCCTTTTAGCGATTGTGTTTGCGCTGCAGTTGCAAGCACAAACCAACAGCAATTATAATATAGTTTGGAATACGCAAAGCAAAAACGCTTCCGAATCGATGCCCTGCGGCGGCGGCGATATAGGTATGAATGTATGGGCCGAAAATGGAGAGGTATTAATTTATGTAGCCAAAAGTGGCAGCCTTAATGAAGACAATGCCATGATGAAAGCCGGAAGGATACGATTGAAATTATTGCCTAATCCTTTTGATGGAAAAACATTTAAACAGGAACTGCATTTGCAGGAAGGTTATATAACTATTGACGGAGAAAATAATGGGGTGAAGGCCACGGTAAAAATTTGGGCGGATGTGTTTAGTGCTGTGGCACATATTGATATTACTGCCAGTAAAAAAATAAATGCAACTGCCGCTTATGAAAGCTGGCGTTACCAGGACAGGATAATAAAATCGAGAGAAAATTTTGGTAATTCTTACAAATGGACGGGGCCTAAAAATCATATCTATAAAAAAGATGTGATTGATTTTAATGGCAATGAAGTGTGGTTCTGTCATTACAATACTGCCGAAACAATTTTTGATGTAACCGTTGCACAACAGGGTATGGATGCAGTAAAAGACCAATTGTATAATCCTTTAAAAAAGCTTGCTTATGGAGGATTATTACAAGGTAATAATTTTGTTGCTGCAGGAGTGTACGAAGGTATTTATGTAAACACTGATTTTAAAGGATGGCAATTAAAAAGTAAATATGCAGCCAGCAAACATGCTCTGTCACTTACTTTGCATAACCGCCAGGTAGATTATTTGGGGGAGTGGCATCAATCATTAAAATCGGTATTGGGGGCAGCTAATAACAAGAATGCTTTTGAAAAAACAATTGCCTGGTGGAAACAATTTTGGCAAAGAAGTTTTATACAAATTGATAATGCCAATGCTAATACAAAAGGCTGGGAGGCAGGAAGAAATTTTCAACTGTTTCGCTACATGCTGGCCATAAACGCAAAAGGCGAATGGCCTACAAAATTTAATGGAGGTTTGTTAACGGTCGATCCTGTTTTTACAGATACTTCCAATAAACTAACGCCCGATTACCGCAACTGGGGCGGAGGTTTGCATACGGCGCAAAACCAGCGGCTGGTATATTTTCCCATGATAAAAAATGGCGATTGGGATCTGCTGCAACCGCAATTGAATTTCTATTTAAGAATTTTGAAGAATGCAGAATTAAGAAGTAAAGTGTACTGGAACCATGGCGGCGCCTGTTTTACAGAGCAAATGGAGAATTATGGTCTGCCCAATTTTGCAGAGTACGGGCAAAATCGTCCTGCAGGTTTTGATAAAGGTTTGGAGTACAATGCCTGGCTAGAGTATGAATGGGATACAGTTTTAGAATTTTGTTTGATGATGCTGGAAGAAGAAAAATATACCGGAAAAGATATCAGCGATAAAATTCCTTTTATAGAAAGTTGTTTGCGTTTTTTTGATGATCATTACCAATACATGGCAAAGCAACGTGGTGCAAAAGCATTGGATGGAAATGGTAAATTGGTATTGTATCCCGGTAGTGGCGCAGAAACATTTAAGATGGCCAATAATGCTACCTCAACAATAGCGGCATTGCAAACTATTACAAAGAGGTTACTTGCATTGCCATCGAAATATTTGAATGAAGAAAAAATAAAGTATTGGCAAATTTTTTTATCAAGAATTCCGGCGTTGAATTACAGCAGCTTTAATGGAAAGCCAACTATATCCCCTGCAAAAACATGGGAACGCATTAACAATACCGAATCGCCGCAATTATATCCTGTATTTCCATGGGGTATTTATGGCGTAGGCAAACAAGGTTTGGATACTGCGGTCAACACATTTTTATATGATACCAACGTAATAAAATTTAAAAGCCATATCGGCTGGAAGCAGGATAATATTTTTGCTGCAAGATTAGGATTGACAGATGAAGCCTGGAAACTCACCAGTTTAAAACTGCAAAACTCCGGCAGAAGATTTCCTGCATTCTGGGGCCCGGGATTTGATTGGGTGCCCGACCATAACTTGGGCGGCAGTGGTATGATAGGCCTGCAGGAAATGTTGTTACAAACGGATGATAAAAAAATACTGCTCTTCCCCGCCTGGCCAAAAAATATGGATGTACATTTTAAATTACATGCTCCGTATAATACTACAGTAGAAGCTGAGTTAAAAAATGGCAAAATGATTATGCTAAAAGTTTTGCCCGAAGAAAGAAAAGCCGATATTACTATAATGTTGCAGTAAGAACGGTGATCAAAAAAATATTTCAATTATAGCTAGCCGTAATGCACGCTGTAAACCGCTACTCTCACAGTTGTTTAAATATGATATAAATTTTAGTTTGAAAAATTAAGTAATTCGTGGATTGTTTTTTAACAAACCCAAAACAAAATACCGGGCTACTTTTGCAATTGTTCAAGTTTTTAAAATCTATATCTTAATTAATCATGAAGAAAAACAATCTTAAAAAATTCTATTTTTCCTTTTCTTCAATTTTTATTTTTATCCTGCACATGCCTTTTGCATTTGCTAAAAATAAACCAACATCGCTGGCAAAATTACCTGTAAATAAGCAGGCGTTTTTTGTTACAGGTGATACTACTTTAAACAGCATTTTACCGGTAGAAGCCAATGCACTGTCTGATATTTATGATAGCCTGCGCTTAAATATTATGGGTTTGTCTAACCAGGCTTTTCAATATGCCATGCAAGGGTTCGGGTATTTATCTAAGGCCGGAAAATTCAGCAACGATAAAATAATTTCTATTGTAGATTTTAGTTTGCCTTCTTCTAAAAAAAGATTGTTTGTTATTGATCTGGAAAAAATGAAAGTGGTATTCAACACTTATGTGGCACATGGTATGAATTCGGGAAAAGAATATGCCCACCAATTTTCCAATCGTCCGCAAAGTAACCAAAGCAGTTTGGGTTTTTACGAAACCGCTGAAACCTACATTGGGAAAAATGGTTATTCGCTACATTTGGAAGGGTTAGAAAAAGGCATCAATGATAAAGCAGACAGCAGGGCAATTGTAATGCACGGTGCCGGTTATGTAGATGAAAGTTTAATACAATCGCAGGGGTATATTGGCAGAAGCCAGGGTTGCCCGGCAGTACCCGAAAGATTGCACAAACCCATCATCAATACCATTAAAAACGGTACTTGTTTATTTATTTACAGTCCTGATAAAAATTATCTTATTCACTCCAGGATATTGAAAGAAGCCACAGCAATGGCTTTTAACAGCAGTAACTAAACGATTTAAAATATTTTAATTTAAAAGTCTCCCGGCAAAATCGGGGGACTTTTCTTTTATCATATCATTGCATAATAATAACTTTACCAAAATTTAATAGTAAATGAGTTTAAGAAACGAATTGCAGGGCACAGGTGTGGCATTGGTTACGCCTTTTACAACCAATACAGATGTTGACTATGATGCATTGGGTAAACTGATCGATTTTGATATCGATAACGGAGTAGAGTATTTAATTACGTTGGGTACAACCGGCGAAACCCCCACATTAACCAAAAAAGAAAAGTTAGACATCATACATTTTACTTACGAAAAAGTAAACGGCCGTGTGCCGGTAGTAGTGGGTATTGGCGGTAACAGTACCAAAGAGGTAATGGAAAATTTAACTGATTATCCTTTAGATAAAGCAATTGCAGTACTTAGCGCCAGTCCTTACTACAACAAACCTTCGCAGGAAGGAATTTACCAGCATTATAAAGCGTTGGCATCGGTTTCGCCTAAGCCAGTTATTTTATATAATGTGCCGGGCCGCACCGGAAGCAACATGACTGCCGAAACTACACTGCGTTTGGCAAAAGAAAAAAATATTGAAGGGATGAAGGAAGCCAGCGGCAATATGGTGCAGTGCATGCATATTTTGCGTGACAGGCCCGAAGATTTTTTAGTAGTTAGTGGCGATGATCATGTGGCCATGCCTTTAATTGCCTGTGGTATGGATGGTGTAATAAGTGTGGCGGCCAATTGTTTTCCAAAAGATTTTAGCGAAATGATACGCCTGAGTTTGAAAGGCGATTTTGCAGCAGCAAGACCTTTGCATTATAAATGCCTGGAGGGTTGTGATCTGTTATTTGCAGAAAATAATCCCGCTGGTGTAAAAGCATTTTTATACGAGTTGGGAATTATTGAAAATGTATTACGTTTGCCTGTAGTGCCTTTAAGCGAAGGCATTCATCAAAAGGTAAAAGCGTACCTGAAAAAGTAAAAGCTTACTAAATTTAAAACGATGCGGAGCAAAATTTATATTTTACTTTTATTGCTATGCATTGCTTTTAATGCTGCCGCACAATTTACACTACAAATAGAAATTACTGCAACGCCATCTGCTCATAAACAAGATGGCGTTTTTGTTGCAGGCAGTTTTAATAAATGGAATCCCGGCGATAGCATGTATCGTTTTCATAATGAAAATGGTAAACTGGTGGCGATAATTAAAGGACTTGCTGCCGATACCTACCGGTTTAAATTTACCCGGGGCAGCTGGCAAAAAGTGCAATCAACCAATACCGGAAAAGATGTAGATAATCAATTGCTGCAATTATCTGCTGACACCACAGTTAGTTATACCATTGATGGATGGCTGGATGATTATGCGTTGCCGCAAAAACATCAAGCCAGCACTAACGTTCATGTATTAGATACGGCATTTTTTATTCCTCAACTTAACCGTATACGCCGCATATGGATCTATTTGCCTCACGGGTATAACCAAACCAAAAAGCATTACCCGGTAATGTATTTGCAAGACGGGCAAAATTTATTTGATGAAGTAACCAGCGCATACGGCGAGGAGTGGGGAGTAGATGAATGCCTGGATTCTATAATTGCAAAAGGAAAGCAGGGTTGTATAGTTGTGGGTATTGATAATGGTGCAGATACAAGAATGAGTGAATATAATCCGTATGAATTTACCTGGAAAGATTCCACACAATCAAAAACATTTTTGCCTGAAGGGAATGCATACCTTGATTTTTTAACGCAAACGCTTAAACCTTTTATTGATAAAAAATACCGCACATTAACAGCTAAAGAAAATACTATTATTGCTGGCGCATCCATGGGAGGATTGATTGCTTATTATGCCGCACTAAAATATCCTGAGGTGTATGGAAAAGCCGGAGTCTTTTCTCCTGCCTTTTGGACGGCTCCTGAAATTAAGCAGCTCACAGATTCGGTTGGCAAAAAAGTCAGCAGTAAATTTTTCTTTTATTGCGGCGGAAAAGAAAGCGAAAATATGGTGGAGGATATGAATGAAGTTGCCGAAAAATTAGGGGGTAATTCTCATGCAATGATCTACACCGCAATTGATACAGAAGGCCGGCACGATGAAAAAGCCTGGCGCAAATGGTTTGCCGATTTTTATGTGTGGATGATGGCGGATGGATATAATAATGTGATAAAGCTGGAGCAGTAGTCGAATGTAAAAGGTAAAAAAAGTATATAAAGTAGGCTGCCGCATTATCTACTCTAAACTTTATTTACTTTATATACTTTTCTACTGTATTTACTTCAACAACCAAACTCAAATCTTATAACAAACCCCTTCAAGCGCCAGCTCTGTATTTTCAAAAACTTCACAAGCTTCGGGTAAAAATTCTTCCAGCGTTTCGTATTTAGAAGAGAAATGACCGATGAGCAATTTTTTTACATTGCCCAGTTTGGCAATGCTGGCGGCCTGCTGTGTAGTACTGTGAAAGCGCATGGCAGCTCGTTCGTGTAAATGTTTTAAGTAAGTAGATTCGTGGTACAACAAGTCAACCTCTTTTATTTTATCTACTAAACTTTCGTCATAAATGGTATCGGCACAATATGCATAACTTCTGGCTTTGGCTGCTGCGATAGTTACTTCTTCATTAGGAACAATAGTGCCTTTTTTATTTACATAATCCTGGCCCTGTTGTAATTTATCATAAAATGCAGCCGGTATTTCATAAATAGCTGCACGTTCGGCATTTACTTTTCTGGGATTTTTTTTCTCTCTGAATAAAAACCCCCAGCATTCTATACGATGCTGCACTTTAAAACATTCTACTATCATCTTTTTATCATCTACAATTATCCCTTCTGTTTTTAAAGGATGAAAATGCAATTTAAAAGAGAGGTGTGTATCAGCAACATCTAATTGTAATTTCAATATTTGTTCTAATGCTTCAGGCGCATGCAGGTGAAGGTCCTGTGTTCTTCCAAGCAAACTCATACTGGTGATCAGGCCAATTAATCCATAATAATGATCGCCATGTAAATGAGAAATAAATATTCTTGAAATTTTGCTGCGCCGTATTTTATACCTCGACATTTGCATTTGCGTGCCTTCGCCACAATCGATCAAATAACTTTCTTCGTTGGTTTGCAAAATTTGGGCAGTAGGATTTCTGTCAAATGCAGGAATTGCAGAATTATTGCCCAGTATGGTAAGTGCTAACAAAAGTTTACAGTTTTCGGTTTGGTGTTTGGGGTTAATTTCTAAAATTCAAGACAGCCTTTTATCTGGTTGTGTTGCATTAAGTTATAAATATCCGGAACTTATTGTAATCAATAGCGTTTAAAAACCAGCAATACTAAACTTCTCCGCAGGATGCTGTGCATAAACACTAAACTATTCATCTCCTAAAAGTTCTCTCTCTATTTCTTCCATTTGTACAATATCCCAGGCTTCACTTTCTGTAGGCGTAACATTCATCAGCTCCAGTAATTCTTTTTCGTCCAGCAGTTTTTCTACAGCATCCTGCAAATTACAAATAACAAATGAGCAATTGTGTTCGTAAAATTGTTGTTGCAGGCTGGCTAAAAATTCCCCTGCGCTTTCATCCACTTCCTTTACCGCTTCCATGTTTAAAACAATGTGCGGAATGTCTTTTTGCAGGTAAGGAAGCAACAAATTGTTTAGTTCGCCTGTCATATTAGCAGCAAAAACAGCTTCCTGAGGCGTAATAACAGTAAATTTTTCTTTGGTATCTATTTTGACATTCATTAGCAAATATTGCAGATTACAGTTAGTATCAATGTTTTTTGTAAAGTAAAGGAAAATTTAAATACCGTTCTTTCGTTAAATAATTTGTCGGCAAAAAACTTACAAAACCCAATTTTAACTTTTTAACATATTAACATTTCCCCTTTGCGCTAAACTTAATCTTCAAAATAATCGTTATTATTGTATAAGCTAAATCAATCAGTAAATGGACAACAATTTTTCGGCCCAGGTAAAAGAAATAATCTCTTACAGCCGTGAGGAAGCACTAAGGTTGGGGAACGATTTTATTGGTACAGAGCATCTGGTGTTGGGTTTGATCCGTGATGGAGAGAACACTGCTATCAAAACTTTAAAATCCCTCAATATCGACCTGTTTGAATTACGCAAGGAAATAGAAATGGCAGTAAAAGACAAAACAGGTAAAAATATTGCCAACATCAATTCGCTTCCGCTAACCAAGCAGGCAGAAAAAGTAATTCGTATTACTGTTCTGGAGGCTAAGGCACAAAAAAGTGCATTGGTAGAAAGTGAGCATTTGATGCTTTCTATCTTGAAGAATAAGGAAAACATAGCCACACAGATACTCAATCAGTTTGATGTGGACTATGATGTATTTAAAAATGAACTGGGGTTTGTTACCAGTACACCACCATCAGCAGAATTTAGCGATGAAGGTGATGAGGAGTTTGATGAAGAAAGAAAACAATACGGTCAGCAACAAAAAGGCCAGCGTGGCGGCGCAGCTAATGCGCCTAAAACAAAAACGCCTGTACTGGATAATTTCGGCAGAGATATTACCCGTTTAGCCGAAGGAGGTTCGCTTGATCCTATTGTAGGCAGAGAAAATGAAATTGAAAGGGTTTCTCAGATCTTATCCCGACGTAAAAAGAACAACCCCATTTTAATTGGTGAACCGGGTGTGGGTAAAACGGCCATTGTGGAAGGCCTGGCCTTACGCATTGTACAACGTAAAGTATCCAGGGTATTGTTTGACAAACGGGTAGTGAGCTTAGATCTGGCAGCATTAGTTGCCGGTACCAAATACCGTGGCCAGTTTGAAGAAAGAATGAAAGCCATCATGAACGAACTGGAAAAGAACAGGGATGTAATTTTATTTATTGATGAGATACATACCATTGTTGGTGCAGGTGGCGCAAGCGGTTCATTAGATGCCAGCAATATTTTTAAACCGGCTTTGGCCAGAGGCGAATTGCAATGTATTGGTGCATCTACTTTAGATGAATACCGTATGCATATTGAAAAAGACGGCGCTTTAGATCGTCGTTTTCAAAAGGTAATTGTAGAACAACCTTCGGTTGATGAAACCATACAAATTTTAAACAACATTAAAAGTAAGTATGAAGATTACCACAACGTTACTTACAGCCAGGAAGCCATTGATGCTTGTGTAAAATTAAGCGACAGGTATATGACCGACCGTTTATTGCCCGATAAAGCCATCGATGTACTGGATGAAGTGGGTGCAAGAAAACACATCAAAAATATTAATGTACCTGCCGAAATAATTGACCTGGAAAAGAAAATTGAAGATATTAAACTGGAGAAAAATAAGGTAGTAAAGAGCCAGCGTTTTGAAGAAGCTGCCTCATTAAGAGATACCGAAAAACGCCTGCAGGAAGACCTGGAAAAAGCAAAAACAGATTGGGAAGAAGAAAGTAAACACAAACGTTTTCCTATTGAAGAAGAAGATATTGCTGAAGTGGTACACATGATGACGGGTATACCAGTTAAGCGTATGGTACAGGCTGAAACTGAAAAACTACGCCGCATGGCCGATGATTTAAAAGGTGCTGTGGTTGGCCAGGAGAATGCTATTTCAAAAGTGGTAAAAGCAATTCAACGTAACAGGGTGGGTTTAAAAGATCCTAAAAAGCCAATTGGTACATTTATTTTTCTTGGCCCAACTGGTGTAGGAAAAACTGAGTTGGCACGTTCTTTAGCCAAACACATGTTCGACAGTGAAGATTCTTTAATAAGAATTGACATGAGTGAATACATGGAGAAATTTACTGTTAGCCGTTTGATTGGTGCACCTCCGGGCTATGTGGGTTACGAAGAAGGTGGACAATTAACTGAAAAGGTTAGACGTAAACCATACTGTGTAATCCTGCTGGACGAAATTGAAAAAGCGCATCCGGATATTTATAATATTTTATTACAGGTATTGGACGACGGGCAATTAACCGATGGTATGGGACGTAAAGTGGATTTTAAAAATACACTTATCATCATGACATCAAATATTGGCGCAAGGCAATTGAAAGATTTTGGTGATGGAGTAGGTTTTGCTACCGCAACCCGTATGGAGCACTCCGATGAGAATAATAAGGCCGTTATTGAAAAAGCACTGAAGCGTACTTTTAGTCCTGAATTTTTAAACAGGATAGATGATGTGGTGGTGTTTAATTCATTAACCAAAGAAAATATTTTTGAGATCATTGATATTTTAATGAAAGGCGTGTTAAAACGTTTGGCTAACCTTGGCTTTTCGATGGAGCTTACACCAGAAGCTAAAGAGTTTATTGCCGATAAAGGATACGATGCTCAGTTTGGTGCAAGGCCACTGCACAGGGCCATTCAAAAATACCTGGAAGATCCTTTAGCAGAAGAAATACTGAGTATGCATGTAAAGAACGGTGATATGTTATTGGCAGAGCTGGATAAAGAAACTGAAAAAATTAAGTTTACTTTACGGGAGCCGGAAGCTAAAAAGGAAGAAAAAGAATCAGAAGTGTAAATTTATTTTAACAGTATACAAAGCTATTCACCAAAAAGTGAATAGCTTTTTTGTTTTAATTTAGAAAAAAGTGTTTGGGATGAAAAAAAATAAAGTGTTTGTTGCAGTATTTTGTATTATAGCTTTTATTGGCATTGGCATGGGGTTGCCTTACCATAAAGAGAGAAACCTTAAAGTATTACCCAAAGATATCAGTGATGCCAGGCTTGATAGTATAATGAAAACCTATACTGTTGCTTTAGGTGTAAAGTGTAATTTTTGCCATGTGCCCGTAAAAAATATCCCTGATAGTTTGGACTATGTTTCCGATGCTGACCCGATGAAAGAAAATGCAAGGGAAATGATGCGGATGGTTATAGATATCAACAAAGCTTATTTTTATTTTGATAAAACTGTAAAACCGGAATATTTAAATGAGGTAACCTGCAATACCTGCCATCGTGGCGAACCTATCCCCAATAACAAGTGATGGGCTTTTACAGGTTTTAGGTTTTGGGATAATTTATTTTTTAAAGGGCACTTTTTTGCCAACAATATTTTGGAATCGCATTTTTTTGCAGCATTTTTGCGGAGCAATGAATAAAAAAATTATCATCACCATCGATGGCTGGTCATCCTGCGGAAAAAGTACTTTAGCAAAACAACTGGCTAAAGAGCTGGGCTATGTTTATATTGACAGCGGGGCAATGTACCGGGCCATTACATTATACTTTTTAAGAAACCATATTGACTGGACGGACAGCAATGAAGTGAATGAGGCTTTAGGTAATATCAGTATCGAGTTTGAGTTTAACGAAAAATCGCAGCAGTCGGAAATTATTTTGAATGACGAGAACGTAGAATATGTAATAAGGGATTTGGTAATTGCCGAAAAAGTAAGTGATGTGGCAGCAATAAAAGAAGTAAGAACATTTGCTGTAGCACAACAGCAGAAAATGGGCGATAAAAAAGGCGTGGTGATGGATGGGAGAGATATTGGTACCACCGTTTTTCCTGATGCGGAATTAAAGATATTTATGACGGCAGATATTGCGGTAAGGGTGGCACGCAGGTTTAAAGAAATGTTTAAAAAAAATCCCAATACAACAATAGAAGAAGTACAGCATAATCTTGAAATGCGTGACTATATCGACTCTCACCGGGAAGTAAGCCCTTTACGAAAAGCCGATGATGCCATTGAAATTGACAATACTCATTTAACTATGCCTGAGCAATTGGATATTGCTTTGAAGTTAACCAGGAAGTTTATCTGAAACTACAGTCAATAACATTGGTCTTTTTAAAATGCAGCAGTTAATTCCTCAACTGTAGTATTTACTTTGTAAAAAGAAACCAGTTTTTCTATTACTGCTTCTACCATTGCATCGGGGCAACTGGCACCGCTGGTAATTAATATTTTTACAGGTTCTTTTTCAGGCAGAAAATCAGTGGTAGTTAATTCTTCTTTAGTATGAAAATTAAAATGCTGTATGGTTGAAGAAGAAATTATTTTTTCTTCGCTGCTGATAAAATAAGTAGGCAGTTTTTCTTCGCAAAGCTCTACTAAGTGCGAAGTGTTACTACTGTTATAGCCACCCACTACAATGGCAAGGTCGGCAGCAGTTTCTAATAATCCATACACTGCACTTTGGTTATCATTAGTAGCGTAGCACAAAGTGTCCCTGGTATCAGCAAAGTGAGTATCAATACTGCCATCCGTTAAACCATATTTATTGATCATCACTTCTTTTAAAAAATCGGAAATGGCCTGTGTATCGCTGGCCAGCATAGTGGTTTGGTTAACCACACCAATTCTTTGCAGGTGTTTGGCAGCATCAAATCCGTCAGAATATCTTCCTTCAAATTCCGTGTAAAAATTGGCTGCATTTTTTTCGCCGGTAATGTATTCGCTTAATACAATTGCTTCCAGCATATTATTTACCACCATGGTTGGTGTGTGATAAGCTGCATGAGAAAAAGTAGCCCTTGTTTCTTCATGTGTAGGTTTGCCATGTACCACTACAGTATAGTTTTTCTTAGCTATCTGCTCACTGCGGTTCCATACTTTTTCTACAAAAGGGCAGGTGGTATTGTATTTATGCGTGGGTATACCAATTGCATTTAATTTTTCTTCAATGGCTAGTGTTGTGCCAAATGCAGGAATAATTACCACATCGTCTTTTGTCAAAGATTCGTAAGGCACTATCTGTTTGCCATAAGTGTTCTGTAAAAATTGCACGCCTCTTTTCTGCAGGTCGGCATTTACCTGCGGATTATGTATCATTTCGCTCAGTAAAAAAATACGTTTGCCGGGGTTTTCTTCAATGGTTCTGAATGCGATGTCGATAGCGTTCTCTACACCATAACAAAAACCAAAATGGCGGGCCAGGTAAATTTGCAAAGGGCCAAAATCAAGCAGGGCAGGACTAAAGTCTTTTTTCATTTTATCCTCTTGCTTACGTTTATTTTTTATGGCACTAATTAAAGGGCTGCGATAAATTACAGGAACATTAAATTGCTTCATGATAAATTAATAACAAATACAAAGGTACAAGGTTTGCCTGTGCATCTGGCTACTGTTACAGGTTTTAAATAATTAGAGATATTTGTTTAGCGGCCTGATGCTAATATTCAAAAATCCCTTCTTACTTTTGATAAAATAAACTTGCTTGCATGAATAAGATAATTCCGTTACTTGTGGCATTAGGAATAGCTGCATGTAACAGCCCTGAAACAAAAAAAATAAATCAACCGGCAGAAAAAATGGTACATAACGAATACAAAAAAGCAGACTGGATAAATAATACCAATGTATATGAAGTAAACCTTCGTCAATATACTAAAGAAGGCACTTTTAATGCTTTTGCAAAAGAGCTGCCCCGCTTAAAAGAAATGGGAGTGGAAACTTTATGGTTTATGCCCATTACTCCCATTGCACAAAAAAATATGAAAGGCAGTTTGGGTAGCTATTATGCCTGCAGCGATTATACTTCCATTAATCCTGAGTTTGGCAATCTGGATGATTTTAAAAATTTGGTTAAGCTGGCACATAGTATGGGGTTTAAAGTGATTATTGATTGGGTGGCTAACCATACAGGATGGGATCATGTGTGGACAAAAATTCATCCTGATTATTATTTAAAAGACAGTGCCACCAACGATTTTAAAATTGCCAGTGGTATGGATGATATTATTGAACTGGATTATAAAAATCCGGCCTTGCGCAAAGCCATGATTGATGCTATGAGGTACTGGATTACCGAAGCTGATATTGATGGTTATCGTTGCGATCTGGCATTTTGGGTGGAACTGGATTTTTGGCTGGAAGCCAGAGCAGAGCTGGAAAAAACCAAAACACTTTTTTGGTTAGCCGAAAGTGATCCTTTGGAACATGCTGATTACTTTAAAGCTTTTGATGCCTGTTATACCTGGACCTGGATGCACAAAACCGAAGATTTTTATAAAAAGAACCAGGATAAACATATTCTGGATACTGTTTTACAGCAATACAATTCTATTTGCAGCACAATTGATATTCCGCTTTGGTTTACTACCAATCATGATGAAAATACATGGAACGGAACGGAGTATGAAAAGTATGGCAGCATGGCCAATGCATTATCGGTTTTTAGTTTTACCTGGAATGGAATGCCCATGATATACAGCGGACAAGAATTGCCTAACATGAAACGCCTGAAGTTTTTTGATAAAGATCCTATTGAATGGAACGATAAATATCAGTTGCATGATTTTTATAAAACTTTGCTAAGTCTTAAAAAAAGTAACCCTGCATTAAGAGCAGGAGATGTTGCAGTAACTACTCATTTACTTAATACCAATGCTGATAAAAGTGTTTTAGCCTACATAAGAAAAAATGGCAGCAGCGAAGTGCTGGTGTTTATCAATTTTAGTAAAGAAAAAGTGAGTTTTGATGTAGATGATGCACATTTTACAGGCCGCTTTACAAACGTATTTAGTAAAGAAGAAAATGATTTTACAATTGAAAAACATTTTGAACTGCAGCCCTGGGATTATAAAGTGTTTGAAAAAAAATAGAAAGTACAAAGTGAAAGGTACAATAAGTAAGAGGCCCTGTAAATTTACAGGGCCTCTTACTTTATATTCTCTATATACTTTATGTACTATGTACTCCTCTTACTCTTCACTCAATGTAATCGGGTATTCATACACGCCATCATAACCGGGGTAAAATCCGCTGATAGTTACAGTTTTATTGGTGCCAACAGCAGCTTTTAATTCATCTACTGTTTTTACTTCCTTATCATTGATCTTTAAAACAACAAAACCATCTTTCATACGGGTTTGATCGTTCAACGCACCATCATGTATTTTTTTAATGATCACACCGCCGTTAACACCGTATTCTTTTGCTTTTTTACTGTCTAGCGTTAGTAACTCTGCACCCAGCTTATCAACAGCCGCATCTGCCTTTACAATATCAAAATTGCCAGACTTATTTTTAAGAGTAACTGTTACTATATTTTCTTTTCCATTACGTACATAAGTAACCGGTACTTTATCGCCTGGTTTAAAACGGCTGATCTGTCCTTGTAGTTCTGCACCATTTGTTACTTCCGTACCGTCCACTTTTTTAATGATATCACCTTTTCTAATGCCTGCTGCGTAAGCCGCTCCATCTGTTGGTACATCCTGTGCAAATATACCTTCGGCAGATAATGGAATACTTTCTTTTTTCTTTACTTCATCGGGCAAATCGCTGGCGTTTACAAACTGCACTCCTAAATAACCTCTTTGTACCGTGCCAAATTTAATAAGATCATCTACTACTTTTTTAGCGATATTAACCGGTATTGCATAAGAGTAACCTGCATAAGAACCGGTAGGCGAAGCAATAGCAGAATTTATACCTACTAATTTTCCGTCTGTATTAATTAAAGCACCACCACTGTTGCCCTGGTTTACTGCAGCATCAGTTTGTATAAAAGATTCCACACCTGCTTTAGAATCTCCGCTCTTATCTTTATTCAACCCCAGGCTTCTTGCTTTAGCGCTTACAATACCTGCTGTTACAGTTGTCTCTAAATTTAAAGGATAACCAATAGCTAAAACCCACTGGCCAATTTTTAGGTCGTCGGAATTGCCGTACAATAAAAAAGGTAAACCTGCGGCTTCAATTTTAATTACTGCTAAATCATAAGAAGGATCAGTGCCTACTACTTTTGCTTTATAAGTTTTTTTATTGTTTAGGGTTACTGTTAATTCGTCAGCTTTATCCACCACATGGTTATTGGTAACAATGTAGCCATCTTCACTGATAATAACACCCGAACCACTTGCTCTTTGCTCAGGAATTACACCGCCCCTGCCACCAAATAACTGGTTAAACATATCATCATCAAATAAATCGCTAAAGGGGTTATTGGGTCTGGTACGTGGTAAACTGTTACTAACCTGTTTAGCGTTTGTTTTTGTTTTAATGTGTACTACGGCAGGTAAAGCTGCTGCGGATGGTGCTGTAAAATCAACAGCACCCGTTGGTGGAGCTCCTTCATCCTGAAAGCCGGCATATTTATAGTTTGAAGGTATAATGCCTGACTCCTGGCCTGCGTAAGTATTATTGTTTTTAATAAATTTACCATAACCCCACATTACTGAAAGGGCGGTAACAGCGCTGATTATCACCGTAAATAAGACTTGTTTCAGTTTCATTTTCTGTAGATTTTATTTTGTTCTAAATAGTTTTCTTTTTTGTCAAACTCCAGAATTATAATTTATCAACTCTCATGCCTGACGATACAAAATAACGAAGAACTGACAAATTGAGATTTACCAACTGCCATCTTTAACAGTTAATTAGGAAGGGTTTCGTAGATGCCGCCTTAAACCTCTAAACTCCTAAACCTGCCTCACAACGTTAACAAAAACTGCATCGTATCTACACCATCGGCATAATCAAATAAACCGGGTTGTTGTGCTTGCCCAAAAGCTACGTTTCCGCTGCCAACAATGCATTGTACATCATTATTATCCTTAAGTGTTGTTTTTACTTTTTCAGCATCTTCATAAAAACTATAATTCAACTGGCTGATGGCCGAAAAAATCTCTTCGTTCTCTATCAATAAAGTGCTTTCATTGGTCATGTAGTAAATATTATTCATCAATGCAATGGATAATTGATAGTCGTAATTATTCTTGTACTTGTGGTGATCTCCAAAATATTTATACCTGTTAAACGAGCTGAGTAGTGGCACAAAATCATACTCTTTAGGTACATAAATTTTGGTAATGTTTCTGCAACCTAATCCAAAATACAAATGCACATCATCCGAAAGTTTATCCAGTTCTTCGGAGGTTTCGTTGCCAGTTAAAATGGCTACAGATGTACGGTTGCGGCGAATAATGCTGGGGTATTTTGCAAAATACTGTTCAAAATATCTGGCACTGTTATTACTGCCGGTGGCTATGTAGGCATCGCAGCCTTTAAGCATTTCGGCAAATACAATATTGTTTTGCAGGCTGCCATCCCAGCTGTATATTTTTTGCACAATATGCTTCAGCAGCACATCATCCTTACCTGATAGTTTTATGGTTTGATTATGGCCGCTGATAAACACACATAAAAAATCGTGAAAGCCAACTAACGGTATGTTGCCCGCCATTACCAGCCCAATGTTTTTACCCTTTACGTTATCATCTAAATGATAATGATTAGCCCATGCTTCCAGTTTTTCGGACACTAAAAATTCGCTGCAAATATTCCGTACTGCCAGGTCAATAAACTCGGGAACAAACCAGCCGTTCCATGCCGATGCTTTGATTTTAACTTCCTGCCATTCCGTATCATTTTCTTCAAGATATTTTTTTAATTTTTGTAATAATTCAATTCGTTTTTGTAGATTCATAATGTTATTATTGTTAAATTGCAGTGCCTACCAAAAGGTAGGGTTTAAAATTCAAAAATACGATAGAAGATGGCTATTAAAATTACAGACGAATGTATTAACTGCGGTGCTTGCGAACCTGAGTGTCCTAACAACGCAATTTATGAAGGTGGAGTAGAGTGGGCTGTTGCCGATGGCACCACAGTAAAAGGCATGTTTACATTGCTTGATGGTACACAGGTAGATGCTGACCAGAGAAATGCTCCGGTAAGTTCTGATATTTACTACATTACGCCTAATAAGTGTACAGAATGCCAGGGTTTTCATGAAGAGCCGCAATGTGCTGCAGTTTGCCCGGTTGACTGCTGTGTAGCTGACGAAATGTATACCGAAACAGTGGATGAACTGTTGGCTAAGAAAGACAAGTTGCATATTTAATAATATTGCATAATTTTTTATAAAGGTGTAAAAGCCTCTTATGGGCAGGTGATATTTCCTGCTGCAATGGCGAGGGTATTTTCTATACTTTCGCCTTTTTGTATCACAACAATTATTTGCCTGATGAAAAGATTTTTACTTTTTGTGACCGTTGTTTTTTTGTTTACTGCCTGCAATTTTTTTTCGGACAAGAAAAGTGAGTTAGGACCAGATGAGAAACAAAGAATGATGGACGCCGACCGGGCCTTTTCTAAACTAAGTGTTGAAAAAGGAATGAAGCATGCTTTTTTAGAATACATCGATAGTAATGGTGTTTTACTAAAGCCTAACCAATTTCCTATTGTTGGGGCCGATGCTATTGATTTTTTAATTCAGGAAAACGACAGCACTTACAGCCTGCAATGGGAACCTAAGAACGGCGCTATAGCTAAATCGGGCGAGTTGGGCTATACTTACGGCTTGTATGCACTTAAACCACATGATAAAGACACCTCTTTTTACGGCACTTATGTAAGCATCTGGAAAAAGCAACAGGATGGCAGCTGGAAATTTGTTTTGGACAGCGGTAATGAAGGCTTAGGAGCTGAACAATAGTTTTTGTTTTAACCTGTTTTTGATTTTATAAAGAAACGATAATATTAAAGGTTGTATTAGCAAATTATAAATAGTAAACTATATTTGTTTACAGTTAACAACCCCTTACAAACAGAATGAAAAAAAAGATTGCACTCGTTACCGGCGGCTATTCAGGCGAAGCGGTGATCTCTTATAAAAGTGCCACTACAATCGAAAAAAATATTGATGCAGATAAATGGGAATGCTATAAAATTGATATCAACCCCAATGGCTGGTTTTATATGGCAACCGATGGGCCGCAGGTGTCTGTAGATAAAAATGATTTTTCAATAACGCTTAACGGCGCAAAAATTAAGTTTGATGCGGTGCTGGTTGGTTTGCATGGTACACCCGGCGAAGATGGAAAACTACAGGGGTATTTTGATTGCCTTAAAATTCCTTACACTTCCTGCGATGCAGCCACTTCTGCATTAACTTTTAATAAAAGGTATACAGTAGCCGTAGCCGCTTTTGCTGGTATGTATGTGGCTAAGTCTTTACATCTTTTTAAAAATATACCTGTAACACCTGCCGAAATTTTAAAGAGTTTAAAATTGCCTTTATTTGTAAAGCCCAATAACGGGGGTAGTAGTTTGGGTATTAGTAAAGTAAAAGAAGCAGCAGAATTGCAGTTGGCGTTGGATAAAGCATTTAAAGAAGATGACCAGGTATTGGTGGAAGAATTTATCAGTGGCAGAGAATTTACTATTGGAGTATTTAAAAGCAAAGGGCAAATTATTACATTGCCCATAACAGAGATCATCTCTAAAAACGAATTTTTTGATTTTCAGGCAAAGTACGAAGGCGCAAGTGAAGAAGTTACACCTGCACAGGTTGACGAAGCTGTAGCGGAAAAAGTAAGGGCAGAAGCCAGAAAAGCGTATTCGGTATTTAACTGTAATGGTATAGTGAGGATAGATTTTATTTACAATGAGGCAGATGGCAATCCGTATATGCTGGAAATAAATACGGTGCCGGGGCAAAGCGATGCCAGCCTGGTGCCACAGCAGGTGGTAGCCATGGGCATGACCTTAAAAGAATTTTATTCGTTATTGATAGAAGAGTGTTTTTAGTATTTTGGCATTATTATTCCTAATTACTAAAACCAGGCATAGAATTTTAAATCCGAAATCTGAAATCACCAATCTAAAATTATTAACTGTGTTTAATTTTATTACAAAGCGGCCTCTGTGGGTAAATATTGTAGTTGCAGGGGTACTTGCACTTTTAGTGGGGTTTACTTTTCTAAAAATGTTGGGTTTAATAACCAAGCATGGAGAGTACCTTACTGTGCCTGCAGTACTGGGTAAAAATACAGATGAAGCCATTAAGCTGCTGGAAAAGCAGGGCTTTGATGTGCAGATACAGGATTCGGTATTTACAGATACGGCTGCACGTGGTGTAGTACTTAAGCAATTACCCGACCCTAATGCTACCGTAAAAATAAACCGTACTGTTTTTTTAACCGTAAACAGAATGGTGCCTCCAATGATAGATATGCCTAAATTAGAAGGCCAGAGTTTAAGCTTTGCATTGGATATTTTGCAGAGAAGCCATTTAAAACTGGAGGATACTATTTTTAAACCCAGCTTTGAGTTAGGCTCGGTACTGGAGCAGCAATACAACGGTGTTCGCATTCCGGAAAAAGCTAAAGTGCAATGGGGTAGTAAGATAACTTTGGTAATTGGCAGCGGATTAGGAACGGAGCAAATAATAGTGCCTTCGTTATTGGGCATGACCTATAAAGAAGCTAAAGCATACCTTGAACAAGCGGGCATTAGTATTGGTGCCGTTTTGCCTGACCCTGATGTACGAGATACCGCCAATGCTTTTGTATACATGCAAAGGCCTGAAAGATTTGATGAAGAAAAAAACCCACGATACATACAGCCGGGACAGATAATGGATATATGGATTTCTGCTGTAATGAAAATGCCAAAAGATTCTGTTGAAATTAAATAATAAAAACTATTGATTATGACAATAATAACTGCTGATGATGTAAAATTCCGCCTTGAATCAGGCGAGAAACTAAATTTAGTTGATGTAAGAGAACCGCATGAAAATGCCGAGTTCAATATTGGCGGGGTACTGGTGCCATTAGGCAAAGTGCAAACCATGCAAATTGAAGATATTGAAGCGCTTAAAAATGAAGAAGTGATTGTGTATTGCCGCAGTGGTAACCGCAGCGGACAAGCAGCTTTAATGCTGGAAACATTTGGCTTTACCGATGTAAAAAATCTTGCAGGCGGTATGCTGTCGTGGAAAGAAAGGTTTGGCGGATAGAGGGCAAGTGATAGGTTTTAAAAGTAAATAAAGTATATAAAAAATAAGGTATATAAAGTAAAGGCTTATGCCTTTACTTTATATACCTTATAAACTTTCTGCTTACAGCATCACATTTACCCCAACCATACAATTAAACGGCGCCATAGGAAAATAAAAGTTTTCCGACAGTAAACCACCATCATAAATATAACTGAAGCTATAACCATTAGGTTCGTATTTTTTACTGAACACATTGTTCAATTGTAAAATAATACTGGTAGCCTTTAATGTTTTCCCTTGCAGCAAATAGCTCAATCTTACATCCTGGGTGTAATACGGATTTAAACTCCTCGATTTTTGTGCTGCATTATCAAGGTATTGCCTGCTTACATATTTACTCATCAGGTTTATTGCTGCGTTTTTTACCGGTACAATATTTATGCTTCCGCTTGCAACTGTGTTAGGCGAAAATGCAATATCGGTAGAAGAATAAAAATTATTTTTTTGGCCGGTCCAATCCCAGTTAACATTGTATTCGTCTAAATATTCTGTAAAGTTTTTTATTTTGTTTTTGCTAAAGGTAATGTTGACAGCAGCATTCAGCCATTTATTAAAAATATATTTTCCCTGTAATTCAATTCCTGCCCTGTAACTGTTAGGTACATTGGTTCGGGTATAAGCACCAACATCATTTATTTTGCCGGTTAAAATTAACTGGTCTTTATACAGCATGTAATAAAGATTGGCACCAAACGAATATTTGTTTTTTTTCTTTTCAATACCAGCTTCAAAATCGTTCAGTAATTCCCTTTTAGGTTGTTGTGTATTGCCTGCTTCAAAATCATCACGGTTAGGTTCTTTTTGTGCAAGGGCATAAGAGGCGTAAGCCTGCCAGTTATTTTTATTGTAGGTAATACCCAGTTTTGGGTTTAAAAAACTGTACTTGTTCTTTATTGTCAAAGTTGGATTATCTCTAAAACCATTGATGTTGTAATTGATATTACGTAACTGCACATCAACAAAACTTTGGAAATCAGTGGTCCATTGCTGCGTCCATTTGCTGTACAACGAAAGGTCTTTTTTATTAGCATTTAAATTGTACCATCTGTAATTTGCTGGAACAGCCGCCTGTACTGCTGCCCAGATTATTTCGCCAAAATGTTTGCCCTCATAAGCATTCCATCCGCCACCAACAATAAAGTTGGTTTTATTTTTTTGATGTTGTAAAGAAAATATGCTGCCGTAAAAATTATTATCCAGCCAAAGCCTTCTTATCAGGTCGGTTCTTTTAATAGTATTGGTACCGTCAAAATAATTGGGTAATCCATAGTCGGCTAATTTTTTATCGGCTTTATACTGTTCATAATAACCCTTCCCCGTGGTAAGAAATACAGCTATATTTCCTTTCCAGTAATTACTAAGCTTTTGATTGTAAAAAAGCTGGTAATGGGTTTGGGTATAATTATCAGTTTCATTGTTGTAAGGTTCGCCACTTTTTTCATTGCCACTGGGGTTATAAGTACGGGCACTGTCTAATAAATATTCTGCCACACCATTCCAGGCCTGGTAAGTTTTTTCTTTACCGCTAAAAATATTTAAGCGCAAAGAGTTTTTATCGCTCACATAAGCTGTACTTACATAAAAAGATTTTAAATTACTTTTAGCCCTGTCAATATAACCATCGCTGGTAATGCTGCTAAGCCTTGCGTCCATAGTAAAATGTTTCCAAATTATGCCGCTGCCAAATTGAAGGGTGTTTTTTAATGTGTTGTAAGAACCATAACTGTTATTAAATTCAGCATAATGCTTTTTATTGATGTCGTTGGTGGCTAAATTAATGCTGGCACCAAATGCACCTGCGCCATTGGATGAAGTACCTGCACCTCTTTGTATTTGTATGCTGTTTACCGAAGAAGAAAAATCGGGCAGATCAACAAAAAATGTTCCCTGGCTTTCTGCATCATTATAAGGAATGCCATTGAGCGTAACATTTATCCTGCTGGCATCTGTGCCCCTGATGCGAATGCCGGTGTAACCCACGCCTGTGCCTGCATCAGAGTTTACCACTACCGAAGGTGTTTGGTTCAATAAAAAAGGCAGATCCTGCCCCAGGTTATTTTTTTTAATCTCTTCTTTGGTAAGATTTGTTTTTGCAAACGGGGCTTTTTCTCCGGCCCTTACCGCCGTAACTTCTACGGGTTGTAAATACGATGTGTCGTTAAATTTTTTCTCTACTTGTGCAAATGATACTACACTGCCCAAGCATAGTGATGCACTGATAAATAATTTCATTTCAATAAATTTTAAGCTGAAATCCGAAGCAAAGAGACTATTGCTTAGCCCCGCATTATGCGGGGGTCATTTCTTCCTACGCAGGCATTATCCTGATCAGGTTAGCGGGTATTATCTCAGCTCCATTTAAGGAACACCCCGGAAATTCAGTCGGTTAATAAGAACTTTGAAAAACGAAGGTAGTGCCTTTTTGATAAAGATTTTTACATTTTGTGTAACATTTTGTTGACGTACTTCGTATACTTAAAAAGTATAGCCATGAAAATAACCATTCAAAATTCTTCTTTTTTATTAAGAAGTTGATTGTTTGGTTATTGCATGTGGCAATAAAAACAAATAAAAAAAACGCCATGAAAAAATTATTTTTATCACTTGTTACATTAATTACTGTTGCAGCATTTGCACAGGACAAAACAGTAATTGCAGATGCCAATGCACAAAAAAGAACACTTAACGACAGCTTTAACGGCATTAGTGTTTCGGATGGTGTAGATCTTTATCTTACACAGGGCAGCGAAGAATCGGTTGCTGTAAGTGCTTCTGAAGAAAAATATATGGAGCGCTTTAAAACCGAAGTGGAAAATGGCATATTAAAAATTTATTTTGATAACAAAGGACTCAACTGGGCAGTAAATGATAAGCGTAAATTAAAAGCTTATGTATCTTTTAAAACGTTGGAAAAATTACATGCATCTGGCGGGGCAGATGTAAAAATGCAGGGTAGCCTTGATGCCAATAACCTGGATATTAAATTTACCAGTGGCTCGGCTTTTAACGGCAAACTAATAGCAAAGGAATTAACGGTGGAACAAAATAGCGGATCTGCAATTAATATATCGGGTACTGCCGATAAAATAAAAATTGATATCAGCAGCGGTGCTGTATTTAAAGGTTACGACCTGACAGTTGAATATTGCGATGCCAAAGCCAGCAGCGGTGGAGGAATAAGAATTACTATTAATAAAGAGTTGAGCGCAAAAGCAACCAGTGGCGGTGGCGTAAAATATAAAGGTGATGGAGTAATAAAAGAGATAAATGTAAATAGCGGAGGCTCAGTTAAAAAAGCATAATTTGGTTTAGCGATTTATATGATTAGCCAGTATTGTTTAAAATTAATTTTATGAAAAAGATAATTGCAAGTTTATTTTTTGCAAGTATGGTGATGGTTGCTACAGCACAAAAGGAAATAGTAAACGATCCTAATGCGGAAATAAGAGAAGTTAGCGGCAGCTTTAACAGTATTAAAATTTCCGGAGGTATCGATCTGTTTTTAACACAATCAGAAGATGAGGCCATTGCCATAAGTGCAAGTGAAGATAAATTTAAAGAAGGCATTAAAACAGTGGTGGAAGATAATGTACTGCGGATATATTATTTCGGCGATAAAAACTGGAACAACTTTAAAAATAAGAACCTGAGGGTGTATGTTTCCTTTAAAAATTTAGAAAAGATCAATGCCTCGGCCGCATGTGATGTTCATGTGGCGGGAGTAATTAATGTGCCTTCCTTAATGTTAAGTTTGAGCGGTGCCTGCGATTTTAAAGGTGCCGTTAAGGTAACGGAATTGAGAATGGATTTAAGTGGTGCATCCGATGTTACTATTAAAGGCATTGCCTCAACGGTGCGTATAGAATCAAGCGGGGCAAGTGATGTTAAAGGATACGATTTAGAAACTGATTTTTGTACGGCAAAAGCATCCGGTGCATCCGATGTAAATATTACAGTAAACAAAGAATTAAGTGCTAATGCAAGTGGCGCCAGCGATATATCTTATAAAGGTGATGCAAAACTTATAGAAAGCCACGCCAGCGGGGCAAGCAGTGTTAGTAAAAAGGGGTAATTATTACTGGTGGATAGTGAAAAGTAAATTGTCAATTCTTAATGGTTTAATAATTCACTTTTCACCAGTAACCATTCATTATCTTATTTGCCAAAAGCCCAAATTAAAAATGCAGGCAGATGATTACTCCATGATGTATAATCATGCATACCATTGGCATCTTCTGTATAAAGCACTTCTTCGGGCAAACACACATTTTTACTTTTGATGAGTGCCACCAGGTCCCTGGTATCATCCACCACATCAATAATGCTATCCTTATCACGATCGCCGGTTTCTTCTTTAGCACCAGCATAAAACCAATATTGTAAATGCGGTTTCTTTCTGCTGGAACGGATCTTGTTAATAATGATCCTGTTTTTATCATCGCTGTAATCAGCCGCTTTATCATCTTTATCTCTCCACCAAAATGAGCCGGAAAATACACCCACTTTATCAATTTTATCGGCATGGTCCCAGGCAATATCAAAAGCAGATAAACCGCCTAAGGAGCTGCCGGCAAAAACCACCGATTTAAATTTTCTAACACCCGCTTTCTTTTTTGCAAAGGCATACAATTCGTTATCAATAAAGGCTGCATAATTATCTGCTTTATCGCCACGTTGCATAAAATCCGGGTTATCACTCACACCATATTCTTTAGTTCTGTCGCCGGCAACAATGCCCACCACAATTAAGGGCTGAATTGCTTTTTTTTGGTACAAACTATCCAGTATTTCTTTTACTCTGAATTTCTTCAGGTCCTGCCCGTCATTAAGTAACAATAAGTTCAGTGTTGCTTTATCATCCGGTATGGGGGTAGAAATAATGGTAAGTTTTACCTGCCTTTGTAAATGACGGCTGTAAATTTCATCTTCTTGTTGTTTGATTTTCTTTTTACAGCCTACCGAAAAAACCAATACCAGTGTAGCTATCAGCAGCGAAAAATATTTTTTTATCATCCTCAAATGTACAAATCAATGTTTATTATTTGGCTGTAAAGGCGTAAAGCCAATTTGCCTGCATCAATTAGAGCAGCAGTAGCTCGGTGTGCTCATATCCGCCAGCTGGCGGACACTGGTTTCTTTTTTAAATTATAAAAGTTGAGATAATATATCAAAGCAATTATATTATTTGGTGACTAAGGCCCAAAGCCTTAGTTGGCTGTAAGTAAGAACAGCTATAGCTCTTCGTGTTCATATCCGCCAGTTGGCGGACACTAGTTCGTTACAGAATCACACATAAATATTAATATAACGAGTTTATTATTTGGCTGTAAAGGCTTAAAGCCTTAGTTTTGCACCGCGAAGTAGAGCAGCGGTAGCTCGTCGGGCTCATAACCCGAAGGTCACTGGTTCGATCCCAGTCTTCGCAACTAAAAAATCAAAGGCTCGATTGAGCCTTTTTTAAATTTAAATTAAAAGTTCTTTTACATGTTTGTTGTCTACGCTTTATACAGTAGAACATTTGATAAAATTTATATCGGATTTAGTTCTGATATTGAAGAAAGATTTAAATCTCATAATGAATTGTTGAAAAAGGGTTGGACAATCAAGTTCAGGCCTTGGGAGATAGTTTATCAGGAACATCACTCAACAAAGGCTGATGCAATGAAAAGAGAAAAAGAATTAAAGACAGCAACAGGCAGAAATTTTATCAGGTCACTGATAAATGCAAAGTTATGATGGCTCATATCCGCCAGTTGGCGGACACTGGTTCGATCCCAGTCTTCGCAACTAAAAAAATCTAAGGCTCGATTGAGCCTTTTTTATTCTTAACAATTTTGTGTTAATGAATATGACTACCTTCTTCGCTCTCACAGTCCATTGGTGGTAGTCCTATTCTTTCAATTGCCACATTCATGAAATCAGGTTTTGTAAACATATTTGGTAAGCCCAATGCTGGTAAAAGCACCTTACTTAATGCATTAATGGGAGAGAAGATGGCCATTGTATCGCATAAGGTACAAACCACCCGCCATCGCATAAAAGCAATTCTTACAGAAAAAGATTACCAGATCATTTTTTCTGATACACCCGGCATTATTGAACCCAAATACAAACTGCACGAAAAAATGATGCAGGCTGTAAAAGGCAGTTTGGAAGATGCTGATGTGGCTTTACTGATTGCTGATGTAAACGAATTACCCGAAGAAAGTAATGCCATTTTTACCGCATTAAAATTAAAAGCACCGGCAATAGTGGTACTTAATAAATCTGATAAGGCAAATGAGGAACAGCAAAATACCGTTACCGAATTTTACCGAAAACAACCTTATTGCAAAGATGTGGTGTTACTTTCTGCATTGAAAAAAAGCGGCATCGATTTCTTACTTAAAAAAATAATAAAGCTTTTACCCGAAGGCCAGCCTTTTTACGAAGGTGACGACCTTAGCGATATGCCCACCAAATTTTTTGTAGGCGAATTGGTAAGAGAAAAAATATTTCAATTATACGGTGAGGAAATTCCTTACCACACCACTGTTTTAATACAGGAGTTCACCGAAAAAACTACACTGATAAAAATAAGGGCCGAAATAATTGTGCAGCGGGAAACACAAAAAGGTATTATATTAGGAGAAGGCGGTAAGATGATAAAGCAATTAGGCAGCAGTGCAAGAAAGGATATTGAAGCATTTTTAGGCAGCAAAGTATTTTTAGAATTATTTGTAAAAGTGCGGCCTAAATGGAGAGATAATGAAATGCAGTTGAAGGAATACGGCTATTAAGAGAATGGATAATTGATAATGAAATAATGAATAATTTTCTACAACCGAAGATCATTTCAGTTTTTAAACATTATTAATTATCAATTATAAAATTATCAATTAATAAAAGGGTATGAGTTTTACAGTAGCAATAACAGGAAGGCCCAATGTAGGCAAGAGTACATTTTTTAACCGTATGCTGGAAGAGCGTAAGGCCATTGTAGATGATGTAAGCGGTGTAACCCGAGACAGGCAGTATGGCATTGCCGAGTGGGCAGGCAAATCATTCAATGTAATTGATACAGGCGGTTTTGTATCTAACAGCGATGATATTTTTGAAAAAGAAATACGCAAACAGGTATTGATTGCCGTGGAAGAAGCTAATGCAGTAATTTTTATGGTGGATGTAGCCACAGGCATTACCGACCTGGATGAAAGCATGGCAAGAATATTACGCAAAAGCAGCAAGCCTGTTTTTTTAGTGGTAAACAAAGTGGATAACCACGAAAGGCTTTTAGAAGCCAGCGAATTTTACAGCCTTGGGTTCGAAAATATATTCTTTGTATCATCAATAAGCGGTAGTGGTACCGGCGAAATTTTAGATGCCATCACTGCATTAATGAAGACCGACGATGATGCCACAGAAGAAAATGCAGGCTTACCTAAGTTTGCCATTATTGGCCAGCCTAACGTGGGTAAATCATCGTTGTTAAATGCATTGATAGGTACCGAAAGAACTATTGTAAGCGATGTTGCCGGCACCACAAGAGACAGCATTCATACCCATTACAATTTATACAATAAGGAATTTGTACTGATAGATACTGCCGGTATACGTAAAAAAGCAAAAGTGCATGAGGATCTGGAATTTTATTCGGTGATACGTGCTATAAAAGCGCTGGACGAAGCAGATGTTTGTATGCTGATGCTGGATGCCGGTAAAGGTATTACCGCACAGGATCTGTCCATATTTTCTATGGCGGTAAAAAAAGGCAAGGGCATTGTAGTGCTGGTAAACAAATGGGATCTGGTAGAAGATAAAAAGACCAATACCGTTAAGGATTTTGAAACCGCCTTAAAGAAAAAATTTGCACCCTTTTCTGATGTGCCCATTATTTTTACTTCGGTAACAGAAAAGCAAAGGATATTTAAAAGCATAGAAACCGGGCTGGAAGTTTATGAGAACAGGCTGCGTAAAATTGCCACCTCTAAGTTGAATGATATTATGCTTAAAGCAATTGAAAGCTATCATCCACCAGTGGTAAGGGGCAATTTAATAAAGATAAAATATGTAACCCAGTTGCCTACCCATACACCCACATTTGCTTTTTTCTGTAACTATCCCGATGATGTTAAAACTCCGTATAAAAATTACCTGGAGAACAAACTGCGAGAAAATTTTCAGCTGAGCGGCGTACCTATCAGGCTGTTCTTTAGAAAAAAATAATACAAACAAAACAGCCTGTTGCAGAGGTTTTATGCTGGTTTTGAACTGATTATTGAAAATTTCGTCGATAATTTAAAGCAAAAGACTTGCATATTTAAAAAATTCTATTAGTTTTGCATCCAATTAAAAACTATAAAAAATCAATTACATGAAAAAATTATTTGCAATTTTAGCTGTTGCCGCAATTATGACAGCTTGTAACAACTCTGGTGAAACTGCTGCTGACGCACAAAAAGTTGCTGACAGCATTGCTGCTGCAAAATCTGCTGATAGCACAGCTGCTGCTGTTAAAGCTGCTATGGATACAGTTAAAGCTGCTGTTGATACAACAGTTAAAGCTGTTGATAGCGCTGCAAAAATGAAATAAGTTTACAGGTAGTTTACAACTACTTTAATATAAAATTTCGTTTAAAAAAATCTCCTGCCTTTTGGCGGGAGTTTTTTTTGAGGCACCCCTGGTTAAAACAACCTTTTTATTTGCACAATTCATTTTTAAATGTGGAAAATATTGTAGCTGTTATCCGCCTTTTGCCAGCAGCGTTTTTAAGTTTTATTGTATCTTGCTAACAATCACTTCAACAACTGCAAATCCCATCCCATTAAAAACGCCAGACCGTACTTGTCTGTGTTCGTTTACTAATCTTTTAATAGTTAATATAATTTGTAGTTATGAAAAAAAGTTACTCCACTTTAATTCAATCGGTTTTATTTTTTAAGAAAGGCTTTATGAGGTTTGGGTTTGTTTTTTTGATGATGATGTTTTTCATTGCTGAAGAAAGTGTTGGGCAAACTACCTATACTTGGAATCAAACAGGTGTAGCTTCATGGGCTGTTGCAGCAAATTGGACACCTATTAGAACTACTCCCGCCACAAACGATATTTTGATTTTCAACAATGCAGCTACAACAACTGTAAACAACATTCCAACGGAAACCATTGGACAATTAGCAGTTTCTGCAACTACAACCGTTAAGCTCCGTCCTGCCGTTGCTGGCAACACATTAACTATTGCCGGACTTATTGCAAGTGATGATCTTACAGTAACTACCGGTTCGGCTCTTAATATTGATGATCCGGCAAACGCCTTAACCATATTTGTAGGGGTAGGTGCTACTGGGGTAATTAGCGGTAACATGACACTTGAATTTGGCGCCGATCACCGCCTTAATGCGGCCGATGCAAGCGGAATAGTTTTTAACAGCCCTGCGTTTTTTATTCAATACTGTTCAGGTAATGCCTTTACAAACTCCGGAACGCCCAATGCTATTGTATTTAATACTGGTGCTACGTTTGAGCAGCACTGGGGGCTAGATCCATTTGCGTTACTGGAACCAGCTTCCAAAGTAGTTTTTAATACAGGAAGTTTATTTGATTACTCACCATCTTTCTCTGCCGATCCATTATCTTTTTCAGGGAGAAAATATGCCGACCTTTTTATTTCTGGCCTTATACCTACAATAACTTGCACAGGCTCAAGTGCCGTGCAAATTGATAATTTGGACATTGGCGATGTCAGTCTTAATTTCAATATGACGGGTAATCCTGGTCATTCTATTAAGGGCAATATTAGTGTTAGTCCATTGGGTTCTTTGCACTTTGCGCCAGCAAGTGCAGCCACAATAAATTTTAATGGTACTGCTGCGCAAACAATAAACAATACAATTTCCCCGATGGTTACTTTTGGAAATAATCAGGAAGTTGTTTTCAATAACCCTGCAGGAATAACATTTACCGGGGATGCAACTTTTAATAATCTTGTCACCTTCACTTCGGGAGTTGTAACAATTGCTAATCCTAAAGCATTAACCTTTAGTGCAACTGCTACTGTTGCAGGCGCTTCCAACGCAAGTTTTGTAGATGGCAAAGTTGCCAAGATTGGTAATTCAGCATTTACATTTCCTGTAGGCAAAACTAATTGCGGTATTACGGGAACAATTAAAGGATATGCTGCATTAGCAATATCTAATTTTATGGGGACTACGGCCTCAACTGATCAATTTACTGCTGAATATAAAAGAGGAGATGCGTTGCCTTTAGGGAATGGAATGATTACTAATTTGGGTATTAGTCATGTGAGTCGTTGTGATTATTGGACTCTTACAAGAGATGGAGCAACGGCATCTACTGTAGATATAGCTTTGTCTTGGAATAGTACAATAAATAATTGTGCCAGCTATCCAGCAACATACATTAATGATTTGACTACGCTAACAATAGCTCATAATAGTAATATTCCGGCTACAAGTCCTTGGGATAACTTTGCAACAGTAGGTTCCTATACTGGAACTGCATTGGCAGGTCAAATTTCATGGACAGGAGTACAAAGTGGCACTTTTGGTGCATTTGCTTTGGCTAGCATAAGCTTTCTTACCAACCCTCTCCCCTCAACCTCAATTACCTAAATGGCTTTAAACAAAACAATAATCATAATTTAAGTTGGAAGGTAACCTGTACCAATAACCCAAGCGCAACAATGAGTTTAGAGCGCAGTGCCGATGGCAGAAATTATAAAGGCATTACCATAATTACCGCCGATGCAGTACGTTGCCAGCAACCATTTGATTATACAGATAACAGTCCTTTAGCAGGGATGAATTATTACCGCTTAAAAATGACCGATGCTTATGGTAAAGTAACTTACACTACTGCCATTGCAATATTAAATAAAGAAAGTGGTTTTGATATTGTTGGCCTATCACCAACATTGGTAAGCAGTAATGCTATTTTAAATGTAACTGCTGCACAAAAAACAAAAATGAATGTGCTGGTAACAGATATTGCCGGTAAACAGGTACAAAAAATAGCGTACAATTTAATAGCCGGCAGCAACCAGTTTACTTTAAATTTTGCAGGCCTTAGTGCAGGTACATATCAAATTACAGGTTATACCGCAGATGGTGCATCAAGAACAGTGCGGTTTGTAAAACAATAATATTTTAGCCAGGTTAAAAGCCCCGCCATTTTTTGGCGGGGCTTTTTGTTGTGCGACCTTAAAAAAAGCGACTGTTTATTTGCAGCAGTATAAAATTTATTGTAACTTTCTCTTATGCACAACGCTGCATTTTAAACCTCCTTCCATAAAAAACTTAACCGTGTTTCAAGCCTAAGAATATTTTCTACTACTAAAAAATCTTAAAAAGATAATTAGCAGTTATGGAAAATAAGTATGCCTTTTTTAAAACGCTTTCCCTTCGCATTGTTTTTATTGTAGTTGTTCTTCTTGTCTTTATTCCTGGTAAGAGTATTGGTCAAATACTTTGGTCAACACCTACAGGGCAGGCATGGTTGTTACCAGGTAATTGGATAGGAGGAGTAGTTCCAATTGCAACAGATATTGCACAATTTGATTCTGAGCCCACAAGTGGTGTTACGGGAGTAGGTATCAATATGAATGGAGTAACCAATAATGGTTTAAATAATCAGGCAGTTGGAGCCATTGAAATAACTGCAGCAAGAAATGTGGGAATGCTTATTGGTAACAGCTCAACATCACAAAACGGAACTTTAACATTGAATGGTGCAAATGTAAATGGAACAAATAATGTTATACTTCGTAATAATTCACCGGGCCTGTTTACCATTCAAAACGAACAGGCTTTGGGAGATACAACAATGGAAATAGCGCTTGCTAATAATACCGAAAATATTATTATTATTGATGGGGCAGGAGGTATTGCTATAAGTTCTGTTATAAGCGGAGCAGGTAAAAATATTACCCTCAGGGGAATAGGGAATGGCATACTTTCTTTTACTGCAGCAAATACTTATACAGGATTAACAAATGTGGCATCGGGTATATTACAATTAAATAATTCAGGAGGCGGTACATTGCCTGCCACTAATAATATTACAATTGGGGCAACAGGCACTTTACGGGTAAGCGGCAATCAAACTATAAATGATCTTACAATGAACAGTGGTGGAGGAATGCTGATCATTGATCCGGGAGTTACGCTAACCATTACTGGTAGCTATAATGTTAGCGGTAGTACAATAAATAATCAAGGCACCATAAAATTAAATGGTGGTGCTGTTTTCTTTCCCGGTACTGCTGTAACTATTAATAACGGAACAGCAAATACAATGACCAATTTAGAAATTGCTACCAGCGCTGATGTTACCCAGACAGCAGCGTTTTCTATTAGTGGTAGTCTTACTTTAACCACAGGGATACTAAATTCTCCCAATAATAATTTTATTACCTTAAAAGATAATGCAGTGGTAGCAGGCGCATCTAATGCAAGTTTTGTAGATGGCAAACTGGGTAAAATTGGAGATGATGCATTTATTTTTCCTGTGGGTAAAGCAATTGTTGGTTATGTGCCTATGGGTATTTCTGCCCAGCCTAATGCAGGCAATCTATATATTGCTGAATACAGACGCCCAATTACTACTTCTTACCCAATTGATCCGGCATTAACCGGCTTTGTAGATCATGTGAGTACTGTTGATTACTGGATATTAGATTTTTCAGGTAGCCCTACACCTATTGACCTAACGTTATACTGGACGATGCAAAGCAGCAACAATGGCTCGCCAAACTATATATCAAAACTGTCCAGTTTAATTATTGCACGAAGTAATGGGACATTTTGGAATAGTTATAGTGTTGCTGGTGTAACTACCGGGGATGCAATTGCTGGCTCAATTACCTGGCAAGGTGTAAATTTATACGGCCCTTTTATATTAGGGAGTATTGATTTTGGTAATCCGCTTCCAATCACCATAAATTACTTTAATGGGTTTAAGCAAAGTAATAAGCATTTTTTAAACTGGCAACTAACTTGTACCGATAGCCCAAATACAATAATAAGTATTGAGCGCAGTATAGATGGACAAAGCTTTACTGGCATTGCAACAATTATTGCTGATGCAGTGCGCTGCCAACAACCATTTGTTTATGCCGACAACGATCCTTTAACTGGTATGAATTACTATCGCTTAAAAATAACAGCTGTTAATGGCAGCATAATGTATAGTAACACAATTGCCATGTTAAATAAAGAGAGTGGGTTTGATCTTGTTGGTCTTTTACCCAATGTAGTAAACAGCAGTGCTATATTAAATGTAACCACTGCACAAAAAACAAAAATAGATATTGTGATAACAGATATTGCAGGCAGGCAGGTACAAAAATTAGTGTGTAATTTAATTGCCGGCAGTAACCAGTTTACTTTAAATCTTGCAGGCCTTAGTGCAGGCAGCTACCAAATAACAGGTTATACCAGCCAGGGAAAATCAAGAACAATACGTTTTGTAAAACAATAAACAGCTGTTTATTTTACACCGGTGATAATGTAATAGCCAAAATGTTTTCGGTATAAACCTAATATCATCCCTAATAAAGGAGCATACACATTATTCCATCTTTCTTTTTTAAGGTGGAGTGATTTATGTTTCCAGAGTTCTGTAATAAAAAATTTAATGCAGGTATAAGGAACATACGCAACAGAGGGTGCTATTCTAACGCTGATCTCTTCCACCTTTATTTCACTTAATCCGTGTTTTTTAAGTGCAGCAGTAAAAGCATTAATATTACCAAAGCAGGGTAATGCCCAGCAGCGAATAATTTTTTGATAAATTTTATTGAATAGCCAGGGTAGTTTTTTGTCTTGTTTTAAAAAGCCATCGGCAATACAAAATTGGCCGCCCGTTTTTAATATTCTTGCCATCTCTTTAATAAATAATTCTTTATTGCTTTTGGATGCATGGCAGGCACTTTCAAGCGCATACACCCTGTTAAAACTTTCGTTAGCAAAACTGCTGTTTTCAAAATTATCTTTTACTAAAGTTACTTTTTGTGCAAGGCCCTCTTTGTTGATGAGCTCTCTTCCCTTGCTCAGTTGAAAATCTACAATGGTAACCCCGGTAATGGTAGTGTTGGAATATTGCTTGGCGGCATATCTTGCTACCGTGCCAACACCGCAACCTAAATCAGCAATTTTAATGGGTATGTCTGTAGGAATTTGTAAACGTTTCAGCACTTCATCATTCATCCGGTACAACATTTTTTCTAAAGAAAAAATATCGGTAAAATTTTTACAGTAGCCAAAGTGCATATTAAAATCTTTGCTCCAGGCCTCATAATCGGGGCCGGCAATATTGTAATAGTCTTTTATGGTATTGTAAAATGATGGAGCGGTTGGGCCATGTTGCAGCTTTGCAGTAGCTGGCCGGCTTAAAGTGGGCGTGTTCATGTCTAAATGTTTTTGAGGCATAAAATTAATTAAAGTATCTGTATTTTCAAAATTAATTGAAAATACAGATACTTTGGTGGCTGTAAATATACCTTTAAGAGGGTATGTAAATAGCTGGTTTAAATTTTATCATTGTAAAAACAATACTGGTATGCCTGTATCAATAAAAAAAATCTGTAGTTTTTTGCTTTTTATCTTCTTTACTCTACAGGCTTTTGCCCAGGGTAATGATCCCCTCAAAGAAATTAAACTCATTGTTACTGGTAAAGAAGCAGATACCGTAAAGATAATGGCGCTGATAGATGGGGCTTTTCCTCTGGCCTTGTCTGGCGACTCTTCTGCATTGGTTTACACGGCTGCTATATATAAACTGTTAGGTAATAATTACAGTACTCATTATATTAAGTTACGGTCTATGACTAATAATACCTGCGGAATCTGTTTTATGTACAGCGGAAAATATGACAGTGCAAATTACTACTATAACCAAAGCCTTGAATTGGGGTGGCAATATGATGACAAGCTTATAATGGCAAAAGGGTATAATAATTTAGGCAACGTAGCTCAATATACTGCCGATTTTGCAAAAGCGGTGGACTATAATTATAAAGCACTTGAGTTGTTTGAAGCCTTAAAAGATTCTTCAGGCATTGCGGGTGCTTATGGTAACCTGGCTAATAATTATACCCGGTTAAGGCAGTATCCTAAAGCAATTGGATTTTGTGAACAAGCAATTGCTTTTGCGTTAAGAAGAAATGATAAACGCTTACTGGCAAACTCTTATAACACGCTGGCTACTATATACGGGGAGCAGGATAAAGATTCATTAGAACTCATCAATGAAATAAAGGCATATACTTTATACAGAGAAATAAAAAATATTAAAGGCTTGTCATCAACTACTACAAACCTTACCGAAATTTATATTAACCGAAATGCTTTTGACTCGGCTCAAAAATATGCGCTGCTGGGTATTGGCTATTCCAAACAGATTGATGATGCTCAAAACCTCGGTACACTTTATAATGCGTTGGGTATATCATATAATAAACAAAACAAAATTGCAGAAGCCATTAAAGCATTTGATTCTGTGCAATTTTATGCACGGCTAACAGGCGATAAACTCATCTTATCAAAAGCCTGTAATTCAAAAGCGGAGATCTTTTACAAGCTTGGAGACTTTAAAGCTGCTTATGAAAACATGAGTCAGTACACTTTATTAAACGATAGTGTTTTTAATAATAATATGCAATCCGGTATTGCAGAGATGCAAACCAAATATGAAACTGCCAAAAAGGAGCAAAAAATTCAGCAGCAACAGTTTGAGTTAACCAAAAAGAATTATTGGATAGGTGCTGTAATTGGCTTGCTGCTACTGGGCGGCTTGCTGGGCTTTTCGTTTTATCGCAGTAACAAATTAAGAGCGACTAAAAAATTACAAGCTGCCATTATTCAACAACAAGATATAGCAACAAAAGCTGTAATACAGGCAGAAGAAAATGAACGCAAAAGAATTGCCGGTGACTTGCACGATGGCATTGGGCAAACCATGAGTGCGGCAAAAATGAATTTATCCAGCATAGAAAGCAGGCTGGATTTTAAAAATGAGGAAGATAAAACAGCCTTTGAAAAAATTGTAAACCTGGTAGATGAAAGTTGTAAAGAAGTAAGAAGTGTAAGCCATAATATGATGCCTAATGCTTTATTAAAAAGCGGCTTAAGTAGTGCTGTAAAAGAATTTATTGATAAGATTGACAGTCGTGTACTTAAAGTTAATTTATACAGCGAAGGTTTGAATGAAAGATTAGACAGTAATGTGGAAACAGTTTTGTACAGGGTAATACAGGAATGTGTGAACAATGTAATTAAACATAGTAATGCTAATGAACTGGATATTTCATTAATTAAAGATGCAGATGGTATTGCAGCAACCATTGAAGATAATGGTAAAGGATTTGCAGTGGACGAGAAATTGAAAACAGCAGGTATCGGGTTAAAAAATATCAGTACAAGGATACAGTATCTTAAAGGAACAGTAGATTTTGATTCTTCGCCGGGCAAGGGAACATTGGTAGCAATTCATGTACCATTAGCTTCCTGAGTTTTTTAAATTAATCGTAATAAGAATTAATTGGTTGCTGTAATTTTAAAATAACTGATACCGAAGCTACAGGTTTATTAACAGGCAGGCTGTTGCCCATACGTTTTTTTAAAATAACGTAGCAAATAACAATAAGTATAAGTAATAGTACAATGGTAAAATAAACCCAGGGCTGTTCTTTAAGTTTGCGTTTTTTCTTCCGGTTTTTCTTTTTGGTTATTTGTTTTTGCAGATCCCTGTTTAACTGCTCCACAGAAAGCGGTAATTTTTTTACACTGCTGAATTGTTCCAGTCCTTCCACTGCATCATTAATAAATTCATCTTCAGCCATCATTTTTTCCAGCTCATGGCTATCCTGTTTTGATAACTGCTGGCTGAGATAGTCCATCAGCTTTTGGTTATCAATATCTTTATTACTGTTGTTTAATATGTCTTTTAAATTATCACTCATTTAATACACTCATTAATTATTTGCTTTTCTTTCCATTAACAATTTTAAATTTCTTTTGCCGTTTTGAATATGGCTTTTTACCTGCAACAAGGAAAAATCCGTTTGTGCAGTAATCTCCTGATAGCTTTTCTTTTCAAGATAAAACAAAGTTACACATAGTTGCTGCTCTTTATTCAGTTGTAATAAAGCTTCTGCCATATTGGTAAGTGCCTTGTCCTTTTCAATATAATTATTTTTATCTGTTGTTTCATCCGGTGTGGCCATTAACTGGTCGTTTATTTCAGTGGTATATTTGCCCTTATCTCTCAGTTTCATCAGGCAATGGTTTTTTGCCACCATGTATATCCAGCTTTTAAAATAATCTACTTTGTATTTATGCAGCTCATTTATCGCTTTTAAAAAAACCTGTTGCACCGCATCTTTGGCTTCTTCTTCATTTTTTAAATACTTCATACATACACCCAGCAGCAGCATGGTGTAGCGTTGCAGCAAAATGCCCAGCCATTCATTATCATGTTCTGCATTAAACCGTTGCAGCAGTTCGTTATCATCTATATGGTTGTACTTTCCGTGGCTCAAAACTTTTACAGTAAGTTTATAGTATTAAGATGTAAACATACTGTAAATTCCATAATTTAGATTTAAGTAAAATTAGTTTTATGATTTATGCCGTTTGTTGTGTACCTGTATCGCCGGTAAGGATTGAACCCGACCACAAAAGTGAAATGATAAGCCAGTTATTATTTGGCGAGTATTGTACCATAGTTGGTAATGATAAAAAAGGCTGGATAAAAATTATTGCAGCTGTAGATGGTTATGAAGGCTGGTGCCAGGTAACGCATACAGAAGAAATTGCAGCAGCTCAATACAATAATAACACAATAGCACTTGCAGCAGATTGGGCGAATGAAATAAATTATAAAGGGCAGGTAATGCATATACCATTGGGTAGTGTAATTAATACCAAAAATGTATCCGTTAAATTTTCAGGAGTATTTTGGGATGCGGCAAATGCAACAAGAAATGAAGCTACTATTAAACAAATTGCGTTTAAATTTTTAAACACTGCTTATTTGTGGGGCGGCCGTTCTGTTTTTGGTATAGACTGCAGCGGATTTTCGCAGGCTGTATTTAAGTTTTTAAATATTGCATTGTTAAGAGATGCCCGGCAACAGGCAACACAGGGCGAACTGGTAAGCTTTTTACAGCAAACCCGTTGCGGCGATCTTGCTTTTTTTGATGATGCAGAAGGCAATATTATTCATGTGGGAATATTGCTGAACGATAGTGAAATTATACATGCATCAGGCAAAGTTCGTATTGATAAAATAGATAACCAGGGAATTGTAAACGCCGATACCGGCGAACGAACACAAAAATTACGGATAATAAAAAGGTGTTTTTAATTAACTATCATTACCAGCAACAGCTTTTTGTATAAGGCTTTGTTTGTTGTTGGAATCAGCTTCCTCTTTTTTGGGTTTGTCTAAAAATAACATTTTAGCTGCTATCAATATCATTAGTACTGCAAAAATTTTCTTTACAGTTTCCTGCGATAAACTAAGGGCTATTTTACTTCCTAAATAACCCCCTATTAAAAAACCTGCAGCCAATATACCCACCACTTTTATATCGATATGCCCCTGTTTGTAATATTGTAATACGCCTAAAATGCCCACTGGCAATAATATTAACCCCAGCGATGTACCCTGTGCCGTTTTTTGGCTAAAGCCAATAAAATAAACCAGGGCAGGAACAATGATAATGCCCCCGCCAATACCCACCAGGCCGCTTAAAGTACCTGCGGCAATTCCTATCAATATAATGATGAGAATAGTTTGTATGTCCATGCTGTTTTTTTTAATGGTCATTTGGGATATTTCTCTTTGTAATACTCAACAGCTTCATTGATGATCTTGTAGGCTGCATCTTTATGTTGAAACTCATCTATCTCCACTATTTTATTTTCCAGCACTTTATAGTTTTCAAAATAATTTTTTAAAACAGCAATAAAATGTTTGGGCAACTCATCTACATCCCTGATGTGGTTCATTGCAGGATCGTTGGTAGCTACTGCGATGATCTTATCATCTTTTTCGCCATTATCAATCATTTGCATGTTGCCAATAACAGTAGCTTCTACCAAACAAAGCGGTTGTATACTTTCGCTGCACATTACCAAAATATCCAGCGGATCACCATCGTGCCCTAAAGTTTGCGGAATAAAACCGTAGTTAATAGGGTAGTGGAAAGAAGAATAAATGATACGGTCAAGTATCAATAAACCGGTCTTTTTATCGATTTCGTATTTGACCTTGCTACCTTGCGAAATTTCAATTAAACCATTAACAACATACGGAGCTTTATCTCCGTAATGGGCGCCATGCCAGGGGTGAAGTACGTACATAATTATTTAAGATTTTAGATTACTGAATTAAGATTTTATTACATTAAAGCCAAACCATGCTGCTGCAATACCTAACACAATACTTAGTGCAATATAAAGTAATGCGGTAAAATATTTTCCACTTTGTAATAGTGTCATATTTTCTGCCGACAGAGCAGAAAATGTGGTAAAGCCGCCGCAAATTCCGGTAGCTAAAAACAATTTCCAGTTGTTAAGAAAAGAATCGTCTTTTAAACTTAATGCCAGCACCAGCCCAATAACAAAACTGCCAGCAATGTTTACAGTGAGCGTGGCAAACGGAAAATTTTTAACAGTGATCAGCAGGTAAAATGCATAACGAAGCATAGAGCCAATGGCGCCACCTAAACCCACTAAAAGAAAATTTTTAAACATAACCGATCACTGATTTTCTGCAAAAGTATATTTTAAATCGATGAGCCATTGCCCGTTACTGCGTACCAGCCTTAGTTTTGTTTTTATATCTTTTTTATAACTGTTGCTGTAATTGATAATGGTAGTATCATTTAATGGTTCCAGCGAATTAATAATAATATCTGATGATTTGTATTTTGAAAGTTCGGCAGCATCTTTAGATTCGTATTGTCGCTGATTACTTTCAAAATATTGTTGGTTGGTTTCATCATTCAGCAAATATTTTTTTGCAGTTTTAAAATCATTATCCAGTACAGCCCTTATAAAAGCAGTAGCTACATCGGTATCGGTAACAGGTTCTTTTTTAGCGGCATTATTGCATGCAAAAAGCGCCAGGGTAACTGCCAGAAAACAGGTAAACTTTTTAATCATACTTAAAGTTAAACATCTTTCAGTTATGCCAAAAATAAAAGCGTCCATCACTAACTTGTTGGTGACGGACGCTTTTATAAATTATATTTTATTTTGGTTGTTGCTCACTCATTTTCTTCATAGCCTCTTCCATTTGCTTCATCGCTTCCGGATTTTTTTCTTTCAGCTCTTTTAATTTATCCATGCCTTCTTTCATTTTTGCTGCTAATGAATCGGTATTCATTTCGTTCAGTTTGTCTAAACCACTGTTAAGGCTATCCATTGCAGCCGAAGGATCTGTACCTTTTTCTTTCATTTTATCTGCACCCATTTGCATTACTGATGCTTTATCAAATGCAACTTTCCAGGAGCCGCCTTCTTTCTTTAAAATAAAATTGGTGCTTTCGCCACTTTCTTTTTCTTTAACAGCCACAGTTGCTTTGTCGCCTTCTATTTTTGTTTCTCCAAATTCCATTTTAGCCTTATCAAACTTATCCATCTCCTCATTCTTGGCATCTTTAGCCATGTTCATACCCATTTCCATTAAGCTAAACATTTGCTCACTGTCTTTAGTGGCTAATTTTTTTGCACCGGCAATATCTTTTTTGCTCATTGCTTCAAAGAATGCCATTAATACAGCTTTAGGGTCGCCGCCGCCACCATTACAACCAACAAAAAGAAACGATACAATTACCGCTACGGCCAATAACATTTTTTTCATAAAAAGTATTTTAGTTTGTTTAAGTTTCAAAATTAGTTTTATTTTTTATGTTTCAAAGTATTATTGATACAAAATATTTTTTTGTTTTTTACACAGTGGTTGCAGAAACAGATCGTCCACACCAATAAAAGCAAATTGGCCGATATGGCTGTTGTTAAATTGTAATTTTCCTTTGCTGCCCATTACATAGGCTTTGTACACAAACTCGGCGCAATACATGCGGTCGTTGCTTTCCAGGTCAAATTTCATATCAAACATAATGCCCATGTGGTGCAGTTGCTTTACTGTAACCATCAGTGTTTTTATTTCGTTGGCGGTAAACTGGTACCTGTAAATGCCAATGCCTCTGTTGCTGTAAGGCTCAGCAAAAACTTCAAAAGCATCCCTGCGTATCTTTTGGTCAGGATTCCATTCTCCTCCCAAAGCATGGTAAATAAAAAGGCTGTCGTTTTCAATACTGGCAATACCGCAGTGCGAATAAGTTTTATCTCTTTGGTTAAGGTTGCGTAAACTTTCGCTGGTGAAATCATTGCCGGTTCTTACCACCAGGTCGCCTGTTGCCACTAAAATTTTAGCCGAATCAATTTTTACAAATGCCTGTTCAATTCTTTTAACTTCCTTTAGTGAATCTTCTTTTGAAATGATCAATTTATTGTAACTGGCGGTATTGTTACAGGCATACAATAAAAAAATGAGGCAGCTAATAAGCCACCTCATTATATTCCAAAGGTTAGTATTTATAGAAAAAAACATTTAGTCAAAACTACAAACTCTTTTTGGGTTCATCCACTTTGCCGTCATCTTTATTGTAGGCTTTAATAATTGATTTAACCAAACGGTGCCTTACCACATCTTCTTCATCCAGCTCAATGTGTGCAATGCCTTCGATATTCTTTAAAATACGGGTGGCTTTAAACAGACCGCTCTGTTGGTTTTTTGGTAGATCAATTTGTGTAGGATCGCCGGTAATAATGGCTTTTGCATTGGGACCAATACGGGTTAAAAACATTTTTATCTGAAGGTCGTTGGTATTTTGCGCTTCATCCAAAATAATGAATGCATTATCCAATGTACGTCCACGCATATAAGCCAGCGGCGCAATTTCAATGGTACGTGTGGTCATGTAATAACCTAATTTATCAGCAGGTATCATATCATCCAGCGCATCATACAATGGCCTTAAGTACGGATCAATTTTTTCTTTAAGGTCGCCGGGTAAAAAGCCAAGGCTTTCGCCAGCTTCCACCGCAGGCCTGGTTAAGATAATTTTTTTAACCGATTTGTTTTTTAAAGCCCTTACTGCTAATGCCACCGCAGTATACGTTTTACCTGTACCGGCAGGGCCAATAGCAAATAAAATATCATTTTTATCGCAGGCTTCCACCATTCGTTTTTGATTGGCTGTACGTGCCCTTACGGTTTTACCATTGGGGCCAAATACCAATACATCATTGGGATTGCGATCCATAAAATTGTCAATCACTTTTTCATCATCGCCGCCTAAAATTTGTTCAAAGTAATTGGCGCTCATGTGGCCGTTGCGTTCCAGGTACTGCAGAATAAGTTCAATTTTTTCTCTTGCACCTTCAATTTGTTCGGGGGCGCCGCTTAATTTTATTTGTGTACCACGGCTGAGAATTTTTACGAGAGGGAATTTCTTTTTTAAGATGTCTAACTTTCCGTTGTTTACGCCAAAAAATTCGATGGGGTTAACGGTTTCAAGGTTGATGATCGTCTCTGTCAAAGGTTTTCAGTTTTACGCACTGTTTCTGTTTGTTGTAACAAAATCAACTAAACATAGCAGCGCTTAGTTTACAATTTTAATTGCATTGGTACTCTTAAACTTCCTTTTCAAATTTAACGAATTGTAATTGATACATCGCCAATTTACTTATCAACAGAATGTTAATTAATAACGAAGAGTAAAATGTTTTAGTATTTAAAATTTCCCCTAATGAGTGGTGTCAGATTTCAATTGTGCCAACTACTGTACATGTATTTTTTAGGTGAATCAATAAGCTGGCCATTGCAATGAAGATACCTTGTTCCATTATAGCCTGGCTGTATATTTAAAGCGATAACTAAACTGCCTTGTGTGTAAAGTTGCTCGCCTGTAAAATCCTGCGGTTGACAAATTACTGTATCCTTTGCCGTAATTACTTTAGCATAGCAATAGCTGTAGGAATATTTTACTGTAACGGAATTTGTGCTTTCGCCTTTTTTTAAATTAAAAAAGTAAAACAAATTATTGCCGATATATACTTTGAGATTTTTAAAATCTTCACCAGAATTATTTTTAAATGTTACCTGTAATTTTTGTTTTGATTGAGCGTTGCACACCAGCATGCTTATACAAAACAGTAACAGTATTACCAGCCTGGTAAAATGCAGTGATGAGAGATGTTGCATAAAATACAATTAGCTTGTTTGTACAAGTTAATTAATCAGGCAAACATTTTATATTAAACTTCAGCTGCCGCTGGTACATCTTCTAACCGGTAATAAATTGTCAATCCTCTTTCGGTAGCAATTCTTACATCTTCGTCTGCACCTTTTGAGGCGCCTTCAAGCCTTAGCACTGCATCGCATTTTAAAAGCAGGCGATGAGCAACAGGGTATAAAATTTCCTGGTAAGCTGCATCACCAGGTTTGGTAGAGCCTGCAAGCTGTAATAGCGGCAACGCCACCCATTCGCCAATCATAGGTATGTGTCCTAATCTAAATAAGGGAAGTGCAACAGCTTCCAGTTTATTCAAATTCTGTTGCATTAATGCAGCATCATCGTTGGTGCCGCTGCGGTAAGGGCCTGCAATAAGTATAAGCATGTTGTTGTTTTTTACAAAGAAAGTAAACCGGCAACTGTAAAAACTTAAGGTATATTAAGAAATTATTTTTTGCTTTTGCCAGCCCTTATGCTACTTAAAAATTCTGCTGTAATGCCTAAGTAAGATGCAATTTGTTTTTGTGAAACCTGGCGGGCAATCTGAGGGTATTTATTCATAAAGTTATCATAGCGTTCTTCTGCCGAAAGCGACAGGCTTTGTATAACTCTCAACTGTTCCCTTATGTAAGCATTTTGCATAATAATGCGAAAGAACTTTTCAAACTGAGGCACTTTATAATACAATTTATCCAGGTCATTTTTTTGTAATTGAAAAATTTCGCTGTGTTCCACTGCCTGAATATTTAACATGGCCGGCAGCTGGTTAATAAAACAATACATATCGGTAACCCACCAATCTGCAATAGCAAACATAATGGTAGATTCTTTACCTTCCTTATCAGTATAAAATGCTCTTAACGTACCAGCATTTACAAAGTTGATGTATTTGCATAGCTGGCCTTCAGTTAAAATAAAATCCTTTTTTACAAGAGGCTGTTTTTTTAAAAGCGATAGAAAATACAATTGCTCTTCTTCTGTAAGCGTAATATGTTTAGTTACGTTGTTTAAAATAAGCTCTTGAGGCATGTGCTGCTTTGGGATAAAGATAAAATATTTTGACGCTTATTATTTTACTTTTAATAACAATTCATCAAGATTATTATGGGCCAAGGTAAATCCTTCTTTAAAACTCAGGCTGATTATTTTCTCCATATCATCTTTGCTGACGTAAGTAACAATTACATTTACTTTGGCTCCGGTAGTTGTGGGATAAATATATTCCCTCAATGCATGCCTGGTAAATTACCAGTGGCAATCATAAAAAGAATCTCACTTGTATTTATAATTATGCTCAACAGTGTTACAAAAGCCTGTCCCAAAATCCTTCGCCTCCGCCCAGCACTAAAACCTTGCCACTACTTTAAAATTTACCAGGCGTGGTGTTAATCTATTAGGGATGCTGTAGGTTGTGTTGGAAAAATCTTTTATTAATTGATAAGAGATGGTGTTGGGCCTGTCTATTAAATTAAATACTTCAAAGCTTGCCCAGATATTATCAAAATCTTTAAAAGGGCTGTGACTGCGGCGCTTACTTTTTTCGGTAAGCAGTTGTGCACTAAAGCCAATATCAATTCTTATATACGGATCAATGATCAATGCATTGCGGTACTTAACGCTGTTGGGTATATTGTAACTCATGTTACTGCCATACAGCATGTTTAAATGCACTTTAAAATTTTTGTTGGTGGGCAGGTAATCTTCCAAATATAAACCCACGGTTATTAAACGGTCTGTTGGGCGGCGCACAAAACCCATTTCGTTTCTAATACTGTCCACTGCCACCTGGTCGGTACTTTTAGCATTGATAATTTCGCCTGCGGCATTTTTATACTGGTAATAAAAATCGTTGTTTAGGTTTTCTTTGGTACGCATAAAACCAATACTAAACCAGCTTTCGGCATCCTTTACCAGCTCGCCAAATAGTCTGGCTTCCACCCCGGTAGCATAAGCTTTTGCATCGTTATTGGCGGCATAGCGAATCTTTACATTGTCTACATCATACACATCCACATCGGTAATGTTTTTGTAATAGGCTTCGGTGGTAATGCGAAAAGGGCGGCCTTCCAAACCTTTAAAATTATAATCCATACCTGCCACCAACTGGTAACTTTTTTGTGCTTTTACATCAGTGTTTAATGTGCCGTTATATCGCCTCAACTCCCTGTAAAAAGGTGGTTGGTTGTAACTACCTGCTGCAAATTTTAATACCACATCTTTTTTCCATTGCGGTTTAAAACTAAGCTGCATGCGTGGGCTTAGTAAAAATTGTTTGTTGAGCGAATTGTAATTGTAACGGATGCCGGCCTGCAGTGTAATATCTTTTGCGGCTTTGCCCAGGCGAATATTATCTTGCACATAGCCGCTGAATTTTTGTATAGAAAGATCGGCCGTTGTTTTTAAAACTTTAAATAAATTTAAATTGGCAGGGTTATGCGGTAAAGAATAACCGGCACTGTCCTGATATTCCCATTCGTTTAATTTATCGTTAATATTGGTTTGCTCAATACTATTGCCAAATTGTATAAAGTGTTTGCCTTTATCAATACTGCCTTTTACTGCGGCATTGTACACGGCAATATCTAAAGTGTTGCGGCCATAGTTTTGGTAATAGCCTGCGCCTAATGGGTTTACTATTTGCCCGAAAGTGCTGCTGGTTTTATCAAAATCCCTGTCGCCAAAAAGATAAGCGCCAGCAATATCAAAATTTTCATTTTCTTTATTTTGAAAGCGGCTCAGCATCCACTTTAATTTTATTTTTTTGTTGGGATTGTACAGCATGCTTAAACCCAGTAAGTTGGTTTTATAGCCATCCTGTTCTTTACCTTCAAAATAAATATCTAAACCAAGGTTGGCAGTAAACAATGGCGAAAAAACCGAAGTAGTTTTTTGTGCCGATTGCGGAAGCAAAGTGAATTTGGTTACAGAATAATTGCCTAAAAATTCCAACTGCAATTTTTCGTTTACTTTATAAGTTATAAAAGTTTGAAAGTCGGAAGAAGAGGGGATATAAGAGCCCACTGTTTCCTGTGCACTCAATAAATTTTTATTGCTTTTATTGCGTACGCCCATTAAGTAAGTAACATTGCCTTTTTTATTGGCACCTTCTAAATGAAAACCCTGCTCCAGTAAACTTACATAAGCAGTGCCGCCAAAGCTGCCGGGTTTTTTATATTGAATGTCCAGCACGCTGCTCATCTTATCGCCATACTTTGCCTGAAAACCGCCGTTGTAAAAATTTACATTTTTGGCCATTTCGGGGTTAATAAAACTCAGGCCTTCCTGCTGGCCACTACGAACGAGATAGGGGCGAAAAATTTCAAAGTCGTTGATGTAAATTAAATTTTCATCGTAATTGCCGCCCCGTACGCTGTATTGCGAAGTGAGTTCGTTATTACTACCCACCAGTATTTTTATTAAACCTTCCACACCGCCAATGGTGCTGGGCATGGTAATGGCATTTTTAGGATTTATTTTTACCAGCCCGGCTTCTTTGCGTTGGTTATCGTCGCTAACAATAATTGCTGCCATTGTTTTTCCATCGGGCGCCATTTGAATGGTGGCGGTTTCTTCTTCGTTATTGCTGAGGTAAAAATTCTTTTGGGCATCTTTATAACCCAGGTAGCTGAATACTAATGCAAAGGCTTTATCGGCAGGTACTTTAATTTTAAAATAACCGCTGTCATTGGTTTGGGTGCCGGTACTTTTGCCAAGTATTACCACGGATACTTTTTGCAATGGTTTTTCATTTTCATCAATTACTTTACCGTTAACCCATGCCGATTTTTTTTGTGCAGCAGCAGTAAGGGAGATGATGGTAATACAAAATGCCAAAAAAATTCTCATGCCATGAAGTTAGTTTATTTTATATTTATCAAAATTAAATCGGCATAAAATGTTAAGGATAATTTATTTGCTTGCAATAGTGTTTGTTGTAGCGCCTGGCTGCAGCGAAAAGAAAAAGGGCACTACTAAAGAAAACGAAACCACCGTAAAAAAACAGGGGGGCTCTATTGCCGATTCTTACACTGCTGATACTTTGTACCAGGACCTGCCAAAACTATTGGTGGATATGTCGGCATCCAGCAATATAGAAGAGCTGCTGCCGCAGGATTGGATACTGGAGGATGATAAAGATGCACTGGAGCTGGCGAGTGATGACGGCTCTTTTGAAATGCCGGTAAGAACACTATCGCTGGCAACCGATAATACAGTGATTAAAAATTGCCGCAATGCGGTGGAAGAAGGTATGTGGAAGTTTGATAACGAGAAAAAAACATTAACGCTTAAATATAAAGAAGGCGGAACAGATGTTTATAAAATAAGGTCTTTTGCTGCAGATGAAATGAAGTTGACCAATATTGGCATAGGATCGGAAACGGTATTAAAATTTGTGGCAGAAGGTAACCGGTACAAAAATAAAAATGATGATCCGTTTTATTTTGCCAACAACAAATGGCGCAAAAGACCTTCTGCTCCCGAAAATGATGCTGCCATAAAACAACGCTTAAAAGATAACCTGCATTTTTTTATTTTATATTACAAAGATGCTATTGCAAGAAGGGCCAGTGTGGTTTCTTTTTACGGTTTTCCCAGTTGCCTGCGCTGGTATGCAGGCGGTATTTATATACAGGATAATAAAGAGCAATTAGAAAAATGGGAAGCTTGCTTTTACAGTAAAGCACAAGCTGCTAAAGCTTTGGCTATAATGGAAGAAGTAATGGCGAAAAAATATACCTGGCCTAAAGGGCAAGCCAACTGGATAAAACAAAATTTAGCGGTGCTGGAGCAGATGTATGGCAATTTATAAAGCCTTTAATGCAGCAATAGTAGCTTTAGGATCGGTGGCTTTAAAAACAGTGTTACCCGCCACTAATACATGTGCACCTGCATCAATAATTGATGGTGCATTTTCCAGCGTTACGCCACCATCAATTTCAATTTTTACATTTAGCAACTGTTCGTCAATCATCGAACGAAGTTGTTTTATTTTGGTAAGTGTGTAGGGGATAAATGACTGTCCGCCAAAGCCGGGGTTTACACTCATTAAACATACCATGTCAATATCAGCTAAAATATCTTTTAAACTTTCTACCGGTGTATGCGGATTAACGGCTACGCCAGCCTGCATGCCCAAACTTTTTATTTGCTGAATATTGCGGTGTAAATGTTTACAGGCTTCTATATGTACGGTAAGTATATCGGCGCCGGCCTTTTTAAAAGCTTCGGCATATTTTTCGGGTTCTTCAATCATTAAATGCACATCGCAAACCTTGGTAGTAGCTTTTCTAAATACTTCAATAAGCATGGGGCCAAAACTAATATTGGGTACAAAGCGGCCATCCATTACATCTAAATGAAACCAGTCGGCCTGGCTTTCGTTAAGCATTTTACACTCCGCTTCTAAGTTAATAAAATTGGCAGCTAATAAAGATGGGGCGATGATGGGCATTGATGTATGTTAAATAGTTTATGACAAAGTTAGCAATATCAATTGACAGCTAAACAGATTGAACTCTAATATTCCCTTTAGGAGATTTAGGGGTTTACTTTACGCCCAATCTTGCCAGCGCATCCTTTGCTTCAATATAATCGGGATTATATAGAACGGCCGAGCGATAACTTTCAATAGCGTCATTGGTTTTGTTTAATTTTTCAAAACAGCGGCCCATCCAGTAATAGCCTTCGTCAAATTTATTTTGCAGCGTTACCGCTTTGTCTAATATTGTAAGGGCCTCTTCATATTTTGCCATATCGTATAACACAATAGCTTTTTCCCGATAGGCCAGCATAAAGGTGTAATCCAGTGCAAGGCAATTATCAAAATAGCCTAATGCTTTTTGCTTATTGCCTGTTGCGGAAAAATAAAGGCCCTTAATTAAAAGTGCTTCCTTATCTGCCCTTGCATTTTTACCCATCAATAAGGCATCGGCCATTACAATGGCATTGGTGTCTTTTGTTTGTGCATATAACCATCCTAAAGACATAATGAACTGTGGTTCCGGAAAAATTTCAATCGCTTTTTCATAAGCTTTTATTGCACCGGCGGTATCAGCTTGTTCAATGTGCAGTTCGGCTTTTTTATCCCAAAGCCTTGTATCGGTGCTGTCTTTTTGCAGGGCAGTGTTGGTTTCTGCCAATGCAAGATCTGTGGTGCCGTTATCCTGGTAATATTGTATCAGGTTTTCTCTTAACAACATCGAATCCGGATATTTTGCAATGGCATCCTTCATTTCTTTTTCCTGTACAGGTATATCTTCTTTTTTTGTAACAGGCTCTTCATTATTATTATTGCAAGCTGGTAAAAATGCCAATAACAGCGCCCCCAAAAACGGTATTCGTATGATAGTTGTCATAACTGCAAATTTAAGGTGCTGATTTTAATCAGGCTGACAATTTTCTGACAATTGACAAATATTCAAAACTTATCTTTGGCACTTTAAAAATTAATACATGAAAAGAATATTTGTTTTTGGTACATTATTATTAGCTGTTGCTTTAATGATCAACTCTTTTAAATTAAAATCAGCTGCCGAACAATCAGCCATTACTACTCAGTTTAAAGACACTTTACTATATGCTGGCGAAAAACATTTTGCCAACATGCAGCAACTTACTTTTGGTGGCGATAATGCTGAGGCTTATTTTAGTTTTGATGGCAAGTGGATCATTTTTCAACGTACCAATGCTAAGGAAGGCATTTTGTGTGATGAAATGTATATTGGCAAAGTGCCTGCAAAAGGCGAAAAGTTTGCACCTAAAAAAATAAGCGGCAAAGGCAGAACAACCTGCGGTGCTTTTTTAAAAGACGGTAAGCATGTGGTGTATGCGTCTACCCACTTAGGTGCGGATAGTTGCCCACCAGTGCCAGACAGAACAAAATACGGCAATAAGTACATCTGGCCTTTGTATGATAGCTATGATATTTTTATGGCCGACCTTAATGGTAAAATTGTAAAGCAGTTAACTACCAGCAAAGGTTACGATGCAGAAGCCACTATTTCTCCAGATGGAAAAAAAATGTTGTACACCAGTACTAAGGATGGCGATATAGATCTGTACATTATGAATTTAAAAACAGGGAAGGAGAAAAAAGTAACCAATCTTTTGGGGTACGATGGTGGCGCATGGTTTAGTCCCGATGGTAAAAAAATTATCTGGCGTGCCAGCCGCCCAAAAACGGAAGCCGAAATAAAAGAATACAAAGAACTACTGGCCGAAGGTTTGGTAGCACCCACCAATATGGAAGTTTATATTGCTGATGTAAATGGTAATAATGTAAAGCAGGTTACAGCTTTTGGCAATGCCAACTGGGCCCCGGCTTATATGCCCGATAGCAAACGCATTATTTTTGCCAGCAACCACCAGAGCAAACGTGGTTTCCCGTTCAACCTATTTACTATTAATGAAGATGGTAGCGGACTGGAAAAAATTTCTGCAGAAAAATCTTTTGATGCATTTCCTATGTTTAGCCCCGATGGAAAGAAAATTATTTTTTGCAGCAACCGCAACAATGGAGGTACAAGAGATACCAATATTTTTATTGCAGACTGGGTGGAATAGGAGGTATAAAGTAATTAAAGTACAAAGTAAATAAAGTAAGGAGTTACGAAATCCTTACTTTATTTACTTCTCTTACAACTTACTTAACTGCCTAATTCTATTACTTCACAATTCTTCATTTCGTTTCCATCAACTTCAAATCTTATTAAAGTACGTACTTTGTGCCAACCCTGTTTGCCTGCAGCACCAGGGTTCATGTGCAGGCAATGCAGTTTATCATCGTACATTATTTTTAAAATATGGCTGTGCCCGCTGATGAAAAGTTGCGGCTGATGGAGGAGGATTTCCTTTTTAGTTGCAGGATTGTATTTGGGTGGATAACCACCAATATGCCGCATCATTACTTTTACTTCTTCGCACATAAATATCAATTGCTCCGGAAAGTCTGACCTGATGGCCGCACTGTCAATATTGCCATATACTCCTTTTAAAGGTTTAAATTTTTGTAATGGTTCAATAACGTCACGTCCAAAATCGCCGGCATGCCACACTTCGTCACAGTTTTTAAAATGTTCAAAAACGGCGTCATCTAAAAAGCCATGAGTGTCTGATATCAGTCCAATACGGGTCATAATTAAATAATGCGGCCATCGACTTTTAATTGTTGTAAGATCATAATAGCACCGGGAGCCTGGTTCTTTTCCTGTAAATATTCTTCAAGGGAAAAATATTGTAGTGCGGCAATTTCTGCTGATGCGCTTGGGTTTATCGTAGTGTTTAGTAAAAAGCAATCCTGTTCCATCACAATACCTGCTGCTTCTCCATAAGCCGATGCAGAGATGTGGGTGTAGAATTGCAGGGCAGTTTCGTCAATGGCTACATTCATTTCTTCCAACACTTCACGGCATAAAGCTGCTGCTGCTGTTTCGTTGCTGTCTATCTTGCCTCCGGGCAAATAATAACATTGTTTGTTATTGCTGTACGCCAGCAACAATTTTTTATTTTCAATATACAGCAGCCCTGCACAGGGCAATAATGTTGTAGTGGTTTTACAATTTTGATTCATTAACTTTATGTACGATTTTAGCTTATGCCATTATTCCGCAATTTCACATATTATATTGATAAAAGAAAGTGGAAATATATTTTCCTGCTTGCCTCATTGGCTCTTTGTATCCATTGATATTTTTCTCCAAGAAAAATTATACATTATTCATTGATCAATTATCATTATTATGTCGCACTATTTTACTTTAGGAAAAATTCCTCATAAACGCCATACACAATTCCGCAAACCTGATGGCGGTTTGTATAGCGAACAATTATTCAGCACAGAAGGGTTCAGCAATGATTATTCTTTATTGTACCATTGTCATCCGCCCACGCAAATAATAAAAACCGAACCAGGTAAAGATGTTAGTCCGCAAATTGCAGAAGAAAAAATGCTGCAGCACCGCTGCTTTGAAGGCTTTAATATAAAGCCTGGCGGCGAATTTTTAGAAAGCCGCATACCCATATTGGTAAACAGCGATTGCCATATTGTACTGGCAGCACCGCAAAGTGGCACCGGCAATTATTTTTATAAAAATACCGATGCCGATGAAATGATATTTGTGCATGAAGGCAGCGGTACTGTGCATACACAATATGGCGAACTGCCTTTTAGCTATGGCGATTACATTATATTACCAAGGGGAACGATCTATCAAATAACATTTACAGATGAAAAAAATCGCTTGTTCATCGTAGAATCATTTTCTCCATTGCGTTATCCCAAACGGTACATGAGCAAATACGGGCAGCTAATGGAACATGCACCTTACTGCGAAAGAGATATCCGCACACCACAAAATTTAAAAACCATTGATGAAAAAGGCGATTTCCTCATCAAGGCAAAAAAGAAAGGCGTGTTGTATGGTTTGCATTATGGTACGCATCCTTTTGATGTGATAGGTTGGGATGGTTGCTGCTATCCTTATATTTTTTCTATTCATGATTTTGAACCTATCACCGGAAGGGTACACCAGCCACCACCGGTACACCAGACTTTTGAAACGGATGCTTTTGTGGTATGTTCTTTTGTACCAAGATTATACGATTATCATCCTGATGCAATTCCTGCGCCCTACAACCACAGCAATATAGATAGTGATGAATTATTGTATTATGTGGATGGCGATTTTATGAGCCGGAAAAATGTAACACGGGGCATGATGACATTACATCCGGCAGGTATACCGCATGGGCCACACCCCGGTGCCGTGCAAAAAAGTATTGGTGCAAAAGAAACCAAAGAGCTGGCGGTAATGGTAGATACTTTCAAGCCGCTGATGCTTACTAAACAAGCGCTTGACATTGAGAACAGCAATTATATTATGAGCTGGGCAGAATAATTTTGCATTGGCACACAGAAGGGCAGAGGACGCAGGGGAATGCATTTTCTCTGTCAAAGCTGCACTTCTAGTATGTAATTTTTTCTTCTACCCTCAAATGCCAACTAAAACACTAAGGCTCACACAGCTTTTACAGCAATCCATTCGCTAAAAACAATAAGTCACAAATAAAAAATTTGGAGAACCGGAAAAGAATTTTACTTTTATTAACCAAATGGTTAAACTGAATGGTTAAAAATAAAAAAGATAGCACAACAGAAGCAAGATTACTGGCAGCGGCAAAAAAGGTATTCACCACAAAAGGTTTGGCAGGTGCCCGCATGCAGGATATTGCTGATGAAGCCGGGATAAACAAAGCCATGTTGCATTACTACTTCAGGGATAAGGATAAATTATTTGAAGTGATTTTTTTAGAAGAGGCCAATAAATTTTTCCCCAAGATCAATAAAATATTTGAGTCGGATATGCCTTTGTTTGAAAAGATAGAACAGTTTGTGAATGAATATATTGATGAGATGCTGGAGAACCCCTATCTGCCCTGGTTTATACTGAATGAATTGAACAGGGATGCCGACCAGTTCTTATCAAAAATTTGGGATATAAAAAATCGGCCCAATCCTGCAAAATTGCTGCAACAAATAGAAAGAGAAGTAAAGAAAGGAACGATTAAAAAGATAAGTCCTATACACTTACTGATGAATTTATTATCCATGACCATCTTTCCTTTTATTGCCAGGCCAATGATAGAAAGAAATTTGCAAATGACAGCAGCGCAATTTGACAACATGATAGCCGAAAGGCGCAAGGAAATTCCGAAATTCATACTCGATTCTATAAAAAAATAATTGTTTTTAAATTATGAAACTATTAGTAACGCTTTTGATGCTGCCCTTTTTTTTACCGGCACAGCCAAAGCAACCACTCAGCCTTTCAAAAGCGTACGAGCTGGCACAGCAAAATTATCCTTTGGTAAAACAAAGAGACCTGGTAAAACAAACAGTTGGTATCAATATTGATAACTTAAGCAAAGGCTTTTTACCACAGTTTAATTTAAGCGGTCAAGCCTCTTATCAATCCGATGTTACGCAGGTGAATATTCCAATTCCCGGTATAAGCATTACACCTCCATCTAAAGACCAATATAAAGTTATTGCAGATGTTAACCAGTTGATCTATGATGGCGGCATCATTAAACAACAAAGAAATATTCAGCAACTAAATGATAAAGCCGAACAGCAAAAAATAGAAGTAGAGTTGTACAAATTGAAAGAGCGTATTAACCAGTTGTTTTTAGGTGTATTGTTTTTGGATGAACAATTGAAACAGGTAGAGCTGATAAAAACTGACTTGAATAACGGCATAAAAAAAAACTGAAGCACAGGTAAATAATGGGGTGGCTTTTAAATCTAACCTTAATGTATTAAAAGCAGAATTGCTTAAAGCAGATCAGCGGGCAATAGAACTGCGGTCATCCCGAAAAGGATTTACGGATGTGCTGGCATTGTTTATCAATCAGCCTTTACCGGCAGATGTACAATTGGAAAAGCCCACCGTGGAATTGCCGGCAATTAACAATGATATACAAAGGCCCGAATTAAAATTCTATACCACACAGGAAAATTTATTGAATGGCCAGTACAAATTGATCGACTCCCGCAACAAACCCAAAGCCAGCGCTTTTTTACAAAGTGGTTACGGCAGGCCAGGGCTTAACTTTCTTAAAAATGATTTTGCATTTTTTTATACCACGGGATTGCGCTTTAACTGGAATTTTGGAGGGTTGTATACTACAAAAAATGATAAGCAGTTAATTGATATCAATAAAAAAATGATAGCAGTGCAGAAAGAAACTTTTTTACTGAATACTAACACTGCTTTGCAGCAACAACAGGCAGAAGTGGATAAATTAAAACTGCTGATTGAAAAAGATAACGAAATTATTGACCTGCGTATTAAAGTTAAAGAAGCCGCAAAAGCACAACTAGAAAACAGCGTGATTACCGCTAATGACTATTTACGTGAAGTAAATGCAGAAGACCAGGCCCGGCAATCACTCATTACTCACCAGGTACAATTATTACAGGCACAAATAAATTACCAGACCATTTCAGGAAAACAATAAAATATTTTTATGAAGCGTATACATTTTTTTGCCATTGCATTTTTGGTTCTCACATTTTCTGCCTGTAAAAACGGGGAGAGTAGTTACGATGCTTCCGGCACTTTTGAAGCGGATGAAGTGATCGTTTCTTCCGAGCTTTCGGGCAAGATCATTTTCTTTAATGTGCAGGAGGGATTGCAGATTGCTAAAGACAGTGTGATAGGCATTGTAGATGCTAAAAATATTTCGCTGCAGCAAGAGCAGGTGCAAGCAAGCATAAAAGCATTGGGCGAAAAAACAGCTAATGTGCAACCGCAGGTACAATTATTGCAAAATCAACTGGCAGTGCAGCAGTCGCAATTGAATAACCTGTTACATGAAAAAGCAAGAATTGCAAATTTAATTAAAGCAGATGCTGCCACGGGTAAACAGCTGGATGATATGAATGCACAAATTGATGTGGCTAAAAAACAACTGGCAGTTACACAACAGCAAATAAATGTACAACGCAGCAATATTGCTACACAAAACCGCAGCATTTTAAGCGAGGCCGATCCGCTAAAAAAAAGGGTAGCACAATTGCAAGACCAGGCGCAGCGGGCAAATATTATTAACCCGGTTGCAGGCACAGTAATTACAAAGTATGCTGAGCAGGGCGAAATAACTACCGCCGGAAAAGCACTGTATAAAATTGCCGATCTCTCTTCATTAAATTTAAGGGCTTATATCACCGGTATTCAATTACCACAAATAAAACTGGGGCAAACAGTGAAAGTGTTGATAGATGATGGTGCAAAGAAATATAAAACATACAGCGGTACTATTATTTGGGTATCCGATAAAGCAGAGTTTACACCAAAAACTATTCAAACAAAAGAAGAGCGGGCTAACCTGGTGTATGCTATAAAAGTAAAAGTACAAAATGATGGCTTTTTAAAAATTGGCATGTACGGCGAGCTGTTGCTGGCAGAGGAAAGTAAATAAGGTAGATAAAGTGGTTAAAGTAAATAAAGTTTATAAAGGGAATAAGTTACAATGGAGGCAGTTACCATAGAAAATATTATTAAAACTTACGGAAAGAAAAAGGAAGTGCTGGCGTTAAATGATATTTCATTTAATGTAGCACAGGGCGAATTGTTTGGTATAATTGGCCCGGATGGTGCTGGTAAAACTTCTTTATTCAGGATATTAACTACACTGTTGCTGGCCGATAGTGGTAAAGTAACGGTGGATGGTTTTGATGTGGTAAAAAATTATAAAGCCATAAGAAAAAGGGTAGGCTATATGCCGGGTAAATTTTCTTTGTATCCCGATCTTTCAGTAGAAGAAAATTTAAATTTCTTCGCTACTATTTTTAATACCAGTATTAAAGAAAACTACAACCTGGTAAAAGATATTTATGTGCAGATAGCACCTTTTAAAGAAAGAAAAGCAGGTAAGCTTTCCGGCGGAATGAAGCAAAAACTGGCCTTGTGTTGTGCATTAATTCACCGGCCATCGGTATTGTTTTTAGATGAACCCACAACAGGTGTGGATGCAGTTTCAAGAAAAGAATTTTGGGAAATGCTGCAAGGATTAAAACAACTGGGTATTACCATTTTAGTTTCCACACCTTATATGGATGAAGCCAATTTGTGCGATAAAGTTGCCCTGATGCAAAACGGAAATATGCTTTCTATCAATACACCGGAAGGTATTGTAAATAATTTCTCCAATCCATTGTGGGCAGTTAAATCTTCAAAAATGCTGCAACTGCTGAATGAGTTAAAAGCAACAGATTTTGTAGCAGATGCCTATCCTTTTGGCGAATACCATCATGTGGTAATGAAAGATATTTCCGGTGAAGGATCATTGCAACAATTTATACAAACCCATAGTAACACAATTATAGAAAGCAAAATAGTTAAGCCGGATATTGAAGATTGTTTTATAGCATTAATGAAACCCCTATCCCCTAAAGGGGAAAATGGAGAGGATAAACATAAAATGAAAGTTAATGAGTAATGGCATCGTAATATCAGCAAATAAATTAACCAAACGCTTTGGCGATTTTGTGGCGGTGGATCATATCAGCTTTGAAGTAAACAAAGGCGAGATATTTGGTTTTTTAGGTGCCAATGGTGCTGGTAAAACAACAGCCATGCGTATGTTGTGCGGCCTTTCTTTGCCTACATCTGGCCTGGCTACTGTTGCAGGCTTAGATGTGTATAAAGACAATGAGAAAATTAAAAAAAGTATTGGCTACATGAGCCAGAAATTTTCTTTGTATGATGACCTTACAGTAAAAGAAAATATGCAGTTCTATGGCGGTATTTATCATAAGAGTAATGAATTTATAAAAAACAAAACGGCTTTTATACTGGATCAGTTGCATTTACAAAAGGAAGCAAATGTTCTTGTACGATCATTGCCCTTAGGCTGGAAACAAAAGCTGGCTTTTTCGGTCGCCATTTTTCATGAACCGGAAATAGTTTTTTTGGATGAACCTACAGGTGGTGTTGACCCGGTTACAAGACGGGAGTTTTGGAACATGATCTACCAGGCATCGGAACTGGGTATTACCGTTTTTGTTACCACGCATTATATGGACGAGGCAGAATACTGTAACAGGGTAAGCATTATGGTGGATGGAAGAATAGAAGCATTGGATACACCGGCGCAACTAAAAAAAAATTACGGTGCCGCATCAATGGATGAAGTGTTTTTAAAGCTGGCCAGAAAAGCGGTTAGAGCTGCTGATTAATTTTTATTATGAAACAATTTTTCGCTTTCGTTAAAAAAGAATTCTTCCATATCTGGCGGGATAAGCAAACCATGTTCATCCTGCTGGGCATGCCCGTAGTGCAAATTGTAATATTTGGTTTTGCATTAACCAACGAAGTTAAAAATGCCAACATTGCAGTGCTGGATTATTCAAAAGATGCAGCCACCACTTCATTGATAAGTGAATTTAATGCCAGCCGCTATTTTGATGTAGAGAAAAATTTGGTTAATTACGGTCAGGTGGGAAAGGAATTTAAAAAAGGGAAAATAAAATTAGCAATAATTTTTCCGCCCAATTTTAATGAAGACCTGCAGCATTTTAATAAAGCGCAGGTACAATTAATTGCCGATGCATCCGACCCCAATGTGGCCAATACATTAACCGGTTATGCCAGCGCCATCATTATCGATTATCAAAACCGAATTACCAGCAACCGCAAATTGCCCTATACTATCAATACCGAAATGCGTATGTTGTATAACCCGCAATTAAAAGGCGCATTTAATTTTGTGCCGGGTGTAATGGCCATGGTACTGTTATTGGTTTGCACTATGATGACGGCAATAACTATTGTAAAAGAAAAAGAAATGGGCACCATGGAAATTATACTGGTATCACCCATGCGGCCGCAAATTGTGGTAATTGCAAAAGCAGTACCTTATTTATTATTATCTGTAATTAATATCATCAGCATTTTATTACTAAGTGTTTATGCATTGGAAGTACCCATAAACGGCAGCATCTTTTTATTATTTTTCGAAAGTATTTTATTTATACTGGTATCGCTGTCGCTGGGGTTGTTGATTTCTGCAGGTGTAGCATCGCAGCAAACCGCCATGTTTATTTCGTTGGTAGCATTATTTTTACCTACACTCATGCTAAGTGGCTTTATGTTTCCTATAGAAAATATGCCGTTGCCATTACGTACAATGTCGAATATTGTTCCGGCAAAATGGTACTACAGCATTGTAAAATCGGTAATGATAAAGGGTTTGGGTATAAAAGATATCTGGAAAGAGACGCTGATACTTTTTGGTATGATGATTTTCTTTTTAACCATGGCAATTAAGAAATTTAAAATACGGTTAGCATGATTTTTTTTTGACACCAGCAATTGAGCCCTGGTGGAACTTCAGTGGCAGAGTTTATCCTGAGGGATGAAGGGTTCCATTCAAAACAGGTAATTCTATTCGGCAATTAAAGGCAAACAGTATTCAATAATGCGAACAGTAAAATTTTTATTACAAAAAGAATTCAGGCAAATATTCCGGGATCCATCCATACTTCGGATAATACTTATCATGCCGGTAATTCAATTAATTATTTTACCCTGGGCAGCCGATTACGAAGTGAAAAATATTAAGCTTGCAGTGGTAGATCAGGATCATTCCGAATACTCCAGGCAACTCATCAATAAAATAACAGCATCTGGTTATTTTAACCTGGCGCAATATGCTGCTTCTTACAACCAGGCTTTGCAACAGGTAGAAAAAGATAAGGCCGACCTGGTATTGCAAATACCCAATAGTTTTGAAAAAGACCTTGTAAAAGAAAATGAAGCAAAATTATTTATGGCCATCAATGCTATTAATGGTGTTAAGGCAAGCTTGGGCGGTGCTTATTTACGAACCATAATACAGGATTATAATAAACAAGTGCGAACAGAATGGATACAATTTCCCCGGTTTAGCCCCGAAACGCAAATTGAAATAAGTTCTTCCAACTGGTATAACCCGCTGATGAATTATAAATATTTTATGGTGCCGGGCATACTGGTAATATTGTTAACCATGATAGGAATGAATCTTGCCGCAATAAATATTGTAAAAGAAAAAGAGATCGGTACCATCGAGCAGATCAATGTAACACCCATTAAAAAGTATCATTTTATTTTAGGTAAATTAATTCCGTTTTGGATAATGGGGCTGTTGGTATTAACCATCGGGTTATTTATTTCCTATTTGTTTTACGGCATCATACCTGTGGGAAGTTTTATAACGATCTATGTATTTGCAGCGGTATATCTTTTAGCGGTTTTAGGTTTAGGATTATTGCTGTCCACCTATTCTGCCAACCAGCAACAATCCATGTTGCTATCCTTTTTTATTATGATGATCATGATCTTACTTGGTGGTTTATATACTTCTATCGATAGTATGCCGGAGTGGGCAAAATGGATCACCCGTTTTAACCCGGTATCTTATTTTATTGAAGTAATGCGTATGGTGGTTTTAAAAGGCAGCTCGCTGGCAGATATAAAATACCATTTGCTTAAAATGGCCGGCTTTGCTATAGTATTTAATGGCTGGGCTGTGTTTAGTTATAAAAAACGTTCTTAATTTTTTTAAGAAAATTTGTTATATTCGGATAACAAAAACGATTTGCTATGATAAAATTTAATGAAATTAAAGTAGGTGACTATCTTATTGCCGATAACGACGGCGATAAAAAACAAGGTGAAGTCACCGACCTCAATCACAACGAAAAACAAGTTTGTGTAAACACCGGCACACAGGATTTTTGGTACGAAACAGAACAACTGAGTGCAATACCTTTAGACGAAGCTCAACTGCTGAGCCTTAAATTTCACAAGCATAATAATGACGATGGAACGGTAAAGTATATGAAAGGTGCATTTAGAATGTTGCTGTCTTCTCCCGGTGATTTTTCAAAGTTTGAAATTTGGTATCGGGATGAAAGAAGGCATGTTATGCAACCCATCTCTTTACACCAGCTTCAAAATCATTTTTATGATATGACCAAGGTGCATTTAAATGATGAATCTTTTGATTAGTAAATGTTCTTAAAAAATATTTTTATAGCTGCCTCTACGGTAGCTTTTTTTTGTGTATAATATGCTAATGTACTGCTATAGGTATTGTTTAATTATTAGTAAAAATACTTAAAAGGTTATAGTAGTTTACCCGGAAATATACGATTTTGATAGCGTCTTTTTTACACAATGGGTCGCTTTTTTAGAGTAAAAAGGCTCATTTTTTTCTTTATTGATCTTATTATTTTATTTTATGCAATAACTCGTACGTGTAAACGTTCCCAAAGAGGACCAAATCCGTCCTGAATGAAAAAATTTTACTTGAGTGCTGTTTTGCTTTTGATGATTGCTGTCGGTTCATTCTTTCCGAAAACTACTTTATCTCAAGCATGTAACAGCTTAGCTGCAAAATATAGCACAACAGAATCCCGCTGTGCTGCCTCTGGTACAATTGAAGTTAAAGCTGCAGGGGGCTCTGGCAACTATGAGTACATGGTATCGGGGCCGATAACTACAGTTTTTACTTCTGGCAATATAATTACCGGCTTGCCGGCAGGTAGTTATTTAGTAATTATCAGAGATATTACTTTAAACTGTATTTACGATAAAGATAGTGTTACAGTTGATGGCACTTACCGCAATCCGAGATTTGGAATTATAGCTACCGATGCTAGTTGCGTAGGTGTGCCTGATGGCACAATTACTGTAACCAGCACAAGATTTGGCAGGGCTCCCTTTTCATTTGAGATAATTGCACCATCTGCTTCTGGTATTGGTACAGTAAGTGCCACCGGCGTTTTTACAGGTTTAATTGGCGGCAATTATTATATCCAGTTAACTGACTCTTGCGGTACCAGTACCGTTAGTAATATTTTTATTCAAAGTCTTAATGGTAATTGTTGCGCTTCCTTAACAGCAGATTATGTAACAACAGAATCCCGTTGCGAAGCAACAGGTACAGTACAAATAAATGCAAGAGGCGGATCGGGTAATTATCAGTATAAGGTTAGCGGTCCTGTTAGCATAGCATATACTTCCAGTAGCCTTATTAGTGGCTTATTACCTGGCAGATACTTGGTAACCGTAAAAGATATTGTTACCAATTGCGAATATGCAAAAGATAGTATAACTATTGATGGAGATTATGTGGCCCCCAGTTTTTCAATGGTTGCCACAGATGTTACTTGCATTAATGGAAAGGATGGCACTATAACAGTAACCAGCCAGCAGTATGGTAGGGCACCATTCTCTTACAAAATTATTGCGCCTTCGGCTTCGGGAGTGGGTACAGTAAGCATCTCGGGAGTCTTTACCGGATTGGCAAGCGGTAATTATTTTATTCAGTTAAGTGATTCTTGCGGTGCTATTCAAACAAGAAATATTAGTATACAAAATTATGATTGGGTTATTGATAAGTATACAGTAACCAAAATTACCTGTGATAGCATTGCAGTAACTATTAAACTTAAAGATATTAGGGGCAATGTAACTCCCAGTCCTGTGTTCAATGGTTTTTTGTACGGTGCTTCTGTAACTCCCGGTGATACCACCTGGTTTACCACCAATAGTTTTCATTACTATGTGGGTACTAAAAATGTAGTGAAATTATTTGTAAAGGATTTGTGTGGTAACATAAAATCAGTTACATGGACAGGCTCGCCTGCAGTACCATCAGTTTCGCCTGTAGTAGCAATGTCCAATATGGCTTGCTCTACATTTACTGCCACCATTACCGGTCAGATAAATTTAACTAACCCTGTGTATTGTATATACACCAGCAATAACACTTTGCTTACATGTAATAACACCGGCATATTTGATCTGTTGCCGTACGGCACCTATAACATCACCATACAAAACAGTTGTTACGATACTACAATTACAAGAACATTTACGGGTATAAAACCTGTGCCTTCTGTTGACCTGAATGTGCAAACATCCTGCAACGATTTTACTGTAACAGTAACCGGGCAACATAATCTTTATAACCCTTATTATTGTTTGTACGATTCGGCTGATGTTTTAATTAGTTGCGATTCTACAGGTGTTTTTCAAAATCTGCCTTTTGGCAGGTATTGCATAAAGATTATTAATGATCCTGCTTGTTATGATACAACAATTATAAGATGTTTTACTGCACACAGGCTTATACCTTCTGTAGATGCCAATGTACAAATAACCAATTTAGCCTGCTCAACATTTACTGCAACTGTTACCGGGCAAACAAACCTGTTTAACCCTCGCTATTGTTTGTATACGGCACCTGCACATGTTCTAATAACCTGTAATACCACTGGTGTGTTTGATAGTTTAGCTTATGGTAGCTATTGTATTGATATCATCAGCGATTCTACCTGTTATGATACCACAATTACAAGATGTTTTACGGTAAACAGGCCAAGACCATCAGTTGGCCCCAATGTATTAATTACCAACTTAACCTGTACTACTTTTACTGCTACAATTGATGGGCAGCAAAACACAACCAATCCCCGTTATTGTTTGTACACGCCTGCGCATGTACTCATAATTTGTAACAATACAGGTATTTTTAATAATTTACCTTATGGCAGTTATTGTATTGATGTTATAAATGATTCTACCTGTTATGATACGACTATTACTCGTTGCTTTACGGTAACACCTCCCAGGCCCTCGGCTGGAGCAACTGTTGCCATAAGTAATAAATCCTGTACCAGTTTTACTGCAACGGTTACAGGCCAGGTAAATCTTACTAACCCCAGGTACTGCTTGTACACTGCACCTGCACATGTACTTATCATTTGCAACAGTACCGGAGTTTTTAATAATGTGCCTTACGGTAATTACTGTATTGATATTATAAATGATTCCACTTGTTATGATACTACGATTGTAAGGTGTTTTGCAGTAACCAGACCCATTCCATCTGTAGCGGCTTCGGTAACAATAAGTAATAAAAATTGTACAACTTTTACGGCATCAATAACCGGGCAAACAAATATTAATAATGCCACGTACTGCATTTATAATAATTTAAACGTGCTTTTAAGTTGTAATGCTACGGGTGTATTTACCAACCTGGCTTATGGTAGCTTTTGTATCAAAGTTGTAAACGATTCAACCTGCTATGACACGCTGATAACCCGTTGTTTTACGCAAAATGCACCGCTGACAAATATATCAGTATCTGCAAAAAAATCCTGTGTAACAATGGGTACATCAGATTTAAAGGTTAACATAAATTCGGGTATACCTGCTTTTACAATTAAGTTGTATGATCCGGCAGGTTCATTGCTGCAAACCGTAGTAACCAGCAGTACCAGTTATACCTTTTTTAGTATGCCGCAATTGGCTACATCATTAAGGTATAAGATTGTTATTACCGATCAGTGTGGCAATAAAGACTCTGTTAGTATAACCCCGGTTATAAGTGTTGCAAACAGGGTAATTACAATTGCCCCCAAGTGCCCTTCAGGCATTTGGCCTAATGGCTCTTCGGATGTAGTAGTAAATATTAACGATAATAATATTGGAGGCAATATTATTCCTAAGATCATTAAAAAGGATGGTGTAACGGTTTCAATAAATGCATCATTGGTTACAGGGTATAAATACACTTTTTTAGACCTTGGTCCTGCTACTTATGTATTTGATACCTACATAGAAGATTGTAATAAGCATTTGTATGATACGGTAATTGTAAGAACGTATCTTTTTCCCGTATTGTCAGGTTCTAATGCATATCAATGCGATAATAACAGCTTTAGCGTTAGTGTAAATGTTACAGGAGGTATGGGGCCATTTACCTATGAAATTATTGGTAGCGTACCTTCATCACCCAGCATTGTAACAGCACCGCAAACCAGCCCCATCTTTTCTATTAATAATGGAACCACCTATTCACTAATAAGATTGCGGGTGATTGATGCTTGTGGAAATGCCAGCTTATACGATGTGAGTGTGTTGCCTTTATCTAACTTTTTAGTATTTGCAGATACACTGGAATGTTTTAATCATAGTCTTACATTGAGGGTGGATTCTATTGCCAATGCACAATATACCTGGTATAAAAGAATTGTACCTAATGATAGTATTATTGTGGGCACTGGGCCATCGCTTTATTTCCCCAGTCTTTCATTATCGGATACAGGCAGATATTTTTGTAAAATAGTAGTTAATAATGGTTGCCTTATAAAGTATGCAAATTATATTCTGCATGGGTTCTGTCGTGGCGTTTTACCTGTAGATATTACGTTAACAGGCACCAAACAAAACGAAGAGAATAAACTTTTTTGGCAGACAACAATAGCAGACAATATTAAAAGCTACAGCTTACAACGAAGTACAAATAATATGGTATACGAAACAATCTACACTACTGGTGTTTCCAGCAGTGTAGCGTATTCTTATTTGGATAAAAAACCAGCTGCAGGAAATAATTATTACAGACTTAAGTTTATTGGTAATAATAATATTATGGAATACAGCAACACTGTTTTAATTAAGAATACAAAATTTGATGTAAGTGTTTATCCAAATCCTGTGGAAAACAGGTTATTTGTAGCATTTAAAAATGTTGCGCTAAAAAACTATTCGGTAGAAATTAGTAATGTGGTAGGGCAAAAAATACTTTCCAAAGTATATAATAATGTTCAAAATCTTACTATTGAATACCCCAGAAATGCTGGCATGAGTAGTGGTATTTACACATTAATAATTACTGATCTGCAAAGTAAAGAAAGGCAGGCCTATAAACTTATTTATAAGTAAACTGTTGCAGTATTAGTATATCATTTTACTGAAGTAAGATGGTATTTTGATCCACATTTGTGGTTAAAAGCGGAACAACTATTTTGTTCTTGCTTTCAATTAATCCTGCTTTGGGGGCATAATAAGATTGTATATCGGTAGTTACAGAACCTGGCGGAAGCCCGGTTACAGCAATGGTGGTGGTTACCCTTATCACATTTGTGTACGCAATACTGTTTACTGTTCTGCTAATGCCTTTTTCTGCAATAATGTAGGTTAAGGTAACTGGTACTGTGCCGCCGGGCACCCCGGCAAACGGCAAATTTACAATTTCATTCCAGGATGCATTTACTGCAGCATTTGCCTTTAGATAAACGCTTTCCACGGTAAGGTTGCCAAGGGCTGCCCCAAGGCTGCGAAAGGTATAATAGTCATTACCCGTTATATTATAATACTCATTTCCTGCACCATTATTATTAGAAAAAACATGGTAGGATTTACTATTTATTGTACTATCCCTGTTGGTAGAGGTTATTGTATTGGTGGTTACCACAGCAGTTAAGTTATTGGTAGTTTGGTATTGGCGGGTGGTACCGGAGGTTAAATCCATGTAGTTTTGGGCCGTTTCGGCTGGCGAGCTGCTCTTTTTGCATGATATGGTAGCTATTAAAAGTACCAAAAAGGCTAAAAATGTCTTCTTCATGGGGAAAAATAGTTGATTTGTTGGTAAATATCGCAATTTTGTTGATAAATATTAAATATATCTTCTTATCTTTGCGCTCCCAAAATTATGGCTAAACAGGCACTTATAAAACAGGATGGAACAATAGTAGAAGCGTTAAGTAATGCTATGTTCAAAGTAAAGTTAGAAAACGGCCACGAAATTTTAGCAACAATTTCGGGTAAAATGCGAATGCACTATATCCGCATTTTACCAGGGGATAAAGTAGGGGTTGAAATGAGCCCTTATGATTTAACAAGAGGTAGAATAATTTTTAGATATAAATAAAAGCGTCAGGCGTGAATCGTCAGATGTGAGAAAGAACCTGGTTCTTCTACTCACGACTCACCATTCACAACTCACGACAAAAAACAACATCATGAAAGTAAGAGCATCAATTAAAAAACGCAGCGCAGATTGCAAGATTGTGAGAAGGAAAGGAAGGCTGTATGTTATTAACAAAAAGAATCCACGCTTTAAGCAAAAGCAAGGATAAAACTGATTGTAGATTGCTGATTGTAGATTTCGGATTTGAAATATAAGATGCAGCTACAGTTATCAAAAATCAAACATCAAAAATCTAAAATAGAAATATGGCTCGTATTGCCGGTATAGATCTACCAAAACAAAAAAGAGGCGAAATAGGACTTACCTACATTTATGGTATTGGCCGTTCAACTGCACAGTACATTTTAACTAAAGCAGGTATCGACCTTAGCAAAAAAGTAAACCAATGGAATGATGATGAGCAAACAGCCATCCGTAACATTATCAGTGGTGAATTTAAAACTGAAGGTGCTTTGCGTAGTGAAACACAAATGAATATTAAGCGTTTGCTTGATATTGCCTGTTACCGTGGTTTACGTCATCGTAAAGGTTTGCCTTTACGTGGTCAACGTACACGTACCAACAGCCGTACAAGAAAAGGTAAGCGTAAAACAGTTGCTGGTAAAAAGAAGGTAGCTAAAAAATAATTAGATAATTTGATAATGTGCTGATTTAATAATTAGCGCATTATTCTTTTTATATAAAGACTTAGTTTTTTTGAACAAACGCCGGATCGCTTTATAAAGTCAGCAGGAGGGTTGGTTCAGCCTGATGAAAATCGGGAAACATTTTTAAGATTACCTAATTTAAATTTAGTTATGGCAAAAGCACAGGGCGGTAAAGCTCAAGGCGCAAAGGCAGCTGCAAAAAAAAGAGTAGTAAAAGTGGACAGTCATGGAGACGCTCACATTGTAGCAAGTTTCAACAACATCATTATTAGTTTAACCAACAAACAAGGCCAGGTTATATCATGGTCTAGTGCAGGTAAAATGGGTTTCAGAGGTAGTAAGAAAAATACGCCTTACGCAGCTCAGATGGCAGGTGCTGATGCAGCAAAAACTGCAGTTGATGCTGGCTTAAAAAGAGTAGATGTTTATGTAAAAGGACCAGGAAGTGGCCGTGAAGGTGCTATCCGTTCTTTATCTCAAAATGGTATTGAAGTAGCAATGATAAAAGATGTTACACCTTTACCACACAACGGATGTCGTCCTCCAAAGAAAAGAAGAGTTTAATAATTGATAATGAAATAATGGATAACGGGATAATTAGTTAGTTCCCTATTACCCATTATCAATTGTACAATTATCCATTAAAATATTTATTAACTGGGTGTATTATTCATTTTAAAAGGTCTTTATAATGATACACCGACACTAAAAGACCAACGCAATAATTATGGCACGTTACACAGGCCCCAAAACAAAAATTTCCAGAATTTTTGGCGAACCTATTACCGGCAATGGTAAATGGTTAACAAAAAACAGCAACCCTCCGGGTATGCACGGAGCAACACGTAAGCGCAAAACTTTAGGTGAGTATGCTTTACAGTTAAGAGAAAAGCAAAAAGCTAAGTACACTTATGGTTTGCTGGAAAAACAATTCCGCAAAACATTTGATGAAGCTGCACGCCGTAAAGGTGTTACCGGCGAAAACCTGATCAAATTATTAGAAGCCCGTTTGGATAATACTGTTTTCCGTATGGGTATTGCACCGAGCCGCCAGGCTGCACGCCAGTTGGTATCACACAAACATATCACTGTTAATGGGGATGTGCTTAACGTACCTTCTTACAGCTGCAAACCAGGTGATGTAATTGGTTTAAAAAATAAAAGTGCTGTTAACGCTTCTATCACTGGTAATCTGCGTGGTAAAAATGCTAAATTTAACTGGTTAGATTGGAGCGAAGCAGAAGTAAAAGGTACTTTTATTGCTTATCCCGAAAGAGAAAGTGTTCCTGAAAATATTAAGGAGCGGTTGATTGTGGAATTGTATTCTAAATAAGAATTGCAAGTAGGAATCAATAATTTATAATTACTAATTAATAATTTAAATATGGGAATTTTAAATTTCGTTAAGCCCGATAAAATCGTTCTTCAAAAAGCAACAGAATTTGAAGCTAACTTCGAATTCCGTCCGCTTGAACCTGGTTACGGTGTAACTATTGGTAATGCTTTACGCAGGGTTTTATTAAACTCTCTGGAAGGTTATGCCATCATCGGTATTAATATTTCTGGTGCCGATCACGAGTTTGCAACCATTAAAGGTGTTACCGAAGACGTTACTGAAGTTATATTGAACCTTAAACAGGTTCGTATCAAAAGAAAAGTGGAACAGGATATTAACGTTGAAAAAGTTACCCTTTCTATTAAAAATAAATCAGAATTTACTGCTGCAATGATTGGTGAAGCATCACCTTCTTTTGAAGTGATGAATCCTGAATTGCTGATTTGTACCATGGATAGCAGTGCTAAACTTGATATAGAGATCACTATTGGTAAAGGCCGTGGTTATGTACCAGCTGAAGAAAATAAAGAAAAAAGTTCTCACTTCGGATATATTCCTGTAGATGCTATTTACACTCCTATAAAGAATGTAAAATACACTATCGAAAATACCCGTGTGGAGCAACGTACTGACTTTGAAAAATTGATCATGGAAGTGATTACCGATGGCACTATTCATCCGGAAGAAGCAGTAAAACAAGCCAGCCGTATTTTAATTCAGCATTTGATGATCATCACTGATGAAAACATCACTTTTGATACTAAAGAAGATAAGAAAGAAGATTTAGTAGACGAACAAACTTTACAATTACGTAAAATGTTGAAAACACCGTTAGAAGATCTTGATCTTTCTGTACGTGCCTTCAACTGTTTAAAAGCTGCTAAAATTAATTCTTTAAGCGAATTAGTACAGTACGAGCAGGAAGATCTGATGAAATTCAGAAACTTTGGCCAGAAATCTTTAAGTGAAATTGAGCAGGTATTGCACGAAAGAGGCTTAAGCTTTGGAATGGATCTGAGCAAATTAAAATTAGACGACGAGTAAATTTCTTTAACAGCTATTGGTTAATTGCCAATAGCTTTTTTATAATCAGTACCTCACAAATCCTGACACGGTGTGAGGGAATCTTAAAACAAAAATGTCATGCGTCACGGAAACAAAAACAACAACCTTAGCAGAACAGCTTCTCACAGAAAAGCGTTATTGATGAACTTAGGTTGCCAGCTGATCACTTACAAAAGGATCACTACTACTTTGGCTAAAGCAAAGGCTTTACGTACTTACATTGAGCCATTGATCACCAAAACAAAAAATACATCAAGCAAAGAAGCTATCATGCACAATCACCGTATTGTGTTTAGTTACTTAAATGATAAAGCTGCTGTAAAAGAATTATTTACAGTAGTTGCTCCAAAAATTGCAGCCCGCCCGGGAGGATACACACGTATCATTAAACTTGGTGCAAGGGTTGGTGATAATGCAGAAATTGCAATGATTGAATTGGTAGACTTTAATGAAATTTACGGTAAAGGCGTTTCAGCTGCTGCTGAACCTGCTAAAAAAACACGTAGAGCTGGCGGTGCTAAAAAGAAAGCAACTGAAGCTGCTGCAGAAGCAACCGATGCAACTGTAACTGATACACCAACAGAAGAAAAAGCATAAATTGAAACCAACTGTTTATAACGAAAGCTCTGATATTATTATCGGAGCTTTTTTTTGAAAATGTCTGAATGGAGATTTTGGTAGATTAAAAGGATGTTGTGGATTAGAGTATTCTACTTCAAATCCTTGTAATCATATAATCCACCCAAATCATCGTTCAGATAAATTCACAATGTGAAAAATTTTATTTGTTCATTACGCAATTGAATTAGTTTCTTTGCAAAACTTTTAATTAATGTCTAACTCCTCCACCAAGCCTGCAATTTTAATTTTAGAAGACGGAAATGTTTTTTACGGTAAAGCCTTTGGTAAAATTGGCACAGCTACCGGCGAAGTATGTTTTAATACAGGAATGACTGGCTACCAGGAAGTATTTACCGACCCCAGTTATTACGGACAAGTATTAATAATGAACAGTGTACATATTGGAAATTATGGCGTAAAAGCTGCGGATGTAGAAAGTGACGGCGTAAAAGTAAAGGCTGTAATAGGTCGCAATCTTGAAGATAAATACAGCCGCTTTATGGCTGATGCATCGCTGCAGGAATACTTTGAAGCACAACAGGTAGTAGCAATCGACGGTATTGATACAAGAGCTTTAGTGGCTCATATACGCACACAGGGTGCAATGAATTGTATTATATCATCGGAGATAATGGATGTAGAACAATTAAAAGCCGATCTTAAAAAAGTGCCATCAATGGATGGACTGGAGTTGGCCTCTGTAGTTAGTACCAACGAGGCCTATTATTTAGGTGATGAAAACAGTAACTTAAGAATAGCTGTATTGGACTTTGGGATAAAGAAAAATATATTAAACTGCTTGGTAGAAAGAGGTGCTTATGTAAAAGTACATCCTGCAAAAACATCATTTGAAGAATTAGAAAAGTTTAAACCTGTTGGATATTTCATCAGCAATGGCCCCGGCGACCCGGCACCAATGGATTACGCCGTAAAAACAGTGAAACAAATTTTGGCTGCCAACAAACCTTTATTTGGCATTTGCCTCGGTCATCAGTTACTGGCATTAGCTAATGATATTGCTACTTTTAAAATGCATCATGGGCACCGTGGTTTAAATCATCCTGTAAAAAATATCATCAGTGGCAAAAGTGAGATTACTACACAAAATCATGGCTTTGGTGTAGATCCGAAAGCGGTAAGGGCAAACAATAATATCGAGATCACCCATGTTAACCTTAACGACGACAGCATAGAAGGTATCCGCCTTAAAGATAAACCTGCCTTCTCAGTACAATACCATCCCGAAGCAACACCGGGGCCCCACGACAGCAGGTATTTGTTTGATGAATTTGTAGCATTAATTAATGCTAATTAAAAATTTGCCATGGGTAAATATTTTGTATTTATTGTACTGCTGTTAGCTTTTGGTGCTGCTACTTATTTTTTAGGTAAAAAAAACGGCAGCAACCAGGTGATATCAACAGTAGTGCAAAATATAAATATGGTGCAGCAAATTGCCGAATTATCTGCATTGTCGGTTACTGGTGTTACAACTGCTAAACTCACTAATAATACCGGTAGTTCGGGTATGTGGGATAAGTTTAAAAATTATCTTTCTGAAAATACCTTACAGGTAACCGTACCTTACGAAGCTAAGTTTGGGGTAGCCTTACAAGATAAAAAAGTAAAGGTGGATACCAAAGACAAAACAATAATTATTTACCTGCCTTTGTGTAAGTTGTTAAGTTTGCAACTGCAGTTGGATAAACTGGAAACAATGAATCATACAGGTTTATTCAGTAGTACTTCAATATCAGATCTGAGTATGGTACAAAAACAATTATACCAGCAGGCACTAATATCATTAAGCAATAACCAGGAGTATAAAAAGCAAGCGGAGTTGCAAATAAGTAATATCTTAAAAAATTATTACGAACCATTGGGCTACCAGGTGCAATGTGTTTTTGAAAATACTTCTTCAGCAACACCAAAACAATAAAGCCATGAAAATAGCAATCATCAACGGGCCTAACTTAAACTTATTAGGTACAAGAGAAGTGGATATTTATGGAGGCGAAAACTTCGACACCTTCTTTGCCAATTTGCAAAAAAAGTATCCTGCAATCGATTTTACTTTTTTTCAAAGCAATATTGAAGGCGAACTGATAGATGAAATACAGAAACTAGGTTTTAGTGTTGACGGAATTGTTTTTAACCCCGGAGGCTACACACATACTTCTGTAGCATTAGGTGATGCCATTGCTGCAATAATTACTCCTGTAATTGAAGTACATATCTCAAATATATTTGGCAGAGAAGAGTTTAGAAAAATATCTCACATTTCTGCAAAAGCAAAAGGGATAATTAGCGGACTGGGATTGAACGGGTACGAATTGGCAATAGGTTATTTTATTGCCAAGCACACATAACTGTGCTGGAGTTTTGTTGGAATACTTTTATGTGTGGTATTATAATAAAAACCTGAAAATAGTTAGTTACAAGATAACCCGTAACAGTAAAGCATAGCCCACATCTTGTTTAGGATTATCGGTGATCTTTACAATATGCAAACCTGCTGCTGTCCAAACAGTAAATAATTCTCCCTTTTTATGAGAAGTAACAGCTTCATCTAATTGAGGTAACATTACACCACGAACAAACCAGCCTAAATCACCTCCTTTAATGGCGGAGATATTATCTGCACTGTAAGTACCAGCCATTGAAGCAAATGAAGCTCTGCCGGATTGTATTTTGGCTATAATGGTATCTGCCAGTGAAGTGGCAAACCGCTGGCTGTAAAGTGCTGTATCCAGTACAATATGCGTAACATGATAAAATGTGTTAGGCGCTTTATATAAAATTTTTACCAGTATATTTTCGCCTTTAAACGGGCCATACACTTTACCCAATTTTCCTTTATAAGCCAGGCTATCTGCTTTGCCCATAAAAGAACTGGTGCTAACCACTGCCACAGTATCAATAAAATATTTTTTCTTCAGCACAAATTTTACAAAGCCAATGGGGTTGTTGGTAGTATCTAATACTTTTTTTATTTGTGCCAGCGTTTGGCTTTTGGCGCTTAATAAAAATCCTGTAAAGAGTATGCTAAAAAGAAGTTTTTTCACTGTTTAAATTTGAGGGATAAAGATAAGTTTTAATTAAGAAGACAGCCGTATTCCGGACTGTCTTCAAAAAAATATTAACTAAATGTATTTACTTTAAAGCATACAATACTTTTACTTCGTAACGGATTTTTATTTTTCTGTAATCTACACCATTATCATTAATGCCATATGCATCCGCTTTAGATAATGAATTTGAGTAAACACTATTGCTTGCATTACTCCTGTACCGGCCTGAAAGAATATCTGAACTTGATGATTCTTCCGGTTCGGTAATCGTTATTGCCGGGCCTACTTGCTCGTTCACTGATTCTGATAAATAGATAGCTTTTTCTTTAGCTGCTTTTACAGCTATAATTTTAAGCTGCTTACGGTATTCAATAATTTTGCTATGAGAAGTTCTGGTAATCCTGAAATTATTAGTGGCCTCATCATCCAGCTTATTTACCAAATCATCTATAAGTTTAGTATTGCTGAATTTTAATTGATAAGTAATTGATGCCAGCAAGTCTGGGTCTTTCTTCCGCTGTCTCCAGATATTGGATAGGTTATATCCATCAAAGGAAGCTACAGCAATATTGCTATCGGCAATGCCAATCATTTTGAAACTGGCTAAAAAGTCAGCTTTAATTTTATCGATATTAGTTTTTTCATCACCTCTTTTTTTATATTCTCTTAAATCTACCTGCACATAAATTTCATCAGGAACTATTTCCATCTCTGCACTCCCAGTTACAGAAATTGTTTTTGGGAAACGATCACAAATGGGCTGCGATTGTGCAATAAGCAGATTCGTTAATAAAAGAGCAGTTAATAATGTTATAATCTTTTTCATATTTTATGTTTCAAAAGGGATGAATCGAAAGTAACAATTACACAAGCGGTTACAATTTTAATTTTCTCACCACCGCCCTCACCAACTTTTTCATTTCATCCAGTTCTCCCAACTGTTGTTGTATAAAACTGTTGTCTTCCAGTTTACCAATTACGTTGTTCATTTCCTCATTGGTATCGTACACCATCTTTTTAAAAGTGTTGCTGTAATCCTTTGCACGGGAGTCGAAAATGCCTTTACACATCCACTCTTTGGTATTTAGCATTTGTTGTAACAATTGTTTAAACAGTACAGGAGTAAATTGTTTGGGGGTAATGTTTAATAATTCTAACAGGGAGGTATAAGCATGATTTAATTTATCGGCAGTATACGCTGTGCCTTGTTGCCTGTAAAAGTCATGTATATGTTCCCAGCTTTTTACTTTGCCCGATTTTATATTTCGTTTTAAAGTTTCTACAGCAGTTTTTTGTATTAGCTGCCCGCCAATGTTCAACCATTCACTACGTTGTATTTTGGCAGAAAGGGATTTTTTGAATTCTTCAAAACCGGCAAATTTGTTTTGTTGCAGGTGCGATACTAATGTTAGTACTCCATAATGCTGTACTAATTCTTTATACACTAAAAGCGACTGGGGTACTTTTAATATTTTTGTTTTTCGGGTAGTGTTTTCCCAACCGGTTATTGTTGCACTACCTTCTGCATCGGGGGATAATTTTTCTAATATTTTTATGGCATCAAAAATTTCATTAACAGTATCCGGTGCCAGGTAATCATATTCTATATGTTGTATTTTTTCTGTTCTTCTGTCTCTGTCAATATACTTTTGAGCATTACGTGCCAGTGCATACATGTTATACATAAACCAGTAAGCCGGCATTACATTTAAATTATCGTTACTTACATCATTACTAATTAAACTAAATGGTACAGGTATGTTCAGTTCTGCCGGAAAATCGCCTTTAGCAATTATAGAGTAAGAAGCAAATTTTGAATTGTGTTTTAAGCTTACACAAAGCCCCGGCCAAAAGCCTCGACCTGCAACAATTTCTCCATCAGCTGCACGGCTGTTGTGATTGCTGCCAATGGTAGCACCTGCGGCCATATTACTTTGCCCCATTACTACAGCAGCGCATAAAAAAGAATTATTATGATGTTGCTCGTGTGCAGGAAAAATTAAGGAATTCAATACTTCGCAGCAGGAAATAGTGGAGTTGTTACCAAGGTAAGAATTGATCAGCCTGGCACCATATTTTAATTGTGAGTGTGATGCCATTACAAAACGAACCGCTTTAGCACCGTAAAATATACGGCAGCCATAACCTACAATACCGTTTACTATTTCGCAGCCTTCGCCAATTTGCGATGTACGTTGTTCATCACTGTTAACGGTAAGGTTTTTTAATTTATTGGCACCTTTAAAATAAGCATCGGTACCTACCAACACATCTTTAATTATTTTACAGTTTTTAATTACTGTTCTATCGCCAATTACACCATAGTGGCCATGTTGCTTATCAAAAATATTTTCTGTAAATGCTGCAAATTTATTCAGTAAAGCTTCATCATCTCTGTACTTACTCCACAGGTAAGCGTCTCCGGCAAGCATGCCATCAAAAGGCAACACACTTCTGCCACCATTTTCATTGCATAATTCCAGCCACACCCTTACTTTTTCAGTTTCTCCTTCTTTAATAATACCGTTACCAAATTTTGCTTTGTCGGTAGTGGCCAGTTCGTTTACATTGGCAATCATTACCTCGTTACCAATAATGTAATGACTTAAATAATTTACATTATCAACACAAACATTGTTGCCAAAATCGCAACTGATTATTGTGCTGTTATATAACCCAACAGGCATTCTTAAATTATGAAACTCAAGGTAAAATGATTCCAGGTTACCGATCCTTACCAATCCGAAAAATTTACAATTTTTTACCAGCTCTGCATTAAAAAAAGAGGAAACTAAAATATTATTCCAGTCATCAGAGGTATTGCGGTTGCGAACCAGTATCTCTATTTCCTGGGCATTTAATTTACGGTAGGCAATGCCATTTTTATTTTGTTTGTTGCGTAAATGGTATTCGTCTTTACCCTTTGGAATAAATTGAGGATCTATAAAATTATAGCCAAGGTTATTTACCGGATGTTTTTGAATAATGTTCATTAAGCAATGGATAATTAATTAATGTATAATGGATAATGCATCCAACTTGCAGCCCTATGCTTGTATTCATTGGTACATTTAGCGCAATCGAATTAAGTCTAAACATTGCTACAGAATAAAAATGGTATAACAATTTTAAAACATTATTAATTATACCATTATCAATTATTCTACAGTTACACTCTTGGCTAAATTTCTCGGCTTATCTACATCCACACCTTTTGCTATACCAACATAATAGCTTAACAATTGCAAAGGTATAGTGCTTAACAATGGTGCAATTATTTCGTCGGCAGTGGGTACATAAAATACATCGTCGGCAAGGCCGGGTATTACATCATCGCCTTCTGTAATTATTGCAATTATTTTTCCTTTACGGGCTTTTATCTCCTGCATGTTACTCACTATCTTTTCGTGATAGCTATCTTTTGTTGCTACAAAAACTACAGGTAAATTTTCATCTACCAGCGCAATAGGGCCATGTTTCATTTCGGCAGCAGGATAACCTTCGGCGTGTATGTAACTGATCTCTTTAAGTTTTAAAGCACCTTCCAGCGCAATAGGGAAGTTGTAGCCACGTCCTAAAAATAAAGCATCGCCAGCGCCTTTGTATTTTTCTGCAATAATTTTTATAAGGTCAGCACTTTTTAATAAAGCATCAACTTTTTCGGGTACAGCATCCAGTTCCATTAATAATTTATTATAGCGGTCATCAGTAATAGTGCCTTTTTCTTTTGCAATTTTTAAAGCCATCATCATTATCACCGCAAGCTGCCCGGTAAATGCTTTGGTAGATGCCACGCCAATTTCGGGGCCTGCATGTGTGTAAGCACCACCATCACTAATTCTGGCAATTGATGAACCTACCACGTTTACAATACCAAAAATTATAGCACCATTTTCTTTAGCTCTTTCAATAGCTACTAAAGTATCAGCCGTTTCGCCACTCTGGCTAATAGCAATAATAATATCGCCTTTATTTACTATCGGGTTGCGATAGCGGAATTCACTGGCATACTCCACTTCTACAGGTATGCGGCATAATTCTTCGATCACATATTCGGCCAGTAAACCTGCATGCCAGCTGGTGCCACAGGCAACTATAATAATACGGCTGGCATTTTTAAAATGCTCAATATTATTCATCACGCCACTCATGGTAATGGTGCCTGCCGCTGCATCTAACCGTCCTCTTAAACAATCATGAATGGTAGAGGGCTGCTCAAAAATTTCCTTCAGCATAAAATGGTCGTAACCGCCTTTTTCAATAGCCGCCAGTTCCATATCCAGTTTGGTAATAAAGGGAGTTATTTTTTCGTTACCCAGATTTTTAAGTATCAGTTCATTGGGCCTTACAATGGCCAGTTCGTAATCATTTACATATACTACTTCTTTGGTGTACTCCAGCATCGGGCTGGCATCGCTACCCAAAAAATGTTCGCCTTTACCTACGCCAATTACCAACGGGCTTCCTTTTCTGGCCGCAATAATTGTTTCAGGATCATCTTCGTCAATTAATAAAATACAATAAGCACCGGTAATTCTTTTTAAAGCAACACGTACAGCTTCTTCTAAATTACAGTCGTTATTTTTTCTGATGTCTTCAATAAAATTCAGCAACACTTCTGTATCCGTATCGCTGGTAAAACTGTAGCCTTTATTGAGTAATTCTTTTTTTATTTGAGCATAGTTTTCAATAATGCCATTATGTATCATGGCTAATTTTCCGCTGGCACTGGTATGCGGATGGGCATTTCTGTCGCTGGGTTCGCCGTGGGTTGCCCAGCGGGTATGCCCAATGGCAATATTACAATGCAGGTTTTTACCCAGTATGTTTTCTTCCAGATCGGCCACACGGCCTTTCTTTTTATATACTTTAAGCCCGCCATTTAATAGCGCCACGCCTGTACTGTCGTAACCACGGTATTCTAATCTTTTTAAACCCGTAATAACAATCGGATATGCCTCACGAGGGCCAGTATAACCTACAATTCCACACATAAATTAGCATTTTTTATTACTCTTATCGTTAAAATGATAGAGAGTGTTGTGTTATAATTTTTTTTGAGCTCCGCAAAAGAACAAAGCCAATCTTCATTGGCAGAGTTTATCCTTACGAAGGAAGGGCACTCTTGTACTGCAAAACTTTATTGAACTTTTATTGCAGCGTAAGGGCTTTATTATTCTGGATGCAAAATAACAAATTTGTGTCATTAACGATGCTTAGCTGTCTGCTATTGTGGGTATTATAATTAATTGCGTTAATTTGTATAATTATTCAGCATTATGAAACATAATTTTTACTTTCTGCTTTTGTTGATTTTTCCCTTAGCTGTTAAGGCGCAAATACCTCAGGCTGTATCTGCAAAAACCAATATTTACCTTGTACGCCATGCCGAAAAAGAAATTGGCAGCGACCCGGTTTTAACTGCTAATGGCAATAAAAGGGCTGGAGATCTGATGCGTTATTTGAAAGGTAAAAACATAAAACGTATTTATGTAACCCAGTTTAAACGTACTCAAATGACGGGAGATAGTCTTCGCATACAATTGGGTATTGATACTGTGCATTACCAAGCCAGCGAAAATGGCATTGATCTTTTTAATAAAATAGCTGCCCACGGCGATTTTAATACAACCATATTAATTATCGGGCATAGCAATACCGTGCCTGATCATATAAAAAAAGCAGGCGTTGCCAATTATCCGGTAACAGATATACCAGATGCGGAATTTGATAATATTTATAAAGTCTATTACAGAAGGCCGTTTTTTTTCAGCAGGTTTAAAGCTAAGGTAAAGAAGGGCAAATATGGTATGCCATCAGCATCGTCGGCAACAATGCAATAGCTACACCAGTAAATCGTGTAAAAATATATAGGCCACTGAAAAATAAATGAGTAAGCCGGTAACATCTACCAGTGTGGCAATAAATGGGGTGGAAGATGTGGCAGGATCGGCACCCAGTTTTTTTAATAAAAGCGGCAGCATAGAACCCATCATGGTGCCCCAAAGTACCACGCCAATAATGGCAATGCCTATGGCAAATCCTATTCTTACATAATGCTCGCCAAATAAGTTAAAGAAATGATGTCCTCCAAAGATGATTAAGAGCCCAATTATGCCGAGTGTAACGCCCATTAATAATCCCGAAACAACTTCCCGCTTTGCAATACGCCACCAGTCGGCAATAGTAATTTCGCCCAAAGCCAGGGCCTGAATAATTAATGTGGCAGCCTGCGAACCACTATTACCACCACTCGAAATAATTAAAGGAATAAATGTTGACAGTACCAGCAAATGCTCCAAAGTTTTTTGAAAACCACTCATGGCGGCAATAGTAAAAGTTTCACCCACAAAAAGTATCAGTAACCAAATGATTCTTTTCCTGTATAGTTTTAAAATAGATACATCAAGATAAGGCTCATCCAGTGCCTGCGTACCACCAATCTTTTGAATATCTTCTGTGTATTCTTCTTCGGCCACCCACAATACATCATCAATGGTTACAATACCCAATAATTTATTGCTTTTGCTTACTACGGGCAAAGCTACCCTGTTATTCATTTTAAAAACTTCACTGGCTACTTCCTGGTCATCATTTGCATGTAAAGAAATAAAACGGCCATCCATCAGGTCGCTTACTTTTTTTTCCGGCGATGCCATGATGAAATCTTTTATCCTGATATCATCTAATAATTCGCCCTTGTCATTTATTACATAAAGCACATCAATGGTTTCGCTGCTTTTTGCGTAGCGGCGTATGGTATTAAATACATCTTCTACACTGTCGTGCTCGTATACATAAACATAGTCCGGCGTCATTAACCGGCCCACACTATTTTCCGGATAGCCCAATAGCGAAAGCGTTATTTTTCTTTCTTCAGGATTTAATGTTTTTACTAATTCTCTTACTGCACTGCCGGGCAGTTCACTTAAAAATGCAGTACGGTCATCGGGTGGCAATTCATTTAATAACTCGGCAGTTTTAAATGGCGGCAGATCTTTTATAATTCTTTTTTGCGAGGGTAGTTCCAGAATTTTAAACACACTGGCCGCACGGTGTATAGAAATATGAGAGATGATCTGTGATTCGTAATCTTCATTTTCATAAATTAAATCGGCAACATCGCTAATGTTTTGATGATTGAGAAAATCATGTATCAGCAACTTATCTTCAGAAGCAATTACTTCTTTAAATTTTTGTTGTAATGATATTTCATCTATCGCTAAAGCCATTGGAATTTTGTTGTTAAATTCGTTGTGAATAAGTGTTGCAATTTAGCTTATTTAATTATTAACCAGATGTTATGCTTCAACCATATTTGTATATAGATAAAACAGAAAACACTGGTAGGGGTGTATTTACAGATGAAGATATTCCGCAAGGCACACTTATAGAAATAGCCCCTGTAATTGTGATGAGTAAGGCCGACCGGGTACATTTGGACAAAACCAAATTACACGATTATATTTTTGAGTGGGGAGAGGAGAAAGATAAATGCTGTATGGCGCTGGGGCTTATACCTATGTACAACCACAGTTATACCAGTAATTGCGAATATTTGATGGATTTTGAAGAAGAAATTATTTTTGTAAAAACAGTGTGCTCTATCCAAAAAGGAACGGAGCTTACCATTAATTATAACGGCGATTATAATGACAACACTAAAGTTTGGTTTAATGCGTTGTAGGGTATTCAGATTTTTAATTTAAGTTGATCATAAGATGAAAAAAGTCTACTTTATTTTTTTATTTTTTACACTTTATTTTGCAGCTAATGCACAGCAATCCATTTTTGAAATTATGGATAGAGAAGATATTAGCTTTGACAAAGCACAGGAGCTGGCAAAAAAATATTTTGATAGTACAGGGACAGGGCAAGGTAGTGGCTATAAGCAATACGAACGATGGAAGTTTGAAAGGAAATTTCACCTTGATGAAAATGGCATTTTTATTAATCCTGCAATAGAGCGTGAGCGCTATTTAAAAGCAGCTGAAAATATTTCACAAACGTTATCTCCATTAGCAACCTATACCGAGTTAGGCCCATGGAGCTGGACGTATACCAGCGGCTGGAATCCCGGCGTGGGAAGGATTACCTGTATTGCCGTTTACCCGGCAGATACAACAATTATTTATGTCTCATCGCCTGGTGGCGGTATTTGGAAAAGTGTTAACAGTGGTACTACCTGGCAACCTCTAACGGATAATATCAGCAGCTATATGAATATTTTTCATCTGGCTATCGATCCGTTAAATAGTAATATTGTTTATGCTGCAATTAATGGAGGAGGAGTAATTAAAACTATTAACGGTGGTACAACATGGGCAGCAACCGGAGGAGGTCCTTCTGGTACAAAAAAGATATTGATCGATCCATCAAATACCAATATCATTTTTGCAACTTCTAATGCCGGTATACACAAGTCGGTTAATGCTGGTGCCAGCTGGACAAACGTACACAATGTTGCCGGTAAAGAAGATATTGAGTTTATGCCCGGCAATGTTAGTGTGATGTATGCAAGCGGCACCGGTAGTGCTACAATTGCTGCGGTTTACCGCTCAGCAGATGCAGGCACAACCTGGAACCCTGTTGCTGTTGCAGACGGCATTACAAATTTTGGCAGAACCTTATTAGGTGTATCTGCTGCCGACCCATCCGTGGTTTATGCAGTGCAGGCCAATGGTAGTATTTTTGGGAGGATGTATCGCTCTGATAATGCTGCTGTAAGTTTTACTACTACGGTTATTGGAGTGCCTGCTTCCAGTACCAATTATTTTGGATATACCGGAAACGGAACCACGGGGCAAGCTACTTACGATATGGGCATTACTGTTAATCCATTTGATGCAAATGAAGTGCATATTGCAGGCATCATTTGCTGGAAATCGGTTAATGCCGGTAATTCATTTACACAAATGACCGTTTGGAGTTACCCTAACGGCACAGGCTACAATCATGCAGATGTGCATGGATTGGAGTGGGTGGGTAAAACGATGTATAGCTGCAGTGATGGCGGCGTGTATAAAAGTGTAGACAATGCAGATAACTGGATCAATCTTTCTACCGGATTAGGCATACGGCAATTTTATAGGTTTGCTACAGCAAAAACAGATGCCGAAGTAATGTCTGGTGGTGCACAGGATAATGGTACAGTGGCCAGAACAAATGCGGGAGTGTGGCGTGATTGGTTGGGTGCTGATGGTATGGATTGTATTATTGATCCTAACAACGCAGCGGTATTTATTGGTACTTCTCAAAATGGATCAATATATAAAACCACAAACGGAGGGTTATGGTATGGTAACTTAACAAATCCGGCAACAGGCAACTGGGTTACTCCGCTGGCCTGGCATCCAACAAATTCTTTAATAGTTTACGGTGGTTGGAATGCAATTTATAAATCGGTAAATGGCGGAGGGCTATGGACAAATATTTCAACTTCACTTACTACCGGTGGCAATCTTGATTGCCTTAAAATTGCACCATCGGATGATAATTATATTTATGCTTCGAGAGGTGCCAGTTTGTTTGTTACCGCCGATGGCGGAACTAACTGGACTACCTATACATTGTCAGCCACTATCTCTTCAATTGAAGTAAAACACAACAATCCATCCAAAGTTTGGGTTACCACTACATCAGGTTCAAATAATGTACAGGTATCCACCAATGCAGGTGCAACATTTACTGCAATAAATACAGGCTTACCGGCAATTGCAGCACGCAGTGTGGTGGTAGATGATACCCCTGATGAAGGTATTTATGTTGGTATGAATATAGGTGTGTATTATAAAGACCTGGTGAACACTTCGTGGGTTTCAGTTGCTACAGGTTTACCATTGGTAGCAGTAAACGAAATTGAAATTTCTAAACTGGCCAATAAATTACGGGTAGCCACTTATGGAAGAGGGATATGGGAGGCGCCGCTTATTTCCAATTCAACCTTGCCGGTAAAATGGCTTTCTTTAAACGGGGAGAGAAAAAATAATAATGTGCTTTTATTTTGGCAAACAGCAGGCCAGAATACTGATGTAACATTTGTAATTCAGCGCAGCACGGATGGGATACACTTTACAGATTTAGGAACGTTGAATGCCGGAACAGCAAACAGTTATAATTATATTGATCAACAACCTGGCGTTAAAAATGTTTTTACAGAATAGTATCTCAAGAAAATAATCATAAAATATTTAGTTCTATTATTTTAATAAAGGGGAATAAAAATGATAATTACCTGCGGTTGATGCAAAATCCTGTAACAGATAAACTAAGATTTAGTATAGGAACACAGGCAATGAAAGAAGTAATTTATAATGTTTATAATAGCAACGGCACGTTGCTATATTCTGCCAAAACAAATTCGGGGTATAATGAGTTTGAAACCGGACAATTGGCTGCCGGTACTTATATTCTTGAAGTAAATGCAGATGGATTTTTATACCGTGAAAAATTTATTCACTAATTAATAAAAGAAATTCTGGCTAAAAATATTTTAGTGTATTGAGAATAATATAAAGGTGCCGCTGCAAAGGCGGCACTTTTATATTATGGCTTAGGTTGGTTCTAATCCGTAAATTTATGCCCTGCTGCAATCCAGTCTAATATTTTTTGCTTATCAGCTGCAGATAATTGCGGGCTCGTTGGCGGCATAAATGAAGGGATTCCATCTACAGCCCTTGCTTTTATGCGATCCCAACTGCTTACAATTGTACAATCCACTGTAAAGTTTAAACCACCGGCTGGGCTGGTGCCTGTGTGGCAACCACTAAGTGCACAATTATTTTGAAGTATGTTACTGACTGTGGAAAAGTTGGTGCCGGCTGGAGCTGCGGCAATAATTGCTGTTCCTGTTTTTATACAGCCATCTGCATCTTTTATAGCAATGCCATAAGTATTTAGTGCCAAAGCAGAAAATACATTGGATACCTGAAAGGCGCCACTGCCCAGTTGATAAGTGAAGCCTGTGCCACCTGTTGCCGTAATTGTAATTGTGCCATTGCCTGGTACAATGCATTTATCTGTGGCAGAAGTTGCAGCACTAATGCCTAATGTTTTACCTGCGCATGGGTCGTTAGTAATTGTAAATGTCTGTGATTTTATGCAGCCATCGGCATCCTTTGCAGTAATAGTATAATTACCTGCCAGTAAATTTGTAAAGTTTCCAGTTGGTTGAAAAATTCCACTGTTAAGTTGATACGTAAAGCCTATGCTACCAGCCGCTGTAGCGGTTATTGACCCGTTTGATGCGCCTGCATTTGGGCCGGCATTTATTACAGATGCGGTTACAGTAATGTTCTTTGCTGCGCAAATGTCCTGAACTTGAAAGCTTACTGTTTTTGTACAACCGTCGGCATCTTTTGCAGTAATATTATAGGTGCCTGTTGCCAGGGCTGTAAAAATACCTGATGCCTGAAAGGCGCCGTTGTTGAGTTGGTATGTAAATCCGGTGCTGTTGGTTGCTGTTGCAGTAATAGATCCGTTTGATAAACCTGTTCCTGTATTTACAATTGTTGCCGTTACCCCAATGTTTTTTGCAGCACAGGGGTCGGTTACCGTAAAAGTTGCAGCACCTGTGCAGCCATCGCCGTCTTTAGCCGTTATTGTGTATGTACCTGCTGCAAGGCTGTTAAAAACTGCCGATGATTGAAAATTGCCATTGTTGAGTTGGTAAGTAAATCCTGTACTTCCTGTAGCCGTAGAAGTTATAGACCCAGCTGATAAGCCAGTTGTGGTGTTTACAACTACGGCAGATACAGTAATCGTTTTGCTGGCACAAGGATTAGGCGGAGTAGGGTTGCTGCCATTACCTTTATCGCCACAACTATTTAATAGGGTAACAGATAAAAATAGTACTGCCGCTAAAAGACGGGATCTTTTAAATAATTTCATAAAAATGTAATTGAGTTTGCTTTTAAATTTTACAGCTTGTGATGGTTAAGGGAAAACCGTTGTTCGGTTAAACAATACCAACCACAGTAAGTAAGTAACGGATTTATTTTTTGAAGGGTTGCCTCCTATGGAGTTTTTTTTACTCAGGTTCCTGCTGGCTCATGCAATGAAAACTGCCCAGGCCCCAGATAATTTCTGTAGAATCGATACCCACTACTTTTCTTTCCGGAAAGCAGCTTTGTATAATTTGTAAAGCGGTATCATCTTTAGCACAATTAAATATGGGTACAATCACCGCATGATTGGCAATGTAAAAATTTGCGTAAGACGCTGGTAAACGCTGGTCATCATAAACAACCGCATCGGGCATGGGTAACTCCACAATGTTTAATTGTTTGCCATTAAGCAGGCGCATTTGTTGTAGCTGTTGCAAATTGTCTTGCAACAATTGGTAATTCTCATCCTGTTTATTTTCTTCTACAACCGTTAACACTGTGTCTTCGTTGGTAAAGCGAACAGTATCATCGATATGGCCATCAGTATCATCGCCCACAATACCATCGTTCACCCAAAGTATTTGTTCGGCACCATAGTAATCACACAAATATTTTTCTATCTGTTTCTGGTTTAAATGCGGATTACGATTAGGATTTAATAAACATGCAGTGGAAGTAAGTATCGTTCCCTTACCATTAAATTCTACCGAGCCGCCTTCCATTACAATACCTGGATAATAAACCGGAATATTATACTCTTTGCCAATCAATGTTGGAATAACATCATCTAAATCGAAAGGCGGATATTTATTGCCCCAGGCATTATAATCCCAGTCTACAATTACTTTTTTATTTTCTGTTGCGTTGGGGTTTATTAAAAACGCCGGGCCATGATCACGGCACCAGGCATCGTTGGTAGGATGAAAAAAGAATTCGACTTTAGAAAGATCAACTTCTGCATTTTGTAAATGGCCAACAGCAAAATTTTTCATTGCTTCGTTATTTACATTGATACAAACTTTTTGTCCGTTAGTCAATTCTTTTACAAACTGGCTATAGAAAGGATAGATGGTATTTATTTTTCCCGGCCATGAAGCTTCTTTATGCGGCCAGCTTAACCAGGTGGCAGCTTGTGGTGCAAATTCTGCAGGAAAGTAATAACCTAATTCTTTTGGTGTTTGGTTCATGGTTCATAGTTGATGGTTCATGGTTGGTAGTTCAGGAAAGCGTAAAATAGTAAACTGAGATCGTATTTACTATTAACCATGAACTATTAACCATCAACCTGTTTTACCCTTCGTCGATATATCTTTTTGTAATGGGTTGATACGAATCAATTCTTCTGTCGCGTAAAAAAGGCCAGTGGGTTCTGTAACGGTCTGTTTGATTGGTATCTATTTCAATCACTTTAATTTCTTCTTCTTCATGTGATGCTTTGTATAAAATGGTACCAAAAGGGTTGCTTACAAAAGAACCGCCCCAGAATTTCATAGCGCCATCCTGCTCAAGTCCTACACGGTTTACACTTACCACATGTACACCGTTGGCAACAGCATGACTGCGTTGTATAGTTTGCCAGGCATTATATTGTTCGGTGTTGGTAGCTTCATCCTGCGATGTTGCCCAGCCAATTGCCGTGGGGTAAAATAAAATTTCGGCACCCATTAACGCTGTTATTCTTGATGCTTCAGGGTACCATTGATCCCAGCAAATTAAAATACCAATGGTGGCAAATTTTGTTTTAAAAACTTTGTACCCCAAATCACCGGGAGTAAAATAAAATTTTTCGTAGTAAGCCGGATCGTCGGGAATATGCATTTTACGGTACTTGCCCAAATAAGTGCCATCGGCATCTAAAACGGCAGTGGTATTGTGGTATAAGCCTTCTGCTCTTTTTTCAAATAAAGAAGCAATTATTACCACACCTAATTCTTTTGCTACTGCACTTAAAGTATCGGTTGCCGGGCCGGGGATGGCTTCTGCAAGTTTAAAATTTTCGTAATCTTCTACATCGCAGAAGTATAAAGAAGTAAACAGCTCCTGCAGGCAAACTATTTGTGCGCCGGCCGCTGCTGCTTCTTTTATTTTTTCAATGGCTTTATTGATGTTTTGCTGCTTATCTGCAAAACAACTCATTTGCACCAATGCTGTTTTTACTTTAGCCATAAATGGTTTTTTATGAGGGGCAAAGATAAATATATTTACAACAGTTCGCTGATGTGCTTTTGAATGTTGGCACACATTTTATCCATGGGCAAATCGTTGCTGTCGGTGCCAAACGGGTCTTCAATTTCTTCTGCTACCAGCTCTAAACTGGCCAGTACATAAAATATAAATCCTACCACGGGAATCACTAAATAACCAAGGTTAAATACATAGCCCCAGGGCAATGTCATCACATAAAAGAAAATAAATTTTTTAAGAAAGGCGCTGTAAGAAAATGGGATAGGCGTATTTTTAATTCTTTCGCAGGCGCCACATATTTCTGTAAAAGATTGTAATTCGGTATTGATAATGATCAGTTGTTCGCCTTTTATTTTTCCGGCTTCAAATAAACTGTTTACTTTTTTAAAAAGCAGTGCTGCCAACTGGTTGGGCACATGTTTATCATGATCTATATCCAATAGCTCCGGATGTTCAGCTTCATCTAATGCCAACCTTGTTGATTCCTGCCGCAAATGGTTTTTTAATGCCACGGCATATTGCGGAATGGCAGTTTTAAAAAAAGCCCTGTTTTGTACATCGTTTTTGGGTAACAATGCGTTTATTTTAATAGCCAGGTTGCGGCTGTTGTTTACCAAAGCTCCCCATTGCTTGCGGCCTTCCCACCAGCGGTCGTAAGCAGTATTGGTTCTAAACACCAGCAATAATGAAATTACAAAGCCCAGCAGGCTATGCATTAGTACAATATTTTTCACTTTATTGGCTTCACTCCATTTCCAATACTCTACTTCAAAAAAAGCAATTATGCCCGAGTAAAGACAAATCAGCAAAATCATTGGCCACAGCTTTATAAACGTATCTGATTTATGAAACCGGAAAATAAAGCCCAGCCAGTCTTTAGGATTGTATTGTATCATACTTTATTATTGATACGCAAATGTAATCACAGTTAAGTAGTTTTACTTTCTTTATAAAATAATTTGTAATGATAGGGATAGTGATAATTGTGGTGCTTATTTTTTCCGGAGTTTATTTTACTAAATCGAAAAGGAAGGAAGCTGCCACTGAAAATGATATTTTAATTAATGCGGTGATACTCGAGAATAATATTGCTTTTTTCAGAGGACTGGATAAAAAGGAGAAGCAACAATTTGAAAATGAGTTACGTGATTTTTTGAGCTACATACGGATCACCGGCGTTAATACGCCAATTGATGATCTTGACAGAATTTTTGTTGCAGCAAGTGCAGTGATACCCGTGTTTGCTTTTCCGGGATGGAAATATTATAACCTGAGGGAAGTGCTTTTGTATTCAGATGCCATCAATTTTGATTTTCAAACAGAAGGTGAGGGGAGAAATATTTTAGGCATGGTTGGCACCGGCTATATGGAAGGTAAAATGCTGCTATCGAAATTTGCGCTGCAACAAGGATTTAAAAATGAATCTGATAAAAATAATACAGCCATTCATGAATTTGTACACCTGATTGATAAAGCAGATGGAGATACTGAGGGCATACCGAATCAATTATTGGCTAAGCAATACAGCATTCCATGGCTGAATATGACTTACCAGCAGATGCAAAAAATATTGAAAGGGAAATCTGATATCAATCCTTATGGTGCTACCAACAAAGCAGAATTTTTTGCCGTGGTATCAGAATACTTTTTTGAAAGGCCAGACCTTTTAGAACAAAAGCATCCAGAATTATACAAGCTGTTACAGGAAATCTTCAAGCAAGATCCAAAGAATCGTCAGTTGTGAATCGTCAGTCGTGAGGTAGTCCTCACGGATTCCAACTCACGACTGACGATTCACTATTCACGTCTCACGTGTATTATTGCTGTTCTATCAATTGAATTTCGGCATGAATTTTTACTTCTTCACTTACCAATACACCGCCGGTTTCTGTTGCTGCATTCCAGGTAAGGCCAAATTCTTTACGGTTAATTTTACCAGAGATGGTAAAACCTGCTTTTACATTACCCCATGGGTCTTTAGCAATACCACCAAACTCAACTGCTAATTTTACTTGTTTGGTTACGTCTTTTATGGTTAAGTCGCCATACAGGTTGTAAGAACCATCCTGGTCGATATTTTCATATTTGGTTGCCAAGAATTTTAAATGCGGAAAAGTTTCTGCATCAAAGAAATCAGCGCTTTTTAAATGTGCATCTCTTTGTTCGTTACTTGTAGAAATTGAGGCGGTATCTGCAGTAAAGCTGATGGTAGCTTTGGTAAAATCTTCATCGTCTGTTTCTGCATTTACGGTAAAAATGTTGAAGCTGCCGGTTACATTAGTGATCATTAAGTGTTTAACCTTAAATTGTATTTCACTGTGGGTAGGGTCCACAACCCATTTTTTTGTTGCCATTTTGTTTGATTTAGAATGCTAAGGTAGATAATTAATGTTTAAACATCAAATATTTAATTATTATTTTTTTGTTAAGGAGATTGGGCAGGGCGGTTACTTCGCCGGATGGCTCACGTATTGTACGGGAAAGTTTCTTGAGGAAATTAGCGGGGAGGCCGGATTACATCGGCTATGTTTGCAATTAAAAAGCAGCTACAACAATATTAAAGTGTTCTAATAGCGCCACATCGTGGCGGTACTTAATGAAGTTAAAAATAACAGTTTGTATCAACCAAATAATTGCTTGGGAAAAACGTAAAAAAGGTCAAAATTGGGTTGTTTTTTTTCATGTTATATCGCATTTCTCTTTCCGTAATGTGCTTGTCTATGACAATTTGGGCAAAGAGCTATTGCATTTTCAATTGTGTCGTCTCCGCCTTCTGCTAATGTAACTATGTGATGTACTTCCAAATATGGAGTATTGTCTATGTCTCTTAAAAATGGTGCATTACATTTGCATTTCTCACACTTTCCATCGGCTCTGTAAAGTACAACAGCTACCACAATTTGACTCCTTATAAAGACTGTCTGATTAACAGTTGTCTTTGTCGGCTTTGCATTAATGGTTTTTAAAATCTCAAGTCTTTCATCTTGAGTAAGTTTTTGTGCTTTAGTAAGGTTTGCTTGTTCAAGTCTAACAAATTCAGAATAATTTGGTGTTTCAATTTCATTTCCAAACTCTGAAAAAATAAATTCTACAGCTCCTTTTGAATGAGAATTCTTCATATTGGGCATTAGGTGTGTCTTAATAGCCCCATCAATGAAATCTTTATTTGCCTCACTTAAGAAGTTTATGTATTGTTCAATTTCTGAAGATTTAAGTATACAGCCAACATTGTCCTTAGTTTTTGCAAGTAAATTTGGAACTTTATCAATTTCAGTGTTTCTGTAATATTGATTATTGTTGTATCCGTAAAATTCTATTGGAATAGAGTTATTCGCCATTACATTTTTTAATGTTGTTCTATTGCAAAGGATAAGAAGTTCATTGTAGTATAATGTTATGCAATATTCTTGTCCAACATTAAAACGAAGAAATTTTCCTTGTAAATCCAAATTCAAACTCCAATTGTCGCTTTTGATTGAGTCTGCATAACTTACTGAGTCAGCCAAAAAATTTATAAAAATTTTTCGTGCATTACTTTCAGGAAGTAATTTTTCAATTGCTTTTTTTGCATCACTAGAACTGGTTCTATTTAATTTTGACATAAAATTTTGAAGGTGGTGTCTCAAAAATGCCATTACACGCTATTACAACACAAACTCTAATTGCATATTAATCTTTTAATATTATACTTCTTATGTTATTTATAACGTCAATGCAATGTATGAAAATATTTAATTTGTGTTTCATTAATTTACCTAGCCTGCTTAAGCAAAGAGTGGCTCACCCTTTGTTAAAAAGAGTTACAAACGGAAAGGGTGGGTTACTCAAAATAATCACTGTATATCAGCTCTGGGTGAGCCGCCCTTGAAGGGGCGACCCACCAAAAAAATCCCGGCCTTAAAAGCCGGGATTGAGACAGATTATTTTAAGAAACAGTTTAATTATTCGCTGCAAACTCTCTCCTGATAATATTTAACGCACCACCCGCTTTAAACCACTCAATCTGTTGTTCATTGTAAGTATGGTTTACTTGTATGGTTTCGCTGCTGCCATCAGCATGGTTCAATACCAGTTGCAAAGTTTTGTTGGGTGCAAAAGCCAATAAGCCTTCAATGTCAATAGTATCGTCTTCTAAAATTTTATCATAGTCTGCTTTGTTGGCAAAAGTTAATGCCAGCATACCTTGTTTTTTTAAATTGGTTTCGTGTATACGGGCAAAAGATTTTACCAGTACAGCACGTACACCTAAATGGCGTGGCTCCATAGCTGCATGCTCACGGGATGAACCTTCACCATAGTTTTCGTCGCCTACTACAATTGTTCCCACACCGGCAGCTTTGTAGGCTCTTTGTGTGTTAGGAACGGTTCCCTGTTCTCCTGTTAATTGATTTTTTACGCTATCCGTTTTTTCGTTGAAGAAGTTAACTGCACCAATCAACATGTTGTTACTGATGTTATCCAAATGTCCACGGAACTTCAACCATGGTCCTGCCATGCTGATATGATCGGTAGTACATTTTCCTTTTGCTTTGATCAGCAATTTCAATCCTTTTAAATCAACACCTTCCCATGCTGCAAACGGATCTAACAATTGTAAACGTTTGCTATCAGGCGATACTTTTACTACAACACCACTTCCATCTTCTGCAGGTTTTTGATACCCTGCATCTTCTACTGCAAAACCCTTTGGAGGCAATTCGTTACCACTTGGTGGATCCAGTTTTACCTGTTCGCCTTTGTTGTTGGTTAATGTATCTGTTAACGGATTAAAATCTAAACTACCTGCAATAGCCATGGCGGTTACCAGTTCTGGTGAGCCTACAAATGCAAAAGTGTTAGGGTTGCCATCGGCACGTTTTGCAAAGTTTCTGTTGAAAGAATGAACGATGGTATTTTTTTCTGCCTTCTCTGCACCAACCCTTGCCCACATACCAATGCATGGTCCGCAGGCGTTGGCAAACACGTTAGCCCCAATTTTATCAAACACACCTAAAAAACCATCTCTTTCAATTGTATAACGGATCTGTTCGCTACCGGGGTTGATATTAAACTCTGCTTTTAAGGTTAAGCCTTTATCAGTTACCTGTTGTGCTAAACTTACTGCACGGCTGATATCTTCGTAAGAGGAGTTGGTACAGCTACCGATTAAACCCACTTCAATTTTTGTTGGCCATCCGTTAGCAGCAGCTGCTGCTTTCATTTGAGAAATAGGCGTAGCTAAATCGGGAGTGAATGGCCCATTCAAATGTGGTTCTAAAGTATTCAAATCAATTTCAATTACCTGGTCAAAATAAGCTTCAGGATTTGCATACACTTCAGGATCCCCGGTTAAATGTGCAGCTATTGCATCAGCAGCAGCAGCAATTTCTTCACGGCCGGTAGCTTTTAAATAGCGGCTCATGCTTTCATCATATCCAAAGGTAGAAGTGGTAGCACCAATTTCGGCACCCATATTACAAATGGTACCTTTACCTGTACAACTCATGCTGGTAGCGCCTTCGCCAAAATATTCCACCACAGCACCGGTTCCACCTTTTACGGTAAGAATGCCGGCAACTTTTAATATCACATCTTTAGGGGCAGTCCAGCCATTTAATTTACCGGTTAATTTTATACCGATCAGTTTGGGCATCTTCAATTCCCATGGTAACCCTGCCATTACATCGCAGGCATCGGCACCACCCACACCAATGGCAATCATACCTAAACCACCTGCATTTACAGTGTGGCTATCAGTTCCAATCATCATCCCACCAGGAAAAGCATAGTTTTCCAACACCACCTGGTGAATGATGCCGGCACCTGGTTTCCAAAAACCAATACCATATTTATTACTTACGCTGGCTAAAAAGTCGAATACTTCACTACTTTCTGTAACTGCCCTGCTTAAATCTGTTTTACTATTTACTTTGGCTTCAATTAAATGATCGCAATGTACGGTGCTGGGTACGGCTACTTTAGTACGGCCGCTTTGCATAAACTGCAATAAAGCCATTTGTGCAGTTGCATCCTGCATGGCAACTCTGTCTGGTGCAAAATCCACATAAGCTTCGCCTCTGGCGTAAGCCTTGCTGGCATTACCTTCGGTAAGATGAGCGTACAGAATTTTTTCAGTAAGTGTTAACGGTTTGCCAGTTGCTTTACGTGCTGCCTCAATTCTGGTTGCAAAATTGGCGTACACTTTTTTAATCATTTCAATGTCAAAAGCCATAGTACAATTTTAGATTTATGATTTTAGATTTGTGATTTTTGTTAAATATGGCTTTGTTTTGTTCAATAAATTGGCCATTAACAATAAAATATCTTCAGTTTTGCAAATTTACTGAAACTCAGTCACTATTTAAAGCCCTTGTTTATAGAAAAATATGCTTAAATTAGCAACATGAATCGTTTCAGGTATTTTATTGAGTGGCATGTTTTTGGAGTGTGCACTGCCATTGGTGAAAAAATGGGCATTGCCACATCAACAATACGCAAATATTTTATCTATATATCTTTTCTTACCATGGGCTCTCCTGTGGTAGTATATTTTTTTATCGCATTCTGGATAAATATCAAACGATCTATCTTTAATGCCAGAAGAAATCCCTTGAGATACCTGTAACAAATATAGTTCCGACCGACCCTTTTAAACCTTATTATATCCCCTTCTAATGATTGTACTGAATATCAATCATACTAATTACAAACAGTTGTTGCAAAATTTAGCAACAGCGCTTAATATACCTTATAAGCAAGAAGATTTTTTATTGATAACTCCACCTACAGGCGAAGGTGTTTTAAAAGCAATAAGCTTGTTTGATGAGTTGCAGGTTTTGTTGGCCGATATTACTTTTAATGAAGGATTGATGACGATAAGGGAACGGTCGGATGACAGGTATTTTGTATTGCATTTTGATGATGTGTTTATAAAAGATACCGCCACGTTACGGGTGGATGATGAGTTATTACAAAAACCAAACACCCGCCATGCTGTAGCAAGGCTTACCAGCAATATTTTTGTAAATACCGAGGAGCTGCCAGCTCACCTGCACATTAAATCAATAAAAGTTTTATTTAATGAAAAGTGGCTGAAGAAATATATGGGCATGGAGGCTGATGATGATGTACTGCAAAAGTATTTATCACTTAAAACAGAAAGCTGTGATTTTGAATCGTTGGATGCGGAATATCTTAAACTGATGAATGACTTGTGGACCGCAAAAAAGGATGATCCTTTGCAAAATATTTTTTTGCAGAACAGGGTGGCTTTGCTGGTGGAGCGTTTTTTTACAAGGCTGTACAGCAAAGTGAATTTGCTGGAAGGAAAGTTTGATCTTTCATCTGAAGTGATAAAAACAATGATAAAAGTAGAGCATTTACTGATAGATGATTTCAGTAAATTACCACCTACTATTGATGAGTTTTCGAAACTGGTTTCGATGAGCAGTACAAAATTGAAAAAGAGTTTTAAAAGCATGTTTGGCGATAGCATTTATTCTTACTACCAAAAGCAGCGGTTGCAAAAAGCCAACGAACTTTTATTAACCGGTAAGTATACGGTAAAGCAGGCAGCTAACGCTATAGGATATAATAACGTGGCTAACTTTACACTTGCTTTTAAAAAACAGTATAAAAAAGTGCCGGAAATAATGTAACAAAAACTTCTCCAATCATTTTATTAACCTGGTATTGTTGTTTAATTTTTCTTACAAATATTGCGACCATATTGATTACCTGCATGAGCTGGCAAAAGCTGCGGGTGTAAAGGTTATTGATAATACCATTGTATTACCCGCCTCAATGGGCAGCGGTTACATAAAAGTGGTTGAACTTGCCAATGGCCTGCAGGTATTGATAAACGAGTGTGTAATTACACAGGAAGTGCGTTTTTGCCGCCAACCTGTGGCCGATGAATCTTATACGCTGCGTTTTGACGAAGTTAAAAATCTGAAAAAGCTAACTATTCAAATTGATGAGGATAAATTAAATGAAGAAGAGCAGGTGTATTCCGGAGCTTTTTTAACCAACTCACTTATTGATTTTTCTTACACAGCTAATGCTGGTATAGAAGACCGCTGCATAAATATTTTTTTTACTGCCGAATGGCTAAAAAATTATGCTGGTATAAGTGCATCAGATGAAGCATTTGCAGCATACCTTTCTTTAAAAACAGCAACATTTAATTTTGAAGTATTAAATTTTGAATACAGGGCTTTGATGGAAGAAATTTTTGAAATTAAGGATGATCATCCCATGCAAAAGGTGATGCTGCAAAACCGGGTAATGCTTTTAATAGAAAGATTTTTCAGAAGTCTTTACAGCAGAATGGGGCAACCTAAGAAATCCAATGTTGTAATTAATGACGACTCGATAAAAAGAATGATGCAGGTGGAATCTATTTTGGTGCGTAATCTTTCGGAACAGCCACCTACAATACCAGTGCTGGCACGTACTGCAATGATGAGTGAAACAAAGTTAAAAAATTTGTTTAAAACCATTTACGGCATGGGGCTATACGAGTATTATCAAAAAAACCGCATGTTAAAGGCCCGGCAACTTTTGCGGAGTAAAAAATATTCTGTAAAGGAAGCAGGAATGGCGCTTGGTTTTAAAAACTTAAGCAATTTTACCATAGCCTATAAAAAAGAGTTCAATACTTTACCCAGTGAAATATAGAAATTGCGGTGCCATTATGCCTTTTGCAGGCATTAATGTGTCTGATTTACGCATTGGTTTGGCATTTGTAGCATTATTTTTGCTAATTATATGTAACGCCCCGTTTTAAAATCTGTTTTGTTCAAATTTGTAATCAGGTTACAAATGTTGTTGGTTTTGGTTAATCCTATATTATTAAGCCCCGATTTTTCGGGGTTTTTTATATTACAGCCTGCCTGATACGTATTATTTTTTCCAGTAAAGGTTCCAGCAAATCTAATTGAAGCATGTTGGCACCATCGCTTTTTGCAACTGCCGGGTTAGGATGCGTTTCAATAAATAATCCATCTGCACCAGTTGCTATGGCAGCTTTGGCAATGGTTTCAATTAATTCTGGATTGCCGCCGGTTACACCAGCACTTTGGTTTGGCTGTTGTAAAGAATGGGTGCAATCCATAATTACAGGTACTTTAATTTCCTTCATCCAGGCAATGTTGCGATAATCCACTACAAGGTCTTGATAGCCAAAAGTGTTGCCTCTTTCTATTAGCCCAACTTTAGTATTGCCGGTATTATGTATTTTTTCTACCGCAAATTTCATGGAAGGGCCATTTAAAAACTGGCCTTTTTTTACATTTACAATCTTGCCCGTTTCACCAGCGGCAATCAGTAAATCTGTTTGGCGGCAAAGAAAGGCGGGTATCTGTAAAATATCTACATAATTTGCTGCCATGGCTGCTTCGCCGGCCGTATGAATATCGGATGTTGTTGGAAGATTAAATTTTTGCCCCAGTTTTTTTACCAGTTGCAAGGCTTCTTCATCACCAATACCGGTAAAAGAATTAGCACTGGTACGATTGGCTTTTTTATAAGAAGATTTAAAAATATACGGGATACCCAGTCTTTTGCAAATGCCACTTACTTTTTCCGCTACTTCATTTATCAATGCTTCGCTCTCTACCACACATGGGCCGGCAATTAAAAAGAAATTATTTTTATCGTATTGTTGCTGGCTAAAAAGGTCTTCTAAATATTTTTCCATACTGCAAATATAAGCCCTTTATGTTTTTAGGGTTAATAGCCAATGGTTTTAAGAAATTCATCTTTTTTCCTTCGGGAAACATCAACATAACTGCCATTTTGTAATTCTATCTGGCCACCATCGCCTTTAATATAGCGTTTAATATAATTAAGGTTAATCAGGTGAGAGTGATGTGTTCTGAAGAAAATATCATCGGGCAACAACTCTTCAAATTCTTTTAAAGTTTTTGATGCAGTGATTTTTATTTTATTGGCCAGGTAGATGTTGGTATAATTGCTGTTGGCTTCTAAATGTATAATATCGCTGATATCATAAAATAATAAACCATCTAAAGTAGGGATGGCTAATTTAGATAATTGCTTTTTAGGTTGCTGCATATTCTGCTGCAAAAGTTCCACCTGTTTTTTGGTTTGATTATTTTCATTGGCATCTATTTTAGTCACTGCGGCTCTTAGCTCTTCAATGTCGATGGGTTTTAAAAGATAATCAAAAGCAGCATATTTAATGGCCTTAATAGCATATTGATCATAGGCTGTAGTAAAAATAATATGGAAGTTTTTTTCTGGTAATTCATTCAGCATTTCAAATCCATTCATGCGTGGCATTTCAATATCTAAAAAAATTAATTGAGGTTTATGGTGTTGTATCAGCGTTATTGCCTCCTGTCCGTTAGTGGCCTCTGCCAATACTTTTATTTGCGGACAGTAAGACAGTAGTTTCTCCCTTAATGCCAGTCTGCCTTTCGCCTCGTCATCTATAATAATTGCATTGATCATTTCAAATAACGTTTAGTTTTATTTTTACCTCTGTGCCTGCAGCAATGCCTTTATTGTATAAATCAGTTATCAATACGGATGGGTTTTCTTCTTTATTAAATAATTTAATTCTGTCGTAACTTATCTGCATACCATAATGCGATTCTTTGTTTTGCATAATTTCTTCTGCAGCTGCTCTTCCTATGCCGTTATCGGTAATGGTATATTGTATCTCGTCATTCACTTTTTTAATATCAATGGTAAGTATACCATCATTGCCATCCTTATTTTTAAGCCCGTGCAAAATTGCATTTTCCACAAAGGGTTGTATAATAAGTGGCGGTACTTTGTAATCGCTGTTCAGTAATTCTTCATCTATTTTAAATATTGGCTTAAATTTATTTTCGTGGCGTAATTCTTCCAGTTCAATATACAGTTTTAATGTATCAATATCTTTACTAAAGGTTACCGTATTCTGTTTGTTAGTATCTAAGATGTTTCGCAGCAGTTTGGCAAATTTATTCAGGTAAACAGTGGCATGGTATTTATCATTGCTTTGTATTAATGCATCAATACTATTGATGCAGTTAAAAATAAAATGCGGATTCATCTGGCTGCGGAGTGCCCTCATTTCCATTTCTGCCATTTGTTTGGTGAAATGCATTTTTCTTTTTCCTTCTTTGTAAATTGAATTGATACGCCATTTGGCAAATGCATAAATCATGCAGCTGATAATTGCAAAAAACAACAACCTGAACCAAATGGTTTTCCAAAAAGGGGGAGCAATAATTATTTTAAAGGAAGTAATCTCTCCGGTGCTGTTACCAATTTCAGCCCTTACCTCAAAAACGTATTCGCCAGATTGCAGGTCGGTATAGTTAGCAAAACGCTTTGTACCCATGTTTACCCAGTCTTTATCTGTACCATTCAATCGGTAATAATAATTGGTTTGCTGCTGGCCCGAAAAATTTAATGCAGCAAATTCTATAGAAAAAAAATTCTCTTTATAAGAAAGCCTTACTGGTTTGCCATCTGCTATTAATGAATCGATAAATAAAGCATTGTCAAAAACTTTAAAACCTGTTATTTCTGTTTTTAGCTGTAGTTTATCAGTGTGGTCTTTTTTTAAAGGGAAAAAACTTATCGCTTCTGTAGTGGTAAATGTTAACCATTGCCCATCCATTAAAGAATAAAATTTATTTGATACAAACGATGAACTGATAACCCCGGGTTCCATACTGTAGGGGATGATCTTTTTTTCTGCAGGATCAAATTTGTATAAGCCATAATCTGTAGTAAACCATACAAAACCTGCAGCATCTTTTTTTATGGCATAAACGGTTTGAGAGGGTAACCCATCGGCTGTTGTTAGATGTGTAAATGTTTTTGTTTGGGTGTTAAAAAAATTGATGCCGCTGTAAATAGTGCCAATGATCAAAGTGCTGTCGTTTAAAACTTCGATACCCTGTACACTTTTGCCCGAAATGCTTGCAGCATTGTTTTTATCAGGCAGCCAGGTATTAGTATATATTCTTTTGTTAAGATCAAATTGTTTAAAACCTTCTTCAGTACTCACCCAGCAACGCTGCCGTGCGTCTATGAGCATATTTAAAACTGTGGATGTTTTTTTTAGTTTATCATCGCCATAAGGTAAAAATTTATTTTTTTCTTTATCCCATTCAACAATTTTTCCGCTGTGCAGGCCAAACCAAATATTGCCTTGATTGTCTTTTTCCATGCAGCGTATGGTAGAGCCTTCCATTTCTGGCGGATCAATATTTTTTGCTGCACCGGTTATCAGATCATAAGAAATTAAATAGCCATGCTGGCAACCTATCCATAAAGTTGTTGCGTCTTTTTGTAAAAAGCTCCACACAAAATTATTTTGAGAAGCTGCATTTTCCGAAGCGATATTTTTTTTAAAATTAAAATTGCTATCGTACACTGCAATACCATTACCCCAGGTACCAATAAAAATATCGCCATTGGTGGTTTGTATGGCACTTTCAATTTCGCTTTTAGGGATTGATAATAAAGTGTTTTGCTTGTGACGTATGGTTTTAAAATATTGATGATACGGATTAAAAATATTAATGCCTTTGTCTGTACCGATCCATATATTTTGTTCTTTATCCTGGTAAAGAGAAAATATTTTATAGTTGTATTGTATGCCCTGGCTGTTGCTTTCTTCTGTTATACAATAATCAAAATTATCTTCTTCTCTGTTAAAGCGCAACAGACCGGCATTTTCTGTACCCACCCAAATTATATTGTGGTCGTCTTCCAGCAAGGAGTTGATCAAAAGCCCTGTTTCCGGCATAGGCTTATTTTCCTGCTTTGATTTTAGGGATGACAAAAAATAAGTACTCATTTTTTTTGTTAAAGGATCATACCTGTAAAGAGCATCACCCCAAGAGGTAACCCAAATGTTACTTTTACTATCGGCCAATACAAACCTTGATGCACTGGCGCCGTTATTAAAAAGTAAAGGCTGCAACAGGGGAATCTTTGCAGGGTTAAAATTATCCGAATAAACTGTTTTTGTTTTTTCATCAAATAAAAAAACTTTCGACATCATGGCAACCCATGTTTGTTTATTTGCTGTGTCGGAAAAAATGTAAGCAGCTTTATGAGCAGCAGCCGGTAAAATATTTTGTTGCCAGGGAGTGATCTGTTTTGTTTGAGGGTCGGTATTGAATATGGCATTGCTGCCCAGCATCCATTTGGTATTACCGGCATCGGTATACATTGTAAAACCAAATGACGAATCTTTTAACAAGTCTTTTGTTGAATACAGAGCAGAGATGTTTTTATCGAGGTCTCTTTTTTCAAAAGTTATATTCTTTAATGTCCACAGTAAGTTGTTTTTTTTATCTGCATAAATTTCGGCACCGGGTGTTAACCCTTCCGCAGCATTATTAAGCATACCAGGGTAATAGATGAACCGGCTGCCGTCATAGCGTTGCAATCCATTCAGGCTGGCAATCCATATAAACCCTTTTTTATCCTGTGTAATTCCAAACACCTGATTATGAAGTAAACCATCTGCCTGGTTAATATGATGAAAGGAGTAATTTAAATTTTGTTGTGCAGTGGCGCAAGATGCAATTACACAAATGCATATTAATATAACGATTGCGTATTTGCACATGTATTAAAGTTACTGGAAATTTAAGATTAGTGAAAAGTGATTTTAAGCTAATGACCTTTCTATTCTTTTTTTACGTCTAAAGTAAAATTAAGATCATGTTCTATTGAAGCAGCTTTATTGCCAAGGTGTTTGTTTGCCTTACCAGTAAAAACAGGATTGCCTTTTGCATCTTTTGTTACATCAAATTCGTTATGATCCCGTACTACTGAGCCCAGTGTGCTGAAAACTTTGTGAATGGGAAATGTCAATCTTTTAACATAGGGAAGCAAGTCGCCGCCAACTAATAAAAATACCAACTGGTTGGCTACTGTGAGCGAAAAATCGATTAATGGCCTGGTTAAAAATATTTTTATTTTTTTTGCATCTACATCATATTCCGCATCAATAACAATATTAAAATAGGCAGGCGTAGCCAATCCTCTTGCAATAGCGCCAAAGCCCATCACATCTTTTTCGCTGGTGGCCACCGATACAGAAAAAGGTGTGTATGCTTTGATAGGAACGATCTCTATTTTTCCTTTACTGCCATCCTGAAACTCATCATTTTTTTCAAGATCTTCAAAAAAACTGAACTTGGTTCCATTGCCTTCTATATTCCCTTTCATTTTAATAATGCCGCCTTTGTTTTTATCTTTGGGATAACGTAAATACACAACAGCTTTTGTTTCCACACCATAAGTCCACCAGTTTTCTCCTTTACCGTTCCTGAACTCAACGGTGTAATCATGTGTAAAACTTCCTTTAAATACACCGCAATAAGTTTTCAATAAAATATCCAGTGCAAATTGTGCCAGATCGGCAGCAATACCCGCTTTTCCTAGTTTACTGGTCAGGGCTTCTGCATCAACTTTTGATGAGGCATAAACCTTTGTCAATTCTTTTAATGGAAAATCATAGGGAGCTTCTATGCCACCAGCTGCTGTATTGATATCCCCAACTGTTTGTGGTACTGCTTTATCCGTTGTAATGTTGATTATTATGGTTGATATGGAACGTGACCAGAAATTAGTAAAGGTTTGAAAGGCGGCACAGGCCTCATTCAGCATTACAATGTATTCGCAAATGCTATTATCCTGCGGTTCGTGGTCGGCAATTTTTTCCAACGCTTTTATTTGCGCCGACTGTTCTGTTAAATTGTTGTTGAGGGCTGATAAATTACCGGAAAGATTACGGGGAATACGTTTGCCGGATTTTGCAAGTTGTGCAGTTTCCTTTCCCGCAGTATTCAGGTGTTTAAATAATTTAAGTACCTCTTCAACCTGCTCTTTTACTGCGGCGATTTTTTTATCCAGTTCTGCCTTGTCTTTGGAACTGATACCGTCTTTCACTTTGTCTGCACTGGTTTTTAATTTATCATATGCCTTGTTTAACTCAGCAATATTATCATCGCACCAGTTGCTCATATTCAATAGTGGATAAACAATAATTTTAGCGGATTGCTGCGCTTTCTTGTCGCTGCTTTTTACCGTTATTATGTATTCTCCGGGTTTGTCGGCAGCTATCCATGCAGTTGTATATTTTCCATCGGCGGCAAGTGCTATCTGTTTTACATTTTTACCGGAAGGGCCGCTAACTGATATTTCCACCTGTGTAAAATTTTTAACTTTAGCACTTTCTCCACTAACTGTAATAATACCTCCGGTAAAAACGCTGTTTGCAGAAAGGGTTAATGTAACAAACCCATCTTTGGGGGTCATGTCGTTTTCATCGGCCGCAGCCGTTTTTATATTACCGGCGGGATTTTTATTTTCAGTTTTAGTAGCACTGTTACTATTGGTGATTTCTGCAGCTGCTTCTTTGGCACTATTGGCTTTTTCTTTTTTTTTATCCTTTATTTTTTTGGGTAGTGCAATTACAGTATCAATTCCCCGGCTTACTTGCTGGTCTGCTTTACTTCTTATTCTCCATTCGGCATCACGTTTTATTTTATCGCCCAGTTTTTTAAATATTTGTGCATGGCCTGTTTGCAATACAAAGAAAGAAAACAGCGATATCAGCAAGGGTTTCATAATTGTTATTTTTAATTTCTATTTACCAAAGGCAATACGAAAGAACCCATTAGTAACAGTGATGCTTTTTTTATTGTCGTAACTGTAACCGGTAAAAAAGAAAGTACCTTCTGCCCATTTACCAGTTACCAAAGGCAATACGAAAGAACCCATTAGTAACAGTGATGCTTTTTTTATTGTCGTAACTGTAACCGGTAAAAAGAAAGTACCTTCTGCCCATTTACCAGTTACCAAAGGCAATACGAAAGAACCCATTAGTAACAGTGATGCTTTTTTTATTGTCGTAACTGTAACCGGTAAAAAAGAAAGTACCTTCTGCCCATTTACCAGTTACTTTCGTAATTACCATTTCTCCTTTTCTGCCATTCCATACCTGCACCTCATCATTGGTGGTCAGGTCGGCATTTTGATCACTAAATGAAATTTTTTTCCCTGCTACAAAATACTTTCTGTCATAGGGTAGGCCGATGTATTTGTCTCCACTGTAAAAGCCTACTATTTGTCCCGTCTCATCAGCAGGCATCATAAAAGATGCTTTGCAATCTTTGCCATTTATTTTTGCTGTCATACTATAGCCGCTGGCGCTGGTAGCTATAGCGCTTGCCGGAAGGCCATTGGGGCCGTTTTTTTGTGCTATACTTTTTTGTGCTGTTGAAAAAAAAAGTATTATGGTAGTTGACAGTACAATTATTTTTCTCATCATTATTTTTTTTGTTGCATAGAAATTCTGAAAAAGCCATCTGTAACTTCAATTTTTTTATTAGGATCATCACTGCTTCCGGTAACAAAAAACTTGCCCTCAACCCAATCGCCGTCCACTTTTGTAATTTCCATTTCGCCGGCGTAGCCACCCCACAGGGCTGTATTATCATCCTCTTTGGTAAAAAGATCAACGGCGTTGTTTTGGCTAAACATAGTTTTATTTCCCACAATCATTCCTCTTCTGTTGTAAGGCAGACTGATACTTTCACCATTGTTTTCGCCAAAAATTCTGCCGGCTACTTCAGGAGAAACAATGGAACTAGCCGACCACTCTTTACCAGCAATTTTTGCCGTCATTGTCCAGCCTCCGGAAGTGGTGGGTATTCCGCCCGGTTGCATTTGTTTAATAGCGGATGCCAATTCTTTAGCTTCGCTTACTGTTTTGTTATTGCCGCTGTTGCTGCAGGAGTAAAAGCTGGCGATCATCATTAAAATAGAAAGTGTTTGTTTCATGTTGTATTGTTTGAGTTAATTTTTTTTTTGACAAGAGTTATAATTTGGCTTCAATAGCCGCTAATCTTTTTTCTAATTGATCTATCTGTTTTTTTTGTTTTTCAATTATTGCTTGTTGCTCCTGTACGGCTTTTGCCAGTGGCACTACAAAACTGGCATAACGTAATCCGTATAATCCTTTATCATTGTCGGGCTTATCCACACCGCTAAAACTATAGCCTAATTTAGCTGCAGCTGCTTCCACTTCCTGGGCAATAAAGCCTGTTTCTCTTTGCATAGCAGCTCTGGCAAAACTTTGTTGCTTCATTTGTTTCATGGCATCTGTAGCCGATGTGTCATTTTTATTTGTTCCATAATAATTATCCAGGCCCGGTAAGTCAATGGTATAGGTAACCGGTCTCAATAATTTTATAAACTCCAGGCCCATCACGTCTTCCTGTACCTGTTTTTTATATCTTCCGTCAGAAAAATTTGTCCAGCCTGTTTGTCCGCCAATGGAAGTAACCAGGGTATTACCGATCCTTACTTTATTGGAGGCATCTACTTTTGTATTATAACCAATAGCGGTGCTGTTGGTGAGGTTTACAAATACGCCATCGGCCGAATTGCCAATTGCAGTATTATTACTGCCAGTAGTGTTAAAAAATAATGCACTATGCCCTAATGCTACATTATTCAATCCCGTTGTATTAGCGTACAAACTGTTTACGCCATGCCCAGTGTTAAAATTCCCTGTAGTGTTGGAAAATAAACTTTGTGCACCAGATGCACTGTTTTCAAAGCCAATGGTGTTGGTGAAAAGCGCCTTGTACCCGGCGGCACTGTTGTAATTGGCATTGGTACTGTTAAACAGGGCAGCATAACCACTGGCTGTATTAAAGTTTCCGGCATTATTACTCCATAGGGCATTTGCACCAGTAGCCACATTGTAAATGCCGGAGGTATTGGAGAATAAGGCCTGAACACCCATAGCCGTGTTTTCGTAGCCGGTTGTATTAGTGTGGAGGGCGCTAAAGCCCATGCCGCTATTATAACTGCCTGTTGTATTTGCATACACTGCTTCGTTACCCATGGCAGTATTGTAATTGCCTGAACTGTTTGATGTAAGCGCATATACGCCACTGGCAGTATTGTAAAAACCGGTAGTGTTTTCAAACATCGCATCTACCCCTGTGGCAGTATTCCAGTAACCGGTAGTATTTTTATTTAATGCTGCGAAACCCAAAGCGGTATTGCTGCTAGCCGTAGTGTTATTAAATAAAGCTGTTTCTCCTAACCCGGTATTGTACATGCCTGTGCTGTTTACGTTAAGTGCATTGGTGCCAATTGCAGTATTGTTAGAGGCCTTATTATTATACAGTGCATTTACACCAAGCGCAACGTTATTGATACCGGTATTATTTAGCCGCAGTGCACTGTTGCCAATGGCCACATTAAAACCGCCCACTGTATTAAAAAGCATAGCACTTTCTCCCATAGCCGTATTAGCACCGCCGGTTGAATTATTGAATAAGGTAGATTCCCCCATTGCCGTGTTGAAATTACCTGTTGTATTGAAGGGTAGTGCAGTGCTTCCCACGGCAACATTGCTTATACCGGTGGTATTTGATTGGAGTGTACTATTACCAATGGCAATATTGTATAACCCGGTTGTATTGGAATACAATGAAAATTCCCCAACCGCAGTATTGTAATGACCGCTGGTATTTTTTGACATTGCCATTGCGCCGATGGCGGTATTAGCAGTTCCAGTGGTATTTATTTCAAGCACATTTGCGCCAACGGCTATATTGCGTTCACCAACGGAATTATTTACCAGAGTTTTATAGCCTACAGCCGTGTTCAATTTACCTGTAGTGATTAAATCAAGCGATCTGAAACCAAACGAAGTATTAAAACTGGCAGAGTCAAGATACCCGGACTTTACATTATTTATTTTAAAGGCCAGGGGCGAGGCATCAGTGGTGCCAATAAAATTTACAGCCGGATTGGTAGTACTGTTGCCCGTAAGTGACCAGGCGTTGGTGGCAGAGCCCGCCGCACCATTACAAATATATTTGGTTAAGGCAGGATTTATTTCGGCAGCATCAAGTGTGCCATTACCATTTGCATCCACACCATATTCATGTTTTACACCGCCTGTTGCACAATTTACTCCGGCAATTTCTGTAGTCGTTTTTATCAGGGTATTGCTTCCTGGTAGTCCCTGTAAACCTTGTGGCCCGGTATTACCTTGTGGGCCTGTAGTGCCAATGGGACCTTGGGCACCTGTTGCACCTGTTGGTCCTTGAGGTCCGGCTGGCCCAACAATTCCTTGTGGACCAGCAGGGCCTTGCGGTCCGGTGTTTCCCTGTGGGCCTGCAGCACCTTGTGGCCCAATATTTCCTTGTGGCCCAACAGGGCCGATGGCGCCAGTAGGTAAACTAAGGTTTAATGTTTGTGCCGGACTTGTACCCGTAATAGATGCAGCAGCAGGTGAGCCTGCGGCTCCGGTGGTTACTGTTCCAACACTTAAAATATTTGAAGGGCCTGCCGGGCCAATTTTTCCATTTACTGCATATAGGGCATAAGGTACACTTAGCATTTCTGTGTTGCCTAATACAATAAAATTATTACCGCCTAAAGGATCAGCTTCAATCTTAATAAATTTTTTACCGGTACTCCAGTTGATGATAGCAAAGTTGCCTGTGGTACTTAAGGCTCCCGGTCCGCCAATGGCAACTGTAAATAATCCTAACTGGTTGGTGATGGTTTGCCTTATTTCGCTGTATACATTGGTTCCTGCAGCACTGCCATCGAGTATTGTTATCCGCAGTTTTATAGTAGCGTTTGCAATGCTTTGCCCAAGCGTATTACGTGCTACAGCCTGGTAATTAAACTGGTTAGGTACTTGCGCTTTACCCTCTAAAAAAGAAACAAGAATTAGTAATAATGCAATTATTTTTTTCGCCTTTTTTAATATTATTGTGATCATTGTATTTTTTGAATGGTGTAAACACATTTTTTCAGATTACTGCTTCCGGTTTCAGTAAAAAAAAGTTGCAGATAAAAAACACCGCTGGCAAACCTGTTTATATTGAATTGTTTTGTAGTAAAAGTGGTGTAATCAAACTCATCGGTTTGGAGCAATTTGCCGGCAGCATCAAATAAGATTGTTTTTGCTTTTCCCTTTTTTAATAGGCTGAGTTGTAAAGAAAATATACCTGGATTTGGGTTGGGATAAACCTTTACTTCTGTTTGGCTAAAGCATTGGTAAGCAGAGTCAGCAATAAAAGTAAGAGGTTGTATGGTGCCTTGTGTTATTAATAAACCATTGCTTTGCCAGCTTTGTACCAGGGGCATTTCTCCAATGGTATAGCTAATGATAAAATTGCCTGCGGCGCCTTGTGACGAAGTGGTACAAGGGTTTTCAACTCCGGGAATATTTTGACAAAATGCTGTTTGCCAACTGCCGCCTAAAATCAGTATACAAATAATGTCTTTTTTCATAACACAGTATTATACTTACTCAACAATATTTACATAACAAAGACAGGTAATTTATCAGCAGTTGCATAGCGTAATTGAGCCATTCCCATAATTGGGTTAGCCGGCGGCAGAAATGCTTTAACCCCTTACATTTGTAGTCTAAACTAAAACAATGATCAAAGAAAAAATACTGGTAATTGGCGCAAGTGGCCAGATAGGCGTGGAGCTGACACTTGCCCTTCGAAAATTATATGGCAATGCCAATGTAGTGGCCAGCGATTTAAGAGAGCAAAATCCTTTGCTGGAAGGCACTGGCCCTTATGTAAGCCTGGATGTGATGAATAAAGAAATGCTGCATGTACAGGTGATACGGCAAAACTTTACGCAGATCTATTTACTGGCTGCCATACTTTCTGCCACCGGCGAAAAAAATCCTAACCTTGCCTGGAACTTAAATATGACAGGCTTGCTGAATGTACTGGATATAGCAAGAGAAGAAAAAATAAGTAAAGTGTACTGGCCAAGCAGCATAGCCGTTTTTGGCCCAACATCGCCAAAGCAAAATTGTCCGCAGCAAACCATTATTGAACCTTCAACCGTTTATGGCATCAGCAAATATGCAGGCGAATTCTGGTGCAATTATTATCATCAAAGGTTTGGGGTAGATGTGCGGAGTTTGCGTTACCCCGGTTTGATAAGTTATAAAAGTGCACCCGGCGGTGGTACAACCGATTATGCAATTGAAATTTTTCATGAAGCACTGGAAGAGAAAAAGTATGACTGCTTTTTAAGTGAAGGTACTTACCTGCCCATGATGTATATGCCCGATGCCATAAGGGCTACAATTGAATTGATGGAAGCACCGGCAGATAAAATCTCTATCAGAACATCGTACAATATTTCGGGCATGAGTTTTTCTCCAAAAGAAATTGCTGCTGAAATAAAAAAACATATTCCTGAGTTTAAAATAAGCTATAAACCGGATTACCGGCAGGCTATTGCCAATAGTTGGCCGCAAAGTATTGATGATACCGTTGCCAGAAAAGACTGGGGCTGGAAAGAAGATTATAATTTATCAGGTATGGTAAAAGATATGCTGGATAATTTGTAATCTATTTTAAATTAGCGTAGTACCGGCAATAAAAAAATAAGTTTTAACTATTCATTTACTAACATAATTAATTATTGTAAAAAGCAAACTCCTTAATTTTGGGGTATAAAAAAACAACGTATTATGAAAAAAATTTTCTTGGCTGTTGCAATTACAGCAATTTGTACCGGAGCTTATGCTCAAAGTGAGAGTGATAAAAAATTCCATTTTAGTGTAGGACCAGAAGTTGGCTTTGCCACCGGCGATTTTAACGTTACCCACTCAGTAGGTGTAGGCGCTACAGTGCAGGCTGAATACAATGTTGGGGGAACCTCCAACGTAACATTAACTACAGGTTACATGTCTTATGCCGGTAAGTCTGCCGGAGCCGGAATAAAATTTAAGGCGGCAGGTATTATCCCTTTAAAAGTTGGATTAAAATACTTTTTATCAGAAGGTTTTTATGGTGCTGCACAAATTGGTGCAGGGTTCTTTAATAACGGCGGAGGTACAGCTTTTGCCTATACCCCAATGATAGGTTATGAGTTTAATGCTAAATCCGGCCAGGCTATTGATGCCGGTTTAAAGTATGATGGTTATTCAAAAAATGGCAGTGGTTTAGGCTCAGTAGGTGTAAGAATAGCTTACAAGTTTTAATAAAAAACACTGTCTAAGTTTAAATAAATGTAAAATCCTGCAGTTGCTGCAGGATTTTTTTTTGGCGATAACGCTGTGCATTTAATTAAATAACTGTGCAATATTCAATTGTAACTGTGTATTTTAGCTTATAACTGTTTCCTTTATTTGTAAACTATGGGCTGTTAGTCTATTTTACATTTGATATTTTTGGTATAATAATTTTTATTTTCATACATATTATTGCATCTTTACACTTTAAAACTCTTAAACATTATGAAAATGAAAAACTATTAGTATTTACTGCATTGGCAGTAACAGGCTTTGCCACTCAGGCGCAAGTTAAATTTGGTGCACATGCTGGTATTAACGCAGCATCAGCAACTTTTAAAGAAACTAGTGGAGGTCAAACTACCACTTATAAGTATGATTCAAAAATTGGCCTTACAATTGGCGTTGTTGCAGAAATTGCTATAGCTGATGCATTAGCCTTTCGTCCGGAATTAAACTTTACTCAAAAAGGAGGAAAATACAGCGATAGCCAAAGTGGCTTTAGTATAGAGAATACCATTTCAACCAATTATTTAGAAATGCCTTTAAATGTTTTGTACAAGTTTGAAGCTGGAGGAGGAAATATTTTTGTTGGTGCTGGCCCATCAATAGGTTTTGGTTTATCGGGTAAGGATAAATACAAAAGCACATTTGGTTCTAATACAACAGAAGATAAAACAAATGTAAAATTTGATGGTAAAGCCAATGCTACGGATAATGATACTCATTTAAAAGCACTGGATTTTGGCGCCAATTTTTTAGCTGGTTACCAACTAAGTAACAATCTTTTCTTTAAAGCAAGCTATACTATTGGCTTGTCAAATATTTCTCCTGAAACTGATTTTTCAGTAAAGAACAAAGGTTTTGGATTTACCGTTGGATATATGTTTGGTGGTTCAAATTCAGAAGACTAAGATCAACTTACCTATAACTATAAATAAAAAAGCGGCATTTGCCGCTTTTTTATTTATAGTTATTTATTTAATCACTAAATTAGTTTATGCTCGTAAGCATATTTAATTAAGCCAATTACCCCTGAAGTTTTTGTTTTTCTGAAAATATTTTTACGGTGAGTTTCCACTGTTCTTTCACTTAAAAAAAGTGACTCGGCTATTTGTTTATTGTTGAATTCTTTTTCTATTAATTTAATAATTTCTATTTCTCTCACTGTAAGATGAGCTTCGTCACTTTCTTTTTTCAGTTCACTCGCCTTGGTCATTTCGTTTAATACCTCATCGCTGAAGTAAATGCCTCCGGCCGAAATTTTTTCCAGCGCATCAATCAATTCTTTTTTACCGATATTCTTTAACACATAGCCTGCTATATCGGCATCATCTATCATCTGGTTTACCAGATCTCCCTGGCCACTCATACTAAGTGCCAGTATCCTTATTTCCGGAAATTTTTTGTGTACTGCTTTTGAAAGTTCTGCGCCGTTCATGCCGGGCATCATTACATCAGTTAATAAAATATCTACTTTAGTTTGTTCCAGTAGCTGCAGCATTTGCATTGGCTGGGTACATTCAATTACTACTTTAAATTGTTCGTATCCCTGCAATAACGATTTTAATCCATCAATTACTATTTGATGATCGTCAACAATCGCTAAAGAAATCTTCTGGTTTTTCAATTTGCTACCCTGCTTTTATTATTTGCTGTTAAGATAAATAAAAATATCAATTAAACAAGCGGCACATGAATGGCTACCAGTGTTCCGTTACCAGGCGAACTGTCAAAATCAACTGTGCCTTTTAAAAATTCTACCCGGCTAAGGATGTTTTTTAATCCTATACCTTCAAATTTTTGTTTGTCTTTTGCGTCAAAGCCTTTGCCATTATCTTCAATTGTTGCAGCTATACCATCTGCATCTTTAATAAGTGATATATCGAGTGAGTTTGCCCCCGAATGCTTGATAACATTGTTAACACATTCCTGAATAACCCTGTACAAAACGGTTTCCACATTGCTGTCTAAACGTTCGTTAAGGCCTTCGGTATATAAATTTATTTTTAATATGCGGTTGTCTATCTTATCAATAAATTCTTTAATTGCACTTGCCAACCCGCTTTTAAGTAAAGCGTTTGGCATCATTTGATGGCTCACACTTCTTATTTCTTTACAGCTTTCATCCACCAGGTCAATTATTTTTTCAAAAGACATTTTCTGTTGTTCGTCTTTAAAGGGAATATCGTTTTCAAAAGCGGATAAATTCATTTTGGCAGCACTCATCATCTGGCCCACGCCATCGTGCAGATCGGCGGCAATTCTTTTGCGCTCATTTTCCTCGGCTGCAATTACTGCTTTGGTGGAAAGATCCTGTTGCTTTATTACCTCCTCTTGCAACTTCTTTTCCTGTTTTAATTTATTTCGCCTGTAATAAGAAAAACCCAATAAGGTCATCAATGCTAACACACCTGCAGATCCGTATATCCAGTATTGTTTTTTGGTGAGTTCAAATTTTTGTTCTTCTATCAGCTGTTGTTTTTTTGCAGTTTCATACTTCGTTTGCAGGCTGCTCAACTGCTGAGTTATATCACTGTTGAAAATACTATCATTTTCGGCCTTGTATTTTTTGTAATAATACAGGGCTTCTTTTGTATCACCTTTTATTTCGTAATAATTACTTAAACCATTGTAAGATTCTATTACCGGCTCTTTAAATTCTATCTCATTGCCCAAGGCAATGGCTTTGTTGTAATTTTCAAATGCAGCAGCGTAATTCTTTTGCTTTAGGTAAATATTACCGCCATTGGAATAGCAGGTGGCCATTCCTTTTTTATCATTTTGTTTTTCTCTTATTGCAAAAGCTTTGTTGTTATACTCAGTTGCAGAATCATATTCCTGTCTATCGAAAAATACATTGGAAATATTTCCATAAGCACTGCCCAGGCCTCTGATGTCACCCAATGCTTCTTTAATTTGTTTACTTAAATTATAATAATACAATGCCTGGTTAAAATTTTTGGCAAAATAATAGGCCTGGCCCAGGTTGTTGTAATTATAGCTGATAAGGGTTGAGTCTTTTAATTTTTCGGCAAGCACAAGGCTTTTATTAAAATATTCGGCCGCTTTATCAAACTGATGTAAGCCTTCGTTAAAAACATTGCCTATCCAGATATAGTCGCCGCTTAAACCTTTAAGGTCATTTGCTTTTTCAAATTTTGGAGCTGCTGCAAGATATAATTCCAGCGCTTTGCTATAATCATTTTTATCGTATTCAATATTACCCAGCGAACGTAAACAATACCCTTGCCCCGAGTAATCGTTTATCGCAATTCTTATATCCAGCGACTGGCGTATTAATTTTTCGCCGGCATCATTTTCTCCATTAAGATTTAGAAACACACCTTTGTTTAATAACAGCAGGCTTTCGCCTTTTTTAAAGCCCGAACTTTTACTAAGGCTTATGGCCTGGTTAGCATATTCCATTGCTTTGGTGCTGTCAAATTCTCTGTATTGTATAAAAAGATCATTCAGTATCATTACACGACTGGTGTCTTTTTTTTCGAGTTGTAATTTGTTTTGCAGGGCTGTTATTTTTTCCTGATTTTGTGCATTTAAAAATGGCGTAGATACTAACAGAAAAAAAACAAGCACCTTAATTTTGGAAGTAAACATTGCTGGTATTTAAAAGTTAAATTTATATTTTTATTTGCAGAAGCAGAAGTTGAAAAAGTTATACAAGCGGCACATGAATAGCCACCAGCGTGCCGTTGCCAGGTGAGCTGTCGAAATCTACAGTGCCTTTTAAAAACTCTACCCGGCTGATGATATTCTTTAACCCTATCCCTTCAAATTTTTCTTTTGCTGCTGTATTAAATCCTTTGCCGTTATCTTCAATAGTTGCGGCAATACCATCTGTGTCTTTTATAAGCGATATATCCAGCGTATTGGCTCCGGAGTGTTTAATTACGTTGTTCACACATTCCTGAATTACCCTGTACAATACTGTTTCCACATTACTTTCCAAACGGTCGTTAAGTCCTTCGGTATGTAAATTAATTTTAAGCACACGGGTGTCAATTTTATCTATAAACTCTTTAATGGCACTGGCCAAACCACTTTTAAGTAATGCATTGGGCATCATCTGGTGACTTACACTTCTTATTTCTTTACAGCTTTCATCCAGCAGGCTTATTGTTTTTTCAAAAGATCTTTTTTGTTGTTCATCTTTAAAAGGGAGCTCGCTCTCAAATGCTGATAAATTCATTTTAGCAGCACTCATCATCTGGCCAACACCATCATGCAGGTCGGCAGCAATTCTTTTGCGTTCGTTTTCTTCGGCAGTAATAATCCCTTTGGTAGCCATATCCTGCTGGTGCATAACTTCTGCCTGCAGTTGTAATTTATTTTGTACCTGCTTTTTTCTGTAAAATGAAAAGCCACATAAAAGCAGCAATAGCAATGCTGCTGCTGCACCTAAAAGCAGATAGTTTTTCTTAGTAAGTTCTGCCTGTTGCAGTTGAAGTTGCGCTTCTTTTTTTTCTGACTGGTATACTGTTTCCAATTCTGCAATTTTGTTTTCTGATTTTTCATTAATCACACTGTCTTTTACTTTATAAGCACTGCGTAAGGCTTCCATTGCAGCGTTGGCTTCGTTGTTTTGTTTGTAAGTATCACTTAAAATAAGCAGGGCCTGGTACTTCCCTTGTTTATAGCCAACATTATCTGCCAGGTTGATAGAATGTAACAGGTTGTTTTTAGCCTCTGCATACTTTTTTTGCATCAATGCAAGGTTACCCATGTTAAGATAGGTATCGGACATTTGTTTTTTATTATCAAATGAAGAATCGATAAGCAATGATTTTATAAAATATTTTCTGGCTTCATAAAATCGCTGGCTGTACATGTAGCAGTTGGCCATATTATCGTAAAACTGCGATTGGTAAAAAAACATATCTTCGGTACTACACAAATCTATTCCCTGTTTATCTAATGCTAATGCTTCTTTATATTTTTCCTGCATACCATATACATTGGCCAGCGTATGCAAAATGTTTACTTTTACTTTGGGTTCTTTTATCGCTGTAAAATTGGCCATATTTTCCTGCAATAATTTTTCGGCACGGGGCAGGTCGTTTTTTAGTTGGTATACCTGGCTCATCATTACCTTGGTTTTTATAACGCCTACAGGTATTTTTTTTACCTCAAATATTTTTATAGCTTGCAAGGCTGTTTCAATGGCATTGTCGTAATTGCTGGTATTGTAATGATATACTGCATGAGCCAGCAGGCAGTAAGCCAACAGAGAGTCATTTTTTATTTTTTCTGCTATTACTTTAGCTTTTTGTGTATAATCGTAACTAAGCTGGTATTGTGCTTTGGTAATATAAGCGTAGGAGATATTAAGCAATGCTGTGCCTTCGCCATTTTCATAGTGCTCTTCTTTTGCCAGCAGCATATTATTATTTGCTACAATAATAGCGGTATCGGGATTTAAGGCCCTTAACTCATAAGCAATAGTATTAGTAATATCGATCTTACTTTTTATATTTTTTGCCTGCGAAAGCTGCTGGTATAAGTCCTTAATGTTTTGTGCGGCTGTTGACAAAACAATGGCAATTAAGAAGCACAACAAAGCAATACGTTTGATGAACATGCTATCAGATATTTAAAACATCCCTCATATTGTAAATGCCTTTTTTGCCTGCAATAAATTCTGCTGCTAACACAGCACCGGTAGCAAAACCGGTGCGGCTGTGTGCGGTATGAATAATTTCTATATCATCAATAGCAGAGCTGTATTTTATAGAATGTGTGCCGGGTGCAGGATCAATTCTTTTGCTGATGATGGGCAACTCGTTGGGGTATTTTGCCACCTCATTGATCCACTTTTTTTTGATGGTTATATTTTCTAAAATTTGCTCGGCAAGCGTAATGGCTGTGCCGCTTGGGGCATCTTTTTTTTGTGTGTGATGAATTTCTTCCATGCTCACCACATAATCGGGTTGGTTGCTCATCAGTTGCGCCAATTTTTTATTCAATTCAAAAAATATATTAACACCCACGCTAAAATTACTGGCATATAAAAGCGAACCATTTAATGCTTCGCATTTACTTTTTATAAGTGGCCATTGCTCCAGCCATCCGGTGCTGCCGCTTACAACAGGGATACCTGCATCAAGACATTTGGAGATATTTTCAACAGCACTGTGTGGACCGGTAAATTCAATAGCCACATCGCACTGCTGTAAATTTGCTGCGGTAAAAGTATCTATGTTGTTGATATCAATTTTTAAAACGGCAGTATGATTTCTTTGTACAGCAATTTCTTCAATTGCTTTGCCCATTTTGCCATAACCAATTAATGCAATTTTCATTCTGGTAAAGTTGTTTGGTAATATATAATGTTGAAGATAATTATTTTGAATGAGTGTTGCCAATATTAAGCACCAGGCTTATGCCGTTAGTGTTGGCCAATGGGCTGTAGCCCGGTTTTATTTGCAGAGAAAGATTATCGCTTACATCAAAGGTTTTAAGGTGTGCATCCACAGCAGCATCCACCACATTTAAACCCCAGAAAGCAATAAAAAATAAAACAGAGTAATCTACATTTTGCCGCACTTCGTTCCGAAAATTTTTAATTCTCTCGGGGTTGCTGCGTACGCTGTAATAGGGTTCCGGAATTTGATTGTCGTTTGCGGTATTGCCATCTATGGAGTTTTTGTATGCCGCATTGGCCTCTTTAAATTGTTTGATATTTCTAACAAAAATATAAGCAGTAGTGCCTAAGGCGCCATACACCAGTGGCAATTTCCAGTATTTTTTGTTGGTAATTTGTCCCCAGCCTGGTAATATGGCAGAGCGTACAATGGCAATTTTAGGATTGTAAGGTTTAGCCGTATCTATCGAAAAAATATTTACTTTTTGTTTTTTAGGAGCTGTTTTTTTTGTTGTTGCAGCGGAAGCGCTATCTTTTATTGCGGCACTATCTTTTTGTGCAAACAGTTTGGTTGCAGGTACAAAAAAAAGTATAAGAATTATGGGTTTTAAAAAAGCCATTGATATTTTAGATGTAGGCCGCCTTCAATATCCGCCATCTTGCGAGGACAGTTTTTAATTTTATTGAAAGTGAATTATTAAAAGTTAGCTCACTGTGATCTTTAATTTATCCAGCAATGCATTTAATTCTTCCAGCGAATAGTATTCAAATAAAATGGAGCCGTAACCTTTTTTGTTATGCACTAATTTTACCTTGGTATTAAAGCTGGATGCTAAATTATCTTCAATCTTTTTAAAGGCAGGAGGCAGATCTGTTTTTACAGCAACTTTAACAGCATGCGGCGTATAAATTTGTCTTACTAAATCTTCAGTTTGACGTACAGAAAGGCTGCGTTTTTTTATTTCATTAAAAATGTACAATTGTTTATCTACCAGGTCTACATTTATTAATGCTCTTGCATGGCCCATGGTAATAGTACCACTGCGTACTGCAATTTGAATATCGGGCGGAAGTTTTAGTAACCTGATGTAATTGGTAACGGTACTCCTGTCTTTACCCATGCGTTCTGCCACCTGCTCCTGGGTATAATCCAGTTCATCCATCAGGCGCTTATAACTCAATGCAATTTCAATGGCATTAAGGTTTTCTCTTTGCAAATTTTCCAGCAAAGACAATTCCAGCAATTGCACATCATTGGCCTGCCTTACATAAACGGGCACATCTTTTAAACCAGCAATTTTTGATGCTCTGAAACGGCGTTCACCTGCAATCAACCTGTACTTGCCATTGGGCAATCTACTTACGGTAAGCGGTTGAATAATATCATGTAATTTTAAAGAAGCTGCTAATTCACTCAACGCTACTTCATCAAAATCTTTACGGGGTTGTTTGGGGTTTACCTCAATCTGGTCTAATGCTACACGTAATGAAGTAGTGGTTTGTTCTACTACTTCGGGCTTTAAACTTCCTGCAGTATTTTTTAAATCAGAATCAATGTTCTGCAGCAAGCTGCGTATTCCTTTTCCTAAAGCGTCTTTTTTATTGGGTTGGCTCATAATCAAAATGTGATAATGTGATAATATGCTGATGTGCTAATTTTTTAAACTCATTTGAGGGCTTAAATAAAACAAATACTTCCGCCTGTTTTAAAAAATTAGCACATTGTCAAATTAGCTAATTAGCTAATTATCCTGTCTTCTTCTTTTATTTTAGTAAGATTGTTTTTTTGTAAAATTTCTTTAGCAAGATTTAAGTAGTTAATAGAACCTTTACTGTCGGCGTCGTATAAAATTACCGGCTTGCCAAAGCTTGGCGCTTCGCTTAATCTTGTATTACGATGAATGATGCTGCTGAAAACAATATCTTCAAAATGGCGGCGCACTTCACTCACCACCTGGTTGCATAGGCGCAGGCGGCCATCATACATTGTCATTAAAATACCTTCTATTTTTAGTTCTGTGTTTAGCCGGTTTTGAACGATCTTAATAGTATTTAATAATTTACCTAAACCTTCCAAAGCAAAAAATTCAGTTTGTACCGGCACTACCACACTATCAGCAGCTGTTAAAGCATTTACGGTTATCAAACCTAAAGATGGAGAGCAGTCAATTACAATAAAATCATATTCATCTCTGATGGGAGCTAAAATGTTTTTTAAAACACTTTCCCTGTTAGGGTAATTGATCATTTCAATTTCGGCACCTACCAGATCAATGTGCGATGGAATCAGATCCATATTCGGAATTTCCGATTTCAATATTACATCCTTTGCTTTTGCTTCATTCACCATGCAATCGTAAAGGCTTAGCGTAATATTGTGCAGATCAAAGCCGGTACCGGTAGTGCTATTGGCCTGCGGATCAGCATCTACCAAAAGTGTTTTATATTCCAGCACAGCCAAACTTGCGGCTAAATTAATTGCCGTGGTTGTTTTGCCTACACCACCTTTTTGATTTGCTACGCCTATTATTCTTGCCATACCCCTTGCCCCTAAAGGGGAATTTATTATGTTATAAATATGATATACTGAATTGAGTTAAAGCTATTGCCTGATATTTAATTCCCAATTACAAATTACTTCCTTTTTGTGTCAGGATGGCAAATTTAACTATTCGGCATAATATTGGGCAACAAAGATTCAACATCTTTGTTATAGTTATAAACAATATATATAAATAATGATCACAATAGTTTCGGGAACCAACAGATTGGGAAGTAATACGCTTAAAGTAGCCAAAGAATACCAACGGATCCTAGCAGAAAAGGGTGTAACCGCCGCAATATTTTCGCTGGAAGCAATAAATATAATGCAAAGAGATGCTGATTTTGAAAAGATAGAAAACGACATCATCATACCCACCAGGGCTTTTATTTTTATTGTGCCGGAGTATAATGGCAGTTTTCCCGGGGTTTTAAAAATGCTTTTTGATAACAGCCGCTCTCACGAAATATGGTTTAATAAAGAGGCTTTAATAACAGGTAATGCCACAGGGCGGGCCGGTAATTTGAGAGGCATGGATCATTTGGCAGATATTTTAAATTATGTAAAGATCACGGTGCATCCCAATAAATTGCCTTTATCTACCGTAAACCGGCTGATGGATAGTGAAGGGAAATTTACAGACACAGGGGCATTAAATGCCATCAATAATCAGCTGGACGAATTTTTAAAATGGCGGAAGTAATAAGTTTTACCATTTCGTTAAAATATTATCATTTACCAATCGTCTACCTTCATAATCATCAACCATTAATTTAATTCATGCGAACACCTTTAGGCGTAACTATTTTTATTACCATCATGCTTTTACTGGATACTTACGTTTTTCAGGCCGTTAAATCGGTTAGCCATTCATTATCTCCCAAAGCAAAAACAATTATTTATTCGGTTTACTGGGGCTTAACAGCCATAGCAATTGTAAGCTTTTTATTATTTGTATATACCGAGCAGGATTTTTTAGGTAAGAAAGTAAGAACCTATTTATTTGCTACTGTTATTGGATTGTTTTTGGCCAAGGTTACCGCAGTTACTTTCTTTTTAATTGATGACATACGCCGTGCCATACAATGGGGCTATACAAAATTATTTTTGCCTAATAAACCAGTGAACGATATGGTAAGCGAAGGTATTACCCGGTCGGCATTTTTAAACTGGCTGGGCCTTGCTGCTGGTTCTACGTTATTTGGCAGCTTACTTTATGGGTTCAGTAATAAATACAATTACGATTTAAAAAGATTGCAACTAAGTTTTGAAAATTTACCTAATTCATTCAAAGGATTAAAGATTGTACACATCAGCGATATACACAGTGGCAGCTTTACCGATAAAAAAGCTGTGTTACATGGAGTGGAAAAAATAATGAGCGAAAAACCCGATATAATATTTTTTACCGGCGACCTGGTAAACGACAGAGCAATAGAAATGGATGACTACATGGATGTTTTTAGTAAATTAAAAGCACCGATGGGAGTGTACAGTACTTTAGGCAATCATGATTATGGCGATTATGTAACCTGGCCACATAATGGTGTAACTAAAGAACAGAACTTAGAGAATCTTAAAAAAGTACATGCCGATTTAGGCTGGCGTTTATTAATGAATGAGCATGTGGCTTTAGAAAAAAATGGTGAACATATTGCATTGCTGGGTATTGAGAACTGGGGCGCTAAAGCAAGATTTCCCAAGCATGGCCGTATGGACCTGGCGCACCCCGGTACAGAAAAATATCCTTTTAAAATTTTATTAAGCCACGATCCCAGCCATTGGGATGCACAGGTAAAAAAAGAATACCCCGATATCGACCTGATGCTGAGTGGCCACACCCATGGTATGCAATTTGGTATTGAGATACCCGGTTTTAAATGGAGCCCCGTACAATATATGTATAAGCAATGGGCAGGTATTTACACAGATGGTAAACAACAATTAAATGTAAACCGTGGCTTTGGGTTTATTGGTTACCCGGGTAGGGTAGGTGTGTTGCCGGAAATCAGTGTGATTGAGTTGGGGTAAGAATATTCATCTTTTATATCTTTTAACTTTTATAGCGGCGTTTTATTTTTATCTTTCGATAAATGAAATGCTATGATTCGTATTGTTGTAATTATCGCTTTAACTTTTTCTCTTTCTTCTTGTTCAAATAAATCTGATAGTATTCTAGCAGTATTTAAAGCTACTGACGAAGGGTTGATACAATCTAACAGTGTTATTTCCAATTCAAATACTATTATTTATCATGCCTTGGATGAAAAAATTTTAAAACCACAAAGTGCTCATCAAGCTTCTGTATGGCAGCCCAAAGCTATACTTATAAAAGAAAAATCTGCTGCGATAATCAGGTATCTGGATTCCTTGATTGTTGTATTAAAAAAAGTAGCTAATCTAAGGTTAGAAAATATGAGAGAGGTTTATAATGAAGAAGATGTAGATGCAGCAAGCAGGTTATTCATTAATAATAATACTGGGGATAAATTATTTGAACAGCTGTTAAAATATAAAAAAGATATACTTGCAGTAGATCCGGAATTGAATAAAGTATTTGGGAGTAATTCAATAATAATTTCAAGAGAATTTGAGCAATCAGGAGCAAAGCAAAAAGATTTTACTAAAACTTTTTTTGATGGAGTTCAGGCAGTTGCTGCAGTTGCAATGTTGAGGAAACTGGAAAATAACGTAAGAGTTCTGGAGAATAAATTTGTTACTTTTTGTTTTAATAAAATCGGGAGCACAGATGGAGAAGGGTTCTATACACGTATTGAGCCAATATTGGCTTTAAGTAGTTCTTACGTGAAAGCTGGCGATAAAATTGAAATGTATGCCGGTATCGGCTCTTTCTCCTTAGCTACCAAACCAGTTGTGTATATTGGAGGAAAGGTAATTAAACCGAACGATAACGGAGTTGTAGTTTATAAATTTAGAGCATTAGGGAAGGTTGGAAAGAATAATTTGCCAGTGAAAATTGAATTTACATTGCCTAATGGTAAAAGAGAATTTTTGGACATGAAGGCTGAATATACTGTTGCTGAATAATTTTCTAGCATCAAAACAATCTTAAACTATTAGTGTGTAAACCTAATCCCCAATTAGCAACTACAGAAGTCTTATCCCCGTCTTCTCCAAACTAATCTTCTTTTGTTTATACAAATTGCCCACAGTCATTTTAAAGGTCTTCTTGCTCATACCAAAAAAGGAATAAATTTCTTCGGGATCGCTTTTATCGTAGTAAGGTAAGTAGCCATCATTTTCTTGCAGTAAGCGGATTATTTTTTGGGTCTCATCTTCTACACGGTTGTAACCCGGTTTACCTGCGGCCACATCAATCCTGAAACGTTCCTTTCCAGCTTTATCTTCGGGATATATTTTTTTAATGAATCCTTTAAATGTATCGCCGGAAGTAATGTCGCGGTAAATTTCATTGTGATGCAATACACCGGTATGCTGGTTATTAATGATCACTACATAGCCAATATCTGTTCTGCGATACACCAGCAGGTCAACAATGTCCAGTTCTTTTACTGTTAACTCTTCGTTGCTTAAAAAAGGTTCTATTTTTTCTGTAGCGGCTAAGCGGCCGGTTTGTTCATCCAAATAAATTTTTACCAAATACTCGCCATTCGGTATCATGCCACGCTGCTGTTTGCTTTTAGGCACAAAAATATCTTTCATCAAACCATTGTCTAAAAAAGCACCCTGCGGTGTTACCGTTATGCATTTTAGTTTTACAATGTCTCCCAACACGCCTTTGGGTTTTTGTGTGGTGGCAATTAGCCTGTCTTCGCCATCATGGTATAAAAACACCTTTATTTCATCGTCAATCTTTACATTTTCGGGCATAAAACGTTTGGGTAGCAGAATGCCTTCTGCACCATCATCTAAATACACCCCAAATGCCACTTCACGTATTACTTTTAAATTATTGTATTCCCCAACTTTAATCATAAGAACAAAGTACCCAAATAAATATCAATTACACTAATTTTTAAGCTGCCAGATGTGTACAATTAGTGTAATTCGTCCAAATTCGTGTAATAGCCTATCTTCACACCAAAATAAAACCACAACTTGAAGTTTACAGAATTTGGATTTGACGAGAGATTAATGGAAGGTATTGATGCATCCGGCTATGAAAATGCCACACCAGTACAAGAACAGGTAATACCATTAGTTTTACAGGGCAAAGATATTATTGCTTCTGCCCAAACCGGTACCGGCAAAACTGCCGCTTTTCTATTACCATTAATTAATAAAATTATTACCGATCCGCTGGTTGATCATACCAACACCGCATTGGTGATTGTGCCCACCCGTGAGCTGGCTATCCAAATTGCACAGCACATGGAAGGGTTGTCGTATTTTACCTCGGTAAGTTCTATTGCCGTGTATGGCGGCGGCGATGGCAATGCATTTGTACAGGAGAAAAAGGCCTTAAGCACTGGTGCCGATGTGGTGATTTGCACACCCGGCAAAATGATGGCACATATTAAAATGGGCTATGTAAAATTAGACGGTTTAAAATATTTAATATTGGATGAGGCGGATAGAATGCTGGACATGGGATTTTATGATGATATTATGTTTATCATAAATCATTTGCCTAAAAAAAGGCAAAACTTGTTGTTTTCAGCAACCATGCCGCACAAAATAAGGGAGATGGCAAGAAAGATATTGCACCAACCTTCTGAAATAAATATCTCTATCAGCAAGCCCAACGAAAAAATTGTGCAGGAAGCTTTTGTGGTATATGAAGAACAAAAAATTCCTTTAATAAAATACCTGCTTAAAAAGAAAGACTTTGCTATGGTGCTTATTTTTTGCAGCAGCAAACAAAGTGTAAAACAGCTGACCCGTGATTTGCAAAGGGCAAAGATAAACGCAGATGAAATACACAGCGATCTTGATCAAGAAAAAAGAGAAGATGTACTGATGCAATTTAAAAGCAGGCGCCTGCCCATTTTAATTGCTACCGATATTTTAAGTCGGGGTATTGATATTGACAATATCGATCTGGTTATTAATTATGATGTGCCACATGATGGTGAAGATTATGTACATCGCATTGGCCGTACAGCAAGAGCAGCGGCAGAAGGAACAGCTTACACTTTTATCAGCCCAAGAGAACAACGCAAGTTTTTATCTATAGAAAAAATGCTGGGCAAAGAAGTAACCAAGGCAAAAGTGCCCGAAGAGTTTGGCGAAGCACCGGTGTATAACACCACACCACAAAGATCAGGCGGTGGTGGAAATAGAAATTTCAGTAAGCCCAGGCGTTTCAACAGTAACAATTCTTCACAGGGAAAAAATACATAATCGGGCATTCATAGCGCCCATTAAAATTGTATTAAAATAATCTCAGCACCTGTACGTAAAGTGTACATGATGTACGGCAACGTATATTTGTATAAACATTCTTTATCAGCTTTACATCTGCCATATTAAATAATCCCATCGAATACATACATGGTGTAAGTACACAGCGTGGCGATATGCTACGTAAAGAATTGCAGATTTTTACTTTTAATGACCTGCTGAATTTTTTCCCTATCAGGCATGTTGATAAAACTAAAGTAGATAAAATAGCAGACCTTACTTATAACTTAGAATATGCACAAGTTGCCGGTAAAATAACCGATATGGAAATTATCGGCGAAAAACGGGGCCGGCGTTTAATTGCCCATTTAAAAGATGATAGTGGAGAAGAGATTGAACTGGTTTGGTTTCAGGGTATCAACTGGATACAAAAAGCTTTGCAGGTAGGGCAGCAGTATTTAGTATTTGGCAAGTTGAGTTTTTTTATGAACCGGCCACAAATTGCTCATCCCGAAGTAGAAACCTTCAGTGCACAAAATGCAACAGGTAAAAGTTTTTTAGAACCCATCTATTCCTCCACCGAAAAATTAAAGGCACGGGGGTTGAATGGCAGAGCTATTGGCAAATTTACTTATGCGCTGCTGCAACTGGTTGCCGAACACGACCTGTCTGAAAATTTACCCGAATCCATCATCAAAAAATACAAATTCATCAGCCGTTTTGAAGCTTACCGGCATATTCATTTTCCGGCATCGGAAAAACATTTTCAACATGCTGTAAGGCGTTTAAAGTTTGAAGAATTGTTTTTTGCACAATTGCGTTTAGGGTTGATAAAAAGCACCCGGCACAGGTTTAGCAAGGGTTTGGTGTTTGATAAAGTGGGCAACCTGTTCAATACATTTTACAATAATTATTTACCTTTTCAATTAACCGGCGCACAAAAAAGAGTGTTGAAAGAAGTGCGTAAGGATGCAGGCAGCGGTAAACAAATGAATCGCCTCTTACAAGGAGATGTAGGTAGTGGCAAAACTATTGTAGCACTGATGATGATGTTGATTGCTGCCGATAATGGTTTTCAAAGCGTGATGATGGCGCCAACAGAAATTCTGGCACAGCAACATTATAATGGCATTACCCAATTATTAAAAGATATGCCGGTTTGTGTAAAAATGCTTTCCGGCTCATCTAAAGCAAAAGAAAGGAGAGAGGTATTAAAGCTTTGCGAAGATGGATCTTTGCATATTTTAATTGGCACTCATGCTGTAATTGAAGATAAAGTGCTGTTTAAAAATTTAGGCTTTGCCATTATCGATGAGCAGCACAAATTTGGAGTGGCGCAGCGGGCACAGTTATGGAAAAAAAATACCATTCCTCCGCATGTGCTGGTAATGACGGCAACACCTATACCACGTACGCTGGCACTAACCGCTTATGGCGATTTAGACTACAGTGTGATGGACGAGCTGCCGCCGGGAAGGCAACCTATTAACACCGTACACCGTTTTGAAAACAAACGTTCGCAGGTAATGGATTTTATTAAGGAAGAAATTGGCAAGGGAAGACAGGCTTTTATTATATATCCTTTGATAGAAGAAAGCAGCAAGATGGATTACGAAAATCTGATGAAGGGGTATGAGGAAGTGAAATCGTTTTTTCCGGAGCCCAAATACTGGATAAGTATGGTGCATGGCAAAATGGATGCGGCGCAAAAAGAAATTAACATGCAACGTTTTGTGAATAAGGACACTCAAATTATGGTAAGCACCACCGTTATTGAAGTGGGGGTAAATGTTCCTAATGCAACAGTAATGGTAATTGAAAGTGCTGAGAAATTTGGTTTGTCGCAATTACACCAGTTAAGAGGAAGGGTGGGAAGAGGAGCTGAAAAAAGTTTTTGCATATTATTAACAGGCTCCAAAATATCAAATGATGGCCGTGAGCGGTTAAAGATAATGGTGGCTACCAATGATGGGTTTAAGATAGCAGAAAAAGATCTGGAGATTCGAGGCCCCGGCGATATTGAAGGTACTCAGCAAAGCGGCTTATTAAACTTTAAGCTGGCCAATATAGTCAATGATAAAGTGATACTGGAAGCAGCAAGAGAAGCAGCAGAAAATATTGTAGAAAACGATCCTGATATTATTGTGGCAGAGAATTTGCCAGTTAAAAATTACCTTCATCAGCAAAAAGGTAAAACGGTCTGGAGTAAAATATCGTAAATGTATTTACCAGCTTGTTTTACTTAAATAAAGCTGCTGTTAACAAGAACAATTTGATTGACTGTATCGTTATATTTCTGTACATTGTAAAAAATATAGTTGACTGTTTTGAATAAGATAACCAAGCTTTTTTTAACGATTGTATCAACGGTTTTTATTTCCCTTACTGTTGATGCCCAAATGGAATTTGTGGAAAACAAAGGACAGTGGGATAGTAAGGTTAACTTTAGAGGAGATTTTAACAGCGGCTCCTTCTTTTTAGAAAGCAAAGGATTTACTGTGGCACTGCATAATCCTGCAGATTTACAAAGGGTGTCAGCAATTCAACATGGGCATGCAACAGTTTCTACTTCTACTTCTGCTAATGCAGTTGAGGGTAAATCTTCAATCCCTCCTGTAAGCGATTTTCCTCCTATAACCGTTCGCTCTCATGCTTACAAAGTAAATTTTTTGGGTAGCAATAATAATATCCAGGCTCAACCGGATAAAGTATTACCAACTTACAATAATTATCTTATTGGTAACGATAGAAGTAAATGGGCGGGTAATTGTAAAATATATCAGGCTGTAACTTATAAAAATGTATACCCCAATATTGATGTAAGGTATTATACCGAAATGAATCAACTTAAGTATGATCTGATCGTTCATCCTGGTGGTAATCCTAATGCCATTGCTATGCGTTATGATGGTGCAGATAAGCTGGAAATTAAAAATAAAGAATTAGTTATTACAACATCTGCAGGCATTGTAAAAGAATTGTATCCCTACAGCTACCAATCGTTTACTGGCAAAAGGCAGGCAGTAGATTGTAAGTATGTTATATCAGATAATGTAGTACGCTTTAAAGTTAGCAACTATGCGGCAACAGAAACATTGGTTATTGACCCTTCGTTGGTATTTGCATCTTTTACAGGAAGCGCAATAGGTAATTGGGCATATACCGCAACCCCAGGCCCGGATGGTAGCTTTTTTGCAGGAGGCATATCCTTTGGTACAGGCTATCCTGTATCTGCCGGGGCATACCAAACTGTTTTTGGTTCAGGTGTAAACGAAGATAATACTGGGCCATATGATATGGCTATTTTTAAATTTTCTGCAGATGGCAGTCAGCGCTTATATGCCACTTATATTGGGGGTAACGCAAACGAGCAGCCGCACAGCATGATATGCGATGCTCAGGGTAATTTGATTATAGCAGGCAGATCTGCTTCAAACAACTTTCCCGGAGTAACAGGAAGAGCAGGGTCGAGGAATGATTATGATATTGTAGTTACCAAACTTAATGCAACAGGAACAGCAGCAATTGGAGCTGTTAGAATTGGCGGAACTGCAAATGATGGAGTTAATATAAGGGGAAAATATATGACACCGGAAGGGGCCGATGCTACCCGGAGAAATTATGGCGATGATGCCAGAAGTGAAGTGATACTTGATGGGGCAGGAAATATTATTATAGTGTCCTGCACACAGTCCTCCAATTTTCCGGTTACTCCCGGAACACCCATTCAGCCAACATTTGGAGGCGGCCGGCAAGATGGTGTAATTGTTAAATTAAATACCAATCTTAGCGCAGTACTATTCAGTACATTTTTTGGTGGTAGTGGAGATGATGCTTGTTTTGTTGCAGCAATAAACCCGGTAACCGGTAATTTATATGTGGCCGGAGGAACTACGAGTGATACAATACCGGGAGATAGAACAGGCGTAATAAGCAGCACTTTGCAGGGTTCAGGAACTACCGACGGGTTTGTAACCGAATTGCAGCCAGATGGATCTGCAATTATTAAAACTACCTATCAGGGTACTGATGGATTCGATCTGGTTTATGGTATCCAGTTTGATAAGTTCGGTTTTCCCTACATAATGGGTACCACTACGGGATTGTGGCCCGTTGTTAACGCAACATTCAGCAATCCTGGTGCCAAACAATTCATCAGTAAATTGCAACCGGATTTATCTGGATATGTATATTCTACAGTTTTTGGTACTAATTCAGCATCACCCAACCTTTCACCTGTTGCCTTTTTGGTTGATCGTTGTCAAAATGTTTACGTTTCGGGCTGGGGTGGGGGTATCAATTCTTTAAAATCATTTCCTACAGCAGGTACTAATAATATGCCTTTAAAAGATCAGCTGTTAAATGCTTTTGGCCAACCCATAACAAGGCCGGATGGGCAGGATTTTTACTTTTTTGTACTTAAAAAAGATGCAGATAGCTTGCTCTTTGGCACTTACTTCGGGCAATTTGGAGGAGTGGGAGATCATGTTGATGGCGGCACCAGCCGCTTTGATGCAAATGGTGTTATATATCAGGCTATATGTTCCTGCAGTGGTAGTGGTGGAGGCCCTTTTCCAACTACTCCAGGTGTGTGGGCGCCTACCAGCAGGTCAGATAATTGCAATCAAGCCGCAGCAAAAATTGAGATGAATTTTGCAGGTGTGGGGGCTAGTGTAAAGGCAGCAATTGCTGGGGTTGTTGATACAATTGGTTGTGTACCGCTTACAGTATTATTTACAGATACACTTGCAAAAGGTAAAATGTATATATGGGATTATGGAGATGTAACAAATCCTAAAAAGGACACTACTTACGCCCCCAACAATTCTACTTCACATACATATAATCAGGTAGGTACCTTCAGGTTAACCCTGGTATCAATAGACTCTTCCACTTGTAATATTGCTGATACCGCCTACATCAATGTAAAAGTGGGTAATAATGAAGTGGTGCCAGACTTTTCTTTTCTAAAATTAGATAGTTGTGCAAGTTTGCGGTACAGGTTTGATAACCTTACCACAGCGGCGCTGCCTGTATATACTAATCAAACTTTTATTTGGGATTTTGGTGATGGCTCGCCAAGAGTAAGAACAGGTTTTGGTTCTCAAATACATACTTTTCCATCTACCGGCACATATAAAGTGCGTTTAGTTGTAGCTGATACTGCGTTTTGTAATTCTCCCGATTCAACAGAAAAATCATTAAGGATCAACCCTAACGTAAAGGCCATATTTAATACCAGTACAAGAGGCTGTGTGCCTTATACACCTGTTTTTCAAAACAATTCTTTGGGAGGCACAGATTGGATATGGCAATTCAGGGATGGTACAGTTTTCTCTACAGATTTTGAACCAACCTATACTTTTAATCTTGTAGGTTCTTACGAAGTGCGTTTAATTGCAATTGATACCACCACCTGTAACAGGATAGATACTTCAGCATTTTTTACTATAACAGTTTACCCTATTCCCACAGCTAACTTTACATGGTCTCCAAACCCACCCATTGAAAATACCAGAACACAATTCACTAATTTATCTGTAGGCGCAACAAGATATTTATGGGATTTTGGAGATGGAGAAACTTCAACAGAAGTAAATCCAATCCATCAATTTAATAAAACGGATACTTTTAATGTTGTATTGGTGGCATTTAATGATGCAGATTGTACCGATACCATTGCATTAGATGTACCGATAATAGTAAGGCCATTGCTGGATGTGCCTAATGCATTTACGCCGGGAAGATTTGCCAGCAGCAGTTACAATAATGGTATTGTTAAAGTAGAAGGATTTGGCATTGGTAAAATGATATGGAAAGTTTATAACCGCTGGGGGCAACTGGTTTTTTCAACCACCAATTTAAAACAAGGATGGGATGGTACATTTAAAGGTGCTTTGCAACCCATGGATGTATACACTTATACTTTAGATGTGGAATTTACAGATGGAAAAAAATTGAGAAAAACAGGCGACATTACATTGCTGAGGTAAATAAAAAAGTAAGGAAAGAAATAAAAGAATGAAGGCGAATAAAAAAATAACAGGATTAGCCATTTGCAGTTTGGTGTTTGCGTTAACAGTGCAGGCACAGGACTTGCATTTTTCCCAATTCTTTAATTCACCTTTAACCACTAACCCGGCTAATACTGGTTTTATTCCCGATGCTGATTACAGGTTGGGTGCTAATTACAGAAACCAATGGAGTGCTGTAATGACAGTGCCTTATAAAACAACCAGTATTTTTGGTGATGCACAATTGTTCAGAGATAAGTTAGAAAATGGTTGGTTGGGTATTGGTGGTGTTTTATTAAGTGATGTTGCAGGTAGCGGAAGTTTGCGTAGTACTAAAGTATATGGCTCTATAGCTTACCATCAGCAATTGGGTAATAGTAGTTTGTTAAGTGCAGGTTTTAATGTAGGATGGGCTAATAAACGTATTGATCAAAGTAAATTAAAATTCCCTGATCAGTTTGATGGTAAATTTTTTGATGCTCCGTTTACGGCAGTAAGTTTAACTAACACCAGTGTAAGTTATATGGATGTACAGGCCGGGATGAATTATGCTTATTTTCCACAGGAAAATGTATACATCAACACAGGTTATTCTATTCATCATGTAAACCGGCCTAAAGAAACTTTCTTTAACGATAATACTAATGCAGGAAGAATACCCATGCGCCATATCGGTTTTGTTAATGCCATTTTAAAAGTAAATGACAGGGTGATCATTAATCCAAACGCCTATTTTACCACACAGGCAAAAGCAACAGAATTGGTATTTGGCTTAAATGGTAATTACAATTTGTCAGAGTATGGAGAAAAACAATTAGTGGCCGGCTTATATTATCGCCTTGGCGATGCTATTGCTCCAATGATTGGTTTTGAATTGAACAATACCAAATTTACTTTTAGTTACGATGCCACTTTATCTTCTCTTAATAAATTTAATAATTACCGTGGCGCTTTAGAATTCAGCATAATTAAAAAAGGATTCTATCCTCAAAATCAGGACAGGCAGTCCATGTGCCCTACCTTTTACTAATCATTTATTTTCTGCAATAAAAAAGTGCCCCAAAAAATTGAGGCACTTGTAGTTTTTCTTGCCAATAATTAAACGGAAGTTGTTTTTTTTGCCTTCTTTAATTCTTCTTTACTTTTTTGCAATTCTTCTTTTGCTTTTTCCAGTTCTTTCTTTATTTCTTCGGTATTAATATTTTTCAGTTCCTCTTTCATTTCTTTCATCGCCTCTGCTATTTCTGCATTTATTTTATTCATGTCCACTTCTTTTAAAGCTTGCTGTACTTCTTTATTAATGGCGCTCATGTCTACCTCTTTCATCGCTTCTTTAATATCAGCATTTATTTTGGCCATATCCACTTCTTTAAGGCTTTGTTGTACTTCGTTCATTATTTTCTGTACATCTACCTCTTTAATAGCTTTATTTATTTCAGCAGTTATCTGGCTCATGTCAAGCTGCTTCATTTCTTCAGCAAATCGTTGCATGGCTTTTTCAAAGTCTTTCATTGCTTTGTCAAACTCTGCCTGGTTCATTTTCTTTTTAGGCTTGGTAGTATCTTCATACACTTCCTGTGCGCCTAACCTTTGATGAACGAATGGAGAATCCTGGAACGACATGGTGATAATACCGATTGCTATTGCTGCGGTAACGCCTGCAATAGCTTTTTTGTTTTTTAAAATAAATTGTTTCATGGCTTTACTTTATTTTGGTTAATGATTAAATACGAATAATTTCGTAACAAATATAGAAACCTATTTTAGTTTTTACAATTGGTTAATAAAATTTAACATTTTAAAAACCAGGCAGTTTTACAACATCATTTTATCAACTCGTTATTTTATACGATTTTTACATAAATAATGTTACATGGCATCGGAAGAAAAAAGTATCAAGACAGTTACAGAATATATCGGGCAGTTTAAAAGCATAGTTGGAGATGCCTTTGTAATGGTGGACGAAGAAACGTTGAATAATTATGCCCACGATGAAACGGAGAACCTCCACTTTTTGCCAGATGTGGTTATAAAACCCAGAACAGCCGAAGAGATCAGTGCCATCATGAAAATATGTAACGCACAGCAAATTCCTGTTACACCACGTGGTGCCGGTACGGGTTTGGCCGGTGCTGCATTGCCGCAGTTTGGGGGAGTATTAATTTCAATGGAAAGAATGAATGCTATTTTGGATATTGACGAACGCAACCTGCAGATAACTACCGAGCCGGGTGTAATTACTGAAGTATTGCAAAATGCCGTTAAAGAAAAAGGATTGTTTTATCCACCCGATCCCAGCAGCCGTGGCAGTTGTTATATTGGCGGTAATATTTCTGCAAACAGCGGTGGGCCAAAGGCTGTAAAGTATGGTGTGGTAAAAGATTATGTGCTCAACTTACAAGTAGTATTGCCTACCGGCGAAATTATTTGGACCGGTGCCAATGTGTTAAAAAATTCCACAGGTTATAATCTTACCCAACTAATTGTGGGTAGTGAGGGTACATTAGGTATAGTTACAAAAATTGTTTTAAAATTATTACCGCATCCTAAATATGATTTACTGATGCTGGTACCCTTTAATAATTTAGAAAAAGCAGGCGAAGCAGTAAGTGCCATTTTTAGAGCAGGTTTTATACCAAGCGCTTTGGAGCTGGTAGAAATAGATGCGTTAAAAATTGTGAGCAAAATGATGGATAGTGTTGCAGTGCCGGTTACTGATGATATTGCCGCCCATTTAATTATTGAGGTAGATGGCAATCATATGGAAACATTGATGAGTGAGATGGAGGCCATTGCATCATTATTAACGGAGTTTGATTGTGGCGAAATATTTTTTGCAGATGATGCACAGCAAAAAAATGAATTGTGGAAGTTGCGCCGCCGTGTGGCCGAAGCAGTAAAATTGGATGGTTATACCATTGAGGAAGATACTGTGGTGCCCAGGGCAGAACTGCCGGCATTGATACGTGGTGTAAAAGAATTGGGTAAGCAATATAATTTTCATGCCGTGTGTTATGGCCATGCAGGGGATGGTAATTTACACATCCGTATAAAAAAAGAAGGTAGTATTTACAGTTTAAATAATCCTGAAATAATACCGGGTTTAAAAGCAATGTTTACACTGGTAAAATCATTAGGTGGTACTATCAGTGGTGAGCATGGTATTGGATTAATTCAAAAAGAATACATGAATATTGTTTTTGATGAAGCCAATCTTGCTATAATGAAGGGTATTAAAAAAGTATTTGACCCTAACACTATTTTAAACAGCGGAAAAATATTTGATGCATAATTAAACACTAACCCGTATATCAAAGTCAATATGATCTTTACAAATAAATCACCCCGGAAAATACAGCATATGAAAAAAATAATTTTAGGCGCATTGCTATTGGTAACAGTAATTACAGTTAACGCTCAGAATGAAGAGGAGAAAGACGGCAAAAAAAAGTTGTTTAAAAAAGAAAATCTTTTTACTGGTGGTAGTGTAACTGTATCTTTTTTTAGTGGAGGCACGGTACTAGGTTTAAGCCCATATTTTGGTTATAGCTTAAATAAATATATTGATGTTGCAGTATCGGCAAATGTTAATTACACCTCCATACGAGATGCATATTACTCGGGTGATAAATCAAGGCAAACGGTTATAGGTCCAGGTGCTTTTGTGCGCTTGTATCCCGTTAAATTTATATTTGCTCAAGCACAATTTGAACAAAGTTTTATTAAAGAAAAATATATTTATCCCAGTAATCTTGCTTTTCCAACCGAAACTACTAGTTACAATGTATCTAGTTTTCTAGTAGGCGGCGGCTACTGTAACGGAAGGGAAGGCACAGGCGATGTTTTTTATTATTTCTCTGTAATGTGGGATTTAAAAAAAGATATTAACTCCCCTTATGTTGATGGTTTGGGGCGTACTGTACCCATTATAAGGGCAGGCTTAAACATTCCATTGTTTCAAGGCGGTAAAAATAGAAGATAGTTTTACAGATAATTTTCTAACTCTTGTGGTAAATTAATTACATTAATTCGGTCTTCAATACTATCATACAAAAAGTTTTCTTGCTGCATTGTTTTTGCATGCGCTAATAAATGATTATAAAAACCTGCAGTATTTAAAATAAAAATTTCTTTACTGTGAATGCTTAATTGGTTCCAGGTAAGCATTTCAAATAATTCATCTAACGTGCCAAAGCCGCCGGGTAAAATAATTGCGGCGTCGCACTTTTCGTACAGCATTTTTTTACGAACATGCATATTCTCCACCACAATCAATTCTGTAATGCCGTGATGGCTGTGTTCTCTGTCGGTTAACAACTGCGGAATGATACCAGTAACTTTTCCATTTTTTTCCAGTACAGCATTGGCCACTGCTCCCATGATGCCTTTGTTACCGCCGCCATAAATAAGGGTTACATTTTTTTTTGCTAAAATATGTCCCAATTGTTTTGCATGATTTTCAAACAAGGGATTGTTGCCAGATTTACTGCCGCAAAAAACTGCTAATGATGTAATTGCCATAAATTAATTATCTTGAATTTTATTGCAAGCTAATTATTCGAAATTAATAAATCATTATAAATTATTTTATGTCGCCAATTGTGATGTTCTCGTTTGTTATTGGATATTTTGTGCTGCTGCTTGCTGTAGCTTATTTTACCTCAAGGGGTAGTAATAACGAATCTTTTTTTATTGGCAACCGCAATAGCAACTGGATGCTGGTGGCTTTTGGTATGATTGGTACAAGCCTTAGCGGCGTTACGTTTGTAAGTGTGCCGGGTGGTGTGGGTACAGGAAATTTTTTTTATTATCAGATCGTATTGGGGTATTTACTCGGCTATATGGTAATTGCATTTGTGTTGATACCGCTGTATTACCGGATGAATTTAACATCCATCTATACTTATTTAGAAAAGCGTTTTGGTATTAATGCACATAAGGCCGGGGCATTCTTTTTTATACTCAGCCGAGTGGTAGGTGCCACAGCCCGTTTATATTTAGTGATAAGTATTTTGCAACTTTTTATTTTTGATAAACTACATATTCCTTTTGAAGTAACTGCCCTGGTCATTTTATTATTGATCTTACTGTACACTTTTGAAGGTGGTGTAAAAACAATTATTTATACCGATACTTTACAAACCACCGGTATGTTGCTGGGGCTGGTAGTGTGTATTATTGTTATTATAAAAGCCATGGGTATGGATTTTGGCAGCACCTTATCATTAATGAATGAAAAGGGCTATACCAAACTTTTTAATACCGATGTAAAAGCGGGCTCTTTCTTTTTAAAACATATCGTCGGCGGTATGTTCATTGCCATTGCTATGACGGGGCTTGACCAGGAAATGATGCAGAAAAATATCAGCGTAAAAAATATAAAAGACTCACAGAAAAATATAATGACATTCACTGCTGTATTAATGGTCGTGAATTTTTTGTTTTTATTTTTAGGCGGTATATTGTATTTATACGCCAGCACCAACAATATTAAAGTAGCACCTGACGATCTTTTTCCCACCATTGCACTGAGCGATGCATTCAGCGGAACCATTGGTATTATTTTTATTATTGCATTAATATCTGCCTTATTCCCCAGTGTAGATGGTGCCATCACTTCGCTTACCTCTTGTTTTTGTATAGATATTTTAGGCATCAATAAAAAGGCAGGTACAGAAAAGGAGAAGAAACGCACCAGGCTTAAAGTACATTTTACTTTTGCAGCCGTATTCTTTATTATGGTGCTTATTTTTAAAGCCATTAATGATAAACTGATCATTGATTTCATTTTAAAATTTGCAGGTATTACTTATGGGCCATTATTAGGGTTATTCTCCTTTGGTATTTTAACCAAAAGGCAATTGAATGATAAAATGATATGGACAGTCTGTATCATTGCGCCATTACTTGCTTTAGGTTTAGATGTACTCAGCAGCCCTGAATGGTACGAAAAGAAACTGCATGTTACTTTAGGATTGAAATCTGTTTCGGAAAGTATTTTCAGTGGTTACAAAATTGGTAACGAATTAATTTTAATAAACGGAATATTTACGTTCATGGGCCTGTGGTTAATTTCTAAAAAAGGAGATAGCAAAGCAAATATTTCTCTGTAACTTTACAAAATTAGTAAGTGCCATTCTGCAATTTGTAAAACTGTAGAATGGCATTGTATTTATATAAAATAATTAAAGTAATAAAATGAACGGATCGATCAACGCTTTAAAACAACGTAGCTGGAAAGAAAGCCAGGCGCATAGAAGCTGGCAGATATTTAAAATAATGGCAGAGTTTGTAGATGGCTTTGAAGCATTGAGCAGGATCGGTCCTTGTATTTCTATTTTTGGAAGTGCAAGAACAAAGCCTGGTAATAAATATTATGAAGTGGCTGTTGAAATAAGTAAGCGATTGGCCGAAGAAGGTTTTGGAATTATCACCGGAGGTGGCCCCGGTATTATGGAAGCTGCTAATAAAGGCGCTTCTATTGCAGGAGGTAAATCAGTTGGTTTAAATATCGATCTGCCATTTGAACAACATCCTAATCCTTTTATCGATAGAGACAAATCATTAAACTTCGATTTTTTCTTTGTGCGTAAAGTAATGTTTGTAAAATACTCACAAGGGTTTATCATGTTGCCCGGTGGCTTTGGTACCATGGATGAATTTTTTGAGGTGGCTACATTAATACAAACCGGAAAATTTAAACAATCTCCTATGATACTGGTGGGCAGATCTTACTGGAGCGGGTTAATAAACTGGATAAAAGAAACCATGGGTGAGGAAGAGCACAACATCAATCCGGAAGATCTGAATTTAATTCACTTGTTTGATACACCTGATGAAGTGGTGGATTTTATGCTGGACTATTATAAATCAAAACCCCTGGCACCAAATTTTTAATGGAACTGGTAAACCATATTGCAGAAAATTATGCAAAGCAATTTTCATCGCCATTGGATGAAGTGTTGCAGGAACTGGAAGATTATACTTTGCAAAATCACCCACATGCACAAATGTTGAGCGGCCATGTACAGGGCAAAGTTTTAGAAATGATGAGCAGTATGCTGCAGCCGCTACGTATTTTAGAAGTAGGAACTTTTACAGGCTTTAGCGCATTGTGTTTGGCAAAAGGTTTGCGGCCGGGAGGTAAATTGCATACAATAGAACTGCGTGAGGAAGATGCAGGCACGGCAAAAAAATATTTTGCAAAAGCAAACGTTAACGATAAGATAATTTTGCATATTGGAGATGCCCGGCAGGTAATTCCTGCACTGAAAGAGCAATGGGATCTTGTATTTATTGATGCCGACAAAGTGAGTTATATTGACTATTACGAATTAACTTTGCCGCATATAAAACAAGGTGGTTTTATATTGGCAGATAATGTACTATTTCATGGCGAGGTTTTGCAAAGCGAAGTAAAAGGAAAAAATGCAAAAGCTATCCAGGCTTTTAATGAGCATGTGGCAAAAGATAACCGGGTAGAGGAAGTATTGCTCACCGTAAGAGATGGCTTATTGCTGATAAAAAAATTATGATAATGAAGAAATTGTTTGTTGCAGTATTGGTATTATTTAACAGCGTAATTGCTATTGCGCAGGATATGCTAACACCTGTACAATACATAGAAATGTATAAAGATATTGCCATTCGTGAAATGAAGCGCATGGGAGTGCCTGCAGCTATTACACTGGCGCAGGGAATTTTAGAAACAGAAAGTGGTAATAGTGTACTGGTAAAAAAATCCAACAATCATTTTGGTATAAAATGTAAAAGCAACTGGACGGGTGGTAGCGTAAGCCATGATGATGATGCCAGCGGCGAATGCTTTCGGTTATACAAAACAGCCGATGACAGCTATCGTGACCACAGCAATTTTTTAAGAGCAGGCACACGTTATAGTTTTTTATTTAAGTTAGATGTAAGGGATTATAAAGGCTGGGCCTATGGATTAAAAAAAGCAGGCTATGCTACCAATCCTGCTTATCCTCAAATTTTAATTAAGCATATTGAGCAATACAATTTGCAGCAATATACTTTGGCCGCTGCCAATGAAGTGGCAACATTTGAAGAAGGTAAATATCAGGATGACCCCGAAGAAAAAGTGGTAGCAGAAAAAACAGCAACACCTGTTGCAGACGAAACCAGTATGCTTGATGTAAGTGATAATGTAATTACAGTAAATGGCAGTAAATGTGTTATTGCAGGCAAAGGCACTTCTTTGCTGGTAGTGGCCACAAAAAACAATATACCCTTAAGCCGGATGCTGGGTTTTAACGAACTGGCCGAAGATGGTATGCTGATAAAAAATCAATATGTTTATTTAGAAAAAAAATCTAAAACAGGAGATAAAGATTTTCATGTAACTAAGGCCGAAGAATCTTTATATGATATAGCGCAGAAGAATGGTATTCAACTGCAGTATATGTTGGATTATAATAAGCTATGGGGAAATGAGGATATTAAACCAGGTACAAAAATTTACCTTAAGCCGGGTATTGTGCCTGCTAAAGTTGCAGTAACAGCTGCTACAGCTACTATTCCAGTTACAAGTGCTAAAACCACCCACACTGTAGAAGCTAAAGAGGGCTTGTATGCTATTGCAAGAAAATACAACATCAGCGTACAGCAATTAAAAGATTTAAATAACCTGCACAGTGACTCTTTAAGTATTGGACAAGAATTAATTATTTCAAAATAAAACAAAGGCTAAATGACTATTGAAGTAAACAACAAAAAATTTACACCATTTATAACAGCAGCACAAATTGACGAACAGATAAATGTACTGGCGGCTGAACTTAACCGTGACTATGAAGGAAAGCGGCCTTTGTTTATAGCCATACTAAATGGCTCATTTATGTTTGCTGCCGATTTATTTAAAGCAGTTACCATAGAAGCTGAAATATGTTTTATAAAACTGGCCTCTTATAAAGGCACAAAATCTACCGGCAATGTAATTACTTCTATTGGTCTTGATGAGCCTTTAAATGGCCGCCATGTAATAATTGTGGAAGATATTGTGGATACCGGAAAAACGTTGAACGAATTTTTGCCCCAGTTATTTAATCAGCAGCCAGCTTCTTTAAAAATTGCAGCACTCCTGCATAAACCCGATGCATTAGCTTATCCCGTTAAAATTGACTATCTTGGCTTTAATGTACCCAATAAGTTTTTGCTTGGCTTTGGACTTGATTTTGACGGGTTGGGGCGGAATTTAAAGGAAATTTACAAGCTGGTGGAGGATTAACAGGCAACACTAAGGGGAAAAAGATTGTCTTTAACCTAAATATATTATTGCAATAAACCTTCCTGTGCTTCTACGCTTGCTTCATATCATCTTTTTTATTACATCTGCTTTTATAGCAAATGCCCAGTATTATTTACGTGGGGAGGTGAAAAATGAAAAAAATCAGCCGCTGCCCAGTGTAAAGATCATTTTGCATTCCAATCATTCTCTTTTTTATTCCGGTGCTTCTGGTGGTTTTGGTATTTCTACAAAAGCACTTATCGATTCCGTTTCGTTTACTATGGAAGGGTATGAACCCAAAACTGTAAAGGTTAATGCCGATGAGTGGCAGGCTGTTAATTTAAAAACACTGCCTTCCAATGCTAACCGCAACCGCCCCAGATTAATTTCAATTACAAAAAATTTTAACCAAACAACCAAGTACCATTGGTATATTAATAACGAAACTTATTTTCAGCTGGTAGAAAATGAGTATGTAGCTGCTGATAAATTTCCCAACACAGGGTTTTCATTAAATGTAAACAAAGCCTCGTACAGCAATATACGCAGGTTTATCAATATGGGTAGCACGGTGCCGCCTGATGCAGTACGTACAGAAGAACTGCTGAATTATTTTAATCTTCACTACAGAGAGCCGGAAAATAAAGATGTTTTTAAAATTGAATCACAACTTTCCTCATGCCCCTGGGATGAAGAGAAGCAGTTGCTTTTTTTAAATATCAATGCAAAAAAATTAGACCTCACAAAAATTCCTCCCAGCAATTTTGTTTTTTTAATTGATGTGTCGGGCAGTATGGATATGCCTAACCGGTTACCATTATTAAAAGCCGCATTTCAATTGTTTGTAAAAAATCTAAGGGTGATTGATACCATTTCCATAGTTACTTATGGCGGAACGGTTGGTGTGCATTTACAGCCAACAAGCGGTGCCGAAAAAGAAAAAATTACCAGGTCTATAGAAGAGCTTGATGCAAGTGGCGATACACCCGGCGAATCGGCAATAATTGCGGCGTACCAGGTAGCAAGAAGTACGTATAATAAAAAAGGTAGCAACAGGGTAATACTTGCAACTGATGGCGATTTTAATGTGGGACAAACATCTGAAAAAGCTTTGGACGAGTTAATTACCCGTGAGCGGCAATCGGGTGTTTTTCTTACCTGCCTTGGTGTGGGCATGGGCAATTTTAAAGATTCTAAATTAGAAACACTGGCAAAAAGAGGCAATGGCAATTATGCCTATTTAGATGATATTGCCGAGGCCGAAAAAGTATTGGTAAAAGAATTAACCCAAACATTTTATGCAGTGGCCGATGATGTTTTTTTAAATATTCAGTTTAATCCTAAATGGGTAAAGCAATACCGGTTGATTGGTTTTGATAATAAACGGGATGCCGTATCTGATAGTACTATTGATATGGAAGGTGGCGAATTAGGAAGTGGTAGTAGTGTGCTGGCAATATTTGAAATTGTACCCGAAGATCAAAGGCTTTTTTCCGGCGATACGCTTGATAAAAACGGAGTTGCCAAACTGGCTATGCATTATAGTTTATGCAGCGATACAGCACACCGTAATATGGAGTTTATTTGTTCTGCGGCGCTTACGCCTTTTAAAGAAATTGATAAAGAATTGCAGTTTGCAACAGCAGTAACCATGTTTGGTTTAAAAGTAAAGCAATCCAAATATATGAAGGATGCGGACTGGCTGGATATAGAAGCTATTGCTACTTCCTCTTACAATACAAACGATTTTTTGCAAACAGAGTTTTTACAAATAATTGATAAAGCTCAAAAGATTTATAAAGGCAAAAAAGGCAAGAAGAAAAAAAGCGATTAGTGAATAGTCAATGGGTTATTTATCTTTCTGCCATGATTCACAATTGACTATTCACCATTCATTTCCTTAGCTAAACATCTCCCTCACTTTATCAAAAAATGATTTGTCGTTTTTATCCGGCTTAGGTACAAAATTCTGACTGTGCTGTAATTTTTCCAGCATTTGTTTTTCTTCGGCACTTACATGTTGTGGTGTCCACACATTTACCTGTATTAATTGGTCGCCTTTTTCGTAGCTGTTTACATTGGGAAAACCCTTGCCTTTAAGCCTGAATATTTTTCCGCTTTGTGTACCTGCCGGAATTTTTATTTTAGCCCTTCCATCAATAGTAGGCACTTCTACCTGTGTACCAAATACTGCATCCGGAATAGAAATATGTAAATCGAAAGCTACGTTCAACCCATCTCTGTGTAATTGCGGATGTGCTTCCTCTTCAATTAATACAATTAAATCGCCATTGCTGCCGCCACGTTCTCCGGCATTACCTTTACCACCAACACTTAATTGCATACCTTCCTGCACACCTGCTGGTATATCTATTGTTACTGTTTCCTCTCCATACACTCTTCCTTCGCCTTTGCAACTGGTACATTTGTTGGTTACAGTAGTGCCTTCGCCATTGCAATTAGGGCAGGTAGTAACGGTTTGCATTTGGCCTAAAAAAGTATTTTGTACCCTTCTAACCTGGCCGCTGCCACCACAAGTGCCGCAGGTATTTATGCTGTTTTTATCTTTTGCACCATTGCCACCGCAAGTGTTACAGGAAACATATTTTTTTACTTTGATAGTTTTAGTAGTGCCTTTGGCGATCTCTTCAAAATTTAGTTTAATTTTTACACGAAGATTGCTGCCTCTTACACCCCTGCTGCGTCCGCCACTGCTTCTTCTTCCTCCACCGCCTCCGCCAAAAAAACTTCCAAAAGGACTTTCGTCGCCAAAAATATCTCCAAACTGGCTGAAGATATCATCCATATTCATACCAGCGCCGCCGCCGTATCCGCCGCCGCCTCCACGTCCGGGGCTAAATGCCTGGTGGCCAAATCTGTCATACTGTGCTCTTTTATCAGCATCACTTAAAATTTCGTAAGCCTCAGCTGCTTCCTTAAATTTTTCTTCGGCAGCTTTATCACCAGGGTTACGATCGGGGTGAAATTGCATGGCCACTTTACGATATGCTTTTTTTATCTCATCCTGCGATGCAGATTTGGAAACCCCTAATATTTCGTAAAAATCTTTTTTACTCATAATGCGATACTGTGTTAAAATGCAAATGTGCTAATGATATTGATATACCATTAGCACAACAGCAATAATTGCTAATTATTTTCCTACCACCACTTTTGCAAAGCGGATTATTTTATCATTCAGGTAATATCCTTTTTCTACTTCATCCACCACTTTGCCCTTCATAGCATCCGCAGCTGGTACTTCGGTAATGGCTTCATGTTTTTCTACATCAAATTCTGTATTGATGCTTTGCATGGCTTTAAGGCCTTTGTTAGTGAGGGCGGTTCTTAATTTGCCAAATACTAAAGCAATGCCTTGTTTTATTGAAGCCACATCGTCGCTGGTTTGCATTTGTTTTTCTGCACGGTCGCAATCGTCCATCACTTCCAGCATAGAAACAATTACATCTTTACCTGCAGTTTGCATTAACTCAATCCGCTCTTTAGCAGTGCGCCTTTTAAAATTATCAAACTCTGCAAAAAGGCGTAAATATTTATCCTTTTGTTCTTCCAGCTCTGCCTGCAATTTTTCTGTTGCATCTTCAGCACCTTCGTTGCTTAAATGAGTGTTGCCTGGTACATCGGCGTCCGCATTAATATTCATTTCAATATCGTTTTCGGGTGTTATTGCTTGTTTCTGATCCATACAAATTTTAAAAATTGGTTGCGAAGGTACAACAGTCAAACATTTTGCCAAGCCTTGTTTTGCAGCCAAATTGACAAGTTTTGGGCTTTGTAAGGGACATTTTGAGTGGCCTGACAGCTAAAAGGGTAACTTTGCGCCATGAAGAGCATTGTTTTAAATAAAAATATAAGCCGTAGGGTAGAGGCCGGCCACCCCTGGATTTTTAGCAACGAAGTAAATACCGGCAAAGAAAAAGACACTAATGCCCAACCCGGCGAGATAGTGGATGTGTACACTTTCGATAAAAAATTTATTGGCCGGGGATATTACAATCCGCAGTCTCAAATATCGGTGCGATTACTTACAAGGGATAAGAATGAAACTATTGACGATGCCTTTTTTTATAACCGTATAAAACAAGCCTGGCAGTACCGGCAAAAAATTGGTTATTCCGAAAACTGCCGCCTGATATTTGGCGAAGCTGATGATATGCCGCAACTGATCATCGATAAATTCAACGATTATTTTGTGATACAAACTTTGGCATTGGGTATTGATGTATGGAAGCCATCCATTGTAAAGGCATTGAACGAATTGTTTGCACCCAGAGGCATTTACGAACGCAATGATGTACCTGTAAGAGAGCTGGAAGGCATGGAACAACATAAAGGTTTTCTTTCTGCAGAATTTGATACCAACATTATTATTAACGAGAACGGAATAAAATTTAATGTAGATATTGCCAACGGACAAAAGACCGGGTATTTTTTAGATCAGCAGGATAATCGCAAAGCTATTCAGCATATTGTAAAAGATGCCGATGTGCTGGGCGCATTTTGTTATACCGGTTCTTTTGAAATTAGCGCTGCGTATTACGGAGCCAGATCTGTTTTGGGTTTGGATATTTCTCAAAATGCAGTGGACATGTGTAATAAAAATGCCGCATTAAACGGGCTTGAAAAGATTTGCCAGTTTGAATGTGTAAATGCTTTTGATGTATTAAAAAACTGGACCAAAGAAAATAAACGCTGGGACGTGGTGATGCTGGATCCACCATCGTTTACCAAAAGCCGCAGCAGCATTGATAAAGCAGTAGCAGGGTATAAAGAAATTAATTTACGGGGTATGAAATTAGTAAAGCCTGGTGGTTTTTTAGTTACCTCAAGCTGTACCAATTTAGTGCAGCCAGAATTGTTTTTAGATATTATACAAATGGCCGCCAAAGATGCCAAAAGAAAAATACGGCAGGTGATGTTTAATGCACAAAGCGCCGATCACCCGATAATAAGAGGGCAAGAGAATACGCACTATTTAAAATTTTTGATTGTGCAGGTGTTGTGATCGCATAAATGGTTTTTGTAAAAAATATTTTACATTCAAATAAAAAAATGCAAAAAATATTTTTATCCGCATCCCTGATTATTGCAGTGTTATTTGCAAATGCACAAAAAGATAGTAAGCCCGTTGAAGATACAGAAGAGTTTACGACAATTAAAATGCCCAAATTTCCTATTGCAAATTTTCCAAAAAAATCTGTAAAAATTGCAGCTATCAGTCTGGTGCAATTAGTGAGAGATAGCGTACAGCTGGGTTATGTGCTTAAAGGGATGGATTATCATGTGGTACACATAAAACCTGCCAAGCCATTAACTGCTTTTTTGCAGGAACAGATTGAGAAGATGTATAAAAATGATTACAAAGAAGGGGGCGCTAAAATATTATGGGTACTAAAAGAGTTACGTGTTGCTGAAAAAACAGGCATGATGGAATACGCCTACATAAAGTTTAGTGCAGCAGCATATATGGCTTCTAACGGCTACCAGTACAAACCCATCACTTCTGTAGATACAGTTTTTGTTAAAGAGAGCAGCGGAGATGTTACTGCCTGGCACGGAGAAAGTATACAGGAGGCGTTTAAATTTTTATTAAAGCAAACAGTTAAAGTCGCCGCAGACCAGCAGCTAACTGCCGAAGAAATGACAGTTGACCAGATTATGGAACATAATAAGCCAAAACTGGATATGCCTGTTCTAACTACGGCTGTTTATAATGAGGGAGCCTACGCAAATTTTCAGGAGTTCTTGGATAATAAACCTTCTGTATTGCTTTATCAGCCAGTTACGTTGGGTAAAAGAAAAGTAAAATTTATACAGATGAAAAGTGATAATCGGGTTGATACTTTAAATGTATGGGGGATATGTAAAAATGGTGAGTTGTATAAATATGAAGAAGATTATCTTATCCCAATAGAAAAACAAGGTAATGGTTTTATTGTTTCCAACTACGTTAAATTAGCCAGCAGAAGAAATAAAAGTTCTCTTGGTATAATGTTTGGTTTAATTGGAGTTATTGGAGATGAATTGATAAAAGCAAATGAAGAAAAAAAGCAGAAAGAAAAACTGATGCTGGTAAAATCAATTCCCTACATTAAAAATGAAAATAAACAGCCGCAGGCATCTTGTATTGATATGAAAACAGGCCAGTTGAGTTTTTAAATTATTACTTTTTTAATTGCAACTATCTTTTTTTTAAATTGTTACAGTATTTATGAATACAGTTTTAATAGACGGTATAAATTACGACCTGAATAGTTTGGAAAAAGATACCTGGAATCGCTTACTAAATGCTGCATTACGTTATAAAGATCCATTGCATAATGCTGTTGTGGCTAACGTAAACACAAACGGAGTAAATATGCGAACAGTGGTGCTGCGTAAAGTATGGCCGGAGAAAAGGCAACTGGCTTTTCATACCGACATTCGCAGTGGTAAATGGAAAGAGCTGCAACAGCAAAATAGTATTAGCTGGTTATTTTACGATGCAGCATCAAGGTTGCAAATAAGATTGGCAGGCACAACAACATTACACCAGGATGATGTAATTGCCAACGAAGCCTGGGCAACAAGTAGCATGAGCAGCAGAAAAATTTATTTGGGCGATGAAGGGCCGTCTGTAAAATCATTATTGCCCGTTAGCGGCTTGCCGCCAGCATTTGAAACCAATGATCCCTCACTGGAAGAAAGCCTTGCAGGTAGAAAAAATTTCGGAATAGTAGTTACCTCAGTTAACTGGATGGAATGGTTATGGCTGAATAGTAAGGGACACAGAAGAGCAGCATTTACCTATGGTGAGAAGGGCAGTTTTTCTGCCGATTGGCTGATTCCCTGATACTTATTTAATTGCTTCAGTTGCAATGCCTGGCTTTGCATATTTATATCTTGCTTTTAAACTTGTTTCGTAATAACCATCAATGCCCAGGCTTGTAATGCTGCATGCTTTTTCAATATGCAGGAAGCCATCTTTATCAATCAGGGTTTCGTCAACAAATACATCTTGTATAGCACCAATTACCAAAAAACTGCCATTATGTTTTATAGGAACGATCTCTGTTAGTTCCATCAAATATTTGATGCGGCTTTCGGCAACAAAAGGTACCCCGATATTTTCTTTCCATTCAATAGCTAAGCCTGCTTTTTCAAACTCGCTTTCCCCTTCGGCATATTTAGCGCTGGTTTGATGGGCCTTTTTTATAAAGCTGGAATGAATATGATTCATGCTGTAAAACCCTGTAGCTTCTATGTTTTTAATAGTATGCGGCGCCGCATCTGTTGGGCGGTTAATAAAGCCAATCAATGCAGGGGCGGCACCAATATGTACAATGTTGCTAAAAATGGCCAGATTGGTTTTGTTTTCTTTATTAATTGTTCCAATCAAGGTGGCACTTTTGAATCCGCTAAGGCAATTAATAAAATTGGCCCGGTAAAAACGTTCCCAGGATTGTATAGCGGTTTTAGAAAAATGATTCATTGCCATGTTTTTAGTTACAACAATTTTATTTTAATTATGTTTAACATACTGTTATTCGGCCGGGGCAAATTATTAGCCTTTTCTTAAACATTTATAAAAGCTACATCAACTGCAACTTATTTTTATATTATGAAATTATACCAGCTAAGGCATCACGAGGTTTTGATGAATGAAACGCTTTTAAACGAAGAGCGTTTTATAGAGCAGTACAAAAACCTGCTGGATGATCAATTGCGCTTTCATACCATTATTAATAAAAGAATATTTCAGTCTGTAAATATTTGCAGGGGCGTTATTACTTCAAAGCCACTTGTTATTGAAGCATTATTAAGAAAGCAGCAATTACCTGCCTTCGAGTTTTTAGCTTGTAAAAATTAAAAACATTCTCTATCTTTTTTTGTTTAAAACAATACTGCTGATTGGTTGTTATAGCTACAACATTTTTAAACATACCGCATAAATGATCAGCGCATATAATTTTATTGGTTCCTGGCAATTATTTCCCGAAAAAGGCATTTACGAAACAGGCAGTCGCCCCAAATCCGGCATTTGCATTATTGCCAATAGTAATGATAAAAAATCCATAAGTATCAATACCAGTTGGGTAACGCTGGAAAACCAGGCTTTTGCTTCGCAATACGAACTAGTTGCAGATGGAGCAATGCATGCTTTTACTGATATTGATTGGGCCGATATGGTAAAAGTTGATCTTATCAGTACCATCCATTTTGAAATATTTTTTTATAAAGAGGGTAACGATGTGTTGCAGGTTATAAATGAATTATTACCCAATGGATATTTAAAAATTACACAGAAAGGTTTTACGCACGAGCAAAAAGCTTACATCAATACAGAAGTGTATCATAAGCAAATGTCTGTGTTGCCATATGCATCTTCTGCCTCTGGCGCATTAGTTAAACCTACTGAAGATGGTATAATAAGGCACAAGGCTTTAAGTGCCATGGAAGAGCAAACCAATATGCAGCTGGATCAGATACGCAGGCAAATAGAATTGCTGGCCTTACAGGCGCAGGAAATTCAAATGCGTAAAGAATTATCCATGATCATTTACAATGCTAAACTTAGCTTTTCGCCGGTGGTGGGCTCGGTCTACTATCTCTATCAAAACAATGATGACAGCCATTTTCTATCCATGATCGGGCCTGATCAATGGCGCAAAGGCGATGCCTATAAAAATTTTATTGCACAGGTAAAATTATTGGCCGATCACACCTGGGCGGAAGTATAAATAATTATTTTGTTGCAGCTATTTTCTTCTTTCTAAAATCGGGGGTGTAATAAAAGAACCAACGAAAGGTATTGTTTTTATCATACTGATAGCCCGATGCCTTTTGTTGTTTTACCTGCATGTACCCCAAATCAAAACTTAAGTTTTTGCTTAGTTTTTGTTTAACTCCAACAAAAACCCTGTTTTGATCAAAGGTATTATACACTACTTCTTTTCCAAATTGTACACATAATTCATCTGCAACAACAAGGGATGGATATTTTGGATTTTTAAAAACGGGGATAGTAAAACTTAGTAAATAACGAACCCTGTCGGTAAATTTATTTTGTCCGGTAGCTTTATCGTTGGCCATTTTTTGCTGCCAGCGTTGTTCGTTACGTAGGCGTTGCAGCAAACTTACTTTACCAATTTTTGAAGTCATTTGCACTTGTTCGTAAATGCGGTTTTCATTGGAGAATGTGTGCCAGCCGGCAATAGAAGGCGCCACCCACATATGGCCATAACCAGCGGTTAAAATGATATTATCTTTTAACCAGTAGTTTATGCCAAAGCGAATGAAATGAAATTGGGCGTCTTTTAAAAAATTATTCCTTCGTTCATGTACATCAGCCATAAAGCCCCATTTGTTTGAAACCCTGATGGTACTGTTAAGGCAAAGCCATGCCTGGCTTTGTTCATTTATTTCTTTAGGTTTCGTTTGTGCATCAGCAAAGGAAAAACTTATGCAAAGAAAAAATAATACCCATATTCTTAACCGCTTCATAATTTATTTTTAAGGATATCAGGCAAATAATAATATTAATAATTCTGCAGCAACAATACGCAGGATCATGGTAAGCGGATATACTGTAGCATATGTTGCTGAAGGAATATCATTGCCTGCCATTTTTAAAGCAAAGGCTAATGCCGGAGGGTCCGTTGATGCGCCTGCCAGTAAACCGCAAATTTCAAAATAAGTTTTTCTGAAAAACTTATGGGCCATTACACCTACTATTAAAAGCGGGAACATAGTAATTACAATACCCATTGCTATCCAAAGCCAACCGCTTCCGTTTACAAAAGCAGCAGCTAAATTGCCACCACTATGCAAACCCACACTAGCTAAAAATAAAGTAATACCTAATTCACGTATCATTAAATTAGCGCTGTTGGTTGTGTAAGTATTTAAATACACCACACCTCCAAAGCGGCTTAACAATAATGCAACTATTAATGGGCCACCTGCCATACCAATTTTTACTGCAACCGGCATATTAGGAAAATGGATAGGAATGCTGCCTACAATTACACCCAAAACAATACCCATGAATATTGGGGCCAAGTCGGGGGATTCTAAACGTTTTACAGAGTTGCCAAATACTTTTGCAACCTGCTCAACGCCTTCCTCTGTGCCTACTACTTTTAAAGTATCACCTAATTGCAAAAACAGGTTGCCATGCGGTACCATTTCTATACCGGCACGGTTTAAACGGGTAAGTGTAAAATCATGCTGATGAATTTCCGGATGGTCTCCCAGTCTTTTATGGGTAACTTCTTTATTGGTAACTACAATGTATTTTGATATAAGACCACTTTCGGTTTCCGATTTTAAATTCATATTGCTTTCGGGGCCGATGAGTAATTTAACCTGAGCCAGTTCGTGTTTGGGAACAACCACCAGCAAAACGTCTTCCTCATCAAAAATAAGATCCGGGGTAGGGGTGATAACTTCTCCTTTATGAAACATTCTTGAAATAACGATAGGGTCTTTTAACAGCTCAAATACTTTACGTAAGGGTTGTCCTATCAATTGTTTGTTATCCAGTTTTAAATGGATAGAGATCGGGCGCTTTGATCTGAAAATATTTAACTTCCGATGTAATTCTTTTTCTGTTTCAATATTAGTTTTAAATATTTTTTTCAATATGATGAGCGAAAAGATGATGCCAAAAACACCAAAGGGATATGCAATAGCATAAGCCAGCGTCATAAGTGAATTATCAACCCCGGGAACGTTGATTTCTTTCACAGCAGATTGTGCCGCAGCTAAACCAGGGGTATTGGTAACGGCTCCGCTCATAAGGCCTGTCATTACAGTGATGTGATTGCCTGAAATAAATTTAAAAATAACAGTTACAATAACCCCCAGTAAAACAACTGAACCTGCTAACAGATTGTTGCCTAGTGCATTTTTTTTCAGCGACGCAAAAAAACCGGGGCCCACCTGGAGGCCTATGGAATAAACAAAGAGTATTAATCCAAAATCTCTTAAAAAATCTTCTGTTTCTTTATTTACTGTTACTCCAAGATAAGAAAAGAGTAACCCCATAAATAATACCCAGGTAACGCCTAAAGAAATGCCGAATATTTTTAACTTACCCAGCCAGATGCCGATTGCAATTACCAAACCGTAAATAACAACCGCATGCGCAACTGATGGCTCGGTAAAAAGCTTAATGATCCAGTCCATAATAAAAAGTATAGGTAAAAAATAAGGGTATTATGGTTGCCCGTAATACCCTTTTTATGTTTAGTGATGTTCAGGTTGCAAACCAAAATGTTCGGGTGAACGCCACAATGAAGACAGTAAGAGTTCTTTCATAAAGATAAATTCTTTTGGAAGTTTATCATAAAAGCGGGAGAATAATTCTTCGTGTGATAATAATTCTTTTTTCCACGGTTCCCTGTCAACGGTCATAATGTTTTCAAATTCGGTATGGCCAAAGTCTTCCAGTCCGGTCCAGTCCATATCTTCATATCTTGGCATCCATCCAATGGGGCTTTCAATAGCTGAAGCATGGCCATTAATTCTATCTACTACCCATTTAAGCACCCTGATATTTTCACCAAAGCCTGGCCACATAAAGTTTCCATTCTCATCTTTTCTAAACCAGTTTACTCCAAAAATACGTGGGGCATTAGGTAATGTTCTTCCAAATTGCAACCAGTGGTTTACATAATCACCTACATGGTATCCCATAAAAGGTAACATTGCAAATGGATCGTGGCGTACTTTGCCTACTTCACCAAAAGCTGCTGCAGTAGTTTCGCTGCCCATAGTAGTAGCAAGGTAAACTCCAAAATTCCAGTTGAAAGATTGATATACTAAAGGAACTGTTGTGCTTCTGCGGCCACCAAAAATAAATCCTCCAATGTGTACTCCTTTTGGATTATCCCAATCTTCATCAATGGCAGGATTTTGATGAGCAGGAGCTGTAAATCTTGAGTTAGGGTGTGCTGCAGGTTTCCCACTTTTTGGATCCCATGGCTGACCGTGCCAGTCAGTTAATCCTTCTGGTATCTCTTTGGTCATTCCTTCCCACCAAACGTCTTTATCTTTAGTAATGGCTACATTGGTAAAAATGGTATTGGCTCTAATGCTTTCCATTGCATTAGGATTGGTTTTTACATTGGTGCCTGGCGCTACTCCAAAATAACCAGACTCTGGATTGATGGCATATAAAGCGCCATCAGTGCTACGATGTATCCATGCAATATCATCACCCACTGTTGTTACTTTCCAGCCATCAAATTCTTTTGGTGGAATTAACATGGCAAAGTTGGTTTTACCACAAGCACTTGGAAAAGCAGAAGCAACATAAGTTTTTTGTCCTTTAGGGTCTTTTACTCCTAAAATAAGCATGTGCTCAGCTAACCAGCCCTCTTCTCTTCCCATTTCAGATGCAATGCGCAACGCAAAACATTTTTTGCCCATTAATGCATTGCCACCATAACCACTACCATAAGAAATTACTAATCTTTCATCAGGAAAGTGAGAGATGTATTTTACTTCTGGGTTACAAGGCCATGTTACATCTTTAGCACCTTTTTCTAAAGGAGCACCAATAGTGTGTAAGCATTTTACATATTTTTTTGATTGGATGTGCGGTAAAATAGCTTCTCCCATACGTGTCATAATACGCATGTTAACCACCACGTATTCCGAGTCTGTAATTTGTACACCATATCTTGATAATGGAGAACCAACAGGCCCCATGCAAAAAGGTATTACATATAATGTACGGCCTTTCATTGATCCGATAAGCAAGTCATTTAATATTGTTTTCATTTTATCGGGTTCCATCCAGTTGTTGGTTGGGCCTGCATTTTCTTTTAGGCGGCTGCAGATAAAAGTTTTATCTTCTACTCGTGCAACATCGCTGGGATCGCTAAAGCACGCAAAACTATTAGGCCGCTTCTCGGGATTTAATTGTATAAAAGTTCCTTTTTTTACTAGTTGTTGACAAAGAATATCATACTCTTGTTGAGAACCATCACACCAGTGAATTGCACTGGCTTCGCATTGTGAAGCAATTTGCCTCACCCAGCTATCAATTTCTCCATTGATAGGGCTTGATCCTAAAGAAGAAAAATTACTTGGAATTGACATGATTTAAATTGGGTTTAAATGATTGAGAAAATTTTTATTGAGAAGACTTTTTAAGAACTAGTGCTATTGTATTATGAAAGTTTTTAAATGCAAGGCAAAGCTATCTTCACAAAAAGCAAGCTGGCCTGATAAAAGTTAGTTGAATAAATGATTTTGATTAGGTATTATATAATGTTCTTAAGAAATGTTTTTTACAAGCAGTCTTTTCAACAGGATTGAATTAATTAAAACAACTTAAATAGTTTCTGATTTGATAAAACTAAAATACAAAATTATACGGACTAAGTAATTTTTTTAAAAGATATATTTCATTACAGTTGTAGTAATTATAAAGAGTATCAGAAAAAAAGGAGAATTAAAAAACATCATGTTCATTTTAGAATTTTCCAACATTGAAAGCAGTATTATTCTTTAAAAATAAATCTTTGTTTATTGCACTTTTGCGTAAGGCATAACTGACCATTTTCTTTTAGAAATTTGTTTAAATTTTTTATTTGACATTAGCATGACAAACACTCAAGCGATAAAATAAATTCAGCTGTATTATTATTGATTGGAAAGATCGAAGAACAGGAGGGTATCGTTAAGTTGAAAAAAACTTGATGTGAACTAAGAATTGAATTGAAAGACTTTGATGAAATGGAGAAGAGGTTATTTAATTACCAAAAACCTAACGGTTTCAATTAGTTTTCCGTTTTTATCACGAAGCTGATAATAATAAAAGCCTCTTGAGAAATCAGCTAAGGAAAGATTGATTTTTTGGGGAGGATTTTTCAGTTCGTAAACTACCTTACCGGTGAAATTATAAACCTGAAAAGAAAATGACTTATCATAACCACTTACAAAATCAAAATTGATTGCAGTAGTTGCAGGGATTGGGTAGAGCTTTATCAACTTTGCAGCACCATCGCCAGATGCGGAACTGTTATTTTGTGCAAGAGAAGTAAAGTTTAATCCAATAATGAAAATAAATATGTAAAAAATTTGTTTCAATATAGTAAAGTTAGTAAAACATACTGAAATAATCAATAAATTATATAGCCAAAAAAATGCCGTTTTTTGTTAAAGAACCTTGCAGGGAAGTAGCCTGCAAGATTCTAACGTATAAACTATCCATTTAATTGTTCCAGTTTGCTGTTAATTGCTTCAAAATTGGGCATATCTCCAGCACTTTCCAGCACTTCTGCATATTGAATAACTCCTTCTTTGTCAATAATAAATGCAGAGCGCTTGCTTACGCCTTTCATCTCAAGTATCCAATCAGTATAAATAGTGCCATAAGCTGTAGATACTTCTTTATTAAAATCGCTAAGCAGAGGAAAATTGTAATGCTGATCTTCTTTAAACTTGCCCAAAGTAAAAACAGAGTCAACAGAAATGCCAAATATTTCAGCATTAACGTTGCTGTACTTAGCAATGTCATCCCTGATAGCACATAATTCTTTGGTACATACACCTGTGAAGGCTTGGGGAAAAAACAGCAGTAAAACATTTTTTCCCTTTTGTTCACTAAGGGTTACCTTGTTTTTTGTGGTATCAAATAAACTAAAATCCGGTGCGGCTTGTCCAATCTCAATTGCCATAATAATTAAGTGTTTTTATTTTTTGTAAAGATAAAGGTGCAAAAATTGTTAACACCGTTTGCATCCTTTTTGTTTATTTAACCGACTGAAGTTTTTTAACCAAAATAATTAATATGAAAAAGTATTTAGCAGAATTAATTGGTACAATGAGCCTGGTTTTATTTGGCTGCGGTGCAGCAGTAATTTCCGGAGGTAATGTAGATGGTGGGCCGGCAGGATTAGGTTTGCTGGGGATTTCTCTTGCGTTTGGGTTTGCAGTGGTTGCCATGGCTTATACTATCGGCGGTATTTCTGGCTGCCATATTAATCCTGCCATTACCATTGCAATGCTTGTAGCTGGCAAAATAAGCAGCAAAGATGCAGCAGGGTATGTTGTAGCCCAGTTTATTGGTGCAATAATTGGCGCTGCAATTTTAGGTGTCATTGCAACCGATCATGCTAATTCTTATGGCGCTAACGGTTGGGGCGAAGGGTATTTGGGTAACTATAGCACCACAGCGGCATTTATTACAGAAGCTGTATTTACATTTTTATTCCTCTATGTAATTTTTAATGTTACCTCAAAACATGGTAATAGTAATATGGCTGGCCTTGCCATTGGTATTACATTGGTTTTAATTCATTTGGTTGCAATACCAATTACGGGTACTTCTGTAAATCCGGCACGCAGTTTCGGACCAGCAATTTTAGCCGGAGGCAAAGCTTTAGCTCAGTTATGGCTATTTATTGTTGCACCAATTGTTGGTGCTGTTGCCGCCGCACTAGTTTGGAAACTAACTGGCGAGGATAAATAATTTTTTGCTGATGGTTATATAGTTTTTTCGATGGAAAACTAAAATTGATCACTAAATAGCTGTGTAACCTGCCAGTCAACAGGTAGGTTACACAGCTATATTTTTACCAGGTTTTTACTTTTGTTCAACGCCAGTTTGGGCGGCAGTATGGCAATGATCTCTTCTTTTAAAACATCAATCAGTTTCTTTTTTATATAATCACGGTGTGTTACCAGACTTACTTCTCTTACCGGTGCAGGCGATTTAAAATGCCGTATCATATTGGTTTGTTTAGCAGAAAAATCAAGCGTGGCTAATTCGGGTAAAATGGTTACGCCGTTATTCAACTCTACCATTTTTCTAAGGGTTTCCACACTACCTGCTTCATATTCAAAATTGCTTTGTTCTTTGGTTTGTTTTTTCAGCTCACATAAATTAATTATCTGCGATCGGAAACAATGGCCTTCTTCCAGCAACCACAATTCTTTCAGGTCAATATCATCTGCCAGTACATAAGTTTTTTTATAAGCTGCATTTTTTTTAGATACATATGCTACCAGCTCTTCGTAAAATAGAGGGTATTCAGTTATGCTGGCTTCCTGTAAAGGGGTTACTAAAAGGCCGGCATCAATTCTCCCTGTCTTTAATTTTTCAACAATAATATCGGTGGTCATCTCTTTCACCTTTATAGTAACATCAGGATATTTTTTTAAGAAAGGCTGTAAAAAAAGGGGCAATAAATAAGGTGCCAAAGTAGGGATAATGCCAATCTTTAATTCGCCTTGTAAAATACCCTGCTTATCGCTGATAAGCTGGTCGATCTTTTTTACTTCGTTTAAAATGATCCTTGCCTGCTGAATAATTTCTTCACCAATCTCCGTAGGAATAACCGGTTGCTTGCTACGGTCGAAAATTTTACTGCCCAGCGTTTCTTCCAGCTTTTGAATTTGCATGCTTAAAGTGGGTTGAGTTATAAAACACTGTTCGGCTGCTGTTGAAAAATGGCGGTGTGTATCCACGGCAACTATGTATTCTAATTGTGTAATGGTCATGCCGCAAAAATAGATATTATCTATTTAATTATAATTTTTATCAATGAATATTATAATTAAATTTAATTACATTTGAAAATATAGTATCAAAATAAAATAGCAGCGTATAAGGACAGCAAACATTAACAACAGTGTCAGGTATAATAGATTTATGAAAAATCAAAAATTAAAAATTAAAGCCTCACTACGGTGGGGCTTTTTATATACAAATTTTGTACTTTTTTGGAATGTAAGTTTTATGTTTTTATCCAATAAAAACTAAAGTCTGTTACTAAAACTTAGGACATCGTACCGCATCTGCACTTGTATTGTTGCGGTCTAAGTATTTTTGATAGGTTAATGCTAACTCAAATCCGCCACGCCCACTGCTGGCATTTTTTAATTGCGATATGTTAGCATCGTAACTGATCGAGATAGCTAAAGGCTTAAATTCTAGTTTTGCAACAGGTATCAAAGCGTCTTTCCAGCGTAAAAAAGCACCGGCATGCAAAATATATTTCGGAGTTTCAATGTCATCCAATCTCCAGGAGTATAGAGCGCCTGCCATTGTTTCTGTAAAAGTGCCTTGTTTGGAATAATCTCCCAGTAATGTAAAAAACGAATATTCGTTAATGTTCATTCTTACACCTAATGAGCCAACCCATTTGGGTATCATTTCATAATTAGGATTGCCATAAAAAGATACTTTAGTGGCTTTATTAAAATGGTGGTAAGCTACTCCCAGGTAAATATTATTATCGGTGTTATCGCCAATCTGTGTATTAAAGCTCATGCCAACACTTCCATCTAAATAAGAATAGGAATTTTTGGGAAAAGTTTCGCCGGTTGATAAACCAGGGTTAAAACCTGTGCCATCGTATTGGCTGTTGGTAGTTACTTTACTTCTGTCTATACTGCGTTGTACCCAGCCTCCCATAAATCCTAAAGATAAATACATGTTTTTTTCTTCACTTAAAGATTTGTGGTAGTTGATAGCCGGCAAAATATGAGTGGATTGTAATGCGATTGTTCCGGCTTTATCATACAAGATCTGACCTCCTAATGTTATAAAATCATCTCCCTTGCCAATAGGTTTTTTATATTCGGCATTTAATGATCCGGTTTGATAAGGCGTGGTTACACTGTTCCATTGATTGCGATATACAGCCTGAATCCTCACATCTCCGCTAAAAATACCAGCAAGAGCAGGGTTTCTAAGTAATGGAGTTTCAAAAAATTGGGAGAAGTGAATGTCTTGTGTATAAGCTTGCTTGCCAGTTATAAGCAATATAAAAAAACTCAATAAAGGTTTAAGCAAACCTCTCCACATTGTGCCAGATTTTGTTGTTAGTGCAATTTTGTTATACTTCAAACGCATTTTTAGTATAATTATTATTGAATTAAGCTGATATTTCCTTTATAAGAAAGCACTTCACTGTTCTCACATACAATCTCAATAATGTAAGTATAAACATCAGTAGTTAATAATTTGCCATTGTACCTGCCGTTCCACCCTGCAAACTGATCGTTAGGAAAAAGATTAGCTTTTTGAAAAACCATTTCTCCCCAACGGTTAAATATCCGTATGCTTCGTATTGCAAATAACCCGGTACCTCTTGGATAAAACCAATCATTTACACCATCGTTGTTAGGAGAAAAAGTATTGGGTATAAAAACATTTTTATTGTTGCAAACAACAATAATGGTGATGTTATCGGTATTGATACAACCATTACCATCGGTAACTTTTATGTTGTAAGTAGTGGTGTTTTTGGGCGAAGCAATGGTATTGTAACAGTTGGTGCAGGATAATGCAGTAGCTGGTGTCCATAAATAATCTACCACAACAGAGCCTGTTGGTGTTATACCAACTGATGAGCCAACACCAAGAATCTTGTCAGGTCCTGCATCAATAACCGGCAGCGGATAAACAATTACAGTTTGCTCTACAGTATCGGCGCAACCTGTACTATTGGTTACTACTAATCGTAATGGATAATTTCCGGCAGTATCATAGCGTTGCGGTAATGGGTTTTGCGTTATAGAAGTGTTTCCATTTCCAAAACTCCAGTACCATTTTATGGCAGAGGTATCGGGTTGTACTACTATGCCGGTAAAAGTAAGTTTGCTTTGCATACAAATAGGCATATTGCCTGCAATGGCAACTACAGGCGAAGCAACAATTTTTATAAGGTTGGTTTTAATTGCAGTGTCGCTGCAGCCATTGGTTGTTGTAACAATTAAACGTACCGTGTAAAAACCTGGGCCACTATAATTATGCGATGGGTTTTGAGCTGTTGATGTGCCACCATCACCAAAATCCCAATTATAGGTATTAATTACGCCATTACTTATTGTAGAATCTGTAAAGTTAACAACACCGGCATCGCAAAATAATGAATCGCTTGCGCCAAAATTTACATCACTTTTGGTAACGTAAATGGTATCAATGCCTAATACCGGTATTTGGCAGCCTGTCTGATCTTCTAAAATTACTTTAGGTAAAAACTGGCCGGGTAATAAATAGTTATAAATAAGATTAGAGTCAGTGGTTGCCAAGGTATTGCCATCACTAAAATCCCAAAAATAAGTAACAGGGCCGGGAGTTGATACATGAAAGCTAATGGGCAAAGGCGAACAGCCTGCCAGTGGTGTATAGGTTAATGATGCTGTGGAAGGGTATACAATTATTGTTTTGTAAGCAGTATCTACGCAACCACCGGGGCCCATTACAGCAAACCTTGCAATATATGTTCCCGGTGCAGAATAATAGTGGGTTGGTTTGGTTAATGTAGATGTGGTACCGTCTCCAAAAATCCAGATACCACTTGTGGCATATAAAGATGTATTAGTGAAAATTACTTCAAAGGGAGTGCAGGAACTTAAAGAATCATTTACACTAAAGGATGCTTTAACGGTGTGTACTTTTACATAGTTCAACTTAGTTACAGTGTCCTTGCAGCCATTAATATCTGTTGCAATTAATTGTACGGCGTAATCTCCGTCAGTCGTATATACTTTAACAGGGCTGGTAGCAATGGAAGTGCTGGCGTTGCCAAAATTCCAGTTAAAGCTAAGCCCAATACCTGTTGATGTGTTATTGAATACAACATTTTTCCCAACACAGGTTAAAGAGTCCGGTGTAGAGAAGATTGCTTTAGGCTTAGTAACAAACACCTGAGTATTACTGGCAAAAACATTGGTACATCCGTAACTATCAGTTACTACCACTAATGGGTTAAAATTTCCGGTAGTATCATAGATGTGATTAAAAGGAGGATTGTTGTACGTTTGTGAATTGCCGTCGCCAAAATTCCACACCCATTTTGTAATGGGGTGAACTCCATCAGTATTAGTAAGGTCAGTAAAATTTACACTTAAAGGTTTGCAGCCAGCCGATGGAGAAAAAGAAAAATTGGCTATAGGCCCCCAAACTCTGATGATATTATTTTTTGTAAAGGTAGAAATACATCCTCTTGTATCGGTAATTGTAAGTGTAACTGAATATAAACCTGGCAAGTTATAAGTATGTGTAGTTACAGCTCCGGCTAAACCAGATGTTCCATCACCATAATCCCAAAAATAAGTAGCTATATTGTTTGGATTTATTCCCGTAGTTTGAAAAATCGCTACCTGGCTGGTGCAAATAGTATCATCAGTTGCAATAAAATTTGCGGTTTCGGTAAACAAATTAATACTGTTAACTCTGGTATTATTACAGCTGCCATTAGTTACCGTTAGTGATACATTATAGTTACCAAATGCAGCGTATGTATGTGTTGGGTTTTGGGCAGTTGAAGTAAAACCATCACCAAAATTCCAAAACCAGGTTTGTGGTAAAGTAGATTGGTCAGTAAATGATACCTGTAATTTATTGCCGCAATTAAATGCACTGTTAAACCTGGCTACCGGAGGTAAGGCGGTTATGTAATTATTTCTTACTAACGTATCGGCACAACCATTATTCCATGCAATAAAGCGTATTGAAAAAACACCAGTATCCTGGTAAGTATAAACCGGGTTTTCCAGGCTTGAAGTACCGGTAGCATCTCCAAAATCCCAGTCCCATCTATCTGAAGGAGCAGTTAAATTAGTAAATTGAATGAGTTGTCCTACACATTGTGCTAAAGGCAATGCATTGAAATTTGCCAATGATTTATTACCCACTCTTACAGCATTTACTAATATAGAAGAATCAATACATCCATCATTGGTAGTTATGAATAATTTTACAGTGTAGTTGCCTTGTACTAAATATGTGTAAGACGGATTTTGAGCTGTAGAAGTTCCGCCATCTCCAAAATTCCATAAATAAGCAGCAACCCCATCAACTGTTGTAACATTGGGCGTTGGGTTGATAGTAAAGGGGACACAGCCTTCAAGTGGTAAACCATTAATATTTACAGCCGGAGCCTGTATTCTTATAAATTGATTTTTTTTGATGCTGTCGCTGCAACCGTTTGCACCAGTAATGATAAGGGTTACCGTGTAGTTGCCAATACTGGTATAGGTATGCGAAGGGTTTTGTTGGGTAGATGTGCCACCATCACCAAAATTCCAATTCCACGCTATTGCTCCACCAGTTGAAAGATCATTAAAATTAACCGTAAATGGTACTTTACAATCAGTAACATCAGGTGCTGTAAAATCTGGCACAGGCAAATCTAAAACTGTAATTTGTTTTGTAATAGAATCGGCACAAGTGCCATAGCTATTTTTTAGTTTGACAAAATATACACCAGCTGTTGAATAAATTTTGGAGGGATTTGTTACGGTGGAAAAAGTGGCATCTCCAAAATCCCACAAGGACCCGGCAGAGACAGGGCTGGATGTGTTTACAAAATTTGCAGTAACTCCTCTGCAAATTGTTGTTGGGCCTGTAAAATCAGATACCACATCTTTTATAACTACAGCGGCTGGTTTTATCAAAGTATCTACACAGCCGGCACTACTTTGCGTAATTAAGGTAACTGTAAAACTACCTCCTGTAAAATAGGTGTAAGAAGGGTTAGTTGCAAAAGAAGTACCACCATCTCCAAAAAGCCATTCATGCGTTAATGTACCAGGGCCAGTGGAAAGGTTAGTGAAATTAATTGTTTCCGGAGGTTTGCATAATTGAGGGGCCGTGTTACTAAAGTTTACTGTAACTCCCGGCGATACCTGTATATAATTAGGTCGGCTTACAACTTTTGAACAACCACCTGCATTGGTAACTTTTAAAGTAACAGTGTAGTTACCCGCCGTTGTATAAATATGAAAAGGATTTTGAGCAGTTGATAAAGCGCCATCACCAAAATCCCATTCCCAGGTGCTTATAGCAGCCGAGCCGCCAGATGATAAATCAGTAAAGCTAACTCTTAACGGAAAACAACCCGAAACGTTTGTTTCACTAAAGTCTACTATTGGTTTATCATCCACCTTAATGTACTGTGTGCGGCTAATGCTATTACTGCCCAAAGTATTACTAACTTTTAACGTAATTGTATATAAGCCAGAGTTAAAGTAGGTAGTAGTGGGGTTTTGTTGGGTAGATAAAGTGCCATTGCCCAAATCCCATTCCCATGATGTAGGAGAGCCGGTACTGTTATCAGTAAATGTTACTGCTAAAGGAGCACAGCCGCTAAGTGGGGTAGCCGAAAAGTTTGCTGCTGGTTGACTTAGGGCAATAGAACTGATTAGAATAAATACAGATAGTATAAATGATTTTATATAGCAGGTATTATTAAGTAAAAGTAGTTTCATTAGATATCAATAAGCAGGATTCTATAATTACCAAAAACTGTTCCGTTTTAACCCATTTATGATAATTATGATGCTTTCGGTAATAAAAACGCTTATTCAGCTATAAAATATTCCTAAAAGATATCTAATATACAAAAACCTCCTTGATGAGGAGGTTTTTGTATTATGGTATTTTAAATATTTTAACTTTTAGTGGCAGTAGCTACAGGCTTTTTTGTTTTTACACTTTTTGCAGGTATTACTTTACTGGTGGTAGCAGGTTTTAATTTTAGTGATTTAACCGCCGGTGTGGCAACAGCAGCTGGTGTTTTTACAATTGCAGGTGCTGCACTTTCGGCTTTCCATTTGTCATAATCTTCTGCAGTTAAAACATCGCCTGTTATGGTAACACTTTTTACCTCATCAACACCGGCAAATTTTACCGATATGCTTTTGGTAAAGTGACCTACATTGGCAGCATTAAATTTTGCACTTACATAACCGGTTGAGCCGGGAGCAATAGGAGTTTTAGTATAATCACCAATAGTACATCCGCATGTTGGGCTGGCCAATTCAATAATCAATGGCTCTTTTGTAATATTTGTAACTGTAAATTTTACTTCTTCGGGGTTGTTTTGTTTCAATTTACCCTGATCAATGGTTTCTGTTACAAATTTAGCAACTTCATCAGCTTTTCTTTGTGCAAATAAAGCAGTAGTTAAAACCAGTGCCGTAAGCGATAGGATTATTTGTTTCATTATTATTTTTTTATAGTTGTTTAATTTTTTAAATCGCCCAGGCTCTTGTTTTCAGGAGCTGATGCAGCTGGTGTTTTCCAAACTTCTCCTTTAATAAATAATTGTTTGATTTCTGAACCATTGTAGGTAATAGTTACAGGTTTGGTAAAAGGGCCTTCAGCTGCTGCGTTGTAACCAACGGTTATTTTAGCTGTAGCTCCGGGGGCAATGGGTCTATCTCTTTCCCATTCCGGAGTTGTACAACCGCAACTAGCCTGAACATTTACAATTTTAAGGGAATCCTTACCCTTATTCGTAATTTCAAAAACGTGTGTTACAGGTTTGCCTTGCGGAATCTTGCCGAAATCAAATTCGGTTTCTTTTAAAAATAATACTTCTACAGGAGCTGCCGCAACTTTGGTGTCCGCTGCATTTGCTGCTATAATAGGCTTGGTTGTTTGAGCATTTACAACTACTGCTGAAAATGCAATTAATGTTAATGTAATTATTTTTTTCATGATAGTTTTTTTTCAATTTCTCTTTCAAAGATACTAAAACGGCGAAAACCGTTGTAAATTGTTAACCTGTTAGCAGATTATTAACAAACCTGCGCTATAATTTATATTTTTGCCTTATCATATACAAGCCATATGCACACAACAACCATTAATGAAATTGCCTTAGACGAAAAATTGAGTTTCGATAACTTTCGCAACGAAGTTTTAAAAGATTACCGGTTTGCCTGTATAAGCAGGGAAATAAGTTTGCTTGGCCGCAAAGAGGTACTAACAGGAAAAGCGAAGTTTGGCATTTTTGGAGATGGAAAAGAAGTAGCGCAGGTGGCGGTGGCCAAGTTTTTTAAGCCTGGAGATTTCAGGTCAGGGTATTACCGTGATCAAACCTTTATGCTTGCAAGTGGCATTACCAACGTAGAACAATATTTTGCACAATTATACTCCGATCCACACGTAGAAAATGATCCGTTTAGTGCCGGCCGGCAAATGAATGCTCATTTTGTAACCAAAAATGTAGATGAGAACGGAGAATGGCTTAACCTGGCCGCACAAAAAAATACCAGCAGCGATATGGCGCCAACTGCCAGTCAAATGCCAAGGGCACTAGGTTTAGCATTAGCATCTAAATTATTTAGGGGAACAGAAGAATTAAAAGATTTTACCAACCTGAGTAATAACGGTAACGAAATTTGTTTTTGTACCATTGGAGATGCATCAACAAGCGAAGGCCATTTTTGGGAAACAGTAAATGCGGCAGGTGTATTACAAGTGCCTTTAGCAATATTTGTTTGGGATGACGGTTACGGTATTTCGGTACCCAAAAAATACCAAACTACAAAAGCATCTATTTCTGCAGCACTTTCCGGTATGCAAAAAACAGAAGGAACCAACGGGATAGATATTTATAAATTAAAAGGCTGGGACTATGCCGGAATGTGCGAAGTACTGGAGCCGGCACTTCAGAGGATGAGGGAAACGCATACGCCAGCTTTATTTCATGTGGAAGAAATTACACAACCGCAGGGGCACTCCACATCGGGTAGCCATGAAAGATACAAAAGCCCTGAAAGGCTGGAGTGGGAAAAAGAATGGGATTGTATAAAGCAAATGAAAGAGTGGATAGTGGAAAATACTTTAGCCACTATGGAAGAATTAAATGCCATACAGGACGAAGCAAGAGAACATGTAAAAAATGGCAAACAAACGGCATGGGAAAGATACATTTCTCCAATACAGGCACAAGTTGCTAAAACTGTGGAGCTGCTAAATGCGGCAAATGCCAACAGCGAAGAAATAAAAAATATCATTACAGAACTAACCCTTAACAGGGAGCCCATGCGGCGTGATGTATTAAAAGCACTATCAAAAACCATTGATATTGTTGGAGAAGAAAATGCTGTTGTTATTAGAAATTATTATGAAGAATTGAAAAACTTAAATGCAGGCTTGTATAATACTTTTTTGTATAACCAGGGACCTAAATCAGCACTGAATGTTACACCGATTAATGCATGGTATGATGATGATGCAAAAACAGTGAATGGTTATGAAGTGTTGAATAAATATTTTGATGAATTATTTTCTACCAATAAAAAAGTAGTGGCTTTTGGCGAAGATGTTGGGTTTATTGGCGACGTAAACCAGGGCTTTAGTGGTTTACAGGTTAAATATGGCGAGCAAAGAATTTTTGATACCGGCATAAGAGAGTTAACAATAATGGGGCAGGGTATTGGCCTTGCTTTACGTGGCCTCAGGCCAATTGCCGAAATACAATATCTTGATTATTTGTTGTATGGCTTACAGCCTTTAAGCGACGATTTAAGTACCACACATTTTAGAACCGTGGGCCAGCAAAGTTGCCCGCTGATTGTACGTACAAGAGGGCATAGGTTAGAAGGTATCTGGCATAGCGGCTCGCCCATGGGAATGCTGATAAATGCCTTACGTGGTATGTATGTTTGCGTACCCCGTAATATGGTACAGGCTGTGGGTATGTACAATACTTTGCTGCAAGGTAACGACCCCGGTTTAATGATAGAATGCTTAAATGGTTATCGCCTTAAAGAAAAAATGCCTTCTAATTTATTGGCTTACGCAGTGCCGCTGGGTATTCCGGAAATTATAAGGGAAGGAGAAGATATAACTTTGGTTAGTTATGGCTCTACACTCCGTATTGTAATGGATGCAGCAGAAAGACTGGAAAAATTAAATATAAGCTGCGAAGTAATTGATGTGCAAACCTTGTTACCTTTTGATATTAATCATGGCATTGTTGAATCGCTCAAAAAAACAAACCGCATTGTTTTTGTTGATGAAGATGTGCCCGGTGGCGCAGCAGCATATATGTTTAATAAGGTAATGGAAGAACAAAAAGGATATCGCCATTTGGATGTAGCACCAAGAACAATAACTGCAAAAGCTCATCGCCCAAGTTATGGCAGCGATGGAGATTATTTCAGTAAGCCTAATGTAGAAGATGTAGTGGCAGTTGTAAAAGAAATGATGGGAGAATAGTAATAAGTAGAATAGAAAAATTGAATGGGTTAGTTTTTTCGTTTCAAAATAATTTTCCCACGGTAGTACTTCCACAGTTTTAATTTCTTACAAATAATTCGCTAACCTTACACAAGGTTTTCCTCACCAACTTTATCTTATGTTTATTTTGAAAAAAATAAGCATAAGATGATTGCTGAATTTTTTAAAGGCTTAAATTTTTCGGTTGATAGGTTTAATACCATCATCTCGAAAACGGAAATTTAAGAGTATAAAAAAAACGATAAACTACTACGGCGGGAGAGGCTTGTGATAATATGTATTTAATAAAATCGGGGCTTATAAGAAGATATATTACACATGAAAGCGGAACGGAGAAAATACTTTTTGTACATACTACAGGGCGTTTTATTGCTGCTTATAAAGCACTCACAATCAGTAGCCGGTTTCTTTACCAATAGATGTTTTACAGTATTCAGTACTAGTTTGTTTTTCTTACAATAATATGCAGTGGTTGTACAAAAATATCCCTGAGTTTAATAATTTTAGCCGCATTATTGCCAAGCAATACCTTGACAACTATTAGAGAGATTGACATTCATCAGGTAATGGAGTCTCCATTACAGTACCATAAAGCTTTTCTACAACTTTACAGTAACGTTATTGATCAAATTCCACAGCACATTATAGCAGATATGATTAATGTATTTTCAATACAACTTAGCAGGATAAAATCAAGCTACACAAAAAATGCTATTGCCAAAAAATAAAAAACTGGCAATAATGTAAAATTTATTTTTAATAACGAATAATGTAAATTGTTAATTCATTGTCAAATATTAATTTATTCTAAATATTTATTAGTTTAATTACCAAATGTGTATTTTTTCAATTGCCACAATTAACCTGAACGCAGTACCTTAAAAATGCATTATTATTGTTATATATTTTTATGCCCCTCATTTCCTGATCTAAAAAAATGCAACCAATAGTTGCCAAAATTCGACTTTACTAGACTACTAAATTAGTCTAATTATGAAAATTTTTACCCTTACCAAGAAAGTTCAAAGTAATTTTCTTCTCACCATTCTTTCTTTATTATTAATTCCTTTAATTACTAATGCCCAGGGCTATATTGCGGCTTCCACGTATTTGGGTACTACCGGCTCAGATTTCGATAATAACATTACTGTACTAAATGGCGAAACATACATGATAGGGTTATCCAGTAACTCTGGATTGCCAATTACTACAGGTAACCCTTTTGGTGGTGGTAGTAATGATGTAACTGTAACCAAGTTTGATATTGCTGGTAATATTTTATGGTGCAGGTATTTAGGCGGTAATAACAGTGAGTTTGGATGGGATATTAAAGTAGCTAACGGTACTGTTTACCTGGCTGGGCAAACACAGTCTACCAATTTTCCTGTAACAAACGGCACCACATATTTTGGTGCAAATACCGGTTTTTATGCTAAATTAAATGCTGCAACGGGTGCTATTCAGTTTTCTACATACCTCCAGCAATTCAGGGCTTACGACATAGAGGTCATAGGCGGCAATGTGTATTTATCCGGACAAGATTATGCAGGAACATTCGAGGTTTGTGTACAAAAATATATAGATGCTACAAATGCACTGGTTTATACTTCAGTTATAGGAGGTAGTGGTGGGGGTACCTTCTACGAACTTCCACAATACCGGGGGCAAAATTTAAAGGTCATAGGAAACTATATTTATCTGGTGGGTACTACAAACAACCTATCTTTTCCTACTACAGATGGTACAGCCATTACTATGGGTGAAAAAGGGATGGTGTATTTAAGATTAGATGCAGCTACGGGCCTTATAAGTACAGCTAGTATATTTTTAGTAAGCCCTAGTGGCAGTACAGTTTATTGCAATGATTTTGGGGTAGATAATGGTAAGGTATATATTTATAGCAACGTATTTGTTGGTGGACTGGTTACTACAGATGGCAGCACTTATGGTGGAGGTGGTGCAGCCGATATTTTTATTGTAGGGTTAAATGCTGCCACTGGTGCCCGGCAATTTGCCAGGTATATTGGCGGAGATGGACAAAATGACGAGGCTATTAGAATGGAAGTACAAAACGGTATTGTGTATTTGCTTAGCGCCACAAATTCTCAAGTGTTTCCGGTTACCACAGGCTCGGGCCAGGCAAATGGTGGGTATGATATTGCTTTTATGAAATTAAATGCCAATACTGGTGCCACTGTTTATGCCACACTTATAGGGGGTAGTACAGCTGATAATGGAAATGATATGGTGGTGATAAATGGGGATGCTTATATTCAGGGTACTTCTACAGGTAATGGCGCTTACCCGGTTACCAATGGGTCAAGTAATTTATCAGTGGTATCTGATGATCTTGTTTTTACAAAAATAAACAGCAATAATACAATCTGTTTTTCTACTTATTTGGGAGGAACTACTGATGATACCCCACAGCAAATTGCCGTTGAAGGCGATAATGTATTTATTTCCGGCTTTACAGCTGGTAATGCTTACCCAGTTACTAATGGCGTTAGGTATAATGCGGTTGGCGATTATGTATGGACAAGGTTTAACCTAAACCCCACATTAACTCCCGGGCCTGATAATGCATTGCCAGCATCGCAAACAGTATGTAAAAATGGCTTAGCTGCAACAATAACCGATACTGAAATTATTTTCCCCAGCAGTAGTATGCCCACCATTTACCGCAATGGTGTAGCCAGTCAGCAAAATGCTATTTTGGTAAAATACCAATGGCAAAAAGCTGATGCAGCCGCAGGCCCCTGGGTAAATATACCCGGCGCAGTAGAAATTAATTATACACCACAAGTGGGCGTAATTAATCAATATTACCGCAGGCTAGCCTATACTTCATTATGCGCTACCTCAACCCCAATAAGCACAAGCACAGTGGCCGCAGTTTTGGTAAATGCAAATACAGCACCAACCGTAAATGCAGGTAATATTGTAAATACTTGTGTGGGTACAGCAGTTACATTAGGCGGTACACCTACAGCAACTGGTGTTGGTGGCGCCACCATAGTAAGCTATTTATGGACACCGGCAGGTACTTATACTCCTGCCAATACTGCTGCTAACCCGGTAGTAACGCCAGCCTCCAGCACAATTTATACAGTAACTGCAACCGATAATAATGGTTGCCAAAATATAGGGCAGGTATTGGTAAATGCTTATACAGCAAATGCTGGTGCCGATGTTAGTACATGTGCTAACCAAACCGTACGTATAGGCGCTGCACCTATTGCAGGCCTTGCAGGAGTTACCTACAGTTGGGTAGCAAGCCCGGCAGATGCTACCATGAGTTGTACCACTTGTGCCCAACCGGATGTACACCCCACAGTAACAACAGTGTATACATTAACACTAACAATACCCGTTACAGGTGGTGGTACTTGTACTACCACTGATGCTGTTACAGTAACACCAGTGGCAGCACCAACAGCAGGTTTTGCCGGTGCCGATAAAACACTATGCTTAGGTAGTACTTCATTATTAGGTACACCAGCCGAAGCTGGCTTTACCTATACATGGGCACCAGGTAATTATTTAACTGTTAATAATATAGCCCAACCAACTTTTCAGCCAGGCAATTTGGTTATGCCAACACCCAACCCAATTACTTATTACGTAACTGCAAAAAAAGGCGGTTGTACTTTTGTAGATGAGGTAGTGGTAACCGCAATAGAAGCAAGAGCAGGTACAGATGGCTGTGGCCCAAGAACAGTGGGAGAGCCTGACCGTACACCCGCAATAAACGAAACTTATTTATGGACAAAAGTTAGTGGCGATGGCAATATTATTGGTGCCAATAACACTGCACAGGTAAATGTAAGCGCCACCACAAGCGGTGTTACTGTTTATCAATTAGATGTTACTTATAACGGAGTAACCTGTACCGATCAAATTACAATAGGTACCTGTGGGTGTGTTATACCAACTATAACAGTAAATGCACCTAATACTTGTGCAAGCTATTCCGTAAATGGTGGCAATGTTTCTTTAACAGCAAGCACATCAATACCTAATTCAACTTTCACCTGGTCGCCGGCGGCAGGTTTATCAAGCAGTACCGGAGCAACCGTATTTTTAACCGATAACGTAGCAAGAACGTATACTGTTACCGCAACAAGCCCGGATGGTACAACTTGTATTAATACAAAATCAGTAAATAATCCAGCTTGGAGTAAGCCTACTTTTACAGCGCAAGATGTAACAACTTGCCCCGCAACAGCAGTAAATATTGGCCAAACTACAGTAGCTGGTTACAGTTATTTATGGGCTGGCTCAGGTTTAAGCTCAACCACTATATCAAACCCAACAGCAACAGTAAGTTCTACAACTAATTTTCCTGTAACAGTAACCGATATAGGATCGGGTTGTACTGCAACAGATACCGCTACAGTAACCATCATTGGTTTTCCTGCAAATTTAGCAGGAGATGATGTAACTATTTGTGGTGCATCACTCGCCGTGCAATTAGGTACAACTGCTTCAGCTGGCCTTACTTACTTGTGGACACCAGCAAGTACTTACACACCTAATAATACAGCAGCAAACCCAACTGTGCCTGTAGCTGCAACTACCACATTTACCGTGGTTGCAACAAATGCAGCAACTGGTTGTACAGCTACAGATGATGTAACAGTTACGGTTAACCCACCAGTTGCACCATTTAGCTTTACAGATCAAACTTATTGCCCCAGTACTGCCGGTGCAATTGCATTGCCAGCAGGCCCTGCCGGTATGAGCAGTTATAGCTGGAGCCCTGCAAGTCAGGTGTTAAACCCAACCAGTAATGGCCCAACAGCCACCACATTAAACCCCAGGCCAGCAGTTGCCACCACTTATACTTTAACAGTAACTAATGCAAGTGGATGTACAGGGGCAGCAAGTGTAGTATTTACGCCTAACGTTAGCATGCCGGTAGCAGGCAATAGCCGTACAATATGCTTAAATAGCACAGCACAGCTTGGCGCAACACCAGCTTTGCCCGGCACTTATAGCTGGACAATGGTTGCAAGTCCTGTAACTGCAACAGGTTCGTTAAGTTCTACATCAATATCTAATCCTGTATTTACGCCAACCTCTAAAGGAGTATTTACCTTTACAGTTGCTAAAACAGATCCAGGCGGGTGTATTACTACTGCCAAAGTAATTATTACTGTTGTAGATTTTACTATGGGAGTTATAGCATCGCCTACGGTATGCCAAAATAGTTGTGTGCAAATTGGTGTAAACAGTGGATTAATACAACCGGGAGCACAATACAGTTGGACGCCATCCACAGGTTTAAGTGATGCTAACATTGCCAACCCTATCGCCTGCGTAGGCACAACCAGTCAGTCATACACACTTACAGGTGTAGGGGTAAACGGTTGTGTGGCAACTCAAAACGTATTTGTTGGTGTAAATGCTGTGCCATCACCCACCATAACAATACCTAACCTAACAGCTTGCCTTGGTGCTACCGGAGTAAGTTTTAATGCATCAGTTGCTCCGTCAGGTACTTATAATTATACCTGGTCGCCAAACGATGGTACATTAAGCAGCATTTATGTAAACAACCCTACAGTTAATGTTGCCACAATTGGTACTAAAACCTATGGTTTAAATGTAATTAATGCTACAACTGGTTGTGCAAGTAATGCAACAGCTAACCTTACAGTAAATTATTGTGCATTGCCCATTAAATTAGAAAGTTTTACAGCGGCACTTCAGGGTACAGGCGTACTATTAAACTGGGTGGTAAGCGAAGAAATAAACGTGGCTAATTACGAAGTAGAGTTTAGTACAGATGCAAGAAGTTTTTGGTTTGCAGGTGCAAAAGCGGCCATCAACAGCAAAACGTACAGTTTTTTACATACCAGCCCTGTATATGGCATTAATTATTACCGCTTAAAAACAATTGATAAAGATGGTAAAGTGTCTTATAGTGAAATAAGAAAAGTAAATGTAAAGGTAGTAGGTAATATTAGCGTATACCCTAACCCAGCTTACAATAATGTAAATGTTACTGTTACAGCCAACATGGTTAATAAGCCAGCCTTAATTACAATAATTGCTGTAGATGGCAGAGTGATATTGCAAAAACAAACCAAAGCTATAAGTCAAACAGAAGTATTTGATGTTAGTAATTTAGCTAAAGGGCAGTATTACTTGCGTATTACAACCGAAAGTGAAGTAATTAACAAAGCTTTTGTTGTAATAAGGTAATGGAATTGGGTGCTTTTTATGCCAGTAAGAAGAAGTTAAAATCTTTACTTTTATTTGGACAAAAAGTGCCGGCTGTATTGTAGATTACTTAATTGATATTAGCCACCAAAAAAGCTGCCTCAAATTTTTGAGGCAGCTTTTTTATTTAATATAATTTGGAGTTATACTGTGTGTGAATTTGTCTCTTGTAAAATTTATAATAACATGTAATATCTTTTGATTTTTGAAATACTTTTGTTGTTTAAATATATTTTATGAAGCTTACACTTTACCAAATTGATGCCTTTGCCAACAAACTCTTCGGCGGTAATCCTGCTGCGGTAATTCCTTTGGAAAGATGGTTAGATACAGAACTGATGCAAAAAATTGCTCTGGAAAATAACCTTAGCGAAACAGTGTTTTTTATACCGGCTTCAAACGCAACTGCCGATTATGAAATAAGATGGTTTACACCCGAAGTTGAAATTAATTTATGTGGTCATGCTACATTGGCAAGTGCTTATGTACTATTTAATATTTTAAACTTTAGTAAATCCGAAATTCGCTTCAGTTCTAAAAGCGGCATCTTAAAAGTTGGCCAAAAAGATGCTTTAATTACAATGGATTTCCCCAGCTGGAAACCGGAGCGGTTAGATATTTATCCTGATAATTTATCTGCAATTTTGGGAAATGCAGAAATAGTAGGTGTATACCAACACCGTGATATATTGGTGGAGTTATATGATGAAGAAGCTGTAAAAAACTGCGTGCCTGATTTTTCTTTAATGAAAAAGCATATTGATAAAATAATCATCACAGCACCCGGAAAACATGTTGATTTTGTATCCCGGTTTTTTGCACCTGGTGCCGGTGTTGATGAAGATCCTGTAACCGGTTCTGCTCATTCGCAACTTATTCCTTTCTGGAGTGAGAAGTTGAATAAAAATACAATGCACGCTTTACAGCTAAGTAAACGTGGTGGCGAAATATGGTGCGAACAACTGAATGCTGACAGAGTTACTATGGCAGGTAATGCTGTTTTTTATATGAAGGCAGAAATAGCGCTATAAATATTAGCCGTTTGTAACATTTAACCCGGTACGCCAAAACATTTCAAGTATTTTGCGACGGTATTTAGGCGGTTATGTCGTCTAACTGCCGCAAGTATAAATATTCTGTATGTTACCCAAACTAAAACCTGTTTTATTTTTTTTCTGCATCAACCTTTTCTGTTCTCTTAAATGTCTTGCTCAGGAGAAGATTTACTTTGAACCCAAATCTGCTTCCGGCGGCAAGCAATCGGATTTTGTTAGCTGTAACGGCATTGTTGTTTTTGAAACAACTGCCGCAAGTAAGTTTGACAAATACAGCCGGATAATACCCACCAAAAAATTCTTTGTAGTATGCGATTACAGTGCAAAAAAAATATTGGTGTTTGATAAGAACGGCCGTTTTATAAAAAAATTTGGGAACAAACTGGATTTTGGCCGGCTTGCCTATAATGCAGAAAAAGACCGGCTGGAAATGGTTATTCAAAATAAAACGTACCGCTTAACCAATAAAGACAATGCACAAATACTGGAGGATTATCAAAATCCCAAAAACCTGAAATACTACCGGAAGTATTTTATTGAACTTGCAGATACCCTCAATTTTTTGGTGCATAAACAAAAAATTGTGCATTCAGATATACTCAATCCAATACCTTATATCGATGGGATGCATTTTGTAAACCAGGTAACAGTTGATCACAATTTTGCAAAAAAGGAAGATTACGAATTGAAAATATACAGGGGCGATTCGTTACTGAAACAGTATTTTAAGTATGACAAGAAAAAAGACAACCGGTATATTTTTGAAAGGGTCAGCGTTTCTGTTACACCTGCTGCAAAGGTTGATACAAGGTGGGTTACTCATCCGTATGATTATGGCATTTATGCTTTGCAAAAAGACAGCTTATATAAAGTGTACGATTTTGTTTTGCCCGTTGACAGGGCCATACCTCTTGATTTTTTTGCAAGAGAATTTCAAAACACCACAGAAAGGAGTAATTACCTCAGGCAAAACAGGAAGCTGGTAAAACAGTTTGATGTATACAATCTTTCGGGACGCTATTTAAATTTTACCATGCAAAGTATGGTGTACGAAAGGCAGCAGTTCATATACGATACAAAGTTCAAAACATTTTATAATTACGAAAAAATTGTTCCAGATAGCCTCACTTATTATTTACCGGTTTGTAAAAACCTGGCTTTTAATGATGGGCCGCAGATTTACGCCAGAATATCTGCAGATGATGCTTTGAAAATTTTTGAAGATCACAAAAAGGATAATGTGCAATATCCTTCTTTGCTGGAAAATTATTTTAAAACAGCCACCGCCGATACTAACCCTATACTTATTAATTTCAATTTTAGAAACTAATTAATGAAATACATTACCCTAACACTGCTGACTGTTTTTTCTATTGCTATCAATGTGCAGGCGCAACCTGGTACGGGCCGCATATCCGGTATTATCAGCGATACTGTTACCGGTACTTCAATGGAATCAGCCACTGTTATTATTTATAAGCCTGATTCTACAGTTTTTCAATTTAAAATAACGGATAAGAATGGCCGCTACGAAATAACAGGGTTGCCGTTACAGGCAAAGTTTTTGCTGGTGGCATCTTTTGCAGGGTATAATGAATTTAGAATGCCTTTTACAATGGATGCTGCGGTAAAAAAGATGGACACTGTTTTTTTACAAACCAAAACCAGTAACGAAGTAATAATAACGTCTATTGCTCCCATAAGAATGAATGGCGATACGCTGGAAATAAACCCGGCAGCGTTTAAAATGGCCAATGATGCGGTGGCGGAAGACTTGCTGAATAAAGTACCCGGTATTGTAATTTGGGCCGATGGTTCTATAACCATGAACGGAAAAACCATTCCAAAAGTATTGGTAGATGGTAAGCCTTTTTTAGGCAATAGTGATCATCGCATTGCCACGCAAAACCTGCCTAAAAACATCATCGACAAAATTCAGTTATACAACGAAGTGGACATGGGCACTGAAGCCAGCCGCTCCCAAATAACCGATGGGCAGGCGCCAAAAGATTCCATGCTTACCATGGATATCAGGTTAAAGGCAGATAAAAAGAATGGTTATTTTGGAAAGTATGGCGCAGGATATGGTACCGATAAAAGATATAGTGCAGATGCTGCTTTACAATTTTATAATAAACGATCTACACTGGCAGTAGGCGGCGGTGCCAACAATATTAATGCAGAAATTGCAGGGCTTAACGATACACAGAGGGAAAGCACGTTCAGGAATAACTATGCCACTTTTCGCAGCCGCAGCAACTTTGGCCGCAATGGTATTAACAGGGTAATATCGCCGGGCATCCAATTCACACATTCTTTTTCACAAAATGAGAATGAACGCCGTACAAACCGTATTAATGGTGGTTACGATTATGATAATAATTCCGGTAATGCCAATACGCAAACTTACCAGGAGCGTTATTTAACAACAGGTGATCAGATCATCAACTCATTTTCTGAAAATGTTAATCAAAGCCAGCGGCATGCGTTAAAGATGAATTATGGCAAAAGCCTGGATTATAATAAGCGCTTCAGCGTTAGTGCCAATGGCGCTACGGGAAATTCATATGCTGAAAATACCAGCGGATCGGTAATTAAAACAAGGCAGGATGTTACAGTAAGCGACCGCAGCAGTAACTCTCAAACCAACGCAAATTCTAAATCCTTTAATACAACGCTTAATTATACCAATTTCGATTCAGAAAATCCACTGAAAGCATTTGATGCCAATGCTTCATTTGTACGCAGCGAAAATGCCTCTGACAGAAACGAAAACACTGTGTATAATTTTTATGACAGCACTGGTGTACAAAATACCCTGTTTAAACGCCACTCTGTAAAAGAAACAAGTAGTACCAGTTTTAACAGTGCGCTTACTTATAGCGGGCTTAAGCGTTTATTATTTGGCAGGTTCAATTTTTTTGGCATAGATATTTCCACCAACCACAATGTTTCTTACCAAAAAAATGACGATGATAATAAAGTGTTTGATATAGATGTCAGCCAAAAAGAGAACAGTAACAAAAATCTTACTTATAATGAAACCTTCTCCACATTTCAATATGTGCCTTCATTATCTTTAAGTAAAAATTTTAATAAATGGTCTTCCCGTAAGTCGAGTTTTTATAGTTTGAGAACTGGGGCCAACAAACAATTTATCAACGAAGAAAATACTTCATCCCGTACAAACAGGAATATAAACAGGTCGTTTTCTTTTTTACGTTTTAATGCTGGTGCCAGTTATTCTCACCAGGTTATAAATGTTTATCGCCTTAGTGGTAACCTGAGTTATGAAAATGGATATGGCTATTCTTCCATCAATCAAATTGCGCCTGTTGTGGATAGCTCAAACCTGTATTCTTTGTACAAGGGCGGCCTTAATCTTGTAAACAGTAAAAACAACAACTTAAATGCAAACCTCAGCTTTTCAACCATCAACCCTAAAAGGCCTACCCAGTTCAATTTAAATTTCAATGGAAGTTTAAGCAATGTTTTAAAACCATTTGTCGACAGTACCTTAAACTCCTTAAATGGAAAACAGATAAGGTATACCATCAATGGAAACAAACGCAATAATTCATACTTTAATTACTCCGCTTCTTTCAGCAGAAAAATAAAAGGTAACCAGGTACAGGTACAATATAACGGTAACATCAATAAGGGAATGTCGCCTAGCTATATTGATAACTTATATACAGTAATTAATACCACCAGTTATACGCAGAGCTTTCGCTTTAATTATTATTATAAAACTATTGTTATTACAGGAGTAAGTATAAACACAGGGGCAAGCAATAGCAGGCAAACCGGCTATAACAACAAAAATTTTAACACCCGTAATTTTTCGGGGGAATTTAATGTAACTGTAAACGTACACAAAGATGCCAGCATCTCCAGTAATCTTGCCTATTCCCAAAATAATGGTATTGTAAAGCCCATCACTATCTGGAATGCTAACAGCTCGTACCGTTTTTTGAAAAGCAAACAAGCAGAATTGAAATTTACTGCAACGGATATTTTAAAACAATTTAAAAACATCAGTTATGTTGCCAATGATCTTGGCGTAACCAGTAGTGTAAGCAACGGCTTGCAGCAGTATTTTATGGTTACATTATCTTACTTTCCAAGAAAATTTGGTGGAGGCAATGGAAGAGCCGAACGTAATAATGTAAGGACTGAAAATGGTCAACCGAATATTAACCGTACGCAGGGTGGCAGGGGCAACAGGAGAGGGTAGCAGGTAATGAATGAAGTTATAGCATTACTTATATTCATATTCAATGGAGCCCATCAAGCGCCTTTCTTTTGAATAACATTTTTCTTTAGTTCGCAGTCCATTTTCATAACTGTATTTCCATATAAAATAATAGCTGCCGCCTTCTTCGGTGGTAGTCATCTGTGTAATTAACCCGGCATTGTTATATTCAAACATATAATCGGGCAGCATTTTTTGGTTGAATTGATTAAGGCGAACCACATCGGTGATTCTGTTTTTTGTGTCATAATAATAATAGTAAGTGTTGCCGGTACGGGTATTTTTTTCTATGGTAACATTGTTATTTTCATCAGTAGAAAAAATATAGGCAATACTGTCACCAAAGTTTTTTACCACGGTCATTTTTACCGGTGATCCTTTGTCATTGTATTCATAAAAATGCTCTTCCTTAATTTCGTTTTTAAAATCATCATCACTGGAGCGTAGTATTGAAGTGATGCTTTTTATCTTTCCATTATCATAATAAGTATATAATGATGTGCTTGATGATATTTCGGAGCTGTCCACTGTTTGTAATAACAGCCCTTTTTCATTAAAGTTGGATGTAAATACAGACGCACCGGTTATATTGGATTTAGTTAGTGTTTCTGCTGAAGTATAATTTCTGCTGATCTTTTTTTCGCAGAAAAAACCTTCGCTGGGCATACCATCATCTTCAAAACTCTTTAAACTTACCGTTCTTATTTTTTGCTCTTTCAGTTGTGCCATCTCGGCAATTAATTGCTTATTACTTAAAATATCCTTGTAATAATATTGTGCATTGGTAGTGTTGAAAGCCATCAATAATATGGCAAATGCAAAAACTGTTTTTATCATGGGTTGTTTTTTCTTTGTCAAAAGTAAACTATCTTTTAATAACTTAAAATAATGCCAGTAACACAGTTACAGGTAAACTTTATTATTTTTAACAAAATTATTGAGCTTGAGCCATCTTAAGGAACGAAAAGAAAAGAATTGTTTAAACTGTAATGCACAGGTGCAGGGCAAATATTGCCATATCTGTGGGCAGGAAAATATAGAGCCTAAAGAATCTGCATGGCACCTGGTTTCTCACTTCTTTCAGGATATTACCCATTTTGACGGAAAATTCTTTAGCTCTTTAAAACTTCTGATATTTAAACCCGGCTTTTTAAGCCGGGAGTATATGATGGGCAGAAGGGCAAGTTATTTAAATCCAATACGCTTTTATGTATTTACATCAGCACTATTTTTTTTAATTTTCTTTTCATTGTACCATTTCGATCCTGCTGAAAACCTGAAAACGACTGGCGATGTAAATAAAGTTCCTATCAGCGAAATAAGAACGATGGACTCAGTCAGGTACAGGGCCTTTGTAGATAAAATAATAGCGAGTGATTCATCTTTCCAATTTGCTTACGACAGGCAACAATATTTAAAATACCTGGATAGTATTGCATTGGCAGCTGCAACTTTTAGAATAACGCCCAGTAAATTCAAATCAAAAAAGGAGTATGATAGTGCGCTGGCGCATGGCAAAGATCATAACTGGATAGAAAGGGCAATGGTATATAAGCAGATTGATAACAATGAAAAATATAAAGGAGATAAGAAAGCAGTAATGACAGCCTTTATAAATATATTATTACATTTATTCCGCAAATACTTTTTATTACATTACCACTTTTTGCTTTACTGTTAAAACTACTCTATATTAGGCGCAAGCAATATTACTATGTAAATCACGCTATATTCACCATTCATCTTTTTGTGTTTGTATTTATTACTTTATTGGTAATTTTTGGTGTAAATAAAATTGCAGCTGCAACTGGTGCAGATTGGTTAGGGTATCTTTCAGGCGCATTGATATTTCTCCTGTTTTTTTATAATTACAAAGCCATGCGTAATTTTTATCAGCAAGGCAGATTTAAAACTATTGCCAAGTTTTTAATACTCCATTTTGCAAACTTTATTATTGCTATTATTCTTTTTTCAATATTTACTCTTTTATCGCTTTTTAAAATATAACTTTTCATGAACACTTCAGGCGAAGCATTTTTACGATTAGTGCAAATAATGGATGACCTTAGGGAAAAATGCCCCTGGGATAAAAAGCAAACTGTTCAAACTTTACGGCAGTTAACTATTGAGGAAACTTATGAACTGGCCGATGCCATTTCGGAGAATGATTTTAAAAGTATAAAAGAAGAATTAGGTGATCTTTTATTGCATATTGTTTTTTATGCAAAAATTGGGGCAGAACAAAATCAATTTACTCTGGAAGAGGTAATTAACGGCATTTGCGAAAAACTTATACACAGGCATCCGCATATTTATGGCGATGTAAAAGTGAATGACGAAGAGGATGTAAAAAGAAATTGGGAAAAATTAAAATTAAAGGAGGGTAAAGCTTCCGTATTAAGCGGTGTGCCTAAAGCTTTACCCAGTATGGTAAAAGCAATGCGCCTGCAGGAAAAAGCAAAGCAGGTGGGCTTTGAGTGGGATACCAAGGAGCAGGTTTGGGAAAAAGTGGAGGAAGAAAACAGGGAGCTTTTAGAAGCAGTATTATCAGGCGATAAGGATAAAATGGAAGATGAATTAGGGGATGTTTTCTTTTCCCTGGTAAACTTTGCAAGGTTTTTGCAGGTAGATGCTGAAAATGCTTTGGAACGGACGAATAAAAAATTTATCAGCCGTTTTACCAGTATGGAAGCAGAGGCTTTAAAAGAAGGGAAATATTTGCATGATATGAGTTTGGAAGAGATGGACGCCATGTGGAACCGGATAAAAAAAACAGAGAATGCACTATAGACAAATAAAGCCATTACTAAAAAGCTATTAACTAATTAATCAATTAACGTTTCTGTATAAGTCTGCCACTTTTTTACGATTTTTTTATAAAAACAGTTACCTGCTGGTAATTGCCGGCTGGCTTATTACCTTTTCTTTTATTATTGATAATTACTGGAGCGATAATTCGTCTGTTAATGCTGTAAAAAAAAATATAGAAACTTATATTCATCAGCAGGAGAAAGATTTTAATAATTTAAGTGCTGATACATTCATGCTTCACAAGCTATCGGCCAAAAGTTATGATGAAACTTTTTTGCAAAAAATTACCCAGAAAAAATATTATTTCTACCTGTATCAATTAAATGATATGGGCCTGTATACAGCTGCTTTTTGGAACACACAGGCAGTACAACCAACAGAAGCATTGCTTTATGGTGCCGATAGCTCCGGTTTTGTTCAGTTACAAAACGGTTATTATGTATGGCGAAAAAAAAATACAAACCGGGGAATTATTATAGCATTAATACCGGTAAAGTGGAAATATGTGGTAACCAATGAGTATCTTAAAAATACTTTTGTAATTGGGGAGGGAATTGAAAATAATTACGATATATCCTTAGACTCCGGTGCAGTATCTGTAAAAGGAGCTGGCGGAAAAGATCTTTTTTTTCTTTTTAAAAAACCGGGAACTGTAATCCCTAAGAATAATATTATTTCTGTTTGGCTTCGTATAACTGGTACTTTTTTGATTTTTTTATTTATACATTTTTGTGCAGTTTATATTGCTATGAACAAAAGATTATGGAAGTCGGTACTGTTTTTAATTAGTATTGTTTTAGCACTCCGCATCGTCAGTTACTATTTTCCTATTCCATTAAATTTTCGTCAGTTCGAATTATTTGATCCTGCCATTTATGGCTCCAATATTGTACTTCGTTCATTGGGTGATCTGTTGATTAATGCTATTTTATTTGTATGGCTGATATTGTTTATCCGGCATCATTTGCAGGAAAAAAAATATGTTATAGCTCCCAGATTTTTTGTAATGAAATGGTTGTTGCTGGTGCTTGTAGCGCTGTTGTTTTTGGCAGCAACATTTGTTTGTGGCCATATCTTACGCACAATGGTTTCCGATTCGCAAATTTCTTTTGATGTAATTAATTTCTTTACCTTAAATATTTACAGCATCATTGGCTTTGTGGTATTATGTTGTATTGCTATTGGTTATTTTATAATGGGGCAAATTTTAATGTACCTGCTCCGCCCATTATTTTCTGCTAATTTTATTCCTTTATATATTGCAGTTGCCGTAGCCGGGTTAACTTTTCTTACTATCGGGTTTAATATTACTATCGTAGCTTTTGAATTATACCTGCTGATATGGTTGTTGGTGTTTTTGGTATTGCTTAGCAGTAATTACCTGGCTTTGCTAACCACCCGGATGTCTTCTTCCCGCCTGGTTTTTTGGCTCTTCTTTTTTTCCTTGTCTATAATGGGGGTAATTGTACAGGAAAATAATATAAAAGAGTTGCGCAACCGAAAGCATTATGCCGAAACGCTTTCTACAAAAGCAGATCCATCAAGTGAAACATTGATGAATACTTTGCTAACAGATTTCAGAAGCGAAACATTGGCAGCCAATTTTGAAAAATTAAGAAATGATTCTACCAATCAGCTTTTTAAAGATAGTTTAGTAAGCGGTAATTTTTCTGGCTACAATAATAAGTACGAAACAAAAATATATTCTTTTGATGCCAATGAAAAGCCTTTGTTTAACATTGATTCTTCCGGATTTAATGAACTGAATACTATTTTAAATACACAAGGCCGCCCTACAAATATTGAAGACTTGTATTACTATGATGAATCTTACGATCGCTTTAGTTATATCAGCCGTAAAAATGTAATTGACACAGGCGGCAAATTACTGGGCTATGTATTTATACTGGCACGTTCAAAAAAATACAAGTCGGATGCACTTTATCCCGAATTATTTTCCCGAGGTAATGATTATGCCATTGAAAATTCATCAGTATATGCCTTTGCAGTGTATAATAATCTGCAATTAATAAGTAATCATAACGACTATGCTTTTGCAACAAAACTTACCAAAAGCGAAGTGCCAAAAGAAGAGTTTAAATTGATTAGTAAGAATAATTTTGATGAACTGTGGTACAAGGCAGGCCCTGGCAATGTGGTGATAATTGCAAAGCAGGATAATTTTTTTATTGAAGCAATCACTTTATTCTCTTATTTGTTTTGTGCTTTTTTATTGGTTACCGGCGTGTTCTGGCTCATCAATATTTTCATTCGCTCCAGGTTAAATAAAGATCAGTTAAAAACATACTGGCAGCTTAGTATTCGTAATCAAATTCACGGTACGGTTATTTTCATAAGCATACTTTCGTTTGTAGTAATTGGTATTGCCACCATATTGTTTTTTATAAAAAGGTACGAGAATAATAACAGGGAGCGATTGAGCCGTACCATTAAAGTAATGGAAAATGAAGTGCGTAATTCTCTATCCGAATTAGCTGTGTTTGATGATGTGATAAAAATTTATGATGAAGGATTTAAGGAAAAACTGGAACAGACCATTATAAAAATATCTGAGATACATGCTGCGGATATTAACGTGTACGATCTTGAGGGTAACCTTAGAGTATCATCTTTGCCATTGCCATACAACAAAGGTATAGTAAGTACCAAGATGGATCCCATGGCTTACTATCATCTTAACAAACAAAAAGAAGTACAGTATTTTAAAGAAGAAAAAATTGGTACACTAAAGTTTGTAAGTAATTATGTGCCTGTAATTGATGAAACCGGAAGAGAGTATGCTTATTTAAATATTCCTTACTTCACTTCGCAAAGTAAATTAAAATTAGAGATCGCTAATTTTTTGGTTACTATCATTAATTTAAATGCATTTATATTTTTAATTGCCGGTATTGTGGCATTGTTTATTACCAATCGTATAACCCGTTCTTTTTCTTTTATCAGCAATAAAATGAAAGAGGTTAATTTAGGTAAGATGAATGAAGCAATTGATTGGAAACGCAATGATGAAATTGGAGAACTGGTGCAGGAATATAATAAGATGGTGGGTAAATTGGATGAGAGTGCTAATGCACTGGCAAAAAGTGAAAGGGAAGGGGCATGGCGTGAAATGGCAAGGCAGGTGGCGCATGAAATAAAAAATCCGCTTACGCCCATGAAATTGAGTTTGCAGTATTTGCAAAAAGCAATCAGCAATAATGCGGATAATGTAAGGGAGTTAACCGGAAGTGTGGCGCAAACCCTGGTTGAGCAGATCGATCACCTGAACCAGATTGCGGGAGAATTTAGTCAGTTTGCAAATATTGGAAATCCACGCAACGAAGTATTTGATCTGCATGAAGTGCTTTATGTAGTTACGCAATTATATGGTGTTAACGACAGGGTGCATTTGGATTGTACCCCTTTACCTCACCCTGTTTTAATTAATGCCGATCGTACACATATTAACCGCCTGTTTACTAACCTTATTCAAAATGCAATACAGGCAGTACCCGAAGATAGAATTGCAATAATAGAAGTGGAAGAGGAGTTACGTGGTAATAAGATATTAGTGAAAGTAAAAGACAATGGTTTAGGCATATCGGATGAAATGCGTTCTAAAATATTCACCCCTAATTTTACTACTAAAACTTCGGGTACTGGTTTGGGCCTTGCTATGTGTAAAGGAATTGTAGAGCAGGCTAAGGGGCAAATTTGGTTTGAAACAAGTGCAGGAGAGGGGTCAACTTTTTATGTGGAGTTGCCGGTGGTGAGCTAAGAAGGACCATTGATGCCGGAATGGAGTTTATTATGAAGTAAATAGCCAACAGCCTAATTTTAATGAGCATAAAAATATGACTATGGAAAAAAGTTTAAGAATGGGTAAGCTATCGGCAATCGTCTCATTTTTAAGTGGTACAATTATTTTTGCACTTTACTTTTTAACTTCCTGGGCTGGATTGCTTTTGGTTGGCTATGTTTTTATTGCAATTACAGGGCCAACAAATATTGTCATTTTGGTTAATCTGATTAGGAAAACAAAAAGTAATAAAAAACACCGGTTAGAATTTTACAAAACTTGTGGATTGATTTTACTTAATATTCCGGTGATGTTGATTTACTGTTGGATTGCTACTATCTTATTTGGTACAATGCGAATAAGACTAACTAACACAACACAAACTGAATTAACGAGTATTAGAATAATTGGATGTGAACCAAAATTTGTAGAAAAATTAATGCCTGGACAAAGTAAAACCGTTTGGGTAGGTATAACTGGCGATTGTAGTATTAGAATGGTGTATTTATCTAACGGACAACAAAAAGAGGAGTTTATTGCTGGTTATGTTACAAGTGGTATGGGGCAAAAAATGCAATATAATATTGGCGGTAAAAACGAAATGCGCTTTTGATTAATAAAATTGATACTTAGGCTTGGGGTAATTAATTTGCGATCAATGCATGACCCTGAATCATTTACCACTTGGTAAATGATTCAGGGTCATTTGGTTAGCACCAATACTATCCAAAAGTTTTCAGGCATAATACAAAGAATCCGTATACACAGGTTAATGCAAAAATACCTTTGGCGGTTTTGTCTTTATTGCTATTAATGTAAATGGTAAATAAAACAGCATTTATCAATAGAGAAAGGCTTAGTGCAACGGAAAGAGTTCCGTGTCCCTGCTCTTTGTACATATACTCAAAAGTGCTTGCAAACGAAAATGAATTAAACTTTTGATATTTGAAAATAAGTATGCCAATTAGTGGCCCAACAAATCCTAAAATAGTTCCAAAAATAAAATTGTCTTTCTTGAATATCATTTGAATAGTTTCTTTTTTTCTAATTGTTTTTTTAAAGTATAGTTGGTAAGGTCAAATTGTACAGGTACTACGCTTACATAATTGTTGGCAAGAGCCCACACATCAGTGTCCTTGCTTTTATCAAAATTTACAAATTTTCCGGTAAGCCAGTAGTATTTTTTGCCTTGCGGATCTTTACGTTCATCAAAATCCTCTTCGTATTTGGCATAAGCCTGAGAACAAACTTTTATGCCCTTAATTAAGTCTTTTGCTGTTGCAGGTATGTTTACATTCAGCAAAAGATGTTTGTCCATTTTTTGTTTAAGTAAAGTGCTTACAATTTTATGTACATAAAAACGGGCAGCAGTAAAATCGGCTTCGATATTGTAATCCAATAAAGAAAACCCAATACTGGGAATACTTTCAATACTGGCTTCCATAGCCGCACTCATAGTGCCACTGTAAATTACATTAATGCTGTGGTTGGCGCCATGATTAATGCCGCTTAAACAAATGTCGGGTTTGCGGTGCAATACTTTGTCTACTGCAAGCTTTACACAATCTACGGGTGTGCCGCTGGTTTGCCAGGCTTCCACACCGTCAAAAATATCTACTTTATTCATCCGCAACGGCTGACCAATAGTTATGGCATGGCCCATACCACTCTGTGGTTTATCGGGTGCCACCACTACTACTTTGCCTAATGTTCTTACAGCTTCCACCAAATTTTTTATACCGGGTGCAGTAATGCCATCATCATTGGTAATGAGTATAACGGGTTGTTGTTTTTTCTTTACTGCCATTAGTTAATGTTAAATGTTAAAATATAGAATGGCAAATGCTTTTGCAAAATGAAATTTGTTAAAAATATTCACCCTTTATATTTCTAAAATTGAGGAAACCACTGCCTGCCAATACCAGCTCTAAATGGCCAGGGTATCATAGCAAGAATTAAGACTAAAGCAATGCCAAAATATATCAAACTGCGTTTATGTTTTTGAGTATCAATATCACTTCTTTTAACCATGCTGCGGCCAATATGTACCAGTAACCATGCAATTATCATCATTAATGCATGTTCTACAGCAAAAAAGCGATCATATGGGTTTTTCATTACTACCCCCATACCTGCTTTTATTTTATCAAACCAAGCCCCGTTGAAATATAAAATTAGGCCAAGCAGCAATTGAATGTCGCAGCTTATCATGAAGAATAAACCTGTTTTGTTATCGGAACCAGTATAGTTTCTTTTGCTAAAAACCCCGGTAAGGGCATTTATTAAAGCCCATACACCAAATAATAAAACAGCCCAGCGCAAAATGTTATGTATTATTAAAAAATAGTTCATAAAAATTATTTGACACAAAAATAAGGTAACTGTTGCTAAACCTATTTTGATTTTTGTGTTAGTATTTGGAAATTTAAAGCATTCTGGCATTGTTAGCAGGCATTTGGCAGAAGGTATGTTGCCTTAAAAAACTTCCCTTTAACGTACCATATTCAATAATTTGTCCTTATCTTTGCCGCCCGAAAAAGAAAAGTTCTCTTTTTTAAACATTTCCCACAAGGTTCAAAAAGTTTCTCATAAGTATGGGAACACCAGCAGGGAGTAACTCAAAAACAAGTTATATAATGCCAAAGGTTAAAACCAACAGCAGCGCAAAAAAGCGCTTTAAAGTTACCGGTACCGGTAAAATCATGTTCCAAAAAGCTTTCAAACGTCACATTCTTACAAAAAAATCTACCAAGCGCAAACGTAATATGCGTAAAGATGGTATGGTTAGCGATGCTAATATGCACTTTGTAAAAAGACTATTGGGTTTAAAATAAGCCCCATCTCTTAATGAGATAAAAAATTATCAACTTTTAAAATTAAACTAATTAGAATATGCCACGTTCAAAAAATGCAGTAGCCAGCAGGGCCCGCCGCAAAAGAATATTAAAAGCTGCCAAGGGTTTTTATGGTAAGCGCAAAAATGTATACACCGTTGCCAAAAACGTTTTAGAAAAAGGACAAACCTACGCTTATGTAGGCCGTAAACTTAAGAAAAGAGAATACCGTGGTTTATGGATTGCACGTATTAATGCAGCAGTAAGAGCAGAAGGAATTACTTACAGCGAATTCATCCATAAATTGGCTACCAAAAATATTGATTTGAACCGTAAAGTTTTAGCTGATCTGGCTATGAACGAACCGGAAACATTTAAAAAATTAGTTGACTCAGTAAAATAATACTGAAACAATAGTTTTCTGAAACCGTCCCCAACTTATTGGGGACGGTTTTTTATGCTAAAATATTTTTCAATCAATTACATTTGTAAAAAATTTGCTAATCACAATTAAGCAGTAACAGTAAATGGATAATACTTATAACGACCTTGTACATCAAACATTCAACTTTCCACAGGAAGATTTTAAACTTAAGAACGAGTATTTACAATACAACGATCTTGATATAAAGGCCCTGATTGATAAATATGGCACGCCCTTAAAACTGACTTATCTGCCAAAGATTGGCAAACAGATCAATAAGGCAAAAACCATGTTTGCCAATGCGTTTAAAAAACATAAGTACGAAGGCAAATACAATTATTGTTATTGTACAAAAAGCTCACACTTTTCTTTTATTGTGGAGGAAGCGTTGAAAAATGAGATCCATTTGGAAACTTCTTATGCTTATGATATTGATATCATAAAAAAACTGTACGCTAAAAAGAAGATTAATAAGGATACTTTTATTATTTGCAATGGCTTTAAACAAAAACCTTACACCACCCGAATTGCAGGGCTGCTTAATAGCGGATTTAAAAATGTAATTCCGGTTTTGGATAATGTAGAAGAATTGAGAGCTTACATTAAATCTGTAAAAGTGCCTTTTAATTTAGGTATCAGAGTGGCTGCAGACGAAGAGCCTAACTTTCCTTTTTACACTTCTCGCCTGGGCATAAGGGCAAAAGATATTTTAGAATTCTATGTAGATAAAATTGAAGGTAATGAACACCGGTTTCAATTAAAAATGCTGCACATTTTTTTAAATAAGGGTATTAAAGATGATATTTATTACTGGAGTGAATTGAACAAGGTCATCAACCTGTATTGCCAGTTAAAAAAGATTTGTCCTGAACTGGATTCTATAAATATAGGCGGCGGTTTTCCTATTAAACATTCGTTGGGGTTTGAGTACGATTACCAGTTTATGATAAATGAAATTGTACGTAACATTAAAGTGGCCTGTAAAAAAAGTAAAGTGCCTATGCCTAACATTTTTACAGAGTTTGGTAGTTATACGGTGGGAGAGAGTATGGCACATATCTACAGTGTAATTGGCCAAAAAAATCAGAATGATAAAGAAACCTGGTACATGATAGATTCTTCTTTTATTACTACACTACCAGATACATGGGGTATTGGAGAAAAGTTTTTAATGTTACCAATTAATAAGTGGGATAATGAATATCACCGTGTGGTACTGGGTGGTATTACCTGCGATAGTCATGATTACTACGACAGCGAAGAACATATTAATGAAGTGTTTTTGCCAAAGGTTGGTGATGGCGAACCTTTGTATGTAGGATTTTTTCATACCGGAGCTTATCAGGATCAAATAAGCGGATATGGCGGTATTAAGCATTGCCTTATTCCTTCTCCCAAACATATTATTGTAGGGCATGATAAAAATGGTAAACTGATAGATTGGGTTTATGCAAAGGAGCAAACGGCGCAAAGCATGTTAAAGATACTGGGCTATTAAAAAAAATAAGCCCACAAGACTATTTCCTGCAGGTGGGCTATTTTAAGGAAGTGGTTTTTTTGCCACTTACATGTTTAACGTTGGGTTGATGAAATTATTATGTGCTATTGATTTACATAATCATCATCCTCGGTTTTATTTGCGCTTTTTTTGTTTTGCTTCCTGGTATTCTTTTTAGCTGTTTTTTTGTCGGGCTTTGCGCCAGATTCATACTTGGCATCTAAATAATATTTGCCATCGCAAAATTTCCAGTAGCGGTAACCGTATTCATTATCGTAATACATTTCTCCTTCTTTATTGCTTTTGGCAACATCGTCTGTAATATTAATTACCGGCGGTGGAGTGTAAACATTATCCGCAGAGCTGGCATTCTCGTATTTATCTTCATTATTTGCGGTGTTATCAGGAAAATTTTTTTTACTGCATCCTGCAAAAATTACCAAGGCAATTAGTAAGCTTAACCATTGGTGTAATTTGTATTTATTCATGATAGTTGGGTTCTATATTTACATAGCAATTATTTTACCAAAAAATTATTAAATGAAATTTTATGAAACAGTTTTTAGTTTTTTTAACTTTTATAACACTTTCGGTTACAGTAAAAGCACAAACAGCAGAAGATTCTGTAAAAGCGGCTGTAAATAAATTGTTTGATGGTATGAAAAACAGCGATGCTGTACTATTAACATCGGCATTTGCGGATAGTGCCATATTGCAAACTATCAGCAGAAATAAGGAAGGCAAATTAATTATTCAAAACGAATCGGTTAATGCATTTGCTGATTTTATAAGCAAACAACCTAAAGCTGCCGCAGATGAACGTATTACTTTTGATGTTATAAAAATTGACGGGCCTTTGGCCATTGTATGGACTCCTTATAAATTTTATTTCAATGGTGTTTTCAGCCATTGCGGAGTAAATTCTTTTCAGTTGGTAAAGATTAATGGAGAGTGGAAAATACAATACCTGATTGATACCAGGAGGAAGAAAGGTTGTGAATAGCGGATGAAAGCGGCAAGGCAGACTTGTATTTTATTGGGGCAGATATAGTTCCATAAAACTATACTCCGATTGCCTTTCTTGTACAGCAGGCAAAGGCATAGCTAATGTTTTTATTTTATTCTAAAATTTGTAGGTTTAAGTGTAAAATAGTTGCAAAATCTGTTATATAGTTGAGAAATATTTAACAATTATAGCAAAGTCTTATACTGTCAATTTTTGGCATTCCAAAAGCGGTTTTTTGTAAGATTTTAAAGCGGTTTTTATGCAATATTAGTTTCCTGAAAACGTTTAGTAGGCAAATCCTAATAAAATGAAAACTTTTTACCCTTCCGGTAAGGCTATTGCCTGCTTGCTTATTGTATTAAACTCTTGTGTATCAAGCCAAAACTCAGTTGAACAACCTAAAATTACTATTGATACACCAAAAGAAGAGGTTTCCTGTTTTGTTCAAATGAATGACGGCACTATAAAAAATTACGCTACCATAAAGCTGGTAACAGGTGTTTTTAAAACACCACACCTTTTGGCTGATGGAAATGTGATTATTAATGCTGCCGACATTAAAGCATATCAGGATATGCAACATTATGCAGTTGCTCAAAAGGAATTTACTACAGCTAAACCAAGCCGTGTGGCCGTAGAAGCTTTACCCGGCTTTGCAGTAAGGGTGGCTAAAGGAAAAATAAATGTGTATTCCCTTAAATATTATAATGGGCATAATACCACAGAAAAATTCTTTTTGCAGTCGGGTGACGAAGGCAAAATTGCTGCCTACAGCCCAGAATTAATGAATGAAATGCTAAAAGATAATACAGATGCTTATGTGTTTTTTAATGAGAATACTAAGATCACAGCATTTTCTAAAAAACTTTTAATTTCTGTGGAGATATACAATACTTCGAGATTTATCTCTAAAAACTAATTTTTAAAAGCTGGTTTTATACCGGCTTTTTCTTTGCTTCAAATAAATAAGTAATTTGCTGTTATGAATAAACTTCTCATAATAGCTATTGTATTATTTTTATCTTCCTGCGGTGCCAATAAAAATCCGCACATCCAAATAAGTACCAACTTTGGTAATATAGAAGCAGAGCTTTACCCTGATAAAGCCCCTAAAACTGTAGCAGCTTTTTTATCTTACATTGATTCCGGCTTTTATAAGAACAGTTCTTTTTACAGGGTATTAGTAACAGAGTCCATGATGTCGGATAAGAACACCGGCGTTATACAAGGTGGCATCTGGCAAAGCAATAATAAAAAAGCAACTCTATTACACGGCATTGTTCACGAGTCGCCCAAACAAACCGGTTTGTCAAATACCAGTGGTACACTTTCTTTGGCAAGATCAACACCGGGCACAGCCAATACAGAATTTTTTATTTGTATTGGTGATCAAAAAGCTTACGATCTGGATCCGGATGGGTTGGGTTATGCCGCCTTTGGTAAGGTGATAAGTGGTATGGAGATTGTGAGAAAAATTCAGGAACAGCCTGCTACCGGTCAAAACTTTACCAGCTCGGTGGTTATTTTAAGTATAGAAAGGCAGTAGTAATAACATAAAAAAAGGGTTCTATCCCAGAACCCCTGATACATCTTTAAGCAAGCTTTAATTAAAATGCAATAAATGCAATCAAAGCTAAAGCGCCATAAAAAGCTGCAATAATTCCAATAGCTGCAAATGTATCTGCAACAACAGGTGCGTAAATCTTTTTCATTTCCTACGGTTTTAAATGTTAAAAAATAGACATAAATGCCTGGTTTTCAGGGGGCGCAGAATGAAAAGAAAGATTGTTAATAATTTGATGTTGGGGAGGTGGTATCGCAGGTATTGAATCGTTGATACAAAAGTAAAGCTTTTATCTTGGCTGGCAAACATTTTATCATGATTTTTATCAGTTTGTAACTAGCATTGTAACTACTGCTTTTGCCCTAAATTAAAATTTATAATTGCTAAAAGCAGAATCGCATAGTTTTGCAGTACAAATCAAAAATATATTTGAGTAAGGTATTTAATGAACAGTGTTAAAGAATATATAGAGTCTGGCATGCTGGAATTGTATGTTGCCGGTAATACAACTACGGAAGAAAAGGCTGCTGTAGAACAGATGGCTGTTATGCATTCTGAAATTGCCGAAGAGATAAAAGTTATAGCGGCATTGCTGCATAAGTATGGTACGCATAATGGGATAGCCCCCAATCCAACTATTAAGCCTTTTTTACTGGCAACTATAGACTATACCGAAAGGATGAAAAATGGCGAAGCCGCTTCTTACCCTCCAATTATAAATGAAAACTCATCAATTGAAGATTACGCAGGTTGGCTTAACCGAGATGATATGGTTGCGCCAGAAAAGCTAGAAGATGTTTACGCAAAAATTATTGGCAATGCCAACGAAGTGGTAACTGCAATAGTTTGGATAAAAGAAATGGCTCCACAGGAAGTCCATGATAATGAGATAGAGAAATTTCTTATTGTAGAAGGCACCTGCAACATTACTATCGGAGAAGAAGTACATCAATTAATTGCCGGTGATATGCTAAGCATTCCATTGCATAAAAATCATTTTGTAAAAGTTACTTCTGCTATTCCCTGCAAAGTAATATTGCAGAGAATAGCAGCGTAAAACTATTTAACTATATCCCCAGGCGCCAGCCATCTCTGTAATTTCTTTTTACAAACTGGTTGGCTTCATCAAAATTGGTGATCTTCATATTGCCTCCATCCCATAATAATTTAATGCCTCGGCCGGGGTAATCAAACTTACCAGCCTCATTTGTTCTTGGCTTTTTAATGTCGTAACTTCTTATGGCAAGGTTGCCCATTAAAACAGTTTCTGTTAAAGGCCCTGCAATGCTAAATGGAGAACTTAGCTCCTTTGCTTCTTTACTATTGTATCCTGCAATGCAGGCCTGTACCCATTGTTTATAATGCCCGCCTGCTCCGCCAGCAACTCTTGCAATAGTTACAGGGGTTTTTACTTCGTTGTTAAGAGCAAGTGGCAGCAATCTGGCATTAGCTCCATAAGTGTCGCACATCATTTTACCTTTTGTGCCAACAAAAATTACTCCATTGCCGCCATCGCCCATTTTTTCGTTTGCCCCCAATTCATCGGGGCGTTCGGGTTGAATACCTCCATCCATCCAATGTAACACGGTGTGTCCGTTACTTTTTTTATTGTCAAATTTTAAAGTAACATGCGATGCTGCCGGCGCACTTTCCGGAAAGTAACCACGTGTAAAAGGCCCGGTGTAATACGAACTTACACTGCAGGTTGCTTCAGTTGGGTAACCGAGTTCTAAAACTCTAAAAGGTGCTTCTATCAAATGGCACCCCATATCTCCTAATGCACCAGTACCGTAATCCCACCAGCCACGCCAGTTAAATGGTGCAATATTTTCAACATAATCTTTTTGAGGAGCTGTACCCAGCCAAAGATTCCAATCTAATTCTACCGGAACTGTTGCTGTTTTATTAGGCCATGCAACACCTTGCGGCCACACGGGCCTGTCTGTCCATATGTACACATCATGTACGTCACCAATAATATCTGCATTATACCATTCCATTAATTGTCTTACACCATCGCCAGATGCACCCTGGTTACCCATTTGTGTTACCACTTTATATTTAAGAGCCGCTTCAGTTAGCATGCGGGCTTCATAAATATCATGTGTAAGTGGTTTTTGTACGTAAACGTGTTTGCCCAGTTGCATTGCGGCCATTGCCTGTATAGCATGGTTATGATCGGGTGTAGAAACAGATACTGCATCAAAATTTTTACTTTCTTTATCCAGCATTTCCCTGTAGTCTTTATAATACTTTGCTTTAGGAAAACGTTCTCTGCTTTTTGCAGCTTGCCTGTCATCCACATCGCACAAAAAAGCAATGTCGGCTTTACCACTTTTAAAAAATTCGTGAATATCACTTTCGCCTTTGCCACCCACACCAATGCCTGCCACTATCAATCTGTCGCTTGGTGCAACAAAGCCTTTGCCCCCCAACACATGGCGTGGAATAATATAAAAGCCTGAGGCTAGAACAAGACTGTTTTTTATAAAATTTCTGCGGGAATTATTTTCTGTTACAGGTGTTTTTTTCTTCTTCATATTAAAAGCATTAATCGTTTATATCTGTTTAGAGAATTAATTTAAACCAAATTTTTATAAAGAGGCTTCATTTTTTAAATATTTTTAAAATACCAGTATTTAAAAGAAAGAAGCTATAAGTTACTTACTTTTACAAAAAATATCTATATGAAACTTTTTGTTGCAGGCTTACCGTATGATTTGGATGATGCCGAACTGGAAGAAATATTTGAGAAATTTGGCACAATTGCATCAGCCAAAGTAGCTATTGATAAAGAAACCGGAAAAAGCCGTGGCTTTGGTTTTGTTGATATGCCAGACCGTACAGAAGCAAAGGATGCTATGGACAGCCTGAATGAAATTTCTTTAGGTAAAAAACCGTTAGTTATTAAGGAAGCTGAGGAACGTAGTGGACCATCTTCTAATAACCGTGGTGGTGGCGGCTATAACAGCGGTGGCGGCGGCGGTTACCGTGGTGGAGGAAACAGCGGCGGCGGTAACGACAGAGGTAATTTTAACAGGGACAGAAACCGTTATTGATAAGCACTACATCTTCCGGCAATTTTAAAATCACTTATTTTACTTGCACCAGTTATGCCAGATTCCGGCACAGCATTTATGTGCACTACATTCTAAAAAAAACAAACATGAGCGAAGTATTACTTACCAAAGGTGAGATACACACCAGCAAGGGTGTTTTACAATTTGAACTGTATGACGATGATGCACCAATAGCAGTGGCTAATTTTAAAAAATTAATCTCCGAAGGATTTTATAATGGCTTAACCTTTCACCGTGTGATACCCGATTTTATGATACAGGGCGGATGCCCCAACGGAACTGGAGCTGGCGGGCCGGGTTATACTATTAAATGTGAGTTGAAGGGAGCCAAACAAATGCACGACAGAGGCGTAATGTCTATGGCGCACCGCGGATTAAATACCGGTGGCTCTCAATTTTTTATATGCCACAACCGCAGTAATACCAAACATTTGGATGGCGTGCATACCTGCTTTGGTAAAATAACCGGGGGTATTGATGTAATTGATGATATAAGGGGTGGAGATGTAATGGAAAAGGTAATATTGCTATAAAGATAACAGAACAATTGTATTAAATTTTTACAATAAAACAGGCCGGTTAAATTTTAACCGGCCTGTTTTATTAGGGTGATATTTTTATATAATTACAGAATAATTACGCTGTTACTGCCGCCAAATTCATTGGGTTGTTCGCTATCAGCTTCAGGTTCGTTAACCCAGGTAGTTTCATTTACCCTGTACTTAAACTGGTGCTGAGAGTTTTTAGGTAATGAAACATCGCAGGTAAAGCTGCCATCTTTTTTCTTACTCATAATAATTGAGTTTTCCCAGTCACTGTTGAGGCCAAGTACTTCAACTGTTTCTGCATTTTCGGCGTTAAACACAAATTTTACTTTGCAATAATCTTTGGTTTTAAAATACGTCTTCTGTATCATTTTTGTTTTCTTTTTAATGATGAAATAGTGGTTTGGTAAACATCAGCAGCTGAAGTATACACAAACATCAAATTCTTTATTATAGCATGCGGTGAGAACGCTTCGTCAGGCGAATATCCGGTTAGATATTTTACAATACAGTGGAAGTTGTAAAATAGTTAAGATATTAATTTCTACGTTTGTTAATACCCAAAATTAAAAAAGGTAACCCTTAAATATAATTAGTACAATATTTCTCAGGGTAAGCGACCTCGTTTTTGTAGTATGATCCCGATAGTTTCAAATGGTTAAAATAAAAAAATTCATAAGCACATTTGGATATAGTACTTATGAGTTTGAGTATCATTTTGGAGGGGGTGATACAGTATCACGAATAAATTTGTTACAGATGGTGCGTATTACAATACAACCACATCATTCTCGTTCACTATAGTTTTTTCAATTAAGCTGGTAGTAGCAGAAAAAGATTTGTTATACACTTTGTTACCAGACAATAATTTGAAATTTAACTCCTGGCCATCTTTTTTCTCAATTTTAAAAGTTTGAAATTTTGAGCTTGATTTCCAGCTTTGAGAATATAATTCACCTTCTGCTTTGTCGTTAATTTTTAAAAGAGAAAAGTTGTTGCCTGCATTAATTTCTACCTGAAAATAAAGGTAATCCTCTTCGTTACCGATGTACTTTACAGTTAATGGCTCATTTGCGGCTACAGTTTTTACTGTTTGCGCTGCTGCAGAAGTTGAAAATAATACTACTGCGATAATTGCTGTTGCGATGTTTTTTAAATTTTTCATTTTGTTTTAATTTAAAGGTTACTTATTAAATATTTATTTTTAAAGGTGTTGTTCTATGTTTTATTATGCAAACTGTATAACAGTTAACAATTTTATTCATGCAGCAGGCTAATAGCGTTTGATTACTTCGATATGGCAGGCAACGGATAAAGTGCTTTTGGCAGCTTTTTAAAAGGAAGAAACAGTGTTTAACAGGTCTGTCTTAATTTCAAATTCCTGTGTTATATTTTAAGAGCACTGATTAATTCTGATGCAAACATACTGCGGGTTTTGGTAGCAGATAAATCGGATTATTATATTTTTTATTACTCCAAAATTGCTAAAAAAAATACAAAACCATTGCTGGTATTGAGTTGTGGCAAAAATGTTTAATTACAGCCAACCAGTTTTAAACAGCAAAAAATAATGCAGAATAGTGCAGGAAGCAGCAAAATAATGATGTTATCACGTGTTTTTACCTCGAAAAATACACGCAGTTATACATGAAAGTTTAGTCACATTTTTTACACAATGGGGGTTTATACTATAGAAAATTGTGGTAATACTGTAATTTTAAAAAAATATTTTACCCAAATGTTCCCTATTTACTTAAAACGATTCTTCGGTATTGGACTTGTATTGCTGCTCAGCACTTTTTTTGTATCTGCACAAGGTAGTTTCAAACTTAAATATGAAAATTCTGCAGTTTATGCTGGTATAGAAGTAGGTTCTAAAGGTGTAAAAATGAGCGTTCTGGAAATTGGTAAAGGTGCCCAGAAAAGCGGGGCATTTAATATTTTAAAAGATACATCGATCAACTCCGATTTTATTTCATTTAATCCTTCAACTTTTCAGGCTACTTTAAATGGCATTACAGATCTGTACAACACAGCAATAAAAGAATATAGTATTCCTGCCGACAAAATATTTACTGTTGTAAGCAGTGGCGTAAAAGGACAGGCAGAAAAAGACAGTAAAGAACAATGGATTAATAACCTTATCGATTCTTTTAAACTAAGGGTTAACGAACCTAAGAGGGAAGTGGATGTGATTGATGTAATGCAGGAAGCCAGGCTTTCTCACATTGGTATTGTTCCAGAATCGAGAAGGTACACCACTTTTTTAATTGATATTGGAAGTGGTAATACCAAGGGCGGTTTTTTTCCTAATGGAGATACGAAATTTTTAAAATTGTTTCAATTGAGTTGGGGAACCAAAAGTACTACTAATGCAACTGAAAAAAGATGCGATGATGATAAAACGATCGATAATTATAATAAACAATTAACCAGGGTACTTACCGGGGCAGAAAATGCCGAGATTACTTATATGGTTAATGAAAGTGGTGCTTACCCTATGAGTGATTATATTGCTTTTAGCGGTGGTATTGCCTGGTCTGTAGCCACATTGATCTATCCGGAATTAATTGGCAACTCCGTAGTTCCGGTTAATTATGAAGACGTGGTTAAATTCAGCGAAAGGTTATATAAAAATTATCCTTCTGTTTCCGATGCGGCAATTTTAAAATCTATTACAGATAAAACTTTAGATAAAGTAGTTATTGGTAAAGAAATAAAAAGAGTTAATCAGGTTTTTGATCAAAGAGCTTTAATGGCAGGTACGGGGCTGCTGCTTAAAATTATGCGCCAGTTTGAAGGTGTATACGAAAAGAAACAATTCTTCCTTGTAAAAAATGGCCAGGTAGGCTGGATTTCTGCATATGTTGATCAGCATATTGTTAGGTAAGTTGTTTACTGTAAACAGCTCGGTATGTGAAAGTAGTTTTCATCAATAATATATTTCGGAAATTCATGAGAGATACTAAGTCTTTATCACTTTTATTACTGTCCTCTGTTTTATTTCTGTTATCTATCATATTATTATGCACCTGGGGATACCAATATTATCACCAGATACAGCAAGATAAAACCAAAGCAGAAGTAGCCAAAGCTACCCCGCCTGTGGTACCTGATAGTACACGTGATTCTCTTTTAAAAATTTACAAAGTAACTATCAATGGCCTGGATAACCGGCTGGATAGCGCCTCGTATTACGCTGATTCTTTAAAAGGTAATCTGGATATTAATTTAAAAGAATTTTACAGGCTGAGAGATGAAATAGCAACTTTATTACAGGCACAAACCCCCAAGACAGAAGATTTAGATATTGCAAGAAGAAAGATCGGAGAATTGCAGCAGAGAGTAACACAGCTCCGTTACAGAAACAACGATGTGGAAAATGAAAACGCCAAACTGAGGGCATTGCTGGAAGAAATGTCCAGACAAACCCGGGGTATAGAAGATAATTCTAAATTAGTAGAAAGAGAAAACAGAACCCTTACTGCAAAAGTAAATGCATTACTTTCTTTAAGTGCGGCAAACCTTAACCTTACTGCACTGGCTAATAACGAGCAACAGGAAACTACAGAAGCAGGACAAACGGAAAAACTGGTAGGCTCATTTACACTTAAAAGTAACATGAGCAGCAAATGCGATATTGTAGTAGTGGTAGTGCAGCCTAACGGACAAGTATTACAAAAATCCGCATGGGAATCGGGAAGTTTTGAAACCGCAGAAGGAGCTAAAAAAATATATTCCTGTAAACTTCGTTGCGAAACAGCTAAAGGAGAACCGAAGCTGCTTAATTTTTCTTTAATTGCTGATAAGTACCTGAAAGGGAATTATAGTATGCAGATATACCACAATGGAGTTTTAATTGGCAAAACCAACAAAACACTTTCTTAAAAATAAATACCTGCTATCAAAAATGCGGCGCAAAGCAGTATAAGTAGCACCAGCAAAGGAGCAATAAATTTCCACCATGCTTTAAGGCTAACATTTGCCAACGCTAAAGATGGAAGAATTAATCCGGTTGGTGTGATAAAACCCATTATACCCATGCCAAATAAATAACTGTTTACAATTTCACGCCCCGGCACATGTACTATAATGGCCAAGGCACCAATTATGGGCATCGTTAAAACAGCCATGCCAGATGATGAAGAAATGAACAAAGTGAACAGCATATACAACCCCAGCAGTATTACAATAAATAAGGCCGGTGGCATACCACTGGTAAGCTTTGCCGAATAGAATAAAATAGAATCGCTGATATTACCATCATTTAAAACAATGGTAACACCTCTTGCCACACCCACAATAAAAGCCACACTTAAAAGATCGGCAGCACCGCTTACAAATTGAGTAATAAAGTCTTTTTCATTAATGCGGAGTATTATAGCCAGCAAAATAGAAGAACCTAAAAATAGCGCCGACATTTGCAGCAGCCACCATTCTAAAAATATAACTCCCCCTATCATCATTAAAAATGTAGTTAAAAAGAGTAATAACAATAGTTTGGTTTTTGTATCCAGCTTTGCTGCAGTATCACTGTTTTTTTCAATAGAAGGATAAAGGCTTTTTATCGGCCCGTCAACCTTAAAAACAATTGATGCCGAAGGATCTTTTTTAACTTTATTGGCATAGCGCACAATATACCAGGTGGTAAGGGCTGTAGAAATGACAAACATCAATATCCTTTCATAAATACCATCCACCCAGTTTACCCCGGCGGCATTGGAGGCAATTATTGCCGAAAAAGGATTGCTGAAAGAAGATAAGGTACCTAATTGTGTGCCCGCAAATATTACAGCAACCGGCACAAGCAGATCATAGCCTGCTGCTAAAAACAGGGGTACCATTACCGGATAAAATACCAATGCTTCTTCGGCCATGCCGTAGGAAGAGCCTGCAAAAGAAAATAAAAAAGTAAGAATGATGATCAGCCAGGCTTCTCTTCCTTTCATAGAATAAGAAAGTGATTTTAAACCCCTGATCATAGCTCCCGACTGGTTAAAAATATTCATGAAGCCACCGATGACCAAAATAAAAAGAATGATATCTATCGAATCTGTAATGCCTCTTAATGGAGCTTTTAAGATTTCAAAAAATCCTTGCCCGTTATTTTCTAATGATTGATAAGTACCGGGGACGGAAACAGGTTTGCGTATGGCGCCGGTTTTAAATTTTTCAAGTGTAATTTTTATTTCAAGACTATCTAAAGTTTTTTGTGTAAAGGGTACAGTGATAGCTGTGTCGGCAGAAGCCACAGTGAAAGATATCTCACCGTTTGCAGATAATGTGCTGTACTTACCAGCAGGAACCAACCATGTTGCAATTGCCCCGATAATTACCACAGCCATTAAAATTGTAATAGGGGAGGGTACTTTTTTTATTGCAGCCATGTAATATTTTTAAATGATGATAGTTTAAAAGTAGTGAAAAAAACATTCTCTGTATTTTAGCGAAATGAAAGCAGCCACCATAAATGAATTAAAGCAGGAATTGCAAAACACGCCACCGGCAAAAATTACAGAACTGTGCCTGCGCCTGGCAAGATTTAAAAAAGAGAATAAGGAATTGCTGACCTATTTGCTTTTTGAAGCGCATGATACAACGGCTTATATTGAAAATGTAAAAGCCGAAATGGACGCCCAGTTTGAAGAGATGAATAAAAGCAATGCGTATTTTATGAAGAAGACCTTGCGAAAAATTCTTCGCACTGCAAATAAATACAGCCGGTACAGCGGGCTGGCACAGGTGGAAATTGAGTTGCTGATCTATTTTTGTACCAGGATGAAGGAATTGAATGCCTACATAAAAAGCAGTACCGTACTTACAAATATTTATAATAACCAGCTCAAAAAAATAACCAAAACTGTTAGCAGTTTGCATGAAGACCTGCAATACGATTACCTGCGGGAAATAAACAAATTATAGTATTGGATTTAAATTTTAAATTGCAAAATAATATAGAAAAGTAAGTATGGCCAACAAACGCAACGCTGCAATAGGATTTATTTTTATCACGCTTTTAATTGATGTAATAGGTTTTGGAATTATTATACCGGTAATGCCACAGCTTATTGCCGATATGAAACAGGTAGACATCAGTACCGCTGCTAAATACGGCAGTTATCTTACCGTTGCTTATGCAGTAACGCAATTTGTATTTGCACCTGTATTGGGCAGCCTTAGCGATAAATATGGCCGCAGGCCGGTATTATTATTTTCTTTATTTGGTTTTGGTATCGATTACCTTTTTCTGGCACTTGCCCCGGCTTATAGCTGGCTTTTTGCAGGAAGAATTATTGCAGGTATTACAGGGGGCAAGCTTTAGCACTGCCGCTGCTTATATTGCCGATATCAGCGAGCCGGAGAACAGGGCAAAAAATTTTGGGATGATCGGGGCTGCGTTCGGTATTGGTTTTATTATCGGTCCATTGTTAGGAGGATTGTTGAGTAGTTTTGGACAACGCATTCCTTTTTACGCTGCAGCCGCATTGGCGTTGTTAAACTGGGTATATGGTTTTTTTGTGTTGCCCGAATCATTAAAAAAAGAAAACCGGCGGGAGTTTAGCTGGAAAAGAGCCAACCCGGTAGGCACTTTATTACACCTTAGAAAATTTTCTTCCGTTGCCGGGCTTTTATTAAGTGTTTTATTATTGCATATAGCCGCACACGCTGTTATGAGCAACTGGAATTATTTTACCATTGAGCGTTTTAAATGGAACGAAACCATGGTAGGTATATCGCTTGCTGTAGTGGGTGTGTTGGTAGCAATAGTTCAAGCAGGCCTTACTCGTGTTATTAATCCAAGAATAGGCAGCGAAAAAAGTTTGTATTCCGGCTTAGCATTATACGCCATTGGTATGCTGCTATTTGGTATTGCCAATCAAAGCTGGATGATGTTTGTGTTTTTAATTCCTTACTGTTTGGGTGGTATTGCACAGCCCGCAGTGCAGGCAGTAATGGCAGGTAAAGTACCTGCTAATGCGCAGGGAGAATTGCAGGGCGCCATTACCAGCCTGATGAGTTTAGCTGCAATTATCGGCCCGCTGGTAATGAATAATTTGTTCTTCTTTTTTACGCATAGCGAAGCACCCGTTTATTTACCGGGCGCTCCATTTTTTCTTGGCGCTGTATTAATGGCAGCAAGTGCCATCATTGCATTTAAAACATTACATCAAACAAAAACAGTTACTGCTATATGATTAGCGATATAAAAGATTTTAAAAACGTTTTCTTCATTGGTGTAGCCGGTGTTGGTATGAGTGCCATTGCACAATATTTAGCCGGTATCAATAAAAAAGTAAGTGGCAGCGACAGGTATTTTGCTGCAGGTGAATACAATGAAACCAAAGAAAAATTAGAGGCCGAAGGCATTCAATGTTTTGTACAAAATGGAGAAGGCATTACGGAGCATACTGATTTGGTTGTGGTGTCAACCGCCATTGAAGATACTGTTGCCGAAGTAGTAAAAGCAAAGCAATTAAATATACCTATTTTAAAAAGAAGTGAAGTACTTTCTTTAATTGCAAAAAGTAAAAAAACAATTGCAGTAGGTGGTACCAGTGGTAAAAGCACTACCAGTGCTATGTTGTTTGATATTTTGCAGTATGCAAAAATGCAACCCAGCATTATCAGCGGCGCAGGCTTAACCAGTATTATTAAAGAAGGAAAAATTGGGAACGCCAAAGTGGGAACAGGCGAGTGGCTGGTGATAGAAGCAGATGAAAGCGATGGCAGTATTGTACAATACTATCCTGAAGTGGGCTTATTATTGAATGTAGATAAAGATCACCAGGAGATCGATGAACTGATGCAGATCTTCGGCACATTCAAAAAGAATACAAAAGAAATTTTTATTGTTAACCAGTCTAATCCATTGGCAAAACAATTATCACAAAACATAAAACATGATTTTTCTTCGGATGAAAATTCAGGTGCAGGATTTATTGCCACCAATTTTAAACAAGAAGGATTTGAAGTGTCATTCACTATTCACCATTCACCATTCACCATTCACGCCATAGGCCGGCATAATATGGAAAATGCATTGGCCGCAACTGCAGTTGCTAACCAGTTAGGTGTTGACCTTGATATTTGTGCAGCGGCTTTAAAAAATTATGAAGGCATTTACCGCCGCAATCAAATCCTCGGCAATAAAAATGGTGTTTGGGTAATTGATGATTATGCACACAACCCCGTAAAATGTGCAGCGGCTATTGCATCCTGCCAGCCGCTGGCTGATAAAGTGGTGGCATGGTTTCAACCACATGGCTACGGTCCAACCCGTTTTTTACGCACTGATTTTGTAAAAGAATTAGCGCATGTATTACGTCCGCAGGATGAAATATGGATGAGTGAAATTTTTTACGCCGGTGGCACAGCAGTAAAAGATATCAGTGCCAACGATCTGATCAATGATATTAAAGCGTTGGGTAAAAATGCATTTTTTATTGAGGATAGAAAAGACTTTGTGGAAACAGTAAGGCCGCACGTAGCAGGTAACAGTGTATTGTTATTAATGGGTGCAAGAGATCCTTCACTGGAAACATTTTCTAAATCAGTATTCGAAAAATTATAAATCAAGATGATCAACATATCCATGAATAAAATAACCCTTAAATCATTAGCCGCTTTTTTTTTACTTTTTACTTTTTCTGTATCAACTGCACAAACTGCAAAAGTGGATTTAGTAAATACGCTGATGGGTACCGATTCCAAACCATCACTTTCAAATGGTAATACTTATCCCGCCATTGGTACACCATGGGGAATGAATTACTGGACGCCGCAAACCGGCAAAAATGGCGATGGCTGGCAATACACTTACACGGCTGATCGTATTGTGGGATTCAAACAAACACACCAGCCATCACCCTGGATGAATGATTATGGCGTGTTTTCCATTATGCCAGCAACTGGTAAAATAAAATGGAAAGAAGACGACAGGGCCAGCTGGTTCTCTCATAAAGCGGAAGAGGCTCATCCTTATTCTTATAAAGTTTACCTGGCCGATGCAGATGTAACAACCGAATTAACGGCTACAGAACGGGCGGCATATTTCCAGGTTACTTTCCCTCAGTCAGATAGCTCCTCATTTATTGTTGATGCATACAATAAAGGTTCTTACATTAAAATTATTCCTGAACAAAATAAGATCATTGGTTACAGCACACGTTACAGCAGGGGAAAACTGCCGGATTTTAAAAATTACTTTGTCATCTATTTTGATAAAGCATTTGAACTAAAAAAAACATTGAGCTTTGAAAATAAGCTGATCGACTCTTTAGAAATAAATAATGCCCATGCGTTGGCGGTAGTTAGTTTTAAAACCAGTAAAGGCGAAAAATTGCATTGTAAAGTAGCCTCTTCTTTTATCAGTTTTGAACAGGCAGAACAAAATTTAAAAGAACTGGGTAGTAAGGATAGTTTTGAAAAAGTAAAAACTAAAGTAAAAGCGCAATGGGAAAAAGTGTTGAATGCTGTGGATGCACAAGGCGGTACAGAAGAACAAAGCAAGACTTTCTATTCTTGTTTATACAGGGCAGTAATGTTTCCTAATAAATTGTACGAAATAAATGCACAACAGCAGATCGTTCATTACAGTCCTTACAATGGAAAGATATTACCTGGCTACATGTATGGCGGTACCGGTTTTTGGGATACTTTTCGTGCATTGTATCCATTGTTGAACTTACTATATCCTTCGGTAAACAAAGAAATGCAGGAAGGCTTGATCAACGATTATAAGGAAGGCGGCTGGTTGCCCGAATGGAGTAGCCCGGGTTATGCAGATATTATGATCGGCAACAACTCTGCATCTGTGGTTAGTGAAGCTTACTTAAAAGGTGCAAGAGGTTACGATATTGAAACTTTGTACCAGGCTTTGTTACACGGCGCCAATAACGAAGGGCCAATAGAAGCCGTGGGAAGAAAAGGCGTTGCCTATTATAACAAACTGGGTTACGTACCATATAATGTTGGCATCAACGAAAATGCTGCACGTACACTAGAGTATACTTATGATGATTTTAGTATTTATCAATTGGCAAAAGCATTAAACAAACCACAGTCAGAAATAGACATTTTTGCGAAGCGTTGTTTGAATTATAAAAATTTATTTGATGCAGAATCAAAATTAATGAGAGGTAAAAATGAAGATGGCAAATTTCAATCTCCATTCAGTCCTGCTAAATGGGGCGATGCATTTACCGAAGGTAACAGTTGGCATTATAGCTGGAGTGTATTTCATGATGTGCAGGGATTGATCGATCTGATGGGAGGGAAGCAAATGTTTTGTACCATGCTTGATTCTGTTTTTAGTATGGCTCCTGTTTTTGATGACAGTTATTATGGTGGCACCATTCACGAAATTAGAGAAATGCAAACTGCAGGCATGGGGCAATATGCACATGGCAACCAGCCTATACAGCACATGATTTATTTATACAATTATGCAGGCCAGCCCTGGAAAACACAATACTGGAGCCGTGAAGTAATGAGCCGTTTGTATAAGCCCATACCAGATGGTTATTGCGGTGATGAAGATAATGGACAAACTAGTGCATGGTACGTTTTTTCTGCTATGGGATTTTATCCGGTTTGTCCAGCCAGTACACAATATGTAATGGGCGCACCTCTGTTTAAAAAGATGATCCTGAATTTAGAGAACGGGAAAAAATTTGTAATTGAAGCACCGCAAAACAATGCACAAAATAAATATGTTCAATCTGTAACAAAAAACAATACAGCATACAGTAAAAACTGGATCGATCATTTTGATATTTTAAAAGGCGGAACTTTAAAAATATCCATGTCTAACAATCCCGGTAAATTGTGGGGAGTTTCTGCAACAGCAGTGCCTTATTCTTTTTCGCTGGATAAAAAATAGTATTATGTCTGCAACATTAATTACCAACATACAGCAACTTATTGGTACAAGAGAAGAAAACGTTCTTCTTCGTGGGGCTGCATTGGCTCATTTACCATCAATAGAAAATGCTTTTGTGTTAATTGAAGATGGTATTATTGCGGAGTATGGTGCTATGTACGAACTGGAGTTAAAAGTACCGCAGTTGCCTAAAGATATCATAGATGCAGATGGACAGTTTGTTTTGCCTTGCTGGTGCGACAGCCATACCCATATTGTATTTGCAAAAAGCCGGGAGGAGGAATTTATTGATAAACTAAAAGGGATGAGCTATGCGGATATTGCTGCAAAAGGCGGTGGCATTTTAAACTCGGCCAGTAAATTAAATGAAGCCAGTGAGGAAGCATTGTTTTTACATGCCTGGAAAAGACTGGAAGAAGTAAGTAAACTGGGCACCGGTGCTATTGAAATTAAAAGCGGCTACGGCCTTACGGTACAAGCTGAGTTGAAAATGCTGCGGGTGATAAAGAAGTTAAAAGAACGATCTGATCTTTCCATTAAAGCAACATTTTTGGGAGCCCATACTTATCCATTGCAATATAAAGATGATCACCAGGGATATATTGACAGCATTATCAATGAAATGTTGCCGGTAATTGCTGCAGAAAAATTAGCCGATTATATTGATGTATTTTGCGAAACCGGTTTCTTTTCTCCCGAAGAAATGGAAACCATTTGTAAAGCAGGAATGAGTTACGGATTAAAACCAAAGCTGCATGTAAACCAGCTCAATTCCATTGGCGGAATGGAAGCCGCCATCAAACTCAATGCTGTTTCTGTAGATCATTTAGAAACGATGACGGAAACTGATATTACTTTATTAAGGCAAGCTGGCGCACAGGGGATGATTGGAACATTGTTACCCACTGCGGCATTTTTTCTTCGTATGAATTACCAGCCCGCCAGGATACTGATTGATAATAACTGCGCCATTGCTTTAGCCAGCGATTACAATCCTGGTTCTTCTCCCAGCGGCAATATGAATTTTGTGGTAGCTCTAAGTTGCATTCAAATGAAAATGCTGCCCGAAGAAGCTATTAACGCTGCTACTATCAACGGAGCTTACGCCATGGAATTACAGAATGAAGTGGGCAGTATAACCATTGGCAAAAAAGCAAATCTTATTTTTACAATCCCCATTCCGTCTTTAGCTTATTTGCCTTATTGCTTTGGTAATAATTTAATTGATAAAGTAATGATCAACGGAATGTTTATCTGACAAAGTATGAAAAAATTAATGTTGCTTCTTTCAGCATTTTTGATTTGTAATGTAGTTTTTGCACAAACTGATAGCAGTGCATGTGTAAATTATCATAAGGGATTTTTTTCTTACACAGACAGTTTGGGCAATACCGTGATAGTGCAACGTAAAAATAAATACCAGTACGAAAAGAATTTAGCTACCAAAGTTAAAACTCAGGATAAAATAAAATGGTTGAATAGTTGTTCCTACCAAATTACGCTTGTATCAACCAACAGTAAAGCAGAAAGAAAGTTCAAATACAGTACCACCACAGTTATCATTTCCAAACCCGATGGCAATAATGGGTATGCTTATTCCTGCGCTTGTGCCGGCACAGAAAAAGTAAAAGGATACATGAAGCAACTTAGTAAGAAAGAGTTTTTTGATCTTTATTAATAAGCTGTAACACTTACCCATCAGGCCGGTGTAATTATTACTAATTCCTGAAGCGCTGATTTTTTTGATTGTTTTCTCTTAGTCGGTTATAAAGATTTTAAAGCGGTCAAAACAATGTTTCATTAAATCATCTCTGTCATCAGGATGTGCAATATCAATAAGTAATTTTGCTCTTTGTCTTAAATTTTTACCAAATAAATACGCCACACCGTATTCAGTAACTACATAATGTACATGGCCCCTGGTGGTAACCACGCCAGCGCCTTCTTTTAGGTAAGGTACAATACGGGCAATACCTTTATTGGTGCGGCTGGTTAAAGCAATAATAGGTTTGCCGCTTTTGCTTAATGCGGCGCCACGCATAAAATCCATTTGGCCCCCAATGCCACTGTATTGCAAAGTGCCAATACTATCAGAACATACCTGGCCGGTAAGGTCTACTTCAATAGCGCTGTTGATGGCAACTACTTTTGGATTGCGGCGTATTACATGCGGATCATTTACATAATCAATATCTAAAAAAGCAAAAGAAGGATTGTCATTTACATAGTTGTACAATTTACGGCTGCCCAATGCAAATGAGGTCACACTTTTATTAGGATGGATCGCTTTCTTTTTATTATTGATCACATCTTTTTCCACCAGCTCAATAATACCATCGCTCAGCATTTCGGTATGCACACCCATATCTTTATGATGGATCAAATACCGCAGTACTGCATCAGGAATGGTGCCAATACCCATTTGTAATGTACTGCCATCATCAATTAAGCTGGTAATGTTTTTACCAATAGTCATTTCTTTTTCTCCTGCTTTATCTCCATAAGTTTCTTCATACAATTCGGCTTTATGAAGAACCATTTTTGTAAAGCGGTCGGTATGTATCATGCCATCGCCATGTGTACGGGGCATTAAGGGATTTACCAGTGCAATAATTTGTTGGGCACTATCCACAGCGGCACGGGCAATATCTACCGAAAGGCCAAGTGAACAATAGCCATGCATATCCGGCGGGCTCACCTGCACAATAGCCACATCCAATGCTAAAATATTATTTTTAAAAAGATCAGGAATATCACTTAAAAAAATGGGAATAAAATCGGCACGGCCTTCTGCAACTGCATCTCTTATTGGTGCGGATACAAACAGCGAATTAAAATGAAAGGCATCCTGGTACAGGGGGTCAGCAATTTTAATATTGCCTTTTAAAGTTATCGAAACCAGTTCCACGTCTTTTAAACGATGCCCTTCTTTGGCTAATTCCTCCAACAGGTATGATGGCGTACAAACACCCCCATGCACAAACACCCTCATGCCGCTTTGTATAATAGATAATGCATCGGCAGCCGGCACATAATTATAAGGGTGAATCATATTTACTATATTTAGTGTAGTAAATATGCGTAATTTAAAAGTATATAAAAAAGAGTTTTGTCATACCGGTATATGATTTTAATTTTTAGTATGGCTATTTGCTTTGTATCAACATAAAGAAAAACTAATTTGCAGTACTTATTAACTACAACTAAAACCTATAAATTATACCATGCAACTCATCGAATGTGTTCCTAATTTTTCTGAAGGCAACGACCTGAATATTATCAAACAAATAACTGATGAAATTGAAAAGATAGAAGGCGTACGCTTGTTAAATGTAGATCCCGGTAAAGCCACCAACAGAACGGTGGTTACTTTGGTGGGTGAACCAGCACCGGTAATTGAAGCTGCTTACCAGGCTATAAAAAAAGCAGGTGAGTTAATCGATATGAGCAAACATAAAGGCGAGCATCCACGTATGGGTGCTACAGATGTTTGTCCGCTGATACCTATTGCCAATATTACCATGGAAGAAACGGCAGCCTTTGCACAACAACTGGCTAAAAGGGTAGGCGAAGAATTGCAGATTCCTGCTTATTTGTACGAAGCTGCACAACCCAAAAAGGAACGAAGCAATTTATCGGTAATAAGGGCCGGCGAATACGAGGGCTTTTTTAAAAAGATACAATTGCCGGGTTGGCAGCCCGATTTTGGTCCGGTGGAATTTGATGCTAAACGTGGCGGTACTGTTATTGGTGCAAGAGATTTTTTAGTGGCTTATAATATTAATTTAAATACCACCAGTACACGACGTGCCAATGCCATTGCATTTGATGTAAGAGAAGCGGGAAGGAATATTGAAGTGGAAGGCAAAAAAATAAATCAGCCCGGCACATTAAAGAGTGTAAAAGCTATTGGTTGGTTTATTGAAGAATATGGAGTAGCGCAAATTAGTATGAACCTCACCAATATTAATATTACTCCCGTGCATATTGCTTTTGATGAAGTGTGTAACAAAGCCAACGCCAGAGGTATTCGTGTTACGGGAAGTGAATTGGTAGGACTCATTCCTTTAAAAGCCATGCTGGATGCTGGTAAATATTTTTTACAAAAACAAAACCGAAGCATTGGTATAAGCGAAAAAGAATTAATTAAGATCGCTATTAAATCGATGGGGCTGGATGAGCTGGGGCCTTTTAAACCCGAAGAAAGAATCATTGAATATTTACTGGCCAGCAATGCCGACAGCAAATTAATAAATATGCAACTGAATGATTTTGCTGATGAAACGGCCAGCGAAAGTCCGGCACCCGGCGGCGGTTCCATTGCGGCCTATGCTGGTGCATTAGGTGTGAGTTTAGCCACCATGGTAGCTAATTTATCATCTCACAAAAAAGGTTGGGACGATCGCTGGCAGGAGTTTAGCGATTGGGCTGCCAAAGGCCAGCAATATAAAAATGAATTACTTAAATTAGTAGATGCAGATACTGCTGCCTTTAATAAAATTATGGAAGCATTTGCTTTACCAAAATCTACTACCGAAGAAAAAAACATACGTACCGCAGCCATACAGGCAGCAACAAAATATGCCATCGAAATTCCTTTTAAAGTAATGCAAACTGCCGCAGCCGGCATGGAAGTGGTTAAAGCCATGGTAAGCATTGGTAACCCCAACAGTGTAACCGACGCAGGTGTGGGTGCATTATGTATCCGCACTGCGGTAATGGGTGCATTTATGAACGTACGCATTAATGCCGGCGGCTACAACGATAAAGATTATGTGAATGAAATTATTGCCAAAGGAAAAGTTATTGAAGATGATATTATTGCACAGGAAGCAGAAGTGCTGAAGATGGTGAATGCAAAAATTGGATTGTAAGTTTATATAAAACGCCTTTTAAAAAATGATCATGAAAAAATTACTCTTCATTGTATGCATTATGGGTATTGCGCAAAATAATTTTGCCCAGGCACAAAAAACATTTTCTACGCCTTACGGCAACAACCCTGCAGCAGGCAAATACGCCACAGTAAACGGCATTAAAATGTATTACGAAACTTATGGCGAAGGTATGCCCATGGTATTGATACATGGTAATGGCGGCAGCGTGGCATCTATGGCCAATCAGATAGAATATTTTAAAACCAAATACAAAATAATTGTTGCCGATAGCCGTGCACAAGGCAAATCAGGCGATACTAAAGATCGTTTAACGTACGAACAAATTACTGATGATTGGGCGGCACTGCTTGATCAGTTGCATATTGACTCTGCCTACCTTATTGGTTGGAGCGACGGCGGTATTGAAAGTTTGCTGATGGCCATACGCCATCCCAATAAAGTAAAGATGATGGCGGTAATGGGCGCCAACCTGCAACCCGATAGTAATGCCGTGTACAATTGGGCAGTAAAATGGGTACAAAACAATGCCGCTTTTACAGATAGCATGATCGCCAAAAAAGATGCCACTTATAATTATGCGGTCATTAAAAAGTTATTCGATCTGCTGGGCAAACAGCCGCATATTTCTTTGGCGCAGGTGCAAAGCATTAAAGCCCCCACTTTAGTTTTGGGCGGCGATAAAGATGTAATAAAAGAAGCCCACACTTTGCAGATATACCAAAACCTGCAAAAAGCCTGGCTCTGCATTTTTCCCGGTGGTACACACATGATGCCCGAAACCGATCCTGAATTATTTAATGCCACTGTAGAAAGATTTTTTAGCAAACCCTATTACCGCCCCGATACTAAATTTTTGTTTGGAGTAAAAGATTAATTTTTTGGAACGGGCTGTATTTCTTTGTTCATCATTGTTGTGTCACTCACTTGTGCGGCATGGCTTTGTTGGGCTTTTATGGGGAATTTAAATTTTCGGAAATTGCAATAATTATATTTTGAGTTTCAAATCTATCTAATTTGAGTTTTATATGCAAAATAACTTACAGCGTACTTACAATGAGATAACAAAAAGTACGAAATTGAAAATTGAGGCGACAGAAGATTCTGAAATAATTGGCTGCAAAACAGATTCGCTAATTGAATATTTTTTTTTCTTAAATTTTTTTTCTCCGATAGAAATCGATGATAAGAAACCACAAACAATTTCGAAAAGAACAGGTTTCCAAATTCCTCAGGATGTTCCCAAAGACTTATTAGATACTAAAAAAGATTTTACAACTGAATCTTTGATATATTTCTTGCCAATCAAGCCTAATCTCAGAATAAGTGAAATAATTGGCTTTCATCCATTTAAAGATTCAAGTAAAAATATACAATGGGGAACAAGTGATATACAGATTGTTTTTCCAGTAAAAGGATATGGATTTATTAAAGATGAAATACAAGTTGCTAGTGAAGTTGAAATAAAGAGGAAATTGGTTGTTGAGTGGATTGAAAAAATTAACACACAAATAATCAATTTTAATGAGTATTTGAGGTCAGAAATAAAATTATGTATTGAAAAAAGAAAAAAAGAAATTGAACTTAATGATGAGAAGTATAAAAATATATCTAAAAGAATAAATATTCCTTTGCAGTTGAAAATTGATGATACTATTCAAAAAATTCAATTAGATACCTCACCGTTGATTAAAAATATCAAGCCAAGTCCGAATGTGGTTGAAGAATATATTCTCGATAGAAAGAAAGTATTAGATATAGTTCATGTATTAGACAATCAAGGACGGCAGTTTGAAAAGACAGCGATGACATACAAATCTATGTACGAAGAAGATCTTAGAAATATACTTTTGGTCAGTCTGTAGGCTCCCCTTTTTTAGTACACATCAAAAGTATAATATTTCATTTAATTGTTTGGGTTCAACCTATGGGGCGTAGTGTAGCGCAGGCGTAGCCGGAGCGGAACGTAGCCCCATAGGTTGAATATTTTTAGTATTATGTTGTTCTCTATACATTTTTGGAGAGAGGCCGTTTAAGGCATCGTGAGGCCTGCTGTAATTGTAATCATCTACCCATACCTGGCTTACTTCTCTCACTTCATCAATACTGTCAAACAGGTAAGCATCTAAAACACTTTGCCGGTAAGTTTTATTAAACCGTTCTATGTATGCATTTTGAGTTGGCTTACCCGGCTGTATATATTTAAACTCAATCTCATTGGCTGCACTCCATTGCTGTGATAGTTTTGCTACAAACTCGGGGCCGTTATCCATCCGTATTTTCTGCGGCTTGCCGTAGCGGTTGATTAAATGCTTTAGCACCCAGATCACCCGGCTGCTCTTTAAAGAATAATCTGTTTCAATAAATAGTACTTCACGGTTATAATCATCGATCACATTAAAGGTTCGGAACTTGGTTCCATTGCTAAGTGCATCACTCATAAAATCTATACTCCAGGTTTGTGTAAAATAGGCAGGTACGGCCAATGGCTCTTTTACTCTTGCCGGCAATCGTTTCTTTATTTTACGGCGCAGCGGCAATCCCATCTTTTTATAAAGCCGGTGTAATTTTTTATGATTAACAATGGTGCCGCTATTTCTAATGCGGCCATAACATTTCCAAAAACCTTCTACAGGATTTTGTCTGGCAAGTTCTTCCAGCCGCTCCATTATGTAACCATCGTTTTTAATAGACTGATATCGCAGGCTGCTCCTGCTTAGTTTTATTAATCGACACGCCTTGCTGATGTCTTTTGGCCGTTCTAAACGCACTGCTTGTACAATGCATCTTTTATCGCAAGGCTTTAAAACTTTTTCGATGATGTATTTAGCTACATCCAATTCCATGGCAAGGTTGGCATACATCTTTTTTAAACGGGAGTTTTCCTCTTCTAACTCTTTTATTCTTTTCAACTCGGTTGCTTCCATACCGCCATAACGCTGTCGCCATTTATACAAGGATGCTTTGCTTACCCCATGTTCACGGGTAATCTCTTCGGCTGTTTTACCGTTATCAAATTCTTTGAGAATGCCTGCAATCTGGGCAGGACTGAATTGACTCTTTTTCATCTTTCACGTTTTTTAAAGTTAACAATTTTGTCTACTTTTAAAACGTACTAGTTTTGGGGGAGCTTACAAGTCTTAATACAGTTTTTGAAGGAAAAGCAGTTGGAGAAGCATTCTGTAATAGAGGAAAAACTGATATTTATCTTAATATTGACCGTGGAAATATCTTAATTGTAGAATGCAAAATCTGGAAAGGAAAATCGGAATACATATCTGCTATCAATCAATTATTGTCATATTTAACTTGGAGAAATAATTATGGCATTTTAATTACTTTCTGTAGAATAAATAATTTTTTAAAATTGATAGGCGAATCGTTTGATTTTGTTGGAGAAATTTCCGACGTAAGAAATGCTATGAAACGAATTAATGATTCACATTTTATATCTTATCATAAATTACCTTCTGACGAGTCCAGAAATGTTGAAATTCATCATGTTTTTTATAATCTATTTACAAAATAATATTATTGGCTAGTATTCTTTTTAGCAAAAATTATATTTGCAAATACAACAAAAGCCCCGCCTATGAGTCAAAATGATAAAGATAGAATTAATCAAAAGCTCGAAAAATCATTAAAAAATATCTCCGAAGAAACGCTGGAGTTAATTGCAAAAGAAGACGGTGCTCTGAATAATGTACTTAAAGGGTCGAATACAGAGTGCTTAGGATTGTGTGGAGAAAGGGCCTTTTTTCATCACATTTGATTCTGTTTTATGTGTTGGCTAGAAATGAAAAAATATTTACCGAAGCTCTTGAATTGGAACTTAGAGATAATGATGTGAATTATTTGACTTTAGCATTTTGTAGGCATTTAGCTCAGAATTATGAACATCTTGATTTACTTGATGTCTTTAATGAATTTCAACATAAAGTAAAGACTTACATTGAAATGTTTAACTATAGAACAGTTGATACTAATCTTTTCGAAGAAGTCAAAGGCTTGGACTTTTTATTAATGATCCCCAATGAAGATGGAATATTTTATGTACCTACATTGGGAAAACTAAAGTTTTACAGGGATTTTTTTGGAGATACTTATAAAAAAGAAAAACATCCAGATATTGAAGCCGTGTATCTTTTACTCGATCTTGATAGTAGTAATATTAAAATTGGCCAAAGTAGGAAAATGATTCATAGGGAAAGAACTCTTCAGGCTCAAAAACCTTCTATTGAATTGATTGCATATTGGATTTCGCCAAAGCAAGTCGAAACCCAATTACATCAGATGTTTAAATCAAAACGTTTACGAGGGGAATGGTTTAAACTTTCATTTGCTGATTTGAAAACGATTAAGAAATTTATGGAAAGTATTTCTGTTCCTACAGGGCTTTCCGTCCCAGCGGGGTTTTCACCAGATACCCCAACAACTTAAAAATCCTTTTCGTGAAACCTCGCTGCCGAAAACTTGCTAGCCATTATAAACAGCCCTTGAGCTAGGAAAGATTAATGCATTATAATTTAAATACGCTGCAACAACAGAAAAGTTTCTAATACTACTATCGCTTTTGTTTTTTGTGAAAACAAATGCAACCAATACCCACCTGGCAAAGCTGAAAAGAAAGCGCTTACCATGAACAACTATCGGTGATAAAAATGCTGCGCTGTATAAACTCCATATCTTCTTAATGCAATGACTACTCTCACAAATTTTGATGATGATCATCACGATGTAATTTAATACCCGCCTTTAAATTCGCCTGTTAAAAAAACGATTGCCTACAATAATAAAGTACCACTTATGTATAGTGTAAGTGACAATAAACAATTTCTTCGTGGATCGCCTGCATTGCTGTTGCTGATTTTTATTTCGTAAAATATACATTATCGAAACAAACTTAAAGTAATTAAAAGGAGGATCATAATATGAAAAGAATTGGTATTCTAACAGGTGGTGGCGATGTGCCCGGTTTAAATCCGTGCATTAAAGCAGTGGTTAACCGTGCAATTGATGAAGGATATGAAGTGGTGGGCATACGGCGGGGCTGGGGCGGACTGCTGGAACTGGATGCATCAAACACTGAATCGATCAACAAACATACAGAAGTGCTCACCCGTGAAAAGGTTCGTACCATCGACCGTACAGGCGGCACCATTCTGCATACCAGCCGCACTAATCCGGGTAAAGTAAAAGCAAAAGCAGTTCCTGAATTTTTAAAAGACCCCAATCACCCTGAAGCAGAAGCGGCTGATAATAGTCTGCGTGACTTTACACCGCATGTAATGAAGAACCTGGAACTGATGGGCATTGAAACCTTAATTCCTATTGGCGGTGATGATACGCTTAGTTATGGGGAACGTTTGCACCGTGAAGGAATTAAAGTAGTGGCCATTCCAAAAACGATGGACAATGATGTGTATGGTACCGATTACTGTCTTGGTTTCAGTACGGCAATAACTCGTAGTGTTCAATTTATTCATCAGCTGCGTACCAGTACCGGTTCGCATGAACGTATTGCCATCATTGAATTATTCGGCCGCAATTCCGGAGAAACAAGTTTGATCAGTTCTTACCTGGCAGGTGTTGACAGGGCCTTGATTTCAGAAGTGCCATTTGATCCGGAAAAACTGGCCGAGTTAATTATGAAAGATAAAAGAGATAACCCCAGCAACTATGCCATGGTTTCTGTAAGTGAAGGCGCACATATGGTTGGAGGTATGGTGGTGGAATACGGCGAAACAGATGCGTATGGTCATCAGAAATTAGGTGGCATTGGAGAGATAACCGGAGAAGCGTTGAAGAAGATCACTGGCGAAGGTATTATCAATCAAACAGTGGCTTATCTTATGCGTTCAGGTGCACCCGATGCGCTTGATCTGATGATGGCTACCAACTATGCCAGCCTCGCTGTAAGTCTTATAAAGGATGGCGCAAGCGGACGCATGGTAGCACTTCGTGAAGGCAAATACACTCATGTGCCCATGAGCATGGTTACAAGTGGAGTAAAGCGTGTAGACGTAGACGAGTTTTATGATGTAGCACAATACCGGCCAAGAATACGCAGTGTGTTAGGTAAACCAATGTTCCTGTATTAAGTGAATGCCATGGTTTGTGTTTCACAAACCAGCTGGCAAAAAAATAACTTACAATTACTTTTAAAAACGATTGTTATGCCAATAAAAAAAATAACCGAACTGCTTGGCGACAAGGCCGAGTATCTTCTCAATCATCAGTCTAAAACAATTTCTAAAGATCAGTTGCATTTGCCCGGTCCTGATTTTGTTGACCGCATTTTGATAAACAGCGACCGCAATCCGCAGGTGTTGCGTAACCTGCAGGCAATGTATAATAACGGTAGATTAGCCAACACAGGTTATCTTTCTATTCTTCCTGTTGACCAGGGTATTGAACACAGTGGCGGTGCATCCTTTGCAAAGAATCCGATCTATTTTGATCCTGAAAATATTATCAAACTGGCAATGGAAGGCGGCTGTAATGCAGTAGCTACCACTTACGGCGGTTTTGGCTTTATGGCCAGAAAGTATGCACATAAAATTCCGTTCATTGTTAAAGTAAATCATAACGAGTTTCTTACTTATCCCAATAAGTTCGACCAGATTATGTTTGCTTCTATTAAGGCAAGTTGGAATTTAGGTGCTGCTGCTGTTGGTGCTACTATTTATTTTGGCAGTGATGAATCTGCAAGACAAATTCAGGAAGTAAGCAAAGCATTTGAAATGGCGCATGAATTAGGCATGGCTACTATTCTGTGGTGTTATCTCCGTAATCCTGCATTTAAAACAAAAGAAAAAGATTTTCATGTATCAGCCGATCTTACAGGCCAGGCCAATCATTTGGGTGTAACCATTGAAGCCGATATCATTAAACAAAAATTACCGGAGAACAATGGTGGATACCTTGCATTGAACACCAAGGAATCTCCTTATGGTAAAAATGATAAACGCATTTATGAAGAACTGACCACTGACCACCCGATTGATCTTTGCCGTTACCAGGTAGCCAACTGTTATATGGGCCGTGCAGGATTAATCAACAGTGGCGGTGCATCATCCGGAGCAAGTGATATGGCCGAAGCAGTTGCAACAGCAGTAGTGAACAAACGTGCAGGTGGTATGGGACTTATCAGCGGCCGAAAAGCATTTCAACGCCCAATGAAAGAAGGGGTGGAAATATTAAATGCCATACAGGATGTTTATTTGGATAAGGATGTAACGATAGCATAACCCATTCTCTATATTTTAAAATCCCGTTTTGTAAAACGGGATTTTTTTATGATTATACAGCTTGCATCTTTATGTTGTTACAGCACTTAATATCCATATCTCTGAAATCAACTTTGTTCAGTTGAAAATATTTTCTCTTATTTTGATGACCTTTTGCTAAAAACGACATGTATTACTATAAGCCCTTACAATGACTGATAAAGAAATAATAACCTATTTACAACATAACAAATATGCTGCGGCCGTAAAAGGCCTGTATAATATTTTACCCCTTGTAAAAAAATATATTAAAGCCAATTGCGGAACAAGCGATGATGCTGAAGATATTTTTCAGGATGCATTGGTAATTCTTTGTAAAAAAGTACAGCAGGGGAATTTTGTGCTAACTGTTCCACTGAAAATTTATTTGATGGCAATAGTAAAAAACTGCTGGCTGCAACAATTAAGGCAACGCAAAAAAATGCCTGCAGGTGATGTTGTTGATGATATAGCCCATACGGAAGCCGACGAAGAATCCGGATTTGGTATAGCTCAAAATGCTTTTGATCTGCTAGGTGAAAAATGCAGAAAATTGTTGATACTGTTTTATTTTAAGCAATACAGTTTTAAAACAATTGCTGCCCGCCTTTCTTTCAGCGATGAAAAAGTAGCTAAGAACCAAAAGTATCGCTGCCTGCAAAAGGCAAAAGAAAATTACATCACTCTTTTAAAAAATGGCACCCATGAATAATAATAGCATTAGCATAAATAACTACTTGCAAAACCAGATGAGTGCCGGCGAAAGAACAGTATTTGAAGCACAGCTGGCGGCAGATAAAGAACTGCAATATGAATTACAAGTGCAGCGGCAGATTATTAAAGCTGCTGAACATGCCGGATTAAAAATGGAGTTTGCCAATGCAATCAGGAAAAAAAATATTATTAAAAGAACCATCACCTGGGGAATAATAATTATTGTGAGTATTGCAACTGTAGTGTTGTACAATTACAGGCATACTATCTTTTCCGATACCACTGCTGCCCAACAACAAGATAGAATTGAAGTGCAACAGGTAACCAACAGCGGCCAGCCTTTTGTGAACCCGCCTTTACAGGCTATCAACGTACCCTTTAGCGAATATAGTTTTGATGCGGCAAAAGGAGATACTATATTTCATACTTCGGGCTCGGTTATTTATTTTCCGCCTTCTGCATTGGTAGATGCATCCGGTAATATTATAAAAGGTATGGTGAAAATTACTTACCGTGAATTTGCCGACCCGATTGATTTTTTTGTATCAGGTATTCCAATGCAGTATGATTCGGCAGGCAAAAAATATAATTTTGAATCCTCGGGCATGTGTGAGATAAATGCGTACCAGGATAATAAAGCAATTTTTGTTAACCAGCAGGCAAGGCCACAGGTTAACCTTTCTTCAAAAAATAAAAGCCCGTTGCATAACGTGTATTTTTTAGATACCATTGCCCGTAGCTGGAAGTACAATGGAAAAGATATTATTACTGAAGTAAAAAATACTATACGGTTAAAAGCGAATGTAAGCAATACAATGGCTGTTGAAAATGGTTATATGTCATTGCCGGTAAAACCTCTTAAGCCAATGATGGCTGATGATGATCACCAGGCGTTTAGTATTGCAGTAGACCCAGGTTCGTTTGAAGAACTATTTGCTTACGATCGTCTAAAATTTGAAGTGATTGATGAAAGTACCTACCGTCGTTCGGATGCTGACGAACACTGGGATAATGTAAAACTGGAACGCAGCAATACCGAAGGTATCTATACCATTACGTTTACCAATCCGGCAAGAAAAGTTGCTTACAAAGTTCGCCCCGTGTTGGAAGGAGAAGATTATGCTGCTGCCTTAAAAATATTTAACGAAAAGGATAAAGTATATGAAGCTGCTTTAAAAAACAGGTTGGCACAAGATAAAAAAACAGTTGATAGTATAAGCTTTGAAAATAAGCGTTTGGTAGAAAAAAGAAATGCTGCCATTGAACAGAATAATAAAATAAATGCCCTTATTGCGGAAAGAAATAAAAAGTTAAGGGAACAAAGGTTGCTTGAAATAGAAGAACTGCAAAAGAACCAATCGCAATATTTTAAAGACAATATTTTAACTGGGGAGATAATACGGACTTTTGCTGTCAGTAATTTCGGTGTGTGGAACTGCGATCATCCGCAATTCCCTAATACCGAAATATCCTTATTTGTAAGCTTCACTGATAGTTTTAATAATAAAATAGCCTTATACTCGGTTGCTGTAGTTTACAAAGGATTTAATGGCATCACCCAATTTCCTGCAGCAACACAAATTCGTGTAATTCCCGAAACAGAAAATATGATCTGGGGTATAATGGATGGCTCGTTTTACTATTTTACGTATAAAGATTTTATGCAAGCAGGAATTGGCATAGATACCAGGCTATTTAGTTTCAGGATGAGAAAGTCGATAAAAAAGCTATCATCATATGATGAGATCAGGGCCTTAGTGGAGAAGTTGTAGCTCTTTACTCCATTAGTAATATTAGTAGGCTTTTATGGTTATTGATTTTACCGATAGTTATCTATCAATCTCTAGTCGTACAACTACAAAACTTAACCTCCATGTATTACAAATACTGTTTTAATTGGGGTGCATCTTTGTGTTGTTAAAGCAGTTAAATATCCATACCTCTGAAACCACAACCCTATCCTGTTGAAAACTGAAAACAAACCAATCCTATGAAAGCCGGTGCGCCATAATTTGGCCATCATTATTCTACCAATGTCTGTGAAAGACCTTCAGCAATGAAGGTTTTTTCTTTTTCTGCTACTCAATAAAATTTTCTGCTTCGCTATAGTATCAATGTGGTAAAATACATGGATAACTTCAAAATATAACGTTGATGGGGTATCGATACCGCTACAACAACAAGACTAATCAGGTATTTCTACGGGTAATATTATTCTTACAAGTTTCTACATTTACTTTTTAACATTAACCAGATTGAACACTTTATATGAAAGCAGGAATACTCTTTCCGCTGTCTAACACCTATACTGGTATTGGAGCAGATTTTATGGATGGGTTACAAACTTACCTGAAACAACAGGAGGTTTTTAGCGGCATCAGCTTTATCAAAGAAGGAATAGGTTTTGGTGGTGTAGAAAAAGAAATATACCTGAAAGCAGAAAAGTTATTGATAAGCGATGATGTGGATGTATTGATTGCTTATGTAGATGAAAAAGTATTGCCCGTTCTTTACCCTCTAATACAAGCCACCGATAAAGTTATGCTGGTGGTAAACCCTGGCGCTAATTATCCTGTAAACTGGATAGCTCAACCCAATGTAATACATTTAAACCTGCAGCATGCTTTTCTTTGCTGGCTCACAGGTGCATCGGCGGCAGTGTCAGCAAATGGTCATGCTGCATTAGCCTCCACGTATTACGATTGCGGTTATCTTCATGCCGCAGCAATGGTTAAAAATTTTATGGAGCAGGGCGGCACTATCCGCTACAATTATATCAATAACCAAGTGTATGATGCTGCATTTGATATTGATCAGCTCACTGTTTTTTTATCTGCCAATGCAGATTGTACAAACCTGCTTTGTGTTTTTGATGAAAAGCCTGCGTTGTTGTTTTACCAATTGCTGCAACAGTATACCGGCGCAAAAGCATTGCATCTTTTTGTATCACCCATGATGCTTGCATCAAAACAACTAAGCCACCCAACAGCAAATACATCTTATTCAATTGAAGGGTACTTACCATGGCATTCTGAAACGAACAATGCAGCCAATGTTGAGTTTGTAAAAAGTTGTACAAGGCCTGCTTCCATTTTTTCTTTGTTAGGATGGGAGACCGGAATGATCCTTAAAAAGATATTACAACGGGATATGGCTACAGGTAATAGCGGAGATGCTGTTATTGCTGATTTGAAAACAAAAACGATCAACAGTCCACGTGGTGTATTACAACTTGATAGTGAAACGCAGTTTTATATTGCTCCGGTAGCAAAGTATAATTTAAAAGCAGGAGCTGATACTCCTGAAATTGAGTGGGTGAGCAATGTAGAAAAGGAATGGCGGGCATTTACAGCTGTACCAACAGAAGGTGCTGTTACCGGCTGGACGAATACTTATTTATGTTATTAAACAATGAGTGAAATAAAAGCCATACTACTTTGCGGCAGCAACATCGCCATTCCGGTAATACGGGATCTGTTGTTTAATCAGCAAATAGCTGCCGTGGTTATTCCGCAACATTGCACAGATTTTGTAACACAGATACAGCAACTTTTAAAAAACAGCGGCATACCCATAGTGTTAGTGAACAGGCAAAATATTACGGATTTATTAAAGGAAACAATAAAGAAATATAAACCGGTATTAGGCCTGGTATTTACTTTTTCTTTTAAAATACCGGCTGCGGTGTATACCATGCCTGAACAAGGTTTTTTTAATGTACACCCCGGTCCATTACCTGCTTATCGTGGCCCCGATCCGATATTTCAGCAGATAGTGAACAAAGAACGTTATGCAGGTATCAGCATTCATCAGTTGGATGATGGCCTTGATACAGGGCCGCTGGTATTAACAGATAAAATACATTTAATGGCTACCGATACTTACGGCATGCTTACTAAAAAAATGGGCGAGCTGGCCACCGGAATGATAGCAACATTAATGAAGATGGCAGGCTTTGGCAGCAAAATTCCTTCCCGTCAACAAGATCATAGCAAAGCAAAATTTTATCAAAGGCAATCGGCAGCAGACATTACTATCAAATGGCAAACTATGGATGCCGCCAGCGTAATTGCATTGATCAATGCCTGCAATCCCTGGAATAAAGGTGCAGTAACTGTACTTAACAATAATATAATTCGCTTGCTGGTTGCACATGCCGAAGATGTATTACCGGCGTCAACAGAAGCTGCAGGCACCATATTATCTTTTGATGACAATGGGATGAAAGTGGCTACTTCGGCAGGACAGGCCATTGTGGTAAGAATGATCTATACCGACGACGGGTTTTTAATGGCCAATCGTTTGCAGGAATTTGGTATAATACCAGGAGCCATGCTTGGAGCTGCTTAGTAAGAGAAATGTATTAAATAAATGGTTTTACTACTCTTATATTATTGGATTTACGAGAGTAGTTGAAGAGAGCTTTTGTGCAGATAATTTTTACTGGTAAAAAAATATTTATTGCGTCGATTTTTTATTGAACACGTTTTCTAATTCATCATTTATAAACCCTTTTTTATGCAAGATCCTTTCATTGGAAATGTAATTTTATTCGGGGGCACTTTTGCACCCGTTGGCTGGGCAACTTGTGATGGTTCCCTTTTAGCCATTGCGGAAAATGATGCCCTTTTTAGTTTAATTGGCACCACTTATGGCGGCGATGGTCAAACAACTTTTGCTTTACCTGATCTAAGGAGCAGAATTCCCATTCACCAGGGGCAGGGGCCGGGACTTAGTACTTATATTATGGGCCAGCAGGCAGGTGTGGAAACTGTTACTTTATCGCCGGGGCAGATACCCGCTCACTCTCATGCGGCATTAAGTAATTCCGGTGCTGCAGATTCCACGGACCCCACTAATAATTTTTTGGGTACGCAAAGTACATTACAGGAGTATATTCCAGGTGCATCGGCAAATGCAGTTATGAATGCGGCTGCTATAAGTTTCACAACAGGTGGGCAACCGCATGATAATATCATGCCCTCCATAGCGCTGAATTATATTATTGCTTTAGAAGGAATTTATCCTCAACAGAATTAGTTAATTGATCATAAAAAAAACTTTATACCATGGCATTAGAACAATATATATCAGAGATACAAATTTTCGCTTTCCCGTTTGCCCCTAAAAACTGGGCACAATGTAACGGGCAGGTAATGCCCATTGCTCAAAACCAGGCATTGTTTTCCCTGTTGGGCACTACTTATGGAGGTAATGGAACCACTACTTTTAATCTGCCCGACCTGAGAGGTAGAACACCTATTGGCATGGGGACTGCTCCTGGTGGCAATTATACCCAGGGCCAGGTGAGTGGAGAAGAAAACCACACGCTATTGGTAATTGAAATGGCACCTCATAACCATATCATGATGGCCAGTTCCAACACCGCTGACCAGCCTAACGCTGACGGGAACCTGCTTGCTAAAGCTGGTACGGCTGCACTATTCAGTACCACTCAAAATGGTACTCCTGCGGCTGGTAACTTTATTGGTTTAAATGCAGGAGGGCAGGGCCATAACAACCTGCAACCCTACCTTGTTTTAAATTACTGTATTGCACTTGTTGGCATATTTCCTTCAAGAAACTAATCACATTTCACAAATAAAAAAATATTTTTTATGGATGCATTTATAGCAGAAATAAGAGTTTTTGGATGCAATTTTGCACCAAAGAACTGGGCGCAATGTAATGGACAATTGCTTGCGATTGCTTCTAATACGGCTTTGTTTTCTTTAATAGGCGTAAACTACGGAGGTAACGGCACCACTAATTTTGCGTTGCCCAACCTGCAGGGGCAGGCCGCAATAGGCCAGGGCCAGGGCCCCGGTTTATCAATGTATTCTATTGGAGAAGTAACAGGTACAGCAAACGTATCATTGATTGGCAACCAGTTGCCACCACATAATCACACCGTTAATTGTTATAACGACGGAGGTTCGGGTAACGGCCCTGGAGCTAATGTGCTTGCTACATCCGGAACCGATGGCAGAGGTAATGTATTATACAGTGCCACAGCCGGTGTGCCGGTTGCCATGAACCCGGCTCAGATAGCACCTACAGGTAACGGTACACCGCATAATAATATGTCGCCTTATATGGCTATGAATTATTGTATTGCATTGCAAGGCGTTTTTCCATCAAGACCTTAATGCCTTATTACGTTGGTTGTAATGGTATTTACAACCAACGTACTTTTTGTATTACCCTTTAACAGCATGAATTATTTGGATCATCCAAATACAATAATCTTTTTCCAAATTAATTTAAGCCTTTTATTATGAATCATCTACACACTGCATTTAAAATGAGTTACCTTATCCCAGGTAATGTAAAAAAACTGGTGCTGCTTTTTTTTATTGCAGCAATTATTTCTACTAATGTTTTAGCACAGAATTATACCTTAACATCCAATGGGGATACACATGCAGTAACTCCAACCTCATCTGCGCTGGATGGTAGCGGGCAAATCACCCTCCGTTCTGCCATGGAAGCATCTACACAAATAGCCGGTACACATATTATTACCATACCCGGAAGTATTACCACTATCAACCTTACCCTGGGCCAGATCACAGTGGGCAATTCATCTGTGGGTAATAATATTACCTTAAATGGCCCTGGTAAAGCAGTGCTTACCATTAATCAAACTACGGTAAATCGTATATTTAGTACAGGGCTGGGTGCAGTAACATTTGTTATGAATGATCTTACTTTAAATTATGCAGGGCCGGTAGGTACTATCTCTGGCGGCGGCGGTGCCATAGTTGCCGGTGGTATCAATTCTGTAAACACTTTTACCAATGTGGCTTTTACCAATTTTAATATTCAAACCGGCAATGGAGGAGCTTTATTAGTAAGTACAGCTAACATACACGCTTGTACGCTTACAAATTGCGATTTTACAAATAACCTTGCAGGTAGTGCAGGCGGTGCTTTAAGTTACAACGGTTGGGGCAACTGCACCATTACCAATTGTAAGTTTACAAACAATAGAACCGGGCCGCTGGGCGCCTCTTTGGGTAGCGTTGGCGGAGCAATATACTGTACAGGAAGCTCTACCGGAGGTACTTATAACATAACCAAATGTACATTTACAGGTAACCAAACCTTAAATAATACCGCAGGGATCGGCGGCGGGGCAATATCTTCTGCCAATGGTGTAACCACAGTTAATTATTGCCGTTTTATTAATAATACTGCGGCCAATGTTGCCACTGGAAAAACCATTTATCAAAGCGGTGGGGGAACGCCTGGCTCTCAAAATACCAATGCTGATAACAACTGGTGGGGCGTAAACTCCGGCCCCGGTGTTAACGACCTGTTTGTTGCAGGTAGTCCGGCAGGTGTAATAACAGCTACGAAATGGCTGCAGTTAAAAGCATCGGTATCTCCTGTAAGTTTTTGCACTAGTTCAGGCGCCACCGTTACTGCAGGTTTTTTATCTAATTCAGCTGCCGAAGCTATTACCACTGCTAATTTAAGTACAGTTATTGGCCAGCCTGTAAGTTTTGTAAACCCGGTGTTGGGCACGCTTTCGGGAGCACAAGCCACCATACAGGCAAGTGGTACAGCAACAGTTACCTACACAGCCGGAGTAACTGGCGGAGCTGGTAGCGTAAATGCAGTAGTGGATAATGTGCCCAACAACGATGCTACTGCAAAAGCATCACCCACAGTTGTTGCCGCACCTTCCATCAGCGCCAGTCCATCGGCCAGTACTCTTTGTTCAGGGCTTGCAGCTTCGTTTACTGCAACAGTAACCAACCAAACTTCTGTAGTATGGCAGGAAAGTGCTACGGCAGGATTTGGATCACCTACAACGCTTTCTAATACGGGAATATATAGCGGAGCAACTTCTGCCACTTTAAGTATTTCAGATAATACAACGGTAAACGGAAAATATTACAGGCTTGTAGCGTCTAACGGAAATGGCTGCGGTACTACTGCCAGCGCAGGCGCATTACTTACCGCAAGCAGTCCTTCATTATCCGCTAATAATACAGTAACACAAGCAGTAAATACCTCTAATAATAATTATTATGCGGCATCTTGTGCAGCAATCTGCAAAGTAGTTCCATCCGGAGGGAGCCCAATTTCGGGTAATGTTACCAGTCAGGTATGGGTAGAAGGAGCTGTACCAACAGTGGCAGGCGCACCATTTGTACAAAGGCATTACCAGATTGCACCTGCTACTGGTGGGGCAACTGCCACAGCAACCGTAACACTTTATTTTTCGCAGGCAGAGTTTGATAATTTTAATGCTGATGCTGCTAGTGCACTTAATCTTCCTACAGGTCCGGCAGACGCTGCAGGCAAAGCCAATTTACGTATAGGTAAGTATACAGGAAGTAGCGTTACCGGATTGCCTGCATCTTATTCAGGAGGTGTGGTGCTCAATCCTTCTGACGCTAATATAGTTTGGAACGCCAGCTTTAGCAGATGGGAAGTTAGTATTGATGTGGTTGGGTTTAGTGGTTTTATTGTGCAAACAAATACTTTTGTTTTACCCATAAAATTAGTGTCGTTTACAGCTCAGTTAAATAACAACACAGCATTGGTTAAATGGGAGATTGCACAGCCTGAAGATGGTAGCAGTTTTGAATTACAACGTAGCGTAACAGGCAGGGATTTTGTAACGATCAATACACAACAAGGTGATCTTTCAAAAAAACTGTTTAGCTATACAGACGCTTCTATAACTACGGGCAGGTACTATTATCGTTTACAAATAACCGATAATAATGGAAAAATAACTTTCAGCGATATTATTTTTGTAAGATCAGGAAGTAGCGTGCAGGAAATTACCCTTTATCCTAATCCTGTTAAAAAAGGAGAAAATATAAGAGTAAGCCTGCAAAATATTACAGCCCGTAAAATAGAAGTTACTTCCGTTACAGGCCAGCTCATCTGGAGTAATAGAAATAATAGTACAGGCAGCTTTACTATCAGTTTACCTTCTTCCATTGCAAAAGGTATTTACCTGGTAAAAATATATACCGATGATGCAGTAGAAATAAAAAAGATAATGGTAGAATAGATGATATTGTTTTCAGGTAAGCAGTTACTTATAATTTAAACAAACGCAGGTGTGTAAGTACACCTGCGTTTTAATTTATCAGATATGGCTATGGGGTGGCCCAAAATAATTTTCTTTATTCAGTTACTGAATTTATAATGAGGGCAATTTAATAATTCAATACTCTAAAAACAGTTTTTAGGTATGCAGCTATTCTTTGGTAATAATTGAACTGCAATATTTTTTTTAGGGAGTACAAATATTTTTTATCGCAAAAATTATAACAACTACTGTGCAGACAGTAAAAATAACATGCCTTTTATTTACGGCCAGTAGTATTACGTGCAGTAAATACGCAGCTTTCAGGCAATTGTAATAATCTTATTCACATCTTTTTCTTATGCATAAATATTCGATAAATAGTGAAATAAATAATATTATATTCGTAATGGTAACTTTATTTATTACTATAAACTAAAACTAAAATGAAAAAATTATTTTCTCTCACAGGTTTAGCTTTACTGATGGCAGGTGCGTTTGTAAGTTGTAAAAAAACTTCCAATGAAACGGCTGCAAATGTATTATCATCAGATGAAAAAGGGTTGGTAACATCAGCAGGTTTTAACAGCAATTGGACTGAAAGAACTGCGGATGGTAATTATCTTGTTGAAGGCGACATATTATTAACCAGGGCACAACTGGAAGAAATGGCCGGTGTTGCTCCGGGGCATGAATTAATTGTTGCTAATGAAGAGCATTATCGTACCACCAATGTAGTAAGCACTCCCGGTACTGCGGCAAGAATTATTACCGTGCGTTTAGGCAGTGGGTTCCCCAGCTATTATTCAACTGCGTTGGATAATGCTTTGGCCCGGTACAACAGTTATAATTTAAGGATCCGCTTTCAAAGGGTTAGCACAGGTGGTAATATTGTAATTACCGGTGCAAACTTAGGTACTACTTCTACAGGAGGTTGTATACTTGGGCAGGCTTCAGGCTTTCCATCGGCCAGTGGTAACCCATCACCAGGCTTTACACTTAGCACCAGCAGTTGTGCCACTTCTTATTTAAATACTGCAACTAAAGCTGACGAAGTTATTGCTCATGAAATTGGACATTGCATTGGCTTCCGTCATACAGACTATATGAACAGATCAAGTTGCGGACAGAATGCTAATGAAGGTAGTGCTGGTGTAGGTGCCGTGCATATTACCGGAACACCCACCACAGTTACAGGAACCTATAATTCGTGGATGATGGCTTGTACTAATGGTAGTGCAGCATTTAGTTCGTCTGATGGAACTGCATTAAATTATGTGTATTAATTTTATCAGTAACAACTTATAATAAAAGCCCCAGCTTTAAAGCCGGGGCTTTTGCATTTCACTATGCCAGATAAACCTGAATTAATTGGTAATTTTAGTAACTTACTTAACCATCAATTTTATTATTGCACTTATGGTATTATTTATTAAAAAGAAAAAGGCTATTGAAGTTTTTTTTACTGTTCTTTTTTTTATACCGCTGCATGCTGCTGCACAAAATAATGCCAATAGTATATTTAAAAAATATGCTGATACTGCAATGCAATGGCACGATAATAAGAAGCCTTACTATATTATTTTTAGTGAAGCAACGATGCCTGCTTATGTTAAAGTAGTAAGAACGTTGGGCGAACATATTGCTATAGTTGAGTTGACAGATGAAAAAAACTTTGATGCAATAAAACAAAAAATAAGAATAGCTGCAGCAAATAATAATTGGAAATTTTCTCCGGCGCTGGAAAAAAATATGGCGACCGGTAATACAAAAACAGCAAAATATATTTTAACGGGATTAGATACAGATGCATTAATTGCTGCATTACAGCAGCACAATAAAGCGGTTATAATAATTAAAATTGATGCCGCTTCACATTCGGTTGTTGTAAAATGTAGCGCAACCTATTTAAATCAGCATTTACTTTCCTTAAAAGAAATAATTTTTATTGATACATATGCAGTTGTGCAAACTGAAGTAGGTATAATTGGTTATAACAGAAGTTTTCATGGCATTAACCTGCTGGACTATACTATTGCTAATGCCAACGGAAAAAATATTGTTGCAGGCATTAAAGAAAATAAAATGGATGATACCGACCTGGATATTTACAAAAGAGTACTTCCATCTGCAATTGCCTCCACGCAAAAAGAAAATCATGCTACAGTAATAGCTTCCATTATTGGTGGAGCAGGCAATAGTTTTTATGATGGAAGAGGTGTGGCGAATGCCTGTACATTTTTCTCCAGTACTTTTGCTAATCTTTTTGCGGATGATGTTGCAGTTTTAAATCAAAATAAAGTAACGGTACAAAACCATTCTTATGGTACTGTTCCGCAACAATTTTATGGCGCAGAGGCGGTAAGTTATGATGTACAAACCTGGCAAAATAAAAATCTACTGCACGTTTTTTCTGCCGGTAATAAAGGGCTTGCCACAGCAACCGAAGGCAAGTATATCAACATTGCCAATTATGCCAATGTTACCGGTAATTTTAAAATGGCGAAAAATGTAATTACGGTGGGCGCTATTGATGGTGCAGGTAATGTGGCCGCCGAAAGTTCTGCCGGGCCATTATACGATGGCAGGCTGGCACCGCAATTAATGGCATTGGGCCCCAATGGTACATCAGATGCAGCAGCAATTGTTAGCGGTACAATTGCAGTGCTGCAACAGGTGTATGCCGATAGTAACAGCCAGGCAATTCCGCCTGCTGCTTTACTTAAAGCTATTTTATTTAACACGGCTGAGGATATTTATAAAACCGGTATTGATTATAAAACAGGCTATGGTGTATTAAATAGTTATGCTGCAGTAAAAGCACTGCAACAAAAAAAATATGATGGCGGAACTTTATCCCAAGGGCAGGTGTGGACTAAAAATATTTCCGTACCCGTTAATACTGCACAGCTAAAAATTACTTTAGCGTGGACAGACAGTGCAGCTACAGTGAATAATAGTAAAGCCATCATTAACGACCTGGATATAGAAGTGCAGGAACTTACAAGCGGTACCATTTATAAACCCTGGGTGCTTAGTGCAGCTGCCCATATTGATTCGTTAGCAAAATTGCCTGTACAAAAAAGAGATTCTTTAAATACCGCAGAGCAAATAAGTATTGCATTGCCTGCGGCAGGTAATTATCAAATAAAAGTATCGGGCACTGCAGTTTTTTCACCTGCTGTAGCTTTTTGTATTGCGTACAATACCGACACATTAAATACATTTACATTTACCAGTCCGCAACACGCCACAGATGTAAACCGGGAAGAAAATCCGGTAACTGTAATAAAATGGAAAACCTTTGTTGCCGATACTAATGCCACAGGTAATTTATCGATCAGTTATAACAATGGAGTTAATTGGCAACTGCTACAACCGGCACTTAAAATTTATACCAATCAATATGCCTGGCCGGTAAAAGATACCAACTCGGTGGCAATACTTAAAATGGAAACCGGTTTTGGTAATTTTCTATCCACTACTTTCATCATCAGCAAAGTAAACAGGCCCAATGTAGATTTTGTTTGTGCCGATTCTTTTCAACTCTCGTGGAATAAACATGTGTATGCCAATGGCTATAAAATTTTTGCGCTTACTGATAGTGCTTACTTAAAACATATTCTTACTGTAACCGACACCTTTAAAGTGTTTAAAAGAACTGATTATCCATCTTTAGTATATGCGGTAGAACCTGTGTTAAACAATAACCTGCCGGCAGTGCGTAGTATTGCTTTAAATATTGAATTGCAGGGCGTAAATTGTTTTTACAAAACGCTTAATTATAATTTACTGGATGGTAATGAGGTTAACCTGATTTTAGAATTAAGTATTGCCACTTATGTGGATAGTATTTATTTTGAAAGCGTAACTGCACAAGGGCAATTGCTGCAAACCTACGGCGGTACAAAAGTTAATAGTGCCACGCTTATTTATACGCAGTTTGTAAATAGTTTAGCTACGGGCACTACTTATTTCAGGTGTAAAATAAAATTAAAAAGTGGCGCAGTAGTATATACCAACATTGTGGATATACTTACATCCGGCAAAAGGAAAATTGTTTTTTATCCTAATCCTGCAAGCCGCAGCCAGCCATTACAATTTGTTTTGCAACAGGGATTAACCAGTAGTACTATACTGCAACTATTTGATGTAACGGGGCGGCTGGTAAAAAGTTATACTTCATTATCGGGTTCAATTGTTATCTCCAATTTGTCTTCGGGCATGCTCATTTATAAATTGGTAAGCACAGAGAATAAGGTTTTGGAAACGGGAAAAATAATTATACAGTAATTGCTTTTAAGCCAAGCCTTTCTCCGCATTAATAAAAGATCAACAATGGTATGCAGTACAAGAGTGCGACGCAAGTACGATGCCATGGAAAACCAATGCTGGTAACACCAAGCTGAACGGCTTTAGCCGGACAGCACTCAAAACCTGTTTTATATGAACGGAAAGAAACTCTTGTATTTTCATTTTACTTTTATAGCCACTTCTTCATTTAATTAAATACTGTTTATGAAAAAAAGTATAGCTATAACCACTGCGGTTGTTTATTTCCTGTTGTTTTTTATGTACACACCTGCCATTGCACAAATGATGCGACTGCCTGAAAGTAGTGTAAATTATAAATGCAAAACGGCAAGGCAATTAGGCGCAACAGATATTGAAATTAACTGGAATGCACCCGGCGTAAAAGGGCGTGAGGGAAAAATATGGGGCACTGATATTGCACCTTACGGATTTACTGTTTTGGGTTTTGGCTCATCGGTGGTATCGCCTTGGAGGGCTGGCGCTAATGAAAGTACTACCATAAGTTTTTCAACTGATGTAACTATTAACGGCAAAAAAATAGCAGCGGGTAAGTATGGTTTTTTTATTGCCTTATACCCCGATTCGTGTACGTTGATATTTAATAAAAATACTGCAGGCTGGGGCAGTTATTTTTATAAAGCTGATATGGATGTGCTGAGGGTAACCACACATCAGCAAAAGGATATGAAAGAAAGTAAAGAAAGACTGGACTATATATTTGCTAAACAAACGGCCAATGCTGTGGAGGTTAGTTTGGAGTGGGAGCGCTGGCGGATTCCTTTTACAGTGCAGGTAGATATGGTAAATACCACACTCGATTTTATTAGAACACAAATGAGCGGTGCCGCAGGTTTTGATCCGCCAAGTTTGGAAGCCGCTGCAACATGGTGCTTACAAAATAAGGTGAATACTGAAGAAGCATTGGGATGGATCAATGCTGCTACTGATCCTAATTTAGGAGGGGTTACCTCTTTTAAAGTATTATCTACCAAAGCAGGGTTGTTGAGTAAATTAAATAAAAAAGAGGAAGCTGATAAGATTATGCAAACAGCGATGGATAATGCCAACATTTCGGAAATACATAATTACGGCAGGCAATTACTAACAGAAAATAAAGTAAAAGAAGCCATGAAAGTTTTTGAACTGAACTATAAAAAATTTAATGGCGCATGGCCTACCAATGCAGGTTTAATGAGAGGCTATTCGGCAATGGGAGATTTGAAAAAAGCACTGGAGTATGCAAAAGCTGCATTGGTACAGGCACCAAGCGATGAAATAAAAAAGATCATCAGTAGTGCGGTGGATACTTTATCCAGTGGTAAAGCATTATAATTACCGGATACTTTAATGTGGGGGAAGTAATTTTCTTTCTATTGCACTATAAAATTTAAACCGCATCAGCTTTGCAAAAAATAATAACACTGCTTTTTTGTTTTACTTTTTACCAGGCATTTTCGCAGGATAGCAGTTTTTTAAAAGTACATTTTTTGTATGGCTCCAGGCCGCTGCATAAAAACAAAGGCACAGAACAAAAATGGTTTGGCGGTGTTAAAGGCGGGCATGTTGGTATAGAAGCTGATAGCGGTAGAATTGTAAATTTTGTGCCCAACGGAAAATTTCATTGGTTTGCCAAAAAAAATAGCCGGCACAGCCGTTACGCAATACATACCCAAAATAGTTTCTATAGTATTTTAGGTGGTCATTACGATAGTGCAAAAAGAACTGTAGTAATTATTCCGGTAACCCAACAACAAAAGCAACACTTTGACAGTATAACTGCTGCTTACTTAAAACAAACTCCTTACGATTATGCATTAATAGGGATGCGCTGTGGCGCCGCTGCCTATGAAATTCTGGCACAGCTTAAAATATTGCAGCAATATAGTTATGCAAAAACGTACCGTAAAATATTTTATCCCAAAAAATTAAGAAAGCGTTTGCTGAAAAAGGCAGCGGTAAATGGCTGGGTAATTTTACAGCAACCAGGCTCCTCTAAAAGAAAATGGGAAAAGGATTGAAAAGGTTGATACCTGATGATTTTAACTTTACTTAATGTTGACTGATATAATACACCGGAGCTTCATGTACAATAAAATAAAATCAACCATTGGAGGTTTTTGTATTAAGGTCAGTGTTGTTGAAATCAATTACAGATGAAGGGGATGTTTTTTGTTCTTCATTAATATCCACCACCACCGCTTTGTTGGTATTTAAAGTATGCCACTGCATGCGGTCACAAATTTCTAACCATAGCTTTTCGTAATAGGTAATGGTTTTAAATTCTTTCAATTGATGAAAAATAGATTCCTTCTTCAGGCTGATATTTTCTATTTCGCTGTAAAAGGGAATAAAACTATTCAGTATCTGAGCGGCATCTTCTGTTTTATTATCCAGGTAAAATTTGTGCAGGCTTTTATTAACCTGCACCATATTGTAAAAACTAAGGATCTTATTTTGCAAAGCCTTTTTTGCCTGCAGTTCTTTAATAAGCATATTATTACAATATACCGAAAGTGGGGCAGGAATATTGGGTATCAGCAAAAGATCGGCAGCATTAAAAATATTATCATGCAGTAAAAATCTTCCTGGTGAGCAATCAATAATACAAACATCATAATCATCTTCCACTTCGTTTAATGTGCTGCTGATCAAATCATGATTAATAAAATTAAGGGCTGTTATTCTTGCCGCTTTATTCATAAACTGATCGCTGAATTTAGAGTCGTTGCTGATCACATCTATCTGGTAAGTGTCGGTGGAATGAATGACATCGTAAATGGTAATGTAGCGGTCGAATAATTTGCCGTGGGTATTATCGTTATGGTTTTCCCGGTTAAAAAAATAACTGCTGCCGCCCTGCGGATCCATATCCCAAAGCAATACACTCAAGCCCTGTTTGGCTAACATGCAGGCCAGGTTTACCGTAGTAGTGGTTTTGCCCACGCCGCCTTTAATGTTGTAGAGTGCAATTTTCTTCACTCCGTAAATCTAATAACAAAAATGCGTTTGGTATATTAATTTTATCCATAAGTTCTTAACGGTTATTTGCTTAATATTTTTATCTTTTTAATAAGTAAACGCTGCAATAATAATAACAAGAATTAGTTTGTACAGCATATTTTTATACCCCTGTATGGCGGAGGCATTACACTATTCCGCTTATCACAATAAGCAGCAGCGCAAGATGAATTCCTCAACTTTTATCTATAAATTTGATTTTATCGGGTTACAGGTTAACGCCAACAATAATTAACAGCTAAAAATACATTCATTTGAAAGCATTATTCAGTACGAGAAAAAATATCGGCAGCACTTTATTATTTACTGCTCTTGCTTTTGCAGCAGCTGCACAGCCGGATAGCAAAAAAGTTTTAACTGCAGCCAACTATCAGCAGGCGGTGCAATTTTTAAATTTTAATACCAACAAGCTGCTGTACAATAATACTATAAGCCCGGTTTGGTTGCAGGATGGAAGATTGTATTATGCCAGTACCACCGCAAGCGGAAAAGAGTTTGTACTCATCAATCCAAAAGACGGCAAAAGAAAAACAGCTGCTGACCTTAAAACATTATTGCAGGAAATTTTTAGCGATAAAACAACTACTAACCCGGTAAGACGAAGTGCATCAAATGAAGTGCTTTCTCCCGATGGAAAAAAAGCAGCCTTTATCCGTGACTGGAATTTATGGGTGAAAGATGTGGATACTAAAAAAGAAACGCAACTAACCACAGATGGTGTAAAAGATTTTGGTTATGCTACCGATAATGCAGGATGGAAACACAGTAACCGTGCTATTTTATTATGGTCACCCGATTCAAAAAAGATCGCCACGTTTCAGCAAGACCAGCGCCATGTTAGCGATATGTATTTAGTGAGTACCAATATTGGCGCACCAAAATTAGATGCCTGGAAATATCCTTTGCCGGTAGATAAAGATGTTATACGGATACATCGTGTAATTATTGAAGTGGATCAACCTAAAGTAATTCGTTTAAAAATTCCTTCCGATCCAAGAAGAGGGACATTGTGTGATGATATTTCCTGCACCGGCTCTTTTGATGATAACGAATGGAATGCAGATGCCAGCAAACTGGCTTTTGTGTCCAGCTCAAGGGATCATAAAGAAGCTAAAATGCGAATAGCTGATGCTGCTACCGGCGATGTAAAAGAAGTGTTTGAAGAAAAAGTGGCCACACAATACGAGAGCGGACAAGGCAGTATCAACTGGCATTTTTTAGCAGCCAGCAACGAAATTATCTGGTACAGCGAACGTGATGACTGGGGGCATTTATATTTATACGATGCCAATACCGGTAAACTAAATACACAAATTACCAAAGGTGATTTTGTAGTAACAAGATTATTGCAAATAGATGAAAAGAACCGGGTGCTGTATTTTGAAGCCAATGGAAAAGAGAAAGCCCAGGACCCCTATTTCAGTCATTTGTACCGGGTAGATTTTACAGGTAAAAATTTGCAACTGCTTACACCGGAAGATGGCAATCATGATATTACTTTTTCTCCCGATAGTAAATATTTTGTAGATGCTTATTCAAAACCAGATGTGCCTGCAACCACCGTGTTAAGAGATACCAAAGGCAAATTAATTGCCACACTGGAAAAAGCTGACATCAGTAAATTAATTGCAACAGGTTGGAAGGCTCCGGAACCCATTACTGTAAAATCCCGTGATGGTAAATGGGATTTGTATGGGTTGATGTTTACACCTACTACATTGGATAAAACAAAAAAGTATCCGGTGGTTAATTATATTTATCCGGGTCCGCAGGGCGGTGGTGTAGGCAATCGTTCGTTTGCCAGTGCACGTGGAGATCATCAGGCATTGGCCGAGCTGGGTTTTATTGTTGTTATTATTGATGGCACCTGCAACCCCGATCGTTCTAAATCTTTTCATGATGTTTGTTATGGTAACATGGCCGATAATACTTTGGAAGACCAGATGGCCGGCATAAAACAACTGGCCGGCACAAGGCCTTATATGGATTTGGACAGAGTGGGCGTATGGGGCCACTCTGGCGGCGGCTATGCCACAGCGGCAGCTATGTTCCGCTATCCCGATTTTTATAAAGTAGGTATTTCAGAATCGGGCAATCATGATAACAGAAATTATGAAGATGACTGGGGCGAAAGATATATTGGTTTATTAACCAAAGATGACAAAGGAAAATCAAATTACGAAGACCAGGCCAATCAGAATTTTGCAGGTAATTTAAAAGGTAAATTAATGTTGGCACATGGTGGTGCCGATGATAATGTACCGCCCTACAATACATACCTTGTGGTAGATGCATTGGTAAAAGCCAATAAAGATTTCGATCTGGTAATTTTTCCCAATGCAAGGCATGGTTATGCAGCAGATAGTTATTACATGATGCGCCGCCGCTGGGATTATTTTGTGCAACATTTAATGAGTGCAGTGCCACCCAAAGAGTTTAAAATAAAGATGGACTAAGCAGCAATTGCTTTATGGCATAAAGATTGGTGCTTATTGATATTATTTTACAATGATGAAGCATCGTAATTTATTTTTAATTACAGTATTTTTTGTTGCAGGTTTTATAGCATGCAAAAAGAAGAATACACCTGCAACAACCCGTAGTTTTTATATGGGTATCACACCATGGCCTGCCGATTTTACTATTAACGAAGTAGATACAGCCTATAAATTTATAAACGATCATTGTGATATTGTATCGCATCATTTTGACGAAGGCATTCCGTACGAAGAAGCATTTTACAGCAGGCCAATGCCTGCCGTTTTAATGCAGGATGTTGCTGCAAGAAAAGTAAAAACAGCATCAGGTAAAAAAATATTTTTAAGTGTATCGGCACTGGCGCTGGATAGAATTTCCAGGCCGGGATATTATGCCAACGCCCCGGCAACCGACAGTATAAAAAACTACTGGCGGCAATTATCTTTTGATGATGGTAAAATAGTAACGGCTTATGTAAATTATGTAAGCTGGTTAATCAGCCAGTTGCAACCCGTGTATGTAAACTTTGCTGTGGAGAGTAATGCAGCCGGATGGAATGTGGCACAATTTATTTTGTACAAAAATTTTATTGCACAGGTGCATCAGCAATTAAAATCAAAGTACACAGCACTGCCTTTATTCGTAAGTTTTATTGTAGATGAAAGTAACGAAGGTTTAAATTATGCCGGCCAGTTAGTGGCGTATTCTGATTTTGTTGGGTTGAGTGCATACCCTTATATTTCTGTAAGTTCATCTGCCAATGGCAATACCGATCCACAAAATTTTCCGGCCAATTATTTCGAAAGGTTTACCAATCTTGCGCCATCAAAACCATTGGCTTTTACAGAAACAGGATATATTGCCGAGAATCTCAGCATCCCATCTTTTAATTTAAATAAGCAGGGTACTGCCGCCTGGCAAAATAATTACCTGGAAAAAGTACTGCAGTTTTGTAATGAAAAAAAAGCGAAACTATTTATCTGGTTTTGCAGTAAAGATTATAACACCGGCAATGCCCGCTTAAAAACTATGGGTTTGTACCAGGATATTTTTGGCCTTTGGGAAGATACCGGCCTTAAAGATGAGAACGGTAATGCCCGGCCTGCATATACCAATTGGTTACAATGGCAGCAAAAAACTAAAATTGAATAATTTTTAACCCGATGTACTCACATAGCACGGAGGCCGCAGTAAAAAAAATACCTAAATCATACAGGCAACCAATATCTGTCATGTATCTCCAATTGATTGCATTTTACTTTTGAAGTTGTTTATTGGCACCAAACTGTTGCCATAATTATTAGTATCTAAAAAAACTTCTATGAGTACCAATCTCGACACTTCCATCATGCATCCAAGGGATCAGATAGCATTAGTAATTGCACGTATTTACGGCATGGGATTAACCACCACCAGCGGCGGCAATATTTCGGTAATTGATGATGAAAAAAATATCTGGATCACACCATCCGGCATTGATAAAGGTTCTTTAAAGCCTTCGGATATTATTTGTGTAACCTGCGATGGTAAGATATTGGGCAAACACAAACCTTCTTCCGAATTTCCTTTTCATAAATCTATTTATGATGTACGGCCCGATATTAAAGCCGTTATTCACGCCCACTCACCGGCGTTAGTTTCTTTTAGTATTGTAAGGGCCATACCCAATACCAATATTATTTACCAGGCCAAGCAGGTATGTGGCGAAATTGGTTATGCGCCTTATGCCTTACCCGGTAGCCAGGCATTGGGTGATACTATTGCACTGGAATTTAAAAAAGGGTTTTCTGCAGTAATTATGGAAAACCATGGTACAGTAGTTGGTGGCAGCGACCTGGCCGATGCCTTTCAACGTTTTGAAACTCTGGAATTTTGTGCCCGTACACAGATATATGCCAGTGAAATTGGTAAGCCCAATTTTTTAACCGATGCTATGATTGCGCAATACAATGCACAAATACAAAAACAATTTCCAGAAATGGAAGCCGTAGAACACCCCAGTGATGAAAGAGAAAAGCGACTGGAAATTTGCAGTATTGTAAAACGTGCCTGCCAGCATGGATTAATGAAAAGTTCCTTCGGTACCGTATCTGCAAGATGGAGAGGGAACGATTTTTTAATTACCCCAAATGGTGTACCTCGCTGGGATTTGAAAACCGAAGACATTGTACAAATAAAAGATGGTAAAAGGCAAAAAGGAAAACATCCCAGTCTTACCGCCATATTGCACCAGCAAATTTATGCACAGCATCCCGAAATAAATTCTATCATCCTCACTCAATCACCTTACCTGATGGCATTTGCCGTTTCGGGTGTGGATATTAATGTAAGAACGATCCCCGAAAGCTGGATATTTTTAAAAGACATGCACCAGTTAAATTTCGGGTCGCAATACAATGCTTCTGATGAAGTGGTAAAATGCATATCAAGAGAAAAACCTGCCGTGCTTATAAAAAATGAATGTGTGGTAGTGGTAGGCGATGCGCTTTTGCAAACATTTGATTATTTGGAAGTGGCAGAGTTTAGCGCCAAGTCCATTGTAATGTCAACTTCTATTGGCCAGATGGTGCCTATTAATGATGAACAAACGGAAGAGTTGAGGAAAGCGTTTTTGAATTAGTAAATTTTTTGTTGACCAGCTGGATATTTTCATGGCATCATCGTTGCCACGCTCGGTTCAACGGCATACCATTGGGGAGCATTAATTGTGTTTTGTTGAAATGATTTATGCTAAATTTCTATTGTACTCGTTTTGTTTGAGAATAGGAACTTGGGTATATTTATGAGTTGGTAGCAATTAGCAGATACCCCTATAATGACAAAACATTTACTTATATTTTTTTACTTCTCTTGCTTTTCTTTTAAATCTTTCTCACAAGTAAAAGGGGTATACAAAGGATTGTTTACTCAAGAAAATGAGAGATATAAACAAACTGGTGAGACAGATACTATTATCAACGACAAAAAGACCAAGTACTTTACAATTCAGAAAGTTGAATGGGACGGTGAAAAGAAGTTAATACTTCAACCAAAAGGAAAATATATTTTTCAGTATTTTCAAAGGGGCGAACCTTGTGCAGCCAGAACGTCGAATAGGAATTGTAGTGGATTTTACATAAAAAACAAAGACACATTGTATCTAACAAGTAAATACAGGGACACAGACTTTTGCAAAGTATCTGAAAAGGTAATTGATACTATGCCCAAAGACAGAATAATGATAATTGTAAATTACCCTGAAAAAATACTCCCCCATAAAAGATTCATAAATGGGTTTGATTTAAAAATGAACGATTCTTTAATAGGCGAATTTAAAGTAAGTGATACTATTTATTATGCAGCTACAGAAGTTAGGAGTTTGTTTTTTAGCTGTTGTAGCCCTTATCAAATGGAATGGAATTATATTCCTAAAAGCAAGGAGACAAATTTTTTCAATTTGATCTTAACGAGAGAAATTGATGGCGAAAATATTTTCATGGACAACAATAAAATTTTGTTGGATAAGAAAAATTTAATTGTTGTAGAAGGCGAGTATTTAAAAGTAAAAGACAATCTTTTTATAAAGAATTAACTGCCACCAACACTGCCGTACTGCAGTTCGGGGTTTCTGTCCCAGCGGGGTTTTTACCTCGTACAGCGACAAACTAAAAAACATTTTTTGTAAAACCCCACTGCCGAAAACTTGCTGCATCATTATGCAGCCATCCTTTAAATTCAAATAACCAACGGAGACTAATTCTCTGGAATCCGCTTCCATAAAAGTTGCCCATTTGTGCTTTTCTAACCTCTTTCGCAGCAGTAAAAATGTTCCAATTTTTTCTACCGGCTTATTGTCATAGCTTGTCGCCTTCAATATAAAAGTATAAGCACCGGCCGGTTGTTGAGTACCCTTAAATATGCCATCCCAGCCTTCGCCAATAGCTTTCGTTTTAAAAACCAGTTCGCCATACCGATTAAAAATTTTGAAATACTCTATTTCTTTCAAACTTCGTCCGAGTGGTTTTATATTATCATTCTTCCTGTCCCCGTTTGGCGTAAAACTGTTGGGAATAAATACATCAACGCCGCCTGTAACTTTTATTAAAATATCATCTGTTGTGACGCATCCATTATCATCGGTTATCGTTACGATGTATGCGATGTCGTTTGTTATCAATGCAACAGGATTTGCAATGAAAGCATTGTTTAATCCTGTAAACGGGCTCCATATATACGAAGTGCCTCCGGAAGCTTGTAATTGCAATAAAGTGTTGAAATTTACAGTGGTGTCTTTGCCAGCAAAGGCTATTGGCAGCGGATTTGCAATAACTGCATGGTTAGCATAAAATGTATCATTAATGGTGCAGGCTCCATTTGGTATTCCTTTTAGTATTACAGTATAGTTTCCTGGTATAGTATAGCTATGACTTACAGATTGTGCGCTACCGCTTGTGCCATCCCCAAAATTCCAAAGCCATGTTAAACTGCCTGAAAGATCTGTACTTGCCGAAAAATTAATTTTACAACTAGAATAAGTGTGCGTAAAATCAATGTGGTTATTGCTATCAAAAAAGCTGCTGATATAAGAGGGAAGACCAAAAAAACACCTTCTCCCATTAAGATCTATTCCTGCTAAGACCAAATTACATCCGGCCCCATGTACATTCGGATTTGATATTATGTTAAGACTACTCTTTCCAGATGTTGCAACATATATTTTTTTATCGGGTCCCAACTGTAACCCCAGGTTGTAATCACCATCGATGGTAGTAATTATGTACATTGAGGCATTGATAGCAGTTGCATTATTACTGGTAATATCATACTGCTTGATAGTTTTTAAATTGGCAGAAATATATAATTGTTTACTGTCGGGGGAGAACTCAACGCCATAAATTCCATTCGGCGCATTGTAACCGGGTAGGTCGATAGGGTTTGACAAAGTTCCATTTATATTATCGAAATCAAAAAGCTGTGCCATTGCTGCATTACCGGCAATGGCAATACATAATTTCTTACCATTGGGCGAAGCTTTTATAGCTCCAATCCCTTCGTATAATTGTGTTGGTGTAAATCCTGTATTTGAAACTACAGCCATCGTGTTAATCCCGGAACAATCTATCTTGTATGAAAAAAAAGCATTAGTTTGATATTGTTTGGTGATTACCCAAAAATCTTTTCCATTTGCATGTTTTACTGCGGTGAGTCTTTCGGTACATGGTGCATACAACAAGATATTTTTTTGATTGGTTACAGCTCCAAGGCCGTTATTTAGTTTCATGTCTACAACAGAAAAATGATAACCTGCATTCCCTGGCGAAGCGTCGGCAGTAAAAACGTAGTAAACAGTATAACTTCCCGGTAGTGGAACTATAACGGAAGAATTTGTTGAAGAGGGATGTCCCATTAGCCCACTTCCGTTTAGCATGATGCTGTGGTTGCGATCGTAGACAGTTTTCCCATCTGTATAAAAAAGCAAACTTCCTGTTTTATCACTAATGCTGGAACAGCCTTCTGCCGTTATTAATTGCCCATTAGTTAATGCAGTAGGTGGGGTAGTATTAAAGTCTAGTCCGGCATTTTCTCCAAAATACCAGATATTACCCTGTTGAGAAAAGGAAGGCACATAGCATATGCAGAAAACAAAAATCCAGTAGATTATTTTGATAAATTTTAATTTTTGCATACGTGTAAGTTAAGTAAAGAAATTTTATAATACCTTTTTGCTATTTGATTTCTTTTATTTTTTTTAATACATATGCAAAATTAAAATACCATCCGCAGGGTATAATATTCTCTTTGCATTACTATATTTTTGACAAAACAGTTTTATGAAACTATTTACTTTACTTTTTACCATACTGGCATTGCAAACGCAGGCGCAGGTAAATTATATTAATTATCAAAGCCCGGTAAAAAGCCAACATGGCCGGGGCACTTGTTCTGCTTTTTCGTTGCTAAGTGCCATGGAAGTACTGCCCGGTTTTCCTACCGACCTTAGTGAGCAACATGCGTATGCATTGGCAAAAGCTAAATTGTTTACAGAAGATTCCAGCGGCTCTTACCAGGAAGGTGCCACTTTTCCTGATTACCTGAACTTGCTGGATGAAAAAGGTATTGTAAGAGAAGATCAGATGCCATACAATCCTTACCTGGGATTTTGGGCCAGCGCCAACAATAGTTTTGCGGCGTACAATGCCGATGTAAGTGGCGCCACTGTAGATGAAATATTAGGCCCCAAAACGTTTAGCTATACATTGGAAAAAGATTATTGTATTTACAAAACCGGTGCTGGTGCAAGAGATGTGGAGTATATAAAAAAGCAACTGGACAGTGGTGTAAAAAATATTCCGGTAGCGTATTTTATTGAAGCTGATTACTGGTATGCACACAAAGGCTTTTCCTTACTAAAGATGGATCCGGATGACCTGATGCGCTTTAGCATTAACGGAGAATCGATGACCTATGCAGAAGCCAAACAAGCCAACTACAACCTGGAAGAAGATGTGCATAATAGCAAAGTGCAGTTTATTATGCGTAACGATTATAAAAACCCTTTTGCCAGTGGCCATGCGGTTAGCATTGTAGGGTACGATAAAACAGGTTTTATTATAAAGAACAGCTGGGGAAAAGATTGGGGTAATAACGGCTACGGCTGGCTAAGTTTTAATTACCATAAATTATTGGTAAGGCGCATACTGATATTAAAATATGGCCGTATAAAAATTGCCAATAATGCCGACAGGGGTAATGATGTAAAAGCCAATGAACTGTATTTAAAAAGTATGCCTTCGGGTAAAAACGAAAAAGGGTTGCTGGTAAGTTTGGTGTACCGAGGCAGTAAAGCGCCGCCGGCATTTAAAAAAATTACCTATAAAGTGTACGGTAGTTTTCGCAATACGCCAATAGAAACTAAGGACGGCATAAGTATTTTCAGCAGGCTGTCTTTTGAGCCAAGGGAATATGGTTACCAGGCCGAGCTGCTAACCAAAGAACTGCTGATGGACTTTACTTATGGCTATTATATTGTTGCCGAAATGGAACTGGAGAATGGCCGTAAAATAATCAACCAGTATTACCATGTGGTGCCACGCAATAAAGAGTATGAGCCTAACCAGTATTAATTTTTTGTTGTAATAAAACCTGCCGGAATAATGTATCTTAGTTGGTATGAACTGGGAAGTGTATTTTAAAATTGTAAGGGCAATAGGCATACGTTATTTTGTGCTGGCATTAATTGCTACGGTACTGTTTTATTGGCTGTTTCAAAAAAAATGGCAGTTTAAAAAAATACAAACTGCATTGCCTAAGGCCAGTGATTATACAAGGGAAATTGGTTACTCCATCATCACCATTTTTATTTTCGGGTTCATTGGTTATCTGCTCCATTTTTACCAGCCGGTAGTGCAATATACATTGCAGTATAAAGACATTCATGCTTACGGATGGGCCTGGTATTTTGCCGCTTTTATTGTAATGCTTATTGTACATGATACTTATTTTTACTGGACGCATCGCCTGATGCATCACCCAAAAATATTTAAGTATTTGCATTTGGTACATCATAAAAGCACCAACCCATCGCCATGGGCAGCGTATGCATTTCATCCGCTGGAAGCGGTGGTGGAAGCCGGTATTTTACCTGTGTTTGTTTTTACGTTGCCCTTACACCTTACACACACTTTCTTTTTCTTTTTTATCATGATAGTATATAATGTGTACGGGCATTTGGGTTATGAATTATATCCTAAAGGTTTCAGTAAAAGTAAAGTGGGTAAATGGATCAACACATCAGTTAATCACAACCAGCACCATCGGTATTTTAAAGGCAACTACGGTTTATATTTTTTGTGGTGGGACAGGTGGATGGATACCCTCCGCAACGATTACGATACAAGATTTGAAGAAGTAAAGGGGAGGAAGAAGGAAAATGAAATGGTTGTTGAAGTAATGTGATTCTTTTGTTATCAGCATTTGTTTTTTATAGCAGCATCGTTGCCACGCTCGGTTCAACGACATACCTATGGGGGAACTTTTATTTTAGAGAATAAAGCTAATAGTCCTAAACGTATTTATAAGTTAATCAATGAAGATAAAAATAAATTATAGATTAGTTAATAGTCAAGAGACAATGGAATTAAACTTGTTGCCTACAGAGTATTTTGATTTTCCAGGGGAGGGAGAAACTGGATACTCAATTAATTCAATTTCAAAATTCATTTTTCCGTATGAATATATAAACTATGAATTGCAAGATATTGTTTTTGTTAATCTGAATATCGAGGATTCAAAAAGCTATGCAAGAAGAGAAATGTTTTTTGGAATAAAGGCAAAAATTCAACTGACTATATAATAGAGTATAATGAAGAGAAATTGCAGATTTTCGAATGGATGATTACTACTGCCATTGTTACAAATAGTCATGGAAATGAAGTTGAAGAGTGTTTGCATTTGTATAAAAATGAAAATAACATCTGGGTAGTTAAAAATCACTCTTACAGGACGATACAAACATCAGGCGAAGCAGACATTGTAGAAGAAATAGATGTACATAAGTCAACATTTGGATTTGTATCAGGTTTTCGAACTGTTTAACCACAATAGTAAAAATCGGTGAGGCAAAATTATCCGCTTCAATAAAAGTTTCCCATTGGTATGCCGTATCCCGACGCATCGGGACGACGCAAGAATGACGACCAAAGAAATCCGGCTCGTAACAAAAAAACACTTCTCTTCTGCAACATTGCTGTTGAAAACTCCTGCACACATACCGCTATGTTTTACTTAACTTTCATACACAAAATAAAATGGTATGCGTATAGAAAATGATATTAAGCTGGGCTTTAAAGATGTGATGATTCGCCCCAAACGTTCTACATTAAAATCCCGGTCGGAAGTTTTGCTGGTACGTAAGTTTCATTTTCGCCATGCGGAGAATGAATGGGAAGGTGTGCCCATTATTGCGGCCAATATGGATACGGTGGGTACTTTTGAAATGGCTACTGTACTGGCACAACAGCAACTGATCACTGCGGTGCATAAACATTATACGGTAGAACAATGGACGGCTTTTGTAAAAAACTCGGCTGCCGAAATTATTAATTATATCTGTGTAAGCACGGGCACAGCAAAAGCTGATGCAGAAAAATTGCTCCAGATCATTACGGCCTGCCCCTCGCTGCGTTTTATTTGCATTGATGTGGCCAATGGCTACTCCGAACATTTTGTAGGTTTTGTAAAATGGGCAAGAGCAACTTACCCCGATAAAATTATTATTGCAGGCAATGTGGTTACCGGCGAAATGGTAGAAGAGTTATTACTCTCCGGTGCCGATATTATTAAAGTAGGCATTGGCCCGGGTTCTGTTTGTACCACCCGTGTAAAAACCGGTGTGGGTTATCCGCAACTGTCGGCCATTATTGAATGTGCAGATGCGGCACATGGCCTGGGTGGACAAATAATTTCCGACGGTGGTTGCAAAGTGCCGGGTGATGTTGCCAAAGCATTTGGCGGCGGTGCCGATTTTGTAATGCTGGGTGGTATGCTGGCCGGCCATACCGAAAGTGGTGGCGAACTGGTAGAGGATGAACACGGAAAAAAACATAAATTGTTTTACGGCATGAGTTCGGAAACAGCGATGAATAAATATGCCGGAGGTGTTGCCGAATACAGGGCTTCGGAAGGGAAAACGATCAGGATGCCTTTTCGTGGGCCCGTTAACGAAACCATACTGGATATTTTAGGCGGCCTTCGTTCTGCTTGTACTTATGTTGGCGCATCGTACTTAAAAGAATTAACCAAACGCACCACTTTTATCCGGGTGCAGGAGCAGCATAACGAATGGTTTGGAGAAGAGTGATTGCAATAATGCTGGCAAATTTTTGAATTTAAAGGCAACACTTCTATTCAATACAAAAGCAACTAGTAAGAAATATAAAACTTACATGCTGTTCATTCTTTTTTTATTAAGTATTGAGCGCTAGTATTTTCGCATGCGTAAAAGCTAAATAAAGTGTGGCCGTACAGGGTTGTGCTGCTACTAAAGCCTCACCAAATTCCCCCCGCTGGTAACCCCAAAAATCCACCAAAATCAACTACCTTCGCCTCCCGAAATAATCGGGATAAAAAAAGGACAGAAGTACATGAAGAATATCAGAAATTTTTGCATCATTGCCCATATCGACCACGGAAAAAGTACCCTTGCCGACCGTTTGCTGGAATTTACCCATACCATTGGCGAAAGAGATATGCAGGCACAGGTGCTGGATGATATGGACCTGGAGAGGGAAAAAGGGATCACCATTAAAAGCCATGCCATACAAATTAATTATAAGTGGAAGGGAGTGGAATATGTGTTTAACCTGATTGATACACCCGGCCATGTGGATTTTAGTTATGAAGTGAGCCGTGCGCTTGCTGCCTGCGAAGGCGCTTTACTGTTGGTAGATGCCAGCCAGGGTATTCAGGCACAAACCATCAGCAACTTATACCTTGCTATTGAAAATAATTTAGAGATCATTCCTGTTATCAATAAAATTGGTATGGAAGGGGCGATGATACCAGAAGTAACCGATCAAATAGTGGAGTTGATAGGCTGCAAGCCCGAAGATATTTTACTGGCCAGTGGTAAAAGCGGTATTGGTATCGAAGAAATTTTAACCGCCATCATCGAACGTATTCCTGCACCAACAGGTGATATAGATGCGCCATTACAAGCGCTCATTTTTGATAGCGTGTATAATTCTTTCAGAGGTATTATTGTGTACTACAGGATTTTTAATGGCACACTTAAAAAAGGGGATAAAATTAAATTCAGTAATACCGGTTTGGAATATGGTGCCGATGAAGTGGGTATATTAAAATTGGGCATGGAAGCTAAGAACGAAGTGAGGGCAGGAGATGTGGGCTACATTATTACCGGTATAAAAAATGCTAAAGAAGTAAAAGTGGGTGATACCATTACCACCACGGTAAATGGGGCTACAGAATCGATACAGGGGTTTCAGGATGTAAAACCCATGGTATTTGCCGGCATTTTTCCGGTAGAAACTGATGCGTTTGAAGAGCTGAGAGATTGCATGGATAAATTGCAATTGAATGATGCATCACTGACTTTTGAATTAGAAACATCGCAGGCATTGGGCTTTGGTTTCCGTTGCGGATTTTTAGGGATGCTGCACATGGAAATTATACAGGAGCGTTTGGAAAGAGAATTTAACCAAACTGTAATTACCACGGTACCCAACGTAAGTTTTATTGCCACCACGGTTAAAAAAGAAGTGATCAAAATAAATAACCCTACCGAAATGCCCGACCCTACAAGGATCGATCATATTGATGAGCCATTTATTAAAGCACAAATAATTACCAAGCCCGAATACATTGGTAACATCATGACTTTGTGCATTGGAAAGCGGGGTATATTAACACACCAAAGTTATTTAACCACCACAAGGGTAGAGCTTAGTTTTGAAATGCCACTTACAGAAATTGTGTTTGATTTTTACGATAAATTAAAAAGCATTACCAGGGGCTATGCTTCTTTTGACTATCACCCGATAGAATACCGTGCCAGTGATATTGTGAAGATGGATATTTTACTGAACAACGAAAAAGTGGATGCTTTAAGTGCATTGATCCATCGTGGCCGTGCTCACGAATTTGGCCGCAAGCTTTGCGAAAAATTAAAAGAGTTATTACCTAAACAACAATTCCAGATCGCTATACAGGCAGCCATTGGTGCTAAAGTGGTTGCCAGAGAAAACATCAGTGCCATGCGTAAAGATGTAACTGCAAAATGTTATGGTGGCGATATCAGTCGTAAACGTAAACTGCTGGAAAAACAGAAAGAAGGTAAAAAAAGAATGAAGCAAATTGGTAATGTGGAAGTACCCCAGGAAGCGTTTTTGGCAGTGTTGAAGTTGAATGATTAAGAACTCCTTAACATGGAGAATTGATTATGGAGGAGTTCAATATTCAATGATCAATGTTCACATTTCAATATTCAATGAAATACAGGGCTGTTTATTTTGTTACGGCATTTGTAAAAAAACTTAATGAATCATACTATGCGTTTCCATTGAATATTGATTATTGAAATTTGAATATTGAGTATTTTTTGAAACGGACATTGGTAATTCTACTCATCATCGTTGTGTCACTCACTTGTACAGAATACCTCTAGTGAGCTTCACCTGCATTTTAGATTGAAACAAACCTTTTAGCATACCATGAACCTAAAACAATTTTTACCTCTTGAAAATTATACTTTAACCACAAAACTATCTGCTGAAGAGGTTCGTGATCGTATTGCAAACAAAACCGGACCAAAGAAAAATTTCCGGTTTTCATTGGAGGCTAACAGTTATACAAAACCATACGAAGGGGTATTGACAAATAGTTCATTTACAATTTGCAGAGTAATAGATTACAGAAATTCTTTTCTGCCTGTAATAACAGGTAATATCTCGAGCTATGCAGGAAAAACGGAAGTTAAAATTAGTATGCAGCTTCAAAAATTCGTTTTGATTTTTGTTTCCGTTTGGCTCAGTTTGGTGGGAATTGCATTTGTTATGCAGTTTTTGTATTTTCTAAATACATCCCCAAAAACATTTTCTATGCCGCTGTTAATTAGTTTTGGTTCCATGATATTTTTATGGGTGCTCACGTATTTTGCTTTTAAGAAGGAAAGTAAGATATCAAAAGGGTTTTTAGCAAGGCTTTTAGAAGGTGAAGAAATTGCTTCTTAGTAAAACTCTTTCGTTTTACAATTAATTGAATCTACCTTTGGCGGATTTTTTGTTTTTATAGTATCCTGTTCAATCAATTCTATTACACCCATACTGTCTTGTATGGTTTTAACAGGCGATTTGATTATTGTATCGGCATCAGCTTGTAGTATAAGTTGAACTTCGGATACTAAAGGCTCGGGAGCAATCATTACGTCACCTTGAGTAACGGAATTAATAAAAATCGGCATGGTTCCGCCAACAGTTATTGTGTTAGAAAGTGGAATGGAAATCGTCGTTGAGTCTTCTGGAGCCGGAGATATTTCTACAGGAGATATTATGGCACCGGTTATTACTTCATTGGTATTATCAACTTCTCCTTTTACTGTGGTATCACAAGAAAATAATGTACTGCTGAATACGATCAAACTGGCTACTAAAAACTTTTTCCAAACGGGCATTGGAATGTAAAAAATATTTTGCGGCAACTCAATGCTGATGCGATGTAACTGTTGATTGTGAAATCTGCCGCAAACGTTTTCTTCTTTTTTGTTAATAAAAAAATGTTTTACGGCTTCGTCACTCATGCTGGTAAAGTCTACAACTGTTTTAGCACAGGCATTGCAGTGGCGGCCTTGTTCGTTCGGTGTCATTACATTCCAATCTTGGTGGCATGCGGTGGGGATGGAGATTTTTAGCATACATGTGATTTGCTTTTAGATGCAATCGCATATATAAATCCATAAACGCTGTTTAATCACCTTTCTTTTTGGGAGTAACTTTCTTTACCGGAGGTTTTGTTGTTGCTTTAGTTTTTTCCTCCGCAGGCTTTTCTTCTGCGGCTTCTGCATCTTTTAATTTGCTTTCATCCAAATTACCTTTAGCATCTCTTAGCGGTGTTGGTACAGGTTCTTGCCCTAGTGGCGTTACCTGGTCAAATATTTTTTCTACATGTACCCATTTGCCATTTTTCCATTTAAAGCCTTCGTAATCGCCATCACCTACTAATGTCCATTTTTTTGTAGGCTCATTACTTTCCGATACTAAATGTTCTACCACGATCATATCCATCTCCGGATCGTAATTTAATTTGGGGCCATACGTTTTTTTATATTCCATAATATAGCGGCCAATGGAAGTTTTAAAAACAGAGTCTTCTTCAAAACTAAAATAGCGGCCGCCAAATGTAGGCTCGTCATTAATAAAATTCAGTACTTCAATAATTTTTTTATTGCTGCGGATGTTATTTTCATCGTACCCAATCAGTGTATAATAATTTTGGTTGGCACTTCTTTTTTGAATGATGTTATAATACACTGCACCTATCCAGCCTTTGTTATTGCCAATGGTATCTACCTGGTTAATGGTAACATCCGATTTATCAATTAACGGATACAATTTTAATGAGCCATCATAAGTGCGCATTTGTATGGCACCATGCTGGCGGATAACATTGTCGTTGATCATCATTTGCCAGGTAAATATTTTAAACGAACTATCCGGCGCATATAATTTTGAAATGGTTTGTAGCGAATCGAAAGGGTAGTAGAATGAATGAGGTATCTTTAAAGCCCTTACTAATGTTTTAGTAAAAATGCTGTCGGCTGCAAAGCGGTCGCTGGCATTAATGCCCTGTATCAGCTTAACCGAAAATGCTTTTAAAGAGTCTTCTTTTATGCGTAACAATTTTGCATCAGCTTTAGCAATTTGCTGTGCAACAGAAAATTGATAGATCAATACAAAAGCCAGTAAGGCCCAAAGTTTCTTCATGCTTTAAAATTACTTATTCCTTTTAACAACGATAGTACAAAGTTATTGTTTGCAAATAAATTTTAACTAAAACTTAGGAAGGAGTACCGCATATGCTATAAATCAAGTGCAAAAGCAATTAATGATGGATACACTTCATCAATTCTTTCGTCGCTGGTTTCTACTTCGGGCCGGGTGGTGGTAAGAAAAACAGTTTTAATGCCGAGGTTGCGCCCAAACTTCATATCGCTTAAAGTATTGCCTACCATTATTGCTTTGGTAAGATCGATATCTGCAAAATCTTTTACAGCCTGCAGGCCCATGCCAGGGTTTGGCTTACGGTTGGGGCTTTCCATATCAGGACAAAAATAAATGGCATCAATTTTTCCACCTACCGCTTCAATATCAGCGGTCATGTTGGTATGAATAATTTCAAGGTCTTCTAATTTGGTTACGCCTTTTGCAATGCCTCTTTGATTAGTAACAATAACTATCCGGTGAAATTTTTGTGTGAATATCTGGATGGCCACTTTAGCACCGTCATAAAATTTAAACTCATCCCAGGTATGAATATAGTCTTCGTGTTTTTCGTGATTTATCACGCCATCACGGTCTAAAAATAAAGTCCAGGTTTTATCAATGGCTTTTAAGTCGATCATAGCTATTAAATGCGTAAGGTTGTTCTAAGTTTCGGTTAATTCTATTTGCGCCCTTTCATAATCTTCGGGAATACCAATATCAATAAAATGCGTAGTGTACTTTAATCCAAAGATGGCCCTGATAGAAAATAATCTTTCCAGGTAATCTTTTTCAAAAGAAAAAACTTCAGGCAAATTTTCCTTTAAAAAATTTTTTACATTTAAAGCATATACGCCTCCGTTGATCAGTCCGTTTTGGCAAAATCTTTTTTCTGTAAAAGCAATAACCGTGTTGCTGTTGTTCATATCCACTGTGCCATAGCGCTCAATATTGAACATTTCTTTTAAAGCAATAGTGCAGTCTGCTTTTTTTTGCACATGTAAATTTGATAAAGATTTTAAATTGATCTTAAACAAAGTATCTCCATTTAATACCAGCACATTTTCGCTGTTTACTTTTTTGCAGGCTTGCATTATTGCACCGCCGGTACCCAAAGGTTCTTCTTCAATGCAATATTGTTTATCCAGTTGCGGATATTCCGATTCAATAAAATTGATCAGCATTTCGCTTTTGTACCCCAGAGAAAAAATAAAATGTTGAATGCCCTGGCTTTGCAGGTAATTGATGACGAGACCAATAAACGGAACACCATTTATTGGTGCCATACTTTTGGGTACATCATTTACTACGGTTTGTAATCTGGTACCTAATCCTCCGGCTAATATTATGGCTTCTTTAATCATGCAAAATATTGTTCCTCCACCATTTCGCAAATAATATGCCCCAGCATAATATGGCTTTCCTGTATACGTGGTGTATCAAAAGAAGGAATGTTTAATAAATAATCGGAAAGTGATTTCATAATGCCGCCACTTTCGCCGGTAAAGCCGATGGTGAGCATGCCTTTTTCTTTGGCTACTTCAAAAGCGGCTACAATATTTTTACTGTTACCAGAAGTGGATAAGCCGATCAATACATCGCCTTTTACACCAATGCCCTTTACCAGGCGGCTGTAAATAACATCATAACTGTAATCGTTGGCTACAGCTGTTAAATAAGAGGTATTGCAATGCAGGGCTTCTGCAGGTAATGCATCCCTGTCTTTATAAAACCGGCCGCTGAATTCTGCTGCCAGATGTTGTGCATCGGCTGCGCTGCCACCATTGCCGCAAAACAATACTTTGTTGCCATTTTTAAATGCCGCAACAATTGCGGTTACACAATCATTAACTGTTTTTATAATGGCTTCATCTTGCAAAAGCTGTTGCTTTACTTTAATGGATGCTTCAATAATATTTTTTATCTGATCTGACATATACTGAAATGTAATAAATAAATGGTCTGTAATGTTCAGCAAAGGTATGCCCTAAAACTGAGCCCCGCAAACTGCGGGGACAATGATGAGCAGAATAGCCGATGTGGTCCCCAAAATATTCAATATTCAAATTTCAATAATCAATATTCAATGAAAACGCAGGCTATAATTCTTTAAGGCTTTATTTTACAAATACAGCGACTCAATAAGCAGTCTTGCCTTTTACGGACATTGAATATTTACAGGGTTTACCAGGTAGTTAGCCCATGCGCTACGAAAGCATATTTTTTTACTTCGCCGCCAAAACTATTTAATGCTTCAATCACTTTATTACTACTGTTGCCGGGGCAATAAAATATCATAAAGCCACCGCCGCCGGCGCCGCTTATCTTTCCGCCTGTTGCACCAGCATTTTTTGCAGCCTGGTAAATGGCTTCAATATTATCGTTGCTGATGTTTTTGGCCATTAGTCGTTTTTGTTTAAATCCGTAATCTAATATTTCGCCCAATTCATCCAGCCTGCCACTGAGTAATACTTCTTTCATCATTTGCGCCTGCTCTTTTAAATGGTGCATGGCATTGATGCTGGTTTCGTTTTTGTTGCGTACATTATTTACCTGTTCAGGAATAATACTGGTGCTTTCTCTGGAAATAGCGGTAAAATATAAAACCAAATTGTTTTCAAGCGTATTTAAATATGCGGCAGGAATGACCAATGGATTTACAATTACTTTATCGGCATTATAAAATTCCATAAAATTAATGCCGCCAAATGTTGCGGCATACTGATCTTGTTTGCCGCCTGTTAATTGCAGGTCATTTCTTTCAATATCGTAAGCATATTGTGCAATTTGGTATTGGGTTAATTGCAATTGCAGCATTTGTTTAAATGCACCCAACACTGCTACCACAAGTGTAGAAGAAGTGCCCAGGCCAGAGCCTGCAGGCGCATCTACAAAAGTGGATAATTTGAAGCCGGTGGCGGGCATTGCATGATCTTTTTGAAGGCGGTTGTACACACCTTTCAATAGATCTAATGTGCCATTGATGGGCAATTTATTGGTAAAAGCAAATTCCTGTTTTTCGTTTCTATCCAGTGCCTCAACAATTATTTTATTTTCATTAAGCAGTTCGATAGTTGCAGTGGCGTACAAAGAAATGCTGGCATTTAGTACTGCGCCGCCAAACAGGTCGCTGTACGGGCTAACATCGGTACCGCCACCGGCAAGGCCAATACGAAGTGGTGCTTTACTGTGAAAAATCATGAATGCAAAATTGTTAATATACTAATAGAAAAGTGAGGTTATTTTTTTGAAAGCGTTAGAATTGCGTAAACAAGTTTAAACCAACTATATTTTTGTTTTTCTTCAATAAGTTTAGGAAGATAATGCCCTATAGGTAAAGTAAAGTAATTAATAATATTCTCCGCAATTGACTCAGCATTCGGTTCTGCTATCAAACCAGCTAAATTACCTGCAAGCATAACAGGGAGGGCTCCAACATTTGTAACAATTGTTGGTATCTCAAAATGAAAAGCTAAAGGTGTTACTCCACTTTGCGTTGCATTTCTATACGGCTGTACCACTACATCTGCTGCGCAGAAATAATATTTTACCTCACTGTCAGAAATAAAATGTGTGTGTAAAATGAGATTTTCTTTAATGCCTAATTTTTCAATTTGGATGTCATACTTTTTTTTGTCCTCATAAAATTCACCAGCAACTAAAACTTTGAAATTGAAATTTGAATATTCTTTATCCTTCAAGATTTTCACAGCGTCCAAAAGGATATCAAGCCCCTTATAGTTTCTAATAAAACCAAAAAACAATATGATAAACTCATTATCGTTAATTCCCAATTTTTTTCTCGCAATTTCTTTTGAAATTTTTTCGCCAAAATTATCATACAAAGGATGCAATACCATTTGTGCAGGTTTGTCCTTGGTAAATAAGCGCAGGTCGGATAATACTTTTTCGCTCATTACCACAAAAGCATCAACAGGATTTACAAAATATTTGGTAAAGGGTTTATCGCCAAAACGTTTTTCGTGAGGGATAACATTATCTGCAATACAAACTATTTTGCTATGCTTATTTTTTTTTGCAATGCGTAAAATTGTTCCTAAGCAAGGCCCCATCAAAGGCAGCCAGTAACGCACTACAATAAGATCAGCTTTTTCTTTTTTTAAACGATAGCCAACTTTTATCCAGTTAAAGGGATTGATGGAATTGATACACACTTTTATATTCAGGTCTTTGGGTGCAGGCTCTTCAGAATATTGCGATGTGCCGGGAAAAATAAAAGAAGGGTATTGTAAAGAGAATGTATAGATGCTGGTGTCAAATCCTTCCTGCATAAATTGCCTGGCTAACCGTTCGTTAAAAGTTGCCATACCACCGCCACGTAAAGGGTGAGCCGGGCCAATAATAATTACTTTCATAATTATTGCAGCCCTTTTTTGTCTTCAATCAAATAATTATTTCGCTCCGAAGAATTTCTTGCAATAAGTTCGCCGATAAAGCCTGCTAAAAATAATTGCGAACCAATTATCATAACCGCTAAAGCAATGTAAAATGTGGGGCGGTTGGTAATGGTAAAATCAAAATCCATCAGTTTACATATAATTAGATAAATGCTGAAACATAAGCCAATAAAAAAGCAAATGCTACCCCACAAGCCAAAAAAATGCATGGGCCTTTTACCAAATTTGCCTACAAATGTTATGGAAAATAAATCGAGAAAACCATTTACAAAACGCTCCCAGCCAAATTTGGTAATACCATATTTTCTGGCACGGTGTTCCACCACTTTTTCTCCAATTTTTCTAAAGCCTGCCCATTTGGCCAGTACCGGAATATAGCGGTGCATTTCGCCATATACTTCAATACTTTTTACCACTTTCTTTTTGTACGATTTAAGGCCGCAATTAAAATCGTGCAATTTGATACCAGAACTTTTTCTTGCCGCAGCATTAAATAATTTAGAAGGAATATTTTTGGTTAGGGTATTATCGTAACGTTTTTTCTTCCAGCCGCTTACCATATCAAATCCATCTTCAACAATCATTTTCCGCAGTTCAGGAATTTCATCCGGACTATCCTGCATATCAGCATCCATTGTAATAATTACATCGCCTTGTGCTGCTTTAAAACCTTCGTTCAATGCTGCACTTTTGCCATAATTGCGTTGAAATTTTATGCCTTTTAAATTGCTGTTGCCATTGCGTAGTTGTTCAATTATAGCCCAGCTTTCATCAGTGCTGCCATCATCAATCATTATCACTTCGTAAGAATAATTATTGGCAAGCATCACCCTTTCAATCCAGGCGCAAAGTTCAGGTAAAGATTCTTCTTCGTTAAACAGCGGTATTACAATTGATAAATCCATGGTTTATATTTTTGAGCCAGGTATTTGTGTTTATTATAAACTACATTCACTTCAGCACATTCAGGCAAAGCGGTCTCTTATTTTAAGGTCAATTTTTTTTAGTTGCGCTAAGAAAGCCAGCTGCAACAAGTGTAATTAATGCACCAATAAACAGGTAGCCTAAAATAGCTCCCATGATATATCCCGGTAAAAAGAATTTTTTAGCCGCAGCAATTCTATTCTCAATATCCAATGGTGTAATATCTTTCATCGTTACCAGTTCAGCTCTCATTAATGTAGCCATTTGTTCCTTTAATTCGGGATGCAGTAAAATAAAGATCAATGTAAATAAAACCATCATCAATGTTACTACAATAAAGCACTTAAATCCTTCTGCAAAATATTGTTTAAAGGTTGCGGTATTATCAGTTTCTTTTTTAAAAGCAAACATTGCCCATAATATACCTGCCACATAAGTGCTGTAAGTAATGTACTGCAATTGATTATCAAATCCTTTTTTTACAAGGTAAATGCAAATGGAAATAATGATCATCATTGTTCCGGTAATTAATCCTTTGCTTTTTGCCGAAATACTTTTCATACTTAATTCAATTCAATTTTACCCTTGTTAATAATACCAATTACTTTTCCTTTTAATTTTTTGCCCACCAATGCGGAGTTTTTTGATTTTGATTGTATCATCGATTCATCAAACACATATTCTTCTTCGGCATTAAATAAAGTAAGACAAGCTGTTGCACCTTCTTTTATTTCAGGCAAAGCAATACCAAATATCTTTCTTGGGTTTACACTCAGCATTTCTACTGATTGTTCAATTGGCCATTGTGCATTAACTACAGATGAGCCTAATACTCCAAATAAACTTTCCAACCCGATCATGCCATCTTTAGCGTATTCAAACTCACAAGTTTTACCATCCCAGTTTTGAGGAAAGTGATGCGATGCAATACAATCCACTGTGCCATCTGCCACCGCTTTTAATAAAGCTTGTCTGTCAGTTTCGGTTCTCAATGGCGGATTAACCTTTAAGTTAGTGTCGTAATCCTGCATGTTGGTATCAGTAAAAAATAAATGATAAGGTGTTACCGAACAGCTTACATTTATTCCGGCTTCTTTAGCCCGTTTAATATATTCTATACTTTTAGCAGAAGATACGCCGGTAAAATGCAATTTACTATCGGCATACTGGGCCAACTTAATATCTCTGGCTACTAAAATTTCTTCTGCAATAGTGGGCTTGCCGGGCAAACCTAATTGTGTGGAAATGATACCTTCATTTATAAGTCCATTGGCGCCAATACTTTTATCTTCTGGTATTTGTATTAGTGTGCCATCAAAACTTTTTACATATTGCAGTGCTTTTAATACAATACCTGCAGATTGAATTGGATTGATACCATCGCCAAAAGCCAGGGCACCGGATTGGTGCATATCATACATTTCGGCCAGCTCTTTTCCTTCGGTATTTTTTGTTACAGCACCAATGGGGTGAATATTTACGGCAAATGATTTAGATTTTTGAACAATGTATTCCACCTGCGATTTACTGTGTACCACCGGGCTGGTATTGGGTAATACCAGTACATCGGTAAAGCCACCGGCTGCGGCCGCTTTGGCGCCGGTTTCCAGTGTTTCTTTGTACTCGTGTCCAGGGTCGCCAAAATTGGAGAAAATATCCATCCAGCCAATGCTAACCGAAAGGCCTTCTTGTTCAATTAGCTGGTCGGGCTTTTCACTGATCGCATCGTCAATTTTAGAGATGATACCATCAGTTATTAAAATATCTTTAGTGTGTCCGTTAAAAGGAGAGTGGGGGGAAATTATCCTTGCTTGCTTGATTAAAACCTTCATGTAAAAAAAGTTGCGCTAAGATAAGATAAGTTGAAGTTTTTAAAGTTGAAATTTTCAATTACTTTTGCCCTCCGGTAAAAAAGGAACCCCTGTTTATCATTTCGGGATGTAGCGCAGCCCGGTAGCGCACACGTCTGGGGGGCGTGGGGTCGCAAGTTCGAATCTTGTCATCCCGACACTTTACATGTAACCCTGCCTCTGGCGGGGTTTTTTGTTTTTTTATATTTGTGTAAATTTGAAAGGATGATTTGCTATGTTTATTTTTTGTATAGCAACAAGCGGTGCAAATTTTATGTAGGCATATCTAAAGATGTTGAAGATAGATTACGCCGGCATAATAATGGCGAAAGCTTAAGTACAAAGAGCGGAGCTCCATGAAAATTGTTGCACACAATAGTATGCGAAAATAAATCTGATGCAATGCATCTGGAAGCAAAGATCAAGAGAAGAGGTATCAGTCGTTACCTTTCAGATAACAATATTACGCCGGGTTTTAGCGTCCCGCTTTAAGGCGGGAAGGTCGCAAGTTCGAATCTTGCCATCCCGACAGAACTGGACAAATCGGTTTCATTACCGGTTTGTCCTTTTTCATTTAAGGCTGAAACGCTGTTCAGTTCAGCTATGTAGCGAAAGACTTCATTTACTTTATCAGTTCGAAACGCCCCGGTTTTACGGTTGTAGGTTACTCCATCGGGGAATATCAGTTTTTGCAAATTTTCTTTTTGGTTAACATCGCTGGAAGCCCATAGGGACGGGAGTTTCAGGGAAAGTTCCACTGCTTTTGAAAGAGATGTTGGATGGTTCGAACTGTTGGAACCCACCTGTTCCAGATTTTTTAGAATTTGAGATTTCTCTTCGGCGAACCTGCTGAAAAATTTCTGGTAAGTTTCTGCTGGCATGGACTTGGTGATGTAGTATTCTTCTTCAATACCGTCAATCTTTTTCTGTATTTCATTCAGCTTTGTTTTCAATGCTTTTTCGTCATCAGCCTTGCTTGCTTCCAGTTTTGCAAACTCCTTTTTGAGCATAAATAAAAAAGGCTGAACGAGGTGAGGGGCAATAGAATAATCGGATAGATATTCAGTAAAATGAGTATTAACCTCTTTGGAATTTTTATTGTTACGACAACCCGTAGTACGGCATTTATAGTACCAGATATTTTTGGCCTTAACAATATAGCCGGTGTAAGCGTTTCCGCAGGAGTCACATTTCATGAAAACTTTCAAGGGAACATTATCGTGTTCTTTCTGATGCAATACACCATACTTTCCACCTGCTGCTGCCCGAACTTTATTTACTTCGAGAAATAAATGCTGCGATACCATTTTTTCGTGTTTGCCCTCGATTAACTTTCCTTCCAGCATTTTATTGGAGATGATGCCACAATAAAAAGGATTTGAAAAAATCATGCTCAGCTTTTGTTTGTAAATCTTGACACCATAAGATTTTAAGCGGCTGAGTATTTCCTCATTCTTCATTCCTTTAGCTTTCCATTCAAATGCCTTGCGGAGTTTTTTACCGGTTTCATTTACTACGATTTTCCTGTCCCCTTTACTGCGGTCATCACTCAACCCTTTTTTATCATAGATAATATCATAACCCATTGGCGGTTTCACACACCAGATTCCCCGCTGCAGTTTTTCACGGATACCCGCCATAGCCCTTTGCCTCCTTAACTGGTTATCGTATTCACTAAAAAGGAATTGAATATTTTGCTGAAAGACACCACCAGGATTACTCGTATCTATTGGTTGGGTAACAGCAATAATGGTAATACCATATTTCTCACGGAGGTCTTTGGCTAACTTGATTGCACCACCACCAGTTCGGCTGAACCGATCTAATAAATACACGAGTATATGAGTTACTTTTTTATTTTTTCGTGCATAGTCCAGCATACGCTGAAACTCCTTACGGCCATCTGTTTTAGCACTCTCATATACACCGCCAAAATACTCAAGCACTTCAAAGCTCTGGCGGCTGGCATATTCTTCAATGGTCTTACGCTGCCAATCAAGTGATAGATTCGTGTCAAACTGTTCTTTGCTGGAAACACGGGTGTAAACAACGGCTCTGCGTTCATTTGATTTGGAGGGAGAAAAGGCAGGCTTTTTTGCCCATTTATTAAACAAGTCAATTGAAGTAGTCATGCGGCTTTTGTTTTAGTATGTTGATGTGAGTTTAAAGATACAACATATTGATTATCAATTGAATGAATTTTTAATTTACCGAGTTGTTCATAACAAATCGCACTTAATTTTTCAAGAGACTGGATGATTTCAGCGGCTTCTGTGTCACTATAATGGTCACAACCGGGAAAACTTCTTAGTTGTGCTGCTGTGAGGCTTTTATCAATTGCATTATCAGGCTTATTGGCATTAATGGGAGTATTCATAGAAAAGGATTTGTGCTCAAAAATTTCAATGAGAAACAGCGATGCAATGCACCTGTGCTTTGTTGCACTTAAGAAATTTATTTATTAATTTTAGTAAAATATTCAAGAGATGTATGAAACTGAATCTGGCAGGGATAATGGTATTGCATCTGTAAAAGCAAATGCACCATCTGTAGTTGAAGAATAAAAATATTATAACCACAAGAATCAGAAAAGCGGAATCCTTTGATTCCGCTTTTCTGATTCAAAAAATCGCTATCTCACCCCCCTGGTTAAACCTCCCCATCTGCACCGCCTTACCCTGTTCCGGAACTTCAATCACCACATCTACATCATGCTGAAAGGTATTAGCCCCTCTGAAAATTCCGCCTTTTGTTGTCTGAAAAATAAATATAAAAGACTTGGTTGGGTTGAGCGCTTTCAACCGGCTTAAATCTTCTGGTGACAAACCAAGTTTGTTTACGCTGTCAATGAATATAAAATCATACTGTGATAAATTTTCAGGAAGTATTGATGCAACAAACAGGTCAGGGTGTGCCACATGCTTTTCATTCAGCTTCTTTTGCAGGGTCATATCCAGCCCTTCTTCTTTTGCAACATACAACACTTTACCATGATTGCGGGCCAGGTATCCAGCAAAGTCAATACAGAGGTAGGATTTACCCATTTTCGGCTTCCCAAAAACCATTGCCGTAAAATTCCGTGACGGGTCGCCAATCAATTCCAGCCATTTGCCCTGCAAGCCGAGGGTATCAAATTCCAGGTTGGCAAAATCCATACTGTTCATAACAGTTGACTTTATTACAGGACGCTCTTCTTCAATTCCATCAAGCCCGTTTAGTAAACCATTTAACCCGTTCAGTTCACTTGCCTCAATTTGAAGTTCTTTTTGTTTTTTATTCGCAACAAATACTTTCAGGTTATTGTATGCTTTTTGCAAAGGAGTTTCATACGCATCCCCCTTTCTAACTTTTCTGCGTTTGGCGGCGCTCTCCATTTGCATAATCAGGTTGGCAGCTTTTTCTCTCATACCAGGCTTGCCATTCATGTTGATATATTTTTTTATCAACTGAACAGAAGGATAAACTTTTTCACCGGCGGCGGCTTCTTTAAATTCATTGTACGTTTTATCTGTTATCTCTAATTTGATCTTTGCCCTCATTGAATTAAAAGTCTTTATCAGGCTTTCCTGGATATGTTTTATCTCTTTCACATACGCAGATGTTTTGCGGATACGTTTTTCAAGAATCGCTTTTTGGAGTGCATTAATAAACCGCAGAATATCATCTTTGGTTTTTGTTTTTCCATTCAGGTTTAGAAACCTTCGGATAAAACGTACTTCTTCGGGGATGCGTTCTACTAATTTTTCATCAACATCTGTTTCGTCAGGTTGATTTTTCCGTGTTGATTTTTTCTTTGGTGAACCACCAGGATTTGTAATGCCCTGTTTTATCATGGCATCCTTCATTATTTCTTTGTTGGATTGATGCCTGTGTTCTTCTTTGTGCTGTTTTATATTAGCCTTATGATTATTTGCTGTAAACTCGCTCAGCTTCGTGAAGTACATATCAATCACTTTCTTTATTGCATCACTGCTATGATAGGCTTCCCAGGATGCACCATTGCTGGTGGCTTTGTTTACATAATCATTTCCCCTTTTTAATGCTTCGGGCAGATTATAAAAATCAATGCTCTTTACTTTATCGTAATAGTTGTTGTGGTTAATCATAGTAATGGATTTAAGCGGCTAATAATTCAAGTTCTAATTCCAGTGCTTCCGCTTCCAGTTCTAAGTAGCGGATATTATCGGGTGTTTTATCATCTTCTTCAGGTGGCAATTCTATTTTCTTGCGGTTGCTGTATTTGTTTGGATTGTCTTTAATGTCCTTCACCTGATGAGTGGTTAATGTAATGCTGCAACTATGGTTGTTTTGAAGTATCGCAACCGCTTTTTCAATTTTGCTTTCATGCAGCTTCGCTACCATTTTGTCCGACACCTTTTCAAAATTGTTATTCTCCACCAAATCCAATAACCCCTTGTCCAAATAAATATCACCGCCCCTTTGCCTTGATGCAGCAACAATGATTTTAAAATAGTCTCCCTGTTTAATAAAACCAATACCATTATTGGTATTAATGTTATGCCCATTAACCAATGATTTTATAATTGGAAGAGCCTTGCTGATTGGCACTACTACTTTATCCTGTATCTGCTCATTGGGTGTCCAGTTATCAGGCATGAGAATACCTTTCTTGGTTTTGCCATCAATGGTTGTATAGCTTACCAGCTTGCCTTTAAAATCACTAAATGCCTGTAATAAATTTCCGGTGATAATATGCCTGGTCTTGCGGTCGGTATTGGTTGCTTTGATGTAATCTTCCCATTGATTTAATAATTTTTCTTTATCTGGTTGCAGCATTTCAGTACTTGCACCGATGATGCTCATAATATCTTCGGAGTATGATGCAGGGATAGCGATATACTTATTGCTGTTAGCAATAGCAAAGCGTAGCTTAATTGCAGAAGGTGCAAAAGGACTTTTCTTTTTCCTGTCAATCACAAAACCTAAGAAAACAGAAGGCACTAATTCATTGCCGCCAAGATAAGTTTCTTCAGGATAGTTTACCAGCTTGCCGACATTGAATGCCTTGAAGATTCTTTGCAGGTATTGTTTTCTGTTATCAGAAGTCCTTTGCAGGTTTTGTAATTGTAATTCTTTGGCAGTAATCAATTCTTTTTCCCGTTCTTTTATTGCCTGTGTCCATTCACCTGAACCCGGTTGCATTTTTTTAATTTTCTTTTCGTTAGGTACTTCTCTTATCAGTATGTCATATTTTGCATCAATGCCAGTTTTGTCTTCTTCTAATTTCTCCAACACATTTTTTTCATAACCCGTTAGTAAATCGCTTTGCTGTGTCAGCGCATCATTATTAGGATTCGATTCCCGTAAAAGATTATCCAGTTCTGCTCTGCTAAAAGGCTTTTTAAGCACATTGGCTTTTACAGTTTCTAAAACACTATCATCGCCAAAAGAACTGTCGCCGCCTTTACCCATTTTGATGATACGGCTATGGGTTGTTTCTGCATCCAGGTTCATTGCTTCTACTTCCAAATCATATTCATCCACCTGTTTTAAGTATTCCACATAATCATTGTAGCGGTCGGCAATCTCTGTATAAAAATCCTGCTGCATTTTAGTGGATAACACTGCCACCCGGCCAGATACCCTGTGTGCAGCATCTTCAATAGTTGTTTGTGTATCGCCACTGCTGTCTGCTTTGGAATCTTTGATATGCAAAGGGTCATTCAGTATTTCATTTACATCAGGGTTTTCCAGTAAATATTCCTTTACAATCTTATCACCATACTTATTTAGAAAATCCGGCACATCTAAAATCTTGGTGGATTGCTTTTGATTGGATGTTGTATTGGCATCGAGTGATTTTAATTTTTTCTGCAACATCATCATCAATCTTTTCTCCGCCGGTATCGCTGATGTTACATAGTCATAAATTGGTTTAAGGATTTGTCCCGTGCGGTTAATACGTCCCCGTTTCTGCACTTCAGTATTAATATCCAGCTCTGCCTGCAATACTATCATCACCCGTTGCTTTACTTCACTTGCTTTTACTTTGGGTGTAACGATTGCATGTGCCGATGCTCCTGTACTTCCGGACTGGTTTATCATCAGCACATCTACTTCATTGTTATTGAACTGGCGAAACGCATCATTGGTATTGATACGTTTTCTTGAAAGTAAAATGCCATTGTTATTTTTTTGATTGATTTGCAATTCATACTTTCTTCCTGTTACTTCCGCAACTTTGTAACCAGCATCCTGTATAGTTTTTATAATAACATCAATCGGTGAAATAGTAATACCGGTAGATACTGCTTTAATCCTTTCTAATATCTTGTAATACTCACCTTGTGCTTCCGGTGTAAAATCACTAATGGCAAATTTTTTGTGGACAGGGTTGCCATCAATATCTTTTTCTGTGTAACGAAGTATGCCATCCAGACCACGCCTTAATACTTCTGCAAAATCAGTATTGATTGTATCGCCATCACTCACCGGCATTCCTTTTTCATTTTCCATCTGTTCAATAAAACTGCCCATTGTGGAAGCAAAGGCAATCACAGGTTTCTTTCCTTCTTTCAATCGCTGAATAGCCCGTTCAGCAACCGAAGATGCTTTGAGGCTAAAGAGCATATGGTTAATCACCTGGAATACTTTGGAAAAATAGGGAGTATTGTCCACACCTGCCTGTGAAGTGCCTTCCCTCATCTGTACTTCTTTTCCTTCAGCCACAGCAATTTTATCCAGTTCTTGTACCTGGCTGTCCACATGATTGGTTTGAAAAGCAATAATATCACGAAGTATCTCTGTAATGTTATCAGCAATAGCTTTGTGTTCTTCTGCTTTCGCATCGAGTGAAATATAATTGACTTCTATGCCTTCAAAACTTCTTTCACGGCGGAGCATTTGCCCTTCGGCAACCAACTGCGAAGACAATACTTCCTGCAAAGCCACACCGCCCCGGTTGATGGCTTCCACCAAATCATCTTTCGTCATGTTGCAATCGCTGATAGAAGTCTTCATGGCATAGATAGGCATGTTATCCGGTCGCTTGGCGAAGGTGGCAGATAAGAAAACAACTCCCTTTGTATGAGCAACCACTCTTTGCATAAACTCACCTGTATTGGATGAGCCACTTGAATTATGTGCTTCATCCATTATCATCATATTGCCATCTGCAACTGTCATTAAAAAATTTGGCTTCTCCGGTTTTTTATCAGGTGAATTAAATTGTGAGTATGTGCCTACAAAAAAATCATAACCTGCCGGTGCTTTTCTATTTGCAAATATTTTAGACTGTTCTGCAGGTGCTAAAGCCTGGTACACTACAATGCCATCTTCGTCCTTAATATCCGTTTTACTTTCCCTGCCGTTTATAATAAATGGTTTTAAATGTGCTGAACCAATCGCCACCAGATCCCTGTATATATCTGAAAACAGGTTTGCCTTTTCTGTGATGAAAACAGGTTTTAACTTTTGTGCCACAGCATAACGAATCATGCCTGCTGCTATTCGCCCTTTACCAATACCAGTCTGGTCGCCGATAATCATTCCCTGTTCCCTTGCTTCAATATTATAAATCGCCATTGCAATGGCATCAATTTGTTCTGCTGAAAATGCTTTATGCAATGATGTATTAGATGAATATTTTAAACGGTGTTTTACAAACCTGTCAATATCGCCACCCACTTCTTCTTTAATGCGTAAAAGTGATTGCTGTGTTTCAAAACTCATGGAATCCGGTACATGGGTATCTAAAGATTTACTGGAAGATGCAGGCATATATGGCAATCCAAGTTCTTCTCCAAATAATGCACTTAATGCAAGTGCTTCTTTTTCTAATTTTGAAATGTCATGTTTCATCTTGGGTTCTTCATTTTTAATTTCCATTGCATCCACAACTCTTTCAAATAATTCATCAAATGATTTTACCACCACATCTATATCAGGATTATAAACCGGTGCTACACCTTCTGCTTTATATTTTCTTCCGTTAATCAAAATCAAACGGACATTAAATGATGTCCCCTGTCTTGAATAAAGTTTATGCCCATCAATTTGTATTACATCAGTAACATAATAACGGCTGTACAAGTAATTAAAGAAGATACGGTTCTTGCCGGCTTGTATTCTGCCTTTATCATCCCAATTGGTATGCCCTCCAATAATGATGGCAGCTTTGCCATCATTTGCCATACAATCCAATGCCCTCAATGCCATTAAATGGTCGAGAGTATTGATTGGGAATGTATCGTACAATACTTTTTTATTCAGTGTACCAAAAGGGGGATTGGTCAGTACGGCCATGAATGTTTTTTGTACATCCATAAAATGTTCTGTGGCGTTGCGTTGCCAGACATTTGCAAAGCCTTGGGTTCTTAAATTATTATTTCTAAAATCATCCAGTTCATTTACATATACTCTTTCCGGTTTGGCTGCAATGGTTAATAAACCATTACCTGCCGATGGCTCAAAAGTAAATCCCCCTTTGAATTGCAGTTTATCAATCTCACAAAAAACACCTGCCAGATAACCAATCGGGGCAGGTGTAGAATATTGTTGCAGTAAAATGCTTTGTGAAGTGCGGTGAGAAAGATTCACCTGGTTATGATATAGTTCAACAATCCTGTCAAATCTTTCTTTTATTGTTCCGTCACTGTGAGCCAGCAACCTTGCCCTGTTGACAATGGCAAGTTCCGTTAATTCCTTTACTTCATTTTTATTACTGATACCGAATGAGGCTGCTAATTTTTCAACAGATATTTTATTGTGTTGCTTTTTAATTGCTAAATCCGTTTCAATTACATCAACAAAATTTTGCTCCTTATTACTCAATCCATCCAAGCCTAATAATCCTTCATCAGCGAATGAATAAAAACTATCCCTGGTAACTATTACATGGTCAAGTAATTTAATCTCCATCATCGCTGCACTTTCTTTAATCTTCGCAGTCAACTGTTCATCTGCCCTTGAGGGTTTTAAATTCCCGGAAGGATGGTTATGTGCTACCACCATTGATACAGCCAAACTCTTTAATGCGGTCGCCAGGATAATTCTTATGTCTGCTATCGTTGCATTGATTGCTCCTTTAGAATGTTTATAATATCCAATGATTTCATTGGATTGGCTGAGGTATAAAACAATAAACTGTTCCTGTAATTCTACTTCACCAGTATTGAAAGTATTGCGGATAAAATCCGCTGCATCTTTGGATGATGTAATCTTTCCAAAATTTTGCCGGTTGCTTCTTGTATAAGAAACACTGATTTCAGGAATATCCACTTCAGGTACATTACCCAGGACGATTTCAGGTGATAAAGGATATTTCATTTTAGTCGCTTAAAACATCTATGGCAACTGCATAGTTCAGGTTATAACGGTCATCCCAGATATTGTCAAAGAGTTCATTTCCATCAGCCCATTCATATACTATTATATCAGCGTTTCTGGTAACTCTTTGTATAGCCCATACGGCTGTATTTGTGGCAGAGCCAATAACTGCAAAGCCATTGTACACAATGTTTGGTGTGGATTCATCAATGCGGATAGGTTGTTTGATACCACCACCACTACCGGTATTCATAATTCCTTTCAGGTCATTGAGTACACCGAGGATGCCATTGAGAATACCTATTTCTGTATCCTGTTTTATTTCTGTTGCGCCACCAGCCACATTGCTTAACAGCATAGCATTAATAGCATCCCTTAACTGGCCTGCGTCACCTAATCCTGCAGGTGTAACCACTTCAGCAAGTTTGATGTAGATGTTTTTCAATGCCCCTTCACCTATATCAAGCCTTACCACATCGTTGCGGATAGTCTCAATGGTTTTGATTTGTATTTTACTTACTAGGATGGTGTTTCCCTCAGTTACAATTCTGAGCGATGCACCATCGTTAAATATTTCTGTTGCCATCGTTCCCCTGTTTATCATTAATGTTATTGTTTCTAATTATTTCGGCTAATCCTTCTCCTATTAAAGCGCCGAGAAAGCCTCCCACCATCACATAAGGCACTGCATCTTTTTGAGCTTCCCTGGCATAGAGGTAGGATAAAAGCGATGTGACAAATGTAGCGGTGGCTACAATACTTTTTTCCTTCATTATGCGTACCTGGTTTGTGTTAGTTAATTAATTGTTTGGCAACAAGGCCAGATATTATCAGTATTCCGGCTGATTTTAGTTTACCCCAAAACCGCTGCCGCTTGTATTTCTTTTTATAAAATTTTGCTTCTTTCTCCAATGTCTGTTGCTGTAGTAAACTTTGATTAACCGTTGACTTTAGTTGCTGATATTGGTTGTGCCGCAATACAATCGCCGAATCCCTGTTTTGCAACTGGCTGCCTAATGTTTCAATGCTGATTTGCCGCAAGCTGTCCTGCTCATTTGAGAATACAATAAGCTGACTATTAATTTTTGCCAATGAATCGCACATGGAGTAATAACCGGAAGTATCATTTTCTTCTTTGTAAACACTTTGTTTGTCTATCAAAGAATATACCTGTGTCTGTAATTGGCTGTTCTTTCTTTTCGTTTTAATTAATGCTGTTTGCGTTTCCTGTAGCTTTTGGTCTAGATTGGTATTGGTTTGGTTTATAGAATCTTCTTTTTGTTGATAAACCGTCTCATTCTGTTGTATTTTCTTTTCCAGCTCTGTTGCTTTGGTATCACTGATTGCAACCGGAAAATTATCGTCGGAACAATCTCTGTGAAATAAATGGCAAAAGTAAAAGCCGATAACGGCACCGATTAAAAGAGTGATAATAGTTTTTATGTTTTTCATTTTTAGATTTTAATTGTTATTGTCAATTGTTGTTTTCTTTTCAAGAGAGTAGCCGAAGCAACCGGCACCAATCAGGCTTGCAAAAGAGTAAAACATGAATTCGGGTACAGCTTTACTAAAAAACTGTTGCGCTACCCAGCTGCTGATTAAGGCAAGTATCAGCAACGCAATTGCTACTTCACGGAGACTGTAGCAACCGTTTTTGTCTTTAAATAATTCTGAGATAAATTTTTTCATTACGGGTCTTTTACAATTTGATAGGTAACCAATCCGAAGGCTGCGGCAATACCTAGCCCCACCAGATCGAACACTAATTTTTTTTTGCTTCACGGACTAAAGCCCTCTCATCAATCAGTGTGTAGGTAAAGTCATTGCCATAAAGCTGTTTGTGCCTTTGCGCCAGTTGCATAAAAAGATTAAAGTCTTCAATATTGGCAAACACCTGGCAACCTGCTGAATATTTTTCTACAAACCTGGTTGTGCCATTTACAGAAGCATGGTGAATATTTACACCAAACATTCCGGTCTGCTCTTTGCCATTATTAAAGTCGAGTACAGCATCACGGTTATAGTCCCGTATTACAGTGATAGGTCTTTTTTGTGTAAGTGCTAAGTATTTACCCCTGTGCATACCAATGCCATGTGAGCCGATATACTGTCCGTGTTTTAAAATAGCAGTGCCTTGTGGGTTCATCAGATTTCTCAACCAGAATGTACCGGGATCTGTAGTGGCCTTAAACTGATGAAACTGCCAATCGCCAGAATTATTTTTGTAAAACACATTAATAGTGTCATCAAAACTATTTGCAACAGTGCTGTTGGAACGGATACCCACAATATTCAATTCAAAAGGGCGAGTATAAATTTTGTATGCTTTTGCAAGCATGGTATTCTGAATCATTAATAACATAGGGTTGGATTTTTATTTTTAAAACTGATTAGCTGGCTTTGGAAAGATTCAGGTCTGGTTCATAATTTTTAATCCAGTCTTTTACATTAAAACCTGGCGAGATGGAACCCGGCTCCAATTCATCGTGCCCCACAATAGCGGCACTTGGGTATTTGATAGACAGTGCCACAATTTTGTTGAATAATGCCTCTTCCTGGTTGGGTGTTTTGGTGTCACCTAAAGTGCCGGATTTATTCCTGCCTCCTGCATAAGCAATATGGATGGCTTCATTATCCACCCGCTCCACATTCTTTACAATTGTGGCATCGGCATGAACTTTTTTTATTTCACCTGTCCTTTCAACTACATAATGATAGTTGCCATAGAACTGTGAAACCTTGGGATCAAATGTTGCAGTACTGTGTACCACGATGTAGCGGATATGTCTTTTCATAATCGAATTTTATAATTGTGTGATTGATTTTGTTTGCACTAAAAAATGTTTGCCATTATTTTCAAACAGCGTGTAGTCAAGGCGTTTGCTAACTTCATTTCCAAGTACCATCCTGGCTGGTACTTTTATAGCTTCGTTTGAGTTTGCCCAAACAGTGGCAGGTTCAACGGTTACAATGCTAACCCCGTCAAATCCGCTTAAACTCCATTTGTCGCCATCAAACTGCAAACCCATCCGCAGAAATTCAAATCGTATGGCCTGTTTTTGTTCGTCTGTGGAAAATATATTTAATAATCCATTTACCAATGTTTGCCGCACTCCACCATTCAGCCGGTAGTTTTTAAACTCTTCGCTGGTTTGTTTGTAGTCCTCTTTTGTTTTGAGTTGTTTTAACAACTTTACCGTTTTACTAAAATCGTTTTTAGAAGCAGCAGCAAATAATTGTTGTGCCAAAGGTGTGCTGGTTATCTTATGCCCTTGCACCAATACATTGTAAAGTGCTTTCGTCAATTGCAGTTGGCATTTTCAGCTTCTTTAATGCAGCCGACATTTCCGGACCAAAGTCCCCGTCTGCACCATAACGGGGTAGTATTTGTTTACCATGCTTTGCAATCAATACTTCTTGTAATGCCTTTACTTTTTCTCCCTTGCTACCTCTCTTTAATGGGAAGCCATCTTTGCTTACTGGAGTATCTGCGCCTGGGTAATTGTAAACGGGTTGGGGTTTTGTCTTAGGTTTTGATACGGGTTTATAAACCGGCTTGTACGTTGGTGTATCTATGTAAGCAGGTAAATCTGGTTGTGCTGTTTTCTTTTTGAAGGATGCATCAGGTATATCTTCTTTATCCTCATTCTTTTTCTTTTTGTAATACTGCCAGCCGAAATATCCCAAAATTCCTGCCGCACCTACTGCCAATGTTGTCAGCACTATTTTTTTCTTTTGCTGTTTTTTATTTGTGCCTTTAGTTTTCATAGTAAGATTATGCTTTAGATTTTTTGGCAATGATATTCAGCATAGGATTGATCTCGTAAAATTCCAGTTCGCTTTGCAGGTCTTTCATTAAATCATCACCATATTCGTTCTTATATGCAAGTGATACTTGTCCAAATGCTGCCTGAGTTGGAATTTCCATGAACACAGCTTTTATAGCGTCTTCATCCGTTCCGGGAAACCATCCATAAGTAATTTTAAAAGCAGCCCTCAACCGTTTTGCCCAGGAAAGAAATTGTTGTGCAGATAGCGAAGCGTCAATCAGTGTATTACCTTTATCTGGTTTTGCATTAATGATCGCCAGCATTTCATTATACTCTGTACTGGTCAATTCATCCTGCATATCTTTCATCAAACTCCTTGCATATAATTTTTGATACGAGTTGATTACTTTTCTGAAATACTCTTTACTTGGTACTGCTCTTAATGTTTTACGAATCGCTTCTTCATCTGTTCCCCAGCCAAACCACATATCATTATCAAAAGCCATTTTTAATTGTTTGGCCAATGTTGCTTCATTGCCTTCTTCATAGGTCTTTCTTTCTTCATTATTTGATCTTGCTTTCCTTATCATGCTGCGACCAACGAAAAAACTCCCACCCAAAACAATCACCCCCAACAGGCTGTAGGTGATTGTTTCTTTGAGTGTAAACTCATCGCTGGTATGAGTGGAAGTATCTTGCATAGGATTGGTATATGGATTATGAATACAATTAAACGCCCAAATACTTTTTAGCCAAAGCGGTTTTTACAGGATCATTCATAATGGTATGCGCCAGTTTGGTTAGTTCTTTCTGACTTAGTTTAGAAGCCAGTGTGGTTAATGCAGTCATTTTAGCATCTGCCTCTGTTTCTGTTTTGGATTCAATGGTTATTTCATACTGATATTTTTTCATCGGATTAATTTTTAGGATTTAGTAAATCTGCTACTGTCTCTACCTGCGAAGGATCTGCCATCAAATGATTGAGTATTCCAATCACGGCTACCATTTGCTGTTCATCAAAGCGGTTCTGCAGTTGTTTTAATGTGGTGATATATTGCTGCTCTTCTTCACTTAAAGCAGGACTATCTACTTTCTTTTGAAAACTGGCTTCGCCCTGGGGTTGTGGTGGCTCCAGTTGCTTTTGTTCTTTATTACCAATACCGGATAAGCCCAGGCCACTCAACACATCTGCATTTTTTTCTGCCAGTCTTCCCAGCACTGCCGAACCGAGTTCCACTAGGTCAATATTTTTCAGCTTGTGTTTATCATTGGCTGACAGTTCCAGTTTTTCTTCCAGTTCCTCAATATATTCTTCTGCATCTTCCAGCTTTTGTTTGGTTTCCACCAGTTCGTCCTGCATCCGTTTCACTTCGTGTTCCCTGTCTCTTGCGGATAATTTTTCCTGGATGATGTTTTCAATATCACCAAGCCCATTCAATCCCTTATCCGGTTTATGTTGCTTTACATAAAAACAGTACTGGTCATTACGGGGTGATAGATTAGAGTTGTAAATAACAATGCGGATTTTCTCTATATCGTCCGTCATGTAGTATTCATAGTTGTCGAAATCTTTTGGGTCTTCTGTTTTGGGAACGACCTTTAAACTATCAACAAATATTTCGTACGGTTTGGCATGTCCCTTTGCTGTCATGTCCTCCAGGTAATGCCGCAACTTATCTATCTTCAGTTGGTCGTAGTTGTCGTGTGTTATGGGCATGTCTCGTTTTCGTTTGGTATTACCTGAATAAATCTTGCATGTTGGGTAATGGCGGAATAGTTCCTGATTCTTATCTCACCTTTATGCTCATACTGCAGTTCGTTTATATTGTCCGTGGTTACATCAAACACGCCGGTGTCGCTTTTTACAAAAATGGTTTCAGGTGGTTCAATCAATACAAACAACTGGTTTTGGGCATGGATTTTCTGTTTCGATTTTGCAGGCAGTATAAAATGCCTTAACTGGATGCTGTAATTATCACTGTAGCCCAGTTCTCTCATCCGCCTTGTAATAAATTCCAGTGCCAGGTTAATTGTCATTGCGCTTGTTTTGTAAACCGTTTCACCCAGATGTAAACTGTTACCTTATAATTGATGTCCATTGCGAAAGTTTCTCCAATGGTATCTCTGAACCTTCCGTTGATGAGGGTGCAATCACAAATATTCAAGTGATCTTCTTCCCGTTTTGTTCCATGAGTCCATCCGGTAAAAAAATCAAAGCTGTTGCCGTCTGGTGGGGTATCAACCCTTAAAGCGGCAATATTAAATTCCTGCACTTCTTGTGGCGGAAAGATTTTTATTTCTCCTGCTGCAATATTGATGTCTCTTTCAAAAATCTCTTTGGAATAAAATATATCCGGCCTTCCATTGGTTTGTAATTGTAGTACACCCATCATATTATTACGTTGTAGCAGCAGGCTGTTAACCAATAGTGGTGTAAAAGAATACGGTGGAGCATACAATACGGACAAACCTGTTTCAATGCCAATGATTCTTTGTGTATCTCTTGGCAATTTTATCTGAAAACAGTGCTGCTGATTTCTTTTACGGATACTAATGGATTGTATAATGACTTGCTCTTTCATCATCCCAGCACACATTCTACGTATAATGAAACACGGTAAGGGCTAAAAGCAGCACGGACATCGTTACTGTCTTTATACTCCACTTTAATTGCCCCATTACCCGATGGCTGGCTGCCTAAATCATAATAACGCTGGTTAGGAGAAACATTGATGCCGGATAAAAGCAGTTTGCTTTCATAATTCTCCGGGAAAATTTCTTCTTTATTGATTTCCACTTTTTGTGAGCCCCGGTAGTATAATAAATCATCTTTATCAGATGTAAACAGTATTCCTTTTACAGCAATAATGTTTTTATCCAGTTCAAATGTTTTGCTGAATGTTTTACCCGGTTCGGTTACAGCAATATCAAAACGTTTCTTTACAGTTTGCATAGGATATGGATTTATACGGACTAAATTCAATTCAGTAAAAGCAGTTGCTACCGGCAGGGAGTTATTACCCATCCCTCCGCACCGTTTTCGCTTATGGCTTTCACCAAAGCTCAATAGCAACTAAAACTCTTAAATATCTTATGGAGTTGTGATAGTGCCATGCATGGCCGCATAGATATAAGTGTTCTGCGGAATGCCGTCCATTGTTCCCAATTCCACAGTCATTTCAATCAGCACATCATCGTGGATCAGCCTGGGATTGGCGAGTTTATAATAACCAAGCGGTAAATAATGGTTATTGCCAGTTTTAAAAACAGTATTACTGGTTTCCGGTACAATCTGCTTTTTATTGCTTTTGAGATTGAACTCACCATTGGCAATGGCAGGAAAATCTTCCAGCCCTTTATAGCTGGTGGCAATCACTTTATCCTTGCTTGCATCAGCAGCAGTACCTGCCAGCAGGATAATCCCACTTACCAGGAATGCCTGGTTCTTTGGCAATTTGGAATTGCTGATATTACGCAACCCAATTTCTTTGTCATCCTGTGTTTCAAACAGTTTGATGGTTTTAGAGGTTACCGGTTTGATGGAATAAATAATGCTGTCTGCCAAACGAAGCTCACCTTTCACCAATGCTTCTTTGATATTTACAGGCAGTTCGCCAAAGAATTTCTCCATCTCCGCCCTTGAGCCTTTGCTTGCTGAGCCGGTGTTGGAAAGTTTTGATACCATCCTTAAACGGTTAATGGGATTCATCTTGCGAAGTGCGCCAAGCAGTTCGCCATCGTCAACACCTTCCAGTCCGAGCAATGCTCCCTGGTTATTGTATTCTTCAATGCCTTCTAAAAGTCCTAACATGATAATTAGTTTTATGAATTATAAAATTGTTGTTTAAAATGATTTTTGTCTTATTCCCTTTTAGGGGTTGGGGGTATTAATACAACCTTTCTTCCCATTCATCATCAGCTTCCATTTCAGGTAATGCTGCGCCGGTCATTTGCTGAAACTGCATACCACTTTCGATCAACTGTTCCTCAATGCTATTGAGTGCATTTAGGCCACCGTTCAGGTCATTGCCATAGTTGAAGTATTGCAATTCACCAATACCGTTAGTTGCTGCTGCAGCTGATTTTTGTTTGATGATTTTATCCAGGTACAGCTTTTCAGAAAAATTTTCCTTATAAGCTATCAGCCTGTCTTTTACACCATCTAGCCCTTCCAGGCCATTTACTGCTTTGCTTTTCTGAAAACCATTAGCGGCCATCATACCAATACCCAGCAGGGTAAGCAAACGGTTTTGCATGTAGTGTCCGGTGCCGGTAGTTACCAATCCAATGGCGAGTGATGGTCTTCCGATAGCTGAACCAATCAGGCCGCCACCGAGTACTGCCACCAGCAGATCCTTACCTGTTTCCAGTACGGTGTTCTTTACATTGCCTTTAGTGGGCAATTCTTCATTCATGCCTTTCAGAAAGGTTTTCTTACGGGCATTTGATTTGTATTGATTTTTTTTCTTAGGCATATTAAATTTTTTGTTTGTTAAGAGTACGGATTGGATTACAGCAGGGCTATTGCTTTCTTTTTATGATGTTTGGTTTTCTTGCGTTGTTGATTTTTTCTTTTTTTTGAACGTGGTGTTCCTGATAAGCCTTTGGCAGTTGGTGATGATTTGTTTTGTGTTTTCCCGGCCTTCATCAGCGAATACCCAATACCGATGATAGTTAAACCACCTACACCAATGGCCACTGGCTTCAACCATTTTTTATTCTTTTCCCAAAAGCCGGGGTTATCGCTAGCGTTATCAGTATTTTCATTTGTGGCTGCATTATTTGTTGCCGTAGTAGCAGGTGCCACTTCGTTCTTTATTTCTGCTGGTATTGTTTCTGGAGTTGATTTTATCGCCACTGCATTGCTGGGCTCATCTGCTGGCGGTGCAATAGTTTTTACAGCATTCTCCGTCACATCAACATTTTCCTTCGTAATAACTGTTGGCAATGCAGTAGGTAAAATGGATGGTGTAGCAGTTTGTGGTGGCACAGGTGCATTTTTATCTGCTTCCTCATTTTTAGTTTCATCAAAATCTTCCGCATCCTTTGTTTTTTTTTGAAAAATATTGCCTACATCTTTCAGCATCGCTACAATACCTGCAATTACTCCGGCTGCTGCTGCAATACTGGATAGTGTGATCGGTTCTCCTAATTCACCAAAGCCTTCCATGCCGTTTACATTTTCATCCTCGTATATTTCAGTTCCAAGTAGTTCAGGCATGGAAGTATATTCATTCATATATTGAACACCTTCCAGTTCAAACATTCCAAAACCATCAAATCCATTTACTGCTTTGTCTTTATTTCCTTTGCCACTCAGTATAGCTTTCTTCAAATTTTTGGGATTGCCGCCAGCCCCAAAGAATATCTTCTCCAGTTTCATCCTTGCATTCAGCAGCTTCTGAAACTTTGCCGGTTCAATGCTCTTTGCAGATGCCTGTTGTGGTGTAAGGTAACTCCACCGCAGACGAGCTGCCACATTTCTGATGTTGAGTTTCATACTGGCAAGGATACCATTGCGCAGCAGCACCGTGGCAGGGTTCACCTTATTCACCACATTTAGCAGCTTACCAAGGAATTTTTTCTTCTTAGGCTTTGGACTTCCATCAGGAACACCTGAATCAGCTGCCGTATTAGCCGGAACAGCGGATGATAGTTTTTTCTTTTTCAGGAATCCTGGTAATAGTTTTTTTACTGTTGCCGGTTTTGCTGCTTTCTTTGATGACTGCACCATTCTTTTTTTAAGGAGACGGCCCAGTTCAGCCATGCCATCACCTGAACCATTCATGACATCATCGTCTTCAAAGCCATTGAGATATTGTAAATCCATAGGATAATCTTTTTTTTCGCTAAAGGGTACTTCGTAATTAAACTGGTCTGTTACACAATCAATAGTTATAAAGCCATTTTGAAAAGGCACGACGGGGTAGATATGCTGGAAGTAATCACGGTGATACTTGGTTATTCGCAGGATATGGGGTATGCCGAGATTGTACAGGATACTGGATATAAAAACGGAGTAACAATCGCAATCTACCCCAGTGAATCGGTCGTGCCAGGCTCTTGCAGGGCTTCTTATTTGTTCATAGCCCGGTGCATCTTTTTTGTAATTGATGTGTTGATATACAAAATGCCAGATATTTTTACAGGTTTCATAAATATTGTTTCGGTTTAGTTGATTCGCTAATGCTTTGGTTTGATATAAAGTCTCGTTCACCACTTTGGGTATGAAAGCAACCGTGTGGTACACATTTGCATTTTTGCGGATGGTAGCGTTATTACCTGCGGCTTCAGGAAACAGATGGTCATACTCCTTTCCACTTTTTATGTTTCGCTTTCTGTTTGCTTCCACTTTAATTACTTTTTCAGTGTGATTTCATCATTACTTTCATAAGGCAGTTCCGTCCATCCTAAATTCACAGTGGTGGTTACCTTAACCGTTAGCTTCACGGGCTTTTTGTTTTGAATACTTTTCAGCACATCACTTGCCACCGAAAAAAAACTTGTTACCGGAATGGTGACCAGCATTTTGCTAATGACCACTTCGCCATAAGAAGGAATTTTTATATCCTTATTCGCCGCTTGACTGCTGCCAACTGTTGTACCATTACTGATCAGTTTAACAAAGGGGAACTTTATAGAAAAAGTCCCCTTTGTTGGATTTTTCAACAGAACATCAACACGAACAACAATAGCATTCCAGGTAACTTCATAAATATTAGCAGTTGGAATAACTTCCAGTTCAGCTTGTGTTTTTTTTAATTTTTTCACATAGCCTACTACTACTATTACACCTGCACCCACCAGCGTTCCGGTTAATATTTTTGATGTAATACTCACTACTTGTTTTTTCTTTTTCTATCAATGTAATCTGCTGTTAACTTATATCCCAGCCAGATGGCTCCGCCTACAGCAGCTTTTACTGCATAATCCAGCAAGCCCACAAAATCAAGATTGGCTAAGAATATCGCTCCAGTTAAGAAAATACTGCTGGAAGTATTTTCGGTTGTTGATTTAGTTTCCATAATTTAAATTTTAAACAGCTTGTTTTAATTGCTGCATGGGAATAACCAATGATATTTTATATGGTATGCCCAGCGCAGTCACAATTGTCTTTACCTGATCAACTGTGAAATACAAATTCGTTTTTCGTCCTTCGGCAGGCACTTTACTGTCGAGCCAGCGGCGAATCGTTTTTGCACTTACACCATAGATCGCTGCAAGGTCTTTCATGCGATAGGGACGGATGATAAGGCTTCCCTGTTCATCATAATAGGGTTTCTCTTTACGTTGCATTGCTTAGTTATTGCAGAGTTGTTGTATAGCCACCACCTGGAACAGGTTTAATAATCCTGGTGTTTGCTTATCAATAAAATATTTTCTCCAGTACTGGTAATTTTGAACGGTGGGTTCTTCGCTGAATTCCAGTACAGCTTCCGCCATCGCTTTCAGTTCATTTTTGTAGTTGGGTAAGGATTCCCTTACTGATCTGATTTCATCATACCAGGCTTTTGTACCGGCAAAACCATTTTCATTTGTTCTTTCCAGCCATATTGATGGCAGTGGTACAAAGCGGTTGGAATTTTTGCTTACATAATACCTCGTAAGCAATACCCGTTGACAGAAAATGGAAAATGCTTTTTCAGGATGCTTCGCCAGCCGCAGGTATTCAGTGATTTTTTCTTTGGCGGTTTCAATTTCTTTTTGCGAAAACTGTGTGCAGTTCCAGAGGCTGCTGCAAGCAAAGTTCCATGCTGAATTTACTAATGGTGCTAATTCAGTTTGCTTTTCCTGCAGTCCTTTTACCACTCTCATTGTTGGCCTGTAATGACTTTCTTTTTTAAATGCCCGTTGTCTCATCTTTTATATTTTTTAGTTTGTTAATTCCGATTGAGAACACAAACATACTATGGGGCAAAGGGGTCACTTTCCACTTTGAGCAAGTTTGTAAACGTTGTTAAAAGAAGTTGTAAGTAATTAAATGTTTGGGATGACTTTGTCCGATTCTGTCCAATGAAAGTTTTTCGTGGAACTTTGGTGTGGCAATAATTTCAGGGAAATAAAAAGCCTTCAGTGTATTACAAAGGGAGGTGCAGGCAAAGGTGATTTTTAAATAACAGAAAAATAATTACTAATCAATCCGTTTAAGGGTATGTTATCACAGTATATTTATAGCATCACAATAATTTTTCACTGGCCGGATAGAAAAGAGTCAAGATAAATAAAGCATGAAATGTTTTAAAACAGGTATTGCGGAACTCACATGGTTAGAGGTATAGTGATGGTTATTGTTCTTACTATTCACTAATTTCTCCCTCCCTCGATTGTCAGAAACAAGTAATTGATTAAGCAATTCAACGACTTTAGGGATCTTCCCTTCTAAAACATACCCCAGAAGACAGCCATTAGGATATCTGCCACTGGTAAAATTGGCTATGCCAGTTTTAATATATCTTTTCCTGAGTTTATGAGCGTCAACATTAGCACCAGTTGATTTTTTTGTCCAGTTATTTTCGGCTAAATTTTTTGCTTCCATATAATACTCAATTTCAACATTTGAATTCCATACAGAATATTTAATATCAATTCGGGGAGATTTATCTGCATCTTGTAATCCGTCAAAAGTTTCGTCTGAATCAAGATAACTTTCCCTTTCTAAATGGATTTGTAAATCTAACCTTAGCTGGCTTTTTTTCATAAACCCAACTAACTGTGCCGTTATATTATTTTCACTTTCCTCACTTACTTTATGACCAGAATTTAGGAGGGAGGTATATGCATCTAATAGAAGATAAATGCAATTACCCTCGAATTTTGTTTTGAATAGGTTTATTATGTCTTGGTTTAATTTGCCGTTCATTTAAGACATTTTCAGGATTTCACTCACTAATTCCTTGGCATCATTTATAGCCATTGAACGGTTCCAAAATCTTTTTTGATTTGGTTTGATTATGTATATGTCATTGCCATCATAATATTTTATTTGTTTCTGTATGTAAATGTTCTTCGCTAATGCTTTAAGAGTGTACTTATTTATTGCAGACAAATATTCCTCGTAAACTTCAGAACCAAAGGATTCTACTTCCTTTTTTTTCTTATCAAAAGTTAATTTCACCATATTCAACGGAACTCCTTTTCGGATTTCAAAAACCGAAGCATTAACAATCATTTTTTCTGAAGAAAGGTATTCGGTTAGCTCTGTGCAAATTGTAGCGCCATAACTCTTGTTTTCGGTTCCCGTTGTTGATTTTAATGCGGATGATTTATGCCCATCAAATAAAAGGCTAACGCTGGTATTGATAAAATCATCTATTAGAATTCGTTCCTTAGTAGATAAAGAAAAAAGATTAAAAACAATGCTATTTATATCTTTTTCCAAATCAGAAATATCAATATTCATTGGAAAATTTTCTGTTATCCTATTCTTTATCTCGTCTGATTTTTCTGCTAATTGCTCATAGATTACTTCATTATAGTTTATGGGCAAGCCATAAATTTCATTTGTTTGAATTTCTTCTCTTTCAATACCTATGGAAGATGAAATAAGAAAGAGGTAGTATGTTGCTAAGGTTGAATTGACTATTGATGCGATAGATTGTAAGAGTTGCTTTGAGCCTCCGGCAACACCTAAAACTTTGCTATTGAAGCTACAATTTTTGTCAAGATATGAGGCACATAACTTTTTATCACTTAACCCCTTTTTTATTATTAGATGTGGTGAATAAAATACTTCCTTCTTATTCAACCTTCTAAAGTCTTTGATTTCTTTTAAAGGGTTATCTCCTTGAATTTTATAGTATTTCTTGTATATAAGTGCTGATGCCTCTGTTACATCATCAATCAACTTGCCAAACTCGTTTCGTGAAGTGAAATATCGCTTAATGTTTTCTGGTTTCAAATAAGGAAGCTTGGCAATCTCGTCGTTACGAATAGGCTTTACTGTTGTACTATCCATAAATTGCAATCCAAGTCCTTTTATAAGTTTTTTTGTCTTAAACAGGTCAGACAGAGTTGTTAACTCTTGTAATTTTGTAATTAAATTAAAATCTTCCAATGTTCCCCACATGGCAATCTTCCAGATTTGAGTAGAAGGATTTTGACACTCATTTCTTGGCAAGAATTTTATATCTGTAGAATCAATTATTACTCCTTCGGTTAAACTGCTTTTCACATAAGTTTTAGGAGCCCAGTATTCAATAGTTGAACTTTGTTTTAGTGGCAGTTGACTTTGATAGAATGCAATACTAACTGGCCCCACAGCAGAGGAAAAAAGTTGTCCACCAAATGTTTTCGGCGTTTTTCTAAAGATTGAAAAATTGTAAACCTTTTCAACATAAGTATCATTAAATAACCATCTTCTAAAATTCTTAAATGTTCCTTCCTTATTAGTTAAAATCTTGGTATTAAATATTAAAGCTATTGAACCTGTTGGAGCAAAGGCAATTGATTTATGCAGAAAAGGTATTACCATGTCTTGCCCAAAGTCATTTTTAGTACAGTAATCCTTAATAGACGGGAGGTCAATTTTAGAACCAAATGGGGGATTTCCCACCACTAAATCAATATTGCCAAAATAATCTACTGCTACCTCACCGATGCTATCTTGCCTCAGTAAATTAGTACCTTGTTTTTTTAAGGCTTTATCTTTCGGGTCGAAAATTAAATAGGGGAATCTATATCGTTTATCAATCCATAGTGTTCTTGGGTTCAAATGCTCCAGCATTGCAAGATATAAACTGAAAGCGGTAACCCTAATTGCCAATCGGTCATATTCAATTCCAAAAATATTTTGTTCAAGAATTTCTCTCAAATCGCCAAAACTTATTTGTTGACCAGGATGTGCATTCTTCCATCGTTTAACTAAACGCTTAAAGCTTTCAACCAAGAAAATCCCAGAACCACAAGCAGGGTCAAGTATTTTAAACTGCCACTGAGTTTCGTTTTTGAATTTTAGTTTTTCATTCAGTATCAACTCCACCAATGATGGCGGAGTATAATACTGGCCTGCTTTTTCTTTTTGACTTTCTTTAAATTCCTCCAAAAAATGCTCATAAATTTCACTTAGTAATTCAATTTGAATTATATCGAAACGGAAGAGCCTCCATTCATTAAACAATTTAGGCGTGCCAGATAAATCACCATCAAAAAGGCATTTCTTTATTATATCAAGATGTTTTACAGTAACCGCCTTCTTTTCTCCGGGTATTAATGGAAATACGTTTCCATTAAAGTGGTCTTCTACTTTTTCAAAAATTGAATACGTTGAATCTTTGTCCGCAAGAATATCAATGTAGCTGGTGGCACCCTGCAATATTTTCTTATACAAATTGGTTTCTTTAGCTGCGCCCTTATCTTCCAAATACATAATGAAGATTGAACGCATCAATAAACTATGAATAATTTCTTCTGATAATTCTAATTTTTTAAGCTCCTTTGCAGCATTCAAAAGAGATTTAACCAAATATTTATCAATCCTTTCTTGTAATGAAATTTTATCTCTCAATTTGTTTTCCGTAGTCCATAAAAGTCCGCAATCAACAGCTACTCTTGAAAATAATTCTTTGATATTTTGAAGTGCTTTTACATTATCAAAATCCGAACGGGTAATTTCTAATTTTTCCAGTTCTTCAGATAATTTAAGACCTGTGTTCTCATAATTGAAAGGCCTTTTTGAACAGTTATAAATTCTAATTTCTGTTTTAGAAAGAATAAATAAAAATATAACTTTCCTATAGTTCCAACAAAGGTGTTGAATTCGGGCAATATCTTTTAGTGAATTGTCATCGAAATGATTTACTTCTTTAAATAAAATGGCAGGATAATCACCAGAAAAGTAAACTTTATCAACGCCTAAAAAACTTATTTCTTCCAAATCTGGAGAAAGGTTTTCTTTATGCAAATTTTGAACCTCTGTGAAATCAAAATCAATATAAAATTCCCTTGTAGTCATAAGTTTTATAAGCCTGAAATTAGCTTTTTTACTTGAAAAATACTAAATTAATTAGTATTTTAAATACATTTGGTCAAAAATAATGGATTATAAGGGTTTAGAGGCTAATAAAATGTTGGTTATCCATTTTATTAGCAACACAGTTTATTCCTTTCCTTTCTTCAACCAGGTCACCTATATACCAATTAAATATTTAATACAAATTTTTACCGTGTAATAAATATCCAGCACCTGCCGGATAAATCTTTATACAAAAGTAAGTCATATACAAGATGATGCATTTTCTTATTATAATAGGATTTACAGTATTACTCTTCCGCCTTCCCCGGTAATCCCAGCTTCTCAAAAATAATCTTTATTTGAAGGGCTGTATAAAGCCTTCCAATTTTTTCACCTACTGCTTCATCGTGCCGGATGATCCAGTTCTTCATAGTACGGTTGGTAACGCCATAGATTTGTGCAAGCTCGGTAAGGCTGTATGGTTTAATTTCAATTATGTTGTTTGTAATACTCATAGGGTGTTTTTTTTGCTGTCAATAAATCCGGTTAGTAGTATCCATCCTTTTTATCAATAATATTCTAAGTAGTCGCTGGCTTCAATTGCCAGTAACATACACAATTGTATTACACCCAACTTTGTTTTGCTCATATAGTCAGTCAGCAACTGACGCATGAGTTGTGGATTTTCTTTAGGCACGTCCAATTCCTGCGGTTCCCGCCTTCTTATTTTTTGCTTATTAAATTGTTGAACCATGTATCGCTTTTGGTTTGGGGTTAGTAATCCCAAGTCATCAGCCCGGTAAACCAACGCAATCATACTCACTTTCCATTTCCGTTTCAGTTCTCCCAGCAAAGGCAGGGTAATGCCATCTTTAAAGTCTTTTATAATTTCTTTTTCAGGCATCAGCAATTCGGCGGCAAATAAATTGGCTTCGTGGTTAATGTCCCTGTCATGTGGTACAATGGTAAATGTGTGCATTATTAAATGCGCCAATTCAAAAGCCAATGAAAATCTTTGCCTGTCGCCTAATAAACGCTTATTCAAAAAAATGATTGGGTATTTATCATCGGTAAGCATACTGCGGCTATCTACTCTTTCTGTACCAAAATCAAAGCTGTTGATGATTATACCCCGATCTTCCAATACTTTGCTAAGGTTATCAATAATGGGAGTAGTAATATTCCATTTCCTTCTAACTAATGCTGCAATTTTAGCAGGGGTATGTTTTTCATCCACTTCATACACCGGTAAGTCCGGCAAATCCACACCCAAAGCCCTTGTAATAAACTGTGCCTGGCGGCGCATGATATTTATTTGCGCCTCTATCGGATTAATCAGTTTTACGGGAACTTGCTCCCTTTTACGATAAGACAGGTTCACCGGTATAATATCTCCCCTCTGCATAAAGAAATGAGGTGGAAAGTTGGTTGCCTCTGCCAAAGCTATCAGGGTTTCTTCATTTACATTGGTGTTGCCATTTTCTAATCTTGATATGTTTGCTTTGTGCAGGTGCATTTTTTTACCCAGCTCTGTTTGTGTAAGCCCCCTGGCTTCTCTCGCCAGTAAAATCATTTGGGGGTTAACTATCTGATTCATAAAGGCGATGGCTTTTTATTTCAACGAAGATATACTTTGAATGTAAAATTATAAAATATGTTGCGACAGTATTTATTAAAGCGACATTTCAGTTTATAAGCGACAATTTTTTAGCTAAATAATTTGGTATTTTGGGTAGAAGAAACAGCATATTTATTTTTTTAATAGTGGATTTACATGGGGCTGGGCAATATCATTAAGTTAAGGATACTTAGAATTATAAAATACCCAATTCCGGTTCGCTTTCCTTTGGAGAAGGGGTGGGCTAAGGTCTTTACAAACGCTTAACTTAATGACATTGGAGGCCGGTTAAAAAATACACTTAGGGCTTAAAAAATAATAGCAAACAAAAAAGGCAACAATTGCCTGTTGCCTTTTTTAACCAAACGGGTCTCTTTCGATTATTTACTTTTTGGGGAGCAGGTATATCGCTCAATTACATCATCATTCCATAAGTATTTGTGGTTTGCTACTCTGTAATCACTTTCTCATTTTTTATTTCTCTCATAAATTGACTGGTACTGGTTATTCGTTTACCTGTAGGTGGTATTCCGAAATATTTGCGGAGTTTATCATCATATTGGTATAGTCAACGGTAATAATATTCCATTCGCACAATACATTGAGAAATTGCATGTCCGTTTGCGAAAACCCTTTACAAAGAATTTCTTTCATAAAGTAGATGTACTGTAGCTTGTTGATGGCAGGTTGTCCATAACCGTTATATGTAAAGTTATCATCCATCAGGGAATCTACATGGGACACTGAGGTTTTAAGTTTAAAATGTTTCTGGAGTGATTAAGGAGCAATTGCGGAAGTATTAAAAAATAATGTGGAGTTGTATCTATTTTCCCCCCTGCCAGAATAAGTTTACAGTTGTTAATGTTATTGCCAAACAAACTTTTGCTGCTAATAAATCGCAATGCCATATTAAAAAAAAATACTTTTTAAATTGTTGCCAGTTAGTATTTTAATTACTTGTTCGAATACCCTCCATCTTGCCAATCTTAGATAAGTGAAAACCATGAAAATATTTATTTGGCTTTTAGTATCTTATTTTGTTGTGTTCATATTAATTTATTTGTTGTTTGTAAAGTAGAAATTTATAAGCAGCAAATAAAATAAAGCCCCCCCGTACTTTTATCAAAAGTAAGTTATGCATCAATTATATTTAAAGTGGGTCTTGATTTTTTTTTTAAGTATATTTTCTTCGCAAAAACTAAGTGCCCAGTCTTTGTTTTCCAAAAGTGGAAAATTTGAATTAGGATTGGGGTTTGGGCCTTCATTTTTTCTGGGAGATTTGGGCGGCAATCAGGGAAAAGGCGCTGCTTTTATAAAAGATATTAATGTTAAACTGACTCAGATAGATAAAAGAGTTTATTTGGTTTGGTATCCTTCAGAGTGGGTAGGGGTCAGGCTAGGTGCTAATTACACAGTGGTGATGGCTGACGATGCACAGATTAAAAACTTTGGCGATGCAGAAGAGGACAGGCGGTTTCGTAATCTGAGCTTTAAGTCGTCTGTGGCTGAAGGATATGTTGCTGCAGAGCTGTACCCTTTTACTTTTTTAGACAGGAAAGAAGGACTTGCCGGTAAATTTAAACCCTATGTTGTGGCTGGTATTGGCTTTTTTAAGTTTAATCCCAAGGCTAAAGCCAATAATGGTGAATGGATATACCTTCATCCGTTGCGGCTGGAAGGACAGGGTTTTAGTGAATATCCAAACAGTAAACCTTATTCGCTAATACAAATGGAAATCCCATTGGGTTTCGGATTCAAATATTTTTTAAATGATAATTTTTATGCTGGTACAGAAATGCTATATCGAAAAACATTTACGGATTATGTGGATGATGTAAGCACAGGGTATATTAATCCTGCTATATTTGATAATCATCTCTCTGCCAACGATGCCTTGTTGGCAAAACAGTTGTATTACAGAGGCACATATCCAGCGGTACTTGCTAATCCTTCCACACTGCAATCTGGCTATATAAGGGGCAATCCCAAAAATAACGATGCTTTCTTTTCATTTATTGTCCGTTTTGGCTTTCGGTTAAATGGCAGGCAAACCACTTGGTATAAAATAAAGCATCAGAACCGTTGCCCAAACAAAATTTAATGTACTGAAAAATTTTTTTTTTGAAGTGCATTATTTTTTCTAATGCACAAGATACAATCAGAAAAACACTGGTTGAATAAAGTAAAATTATCAGACCAATCTAAAAACTAAATAAACAATGATAAAAAAGATACTTATTGTTGCTACGAATAGCAATAACCCTTTAAGTAAAGGGAAAGCAACAGGTTTGTGGCTTTCTGAATTAACTCATTTTGCAGATGTGGTAATGGCTGCAGGTTGCAGAGTAGATATTGCCAGCCCTTTAGGTGGTAATATTCCCTTAGATGTATCGAAACACTCTTTTGATAAGCAAATGAAAGACAGTTCGAATGCAAAGTTTATGCGTATTCCATACTTAACCTTCTCACTAAAAAATTCATTAAGCATAAGTAAAATTTATGCACAAGATTATGAAGCCATTTACCTGGCAGGCGGGCATGGTGCAATGTTTGATTTCCGCCAATCTGAATCATTGCAAAGCAAACTCACCGAATTTCATTCAGCCAATAAAATTCTTTCGGGTGTTTGTCACGGTGTAGCAGGTTTTATAGATACAAAAGATAAATCAGGGAACCATATTGTGAAAAACAAAAAGGTAACAGGCTTCTCTAATTTTGAAGATAAATTAGCGGAAGCAATTGAGCACTTACCATTTTTATTGGAAACTGATTTAAAACAAGCAGGAGCAATTTATCGCAAAAGCCTGATTCCCTTTATGGCAAGGGTAGAAACAGAATACAATTTTATTACGGGTCAAAATCCAGCCTCAGCTAAAGGGGTTGGTAAAGCTGTTGTAAAAATGCTGCACTCCAAAGGGAATAACTAAAAACAGGCTCTTAACAATGAAAAGATTTTTAACAGTAATTTTTTCAATTGCATTAAGTCAACAAACATATAGTCGAGCAATGGAAAATAAAGTAACAAACAAAACAATTGTATTCATTCACGGACTATTTCAAAACCCAAACAGCTGGACTGAATGGAAAAAATATTTTGAAGCAAAGGGGTACAGGTGCTACGCCCCTGCATACCCATTTCACGAAGGACAAGCCGACAGTTTAAGGAACAGTATTAACCCCAGGTTAGGGAACCTCACCTTTGCACATGTGATTTACAGCTTACTGGCATTCATCGATTCTTTACCAGAAAAACCAATTCTTATAGGTCATTCTATGGGAGGGCTTGCAGTGCAAAAACTTATTCAACTCAATAATGGAGTTGCCGGAATTTGTATTGATGCCGCACCGCCAAAAGGAATTTTCAGCTTCAAATGGAGTTTTCTTAAAGCCAATCTTCCTACCATCAATCCGCTGAAAAGAAATCCGGTCTGTGTTCCGACAGTAAAATGGTTTCATTATGCTTTTTGTAACACAATGACAATGGAACAAACACAAATTGAGTATGACAAATTTGTAGTTCCCGAAAGCAGAAACATACCAAGAACAAGCACAGGCAAGCAAGGCAAAATTGATTTCAAAAAGCCACACAGCCCATTACTTTTTATTGCAGGAGAGAAAGATCACATCATTCCATCGTCGCTAAACAAGAAAAACTTTGAAGCATACAAAGACAAAAACAGTAAATGTGATTTCAAAGAATTTGCCGGACGAACACACTACATCTGCGGTCAGCAAAATTGGGAAGAAGTGGCAAGCTACATTGATAATTGGCTGGGGAATTTAAAATAAATTCACAACGTAATACATCACAGTTTGCCCAGCCGCCCTGCCTGCAGATTTAATACGGTTATTTCAGTTGTTTAAGATAATTCTTTATATAGCTATTTTTCTCTTTTGCACTTAATACATCAAAATTTGAAACCTTTCCATTGATATGTAAAAAATTATTAGGTTTTCGTTTCAATGGCTTTTGTTGCACTTTAAATCCTGTTACAAAAACAGCATAACCAAATGTCGCTCCAAAACCAATCTGGTTCATTATTCCCAATAAATCTGTCGTCTGCCACTCTTGTATAACTTTTCCGTTTACCACCTTGCGTTGAAAAATACCTGTTACTGCCAGGCTTTTTTTATTGGCAGGCGAACCCATAAAGCTACCTGTATTAACAACCCTTGATGTAAAGCGAATGGATACAAAATCATTTTCAGTGATGTTATTTTCAAGGGTCATTTCAAAATTTGAGAAAGCGCCTCTCATATCTTGCATAAAGGCAATATACTCGTCTTTTGAAAAATGATAGCTATCACCTGTATAGGTAAAGTTCTTATCTAATAAACTGTCTAACTTTTCCCAATCGGCTTCCAGAATGGCTCTTGAAACTGCATAAGCGGTTTGAGCTGTTTCAGATTTACTTTCGTCTGTTATTACAAGTTTTGCTACGTTCATTTTATTTATAATTTTGTTTTGGCAAAAGTAGAATCTACACTAACACTTTTACATATACTTACCAAAAAGAAAGTGCTATCATTATGGTAAGCATAGTAATATTATAGTTAGCTTTACAGCCGATAAATAGATGTATGAAACGATATAAGCTTAATGGTGCTTATTACTACTGCCCTGTTGATTTAACAATTCAAATTGTTGGTGGCCGTTGGAAAGCAAATGTTATTTGGAATTTGAGAGAAGGTAAAATGCGGTTTGGTGAATTAAAAAAAATATTAGTAACCATCAATGATAAAATGTTATCCAAGGTTTTAAAAGAGTTGGAAGCACAGGGTGTTGTAAGCCGTAAGGTTTATGAAGTTGCTCCACCAAAAGTTGAATACAGCCTGACCAAAGAAGGCAAAAAACTTTTACCTATTATGCAGGCAATGAGTGATTACGGTCAAAAGTTTGAAGTTTAGTAATGGCATCATATGCTTACAATTTCATACAACAACAAACATAAACAATGAGCGACTTTCAAATATTCAAAAACTGGCTTACAAAGGTTTCCTTCCTAACGGAAAAGGACTGCTCTTTGTTTGAACCTTATTTGGCAACCCAAAACTATAAAGCCAAGGAATATTTTTTAAGCGAAAACAAAATTTGTAAAGAAATCGGTTTTTTGAACCACGGCTGTTTTAGAACTTATTATTTAAACGAAGGAAAAGAAATTAATACACAATTTATTTTTGAAAATGAATTTGTAGTGGATTTCGACAGTTTTCTACAAGAGAAACCCAGCCGTTATTGTATTCAGGCATTGGAAGATGCACAAGTAGTAACTTTTAATTTACAAGCATTGCAAAATGCTTATTCTCAATCACAAAACTGGGAGCGATTCGGTAGAATTATGGCTGAACATTCCTATAAAATGACAACTGAAAGAGTCGAAAGCTTTTTATTCCTGGATGGTGAACAACGTTACCTTGACTTACTTAAAAACCAACCTCTCATTTTTAACCGTATACCGCTATATCATATTGCGTCCTACATAGGGCTTGAACGGGAAAGCCTTAGCCGGTTACGAAAAAAAATAGCCCACCAGTAACGAATGTAATATTTGCTATTGTTTAGCTGCACCTCGGTATTGACTTTTTTAAAAATTTTAAACAAAAGATTTACTGCTAGTCTGGTTAAAGGAATACCAATCAGCACCACTATCAGCTAATTTCCGGCTTAACTAAATTAGAATAAGCATAAGAGAATTGAACAGCACCCCATACATATACTTTGCCCAAAAAATATTGCCATAAAAATGGTTTGGGTAGCGTAACATCAGCAACAGGTAAGCAGCAATGCCAATTTTAATTATTATGTTTCCTCATTATCTATTTTTTAGTTTTTATAAACTGATAATGCCAGCCATTAAAAGCCGGTTTGCATAAACTCCAATGCGTAAAATTTATAAGTAGTTTTACATTAAGGAAGCAATACAGTTACCTTCTTTAATATTCTGTAAAAAACGAAAATCCTTTTTTTTTGAAAAACTTAAGCCGGGGTTCTACCCCGGCTTTTTTTATTACACCAATGTAACCTTGCCTGGTGTACCAGGTAAAATAAATTGGGAGTAGTAGTGAGTGCTCATATACTTAATGGCTTACTATTTTTTAACTGCTGCAATAATTTTTATAACAAGCAACAATAAAGGCTGTGTAGAGAGTTGCTGATTCTTTTCTTTGTCTCTTAATAGCAACATAGTTTTTTGTTTGTGGCTGGCTTAGCGTTCACCATTTTCTGCACCGGTAGTATTCATCCAACACCCGAAGCTTGGTGAAAACTGATGTTAAGAAAACAAGTAAAAGCTAATAGTAGCACAATAGCCAATTGTTACTCCATGGGTTTGGTTTGCAATAACACTTTTGTTTTAAGTTTTTTTAGGTGATCATGTAGCTAACACCCGGCATTTGTCAATTACGGGTATTTGCTACCAACGTAAAAATTATTTTTTTTCATTTTATTTAAATTTTATGATTAATAATGCCACAAAATTTAACAACGTGGTTCAGGTAAAAATTTACAAAAGTTACATTTATTGGGTATTGATGTTTTAGAAATTCAGTATGTGTACAAAAATAGCAGGACAATTGTCCTGCTATTTTTAAATAGCAGGCTCTATCTGAAATTTTTAATAAAATAATAATCAAATTAGTGCTGCTATTATGTTTTAATAACCAAATTTCCTATTTGGAAATTACAAAAACCAATTAACGATTATGAAAAAAATGAAGGTGTTTTTATCGATTGCAATTACCTTTTTGTTACTTACAGGCACAGGTTGTAAAAAATTTGACAAGGATAAACCGGAGCTTCAAAATAAGCAGGAACAAAGCGCAGATAATGCAAAATTAAACTCCGGGATGGATTTAGCCAGCCTTGTAACAGCCACAGCAATAGCAACTGATAAAGAGTTTGCTAATGAGCTTGCAGCAAGTATTGAAAATTCGTACTACCTGGATGAAAACATTTTGTTTACAGATCTGCTTCAACCTGAAAAGGGCACTATCCTGAAAAGTAATAACAAAGCCCGCTTTAAAACCAATTTTGAAGCAGCTTACACTAGTGGCAAATTCAGGCAGCTAAACAGCAAAACCCCGTACCAAATGGAAACAGCAGGGTTAGATGCGTTTAAGAATTTTTTAATTGAAAATGATGTACAGCTTTATTGGCCATACGTGCTGCATACGGCTGGTATGAATAAACCTATAACTGTTGGGTTTGTACCTGCAGATGTAAAGGAAGATGGCTTTAAAGGATACCAGGTAATATCAACCGCTGGCGAAAAAGTTGAGTTTAAAGAAGTTGTTATAACAGATGAATTTGAAAAAGAAAACCCGGTTTGGCTGATTACAAAAAATAATGGGGCGTATAAAATACCCAATATGCACAGGCAATCTGATGAGGAATTTCAAGTATTTAAAAAGGCATATAATGGCCAAATTTCGGCTGAACAGTGTTCTGATGAATTGGAAAGGCTGACATCAATAAATAAGCAACCTGCCATGGCAACTTCTTCAGAAGTATATACACTTTATATCGGTAGGGATAGGTTGGGCAAAAACCCTTCACCCGGCCAATCGGTGGGTATATTTGTTACTTATGCTGCATCCAACACTAACGTAATATCACCAACTAACACATTAACTGGAGGAATTTCTGTTACCACGCAATTTACTAAATCACAAATAGAATTTTGCAGAAACAACCCAAATTATGAAGTACCAAGAAAAGTGGCACTTATAAGCGATTGGAAGGTGAATACCAGAAAGCAAACTTTTGTGGTTTCTTACGGCTGGCAGGCATTTAAAAAAACAACAACCGTAGAGCAAACTATTAACGGTACAATAGGAGGAGAATATGGTGGAGTAAAAGGTAATGCTACTGTTGGATATACTACCAAAAAATCTGTTGCATGGGAAGCTCCTGCCACTAATGTGGTTGCTTACACAAATACAGGTATATACAGAAGTTTGTTTGAGTATTTGAATTATACAAGCCTTAACAATCCTGGTTTTGGAGGTAATGTTTTCAAAACAAAATGCAATAACAAAGATTATTATGAAAGAAACTTTGGGCTTCCCGGGAATGATCTCGGTTATTCCCTCACAACCGATGTGGGTTATGGTGCAAATGTTAATCCAAGAAGTTTTGCGGTTAGTCCTGTTAATGGAAATAAGTTTATTATGAAAAGTGAGTTAGATGAACCTGTTATGGGAGATTTTGCAATTAAATCACCTATAGCTAATACAACTTCTGCTGCGTTAGAACTAAGAAATAAGCAGAATACCACTTTGGTACAGGATGTTATTGGGATTAATGATGAGGCAGTATGGACAATTAAATTTACACCTAATGGCGGTTATGTTTTTTTAAGCAAAATGAGTGCTGCCGCTGGTAATAAAAAATATTTTACAGCCGTTAATGATGTAACAAAATCTGTAAGCCTAAAAACTTGGGATGGTGAAGCTGCAAATGGGCTATGGCTGATGACTGTAAAGGATGACCTTTACAAAACCGGTGTAGGTACCTCATATTCAACCGGTGTTACTATAGCATCAGCATCTTCTTTTGGAATATTAAGCAGGTATCTTAAGCCGCTTAATTCAACAGGCTTAGAAGTTGTAGAACCACGAGCGCAATGGAACAACGATTTCAGGCATATGGTTGGACCATTTAAAAGTAAAAATGGTGGAACAAATGCTCAACTAACAAATGCCTGCCAGCTATTTAAAATTTACAAAATTTCTGCTTCATTACCTGATGAAGATAAAAACTATGATTATTTACAATAATTTACTATTAAAATCCTGAAGAATTAAGATATCAGAAAATAGTAAATTTTAGGTTCTTTATAAATAAGCACAGGGCTCAAATACCCTGTGCTTATTTATTTATAAAAATCACTCTTGTTATATTTCATTCAAAAAATCATTCATTGTTTTTCTTAGGCTATTGCGGCCTCGTTTAACAGCTTTTACAAAAAGGTTCATCATGTTTTGCAATTTCTATTAAATAAGATGCAGCCAGGTATTGTATGCAGGAAGAAATATTTGCACAGGTATTAAAATAACTATTGTATTAAAAAAGAAGTGGTAAGAGTGAAGAGCAGGATGTGATGTTGATGCTTTTGAGATTAAGTTACTCTGTACTTAACAGCAGTATTGTAATTTATTTTTTGCTCAACTTTATACGGCTAATTGTTTTTGGGCATACCCCAAGAAAAGTTGAAATAACTTTAATAGGCACCCGGTTTACAATGTTAGGAAAATGATGAATAAACACTTCATATCTTTTTGACGCATACCCAACATTATCAGCATGAAATTTGCTTACTTTGTACAAGTGGTCAATTATTACACGGTAAACTGCATTCTTAAAATCTTCAAATTCAAATAACTCAATACAATCGTTGTAATTAATTATTTGCACTTCTGTTGGCTCAAGCGTTTCGTATGTAACAGAAGATACCTCCTCCATTATAAACCTGTTAAAAGGGCAAATAACATTATTTTCACACGAAAGCCAGTCGGTCTTCTCTTTTTTTCTATATAAATGAACAATGCCTTTACGGATAAAAAATATTTTATCGCTTTTATCATATTGCTTTCTTAAAAACCTCCGGGGCTGATAATAGCGTATTTGAATCTTTTTCATCAGTGCTTCCTTTGTTATAGTAGATAAAGGATACCATGAATCAAGGAAATCAATAAAAGCATACATAGCAAAGCAGCGTATTGGTTTTTAATCTGGGTTATTGTCAGTAATTGCACCGCTTTTTGTTTTAGCGGAGGGAAAATTGGTTAGTTTTTTGTTTATGCCTTTTTTTTAAATGCAGATCAGCTTTATATCTCACGTAATCCATCTTTACGTTGTCAGATATTGTTATGTTTCCCTTTAGCACTTCATTTACTACTTCCGCTACTCTTTCCGGCGCATCCGACAATAAAAAGTACCCCTTAACAGCTTTGGTATAAAATACATCCAGTACTGTTTCCGACAGTTCGATGCCATAAAGAATAATTTTTGCCTGTGGCAGGCGCTTCTTTATTTGCAAAAGGTCTTTTTTTAACCGGGGCAGCTTTATTTCACCGGGTACATGATATAACACCAGGCAACAATCTGCATTTGAAGCCTTAAAGGAGTAAACAGCCTCAGTGCTGTAAACACTAATATCAATACTATGCCCAATGCCGGTTTGCAAAAATGCTTTTATACCCAGGGCATAAACTGCCGAATCTTCAAACATACGTATAACCAACACAGGTTCCCTAACAGTCTTTATTTCCATATAAATCAGTATCTCATTTTAAATTTGGGCAATTCAGTAGCACCTTAGTAACTTATTTTGGTTACTACCTGGTTTGTTTAAATATAGAGCAGGTTACAGCATTAAAAGCCTATAGCAAATGGCTTATTTATAAGCAGGGCATTAGTATGTATGAAAACTAAATACAGCTATATCAGGCAACAAAATATTTTTTACTAAAAAGGGAGTGTGGAAACACCCCCCTTTTTTTGTACATGAAAATAATCTACTCATTTAATACAGTAAGATTAATGAATAGAAACTGCAAATAATACAGTTTTGCAATCTTGTTTATGTACAATATATTTTAGTATATGAAAAGAAAAAAAAAGAATAGTTGTGTAAGGGGTATGCAAACTGCAGCAGCAAATGAATAAATTTTCAGGAAAAGTATGCTAAAAAATAAAACCCCGGAGAACCGGGGTCTTAATAATCAATACCCTATTTAAAACTTATAATGCAAGGTTACCCTATTTTTTGTATTTTAAAAAGTGTTGTCATACTACAATATATAAACACTAAATAAACAGTATTAAAAAACAAAAAAATGCTAATAAGCAGTAAATTTAATATTTGGCAGCCTTTATAAATCTATGCCAAAACTAGTAATACCTGTTCTTTCTGCCATAGCCTTAAACTTTGGTATAAACCCAATTTTTCTTCCTTAATCATCCTCAATAATACCAAACGGCCCTTAAATGTAAAGTGGGTTAATTAAACAAGCCATAAACCTGTTGCTTTTCATTTGCTAAATGGGTTGTTACTGTTTGTAGCAACAGCTAATTTTTTTTTATTTTCCATAACATTTTATTATAGGGCTTTGTTTTACCAACACATTTTCCAACAACCATTAGTGATATTCCCAAAGCCATAATATCTTTCAAAATAAAAAAATCGGGAATTATAATTCCATCTATTGTATTAAAAATAGTTGGAGTAGTAGATAAAAAACTGATGGTAACAACAAATGTTATTGTTGCCAATATACCACCAAGTATTCCTGCTTTTTTCCAAACAAAGTGAAGTAAAAGACAGATGGCTGTTATAATTTCAATTGTTCCTAATATGTTTGAAACACCTTGCGGCGATAAAAATTTATAAAGCCAACTCATCATAAAATTATTGCTTACCAAAGGCGCTATAAAATTGGCTTCCGTTGGGGTAAATTTAAAAATTCCAATCCAAAAAAGGATAATTGATACGCCAACAACTCCTGTTTGATAACCGATTTTTTGGAAATTTATTTTTCTCATACTGTTTATTTTTTTTTGCCAATGGTATTAACTTTAGCCAACCAGTATTTTCGTTGCTTTGGTGTCGAAGGCTTAATTTGCCCTATGTAAGTGGTTTTGTTGTTTTTAAACCACAAAAATCAAGCACCATTTTCCGCATTACTTTTACACCACCTTCGCCAAAAAATAATTTAAATACAAAAACCGGGTAGTCTAATGTGCAAATTATTTCGGTTGTTTTTCCTTTAAGTAACTTATCCCATTTGCTGCTGTTGTTGTAATATTTAAAGGCAAAGCCAGGAACAAAAACCCTGTCAATAAATCCTTTTAAAACAGCAGGCATCATTCCCCACCAAAGCGGGTAAATCCATACAATATGGTCGGCTGCTTTTATTTTTTCCTGTGCTTTTACCAGGTCGGGTTCCATTGTTACGCCTGTGCTGTATCCCTTACTTAAATTCAGGTTAAAATCCAGCGTTGTAACATTTATTTCATCAATACTGTGTTGGCCTGTAGCCAGTACTCCTGTTTTAAATGCTTTATGTAAAGCATAATTAAAACTCTCAGTGTTGGGGTGCCCGTTTATAATTAATATTTTCTTCATTGTGCTGTTGTTTAAATATTGTGCTATTGTTTAAATGTTGTGGGTGCTTTGTTAATTTTTTCTCTAATGTAAAAAACAGCCGTTTCTTCCATTTTTGAGAATGGTGTAATCTTTCCATTTTTTTCTTTATATAATTCTACTGTTTCGGTTAGCAGGCCCTCTTCGTATTTGTAGTGCTGCGTAATTTTCATTTTATTAAAAGGGGTGTGTTTACTTATATTGTAATACGGATTGTTTTGGTTTAACTGTATTATTAAAACCTGTTCTCTAAATTCCATATCAGTAACACCTTTTCCTTCTCCCAACGAGGTGTTTAGTATCAATCCTGCTTTGCTTTCTCCATTCTTAAAGTAGTCAATTTCAAAATACATTGTCTGGCTTCTTTGCCCGCCCCTAAAGTCGTATTCGGGGTGATTGCGGTGCAATGTTTTTGTCGACTTCCATTTGTTGTCGTATCGTTTTTGTACAACATTAAAAACATAGTCGTAGGTTTCATTTCTTACATACTTTCCGCCAGCATATATGTAGGCTTCGCTTTTACCATTCCATATAATGGTGTAAGTGTCTTCAAAATCAGAGTTGGCAATGGTGGGTACAATTGCTGTTTTTTGGGTTAAGTTGCAGGCGCTCATAAGCACAATAACTCCCATTGCAAAAATTGTTTTTTTCATTTTGTTTAAATTTAAAAATTATTAATGCCGCAATTTCAACAAGTAGGTTCAATCAAAAATTGATAAATGTTACAATCGTTCTTAATAAGTTATTTTTTTTTGCAACCGGCTTAAGCTTTCTCTTTAAATAAGTAAGCAGCGGGCTATGTAACAAACAGGTGCTGTTTCGGGTATACGGTACCGCAGTATATTGCTGTTTTATTTTTAGTGTATGCAATTAATATTTTATTACCCGCTAAGGCAAATTGCAATATTAACTAACCCTCCAATAAATTATTTAATAAAAAAATGCAGCTTAATAGCCAAAAAGGGCGTAGCCTTTTTACAAAATAGGGTATAGGGTAAAATATTAAAATTACCAGCGCTGCACCATTTTAGTTATTAAAAATTTAATTAGCTACTCAGCCTGTTAAAATGTATTATTTATAACCTCAATTAGCTTTTTATTAAATAGCATACTTGCGTATATAAAATAGTACCTGGTAATTGTAAACTTTGTGCTTAAACATTTTATTAAAAAAACGGGCTTCTGTCTATTAATTTTTTATAAACAGCAGTTATTACTTATTGTTAAAACAAAAAACAGATGAAAACAAAAATTTTTTACATTATTACAGCATTTATGGCGTTTAGCTTTGGGGCAAAAGCACAATTAAAAGTAGGCGCCGCCCCCACCAGTATTGATGCCAGCGCCGTATTACAGGTAGATGCTATTACCAGCGGTACCAGGCAGGGTATGCTAATACCCCGTGTAGCACTTACCACCGGTACCACTGCTGCTGCGCCCCTGGCCAGCCATGTAGCAGGTATGCTTATTTATAATACGGCTACCATAGGCGATGTAGTGCCTGCATTTTACTATAATGATGGCACTAAATGGGTAAAAATTGCCAATGGCACATACCCTACAGATTTACGGCTGGTAAACGGTACCAGCCACATTAGCAGCGATGCCGGTGTAGGCAGCAATGGCAGTAATGCCGGCGCAGCAAATGTAATAGCTATTGGGGCTGGTGCAGCAAATGTAAATGCCGGTGCCAATAATGTGTTTATTGGCACAAGTGCAGGTGCTGCCAACACAACAGGTATTTTTAATACTGCAAATGGATACATGGCCCTTAATGCCAACACAACAGGTATAAATAATACTTCAACTGGAGCACATAGCCTTAATTCCAATACAACAGGTATAAATAATACTTCAACTGGATTGGGAGCTCTTTTTTCCAACACAACAGGTGGTGATAATACTGCAAATGGATTGGGAGCTCTTTTTTCCAACACAACAGGTAATTTTAATACTGCAAATGGAATGTTTAGCCTTTATTCCAACACTACAGCTGATTCTAACACTGCAAATGGATATCAAGCCCTTTTTTCCAACACAACAGGTGGTAATAATACTGCAAATGGAGTTAATGCCCTTTATTCCAACACAACAGGTAATTATAATACTGCAACTGGAGTGCAAGCTCTTAATTCAAACACCACAGCTGATTCTAATACTGCAAATGGATGGAAAGCTCTTTATTCCAACACAACAGGTAGTAGGAATACTGCAAATGGAGTGCAAGCTCTTTATTTAAACACAACAGGTATTCAGAATACTGCAAGTGGAGTACAAGCTCTTTATTTAAACACAACAGGTAATTATAATACTGCAAGTGGAGTGGCTAGCCTTTATTCCAACACAACAGGTAGTCGGAATACTGCAAATGGATTGCAAGTTCTTTTTTCCAACACAACAGGTTATGATAATACTGGATATGGAGTGAATGTCCTTTTTTCCAACACAACAGGTAGTCGGAATACTGCAAATGGATCGAATGCCCTTTTTTACAACACAACAGGTAGTCAGAATACTGCAAATGGAGTGGACGCTCTTTCTAACAACACCACAGCTGATTCTAATACTGCAAATGGAAATAGAGCCCTTTATTCCAACACAACAGGTAGTCAGAATACTGCAAATGGATTGAGTGCCCTTTATTCCAACACAACAGGTAATGGTAATGTTGCAAATGGAGTGCAAGTTCTTTATTCCAATACAACAGGTACTGGTAATACTGCAAATGGAGTGAATAGCCTTTATTCCAACACAACAGGTAATTATAATACTACAAATGGAGTGAATGGCCTTTATTTCAATACTACAGGTAATTTTAATACTTCAAGTGGAGTGAATAGCCTTTTTTCCAACACAACAGGTAGTAATAATACTGCAAATGGAGTGTATGCTCTTTATTCCAACACTACAGCTGATTCTAATACTGCATATGGAAGTAGAGCCCTTTATTCCAATACAACAGGTTTTCGGAATACTGCAAGTGGAGCAAATAGCCTTTATTCCAACACAACAGGTGACGGTAATACTTCAAATGGATTGAATAGCCTTTATTCCAACACAACAGGTTATTATAATACTGCAAGTGGATTGAATGCCCTTTTTTTCAACACAACAGGTTTTTTTAATACTGCAAATGGAGTGCAAGCTCTTTATCACAATACAACAGGGCAGGAAAATACTGCAAACGGGTTAAATGCCCTTTTTTCCAACACAACAGGTATTCAGAATTCTGCAAATTCAATGGGAGCTCTTTTTTTCAACACAACAGGTAGTCAGAATACTGCAGTTGGATACGTAGCCCTTAAGTCCAACACAACAGGTAATTTTAATACTGCAACTGGAGTGGGAGCTCTTTTTTCCAACACAACAGGTAACTCTAACACAGCACTTGGGTATAATGCTGGCGCTGGTAACATTGCGGGTGACAGCAACGTTTTTTTAGGCTTCCAGGCAGGGTATAACGAGCTTGGCTCCAATAAACTGTATATTGCAAATAGCAATACCACAACTCCTTTAATAGGCGGAGATTTTAGCACAGGCAATGTAGGTATTGGTACTGCTACACCGGGTGCTAAGCTAGAAGTAAGCGGAGGCAATGTCTTCATCTCAAATGAAGGACCTAACAATTATACAGGAGTTGCCGTCTTTTCCCACAATGTATCTGGTATAGCTCACCCATTTTTTGGAGGCTTAGCATCAAGTGGCACCAAAGCTGCACCAGCTTACCCTGTTGCCGGTAATTCATTAGTTGCTTTAGTTGGTAGAGATGCCATTGATACTTCAATTGGCAATGGTGGTTCAAGTATATATATGTTTGCAACCGAAAACTATTCTGCAACTGCAAAAGGTTCTAATATTCAGTTCGCAACTACACAAAACGGTAATACTCTTTCGCAGTTTAGAATGACAATTAACGATAAAGGCAATGTAGGTATTGGTACTGTTACACCGGGTGCAACACTACATGTAGCAGGTACAGATGCCATAATAGTACCGGTAGGCACCACCGCCCAGCAGCCCGCCACACCCTTAGCAGGTATGATAAGGTTTAATACCACCACCAATAAGTTTGAAGGGTATGATGGTACTGCATGGCAGGCGCTTAATTAATAAAATAGTAAAAGGCATATTATACTTATAGTTTTAGCATGGTTTTTTATATAAAAGTTTTTATGGTATGGTTTAGTTTACTGTGCTGCTTTGGCTGGGCGCAGGCCCAGCCGGGCTGTACAGATCCTTTGGCAACTAATTACAATGCAGGCGCCACCTACAATAATGGCACCTGCACTTATGCCGTTGGCAGCTACAGCCTTACCACGGTGGCCTTTTTGCCTGCTACCCTTAATGAAATAAGCGGCATGGCATATTACAACGGTAAACTGTATGGCCATAAGGATAGTGGCGGCCCTGCCGAAGTTTATGAAATAGACAGTACCACCGGAGCTATTACAAAAACCATAATACTGGCAGGTGCCAGCAATGTAGATTGGGAAGATATTACACAAGATGCCACCCATTTTTATGTATGCGATTGTGGCAACAATGCCAATGGCAACCGCACCAATTTACAGGTGTATAAATTTCCTAAGTCATCTATTGGTGCAGGCAGCACAGTTACTATACCCGCTGCAGATATACAAACCATTAATTTTTCTTATGCAGATCAAACAGATTTTACACCCCAGGGTGCTAATAATACCCGGTTTGATTGTGAAGCCCTGGCATACAACAGGGGCAAACTGCACCTGTTTACTAAAAACTGGGTGGGTACACATAGTGTGCATTATGTATTACCAATTATTGCAGGTATATACAGTGCAGCAAGAAAAGACAGTATAAATACCGGGGCAGTAAAAATTACCGGTGCAGCTTTTGGGGCATATAATGAGCTTATACTTATTGGATATGAGGTAACAGGTTTGGCCAATTGTGCCCTGTTTTTAGACTTTGGGTTTGATGGCAGCTATTATTATTTTAATACAGGTTGCCGCCGCAAGTTAGATATTGGCCCGGCTGTATTATACGGCCAGTTAGAGGGTATTTGTTTTGTAAATGCCCTGCATGGTTTTGCCAGCAGCGAATTTTTCAGCATACCGTTTCCGCCAATTACGGTAGGGCAAACACTGTACAATTTTAATGTGTACAATTATATTAAAGCTTATTACCAGCATAATCAGTTAAGCCTTACAAATATTGCACCGGTGGCAGGTATGCTGCGGTACAATAGTGATACAAAAAAAACAGAAGGCTACGATGGCAGCCATTGGGATATTTTAAACAACTAAAAGATTATGGAAAACATGCATTTAATAAAATCAAAATTTTTTACAGCATTTATGGCAGCAGGGTTGTTTATTTTAGCCACAACTGCAAAAGCACAGGTGCAACCGGCACAGCATAAAGCAGTATTTAGCCAGAGCTTAAAAGCTGGCGATGTGGTAACAGCCATACAGGCAGCCAATTACATTGTGGCAGCCGATGCTAAAAGCAGTTTTAAAGACAGCTTAGCCATCCTTTATTATAATGCAGGTAACCTATCCGCAGCTTATTACTGGGCAGCCGGGGTATTAAAAGACAAACCCGCCAGCCCCGAAATGATGGAGGTAAAAGCCCATTGCCTTAAAAATAGCAATAACTCTTTAAAGGCAATAGATGCTTTTACCGATCTGCTTAAGGTAAAACCAAATGCAGTGTACTCGTATGAGTTGATGAATTTGCAGTACAGCGTACAACGTTTATTGGAGTGTGCAACATTGGGCCAGCAAACATTACAAAGCATTAAAATAGACAGTACTATTGGAGTAAGCTACAGCATAGATGGTAAAACAAGCAGGCAAACGCCATTAAAAGCGGCAATTTACAATGTGTTTGGCATGGCACTAAGCGATTTAAAAAAACTGCCCGAAGCACAGCAGGCTTTTGAGCAGGCCTTGCTTATTGATAAAGATTATGCAATGGCACAAAAAAACCTGGAAACGGTAAAACTACTGAAACAGGCACTTGAAAAACCGGCGGATGAAAAAAAAGATAAAGAAAAACCGAACCGATAAATTAAAGGTTACCGGTGTAGTATTATTAGTGCATCGGTAGCCAATTTTCAATTTAACAATTTAAAAAAATGCAAATGAAAAATTTTTTAATAACAATAGTAGCGGTAGCGGCTATGTTTGCGGCACAGGCCCAGGGCAACCATGTGTTTAGCGGCGGCGAGGCAGTAAATTTTGGCGCATTGGATTTGGCCACTCCGGCTATTCCCTTATCCACCTGGAGTACCGTCAGGGCAGCCACTCCCGGTTACTTTGGTACAGCAATAGGAGCCACTTACAGCAGTGCCTCCGATGCATTTAATGTAAACGGGTACGTAAAAAAATATGGTAATGAGGCGTTTACTTTTCCGGTAGGCAGCGGCACCGATTTGCGTACACTTAGTATAAGTGCTCCCGGTACAGTAACCGATGCTTATGCGGTGGCCTGGATATTGGGCAATCCCACTACTACCCCCGATGTTACTAATAGCGATGCCCTGCATAATACAGCCGCAGTAGCAGGTAGTATAAAAAGAGTAATGCCTGTTGGCCAATGGGATTGGCAAGCTATTAATGGTGCAGGGGCGGGGCTTACCGTTACTACCAGCATGCCCGACTTAACTACGTTTGCACCAAAAGGTCATTTGCGCCTTGTAGGTTGGGATAATGCTACCGGTAAATGGATAGACCTTAGCGGAGTGGCCAATGCTACAGATGCAATAGAAAATAGTACTATTGCTGGTAATATGGTAGCAGGTATAGATGCCATCAGCATAGGCAGTATTGCTTTGGGCTTTCCAGACTTAACACCTTCTTCAAAAATGGCCAATGCTTCATTTACTGCCAGCGCTGGTACTACCAGAGATTTGGTAGTAGAAGTAAATGAAATACTGGGCAACATTACCGATGCAACATCTAAGGTAATACAGATAAGGGTATCCAAATCAAGCAGTTTTAACTACACGTATAATCCGGCTACTACCAGTGTAAATGTGCCGTTGCCTACTGTTGTACAAAACCCGTTGTGGGATTTAGTTTCCAATACCTCAACCGCAATGACTTTTCAATTAAAAGCAGGTAATGAAATTGCCGGATTAGCAAAGTCCAGCTTCTCCATATCCTTGCAGGTAAATACAGCAGCAGCGCCTTCTGCACTCAATATAAATATTGGTGTTATTTCTTTATCTGGCGCAGAGGTGGTAGATACTAACAATCAGGTAGTAAGAGTAATTTCAATACAATAACATACTAAATAATTATTAAAATGAAAAAAATACGTACAATATTACTAATATTGGTGTTGCTTTTAAGTATCACCCGGGTTGGGTATTCGCAAATACCACCTAATGCAGTTAATGCAGACCCTTCAGCCACAGAAATTCATCTTGACCCTATTTCTGCTTTTGTTGCCGGTACAGCTACCATGGTGGCGGTATTAGAAAATGCCTGTGTGGCATCTAATGGAGTAATACCAGCCAATAGCTGTTATCTCACTATTAGTTTTCCTGCTCAATATGGTTTGGCTTCCGTGCCAACTGTACCCGGTTTCTCGGTTTACTATACAGAGCTGGGCCCAAGTGGTACCCTGCATTTAATAAACACCGTAGCCATAAACGAGGGTGATGTAATAGAAGCAAGATTTACTGTAACAGGATTTGCATTGGGTAGTGGACTTACAACTTATAATGTAGACAGAACAACACCTATTACAGTTGCGAATACACAAACAGCAAATGATAATAGTACAGTAACACTTACTACTACATCGGCACTTCCGTTAACCTTATTGGGATTTACCGGAACTGCAGTTGAAAATTGTAGTGTAAAATTAGATTGGAGTACAGCAACTGAAGTAAATACTGCTTTTTTTAATATAGAGTACAGTACTAATGGCGCTCTCTTTGAACCTATTGGAGAGGTAAATGCCAGGGGTACAGGCGCAGGTCAATATTCATACGTAACAAACAAAGGGGCTGGAAGTATAAGCTATTACCGCCTTAAAATGGTGGATAATAACGGCGTATTTAAATATTCGCCGGTAGTAGTGGTAAAAGCAAATTGCAACGCTGGTAAAGATTATATGACGCTTTATCCAAACCCGGTTAATAAAGCAGGTACTGTTTACCTTAGTTTTAGTACATCTTACAGGGGAAAAGCTAATCTGATTTTAACCAACACATTAGGCCAGCAATTAATAACCAGTAAGGTGCAGGTAAATGCAGGTGCTAATGTAATACCGGTTAATGTTGAAAAGCTTTCTGCGGGAACATATTTTGTAACATTAATTACTGTAGATGATGAAAAGATTGGTGGAACACAAAAAATTATTAAATAAATTGAGCATCTGCTGTTTAAGCTAAATGGGCTTAAATAAGTAAACACAAAAAGTACTGCTCGGTAAAATGGGCAGTACTTTTTTTAGCTAATCACAACAGTATCTAAAAAAAATGTGGTTTTACATACATATGCAAGGAGGATACAAATACCTTCTAGTTTTTTTGATTTTAAATAAAAAGGGGAAAATTATTTTTTTACCAGTGTTATCACCGTTCAATGTTTGATTTCGGGCCATCTGAATCATTGCAAAAAACTAAGCGAATTTCACTCATCCAATAAAATTCTTCCGGGTGGTTACCACATTGCAGCAGTCTTTATAGATACAAAAGATAAATCAGGAATTAAGCCAGTTGCAAAAAAAAATGCTTACCAGCATGGATTGTAACATTTGTTAATTTTTAGCTGAACCTATTTGTAGAATTTTGTAGAATTAATGAGTAGTAAATTTACTACATAACTTAAAAACTAAATAAACAATGAAAAAAGATACATGCTGTAGCCACGAATAACGATAACCCTTTAAGTAAAAGAAAAGCAACCGGTTTGTACCTTTCTTAAAAGTGTATATAAAGCAAAGTTTATGAGTAATCCCCTTTTAAAACAATCATTTTACTTCTCATTAAGAGTAAAAAATAATAATATTGAAGATTACCAGGTTATTTACTTAGTGTGTAGGCACGGATCAATGTTTGATTTTAGCCAATCTGAATCATTGCAAAGAAAACTCACCGGATTTCAATGTTAAAGATTGCTTTCCATATAATTATATTAATGGTGGGCACTGGTGTTTATGGGCAGCAGTATTTTATTACAGATTACAGTACAAAACCATTTTTTAACGCCAATGTTCAGGCTATTGAAGAAAGTGAAAATGGATACATGTGGTTTGCCAACTATACAAGCCTTGTAAAGTATTGGGGTGGGCAGAAAGCTAAACTTTTTGAACAAAAAAATGGGCAATCAATGTTGCCATTTGGCATATTGGAAGATAGTGAGGGGGTGATGTGGGTTGCAACATCAGGTGGTTTGTTATATACAAAAGGTAATCATCTTGAAAAATATCTGTTTAAAGATTCAACTAACACTGTAAGTAATTTTTTCCGTGTGTATGAAGATTCTGCCAGAAATATATGGGCATTAGCTGGAGGTAAAATTGTTTGCCTTGTAAGAGATAAGAATACAAATGCCTTTGTTGAAAAAGAAATTAAAATTGGCGTTAATAGAGTAGCATCTTTTTTTCAAAAAGATAAAAATACCATTTGGTTTGGTACTGCTAATGGTATTTGTAAGCTGGCTGGAGATAGTTTACAGCAAATAATAACAATTAAAAAGAATAAGCGGCATACAGGAACTGTTTATAATATTTTCAGGTGGTACGATGGACGAATTTATTTTACTGATAATTACCTGAATGTTGTGGGTGATTCGGGTACATTTCAGGAAATCTTGTATTATGGAAATAACGAGGCAAGTGCTTTTTTTTGTTCTGTTAAAAACGACATGCTGGCTATCAGCTCTTTTAGTGATACACTGAGAGTGTATCGTAAAACAAAACTTGAATTTGTTACCACAGCACAAGAACATAAACAGGGAGAATGGCGTTCCCTTAAAATAGATAAGGCCGGTAACGTTTGGGCAGCACTTAATAATGGCCTTATACGTATTTCACAGTATCCGGTTAGTCCGGTTATAAAATTGCCACTTAAAGCAGATAGATCAACACAAATGATTACTATGCTTAAAAGCCTGGATGATGACTATTTTATAGCAGGTACTAAAGAATATAGTTTTTATAAAATTGATACAAAAACAAATACTGCAACAAACCTGAATTGGCAACAAAGTATTGTTAAAGCACTTCCGGTGTTTAAAGGAGGTACTTCAATGCCTTTGAATCTGTTTTTCAAAAATGGGCAAGCTCATATATTAACCGGGGGAAATGGGTTGTTGTCAATAGATACAAGTACAAGAAAAGTTACACGTTATCCAATATCTACTCTTGTTTTATTTCATCATTATCAACAAGCCGATACATTTTGGCTTGGAGGAACTTCGCTATTAAAATTTACTAACGGCAAGGTAGAGGCTGTTAATACCACTGAGTTTTCTGGTCATTATATATGGTCGATTAATAAATTTAAGTATTGTGATAGCCTTTTTATGCCAGGGCAACGTGGTGTTTTAGTTTATTATGGAGGTAAAACAAGTTTGTTAAAGACAAAAACTCCATGGCCTTCTAATATCAGTACGTTTAGCATGTTAGATGAAAATGACAGCAGCAAGATTGTATTTGCAGATGGCCATGGAATTTACAGAATGATATATACAAAGGCTGGTATTAAATTTTCAACGTTACTGGATAAAAATAATAGCTACGCAGACTTTAAATTTACAAGTGGTGTTATGGATTCATCTGGTAATATACTTGTTCAATTCAATAATGCTTCTTTTTTACAGAAGATGCAACAAATAAAGGGTGAATTTTTTATGCAGATTCCCTTGTTTACTGAGAAGATTAAAGATTTTTACACATCAGATGATCCTGCTATTATTTGTAAAAGTTCTTTTTATTGGGCAAACAATGGTACAATATACCGGGCGGGTATTTATAACAGTGACTTTTTTAGAAAAGTACAACCAGTAAAAATAACTAATCTTGAAATTAAGAATTATAGCTTTGATACACTTTCCGCCGCAAAGGAATATCCTGAAAATGTAATACTTAGCAGTAATCAAAATACACTGCATTTTCAATTTTCGCAGGTAGATTTTAATAATACTGGCAATTTTACTTACGAATATTATTTAGAAGGAAGCAATGAAAAACCGTATGAGAATGTAACAGAAGAAAACACGGGTGTTTATAGAAACCTGCCTGCCGGAAAATATGTATTCCATGTTCGCAGTCGTAATAATTATGACGAAAACGGAAATTTGGTTGAAGCAGCTTATTCTTTTACCATACTGCCCCCCTGGTATCAAGCATGGTGGGGATACTGTATTTGGGGGATATTGGCTTTGGCTTTGCTATGCTTGATTGGTATATGGCGGCTTAATGTTATGCGGAAAAATGCGGTAGTCAAAAAAAAGAGGATAGATAATGAATTAAAGGCACTTAGGGCACAAATAAATCCCCATTTTATTCAAAACACTTTTGATTTAATGGCCCATGGAATATATAACGGTAACCCAGATGAGGCTATTGGTATTATAAAAAAGGTTTCGGCATACCTGCGACAGGTTTTATATAAATCCGAAATATGTACTATGTCATTGGAAGATGAACTGGAATACACAGAGGATTATTTAAAAATGCAGCAGATGGTAATGCCCGGGTTGTTTACTTACATCTTTGAGACTGGTGACGAGGTTGATACTTTTTTTATTCAGGTTCCATCTATGTTACTGCAACCTATTGTGGAAAATTGCATAAAGCATGGGTTTAAAAAGATGCTTACTGGTGGCAAAATAGAAATTAAAACAGAGGGAAAAGATGGTTATATAAAATTAATTATAAAAGATAACGGCTCCGGACTTGCTGTAGAAGGAGAAAACATAAAAGGAGCTTCAAAAGGAATTGAATTAACCAGAAGGAGAATTACGCTGATGTTTACAGGCAGGCATAAATTGAAAACAAAAGTTGAAATGTATAACAGAAAGGATGGCATAGCAGGAACAGAATTCAGCATTCAGTTTCCATCTGGAACTAAAATTAAGCATTGAAAAACATAAGATGGTTAATAAAATAAGAGTAGTACATGTAGATGATCAGGCGGCACAATTAAATACGGTAAAAACTTTATTGACAAGCTTTGATAATGTAGAGCTGGTATGCCAATTTAATGAGGCTGTAAAAGCCAGGGATTATATTTTGAATAATGATATTGATTTAGCAATATTAGATGTGGAGATGAAGGGTAAAGATGGTTTCTGGCTTGCCAACCAAATTAAAGACTCCAAAACAATAATTGTATTTCTTACCTCACATCCTCAATATACATTACAGGCATTTGACGCATGTGCTATTCATTATATTTTGAAGCCTGTTACGGCTGAATTGTTACAGGAAACTTTTAACAGGTATGAGAAACTAATAAGCAAGCAGCCCGCCCGGTCACAATTTCAAAATGAACAGATAAATGAATTGATCGGTAATTATTTTAATAAGGCTTCCTACCCAAGGAGGATATTTATTAATAATGTGCATAAAACATCAGTATTAAACCTTGATGAAGTTTTATATATGGTATCCTCTGGCCCTTACACAATTTTCAAATTGAAAGATGGCTCTAAACATACAGCCAGTAAATTATTGAAAATTTATTATGAGATATTGTATAACCATCCTGATTTTGCCCGTATTCACAGAGCCCATATTGTTAACAAAAATTTTGTAAAAGCAATTCTGCGGAATAAGCATAAAATAACGGCCTTAATGATAGATGGAGAAGAACTGGAAGTATCTCCGCAAAAAAGAGAAGAAATTTATGAAATGATTGGGAAATGACATGTACTTATCTGTAAGTACAAATTGCTGTTCTCCGGTAATCACTCTTTAATAGGGCAAAGTCGTTTTTAAATCCAGTCTGCGTAATAACTGTAAAAATTGATTTGCCTTTTCGTTGGAGTAAATATGGTGCCCGTTTATATAAAAACCTTGCCTGTTAAATTGTATCTAATGTACCTGTAAAACTTGTTGTACTGAAAGTAGTTTTGTAAAATGACGATTGTCATTTTAACCCATCAGTATGATCATTCATAAAGTAATTTCAACCATTAGATTGGCTTCTTTTAAAATCGTTTTAATAATTTCTGTTTTCATAATAGTTTTTATCGAAGGATGTAAGAAAGAAGAATATTTAAGTATGTCTATATCCGAAAAACTGACTTCAGTCAGGTGGAAGGTTAATGATGTGCAAATAGGTGTTGGTCTTTCGGTAGTTCAAGACTGTGATCTCGATAATATCATTACGCTTAATCCGGACAGTACAGTTTTATTTGACAGGGGTGTAAATTTATGTGATACACTGGAACAAAGAATGGTAACAAGCTATTGGCAGTTGAAGGATGATGGAAAGAAAATTAACCTGATGGGATGGGAATACGAAATAGCTGTATTGTCTAAAGAAGATCTGCGCTTATGGTTAAGAAATTACGTTACTCCGAATTATGACACACTTGACATTTACATGATGTTTAAATCAGTACCACGGTAACATTGGCTAAAATCCTGCTAATATGGTTTTGCACGGTATTATAAACAACCTGGCAAAGTGAACTGAATATCGATAAGCTTCGACTGCAGCCCCCCCAAAATGTAATGCATAGATTGATTATGTTTTTTTGGACAGAAATTATATAAAATTTGCTGGTATTTGTATGACTTTCATCAAATCTGCCAGAAAAAGGTTCGAGATTTGTCCAGCCCTCCCGACAAAATTTAACAGGTACTAAAAACCCACTCTAAAAGCGGTTTTTAGTACTATAAATCACGGTGTTTTTTGTTGAATTTGCTTAGTGAGTTTAGCTTGTTTTATTTTAGTAAATGAAATCTGTTATGAATGGCTTTACATTTTGTTTTCAATTCCAGAGCATCTGCAATATTGTACAGGGTATTTTTAATTAAGCTAGTGAAACCATTTTCCCTTGTTCGCCAGGTCGCCAAATAATATGCAGGCGATGGGTTTTAAAAAGGATGAAGTCGTAGCTACCCACAACAGCGTAGCTTAAATACAAAATATTTTTGGCCAGTATAAATAAGTTAGCAGGCTTAATGGCGCTGATATTAATCCATTTTACCTTAGGTTTGCAAAAAAATACAAATGAAGAAGATAGTTAGTTTAGCATTGATCATGTGCTGTTGTTTTGCAGCTACTGCACAAACAGATCTAAAGAAAAAAATTGTTGATAGTACCTGTGCATGTCTTTCAGAAATGCCTGATCTCAGCTCAAAATCAAAAGACGAATTACAAGTAGCCATAGGGCAGTGTATGATGAAAAAATCAATGGAAGATTTTATGGCGCTTGCCCAGGAACGCAATATAGAATTAACTGATATGGATGGTATGCAAAAATTAGGAATGGAAATTGGGATAGATCTTGTAAAAGCGGATTGTAAAGCCATGAATGCTATTATGATGAAAATGAGTGAAAGTAAAATAACGGTTACGGAAAAAGATGCGCCCATTGAAACTCCAGCAGTAAAAGGAATTATTCAAAATGTAGAAATAAAAGATTTTGTTTATGTAACAGTACTTTCGGGTGCAAAATCTGTACAATTGATCTGGAGCGATTATGTTGTTAATGGCAATGATTACGCAAAAAATATTCTTTCCTTGAAAAATAAAACAATAGAATTTTTTTATGCAAATAAAGATGTGTACAGCATAAAAAGCTAAGGCCTATATCACCGTAAAGATGATCACCGGAATAAAATAATTATTTGATAAGATAAAAATAAAAAATAGCTCATTTAAAAAATGGGCTATTTTTATAACATCTATAATAATACAGTAACGAATTATGCAAATCACAGGTAAAAATTATATTGGTAATACCCCGTCTGCATTGGGTACAGCAACATTTAATGCACTTAACCCTGCTACACAGGAGGCATTGCCCGGCCAGTTTTATTTACTAACCGAAGATGAAGCTGCGGCAATTACAAAAAAGGCAGCTGCTGCATTTAAAATATACAATCAAAAATCAGCAGAAGAAAAAGCCGTTTTTTTAGATGCAATTGCAGATGAAATTATGGCATTGGGAGATGAACTACTGCGCCGTGCCGCAGCAGAAAGTGGTTTGCCTTTAGCAAGACTAACGGGAGAACGTGGCCGCACTATCGGCCAGTTAAAAATGTTTGCTGCATTATTAAGGGAAGGCGCCTGGGTAGATGCAAGAATTGATACCGCAATACCCGATAGGCAACCATTACCTAAACCGGATTTACGCAGTATGCTTATTCCACTTGGTGCAGTGATGGTTTTTGGTGCAAGCAATTTTCCTTTTGCATATTCTGCTGCCGGTGGCGATACTGCCTCGGCATTAGCTGCTGGTTGCCCGGTAATTTTAAAAGCACATCCTTTGCATCCGGGTACGGATGAATTGGTAGCTCAGGCCATTATCAGCGCAGCTAAAAAAACAAATATGCCCGATGGCGTTTTTTCTTTAGTATTTACTGACGAAGCCATGGCAATACGATTGGTAAAAGACGATGCAGTTAAAGCTATTGGTTTTACTGGCTCCAGAAAAGGGGGCATGGCTATTTTTAATGCAGCGGTAAACCGTGAAGAACCTATTCCTGTATATGCCGAAATGAGTGCTGTTAACCCTGTAATATTAATGCCTGGTGCTGTTGCAGCAAATGCCAGTGGTATTGCACAAGGTTACGCAACATCGGTAACTATGGGTGTGGGGCAGTTTTGTACCAACCCGGGGTTGGTATTTATGGTAGATGATGATAATACAAAATTATTTTTACGATCATTAGCAGATAGTGTTGAAAAAATTGCGCCGGCTACCATGCTTAGTAAAAGCATTTGTACTGCCTATGGTGCAGGAGTTGAAAAATTAAAAACTATTGCCACACTATCAGCAGAAAGTGCATTGCCGGCAGATGACAATAAAACCGAAGCCGTGCCACATATATTTACAGTTGCACAAAAAGATTTTATGCTTAATAAAAACTTATCGCATGAAGTGTTTGGCCCTGCAAGTTTAATTGTGTTGTGTAAAACGGTGGATGAAATTTGCGAAGCTTTAAAAGATTTGGAAGGGCAGTTAACCGCAACCATACATGCCAATGCTGCTGATGAAAAATATTTATCCCCGGTAATTGCATTAATGAAAGCAAAAGCCGGAAGAATTTTATTCGGTGGTTTTCCTACAGGAGTAGAAGTTTGTGATGCGATGGTACATGGCGGGCCTTTTCCTGCAACAACAGATGCAAGGTCCACATCAGTAGGTTCGGCAGCAATATTGCGTTTTGTAAGGCCGGTAGCCTATCAAAATTTTCCACAGCACTTATTGCCTGATGCATTAAAAGATAATAATCCGCTTAATATTTTACGGATAGTTAACGGCCAGAAAAGTAAAGCGGCTGTTTAATAAATAATTTTTACCAGCATTTCAATTCGTTCCTGTAAAATAAATACTCCGGCGTTATTATTTTATCGTCATCATTTACTTCGTACCAAGGCGTTAAATTATCATTTGCCGGGTTAAGTAATACATGAATGTCCTGTGCAGGCATATAACTCTGCGCCAGTATAAATATTTTTTTACCATCCTTGTTAATTGCAACATCTAAAACAATTGCGGCATGGCCGGGAAAGCCCCCTCTTATCAATACATCACCGGGTTGTATGTTTATAAAATTGCTAACAGGTTTTAATTGTTTGGCTAAAGATGCCGAGCCACACATGCCAAATACCCGTTCCATAAATTTTGTAAAATGTTCTTTGCTGTAGGGTTGTTCAAAAGTATAAATGCCTTTTTCATTATCGGTAAAAATAATTTCATCAAAACGTTTTGTTGCAAAAAGATATTCAGCCCTCAATCGCATTACAGCATCTGCACATTGCTGCAGATCCTTGTTACCTACAGAAATATCCAGCACAGCAAATTGTGCCAGCTGGTTTGCTTTTGCATTGCCATTAAAAAGATAAACGGTTTTGTTTTCTTTTAATGAAATATTCCTCAGCCAGTTGGTAAATGAATTACTGTCTGCTTTTATACGCACAAAACTATCCGGTAAAGGAATGGCACTAATACTGTGGTAAGGATTTTTATCAGTTGAACTTTTAACTGTTGTTTGATTGCTGTTTAATTTGTTATTATAAGAAGTAGCCGTATTATTACAGGCAACAGAAAGCAGCATACAAAAAATTAACACTGGTTTAAAGTGCATAAATTGCTAATTTTGAGGTTAACGGGGTAAGATGCACATCAGTATCAACTCCATATAAAAATTTTGTTAAAGCATATGGCAAGTATTTTAATTATTGACGATGAAAAGGCGATACGGAAAACATTAACCGAGATCCTGAGCTATGAAGGCTATAAAATTGATGAAGCAAGTGACGGGGAAGAAGGCTTAAAGCGGTTTAGCGAAAAGGCTTACGATATTGTATTGTGCGATATTAAAATGCCCAAACTGGATGGTATTGAGTTTTTAGAAAAAGCAAAAGAAATTAACGGCGATGTACCGGTAATAATGATCAGCGGACACGGTAATATTGATACTGCCGTGGAAGCGGTAAAAAAAGGAGCGTTTGATTACATTAGTAAGCCACCCGATTTAAACCGCTTATTAATTACACTGCGTAATGCGGTAGATAAGCAAAGCTTAGTTACAGAAACTAAAGTATTAAAACGCAAAGTGAGTAAGGTGCAGGAGATGATTGGTGAAAGCGACCCTATTAAAAAAATTAAAGAAACCATTGAAAAAGTAGCGCCTACCGATGCCCGTATTTTAATTACAGGAGAGAATGGAGTGGGTAAAGAATTAGTGGCAAGATGGATACATGAAAAAAGCAACCGCAATACCGGACCGATGGTGGAAGTAAATTGTGCTGCCATTCCTTCAGAGTTGATAGAAAGCGAATTGTTTGGGCACGAAAAAGGTTCCTTTACATCTGCAGTAAAACAACGCATTGGTAAATTTGAAACTGCCAACGGCGGCACTTTATTTTTAGATGAGATTGGCGACATGAGCTTAACCGCACAGGCCAAAGTATTAAGGGCTTTGCAGGAAGGGAAAATTACAAGGGTGGGGGCAGAAAAAGATATTAATGTAGATGTAAGGGTGATCACCGCCACCAATAAAAATTTATTGCAGGAAGTAGAAGATAAAAATTTCCGTCTGGATCTGTATCACCGCCTGGGTGTAATTATTATACATGTACCATCACTTAACGACAGGCGTGCTGATGTGCCTTTACTGGTAGATTATTTTCTGGACATCATTGCTACAGAATACGGGCAACCTAAAAAAAGTATTGATCAAAAAGCAATGGATGCATTACAACAAAATAACTGGACAGGTAATATTAGAGAATTAAGGAATGTGGTGGAACGCCTCATCATTTTATCCGGTAAAACCATTTTGCTGGAAGATGTGGAAAATTATGTGTTACCTAAGAAGTGAAGTAGGAAAAGTGAATAGTGAAAAGTGAATAGTGAATAGTGAATTGGGGTTGTTATCCTAATTACAAATTACTAATTCCTCCTTACTTAGCCCTGTTAAAGAAACCCCAACAAAGTACAAACGGTTTTAGTTGGTAACATTTATTATGGTATTTTTGGCACTATTAAAATTTTAGATATGGGTATAGGTTTTACAATTTTTATTTTAGCAACAATAGGCTGGCATATTGGTTTGTATGGAATGTTTAAAAAAGCTGGTATTGAGGGATGGAAAGCATTGGTGCCATTTTACAATACCTGGTGCATGGTGCAAAAAATGGAACTCCCTAAATACTGATTCTTTTTACAACTGATACCTATTGCAGGGCAATTTATTACCATTTGGATATTAATAAAATTTGTAGAGCATTTTGGCCGCTTTAATTTTTGGCATCATGCTGCGGCGGTGTTTTTGCCATTTGTGTATTTGCCTTATTTAGGCTTTTCAAAAACTGAAAGGTATGCCGGTACTGCAGTAGTAAAAAATTACAAAAAATCAGGCTCAAGAGAGTGGATAGATGCCGCCGCATTTGCTGTGGTAGCTGCTACATTAATTCGCACTTTTGTTTTTGAAGCCTATGTTATTCCAACTCCATCAGAAGAAAAAACTTTACTGGTAAATGATTATTTGTTTGTAAGTAAATCGGCTTATGGTCCCCGTATTCCAAATACACCTATTGCTATGCCTTTTGTACATCACACCATTCCCTTTTTAAATACTAAATCTTATGTGGAATGGATACATATTCCTTACACCAGGTGGTTTGCTTCGCCGGTTCAAAGAAATGATGCTGTGGTATTTAATTTTCCTGCAAATGATACTTTAATAAATGATGAAGAAAATTTTGGATCTAAAGTAACTTATTACGACGAGTGCAGAAGAATTGGAAGAGAAAGCGTATGGCAAAATTATAAAGATATCATAGTTACAAGACCCGTTGATAAAAGAGAAAATTTTATTAAACGCTGCGTAGCTATTGCCGGCGACACTATACAAATTATAAATGGCGATTTACAGGTTAACGGAAAGCCGCAGGATTACTTTCCACATGCACAGAGACTGTACAGAGTTATTGATCCCCGTAAAACGCTCAGCGATGCCGAAAGCCTTGCTGCTTTGGGTATACATGTACGGGAAGATCAGGGTGATGTAAGAAGAGACGATAACGGTAACGCTTTTGTAAATATTACCAATGAAGAAAAACGAAATATGACAGCCGCAAACCTGGCATTGTTTGTACCATATAACCTGCCTGTATCCGACGACCTTTTTCCTTATTATAAAAACTTTGATTCTCTCCACCATTGGTCGGCAGATAATTTTGGGCCGTTATGGATACCTAAAAAAGATGCCAGCATTCAATTGACCGCAGATAATATTATCCGCTACCGCCGTTGCATAGAAACTTACGAAGGCAATACCTTTGAGCAAAAGGGAGACAAAGTTTTTATTAATGAAAAGGAAGTAACCAGTTATACTTTTAAAATGAATTATTACTGGTTAATGGGTGATAACCGACACAACTCTTTAGATAGCCGTTACTGGGGTTTTGTACCCGAAGATCATGTGGTGGGCAAAGCATCGCTGATATGGTTTAGCTGGGAAGGCGGCCCAAGATGGAAACGTATTTTTAACTGGATAAAATAAACGTTAATAGTGAAATTGAGTTGGCACAGATAAAATAAATTATTGTATATTTAATAGATTAAATCCTTACTGGCAGCAATGCAGTAAGGATTTTTTATCCCCCTAAAAATACAATTATGAATCAGCAGGAATATAATTTTTCATTTGAAGTGTTTGATTCAATTGATGAATTAACTAAAGCAGATGCTGCCTTGGTTAGCGAAGCAAGAAAGGTAACAGCCAATGCTTATGCACCTTATTCGCATTTTAATGTAGGTGCTGTAGCTCAATTAAAAAACGGACAAACTGTTACCGGTACCAACCAGGAAAATGCTGCTTATCCCGTGGGCATTTGTGCCGAAAGAGTGTTGCTTTCTTCCGCCGCCACTTTATTTCCCAATATAGCCATTGATACCATGGCCATAAGTTACGATAACAAAAATGGAAAAAGTAATCATCCCATTTCGCCCTGCGGCATTTGCCGGCAAACATTAATGGAGTATGAAGAAAGAGTGCAGCAACCCATCCGCCTTATTTTAAGCGGACTGGAGGGAAAGATATTTATCATTAAAAAAGCCAGCCAGTTATTACCACTTTCTTTTGGTGGCGATGATTTAAAATAAGCACAAAACATTCAACGAACAACATTCAATATTCAATACCAAATACATCTATTTTGCAATTGAATAGAAAAATATTTTTAAGCTTGTAAATTAACAGCGCAAAAACAAATGAAAATGTACAATTAAAATGTAACTGCTTTTTTATTATACATTGATTGTTGGACATTGAGTATTGAATATTTGTTTTTAAAACAACGTTTGCACACCATACGCATATTTAGCTTCATGCTCCAGCAGCCATTTCTTTCTCCATAAATCTCCGCCATAACCTACCAGGCTTCCGTTACTGCCAATAACCCGGTGACAAGGAATGATTATTGAAACACTGTTGTTGCCATTGGCAGTACCCACAGCACGAATAGCTTTTACATTACCAATTCGTTTGCTCAATTCTAAATAACTGATGGTTTTTGCATAAGGGATATTACAAAGTTCCCTCCAAACGGTTTGTTGAAAATCGGTACCGGTCTGCGCAGTATCAATAGTAAATTCAGTTCGCTGGCCTGCAAAATATTCATCCAGTTGTTGTATGCAATTTTTTATTGCTGCAGATTTTGGTTGCAGTAAACTGATATCTTCTTCATTTATTGCAGTGCCTTTCCAGCTGTTTACAAACAATACAGCAGCAATAGCATCACCGTTACTGCGTATTTCCAGCAGGCCAACCGGCGATTTGTAGTATATTGTTTCGATGTTCATGTGTTGCAGTCAAATATACAATATCCGTTTTACAGGGTTGCCAACCTTTTAAAGGTTGGCAACCCTTGTTTACCCGACCTTACAACCATTTTTTACCTGCAGCGATGGTTGCAGCAGCACCACCTCATTACTTTCATTATATACACCCAACACCAAACACTCGCTGAAGAAATTGGCAATTTGCTTTACCGGAAAATTAACTACTGCAATTACCTGTTTACCTACCAGGTTTTCTTTTTGGTACAAAGCTGTTATTTGAGCCGACGATCTTTTAATACCCAGCTCGCCAAAATCAATAGTTAATTGATAAGCTGTTTTTTTGGCATTGGCAAAATCATCCACTGCTGTAATAGTGCCCACTCTCATATCTACTTTTTCAAAATCGTTCCAGCTGATCATCAGGTATTTTTTATAATAAAGAAATGAAGTATTATTGGTGACTAAATTAATTAAAATGTTGATAGAAATTAAGAAAGCTACTTTAGAAGATATAAAACTGGTGGCGCCATTATTTGATGCGTACCGCATATTTTACAAACAATCCTCGGATGAGAAGGCCGCAACCAATTTTTTGCAGGAAAGATTGACCAATAATGAATCAGTAATTTTTATTGCTTTTGTCAACGGCATTGCAGTGGGCTTTTGCCAATTGTATCCCATATTTTCTTCGGTAGGTTTACAACGCACCTGGTTGTTAAACGATTTGTATGTACATAAAAATGCCCGTGGCAAAGGCGTAGCTGCAGCGTTATTGCAACAGGCAAAAGAGTTTGGGATAGCAACTAATGCCAGGTGGTTATTATTAGAAACTGCTGCAGATAATTATACTGCACAGTCTGTTTATGAAAAAAATGGGTGGAAGAGAGTGGAGGATTATTTTTATGAGCTGGTTTTGTGATATAAGGTATAATTATTTTTTTACGCAGTTTATGTGGTGCGAAGTGGTTTTAGAATATGCTTATTCTATCGCCTTCCTTGAAAAATTTAAAATCTTTTTTATGGGTGAAAGAGGCTTTAATATCAGCTGAATAAAGTTTCATACACATGTCACTTGTGTCTATATCTATTAAAAAAGAATTGTAGTCTTGTATGATGAATTGGTTAGTTACTTTTTGCTGTTTAGTTAAAAAGGAATCTTTAAAATGGTCGTTGTAGTATGGCTTGAAGTAACTTATTAACGATGCTTCAAGTAGTGATAATAATTTGTCATTATCCATTGTCTGAAATTCGTTGTTGAATTTTTCAAACCTTTTAACCTCTTCTTCTATTGTACTTTCATATTGCTGTGAACCCGAAAGAAAAAGTAAGCCATCATAATCAAAGCTGCATAACAAGAAAAAAATTTCTTTATCAGGTTGTTGTTGATTTTTGTCGAAGTAGATTTTTTGAAGTGTTTTATGTGAAATTAATCTGTTAAGGGAACTTACCTTTTGGTCTTTAGTATTTGATTTTCCGATGTAAAGAACTTCGAAATTTAAGATTTCACTTTTGGGGTCTTTATTAAAAAAATCATACAAGTAAGAAGATTTTCCTGATATGATTTTTGTACCTTTTTCGTCAACTATGTCAATATAGTTGTATGGGAAAATAGAAACTAAAGAATAAATTGCTTTAGGGTTTGGGTTAGGGATTTTAATTTCAAATTCCTGTTTTGTATTTTGTTTATGTACGAAAAATGATAATTGTATATATTTTTTGTTATAAGAGAAATTGTTTGGCGAAACAGATATTCTTGGTCTTTGACAAATAAAATAGATTGTACAAGGAGAATCTATTTTAAAAAAATCGCTCTTGGTAATTATATCAAACTCATCCTGCTGAGCAATTTGGCTTTTTTTCAAGCTAAAAATTAAATTTGCTTCTGTAGAATATTTATATTTCACAACAGTGTTATAATATTTTTGTTAACAAATAAATTTACGGAACTCTAATGCAATAAAAAATTAGTAGTTATTGGCTTTATGTACCCGATAAGTTTAAAAATATAGGAAAGCAAAATTATGACTGTTAAGTAAATCACGTCACAGGGACTGTGAAAGCGTGGTCAGAAAGCTTAGTCCAATATTCATAAGAGTGAAAAAATAGGTTATTTTAATTTTGATTTTTCAACTAGATTAATAAGTTGATTTATTAGCCCAATACTTGTAGCGTTCTCCGGGAATTTTAGTTCAGGATTGATTTTGTGAGCAACGCTCTGAATATCGGTTCTCCAAAATTGTCGCTCTTCTAGAACTGCGTTGACAAAAAGAATTTGTATAAGATCTTTATCAGATTTTTTTTGCAAACTAGATTTTGATGTTTTTTTTGGCGATGTAATTATTGAGATTCTGTCAATTAATGACTGCCTCAATTTCTTATATTTTTCATCTTTTGTCATAAGCGCCTTTTAAATTTTCGATAATTTACATATTCTTGTTTTGAGATTTTAATTGTAGGGATTTTTTTCATCTACTGCATCTCTAAGTCGGAACTTGAAATATACCCCTTGGTAATTATACCTTTCCTGTTTTTATAATGAACAAATACGTAATCATTGTCAAACTCTCGGCATAATACAGTTATATAGTTTCCGAAAACTAGATAACTTTTTCTTTTAGCCCAGTTATTCAAAAACTTTTTCGCTGTTGTGTCTTGGGCTATATTTGGGATAGTTTCAATATGGTCATAGAAATAGGCTTTAGGTACTTTTACTTTAAATTTGCATTCAGGTTTTGGAGATTGTGAAAAGCTGAGATTGATGTTAAATAATAGTAGTGTCACAAAAATAATTCTTGTTATCATCTTTTTACGTTTAAAATAAGTATTAATAGAGGTTAAGTGGAACCTGTAAGTAAATATACAAAACTCTTTTCCTGATGCAGCTGTTAAAAAACCACATCACGGCGAAGAAAGAAGCGAAGGCCAATTACATGAGCGCCAATTCCCAATTACAAATCCCCAATTCCTTTTCCCTTTCACCACGCTGTTATATCCACCACCGCATCCAAATTAATTCTTCCATAAATATGCGGAAACTCTTCATTAACCGAAGGCGCTATTTCAAAAATATGTACAGCTTCTAATTTGCCTTCATCAATATGTAAAACCAACAGGTCGGTTTGGCCGGCGTAGTAGCGGTTGATAACGCCTTCCACCTGCTCTTGTTTGCTGGCATGGATAAAACCTTCGGTGGCTAAAGAAGGGGCTTCGTAATAACCCAGTTCCAATGCTTTTTCCCAGGCGGGTGTATTTACAACGTGGTATATCATTAGTCTAATAAATTGGCTAACAAAAGTAGTTCATCCATTTTGTAGCGGTTGCGGTCGTTATCAAAACATTTACTTAATTCTTCCAGTAAAAATTGTATAATTCTTTTATTACCCAATTGCCGGAAGTAAGAAGTAGTGGGAGGAACGGAGATGCGTTTAAAATAACTCTCCACATCTTTATGGCTATACATTTGCCCGTTCAGCGGATCGATATAAAAATTTATTTTTTCGGAAGAGTGGCCTACAGGGTTTAGCAGATCATGTTGCGGATCAAAATAGGCCATAATAAATTGCCGTGGAATATTGATAGCTTTTACCGGGACATCCAGCATTTCGCACAGCACTAAATAAATAATACCATTGCTGATGGCATTACCTTTTTTACTTTCCAGTGCTTTGTTAATTAAATAATCATCAGGATTGTTGTATGCAAACTCAACACCTTTTTGTTTGTAGTAATTGTACAAAATACTGGTGATAACATTGATCTGTTCCAGCGGCGTTAAATAATTGTTGAGCTCCAGCCAGATATTGCGTTTTAACTTTTCTATCTCCTGGTGTACAGTAGTATTATTCAGTTCAGGATAATGGTATTTTGCCACCAGCAATGCGCCTTGTAATAAATCTGCATCCCCTTGTGCCCATGCGGTAAAATCGTTGGTAAGGTCTCTAAAGTGTAAGCGGTGGATGAGCAATTCAATTCTTTCTTGTATTTCTTCATTATTGGTAGTTTCCCATAAACTTTCCAGGTTGGGTATTATGGCTTTACCAAACGAAATGATCTTATCGCTTACGGTATTGTAAACAAATTCATCAGGGTCATCAATCAAATGCAATAAGGCCGATATTTCTTTACTTTCCTTCATTGTTAAATGAAATTCGTAAAAGTGGAGTGAATAAAGAAGTTAAAATTTTCCACAGTGGTGATTAACTTTAAAATGGCTGCAATAAAAATTCCCTCCTGAGAACAGGAGGGAATTTCTTTAACCCTTAAAACAACCAACATGAAACATGCTGATAATTATAAAACATCAGATACGAGGTTTTGTTCAAAGGGGTTTTATAATTTAAAAATAAATTTGGTTACTGCTTTACACCAGCGCCAGGTCAAGCACCTGCTGCATGGTTTTTACATAATGAAACTTAATGCCTTTAATATACTGGCTGTTAATTTCTTCCACATCTTTTTCATTTTGCCAGCACATAATAATTTCTTTTAATCCGGCACGTTTTGCTGCCAGTACTTTTTCTTTAATGCCGCCTACAGGTAATACTTGTCCACGTAAAGTAATTTCACCCGTCATGGCCAGGTAAGGTTTCATTTTGCGGCCGGTAAAGGCGCTTGCCAATGCGGCTAACATGGTAATACCTGCACTTGGGCCATCTTTAGGCACCGCACCTTCGGGCACATGTATATGAATATCCTTTTTATTAAAAACAGCAGGATCGATATTTACTTTTTTGCAATTGGCTTCTAAATAAGTTAATGCTGTGCTGGCACTTTCCTTCATCACATTACCCAAATTACCAGTCAATTTTAATTCGCCTTTACCTTCACTCAATTGTGTTTCTATAAAAAGAATATCGCCACCCACATAGGTCCACGCCAGCCCAACAGCCACACCGGGCATGTTGGCAATTTTATACAGGTCGTTACTATATCTTGGTTTACCTAATATCTTTTCTACATCATTATTGGTAATGGTAGCTTTTAGTTTTCCTTTTATCACCAACTCCTTTGCCTGGTAACGCATTACGCTGGCTAATTGACGGTCTAATTCTCTTACACCACTTTCTCTTGTATAATCTTCAATAATTTTTTGCAGTACGGTATCACTTAATTTAAAACTGGCAGCCGTTAAACCGTGCATTTCTTTTTGTTTGGGCATTAAATGCCTTTTAGCAATTTCAATTTTTTCTTCCACTGCATAACCACTCAAATCAATTATTTCCAAACGATCTCTTAATGCAGGTTGAATATTGCTGATGTTATTGGCAGTTGCAATAAATAATACTTTACTCAGGTCGTACTCTAATTCCAAATAGTTATCATAAAAAGTATTGTTCTGTTCAGGGTCCAACACTTCTAACAATGCCGAAGAAGGATCACCATGAACGGTATTGCCTACCTTATCAATTTCATCCAGTATCATTACCGGGTTGCTGCTTTTTATTTTACGGATAGATTGAACAATTCTTCCGGGCATGGCACCAATATAAGTTTTGCGGTGCCCACGTATTTCACTTTCATCATGCAAACCGCCTAAACTTACCCGTACATATTTTCTGTTGATGGCAGCTGCAATACTTTTACCCAAACTGGTTTTACCAATACCCGGAGGGCCTAAAAAACAAAGTATCGGGCTCTTCATATCGCCTTTTAATTTTAGCACTGCCAGGTATTCTAAAATTCTTTCTTTAATTTTTTGCATGCCGTAATGGTCATGGTCCAATATTTTTTTCGATTTTTTTAAATCGTATTGGTCCTGGGTATAATCTTCCCATGGCAGGTCCAGCATCAGGTCCAGGTGGTTATACGTAATGGAATAATCAGGTGTGGAAGGATGCATACGTTCCAGTTTTTCCACGCCTTTGGTAAACATTTCTTTAGCAGCTTTAGGCCATTTTTTTGTTTCGGCTTTTTTCTGCATCTCTTTTACTTCAGCAACATTATCACCACCCAATTCTTCTTTAATGGCTTTCATTTGCTGCTGTAAAAAATATTCCCGCTGTTGCTTGTCTAATTCGTTACGGGTTTTATTAGTTACTTTATTTTTTAATTCGGCATATTGCAATTCGGTATGCATTAAATTCATCAGCAACTCAGCTCTTGCTTTAATATTACTGATCTCTAACAGTCGTTGTTTTTCTTTTATATCGCTGTTTAAATTGCTGCTTACAAAGTGAATTAAAAAAGAAGGGTTTTCTATATTCTTTAAAATGATGGCCGCTTCGCTGGGCAGGTTGGGGGAGAGGCCCACAATTTGTCCGGCCAAATCTTTAATACTACCTACCATGGCTTCAAAATCTGCATCGCCTTTTAAGTTATCTTCTTCCAGCACTTTTACTTTGGCTTTAAAATAAGGGTCTTCGGCAGTTATCTCTTCAATCTTAAATCGTTTGCGGCCTTGTATAATAATAGTAGTGCCGCCATCAGGCATTTTTATCAGCTTTACAATTTTGGCAACTGTTCCAATATCTTCCAGATCGCTTACCACGGGTTCTTCCACATTACTGTCTTTTTGCGCTACCACGCCTATCAATTTGTCAGCCTTGTAAGCATCGTTCACCGCTTTTATACTTTTATCTCTGCCTACAGTAATTGGAATTACAACACCAGGAAACAGTACGGTATTTCTTAAAGGGAGAATAGGTAACTCAGTTGGAATAGCCTGTTCATCGGCGTTTGCGTCTTCCTCCTCATTCAGTGGAATGATGGGCATAAACTCCATTTCATCTTCAGGTCCCTGCGAATAATATTTCTTATCCATAATTATTTAAATATAAAGTCAATTTGTCAAACGGCACAGTTAAAATCGTATTATTTGTGCGGATGGGTATATAGTCAATATTAATGCCAGTTAAGCTTTTAGCTTTAAGCTAATAGCTTAAAGCTTTCTTCATACTTTTGCACTCCATGTATATCAACTGCACCGATAAAGAACTTTTTATTTTAGAAAAAATTGCACTGGCTGCTCAAAAAATACAAGTACCCTGTTATTTAATTGGTGGATTTGTACGGGATAAAATTTTAGGCAGAAATACTAAAGATATGGATGTGGTTTGTGTGGGAGATGGTATTACCCTGGCGCATGAAGTAGCCATGCTGTTTAAACCAATACCCGAAGTACACTTTTTTAAAAATTTTGGTACCGCACAAATAAAAGTAGATGACCTGGAAATTGAATTTGTGGGAGCCCGGAAAGAGAGCTACGATTTTAACAGCCGTAAACCAGCGGTAGAAACCGGCACTTTGCAGGATGATCAAAACAGGCGAGACTTTACAATTAATGCTTTAGCAATAAGTTTAAATAAGGCTGATTACGGCGCATTAGTAGATCCGTTTAATGGTATTGCAGACCTGGAAATAAAAAATTTGCAAACACCTTTAGCGCCGGGCATTACTTTTAGTGATGATCCGTTGCGGATGATGAGGGCTATACGCTTTGCAACGCAATTAAATTTTACTATCGAAGAAAAAACTTTAGCTGCTATTGGCGAAAATGCCCATCGTATAAAAATTGTTAGCGGCGAAAGAATTGCAGATGAACTGAATAAAATTGTGCTGGCAACAACGCCATCCATAGGGTTTGATCTGTTGTATAAAACCGGCTTGCTTAAAATTATTTTTCCTCAAATGGTGGCATTGGCCGGGGCCGAGTATGTGGATGGTATGGGGCATAAAGATAATTTTTACCACACATTGCAGGTGCTGGACAATATTGCCAGAAATACCAACGACCTGTGGTTACGCTGGGCAGCCATACTGCATGATATAGCCAAACCTGCAACTAAAAGATTTGAAGAAGGCCATGGCTGGACCTTTCATGGGCACGAAGCATTGGGAGGAAAATGGGTGCCTAAAATTTTTGCCCAATTAAAGTTGCCGCAAAACGAAAAAATGAAGTTTGTACGTAAGTTGGTGGAAATGCATCTGCGGCCCATCAGTCTTACTAAAGAAAATATTACCGATAGCGCAATAAGAAGATTGCTGGTAGATGCCGGCGAAGATTTTGATGCGTTGATGACTTTATGCGCCGCAGACATTACATCAAAGAACAAACAAAAAGTACAACGGTTCTTAAATAATTTTGAAATAGTGCGTAAGCGCTGTGCCGAAGTGGAAGAAAGCGATCACCTGCGTAACTGGCAGCCGCCAATAACCGGCGAAATAATTATGCAGACCTTTAATTTACCACCCAGCCGAAAAGTGGGAGATATAAAAACAGCGATACGTGATGCCATTTTAGATGGTGTTATTCCCAATGAATATGAGGCGGCGTTTGCTTATATGTTGCAGAAGGGGCAGGAATTTGGAATTAGTAATTAGTAATTTGAAATTATGCTGCGATTGTTAAATACTTGTCGCTTTTATCCCCAATTCCAGATTGCCAATTACCAATTACTTTTTTAAACTACAAATTCCTAAATACAGTATAATATTCTTAATTTTACAATATGGCTATTTTACGTTTCAGAGTTTACTGGGAAGATGACGACAGCGTTTATCGTGATATTGCAATTCGTCATACACAAAATTTTTTCGATCTGCACAGTTGTATTTTAAAAAGTTTTGAATTTGATTCAAAGCATAAAGCAACTTTTTACCGCAGTAACGATAACTGGCTGCGTGGCAGAGAAATTTCTTTGGAAAAATATGACAAGGCTTATAAAGCAGAACCATTAATTATGGGTGATACTGCTATCAGCTCTGAAATAAGTAACCCCAATCAAAAATTTATTTACGAATACGACTTTAATAAATTCTGGCATTTTATGGTGGAGTTAATTAATGTTGATAAAGAAGAAAATAAAAAATTAACTTATCCCTCCTGTATAAGAACAGAAGGGATTGCGCCATCGCAATATGGTACCAAAGGTTTGGTAGATAGCCGCCTGGCTGAAATGGAAGAAAAATACGATCTGCAACCTGATGCATTAAGAGAAGGCTTTAGCGAACAGGGAGAAGATGGCGAAGCTGTGGAAACAAGTGAAGAAGAGGAAGATGTAGCAAATGAAGAGAATGACGGATTTTAAGGCAATGGATAATTGAGCAATGTATAACTTATAGATTCATTATTTTATTCACTTAGTATAACGTTGTTGTTGCCAGCTTTCTTTTCAAGGGTATTATTAATTATCCATTATAAAATTGTTCATTACTAAATAGAGTTCTTTACAAACTCAATTATTTACAATGAAGAAGACGTGTATTGTTATTGCAGGACCAACAGCTGTTGGTAAAACAAGTTTTGCAATCCGGCTTGCACAACAACTCCAAACACAAATAATTTCTGCCGATAGCAGGCAATGTTTCAGGGAATTAAATATTGCTGTGGCCAAACCTTCGGCACAAGAACTGCAATTGGTTCCGCATTATTTTATCAGTTCGCATTCCATAAAAGATGAGGTTAATGCTGTAGTATTTGAGCAATACGCTCTGCAAAAAATTGCAGACCTTTTTAAAACACATGATACCGCCGTAATAGTTGGCGGTACCGGCTTGTACATCAAAGCCTTTTGTGATGGTATTGATGCCCTGCCCAATATAGATACTGCGGTAAGGGAAGGTGTAATTGCCGGCTACGAAGTAAATGGATTGGTTTGGTTACAAAATGAAGTGAAAAAAAATGACCCTGTCTATTTTGCCAAAGGCGAGATAAAAAATCCACAAAGATTAATGCGGGCACTGGAAGTAAAATTGAGCAGCGGAAGATCTATTACCGAATTTCAAACACAGCAAAAAAAGCAACGGGATTTTGATATTGTAAAAATTGGATTGGAGTTACCTAAAGAATTGCTTATACAAAACATCAACAGCCGTGTGGATGCCATGATGCAGCAAGGCTTGTTAGATGAAGTAAAAGAATTGCTGCCTTTTAAAAACCTGAATGCATTGCAAACTGTTGGCTACAGAGAATTGTTTGATTACCTGAACGGAGATATAACGCTTAACGATGCAGTGGAGAGAATTAAGATAAACACCCGGCAATATGCCAAGCGCCAAATGACCTGGTTTAAAAAAGATACTTCTATAAAATGGATTACTGGTAATCTTCCCCTGTCAGCATTGGAGGTAAATACTTTATTGGAAACGTAGAGCTTGAAATGGGAACAGGCATTACAGTTAATGTGTCTTTTTCTTCCCTGTTACCAGAAAATGAAACACCTTTAATTTCTATTTTAATACCAGTTATTTTTTTAGCGGCATTTCTTACAAATACTGCAGTGCCTTTATAGTTAGGAATATTAAAATGGTCGTCCGATGTTTTTTCAATTGCGGCAGTGCCAAGAGAAGAGGATAAGGTTAATGCCCCATTCTCAAAAACTACATTTACTTCATTGATAGCACTTCCCTGTGGAAATTTATACCGGGCTGCGTATTCCTGTAAAGTTTCTTCAGCTTTTAACGATAAACAGAAAATAGTAAAAACTGAAATAATGAGGATTACTTTTTTCATGGCTGATAGTTTGTATAAAAATACGTCTTACTTCAGAAAAAAGTTACACTGGTAGTTAAAAAAATACTAAAATTTAAACCCTATTGTGGCTATAATATTACCCTGTTGTTGTTTAAGGCTGGCAAAAGTATTGGCCCTGTCTTCTAAGCGATATGGCAAATCAATATTTTTTGTTATTGCATGCACGTAGGTCAGGTCGATAAACATACCTTTATGCCTGTAACCTAATCCACCGCTGAGCAGCATCCGGTTTACTTTTGACGGGGCATCTTTGTAAGGGTTGCCATAGTAGGCAAAACCCAGCCGGCCCATAATGGTATTAAACTTTAATTCTCCACCCAGCCTGAAGTTTAAATTGCCTTTGTATTCTTTTTTTACTACTTCGTTTAATTGTTTGTAATAAGCTTTTTCGCTTTCCGTTGGCACTTCGTTATCGCTGCTAAATCTGCCACCTTTATGGTTTACATATTCTACATCAGCTGTAATAAAGGCTCTTTGTCTTTTTACATTACTTACTTCTCTAAAAACATACGAAGCACTTAAAATGGCTTTAAATGGGGTGGTTTGTAAATATTTGCTTTCGCCGGGTTGGTTGTTGGTAAAAGTTTGAGATGTTCCTTTAAAATTTCCATCAGGATTTTCCAGCAAAGTTTGTATGCTGGTGGTGCGGCTGTCAGTTAGTGCCATAAATGTTGGGGTATGAATGGCTAAACCTAATCGTATATATTCCTGTGGCCTGTAGATGACGCCTAATTTAGCATTTAAGCCAAATCCCCTGGTAGTAAAATCGTCGTTGTATTCAAACTGCTTAAAATGGTTTGATGAATTATTGGAAGTGTCAAACTCTTTAAAAGTAGTATTGCTGCTGTAATTGATAATGGGAATGCCGAGTGTAGCTCCCCAGAACCATTTATCATCGTTATTATGTGCAAAACCTAATGCAAATTCGGTAATGCCACCTTTTGTAGTGCGGTTCATTTCCTGCCTTATGGCCTGGCCTGCATCTAAAATATATTCAGGCGCACCCTTTACCTGGTAAACTCTTTGTCCATTAACAATGGTAGAAACAGTATCAATCAGGTAAGTGTATAATGCCACTGCTGAAGTATAGGGGAAAGGAGATTGATTATTTGGATACAACACAGTGTCGATAGTGAAACCACTTTTTGCAAATTCTTCGGCAAATTGTTCACTGAATGAGCTGTAATTATTTAATCCTTTATACTGAATACTGTTATTGAAATTGGCTGTTTGCGTTACTGCTAAACTAATGGCATTGCTTACTTTGGGTTTATAGCGGGTACCAAAACCCCAAACCCATCCGCTGGGGCCAAAACCAAAACTGTTCTTTTTGCTTTGATTGGCAGTTTCTCTAAAATTAGCTTTGTTGTTATTGAGTAAAAAGCCTGGTGTTAATACAAATTCCCCGGTTTTATAAAAGCCCAGCCCTGCCGGATTTACATAAGTAGCAGTAATATCTCCACCTAAGCTTCCCATGGCACCACCAATGGCCATATTGCGGGCACTGCCATTTTGCGGATAAAAAGAATAACGCAATGCATCTTCGGGTATTTGGGCAAAAATTGCGGTGGGAATAATAAGGGTTAATACAAGTAAATATCTTTTCATGGCATATAAGTTTTACACTCCAATAATTTTGTTGGAAAATCAGGTAATAAAGATCATTCTTCTAAAATAAAACTGCAGTGTTTTATCCGCCACGGCTTGGTCTTGCAACACTACCGCCTGAACTACCTCCGGATGAAGAACCACTACTGCCAGAACTGCTTGGTGTTGTTGTAGAAGGAGTGTATGTTCTGGTGTTGTTATTTGAAGAAGAGTTAGAACTGTTTGTATTGCTGCCGCTTTGATTAGGGGTAAATACTTCTCTTAAAATATTGCCCACTTTGCTGCCGCCATTATTGCTGTTATTATACTGCCTTGTTGGCTGCACCCAGTTAGTGCCGGTACCGGTTTTAGGATTATTTGATATGGCAGTACCATAATTTTTGTAGGTATTAAGATTCACCATTCTGGGAGTACTGTTTATTGGTGCCGCATTTGTAACTTTTGGGTAGTACAACGGCCTTGAGCAATAAGAAGGGTTGTAATAATACCCATGGTTGTAACTAGATTGGTAAGAGTAATAATAAGGACTGTAATTGTAGCTGTAATCGTAATCATAATCGTAATTCAAATCTCTCCATCTGCGATCACGTATCTGCATTCTTATCCTGGCATCATCTGCAGTGGTTGGCTGTTGCCTCACTTCATCACGGCTGTTGTCTCTGCGCTCTTCCACAACTCTTACCGGGCTATAATAAACATCATCGGGTGTTTGACCGCTTTTGTAGGCGGTACTGCAACTGCTTAAAGCCGCTGCAGAAATGGCAATGAGTAGAATTTTAGCAATCATGGCGTTTAGTTTTATTATTTAAAATTGAAGTTACTACTTTTGTGCAAGTTTTAAAAGCACATTATTTGTTAATTATGCATCAAACCTTCTGCCATAAGACACTTAGGTTTAATGTTTTGCTGTTAAAGATGTGCTAAATGGTTTTTAAACACCAATAATAAAATGTAACCGGGAAACTGGTACCTGAAACAAGATTTTTAATACAAACAATTAATTCTTTCCCGATAAACCGGGACTGGTGAAAAAAGGGTATGGCAAAAGAACTAACAACAAGAGCAGCAGATTATTCGCAGTGGTACAACGACCTGGTGATAAAAGGCGGACTGGCCGATCATTCAGCCGTACGTGGTTGCATGGTAATAAAACCTTATGGTTATGCATTGTGGGAAAACATGCAGAAAGAACTGGACAGGATGTTTAAAGAAACAGGGCACGAGAATGCTTACTTTCCTTTATTTGTACCCAAAAGTTTATTTGAAGCGGAGGAAAAGAATGCTGAAGGTTTTGCAAAAGAATGTGCCATTGTTACCCACTATCGTTTAAAAACTGACCCCGATAATAAAAGTAAACTGATTGTTGATCCGGAAGCAAAGCTGGAAGAAGAATTAATTATCCGCCCTACAAGCGAAGCAATTATCTGGAATACTTATAAAGGCTGGATACAATCTTACCGTGATTTGCCATTGTTGATAAACCAATGGGCCAATGTGGTGCGTTGGGAAATGCGTACCAGGTTGTTTTTACGCACGGCCGAGTTTTTATGGCAGGAAGGGCATACGGCACATGCAACCAAAGAGGAGGCTGTGGAAGAAACTAAAAAGATGCTGGATGTGTATGCAACTTTTGTAGAAGAATTTATGGCAGTGCCTGTAATTAAAGGCGTAAAAACTGCTAACGAGCGTTTTGCAGGTGCAGAAGATACGTATTGTATTGAAGCGTTAATGCAAGATGGAAAAGCACTACAAGCTGGAACTTCGCACTTTTTAGGACAAAATTTTGCCAAAGCATTTGATGTAAAATTCAGTGATAAAAACAATACGTTGGATTATGTGTGGGCAACATCGTGGGGTGTATCTACAAGGTTAATTGGGGCATTAATTATGGCCCATAGTGATGATCAGGGATTGATAATGCCGCCAAAAATTGCACCAGTACAAGTAGTAATTGTTCCGGTGTATAAAGGAGAAGAAAGTAAACCCGTAATTGATGCCAAGGCTAACGAAATTGTTAAGCAGTTAAAAGCTTTAGGCGTTTCGGTTAAATACGATAACAACGATAACAGCCGCCCCGGATGGAAATTTGCCGAGTATGAATTAAAAGGTATTCCGGTAAGAGTTGCGTTAGGTTTACGGGATATTGAAAATAATGTGGTGGAAGTAGCTAGGCGTGATACCAAAGAAAAAAACAGTATCAGCATTGATGGATTGGCGCCAGTAATTGTGCAATTACTGGATGATATACAGCAAAATATTTACAACAGGGCACTGGCTTTTAGAAACGACCGAATTACCGAGGCCAACAGTTGGGATGAATTTGTACAACTGCTGGATGAAAAAGGCGGTTTTATTTCGGCACATTGGGATGGTACCGGCGAAACGGAAGAAACAATTAAAGAAAAAACAAAAGCTACCATTCGATGCATTCCTTTAAATAATAAACACGAGGATGGCGTTTGCATTTTAAGCGGCAAACCTAGTACACAGAGGGTTTTGTTTGCAAGGGCTTATTAAGGAGTCAAAAACTGCATGTCTTTCTATTTTATAAATATTATTAATTGGCTTGAGCAGCATCAGTTGCCATGTTTATTTAAAACCGCCTTTCATTTTGATTGCCCCGGTTGCGGATTTCAAAGAAGTGGTATTGCTCTATTAAATGGTGATGTTTGGGCCAGCCTTAAATTATATCCGGCATTGCTGCCAATGTTGTTGTTTTTTATTTTTCTGATATTAAATAACAAGTTCAGATTTAGCCAATCAGTAAAATTTATGAAAATGGGTACAGCTTCAATTTTTATTATTATCTTGGCATCCTATCTTTATAAACTAACAGCTTAAAAACAACCATTATGAGTGAACAGCAAAACCTTATTACACCCAATTACAATCAACCGGCAAATTTACCTAATGCAACAGCATCACTTGTTTTAGGAATTATCTCAATTGTTTTGGCATTTTGCTATGGTATTGGTGGTGTAATTTGTGGTATTATTGGTTTAGTACTTGCAAATAAAGACCGCAAAATGTACCAGGCAAATCCAGAACTATACTCTGCATCAAGTTATAGCACATCAAACTCCGGAAGGGTTTGCTCAATAATAGGACTGATAATTGGTGCTCTATTCTTTTTATTGATCATTGTGTACTTTATTTTCTTTGGTACACTTTTTATGGAAGCTATGCGTAACGGAGGCAGATTGTAATTCTTTTAATTAAAATAAAAACAAAGGCCCTGAACATTCAGGGCCTTTGTTTTTATTTATCTACTTAAATTGCTTTATTCTCTTGTTGCCAGATAATTATAATCTTCCAGCAGTTTATCTAAAAACTGGTCGGGGTGCATTTCTGTATTTATCTTTAAAACATCTTTTACTTTCATGGCTACACGGTTGCACATATCGTAATTGCCGCTTTTATTGGCTTGTGTTACCACACCTTTAATGGTATTAATATCTCTGTCGCTTAGCCGCATTACACTCGGGAACATTACTTTGTAATCCGCCTTATTCACTTCCATAAAAATGGTATCATCAATAGTTAGTTGCGTTTTGGTATTTACTACTACAGTGCCGGCAGCCAGGTCTCCTAAACGTTGGTTTTTTTTAGTAACAGCAATAATGATTACCACAGCAATGCCCAAAAGGCCGGTAAAAAAAGCGTAGGAAAAAATGTATGCGAAAGCCCTTTGGCTATCAAAAAAAATATACCCGAACAAAAAAGGCCATTCAAAAAATTTAGTGATCCATCTTAAAATGTATTGCCCTAAAGTAGGTTCGCCACCCTCCAGGCTAATTACACGAATAGCCATTATCTTTTTTCCAATGGTTTGGCCATTCATCCAAAGCTCGGTTAGTAAAGAGTAAAACAGCATAGGGATAGAAATGAGTAGAATATCCAGCCCCATGTTAGTTTCAAAATCCAGATTAAAGCCATAATACATGAGCGATTTCATACTCCACAGATAAATTATCATCAACACAAAGTCAATAATATAAGCCAGCAGTCTTTTATGAAACTCGGCAACATCAAACTCCAGGTCGATATTAAATGCGGTATTTATTTGTATGATGGACATGAGGTATGCAAAATACAAATTGCTTTTAACAGATAATGCTAAACATCAATTTTTTTATTTATAAAAAAATCATCAACTTGTAGGTTCAAATAGGCTAATTCGTAATTTTAAGGAATGAGAGAAGCAATGTTTATTAAGAAGAATGCGGATAAATGGAAGGAATACCAGCATTCACCCACCGATAACCCTGATGAAACGGCCGAACGTTTTATTACGCTTATTGATGACCTCTCTTATGCCAAAACCTTTTATCCCAAAAGCAAGGTTACCCGCTGGATAAATGGCATTGCTGCCGGCATTTATCAAAGTATCTATCAAAATAAAAAAGAAAAGTACAGCCGCATTTTTCAATTCTGGAAATTTGAATTGCCATTATTATTTAAAAAGTACCACCGCATATTTTTATTTACCACTTTATCTTTTTTATTGTTTGTGGCCATTGGGGTATTTTCTTCCATGTATAATGAGGATTTTGTAAGAGGTGTGTTAGGAGATAATTATGTGAACATGACAGAGGAGAATATTTCAAAAGGTGATCCTTTTGGTGTATACAAAGATGATAATCCTTTTACGATGTTTGTGCGTATTGGCTTTAATAATATAAGGGTAGCATTTTTAACTTTTATTGGTGGTTTTACCCTGGGATATTTTACTTTAAAAATAATGTGGGGTAACGGATTAATGTTAGGTTGTTTTCAATACATGTTTTTTTCAAAAGGGCTGGGTATTAAATCTGTTATGGTAATCTGGATACACGGTACACTTGAAATTTCAGCTATCGTTATTGCTGCAACTGCAGGATTTATTTTGGCTAACGGCATTTTATTCCCGGGTACTTATTCAAGAATGGATTCTTTTCGTCAGGGCGCTAAAGATGCGGCTAAAGTTTTAATTTGTTTGATACCGGTGTTTATACTGGCTGCTTTTTTTGAAAGCTATGTTACGCATTTAATGAGCCAGACTTTTGATAAAGAAAATAATACAGGACTGCCGGTTTGGGCAAGCATCGCTATATTGACGGCATCTTTATCTTTTATTATCTGGTATTTTGTTATACTCCCCATCCGTTTACATAAAAAAGGTTATTATATTCAACCGGATGGTATCATCAACCGGTTGAAAAAAGACAATGCATAAATTTCTTTTCATATCAATTTTTACAATGGTATTTTTTACTGCTGCCCGGGCACAGGAAAAAAAATACCTGTACCAGGATTCTACTTTGGCAGAGTCGGAAGAATTATATGATACTACCGTTCAGGTGCAGGCACCGGTAGAAGAAGTGGTAGACGACAAAATGATATATGAAGAAAAGGCGGACAATGCCGATAACATCATTGATACCGCTTTGTATTTTAACCAGCTTACGGTTTCACCCGATTCTGTTACAGCCTGGAAAAATTTAAAAGCTTTTGGTTACTTAAAAAATTTAGATAGTTTATTAAAAGCAGAAAAAGGGAAAAAGAAGAAAGAGGAGAAAAAAGAAGATTACACTCCATCTCCGTCAGGTGGCGGTTGGCTGAATAGTGTTTTGTCGTCAGGCGGTCTTCAGGCCTTTTTATGGGTACTGGCGGCACTTTTTGTATTGTTTATTTTATACAAACTGTTTTTAACTGAAGGTGCTTTTCGAAAAAAATCTCCTTCTGCAAAATCGGCCACACCCGATGTGCAGGTAGAAGTGATAACTGCCGAAAGTGATTTTGAGATATTGATAAAGCAAGCCATACAAACAGGAAATTACAGGCTGGCAGTTCGCTATCAGTATTTGCAAACTTTGCATAAACTGGCCGATAAAAAATTAATTGAAATGGCTGCTGATAAAACTAATTACCAGTATGTAAGAGAAATTGCCAATCAGACTTATCAGAATGATTTTGCAGCACTTACTTTAAATTATGAGTATGTGTGGTATGGGGAGTTTGCCATTGAAGAAAATATTTACAGAAACATGAGTGCCGACTTTTTAAAATTTAACAGTAAGCTATAATTCAACAATTGAAGAATACATTTTTACATATCTTTTTAGTACTTACAATTGTTGCAGCACTGGCTTCATGTAAAAATAAAGCCGCTACTACTTTGCCGTCCTTAAGCGAAACGTTTTCCAAAACAGATAAAAAACCTTTTGGAACCTACATTGCTTACCGGCAAATGGAAAATATGTTCAGCCGTAATACGCTAAGGGATAAAAAGCAATCTTTTGATAAAACCTGGAATGATATTGCTGATACCGCTTCGCTTTATGTTTGTTTTACACCCGGCTTATTTGTAAATGATGATGAAGTAAAAGCTATGCTGGGTTATGTAAATGCGGGCAATAATCTTTTTATTGCAGCTAATTATTTTGATGAAGCATTGCTGGATGAGATCGGTGCTAAAGAAGATTACAGGCCCGTGCCGCCCTTTTTTAATTTCTTTGATTCTGTGCGTACTACCACCACTAAGTTTAGCGAAGATGATTTTTCTTATTATTATCATCCGTTTAAAAATTCTTTTAGTAAGTATAACCGGGATGTAACAAAAGTACTGGGTGTGAATGAAGAAAATAAACCGAACTATATAGTATACTTTCATGGAAAGGGCAAATTGTTTTTACATTGCGATCCTAAAGCATTCAGTAATTATTTTTTGCTAAAGAATGATAACTATAAGTATATGGAAAATGCTTTTGCCTATACCGATAGTTATCCCGATCATTTATACTGGGATGATTATTACAGAACACTTTCTACAAGAAGACGAAGTTCAAAAAATGAAGAAGATAACAGCTTCTCTTCTTTAAGTGAAATATTAAAACACCCACCGCTGGCGGCGGCATTTTGGTTAAGCTTACTGTTATTATCACTGTATATTTTATTTGGTATCAAACGGCGGCAACGTATTATCGAAAAAATAAAGCCCAATGAAAACACTACAGTGACATTTACCGAAACCATTGGCCGCTTATACCTGCAGAAAAAAGACAATAAAAATATTGCGGAAAAAATGAGTGCTTATTTTAACGAGTACGTACGCAACAAGTATTTTTTAAACACCAATGCGGTTAACGATGATTTTATTACCAGCCTCAGCAGAAAAGCCGGTGTGGAAAGAGATAAAGTTGAATCTTTATACAGGGCCATTCATCATGCACATAATAATGCCACGGTGGATGATTACCAATTATTATCTTTAAACGAGCAAATACAAAACTTTTATAAAAAGCATTAATTATGGAAGAAAATTATTTTCAGCAAAGAATTGACCTTAGCGGATTAAACAGGGCAGTGTATGAAATAAGAAATGAGATAGGCCGTGTAATTGTTGGCCAGCACAAAATGGTGGATCTTTTGCTGATTGGTTTACTTTGCGACGGACATATTTTAATTGAAGGTGTACCCGGCGTGGCAAAAACATTAACAGCAAAACTAATTGCTAAAATTATTGATGTTGATTTTTCCCGTTTGCAGTTTACTCCCGACTTAATGCCAAGTGATGTGGTGGGTACTTCGGTATTTAATCCTAAGGAAGGGGAATTTCGTTTTAAATCGGGCCCCATCTTCAGCAATATTGTTTTAATTGATGAGATCAACAGGGCCCCTGCAAAAACACAGGCCGCATTATTTGAAGTAATGGAAGAACGCCAGGTTACCGTGGATGGTTACACTCATATTATGCGAATGCCATTTATTGTTTTGGCAACACAAAATCCTATTGAGCAGGAAGGTACTTACCGTTTGCCCGAAGCACAATTAGATCGTTTTTTATTTAAAATAGAAGTAAAGTATCCAACACTGGCCGAAGAAATAAATATCTTAACTACACAGCAGGGCAAAACGCAGGGACAAATGCTGGAAGATGTAAGAAAGATTTTATCTCCTGTAGATATTCAGCATTACCGCAGCCAGATACAATCCATCATTATTGAACCCAAGCTGATTGAATTTATTGCAAGGATAGTAAACGAAACCAGGAATAATCCGGCTTTGTATTTAGGCGCATCACCCAGGGCATCGCTGGCAATTTTAAAATCGGCAAAAGCAAATGCAGCAGTAAAAGGAAGGGATTTTGTTACGCCGGAAGATATAGTGGAAATGGCGCCGCATGTGTTGCGCCATCGCATTATTCTTACTGCCGAAAAAGAAATGGAAGGCGTAACAGCCGATGATTTAATTGATAATATTTTAAAGGCCATTGAAGTACCCAGATAAAAATGAAATTAAAAATGAAATTAAAAATGAAATTAAAAATGAATAGTTCGAGTTGTAATACAGCCCATTCGAGTTTCCTCTCTTCAAGGAGAGGCGTTGGGGTGAGGTTCTTTTTTGAACCCGGCTTTAGTAGTTCTATTTATTTTAATTAGCAGAGTTTATCCCTTTTATTTCCGGGCACTCTTGAGCAGTAAATCTTTATTCAGCATTACAGAATTTTATATTAATTGAGTCCTATAAAAAAGTATATCGGCAATTTGTTTTTAACTACAAGGTTTTATCTTGCTGTAGGGCTATGTATATTCTTGTTTATCGCCTCTTTTTTTTATACGCCCCTTTTGCAAATACCTAAAGTGCTTTTGGCAGTTGTGGCAGTACTGGTATTAATCGACTACCTGTTTCTGTTTGTAATAAGTAAAGCCCCTTCTGCAAAACGTTTAATAGCCGATCGTTTAAGTAATGGCGATGAAAACAAAGTTGAATTACAAGTAATAAACCGGATGCCTTTTACCGTAACCATGGAAATTATTGATGAGTTGCCGGTACAGTTTCAAAAGCGGAACTGGAAATTAGTACACCGTTTTACTGCAAACGAACAAAAAAATATTATTTACAAATTAAGACCTGTTGAAAGGGGGGAATATCATTTTGGTAATATTATTTTATATGTACAATCGTTGCTGGGTTTATTAATGCACCGGCATGATATTAATGCCGAAGCAACTGTTCCGGTATATCCTTCTTTTTTGCAATTGCGTAAATACGAATTACTTTCTCAAACTACCATACAAACGGAACACGGCAATAAGCGCATGCGTAAAATTGGCCACAGCATGGAGTTTGAGCAAATAAAAGAATATGTACGGGGCGATGATATACGCACCATTAACTGGAAGGCCACTGCACGTAAGGGGAGTTTAATGGTAAATAATTATACCGATGAAAAATCGCAGCAGGTATATTCCATTATTGATAAAGGCCGTTTAATGAAAATGCCTTTTAATGAATTAACACTTTTGGATTATGCCATTAACAGCACATTGGTATTAAGTAATGTTTGTTTGCAAAAGCAAGATAGGGTGGGAGTAATGACATTTGCTAATAAGATGGGATCATTAATTGCGGCAGATAAAAAACCTATACAACGGGAAAATATTTTGCAATTACTCTATAACCAAGATACGGCATTTTTAGAGAGTGATTATGAAATGTTGTACATGCAAATCCGTAATCGTATTAAGCACCGCAGCCTGTTAATATTATATACCAACTTTGAATCATTATCTGGTTTACGGCGACAGTTGAATTATTTACGCAGTATAGCCCGACATCATTTACTGATGGTAGTGTTTTTTGAAAATACAGAATTGCACCAGCTTTCCCGTTTGGATGCATCCAACCTTGAAGAAGTGTATATAAAAACTATAGCAGAGAAATTTGAATACGAAAAAAGATTGATCGTAAAAGAATTGCAAATACATGGTATACTTGCTGTACTTACTACACCGGAAATGTTAACTGTAAACGCCGTAAATAAATATTTAGAACTTAAAGCAAGGCAGGCGATTTAAATAAACTTGATGAAGGTTGCTGCATAGTTGATAATTTTGCAGTTATATTATGGCAAGAAAAAAAACATACCGTTTACGATATACCAACGAAATAATAGCAGCAGGCGGCGAAGTGCCTGTGCAAACAGAAAGAATAAAGCGGCCTCCAATCAATCCGGAAATACAGCAACCTTATGCAGAGGGTAAAGTAGTTTTAATAGATAAACCGCTGCACTGGACCTCTTTTGATATAATAAGAAAACTGCGGAGTATTTTGCAAATAAAAAAAATAGGTCATGCCGGAACACTAGACCCTTTAGCTACCGGTTTATTAATTGTTTGTACCGGAAAATTTACAAAAAAAATAAACGAGTACATGGCAGCCGAAAAAGAATACACCGGCTCCATCACATTGGGGGCAGTAACACCAACTTACGATTTAGAAAGTTTGCCCGAACAGCAAAAGGATTATTCATTTGTAACAGAAGAGTTGTTGCATGATAATACCAAACAATTTGTTGGCGATATTGAACAGATGCCGCCAATATACTCTGCCATAAAAAAAGATGGTGTGGCTTTGTATGAACTGGCAAGGAGAGGCGTTGATGTGGAATTAAAAACAAGAAGTATCAATATTAAGTTGTTTGAGTTAACTGCAATAGAATTGCCTGTAGTGCATTTTAAAGTGATTTGTGGTACCGGTACTTATATCCGCAGCCTGGCAAACGATTATGGTGCAGCATTAGGCTGTGGCGCTTATTTAAGCAGTTTGCGCCGTACCAGAATTGGCGAATTTAATGTAACAGACGCAGTGGGAATGGAAGTGTTTGAAAAGATTACTAATCCTTTATCTGGTTGATTTGTATACCTAAACTTCTAAACCAATTTCTCTAAAAAGGATAATTAATTCCAATAGTAAAATTAAAGTTTTCGTACCGCCACTTTCTGTATTCTTCATTATTAACTCCATTCACAACATTTCCCTTAGTAAAAATTTTCTTTAATACATCATTAAAACTTAGAGCAGGTATTTTCCAGCCGTCGTTAATATAACTTAACTCGGGGCGTTTAAACCTAAAGCCAAAATCAAACCGTACCACAAAATAATTAAAATCCAGCCTGAAACCAGTGCCGGCATTCATGCCCATTTCTTTCCAGATATTTTTTAGCTGAAACTGTGCACTATCTGTTCCTCCGCCTGGTTTGGAGTTGCGTAAATTCCAAACATTACCAAAATCTAAAAACAAAGCACCCTTAAGCGTCATTGTATTGGGAATAAGCTGTGCAATATTGTAGCGGTATTCAATGTTCGATTCTAATTGTATATCACCCGTTCTGTCATTAAATTTATTGGTGCCATAAGGTGCCAACGGTTGTGAACCCCGGCCAATACCACGTACAGGCCAGCCCCTCATGCTATTACTTCCACCACCAAAATATTGTTTAAAAAATGGGAGCGTTGTATCTTTTTTAGATGCAATACCCACACCGGAAAATACACGAAATACAAAAGCCGATTTCGTTTTAGTACGGGTGTGAATATATTCTACATCTGTTTTTAAATACTGGCGTAAGTAAGTATTTAAAATATTTAGTTTTCTTAAAGGAATAAACAGCGGAACTAACGGAAATCCTGATTCTTCAATATTGGCTTTTAAACTATGCTGCCTGTTAGTGTGCTTCTTGTTTACTTTTGTATAAGAATATCCAATGCTGGAACCAGCCACCAGCGCTGTATTAAAGGAGTAGCGCAAAAAAGGATTTGATTCCAGTGTTTTGGTAAAGCTGTCTGTTTCGTTATATAAACGGGTGAATTCAATATTAAAAGGCTTATAAACAAACTGCCCGTTTTTATTATTACGCCAGCTGTAGCCAATACCTAAATTGGTGGATTGCAGGTTAAATAAATTAATACGATTTATAAGCGATGCATTTACATTGATGAAAGTTTCTGGGGAGACAACATGTTTATCTCTGTTAAAACTGGTAAAGGGATAAATAAAACGGGGAAATACAATACTATTGGATAAACTCAATTCATTAGAATTGATCACATTTTTTTTGCCACTATTATCTGCACTTAAATTTAATTCCACACCAGCTCTTACCGCAGTGGTCATTTTAATGCCTTCCTTACCCAGGTTTCGGTTAGTTAGTGCCACATTGCCCGATAAACCTAACAGGTTGCCGGCATTGGCTGCAGTTACGCTGTTGGTGTTACTGGTGGCAGAAAAACTTGCTTCAATACCCGATTCAAAACTAAATTGCTTGGCAGGTATTAATTGCACTACCAGGTCAATTTTATTTACACTGTCTTTATCTTTTAATTCTATAATTTCTATGTTGGTGCTTTGCCATACACCAGCCCTGGTAAAACTATTTAAGGTTTTGTAATAAGTAGTTTGCTGATACAGATCACCTTTTTTAATAAACATATTGCGTATTAAAAACCCTGTACGAAATAATTTATCATGATACCGGATAGTGTAGTTACTTCTTGTAACCCTTTCGGTAAGGGATGAATCGTTGAGTTTGTCGCCGGGTTGATAGTCGGGTAATATGTAGATATTATTGATGTAGAATTTTTTAAGCCTGTTACTATCAGCAGGAGGATTTAATACCACGGCCAGTTTTATTTTCGGCGAATCTTTTGCCTGTTGCGCTTCTGCCAGTAAACGTAATTGTTCAAAAGGATCGTCACTAATATTGGTTAAAGCTTCCAGCGTGGTATCGCCCCTTACTTTTAATTCGGTAGGCGTAATTCTGTAATAGCCATTATTTCTGTAAATGTCTATTAAGCGGTTTATCTCGCCCAGCACAGCAGATTTTGTTACCGGCTCCGTTTCCTTTAATAAACTATTGCCGGCATTTAGCTGCGCTATTTGTTGCAGGTCTGGTTTTCTAATCAGGTAACTGGTGGTATCAATACGGGTAGGTTTGCCTGGTGCAATGGTATATTTTACATGTACTCTTTGTTGCCCATGCTTTTTTATAGTATCAGCTTTGTAAAATGCAGTTGCCCTGTAATAACCAAGATGCAACATGGAAGATTGCATGTTCTTGGCCGACTTTGCAGCCGAAGCGGTATCAAATGCTGCCGGGCTGTTATATACATGGCGTATAAAATAATGGTCAACCACATTTATTGTAGAGCTGTCATCCAATTGGGCATTCAAACGTGATTTTAATGCGATCAGTTCATCTTTAGTAAATTTTCCTCCCTTAACTTCGATACTGTTTTTAGTAACAAATGGTTTGTCTTTTTGATATTTTTTTGGAACAATGCAGGAAGACAATACTAATGAAAGTAAAAATATATTCTTTAATTGCTGAAACAACCTTGTTTTATGAGGGGAACTTATCGGCATACAAATTTAATAGTGCGTAATGTTTAACAAAACACATACCAAATATATCCAAAGTTTGCACCATAAAAAATTCAGAGATGAAAATGGGGTGTTTATTGCAGAAGGCCCAAAGGTAGTGCTGGAACTTTTAGAAACCCGTGAATTTGTTTGCCAGCAACTGTTTGCTGTAAACGAGTGGTTGGTGGAGAACGATAAAACATTAAAAAAGTATTCGGGGGCAGAAATTTTTGTGTTAAAAGATTTTGAACTGGAGAAAATATCGCTGCTTACCACGGCCAACCATGTGCTGGCTGTTTTTAAAAAGAAAACGCCTGCCGAACCGGTAAATATTAAAGGAAAGATAACGCTGGTTTTAGATACCATTCAGGACCCTGGTAATTTGGGCACTATTATAAGAACTGCGGATTGGTTTGGTATAGAAAATATAGTTTGTTCACCGGCCTGTGCCGATATGTACAACCCTAAAGTGGTGCAAAGTACCATGGGCAGTTTAGCAAGAGTAAATATTTTTTATGCAGACCTTAACGTTTGGCTGAAAAAAAATGGCAGCATAAAAAAATATGCTGCGGCGTTACATGGCAAAAATATCAGCAGTTTAAAAGCTGTTAAAGAGGCTATAATAATTATTGGTAACGAAGGAAAAGGAATTAGTGATACCATAATGAATGCAGTAGATGAAAAGATTACCATACCAAAAATTGGCGAAGCAGAATCATTAAATGCGGCAGTGGCAACGGGAATAATTTTAGCAGCGGTTAGATGATTGTTTTATTAGTTAACGAAACTGTATCGCTTTTACCGGTTTTACTTTTTTAATAAGTAATGTAGGGATGATGAGTGTTGCAAAAGAAACTACCAGCGTGCCTATGCAAATTAAAACTACCTGCCACCAAATTACATCGGCATGTGCCTGGCTCATGTAATAGGCATCTTCATCTAATTTTATGAAACCTGTTTTTTCCTGCAGCCAGCAAATACCCAGCCCCAATATGGCACCCAATATAACTCCGGTAATGGCAATAAAAGAAGTGTTGAATAAAAATACCTGCTGAATATTCCAGTCGCTGGCACCAATGGCTTTTAAAATACCTGTCATTCTTGTTCTTTCCAACACTAAAATAATAAGGCAGGTAATTAAGTTTACAGCTGCAATCACTACCATGATGATGAGCAGAACGCTTTTTATTCTTCCCTGTAATGCCAACCAGTCAAAAATGTTGGGATACACTTCCTGAATAGTTTTGCTGTACCAGGTTTGCGGCAGCACATCCACATCATGGATCATTGTATTGATGGCAGCAGTCTTTTTGTAATCGTGTAAAAAAATTTCATAACCGCCGATCTGGTCAGGAGCCCAGTTGTTCAATCTTCTGATGAGTTTAATGTCGCAAACGCCAAAAGCTTTATCGTATTCTTCAATGGATGTTTTGTAAATGCCGGTTATTTGTAAACGCCGCCGCCTGGCATTACCAATACCGGTGGCATCAATAAATACCACATCCACGCTATCATTAATGGATAAATTTAATTGGCCGGCGGTATAGGCAGATAATACAATTTCTTTACTGTAGCTGCTGTCTTTTACATTCATCCAGCGGCCTTGTTTTAAAAGGCTGTTCATCCGGCCAAAATCAAAAGTAGAGTCGATGCCTTTTAATAAAACACTTTCAATCTCATTCTTGTATTTTAAAATAGCCGATTTGGTAGCATACCTTTCCACACTTTTTATTTCGGGTATCTTTTTTAAGTTTTGTTCAACCGTTTCGTTTTGTGCTATGGGATATTCCTCAGCAATACTTACTTTGTTTTCCAAATCTTGCTGCACACGTATGTGCCCCCAAAAACTAAACACTTTATTGCTGATGACCTGTTGAAAGCCGTTTACAAAACTCATAGCCACTATCATTACAGCAACGCTTATGGCGGTGGCAGCAACGGCAAGCCTGATAATAAAACGGGAGAATGTTTTCTCCCTGTTAAAGGCTATTCTTTTTGCTATGAAAACGGATATATTCAAATGGCATACTTTTGGTATCTTACAAATGTATTTTATTTAAACGTAAAGATTACTAATAACATGATAAAAGTTCAGCAATGCAATGCGGTACAAGAGTGCGATGCAAGGATGATGACCAAAGCTATGCAGCCCGTTACAAAAAAATATTTATTTCTTACTTTATTTACTCTATTTACTTTCTACTGCACGGCACAATTGCCCGATGTGGTTTATAAATCCAATATACAATGTGTGCGCTTTCATCCTTATGGCGATCAAACAGCGTTGCCGCTGTATAATTTAAACAGTGGCGACCAGCTGGAATTAAATTTTGATGACCTTGATGGAAATGTAAAAAGTTATTATTACAGTTTTCAATTGTGCGATTATAACTGGAAGCCGGTGGATATAAGTCCGTTTATGTACATTAAAGGCTTTACGCAACAACGCATTACTACCAACCGCTATTCATCTATTGCATTTACAAAATATACGCACTACCAGTCAATGGTGCCCGATAGAAATACTACCATCACTTTATCGGGTAATTATATGCTGAAGGTTTTTTTAAATGGCGATACATCGCAACTGGCTTTTACCAGAAGGTTGTTGGTAGTAGATGCTAAAGCGGCAATAATTGCCAAAACAGTGCAGCCATTTACGCCGCAATATTTTAGTACACATCAAAAAATTCAGTTTACTGCAAACATTACCGGGGTAAATACATTTAGTGCAGCGCAACAGGTAAAGGTGGTGATATTACAAAACAACCGATGGGACAATGCTATAAAAGATATTCCTCCTACTTTTGTAAGAGGGAGTTCGTTAGAATATAATAATGAAAGCAGTTGCATTTTTTCCGGAGGTAAAGAATGGCGCTGGCTTGATTTAAGAAGTTTTAGATTACAAAGCGATAGAGTGGATAGTGCCCGGTATACCAAAACTGCTACCGATGTGTATGTAAAACCGGATATGGACAGGAGTGGCGTAAAGTATGTTTACTTTAGAGATTTGAATGGCATGTTTTTAATAGAAACTTACGAAAGTATTAATCCCTACTGGCAAGGCGATTTTGCCACAGTGCATTTTACATTTGCAACGCCCAATGCACAACCTGTTGCCGGTAAAGATATTTATTTGGCCGGGCAGTTAACTGATTATGCATTTAACGATAAAACTAAAATGGTTTTTAATAAAGAAAGGGGAGTTTATGAAACAACAGCTTTTTTAAAACAGGGCTATTATAATTATACCTATATAGCAGTAGATAAAAATAATCCGCAACAAAAAACAGACCTGGAAGGTAATTATTGGGAAACAGAAAACAGCTACAGCATTTTAATGTATTATAAAGGCTTTAATGATCGTGCCGATCAATTGATTGGCGTGGGAAAAATAAATTCGAGAACGGACAGGCCCGGCATTAGTTTTTAATGGACAATTGGCGATGACTAAATATTGCATATTATCAGCTTAGTATGCTATATGATATTTACAACCCATTTGGATATTTTATATTTAGCATTGCGTTAGTTTTTTAATATTAACGCCGTATATTTGCGGCGGCAAGTCTTATACGGCCAGCTCCTGTTGAACTCCCCCAGGGCCGGAAGGCAGCAAGGGTAGATGGTTGAGCGGTGCGATGTAAGTAACTTGCCATTTTTTATTTATAGTATCACCTAAATATACAGTTTACAATGAAATTTTTTATCGACACAGCTAACCTGGCTCAAATTAAAGAAGCCAATGATCTGGGGATTTTGGATGGTGTAACCACCAATCCATCTTTAATGGCAAAAGAAGGCATTAAAGGTACAGAAGCAGTAATGGCACACTATAAAACCATTTGCGAAATGGTGGATGGTGATATTAGTGCCGAAGTTATTTCTACCGATTTTGATGGTATTATTGAAGAAGGTAAAAAGCTGGCGGCTATTCACCCCAATATTGTGGTTAAAGTGCCTATGATAAAAGATGGCATTAAAGCTATAAAATGGTTTACTGAAAATGGTATTAAAACCAATTGCACCCTTATATTTTCTGCAGGTCAGGCTATTTTAGCTGCAAAAGCAGGCGCTACTTATGTGTCGCCATTTATAGGAAGGGTTGATGATACAGGTTGGGATGGTATGGATCTGATACATCAATTACGCCAGATATTTTCTATACAAGGATATAAAACAGAAATTTTAGCAGCATCAATACGCTACCCTAATCATATTATTAAATGTGCAGAAGCTGGTGCTGATGTTTGTACTTGCCCATTGTCATCTATTTTAGGTTTATTAAAACATCCATTAACTGACAGCGGATTAGCACAGTTTTTAGAAGATGCTAAGAAATTTGCATAGATAATCTCTAGCTATATATAATTAAAAATGCCCGGTAAATCTTTTTTTGAAGAGCCGGGCATTTTTACGTTTAAGAGACTAAGCAGATTTTGTCTGCCTAACCTTTTTTACGTTTTGATTTGGGAGGTTGTACACCATTGAATATTTCATCAACAGTTCTTAAGTTTTCGTCGTCGGGTTTTTTCTTTACGTATATTACAAATTCTTTGTTTAAGGCGGGGTTGGCTTTAAGCACCACTTTAATCTCTACTTTCTCTGCTGCAAAATCTCTGTCAATCAGCAATGTATTACCAAAAAACTTACCAGCAGATGCGGTAAAATTTAAATGACTGCTATCTAACGGTAAATATCTTCCATTGCTTAAAAGTCCATCTACATTAATATAATTATATGTGCCTTTTTTAAGACTGTCGGTATATAAATGCACGTAAATACTATCTATTTTTTGTGCATTTACAGAGCAATTGAAGAGCAATAATAAAATAACAGGTAAAACTTTTTTCAATCGGCGTTGTTTTATTTTATGCAAAGATTGAAAAAATTATGCCAGCGTTGCAAATGTGGGTAAATATGAAATGTTAAAAAATACCAGCATTATTGTAAGAAATCAGTAGGATGTACAATTTATTTATCACTAAAAACTAGCCGACATAACGTATCTTTACCAACTATTTTTTTACTATAATAATAATAATGGATATAGCAGCCGATAGCAATGAGATTGCAAAGAATATGGAAGTAATTGGCACGTTACAAGGTTTTGTAGGAGAAACTGTAGAAAGTTCTCTTTTAGATCCGGACGACTGCTGGCAACCCACTGATTTTTTACCCGATCTTACCAGGGATGATGCATTTGACCAGGTAACAAAATTAAGAGAGCGTACATCTTGTATTCCTGATAGTATTATTACTTCCTTGGTGGGCAATATGATAACGGAAGAAGCATTGCCGAGCTATCAAACTTCGTTTAACTTAATTGTAAATGAAGAAAAAGAGCTCACCAGTACTAATGGTTGGGTGAGGTGGTCGAGGGCCTGGACGGCGGAAGAAAACCGCCACGGTGATCTGCTTAATAAATACCTGTATTTATCGGGCAGATGTGATATGAAAGCGGTAGAACAAACCATACACCGGTTAATCTACAATGGCTTTAACCCCAATGTAAATCTTGATCCGTACCAGATCATTGTGTACACTTCATTTCAGGAAAGAGCTACTAAAATATCACACGTAAATACCGGTAAGCTTGCAGATAAAGCAGGCGACAATACCTTATCAAAAATTTGTAAAACTATTGCAGGTGATGAAGCAAGACACGAAAATGCCTACAAATCCTTTATGACCAAAATATTTGAGATAGACCCTAACGGTGCTTTAAAATCTTTTGAGCAAATGATGCGTAAGCAAATAGTAATGCCGGCAGTTTTAATGGCCGAAGGCAATAAAAATCCTAACATCTTTACCGACTTTTCTGCAGTAACCCAAAAAATAGGTGTGTACACCACCTGGGATTATGCAAGCATTATTGAGCATTTGGTATCGCTTTGGAAAATAGAAAGTTTAACCGGCTTAAAAGACGGCGCTGCAAAAGCCCAGGATTATTTGTGTGTATTGGCCAACAGGTATAAAAAAATTGCAGAGCGAATGAAAATACCGGACGAGATCAACCTATCATGGCTAAGTAATAATAAATTGGCTTTTTAAAGAATATTGTTAAAACTTACAAAACGCACTTGATATATTATCAATGTGCGTTTTTGTTTTATAGCAAAAACGGTATAAAAAATTTGTGGCTGGTGGGTATTTTTCAGGCATGGTAAAACAACTACTTTCACTACGGTAAATAAGTTACAATGAAAAAATCAGCATTATATATTGCCTTAATAATTGCAGCAATGCCTGTTTTTGCACAAACAGAAATTACTAAAGCCAACGATTGCTATAATAAAGAAGATTATCAATGCGCTGTTGATAATTACCTGATGGCGCTGGATAAAAAATCATATAAAGAAGGGGATCTTTATTTAGTAGAATATCGCATTGGCGACAGCTACTCTGCATTAAAGCAATTTGACAAATCAAACGAGTACTTACTAAAAGCCATCTCTTCCCGGCCTGATTATTTTTGGGGCTACCTTACTTTGGCGGATAATTATTATGATACCAAAAAATACCAGGAGGCACTTGGCTATTACCAAAAAGCTTATGACAGGGCAACTGAAAAATATGATAAAGAAGATGCCACCTGGTGGATTGCCAATTGCCAGTACAATTTAAAAAATTATATATCGGCTATTACAGAGTTTAATAAACTGCTATTGAGAACAGGCCGGTATTATAAAACAGATGCTTTTGTAGGAGATGCATTTTATTCTTTAAAAAAATATGATAGCGCCATAACTTATTACAGTAAAGCAGAGATCAGTTATAAGGCAGTTGATTCTCCGCTTAAACTGATCAAATGCTTTAAAGGCAAGTCTTACAAAGAGTTGGGTAAATATAAAGAAGCAATAGAACAATTGGATGCCTCCATTGCCATGGATGCCAAATACGGATTGCCCTTATGGGAAAAGGGAATTATTTATGCCTTAAAAAAAGAGTATTTAAATGCAGTGGAGTGGTATAAAAAAGCATTGCCTTTTTACAGTACCAAGCCAACAGATGCCTATATATTGTGCGGCAATATTTCTGCCTGCTATCAAAATGTAAATAATTATGCCGAAGCTGTAAACTGGGAAATAAAAAAGAAAGAGTACTCAACTAATAAGTACAAAGAGTTATCAAAAATCGCATCGTTTCAATACGGAAAATTAAACCAGCCTAAAGAAGCTGCAAAAACTTGTACCGAAGGTATTAATACCTATATGCTGGAGCCTGCAGATAAATTACAAACATTAGGCAGCGATGATTACGTTAAATTAAATGCCATAGCTGGTAAAATTGCTTTGGAGAAAAAAGATACTACACAGGCGATGAAGTATTTTGAGACCGCTTTGAAATTAAGTAAAGGGAATTTTGAAGCCAATGCCGGAGCTGCTGTAATTGCATGGGCAAGAAAAAATGAAGCAGACTTGAAAAAATATTTCGCCAATATTTATAAATCAACTTATGATACGCTGATCTCTTCCAAAAAAGATATTGCCAATGTATATGGCAGGGCAGCACATACCGATGCATACATCAACAAAAGTTCTTACTATTCTTCCAGTGTGGAGTCTGCATTGAAGTTCGATTCATTGCAAAAAGAAGCGGTATTGCTTTGGCCGGTTGTACTTACCAACGGATCGGCTTATACTTTAAATAGTAACCGCAAAGCCTGCATTTCTGTTTTAAACCAGGCAATAAAACAATATGCTGCAGATAAATCTTATTTAAGTGATCTCTATAATTCAAAAGCAGTAATGCTGGATAGTAAGGATACATTAGAGATTCGAAAAACACTTGAAGAGGCTGTAAAAGTAAATGCTGAAAATATTAAGGCCTGGGATAACCTGATGAAATATTATGGATCGTATAATAATGTGACAGGGCTGGTAATGGTAGAAAAATTAATTACAATTTTAAAAAAGCAAAAAGATAATGCAAGCACAGCATCTGCATATGTATACAAAGGCGATTTTTTATGGCGCCTGGATAAAAAAGAAGATGCAAAAAATGCCTGGAAGGAAGCGTTGATATGGGATGCTAATAATGCTACTGCTAAAGAAAGAGCAAAAATGCAATAAGAAAAATTACATAATTAAAATACAGCGGCCTCAGTTGAAAATAAGGTTTGGTGGGTAATGGCGTTAACCGGGCAAACTGTTTGGCAAAACATGCAGGCAATATCGCAGGCTTTATTTACTGCAATGGTATCAAAGCTGCTGGTAAAGCCAGCTTCCTGCGGACAAACCGCCACACAGGCACCACATTTAATGCAGGCATTCCATTCTACTTCAAAAACAACAGGATCTTTTGTACTCATCATTAAATTTTTTTGTATTCAGAATCAACACTAAAATAATTCGACATTGTTGCATACAACTGTTCATCTCTTTGTGCAATATCTGCCGTGTCAAAAATCTTACGCTTTACTTCATATAATTTCCACATGTTATTACCCATTGCATTCAGCCAGTTGTTGTGATAACCTTTTAAATTTTCTTTGGTGCAAGGCTCACCGCTTAATAGTAATGCTGCTAAAAAGTTACCGGCAATTTTTCCGCTGCTTAGTGCAGTATGTATTCCTCCGCCGGTAATGGAATTTACATGCCTTGCTGCATCACCCACTAAAATTAAATTATCGGCGTGCTGTATTTTTAATGGAGCTGCCAATGGTACGCCACCACCTTGTATCTCCAGTATCCTGCAATTTTTAAACCGTTCTTTAAAAAAAGATTGTTTAAGAAATTTATCTAAATAAACCTGAGCGTTATCTGTACACATGGTTCTGGTAACGCCTAAACCAATTTCAGCATAACCATGTCCTTTAGGAAAAACCCATGCATAACCACCTGGTGCCCATTCGTGGCCTGTTACAATTTCTAATAAGCCTTCCGTTTGCACACCATCTACAACAAATTGCAAACAACTGGCCAGCTCACTTAATTTAATATGTGTTTTAATACCCGCCCATTTGCCCACTTGTGATTGCACACCATCGGCACCAACTACCACTTTTGCTTTAACGGTAATAGTATCGTTGAATTTTTTAAGGGCCACTTCGCAACTGCCGTCATCTAAAACACGATAACCTAAAGCTTCTGTTTTTAACCATATAGTTACACCAGCACGTTCTGCCTGTGTGGCAAGATAACGATCGAAGCGCCTTCTGTCCACTACAAAACCTAATGGTTTTGCACCTGCTTCACTACCATATTCACCGGGTTTTATTTTGCGGTAATCAATTACTTTTTTCTGGCCCTGGCCATTGTAAATAGCAAAGCCGTATATAGCTTCCTGTATAAACTCCGGCGATGGAAAAACACCTGCATTATCCAATGCATTAAAACTTACTGCTCCGGAACATTGAATTGGAGCGCCGAGTTCCTGTTTTTTATCCACCATTAAAACGCTTAATCCTTTTTCTGCTGCATAGCGGGCAGTAGTAGTGCCCGCCGGACCCGAACCTATTACCACGATATCAAATACCGTCATTGTACCTATTGATGAACTGTTGGGCATACTATTAATGATTCTTTAATTTAGATAATGAAAACTAAAATGTGATCCGTTAATTACAGATCATCTTTTGAGTTTGAAAGGAGAGATGGTTTTTTACTTATAACGTACGGATAACAGGCTTCCGCAGTTTTTGTTGGGTTAAAGATAATGTTTCTGCAATTATATTTAGGTAAGAAGTTAGAAGGTAATTGCCTTTTTAGTAGGTATCATTTTTTCACCTTCATGTAATATTCCTTTTTAGTTTTATTAAGTTTTTCAATAGTGCCACGTAACATGGTTCTTGGCATTACGGCGGCGTAAGCATCTAAAAAAATCAGCAGTTTTTTGGGGTCTTTGTCTCCTGCAAAGCGCAGCATCCATCCCGTTGCTTTGTGTATCAGGTCTTCTTTATCTTTTAATAATAGTACTGCAATTTTAAAAGTATCATCAGTATCGCCTTGCTTTATAAAATAACAGGTGCTAAGTATAGCTGTTCTTCTTTCCCAAATATTTTTTGATCGGGCAAGTTTATATAAAATTTTTCGAGGTTTATTATACAGGTAACTGCCCGTCATGTGTAAGCAGCCCAGGTCAACCAGGTCCCAATTGTTTATCCGGTCGTGGCAGCGCATATACAAATCATAAAATTCTTTTTTGCGGCTTTCAGTTATTTTTTTATTTCTCGATTCTTTATCCATGATGCTTATGGCACCTGCTCTTACTTCATGAATTTTATTGTCCAGTAATTTTTCTAATTCCACAACAGGCATACCGCTAAACTCTTTTGCCAGTGTAAATAACTGCCCCATTTTTATACCCATAAAAATATCGCCTTCGCCGTACTGGCCCTCGCCCGATTTAAAATACCGCTGAATCTTTTTCAGTTCCACATCCGATTGATAAGTTTTTAGTTGCTCAATAAATTGTTTGGCGGTAAGTAGCACAGGTTTTGCAACTGTGGTTACTTTTTTAGCAACAGGATTTTTAGCGATCATGTTTTTGTTTTTATAAAGAGAAATTACGAAACTTTTATATTGCTCTTTTAAAGTTATATGTAATTACTTTATTTGTACAGAACAAAAGTGGTGGTAATGTTGAATAGTGGTATATTTAAATATTTCAATTTTAAAAATAAATACAATGCTTAGCAATAACGACATACTTAAAAAATTACGGGTGGCACTTTCGCTGCGTAATGATGATATTATTGAAATACTAAAGCTGGTTGATTTTGAAATATCTAAAGGTGCATTAGGTGATTTGTTTAGAAATGCTGATCACCCGGGTTACGAGGAAGCCGGCGACCAGATACTGCGTAATTTTTTAAATGGATTGATCATTTACAAGCGGGGTAAATTACCGGAACCTAAAACAGCTATAAAAGGCGATCCTGTTTTGCCTAAGGATAAAAAGAGTAAAGGATAAATTATTGAGAGTAATTAATTATTCTATCACAATATCATACCTTTCTAAAAGCCCGGCAATACCTGCTGATGAGAATTTAGCTTTTTTTATTTTGTTCGATTCGGGGTTAATAGAATAATTATATGCCGAACGGAAATCTGCTTTTTCTAAAACTGTATTTTCAAATACTGCACCTGCAAGATCGCAGCCATTAAAATGTGCAGCAGTTAAATCAGTGTCAGCAAAATCCACTTCGTGCAAAATACAGTTTTTAAATACCATCTTCTTCAGTTTGAGTTTGTAAAACGAAGATAAATTCAATATGCAATTATCAAAGGTTGCCGAAAAAAGAAAATCTTTGCAATGATCGAAATGTAATCCCAATAATTTGCAACCTGTAAATTTAATATCCCTGATAGTGGTATCGGTAAGTTTAACCATGCTCATGTTGCAATCAACAAACTGGCATTCCGAAAAACTTATCCTTGAAAGATCGGCATTGGCAAAATTGCAGTTATTAAAACTGCAGTATTCATATTCGCCTTCGGCAATACTGTTTATGGAAAAATCAATTTCTTTAAAATGTTTTTCTTCTATAAAATTTTTACCCATTTCCGGCTGCTGTATTAAGTGTTATTGCAGCGCAATATTAACCGAACCTTTTCATTTTTTCAAATTTAACTTATCACAATAAAGCGGAAGTAAATGCTGGCGCTGTTACAGTGATTTGCACAATATTTTTATTATGCCTGATTAATTTGCAAACGATGACGAGTATCATATTTTACTTCACCTGTAGTAAATAGCTTTGTTCCGCATTTAAAACAGAAGCGACTAATTCTATTGGTTTATTTGTTTTAGTATTTAACGATTGACCATTTCTGTTTAGATCTTTTAACAAGAGCTTGTATGAAAACATCGTCAACAATTGCTACCCCTGAACTCCCTAAAACGGATCCAAGAGTAAAGCTGATTGCAGCAAAAATTAAAAAGGAAAACCACAAAGCCGATGCTTTGATCGAGATCCTTCACACCGCACAAAATGCTTACGGATATTTGCCTGTTAATGTGCTTAAGTATATCACCAAAGAATTACACTTGCCACCTTCCAGGGTTTTTTCTACAGTAAGTTTTTATCACTTCTTCTCTTTAAAATCAAAAGGAGAGCACACTTGTTTGGTTTGTACCGGTACTGCCTGTTATGTAAAAGGGGCACAATTAATTTTAAATGAAATTGAAAAACAGTTTGCATTAAAGCCCGGGCATGTAACTGCTGATAATAAATTTGGTGTGCAGGTGGCACGTTGCATTGGTGCCTGCGGCCTGGCACCTGCCGTAGTACTGGACGATGAAGTGCTGGCCAAAGTAAAAACAGAAGAAATAGCAGATAAGATCAACGCTAAAATTGTTACATCATGAACCGGCAGGATTTACAAACTATCATTTATGCTGAAAAAGCAAAGGAAGAAAATAATAAGTACAAACATAAAATATGCGTTTGCTGCGGGGCTGGTTGTATTTCTTCAGGCTCCGAACTGGTTCTGAAAAAACTACAGGAAGAAATTAAAACAAGAGGACTGGAAAGTGAAGTGGAAGTTATTTCTACAGGATGTATGGGGCTCTGCAACCAGGGGCCGTTGGTTAAATTTTTACCGGATTATACCATCTATCAAAAAGTTGATTGTACCAATATTGCAAGGATTGTACAAAGCCAGTTGCTTGATAAAAAACCTATAGAAGATTTACTGATTTTTTCTGACTCCCGGCCTAAACCTTTTATTAATGCACAAGAAGATCCCTTCTTTAAAAAGCAAATGAAAATTGCATTAAGAAATTGCGGTCACATTAACCCCGAAAGAATTGAAGATTACCTGGTACATGATGGATACAAAGCTTTTGATAAAGTATTGTTTCAACTATCACCCGAAGAAGTGATTGCAGAAATAAAACAAAGCCGCATGCGTGGCCGTGGTGGTGCCGGTTACCCAACCGGGCTAAAATGGGAAACAGTGTATAAATATGTGAGCGACCAAAAATATGTGATCTGCAATGGCGATGAAGGAGACCCCGGTGCATTTATGGATAGGAGTGTGTTAGAAGGTAATCCACACAGAGTGCTGGAAGGCATGGCCATTGCGGCGTATGCCGTTGGCGCTAACAAAGGGTATGCTTACATACGTGGCGAATATCCTTTGGCCATCAAACGGTTTGAAATGGCAATAAAGCAGGCAAAAAAATTAGGCCTGCTGGGAAATAATATTTTAGGCACTACATTTTCTTTTGATGTGGAAGTGCGTATAGGCGCAGGAGCATTTGTTTGTGGCGAAGAAACAGCATTGATCGCTTCTATTGAAGGCAAAAGGGGTACGCCCAAACCACGGCCGCCTTTTCCTGCAGAGTCTGGCTTATGGGGCAAACCTACTTTAATTAATAATGTAGAAACATTTGCAGGCATTACGCCCATTATAAATAATGGCGGCGAATGGTACAGCGAAATTGGTACGGCAAAAAGTGCAGGTACAAAAGTTTTTGCACTGGCAGGTAAAATAAATTATTCAGGATTGATTGAAGTACCCATGGGAACAAGTTTGCGTGAAATTATTTTTGATATTGGCGGTGGTATACAGGGCGGTGGTGAATTTAAAGCGGCACAAACCGGCGGCCCTTCCGGCGGTTGTATACCGGCCGAACATTTGGATGTAAAAATGGATTATGATTCATTGATCAGCCTGGGTTCTATAATGGGTTCGGGAGGTTTGATCATTATGGATAAAAGCTCCGACATGGTGGATGTGGCCAGGTACTTTATGGAATTTTGTATGGATGAAAGTTGTGGTAAGTGTGTGCCCTGCCGTGTGGGAACAAAAATGATGCATGACCTGCTGCAAAAAATTTGTGATAACAAAGGCACCAGTATCGATCTGGCAAGATTGGAAGAACTGGCAGTGTATGTAAAAGAAACCAGCCTTTGCGGATTAGGTGCCTCTGCACCCAACCCATTGCTGAGTACGCTGCGGCATTTCCGGCAGGAGTATGAAACCAGGATTGATCAGGAATAAAATAATAATTATTGATTACACGAATTGAAAGTAATTACACGAATTTAAAATGTACCATCGGTAATTAGTATAATTCGTAAAAATTAGTGTAATAAAAAAAAAACAGTCATGGCTAAAATATTAGTATATATCGATGAGAAAAAATTAGAAGTGGATACCGGCAAAAGTATTTTAGAAGTATGCCGTGAAAACGATATTGAAATATTAACGATGTGCCATTTAAAAGGCATAACAGATATTGGAGCCTGCCGTTTGTGTTTGGTAGAAATAGAAGGGAGCAACAAATTACTATCGGCCTGCACCACAAAAGTGGTAGCCAATATGGTGGTGCATACGCAAACAGAAAGAATAAAAAAATACCAGCGTATTACCACCGAATTATTTTTTGCAGAAAGAAATCATGTGTGTTCGGTATGTGTTGCCAATGGTAAATGCGAATTACAAAATTTAGGCTACAAGGTGGAGTTAGATCATATTCGATACCCGTTTTTATTTCCTCAATGCAATGTAGATACTTCGCATGCCTGGTATGTATTGGATCATAACCGTTGCATTATGTGTACCCGTTGTGTAAGGGTTTGTGGCGAAGTGGAAGGCGCTTTTAACTGGGATGTGATGAACAGAGGAAACCAGGTAAGGATTATTTCTGACTTTAATACGCCATGGGGAGAATCGGAAACCTGTACTTCGTGTGGAAAATGTTTGCATGCTTGCCCTACCGGTGCCATTTGGCCCAAGGCAATTGTGCAGGGGCAATTAAATAAAAATCCGGGAATGATAACGGAGTTGATAGCAAAAAGGAAGATGGGGTTGTAGCAAAAATAAAAAGCGTAAGCAATAAATAAAGTGTATCATGACTAAGAAAAAATTAGCAACAGTATGGTTGGGAGGATGTTCGGGTTGTCACATGTCGTTGCTGGATATTGATGAAAGAATATTGGATGTGGCTAAACTGGCGGATATTGTAAAGTGCCCGATTGTAGATGGCAAAGAATTTCCGGAATGTGATATTGCTTTGGTGGAAGGCTCTGTTACCAGTGATGAACATTTGCGTGAAATAAAACACATCCGCAAAAATGCAAAAACAGTAATTGCATTTGGCGATTGTGCGGTAATGACGAATGTAACGGGCATGAGAAATTATTTTCCGTTAAAGGAAGTTTTTGATGCAGCCTATGTAAATGCAGTAAGTAATGATGGCGCAGGGCAAGTGCCCGATCACCCTGCATTATTAAAATTGCACGATAAAGTAGTGCCACTGCAGGAAGTGGTGAATGTTGATTTTGTAATACCCGGTTGCCCGCCTGATGCGGATACTATTTTTTATGTATTGTTTGAATTTTTAAACGACCGCATTCCTAATTTAAGTGAAGCTAAAAAATTGAAATATGGATAAGACTGAAAGAAGAACGATTTATATATCGCCTGTTACAAGAATAGAGGGGCATGCAAAAATATCTATACAATTGGATGAAAGCGGTAATGTGGAAGATGCCTTATTTCACGTAAACGAATTCAGGGGGTTTGAAAAATTTTGTGAGGGAAGAATGTATACCGAGATGCCAACCATTACACCAAGAATTTGTGGTATTTGCCCTACCAGTCATACACTGGCAAGTGTAAAAGCCTGCGAAATGATACAAGGTATTCAGCCCACTTACACCGCCAACTTATTGAGGCGATTAATGCACATCGGGCAAAACTTATCTTCTCATGCGCTATCATTTTTTCATTTGTCTTCTCCCGATTTTTTATTGGGGTATGATAGCGATCCGGCAACAAGAAATATTTTGGGCATCGCTGATAAATATCCTGACATTGCATTACGTGGTATTCGCTTAAGAAAATTCGGGCAAGAATTAAGTGAACGCATTACCGGAAAGAAAATTCATATCATGGGTATTGTGCCTGGAGGCATGGCTTTTCCGCTTACAGAAGAAAACCGAAAGGCCTTGCTGGAATGGATACCGGAAGCGATTGAAACAGTTAAAATTGGTATCAACATCATTAAGAAATTTCACAAAGAAAATGATGCGATGGTAAATTCTTTTGCCATATCACCCACATTATATTTAGGTACTGTTGGCCCAAATGGAGAACACGAATTGTATGATGGTAAATTACGTTTTATAGATAAAGACGGAACGATATTGCAGGATCAAATTGACCCGGCCCGGTATCTGGAATTTATTGCCGAACGTTCGGTTAGCTGGTCGTACTTAAAATATCCCTACTACAAACCCTTTGGTTTTGATAAAGGATTCTATCGTGTTGGTCCGCTGGCCAGGTTGAATGTATGCACCAAAATGAAAACACCATTGGCGCAGGAAGAGTTTGAAAACTTTAAAGCCATGAATGATAACAAACCTGTGCATGGTACTTTTTATTTTCACTACACCCGTTTAATAGAAGCATTGAGTGATGTGGAAATGGCAGCAAAAATTTTAAACGATCCTGAAGTTACCTCCACATATATTCAACACCATGGCAGATGGAATTATGCAGAAGGTATTGGTAGTTCCGAAGCGCCACGGGGTACATTATTTCATCATTACAAAACAGATGAAAGCGGTAAATTACTGAATGTAAATTTATTAATTGCTACCGGGCAAAATAATCCATCTATGAACCGGTCGGTGTTGGAAGTTGCCAAACAATATGTAAAGGGAAATGATATTAAAGAAGGAATGTTGAATAGAGTAGAGTCTACTATTCGCTGTTACGATCCCTGCTTATCCTGCTCCACACATGCCATAGGTAAAATGCCTATGATAATTGAAGTACTTGATGCAGGGGGAAATCAAATTAAATATATCGAGAGAAATTAAGCATTCGATTTTATCCATTCAACCAGTAACGAAACCGCTTCGTGAGCATAGTTTAGTGATTGCTCGGAAATTCTGTTACCCATTTCAAAATTATTACCGCCAATGGTACACATATAAAATTGTGTTTTGGTGGGATATAATTTTTTAGCCAGCTTAACCAGTGTATTTGGATTAACCCGGTGCGATGAAGCTTCGGGATAATTATCTTTTAGGGGTAGCCGCTTTAATGAAATGGTTTCGTTTTTTACTGAGGCATCAATGAATATTACTTTCTTAAATTTTGAAAGTTCTTCTGTCATGCCGGTGTCAAGCTGGTGTTTGGTAATTACTGAAACAACAGGGAGATTTATATCTTCAATTTGTTCGCAAACATAAGCGCCCAATCCATCATCAGAACGCAAAGGATTACCTATTCCTACAATGCAGATTTTTTTTTGGATGTCGGTTTTTAGATTTTTTTTCTTGCTAGCCATAATACATTCACGCAGTAAAAGTCAAATAGTTGGCTTACTCATTCAATGACAATCGGTAGCGGTAGAGGTGAGATGTATCAGGTTTATATCTGATCAAACACAAAAAAATATTATTGGCATTAATCCTTTTGTAAAAGCAATGTTATTATTCTGGGGATGGTTGTTTTATCATTGTCATCAAAATGTTCGTTGATGTCTGCAATAATAAAACCATGCTTTTTTGCAGCTTGTGTAAATTCAGAAATGTTATGGTTATAGCAGTCCACAATTTGCAATCCTTCTGCTGTTTCAAATCTTGCTTTGGTGCCGCTGTATTGTTTAAAAGGATGCAGCTCGCCAATGTAAACATGCCCGCCTTTTATTAATGCTTTTGCCGCTTCGCTAAAAATGTGATCGAGGTTTTGGATATGCTCCAATACCAAACTGAATGTTATCAATTCATATTGTTTGGTTGCAAAATTCCACGTGCCGGTAATATCAGCTTTTATAAATTCAACTGCAGCGGTATTTATTTTTTCTTTGGCTTTGGCCAGCATTTCTTCCGACAGATCAATGGCAGTAATTTCTTTGGCTTTGCTAATTAACCAGGCGGTATTTTTTCCGGTGCCACAGCCGATCTCTAAACAACTATCAAAATTAATATCGGCTAAAGTTGCTTGTAGTGATTGTGCTTCAAGATCACGTGTTTTGTTATTGTTGGTGTCGTATTGCTGCGACCAGGTGTTGTAGGCTTGTTGGGTGTTCATTGGTTTTAATTTTTTTATTGCTATTAGTTTTGTGGTCAACCTATTTCAGGAGGAGATAATAAAATGACCATTGCTCCAATGTCTAGCCAGCCTTTGCAGCACAGTTCGTGTTGTACGGTCGTTTTTGTCACTCAAAGAAACTTTTATCGTTAAGGTGTTTAGGTAAGTACTTGATTTCAGTAATTCCATCTTCGCTATCAAACTTGTCAACTACTTCGAAGTAATCAACTCTTTGCATAAACATTCTCTCTCCAAGTAAATTCATTAAAACAATTTCTACAATTACTTCTTTGGTTTCCTTGTCATACTTCAAAAGATTGTCTGCCTTTATGAACACTTCAATTTTTTCGTTATCGTACTTTAGCAATACATATTTCCATTGACTTGCGTTTACAGAAATATTGTCCTGATATAGCTCTAATAAATGCCAGCCTACTTTAGGCTGCTTTGTTGAATAGAATTGCCATTTGTCAAGTTCTGGAGCTTTGCTTATGATTTGTTCTGTCAACCGGAATAATACTGGGCTGCCTTTTGGGGAAATTGTTAATGAGTTTTCTTTTGATTGTCCTGGCCCGATTTCCCAATTTAACTCCCAATTAGAAATTGTCTTGTCAAGTTGTTGGAGAATAGTAGGGTCGTAAGTATCGGATTCAAGTTTGTCTTTATTTTCAACGAACCATCTCCAAAAATTTAGAATGTCTTTGTCTTGCATAATTGCGGAGAAGGATGTTACTTTAAAATGCCGTACAACACATAAATTTACGCCCAAACATTGAATGACCAAAAATTAAATATTTGATTGTCAATAGTATTTATGCCGTCTTTCTGTATTTATAAATTGGCGCTATTTACTCAATCTTCGCTGCAATAAAAATTTCCCAATGGTATGTAGTACAAGTGAGTGATTGCTATGATACAACCAAACTTCTTTCTCTATTATTTTATGCTGCTTTTTTATAGTTGTCCACATACTTTTCCTGGTTATTGATTACCGCTACTGCTCTTAATGCTATTTTACTTCTTACTGCATTTATTACAGATTGTGCATGTTTGCCTTCCTTTACTTTTCGTTCATAATAATCTTTAAATTCAGGGTAATGTGTTATGGCTGATATGGCTCCCATATGCAATAGCTTTTTTAAATCCTTGTTAGCCATTTTATGCACTTTATCACGCCCTTTAATGCTCGTACCACTCTTGTTTCCAAAGGGTGCTACGCCGGCATAAGATGCCAACTCTTTACCCGTTATCTTACAAATAAAATTATTGGTGCAACAAATAATATACACCGCAGTCAAATGCCCTATTCCTGGTACTGATATTAGTAGCTCATAATTATTTCTTATTGCTTCATCCTGTTGTATCATTTGGTGTATTTGTTTTTCAACAATTTTAATTGACTCCACTATTCCCTCAAAGCTGCTTTGTGTACCTGCTCCATGATCAGTTGGGTCTCTTTACTGTTTGTTAATTTCAGTTCTCCCAAATACACTTTCATGCTGTTTTTTTGTGCAAGCAGCCTGCTCCTGGCTGTCATCATATCTTTTAGTTTCAAAAATACAGGATTTAGTACAGGCGTAGTTTTCAATTCATCTGCATTCTTAAGGGCATAGGAGCAAAGTCGCTGGCTATCTATCTTATCATTCTTTCCACGGGCTATACCAAAACTCCATTTTATGTGCGTTGCATTGCCTATGTAAAGTGGTAATCCTTCCGTGCTGCAATATTCCCAAACCAACCTGTGATAAACACCCGTGTTCTCTATCACAAGCATGCTGTTATCGTCAAAACTTACCTGCTGTTTTTCAGCCATTTACCCATGATTTTCATACCAGCTGTAGTATTGTCAAAGCGTTCTGTTACCATCGGTTGTTTAGATTGCTTTATCACACATTGAACAGCGATATCAACCCACAGCTTCGATACATCCATTCCCAAATAAAATTTCGCTGCCTTTTTCATAATTTTGTTTTACTATCTTAAAAGATGACTAACCATTTTGTCCCATCGTCTTAGTCCTTAATAATAGGTATAAAAACCTTAATTGCTATTTAGACACTAAGGGAAAAAAGCAGCAGGGGATTTTATCACTCAATAGGTTGTTAACGTTGACACAATTGTTAATTAGCCTCTGCTGCTGGTTAGTTATTCACACAAAATTGTGGATTCTAAAAAGAAAAAAAGTAACAAAAAAAGAAAAAGTAGTAATAGTAGTTTATCTCTTAATACTAATCAATACAAATCTAAAGGACACAACAATGCTCAATAGTATTCCAGATGCCTATAACAAAAAAACTAACTCTCCTTATGCCCCAAATATTTCCGCCATTTATCAATCACCGCTTCCATATCTTCCGGCACAGCACTTTCAAAAAACATTTCTTGTTTAGTAGTGGGATGAATAAAGCCGAGTTCTTTGGCGTGTAATGCCTGGCGCTTGCAAAGGTTAAAACAGTTGTCTACAAATTGTTTGTACTTGGTAAATACTGTTCCTCTTACAATCCTGTCGCCGCCATAAAAATCATCATTAAAAAGCGGGTGGCCTATCAGTTGCATATGTACCCTTATCTGGTGGGTGCGGCCGGTTTCCAGGCGGCACTCTACAAGCGTTACATAATTAAAACGTTCTAACACTTTATAGTGGGTAATGGCATCTTTGCCATGGTCGCCATCGGGGTAAGCGGTAAATAATTTTCTAAAGCGCAGGTGTCGGCCAACATGTGCTGTAATGGTGCCTTCGTCTTGTTCAAAATCGCCCCACACCAATGCAATGTAGCGGCGGTGTACGGTATGGTTAAAAAACTGTTTGGCTAAAAGCGTCATGGCGTTTTTATTTTTTGCCATTACTAATAAACCGGTGGTGTTTTTATCAATGCGGTGCACCAAACCAAAACGGTTCAGTTCTGTTTCATCTAAACCGGGGTTTTGTTGCAGCAGATGATACGCCACGCCATTTACCAATGTGCCATTGGGGTTGCCGCTGCCGGGATGCACCACCATACCAGCAGGTTTGTTGATGATCATAATATCATCATCTTCGTACTGAATATTCAACGGAATATTTTCCGGAACTATTTCGGATGTTTCGGGTGACCGGTCATCGTACACCACAATTTTATCAAAGGCTTTTACCTTATAATTATTTTTTACCGGCTTTTCGTTTACCAGCACCATCTCTTCGTCAATAGCCTGCTGAATTTTATTGCGGGTGGCACCTTCAATACGGCTCATTAAAAATTTATCAATACGCAAAGGTTCCTGGCCTTTATCAATGGTGAGGGCCAGCTTTTCGTATAACTCTTCGGAGTCGCTGGTTTCTATTTCGTCTTCTGTCATAAAAGGTTGGTTGTTGGTCGTTGAACGTAGGAAGACCGTGCTTTCCGGCCAACGTCCCACGTTCAACGACCAACGTTTTTATTTATCTTTGCAAATTAAAACATTGCAGTGGATAACCGTAAAGTGATATTTAAAGATCTGGGAATTATTGATTATAAAAAAGCCTGGGATTACCAGGAAGAACTGCTGCAGGCTAATGTGGCCATTAAATCGGCAATAAGAAAAGCGCAGGAAGTGGCAGGCGGTTCCATACTTATAGACCAGCCATTAACAACTAACCATTTTCTTTTTTGCGAACATCCGGCAGTATATACTTTGGGCAAAAGCGGTAATATCAGTAATGTGCTGATGAATGAGGCTGAGCTGGAAGAAAATAATATCCAGTTTTTTAATACCAACAGGGGAGGCGATATTACTTTTCATGGCCTGCAACAAGTTGTTGGTTACCCCATTTTAGACCTTGAAAATTTTTATACCGACATAGGCAAATACTTGCGCCATTTAGAAGAAGTAATTATTTTAACCATTGCCGACTATGGCATTAAAGGAGAAAGAAGTAGTGGTGAAACCGGCGTGTGGATAGAACCGGGAGTGCCGGGAAGAGAGCGAAAAATTTGTGCTATTGGTGTACGTTGCAGCCGCTGGATAACCATGCATGGCTTTGCATTAAATGTAAATACAGATTTAAGTTACTTCAATAATATTATTCCCTGCGGCATACAAAACAAACAGGTTACTTCTATTGAAAAAGAATTGGGTAAAAAAGTGGATTATGAAGAAGTAAAACAAAAGATCAGGAAAAATTTTGAACAAATATTTGAAGCCGTTACTGTGGAGTAATAATTATTCTTTCACCTGGTTTTTTCCATCTTTTGCAATAAAGAATTTATTTTTTTCTATCAGCTTGCCATTCTCATATACTTCAAAATAAAACCAGCCGGCATGTACAAAATTTACTTTTTCAATTATTAAAAAACTATCGTGCAGTTTGTTTAATTCAAAAAGCGGCGTATCGTTCTCTTCAAAAAATTTAACAGTGTATTTTTTAGTTTCAGCATCGGGCAGGTAAATGGTTACGTTATTATCTTTAGCGGTAAAAATGCGCCTGCTGGGGTAAGTAATAATTTCGGTATTGCTGTTAAAGTTGGGCAACGGTGGTTTAGGCTGAATTTTGAAATCTTTATTTTTGGGTTGCTCATAAGCTGGCTGCATGGTCCAGTTATCTTTTACCAAAAAAGGGCGTAAAGTATCTTCAATAACTAATGCAGGGGGTAATTCCTTTACCGGCCTTGTAATTTTACTAAACAAATAAGTGCCGCCTTCAAAAGAAACAAAAACACGGTAATACATCTTATTATAGGGAGGAGTGCCGTCGGCATAACCATTTTCTGCATTTTGCGGATTTAACACCGAGCCAATGGTGGTATAATTTTTTAAACTATCATAAGAGCGCTGGATGTTGATGGTGGTAACCGGCATTTTGTAATTGTTAACCCAGCTTACAATTATTTGTCCGCTCAAATTTTTTACGGTAATGGAAGGCAGCGTATCCTGCGCAGTAAGTTGTACTGCAAACAGCTGAAATAATACAATAAACAGGAATGAAGCCCTTTGCATAATACTTTAACGAGGTAAGCGCTGAAAAATTTTATTTACAAATATAAAGGGATGTTACAAATTAGAATAATAAAGTACCGGCAGGCAGTGAATTATTGCCTTGTAAGCCGCCGGTGTGCAGGCAAAGTATGTTGCTTCCGGGGCTAAAATTGTCGTTTTTTATTTGATCATAAATGGCAAAAAATAATTTGGCGGTATATACAAAATCAGTGGGTAGCTGGTGTTGCTGCCACAGGTAATTCATAAATGCAATCAGTTCAGGTGTTTTTTTTGCATAGCCTCCAAAATGATAATTGTTAAAAATTCCCAATTGTTCTTTTTTATAGTTGTTGCCGCATAAAAAATCAAGCCGCTCCTCGGTATCAGTCATGCCTTTTAAAACCGGTACGCTTATGATGGTTTGATTAGCGTTGGCTGCAAGCAATAATCCTGCAGTAGTGGTGGTAGTGCCGCTTGCAGTACAAATATGGCTGTAGTTATTTTCTTTTATCAGTTCACCAATTAATGCGGCACCTTTTGCACCAGTTGGGTGGTATCCGCCTTCAGGAATAATAATGGCCTGGCCAAACTCAGTTATCAGATCATTTAAAAAATAAGCGTTTTCTTTTTTAGCATAATCTACCCTGGAAATAAATTTTAACTGCATTCCGTAGTTGGTACAATGTTGTAAGGTAGCCGATAATTGTTCGGGCATTTCTCCACGTACCACGCCAATACTTTTTAAACCGTAGGCCTGGCAGGCAAAAGCAGTAGCAACTAAATGGTTGGAGTATGCGCCCCCAAAAGTGATTATGGTTTTATGGCTTGATTGAAGCGCTTCCTGTAAAAAATAATGGAGTTTAAATAATTTGTTGCCCGATACGATAGGGTGTATCATATCAAGTCTTACTACATCCACCGTAAGGTTTTTGCTACAAAATAATTCATCCTGCAACACTTTAACCGGAGCATTAAAAATATTAAAAGGCATTTTGATTATTACTTATCTGTTTGTAGTAATTTTGTTTTGCAAAAATCGATTAATAATTTTTCATTCCTTAATTTATCTTATAAATGCAACCAACACTTTTGATCTTAGCCGCCGGAATGGCAAGCCGCTATGGCAGTATGAAACAAACACAGGGATTTGGCCCAAGTGGCGAAACCATTATGGACTATTCTATTTATGATGCTATACGTGCCGGATTTGGTAAGGTAGTTTTTATTATCCGTAAAGATTTTGCAGAAGGATTTAAAAATACATTTGAGCCTAAACTAAAAGGGAAAATAAAAACAGCGTATGTGTACCAGGAAATGGAATCTTATCTGGATGGACAGCCTGTGCCGGAAGGAAGAACAAAACCATGGGGAACGGGGCATGCTATTTTATGTGCTATGGAAGTAATAAAAGAACCTTTTGCAGTAATTAATGCAGATGATTTTTACGGGCAGGATGCGTTTGTGAAAGCGGCGGCTTTTTTAAATAATGATTGTAACGAAAAAACCTATTCCATCATTGGATACGAACTGGCAAAAACCTTAAGTGAGCATGGTACGGTAAGCCGTGGTGTTTGCCAGGTAGATGACAGTAATAATTTGGTAAGCATTAAAGAAAGAACAAAAATTTACAGGGAAGCTGATACTATTGTTTATGAAGACGAAGCTGGTAAACATGAAGTGCCGTTCAACTCCAGTGTATCTATGAACTTCTGGTGCTTCCATCAATCAGTATTTCCGGCTACAGAAAAATTATTTCACCAGTTTGTAAAGGAAAATAGCCACAATATTAAAGCTGAATTTTTTATACCGCTTATTGGCGATGAGTTTGTGTCAACTCAGGGTGGCAATATTAAAGTTATTCCCTGCTCATCACAATGGTTTGGGGTTACTTATAAAGAAGATGCTCCGGTAGTACAAGCCAGTATTGATAAGTTGGTTACCGATGGAGAATATCCATCTAATCTGTGGGCATAAAATATTAATAGTATAAAAAGAGCGGCTTCATTAAATGAAGCCGCTCTTTTTATTTCGCTTTTTGCTCAAGCTCGTTTATTCGTAACTCTTAATTAAGAATACGCAGTTGTTTACTTTTTGCACCTGGTGTTCCCTGTCTAAATTTTTAATATTGTTGGTATTGGTAAGTTTAATATTTGAATATGCAGTATCCTTTTTAAGGCTTTCGATAGTTTTAAAAATATACATTGATTTTACTGCGTAAACACCGCCACCTGCTGATTTATCAGTTAAGATACCAATTACATCGCCATGTTTATTTAATACCGGACCACCACTGTTACCATGGTCAGCAGCAATAGCAATTTGATAGGAGAGTGTATCATTCTGAAATCCGCTCTCACTACTTAAATAACCTTCACCATATACAATCCCATCTTTTGGATATCCCATTGTGTAAACGGGCTCGGCTAAATTCACAGATTTACTAATACTATAAGGCAAAGATTTATACGGCACAAAATCTTTATCTTCTATTTTTAATATTGCAATGTCACGGGTATTATCCATCATGCATACAGTAGCTAAAAACTGTTGCCCTTTTTCATTGGTGGCAATAATAGTTTTACCTTTTAATACGTGTGCATTGGTAATAAGATAACCCTGTGCATCAATTAAAAATCCGGTACCACCTGATTTAGGTGTTGCTTTGGGATCTATCTTACTTTTTACTGCGTTAAGCTCTTTGTTGGTTTGTGTCTGCCCTATTTTTATTGCGTCTAACTTCCTGTTTAATTTTTCTATTTCAGGATTTGTTTTATTATTATAAACAGAAGTTAAGCCTGCAGTGAGTATAGATACAACTCCGGCAATGGTTGCAGCCACTGCAGTAATACGCTTGTACCTCTTCCACATGTAAACCAGCTTAGCCTTACCCTGTAGCTTAGATTGATTGATAGCGCCTTCTTCAGTTAATTTAGTCTCGGCTTCAATCATCGAATGTTTAAAGCTTTTTACAGCACTGTATCTTTCTACCTCATTAAGAAAAAAAGTATGCTCCACCACCATCTGGTCAACTTCAGGATCTTTTTTACGCAAATCTTCCAAAAAAGTTCTTTCTTCCGCAGACATTTCTCCCTTCAGGTATCTTTCAACAGCGTCAATTAATAATATGTCATCCATTTTATTGTACATTTTTGTATTGTGCAAAAAATAATTTTTTCAACCTCATAAGGCATTTATACTTCTGTGTTTTGGCATTATCTGCATTGGTATATCCAAAATCCGCTGCTATTTCCTGCATGTTCTTTTTTTGAATATAATATGCATCCAAAAGGCTTTTGCAGGGTTCTCCAATTTTACTCATGGCATTTTCCATTAATGTAAAATCGGCATTACGTTTTTCGTGCAACTCCACTTCTTCTTCCACATGCACCGTTTCTTCCATATTTTCCAAATTGCCACTGTAACGTTGCATTTGGTTGAGTCTCTTTAGCCAAAGCCGCCTGCAAACTGAATATAAATAGGTCTTTATCTGGCTGCTTAACTCAAAACTATCCGACCGGGCTTTTTCAAATAATACAATCATTGCCTCCTGAAAAATATCCCTGGCATCATCCTGGCTTCCGTTATTGTTCAGTATAAAAGCCTGAATCATAGCGTAATTTTGCCTGTAAATGGTCTCAATGGCTTGTTTATCGTCTGCTGCCAATCCTTTCAGTATCAGTTTTTCTTCTTCTAAAGTACTCACCCGGTTTATATTAATACGTTTAGCGATTATTTGTAACCCAAAAGAACGAAAAAAAAATTAATAAAACTAATGGGTTACTTTTTAAATCCAAGTATAAATATGAAATTATAATTTTAAAAAATTAAACAAACAAAAATGAAAAAAGTATTTTTAGCAATCGCAGTAGTAGTAGCATTTGTAGCTTGTAACAATTCTGGTGAAACTGCAGCTGCAGCTGGTGATTCAGCTTTGAAAGCTGTAGATTCAACTGTTAAAGCTGTTGATTCAACTGTAAAGGCTGTAGATTCAACTGTTAAAGCTGTTGATTCAACTGTTAAAGCTGTTGATTCAGTTATTAAGAAGTAATTTATTAACCGGCAACTGGTTGCTTGTTTTAATAGTCGGTGTAGCATAAAAATTTTCACATGACAAGCAATCATTCAGATCCCTCTTAATTTTAAGAGGGATTTTTTTTGTTGATATAAACTTGTTTTACTATTTTTGAAATTCAATGATGAACAAAGGCAACCATAGCTTCTTTTATTTTAGCTACTATTTTATAAATAGACCGGGAGCCTTTTGTTAAAAACTGAATAAAAAAACAGACTAACATAAAAAGAATCCCGGCTAAAAAGGCCGGGATTTTTGTTTTAATACACATTATGAACAAGAAAGTTTCGATACAGGGATTTGAAGGTAGTTTTCACCAGGTAGCTGCACAGCAGTTTTATGGTAAGCAAACTGAAGTAATCTGCTGCGCTACTTTTAAAGAAGTAGTTAAAATTGCTGCGGATAAAAAACAAAGCGATGGCGGTGTAATGGCCATTGAAAATTCTATAGCCGGAAGTATTTTGCCCAATTACAATTTATTGCTGAAAAGTAATTTGAAAATTGTGGGAGAAATATACCTGCAGATAAAACAAAACCTGCTGGTTAATCCCGGGGTATCGCTGAATGATATCAAAGAAGTACACTCTCACCCCATGGCCATACAGCAATGCTTTGGCTTTTTAGATAAATACAACTGGAAACTGGTAGAAACAGAAGACACTGCATTAAGTGCTAAACATATTCATCAGCATAAAAGCAAACATATTGCGGCTATTGCAAGTAAGTTAGCTGCTGAGTTGTACAATTTGGATATGATTGCACCTAATATTCATACCTTAAAAAATAATTATACCCGCTTTTTGATATTGCAACGGCAGGATGTTGTTAATGAAATTGCAGGTGCAGATAAAGCCTCTATCAATTTTTTTACTGATCATTCTAAAGGAAGTTTGGCCAAAGTGCTTACAAAGATCGCAGATGAAGGTATCAATCTTTCCAAATTGCAAAGCATGCCCATACCGGGCAGCGATTTTAAATATTCTTTTCATGCCGACATGGAATTTGATAATGTAGAGCAATTTAAAAAAGTAATAAAAAAAATAGAAGTACTCACTGAGGGGTTAAGTGTGTTGGGAATTTATAAAAACGGGAAAATAAATAACACGAATTAAGAAACACGAATTAATCGAATTGCACTAATTACACGAATTAAATGCGATGAGAATAAAAATAAATTAGTGAAATAAAAAACATGGAAACAGCAAAAAGATTAGACGGTATTGGCGAATATTACTTTTCTAAAAAACTGAGAGAGATAGACGCTTTGAATAAAGAAGGGAAGAATATCATCAGCCTGGGTATTGGCAGTCCGGACCTGCCACCGCACCCCGATGTAATTAAAGTATTGCAGGAAGAAGCAGCCAAACCAAACACACATGCTTACCAGAGTTATAAGGGCAGCCCGGTTTTAAGAAATGCTATTGCCGGCTGGTATAAAAGATGGTATAACGTTAATTTAAATGCTGATACAGAAATATTACCACTTATCGGTAGCAAAGAAGGTATCATGCACATCTGCATGACCTATTTAAATGAAGGTGATTTTGTTCTTATCCCTAATCCCGGTTATCCTACTTACAAAGCTGCCGCAACCATTGCCGGCGGAAAATGTATGGAGTATGAGTTAACAGAAGCCAATAACTGGATGCCGGATTTTAATGCAATTGAAAATAATCTGTATGTTAACCGGGTAAAGCTGATGTTTGTTAATTATCCTCACATGCCAACAGGGCAATTGGCAACTTCTTCTATGTTTAATCAACTGATCATATTTGCAAAAAAGTATAATATCCTTATTGTACACGACAATCCTTACAGTTTTATTTTAAATGATGAGCCTGCCAGTTTGTTGGGTATGGAAGGTGCAAAAGATTGTGTGATAGAATTAAACTCACTAAGCAAATCGCACAATATGGCAGGCTGGCGTATTGGTACTTTATGCGGTGCAAAAGAAAAGATAGACGATGTGTTGCGTTTTAAAAGCAATATGGATAGTGGTATGTTTTTGCCTTTGCAATTAGCTGCAGCAAAAGCATTAACACTGGAAAAAGACTGGCACGATTCGATCAACACTATTTATAAAGCCAGAAGAGAAAAAGTATTTGAATTGCTGGATCTGCTGGAGTGCAGGTATTCAAAAGATCAGGCGGGCATGTTTGTGTGGGCGGCTATTCCTTCTAATTATAAAGATGGGTACGAGCTAAGTGATAAAGTATTGTATGGCTCCAATGTGTTTATTACACCCGGTGGTATTTTTGGTAGTGCAGGTGATAAATATGTAAGGGTAAGTTTATGTTGTAAAGAAGAAAATATTGATGAAGCGATTAAAAGAATAAAACAATCAGTATGAATGTAGCTATTGTTGGCGTTGGTTTGATTGGCGGTTCTATGGCATTGGCATTGAAGGAAAAAGGTATTGCCAAAAAAGTGATTGGTGTGGGCCGCTCTGCTACAAGCATTGCAAAAGCAATTGAACTGGGTATTATTGATGAGGCATTGCCTCTAGAAGATGCGGTAAAGCAAGCGGATTTCATTTATGTTTCTATCCCTGTTGATGCTACCATACCGGTGATGCAACAAATAATGAACCTGATAACCGATAAACAAATTGTTGTTGATGCAGGCTCTACCAAATTTGCTTTGTGCGATGCATTAAAAGATCACCCGATGCGTAAACAATTTGTGGCAACGCATCCCATGTGGGGAACAGAATATAGCGGGCCTGAAGCTGCGGTAAGAGGTGCTTTTGCAGGCAGGGCTTGTGTAATTTGTGAAAAAGAAAAAAGCGATCCGGCTGCTTTGCAGGCAGTGGAAAATATTTATAAAGCGGTAAACATGCATATCATTTATATGGATGCAGCCAACCACGATGTACATGCGGCATACATCAGCCATATCTCACACATTACTTCTTTTGCATTGGCCAATACGGTTTTAGAAAAAGAAAAAGAAGAAGATGCCATTTTTGAAATGGCAGGTGGTGGTTTTGAAAGCACAGTGCGTTTGGCAAAAAGTAATTCGGCTATGTGGGCACCTATTTTTATGCAGAATAAAGAAAATGTGCTGGATGTATTGAATGAACATATTTCGCAGTTAAGAAAATTTAAAGCTAGTTTGGAAAAAGAGAATATGGAGTATTTGATAGAACTGATGGAGAATGCAAATAAGATAAAAAGAATTTTGAAATAATGATGATAGATATACCGCTCATAAAGAATCATGACAATAAAACTATTTCGAATAAGTTTTTTGGTATGCCTTCCAGCAAGTATTTTGGGTTACTCCAAAATAAGTATGGTGATGTTATTATAAGGATTCACATTTTAAATAAATTGATTTCTGAAATTTTTTTGGAACATAATTTATATACTTCGGCAGTTGCCTTAGAAGATTACAGTTTTGAACAAGTAAATCAGAATTTTTATTCAAAATTTCGCTACAAAACTGAGACATTAATTTATTGGTTCAGAAAAACTTCCGATGAGTTAATTGGACTTCAGTATTTCATGTTTTATATAGTCGAGAATAATGCAGAGCCTGATGTTATAAAAATTGAAAGTATCGGTAACCTATTAAATTCAGACTCTTATTTAAAAGTAGTACATGATAAAAGTCTAATTTTTTTAAAGCTGTTAAATGATGTTTCAAATTCATATAAACACAGTTTTATTGATTATGAGGCAGCATTTTTATTTGGTCGATATGAACCAACGTTAAATTCAGCACGACGAAAATGGAATAAAAGTGAAAATCACGCAGAACTATTCGAAAACAATTTACGAGATATAGTGACTGGGTTTACTCAATTTTATAATGATTCGATGATTTTTATTGATAAGCAGAATGATGTTTTTTTTAAGCAAGCTACAGACAAAAAATGATTTTCAGAGAAGCACTAACCAACGATATCAAACAAATACAGGTGGTAAGAAACGCTGTAAAAGAAAATGTATTAAGTAATCTCGGATTGGTTACCGACAAAGATTGTGTGGAATATTTAACCTTAAGAGGAAAAGGTTGGGTTTGCGAAGCAGATGGTACAATTGTTGCTTTTGCCATTGCTGATTTGATTGATAATAATATCTGAGCATTATTTGTACATCCCGGTTTTGAAAATAAAGGTATTGGAAAAAAATTGCACGATAATATGCTGAACTGGTATTTCGATCAGCAAAAAGAAATGGTTTGGTTAAGCACATCGCCCAATACAAGAGCAGAAAAATTTTATCAAATGCAAGGTTGGAAGGCAGTGGGATTGTATGGTAAAGGAGAAATTAAATTTGAGATGACAAAAGATATTTGGCAAAACATAATTAAGGCTCAATAAAGTAATGCAGTACAAGAGTGCGACGCCACTGAAGTAAAATAGCATTACAAAAGTTGATAACAAAAAAAGTATTTAATAATTAATAATCATGCAAACAGCAACTCAATCGATGAAAGAATTAATGCAAACCAAATGGAATAAACGTCCATTAATTATCAGCGGCCCCTGTAGTGCCGAAACCGAAGAGCAGGTAATGGAAACAGCTACCCGCCTTGCCAAAACAGGTAAAGTAGATGTGTTACGTGCCGGTATTTGGAAACCCCGTACCAAACCAGGATTGTTTGAAGGCATTGGTACCAAAGGTTTACCCTGGTTGGCAAGTGCAAAAAAAGTTACCGGGCTACCCATTACTGTAGAAGTGGCCACCGCTAAACATGTGCAGGATGCATTGCAGTTTGATGTGGATATGCTTTGGATTGGTGCAAGAACAACGGTGAATCCTTTTAGTGTGCAGGAAGTTGCTGATGCTTTACGTGGAGTTGATATTCCGGTGCTGATAAAAAACCCGATAAATGCCGACCTGGAATTGTGGACCGGCGGTATCGAACGCTTACAAAAAGTGGGTGTTAAACAAGTGGGTATGATCCATCGTGGTTTTGCATCTTATGGTAATACTGAATTTCGTAACGCACCGATGTGGCATTTGCCTATTGAAATGAAACGCAGGTTTCCGGGCATGCCTTTAATTTGCGATCCTTCACATATTTGTGGTAACAGAACATTACTGCAATCTGTTTCTCAAAAAAGTATCGATCTTGATTTTGATGGCATCATGCTGGAAACGCATATTGATCCGGATAATGCCTGGAGCGATGCCAAGCAACAAATAACACCAGAGAAATTTGCAGAAATGCTGGATGCTTTGGTTTGGAGGCATGAGAATACAGATGCAAAAGAATTTATTACGGCATTGGCAACTTTACGTGAACAGATCAATCACCTGGATGATGAACTGATGACGATATTGGGACAGCGTATGAAAATTGCTGATAAAATCGGAGAATACAAAAAGAATAACGACATCACCATTTTACAAACCAACCGCTGGAATGAGATCTTGGAAAAAGCCTACGCCAAAGGAGAGAAGCTGGGTTTAAGTAAAGAGTTTATCACTAAGTATTATGATGCAATACATCTGGAAAGTATCAATCACCAGAATAACATCATGAACTCTTAAGTTATTTACCACTTATTTATTTTTTATGACTCAGGTTGAAAATGATTTCTCCGGAAAAAAAGTAAACTATTATTTTGATGCAGCTTTTTCTGATTTAGAACAGTTGACAACAAAAGAAACTACTATTTTAATAACTGATGAAAATGTATTTCAACTCCATCAGCAAAAATTTGATGGTTGGAAAACTATTGTGATAAGGGCGGGAGAAGAGCATAAGCAACAATCAACGGTTGATGTAATTATCGGGCAGCTGATTGCTATGGAAGCTGATCGCAAAACTTTTATTGTAGGTGTAGGCGGTGGGGTAGTTACTGATATTACAGGATATGCTGCCAGTGTATACATGCGGGGGGTAAAGTTTGGCTTTGTGCCTACCACAATTCTGTCGATGGTGGATGCATCAATTGGCGGAAAGAATGGAGTAGATGTTGGCGTGTATAAAAATTTAGTAGGCCTAATAAAACAGCCGGAGTTTTTACTGTTTGATTATTCGCTGTTACAAACTTTACCTTATGAACAATGGGTTAACGGTTTTGCAGAAGTAATAAAGCATGCTTGTATAAAAGATACCGTATTGTTTGCCTTGTTGGAGAAATTTACTTTGCATGATTTTACCACAAACGCAACTTTATTGGCAGATTTAATTGAGCGAAATGTAAATATAAAAACTACTGTTGTTGTAAATGATGAGTTTGAACAAGGAGATAGAAAGTTGTTAAACTTTGGGCATACTATCGGGCACGCTATAGAAAATTTACATCAATTGCTTCATGGCCATGCTATAAGTATTGGTATGGTGGCGGCCTGTAATTTATCAGAAAAATTAAATGGATTTCATTTTGATGAAGCTACACGAATTGTAAAACTGCTGGCAAAATATCACTTGCCTGTTGACGTGGAAACAGAATACGAAAAAGTATTTGAAGTGTTGAAGATGGATAAAAAACGTAACCTGAAAGTGATGAATTTTATCCTCTTAAATAAAATTGGCGAAGCGGTGATAAGGCCAATTGAACTGGATGAATTGCACAAGCATTTAAAAGAAATATTATAGTGAAAGTTGTAGTAAAACCCTCAATAATTAACGGCGCATTAATTGCACCCACCAGTAAAAGTTCTATGCAAAGGGCATGTGCTGCCGCTTTACTTAACGATGGCGAAACTGTAATTAATAATCCCGGAAAAAGTAATGATGATTTAGCGGCATTAGATATTATACAAAAACTAGGTGCTGCTATTACAGTAAATGATAGAGAAAGAATTGTAATTGCAGCTAAAGGTATTCAACCGGTATCAGGAGAAATTAGTTGTGGCGAAAGCGGTTTATCCATTCGTATGTTTACACCCATTGCTGCATTAAGCGATCAATCGATAACAATCAATGGAACCGGAAGTTTATTAAAACGCCCCATGGATTTTTTTGATGAAATATTTCCGCAACTGGGTATTGCGGTAGCCTCTAACAAAGGCATGTTACCCATAAAAATTAAAGGCCCTTTGCAACCAAAAGATATTACTATTGATGGTTCATTAAGTTCTCAGTTTTTAACCGGGTTATTGTTTGCGTTTGCAAAAGCTGCAACACATCCGGTAACCATCACTGTAAATAATTTAAAAAGCAAACCCTATATCGATCTTACATTGCAGGTGATGAAACATTTTGGTTATGTAGTTGAAAATAATAATTATGAATCCTTCGTAATCAGCCCTAAAGTCCTAAATCCTAAACCCCTAAACTATACAGTAGAAGGGGATTGGAGTGGGGGAGCATTTTTATTAGTAGCAGGCGCTATCGCAGGAAAGATAGTAGTTAAAGGATTAGATCCATTTTCAACCCAGGCAGACAAAGCCATTTTACAGGCGATTATTGCAAGTGGTGCTACTATTTCAATTGAAGAAAAACAGATTGAAATAGCCCCGCCGGTAACTGGTTTATCAGCACTAAAACCTTTTCATTTTAACGCCACAGATTGCCCTGATCTTTTTCCTCCTTTGGTTGCACTGGCAGCCTACTGTAATGGCACATCAGTAATTGAAGGCGTAAGCCGTTTGGCACATAAGGAAAGTGACAGAGGATTAACTTTGCAGGAAGAGTTTGCAAAAATGGGTGTGGAAATTATTTTGCAGGATGACCTGATGATGATAAAAGGAGGAGAAGGTTTAAAAGCTGCTGCTGTTCATTCACGCCACGATCATCGTATTGCAATGGCTTGTGCCGTTGCTGCACTAAAAGCAACCGGCGAAACCAGTATTGAAGAAGCTGAAGCTATTAATAAATCTTACCCCGATTTTTATGAGCATTTACAATTACTGAATGCTGATGTATCTTTAATTAATTAAAAACAGTCTGATGAATTCTTTTGGCCGCATATTCAGAGTACATATTTTTGGCGAATCGCATGGCGAGTGTGTAGGCATAACCATTGACGGTTGCCCTGCAGGATTACCATTAACTGCAGATGATCTGTTGCCCGACCTGGAAAGAAGAAAAGGCGGCAAACAAAAAGGCGCCACACCCAGGCAGGAAGAAGATTATCCAATATTCAAGAGTGGCATATTTGAAAATAAAACCACTGGTTTTCCAATAACAATTTTATTTGAAAATAAAAATACCCGTAGCGAAGATTATAATAAACAGCGAAGCTTTCCCAGGCCGGGCCATGCAGATTGGGTGGCACATCAAAAGTTTGGTGGGCATGAAGATTATCGTGGGGGCGGACATTTTAGCGCAAGGTTAACTACTGGTATTGTTGCAGCAGGTGCTATTGCAAAAAAACTAATGGCATCAGTAAATATCACCGCACAGGTTACAGCAATAGCAGGCGAAACAGATTTGGAAAAAGGACTGCAAAAAGGTATTGACGCCAAAGATTCTGTGGGTGGTATTGTAGAGTGTGTAGTTGACGGCTTGCCAGTAGGTTTGGGTGAACCTTATTTTGATTCGGTAGAATCGGTATTATCGCATATTTTATTTGCTATACCTGCAGTGCGTGGGGTGGAGTTTGGTACCGGGTTTGCCGCAGCAACAATGTTTGGCAGCCAGCATAACGATGCTATTGAAAATGCTGAAGGTAAAACAAGAACCAATCATGCCGGTGGCGTAGTGGGTGGTATTACTAACGGTAACCAACTGGTATTTCGTTTAGCCGTTAAACCAACATCCTCTACACCAAAAGAACAAAATAGTTTAAACTGGGAAACAGGTGCCACTCAAAATTTTTCTATTAAAGGAAGACACGATCTGTGTGTGGCCCTGAGAGCGCCGGTAATTGTAGAAGCAGTAACAGCGTTGGTGCTGGCAGATATGATGCTATTGGAGCAGCGCATTCCACGAATTATTAACTAGTTAATAAACGGCGATGATAATTTATTTGGCCAAGGTGATAAGTTAAATGTGTGGCTAAATGAATCAGTATAAAATCAGTTGTTGAAATCTTATCCTTTACTTCCACTGGAAAATCTTTTTTTAGATCTTCAGGCGATAATTTATTAAGCGCATTTTTTACAATAACAATGCAGTTTTCAATATTGGTAATAAGATCGGTACGCAGTACTTTCTTTAAAGCAAACTCATCTTCACGATGGCGTATGTAGCCGGTATGTCCAAGTACACCGCCAATATAATAGTTGAGATTGCCTAGTAAGTGCAACGTTAAATTTCCGGCAGAATTACTAATACCTTCTTTTACGATCCACAGATTATTTTCATCTCTGTAAAGATTGATCTCAGTAATTAATCTTTTAAGATCTCTTTCAAATATTTCAATTAAACTTTCTTTTAGCATGAGTAGGAGTTTTTTTTATTGTAGATTTTTCTTTTAATTCACTAAATGGTAAATCCAGTAATTCAAAATTTATTGCATTGGGTAAACTGTAATGCCACCATTCTGTATCCAACGCTTTAAAGCCGTTTTGCTCCATTATTTTTTTTAATAGTAAACGGTTTTGCAAAATTTCTTCGGGTAAATCAGTAAATGCATGGTGTGCTGTATCGCTAAAATTATCAAAGCCTGTTCCCATATTTAATTCTTCGCCGGTTTTTGTATTAATTAAAGTAAGATCAACAGCAATGCCACGGTTATGCCCACTGCCTTTTTTAGGGTCGGCAGCATAGCGGTCATCCTTTACCGGCTCCCACATTATTCTGGTAACAGAATAGGGTCTGTAGGCATCAAATATTTTTAACCCTAATCCCATTTCTTTTAATTGGGTTTGAATTTTTGCTAAAGAATCTGCTGCAGGTTTTCTGAGAAAGGTAGTGGTTAATGGCGGATACAGTTTTTTCTTCATAAAGTTGTTATTGCCGGCATACCGCAACTCTAAAACTATGGACGGGATGAGTTTCTTTATATCAACCATTTGTTTTGCCGGATTTACGGATACCGTTTTTTGCAATTGCTTTACCGAACCTGTTACCCAAAGGCCATATTGATTTAAAGCAGTATCTTTTTTATTGGCTGTAGCAGGTTGTGCAATAGTACCCACCGATGTTAATAAAAAAACAATACCCGAAATTACCTGTAATTGAAACGCATGTGTTATCTTGTTCATATAAATTGCTTATAACCTATCGTCCGGAAAACTAAAGAACACCTGAAGTTACAAACTTTTTGACCCGATATATGCATTACACCAAAAACCCTTATCTGCAAATCACAGTTATCATTTTGTGCCTGTTCATCATTTCGTGCAACAGTGCCAATGAAAAAAAAGATAAACAGATTGTGGACGATCCTGAACAAATGGATAAAAATACCAGCGAAAATATCAGCGCCACATTGGATTTTGCAGTAAAAAATAAAGGCAAAATTGACGACAGTATCCGTTTAAACCTTGTAGCTGTTGTCAGCGATTTTTATGCAGCAAATAGTCATCAGCCGGTTTGGAGCAGTAAGGAAAAATGGCAACCGTTTGCAGATTCTCTATTTCAGTTTATAGCTAATGCAGAATTGGAAGGCTTATTTCCAAAAGACTATCATTTTAAAAATCTTCGCTCTTTAAAAAATAAATTGGATACAGATTCGCTAAAGAGAATGGATGCTGCCTTATGGACAAAGGCCGACCTGATGTTTACAGATGCGTTTATACATGTTATAAAAGATCTGAAATATGGGAGGTTACAGTCAGACAGTATTACTATTAGTAAAGATTCTTCTTTATCCAGTACCTTCTTTATAAATAACCTGAACGAACTTTTAGAAAAAAAACAATTTACAGGTTTACTGAATTCATTGCAACCTGTGCATAAAGGGTATTGGGAATTGAAAAATGGGATCAAACGGTTTTTAGACAGTATGGATCGTAAAACATACACTTATATAACTTATCCTTATAAAAAGGGGGACATAAAAGATTCTCTTTTCTTTATTAAAACCCTGCAAAAAAGATTGCAGGAAAGTGGCGTTATAAGTGCTGCAACTAAATTATCCGATTCGACACAATTGAACCAGGCTATTCAAAAATATCAAAAGCTAAAAGGGGTAAAGCCAGATGGGAAAATTTCTTCTTCTGTAATAAAAATGATGAATATAAGTGATGCGGAACGTTTTAAACGCATTGCTATTACACTGGATAGGTATAAGCAACTACCCGCAGTAATGCCCGAAAAATATATTTGGGTAAATTTACCAGCTTATTATTTATGGGTAATTGATAATGACACTATTGCTTTGGAATCAAAAGTTATTTGTGGCAAACCCGAAACAAGAACCCCTTTGTTAAATAGTGTCATCACTGATATGATTACTTACCCCACATGGACGGTACCTACCAGTATTATAGCAAAACAATATTTGCCTAAATTAAAAAGCAATCCCGGTTACCTGGCCAGGCTTGGGCTAAAATTGGTTGATAGCAAAGGCGAAACGATAGATGGTAACAATGTTAACTGGAGTAAATACACCAAAGGCATCCCCTATAAAGTAATGCAAAACAGTGGTGATAATAATGCATTGGGCATTTTTAAATTTAATTTTAATAATCCCTATGCAGTGTATTTGCATGATACCAATCAACGGTATCTTTTTAAAAATTCTTCAAGGGCACTAAGCCATGGTTGTGTAAGAGTGCAGGAATGGCAAAAACTGGCTTTTTACATTGCCAGAAATGATAGCATGAATGTAAAAGAGCCGGATAGTTTAAAATATAATACCGATTCTTTAAAGAACTGGATAGCACAAAAGGAACGGCACCGTGTGGATGTAAAAAATAAAATACCAATTTATATTCGCTATTTTAGCTGCGAAGGAAAAGACGGAAAAATTAAATTTTATGACGATATCTATGGCGAGGACAAAGTGCTGAGAGAAAAATATTTTGCTGATAAGTGAGTACTGTAAAATTAAAAGATTTATTATTAAACTTTATTTACGCTTGCATGAAACCATCCCCAAAAAGAAAAAAATGGCTGCAATTTATTTTGCTTATCGCAGCACTCTTTATTATTGCACCCAATACGTTAGCCCAACAAACAGATACAGGCTCAAAAGCAAAGCCGGCTAAAGTAAAAAGGGTGTTGTACGGCATGGCAAGTTTTTATTCCAATAAATTCAATGGACGAAAAACATCTTCAGGGGAAATTTTTAGTCAGAATAAATTTACCTGCGCCTGTAATGTGCTGCCCTTAGGTACCTGGGTAAGGGTTACTAATTTACGTAATGGCCGTTCGGTAGTGGTAAAAACCAACGACAGGCTTCACCCCAGAATGAAACGTATTGTAGACCTAAGCAGAGTTGCAGCGGTTAAATTGGGGTATGTCTCATCGGGGTTAACCCGGGTAAAAGTGGAGGTTTTAGGTAAAAAAGCCCCAAAGATGGAGTAATACAGCCGTTTTATTTCGTAATCAGCTGTTTGTGAAGCAATCCCTTTCAATTATGTGTGTAAATTATTTTACGTTTTGAGTGTAAGAAGGTATTTTTGCCAGAACTAAGTAAACTAACAAATATGAAGAAAATCTTATTGTCATTATTGGCTATTGTTTCGCTGCTAAACAGCTTTGGCCAAAACGATTACAAAAAGCGTCCGGCACTTGGCGTACATTTTTTATTAAATGATTTTAAAACTGCTGCAACAATACGTTCTACAAGTTTGGCTAATGTATTACAAACCAAACAATGGAATAAAACAAAAGATATGGCAGCAGGCCTTGCTATAAGTTATATACAAGGGTTGAGTAATCATATTGATTTTGAATCTTCTCTTTCAGGATCTTTTGTTGACTATCCTGTGCCGGGTGAATCATTAACAGGAAGCACCAATCTTTTGTTAGAAGCTGTTGCTACTGCCAACATTAAATTACTTACTGATAAATATTGGGTAAATCCTTATATCAGTGCAGGTTTAGGTGCTGCAAAATATAAAGGTTACTATTCTGCAATTGCTCCAATAGGTTTGGGTTTGCAGGTAAATTTATATGACGAAGCCTTTTTATTAATTAATACACAATACAGGGTGCCTATTACAGAAAACGCTACCTACCATTTATACCATAGTATTGGAATTGCCGGTAATATTGGTAAAAAGAAGGAAGTAGTGGTGCCGGTAGTTTTGCCTCCGGTAGTGGAAGCTCCTAAAGATAGAGATGGAGATGGTGTTATTGATGCTGATGATAAATGTCCGGATGTGGCAGGTATTGCTTCTTTAATGGGATGTCCGGATAAAGATGGCGATGGTATTACTGATGCTGATGATAAATGCCCGGCAGTTGCTGGTTTAGCAAAATACGGCGGTTGTCCAATACCTGATACTGATGCTGATGGTATTAATGATGAGCAGGATAAATGCCCAACCGAAAAAGGTGTGGCACGTTACCAGGGCTGCCCAATACCAGATACAGATAAGGATGGTGTAAATGATGAAGAAGATAAATGCCCTAACGAAGCAGGACCTGCAAGCAATTTTGGTTGCCCTGTAATTGCACAGGCTGTAATTGATAAAATAAACTACGCTGCTAAAAATATTTTCTTTGCTACTGGTAGTGCTAAATTATTACCTAAATCTTTTAAATCACTAAATGAAGTAGTTAAGATTTTGGGTGAAGATAAAACATTGAAAGTGGATGTAGATGGCCATACCGATAGCCAAGGTAAACCAGATAAAAACCAAACATTAAGCGAAAACAGGGCTAATGCTGTTAAAGCATATTTGGTAAGCAAAGGTGTAGATGAAAGCAGGTTATTATCTGCCGGACACGGACAAGACCAACCCGTTGCTGATAATAAAACAGCCGCAGGCCGGGCTAAAAACCGCAGGGTAGAAATGAAGGCGAGAAATTATTAATAGAGATATTAGAAAATAAAAAAAGCAGGGCGCAATTAATTTCTACCCTGCTTTTTTTATGCACAATAAGACAAGGCATTGCCATTCAGCGGTACAATACTTTGTGTGTTGTAGTTTAAATAAAGAAACGCAGTAGGCGAAGAAGTAAGAGTGTTAGTTAATTGTATTAATATCTTTCACTTCAATAAAAGATTCAGGTGTATAAGTAACACGTGCAAAATTCTTTGTAATTAATTCAGTGCTTATTATTTTGCCACTTTTAAATTTAAAAATTTTGTGCCGCCATATCTCATTTTTTCTGAAAAAAATATTTTCTATTTTTAAAAATTGATGTTCTCTTTCTTCAATGTGATAGGCATAATCAAGTTCCTGGTCAATTCTTAATTCTCCTTCCAAACATTTTTCCGAAAACCAAAGGTTTATTTGAAAGGTATAGGCTGTGTTATTAGTTAATTGAAAATCTCTGTAATTATAAAAAACTGTTGCGCCGCTTCCAAACGGTAATACTCTTCCATCATCAGGAAATGGATCAAATGAATGATGATACCTTTCGGTTACTGTTAAGGGGCTATGAATTGCTAACCAATGAATGAGGTTGGATATTTGACAGATTCCTCCGCCAATCCCTGCTCTTGCTTCGCCAAATGATAATTCCATACCCAACAAATATCCTTTCTGCTTTGTGGGTAATCCTACAAGTTTACAAAATGAAAAAGTTTCACCGGGCTTTATAAGAATGCCATTTATTTTAGCCGCTGCAATTTTAAGGTTGGTTACTTTGTTGAGCTGTAGTTGTTCGTTATTGCTACCCAGTTTTTTTAATAATACCGACTGGTGTTTTTTTATTCTGTATTTAAGATGTTGGGATGATTTAGATGAAGTATACTTTTTATCATCAGTATACCATTGTATTTTTCTTTTAAGCCGCTTAGTAAAAACCGAAATGTAATAAAGTGCAGGATGCCTTTGGCTCAATAATTTTTTAGGCTTGTCCTTCACACTGCTGCCAGATTAATTAAATATGAATTTTAATTGCAAAATAATTGTGTCAAATCAATACTCATTTCCCGCCTTTGCTTTCTCCTTTTTAATTAACTTTTTTTCAGCATCAGTTAAAGGTCTTACTGCGGGTGCTAAAACTGCTTTTGCAGCCGGCTTATCTTCTGGTTTATTTTTTTGTTTGGCAGTAGTATCAGCAGCAGGTTTTTGTATTTCGCTTTCAATAGGGATTTTTTCCTGGGGCGATTGATCCATCGTGGGGTCGTTAATAAAATCACCAGCATCTCCATTTCCTTCATCAACGGTGGTACTGTCTCCCTGGCTAAAAATTCTGCTCCAATCTGCATCAGCAGATAACTCTTCGATACCCATATTAGCAGGTTTTTCAAATTCTTTTAGTTTGCCATAACCCAATTTTTTATCTGCATATACCTTACTCATAAAAATGCCCCATTTTGGTGCGGCCATCTCGTTACCACCGGATGTACCTGCGTAAATCCTTAAAAAAGGATCTTCGCAACCCACCCATGTTCCCGCTAATAATTCCGGTGTATAGCCAATGAACCATCCATCAGCATTATCATTGGTGGTGCCGGTTTTCCCCGCTTTTGCTACGGGAATATTATAACTGTTTAACGACCGAGCAGTACCAAATTTTACCACGCCCTGCATTAATTGCACCATAGTGTATGCAGAAGTTTCGCTCATTACTTGTTTTGATTCAGGTACAAACTCCTGCAAAATATTACCACTTTTATCTTCAATTCGGGTAACAAGTATAGGGGTAGTGGTAAGGCTTTTGTTGGGAAACATAGTGTACGCCTGCAACATCTCTAACATAGGAATTTCAGCAGCACCTAAAGCCAGAGAAGTATATGGAGGAAGTTTTGCTTTAATGCCGGCACTATTGGCAAATTCAATTACTCTTTTTACTCCTACAAGGTTAGTAATTCTTACTGCTGCCGTGTTTTTTGAAAAGGCAAGGCAATTTGCCATAGTGCCTCCGCCGCCAAATGACTTCATTACACCACCATACAAAACCGCACCTCCGGGTATTTCGGTAGCAGGCGTGTAGCCGGCATCTTGTACAGCTAAAGAATATATTAATGGCTTAATGGTAGATCCTACTTGTCTTTTAGTAGTTATGTGATCAAACTTAAACCATTTATAATCGATACCGCCAACCCAGCATTTTACTTCACCGGTTTTAGGATCCATTGCAGCAAAGGAAGTTTGCAGTAATTGTTTATGATATTTTATAGAGTCATAAGGTGTCATCACGGTGTCTTTTTCTCTCTTGGCATTCCATGCAAACACTTTCATTTTTACAGGTACAAAAAAAGATTTTTTGATATCTTCTTCTTTCATTTCTTCATCCTTCATATTTTTCCATCGCTCGGTATATTTCATTGCTGATTCAATGGTGGCTTCGTGTCCTTTCCACATTTTAGCACCATTGGTTTTCATTGCCCAGTCTAATTTTTTTTGTATTACCGGCATGTGTTGTACCACAGCTTCCTCGGCATATTGCTGCATCTTACTGTTGATGGTGGTATATATCTTTAATCCATCTCTAAACAGGTCGTATGGTTCACCGGTTTTAGGATTTTTATTAGCCTGGCACCAGGTTTTTAATTTGTCTTTTAATACATCTCTGAAATAAGGGGCAATGCCAATAACTTCATCTATTTTTTTATAGTTAGTGATCAGTGGTTTAGCTTTTAATTTAGTGGCTTCTGCGTCAGTTAAAAAATGTTGTTTGCAAACCAGCATCTGGTTTATCACTGTATTCCTTCTGTCCATTGCTTCTTTAGGGTGACCAATAGGGTTGTATCCATAACCTTTAAGCATACCTACTAAAACAGCAGCTTCTTCTATTTTTAAATCTTTGGGTTCTTTTTGATAGTACATTCTGGATGCATTGCGAATACCATACACATTGCCCCATGGGGCTCTGTTTAAATACAGGGTTAATATTTCTTCTTTGGTAAAATTGCGTTCCAGTTTTACCGCCACAATCCATTCTTTTAATTTTTGTACGCCTCTTACTATAATATTTCCTTTTCCCTGCCCGAGCATCATCTTGGCAACCTGTTGCGAAATTGTACTGCCGCCACCCTGTGTACCTAAAGTAAATACTACTCTGCCCAAAGCCTGGGCATCAATACCCGAGTGGTCGTAAAAACGTTCATCTTCTGTAGCAATTAAAGCATGGATAATGTTGGGTGATATTTCACTGTACTTTACTTCACTTCTGTTTTCGGAATAATATTTTCCCATCAGCACACCATCACTGGAATATATTTCGCTGGCTAAATCGGCTTCAGGATTTTCTAATTCCGTTACAGAAGGCATTTTTCCAAACACACCAAAGTTGGCCAGTAGCAGCATGATTATTACAATAGAAAATCCGCCTAAGAAAATCCGCCAAAAAAATTTTACTGAACGCTTCATGAATTGTTGTGTGTTATGGGGTTATAATGTGCAATGTAAATACAAAAATATTGCACATTGATATTTGTTATTGATGCTACTTGTTAAAATTTGCCGGGGTATTGTTTGTTTAACAGGGCTTTATAACCGGCAAAATCTTTATTGGTTTTTAGTACCTGCAAATTTTCGTTGCTGATAATAATAAAAGAATATTTATTAGCTGGCAGCCACGATACTTCTCTTGGGGCAGCTCTTTTTATCTTATCATAATACTGTATTGCAGTGGCAGCATCAGCAAAAGATGAAATGATGAGAACACTATGTTCGGCATCTACGGCATCTTTTGTAATGTCAATTGACTGGCCGTAATAATTTTCTTTATTGTAACGTGTAAAAGCATTCTTTGCCTCATTAATATATACGCCATCCACTTTTTCCAGTACCATCATTACAGTATGTGCTGCGTCAGGCTTTATTACAAAAGAACCGCTGCTTAATAAAGGGGCCGCAGCTATTGTATCTTTTAGCACTGGCGGCGGCACCACAACAGTTTTTTGTATAAGCACTGGCGCTTTAACAACCGCTGCCGGCTGTTTTACCGCTGGCTTATCATCCGATGCCATTATTACCTGCTCGTCTTGCACTCTTGTAACTTGCAGGTTGGTAAGGTAAGCTTCAATCTCTTTTCTTCTTTTCAGCACATCAATCATTGTTGCGGCTTTATCTTTTAAAGGAGAAGAAGGATTGTTTTGAATGATATTATTTAATCCAACAATTGCTAAACTGTCGTTACGTTGTTTTACGTTGTACAATGCTTCAATGTAAAGCAGTTGAGGTGTCCAGTAATTAACGCCATATTGTGCATCTGCTTTTTTCTTTTCGCTTAAAGCTTCATCAAATTTTCCTTCTAAAAAAAGGTCATAAATATGCTCGTAAGTTTTGGTGGCTGCCGGGTCTTTTGTTTTAGAATTTAATGCCGCCGGATTGTTAAGCATTTGCCACGACTTTGAACTAACAAATTTTGTGTTCAATAAATTTTTATAATAATTGGCTCTTGCTGTATTACCCAGTTTGTTGTAGCAATAATACAAACCAAGATAAATTTCTCCATCAGCTAATTTATTTGGAAAGCGTTGCAAATGTTCTTCATAGGTTTTAATGGCTTCTTCGTAATCTTCTAATTCATTCTGGTAAACTTTTGCAAGGCTTAATAAGTTGTTCGAAATGGTAGTATTGCTGCTATCAGTTTTTTCTGCAGTAAGTGGCAACTCCTGCATTAATGCCTCATAGGTAATTTCTGTTGGCTGTGTGGCTGCATTGCCAGCAGTATTGTTATTGCCCGGTATAGGGGTATTGTTATTGGCTGCATTTTTTAACGTTAGATCTAACGCTGCTTTTCTACGCCAGTTATCAACATTTATACGGCTGCCCCATTTGTTTTTAAACTCATTAAAGCCCTTGGCTTTTAAAGAGCTGTTATAAAAATACCATTCGCCCTTACTGTTATTTGCAGCAAAGATATCTGCAGAAGCATTGTTCTTATTATCAATTGGCTGCTGTGTATTACCGGCATTGCTGCCATCATCTTTTAAGCCACTTTCTTTACGTAATTTTTTTACTAATTTTTTTACAAACAATTCCCGTTCTGCAGGCGAAAGAGCGGCTATGCGTTGCAGGCTATCTTCACGCTCTATATTGGTAGTGTAGTCCACAATCTTTTTTAAAGCAGCTTGTCTTATTTGCACTTGTGCAAGATCATTGGTAAATGTGGTATCACTTAGCTGAAGGCTGTCGTACATGGCAGATGCAACCCGGTACATTTTACGGGTATAGGCAATGTCGCCCAATTGCACGTAAGCTTTGTTTTTATAAGGGATGTTGTTTTCGTTGTACTTTATACTTTTATTATAATAAATGATAGCAGTGTTAGTGTCTGGCTTTTGCAAAGTGAGTTGTGCGGCAGAATAGTAAACGATATCTCTGTACGATTCAAACTTATCTTTTTTAGCCATCTTTAAAAGCGTGGCAATACTGTTATTCAGTTCTTTTAAATTATCGCCGCTGCGGTACATTTTAGCATCATTCAGGCGTGCATAAATATCCATCAATGGATCTACGGTATGTTTAGATGCTTTGTCATAATATTCAGACGCTTTGTCGGTTTGCCCGTTCATTTCATACATCTGTGCCAGCAAAAATTCTCTACGTGATTTATCCTGTTTATCATCGGCATTGCTCAACGCCTTTTCCAAATGAGTGGCGGCGCTATCGTAACCCGTTTGTTTAAAATACCAGTAAGAACTTACTTCATCCAAATCATTTTTTAAACGCTTTGGTAAGTTGGCATCGTTTTGTAAAGTGTTTATAAGACCAGCACTTTCTCCAAATTCGTTTTGTTCAATTAAAGTACGTGCAAGCCATATCAATGCATCATTACGGCTTGGCGGAAGTGATGCTATCTTTTGTAAAATATTTCTTTTTTCTGCATTGGCAATTGAAATATTGCTGCCTGTTGCAGAAGAATTGGTACCAACCACACGGTTATCATCTTCTTGCTTTTTACGTGGAAAAAGGTTGTAGTTAATAAACTGAAAGGTCATTGCCGCAGAATCAAAATCTTTACGGTAATAATAGGCTTTGCCAATAAGCAGGTACATGTTGTCTATCCAATCGTTTCGCAGATCGTGCAATAAAATACCTGCGGTAGATTTGTAGATCACCGAGTCCAGTTCTTGTTTTTGCGTGGCTGTATTATCTAATGAAAAAGGATAAAAGGGAAGTAGTTTGCTGTAGTCGTCTTTGTTGCTAAGCTTGGCTCTTTCCACCACGGCATTAATTTTATTATTACTGTTGAAGTAATAATTGTAATGCGTGATAGTGTTTTGTATAAAATGCCTTGGAGTGGTAAATTTTTTGTCAGCAGTTTTCTCCGAGCCCAGTTTCCGGTTCTCGTATTTCTCCGGTTTTTTTTCTTTACCAAATGGATCGATCGTCCATACTGGTTGAGCAAATGCTGTAAAAAAACAGGCATTAAAAACAAAAAATAAGAGTACAAATGCAAAGGTTCTTTTCAGCATGAATCAATAGGTTATTTAGCAGCCATAAATATCGGTTATTTTTATTAAATGTATAGAGAAAGGTAGTGGTAAACTGTTACTTTAGTCTTTTTTTAAGATGCCGGCAAAGGAGGGTTTGCGTAATTATCTTTTTGGCTTTAAGTACAAATACCCTTTTTTAGGTGCGATTATTGCTTTTATTAGCTGCTTTACTTAATTTTATAATCCTGCAAAAAATATATATGGCAAAATTTGACGCCAACAGCACATTAAAACGCTTGCGGAATCGTTACAGGTTGGTGGTTATGAATGAGGACACGTATGAAGAAGTGGTGAAGTTTAAATTGAACCGGCTGAGTGTATATATTGCCCTAAGTACCCTTTTTGTTTTATTAACCGGATTAACAGTTGCGTTAATTGTATTTACGCCCCTTAAATATTATTTACCGGGTGTAGGATATGGTAACTCAAAACAGGTAAAGGAATATAGAATACTTAAAATGCGTACAGATTCAATTGAAAAGGCTTTGCAAAATAAGCAGCAGTATTTTAATGATCTGCAAAAAGTTTTACAAGGCAATGTACCCAAACTGGATACTAATAAACTAAACCTGCCCAAACTGGAAAATAGTGAAGAGTGAACGAACCATTTTCAACCTCAAAAACTAAAGAATATGTTTAATTCAAAATCTAAATCATCTATTGATGAAACCAGGGCTGGTTCCACCACGATAATTGGGGCCGGAACTACCATAACAGGAAATATTCAAAGCAACGCAGATATTAGAATTGATGGAATATTAAAAGGAAATCTTATTTCTAAGGCAAAAATTTTAATTGGTGCCGAAGGAATGGTAGAAGGTGATGTGGATGGTAAACAAGCCGATGTATTAGGAAAAGTAACGGGCAAAATTAAAGTTGCCGATCTTTTATACCTGCATGGCCAGGCCTTGGTGGACGGTGATATATATGCCGGTAAATTACAAATTGAACCCACCGCATCTTTTAACGGACAATGCCATATGGGAGCCAATGTGGTGGAATTAATTACAGAGCGGGCCAATGTGGTTAATGAATAATAATTGCTGAAATTTTAAATTAATATAGAAAAATGCCCCGGTTAAAAATCGGGGCATTGCTGTTTTGTTTTAGGTATTACCTTTGCTGCATAAAAATATCATAACCAAAAACTAAGGTTGATGCAAAACAAACGCAAACAAATTTTACCACTGCTATTAATTTTTATTCTTTTTAATACCGCTTTTTTAACCATGCCGGCTTTTTTTGAAAAGCATGGTATTGACAGGGATGTTTTAATAATTGCCAATGCGTTGCTGTTTTTAACCAATTTTATAGCCTTCTTTTTACAGCGCCGGGCTTTAAAAAATACTAATCCTAATGTTTTTGTACGCAGTATGATGGCCAGCATGCTGATAAAGATGTTTGTTTTGCTGGGGGCATTTTTGGGATATGTGGTAGTGTTTGGAAAAGCAGTTAATAAGCCCGCTATTTATATTTCCATCTTTCTGTATTTTATTTATCTGGCAGTGGAAGTTGCCTTGGTGATGAAGCTGAACAAACAAAAAAATGCCTAAACAGGAAGCGCCGCTTTTACAATTACAAGATTATTTACCGCCGGGCAGCTTTGATGAAGTGTTGTATTACCTGCAACATTACAAAGTACACCTTACCATTAGCCGCCAGCGGCAAAGTATTTTGGGCGACTACCGCCATGCGCATGCCGGCAAAACGCATCGCATAAGCGTAAATGGCAACCTGAATAAATATTCTTTTTTAATTACCTTGTTACACGAGCTGGCGCATTTATTTACCTACGAACAATTTGGCCATCGTGTAATGGCGCATGGTAAAGAATGGAAGAATGAATTCAGTAAGATACTGGCTAAATTTTTATTGAAAAAAGTGTTCCCCCCTGATATTGAAAAAGCTTTGCTGCAAACGCTGCAAAACCCTGCAGCCAGCAGTTGTGGGGATGAAAAATTGTTGAGGGTGTTAAATAATTATGATGATAAGAAACCCGGCGTGCATTTAGTAGAAAGTATTGCAGAAGGAAGTATTTTTAAAATAAAAGGTAACCGCATTTTTAAAAAAGGCGAGAAGATACGCAAGCGATATAAATGTGTAGAAATAAAAACAGGAAAATTGTATTTGTTTAGTGCGGTGTATGAGGTGGAAATTGTTTCAGTTTAATTAATCCATTTTCTTAAAATATTTTCATCGGTACTAATTTTGCCCAGTACTTTGTATTTGCTTTGCCGCAGTACCCAACTTGCAGCAGCTTTTTCTTTTTGTACGTTTCTGGTACCCACAAAAGTAGAATGGATAAAATAAATTTCTTTGCCACTATTATAAATTAAACCGGTGTGGTTATCCAAGCCAACAATATATAAACCATATCCTTGCTTTTGTATGCTTTGTATAAAATTATCCATCGTAACATTACTGAAGCGGCGAATGTATTTCGATTGAATTAGTGAAGTGATCATTTGCTCAGATGCACATTGCGCAAGTTTGGTTCTGGCAAGCGATACACCGGCATCTCTTAAAACGGTGGTAACAAAATAGCCGCAGGCTATACTGCCTTTTTGTGGTATTTCGCTGGTGCCGTTAAAATCCCAGGCAGTGCCAATCCAATTGGGTATGATAGTTTCGGCGGTAATAGTTGTAAATACTTTTTCTTTTTGAACTTTGCTTAGTTTGTTCCAAACTGCTTTGTTTTTATGTTTGGCAAGAAAAACTTCTTTTTTACAGGAGTCGTAATTTAAAACGATTGTTGCTGCAGTTGTTGCAGTATGTTGCAAACGGTTTACCTGTTTTTCTTTGCTGTTGCAAGAAAAAATTACCACTAAAAAAATACCTGGAAACAATGCTTTCATTTGTAAATATGCCGGGTAAGATTCACAAGAAAATAAATTCCATAAATTTTACAAATCTTTTATCATCCATATATCGCAGCCATCGTGCCCGCTGTTACCCAATGGCGCCTTCAAATAATTGAAGCCCATTTTTTCGTAAAGTGGTACAGCAATATTTAATTCGGGCATAGTTTCTAAATACATTTTTTTATACCCCAGTTCAGTTGCAGCAGTAAAACATTTTTGCATTAATAATTTGCCAATGCCTTTTCCTCTTGCAGTATGGCTTAAATATAATTTTACCAGTTCGCAGGTGTCATCGGGTAAGTTTTGGGTGGGGTAAATGCCGCCGCCACCAAGTATCATCCCATTTTCTTCTGCTACAAAATAGGTGCTTTTTGCGGCTGTAAAAACATCAGAAATATTATCAGTAGTGTCATCAAAATAAACAGTGCCGGGTTTATTGGCTTTAAATTCTTCCAAAGCATTGCGGATAATTTTTGCCAATGCAGCGTTATCAAAAGGCTGAATATTTCTTATTATAAAGTGGGCCATAATTAATTGCTGTTATCTTGTCCGAATCTTAATAAATTACCGTTATTATCCAAAATACAAAACTCTTTCATGCCCCAGGGCTTGTCTGCCAACTTTCCGTTGGGATGAATTATTTCAAAGGCCGACAACTCTATATAAAGATCTTCTATATTGGTTACTCTTATATAAGCTCCGGAGTTTTCGCAAAGATATTTATCTGCACATTGAAAAAAATGTAACTCTGCGCCATCTTTTCTCATAAGAACATAACCACCATGATCTAAGGCGGTAAAACCTAATTTACTTTCGTAAAACAATATGGTTTCTTTTATGTTAATAGCAGGTAAAACCGGAATTGTTTTTTGTATCATCTTATTTTTGTTACAAGGTAAGATACAGTGGTTTAAAAAAAATATTATACTTTCGATTTTAAATTAAGCCTTTAATCTTTTGACAGCAATTATAAAATACAGCGAAGAAGAATTGGTGGAGCAGCTGCACAGCCGCAACCAGCAGGCGTTTTCTTACCTGTACGATAATTATGCTGCTGCACTTAATGGTGTTATTTACAGGTTGGTGGAAGATAAAGAACTGGCCGAAGATATTTTACAGGAAGCTTTTGTTAAGATATGGAATAATTTTTCCAGCTACGACTCCACAAAGGGCCGCTTATTTACCTGGATGCTGAACCTTACCCGGAACCTTACCATAGATACTTTACGCAGTAAAGGATACAAGAAGCAGGGGAAAATCTCAAGTGACGAAAACTCCGTAAGTAATTTGACCGATAATGCAGCTGTTGCAGAAAAATTTGATGCTTTAGGTATAAGAAAACAACTAAGTAATTTAAAACCAGAGCAGAGAAGTATTATAGATTTGGCTTATTTTAATGGATACACACAAGATGAGATTTCGAAAGAAATGGGCATTCCGCTGGGAACTGTTAAAACAAGAATGCGTTCGGCTATTTTAGAGTTAAGAAAAATGTTACAATAAAAGTGGAAGTACAAGATATTATATCATCCGGTTTGCTGGAGCTTTATGCTGCAGGCCTTGCCTCTTTGGAAGAAAAGGCGCAGGTAGAGAATTGGGTAAAACAATATCCGGAGGTGGCTGCAGAATTAAATGCTATTCAACAGGGGGTGGAAAGTTATGCCCAGGCAAATGCTGTTGCCCCAAGTAGTGAAGTGAAAGAAAAAATATTTGCAGCAATACAAAATACGGCGCCAGTTAAAAATATAACTTTTGCAATAAATGATGTGACTCCTGCAAAAGTAGTTGCTGTTAAAAATTATTGGAAATGGACCGCCGCTGCTTCTATTGCTTTGCTTATAGCAAGTGCTGCAATGAATATGAAGTTTTACAGTGAGTATAACACCGCTTTTAAAGACTTACAACAAACACAAGAACAACTTGCGCAGGAACAGCAACGTAGCAACGATATGAAAACTGATATGGATGTGGTTCACAATCCTTACAGTATGCCTGTTGCTTTAAAAGGTATGGAAGAAATGCCTGATGCTACTGCCAAAATTTTCTGGATGCAAAATACCGGCGAAGTAATGATTGATGCCAGCAATTTGCCGGATGCGCCTTTAGGTATGCAATATCAATTTTGGGCTATTGTAGATGGTAAACCAGAAAATGGCGGAATGATCATAACCAATGATAAAGGCAAAAAATTCCGGATGCAGCCAATGAAATCATTTGGTAAGGCACAAGCTTTTGCAATCTCTCTCGAAAAAGAAGGCGGAAACCCAACACCTACCAAAGTAGTAAGTATGGGCAAAATAATTTAATCTTTTCTTTTTATCTCATCTCTCTTTATTTTTCTTCAGCCTGTTTACAATATTGTTTTATTGCTTGTAAACTATTGTAAAGAATTCTTCAACAAAAAATATTTTTTGTAAAAAAGCAATCCAAAGTTTTTCATCTGCCGTAAATGTTTGTACAAAAAATAATTAAAAAACTTAAAAACACATTTATGAAACAGATCAAAAAAATTCTTTTTGCTGCAATAGCAATCTTATTGGTTAATGCATCATTTGCACAAATGGAAAAAACAGTTATGGTTGGCGGTGCTGCTATGTATCCATCAAAAAATATTGTAGAAAATGCAGTGAACAGTAAAGACCATACTACTTTGGTAGCTGCTGTAAAAGCCGCTGGTTTAGTAAGTACTTTACAAAGCGCCGGACCTTTTACTGTATTTGCACCAGTTAATAAAGCTTTTGATGCTTTGCCAGCAGGAACAGTTGATAATTTATTAAAGCCAGAAAGCAAAGCTGCTTTAACAGGTGTATTAACTTATCATGTGGTTGCAGGTAAATTAACTTCAATGGAATTGGCCAAATTAATTAAAGCGGGTAATGGTACTGCTACTTTAAAAACAGTTGCAGGCGGTAATTTAATGGTGATGATGAAAGGAAAGAAAATTGCGGTTAAAGACGAAAGCGGTAATGTAGCGTATGTAACTATTAAAGATGTTAATCAAAGCAATGGTGTGATACATGTAATTGATCATGTGCTATTGCCAAAGATGTAATTAATTAAACTAAGGGTAAAACGTAAGGCGCTGTTCTTAATAAGAACGGGGCCTTGTTTTTTGTTTAATAAAGAATAAATCGCTGTATCTAAAAATTGTCCTCTGAAAAAATAATCTTCTTTAAAATATGCTTCTCTTACAAAACCTGTTTTTTCTAAAAGCCCTGCCGAAGCAGCATTGCCGGGGTTTATATGAGCTTCTATACTGTGTAATTTCATTTCGGTAAAGCCAAAATCAATAACTGCTTGCAATGCTTCTTTTACTAAACCTTTACCCCAATAATCGGGGTGCATCATGTAACCCACTTCGGCACGGTGGTTTTCTTTTATAATTCTCCAAAAACCAATACTGCCAATTAACTTATCCGGATCTTCTTTAAAGCTGATGCACCAGGTAATGCCATCGTTATTAATGATGTCATCATCAATACTTTTAATTAGTGCGGCAATTTCTCCAATAGTTTTTGTTCTTTCCTTATCTATGTATTGCATTACTTTTTCGCTGGAACGAAGCTCCAATAATTCTGCTGAATGTTTATTTTGTATGCGGCTTAATAATAAACTGCCGGTAGCAATTTCAGGAAATGGTGTAAAGTTGGGTTCAAGCATTTATTTTCTTATTGAAGTAAAAATAAAACCTTTTAATTTCAGTATTTTTAAGTTATGATAAAAGTAAAACATATTGCTGCTATATCAGTAATCTTTTTACTGCCTCTTTTTTGTGTTGCACAAAATTTTGGCGGTAATGCGCCGTCAGTAAAATGGAAGCAGATCAATACATCAAAAGCAAGGGTAATTTTTCCAACAGGGTTGGATAGCCAGGCAAATCGTATTGCCAATTTGATGCAGCTGATGGATAGTGCAACAGTAAAAACAATTGGTGGTAAGCAGCGTAAATGGAATATTGTTTTGCAAAATCAAACTACCATTCCTAATGCTTATGTGAGAATGGCGCCAATAATGAGCGAATTGTATATGACACCCGGCCAGGATAATTTTAGCACCGGCAGCCTTAGATGGGATGATAATTTAATGACCCACGAGAGCAGGCACATGCAGCAATTCAGCAATTTTAATAAAGGACTTACTAAAGCATTTTCATTTTTTTTAGGGCAGGAAGGCCAACTATTGGCTAACGGACTTTTTTTGCCCGATTACTTTTTTGAAGGCGATGCCGTATGGCAGGAAACCCTGGTAAGTAAACAGGGCAGGGGCAGAATGCCAGCTTTTTATAATGGCTTTAAATCGCTTTGGCAGCAAAATAAAAATTACAGCTGGATGAAATACCGTAGTGGTTCATTAAAAAATTTTGTACCCGATCATTATGCTATCGGGTATCTTTTAGTAGCATACGGGTATCAAAAATATGGAGAAGGTTTTTGGAATAAAGTAACCGGGGATGCAGTAAAATTTAAAAGTTTTTTTAATAAAGCGATAGAGAAACATTCGGGTGTGCCGTTTAAGCAGTTCAGGCAGGATGCGATAAACTACTTTAAAGATCAGACTTATCCTGTGAATAAAGAAATGGCGTTTACCATACCCCTAAATAATTATATAACGGGCATAAAAAGGAACAATGTTATTGACTACCTGTTCCCTGATTTTATTAGCGATGATAGTATTATAGTTGCTAAAAAATCGTACAAACAAGTTGCTGCTTTTTATTTACTGGTAAATGGTAAGGAAGAAAAGGTACGGGTTAAAAATTATGTTATAGATGATTACTACTCTTACAATAATGGTAAAGTGGTTTATGCCTCATTTCAATCTGATCCAAGATGGAGTAACAGAGATTACAGCGTAATTCAAGTGCTGGATATTAAAACCAAAAAGCAACAACAACTCACTTTTAAATCAAAATATTTTTCACCTGATATAAATGCAGCCGGCAACGAAGTGTTGGCAGTGAATGTAAATACTAACGGTACTAATAATTTGCATCGTTTAAGTGCGGCTACCGGAGCTATTATTTTTGAAGTGCCCAACCCTGATAATTATTTCTTTACACAAACAAAATACATTAACAGCAATACGGCAGTAACTGCAGTTCGTAATCCGGAAGGAAAGATGGCTTTAATTAAAGTAGATATTACTACAGGTAAAACAGAAAACATTACAGCGTTTTCTTATAATGTTTTGGGGTATCCTTCAGTAAAAGGAGATACTGTTTATTTTACAATGATGAATGCCAATGCAGATAATACGTATGCAGTAACATTGGCCGATAATAAAATTTACCGGCTAACCAATAACCTCAACAGCGTTTACCAGCCTGTAGTAAATTCAAAAAACGAAATGTTAGTGGCGGCCTTCACCGCAGAGGGTAGTCGTTTATCTAAAATAAGTTTAAATCCGGCTCAATGGGAAAATGTTGCGGCAACCGATTTTAATACACCTGATTTATACACGGCATCGGCATTGCAAAAAAATGGTGCAGGTGCTTTATACAATTTAACCGATAAAAAAAATAAAGTCACCAATTACAACCAATCATCTCACTTGTTTAATATCCATAGCCGCCGGCCAATATTGGGCGAGTCGGAATTTGGCTATACCATTTACAGCGATAATGTGATGAGCAACTTTAGCAATAATCTTAGTTATACGTACAACCGCAACGATAAAAGCCATACCGTTGGGTTTAACAGCGCTTTCGCTAAATGGTTTCCGGTATTAAGCATTGGTGCAGAGGAAAGTTTTAATCGCACACTCGATACGGCATTTGGTAAATCTGTACAATTTAATTCGGCTACTTTAAAAACAGGCTTTGCTATTCCTTTACAGTTTATTGGCGGACGCACCAATCAATTTTTAAATTTTGGAGCCGGCTATAATACGGAACAATATTATTACAAAGCTGTTGGCAAAAATATATTTAATAATAAGGCGATAAACTATGGTAATGCATTCTTTTCTTTTAGCAATGCCAGCCGAAAAGCAATTCAACACATCAATCCACGCTGGGCACAGGCCATTTCAATAAATTACCGGGATGCATTTAATTACAGCAAAAGCTACAAGCTGGTAGGTACTGCGGCATTGTATTTTCCAGGACTATCAGTTAACCATAGTATTGTGTTAAATGCTGCTTATCAAAAGCGTGACACTTTGGGTGATCTGTTCAGCAACATATTTCCTTATGCAAGAGGGTATGAGGCATTAAGCCAAAGGCGCATGTATAAGTTTGGATTTAACTACCACTTTCCGTTATGCTATCCCGATTGGGGAGTGGCTGGTTTAATTTATTTTCAGCGTATAAGGGCTAACGGATTTTTTGATTACAACAGTGCTACCGCAAAGTTTACCAACGGAAGTATAGCCGAAGTTAAAAGCCGCAGCACTGGTGGCGAGCTGTATTTTGATACTAAAGTTTGGAATTCCTTACCCGTAACAATTGGAGTACGCTTTGCACATTTGCTGGATACAGATCTTTTAAACCGGGGAGTAAAAAACAAGTGGGAAATAATTGTTCCTGTTAATTTGATACCGGATTAAAATGAAAAGCTTCAGCAGTATTGCTGCTGAAGTTCTCTTATAGTATCTTTTAGGTTGATTATACTTTTGATGCCTGTTCTGCAATATCATCCATCTGAATGCCGCTATGGCTTTCGTCATACACACATGCTCCATTTTTAATTAAAAGCACTTGTGGAGATTCATGGTACACATCAAAGTCTTCGGCTATTTTTTGCGATAGCTGTCGGTGTTGTATCAGGTCGAGGTAATAAAAATCAATACTTTCAGGAGGGGTACTTCTTTCAAGGCGGTTTTTAGCCATGCTGCTAATAGAGCAGCGGGTGCTGTGCTTAAAAATTAATTGCGCCTTTTGTTTCGACAATTCCTTAATACTACTTAATTGCTGGTCATCAGTCAAATTTATCCAGTTCATAAAATAAACGGGATAAATTAATGAATAATGCCTTCAGTACCAGGGCATCCGGCTTTACGGCTGGTTGTACAGTTGGTAAAAACTACTGCCATCAGAGTTAATAAGGCAAAAACAAAAAATAATCTTTTCATTAGTTAAAATTTCAGGTTAAAAAACTATTATTGCAATTCTTAATTCTTGCAAAGATAAATTACCAACGGTAAACGGCGAAATTAGCTAAATTATTACCTTGCTGGTATAATAAACTGCAAAAACTAAGCTATTTTTAACTTTAGTTTCCAATAAAATACGAATCAAACCTATATCTAATCATGTTACAACTTACACGCCCTATTGCTTTTTTTGATCTTGAAACAACCGGCGTTAGCCTTTCAACCGACCGTATTGTAGAAATTGCTATAATAAAATTGCTGCCCGACGGGAGTCGCCAGGTAAAGCGAAAACTGCTTAATCCGCAAATGCTTATTCCAAAAGCATCCAGCGATATACATGGTATTACCGATGATATGGTAAAGGATGCGCCTACTTTTAAACAGGTGGCTAATGAAGTGAAAATGTTTATTGACGGTTGCGATTTGGGCGGCTATAACAGTAATCGTTTTGATATTCCGATCTTAATGGAAGAGTTTTTGAGGGTAGGACTTGATGTGGATTTAAGTAAAAGAAAGATGGTGGATGTGCAGCATATTTTTTATACTATGGAACCCCGTACACTTACTGCTGCGTATAAATTCTTTTGCGAAAAAGAATTGATAGATGCCCACAGTGCCGAAGCAGATGTAAGTGCCACCATTGATGTTTTTTTAGCACAATTAAAAAAATATCAGCAACTGGGTAATACAGTGGAATCTGTATTAGGAGTTATTGGCGAAGAAAAAATTGTGGATTATGCCCGCCGCTTTGGTTATGATGACAAAGGCGTGGAAGTATTTAATTTTGGTAAATACAAAGGCAGATCGGTAGGCGAAGTACTAAAAGCTGAACCTCAGTACTATGACTGGATGATGAGAGGTGATTTTCCATTGCATACAAAGCAAAAACTCACCGAAATATTCAACAAAACCCTGTTAAAGAACAATTAATTATTCGCTGCTTTTTTTAAGCAGGCAATCTGTTAAAGAAATTTTTGTAAATTTGGCTCTGTCAAAAGCATGATTTGGAAAAACTAGTTATCATACCAACTTACAACGAAAAGGAGAATATTCAAAGTATTATAGCTGCTGTAATTAATTTGGAGCAGCAGTATCATATTTTAATTATTGATGACGGCTCTCCCGATGGCACAGCCAGTATTGTAAAATCTCTATTTGCAAAATACCCCGGGCAGTTATTTTTAGAAGAGCGTAAAGGTAAACTGGGTTTAGGCACGGCCTATATATATGGCTTTAAATGGGCAATTGACAAAGGGTATCGTTTTATTTTTGAAATGGATGCCGATTTTTCTCATAACCCTAAAGACCTGGAACGTTTGTATAATGCATGTGTTGCCGGTGCAGATGTTGCAGTAGGTTCAAGATATGTAAAAGGCGGTGCTGTAGAAAACTGGCCTGCCAACAGAATATTTTTATCAAAAGGAGCATCTGTTTATACAAGAATGATAACCTGGATGCCCGTTAAAGACCCCACTGCCGGTTTTGTTTGCTATAAAAGAGAGGTTTTAGAAACTATTAATTTAGATGGAATATCATTTATAGGTTACGCCTTTCAAATAGAAATGAAATTTGCCGCATGGAAATTAGGATTTAAAATTGCAGAAGTGCCTATTACTTTTATCGACAGGGAACTGGGCGCCAGTAAAATGAATAAAGGCATTATAAAAGAAGGCGTTTTAGGTGTATTGCAATTACGCTGGCAAAGCCTGTTTAAAAACTACCGCAAAAGGGTTACCAATACCGATTTTACCAACTCTGTTTCCTTTCAGCAACAAGATGTTTTGTTGGGAAGAAAATAATTTTGTTGGCAGGCTATATTTCTCCGCACATCATCGTTGTAAACTCATATTCTTTAAACTTTGTTGATCTTTTATCTAAGCATAACTGCTTAATAATATTTTTTTTTACCGCTTTGTGTAATTTAAAAAATTACTGCATCTGTATAACAAACCAACTGTTATGCAGCAAATTCAACTCTCTATACCAGAGCCATGCCATCAGAATTGGCAACAAATGACACCCACACAACAAGGCCGCTTTTGTAATGCCTGCGCCAAACAGGTGATTGATTTTAGTGTAATGAGTGATGCACAGGTGCTCAATTATTTCTCTAATCTAAAAAATGAAAAAGTTTGCGGCAGGGCTTTTTCCGATCAGTTGGAAAGAACCATTGCTATGCCAAAGTACCCCAGAAAAAAAATGTTTTGGTACTGGAATTATGCCGCCATGTTATTTCTTTTTTTCTCCAAATCAAATACAGCAAAGGCGCAGGGTGCGGTAAAAATTGTAAACCCAGCACCATCGCATCTTAAGGTTGGCGATTTAAAAAATACAACTGTAAAAAAAACAGGTACAGGAATAGCATTAAGTAAATTTTTTATTAAGGGTACAATAACTGATGAAGATGGACAACCGGTTTCATTTGCAAGTATTAGGATAGCTAATAAAAGTATTGGCACCAGTGCAGATGAGGAGGGAAAGTTTTCTGTGGAGCTTGATCGGCTTGATATCACACTTCGTATTTCGGCAATAGGATATGAAGTAAAGGAATGGGTAATAAATGATTTTACTGAGCAGCATATTAATTTAAAAAAAAATGCAAAGTTGCTTGATAAGGTTATTATTACTTCTTCTTATTCTCAGGGCCTGATACGTTGCATGGCAGGTGGCGTTAGTGTAAGAGTAGTAAACCGTAATATTATAAAGGATACAGTTAAAACCTTAATTACTAATTTAACGGGTGCAATAAAAATTTACCCCAACCCAGTTAAAAAAGGCAACTCATTTAATCTTTCTTTAAAATTAAAAAGGGCAGGTATGCACAGCATACAAATTACAGATGCGGCAGGAAGAATGGTGTTGCAAAAACAAATTAACAGCATAACAAAATTATATACAGAGCAAATGCCCACCAACAGCAGTTGGGCAGCAGGTATTTATTATATCCGTGTAGCTGATGATAAAAATAATTTAATCAGTACCAATAGTTTTAGTCTTCAGTAGTAATGGTTGTTTTTATACCGGTCATGATGTTTACCTCACAGAGTAATTCAAGCAGGAGCATCGGACCGGTTTTTTATTTCTTTGGTATAAATGCAGGGTGAAACTGCTGGAGTGTATTTCTCAAATACTCTCTGTCTAAATGCGTATAAATTTCGGTGGTGGTTATACTTTCGTGGCCCAGCATTTCCTGCACGGCACGTAAATCGGCACCACCTTCTACCAAATGCGTGGCAAAACTATGCCTGAAAGTATGTGGCGAAATGCTTTTGGTAATGCCTGCTTTTTTTGCCAGTTCTTTTAAAATTAAAAACACCATTACACGGGTAAGTTTGCTGCCCCGGCGGTTTAAAAATAAGATATCTTCCTGGTCTTTTTTTATGGCGATATGTACCCTTAATTCATCTTTATAAATTTTAATGTATTTGATGGCATCGCTGCCAATGGGCACCAATCTTTCTTTATCGCCTTTGCCAATTACCCTTACAAAACCTACATCTAAATACAAACAACTGATTTTTAAATTTACCAGCTCGCTTACCCGTAAGCCACAACTGTACAGGGTTTCCAGCATGGCTTTGTTGCGGCCACCTTCTGCCTTACTCAGGTCTATCTGGTTAATAATGTTTTCTATTTCTTCAAAACTTAAGGTATCGGGTAATGTTCGTTTAAGTTTAGGTGCTTCTAATAAAACGGTAGGGTCGGTGCTGGTAATTTGCTCCAGCAAACAGTATTTGTAAAAACTCCGCAGGCCAGAGATTATCCTTGCCTGCGATGATGCCGTCATCCCCAGTTCTGCCACCCATTTTACAAATTGTTCCAGCTCTTTCAGCGTTACTTTATCGGGGGATTTTATTGCAGTAGAAAGCAGGAAAGTGGTCAACATATCAATATCATGCAGGTAAGCTTCCACAGAGTTATCTGCTAAAGATTTTTCCAACTGCAACCAGGCTTTATATCCTTTTTTGTAAGCGTCCCACATAGTTATTGCACTGCCGGTGTTTATTTAAAACAATTATACACTATTTTCGCTGCTTAAATTTAATAAGCACCATTTAAAATTTATTATGCAGCCAGTAAATCTCCGTTCCTTTAAGCGTCAAGTAAAGCTTAATAAAAGAAGAATGAAAACTTTTCTTACTAAAACTGAAAATAATCCTCCCCGTCATTTGGATAAAATAACTGCAGCACTGGAGCCGGAAGTATGGGCAGAAATTGATTGCCTTACCTGTGCCAATTGTTGCAAAACAATGACGCCTACTTATACCGCTGCCGATATAAAAAGAATAGCCTCACACTTTAAACAAACACCGCAGGAGTTTAAAGACAAATGGCTTATTTACGAAAAGAAAGACAAGGATTGGCAAAATAAAAAACAACCTTGCCAGTTTTTAAATTTAAAAGATAACAAGTGTTCTATCTACGAAATACGCCCTTTGGATTGCTCCGGCTTTCCGCATTTGCCACGCAAGAAGATGGTAGATTATATGCACGTACACAAGCAAAATATTGAATATTGTCCGGCAACTTATAAGCTGGTAGAGAAGATGATGGCGAAGGCAAAATTGTAGATTTTAGATTGGTGATTTCAGATTTCTTACAATTCAAACACTCTGCAATTAATACACTGGGTAACAGTCAGGAAAAATCTAAAATCTAAAATCTGCAATCATAAATCTAAAATCAAAGAAATACGTCTTCAATAAAAAAATACTCCACCGGTTCATTCTTCAAAATGGTGATGGATAAAATATCAAACTGTATTCTTTTCCATTGCGGATACTGGTACAGGTATTCTTCTGATGCGTTGATCAGGTTTTGAATTTTCTTTTTAGATACCGCTTCTTCGGGATGACCGAATTTTTTGGTACGGCGGGTCTTTACTTCTATAAAATGCAATACATTTTGTTTGTGGGCAATAATATCTACCTCCCAATGGCTGTGGCGCCAGTTTTGGTGCAACAGCACAAAACCGTTTTCGGCAAGATGTTTAATTGCCATTGCTTCGCCTGTGCTGCCGGTTTGGTTGTGGTGTGCCATTGGTTAAAGATAAAAATAAGTAATTAACAATATGAGGATAAATGCAATAGCAAAATGATGCAGGGGAAATATTATTACCTATTTTTGTGCAAAGTTTGAACAATGCAGCAACAAAACAAAACATCTATTTTAATTGCAGTATTACTGGTGGTAGCAGCAGCTATTTCAAGAGTGATACTATACCCTCATAATTTTAGCCCGATGGTAGGCATGGCCTTGTTTGCAGGAGCCATTTTTACTGATAAAAGACTTGCTTTTGCGTTACCCATTTTTGCAATGCTGTTGTCGGATATTATGTTTGAAGTTTTTAATATTGCACCGGGCTTTTGGGGATGGGGTCAGTTAGTTGGTTATGGTATTTTTGCTTTAATTACGTTTTTTGCCTTTACACTTAAAAAAGTAAATGTGCTAAATGTAATTGGCTACTCCATAGCGTCCTCTGTAATATTCTTTGTATTGTCTAACTTATCTTTCTTTTTAATTGACAATCCGATTTATCACACCTACACACAAAATTTTAACGGCTTTGTTAACTGCTATGTTTTTGCATTGCCATTTTTTAAAAATAGTTTAATTGCAGATTTAGTATACAGCGGCGTTTTATTCGGCAGCTATTATGCCATTCAAAATTTTGCAGTAAAAAAATCGATCGCATAAAAAATAAAAAATATTTTTTATTAAGCCATCTCTTATAAAGGGATGGCTTTTTTAATTGTCTTTATTTTCCTCATACCACTCATCAACTGCCAGGTCTTTTCCATCAGCGGCAGCAGTAGCCAGCTCATCGCAACGGTTGTTAAAATAATTGGTGGCATGGCCTTTTACCCAATGCATGGTAATTTTAAAACGGCGGGAGATATTATAATACTGTTTCCACAGATCACTGTTTTTTTTGCCCCCTTTAAAATTGGTTTTTATCCAGGTGTTTAACCAACCTTCGCTTATTGCTCTTACGACATACTGGCTATCAGAATAAATATGTACCGGGTGTTCTATTTTAGTTAACGATTCCAGCGCCGTGATAACAGCCAGTAATTCCATGCGGTTGTTGGTAGTAAGTCTATAGCCTTTTGATAATTCTTTTCGGTGGCTGCCAAACATTAAAATAACGCCATAACCACCGGGGCCTGGGTTACCTCTTGCGGCGCCGTCTGTATAAATATTTATTGTACTCAATTGCTTTAATTATTTCGGTGCTAAGTTAGCTTTATGAGCAATGGAGAAAAAATATTTTTGAAATAATAAGCCCGCAGATTTCGCAAATTCCGCTGAAATAAGTCTGCGACATCTTCGAAATCTGCAGGAAAGCTTTTATTTCAAACTACTATACACCATTGCCTCAAATTTAGCAGAAAGGTCGCCATGGCTGTTAGGGCTTTGTTGTGTCATTATCAGGCAAATTAAATGCGCTTTAGGATCGGCCCAGTAGGTAGTGCCATAATAACCGCCCCATGCAAAGCTGCCCAAGTTACGGGGCAATTTTGCCGCAGCTTTATCAGAAGTAATTTCAAAGCCCAGCCCGAAATTATTTTTATTAGCACCAATAGTAAAATCAAGTTGGCCACTTATCATCAACTCCACAATACGTGGCGATAAAATTTGATGGCCATTGTATTTGCCACCGTTCAACAACATTTGTAAAAAAATAGCATAATCAAAAGCGGTGGAAGAAAGCCCTGCGCCACCCGAAAAATATTTTTTATTCATCAGCGGATAATCAGGGTCAATATTTCTAAACTCATGCAACCATGGAATGATTCTATGCTCTGCATCTTCGGTATAAACTCCGGCCATGCGGCTGGCCTTGGTTGCCGGTACATTAAAGTAAGTATCCTTCATCCCCAGTGGTTCAAAAATGTTTTTCTTAAAAAAATCATCCAGCGTGGTACCGCTGATCACTTCAATTAAGCAACCCAGCAAATCGGTATTTAAGCCATACAAAAATTTTTCGCCCGGTTGGTTTTTAAGGGGCAGCTTTGCCAGCACATTCATTTTTTCCAAAAGATGGGCATCAAAAAATCCAAGCCCGGAGGGTACGCCGGCTTTTGCATAAATGGCTTTCATATCCTGCGATCCTATTCCTGCATAATCAATGCCTGATGTATGGGTAAGCAAGTCTCTGAAAGTGATGTCACGTTTTGCAGGTACAGTAGTGTAAGTGCTGTCTGCTGCATTAAATTTATCCAGCACCACCGGGTTTTTAAAAGCCGGAATAAAATTGGCAATAGGTTCGTCCAGCAACAATTTCCCATGCTCGTACAATATTAAAATACCAGCGCTGGTAATAGCTTTTGTCTGGCTCATAATTCTAAAGATGGCATCATTAGGCATAGCTTTTTTTGTGCTTATATCTGCAAGGCCATAACCTTTGTATTGCACCAGCTGGTTATCTTTTATTACTAATGTTACAGCGCCGGTTAGCCAGTTTTTATTAATGTAGCCGTTTACCAAATCGTCAATACGGGATAACCGCTGCATATCAATATGAGCATTAGGTTTTGCATTGGTTTGTATTTGTTGGGCAACACAAATGGGGGTAATAAGCAGCAGGTAAACTGATGCAAAAAATAAGGTAAATGCAAAATTCTTTTTCATGGTCTTAAAAAATTAGTGTAAGTAAGAAAACGTAATTTACTTTAAAAACAACTGACTTTCAAATACAACATTATATTCCCTGGTTTTCTCTTCTTAAGCTATTAAGCGATAATTTTACTTTATGCTTAATGGTACATTTTTTAGAAAAAAATTATGAAACAACAATTATCTGCTAATAAAAAATCGGTTAAAGCACAAAGCCTTATTATTACAAAAAAGGGCAAACAAAAATTGTCTAAAAACCAGGAGGCATTTAATAAGCTTACGCAAAAGATAGAAAAGCTGCAAAAAGATATAGTCAGAAAGCAACAACAATTTAATCTGGCATTAAAAATTTATGGACAGGAATTATATCCTGCTCAATTAAAGTTGCTGCAGGTGAGGTATGAACTGATTATTGTTTTGTGGGATATTTATAAAAGCAATAAGCTTTCTAAAACAGATCAGCGCCATTTAAAAAACGTTTTGCAATTTCATTTACAACAATATTTTATGCAGGCTGATACTGAGCCAGACGAGGTATTACAAAATATTTTTTCGGAAGTGGAAGGCATCAGTTACGAAAAAATGATGCAGCAGGAAAAGGAAAAAGAGTTTGCCCAAATGCAGGAGGTATTTGCGAAAATGAAAATGGATATTGACGAACTGGATATAGACGACGAAGCTGCCCTTGCTAAAAAAATGGCGGAAGCCCGGCAAAAGATGGAGGCATTACGTAGAGCAAAAGAAGAAAAGTATAAACAGCAACAGGCAAAAAAAAATAAAACAGCAAAACAGGCAGCATTCGAAAAAATGCAACAGGCCGTTGCGGAAATGAAGCAAAAAAATATCAGTACTATTTACAAACAGTTAGCAAAACTTTTTCACCCCGATCTTGAGCAGGAGGCAGAGCGGAAAATAGAAAAAGAAATTTTAATGAAAGAGCTTACTGCAGCTTACGAAGCAAAAAATCTTCATACGCTGCTTATGCTGGAGCTACAATGGATACATAACCAAAGCGATCACCTGGAAAGCCTTACAGATGAAAAGCTGAACATCTACCTGCAAATTCTTAAAGAACAGGCTGCCCGGTTAGAGAACGAAAAAAATAATATTTTACAACAGCCTCAATATGTTGCATTAGCCAATCAATTTGGTTTTGAGGTGCAGCAGTATCCGGTGCAGATGGTGCAGCAGCGGGTAAAAAATGTACAGGATATTACAAGAGATTTTGAGAGCGATGTGGCCGGTTTTAAATCGGATGTTGCATTACGATATGTAAAAAAAATGCTGCAGCATTGGCAGCAGCAGCAAAAAGAGTTGAATGAAGAAGAAGAAATTATCCGGATGCTGTTTGGGTAAATCGCTGTAGTGGCAACTAACAACGTTAAGCAGCAGCAATTGGGCCATTATCAATAAAAAAATTACTTATGCTGCCTGAATAACCATTCCAGCATCATCGTATCGCTGTATGCCGCTAGCCACGAAAAATGCCCTACTTCGGGATATTGTGTGAAGCCGGGATGAGCACCTGCTTTGGTTAAAGCATCCAGCATTTCAAGAGAATATAACGGGCTTACGGCTGCATCCTCTGCACCATGAAATATCCACATAGGTATTTTTGCAATGGAGGATGCTTTTGATGTATCGCCACCACCGCATACCGGCACTGCGGCTGCAAATAAATTGGGGTAACGGGCTATAGCATCATAAGTGCCAAAGCCACCCATTGAAAGGCCGGTGATATAAATGCGATTGGTATCAACAGGTAATGTTTTAGTTAGTTGTTTTATTAATGCTATTAGCAGCTCCATTGGTTTGCCTGGTGCTGGCATCAATTGTAAAGCTGTAGTGTTTTTTGTATTGGAAAAATTAGACCAGTTCATATTTGCAGGGCATTGCGGAGCAATAACCAATGCAGGATGAAGCTTCATATTCTCATCGGTTGCAAAATTACTTACGCCCCATTTTAACTGAGCATCATTATCATTGCCTCTTTCGCCAGAACCATGTAAAAAAATAACCAATGGGTATTTACGCAGCGGATCTGCATCGGGATACAACTGGCGGTAACGCAATGTATCGCCTTTGTTTTCGAATGTATTGTAACTAAAGCGGGAAGGTTGTGCAAATACGTGGCTGCTGTTTATGCATATAATAAACAGTGCCAGTACAGTTGTTTTTGTTGAGCATTTCATCGTTTACTTTTTAAGGTTATTGTAAATTTCAAGTGCAATATAATTCCTTAATAAAAGTAGAGCTTTTATTTTACACCAAATGTTTCGTTGTTGGTGGAGAGAGTGCCACCGGCAAAGCTGAGTAAAAAGATTGGGATAAAATACAGGCAGTAATAAGTACCTGAAAAATAATATTAACAAAACCCCATCTTATTAATTAATGAGATGGGGTTTTGCTAACAGCTAATTAATTTTAATCTTTTTATTTTACTATTAATTTTTTTGTCTGCACAAATTCTTTGCCTGTTACTATAACGGTATAAATACCACTGGGCAATCCGCTAATATCCATCTTTGTTAAATAAGCGCCTTTAATTAACCGGGTTGATCTTACAACCTGCCCCAACTGATTAGTTACTTTCAATTGTAAATCTTCCTTAGTGGATTCATTTAAAGCAATACTTACATTGTAAATAGCGGGGTTAGGATATAATAAGAATTGCTGATCGTTACTACCTGCTGCTGCAACTTTTGTTATCGGGCTAAACTTGTAACTGGCATTTGCATCTATCAATTTTAAACGATAAAATAGCAGTGAGTTTGGAGCAGTAACATCAGTAAACTGGTAAAGCTTTGTACTGCTGCTGAAACCAGATGCCTGCACTTGCCCGATCTTAATAAAGTCGGTACCATTGTAACTACGCTCTACATCAAACCAGGCACTGTTTTGTTCTGATTGTGTGGTCCAGCTTAGCAATACATTTGCTCCCTGGCGCATGGCCGCCATATCAACACCGTTTATTGGCAAGGGGGCACCCAGGGTTGTAAAAGCCTGCGTAGCAGTATAACCCGAATTGCCAACACCGCCAACTGCTTCCACGGCATAATCATAATTGGTGATGGAAGAAAGGCCAGGTAAGGTGATTGTAGTATCATTTACAGGAGCAACTGTCCAGGTAGTTTCCGTTAACTTTTTGTACCGCATATTGTATGAAACAGCAGTACTATCCGGAGTCCAGAAAATTCTTGCACTTGCAGTGGTAATATTAGTAGCATTTAGTCCTATTGGTATTGGAGGAGGCACGGTGCTGGTATCATTTATAAGAACAGTATAATCCTGTGTTTCGCCTCTTGCATAAACTCCGCAGGGAGTTGGCGGACTGTCGTGGCTCATAATTACCCTCATTCTTGCCGTACCTAAAGGAGCATTTGAAGGAACTGTAAAATTAAATGAAATTAACGAAAAATCAGAATAAAGGGCTACCACCTCTTCGCCTGCATCCGTAAAAACATTGTTATGATTATAATCTATCCAGATACTATAATATTCAGATTCCGGGTAAGGAATTAGCCCCGATAAATAACCTTGTACATTTTGGTTACGTGTAAAAGACATCACTATATTGGTAAAATCTCCGTAACCATTGTCCCTTCCTGAAATATGATTTACACCACCAACCCATACCTGGCTTAAATACTCCTGCACCTGGCTTTGCCCAACAGAAGAACAAATGGCTGTTCCTGTTGTTGTAAATGTTTGCGTGGCACTATAGCCCGATGGCCCGTTGCCGCAAACTGCTTCTACCGCATATTCATAAGTAGTACCGGCGTAAAGGCCAAAAATATTCAGCGTAGTAAGGTTATAAGAAACCACCGTCCAGCCACTGGCAGAAGTTGGTTTGTACCTTACATGATATGCTGTTGCACCAGCAACAGGTGCCCAGGAAAATGTAGCAAATGTATTGTTGATATTGGCAACATTTGCACCTGTGGGGATATTGCAGGATCCCGTTCCTGTATGATCAAAAAAATGAAAAACAGTCATACTGGTACCACTTAAAACGTACAAACTGCTGTCGCTGGCCAGCGTACATCCATAACCCCAGCCGCTGTAAAAATTGGTTGAGTCAACCCATTTTATCATACCGGTATTATCGTATTTTAATGCGATCATCCGCAAACTGGGTACATTGTTAGGGTCCACATTGGGACCTCCCATACCTGTAACAAATACCTCTCCGTTTGCTTTGGCAGCAATAAAATAGGGTGCTTCATCAAAGCCTGGTGCTCCATTATATGCTGTATTCCATAACATAGTGCCATCTGTATCCACCTGGAATGTAATCCAGGATCCGAGGCCTTGACTTTGACCAATAATACTCAATTTGCCTGCTACATAAGTGAACCTGGTAGAGAAATCAAATCCCCCACCAAAATCAAAGTCCTTTTTCCAAAGCTGTGTACCAGATGGGGCAAATTTATAAATCACAATATCCATTTGACTGGTTGGAGAAACCTGATTACTAAAACCTGTGAGCAAATACACATTACCAGCATCATCAATTTCAACATCTCTTGCGCCTCGGCCCTGTACGCCGGCAGTCCATAATAAAGTACCCGTAGTATCCCATACAGCTACTGATGCAATATTGGGGTCACCACCTGCTGGAGAACCACCCGATGCACTAAGTACGATTTTATTTCCTTTCACACGCATGGATTCAAAAAAGCCAGGCGCTGTTGCAGCACTATGGCGTTCAAACAATATGTTGCCATTTGTATCAAATTTAAACAATGCAAATCCGGCGAGATTTCCTACACCTGTCGCCCCAACATAAAGATTCCCATTAATATCCACATCACACCTTAGGCTCATGCCTACCAGGTAATTAACAGGGCTAAGCACCTGTTTCCATAACTGAACACCATCGGGATTATACTTTAAAACAATGACTGCAATGGCAGTACCAGGATTGGAGCCTCCGTATTGATAACCGGCTACAAACACATTATTACTGTCGTCGGTGGTTACCCAAAGCGCTCTTTCATAGGTGCTTGTAATGCCTGATGCTGATATGGCTTCCCACTGTAAAACACCAAACTTGTTGTACTTGCGGGTATAGGCATTGTTACTGATGGCATAGCCGGTTGCAATTACATTGTCCTGGTTGTCCCGGGCTATCATAGTCCCGGTTTTTGAAGTGGCATCAGCCGGCCTTATCCAGTCGGTAGAGTATTGAGCAAATAAATTTGTTGAATACAGTACGATTAATGCGATGAGTATTTTAATTTTTTTCATAACGGTTTTAATTATCTGGTAATTGTTTGTAAGTCAGTATGATGTTACCGTAGAATTATTTTACTGCAACATTCCGGTGGTTCTACCTAAGTATAATTTAGGGGGATGCCAAACTGTAAAGTGATAATCAGTAAGCGGAAATGCACCTGCTAAATTTATTATAAAATAGTTTTCATTTGAAGTAAATGTATGAGTTACTAAAGCCGCAGCAAGGTAAACAGGTATACCATTGGTATCGCTACCTGAAATGTATATTTCATTCGACTTAAAAGGCAATTGCATATCACGGTCGTTGTCTTTGTCATTTAAATCATCGGTGAGATAATGCATTACCAGAAAATTTAAAAAAGTAATCGTGTTCCCCTCTTTTTTTGTTTCCTGAAAATGTTCTATAAGTACATGTAGTTTAAATAATTCATTAAGCTTTGTTGCGGCTAACAAATAGATAGAAAGCATTAGGATGGCAGCTATTTTTTTCACCCAGTAAATATTGGGCTAATATTTACTAAAAAAGAATAAACCTTGCTGAACAGGATTTATTGGCTGCTGAGTATGTGAAAATTAACTATGCACTGTTTTCGGCTTTTTGATTCAGGTGCCTGCATGATACAGAAAGAAAGTGGTTGTGGGGTTGAAAACGATAAATAATTATGGGATTGCCCGAAACCCTGAAAACAGGAAAGATATTGTGAATTGAAAAAGGAACTTTACGAAATTGGTAACGGCGGTTAGGTCACCCAAAAAGGGTGGCTCACCCAGTGCAGGAAAAAGAGGGTAGTATTTTTTTGAGTTGTTCCTCTATGCTGTGTTATTCGTTGTTGGGCGGGAGACCAGACAACGGCGAGGATGAGTAAGGAGAAATTGGAACGTAATACCAGAGCTGCGGAGGGGAATAGCATTTTAACTTTCTCTATACTTATTCATAACTACTTTTAAATAAAATCAAAAAAATGAAAAATATATTTTTACTTTTTTTTACCTCAGGTTTTATTAATTGCGATGCACAAGTTATTTTAACAAATGGTTTAATTAAAGCAAAGATTGAAACCCACACAGAAAATGGTGGCGTTGCATCTGCTATAAATGCTATTGATATAAGTGTTTACCTGAAGGATACGTTTAGTAAGGTGGTTGAAAATTTATCTTCTATGAAAAGTGTTAGAATATTGGACGAAAGAAAAGGTATAAAAACAGTTTTGATAGAAAAGCCCAATGGGGGCAAAACTGGTTTTACATTCACTTTTGCTGATAAAGCATTGGAAAAAAAGAATAAAGGACAGCCTGGCAAATGCAGCAGGGCAAATTGCTGATCAGGAAGGCTCAAGGAAAGTTATTTTAAAAATGGGAGAAAGCAGTGTAAAAATATTATTTACCTGGATGAATCAAAAACTGTTAATAATTTTATTTGTAAAAAAGCTATTGTTACTACGGTGGATAGCGAGGGACAGGAGTCTCAAATTGCCGTGTGGTATATTAATGATTATACCTTTTCTGCGGCTTTTATTGAAGCAAATGCTATGTTGAGTTTTAAAGGGTTTAATGGATTGCCTGTTTATTATGAAACAGTGAAATCAATAAACTATGGAGGTAATGAAATAAGTATTATCAGGGTGTACCAGATTTTAGAAATTAAAAAGAATTTAAAAATTGAGACTAAAGAATTTAATATACCTGAAGGCTATGTAATAAAAACTTATGCAGAATGGATAAAAGATAATCCCAGTGGATTGTTAAAGTAAGCTTATGTAGTAATGGAGGAGTTGCATAGAAGAGAAAAACTAATAGTGCTTTTATTTTTTACCTTTTTTGTTGAATACTTACAACGGAGGATGGCTCACCCTGTGTAGGAAAGGAACTTGTAGTTTTTGAGTTATTGCCTTATGCTTATTCGTTGTTGGCTGGGAGACCAGGCAACGGCGAAGATGGGAAAGAAGGTGGATGGAATACCCACAGCTGCGAAGAAGCCCTCCCTTCATCAGGATAAACTCTGCCAATGAAGTCAAATAGAATTACAATTGTTCGTCTTCAAAAAACTAAAACCCTCTTTTCGATTAACCCATACTTCAACTTCGCTCAGTACTGGCAATATACTCCTTAGACTCCGCTCAGGACAATTTAAAATTACACCTGAAACACCCCTGTCTTAAATTCCGATATCTCACTATTATGGTTGGCCGCTGCAATGCCTTCCGCAATTACTTGCCGGGTTGCGGCGGGGTCAATAATCTCATCCACCCATAACCTGGCGGCGGCATAGTAAGGAGTGGTTTGGCTATTGTAGCGGTCGATAATATGGTTCAGCATTTTTTGTTCGTCTTCGGGTGTTATTTCTTTGCCTCTTGCTTTTAATGATGCTACTTCAATCTGCAATAAAGTTTTTGCAGCTTGTTCGCCACCCATTACGGCAATTTTTGCAGTAGGCCAGGCATAAATAAAACGGGGGTCGTAGGCTTTGCCACACATGGCATAATTGCCGGCACCATAACTGTTGCCAATAATAATGGTGATCTTTGGTACAACGGAATTTGCAACGGCATTTACCAGTTTAGCACCGTCTTTAATAATGCCGCTGTGTTCGCTGCGGCTACCTACCATAAAGCCGGTAACATCCTGTAAAAACACAAGTGGAATTTTTTTCTGGTTGCAATTCATAATAAAACGTGCAGCTTTATCGGCACTGTCGTTATAAATTACGCCGCCTAATTGCATTTCGCCTTTTTTGCTTTTTACAATTAAGCGTTGATTGGCCACAATGCCTACAGCCCAGCCATCAATGCGGCCATAACCGCATACAATGGTTTTACCATACTCTTCTTTAAACTGGTCAAAACTATCTGCATCGCAAATGCAGTTAATAATGTTTACCATATCGTAAGGCTTGCTATTGCCTTCGCTCATAATGCCATAAATTTCGCCTGCAGCCGGTTTGGGTGCAACAGGTTTTATTCTATCAAAGCCGGCAGTTTGTGGCGCCCCAAGTTTGCTCATTATTTTTTTGATATGATCAAGGCATTCTTCTTCGGTAGCAAATTTATAATCTGCAATACCACTTAAGGCATTATGTGTTTCAGCACCTCCTAAGGTTTCGGCATCAATATCTTCGCCAATGGCAGCTTTAACCAAATATGGGCCTGCTAAAAATATAGAGCCATTGCCTTCTACCATTAATGTTTCGTCGCTCATAATAGGTAAATAGGCGCCGCCTGCAACGCAGGCACCCATTACCGCTGCAATTTGTGTAATACCCATCGCACTCATTTTAGCATTATTGCGGAACACCCTTCCAAAATGTTCTTTGTCGGGAAAGATCTCATCCTGCATAGGCAGGAATACACCGGCGCTATCTACCAAATAAATAATGGGCAATTTATTCTCCATCGAAATTTCCTGCATGCGCAAATTCTTTTTGCCTGTGATGGGAAACCAGGCTCCGGCTTTTACCGTTTGATCATTGGCTACAATAATACATTGCCTGCCGCTTACATAACCGATACCGCTTACGGTGCCACCGGCCGGGCAGCCGCCCTGTTCTTCGTACATTTCAAAACCGGCAAAGGCCCCCAGTTCGGTAAAGGGTTTATCGGCATCGCACAAATAGGCAATGCGTTGCCTTGCAGTTAATTTATTGCGTTCCTTTTGTTTGGCTGCGGCTTTGGCGCCTCCGCCTTCGTAAATTTTATTTAAATATTGTTTGGTACGGCTCCAGGCCATTTTAAGGGCGTCTTCGTTTTTGTTGAATTGCAGGTCCATATCGTTAATGATTGATGGTTAGTAAAGTAATTTGCAATTACCCTGCCATCAACTACCAACAAAAATATGGGTATTGAAATTAATGGCATAGTAAACAGTTGGCATATTTATGAAAGGTAGTTTGAAAAAACTGCTATAAAAAAAGAGTGGGGCAGTGCCCACTCTTTGCTTTAATATTTTAGGTACTCTTATTTTACAAAAATACTATAGGCAGAAGCATCCTGTGTACTGGTAAAGCCAGTTAAAGGTACGGGCACATTATTTTGAAAATATAAAGGAGCATATTTGCCGTTATTAGGCAGATAATTTTCACCTACAGTGTATACAATGCCATTTTTTATTAAAATATCATATAAATAGTTATCCCCGTTATTAGTATTATAGTTAGTTAAAAAATTTATACTGTTATTTTTTCCAATAAGTTGCATTTGATAAATAACTGCCCGGACTTTGCATTACAACTGTGCCAGTAATATAAACATCATTATTATCAACAAAAACTGAGTATGGGTCGGCATAAGTATATGATGCAGGAAGTGTAACTAAGGTTTTAACACTGTTTTTCCAATATACTCCGGGATTAATGTTATTGCCATTAGTAGATTCGGTACCCGTGATATAAATATCTCCATTATTTACAAAAATTCCAGAAGTATAACTATACGTGGATCCGGCATTTGCAAGTATATTAATGATGCCGTTTTTCCAATATAAAGCTCTGCTGTTAAAACCAGTAAATCCCTGGCCACATACGTACACATCTCCATTTACTACTTTTATATTTGTAGCTTCTACATAGTCAAAAGTGTCTTTAGGCAAAATAGTTGCTACCCCATTTTTCCAAACCTTTGCTACGGTTGATCCCGGATTATTGGAATTTCTTTCGATACCACATATATAAACATCTCCGTTGTACACATCAAAACTATAGGCATCTGCTAATGTTGTGCCATTGGTTATATTGGTAATCACTCCGTTTTTCCAAAGTTTAATAGTGCCGACCCAGCCATTAAGTGTAGAGTCCTGTTCTGATACTAAAACATATACATCGTTATTATACACCAGTGTTTTTACTGCATAAGCATAATTATTTGCAGTTGTTGGAGTGGCTGTTAAAAAAGTGGGTACGCCATCTTTCCAAAATACAGCTCTGTCATCAATTATACCTGCTATGTAAACACCATTAGTATTTATGGTATTACCACAGGCACTTATAGAACCTAGGTTTACACTGTTGCCAGTGGCAGTACCGGTTGCTGTACTGCTGTAATTGCCATTACTAAGGTCAACAGCATTGTAGGTATACGCAATAGTACCACCACAGTGAATTAAACTAAAGTTTACCAAACCGGCTGCATTTGTATAGGCAATGGTGCTTGTACCGTTTGCCAGGCTAAGGCTTATGTAACCATTAGTTACCGGCAGGTTATTACAGCCTTTTATTGTGGCAGTAAAATTTATAACCAGGTTTGCAGGAATGGTTACACTGATATTTCCTAACGAGGCATTGGCTGTATAGGGACCAATGTTTTGTGTATGCACCACGGTGTTGCCGTTACAGTTTGTTCCTGTTATTACTTCCAGCTTTAAGGCTTCGTTTTTTGGTACATAGCCTGATACATAACCACTATCATTAGTATGGTCGTAAGCATAGGTATTGGTTGCTAAGCTGGTAATTTTTACCAACGTATTTGCCAATGGTAAATTATTGGCGCTGTTAAGCAAACGCATATCTAAAGTAATAAAGTTGGCAGGTACATCCACATTCCAAAAAGAAAATTTGTTTACAAATGCGGTATAAGTATTACCACTTTTTGATGCGTTGCCTTCTTCTTTCCAGCGGGCTGTAGCTTCATCAAAATGCCATAACGGTATACTTGCAGGTGCAGTGCCCTGCAGTGAGGTGGGTATAGGAAAAGTAATAGTAGCTGTTTTGCCCGGTGCAATTTTTAAAATATTGCCGCTGGCATCCTGCAACTCTGCGCCTACCATTCCATAACTTTTTAATAAAAACTCTCCGTTGCTGCTGGTTATTGCTCTTAAATCTCCGGGCACCACCAAAGGTAAATTAGCAGCGGTGGGATCTATCCAGTGAGCAAATACCTTTACGCTGCCGGTGTAAGCCGCACCACCGGCTGTTATAAAAGCATTGGCCGGAAAACTGATAACTGCGCCATTATCGGTTACAGTTCCGCCTGTTGCTGCAGTAATTGTACCAGTTAGCGTTTGTTTAATCAACTGAATTTTTACGAAATTATTTTTACCGGCTTCGGTAACAAAACTGCGTATGCCTTTAAAATATCCGGCTTTAATTACGGTAACATGTCCGTTTGCCGCAGAAACATTTATATTTCTGAATGTAAAATTACCCATGGCGTCGGTACTGCCTGTATATGTATCTGACGTAACCACTGCATTGGCAACGGGCTGATTATTTTCGTCTATTACCGAGCCGCTTATAGTTGCGGCTACTTTTATAGCATCATTGGTTATTACCGGCGTTTCCAATACAGGTATGCCATTGTCACTTACAGCATCATTTTTTTTACAGCCAGTCTGTATTAAAATAATAAGGGTAATAAAAAAGGCTGCAAATTTAATGTGGGTGATTTTTTGTACCATTAGTTGTAGGCTTTTGTATTTAAATTCAATTATTAATTATGAACTTTATGGGGATGTTAGTTTTGAGATTTGTAAAAGTGATTAGTACGGGTATTTTGTAAGCGTTTAATAATAAAATCAAGGGCTTAAATTTAATTTTACTGTTTAGCCTGCTAAGATATAAAAAACTATTAACATTAAAATGAGGGAAAGCAAAATCTATTTATAAGCTTGTTTCAATTTTTTCAGGAACTGGTTAATGATTAAAGTATATGGTTTACAATTACGCCTGAAATTGTAAATTTGTTTTTGTTGTACCTGTTAGAAACTATGAGTTATTATCAATGAACTAATAACAAAACTATGGCTATTGAAATTAACCGCATATTAAAACTATTTGCCGACTTACAACATGGCGATTGTTGGATAGGCAATAATTTTAAAACAACTTTACATGGTGTAGATGCTGCGATGGCAGCGGAAACTATTTTTGAAAATGCCAATAGCATCTGGCATTTAACCACTCATATTATTTACTGGCGCACCACGGTGGCTAACCGTTTAACCGGCAGCGAAAACCCACCGCCTTTTAAAGATTTTGTATTGCCTGATGCATTAACAGATGCCAGCTGGAAACAAACACTGCTGGATTTTGAAGCGGCCTATCATGCATTGCGTGCCGCTATGCTTGCTATAAAAGATGAACAACTGGATAAGCCTACAGTAAGAAAAGATCAAACCTATTACCAGTTATTAATGGGTAGCCTGCAACACGATGCCTATCATTTAGGGCAGATGGTATTGCTGAAAAATAATGCTATATAATTACACTTCGTTATTAGTGCTAAAGAAGATATTTTTTTAACCGAAAATAATATTATTTTCACGGTACTAACGATGGAACAAGCTACACTAAAACAACTGTCTGAGATTTTAAAAATAAGTGTGTCAACGGTATCAAGAGCACTAAAAAATCATCCTGATATTTCGGAAGATACCAAGCGTAAAGTAAAAGAACTTGCCGAAACATTAGATTACGAACCCAACCGTAATGCCATTTATCTGCGTAATAATACCAGTAATATCATTGGTATTATGGTGCCATCACTCGATAATTTTTTTTACGATTCATTTACCGTTGCAGTGGAAGAAGAGGCAAGGGCTTTTGGGTATTCGGTACTCATTATGCAATCGGGCGAAAGCAGGGATGTAGAACTGGCCAATCTTAAATTATTAAAAAATAACCGCATCGCTGGTGTGTTTGTATCCATTACCGGCGAAACAGATGATATTTCCTCTTTTTTAAAATTGCAGGATAAAAAAATTCCAGTAGTGTTTTTTGATCGTGTACCTGACTATGACCAGTGTAATAAAATTTGCCTGGCTGATAAAGTTGCTGCAACAATGGCGGCAGATGCATTGATAGGGAAAAATAAAAAAAATGTGCTGGCACTTTTTGGGCATCCCAAACTAACCATATCACAAAAAAGGTTTAAAGCTTTTAATGAAACCTTTACCTCAAAAGCTCCGTCAACAATCATCAATAATCAATTTCCTTTATCTATTGCCGAAGCAAAAGCTTGCACCATTGCTGCGCTGGAAAATAATACAAAGCCCGATGCTATTTTTTGCATGGGCGACTTAATTCTTATTGGAACCATGCAGGCCATTCATCAAAAAGGGTTGCGCATTCCGGAAGATATTAGTGTGATATCTATAAGCAACGGGCTGATACCTACGATGTATAACCCCAAAATAACTTTTGTAGAAACCAGCGGATATAAATTAGGCAAACTTGCATTTAAAAGAATGATGGAGTGTATTGCAGGCAGCACTTTTATGCAGGAGCTAACGGTGGATTCTTTTTTGGTGGAAGGCGGCTCGTTGTAGGTTTAGAGGTTTAGGAGTTTAGGGGTTTAGTGTTGAGGTTTCCTTTGTTTTCGATTGCTCACTATATAAAACTTGCTCATGTCTAACTGGAAAATTAAAACTTCCCTGTTTCTTAATTATTTTGTTTTTGCCATATTGCTCAATAGTGTGGGCACGGTTATCTTGCTTGTGCAAAAAAGTTTTGATGTAAGCAAATCGCAGGTGGCTATACTGGAACCTTTTAAAGATCTGAGTATTGCTATCGTTTCTTTTTTAGTAACCTCTTACATTACTAAAATAGGGTACAAAAGAGCCATGCTGATAGCATTGGGTTTTGTAACAGTGGTTTGTTTTATCATGCCCTTTACCAGCAGTCTTATAATGGTAGAATTATTATTTGCAGCTATTGGTTCCAGTTTTGCGTTAATAAAAATGTCGGCTTTTGGTTCTATTGGTTTGGTAACTAAAGACGAAAAGGAGCATATCAGCTTCATGAATTTTTTAGAAGCATTTTTTGGAGTGGGTATTGTGGTAAGTTATTTTATTTTTCCATTGTTTATCGATAGCAATAATGAAGCTTCAAAAAGCTGGCTGAATGTATATTATTTATTGGGCAGCATTTCTTTATTGGCTTTTGTTTTATTATTAGTTGCTCCTTTAGATGAGTCGGCAGCCAAAGTGCCGGCATCTGAAAATTTTGCCAGTGATTTTTTTAAAATGTTTACACTTTTTACACATCCGCTGGTTATTGCTTTTATTTTATGTGCTTTTTTTTATGTGTTATTAGAGCAGAGTATTATGAGCTGGCTACCTACTTTTAATAATGATGTTTTAAAATTGAATAAAATATTAAGTATTCAAATGGCCAGCATACTGGCAGCATCTATAGCGCTGGGGCGTTTTTTAGCAGGCATAGTTTTAAAGCATTTAAACTGGATTGCAGTAATGATAAGTTGCCTGGTGCTTGCAGGCGGACTGGTATATTTTTCAATGCCGGTTATTCAGCATTTTATTGATAGTTATACCGGCAGTGGCATTACACAATTAAAGGATGTTCCGTTAATTGCTTTTGTGTTTCCATTAATTGGGTTGTTGCTGGCACCCATTTATCCTGCTATAAATTCGGTAATATTAAGTTCGTTGCCCAAGCCAAAACATGGCTTAATGTCTGGGTTGATTATTTTGTTTTCTGCATTGGGTGGTTCTGCAGGTTCTTTAATTACAGGAAATATTTTTCAGCATTATGGTGGTAAAACTGCTTTTTATTTCTCTCTTATTCCTATTGGTATTTTAATTGCAGGCTTGTTTTTATTTAACAGGTTACATAATAAATCAAAAGCAACAGCAGTAAAAGTTTAATTAGTTTGTATATGGCAAGCAATAATTTATTTTTTATAGAATCTCTTGGTGCATTGTATGAAGATGTACAGTTAAAGGACATTTTTGCAGACAGTAAATTTTTTGTTGATTGCATACCTAAATATGCAGCAGTTGATATTTTAAATAATTACAAAAAACAAAAAGAAGAAAATGGCTTTGATTTGACAAATTTTCTTCAGGCAAACTTTGTTTTGCCTGAAGAAAATATTTCCAATTATTCTTCTGCAAAAAAAACGATCGATACACATTTAAATGATCTGTGGGATGAATTAACAAGATTGCCGGCGCAAAGTGGAGGTACATTAATTCCTTTGCCCAACGCCTACATTGTACCCGGAGGAAGGTTCAGAGAAATTTATTATTGGGATAGCTATTTTACCATGCTAGGTTTACAGGTAAGTAAACGAACTGATCTTATAGAAAACATGGTTAACAATTTTGCTTACCTAATCAACAAAGTGGGCTTTATCCCTAACGGAAACCGTACGTATTATTTGGGCCGCTCTCAACCGCCATTTTTTGCATTAATGGTAAAATTATTAAGCGAAGAAAAAGGTGATGTGGTTTTTACAACCTATCAAACGGCATTAGAAAAAGAATATCAATTTTGGATGTTAGGCGAAGATGAATTAAACGAAAAACACGATTCCTGTGACCGTGTGGTTTTAATGCCGGGCAAAGGGATATTAAACCGCTACTGGGATAATAAAGATGAACCGAGACCCGAAGCATATGAAGAAGATCAACATATCGCAGCACTGTCTGATGAGGATGCCGCAAAAGTGTTTCGTCACATCAGGGCAGCAGCAGAATCGGGCTGGGATTTTAGCAGCCGGTGGTTTAAAGATAAATTAAAGATGGAAAGCATACAAACAGCCAATCTTATTCCGGTGGATTTAAATTGTTTGCTGTTGAATATGGAACAAACGTTGTTACATATTTATCAACTGCAGCAGGATGAAATAAATGTGCATAGGTTTCAAAAAAAAGTAGCAGACCGGAGCAATGCAATTCAACAATATTGCTGGAACGAAGCAAGAGGTTGTTATTTTGACTTTAATTTTGTTGAAGGCAAACAGGAAGAACATTTTAACCTGTCCACTGTATTTCCTTTGTTCTTTAAAATAGCTACTGCGGCGCAGGCTCAAAAAGTAGCCGCATTAATAAAAGAAAAATTTCTTTTCTCCGGAGGGCTAATAACTACTTTATACAAAACCGGGCAGCAATGGGATGCGCCAAATGGCTGGGCTCCTTTGCAATGGATGGCATACAAAGGATTAAAAAATTATGGCTTTAATGAATTAGCACAGGTCATAAAAAATAACTGGTTGCACAATTGCGAAAAAGTATTTGCTGCAACTGGCAAAATGATGGAGAAGTATAATGTGATGGACAGCACAATAACTGCAGGCGGTGGCGAATATCCCAACCAGGATGGTTTTGGTTGGACGAATGGGGTGTATTTAAAAATGAAAAACGAAATGGACTAGTTTAGAAGGAGTGGGAATATGTTTTTTCTTAACAGCAAAAATACAAGTACCTATTTTATAAGTAAGATGTACTGCTTATTGTTTATTTTTAATTATGTTTTGTTAAGCTTTTATGTGCCAGTAAAACAAGCATGATAATTGTAAAAAGTATTTAAACAAATTTATAATGGCAGTTAATAAACCAGTTTATAGTTTTTTGTTATTAATAAGCTTCTTTTTTTGTAATCTGTACAGTAGTTTCTCCCAAAAAAAAACATACAATCTTGTAAAAGATTTTGGTGCAAAGGCCGATGATAAAACGGATAATTATGCAGCTTTTGTAAAAGCAGCACAGCGTTTATCCAATACACAAGGCAGCACACTAATAATACCCAAAGGCAGGTATTACATTGCTGCCTATAAAATAATGGATGGAGATAAGAAAAATAAAATTGCAGACATTGTTTTTAAAAATTGTACCGGACTTACAGTGGAAGGAAACACCAGTTTAATAAGGGTGAATGGGAATTTTTTCAGAAATAAGGATTATCAAATTAAGGGTTTGCCTTATAATTATGCTTATAATAACAGCGTATGTGTTTTTAAACTGACTAATTGTAAAAATGTGTTGTTAAAAAACATCACACTATATGGCGAAGTGGATAAAATGAAAAAACAAGATGGAGTTGTGGAAGGAGAAAATTATGGCGTATACATTGCAGATGATGAAGAAGGGGATGCCAGCAGCAATATTGTTTTACAAAATATAACAGCGCATCACTTTGCGGCAGATGGTTTTGTGATAAAAAGTAATGGTGAAAATATTGAAATGAATAAATGCTATTCGTATAATAATGCCCGGCAGGGCTTAAGCATTGTTAAGGGTCGCAACATTAAATGTTTAAATTCTGTTTTTGATTCCACAGGGTTTACAGGTGCGTACGGCTGGCATGCACCTGGCGCAGGTATTGATGTAGAAAATGAATTTGGTTGGGGAAAGCTAACTAATGTGCTTATACAAAATTGTACATTAAGGGGCAATAAGGGGTTTCAAATTGTAACCACACTACCCTCAGAAAAAGTGGTTATTGACTCTTGTTTTATATCCGATCTTACGGCAGGTTATTCTGATGGGTTAAATGGTGTGGGTATGTATAGTTTAAATTCTGTATTATCCAACTCCATTTTATTTGCAACTATACAAGTAGATATTGCAGACCAGATTTATACCGGACCAGTTATACAGGAGTTTAAGAAAAATATAATTTACTCTGGTCACAGGGGTATAACCAGTGCAAGTTTTTCCAGGCCAGCTAATGTGTTGGATAATATTTTTATTATGCTACCCAATCCCCAGTTAGATACTTACTTCCCCTATATACAAAATGGTAATTGCAGATTTAATCGTAACATAATTGTGGTGCATGCCGATAGAATAAAAAAAGAACCAAACCAGGTTACGGCCCTGGTACAAGGTGTGTTGGAAGCAAGCGACGATTTTTGGTTAATGAACGGGTATGAGATACCCAAAAATAAAAGAAAAGCAACTTATTATATTCCTGCATTAAATGGAACTAAATCATTACAAAAACATTTTTTCCCAAAGAATGATAAAATTGATGCCCTCAATTTTTCTCAGAAAAAGGCTCTTTCCGAAACACAGGTGGATAAAATTTTGTCAGCGGAATTATTTATAGCTTATAAACAACGATCGTTTAACCGTAAATTTTTAATCCAGGCAGATGTGGTAAGAAAATACAGTGCCAGTATTGTGGCTTCAGTAAAAGAATAAAGCCGAAGAAAACTTCTCCGGCTTTTGTAGGTGCCCACGAAAGGAATCGAACCTTCACACCCTTGCGAATGGCAGATTTTGAGTCTGCTGCGTCTACCAATTCCGCCACATGGGCTACTTTGCTAATTAGTTAACAATTAAACCAATTAACTAATCAGGGCTGCAATATTACGTTATCCATCCATTCTGTCCAAAATACGTTGCAGGTATTTTTTCTTGTAGTAATATTCTTTTATTTTCAATAAATCTGCTGCGGAAGTATTGGTATCATTAAAATTTGCAATAATGTTTTTTACCGGAGCATAAATGTCAGCCTCCAGCGCATTGATCTGCTGGTGAGAGTCATCGGAAAGCTCCTCGTTTAACTCCATTACTTCCATTAAAAAATGGGGTGGCAACTGGTACTTTTCATCATCCTGTAGCAGGTTTTTTAATTGTAATACGTATTTAATGGTTTCATCGCCATTTTTAAAAACTTTAAGCGCTTTGTTTATTTGTGATGATTTTTCAAGTGCTTCGGCCTGTTCATACTCGTTTTCCTGAGTATAAAAATCCGGATGGTGTTTTTTTTGCAACTCCACATACTTTTTAGCAAGTATATTTTTATCTACCTGCAGGCTTACGGGTATATCAAATAATTCAAAATAATTCATGCCGCAAAATTAGGTAAAGGCTGCTGATTAGGGAAGGATTAATTAACTTGCCTGTACAAATAAATACAACGATTGATGCTTACGATTGGTTTAATACGGGAAGGAAAAATACCTGCCGATAACAGGGTGGCGCTTACACCTGCACAATGCAAATGGCTGCATAAAAATTTTGCCAACATTCGTGTGGTGGCACAGCACAGCGATAAAAGATGTTTTACAGATAGAGAATATGCCATGGCAGGAGTGGAGCTGAAAGAAGATGTTAGTGCCAGCGATGTGCTGATGGGGATTAAAGAAGTGCCTATTGATCAATTGATACCCGGTAAGACTTATTTATTTTTTTCTCACACCAAAAAAGCGCAGGAGCATAACCAGAAATTATTTCAGGCCATACTTAAAAATAATATTACACTGATAGATTATGAATGCTTAACGCATGATGATGGACAACGCATTTTAGGCTTTGGCTTTTTTGCCGGTATAGTAGGCGCTCATAATGGTATGATGGCGTATGGAAAAAGAACCAATCTTTTTAATTTAAACAGGGTGTACCAGCAAAAAGATTACCGCAATTTAATTCATACTTATTTTGGTTTAAAATTACCGAAGATGAAGATTGCCGTAACAGGCAGTGGCCGTGTGGCGCATGGCGTTTTAGAAATTATGAATTTGATGGGCATACATGAAGTGGAGCCGTTTGAATACCTGCACAAACATTTTGATTACCCGGTTTATGTTGACTTAAAAGGCCGTGACCTGTATGCCAGAAAAGATGACGGCACTTATAACCGGGATGATTTTCATTTGCATCCTGAAGCCTATAAATGCAACTTTTCTCCATTTGCCAAACAAACAGATGTTTTAATGAATGGCATTTACTGGGATAAAAATATTGCGCCACTTTTTTCGGTAGAAGAATTTAAGGCTAATGAATTCAGTATAAAAACTATTGCAGATATTACCAATGACTACCATGGCTCTATTGCTATAAATATTGGTGATAGCACCATTGAAGAGCCGGTGTATGGTGTAGATAAAAAAACTTTAGAGCGTACTAAACCTTACTTACCAGGCTCGGTTGATTTAATGGCGGTAGGCAATTTACCCAACGAATTGCCCCGTGATGCATCAAGGTATTTTGGTGAGCAATTAATAAAATTTGTTTTAGAAGACCTGGTAAAAGGTGGCTCAGCAACTATTGATAGAGCAACCATTGTTAAACAAGGTGTTTTAAATACGCCGTATGAATATTTGAGAGCCTATGCAGAAGAAGTAATTAGTAATTAGTAATTGGTAATTAGGAATTAGTAATTGGGAATTGGCTTGAAATTTTACAAGTAAAGGTAGTAGTCTTTTAAAAGATTGGTGAATTCATCAGTGTAATTACCTTCTTCATTTTTTATGATTAGTTCGGATTGATTGGCCGTTGCCTTGTTCCTGGAAAAAATTAATATTGCCCTAAAGTAATGGTGCTTTGGGGTTTGTTTTACCAATAGCTTTTGTGTAAGACAAAAATTTAATTTTGCAGCCTCTTCTTCAAAATAATTACTGCGGTGATAGGGCAGCAGTACCGAAAAAAAACCGTCAGCAGTTAAGTTTTTATCAACAGCATTAATTAGTGCCGTGTAGGTTAATGAAGTGTCGTGCTTTGCCGCATTCTTCTTTTCATCACCTGATCTTAGATCGGCCTCAAAAAAAGGTGGATTGGAAATAATGCAATCGTATTTTTTATTAGAAATAAATTGTAAAATATCGGCATTAAAAATTTCAATCTTACTGCTGTACAATGATCGTGCAATGTTTTCTTTGGCTTGTTCAAATGCGGCCAAATCAATTTCTACTGTATCAATTGCAGCGGTAGTTTTTTGCGCCAGCATTAAAGGCAGTAAGCCGGTGCCACTGCCAATATCTAAAATGTTTTTTACTGCAGATAACGGTTGCAGCTTGTTGGCAATGTAGGCGCCAAATAAACAGGCATCTGTGCAAACCTTCATGGCGCACTTATCCTGGTTAATGATGAATTGTTTAAATTGAAAATAGTTGTTGGCCACGGATTACAAGCATTTACAAGGGTTAAATACAGTTGAAAAAAATATTACAGAATGCATTTTATATATTTTTATCTGTGAGAATTGCTGCGATCAGTGGTTAACTCCATTCAGCCCTTGCGCTTGGGCTAATGCTAAGGTCTGCAAAATCTTTTTCTAAAAGTTTATAGTAACCGGTAATCGCAATCATTGCAGCATTATCGGTACAGTATTCAAAAGCAGGAATATAGGTTTGCCAATTCATTTTTGTACCCAGCTCGGTAAAAGCTTTTCTTAAACCACTGTTGGCGCTTACGCCACCAGCCAAACAAATATCAGTAATGCCTGTTTCCTTAGCGGCTTTTTTTAATTTATTTAAAAGAATACTTACAATTCTGTTTTGTACAGATGCACAAATATCTTCCAGGTTTTTACTTACAAACTTTTTTTGCAGTGCTTCGTTGGCTAAAAATTCTTCTTTGTACACATTACTGGCACCGGCATTTTTTAAAAAATAAAGAATAGAAGTTTTTAATCCGCTGAAGCTAAAATTTAATCCCGGTATTTGTGGTTCAGGAAATTTAAATCTATCAGGGTTACCGGTTGCTGCATATTTATCAATCAATGGCCCGCCGGGATAAGGTAAGCCTAAAAGCTTTGCCGTTTTATCAAAGGCTTCGCCTGCCGCATCATCAATAGTTTGGCCAATTACTTTTAGTTGAGTGGGAGATTGGCATAACACAATTTGTGTATGCCCGCCGCTAACGGTTAAACATAAAAACGGAAATGCCGGCTTTTTTTCAGGTATTAAATTAGCCAGTACATGCGCCTGCATGTGGTGTACTGCAATTAATGGTTTATCTAAAGCCAGGGCTAAAGATTTTGCAAACTGTGCGCCCACTAATAAGGAACCTATTAGTCCGGGAGCTTGTGTAAATGCAATGGCATCAATATTGGATAGATCGCAATTGGCTTTCTTAAATGCAGCATCCACCACCGGAACAATATTTTGCATGTGCGCCCTGCTGGCCAGCTCGGGCACTACACCACCATATTTTTCATGCACGGTTTGGTTGGCCAGGCAGTTAGATAAAATTTTACCATCAACGCATATCGCTGCTGAGGTATCATCACAACTGGATTCGATAGCTAAAATAGAAATACTCATTAATAAAAAATTCTGTAATGTTCAGCAAAGGTATGATGTTGAAGAGTGCGACGCAACAATGCTAAATGGAATCATTAAAGCCGGAAACAAAAAAGCTAAAACATAAACTTAGTTTTTATCACCTCCATCATCAGTTCCCCCAGGGGGCGGAGGGGGGGTAAGGCTAACTTCGTATCGCCACCACCGGATCCATCTTTGCTGCTCTTCTTGCAGGAATAATGCCGGCTAAAATGCCCACCGTAATGCAAATGATTACCGTGGTAACAAGCATGGGCATAGAAATATAAACCGGAAAATTAAGTGGCCCCGAAAGTATTAAAGTGAGTATATACACTAATAGTAATCCAATAGCGCCACCAATAATACAAAGCAGTGCAGCTTCCATTAAAAACTCAAAAAGAATACTGCCTTTTTTTGCGCCAATGGCTTTTTTAAGGCCAATTACAGGGGTGCGTTCTTTTACTGTTACAAACATTATATTGGCAATACCAAACATACCTACAATTAAACTGATGCCGCCAATTACAGCACCTACTACATTGATCATTACAAAAGATTCGGAGATGGCTTTGCTGAATGCTTCTACACTGTTCAACGAAAAATTATCCTCTTCTGTTGGGGCAAGTCTTCTTATTTGCCTCATAATACCTCTTAATTCGTTAGTTAATTGTGTGGGAGTAATACCTTCTTTTCCTTTGGCAATTAACACCGGGTTACTCCATTCTACATTAAATATTTGTTTGCAATACCTGTAAGGCAGCATTATGCAATTATCGTAATCCCAGCCAATAAAATTTTTACCTTCTTTTTTTATTACACCAACAACAATTGTTTTTTTTCCTTTTACATCAATTTCTTTGCCCAATGCCCTTTCACTATTGCCAAATAAACTTTCGGCATTGGCATTCCCAATTAAACAAACATTGCTGCCCGAATTAAATTCGCTGTTGGAAAAAAAACGGCCAAATTCAAAATTGATGGGCTGTACTGTCATCTGTGCTTCGGTAATACCATATACGCTGGCATTTTCAATCACATCATCTTTGTAAGAAATGGCTCCACCTGTTCTCAGCAGTAAGGAAACATCGTCCAGCAATTCGGCCCGCATTTTTATCATGCCGGCTTCTTCATACTTCATAGTAGGCCTTGCCCTGTATTTCCATTGTGGCCTGTCGGGGCCGCCACTATATTCCCATTTATCTATGTAAATAGTATTGCTGCCCAGGCTTTTTACTTCGTTCTGTATATTTCTTTCTAAACTGTTTACGGTGGCTAATACGCCAATAATGCAAAAAATACCAAATGCAATACCGGTTAAACTTAATGCAGTACGCAGTTTGTTCACTTTTAATTCCTGCAAGGTTAATCGCAGCGAATTGGTCAATATGTTGAGTGATTTACTCATGTATCAAAATTACGGTAAGCAAATCAATTGTATGCTTAAAATATATGAATGGTTTCCCGCTGTAGTATGCACATGCCTTTGGCATGTGCATACTTTTTGTAGCCAGCTTTTGTTTTTTATGGCATCATCGTTGCGTCGCACTCTTGTGCTGCATACCATTGGGCAGCTTTTACCAAAGCGGGTGAGGCGTATTTCAAGTATGTATTTTACTTTTCAAACCTTACCTTTGCGCCTTTAAAAGCAAAAGCTGAAAGCAAAAAGCAGTAAGCTGAAAGCAGTGAACTAAGGTTTTGAGCTTTAGGCTTTATGCTTTAAGCTAAGTATTATGAAGTACATCAACGAAATAAACAAACGTAAAACATTCGCTATCATCTCTCACCCGGATGCCGGTAAAACCACCCTTACAGAAAAGTTTTTGCTGTTTGGTGGTGCCATTCAAACTGCGGGTGCAGTAAAAAGCAACAAAATAAAAAAGCATGCCACCAGCGATTTTATGGAAATTGAACGTCAGCGTGGTATTAGTGTGGCTACCAGTGTAATGACGTTTGAATACAATGGACATCTTATTAATTTATTGGATACACCCGGCCACAAGGATTTTGCCGAAGATACTTACCGTACTTTAACCGCTGTGGATAGTGTGGTGCTGGTAATTGACAGCGTGAATGGAGTGGAAGCACAAACCCGCCGGTTGATGGAAGTAATTGCCATGCGTAATACGCCGGTAATTGTGTTTATTAATAAAATGGACCGGGATGGTAAAAATCGTTTTGATCTTTTGGAAGAAATAGAAAACGAATTAAAGATCAACCTGCACCCAATGACGGTGCCTATTAACAGTGGTAAAGATTTTAAAGGGGTGTACGATCTGCATGAAAAAAGTTTGGTACTCTTTACTGCAGGCACCAAAGCCAACGACGAAGATGTGTTAGAGATAAAAGATTTGAACGACAAAATACTGGATGCAAAAATTGGGGAGAATGATGCTAACACTTTACGGGAAGATGTGGAGTTGATTGATGGGGTGTACGGAGAATTGAACGATGATGATTACCTGACCGGTAAAACGGCTCCCGTATTTTTTGGCAGTGCGGTAAATAATTTTGGTGTAAAGGAAATGCTGGACACTTTTATTCGTATTGCACCCACACCAAGGCCAAGGCATACAACTAACAGAGATATTAAACCGGAGGAAGAAAAATTCAGTGGTTTTATTTTTAAGATACATGCCAACTTAGATCCAAAACACAGAGATAGGATTGCATTTTTAAGAGTGTGCAGCGGCAGGTTTGAGCGCAACACTTATTATCATCATGTGCGCATGAACAGGGATTTCCGTTTCAACAACCCCTATAGTTTTTTGGCCCGCCAAAAAGAAGTTATTGAAGATGCTTATCCCGGCGATGTGGTGGGTTTGTTTGATACCGGCAATTTTAAAATTGGCGATACCATGACGGAAGGAGAAGACTTTTATTTTACCGGCATACCCAGTTTTTCGCCAGAGATATTTAAAGAAGTGGTGAACAAAGACCCGATGAAAACCAAGCAGCTTGAAAAGGGTTTGATACAATTAACTGACGAAGGTGTGGCGCAATTATTTACCCAGTTTGGCGGTAATAAAAAAATAATTGGTTGTGTGGGAGAGTTGCAGTTTGAAGTAATTCAATACCGTTTATTACAAGAATATGGTGCATCGGTACAAATGAACAGTTTGCCATTTTACAAAGCCTGCTGGCTTACGAGTAAAGATCCTAAAAAGCTGGAGGATTTTATTAGGTATAAGCAAGCTAATATTGCTGCCGATAAAGACGGGCATATTGTTTACCTGGCACAAAGTGAATGGTTTTTAAATACCGAAAGGCAGAACAATCCGGATATTGAGTTTCATTTTACGAGTGAGATACATAAGTAACCGCACGATAAAATTTAATAAAAACCTGATTGCAAAATCAGGTTTTTTTATTGAAATAACTTTTAACGATTTCTTACCGTATCAAAATAACATTCCCTTTTCTCTCCACAGTACCACATGCCGTTTTAGCTTTTATATAATACACATAGTTGCCCGGCTCAGGCTTCTCTGTTTTATATTTTCCATCCCAGCATTTATTTGGGTCGGTGGTAGAAAATACTTTTTCGCCATAGCGGTTATAAATAAAAAATTGCAGCTCTTCAATAATACCCCAGTACTTTAAACCAAAGCAATCATTTAAACCATCACCATTAGGAGTAAAGCTGGTGGGCATTAAATACAGGCTTTTACCCAATTGTGTTACCACTACAGTTAATGAGTCATAACCAAGGCATCCAAAACTATTAGTGCCGGTTACAATATACCTGGTGGTGCTGGCAGGCCTTGCAACAGGATTGGCAATGCCGGCATTATTAAGTCCTGTAGATGGTGTCCAAATATATTGCGAAGCGCCGCCTGCCATCAAATTGGAGAAGCCGATACTGCAATCAATATCATTTGATTTGCTTGCGCTTACCAATGGTTCAGGGTTTACAGTTACTGTTGTAAATAGTGTTTGCGATACATTGCAGGCGCTCTCTGTAATGGTTACACTGTAATTGGTGGATACTCCGGTATTGGTTAATGGATTTGCAACTGTAGCATTATTTACAGAATTAGCAGGACTCCACAAATATATATCACCACCTGTTGCATTAAGTTGTGCAGGTGTACCCTCGCAGGTGGATTGTGCAGGCGATACCGTAAACACAGGTGCGGCCTTTAAGGTAATCTTTACCGAATCGGTATTACTACAGGTATTTATATTACTGTTAATAACTGTTACATAATATTTTGTAACAGACGCTACAGGTGTTGCAATTGGGTTGGCAATATTAGGATTGCTTAATGTGGCAGCAGGTGACCAGGTGTAATTGGTGCCGCCGGTTGCCAATAGCTGTACCGATGCACCGGTGCAAATAGTAGTATCCCTGGATTTTGTAATAGCAGGTTTGGGTTGAATGGTAATATCTACAAAATCAGAAGCAACGCATCCATTTACAGTGGTACCAGTTACTGTATAGCGTGTACTGATTAGCGGTAAAGCAACCGGATTAAAAATGCTGGCATTAGATAAACCGGTTGCAGGTGACCATGAATATACTGATGCCCCTGTTGCTGTTAGTTGTGTTGGAATTCCCGAACATTGTATCACATCGGCAATTGTACTTACTACTGGTGTATCGATGTTTATTTTTACACTGTCTTTTTTTATTGACACGGGCGAAAATGAAATGTCATCAAGCGCAAAATCATTGCCTAGTACAATGGTATTTTTATTTACTATTGAAATAGAAGCACTGCTGTTATTGCCAGAGTTCCATGTGGTATAAAATTGCGTCCAATTACAGGTTGGCAGACTGGCAGTAATTAAACTGCCAATACTTAGCCCATTTATGGAAAAGCTTAGCTGGGCAGGGTTGGGGGGGTACAAAGCTTGTATCCAGGTGGAAAAAGCATGGTTGGTATTTGGTATTACAGATACTGCTTGACTCCATACCACCACATTAGGTGCCGGAGAACCATTTACCAAAAGCATATTGCCATTGCCGGAAGTATGGTCGGTGCAATTACTGAGAGATGCATTCCATGCTTGCGGACTTGGCCCAACAAAATATTCACCTTCAGTAGTATTATTGGCAGCGTAATTATAACCTGAAGTGAAACCAGTATTACCGGCATTAAAATTACCATTGGTAATTACATTGGCACCTACTATTTCTGCTGTAAAATAATAGGTGATGGGGGCTGTTGCTGAAGTAACCGGGTTAGGCAGCAAAGGGTTGTTTAAATATGTAGTTGGCGACCAGCAAAAACTTAAAGCAGGTTGCGACCGTAGTTGTTTTGTGGCACCAAGGCAAATGGTGGTGTCGGGTGTAATAACAATGTCAGCATTATTTAACTGCAATGAAATAACTTTCGTAATCGTATCGGGACAGGTTGCGTTATCAATATGGTACTTAACAGTGTAGTTGCCATAGCCTGCATAAATATGAGTAGGATTAGTACTACCTGAATTTGTATTACCATCTCCAAAAGACCAGTAAGGATTCACTGGTGTAGCACCCGCATTAAAGAATTGGACCGACAAAGGGTTGCACACATTTTGCTTATAGGAGAAATCGAAGTTAGAATTAGCAGCAATTGTAATAATCACCGTGTCTTTGCCCACGCAGCCGGAAGGTTTTGTACCGGTAACAATATATTGTGTTGTAACAGCAGGTGTAGCAACGGGGTTTGCAATAGCAGGGTTGGAAAGGCCCGTTACCGGTGACCAGGAATAAGAAGCTGCTCCGCTGGTATTCAATTGCACAGAATTTCCGGTACAAATGGTGGTATTATTATTTGTAACTACACTAGTGATATCGACTGTTACTAAAATGGAATCTGTAACAATACCACATGTAGGGTCATTGATAGTTACTTTATAATAACCACTGTTAATAGCATTGTTTACAAAAAGTTTTGGATTGGCAGCAGTACTGTTAAAACCATTTGGCCCTGCCCATTGTATGATGGAATTGGAAACGGAATCTGCGTGTAATCTTAAAGTATCAGCGCTGCAAAACCTGGGACCATTAGAAGAGATGTTTGCTTTAAAAGTATTGTAATCCGAAAAATAACCAAAACGGCAACCATTAGCCTGTTGCCCGTGTATTACTCCCATCTGAAATCTTTTATCGGAGTTAGTTACCAAAAAGTTCGCTCCCGCAGGAGTGATTGCTAAGGAGATATTTTTACTGGTATAATAGTACAGACCCCCTGTACCCGGCACTACTGCAAAATCAGCGGCATTAATAATACCAGCAAGGCCATTATATTTAAAAGAACCCTGTCCGCCGGCGGGAACCAGTAAATTAAGAAATAATGGGTCGGCTGCAGACCGCTTTACACTAAGGCTTGAAGAACCGGTACACTCAATAGCTGGTAAAACATCTAATCCCACTTCGCAACCAAAGCCGCTTAAATGAAGAACATATGCAGGCGCACTTGATTCAATGTAAGCAACCGGGTTACTGAGCGTGTGCATGTAACTGCTCCCGGCATTTAATGTAGTAACCACTACGCCATCTATAGTTATCTGCGTATTATTGGTAACGGCTAGAACAAATACTTTGTCATACGGCGCATTTAAATATCCTTTTATTGGGATATACTTTGTACCCAGTAAAGTAACCGGTATAATCTGGTCACCACCCAAATCGGCGCAAGTGCCATAAGCACTGCTTGCCATCAGGTCGTCCTTAATTGTAACTGCAATTTTTTTAGTAGCGGTTACAATAGAACCCATTAAGTGATCCGTTGCAAACTGGCTTACAGCTGTAGAAGAAAATGTTTGCCCTTTGTTCAACATTACCGTAAAAAGCGTACCCGCAATATGCCCAATAATATCTTTAGCAGGGGTAATCGAAACAACAGTATTATCTTCTGTTGCCACCACATCAAACGCCGACTTTGGTGTGGGTGAATAGCCTACGTCGGGACTATTATTCATTATGTATTGTGATGGGATAAAAAAATTTGTTCCCAGCGCATTCATACCTTTCAAAGTGAAAATTTCGGGGTTACAAAAGCCACAGCCACCACTGGTAACTTCATAGTACGCTGTTATTTTATTCGTAGATTTTATTAGTATCCCGGAATTTAAAATTTGGTTTGCCGGTTTGGTCTCTATTTGATCGATCCAGGTGGTAAGATCAACTGCAACACTCGAATTTGCAGCTAATGTTTGTGTGATAGGAACGAACGCAGGATAAGCAGGTAATGAAATTGTAATAATACTTGGATTTATTCCGCTGGTAAAATGCAAAAGTATTGGTCTGTCTAATCCTGTATTTGGTGTTCCAATAAATGCAACCTCTGGGGCTGCAAACCAAAAAGTAGTATCAGATTGGCCAAAAAGGCTATTACAAAAAAATGTGAAGCATATTATAAGGGAACATCTTAAAGATTTCATTTGCTGTGTTTAGATATAGACTGGTATCGGGTATAGTGTTATTACACGAGTATAAATATATGCAATAATACTTCATATTAAAGAGATAACTGATGTTATTAAAGAAAACTTTATTCCTTTAACCTAAAAGCCACCACGCCATTACTATTATTAGTGCTGCTGATATTTAATTCATACCGTTTTTTACCATCATAGATAACCATTAGTGCTGTGTTGGGTGGTATGCTGCCCAAATTTTCGGCATACATTACTAATTCGTTATTGTTATTGCCCGGTTCCACCTTAAGTATAAAAGTTTTGGGCTTGTCAGATAATCTTTGGTGTGTGGTAATAACCCTGTTATTGTAAATTAATGTTACACTATCGCCATCAATATCACCGTTGTCATAAAGGGTAACCGAAATAGAATCATTGTCAACAATGATCTGTTTCACCAATTCATTATTTCTTTTTTCCAATGGTTTGTTGTCAATTAGTGTAACAGGTTTAATACTGTCCTTTTTTACAACGCTGTCTTTTTTTATTTCTTCCTTACATAAAGCCAATATTTCATTTTCTTTTAAAGCCCTGTCGTAAATTCTTATTTCATCAATATCGGCATTTAGCCAAAATGGAAATAAGGGATCGTTGGTTTTGCCCAAAAAAAGATCATCTCCGTTGCTGAAAATTTCTTTAAAATTTACGGCATATTTTAAAGCACAATCCACATATAATTTTGCAGTATCGCCATCATTGGTATAAATTACCTGATACCATTGATTTTTATTAATGTAGGGGCGGTATGCTATTTGAGGAGTACCGGTGGCCCGGAAATTTAAATGAAGGGAATCAGACAGGCGGTCTCCGCTGCAACCCTTACCTTCTGTATATAAAGCATCATCAAACCGTAAGGTATAGTTGCCGGGATAATAATCGGCAGTGCCTTTGGAGAGTATTGAACTGGCATGACAAATATCGTAGTAAAAGCCAGTAGGTCTTACCCAAACAGATAAAGTGATTGTATTGCCCAGGTTTAGTGAACGGCTGTTGGGGATACGGATGTAGTTATTAATGCCATTAAAATGATACGCACTGTTGGCTTTACCTAATCTATCGGCAGTTAATGTAGCGTTGTTAAAGGAAGGATTATTATTATTACCACTTGCATCATTGGCATTGCCATTAAAGGGGTAATAAGCTCTTAATCCACTATTAATATCAACCTGACCAAAAACAAATTCAGTTGTTAATAATAACGCAAAAAGTATTTTCTTCATAATACTACAATTAAAAAAAGCAATCAGATGCCAGTGTAATTACCGGGTGTAATTGCTTTCAACTCTTTTTTTATAGCTCCCGAAACTTTTAAAGTAGCAATAAATTGATGGATCGCTTTTTTATCAATGGCAGTTTTACCCCTGGTTAATTCTTTTAAGGCTTCATACGGGTTGGGATAATTTTCCCGGCGTAAAATAGTTTGAATGGCTTCGGCAACAACGGCCCAGTTATTTTCAAGGTCTTCTTTTAATTTAGCTTCGTTCAACACCAACTTACTCAAACCTTTTTCAATTGATTTTAAGGACAAAATAGTATGCGCTACGGGAGTGCCGACATTTCTTAAAACAGTACTGTCGGTTAAATCTCTTTGCAATCGGCTGATAGGTAACTTGGCAGACAGGTGTTCCAGCAAAGCATTGGCAATGCCTAAATTACCTTCTGCATTTTCAAAATCAATGGGGTTTACTTTATGTGGCATGGCGCTGCTGCCAATTTCGCCTTTAATGGTTTTTTGTTTAAAGTAATCTATGCTGATGTAATTCCAGATGTCTCTGCAAAAATCTATAAAAATGGTATTGATCCTTTTTATAGCATCAAAATGTGCAGCCAGTACATCATAGTGTTCTATTTGTGTGGTGTATTGCTGGCGCTGCAGGCCTAATTTGATTTCGGTAAAATCGTTGGCAAATTTTACCCAGTTGTATTTTGGATACGCTACATGATGGGCATTAAAGTTACCGGTGGCACCACCAAATTTTGCGGTAAAAGGTATGTAGCTGAATAATTGAATTTGATTTTCTAAACGCTCTGCAAACACCATCAACTCTTTGCCTAACCTGGTGGGGGATGCAGGTTGGCCGTGAGTACGGGCAAGCATAGACACATTTTTATACGCTACGGCCAATTTGCCAATAGCAGTTTGAAGGTTGATAACTGCGGGCAGGTATTCCTGCTCAATACTGTTTTTCCAAAGTAATGGAATGGCGGTATTATTAATATCCTGGGAGGTTAATCCGAAATGCACCCATTCTTTTAAATGAAGGGCACCAGCTTTTTCCAGTTGTGCTTTTAAAAAATATTCTACTGCCTTTACATCATGGTTGGTAATGGTTTCCGTTTTTTTTATTTCAGCCGCATCTTCCAGCGAAAAATTGGATACTACATCATGCAGCTGTTTTTTTAGTTGGGCATCTGCTTTAAAAAATTTCTTTTCAGCCAGAAATAAAAAATATTCTACTTCTACCAGCACCCGGTATTTAATTAAAGCATATTCGCTAAAATATTCATCTAAATGCTGCAGTTGTTTGCGGTATCTGCCATCAATAGGAGAGATGGCGGTTAATTGATTTAAATCCATGGTGTTGCTGTAAATTTGTGGCAAAAATACAGGAATTGATACAGAAGATTAAAATTGGAGCAGTAAGTTACTTAAATACCAAACCCCTGATATACGGATTTGAAAATGGAATGATGAAGGAAGAAACGGAATTTATATTCGATTTCCCCTCTAATATTGCTCAACAGTTACTAACTAACCAAATTGACGTTGGCCTTGTTCCGGTAGCCGTGTTGCCAACAATGAAAGAATACCATTTGATCAGCGATTATTGTATAGGCTGCGACGGTGCTGTGGCAAGCGTTTGCCTTTTTAGTGACGTACCTCTGCAAAATATTGAAAAGATTTTATTGGATTATCAGAGCCGTACTTCCGTTGCACTTTTAAAAATATTATTGAAAGAGCACTGGAAAATTGCACCGGAATTAATTGTTACTGAAAAGGGGTTTGAACAAAATATCAGTGGCACCACGGCAGGGCTTGTGATTGGCGACCGGGCTTTTAAGCAGATTCCGTTATTTACCTTTAATTACGACCTTGGCCTTGCGTGGAAAGATATGACGGGGCTGCCATTTGTATTTGCGGCCTGGGTGGCCAATAAAAAAATGCCGGCAGATTTTTTAACATCTTTTAATAAAGCTACGGCAGAGGGGATGAAGCATATTGATGAAATAGTTGCCCGGAATAAATTTGATGCTTATGACCTTCATCAATACTATACCCGGAATATTACCTATCTAATGGACGAAACTAAACTTAAGGGGCTTGAATTATTTTTACAAAAATTGGGCAAGCTTGCCATTATGGTTTGATGTTTTTTATCTTCAGGCGCTGTAATAAATTTGCAGCAATCGGTTTCAGATCGGGAGATATATTGCGCCAGTAAAAAGTTACTATAAATATCCCTGCAAAAAGAACGGTTCTTAATACCATACCGGCTATACCTTCCATTTTACCGAAGAGTAAATAGCACAGCAGGTAATCTATAGCGGAGATAGCTATCACTTCAATTGTTTTTAAGGAGAAAGGTTGCATGTTAAATTTCTTCCATAAAAATACATAACGAACAGCATTGTATACTGTAAAGGAAATGATATTGGCAATAGCAGGGCCCAAAATGGCATACTTTACTGTAAGGAAATAACTTAATGGAATGATCAATGCAGTAAGCAAAAGGCTGGTCCATAATTCAAATCTCCAGTAAGTGCTGGTGCCTATGATCTGCGCATTTACGCCGGTGCCCATTTCAATAATCGTTACCATGCCCAGTAAAAAAAACACCCATCTGCCTTCCAGGTAATCGGGGTGGATACCAAAAAAATTAATTGCCTGCGTAAAATTGAGCCAGATGCAAAAAAAAGCAAAAAGGGCAAAGCTAAGCAGGTTAATGGAAGAACGTTTGTAAATACGGTCGATCTCCTCCAGTTGCTTATTTTTCCATGCCCTGGATAGTACAGGTATTGTAATGGCAATGATACTCCTTAGCGGCACCTGCAATACTGATACCATGTACGCCGCCAACCCGAATATAGCTGCTTTGCCCAGGTTTTGTTTCGATGCTAACACTAGCCCGTCGATAGTTTGCCTGAGTGCTCCAACAACAACAACAATAACTGTGAGTGCCAGCATAGCAAATATCTTTTTCCTGAATTTTTTAGTAACACGTGAGATACTGAAAGCCAGCCATAATCTTTTTTCGAGGTACAGGTTAATTAAGAGGATAATGATGATGACACCGTATTGAAAAGAAAATAGTTGAATAAAAGTTTTAAAGCTGATCAGATCGAATATCTTCAAAAGAATGATCACTGAAGTATAAAGTCTTAAGACTGTTTCCCTGAGTATTCCTGTAAAAACGCCTTTATTAAAACCGTACGAATAAGCTTCCAGAATACCGTATATCAGCATCAAAAAAGCCATGGGCAATGACCAGTAAAAATATTGTACCAGGAGCAATGAGTTAGTGCTGAATTTTCTTATGATGACCGGTTCAAAAAGCAAAGCACAGGTAGTGGTAATGGCAAATCCGCAGAATGCAACTATAAGACTTACCGTTAATATATCATTTTTTTTAGGCGATAAGTTGTCTTCGTAATAAGGAAAGAATTTATAGAGGAAGGAAGTAATACCCAAGGTGGAGAAAGAATACAATAACAGTCCCACTTCCAGCATCACCCGGGTTAGTCCATTCTCATCGGTAGAGAACCAAGCCTTATGCGTAAGGAAATAGGTATTGATCGCCCCGATGACAAAGCCTGCATAGATCCATATGGAAGATTTTAAACTTTTTTTACGTATTTGAGACATTAAATGGGAAGCTTGGATGGCCTTAAAAAGATTTTTACGAAATTATTGATATTCAATTTAACAATGCTTTTTAAAATAAGACAATGAAGGTAGTAGTATTTTTCGGAGGGCTGGCGAACGAATTAGATACTAAACAGATATACGTTGCAAGCCAATGGCGGAAACCATGCCTTCAATTGCTTATACTGTTGCAAAAGGTAATTTACGCAGGTAATTGCAGGTGCAACATGATTTTTATTTTAAATGGGCCAGTTTATTTTACATCTATGGAGCAGGACAAAATTCAAATTCCTTACTTTAGCAGCTGGACAGGTGCTTGCTAATAATGATGCTGGCTTTAATAAGAGTGTGGGAGAACACAGGTGAGTTTTTGCCAGTAAAAAAAGTGGCGGAAAGTATTATTGCTTGGGGTTAAGTTGCAAAATTCTATAACCGGCATTATTAATTGCTGCAGCAGTATACCAATAAAAGTAAAAGGCTTTGCAGCTAATTATTTAAAAGAAAAACAGAGTAGTATTGTCTTAATCTTGGTACTTTCACTATGTGGATTATGAGCCGATGGAGTTATGGGAGATGAAGCAAAACTTAAGTCGTTAGTTGGGGTACGATATTTTTGCCTATTTTTACAACTGTTTTGGTAGGCTACTAGTGACACTGTTTGTACAAAAAGAATATTTCTGATTAGCCTAAAAAAAGTTTACTGAGAATAGCTTTAGTACGGGCCGCTTTTTACAATTATATAAAATGTAAATTTCCTAGGAAAAAGTAATACATAATAAATACTCTCAGGAGATTTTAGAGACTAATATAAGAACACCAGGATAGCCGAAAACTGCAATATTTGAAAGAGTAGGCAAAAAATTTTAAAAATGAAAACAAATGTCTTTTTAAATTTAATAGTAGTATCAGCTATTTTATTTATTTATGTCTCTTGTAAAAAAGAGAATACCCAAGTAACAACACCTTCTAAATGCGACTCAGTTTGTATAGTTACAGGGTCTTATAATGGAACTTACACAAATCAGCTTAACCAAACTGCACAATTAGCTTTTGTATTGGGGAATAATGGTTTTTTTACCGGTGCAGCCACATTGGCAGTATCATCAACTAGTTTTGGAGGTTATTCAAACACTTGTGATAGTCTAAAAATGCAATCTTGGAATTCTATTAATAGTAGTTATTACTCTTTTGCTGGAAAATTTTCATCCAACAGAACGGTAGTGACTGGGGTTTATAAAAATTTGACAACAATTTCAGAAGTCGGAACTTTTTCAGTAGTTAGACAATAAACAATTTTTAAAACTATTAAAAAGTACCGCATAAGAAAATGACAGGTTCATAATTTATTCTGGGTGCTGTTGGGCAACTGCTTTTAAAAACAAAATTACAATCCCGTATTGCTATATTTTGCCACTACCCACCCATCAGCTAAACTTTCATTCAATATTTTAAAATTACCCGATTCCCTGATAAATTGTAAACTCCTGAAATGTTTTAAATGATGAATGTCGTCTAAGATAATAATAAATTCAGCGTCTGCTAAATATTCAAGTACCGTCTTAAATTCTAAAAAGCCAATTCCGCCGGCTGAGTCAAGTAAAATAAGGGAAGTTTGTTTTTGAACTTTTGGTAACAAAGTATCAAACACATTTTTGGTGAATGTTGAATATTTTTTTGCCCCCCCGAACATTGATAAAAAAAAGGGCTTCTTTTTTTCTGTTTTAGATAATTGCCCGTTAATTTCATTAAGGTAGAATTCAACAGGATTATTTAACGTGTCAATATATACGTCCGGGTAATTGCTGTGATTTTTTATAGCATCGTCATTTTCTATAAAAGAGATCGCTTTATTGTGATCAACTGATAAACCCCAAATTGGCTGAATAAATTTATATTTTTTCAAGTTCTTTTTTGCAATAGTATAAAAACGATAGTCTACTTCAATAGTGTAAAAACATTCTATGTCAACTTTGTTTCTTACAACTGATTCAGCGATCGTGGTAGTGGATCCGGTTCCTTTAAATGTTCCGCTTTCAATAATTGTTGTAATTACATTGTCCCTGAAGATACCATCAATGGTATTCAAAAACTTTTCATCTTTCGACATGCTTATTGAACTTCTCGGGTATGCAGCATAATCTTTCATGTTGTTATTTTTTATTTAGATACTGATCTTTAATTATTAACTTAATGAGCAAAATAATACATTTTAAAATACCAGGCATTATAGTTATGTTTACCACTAATTCTCTGGGGGGAAATTTAAGAACTCATCCAGAATATCGGAATCCAGGGAGTGAAAAATACATATGTCGTAATGTGGGATCAACCCCTTTTCTCCATCGGCATAATCATGAAGTTGTTTAATGATATCTTTTTGTGATAAGGTCGTATGTACAACACAACGGTTATGATTATCAAGAATCGCAATCCTATCGTACCCATAATTAGCCATGGAGAACAAAGTAGGAAGCCCCATTTCACCAATGGTATCCATATTTTCCCTGTTATACTCAAAAAAGAGGACAGGTTTAAATTCCGCTATTGTTTTTAAAGCCCCTCTCAGGATAATAGTATCATATCCCTCAGCATCAACTTTTATAAGTTTAACTTTTTTTGAACGGCCAAATTTACTCACTGTTAACACGTCATCCAGCGTCTTAAAGTTTAAAACTTTACTGTTGCCACTATTCGATTCCTTAGGGATAATGGTGGTATTCCATCCTTCTTTTAACATATCAACAGATTGTTCTTTACTTTCTTCTCCTAAAAACTGATTGATGATCTCAAGCTGTTCAAATAAAGGAGCATTTTTTTGCAAAAAACTATAAGTAAATTCATCACCCTCAACAGCAATTATCGGAATATTAACAGCAGATCTAACCACTGCTACAGTATCACCAACATTTGCTCCTACATCAAGCATCACTGCATCAGGATACTTTTTTAATATTATACCAGCAAGCTGTCCTAATTTGATGTTGTATTTTGGAAAACGTTCATAATGTCTTACAAGGGGGTTATTGCCCGGCATGCTTAAAATAAAATTTCCAACGTTTACCTTGTGGGTCTTATTGCGATCTCCACGATACTCAGTGCTTGTCCTGATGATCTCGTATCCAAATTTATTAAACAGTCTCCTGATAATTTTTCTCATATTTTAAAATCTCAATTTTAAGTCATTAATTTCCTTATAATTTTTTCAAACTGTTGCTGGTAACAAAAGTCATAACCATTTATACCGTCAACAATCACATTGGGGCTTTCAAAACTAACTTCTAAAGCCCTTCTAACTTTTAGGGCCTCGGCCAAGGCAAATGGAAAAGATTGATTACCTATAAATAGCCTGCAACCAGATATTATTTTTGCCAATTGCAAAAAATCATCCACAGGCTGGTATAATAAATCAGGCAATGCTGACTTCATATCTTCATATTCGTCTTGCAGGCCAACAAAAACAAGGTTTCCGTAATCCTTGAGAAATTCGTAAGAAAGTAACGGGGTTCTGTAACGAAAACTTCTAGAAATAATAATTTTATTTTTGTAGTCTGTGTCTGATAAAACCTGAAGCCATGGTTCGCTTAAATCGGCCGATATTCCGTATGTTAGAAATTGCCATCTGGCAATATTGCCCATCCTGTAGTCAAAAGGAAAGGCTCTAAACAAGTCTAAATCGTAATCAACAGGTTGGTTGGTGTATTCATCACAAGTTAAAAAATTATGCTGGTTTTTTAATAAAGGAGATAGCTGGGCAATGCTTTTAGATGATAAAGTCTTTCCATTTCCATAGTGCTTCAGTTTTGTGCTGTAGAAAGAATCCTGGTTTGTATTGAGATGCAAAGCTATTTTTTTGTCGCCGGCAAGAACTTTTATTGCTGGAAGGGAGTAAATGATGTCGCCTAATGGCCCGCTATGCTTAAAATGAACTTCATTTGTATCTATATCTTTGTATAGGTCTATTTTGCCAATGGCGTTTACCGTGTTAATAAACCTTTTATATTTTTGTTTTTCCGAATATCTTTTTAATATTTTGGTTACTGCCATGACTGTTTGAGGATAATTTTCAAATTTAGAATATTTTAGTGCAATTTGCATTTTAAATTTTACTCATTATTCAGCTAATCTGCTTTTATGAATGCTGTATTTACCATAGTAGCTAAAAATTATATTGGTTTGGCAAAGGTGCTTGAAAGATCTGCTTTGGCAAATAGCAACAGTAATTTTTATATTATTGTTGCAGATGAATTTGATAATAACCAAAGAGAAAGATATGAGCTATCCGATAATATTTTAGTTGCAAAAGAAGTATTAACTATAAATGGTGAGTTGTGGGAAGAGATGGCATTTAAATACAGCCTGGTTGAATTTTGTACCGCTATAAAACCTGCCTGTTTCTCTTATTTTTTTCAGGAAAAAAAGTATGAGAAGGTAATTTACCTCGATCCGGATATTTACGTATTTAATTCCCTGGAGCCGGTTTTTAATACTTTAGAAAACTGCTCTATTTTATTAACACCGCATATTACCACTATGCAAACGCCTTTTAAAGGCGATTATCCCGATCACCTGTTTTTATTAAATGGTACTTTCAACCTTGGCTTTTTGGGTTTAAAAAAATCAGCAGCAGCAACACAATTGCTTGCATGGTGGGATAACCGTTTGCAAAATGAATGCTTTGCTGATAACGATAAGGGAACCTTAACTGATCAGAAATGGATGACGATGTTGCCTTCTTTTTTTGCTGCGCCTGTAATGGCGATATCTTTTGATAAGGGATTGAACGTAGCACCATGGAATTACTTTGAAAGAAAAATAATAAATGTTGAAGGGAAACATTTTGTTGCTGCAAGGGGTAATTCAAATGAGGTTAATCAAACACCATTAGTATTTGTTCATTTTTCTGGTTATGATTACAGAAGTTTTAGTGCCAATGTAGTAGCACATAAAAAAGATGATTTTAAAAACTATGATGACCTGGCACCTGTTTTTGAAGAATACGCCACTGCATTAAAAAACGGCGATATTGAAAAATACATGGGGGAATTATATTCCTATAATCAATTTGAGAATGGCGTTAATATTTTAAGTATACAACGCAGGGTTTTCAGGCGGCTGCTTGATGAGGGCAAAAGATTTAGTGCTCCGTTTTCGGTTGAAAAAAACTCTTATTACCATTTGCTGGAAAGTAAGAGACTGGTTGATCATTCAAAAACTTCTGCAGATAAGGTTACTAATAAGACCATTCCGGCTTTTGAAAAAAAGCTTAAATTTATTAATGTCTTTTTAAGAATATTTAAAAGGATGGTTGGTATAAGAAAGTACAGCATGTTTATGCGTTTTTTAAAACGCTATGCAAGAGAAGAGAACCAGGTATTTTTAATAGATAAAGAATTGGGTGGAAAAATGCAATAAAATATATTTACAATGCTCAACAAACTAAAACTGATTTTTTATTATGGTATTGTGTACCCGGTATATAAACTACGTTTTGGTAAAATTGGAAATAAAACAAGATTAATCGATCCTATCATAAACGGGCATAAAAGAATTTTTTTAGGTAACAATGTTTTCATCAGAAAAAATACATGGCTTGCTGCAGAACCTGTAACCGGCGATGTTAATTGCAGGCTTACCATTGGCGATGGCACTTATGTAGGCAATTTCTGTCATTTTTATGCCAGCTCAAAAATTGAGATTGGAAAAAAAGTGCTTTTTGCAGATAAGGTTTACCTGAGTGATAACCTGCATGGTTACAAGGATATTAACCTTGCAGTAATTGATCAGCCGGTAATGCAAACTAACCCGGTAATAATTGGCGATGGAGCATGGCTTGGCGAAAATGTTTGCGTTATAGGGGCATCAGTGGGTAAAAACAGTGTAGTGGGTTCCAACTCGGTTGTTACAAAAAATATTCCTGATTACTGTGTTGCGGTAGGAGCGCCTGCAAAAATTATTAAAAGATATGACTTTGAATTAAAAGATTGGCATAACACTGATGCCAACGGAAATTTTATTTAATATAATTACTGATGTACAAAAATATACTGATCACCGGGGGAGCAGGTTTTATAGGATCTAATCTTGCACTTGCCTTAATAGAAAAGGGTTGCACAATAACTGTATTGGATAACTTGTCGCCGCAAATACATGGCGATAATCCTGCCGTTACTTCTCCGCTATATCTTTCCATTAAGGATAAAGTAAAATTTATTAATGGTACTGTTGCTTCCAAAACTGATTGGTTAAAGGCTATTGCAGATAACGAAGTGATTGTTCACCTGGCTGCTGAAACAGGCACCGGCCAATCGATGTACCTTATAGAAAAATATATACAGGTAAATGTAGGAGGTACTGCATTGATGCTGGATATTTTGGCGAATGAAAATACCAGTGTGAAAAAAGTAGTGGTAGCTTCTTCCAGAGCCATATATGGTGAAGGGAAGTATATAGGGCAAAACAATATTGCTTTTTACCCGGAGCAACGGAACAAAAAAGAATTGGAGGCCGGTAATTTTGAAGTAACTGTTCCGGGTTATGATGGAGGGTTACAACTGGTGGCTACAGACGAAGATTCAAAAATCCATCCAACCTCTGTGTATGGAATTACAAAACAAAATCAGGAGCAGATGGTGATGACAGTTTGTACTGCATTAAATATTGCGCCTGTAGCTTTTCGTTATCAAAATGTGTATGGTCCTGGCCAATCATTAAGTAATCCTTACACCGGTATTCTTTCTATATTCTCTACCCAGATAAAAAACAATAAAGGCATAAATATTTTTGAGGATGGTAAAGAAAGCCGTGATTTTGTTTTTATAAGTGATGTGGTAAACGCTACTGTTTTAGGTATAGAAAAAGAAGAAGCCAACGGGCAGGTTTTTAATGTTGGTACAGGCGTGGCCACCACAGTAATGGAAGTGGCTTCAACTTTAATTGCAAATTATAAAATTGATGTGCCTTTAAATATATCGGGTAATTACCGTGTGGGAGATATAAGGCATAATTATGCTGATATTACTAAAATAAAAACGCTGCTTGGGTTTACTCCTTCGGTTAATTTTGAAGCAGGAATTACACAATTTACTGCATGGGTTAACGGGCAGCAAATTGGCGAAAGTAAATACGAAAATTCACTGAATGAAATGAAAGCAAAGGGCTTAATGAAATAAATGTACCATGGCTAAAATTGGCTTAGTAACTGTTTTATATAAAAGTGATGAAGTTTTAGAAGGCTTTTTAAGAACTGTATCTTATCAGGATCATAAAGATTATGTGCTTTATCTGGTTGATAATTCTGCCAGCGAAAAAACAACTGCTTTACTAAACAGCCTTATTTTAAAATACCCCGTTACAAGTTATAGGCATATTGATTCTGGTGGTAATATTGGCGTTGCCGCAGGTAATAATTTAGGTATAAAAGCGGCACTTGCAGATAATTGTACCGATATTATCTTGCTGAATAATGATATAGAAATAGAGCAACAGTACGTTTTTAGTAAAATGCTTTCTGTTTCTAATGAGATGAAGGAACCAATAGTTGTTCCTAAAATTTTATATTGCGATAACCGAAAAGTGTGGATGGCAGGAGGGAATATGGATAACATCAGGGCACTGGGTATTCATTATCATGGCGATGATGAAAATGATGTACAGTTTAGTAAAGCAAAACATATTACTTACGCTCCAACCTGCTTTATGCTTATTAAAGCAGAGGTATTTGAAAATATAGGGACAATGGACGAAAAGTATTTTGCTTATTATGATGATACCGATTTTGTGTATCGTGCCTGTAATTATGGATATAAAATGTATTACGAACCTTCGCTGACTATTTTACATAAAGTATCATCGTCAAGCGGCGGCGATAATTCTCTTTTTTACATTTATTATGGTAACCGGAATAAAATTTATTTTATCCGAAAAAATTACAGCGGGCTACGAAAATGGTTTGCCCTTTTTTACACACTGGTATCAAGGGGAGTCTTTTATCTTAAGTTTGATAAAGAAAGAAAATTAAAATTGTTGCAGGCAGTAAAAGATGGATTTAAAATACCTGTTGATAATTAACAGCGCTTTTTATTGAGGTCCTTCATTTTGCCAGTAGGCAATAATGTCTGCAAGGGTCTGCTCCAGTGATATTTCAGGCTGCCAGCCAAAATCTTTTTTCATTTTTTGATAAGAACCCATGATTTTCCTGTTTTCATTAGGGCGAATCAATTGCGGATTAACTTCTGTATTAATAGTGATGTTAAGCAATTTACTCAATATGGTAATGATGTCCTTAAGTACAGTACCTCTTCCGGAGCAAATATTATATACCGAATTTTTCTTGCCCTGCTTTAGTAGAATATAATAAGCTTTTGCCACATCCCTCACATCTAAAAAGTCACGGGTAATTGACAGGTCACCGGTTATAATTTTTCTTTCTTTGCTACTGTCATTTGCAATTTGTACCAATTGTTTTGCAAAAGAAGAAACAACAAATTTATCTTTTTGCCCCGGGCCAATATGATTAAATGACCTGGTGATGATAATATCCAGGTCAAAACCTTCGGCATAAATTGCAGATAGCATTTCCTGCGAAACCCTTGCGACAGCATAAGGACTTACCGGCCTTAACTGGTGCTCTTCTGTTAAGGGTAATTGTGCTTCAGTAACTTCACCATACTCTTCAGATGAACCTATAGATAAAATACGGCATTTAATTTTATATGCTCTTACTACTTCTACCAGGTTTAAAAAAATATTGGTATTGTTTACAAAACTTTCCAAAGGTGTTTTCCAGCTTAGTGCCACACTGCTAACAGAAGCCAGGTGTAAAATGTATTCGGGTTCAAAATCGCTTACTATAATACCAACAGCATCTTTATTTAGCAGGTCAATAAGCTTTACAGTAACTTTTAAATTGGGGTAACGGCTTTTGTCAAACTCATCAATATTGCGTGCAATACCCATTACTTCCGAACCCGGTTCAGTTACATTCAGGTAATCCAAAAAGTGCGAACTTACAAAACCTGTTATGCCTGTTATTAATATTTTCATAATGTAAGTTTTAGTTTGTTTGCAGAATGTTAGCTGCTTTTTCTGCAATTTTTCTCCAGTAAAAATGATTGAAAAATGCTGGAGGAATAATTGATGTTGTGTTGCTGTTAACTACCGATGCTGCAAAATTCTGCCAGTCGCCATCAGCAATAATTTTCATTTTTTCTCCTGTAATAGATAGTGGAACACCAATGGCTCCACTGGTGGTGGTTACTACATTCATATTGTAACCAAGTGCTTCAACCAGTTTTGTTTTTATGCCACCACCATCCACTACAGGATTAATAAGTATATCAGCACCTTTGTAATATAAAGTTATGTCATCTACAAAGCCTGCATAAATAATATTTTTATCTGCGTAATTCTTTAACTCGTCATAAGTTTTAGAAAGCTTGCTGCCACAAATAATAATTTTATACGGGAAACTATTATCAGCAAGGAATAAAGGGTTTAGCTGTATAAGAATATTATCCAGTGCATCTGTATTAGGTTTGTAATTTAATGTGCCGTTGAATAAAAGTATTTTTTCTCCCAAAGGTATTTTGTGTAAAGTAGAGATTTTTTCTTTTGCCACTAATCTGTCTTCTGGCGTTGGCGGTTCTGTAAGTTCAAAGCCATACGTAATAATAAAACATTTCTCCGGGTTAAGCTTATATTGAGTGATGGCATAGTGCTCATCATCCTGCTGAATAAAAAAATTGTAATCTGCAAAACGATGTGCCGTTCTTTCGTAATACCATAAAATGCGCCACCACCATTTACCAATACTTTTAAATCTTTCTGCCTCTATGTTTTGTGAGCGGATAACTAATTTTATTCTGCAAAATATTTTTAGTAAAATTCCCAGCCATCCCCAATAGGGATGCTCTACCATCAGGTGAGTGATTTGCTTTTGTTTAATTATTTTTTTTAGTGTAAAAAAATAAAAGAGGTTGATGTAACGGAGTTTGCTATTTCCAATACTATTCAGCACTTCATACTCGGGAGCATAAGTAAGATCATTATCTTTTACACTAACACAGGTTGTTTGTATCAGCGAACTAAATGACTTGAAAAACAGCGCAATATTTCTTTGCCCGCCTAATTTAGCTGGTAAAAACTTATAGGGTATTAGTGTTAAAACCCTTATATCGCCGGTATTATTCATTAGCGCTAGCTCTCTTGTTACCAAAATATTTTTTAGCACTCCATATAATTGTAAATGCTAAAAGTGCCAGTAATAAAAAATTAAAAATTTTGTATAGTTTAACGCCGGTGATATAAGCATTGGGTTCCAGTTTAAATTCAATATTATGTTTGCCTGCTGGCACAACCAATGCTCTTAAAACATAATTGGCTTTAATTACATCCACTTTTTTACCATCAATATAAGCGTTCCAATCTTTATAATATACTTCGCTAAAAACTGCAAGCTGTTGAGCTGTGGTATTGCTTTCGTATTTTACTTCATCATTATCAAATGCTGTTTGCTTAATGTAAGATGTACTGTCTGGTGCAGCAAAATTGCCAATTTTTGATTGATACATTTTATCAATTACCGCTGTATCTCTGGGGTCAAAATTGTTTAATGCTTTCATTTCTGCAACAGCGTTATCTACATAAGTAACACCTTTAACCAGCCAGCAATTACCCAAGGCACCAGGATTTGGAATGGCCATTTCTTCTCCCTGCTTTTGACCAGGCTGAATAATGTATTTTGCATTAAGCATATTTAATACAGCCGGGTTAGGTGTGCCCGATAATTGATAAGTGATCAAGTCATCGTAAATACCCAGTTTTGCAGGGGAGTAGCCACCAATTGATTTATGATAATAAGAGGTTTGTGATTGCTGGAAGGGATCGCTTTTGCTCATATCAAATACACGGTAATTGGGATCTTTGTCTTGTAAAATTTGATTGTCAGCTTTGCTTAAAGGAAATGGATTATCCTCTACTTCAGTTTTGGCGGCAAAACTTTTAACATTCAAATAATTGGTATCAAAAGAAAACAGATCAATAAAGGCTGCTAAAGTTACACCTGCAATAAGCACAGCTGTTTTAATTTTCTTTTTAATATACAAAGCAATAAATGCAGCGGCTATTAAAACAAAAACTAGAGAAGATAAAATATCTTTACCCAGTAAAGCGGCTCTGTCTTTTCTTAATGCAGTTAAAAGACCTTTTGCATTGGTATCATCAATGCGGTTGTTTAAAACCTGCTCTTCGTAAAATTTATTGTCTCTTAATTGCTGCATTGCCGGATCGTTATTGATGGCATTGTATTTTTCCTGCAACTGCTCTTGTGGCGCTTTGCTTTGCAGCATTTCGTTAATAGCTCTTGTACGGGCTTTATTTTCAGCACTAAAATCGCTGGTAAAATAAAAGCCACCAATAATTATAAAAATGGCCAGGGTTGCTATTACACCCAATTTTAATTTTTTCCAGGTTGCATTTTCCTGCTGGTAAGTAACAATATGATCTAATGTTAATGCGGCAAGAACAGGTACTAAAATTTGCGGTACTACTAAAGTCATAGTGGGCACCCTGAATTTATTGTATAGAGGCAAATGATCGAAAAGGAAGTAATTGAAACCCGGCAGATTTTTACCCATGGCCATTAATATGCCCAATACTGTGCCAGTCAGTAACCACCATTTGTGTTTGTTATCCAATACAAATAAACCGAGGATACCTAAAAAACAAATGATGGCTCCAAGGTAAACCGGGCCATTGGTAAATGGCTGATCTCCCCAGTAAATATTCTGCGATGTTCCCAAGGTGAAATTTTCAGCCTGGTCATCCGGTACATTTAATTTTTCTGTTAGCTGTTTGTAAACATTTGATTTATTAGTGAGTTTAGGAAAAATATGTTGTTCGCCATCGCTGGATACTGCATAATACGAGCCGTAGCCCGTTATACCTGGAAACATTAAACTAAAACTTTCCATTTTGCCATAGCTCCACTGAAAGGCATAATCTTTTTGCAAACCGGAAGTTCTGGAGTCTTTAGTAATTACATCATTCTTACTGTCTTTTTTATCCATTACCAGCATACCACCACGCTTGCTCGATTTGGTGTAGTCTGCATTTACCCATAAGTTGAGCGAATTTACGCCTATACCAATAATAGCAGCAATCAATAAAAGGCCAAATGATTTTCCGGCATGCACCAGTTGCTTTTGTTTTATCCATGTAACTAAATAAGCAACAGACATTATTACCGCAATAATAAAAAAGTAATAATTTATTTGCTGGTGGTTCATACCTAACTGCAATGCGGTAAACAGTGCGGTTAAAGTAAAGCCCCACAAATATTTTTTATCAAAAATTAAAACCATGGCTGCTAATGTTGCAGGTACATAGGCAAGTGTAAACATTTTGGTTTCGTGGCCGGCAGTTAATGCAATAGGCGTATAACTGCAAAACGCAAATGCCAGAGCGCCAATTATTGCTGTCCACGGCCGGGTTTTTAGCACCAGTAAAAGAAAGTACATGCTGATGCACATTAAAAAGAAAAAATTAATTGGGTTGGGCAGAAACAGGGTGAAAAAATTATGGATATAAGTTATAGGCCCCCAGGACGGCACAGGGTAAGTAACCTGGTAACTGGGCATGCCCGAAAACATATTGGTCATCCATAATGCACTGGCACCTTTTTCTTTTTCTCTTTCCAGTAACTGATGGCTCATACCCTTAAATTGGGTAATATCACTTTGTTGTAAGGTTAAATCACTGTTTAAAGCAGGTTTGCAAAAAATTACAGACACCAGTAAAAAAATACCGATTGCTATAAAATGGGGTAAGGCTTTTTTAAACCAGGCTGCATTCATCGTATACAATTTTAAGTGCTAAGATAATTTAATTTTTTAAGTAGTAAGCTTTAAGTAGTAAGGTATAATAACCATGAAAATGATATTTGATATCTCTTTAAACAAGGTCTATTGTATTCATTAAACCCCTACACATTCTCCAGTTTTAATAATGTTACAATCTTGTATAAAAAAGGGCCAATAGGAGAGTGGAGTAAATGAAAAAATAGCCTGGATCTTATTTGCCATAAATTGAGCGCAACACTTTGTCCGTAATATTTTTGATAGGCTGCTTTAACTTCTTTTAAATATTGCATATAGCTCATTGTACTTACGCCGCCAGGAGCAAAAGTTACCAGCGGTACCGGTAAAAATTCGGAAGGCTCATTAGCAATGCGACACAAAAAATCGTAATCCATCGATATTTCCTGTGCCTGATAGTAAAGCCCATGTTTATCATGCAACTGTTTTTTTACAAACATGGTTTGATGGCAGATATTTCTCATGCCTTTGTATAATTTGTTTTTTTTAAAGGGATTGCCAACAATTACCCATTGTTTGCCCCGGCATGTTTTGTATTTGCCATGTACCCATTGTAACGATTCGTTTTTATTAAAAGCATGGGTAACTGCTGATAAAGCCTGCTCATTATAAAAACTATCTCCTGCATTTAACATCACCAAAATATTGCCTTGAGCATTTTGTATGCCTTTGTTAAATGCATCAGCAATACCATTGTCGGGTTCGCAAATCCATCGGCGGTATGCCGGACCGGAATTTTGCTCCAGATAATTTTTTATATCGCTGTTATTGGAACCGTCTATTATTAAATGCTCAAATGGTTGTTGTACCTGAATATCTACCGATTGACTGGTTTGAATAACATCCTGGAGGTTGTTGAAACAAATGGTAATGACCGTAATGGTATTTTGCAAAGGCATATCCCTGCAAATTTATTTAATAAGTGGCATTAAATAAATAAAAAAGAGCAGCACTTAAAATGCTGCCCTTTTCAATTTTATAAATTCGTTCAGTTTATGGGGTATACTTAATTAAACTAATTCCCCATTCCTTGCTGAGCATTTTGCATACTGTCCATTTCGCCTTTCATATTTTTTCTCTTTAGTAAATTCACGTCAAATTTGCCAAAGCGCCAGTTAAAGCTTAAACGTACTACCTGCGGATCTCTGCGGCGTTGACTATCATAAATCAAGAAAGAACTTTCGGCATGTGTGGCACTTAATTTTGTTCTGAAAACATCACTCATTTGAAGCGTTAATGAGGCCGCATTATTTTTAAAAAAATCTTTTTTAATAGCAATATCAACACCGTAATTTGGCTTTATATAACCTTGTGCACCCGGCTGGCTTTGGCCAAAACCGCCCCCCATCATACCACCACCACGGCCACCGCCCATGCCACCGCCGCTACTGCTTGCAGGTAAAATAGTTTTAGCCTGGTAATCGCCACTTAATTGTATAGAATAATTTTTGGGCAGTTTAAAACTGTTGTTGATTTTTGCAAACCAGCTTACCTGTGATTGATCAACAGTACCAGGTATGTTACCAGCTTTTAAATCTGTTTTGTACAAATTAAAGTTGGTTGAAAGATCCCACCAGCTTACAAATTTATCTCTTAATGTAAGCTCCAACCCGTAAGTAAAACTGTTGCTTGCATTAGCATAACTGGTAAATGTAGTACTGTCTGATGTAACAGGGTTTATATCACGATATTGATAACGGGTAATCAAATCGTTAGTGTTACGAAAATATAATGTAGTAAATAAAGAGTGTTTATTACTAAACTGGTTTTGATAAGATAGCTCCGCAAGATTGGTAAACTCCGGAATAAGATTGGGGTTACCTTTTGAAATATTCAGTGGGTCTGTTAAATCAGGAAAAGGAATTAATTGAAAAAAGTTAGGCCTGTTGATCTTACGGGAATAATTCAACTGCATATCTTCTTTATCATTTAATTTATAAGTAAAAAATGCGCTGGGAAATAAACTAAAAGGATAGCTGTTGCTGAACTTTTGGCTTTTGGTAATCAGGTTGCCATCGTATTTACTGCTCTCCAGCCTCAGGCCTAATTGATAGGTAAAACTTTTTAACTGCTGAGAGAATGTGGTATATGCTGCATAAACCGCATCCGTAAATTTATAATCGGTAATAATGCTGGTATCAAAAAACGGCTGGCCGGTATAATATTTATAATTATTGTTAATAGTGTTAAAGCTTACAAAATCTCTGTAGGCAGCTCTTACCCCCATTTCCATCTTCATCTTTTCTGTAATAGGGTTTGTAAAATCGGTTTGTACTGTAAAGAATTTGGTAGTGCCGCCACCCGTGGTATTTTGTAAAAGATTAAAACCTTTTGGATTGCTGTTGGCTGTATATTGTTTTTGATCGTTGTCGGATTTGTTATCGTTTTTGCTGTAATTAAAATTAAGGTCGGCTGTAAGTTCTTTACCAGCTTTGGCGTAATTGTGTTTGTAGCTTAAGGTACTTCCGTAATTTCTAAAATTACCAATGCTGTAAGATGATCGGTTTCCTGTTTCAAATACAGCTCCCGAAGTGTAAGTGGTATCGTTGATGCTGTTAAGCAAATCATTGGTTTTAAACTGTCCTCTAACAATATTGCCACCAATGGTAAAAGTGTTTCTGTTGTTTAAAAAATAATCCATGCCCATTCTGCCAAAAGCAAAAAAGCCTTTATTAACCGGGTTATTGGTTTGTAAAGAATGTGCAATGCTGTTGGGTAAAAAGTCGGTACGTTCTGTAATTACATCGCTTTTAGATTTACGCATGGCCAGCATTCCGGCAGCAAAAAAATTTACTTTTTGCTGTTTAATATTGATGTCTCCGCCAAATCCTGGTCTTCCTCGGCTATCAATACTTGCTCTAACATTTCCATTGTAGCCGGCTTTGCGGTTTTTCTTCATTACAATATTTAATATACCGGCGCCACCTCCGCTGGCATCAAATTTAGCGCTGGGGTTAGTTATCAATTCTACTGTTGCAATGGCATCTGCAGGTATTTGGTCTAGCGTCATTGTAGTTGGTCTGCCATCTACAAAAATTTGCGGTGCTGCATTGCGCATGGTAACGTTACCGTCAATATCTACATTTAAGCTGGGTACATTTTTCATTACATCCACAGCTGTTCCGCCTACACTGGTAAGGTTTTTTTCTACGTTAAAAACTTTACGATCAATATTCATGGTCATCAGCGATTTGTTGGATACCACCGTTACATTTTGCAATTGCTGTGCATCTATATCTAATTTGATATTTCCAAGATCTTTATCCACACCGTTAAGTAAACCACTCATATCACCAGTCTTCATTCCTGCCATATTTAGCTGAAAAGCAACTTTTCTTTCAATTGTTTTATAGCCCATAGCAGTTATTTTAAGTTTATACTGGGCCATAACCGGTAAATTCTCCAAACTAAACTCGCCTTTTTTTGTAGTAAGCATGCCACTTACTACTACATCTTTGCGCTTTTTTGTTATGGTATCTAATTTATTTTGAATAAGTTGAACAGATGCGGCATCGATAGGTTTGTTAGTGGCAGAGTCAATAATTTTTCCATAAAAATGGCCTACGTTCATGTTTTGCCCGCCACCCATTTGCCCACGTGCCCCGGGCATTTGTGCACTTGTAGCTATAGAAAGTAAAAAAAGAGCAACACTGAAACAAATTCTAAAAAATTTCATACTGTAATTTTAATGTTAGATGTAGTTTAGACGTTAAACTGTAAAAAAACTGTCGGCGAATAAACAATAACCAAAGGTGCCGCCAAAAGTTCACTTGTATTGTGGCAAGTTGATGAATGGTAAAATTTATACAAGAGAAGGCTGTGGTATTACTAATTTGTTAACACAGTAAGCAAAACCTGCAGTAAACCAATTATAAAACCTAAAACTCCCCCAATAATTTCAACAAATTTGAATTCCTTTTTCATAATATCATTCAAAATAGTTTCCAGTTTATCAGATGAAAAGCCTTGTACTTTTTCAGTAACAATTTTTTCCAGGTCAAGGTCTTTTTGCAAATTGCCCATGTACTTTTTAAGTACATCCGGAAAAATGAGCTGTAATTCGCTCATAAAAGCACCCTTCATCTGGTTAATGGTTTTATCACCAATAAACATCGACAACATTGGAAAAGTGTCGCTCAGTTTGGTACGCAAAAAATTATCAATATGTGCTTCAATTTGCGGCAATATCTTATCTACATTTTCTTTTTTTGTTATCTTTTCTTCAATATCCTTAAAAGATAATAGCTCATTACTTACCAGTTTTCCCAGTTTTTCGGCAAACTGTTGTTGCCTTTTTGGAAAAATCCCATGAAAAGTTATGCCCAAAATCTTTTTTGGCTCCTTAGGATGAAATAGCATTTTTATAGCTATCCAATTGGTAAACCAACCTATAAACGCAGATATAACAGGGATTAACAGTAGCCACAAACTCATAAAAATTATAATTTTATGGCGCAAAGAAACAGTAATTGACAAGTGTGTCAAAATGTAATTTTGGCGACAAAATGTTTTTCATTATTTTTGCCGTCCAATAAAAAATGGTAGTCGTAGCTCAGTTGGTTAGAGCATCAGATTGTGATTCTGAGGGTCGGGGGTTCGAGCCCCCTCGATTACCCCCAAGAGGACAAAGCAGAAAAATTCTGTTTTTGTCCTTTTTTATTTTGGCTGAAAGCCACGCCCACATTGTATATTAGCTTAACTGCCTCATTCACTCTGGCGGTTCGAAAGTGTTCTCCGTCAAATTCCAGTTTTTCGGGAAACATCGAACCAACAATATTCCTTTTAACGGTTGCATTGCCGCAAGTATACAGTGAATCAATAGTCTCCAGCACTATTAGAGATTTGTCTATAAGTGGTTCAATATTAGTGAGTGGGCTAATATCGGATAGTTGCTGTTCAGCTTTAATTATTCCTTGCTCACATTCATTTTTAATGGTTCGAAAATCGTCCGCTTGGATGCTGTCGCTTAACATTAACTCCCGAGCCTTTGCCGCTCTGTTATTAAGGCGGTTAATTTCCTCTTTAAGTGAATTGATGGTTTTAATTCTTTCGTTATTAGCCTGGCTATAGACGTCTTTCAATGTCAACTTATACAATTCCTTTACAGCAGGATCAGGTTTATACTTTTGTAATTCCTTTAGCATAGCAGCATTTACAATTTCTGCTTTAAAACGAACGCCGCAAAAACTACTGCAATGATAGTAATCGTAATAATTTTTTCTGCCACGGCTGCTACTTGCAGTAAGAAGGCGGCCATCCTTGGAACATACTAAGCTTCCACGAAGGGGGAATTTTTCAGGAGCTGCAATAGACACCACCTGGTATCTGCGTCGGCCATCTAAGAAAGATTGAACATCATAAAATAATGCTTCACTGATGATTGGCATATGCTGCCCTGTGACCATTTGGGCTGCTTCAGTTTTATACGCCTTCACTATTATTTTCCCCATATAAACAGGGTTTCTCACGAGTATCCAAAAAGCATTTTTCTGATGCTTAAAACCACGACCCTGAGCTTTTTTTAAAATACTCTCTGATGTGTATTTACCAGTTGCCAGTTTTTCAAAAATCCACTTCACCATAGTGGCATCAGCATTAGGAGCGATATATCTTTTGCCATCTGGAGTTGTCAGATTATCGAAACCAAATGGGGCTTTACCCATGCAACGGCCTTCCTTTTGTGCACGTCGTAATCCGGCAATTACATTCAAAGCCCTGCGGTCATTTTCCACTTCCGGAGACGCAAGGTAGAATGCAAGCATTATTTTATTTTCCGGAATTTCAAGGTCAAGGGGTTGTTCCACGGCCTGCGGCTCTGCACCAAGGCTATTGAGTAGTTTTATCATTTGATAAGCATCAGCAGCGTTCCTGCTGAATCTGTCCCATTTTGTAAAAAGAATCAGGTCAACTGAATGTTTGAATTTTCTCAACTGAATTAGTAATTTATTGAACTGTGGCCGTTCAAAAGTTTTAGCACTAGCATCCTCAATATAGGTTGCAATAACATGATAGTTATTTAGACTGCAGTATCGTACCAATGTTTCTTCCTGGCTACGCTGGCTATACCCTTTTGTCTGTTCCTCTGTGCTTACCCTTACATATAGAATTGCTTTCTTCATAAAAAACCGTTTTCGTTAGGTATGCTAAATTATACAAAAAATCGAGCATAATTTGCGCCTCTTTTTCACTAATTATTAAGCCATTGTCAGCCAAAACTTTGCATGCCTGGTTGGGTGTGACTTTTTGTATAAAAGGAGCATGGGTCATTACTGTAGCCCTTTTAAATAAACAATACTATTGACAATGCAACTGTTCGATGGAATATATTTTATATAGCCAAACTCATGCAAATTTTTCATGCATTTGTTATAAGTGTAACGGGCATTTATTTTCGCTACTTTCATAATTGTCACTCTTACAATAATGACCGGATTTATACCGCCATTTAAGTTCCATTGTTGTAACAAAGCCATATAGAGACTGATATGTGTGGTGCCTATTCTTACATCATCATCAATAGCTTCATAAAACCTGGTCATTGCAGGAAAAAGTTCCATGTTATGCATATTAATTTCAGGTAGATATATTGCGTCTTACAGTTTTGAATTTCCCGGAATGTTTCTTTTTTAAAAGCCCACTGCCATTTGAACCTTCACTGTCATTCTCAGCTTCTTTAATTTTTTCTGTATCTGTTTGTTTTCTTTTTGCCTGCATTTGTTTTTCTAATAAACGGTTTTGTAAAAAACGATATGCCTCATCTACTGATATGCCCACCTGTCCTTCAAAAAAATAAAAACGTTGACTTACTTCAGATTTATTTTTCAAAAGATTGATCGTGCCAAATAATTCCTGGTATGGAAGACCATTCCAATGTTTTAATTTAAATTCTGCAGCAACTGCTTTACCATCCTCCGATTTTTCTAATTCTAAAAGACCTTCAATTACAGATTCAATATTTTGTTCATTTTTCCAACTTGCTTCTTCATCCCAATTCAACTGCTTTTTTGAAACGAAATCAAATGCACTTTTCCAATCAATTCCTATCATTGATTTTTCCAGGTTTGAGGTATTTATACCATTTATCGAAAGGTCAATTGCAGCTCTTTCTTTTTGAAGCAAAGCATCGTAGTAGGAAAGTGTATAGGTATTTTGTGTATTATCTTTTTCGAAAAATAATTGAAAGGTTACCTGGTCTTTACCTTTCTCCACTTTTTGTGAAAGCAAAAAATGATCAGGCTTAAAACAGATTCTTTTCAATAATAAATAACCTGCATTTTCAAAACCAAGAGATTGAAGTTGTTTTGCTAATTCCATAATATTCTCAATGTTCATTGTATCCTTTTTGAAATTTAAAATTAGTTTAGGAGTATCTTAAGATACCCCTAAACCTTTTTTATGGCTTTCTCTTTTTTTTGGCAAAAGAGTATTGTCTTTTTGTTTGCTTAATAATTCTTTGCCCGGCTTAACTTCCTTGCTCAACTCTTTTTTTTTATCATTCCCTATTTCTTCTTTTACAGCTTTGCCCGCTTCTGTTTTTCCAACCGATTGATATTTTTCTACCGATTCCTTTGCCACCATTTTCATATTAGAATCATAGAGGTTCACCTTTTTAAACTGGGGATCAGCTTCAATAAACATTTTATGGCTGCTGCCATCCTTTTCAACAGTTACGGATTGTACATTGCCTTTTTGCAATGATTGCATTAAGGCCTTTTCCTTTTCCGGATCTTTCAATTCTGCAATGGCAAATTTCCCAACAGCCTCCTTCAGGTTAAAGCCATAGTTTTCATGGTACTGCTTTACTTCAAAATTGTTGTGCTTGTCCTTGTTTCCTAAGTCCAGTTGCAGCCAGGCTTTATATGGCTGATTTTCTTTTGTTACTAAATCCTTATGTACGGCACGGCCATCCAATAAATTGAATGCTTCTTTTGATGTGATGCCTTTACCCTTATTGATGTAAAAGGTTTGATCCATTTTTTCTCCATTCGTTTTTTCCAGGGAAGCATTGTAGCTGTTAAAAAAATACATGTCGGTTTGATCTGATTTTTTAAAATTCAATATGGCTTCAAAAGGCTTTTTATTGATTTCAGCATTGTACTTTAATTGAAATTCAGGTTTGCCTTCGGCCATATTTTTTTCTAAGGCTTCTTTAAGGTTTTTCGCCAAAGCCCATGTATTTGATATTATCGGTCAAATACTTTAAGTTCTCGTTGTTCATAATACTTGTTTTTATTTGTGAATTAATATTTGATGTTTGTTGTTCAATAGTTTCAATTAGTGCATCTGTAAATTGGTTGCCTTCATAATTATATAAACCGTTAGCATCAGGGTTATTTAAAAGACCTGTTCCGGTTACTGTGCCGTAAGGAATTTTATTAAATACATCCCAAAGGGAATCAAAGTGAATGACGGAGTAATTATCGTAATCACTATGGTTGTTAAATGCGAATTCCTCGGCATCAGTTTGCGATTTGAAAAATTGTATGGCATCTTTTTCAATGAAATACAGGGAGCCATTATAGGCCATCCAGTTTTCGCCTTTCACTAATGCATCATTGCATAGCTCCAGCACTTCATCTGAAATAACATGCTCCTTATTCATTGCAAATCCGGAAGTGTAATGGCTTTAATAATTTTGTTGTTATGCACCCTGAGCAGTAAATGCCTGCCTCCATTTTTTTCGTTGATTTCAATGGCCAGGTATTTCGCATCAGGGATAGTGAATTTGTCCAGTGCAATCACAATACTGTTTTTATTGTAAGCTTTAACCTGTTTGATATTGCCGGCAATGAACAGCGATTGCAGTTCATTTTCCTGGGTAGCTGTTCTCTTGCTTTTATGCTTATCCCTAATATAAAAGCGCAAAAAATCTATATCATAATCAAGCGGACTATTGTTAGTAACCCAGAGTTGGTAATAAACGGTATTATCTTTTATATAAATTCCAGCGACCTTTCCCTCCACATCCCAGCTATGCGCATGAATACCACGAAGCGTTAAAGGATTATCTGCAATACCTTTGGCATATTCAGATATAGGAACCTGTTGTTGTACTGGTATCTGGTAAATCCAAATGGTCGGAGCTTCGGCATATTGAACCGGGAATGCATATACGCTTCCATCAGTTGTAACTACACTTAAATTGGTAAAATGGAAATCCTTAGTGGCTGCTTTTATCAGCAGGATATTGTCTGCGTCCTTTATAGGTTGTATTAAAATATCTTTTGTACCCCTGTCCACATGCCGGATGGAAAATGGAAATACAAGGGTAGTGGTTTTATCAGTACTGATTTGTACAGTTTGAGCTTTGCCCAATAATTGCAACAGGCAACTGCTAACAATGATGATTAAATATTTCATAATGATAAATTTTTAATTGGAAAATAATTATTGCTGTTTATCTTTTAATAAGATCCGATACCCTGCTTTTACCTGAACTTTCACCAGTTTTACTTTTTTGCTTAATAAGTTTTTAGCGGTTTCTATCCCTGCACTGGCTGCCTGGGCTCCAATAGATGGATCGAGACTTCCCAATGCCACAGACTGCAGGGCGTTATCGGTAGATTGTTTGGCTACATCTCGGGTGATGGCACCCGGGATATAAATACCTGCCAATCCATCCATATCATACACTTCCAGTTTAACCGGGAAAAGAGAATTTCCTTCCCTGATAGAATTGATATTGATTTCCAACCGCTCGTTATTTAGTGTAACGGTGCCAAATACAAAATTCCCTTTTGGAATATAATGCTCATTGATGTACATCGGCGAACAGAGCCTGAGTTTGATCACAGCACCTGATACCAATGTTTGTGTTTCATGTACCACTGCTTCAATTGCATTCTGAGAAGTGCTTTGGGACTCATTTGTAATTCCAAAAAAGCTTTCAGAAGGAGAGGGGAGTTGTTGAGTTACGGGAGTGTCCAATAAACTAAAAGTAGATTTGTATACTTCTTTATTTATTGAAAAAACTGGTTCCTTATTAACTCGAGTATTGATTTTTATTTTTTCGTTTATCCTTTCTGGGTGTTGAATGTCCAGTATCTTCTCCAGCATACCACTCAATTGTTTCATTTCCGGATCCTCGGTTTTATTGCCTGTAGCAGCCTGCAGCATTTGTTCCAGCCTGTCAACATCCATAGACCCTGTTCCAGTTTGACTGTACAGATTTGTATTGTCTGTTTGATTTGCAGTAGTATTGCCATTTGATTTTAGAGCAGCATTTAATTGTGCCAGTTTTTGATATACTTTGGTTTCATTGGGATCTGTATAAGGTATACTGGTATAACCATTACTGTATCCTTGTATGTTATTCCTGTTAGTGGTAACCGCAGAATTTTTTTCAGAAAATGCAGCAAGAATACTGTCGGCTGCTACGGGAGGTTTAACAAAATAAGGGTCATCCTTCATTTGTTGCATGATCTTTTCAGAATCTGATTGTGCCTTATCATAATAAGCCATCTTATCCATAGTCCTGTCATCCTTGAGCGCAGCACCGGGCAATTCCAGGTTAAGTCCTGTCGTCGTTTTAATAGTTTCGTTTGAATCGCCCTTTCCTCCACCCAGCGCCCAGAATGCCATTGTGATAAATGGAATAACCAGTGCCGGTAATACCAGCAGCATTTTTCTTTGGCGCAACATTTTTGTTGTCAGCTGTTTCATAATTTACTTTTTTAATGTTTGTTGTAATTCATATAATTTTTTGAGTTGAAGGGTACTGTCCATTAATCCTGGTCTCTTTTGCAGGATGCTGTCAGCGATTTTCTTTCCTTTTGTAGTTTGATTTAGGCTGTCCATATATTGATGGAAACGAATTATTTTATTGTATTCCTTTTCCGGGATAAGATGATTATTGGATAGTTTTTCATCACCGGTTTTTGTGGTGTATGCCGGAACATGAATTGTAGAAATCGAATACCCTTTTTTAGGCTTTTGTATTATGCTGGATGCAATGATGTACAGGCTGTACAATGATGCAAGCAATGCAACAAATGCAGTGATATACTTTTTAGTCCTGAATGAAAATCGTTCACTGCTTCTTTGCATGAAGGACGCCCATTTAAACTGGAAGGCGGTAACCTTTACAACAATGCCATTCACTACTTTATCCTGTAATGGACTGGCTTCAGGAATTTTCTTTTTTCTTTTAAATAAATGGAACATGATTACCTGTTTTGAACTTTAATATCTTTATTTAAAATGGTGGCCCAGCGCTCAATTAAAAATCCATGCGGATTATTATCAGAACGGGAAATGTTTCTCAGGTATCCTTCTGTGATTAAACTGCGTGTTACGGTACTGGTAGTACGAACAATAGATTGCGTTCCATAGCACCTGAAATAATAGGGGGATTGATTGAGATCAACCATCACACTGTCGATGCTGATGGTCTGGCTGATATTGCCCGAAATGATATTGGTGAAGTATCCGCTCTCTTTTGAATTATCGTACTGCCGCTTCGCTGAAATATCGGCGAGGTATAATGCTTTAGTAATATTAGCCTGGATCAGTTTCTCATCCGGGTCAAGGGTGAAAAAATACTGGTGAAAGGTTTTGATATGGTCTTTGGCTTCTACAGGAATATTATCCTTTCTTTCCCCGATACTGGCTTCCAACGCCTTGCCATTGGATAAGATGTAAATCTTTGATTGGATATGGCTGACCAGCTGAAAGCTTTTATATACCGAGAAACAGCAAATACCCACACAGGCAACGACCAGGAGCATGCTGAATGTTCGGACATATTTAAAAGCACTGTCAATATTTTTCATTTGTTTAAACATCTTAGTTTGATTTTATCATTTTACCTATTTACCAGATAACCTGTTTTTCATGTACTCGCTGCCGCCGTTACCATTACCGGATGAGAAACTATTGGACACGCTATTCACTATTGCACCACCTGCAGAAATCGTGTTATTAGTAACACTTCTTGTAGTGGCATTAAAACCAGAAGTGACTTTATGCAGGAAACTATTTTGACCGCCTGCTTGTATAATGTAATTGGCTACACTGGGGATAGTAAAATATCCGCAGATACCAATGATCATAAAGACCAGGTAGGCCATATCTGTGGAAGAGAAAAAAGTATCGCCCTGTGATTCGATTTGGGAAATATCCAGCTTGAGCATATTCTCCTGGATCTTACCCATGATGGCTCCGAATATATTGGCTACAGGGAGCCAGAGGAAAAAATTAAGATAACGGGCAAGCCATGAACTAAGCGTATGCTGGAATCCATCAAAAACAGCAATACCAAAAACCAATGGTCCAAGTATTGCTAAAACCACCAAATTAAAAGTCCGGATAGTATTAATGCATAAGGCAGCCGCTTCATAGAATACTTTTAAGATTTCAGATAACCATTCTTTAATTGAGTTCTTAAAATTGTAGTAGAATTTGCTCATGGCAAATTGTACAGAATTGCCAACACCGGCAATCCATCCTTCTTCAGAAGGATCTTCGTTGTAGGTATACTGGTACCATTTATCCCGGTCGCCTTCTCCTGAAGCACCTACATACATCTGCCAGTAAATGGTTTTTTTGATGGCTTCCTCTTTTGCTTTTAATAAAGTTGCGATGGCTTTGTCTGAATTTTCGACCATGCCTTCAGTTGCAGTAACGGTGGGTTTCATTACGCCGTTGATCATTGCAATGACAGAGGGAAAAATCAATACTGCAAATCCGAGGACAAATGGCCGGAAGAGAGGGTAAAAATCAATTGGTTCTGCATTGCTGATGTGCCGCCAAACTCTTGTGGCGATATACCAGGTGGCAGCAAATCCTGCAATGCCACGGCCCACACCAATCAATTGACTACACATAGGCATCATATCATCATATAATGCATCCAGCACTGAATGCAGGCTATGTATTTCTGTAGCGACCTGCGCCTGTAATAAATATGGAACCATCATTCCCACTGTTGCTATAACGGCAACTCTCACGCACTTTCCCATAAAATTGTTTTTATTTATTTCACATCATATATTTTTTGCATTAAGTCCACATCTGCTTTTTCTTTGGAACGTTGTATTCCCAGTATCGAAGTATTGGAGTTAAAATGCCGCAGAAAAACCATCTTGTCCTGCATACCAGAAAAAATCTGGTCAATGCGGTTCAGCCGCTCATCATCAGACATCCGCAATTGATTGGCGGTTAACACCGTCACCAGGTCATCAAGATGTTGCAGGCTTTTTTTAAAGAGGTTGCTATATACTTTGCCCATGTAATCAATTTCTTCCGGTCTGAACCAGTTATTGTTTTTAAACCGGGTGAAAGCAGCCTTATATTCTTTTACCAGTTGCAATTGCAGGCTGATGATATCCGCAACCTTTTTATATTTCTGAACGGCCGGACTCACCTTAAGCAAGCCATCCAGGAAGGTTTGATGTAAACTGAAATTGCCTTCGGAAATATTTTTGATCGTGGTGTAACCGCCGTATAAGATTTCATAAGCTTTTTTAAGGTCGCTTAAAATTTGTTTGAACTGGGCCAGTTTTTCAATATTCAAAGCCAGCTGCTGCAGTTCTTCTGCCTGAGCACTTGCCTTTATTGTACTTACTGCTAAGAACAGGATGATAATTATTTTTTTCATGGTGCATTAATTTGATTTTAAAAAATACCGTTATTTGATTCCATACCAATCCCTGGTTTGTTTTACTTCATTGCCTTCTTTCAAACGCTGCATAGCCATGACCAGCGTTTCCTTGCTGAAGTGTTGAGTGAATACATAACTGCTTTGCATTTCCACATACAGATCATCAATACGTTTTATCCTTTCATCGTCAGTCATCTGGTATTGATCAGCTGCCAGCACTTTGTATAACTCGTCAAGGTTATTTCCAGTATCATCCAAAAGTTTGCTGAAAACAGAATAGATATATCTGATTTCTGCATTGCTGAATTGTCGACTTGCTTTGATTTGTTTATAACTGCTTTGATAGTTTTTAATGATCTGTACCTGCAGGGTAATAATGTCTGCCACTTTCGCCAGGTTTTTTATTTTCGGATTGACGGTCTTTAGTTTATCAAAGAAAATACGGCGAAGGCTAAACTCACCGTTCTTAATATCCCCAATAGTAGTGAGTCCGAATTTTGCGATAGCCATTGCCTTTTTCAGGTAGTTGATCAGCACTTCGTTCAATCCAATTTGTTTGAGGTATAATTTTACCTGTTTAGACTGCCCATGGCAAGAAACCACAGAAGACAATATAATTACAAATACAATGAGTAATTTTTTCATAATATTTTATTTTATGCCATATAATGCCCTTACCACATCAATGTCCTGCTGGTCCTTTGACCGGTGCAGGCTGAGTAATTTATTCTGTGTATTAAACTGTACCAGGTCCGCATAATTCTTATCTACCTGTTCTGCTGCACCGTCAATAATTTCCAACCGTTTGGCATCTGACATTTGTGTGCTGAATGAATTGATCACAATAAAAATCTGGTCAATATTTTTAGCGCTTTGTTCCAGAATGCCTGAATATACTTTTTCCATGTAAGCAATTTCTGCCGTAGTAAAATGTTGGTCCTGCTTAAATAGGGCAAAAGCTTTTTTATAAGCCTCAACAAGCAATATATTTTTCTGCGTAAGGTCTTTGATGCGTTGGTAATAGGCAATGATGTTTTTTACCTTCTGCAATTCTTCAAAATAATCCTTATAAAGTGTTCGCTGCTTTTCCACCCAACCGGAAATTTCATCCAGCTTTAGTTTAGACATGCTGTTCTCTAATGCCTTTTGTGCATTCTGCAGCCAGATGGTTTTATTCTGCACTTTCTGCACCGCCAAATCAATCGCTTTGATAATTTTTATCAAAATTTCTTTTATGATGCCAATCTGTGCATGGCTTTGTTGTGTAGGAGCCAGGCTTAAACTAAAACTTAATAGTAAAATCATTGCCATCTTTTTCATTGTCATATATTTTAATAAGTAAATAGGTTTATACTTTTTGATTTGTCTTTTTTATGGTTAGAAAAAATACTGTTCAGAGTTTTTTATATTTAATCGTTCCCATCCAAAGAATTTCTTTTTGAGGTTCAAATGATAATACCCTTCCATTGTTATTGATGAATATCGTTTTAGTCTTCCTGTCGTAAGTCCCGGCCCACTTTACTAATCTGTATTCAGGCGGTCTGTTCTTGGCTGCATTAATAAATACTATCCTTGATCGCCTTATTATTAGAAATGTTTCACTGCCATCCTGCGTCAAAACCTGAAGTGATAGTGTATCTTTCGTTGCGTTTAATTCCGTTTGCCATTCTGCACTGTAAGTGCCAGGAATAAATTCTTTTACAATATCCCGCTGTGTTAATCCATTGCAACCTAGGATGGCCATAACTAAACAGGTAATTATTAAAACATTCATTTTCATACTATTTATTTTTTATTGTCAACTGATTCGCATGTCTGCAGCCATGGCAGTAATGCCTTTTTGAATACTACCATACTTTTTTGCGTAAGCTTGCATTTTTACTTTCTCTGTTTCTTCTGTGGTATAAGCCAGGTATTCTTCCAGTGAAACCTCCGTCCGGTACACCCGGGAAAGAATGCCGCCAAGAGAAATAAAAACCTCTTTGTATTTTTTTGTTGGATCATTGGCTTTATTAACAGAGAGTACTAATGCTTTTTCCTTTTCAGTTAATCCCAATAATTCCTGGATCTGGTCAAACTTATTCTGGTACTTACTTTGATCAAGTAATATCTTGCAATCACTGTTATTGATTATGGCCTGCTTCACCACCGGCGAGGAGATAATATCTTCGACCTCCTGCGTTACAACAATCGCTTCACCAAAAAATTTACGGACTGTTTTAAAAAGGTACTTGATGTATTCTGCCATGCCTTCTTTAGCAATTGCTTTCCAGGCTTCTTCTATCAGTATCATTTTACGGATCCCTTTTAATTTGCGCATCTTAGAAATAAACACCTCCATGATGATTATCGTAACTACCGGAAATAATATAGGGTGATCTTTAATATTATCGAGTTCAAAAACTATAAAGGGTTGCTGCAATAAATCGAGATTCTCTTTTGCATTAAGTAGATAGTCAAATTCGCCACCATTATAATAAGGACGCAGTACATACAAAAAATTGCTGACATCAAAATCCTTATCCTTTACATTATCTCCCAGGAGTACGGTAACAAATTCATCTTTCAAAAATTCATAAAAACTGTCAAAGCAGGGAAATAAATCAGGTTGTCTTTCCAGCTTATCAAAATATAATTGCAGTGCGTTGGAGAGCGCCACATATTCACTGCGATTATACGTTTCATTATCTTTTTTCCATAATGCTAGTAACAATGTTTTAATACTTTCTTTTTTCTCTGTATCCAGCACATCACCATAGCCGATATAGAATGGATTAAAACGAATAGGGTCTTTTTCTGAATAGGTGAAATAATAACCATGCACCATGTCGCATAAACCTTTGTAGGAATGCCCTACATCCACTAACACCACATGAGTACCTTGTTCATAGTAGGAGCGGACCATATGGTTGGTGAAAAAAGATTTACCGCTACCGGATGGGCCAAGAATAAATTTATTGCGGTTGGTGCAGATGCCTTTATTCATGGGCTCATCAGAAATATCTACATGTACCGGCCTCCCCGTCAAACGGTCACCTAACCGAATACCAATTGGAGATAGGGATGACTTATAGTTGGTTTCCATATTAAAGAAACAACAGGCCTGCGGCGAAAAGGTATCAAAGGTATCATTCATAGGAAAATCTGCTGCATTGCCCGGAATGCCTGCCCAGAATATTTGTGGTGCACCTTCGGTTTCAATTTTTGGTGTGGCATCCATCTGTGTAAGCGCCGAAGAACAGAGATTGCGAATTACTTTTAATTCATCCCTGTTAGATGTCCATGCCAGGATATTAAAATGTGCTTTCACAGGAAGGCGTTGTTCTGCAATTGCTTCATTTAAAAACTGGTCTGTAGCTTCTTTGGCAATGCTGTTTTCCCTGCTGTATGCAGACAGTGACTGTAACCGCAGCCGTTTGCTTTCGAGTTTCTGTAAAGTTTTTGGGCTGTCTTCTATAAATATGTACTGGTTATAAATATGATTGCAGGAAAGTAATTGTCCTACCGGTGAAGCAAACCCTACACTGAATTTTGTTTTGTCGGTAGAATATTTATCATAGTTTATTCTTGAACCGCATAGCGCCGGAACAAACTGAGCATCTGCCATGGTATACAACTGGCAATGATTTTCACCGATCATCCAGTCGGGATGAAAAACGATATCCCTTAAGGTTTCATCACCGGATTGAAGGTTTACATACTGGCTTACTAAATTTATCAGTTCATCATTGTTTAGTTTTTGTAAAGCCACAAATCCGCTGTCCGATAATATCTTTTCAAATTGCCCAATATGATTCATGAAATCATGAAAATGTTTTGGCTGGATGGTTTCTTCCGGCACCATGGATCTTTTTAATAAACTGGAGAATACTGAAGTGGATACCTTCCGGTTAGCAGGTTTTTTTGTGAGGAATATATACGCCTGGTGATCCAGGAATGGCCGTTCATTAAAAAACCGGTCACTGCTGCGGCTGAGAAAACTATTATCTTCTTTGATGAACTGTGGTTTAAAGCTGGTTTCGGTAAACCAGTCCTGCTTATGAAGGATAGAGTGAGGTGGTAATACCTTAATGGCTTTAATCCAGGCGTGATGCAACGCTTCGTATTCTTCATTACTTAAAGTAAATAGTTCCGGCAATTCAATTTTGAAAGCGACCGTAATGTCTCCCATTTTAGAAAGCAGTGCATCATGTTCTGCACCATACAGCGGCAACAGGTCAAAAAGATTTTTCATGATGCAATGATTTTTTAAGTAAATGAATCGAATAACTCTTGATGACTTTAGGTACTGCTTTATGTGCAATCTTTTTCATCAATCCAAACTCTCCATAGCGGTGACTCAGCCGGTACACATAAAGAAACAATGCTGTGCCCAATGCAACAATCACGAACAAACAGAAAAAGATATTGATACCGCAGATATACATAATGGCAAAAATGATCAGCAGTGTAACTAACCCACCGCCGAGATACCAGATGTATTGGGCCTTCAACCCACGGAATTCCACCGGTTTGTTGATGCCTTTATTGATTTGATAGACGCTGTTACTCATTGTTATACTCTTAAGCTTTGTTTCTTTTTTTTCTCCGGCTCTTTTTTTAATAAGAGTTTTCCATTCTTTTTTTCATTGCCATCCATCTTTATGACCGGCGTTTCTTTCTGTTCTTTATTATTGCCATTGGCTTGTTTCATTTGATTTTCCTGAATCTTTATTGTAATTTCTCTCTCGAGTGCGGATACTGATTTTTTTAATTCCGCCAGTTCTGCTTCTTTTTCAAAAGGTTTGACAATTAAATTTTTCAGCATGGGTATATTTTGTTCCAGTTCAGCAAGATTCTTCTGATATTTTTCTTTTAAACCTGTCACCCGATCAATAGCGTTTAAAAAATACCTGGCTGCAATCTTCGGGTTATCGGTATTGATATGTCCCTGGTTCCAGGAATATTTCACGGACGTTTTTGCACTTTCTGCGTAAAAGGTATTGTAGTACCGGTACGTCAATCTGCCGATGTCTTCCAATGCTTCAGATTGCCTGCGGATCCTGAGATTAAAGCCATACAGACTGCCAATCATTTGGTCATCTTTTATGGGGGTTTCCGGTTTCCAGTTGGCATTGAGTTGAATGAGTTTTACTCCTATCGCTTCAGCATCTGCTGATGACATGCCATCAAGTTTAATTGGATTTGATTTGCTCCCATCAGGTTCAAATTGGAGACGTTTGGTATAAGTATTTTCGTCTTGCGTAAGTTTATCCAGGGTTTCTTTTATAGATCCAGCGTGTTTTTCTACATGCTCTAACTGGAAACCTGCTCTAATGGTCTCTTTGTGGTGGGCGCTTCGTAAAGATTCCAGCACGGCAATCTTCTTTTCCATTTTGGATTTTTCCAGCAGGGAAGTGTCGCCGGAAAGGATAGCGATGTATTCCGAAAAATTCATGCCATTCTTTTCATCGATCGAACCCTCATCAATAGTTCGTACATTAAGCGAACAGTTTTTCATTTGAGAAATAAAGGTTTGCTTATTCTTTAAAAGGTTGAACTTATAATTGTCTAATGATTGCTCTACAGCGTAGATATAATTTTTAACTTTATTGTTATAGAATTCTTTAGCAACAAAATTACCTTGCCTGCCACCACGTCCGCTTCTTTGAACCAGTTCAGATGGCTTCCAGGGAATATCCAAATGATGCATCCCAACAATACGCTGCTGTACATTCAAACCGGTTCCTGCTTTTTCTNTACTGCCAAATAGAAACCTGATTTCACCTGCATTCATTTTGCGGAACAGTTCAGGCTTCTGCCGGTCAGTCCAGTCATGAATAAAAGTAATCTGGCTGGCAGGAATATTATACTGGCTGATTAATTTTTCTTTAAGGGCGTCATAGATATTGAACTCATTGGGCTTGGGAGTGCCAATATCACTGAATACTATTTGTGTTCCTTTATGTTCTGTACTATGGTGATATAATTCCACCAGCTTTGCCGCGCATACATTTACTTTGCTGTTGGGGTGATCTTCATATTTAAAGGGATCAATGAGCCGCATATCAGCCGACATCTTTTTTGCGTAGTTGGTGGCAATCAGCATTCTACCCTTGTCTTCATCAGGAGTTAATTTTTGACGACCGATTAATTCAGCATCACCTGTTTTTGCAAAGGCCATTAGATTTTTAATGAAGGCTTGCTGATCGGGTGTAGGGGAGATATTAATTAAATGTTCATCGAGTTCTGGCTTATCCAGGTTGATATGTTGTGCTGTTTTATAATCGGTAATTTCATTATAGAATAAGGCAAGTTCAGGAACTTTGATAAAATGGCGGAACCGTTCCTTTGCAATAATTTCATTGGTAACGGAGAATTCAAAGTCAACAGTTTTTTTGGCAAATACAGCAGCCCAGGCATCAAAGTTTTCAATTTGCTGGCGCTTCATTTCTTTTGGCCGCAAATATTTAAACAGCAAATACATTTCAGTAAGGCTGTTGGAAATGGGTGTACCAGATAAGAAGGTTACGCAGAGATCTGAATCAAACCTGGTTTGCAGTTCCCGAACAGCGAACAACATATTGAGTGCTTTCTGACTACCTGCTAAATTTCCGAGGCCAGCCACCCGTTCATGCCTGGTCGTAAAAGTCAGGTTCTTGTATTTATGGGATTCGTCCACAAATAAATGATCCACACCCAATGATTTAAAATTGATACCTGCATCTTTTTTGGATTCAATATCTTTTACAATACCCAGCAGTTTGATTGCTAAATTGGATTTACGAATTTCCAGACCCTTCAGCATTCGCCGGGAAACTTCACCTCCAAGTGTTTTAACGGTATGCAGATCCCGTTCTACATTATCCAGTTCGTTTTCAAAGATTTGTTTTTGAATGTCCGGACTTTGCGGAATTTTTCCGAACTGATCATGGGTTAAAATAATGCAATCCCAGTTATTATTTTTTATTTCATGAAATAGTCGCAATCTTTTGGCAGGAGTAAAATCATTTTCCCCTGGTGCCAGTATTCTTGATTTAGGATATGCTTTTTGGTATGTTTCCTTAATCTGGTCTACATTGGCCTTGAGTGCCAGTATCATCGGTTTGTTTACAATCTGCAGCCTTTTCATTTCATGGGCTGCAACAATCATCGTCAATGTTTTACCCAAGCCCACTTCATGGTCAATTAATGCTCCACGGTTTTGTACCACACGCCATACCGAACTTTTTTGGGAACTGTATAAATCTTCTATGCCCAATCGTTTTTTATCCAGTCCGGGGAATTGCAAATGATTACCATCATATTCTCTTAACACATAACAATTGAAAGTGTCATTATAGAGTTCTTCTATTGCTTTTTTATCAGGGGAAGGCAATTGATTCAGCCATTCGGTAAATTGGTTTCTGATGGATTCTATTTTTCCGTGTGCCAGTTGAATCGCCTCGTTATCTGCTACACGTATTTTCTTTCCACCCATTTCCACTTCATAAGTATAAAAGGGAGTAGTGTTTTCAAGCGCATGTTCCAGTATAACGGGACCGTAAGTAGTGCTGCCACTTTTGGTAGTTACGGCATATTCCTGGTTGGTCTTTGCATTCCCAATGTCTGCTTTAACTTTAAATGTATCCAGTGAAGAAAAATAATTGACTGTAGTATTGGTTTCAAAAAGAGCTGAAGCAAACTGGTTATAATAATCAGTGGGTATCCATCTTTCACCAAGATTAAAGTCCAATAATTCAAAAGGAATTCTTTCCGGCTGGATTTTTTCCAAAGCTGTTAAACTACGCTGCAATTGAAGATTATCCGGATGCTGTAATAGTATCTCCTGAGTAAGCCTTAATTTATTTACTACATTTCCACTAAGGAATAGATCTGCGGTTTCCCATTTGTTATTAATTGGATTCAGGTATACATGATCACCTAAACCAACTATAGCTTCCTCTTTTGTATTTCCTGTTGCCGCTGCAATAAACTCCATGTCAACAGTGCCCTTATCGTTCAAACTCTTCGCTAACGCTTCAACAGGATCCTCTGTATGGAATGCGACCTTTTTTTCAATCAAAGATTGAGTTAATACATCCGCCTTCAAATATTGATTGCCTTCTTTTCTTTCCAGTGAAGCCAATATCAAAAATCCAAATGCTTCATCTTTTAAAATACGCTGGCGGTTAACCGCAGTATTTAAAAGACCAAAGCCTTTCACTAAAGCATCGTATGATTCATTCAGCTCTTTACGTAATTCAGGGTAAGCGGTATTTTCTGAAGACTCTTTATCCGCTAGTAATAAATATGCATCTCTTAATGCTGTGTATTGCTGATAAAATCCAATATCCTTTCTGTCATTTAAACTGGGTAGAAATACTGGCTTGTCATTATCAGAAGCGGAATAGGAAACAAATCCCACCCGCTGGTCCTGTACAATCAGCGTACCTTCTTTATGGTAAGGATTCAGATTGGTTAATTGAGGCAGCCTGGTATCCAGGGTAATCATAAACTTCCCTTCACCTTCCGCATAAAAATTGTGGTTGTATTGCTGTAAAAGATTTGGTAACCCTCTTAGTTCGTGCTGCAATCCGGCAGCACTCATCCAGTTAACTGGGAATTGAATTTCTTCCAGGTTGGAGTATAATTTATAGGCGAATCCTTTAAAATCATGTGCCTTTGCAGCAATCAGTGCGATGCTTTCATGGTTTGGATTATCTTCGGTCTTAACAATGGCTAACAACCTTGCAGTCTTTTTGTCTACAATTGTGGCATCTGCCGGATTGATATAAGCAATAGCTCTGTTTATATTTTCTGCAGGGCCTGTATCAAATAGTCCAAGCTGGTGAACACTGCCGTCTGCTTTATTTTCAGGCATGGGCAGATAAGTCAATTGTTTTTCTTTATCCTTTATTAATTCCAGCACAGGGGTATCAAACATTTCCTTGTTAAAATGTTGTTGAATTCCCTGTGAAATAGTTTCTGCTAATTTTTCTCCAATAACATTAATATCACCGTTCTGCCAAACAATTTCAGTGGCTTTGCCATACTGGTTTTGTCCTGCTTTTATTTCATTACCTAATATAATTTCAGGATGTTCAGCTACATATTGATTAAGCGAATATTTGCCAAATTCATTTTCTCTTTCAATACTTTGTACCAATGAATATTCTTCAGTGGAGAGGCTTTCTTTAAAAGTATTTTTTTGAACGAGTAATAAATGACTAGGGGCTTCAGTATTACCGGTGTCTTTCATTAAGTTGTCCGGCAATACAGTTAAGGCTACAAAATCAGCATTGCTAAAAAGATATTCTCTTGATTGTTGATTGGAAGGCGTATTTAAAAAACTATCAGTAGTAACAAATGCAAGCAAGCCGCCCTCTTTTATTTTATCAAGCCCTTTCGCAAAAAAATAATTATGTATTTTATCCGTACCTTCTTTAAAAGCCAGTGTTGGATCAAATACCGGGAAATTACCAAATGGAATATTACTTATAATGCAATCATATTTTCCATTCTCGTTATTGGATGTTTCTTCAAAAGGTTTTACCTGTACAGCAACTGGAACTGGTATCGAACTACCAAGGGCAGTCAATACCCGTCCCGATAGAATATCTTTTTCTACTGCTGTAACATTTTCAAGTGCAGGAAAAGCCTTTGCCGCCTCAATAACAAAAACACCTGCACCACTACTAGGTTCATATATGTTTTTTGGTTCGATACCATGTTGTTTTAAAGTTTCGAATAAAGTCCGGGGAATTATTTCGGGTGTGTAGAATGCAGTGAGTATACTGTTCTTTAAAGCATCAATAGCCTGCTTGTACTCCGATTCATTGAAATGTTGCTGCAGTAACTGGTGCAGCTCGATAATCTGCGGGTGCAGCTTGAGGTCTTCTTTTGAAGCATTGAGTTTAATCCATTCTCCCTTTGCTGCATTAGGAAATAAGATGGCTTTTATGCCACCGAAACCGGAATAGGCTTTTAATGCTTTCACCTGGTCAGGTGAAAGTGTATCACCGGATTTCCATTCCAATGCTACTTTTAAAGCCGCAATATTATGGCGTAAATGCTGTTGACTGTTGTAACTCATTTCCTCCGATTTCTTTTTCACTGTTACTTTCTACATACTCACTGATTGCACCGATGATATTATACCTCAAAAAAGGATCATCTTCATTTGCTGCTGTAAAACCAATTTCGTTAAACACCTCCTTACAATAGCTGATCATATTTATGACTTCTGTTTGCAGGAGGGGAGTGTCACTGAGCAACAAAAAATTCTTTTCAAATTCTTCTTCAAATATTCCCCGGATATAATTATATCTGGATGGTTTTAGATCCATCGTTAAAATATCCATGCAGGTTTCTTCTATTATATAATGAGGCTGACCTTTTCCTGCCTGTTCTATCAACGCTTTTACAGTACTTACTTTATCAGTTAAATACTCCGTGAGCTTGCTTTCTTGTTCAAGTTGAAACAATAAGTCAGGGTTATTTTGACTGATGTATTGCTGTAATTTTTGAAGCAATATTTCCTGCATAAGATAATTTTAAATTCCAAAGAAGCTTTTTATAACGGTGGCTACTACTACCAGAAAAACACAACTTCCGAACCAGGCAGCTGCAACCTTACCTGTGTCATGATCACCACTGTTCCATTTCTGGTACACTTTAACAGCACCGATTAAACCCACCACAGCACCCACTGCATACATCAGGTTGGTACCTGCTGCGAAATAACCCCGCACTTTAGTGTTGGCTTCGTTGATACCGGCATTACCATCCTGGGCTTTTACTGCAAGATTTAAAATCATTAACAACAGGGTAGTAAATAATGTCTTTGATTTTTTAATTACCATCTTAAATACCTTCATAGTCTTTTTCATACTTCACATTTTTTAATGATAAATAATTTAAAAGGCTCCATCCCCGTTTCTCCTCACTAACCCATCTGCATCCTCAGGGATGGAGCAACATAAACCCTCAACCATTCCACAACATACCTGCCTCTTCATCACTTAATACGATGGAACAATTATTTTCACATTCACTGATAATAGTTTTTGTTATGTCGGTTTGTACTTCAGAATTTTTTAAAACAGCGTATTTTTTTAAAAGCAATTGCAATCCATATTGTAGTTCTGTTTTATTGTACTGGTTGCCTGCTGAGGCGGCAAAAGCTCTTACTTCATCTTTCAGGCTTTCTCCCAAAGCATCAATATCATTTCCGGCCTGTGATAGTACAGTTTGATTTGATGATGCAAATGCTTCCTGTTTTCTGAAAGGAATTTGCTGACGGAATAATAAAGCTATATCCTGCCTGTAATAAAGAAATAAAATCCCGCAATAATAAAGTGCGAGTAATATTGCACAGGCAGTAAAATATGTCGGCCAGGAAATTGATTGTAACATGATGAATATTTTTATTAATTTAAATCTTTAAACAAAAGTAATATCTCAAAATGCCTTTTTCACTCCCAAGCCTCCATGTAGCCCTGTTAACTAGCTGATACTTATAGAAGATAAATTTTAAAATATTTTCTCTAACCAATCTTTCTGCTTAAATGTAATAACTTCATTAGGATATCATATACAGTACGCTTGGTATTGGCTTCAATTTTATAATACTTACCATGAAGATGTCCGTAAGAAAAATTTTCTTTATGCATCGTGGTGAAATTATTGGCGACTACTTTTAATAATTCTGACTGGTTGGTATTGGTGATGAGTTGTTCTTCTTTCAACAGGCGGAATAACAAAGCCAGTTGAGGTACGGACAGAGAAGTATGTATCTTGGTGTCCGTTCCATTTGCAGCCGGGCTTGCTGCAATAATCGTTTGTTCCATTTCATGAAAATAAATTTCTTCATTGAGCCAGTTGACGATTTGTTCCTTCAGCCCCGGTAATTCAGGATATAAGATATGATCGGGTTTCACCGTTACCTGGTTAGCTTCCTTTAATTGGTATTTCAATATCCTTAGTTTTCCCTGTACTGATTCTTCTTCAGCAACAAGTAAGTCCAGTTCATTGATATAATACAGGCTGATATCAGGGTGATTATAATCCAGGCTCACTAGTATTTTTTTTATGGTTACTGCAATATCTTCTTGTGCGGCTGTAACATCAAAGGCTAAGAATTCGTTTGTTGCTGTTTTGATATATTGCGCTTGTTCGTAAGAAATGCTGTCACTGGTTACAAAATGTTCAAGTGGCTGAAGGATTAATTTTATCAGTTTATCATTAATGATGGTGCGCTTTAATGCTGCTGCTATCGTTTCAATTTTAGGTTGTATCTCTTTGTTGATATGCTCTATTTTTATGCAAGGCATTTTTTGCTCCATATTGAAATACCTGGCATAATGCACTTGCAAAAAACAAAGCAATTCATTGAGATGGTCGAAAAGGTATTTGGATAGCTCCCAATATTCATCCTGTTTTTTTATCCCTTTCCTGTATACATGCAGCTGATCCATTAAACGGATAAAGACAGACTGGTATTTATCAATTAATAGCTGTAATACCTTTTCTTCGCTGGCATTAAATACTTCTTCCATAATGTGCAGCCTGATCTTTTCTTTTTCTTCATTACATTCCAGGATGATGCTGCCGATAGCATCTTTCTTGATGGTATTGTTCAGCTTATTGCAGGAAGAAATAGATGTAATTATCTGATCAAATTTTTCTATCGTGTAATTCATAAACTCTTTTTTAGGTGTACTAAAATTGCCTTTGATTAATGAGCCGGGTTGCTGCGGAAGGAAGAGTTGACCACAAATTATCAGGAGTAACCTTTTTTTAGTTTATCAAACGGGAGTTTATTTTGCCGAAATCAAGCCGAAATATCACAAACTATTAGTTTCGTGTGTTTTTTAGTTAATTTCTCTTGAAACTAAGAGCCACATTGAATTCACTGTCAAAAGCTATGAAGAAATCAAGGCGAAATCAAGGTGGAAAACAAGCCGAAATAAAGGCATGGATAGTATTTAATAACTTGCTACTTTCATTAATTTTCAAATTCAGTATTTTTGACTTATGGAATTAAAGCAATTACTGGCACTTAAAGAATCTGAAAATAAGGTTGAATTCAAAGCTGCACGTAATAACTTTAAATACGCTGGAGGCGATAATAAGGAGCCAAAGGATCGCCGCCATTGTGTTTTAGGCTATGTTACTGCTTTTTGTAATGAAGGTGGCGGCATGTTGGTTTTGGGAGTAGATGATGCACATCCACATAGCGTTGTGGGTTCTAAATTTGCTGAAGGGAAAGAAGGTAATCTTTGCGATCAGATTTATTCAGATATTGGTATAAGAGTTGAAACTGAAGTTTTACAACAGGATGGGAAAAGGGTATTAATAATAAAAATACCCAGCCGTCCGATTGGGAAGTTGATGAAATTTGAAGGGGTTCCTTTAATGAGGATTGGAGAAAGTTTACGGGAGATGTCTGACCAGGAAATGCTCAAAATTCTTTCTGAACAGGAGCCTGATTTTTCTGCTACAATTTGCGAAGGGTTAACAATTGGAGATTTGGATGAATTCTCGTTGCATGCAATGGCAGAAAGATATGCCGCTAAACAAAATAATAACGATTTCCTTTCTTTACCTGTTGAGCAAGCCCTGTCAGATTTAGATTTATCAAAGAATGGGAAACTCACTTATGCAGCACTTATATTAGTTGGGAAAGATGAAGCATTGAAAAAATTTCTACCTCAAAGTGCGATCAATCTTGAATACCGTGTAAATAAAGATTCTATCCATTATGATGACCGGCTGATTGCTAGCCATTCGGTGTTTAAAAATATTGATATCGTGTGGGACCATATCAATTTACGTAACGGAAAATTCCCCATTCAGCAAGGGCCGTATATCCTTGACATTCCTTTTTTAAATGAAGAGGTAGTTCGGGAATCTGTAAACAATGCGATTGTTCATAGGGACTATCACCTGCAGTCGGAGATCGTTATCAAACAATCTAATAACAGTCTTGATGTGATTAGCCCCGGAGGATTTCCTTTGGGTGTTTCTGCAGAAAATATCTTAACGGTTAATAGTACCCCAAGAAACAGGTTATTGGCCGATATACTTTTAAAAACAGGAGTAGTTGAACGCTCAGGGCAAGGCGTTGATAAACTTTTTAAAAACAATATCCAGGAAGCAAAAGGCAGCCCCGATTATTTAAGGTCAGACAACTTTCAGGTACATTTACATATTCCAACTATCGTACAGGATAAAGCATTTGTTTTATTTATCGAATACATACAAAAAGAAATTAAGGTCGATTTGTCTTTAATGGAAGTTTTGACATTGGAAAAAATCCGGCAAAAAGTTGATAAGTCTGAACTTGATCAAAATACAGTAAAAACTTTGCAGGATAAAAATTTAATCGAACCCATTGGTCGTACCCATACAAAAGGGTACATGTTGTCTAAAATGTATTTTTCTTTCACTAATCAACCGGCGGCATATACAAAACAAAAAGACCCTGATATCAGTAATATATGGTTGCAAGTCTTCAACCACATGTCGAAATTTAAGAAAGCGAAAATACTTGACTTTGAATCCTTGTTTGAAGGGATACTTACCCGTGAGCAAGTGAAATATTATATCTATCTTTTTGTAGATGCTGGTATTTTAAACAGGAAAGGCGTTAGTCGGGGAACCTATTATGAACTCTCGGCAGAACTTTTAAAACATGATAACCCGCTTCAGTTAGGATTAGAAAAATTGAAGGATATGCCGGATAGCACATCGTCATAATTGACGATGATGCCACATAAATCCCACACAATTGCGATATAGCAACCATTGTTTATAAATTACAGATAATTGTAAATAATTGACAATCAATTATTATTTTAATAATTCATTATTATTTTAGTTCCCACAAATAGCCACATAAACCGCACTAAACACCACTAAACCTTAACAAACCGCCATAAAACCGTGAGTAACCATAGGGCTAATACCCTCTTTTTTGATGTAATAATATGGATGTTAAGTAGTTATGATATTTGATGCTTTTTCCTGATTTTGGCAGAAATGACCTGAAAGCCTTATTGGGTAAGGGTTTCAAGGGGAAATTTGAATAAAAAATGAAGGAAAATGCCTCTTTCAAATAAATAAAGTAATCCTAGCCTTATTAGAATCACTTAGATATATTTCTATATATTGTTGAATCTTGTGACCTAAAAAAGGAAAATGCATCTATCGAGCTTAAAAATTGAAGGCTATAAAATTTTCAATGAAGAATTCACAGTCAATTTATCTGCAGGCTTGAATATACTTGTTGGCGAAAATGGCTCAGGAAAAAGTAGTGTTATTGATGCAATTCGTTCAGTTCTATTAGAAGATGAATATGGGAGAAGTGGCATAGATGCTTCAGACTTTCACAGACCAATTAACCAACCAGCAAAAGGCAAAGGAGTTGGTAAAATACACATCAAAACAGAGTTTGATTCATTAAATGATGATGAACAAATTGCTTATCTGCCCTGGCTTGATATTAATACACCTACCAAAGCAATATTAAATTTATCTATAGAAAATAAGGAAGATGCAAGAGGTAAGTTCAAACGTAAAATTTGGGGAAATGAATCTGAAAGTGGATTGTTTGAATGGGAACTTTTAAATAGAATTGCTTGTATTTATTTGCCACCTCTTCGTGATGCAGAAGATAAATTAAAAGCCTACAAAGGTTCAAGATTGGCAAGGCTTCTCAAAAATCTCAAAAAGACTGAAGATCCCGGAGAATTACACCCGTTAGAAAAAAAATTTTCTGCATTTAATAAAGATCTGTTGAGAGACGAATCAATTCAATCTGCAAATAAATCAATACAAAGTAATTTAGTCAAATCAGTTGGTCTTGCATTCGGTCAAGATGCTTCTATTCAATTCTCTGAAGTTAATTTTGATAAAATTGTCGAGAGATTAAAATTGCTGTTTTATCCAATTACACCTAGTAGTGGAACAGCTACAGAGCTTAATATGTTTAGGGAACTGGATGAAAATAGTTTAGGCTTTAATAACATACTTTATCTTGCTACTGTGCTTGCAGAATTGGAAGGATTAGAAAGTGATAGAACATCTTTTAAAGTATTATTGATTGAAGAACCTGAAGCACATTTGCACCCACAACTTCAAATCAGATTATTACAATTTTTAAATGAGAAAGCATTAGATGACAACATCCAGATTATTGTCACAACTCATTCTCCTACTTTGGCAGCATCTATTGATATAAATACTATCAATGTTCTTACAGTTAAAAAGCCTGGGGAGAATCCAATTTATACTTCATTGTCAAAATGTGGTTATGATGATAGTACTAGATTTTTTTTACAACGATGGCTGGATATAACTAAATCAATATTACTCTTTGCAAAAGGAGTTCTTTTAGTTGAAGGAATTGCTGAAGCACTTGTTCTGAAAGAACTATCAAAGTTCATTTTAAAAAAAATATCAGAGGATAACCCTAAAAAAATATACTTAAAAGATTTAGAAGAGTACGGTATTTCAATAATCAATCTTAATGGTATTTATTTTCGTCATTTTATGACCTTATTTAAAGGGTATAAAGTAAATGCAGATGCAACTATTAGCCCAACTGACTATATCCCTATTAAATGTGCAGGGTTAACTGATAATGATCCAGAAAAAACTGATAAGCCATTTTTAGGAAATCTTTCTGTAGGCAAGAATAGTCAATTGGATTTAATACAAGAATTAATTACAAATTCGAAATTATGCAGACTATTTAGCAATCTTAAAACCTTTGAATATGATTTAGCTTTAGAAGGTAATAATCTTGTTGTTATGTCGGAGGTTCAGCTTTCTTTGACAACAACAAATGGTGCAATTAAAACTCAGTTAGAGGGTTATGCCAAGACGGATTGGACTAAAAAAACGCCACAAGAAAAAGCGGATGCAGCTTTTTGGCTCTTAGATCATATAGAGAAAGGGGAGTTTGCACAAAAACTATCTCAAAAACTTTCTGAACCTGGTATTGTGTTTATAGTCCCGGAATATATAATTGATGCTTTTAAATGGTTAGTTGATTAGAATGACAAAAAAAAGAAAATATAAAATTCTTTGCAAGATTAAATTATCCCTTAATAGTAAGTGGGAAGATTTACTAAAATTAAGCGATGAGCAGGTTGATTACATAAATCTTTATTTAAAACATTCTTCATTTTTAGAGGCATGTCCGGGCAGTGGAAAAACAGAAGTGATAGGTATAAAGGCAGCTTTTGAAATTTCGAAATGGAAAAAATTTAATTCAGGTATAGCAGTAGTTACTTTTACAACAAGTGCTGCCAAAGAATTAAATCAACGAGTTAGAAAGTTTGGTGCTGTATCAACAGAAACGTTCCCTCATTTTATTGGCACATTTGATAGTTGGATTCACAACTATCTTATTCAACCCTTTACACATTATCTTACAGGGTTTGTTGGCAGGAATGGTGATAAAAGCATCAATATTGTTGATGTTGAAAGTTCTGCTGGCTTTCTTTTTCATTATGACACTAAAATTTATAAAGATCAAAAACCCATTCAAATAAAAGTAACAGATTACTATTATGATTATAATGGTGTTTTACAAGTTAATGACGAGAAAAAAGAGGCCTTAATAAAAACAGGAAGGACTGCCGCTGAAACTGCTTCATTCTTAGAAAAAAAGAAAGCCTTTATTAAAGCAGGGTTTGCTACTTATTCTGATGTTGAATGGTTATGTAAACATTTATTAAAAAAGTTTCCTTTTTTACAAGAAAAATTAGCACAACGATTTCCTGTCATTATTGTAGACGAGTGTCAGGATTTATCAAATGGTCAATTACATGTTCTTGAATTATTGAGAAGCAAAGGAACTTGTTTGCATTTTGTGGGAGATCTTAATCAATCAATATATGAATTTAGAAAAGTAAGCCCTCAGGATATTGCTGCATATATTAAAGGGAATCCATTTACACTTAAAAAGCTTACAAACAATTATCGCAGTTGTCAGCCGATAGTTAATGTTTCAGAAAACATAATTGGAAATACCACAAAAATAGTTGGACATGAAAATCAGGCATGTACACCACCTTGCATTCTTTGGCAGTATGATGTAAATACATTCAATGAATTGCCAAAAAGATTTGAAGATTTTGTAGTCGCAAATGATCTAAATGCAAAAAAATCAGTGATCTTAGCAAGGGGCAAAACAACTCTATCTTCATTACGGATGCAAAAGGATAAGTACGGTTATTCAAAATCACAACTATTTGCTCTTGCTTTTCATTATTGGTATAAGGTAAACAGAACAACGGAAGATATAAATAAGTCTCTTTTTTATTTAGGTAGAGTGTTATGTTTACTTGCTTACGGAGGTCATGGAGATTCACGAAATCAATACTGTCCTGAAATCTTTGAAAAGGTTGAATGGAGATTATATCTTAGGCAATTTTTGTTGGGTTCAAAATCCCTATATCCTTATGAAGAAAATGGTACAGATATAATTTGGGAAAAATGGATGCCTAAGTTGAAAGTCATATTAATACAATTGTGGTCTTCTTTAAAAGGGGATATTACTCAATGGAAGGATGTCTCGGCAAAAGTTCGAACCCCGGATAAAGATGGGAAAATTCCTGTGAAGGATATTTGCTCTGATAATACAGTAAGAAATATCTTTCGAACTACAACCATTCACAGTGTAAAAGGAGAAACTCTCAATGCAATATTATTAATTTCTCATCATAATAAACAAAGTAAGGGAGGGCATTTTAGTCAGTGGCTGCGGGAAGGAAATTTTGATGAAGAACATGTAAGATTTGCCTATGTGGCAGCTTCTCGTCCTAAATATGCCTTAATAATTGCAACTCCACAGCTACAGACTAAAGATTTAGTGAAACTTCAAAAACTTGGGCTGATAAACCAGCCTTAAATGCGACCATTTAACTATTATTGTAAATACAGAATAACTATCCTAATTCTAAAAATCTTACTATTATTTACTAAATACTTGACAAAATAAATACAGCCTAAGGGTGCCTTAGATTTATGAATGAAAATAAACTTGACTTACTGGATATAAACGACTTGATAAAAGAAAGTCCTTTTGCATTTTATATTCCATCTTACCAAAGAGGTTATAGATGGACTGAAATACAAGTGACAGATCTGCTTGATGATATTTATGAATTCATCAACCGAAAGGATAGGAAAATTGACGAATTCTATTGTTTACAGCCAGTGGTTGTTAAACCAAAAGATGAAAGTTGGGAAGTGATAGACGGCCAGCAAAGGCTTACAACCATTTTTCTCCTACTGAAATATTTTAATAATCGCCTTGCAGAGGATTTTAGAAAAGCACTTTACACAATACACTATGAAACAAGAGAGGGTAGTGCTGAATACTTGGATAGTTTAAAACCCGAAAAAAGTAAAACGAATGTTGACTACTATCATATTTATCAAGCTTTCACAACTATTAAAAATTGGTTTTCCCAAAAACAAAATATTGCGAATGATTTTGAAGGAGCTCTTTTAAATTCAACCAAAATTATATGGTACGAAGTGAATGAGGATGTTGATTCAATTGATATTTTTACTAGATTAAACATCGGTAAAATTCCGTTGACAAACGCTGAATTAATAAAAGCATTGTTTTTATTTAGGGATAATTTTAAAGGGAGCGACCAAACAAGACAGCTTAGACAAATTGAAATTGCAGGTGAGTGGGATAGAATTGAAGCAGCTCTTAGGAATAAAGAATTTTGGGGATTCCTGAGTGATGGCAATGATAGTTATGATAATCGTGTTGAATTTATTTTTGATTTGATGAGTGGTAAGACTAAAGAAGACAAAGATTTTACATTCAGATACTTTCATAAACGCTTTAATGAAATCAAAGATGTTGAAGTAGCCTGGAAAGAAGTGAAGGACTATTTTCTTGCTTTTCAGGAATGGTATAATGATAGAAAAATATTTCATCTGGTAGGTTTTTTAATAACTGTTGGTGAAAAAGTTTCAACTTTGAAATCTGAATCTGTTGGAAAAACAAAGACTGTTTTTAAAGATTTCTTAAAAAATAAAATAAAGAATTATACCAATTTTCAAGTTTACGAACTGAGTTATTCAGAGAATTCTGATAAAGTACACATTAAAAATATCCTTTTACTATTCAACATCGTTTCAATTATTAATAATGCAGCATCGAATTATAGATTTCAGTTCGGGAGATTTAAAGTTGAGAATTGGGATATAGAGCACATTCATTCTGTAAAATCAAGGATGCCCGAACGAGAAGAGCATAGGCGAGATTGGATGAATGAGGTAATGTTATTTACAAAATCCGAAGAGTTAAAAGCAAGAATCAAGAGATGGATTGAAACTGAAAAGAAAAACCGAATAGAAGAATTTGAAACCATTTATGATGATGTTCTGAAAGCCTATTCAGAGGAAGAGATTACTGAGGAAATAAATGACATTAGAAATCTTACTTTATTAGATGCTGGCACAAACAGAGGTTATAAGAATGCTATATATCCAATAAAACGGAATAAAATTATCCAGAAAGATCAAAACGGAACATTCATTCCACTTTGCACGAAAAATGTTTTCTTAAAATATTACAATGATTCGGTTGAACAAATGACACTTTGGGGAAAGGCTGATAGGAAATCTTACCTACAAGCGATTCTTACTGTATTAGAAAGCTACTTGCCTGATCAAACTTTAAATTACAATTAAAAAATGGGAGAAAAGCTAACGTTTTATAATCTTGTTTCGGAAAAGAATTATACTATTGAGATTCCGATAATCCAGAGAGATTATGCCCAAGGTAGAGAATCTGCAAGCGAAATACGAGTACAATTTTTATACGCCCTGAAGGATTATTTAAACGGCGATAAATCGGTTGAATTGGATTTTATTTATGGAAGTCTGATAGTAGATGGAGATAAAACGCTTTTCACCCCATTAGATGGACAACAACGATTGACAACTCTTTTTTTACTCCACTGGTATCTAGCAATAAAGGAAGATAGATTGGGAGAATTAAAAGATGTATTATTAACAGATGGGAAAGTAAAATTCAGTTATGAAACGAGAATAACGTCAAGAGATTTTTGTAGCGCACTTGTTTCAAGTGACATTAAGTATTCAGAGTTTGTGGCAATCCCCATAAGTGAAATTATTGAAGACTCTAGCTGGTTCTTTCTGTCTTGGGAAAACGACCCAACTATTCAATCGATGCTTGTAGTTTTAGACGAAATACATAATGTCTTTAGAGGAACTGAATGCTTATATGACAAACTCGTAAGAAATGAAAATCCAATAATCTGTTTTCAGTTTATCGAGTTAAAAAATTTCGGCTTAACTGATAGCTTATATGTGAAGATGAATTCTAGGGGTAAAGAATTGACAGACTTCGAAAATTTTAAGGCAAAATTTGAACAGTTTCTTGAAAAGGCAGACACAGAAAACGGAACAAATTTCAAGACTCAATTCTCTCAAAAAATAGATGTTGATTGGACAGATTTGTTTTGGAATTACAGAAATGCTGAAACGAATTTATTTGACAATGAACTGATGAATTTTATTCGGGTATTAGCAACAAATAATTATGCTTTAATTCAAACTGATAGATCTGAACTTGAATCTAATATCAGAACATTATCCGACAGATTTAAGAAAGTTAGTTTCAAACAATATGAGGTACTAAAATGCTTAAATATCTCTTGCTTTCAAGATGTAATTAAAACATTGGATTATCTTAAAAATGGGAGTAAAAAAGTCAAGATATTTTTAAATGAGTATAACTTATTTGATGAATCTGCTTTATTTGAAAAAGTACTCCAGAATCAATTAACATATACCGATAGGATTTTGTTTTTTAGTCTTTATAAATATTTGATTGTAAATAAAGGCGAAACAAACGGGCTTTATGACTGGATGCGTATAATAAAAAACCTTTCTGTTAATACTATTTATAACGATGCTGAAGGCTATGCAAGAAGTATCAAAGGAATAAATCAAATACTATCTAAAAGTTCCGATATTCTAAATTATTTTTCAGATTCAAATTTTAAACTGGAGGGCTTTGCGGAAATTCAAATACATGAGGAGCGTATCAAGGCTAAACTTATTGTAAAAAGCAAAGAATGGAAAGAGGTGATTATTAAATGTGAAGAGCATGGCTATTTTGTAGGGCAGATTGACTTTCTCTTAAAATTTTCGGGTATAAAGGATTCATATAAAATAAATAGTAATCTTGATTGGGATGGAAAAACAAATACAGAATATTTTGATCAGTTCAAGTTGTATGCTGAAAAGTCTGTATTTATGTTTACTACTAATGGTCTTAACAAATTAGACAAATACTTATGGCAGCGAGCGCTTTTAGTAAAAGGGGATTATCTTTTGTGGACATCTAGAAATAAAAGTTTTCTAATTGATGATGACAGGGATATAAGTTGGAAAAGATTATTGCGTGATGACAATTATAAGAGAGATTTTTTAAAACTCCTTTTCGATGATATCTCAGTAGTATCGGGAATAAAGGATCTCGAGAGAATAATTGGTAGTTATAGTATCAACGATTGGCGCAAATATTTTATTCACTATCCTGAAGTCATAGCTGTTTGTGGCGCAAAGAAATTTATACGTTGGGTAAGTAATAATGATATCTTGCTTTTGGAGACAACTCAAACAAATGGATTACATCGAGAATATTATTCTTATGCATTGAAAATTAAACTTCAGCGACTGGGAAATATTGTTTACTATTTTAGTATTAATTCCGTTGACTATTTAAAATACATTAATGAAATTAATAATCGTAGTGTTCAAATTGTTTATGCTTACAATGATGGGTGGAAGTACAGATTTAAGATTTCTGAAAATAACTTTGAATATTTTGAAACCGAAGAAGAAATTGTTGATTACCTAGTTCAGAATAATTACTTAGTCTCCTTTTAAATATAGCCTATTTAGAATAGCCACTCTCCAAATTTAAAATGATTTAAATCGGCGTAGTATAATTTATAGTATACCTATATAGGTGGCTTTTATGGATAAGTCTCAAAATTACTCTTCGGTAGATTTTCCAAAATGATTTTATCCTGGTGAGTTGTAATATTACCGGCTAAGTTATTTTTAAAATACTTATAGTATCCTGAAGAAATTATTTTATCAGATATTTCTTTTTCGGTAAGCATTCTATTTGGAATAGGTACAACTGGTGTTGCAAGTAAAAAATCAAACTCATCCATTTCTCTTTTCCAGTTAATACTCAGTAACCCATTTTGGGTAATAGGAGGTTCAGAATCATTTATACATTTATAGTTACCGGGAAAGAAAGTCTCATGAAACTGGCGATAAATATCACTCCATTTGTTTGTCAATAGTTCATAAGTTGGCAAGTCAATATTTTTGAGTTTAGGATTAAGAAGAAGTCCTACTGAACCCCAAGTTGTCGAAATTCTTTTGTTAATTTCAGTGTAAATGCCCTCTGCAATTGCAAGCGCTATTGATTGTCTTTCTATCTGTTCAAATGAATTAATAACCTCATTAAATTCAAGAATTAAACCTTGGCCCAGGGAAGTTTCACAACCTTTTGTAAATATCATGGTGTAGGTATCTTCTCTACTCGAAGACTTTCTACCGTATCTAATAGGGACAGGTGTAGTTTTAATTATTGGTAATAAGTTTTGTTGTCGCCAATTCTTTCTGATGAGATCTTTGTTTTTTTCTTTAAGGTGATCTTCCCAAATTAAAGAACCAATTATTATTATTCCCCTTTTAATTTCATGATTAATTTTTAAGAATTATTTAATTTGAAATGTTCTTTCCAAATCTGTTTGTTGCGATCGCTATGTTTAAACTTAGAGAATTATTTGCATTATGTTGCCCTTTTTTCAAAAATAGATTGGACCAAGGTAGAGACCTTAGTCAGTTTTTAATCCGTACCCTATGAAAACTAAGCTTAAATAGTTTAGATGATGTGGTTATTATTTTTTTACTTTTTTAAAACCAGCAATTGCCAATGACAAAATTAAATTTGGTTCTACTTCGAATAATTCTGCAAGTGCATTAATATCTTTTGCGGTTAGTAGTTCGGGATTAGTCACTCTACGCTGAAGTGTGTTATAGTTCATCTTAACTTCAATCCTCACAACTGATATAGGAACTATTTCAAAAACGTCAATTAACTTTTTGAAACTGTTTGTTTCAATTAAAGATTTTACAGCTTTATAACGATTGTCTTTCAATTTCTATATCAAGTTTACACTAAATTTAGAAATCATTCATTGTTTTAAGGCTAATAATTAACATTTATGAACTATAATAATTCATAAATAGAAATAAAATACATAAAAATGAATTAAACAGAAGTTTTTTTCTTATATTTGGTTTAGAATTATCTTGCAATAGTATAAAATTATTGAAAGCTATTCGCTTGAGTCTCGTAACTGAAAAGGGCAAATTTTCGATTACCACGAGATAATAAGTGAAGGGCTCACGTTTTGGCGTGGGCTCACTTATTCGTGGTAAGGCCTGCCCGGCCTCAGTTACAGTAAGTTGAGTCTGCGCCATTTTTTGTTTAGCCAACCAGCTATACTTAACAGCAGGACTCCTGGTAAAGCAGAAGCATCACGCAGAACACATCCCACCAGATAACTTCAGACTCCTTTCAGTTTATTGAATTGCACCGCCGAATTGACGTAGTATCCTTTGAAGTCTCGCCTTAATAATAACACTATTCTAATTGAGTTAGCTTAAATCAAAGCATATGCAAATCAATGGTATTGAAAATACTGCTGCCTGGTTATATTATTATCCATTATTACTCCGCTATGCCAAGAGGATAATAAAGGATAATGCTGCGGCTCTATTACTGGCAAAAAAGGTTTTGTGTGATCAGTTTATTATTGATGGATTACAAGAATCTGCAAAGTTGCGTCAGTTATTGAAAACAGATATGCTGCACCGCTGCTGCTGCCATACACAAATGCAGGTTTTTGATCGTTCACCGGTAAAACTGCCTTTCAAATAATTATTCCTATGAGAAATGTATACCATAACCCTTTTATCCGTTGGCTCAAAACCCTTTACGAGCGTAAACCCAAGAACCCCACCTGAAAAGGCCCTGACCATAGTATTTTAATTTATTAACACAATAAAAACGATTGCAATGAAATTAATTTATTGCTTGCTGCTAGCGTTATGCGCTTACAGCATGGCATCTGCCCAGGCAAAACAACACCCAGTCTCTGGCACTCAGGTCCCCAATGTGCGATTTGCAAACGTGTTGAACTATGCCGCGACTCTATCTGATCTATATCAATTCAAGAATAAGATCTTAATTATTGATTTTTGGACCACCTTTTGTTCAGCCTGTATACGTGAAATACCAATGTTGGATTCCATTCAAAAAAAACATCCCAACGAATTATCGGTTATATTGGTTAGCTCGTCAAAAGCAGACACAAAAGATAAAGCATCCAAAATTCTCAAAAGAATTTCCGATAGTCATGGTAGTAAAGTGATATTACCTGTTATACTCGGCGACACAATTATCAATAAATTTTTCCCTCACACTTTTGTTCCTCATTTTGCAATTCTTGACAGTAATATGCAGGTACTGGCTGTGACAGATGTTGACGATCTAACACCGCAAAACATCGAAAGTCTGATTCGAACAGGCAAAGTCTACTTCAAAATAGAAAACGGGATTCAGGATTTCAATGGGGAAAAATTAATGTTCAATGACCAGAACACTTTATTTCCTGAGATTATGTTTCAGTCCACTGTCAGTACCTATTCTAAAAATGCGCCTTCATCAACATATATTGACAAGGACAGCAGTGGGAATGTTACAAGGGTACTTCTTACCAATCAGCCTATCTTGGATCTTTTGAAAAGAGCTTTTGGATATTTTGGCTACCCGGAGATAATTGTTTGGCCTCCAGGGTTAGAAGATTCATTGAGTCCAAGAGGAAAACCCAAAGAATGGATAAGGTCGAATTCCTACACGTATCAACTTATCTGCCCGCCATTAAAGTATGACAGTGCAATGTCGATTTTACGCCAGGATGTAAAGCGGATTTTTGGCTATACGGCGCAGGTTAAAAGCGAGCTGTTCAAATATTATCTTTTGAAAACAGACACCATTTTCGATAATGCTTTAAAGAGCGCAATAAAATCCGACAATAGTTGTGAAAATAATGGTGAAGATATTTCTGAGGTGATACGCTACCTGAGAATAAAATTCGATTGCGTGATAGTCGATGAGTCTGATCATAACCTGAAAGTCTTAATAGACTTAAGTGTTTTCGAAAACAAAAACTTCAATGAGGTAAAGCAAATTCTTGCGAGTTATGGGCTCAATCTTGACGAAGGAAAAAAAACAAGAAGCAGGCTCTTTATTTATCATTCACAAAACTAACATTCATGAAAAAAATATTTTTTTTGACGGCTATTCTGATCTGGACAGTAAGTATTCAGGCGCAAACAAAATGGGTTATACATGGAAAGATAATAGCGGGCAATAGTGACACGCCTTTGGCGGGTACTTTGATAGAAAGCCGTCAAAGCAAATCGAATACAGTGTCAGCCACTGACGGAAGTTTTTTAATTAATCTGACCTTTACCTATGATACCCTGGATATAAGCCATATTGGATATGCCAATACTGTGATACCAATCAACAGTAGCACTAAATCATCGCTTCGAGTTGAGCTAATGCAATTAACAAAGGAGCTTGAAGAAGTCACCATAAATACAGGATATCAAAGAATCTCAAAGGAAAGAGCTACCGGTTCATTTAGTCAAATCGGTAAGACACTTCTTAATCAACAGACGGGCACTACATTGCTGGACAGGCTTGAATCGATCACAAACGGCTTATATTTTGACAGACAAACCGGCTTTACCGGAACGAGGATCATTATTCGTGGCTTAAGCACCATACAAGGTCCAAGTGCGCCGCTGATCATTCTTGATAATTTCCCTTACGAAGGAGATCTCAATAATATCAATCCTAATGATGTTGAGAGTATTACTGTTTTGAAAGATGCTGCAGCTGCTTCAATATGGGGTACCCGCGCAGGCAATGGTGTGATCGTTATTACTACAAAGAAAGGAAGGTTTGATCAGCTGACGAAAGTTGAATACGGAAGCAGTATACTTATAACAAAAGAACCCGACCTTGGTTATGTAAAAAATATCAGTACTGAAGATTTTGTAGACGTAGAGCATTTTTTGTACGACAAAGGTTTTTATGCAAATCAACTGGCTGCCCAGCCATATTCTTATACAACACCTGTTGTTGAAATTCTGCTACAAAGAGATCTTGGCAATATCACCATTGATCAGGCGAATGCAAAATTGATAGCGGTCGGAAAGCATAAACTGACTGATGATCTGAAAAACTATGTTTACAAAACAGGTGTAAATTATCAAAATTCAATTTCCTTAAGGGGCGGCTCCAAAAACATGTTATGGAATGTGAGCGGTGGTTACGACCATAACAACGATGTATTGAATGCTGTTTATGAACGATACAATTTCCGTGACGGACAGGTATTTAAAGTCAGCAAAAAAATGGAAGTCTCCGTTGGTTTTGATTACACCCGAAGTTTCAGTAAAGCAGGAAAATCCGGCTACGGAGCTTTAAGACCAGGCCAGGGTGTGCTGCCGGTTTATACGCAGCTTGCTGATGAAAACGGGAATCCACTGCCGGTGAATTATCGTTACAGGCAGACCTATACCGATACTGCTGGAAAAGGCAAATTACTTGACTGGAAATGGTATCCCCTTTCGGACTATAAATCTATTTCTAATGCCAGCATACTTCAGGCGGTACTAGCAGATATAGGTATTAATTATAGGTTTAGTAATAACGTGGTTGTAAGCGTTAAATATCAATACGGCAAGCAATTTACCAGAACAAAAATGCTGTCGGATATCAGTAGTTATTATACCCGAGAACTTATCAATCAATTCTGTGTATTGAATTATGCTACGGGAAAAATAACCTACAACATTCCGAAAGGGGGTATCCTTGACCAGTCAAATGCAGATCTGGAAACAAATAACCTGCGAGGGCAAATAAATTTCAACAGGTCATTCAAAATACATCACATCGATGCTATAATCGGAGCGGAATACCGATCAATCGAAAATGACTATCAAAAATTCCGTACGTATGGATATGAAGCCAACAGTTTGAGATATGCCGATGTCGACTATGTAACGATGTTTACCGATTTCCTTTCAGGATCAACAAACAATATACCCTCTGGCACAAATTATTCGGGGATATCAAACAGGAATATTAGTTTTTACGCAAATGCAGCCTACTCATATAAATCAAAATATAATTTATATACAAGTACCAGAAGAGATGCATCCAATCTGTTCGGAGCGTCAAGTAATAATAAATGGACGCCGCTTTGGTCAGTAGGTGCAAGCTGGGATTTAGCAAAGGAAAAGTTTTATAAAGTAAAATTGCTACCCGCCTTAAAGCTCAGGTTCAGCTATGGTGTGAGTGGAAATGCAGATCCTTTGAGAAGTGCCATTACAGTTATACAATATAACGCTACTTCATCCTATACACAGCTGCCGATTGCAATTATTGCTCAATTCGGAAACCCGGAATTGAGATGGGAAAAAATTAAAATGACCAATATGGGAATTGATCTTACCAGTAAAAACAGCAGACTGTCTGGCTCTGTCGATTTTTATCATAAGAAAGGGTTAGATCTGTTTGGTACAATGCCCATTGATTACACAGGGCTTGCGTTTAATTCTGTTGTAAAAAATGCCGCCAAGATCGCAGGTTATGGTTGGGACATCAATCTGAACAGTAGAAACACAGTTGGAAACTTTAATTGGACCAGCCAATTAAATTTAAACTTGCAGAAGGATAAGGTACTGCAATATTATTTAGTCAGTAAACAAGGCAGCAATTTTGTGTTGGGCAACAGTATCTCAGCCGTAGAAGGTCATCCCGTATATGCACTCTATGATTATAAATGGGCGGGACTTGATCCATTAACAGGAGACCCTATGGGGTATCTAAACGGAAACGTTAGTAAGGATTATAATTCTATTACCGGTTCAGGAACACAGATTTGGGATCTTGCATATATCGGACCTACACTTCCGACAGTTGTTGCATCTTTAGGTAATACGATCAGCTGGAAACACATCTCTTTCACTTTTAGAATTACGGGCAAGTTTGGAAATTATTTTCAAAGAAACTCGATCGACTATACTACTCTTTTCAATTTCAGAAATGGCCATTCGGATTTCGGTCAGCGCTGGCAACAGCCAGGTGATGAGCTTCACACAAACGTTCCGTCTATGGTTTATCCAAACAATACACAACGTAATAATTTTTATAACGCTTCCGCCACATTAGCAACAAAGGCTGATCTCATAAGGTTTCAATACGTATCTCTCTCCTATGATTTTAAGAATCCATCAATACAATTTTATATAAATGCAAATAACCTGGGTTTGATATGGAAGGCTAACCATTACGGTATCGACCCGGAGTATCAAAACAACATCCCCCTTTCACCCAATTTCGCATTTGGAATAAGAGGCTCATTTTAAAAAATAAAAAAATAATTTTATGAAATATAATAACATAAGCTTAGGCCTGATATTAATGATTGTCCTTTGCTTCAACTCTTCCTGCAAAAAGGAACTGGAAATAAAATCGGACAAATCACTAAGTGCCATTACAACCCTTGAAGATGCTCAGGCTGTTCTTGATCAAACATCTACGACTGCAATTGAACCTGCATCAGAAGAATGTAGCTCAGACAATTATTATCTCACAACAACAAGTTTTAATGCTTTGGCCGCCTCAACAAATAGATCTATTTATATCTGGGATACCTATAACTTATTTAGCGGAATTACCAGTGATTGGGGTATTGCCTATAAAAAAGTATATTACTGTAATGCTGTATTGGACGCCATGAAGAAAATCCCATCTACAAATGTCAGCGAGTGGAACAATGTTGAGGGACAGGCGTTATTTAAAAGGGGTAAATCCTTTTGGCATGTTGCCGATATCTGGGCCCTGGCTTTTGATGATGCAACAGCGGATAAGGATCTGGGAATCCCCCTTAGGTTAAACTCTGATTTTAATGAAGTATCTGTAAGGGCATCGGTCAGAGAAAGTTATAGTCAGATAATAAAGGATCTCAAAGAGGCTGCCCAGTTATTGCCAGCTGTCCCATTACATCCTATACGGCCCTCAAAACCGGCAGCTTATGCTCTCTTGTCCAGAGTGTTTCTCTCAATGAGAAGATACAGCGAGGCAAAAGTATATGCTGACTCAGCTTTATCAATTTTTCCAGCATTGCTGGATTACAACAACGTGAATGCCACTCCGACCTATCCCTTTTCTAACCCTAACGTTGAAAGTATCTACGTTGCTACTGCGGGAAGTTCGCTGCTTACTCCCACAAATGCTAAAATCGATTCGAACTTAATCGCATTATATAGCACCAATGATCTGAGAAAAACACTTTTTTTTAAGAGTTTGGGGAATAATCAATACAGCTTCAGAGGAAGCTACAGTAATTCAAATAATCATTTCTCAGGCCTTTCATCCAGCGAAATGTACCTAATAAGGGCTGAATGTTTTGCGAGAGAAGGGAATAAAACAGATGCTCTCAATGATCTGAACACTTTATTAATTAAGAGATATAAGTCTGGAACATTCATTCCTGTTACGGCTTCAGATGCATCTGAAGCACTGGGTAAAATCCTGACAGAAAGACGAAAAGAACTTGCCTTTCGTTTTACAAGATGGATGGATATTAAAAGGCTAAACAAAGAAGGGGCAAATATTTTTTTGAAAAGAATTGTAAATGTGCAGCTATATGAATTACAACCTAATAGCCTGCGTTATGCGATGGCTTTCCCCGAGGATATAATTTCTATTTCAGGTATGCAACAAAATCCCCGTTAAAATCAGTTAGGCTGTCAATAGACAGCCTAACTGATTTTATTACTGGAAAGTACGTTGCGAGCAGGCTGCTGTAGCAGCTGCAACATCGGCAAAACCCTGAACCATCAGGTCGAAATTGGCCCTGTTCAGGTTTGTTAAAATAACGCATGGTGCATCCCCTGTAGTGGGGCAGTCATCATCTGATTCCTGGACCCAGTTTACAGGTTTTTTAACCTCTGCATCAGTATATGCCCCGACATAATGATAAGGCGTCGAGAAAGTTTTAGCTTTATCAGTTTTTACATTAAATGCAAAAGCGCTAACCAATGCCACTAATATGGCAACTGCGAAAAAAGGAATTTTTAAACTTTTCATAATTTTGATTTTTTGTTTTGAAAAATAATTTTTGAACGCTGGCTATTCCATGAATAGCTTTTTGTGAAAAAATATTGCTTACTCTTAAGGTTTTCGGCTTACTCCCTTTTACGGATACCCGTTAAATATGTATTGAGCCATGCGGCTAACATGAAAAATGTATTCAACCATAAATGATTTTTCCAACTAAGTGCCTTTATTACGCCTCCACAACTGCAGGGTAATTTCGTTTTGTTATCAGCAAGCATTAACGCTACATATAGTGTAAACACCGTCATCAATATTGAAGCTGACCATAAGCCGATTTGTGTTGTTGACTTAAATGCTATAAAAACACCTGTAAGAATTTCACTAACAGGAAGTGCGATTGATAAAAATGCTGCTACTGATTTTAAATAACCCATTCTTGCTAACTGTTCTTTAAATAAATTATGGTCAATCAGTTTACTGGTGCCGGTATAAACAAGCAGGATTACCAGTAGGGAATTTATTGTTGCAGTTATCCATTTCGTATTTTTTAAGAGCATGGTGTAAAGCTCCTCCTTAAAAATTATTATGCTGGTCGCAATGATTATGCAAATGGGTTTATTTTTTGTCTATGGTTTTTCGGTACAAATCTGGGGAGATATGGTGAAACGAAGTAAATGCTGTTGTAAAATTACTCGTATACTGAAAGCCGGTAGCTTTAGCGATTTGCTTGATGGTTTTAGTGGTATCAATTAACAGGCTGGCTGCATATTGCATCCGCTGTCTTCGTAGGTAATCAAAAATTGGGTAGCCAAATTGTTCCTTAAATCCCTGTTTTAATTTGGTGGCTCCAATGCCTGATACAGCGGCTATTTCGCTGATGGTAAAATGACGGCTCAGGTCTTTTTCAATCAACGCTTTCGCTTTTTGCAGGCATTCCATATCATAGGTTGATAACGCCATACAGGGTGGATTAGATAATTAATTGGGTGCATTGTTCAGATAAAATTTTCTTAACTCCCCGGGAGGTTTGCCGAAATGTTTTCGAAATGCGGTTACAAAACCCGCCAGGGTTTCATAACCGCATTCAGCTGCAATATCTTTTTGTTTGAGAGAGGAGTTGTGTAACAATTCATACGCTTTTTTCATTCTACATTGCAACAGGTACTGATAAATGGAAATATTAAACAACTCCCTGAATCCCTTTTTCAACAGGCATTCATTAGTGCCGGACTGTTTGGCCAGTTGCTTAACAATGATATGGTTGCTGATATCCGAATTGATAATATGGTAGGCTGTGTAAACAGGCCTGGTAACAGCAATGGGATGAGTTTGTACTGCCGGTATTGATTCGCTTGATTCCATATTCAAACTTGGTAAATAGTTTTGTTGAATTAATCCTGTTTTAAACTGATTTTATTTTTAGTTAGCACGTTTTTCTAACTAAGTATTTTAACGGGTATATTGTTTGTGTTATCAAGCATGGAATAGGTGTTTAATTCTTCCATGTTAAAGCTGTCTGTGGTATGCATATACGCATATGTTTTTACAGCTATTGCACCGAGTTTTTGTTTTTCTATCCCTGCGGAAAATCCGAGTAAAATTTTCTGTTTCCCTGTTTTTCTGGCTCTTAATACAAGCTGGTATAATGCCTGGCGGTATATGCCAAATTCATGGTTATGGGTATAATCTATACCTATAACCATTGGGACATAAGTGTTGGCTGATTTGTAACTGAATATTACACAGCAAGGTTTCTTCTCAGAGTTACTGTCTTGATCTCGGAGTGTTAGTTGTAACACCTCCCAATTTTCATCTAATGCCAGTTGACGGAATAATTTAAAAGGCAGTGAAAAGGTATTTAACTCAAGGCTTTTTTCTTTTACGTTTTGATATAAATCATACCAGTGTTCTATTTCTTCCTGCCAGCTGGACACATTGATTACTTCTACTTCAAATGCCTGGCTATGCCGCAATACTTTTTTGCGGAGATGATTGCGGCAGTTCAGTGAAAGTGATTCATACAGATCCTGCGGTGTATGCCAGTTGAGAGATGGGATTACAAATGAGTCAGGCATATGAATTCTGAAAAATCCATTATCCACCATCAGGCTGTCCAACTCTTCGTGTATGCCATGAAAATCCCTGAGAATAATATGTTCGGCATGGTGATATTCCTGTAGAACATAAATTATTTTAAAGACTTGTTGCATTGCTTCTTTCCATAGCGGAGAATCATAATTGATAAACAAGTGTTCTCCTTCTGTAAGCAGCGAACCACTGCAAAGCACCTTGCTGGTTAAATAATAAGGATTGTCTTTTCTTCTGTTTTCGATTTGTGCTGAGATACCGGCTGCAGATAACATATCATCTTTCCACAAACCGGAGGTAAGGAATGTTGCAACTATAGGATTGTTCTCATGATCTTTTACAACCAGGTAATCAAAACTCCAGTTGTCTTCCGGTAACTCATTGTTTGTAAAAACACCCTCTAATATTTTTAAGCCCTCCCAGTCAAAACTTCCTTTGCCTTCAAATAATTTATCCCAGTCTTTCTTTTCAATATCTTTTATACTGGCAAACTGTTCCAGTTTCAATGAAGGAATTATCATTTTTTCTTTTGCAATTGAAGTTGTGAGTATGTTTTGTTCAGGTACAGTTAACTTAAATGCTTTGTAGATATCTGTCAGTGTAACGCCTTCTTCATTCATCGCCACCGGAAATATTGCTGCAAGAGTGGCAATCATTTTTTGGATTTCTTCTTTTGTGTGCAGCCTGGTAATGGTAAAGCGTATCCCTGTTTGTTTCATGGGAACGGTGGGGAATACCCCAAGATTCACATAAAAACCTTTTTCCAGCATTTGATGCACTATTTTATGTCCCAATTTGGGCAGGCTTACCCCTATAAAGAAAATGGCTGCACCGGTTTCGGAAACGACAGGAAGTTTATATTGGTCTAACAGGATTTTTGTATAGCTGATATTGTCGTGCAATGCAGCCTGCATGGCAGTGATTTCATCACTGAGATGGATCTTTGCAACGGCTATTGCCGCTCCCAATCCTGAGGGTTGCATGGGGCCTGAACTTAACAAAGGACCACCGACTGTACCCACTTTTCGTGCCAGTTCCGGGTCTCCAAAAATCAGCGCACCGCCACCAGATGCAAAGGCTTTATTTAACGAAGTGACTAATGCCATCTTTGGATGAATGTTATGCTGGCTTAAAACAAAACCTCTTCCGTTTGTTCCATGGATACTCATACCGTGAGCATCATCAACATAGTAGTATAATTCGGGGTATTCATCCATCATTTGATAAATCCTGTCTACAGGGCTGCAATCCCCAAACATGGAATAAATGCCATCCGCCATGTACCATATTTTCTTGTATTTATGCCGTAATGCTTTTATTCTTTCTTCCAGCAGGTCCATCCTGTTATGTCTTACAATCTCAACATGTACGCCTGCGGCTTTAACCAGGTTTACGGCTGTTTGAACGGAATTATGTACCTGTTGATCCATAATTACCGCATGGTCTTCCTCTACCAAAACCGGGATGTTGGCTATATGTCCAAGCGTTGTGGTAGGTACTATAACTACTTTGGCTTGAAATATTTCTTCCAATAGATGCTCCAGCTCGCCGTATAATCCAAGGGATATATAAGCCCTTGATGCAGAAAACTGGGTGCCGTATTGCTTAATCGCTTCGCAGGCTGCTGCTTTAACCCTTGGATCAAACTCAAGACCCAGGTAACTGCAACTGCCAAAATTAATGATGGGTTTGTCGTTGATCATAATTGCCGTACCATCAAAGCTTTTGCTGCCGGTATACAGGTGAAGAATACCTTTGTCAATACCATAAGTTACAATTTGATTAACTGTGTCGTGGAAAGAATGGTGCTTGCTCATATCGTTTCTGTTGAGGGTTAAAAATTTTTCTCAAACTTGAAAAATTTAATAGCAGGCTTCCTGAGGTTTAAGACTGGTTTTGCAGTAAAAATTCTAAAATTATTTTCTACGTATAAAGACGTATTATTTTCTGAAAATATATGAGTACTTTTATACCATGGAGCTGGATACACCATATGTTCATCTCTGTATAAAAAATAAAATTTTAGTAGGCACTTATAAGAAGAACCTTCGAATAGATCTGGAAGTTGCCAAAGAAATAGTTAGTGCCCGCCAAACTTTTACAGGGACAGAAAAATTTGCCACGCTGATCATTAGTCAGGGAGTAATCAGCATGAACAGGCAGGCAAGGGAATACCTTGCTTCGCCAGAGGCAACGGTTGGATTATCGGCCTCGGCAATTGTAGTAGATACGCTGTTCTCCAGTTTTCTGGGTAATTTTTTCCTTGCCGTAAATCAAGCTACTATACCAGTAAAAATATTTGCGAACACTATTGATGCCGAAAAATGGCTACAACAGTTTATTACATAAAAGAAATGCTTATTTTATGGATAAGCGATTAAATGAGATTAATTACCGTTTGAGTGAATATTCAAAAGGACATTTTGATGGAGGGCTGGAGATGTCTGAAAAATTGGATGAGGTAGATGCCATCATGAATGGTATTAATATGCTTGGCGAAGACCTCAAAGCCATCACTATCTCCCGTGATTATTTTAATAAAATTTTTCATGCTGTTTCCGATATGGTTTTAATTATCACTCCATCTGGCCTGATCCGGGACCTTAACCAGGCGGCTGAACAGCAACTGGACTATGGAAAAGGTGCTTTATCTGGTCAGCCCGTGTCGGTATTGATGAAAGGGAGCATAGCTTGTTTCAGGAACATTACCCGCCTACTGAAAAAATCGGATGAAACTGTTTCCAGTGATAGTATTCTATTTACCAAAAAGGGGGCAGCTATTCACGTTAGAATCAACGCCTCCAATTTTAAGGATGAAAATAAAAAGCCACTGATTTTATTAACTGCAAGTGACATTACTTTCAGGGTGAAGACGGAGAACCTGATCATCCGGGCAATTATTGATACACAGGAAAAAGAGCGGCATCGTCTTGCCCAGGATTTACATGACAGCCTGAGTCAGCAATTGTCAGCGATTAAATTTTATGTAAGCTCCACGGCAGAAGTCACCAAAAATAAAACGAACAAGGATATTTTAAATCAATCAAGTAAAGCCATGGGTGCAGTAATAGCAGATATGCGCAATATCTGCTTTAACCTGATGCCGGGTACGTTGGCTGAATTTGGTTTGGTGAAAGCCGTAAAGGAATTTTGTCATTACTCACTCTTTTGTAAAAAAGTAAATTTTATCATTAAACAAAATACGGTGTTACCGGAAATGTCATCCGAATTAAAAATTGATTTGTACAGGGTTATACAGGAGTTTATCACCAATGCCATTAAACATGGGAAAGCCAACAGGATTCAGATTGCATTTGCTTATAGTAGGCACCAGCTTAATTTACAACTGTCTGATGACGGCTGTGGCTTTGATCCGCTTAATGCAGGAAAGGGCATGGGCTTGCAGAATGTGCGGTCCAGGGTAAAATCGCATGATGGAAAATTAAAGATCAGTAGTATAATTAGTAAGGGCACACGCTATAAAATTGCTATTCCTGTTACAAATTGTTGGCTATGAAAAAATTAAAATTGAAAGAGGCTGCTTTTGTAAATGTGCTGGTTATTGATGACCATAAAATGGTAAGGGATGGGCTTAAACTCATGTTGCAATCATTAAATAGATGGATGCCCTTTAAAGTTGTTGATGCTGAAACGGCCGAATCCGCTATGACTAAAATCGGCAAGGAAAATTTCGAACTCATTATTTTAGATTACCGTTTGCCTGGGCTTTCGGGAGCGGACGTGGTGTACCGCATATTAAGGTTTAAACCACTGGCAAAAATATTGGTATTGAGCAGCTATGATGAACTGGCTTATATCCAGAGTATGATTGATGCAGGAGCAAAAGGTTATGTGTTAAAAAGTATTGAGCCTGCTGAAATGTTCAAGGCTATAAAAACGATACTTTCAGGCAATGTATATTACTGTAGCGAAGTAGCAGTGAAATTGATTAATGCCGCCGGTGATACCGCATTAAAAATTGACAAAGCAAAAAAGCTATTGACACGTAGGGAAATTGAAGTGCTCCGGATGATTGCTATGGAAATGACCAATGAAGAAATTGCTAAAAAACTTTTTATTGCCAAGAGGACTATTGATTCACACCGGCAAAATCTGATTCATAAATTGCATGTAAAAAATACGGTGGGGCTTGTAAAGGTTGCTTATCAGTTAGATTTAATAACTGGATGAAATTGTATCATTCATTATTTGAATTATAAAATACCGCTTTTAAGCTATCAATCATGACCAAAATCATCTAAATACCTAATCTGGGATTGTAAAAAGGAATTTGAAAAGGACGAGCTTTGTTATTGCAATGAAAAAGATTACGCTCATATTCCTCATCACTATTTACAGCCTCTCCGTGGTAGGGCTTGGGGTGCGTCAGTTTTATTGTTGCGGTAAATTAAAATCTACCACAGTCACCTTTGTTCAGGAAGTAAAGGTGAAATGCAGCAGTTCTAATGCAATGAAAGATTGCTGCAAAACAAAATACAAAAGCTTTAAAGTAAAAGACAGTCATTTTGGTACTGATGGCATTGCCGGATTTGTAAAACATTTTACAAGCCTGCATTCAACTATACTTTTATTTCAGGAAACTGAATTAACAAACCAGCCAGTTGCCATTGTATACAAAGATCATGCACCCCCTCCTCAGAATGGTGTAGCAGTTTACATTCGTAACTGCGTTTTCCTTATATAGAATTATATTTTTTTTACACCAGGCAATATATTGCCCGGCTATTGGTATTATAATATACCTGATCAATACATTTAAATTCTTACAATTAAAAAATACTACAATGAAATTTTTAAAAATGCTGATGATGGCAGCTTTTTCCATCCTGACAATTTCCGCTATGGCTCAAAACCAATCTAAAAAGGAACAAATGAAAATGGAAGTGATGAAAATACAATCATCTTCTAAAGTTTTTGTAAGTACAGGTGCATATATTAATGCAGCGCTTTTGACCAGCCTCTCCGCAAAAGAGCAAATGAAAAGTATTGTAGCAAAAGCAAATATTACTGTTCCTGATTATTACACAGGTACTGCTAAATCAATCCTGTGCCCGGACTGTTTTGTATATTCAACAGCTTCACCTAAAGAAAAAATGAAACTCCAGGTAATGAATCTGGACAAATGCACTATGAGCCCTGTAAAAGGTATAGCCGAAGCTGGCAAATGTTCCATCTGTGGTATGGGAATTTTACCGGTAAAAAGTAAAGTGAATAGTAGCAGGTAATTTGCTGCACACAGCAGTCAGGCGATCATTCTCTGCCTGCTGTGCGCTGATGTAAAAATGCCTTTACGTTTATGCTTATTTTGGGTATCTTGAGTAAGTATCGGTGGATTAATCCGCTTTAAAAATGGATATCTTAAAAACCATTGGACAATTTTTCTGGCAGTTATTTAAAGTGACTTTTGTAAGAAAAAAAAGTTGCTGCAAGTAATGTGTATTGCCTTTATTACAGGAGTATGAACAAAGATTTAAACCAAATTATTCAGCAGTACAAAGATGATAACCAGTCTGTTTTCAATACCTGGTTTATCAATAACGAGGAACGCCTTAAAGCTTTTCGTTCTATTCGCAGGGGTGTAATGCAAGTGATTCAAGATATTAAATCAAAGCAATTTCCCAATGATTTTAAAGGCTCTTCATTGGAGTTTGTGCTAACCTGCATCACGGAACAAAAGCAGGTATTTGAAGGTGCAGCTCATCCTTTTTACTGGAAGCCTAAATTAAGGATTCCTGATATTTATGAGAATGAAAATAATAAGCAGGCTTTCGGACAATTTTTAGAAAACTGTCTTAATGCAAAATCAGAAGAACAGCTACTTAAAGAGATCATCAGGCTGGACAGTTTGAAAATTAAGGGGCTTGGGCCTTCGGTGGCAAGCATTTTGTATTTTTTGCACCCAACTATAATTCCACCTTTCAATACTGCAATCATAAACGGATTTAATTTCTTATTTAAGGACAAAAAGAAATTAGGTAGCTGGAGTGAATACCTGAAACTTAGGGAAGTGATGATGGGTACCAATACCCAGCATCGGGCTGAATTGTCATCCGATTTAGGGGCTATAGCAGGATTGCTTTTCGAAATAGGAACACAAAAACTGATATTGGGAACTGATGAATATTTATCTGAACCAGAGCGTAAAAAACTGGAAAAGTTAATTGAGAAACGACAGCATGATGTAAAGGAGGAAAAAGAAGAAGAAAACCTGCATACAGAAATGCAATATCATTTATTGAAAATTGGCGATGCTTTAGGTTATGATGTTATTGCTGCTTCTAATGACAGGTCCAGATCCCACTGCGGCAATAGTTTTTCGTTTATCAGTTTACAACAGTTTCCGGAAATTAATTTAGATAAAGAAACTTTGAATACAGTAAAACTCATAGATGTATTATGGTTTCAAAAAGGAACCAATAATGTAATAGCGGCTTTTGAGGTAGAAAAAAGTACCAGTATTTATTCAGGGATTTTACGTTTGGCAGATTTGAGTTATTCCATTGCCGATGGTGATGAAGTGTTTTACTTAATTGTGCCAGATCAAAGGGAGAAAGATGTATGTATGCAATTGTGCCGCCCTGCTATAAAACAAAATAATGTAGCTATCAAATACATCCTGTTCTCAGAACTCCGCAATCATTGCGAAGCCTTGTGTAAGTTTGGAGAGAATCACCTGGTTATGGAAAAGATTGCAAAAATGGTATAAATAGTACGGCACATGATATCGCATATGGAATTTGCATTATTCACTGTCTTGAAATTTAATGATTACTTGGCTTGATACTCTTGGTAATGTGTGAATGATACAAATTATTAAATTAATGTTGTAACAACCTTCAGTTTGGAAAACTTAATCTTTGTTACTCAGAGATGGAAGCGGCTACTTGCATAAATAATAAATAATTTTTAGATTAGCTTTTAGAAAGACGATATTTTGATTTATGGAACTGATTTCTGAGATGTGTGTTGTGATAAAATCATAAAAGAGACAAATCTGGGTCATATTTTTAAGGACAGTAGAATGCTAATTTTACGTTTTGTATAGTATTAAAGTGAAAAAAATATTAGTAACCATATTAGCCTTAGTCTATCTCATCACTTCCACCGGGGTTGCCATACAAATGCACTACTGTATGGGCGAACTGGCTGGTTGGGGGCTGGGTTCAGACAAATCCCAAACCTGTAGTAACTGCGGTATGAAAGAAAGCAGTGAAAAAGAGAATGGTTGTTGTAAGGATAAGCATATGCTTATTAAAAATACTGCTGACCAGAAATTTACAGAAACTTGTTCATTTACAACTCAGGATTTTTCGATAATCTTACCTGCAAATTTTATTGAATTTCCCCCGAGCATTTTTTCTTCTGTTAGAGAAGAAAAACCTAATAAAAATGCTCCACCCCGAAGTTGTGGCGTTGCGGTATACATCCGCAATTGTGCTTACCTTATTTAAAAAAGGATATTTTTTATACCGGGCAATTTAGTTGTCAGGCCCTTGGCATTTCTGTATGCCTTTCAAATGTATTTATTCAGTTCACCTCAAAATTATAAAAATGAAATCAATCAAAATACTGTTGATGTCAGTTTTAACCATCCTATCTGTAGGCCTGTTTGCCCAAAACAAGGCAGGTAAAAAAGATGTAACACCACACAAAGTTTTCTATACCTGCCCCATGCATGACACTATAGCAATGACCAAGCCGGGTAATTGCCCGATATGCGGTATGAAACTACAGCTTTCGAAAAAAGAGGAAATGAAAATGGGGGCAAAGAAGAATTATTCCTGTCCCATACATATAACTGAAGTAAGTGACAAGCCGGGTAAATGCCCTGAATGCGGTAGGGATCTGGTATTGACGCCCAAGGAAAAAATGAAAATGCAGGCTATGAAATTATACACCTGTCCAATGCACCCGGATGTAACCAGCGATAAGTCGGGTAAATGTCCCAAATGTGGCATGGATTTAACACCGGTAAAAAAGAAAACCAACACTAAAGACTAAGCTGCAACTTTCAATTATATAATTAATCAATAGAAAATCTGGACTATGGTTGAAAAATTAATTCGACTGGCTTTGCGCAACAGGTTTGTTGTTTTACTCATTGCAGGTGGCCTCTTTGCGTATGGCATTTACTCCATCAAACAAAATCCCATTGATGCTATACCTGATTTAAGTGAGAACCAGGTAATTGTCTTTACAGAGTGGATGGGTCGCAGTCCGCAGGTGATTGAAGACCAGGTTACCTATCCGTTAGTGAGCAACCTGCAGGGTATTCCGAAGATCAAGAACATCAGGGGAACTTCCATGTTCGGGATGAGTTTTGTTTATGTGATCTTCGAGGATAATGTTGATATCTATTGGGCAAGAACAAGGGTATTAGAACGTTTGAATTACGCACAAAGATTATTGCCGCAGGGCATCACACCAACGCTCGGCCCGGATGGTACTGGTGTAGGCCATATTTTTTGGTATCATTTGGATGCACCAAAGATGGATTTAGGAGAGCAAAGAGCTTTACAGGACTGGTATGTAAAGTTTGCTTTGCAAACTGTTCCCGGAGTTGCAGAAGTGGCATCGTTTGGTGGGTTTGAAAAACAGTATCAATTGATAGTAGACCCGGTAAAGTTGCAGTATTACAATATCTCCCTGATGGATGTAATGAATAAAGTAAAAGCCAATAATAATGATGTGGGTGGAAGAAAGTTTGAAATGGCTGACATGGCATACATCATTCGCGGACTGGGCTACATCAAAAGCAAGGAAGATGTGGAGAGTATTGCATTGGGTAATTACAATGGCATACCTGTAAGAGTAAAGGATGTAGGCTCGGTTCAGATGGGAGGTGATCTGCGTCTTGGCATATTTGATATGGACGGCAAAGGCGAAGTTGTAGGAGGTATTGTGGTGATGCGCTACGGAGAGAATGCGAACAAAGTAATAGAAGCTATAAAAGAAAAAATGAATGAAGTGCAAAAAGGTTTGCCCGAAGGTGTATCATTTAAAACCTCCTACGACAGGAGTACTTTAATACAGGAAGCAATAGCCTCAGTAAAAGGAACATTGATTGAGGAAATAATTACAGTCTCCATTGTTGTACTCCTTTTTCTTTTTCACTGGCGCAGTGCGGTAATCATACTTATTCAATTACCTATTTCTGTAGCAGCAGGTTTCATATTTCTTCAAATGTTTGGCATATCCTCTAACATCATGTCTTTAACCGGTATTGCATTGGCCATTGGTGTGGTAGTGGATGATGGCATCGTAATGGTGGAAAATGCCTACCGGCATATCAGCGAAGCCCAAACATTAAAAACTCAGTCATCTAATAAAGTATAAACATGGCAAAATGGTTTAAACAAAATAAGGATCCGTTGACATCTGAAGAAAGGGATGTGATTATAGAAAAGGCTTCCCAGCAAGTGGGGCCTGGAGTTTTCTATTCAACGATCATTGTGGTGACTTCTTTTCTTCCGGTATTTCTTTTAACCGGGATGGAAGGAAAACTTTTTCAACCCCTTGCCTGGACAAAAACATTTATCCTGCTGATAGATGCTTTTTTGGCAATTACACTTACACCGGTGTTGATTTCCTTTTTTCTGAAAGGAAAATTAAAACCGGAAAGCGCCAACCCCATTACAAGAACATTAGAAAGGTTTTATACCCCCATTTTAAAATGGTGTCTGCGCTGGCGTAAAACAACTATAGGTATTAATCTCATTGCATTAACAATAGGGATTATCATGATGACAAGATTAGGTTCTGAATTCATGCCGCCATTAGACGAGGGTTCATTATTATTTATGCCGGTTACCTTACCAGATGTTTCTAATTCAGAAGCAAAAAGATTATTACAAGTGCAAGATAAAATAATAAGTACTGTTCCTGAAGTTTCCCATGTATTGGGGAAAGCCGGAAGGGCAAACACGGCTACAGATAATTCCCCTGTCAGCATGATTGAGACCATTATTTTGTTGAAACCAAAAAATGAATGGCGTAAAGGCATGACAAAAGATGGTATTATCAATGAACTGAATACAAAGTTGCAAATCCCCGGCATAACTAACGGTTGGACACAACCTATCATTAATCGTATCAATATGCTTTCTACAGGCATTCGTACAGATGTTGGATTGAAAGTGTATGGACAAAACCTTGATACCATTTATGCATTTGCACAAACTATCAAAAAGCAATTGGAAGGAATTGATGGGGTAAAGGATTTATATGTGGAGCCAATAACCGGAGGTAAATACATTGATATAATTATCAAGCGGGATGAAATTGGAAGGTATGGATTGAGCGTTGATGATGTGAATTTAGTTATCGAGAGTGCATTGGGCGGAATGAAACTCACCACTACCATTGAAGGCCGTCAGCGTTTTTCTGTGAATGCCAGGTACGGACAGGATTTTCGTAACAACCTGCAATCGTTGAAAAGATTGCAGGTGCAAACAATGAGTTTTGGCCCCATACCATTAGAAGCAGTGGCAGATATAAAAATCAGCGATGGTCCACCCATGATCAATTCTGAAAATGCCATGCTCCGGGGAACAGTATTATTTAATGTACGGGAAAGGGATTTGGGTAGCACTGTTGAAGAAGCCCAAAAGAAATTGAATCAAATGATAACCAAACTGCCCAAAGGCTATTTTTTAGAATGGAGCGGTCAATGGGAAAACCAGATAAGGGCTAATAAAACATTGACTATGATTATGCCAATAGTTTTTGTCATCATCTTTATGGTTTTATATTTCACTTATCATTCTTTTAAAGAATCACTGGTCACCATGATCACCGTTCCTTTTGCATTAATTGGTGGTGTGTTCATGGTGTATTTCTATGGAGTGAATCTGTCAGTGGCTGTAGCTGTTGGTTTTATTGCGCTTTTTGGTATGGCTATAGAAACTGCAATGCTCATGACCATTTATCTGAATGAAGCGATGCAGAATATGGTGGCAAAACACGGTAATTCAAAAGAAACATTGACACCGGCTATCATCAGGGAATTTGTAATTGAAGGGGCTGCAAAAAGATTGCGTCCAAAACTGATGACAGTATCTGTTGGCTTATTCGGTTTGATTCCTATTCTGTGGGCATCCGGTGTAGGAAGTGATATTATGCGCCCCATTACTATTCCTTTGATTGGAGGAACCATTACTTCCACCATTTATGTCTTACTCATCACCCCAGTAATTTTTGAAATGATAAAAGAATGGGAATTAAAAAGAAAAGGTAAAATTGATTTAATAGATGTTAAAGAATAAACTACTTACGGTATTGTTGGTTTTGGTTGCGGCTTTTAACAGTAAGGCACAAACGTTAAAGTTGAATGCAATCATTGACAGCATTAAAGTTTCGCATCCCGTTGTGAAAATGTACAACAATGAAATCCGCTCGATGGATGAAGCGGCAAAAGGTGCTAAAAGCTGGATGCCTCCTGAATTTAGCACGGGCTTTTGGATGGTGCCATACAATACCGCTTTATGGAAAAAAGGAGATATGGGTGCAACTGGTATGGGACAATATATGCTTGGAGGTCAGCAGATGCTTCCCAATAGAAAGAAGCAAAGTGCTGATGCAGCTTACATGGAAGCCATGTCTTCTGTTGAGAAAGAGAAAAAAAATGTATCGCTTAACGAACTGGTTAATGATGCCAAACAATATTATTTTGAATGGCTGATACTGAAGAAAAAACTTGCTATTCTTGATCAGAATGAAAAGTTGCTGGACTTCATGATTAAGAATGCGGAGATAAGATATAAGAACGGGTTAGAAAAAATTAGCGCTTATTATAAAGCAAAGGCGGCGTTAGGAAATGTACAAAATATGCGACTAATGTTTGAAAGTGATATTAAGGAAAAACGTATACGCATCAATACATTGATGGGAAGAAATTCGATGCTGCCATTTGATATAGATACCACTTATCAAATGAAAGATTATTCATCAATAGTATTTGACAGTACACTTTTTTATAGCAACCGAAGTGATTTAAAAGCTATCGATAAGGACATTAATATTACCTGGCTAAAGCAGGAAACAGAAAGGCAAAGCCTGAAACCGCAGTTTGGCATTCGCTACGAACATATGTTTGGATTCGGTGGCTTACCAATGCAATATTCTTTAATGGGCATGATGAAACTACCATTGACCAAATGGTCTTCGAAAATGAATAAAGCTAATATTGAAAGCCTTAAATGGAAAGCCAATGCTTTGCAGTCGCAAAAGGAAATGATGGCAAATGAATATAGTGGTATGGCCTATAGTATGCGCAATGAATTGGAATTAAAAACGAAACAGCTTAAACTTTATGACGAAAATATCATACCTGCATTAAAGAATAATTACAAAACAATGCAATTGGGGTATGAACAAAATACAGAGGAATTATTTATGCTTTATGATGCGTGGGAGACTTTGTATATGACCCAATTAGAATATACTGAATTGCTGAACCAGGTTTTAAAAATACAAGTTGGACTGGAAAGAATATTGGAAATGAAATAAGGCTCGAACTGTTATGTATGGTTTAAAAAACAGGCTTGGCATGATAAAGTGCAAGTTCAGTGTATTTCAGTAAAGAATAGTACTGGCTGGCCTGTAAATTGATAGTTAAAATGATTCTTTTGTCCAAATCAAAGAATCATTTTATCAAATCACTTAATTAAAATATAAAAATGAAACGTAAAGAATTTTTAAAACTATCTGGTGCAGGAGTTGGTTCATTATTAATTCCGGCTGCTGTTATCAGTGTAATTTCTTCAGGCTGCGGTAAGAATAGTGGTATGGGTAACATGGGTGGCATGTCCGGCAGCCCGGTAAATATAAATGAGGGTGATTTTCTGCAGGCTTTGCCAATACCTGCAACAGTTGGGGCCAGCGGTGCATTAACTCCACAGGCAACTTCAGCGACGTTAAAAGGAAGCCAGGTGTACAACGTATTTGGTTATCAGTCGGGTTCTATCTTAGGCCCAACTTTTCGTGTGAGCAAAGGAGCCGATGTAAATATTAATGTGGCAAATAATTTAGGTGAAGTATCTAATGTTCATTGGCATGGGTTACATATTCCAGCTGCAATGGACGGTTATCCAACTAACTTGATCAATGCCGGAGCATCATTCAAGTATAATTTTACTGTTCGGCAAAGAGCGGGCCTTAACTGGTATCATCCGCACACCCACATGGCTACGGCCAGGCAGGTATATAAAGGACTGGCCGGCTTGTTTATTGTAAATGACCCGGAAGAAGCTGCATTAAATTTACCGGCAGGTGAATTTGAAATACCGCTGGTAATTCAGGATAAACGGTTGGCTGATATAAGCCTTTCCTACAATCCAACTATGATGGAAATTATGAGCGGTTATTTAGGTGATTCAATTTTAGTAAACGGAAAGGCTTCGCCATTTCATGAAATAAAATCACAGACTTACCGACTAAGAATTTTGAATGGGTCAAATGCAAGGATTTATAATCTGGCTTTTAACAACAATCAATCTTTTACTATTATTGGTAATGATGGAGGGCTTTTAAAAAGTCCGGCATCGGTAACGAGTATACTGTTAGCTCCGGGTGAACGCCTTGATATATTAGCTGATTTTTCGGCAGCTCTTACTGGCGATGAAATCTTTTTGGTAAATAAATTATTTGGGGGTGCAGGCACTGCACAAGGAAAACAGGAATTTAAAATAGTGAAATTCAAAATTACCCAAAAGGTGAATGTAACTTTTGCAATCCCCTCAGTATTATCATCCGTTGTTTCACTAACTGCAGCCCAGGCAAGTCGCACAAGGAATTTTGATATTTCAAATTCAGGCGTAATGATGCAAAGCGGAATGCACCGTATTAATGATAAAGTATTTGATGCTAACAGGATAGATGAAGCCGTTGCTGCTAATGCAATAGAAATATGGCAATTTGATAATTCGCAGGGAGAAGAACCACACCCCATGCACATACACAGTATCGATTTCCAGGTACTGCAGAGGACCGGCGGGAGAAATGGGTTGACTGCATCTGAGAGCGGCTGGAAGGATACAGTTTTAGTTATGCCTGGCGAAATAGTGAAAGTAATAATCCCTTTTGAAAATAATGCAGGCAAGTTTGTTTTCCATTGTCATAACCTGGAACACGAAGATGACGGCATGATGTTGCAATATCAATTGAGTTAATTAATATTTAAAATGACAAGATTTTATTTACTTACCGCCTTTCTTTTTGTAATGGTTATTGCTGCTTGCAATAGCCACAAAGACCCCCATGCGGAACACAATACAGAGATGGTTAAGGATATCTATACCTGCTCAATGCATCCCCAGGTATTGAAAGATATGCCTGGGAATTGCCCTATTTGTGGAATGACATTAGTAAAGAAACAAACGGGTAGTATAAAATCTGATGATATTGAATTAGAATCTTTATTACGGCCAACTAATGAATTTGTGGTTTCCAAAATTCCTGTAACAACCATTCAAAAAAGGGAAGAGCAAATTGAAATTGAGGCATTAGGTAATATCGCTTATGATACAAGGGAAGTGGGAAGCATTTCATCAAGGGTATCCGGAAGAATTGAAAAATTATATGTACGTTTTCGTTATCAGAAAATAAGTAAAGGCCAGCACATACTTGATATATATAGTCCGGAATTAATGACAGCACAGCAAAACCTTTTATTTCTTTTAAAGAACGACGCAGGTAATACGACGTTCATACAAGCTGCCAAGGAAAAACTATTGTTACTTGGTATGAGCACCCAGCAAATTTTGCAGGTCATTCATTCAGGTAAGCCCTCATTGGCTATTGCAGTGTATAGTAATTACAGTGGCCATATACATGAAGCAGCTAATGGTGTCAGCATGAATAAAGAGCCGGGAACTATGAAAGATATATCCTTAATTACTGAGGAACTCTCACTAAAAGAAGGGATGTACCTGCAAAAGGGACAGTCCATTTTTACTGTGTACAATCCTGACAGAGCATGGGCTATTCTTAATATTTACGCAGAAAATCAGGGATTGATTAAGACTGGTAATCCTGTAAGAATAGTTCCTGAAACGGCACCGGAAAAAGATTTCAAGGCTAAGATAGATTTCGTTGAACCATTTTATAATAAGGAAAGTAAAACTTTATCTGTAAGGGTTTACTTCAATAACAGTACGCTGAAAATCCCCATCGGCAGTCAAATTCGTGCCACTATCTATGGGAATACTAAAGATGCATTTTGGTTGCCTAAAGATGCAGTGGTTTCATTAGGATTGGATAAAGTAGTATTTGAGAAAACAGGCAAAGGTTTTAAAGCGCACAAAATTAGTACTGGCATTACACATCAAAACCATATCCAGGTTTTAAATGGTATTGCTGAAAAAGATTCGATAGCAGCCAATGCACAGTATTTAATGGACAGTGAAAGTTTTATCAAGATTAAAAATTAACAAATGCGGTACATATTACTCTTCTCCATCTTTTTTTTATTCCTTCTTTCTTGTAAAAGCAAAAAGGAAATACCAAAAGATACCGATACCTATTATACTTGCTCTATGCATCCACAGGTTAGGGAAAGCAAGCCAGGTAAGTGTCCTATCTGTCATATGGAGCTGACAATGGTGAAAAAAAGCAACGAAGTAAAACAAGACGAATTACAATTGAATGAGCAACAAATACAGTTGGGTAATATCCAAATAGACACCATCCGCAGCGGTACTATTGGCGACAAGTTGGTATTGACTGCAACTTTGAATTTTGACCAGATGAAATCTTCATCTGTTAGTTCTAGGGTTATGGGCAGGATAGAAAAATTGTATTATAAAAATATTGGCGACTATGTAAAGCAAGGTGCTCCGCTATATGATCTATACAGTGAGGAATTAAATAATGCAAAGCAGGAGTACCTGTTGGTAATTGATAAAAAGAAAGCTTTCTCCAATGAGCAGACAATTGATTTTGATCAGCTTTTATTAAGTGCTAAAAATAAATTGCTGTTATGGGGGTTATCTGAAACACAAATAAAGCAACTTGAAATAAATAAGAAGGTTACCCCAACTACAACCTTTTACAGCACTTCTTCAGGCTACATAACTGCACTGGATGTTCGGGAAGGAGATTATAGTATGGAGGGAGGAACAATTGTAAAATTGGCTGACTTGTCAAGCCTTTGGGCGGAAGCGCAAGTATATACATCGCAAATGGCCCAGATTGACAGAAATAGTTTTGCAACCGTACAGCTCCCTGATTTCGATGGCAGGGAAATTAAAGGCAGGATTGAATTTGTAAACCCTGAAATAAACCCCGACACAAGAATTAATTTAATTCGTGTATCAATCGCTAATCCCGGAAACATGCTTAAGCCGGGAATGCCAGCCTACGTATTACTTCAAAATCCGCAACGAAAATCATTAACATTACCCATTGATGCAGTTTTGAGAAATGGTAATGGTGCCACAGTTTGGGTAAGTACAGGTAATAACTCTTTTAAAAATAAGATGGTTGAGGTGGGACTGGAAAGTGATAACAGGATTGAAATCAAGTCAGGATTAGCTGTTGGAGAAGTGGTGGTTATCTCTGGGGCATATTTATTACAAAGTGAGTACATCTTTAAGAATGGGGCCAAACCTATGGAAGGGATGAAAATGTAGGAGATAAAAATATTTGTTTTCAAACAAACACCTTTTACTTGCATTTGTGCTATCCTTTTCTTTAATGCTGCTTATTATCTATATACCCCTTTTTTTACCTTTACTTCCACAAATCTTCATTAATGGTTGTTGATTGGCTTTATCCACTTACAGTTGACATTGTTTGTCTTACCATATATGAATATCAGAAAAGGAAAAATAAACAAGTGGATTGCGAAACAGCTATACCCGCAACTTGAAATTAACGTAAAGGATTTCTTGCCTTAAATGTGTGAATGATACAAGGTATTTTCAAAGTAATGTAATATAACCGAGGTATTAAAAGCCACCTTTGCTTTGTGCGTTTTATGCATGTTAACCATATAAAATTATGAAAAAGATACAAACGGTCGCATTGTTTATTGTTTTGATTATGGCAGGAGTTTCCTGTCAATCCACTTCGACATCAAAACAAATCCTTTCAAATAATGATACAAGAAAGGAAATTATGGACAGTATTGCCCAAAATAGTGAAATGGCTAAAGAAATGATGACTGCAATGATGAACAGTAATAATGGAATGGCAATGATGCAGGATCATATGTCGATGATGAACATGATGAAAGATAACCCAGGTATGATGAATGCCATGATGGAAGCATGTAAAAAGGATACCGGTATGATGTCAGATATGTGCAAAATGATGATGCAAGATCCTAAAATGATGGATATGATGCACAAGATGGAAGGAGGAAATATGGATATGAATAAAATGAACGGCATGGATACCATGAAAACAATGAATCACAAAATGAAGCATGAATAATTAATCTTTAAATTAATGTTATGATGCATGGTAATAACCATTACTATTTTTGGGGAATGCATTCAGGTTGGTGGATTTCTATTGTTCTGATAATTGTAGTAGTTGGCTGGCTTATAAATTCCCGAAGAAGCAAGTAATATAAAAATTATGTTACAGTGTATTAATTTTGCTTTTCGTAATGCCGGAATAGGGCATTTAATGTAATTAAAAATATAATGATGGAGCATCAACAAAAAGAACAACAATACACCTGCCCCATGCATTCGCAGATTGTGCAGGATAAACCGGGCAATTGCCCTATTTGCGGAATGACTTTGGTTTTAATTAAACCGGACGCTAAAAATAATGTGCATGACCATCATGGTGCCAACCCTCCAATGGGCCATGAAGGACATGTTCATAACAGTATGATTGCAGATTTCCGAAAGCGGTTTTACGTGGTGCTTGTATTGACTATTCCTATTGTGCTGCTATCAGAAATGATACAACATTTTATGGGTGTTGACTGGCAATTTACCGGTTCAAAATATATTTTATTTGCTTTATCAACCATCGTATTTATTTACGGTGGTTTTCCATTTTTAAAAGGATTGGTAGATGAAGTAAAAGCAAAGAATCCCGGAATGATGTTTTTGATTGGCTTTGCTATTTCCGTTGCATATATATACAGTGTTGCAATTGTATTTGGTTTGCAGGGCATGGATTTTTTCTGGGAACTAACGACGCTCATTCTTATCATGTTATTGGGACATTGGATAGAAATGAAGTCTGTTGCAGGAGCATCGAGAGAACTGGAATTACTGGTGCAGTTAATGCCAGCAGATGCACACATGGTGATGCCCGACATGGTGCATGATGTAAAGACAGCTACATTGAAAGCGAATGATATTATTCTGGTTAAGCCAGGCGAAAAAGTAGCAGCGGACGGAATTATTTCAGAAGGTGAAAGTTATTTGAATGAAAGTATGCTTACAGGTGAGAGTAAGCCTGTGCAAAAAATAAAGGGCGATAAAGTAATTGCAGGATCAATCAATGGCAATGGTTCAATAAAAGTTACTGTTTCTCATGCTGCAAAAGATTCTTATCTCTCACAAATAGTAAAACTGGTAAATGATGCCCAGCAATCAAAATCTAAAACACAGTTATTGGCCGATACCGCCGCAAGGTGGTTAACCATTATTGCATTGGTTTCTGGTATTGTAACATTTTTATACTGGTATTTAACCGGGCAATCCCTGGCTTTTGCTATGGAAAGAATGGTAACCGTAATTGTTATTTGCTGTCCTCATGCATTGGGATTGGCGGTTCCGCTGGTAGTTGCAAAGTCAACGGCTTTATCTGCAAAAAATGGTTTACTCATCAAGAACAGGACTGCTTTTGAAAATGCAAGAAAGATCACTACGATTGTTTTTGATAAAACAGGTACACTTACTGTAGGCAAGTTTGAAGTATCAAAAATTGTATCGCTGGAAAAAGAAATAGATGAAAATGAGATTATCCGTTTGGCAGCTGCATTGGAACAAAAATCTGAGCATCCCATTGCTACAGGCATATTGCAAAAAGCAAAAGATTTAACCATTACAATTCCTGCAACAGAAAATTTTAATGCCATCACAGGTAAAGGTGTGGAGGCTACCATTGAAGGAAAAAAAATATTGGTGGTGAGTCCCGGTTATTTAAAAGAAAATAATTTGGCAACCCCTGAAGGCTTTACAGCTAAGGATACAGAGACGGTAGTTTTTGTAATTGCAAACAATGCGATAGTTGGTTACATTGCTTTGTCTGATGGGATCCGGCCGGAATCAGCAGGCGCCATCAAAACCTTAAAAGAAAATAAGATCAAATCTATATTGCTGACTGGCGATAATAATAAAGTAGCTAAAAGTGTAAGCGAAACTTTAGGGATGGACAGCTTTATCGCAGAAGTATTGCCCCATCAAAAATTAGAAAAAATAAAAGACCTGCAAAGTAAAGGGGAATTTGTAGCTATGACCGGGGATGGGGTAAATGATGCACCAGCACTGGCCATTGCTGATGTGGGAATTGCTGTGGGAAGCGGAAGTGATATAGCAGCAGAAACCGCTGGTATAGTTTTGGTGAACAGCAATCCTGAAGATATTGTGAGTTTGATATTATTTGGCAAAGCCACTTATCGTAAAATGATTCAGAATTTAATTTGGGCAACCGGATACAATGTTATTGCATTGCCATTAGCCGCAGGTGTGTTATATAAACAGGGAATTTTATTAAGTCCGGCTGCAGGCGCAGTATTAATGACGGTGAGTACCATAGTCGTGGCTATTAACGCAAGTATGTTAAAAGTAAAAAGAGCATAAAGCAATAGCTTGTAAAACACTCAATTACAAAAAAATGGGAGTTGCCGTTTCTTTAGTATTCGGCACCATAATTGTATAATTTCTTTCCATAATTGTATAAGTTCCGGAATGCAGATGGTCTTATCTTTATGATCGGAAAAAGCTGTTTTTTACTAAAAAGGCTTAATTTTAGAATAGGTTAATGAAAAGAAAGATAACCATACAATTAAAAGCATTATTCCTGCTGTTGGTATTTGCCTTCAATACAGCCGTGGGGTTCGCCTGTGCTATAGGTTTGGATATGGGTTTCAATACAGCTCATCATCATGATGAAGACGCTACCGAAATTCATGTTCATGCAAATGGAGAGAAGCACAAACATCATAGTAAATCTGGCAGCCATCACCATGAAGAAAATAAATCAGAAAAGAAAGAAAAAGACGGGTGCTGCAATGATGAGGTACAAAAATTTCAAAGCTTAGATAAGAACCTGAACCAAAATGCAAAGTTTGCGATCGATTTACCATCGTTTGTTGCAATAATCAGCACTTTCCCTAAAATTGATATTTATAATTTATCAAAAGCCTTTCCTCCAAAATATAAAGCCAGGCTTTATTATCCTCCGCCGGAAGATATACGCATAGCCATCCAGCGTTTTCAGATATGATTTAATGTATAAAAAAATGTTATGCATGGGTTTCCCATGCCAGTAATTATTTTGTTAAACATTAAATCAAATTAAAATGAAAAAGATATTATTTTCAGTTGCGTTATTTGCAACAGCGCTTGTACAGCAAAGTTTTGCACAGGAAACTTCTAAGGCTCAGCCTTCACCATTACTGACTTCTTACTATAATTTAAAAGATGCATTGGTTAGCAGCAATGCAACTGCTGCGGCTGCAAGTTCAGCAGCATTTGTCAAAGCTTTAAATGACATTGATAAAGAAACATTAAAAGATGAAAGCCGCAATGCTTTATTAACTGATGCTAATGCCATTTCCCTGTCTAAAGACCTGAAACTGCAAAGGGAAAAGTTTGCTACTTTATCCACCAATATGTTTGCCCTTGCTAAAACGGTTAAACTTTCTGCAGACCCGGTTTACCAACAGTATTGCCCCATGAAAAAAGCATCATGGCTCAGCGATAATAAGGCCATTAAAAATCCTTACTACGGCAGTGCCATGCTCACCTGCGGCAGCGTTAAACAAACATTGTAAGTAAAATTATACCTTTTCCTGCCTGTCCTTTACTGGAAGCAGGATGAGGTTATCTGTATTATAACACACTAAAAATTAAAAGATGAAGAATATAATGATAGGAGTTGCAATAGCAGCCACCACCTTAGCAGCCTGCAATAACGGCAATGATAAAACCACAGATGTAAAAAATAACGATATAAATACCGACACATCAATGGCAATGCACCAGCAAACAACAGATACAACAAGTTCACAAAGTGTTGCTACGAACCCAGCGTTTCCAGCAAAAGAAATAATTGCAGGCTACCTGCAATTAAAAAATGCTTTAGCAAAAGACAATAGTCAGGATGCCGCTGCTGCTGGTAATGCAATGGTTGCAACATTGGCAAAAGTTGATATGAAAACAATTCCCGAGCAACAGATGAAAAGCTATATGGATGTGGCTGATGATATAAAAGAACATGCAGAACATATCGGGGCCAATGGGGGTAAAATAGAACACCAGAGAGAGCATTTTATAATGATGAGCAAAGACATTGCTGACCTGGTAAAAACCTTTGGCAATGGCGGTCAAACTTTATACAAAGATTTTTGCCCTATGGCAAATGATGGTAAAGGAGCAATATGGCTCAGCGAAGTTAAAGAAATAAAAAACCCATACCTGGGAAGTAAAATGCCTGATTGCGGAACTGTAAAAGAAACAATCAAATAGTAATGCGCAGGGCTAAGAAAATACTATTGACTTTGCTTATTGTATTTGTTGCAATGCAGTTCATACAGCCTGCTCATAACAAAAGTAAACAGGTTTTGATAACCGATTTTACAAAGGTTTATTCGGTGCCTGACAGTATACAATTAATTTTAAAAAAGGCTTGTTACGATTGTCACAGCAATAACAGCAGCTACCCCTGGTATTCAAATGTTCAGCCTGTAGCATGGATGATGGCAAGGCATATAAGCAATGGTAAAGAGAAATTAAATTTCAGTGATTTTGGAAGCTATGCAAACAGAAGGCAAATAAGTAAATTAAAGGGTATTGCAAACCAGATCAAAGATGGTGAAATGCCTATAGCTTCTTATAAACTGATGCACCCGGCTGCAAGGCTACTACAGCTAGAAAAAATAATGATAACGAATTGGATGAATGCAACAGCAGATAGTCTGTCGTCAGCAAATTAATAGGTAATGAAAAAAATAAAACAAATATTGATCAGGATTTTCAAAGCAATTTTTATTCGTAAAAAAGATTGTTGCAAATAAAATATTTAATAATGAAAAAAATAATTGTACTGGTATTGCTACTTCCCCTGTACACCTTAGTATTTTCCCAGGATATGAAAGGTATGGATATGAGTAAAAAAGAAACGCAGCAGCAGGTAACCTATACCTGCCCGATGCATCCTGAAATTCATGCCACCAAACCCGGCAATTGCCCTAAGTGCGGTATGAAGCTGGTAAAGGAAAAAGCTAAAGTGGTTACCAATACTACTGTGGCAAAGAAGAAAGAAGAAATGCCAATGCCTAAAGATCCTGCAGTCTCTGCAACATACACTTGTCCCATGCATCCCGAAATACATTCTACAAAGCCTGGTAATTGTCCTAAATGTGGAATGAAGTTGGTAAAAGAAAAATCCAATGTTATTATTTCACCTGTTGAAAAAAAGATGGATGATATGAAAATGCCTGCGAATGACACAGCAATGAAGAAGGATAACATGGAGCAGATGCAAATGGAAAAACCAAAAGTTGCACCTATCAAAACAATAGTAAATCATACAGCACCACGTACTGTGCGCTATGATTTATACATTGCAGATACCACTGTAACATTTGGTAAAAAATCAAAAAGAGCTATTGCAGTAAATGGGCAGATACCAATGCCAACGCTGACTTTCACTGAGGGTGATACTGCAGAAATTTATGTGCACAATAATTTAAATGAAGCAACCTCTTTGCATTGGCATGGTTTGTTTTTACCTAATCAATATGATGGTGTACCCAATCTCACACAAATGCCCATTAAAGCACATAGCACACATTTGTACAAATTCCCCATCATTCAGCATGGTACACACTGGTACCATAGCCATACCGAATTACAGGAACAAATTGGGATGTATGGTATGTTTATTATGAATAAGAGGGCAGAATTAGATATCCCCACAATTCCTCTTATACTCAGTGAATGGATAGATATGAAACCTGAAGAAGTGCATCGCAGTTTACATGCAGCTACTGATTGGTTTGCAGTGCAAAAAGGAAGTACACAAAGTTATGCCGAAGCTATTAAGCAAGGTCATTTTAAAACTAAAGTTACCAATGAATGGAAGCGGATGAATGCTATGGATCTCACAGACGTTTATTATGATAATTTTTTACTAAATGGAAAAAATCAAAACGAACAGCCGCAATTTAAAGCAGGTGATAAAGTAAGATTGCGTATTGCAAATGGTGGGGCATCTGATTATTTTTGGCTATCCTATGCCGGAGGTAAAATTACAGTTGTAGCTACCGACGGTAATGATGTGGAACCAGTAGAGGTGGATAGATTAATTATTGCGGTATCTGAGACCTACGATGTAATTGTCACTATTCCCGAAAATAAAAGTTATGAATTTTTAGTTACACCAGAGGACAGAACCAAGCATGCTTCTTTATGGCTGGGCAGTGGAGAAAAAGTAGCTGCAACTAAAATGAAACGGCCAAAATATTTTGCAGGTATGAAGATGATGAATGACATGATGGACATGAAAGGCAACATGATTGAAATGGAAGGTATGAAAATGGAAAACCAGGTGATGGATATGAACACTGTAATGTATCCTGAAATAACAGGCGAAGAAAAATCGAAAAAGGAACAGAGGAAAGGGGAAAGCCATTCCATGCAGATGCCTAATAATAACAGCATGCAGGGTATGAACATGGAAGCTGAAACTCCCGATATAGTTACTCTTAATTACACAATGCTGAAAGCTCCAGAAAAAACAACATTGCCTGAAGGGCCTTTAAAAGTGATGAAATTTGATCTTACAGGAAATATGAATCGCTATGTGTGGACACTGGATAATAAAACAGTTTCGGAAAGCGATAAAATATTAATTAAAAAAGGAGAGAATGTAAGGATCATTTTATACAACAATAGTATGATGCGGCACCCGATGCATTTGCATGGCCATGATTTTAGATTGTTAAACGGACAAGGTGATTACGCACCAATGAAAAATATAATTGACATTATGCCAATGGAAAGAGATACCATTGAATTTAATGCTAACGTTTATGGCGATTGGTTTTTCCATTGTCATATTTTATACCACATGATGAGCGGCATGGGCAGGGTATTTACTTATGAAAATCAGCCTGCTAACCCGGAAATACCTAATCCGAAATTGGCACAACGCAAATTATTTGCAGATGACAGGATGTTTCATTTAATGGGAAGAGCAGGTATAGAAAATAACGGCAGTGATGGAGAAGCAATGATAGCCAATACAAGATGGAAACTAAGTACACTATGGCATTTAGGCTATCATGATATGCACGGCTACGAAAGTGAAACAATGATTGGCCGCTATTTAGGCCGCATGCAATGGTGGTATCCGTATGTGGGTTTTGATTATCATTATAAAGTTGAGGGTGGCCCAAAAAATCTTTTCGGCGGCGAAGAAAAAAATTGGTTTGGACAAGCCAGTAATAAAAACAATCGTAAAACTTTAGTGGCTGGTATAGCTTATACTTTACCCATGTTATTTGTTGCCGATGCAAGAATAGATGGCAATGGTAAATTCCGTTTTCAGTTTGGCAGAGAAGATGTGCCGGTTACTAAACGTTTGCGTTTTAATATGATGATCAATACGGACAAGGAATATATGATAGGGTTAAGGTATATCGTGAACAAATATTTTTCAATATCCACCCATGAAGATAGTGATATGGGGTTGGGTGCAGGAATAACAATTACCTATTAAGTGATTTCTTAACTTTCAAAATAAAATAACATGAAAAAGACAATTATGGCAATCGCCATTTTATTAGCCGCTGCGGCATCTGGTTTTGCACAGGTAAAGATGGATACTACGCAAAAGTCACATTCTCACACTGTAAGCAAAGCCACAAAATACACCTGTACCATGCATCCTGAAGTGGTGAGGAGTAAACCAGGCAAATGCCCAAAGTGTGGTATGGCGCTGGTACCGGTTAAAAAATTAAAAACTGCAAAGAAAGAAAAGGCAATGAGTGATATGAAAATGTAAGTTGCTGAACTTTCAAGGTGCGGTATATTTATCGCACCTTGTTAAATGATATAGTGACTGAACCAGTTCAAAATAATTATCTTTAGGAATGCAAAAGAGCAAGTGAATCTTTCATGAAAATACTACTACTGCTTTTAATATTATTTTCTAATGCGGTTTTTAGCGAGCTGTACAGAGGTGACAAGACTACTAAAACTTCTCCTATTGCTCATAAGCCGCAGCATGATCCACCTGAAGTGGTAAATGAGTATACAGCGGCGCTTGCATTTCATGCTTGTAAAAACGAAATTACTGTTGCAAATGCCAGCGCTTTTAAAGTTGGCGATACCGGTTTAGTAGTTCAAATGAAATGCATTGTAATTGATACCGGTAATACAGCTGCATTGGGAACCATCCTGGATTATAAAAACGCAGGTAATTACGAGTTTAATTATATCAGTCAGAAATCAGTCAATGTATTGACTTTTAAAAACCAGCTGACAAAGTATTATGATATGCCAGGCGGTGTGGTACTATTAATAAGAGTCCCTTTTAAATTATTATAGATGCAGCTCTACATTAAAAATATGGTTTGTGACCGATGTATTATAGTAGTTCGTCAACAACTCGATCAGTTAAAAATTGATTACAGGCAGATTCAATTGGGGCAGGTAGAGTTGAAGCATGCACTTGCCCCAACTAAATTGCAGCATTTAAAGGAAGCATTGGAAAACGTTGGGTTTGAATTATTGGATGATAAAAAAGCTACCCTTGTTGAGGGTATTAAAAATATAATTATATCCCTTATCCAGGGTTACAGCGAAGAAGAGTTTAATAAAAAACTTTCAGTAATGCTGGAAGAAAAACTACGCAAAGATTATCATTATTTAACCACACTTTTTTCGGCAGTTGAGGGAATGACTATTGAAAAATATGTTATTCATCAAAGAATAGAAAAGGTCAAGGAACTGTTGATGTATGACGAAATGAACCTGAGTGAAATTTCTTACAAATTAGGTTATAGCAGTGTGCAGCACCTGTCGCAGCAATTTAAAAAAATCACAGGGTTCACACCTTCAAAATTTAAGCTGCTAAAGGAAAACAACCGCAAACCACTCGATAAAATTTAGAGTTAGTTTTTCTGCTTGCTGACTTTAAATCTTCACCTGAGCATACATGAGTTTAATAAGCAGCAGGTTACTGATAATTCGCTTAAAATTATATACAACTCTTCCACAATAACATAACAACATACCCTTTGCAGCAAGGTAGCTTTGTATAAAATATTTTTATGCAATCAGCCGACCTGTTAAAGGATAAAATAATAGTTCAAAACAAAACGAATCAAAACGGCATTATTAACGAAACATTTCCTGTATTGGAAATGACCTGTGCTTCCTGCGCTGTTAGTGTGGAATCCATGCTAAAATCAGTTGACGGCGTAAAAGATGCAGGAGTCAACTTTGCCAATCAATCGGCATGGGTGGCATACGATCCTGCCATAACAGATCCGGAAATATTTCAGACTACCATTCGCTCCATTGGTTATGATATTGTAATTGAAAAAGAAAATCAACAGGAAATAAAAGAAACCGCACAGGAGAAGCACTATGCTGCTATTAAAAACCGTACGATTTGGTCCTCCTTATTATCCTTACCCATTGTGATCATTGGGATGTTTTTTATGAATATGCCCTATGGTAATTATATTATGATGGCATTGGCTACTCCTGTGATATTTTACTTTGGCCGCAGCTTTTTTATTAATGCATTTAAACAGGCCAAATACCATAAGGCGAATATGGATACGCTGGTAGCACTTAGTACCGGTATCGCTTACCTGTTTAGTGTCTTCAATACATTTTTTCCTGCATTCTGGCATGCAAGAGGACTGCACGCTCATGTTTATTTTGAAGCTGCCGCTGTAGTAATTGCATTCATCTCTTTAGGTAAGCTATTGGAAGAAAAGGCGAAATCCAATACATCATCTGCAATTAAAAAATTAATGGGACTGCAACCTAAAACAGTCATTCGGATATTGGAGGATAATCAAACCGAGGAAATAACAATAGGCCAGGTTAAAGTGAATGATGTATTACTCGTAAAGCCTGGAGAAAAAATTGCGGTGGATGGAATGGTTGTTAAAGGCGAATCCTTTGTAGATGAAAGTATGATAACTGGCGAACCGCTCGCTGTTGAAAAGAAAGCCAACGAAAAGGTTTACGCAGGTACTATCAATCAAAAAGGAAGTTTTCAGTTTAAAGCTGAAAAGGTAGGGGCCGAAACTTTATTATCACAGATCATTAAGATGGTGCAGGAGGCACAAGGCAGTAAAGCACCTGTTCAAAAACTGGTAGATAAGATTGCAGGCATCTTTGTTCCTGTTGTAATCGGAATAGCAGTACTCACTTTTGCAATATGGATGGTATTTGGTGGGGATAATGCTTTTACCCACGCATTGCTTACATCGGTTACTGTATTGGTTATTGCGTGTCCTTGTGCCCTCGGATTGGCAACACCAACAGCCATCATGGTGGGAGTAGGTAGAGGTGCGGAAAATAATATCCTGATTAAAGATGCAGAAAGCCTGGAACTGGCGCATAAAGTAAATACAATCGTATTGGATAAGACGGGAACTATTACTGAAGGTAAGCCCGTGGTTACCAATTTGATTTTTGCAGATGAAGTAAATACTGCAAAATTAAAATCTATCCTTCTTGCAATTGAAATGCAATCTGAACATCCTTTGGCTGAAGCCCTGGTTAAGTATTTACATGAAGAAGCTGTATTGCCGGTTGTATTACATAAAATTGAAAGCATAACAGGAAAAGGCGTTAGTGCAAACTATAATGATAAATATTACCTGGTGGGTAATGCAAAATTGTTATTTGATAAGGGAATTATACCGGGAGAGGAATTAGTAAGCAAAATTGTATTACTGCAACGGCAGGCAAAAACTGTTGTTGCTTTTGCAGAAAATAATAAAATAGTGGCTATTGTGGCCATTGCTGATAAAATAAAATCAACTTCTAAAGCTGCAATACAAAATTTGCAACAGCAGGGAATTGAAGTGTATATGCTCACCGGGGATAATCAGCAAACAGCCGCAGCAATAGCTGAAGAAGTGGGATTGAAAAACTTTCAGGCAGAAGTATTGCCTTCAGATAAAGCCGCCTTCGTAAAAGCTTTGCAGCAAAAAGGGAAAGTGGTGGCAATGGTTGGTGACGGCATCAATGACAGTCATGCACTGGCGCAGGCTGATGTTAGTATTGCAATGGGTAAGGGAAGTGATATCGCAATGGATGTTGCAAAAATGACTTTGATTACTTCTGACCTTAACAGTATTTCCAAAGCTTTAATGCTTTCTGCAAGAACCGTAAAAACGATTAAACAAAATTTATTCTGGGCATTCATCTATAACCTAATTGGAATTCCAATTGCTGCAGGTGTATTGTATCCTGTTAATGGATTTTTATTAGACCCAATGATTGCCGGAGCCGCAATGGCATTGAGTAGTGTAAGTGTAGTGAGTAATAGCTTACGGTTAAAATATTTAAAACTTTAGCTGATATTGGAATTGACTAATTCTCTATTCTGATGGATAGAATAATTATATAAAAAGTCAGGCTTGATATATAACACTTACGGTCACCAACTGAATTAATTTTACAATATAAAAATATATAACATGGAAACTTTAAAATTTAAAACAACAATCAAATGTTCAGGATGTGTAGCCAATGTGACACCCTTTTTGAATAAAACAGCCGGTCAGGATAATTGGTCAGTCGACACGCAAAATCCTGACAAAATATTAACTGTTTCAAAACAGGATAATATTACTCCTGCGGAAATTGTAAAAGCAGTTCAGGAAGCAGGGTATAAAATTGAAAGTCTCAATTAATAATCAATTTATTAACAACCATAAATTAATGTTTGCATGTGACAGCTTCAGAAGGTATTTAATTCGTCGAATAGAAGTCATCTGACAATAAAATCGGACAATTCTCATCCAGTTGTCCGGGGCTGCAACCCTCAACACATTTGCTTACACCATTTATGAGCATTGTTCTGATAGCAATCAGTTCCCGGATCTTTTCATCCAATAGCGTAACTTTTTCAGAAATTTTATGTGATACGTTTTTGCAGGAAGCTTCGTTTACTTCAATCATGTCGAGAAGGTCAGCAACCTCATTCAAGGTAAAACCAAAATTCTTTAAACGTTTTATCGTAAGCAGCCTTTGCAATACATCGCCTGAATACTCCTTATAGTTATTTTCCCGGCGTTCTTTTCGGCTTACATTTATTAAGCCGTGCTTTTCATAAAAACGAATGGTGTCTTTTGACAACCCCGTTTCCTTTACTAATTGACCTATTAACATAATTTTTGAAGTTTTTTGAAAAAAGTACTTGACCGTTGACTATACTCCACTGTTTATGTTTGCAAACATAAACATTAAATAAAGTAAAATGAAAACAACAACATTTAAAATTATGCTAATGGCACTCGGACTTACAGGCTTTTGCTCATGTAGCAATGCTCAATCAGGAAAAGCGAAAACTCAGGAAAAAAGTAAAGCGGCAACCTGTAGCCATTGTGGTAAAACCTCATGTAGCAAAGATTGCTCCGCTGGCGCATCAACAACAAAAACACTTCCTTCATGCAGCCTTAATGAAAATGAGTTTGCAGAACACAGCGACACATTAAGCAAAACAATTTTTAGTAAAGCAAAAGCCATCACACCGCTTAAAACCGGTTATGATATTGTATTTAATGAACCCAAAGAGTTTTTATTACAACTTGTTGAAATGGTGAATTTTGAAAGAAGCTGTTGTTCAGGGTTTACCTGGGCTTTGGTTTTTGATCCTAATAATGGAGCAACCCATTTACAAGTGTACGGTTCAAAGAATGTTAAAGATGAAATGCGGAATGCTTTCAAATCTTTCGGAATAGATCATTTAGTAAAATAATTTTAAAGACTTTGAAAATGGAAAAGACAAATAACAAATGGTACAAAAGATTGGGCTGGGCAGGTATAGTCCTTTGCGGCTTATGCTGTGCATTACCCATAATAGGAACAGCCATAGGTATAGCTTCATTAACTGCTCTTTCTTTTTACCTGGAAAAGATAGGTATACTTGCCTTAGGGCTTGCTGCATTCTTCTTTTCGTATGCCTTATACAATAAACGAAAGAAGGCAAAATCCTGTACAACAAGTTGCGACACTAGTTGTGATTGTAAAACTGAAAATGCAGTTCGGGACTAATGCTGCGATTTTTTGCTTACCATATGGAGATTACTGGAGGTCTAATACTCTGGAACCATGCTTTTAAATTCGAAATGGAGCCCAGAGAGCTTTCGATATCGGTAAAAAGTCGAATAGTGGGCTATTTTTGCAACAATGTGCCATTTTAATACATAGGTTTTAATCAAAATTGTAAAATAACCCACTATTTTCGCAATAATGAAAATTTTCGCATTCATAATGGCTATTACAATATTGATATTAAGTGTCATGCCATGTATGGATGGGGGTTTTACAAATAATGGTGAAGCGAAAACAGAAATTTCGAAAGCCGAAAATCAGCCGGAACATAGCGATAGTGATGATTGTTCGCCTTTTTGTAATTGTTCCTGCTGTTCAGCATCCGTTATCCATCAGGTAATATTTTATAACTATTTAGCTAAGCCTTTAATCCCGGCAAAAAAATATTCCATTTATAATCTTTCTTCTTATTCAGATATTTCTTTCTCTATTTGGCAACCTCCAAAAGTAGCTTAATTACTTCCTAATTGAATTTGCTGCATGTCCTTGTATGACCTGTATAGCATTTTAATTCATTCTTATCAATTTCAAAAATGATAAGTAATAAGAAGTCCAAAAAGCCTAGACAGCATTTGGCAATCAGCGTAATTAAATTCATTGTTATAGGCTTGTGTGCTGCTATTCTTTTATTAGCAATCGCCGATAGAATATTGCATGTCTTTAAGCATATAACTAAATAAAAAATTCATGATAAATAAGATCATCCAATTTTCAGTAAACAATAAATTAATAACGGGGGTACTGTTGGGTATTTTTATAATTTGGGGTATTTACTCTTCCACCCAGTTAAGTGTGGATGCCCTGCCGGATGTTACCAACAACCAGGTACAGGTAATCACCACCAGCCCCAACCTTGCTACACAGGAGGTAGAACAATTCATCACCTATCCTTTAGAAACACAGTTTAAATCATTGCAGGGATTGGTGGAATTAAGAAGTATCAGCCGCAGCGGCCTCTCTGTTATCACCATTGTATTTAAGGATAATATGCCGATCAATATTAGCAGGCAGCTGGTAGCAGAAAAAATAAAAATTGCGCAGGAAAATATCCCCAAAGAATATGGACAGCCCGACCTGATACCACCCACCACAGGCTTGGGAGAGATCTATCAATATGTACTTGTGCCTAAAAAAGGCTTTGAGGAGAAATTTACTTCAATGGATTTGCGTACCATACAGGACTGGATCGTAAAACGTCAGCTCTTAGGTACTGCAGGCGTGGTAGATGTGAGCAGCTTTGGAGGTAAGTTAAAACAATATGAAGTAAGTGTTAAACCTGAAAGATTGGCGGCGATGAACCTTACTTTGATAGATGTATACAATGCCTTACAAAAAAATAATTCCAATACAGGGGGCAGCTATATCGATAAAGGGCCCAATATTTATTTTATCAGGGGTGAGGGTTTGATTGGAAATTTAGAAGACATTAATAAAATAGTAGTTAGAAATACCAATGGTATACCTGTATTGATAAAGGATATCGGTACAGTTGATTTTGGTTTTGCTCCACGTTACGGAGCCATGACCAGGAATGGAAAAGGCGAAACTGTAGGAGGTGTGGTGCTGATGCAAAAAGGAGAAAATGCTGTAAAAGTCATTGAACGGGTAAAAGAAAAAATGCAGACCATTGAAAAATATTTACCGGAAGGATTAAGCATTGATGTTTTTGTTGACAGAACAAAGTTAATTGACCGGACAGTGAGCACCGTAAGTACTAATCTGCTGGAAGGTGCATTAATTGTAATCTTTGTTTTGGTTGTTTTTCTTGGCAATTTCAGGGCGGGATTGATAGTAGCAAGTGTAATTCCTTTGGCAATGCTTTTTGCTGTTGCCATGATGAATTTATTTGGTGTCAGTGCTAACCTGATGAGTATGGGGGCATTGGATTTTGGTTTGATAGTGGATGGTGCTGTGATTGTTGTAGAAAGCTTATTACACAAATTTTCTCAGCAATTCAGGAATCAGAAATTATCACAGGCGCAAATGGACGCAGAAGTTACCGAAGGCAGCAGCAAAATAATGAGCAGTGCGGTATTTGGCCAGATCATTATCCTGATAGTATATATTCCTATTTTTGCATTGCGTGGTATTGAAGGAAAAATGTTTACGCCCATGGCGCAAACAGTAAGTTTCGCCATTATCGGCGCTTTGCTTTTATCCATTACTTATGTACCGCTGATGAGCAGCCTTTTTCTCAATAAGAAAATTGCAGCTCATGATACTTTTACTGATAAGGCTATCAAATGGCTGGTGAGTATATATCAGCCGGTATTAATTAAAATACTTAAATACAGAATTCCTGTTCTTATTGTCACCATTGCAGTTTTTATTTCATCAATATTTGTTTTCAATTCATTGGGGGGTGAATTTATTCCCGAATTAGACGAAGGTGATTTTGCAACAAACTTTACCATCCGCCAGGGAAGCAGCTTACCCCAAACCATTGAGGTAGGTACACAATTAGAAAAAATTGCACTTAGTTTTCCGGAAGTAAAAGAAGCCGTAAGCAAGATTGGCACCAGTGAAGTGCCTACCGACCCTATGCCGATTGAAAGTGCAGATTTACTAATGGTACTGAAAGATAAAAAGGAATGGACAACTGCAAAAAGCAAAGAAGAACTGGCTGAAAAAATGAGTGAGAAAATGGCTGCCATTCCTGGTGTAAACTTATCTTTTGAGCAGCCCATTCAAATGCGCTTTAATGAATTAATTGCAGGGGTAAAAAGCGATATCGCCATAAAAATATTTGGTGATGATTTAGATAAATTATTTGTAAAGGGCAATGAAACAAGCAAACTAATCGAGAAGATTAACGGACTTACGGATATTAAGGTAGAGCAGGTGGTTGGTATGCCGCAACTGGTAGTTAAATACAACCGGAATAAAATTGCGCAATATGGTTTAAATATCAGCGATGTAAATGCAATACTCAATACAGCTTATGCAGGTGGCTATGCAGGCGTGGTATATGAAGGCGAAAAGAAATTTGATTTGGTGGTACGTATAGCAAAAAATCCGAACACCGATGCTGATGTGTTAAGGGCACTTTTAATTCCATTACCCAACGGTAAACAAATACCATTGAATGAAATTGCTGATGTAAACTTTATTGCCAGTCCTGCACAAATAAGCCGTGATGATGCGGAAAGAAGGATTGTGGTGGAAGCCAATGTAAGAGGCAGGGATGTGGAGAGCGTTGTAAAAGAAATCCAGCAAACCCTGGATGCAAAATTAAAATTGCCCGTAGGGTATTTTATTACTTACGGTGGGCAGTTTCAAAATTTACAGGAAGCAAAAGGCCGCTTACAACTTGCGGTACCTGTTGCTTTGTTGCTTATCTTCTTTTTACTTTTCCTGACTTTTCGTTCTGCAAAAGAATCCATCATTATTTTCTCTGCTATTCCGTTGGCTGCCGTTGGTGGTATCCTTGCTTTGTGGATCAGGGGAATGAATTTCAGTATTTCTGCCGGGGTTGGTTTTATTGCATTGTTTGGAGTAGCAGTTTTAAACGGGATTGTTTTAATCAGTTACTATAACCGTTTAAAAGGCGAAGGAGAAGTAGATGTTGTTAAACAAATTTTAAGAGGAAGTGCGGCTCGTTTAAGACCGGTATTGGCTACTGCAGCCGTTGCCTCATTAGGATTTTTACCAATGGCATTCAGTACAAGTGCGGGTGCAGAAGTACAAAAACCTTTAGCCACTGTTGTTATCGGTGGGTTGGTTTCATCTACCTTTTTGACACTTTTTGTATTGCCTGTTTTATACAGTTTATTTTATTTAAAAAGAAAAAAGAAAATGAAAGTCAATATCAACGCAACATTATTATTGCTCCTCATTTTTTTTACAACTGGTTTTAACGTAAAAGCACAAACTCAAACTTTGTCATTACAAAATGCGTTGGAACTGGCCATTAAAAATTATCCTGCAATTCAACAGGCGGCATTGCAAACGCAACAACAACAGGCGCTCACCGGTACTGCCACTATTTTAGATCCTTTCAATATCAATACTGGCTTTGGCCAGATAAACAGCAAAGTAACTGACTATAATGTAGGTCTCGCACAGGGGTTTAAATTACCTGGTGCTTACAAAGCCGGTAAAGATGTATTGCAACAAAATGTAACACTGGCAAAGCGCTACGAAGCGGTTACAAAAAATGAGCTGGTGCGTAATGTTTCTATTGCTTATTATAATTGGCTGTACAGTTGGCAGCAATATAATTTAATGTTACAAACGGATAGTATTTATGCCGATTATGAAAAGTATGCCAATAAAAAATACCAGGTAGGTGAAAGTAACAAACTGGAAAAAATTAATGCCTCACTTCAGCGAAAGGATTTACAGTTGCAATTATCGAAGGCAAAAACCGGAATTGATTATTATTTAGCTGACCTCCAAAAATGGATACAAACAAGCGAACAGTACCAGGCTCCGGCAATTTATACTGCTTTGCCCGAAATTAATTTGGGTGATAGCAGTTTGGTAAGCAAACATCCTGCGCTGCAATTTTTACAACAACAAGTTATCGCAAAGGAATTATTGGTTAAAGCCGAAAAAGCAAAGGGTCAACCATCCTTTAATTTGGGTGTAAATGTGCAAAGCCTGGATAAACAAAACCAGTTTTATTATGGAAGCGTTGGTATTAATATTCCCTTATTTAAAAATGGGGTAAAGGCACGAACACAAGCCGCAAAAATTGAAACTGAAATTGCAAAAAAAGAACTGGATAAAAATCAACAGGAAATTGCTACGCTTTTTTTACAGCAAAATCAATTGCAGCAGCAAAACCTGGAGCAGGTAAAATATTATCAAACAGAAGGTTTACCAATGGCTGAAAGTATCATCAATGCCGCACAACGCAGTTATAAAGCAGGTGATATTGGGTATATTGAATACATCCAAAACATCAAAGATGCGGTGAAAATAAAAACTGATTATTTGATTGCACTCAATAATTACAATCAAACCATTATCCAGCTCAACTATTTACTAAATCGTTAAAAGAATTTCAATAATGAAAAATATATTTATAATACTATTCACTTTGTTTGCTGCAATCACTTCCTGTAAAAACAAAGCAACAGAGACAAAGACAGCATCATTGACAAAAGATAGTACTGCAACTAAGGAAGGACCAGTTGCTCCCACTGTAGTGGAACTTACTGATGACCAAATAAAGGCCATTGGTTTACAAACGGGCAGTATGGAGCAACGTAATTTAAAATCCACTTTAAAAGTAAATGGCAAGCTAACCTTGCCACCGCAAAATCAGGCACAGGTAAGTATTCTAACGGGAGGTATTGTAAAAACCATTGACGTTACCGAAGGGACATTTGTAAAGCAGGGACAAACACTTGCTACTATTGTAAACAATGAAGTGATACAGTTGCAGCAGGATTATTTAGAAAACAAATCGCAATTGGTTTACCTGCAGGAAGAATTTAAACGTCAGAAAGATTTACAGGAAGACCGCATCAATGCAACCAAAACATTACAACAGGTGCAAAATGAATTGGGGATGGCCCAGGCAAAACAGAAAGGCTTACAAACGAAATTGCAATTGCTGGGTATTAATGCAGCTAATATCAGTACTTCCAATTTTACCAATCGTATTGCAGTAGCGGCACCTATAAGTGGGTTTGTGCATCATATCAATTTAACGATGGGGAAATTTGCCGATGCCAATACTGTTTTGTTTGATATTGTTGATAATCGTTTTCTGCACCTCGACCTGACGCTTTTTGAAAAGGACATCGCTAAAGTAAAAATTGGAAACAAAATAGTATTTACCGATGCCAATGATGCTTCTCATACGCATGCTGCAACTGTTTTTGCATTAAACAAGTCTTTTGAAGATAACCAGCAAGCCATCATTGCTCATGCAAAAATTGAAGGACAAACGGAATCATTATTGCCAGGCATGTATGTAGAAGCCAGGATACAAATAGACGATTATAAAGCGGGTGCCCTGCCCGATGATGCGGTTGTAAGTAACGGCGATGAACATTATATCTATGTAGAAATAAAAAAGAATCATTACAAACAAATAGCCGTTACAAAAGGAGTAAGTGATATGGGCTTTACAGAAATATTACCTTTAGAAGAAATACCAGCTAATGCTAAAGTGGTGATAGAAGGAGCCTATTATTTATTATCGCAACTTACAAAAGGAAGTGGCGAAGAGTAATAATAACAAATATAATAGCTAATGCCAGAAAAAAGGAATATCATACAGATACTAACAGAACCCTTCAAAGCTTTGCAAAATAAAATCTTTGCGAAACTATACATGGCACAAACTGTTAGTCTCTTAGGGGATGCATTTTCGTGGGTAGGGTTAGCATTGTTGGCCTATCAAATCGACAAAGGACGTTCGCCGGTAATATTGGCAACTGCACTAACATTAAGGGTTACAGCATTTATTGTCTTTTCTCCTTTTGCCGGAGTATTGGCAGATAAAGTAGACAGGAAAAAGATATTGTATGTTACCCATTTTATCAGGATGGCAATTATTTGTTGTCTTCCTTTTATCAATTCGGAGTGGCAGATTTATGTGCTGGTATTTTTGCTCAATGTGTTCAATGCTTTTTTTACACCTACCTACCGTGCCGTAATTCCGCAAATAATTGAAGGCAAATATTTTAGAGAAGCCGTTGGGTTATCAACCGCCACTTTTCAATTATTAGGCGTTTTAGGACCTGCATTGGCAGGTATTGTAGCGGTTTGGTTAGGTGCAAGACAAATATTTTTCTTAGATGGCGCTTCATTTATTATTGCTGCTTTGCTAATACTTTCTATTCCCGGTGATGAGTTACAAAAAGGAGTTACAGCTGAAGCCCAAAAATCTACTGATATCTGGGGAAATGTAATCAAAGGCATCCGTTTGTTATTTGGAAACGGTACGTTACGTTTTGCGCTGGCCATTGAATTTGTATCTGCCATTGCAGGAGCTATGATTTTAGTAAATACCATTAGTCATATCAAAAACGGATTGGTATTGGATGATAAATATTATGGTTGGGTAATGGCAATATTTGGAATTGGTGCGGCAGTATCGGCTTTTGTATTAGGCAGCCTGGATAAATCAAAAACACGTAGCGTATCCCTCATAAGCGGAGCATTTTTATTAGGATTATCCATTTGCTTTGCCAACTATGTTTCTTATGGTGTACTCATGGCATTGTGGTTATTTGCAGGTTTAGGGCAAAGCCTTGCTGAAATGCCAAGTGAAACCCTGATAGCAGAAAATATTGCTTCGCAAGACCAGGGAAAAGTATATGGTTCACACTTCGCATTTTCGCATTTATGGTGGGCAGTCGCTTACCCCATTGCAGGATTTTTAGGAACTGATTTTCCTAAAAAGGAATTTTTATATGGGGGTGTACTTACCCTTGTGCTGGGAATTGTGGCTTTGATAATGTTCAAAAAATCTAAAGATTAACAAGAAATATATTTTCAACTATGTATTTTTACATCTCTAAAACAAATACAAATGAACAGACTCAATTGCTGGAAATGCGTGGTGTTGCTGGCGTCAATTCTTGGAATGGTGCAGGTGTTTTCATAAGCCAGCTTATACAAGTATTTTAAAAGGGTTACGGAAATATATTTCCGTAACCCTTTTTTATTTAGTTAACTATTCACCCAATAATCGTAATGTACAGCATCTTTATAGGGAGCCTTTTATTAAGCTTGTTACATGCTGTGATACCTAATCACTGGCTGCCTGTGTTGGCGATTGGAAAAAAAGATAACTGGACTTTGCAGGAAGTAACCAAAGTAACTTTCATTTCAGGATTGGCGCATGCTTTAAGTACAGTTGTGATAGGTATTGTTTTAGGATTGTTGGGTTTACAGCTTGCAAATAAAATTGAATATTTTACCCATTTTATTGCACCAGCAGTTTTAGTATTGTTGGGAGCATTCTTTATTTATCAGCATCATCGGCATAAACATTTTCATCTGCATAAAACGCCTGAGGCCGCACTTCCTAAAAACAAAATCATACTGGCATTGGTAGTAGCTATGTTCCTGTCACCCTGTATGGAAATAGAAGCTTATTTTCTTTTAGCAGGTGCTCATGGCTTATTGGCTGTTTTGAGTATTGCGGCTTTATACCTCACTATATCAGTTTCGGGAATGGTGTTGTGGGTAAGGCTTGCATATAAAGGAATACTAAAATTAAATTGGCATACACTCGAACATAAGTCCGGAATAATTACCGGATGGACTTTAGTAATAACAGGAATAATATCATTTTTTATTTCATAAAATAATTTATATGGCAAAAGAATGCTGCGACACAGACGAAAAAGATGTACAGAAAAAAGGAGTTGTAAATCAATCTGAAAATACCAAAGACCATGACCACAGTAAAGATGATGGACATGACCATGAAGATGGTGAGCATGAGGAAGACGATGAACACAACCACGGCGAAGAGGATTCAGACGGTTGGAAAAGCCATTGGCCTTTACTATCCTCTCTTGCAATATTGTTGGTAATGCTGGTATTGGAATTTGGGTTTAAGTTTAAACCAGTGTTCCCAATTGATTTAATTATTTATGTAATCGCTTATTTGCTGGCAGGCTACAATGTTTTAAATCTGGCTTTCAGAAAAGCAAAACGATTTGATTTTTTCAATGAGTTCTTTTTAATGAGCGTAGCAACCATCGGGGCATTTGCCATTGGTTCCTACAGCGAAGGTGTGGCAGTAATGGTATTTTATTCTATTGGCGAATGGTTCCAGGATTCAGCAGTAAGTAAAGCAAAGAGAAGTATTAAAGCCCTGCTGGATATACGGCCTGATGAAGTAACCGTTTTAAGAAATGGTACAACGCAGGTTATTCATCCCAATGAAATTCAGGTAGATGAAATTATACAGGTGAAAGCAGGAGAAAAAGTGGCGCTAGATGGAGAATTAAATTCGGATGCTGGCACATTTAATACAGCCGCACTTACGGGCGAAAGCAAGCCTGATACCAAGCGAAAAGGGGAACAGGTATTGGCTGGTATGATTAACCTTGACAAGGTTTCTGAAATAAAAGTAAAATCACTTTTTAAAGACAGCAAACTGAGTAAGATTTTAGAAATGGTACAGGATGCTACTGCAAGAAAATCACAGACACAATTATTCATCAGCCGCTTTGCAAAAATTTACACACCCATAGTTTTCACATTAGCTGTAGCCGTTTGTTTTGTTCCATACTTTTTTGCTGACCCTTACATTTTCAATGTTTGGTTTTACAGGGCATTGGTATTTTTAGTAATCAGTTGCCCCTGTGCGTTGGTGGTGTCAATACCATTAGGATATTTTGGTGGAATTGGATTAGCATCTAAAAATGGGATACTATTTAAAGGCTCTAATTTTTTAGATGTTATTACAAAAGTGAATGTAGTAGTGATGGATAAAACAGGCACACTTACCAAAGGTGTTTTTAAAGTGCAGGATGTTGTAACAAAAGATATTGATAAAGATGAATTGATTAAACTGACTGCGGCCATAGAAAGCAACTCAACACACCCTATTGCAAAAGCGGTGGTAGAATATGCAGGTGATGCTGCTAAAATTTTAAAAGCCGAAAACGTTGAAGAAGTATCAGGGCATGGTTTAAAAGGTACTGTTGATGGAAAGAATGTTTTTGCCGGCAATGTAAAGCTATTGAAGAAGTTCAATATTGAATATCCTGCTGAAATTGATAACCTGGTCGATACCGTTGTAGTGATTGCAGTGAACGATAAATACGCAGGTTATATCACTATTGCCGATGAAATAAAAGAAGATGCAAAACAGGCCATAGATGAAATGCACAAATTGAATATTAAGACAGTAATGCTGTCTGGTGATAAGCAGGCAGTCGTTTCAAAAGTGGCACAGGCATTAAACATAGATAATGCTTATGGAGATTTGTTACCCGAAGGAAAAGTTGAAAAGGTACAGGCATTAAAAAATGAAGGCATGCACATTGCCTTTATAGGTGATGGTGTAAATGATGCGCCTGTTGTTGCATTGGCGGATGCAGGTATTGCAATGGGAGGTTTGGGAAGCGATGCTACCATTGAAACCGCAGATATTGTTATCCAAAATGACCAGCCATCTAAGATTGTTACCGCCATAAAAATCGGCAAGATAACCAGGCAAATTGTTTGGCAGAACATAATCATTGCGATGGTTATAAAAGTAATTGTACTGGTGCTGGGAGCCGGAGGAATAGCTACTCTATGGGAAGCTGTTATTGCTGATGTTGGTGTAGCTTTATTGGCTATATTGAATGCGGTGAGGATACAGCGGATGAAATTGTAGTACATACAAATTAAATAGTGCTGATGGTAAATAATTTAAAATAAAATGAACTTACTCTTTCAATACTTCAAACAATTCAATACCCTTTCCAAAGAAGCGGAGGCTGCAATTGTAGCAATAAGCAGTATCGTTACTATCAAAAAAGGCAAAGACCTGCAACCCATTGGTCACACCTGCAAAACAATTTACTTTATCAATAAAGGAGTGGCCCGTATTTATTACTTTAAAGATGGTATTGATATCACCGAAAGTTTCTTTTTTGAAAACAACATTATTGCAAGAGTAGAAAGTTTGTTTACCGGCAAACCAAGCCGTAAAGCAATTCAGGTGTTGGAGGATAGTGAGGTAGTTGCCATTAATGCCAATCAGCTTTTTAAACTCTATGATACCTTTCCGGAGATTGAAAGGCTGTTTCGTAAAATATTTGAAGCTGCTTATGTGGAAACAGTAAACCGTATTGAAGGGATGCAGTTTCATTCCGCAGAAGAACGCTACAATGCCTTGTTAAGCGAAGCCCCCAATGTATTAATGAGAGTGCCTTTAAAGTATGTGGCGTCTTATCTTGGCATTACACAAGTGAGCCTGAGCCGTATCCGGGCACACCGTTAATTATTTATCTTATGTTAAAGGATTAGCCATTTAGGAGCGCCACCTTTGTGCAATAAAATGGCACAATATGAACGGTATAAAGGAAATCGATACCAATACACTCCGAACCTGGTTAGAGGATGGTAAGGAGGTCTCTATTCTTGATATAAGACCCATTGAAGAGCGAAGCGAATGGTTTATTCCGGGCAGCGTTTATTTGAATGCCTATGATAAGCTAAAGGCAAATAATCCCGATGCCTTACACGGCTTGCACCTTGACATTACATTACCCGTGGTAACCATTTGTGCTGGTGGTAAAACAAGCATGATTGCTGCAGGCTTACTACAGGAACAGGGTTTTGAAGCCTATTCATTACAAGGTGGCATGAAAGCCTGGAGTCTGGCATGGAATACAGCAAAACTTTCATTCCCTGATTTTGATATAATACAATTTAGAAGAACAGGTAAAGGCTGCCTTTCTTATATCATTGCATCAGATAAAGAAGCAATAATAGTAGATGCTTCTTTGCCGCTTGACGTCTATCAGGAATTTTTATTAAGAGAAAAACTTGTATTAAAATATATAATTGAAACGCATATTCATGCCGACCATCTTTCAAGGTCAAAACAATTAGCAGAAACAAATAATGTCCCGCTTTATCTTCCAATACCAAACAAAGTAAATTTCAGTTTCAAGCCGATATCCGGCACCACTGTTTTTGATCTTGGCCATATCAAAGTACAAGCAATTCAAACACCCGGCCATACCATAGAAAGTGCCAGCTATTTAGTTGATGATAAAGTATTGCTTACCGGCGATACTTTATTTCTTAATGGCGTAGGTCGGCCAGATTTAAAAGCCAATAATGATGAAGCAATTGAAAGATCAAAGTTGCTATACCATTCTTTACGGCAATTATTGGTGCTGGATGAAAATACAATTGTCTTACCAGCGCATACCAGCCAGCCTGTTGATTTTGATAATACGCCCATTCAAACAACAATTGGCAATATCAAAAAGAATGTACCAATGCTTCAGTTGATTGAAGAGGAATTTGTAACAACTATTTTACAACGTATTCCACCAACACCAGAAAATTACTTGTCGATTGTTGAAAAAAATATCAAAGGGGATTTCAGTGATATCAATCCGGTTGACCTGGAAGCGGGTGCAAACCGCTGTGCTGTATCATAAATGAAAAATAACTCAATCATAAAAACTACAAATATGAATGCAAAAATTAAGTACAGCTTTCTTTTATCAATAACATTGATAGTTGCCTCGTTTGTCTTAACAAGTTTTAAACAAATACAAAATGAAGAACCGTGGTCTCCAAAACAATTATTAGATCCTGCTGATTTAGCTAAAATATTAAATGACTCCAAAGCTAAACAACCTTATATCTACAGCATTGGACCAGCTGCAACTATTAAGGGTTCAATAGATATTGGTCCCGGACAGGATAAAGCAAATTTGGATAAATTAAAAGGACAGTTAAGCAAGTTGCCGAAAGATGCAGACATTGTTATCTATTGCGGTTGTTGCCCCTTTGAACATTGCCCTAATATACGCCCCGCCTTCGCCTTGCTAAATAAGATGAAGTTTACAAATCAAAAACTGTTAAGCCTGCAGCACAATATTAAAATAGACTGGATAAACAAAGGCTTCCCGGTAAGTAATTAGACTTCAGAAAATATTTATTACAATGAATGAGGTACAATTAGGATTAAAGGAAAACTGGAAACAGTTTTGGCTATTGGTTTTTATCAATGCCCTTGTTGGTGGCATGATAGGTTTGGAAAGAACATTGCTGCCTGAGATAGCGAAGAAAGAATTTCACCTGACCTCCGCTTCGATTATTTTATCTTTTATAATTGTATTTGGTTTATTTAAAGCATTCACTAATTATTTTACAGGCGCATTAGCCAACAGGTTTGGAAGAAAAAGATTATTGGTATTCGGCTGGCTGATTGGCATACCTGTTCCTTTTCTTTTGATGTATGCCAACAATTGGAACTGGATAATAGTTGCCAATATTTTATTAGGCATCAACCAGGGTTTAACATGGAGCAGCACAGTAGTAATGAAAATTGATTTGGTAGGTGAAAAGGAAAGAGGTTTTGCAATGGGCTTAAATGAATTTGCAGGATACGGTATGTTAGGATTGGTAGCTTTTACCACCAGCAGCATTGCCAATAATTACGGGTTAAGGCCATATCCATTTGTCATAGGAATTGGTTTTGTTATTTTGGGAACACTGCTGTCCTGGTTTTTTGTAAAAGATACGAGTGCACATGTAAATAAAGAAGCCCAGCTCAATAGCAGCACCCCTCTTTTAAAAAATGTATTTCAAGAAACCACCTGGTTGAATAAAAATTTAGGTTCAGTAACACAGGCTGGTTTAATTAACAACCTGAATGATGCAATGATTTGGGGCATACTGCCGGTGCTGCTGGCACAAAGAGGTTTTGGTATTGCACAGATTGGAATTATAACTGCTGTTTACCCGGCAGTGTGGGGATTAGGTCAGCTGATAACCGGAAAACTGGCAGATATCTATTGCAAAAAAGATTTACTGTTTTGGGGAATGTTGTTGCAGGGTATTGCCATTATGCTAATAATATTTTCAAGCAGCATTGCTCATTATATTGCCATCTCAGTTATTCTTGGAATAGGCACCGCAATTGTTTATCCTACTTTTTTGGCAAGTATTGCAGAAGATACTAACCCACAACAACGGGCAAAGAGTTTAGGCGTATTTAGATTTTGGAGAGATTTAGGCTATGTTATCGGCGCACTACTTACAGGCGTATTTACAGATTTATTTAGCATCGAATTTTCAATTGCCTTTATTGGTGTGCTTACTATTCTTTCATCAGTTGTTATCATTTACCGGATGTATTGTAAGCCGCAGGTAAAAAGAATTTTCAAAAACGCAAAAGGCCTTTTGCAAAATCAAGATGGAAATGTTGTACGGGTTTAATCGTTATCAAAACTAACGATATTGAGGTCTTTTAAAATTTCTAAAACCAGAACAATAAATTGGCCGTAGTATTTGATCTCCCATGATCCATCAATTTTATATTGACAACCCACTTCTATAATCTGCTTTGTATCTTCCATTAAAACCACCTCTATCAAATCAATATCAGCTTCATTAAAATGTTTTATTTTATTATTGAGCATCCGGAAATATTTAAAATCGGGAAATTGAGTTTCTATTGCAGTGGTATTGAATGCTTGCTTATCGGTAGCCCTGTAGATACTTTCCAGTAAATGATACATACTGGTGTGCAGTGCTTTTATTTTCGGAACGATTGCATTGAACCTGTCTTTACTTTCTTCCGAGGCAAAATGAGTTTTATTATCCAGTTCCATGATACTTTCTGCCGTTGCTTTGCCATCTTTTACATCCACTTTATATAATTCACCGATTTGATTTAATACAAACTCCACATCATGGTATAAATAATATCCTTGCTTTAAACTGTATATAGACATAGGGCAAATTTCAGAAAATTTAAACAACTTTGGTAAGTTTTGTTCCTTCTTCAATGATAATAAATAAAGTACAAATAATTATGCCGTTGCCGCCTAATGGCGGACCGGGCTTTTCACTGCAATCTTCCTGGCAGAAGGATTTTCGTTGCAATCCCTAACGGGATAAAACAGTGAAATGTAATACTTCAATTGCCTCCTAAACATAAACAGCACATGTTACAGGCAGTAAGATGTCAGCTTGCTTATTTTCAATTTCTGCTTATCACTATTGTTTTTTGGTTATTAACGTTTACTAAGTAGTCGGCAATTCTTTGTGTCTCAATATTTGAAAATATCGGTTTAAAATAATTTACATAGCCAATAAGTTCACTTAACGTTAAAATCTTTACATAGTGAAACTCTTCTTTTGGCTTTGTATTAATCAAAACAATGAGGTTTCTAATTGATATTTTTTTTTCGCCCCAATGATGTTTGTCCAGATGTAGATGATAATTGCTCATTTCATTATTAAGCAATTTAAATAAAACAAAGCTTGTCCTCTTGATTTGTTGTACTGGTGAACGTAAACTTAAATTTTCCAATGATTTTTCACTCCAATTTTTTGTCTCGATGAGAAATATACCTGATGGTGCTACAAGTATATGGTCAATTTGAATTGATTTTATGTACTCATTTTCTTGTCTGTTATAGATTGCCGTTGAAAAGGAAATTGCAAAATCATTAATCAAAAAATATTCGTCTGATAGAGCTTCTAATGCCTTAACAACTTTTTGTTCTCCTAACGCACCATAAATGAAACTGCTTAATTCATCTATTGTTGCTTTTTTTCTTTCAAGCTCCGATAAAGGATTTTGAGAACTTTGCCTTACTGCATCGTTGAATTGTGAAATTATAAATTGATAACGATTGTCTTTGCCTTGGCGAATTTCAACAAGTTTGTTGATTGACCTTTGTACTTCGAAGTCAAAATTGCGTTCTTTATACTTTATTTTTTTTGTGTAATTCCTTTGTCTTAGATACCTTATAAACCTCTTAAATAAATTTGGCGTGTCATAACCTGTCGAAATATTCAATTTTTCCTTTAGTTTGTCGATTTCATCAATTAGCTTTTTTTCTGATTGCAGTTTTTGGCTTTCAATTGTCATATCTAGTTGCTGCAAATCTATATTTAGTATATTTTTCTCTTGCTCAATCAAATTTTCATGATGAGAAATAATTTGCTGTCGATAAGTAGTGTATGAGTTTTGAAAATCAATTATCTCTTTTATAGACTTGAAGTCATGAATGTTGTTTCTGTATAAATGTGACTTTAAAGTAGTAAGTGAACCTATCGTGTTATAAGTCTTGCACATTTTGTCTGCAGATAGTTAGTAGTTGGGGTGTCCTTACTTATTGCCTGTAACTCCTGTATTGCCGCAATCCAATATTACTAAACTTGCGGTAATACAGCTAAGATACAGTGTATTTCCGAAATTTATTTTTGCTTTCGTTCGTGTCATTTATTTCTGATTTCAATAAATCACTTCGGGCAGGATTTACAAACGATTGTAAACTCATAGGTTTACTATGGTAGCAACCCCGGTGCAGTACATCCGTCTAATTTCTTTTACGCCTTCGGCAAATTAGCCGGGAGAACTGTACCGGATAAGTGTATTGGTCATTGAGATTGGCTCATACCTCGCCAACCACAATTCCAGCTACTTCAAATTGTAGAAAAGCCATAAAGAAGATTTCATAAAAATCCATTCTTTAAAAACTCCTTCATCCTTATCTGGCGCAAAGTTCTTGACAGGCTTTGCCAAAAAGCAAGGTCTGCACCTTCACTGCATTGCGGTTGGCCACGGGTTTTGTAAAAAATATCCGCTTCGCTTTCGTTGCTTTTGCGGCATAAACCGCTGCGCTATTTATTCCACAGTCAACGAAATATTTTTCGCAAAAACCTTGCTTTTGCCAAACCCTGTTTCAAGGCCGGGTTGCTACGATTAGAACGAACGAGGCGAATGCCGGGTTCAAAACATTTTTAAACAATTAAATTTTATCAATCATGGAAATGACAGCAAGATTAACAGGTGATGCAAAAACAAGCACCCTGCAATCAGGAAAACAGGTAGTGAATTTTAATGTAGCTATTAATGATAGCTACAAATCAAAAACCAGCGGCGAAGTAACCAAAATTGTTACTTATGTACAATGTGATTATTGGGTGAATCCCGGTGTTGCACAATTTCTCACCAAAGGAACGTTGGTGGAATTACAGGGCAGGATAGGGGTGAATGCCTATACCGGAAAGGAAGGCGAACCCAAAGCCGCACTTACCCTGCATGTAAATACCATCAAACTGCATGGAGGAAAAACTCCACAGCCTGTTTCTGTATCAGCAGAAAAAATACTGGTTGCGGAAAATGCAGGAGCAACTGATGACCTCCCATTTTAAGTGTTTACCAGCCTGATGGATTCAGGCTGTTTTTTTTCAATTTTCAATTCATTACAAACCGCAGTAGTACCGCCTGCGGCATACAAATTAAAGCTGGGTAATTAATTATGGCACACAATTTAAATTTCAACGAACTAACAGGTAAACACAGTTTCTTTTCAGTAAAGGAAAAAGCCTGGCATGGCCTGGGACAAATAGTGGAAGGCTATCCCACCAGTGCAGAAGCATTAAAATTTGCAGGGCTGGATTATACAGTAGCCAAAAGAAAACTGTTTACGTTTGATAACGAAAACGAAGCAGCCAATGAGGACCTCGAAATCAAAATTCCTGAAATAGCAGTACCCAATTATTTTGCCACCATCCGCACCGACAATGAAACAGTTTTGGGTGTAGTGGGTAAAGATTATGAAGTGGTACAAAATATTGATGCTTTCAGTTTCTTTGATGCGATTGTAGGGGGCGAGGGTATTCAATACGAAACCGCAGGGGCATTGGGTAAAGGCGAAAGGATTTTCATTACCGCTAAATTGCCCAACTATATTAAAGTAGGTAAGGAGGATTTGATTGAGCAGTATTTATTTTTAACAACTTCCCACGATGGCGGCGGCAGTATTACCGCAGCCTTTACACCTGTAAGAATTGTTTGTAATAATACGTTGAATGCAGCCCTTCGCAACCATAGCAATGCTTTTAAAATCAGACATACCGCCAATGCAAAGGAACGTTTGGAAGAAGCGCATAAACTAATGGGCATTACAAATAATTTGAGTATTCAATTAGAAGGCATTTTTAACCAATGGGCAAAGATTCGTATCACAGACCCTGAAGTAAAAAAGCTGATTCAAATGGCTTTAGTACCTAACAAGGAAGTATTGGAAAATATACAGGCTGGAAAAGATGATGAACTATCCACCTGTTTTAAAAATATGACCGATGCTGCTTTTGAATATGCGATGACCAACGACAGCCAACAATTGGTAACGACTAAGGGAACACTGTTTGGTACTTACAATGCCGTTACAGGGTATTTTCAAAATGTACGAACTTATAAAAATGAAGAAGCCAAACTGAAATCCTTATTGTTTGGAGGAACCGGGCAATTGCGGACACAAAAGGCATTTAATCTTTGTGAGGATTTTGCAAAGGGTTCAATAATGGAGTTTATTAATTAAGATGGCATAAGGGGTAAATAGTAAAGTTTGCCCCTTTTTCATAATGACTTTTAAAGCCTGGAAACGAGCCACGCTTGAGGGCGTGGCTCGTTGGGTATGGTGGCATAGTGGTAAATTGAAAATTTAATGGATGTATTGTATAAACAAATCGTTTAAAATGGCATGTTTTTTCGTTTTTAGAATCGGAACAAGGTGCTTTAGTAGTGTTGCAGAACTGAATATACGCTTTAAATAAAAATGAGTTTGGTATTCAAGAATCCAGAGCGCATTGAATTTCTTATAATCGAATGCTTCAGGATCAAGAATCCAGTCATAATAATCGGAAAAGCCTTTAAATTTATTAAAGAATTCTTCTTTGATGTCTAATCCATTTTTAAAATAAATATTTAATAACTCACTTAGCCTGTACAGCGTAGTTTCACCCTTCATGAACGGATGGCCCTGACCTTCCTTCCTGGTTAAAGGTCGGACACACAATTCTTTAAATTGAGCAAGGTGTATGTTGTAATCTATGAATCCTGCTATTGTTAAAGTATAATAAAGATCCGGATTGAAGTTTTTATTAAGTAATTGAATAACCAATTGCTTTATTTCAGTTTTATGTTCTTCGTTTAAAATAGGTATAACATGCATTAAAAGATCAGTATGGGAGTGGTTGCATAAATTGCAGGTTCCTGTAAAATTGACTTTGATTGATTCAAAAAGGGCAGGATCAGCAATAATAATTTTTTTTCTGCCTTTTGTTATTAGGTTACTTAAAGCTTGGAATATTTTATATTCATGAAAGTGTTTATTTTCAAAAGCGAATTTTATGAATTTGATTAATAGCGGTTCAGCAATATATTTTCCTTTTCTGGAAATAAAGTCAGCGAGCGCATTGACCTCATCCCGCATAATTAAGCGGTCGAGTTCCAGTACAGGAAAAAGGGATTCAAAAATCTGATCGTAATCGTACCTTTCCAGTGCCAATGTTAAAGCAACAAGAAAATTATTAAATACCCTGCGGTTTTTATCGAAAAATAATGCTTGAGTAGACCTCTTGTAGTCTTCAGATTTGTACAGTTTTTCCAGCCCTGAAAAAAAACTGGCTGCCAGTTGAGGTAATTGCGAATTTGTGGTTGGACTGTTTTTGTATTTAAGACTGCTTAGATGGTACCGGTTGTAGTATTTAATAATATTCTCCGTTTTTGCATACATAATGATCCTGCTCATTAAATAATCATTGATAAATGCAATCCTTGTACTTTGTTTTTTATTAAAGGAATAGATCATGAATAAACCTTCCATTAATTTATCGACGACTTTTTCAAACTCCTGGAAATTATTATAGACCAGGAAGTTGGATTCCAAAAAAACGTCCAGTTCTGCAAACTGGCTGATCAGGTTGTCAAAATTGCTGTTGGTACTGTATCCGCCCCTCAGCTGTATATTATAATGATCTGCGATTTTTTCTACCGTATGCGTGATATTTTCCAAAGCCTGACTATGAAAATTGTCATCTGCTATCCAGTCGATCACTTCGTTTACAAAAGGGTTTGTTGTTGGTATGGATAAGCGGGTTTTTCTTAAGGAGATCTTGTTCATGTCTTTGATGATTTGCATCGCTTCCGGATTTGCAGAATTACCGTAATTGGTTATTATTCTGCTTAACCTTTTTAGATTGGTAAGACATATAAACATCAACATAGGCTGATCTTTATCCTTGATACTCGAATACACAGTGAAAAATAATTTGAGGGCCTCGTCAAACTGTTGAAACTGGTAATGCATATACGCCTGTTTCAATGTTTCTGCAATATTTTCCTGGATTGTATTGTCAAGCAGCAGAAATGCATTGTAAATATCAAACCGGTTATAAGTACACCTGATACAATTACAGTTTTCTTCATGAAGAGTTTGAATGTCTGCATGCAGACTGTTTCCAATGCCTTCAATCGTATAGATTAAATTAGTCCTCAATAACTTTACAATTTGCTTAAGGGTTTCTTTTACTTTTTTTTCTTTCCCTTTATACTTCCCTGATTTAAGATGAATTGAATTGGACTTAGTTATGCTGAAGGAGTTGAAAAATTCCATCAGTTTTTCATTATTTGAATTTAACTGAAAGGCAGAATGGTAGGCTTCAGGGTGCCGGAAATTTTCAGTTTTAAACGGAAATATCCGGGCCAATAGATGGGGTGGAATGAATGGCAGTTGCTCATGGTACTTTGTCAGTGCCATGTACACATGGTCTTGGATAGCCAATTCTTTTTCATTGGAAAAAAAGTGGAAGATCTCTGTATAGTCTGCAGTTGAATTATTATCGTTGCCGGCATCGGATCCTAAATCTTTTTGTAATTTATTTACTGCTAGTGCAACCGCTGAAAAGTACTGAACTTCTATGTCGGGAACCAAAAGGCCCGGATGGATATTTAGATTAGGATTTTCAGGAGCACCAAAATCAGTCACATTTTTGCTGATAAATACAAAGCTGCCTATCTTCTTTTTTTGTATGTATTCAACTGACGAAAAATATATATAGGCATCGTTGTGACTATTCTGCTTATGAAAGGGCGGCTGTCCGGTTGTGTATTTTATCCCTATTATTTTGTGCAGCTTGTTAGTGATTTTTATTTTAATTGCCCCTAAAAGAACGGATTCAATTTTTGCGATCTTAATTTCAGTAAGCCTGAATTCCTCTTTTAACTTGCTCAAAGTCTCCTTGCTTGTTGTATTGGAAAGGTTTTTGATCTTTTTTTTAAGGAGGTTTAGCTGGATGCCTTTTTGCCTTACCAATTCCTGATTAAGTGTTTCGGGTAGGAGGAATTTAATTTTACCGTCTTTTTCCCACTTTAACAGTTGTTCGAGATTTTTCTCTTCCGCAGTTTCCAGGTATAATTCAATCCAGGAATTGGTATCAATCAATAAATGCTTCATAGTGATGTATGTTTTTCTTCATTAATTCTTCTGTGAAGTTTGGCTTTTGGCGGCTGCGGCTGCTATGAAATTCCGGCGTAAGCCTATCTGGGTGCCCATTATTTATTCCCGTGCCTCATAGCTTTGACAAACCCAAAAAAGTAGCGGCATATCTTTTATTATAAACGCTTAATGAATTTAAAAATTAATTTCTTCACGCTGTAAGCCATAAGATGAAGCACTTGCTTTGCAGATAAATAGTTGTACTTTCTTTTTATACTTTTTCTTTAATATCCCAATGATTTCATTTCTATCTTCGTTTGAAATTAAACTGCCCAAAACTATTTCCTTAATTACGTCGGGGTTAAAATTAAATAACCTGTCCTTATCAGATTTAATCCGGAAAGTTAATAATCTGAACTCCTTTTCATATTCCCATTTTGTGTTTTTTATGTACATTTCATCTTTTTGATTTTCAGAAATAGGCCTGATGAAACTATGTAATGGAGGCTCTTTCTCATAGTCAACAAAACCGAATCCTCCAGGTGCTTTTTTTAATAATCCAACCGTATCAAATCCAATGCAGAATCCTTTTGAATTATTGCCGTAATGCGCCCACATAGTTTCATTCAAACTATCCGAAGTAAGACTAAAGACCCCAATACGATCATATAAATCACTTTCTCTTAATTCAAGGTAATTTTCATCAAAATGTTTTTTAGGATTTTCTTTTATCAAATCAAGTTTGTTGTCACAAACCACTCTAAATTCTCTTGAATCAGGCGGGAATTGAGGAAACCTGATTTGAGTTTGCTTTTTAAGCACTTCAAAAAATTCAGGTTTTTCTATTTCAGAATAATCAAAACGTACAGGTACTCTTATGTCATAAGGATCGTTTAATTCTTTAGGATGGGTAAACCAAATACCATTTTTGGTTAGAATTGATTGATGGTTTGGGTCGTTCCAATCCCTGTATTTATAGGTTATTGGAGGAACAGCAGCAGTAACTTCCTGTTCAATTTCCGCAAAATTATTAAAAAGCTTAGGCATACTTTTTTTGAATATAAAGTTGAGTGTTTTTTTTCTTCATTAATTCTGCCACGAAGTTCGGCTTTTTGGCTTCTGTAGCGGCAATGAAATTCCGGCATAAACCGTCCCGGAAAGAGCGGGACTATTTATTCCGTTGCTTCATTGCCTTGGTCGCCAAAAAAAAAGCCGGGTAGGTTCCATAATTAATTATTAAATCTTTAAAATGAAATGTTATGGAACAGACAATGATTCAACCAGCATGGAGTAAGGTAGCAGAAGTGGAATTGGTATATAAAGCCAAAGTAAAAGCTTCTGAAAGACCAGTCATAAAATCTTCTAAAGATTGTTATGACATCTTTAGTAAACTCTGGGATGAAAATAAGATGGAAATTCAGGAAGAGTTTAAAGTATTATTATTGAACAGGGCAAACAGGGTACTCGGAGTTTACCAGGCATTTGCAGGAGGAATGACCGAAGTATCGATTGATCCAAGATTGATTCTTGCGGCTGCTGTAAAATCATTATCAGTAGCGATTGTTTTATCACATAATCATCCGAGTGGAAACCTGAAACCAAGCAAGGCAGACGAGGAACTGACTGCAAAAATAAAAGAAGCTGCAAAGTATCATGATATAAAAGGAATTGACCACCTTATTGTATCCCATGAAGGGTATTTAAGCTTTGCTGATGAGGGGCTTTTATAGCCCCTTTTTATAGTAAAGAATACTTAAAGTTCATTAGGTCCTTTAAATTCTCCTACAGCCTGTCCATACCAGCAATACTGCTTATCAGTATTGAAACTGATATCAAAAAGACGCCAGGGCTTTTCTGCGCAAAGCTTCTCTTGTGTTTTTCTGTATTCTAAATTGCAACAGGAAAAAAATGGGCATTTATTTTTTTCTGTTTTTTCTATTTGGTTGGTAGAATTTATCCAGTGTGCTTTTTGATAGTGATCGTACGCTATCAGAACTTTTAGTGCTTGGCTTTCTTCATCAGAAAAGGAGGCAGTGCCAAGAAGATCTCTCATGTACTCGTCTGCATCTTTAAATAAATACATATAGTCACAGACAGGAAGTAAATCAGGGAGTTTTAGATATTCACCCTTGAAAACCAAATCGACCTCAAAAGTTGGAGATTCGCAACGCAATAGGTACGCTTTTTTTGCTTCTTCTGTAACAATCGTAAATGCCTTATATAGTTGCTTCCTTTTTTTGAATATTTGCACAATTTCTTCTTGTGCCTCATTAAAGTCTACAAGCTTTGAAACTAGTACTTCACTTGTTTCGCATTTTAATTTATAAAGAATATCATCTTTATTTCCACCTGCCTCTACTTCAGTTTTAAGCCTCTTAACAAAAGAAATGAAAACGTTGCCACTATCTAAATATGCAAGAGAAAGGGATGCTGCTACTAAAAAACATTCCTTATCGATATTTGGGTATAAATATTTAGAAAGACTTCTCAGTATTGTATATTCTGTAGCTTTTAATTCATCTTTTATTTCAGATAATCCACTTATTTGTTGGTTTACAATTCTGTCAAGCTCATAGGCTAATCCTTCATAAATATAGAACTTGCCAAATGGAAGAAAAGTATCTTTGTACTGATCTTCTTTAAACAAATTTATCTTTATTAGCGGGATATCTATTTTGAAGTTGACTAAATCTGTTCCATCCAGCAAATATGCGTCTTGTTGTGTGAGTGAGAATGAATCTATTCCAAGTAATATACCTTCCAGTATTCCCCCACCATTTATAACTTCTTTTGTTGCATAGATTTTTGAAAATTTATCAAGGAGATCTTTATTACTAAAATCAAAACCATTGTACTCGCAATTGTCCAATTGGGTGCCAAAATAATTGCTGAAAATACTCTTTAAGATTAAATCAAGAGATAAGCCGATATTGCCAACTACAGTACTAATTTCATGGATATAATGTATGTATTCGTGAAATAGCGAGGTGAAATTTTGTGCTTGTAGCTTTTTCTGGAGCATTAAATTAATTTCCTCTCCCGGAACTAATCCGTATTCACTTCTAAACTTGTTTGTAGATACAGAAAAATAATATTTACTGATGAAATACGTGGCTGCTGTATCTTTCTTAAACTGCTTTTCTAATCTTTCGAATTGCTCATTTTCAATCATCTGAATTTGATGTTTATTTGTAAATTTAGTGAACAAAAAATAAAAAAATTATGTAATTGGAAACGGCGTATAGTTACTGCAATTGGTGACGTACGGAATTGAAAATAAGTATCCGTTTTTAAATTGTATTCCGGCTTATTTATATATTCGGTTGTATGATTTATTCATGTTTTAAAGCGACAATTCCTGTGAATTAGTTGCTAACTTTAAAAGCATTATCATGTTGCTATCAATGCCTTTATTCATTTCTTCAACATCATACCAATTCCCTTCTTTCGTCTTGTATAATTTGCAGTAAAATTGCCCGTTATTGTCACCCTCTTTTGTGAAATTATATTCCTGTAAAACTGCAATAATATTGCCCAAGGCATTAGTTAATTCGTAAGGCTTTATTGTGTAATAAAACTGGTTATTATCTTCTAATGTAATTTGGTTGTTGTAAAGGTTCTTTAGGGCATCTCTCATAACACAATAATAAATTAATTGGCAAATGCTGCAAAACGAACTTATTAACATGACTAAAATATAGCCATGTAGTGTTAGCCTTTGGTATAATTATTACCTTTATAAAGCGATAGGATTTTATAGTGAAAATGAATAGTGATGAGTGTTAAAAATCTACCTTTAAAAGTTTTATTTATCTCCTTAAAAGATGGGCCAGATATTTCTATTATTGCTTATCATCTTTCACTGATTATAAATTCTTCAACAATTAAACTTTATCAAGGCGTAATGTGCCGGGTCTTGCACATGGCAAGATGTACAAACGTTATACGTTTGGGGCATCTTGCCCTTCGCTCCGGAGTCGCTTCGGGATGGTTAAAGACATTAAAAATTGAAACAGAATTTTTAAAACTCAGAGATATGAAGAAGCAGGAAAACGAAGTGAGAAATAAAATGGTGGTTGTAAGGATGAACAATACCGAATTTGAAAAGCTGGAAAGCCTTCGAAAGAAAACTACAGAGAGATACCTCAGCAGTTATTTAAGAAAACTGTCTTTAGAAAAGCCGGTTACGGTTAAGTATCGTAATCAATCGGCAGATGATTTTTTAAAAGAGATGTTAGGATTAAAAAAAGAACTAAATGGTATCGGTAACAATTTCAACCAGGCAGTACATAAACTTCATTTGCTGGATAAGATACCGGAGTTTAGGGTTTGGGTGAATCAATATGATGGGTTACAAAAATCTTTGCTGAACAAAGTGGAAGAAATAAAATTCAAGGTGAATCAACTGTACGAACAATGGTTGCTAAAATAACGATACCGAAAAGTATTGAAGCCGTATTAAACTATAACGAAAAGAAAGTGCAGAAAGGGAATGCAGTTTGTTTACATGCAGCTAATTATTTAAACGAAGCAAAGGATATGAACTTCTATCAAAAATTAAATGGCTTTGAACAACTTAATAGTTTGAATGACAGGGCGACAACTAAAACCCTGCATGTATCACTAAACTTTGACCCATCAGAAAAAATAACTGATGATAAGCTTTTAAAGATTGGAGAGTTGTACATGAATAATATTGGATTTGGCGAACAACCATTTATTATTTACAAACACGAAGATGCAGGGCATCCACACATTCACATTGTAAGCACCACCATCAAAGCAGATGGCAGCAGGATTAACACCCACAATATTGGCAGAAATCAATCTGAAAAAGCAAGGAAAGAAATTGAGCAATTATATGGTTTGGTAAAAGCAGAAAGGCAGCAACAATTAATGAAGCCTGGTATTAAACCGGTAGATATTGAAAAAGCCATCTATGGAAAGTCAGAAACAAAGCGTAGCATTTCAAGTGTGGTGGGCGCTGTATTTAGTCAGTATATGTTTACCTCATTGGCGGAATTTAATGCGGCTTTAAAACAGTTCAATGTAGTTGCAGACAGAGGAAAAGAAGAGGGTAGAATTTACAAAAACCGTGGATTGGTTTACCGTATGTTGAATTCGGACGGAAATAAGGTGGGTGTCCCCATCAAAGCAAGTTCTTTAGGCTGCAAGCCAATACTGAATAATCTTGAAAAGAAATTTACGATCAATGAACCTTCAAAAGAATCGCTGAAACAAAGAACTAAAAACGCCATCGATGATTGCCTCCAAACTTCAAAAGGGGATATGAAAAATTTAATGGCGGCGTTATCTCAAAAACAAATCTATACTGTATTAAGACAAAACACAGAAGGTAGATTGTATGGCATCACTTTCGTTGACAATCAAAATAAAGTTGTTTTCAATGGAAGTGATTTGGGTAAAGGGTACAGTGCTACTGCTTTGCAAAGCAGACTAGCGACAGTCGATGAAAAATCGCAAATACAAGATGAAACAACAAGTACCAGTTCTGCCGGAGCAATACAAAAGCAAAGGGGAGAAGTAAGGCATCATGAAAAAACAATAACACCAGTTATTAAAAACGAAAGCTTATTGGATATACTTTTTTCAGCCAAAGAACAATTTGATTATACGCCAGCTGGCTTACTAAAAAAGAAAAGGAAGAAAAAGAAAAATCGTGATTTCTAAAATTTAAAAATAAGGTTATGTCGCTAACAGGAGAAAATGAACAGGGGCTGCGGAAAATAGTTGACCTGACAAGATTTGCCAGCATCTTTATTTTGCTCCTGCATTTTTATTATTACTGTTATACTGCTTTTGTGCAATGGGGAGTTAAAAGTACCATTACCGACAGGCTCATGACTAACATGTTGAATACAGGCTTATTCAGCAATCAATATATTTCTAAATTTCTGGCAATTGGGTTATTGATCATTTCATTGTTGGGTGCTCAAGGCAAAAAGGATGAGAAAATTAATAAAAGGATTGTAACTGCTTATTTACTGATCGGAGTATTATTGTTTTTCTTTAGTGGAATTTTATTGCAGCTAAACTATCCTTTGGAAACGGTAGCTATGATTTACATGACCTCTACAGGAATTGGATTTTTATGCATACTTGCAGGAGGTAATTTACTCAGTCGTTTAATCAAAGTCAATTTATCCGGCGATGTATTTAATTCTCTGAACGAAACTTTTCCACAGGAAGAAAGATTGCTGACCAATGAGTATTCTATCAATCTCACAGCCCGTTATAATCTGAAAGGAAGGATAAGAAAAAGTTGGATAAATATTATTAATCCTTTTCGTGGTTTATTAGTTATTGGAAGTCCGGGCGCTGGTAAGAGTTGGTTTATTATTCAGCATGTCATTAAACAGCATATCGAAAAAGGCTTTGCAATGTTTGTCTATGATTTCAAATACGATGACCTTTCTAAAATAGTTTACAACTGGCTGCAGCAAAACAAACACAACTACCAAGTGAAGCCATCTTTCTATGTGATCAATTTTGATAACCTTTCTATTTCCCATCGCTGTAACCCTTTAGATCCAAACACGATGAACGATATTACAGACGCTACAGAATCTGCCAGAACCATTTTATTGGGATTGAACAGAGAGTGGATTAATAAGCAGGGAGATTTCTTTGTGGAATCACCCATCAACTTTGTAACCGCTATCATTTGGTTTTTGAGGAAATATGCAGATGGTAAATATTGCACCCTGCCTCATGTAATAGAACTCATGCAATCTGATTATGATGAACTATTTCCGGTACTAAATACCCAACCTGAAATTGAAGTACTGGTAAACCCATTTATTACTGCTTATCAAAACGATGCAATGGAGCAATTGGAGGGGCAGGTTGCTTCAGCAAAAATTGGTATGGCAAGGTTGGCTTCACCACAATTGTATTGGGTTTTATCGGGCAATGATTTTACGCTGGACATAAACAACCCTAAACATCCTAAAATTGTATGTGTTGGAAATAATCCGGAGAAGCAACAAATCTATGGTGCTGTGTTGTCGCTTTATATTTCCAGATTGATCCGCCAGGTAAATAGAAAAGGAATGCTGAAATGCAGTTTGGTATTTGATGAATTCCCTACCATCTATTTCAACAACATGGATAGCCTGATTGCTACTGCAAGAAGTAATAAAGTGGCCACCACATTAGCCATGCAGGATTTTAGCCAGTTAAAAAAGGATTATGGAAAAGAACAAGCTGATGTAATTGTAAACATCACCGGCAACATTATCAGTGGCCAGGTAATGGGGGAGACATCCAAATTATTATCAGAACGTTTTGGGAAAATCATGCAGGACAGGCAAAGTGTTTCTATAAACCGAACAGATACTTCAATCAGCCATTCCAAGCAACTGGACAGTGCCATACCGGCTTCTAAAATCGCTGCTCTTTCTTCCGGCGAATTTGTTGGGCTTGTTGCGGATAACCCGGATGAAAAAATTAAGCTGAAGATGTTTCATGCGGAGATCATTAATGATGCCGATAAACTGAATGAGGAAGTAAGCCGGTATAAAGATATTCCTGTTGTATCCAATGTTACCCAACAGCAGGTACTAGATAATTATTATCAGGTGAAGATGGAGGTGAAACGGTTGATTGGGGAAGAGGTGGATAAATTGAAAGAGAAATTAAATTAAGCGACTAATCTTAATAATTGTTCCTCCATTCAGTGACGTGTCGCCAGTTAGAATTATGCGAAAAAAGTCCTGGCTTAAAATATAGCTTGTCGATTATGGCCAGATACTTATTCGATTTTAGTAACCCTCCAGTATGTTCAGGTTCTAACGCAATTGTAAACCCAGCAAGTCTTTCAAATACCCATTTTATCAAGGGTCTTTCAAGAGACAGATATTCTTTAACAGTTTTATCAGAAAGATAAGTGAATTTGAATCTGCCATCGCTTAATCCATTCTTTAGCGTAAAAAAATCAAGATCAATATCAAAAAAAACTGATTCTTCAGTTGTGTTTAACAATGAGTTTTCTAAGTCAGAAAATACCCGGTACTTTTTTATTACATGAACATTTCCATAAATATCCTCAATCGATTCATCTAACCAATCATCCTCAAATTTCCCTTGCCTGCAATTGAGATAAACATTACCTATCAAATTTAAATAGGCCGCAGACATTATGTGTCCATCATTAAGAGGATTCAAATTAGCCCAGGAAAATAAAGACACATCTGCATTGTTTTTTAAATCAAGATCCCTTAACCATGTTTTCTCTGTCGCAGAAGGGTAAACTAAATCCTGGTGCCAGTCCAAACTCACCAATGCCGGTGGAGAAGCATTTTCTTTTTTCTTTCCTTCAGCCATTTGTTCCAAAAGAAAAAAGCATATCTGTGTTCATTAAATGTTGCAAGCTCAATCGCTTTTGCTTCATGATATTTCGGGTGAGCAAGTATTTCATACAAACTACCAGTAGGTCTAACAATATCCGGATTTCTAAATGGTAAAGTATTCATAGTTAAATTTTATGGTGTATGTGCACTTAGAGAACAAGCAAAAACATTTCGTAATTCTAAAATGTAAAATTAGCGAGGACGCACTTTAATTGTTTGAGTTTTGCTTCGTTCTATTTTACTTATTTCCCTCAATACTAATTTTAGTAATTGTATTTGTTGAGTAGTAATTTTTACGGAGGAAATTGAAAACTCTCCTGTCTCTATCTCTTTAAAGACAACTACTTCCTTTTTAGAGCCATTCGTTAATGGGAATGACAATCGATATATAAGAAATCCTTTCTTATAGGGTACTGTTTGAATAGTGTATGAGATAACATACTTTTTATTCAAATGAATGAACTTTAAATTGTATTCGTTTGCCGTAAACATATGATGGGGTTAAATAATCCCTTAATTCGAAAATGTAAATAACCTTTTGCTTTGCCCACATATACCACAATTTTATTTTATAACATCGAAAATTACTTTTTTAAACAAAAAATGCCTTTAATTATACAGTTATCTGCAATTTTTTTAAAAGTCAGTATCCACATTTTATACTAATCTCAACGTACAGCGCACCTAGGACAGTAAATAAAATTGGTTTATTAGTGTAAAAGTAAAAAATATTCAACTAATTAGTTGAATTATTGATAAAGGTAGTATATTTGCTTTGTGAAACTATTTAAACAAATATGGCCACATCTGAAGAGGTACACTCGTTCTTACAGGATTTTAAAATTAAGCTTGGCGTCTGGGGAGTTGTATTCCGGGACGACAGGGGTAAGAATGCGCAAGCTCTTTTGAATCTAGAAATAACACCTGTTTTCAGAGAAAAAATTTTGAAAGAATTACAGGCTGTAGATTATTATGAGGGGCCAAAAAAAGAAAATTTGTACAGCGGCGCAGATATGTGGGTGTTTGGAAAAACGATAAAAGGACAGGAAGTATACATAAAGATTACGCTTGGATTTTCGGGTGCTCAAGTTATTTGCATTTCATTTCATGTAGCAGAACATCCTATGGATTACCCATTAAAAAATTAGTGTATGAAAAGTCCATTTACTGGCGGTGCCACAAAATTTGAAAGAGAACCAAGGGTTCTTGAATACAGAAAGGATTCATTTGAAGTACTGTACCATTATTATGTGTGTGTTGATACCAATGAGCAATTTACCACAACGGAAATTGACACGCTTAACCTGAACCAGGTACATAATAAATATAGGGAAAAATATGGTATTCCTTTTACTGATGAAATAAAAAACATCCGTGAAAAGTACGGGCTTAGTGCAGCCAAAATGAGTGAGGTACTTGGCCTAGGTGCCAATGTGTATAGAAATTATGAGGCTAGTGAAATGCCGAGTGTAGCAACTGGTCGTCTGATACGATTGGCTGAAGATGCCGAAGAGTTCAGGAAGCTGTTAGAGATGAGTAAAAATTCATTGGAGCAACACGAATATGATCGGGTAAAGAAGAAAATAGATCATGTTTTGGGAGGCTGGGGAAAGGTAGAAGAAATGTGGAAGGGCTGGTTATTTGGTAATGACTATCCTAATATTCACAATGGTTACAGGGTGCCTACTTTAGAAAAGGTTGGAAATATGGTGCGGTTTTTTGCTCAGCGGAATATGCCTTATACTACAGCACTAAATAAGTTGATGTTTTATTCGGATTTTGGGCATTTTAAAAAGTATGGACAAAGTATAAGTGGTGTTTATTACAAAGCATTACAAAAGGGGCCGGTACCGGAAAACTATGGTGGTATTTACAATCACGTAGTAAATAGTGGTTTTGCAAGAGTGGAAGAAATGGATTTTGGTGACTTTGTAGGTGAAAGATTTGTAACAGAAGGAGTTGTGGTTTTTGATCCAGAAGATGGACCATTTAATGCTACAGAATTAAATGTATTGGAAAATGTTTCTGAACGATTCAAAGGGTTAAGTACTAAGAAAATCGTAGATATCAGTCATGAAGAACCTGCCTGGCAAGACAACGTTGATGATTTTCACAGAATAAGTTTTGAATATGGATTTGAATTGAAAAATATAGACTGACAAAAAGGGTTACTGTGCAAATCTGGCATTTAAATAAGGTGAGTTTTGCACAAATTTTTAGTTTTTATTACTAAATATATTGACATTGACAATAATTATGCAACTTTGTCATAAAATTGTCAAGAAGAATTGAAAGGCGTAATTATTGATTTGTTAAAGTTGTTTTATAGAAGGCGAAAGCCTTGGGGTCAAGACCAAGGCTTTCTGGAAATGAGTTTTTTGATAAGCTCTCTCGTTTCCGTTGTTTTTAATTTCTTGCTGCAAAAGTAAGTGTTGTTTACTATATAAACAACACTGCTGTTGCGGTAACCAGCAGATATTACACAAAACTCCTGCCACTAACTTCTCCTTCTACTAAGCTTTCCGGCGACAATGCTCCTACTCCGATATAAGGTCGGGGCACTTATTATTACACCCAAAACAATTTAACAATGGGTAAGAATCAGCATGTAACCAAACATCCCGGTGGTGGATGGCAGGTTAAAGGTGCCGGTAACGAAAAAGCAACAAAAGTTACCTACACTCAGAAACAGTCAATTGATGCAGCTAAAGAAATCGCCAAACATCAAAAATCAGAAGTAGTGATTCATGGAAGTGACGGTAGGATAAGAGATAAAGACTCTTATGGTAATGATCCTATGCCACCCAAAGACACCAAACATTAATTGTATAATGAATTAAACTAACTGAAAATGAAATTGACGAATTTGCAACTGCAGAATTTTATCGCCAGGATAAAATTGAAAAGAGAAAATATGGGAACCTATAGAACCCAGGTAACCAATCTACAAGAAGATTTAGAAAAGTATATTACCGCAGATACCAGCACAGGTATTAAGGTTACCAGGGTAATAATCGGAGGTTCCTGGAAAAAGGGCACTATTTTAAGAGCTACCGGCGAAAACCCAATTGACATCGATTTAATTCTTTATGTGGAAGGAGAAGCTAACCTGCAAGATGATCTTGAGAGGTTACATGACTTAATCGTGGATTATCTCAAAAAAATATATCCTAATAAAGATATTTTGAGGGATGTGGATGCTGAAGGAAAAACAAAGTCTATAAAGATTAAATTCATTGGTACAGGCCTGGAAGTAGATATTGTTCCAGTAGTTCCAATGGATAAGCCTGCTGATTATGTTTGGCAACCGCAACGTGGGGGTGGCGGTGGAAAATACGTTACCAGCGTAGTCAAGCAACTTGAATTTGCTGGAGGTTATAGAAAACAAAATGCCTCGTATACATCTATTGTCAGGGCTTTAAAGTGGTGGCGGAATTATAAGGAATTAGATCAACTATCATCTTTTGTAATTGAACTTATAGTTTCATATTTGGAAACAACCAAAGGATGTGAAGCAAATATCGAAGAGGGAATTATCAGATTTTTCAAATTCGTAAGTGATCCGGTTTTTCCAACTATTAATTTCAAGAATGCTATTAATTCATTGCCAGCGCCTATCCCCAAATTTTATGTCGCTGATCCTACAAACAATGAAAATAATGCTGCCAAGAAATTAAATGATATCAATTGGGACGAAATAAAAAAAGAGGCAAATGATGCTTTTGAGGCATTAAATATTGCCCAATCAAAAAATTTCGAAGGCGACACCACCGAGGAGTGGAAGTATGTTTTCGGATCATCTTTTAACATTAAATCAGAAGACTAACATGAGTTATAATACTATTACCGCAACATCCACTTATACAGTGGTAGACATTAGAAAGACATTCGAAGGATTTGAAGCTGATTTAAGAATGATTGCCAGGCGTACGGAAAAATGGGCAACAGATTATGTTGATAAAGTGTTTCACGATATCGTAAAATTGGCTGAAGCAAAGTACTTAAAAACAGTAGACATTGTTTTATTAAGTGCTGTAAACGTGCCGGTACGTGCTGCCAAATACACAGTGAATGAAGCAGGCACTTCAATCACCGGTGATAGAGCTGGTGGAAATGATTGGAACAACTTGCCAGGTACATATCTTGAAGTTGTTGTTAGCTATACCACAGCCTGGCATCTGCTAACTCAACAACAAAAAGACAATTTTCAGCAATCTAACAATTTTAAAATTGGTTGGTCTTCATCGTCTATAGATAATAACTTCCCTAACCTTTCCAAACAGACGGCGCAAAATTTTGCAAGCAACGGCTATGAATTAAATAAGACTAACTATAAATAAATTTTACATGAACAATACTACAATATTTGACAACATCACTGAACTACCGAATGCCGATGTTAAAAGAAGGGCGGATGCATTAGTTGGCTTTACTAAAAGATTCGAACGGGTACATAATAATTTGAAACTCTTAATTGATCAGGAAGGATTAATTGAATGGAGTAACAAGCACCATAATACAAAACTACCCGTCCTTGACACCATATTAGATAGATATCCGCTTGTTTTATTAGCAGGCGATGCCGGAACAGGCAAAACTGTATCAGCCGAAGGGATAGCCGATAGAATGGTAAGAGAATTAGGCAAAGATGGTTTTTTTTTAAAATTAAGTACAAGGGTAAGAGGCGAAGGATTACACGGACAAATGGGAAATTTAGTAAACAATGCTTTTGATAGACTAAAACAAGAGGCTGGTAAGAAGAGAATTGCATTTTTATTTATTGACGAAGCTGATGCTATAGCAACTACAAGATCAACACATCAAATGCATCAGGAAGAAAAAGCTGCAGTAAATACATTGATTCAGAAAATTGATGAAATAAGAAGCTTGAACGGACGTGCCATAATATTTATGTCCACTAACAGACTTCATTTTATAGACGAAGCAATAATAAGAAGGGCAGCGATAATAATGGAATTTGAAAGACCGGATGATCACGAGAGAAAAGAGCTATTTACGAAAACACTTAATGGTACAGGAATTAAGGAAAAGGAATTTGATAAGCTTGTTGAATTAACCGGTCCAAATAAAAATAATGGTCTAGGATATTCATTTTCGGATTTGACATTGAAACTTCTACCTGAAGCGGTTGCAGAAAGTTTTCCGAATAAACCACTGTCATTTGAAGTTTTAGAAAACGTAATCAAAAGAGTAAAACCAAGCCCTAAAATATTATGAGAAAAAACATAGCAGAAGGACTGATTTTTTTGTCAGGAATTGCGCTGATAGCCTATATCTTGACAGCTCAGGACACAACAAAACCTTTCCCCGCATTATTGATAGCGTTAGCCGTAATATTATTACAACGCCTTTATATGTTGGCGTTGTAGAGGGTATTTATGGAATAAGAAAACTTCCATTAATATTCAAAACTCAAATATTGTATAGAAATAAGGACGTAAGGTTATCTATTTCATATTTGTTTAGAATAAAAAGTAATGGTAAATATCTTTTGGTAAAAATCGGAAAGGCAATTATTATCAGTTAGTAGGAGGTGCTTATAAGACACTGCCTGGTGTAGAGAAAGTGTTTAAGGAAAATTCAGTTAAACCTGACAAAAGATTTGAAACTGAACATGGTATTGCTAAGAATGATTTACGATTTCGATTACCAGGAAAAAGAGTGTTGAAAATTATTCGTTGGTTTAATTCGCGAGAAGATAGAGAAACTTCTCAGTGGAGGGAATTTTGCGAAGAATTGCTCACTACAAATATTATAGCGGATAAACACAGCTTCCGTTTTATCGATTACAAATATGCGACTACCATTCAAACTCCAATGCAAAAAGCCAAAAATTTATCGTGTCAGGAGATCTTAATCTTTGAATTATTTGACCTAATTCCCAATGATGAACAGATAAAAGTTCTGGATGAATTATACAAAAATGGAGATACAGATAAAGTAAAGTGGGCAGATGAAACCCTTATTAATTCATTGGGATTTGATGAAAGAAAAAAAGAAATGGAATATGAAATTGGAGCCCATACAAAATGGGCCATAAATGAGAAATATTCAACCGAATAAATAATGAGAAGAAAAGAAAAATATATTGCTAAGGGTGCAGTAATAGGTTTTGTTGGAGTAGCTATTGGGGATATTCTACTTCAGTGGTTTAAACATTGGCAGAAAGATGTTCCTTTTACATGGGATAGCTATAATGGCAAACAGACTTTAAAACATGCTCTTATTGGAAGTGCCGTAGGAGCAGGAGTCTGTTATTTAGTCTACGAATCAAAACTGTCAGAAGAAGCTAAGCATCCTTTTAATTCAGATGAACATTTACGAAAAATATTATCAGAAGAAAACCTCAAATCTAATCCTGCACTTTTAAAAAAATACCTTTCTTATAAATCAGAGGTAAAAGAGTGGTTTAGCCAAAGGTTTGCCCAAAAGCTTGCCTATCAACCGGAAGACGCTGGTTCTTTTTTTAAGCGTACTGCAATTAAATCTAATTGTGACCTGGATATTATACTGCCATTTAAGAAAAGTAGCTACGCCACCCTTGAAGAGATGTATTACGATGTATACGACACAATAGAAAGAAATTTTGGTGATAAAGCTATCGTGAGTAAACAGACAAAAGCTATAGGTATAACTTTTGAACATAATGGTTTACCAATACACTTTGATATTGTTCCAGGTAGAGAGATCAGCGATTATAGATATACAAAAGATCTTAACTTATATGTAAGACCAGACTGGGCTTGGCAACGGGGCTCTTCATTTAAAACGAATGTCGGCGTACAAAAAAAGGCTACAACAAATTTGCCTGCAGCCCGTAGAACAATTAAATTACTGAAATCATATAGAAATAAAAATAACCTTCCAATTTCAAGTGTCGTTTTAGAGCAATGCGTTTGCGATGCTTTATCAGATAATAAATATGGAGTCAGCTTTTCAGACACTGAGAATCTTCTTAATAGTATGATACATGTTGCAAGAAAAGTTGAGCAGGAAAGCATAGTTGATGTAGCTAATACAAACAATAATCTTCTAAATAAAATGGCACCTAGTGATAAAAGATTTGTATCCTCTTTTCTAGAAAATGATATTCAAAAAGTCGAAACAAATCCTAGGTATATAAAAGAAATTTTTTAATACAGATTGCTTAATTATAAAAAGTTGCAAATTCATTTGTTAGGAAATATAGTAGATACTAAATATTTTTTGAAACTGAAATCAAAGTTATTCCAAAAGCTTTCCCAACTCATTCGTATTTGGTAAAATCCCTTTCATTTGCACCGGTGTTTGTTTAGAAGTTTTATAAGTAGCCACACCCATTGCCTTATCAAAACTCTTAATGGCAAACTCAACCACGGTGTTATTTTTCTCTTTGCAAAGTACAATACCAATACTGCTGTTTTCCTGCTGTAGTTTTACTTTTTCGTCCAGCACGTTCAGGTAGAAATTAAGCTGCCCGGCATCGGCAGGCTTAAATTTACCCTTCTTCAATTCAAAAGCTACCAGGCATTGCAAAATGCGATTAAAAAATAGGAGGTCAATAAAAAATTCATCTCCATCCACTTCAATGCGGTATTGGTTGCCGATAAAGCAAAAGCCTTTACCCATTTGTAGTATAAAATTTCGGATGTTTAAGACTACCTGTTGTTCAATATGTCGTTCATCTTCCAACTCGTCACCTGCAATAAAATCAAGTAAGTATTCGTCCTTAAATACCTTTAGAACCGAAGGCTTTAACGATTCTTTTATAGTACTCTTAAAATTATTGGGCAACTTGCCTTGCTTCTGAAAAACAGGTTGGCATCAATCTGATGCTCCATCACACTAACTGACCAAAACTGTGTTGCCGAGTTTTCAATATAAAAGAACCTTTCTTCTGCTTTTTTACACCGGTTTAGTAGTAGGATATGATGAGTAAAACTGATGCTGTAAAATGCTTCTAATTGGATCGTTGCCCACGGCCCAATTGCATTAGGCTTTTCTGCTAAATTGGGATCTTCGATTTGGACCGTCGCTGACGGCCCGATTTCCAAATTGGGATAAGCTTCATAAAACTGCCTCATCTTTTTAAGATTTGTAAAAGAGAAACCCTTTAATCCGGGCAGGTTACTTTGTAAATCTGAAGCAATCTGCTCCAGTACCTTAGTTCCCCATTTTTGAGTCTTTACTTTTTCTGAAAGCATTCTTCCAGTCTTGAAGTATAATAGCAATTGTTCACGGTTGGCAAGCCTTGCTGCCTGGTACCGGCTTTTTATGATCTCTTGCTTTAATGAGTTTATAAATGCCAAATAGTTTTTATCAGTAGTCATAATTGTTTTGTTGTAATTGATTGCATATCATTTTGTTAGGGATTGATCAGGATAGCATCAGGCTGTTAAAAGACCAGCAAGGCTTTTCAAATCATTAATAAAAAGGTTCGAAAAATGTACCGTAGAGGACCCCAAAAAATTGTTGCCTTTAAAAGCAACAATTTTTTATTTTAAGGATAACCGAAATTTAACAACCGCTTATCCTTTTATTTTTCCAAAAAAAGCCTTTAACAAAACATTATTCAGATAGAGGCGTTAACAGCTAATAAAAACAACTGTTTTTACGTTATTTTTACGTTATGCAAAAAATTGCAAGCTTTATGATGAGTAAAAAATTTATTCCGGTTATACTGGTACTTACCGGGGCCAGCCTCTTTTTAGCCTTTCAATCGCAAGGCAAAAGCGACAATAATGATAACCCGAAATCCAGGTACTCCAAAGTTTTGCGCAATGTGGGTATTTTGCTGGAAGAAGGCCATTATAGTCCTAAGAAGATTGATGATAATTTTTCGCAGATTGTTTTAAAGAAATTCACTGAAGATCTGGATGATGATAAAAGTGTTTTTCTGCAAAGTGATATAGAGTCATTTAAAAAATTTGATGCCAAAATTGACGACGAGATACATGGCAGCGATCTGCAATCATTTTTTACAGTTAATGATGTATACCTTAAAAGGCGAGACGAAAGTTTTACACTTATAACTGAATTACTTGCCAGGCCTTTTGAATTTACTAAAGATGAATCTGTACAATTTGACAGGGCAAAGCTAAGTTTTCCTAAAAACGAAGCAGAACGTAAAGAGGTTTGGAGAAAAAACATCAAATATAATGTGTTGGGAAGATTTGTGGAATTGCAGGAAGAAAGGGAAAAAAATAAAGGAAAAAAAGATTTTGTACAAAGAGCCGATAGTACTTTAGAAAGAGAAGCAAGAGATTATGTGAGAAAAAGAATGGAAAGAATGATGACGGCTAAAAGAACCCACGAAACTGCAGATGAAAACTTTAGCACGTTTGTAAATGCCATTACTAAAACAATGGATCCCCACACTGATTATTTTCCTCCAATCGACAAACGTTCTTTTGATGAAGGAATGAGTGGCAGGTTTTATGGTATTGGTGCAGGGTTAAAAGATGATGATGGTAAAATTAAAATTGCATCTCTTATTACTGGTATGCCTGCAGAACGTAGTGGTGCAATAGCTATTGATGACGAAATACTTAAAATTGCAGAAGGTGCTGCGGAGCCGGTTGATATTAGTGGTTATGCTGTGCCGGATGCTGTTAAAATAATCCGTGGAGCAAAAAGAGGCTCTGAAGTTAGATTAACCATTAAAAAAGTAGACGGTACCATAAAAGTAGTTTCTTTATTAAGAGATGAAATAAAACTGGAAGACACTTTTGCAAAAAGTGCAGTAATAAATGGCGATCATAAAGTAGGGTATATTTATTTGCCTGAGTTTTACCAGGATTTTCAAAACCCTAATGGTGCAAGATGTGCTACTGATGTGGCCAGAGAAGTAGAAAAGTTAAAAACAGAAAATGTAGAAGGTATTATAATTGATTTGAGAGGTAATGGCGGTGGGTCATTATCAGAAGTGGTAAAAATGGCTGGTTTATTTATAGAAGAAGGGCCTATAGTGCAGGTAAAAGGCAGGGATGAAAAAGCAACTGTATTAAGAGACAGGGATAAGAATATTTTATACACCGGCCCACTTACTGTAATGGTAGATGAGTTTAGTGCTTCAGCATCAGAAATTTTTGCAGCAGCAATTCAGGATTATAAAAGAGGTATTATCATTGGCAGTACCTCCACTTACGGAAAAGGTACGGTACAACGTAATATTCCATTAACACCCGAAAGTGAAAATCCATTGTTTGCTAACAAAGCCACAGACGATCTCGGTGCTTTAAAATTAACATTACAAAAGTTTTACCGCATTAATGGCGGTGCTACTCAATTAAAAGGCGTAACCCCTGATATTGTTTTGCCCGACAGAATGGAATACCTGAAATATCGTGAAAAAGATGAAGCATCTGCTTTGCCATGGGATGAAATTCCTAAGGCTGATTTTCAACCATGGACAAGTACTGTAAGCACTGATGCAGTTGTAAATGTTACCTACGACCAGATCAATAAAAGCCCTGTATTCAGCAAAATAAAAACAAGTGTAGAGTGGTTGGGCGCTAACAGTGATAAGGAATACTCCTTAAATATTGTAAAATACAAAGCAGAACAAGACCAATTTAAAACCACCTATAAACAACTGGAGGAGTTGAATAAATTACCTAAAGAACTTAATGTAAAAAATGTAGCTTCAGACACAGTAAGCATTAATGTTGCAAAAGATAAAGTAGAAAAAAATAAGCAATGGCTTAAAAGATTGAGTGGCGATATTTACATTGATGGTACTGTAAAAGTGATCAATAATATAATTATGCAGAAAGCTACTGCAAAGAATAATTAATGGAAAAAGATTGAATAAAAAAATCCCGTAGCACTTTAAGCTACGGGATTTTTTTATTCAATATAGTGTGGTTATTTTTTTTACCATAAATAATTTATCGAAGGCAAATTAATTGCGACAAAAAATTATAAATATCGTTCTTTTAAAACATTCATGTGGTGGTAAACATGGCCAATGGCGGTGAATCCCATGCTTGCAACTGTCGCCGGGTTATTGTTGGCTGTACCACTATTACTCAGTACTTCTTCTGTAAAGCTGTGGAATAAAATTTCGGTAGATTTTCTTACTATTAAAAATTCATCTGCCAGATCTTTCCAGTGGCGGAGATTTGCATTGCTGTTAGATGCGTATTCATTTTCATCAAAGCCTGGCATTGAGTTGGTATCTTTACGGGCAAAGCATAATGCACGATAAGCAAATATTCTTTCGGTATCAATCATGTGTTGTATTAGCTCTTTAATGGTCCATTTGCCGGGAGCATAAGTATGGGTAGATTTTTCTTCATTAATACTGTACAAAAATTTTGTAAGTACCAATGATTGGTGACGGAATGCCAATGTTAGATCTTCTTCCAGTACAAGATCAATATATTTTTGAAAGTAAGTAGGGTAAGAGGTAGAGGATGGTTTTGACATAAATTATAAAATTGAAGGTTTTTTAAGGAATAAATTTACGAAAAAATTGGATAAAAGATAATCAGTGCTTTAAATCTACAGCTGGTAAGTACTTTAACTCAGTTTAATTTTTTCTGTAGTATATCGTTTGTTCTTGCCACATTATCCTCTGCATATACGATTAAGAAAAAATAAGGTAACAAAAAAACCGAAACTATAAGCTTCGGTTTTTTTAAGAATATTTATCCTTTTTTAGTTTTTACCATTTTAGGTTTTGGTAAAACTTCTTTTTGAATTTTTCTTTCGCCTTTTAATGTGGAAGCTAGTTTTAATGCTTCGTAGGCGTTAACAATGCCTCCTGTTTTGCTGATATCGGCAAGGTTAACCATTTCATCACTGCCAGGTTTAGTTACTTTATAATCGGGCTGCTGTGCCGATTTTTCAATTACATATTTTAATTGCTTTGCAGAAAGTGTAGGGTAGTACTCTAAAGTTAAAGCAGCAATACCTGCTACTAACGGGCAAGCCATGCTGGTGCCCTGTAAATTTCCGTACGTATTACCACCGGGGAGTGTTGCATAAATTTTTACACCAGGCGAAAAAACATCTACTTCTTTTTTGCCATAATTGCTGAATGAAGCAGTAAGGCCACCATTTTTTGGATCACCACTGGCTCCAACAGTTATTACATTATTTGCCCTGCCTTTACCATTAACGTAAATAGGATTGGGAAAGTTATCTTCGTTATCTACGTTTTTCGCATCGTTACCTGCGGCATGTACCAGTAATACATTTTTACTTTCAGCATAGCGGAAAGCGTCATCTACCCACTGTTTTTCAGGGCTAAAATCTTTACCAAAACTCATGCTTATAATTTGTGCTCCGTTATCCACTGCGTACCGGATAGCATTGGCAATATCTTTATCATGCTCATCACCATCGGGTACTGCACGTATCATCATAATACGTACGTTATCAGCAATGCCATCCATACCTTTGCCATTATTGCGTGCTGCAGCAATAATACCGCTACAGTGTGTGCCGTGCATTGGTGTATTGGCCATAATATCGTTGTTGCCGTAATTGCGGTCGTTTATATTAGTTTCGTCATCCTTAACAATATCGGCACGGTAAGTTTTTGGGGCTGTGTTTTTAGATTCTTCTTTCTTCTCTTCACCAGCTACATATTCCGAAAAGCCTTCCATAAATTCTTTATTGGTAGCTTCTAACTGGTTGTTGGGTTTCATTATGCCCAACATACTGTTCCTGGCTTTTTTAGCAGCATCATCCACGGGTTTAAATGCTTCCAGTTCTATACCAGTAAATACTTCTTTTGCCATGGCAATTTTTAAAATACTATCCTGTTTTTGCATACCGGTAAGCATTCTTTTAAGTATTACAAAGTCTACCGCATTTTCAGTATCATCACCCATTATTTTTGCTTTGGCTTTTTCCCAAATTGCAAATTCGGCGGCATCTTTACTGTCCAGTATATCTTCTTTAGATTTTCCGTTGTATTTTGATTTGAGCCTGTGATAAACTCTTGCAGCTTCGTAACTGTCTTCTTTTACATTACTGCCATCTTTACCGCCTAAAAAATTCCAGCCATGTACATCATCTATAAAACCATTTTTATCATCATCAATACCATTGCCTGGTATCTCTTTAGGATTGGTCCATAGTACAGGTTTTAAATCTTCGTGCAGGGTATCTATACCACTATCGATAACGGCAACAATAACTGTTTTACTTTTTAGTTTTTTAGTTTTTAAAAAGCTATACGCTTTGTCGGTACTAACACCATAGTAACCGTTGGTTTCTTTGTCCATCATGTGCCAGCCATTGGGAGTAGTTTCTTTTTGGGCCTGGGTTTCGCTATAAATAAAACCCGAGATTAAAAATACAATTAGAGATTTGTACATATGTTATTTTGCTTTTTTTCAAAGTTAATAAAGAAAATTATACGGCTTGTAATTACTGTGTTAAATGCTTGTTGTGGCAAAGAGTTATTGCTTTTGTTCAAAAACACAAACTTCAACCCTTCTGTTTTTCCATTGTACCAAGGGATCGTTTAAGTCTGCGGCCGGTTTGGTATTGCCAAGCGACAGGATGGTTAAACGCTTTTTATCAATATAATAGCTTGCTACCTGATCGGCACAAACAGTAGCCCTGCCAATGGAGCGGTTATAGTTGGCCACCACGCTACCCACATTATCAGTATGGCCGGTAAATACAGCTACAAGTTTAGGATTTGCTTTTAATTTTTGAACAACCTGCTCCAGTGTTTTATATGCTTCGGAACGTAAAATGCTTTTGCCAGGTTCAAAATATATGGTGTAGCAAAAGGTGTCTTTTTGTGCAGGTTTAACAGTGTCGGCATACACTATCGGGCAGCCTTTGTTAGTAACCGGGCCTGCAACCGAAATGCATTTATCATCGTCATCATTTACGCCATCACCATCAGTATCAGGTACGGGGCAACCAAAATATTTTTCAGTGCCTTTATGGCCCGGGCATTTATCATGTATATCAGTAATGCCATCGCCATCAGTATCCGCTAAAGTATCTATAACCACAACAGGTGCATCACGGTCAGGTTTAGTTCTTTCGGCTTTTTCTCTTTTTTGATGAGTGAAAAGGGTATAACCTATATTGATGCCAAATGTTTTTACTTTATGCTTTACGGCTTTTTGTGCATCCTGATAATAATCTGTAAGCGGAATGTTTGCATTAATGAAAATAGATAATTGGTTGATCTCAAAACCAGCTCCAATGCTCCAGCTAAAAAAAACAGGTTTATATTTTCCTGCACCAGTGCCTTTAGTAAGTTTGCTATTTGTAGTGTTGGTTGCAGGTAAGCTGTTGCCAAAATAAGTGGTTTGTATTTCTTCCTTACCGCCACTTAATAAACTTATTACAGGGCCGGTGCCTGCAAAAAAACTATTGTTTTCTTCTTCTCCAAACACAAATGTTTTACGAAGGTTAATATTGAGGTCTGCATATTTTAGAGCCTGTTTAAAACCAGAGTCTTTTAAAGTATTGTTAGCGCCGGTTTGTTTTTGCATCGTATACTTATATCCTTTTTGGCTATACACTGCAGAAATAAACAGATGAATATTGTTTGGCACAAGCGTCAGGTCTGCAGTAATGCCACCCCATAAAGAAGTAGTGGATGAATAGCGGTTATAATCCTCCGGTGAAAAAGCAAATTTATAAAGAGAAGATTTGCCTGCCCCTGCTATTACACCATACCTAGTTTGCGCCAATAAACCCTGCAGTAATAATAAGGCAGGTATTACCGAAAATGTTTTTTTTAATATTGAACTTGAAAATATATACTGGAGCATACTTTTAATAATACAGCAGGTTTAGGTATAGCGTTTATAGCAATCCGTTTTATATCTTGTATAAATATAAGTATTAAAATTATTGCAACAGTAAATTGGCTATAAATCAAATTTGATGCCCTGTGCCAATGGTAATTTATCGGTATAATTTATAGTGTTGGTTTGTCGTCTCATATACACTTTCCATGCGTCGCTGCCACTTTCTCTGCCGCCGCCGGTTTCTTTTTCGCCACCAAATGCGCCGCCAATTTCTGCACCACTTGTTCCAATATTAACATTGGCAATGCCACAATCGCTGCCAGATTGGGAAAGAAATGCTTCTGCTTCTCTTAAATTATTGGTCATAATTGCTGAGGACAACCCCTGCGGAACACCGTTTTGCATTGCTATGGCTTCATCCAAAGTTTTATATTTCATGATGTATAAAATAGGCGCAAAAGTTTCGTGCTGTACAATGGCAAAACTGTTTTTTGCCTCGGCAATACAAGGTTTTACATAGCAGCCACTTTCAAAGCCTTTGCCTTTTAATACGCCGCCTTCCACAATAAATTTACCGCCTTCGGCCTTGCAGTTTTCAATGGCAGCTAAATACATTTTTACAGCATCTTTGTCTATTAAAGGTCCCACATGATTTTTTTCATTCAAAGGATTGCCAATTTTTAATTGGCCGTAAGCATGCACTAATTTTTCTTTGAATTTATTATATACCGATTCGTGAATGATCAACCTTCTTGTAGAGGTGCATCTTTGCCCTGCGGTACCCACAGCACCAAATGCAGCACCAATTAATGCCATATCCAGGTCGGCATTTTTGGTAATGATGATGGCATTGTTGCCACCTAATTCCAACAAACTTCTTCCTAATCGTTCTCCCACAGCTTTACCCACAGCTTTGCCCATTCTTGTACTGCCGGTTGCAGAAACTAAAGGAATTCTGCTGTCATTACTCATCCATTCGCCAACAGCTCTACCACCAACAATTATATTACTTACACCTTCGGGTACATTATTCTTTTTAAAAACTGATTGAATTATATTTTGACAGGCAATGGCACACAGCGGTGTTTTTTCGCTGGGCTTCCATACACAAACATCGCCGCAAACCCATGCTAATGCCGCATTCCAGCTCCATACGGCCACCGGAAAATTAAAGGCTGATATTACACCAACAATTCCTAAAGGATGATATTGTTCGTACATTCTGTGTCCCGGCCTTTCGCTGTGCATGGTTAAGCCGTGTAACTGGCGAGAGAGGCCTACGGCAAAATCGCAGATATCGATCATCTCCTGTACTTCGCCTAAGCCTTCCTGCAAGCTTTTGCCCATTTCAAAACTCACCAACTCGCCGAGGGGCTGTTTATTTTTCCTTAATTCTTCACCTACTTGTCTTACAATTTCGCCACGTTTTGGTGCAGGCCATTGGCGCCATGCTGCAAATGCAGTTTGTGCTTTTGTTATAACAGCATCATAATTGTTTTTATCGGCAGCAGTTACGGTAGCAATCAACCGCCCGTTTACAGGAGAGAAGGAGTTTATTTTTTCGCCTTTGGCTTTGGGCCAAAGTAAACCTGTTGAAACACCGTTGTTGTTTTTTTGAATTTTTAGTGGAGAGAGCATTTTCATTTTGCAGCATTTAGTTTGCAAATTTACGAATGCCTATTGATATAAGTTGACAGAGTTATTAATACTGTTCATTTTCGTTAGGGAAATCTTTACTTTTTACATCTTTTATGTATTGCTGAACTGCACCTGTAATTTGCTCATTCATATTTAAATACTGGCGTAAAAAACGGGGTTTAAATTCGGTATTAATGCCCAGCATATCATGCATTACTAAAACCTGTCCATCACAATTGCCACCGGCGCCAATGCCAATGGTGGGAATGTGCAAGCTTTCGCTAACCTCTTTTGCTAATGCAGCCGGAATTTTTTCCAGCACAACTGCAAAGCAACCAGCTTCCTGCAACAGCAATGCATCTTTTCTTAATTTGTTGGCCTCGTGCTCTTCGGTTGCTCTTACTACATATGTACCAAATTTATTGATGGATTGTGGCGTTAAACCTAAATGCCCCATTACCGGAATACCGGCACTTACTATTTTTTTTACTGAGTCCAGTACTTCTTCGCCACCTTCCAGCTTCACGGTGTTGGCGCCGCTTTCTTTCATTATTTTAATGGCAGATGCTAAAGCAATATCTGAGTTGGATTGATAATAACCGAAAGGAATATCGCAAACAATAAGGCTTCTTTCTCGTGCCCTTACTACACTTTGTGCATGGTAGATCATTTGATCTAATGTGATGGGAAGGGTAGTTAAATGGCCGGCCATTACATTACTGGCGCTATCACCCACTAAAATAATATCAATACCTGCCGCATCAAAAATTTGTGCAAAGGAATAATCGTACGCCGTTATCATGGAAATTTTTTCCCCGGCGGCTTTCATTTTTTGCAGGGTATTGGTAGTTACTTTTTTTACTTCTTTTATTGCTGCAGACATGTTATTTTTTTGTTGATTTTTGTAATTTAATAATTTTCTTTTTTTCTTCAGGAAAAATTAAGCCCCAATGGTTTGTTAAACCTAAATCTATTCCCATCGACGTAAAAACTCTCGTTCGTGGTATAACAGCAATAACTTTTGAGTATAATTTTTCGCTAACAAAATCGAAATAAAAATCCTGTACTATTAAGAAATTATAAATACTATCGTAATTAACTTCAGGTGTAATAGTTTTATATGTTTTTAAAACTCCATAGTCATCAAAAACGGGTACTTTAATTGGGCTAAGGTGATAAGAATAAGTTTTTTGGATTGATAATATATTTTTTTCTTCTGGATAAATGTTCTTTTCAGCGTTATAGGCTTTTATTTTTTTCTTCGTAATGTCTTTAATAAACAAGAGACATAAGCTCCAGTCATCAAGAGTTAATATTTTACTCTTAGAGACATGGTTTTGGGTATTAGGAAGTAAAGTTAAATCATTACAGGCACGACTTATAAAAATGGCTGCTTGCGGAATTGATATTGAATCTGATGCTGCATCATTAAATGCAAAAATTTGCTGTTTCAAAATATTGAACATCTTCTCTGTTATTTTGATATGCTTTTTTATAGTAAATGGGGTTTAGTAATATATTTTGGATTTTAAGTTGGTTATTTTTATAATATAGAAGTTGTTTTACTTTAAAAATTGAAAGTTTATTTTTAGTTAGGCAATTATCACAGGTATTAGAATCTTCTTTAAAAAGGATATCAAAGCCATCATTTTTATTATCATAATTAAAATGCCAATTCATTTTTGTATTATCATAATCTACTGTTTTTTTATTCTGTAGAAATGCATTGTTGTTCAATTCATAAGGATAAACCGAAAGCATTAAGCTGTCTTCGGAATAAGCTTTTATGCTGTTAGTTTGTGATTTTTTAAAATAAAAATTCCTGATATTAAAGTTTGGATTAGCAGGAGTAAGGTTTATAAACGAATTATAAATGGCGGCCCATTTAACAGATGTATCTGTTTGAATAAAGTTAGCGTATTGCAATGTTGTTTGCGAAAAACAAACATTTATATAAACCAACAGGAAAAATAATATTTTTTTTTTCATCTTAAGTCATAAACGGTAGGTAAATGTAAGCAGTATTGAGAAAATACCAAATCTAAAATCCTACTTCACTTCTTCCCACAAATGCCTTATCAATCCATCCACCAAACCAATTTTTGGTACATAAATTTCTTCGGCAGCAGCCCAGCGCATGGCATTGGTGTAAATTTGTAAGGCGGGTACAATTACATCGGCACGGTCTTCTCTTAAGCCGTATTTATTAATTCTTTCTGCTAAAGAAACATTGCTTAATTCCTTGTAATAATCTTTTAATAACTCTAAAGAGAGCGGTTTGCCATCTTTACGTTTACTCATACTAAACACTTTGTTGATGTTGCCACCACTACCAATGGCCACCACTTCTTTTTGCCCTTTGGTAACCGCTTTAAGTGCTTCTTTCATTTCGTCCCATTGCCAATCTTTTACCATTCCCTTTAGCAAACGTATGGTACCAATGTTGAAAGATTTTTTATAAATTAAAATACCGTTAGTAAAAAAAGAAAGTTCGGTGCTGCCACCGCCTACATCTATGTACAAATAACTGTGGTCTTTATCCATATTTTCGGCCACATGGTTTTCGTACACCAGATTAGCTTCTGCATCACCACTGATTACTTCTATGGAAATGTCAGTTTCTAACTTTATTTTTCTGATAATGTCTGTTGAGTTTTTGGCATCTCTCATGGCACTGGTGGCACATGCTTTTAAATGCTCTACACCATAAGCATTCATCAGGTGTTTATAAGCCTTCATGGTTTGCATTACCATGCCAATTCTTGGTTTTGATATTTCGCCACTTTCAAATACATCAAAGCCCAGGCGTAGCGGTACCCTAACTAAATTGAGCTTATTAAAAGAAGTGTTTCTTTTTTCGTCAATAATTACTTCGGTAATTAAAAGCCTTGCTGCGTTACTGCCGATATCAATTGCTGCTAATTTCACTCTTGGTTAATGGGTTAATTGATTAATCCGTAAATCCTATTCACGAATTTACGGATTAACGCTTAAAGAGATTGATATTTAAACCAACTTACGAAAGAGATAATTATAAGTTTCCAGCTGGCTGCGCACTTTTTTGGTGTTACGTGGGTTTACATAAAGGTTGCCTAATTCATTATCTAATATTCTTGCTTTAATATTATCGTTCAGCTGAATTTGCAGTATGTCTTTTAACTCCTGCTGAATATTTTTTTCAAAAATGGGGCAGGCTGCTTCTATCCGGTGGTCAATATTTCTTACCATCCAGTCGGCACTGGAGATAAATACTTTTTCGTCTCCACCATTATGAAAGATCATTATCCTGGCATGCTCCAGGTACTCATCCACAATACTGATGGCATATACTTCTTTAAATTTTGCATTTTCGGTAAGCATACAAAAAATGCCTCTTATCACCATATTGATCGCCACGCCGGCTTTTGCAGCTTCGTATAATTTTTCAATCAGCAATTCATCACTCAACGAATTTAATTTTAAAGTGATGGCAGCAGGTTTTTTAGCTTTAGCGGCAGTAATTTCTTTTTGAATTAATTGCATCAATTGCTTTCTCATTCCCACAGGGCTTACTAATAAAGTTTTACAAGCCTTTAAAAAGTGCGGCCGCATTTTAGGTAATTCCAGGTAATGAAAAATTCGGTTAACATCTGCCATAATATTTTTGTTGGCAGTAAGTAAACAGTGATCGCCATAAACCCTGGCGGTTCTTTCGTTCATATTGCCTGTGCTTACAAAACCATAATGAACAGGCTTATTATTAATTATCTTTTTTATTAAACAGAGTTTGGCGTGTACTTTTAAATCAGGTACGCCCAGCAAAACTTTTACCCCGGCTTCTTCCAGTTCCTCTTTCCATTCCAGGTTGGCTTCTTCATCAAACCTTGCCCTTAATTCTAAAACTACAGTTACCTGTTTACCATTGCGTACGGCATTGGTAAGGGCATTAATTATTTTTGACCGTGGCGCAAGGCGATAACAGGTGATTTTTATACTTACTACTTCAGGGTCAATGGCAGCTTCTCTTAAAAGGTCAATTACGGTATCAAAACTGTGGTAAGGGAAGTTGAGCAGCACATCTTTTTGTAAAATAATATCGGTAGTGCGGCTTACATTTTTTAAAGCAGGATGTAAAAATGGTTTTTTACGCAGATTCTTTTTTGTAAATACCAATTCCGGAAAATCTATGAAATCCTTAAAATTATGGATGCGGCCACCGGGAATTAAATTGTCTTTATGTGTTAACCCTAACCTTTTAACTAAGTAAGCCAGTATTGATGCATCAATATCTTTATCATACACAAAACGAACGGTTTTTCCTTTTTTACGGTTCTTTAAACCTTTTTCAATTTTTTGTATAAGAGAAGTGGATACATCATTGTCAATATCAATTTCTGCATCACGGGTTACTTTAATGATGGCAGAGGAAAATGTATCATATCCAAAAAATGAAAAAATATTGGGCAGGCAAAAACGGATAATATCTTCCAGCAAAATAATGTGCTTTTCGTTTTGCTTGGAGGGAAGAATGATAAACCTTGGCAAACGCCTTGCCGGTACAGATACCAATGCAAATTTTTTGGGAATACTTTTATCTTTTTTAGAAAGAGTACAGGCCAGGTAAATTGATTTGTCGCTTAGGGTTGGAAACTCTTTGATGCTTTCCATCATCAGCGGCACCACATTGCTGCGTATCTCTTCATTAAAATAATCCAGTACAAATTTTTGCTGTATGCGGTTTAGCTTTTGCTCGGTAATTAAAAATATTTTTTCTTTTTTCAGTTCCCGTAAAATCTCATTCCATATACGGTCAAATTCTTTTTGCTGCTCCAGTACTTTTTCCTGTATTTCTTCCAGTATAAGACTGGGGTTAATTTCCAGGTGCATTTTGCCTTTTGCACCTAATGCAATCATCCGGTTTAAAGTGGCAACCCTTACCCTGAAAAATTCATCTAAATTATTAGAAAAGATACCCAGGAATTTTATACGTTCTTTTAAAGGCACCGTATCATCTGCAGCTTCCTGCAATACCCGGCCATTAAAAGACAACCAGCTGATATCCCGTATTATTGTTTTTTGTTTAGGCACAACTATTTTTTTTATGAAATTAAAGGGAACAACTTAACCTGATTATAAAGTTGGTGTTAAGTTTAAGTAAAGTTTTTGCAGCTTGCAATAGCTTACAATCCCTTCATTCTTTCAATGATACTGGTGGTGGAAAAGCCCTCTAGTATTGGCGCAATAATTACTTCGCCGCCATTAGCCATTACTTCTTTGGCACCCACAATGGTTTCTATAGTGTAGTCGCCACCTTTAACTAATACATCAGGTAAAGCAGCAGTAATTAAATTATACGGAGTGTCTTCCTCAAAAATGATAACGGCATCGGTCATTAGTAATGATGCTAAAAGCAATGCACGGGAGTTTTCGTTGTTTACCGGGCGGCTATCGCCTTTTAATCTTTTTACTGATGCATCAGCATTTACACCTACTACTAAAATATTGCCATGGCTTGCAGCTTCGCTTAAGGATGCAATATGGCCCTCGTGCAAAATGTCAAACACCCCGTTAGTAAAAACAATTTTTTTATTGAGCAGGCGCCAACGTTTAAGCTGAGCTTGCAATGTAACTGCAGTAAAAATTTTATTGGGTATCGATTGTACCGATTTCATGTTTAGGTTTATTTAAATAAGGAAGTATTGCTAAACAAATAAAGCCCACTACAAGTGTTATAATAAATTGCGCCGACCATTGCAACCAGCCGTTTGCAGAGCCAAAACTTTCCTGTACGTTATATAATTTCATTGCTTCCATTAAAAATACCGGGTATAAACCAATGCCACCTGCGGTAACCATTGTGGCAACAGTGCCAAATACTAAAACCGGAAAGGATGCTAAAATGGGTAACACGCTGGTTTCTTTAATTGCTAAAAAACCGATGTAGGTACCAAAAAGATAACAGCACCAGATAAAAACACTGTGAAAAATAAATAGCCATTTATTTTTAAGATTTTTTACGCTTAGTAACCCTTCAATAATACCTTTGAAAATATCTTTTAGTTTTTGTATAAATTTAATGTGCAGGTATTTTCTAAAAATGTATTTGGTTAAAAAGAAACCTATGGCTACTGCGACTAATATAATAGAGATTTTAATGATGGCAGCGGTTTTATCCTGCGTTAAAAAGTATTCAGTAAATTTTTCTTTTGCATAAGTACCCACCACCTTGGCCTGGGTTAACAAAGAAATTACAATAATAATAAAGAAGGATAGCAGATCTACAGCTCTTTCCACCAGTATTGTACCCACTAGTTTATCGGGTGGCACTTTCTCGTATTTGCCCAGTATGGTGCATTTTAAAACTTCTCCCAGGCGGGGAAAGGCAAAATTGGCCAGGTAGCCGATCATTACAGCACAAAAGGTATTGCTGAATTTTGGGTTATAGCCCATGGAGCCCATCAAAATTTTCCACCTTAAAGCCCTGCTAACATGGCTTGCGGTTAAAATAAAAAATACCGGAATTAAAAGATAATAGTTGGCGGTTTTTAGTGCAATAACAAACTTGTTGTAATTCTCTTCACTCATTTTATGAATGCTCCACCAAACCAAAAAGATACCCAGGCCAAAAAAAAATCCGAATTTAAGTAATGTAATTAACCGTTTTTGCATATCGCCAACAAATTACGAATAGATTATTTAATAAGCTTGAAATTACAAATGATAACAGTTACTTTTTAGTTTAACAGCATGTTGTCTATTAATCTTATTTCATTTAAATATGCAGCCACCAATGCCACAATGGGTTGTTTGCCATCCCAGTTTTCTATAATAGTTAATGTATCAGCAGTGGCTATTTCCACATAATCTACCTTAAAATTTTCTGCCAACAGGTATTGCTGTGCTCTTTCTTTTAAATCGCCAACATAACCTGGCTTAATTTCTTTTTTTATAAAGAATAATGTTTCAGCAATTTTAACTGCTTTCTTTCTTTCCTGTTCATTCAGCCGCATATTTCTGCTGCTCATGGCAAGGCCATCGCTCTCTCTTAAAGTGTTACCAATAACTACAGCTGTTTTTAACTCAGTTAAATTAATAAGCTTTTTTATTACCATACATTGCTGGTAATCTTTTTGACCGAGATATAAATAATGGGGTTGCACAATACTTAGCAAGCGGTGTACCACCTGGCAAACGCCCTGAAAATGCCCCGGCCGGTATTTACCCTCCAAAACGGTTTCTAAATATCCCAGGTTGTAATAAGGTTGGTTACTTAATCCATCGGGGTATATTTCTATAACCGTAGGAAGAAACAGCACATCGCAGCCATTTTTCTCCAGCAGGTCAATATCCTTTTCCAGGGTTACCGGATATTTTTCAAAGTCTTTAGCTTCATTAAACTGGGTAGGGTTTACAAAAATGCTGCTTACTGTAATTGTATCATGCTTTTTGGGATTAATTATTAATGAAATATGGCCATTATGTAAAGCACCCATGGTTGGTACAAAGCCAATGGACTGCCCTTTTTGTTTTTGTTGGTCCATAAATGCGGTAAGTTCTGTAATCTTCTTAAATAGTATCATTTTAGTAACAATTAGGCTTCAAAAGCTTGTGTGAACTCAATTTCCCAAATAAAATTCGTACTTTTGCACTCCCGTAAAAAATTAAACGAGCAACTAACACAGCGCAAAATGTCAACAAAGAAAAGAATTTTATTCATTGCTAACGAAATGTCGCCTTATCTGGAGCTTACGGATTTTGCAGAGATTGTGAATAAGCTGGCGGTAAAGTCGAATGACAGTGGAATGGAAGTAAGGTGTATCATGCCCCGTTTTGGTACTATTAACGAAAGGAGGCACAGGCTGCATGAGGTAGTTCGCTTATCGGGTATCAATGTATCTATTGATAATGACGACTATCCATTAATGATCAAAGTAGCATCATTGCCTAATGCAAGGTTGCAGATATATTTTTTAGATAATGAAGATTATTTTAAACGCAAATCAGTTTTTCATGATGAAAAGGAAACCTGGTTTGATGATAATGGTTTAAGAACAGTATTGTTTTGCAAAGGTGCATTGGAAACTGTGAAAAAATTTGGATGGCCGCCAGACATTATCCATTGCAGCGGCTGGATGACAGGGCTGATTCCTATGTTTATTAAAAACGCTTATAAAAAAGAACCTGTTTTTGGAAACTGCAAAGTGGTGTATACAATAGGGGAGAATACTTTTAAAGATAAGTTAGGTGCCGATTTTTTAAAACTGGCCACCATCAACGATTATGTAACAAAGAAAGAACTGGAACCTTTTAAAGATGCAAACAATGCGGCTATGTTTAAAGGCGGCGCAACTTTTGCAGATGCGGTAACATTTGGAACAGACAAGGCTGATAAAAAACTGGTTGAAGAATTTTCGAAAGTAAAAGGAAAAAAGATTTTGAAGTATAGTGCCGAAAGTGATTTAACAGACTATTTGCAATTATATGCCGACCTTGCCAAGTAGAAAAAACTAACACATTTTTATTAAAATCATTTTTGTGCAAAAACGTATTCTGTCGATAGCAGCTACTGCTTTATTGTTTTCATTAATTATAGTTGGATGCAGCAAATTAGATACTACTGATATAGGGAGTGATCTGTTGCCTGCGGTGGATAATGTAAATACATTTGATACTTTACTTACAATAAATACTACTCAGGGCATCGTTAACCCTGATACTACGTTGATCTCTTATTCCGACGATCATGTATTGGGTAAGATAAACAATGATCCTTTATTTGGTACAACCCAGGCCAATATATACGCCCAGTTTAAGCCTACTTTTTACCCATATTATTGGGGCAATGTAAAAGACACTATTGTAGGTTTCGATTCAGTGGTGCTTTGTCTTAGCTACAAAGGTTTTTGGGGTGATAGTACAATACCCATTCAATTACAAGTTAGAGAAATTCAAAACAATGTTGGTAACAATGGTTTATGGGATTCAGTGAATCAAACCAAAACTATCAACTATGCCCCGGCACCCGGCGCTGTTATTACTAATGCAACAGTTAATATAGCCAGCCTGGGCAACTATGTAGTTTATTCCAATCGTGTGGATTCTGTAAAAAATCAGATAAGGATAAAGCTGCCTAATAGTTCAGCCTTTGTGTCGCAACTATATTTAAAAGATAGTAGCTTAATTGGTTCTCAAAATGCATTCCGGTCAGATTCTTTGTTCAGGGCATTTAATAACGGATTTGCTATAATTGCAACTGGTACCGGCAATAGTCTGGTATATACTAATTTAACAGATACTTCATCCAAACTGGAAGTGCATTACAGGCGCAAAAACGGAGGAGCAGTTGATACTACCTTTTCTTCATTTAAAATATCGACCATCACTTCCAGCACTGCAACTTCTGCTACAGCTAATAATATTATACGGGATCGTTCTTCCGGTACAATTTCAAGCCCTGCGGCAGATGAGATTTATTTGCAAACCACGCCGGGCAGCTATGCTAATTTAAATATTCCTGCATTAAGTACACTTTCTAACAGAATAATTCATCGTGCCGAAATAATAATTGAGCAAGTGCCTTTTAATACAGTGTCAGATAATCAATTTACTGCACCCAATTTTTTATACCTTGATATAAAAGACACAGGTAGCGTAAACAGATGGAAACCAGTTTATTTTGATTTAAACCCTAACGAAGGGTATTTTCCTGATAATGTTTCGGCGTTCTTTCCTTCGGAGGTTGATTATTTTTATTTTGGTGGATATTCCAGAAACAAAACTGATTTGATAAGTGGTAACCAAATAAAATATTACAATTTCAATATTACACGATACGTACAGCAAATAGTTACAAGGCATACTACTAATTATCAACTAAGATTGTATGCTCCTTATTTGATAGATTACCCTCAGTACCGCATAGGTTTTGAAAGTGGCTTAAGAGCTGGTAATAACAGGCTGGCCGGCGGAAGGATAAAAGTTGGTGGCGGCAATAATGTTAATTATAAAATGAGACTTAGGTTAGTGTATTCAAAAATTTAAAATAATTTATTAAGATAGGTGTATAAGTCCTCCAAAAGCTTTGGAGGACTTTGTTCTTTAAGCACAGCTCCCTTATCTTTGCAATCTTAAAAAAAATAACAATATGCCGTATTTATTTACATCAGAGTCTGTAAGTGAAGGACATCCTGATAAAGTTGCTGACCAGATCAGCGATGCTTTAATTGATAACTTTTTGGCTTTTGATGCCAACAGTAAAGTAGCCTGCGAAACTTTGGTTACAACAGGGCAGGTTGTATTGGCTGGTGAAGTAAAAAGTAAAGCCTATTTGGATGTACAGGAAATTGCCCGTGGTGTTATCCGCAAAATTGGATACACCAAAAGCGAATATATGTTTGAAGCAAGCAGCTGTGGGGTATTATCTGCCATTCACGAACAATCATCAGATATTAATCAGGGGGTAGATAAAAAGAAAAAAGAGGAACAGGGAGCCGGTGACCAAGGGATGATGTTTGGTTATGCAACTAACGAAACAGAGCATTACATGCCAATGGCTTTAGATCTTGCTCATAATTTATTAATAGAGTTAGCTGCTATCCGCAGAGAAAAGAATTCCAAAATGCCTTACCTGCGTCCGGATGCAAAAAGCCAGGTAACATTAGAATATGATGATAACAACCAGCCAGTTCGTATTGATGCAATTGTAATATCTACACAGCATGATGATTTTGACAACGAAGCTAAAATGCTTGCTAAAATTAAAGCTGATGTGATCAATATTTTAATACCAAGAATGAAAACGAGGTATAAAAAATATGCTAAGATGTTTAACAGCGATATTAAATACCACATTAACCCAACCGGTAAGTTTGTAATTGGTGGACCACATGGCGATACTGGTTTAACTGGCCGTAAAATTATTGTAGATACTTACGGTGGTAAAGGTGCTCACGGTGGTGGCGCTTTCAGCGGTAAAGATCCTTCTAAAGTGGATCGTTCTGCAGCCTATGCAACAAGGCATATTGCTAAAAATTTAGTAGCAGCTGGTTTGTGCAGCGAAGTATTGGTGCAGGTTTCTTACGCTATTGGCGTGGCAAAACCAACCAGTATTAATGTAAATACTTATGGTACTGCTAAAGTAGAACTTACTGATGGACAGATAGGAAAGATAGTTGAAGGTGTGTTTGATATGCGTCCTTACTTTATTGAGCAAAGATTGAAATTGCGTAACCCGATCTATAGCGAAACTGCAGCCTACGGGCACATGGGCCGTGTACCGCAGATCGTAGAAAAAACATTTACTTCTCCTGATGGTAAAAAAGTAACTAAAAAAGTAGAACTGTTTACCTGGGAAAAACTGGATTATGTAAACAAGGTTAAAAAAGCCTTTGGTTTATAATTGTACAGTTGTATAAACGAAATAAAAAACCATAAGCCAAAAGCTTGTGGTTTTTTTTATTGATTGAATTAAGGTTAATTTTGACAAATGAGAAATAATTTCAAACACCAGCATCAGCGGCCTAAAAAAAGCAGTTTGGTAGTTGGCCGTAAAGCCATTATAGAAGCTATGCAAACCGGTAAACAACTGGAGCGTATCTACATGCAAACCACAGTGCATGGAGAAGTGATCGATGAAATAAAAAAACTGGCAGAAAAGAATTTAGTACCTATCAATAAAGTGCCGGTTGAAAAGCTCAACAATTTTAATGTAAGCAACCACGAAGGCTGTGTTGCACTCATCTCAAAAATTCAATACCAGGATCTGCAGGATGTAATTTCTTTTATAGTAGATAAAGGCGAGATGCCCTTATTTTTAATTTTAGATGGCATTACTGATATCAGAAACATTGGCGGCATTGCCCGTAGCGCTTTTTGTTTTGGTGTAAACGCCATCATTATTCCAGATAAAGGAGTAGGCGCATTAAACGAAGATGCCATTACTACTTCAGCCGGCGCATTAGAACAAATAGCCGTATGCCGTGTAAACAGCTTAATGAAGGCGGTAGACGATTTACATTTGAATGGGATAAAAGTGTACGCCAGCGAAATGACAGCAGAAAAAAATATCAGTGATATTGATTTTGCTTCTCCTGCAGCAATTATAATGGGCAGCGAGGATAAGGGGATTTATCCTGCACTGATGAAAATTTGCGATGAACAATTTAAGATACCCATGAAAGGCGATTTTGAAAGCCTGAATGTATCTGTTGCCACAGGAATAATTCTGTATGAAGCAATTAAGCAAAGGATGTAATATTTGTTTTAAATAACGAACAAGTTATTAATATTTCCAATTTTGAAGGCTGGAGTTTATAATAATAGCAGCAACGCCAATTGTAGCAACAGCTGTAATTATTACGCCTTTAACCCTGCTTCGTTTTGTTTTTAGTTTATCTTTTTCAATTATTTCTAGTTTAGCCACTTTGTCCAATGCTATTTCATTTACCCCTTCTTTAAAACTGATGTTGGATGAAAGAAACAGATGCACTTCATTTAACACCTCACTTTCATCGTACTCATTTTTTCCATTCCGGTATTTTAATTTTTTATTTTCCAAGTCAGGCAAGTGTAGTTTATGATTATCGGGCAGCGTAGAAAGGGTACATTTTATTTTGGTATTATTATCCTTTAACGAAATATTCTCTATAGAAAATACAGCGCTGTCGCTATGAAGAATAAAGAATTTATTCTTCATATTTAATGAAGCAGCAAAGTCGGTAGTAGCTGATTTATCAATAGTTATTACTTTGTAATAATTGCTGCAGGATGTTAGCAGCGCTGTTACAAAAAACATTGTAATTGTATTTTTCATGCTGCATTTTTATTGTATAAATAAAATAAGCACCACAATAAAAATAACAGCTATTATTTTAAAATGCAAGCTAATGCTGAAAAAATAAGTAGCCCATAATTTTAAAAAGGTTGCCAACCTTTAGTTGAATTACAGTTGCAAAAAATGGTATTTGGAGGTTGGCCACCTTTTAAATTGAGGCAATGCAAAAAAATAATAGGCTTTTCAAAACATTTTATGCATGTAACTTTGGCAAATGCAACAAAAATTTAAACTTATTGAATGCCCACGTGACGCCATGCAGGGTTGGAAGCATTTTATACCAACTCAAAAAAAAATTGAATACATCAATGCCTTGTTAAAAGTGGGTTTTGACACCATTGATTTTGGGAGTTTTGTTAGCCCTAAAGCTATTCCGCAAATGGCAGATACCAGGGACGTAATTGGTAATTTGGAATTAGGAAATACAGGATCAAAATTACTGGCCATTGTAGCCAATGAAAGAGGTGCAACAGATGCGGTAGTGTATGATGAAATAACTTATCTCGGTTTTCCATTTTCTGTTTCGGAAACCTTTCAAAAAAGAAATACCAATTCTACCATTGAAGAGTCTTTAAACAGGGTAGAGGAAATACAAAACCTTTGTATTAAAAATACAAAACAGCTGGTAGTTTATATTTCTATGGGGTTTGGTAATCCTTATGGAGATGAGTATAACGAAGCCATTGTTTTTAACTGGGTAGATAAGCTGGTAGCAATGGATATAAAAATAATTTCATTGGCTGATACTGTAGGATTGGCTACTGCAGCGCAAGTAAAAAGTGTAACCAAACACCTGGTAGATTCTTTACCCGATATTGAGATAGGGGTACATTTGCACTCCACTGCAATAAACTGGAAAGATAAAGTGGATGCTGCTTTGCATGCCGGATGCAAAAGGTTTGACGGCGCATTAAAAGGTATTGGCGGTTGCCCTATGGCCAATAATGAATTGGTGGGTAATATGGATACCGAATTAATGATACCTTATTTTGAAAAATTAAACCTGCTTGATCATTTAGATAAGGAAGCCTTGCAGCATTGCAGCCAATTGGCCACATCTATATTCGTGTAATTTGTGTAATTAGTACAATTCGTATTAAGTAATTCGTGTAATTTGTGGTATGGATTTTCATGTAGAGTTTTCTCCAAAGCATTTGTCTAAAAAAATAAATCACCGGCATAAATTATTGCTGATGGGTAGCTGCTTTACCGAAAATATTGGCGATAAATTAGTAGCACATAAATTTCCGGTTCTGCAAAATCCCAATGGTATTTTATTTAACCCGGTAAGCGTTAAAGAGGCAATAGAAAATTACATTACTGATAAGGTAATTTCCGAAAGCGATTTATTTTATTTGAACGAAGGATATCATAGCTGGCAACACCACAGTCGTTTTTCGGACATTACAAAACAAGATGCTGTACAAAAGATAAATGCTTCCACCAATGCTGCCCATCTCTATTTAAAAGAAACAGATGTAGTAATTATTACTTTAGGCTCGGCATGTGTGTATGAACTAACCGGTAAAGCTGCTAACGCAAAAGCCGGCAGTGTGGCAGCCAATAATCATAAAGCGCCGGCAGATTGGTTTCACAGAAAATTGCTCAGCAATCTCGAAGTGATTGATCTTTTAAGCGAGACTATCTTACAATTGCAACAATTTAACCCATTTATAAAAATAATTTTTACCATTAGCCCGGTAAGGCATTTACGGGAAGGTTTTGTAGAAAATAACCGAAGTAAAGCAGCCTTGATAAATGCTGTGCATACAGCAACAGAAAATTTAGAAAACGTTTTTTATTTTCCTGCATACGAGTTGGTGATTGATGATTTACGTGATTATCGTTTTTTTGCAGAAGATATGGTACACCCCAATTATGCGGCCACCAATTATGTGTGGGAAAAATTTGTTGCTGCCTGTATTGATGAACCAACTAAGGAATTGATGAAGCTAATCAATGAAATTAATGCGGCTATTAATCATAAACCTTTTAATCCAACATCGGAAGCACATAAAAAATTTAAACAAATAAATTGTAGTAAAATAAAAGACTTAAAAACTAAACATCCTTATTTAAATTTCACTAAAGAAGAACAGTATTTTAATTGCTGAATTTTGGGTTCCCCCTTATCCTGAGCGAAGTCGAAGGGCAGGGGGGAGAGGGGGTTAATGTATCCTGTCACCTCTCACCTCTGCGCTCTCCATTAATTCTTTTTCATATTTCAACCATTGGCCCCAGCGTTGGCGCACTTTTGTTTTGGGTAAATACAATTCCGATAAATTGATGAATAACGTGTAATGCCCGGCTTCACTCTCCATAAACTTCCGGTAAAAATTACGCATGTATTCATCATCCAATCCTTCACTTAACCTTTTAAAACGTTCGCAGCTTCGGGCTTCAATTAATGCCATTATTAAAAGCCGGTCTAGAAAACGGTCTTCCACGCTGCCATCCTTTTTTTGAAACTCCAGTAATTTGTTTACATAAACATCTTTACGTTGTTTGCCCAATTGTAAATTTCTTTTTTTCAACTCGGCCAGTACCATTCTAAAATGCCCCCACTCTTCGGTAACAATAGGCGATAATTCTTCTACCATTTCCACCCTGTCGGGGTAGCGTTGTATTAACGAGATGCAGGTGGTGGCTGCCTTCTGTTCACAATAAGCATGATCGGTTAAAATTTCTTCCAGCTCTATTTCGGCCAGGTTAACCCAGCGGGGATCGGTAGGTAATTTAAGCCCCAATATATTTTTTACATCGATGTTTTCTTCTTTCATACCACAAAAATAAAAAACTGCCTTCTTTAAAAGACAGTTTTCTTTTTAATTGCTATACTACAGGAGTACGGATAAAAGCCCCGATTGCTTTGCTATACAATATTTTTATTGCTGCCGGTGGTTTTGGTGCCACCATTACGGCTTTTTTCGGTTTGTACTAAAGCCGGCAGTTTCATAATGACAGGTCTGATAATTAATGATTTTCTGATGCAAAGATTGCTTGATTTTAAATGCAGCACAATACCATTTTAGTTGTATTTTTTAATCAAACTGTTTGAGAATTTACCGCTTTGCAGTATTTTTCATGGATAAATTATTTTCGTTAATTTACACGGTAATAAAAATTAATTATGAGGATTGCTTTATCTGTTCTTGCAGCCGCTGTAACAGCAGCGTTAATCATTATCTTAAATACAACTATGCTGCTGCCTGCGCCACTGGGCAAATTATTAAGTCCGCAACATGGCGTTTGGCAAAATGCAGAAAAAGCTAATGAAGACTTTACTGCCGACCTTAAATTTCCGCAATTAAATGGCAAGGTAAATGTGTATTTGGACGAACGACTGGTGCCGCACATTTTTGCCGAGCAGGAAAACGACGCCTATTTTGTACAGGGATATTTACATGCAAAATTCAGGTTGTGGCAAATGGAATTGCAAACTTTTGCTGCTGGTGGCCGGGTGAGTGAAATATTAGGTGAAAAAGGATTGAACCACGACCGTGAATTTAGAAGACTGGGAATGGTGTACGCAGCAGAAATTGCAGCAAAAGAAATGGAAAGAGATCCGGTACTAAAAGCAGAATGCGATGCTTATACCGCAGGCGTAAATACCTATATTGAAGCTTTAACAGAAAGCACTTTACCGGTAGAATATAAATTGATCGGCTACAAACCGGAACGCTGGAGTAATCTTAAAACAGCCTTGTTTTTAAAATATATGTGTTACGATCTGTCTGCAAGAGAAGATGATTTTGAAATGACCAATGCTAAAAGCTATTTTTCTTCTGATGATTTTACAAAATTATATCCCGCCATACAAGATTCATTAGACCCCATCATTCCCAAAGGAACTACTTTTCCAACGCAAAAAATTTTTCCTAAAGCACCAGCCAATGCCGACTCTGTTTATTTAAATACAAAAGAAACGGTTGCTGTAGAAAATGAAAAACCTGATAGAGGAAATGGTAGTAATAACTGGGCTGTAAGTGCAGCCAAAACAAAAAATGCGGCACCCATACTTTGTAATGATCCGCATTTAGGTTTAAATCTTCCATCGCTTTGGTACGAAGTGCAGATTTCCACACCGGCATTTAATGCTTATGGCGTTTCTTTTCCCGGTGCGCCGGGTGTTGTTATTGGGTTTAATGATAGCTGTGCATTTGGGGTAACCAATGGCGGTAGAGATGTAAGAGATTATTACGAGATACAATTTAAAGACGATAGCCGACAGGAATATTTATTTAACGGTGTTTATCATTCAACCAGTTTTAGAATTGATACCATTAAAATAAAAGGTAAACCTGATTATATTGATTCGGTGGCGTATGTACAGTTGGGTAATGATTGGTGCCCGGTAATGTTTGACAAAGCCTACAACGGTGGTAGAACTGGTAATACGAAAAATTACGCAGTTCGCTGGACGGCACATGACCCAAGCACAGATTTAAAGTATTTTAATTTAATAAACAGGGCCAGCAATTACACCGATTACCTGGCGGCGGCTGTTTATTTTAAATCACCCGGGCAAAATTGTGCTTTTGCCTGTAAAAACGGCGATATTGCCATGCGTACCCAAGGCAACTGGCCGGCTAAATGGAAAGGACAGGGAGATTTTATAATGCCCGGTACAGATACCAGCTATTTATGGCAAGGAATGATTCCGCAAGATGAAGTGCCTTTTCAATATAATCCTGAACGGGGTTTTATAAGCAGTGCTAATCAAAAACCGGTTGACGAAACCTATCCTTATTACATTGGCAGAAATTATCCCATGTACCGTGGTTTTCAAATCAACAGGCGTTTAAGTGCAATGAGCAATATTACACCACAGGATATGATGGCTTTGCAAACAGATAATTATAATGCTTTGGCCGAAATGATAATGCCTTTATTTTTAAAAGGCATTAAAGAAAATGAATTAAACAATGATGAAAAGAAATACCTTGATTTGCTGAAAGGCTGGAATTTAAGAAATGATGTTGGTTCAAAAGCGGCTACTATTTTTGAAACCTTTTGGGAAAATTTTCAGGATACTGTTTTTAATGATGAGTTTGCAAAGGCGCCTAAAGTGATTATGCATCCTTTTGAAAGTTCGTTGCTGGAAGGATTGCTAAAAGATTCGGCTTATAAATTTCTGGATAATATTAATACATCTCAAACAGAGAATTTGGCCGATGAAGTAACAGCGGCATTTAAAAAAACAGCACTTGAATTAAAAAAAGCTGAGTTGGCAGGAAAGCTGGATTGGGAAAAATATAAAGCAACCCATGTAGATCACCTGGCAAAACTGGCACCATTCAGCAAAACAAATTTACCTATCGGTGGCGGCGTACATAATATTAACGCCACCAAGCAAACACATGGCCCCAGCTGGCGTATGGTAATAAGCCTTACTAAAGAAACTGAAGCTTATGGCGTTTATCCCGGAGGACAAAGCGGAAACCCCGGAAGTAAATACTATGATAATTTTGTTGACCAATGGGCAACAGGAAAATATTATACACTTTGGATGATGACAAAAGGCGAAGAGAAAGATAAACGAGTAAAAGCTATGATGAGCTTTAGCAAAAGCTAATAAAATAACTAATCAATTAAAAAATAAAAATGAAATTCATTACCTCTCTTATATTAACAGCTTTATTAAGTTTTGCAGCGTGCCTTTTTTTACCTTGGTGGTCAATCGCTATTGCCGCATTTATTGTAGCTGTTTTAATTCCACAGCACGTCGGCAAAGCTTTTCTTACTGGTTTTTTAGCATTATTTATATTATGGGGCGGACTTAGTTTTTGGATAAGCAACAGTAACGAACACTTACTGGCTCATAAAGTATCTATGCTGATTTTAAAAATGGATAACCCTTATGTGTTGATGCTTGCAACTGCATTAATTGGCGCATTGGTTGCAGGCTTTGCTGCCTTAAGTGGCAGTTTACTAAAAAAAAATAAATGAGGCAGCGTTCTGTTATCATCTGACAGGTATATTTTAATCGGTTTTTAATCTGTAGATTAAAATATTTGGATATTTTAATCTATCTTGCTCACCTTTACAACTAACTATTAACACTGAATCCCTGATCCGTTAAACCTCCCTGTTTTTTTAATTTTCCCAATAGAATGACTGATATATTTAAGCAAATTTATTTTGCATAAATATTCGATTTGTATTTTGCAGGTGTAAAAAAGAAATATGATCAGATTTAAAAAGAAATTTATTTTTTTTAAGGTGTCGGAGTATTGGTTTGGGTATAAGTTCAATTTCTTGGATATAATAGGTTTAACGGCCTATTTGCATTTAAAAGAGGTGAAAGAAAAGATGTATGCAATAAAACAAATTTCTTTTACTGTTGAAAATGAACTGGAGGAAAGTGAAGATATTATTTTTTCAAAATTCAGTAAAACAGTTAAGGTAGAGGTTAAGCAAGCAGAAAAATCAGGCGTAGAATGTATTTTTAACCAGGATATAAAAAGGTTTGTTGAGTTTTATAATGATTTTGCAGCAAGCAGAAAAATAGATGCGATAAGTGAAAGGCGTTTGAATGAGATGGGGGATTATTTACAACTGAGTTATGCACTTTATAATGGTGTTACCATTGCAGCGCATAGTTATTTGGTAGATAAAGAATCAGGTATAGTACGGTTAATGCAATCTGCTTCAAAACGCCTGAATGAAACTTTTGATAAGCAACTGGCAGGCAGGGCTAACAAATTATTACATTACCGGGATATGTTGTATTTTAAAGAAAGAGGCTTTAAAGTATATGACTTTGGAGGGTATGCAGAAAATACAACAGATAAGGGACTTCAGGGAATAAACAGTTTTAAACTTTCATTCGGGGGGCAGAAAATAGTTTGTAACAACTATTCATCTTATCCTTATTTTTTATTAAAAAAAATTGCCGGAGCTGCCGGATTATTGGGTAGGGCTTAAATTATAAGAATTACATTATGGAACTAACTTTTTAGCTGATGACTTTAAAAAATATTACTTAAAACTTTTTTTTCAAACAGTGGTCGGTGGGTATTTTAGAAAATAGCCTGGAGGAAATTATACGGCAAAAAAAAGACTGACCTTTCTTTTAAATGGATGCCGCTGAATAATATCGATACCTCTTATGCCGATCCTTGCATTTTTTATTCCAACAAGGGGGAAGTGAATATTCTTGCAGAAGAATTTACTACAGGCGAATTAGATGGCAGGATATGCTTGTTTAAATATGATAAGACAAAAGGCTTCTCCACTCCCGAAACCATTCTTAAAAATGGTACTCATTTTTCTTACCCGCTTATTTACAAAGAAAATAATAAAAGCCATGTGTTAGTGGAAAATGCGTTTGACGGGCCGCTAGTAAGTTACGAATACGACGAAGTGAGAGAAGAAATCGGTGATGGAAAAGTAATAAGCAATTTGCCAATACTTGATGCAACAATACTAAAAGCACAAGGTAAATATTGGCTTTTTGGAACCCTGCTGGGCAACGGAAGGTTTAGTAAACTGCATATTTACTATGCCGATAATTTTTCAGGTCCTTACAAAGCACATGCCGCTAACCCGGTAAAAAATAATTTAAACGGGTCGAGGCCTGCAGGCAATTTTTTTGAAGTTGATGGATGTATTTACAGGCCTTCTCAAAATTGCGGCGCTTATTATGGCGAATCTATTACTATAAATAAAATACTAAAACTAAGCGAAACCGAGTTTGCCGAAGAAGAGTATATGGTAATAAAAGCCAATAATAACGGAGAATACAATATGGGCATTCATACAATAAATGCTGCAGGAAATTATATTGTGGTGGATGGACAAAAAGGGCATTTTCAACCTTTCATGCAGTTGATAAGGGCTGTAAAAAGATTATTCAGAAAGAATAAAAACAAATTGAGCTGTGTTGCTTATTATTTGCACAGCTTTAATTTTGAAGAGTATGCGGTTGCCTGTTGAGTATTGTACCGCTAAATTGCATCTTATTAAATCAGGTTTTTGCTAACCTGATTTTTTTTACTCCCCGCTTTCACAACTTAGTAACATTTTAGGCTTTATTTTCGTTGAACATAAAATTACTGCATGTTAAGATTATTACTCCCCCTTATTCTATTGTCTCTTAATACTTCGGCCCAAAAAATTTACGGTACCGTATTTAATACTAAAGGCGATTTATTACCATATGCTTCTATTACCATTAAAGGCACATCGGTAGGGGCAAGTGCCAATACCAAAGCAAAATTTTCTTTTACAGTTTCGCCAGGTACTTATGTGGTGGTTTGCCAGCATATTGGCTTTGCAAAGCAGGAAAAAACCGTTGTTGTAAGTAAGCTGGATGAAGAAGTGGCTTTTGTACTCAGCGAACAAAAATTAGATTTAAAAGAAGTACTGGTAAAAAGTGGAGGAGAAGATCCTGCTTATGCTATCATTCGCCAAGCCATTAAAAAAAGAGAATATTACAATAAGCAGGTAAATGCACTTGAATGCGATCTGTATACAAAAGATATTATGAAGCTGCGTATGTTGCCCAAAAAAATAATGGGCAAAAAAATACCCGACGAAGATCGTAGCAGCATAGGGTTGGATTCTACCGGCAAAGGAATTATTTATTTATCCGAATCGGTAGCGAAAATTCATACCCAGCAGCCCGATAAATTTAAAATGGAAGTGCTTAGCAGCAGGGTGAGCGGTAGTGGTGGTTTTGGTTTTACCTTTCCTACGTTCATTAGTTTTTATACCAACAACGTAAAAGTATTTACCGAAAAGTTTAATCCCAGAGGTTTTGTTTCTCCCATCGCAGATGGTGCCATTGGCTTTTATAAATATAAATTTCTGGGTAGTTTTTTTGAAGATGGAAAAGAAATAAATACCATACAGGTAACACCACGCCGAAATTATGAGCCATTGTTTTCCGGCGTTATTTATATTACCGAAGGCGACTGGCGGATACACAGCTGCGATTTAACCCTTACCAAAACATCGCAACTGGAACTTATAGATACCTTGCAAATAACTCAAATTAATGTGCCGGTGGGCAATGATGTGTGGCGGGTAAAAAATCAATTATTACACTTTAACTTTAAACAATTTGGTATTGATGCCATTGGTAATTTTGTAAACATTTATTCTAACTACAACATTAATCCGGCTTTTGGCAAAAAATATTTTGACAAGGTGATCATAAAGTATGATACTGCTGTAAATAAAAAACCTGTTGCATACTGGGATACTATTCGCCCTATACCACTGGAGCCCGAAGAGAAAAAAGATTACGAGGTTAAAGACAGTCTTTACCAGTTACAAAAAGATTCGATGCTAAGCAAACGTTCTGTAGATTCACTTAATAAAAAACAAGGAAAAATAAAACCATTAGCAGTTTTTTGGAAAGGCATCAGCAGAACGCATTATACAAAAAACGGCTCTACCAGATGGGGTATTGAGTCGTTAATAAAAAACATGGAATACAATACTGTGGAAGGTGCAGTGCTGAACACTAATTTTTTTTACAACAAATATCTGAAGAAAATAAAATCTAATTTTTCTATACAGCCACACATACGCTATGGCTTTAGCAATACGCATTTAAATGTCTGGGCAGATATTAATTTCAATACAAGAGACTGGAGTACCGATAAAAAAATAAAACGACAGAATTGGTTTTTATCCGGAGGTAAAAGGGTAAGCCAGTTTAATAAAGAAAGTACGGTTACTCCATTAAACAACAGCATCACTACTTTATTTTGGGGTGATAACTTTATGAAGATATACGAGAATTATTTTGGCAGCATTGGTTTTGCAAAAAGATATGAGAGTGGATTGAGGTTTTCTGTAAATGCTTTGTACGAAGACAGAATACCCATTAATAATACCACCAATTTTACAGTGTTTAAAAAAGATACTATCAATATAACCCCTAATTATCCTTACGAAAAAATTGCACAACAATTTACACCGCACCAGGCTTTACTTGTAAGTGTGGATATTAGTATAAAACCCGGACAAAAATATATCCAGTTCCCTAATAATAAAGTAGCTATTGGATCAAAGTATCCCACTTTTAGTTTTAATTACACCAAGGGTATTGATAATATTTTGGGCAGCGATGTAAATTTTGATAAATGGAAATTTACTATCAGCGATACTAAAAACTTTAAACTGGCAGGGGAATTTAAATACAAAATTGGAATAGGTGGATTTTTAAATAGTAAAAAAGTATTTATACAGGACTTTCAGCATTTTAATGGTAATCGTTCCGGTGCAGCAAGTGAGTATGTCAACAGCTTTCAGTTAGCGCCATATTATGCCAACAGCACAGCAGAAAATTTTTATTCGCTGGCACATGTAGAGCATCATTTTAATGGCTTGCTTACCAATAAAATACCATTGTTTAAAAAACTCAATTGGAATTTGGTGGCGGGCAGCAATGCTTTTTACATAAATAAGAACAGTAATTATGCCGAAGCATTTGTTGGCCTTGAAAATATTTTTAAAATATTACGGGTTGATTTTGTTGCTGCTTATGCCAATGGAAAACAAAGTACAACCGGTATTAGGCTGGGTTTTGGCGGTATTATTGGCGGCAGTGTGCGTCGCACCGGAAATGGAGGTATGTCAATAAGTTTATAATAATTATCTTTACACAGTTAATTTGGTTTGCCCTGCAAGCATCCAATCATTTAATGATTTTCCGTTTTATGCGGAATCAAATTTAAAACTATGGCAGTATTACACAACCGCATTTCGCAGGCGGAGCTTAAGCAATTGTTGCATCAGGAAACGGAGCACCGCACCACCATTTCATTTTACCAGTATTTCAGTATTGAGGATCCTCAACAGTTTCGTGATGATTTATATAAAGCCTTGAATGCAATAAAAGTATTTGGTCGAATTTATGTTGCACATGAAGGTATCAATGCACAGATAAGTGTGCCCGAAAGTAATTTTGAGGCGCTGAAGAGTTACTTGTATTCCATTGAGCCGCTTAATGGATTAAGATTAAATATTGCGGTGGATGATGATGGCAAATCTTTTTGGGTATTAAAAATTAAAGTACGGGAAAAGATTGTGGCAGATGGCATTACCGATCCCCACTTTAGTATGGCAAAAAAAGGCAAGTATGTAAATGCTGCAGAAATGAACAATTTGCTGCAGGATGATAATACCATTGTGATAGACATGCGTAACCATTACGAATATGAAGTGGGCCATTTTGAAAAAGCTATGGAAATACCCAGCGATACCTTTCGTGAGCAATTGCCCATGGCAGTGGAAATGATGCAGGATAAAAAAGACCAGAACATTATAATGTATTGCACCGGGGGCATCCGTTGCGAAAAAGCCAGCGCTTACATGCTACACAATGGTTTTAAAAATGTTTTTCATTTAGAAGGTGGCATTATTAATTATGCCAAACAGGCCAAAGAAAATAATTTAGCCAGTAAATTCATTGGTAAAAATTTTGTTTTCGACGACAGGCTGGGAGAGCGTATTACCGAAGATGTAATTGCCAAATGCCACCAGTGCGGCCAGCCTGCCGATACACACACCAACTGCAAAAACGATGGCTGCCATTTATTATTTATACAATGTGAAACCTGCGCCACCCAATACGATGGTTGCTGTAGCGAAGCCTGCCAAACCGTGTACAACTTGCCGGTAGAAGAACAAAAAGAACTCCGCAAAGGAATTGATAAAGGCATGATGGTATTTAATAAAAGTAAAAAACGATTGAGGCCGAGGTTGGATGCGATGAATAAGAAATAATTTTTTGTTCCGGGCTGTAAGCCTCTAATCATCTTCATTAGCAGAGTTTATCCTGAGGAACGAAGGACACTTTTGTACGGTAAATTTTTATTGAACTTTTATCTAAGCGTAGAAGAAAGGTTTGTTCTTTATACACCCATTAATACTGTGTATTATTTTTTTAAAAGTATAAAATCAGAAGGTTTATATAAAGCAGGGATGTCTATTAAAAACTCTTTGCAATAAAGTTCTAAAGTGTCAACATCAAAAAAATTACTTTCATCTTCAAAGTCGTCTGTTAAGATAGGGTTCTTTTCAAAACTAAATTTTTCGCCAATATCAGTAAATACAATCAGCTGCATTGAGTCAACTTCAATTTCTCTTATTAAACTACCTTTTGAAAAATATAGGAAATAATAATAATCAGAATTTTCTTGTCCTATAATTTGAATAAAATCTGTGTGTAATATTTGCGAAAGAAATTGCCCTGGTTCATGAAGTTTGGCAAAACCATTATGAAGAATACTGGTCCAGCCATTTAGAGGTTGATTTATTGCAAGCAGGTTCGGAAAGCTATCCATATTGTAGACAGGATTCTCAAGAATATCATTTGGGAAAGGACTTGATGATTTTGTTTTTAAGCAGGAAAGTTCCTGCAAAATTTGAACAAGATTATCCCTGTCTTCAGTTTTAATATGGAAATGTAAAAAATGTACCCATAAATTACCTGTACGAGATTAACTACTTTCTTTAATTTATTCTTATTTCACCCACTTCAAACAAACAGGATTACCTACATTAATTCTTTTTCCAGTATCAGTTAACAAACCTGTTTTTTTATCAATTTTAAATATCACAATATCATCGGTGTTTTGATTGGCCACCAATAAAAAATTGCCGCTGGGGTCAAAATTAAAATTGCGAGGCGTTTTACCTAAAGTAGATTGCTGACCTATTAATGTTAATTTGCCATCAACAGCATTTACAGAAAATATGCTGATGCTGTTAGCATCGCCACGGTTACTGCAATATAAAAATTTGCCATTGGGAGATATATGAATGTCGGCAGCGCCAACGGCGCCTTTAAAATCGGCAGGTAATGCACTAATACGTTGCTGCATTTGTAAGTTGCCATTAGCGGTTTTATAGCAAACTACTATGCCACTCATTTCTTCCATCAGGTAAGCAAATTTATTATTGGGCGCAAATTCAAAATGCCTTGGTCCATTGCCAGGTTCAGATGGTGCAGCAGCTGTATATTTTAATACGCCTTTCTTTTTATCAAAAGCGTAGATCATCACTTTGTCGATACCTAAATCGGGGACATACAAATATTTATTATCAGCCGAAAGATTGGTGGAGTGTACATGCGGTCCTTGCTGTCTTCCTGCATTGGGCCCACTGCCCTGGTGTTGTATAACTTGTTTTAAAGTGTCTAAAGAGCCATCCTTATTGGCATGTAATAAACCAATACTGCCGCTGCTGTAATTACCTGCAAAAATCCAATGGCCTGTTTTGTCAATTGCCACATAACAAGGATGTTTACCGCCAGATGGTTGTTTGTTTATTTCGGTAAGTGTGCCATTCATTTTATTAAAAGAAAAAGCAGAGATATTTCCACCAACAGTAAACCTGCTGCTGTCCGCATTTTCATTTACCGCATACACAAATTTATTGTTGGGCGAAACTGCAAGAAAGGAAGGATTGGAGCTTTTAACAACACTCACAAAACTATTATCGCCGGTGGCGGAATTAAATTTGTACACATAAATACCTTCGCTTTTGCCACCGGTATAAGTGCCAATTAATAAATAATGTTCATTTTGCGCCGCAACAGAAATAGAGCACAGTAAAAATAGGTATAGCAATAAATTTTTCATCTTTCAATTTACGGGGTTTATATAAAATTTATTTTTTTATTTTAATGTAAAATAGATCAACGCCACTGCTGCAGCAGTCATTAACAGCAAAGAAAGTATGCCAAATATATTCTGAAAAAGATTGTTGGTAAAATTGCCCATGATCTTTTTGTTATTGCAGATATGCAAAATGAGTGCAATTAAAACAGGGGCGGTAATGCCATATAAAACTGCAGTATAAATTAATGCTTTAATAGGGCTGATACCTACAAAATGCATAAGCAAACCAAGTAATAAAGAAATGATCATGGTGATGTAAAATCCTTTTGCCTCATGAAATTTTTTGTTCAAACCTTCTTCCCAATCAAAAGTTTCGGCAAGCATATAGCTTAAAGCACCTGCCAATACAGGTATTGCCAATAAGCCGGTGCCAATTACACCAATAGCAAATAACACATAAGCCATATTGCCTGCCAAAGGTTTTAATGCCTGTGCAGCTTCTTCTACAGTGTTGATATTATGAATGCCTGCATTAAATAAAACGGTGCCGGTAGTTAAAATCATAAAAAAGAAAACAATATTGGAAAATGCAATGCCAGCTTTTACATCAACCTGCATATCATCAATAATTTGTTTATCTACTATAACTTTTTTCTCTTGTATCTCTTCCACTTCCATTGATGTTTGCCAAAAAAATAAATAGGGGGAAATGGTAGTGCCTAAAATACCCACCAGCGCCATAAAGTATTCGGCATTGTTTTCAAACTTTGGAATAAAAGCGCTTTTTAAAACGGTAATCCAATCGGTGCTGATTAAAAATGGAATTAAAATATAGCTGAACAAAACGATGCACAACCATTTTAAAATGGTGGCAATTTTACGGTAACTAAAAAAAATAAAACTCAGCATTAGTAATCCGGTAAAAAAAATAGAAAAAACAAATGCCGGTATCTGTGGCACAATTAAATTACCCACTGCACCCATGCCTGCAATATCTGCACCTACATTTAATGTTATAGAGGGAAAGCTGATAAGTAAGATGAGGTATAAAATAGTTTTGCTGTAATAACGCTTGATGGTTCCGGTTAAACCATGGCCGGTAACTAATCCAATTCTGGCACACATTTCCTGCAGGGCTGCCATTAAAGGATAGGTAAAAATGGCTGTCCACAAAAGCTTGGTGCCAAATTTTGCACCAGCCTGAGAATAAGTGGCAATGCCGGATGGATCGTCATCACTGGCCCCGGTGATAAGGCCGGGGCCAAGTAATTTCCAGTACTTTTTAATACTTATAACAAATGAATTTTTTTCAGGCATAGCGCAGTAGTATAAAGTTAGCACTTACTGCATGCAATCGTTTTGTTTATGCTAACTTATTTAATGCTGCAATAATTATTTTTTCTGTTTCGGCATCACTTAATTCCTGCGGCACAAATTTTTCTCCAATTACTTTTTCGTACAGTTCAATATATCTTTTGCTGATCACATCAATCCATTCGTCGCTCATTGCAGGGACAGTTTGTCCTTCTTTACCCATAAAATTATTTTCAATCAGCCACTCTCTTACAAATTCTTTACTTAGTTGTTTCTGGCGTTCGCCTTTTTGTTGTCTTTCTTCAAAACCATCAGCATAAAAATACCTGCTACTGTCGGGAGTATGAATTTCATCCATCAAAAATATTTCATCGCCAATTTTACCAAACTCATATTTAGTATCTACTAAAATTAAATTTTGCCTGGCAGCAATGGCTTTGCCTCTTTCAAAAAGTTGTAAGGCATAATTGCTTAATATATCCCAATCGGCCGCAGTGGCTAATCCCTGTTTAATAATTTCTTCAGCACTAATATCTTCATCATGCCCTTCGGCAGCTTTTGTGCTGGGGGTAATGATAGGCGTGGGAAAATAATCGTTCTCCTTCATGCCATCGGGCATAGTAACACCACACAAAATTCTTTTGCCGGATGAGTAAGTTCTCCAGGCATGGCCGGTTAAGTTACCACGTACCACCATTTCTATTTTAAACGGGTTGCATTTTTTTCCAATACTAACATTGGGTGCAGGTGTGGCCATTAACCAGTTAGAACAAATGTCTTTTGTTGCATTAAGCATGTATGCAGCAATTTGTGTTAATACTTGTCCTTTAAATGGAATAGGCCGGGGAAGAATAACATCAAATGCAGATATGCGGTTGCTGGCAATCATTACCAGAATATTGTTGCCAATGTAGTACACATCTCTAACCTTTCCTTTATAAAAATCGGTTTGCTGGGGGAAATTAAATGGAGTCATACTGCTAAAGTAGCATCAAGTGGTATAAAACCCTAAATTTGTTGTAATTAATATTGCACAGGCGGTTAGAAATAAAATTTTAATTAAAAAATAACAATGCTTATTTTGCCTGAAATTTAAAACCCAAATAACGCTATATGAGAAAATTTGCAAGCTATGTGGTTACTTTTGTATTGGCTAATGTTTTAACGATTGCAGCCTTTGCCCAAAATGTAACAATCAGCGGTAATGTACGTAACAGCAACACCAAAGAAGGCTCCGGCGCTGTTTCGGTTACCATTAAAGGAACCTCCTCCGGAACTTTTACAGATGACAAAGGAAATTTTAAACTCACGGTAAAAAGTTTACCGGTTACATTAATTATTTCTTCTGTAGGATATGAACTACAGGAAGTAACATTAAGTAATGCAGGGTTTACACAAATTGATTTTAAACCCTCTTCTGCCTTAGGACAGGAAGTGGTGGTTTCTGCAACAAGGGTGCCTCAGAAAATTATGGAGTCGCCGGTTTCTATTGAAAGGGTGAGTGCTGCCAATATCCGCAATGCTCCGGCAGCAAGTTTTTACGATGTGGTTATGGCACTTAAAGGTGTGGATGTAACCACCTCTTCATTAACTTTTAAAACACCCACTACCCGTGGCTTTAACAGCAGTGGTAATACCAGGTTTAACCAATTGGTAGATGGAATGGATAACCAGGCACCGGGTTTAAATTTTTCGGTAGGTGCTATTATTGGTTTAAGCGAACTGGATGTTGATAATATTGAATTACTGGCAGGTGCATCTTCTGCATTATATGGCCCAGGTGGTATGAACGGTACTTTACTGATGACCAGTAAAAACCCCTTCAAATACCAGGGTTTATCTTTCTTGGTAAAAACAGGTGTTATGCATACTGATGCTAACCAAAGAGCAGCTTCTCCATACCATAACTGGAATTTAAGGTGGGGTAAAAAGGTGAGTGAAAAGTTTGCTTTTAAGATCAATGCAGAATTGATACAGGCTAAAGACTGGATTGGTACCGATAACAGAAACTACAGCAGAACAGGTACAACAGGAAGTGTAATTGCTGGTAACAGGCAAACTGACCCTAATTATGATGGTGTGAATGTGTATGGAGATGAAACTACAATTGATATCCGTGCATTCTTTGGAAGTATTGCTAATAACTTACCAGGTGCTGCAAATTTTATAGCGGCTAACGGTTTAATGTCTACACCTCAAAATATATCCCGTACAGGATATACAGAAAAAGAACTGATCAATCCCAATACTGTTAATTTTAAATTGGCTGGTTCCATGCATTATAAATTATCAGAAAATACTGAAGCTGTATTAGCCGGCTATTGGGGTACTGGTAACACAATATATACCGGTAGCGACAGGTATTCTCTTAAAGATTTTAAGATGGGGCAATACAAACTGGAATTAAACAATAAGAACTGGTCGATAAGAGCTTACACCACACAGGAAAATGCCGGTGAATCTTACAATACTACCGCCACAACCAGGTTATTTAATGAAACATGGAAAAAATCTGTAACAACTGATGCTACAGGTAATCCAACACCATTACCAACTGACTGGTATATACAATATGCGTTTTCTTATTTAAGCAACAGAATGAATGGTATGACTGCTTATGATGCTCACCAGGCTTCAAGAGCGCTTGCCGATGTGGGAAGGCCAGCAGCAGGTACGCCATCATTTATAGCAGCTTACGATGCTATCCGTAAAAAGCCAATTTCAAAAAGTGGTGGTTTACTTTTGGATAAATCTGATCTATATAGTCTTGAAGGTAATTACAACCTTACATCAATAACAAAAGAATTTGCTGATATATTGGTGGGTGTTAACTATAAAAAATATGTACTGAATTCTCAGGGAACCTTATTTGCTGATTCTACAGGAACCATTGGAACTTATGAATATGGTGGTTATATTCAGGCTACAAGAAAAATAACTGAGCGTTTAAAAATAACTGCATCGGGCAGGTACGATAAAAATCAGAATTTTAAAGGTCGCTTTACACCAAGAGTTACTGCATTGGTTAAATTAGCAGAGAATAATAACCTGCGTTTGTCTTATCAAACGGCCTATCGTTTCCCCAGCAATCAGCAGCAATGGATCAATCTTGTGGTGGGTAGTACCCGTTTAGTGGGCAGCAATCCATCTTTTGCTGATTACCTCAATTACAATTCTAATCCTTTATACACTTTTAATACCGTTGCTGGTACAAGTAATATAAAAGATTTTAAACCCTTTACGCCGCCAGCTGTAAAACCAGAATCAGTTAGCTCTTTTGAGGCTGGTTATAAAGGTTTGTTGATGGAAAATAAATTATTGATTGATGTGTATGGTTATTACGGACAGTACCAGGATTTTTTGGGCAGAACAAATACTATCCAAACAACTTCTGGTGTTGCTGCTGATACATCCAACTCAGCCAAAAGAAGAAATATTTCTGTACCTGTAAATACAACTGATAAAGTAAAAACTTACGGTTTTGGTCTTAGTGCAGATTACAGGTTGCCTTTAAACTTTACTGTTGGTGCTAACGTAGCATCTGATGTATTAAAAGATGTACCAACAAATTTTGTGGCTTATTTTAATGCACCAAAATATAAAGTGAATGCCAACTTTGGTAATGTAGGTTTTGGCCCGGCCAAGCGTTTAGGATTTAATGTAGCTTACAGGTGGCAGCAAGGGTTTTACTACCAGGGCGATTTTGCAAATGGACAGTTGCCAGATGTACAAACGCTGGATGCTCAGTTAAGTTTAAAATTGCCTAAAACAAAATCGATATTAAAATTGGGTGCAAACAATATGCTTAACCAATATTATTACAATGCTATAGGAAACTCACAAATTGGTGGCTTATACTATGTGAGTTTTGGATACAATGTTTATTAATAATACTAAAAGTTAATTACCAATTTTAAAATTAAAACTTACTATAATGAAAAAAATAAATTATAAACTAAGAACAGCCTCCTTTGCAATTTTATCAGGGTTGTTCTTTCTTACATCTTGTAATAAAGAGTTAGAGCAATTGCCTGCAATTGCCACACCAACTTATCCTACCGGGTTGGGGGTAGCCGCAAGAATTGCATCAAATCCTAATGATAGTTTATTCAGCAGGTTAATTATCAGGTCGGGTATGACTGCAACATTAAATGACCTTACTAAAAGCTTTACCATATTTGCAGTTGATAATGTTGGGATGAGGCTTTTTGCTACCGCAGCTTCCGGAGGTTTGGTGCCGGCAGGTGCACCTGATGCAGTAGTTTCTGGCTTTATTGCCAACTCATTACCTGTTGCAAGTGCAGCAGCTATTGTACAGTATAATACTATTGGGCAAAAATTTACAGCAGGTACTTTTGGTACAGCTTTCCCCAATTATCCTTTAGCCAGCCAGATCATTCTTGATCCAACTCAACCTTTTGTAAGGATGCCAATATTTCCTGTACGGGGAACACCATTTTCTTACGTAAATAATATTCCCATTACTAGCGTAGATTCGGTTGCAGCAAATGGTATTATACACCACACTTTTACAATTGTATCGCCACTACCAGCCCAGCCATTAACAACTTTAAAAACGTTAATAAATGCTGATGCAAACCTCACTTACTTTAGGGCAGCAATAACACGTGCCGATAGTGGACAAGTGGGTATCAGTGGTGTTGGAGCATTTGGATTGGCTTTTGATTCTTTGATGAATTATCCCATAACTAATATGACGGTGTTGGCACCTAATAATGCCGCCTTTCAAACTTTAGTTTTCGGACTTGCGTACAGAGGTTATTTATCTACACGCCCAACACCATATACGGCAATAGATAGCGCAACTGCACTTGCAACCGCAAATGGAGCTGTTGCAGCCGGCCCGGCATTTTTAGGTACTAATAATGTTACCACAGCAACCATCAGAGGAATACTTGCGTATCATATTCTGGCATCAAAAAACACAGGGTCGTACAAGCCAGATATAAGAGCATTCTCAGTAAATTTCTCTTCGGCAGCAGGAGGCGCCTTTGTTAATACTTTGGTTAATGGCTCAGTAGCTATACATCCTGGTATAATGGCACAAGCAACATTTACAGGTCCTTCTGTAACAGCATTAAAATTTACCGGAATGGGTACTTTTCCTCCGGGTGGTGCTCCATTCAGTGGAGGTGCTGCTAATGCCACTTCATGGGATAAGATTTCTTTAAATGGTGTATTACATGTAATTGATAAAGTATTATTACCACAATAATATTTGGTGTAAATATAAAAAGAAAAGGGCTTCAATATTGAAGCCCTTTTCTTTGGGTGCATTTAATAATTGTTGCAAGGGTTGCCAACCTTATGTAAGATATTTCCCATTCAAAAAAGTCTTTGCCAAGGTTGGCAACCCTCTATTCAATGCGACAATTTTAAATGCACCCGTTTCTTTTTACCAAATTAAGCAACCATTTAAAAATTGTATCTTTAAGAAAAATAGATGTATGGGTTTAGTATATGCAGAAATAACTTTAATTAATGGCGAAGATTTAATACTTGCCAAAAGGCATATTATTGGCGAAGAAGAAATAAAGCAAATGACTGTAAATATGTTGGCTGATAGTGGTGCTTATATGCTTGCCATTAATGAAAATATACAAGAGCAATTGCAATTGCCTGTAATTGAAAAACGTAAAGCCCAAATGGCTAATGGAAGTATTGAAGAGTATGATGTGGTAGGGCCAGTTGAAGTGCGTTTTAAAAATAGGCAAAGTACTTGCCGTGCAATGGTGTTACCCGGCGATAACGAGCCTTTACTTGGTGCTATACCAATGGAGGATATGGACATTCTTATTCACCCGTTGCGGCAGGAGTTAATTGTAAACCCTGATCACCCTTATTTTGCACAAATGAAAATGAAATGATACTTACATTGTACATAATAAGAACGGGCCTCAAAATTTTGAAGCCCGTTTTACTTTATAAACTTTATATACTTTGTACTTTACCTACACATTAAACCTGAAGTGCATTACATCGCCATCCTTCACCACGTATTCCTTTCCCTCAATTCTTAACCTTCCATTTTCTCTGCAGGCAGCTTCGCTTTTATAAGCAATAAAATCATCGTAGGCAATTACTTCGGCTTTAATAAAACCTTTTTCAAAATCGGTATGTATTACACTGGCCGCCTGTGGCGCTTTCCATCCCTGGTGAATGGTCCATGCTCTTACTTCCTGTACACCTGCAGTAAAGTAAGTAGAGAGATTGAGTAATTTGTAAGTAGAATGTATTAACCTGTCCAAAGCGGGTTCCACCATTTTATACTCTTCCATAAACATGGCTTTGTCATCAGCATTTTCAAACTCTGCAATTTGTGCTTCAATGGCGTTGGTCATTACAATTACCTGGTTGCCTTCGTTTTTAACAGCTTCTATTAATGCTGCCGAAAATTTATTGCCGGTGTGCATACTTGCCTCATCAACATTGGCTACATATAAAATAGGTTTGTCTGTTAGTAAGAAAAGATCGGCTATGGCCACTTTTTCTTCTTTACTTAAACCAAGGGTGATGATGTTTTTTCCTTTTTCCAGGTGGTCTTTACAGCTGATCAAAACTTCCAGTTCCAATTTCATTTTAGGATCAGTTTTGGCCATTTTTTCTGTACGCTGCATTTTCTTTTCCACGCTTTCCAAATCTTTCAACTGTAATTCGGTTTCAATAATTTCTTTATCGCTTACCGGGTTAATGGCACCTTCTTCTCTTAAAATATTTTCATCTTCAAAACAACGTATTACATGAATGATGGCATCCACTTCTCTGATATTGGCTAAAAATTTATTACCCAACCCTTCGCCTTTACTGGCGCCACGTACAAGACCTGCAATATCCACAATTTCAATTTGCGTAGGTACAGTTCTGTCCGGCACTACCAGTTCGGCCAGTTTATCCAATCTTGGGTCGGGCACATTTACCAGGCCGGTGTTAGGTTCTATGGTACAAAAACGGTAATTACTTGCCTGTGCTTTTGCACTGTTACTCACTGCGTTAAATAAGGTTGATTTACCTACATTGGGTAACCCCACGATGCCTGCCTGTAAAGCCATACAATTTTAGATTTGCGATTTTAGATTTCGGATTTTCCTGGTTTCCGATATATCCAAAGTCAATTATATTTAATTAAGATAATCAGCATTTATATAGCTGAAATTATTTTTGAGGCGCAAAGATACGGGAATGATAGTTTTTGAGTTGAAACAAGTATCTTCAAATCTAAAATTGGCAATCATAAATCTAAAATCTACAATCAAACATGGCTTTAAGCAGAATATGGAGTGCATTTATAATTATAGCAATATTTGTTGCAGGTGTAAAATGTTTTTTCTTTGGAGAAACACAAATTTTTTCCTGGATGATAAGTGGAAAAGCATCAGATCCTGCTAATCCGCTTAAATTAGATGGCGTTATAGAAACCTGCTGGGTAGCTGTAGAAATTTGTTTAAAGTTAATTGGTGTTCTGGCACTCTTTATTGGGTTTATGAGTATTGCAGAAAAAGCCGGAGGCATAAGGTTACTTTCAAAAATTGTTGGCCCTTTCTTTTCAAAACTTTTTCCCGAAATTCCTAAAGGTCATCCTTCTATGGGGCATATGATCATGAATTTTTCGGCAAATTTATTGGGACTGGATAATGCAGCAACTCCTTTTGGGTTAAAAGCAATGGATAGTTTACAGGAACTTAATACTAATAAAGATGTGGCTTCCAATTCGCAGATCATGTTTCTTTGTTTGCATGCAGCAGGTTTAAATTTAATACCGGTTAGTGTAATCGCAGTAAGGGCTGCCAATCATGCATCGGATCCTACTGATGTTTTTATTCCCTGTATGATTGTAACCTTTGTGGGTACAATGACAGCGATGATCATAGTTTCATTTAAACAGAAAATTAATTTATTTCAGCCTGTAATTTTAATTTGGGTATTTAGTATTTCGGCATTTATAGTTTTATTGGTGTTATACATTACCCGTTTAAATGCCGCAGGTATACAAATTTTTTCCGGCCAGCTAAGCAATGGGTTAATATTACTGGTTTTTTTGTTAATTGTTTTAGGAGGTATTTATAAAAAGATAGACATATTTTCTGCTTTTATTGATGGAGCAAAAAACGGATTTGATACTGCCATCAGAATTATACCTTACATTTTAGGAATCCTGGTTGCAGTAAGCATGCTACGTACCAGCGGCACTTTTGATGCGGTAATTAATGGTATGAAACATTTTTTTGCCATGTTTGGTGCCGACACCCGTTTTGTTGATGGATTGCCCACAGCATTAATACGGCCAATGAGTGGGGGAGCAGCCAGAGGTATGATGGTGAGCACTATGACAACATTTGGTCCTGATTCTTTTGCAAGCAAACTGTCAGGAATTTTTCAGGGAGCATCTGATACTACATTTTATGTGGTGGCGGTGTACTTTGGTTCGGTAAATATTAAAAACACCCGTTACTCCATTGGCGCCATGTTGCTGGCCGACCTGGTAGGAATTATTACTGCTATTGGAGTTTGTTATTTGTTTTTTGGATAGCGGAAGTTTTTTAACTATTCAATTAAGAATTGTTTAAAAACTATCTCACCATCTTGTGTAATACCTTGTATTGTAAGCAAATTTATTTTGCTGTTATCATTATTGAAATATTCAAATCTATATTGCCCATCCTTTGCTGGTTTAATATTTCCATTCCAATACAAGGTAAATCTATAATCACTTTCAGATAGGTTTGTAGGATTATCGTAATCTGGCGAAAAAAATTCTTTAACTATGTCATAACCGGCTCTTCGTTCTTTTGTATATGTTTTATCATATATTCTTGATGAATAATTTTTGCCTGATTTTGTATAAAAAGCAATTGCACCTTGGGTTACACCTAAAGCTGCAGCTTCATTTTTTAATACTTTTATTAATGCCACATCGCTAGCAGCAAGAGAATTTATAACATCTTTACTTACATTAACTTCATTTATAAAATAGGCTATGCCACCTTCTTCTAGTACATTAGGTATACTTAAAGGGTCAGAATTTTCATCTCCACTTGTTGGATTTGGTATGGCTAATCCATTAAATCTGTTAAATGAAACGGTGGGGTCAAATGGGTTGCCCTCTACAGTAATACCAGGTATTGAGGCTTGTAACATTTGCCAAATAGTAAAAGAATTTTTAAATTCTGAAGGATCGATTGATTTACCCATTTGAAATACTCCTGTAGAATATTCATTATTTAATGAATCAATTTTTGAAATCTTTTTAGAATTAATTACAACATTTTCTAAAGTTTTATAGCTTGTTAAACTATCTTTTCTTTTTATATCCGCTTTTAATGAAGCAAATAAATTATTTTTCGTATCTGCCAGGTCTACTGTGTCTAAATTAATAGTAGGAGTTTGGATTGATTTTTTTAAGCTATCAATATAATTAGGTGACAATTTTACATCAACAATAAATTTTTCTTTTTTATTATTGGTGCCCATGTAAGCAACTTCGGCATCTTTTTTATAATTGATGTCCTGTAGTAAAAATTCACCCTTATCAGTTACAGTTGCTTCAGCAAGCATACTAGTAGAGTCGGCCCCTCTTATAATAAAGGATACTTTACCATCTTTAATAATCTCTGATCGGTCGCTTTTATACATGGTGCCTTTGAACGAAAGTGCAGATTCTACCGGGTATTTTAAATTGATAATTTCGTCATTTAATACTTTTTTCCAATTAAATCTTCTCCAGCCATGTGTCATCAATAATATATCCAAATGGCGTAGTGTAATAGGATCTTTATCTTTTACATAGTAGCCTTGGTTAAATATATTTCCTTTTAACTCTCCTCCAAATAATAATGATGCAGCAATATTATCTTGATAAATAAGTGCTGAATTATATGCTGTAACTATGCAAGAAGTAGACGCATTTACTAAACTATCAAAACTAAAGCTTATTCTGTTTTTACCTTTAGTTGAAATGTTTTTTAGTTCATGTTTAATATAGGGTTCTACTAAACTATAATTTTCATTAAATGCAATTCTTTCAGAAATTGGTAAATTATTTTTATCAAAAACGGTTATTAGTATAATACCCGGAGGAAGCCCTTTTTTATTAATACTTACTGCTGTCTGCCCTTCATTAATATTTATTAGTGTATTATTTATTACTTGATAATTTAATTGAGTAACTACTTTTAGTTCATTATAATTTTCTTTATTTTTTTCGCCACGCCTTATCATTACAAAAAGCTTGTTAGGGTTATTGTTTGTTATTTTAACGTTTATTCCCTCTTCTTTAGCAACAGGTAAATTAAAATCTAATTTTGTATTAGTTCCAAATTTAACTGTTGCTTTGTAGCGTTTTCCTATTTCTGGTTGAAAATTAAAAGTTCCCATTCCATCATGCTCTGTTTTTATATCTGCAATTTTACTGCCATCTTCGCTTTCTAGTTGACCATTAAAAATTACAGGAAAACCATTGTTATCTGTTACTTTAAATGCCACTCTATTTTCTACTCCTTCAATAATATCTCCACCTTCTGGAAAGAAAACAATTTTAATATTTGAATGCTGTGTATTTTTCTTATTGTTATTAATAGGAGTTTCTGATCCATAAATGAAAATATTTTTCTTAAAAATTAGCTCTGGAAAATTAAGCATCCATAAGGTATATGCATTTATTGAATAATTACCAGTTGCAGTTTTTTCTGTAATGTTAAAAGTGGCACTAGTACTACTAAGGCTATCTAATTGGTACATGTTTTTTTGAACAACATTACCTTTGTCATCTACTAAATCAATATAAATAATGCGGCTTAAAAATGTTGGCCCGGCAATAGTGCTGCACCAAGCTTTCATCCAAATGTTTTCTTTAGCCAGATAATATGTTTTATCTGTTTGTAAAAATACTTTTTCTTGCGGATAGTCATTTCGCCATTTGTCTAGTTTAACTTTAAAGTCATTCTGTTGGCCATAAATATTAATTAATGAAATTAAAAATGCACTTAGTAGGCAAATTCGTTGAACTTGAGGAGCTAACATGGATTTCTTTTTATGTAAAAATTTGGGCAAAAAAAACTCCGGTATTACCGGAGTTTTTTTAAAATTTAATTACCGGTTATAAATAAAACTAAATAATCGCCTTCTAACATCGGTTGTAGTAGTAATAGAATTATAACCCCTTGTACTAATACTATATACTCTTTGATTTATCACAGAGCTGGAACTTGCATAAGTAGCTATAGCTGTAGTAGTAGCTGCAGCACCTGCTGGCCTAATAGACCAAGAGGTTCCTGCATTTAATGGAACAGTAAAATATGTACTCATCTCCTTATACAGTATTGGGCCAGCTACTTTTGTTGAAGTAGTTGATGTGTAGCCGGTGCCAAAATACAAATCAATACCTCCAGCTAAATCAGGCATAAGATTGATAAATCTGTATTTAATAAAACCTGAATCAGGTGTGGAAAGATCATCTTCTGCTAAAATTGAAACAGTATTTGCAGAAGTATCTGCAAAATACAAAGAGTAGGTTTTGTTAGCCGTTAAATCTACAGTTGCCGAAGCCACTTCAACGGAATCGTTATTTGTACCCACATTTGGTAAAGAAATTGTAACTTTTCTAGAGCCTGGGCTTACCGCAAGATAATCTGCGTAGCTACCACCCCCGGTATTTAATCCGCCACCCGGAAAAGGGGTAGCATAAGTTAAATTACTACTTACTCTTATACCGTCTATTTTAATTTGATATGCAGGGTTTGATTTGTAAGAAGAAAAGAAATTTATTTTTAATGATGCTTGACCATCAATAAAATTGGTTTCTTTTAAGTTAAAAGAATTTTTCGTACATCCAGCAATTATCAATATAAATGATATTGCGGGTGTTATTATTTTTAAGATATGTTTCATAATACTCAATTTTAATTTTATTAAGGTTTGCTGAACCAACATTCGTAAGTATGGTAATCTAAATTTGTAGCTCCTAAAGTTTTCAATTGTTCTAAATTCCAAACATATTCAGAGTTATATCTTGGACGAACACGATAAACAGGTTTATTATTATTGTAAACATAATAACTTGAAGGCAAGCTAAAGTTTTTATATACCTGATTGCCTGTTTCCGAATCTATATCAGTGTAATGAAAACGACGCATATCAACCCAGGTTTCTAAAAAACCATAACCCCAAAGAGCTATATACTTTTGTAGCATGATATCAGTAATGGTAATTGTTGTAGCAGATTTTACATTATTACTTGCAAGATATTTTGATCTATTTGTTGCTGAAATAGGTGCAATGGTAAATAAACTTGCATTACCTCTATATGCGCTATAGCTTTTATTAATAAAGTCGAAATGCGCATTAATTCCATTTAAATATGCTGCATGTGCCAATGACTTTTGCCCCATTCTATAGGCAGCTTCAGCTTTTATAAATTGCATTTCTGCGTAAGTTATTACAGGCATAACTGCTTTGTCTCTAAATAAATATTTTCCTGCCGAAAGAGTAAATACTGCTGAACTTGGATTAGCATAAATACTATCGCCCCAAATTACAGGTACTCTTTTACGTGCATTTACCCAATTGGCAGAATTTACAGCATAAACCCCAGTAAGCGCACTAAAAGGGTCACCATTTCCAGGATCTACACCTCTATAACCACCATTGCCATTAGTAGTGTCTTGTGAGCATGTGAGCATTTGCGCCATCCGTGGGTCTCTATCTGCAGGTAAGCCTGTATTAGCAATTGTAGTGCCATCTAAAAGTTTTACAATAAAATTACTTTGGAGGAATGTACCATAATTGTTTCTATAAGTTCCATAAAAATTTGCATCATCATTTTTAGATGCATCAAAAGGAATTACAAAATCATCATCTACCGATGCCATTGCTAAATCACAATATTTAATTACTGAATCTGCTTTATACAAACCAGTTTTATTAGTAAGGCGATGAAAATTTTTAGCCAATATTGAATAGTTTAATTTTCTCCATTTGGTGATATTTCCATTGAATGAAATATCACTATTGCCCATAGTAACCGTTTTAGTTTGTGCATTTTGCAAATATTGATCGGCTAAGCGACACAAAGAATCTACACCTTGATATACTACTTGTTGAGAATCATATTTAAAATAGTAAGTGCCCTCTTTAAATGCTTCTGTAAAAATTATTTCGCCATGATAGTCTGTAGTCATTTGAAACATAAGCGCTTTTAAAACAAGTGCAGCCCCTGCATAATCGTATTGTTCCTTATCTATACCGTTTTTTATTATATAGTTTAAATTAGCACCAAGACCAAAATATGTTTGCCTCCAAATATCTCCAGATGCATCACTATTTAATAAAAAGCCATGTCTATCCCAAGTGTCGGCATTGCCATTAGCTGATGCTAATAAATTTTGTACATATTTACTCATATACCTTGCATCGTATTGCACGCCTCTAGGTATGGCTGATAACATAGCAGGAAATACCGAACTATTAGACGGGTTTTGTGTGGTATCGGGATCGGAGTTGATATTTAAATACTTTTTGCAACTTACCATTGATAAAACCAGTAAGCTTAGCAGCATTGTTTTTATAAATATATTTTTCATCGTTATTATTTTAAATAATTAAAATTGAGCTTTAATGCCAAAATTGATACCTCTTGGATTAGGAATTGCTCCGTAATCGATACCAGAACCACCAAAACCACGAGAGTTAGACGAATTCAAAGCATTTACGTTTGGATCCATCCCAGAATAATTGGTAATAATAAATAAATCTGTACCAGTTACAAAAACAGAGGCACTTCTTACTATTTTTTGTCTTTTAACTATTTTTTCAGGTAGTCTATATCCAATAGTAATATCTCTCATTCTTAACCAATTTACTTTTTCTATAAAGTCACCTTCTGCAAATGCTACATCATAATAGTCGTTTCTATAATAAGGTACAATTGTAATAGTGTTTTTAGTTGGGTTAGCAGTATTTTGTAAGCCATCTGCTAATACGCCATCAATTATTCTTGGTTGCAACCTATCTAAAGTTTTAGTACTTGTACCAGTTAATACCATCATGGCTTCATTACCATTAAATACATCTCCACCTTTTCTTATATCCAAGTTAAATGATACTGAAAGGTTTTGTAAAATGGTAAAACTATTTATTAAACCTATTTTGTAATCAGGTGTTCTATCTCCAATATTTGTATAAGTAGTACTATTTATTGGTAAGCCTGTAGTGGGAGAAATTAATAGTTGTCCAGCATCATTACGCTGAAAAACTAAGCCAACTAAATTTGCGATTGAAGTGCCTACAGAAACTTCAGATCTTACGTTTCCAAAAACCCAAGTATCAGAATCGTAGTATAATGGTAAATCTGCTGGCATTTTTTTAACTATACCTCTGTTTTTATCAAAATTCACTGTAACATCCCAGGTAAAATTTTTGCTTTGTACTGGGCTACCTTTTAGCTGAATTTCAATTCCCTTATTTTCTAATTCGCCACCATTAATATATTTTAACACACCACCAGTACCATAGCTTAAACGATTACTTACTATTTGATCTTTAGTGTTGATTACGTAATACGCCACATCCACATTAAGTCTTTTCTTTAAAAACTGAAATTCGCCTCCTACTTCAAAGTTTCTCGAAAACTCTGGTTTTAAATCCTTGTTACTAGCAAATACATCCAAAGCAAATCCTCCTCCTGTAGTAGTAACAGTTGAAAACTGCGGATCAATTCTGTATGCAACTGATGGACCTTTACCAGTGGTAGCATAAGAAGCCCTTAGTTTACCATATGAAAGCCAATTCATTTTTTTGAATGCTTCTAAATCAGAAAAAATAAAACTGGCCGATGCACTTCCATAGTTATAAAATGGCTGTGTATTATAAAACTTAGATGTTAAAGTAGAAATCCCTTCTCTAATACCAGAAAAGGTTAAAAAAGCAATATTGTTATATCCTAAAGTATAATTGGCAAAAGCTCTTGTTTTTCTAATTTCGGTTCTTACCAATTTTGCCGCTTGCGTTAATGGAGCTGTGTTATTTATAGAAATAAAATCAGGCTCAAAAAATTGTTCGCCTCTTTGTGAGTTTACGTTTCTTCTATTTCCTTCAATATAGAAAGAAGTGCTTAAGGTATTTACGATTTTTTTTGCAATTGTCTTTTTAAAAGTTGCTCTAGCTATACCATTGATATTGCTAAATGTTTGTACGTAAGATGATAAAAAGCCCTTAGTTGCAAAACCGTATCTTGAAAAGGGGTGCGTTAAATAAAAGCCTTCAGTAGTATAGTTATCCACGCCTACAATTGTAGTAAGGTTTAACCATTTTAGAGGGTCTGCACTAAAGTTAATATTGCCCGTTAAACGGTTAGTTTTATCATTACTTTTGTTTTTGTTTACATCCCAATAAGGGTTATCAAATTCAGCTGCAAGGTCGGTAGAATTTTTAATAACCTTTCTTGTTCCATTTGCATTTTGGTAATTACTTGCATCTATATCTGTTGGATATGTAATTAAGTTGTTGTAATAAGTACCAGCTCCTTTTGGTACTTTATCATTATCAGAAATTATGTACGCCCAGCTAGAAGATAAGTTCATTTTTTCTCCCAACTTGGTTTGTGCTGATAAACGAAAAGTCATTCTGGTATAACCAGTATTTGTTACTACACCGCTAGAGTTTAAATAACCTGTGGAAAAACGATAACTGGCATCTTTATTACCTGCATCAATTGCCATATTATGCTGCTGAGAGAAACTTTTTTGAAAAAAGTTTTTTAGGTTATCGAATTTTTGTGTTGCTGCATTGTATTCTGGGCCAAAATAGCGGAAACCATAAGTTGCTGAATAAGCTTCAGGGTTATAAATTCCATTTGTTCCTCTTGAAAATTGTGTTTGCAGTTCAGGAAAACGATATACTTCATCTAATCTAAATGAGTTATCATAACTAATTCTTGCTCTACCCGAAACACCTTTTTTAGTAGTTATTATTATTGCGCCTGATGCGCCATCCGATCCATAAAGAGCGGCGGCTTCCGGACCCTTTAAAATAACAACTTGCTCAATATCTTCTGGATTAATATCTGCAATACGATTGGTGTAATCACTATTTCTGTTGGCAAATCCTACAGCATTTGTGTTGCTAGCCGCAATAAGATCTTCTTGATTTAATGAATTGTTATCTAATGGCACACCATCTACTACAAACAATGATTGGTTATTGCCTCCTATAGAAGTAGCACCCCGTAACATTATAGTCGCACTAGCACCTGGCAAACCTGAAGTAGAAGTTACTGTTAAGCCTGGAACTCTGCCTGCAAGAGAGTTCAAAAAATTGTCTCTTCTTGTAGCTGCAAGCTCGGCACCAGACACAACTGGTGTTTGGTACGAAAGTTCCCTTTTATTTCGTTTTTGTCCGTAACCAGTTACAATTACGTTTTCTAACTCTTTATCGGTAGAAACTAGTTTAATGTTAATCATCCCGGTGGCTGGTACGCTTTTTTGTTGAGCTACATAGCCAACAAATGTAAATTGTAAGGTTTGACCAGTTGCTGCTGCTATTGAATAGTAGCCTGCATCGTTGGTTTGCACTTTTTTACCTGTGCTATTATTAGCAACAGTAACTCCAGGCATTGGAGTGCCATCATCACTCGAAGTTACTGTTCCCGTCACTGTTCTATCTTGTGCATGTAAATTTTGCGTCAAGGCGAACAGCATTAGTGGGAAAATAAAGAATAATCGGAGTAATTTTCTCATAGCTGTTTGTTTTAATTTTAATTAGCAATAAATAAAAAATTATGAATATATTATTATGTAACATTTATACCAGCTTCAATATATGGTTTAAATATTGGGTCATTTGCATCTAATTCTGTAATCAACATATCAATATCACACAAATCACAAACTTTTATTGGTTGAACTGAATTTACTTTTTCGGAAATGCTTAAAAGAACAACCTTTTTTGCAGCTTTTATCATCGCTTGCTTTAAATGCACCACATCCCAGTCGTTATCCGTAATGCCATGTTTTACATCAATAGAATTGATACCTAAAAAACAGAGGTCGGGCTTAAGGCTTTTTATTCTCGACAGTGCATCAGCCCCTAAAGTGATTTTAGAGTTTTTTGATAACTTATCGCCAATTACAATTACTTCTATGTTTGGGTGATGCATATACTCCACAATAGCGGGTATGCTACCCGAAATAAATGTTGCTGATAAGGAAACCGGTAATGCCCTTGCCAATTCATTAATGGTAGTGCCGCCGCCTGTTAAAACAAACATGCCATCTTTAATAAGCTTTACAGCTTTGGCGGCTATAATTTTCTTGTTGTCTTGCGAATAAACTTTTTTTGAGGGGTAAGTAATATCATTAAATGCGTGGGAGAGGGCGCCGCCGTGTACTTTAATTAATTTTCCCTCTTCAGCAAGCTCCTGTAAATCTCTTCGGATGGTATCTTCCGATACATCTATCTCAGTACTTAAACTGGCAGATAATACTTTATTATGCAGATTTACCTGGTGTACAATGTACGCCTGTCTTTCTTTTTTGAGCATTAGCATGGTAATTACTCTTCAAATAAAAGGAAAATATTGCAGAAAACCGCAAAACTAATGCACTATTATTACACAATGTGTGCAAAAACCTGCAAAAGATCTAACTAAATAACATAAGGCCTACCATAAACGGGCAGTGCTTTGCAGGATTGTGCAGATTGGAAAGAAGCCTGAAATCTGCAATCGCAAATCTACAATCACCAACTGTTAGTGTGTGGTTACTTTGTTTTTGTCTTTAAACAAATTTTGAAGCCGTTCATTTTTTTTAGAAAGAGGCTTGGGTAAAATAATAGTGCCGGGCTTTAAAGTAGTTACACTATCGGTAGTTTTTGAAGTTTCATTTTCTTCCTCTTCTTCGCCATTATAATAATCGCCAAAAAGGTTACACAAAATTTTTGCATGATAAATGGCCCGTGTAAATTTATTACCAATAACAATTATTGTAGCATCTTCTTTTAATAATCTTATAAACGTAGCGTTGCTGCCATGCCACCAGCCATTGTGATAGGTCATTTTTTTACCATCGGGATAAATATTCATTCGCCAGCCCAGCCCGTAATTTCTTATGCCTGGCTTTTCGTTACTGTAAGGGCTGTAAGCTTGTAATAAAGTTTCGGCAGTAAATATTTTATTGCCTGATAAAGCCCTGTCCCAGGTTAAAAGGTCTTTTGCTGTGGTGTAAATATTTTTATCGCCATACACGGCATCTAAATAATTTAAAGGGATCAGCCGTCCTTTCCAATCGTAGCTAAGGTTTACTTTTAAAGAATCGATATGGTTGTACACAAATGTATTTTTCATTTGCAGGGGATCAAAAAAAGTTTGTTGCAAATACTCTGCATATTTTTTACCGGTTACCTTTTCAATTAATAAAGCCAGCAATGCATAATTGGTATTGCAATAAGTAAAGTGTGTATTGGGCGGCGCAATATTTTCTATCAATGCTTTATTGGTCACTAAAAAATGCAATACATCTTCGTTGGTGATCGTTTGCTTTTTATCCCAACCCAGCTTTTCCATAAAATATAAATAGTTGGGTAATCCGCTGCGGTGGTTTAATAAACTGCGGATGGTTACACCAGCATAATTAAATTGTAACAGGTATTTACTCAGTTCATCATCTATATTTAATTTACCCTCTTGCCAAAGTTTTAAAACGGCCATGGCAGTAAATGTTTTTGTAACAGATGCAATGTGCAATGGAGTGCTGGCTGTAATGAGATCGGTGCCGGGTAAATGACCTGTGCCGGTATATTTTTCAAAAACGATATTGCCGTTTTTTGCTACTATCATTCCTCCATTAAAACCTTTTAGTAACAGTGCCGAGTCGTACCAAAGCTGGCATGCTTTATTTAAGCGATCTGCTTCGGCCTTTGCAAGCGGCAAAGGTTGTGGTAATTCAATTATACCTGTTGCAGAATCCTTATCTGCAGAGCCGGCATTTTTTTTGGCAGATGATTGGCAGGAACTAGTAAAAAAGACTGCTATTACTAAACCCGTAAAATACATGGTAGAAAGATATTTTGTTTTGCAAGCCTTGCTGCCACATATAGCTGCAAAAATGTAAGCGAAGCCTGCTCCAACACATATAATATTGAATAAATTCGAAAAAGTTGCTGTCATAAAAATAATAATACCCAGATAAGATATATTTGCACAAAATACGGCGTAAAAATCATGGCAGACAAAAAAATAACCAGTTATCCCAAAGAAAAAATTAATATTCTTTTTTTAGAAAATATAAGTGATGTGGCAGTTAAGTTTTTTAATGCCGCAGGATATGCAACGGTTAAAAAAATCAGTGGTGCATTATCAGAAGAAGAATTGATAGCAGCGGTTAAAAATGTGCATTTACTGGGCATCAGAAGTAAAACACAGGTTACCAAAAAAGTGTTGGAAGCTGCAGAAAAATTACAGGCTATCGGATGTTTTTGTATTGGTACCAACCAGGTAGATTTAAAAGAAGCAACTAAAAAAGGGGTGGCCGTTTTTAATGCACCGTATAGTAATACCAGGAGTGTGGCGGAACTGGTAATTGGCGCATCTATAATACTGATCAGAAAAATAATTGATAAAAATAAAGCTGCTCATGAGGGTATTTGGAATAAAGATGCCAGCGGCAGTTACGAATTGCGGGGTAAAACTTTAGGTATTATTGGCTATGGCAATATCGGTAGCCAGTTAAGTGTATTAGCAGAAGGTTTGGGAATGAAAGTTATTTTTTATGATGTGGAAACCAAATTACCATTGGGTAATGCAGAAGATAAAAAAACATTAAAGGATTTAGTTAGTCATTCAGATATTGTAACGCTGCACGTTCCTGAGCAGGAAAACACTAAAAACCTCATCAACAAAAACAACCTTAAGTATTTTAAAAAAGGCAGTATACTTATTAACTACGCAAGGGGAGAAGTAGTTGACCTGGATGCATTGGCAAAGTTTTTAAAAGAAGGCCATTTGGGTGGTGCAGCTATTGATGTGTTTCCATGGGAGCCCGAAAAAAATGGCGACAGATTTACCTCTCCATTACAAGGCTTAAGCAATGTGTTGCTAACTCCGCATATTGGCGGCAGCACACAAGAGGCCCAACAAAATATTGGCGATGATGTGAGCAACAAGTTGTTTAATTATTTAGAGAAAGGAATCAGTTACGGCTCTCACACTGTGCCTGCATTAAGTTTACCACCGCAGGAAGGTACGCACCGCATTTTACACATACACAATAATGTGCCGGGGGTTTTATCCGAAATAAATACACAACTAAGCAAACATAAAATAAATATTTTGGGACAATATTTAAAAACCAACGAAGCTATTGGTTATGTGGTGCTGGATGTGGATAAAGGCTTAAGTAAAAATGCAGTGGAGTTGTTGCGTAAAGTAAAGGCAACGATCAAAGTGAGGGTATTGTATTAAAATACGCTGTTTACTTACAAGAAAATGATGATGTAGTTAAGTATTAAAAAAACATTGTTCAATATTAATGCTCAATAAAAGACAACAAGGTTGAACTTTATTGAGCATTTGTTTTTTAATTATTGAATATTTATTATCAGTTTTTAGTGATACTCATTTCTATCGATACGGTGGTGCCAATTCCTTTTTCGCTACTGATATGCAGTTTTGCATCCATTGTTTTTATAAGGTCTTTAATAATAAGATAGCCTAATCCATTTCCTTTTCTGTTATCAATATTGGCAGAAGATACAATGAACTGATCGGCCATAATATTTTTAATCTGGTCTGCCGTCATTCCCACACCTTCGTCTGTTACGCTAATAATAAGTTTATCATCTGCAGGTTGCGCCGCAATTATTATCCTGCCTTTTTCAGAAAAGTTGATGGCATTGGTTAAAAGATTATACACTAAAATTTTAAGGGGTTCAAAATACTGGTATATCTGCAGATCTTTATCAATAGTATTTACCAGTATAAGTTTTTTTTGTTTGGCTAAAGAATATAAAACCCCCAATACCTGGTCCGTCATTTCGTACAGGTTAAAATTTTCTTTGGCCAGCCGTCGGTTTTCATTCTGGTATTTAATCCAGTTTAAAATATTGGTGCTAAGTAATTGTAATTCCTGCGATGTGTTGGTTATTTCCTGTATGGTTTCCTGCTGCAATTCTTCCGACATTAATGTTCTTTTTTCGATAAGGTTTTTTCCGGCTACAGTTACAAATTTTAAGGGTGTTACAATATCATGACTGATGATGGATATCAGCCTTGTTTTTATAGTATCGTTCTTTTCCAGCACTTCATTTTTTTGCAATAGCTCCTGTGTTTTTTCTGCCACTTGTATCTCCAGTTTTTTTTGCCGTAATTTAAATTGACGGCTTCTTATTTTACCAAACAATACTACCAGGCCTATCATTAGCCCCAGCATTAATAAATAAAACCACCACTCGTTATACCAGCGTTTGGCAATGCTAAATTCAATGGTTTTGTAAGAGTAATTGTTGATGCCAAATCCATTTAATTTCCTGATCCGTAAAATGTATTTTCCGGCAGGCAGGTTATTAAACTGAATGGAAGCATTGTCTTCGGCTTTTAGTTTTTTCCATTTAGCAGTATCATTTAACTGGTAGTCTATGTACAAATTTTCTTTGTTGCACCAACCGGAAAATCCCAGTTTAAAAATCATTTCCTGTGTTGTAGCTGCAAGGGTAATTTGTTTAAGCGAATCGGGGTTGGCATCCTTGTTATCAATTAATACTTCATCAATATAAATTTCTCCGGTGGGTAAAACTGGTTTTGCCGTTATGGGGTTTACCCAAAGCAGGCCATCCATTGTGGGAAAAGAAATGGTTTGATCTTTTAATGTTAATGCACAGGGCGTACATCCACCATTTAATTCGGTCATTTCTATACCATCTTTTTTTCCAAAATAATGATAGTACACCGGGGTAGTGCTGTTTTCAAAATGCGCAATAATCTGGTCCAGTTCTACTTTAAATAATCCCCGGTTGGTACTTATCCAGCAAAAGCCATAGGGGTCGGGCACAAAGCAATGGCAATACAGCAGGTAGTCGTTTTTATCTACAGGCATTTCTTTTATTACGCCATTTTTGTACACATAATAACCAAAGCCATAGCTGCCCCAAAAAATATATTCTTTGTATTTCCATATGCTGCCAAAGCAGGCATTTTCCCTGCTGTAAATGGTGTCTAAGGTATTGGTAGCTGTAGTAAACCGTAACAAACCACTGCAGCCTGCCACAGCTAAAATACCCGGGCTGATCTCTTTAAAATCGTAGGTGTTAAGATTGGGAATTCCTTTGGGATATTCGAATAAATAATTGATGCTATCACCCTGTAAAGTGCCAATACCTTTATTGTTGGCTAAATAAGTTTTGCCAGCAGATATTTCTACCTGGGTATTAATTTTTATTTTATCAAAAACAATGGTTTGCCCATTTGTTTTATTGTATTGGTGCAGGCAATTAAATCCTAACCTGGCATCAGTAGCATTGTACCATATCAGGTTGCCATTATCGGTTAATGTTATCCTTGTAGCAAATTTACCATTGATGGGTAATTTGCCGGGGTTGTTGTTACTGTTGCCTATAATATCTCCTTCATTGGTTAAAATATTACCATTGTCTAATGCCAACTGAGAAAAATAAGCATTCTTATTTTTAGGGTTAGCATTTTTTCTTTTTTTAGGTTGTACTAAGTTTTGATTTATAATGATGATACCTTTTGACTCTGTACCGATGAACAGCAACCTGTTTTTTTCGGTGTATTCTACTGATGAAATATTTGCATCTTTAGGTATTACGCTGGTTATTAATGTAGCAGTAATTGTGTTGCCGGAATAATTAAGCGACCATGCATTGTTGGAATTAATGATGATGGGTTGCATCATACCGGTTTGCCAAAAAAGCTGGCTTGCACCTGTATTAAAATTCAGCAGTTTTTTATCTGTAGTAATCAGGTTTACTGGGTTTGCAGTAAGAGAAACGGGGTTAATTAAAAACACCTGGTTATTATTGTCGGTAAAAAAACAATCGTTATTAATTTTAAAAATACTACTGATATTGCCTTGGCTTAAAGAGAGCGCCACAGGATTTTTTAAATGTAAACTAAACAGGTAAAGTGTATTTTTAAAAAGTACCAGGCAAGCGGTATCATTAAGGCAAATGATTTTTTCAAAAGGAGCGGAAAAAACAGGCGGCTCTTTTATTTTAGTTGTAAAAAAAGTATCAGAAACCGCAATAAAATGATAGTTGATAAAAGAATTGCTGAGCAGGGCAGGCTTTGATATTACAGGTTTGTTTTTGTGTATTTCATAAATATTGCCCGAACCATCCGACATAAAAATATTACCTGCATTATTTTTAACTGCGTACAAACTTTTTTCGGGTGCGAGTGGCGAAATTTTATCCTTATTGTACGATTTAAAATCCACACCATTCATTCTTACAATACCGCCTTCTGTAACGATCCATAAAAAACTGGTATTGTCATCCCATTGCATGCCTCTTATCAAATTTGATGGCAAGCCATTTTCGGTGGTATAACTGCGTATGCTAAAACTGTCTTGCTGGGCAGTGGCAATATTTGTAAATAAACAAAAAATGCAGTGTAGTAAAATGTATCGGGTCATAAATTGTTTGCACAACAATTTACAGTTTCTTTTTTAATAATTTACATTATACAGTGTAGCCAGCTCCATCAGTTCTTTAATATTACCGGCATTGGTTTTTTCAAAAATGCGGGTTTTAATGGTAGAGATGGTGTTCATTTTTAAATTGAGGTTGTCGGCAATATCTTTAGTGCCAATTCCTTTTAATACATAATGCAATATTTCCAGTTCCCTTGGTGCAAGTGTGGTAAAAGGATTGTCCTGGTGCTGAATATTGCTTTTACGAACAGGAGCTTCGTTGTGCATAAATTTGTACAAGATCTGCACCATCTCTTCTTCGCCAACAGATTTTGACATGTAATAATTAATGCCGTATTGTTTTAAGGCTTCGCCATAAATTTCGGCTGGCTGCATAGAAAAGATAAGAATGTTTAAAGCAGGGTATACTCTGCGGATATTGGGGATCACTTCCAGCGTACTGCCATCAGATAAAATAATATCCAGTACCAGATGCGTAAATTTGTTTTTCACCAGTTCTTTCATCAGTTCATTACAGGTGGCTACTTCGCTGATATCAGTAAAGCCCAGCGAAAGTTGCATGTGCAGCTTCAGGCCCTTTCTTATCATACTGTGATCGTCTGCTATTAAAATTTTTGGCTGCATGCTATCGTATTATCGTTACTGTTCCGGTTAGGGTTTGTTTTTTACTGTCGTTCAATTGTATCAGGTAAATAAACGAACCGGTGGGTTGCTGTTTACCTTTGTAAGTTCCATCCCAAGGTTTGCTAACATAGTTTGTTGCTGCATAAATTTTTTCTCCATAACGGTTAAAAATAGTTACTACTCCATCAGGATACAATGCCATTCCCGGTATATTCCACTTTTCATGTTTGCCATCGCCATTAGGCGTAAATACGTTGGGGATATATAATTTTGAAATTACACTTACCATCACATCATCTGTATTACTGCAATGCGAATTTATATCTTCTACTTTTAATAAATAAGTGGTGGTATTGGTAGTTGAAGATACCGGCTGCAAAATGTTGGTTGCACTTAATCCTGCAGGCGGTGTCCATAAATAATCATAAGCAGTTGAGGCAGGAGTTACAGTTGCATCCAGTAAAACAGTTGTGCCGGTTTGAATAATTTTATCGGCACCTGCATTTACTTTTGGCGATGGATTTACAAACAGTACATCTGTTGCCGGTAAAGAGATACAGCCATTGGCATCAGTAACCACCAGGCTTATATTGTAGGTGCCGGCTGTGGCGTAGGTTCTGTTAAACGGTGCAGCAACTGCACCTGTGCCATTGCCAAAATTCCAGTTCCATACAGTAACGCCTGTTAATGCAGCAGAAAATAAAATGGGTTTGTTTTCGCAAACCGTATCTTTTTTAATACTGAAAGATGCCAAAGGAGTTGGGTTGATAACCGGGATGGTAGCAAATGCAGTATCACTGGCGCAACCGCCTACACTAACTACATGTTTTACCAGAATATTGGTTTGTGGTAATGCATAAGCATGTGTGGCAATATTGCTAAGGCTTGTATTTAAAGTTTGTGCATCTCCAAAATTCCAATACCAGGATGTGTTGGCAGCATTGGTAAATGCAGAAGTGAATGTGATAGTATTACCTGCACAGGTATTACCTGCATAAGTAAAAGATGTTACAGGTTTAGCCGCAACAATTACTGTTTTTTTAAAGACGGTACTTTTGCAACCCTGTGCCGAAATAGTACTAAGCGTTACAATAAAACTACCAGCATTGGCATAAGTATGGTAGAATGGGGTATTGGTATTTCTTACCAAAATATTACCATCGCCAAAATCATATTCCCAACTGGTAATGGTGCCCGATGCTATAGAGGATGTATCTGTGATTCGTATAGAATCCCCTAGGCAAATATTTTTATCGTAACCAAATTTGGCAACTGGCCTGCCGTAAATAGTTACAGTTTGAAAGCTGGTATCACTTACACAGTCGTTATCCGAAATAGTAACCGACTTAATAGTATAAGTGCCTGGCAGCGGATACACATAGTAAAAAGGAATATTACTGTTGGTAGATACTACGGTGCCATTATCCATGCCATACCATTTGGATTTTATGGTGCCGGATGAAATGGTGGAATTATTAGTAAGTAAAACCGAATCACAGCTGGGAGTAGTGGCTGTAAATATAGAAACAGGTTCGGGAAAAATATTAATAAGTTTAGTAGTATCGCCTACACAACCATTATCTGCAATTATTCTGTATCGTACATTTTGATTGCCGGCAGTTGTAAACCTTTTTTTTGCGTTGATGGAATTTTGTGTGGTACCATCATCAAAATTCCACAAGTAATTTACAATATTAAAATTGCCTGGTGTGGAATTACCGGTAAACAAAACAGTATCCTTTAAACAGTTAAGATTAGCAATATTAAAGTCGGCTTTAGGGCCGTTTACAACCCCCAATTTTAAATATGCATTTTCTGTTTGAAAACAATTAGGAATAACTGTAGAAGTATATGCAATAGGAATACTTACTGCACCTAAACTAAAAGTAAAATCTTGCTGTAGTGTATAAACATAATAAGTTCTGCCATTTATTATTTCCGTGGCCACAGGCACCGGATTATTAATTATCGAATCTGTATTTGGCGTCATGCCTGGTACCTGGCTTAACTTCCAGTGTATAGTTAAAGCGGGAAATGCCAGTTTAGCAAAAATTCTTGCAGGAGTATTGAGGCAGGTAAAACTATCAATGTTTCCTGTGGTGCTAAAAGTATTTCTTACGCCTCCATAAAAATTTAAATTATTAATTAAAGTACCCACATTATAACCGTAGCTTTCAAAATTGCCCAACCCATATACTGTGGCGTTAAAGGTAGAGTCGCAGGTAATATTGTGCTGTGCGGCCGGCCCAATAAACCTTGCTAAGGCAACGGAATAGGAGGGCAGATTGGGATGTGGTATTATTTGGCTTGCTGGCAATGTATTGCCATCAACTTTTAAAGAATTTATTGCTGCCGTCGGGAAGTGAATATTAGCATACACATAATCAATACCCGATTTTCGACTGGTATAAAAGAGTACAGCTTTTTGTCCCTGCTCTATAGGGCTTAAATAAAACATTTCGGGGTCGCCATAAGATGGTGGCGATGGCGAGGTGACAGGGAAATTCCAGCACTGGTTTTTATTAGGCGTATACTGTGATACTAAAATTGGTTTGTCGGCTTCAATATAATCTCCCCCGGTAGAATCCATGTATTCGTAAAAGAAATTTTTTATCAGCCCTGTCATTACCGCTCCATTTTTTTTAACAATGGTAGTAGGGTCGGCTACACAAACCCTGTAGTAGTTTCTGTTAGTTTCAAGTATATCGGAGTTGGTATTATTAATGGTATGATAAGTAAGATAGCGGGTGCCCCAGGCCTGTGCAGGAAAAACCTGCTGGTGCATAAATTCGCCACCATCGCCCCTGCATAAACGAATGCCACCAGAACCAGAAAAGACTGCAACAGGATGGCAATTGCCATCGGCACCAATAACAGATACGAGTTTGCTGCCTGTCATATCTTTACTGGCAGCCCATGCCTGGCTCGAACCTGACTGTAACTTTCCAAACACATGATATGATTCTCCTTTATTAAGATTTACCGTATAGGTTTGGCCCGGAAGCCAGCCATTTTTTGTGGTATCTGATGGAGTTATCTCCAGCCTGGTATTATCTTCTGATGCAATAGCATAAAACCAGGAATACCAGTCGGCGCCATTAGCGGTGGTAGGGCTTATAACCGGAAGCGAAGAGTTTGATGTAGCCTGGTTATAATTTATGGAGTGATACAAATAGCCATATGTTTCTACGGGCATTAGCATGGTAGCACCTGACACCTGTGTTGCATAAACGTGTGCATATACAGCCACAGGTGTATCACTTACAATATGAATACCCCTGTTTTGTAAGCCATCCGTTAAAGTGCGGGCATCATTAGGCCCGGATTTGGGAATGAGTATAGTTGCATTTACTGTATTGGCAGGAATGTTTAACGTTTGTGTATAGCCAGTATTAGTAACAGTAACAGTTACGTTTGCCGCCGCAACTGCACTGATATATATTGCTAATTCCTGTTCGTTAACAGGCGACTCATGAAAAAAGCTATAATCAAATCCATATGCTAACCAAAATTCTTTTCCCCGGTTTGATTTATCCTGTGCATATGTTAACAGGCCGTATAAAGTGCTAAGGAATATTATTAATAAGGTTTTTAGTTTCATATCTTTTTTCAAAAAACAATATTCAATATTTTAAATGCAAAACTATGTAGAATTAACTCTACAAGTACAATTTGCTTATTGCTTTAATCTTGTGCTTTCAATTTTACCTTAACTAAAGTTTTTACACATGAACAAGCACTGTTTTGAGAAAATGCATTATTACTTATTGGTAATAATGTTACTGGTTTTTTCTTTTTCGTCGGTTGCACAAAGTGATTACCGAACCAATAAATGGCGTTTTAGCGATCCAAAACAATTTGGGTTTACTGTTCTGGACGTTCATTTTTATAACAACAACCTGGGTATTGCAGTTGGCGCCAATGGGGGTATTGCAACAACAACCGATGGCGGAAACAAATGGGCTTATGGTCCTTTTACTTTTACCTCTCCGGCGGGTTTAGTAACCAATGGTAACTTTAATGATGTACATATAGCATCGGCTACTATTGCGTATGCTGTTGGTAGTAATGGTATGATGGCAAAAACCACCAATGCCGGGCAAAACTGGGCATTTGTAAATACGCCGCTATATGCCAATGCAAGAAGCATAAATACCTGCTGGTTCCTTAATAAAGATACCGGTTATATTGCCGGTCAATGGAATACGCCTGATTCTCTCCCCAAATTATATGTTACCAAAAATGGTGGTAGCACCTGGGATTCTATTGCCGCACCGGCAGCTAATGGTACAACTAAGGTTGGCTTTATTAACAATGCAACTTACCCTGGTATTGATTACTCTATTACTGCAAAATCAAAAGAGATACAAAGAATACAATTTATCAATAATAGTGTGGGCTATATATGCGGAGGTGGTGCTTCTAACTTTCCTAATATAGGTATACCCAATATTACCAGCACTACCACCTGCGCTTTTACCGGTACACAAACCACGGGTTCGCATAATGCCAGCCTGCTATGGAAATTTGATAATGGAGTGTTGACAGATTATTCTATTAGTAAAGAAAGACTGGGTTACACCGGCAACCCTGCTACATTAAATTGTACTTCAAAGTTTGGAACAGTAACACAAACTGTTCAGCAATACAGGGCGCTTAATATTATTAATGACTCACTAATTGTGATGATGTCGTTCAATAATAATATAGTGATAAAAGTGCGTACCGGTAAAAACGACAGTACTCTTAATGTTAACCGGCCGGGTGTGTACGAAAAAGGCAAATTTGAAGTATTGAATACAGGCAACAGTGGCGCACCTCCGGGCTATCCGCAGATACCACCTGTACAAGTGCTTGCAGCCTCAAACCCTTACCAGATGAAAAGAGCCAGTAATGGAAAACTGTTTGCCGCTGCCAATTTTGGTTTGATGTGGACTTCGATAGATACCGGCAGAAACTGGGTGAGAGAATTCTCATTGCCACAAGGAAGAAACTACAGCAGTTTTGCTACATGGGCATTTGATATTTTGCCAAGTGGTAAATTTATTACCATGGGCCAGGGTGGCGTAATGGCCGACTCTATTCCCGGCGGATCTTACAACAGCAGTTATGTATATGTGGGCAGTACAGGTAACAAAGTTGATTTTGTGGATTGTAATAATGGTATAATAACCGGAGGTTCCACTATAGCAGTTACTACCAATGGTGGTAATAGCTGGGTGGCTAAAAACCGCCAGGACTTTGCTAACTCGTTTTACAACATCAGTGGCTTTCATTATACCCAACTTAATAAATCCTATTTTGCGGTAAGTAATGGTGTTATCTATTCTTCGACCGATCAGGCAACTACATTAGATCCTTTGTATTCTAATTTTAGTTTTCAAATGAATGATGTAAAAGGTTTTGGCAATGATACTGTTTATGCAGTGGGTTACAGCCAGTTTTCAGTTGCTGCTGCCAATAGAAAATCATCTTTTTTCCGCTCTACCAACGCAGGCGCAACATGGCAGACAATAAAAATAGATTCAACTACAGCAACACCAGTATTTACTGCGCCCACTTTATCAAAAATGGCTTTCCCAAGCCGCAATGTAGGCTATGTTGCAGGATCAAGAAATGGGGTATATAAAACTACCGACGGTGGTTTAACCTGGGCAAAGATTAATCCTTTTCCGGCGTTGAACGAAAATATAGGCGGAGCGTACGTAAGCTATTCCAGTATTTTTGCTTTAGATGATAATACCGTTTTTGTTTTAGGGAATATTTTTACTACCGCAGGTTTTAAAAGATTGTATAAAACAACCGATGGCGGTGCTACCTGGACAGACATCAGTGCCGGTATAAATACTCAGCTTCCTGTTGGTAATATGCTAAACGTTCTTTTCTCTGATACCAACAATGGATATGTTTCGGGAAGTAACGTATTATTTGTAACCAACAATAGCGGTGCCAGCTGGCAAATGGAAGTGGCTCCTCATGGTAATTTACAAAACGCCATGGGCTTTGCACCACGTACAGTGCCCGCAGGTATACCTTTTGCTAACAGAAAATTATTTGTCGCAGGACTTTCTTTTGCTTCTGGTATTCCTTCTATTATGGAATTTGGCGACACTTTAAATGTAAATGTAAATACCGCAGAAATTGTTACCAATGCAACCTGTACCAATCCTGCTGCAGGAAGTATAACGGTTAATGCAACTGGTGGTCTGGCTCCATATGCTTATAGTATTAATGGGGGTACATTCCAATCATCCAATACATTTACCGGTTTAACCCAGGGGCCAAAAACAGTGGTTATTAAAGATGCATTTTGCGGCCTTGTTACTAAAACTATAAATGTTGGCTTTACTGATAACTTAACCTTAACCACCACACCTGCAACAGATACATCAGTTTGTGCCGGAGCACCGGTGCCATTAATTGCTACAAGTGCTGCTACTTCTTATGCATGGTCACCTGCGGCGGGTTTATCAAACGTTAGTATTAGTAACCCTATAGCAACAGTTAACAGCAATGTTACTTACATGGTAACAGCCAGCTTAAATGGTTGTGTAAAAACTAAGTCTGTTAATATTCTTATCAAACCTAATCCAGGTGTTAATGCTGGTCCCGATCTTACCATTGTAAGTGGCGATGCTATCACCCTGCAGGGTTCCGGAAGTGCAACAGTACAAACTATATTATGGTCGCCTGCAACAACTATTACCGGAGGTATTAATACATATACACCTACAGTAAAACCTGCAGCTACTACTACCTACACTTTAACTGTAAGAGATAACAACAGTTGCACATCTACAGATAATGCTGTAATAACTGTAATACCTTATTGTGTTAAACCAATGGATGCCTTTACACCTAACGGCGATGCTATTAACGACAAATGGTTGGTAACAAGCGGCGGCGCATGTACTAAGCAGGTTATGGTAAAAGTATTTAACCGCTATGGCGATGTGGTGTACAGTAACGAGAATTATCAAAACGACTGGAATGGCACCTACAAAGGCAAACCGGTTGCTGATGGTACTTATTATTACGCTATTACTTACCGCTTAATAAATGGCAACTCAATTCCTGTAAAAGGTGATGTAACAATTTTAAGATAATCTATTTATAATATTATTTATGAAACATAAAATATTAACAGCCCTTTTAGTTGCTTTTGTTGCAGTAGCAAATGCACAGCAATTGCAAACTTCATCAATGTATGATATGCAGGGCATTTTGCACAACCCCTCAATGGCAGGTATGCAACAAACCAATTTAATAGGCGTAAGTTACCGCAGCCAGTGGGCAGGCATAAGCGGTAGCCCTAAAACTGCCACTGTATTTGGCTCATGGGATCTGCCTAAGCAAGCTATTGGTATAGGCGGTTACGTATACCAGGATAAGACAGGGCCTACTTCCCGTACCGGTATTCAGCTATCTCTTGCCAAGCACATTGTGATGGATGAAAAGGGTACACTTTCTTTAGGACTGGAAACGAGGTTGCAGCAATATGCATTGGATAAAACAAAGCTTTCGGCTACATTGGGTAACGATCCTGTATTGGGTACCAGCGACAGCAGGTTTAAATATGATGCCGGTTTTGGTATTGCTTATAACCGTAAAAATTTAACTATCGGCGCTTCTGTATCACAACTGGTACAATCTAAATTAAATTTTTACAGTGGTAATTTAACCACTAATGAAGAAGCAATGCTGTACAGGCACTACTATTTTCATGGCCAATACAACTGGAAGGTGGACGAAGTAACCGTAATTACACCTAACGCATTGGTAATTTATTTACCCAATGCACCGGTAAGTTACCAGGTAGGCGCCAGGATGGAACATAATAAAACTTTTTGGTGGGGATTGGGGTATAGATCACATCAAAGTTTTATGCTGAGCGCCGGGCTGCATATTAATAAAAAATTTACCCTGGGATATGGGTATGACGATTACATAAGTCCTATTAGTAATTTTGATAATGGTGCAAGCGGACATGAAGTTTTATTGCGCTACAATTTTGCGAAATAGTATGTTTTGTTCAATTTAAGGTTTAAGCGGCAGTTGTCTAACTGCCGCTTTTTTTATGTATCCATCAGTCGAGGGAATTTAATTTCCTAAATTTTCAAAATTTATTGAAAATAACATATCTTTGTGTTGTTAAAAACACAGACTATGAAACTTATAATACTTGGAGGTGGTTTTGGCGGATTAAGATTAGCCCGTAACCTCAGCAATAAACCCGGTTTTGAAATTACCCTTATTGATAAATTTAATTTTCACCAGTTTCAACCCTTGTTTTACCAGGTAGCTACTGCCGGGCTGGATGCCAGCAATATTTCTTTTCCGCTGCGTAAGGTTTTTCACAACAGTAAAAACATCAGTTTTAGAATGGCAGAAGTGCAGCAGATTGTGGCAGATAAAAATAAAGTAGTGACCAGCATTGGCGATTTTGAATATGATGCATTGGTAATTGCCACCGGTGCTGATACCAATTTTTTTGGCAACCAGAATTTAATGAATCATGCAATGCCCATGAAGAGTACTTTAGAAGCTTTGCAATTGCGGTATAAGCTATTGCAGAATTTTGAAACCGCTATTACCACAAAAGACGAGCAAACCTTGCAGCAGTTGATGAATATTGTGGTAGTAGGTGGTGGCCCAACAGGAGTGGAGCTAAGCGGTGCCATTGCAGATATGAAAAAATATGTGCTGCCTAAAGATTATCCCGAACTGGACTTTACCCAAATGAAAATTTATTTACTGGAAGGTACCGGCAAAACCTTAAGTAACATGAGCGAAAAAAGCAGTGCAGAATCGCAGCGGTATTTAGAAAATTTAGGTGTTACTGTTTTAACCAATGCTTTATTACAAGATTATGATGGCGAAAAAATTACTTTAAAGGATGGTAAAACTATTGCTACTAAAATGGTGATTTGGGCCGCAGGTATTAAAGGCAATGTACCCCAGGGCATTGATAAAGATTTAATAGCCCGGGGCAACCGTATTAAAATTGACCGCCAATGTAAAGTAACCGGCAGCAATAATATTTTTGCCATTGGCGATGTGGCGTATATGGAAGAACCTGCATGGCCTAATGGTCACCCGCAGGTAGCGCCGGTAGCCACACAAATGGCCGATATGATAGCAAATAATTTGCGTAGCATAGAAATGAAAAGTAACAAAAAAGCTTTAACCGAATTTGTGTACCACGATAAAGGAAGCATGGCCACCGTGGGTAGAAATTTGGCCGTGGTGGATATACCCAAACCCAAATTGCACTTTAAAGGTTTTTTTGCCTGGATGATATGGATGGGCCTGCACCTGATGCTGATACTGGGTGTAAAAAATCGTTTTTTTGTTTTTAGTAACTGGCTGTATAATTATTTTACTTACGATCAGAATTTAAGATTGATATTTAAAGAAGTGGATAAAAAGAAAGTTGAGCAAACCAATTCCTGATAAATCTGTTAAACAAATATGTTTGCAACTTTTTTAACTGCCGAGTGGAATAATTTAATAATGGCCAATTATATTATTGACCCGGAAATTTTAAAACCTTATCTGCCCAATAAAACCGAACTGGATACTTATAATGGTAAATGCTACGTAAGCCTTATAGGTTTTATGTTTGAAAAAACAAAACTACTGGGCATCAGTATTCCTTTTCATAAAAATTTTGAAGAAGTAAACCTGCGATTTTATGTACGCTATAACGATAATGGCGTATGGAAACGTGGCGCCGTTTTTATAAAAGAAATTGTACCCAAACCTGTCATCAGCATTGTTGCCAATACTTTGTATAAAGAAAAGTATAGCACTATGAAGATGAAACATTTTTATATTAAAGACGATAATGAGATATACCTTGGCTATCATTGGAAACATAAAGGCAAATGGAATAAACTGGAAGCTACCACAGCAACAGAAGCCTTACCCATGCAGCCCGGCAGCGAGGAAGAATTTATTGCAGAACATTATTGGGGCTACTCTAAATACAACGATCAAACTACTTACGAGTATCCGGTGCAGCATCCTGCATGGAAAGTATATAAAGTGCAACACTATTTAATTGATTGCAATTTTACGGCTTTGTACGGCCCTTCATTTTATTTTTTACAAAATGCCATTCCTAAATCTGTCTTTATGGCGCAGGGTTCTCCTATTTCAATTTTAAACAAACGAAGTATATAGTTTTGTAACAGGCTAAATATTTTTTTAAACAGGTATTGATACTAAAAAATCAAATTATCTGTTTAAGCTGAATAAAATGGTGAAAACACCCTTTGCAGTGGTACTAGTTTAATTCAACTTTACATTACCGGTTTAAAACGATATATTTAAACAGTATTTGCCTGCACAACAATTTAAACCTAAACTAAAAAACCTGCATCATGAAAAGAAAGATCTTTTTTATTACGGCAAGCATTACCTTATTTGCTGCAAATGTTTTTGCCCAGGATGAAAAGGCAGAAGAAAAGCAAAAGCCTGCCCACGCCATGAACATTTTTAAGGTAAACCTTACCGCTATTGTGCTTAAAAATTATTCTTTTCAATACGAGAGAATAATCAACCGCAAGTTTTCTTTTGCTTTGGGCTTTAGAACAATGCCCAATGGTAAACTGCCCCTGCAAAGTACCATAGAAAAAATTGTTGGTGATGATGCCGAAGCCAAAGAGCAGATTGCTAATTTTAATTTGGGTAATACCGCTATTACCCCCGAGTTTAGATTTTATGTAAGTAAGAAAGGGTATGGCCAGGGTTTTTATTTAGCACCATTTTACCGTAATGCCACTTATAAAGGCAGCGGTTTAAAATTTACTTACCAAAACAGTGCTATGGTAGAAAGTACCGTATCTATGTCGGGAGAATTAAAGAGTAATACTTTTGGTTTAATGTTGGGGGCACAGTGGCATTTGGGTAAACATATCAGCCTGGATTGGTGGATACTTGGCCCACATTATGGCAATGGTAAAGGCGATTTTACCGGTGTTACTTCAGCTCCAATGACTGTGGATGAACAGGCAGATCTTAAAAAAGAACTGGATGATTTTGATATGCCTTTTGGTACAAAAAAAGTTACTGTTAACGCTAATGGCGCTAATGTAAAATTAGATGGCGCCTTTGGTGGTGTTAGAGCCGGTATTTTAATTGGAGTGAGATTTTAAAAATATTTTGGAGCTGCCACTGAAGTTCCTAAAAGCTTTAGTGATTGTATGATTTTATTGTTAGCATGGTTTTAATAAAAAGCCTGCTAACAATTTTTGTTTATGGAATCAATAAAGTAGTTCCTTTTTTAGTAATCACTTTCCCAAAAATATCCACCGCCTGTACAATCCACACAAAAGCACCCTGTGGTTGCAATGCGCCGCTAATTTTACCATTCCAGCCTTTGCCTAATTCTTTGGTGGTAAAAACTTCCTGCCCGTATCGGTTATACACTTTAAAATAATTTAAATGATCTATACCAATGGGCAAAGGTTTTAAAATATCATTAATGCCATCGCCATTAGGGGTAAATGCTGTAGGTACAAATACATCAAAATTAGTTACCACTTTTATTACAACAATATCAGTGGCCACACAGCCATCTGCATTGGTTGTTTGCAAGGTAAAGGTTTCATCTTTTTTTAAACGGGCCACCGGGTTGGCAATAATTGCACTGCTTAAATTAGTAGCAGCAGACCATAAATAACTTCCACCACCACTACCATTAAGCTGAAAATGCTGATCGTACAATGCAATAGTATCACGGCCTGCATTGGCAAAGGTTGCAACAACTATTACAGGTTTTGTTACACTGGTGCTGCAACCATTTGCGGTACTTACTGTAAGTTGTGCCGTATAGTTATTGGCAATAGTATACTGGTGCGATGGATTTGTAATAGCAGCACTACTATTATCTCCAAACTGCCAGTTGTAAATCATGCTGCCAAAAGCGTTAGAAGAACTATTGCTGAAAACTGTTGGCTTATCAAGACAGGGATATTGGTAATCAAAAGCAGCAACTGGTTTGCTATCGATAACAATTGGTTGAGTTATAGCAGCAGCCTTACAACCATGTGGCGAAGCCACCTGCAACTGAGCAGTATAATTGCCGTAATTAAGATAAGTATGTACGGGGTTTTGTAATACCGAAGAATCACCATCACCAAAAAACCATTTCCACTGCCCAACACCACTAACGGGGTTGGTACTGTTATCAGTAAACTGTACTGCCTGGTTTATACAACCATTGGTTGGCAAAAAAACTGTTGAGGGCATTGTTTCAATATGCACCTGCTTTATTATGCTATCAGCATTGCAAACACCACTGGTAGAAATAAGCAGTTTTACGTTGTATATACCAACTGAGGCATAAGTGTGTACCGGGTTTAAAGCATTTGATGTGGGAGAGCCATCTCCAAAATACCAGGTACGGCTGGTAATATTGCCAATGGTCAATACGGTACTGTCGCTAAATTGCGTAGGTTGGTTTACACAGTTGCCTGCATAATCATAATCTACGGCAAACACATTATTAATGGTAATTGGTTTGGTAATAGTAAAGCTATCGGTAAGCGGTAGCCCACAAGCTGAGGCAGTACTTTTTACTGTTAGGGTAATATTATACGTACCTACTTTTTTAAAAGAATGGCTTATGGTTTGTCCTGAACCAAATGTTCCATCTCCAAAATCCCAATTCCAGCTAAGGTTACCTGATAGATCAGTAGTGCCGTTAAATTGTACATGGCAATCTACAAAGCTGTGGGTAAAATCAATATGGTTGGTTACATCGAAAAAGCTGGCGATGTAGGCGGGGAGGCCAGCCTTACATAACCTTCCGGCAAGATTTATAGACCCCAAAGAAAGATTGCACCCTGCGCCATAAACATCAGGGTTGTTTATAACACTGACAGATGGAGTAAGATTTGATGCTACAAAAATCCTTTTATCAGGAGATAATTGTAATGCAGCAGGATAAAAAGGAGACGTATTGATAACAAATTTTGAGGCATTAATTGTTGCTGTACTACCCGAACTTATATCATATTGATTGATAGTTTGGTTTAAAGAAGTAGAAACGTATAAAAGCTTACTGTTTGGAGAAAATTCAATACCATAAATAAAAATGTAACCCGAAGTATACCCCGTTAAATCAACTGGGTTAGAAAGCTTACCTGTGGTATTATCAAAATCAAATAACTCGGCCATGGCAACTGGCCAGGCTATAGCTACACATATTTTTTTTCCATCTGGAGAAGCTTTTATTGCTCCGGCACCAGAATATTGTGATGGATCAAATATATGAGATACCCCAACATCTGAAATTACCGGATTCGGATTTATACCGTTGCAATCAACCTTGTAAACCATAAACCGGTTATTATTAATCCCTTTGGTAATAACCCAATAATCGATTCCGTTTGCTGCTTTTACAGCAGTTAACCTTTCCGTAGAAGAGCTGCTTAGATTAATGTTTTTTTGTACTGTAATATTACCTAAACCACCATCTAATCGCATATCCACCAAAGAGTAATTATAGCCATTAACAAATGAATTTTCTACGCAATCAGCGGTGAAAATATAGTATAAATTTGTATCACCAGGATTGGGAATAATGATTGCAGATTGAGTAGAAGAGCTATTACCTAAAAGACCAGTACCGTTCGGCATAGCCTGATGGTTTTTATTATAAACCGTTATACCATCAGTATAAAATAACAAACTGCCGGTTTTATTACATATACTAGCACATCCTTCATTGGTGTTTAAAATGCCATTAGTAAGTGGTTGAGGTGGGGTTACATTAAAATTAAGCCCGGCGCCTTCTCCAAAATACCAGATATTACCTTGCTGAGCGTTGGTTGTATATGAAAAACAGATAAGCCCAATCCCTAAAACAATAAAAATTTTCTTTAAAGCATTCATAAGGTAAATAACTATAATGTAAAATAATAAATATTGGCTACACTATTGTCTTTTTATCCAGTATTTTTCATGTAAGTAATTAATATTTGTAATAATAAACGATAGAGCATAGATCGTAAATTAAATTTTACCTACCCCTTTCAAAAACTCCCTCGCCCTAACTTTTAGTGCCGCAGTAAAACAAGGCGATTGGTCTTCAATAATTAATTTTATCTCGGGGATGATCTCCGGGTATTGTTTGGCCAAATTGGTTAAGACGGTTAAAGCGAATGCTTTTACAGCAATAGCTTCAGTTGGGCTTTCTACATATTTAAAACAAAGGTCCATTATTGGTCCTTGGTATTTTTCAGGAATATCAATATCCTGCAACAAACGAATACTGTTACGTTTTACGGCATTGTGTAAATTAGGTTGTTGTAAATTTTTTATTAAAGCGGCCCAATGCTTTTTTATAAATTCCGGATGGGCTATTACACAGTAACTTACGGGCCAGCCTGCCCTTTGCACTACACGGTATTCATCATGTAAAAATAAATTAAACAGCTCATCAAAGCGTTGTTGCGATGCGCCTACCCATTGTACAATATTGCTGCATTGTGCTTTGGAATGCTCTTTTAAGATTGCTTCTTTTAAGTTAAAGATTGGCATGATTTCACTAATTTAAACGAATTACACGAATTGAAAAATCAGTACCAATCTGTTTAATCCGTGTCATCAGTGTTCTATCCTAAAATGTTATTGCATTCAACCTAAACTTACCATTACTATATTCCAAAGAAGGCATGGGGAATTTTACAATGTTCAGAATATTCAGTGCTACTTTAATGCCTTTTTTGTTGGTTTTAATTTTTGTAAGATCAATATCAGGTGCCAGATACCATTGGCGGTAGCGTTTAATATTGGTACGGTTAAAAATTATATTACCATTATCATCTTTACCAATATTTTCGTTGGCACCAAATAAACCTTCGGCACCGGTACCTACTGATAACTGCAACCAAGCAGGTAAATTACTTTTGGGGAAGAAGGATTTAAGATTGGCACTCAGCCAATAAGTTTGTCCGTTATAATCTTTTAAAAAACGTTCGGCCGTGCTGCTGCCAAAAATTTTATTGCTGCGTTGGTTCAAAACCGGGTCGTTATAAAATTTACGGTGAAAAGAAAATTTGAATTGAATACGTTGTTCATCCCAGGCCAGTTCCTGCGCTACCAACATACCGCTGCCTAAAATATTGGCGCTAAAATCGCCCCAACTCCAGCCCCATTCTTTACTAAAACCATCCAGGGTTTCAATTACTGTTTGATAAAAAGCACCACTCATACCGCCGATCCAGATTCTTTTTTTACGGTCGATACCTGTCCAGCGCCATAGCTCCATGCTGGCCTTGCTTTCGGCATAAGCACTGTAAGCATGGCCAATCTTATCAATTTGTTTCCACTCTTTATTATCGTTAAAAGAATGAAGATTTGTTTGCGGATAATTTTTATACCAGGCCGAATATAATCCCACCATGGCACCGCTGTACCCAATGATGTTGGTGGCGGTAATTATTTTTATACGGCGTTGTTTCTTTTCTTTAGGCAGATAACTATAATCGTTTGCTGTGGAAACTAAACTTACAAGTCTTCCTTGCAATGCGTAAGAGACTTTTTTTACAGTATCTGCATTAAGTGAATCTTGTGCCTGAGAAACAATAGAAATAATAAGTAGAAAGCAAAAGCTCAATAAAGCTTTCGCTGTACAAGAGTGTCCCTCGTTCCTCGGGATAAACTTTGCCAATAAAGTTGAACTATGGACTGAAGTTTGGTTCATAAAAAAACAAAAATAACCTATCTCTTGTTATGGAGATACGAAAAAAGCAGGAGAAGAGATGTGCAGATAAAAGGAGGCTATTTAAAATTTAGGTATTACGGCAACTTTTTTCTTTTTACTTAGTATAGAAGTAATAATATCCTTTGCAATAACGTTGGATAACTTGTTGTCCTGTTCCCATTGTTTATCACGCTGTTCTATTTGCGCTGCAGTTAAAGGGTAATTGGGCCAGCTCATCAATTGGTTATTAGGTCTTGCATAATTCAACTTTAAATGATCCCACTTTTGCTTTTCTTTTTTGAATTGGCGATAGGCAATTAAAGGATCTGGTGGTATAGAAAAGCATTCCAGTGGTCTTGAAGACACATAATTTACATATTCGTGATAATGCGCCAGCACATCTGGGATTTTGGGACAAAAATTTGGACAGCATTGTGAATACCCTGCAAAACGAAATGTCAGCAGTATAAAAAAGCAGAGAAAAGCTTTTAAAACCACTGGGTATAAATATTTGCAATTAATCAAAGTCATAAAACAAATTTACAAAATTTGCTTTAATGAAGCGTTAAACATTTATTTTTGGACTATATAAATATTAAAATATGGAAGCAACCACCCTTAAAAAAATTAACGACTGGCTTACCGGCAATTACGAGCAATCGGTTAAAGATGAAATTACAAAGCTGCAACAAGATAACCCTGCGGAGCTGGAAGACTCCTTTTACAGAAATTTAGAATTTGGTACCGGTGGCCTGCGTGGTGTTATGGGTATTGGCACCAACCGCATGAACAAATATACTGTGGGTATGGCCACACAGGGCTTTGCTAATTATTTAAAAAAATCTTTTACAGGAGAGGTGAGTGTGGCTATTGCACATGATTGCAGAAATAATGGCCGTTTTTTTGCCGAAACCACTGCCAATATTTTTGCCGCCAATGGTATAAAAGTATATTTATTTGAAGCCTTGCGCCCTACACCTGAGTTAAGTTTTGCTATACGTAAATTAGGTTGCCAGGCCGGTGTAGTGCTTACTGCATCGCATAACCCAAAAGAATACAACGGCTATAAAGCTTATTGGAACGATGGGGCACAATTGGTGCCGCCACACGATAAAAATGTAATTGTGGAAGTGGAAAAAATTGCCAGTGTGGATGAAGTAAAATGGAACGGTGGCGAAGCAAATATTTTTCCATTAGGAAAAGATTTGGATAATGCATACCTGGATATGGTAAAAACATTATCCGTATATCCTGATGTGTGTGCAGCACAGCACGATCTTAAAATTGTATATACACCCATACATGGCACAGGTATAACATTGGTACCTGCGGTATTGGAACGTTTTGGTTTTACCAACGTTACCATTGTTACCGAGCAGGCAACACCCGATGGTAATTTTCCTACAGTGGTGTATCCTAACCCAGAAGAAAAAGAAACCATGGGTATTGGATTGCAAAAAGCAAAAGAGTTGGATGCCGATATTTTATTAGGTACCGATCCTGATGCTGACCGTGTAGCCATTGGTGTAAAAAACAGTAAAGGCGAATGGATATTGATGAATGGCAACCAAACTGCTGTGCTTGCTTTTAATTATATGATAGAGGCAAGAAAAGTAAAAGGCATTGCACAGCCCAATGATATGGTGGTGAAAACAATTGTTACTACCGATATGATCGATGGCATTGCTAAAGCAAACAATATTGCCTGCTACAATGTGCTTACCGGCTTTAAATGGATAGCTGCCATGATAAAAGATAAAGAAGGCAAAGAAAATTATGTGGTGGGTGGCGAAGAAAGTTTTGGATTGATGATCGGTGATAAAGTAAGGGATAAAGATGCCATAAGTGCCGTAGCCTTACTTTGCGAAATGGCCGCTTACGAAAAAAATAAAGGCCGCAGTTTATACGATAAGATGATTGACATGTACCTGCAATATGGTTTGTACAAAGAGGATTTAGTAAGCATTACTAAAAAAGGTATGAATGGTGCGGCAGAAATTGCTGCCATGATGAAAGGGTATAGGGATAATCCACCAGCAATTTTGGATGGTGTTGCAGTAAATGAATTATTGGATTATGAAATGCAAACCGGTAAAAATTTAACTACCGGTGATAGTTGGACAATTGATCTGCCCAAAAGTAATGTGCTGCAATTTGTATTAGCAGATGGCAGTAAAATTTCTGCAAGACCAAGCGGTACCGAGCCTAAAATTAAATTCTATTTTAGTGTAAAAGGCGAATTGAAAAACATTGCCGAATTTGAAGCTGCCGAAAAATCACTGGATGATAAAATAGCAAGGATTGTGAAAGAGATGGAATTGAAATAAATTTTTAATTGATCAGTCGGCTTTACGCCGACTGATTTTTTTAAACTAACTGCAAATGAAAAAGATCTTTACCCTCTCCTTAATTTTACTACCGGCACTACTTTTTTCTCAAACCGATCTTCGTGCCAAAACAATTACGCTCCGCCGCTTCTTAGAGCAACAGCACTACAAACCGGTACAATGGAATGATACTTCTTCAGCCATGCTATACAATAAATGGATGGAGGAACTGGATGATGAAAAAATATTTTTCACCCAAAAAGAAATGGCAGTTATTGAATCTTTTAAAACAAAGCTGGATGATGAACTTTTGGGTAAAAGCTGGAGTTTTTTTAGCCAGTTTGCTGCCGCCTACAAATTGCGTTTGCAAAAAACAGACAGCCTGATAAAAGTACTTATTGCAAAGCCTTTTGATTTTACAAAACCTGATAATATTGTATTGCCCTTTGCCAGCTTTTCTGCCAACGAAACAGAATTTGCCTTGCGCTGGCAGCGGTATTTAAAATGGCGGGTGCTGCAGCAAATTGCACAAAAAGTATCCGACTCCAACGGGCCCGATACTAAACTGCCAGCCAATTTTGTAAAGCTGGAAATTGAGGCAAGGGAAAAGATCAGGCAGAAAGAATTGTTATACATCAAAAATTTATTGTCGACACCGGCAGAATTTATACATGAGCTGGAAGACGAATACCTTAACTGTATTGCCTGGTGTTACGATCCGCATACCAATTACATGAACCAGCGGGAGAAAAAAGAATTTGATACCGAAATGAGTGCTACGGAGTATAGTGCGGGCCTGGATCTGGAAGAAGATGAAAAAGGAGATAAGACCATCAGTTATTTGCAACCCGGCGGCAGTGCATGGCGCAGTGGCCAATTGCATAAAGGCGATGTGATCACCAGCATAAAAACAGAAGGTAAAGAAAAAGTGGTTTCCGAAATTTCGGAAGAAGAACTTACGGGTTATTTAAATGGTAATAATGAAGCCGATGTGGAAGTAACTGTTCGTACTGCTGCAGGCGAAACTAAAACCACCACATTGCACAAAGAAAAAGTAACGGATGATGAAGGCATTGTAAAAAGTTATGTGTTGCATGGCAAGCAAAATATTGGTTACATTAATTTGCCGGGTTTTTACAGCAGGGAAGATGAAGCAGCCAGTAATGATAATATTAATTATGATGGATGTGCCAATGATGTAAGCAAAGAAATTGTAAAGCTGCGGAAAGATACTATTGCCGGATTAATTCTGGACCTGCGTTTTAATGGTGGTGGCAGCATGTGGGAAGCCATGCAACTGGCGGGTATTTTTATTGATATTGGCCCCGTGGCATCGGTAAAAGATAAAACGGCTAAAGTGCAGTTTTTAAAAGATCCCAACAGGGGTACGGTATATGATGGTCCGTTAATTGTGCTGATAAATGGTGCCAGTGCAAGTGCCAGCGAATTTGTTAGTGCGGTATTGCAGGATTATAACAGGGCATTAATTGTTGGCGGCACTACATATGGTAAAGGCACAGCACAGCAAGTATTGCCATTGGATACCATTAAAATGGATGCCTCAAAAAAATACGAAGATTTTGTAAAAGTTACGCTGAGTAAATTTTACCGGGTTAATGGCAGCACCACACAATGGAAAGGCGTAGTGCCGGATATTGTATTGCCCGATTTATATGCCATGGATGATTATAAAGAAAAAAGTAATGTCAGTGCATTACTGCCCGATATCAGTAAGCCGGGAACCTATCAACCATTGCCTGCATTACCAGTTGCAGCGCTGGCAGCAAAAAGTAAACAGCGTACCGATGCCAATGATTATTTTAAAAGCATCAGCAATTTTACCAGTTGGATGGCACAGGTAAAAAAAGAAAGAAACATCAGCCTGCAATGGGCTGCGTATGCGGCACAGTTTACCACAACTATTAAAATGTATAAACAGTTTGAGGAAGAAAGAAATGCTAGTAGCAATATTGTATTCACTAATAACGGTTTCGACTGGCAACGAATTTTACAATCCACCCAGCGAAGTAAAGATATTAATGACACGTATTTGAATCAACTTAAAAAAGATGAAACACTGGCAGAGGCTTTTCAAATTCTGCTGGACTGGAATAGTAAATAATTATTGCAGCATTTTTTAACTTGATGTGCAACTTTAATTAAATATATTTTATCTTCATTGCAATTAAAACAACCCGATATGAAACTTTTTACAAGCCTTTTTGCTTTTTTACTGATCTGTACTGTAAGTGTTGCTCAAGACTTTGATAATGCCGGTGAGTACATGGGCTTTATCAGCAAACAGCAGGAAAATATTTCCAAAAAATTTATGAGTTATGTAAGTGCATCTGCACACGGTAAAAGAGAAAAAAAGGTGGAAGCCCTGCGTAATAAATTATTGGATGAAGTACAGGAAGGAAAGATGAATATTTCCGGTATGCCTTCCTTTAAAAATGATAAAAGTTACCGTGACACTGCCGTTAATTTTATGAAGCTGTATTACAATGTGCTGAATGAAGATTACAGCAAAATAATAAATATGGAAGAGATAGCGGAGCAAAGCTACGATTTGATGGAAGCCTATTTAATGGCGGAAGAAAAAGTGAGTGATAAATTAAAAGATGCCAATGACAGGATGAAAGCCGCACAAGCTGTATTTGCTGCAAAGAATAATATCAACCTTATCAGCGATAAAAGTGAACTGGGCAATATGATGGAAGAAGTGCATGAAATGAATTTATACCATCACCAGGTGTACCTTTTATTTTTTAAACCCTACAAGCAGGAAGTGTATTTGCTGGAAGCTATTGAAAAGGGCAACATCACCGGTATAGAACAAAATAAAAATGCCTTGTTGAAATATACGCAAGAAGGATTGGAAAAACTGAGCAGCATAAAAGCGTTTAAAGGAGATAACAGCATTGCAATGGCTTGTAAAAGCATGTTGAGTTTTTATGTGAAAGAAGTGAATGACAAAATGGGTACGGTAAGCGATTTTTTTTTAACTAAAGAACGTTTTGCCACCATAAAAAAAGAATTTGAAAAAAAGAGCAGTCCATCAAAAGAAGAAATAGATGGGTATAATAAAGGAGTGGCAGATATTAATAAAGCATCGGACGCTTATAATAAAAATAATCAAACATTGAACCAGCAGCGTAACGAAAATTTAAATACCTGGAATAGTGCAGTAAAGAATTTCTTTGATGAACATACGCCCCGTTACAAATAAAGGGTAAAAATAAATATGTGCCACCGTCAGGAGTTTACTCCTGACATTTTTTTATCTTGCAACCACCAATGAGAAAATACGAAGACACTTACCGGCACAAAGGACTGCGAAAAAAACTGATTGATGTACTTAAAGAAAAAGGCATTACAGATAACAATGTGCTGGAAGCCATCAACAATATTCCCCGCCACTTTTTTTTAGATAGTGCTTTTGATGAAATTGCTTACGAAGATCGGGCCTTTCCGATAAGTGACGGACAAACTATTTCGCAACCTTACACCGTGGCGTACCAAACACAATTGCTGCAGGTAAAACCGCAGGATAAAATTTTAGAAATAGGTACCGGCAGTATTTACCAGGCATCGGTACTGGCCGAAATGGGTGCCAAAGTTTTTACCATCGAAAGACAAAAAAATCTTTTTGAAAAAACAAAGCAATTCATTTTTAAAACCAAATATCCTAACCTTAAGTTCTTTTATGGTGATGGTTTTGAAGGATTACCTACTTATGCGCCTTTTGATAAAGTGATCATTACGGCAGCGGCGCCTTTTGTACCGCCCAAATTAATTGCACAATTAAAAACCGGTGGCAAAATGATTATTCCTGTAGATGAAGGAGCCCACCAGCGAATGCTGCGGCTTACTAAAAATGCAGATGGCAGTTATGAGGAAGAAGCTTTTGAGAATTTTTCTTTTGTGCCTATGCTTACGGGTAAAAATGGGTAATACTTTTAATTTAACTATTTTAAACTTAGCTGTGCATAGTTAGGGTGCTCAGGATTAACAATCAGTTCTTGCCTTCTCGGATGTATCAAAACATCCATTTCTTCCATAGGGATGGCACCTAACAAAGGTTCATTGTCGCCTTGCAAAACCATAGCGCTGCAAATTGCAGTACGGTTTTTAAATTTTACATGAATAGGTCCAACAACATCATATTCCTGTACACTGCCATCCGCCATGATGGCTTTTCTTTTTTCAATAAAACTCAGTTCCAGCTGGGCTTGTATAGATTCATTAATGGCCATCATATAAGCGCCACTATCGACCATCATCTTTACTTCAATTTTTTTTATTTCTTCCTCACCTATAATATGGCGTTTAGCCATTGCCAAATCATCTCCATTTATCAAAGTAATATCCGCATAAACTAATCCCATAATATTGATTTTTATAAAGATACTAAAGTAAAAGCTAATTTTACCATCAGCAAATAAGGCTACGTTACAAAGCAATATATTTGCTTATGAAGATTTTTTCCAAATTTGTTTTTATTTGCAACCTGTGTTTTATAGCATCGGTAATATTACGTTTTGTAGAAAATGCCAAAAAGAAAAGTGGCCATTTTGACGGACAAATTTTATTAAAACCATTGGAAAGTATGCTGGTGGTTTTGGGGTATGGCTCTGTAATTATCAGTTTTATTTTTTTACTGGCTTGCGTATATTGGCTGATCGCAAAAAAAATTAAACAAATTCCCCGTTGGCTTGTAATTACTAACTTAGTATTCTTTGTAATTCAATTCTATTACTTTTTCTTTAGCAATTTTTAAATGATACACAACATACTTAAAGACAAAAGCACCAAACTCTTTATTATTTTGGGCGGCATTTTTATTGCCAGCGCTTTAATAGCTGAGGTAATTGGTGTAAAAATATTTTCGCTGGAAGATACGTTGGGTATTAAAAGAGCCAACATTAATTTGTTTGGCAGCCCTTTTAATTTTCACCTTACCGCCGGGGTATTATTGTGGCCGGTGGTTTTTATAATGACGGATATTATTAATGAATATTACGGCACAAGAGGGGTGAAATTTTTATCTTACCTCGCCATTGTTTTAATCAGTTATGCTTTCCTCATTTTTACAGGTGCTATTAATTTATCTCCCTCTGAATATTTTTCTGTAGGTAATGGAATCGATAAACCCGACAATGCCTTCAGGGGAATTTTTGGCCAGGGCTTATGGATCATCATTGGTTCGATGGTAGCATTTTTGATCGGGCAAATTTTAGATGTGCTGGTTTTTCACCGTATAAAAAAAATCACGGGTGAAAAAAATATCTGGCTAAGGGCCACCGGCTCTACATTAATATCTCAGCTGGTGGATAGTTTTGTGGTACTCTTCATTGCATTTTATATTGGCAAACGCATTCAAACAGGGCAGGGCGAAGCATGGAGTTTGCACCAGGTTTTAGTAACCGGTACCGGCAATTATATTTACAAATTTGCTGTTGCTATTGTATTAACCCCGGTCATCTACCTCATTCATGGTTGGATAGAAAAGTATTTAGGCAAAAAACTGGCTGCCGAAATAAAGGATGCAGCAATGAATGCCCCGGCTTCAACGGATTAAATATTGCAACGTTTCTTATCTGTATTTAAATTATATTATTTTTTTTAAGTATGATGTTGATTTTACAAAATTCAGGCAGCAAATATCATTATTTTATGGTCTAATGTTTTGAAACCCAATAAGGAAAGCTATTCTATTTAATGACGCTTTTTTTTATTGGGTTTTTCAATTATCTTCATGTCAGGGGAAACTAAAACTAATGAGAAAATTTTACCAAAACAACCGGTTGATTAGTCAACCTATTTACCGCTTTTTTATATTTTTTTTATTGGCAGGAGCAGGTAGTTTTTCTGCGTTTGCACAATGCCCGCCCAATATAGATTTTGAAATGGGAGATTTTACGGGGTGGCAATGTTATATACAAAATGGTTATTCGGGAGGTACACCTAATCCAACATTATCAGTTCCTATTCCCGGAAGACATGATATGTTATTTACTCCCCCTGGTAATGGATCAGATCCTTACGGAAACTTTCCTCAAAATTGCCCTAATGGAAGTGGACATTCTATCAGGATTGGTCATATAACAACAGGCGGGCAAATGGTAGATAAAGTATCGTACACATTTACAATTCCAGCTAATCAAAATACTTTCAATTTAATATATAATTATGCACTTGTTTTGAATGACGGCGGAGGTAATCATAATGTAACCAATCAGCCAAGGTTTATAATTGAAACTAAAAATATTACTGATGGTAGTGCATTACCTTGTCAATTAGCTGAGATTAATGTGGCTACAAATTTGCCAGGTTTTTTTCAGTCTCCTACAAACGCCCCCAATGGAAGTATAGTAAAATGTAGAAACTGGGCGGCCGGCTCATTAAATTTAGATGGTTATGCTGGTAAAACTATTGAAATAGCATTTACAGTAACTGGCTGTGGATTAGGAGGGGGAACTCATTTTGGTTATGCATACCTTGATGTTAATACAGAATGCAGCAGTGCTTTTACCGGTGCTACATTTTGTCCGGATGATACTACAATAACGGTTGTAGCACCTTCAGGCTATGCTGGTTATCAGTGGTGGAATGGAGATCATACAATATCATACCCTCAGGGTAACCAACAAAGTTTAACACTTAATCCGCCACCACTTGCCGGAGATTCATTAACTGTAGATTTGGAACCATTTAATGGTTATGGTTGTTCAGCACAATTGAAAGCCTATCTTTTTGATACCCTCACTGTTCAATCCAATGCAGGCGTCGATAGAGAAACCTGCGATAATAATCCCGTTCAATTAGGCGGCCCGCCAATACCTGGCCGTGTATATAAATGGACACCGGTAACTGGTTTAAGTGACCCCAATATTTCTAATCCCATTGCTACACCTTCGGTAAGTACTACATATACTTTAACCGTAACCAACAGTGGCGGAGGTTGTGCCACCCCCGATGTAGTAAATGTAGATGTAGATATTTTAAGTGATTCTATTGAACTGATTGGTCCGGCCTCTCATTGCACTGTTACCGGAGAAACGGTAGTATTAAAAGTATTGCCGCATGATAATATACAATGGTACAGAAATACATCGCCTATACCCGGTGCTACTCAAACTTCGTTAACGGTAACTCAGTCTGGGGCTTATTATGCTTATGTTTCAAGTTCTTCCGGCTGCAACAGAACTACGGCAATAAAACAAATTGATATTTGGGAAACACCTGTGGCTGGCTTTAGCACCAATAATGCTACACAATGTAATGCAGGCAACCAGTTTGTATTTACCAATACCAGCACTTTGGCAACCGGTACTTTGCAATATGCATGGGATTTGGGTGATGGTACTTTGGCGAGTACAATGGATGTAACGCATACTTATCCTAAAGAAGGCAATTATACTGTAAAACTTTTAGTAACTGCTCCAGGTGGTTGTATGGATAGCAGCAGGTTTGATGTTGTTGTAAACCCAAGTCCGGCATCTGCCTTTACTATTGATGCGGCAGAACAATGTTTTAAAAACAATTGGTTTGTATTTAATACCACCAGTACTGTATCAACAGGCATATTAACCTATATCTGGGATTTTGGTGATGGTAATGTTGATTACTCCAATGATATTGCACACAAATATGCACAAGCCGGCACTTATATAGTAAAACTAACTGCCAAAGAAACCATTGGCGGGTGTACAGATGATAGCAGCTTTACCGTAATAGCCCACCAAAGCCCCGTCGCTAATTTTGTAATTAATAATACCCCGCAATGTTTCCCCGGGCATCAGTTTGTATTAACCAATGGTACCTCCATTTTATCTGATACATTATTGTATACATGGGATATGGGAGATGGCGTAATTAAAACCGATAAAGCCCCTGTTTACAGCTATGCAAAAGCGGGTAACTATACCATTAAATTACTGGTAGGTTCTCTTTTTGGCTGCCAGGATAGTATTGCGGCAAATGTAGTGGTACATCCTGTGCCTTTGGCCGATTTTACTATTAAGCCAATATGTGTAAACCTACAGGTACCTATCATTAACCGCACATTTAATAATACCACATCTACCGTTAATTATTTATGGGATTTTGGTAATGGGCATACAGATAATATAAAAAGCCCGGTATACAGTTATCCAACTGCGGGAACTTACTCCGTTTCATTATCCGTAAGCACAGCACAATGCCCTGTATCTTTTGATACTAAAACAATTAAAGTGGCCATTGAAGATCAGCTTCCGGGAATTGTATATCCGGATGTAGATGCTGCATTTAATTATCCTGAACAATTGCAGGCAAGGCCAATAGGTAACGGAGTTATATGGACACCGCCAACCAACCTTAGTAACCGCTTTAGTTTTACACCAACCTTTAAAGGGCTTACCCCTCAGTTGTATACGGTGCAAATAAAAACTGCCACGGGATGTATAACAGTAGATACACAATTGGTAAAGACCCATAAAAATATAAAAATCTATGTGCCTACAGGATTTACTCCTGATGGTAATACTATAAATGAAAGGTTGCGTCCGGTATTGATTGGTTTTACCAAAGTAAATTATTTCAGGATATACAATAGATGGGGCCAGTTACTATTTAGTATGAAAAGTGATATGCCGGGTTGGGATGGAAGAATAAACGGCGCCCTTGCCGAAACACAAACTGTGGTATGGATGATAGAAGCGGTAGATGTAGATGGTAAAGTACATAATCAACAAGGTACTACAGTGCTGTATCGTTAATAATAATTGAAGTAGATTTGAAATGTAGTGAACAAAAAAAAAAGTGAACATATTGTTTTTAAATACAGATTTTAAGCGCTTCTTTAAGTCGTCTTTTTTAGTAACGCTTCTTGCACTAATTACTGTTTCTCAAAAAGCAGTGGCGCAATGCCCAACTAATATTGATTTTGAACAGGGTGATTTTAGTGGCTGGAAATGCTACGGAGGCTCCATTGAAATGAACACCGGGGTGCTTTTATTAGGCCCTGCAGGTTCACCCATTGCTAACCGCCATACAATGCTCACTTTTTCTCCATCCGGTGGTATTGTGGATTATTGGGGTGGCTTTCCTCAAAACTGTCCTAATGGAAGTGGTCATTCCATTCGTTTAGGAAATGGCTCTGGCGGAAGAGGGGCAGAAAAAGTTTCTTATACCTTCACCATTCCCGCCAATCAAAATAAGTTTAGCTTAATTTATAATTATGCCATTGTGCTGCAGGATTTTGGTCATACAGCAGCTCAGCAACCAAGGTTAACTATTGAGGTATTAAATTTAACTGATAATATTCAAGACCCCTGTTCGTCTTTTGATTTTGTAGTGGGTGCAAACCTGCCGGGTTTTTATGATTCGCCGGAGAGTTCGCCAACACTTCCTGTGCGTTGTAAAGATTGGTCTGCTGCATCAATTAATTTAGATGGCAAAGCTGGTAAAACCATTCAAATATCTTTTACCACCAACGATTGTTCGCAGGGCGCACATTTTGGATATGCTTATATTGATATAAATGCACAATGCGGCAGTTCTTTCATTGGTGCCACATTTTGCCCCAGCGATACAGCAGTAAATATTACAGCACCATTTGGTTATCAAGGTTATAAATGGTTCGATAATAATAACCAGGTGTTAGGTGTACAGCAAACGCTTACTTTAAAACCGCTACCTCCTTCAGGCTCTACCGTTTCGGTTGAATTAACACCTTACAATGGCTATGGTTGTGTAACTACACTGGTTGCAGAATTGTGGGATACGCTTACCGTTAGTGCCGATGCTGGTCCGGATAATTGCGATGTTTTTCCTGTTCAAATAGGAGCGCCACCTCAACCCGGCCTTGTATATAAATGGACTCCGGCAACAGGTTTAAGTAATCCTGATATATCCAACCCGGTAGCATCTCCTTTAGTAAATACACAGTATACTTTAACTGTATCAAGTAGTGGTGGTGGTTGTGTTGCTACTGATGTGGTAAATGTAAATACAAAAGTTTTAAACGATGCAATAGAACTTATTGGTACTGCATCAATTTGTAAAGGCAGCGGGCAATCGGCAAGTTTAAAAGTATTTCCTGCCGACAGTATACAATGGTTTAAAGATAATTTTGCCATTTCCGGAGCCAATCAAACCGTATTAAATATTAATCAAACAGGTGCTTATTATGCAATGGTATTTAACAGTACCGGCTGCTCACTTACTACTGCAGTTAAGCAAATAGATATTTTTGATTCGCCGGTAGCTGGTTTTACTGTTAATGCAGCCTCGCAATGTTTTGCAGGCAACCAGTTTGTATTTGCCAATAACAGCAATGTGCCTGCGGGTACACTGCAATACCTGTGGAATTTAGGAGATGCTACTACGCTTAACACAACAGATGTTACGCATAATTATACAGCATCCGGTAACTATACAGTAAAATTATTAGTAGAAGGTTTAGGCGGATGTAAAGATAGTATTAGCAGGGATGTGGTAATTATTCCAACACCTTCAGCTGATTTTACATTACAGCCTGTTTGTGAAAATTTACCTGTACCATTATTAAATAATACTTTTAACAACACTGCATCAACCATCAATTATTTGTGGGATTTTGGCAATGGACATACAGAGAATATTAAAACACCTGTGTACAGTTATCCTTTGGCCGGAACTTATACTATTAAGCTAACGGTTAGCACAGCGCAATGCCCCGTTGCATTTAATACCAAAGCTATTAATGTTATTATTGAAGGTAAGTTGCAGGGAATTGCATACCCGGATAAGGACGCTGCATTTAATTTTGCGGAGCCATTGCAAGCCAGAACTATTGGCACCATTGTAACATGGACACCAGCAACTAATTTAAATAACCGTTTTAGTTTTACACCCACGTTTAAAGGACTTACACAACAACTGTATACTATTGAAATTAAAACTGCAGCCGGCTGTATAACAGTTGATACACAATTAGTGAAAACGCATAAAAAGATAGAGATCTATGTGCCTACAGTATTTACGCCTAACTCTAATGGTTTAAACGACCGATTGCGCCCTGTTTTGATAGGCTTTATTAAAGTGAATTATTTTAGAGTTTATAATCGTTGGGGGCAATTGTTATTTAGTATGAACAGCGATGAGCCCGGTTGGGATGGAAAGATAAATAATATACCTGCAGATATGCAAACTGTAGTGTGGATGATTGAAGCGGTGGATGTAGATGGAAAAATGCATCAGCGGCAGGGCACAACAATACTGATGAAGTAAAAAAGAATACAAATACTTTTTGCAACGCTTCTTAACAGAATGCGTTGTTTTTTTTATCCTTTTTTAAAAAAGATATCATACCCAAAGCGAATAATAGTACCAGCCACCACTATTAAAAAAAAGATGCGGATAAACTTGTTGCCTTTTAAAATAGCTAATCGGGAGCCCAGTAAAGAGCCGGTGAAATTAAACAAAGCCATAGGGATAGCATATTGATATAAGATGTGGCCACTGCCACCGAAATAAATTATAGACCCCAGGTTGGTAGATACATTTAATAATTTGGAGTGAGCACTTGCTTTTAAAAAATCAAAACCTAAAATGCTGATAAAAAATAACACCATAAAACTTCCTGCACCAGGGCCAATAAAGCCATCATAAAACCCTATCAGTAATGCAAATAGGATAGCATAAATATTTTCTTTGTTTTTACTGAGCGATGTTTTTACAGATAGCCCAAAATCTTTTTTTGTGTAAGTGTATATTGCAACGAGGAGGAGTACGCAAAACAAAACAGGTTTCATAAAATGATTACTTACAATAGCAACAGTTTTAGATCCTGCATAAGCTGCTGCCAGTGCTATGCTGCACATTATAGCCAGCAACCGCCAGTTAAGGGTAACTTTTAAACTATACTGTACAGCTGCAATAGCCGCACCAAAAATAGAAGGAATTTTGGTGGTGCCTAACAAAGAAGCTAATGGGTATTGTGGTAACGTTACTAATGTTACGGGTGTTTGTACCAGGCCACCACCGCCAACTATAGCATCAATAAAACCTGCAGCAAATGCACCAATACAAAGAATGATTATTTCCTGGCTCATTAATGGTTATAGTTTCTTTCGCCAAATAATAAACTGCCAATGCGTGCCATATTGCTGCCTTCTTCTATTGCAATTTTATAATCGCCACTCATGCCCATAGAGAGAGTTGATAGTTGAAAGTTGATAGTTGAAAGTTGGGCATTTATATCAAATATCTTTTTTAGGTTTTTAAATTCACTTCTTATTAAATCGTTATTGTCAGAAAATGAAGCCATTCCCATTAAGCCAATCACCTTTATGTTTTTAAATTCGTGTAATTCGCTTTTAATTTGTGTAATTATTTCTTGCAGCTCGTTTTCATCAAAACCAAATTTTGTTTCTTCTTTAGCAATATGTATTTGTAATAAGCAATTAATTACACGGTTGTTTTTTAATGCCTGTTTATTGATCTCTTTTAATAAATTAAAACTATCCACACCATGTATTAAGTGTACAAACGGGGCAATGTATTTTACTTTATTACTTTGCAAATGGCCGATGAAATGCCAACGGATATCTTTAGGCAACAGCGCTTCTTTCTCTACTAATTCCTGTACATAATTTTCTCCAAAATTCCGTTGGCCTAAATCATACAAAGCCTGAATATCTTCTGCAGGCTTTGTTTTAGAAACAGCAACAAGTGTGGCTTTGCTTTTAAGTTCTTCAATAATTGTGTTGTATTTTTCTATGTTGATACCCATGTTTTGTTTTTATACTGCACTGTAAAGTTATTATAAACGTTTAAATATGCTATTAATAAAAAATGTGCAAGAGTTTTATTCCTTGCACATTTTTGTTATTTATTCTTCTTAAATATTTTTTATTTAAGAGAAGGGGGAGATGTTATTTTAAAATACTTCTGCTGATCACAATGCGCTGTACCTCGCTGGTGCCTTCATATATCTGTGTAATTTTTGCATCTCTCATCATACGCTCCACATGATATTCTTTTACAAAACCATAACCACCGTGAATTTGTACTGCTTCGGTTGCCGTCCACATGGCTGTTTCGCTGGCAAATACTTTTGCCATACTGCCGCTTAGTGTGTAATCCATTTTATTGTCTTTTTCCCAGGCCGATTTTAAGCAAAGCAATCTGGCACATTCAATTTTTGTTGCCATATCGGCCAGTTTAAATTGGATGGCCTGGTGGTGCATAATTTCTTTACCAAAAGCTTTGCGTTGTTTACTGTAGGCCAAAGCTCTTTCGTATGCGCCACTGGCAATGCCCAGTGCCTGCGATGCTATGCCAATTCTTCCTCCCGCTAATGTTTTCATTGCGAATTTAAAACCAAAGCCATCTTCGCCAATCCTGTTTTCCTTGGGTACTTTTACATCGTTAAACAAAATGCTGTGGGTATCACTTCCACGAATACCCAGTTTGTTTTCTTTGGCACCAACCACTACACCCGGCCAGTTTTTTTCTACAATAAATGCATTAATGCCACGGCTGCCTTTGCTTATATCAGTTTGTGCAATTACTAAATAAACCGAAGCAGTGTTACCATTGGTGATCCAATTTTTGGTGCCATTCAGTAAATAATGATCCCCTTTGTCTTCTGCAGTAGTTTGCTGCGAAGTAGCATCGCTGCCTGCTTCGGGCTCACTCAATAAAAATGCGCCAATATGTAATTCGCCATCCTTTTTTCCCTGGGCCAGCGGGGTTAAATATTTTTGTTTTTGTTCTTCGTTACCATATTCCTGTAAACCGTAACAAACCAGGCTATTGTTTACACTCATGCAAACACTAACGCTGGCATCTACTTTACTAATTTCTTCCATGGCCAGCACATAGCTTACGGTATCCATTCCGCTGCCGCCATATTCTGGTTTTACCATCATACCCATAAAGCCCAGGTCGGCCAGTTTTTCTATTTGTTCTTTAGGGAATTTTTGTAATTCATCCCGTTCAATAACGCCGGGCAAGCATTCATTAACTGCAAAATCTTTTGCAGCCTGCTTAATCATAAGTTGTTCTTCTGTAAATTGAAAATCCATAGCAGTCGTTTTAGTTTAGAAGCAAAAATACGCTTTGGGGCCTGTGTTTGGAAAGATTGTGAAGGATATTTTTGCTATTGCAGATAATCCTTTTTCAACATTGTTACACTGCATACAGCTAACTAACCGTATACGGCCTACCTTTGCCGCCCAACGATAAGTTTATGCCAGTAACTCAACAAAACCTGCGGCTTCAAAAGATCATTACAGCCGTAAGTATCATCCTTTTTGTATTAAAAATTGTCGCCTGGTATCTAACCGGTTCGGTAGCTATTTTAACCGATGCACTGGAAAGTACGGTGAATGTAATTGCAGGATTGATAGGAGTGTACAGCCTTTATGTTTCTGCAAAACCAAAAGATTATGATCATCCTTACGGGCATGGAAAAGCAGAGTTTCTTTCTGCAGCTGTTGAAGGAACATTGATCACCGTTGCAGGATTGATTATTGTGTATGAAGCCATCAATAATTTGCAACACCCACATCCAATTAAAAAACTGGACTATGGACTTATTTTAGTGGCGTTTACTGCCGTGATAAATTATGTTGCCGGGGCTATTTGTATTAAAACCGGAAAGAAAAATAACTCTTTGCCATTAATTGCAAGTGGTAATCATTTGCAGTCGGATACCTGGAGTACTGCAGGTATAGTTGTTGGCCTTATATTAATGTTATTATTTCCATCCATATTCTGGATTGATAGTGCTGTCGCAATTTTATTTTCTATCATTATTATTTATACCGGATATAAAATTATACGAAGCTCTGTTGCCGGTATTATGGATGAAGCTGATGAAGCACTTTTAAAAAAAATGGTAGAAATGCTAAATGCCAGCCGTAGAGAAAACTGGATCGATCTGCACAACCTGCGTATTATAAAATATGGTGCAACTATACATTTGGATTGCCATCTTACTGTGCCATGGTATTTAAATGTGCACGAGGCGCATAATGAAATAGATTCCTTATCGGCGTTGGTAAAAAACGAATACGGCGAGTCGGTGGAGCTTTTTGTACACTCTGATGGTTGCCTGGATTTTAGTTGCAGCATTTGCCTTAAACAGAATTGTGCTGTGCGTAAACAGGCTTTTGAAAAAAAGATTGAATGGACAATGGGAAATATTTCCCGTAACAACAAACATACGTTACAAACTACCTGAATGTAAACTGCAACTAATATTGCAGGCGGCCATTTGCCAATAAAAAACTCCCGCTTTAAAGTAAGCGGGAGTTTTTTTTATAAGAGAAATTTTAATCTATTGTAAAAGAATTTTTTACCAGCATTTCTTCAGCTGTAAATACTTTAAAATAATAAACGCCTCGTGCTATTTCGGGAGTGTTTTTGTCGATCGTGTTTAAACCTTTTTGTAAAAATATTGCCTGGCTCAGGAATACTCTTCCGGTTTGATCAAAAATAACAAGATTTGCTTTTTGACTTTGTGTACTGGTTACTTTTATTGCTGCCTGCCTTTTGCCGGCAGATAATTGTGCTGAAACAATAATGATACCCTGCGCCTGTTTATTTGCAATGGAAACAATATTGCTGCGTTCAAAACTATTGTCCTTATCTACCATTAAAAGCCTGTAGTAGTTTATGCCATCTAATGGTGCAGCATCAGTAAAAATATAGTTAGCAATGGTTGAACTAAAGTCTGCAGCTTTTACAGTTCCGATAGCTGTGTAATTTTGTCCGTCGCTGCTTCTTTCTATAGTAAAATGATCGCTGTTAACTTCTGTTTCTGTTTTCCATTGTAAAAGATGCTGGCTGTTTTTTTCTGATACTGTAAGGTCAAGAAGTTTAATAGGCAATGCAAGGTTCATCTCTGCATAACCTCTGTCTGGTGCAACACCGGCAAAGGGTAAACCTACATATACACCGGCATCAATACATGGCGAACCTGATTGCAAAGTGTAATTACCGTTGCCAACATATAGTGGATCGGCAGTTATATTACCACTGTTGAAATAATGTGCAGGCAAGCCACCAGAAAAATACCCGCTATTAGAACCATTGCGATAAAAATTATTATTTTTAATGTACAAAGAATCTACATTGGCAGATGGGTTTAACCAATATGGATTTAAAGTAAAACCTTGTACAATATTATTTACTATGCGAATGTTTTTGCATTTACCACCGGCATAACAAGGAACCAATATTCCAATATACATTGCATCAACAGGATCGCAAATGATTGTGTTGTTATAAATACTTAAACTGTCGAAATAGGTAATGGGGTTCTCAAAATTTTCCATAGAAATAGCTTGCTGAGTACCATAGTTGCCAGCGCCACTTTTAAATCCTAATGAGTCCATTAAATTGCGCCTGATGGTAATTCTGTGTACATCAATTCCAAATCCATCAAGCTTGTAATCTTTAGGAGAAAAGGTGATAACATTTTGCATGTTTTTAAAGTGATTATCTTCAATAATATGATCACTTTCATTGGTTTCTAATCTTAATCCGCTCTGGTAGTAAGTCCTTCTTGCTGGATAGGTAACAGTGTTATGGTGAAACCATAATCCATAAGTATAACTGCCTTTTGTTACATTGGCAAGGTCAACTTCGCCCTGGCAGGTATTGCCATAAAATTCCAGTTTTTCAGCATTCCACATTTCAAAACTAAAATTCCAGTCGTTATTAACGCCATGGCCTGCACCGGTAAATAAAGCCCTTGTAAGCGTATTGTTGTACACCTTACAATCTTTAATATAACCTTCATTAGCCATCTTCATCGGCCAGCCTATATTGCCTGTAAAGGTTCCGGTTCGGTAAGGTTGATAAATTACGTTGTCATGTACAAGCATTCCCATTTGTCCGCCAAATTGCATACAACCTCTGCCGTATACAGAATCATTGGTGGAGCAGTTGGTAACAATATTGTTGTAGAATGAATTACCTGCAGCATAAACTGTTGGAGCTGTTGCGCCATTCTGTGATGTAATACCGCTAAAATTTACTCCCACCTCTCTAAAGTTAATAACAGTACAATGGTGTATGCTTACATTGTTTCTTGCAACAACGCTGATGCCCCACGCAGAGCTTAAATTCTGTCCGTCAAATTTCAGGTTGCTGATATGCTGGTTGCCATTTGTTCCTTCGCTTGCAGAAGCTAGAAAAAGGATAGAAGTAAAGTTTGCTGTTACTGTAGATTGTATAATTGAAGTAACGCCTTCGCCTTCAATACTCACCCCTGGTTTTAATAAACATTGTGCCGTTTCCAGGTAAGTGCCGGCAGTTACATGTATAATATCGCCAACTGCAGCAGCTACAGAAGTGGCTTTATACAAAGTTTTCCACGGATTTGAAGAAGTGCCTTTACCGCTAACATCATTTCCAGATGGACTTATGTAATAATCGGTGGAGTAGGCAGAGAATGTGAAACAAAATAAAAAAGTAAGAATTGAGAAAATAGCAGGCACATACCTTCGGGTAGAAAAGTGATTAGTTTTCATTGGGATCTTTTTAGTTTTTTAACGGATATTGATTCTGAATTTTACCTGGCGGGCAGATAAAAATTCAATTGTAAAACTACACAAAACTGAAGGTTACAAAACGTAGTAGTAGCTACCTATTGTTAGTAGAAATCTTTTTACGTTTATAATCAGTAATTAAATTCTTTACTTTGATTACAGACAAAAAAATGCTTCCACAATTTCAAATTTGTGTTTGCTTTACTGGTTGTTGGGATAGTAGTAGGGTATTAAAAAACAATGGTAAGAGGGTGGATTTAAAATTATCAGGTATCACTAATATTGCTGATAAATTTTAATTGATTGCATTTTGAATAAGTAATAATTACATGCTTTTTTACAGCGAAAGTGTAAAGGTTGGTTTTCATCGGATTTTGTATTTTGGTTTTTAAAGCGGATTAGTTTTAAAGTTTCAAAAATTATACCAACTTGTTAAATTTCTGTCAAGCTTTTTAAATATAAATACTATCAATATAAAAAAACAGCTTTTTGTAGTACTGGTACTACAATGCATATTGATTGGTTGTAATAATATTCGTGTAGCCCATTCAGTTTTATAACAAACGGAACGTAGTAATTTTTAAAATATTTCAGAAAAAAGCATTCTCTGTATTTTAAATTTTTTACGGTCACTTAAAAAACTTTTTCAGGTAGAAAATAAAAAAAGTACTAAGTAGTATTACTAGCTAGTACTTTTTTTACATTATAAAACAACGTAAAACTATCAATTGAAATGCCTGATCAATGTTCAAACAGCTTTGCAACGCCAAATGCCGCTGCTGCTGCCATTGCACCTATTAAAGTAACTTTTAATGCACCCCACCAGGGATTGATACCAGTGATCTTACTTTTAAAAAATCCAAATATAAAAAGACATACTAATGTTGCAACAACAGATATCTGTAATGCCTTTGTGGAATCGCTGATAAAGAAATAGGGGCTAAGTGGAATAACACCTCCGGCGATGTAAGACAATCCAATATTCAATGCACTTTTTGTAGCTCTTTTAGGATCCGGCTTATCTAAACCTAGTTCGTACTTCATCATAAAGTCCACCCAACGGTCTTTATCCTGAGCAATTTCCTGGGTGGCTTGCTCCTGCAATTGAGGGCTTAAACCAATGTTTGCAAAAAACTCTTTTGTTTCTTCAATTTCACGGTGGCGTAAATTTTCCACTTCATCGTATTCTCTTCTTTGCTCACTTTTATAATGGTCCTGTTCTGTTTTGCCGGCAAGGTATCCACCAAGGCCCATGGCAATACTTCCTGCAGCAATTTCTGCAATGCCTGCAATTACAATAATACTGCTACTGCTAACTACTCCACTTAAACCTGCTGCCAATGCAAAGGGAACGGTAAGGCCATCGCTCATACCAATTACAATATCTCTTAAAGCATCGGAACTTTTTAAATGCGATTCAATGTGATCGTGGTGCAGGTGTGTATCCATTGTTATTTTACTTTACAGGTAAAGCGTTAGGGTGAATGAAGCATAAAGGTAAACGATTATCCAAGTTGCTGTAAACTCCTCTCAATAATTGCCACACATTCCAATACCTGCTCTTTAGTAATTACTAACGGTGGGGCAAAGCGAATTTTATCTCCATGTGTTGGTTTGGCTATTAAGCCATTTTCTTTCATTAATAAACAAAGGTCCCATGCTGCCTCCGGGTTGCTGTGTTTTATAACAATGGCATTTAATAAACCTCTGCCCCGTATGGTGGCTATAAATGGTGACTGTAATTTCTGTAATTCCTCTCTCAATAGTTTACCCATTGCATTTGCATTTGCTGTCATATTCTCGTCTTTTAAAACCTGCAGTGCTGTAATAGCTACAGCGCAAGCCAATGGATTACCACCATAAGTGCTGCCATGCTCACCAGGTTGTATGGTTAGCATTATTTCATTGCTTGCAAGTACAGCGCTAACAGGTAAAACGCCGCCGCTTAATGCTTTGCCTAAAATTAAAATATCGGGTTTTACATTTTCAACATCACATGCCAGCATAGTACCGGTTCTTGCTAAACCAGTTTGAATTTCATCTGCTATCATCAGTACATTATATTCATTGCATAATGTTCTGATGCCGGAATAGTAACCATCGTCAGGTACTACTACACCTGCTTCTCCCTGTATGGGTTCAAATAAAAATCCACATACGTTTTTATCCTGCAAAGCTTTTTCCAATGCTGCTAAATCGTTGTAATTAATTACTTCAAATCCATTAAGGAAAGGGCCAAAATTATTTCTTGAAGAGTTGTCGGTACTAAATGAAATTACACCGGTTGTTCTGCCATGAAAGTTTTCGGAGCAAACAATAATTTTTGCCCGGTCTGCTGATATACCTTTTACCTGGTAACCCCAGCGGCGTGCCAGCTTAATGGCGGTTTCCACAGCTTCTACTCCGGTGTTCATCGGTAACACTTTATCGTACCCAAAATATTCGGTGATGTACTTTTCGTATTCGCCTAATAAATTACTGTGAAAAGCCCTTGATGTTAATGTGAGCTTTTGTGCCTGCTCTATTAGTGTTGCAATAATTGCAGGATGGCAATGCCCCTGGTTAACGGCGGAGTATCCGCTTAAAAAATCGTAATAACGTTTTCCATCCACATCATACACAAAAACGCCTTCGCCTCTTTCTAAAACAACTGGCAAGGGATGGTAATTGTGTGCGCCATATTTATCTTCCAAATTAAGATAATGTTGTGCTGTTGCTGATAAAGCAATGGTAGTATGCATTGTAAAAGTATAAAAGGTGTAAAATGTAGAAAGTAAAAAAAGCAAATAAGGAAAATCACTCCGCCGTTTAGCAGAGTTAGCAGATTACATACATCGATGATTCAGCAAATCGAGATTGCTGCGCAGAAAAGATGCTATGTTGTATAAACTACTGATTGTTGTAAATTTGATGCAAGATAAAAAAAAATTATGAGTTATACAATTCCTGCACAAACACATATTGGCCATGTGCATTTAAAGGTAACTGATCTTGATAAAGCATTAAGTTTTTATAAAGACCTGCTGGGGTTTGAAATTACTCAGCGGTATGGCGATAGTGCCGTATTTATTTCGGCAGGCGGCTACCATCATCATATTGGGTTAAACACTTGGCACAGTAAAAATGCAGGGCCTGCTCCGGTAAGGGCAGCAGGTTTGTACCATGTGGCCATTGTATATCCCACAAGAAAAGATCTTGCCCAGATTTTTAAAAGATTGAATGATGCCGGATATCCATTAACAGGTGCATCCGATCATGGTGTATCGGAAGCTATTTATTTAAATGATCCTGATGGTAATGGTGTGGAGTTATATTGGGACAGGCCCAAAGAAGAATGGCCAACTAATACAGAAGGTAAATTGTGGATGGGAACTTCTGCATTAGATATTGACGGCTTACTTACAGAATTAGCTTAAGCAATAATTTTTACAAAATAGTTTTCTGTTTCAAACAGGGGTAAAGAAATTTCATTCTCAAAAATACCATATACTGTACTGCCGCTGCCACTCATTGCAGCATAAACTGCGCCTTGTGCATACAGTGTTTCTTTTATGTTTTTTATGGCCGGATATTTTTCAAAAACAGGTTTTTCAAAATCATTCTGCAGTTCCTGTTTCCAGCTACTAATAGGTTGTAAGATAATTTCCTGTATAGTTTTTTGGGGAAGGGCAGGAGTAAGCTGCGAAAATGCCCAACCGGTATTTACATGAATACCCGGGTTAACCAATACTATTTTATACCTTAACAGATCAATATTTATTTCTTCCAGTATTTCTCCACGGCCAGTAGCATAAGATGGTTTGTTGATAATAAAGAAAGCACAATCGCTGCCTAACTGAGTAGCATAGTTTAGAAGTTTAGATGTTGAGAGGTTTAGGTTAAACTTTTTATTTAAAAGCTGTAATGCAAAAGCCCCATCGGCAGAGCCGCCGCCCAAGCCTGCACCCATAGGAATAGCTTTATGTAAATGCATTTTTATTTCTGGTAGTGTAGGAAAGTCTTTTTTTAAAAGATGGTATGCTTTAATGCAAATGTTGTCATCCGCATTACCATCGACTACTAAACCAGTTGAGCTAAATTCAATATCGGTGTTATTGTTGCGGGAGGGTATAATTTCCAGCGCATCTTTTAATGCCACCGGGTAAAAAACTGTTTCTATATTATGAAACTCATCTTCTCTTTTAGCAAGAATATGTAAGCCGAGATTTATTTTACAGTTGGGGAAAACAATCATTGTATTGTTCAGGTGTCAATTGCTATTTGGTCTTCCGGGCTTTTATCTCATCTCTAATGGCAATGGCACGAATGTAATCTTCGCTATCCAATACCTCGGTAAGTAAAGCATTCAACTCTTCCAGGCTCAGGGTTTTTAAATCATCGCTGCCACCGGTTTCGGTAGTTACAGGCTGGGCTTTTTTCTTTTTACCATCATCTTCCATTAAAATACCGGCTTGGTCTAAAATAGAATCGTAAGTATATACAGGGCAACCAAACCTTACGGCCAGTGCCAAAGCATCCGAAGTTCTGGAATCAATTTCTACGGTATCGTTGGCTGAGCTGCAGATTAATTTGCTGTAAAAAATACCTTCCTGTAAATCGTTGATCACCACTTCATGCAACTCCACATTAAAAGCCAGCATAAAATTTTTCATCAGGTCGTGGGTAAGCGGGCGACTGGGGCTCATACGTTCCAACGCTACGGCTATGGCCTGTGCTTCAAAGCCACCAATAACAATCGGTAAACGGCGCAAGCCATTTACTTCTCCCAATACAACCGCATACGAATGCGTTTGCGTAATGCTGTGCGATAATGCTACTATTTCCAGTTCTATTTTTTTCATACCTAATTGATAGCAAATATATTAATTATAGGGTTGGATTAAAAATTATTGTTTTTGCTTTATTACCGGCCATTTTACAGATTATGTTTTCTTAATTTGTTTTTTGCCAGGCTTTGTTTTAGGGAATGGCGGTGGAATAAGTGGAGGTGGTGGCGGAGGCGGAGGAATCTCCACTTTTTCCACTTTCATTTCCACTTTATAAATCTGCTTCAGATTGATATTGTTTGAAGGTTTAATCTTACCTGGATCAACTGGTTTTAATTCATAGTCGGCCGGTATTTCAAACATAGCATCTGCAATGTTTAATGGTTCAATAGCAATAGGGTTTAGTTCGAATATTTTCTGGTATTCTTTGGTATTCAAACAGATACTCATTCCCATAATGATATTGCTTCCATTAGTAAATTGGGTTAACTCATCCGCATTCTTATACTTTTCATTTACTGCAAAAATTAAAGAATCTGCATACCATAATGTAACGGTTGTAATTCTATCGATATTTTCTTTGCTTGTATCAATTGGGGAAAATGCAGTACATGGCGTATTTAATATGCTTTTGCTTTTGCCTGTATTTTCAAAATGGTCCGAAAAATTAAAGGGTAGTACATATTTAAAATTATCTTCTGTATATGTTTTCTTTACTGCATTGATATTATACACTTTTCCTTTTGAAAAATCCAAAATAACATCATCATTATTATTGATTGCTGTGGTATTTGTTTTTGTTACACTTTTAATCTTTTGTTTTCCATAAAATATCTCCACAATACCAGCCTGGGTATTGTTTTCTGTTATCATCTGTAGAGTAATTTTTCCTTCAAAAACTTTTTGTGCAAACAGGCTTTGAAAAAAGACAATAAGACCGATTGCAAGGAATACATTTTTCATTATTTCTGGTTATAGTAAAAAGCCTTTCAAAATTAATCGAAAGGCTTTTATATGTTTAAAACTTTATCTTCTTTATAATCAAGCTTGTTACGCTCCCTTCAACTTCCTCACCGCTTCAATAATCTTTGGCATTACTTCAAAAGCATCGCCTACAATACCATAATCTGCTGCTTTAAAGAAAGGCGCTTCGGGATCTTTATTGATCACTACAATTACTTTACTCCTGTTTACACCTGCCAAATGCTGTATAGCACCGCTGATGCCAATAGCAAAATATAAGTTAGGCGCAATGGCTAAACCGGTTTGGCCCACATGCTCGTGATGCGGCCTCCAGTGTACATCTGCCACCGCACGGCTGCAGGCAGTTGCAGCGCCAATTAATTTGGCAAGGTCGGTAACCAATCCCCAGTTTTCGGGGCCTTTTAAACCACGGCCGCCGCTAATTACCAGCTCTGCTTCGCTCAACGGAATTTCTCCCACAATTTTATTTACTGCAGTTACAGCAACTTTGGGCGTATCTACTGTTGCAGCCAATGGGGCAACTTCTGCAATGCCATCGATAGTTACAATATTAAATGAGTTAGGGCTAAGTGCTATAATTTTTACGACTGTATTCACTGCAATATTTGCAAAGGCCTTACCGCTGAAAACGTTTTTCTTAACTACAAAACCATTGCTGGTATCGGGCAATGCAATGGCACCACTAACCAAACCGGCTTTTAGTTTTGCACTTAATCGTGGAGCGATAGATTTACCGCTAAGGTTATTGGAAAATACCACTATTGTAGCATTAGTTGCAGCAACAGCCTGTGCAATTACGTTGGTAAATACTTGTGCATCTAAATGGTTAAGACTATCATTTTTTACTGTATGTACTTTCTTTAAACCGTATTTACCTAATGCAGCCAGGTCGTCTGTAACGTCACCTAACACAATGCCTTCGGCTGTAATGCCTAATTGTTCGGCAACTCTTGCGCCGTATGAGGCCGCTTCAAAAGATGATTTTTTGATATGACCTTCTGATTGATCTATAAAAACTAATACCATAACAATGGATAATTTAATAATGGATAATTAATAATTTATTTAACTTTCAACTTACTGGTTTTTACACTTGCGATAAGCAATTTTAATAATTCTTCACAATCTTTGTTTAATGATTCGAACATCTTCTTTGTAATAAAGTCAGTTGCAAAAAGTAAATCCAGCCAATATTTCGACTCATTCGTTTCTTTTAGTCCAATACTTAATTTATGGACAAAATCTTTTATACTTTCTGCATGTTCAGCTTCTCTTACTATTGCACCAATAGATGTGCCGCTTCTTATTAACTGCTGTGATAAAATATATTCTCCGTGTTGCTTTTTAAAAACTTATAAAGGTTTACAATTCTTACAGCAAACAAAAAACTTTTATCTTTTAAAATATTTTCTTTCATAAATGATATGTTTGAAAAATGAATAATACCTGAATTTAAAACATTATCCATTATTTCATTATCAATTATAAATTAAAATACTTTCGCTTCCTCGTGAAGTAATCTTACCAACTCCTCAGGTGTTTCCGGTGATACTAATTTAACTCCGGCTTTTGCAGGTGGCAGATCAAATGAAACAATAGCAGTTAATGCATCCATTGCAACAGGTTCCTGCACTTTTAATGGTTTACTTCTTGCTCCCATAATACCTTTCATGTTGGGGATGCGTTGCTCGGCCATACCCTTTTGGCAACTAACGGCTACGGGAAGCCCCACTTTATTGGTTTCTTCACCACCTTCAATTTCACGGTTAATTACAGCAGCGCCATCCACTAAATCAAACTTTGTAGCATGCGATACATAAGGCATATCTAATATTTCAGCCACCATACCTCCAATGGAAGAACCATTGTAATCGATGGTTTCTTTACCGGTAAAAATCAAATCATAATTACCTTGTTTTGCTACTTCGGCAATTTGTGCCGCAATGTAAAAGCTATCATGGCTATCGGCATTAACTCTGATGGCTTCATCGCCACCCAGCGCCAGTGCTTTACGAATGATAGGTTCTGCATCGGCAGTGCCAACAGTAACCAGGTGAATAACGGTGGAAGGATCAGCTTCCTTCAGTTCAATAGCCCTTACCAAAGCATACCATTCATCGTAAGGATTGATGATCCATTGAACACCATCAGCAGCAAATTTCGTATTGTTATCGCTGAAGGCTATTTTTGCCGTGGTGTCCGGCGTTTTGGCAATGCAAACAAGTATCTTCATATTTACAATCTTTTGTGCCCGGTTTTACAGGCAAAGGTTAATTGGTTGTTTATGCAACTAATCGCAAAGATAAGAGAAGCAATTTAAAAATTAAAAAAATAAAAATTTAAAAGTGAGCAGGATAGAAAAGTTACTGGAATACATGAAAACATCGGATAAGGATAGTTTTTTACAACATGCACTGGCATTAGAATACATTAAAATTGAAAAGGATGAGGAGGCCCGTAAATTGTTTAATGAAATATTGTTGAGAGAACCTACTTATATAGGTTCCTATTATCATTTAGGCAAATTGCTAGAGCGTGCAGGGGAATTTGAAAAAGCCATTAAAGTGTATGAAAGAGGCATGTGGGAAGCTAAAAGGGCAGGCGATAATCATGCGTATAATGAGTTGCAGGGAGCCAAGGAAGATGTGGAAGAATAAGCTGGGGCTGATTTAACTGACAATTACGGAGAAGAAAATGTTCAATAACCAACGTCCAATGCTCAATATTCAATGAAATACAAGAGCCTGAAATATTAACGCTGTACGTATATATTGAGCATTGAATATTGAGCATTTTTTTGAGACGGGCATTTATACAGGCTTCAACATCGTTGTGTCCTTTAGATTTGTATTGATTAGTATTAAGAGATAAACTACTATTACTACTTTTTCTTTTTTTGTTACTTTTTTTCTTTTTAGAATCCACAATTTTGTGTGAATAACTAACCAGCAGCAGAGGCTAATTAACAATTGTGTCAAGGTTAACAACCTATTGAGTGATAAAATCCCCTGCTGCTTTTTTCCCTTAGTGTCTAAATAGCAATTAAGGTTTTTATACCTATTATTAAGGACTAAGACGATGGGACAAAATGGTTAGTCATCTTTTAAGATAGTAAAACAAAATTATGAAAAAGGCAGCGAAATTTTATTTGGGAATGGATGTATCGAAGCTGTGGGTTGATATCGCTGTTCAATGTGTGATAAAGCAATCTAAACAACCGATGGTAACAGAACGCTTTGACAATACTACAGCTGGTATGAAAATCATGGGTAAATGGCTGAAAAAACAGCAGGTAAGTTTTGACGATAACAGCATGCTTGTGATAGAGAACACGGGTGTTTATCACAGGTTGGTTTGGGAATATTGCAGCACGGAAGGATTACCACTTTACATAGGCAATGCAACGCACATAAAATGGAGTTTTGGTATAGCCCGTGGAAAGAATGATAAGATAGATAGCCAGCGACTTTGCTCCTATGCCCTTAAGAATGCAGATGAATTGAAAACTACGCCTGTACTAAATCCTGTATTTTTGAAACTAAAAGATATGATGACAGCCAGGAGCAGGCTGCTTGCACAAAAAAACAGCATGAAAGTGTATTTGGGAGAACTGAAATTAACAAACAGTAAAGAGACCCAACTGATCATGGAGCAGGTACACAAAGCAGCTTTGGAGGGAATAGTGGAGTCAATTAAAATTGTTGAAAAACAAATACACCAAATGATACAACAGGATGAAGCAATAAGAAATAATTATGAGCTACTAATATCAGTACCAGGAATAGGGCATTTGACTGCGGTGTATATTATTTGTTGCACCAATAATTTTATTTGTAAGATAACGGGTAAAGAGTTGGCATCTTATGCCGGCGTAGCACCCTTTGGAAACAAGAGTGGTACGAGCATTAAAGGGCGTGATAAAGTGCATAAAATGGCTAACAAGGATTTAAAAAAGCTATTGCATATGGGAGCCATATCAGCCATAACACATTACCCTGAATTTAAAGATTATTATGAACGAAAAGTAAAGGAAGGCAAACATGCACAATCTGTAATAAATGCAGTAAGAAGTAAAATAGCATTAAGAGCAGTAGCGGTAATCAATAACCAGGAAAAGTATGTGGACAACTATAAAAAAGCAGCATAAAATAATAGAGAAAGAAGTTTGGTTGTATCATAGCAATCACTCACTTGTACTGCATACCTATAATCAAATTTTATTTTAGCGTAGATTGAAAAATACAAAATGGATATTTTAAAGCAATTTCAGCAATACATAAAACAACAGCATCTTTTTAACCCAAAAGATAAACTACTGCTTGCTGTGAGCGGCGGTGTGGATAGCGTAGTGTTGTGTGAATTAAGCAAGCAGGCCGGTTATGATTTTGCAATTGCACATTGTAATTTTCAATTGCGGGGAGAAGATAGTAACCGGGATGAAAAATTTGTAGCGCAATTGGCAAAAAAATATGAGGTTCCTGTTTACCAGGTAAGCTTTGATACCAATGCTATTGCTGCAAGCGAAAAAAAATCTGTAGAAGAAACTGCAAGAGATTTGCGTTATGCATGGTTTGAAGAGATAAGGAGCAGCAATGGATATGATTATATTGTAACAGCACATCATGCAGATGATAATATTGAAACCGTGCTGATGAATTTTTTCAGGGGAACAGGCATTAAAGGATTGCACGGTATTTTACCCAGGCAAAGTAAAATTGTTCGGCCTTTACTTTTTGCAAATAAAAAAGCCTTGCAACTTTTTGCTGAGCTACATGATATAGTGTTTGTAACTGACTATACTAATGAACAGAACGATTTTACCCGCAATTATTTCCGGAATGAATTGATCCCTGCTGTTAAAAAAGTTTTTTCCGGTGTAGAAGACAATATTTTAAATAATATTACAAGACTAGGTGAAGCGGAAAAATTATACAACCAAGCTATCAATATTCATAAAGAGAAATTGCTGGAAGCGAAAGGCAATGAAATACATATCCCGGTATTAAAATTGTTGAAGGTTTCTCCTTTGGCAACTATACTTTACGAAATTATAAAAGACTATAATTTTACAGCGCATCAAACCGAAGAAGTAATTGCTTTGTTGCAAAGCGAATCTGGTAAATATTTACAATCAGCTTCTCATCGGGTTATTAAAAACAGAAAATGGCTGATCATTTCTCCCAATAAAACCAACGAGGCACAAAACATTTTAATTGAAGCCGCCAACAAAAAAATAAACTTTGAAACTGGAGTATTGCTAATAGAACAATATTCAACATTCGCAGTTAACCATTCGCCATTTATTGCCCAACTGGATTTAACCGGAATTAAATTTCCCCTGCTGCTCCGTAAATGGAAACAAGGCGATTATTTTTATCCCTTGGGCATGCAAAAGAAAAAGAAACTCAGCCGTTTTTTTATTGATCAGAAATTATCGCTTACCCAAAAAGAAAATGTATGGGTAATTGAAAGCAATAAAAAAATACTTTGGGTAGTGGGTATGCGTATTGATGACAGGTTTAAGATAACTGATACAACAAAAAATGTTTTGCAACTGGAATTTAAAAGGTTGGATGGATAAGCTTTTCCAGAAATGTTTTAAACAACTCTGGTTTTAATAATGCAGTAAAAGCAAAGCCGTATAAACTGCCCCACATGTGGGCATTATGTCCAATATTATCTCCGCCACGTTTAGCACTATAAGCGCAATACCACAGGTATAATACTGCAAATAGAATATTAGGAAGTGCCAGTAATTCTATTCCAAATAAAGCTACGCCCTTTGCCCATGGATCAAAAATAAGGGTGGAAAATAATACTGCAGAAACTGCGCCTGAAGCACCTAATGCGGCATAGCCTGAATTATTTTTGTTCTTGATAAAATCAAAAACAGAAGAAGCTACCAAAGCGGTAAGGTATAATATGATGTATTCTGCTTTATTAAATAACGCAATCTCGGCAAACCTGCCAAACGAATACAAGGTAAACATGTTGAAGAACAGATGGATGTAATCGGCATGTATAAAACCATGGCTTAAAAAACGATAATACTGCGATGCATCCCTCATACCATAGGGATAAAACAGCGACTTATTCCTTAAGTCGTGATTGGTAAAAGCAATTAAAGAAATAACAACGGTTACTGCAATAATTGAAAATGTAACCGGAAACAAAGAGAATTCATTCATAAAAAAATGCGTTAAATTATTTAAGTGTGATGGTATTTTTCGTTTTTAATAATGGTGCATGCCCTGTACACTTGTTCTGCCAAAATTAGCCTTACTAACTGGTGCGGAAAAACTAATGGCGATAAACTCCATTTATAATTGGCCCTCTTCATCACATCATCACTTACACCAAAGGCACCGCCAATTAAAAACACAATTTTCTTTTGGCTTTCATTAGCCCTTGCTTCAATAAATTTTGCCAGTTCTTCACTTTTCATTTGCTTGCCTCTTTCATCTAATAAAACCAGGTAATCATCTTTTTGCAAAAAGTTTAAAATGGTTTCGCCTTCTTTTTTTTTCAGATCCATTTCACTAAGCATAGCCGTGTTTTTAGGCACAGGAATAATATTCCATTCTGCAGGATAGTAATGTGAGATGCGTTTGGTAAACATTTCCACACCTTCTTTTACATAGGCTTCATGTACTTTACCAACAGACCAGAATTGTAATTTCATTAGCGTGAGTAGTGAATGGTGAGTAGTGAGTAAGGCAGATATTATTTTGTTTTTATTTTTGCAGTAGAATCTCTTATTATAAGTTCTGTTTGTAAAACTTTGGATTCAAATTCTGTTACCGGTCTTTTACTTTCAATCATACTAATCAATAATTCGGTGGCTACTTGTCCAATTTCAAAAGCGGGTTGGCGTACTACCGAAAGTGGGGGATTAAACAGTTCTCCCAAATTAGTATTGGTAAAACCTATCACTGCAATATCATCAGGTATTTTTTTCTCCAGTTTTTGTAAGGCCTGCATACAGGTAGTTGTAATTCTGTCGCCGGCAGTAAACAAAGCATCAGCTTTTTGCTTTAGTTTAAATATTTTTTTTAAAGCTTCTTCCACTTCATCATAAATCATTCCGCCATGGTGGCAATACTGCACCAGCTTATCATCAAACTCAATATTGTTTTTGCGTAATGCTTCTTTGTAGCCTTCCAGCCGTTCTTCCGAAATGGATAAGTAGGGCGCACTGGTAATATGGGCAATGCGTTTAAAGCCGTTTTGTATTAAATGTTCGGTAGCATCGTAAGCACCTTTAAAATTATCGGCAATTACTTTATGTGTATTAATTTCATTGGCAATCCTGTCGAAAAAAACAATGGGCAAGCCTTTATCGTATAGCTGTTTAAAATGTGTGTAATCTTTTGTTTCGCTGGATACAGAAACCAAAAGCCCATCAACCGAACGGGATGCCAGGTGATCTACAATTACCGATTCTCTTTCGTAAGACTCGTGGCTTTGAGAAAAAATAACATGGTAACCACGGTTGTAGGCAATAGATTCTATTCCATTAATGGCTTGCGAAAAAAAGTTGTTGGCAATTTCACAAACTATAATACCGATGGAATGATTGCGGCGTTCTTTTAAACTTAAAGCAATAGGGTTGGGCCGGTAATTGATTTTTTCAGCATATTCCAATACCAGCTTTTTGGTTTCGGAACTTATTTCGTAACTGCCCCGTAAAGCCCTGCTAACGGTGGATGTGGACAATCCTAATGCTTTTCCAATATCTTTTATAGTAACGGGTTCAAACTTCATCTTTTCATTTTTGGCAAGTGCAAATCACCGATTTTTTATTCAAGTTAAGCTTTTTTGAGGTATAAAATATTGTGGTATCGTTATCGGGAACGTTTGCGTAAAAATAGTACAGTGTGCAAATTATTTCAGCAAAAAAAAGTTCTAACATTGGGTATTGATTGCCGCAGCAGTTTGCCTTATTCTCCTCACAAAATGCTGCATATTATTTTGTAAATTAAATACTGCTATATGAACAAGTTGTTAGTACTACTCACAATCTTTTTTATTCTGCCTTTTACTTTATTGGCTCAAAACAAAACCATTAAGGGTAAGGTTACGGATGAAAACGGAGCGCCGCTTGATGGTGCAAGTGTTATAGAAAAGAAAGCCAAAAAAGGAACCAAAACAGATAAGGAAGGTAACTTCTCTATTGCTGTTACTGTTTCCGGGGCTGTTGATCTTGTTGTTTCTTCAGTTGGTTATAGTTCAAAAACTATAACTGTAAGCGGAAATGATCTGGTATCTGTTAAGTTGAATAAGGAATCTGTAACCCAGGATGAAGTGGTTGTAGTAGGTTATTCAAGTGTAAGGCGAAAAGATCTTACCGCATCAGTATCTTCTGTAGGAATAAAAGACCTTAAAGATAACCCTGCTAACTCCGCAGCTGAAGCACTTGCAGGTAAACTTGCAGGTGTACAGGTAAGTGTATCAGAAGGTGCGCCAGGCGCAGATATAGATCTTTTTGTAAGAGGAAGAAATTCAATTACACAAAGTGGCTCTCCATTATATGTTGTGGATGGTATTCAGGTAGAAAATGCGCTTTCTGTTCTTTCTCCGCAGGATATTGAAAGTGTTACTGTATTAAAAGATGCTGCTTCTACTGCAATTTATGGTGCAAGAGGTGCAAATGGTGTTTTTTTAATTACTACTAAAGGTGGCAAAAATACACAGGGAAAAACTACCGTTACTTACAATGCATTTTATGGTGTAAATAATATTACCCGTAAACTGGAAATGATGGATCCTTATAATTTTGTTTTATTGGCATACGAAAGAGCAAAATACACGGAGAATCCTACTGATACTGCTGTTGTAGCTCAGTATATAAAAAGAATGAGTAATTACGATACCATCGGTTCTACATACGGTAATTATGCAAACCCTATGGATTGGCAGGAAAGAATTATGGGACGTAGTGCCGCACAAGCAACACACAATATTTCTGTTAGTGGTGGTACAGCAGTTACTCAATATAATTTAAGCCTTACCAGTAATAAGCAAGAAGGTTTGCTGCTTAATTCTGAGTATAATAGAAAATTGGCCAGCTTTAAATTTGATCATAAAATTAGCGATAAATTAAAAGTAGGTTTTAATGTACGTTATAATGTTCAAAGCGTGGATGGTGCAGGTACATCTGATGTTGGTGGTGCAGGTAGTAACAGGTTAAGGCAATTTACACGTTACCGTCCGCTAATACTTCCCGGTCAGCAGGAGGATACTTACGATGCTGATTTAGATGCCCGTAACCCCGGTAATGGTTTAAATGAATTAAATCCATTAAAAGTATTACAGGCCGAGTACAGAAAAAGAACAATAACTGCCTATAATTTTAGCGGTTACTTTAACTATTCAATTCTTAAAAATTTATCGTTCCGTACTACTTTTGGTTATGATGTAAATAAAACGGAGTCTAAAGCTTTTGATGATACACTAACCGGAACTTCCAGGGTTTATAATAAGTTGCCGATATTAACTTTAAATAATAACGACAGGGTTACTATCAATAATTCCAATGTGATAACTTATTCCAATGCATCATTATTTAAAACAAAACATGCCATTGATTTACTGTTTGGACACGAAATATATGAGACAGTAAACAAATTGAATTCAATGGAAGTAAGGTATTTCCCAGTTGGCCTTAAACCAGAAGCTGCATTTGCCAATATTGGTCTTGCATCAGCTCCGGCAGGTTTTTCTCAACCTAAGCCTTTCTCGTCTGAAGTTACCACAAGACAGGTTTCTTTTTTTACCAGCCTTAAATATAATTTCAACAGAAAATACCTGTTAACCTTTAACTTAAGGGCAGATGGATCTTCATTATTTGGCCCTAATTATTCAAGTATAATACCACTTACAGATTCTACTAACAGAAAATGGGGTTACTTTCCTTCAGTTGCAGGAGCATGGAGAATTTCTCAGGAGCAATTTATGAAGAACATTAATTTTATAAACGATGCTAAAATAAGATTAAGTATTGGCCAGGCTGGTAATAACAGGATCAATGCTTATGGGTATACAACGGGCTACACCACACCATCAAATGGTGGATATGGTTTAAGTGATGCATTAGCTTATACATTAATTACACCTTCAAGGTTAGGTAATCCGGAAATAACCTGGGAAACCCTTGAATCGAAAAACCTTGGTCTTGATTTAAGCTTTCTGCGCAACAGGATAACATTAACTGCCGATTTTTATTCAAACACCACAAAGGATCTTTTGATAGAAAATAAATTTCCGGCAACATCAGGTTATACTACTCAATACCAAAATGTGGGTTCGGTTCGCAACAGAGGTATTGAACTTCAGTTAGGTGCTACAGTAATAAAGAAAAGCGATTTTCAATGGGATGCTAATTTCAATATCGCATTCAACAGAAATAAAATTCTTAGTTTAGGAAGTAATACCCAGTTTACAGCTAACTCAGGCTGGTTTAGCACTGCCAATTCCGATGATTATTTATTGCAGGTAGGAAGGAGCGTAGGTACAATGTACGGCCTTGTGGTGGATGGTTTTTATTCTGTTGATGATTTTGCAACAACGCCTTATGTTAACGCTGCATATCCATTGTTAACTACCCAATACACTTTAAAAACCGGCTTAGCAAATCCAATATCAGTATTGGCCGATTTGGTAGCTCCGGGGCAAATTAAATATAAAGATATTAATGGCGATGGTAAGATTACTTTAGATGGCGACAGGGCCGTAATTGGTAATGCATTACCTAAATTCACAGGCGGCTTTAATCAAACTTTTTCTTATAAAGATTTTGATTTGAATGTGTTTACCAATTTTTCTTATGGAAATGATATTTATAATGCCAACAATCTCGAATACTCTAATACCTACGGTGTAGATGCAAACGTATTGGCAAGAATGAACGGCCGCTGGAAAGTGATCGATGGTAAAGGCAATCTGGTTCAAAAACAAATCAATTCCACTACAACAGTAGGTATTGCTCCAACCGATTTGGCTGCTTTAAATGCAGGTGCAACAATTTGGCAACCTATAAGAACAACTACAGGGTTTTATCCAATGTCTTATGCTGTAGAGGATGGTTCTTTTTTAAGGATAAACAATATTACCTTGGGATATAATCTGCCTAAAACATTGCTGAAAAAAGCAAAAATTTCAAGCTTAAGATTTTATGTAACCGTATACAATGCAGCTACGCTTACCAGCTACTCTGGTTACGATCCGGACGTAAATGCAAAACGAGGTAACCCTTTAACACCGGGTGTTGATTATTCTGCATATCCAAGAGGACGTACCTTTCTTGCAGGTTTAAATTTATCATTCTAAGACATTAAAACTATTAATATGAAAAGTAAAATTAAAAACTTAAAAGGGCTTATTGCAGTAATGATGATTACTGTACTATTCTCTCTTTCATGTAAAAAATATTTATCTCCCGAACCAATATCAACATTTGACCCAGGCTTTGTTTTTGGTAATATACCCAATGCCAAAGCTGCATTAAATGGCGCTTATTTTTCTATGGCCGGCGATTTTGGTTATGGCATAAGGGTGAGCTATTACTATGCTCATGATGATGATATTATTATGGGTGGTGGTTCTGCATTAGATCAATTAAGACATCAGGAAGCTCACTATACTTTAGTAGCAGGTAACACAGATATAGTAAGTACTTTCAACCAGTTTTATGCAGGCATTGAAAGAGCTAATAACTGTATTTATTACATTCCAAAAATGCCTCAATACAGCGAAACAGGAACAAGTGCAGATAATATTGAGTTAAGAAGGATGTTAGGCGAAGCACTTACTATCAGAGCACAATATTATTTTGAATTAACACGCCTTTGGGGCAATGTGCCTGCTCAATGGGTGCCTTCTGCCTTTATACCCGATCTGTTTCCAAAAAGAACCAGCAGGGATACTATTTATAGTCATATTCTGAATGATTTAACCATTGCAAAAGGGTTAATGCCATGGAGAACAGCTGTTACCCAGGATGAACGCTTTACCAAAGGTTCTGCAATGGCATTAAGAGCTAAGATCGCTTTGTTTGCCGGCGGATATTCTACAAACCTGACTGGTCAAATATCAAGGCCTGCTAATTATTTAGATTTTTATAAAATTACAAGGGATGAGTGTAATGAAATAATGCAGAACAGGGCGCAGCATAATCTGGCTGCTACATTCAAAGGTTTATTTAAAGATGTGATCGATGCTCACAAAGCTGTTGATCCGGCAGGAGAATTAATTATGCAGGTAGCTATGGCCAACGGAACCAACTCCGATAGTAAAATAGGGCTGCAGAACGGCACTAAAATAAATGGCGTGGGCGGTTCATTAGGCAATATGTTACCTACTTATTTTTACCAGTTTGATTCTACCGATTTAAGAAGAGATGTAACTTTTGTTCCTTTTGAAGTGGTACGTGATGTTTTTGGAAGAGGCCATGCCAGCAATAGTATTTATGATGGTAAATTCAGAAGAGATTGGGTATCAAGTCCGTCTTTTTATTTTAGCAATGGCGTAACAACTGGTACCAACCCTGTTACTTTAACACCTTCTTCAAATGCATCGCTTCAAAATATGCAGCTTAACTGGCCTTTAATTCGTTTTGCAGATGTATTGTTAATGTATGCCGAAGCCGAAAATGAAATCAATGGTGCGCCAAGTACTGCAGCATATAATGCTTTTGTAGAGGTAAGTAAAAGGGGGCATAATGGTAATGTAGCATTAGTGCCTGCAAACCCTGGTGATAAAGACGGATTCTTTAAATTGTTAGTAAAAGAAAGAATGCTGGAATTTGGTGGCGAAGCTATTCGTAAATGGGATTTGATACGCTGGAATTTATTAGGTAAAGCATTAACAGAAACCAAAGCAAATTTAGCTGCTATGGCTGCCGGTACTGCAATGGTTGCATCTACTTACCAGGCGGCACCACCTGCGTATACACTTACTGCAAACTTGCCAAAGCAAATGTATTATTACCAAAATGCAACTGCAGAAGATGGTAAAATTTGGGCACATTCATTTTACAACCCAACACCGGCAACAGCACCAAATGATATAACTAATGGCGGAGTACTACTTACATCTTCAAATAGGGTTAACTGGTTTGCAAATGCAAGCATTACCACCACCTATGTAAACTTTTTAGGTTATGGTTTTATAGATGGAAAGAGCCAGCTGTATCCAATACCTCAGTCGGCAATAGATGCAAACCCTAATTTAAAACCACAGAATTTCGGATATTAATTTAAATTTTTTCTCATAGTAGTTTAGTTTAAAGGCTGCCCCAGTGGCAGCCTTTTTTTTAAATAAAAAAGTAATAATTTAGGATGAAAAGGATTTTTTATACAGCTGTTGTTGCATTAATGATTTGTGCATTTGTTTTTCCTCCAAAGAAAAATATTAAGCTGTATTTAATTGGAGACTCCACCATGTGTGAATACGAAACCAACAGGGCGCCGCTTACCGGATGGGGGATGCCCTTTAAATATTTTTTTGATTCAACAGTAAAAATTGATAACAGAGCCAAAGGTGGCAGAAGCACCCGTACATTCATCAGCGAAAATCGCTGGCAACCCATTGCCGATAGTTTGCACGAAGGTGATTATGTACTGATGCAGTTTGGCCATAATGATGAAGCCAAAGAAGAAAGATATAAAGACCGCTATACACCGGTTGCTGATTATAAAATCAATTTGATAAAATTTATTGAAGAATCGAGAGCCAGAAAAGCTAACCCGGTTTTAATTACACCCGTAACAAGAATGCGTTTTGATAAAGAAGGTAAGGTAGAAGAAACGCACAAGGAATATTCTGCTGCTGTGTGGCAGGTAGGCAAGCAATATAATGTTCCGGTAATTGATCTGGATACAAAAAGCCGGGTGTTGTTGCAACAATTGGGGCCGGTACATTCTAAATTACTTTTTATGCAGCTGGATTCTTTGCAACATCCAAATTACCCTAACGGGCAAAAAGATAATACACACTTTAATGAGTTTGGTGCAAGAAGAATGGCCGAATTGGTTTTAGCAGAAATTAGAAATTTAAAGTTAGAACTTGCAGAACGGATGGTGACACCTGTAGTAAAAAAATAAATCGTTTATGAAAAAGATAGCCATTGCAATATGTTGTTTGTGTTACTTAACACAAATGCAGGCGCAGCAATTTATTCCACTTTGGCCCGATGGAAAAAAGCCAAACAGTAATGGTAAAAAAATTACCGACAGTATAAATAACGAAAGGATATGGCGTGTGGCTACACCGGGCATGTATGCATTCACTGTTCCAAAATCAGATAATAATGGCTCCACTGTTTTAATTTGCCCCGGCGGCGGATACGAAAGAGTGTCATATATCTACAACGGATTTACTTTTGCCAAATGGTTCAACAGCCTGGGCATAAATGTATTTGTATTGGTATATCGGTTGCCCCATCAAACAGATCTGCAGCAGCGGCAACTGGCACCGTTGCAAGATGCACAAAGAGCAATGAAAATTATTCGTGCAAATGCAGCGCAATGGAATATCAAAACTGATAAAATAGGTGTAATGGGTATTTCTGCAGGCGGGCATGTGGCCAGTATGTTAGGTACGCATGCAAATGACGAATCTGCTGTTAAAGACTCCCTTGATGGGGTTGCTTATCGTCCTGATTTTATGGTATTATTGTCGCCTGTTATCACCATGGGTAAATATGCACACCCCGGCAGCAAAAAAATATTTTTAGGTGCAGATACTACTGTAACTATGGTAGAAAAATATTCCGGAGAATTGCAAGTGTCTTCTTTTACCCCGCCTTCATTTATTATACATGCATTAAATGATAGTAGCGTAAATGTGCGTAACAGTTTGCTTTTTTACAATGCATTGATAGAAAAAAAGATCAATGCCAGCATACATATTTTTCCGCAGGGCGGGCATGGAATAAGATTGGATGAGAACCCGGGTTCTACCGATTTGTGGTTAAATTTACTGGAGCTATGGATGAAAGAAACCGGTGTTGTAAAACCAAATCCTTTTAAATAATTGATTGATGATTACGTGGAATTATTCTGGGTTTAAAATATTGTTTGTAATAACCGGCATGTTGGCATTTGCAGCAAAAACAAATGCACAACTTTTAACCGGGCTTACAGGCAAGCCCGATACTTCCTTCTCTACTTACAGTGCTTATATAAGTGCAAAAAAACAACATCCGGGTATTACAATTGCCGAAAAAGCAATATGGCCATCTGTAATGGTAAAAGAAAATATTACCTACAGCAAGCTGGGTAAAAGATTATTGAAATCAGATGTGTTTTATCCGCAACAAAAAACTGATACATTACGCACCGCCATTATCATTATCCATGGTGGCGGATGGCGTTCGGGCAACAGAACACAGCACCAGCCTCTGGCACAGCAGCTGGCAGCACTGGGATATGTTTGTTTTACTCCCGAATACCGGCTTTCAACAGAAGCACTTTTTCCTGCCGCCATTTATGATTTAAAAGCGGCTGTAAGGTGGGTGAGAGATCATGCGGAAAAATACCAGATAGATACAGCAAAAATTGTGGCTGCAGGTTTTTCTGCAGGTGGTGAGCTGGCTGCTTTTTTAGCAACCACCGGCAATATGCCTTTGTTTGAAGGGGTGAATGGCATGCTAAAAACACCATCGCATGTAAATGCACTGGTGGATATTGATGGTACACTTTCTTTTGTACATGCCGAAAGCTCGGAAAGAAGCGATACAAGTAAAAGAATTGGCGCCAGTATTTATTGGATGGGTTATACACAAAAAGAAAATTTTACTTTATGGCAGGCTGCTTCTCCTTTAAGCTATGCCGGTAAATATACGCCGCCAACATTATTTTTAAACAGCAGCGTTGTTCGTATGCATGCCGGCAGGGATGATTATATTAAAATACTTAATGAGCATAACATTTATTCAGAAGTACATACTTTTGAAAATTCGCCGCATGCCTTTTGTTTGTTTAACCCATGGTTTACGACAACCGTAAATTATATAGATAAATTTTTGAAAAAAGTATTTAACCCAAATATAGAAAGATGAAAAAGATTGTTTTATATGCAGTTTTACTATTTTTAGTAACGGAAATTACTGCACAAACCAGTAATCCGCAACAATACAAATATGTATTTACTGTAGCCAAAGATGGCAGTGGCGATTATTTATTTATACAGGATGCTATTGATGCTATGAGGGTGTATCCATTGGCACCAATCACTTTGTATATTAAAAACGGCGTGTACAACGAAAAAATAGAATTGCCGGCTAATAATACCGATGTAACTTTTATTGGCGAAAATGTAGATAGCACGATTATTGTTTTTAACGATTATTCCGGCAAAGGAAAGTTAACTACATTCACTTCGTTTACAGCAAAAATTTCCGGTAATCGTTTTGTAGCAGCCAATATAACTTTTGCAAACAGTGCCGGCCCGGTGGGCCAGGCGCTGGCGTTATATGTTGATGCAGATAAAGCGGTATTTAAAAATTGTAAGTTCCTGGGTAACCAGGATACTATATTTTCCAGTGGTGAAAATACCCGCCAGTTATTTGTAGACTGTTATATTGAAGGAACAACGGATTTTATTTTTGGCCCATCCACAGCCGTATTTCAAAATTGTACCATCAGGGCAAAATCTAATTCATTCATTACTGCAGCAAGTACTACAAAAGGAAAAGCCTTTGGCTATGTTTTTTTTGATTGTAAAATAATTACCGACTCTGCTGTTACAAAACTGCATTTGGGCCGTCCGTGGCGGGCCAATGCCAAAACAGTTTTTATCCATTGCGATCTGCCTAAAGCAATTGCACCGGAAGGCTGGAATAACTGGAGCAATCCGGAAAATGAAAAAACAGTTCTTTATGCCGAATATAAAAATACCGGTGATGGTGCAGCAATTACACAAAGAGTAAAATGGTCGAAACAATTAAGTGAAAAAGAAATTAAAAAATATACATTGGCAAATGTTTTTTTGTATTCAAAGTCTTCTAACGAAAAAGACTTGCTGTGGTTTGCTGACTATAATTTGAAAGCAAAGCCATTTGACATTACTGCCTTCACCCAAAAAGCACCGCAAATGATCCCTTTGTATAAAAATGGAGTGCCTAATTCAACTGGTGCAACTGATAAAGAAAATGCAACATTTAAAGATAATGTAACAAGAATAGCTAAGGTGAGCAATCCTACACTCACTATTTATAAACCTGCTAAACCCAATGGTAAAGCAGTAATTATTTGTCCGGGTGGCGGCTATACCATTTTAGCTTTTGATAAAGAAGGAACAAGAGTGGCAGAAGAAATGAATCGCTGGGGTATTACTGCCTTTGTATTAAAATACCGCCTGCCCGATGATAGTTTTAATATTGATAAAAGCCTTGCGCCATTACAAGATGCTCAGCAGGCAATTCGTTTGGTTAGATCCAATGCCAAAGAGTGGGGCGTAAATAAAAATCAAATTGGTATTATGGGTTTTTCTGCCGGCGGGCATTTGGCTTCTACCGCTGCTACACATTTTAAGTTTATGGCAGATGCCGGTAATAAGGATACCACTTCTGTTCGTCCCGATTTTGCAGTGCTAATTTATCCGGTTATAAGTTTTGATAGCACCATCACTCATAAAGGATCAAGAAATAATTTAATTGGTGCAAAGGCATCAACACAACTAACCGGTTTTTTTAGTAACGAATTGCAGGTAGATATGGAAACACCGCCATCTTTTTTAGTACATGCCGGCGATGATGGCGCAGTGCCGGTTGAAAACAGTATCCGGTATTACCAGGCCTGCATTAAAAATAAAGTACCTGCTGAATTACATTTGTATCCCAAAGGCGGCCATGGTTTTGGCATGAACAATAAAACAACGGATGATAACTGGCTGGAACGATTGAAGAACTGGATCAACAGATTATAAGCATTTTAAAACCTCATGCAGGTGCAGGATAGTGTAACGCTTTAAAATGTTAATCTTACAATTGATTGCATTACAAATATTAGCTTGCTGATTAAAATCACATTAGAAAAAAATACAACTGACATGGATTTAAATTTAAATGATAAGATCATTATTGTAAGTGGTGGTGCCAAAGGCATTGGCGAAGGCATTGTAAACCTATTGGCTAAAGAAGGTGCTGTGCCGGTAATAATTGGCCGCAACCAGGCCGATAATTTAAAAGCCGTAGCAGCGGTGGAAGCAGCTGGAGGTAAAGCATTCCAGGTGGTAGCAGAATTATCTGACCCTGTTGAATGCGAAAAAGCAGTTAAAGAAATAATAGCAAAATTTAATCGTATTGATGGATTGGTAAATAATGCCGGTGTTAATGATGGCGTGGGATTGGAAAGTGGTAATTACGAAAAATTTATGGCATCATTACATAAAAATTTAGTGCATTATTATTTACTGGCACATTATGCTTTGCCCGAACTAAAAAAATCGAAAGGTGCTATTGTAAACATCACTTCTAAAACTGCAGATACCGGCCAGGGCAATACCTCGGCATATGCAGCCAGTAATGGCGGCCGCAATGCATTAACCCGGGAGTGGGCGGTAGAATTATTAAAGTATGGCATTCGTGTTAATGCTGTAGTGGTGGCAGAATGCTTTACGCCTTTGTATGCAAGATGGATTGAAACCTTACCCAATCCGCAGGAAAAATTAAAAGAAATAGAAGCCAAAATACCTTTGGAAAACAGGATGACCACAGCAGAAGAAATTGCTAATGCAGTGGCTTTCTTATTATCATCTAAATCCAGCCATACTACAGGGCAATTAGTTTATGTAGATGGTGGCTATGTGCATTTAGACAGGGCTTTGGCAAATGCCTGATAAAAGCTTAAAGCCGGAGGCAATAAGCTTTAAACTTTCAGCTTAAAAAAACGATATGCAAACTATTAAGACCGCATTGTGTTCTTTTGGTATGAGTGGCGTGGTTTTTCATGCACCTTTTTTGCATTTACACAAAGGGTTTGAATTGTATGGCGTTTGGGAAAGAAGTAAAAAAATAGCTGCACAAAAATATCCCGGTATAAGATCTTTTGATAGTTATGAAGCTTTATTGAACGATGCTGCCATCGATTTAGTTATTGTAAATACGCCTAACTACACCCATTTTGATTTTGCAAAACAAGCTTTGCTTGCAGGCAAAAATGTAATTGTAGAAAAACCATTTTGCCTTACTGTAAAGCAATGTGATGAATTGATAGTGCTTGCAAAAGAAAAAAACAAATTGCTGTCGGTGTATCAAAACCGCCGGTACGACAGTGATTTTAAGATCATTAAAAAAGTTGTTACTGAAAATTTACTCGGCGATATTGTAGAAGCAGAATTTCATTTCGACAGATTTAAAGAAGAACTCAGTCCTAAAATACACAAAGAAACTCCCGGCCCCGGCACAGGTTTGTTATACGACCTGGGATCACATTTAATTGATCAGGCATTATGTTTATTCGGAATGCCGCAATCCATTTTTGCAGATATTGGCATTGCCCGAAAAATTTCTTTAGTAGATGATTATATGGAACTGCTTTTGTTTTATCCTTCTTTACGGGTAAGGATAAAAGCGAGTTATGTGGTAAGGGAACCATTACCGTCTTACATTTTGCATGGTATAAAAGGCTCTTTTATTAAACCCCGAACTGATGTGCAGGAAACTGCTTTGCAGGCAGGCATAACACCCGATGCCAATGATTGGGGTAAAGAACCGGAAAACGAAAAAGGTTTATTACATACCCAAATAAATGGTAAAGTGATACGTGAATACCTTCCTTCAGCAAATGGAAATTACATGGATTATTACGAGGGTATTTATCAATCCTTAACCAACGGAACGGCTTTGCCGGTTAGTGCTATTGAAGGTAAAAATGTGATTGAAATTATAGAAAAAGCCTATCAAAGTAATCAGGAAAAACGGGTGGTTTTGATGTAGAAAATAATAAGGAAAAATAGCCGTTTTATGGCGATAACAGAAGCGGAACCGTTCCCGCTTTTGTAAGAAAACGTTATCGGGAACGATTGCATAAATAAACCCTTTTTAATAGCTCATTACCAGCAAATAAAGCGGTAAAATTGGGTACTAAAACGATTGGAGAAAAGCTATTTTTGCACCTGAAAAAAAGGTGAACGGATAATTTTAAAATCAATCATTTCAAATTCTAATCAATATTAAAACATCATCATTTTATGAGCATCTTAAGTCAATTTGATCTTACTGGAAAAACAGCATTAGTTACCGGCTGCGATACAGGTTTGGGTATGGGTATGGCAACAGCACTTGCCGAAGCAGGAGCCTCTATTGTGGGCGCATCAATTGTAGAAGACTATTCAGCAGTAAAAAATGCAGTGGAAGCAACAGGGCAAAAATTCACTTATCACAAGGTTGATATTTCCGACAGGCCATCATTGTATGCTTTCATCAACAAAGTAAAAGCAGAAAATAAAAAGATAGATATTTTAGTGAACAATGCCGGCATTATCATGCGCAAGCCAGCGGCAGAACATCCGGATGAATATTGGGATAAAGTAATTGACATCAACTTAAATGCACAATTTATTTTAGGTCGTGAGTTTGGTAAAGACATGATTGCGAATGGTGGCGGAAAAATAATCTTCACCTGCTCTTTATTAAGTTTCCAGGGCGGCATCAATGTGCCGGGTTATACCGCAAGTAAATCTGCAGTAGCAGGTTTGGTTCGTGCCTTTGGTAACGAGTGGGGCAGCAAAGGCGTTTGTGTAAACGGTATTGCTCCGGGTTACATTGCCACCAACAACACACAGGCATTAAGAGAAGATCCTGAAAGAAGTGCATCTATCTTAAGCCGTATTCCTGCAGGCCGTTGGGGTGTGCCTGAAGATTTTAAAGGCCCGGTAGTATTTCTTGCATCACCTGCATCAGACTATGTAAATGGTACCGTGTTGTTTGTTGATGGTGGATGGATGGCGAGGTAAGGAAAAGGTACAAAGCAAAAAAGTAAATAAAGTAACAATTTAAATAAACCCCATTCCAGTTGCCTCTCCTCCAGGAGAGGGGTTGGGATGAGGTTAAAAATGAAGATCATGCAAATACGTTTTCACAATAGCCCAAAAGAAGTGAGTACCATGAACGCTGCTGACCTGCGCAGTAATTTTTTAGTGCAGAATATAATGAAGGCCGGCGAAATAAATTTCGTGTACTCTCATTACGACAGAGTAATCATTGGTGGAGTGGTACCAACTACAAAAGCAATTACATTGCCTACATATGATTCTTTAAAAGCCGATTATTTTTTAGAACGTAGAGAATTGGGCGCTATCAATGTAGGTGGCGATGGAGAAATAATTGTAGATGGAAAATCTTACGATGTAAATAAACTCGATTGTTTGTACATAGGCAAAGGCAGCCAGAAAGTAAGTTTCAAAAGCAAATCAAAAAAATCGCCGGCTAAATTTTATTTATTGTCGGCTCCTGCACATGCAGTATACAAAGTGCAGCTGATGAAAAAAGAAAAAGCATCTCCCACAGAAATGGGTGCCATATTCACCGCTAATCAAAGAACCATTTACAAATACATTCATGCCGATGGTTTAAAAAGCTGTCAGCTGGTAATGGGCTTAACCATTTTAAAAGAAGGCAGTGTTTGGAATACCATGCCAACACATGTGCATGACCGCAGAATGGAAGCCTATTTTTATTTTGATGTGCCCGATAATCAAAAGATCATTCATTTAATGGGACAGCCCACAGAAACCAAACACCTGGTGGTAAGTAATGATGAAGCCATCATTTCTCCGCCATGGAGTATCCACAGCGGATGTGGTACCAGCAACTATGGTTTTATTTGGGGCATGGCCGGTGAAAATTTTATTTACACCGATATGGATCCGGTAAATATTAATGACCTGAGATAATTTTTTTTGTTACGGGCTGTAACGCATTGCTCAACTTCAATGGCGTCGCACTCTTAATCATCATATCATTATTGAACAGTACAGAATTTTTAAAATATCACTTTGTGCCCTTTGTGCCTTAGTGGGAAACAATATGAAAAAATACCTATCATTATTGCTTGTGGTTTTCGCCGGCTTTGCATTTATACTGCCCGATAAAAAGCCCACCATCTTTTTAATTGGCGACAGTACCTGTGCCAACAAACCGCTGGAGAATAATCCGGAACGGGGCTGGGGACAATTATTTCCCAATTTTTTTACCAATGAAGTGGAAATACAAAACCACGCCATGAACGGGCGCAGTACAAAAAGTTTTATTACTGAACATCGCTGGGATACGGTGATGAGTCGTTTAAAAGCAGGTGATTTTGTAATGATACAGTTTGGGCATAATGATGAAAAAATAGATAAACCTGAAGTAGGTGCACCGGCACATACTGTGTATAAAGAAAACCTGATCCGTTTTATAAATGATGTAAGAAGTAAAGGTGCAACTCCTGTTTTAATCACTCCGGTAATGCGCCGCAGTTTCGATTCTACTGGTAAGTTTGTAGATTCTCATGGTGATTATCCCGGTGTGGTTAAAGAAGTAGGCGCACAAATGAATGTACCCGTAATTGATTTGCACCAAAGCAGCGAAGCATTAATATTAAAAGAAGGATTTGAAAACAGCAAACGTTTTTTTCTGCACATTCCTCCTTATCATTTTAAAGATGCTAAAGCAAAAGAAGACAATACTCACTTTAGTGAATACGGCGCTGCATCAATGGCGTCATTGGTATGTCAGGCTATTAAAGATCAAAATTTGCCCATGGTGAAATATTTAGCACCTTCTGATTTTAAAGAAAAATATGCTTTTGAATTACCTAAAATTTATACGCCGCATTTTAAGAAAGACACTTTTAATATTTTAAATTATGGCGCTGTTGCAGACGGTATGACTTTAAATTCTGTTGCCATTAATAAAACCATTGAAGCATGTGCAGCAAAAGGCGGTGGAGTGGTAAGAGTGCCAAGAGGAAGTTTTGTGACCGGCCCCATCATTATGAAGAGTAATATCAATTTGCACTTAGATAAAGGTGCTTTGATTTTATATACATCCGATTTTAATCAATATCCTTTAGTAGCATCTACATTTGAAGGTGTAGATGCAGCAAGATGTCAATCGCCTTTTACTGCAGAAAATCTGGAAAATATTGCAATTACCGGAGACGGTATTATTAATGGTAATGGTTTTTACTGGAGACCAATTGGAAAAGATAAATTAACCGAAAGCCAATGGAAAGCACACCAGAGAATTTATGGTGGCGTATTAAACGAAGCAAAGAAAACATGGTACTCGTCTGAAAAAGCATTGAAAGGTTCTTTAACCAATAACATTGGAAAATTGGCCGGAGGAAAAACATTGCAGGATTTTGCAGATATTAAAGATTACCTGCGTCCGAATATGATCCGCATTTTTCAATGTAAAAATATTTTGATAGAAGGAGTGACTTTTGAAAACTCTCCTGCATGGACCACACACATTAATGCCAGCGAACACATTACCATCAAAAACTTAACCGTAAAAAATCCATGGTTTGGTGCTAACACTGATGCACTTGATTTGGAAAGTTGTAAAAATGTATTGCTGGAAGATAGTCATTTTGATACAGGTGATGATGGTATTTGTATAAAGAGTGGTCGTGATGCAGAAGGTAGAAAAAGAGGATTGCCCACCAAAGATGTGATTGTTAGAAATTGTGTGGTATATCATGCACACGGAGGTTTTGTTATAGGCAGCGAAATGAGTGGCGGAGCCAATAATATGTTTGTAAGCAATTGCACTTTTATTGGAACAGATATTGGCTTGCGTTTTAAAACTACCCGTGGCCGTGGCGGTATGGTAGAAAATATTTACGTGAATAATATCAACATGAAAGATATTGCTGCAGAAGCCATATTGTTTGATATGTATTATATGGCGAAAGATCCCGTGGTTTTAGCAGGAGAAAAAAGAGAACCACCTGTGGTAGAAATGAAACCTGTTGATGAAACAACCCCGCAGTTCCAGAATTTTTATTTTAGAAATATTACCTGCAATGGTGCTGCTAAGGGTATTTTGGTAAGAGGTATTCCTGAAATGCACATTAAAAATATTTTAATTGAGAATGCCATTTTGCAGGCAGATGAAGGCATCGATATTCAGGAGGCCAGCAATATTACATTGAACAATATTACCATGATGAGTAAGAATACCAATCCGGTGATGTATGTTTTAAACAGCGATAATATTACGCTCAATAATTTAAAATATAAAGACAGTGCAGAAGTATTGGCAATGGTGCAGGGAGACAGAACAAAAGCAGTCAGTATTTTAAATACTGATGTTACAAAAGCAAAGCAAAAATTAAAAGCTGGATTTGGTGTTACAGATGCTGTAGTAAGTTGGGCCGTGCCGCAACCGGCAATTGAAACAAAAAAGAAGAAAAAGAAATAACCCCTATCCCCTAAAGGGGGAATTGGAGTAGAACGTAGCGAAGATTGAAAGTAGGATTGTGTAATAGGTCAGCTCTGTAGAAGCATAAGGTGGGTAGAAAAATGTAAGGTGTGTTTGATCGTCCCGTAGGGACGGCAGGTGCTTTTGCAAAACATAATTAAAGTTCAGTAATGATATGCCGCTGAAGAGTGCCCTTCGTTCCTCAGGATAAACTCTGCCAATGAAGATCAGTAAAGAACCAATGCTTGTTAACAAAAAATAAAATTTCCCGAAGGGAATCAACGTATGAAAAAAATAATTGTCATTTTTTTAGTAGCGGTTTCTGCGCAGGCGTTTTCTCAAACATCAGGAGAAAAAATTGCCGCAACAGTAATGAATATCTGGAAAGATACCGTGCCTATTGGCAGTACTACTAAATGGAGCTATGATATGGGCGTGATACTAAAAGGTTTTGAAGGCTTATGGATGAACACCGGTAACGCAAAATATTTTTTTGAGATTCAAAAGAAAATAGACTTTTTTGTAAAGGATGACGGCAGCATTAAAGGTTACGAAAAAGAAGAGTACAATATTGATCATGTAAATAATGGTAAACNGGTGTTGCTGTTGTATCGTGTTNCAGGAAAAGAAAAATATAANAAAGCTGCGGACCTTTTACGCAGTCAGTTAGCTACACATCCACGTACAAAAGAAGGTGGCTTCTGGCATAAAAAAGTTTACACCAATCAAATGTGGTTGGATGGTTTGTACATGGGCGCACCTTTTTATGCAGAGTATGCCATGTTGTTTCATGAAGACAGCGCATTCAATGATATTGCCAATCAATTTATCTGGATGGAAAAACATGCCAGGGACTCTAAGACAGGATTGTTATATCATGCATGGGATGAAAGTAAAGAGCAGCAATGGGCCAATAAAAGCACCGGCACTTCTCCATTGTTTTGGGCCAGGGCTATGGGCTGGTACAGCGATGCCCTGGTTGATGCATTGGATTATTTTCCTGCAACACATCCAAAAAGAAAAGAACTGATTGCGATTTTAAACCGGCTGGTAAATGCGGTAGAAAAACAACAGGATAAAACCACCGGCTTATGGTACGATGTAATTAATTACGATGGGCCCGGAAAAGAGAAAAATTATTTTGAAGCCAGTGCAAGTTGCCAGTTTACTTATGCAATAGCAAAGGGTGTACGTAAAGGCTATTTGCCTGCAGCAAAAATTGCCATTGCCAAAAAAGCATACGATGGTATTGTAAAACAATTTATCAAAGAAGAGAACGGCCAAACCAATTTACACGGTACGGTAAAAGTAAGCGGACTAGGAGGGAAGCCTTACCGTGATGGTAGCTTTACTTATTACATGAGTGAGCCTGTAATTGTAAACGATCCTAAAGGTATGGGCGCTTTTTTGCTGGCCAGTTATGAAATGGAAAATGTAAAAACACAGGCTGTTGGCAAAGGCAAAACAGTTTTACTGGATCGCTATTTCAACAGCGAAAAAAAGAAAGATGCTACCGGTGCAGGTATTTACTGGCACTATGTATGGGAAGAAAGAAGCCATGGTGGCTTTTATACCTTAGGTAATATTTTTGAAAACAATGGTGCAAAATTAGCATCGCTTGATGTAGCGCCAACAGCAGCAAATTTAAAAGGCGCATCGGTATATATTATTGTAGATGCCGATCATAAAAGAGATAATCCCAATCCAAACTATGTTGCGCCGGCTGATGTAAAAGCAATCAGCGACTGGGTAAAAGCAGGCGGCACATTATTGGTAATGGCTAATGATAGTAACAACTGCGATCTGCAACATTTGAATTTACTGGTGGGTAAATTTGGCGTAAAGTTTACCGATAAGAGTTTGAATATGGTGAAGAATGATATGTATGAGCAAGGCGTGGTTTTGCCGGGAGCAAACAATCCTGTTTTTAAATCGCCTGCTAAAATGTATTTGAAGGAAGTAAGTGCTTTGGAAATAAAAGCGCCTGCTGTGGCCAATGCAGTTAAAGACGGCGATGTGATTATTGCCACTGCAAATTATGGTAAAGGAAAAGTGCTTATGGTGGGTGATCCATGGTTGTACAATGAATATTTGGATAACCGGAAATTGCCATTAGAGTATGAAAACTATAAAGCAGCAAGCGATCTGGTACAATGGTTGTTAACTCAAACAAAAAAATGATCTTGAAAAATATAAAAAATACGCTACTCTTTTTATATGCACTGTTTGCATCGCAGCAGTTGCTTGCGCAAAAAGAAATTGTTGTGGCGCAGGATGGTAGTGGTAATTTTAAGACCATTCAGGAAGCAATTAATAGTTTGCCTGCAGAAGATAATAAAACGCAACGTATTATTTCTATTAAGAAAGGCATCTATAATGAAAAGCTTTTTATTGAGAAAAATTTTATTACACTTCGTGGCGAAAATCCGGAAAATACAGTAATCACTATTTCGCAGGCAAGGGAAGAATGGCGCTGCAGTAATAAAGATGATTATGGCACTGCTGCCATTAATTTGCAGGGCAGTGATATTACATTAGAAAATTTATCTTTTATTAACAGCTACGGAAAAGATGCAAAGGAAGACAAAGAAATTGTTTGTCCTAAAGAAGGTGGCAATACCAAAGTAATAAAACCCGGTGGTCACCAAATGGCATTGCGTTCATTTAAATCTACCCGGTTAATTGTTATCAACTGTATCTTCCGTGCCTATGGTGGCGATACGGTAAGTCCGTGGAATACCTGGGAAGGCATGTATTATTTTAAAGATTGTGTAATGGAAGGCGGTGTGGATTTTTATTGTCCACGTGGATGGGCATTGGCAGAAAATTGCACTTTTATTTGTCATAATAACAATGCCGCAATCTGGCACGATGGGAGCGATGTAAAAACATCCAAAACTGTTTTGCTGAATTGCAGTTTTACAGGTGATGATGGATTTAAATTAGGCCGTTATCATAAAGATGCACAATTCTATTTGTTGAATTGTAATTTCTCTAAAAATATGGCTGATGCGGAAATTTATTTAGTGCCTGCAAAAGATGCAAAAGATACTTTGAAGTGGGGCAAAAGAGTGTACTACTATAATTGTAAACGCTCTGGTAAAGATTTTGGATGGTATAAAAATAACTTACCTGCCGATTTTGGTATTAATGAATTTAATGTGGCGTGGGTGTATGATTATAAATGGAACCCGGTAAAAAGCGAAACCAAAACTATTGAAACCATTGCAGCTTCAAAGGAAGTTAATGGAGATCCGGTGGCCGATAACATGTTATTATACCAGCGCAAAAACGGCGGCTGGCCAAAGCATTTTCAGGGTGATAGAAAAGTGGATTATAAAAGAGTGTTAAGTGCTGATGAATTAAAAGAATTACAATCGGGTTATGATGCCGGCATTGATGCCACTATAGATAATGAAGCCACTACCAAAGAAATTAAGTACCTGGTAAAAGCATATAAAACTTACCGGAACGAAGCTTATCTAAAAGCCGCTACAAAAGGTATTGATTACTTATTAAAGGCACAATATGCCAATGGCGGATGGCCGCAGTTTTATCCCGATTTTAGCAGTTACCGCAGCCAGATCACGTACAATGATAATGCGATGATAAATGTGGTAACGGTTTTGGAAGATATTGTGGCGGGTAAAAATGATTTTGATGTAATTGACAGAGCGTATGTTGCAAAGTGTAACGATGCCATAAAAAAAGCCATTGACTGTGTGTTAAAAACGCAGGTAATACAAAACGGTAAACTAACTGTATGGTGTGCACAATACAATGCAAAAACTTTAGTTCCGGAAATGGCAAGAAAATTTGAGCTGGCTTCTTTAAGCGGAAGCGAATCGGTAGCCATTGTACGTTTTTTAATGCGCCAGCCTAATCCATCCAAAGAAATTATTGCAGCAGTAACCAGTGCTGTTGAATGGTTTAAAAAAGTAAAGATCACCGGTTATGCTGTTAAGGATGTACCGGAACCACAGGAAGCTAGCGGTAAAGACAGGGTATTGGTTAAAGACAGTAACTCGGTAATATGGGCACGGTTTTATAATTTAGATACTAACGAGCCAATATTTGTTGGTCGTGATAGCCAGCCTAAAAAAACGCTTGCAGAAATAGAGAATGAACGCCGTGTAGGTTATGCCTATTATGTTACCAATCCTGCAAAATTAATTAATGAAGAGTACCCCAAATGGGCTGCGGAAAAAGTAAATAAAGTAAAAAGTAAATAAAGTAAGAAGGTTATAAAATTTAAAGAAAATGACATTATCAAAATTTACATTAAAGAATATTGCAGCCGGTAAAGTGCAAAATGTGCCTGATGGGATATTCGATCTGCCCGAAAAAGTATTGCAATTTGGCACCGGTGTTTTACTGCGTGGATTGCCCGATTATTTTATTGACAAGGCTAATCGACAGGGAATTTTTAACGGAAGAATTGTAGTGGTAAAATCTACCAGTGGTGGCGATGCTGCTGCATTTGAAAAACAAGATGGCTTATATACGCTGTGCATTCGTGGATTGGAAAACGGAAAAGCAGTTTCTGAAAATGTGATCTGTTCTGCTATCAGCCGTGTATTATCTGCAAAAGATGAATGGGCTGCCATTTTAAAATGTGCTCACAATCCGGAAATGCAGGTCATCATTTCAAACACTACAGAAGTAGGTATTGAATTGGTTAAAGAAGATATCAATCATCATCCACCGGTATCTTATCCCGGAAAATTACTGGCTTTTTTATACGAACGTTATAAGGCTTTTGCCGGTAGTGAGCAATGTGGTATGGTGATTGTTCCAACGGAATTGATCAGCGATAACGGGAAAAAATTAGAAGCGATCGTGTTTGAACTGGCGCATTTAAATGGTCTTGATGAAAATTTTATTGAATGGTTGGAAAAATACAATTATTTCTGTAATTCTTTGGTAGATAGAATTGTGCCAGGCAAACCAGATGCTGCTGCTAAAAAAGAATTGGAAGATGAACTAGGTTATCAAGATGACTTAATTACCATGAGTGAAGTATACAGCTTGTGGGCAATTGAAGGCAATGATAAAATTAAATCGGTATTAAGTTTTGCCGCTGCTGATAAAGGTGTGGTAATTGCTCCCGACATTCATAAGTTTAAAGAATTGAAATTACGTTTACTTAATGGTACACACTCTTTAACCTGCGGTGTTGCATTTTTATCCAGTATTGTTTCTGTTAAAGAAGCGATGGATAATCCAGTGGTATCTAAATTTGTAAAAGATTTGATGACACAGGAAATTGCAAAAGCTATTCCTTACGAAATGCCGCAGCAAGATGCACAGGCATTTGCGGCAAATGTATTAGATCGTTTCAGCAATCCAAGTATTGTGCATCACTGGATCAATATCAGTTTGAATTATACTTCTAAACTGGAAATGAGAATTGCACAGGTGTTGGTTCGTTATGCAGAATTGTATAAAACAGTGCCGGAAAATATGGCTGTTGGTTTTGCAGCTTTTCTGGTATTTATGAAAGCAACAAAACTTGAAGCGGATGTATATTATGGGAATTTAAATGGAGTTGATTATCCTATTAAAGATCCTAAAGCAGGATACTTTTTTGAACAATGGAAAAATAATGCAGCGCCTCAGTTAGTAAAAAATGTATTGGCTGATACTTCTTTATGGAATGCAGATCTGTCTGTTTTACCAGGCTTTGCAGAAAAAGTTACAGAAAATGTAGAAGATATTTTAAAATACGGCATGAAGGAAGTTATGCAAAACACAACAATTAAAATTTAAATTACAGCAATGAAACAAAAGGTTTTAAAAGTTCATCCAAAAGATAATGTGCTGGTGGCATTAACAGATTTGCAAAAAGGAGAGACCATTGAATTTGGTGGCGAATCATTTTTGTTACTGGATGAAGTAAAAGCAAAACATAAATTTTTTACTACCGATCTTAAGCAGGGTGATGATGTGATCATGTACGGCGTGTTGGTGGGTAAAGCACAAAAAGATATTGCTAAAGGAAGCTGGATGAGCACAGAAAATATTAAGCATGCAGCCGAGCCTTTCTTTTACCGTAAAACAGATTTCCAATGGCATGCACCCGATGTGTCTAAATTTGCAGGCAGAACTTTTAATGGTTACCACCGCAGTAATGGCGATGTGGGTACAGCAAATTACTGGTTGTTTATTCCTACTGTTTTTTGTGAGAACAGAAATATGGATGTGATTAAAGAAGCGTTACATAACGAATTGGGGTATGCAGTGGCAGATAAATACAAACAGTATACCCATCAATTAATTGAAGCATACAAGAATGGCCAGAATATTGAAAGCGTAAATATTTTTGATACGCCAGCATCAGCTGCGATAAATCGTCCGTTTAAAAATGTGGACGGTATAAAATTTTTAAATCACCAGGGTGGTTGTGGCGGCACCAGGCAGGATGCAGGTATCCTGGGTAAATTATTAGCTTCTTATGCTAATCATCCCAACGTTGCTGGTGTAACGGTATTAAGTTTGGGTTGCCAGAATTTACAAACGGCCGATTTTTTAAGCGAGTTAAAAACTTTCAATCCAGATTTTGATAAGCCATTATATATTTTCGAACAACAACAATCGCAAAGCGAAGAGCAGTTGGTGGCTGAGGCAATTAAAAAAACATTTGAAGGCTTAATAGAAATTAATAAGATAGAACGCAAACCTGCACCACTTACTAAATTAACCATTGGTGTAAAATGTGGTGGCAGCGATGGTTTCAGCGGCATCAGCGCTAATCCTTCTGTAGGCGTGTTGAGCGATTTAGTGGTAGCATTAGGCGGTAAAATTTTATTGGCAGAGTTTCCTGAATTGTGCGGTGCAGAACAGAATTTAATTGACCGTACACTGGATGAAGCAGCGGCAAAAAAATTCATGCACCTGATGACGACTTACAATAATCAGGCATTAAGCGTGGGCAGTGGTTTTCACATGAACCCTTCTCCCGGAAATATTAAAGATGGTTTGATCACCGATGCTATTAAGAGTAATGGTGCTGCATTAAAAGGCGGTACTTCTCCAGTGGTAGATGTATTGGATTATACAGAACCGGTAACTAAGCCCGGCTTAAGTTTGGTATGCACGCCGGGCAATGATGTGGAAGCAACAACAGGTAAAGCAGCAAGTGGTGCTACACTTATTTTATTTACCACCGGGTTAGGCACACCAACGGGTAATCCGGTTTGTCCTACTATTAAAGTAAGTACCAACAGCAATTTAACCAAGCGCATGAATGATATCATTGATATTGATTGCGGGCCTGTTGTAGAAGGAGAAAAAGCCATTGAACAAATGGGAGAGGAAATTTTAGAGTATTGTATAAAAGCGGCAAGTGGCGAAATTATTCCTAAAGCAGTGTTATTAAATCAGGATGATTTTATTCCATGGAAAAGAGGCGTGAGTTTGTACTTCGTTTTTTTGGGACCAGCTTTTGGAATTCTGTTGAGCATCGTTTGTCACTCTCTTGTACGGCATACCATTGTTCATTTTTTTTCTAAAGCGGAGCAAAATACAATTTAATTTTGTATAATGTGCTTTTTACTTGAGAATTGAATATTGAGTGTTGAATATTGAGTGTTTTATTTAAGTTAGTATTAATATATGCCTTCAGTGGCAAAATCAAAAAGTATGAAAAAGTTTCTTGACGAGAATTTTCTTTTGCAAAGCAAAACAGCGCAAACCTTGTACCATGAGTTTGCCAAATCAATGCCCATCATTGATTACCACAACCATTTACCACCAGATCAAATTGCAAATGATATCAACTTTGCAAACTTAACGCAGGTGTGGTTGTATGGCGATCATTACAAATGGAGAGCCATGCGTACCAACGGCATCAACGAAAAATATTGTACCGGTACGGCAACTGATTTTGAAAAATTTCAACAATGGGCTGCAACAGTGCCCTATACTTTACGTAATCCATTATATCACTGGACGCATTTGGAACTACAGCGTTATTTCAACATTGATACAATTTTAAATGCTGATACCGCCAAAGAAATTTACGATGAAGCAACTGCTTTGCTGCAAACAAAAGAGTACAGCGTAAGGGGATTGTTAACAAAGATGAATGTAAAAACTTTATGTACTACTGATGATCCGATAGATGATCTGGCACAACATAAAAGAATTGCTGAAGATAATTGCCCGATAAAAGTGTTGCCGGCTTTTCGGCCTGATAAAGCCATGAACGTAGATGATGCAGCAGTGTTTAATGATTATGTAAACAAAGTAGAAGCGGCTTCAAATATTTCGGTAAGCAGTTACAGCGATTACTTAAAAGCATTAAAAAACCGCCACGATTTTTTTGCCACTATGGGTGCATCTGTTTCCGATCATGGATTAGAACAGATCTATGCAGAAGATTATACCGATACAGAGATCAATTTAATTTTTGATAAAATAAGAACAGGCGCTGCATTAAACCAGTTGGAAAACCATAAAATAAAATCAGCCATGCTGGTAGAGTTTGCAAAATGGGATTGCGAAAAAGGTTGGGTACAACAATTTCATTTAGGCGCATTACGTAATAATAATGCCCGTATGTTATCGCAATTAGGGCCAGATACCGGCTGGGATAGCATCGGAGATTTTTCTCAATCAAGAGCTTTGTCTAAATTTTTAAATAAATTAGATACTACTGATCAGTTGGCAAAAACTATTTTGTACAATTTAAATCCTGCTGATAATGAATTAATGGCCACCATGATTGGTAACTACAATGATGGCAGCAGTGCAGGTAAAGTGCAGTATGGCAGCAGCTGGTGGTTTTTAGATCAGAAGGATGGCATGACCAAACAAATGAACGCATTAAGCAACATGGGCTTACTAAGTAAGTTTGTAGGTATGTTAACGGATAGCAGAAGCTTTTTATCCTTCCCCCGTCACGAATATTTCCGCCGCTTATTATGCAATATGTTTGGCGAAGAAATTGAAAATGGTGAACTGCCTGAAGATATTGCGTGGACAGGAAAAGTAATAGAAGATATTTGCTACAATAACGCCAAACAATATTTTGGCTTTTAAAATACTAATAAACCCATAAACAAAAAAGTGCAGCAGCGATGTTGCACTTTTTATTTGTAAAATATTTACGCTGGCTTTATGTTTTTTTTATGATGGGCTGCAATTACAATAAGGCAGATGATGAGCAAGCTGCTGTATTCCATACCGCCGGTTTGTGCATCTACCACAAACCATCCGTTAGCGGCATGCAAAAGTACAATGGCAAAAATTTGTTGTAAAATAAACCAAAGACAAATCAGGCGCACCAGGTGGCCGGATGCTAAAATAAAGCCGCCGGTAATTTCAATAATGGTGATCATCCATGCAAAAAATATTCCTGCAGGAAAACCCTTATTATCTAAAAATTCTCCCAATTCATTTACGGTGGAAAGTGATAATCTTGCAATACCATGCGCCACCATTATAAATCCAATAGCAATTCTTAAAAAAGAGTTTGCATGCATTGCCGAAATAAATGGAAATCTGGTCACGTAACAATTATTAGTTACCTGAAATTTACAAAATTATTTTATAGCATTATTATCAAACCGATAAATAATTTTCAAGCTACTTATAATTTATTTTGCAAACTGCTCCAGCCGCCGCCATTGTACACTTCTGCATAACCACTTGCCAAAAGAATACTTTTAGCCGAAGCACTTCTCATACCCGAAGCACAGCAGGTTATAATTGGCTTGCGTTTATCCTTTAACCGGTTAAGGCTGTTTCGTAATTGATCAACAGGTATATTTATAGCACCACGGATATGGCCGCCATCAAATTCTCCTTTGCTGCGAACATCCAAAATAACAGCGCCATCTTTTACTAATTGGGCATAATCTGTTTTTACCCCCAGGCCAAATAAATTCTTAATTGCATTTAACATTGTACACTCTTTTTTTAAAATATTATTTGTGGTGATTAATTATTGTTCTTGCAGGTTTTAATACCAAAAGGTACATATAGCGGGCAAAAACTAATTAAACTGGTAAGTACAAATACACCTGCCAAAACAAGTAATACAATACCCAATGTACCAGTAATAACGTTGGTGAAATACAGTACTGCAACAATTGCAGCTAGTACAAGCCTTAAAATTCTGTCGGCAGAGCCCATGTTTTTTCTCATCGTAAGTGTGTTTAGGTTTTTAAAATGATACAATGAAAATGATAAAAAGGATATAGATGTTTAAAGCGGAAACCAGTAGGCATACAGAGTGGTTTTACCTGTTTCATTGTAAAACAAAAGTACAGATATGTTTATCCAGGATTGGTGACAAATGTTACAAAGCAAAAAAAATGATTGTAATAACAAAACAAAGTCAACATCTTATATTTGCATGCAACTATAAGTGTTATTTTTATGCCTTATATTATTACATGAAACCTGCTTTTCTTTTTACCGCCATTATTATTGTATTAAGTGTTCCGTTGGCTTATGCTCAAAAAGCCGCTAAAAAGCCCGGAATGATATCTTATAATATCAGTTTAACCGATTATAGTTTTATTAAACTGGTAAAAGATTCTTCTTTGGGCAACGCCATCAAACAAAAAGACTGGCTTAAACCGGGTAACAAATCATTTGGGTTAGGCATCAGCTACTGGAAAGGCCTTACTTCGCACATCGATTTTTCAGGAACTTTTACCGGCACTTTGGCCAACTTTCCTGCATATTTTGTAAAGGGTGATAGTATTGGGCAAGCCAATTTTAGTACTCAGTTAGATGCATTATTACATTTTAAATTACTAAAAGATAAAGCCATTGTTAATCCTTTTTTAACCGCAGGTGTTGGTGCAGGTAATTTTCCTGGCCAGTTTGCAGCCTATGCACCAATAGGTACAGGTTTGCAATTTCATTTTAATGATGGCGCTTATCTCATTATTCAGGCACAATGGCGAATGGCCTTAACAGACGGCATTACCAATGATTATATGCAGTACTCTTTAGGCTTTGCCCAAAAAGCAAAAATTAAAAAGGCTAAAAAAGAAGTAGTGAAAAAAGAAATGCCTGTAAAAGAAATGCCGGTAATTATTTTTGATACCGATGGCGATGGCGTGCCAGACTCAACAGATAACTGCCCTATAGAAAAAGGTACTGTTAATGGCTGCCCCGATAGAGACAATGATGGCATTGCCGACAAGGATGATAAATGTAAAGATGTGGCAGGCATTGCAAAATATAATGGCTGCCCAACGCCGGATGCCGATAAAGATGGTATAGCAGATGAAGAAGATAAATGCCCTCAGCTAGCCGGTGTAAAAGAAAATAATGGTTGCCCGGTAATTCAGGAGGAAGTAAAAGCCAAAGTGGATATGGCAGCAAAAAATATATTCTTTGCATTTGCCAGTGCCGATATTTTAAAAAAATCTTTTACCAGCTTAGATGAAGTGGTAGCAGTAATGAAAGATAACCCTGCACTGCAATTAAAAATTGAAGCCCATGCCGATAATAAAGGAACTTTTGTAAGAAATATGTTTTGGAGCGAAAAAAGAGCCAAGTCTGTAGCCGATTATTTTATTGCAAAAGGAATTGCAGCAGCAAGAATAACGTACAAAGGTTATGGCGATACACAACCCATTGCAGATAATGCTACCGAAGCCGGAAGGGCAGCAAATAGGAGAGTGGCGTTGAAGTTGGGGTATTAAACTCAATAATGCGGCAAAATTATTTTTCTTTATAATAGTTGTTGGCATCAGAGATACTTTATTCTTTCGCATTTCATTTGTTGCGTTAGCCAAAACAATTTCCATTTATTTCGGGCTATATGATGCTCCCAGTTGATATCAAATTTTTCTTCTTTATTGGTCAGCCAATATGGTGTTGAAATTTTGCAATGCAGCATCGGAGGGTTTTCTAATACTTGTGCTTTGTAATTTTCATCAAGAGATGACTTAAGGTAATACCTGATATCGATTATAGTAAAATCTTTTTTTGCTTTATAGATATACAAATTGATATCGTATAAATTTTTATATAGCCCGTTTAGTAATGGTATTATATCTGTCAGGGTAACAGGGGGCTTTTTATTGTTTTCTTTTATTAAAAGCTTCTGTTGTTCAATAATAGATTTTTCGCAGTTTTTTATTTCGCCGATAATAAATTTGCAGTTGCCGGATATCTTATTCCATGTCAATTCTTTCGCCGGTTTTAGCAGTACAGGAATTGCATCTTCTATTTGCTGATTAAGAGTTGATGAAGTCATGTTTTATTTTCAGATCTTTTCCAGATTCTCTCTCGTTAACTCTCCTTTAGTATTACCGGTGTTTAATGTAGTGTTTGGTTCAAACAACATTACAGCAACCTCTTCATATGCCACAGGCCGGTGTTGCACACCCCGTGGTACAATCAAAAATTCATTTTCATGCAGTGTTATTATTTTGTCTCTGAATTCCATGTTGAATGTTCCTTTAACCACAAAAAACATTTCGTCTTCGTTATCGTGCTGGTGCCAAACAAATTCGCCTTTAAACTTTACCAGTTTAACCTGCTGTCCATTTAATTCACCGGCAATTCTTGGGTTCCAGTAATCGGTAAACAGCGAAAGTTTTTCTGCAATATTTACTTTATCCATGTGCCTTTGTTTTGATATTGAAGTTAGGTACTAAAGTTGAAAATATTGGGAGCGGAAAATCTGATAGGGTATAAACTGTTAATTTTATTTCCAATTTAATAAATTGCGCTATCTTAAATTTGAAATGAAATACATCCGCCGCCACAATTGTTTTTCTTTGTTGCAGAAAAGCCTGTTGTCCTTACTATTAATTGTATGCATTGTGCCTGCAGCTTTTTCTCAAAACAATATTATTGGTGTTTGGGAAGGCAAATTTTTATCACCGGTGCTCGAACTGGGGCAGCCAAAACTGGTGGTGGAAATACATGATATCAAAGATTCTGTATTTAGCGGCATCACCCATCTTTATTATGAGGGCAATAAATACGAACACTATAAAATGTACGGGCTCTTCAATAAAAAAGATTCCTTACTGGTATTTAAAGAGTCTTCTACCATTGCAGTAGACTTAGGTATTTATGGTAATTGCCTGGGTACTTATATGATGAGTTTAAAAAAAGATGGCAACAGTATGTTGCAATATGGTTTTTGGGTATCTAATATAAAAGGATGCTCACCCACCAGCAATGTATGGCTAAAGAAAAAAGTAGAAGAAATGCCTAAGCCGGCAGTGCCGGAAAAAAAGCAGCCAATTGTAAAGAAGCCGGCTGTTGCCAATAAACCTGCTACTGTAAATACTGCAACCACGCCGGTAATAGCTACTGTACCTGAGCCTGCAAAAAATATTCCCGCAATAAAAACTGCACCGGTAATACTGCCTGCAAAGATCAGCCAGAGGCAAACAGATGTGCAATCGCTTTTAGAAATCGCCGCTGCAGATAAAGATTCTATAAAGGTGGATGTGTATGATAACGGTGAGATAGATGGGGATTCGGTTTCGGTATATGAAGAAGGAATAGTGAGGGTAAATAAAAGAATGATCACTGCAAAGCCAATTACCTTTTATGTAAGCCTTAATAAAAATGTAAATCCTATTGCACATTTACGGTTGGTGGCCGAAAGCCTGGGCTCCATTCCGCCTTGCACAGCACTAATGATAGTTACTACAAAATCTAAAAGATACGAAGTACGACTGTCCAGTAATTTTAGTAAGAATGCAACAGTGGAATTATTTTTAAAGGAGTAGCAATTGGTAAAGAAGCCCTGGTTGTAAGCTCCCCCAAAACTAGTACGTTTTAAAAGTAGACAAAATTGTTAACTTTAAAAAACGTGAAAGATGAAAAAGAGTCAATTCAGTCCTGCCCAGATTGCAGGCATTCTCAAAGAATTTGATAACGGTAAAACAGCCGAAGAGATTACCCGTGAACATGGGGTAAGCAAAGCATCCTTGTATAAATGGCGACAGCGTTATGGCGGTATGGAAGCAACCGAGTTGAAAAGAATAAAAGAGTTAGAAGAGGAAAACTCCCGTTTAAAAAAGATGTATGCCAACCTTGCCATGGAATTGGATGTAGCTAAATACATCATCGAAAAAAAGTTTTAAAGCCTTGCGATAAAAGATGCATTGTACAAGCAGTGCGTTTAGAACGGCCAAAAGACATCAGCAAGGCGTGTCGATTAATAAAACTAAGCAGGAGCAGCCTGCGATATCAGTCTATTAAAACGATGGTTACATAATGGAGCGGCTGGAAGAACTTGCCAAACAAAATCCTGTAGAAGGTTTTTGAAATGTTATGGCCGCATTAGAAATAGCGGCACCATTGTTAATCATAAAAATTACACCGGCTTTATAAAAAGATGGGATTGCCGCTGCGCCGTAAAATAAAGAAACGATTGCCGGCAAGAGTAAAGAGCCATTGGCCGTACCTGCCTATTTTACACAAACCTGGAGTATAGATTTTATGAGTGATGCATTTAGCAATGGAACCAAGTTCCGAACCTTTAATGTGATCGATGATTATAACCGTGAAGTACTATTTATTGAAACAGATTATTCTTTAAAGAGCAGCCGGGTGATCTGGGTGCTAAAGCATTTAATCAACCGCTACGGCAAGCCGCAGAAAATACGGATGGATAACGGCCCTGAGTTTGTAGCAAAACTATCACAGCAATGGAGTGCAGCCAATGAGATTGAGTTTAAATATATACAGCCGGGTAAGCCAACTCAAAATGCATACATAGAACGGTTTAATAAAACTTACCGGCAAAGTGTTTTAGATGCTTACCTGTTTGACAGTATTGATGAAGTGAGAGAAGTAAGCCAGGTATGGGTAGATGATTACAATTACAGCAGGCCTCACGATGCCTTAAACGGCCTCTCTCCAAAAATGTATAGAGAACAACATAATACTAAAAATATTCAACCTATGGGGCTACGTTCCGCTCCGGCTACGCCTGCGCTACACTACGCCCCATAGGTTGAACCCAAACAATTAAATGAAATATTATACTTTTGATGTGTACTAAAAAAGGGGAGCCTACATTAAAGCCTTGCGATAAAAGATGCATTGTACAAGCAGTGCGTTTAGAACGGCCAAAAGACATCAGCAAGGCGTGTCGATTAATAAAACTAAGCAGGAGCAGCCTGCGATATCAGTCTATTAAAAACGATGGTTACATAATGGAGCGGCTGGAAGAACTTGCCAAACAAAATCCTGTAGAAGGTTTTTGGAAATGTTATGGCCGCATTAGAAATAGCGGCACCATTGTTAATCATAAAAATTACACCGGCTTTATAAAAGATGGGATTGCCGCTGCGCCGTAAAAATAAAGAAACGATTGCCGGCAAGAGTAAAAGAGCCATTGGCCGTACCTGCCTATTTTACACAAACCTGGAGTATAGATTTTATGAGTGATGCACTTAGCAATGGAACCAAGTTCCGAACCTTTAATGTGATCGATGATTATAACCGTGAAGTACTATTTATTGAAACAGATTATTCTTTAAAGAGCAGCTGGGGTATCTGGTGCTAAAGATGACCAACTGCTACGGCAAGCCGCAGAAAATACGCATTGATAACGGCCCTGAGTTTTGTGGTGCAAAAACTATCACAGCAATGGAGTGCAGCCAATGAGATTGAGCGCTTTAAATATATACAGCCGGTAAGCCAACTCAAAATGCATACATAGAACGGTTTAAAACTTACCGGCAAAGTGTTTTAGA
>JABFRP010000005.1 GCA_013141115.1 Ferruginibacter sp.
CGGCCCCGAGTTTGTAGCAAAACTATCACAGCAATGGAGTGCAGCCAATGAGATTGAGTTTAAATATATACAGCCGGGTAAGCCAACTCAAAATGCATACATAGAACGGTTTAATAAAACTTACCGCAAAGTGTTTTAGATGCCCCTGTTTGACAGTATTGATGAAGTGAGAGAAGTAAGCCAGGTATGGGTAGATGATTACAATTACAGCAGGCCTCACGATGCCTTAAACGGCCCTCTCAAAAATGTATAGAGAACAACATAATACCCTAAAAATATTCAACCTATGGGGCTACGTTCCGCTCCGGCTACGCCTGCGCTACACTACGCCCCATAGGTTGAACCCAAACAACAAATGAAATATTATACTTTTTTGATGTGTACTAAAAGGGGGAGCCTACATTAAAGCCTTGCGATAAAAGATGCATTGTACAAGCAGTGCGTTTAGAACGGCCAAAAGACATCAGCAAGGCGTGTCGATTAATAAAACTAACAGGAGCAGCCTGCGATATCAGTCTATTAAAAACGATGGTTACATAATGGAGCGGCTGGAAGAACTTGCCAAACAAAATCCTGTAGAAGGTTTTTGGAAATGTTATGGCCGCATTAGAAATAGCGGCACCATTGTTAATCATAAAAAATTACACCGGCTTTATAAAAAGATGGGATTGCCGCTGCGCCGTAAAATAAAGAAACGATTGCCGGCAAGAGTAAAAGAGCCATTGGCCGTACCTGCCTATTTTACACAAACCTGGAGTATAGATTTTTATGAGTGATGCACTTAGCAATGGAACCAAGTTCCGAACCTTTAATGTGATCGATGATTATAACCGTGAAGTACTATTTATTGAAACAGATTATTCTTTAAAGAGCAGCCGGGTGATCTGGGTGCTAAAGCATTTAATCAACCGCTACGGCAAGCCGCAGAAAATACGGATGGATAACGGCCCCGAGTTTGTAGCAAAACTATCACAGCAATGGAGTGCAGCCAATGAGATTGAGTTTAAATATATACAGCCGGGTAAGCCAACTCAAAATGCATACATAGAACGGTTTAATAAAACTTACCGGCAAAGTGTTTTAGATGCTTACCTGTTTGACAGTATTGATGAAGTGAGAGAAGTAAGCCAGGTATGGGTAGATGATTACAATTACAGCAGGCCTCACGATGCCTTAAACGGCCTCTCTCCAAAAATGTATAGAGAACAACATAATACTAAAAATATTCAACCCAGGGGGCTACGTTCCGCTCCGGCTACGCCTGCGCTACACTACGCCCCATAGGTTGAACCCAAACAATTAAATGAAATATTATACTTTTGATGTGTACTAAAAAAGGGGAGCCTACAACACCACAGCGAACAAAAAGTTGAGCCTATATTGGTCTGCCGCCATTTTGCCAAACCGAATGTAAGCTGCGATTGCCTTATGTGATGCAAATTAATAAGTCGCAAAAATGTTGAATAAAGAACTACAGCTACAATGTGTTGTAAAAGAAATATGGCAATTGCAGCTTACGAACCAGTATTGCCGCAGATGGGATATTTGATGCTGTGTCTGCCCACAACTGAAGCCGAATAATGATTTAAAAGTACAAGTTAACAACTAACTGATCAGTAGAATTCCGTCAAGCCTGGATGAAGTACAATAGCGATTTGCAGCTGATTGAACTTCCGTCAAGCCCCATTTGAGGCAATACATGTGTTGGTAGCAGTTGTTTTTGTGATGCTACATTGTTCCTGCATCAGGCCAATTTCTCCAATGAGATGTAGGTTCTAAAGTTGGTTTGTATAACGATGTGTCACCTGTTACAATAACTTTTGCTATTAGTTGCCAAGTTTCATAACTGCTCGGTCGATTATTTTCCCATTCTTCATTGTTATGGTCTATTCTTTTTTCATTATGTTCGGTAAAATCAAATGACTCTAGCAATGCTTCTTTTGAGATATTTAATTCGTTTAATTTATCGATTTGACTTTCAAACGCTTCTTTTATTTGTTCAGGTGTCGGAATTGGAAAAGGAATGCTTTCAATTGGGTCAAAATCGTTTTGATAAAAATCTTTATGATGCCATTCATCAATTACCAATATTTTTTCTAAGTCATTTGGTATTGACTTATATAATTCTTCTTCCGTTGCTCTAAATAAATCTCGATGCTTAGTAACTATAAGCCTTCCAACTTCTTCCGCAGATATTTCATTGGGTTCATATTCTTTCAGTTCGATTCCTGCATTTTGATAATCTTCCTTTGAATGTGAAAGTTCGATTTTTATATTCCTTACAGTCCAAAATCTTGCGTCTGGTTTTAAATTTTCACCTTCAATTGTATTATTGAAACTATCTTGCTCTATCGGAAAAACACAATATGAATTAGAAGTATAGCTTTCTCTATTTTCAAGATTTGTCAAGCAGTTTCCATAGTAAGTAATGTCTAAAGCAATACTGTCTCCACGAGGATTGTATCCTAAAGTTTCAATTGCCAAAGCCCACTTTCCTTGACTGGTTCTAAAAATATTAATTCGAGAGTCTATTGGAAAAACATAGGGATGTCCAAGTTCAACAAATGCAGGGTCGTACCCGTTGCGATAAGTGTCTAATGTATAAAGTATTTCTTTTTCTGTCAACATAGTAGGGTGTTGGTTTACAATTGCTACCAACGAACAGGGCTTTTTGCAGGTTGGGAAATAGAATTCCGTCCGCCCGAGCCGCTGTTAATTGAAAATATTTTGATGAAGCTAATTACTAATGTTGAACAATGTTTGTCCAGCCCGAACCAATGCCTGGCTTTGCAATTGGCTGAAGCTAAGTTTGTCAAGCCCAACTTGCATAAAACCCCATGTTGGCCGCTGTATTAGTAATACGGCGGCTCGAAAAAAAAGTCTATCCATTTAACAGATAAAAATTGGTTGCAAATAGTAAAAAAAGTAAACCGCCAATTAAAAATGTAATTCCTGCCGAAATGAAAGTTATTGACTTTGTTTTATCATCGATTCTTTTCAGACGTAAATATTCTAACAAGCAATAGATGAAAGGGGGTAATAGAATAATAATGTAGTATATAGCTTCGCTAGCTCTGCTATGATAAAAGTCACTTTCCTTAAGAGTAAAATATAATAACAACCAATACAGAAAAGCAAGGGTAATGCCAAATGAAGCCTCTAAAAAGAGAATAAAGAAAAAACGCAAAACTTCTTTCATATATGACTATGCTGGAATTTCAATAAATATAGCGGCTAACGTCGGCGGCTTGGCGAAGTGGCGGTATTTGAAAATCGTCGGCCCGTAACCGCAGTTAAATTTATAATTAAAAGTTGATTGTTTATTTTATTGTTTGTTTTTATTGGTCTGCCGGAACTGAAGCCCCACAGCGAACAAAAAAGTTGAGCTTATATTTTGTTGCCGCCATTTTGCCAAACCGAATGTAAGCTGCGATTGCCTTATGTGATGCAAATTAATAAGTCGCAAAAATGTTGAATAAAGAACTACAGCTACAATGTGTTGTAAAAGAAATATGGCAATTGCAGCTTACGGGCAGGGCTTAGCGAAGGCGGGGCAATTGTTGCTGTGTCCGCCCGAACAAATGCCCATTAAAGTTGTGATGATAAATTTAATTGAAAAAGTTCATTAGTAATTCGTCAGCTCGAACCAATGTACAATAGCGAACTGTTGCCGAAGTTTCAATGTCAAGCCCCGCTTTAGCTAAACCCATCCTATGTTTGCAATTGCTACATTTATATTTGTTATAAAGAATACAAATTTAGAAAGAACAGAGGCAGTTAAAGATAGTCAAACCCAAAAAGCCTTGAGCTTGTTCAACACGGTTATCACTGCCCCTTTCTTACTTTATGCTGTACAGTTCGATAAGCCTTTTAAGAGCTTGTGTTAGGATGTTAGCAAGTGTAAGATTGTTCTTCCTTTTTTTGTTTTTTCAAACTAAAGTTAAAAATATTATTTTATTAAAAACAACAAATTATGCCAGCAACATTTTTGTATTGTGGTATAGATATTAGCGGAACCACAATTGACATTTGCATTCAAACAAGTAACCAAACTTTTGAACATCATCAGTTGCCCAACACAGCAGCAGGTTTTAAGGCATTACTAAAACTTTGCCCAGGCGATTACTGGTTTGTAATGGAAGGCACGGGTGCTTTTCATTTACCCTTATGTTTTTATCTGCATCAAAAACAAAGTAAGTACAGCGTAGTAAATGCATTGCAGATAAAGCGTTACATACAAATGCATTTAGAGCGTAGCAAAACCGATAAAATAGATGCGAAGCATATTTGCATGTATGGAATAGAGCGGCATCCTGCACAATATGAAATGCCCTGTGAGCAATACTTTGAGTGTAAAACCTTAAACAATGCGATAGAAACCTTAACGCAGGAGATTACCAGCTTCAGCAATAAAATATATGCGTTGCAACAATTAAAAGTAGACAATACTGTAGTACAAAAAACGTATAGTAGTATTGTAAAAAACTTACGTTTAGAGTTAAAGAAATTAGAACAGGCATTAGCTCAAAAATTACACGCCTGGCAGCCAGATCTGGTAGAACAGGTAAGCAGTGTAAAGGTATAGGCAAACGAGCCACAGCCATATTAATAGTTTTTACGCAAGGCTTTAAGCATACCCACACGTATCAGCAATTAATAAGTTATGCAGGTCTAAGCCCCAAAGAATTTACCAGTGGCAAAAGCATAAGAGGCAAAGTTCGAATAAGCAAAATAGGCGGCAAGCAACTGCGGCATACCTTGTACATGTGTGCCTTAAATGCCAAGGCCACCAATGCCGGCTGTAAAGAACTATACGATCGTTTAGTAGGCAAAGGCAAAAACAAAAAGCTGGCAATAATAGCGGTGTGTAACAAATTATTAAAGCAGGTTTTTGGGGTAGTACAATCAGGGATTTTATACCAAGATAATTTTTGCAAAAAAACTGCTTGATTTATTTGGTTTTTTACACAGTTCGTGTTGTAGGCAGTTTTGTTGAGACACATCACCAGAATTTCCACCAAACCTTCTTATCAATTTTTTTGTCCACCGTTTGACTTTTGGGTTCTGTTAAATCCAAACTAATAGTCGTTACTTTAGCGTCAGTCCAAAGTGAGGCAGATTCAATGTCTATGCGATTTAGATTACAAAAGGTTTCGGCTTTTTCTAAAATTTTTGTTGCCTTGTAAATTTTCCACTCGGGTTTTAATTCATTGCTGAGTTCATTTATATCAAATTGGTTTCGTCCGGTTTCGTTGTCAATAAGTAACCGAAAATTGTCATTGTCAAACGAAAGTGAATTAAGCTCTAAAAACTCTTTTATTATTTGTTTCCTTTCCTCAACGTTCAGTCTTGGTATGTATATTACTGTGCCGTCTTTTAGTTCTATCCTATTTATTCGGTCTTTGAGTAGTCGCAAATCCTTGTCACTATATGGTGACTGAATGTTTGTGTCAGGCTCTTCTGCTAAAAGGAAATAGTCTGTTATAAAAATTGAGAAAAATTGATTGTACAGCTTGTCAAAATAATATGTTTCATTTATTCTTTCAACGGGCTCTTCAAAAGCCATTATCAACCAATTTTTGATATGAAAAGATGTGTCCATTAAAATTGCCTACAACGAACAGGGCTTTATGCAGGTTGGGTATTAGAATTCCGTCCGCCCGGGCCACTGCTGATTGAAAATATTTTGATGAAGTTAAGAACTAATGACCAGCGATGTTTGTCCAGCCCGAACTGAAGACCGGCCTTGTAATTGGCTAAAGATAGTTTGTCAAGCCCAACTTGCATAAAACCCCATGTTAGCGGCATACCTTTTTGATGTTGTACTTATTCCATGACTGTAAAAACTGCAGGCAGAATAGTCCTTGAGACTGCATCAGGTCCTTTTACGAAGACAGATTTAAAAATTACGAAGTCACTTTTTTTCATTTTTGACAGTTCTTTTTTTAGTTCCTCACTGAATAAACTGCTTACATTAATAAACTCTTTTAAAGAACAATTTTCTGTATGAAATACTGTTACGGCGAAACTATCAATAGAAAATTGAGCGTCGTAGTCAAAATCTTTTAATTGAACTTCAAGATTTCGCAGGCCCGCTAAATCTGGTTTGCTTATCGCCCCGTTTTTTGATTTACTTAGCAAAATCACTGGCTCAGGTATATTTTTTACTCTAAAATTCTGGCGTCCAATTTCTTTTGAACCGGATTTTGTAGAAATAGTGAATATAACATTACCAGGTTCAAAGCCCTGATAAACATATGATCTCCCATAGCCGCCATATAACTGCCCTTTGTCGACTTTAACTATAACGTCATCAGGGTTTACATTTTCGACAGAAATAGTCAGAGGATTACCAACTCCAATATATAAGACATTGTTTCTGTCACCGGATATTGATATGTTTTGTCCTATGGCAAATTTAAACGTAAATAGCAGGAGGGCACAGACTATATTCTTGGTCATTTTTTGAAACTTTATATTGAATGAAATTTTCATTAAGGTTGCCGCTAACGGCCACGGCTTTGTGCAGGTGGGGGATTTTATAATTGTCCGCCCGGAACTGAAGCACAAAAGCGTTACCGCTGATGAAGATAACAAATAAAAGAACAATAGAATTACGTCCGCCGAATATGAAGTTGATAGCGATAAAATGCCGATGATTACAACGTCATGCCCCGCTTGCACAAAACCGCCTGTTGGCTGCTGGGCGAATTTTTAGACTAAATTTGTTTAATGAACGAAAAGTATAAACATATTCAATGGGTCGTACAACGTAATCTTACAAGTCAGTCAGACTTTGAGCAATTAAAAGATTCCTGTCATAAAATCGGTGTCACATTTATTGAATTGGATATTATTCCATTCACGGCAAAACTCCCTGAATTTGATAGAAGTCGGAACTCTATTATTTATGGGTCAACAACTTTTAACGGTTTGGCTTTTGAGGATGCAAACCTTAGAAAAGGTTTGTTCTTTGATGAAGTTACTTTTTCAATAGAAAACTATATTGAAAAGTGGGGTCGTCACATGCTTAATTATGATGCCTCGGTTATAACATTTAAAGAACTAATTGACGGCAATAATTATAGTCCAGATAAATTACTCTTTATTCGTCCAAACGATGACAGCAAATCATTTGCTGGTGAAGTCAAACGTTTTGAAGAGATTGGCGATTGGTACGAAAAACTCAAAGCAGTTGAAAATACTAATCTGTCACTTGAAAGTAAAATAGTTGTGTCAGAGCCGTACAATATACATTACGAATGGCGGCTTTGGGTTGTCAATAAAAAAGTTGTCGCTGCGTCAAAGTATAGAGAATATTTTAAACTAAGAAAAGAGGAGGGTTGTCCTGCTGATGTTGTTTCTTTTGCTGAAGAAAGGTGTCAACATTATACTCCCCATGAAGTCTTCGTTATGGATATATGTTTATGTGGCGATGAGTATTTTATTGTCGAATGCGGATGTATGAATGGTGCTGGCTTTTATAAAGCAAACATTGAGAATATTGTTTCCAATGTTACAGAGTATTTTGTCTCCACGGTCTGACTTAGTAAACGGTCAACGCCTTGCAGCTAACGAACAGGGCTTTGCGCAGGTGTGGTATTAGGATTCCGTCCGCCCGAGCCGCTGTTGATTAAAAATATTTTGATGAACTTAAAAAACAATGCCCAACAATGTTTGTCAAGCCCGGACTAATGCCTGGCTTTATACTTAGCTGATGTTTGTTTGTCAAGCCACACTTGAGCAAAACCCCTTGTTAGGCGTAGTTAATTTGTCAACGGATTTTTTGTCTTGTGTTTGCCATTTGGTAAAAGCTTGTTTGTCATTTCAATGGCTTGTTCAATGTCTTTCGTCTTGAACGTCTTTTTACCTTCTTCATCAGAATTGTCTTTAAAAAAGCCAACCCAAATGACGTTTTTGTCGCAAAACACAATTGGTGATTTAAAGTCATCATTTATGTGTTCAATTACATTGCTAAATAATAAATTGTCGTGGCTGAAAATTGGGTATAGAAACGAAAAGTGTTTTTTGAACTCTTCAAACACGTCCTGCCTAAACGATATTCTTCCTTTTGCAATTTCCTCTGTAAAGTATGTCCATCTGTGTTCAAGAATTTCATCTACACTCAGCGTTTTTAAGTCCTGATAAGTTTTGTTGATTTTAATATTTTCATGTTGCTCTATCACCTGAAATATGTCAAACTGTTTACTAAGCCACTTGTCAATAATTGTCGCCATTTCTAAGATGTCCTTTGTAGAAGAACTACAAGCAATTATTCCACTTTCTTCTAATTGCAAATGTTTGTCATCTAAGCCTACGTATGTTGACGCCTCAATACTTCTTGAATTTACTATCGCCCAAGCCCAATCTTTATAGTTCATTTTAACGACAGAATTGTTGTCGGTCTGAAGTTTAACACTTGAACCTATTTTATTAAGCTCAACTTGCAGATCATTTGTCAAATGTGTTGTCTCTGTCATTCTTAATTACGCCTAACGTCGGCGGCTTGGCGAAGTGGCGGTATTTGAAAATCGTCGGCCCGTAACCGCAGTTAAATTTATAATTAAAAGTTGATTGTTTATTTTATTGTTTGTTTTTATTGGTCTGCCGGAACTAAAGCCCCACAGCGAACAAAAAGTTGAGCTTATATTCTGTTGCCGCCATTTTGCCAAACCGAATGTAAGCTGCGATTGCCTTATGTGATGCAAATTAATAAGTCGCAAAAATGTTGAATAAAGAACTACAGCTACAATGTGTTGTAAAAGAAATATGGCAATTGCAGCTTACGTACAGGGCTTTATGCAGGTTGGGATTAGAATTCCGTCTGCCCGTGCCGCTGCTGATTGAAAATATTTTGATGAAGTTAAGTACAATAGTTCAGCGATGTTTGTCCAGCCCGAACCAATGACCGGCTTTGCAATTGGTTAAAGCTAAGTTTGTCAAGCCCAACTTGCATAAAACCCCATGTTACCAGCATGTGCTTTATCGATTAGACTTCGTCGACGAGAATTGATTTTAATTTAAATGGCTTCTGTCCTCTGTTACTTAAAACTAAATTATAATTGCCACTAAAGAATTGGTTTAAAAAAGTCCAACCACTTGCGTTCATACTACTATTACCATTTTTGTCAAGGTTGTCTACAATTTTTAAGTTGCCAATAACTTCAAAATTTTCTCGAAATTTCATAAAATCCTTTCTCCAAATTGTAAGTCCGTAAGAACCTAAATAATATGGTTTAGTCTCAGGGTGAATGGTCCACATTTTATTGAGTTCTATATCTGAATATTTAAAATAGTCATTCTTGGTATTTCCTATACCCAAAAATTCATAGTCAAGAATGTTTGTAATTGTCGGCTTGTCTGAACTGTCATATGTCAAAGCGGCGAAAGTGAAATATTGCGGACTTCTCACCTTGCAAGTACTTGTGCAAAGCAGTACTTTATATTTATTGTCAACCGCTCTAAATGTCAAAAGGTCGCCTTGATGTATGTCTGTTATTTTTTGCATAGAGTGGTGTGTCTTAGCATTGCTGGTAACGGAGAAGGGCTTGGCGAAGGCGGGGAAATTGTTGCTGTGTCCGCCCGGGCCGCTGCCCAATAAAGTTATGATGATGAAATTAAGAACTTAAGTTTAAAAATGTTTGTCAAGCCCGAACCAAAGTACAACATAGAATTGATGCTGAACTTAGTTTGTCAAGCCCCGCTTTAGCCAAACCCGATGTTGCCTGCACGTGCCAATACGCACCGAGTAAAACTGTTTGAACTAAAAAACTGCAACAACATTTTGAAGCAACATTTGTCAGGCTGCAATAGGAAAAGCAAAGAGTAACAATTTGCCGACGCCAAAAAAGTTGAATGAAGTTCTTCTGCCGATATCAAGTTTGTCAAGCCCCACAATGAACCGGCATTGCAGGGAACGCCCGGGGCTTAGCGAAGTTGGGGATTTTCCAATTGTCCGCCCGGAACCGAAGTTGAATTTTTAATTAAAATTTGAAGTTGCGTATAACTGCCCGGTATTGTTGTGTCGGCCCGAACCAATGATGATAGTGAGAAAATGTTGAAGCTAAGTTTGTCCTGCCCCAATTTTGCTAAACCACCTGTTGTGCGTTCGGCAATCAAATTACATCAGCCCTTTCACTATTTTTTCTATCTTACTGAAAGAAATTTAATAAATCTCTCTTATAAACCTTTTATCGCTATCATTATTCCATTGAACTTTAAATGTTCTTCCATCTATTTGGTCAAGGAGTATGAAATTGTAAATGTTTTTTGTTGGGTAAAGAGTAAATCTGCCAGCTATTTCTTCTTCAGGCTTTACAAGTGAATTTAAATTTATGCTAAGCACACCTTCGAAATTATCATTTGATATAGAAAAATGTACTTGCCACAATTTACCATTTCGTGTGTCTAATTTAATTGAAGCCCAACTGTTCTCAGTTGGATATAATTGATAAATTGGAGTGTGAGTATCGCTAACTTTAATTGGTTTGTCTACTTTCTGCTTATTGTTTAATATGCTGTCTTGTAGTGTTTGTCCTTGGGAGTGCAAAACAGATAAAGTGAATAAAGCAATTAATGTAAAAATATTCCTTCCCATATTTTTTATTTTGATTGAGTGATTGGTATTCATTTTATAGTCGTTACTGTATGTGGTTTCCCAAGCTGACGCACAACGTTCGAGTATTTGCGAAGGCAGGGAATTCATTGATTGTCCAGCCCGGTACAAATGCCCATTTGAAAATATGTTGTTGAAGTTAAGAACTAAAGCCGAACATTGAACGTCGAGCCAGAACCGCTACTGATGCTTGCATATAGTTGATGTTACATTGTCAAGCCCTGCTTTTGCAAATACTTTTGTTGGCTGCAGATTTACTTTGGAAATCTTGGGTCGTTTTTAATTCGGTTAATTTGTTTCAAATGTCTATCTGTATGTCCAAAGTGAACTACCATTAATGCATGTATACTTCTTCTTTGTTCTTTTCCCCATCTATATGTAAAATGAGCTTTCAAGTCGTATGTCGTATTCTTTATGAAATCAATTATATGATTTCTACCGAATAGAAAGAATGAAAGATTGTCTATCCCTTTAATAAGTCCTAAAGGTTCAGCATTCCATTCAGCCTTGTGAGGACTTGGGTCATTCATCCAGTTAATGTAAGAAGTGTCTGGTAAGGAAAGACTATCAAGTTGTGGGTCAGGCTTTGAACTAAGCATAATATCGGCTTCCTGTGCAAATATTCTTTCGTACAGGCCTAAATGTTCAAGAACTTGTCCAATAGACCATTTGGTTGAATCTTCCCTATATGCCCATTGTTCTGTAGTTAATCCCTGTGTCTCTTTAATAATTTCAAGTTTTGTCCTTTCAAGATTATCAACTAAATATTTACGGTCTGCTTCTGTCCATAAAAATGTTTTTTGGCTATAAGTACAAGTTGCCACAAAGAGTGTTAGAAAGAATAATAGAGGTCTTTGAAGTCTGCTCATGAAAATACATTTACTGTTTGAGTGTCAGAAAAAATTTGCAGCCAACGTCGGCGGCTTGGCGAAGTGGCGGTATTTGAAAATCGTCGGCCCGTAACCGCAGTTAAATTTATAATTAAAAGTTGATTGTTTATTTTATTGTTTGTTTTTATTGGTCTGCCGGAACTGAAGCCCCACAGCGAACAAAAAGTTGAGCTTATATTTTGTTGCCGCCATTTTGCCAAACCGAATGTAAGCTGCGATTGCCTTATGTGATGCAAATTAATAAGTCGCAAAAATGTTGAATAAAGAACTACAGCTACAATGTGTTGTAAAAGAAATATGGCAATTGCAGCTTACGTCGGCGGCTTTGGGCTGGTGTGGTATTTTCCAACTGTCCGCCGGGACCGCAGCTGATGTTTTTGTTTAGATGAAGTTAAGAACTAAAGCCCAAAATTGAACGTCCTGCCAGGACTGAAGACCGGCGATGCAGTTAGCTGAAATTAGCTTGTCCAGCCACACTTGCCCAAAACCGTTTGTTGTACGTAGTTAATTTTGAAGGCTCTTAGTTTTCATTATTAATTTTAGGCGAGTTGGCGTCTAAATAATTGTAACCAATCCTTTTAATTGCACCCTTAACTTCATTTTCATCGCTTATTTTGTAAACTATAATTACATATTCATCTGAGTCTGTGTCTATAAAACCAAGTTTGAAATTTTGAGTCTGAATTGATTTGTCAAAGTCTTTAAAAACGTCTTTTGTCGAGACAGAGGCATTTTCGCCATATTTCTTAGGATTTGGTAAATCAATTTTTACCCCAAAGTTATCTTTTAAAGAAGAGTTAATTCTCCAAACTAAATCTGTGATTTCTTGTTTCCAATCCAATGCCATTATAAAGTGAATTCCATTATTGTCTAAATAATCTTTTACATAGTTTAATGTAGTATAAAAGTTCTCGTCCCCGTTAAAATCTTGTAAAGTATCAATAAAATTTAAAACGTCTTTCTTTTTGGAATCTCCGAGGCATAGATTAATTAAGTCATTATACCCTCTTTTCTGCGTTTCAAGATCAGTCATAGCTTTTGTTTTATTAGTATTGCTAGTATCCTCGATTATTATAGTATTCGTAGATGGTTCTTTTTTTGTTGGATTACTACAAGAAATAAATAATGAGATTATGATACAATTACTTAATAAGAAAAAAATTAGCTTCATTCATTAGAGTGTTTCATTTAATTACGTACAACGGGCAGGGCTTGCTGCAGGGCTGGAATTCATTGCTTGTCCGCCCGGAACCGCTGCTGATTAAAGATATAAAAGTACAGGTTAACAAACAAAAGTCCAACATTGGATGTCCAGCCCAGATGAAGCACAACAGTGATAAAATGACCATTGCTCCAATGTCCAGCCAGCCTTGCAGCAAACCCAATGTTGGCAGTAGTGCTATCTTCTGGTTATAAAACTGTCTATGTTATTGTGAATTAGTTTTAGTCTTTCTTTGGAACTATTTTGCTCAACTATTTGTCTAAGTAGAATTGTGTCCAATTTGTAAAAACTAGAATCGCTCAATTTCAAGTCTGACTTATTCATGTCTATTGCTTTGCTAACTGTAATAGAAACCTCTGGTAAACCTAACTCTTTGTATCCATTCAACGCATAAACTGCGAATTGTCCCACACTTTGATTGTGTTCAAAATAACCTTTAAATCCGAAGTGCTTTACATTTCTTTCAAGAGTCAAAGTAGAATAAAATATTTGTTGTGGAACAGTGAATTTCTTGAATTGATTTTTATAATCTTCATCCGTAGATTTTGGGTCAACTTTTATATTTACATAAAGGTTTGAAAAAATCAACTCTTCTAATGTCGAATCATTTTCATTCTCTATTCTGTCTTTAGTCAGAATGTCATTACTAAGAAGTTTATTTAATTTGTCACTAGATTTTGATGCATGATCTGAAGAGTCACTTTTTGAATTGCATGATGATAATGCTAACATTGATATTGCTAATATAAAAAATTGTCTCATAAGGTTTTGATATTTGAGATGTAACTGCTTTTGCATTACTGCCAACTCATAAATATACGAAGGTTTTAAACTTTTCTAAACTTTCGTTTATTTTTATAAGTGCTTAATTTTTAATAGTTTAAAAAAATAAACGAAACTCTTTTTTATGCTTTTGGAGTTTCGTTAATGAAACTTATTAAAATTTATAATGTGTTTGTAAGGCTTGTTATTTTATATGGCTTCGCCTCTCTCACTTACAATTTGCAAGCTCGTATTTAATGTTTGAAGATATAGTATAAGTTTGGTATTTATCACTGGCATCTGAATATTATTATAAGTTTAATTGATCAAGCGGACTAACTATTTGCAGTACATCTCTGTTGGTTACATGTAAATAGCGCATGGTGGTTTTAATATCATTGTGGCCCAATAGTTTCATAATCATAGTTACATCGGTGCCTTTATCTAATAAATGGGTAGCAAAACTATGCCGTAATGCATGTATACCGCCGGGTTTTAATATACCTGCCCGTTGCTTTGCTGCCTGTAATACCAACTGCAGGCTCCGGTTATTATAAGGTTCATTTTCGTTATTGCCACAAAAAAGATAGCCTTCTTTTTTAGGTTTGTAGTCCATAAAATACTCCCGTAGCATTACCAATAGTACGGGGCTTAATGTGGTTACCCTGTCTTTTTTACCTTTTGCCTGCTCTATCAATATTTGCATTCGCTTACTATCTATTTGCCATACTTTTAATTTTGTTACTTCGCTTACCCTCATACCGGTAGCATAAGTAAGCATCAGCATAGTTTTGTGTTTTAGGTTATCTGTTTGCTTTATAATTTTAGTTATTTCATCCTGATTAAAAAAACGTGGATTTTGCTGCTGTTTTTTTGGGCGTGGTATTTCCAAAAAAAATTTCTCCCTGCCCAGCACCTGTTCGTAATAAAATTTTAAAGCATTCAGGCGACTGTGAGCCGTGTTTTCACTGATACCTTCTTTTTCAATTGCGTATACTAGGTATCTTTTTATTTGAGCAACGGTAAGTTTTTCTGCTGGCTTTTCTTTTAGCAATATCAGCAGTCGTAAAAATTCGCTGCGGTAAGTGGTTATAGTACTTGCACTATAAGCTTTTAGTTTAAGCTGCTGTACAAACTGCTCCAGGGCTTGTAAGTTTTCTGTACCCAATTGGTAAATTGCTGTTGCAGGTAAAGGAATTTTTTTAGACAATGTTTTTTCTTCCGGTACAACAAGTGTTGCTGCCACTGCCTTTCTTTTTTGCAAATAGATTTTAAGCTGGCTGGTTTCAATTTCGGCAATTTTGCCAATTGCTTTTGTTATAGCTGCAACTTGTTCTTTATTTAGTGGCAGATACCAGCATGTATTGGTTTGGCTCCATTTTATGCCAGGTATTTTTCTTACAGCAAGTGTTAGCTGCGCCTTTTTAGTAAAATAAATGCCAATACATTCGTGCCTGCGGTGGGTAAACGCTGTTAGCGAAATTATTTCCATATTATAAATATATGAAAATAATTTTCGTACTTAATTTAATGGTATAAAAAATCCCGGCTTATCAATCCGGGACTTTTTTATTTTATATTTTTACTTTCATCACCAGCTTTCGTATCGAATGATCATCTGCTGCAATCATGGGTGCATGTACATCTTCGGGAAAAAAAATGGCAAACTGCCCGTTGGTTAAACCAAAATACATATCCGGCACATCATTAAAAAAGCTCACATCCTTTTCGGGGTTGTATTCGCCTTTAGGTGCAGTGCAGTGGTTACGGGGTTTCCAGCCAATGGTTTCTTTACCATTAATGCACAATTGTATGTCGATATTTTTATCGTGGCATTCAAACTTGGCAATTGATTCTGCTGCACTCATGCCAGCTTTATCAGAAAAGATAGCTTTTAATCCGTCAGCTATATCATACTTGCCAATTTCGATATTGGCCAGGTCGGTAGCTTTAATGTATTCAAATGCTTTTTCAAACAAAGGATGCACACTAAAGTATTTTGATGCGTTTTCTATTGTGTCTATGATCATATAGTTTAGGTGTTTAGAGGTTTAGAAGTTTAGTCTTGAACCCACTTTTCAAATGTTAAATACTATGCTGATTGAAGTTGTTTAAAGAAATATTCAATACTCAATATACAAGGTTCAATATTCAATGAAATGCAACTCTGTAAAAATTAATCTTCTTTTAGTAAAAGAAGCCTGTAATCAAATACACTGCGTTTTCATTGAACATTGTATGTTGAGCATTGGTCATTGAGTATTTATCTCTGCACACGACCACTGCCATCACCTTTCATCAACTCTTTTACATCGTTTAATGTAGCATGGTTTAAATCGCCGGGTATAGTATGTTTTAATGCAGAAGCAGCTACACCAAATTCAGCCGCATCAACGGTGCTCATGCCGGTAACTAAACCATAAATTAAACCGCTTGCAAAACTATCGCCACTGCCCACACGGTCTATAATGCGTACATTATATTTTTTGGTGTGATGAAAAGCTTTACCATCATATACCAATGCACTCCATCCGTTATCGCTGGCGCTATAGCTTTCTCTTAATGAAGAAGCGATAAATTTAAAATTAAATTTAGCCTGCATCTGGTTAAATACATCTTTGTAACCATCAAGGTTTAATTCGCCTTTGGTAATATCGCTGTGTGCAGCTTTAAAACCCAAACAGGTTTCTGCATCTTCTTCGTTACCTATACATACATCTACAAACTGGCACAGTTCGCTCATTACTTTTTGTGCTTTTTCTTTGCTCCACAATTTTTTACGGTAGTTAAGGTCAATACTGGTAGTAATGCCTTTTGCTTTAGCGGCTTTTAATGCAGCCATAGTAAGTGCAGCAGCTTTATCACTTAATGCAGGTGTAATACCTGTGGTATGAAACCAATCGGCACCTTCTAATATTTTATCAAAATCAAATTCGCTGATATCTACATCGGCAATAGAAGCGCCGGCTCTGTCGTACACCACTTGTGATGCCCTCATTGATGCACCGGTTTCTAAAAAGTAAATACCCAACCTGTCGCCACCACGTGCTATATATTGTGTATCCACACCATAACGGCGTAAGTGGTTTATTGCCGATTGGCCAATAGGATTGTTAGGCACTTTGGTAACAAAGGTTCCGTTTTCGCCATAATTACAAATGGCTGCAGCCACATTTGCTTCGCCACCGCCATAGGTAACATCAAAAGTATCTGCCTGTACAAAACGTTTGTAATCGGGAGTTGATAAACGCAACATAATTTCTCCGAGAGTAACAACTTTTTTAGCCATCGTTAAATAGTATTTCTGGTTATAGATAAATTAAAGCATCAAAGATGATTATTAATTACTTAACCAGCAAGTAATGCCAAACTAATTATCGCTAAATTTACGGAATCGTTTGCGTAAATACAATTAACCGGTTTGCGGTATCATTACAAATTTGTTGTTAATTTCATCCCTTAAAACAATTAACGATGGCAAGTAAAGAAGAAATATTAAATGGTATTATTGAACAGGGCTTTTTACCGCTGTACTTTAATAAAGATACCCAGGTAAGTATCGATTTGATGAAAACCTTATACAAATGCGGTGTAAGATCGTTGGAATATACCAACCGTGGCGATGATGCGCTACAGAATTTTAAGGCCATGAAAGCCGTACGTGATACTGAATTACCCGAAATGAAATTGGGTATTGGCACTATTAAAAATACTAAAGATGCACAGGCATTTATTGATGCCGGTGCCGACTTTTTAATTGGCCCCGGTTACGAGCAGGGCGTTGCAGACCTGGCTAACAAAACCGGTATATTTTATGCACCGGGTTGTATGACGCCGAGTGAAATTATAACCGCAGAGAACAATGGTATACAATTGATCAAACTTTTTCCCGGTAATATTTTAGGCCCCGAGTTTATGGCGGGTATTAAAGAAGTGTTTCGCAATTTAAAATTTATGCCTACCGGTGGCGTTGATCTGGATCTGGGTAATTTATCGGCCTGGTTTACTGCTGGTGTTTGTGCAGTAGGTATGGGTAGTAAATTAATTACTAAAAAAATTATGGAAGATAAAGACTACGCCACACTGGAAACAAAAATTAAACAATGCTTCGACCTTGTTAAAGAAGCCAGGAAATAAATTATATCTTCAGCCACCAGTTAACTGGTGGCTTTATCTTTTAAAAAACGATCATGCTAAACGAAAAAATTGGAAAATACCGGTGGACGATCTGCGGGCTGTTATTTTTTGCAACTACAATAAATTATTTAGACAGGCAGGTGCTTTCTCTTACATGGAAAGATCATATTGTGCCTGAATTTCACTGGACAGATTCCGCTTACGGTGATATTACTTCTATCTTTTCGCTGGTATATGCTTTTTCCATGCTGTTTGCAGGAAAGTTTGTTGACTGGATAGATACGAAGAAAGGGTTTATGTATGCTATTTTTTTATGGAGTGTGGGTGCGTTGATGCATGCCTATTGTGGTATTGCCACCGCCGGCGTTTTAAAAGGCACCTGGTTTGTGGGGTTTGAAACTGCCAAAGAAAATTTGAAAACCGTTGCCGATGTTTCTAAAGTTATTAATACCAGTGTGGCATTTTTTATTGTAGCAAGAATAGTACTGGCAATAGGAGAGTCGGGCAACTTTCCTGCGGCCATAAAAACTACTGCAGAGTTTTTTCCTAAAAAAGACCGTGGTTTTGCTACCAGTGTTTTCAATTCCGGAGCCACTGTTGGCGCTATGCTGGCACCGCTTACCATTCCTTATATAGCCGAAGCGATGGGTTGGGAAATGACCTTTGTTATCATTGGAGCTTTTGGTTTTTTATGGATGTTCTTTTGGCAAACCATTTACCAAAAGCCACACCTGCATCCTAAAGTAAATAAAGCAGAACTGGCCTATATACAGCAGGATGATGTTGCCGGCGAAACCCAGGAAGCAAAAGCTATTGAAGCAAAAAGAAAACTATCGCTGTTAAAAGCATTTCAATACAAACAAACCTGGGCATTTGCAGTGGGTAAATTTTTAACGGATGGTGTATGGTGGTTTTTTCTTTTCTGGACGCCGGCTTATTTAAAAGATGTGTACGGATTGTCAGGCATACAGGCGGCTCCATACCTTACTGTTTTGTATGCTATTACAATGTTTAGTTTAGTAGGCGGCTGGTTGCCCAGTTATTTTATTGCTAAAAAAAATATGGATCCTTATAGTGGTAGAATGCGTGCCATGCTCATTTTTGCATTCTTTCCTTTGCTAAGTTTACTGGCACAGCCATCGGGTAATATTAGCATCTGGTTACCTGTTATTATTATTGGTATAGCAGGTGCTGCACACCAAAGCTGGAGTGCAAATATATTTTCTACAGTAAGTGATATGTTTCCTAAATACGCAGTGGCTACTGTTACCGGCATTGGCGGTATGGCAGGCGGGCTGGGTTCTTTTTTGATTAATAAAGGCAGCGGTAAACTTTTTGATCATGCCGCAGCAACCCAAATGAGTTTTATGGGCTTTACAGGTAAACCTGCCGGTTATTTTATCATATTTTCTGTTTGCGCAATAGTATATCTTATTGCCTGGTTTATAATGAAGCGCCTTGTACCAAAGTATAAAGTGATCACAGATCTTTAAAAATTTATTATACGGATTTTACGAATTATGTACTAATAGCAGCGAAGCCGGGTTTTAAAACCTGGCTTCGCTTTTTGTTTGCAATATCAATAAAGAAATATGCGGAATGGTACCAATAAAAAAATTAGCGTAATTCGCTTTAATTCGTGGTATTATTTATAATGAATTGCGTAGCGTTAAATAAAACCTTGCTTCAATATGCTCGGCCGATTTGTTAAGTATTAATTCAGCAGCTTTTTCTCCCATCATCTGAAAATCGGTGGAAATGGTGGTGATACCGTTTAAGATAATTTTTTTAAGCGCTGTTTCATTGTAAGAAATTACACCTACTTCTTTACCCAGTTTCAGTTTTTTGTTTAATATTTTTTCAATCAGCAATACCAGGTCATCTTCCATTAAATTAATATAGGCTTCACCTTTATTAATCTCTTCTTTGCTGATGTCGTGTACAATTTTATGGTTAAAGGCAAAATCCTGGCAAAAGCGGGCAAAGCCGGTAGTAATTTCGTTGGGGTGATAAGTGTTTTCCGGTAAAATAATATTAAGGGTATGGTACTTACTCAAATTTTCTAACGCCTGTTCTAAAGCGATGTAAATATCCTTATCAAAGTTTTCGTAAATAGCACCAAAGTTGCCGGTAACGCCGGGTACTAATTTATCCAGTAATATCAATTTTTCCTTGGGGATATTGTTCAGTACTTTATGGGCATTTTCGGTGCCTTCCATAAAATGGGGAATAATTACATAATAGTTATAATCATCTCTGGCATTAAGCAGTAAATTTTTAAACAGGGTAAAATTATTGTTGTACACGTAAAAATCAATTGTTGCCGCATCTCCCAAAGTGCTTACAAAAGCATCGTAAATAATTTTTTTGTGGGCACTCAGTTTGTTGAACATCAAAAATATTTTGATCTTCTGGCCAACATCAATGTGTTTAATATAATAGCCTTTGCCCGGCACCGATCCAATGATACCTGCTTTTTTTAAATACCGGTAACCTTTCTCTGCCGTATCTCTCGATATTTCAAATTCAAAGCTCAATTCATTAATGGAGGGCAGCACATCATCCAGCTGCAATTTTTGGGTTTCAATGGCTTTAATAATGCAATTGGCCAGCTGCTGGTATTTCGGCGTAGCCGAAAATTCGTCGATATAAATTATTTTGTTAAACGGAGATAGCATTGGCAGTTAAATTCTGGTAGCTTTTTATCAAATTTAAGTTAAACAAAAGTAGCCTTTTTATTGCAATACATGATAGTGCATGATGCAACCAAACAGTTTTCATTTTATTTTACAGTTTAATTGCTCAGCTATATTTAAAAAACGATCTGTATGGGAGTTATCTTAGGTGTGTTATTCCATTTTATTGGAGGTTTTGCGTCTGGTAGTTTTTACATGCCTTATAAAAAAGTAAAGGGCTGGAGTTGGGAAAGTTTCTGGATCGTTGGTGGTCTTTTTTCCTGGTTAATTGTTCCTCCGCTTGCTGCATATCTTACCATTCCCGGTTTTATGGATATTATCAGTTCTTCATCTGCCTCTGTTATTGGCAGCACTTATTTCATGGGTTTATTATGGGGCATTGGAGGTTTAACTTACGGCCTTGGTGTTCGCTATTTAGGTGTATCACTGGGTAGTTCTATCATATTAGGCCTGTGTTCTGTATTTGGTGCCATAGTACCTTCAATATATTATTACTTTAATCCTAAAGACGGAAAAGATACCATTGCAGATTTATTTGGCACCACATGGGGCCTTACAGTAATGCTGGGTTTATTGCTTTGTGTAATTGGTATTGTTATTTGCGGCAAGGCAGGCGGCATGAAAGATAAGGATCTTGGAAGCACTGGTATGGATGCCGCAGGCAGCGAATTTAAAATTACCAAAGGGCTGATATTGGCCATCATTTCAGGTGTATTAAGCGCCTGTTTTAGTTTTGGTATAGAAGCCGGAACAACAATGGGTATTACTGCTAATGAAATGTGGAAAGCTGCTAACCCGGCCGAAACAGGAGAGTTTTTGTATCGTAATAATGTGATTTTTGTAGTAATACTCTGGGGCGGATTAACCACTAACTTTATCTGGTGTATGATACTAAATGCCCGTAACAAATCATTTGGCGATTACACTAATAAAAAATCTCCCTTACTTAAAAACTATTTGCTTTGTGCGTTGGGCGGCACCATGTGGTTTTTGCAATTTTTCTTTTATGGTATGGGCGAAAGTAAAATGGGTAATGGCGCCAGCTCATGGATATTGCACATGTCTTTTATTATACTGGTGGCCAACATGTGGGGCATAGTATTAAAAGAGTGGAAAGGCGTTACCAAAAAAACGTTGACAACAATTGTAATTGGCATTGCTGTAATTATTGCATCGGTAATAATTGTGGGCATTGGCAATTCATTAAAATAAAATTAGCATACAGAAAATAAATACAATTTTATGTCGGTAAAAACAGCAGAATTTAAAAATGTAAGTTACTTATGGGATGATGCAAAAGCAGCCACCATGGCCGGAGATGAAGTAGCTTTATTGATCTATCGCTCCAATCTTTTAGGAGCCGATTTGCGCCTGACCAATTATGGAGGCGGTAACACTTCCTGCAAGGCAATGGCAAAAAATCCATTAACAGGAGAGGAAACAGAAGTGATGTGGGTAAAAGGAAGTGGTGGAGATATTGGTACGCTTAAAAAAAGTGGCCTTGCTGCATTGTATGTAGATCGTTTACGCAGTTTAAAAAATGTATACCGTGGCCTGGCACACGAAGATGAAATGGTGGAATTATTTAACCATTGCATTTACGACCTGGCTTCTAAAGCACCATCAATTGATACCGCTTTGCATGGTTTCCTTCCATTTAAACATATCGATCATTTACATCCCGATGCAGCTATTGCAATTGCGGCAGCAAAAGATGGTAAAAAAATTACGCAGGAATTATTTAACGGCACCATCGGTTGGGTAGAATGGCAAAAGCCTGGTTTTGATCTGGGCTTGCAATTAAAACAATGCCTGGATGAAAATCCTGGTATCCGTGGTATCATGTTAGGCTCTCACGGTTTATTTACCTGGGGCGATACCGCTTACGAAAGTTATGTAAACACTTTAGAAGTAATTGAGCGCTGCGCCGATTACCTAAATGATAATTACGGTAAAAAAGGACCAGTATTTGGCGGTGCTAAAATGCAGTCTTTACCAAAAGAAGAAAGATTAAAACAGGCAGCTGCTTTAGCACCTGTGTTAAGAGGATTTTGTTCTTCTCAAACCAAAATGATCGGCCATTTTACTGATGATGACAGGGCTTTGGAATTTATTAATTCAAATGATCTGGCAAGATTGGCTCCATTAGGCACCAGCTGTCCCGATCACTTTTTACGCACAAAAATTAGTCCGCTGGTATTGCCATTAAGTGCTACCGAAGATTTAAATAATGTAGCAGCCATCAAAGAAAAACTGCAACCAGAGTTTGAAGCCTATCGTAAAATGTATGCAGAGTATTACAACACCTGTAAACATCCTAACAGTCCGGCAATAAGAGATGCCAACCCGGTAGTGATATTATACCCGGGTGTAGGCTTATTCACTTTTGCAAAAGATAAACAAACCGCACGTGTAGCCGCAGAATTTTATATCAATGCTATTAATGTAATGAAAGGTGCAGAAGCTATTTCTGAATACACTTCTTTACCACGCCAGGAGGCATTTAATATTGAATACTGGTTGCTGGAAGAAGCGAAATTACAACGCATGCCTAAAGCAAAACCATTAAGTGGAAGAATTGCGTTGGTTACCGGAAGCGCAGGTGGAATAGGAAAAGCAATCGCAAAAAAGTTTGCCGAAGAAGGTGCTTGTGTAATCATCAATGATATTAATGAAGAAAGATTGCAAACAGCAACAGATGAATTTCAAAAATCATTTGGAAAAGATAATGCGGCCGCAGTTACACTGGATGTAACCAATTTAGATACTATTACTAAAGCAATGGAAAGTGCTGCACTGGCTTTTGGTGGAGTAGATATTATTGTAAATAATGCAGGTATCAGCACATCAAAACCCATTGCCGATCATACCATTGCCGATTGGGATAAACTGTATGATATTTTGGTGAAAGGACAATTCTTAGTATCACAAGCAGGTATCGCAGTAATGCGCAAACAAAATATTGGTGGCGATATTATCAACATCGTTTCTAAAAATGCAGTGGTGGCCGGGCCAAACAATGCCGGCTACGGCAGTGCAAAAGCTGCACAGGCGCATTTAACAAGATTAATGGCTGCCGAAGTTGGTGCCGATAAAATAAGAGTGAACACTGTTAATCCTGATGCGGTAATTGCCGACAGTAATATTTGGGCTGGCGGCTGGGCCGAGGGAAGAGCAAAAGCTTATGGCATTACGGTGGAAGAATTACCAGCCTATTATGCAAAGCGCACTTTGCTGAATGAAGCCATTTTACCGGATGATATTGCCAATGCATGTTTTGCATTTGCAGGTGGTTTATTAAATAAATCAACCGGTAATGTGTTGAATGTAGATGGTGGTGTGGCGATGGCTTTTTTACGTTGATCTTTTACATATTTATAGCAATAAGCAATCAAGAAAGGCTGATGATTTTCTAATCTGTCGGCCTCTATTTTTTTCTAAATCAGTTCAAGCAAATATCCATGACGAGAGTAGCATTTAAAATGCAATTGTTTGCAGGTAAAAAAGAAGAATACAAAAAACGACACGATGAAATTTGGCCGGAATTAGTGTTGTTGTTAAAACAAACCGGCATCAGCGAATACTCCATTTTTTTAGACGAAACTACCAACAGTTTATTTGGCGTTTTAAAAGCCCAGGATCCTGCAGCGCTTGATAATTTGCCCACACATGCAGTAATGCAAAAATGGTGGAAATATATGGGAGATATTATGGAAAGCAACCCGGATAATTCGCCGGTGAGTGTACCTTTACAGGAAGTTTTTTATATGCTGTAGACGGCCTTCGTTTATTGAACTGTAAATATAAAGGGGTAATGAAAAATGTGGAATTGGGAATTATATTGTTTCATGTTCCATCGGAACATTCCGTGGGTAGAAAATAGGTTTGAATTTTAAATTCGTTCCGTAGGAACGGCTGGTGCAAATTTTAAAAGCGGGAGAATAATACAAGCCGTTCCTACGGAACGAGATACTGCTTTGATGATTTCTCTACCCACAAAATGCCCTGAAGGGGCAACAAAAAATGTTTTATAATAAATAATTATTGGAATTTTAAAATAAATAAACGATTTAGATATGTTATTAGATAAACAATTGATAGCTGACAGCAATGCTGCGGCTATAACAGAGCACCAGCGTAAATTTAATTTTACCGCAGCAGGAATTGATAACGTAGAAGCCATCATAAAAAAATTAATGAATTTTCAGGTAGCAATCCCCAGTTGGGCATTGGGTACCGGCGGCACAAGGTTTGGCCGTTTTCCGGGTGCAGGTGAGCCTGGTAGTTTGGAAGAAAAAATTGAAGATGTAGGTTTACTGCATGCATTAAATAATTCAAGTGGTGCTATATCATTACACATTCCCTGGGATATTCCAACGGATGCTAACGCCATCAAAGCATTGGCAGCACAACACGGATTATTATTTGATGCGGTTAATTCCAACACCTTTCAAAATCAACCCAATCAAAAAGAAAGTTACAAATTTGGTTCTTTGCAGCATGTAGATAAAGCAGTACGCAAACAAGCTATAGATCATAATATAGAAGTGATCAAACACGGTGTGGCGTTAGGTTCTAAATCATTAACGGTTTGGTTGGCCGATGGCAGTTGTTTTCCCGGTCAGTTAAATTTTAGAAGAGCATTTGAAAATACTTTGGAAGGCCTGCATGAAATTTATGCAGCATTACCCGAAGACTGGAAAGTGTTTGTAGAATACAAAGCTTACGAACCCAATTTTTATTCAATGGCAGTGGGAGATTGGGGACAATCTTTATTGTATGCCAACAAACTGGGTAAGCAAGCTTATACTTTGGTTGATCTTGGTCATCATTTACCCAATGCAAATATTGAACAGATTGTTTCTTTATTATTGATGGAAGGAAAATTAGGTGGATTCCATTTTAACGACAGTAAATATGGCGATGATGATTTAACTGTAGGCAGTATGAAGCCTTACCAGTTGTTCTTAATTTTTAATGAGCTGGTAGAAGGGATGGATGCAAAAGGAATGGATCATGCAACAGACCTTGGTTGGATGATTGATGCAAGCCATAATGTAAAAGATCCGTTGGAAGATCTGTTGCAATCTGTAGAAGCTATCATGATTGCTTACACACATGCCTTATTGGTAGATAGAAAAAAATTAAACGAAGCACAGTTAAATAATGATGTGGTGGCGGCACAGGAAGTATTGCAAAATACTTTCCGTACTGATGTTCGTTCCATTGTTGCCGAAGCAAGATTAAGAGCAGGTGCCGCTTTAGACCCATTATCATTTTTTAGAAGCGGAAAAATAAGAGCACAATTAATTAAAGATAGAGGAATCAATACCATAGCAACAGGATTGTAGCGGTAGACGTGAGTGGTGAGACGTGAAAAATACAGCGGTCCTCACTCACGCCTGATGATTCACGCCTGACGATTCACAATTCACGACCATGAACAGCATTCCCGTAATAGCGATCTTTGATGTTGGAAAAACCAATAAAAAACTTTTTCTGTTTGATGAAAGTTACCGGATCGTTTTTGAAAAAACATTACAGTTTACCGAAACGGTGGACGAAGACGGTGATGCCTGCGAAAATTTAGAAGCGCTTACCGCCTGGGGGAGAAATTCTATCAAAGAATTAATTGAATTGGGAGAGTTTGATATTAAGGCATTAAATTTTTCGGCCTACGGTGCCAGCTTTGTGTATATAGATGAAGAGGGAAAACCGGTGGCTCCTTTATATAATTATCTAAAGCCTTATCCCGAAGCACTTAAGAAAAAATTCTATAATGATTATGGTGGAGAAATTCCTGTGTCCATGATCACCGCATCGCCGGTACTGGGCAGTTTAAATTCGGGCATGCAATTGTACAGGATGAAGTATGAACAACCGGAAATATTTGAGCAAACAAAATACGCTTTACACCTTCCACAATATTTAAGTTACTTAATTACAGGACAGGCGTATAGCGATATTACCAGTATTGGTTGCCATACCAATCTTTGGAATTTTCCGCAAAATAATTATCATGAGTGGGTATTGCGTGAAGGAATAGCCGAAAAACTGGCACCAATTTATTCATCTGCGGATACTGTAGATGCAAGAGCTTTCTGGAAAGATTTTAAAGTAGGTATTGGTCTGCACGATTCATCATCTGCATTAATTCCTTATCTGGCTTGCTTTAGCGAACCATTTGTTTTGATATCAACAGGCACCTGGTGTATTACCTTAAATCCATTTAATAAAAAGCCATTAACGGAAGCAGAATTAAAACAAGACTGTCTTTGTTACATGAGTTACCGTGGTGTACCGGTAAAGGCAAGCCGCTTATTTGCCGGCAACGAGCATGAAACGGAAACTAAAAGATTAGCGGCACATTTTAATAAACCGGCAGATTATTTTAAAACCGTGGAGTACGATGAAAAAATAATTACAGCCTTTACTGATAATACACCCACTACACCTACGGCAAAATTTTCCGACAGGGTTTTAGCCAGTTATAAAACTTATGAAGTTGCTTACCATCGTTTGATACTGGATATCATGTGGCAGCAATTAGCATCCACCAAATTGGTATTGCAGGATGATGAGGTGAACAGGATCTTTGTGGACGGAGGTTTTAGTAAGAATTCTATTTACATGCATTTACTGGCAGAAGCTTTTCCTGAAATGGAAATATATGCTGCATCTGTGGCGCAGGCTACTGCTGTGGGTGCGGCGCTAGCCATTCACAAACACTGGAACAGCAAACCATTACCGGCCGACATCATCGATCTTAAATTTTACGCAAAGCCAACTATTGTATAATGAATGTAGGATTATTTATACCCTGTTACGTGAACCAGTTTTATCCGCAGGTGGGTATTGCCACACTGGAGTTGCTGGAAAAATTTGGTTGCAAAGTAGGCTTTCCAACAAAACAAACCTGCTGCGGCCAGCCCATGGCCAATTCGGGTTATGAAGTAATGGGTGCTTCCTGCAATGAATTATTTACCGAGATCTTTGCCGGTTATGATTATGTGGTTTGCCCTTCGGGAAGTTGCACACTGCATATTAAAGATCACTTGCACAGCGAAAAGAACGAAGCGGCTGCAACCACCATAAGAAAGACCGTGTATGAATTAGCAGAGTTTTTAGTAGATGTGCTGAAAGTAGAAAAAATTGAAGCTTCATTTCCATATCGTGTGGGCGTGCATCAAAGTTGTCATGGGCAAAGAGGGCTGCACACTTCGCAAATGAGCGAATTAGTAGCCGCACCGTTTTCAAAAATGGATGTGTTGCTGAAACAGGTAAAAGGCATTGAACTGATGAAATTAGACCGTGTGGATGAATGCTGTGGTTTTGGAGGAACATTCTGCATAGTGGAAGAATCTATAAGTGCAAAAATGGGTAAGGACCGAGTGGCCGATCACGAAAGAAACCAGGTGCAGGTAATTACCGGTGGCGATATGAGCTGCCTGATGCACATGGAAGGCATTTTAAAAAGAAAGAAAAGCAATGTAGTGATAAAGCATATTGCGGAAATATTGAATAGTGAGATGTGAGACGTGTGTAGTAAGTCGTGGATCTAAACTTCTAAACCTCTAAACCAATAAACTTTTAACCAATAAACTAATTAACAAACAAACGTTATCAATGTCATCGACAAACGCAAAACATCCCGAGCTTTCCGCCATCTTCAATAAAGATGAGGCAAGGGTAGACTGGCATGATGAAACCTTGTGGTGGATACGCCAGAAAAGAGATAAAGCTGCATGGTCGGTGCCGGAGTGGGAGGAATTAAGAAACACAGCCTCTGCAATAAAAAATAATGTGCTGAGTAACCTGCATAATTATTTAATTGAGTTTGAAAAAAATGCCATTGCCAATGGAGTTACTGTACATTGGGCTGCCGATGCAAAAGAACATAATGAAATTGTACATGCCATCTTACAACAAAATAAAGTTAGCCAGATAGTAAAAAGCAAATCGATGCTAACGGAAGAGTGTGGCCTGAACGATTATTTGGCAAAGAATAATGTGGAAGTTATTGATACTGATTTAGGAGAACGCATTGTACAACTGGCCGGCGAACATCCCAGCCATATTGTATTGCCCTGTATCCATTGGAAGAAAGAAGAGATCGGCGAATTGTTTCATAAGCATTTAAACACTCCCAAAGGAAATGCCGATCCGCAGTTTTTAACTGCAGCTGCAAGAATTCATTTAAGAGAAAAATTCTTAACAAGAAAGGTAGCGATCACCGGTGTAAATTTTGCGGTTGCTGAAACAGGAGAATTTGTAGTAAGCACCAACGAAGGCAATGCCGACATGGGGGCACATTTAGCCGATGTGCATATTGCCTGCATGGGTATCGAAAAAATTATTCCGCAACGAAAACATTTAGGTGTTTTTTTAAGATTGCTGTCACGCAGTGCAACCGGACAGCCCATTACTACTTACTCCAGTCATTTTAAAAAGCCCAATGCTCACCAGGCCATGCATATTATTTTGGTGGATAATGGCAGAACAGTGCAATTAGGCAGAGAATCATTTCGTAATTCATTAAAATGCATTCGTTGTGCAGCATGTTTTAATACCTGCCCGGTTTACAGAAGAAGTGGCGGCTTTAGTTATAATGCAGTAATTGCAGGGCCAATTGGTTCAATACTATCGCCCAACCTGGATATGAAAAAACATGCCGACCTGCCCTTTGCCTCTACGCTTTGCGGCAGTTGTACCAATGTGTGCCCGGTAAAAATTGATATTCATAACCAGTTGTATTTATGGCGACAGGAAATTACAAAGCAGGGCTATTCGCCAAAAATGAAAACTGCTGCTATGAAGGTAATGGCGGTAGCATTATCAAAGCCTGCATTATTTACCATTGGTGGTAAAGCGGCAAGATGGGTAGTTAAACATCTTCCATTTTTAGTGAACAACAGATTAAATCCCTGGTATAAACAAAGAGACCTGCCGACAGCACCCAAGCAGTCATTTACGGAATGGTATAAACAAAACAGGCATGAGCAGTAAAGAAAAAATATTAGCCGCAGTAAAATTAAATCAGCCTGCATTGCAACAATTGCCCGATTTGGGTAATCTTAATGCGATACAGTATGAAGATACTTTTTTACAATTTTCTACAGTGCTAAAAACAATAGGAGGTACTGTTGTTGAAATAAAAAATACAGATGAAATTATAGAATATGTGAAAAATAATTTCAGCAATGTTCAAAATTTTGTAACTACACTACCGGAATTGCCGGAAATAAAAATGCTGGATGAGAAATTGGATGCTCATTTTTTAGAAAATATTGAAGTAGCAATTATACGGGCATTATTTGGCGTTGCAGAAAATGGCTCAGTTTGGGTAACAGATGAAGAAATGAAGATAAGAGCATTGCCATTTATTTGCCAGCATTTAGCAGTGCTATTACATAAAAAAGATCTGGTAAATAATATGCACGAAGCTTATAATTTGATTGGTGCAAAGCAATATGATTTTGGTGTTTTTATTGCCGGGCCATCTAAAACCGCAGATATTGAACAATCGTTGGTGTTAGGAGCGCATGGCCCTAAAACGATGACCGTGTTTGTAATTGCGTAACTTTTGCAGACCTGTGGATAAGCCGCTTTGGTAAACAATTTTACAGGATGCCACAGGATAGTGGGGAACAATTAAAAACTGAATTTAGTATTGTTAAAAAGTATCAAGCTAATTGCCAATAAATGTTTGCTGCTGCTACTGGCCAAAAAGCTACACTGATTATAACATTTTCGATTTAAAAATTTTATTTCGAAAATAATACGAGCTGCTATATGAGAAAAAAAACACCTTCTTACTCACGCACAAAACCGTTTCATTGGTTTTGCAATTCCAAAATTTATCAGGTATTTATTTGAGATTGTGTAAGGTAATTTTTTCAACATAGCGCTTTAGTATAAATAACAAATTATTTATTCAAAGTAGGATTTTATATGCATAAGAAAATTTACCAACTGGCGTATGTAGTATTGTTTGCTGCATTATTTACATCTTGTAAAAAGAGTTTTGATGATTACTATGCAAGGCCCGACAATCTTGCAGATCCCATCTACAAACAATTAGTGGATAACGGTAAGTTTACCAATTTTGTATCCCTTATTGATAAGGCAGGTTATAAATCCACTCTTGCTGCTGCCGGCTACTGGACTATTTTTGCACCAACAGATTCTGCATTTACAGCAGATACTGAATTTGCTGCATTTATAAAGGGCCGTGGCTTTAATACTGTTGCTGATGTAGATTCCACCACAGCACAAATGGTAGTACAATACCTGCTGGTTTATAATGCTTTTGAAAACGACAGGATCGATGACTTTCAGTCTTCCTTAGGATGGGTACCCAATGTTTCTTATAAAAGACGTACCGCTTATTACAATAGTTTTTACGACGATACTTCTTACACCGGCATACCTTATAAAGCAATAGCTTCCAACAGAAATAATACCGCAGGTAATATTGGGTATTATGTTTTTGCCGATAACGGTAATAAATATATCCCTTGTTTTACCAACGACTTTTTAGCTGGCCAGGGTTTATCACAGGCCGATTACAATTATTTTTATCCAAACTCAACTTTTAGCGGTTTTAATATTGCCAATGCAAAAGTTACACAAAAGAATATTGCTGCAGAAAATGGAGTGATACACATTATTGATAAGGTAGTTACTCCTGCCAAAAGTATTGATCAGTATTTAAGAAACAAACCAGAGTATAGCCTTTTCAGGAGTTTGTTAGAACAGTTTATGGTATTGTTTATCAGTAATGCCGAGGCTACCCGCCGCTACCAGGTTTTAAACGGAGGTAGTACCGATGTTGCTGTAAAAGTATATTCTAATCTGCTGGCTTTTTCGCCTAATAACGAAAACTTTTTTAAACTGCAGGATAATGATGCACAACGGGATGGATGGACCATGTTTGTGCCTACAAACGACTCACTAAGTAAGTATATTAATACAGTGGTGTTGGAACAATATCCCAGCCTTAACTCATTACCATTGAGCATTATTGCAGATTTGATAAATGCACACATGTTTCAAACAACCGTATGGCCAAGTAAATTTGGCAGTACGTATAATTTTTTGGGCGAGCCTGCAAGAATGAATAATACCACTGATATAGTAGAAAAGAAAATTTTGAGTAACGGTATTTTTTATGGTACAAAAAAAGTAAACCAACCCAGTGTGTTTGCAACCGTATATGGTAAGGCTTACTTAAATCCAAACTATAAATTAATGACCAGGTTGCTGGATATGGAAATAAAAAGCAACATTACCAATCCTAATGTAAAGTATACTTTATTCATGATGTCGGATGCGGTGCTTGCTGCAAAGGGATATAGTTACAACCCTGCAAATAACCTTTGGGGCCTTGGAACTGTTTTTGTAGATAGCATCCGTACTAATTTATTAAGGATGTTATATTCCGGTGTTATTGAAACACCGAATAACGAATTGGCTAATATAGGTACTGCCGGTGTTAAAGGTATCATCGGGTCTTATGGTGGCGAGTATATTAAGTATGATGGCAATCAGGTTTTTACTGCCGGAAGTATAGAAAAAAATGTGACGATTAGTATAGATAGCGTAAGACCTGCATTAAACGGGCTGGTAGTTTATGTTAACGATCTGCTTTATTTCCCTTACCGGCAAATTGGAAAAAATATTGAAATTCTTGGTACTCCTGTTGCATCAGAATTTAATTATTTCTGGAACTATTTAAAAAACGCTACCATATACAATACTACCACTTCCGAAATAACAGGTTTAGCAGCAGGATCGTTCTATACTGTTTTTGTACCCAATAAGGCCGCAATGATACAGGCTATTAATGATGGCCTTTTACCCGGTACAGCAGGTGTACCCAACTTTACCCCTACATTAATAGCCGATAAATTATTGGTGGAAAAATTTCTTTCTTACCATATTCTGGATAAGCGGACTATAATAGCCAATGGTAATGATATTGGCTCCTATCCCTCTATATTAAAAAATGCCGCAGGTGATCCGGTCACTTTCTCTATCCTTTACCCGGGTGGTGTATTTGAGCTGGGGGATGGTTATGGCCGCAAGGCAAGAATGGTTACAGCATTAAGCAATAACCTTTCTAACAGAGCTGTAATTCACCTGATGGATAATTACATGAAATATTAATGGTAAGTAAGAAAAGCAATTAAAAAAAGCAAAAGTAATTTTATAATGAAAGTATTAATTACAAAAATCAGTTGCCTGTTGTTAGCAATGTTATTTGCCGGCGCAGCATTTGCCCAACCTGTTACAGTGCAGGGCACCATTATGGGGGCCAATAAAAAACCTGTTGAACATGTAACCGTTGCCGAAATTGACGCAGATGGCAGAACGATACATGCTGTAAAAACAGATGTGGAAGGTAATTTTGTAATTAAACTTTCCAGCACAAAAAACAAACTGTCTGTTAGTCATATCAGTTTCCGCAGCCAGGTGCTGCCTATTAACAGCCGCACTACTTTTAATATAACTCTGGAAGGCAATAGCAGGGATCTTGGCGATGTGGTAATAATTTCTCAACGAAAAGTGGATAATGGTAACGTGGCCATACCCGAAAGAGAATTAACAACAGCCCAATCCCATATTGCTGCAAAAGATTTGGAAGAGATGCAGGCCACTTCAATTGATCAGGCTTTGCAGGGGCGTTTGCCCGGTGTAGATATTACCGCAAACTCGGGTGACCCCGGTGCCGGTATGCAAATACGTATCAGGGGTACCTCATCTATCAACTCATCTAACGATCCGTTAATTGTGGTGGATGGGATGCCTTATGAAACCTCAATCCCTTCAGATTTTAACTTTGGTTCTGCTGATGAATTAGGGTATGCAAGTTTGTTAAACATTGCACCTACAGACATCAGGGATATCACCATTTTGAAAGACGCTGCTGCAACCGCAGTTTGGGGGTCAAGAGCCGCAAACGGGGTGGTAGTAATTGCTACCAAAAGAGGCGCTATTGGCAAACCATCTTTTACTTATACCAATAAAACTTCGGTATCAAAACAACCAGATGCCATTCCAATGCTTACCGGCGATCAGTATTCTACTTTAATACCGGAAGAGTATATGAATGCTACAGGTGCTCCATTAAATACGCAAACCATTAAAGAATTTCAATACGATCCAAATGATCCATACTGGTATAACAACTACAGCAAAAATACCAACTGGATAAAAGCAATAACCCAAACAGGAATTACTTCGGATAATAATATCTCTATGACAGGCGGGGGCGAAAAGGCCAGGTATTATGCATCACTGGGTTATCTGGATCAGCAAGGTACTACCATTGGTACTTATTTAAAAAGGATCAGTACACGTATCAATTTAGACTATATCGTTTCCGACCGCATCCGCTTTAAATCCGATCTTTCTTATTCTTACACCGATAACAACAGAAATTTTGCCACTAACCTGCGTGACCTGGCTTACCGTAAAATGCCCAACATGAGTATTTACGAGTATGATGAATTTGGTAGTTTATCCGGTAACTATTTTACACCTGCCAGTAATATACAAGGACAGTACTTATCAATAAATACCAAGTCCGAACTACAGGGTACCGCAAATCCTGTGGCAATGGCTAAAGAAGCAAAAAATAACATCATCAGCCAGAGAATTACACCTCACTTTAACCTCCAGTACGAAATTTTAAGAAAGGTATTGATGGCAACTTTTGATGTGCAGTTTGATATTAATAATAACAAAAGCAACAGCTTCTTACCACAAACTGCCACCGGCAGACCTTGGACAGAAACCAGTGTTAACAGGGCATACGATGGCGATATAGATGTATTTAATGTGCAATCTAAAACCAACTTGGTATATACTCCCAAATTTAAAAATATCAATCACTCACTGATCACTTTTGCATCGCTGAGTACGTACGATAACAAATATGTATCGCAGGAAGTACTAACTTCCAACACCGCATCATCTGTGTTGCAGGATCCATCATCACCATCACGTACACAAAATGGTGAGGCCAGGCTTGTAGCAAACACAGGGCAAACCCGCAGTATTGGCCTTTTGGTAAATGCACAGTACGGTTATAAAGACAGATATATTATCAACGCCGGTATTCGTGGAGATGGCAACTCCAGGTTTGGCCCCGAAAATCGTTACGGATTATTTCCCTCTGCATCTATTCGCTGGAGAATATCCGACGAAAAGTTCATGAAGCCGTTGAATAAAAACATTGATGACCTGAGTTTTCGTGCAAGCTATGGCCAATCCGGAAATGCGCCCAAGTACGATTATACCTACATAAATACCTACAGTACTTTTGGCTGGAGTTATCTGGGCCAGGCAGGTGTTTACCCTTCAAGAATGGAATTATCTAATTTAAAATGGGAAACTATTGTTGGGCAAAACGCCGGCGTAAACCTCAGCATGTTTAAAAGACGCTTTACTGTTGATGCCGAATTTTATGTAAACCGTACCAAAAATATGTACTTCCCCGGTTTACAAATATCTTCTATCAATGGTTACAGCAGTGTAGATATGAACGTTGGTACTATGGATAACCAGGGTTTTGAATTAGGCCTTGGTGTAACACCTTATAAAACAAAAAAATGGCAGGTGGATTTTAATTTTAATATTGCCCGTAACATTAACATGATACGTGAGATATCAGACCTGTATCCAAGAGATAAAGGTAATATTGAAGCCAACGGGCAATACAAAACTTTCCTGCAGGTTAATAATCCTTTTGGCTCTTTTTACGGCTTTAAATACAAAGGCGTTTATAAAGACCTGCAATCAACCATTGCAACAGATGTTAGCGGAAAAAATATCGTAGGCCCAACAGGGCAAACCATTTTTATGAAATTTAATTATCCAAGTATTGGATACACTTTTCAGCCGGGTGATGCCATGTATGAGGATATTAACCACGATGGAAATATTAACTACCAGGATATTGTTTACTTAGGTAACAGCAACCCTAAATTTACCGGTGGTTTTGGAGCATCAGTTGGATACAAAGGTGTTTGGAAACTTACTACATTTTTTAACTTCCGCTACAAAGTTGATTTGGTAAATGGTACAAAAATAAACACTACCAATATGTATGGTTTCGATAACCAGAGTACAGCAGTTTTAAGAAGGTGGAAAAAAGAAGGCGATGTTACCGATATACCAAGAGCATTATACCGTACCGGCTACAACTGGTTGGGCAGCGACAGGTATGTGGAGGATGCATCTTTCTTAAGGTTTAGAACAATAACATTACGCTACACTGCGCCTAAAAAAATTACACAAAAACTAAAAATTAAAAATCTTAGTGGATACGTAACAGCAGAAAATTTATTTACATGGACGAATTACACCGGTCAGGATCCTGAAGCAAGTGTAAGAGGCAGTGACCCATTCCGTGTAGCAGTTGATTATTCATTTACACCTCCTGTAAGAACATTTACTATTGGCTTAACAGGAAGTTTTTAAAATAATTTAAAAGAAATAAAATGTTTAGAAGAACAGTTGTAAAATTATTGATGGTATTAATGCTGATACCATTTGCATCCTGTAAAAAATGGCTCGACCTGCAACCGCAGGATGGTCTGACGGGTGCAGAATACTGGAAAACCAAAGAACAGGTACAGGCTGCCGTTACCGGCATCTACGCTTCTCTTTTAGGTTCTGCAACAGGATCAAGAAGTGCTGCAGAATCCTTTTTTCTTTGGGGAGAACTGCGGGCAGATATGGTTACCTCAACCTTGTTGACCTTACCGGAACAAATTGACGTGATCAATGTAAATATGCTGCCAACTAACTCTACTGCCAACTGGCGTGGTATCTACGAAACTATTAATTACTGTAACACAGTAATTGATTTTGCACCCGGTGTGTTGGCAAAAGATGCAACATTTACACAAACTGCATTAAACAGGGCGGTTGCCGAAGCAAAAGCATTAAGGGCACTAATGTACTTTTACCTGGTACGCACTTTTGATCAGGTGCCATTAAAAATAAAAGCCACATCAAGCGATGCCGAAATTGTTTCTATTGCCAAAAGCAGCCAGGACGAAGTGTTGACACAAGTACTTAAAGATTTGAACGAAGCAGAGATTGATGCCGTTACCGATTATGGCGACAGGGCATCTAACAAAGGAAGAATAACTAAAGCTACCATAAATGCTATACAGGCCGATGTGTATTTGTGGCAGGATAAATATGCAGAATGCGTGGCTGCCTGCAATAAAGTTATTAATACAAACCAGTTTGGGTTAATTGATGGCAGCGATGCCGGCGTTTGGTACAGAACTTTGTATGTTAATGGCAACAGCAACGAAAGCCTTTTTGAATTACAATTTGATAATCAAAAACTAAATACTTTCTATCCTTTTTTTAATACTCAACGAAAAGTTATTGCTAACCCAATTGTAATGGACGAGATTTATACCATTGATTTAGTGGATCCTTTAAAATTTGATATAAGGGCTGATGGAGCTGCAGTAAGATCTACCGACCAGATGATATGGAAATATATTGGCCTTACTAACACTACCTCCAGGGCTGCGGAAGAATCTTACGCTCACTGGATCATGTACCGCTATGCTGATGTGCTGTTAATGAAAGCAGAAGCACAAAACCAACTAGGTAACGGCCAGGAAGCTCTGGATATAATAAACCTGATAAGGGCCAGGGCCAGAGCATTGATTGCTACGGCACAAAACCCCGCTGTAAGTGATAAAGCCGGTATTGCAGAATATATTTTAAAAGAAAGATCCAGGGAATTTGCCTTTGAAGGTAAACGCTGGTTCGACCTGCTAAGAAATGCAAAAAGAAATAATTACCAGCGCCTTGACCTTTTACTGGATGTGGTGGCCATTACTGTGCCGCCTAACCGCCAGCAATCGGCTATTGCAAAGTTCAAAGATAAAAATTGTCACTACCTGCCAATTTACTTTTATGAACTAACCACTAACAAAGCATTAGTACAAAACCCATTTTATAAATAAAACTGTTTTTAAAATAAACTTAGCATATGAAAAAATATTTAAGCACACTGGTAACTATTATGTTAGGCCTGCTTATAATTTTTTACACCGGCAGTTGTAAAAAAATAAAGTATGTGGAAAGTACCACTACGGACCTTAATATTTATGGTTACATAAAAGCTAATCCCGATAAATATTCTTCTATTGGTACAATAGTAGACAAATCGGGCTATGCAGGTTTTTTAAATGCTTATGGTTCTTACACCATGTTTGTGCCAACCGACAGCGCAGTTAAGATCTATCTTACCGAAGTAAATAAAAGCCTAACCGCATTAACAGAAACAGAAGCGCAGGATATTGTAAAGTTTCATTTGCTGGAAGATACACTTACAACAGCCGCTTTTAAAGATGGTAAATTGCCTACCATAACTATGTATGGCCAATTCCTTACTACCAGCGTTGTAAATACAACCGGCCAGTCTACCATATTAGTAAATCGCCAGGGTACAATAACAGCTGCTAATATCAGAACAGGTAATGGGCTGATTCACCAGGTAGACAGGGTACTTAAACCAGCATCTAAAACAATAGCAGAATTAATTTCGGCAGATACCAGGTTTTCTATTTTTAAACAGGCATTACAAGCCACGGGGTATTATGATACCATCAATACCATTAACAGTACCGATCCTAAATTAAGAAGATGGTTTACTGTAATGGCCGAAACCAACCAGGCATTAGCAGATTCGGGCATTACTAGTTTTGCCGCATTAAAAACAAAATATTCCAATACAGGTAATCCACTTAACGCTTTGGATAGTTTGAATATTTATGTAAAATATCACATCATCCCTGATAACAAATACCTGGCTGATATTGTATCGGCAAGTTCGCATACCACACTTGCTCCGTTGGAGGTACTTGCATCTAAACTTGATGGAGTTAAAGTTTTATTGAACGACCTTGATTTTAATGGAGTGCATGAAATCGGAATAGAACTGGAACGTTCAACCAGCGACCTTTCAGCAACCACAGGTGTATTGCATACCGCATTGGCACATTTTTCACCCAAGGTTCGCTTTCCAACAGCAGTGTACTGGGATGTAGCAGATTTTCCTGAAGTAAGAAAATTACCGGCAATATTCAGAAGGTCCAACTTTAGTTTTGCTTATGGTGCCATTAAAGATATTACCTGGGACAGAACTACTAATACCATGGATTACGCCTACACCACTTCAACTTCTATAAACGTATTCTGGGGCGATTATTTAAGTGTGCCAATGGGTAATACCACCAGGCATAACTGGATAGAATTTACCACACCCATAATTATTAAAGGCAGGTATAAAGTTTGGATTTGTTACAGAGCTGCAAAAGGATCAGGAACAGTTGGATTGCCAGGCGGATCTAACATGCCGGTGCAACCATCATTTGATGGAACTGATCTTTCCAGGCAATTTAATTTTTGCGAACAACGCCCCAATTTATCTGATGGGGAGCTGGAGGCTTTAGGCTGGAAAAAATATTCACCTGCAACCACACAATTTATGACTGGTAAGTTTCTCGGCATTATTGATGTAACCACTACCGACAGACATAAATTTAAATTACGGTCTTTACCTGCAGCAGGTACAGGTAATCCTTCGGACTTTTTGGATATGGTTCACTTTATTCCGATTAACGAAAACCAGTATTTGCCAAGGTTTAATACCAACGGAACATTGCAGTATTTCTAAAAGAAGATAAAATAGTTTATAAAATATTTCAAGATGGAGCATAAAAAAAAGATAGCGTGTATTGCTTTACTGTGTACGCTTTTAATAACAAGTTGTAATAAATGGAAGGATCATACAGAAGTGGTTCAGCAGGATCTTACGCAAAACCTGTTGCAGGTAATTTCGTCCAACCCGGAGTTGAGTAAGTTCAGGGAATATGTTGGTACTGCTGGCCTGGATTCTGTTTTGCAGGCATCAAAAACGTTAACGGTTTGGGCTCCTACAAATACAGCAATACAGGCAATCGACCCTGCAACTGTAGCAGATAAGGCAAAATTGAGGGCCTTTATTCTTAACCATATCAGCAACCAATTGTATTTTATTAGAGACGTATCAACTTCAGTTAGAATTTTAATGCTGAGTGGTAAATACAATAATTTCAGCACCATCAAGTTTGATGAAGCTAGCCTTGGCGCTACCGACAGGTATGTTAGTAATGGTGTATTGCATACCATCAATGGCATGGCTGCTCCTTTGCAAAATATTTGGGAGTTTATAAATGCCACTACGGCACAGTATGCACAAAACGCCTATGTAAAATCATTGGATTTTAATGCATTTGACCCTGCGCTGGCTATAATAGACAGCATAAGTGTAATAACAGGCTTGCCTGTTTACCGCCCTGGAACTGGTATTGTACAAAGAAACCGTTTTAACGACAGGGTGTATGATCTGAAAAACGAAGAGAAGCAATACACTTACTTTGTAATGCCTGATGCTAATTTTGTTGTAGAGGCAGATTCATTAAAAAATTATTTTTCTGCAACAACAACAACTATTACCGATAGTTTAACCAGGTGGAATGTGGTTAAAGATCTTGCTTACGAAACAGCTTATCCTACGGCCTTTTCTTTTCCTCAGCCATTGATCTCAAAATTTGGTGTAAGTGTACCAGTTAACATTGCATTTGTAGTGGATATAAAAAGAATGAGCAATGGTTTTGTATACATCATGAGTAAACTGGATGTGCCTACCGGAAATAAATTTTTACCGATCACGCTGGAAGGAGAAACCCCAACCGGGTATTTGCAAAATGATAAAACATCTTTTATTCATAAGAGGTTAAGATTAAATCCGGTTACCGGTTTAAACTTTAATGATATTTATATTGTTGGCCATGGCGTTACCACTTTTTATTCTTACTACCGTACAACAGAATTGCCATCAATAAAATACCAGGTATATGCAAAGGCAACCAACGATTTTCAAACAGCTGCTTTTACTGAAAACCTGAATGCCTGGAATACCAGTATCGGTGCATTACAAGGTACTTTACCTTTTGTAGTGCCGTTATTTACAGTTGCAGGTGCTTACAACGAAGTTAATCTTGGCACTATAACCAATACAAAATACGGCACTGTTGAATGGAGGATGACATCAGTAACAACAGGGCCAATTTTGCTAGATTATGTACGCCTTGTTCCTGTACCTTAATTTTTATAAAAGTTATTATTCTATTATCATGTATATTTTTAAAAAAGTAATCACGCTGTTATTAATAACAACACCCTGCATTTTTGCAAGCGTGCCCCGGGCAAATGCACAAACTATTGCTGCAAATAAATATAAGGTACAGGGTACTGTAATTAATTCAGCCACTGGCAAAGCTATCAGAGGTATTAGGCTTACCTATAAAGAATTTGCGGCAGCTATATCTGATAGTACCGGTCATTTTGCAATTAATCTTCCTGTAAAAAATGCCTTGTTGTTACTGGAAGGAGACGGATACCAGTCTAAAGAGGTTTCGGTAACCAATGAAGGGCCTTTAAAAATAGTAATGCACGAAGATGGTTTTGTTTCTGCTACCGATGAAGTGTATCTGCCGCAGGCTAAAACTACCAGAACAGTTGCACCATTTGCAGTATCAGGCGTACAGGTTAGCGACGGATGGAACCGCTACAGCGAAACACCTGATGCTTACCTGCAGGGAAAAGTGGCTGGCTTAAATGTGATACGCCGCAGTGGTACACAAAATGTTGGCGCTGCACTTTTCTTAAGAGGCATCAATTCTTTATACGCCACTAACCAGCCCTTGATAATTGTAGATGGGGTGATCTTTAACAACACTAATGTTGGCGGTTCTATTATTTCTAATAATTACAGCAATCCTTTATCTTCTATTGATGTAAGGGATATTGATAACATTACCATACTAAAAGATGCATCATCTTTATACGGAACAAAAGGAGGCAACGGCGCTATTATTGTTACCACCATAAGAGCAAAAGAGTTGGGAACAAAGATCGATTTTGCTGCATACGGTGGTTACAATGCAGTACCGCAAAATCTGCCTGTAATGAATACGGCAAATTACAGAACTTACCTTTCTGAAATCTTAAAAACAAAAGGTATGAGTGATGTTGATATCCAAAATCAACCTTACATGAAAGATGATCCGGCAACTAATCCTTTATACTATGCGTACCACAACCAAACCAACTGGCAGGATCTGGTGAGAAATAAAAAAACTTATTCAAAGAATGTGTACCTGAAAGTTACCGGTGGCGATAATATTGCCAAATACGCCATAGCGCTAGGCTTTTTAAATAATGACGGCCTTACTAAAAATACTGATGTATCAAAATACAATATGCGTTTTAACGGCGACCTTAATTTAAGCCGCCGTATGACAGCAACCACCAATTTAAGTTTTACTTTTAGCGAACAGAATCTAAGAGACCAGGGTAATGCTTCAAAAACAAATCCTCTTTTTCTGGCATTGGTTAAAGCGCCTTTTTTACGTACCAATGATGTTTCTTCAGGTGGGATAGAATCTCCAATACTTGCCGACAGGGATACTTTAAATATTAGTAACCCGCTTGCAATAACCGACCTTGCTTTAGGCTTAAATAAAGCTTACCGCTTTTTTGGTTCAATAGGATTTAATTACGACATCACCAGGCAGGTACGTTTTTCAACCACTATTGGAATTGTTTACAATAAGACCCGTGAAAATTTCTTTATACCCCGTAAAGGTGTGGTACCCGATACTTTAGCAGGTGGTGTGGCATTTAGCAGGCTGGGTACACAGGTTGCTTCCCTGTTTTCTTTATACAACGACAGCCGCCTTACCTATGCCGCTGTTTTTAATAAACGTCATTCATTTGCTGCAAGGGCAGGGGTACGTTACTTAAAAGATAAAACCGAACAGGATTACGGCCTGGGGTATAACTCGGCTATTGACGAGTTGGTAAGTGTGGGTAATGGTGTAAATGCTTTAAGAAAGATTGGTGGTGAAATAGGGGAATCTAAATGGTTCAGCACTTATGCCAATGTGGATTATACTTACAGTGATAAATATTTTTTATCTGCCAGCGTTACAGCTGATGCGTCAAGCCGCTTTGGTAAAAAAACTGTAGATGGAATTACTGTAGGCGATGCTTCGGCAGCCGTGTTGCCTTCTGTAGCAGCCGCTTGGTTAATATCCGGCGAAAAATTTATGGAAGGCAGTAAGATCGACCTGTTTAAACTCAGGGCTTCTTACGGTTTATCGGGCAACGATGATATAGGTAATTATACAGCACAGCAAACTTATGTATCGCAAAATCTTTTGGGTATGCAGGGGTTGGTACGTGCCGGCCTTGCCAATAATCAATTGCAATGGGAAGCGGTAAAAAAAATAAATGTGGGATTAGATCTTGCTGTTTTAAATGAAAGATTACAAATAAGTTTGGATGTATACAGGAATAAAACAGATAAATTAATTACTTACGAACCTACACCAACCGCAAGTGGTTTTGATTATGTGGTTACTAACAGTGGTGGCCTTAAAACTAATGGTTACGATCTATCGGTAAATGCAAGAATAATTGATGCAAAACATTTTAACTGGGATGCCGGTTTTAATTTAGGCAAATACAAAACTTCGGTAACACAATTACCCACCAACAGAATATTAACTTCTTTTGGCGGTGCTACTTATATTACACAGGTAGGCAGCGGCCCTAACGAGTTTTATGGGCACCAGGCCAATGGTGTATATGTTTCTGATGCGGTAGCCGCAGCAGAAGGATTATCTATAAGAAAGGCAGACGGAACATTGCTGGCTTTTAAAGGTGGCGATATAAGATTTTCTGATTTGAATGGTGATAAAGTAATTGATGATAACGACAGGAAGATTCTGGGTAATCCTAATCCAGATCTGTACGGATCTTTTTATAATAAGTTTTCTTACAAAAGATTTTCTTTAAATACCTTCTTCACATTTTCATCTGGTAACGAAATTTATAATTATACCCGTGCACAGTTAGAAGGTATGAGCAACGCTTATAACCAAACTGATGCCGTATTAAACAGGTGGAGAACAAATGGACAGGTTACTGCCGTGCCAAAAGCAACATGGGGCGATCCGATGGGTAACTCCCGCTTTAGCAGCAGATGGATAGAAGATGGCAGCTACCTGCGTTTAAGAGCAGTTACTTTTTCTTATGATATTCCGTTAAAATCAAATTTCTTTAAATATGCTACTGCGTATGCTACCGGTAATAATTTAGTTACACTTACTAAATACAAAGGTTACGATCCGGAATTTAGTGCAACAGAAAGCATTTTTGGACAAGGCGTTGATAATACACTTGAACCACAGGTAAGATCGGTACAGGTAGGTTTTAGATTCGGACTATAAAAAAACAAAATAATTAAGCTATAAATTTTTACAGCAATGCAATGGAGATCATTTAATAAAACAGCGGTTATTTGCTTTACAGCGGGATTAATGCTTACAGCAATATCCTCCTGCAAAAAGCTAACAGACGTAGAGCCTAAGACAACAGTGGGTGTTGCAAATATGTACCGTAATGTATTTGATGCGGATGCAGCAGTAATAGGGGTGTATGGCAAAGTGATGAAACTGGCAAAACCTTATTTGCTGATGAATGAACTGAGGGGCGACCTGATGGATATTACTACTAACTCCGACGCTAACCTGCGCCAGATCAGCGAACATACTGCAACGGTAAGCAACCCTTATATCGATCCGCAACCTTTTTACGAAGTGATTGTAAACTGTAACGATGTACTGGCTAATTTTAAAACCATGTTTGCACAAAGCAAACTTAAAGAAGCAGAATTTAACCAACGTTATTCTGATGTAGCAGCGGTACGCACCTGGGTGTATTTACAATTAGGAATTCATTTTGGAAAGATACCTTACGTAACTAATCCGGTGGTACAGGTTAATGATTTAAAAGACAGTGCAAATTTTCCTATGCTAACACTGCCTGTTTTAATTGATAGCCTGACCTCATTTATGGAAAAATTACCTTTTACCGAAGATTACCCGGCCGGAACTACATTACAAACCACGGTGGATGGATACAGTACCAATAAATTTTTTATTAATAAAAACAGTTTACTGGGCGACCTGTATTTGTGGCAGGGCCAGTACGATAAAGCTGCCGACAAGTTTAAAAAAGTAATGGAACCCAACGGTTCTGTGGGCAGCTCTACGGCATTTTACAACCAGTATAAAGTTTCAAATGGTACCATCAACCCTGCTTTAAACAGTATCAGTTATAGCAGAGCTTTTGATATTACTTCACTTAACTACGATGGCAGCAGCTGGAGAAATCTTTTTGAAAGGCCGCAGGTAGACAATGAATTTTTTTGGGAATGGATATGGAGTTTACCCTTTGATAAGAATTTTGAACCGGTAAATCCTTTTATCGATATGTTCTCGCCTAATGGAGGCAGTTATCTTTTACAACCTTCTCAGCAAGCTATGGATAATTGGAACAGCCAAACCCAGGTGTACGGCTTTGCTTCAGGTACCGCTACAGTTCCTACAGTATACAGGAATAATTTCCCCCTTGATTCAAGAGGTACGTTTACTTATAAAATGATTGGCGGCAAGCCGGTTATTATGAAGTACCTGTACAATTATTTGGATGGTAGTACTAACCAGCCCATTAATGTATTCAGCAAACCGGGTAAATGGTTCTTAAACAGGGCAACAGCCGTGCATTTACATTATTCTGAAGCAGCTAACCGTGCCGGTAAAATGAAGGTGGCTTATGCCTTAACCAATTATGGCATAAGATATACTTACGATACCTTAGCAGGCCTTGGTGGTACCCGGAATGTAACAGATTTTCAGCAAACATTTTTGCCATGGCCTTACGATTTTGATGCTCGCCAGGGCGATGCCCCATCTTACAGAAACCCCTGGTACCGCAACATGGGTATAAGAGGAAGGGCTAACTTGAAACTAGTGCCCATCGACTCTGTAAAATATTTTGATATGACCCCGGTGCCCGGAAAACCTAACAGTATTAAACCTTTAATAGATTCCTTAGGTTACCAAAAATTTATTGAAGACATGATCATAACAGAAGATGCTTTGGAATTGGCTTACGAAGGTCAGCGCTGGTCTGATTTACTAAGAATAGCCATTCGCCGTAACGACCCTGCATTTATTGCTGATAAAGTGTATGATAAATTACGCAAGTCGGGTTTATCTGCCGGGGCAGCCAATGCAGCAAGAGCTAAATTGATGAGCAAAGATTGGTTCCTGCCTTTTAAATTTAAATAAGAAAAAATATTTTATTAGTAAAGTGCATGTTGTACAACATGCACTTTTTTTATTTTAACAGTTGCCCTGCAGTCACTTATTTTTTTTGAAAAAAATGTAATTACAAGTATACCAATCTGCTATAGAATATAGTGAAGATACAGGATGGAACAGGATGATATAGGATTTAATATTCTATAATATTGAGTTATAATTAACGATTTTACGCAAACGATTGCACAGTTTTTTTTCAATTCAAAAAATCAAAAAACTAATTTCAAAAAATATTTATTTCTCTTTCTGCTAAAAGAAAAATAAAAACTGCTATTTTTTTTTAACCCAATTAACGAATGCTATTATGAATCAAAAATTCCTAAGGAAGAATTTTGCTATCATTCTTCTTTTCCTGATTTCCTCATTCTCCATCAAAGCACAAAATTTTTCAGTATCCGGTAAAGTTACCGATGATGCCGGTAAAGCTTTGGATGGCGCAACAGTTTCTGAAAAAGGAACTAAAAATTCCACCTCAACCAATAGGGAAGGTGTATTTCAAATCAACTTGTCTTCTGGTAAAGCCACATTGGTAATAAGCTATGTTGGTTTTGAGTTAAAAGAGATTTCGGTAAACAGCCAATCTCAATTATCTGTATTATTAAAGGCCACCAGCGAAAGCTTAACTGATGTGGTAGTGGTAGGTTATGGTACCAGAAAGAAAGCGGATGTAACCGGTGCAGTTGCTTCAATTAGCGGAGATAAATTAAGGAGTGTGCCTTCAACTAATTTAACTTCTGCATTACAGGGAAGGGTGCCCGGGGTTGAAGTTGCAGCAAGTTCTTTTCGTCCAGGTGCCGGATCCAGAATCCGTATCCGTGGTAACCGTTCATTAACTGCATCAAACGAGCCATTGTATGTTGTTAATGGTGTTCCGGTAAATTACACCATTGATGATATGAACCCTGCAGATATTGAAAGCGTTGATATTTTAAAAGACGCTTCTTCAACTGCAATTTATGGTTCCCGTGGTGCAAATGGAGTGGTACAAATTACTACAAAAAAGGGCAAAGCAGGTAAGGTTACTGTACAATATGAAGGAAGTACTTCTTACGATAATATTTTAAAGCATTTGCCGGTTTACAATAGTGTGCAATTAGCTGATGCATGGCGCCAAGCTTTGTACAATGATACGATCTACAATTTTGCTCAAACCAAACAGGGCAATGCCGGTAATAATTATTTCCCTAATGCGGCTGCGGATGCAAAATTATTTGGTGGCAGTATTGGTAATGCGTCGGTATGGAATTCAATAAAAGATGCTTACCAGTTTACCACTTTTGATAGAACTACAAATACTTATATTGCTGTAAAAAGAGCAACTACACCGGAAGAAAGAACCTTATTGGCTAATTTAGGTTTGCCGGTGTTAACTGAAGTAGATGCTTATGACCCATCAAAAATAAAAAGTTTTGATTGGCAAAATGCTTTTATCAGGCAGGGTACAACAACCTCTCACAACATTAATATTTCCATAGGTAGTGATAAAGTACGCTCAAGTTTTGGTGGAGCTTATTTTAAGCAAAAAGGTATAGAATACGGGCAGGACTATGTTCGTTACAGTGTAAGTAATAATACAGAGTATAAAGCAGCTAAGTTTTTTACACTAGGTAGCAGTATATCTTATAACAACAGTATTCAAAATTCGCCGGCAAGTATTTATGGAAATGTGTCGGGCCAATTGCCTTTTACTGAGCCTTATGATTCTACCGGTAAATTTAAATTATATCCCAATACTGCTGATCTTCAGATTATCAGTGCTGCAAATAATGATGGCAGGGTTTTAAACGAAACAAAGGTGAATAGAGTTTTTGGAAATATATATGCAGAGATAAACTTGTATAAAGGTTTAAAATATAAAACTGTTTTTGGTATCGATTACAGAAACGCAAGTAATGGTACTTTTAATGGTACTAATACTTCAGCCAATCAATCAACCCAGGCTAGTGCCGGTATTAACCAGGTTAACAGTATGTCGTGGACTTACGACAATATTTTAACCTATGATACCAAAATAAAGCAGGATCATGCTATTAATGTAACATTATTGCAGGAAGTACAGGCATCTAAAACAAATCAATTGAGTGTTAGTGCAAGCAACTTGATCTTTGAACAACAAAAATGGTATTCTCTTCAGCAAAACAGTGCTGGTGTTACAACAAGTACCGGTTCATATAGTGCCCAGCAATTATTGTCTTACATGGGAAGAATTGAATATGGGTTTAAGAACAAATACCTGTTAACAGTAAGTAATCGATATGATGTGGCTTCAGTTTTGGCAGAAGGAAAACAAGGTGAATACTATCCTTCAGCTTCAGTAGCCTGGCGTTTAGATAACGAACAATTCTTTCAAAATCAAAAGATATTTAATGCGGCTAAAATCCGTTTTGGTGTTGGTAATGTGGGTAACTCTGCAATTGATCCATACCAAACCAACGGCCCTTTAACTCCAACATTATATAATTGGGGAAATGGCAATGCTGCTATTGGGCAGGGACCTACAACTTTTAAAGTGCCTCAATTAACATGGGAAAAGACAACTACAAAAAATTTAGGTATTGAATTTAGTTTATTACACAACAGAATTAATGCAAGCATTGATTTTTACAAAAGCTCCACAAAAGATGTTTTGCAAAGAATGACTATACCTGCCACTAATGGTGTTACATTTATGTTGGTTAACTTAGGTGAAGTTTCTAACAAAGGAATTGATGTGGCATTGAATACAGTAAATCTTAATACTAAAAGTGGTATAAGATGGACAACCGATTTTGTATTTAGTAAAAACAAAGAAGCCATTGTTTCTATTGATGGAAGAAGCACCAATTTAGTAAACTTATGGTTTGTTGGTCAGCCAATACAAGTTTATTATAGTTACAGATCGAACGGAAATTTTCAATACAGCGATACTTTGCCGGGAGGAGCATTGGCAAGGTTCAGGGGAAAAAGCGGGTACGACAAAAACCTATTCAGGCCGGGAAGAGTAAATGTGGTAGATATTAATGGCGACAGCGTAATTACCGCTGATGATAAACAAATTTTAGGATCTCATAATGCTAAATGGACAGCAAGTATAACCAACTCGGTTAGTTACAAGAATTTTGAATTAAATTTCAATATCTACTTCCGTATTGGCGGCATGTACAGGATACCAAGATCTGGCCCGGTAGCCCGTTACCAGGGAAGTTTGGCAGATTACTGGACACCTACAAATCCATCAAATGAACACCAGCAGCTAACTAAACAATCTGATGTGCCTACTTTCTGGGAAGCATCTGGGTACAGAAACGGAACTTACGCCAGGGTGAGAAATATTTCTTTAACTTACAAATTACCACAAGTAATTCTTACTAAATTAAAAGCCACCAGTTTAGCTTTTTATGTAAATGCGGTTAATCCTTTCTTATTTCATAACAAATCACCTTACGATCCGGAAACTATTCAATACACTGAGCAGTTTGCTGCAACTACCGGAAACCCCGGACCTAACTCTTACAGTTTCAGAAGTGTGGTGGTAGGTGTAAAATTAGGATTATAATTGAAGTGAATTAAACTAACATAAAAAATTACAATAATGAAAGCATTACATAAAATATTTTTCATTGCAGCAATTATGGCTCTGTTCATGGTCGTGTCATGCAAAAAATTTATTAAAGAAGAATTGGTTACCACACTTACCGAAGATTACTACAAAACTGATAATGGTTTGTTAGACCTCGTAAAATCTGCATACACCCCTTTAAAATGGAAATTTGAAGGGGAGCAGTCTTTTTCACTTTGGAATTATGGATTAGATGAATTTGCAGTTGGAGACCAGTTAAATAGCGCACAATTTAACAGCTATGGCAGCGAGTTAAATTCTAACGGGGCAGATGGGTTTTTAAATAATCTCTGGATAAATTATTACGCAGGTATCAATCGTTGTAATTTAGGAATAGAAAATATTTCCGCCTATACAAATGCGGATGCTACCTCTGCTTTGGGTACCCAGGCAAAAAGAGATCAAAAAATAGCAGAGTTGAAATTTTTAAGAGCCTATTATTATTTTACAATGGTACAGCAAATGGGCGGTGTGCCTGTTGTTACTACAGCTTCCAGAGAGCTACGTTCTGAATTTTCACGTAATACGGTTGCCCAGGTTTACGAACAGGTAATTAGTGATTTTAGAGCCGCTGGTCTTGTTTTGCCGTGGAAACAAACCGCAGAGTTTGGAAGAGCATCAAAAGCTGCAGCTTATCACTTTTTAGCAAAAGTTTATTTAACAAGAGGAAGTGCCGTAACTGATCAAAGGGGACAAAAACCTACAGATATGGATAGTGCTATTGTTTTTGCTGATTCTGTTATCCGTCTTAGTGGTCATGCGCTTGAAGCAAATTACGGAAGTTTGTTTAATGCTTCTTATGCTACTCACAGTGTACCCAGAGCAGGTACAGATGGTACGCCGCCAGTAGGCAGTATTGCAAATATTATTGCCAATAACAATAGTAATGAAATTATATTTTCAGCACAGTTCAGTCAAATTACAGCTTTGTCTGGGCTAAATAATACTGTGCATTTGTATTTTGGCAGTCAGTATGATGCAGGTATGCCTGGTATGGCAAGAGATTTATTTAATGGAAGGCCATTTAGAAGGTTAAGACCCACGGACTATACTATTGATGTTTTCGACTGGGCTAACGATTCCCGTTTTTTCAAAACTTTTCAAACAGCTTTTTACCGTAATGTAACATCTAATAGTGGCTTACCTTTATATACGGCCGCAAATGCACCTACACCGGATGTAGTAGGAAAACCAAGAATTGGAATTGGCGATACTGCTTCATTGTTCATTGTTAACAAACCTGATAGCGCAAGTGCATTACTTACATCAACCATTGCGGGATACAGGTATTATGCAACTTTTGCCAGGTATAAAAAAACATCTGCAACAGCTACACCAACTTCTGATTTTACTGCTGCAAAATACCTGCATATGATTAAATGGATGGATCCGGTTCGTATACCCGGAAGCACAGCGGGAGTAAATGAAGCTAAGGGGATTCGCAATGGTACATTAGCACGTTTAGGCGAAACTTATTTAATTTTAGCCGAGGCATATGGTAGAAAAGGAGATTATACAAATGCACTTTTAAATGTGAATATTGTACGTAGCAGAGCGGCTTATAAATCAGGAGAAACTAAAAATCCAAGTAACTATATGTTTTATGGTAAACCTATTAACGATGTTACATCTACTGCACCTGCAATGCAGGCCACTGCAACTTTATTTAATACTAATGCACCAAGTGAGTTGTATCCTGTTTCAGTTACCAGTACCACTGATAGATTTATCCATTTTATGCTGAATGAAAGGACCAGAGAATTGTGTGGTGAATTAATTCGTTGGGATGATCTTGCACGTACAGAAACTTTTTATACCAGAACCAAGTTGTTTAATACAACGGCAACCTTTGTAGCACCTTATCATAAGTTAAGGCCAATACCGTTACCGCAAATAATTTCGCAAACTAAAAATGGTAATACATTAACAGCAGCAGAAATTGCCGCCTATCAAAATCCCGGATATTAAATCTTTTCTCATTTAGCAGTTGGCAAAGGGCGGGCAATGAAAATTGTACCGTCCTTTATTTTTAAAGTACTTTTACAAATAAATTTAAATACCAAAATCATCCCTTTAAAAAATGAAAAAAACAAAAATATTTCTGGCATTTGTTTTACTATCCGGCACTGCAAATGCACAGGTAAAAACAGCCAACGATGCAACGCTTCATGCCATGAAGCCCGTTTATACAGTGCCTTACGAACCTATGCCCAAAGATGAAATAAAAAAGGTGCTGGATAAAGTATTTACTTACTTAGATGCAGTAACACCTGCACAAATGATCAATAAAAACACTAATGAACTTGTAACAGATGTTGCGAAGATTGATAGCAATACAGTTGTACAGCAGGGCGATTTTAGAATAACCAGTTATGAGTGGGGGGTAACTTACTCTGCTATGTTATGGGCTGGAGAAATAACCGGCGATAAAAAATATACCAACTATGCAAAAGACAGGTTTAACTTTTTTGCTAACTGGATACCTGCCGTAAAAAAACTTAAAGCAGCAGGCGGATACAACAAAAATAATTATCCATTAAAGCAACCAATAGAGCCGCATGCATTGGATGATGCAGGTGCTGTTTGTGCCGCAATGATAAAAGCAACAACGGCAGGAGTAAATAACAATCTGCGGCCACAAATAGATCATTACATGGATTGGGTGGCCAAAAAAGAATACCGGTTTAAAGACGGCACATTGGCAAGAATACGTCCGCAAAAAAATACTTTATGGCTGGATGACCTGTATATGGGAGTGCCGGCTTTGGCACAAATGGGAAAACTAACCGGCGATAAAAAATATTTTGATGATGCAGTGAATCAGATAAAATTATTCAGCCAAAGAATGTTTATAAAAGAAAAAGGTATTTACATGCACGGCTGGGTAGAAAGTATGGAAACTCATCCCGAATTTAAATGGGCAAGGGCCAATGGCTGGGCAATAATGGCGATGTGCGAATTGCTGGATGTGTTACCTGAAGATCATGAAGGGAGAGATTTTGTGTTGCAGCAATTAAAAGCACACGCAAAAGGATTGGCAAGCTATCAAAGCGGTAGTGGTTTTTGGCACCAGTTGTTAGATAGAGAAGATAGTTATTTGGAAACATCTGCCACTGCAATTTATTCTTATTGCATTGCACATGCTTGTAATAAAGGCTGGTTAAATCCTGTAACTTATGCACCCATGGCCAGCCTGGCATGGAATGCAGTAGCCACCAAAGTAAATGATAAAGGTCAGGTGGAAGGTACTTGTGTGGGTACAGGAATGGCTTTTGATCCTGCATTTTATTACCACCGCCCGGTTAATGTTTTTGCAGCACATGGTTACGGGCCGGTAATTTTGGCCGGTGCAGAAATGTATAAAATGATGGAGAAAAATAAATTTAAAATGAATGATAGTTCTATCCAATATTATGAATAACATAAAGAAGGCACTTACATTATTTGGCGCAGGTTTGTTTTGTATTGTTGTTAATGCTCAGCAAAAAAACAGTTTTAAATTTGATTTTTGTGTTGATGCAGCAGCAACAGGATATACTGCTGTAACTCCGCAAACTATTTATACAGATGCTGATGGATTTGGTTTTATTGCTACTGCTGACATAAGAGCGGTAACAAGAAATTATAAGAATAGCATCACCTCCGATTTTATTACCAGCAGTAAACCCTTTCTCTTTTCTGTAAAAGTACCGGAAGGTAATTATGATGTTAAAGTAATATTGGGCGACGTAAATGGAACATCTGCCACCACCGTAAGGGCAGAATGCCGAAGGTTGTTTTTACAAAATATCAAAACAAAAAACAGCGAAATAAAAACACTATCCTTTACAGTACATGTAAAAGATAGTATTATAAGAGATGCAACCGGTACTGCGATAGATAAAGTAAGATTAAAAGAAAGAGAGTTAAACTATTACCATTGGGATAATCAACTGACCATTGAATTTAACGATACCGCTGCAAAAATTTGCGCCGTAGAAATTATACCCAACACAAAAGCCACTACCATATTTTTAGCGGGCAACTCTACAGTGGTTGATCAGGATAAGGAACCCTGGGCATCATGGGGGCAAATGATACCTGCTTTTTTTGAAGCAAAGAATATTTGCGTAGCCAACTATGCCGAAAGCGGAGAAGCCTTAAATTCTTTTAAAAGTGCCAAACGCTTACAAAAAATATTAAGCCTGATGAGGGCCGGCGATTATTTATTCATTGAATTTGGGCACAACGATCAAAAGCAAAAAGGCGAAGGCATCGGACCATTCACTTCTTACAAAACCAGTTTAAAATATTTTATTGGCGAAGTAAAAAAGAAAGGCGGTATTCCGGTTTTGGTAACTTCTATGCACCGCCGCAATTTTGATAGCACCGGCCATATTAATAATACTTTGGGAGATTATCCCGAAGCAGTAAGGCAGGCAGCTAAAGAAGAGAACGTGGCCTTGATTGATCTTAATGCCATGAGCAAAATAATGTACGAAGCCTGGGGGCCGGAAAGATCTGTCAAAGCATTTGTACATTATCCTGCCAACAGCTTCCCTAATCAAACAAAAAAATTAGAAGACAATACACATTTTAATACCTACGGCGCTTACGAAATTGCACGCTGTATTGTGCAGGCCATAAAAGATAATAAATTACCCATTGCAAAATATTTAAAAAAGAATATAAAGCCATTTAACCCTGCACAACCTGATGCTGTTGAAAACTGGTATTGGCCACAAAGCATTTTGCAGGCTGCAGTAAAACCTGATGGTAATTAATTGTATGAAAAAAATAATCTCCGCATCTTTATTTATTGCAGGCTTGTTGTTTTGCCACTTTACGCATGCACAACAGGCAACCATTAGTGTTGATTTAAAAAAAGAAACCGGCGATATGAAACCGGTGTGGGCATGGTTTGGGTATGATGAACCCAACTATACTTACATGAAAGACGGTAAAAAATTGCTTACCGAAATTGCAGCATTAAGCCCGGTGCCGGTGTATGTAAGAGCACATAGTTTATTGGTAACAGGTGATGGTGTGGCTGCATTAAAATGGGGCAGTACTAATGCTTATACAGAAGATGCCAATGGCAATCCTGTGTATAGCTGGACGATCATCGACAGTATTTTTGATACCTATGTACAAAGAGGCATGAAGCCGCTGGCGCAAATTGGTTTTATGCCCGAAGCTTTATCTACCAATCCTTCGCCTTACAAACACGACTGGAAGCCTGGTGATCCATATTTTAAAATTATTACCGGTTGGGCTTACCCGCCAAAAGATTATAACAAATGGGCAGAACTGGTTTTTCAATGGGTAAAGCACAACGTGGACCGTTATGGAAAAAAAGAAGTGGAAAGCTGGTGGTGGGAGGTATGGAACGAACCCAATGGTTACTGGAAAGGTACGCAGGCAGAGTTTTTTAAATTGTATGATTATACCGCCGATGCAGTAAAAAGAGCATTGCCCACCGCAAAAATTGGTGGTATAAATATTGCCGGTACCGCAGGTAAAAACGCACAGGATTGGTTGCATGCTTTTGTGAAGCATTGTTTATACGATACCAATTATGTAACAAGGAAAATTGGTTCGCCTGTTGATATGATCCTGTTTCATGCTAAAGGTTCACCCAAAGTGATGGATGATCATGTGCAGATGAATATGGGCAGGCAATTGCAGGATATCAACATGGGTTTTAAGTTTGTGGCATCCTATCCGCAATTGAAACATTTACCGATCGTTATTGGTGAAAGCGACCCTGAAGGTTGTGCCGCCTGCGGTATGAAAACAAATCCATCTAATGGTTACCGCAACGGAACAATGTACTCCAGCTATACTGCTGCATCTTTTGCCCGAAAATATTTACTGGCCGATTCTTTCAAAGTAAATTTTTTAGGTGCTGTTACCTGGGCTTTTGAATTTGAAGACCAACCCTGGTTTTATGGCTTTAGAGATCTGGCTACTAACGGCGTGGATAAGCCGGTTTTAAATGTGTTCAGGATGTTTGGTAAAATGAAGGGTAGGAGAGTAGCAGTTACCGGCAACCAGATGTACGATTTAAAAACTATGGTGGACTCCAGCGTAAGAAGAAATTATAATGATGTGGGTGGATTAGCAGCAAAGGATAAAAAAATGGCAACGGTAATGCTTTGGAATTATCATGATGATGATGTAATGAAACCGGCATTGCCTGTAGCAGTTGCCATTGATGGCCTTACTGCAAAAACGGTTACGCTTACCCAATACCGCATCGATGACAAGCACAGTAATTCTTATGAAGTATGGAAAAAAATGGGGGCTCCACAAAATCCAACTGCAGCACAAATTGCAATATTAGAAAAAGCAGGACAGCTACAAATCATTGGTAAGCCCGGGAAATTAATCGTAACGGGCGGAACTTTGCAAATACAACTTTCATTGCCTCAGCAAGCGGTGAGCCTGTTGAAACTGGATTGGTGATAAATAGGATATTATGATCATGAAGAAGGTTTTCTTTATAATAGCAGGATGTTTACTAGCGCTGTCATTTTCCTATGCACAGTTACTCAATATAAAGAATGATGTGTTCTGGAACACCAAAGACGGAAGGCCTGTCAACAGCCAGGGCGGAGGTATATTCCGGTTTACAGATACGGTTACCGGCATTGAAAAATATTACTGGTATGGCGTGTACTATCAAGAGGCGGATACTTACCGCAATGATCCATCTGTAACATTACCGAAATGCACTTTTAAATCTGTTACCTGTTACAGTTCCACCGATTTAGTAAACTGGACATTTGAAGCAGATGTACTTACAAAAGATGAAGCATTGAAAGATGGAAAGAATACGTGGGTAGGAAGATTAGGCGTGGCTTATATTAAAGAGCGTAAACAGTATGCAATGTTTGTACAACATGGAAGCGAAGTGCTGATTGCATTGGCGGATCATCCTGCAACAAAATTTAAATGGCACCAGAAGATCAGTATGAAGGAAATGATTGGTACCAGTAACACCGGCGACCAAACCGTGTTTACCGATGAAGAAACAGGTAAGTCGTACCTCATTTATTCTTATGGCAGTGGCAGAAATAAAATCTATGTTTCGGAAATAGGAGTTAAAAATGGAATGGTAGATCTTTTGGATTGTACCAAAATTTTTCAGGGAGAAAGCAGGGAAGGCAATTGCATGTTTAAATACAAAGGAAAGTATTATATGGCCGCATCAAATATTTATGGATGGGATGCGTCGTATGCTTATTACCTGGTGGCTAATAATATTCGTGGGCCTTATTTACCCGCCAATGATATGCTGGTAATGAAAGGGAGTGAAAACGATTACGCACATATAACGCAAACCGGATTTTTTGTTAGTGTTAAAGGTAATAAACAGGAGACCATAATTTATTGCGGCGATCGCTGGGCAAATTTTGCCGGAAACGGATTGGGGTACAACCAATGGTTTCCGCTTTCGTTTGATGATACGGTGCCTTATTTCAATTCACTTAATTCATGGAATTTAAATGCAAAAACAGGTGAATGGAAAGTTGCAGGGGATAATAATTATGTAATGAACGGAAGTTTTGAAGCTGATAGAAGAAAGATTCCAAGTCATGTTAAACCAGTGCAGGAATTTTTATTGGGGTGGACTACCAACGTTATTGAGGGCAATAAAGTTTCGCTTGACAGTGCCGTTTCACCAGTGTTAAATTATTTCAACAGTGAGCGTGACAGAAAAACTGTAACTGGCGAAAAAAGTTTATGCATCAGCGATAAGATCAATTTTAAAAGAAGTGTAGCACAATTAATAACCTCCTCGCCATACGTAAAGTTAGCAGATGGATATTATACCATGACCGCCAAAGTAAAAAACAGCAGCGGCTTTGCCAAACTTGAAATGTATGCTGTGAGTAATGGCAAAAACAGCAGCTGCAATTTTAAAGAAGAAAACGCAACATGGAAAACAATTACCATTAAACGTGTGTTGGTTAAAGCAGGCAAGGTAGAGATTGGTTTTGTGGCAGAGGCTGTGGCTAATGCTTTTTGTTATGTGGATGATGTAACATTTGTGAAAATAAAATGATAATGATTTTTATAAGTATAAATAAATTACAGATGAATAGAGATGCAAAATTTATAGTGGGATTATTTTTTTTGATAGTATCAAACAGTATTAGTTACGCACAAAACAACGGCGTAGTAAAAGATACCAGTTTTCAACCAAACGGTAATCCTGTCATTCGGCATAAGTTTACTGCTGATCCGGCCGCCCTGGTGTCTAAAAATAAAGTGTACATCTACACCGGCAGAGATGTGGCACCCGAAAAGCGTAATGGTTACGAAATGCATGAGTGGCTTTGTTTTTCCACCGGCGATATGAAAACTTTTACAGAGCATCCATCTCCATTAAATGTAAAAGCATTTAAGTGGGCTAAAGACGATGCCTGGGCCAGCCAGGTAATTGAACGCAATGGGAAATTTTATTGGTATGTTGCCATTACGCATGATAGTACACACAGAGGAAAGGCCATTGGTGTTGCAGTAAGCGATAATCCTACAGGGCCTTTTGTTGATGCAAAAGGAGCGGCCATTATTACCAATGATATGACCACCGAAAGTAAGATCAGCTGGGATGATATTGACCCTACTGTTTTTATAGATGATAATAAGCAGGCGTATTTATTTTGGGGTAACACCACATTGCATTATGTAAAACTGAAGGAAAATATGATTGATATGGATGGGCCAATGCAAACTATCAGCTTACCAAAATTTACTGAAGCGCCTTATATCCACAAAAAAAATGGCTGGTATTATTTATCATATGCTTACGAGTTTCCGGAGAAGATCGCTTATGCTATGAGCCGTAGTATTGAAGGCCCGTGGATTTACAAAGGTATTATGAATGAGATAGCAGGCAACTGTAATACCAATCACCAAAGTATTATTGAGTTTAAGGGCAAAGATTATTTTATTTATCACAATGGCGCTTTAGTGCCGGATTATGGCAGCTTTCATCGTTCTGTTTGTATTGATTATTTGTACTACAATAAAGATGGTACAATTAAAAGAGTGATGATGACGAGTGAGGGAGTGCAGGGGCATGTGAAAAGTAAATAATGTGCCAGGTGCAGAGGAAATAGACTGCTGCATTGCAGAGCTGATTTTAAAATATATCATTAATAAGGCCACTCAAATAAAAATTATGGCTCGAATGTAACAAAGGTTACTTAAATATTAAATTAGATGAAAGAACTTGCAGTTGTAAAACAACTGTATGGATACAACCAGTGTTATCATTTTTAGTATTATTATGCTGCACTTGCTGGTAGGCTTTGGTTATGTAGCTTATAAATTCAGTTCAAAAAAAGAGAATAAATAAACCTGTAATTATAATAGTCCAACCAGCCTGAACTTAAACGTATAAACTTTTCTCCGGCTGATGTTTCAATGCAATCTTTTCTTATTTTTAAAAAATATTTAAAAATAAGAATATGAAATTATCCACCTTATTGATCGCATTTTTAATCAGCACCCAATTACAGGCACAGCAAACTTACTGGCAGCAGCAGTTGCGCTACAACATTAAAGCCGAGTTGAATGATAAAGAAAAATCTATCACCGGCTACGAAACTATTGTTTACAAAAACAATTCTCCATCTACACTCAATTTTATCTGGTTTCATATTTGGCCCAATGCCTATAAAAATGATTCCACTGCATTAATTCAGCAAATTAAAAATGATAAAGAGCGCTCTAAAAAAATGGAAAATTTTGGAGCCGGTTCTATCGACGGACTTGCCTTTAAAGTGAATGATCAACCTGCAAAAACAGAAGCTCATCCCAATCCGCAATATATCGACATTATAAAAGTAGTACTAGATAAACCATTGCTGCCCGGCGATTCCATAACCATTGCTACTGCATTTAAAGTAATGCTGCCGCCCTATTTTTCAAGATCGGGTTATGCCGATGGTGAGTTTATGGCCTGCCAGTGGTATCCCAAACCAGCGGTATTTGATAAAAATGGCTGGAACGAAATTCCTTATTTGGATATGGGAGAGTTTTACAGCGAGTATGCAGATTATACTGTGAGCATCACTGTGCCATCTGATTATATTGTTGGTGCTACCGGCACTTTGCAAACTAAAGAGGAATTGGATGCCTATAAAAAAATTGGGTTACAAAACGTAACCGACAGAAAGGGTAAGCCGGTGCCTTACGCAACAAGTTTTAAAACGCCTGCTAAAACATTAAGTTATTACGCCGAACAAGTACCCGATTTTGCATGGTTTGCTGATAAAGGTTTTGTAGTACAGTACGACACCGTTTTATTGCCTGGCGGAAAAATAATTGATGCGTTCTCTTATTACCACAATAAAAAAAATACCATCTGGAACAATAGTATCGATTATATAAAAGATGGCGTAAAAAAATACAGCGAATGGGTGGGAGAGTATGCCTATCCTGTGGTGCAGGTGGTGGAAGGACCAAAAAATAATTCAAGTGGCGGTATGGAATACCCGATGGTAACATTGATCACAAGTCCGGATGCAAAAGTAGAAACACTGGATGCAGTGATCACACACGAGATTGGCCACAATTGGTTTATGAGTATGCTGGGCAGTAATGAAAGGGCGCACACCTGGATGGATGAAGGATTGAACAGTTATTTTCAATTCAGGTACGAAGCGGAAAAATACCGGAGCAATTCCATTTTCGGCGATGCTATTCCGGCAGACATAAAAAAAATGCCTGCGGCGGAATTTTTGGATGTGATATATAATGTGATCGATAAAAATATTCCCATGCAATCGGCTATGGATATACCGGCAGATAAATTTCCTGATAGTGGAGAGTATGGTGTGGTATCGTATGTAAAAACAGCTTTGTGGATGCATCTTTTAGAAACTGCAATAGGGGCGGAAAAAATGAACCTTGCAATACACAACTACTTTAATAAATGGAAGAATAAACATCCGCAACCCGAAGATATGCAGGCCGCATTTGAAGAAGCCATCGGGGGTAAACTGGATAAGTTTTTTAGCTTAACAAAAAAGGAAGGGAAGTTTGAATAATTTTTAAGGCAGCGTAAAGTTTACTTGATAAGGAAAGCAGTTATAGGCAACCAAAACCTCAATCCTTTTTCAATTCATGGCTGACAAAATTCGTAGCCTCTAATCGTTGGACACATATTTTAGGTTGACACATTTTTTAATACTTATATTATGACAGAAATTGTACTGTATATCATTTATGGGTTATTAACTTTTATTGGGTTGACAACTCTTTTAAATGGCATCTTAATAAATATTATCTTTTTCATCTTCAGGTATAAAAAACTTGAGATACTAAGAACTTTTTAGGTGGCTTCCTACTTTGGATTGGATTAGCCTATTTGTGGAAAGTAATTAGTAAAACTCAAATGCCACAATTAGCAATCTTAATGTGTATCGTTGGACTTTTTGTTTCTTTTAAACTAACATCAAAATTCCAAGACAACAACCCAAGTGAAGCAACTAATCAAACCATATTCAGTCAGATATTTTCTTTAGTTATTGTTTTCATTGCAAGTTTTTTTATTTACAGTAATATAAAGTGGATTTAAAAATTTACAAATAATCTGTTTATGACATTAGAACAAGAAATAGACTATAAAGCACTTAGCTTAATCTCTAAAAACAATACATATTCTAATAGCGACCTTGTAACTTTATTTTCAAATATTTTAACTACATCAAAAGCCGCAGAACTACACAAGAAATTTGTTGAAAACGAATATTATAAACAAGCCGTTTCCGGTATTCCAGACTATGTACTACATGATAGAGCTTTATTTTATCTTGACTTTTTAAATAAAGAAAAAGACAAAGACGAAATTGATATTAAGTTAAAGCGAATAACTATATCCAATTCAAAGTTTCAAAAATGGACACCAATAGTTTCGGCATTTATTGCTATGCTATCCATTATCGCCACAATATTTATAGCAAGAACTAAGACTGAAAAACCGTATATACCAGTGCAAGAGATACAGCAATTACAGAAAACGCAAGAGCAGATAAACAAAAGTATAAAACAATATCTTGACACGTTAAGGGTTCATCAAAAACAATAATTTTACGGAATACCTTTATGGTGAACATTGGTAGACATTGGCTTCCTATAACACGGTTTGCTGCTATGCTGGCTAAAGGTTATAAAATTCCAGCACAGCAGCAAGCCCTGTTCGATAGCGGGATGTAAAAAATAATTTTACTCATGCACTGATAGAAGCAAAAAAAAATGACAGGTTGCAGCCTGTCAATTTTTTTAATTTTTTATGAGGTTAGCTTTTACTTATTCTGTATAATATCCCCGAATCTGTAATGGCATAAATTTTACCGTTCAGTTGCGTTACATCACGTATTCTTTCTTTCTTATCCAGCAATAAACTTTCTTCACCCACTACCTTATTGTTTTCAATTACCAGCCTTACAATACGCATGCTGCTTTGCCCGCTGATAAAAAGATTATTCTTCCATTCGGGAATAGCATCACCGGTATAAAACATCATTCCTCCGGGAGAGATAACCGGGTTCCAGTAATACACAGGTTGCTCGAGACCATCTTTTTGCTGGATGGAATCACCTACTTTTCTGTCATCATATTCGGTGCCATAAGTAATTATGGGCCAGCCATAATTTTTACCTGGTTTAATAAGGTTTAATTCATCACCACCTTTAGGGCCAAATTCAGCTTCCCATAAATCTCCGGTAACCGGGTGTATATCCAGGCTTTGCGGATTGCGATGCCCATAAGAATAAATTTCAGGCTTAGCATCGGGCTGGTTGATAAAAGGATTACCCGGAGCCGGTTTACCTTGTTTGGTAATTTTAAATATCTTACCTAAGCCGCTGTTTAACCATTGCGCCTGTTTTCTGCCTTCCAGATTTGATCTTTCACCAGCACTCACAAACAGGTAGCCATCTTTATCAAACAGCAGGCGGGATCCAAAATGAAGCTTGCTATCCAATTCTGGTGTAGCACGAAATATTACAACCGGTTTTTTTATAACGGTATCTTTATCTGATAACTGGCCTTTGGCCACTGCAGTTAAATTGCCATTGCCCTTTTTTTCAGAAAATGCCCAGTAAATAGTTTTATTCTTTGCAAATTCAGGGTCAAGTGCTACATCCAAAAGTCCACCTTGTTCCTTGTCATCTACCTGCGGAAAGCCAGATATCTTTTTTACCAGTGCCCCATCGGCAGTGCGTATCTGCATAAAGCCGGTTTTATCTGTCAGTAATAAATTACCATCGGGCATAGGTATAATGGCCCAGGGCCTGCCAATTTTTTCGGCAATTTTTTCTACAGTATAGGGTGTTGTGGTGGTTACACTGGCTATCCTTGTTTGCCCGGCAAATGCCGGCTTGTAAGGAGCATCGGGTAAGCTGGTGGAGGCAGTAATAGTACTGCTGTCTGCAGTATTACTTTTGCTGCTGGCAGCATCGTTGTTGTTGCAGGCTGATACAGCAATTGTAAATACCATTGCTGCGGAATAAACCGGAAATTTTATTTGCATTATATAATTGTTTATGTGTAAAAATAAGGCAGTTGGTTGATTTTTGACAAAAATAAAGTGCTGCTGCCTTATTTTAACTGAAGCATAAAAGCTATTTGAAGAATAATTATCAGCAATAAATTTCCGGAAAAAAGTGAAAAGAATTATTACTTTTGTACCAGTTGCTACTTTAACAGGCGGATGTATTACTCAGTTTTTTACTACCCCATTCAATACAGCCCTTTCCGCAGAACGATGATGATCCTTACTATTTAAACTGACCAATATCATTATTTAATTTGGCCTCGTATTTAACTTTAGTAAGTAAATAAAACAGCACTATAACTGTTTGCGATTGCTCACACTTAAAACATACACTATATGATTACCGAAGCACAAAACAAAACACTGGTTAATGAATGTAGTAAATGGTATGATACACTAACATCCTACTGTAAAAAAGTAAACGACCTTAAAAGAGAATTGTATTTTTTTGCACCGGGAAAAACAGACCCGGATACATTACTTGGGATAGAACATTTTCATAACCAGTTTCACATCCAGCTCATCAATCTTCACGACCTTAAACATGAAATAAAGTCTCATGTGCATGAAGCAGAACGGTATCCCAATATCGGCCATCGTATTCCTCACCATTATATTAAAGATAAACTCGACCTGCTGGTATCAGATCTTGATAAACTGGAAAACGAGTTTCATCATTTTGTAAAACAATAAATTTTTAACACAAGCCAGTCTGTATAAGACTGGCTGGTTACTTTTAACGATTGCTCCTATCATTGTAAAACTTTTTTTATGACTACCTACGATTCTAATCATGTTAAAAATATTGCCCTGCTGGGGCATGCAGGCTGCGGCAAAACTACCATGGCCGAAAGCATGCTGTTTGAAGCAGGTATTACTAAACGCCGTGGTACCGTTGCAGCAAAAAATACCACCAGCGATTATCACGAGCTGGAAACAGCACGAATGAGTTCCGTTTTTTCTTCCCTGATGCATACGCCCTGGAAGGATTATAAAATAAATATTATTGATACCCCGGGTTACGATGATTTTGCCGGTGAAGTGATCAGTGCATTGCGTGTGGCTGATACCGGTGTAATGGTTTTAAATGCCGCAGCCGGGGTGGAAGTGGGTACCGATATTATTTGGGAATACACCGATACTTTTAAAACACCCACCATTTTTGTGGTAAATCAATTAGATAAAGACAATGCCGATTTTGATAAAACTTTACAAGAAGCAAAAATACATTTTGGGGCTAATGTGGTGGCCGTACAATTTCCGGTACAAACCGGAGCTGGCTTCAATAGCATTGTTGATGTGCTCAATATGATCATGTACCAGTTTGGGCCTGAGGGAGGTAAACCACAAAAATTACCTATACCGGAAAATGAAAAAGAAAGAGCAGATCAATTGCATAAAGAATTGGTGGAAGCCATTGCATCCAATGACGAAGGCCTGATGGAAAAATATTTTGACCAGGGCGAATTGACGGAAGAGGAAATGAAAGCTGGTCTGCACAGTTCAATGATAAGGCATGATATTTTTCCACTCTTTTGTGCATCGGCAGAAAAAAATATGGGTTGTGGCCGCATCATGAGTTTTATAGATTATGTATGCCCTGCACCTAATGAAATGCCGCCACAAAAAACTACAACAGGTAATTTATTGCCTTGCGATATGAAAGGCCCGGCTTGTATTTTTGTTTTTAAAACAATTATAGAGCCGCATATTGGCGAGCTGAGTTTGTTTAAAGTGTATAGCGGTGTAGTAAAAACTGGAACCGAATTGGTAAATGAAAATACCGGTGTTACCGAAAAAATTAATCAGCTCTTTTTACTGGAAGGTCACAACCGTGTGCCTGTGCAGGAATTGGCAGCAGGCGATATTGGCGCCACTATAAAACTTCGCAGCACTCATGTTAATAATACCCTGCATGAAAAAGGAGCAAATATAGAACTGGAACCTATTGTGTTTCCAAAATCCAATGTTACGGTTGCTATCACTACTGTAAACAAAGGAGAGGAAGAAAAATTATCGCAGGCATTACACACGTTGCAGGAAGAAGATGCTACCGTACAATTTGAAGTATCGCCTGAACTGAAGCAAACCTTATTGCATTGCCTGGGTGAATTGCATTTACAAATTATACAATGGAAAATTGCTCACATTCATAATGTAGAAGTAGCTTTTGATAAACCAAAAATTCCTTATCGGGAAACGATTGGTACAATGGCAGAATCTACCTATCGCCATAAAAAACAAAGTGGCGGTGCCGGGCAGTTTGGAGAAGTATTTATGCGTATTGAACCCTGGTACGATGGTATACCCGAACCTAATGGCTTAAACGTAAGGCATAGAGAAGAAATTAATTTAGACTGGGGTGGCAAATTAGTTTTTTGCAATTGCATTGTAGGTGGCGCAATTGATGCCCGATTTTTACCCAGTATTTTAAAAGGGGTGATGGAAAAAATGCAGAATGGCCCGCTAACGGGTAGTTATGTACGTGATGTAAGGGTTTGTGTATACGATGGCAAAATGCACCCGGTAGATAGCAACGATATTGCATTTAAAATTGCCGGCCTGCAGGCTTTCAGGCAGGCATTTGTACAGGCTGCACCGCAGTTGCTGGAACCTGTGTACGAAGTAGAAGTACTTTGTCCGGATGATCAGGTGGGTGCTGTAATGGGCGACCTGCAAACCCGTATTGCCATTGTGGAAGGCATGGAAGCAACCGGTCATTTTCAAAAGATAACCGCCAAAGTGCCACTGGCACAAATGCACCAGTACTCTTCATCTTTGCGAAGCTTAACACAGGGCCGTGCCCGCTTTAATATGCACTTTAATTCCTACGCACCTGTTGCGTATGATGTGCAAAAAAAATTAATGGAAGCATACAGTAAACATGAAGTGTTGCAGGAATAACAGTTGCAGAAATATATTTTTGTTACAAGCTTTGTATCCCTGATTGAACTGTTGAGGCAGAGTTTATCCTGATGAGGGAAAGGCTCCATTCAACAGTTTCTCTTTGTTCAATTTTTATTGCAGCGGTAAATAACTGCCTGCAATAAAAATTGTTAAAAAATCTTCTCCGGATCTAAAGGAATAATAAACGTTATGGTTTAAACCCTCAAATCAATTAACTTACATAAAATCAATTGCTATATGACAGATGCTAACAAGTTATATAAAGTAAGAGCAAATGAGTTTGTGTTTTCTTTTGGTGCAAAGGAAGTTGCCGCTGTTGACCTCATCAAAAAATCTCCCTTAGAATTTAATATCATCAAAGATCATCGATCTGTTAACGCAACAGTTTTAAGCTGTGATGCCAGCGGAAAAAAACTGACTATAGAAGTAGATGGCGAAAGTTATGAGGTAGAAATAAAAGATACACTTGATCAGATGCTGGACGTAATGGGCTTTGGCGCAGCTACTACTAAACAAATTAAAGAAATAAAAGCGCCCATGCCCGGTATGGTGTTAGAAATTGCGGTTGCGGAAGGGCAGGCAGTAAATGAAGGGGATAAGGTTTTGATACTGGGTGCCATGAAGATGGAGAACAGCATTCTTACACATGCCGGTGCTACAATAAAAAGAATAGTAGTAGCTGTTGGCCAGGCGGTGGAAAAAGGACAGGTGCTGGTGGAATTTGAATAATTGTAAGTGAAACTTTTTTTAAATTTTTACTTTTAAAATTTATGCAAAAAATATTGGTAGCTAACCGTGGCGAAATTGCTTTACGCATTATGCGTACCATTCGTAAAATGGGCATTAAGTCTGTGGCGGTATATTCGGAAGTGGATCGTAATGCACCGCATGTTTTATTTGCAGACGAAGCGGTTTGCTTAGGTCCGGCACCTTCCAGTCAATCTTATTTAAATGGCGATAAAATAATTGCATTATGCAAACAGTTGGGGGTGGATGCTATTCATCCCGGCTACGGGTTTCTTAGTGAGAATGCCGACTTTGCACAAAAAGTAGAAGATGCCGGTATCAATTTTATTGGCCCAAGTCCTGCGGCAATGCGTATCATGGGGTCAAAGCTGGCAGCAAAAGAATGTGTAAGTCATTACAATATTCCCATGGTTCCTGGTATTGATAAAGCTATTGAAAACATTGAGCTGGCGATTGAGACCGCTGATAAAATTGGTTACCCCGTTTTAATAAAAGCATCAGCCGGTGGCGGCGGTAAAGGCATGCGTATTGTTGAAAAGGCAAGTGACATGAAGGAACAAATGGAAAGAGCGATAAGCGAAGCGGTGGCCGCTTTTGGTGATGGTGCTGTATTTATTGAAAAATATGTTACTTCTCCACGACATATCGAAGTACAAATAGTAGCTGATAACTTCGGTAACATCATTCATGGTTTCGAAAGAGAATGCAGCATACAACGCCGCCATCAAAAAGTGGTGGAAGAAACGCCTTCTCCCATTATTACTCCCGAACTAAGAGAAAAAATTGGCGATGCTGCGGTTATGGTAGCAAAATCTTGCAACTATACCAGCACCGGCACAGTAGAATTTTTAATGGATGATAAACTGAATTTTTATTTTTTAGAAATGAATACAAGGTTGCAGGTAGAGCATGCCGTTTCTGAAATGATCACCGGGTTGGATCTGGTAGAAGAGCAAATTAAAATTGCCCGTGGCGAAAAACTTTCTTTTACGCAAGATGATCTTAAACTGAATGGCCATGCAATTGAATTGCGGGTATGTGCCGAAGATCCGCTGAATAATTTTTTACCTTCTATAGGTACACTGACCAAATATGTAAAACCAACCGGCGAGGGAGTTAGGGTGGATGATGGATATGAAGAAGGAATGGAAATATCTATTTACTACGATCCTATGATTGCTAAATTAGTAGTGCATGGCAAAACAAGAACAGAAGCCATACAAAAAATGTTGCTGGCCATTAAAGAATATAAAATAGAAGGCGTTGCCACCACTTTACCCTTTGGTACTTTTGTTTTTGAACACGAAGCTTTTTTTTCTGGACATTTTGATACCCATTTTGTAAAAAATTATTACACACCGGAAAAAATAAAAGAAAAACAAAAAGCCAATGCGGAGATCGCTGCAATTGTGGCATTGAGATATTGGATGGACAATCAAAAAATGATCAACCCGGTAGATAATAAATCAACCAGCTGGAAAAGAAGACTGGCGCATTGATAAATAAAATAAAAACCTGATGAAATCTAAAGCAGCAATTTTAAAAGAAAAGATTGAAGAAGGTAAGTTAGGCGGCGGCATAAAACGAATTGAGGCGCAGCATCAAAAAGGAAAGCTAACCGCAAGAGAGCGGATAGAGTTATTAATGGATCCCGGTTCTTTTGAAGAAGTGGGGGCGTTGGTCATTCATCGTACCAAAGATTTTGGCATGGAGGATCAGCAATATTATGGCGATGGCGTAATTACCGGATACGGAACGGTAAATGGAAAACTGCTGTATGTTTTTGCACAAGACTTTACCGTTTTTGGTGGCGCCTTATCAGAAACACATGCCGAAAAAATTTGTAAGATCATGGATCTTGCCATGAAGACCGGTGCACCAATGATTGGGTTGAATGATTCCGGCGGTGCAAGGATACAGGAAGGCGTTAGGTCGTTAGGCGGCTATGCAGATATTTTTTACAGGAACGTTCAGGCATCAGGTGTTATTCCGCAAATATCGGCTATCATGGGGCCATGCGCCGGTGGCGCAGTATATTCTCCTGCAATGACAGATTTTACTGTTATGGTAGAGAACACCAGTTACATGTTTGTTACCGGACCAAATGTGGTAAAGACGGTTACCAATGAAGAAGTAAGTTCAGAGGAATTAGGTGGCGCATCCACACATTCTACTAAATCCGGGGTAACACATCTTACTGCTGCCAATGATATGGTTTGTATTGAAGCGATAAAAAAATTACTGAGTTACATGCCGCAGAATTGCGAAGATGTGGTACCGAAATTACCTTACACTTTAGGTAATGAAACAAGGGAAGAACTGGAAAGCATTATTCCAGAAAGTACCAATCAGCCTTATGATATCCGTGCAGTAGTATCAGGTGTTTGTGATGATGATTCCTTCTTTGAGATACATAAAGATTATGCCCGCAATATTGTGGTGGGCTTTGCAAGGCTTGCCGGAAGAAGCATTGGCATTATTGCTAATCAGCCCATGTGCCTGGCTGGTGTATTGGATATTGATAGTTCGAAAAAAGGTGCCAGGTTTACCCGCTTTTGCGATTGCTTCAATATTCCTCTTTTAGTATTGGTAGATGTGCCCGGATTTTTGCCCGGCACCGACCAGGAATGGAATGGTATTATTACCAATGGCGCAAAATTATTGTATGCATTAAGCGAAGCCACAGTGCCTCGTGTAACAGTAATTACAAGAAAAGCTTATGGTGGTGCATATGATGTGATGAACAGTAAACATATTGGGGCTGATATGAATTTTGCATGGCCCACTGCCGAAATTGCTGTGATGGGAGCAAAAGGCGCCAGCGAAATTATTTTTAAAAAAGAAATTGCCGAAGCCGCTGACCCTGCAAAAAAATTATCAGAGAAAGAAGCAGAATATGCAGAAAAATTTGCCACACCTTATCTTGCTGCCGAAAGAGGATTTATTGATGAAGTGATTGAACCCAAAGAAACCAGGAAAAAACTAATTAAAGTTTTTGCTATGCTGGAAAATAAAGTAGCTAAACGGCCGAGAAAGAAGCATGGTAATATACCGCTGTAGTTGTTGGGTTTATACGGGTAACTGTGTTACAGTTGCTGTTTTTTATTTTTAGCTACCGATTTTTTTCGAGTAGGTACTTTTAGGTGAGCTTCCTTAGCTTCAGAAATACCAATGGCAATGGCCTGTTTTGGATTGGTTACCTTGCTGCCCGAACTGCTTTTAAGTTTGCCTTCCTTAAACTCATGCATCACTTTCCCAATTTTTGTTGCTGCTGCTGTTAAATATTGCTTTGACATTTTTGTAATAATTTATTTTAATTAAAAAAAAGCCGTGTCTTGCCAATAGCTTAAAAATAATTTCAGGCCATTACTGCAAACACGACTTAGCTTAAACAAAACCTGCATGGTTATAAAAACACAATTAATAATCAGTCTTTAGTCAGTTTAATTTCTCCTGCATTGGTATAGCGGCCATCTTCCACAATTATATTCGTTATCACCACATCTTTATAAGGCTTTGCCGCTTCAATAAGCAGTTTCCAGTTGCCGGGCCTTACATTTAAAGAGAAAGCACCCAAAGAAGGAACACCGGAAACAGTGTTTTTGCCACTTATGGCCCATATTCTTTTAGCTCCGTCCGCAGGGTTTATTGTTCCATGAATGCCCGACATATCAGCAATTACAAATGAAGTTGCTATTGCAAATAGGATGCATAATAAAAATGTGACTCTTTTCATACTTAATTTTCTAAACATTCGTGTTTAAATGGAGACACTACAAATTTCAATCACTTTTACAGGAATATTGTTATATAATTAAAAAATCAATTTGCATAATTCACACATGTGTTTTGGAGGTTGATCTTTTCTTTTTAATTATAGCAAGTGTTTTTAAATTTATTACAGCAGCGTTTCTTAAAATGTGAATTATGCAAATTATTTGCAGAGTTGTGTAATAAGGGTAAGAGATATTTTGCAGATATTTACATTTCAGTTATACAAAAGAATTACATCTTTCTCATATGCAGTTAGTTTTGGTATTAGCCCCTGTTTCTACAGGGGCTTCCATTTTTACAGCATGTTACATTTCAAATTCCCATACTGTTCTGTAAGTGCCAAAGTTTTCTATGTAAGTTAAAAAGGCATTGTAAAATGCATCTGCGCCAATGGTAGCACTATCACCAATTACAAACAATTGTTCTTTAGCTCTTGTAATGGCCACATTCATCCTGCGGTAATCTTTTAAAAATCCAATATCTCCATCATCATTGCTTCTTACCAATGATAAAATAATGATTTCTTTTTCTTGTCCCTGAAAACTATCAATGGTACTGATACGCATTTGCTTTGGCAGTACTTCTTTAGCAGCTGCAACCTGCCCGGCATAAGGTGAAATAAAAGCAATGTGTAAAGGATCAAGTGCTTCTGTTGCTAAAAGTTTTTGTACAATTTGCAGCTCACCTTCGTTTTGTAAACTGCTGCCATCACTGCCGTGCTTTTCGTTATAGCCACTGCCGGCAGTATCTATAAAAGTAATGTGCGTGGCAGTATTGTTAAGGTGGGCAGCGGTTAATAAAAGTCCGTTGTAAAAATAGCTGCCGGAAAAACCTGCAATGGCTTCCCTCATACGGTACTGTGTATTTAATAAAAAAACATTGTTAACCGTTGCAATACTCACTTCTAAAATAGAACGGTTTAAACCAAGTCGTGCAGCTTCGTTACTTAATACAGTTGGTGGCAATTGCAAATGATCTCCTGCCAAAACATACTTTTGTGCCAAAGGGAAAATGGTCCATGCCAAAGGTTCTATACATTGCCCGGCCTCGTCAATTACCAATGTATGAAATGTAAGCTGATTGATCTTGGCATCATACAATCCAACGGGTGTTCCTAAAATTACATCGGCTTCAGTAAACAATTTTTCTTCGTTGTACGCCTGTAGTTTTTTTATTTCTGTGCGGATGTTTTTTACTTCTTTAAATAAAAGATTGCGCTGTTCTCTTTCGGCTTTGCCAAAACTTCTTTTATATTTCAGCGCCATCTTTCTAAATTCTTCGGCACGAATTTTAAGTTGCTTAATTTCTTTAAGCTGTTTGCTGTTGTTTAATCTTCCTTCGGGAGTATGCTCAAAAATAGTTTCATCTACCTTGCTGGTATTGCCCACCCTTAATACTTTTAATTGTTGTGCAATTAATCCTTTGGCAATATTATCTACCGCAGTATTGCTGGGTGCCGATACCAGTATTTTTTCTCCTGCTTTTACCAATTGCACAATGGCTTCCACCAGTGTAGTGGTTTTCCCCGTTCCCGGTGGGCCATGCACAATAGTAATTTGTTGGTTTTGTGTAATAGCAGCAACGGCTTGTTGCTGGCTATCGTTTAAATTTTTATTATTAAAAGAAAGTGAATCAGGTAGTATGTCTGTTGTATGTTTTTCGGCCGGCGCTTCTCCATGTAATTGTTCAAATAATTTATACAGCTCTTTATTGTATTCTAAATTATTCAGCACTGTTTTCATTATGGTAGTAGTTCGCTGGTCGGGTGCCAGTTTTATTCCTACGCCATCGTCTTCAATCCAATCCGGAAAATCGGGGGCAAATAAACGGAACTCGCCACTTTTTCCATCCAAACTTATTAATACGCCTTTCACTGGTTCTTCACCGGTACAAAAGCATTCAATGGCGGCACCATCTTTAAATAAATTTACTTCCGGCGGAAAATTTAAGCGAAAACTTATTTCAGGGTAATCTGCGTAGCCAAAATTTTTTCGGGTAACTACAATAGGATGCAATGCCAGGCCTTCAGCTTTTAACGATTTTAATGTGTGCTGTTGATCTAAGCTGTATCTTTTTACCTGTTCTTTTTCTTCCAGGTCGATACACTGTAATAATTTTTTTATTTGCGGATGTGATGCTGGCATAGCGTGAAAATAACAAGGATAGGGGTAATAAAAAAATGCAAGAGTTAAAGGGTACTGCTTATTTTTTTTAACCACATAGATACATAGTAAACAAATATTTTTGCACAGTATTTTTATGCTTTTCCGGGTGTGGTACTTAAAAATATTGTTTATCTTTTTGCTCTTACATATTGCAATGGCCAATCTACTTCATCATTCAATTCTTTAGCAGCGTGCAACGCAAAATAAGGGTTACGTAATTGCTCTCTTGCCATAAAAATCAGGTCAGCCTGTTGTTGCTGTAAAATTTCTTCAGCTTGTTGTGCTGTTGTAATAATGCCCACTGCACCGGTTAATATGCCAGTTTGTTTTTTTATGGCTTCGGCAAATGGAACCTGGTAACCAGGCCCTGCAGTAATTTTTGCAGATGATGCTATACCACCGGATGATGTGTCAATTACATCAATGCCTTTCTTTTTTAAAATCATGGCAAGTTGCACCGAGTCTGCAATTGTCCAGCCGCCTTCTACCCAGTCGCTGGCAGATATGCGAACGAATAATGGAAGTTCCGGCGGCCATACTGTTTGTATTGCAGCAATTATTTCTAATAAAAATCTAATGCGGTTTTCAAAGCTGCCGCCGTATTCATCTTTACGCTGGTTGCTTAATGGCGATAGAAATTCGTTGATCAAATAACCATGTGCTGCATGTATTTCAATTAGCTTGTACCCTGCTTTTAAAGCACGAACTGCGGCTTGCTTAAAATCATTTACCACTGCTGCAATTTCATCTTTAGTTAATGCATGTGGTATCATATCTGTATCGTAAAACGGAATAGCAGAAGGAGCTACTGTTTGCCAATGGTTTTTGCCGGATTTTATTTGTGCGCCATTATTCGAGGGCAGATCACAACTTGCTTTTCTTCCTGCATGGGCTAATTGAATACCAGCTACTGCATCATTTTGATGAATGAAGGAAACGATGGTACTTAATTTTTCAATATGTTCATCTTTCCATATACCCATATCCGCATAAGTAATACGGCCTGCGCAATTTACTGCCGTTGCTTCCTGTATAATAAGTGCTGCACCACCCACTGCACGGCTGCCTAAATGCACCAGGTGCCAGTCGTTTGCAAAACCATCTGCCGATGAGTATTGGCACATGGGTGATACAACCAGCCGGTTTTTAAACGTTACACTCTTTATGGTTAATGATGAAAAAAGTAAGCTCATAATATAATAAGTATTTAAATAAAATGAATGCTGTCTTAAAGTATTATATAAAGAAGCAAACAACAAAAATAATTGAAAAACTGCGATTCAATTGGATTAAGGTTTGTAAACAGGTTGGTTATTGGAGTAATGTAACAGGGGTATTTGTGAGTTGGTGAATAAAAAAATTAAATACTTTTTACATTTCTTTTAATTAACCGATGGCAATATTCTTCAACCGGAGTTTTGCTTACTATACATTCAATCGTCTGTAGTTAATTATCATAATTGGTTTTTATTACAACCCTTTTGTCTAAAAAAACAGAATTCATTCCAGAAAATGGACGACAGTAAAATTACGGCATTCTGTAAGCTGTTTAATATCAGTTCTTTAATACATTGGCACAAAACTGGAAAGTGCATGCTGTACAAAATATGCAGGATTTTATTTAAAAAGGCATAGCAGTTAAAAAATTAAAAATAAAAATCATGAAACAAAAATTTACACTTCTTATTACAGTATTTTTTTTATTAGTAAGTATTGTAACGGTTGGTCAAACTTCGCTTAAAATGGGTGCCAGTGGCGGCCCTGCAGGTAACGGCCCTTTAACCACTTCGCAAGCAATTACCCTTTACGAAAATGGCACTACAGCTTTTTCTCCTGCTGTTACTGCAACTTATTCATTATCTAATCAGCAATATGCACCAGGTTCTATTGAGGGGTTGGCAGCCAATTCGGGTTTGAGTTTTGGTGGCAGCCTGGCTGCTTCAGTTAACAGCCCAATGGGGGCGTTTGCCTTGTATTCTTTAATGAACGGTATCAGTAGCCCGACAAATAATTTATTTACTGCTTACAGAACAGCAGCTTCGGGTACAGGAGTAAATGTAACAACTGACAGATCTATCAGTCTTTTCAGTTGCACCGATGCGCTTATTAATGCTGCTACCGTAAATCAAAAAGCGTTAAATGCAAGGGTATATTATGGCGATCTTACTATAACTTTTAACACGCCTGTTTCAAATCCTGTTATGCAAATAGTAGGGCTGGGCGGTACAGTTAGTTTTACAAGATCGGGTAAAACTTATGATTTAGGGTTTGCTACAGAGTTTGATTTATTAAGTACTAATGTTAGTTTAAATAAATTATCAGGTAACAGCCAGTTAAATGTTTCAGCAACTCAAATTACAAACAATGCTGCATGGATAGGCGCCAGTTCCATAGGTTCTGTATCTAACGGCATTACCAGGTATGGTGCAAGCGGCAGCGTGGTTGCTTTGGGCAATAATATCACTTCAATTACTTTTAAAGTATTTGTAAGGGGAGATGGCGGAAGAGTAAATAACGGCAGTACAGTAGTTACAGCAGATGCAGGTATTAACCCTGTATGGTCAATAGGGGCTACCAATTCATTTGGGTTAACTAATCCAAACGTGTCAGGCGATGTGATGCTTTTTGGTGTATCTCTTTTAAAACCGGTTAACGTAAGTGGTAATGTTTTTAATGATGCAAACGGCGGAAATGTAGATAACAGCACCGGGGGAACGAACCTGGTACCATTGGGTATGTTTGCCAATTTAACTGATGCTAATGGTAAAGTAGTGGCTTCTGCAGCAGTTAATGCTAATGGTACTTACAGTTTTTTAAATGTTTTTGAGGGTGATTATACGGTTAGTATAAGCACTGTAGCTGGCGTGCAGGGTGCTGCTGCACCTGCAATTACAATGCCTGCGGGTTGGATAAATACAGGGGAATATAATGGTACACCCAATACAGGCAGGGATGCTGCAGTAAATGGAACTTCTTTATCTTTTACAGTTGCTGCTACAGCTGTAACCAACATTAATTTTGGTATAGAAAGATTGCCGGAAAGTAATAACCAGTCTTACTCCATTGCACAAACCCCTGTAAACACATTCATTACACTTAATGGCACCGGATCTATAGGAAACCCGGGCCCTTTAACCGGCAGTGATACCGAAGATTTTTTAACAGGCGGATCATTAACCGGTAAAGCAGTTGCCATTACACAGTTACCTTCTAACGCTGAATTATGGTACAATAATGTGCTTATACAATTTGGAGCAGATGGTATAAATCCTCCATCGTTAAATAACCCTTTCACAATTTCTAATTACAATATTGCATTATTGCAGCTGAAAATAACTGCTTCAACTGTAGGCCAGGTAAGTACTTCTTTTAATTATGCCTATACCGATGCAGCAGGAGTAATGGATGCTACACCTGCATCTTATACCATTAACTGGACGGGAATATTGCCTGTTGAAAGTTTAAACCTCATCAGCAGTGTTAAAGCTGATGAGGTAATATTAAATTGGATTACACTTAATGAAAGTAATACAGCTTATTTTGAAGTGGAGCGTAGCAACAATAATGTAAGCTTTATAAAAGTAGGAAATAGTATTACTGCAGCAGGCTACAATGCATCTGTAAGTAATTATAATTACACTGATGATATTACTGCTGTACAACATAATGGTACGCTATATTACAGGGTAAAGTTGTATGATAAGGATGGCAATTTTAAATATAGTAATACAGCAGTAGTGCTAAAGAAAACGATTGAAATTAAAGTATGGCCTAATCCATTTGCAGAAATGGTGTATGTAAATATGATGGTACAAAGCGCAGGGAATGTAACTGTAAAGATCAGTGATATCAACGGCCGCACAATAATAACCAAACAGCAAAAACTATCGGCAGGTATAAATCAGGTAATTATACCAGAGCTTTCGGCATTACCTAAAGGCATTTATATACTTAATGTGGTTAATGGATCGGAAAAAGAAAATGTTGCTTTCAAATTGTTCAAGCAGTAGTAAACCGTAAGCAACAGAGGCGGCTCAATTTATTGGGCCGCTTTTTTATTTAGTATATAAATTTATTGCAGGGTAAATCTCAAACTAAACAAATAAGATTAGTTTTACCGATATAAAAAATGTACTAATGCTAACAGACGGGCAGGTAATTGAACACACAAAAAAATGGATTTTGGATGTAGTAATAGGTTGCAACTTTTGCCCCTTTGCTGCCAAAGCAGTAAAACAGCAAACTATACATTACCAGGTAGAAAATAGTGCAGATTCAATCAGCTGCCTTGATGCATTTTTAAATGAAGCTATTCGCCTGGATAATGAGCCAAACATCGAAACCATTTTCCTTATCTTCCCTCATTCATTTGCAGTATTTAATGATTACCTGAACATAGTAGAAGTAGCAGAGGAGTTGTTAATTGAAAAAGGGTACGAAGGTATTTACCAGGTAGCCAGTTTTCATCCGTTGTACCAGTTTGCCGATTCGCACTCAAAAGATGCGGCCAATTATACCAACCGTTCTATCTATCCAATGCTGCATCTGTTGCGTGAAGCCAGTATTGATAAAGCTTTAGAAAATTATAAAGACCCCGAAGCCATCCCCGGTAATAATATTGATTTTGCAAGAAATAAAGGATTGCTGTATATGAAAATGCTTAGAGATAGTTGCTTATAAATACAATGCAAAAGTGCTGCTTTATATATTTAATATTATTTGAACCCCCTTTTCATTATCTGCTAATAACTCTTTTATAGTGCCGTTGTAATATTCTACCCTGCGCTCAATATCTTTAAACTCGTTGCTTTCTTTTTGTAACAGCATTTTTTTTTCGTTGTAGTGTATAAAACTTAAAATAAGTTGAGAGGAACAGTATACTACCAAAATAGTCAGGGGTTCGCTCAACGGATTGCCGGCATAAAGTATCAATACATTCTGAATGATACGAAATGCAGAAAGCTTATCATTCATACCTAACTCTTCAATATTTTTATCCGTACACTCAAAATTAATTTTAATGTGATGGTAAGTTTTAAAATTATTAATATAGTCTTCTACACCTGCAATAAAACCAAAATGAGCAATTGCTGTAGGAGACAGGCTTACACTAAGTGTGTTTAACTCTTCAATTACATTGGTTATTGATTGTAATAGATCTTTGTTGGTCTCTTCATTGATATTTTTTTTGCTTTGCAGTTGCAATACCATTTTGCAATACACTAATTTTTGATTAATATTATCAGAAAGGGTATAAGCAATATTGCTCTTTTCTTGTTCCTGTATCTCAATAACATTACGAAGCATTTCCCGCCTCGACTGAAGCAAGCTGGCCTCCAGTTCTTTGGTATGGGTAATATCTGCCACATGCACATAAAAGCCTTTCACTTCACCATTAATAATATCAGGAAAATAGGTGGCAAGAGAAAATTTGCTGCCGCTGGTAAAGAGTGGTATCTCTCTTTCAAATACTTGCTTTTTACCAGCTAATGCGCCTTTAATGTAGGGTAAATTTTTTTCGTACAACGAACCCAGCAATTCTTTCATGCTGATTTTATCTATCATATCTTCCTTTGATTTGCCAAACCAATCCCGGTAGGCATTGTTGGCAAACCGGCATATTTCAGTATTATCCCAATATGCAAGCATAGCAGTAACATGATCAGCTACACACAAACCCATGGCATCTAATTTGGAATTATCCAAGGTTGAAGTAGTCATAAATTAATTTAAATCATAACATGAACACGACTAGGAAAAATACAAAAAAAAATAATTCCATACTATGATTTAAAAAATAATAATAATAAATTTTTTCAGCCCTGGTCATATCCGCTTCAACCACCCGGTAATACTCATCCTGCTGCGGTTGGCTTTAGTTACTTCATGCTCCATTTCATCGCTTTTAAAAAACACCGATGTTTGTGATTGGGGTTGAATTTTTTGTTCTGTGTCATTTTGATATACTACTAATTGTCCGCCATCTTCCTCCAGCCAGTCATTATTTAAATAATTGATCAGCGAATATTTTCTGATGCTGTCGTTTTTAAACTGGTCTTTATGCCGTTTATAAAAACTGCCTTCTTCATATACTGCATAGTGAAATTCGTAACCATTAATGCCGGTGTAGCAGGTGCGGTTGAGGTAGTCTATAAAATTTTCTACCTGTTGTAAAAATTCCTGTTCATAAATATTGTCATGGCTTTTATCCATCCAGTAAATTTTATCGCCCCGCATTTTTTGTTGACTGTCTTTTACCTCTTCATTGCCAATTCCGGCAGCGCTCATTAAATTGTCGCTTTGCAATTGCTGTATGTTTTGCTGAAGGCCATTACACAGCTTTTTATTTAAAAATTGATGATCAATGCCAATATTATTGTCAAGATAACTGTCAATCAGCTGGTCAAATGGGTTGGACATGATGTGTATTTGGTGCAAACAAGGTAGTTTTTTAAAAATCAATTGCCCTATTTATTATTACAGGTAAAAAAACGCTTTTATCTTTATGTACTTAATGTAACAAAATGAAAGACTTTAAAAAATACTATATCATTCCTGCACAGCCCGAAGAAGTGTACCTGGCTTTAACCTTACCGCATACTTTAAAACTATGGACCGGCGAAGATGCAGAAATGAGTACTGAACCCGGTAGTGAATTCTCTTTGTGGGAAGGTAGTATTGCAGGTAAGAATATTGCTTTTGAAGAAGGAAAAAAAATAATACAGCAATGGTATTTTGGCGATCAGGAAGAGGCTTCAATTGTTACTATAAAATTGCATGCTCATAAACAAGGTACTTCGGCAGAATTATTACATACTAACATACCGGATGAAGTGTATAAGGATTTTACAGAAGGCTGGGATGAAAACTACTTTGGGTCGTTGATTAGTTTTTACTCCTGATTGTACCGGTAAACAAAACCGGCATATTAACGATTGTTGTTACAGAAACTATTTATGCAAACTGCTATTGAAAAAAATATTGCTGTTGTTTGTAATGCTATTGCTGGCAGCGGCAGGGCTGTTGGTGTTGCGGCGGCTATTGCAGAGGCTTTACTAAAGAAGAAAATTTCCCATACACTATTTAATGAAAAATGGCCGGCAGGGTTTAATGATTTTACAGAAGTATTTATTGCCGGCGGAGATGGCACACTCAATTATTTTATCAATCATTATCCTGGCATACAATTGCCCCTGGTAATTTTTAACGGTGGCACGGGCAACGATTTTCATTGGTTGCTGTATGGTAGTAAAACATTTGAGGAACAATTAGAAACAGTTTTGCACGCCAACCCTCAACCCATTGATATTGGCAAATGTAACAGCCAGTATTTTATAAACGGTGTGGGAATTGGTTTTGAAGGCGAAGTTGCCAAAGCTTTAACCGGAAAGAAAAAGTTAGCCGGTAAAACATCTTTTCTCATCACTATACTAAAAAAAATATTTACCTATCGGTCAAAGAGCTACAGCATTCATTCAGCCGAACACAACTTTGCCGGAAAAAAATTGTTGCTCGATATCAGTAATGGTCGCCGGGCGGGTGGTGGCTTTCATATAGCTCCGCAGGCAAAAGCAGATGATGGTTTGTTTGATGTGGTTACTGCAGCCGCACTAAACTCAATTGAGCGCTTACGTTATTTACCGGTTATTGAAAAAGGTAAACACCTCGGCTTGCCTTTTATTACTCACTTTAATACCCAAAAAATAGTTATTGAATGCGACAATATAATTCAATATCATTTAGATGGAGAATATGCTGAGGCCAAAAAGTTAACCATTGAAATTTTACCGGGGAAATTAATTTTTCTGTTTTAGTTAAAGTACTCCTCAAATATTTTATTTTTCTTTGCAGGATGTTTACATTTTCTAATAGTGCTGTAACTATTGCAACCTCTGCCGATGCTCCGGCAATCACTTCATTACTTAACGGTGCTTATCGTGGCGAAAGTTCTAAACAGGGCTGGACAACCGAGGCGCATCTTATTGCCGGCAATGTGCGTACCAACGAAAGTACGGTGCATTATGTAATTACACAGCCAGAAAGCAGCATGTTGAAATACAGTAACGATCAACAACAAATTGTTGGTTGTGTAAACCTGCAACAGCATGGTAACAAAATTTACCTGGGCATGTTAAGTGTAGTGCCACATTTACAAGGCGCAGGTATTGGCAAACATTTATTAAAAGCCGCAGAGGAATATGCACAGCAAGTTAATTGTACTGCTGTTTATATGACGGTGATAAGCGTAAGAACAGAGTTGATCAATTGGTACCAACGGCACGGTTATAAAGATACCGGCGAAAGAAAGCCATTTGCCGAAGATGGCGTATCGGGCAAACACTTGCAGCAGTTGGAGTTTGTGGTGCTGGAAAAAATAATGGACAAGCTCCACTAAATACATTAGGATAATATTTCTCTGGTTGTATTAGAGCCCTCTTAGTGTACTTGTAATTTATAAATATCACTTGGGCAGTATTTTTAGATTAGTATAATGAATAACAATTCAACATTATAGTAAAATAAGTACAGCTTTTCTTTAATTTTATCTACACAAAATATACTGTATTGTTGAAGCGTACTGTAGTTGCTTACGGGCAAACAGGATATTTTTCTAATGATTGTGATCATCAACTGAAATAAAAAAATATGATTATCGTCAGCGATTTTTTTATACCTAAAAAAATATAAGATGTATGGAAAATGTATTTGCTTTAATGATAGAGAATTAATCAAATTATAAAAGTAAAGTGCCAATAGGAATTTCTGTTTTGTAATTTTTTGTGTTTTGTAGTATGCCGGTAATGCTTGTATTCTGGTTAAAAGGTTTATAGCTTTATATTTTCAAATATTCTATAAAATATAACCTAAACCAATACAATTATGAAAGCACATTATCTTACCCCCACATTTATTTTATTTTTATTGCTCTTTGGTTGCCAGTTTATAAGCGCACAAAATGTAGCAATTAATTCTACCGGAAGTGCGCCTGATGTTTCGGCTATGCTGGATGTGCAAGGTGCAAACAAAGGATTGCTGATCCCTCAAATTAGTTTAACATCATTAACTGATGCTGTTACTGTTTCAACTCCTGCTCACAGTCTTTTAGTTTATAACACTAACGCTGCTATTACAGGCGGCAAAGGATATTATTTTAATTCCGGAACAACCGCTTTGCCCGTTTGGAACAAATTAATGGTAACAGGTACCGAATGGAAGCTAGGTGGCAATGCAGGCACAACTGCTGGTGCCGACTTTATTGGCACCACAGATGCACAGGCTTTAGTTTTAAAAACAAACGGCAGTTCACGGGCAAATATTAGCAGTGCCGGTATTACAAAAATTGGCGATGGTATCAACCAGGCCAGTATTGCAGCAGATGGAACCCTAACACTGGAAGGTGATGCTACAGTTTTTGTAGACCTTAATGTACCAGTATTTTCTACCAGCAATTCAAGCAGTAACCCTCCTTCACCAGCCAGGTTACAACGAGATGTTGCAGGTACCAGCCAAGGTGTGTTTACTTATTTTTTTAGTGCATCGTCTGAACAGGAACTTTATTTTACCGTGCAGTTACCACATGAATGGAAAGAAGGTTCTACCATTTTTCCTCATGTGCATTGGGTTACAACAACGGATGTTAATGCCAATAAAGTAAGATGGGGGCTTGAGTATACCTGGATAAATGTTGCTGGAAATTTTGGAGTCACCACCACAGAATATGGCGAAGATCCTATTGCCCCTAATGGTACTGTTAGCGCTCTTGAGCATGCTATTACACCAATAGGCAGCGGCATTGCTGCAACTGGCAAAACAATATCAAGCTATCTGGTATGTCGTATTTTTCGTGATGCTACTGCAACTACAGATAATTTTTCGGGTACAGCCGGTTTGCTTGGTATTGATTTTCATTTGGAAGTAGATGCTTTGGGTAGCAGGACTGATTTTGTTAAATAACAAGCTGCCACAAACAATGTAAAATTAAAAAAGGGCAGCCTTTCAACAAAACTTGCATAACCCGATTTATGAAAATTGAAAAATTAATCTTATGTCAAATTATTATAAAAAATACCTGGTACTGGTTATACTGGCAGCCTTCTGTTTACCAGTATATTCCTATGCACAGGGAAGTATAAAAATTGAATCCGGCGCTAACCTGGTACTTAACGGTGCTGTTCAATTGGTGATAAACGATGCCGGATTTACAAATGACGGAATATTTACAGCTGGTACAGGTACGGTTAATTTTACCGGTACTGCCAGTACTGCTAATTCCTTTATTAATGGAACAGCAGCTACTGATTTTTATAATCTTACCCTTAATAAAGCCAGCAATGGTTTATTGCTTGGCCGCAATATTGGGGTAAGTAATAATTTAAACTTTACCAGTGGAGATAGCTTGTTTCTAAATGAAAAAAATATAGACTTGGGTAGCCTTGGTATAATAAACGGGGAAACGGGCAGCAGGCGTATAACCGGATCCTCCGGAGGGTATGTGCAGCGTACACAGGTGCTAAATGCCCCGGTAGCTGCTAACCCTGGTAATTTGGGTTTTGAAATAACCAGCGCAGCTAACCTTGGCAGCACTATAATACGCCGTGGTAATACTCAACAACCTGGCGGTTCTGTTAAAAGATATTTTGAAATTATACCCACCAATAATTCAGGTTTAAACGCTACCATTAATTTTTTTTATCTGGATAATGAGCTGATAGGAATACCCGAAAACGACCTGTATTTTTTTTCCAGTAACAACTCCGGGTTTAGCTGGACTTTTATTGGTAGGGATGCGAATAACCTAACTGCCAACTCAGTTACAAAAGCTACAGTTGACCAACTTAATATGTTTACACTGGCAGAATTTGCAGCTATTTTACCTATTCATTCAGTTTATTTAAATGCAAGGCTGGTTTCGGGGCGGGTATTGCTAAACTGGTCTTCCTTTAATGAAGTTGATATTGATCATTATGCCATTGAACGCTCGTTAGATGCTGTTGTTTTTACACCTTTAATAACCATTAAGGGGGCAGGTAACAATGCAGGCGCCTGGTTGTACGAAACTGAAGATAGAAATCCTGTAACAGGAATAAATTATTACAGGGTTAAAGTAGTAGATAGGAGTGGAGCTTTTATATACTCAAAAACGGTATCAGTAAAATTAAGCAAAAATATAAATCAATACCTGGTTGTTTATCCAAATCCTGCACAGGATTTTGTAAAGGTAAAAATTGCGGCTATGGCAAATGAACAATATCAATTAGAACTGTTTAATGCCATTGGTAACAGGGTTGCTATTAAATATGCCACCGTTTTTACTGGTGATAATGAAATCAACTGGAATATTCAATCACTACCCAGGGGCGTGTACACAATAAGGGTTAGCGGCAGCACTGTTAACAGTTTTAAATTTATAAAGTATTAAAGTATTGTAACAATATACACGGGCAGGTCGGCAAAAGTTGACCTGCCTTTAATTTAAAACATCAGGCATAAGTAAAATATCAGAAAGATACCTGACGGGAATCATTTTCAATGTTTGTTTTTTACCTGTACTTTGCCGTGTGCCATTTTTAAAAAAAATATCATCATCGGTATTACTGCTGATTTACTTATTTTCTGCAACAGCCATTGGGGAGTTATTTAAGCTGCCGGTATTGATAGGGCATTATTATGATCACCGGGAAGAGAATAGAAGTACCAACCTGGTAGCTTTTTTTATTATGCATTATCAAACAGAAGATGGTACAGATAAGGATGCAAAAGAAGATAGCCAGCTACCTTTTAAATCCATGGAGCATGCAGCAACAGTTGCATTTGTTTCCTTAACACCGCCATCATTTATCAATATTACTGCAAAGCCGGAAAGACCGATCCTAAGGTCATTTGGAGTATATAAAGAATTGTTTTTGTCTTCTCAATACTTAGTTGCTATATGGCAACCGCCCCGTTATTGCTGATTTATAATTAAGCAACTACTTTTTAATTAAAATATTTAAGCAATGAACGCAACACATCTTCATTTGCTGCTCAATCATTTTCCTGTAATAGGAACATTAATTGGCAGCGGCCTCTTACTATGGGGCATTGTAAAAAAGCAGGATAATGTAAAATCAATTGCCGCAGCACTTTTAGCACTAATGGCAATTATTGCTATACCGGTTTATTTAACCGGCGAGCCTGCAGAAGAATCGGTAGAAAAATTACCCGCTGTATCGGAAGCTATGATAGAACTGCATGAAGATGCCGCCAGCATCGCCATTTGGTTAATGGGCATAACTGGCATAGCATCTTTAGCAGCATTATTATTTGCCTGGCAAAAAAGAAAAACTGCCGGGGTGGTTTTTGTAGCCGCTGCAGTTTTATCTGTTGTTTGTTTTGCCGCAATGGCACGTACCGGTTATTATGGTGGCCAGATAAGGCATTCAGAAATAAGGGATACAGCAACTGGTGTACAGCAAAACGAAAACGGTACAGAAAAAGGAGAGGGAAATAAAGAAAAGGGAAAAGACGATGATGATTAATAAAAAGCCGGCACTGTAAAAGTGCCGGCTTTTTACTGATTAGTTTCATACTAAATACTGGTAGCTGTCATTAAATTTTAAATTACAAAAAGTTAAATTGCTTACCATGGATATTTTGGATAATAAAGGATTAACAACAGAACAGGTAACAGCCAGCCGTCAACAACATGGCAGCAACACACTTGAAATGAAGGAGGACAGAGTATTGCTGGAAGTGCTTAAAGAAGTAGTGTTGGAGCCTATGTTTATTATATTGCTGGCGGCCTGCATCATTTATTTTGTAGTAGGGCAGTACCAGGAAGGTATTATAATGCTGGTGTCTATTTTTATTGTTGCCGGTATTTCTTTGTTTCAGGAATACAGGAGTAAAAACGCAGTACATGCATTAAAGAAAATATCAGCAGCAAAAGCAAAAGTGTTGCGCAATGGCATTGCCACTTCAATTGCTACCGAAGAAATTGTGGTGGATGATCTGTTGTTGTTGGAAGAAGGTGAAGTGGTGGCTGCAGATGGATTAATTATTGCGGCCAATGATTTCTCTATTAACGAATCTATCCTAACCGGAGAATCTTTTGCAGTAACCAAAACGGCGGATGATAAAAGCACCGTGTACAAAGGCACATTAATTACCAGCGGCAGTGCTACAGTAAAAGTTACCGATGTAGGATTGAAAACCATGTTTGGAAAAATTGGGTTATCGCTTAAAGAAATTACCGTTACAAAAACGCCGCTGCAATTGCAGATACGTTCTTTTGTACGTAATATGGTATGGATTGGTACAGTAGCTTTTTTAATTGTAGTAGGGTTTAATTACTATCATTCCGGAGATATAGTGCAATCCTTTTTACAGGGGCTTACACTGGCCATGAGTATTTTACCCGAAGAAATTCCTGTGGCCTTCAGCACTTTTCAGGCTTTGGGAGCATTTAGATTATTAAAGAATAATATTATTGTAAAACAACCACAGTATGTAGAAACGCTTGGCTCGGCAACCGTAATCTGTTGCGATAAAACCGGTACGCTTACCCAAAATAAAATGAGCATTGAGTATTTGTATGATGCTGCATTAAAACTATCTGTTGAAGTAAAAAGCAACACATCAATGCCAATGCAATTAATTGAATATGCAATGTGGAGCAGCGAAACCGACCCTTTTGACCCGATGGAAAAAGCTATTCATCAATTGTATGAAAAAACTACAGTGGCAGATAAGAGAAAAGTATTTGTACAGGTGCATGAATATCCTATTGGCGGTAAGCCACCCATGATGACGCATATTTTTAAGAACAGCGAAGGCGGGATAATTATTGCAGCTAAAGGTGGCCCCGAAGCTATTTTACGGCAAAGCAATTTATCGGTGGCAGAACTGAAACATATTGAAGAGCAATCTTTAGCGTATGCCAAAATGGGCTACCGGGTTTTAGGGGTGGGCAAAGGTAAATGGACTGAAAAAAAATGGCCGGTATCGCAACAAGAATTTGAATTTGAATTTTTAGGGCTGATCGCATTTCAGGATCCTCCAAAAGAAAATATCATCAACACCATACAAACATTTCGAGCGGCTGGTATTCCGGTAAAAATGATAACAGGAGATTATGCCGAAACGGCTTTAGCCATTGCAGGCCAGATTAAACTGGATCATAACAGCGAAGTGCTTACAGGCGAACAGGTATTGCATTGTACCAAAGAAGAGCTGCAGCAAAAAGTGCAGCAGGTAAATATTTATGCCAGAATGTTTCCGGAAGCAAAACTAAAAGTAATTGATGCCTTAAAAGAAGATGGCGAAGTAGTGGCCATGACAGGGGATGGTGTTAACGACGGTCCGGCATTAAAGGCCGCACATATTGGTATAGCTATGGGAAAGCGTGGGAGCGAAGTGGCCAAAAGTGCTGCTTCTTTAATTCTTACTGATGATGATCTGGCACATATGACAGATGCAGTGGCGCTGGGCAGAAAAATTTACGACAACCTTAAAAAAGCCATTCAGTATATTGTTTCCATTCATATTCCCATCATACTTACCGTAACATTGCCGCTGCTGCTGGCCTGGCAATTCACCGATATTTTTTCGCCGGTGCATGTTATATTTTTAGAACTTATCATGGGGCCAACCTGTTCTATTATTTATGAGAACGAACCTATGGAACCTGGAACGATGCAAAGGCCGCCACGAAAAGCCGGGGCAACATTTCTATCCTTAAAACAATTGATGCTTAGCATTATCCAGGGGCTGATGATAACTGCGGGCTGTTTAAGTATTGGTTATTATTACATGCAGCAGGGCAGCGATGCCACAACAGTACGAACAGTAATTTTTGTAACCCTGCTCTTCAGTAATATTTTTCTAACGCTCGTTAACCGTTCTTTTGTGTATTCGGTTTTTAAAACCATAACCTATAAAAATAACCTGGTACCGCTGATCATTGGAATTACATTGGTATTTATTGCCCTGTTGATCTATTTGCCTTTTGTAAGAGACCTGTTCAGGTTAAATACACTATCATTTACAGCTATCGCAACTTGTGTTGCAGTAGCAATTGCAAGCACATTATGGATTGATATCTGGAAGTTAGTAAAAATAAAAAGAGATTGATAGTCAAGCTATTCAATCTCTTTATTAATATTGTGGTTGTAATAAAATGTATGGTAAATAATACTTACTAAAGTAGGGTTATCTACTTTTAATTAACATTAAACTTTAAGTAGCGGGAGCTAGTTTTACGTTGATAGCATTAGCGCCTTTGGGCCCCATTTCCACTTCAAAAATTACTTTACTGCCTTCATTCACTTCATCTTTAAGTGCATTGATGTGAACAAAAACACTTTCCTGCGTTTCAAGATCTTTAATAAAACCGTAGCCTTTTGCACCATTAAAAAATGTTACAGTTCCTTTTCTAATTAGATCTTCAGGGTTTATGTCGCCCTGTCTTGGTACACCAATTTCAATATCTTCCAGTTTTACCTTCCTCATCTTTTTAGGATCAGGAGGTGTGGAGGATATATTGCCGTTCTCGTCAATGTAGGCCATCATATCATCCATGCTTTTTGCTACAGGGTTATCTTTACGCTCCTGCATTCTTTCTTTCTTCTCTCTTTTACTTTGTTGTTTTTTCTTTTCCCTTTCTTTTTTATTCCAGGTTTCGGCCATGTTTGTTTATTGTTTTAATTATAAAATGTGCTGTTTTAAAGGAGGATTGAGGGGCTGTATCTGGGGAAACAATGGTGAGGAATTTCAGCAGATTTGCATAAAGGTAAATCATTTTGTCGGCATTTAAATCTTTGCTTAAATAAAGCCGTTTTAAAAATTGTAAAGCCGGTGCTATGCCCGGCTTTACAATCAACAACAGTATATTTTAAGCAGCTGTTTGCTGCAATAATTATCAGGTAGTACCCGATTTTCTTACATATTTGGTAAGTATTACAATTTGAGAACCATTTACTTTACCTTCTATCTGTTCGGCATTATCTGCCACTAGATGAATTTTACGCACCACAGTACCCACTTTGGCACTAAAAGTTGCGCCTTTTACATCAAGGGTTTTGGTCAACACTACATTGTCGCCATTTTGTAATACTGCACCAAAGCAATCTACATGCTTTATCATATCATCTGGGTTGGCATCATCGCCAGAGGCTTTGGCCCATTCAAGGGTTTCGTCATCCAGGTAGGCAATATCCAGCAGGTCTGGTACCCAATCTAAATGTTTTAATTTGTGCAACATGCGCCATGATACTACTTTTACCGCAGGCACTTCACTCCAAATGCTCTCATTAAGGCAGCGCCAATGGTTGGCATCTGCGGTTGCAATATCTTCCATTTGTGCATTGCAGGCAGGGCAAATCCAAAGATGGTGTTCGGTTTTTGTGCCAGGGCTTGATGGGATGGCATACACTGTGTTGGCTTCGTCTGATCCGCATAATTCGCAGATTGAATTACTTCTTTTCTGTAGGTCTTTGTCTAAACTCATAATCGTTATTTATTAAAGTGGGCGAAGGTAATAAAATTAATTGCCTTTGCATAATGACCTTAATCAGCCTCAGTTGGGCTTTTAGCTACTGTATTTTTTAGCTTCAATTATCAAATGAAAAATATAGCCGATACTGTATAAAAACATTTAGTTTTAATTTGTATCTTTTCAATAGCAGTTTTTTTATAGCACTGTATCGATAGCAGAATAGTAATTGCAAGGGATTTTATATTTACAATTATTAATTAACTAATTAAACTAACTACTTAATTTTCAGAAGAAAAAAATACCTTTGTTTAAGGTAAATTTTGAATATGCAAGAACTGAAATGGGGTATTATAGGTTGCGGTGATGTAACCGAAATAAAAAGTGGCCCGGCATTTAATAAAGTGCCCAATTCTTCATTGATGGCTGTAATGCGCCGGGATGCTGCCAAAGCCGCCGACTATGCACAGCGCCATAATGTGCCACGCTGGTATAGTAATGCCGATGAGTTAATTAACGATGCTGAAGTAAATGCTATCTATATTGCCACGCCACCCAACTCACATGAAGCTTATGCACTTGCAGCTATTAATGCAGGTAAACCGGTGTATGTAGAGAAGCCGATGGCGCTAAATTTTACAGCAGCACAAAATATTGCAGCCGCTGCAGCAACAAATAATGTAAAACTAACTGTGGCACATTACCGCAGGGAGCAGCCTTATTTTAAAAAGATCAGGCAATTGATCAATGAAAAAGCCATTGGCGATATCCTGCTTGTGCGCCTCGAATTATATAAACCGTCACTCACTGCCGATCAGTTATCCACTAACCATCATGCCTGGCGGGTTGATCCGGCAATTGCCGGCGGCGGGTTATTTCACGATTTGGCGCCGCACCAGCTTGATCTGATGTATCATTGGTTTGGCCCGGTACAAAAACAAACCGGCCTTGCTGCTAACCAGGCAAACCATTATGCTGCCGATGACCTTGTAACCGGAAGCATTTTATTTAAAAGTGGTGTTGCCTTTAGCGGTACCTGGTGTTTTAATGCTGCTGCCACCACCGATAATTGCGAAATAATCGGCACCAATGGTTCCATTTATTTTAGTGTGTTTGGAGGCAATACCATTACCGTTATTGCAAAAGGAGTGGTTAACACTTTTTCGTTTGAAACATTACAGCATGTACAGCAACCCATGATAGAAAAAGTAGTGCAATACTTTTTGGGCCAGGCGGCCAATCCCTGTAGTGGAGAAGAGGGAGCAGCAGTAATGCTGATGATGGAAGAGATGGCAGGAGGGTAATAACTGGTTTACCTGCAAGTAAAAAAATAATTCAAAAATACAGGTAACAAACCCATCTTTATAAACTGTTATCTTTGAAACATTAATTATAATACTCCCACTTGCCGTATCATTTTTACAATACCATCAGCCAATTGCGCCAAAATGAAGAATTGGTTCTGTACGACAGGGTGCTTCATTTTTCAGAAGAAGACGAGCAGCTGGTAAAAGATTTTTTAAAAATCGAGTACGAAACAGAAAGTTTGAATTATCCTTTTACTCCACCCTCCTGCAATGCAGCAGCTGCTTTGTGGGGGGCAAAAACAGTTTACACTGCCTGCCAATTAATTCTTTACAGAGAGAACAAAGAAGCGGAATTGCCATTGCTGTTGCCGGTTTATAATAACGAAATGGATGCCGCTGCAATACTTTCTGCTGATTTATGTTTGCGTTTTTTGCCACAGGCTTTACAACAAACAAAAAATATCGATCCGGATGATGCTTTAATTGCGGTGCTGGAAAATCACCTGCAGCAATGGCATTATTCGGGAATCGGCTATGTATTAAATGCAGCAACTGTAAATTTTGATACTGTTTTTGCAAACGAATGTATGCAGCAATTATATATTGACAGGGTGATACAAAAAAAAGATATGCAAAGAGCGATGTTACCTTTGCTGCAAAAAAAAATTACAGCAGCGATGGGGATATACAGCGCCACATTTTGGAAAGAATTAAACTCAGACAAAACACATGAATAACATTAATAAGCTAAATGAGGTTTTAAAATTTGTAAAGAATGCATTTATTGGTAAAGATGAAATTATAGATTTGTTAGGTGTTACGCTGGTGGCTCGGGAAAATGCTTTTCTTTTAGGCCCGCCTGGTACAGCTAAAAGTGCTATAATCCGTCTTTTATCACAATGTGTGGAGGATGGAAAAAATTTTGAATACCTGCTTACCCGTTTTACCGAGCCAAATGAAATATTCGGGCCATTCGATATTCGTAAACTTAAAGACGGGGAGTTAATCACCAATACCGATGGAATGATGCCCGAGGCTTCTATGGTTTTTTTGGATGAAATATTTAATGCCAACAGTGCTATTTTAAATAGTTTGCTGATGGCGTTGAATGAAAAGATATTTCGCCGGGGTAAAGAAACAAAAAAACTGCCGGCCCTGATGTTTGTAGGTGCCAGCAATGCACTGCCCGAAGAAGAATCGCTGAATGCACTGTTGGATCGTTTTCTTATACGAGTAAAATGTGATTATGTTGATCCGGATAAATTACACGAAGTATTGCTTGCAGGCTGGAATTTAGAAAATAACCTGCAGCAGCAAAAACCTGTGATAGCTTCTGATGAAGTACGTCAGCTTCAGGCAGAGTGCCGTACAATAGATCTGGCACCCATACGCAAAGCGTATATTGATATTGTTCACTCACTTCGCAATACCGGTATAAAAGTTTCTGACAGGCGTGCTGTTAAATTGCAAAATCTTATTGCGGCAAGTGCATTGCTATGCGATAGAAGCGAAGCCACACTAAGCGATCTTTGGGTGCTTAAATATATTTGGGATACCGAAGAGCAAATAGAGATACTGGAAGGTATTATTAATACCATTATTGAAAAAGATGTAACAGAAAAAGCGCACCTACAGGCAATTTTTAATAAAGCCCCCAACCCGGAGGAAGTAATAAAAGAAGTGCAGTACCTGGCTGATAAATGGCAAAACGAACAACTGAGTTTTGAAGAACAAAATGTAGTTAAAGATAAATTGAGGTATGTGCAAAATAGAAGTGGCTGGATAAAAAATGCGGAGAACAAACAGTTTATACAAACCCAAATAGATAACTTATGGCAGAAGATACTTCAAACCATTTAGTGTACTGGATGCAACTGGATCTGGTACACAAAGATTATCTGGCGCAAATAAGGCATTGGGATAATTTAAAAATAGCTGCCGATGAACAAAGTATTTGGGTAAAAGATTTTACAACATCGCAACTGGAGTCCATCGTATTAAAATCTATTCCGTTTACGCATTTGTATTATTGTAAGGATAATTTGTTGTTTCCTAAAAGCAGTTTGTTACCGGTTGGTAAACAGCCTGCATTTTTATGGACGCCTATTGAAAGAGCACTGCCTGTTACATTGCAGGGCTTTAACCATAATTTTTTTGGCATACAGCAACAACAGGCTTTACGGTTGGCACCCATTGAAGAAGAACAAAAAGTAACAGTGCTTTTGGCAACCGTGCAAGATGCCGGAAACTATATATTAAATGCACCGTCCATCAGGTTGCAGCAATTAAAATGGATATTTATCAATAATAAAGACGCATTAATAATCGGGGAACCGGTATTGCCGGTAAACGGACGATCGTACTGGCAAAAAGGGCGCTTTATCTTTCCGGTAGGATATGCATTTGAATTTACCGTACTGGAAAAAATTGCAGCGCAGCAAATTGATAGCACAGGCACTCATTTAATATGGTGGATCGATGAAGCCAGTTATTGTCTTTTGCATCCGGATGTATTACAACCCTTATCAATAGCATCTTGGCGGCAAACAATAAGTAACAGCCCTCATAAAATTTAACTGCGGGCTATAACAATCAGCAGCGTCTTTTTTTAACAGGAAATAATTGCAATGAATTTTTCAGATTATTACCAATCATATAACAATTACTTTTGGCTTTGGGAAGAAGATGCCGAAGTGCTGGCTATTGCAGGAGGTAGCACTATTGCTTTCAGGGAACAGGCTGCTGAGTTACTAACCGGTTTAGCGGAAGAAGGCCTGCCACCTTTTGGCTCATTTCTTCTGGCAATGATAGCTACTAATAAAACCATCGACGACTCCCTGGGATTTATACAGGATAAACTGGCGGGCTACCTTGCCAGCCAACAAAAAATAACCATTGCCAACGAAGAAATTATAGATAATGCTTTTACTTTTTTAAGAATTTTACAGCAAATACCCCAGGAGTATAAAATTGGAAAACGGCGGCAGATTTTATTGCAAACTATTTTTGCATTGGCTCATAATAAGCTTAATGCTGGCACATCAAAAGGAATTGCTGCCGTTTTAAAAGCCCAGGTAAAAGGCCGCTCCAGGCTACAGCAACAAAAAGAATTTAACGACAATGTTTTTATAAAAGATTTTAGAGTTATAGGTTTATTGATAAGAAGATTCCCCGATGCACAGGCTGTTATGGATGCCATGGGAGAGTTGCCCGAACTGGAAGAAGGTGAAATGCCTTTGCTGGAAACAGTAACGGCATCGGATGCCAGCTACAAAGATTTTGTAGAGGAGTTAATGGATAAACCGCAAACTTTTCAATCAGCGGTTTTAATAAAGCCTATTTGGGCAGGGTTTAAAGTGCCCATTTTTAATGCTCATCCCAGCGAACAACCATTGGGTGGTGTTTCTGATCTGTCTAACAAAGGTGATTTTGATAAATTGCTGGTTTCGGAATTTGCCAATGACGATATTGTTTTTATGAGCCGTATTGCCAATAACGAAGCCCTGTACCTGCATCGGGAAATGCCGCCGGTAAAAGATAAACTGGAGCGTACCATTTTAATAGACATCTCGTTAAAATGCTGGGGTACACCTAAAATTGTAGCCTATGCTGCTTACCTGGCCATTGCCAGGCATCCCAAAGCATTAAGTAAAAGCAGTGCGTTTGTGGTGGGTAATAATTATGTTGCGGTATCCTGCAACGAGGTTGGCGAAATTATTGATGGCTTGCAAAAAGTAGATGCCGGCTTACATGCCGGAAAAGGATTGGCTGCTTTTTTAGAAGATAATAAACACAATAAACAACTGGAAATATTTTACATTACTACTGCCGATGCTTTAAAATTTCCTGATGTTCAAAAGCAACTGGCAGCATATCACACACTGTTTAAATACACCATTACTACATCTGCCGAAGGCGAAATAAATTTTTACCGAAATAAGAATAACGCACAAAAACATTTACAAACCATACGTTTACCCCTCGAAAAATTATGGGCAAATAAACAGGTAAAGCTGCAGGAGCAAACAATAATTTCTAAAACAGCGAATCCAAAAAGTTTTGTGCCATTATTATTATGCACACCACACCCAATTAGAAAACTAATACCGTTGGATGATGAATTGTATTGTGTGGCAAACAGGTGCCTGCTCCGGCGAAGTACTGCACACAGCGGTAAAGAAAATAAAGGCTGGGAATTATTGTTGAGAAATGTAGCGGCTAATTCTCTTTACGAAGCAGGGAAACTGGCTAACGGCGAGCTGGTTTTTCTTGTTTTTAATTTGCAAAGTAAAGCGTTAAGTATAACTAATATAACTACACGGCAAACAGCCACAACATTGTTTAAGGCATGGAATGGGAAAATGTACAGGGAGTTTTTGTTTAACAAGTACTACGAATTTATGTACCTGATTACAAATCCGGATGCATTTGCATTTGTGCCAAATTTTGAAACAGGAATAATTGCCATTGAAAAGGCACACCTTACCAGTAATATTTTTGGCAAGGATTATCCAGGTCGGCAACAGCAAATTAAAGACCTTCCGTATATTTTTTCCAACACCAAAATTTTAAAAAATCTGAGGGAAGTGTATATCAACAGGGAAAATTACCTCGTGTTTAATACCCATCAACTGCATATCGGGCACAGCAATCAACTTATCTTTTCTTCTTATGATTTTAATAAAGAAAAAGCAGCAATAGCCACCCCGGTACATAATAAAAAAGAATTTGTATTTAAAGAAGGTAGTAAAGTTTTGATAGATCCTTGCGGTTTTATTACTCTTGTAAGCAGCAATAGTGCTATTCCCGAAATATTTTTAAGTGCTTCTTTGGATATATTTTTTGGGGCAGCTACAGCCAATGAATTTGCCGGCCATGAATTTTTTTATAACGACAGGCTGGCACAGGTAAGTGTAATTTTAAATTCTGTTGGGTCACAAGCACTCAACGCTGTAAAGATCGTAAAGCAATACTCGGGCCTGGGCCTTAAGGATGCTAAAGAAATTATAGATGCAGCTCCAAAACTGATCTCCGATAAAATACTTTTGACGGATGCTAAAAAAATGGTAGAGGCCTTAACAGACTGCGGTTGCCAGGCAGTTATTGAAAAACCGCAGCATCCACTGCAAAGTATTATTGCAACAAATACTTTCTATCAACAAAATATAGCTAAATTTATCGGGCACATTATTAATTATGCAGCTGCAGATTAAACCATATCATACAAATACTTTTCCCCTGGCCGGTATCTTAATAAAGAGTGGCCAGGTTAAGCATTGGCTGCAGCAGCTGCAAAGCCTTAGTGTAGATCTGCAACAGGTAAATGTATTTGCAATACCCGGTGCAGCAGCCAATAGTTTATGGGGATGTTTTGTACCACTTGCTGAAAGTAAATGGAAAGATAAATCACTGAATGCAAATCAACCCTGTCAATGTGTTTACAATAATTTGTATATACCTCAGTATAGTACACTCTATCCAATAATAAGTGCCGCCGAAGCGGCGAAATTGTTTCCTGCAACGCCACATATTTTACATCCCGAATTTGGATTAGTAGCATTGGATAGTCCGGTTAATTGGGGCGAATTACTGGCCCTGCCAGACAAAGCAGCTGTTGCAATAACCACACCCGCTGCGCCATTTTTTATACCCCGGAATATACAGCGGCTCGAAATTAAAGCCCTGCCGCCTGAAGAATTATTACAGGCAATGGAGGAAACAGCTTTTCCTAAAAAACAGGCGTTTAATGATAAGCCGCTTAACTGGGCAGAGAAAATAAAGTTGGTTATTTTACGCAGCTTGTTCACCAGTAATAAACAAGAGAGTGCTGCAGCGCAACGGAAAAAAACAGGGCTGATGACGGCATTGGAAAAAATTGCCAGTAAACTAATGCCAGGTAAAACTCAATGGATGAACAAGCTCGAACAGGACATGGAACAACTGGAAAAGCGAAGCCAGACCGAAATGGAAAAGCTGATGGAATTATTTAAAAATAATCCTGAAGAGGCATTAAAATATGCCATTCCACTTGATGAAGACGGAACTAATAGGGGTGGTAATTTTGGTAGTTTTGAAATGAGCAGGCGTTGGGGCAATTTTGATCTGTTTGGGCGGCAACCGGTGAGCGGCAGCGGCAACAGTGTTTTTAGTATGGATACTTATGTGAAATTACAACAGCAATACACTAAAACAGCGCAATCACTTATTGAGCAAAAAGATTATCAAAAAGCAGCTTTTGTATATATGAAATTGCTAAAGAATAATCCTATGGCTGCTCAAACACTGGAAGAGGGAAAGCTTTATCCTGAAGCAGCATCGGTGTATTTAAAGTATTTGCAAAACAAACAAAAGGCTGCCGAGTGTTACGAAAAAGGGCAAATGATTACTGATGCTATTGTACTTTATAAAGAGTTGAAGCAAAATGAAAAAGTGGGCGACCTGTATATTGCTCAGCAAAAACAAAAGGAAGCTTTTGAACAGTACCAGCTTGTGGCCGATGAACATATTAATGCAGGCAAATTTGTAAAAGCATCGCTTTTGTACCGCAATAAAATGAACAATGTTGGCCCGGCGCAGGATTTATTGCTGCAAGGCTGGCGGGCCGATAAAGACGCCTTCAACTGTTTGAACAATTATTTTCAAAATATTGAAGAACCTAAGTTGCTGCTGCGGGCAATTGAAAATATTTATGAAAAAGAAACCAGCCCCGACAACAAACCTGTTTTTTTAACAGCTTTAAAATACGAGCAGAAAAAAGATGAACAACTTGCCCATCGTACCAAAGAGATCGCTTACGAGATAGTGGCCGAGCTGGCAGAAACTCATCCTGATATTGTTTCTGAATTGAAGAATTTTAATGAGGATAAATCTTTAATAAAAGATGTGATGAGGTATAAAGCACAAAAGCGGCAGCGGTAAATTTGAAAGGCAGGCTAAAAAGAGCAACAAGATTACTTTGTTCTCACTTTAAAAAATAGTTATCAGGCACTTTAACAGCTATATTATTACCATACTGCTGGTCATGCTACGCATGCCGGGGTTGGCGCATAACTATACCGATTCTTTGCCACCTAAAAAACTGGCCATTACCCTGCAAATGGCTGAGGAAAATTTTGCAGCCGATTCCATTAGTTGCACCATTCCATTTAGCCGTGCCGGTAATTTAATTTTAATTAGAGCAAAAGCTGATACCATTACCGGTAATTTTATATTAGATACTGGTGCTCCTGGTTTGGTACTCAATATTACTTACTTTAGAGACTATGCCAGCACTACCGATCATAATGAAGAGCAAAGTGGAATTACTGGCACCGCATCCGGGGTTAGAAAAACCGAAGTAAAAGAATTGTCTTTTGGTTGTATTAAAAATATTGCTGTGCCGGCCGACCTGCTCAGTCTGGGCCATTTAGAGAATTTAAAAGGCATAAAAATTCTCGGGCTTATCGGCCTCTCTTTATTTCAGCAGTTTGAAATGATCATTGATTATGAAAATAATTTATTGCACCTGCACCGCTTTGGTAAAAAAGATAAGAACACTTATCAAAATGCTATGCTTGCCGATACTTCAAAATACAATGTGGTACCTATAGAAATATGGAATAATAAAATGGTAACCCGTACAACCATGGCAGGTAAAAAGCTGCGGCTTATTATAGACTCTGGTGCCGAATCTAATTTGCTGGACAGCCGGTTGCCTGCTAAAATTTTTGAGAATGTAGAAATTTTAAAACGTGTGCAACTGAATGGCGCAGGCGATAAAAAGGTAGAGGCGCTTTATGGTAATCTCAGTAATCTAACCATCGGTAATCAAAACACGGGCAGCCTGCCGGTAATTATTACCAACCTGGAAAAGACCTGCCTTGCAGATAATAGTTGTATCGACGGTATTTTAGGATTTGATTTTCTCTCTTTACATAAAATAGGGTTTAACTTTGTAAACAATAAAATGTACATCTGGAAATGAGGCGTTGTAATACCATATTATACCAATGGCTGGTGGTTTGCTTTATGGCTTTATTGTTGATGGCCGCTAAGTCTGCTCAGGCACAATACCCTATAAAAAATTATACGGTTAAAAATGGTAAAATGTTTATTGCATTAGGTAAAGATCTGCCTGCTGCTTCGCTGGATAGTTTTATAAAAAAATACGAACTGTTCGATCTTAATCTTGCACAATATTTTAAAACGGGTTCCGCTGATTCTTTACAAAAGCTGGGGTGGAAAATTGATATTGACAATAAAGAAATATTGGTAATAAGCAAACCTTTATTTAGTGTTGATAATATTAATAATCCTGCTGATAAAATAGTGTTGACGCAAAAAGCAGGCAGCGAAGTACCAGCAGTTGCCAACCAGGTGCATTTTGGCTACAACCGGTTTAAAAATAAATTGCCTTTTGCTGTTACTGATTCGGTGGTAAGCTTTTTTTTGCGTGGCTTTACCAATGCCAACGTTGTACAACTGGCCGGTACTTTTACCAACTGGCAGTTTGGAGCATTGCCTATGGCAAAAACGGATAGCGGCTGGATAGCAAAAGTAAAATTGAGCGCAGGCAAACACCTGTATAAGTTTATAGTTGATGGTAACTGGCGCACAGATAGAGACAACAGCAACCAGGAGAATGATGGTATGGGTAATGATAATTCTGTGTACTACAAAACAAATTATATTTTTAAACTGGAAGGCTATAGCAATGCCAAAAAAGTTTACCTGGCCGGAAGTTTTAATAACTGGCAAACTGATGATTTGCAAATGCGCCGTTATCCCGGCGGCTGGGCCATACCGGTATATTTATCGGAAGGTACACACACTTACCGTTTTATTGCTGATGACAATTGGTTTATTGATCCTGCCAATCCGGATAAATTACCTAATGAGTTTAATGACTACAACTCAGTATTACGCATAGGCACACCATATGTGTTTTCGCTGGATGGTTTTACCGATGCTAAAAAAGTGGTGTTGCTGGGATCTTTTAATAACTGGAAGGATGATGAATTGCAGATGACTAAAACCGCTGCCGGCTGGCAATTACCGTACACATTGGGTCCAGGCAATTACGAGTATCGGTTAAAAATAGATGGCCAGCAAACTGCTGATGCTGCTACCAATGGCAATATAGCGCTGGTAATTTCGCCCAATTTTACCTTTAAATTAAAAGGCTATGCAAATGCCAAAACCGTTTGTGTAGCCGGCGATATTAATAACTGGAACCCAACTTCTTTTGCAATGAAAAGAGAAGGCGATGAGTGGATATTTAAAGCTCATCTTAATAAAGGCAAACACACTTACAAATTTGTGGTGGATGGAAAATGGATATTAGACCCTGCCAATAAATTATGGGAACAAAATGAACTCCAAACCCGTAATTCTGTATTGTGGATGGATGTGGAGTTATAATTTTTTTCTTCTTTGTAAAGCTTCAATAACAATATAACTGCATCATTATAAAAATTACTGCTTTTATTTTATCCGCTACGTTTCTACATAATAAACTGTTGCAAAAATCTTCTCAAAAATATTTTTTTAAGGTTTATGGTAATCCATTAACACTGTATTAATAAAATCAGCAATGCTCTGTTGCAGCCATATAAGTATAAATACCTGAAGCCTAAAGCCGCATTTGTACGGGTGAAAAAGCCTGTTTCAATAATTACCTTTAATCTTAATATTATGCAGACAGTATTTTACAAACCTTAAAACTATTGAACATGATCAACAAAAAACTTTCCATTATTGTAGCGGCATTGCTATTTGTTAGCTTAACAGCTACTCAATGCAACAACAATAATAAAGAAGAAAGCAGTAAAGAAGAAACTAAAAGTAGTGGCAGCAGCATTACTCCCAAAGAATTACCGGTAGTGGTACCCGGCTTTAATTTTCCTGAAGATTCCAACACTATTTACAGTTGGATGAATAATAAAGGCTTTCCTAATAACTACGATTCTGCCAGCGTATATAAACACGCTTGGGGCGTATGGGCAGGGTTAACTGCAAACTCCGGCGAAGTATTATATGGAGATTCGCTACGCATTTTTGAAACCTGGCTGGGCATTAGTGAGATACAGGATATGATTGTGGCAGGTGATACCAAGGGTGGTTGCGATGGAGCAGTTAAAAAAACAAGCCGTACTGGTTTGGAACATCCCCGACAGTTTGGCCATGGCCCTGCTGTATTTTTAAAACATGCTTTGCTGCGCAAAAAAAATAACGATACCATTGATGTAAACCCCGGTTTTTGGGTAACGGTTTCTTACGATCCTAATGCAGCATGTTATGCAAGCACCAACAGTATATTGAAACAATCGGTAATTAATAAATACGCTGTGGCAAATGGTATTGGTAATATTCCTGCGTTTCCGCAAAAATCTATCACTATTAAACCCACTTATATTGTTGGCTCGGCAACGGATAGCCTGATACAAATACCAGCATGGAACGGACCAAAAGATACCGCCTACAGTTCCAACTTATGGCCAACCGTAGTTTATGCCGATGTAAAGAACAGGCAGCAACCCAACAAAAAATTAATTCCGGCAGGTGCTAATGATAATGATCCTGCACATATAGCAGCGGCCACCTGTAATGTAAGCGATTTTGTAAATTTTAAAGTAGATGCAAAAATGGCTGCTTTTATGAATAAGCAAGACAGCACACAGGGGTTAAGCGGTGGAGGAAAAGCTATTGCCGGGCAAGTAGCGATATTGGTAGCCATGCATGTTACCACTAAAGAGATCTCTAACTGGACATGGCAAACCTATTACTGGACGCCTGATCCTTCAAATCCCTATAAACCCAGCTCTAACCTGGCAGCAAGCCTTATGCCTGCACAATTACAAGGTACCGCAGCGGGGCATTATGCAGTAGTAACTTCTTATGCCATGGTAATACCTAATCAGCCATTAGTGGGAGGAACCAATAAGGGTGTAGTACCCATTTATGGTTACAACCCTTATTTAGAATCCGGTTTTGATACTTCATTTAATGGAGGTAACCTGGTGTTTCCAAACAAGCTTAATCCAAGATTTTATTTTGGAGATCAAACCAATTGTATGACATGTCATACACTGGCAACACCTACTTCCTTAATGACCAAAGGCGGTGTTACTAACGATATTTATAGTACAGTTCAATACATCAGTAATAACGATCCCTTCTTTGTAAATAAAGTGCGGTTAGATTTTGCATGGAGTATACAAGGTACATTGATCAACGATGCGCCACCTGCTAAAAAAGAATAGTAAATAATTCCGTCGGCCTTATCCTCCTTCTTCAGCCATTATTTGCTTTGCAAAGCAAATAATGGCTGATTTTAAATTAAATTTTACATGAAAAAGAAGTTACTCCAATCAACCCCTAAACCATTGTACGTTGGTTTTCCCTTGTATGATGATGTAACCCTGATGGATTTTTGTGGTGCCACAGAAGTTTTTGCTTTTCCGCCAGGGCCGGATGCCGCCTTTATACCGGTATGGTTAGCGGCAGAAAAAAAGCCGGTAAAAACTTCGGAAGGCACACATGTTTTTCCTACATACAGTTTTAAAGAAAAACATCCGCATATTGATATTTTGTTTGTGCCCGGCGGTGGTGCAGGTGGGGTAAGCAATGCCATGTTTGATAAAGATTTTCAGGCCTTCATTAAAAAAACTGCAGCAGGTGCTACATGGGTAGGTTCGGTTTGTGTAGGTGTATTTATACTGGCAGCAGCCGGTTTACTAAAAGATTGCAAAGCCACCACTTACTGGAGCCAGGTACCTAATCTTGCCTTGCTGAAGAAAAAATTCAATCTTAAAATATCCAAGGGAAATCCGAGAGGTATTATTGATGATACAAAAAAAATATTTACAGGTGGCGGCATTTCTTCTTCACTTGATCTTGCATTAATGCTGGTGGAAAAAATAAAAGGCAAAACATACGCCGAAACTTCGCAGCTGTACATACAATATGCACCCAACCCACCCGTGCATGCCGGCGACCCTGAGCAGGCACCCAAAAAACTGGTGGCCAAATTAGAACATGAAGGCACAGCATACAATAAAATTTATTACGATGCAGTGCAAAAAATATTACAGCAACCATAATTAAAATATTTACAATGAAATTACTTTACGCATTTCTTTTTATTGCAGTAGTGTTAACCGCTTGTAATAATGAACAGGCCAATAATAAACCTGCAAACAAAATTGACGGCAGCTTTTTAAACGGCAGCTGGACTTACCGGAGTTTATTAAATGATACTGCATGGCAAAATGATTTTGATTCGCTGGAATTTGCTGCTGCCATAATGAATCTTAAAAAGATGGGTAATGATTCGGTAAGTGGATTATTATACTGGTCGCAAAATCCTTACCAGGGATTGAAGATCACCGGCAAATATTATTATAACGATACGGTAACCTGCTACTCATTAGTTGGTGTGGGAGATTCATCATTGGGCACTGCCGGATGGCAATACAATTACCAGGGTTATGTTGTTCCTCATTGGTCGCTTGGTGTAAACCAGGCCGATGTATTGGTGGGCAGTACTGTAAGGGCAAAGCCGCACAGTGGTGAACCAGCAGGGATTGTAGCAACTACATATATGGTGCGGAGGAGTAAGTAATGTGTTTATAAAAGTATAGGTGCAGGGAGAATTACGTAATTGTTTTTTGCAACCTGCATAATAAACCAGTAACACTTTTAGTATTTAACCGGTAATTATTATGGTAGAAAATACTACAGCAGCAAGTAATATAAACTGTAATACTTTAAAAATTTATAACGCAACATTGCTAAGCAAAACTACAGGCCATACCTGTTATTTTACCAAGTGTATTTAGTTGCACTTTTTATTAACGAAAATTGTTGTTGGTATGCTTTTTGAAAAATAAAAGCAAATCTAATTCTATGAGAGCAATATCTTTTTTAATTGTAGTGTGTCTTGTATTTGTAACATTAATGTTTACAGCTATCGCCCTTTTTATTTCAATGGTTTTAAATTAAATTATTGCAGCTACTGCATCATTATTGATTGTATAAACATAAACAATAATGATGCAGACTGTGCTAAAGTGAATTGGGAATTTATACCGCCATTTTTACGGGCATGCTGCTGTAGTCATCAAGTCGCAACAATTTATATTCACTGGCATTAATGCCGGTAACTTTTTTAAATTGTGCCGAAAGATGGCTTACGCTGCTGTAATTCATCTGGTAAGCTATTTCACTTAAAGCAGTATCCTCCGCAATTAGCATTGCTTTTACTTTTTCTATTTTTTGTAAAATAATGTAGCGCTCTATACTTATGCCATTGGTTTTTTTAAAAACATTGGCTAAATAAGCATAGCTGTAATTGAGCTTGCTGCTTAAGTAATACGAAAACTTGGTAAGCAAAGGCTCGTTGGAAAAATGTATGGTTTCGGAAACGATAGTTTTTATTTTTTGAGCAATGAGTAAGTCTCTGTCAAAAATTAATTCCAGCCCTGTTTCTTTTAGTGCAGCATCCAGCTGGCGCAACTTATAATTAGATAAGTTTTCTTTCAGCTGTATTTTGCCAATCATAATATCTTCTGCCTCTACTCCAAAACCGGCAAGTATATTATTCACTACAATTTTACAGCGAAGGCAGATCATGTTTTTTACATAAATAATCATAACACTCGTTTTAAGATTAGTAGATAATATGTCGGATAGAAGTAGATAATAATCATGCCAAAAATGATTGTACTGATTTTTTTTTCTACTTTACGTTTAAAATAATCACTTATTAAAAAATGATTTTAACATTAATTTTAAGCCACTAAATTTTTATACTACGTGGTAGCGAAGGTAAACTGCAAAGCAACAAAGGTGCTGTTGAAAAAATTAAAAAAGGATTAAAAAATAATTAAAATAATTATTGCAGCATTTTTAAATTGTATGTTGCGTTTTAATTTTCTACTCTAAAATATACTTTATAATAATTTAAATTCATTTCCTCATCAAATCCTTTTTCTATTAATTCTTTATCACCATGAATGTAGATGTGAAAGTTTTTATCCAGCTTTAAAACGCTTTTAAAAGTTCGGGCTTGTTTTTTTACTGCTGCATTGGATATAGCAAATGAATCTGCAATTGGTGTATTGTATTCCTGCTCGTAACTGGCTTTGTAATTTTTAAATGATTGTATACCTTCTTCATTATTGATCACTTCAAAAGCAAATTCATCCATATTAAAAGTCTCGTTCTCTTTAAAGTATTTCATCGAGCGGTTAAGCAGGTCAATCTTATCTGTCTTGGTCAGATCGAAAGAGGTCTCCAGTTCTTTAGTAACAAAATCTTTATAAATACTTAACGTGGCACTGGTTTGATTATAATTATCGTTACGCACTTTTAGTTTTAAAAAATCATCTACCCAATAGGCTGCATCTGTGCTGCGGTTAGTAAGGTCTATTACAGCAACTTTATAGCCTTCTTCTTTTTCTGAATTAAAAATAACGCAACCTTTATCCAGCTTTTTTATATTGATCGCTTCCTGCTGGTATCCCAATTCAAAATTGTTGTTATTGTTTTGTACAGTTAAATAAGTTTCTTTTGTTTCGGATTTAAATATGCCTATGGCATCATGTAATTCGCCTTCTATTTGCAACTTGTTAAAATAAGCAATATATAATTCTCCTGATTTTATTTTTGGGTGATTGGAGGCATCATATAAATGTTTGGCCAGTTGCTGGCTGTTGGCATGAAAAGTTTCCGGATCATTAAATATTATTTCTGCAAAATGAAATACTTCATTTAAATTAAGATCTTCACTGGGATGCGATAAGCGATAAATTTCAGTTGTTTTTTCAAACGGTGCCAGAAAGTACTGGATCAGTATTTTATTTAAAACATCATCATTTATTTCAAACGGCTGTTCAGATAATTTATATTTTTCATCCAGTAATTTATTGCCGGTTTGGTGTATTGAAAGCGTTTGTAAAATGGCTTCAAAATTAGTGATCATTAGCAGTTATTTTTTTTGAAAATTTTGCGGCGAAGTTAGGTAGAGGAATTGTAATTGCGCAGTAATTGTTGCGGAGGAGTAGTAATATAAGAGATTAAAAAAATAATAACAGGAGGGTTATCGGGAATTACTTAACTATAATATCCTTCACTCAATCCAAATTTTCGTTCGGGGGCATTGTTCTCCATTTCGTGAAAAGCGGCGGGGCTAAGGCCTGTAAGATCCTTGTAGTTTTTTATGAGGTGCTGGTAATCGTGGTAATTACATTCTAATGCAATACTTAACCAATCCATTTTTGGGTTGGAGTTTTTTAAGCGGAATGCTTTATCAAAACGGATGATACGTTCGTATAGTTTAGGGTTTACGCCGGTACGTTCTTTAAACTTACGCTCCAGTTGCTTTGGGCTAAGGCAGGCTTCTCTGGCAATTTGCTGCAGGGTAAATTTTTTATCAGCCTTTAATAACAGTATACAGGCATCATCTATTAATAGCCGGGGTTTTTGCTGTTTTTTAATAAGAGATCTTACAAAAATATCGGCAATATCAATCATGGCTTTATAATTGGCGGCATAATGCAATTGTTCATTTATGGTTCTTATTTCTGCAGAAAAAAAGGTTTCTGCATCAAGGTATTGATTAGTGATTTCGGCAGAAGGAATACTGGTTAAGCGATGTAACGCCCCGGGATTAAAAATAATTTGAAACACCAGGAAATTATTACCTATCATGCGGTGAGTAACTTCTGAAAATTGTCCGTACAATACTACCGGTAAATTTTTTACCTGTTTGCCGGTGTTTTTGTATTCTACAGTCTCGGTATCGTAAGGATAAAATGCCAGGCATTGTTCCGGCCGGGGCGGATAAGCTTTAAAAGGCACGGGTTGCCCTTGCTCAAATTTAAGATGAACAATGCGGTACAGTTGTACAAACTCCTGTACATCGGGTGCAGGTATAAAATCTTTTAACAACAAAAGCGCAATACAATTATTGGTGAGAAGTAAGATACAAAAAAATTACAGAGAAAGTGGGGGTCCCACTACTTTCATATCATGTTTGGCATGTATGCGGTCCATTTCTGCTGCTGATGGCCGATCTTTTAAATTGTTCATATAAGTAAAAAACTCTTCCATTTTACCAGCGGGCTGTAAAAAGTAAATGAGTTTTCCTTTGTCGGAAAGTTGTATCCAGGTGTGTGGTATATTTCTTGGTAAAAAAATAGTTTGCCCTGCTTTTAATATATGTGTTTCTTTTCCCACTACAAAACGATATTCCCCGTCGGTAATCATAAAAATTTCATCTTGTTTAAAATGAACATGCAGCATAGGCCCCACTTTACCCAGCCCGGTGTATTCAAACACGGAGAGTTTTCCACCAGTATCTTTAGAGGAAATTTTTAAGTCGTTGGGATGAACACCTAAAAATTTTACCACATCGCCAAAACGTGATTTACCGGCATCAACTATAAAAGGTTGGGTAGTGGATGCTGTATTTTTTTCAGTAGTTGATTGATTGGCCCATGCCAATGCAGGTGCAGCAAGTAATGAGGTAAGTAAAAATTTTTTACGGTGCATGATGATTAGTTTTAGTAATGTAAAGTTGCAGACTGCTACAGCATGGCAGGTAGTAAAAAATAGACATTTTATTGGCAATGCACCAAATGCTTAAAAATATTTTTGCCATTAAGTAAAAGCAGGAGACGATATAAAAAACGCTCCTGCTTTTTAATTAGGCTATTATTGAGTGTAGCCCCAAACAGTTGTAAAACCTTTGTTTGCCGATTGTGTATTGGTAGACCATGAGGCAGGATCGGAATCCAATACGGTGTACTTTCCGGGAGGCAAACTAATGTTTGGCCTTACCACCCAATAGGCATTTTGTACGCCACCCTGGCCTAATGTTCCGCTGGCCTGCCACGGACCAATTTTTTTGCCCCAGGCATTTACCAGCGTAATGGTACCCGGTTGTTTTCCATTGTTAAAGTAATGGTAGTTTTCAATACGGGTGATAAATGTAGTTTGTGTTACTGCAAATTGTGTGGCGCTTACCGGGCCATTATTTACACCGTAAATATTGCCGTTATCATAAATTTTTTCTTCCTTTCCGGCATTGGTTATTTCGTTTCCTTCATCACTTGCCGATGCTATTTTAACGCCATTAATTGCAGCTCTTTTATTTTTTACATCATTGGTTATTTTTATAGCAGTGTTTTCGCCGGCCTGGTTAAGCATATATTCCTTTCCATTGCTTACAGGTAAACTGTATTTATAAACAGCACGGCCAGCTGGTTCATCCTGCATATAAAAACCGGAGTACACTTCTGCTGCACCATTGCCGGTGCCTTTTAGTATGATGTTATAACCGGCATTGGAAGGGTAGGCCAACTCTGTCCAGTAAGTGCCATCCGCTAGTTGAAATGTATTTACAGATACATCTTCAATTTCTGTACGCAACACACCACCTGGGAAACCGCTAATGCGGCCGTTGGCATCTTTGATATACATATTTAAAGGGCAGTCTGCCGCAGCTCTTGTATCAATGTTGCGGTTCATGTAATCTATTTTCATCCGCCTTTTTCTTTCGGTAAGATCTTTAATATTTTTATATACTTCCTGCCGTTTTTTAGCAAGCGATTTGTACCAGTTGGTTTCTTGCGTTGTAAGTTCAGTTTTACGGGGATCGGTATAGCCACTGCCACCGCATATTGGGTATTGCCCTTTGTAATAACCGGAAGGATTTACACCGTAAGGAAATATTTTTTTCCATTCTTCAATAGTATATGATTTTGATTTTTGCTCGGGCCAGGGATCCAGTACTGTTCCGGTTTCTCTCCAGTCGGTTCCTTTTGGGTAAATAACCACGGCCTGGTGCCCGCCGGGTGTAACACCGCAGTTAGCCTGAATGGGGCCGTATTCGTAACCTTCCAGTAATTTTTTTTGCTCGGGGTCGTTACCGTATTTTATATTATCCAACATGCCCAATACCCTGCTTTGATAAGCACCGCAGGTATAATCATCATACTTGTTATCAAACCACCACAGTTTATTATTATCGGGGCCGTTACTTACTAATCCTCTTGGAATTTTACTTTCATCGCCATATATTTTAAGCAGGTCTTTTAGTATGGCTACTTTAGATGGTGCCGGTTTATATTTATCTGGTTCGGCAGTTTTATTTTGTGCACCCCATTTGCCATCCCAGCCACCTTGTACTACCACACCACGGGAGCCACCACCCATGCTGTAATGTCCATTCATATTTACAGAAATATTTGCAGCTGCAGCATCTTTTGGTATTGCTACTTCTTGTTGAAAATTCATTGGTGTGCCGGGCTTTACTTCATAAGTACCACTGCTGGTTTTGTTGCCTGCACTTACCGATACGGTTACTGTGCAACCAAGCCCGCCGGCTTGTAAAGAACCGGAAATGCCCAGTGTACTTCCTTTTTGTATATCAGTTACTACAAGGCTTCTTGTCCATGTATAACCAGGTACATCGGTGTATTTTGAAATAGTAGCACCTGTTATACTATAATTTACCTGCATGCCATTAAAGGGCTCACCAGGAAAAATACCGGATGACTGGGCTATTGCATTTGCCGAAAAAAATATTGCTGTTGCTAAAGGGAAAAGTATCTTTTTCATACCTCAGGGTTTTAATGGTACAAGTTATTAATACTGCGTAATTACAAATGATGATGGTAGTTGTTCAAAGTGGTGATTGTGATCAATAGGTAGGGCGATAAAATATATTTAACCAAGATGTAACGCTAGTGACTGTTGAACTGTATTTTTTTTGAAAAATATGCAATTGTTATTTGCTATGCTGAAAATACAATGTAAAGTATGGGAGAAGAAGAATGGCTGCCATCAAAAAGATTGATTATTGTCAATGGTAGCCTGGTAAAGGGGGAGAGGGAATTGTGTGTATTTATTGTTTCAGTTTTGCAGGTAACACAAATATGCGGTACTGAAATTTTATTACAGGTTGCAGGAGTAAAAGGATAGTAAAATTATTTTGTCTTTGATAAATCACCATTCTTTTAATGTATCTGCGGCAGCCAGTTTTTTATCAGTAATTACAAGTGCCCATTTTTCAAGCATGTTTACCAGCTCGCCCAATTGTACCGGCTTACTAATGTAATCATCCATGCCCGCCTGTATGCAGGCCATTCTGTCGCCGTGCATTACATTAGCCGTCATTGCAATAATAGTAGGTTGTTTGCTCAGGCATACCCGTATCATTCTGGTAGCTTCCAGTCCATCCATTTCGGGCATTTGTACATCCATCAATATAAGATCGTAAGCAGCTTTGCCTACCATATCCAACACAATATGGCCATTGCCTGCAACATCAGCTTCGTACCCCAGCTTACCCAATATTTTAATAGCCCATTTTTGATTAACAGGATTATCTTCTGCCACCAATATTTTTAACGGGTATTGTTTAGCAAAATCGGCAGATAATTTATTTGCCGGCATATCCTGCATCTGTCCGGTATTTTTACTCCGCAAGCTGCTGAGTACATTATCAAACAGTGTATGATGTTTTAATGGTTTGCTTAACACCGTAATTTCCTTTGCAATTGTATGCTGCTCTTTGTAGCGCACATCATTTAAAGGGTTTAATAATATTACAGGCAATTGAGGGAATATGTTTTTTATATTTGCCAACAGTTGTATACCATTGGTTTCGGGCAGGTTCATTTCAGTAATTACCAGGTTAAATGATTGCTCATTTATTAACTGCAAAGCTTCTTTACTGCTTGCAGCAACAACAGGTTGCATTTTCCATTGCCGCAGTTTTTTTGCTAAAACACTTGCTGATACAATATTGCTGTTTACGATCAACACTGATTTATCTTCAAAACCTTTAAGGCTGTAATTAACAGTAGTTCCGGCAAGTGGTGTAACGGCATGCAATGGGATGTTAAAAATAAAACCAGCGTTGGTATTATCTATAGCTTTTATTTCTCCAGCCATTTCTTCTACCAGTTTTTTACTAATGGCAAGGCCAAGAATTGCTGTGTTTTGCAAATCTCCAATAGTATTGTCTGGCAGCGTTTTTCCTTCGGCCAGCAACATTGCTATTGAAGCTGCATTGTCTAAAGGTTTTGCTGTTATAGTAAAGCCTAGTGCCGGCGGAGTGGTTATACTGTTATGTTTAATAATGTGTATTCCAATACAAACTTGCTGAGGATTATCTGCCATTACCATTTCTACAAGGTTGGTTAATACCTGGTGCAGGCGATGGTTATCTGTTAATACTTCTAGTGGTACCTCTTCATTTATATCATATAACAATTCTATATTTTTTTCCGATGCTTTTACAGCAAACGTGTCTATTACTTCTTCTACACAGTTACGCAGATCGGTATTTTTTTGCTGTACTGCGTTAATAGCCTGGTCAATTTTTGATTGTTCCAGTGTATCATTGGCCATTACTTCATCTACTTTATCTAAAAGTATTTTTCCTGAGCTGATGATGGTTTCGATATAAGCTTTTTGTTCAGGATGGAGATTAGTTTCTTCTAAAAGAATAGCCATACCTAATATGCCATTCATAGGTGTTCGTATCTCATGGCTAAGAGAGCTGAGTAATTTCTCTCTTGCCGTTGCTGATCTTTTTTGCATCGGCCCTTGCTTTACTTTTTTCACGGCTGGCATAATCAAGGTGCTTTTGCATAGCTTCCAGCTGCTTGTCCATGGCATTAATTTTATTGTGGTAGCTGTTAATGTTTGATCGGTAAAGCCCCAATAGTATTAATGCCATTGCCACAAGAACAGCAAAAAAAATACAGGCACTAAAAGTGGATAACACAAAAAGCGGCAGGTATGCTGTTACAAAAAAAATATCAATTATTTCCATACAAAGAGATTGATTATTCGTTTATTTTTTGTTTTAACCATGTGTATTATTATTGTGGTTCTTCGGTGTAAATTACCGGGGCCTCTGTTAATTTTTTTATGTTGCTTATATCTTTCAGGTGGCTGTTCCAGTGAAAAAGCAAATTGTCAATGGGTTGCCACATCATTACCCAGCTAAAAATATCAATGCCGGTAAGTATAGCAGATTCTATACCGCCTTCATCTTTTAAAATCATGGGTATTAAAATATGGGACAATAATATAATGGCAAGGCCAATAAAAAGTACAATATAATTACGGCGTTTAAATCTTTCAAATTCGCCCTGTTTTGCCAGCATTACATGGGCAAAATGCTGCTTAATAGCATAGATGAGAGGCTCGGTATATTGTTTGTCGCTTTCTGTTTTGCAGGTAACCTTGTATTCAATAATGGTCATTCGCCTGGCTGGCGCTTTAATGCGGTTAATGTATTCTTCAAACTCGTGGCTAAGTTGTCTTTTGTAAAAGGGAGAGGGGTCATTTTTATTAAAATGTTCTTCAATGGCCCCGGGATTTACAACAAGGAAAATGTCGATCTTTTCTGGTAAAACTTTTTTCATTAGGTGTGAAATTGAAGTTTCATGTATGAATTTTAAGGGTTTGTTTCTTTTAATATTTATCTATGTATTATAGAACTACAGATGCGTATAGAAATTGTGTATCAGTGATACAAATCGGACTGTTGTTTAAATAAGTAGTCGTCTTTCTACAACAATTTGGTTAATTAGCTCACACCACTAAATCTGTTTATAACGTTATTATGTAGACAGACAATATCCTTAAAAGCTAATAATACCAGCACTCCTGAAAAAACCAATTACCATAATAGTTTTATTATTAACATTTGCCTGTGTGGGTATTTTGTTCTGGTACAGCGAATGGCAGTACAGTTTGCCAACGCCTGTGCCGGCGCAATATCATGCAGTAGCTTCAGGTGAATATATTGGCGTAAGCAAAAAATTTATCTCCGAAAAAAACAAGCCTCTCTTCCTGCATTTCTTCAATCCCGATTGCCCCTGCTCCCGGTTTAATATGCCGCATTTTAAAGGGCTTGCAAAAAAGTATGGTAATGAAATAAGTTTTGCTGTGGTAGTAATTACAAGCAATAAAGGTTACACCGAAGATAATATTCGGAAAAAATATGCCCTTACAATGCCCATTTTATTTGACACTTCTCTTGCTGTTATCTGCGGCGTTTACTCCACGCCGCAAGCTGTATTACTAACTGCAAATGAGCAACTTTATTACAGGGGCAATTATAACAGAAGCCGCTATTGTACCGATAAAAAAAGTAACTATGCTCAAATAGCCATCGATGCTTTATTGGCCTGTAAGCAAGAGCCGGCTTTCAATAATTATGCACTTACTGCCTACGGCTGTTCGCTGCCAAACTGTAAAAAATAACCCCTGCAATTAAAAATACTAACAGCAACTATGGAAAACCTTACCCCTGAGAAACAAATACATGCAATTTCTTTTTCTAAACAGGTAAAAGAAAGATCAGATAAATTAATGAACTATTTTTTGATCTGTTTTTTTATCTGCGGCCTTATACTGGCACCTTTTTATGGTACATGGTTAATTGCTTTTGGTGTGGGTGGATTATGTCTTTTTGCGTACTACTATATTAAGGTAACTATGCCCGATTCCACTTTGTACCAATATGTTTTAAGTTTGGTGTTAGGTGTTTTTATGGCCCAGGGTATTTATCAAATGCATGGCCTTTTTGAAATGCATTTTGCAGCATTTGTTGCCAGTGCTATACTTATCACTTACCAAAACTGGAAGCTGCAGATCCCTTTAGTACTGTTTGTACTTATTCATCATACTGGATTGGCTTACCTGCAAAACTCCGGTGTAAAAGGGGTTTATTTTAGTCAGGTTGATTCTATTGAATTGGTTGCTTTTATTATACATATTATACTTGCTGCATTAATATTTTTTATTTGCGGGTTATGGGCTTACCTGCTAAAAAAATATAGCAAAATACAAGTTGAGCAAACCCGTGAAATGGGTAAGCTGGAAAGAGAGGCGCAAATACACAAAGAAAGAGTTTTAAATGAAGAGGCACTTAAAGTAGCTTATCAAAAAGCAGAGCAGGCAAGGCACGAAGCGGATGAAGCTAATAAAGCAAAAAGTGTTTTTCTGGCTACAATGAGTCACGAAATTCGTACACCTATGAATGGTGTAATTGGTATGGCATCGCTTTTAAACGAAACGCAACTTACACCCGAGCAGCAGGAATATGCAAAAACAATTAGTACCTGTGGCGAATCTTTACTAAAAGTAATTAATGATATACTTGATTTTTCTAAAATAGAATCGGGTAATATGGAGTTGGAAGAAACCGACTTTGATTTGCGTACCTGCATAGAAGAAGTGCTGGATGTATTTGCAGGTAAGGCTGGCAAGCTGGGGCTGGACCTGGTGTATGAAATTGATTACAATGTACCAGCACAAATTATTGGCGATAGTTTAAGGCTGCGGCAAATACTGGTTAACCTGGTTAGTAATGCTATTAAGTTTACTGAGCAGGGTGAAATATTTGTGGGTGTTCATTTAGTTAAATCGCAGGATAATGGAGAAATTGTATTAGAGTTTGAAATACGTGATACAGGTATTGGTATTCCTGCAGATAAAATGGAAAGATTGTTCAAAGCTTTTTCGCAGGTAGATTCATCTACCAGCCGTAAATATGGTGGTACAGGATTGGGCCTTATTATTTGCGAAAAATTAATAGGCTTAATGGGCGGGCAGATTGATGTAAAAAGTAAAGAGGGTGAAGGCACCACATTCACTTTCACCATGTGTTCATCAGCAAGTTCACAAGCGCTGCGTACTTATGTAACCAATAATTTAGCAGGTATAGAAGGTAAACAGGTGTTGGTGGTAGATGATAATTTAACCAACCGCTGCATCCTCAAAAATCAATTAGAGATATGGAAACTGCTGCCCACATTAGCCTGTAGCGGGGCAGAGGCGCTGGAAATATTAAACAAAGGGATGCAGTTTGATCTGGTATTAACTGATATGCAAATGCCTGATATGGATGGTTGCGAACTGGCAAAAAATATGCAAAAAAAATATCCCGATCTGCCAATAATTTTACTAAGTTCTGTTGGTGATGAACGAAATAGAGAATATGCAGGTTTATTTAAATCGATACTTACCAAGCCTATTAAACAAGAGATGTTGTGTAAACTTATTATCAATGAGTTAAGAGGTAAAGGAAAACATGTGGCAGAAATACTGCCGGTAAAACAAAAACTTTCTGTAGATTTTGTAAAAGAGCATCCTTTAAAAATATTGGTGGCAGAAGATAACCAGGTAAACCAGAAGTTGACCCTTAAAATATTAAGTAAACTTGGTTTTGAAGCAGCACTTGCCGAAAATGGAAAAGACGCAGTTGCAATGGCCGGCCAGCAACATTACGATATTATATTAATGGATGTACAGATGCCGGAAATAGACGGATTAGAAGCAACAAGAATAATAAGACAAAGTGTGGAAGTACAACCCATTATTGTAGCAATGACGGCAAATGCCATGAAGGAAGATAAAGACGAATGCCTGAAGGCTGGTATGAATGATTTTTTAAGTAAACCTGTTAAGCTGGAAGAAATAGTAAATATGCTTGCTAAATGGTCGAACGTAATAAAAGAAAAAAAAGTTGAACAAAAACGAGCTTGATAAAAACGGATAACCCAAAAATATAAGTATGAAAAATCTAAACACTCACACACCGCCTTTTATTGTTGCCCCTGCCAGAGAATTATATGATTTAAGTATGCTGGAAGAAATGGATGATGCAGAATATTTACATGAAATGCTTGCTATTTTATTAAGAGAAGCACCAAAAGACCTGAAAGAAATGAAGGAAGCATTACTGGTTGGCAATATTGACCTGGTTTGCCAAAAGGCACATAAACTTAAGAGTAGTGCAGGTATCATTCAGGCCGAAAAATTAGTTACTATAGTGGATGATATTGAAGTGATGGGTAAAAATGGAGCAACATTTAATCAATTGCTTTGCTTTATTGATAATGCTGCATTGGAATACAGCTGCATTGAAAAAGCCCTGAAAATACATCTGCCGGAATTAAAGTAGTTGCTATTGAACCCTGCCAGGCAATTTTTACTGCCCGCAAATATTTTTAGCTGGTAATTGGCATTGTCAGATAATTTTTCTATTTTGAAGTTAGGTTTAAGTGCGGATGCATTATTAACGATATTAAAAAATTGTTTGCTATGACCTATACTGCTTCTGTAGATGCAGCCACTATTCAGCAATGGATGGCTGCAAAACGTACTCCTAAAACCATTGAAGATGAGTTGCAGGCACAGGGCCTTGATGCCGATGCCGTTGCAGCGCACTTGAAAGAATATAAACGGTTACGCAATGCCAAAAGGCAGTTTACCGGCTTTGTATGTATGGCAATTGGTGCCGTGCTGGGCTTTATAAGTTGCCTGCTTACCGTAACTAATGCATTTCCCGATTTGTTTAATACTTTTTTATACGGCCTTACCATGGTGGCCATTACATTTGTTTTTGTGGGATTGTATTTTGTTTTTGAATAAGCTACAATTTTATAAATTCCACCCTGCGGTTTAATGCTTTGTTAGCAGGTTTATCGTTGGCGGCCACGGGCTGTGTTTCGCCTTTACCATCGGTTTCCATTCTTGCAGCATCAATACCAAAAGTTTTTACCAGTTCGTTTTTTACTGCAGCAGCACGGCGTTTAGACAGATCAAGATTTGCAGCATCGGCACCATCAGCATCTGTATGACCAACAATTTTAATTTTTACAGCTGCATTTTCATTCAATATATTGGCAATTTCTTTTAGCGAACCATAAGACTCTGGTTTAAGCACATCTTTGTTAACATCAAAATAAATTCCATAGCTCACAATCTTGCCTTCGGTAATTAATTTGTTACGCATATCCGGATTGCCAACAGCAATACGCACATTGCTTATCATTGCTGCACCATCCTCAAAACGTATCCGATCCATTTTTACACTCGTAAGCGGAAAAGCTTTTGGCAAATCAATTAACTTACTTTCATTGGCATATAAACGTACTCTTGCTTTTTGCACCCAGATAGAAATATGATATAATTGATTTTCTTTTTGATACAACTGGTCGTCATCTTTATGCCCGGTTAATCCTAGTGCATCGCCTTCTTCACCGTTGATGTAGGTTCTGTAACCCGGCCTGCCAAAGTATTCGCAAAAAAAAGCAAATCCTGCTTTACCCGGTACAGCACCATGGTCGTATGCTTTGGCATTAATACTTTGCATCAATCTAAAGCCATAGCCTGCCATTCTACCTTCTTCTCCTTTAATGGGTACAATATCAAATTCGATGGTATAGTTATCTGGTAGTAGCAATAATTCATCTGTCCAGATAGATTGATTGCCCGCAAACTTCATCCAGCGGTCGGCAAATAAATTGCTGGTAACCACTTCTGCCGAGCCATTGGTATTCCACAATGCAGGAAAATCACCCACATTGTCCTGGCTGAAATCATCAAAGAAAACCACTTTTTCTCCCGGTATAAAATCGTATTTGGAATATAGCTGCAGCGATGGTTGTTCAGCCTTAGTACCCGTATCAGTTTTTATTTTGTTATCAGCATTTTTCTTTGGCTCTTCCTTTTTTTGATCATCGCCTTTATTATTCAGAATGCTGTCAACTGCCTGGTCGGTCTTTTTCTCAAGAATCTTATTGGCTTTTCTTTCTAATATTTTTTTTGGGTTGAGAATTTGGGCGCTGGTATTGCCTGCTGCAAAAAGAAAAAATGCAGCAAAACAAATTAAGATAGTCCGTTTCATATACTTACACTTTAGGCAACAAGATATTTACAGTTGCCTGCAATTTTGTTGACAGTAATTATAGAAAACGATGACAGTAATCAACACTGTTATAAGAGTAATTTTGAAGCAGATAGGATTTTTTTTAGGGTAATTAGAACATATCATACATCCTCTTCGTTAAACGATAGTTCTAATTTGCTGATGGTAGCTGCTACTTTACGGTAGCGAATCCCTGCCGTATCCAGCATTAAACGGGAGGCTTTTGCTGTATCGCTACCGGAATATTTGTCTGATAAGTAAATTACTTCGGCAATGCCCGATTGTATGATGGCCTTGGTACATTCATTACAGGGAAAAAGTGCCGTATAAATTTTACAGCCCCGTAAATCCATACCAATATTATTTAAAATAGCATTCAGTTCGGCATGGCAGATATAAGGATATTTGGTATCCAGAAAATTGCCTTGCTTATCCCAGGGAAAATCATCATCACTGCAGCCAATGGGCAGGCCATTGTAACCGGCACCCACAATTTTATTTTTTTCGTTTACAATGCAGGCACCCACTTGTGTGTTGGGGTCTTTACTGCGGCGGGCACTTAATAATGCCACTCCCATAAAATATTCATCCCAACTAATATAATCCTGTCGCTTTTGTAATGCTGGCATAATGTGTAATTAATTAACTGCAAATACGAATGTAGTAAATTTAGTTTTTTAAACTAAAGCTTTTTTCAATCTCCTTATAACACTAAGAATATATGTATAAATTACAGCTTCAATTATTACGATAAAACTAATGGTATGAAAAAAATAAGATGGGGTGTATTAAGCACTGCTAAAATAGGGAGAGAAAGAGTAATACCTGCCATGCAGGCCGGAGCGTATTGCAGCATTGATGCCATTGCCAGCAGAAATGAAGCGCAGGCTAAACAAACTGCAGCAGCATTAAATATTCCTAAAGCATACGGCTCTTACGAAGCATTGCTGAATGATGAAGATATTGATGCAGTGTATATTCCATTACCCAATCACCTGCATGTGCCCTGGGCAATAAAAGCACTGGCAGCCAACAAACATGTATTGTGCGAAAAGCCCATTGGTTTAACTGCTGCCGAAGCACAACAACTGCAGGAGGCAGCAAGCCAACAACCTCAACTAAAAATAATGGAAGCCTTTATGTATCGCTTTCATCCGCAATGGCAACAAATAAAAAAAGTAATACAGGATGGTACTATAGGGGAGTTAAAAACCATTGAATCTTTTTTTTCTTATTATAATACTGATGCCAATAATATCCGCAATCAAAAAGATATTGGTGGCGGAGGCTTAATGGATATTGGTTGTTACTGCATTTCGCTTTCACGTTTTATTTTTAATGCCGAACCCGAAAGTGTTTTAGGTAATATTGATTTTGATCCGCAGTCACAAACAGATCGTATGGCATCGGGGATGTTAAATTTTGCCCATGGTACATCAACATTTACCTGCTCTACACAATTAACGCCTTACCAGCGGGCAAATATTTTGGGTACCACCGGAAGAATAGAAATTGAAATTCCTTTTAACGGACCGTCATCATCTGCCGCAAGTATTTGGCTGCATACCACAACAGGTAAGGAAGAAATTGTTTTTGATGCAGTGGATCAGTACACTTTGCAGGGAGATGCTTTTTCCAAAGCTATACTGTATAATACAACAGTACCTACCAACCTGCAGGATGCTGTAAATAATATGCTGGTGATAGAAGCCATCTTTAAAAGTGCCGCAACCGGCAAACTTGTAAAGATCTGATAGCTGTAAATGATGGCCGGTATTTGTAAGTCATCATTAAAAATGTATTTTACAATTACAAAATCATTTATTATGCCAGTTGCAAACAGAAGATCTTTTTTAAAATTATCCGGACTTTCAATTTTGCCAGCCATGCTGCCAGCAACCGGATTGTTTGCACATGATACCGTTGCCCCACATTATTTTGCTGACGAACCTGCTATAAAATTTTTTGGTGATGGCGAAATGTTTGAACCTGGTGACTACATCAATTTATTAAGCCAGGTAAATACCAATGCCGCCATTGAAAAGGACCGCTATGGAGAGGGAGGGGCTGTAGCTGCTTTGGAAAAAAAGATGGAAGCGATAACAGGAAAAGAGAAAGCGATATTTATGCCTAGCGGCACTATGGCAAATCAATTGGCAATAGCCGTACTGAGCGGAGAAAATACAAAAGTGTTTGTGCAGGATACCAGCCATGTGTATCGTGATGAAGCTGATGCCGCACAAGCTGTTTTTCAAAAAAGGTTAATACCGCTGGCAAAAGACCAAACCTGTTTTACCGCCGAAGAATTAAAAAAAGCAGTGGAAATGTTGGGTGAGCAGGAAGTGTTTAAGTCGGGCATAGGTGCAGTGAGTATAGAAAATCCGGTACGCCGTTCGGATGGAAGGATGGTGGCTATTGAAGAGATACGAAAAATAAGCGATTACTGTCGTGCTAATAATATCAAATTGCACCTGGATGGTGCCAGGATATTTTTAGCTGCCGCATGGTCGGGTGTTAGTGTAAAAGAATATGCTGCTTATTTTGATACGGTGTACATTTCATTATATAAATATTTGGGTGCAGCTGCCGGCGCCATACTTTGCGGCGAGAAAAAAGTAATAGACAAAATGCCGCATCTTATAAAAATACATGGTGGCAGTATGTATGGTAATTGGGCTAATGCAGCAATGGCATTACACCGCCTTGACAGTTTGGAAAACAGATTGCAAAATGCAGTAAAAAAGGCTACGGAATTATTTGTTACATTAAATAAAATACCGGGCATATCTATTACCGCTTTAAACAATGGCACCAATATTTACCAGCTTCAACTGGGTAAAACAATTGATGGCAAAAAATTGCAGTCTTCTTTAAGAAATGCTTTTAATATAAGAATGCCCCTGCCAGATAGTAACAACAAACTGTTTATAGCGGTAAATAAAACCTTACTTTACCGGGATAATAATTATATAACCGATGCATTTAAAAAGAGTGTTTGATAGGCTTGTGTACAATTTATAGAATATATTAATTGTCGTAAACAGCCCTCTTTATTTCGTTATTGCACAGTGTGGGTTTGTAAAACTTACCAGATATTTGTGTAAGAAAATAAAAAACGATCATTTAAAATTTATACAAATGGAAGCACAAAACAAAACCGTTCTTACTGTACAAAATATCATCAATGCACCAATAGAAAAAGTTTGGGCATACTGGACAGCACCTGAGCACATCACTAAATGGTGCAATGCTTCCGAAGACTGGCACACGCCAAACGCTACAAACGATTTAAGGGTGGGGGGGAAATTCAGCACCCGTATGGAAGCAAAAGATGGTAGTATGGGCTTCGACTTTGGTGGCGTATATGATGTGGTAAACATTAACGAATACATTGCTTACACACTTGGCGATGAGCGAAAAGTAAATATCAGTTTTACAGCTGATGGAAATAGCACCAAAGTAGTAGAAAATTTTGAAGCTGAAAACGAAAACCCAATTGAAATGCAGCAAGGCGGATGGCAGGCAATAATGGATAACTTTAAAACGTATACCGAAACGAATTAATAAATTATTACCCTTTAAAAAAAGCCTCTGGTACCAGAGGCTTTTTTTATTGTAATCATTGGTAGCTTTGCGGTATAATTTTATTTTACCTGTTATGACAAGCCCTGTTATTGATTTTCAACCTGTACTTAAAAATGATCTTGTAATTGCGGTTCCACTTACTGCATCTCATTTTGATGAATTGTACGCGGCTGCATCAGATCTTCTGATTTGGGAGCAGCATCCCAATAAAAACAGGTATCAATTAAAAGAGTTTGAAAATTATTTTAGAGGTGCTATAGTATCAGGCGGCGCATTCCTGGTTAAAGATGCTCAAACCAATGAAGTAATTGGCAGCTCAAGGTATAGCGATTATGATCCAGCCACTAACACAGTTTCTATTGGCTATACCTTTTTTATCCGCAGCCATTGGGGTAGTGGTCATAACTATACACTTAAAAAATTAATGCTGGATCATATTTTTAACTTTGTTGATACGGTTACTTTTTATATTGGTGCGGTAAACAAAAGGTCGCAAATTTCTTTAGAAAGATTTGGCGCTATCAAAACAGGCGAAGCAGAAACTGCTTATTATGGAGAAGCGCCCAAACTGGATTATATTTATACTATTACTAAAGAACAATGGCTGCAGTTGTGTATCAAAATGGCTGTTTAATTGCAGCCGGAAGAATATATTAACAGCTGTGTAAAATTTGTTTGCATAAAAAACTATAATTTCATACTATAATTGCAAGCATGAAAATATTCTCTTTACTGATCTCTTTTTTTATTATTACAGTCGGAACTGTTTATTCTCAGTCATTAACCCATGTGGTAATTTCGGGTGCAACCACACTTTCTTCATTTTGTTTTACTACCGGCCAACAGGTAATTATTAAAATTTCGCCAGATGGTAATATATTGGAATGGGGTATTGAAGTAGATCCTTCACGTAATGGTTACTACCGTGGTAAATTAGATCCTTATATGGGGAGGGTGGATTATTATGGTCCGGAATCTGACGAAGCTTTCAGAGGAAAAGTAAAAAGTATTGGAGCTTGTACAATTACGTATTACAGCTCTTCGCAACCAGCTGTGCAAAAAGGAAAAGTAAAAACAATAGGCACTTTGCAATTAGATTATTATATGGATTATGATGATGCTAATTACAGGGGAAAACTAAAATCTGCAGGCAGTATTATTTTAAATTATTATTCTTCTTACGATAATGAAGTTTACCGGGGAAAGTTAAAAGCAGTAGGCAATACTTCGCTTACTTATTATTCTTTGTTTGATGACAAGCTTAACAAGGGAAAAATTAAAAGCATCGGCACATCTAATTACACCTGGTACAACGAGTTTGACCGTAAAGAAATGCAGGGAGCAATGAAATCGGGCTCGGTAATACAAAAAGTAAATACTGTTACCTATAATATTTTGTAATGCGTTAATAGTATTTGTTTTTTAATGCATTGTGGTGTGCCGTAATTATGAAAGTAAAAGTACCTCAGCAGAAAAGCGTAAAAGCACTTTAGTGTTACTGTAAATTGTACGGGATTAATGTTGTTATTGGTTGTACCAATAAAATACAGCACCGGCAGTGAAATAAAATGGTGATTTTTACGATATAAGATGCAAGATTTCCCATTCAGCAATAACCCCTAAACCAACAATGAAAAACAAATCAGCTCACCCGTTTCCCCCGGTAGATAAAAATTCTTTTGTGTCGGACAATGATGCCAGTAAAACAAATGCGTTACATAACGAGTTGTTGCATCTTCCGGATGTGGTCATTCAAACAGATAATGATTTTAAAATTACAGGATGGAATGTTGCAGCTGAAAAAATTTGTAACCTTTCCGGCACTTTAGGCAAAAGTTTTTTTGAATTGGATAATATGATCTTTTCAGATGATTCGGTGGCATTAATGAAAAAAAGATTTCAGGAGAACGGTATATGGAACGGTAACATCCGATGCAAACGAAATGAGGGAGGCTATATTCACTTTCGGTCTGCTGCACATTATATTACCAACGAAAATGCAACTACTGCAGGAATTGTAATTACTAACCATAATGTTACACAACAATTAATTACAGAACAAAAGCTGGCCGAAACAGAAGCCATGTATAAAATGGTGATTGATGTGCTGGACGAAGCCGTATTGATAATAGAGGCTACAGGAATGATAATGGCAGCTAATAAAAAAGCAATAGAAATTTTGGGTGTTGATCCACAAAAAATAGTAGGACAAATTCCTGTTAGCGGAGGCAGGTGGAAGGTTTTTCGCTTAGATGGTACTCCTTTTCCGGATTGCGAATTACCGGTGGTAGTAAGTTTGCAAACAGGATTTCCACAAAAAAATGTAGAGATGCAAATTGAAAAACCCGACGGAAGATCTTTTTCGATAAGTGTAAGCAGCCAGGCAATAATAAGAGAAGGAGAATTTAATCCTTATGCAGTAGTAGTTTCTTTTTTTGAAATTACAGGCACTACAAATAGGGCTGGTATTTAAAACCCTTTTTATCGCTGCAGGCTTTGCATAAAATATTATTTTTGGTTTACACTTATGACGCTGAAAGAAAAAATACACGTGCATTATACCCGGATTGTAAATGATAAGATACAATTGTTGCAACAGGTACTGGCCGATTTAAAAGAAAGCGGCAGCAACGAAACAAAGAGCACTGCAGGGGATAAGCATGAAACTGCTTTGGCCATGTTGCAAATTGAACAGGCCAATACCCGTGAACAATTAAAGGATGTAGTTGCCCAAAAAAATGCTTTAGAAAAAATAAATCCTGCAATAGCTGCAAATAAAATAGTAAATGGCAGCCTGGTAAAAACTAACCGGGGCTATTTTTTTGTAAGCATAGCATTGGGTAAAGCCTTAGTGGATGGTATAACTGTGATGGCAGTATCTCCACAATCGCCATTGGGGGTAAAATTAATGGGATTAATTGTGGGAGATACTGTAACAGTAAATGCCCACCATTATACAATAGAAAATATAGTTTAAAGTGTTGCTGTTTTATTTTCTTCTTTTATAAAGTGTGGCATAGTTTTCCTGTATACTACCTAAAAATATAATTATGAACAGTTTTTTTAAAACAATAATAGCAGGCGCTGCCAGCTGGAAATGGGGTGGCGGTTGCCTGGGTACTATTGCTGTATTTGTAATTGTATATTTTTTGCTGGGCAACGTACATTGCTGATACTATTTGCAGGTACCTCAATATTTTGTATTTATGGTACACAAAACTGTTTTGTAAATATTCAGTTATCTTTATTGCGCTAATTAAACAGGCAGTTATATGAAAGCAATAAAGATGATTATATTGATCTTACTTTTCCAAAGTAATACATGCTTTGCACAGCAAAAGCAATTTAAAGCTTTGCTGGTAACCACCACCAGAGGCTGGCATCATGAATCTCTTCACAACGGAGTTTTGGCTATTAAGGAGCTGAGTACAAGAAATCATTTTGATGTAGTGTTGCTTGAGAACCCCAATGGGTTTACCGATAAATACCTGGAGCAGTTTCAGGTAGTCATCTTTTTAAATACCACCGGCGATGTTTTAGATTCGGCACAACAAAAAGTGATGGAGCGTTTTATTCAATCCGGTAAAGGCTACGTGGGTATTCACAGTGCATCGGATACCGAATATGACTGGGAATGGTACAACAAACTGGTAGGACGGATGTTTTATATTCATCCCGTAATTCAAACGGCTCAATTAAATATTACTGATAATAAATTCCCCGGCTTGCAAGGGTTTGCCAACAATAAATTGTGGACTGATGAGTGGTATGAATTTGGACCTGAAAAAATTGCGGGACTTAATTATATACTTTCCGTTGATGAAGCTACTTATAATCCCAAAGTGCAATGGGGTGAGAAAAAGGCAGAGGGCATGGGTAAATCACATCCGGTAGCCTGGTATCATAATTACGATGGCGGCCGTTCCTTTTACACCGCACTTGGCCATCTGCCTGCTATTTACAGTGATCCTGCATTTTTAAATCATTTGTATGCCGGTATTTTTTGGGCCGCTACAGGAAAAAAATAAGCAGTTGCTTTATACAATACTTTATCTTATCATCCCGTAAGAATGTAAACTTGTAAAAGCAATTTGACGTGCCTGTTGTTAAATTTCCAACTTTTCCAGCACAAGGAGTGTTTCTAAAAACTCATTCCAGGCTTTTTGCCACTTATCTTTTGCTACCCCAATTGTTTCATGATGTTCGCCGGCAGCAGCACCTTTAGTGGCTATGTATTCTTCAAGTTTCTCCAGTGCTTCTTTATTCAACTCTTCTAAACGTTTTTTATGTTCCATAATAATTATTTAGTTTATGCTTTATTAAAATTACAGCATCTGTAAGCCAATTCAAAATAAACGAACCATGTTTTGTAGTAACTGATTTTTACTGATCCATAGTTTTTCCAGCCACGGTTTTCTTTGCTGCGGCAAAAATGCTTTTCCATAAAAAGAAAGAAAAAAGATTTGGTAGTATCCCGTTGCAGGTAAACATCATTTTCTCTTATTTCGCCATTTTGCGGATTACTGTTTTTAACAAACATATTGGCTACAAAACTCTGTACTCCTTTTTTCCTGGTATCAGCAGAATCTTTTTTTAGGATATCAATTTTTAAATTTTCATATAAGAATAATGAAGTTCCCTTTGCCATAACATCGTTACCTGTAAGATCAAAAGTGATTTTGTTGAATTGCCCTTGCCTTATTGATACCATTCCTAAAGGTTCTGTAATGGTATTTAGCGCTGTTGCATTAAAGCTGCCTGCAACACCGGATACAGCAAAACTGCCATTGCTGGTGTTTAAGGGGAGCTTCCAGGTAGTTTGTATGTTGCTAACCCCCATGAACAAAGCCGTGGCACTTAACTCCAGTATATTGTTTTTACTGATAACATCTTTTGTTGTAGTTATATTATTTATAGTTGCATTAACATTTTTAAAAAATACAGAACCGGTTTCTTTGGATATGGCCCCTCTTTCTTTATAAGCAACATAGCCGTTTTTTATGATCATGTTTTTTATATTTACCGGAAATTTAATTTTCTGTAAAAGCTGGTGCGGATACATGCCTATTTTACTTGCCGGGTTTGGGGTAACCAATCTGTCGTTAAAAATTTTTATCTCTGGTTCAAACGTGGCTGTTTCAGCTTCAAGTCTTGTGTCAGTAATCAGCAGTTTGGCATTGATGCCACTTAATTCAATATGCTTAAAATTCAGGTTATATAAATCCTGCTGGTACCTGCTGCTTTTAGAGAAAGCCTGTTCCGTAATTTGTGGTATTACAGTAAAACTGCTAAGCTGCATAGTAGATAGTGCGCTATTGATGACAAATGCACCAATAGTCATTTTATAGCGATTGCTGGCAGACATAAATGAAAATCCATCTGCAGAAAGTATCCATTTACTTCTGCTGATAATATTTTTTATAGTTGTTCCCGAATATAATTTTTGAATATCATCAGCAGTAAATTTTACATTGGTAATTGTTAGCGGAGCCAGCCCGGGTTTATTTTTATTGTAAACGAGTATTTTGGTATTGCTGATATTTACCTTGTTTAATATGGCCTCATTAAAATAATTATTATCTATTTCAATTTCATCACCGGAAGTATCTTTAGTCGCTTTTTTATGCTGCTTTATGTAAAAAGTTAACAGTCCGCCATCGCTGGTAAGTTCATCTGCTTTTAACTGTTGTTTTAAAATAAATGAATCGGTAGCAATATTATTTATGGAGGTATTGTTTACATCAAATACTATTTTTTGCTGATCGTTTTTTTGCTGAAAGTTTTTTAACCGCACAAATTTTCCGGGAGCATTGTATTCTACATTACTAAAAGTGGCCTGGTTTTTATCTCCTTTTATAAAAATTTCTTTTACTTTTACCACTACATCTTTTATAAAATAACTGAGTATATTCTTATAATCTTTACTATTATCAATACTGAAGTTATGCAGTTGGATTGAGATGTTTTTTAAAGCTGTATGTGGGTCACCTGTTTTATCGGCAAAATTTAAGTAACCATTTTCTATTATTATTTCACCAGTACTTATACTTTTATATTTCCCCAGTAACTTTTTGTATATGGCCATGCTGTCGCTGCCTTCTAATATTCTTTTCTCTTTTTTGCCCGAATTGATGATATACACTACGGGATGTATAAGATGAATGGATTTGGCATCTACTGCTGTATTATTTAAAAGAGCGGGAATATCTGCTCCCATTACTTTTACTTCATCAATATGTATATTGTAAACAGTAGCCGAAGATGCCGTATCAAATTCCAATAATTGCTTTTGCAGCGAATCTGATTGCAGTGCTACATTATAGAATGTGGCATTGCCATTCTCTTCATCAATAGCCGAACTGTCGTAATGAATAAAATACAGGCTGTCTGTTCCGCTGCTTACTGCATTTTGGATGGAGTTTTTAATGATACTTTTTTTGTGCTGTTGCCAGTATAAATAACCGCCAACAAGTACAACGGAAAAGATGATTAAAAATATTTGAATAAATTTTTTCAAACTGAAATTTGTTTAATAATGCGTTTAAAAAGGCATGCCTAATGCAATGTTTAAAACAAGGTTTTGTTTTCTCCAGTCACTACTTCCAAAATCGATCTGGTTTAATACCCATCTGTCTGTTGATGGTAAAAATGGCTTTCTTAGTGGTATGCCCAGATCGGCCCTTATCACCAAAACTGTGGCATCAAAACGTAAGCCTATGCCCGAAGCAACTGCCAGTTCTTTATACCAGTTGTTACTAAGTTTTGCACCCGGGCCAAACAATAGGGTATCTTTCGTCCAGATATTACCCACATCAAAAAATACTGCACCACTAATAATTGGTGTAATGGGAATTCTTATTTCTGAGTTAGCTAAAAATTTATAATCGCCGCCAATGATTTGAAAAAAACGCTGGTCTTCGGCAGTAGGTTGGTGTGTGCCTGGACCTAAACTGCGTACCCGGAAACCACGAACAGAGCTGGAGCCGCCAATAATGTATTGTTTAGAAAAAGGTAGCAGCGAAGAGTTATTGTAAGGAATACCAATACCTATCTGTATACGGTTTGCCCAATTCCATTTATTGGCAAAAGCACGGGTGTAATGCAGATCAACATCTGTTTTTACGTATTGAGCAAAAGGAGTGTTGAAAATAGTTTTTTCCCTGAAGTTTTTTGCGCCGGTTACAAGGCCGGCAATATTACCGGATAGATCGATGCTGGCATTAAAATACCATTTATTTTTTCTGCTGCGTTGTGCACTGTTGTAAGTATAAGAAAAATATGAGCCCAGTATCGCTTCGGAATATACATTTAATAGTATGGCAGGATTGATAAGCGCCTGTTTATAAAAACTGTCTGTTACATTGCTGGCATTTAAATAACTTAAAGCTATCGGGGCAAGTGTAAATTCATTCTGGATATTTTTTTTCCAGGTAAAATCATACTGCAGGCGAAATAAATTTTTGGTGTAAAATAATTGCTTTCTAAAAAGTTCATAACCAATTAATAAATTAGTATTGGGGGGATAAAAATTGTTTTCTTTTATGTTAAAAAATGGAATGGCATATCTGGGGAATTTAATACTTACTTCGCCGCCAATACGAAAGCTATTATTGTTGCGTAATGAATCTGCAAAAGAAATTTCAACACCTGTGTAAGCCTTAACAGTAAGTAATTCTGCACCCTTGAAGAGGTTCCTGTTTTTCCAATTTACACTCAATTGTGTGCCCAGAGAATTATTATCTTTTGAAAAGCCATCTATTTCTCCCTGAAAGGATTTCTTTTTTGCAGGAGTTAAATAATAGTATACATTCAATCGGTGATCATTTGAATCTTTAATTGCTTCAAAACGATTCTTTACAAATTTAAAAGTACCAAGACTTATAAAGCGGTTTAAGGTACTGTTCTGGCTTCTGCTATTGTAAGTGGTACCCGGCCTGTAAGTAATGGTTTGTGCAAAAAGACGGGGATTGAATTTTTTAGTAGTGTCTGTAATCAGTAAACCCTGATATGCAACAGCACCCTGCATACTGGTATCCAATTGTGCAGCCACCAGTGAGTAATTTGCAAAAACAATGATCTTATTTATTTTATAAGAGTATTTTGCTTTTTCCGGTGTGGTTTTTTTTACATTTAAGTACAAAGCAACTTCCCTGTTTCCGATAGTGGTATCTGCATAGGCCATCAGGTAATCGGGATTGAAATAATAATAGCCTTTTGTTTTTAAAAAAATATCCAGCTGATCTCTTTCCGCACTGATATCACTTAAACGGTAAGGTTGCCCCGTTTTTAGTATTCCTCTTTTCTGCCTTTGTTCCAATAATTTTAAAAGAGCAGAGCTGTCACTAATCCAGGTAATACTTTTAATATGGTACTGTGGCTGAACCTGTGCCTTATAAATTGCTTTTGTATAGTAACCGCTGTTTACAGTGTCACCCTGTACAGTGGAATGAAAGTAGCCGGTGTTTTCCATAAAGGCTTGCATGTTTTCTGCAGTTACAGTAGTATTTAGCCTGCTGCTTAGTACAGGCGGTTCAGCTAATTTTTTTCTTAAAAATGCACGTAATCCTTTGCCATTTTTTTTAGGGTCGGGTTCTCCAATTGTGTACCACCACCAAACCTTGTACGGTTGCCCCAGTAAAAATTTATTACGGCGTGGAGTTACTGCCAGCTTCAATTGTTTTTTTAATTGCTTGCTGGTATTTTTTACTGCCACATTTTTTTCTATGATTATTGTTGCACCCTTATACAGCTTTTCTCCCGGCGGCAAAAAGCGGCTTACGCTGCACGATGAAGCTGTCATTAATAAAATAAATCCTATAACATTCAATCCCTTCATGAATACTTTTATAATATTGTTTTCTTTTTTCTTCTGAACAGTTCATTAAATTTATCGTAGTCCATGGTTACAATAAATCCCAATCCAGTTTCTACTACATAACCATCCATCACTACTTCAAACTGATTTTTACGGTATGCTTTTAATAAATATTTTCCGTCTGCTGTAAGCTTGTACGCAATGGTAACATCCGGTATAAAACTGTTATTAGCTTTGGCTGCGGCATCCTGCCCCTGTACACCAAAATTTTTCCCAATACCTACGGTTAACTTGTCATTTAAAAAGGTCTTGCTTAATGCTACATTAAGGTCGGTACGTTGTGCATTGCCGCCATTGTTGTAATCACGGTAGCTGTTCAGGTTAAGATCAATGTCAACTCCTTTTAATAAGTTTCCGGCAATTTCATTTAGTGCAGAGGATAAAAACTGGCTTACACTTTGGCGGGCAATATCATTAAAGTCGTTACCGTTGCCTTTAAAAAAATCACTGCTTTGTTCACCTGTAAACCTACCCAGTAACAGTAAAGAAAATACCTGTTTATTAGTAGCAGATTCGTCGCCTCTTATTTGGGTAAGTTTGTTTTCAATCGTTGTTCTAAGATCATTGCTGATCACCGAATTTTCTTCTGTTAATTGAATATCGAATTTTATAGTGGGTTTACTAAGTGCGCCAGTTAGATAAAGCACTACTTTAAAAGGTACTTTTTGATTGAAAGAATTTGCCAGTAAAGGATCCACGCTGCCTACTTCGTTACCCAGCAAATCTTTTGCAGCTGTGTTAATAGTATATGCTGCTGTAACATTTAATTTTGCTTTCATTGGCTCGCCGGCAAAAACAATACTACTGCCTTGCTGAAGTGTAAATTTGCGTTGCAAAAACTGATAGTTAAAAAGATAGTAGCCATTATTAAGATCATAATTGCCCGACAGAATAATATTACCACCGGGATCAACGCCTGCATTTAGTCTTGCATCGCCCTGTACTTTTATTTCATCACCCGTTACGGGGTCAATAATTATAGTTATAGCTGCCTTCTTTTGTATTTCAATATTCAGATTGTAATTAAGAAATTGTGCAAAATTTGATAGCACCTCTTTTTCCTGTACAAAAGGTATTGCAGGGGGATTGATTTCAAAAGTATCACGATCGATAAAACGCACAATTGTTTTTCCTTCATCTTTACCATAACTTTTTTCAGGAATTACAATTGTTACATTGCTTTTATCTTTTACAAATATATCACCTTCTATATCCGGCGAAACAGAGTTGCCCGAGACCATAATATTGGCATCAACGGCGGCAAGGCCAAACAATTCCGTATTTACCGATCTGGAAGCATTAAGCAAAATAAAATCGGAGGCATTGATGCGGAGGTTTAAATCATAACTTTTTATTTCGTTGGCACTAATATTTCCATCAATTTTCATCTGGTGATTAAGTGTATCACCAATAATAAAATTATTCATGGTTACAGTGGGGTAGTCAAAAGTAATTTTTTGGTTATCTATTTTAAATGCGGTACCTAATTGTGCGATCATAAATTTTGTGGTATCAAAATTCAATGTCCCTTTCCACCTTGGATCAGCAAACTTTCCATTCGCAGTAAAATCACCGTAAATATTACCTGTAGCATTTTTTAATTTACCGCCTGCAAAACCCTGTAGTGTTGCAATATTTAATTTTTTTATTGTTGCTGCTGCATCAAATTGCTGCTGTTCATTATTCAGGTAATAGTTTCCTTTTGCAACAATGTCGTTTTGGTTACCTGTTAATGAAATAGTTGCTGTGATATTATTTTCTGATTGCTTTGCGGCGGATGCAGCTAATGTACCCATCGATTGCTGCATTACCTGTAGTTCGGTAATGGTAAGGTTACCGGTAAAGGCTGGAATATTTTTATTAAGATCAGTCACTTCTATTTTTGCATCCGTAATTCCTGAAGCAAATAATGTATCGTTGCTGATGATAGCGCTGAGGCTTTTTAAATTAAAATTATCTACTGTAATATCTATTGGGCTATTCACTATTTCCTGCCTGCTGTTAATAGAGATTGTAGCAGTATCGCTGGTTACTAGAAAATGGTGAATGACCAATCCTGCGGCAGAATAATTGATATAATTATCAGCGGCAACTTTCCATCTTTCATAATTCAATAGTAAACTATCCTTTAGTCTGAAGGAATACGTATTGTTTTTTGCAGAAAGTGATGCCTTAAATCCAAACCAGTCTTTTCTCTTTTTATCCTGTGTAAGCGCACTTAATAAAATGCTGTCTCTGGCAGCGCTGCCATTTAATGCCGTGCCATAAAAAGTATTGGTTTTATAATTTAATGTGTCGAAGGTTACTGCATAATTAATGCGTTCGTTTTTTGAGGCAATATTTATATTGCAGTTTCTTAAAGTATTATCCTGATAGGCCAGATAGGGTAGCGACATTGTTAGGTTTAATGCACTGTCTGTATTTGCAGATGCAAAACTTCCTTTAAAATTGATATCCTCATAAGCTTTGGCCCCTGGTATAATTCCTGAAAGCAGCGGATGCTTTTTTATCAGTCCGTCAAAGGTTAATTGCTGATCAGGAATATTTTTTTCAGAAATTGAATCGGATATTTTATAATAATGATTTACATATTGTACAATAGCACTGCCAATTTTATCATAGTCAAAAGCGCCGTTTGCATGCAGGTGGGCAAATGGTGCTTTTAAATTGATGTCATCTTTTCCATTAGCCGACGTTGCTATTAATGCAACACTATCAAGTGCATAAAAACTATTACCGCTTTGCATCTTTACAGAATCAATTATTGTGTTAATATCAAGGTTACGGGGTTTTAAATTATCAGCATTAATATTTGCGGTTAAAGAAAAATTCAATGTGTCTTTATATAAATTCAATTTCTGTAATTGTGCGGTATCTACTTTTACAATGCCATTTACAGATGGATATTCGTTTTGAACATTTAGTTTTAAATCATATTGTAATTTTAAAGCACTATCGTTTATCGAGCCTTTGCTATCAATTATTCCGGCATTAAATACAGCATATACTTTACCGTGCTGGTAATTGTATGTATTATATTGTAGTTGTTGTACGGTAGCCGTAATAGTTGATTGCATGGTTTTATAGTCAAAGCCTGTTCCTTTTGCAGTAAATGCACCGGTAATTTTTCCAAGCACTGTATCCTGGCTGATGAGTTTGCCTATTGCATAATTATTAGTGGTGACGGATAGATCATAGGTTGCTGTTTTTGGATCATCCATATTTCTGATAAATCCTTTTACAGTTGCTCGGCCATAGCTATCATTTAGTTTAATATCAGCCACAAGGTTTTTGGTATCTCCTTTTAACAATCCGCTGATGGAGATTTTTTCCGGAAGATTTATTTCGGGTGGTAATGCCCCGGGAGGTATAAAGCCCAATAGAATATTTTTATCGAAGCTGCCACTCCTCACTGCAAAATCATATTTCAGTTTAGCAGGGTCCGACATGTTTTTTAAGGAGATAATACCATTAAACGATATGCCTTTTCCATTTGTTTGTATATCAGCTACCAGGTTTTCTTTATTGCCAATTATATGTCCGGTTAAATTAAATACATCGGGCAGCTGTGCCAGCGATGACTGATTTTCTTTAGGTATAAATTTAAAAAGATCTGATTTTAAGAAATTACTTTTGTCTATATACAGATCGTAAGAGAATGTAGCAGCATCTGTTAGATTATATAATGTGCCGTGTGCATTTAAGCTGGTGCCCGAAAATCCTATTAACTGCAGGTAAGGTAAATATACCTGTGCTAAACTACCACGCAATTCAGTGTTAAACTTTACCTGGTTATTACTAAACTGTTCTGGTGGGAAAGATTTTTTTAAAGCCGGTACTAACAGGTACAGATCATTAAACGCAATAGTTGAATTTTCTAGTACAGCTGATAACAAACTGTTACGGGGATGAGTAGTTATACCAGCAAGACTATCATATTTAATTTCAAATAAGTTTTGTAAAAGTGTTTGTGGTGATTTTACATATAGTTCTTTTGCGGAAAGAATAGAATCTGTCATTAAAAAATTTACATGCACTGTATCAAAAGCAAATCCACTGGTATCTTTAAAACTAAGTTGTTTTACCAATGCAGCAGTTTTATTTGCAGCATAACTAAAGTCAGAAATATTGGTACTCAGATTTTTAATATTAAAATGGCCAAAATCGAATCCTGTTGCTTTAGAAAGGTTATTATCATCGAACCGGATATGGTTATCTTTTAGAGAAACTTCTTTTGTATTGATCACCCATGGTATGTTATCAACGGTATTGTTATTTGCCGATTTTGTTTTTTTGGGATTAGTGAATTGAATTATCGAACTGTCAAGTAAAAGTGCATCAGCATTTACTAAGGAATTATACTGGTCAAACAACACTTTTTTTAAGCTGAGATGCTTTACGGTGCTGGCATAATACAATCCTGTAATTTTATTTGCTGCAACTATATTTACATCTCTTATATTAAAATCAGCAGCGGTTATATAAAGTCCAAATGCAGGAGCGTTTATTTTGAAAGGAGACGTTGTATAGGTCTTTATTGTTTCTTTATAAGTATCTATAAAGAAATTAACTCCGGCTGCCGAAAAATATTTGATGCCAAAATTTGTTTTGTCTGGTTGAAATTTATTTAAAGTAACATCAAGCTTTTTTATGCTGGCAGTGAAATCATTTCCTGCATTTTTGTCCTTAAAGTTTATACTTACCTGGTCAAGCAGTAACCAGTCTAAATTTATTTGTAATGCAGTGGTGTCTTTTACAGTAGTAGCGGGAGGTTTGCCTCCCGCAAAAGCATTTATAATAAACTGGTAGTTGAATGCTGTATCATTTTCGGCCCTGTTGATATTAGCTGAAATGTTTTTTAGCAATACTTTTTTGATATTTGTTTTACCCCATAACAATTGCAGCATATTAATATCCACCGCTATTTTTTCACCAAAAATCAAAGTGTCTTTTTGTTGATCTTCTATGTAAATAGTATTTATTTCAATCCATTTGGGCAGGCGGTAATCAATGGCGCCTATAGTTACTTTGGTTTTTAATTTATTTTGCAGGTATTCCTGCACTTTGTTTTTTACTATGCGCTTGCCAACCGGCAGGTTAATAAACACAAAAAACAGGCATAATAATACCAGCACACTCAGTAGTATGTACAATAGTATTTTGCCAGCCTTTTTTATGCTTTTTTTATGCAACATTAATTAACCCGCTATGGTATATTTATTTATCTAACTTCGTCATGTAAGGCAATTATTTAGCTGCCATAAGTTTTTTTTGATTTTTTCTTAGTGGTTATGCCTGCCAATTTTTTTTCTGTTGGAGTTTCGGGCATAATACTTTTTTTATCGGATGGCAGATGTGGAAAGCCCGGGAAATCCTGGTCGATATGAGCATCCGGATTTTGCTGCACTTCTTCTTCTTTTTTAATTGGCTTTGCCATGTGTTATGCTGTTATATTTTTTAATAGTTGTCAAATAAAATCAATCAGGTCCTCGTTTAATTTTTCTTTTTGGGTAAACCACAAGCCATGCGGCGCTCCTTCATATACTTTAAATATTGATCCGGTAATGGCTTGTGCTGTTCTTTCGCCGGTAAGTTTTATAGGTACCGTTTTATCTTTGTCGCCATGTATAATAAGGGTGGGCACATTTATCTTTAAAATATCTTTTCTAAAATCAGTTGAGGAAAATGATTTTGCACATTCAATAGTAGCAATGGGAGAGGCGTCCATAGCTTTGGTTAAGCTATTGGCCAGGTAAGCTTCGGAAACCGGTTGATTCAGCAAACTCTCACCATAAAAATCTCTGTTGAAGACTTCTAAAAAAGTGGGCCTGTCATCCATCATTGCCTGTTGGTTTTTATCAAAATGTTCCTGTGGCACACCATCCGGGTTATCGGCAGTTTGCAACAAAAAGGGTACTACAGCGCTGATAAAAACAACTTTTGCAATTCTTGCATCTCCATACAGTGAAAAATATTTTGCAATTTCTCCTCCGCCCATCGAAAAGCCAACCAGCGTTACTTCATTAAGATTTAATTCGTCCAGCAAAGCTTTAAGGTCGCTTGCCAACGTATTATAATCATATCCGCAAAAAGGCCGGTCAGATTTTCCAAAACCTCTTCTGTCGTAAGTAATACAGCGTAAATCATGCTGAGGCAATTGTGTAATTTGATACTCCCACATAGAACCGCTTAATGGCCAGCCATGAATAAAAACCACAGGCTTTCCTTTGCCTATATCTTCGTAATAAATTTGTACCGGCTTTTCGTTGTTTTGACATGAACTGATATATGGCATGGCTAATGTTTAAATTGATGATAATAGTTTTTACCTCTTTTTACTCTTCCCCGATATCTAAAGGATAAAACGTAGTAGTACCGCTAAATTCTATATAATAAATACAGAGTAATCACCTTCTTCAAAGGTCAGTGCATCTTAAATATTAAATGTTATACAACTTTGTAAAGAAGTTATATTATTCACACATTGGCTACCCTGGCAGAGGAAGTTTCTTAATTAATGGTTGAGCCGGCGGTGAGTGTGGGATAGAAGATCAGAACTGGCATTTGTAACGTTCATTTAACTTTAGCTCCCGTTTTTTTGCACCTGTTTTATACCTTATTACCATTTACCCCTATGTATTTACCGCTGGTAAAATTAAAAAAAATATCTATTTAAAGAAGCCCTGTTTCTGAAATGCAGTGTGATATAGGGTTTAGGCCATAGAAAGGTATTGGTAAATGGCCAATACTAGTTTAATCTAAGCTACTTTGTTTTGCATAGTACTTAAAACTTTATATCTTTGTGTTATCAAGGTAATCAAACAGAAACAATTACCTAAAACATTCTTAAAAAATTAAAAATTAATACAATGAACACAACAACTACCAACTTATTCAAAGCAATAAGCAAAACCGAAACAAAAGAATTAACTATTATAGTTAAAGAAACATTGGCATTTGGTGTTGCACAAACACAGGGCAAACATTTTACCGCTGCCGATCTATGGAATATTCAGCGCCAAAAAAGGAGCATCTTACAAAGAAAGCATTACGCATAATTTTAAGGTCAGCAACCTGCTATTTGCAAGTTGCTGACCTGGCTGCGGAGAATAGTTATAAATGCGGAAGCCGCCACCCATTCTGGTAAGAAGGTGTAATTAGTTTAGAAGCCTTCTTATTATTGAAAGTGGCTTTGCTATCATCCCAATATAATTTTTCGCCGGTGCGGTAGGCAATATTTCCCATGTGGCAAATTTTTGCAACAACAGCACCTGCTTCAATAGGGCAATTTAAATGTAAAGCATCACGGCTTTTTACGGCTTCAATAAAATTTACCATGTGCTTATCCACGCCGTTATCGCCGGATGGTTGCCAGGCAACTGCTTCCATTTTTGCAATGGTCTTTACTTTTTCCGGCCGCACTTCCCATCCGCTGCGGCTTACTACAAGTGTTCCGTTTTCTCCCATAAATGCAATACCATGATTTTGCCCGTAATAACCGCTGCCCATACCCATGGCATGCTCCCACGAGAGTTGAAAATTATTGAACTGAAAAACGGCAGATTGCGTATCCGGTGTTTCTCTTGCATCGGCAGCAAAAGCATATTTACCACCTGTTGACATTATGGTTGTGGGCATTGTTGCTTTCATTGCCCACAGTGCCACATCAATTAAATGCACTCCCCAATCCGTCATCAGGCCTCCGGCGTAATCCCAAAACCAGCGGAACTCGTAATGAAAACGGTTTTTATTAAATGGTCTTTGGGTAGCTGGCCCCAACCATCTTTCATAATCTACTCCGGCAGGTATTACATCATCAGGCAATATTGGTAAAGCCGTACTTCCACTTCGGTGCATCCATGTTTTGGTAAAAAATATTTTTCCCAATTGGCCACTTTGTACAAATGCCACTGCATCTTTAAAATGTTGCTGACTGCGTTGCCATTGGTTAACCTGTACAATGCGATTATTTTGTTGCACCGCTTTAATCATTTGGCTGGCTTCGGTTATGGAATTGGCCACAGGTTTTTCAACCAACGCATCTTTACCTGCAGCGCAGGCATCAGTTAAATGCAGGCAATGCCAGTGATCGGGGCTGGCAATAATAACCACATCAATTTCTTTATTGTCTAAAAGTTGGCGATGGTCTTTATAAAGCTGTGGTTTGATATTTATTTTTTCCAGATCGGCTTTTCGCTGTGCTAAAATACTATCATCAATATCGCACAAGGCGGCACAGGTAACTTCACTAATTTTTAGCATTGAAGTTAGGTTGGCCCAGCCCATGCCTTTGCAGCCAATTAAGCCTACACGTATTAAAGCCGAGGGATCAACCCTTTTTCTGATAGCGGCTAAAATATCCATGGGCACTGCGGCCACTAATCCGCTACCTAATGCAGTAATACCCATATTGCGTAAAAAAAATCTTCTGTTCATAAGCTTACAATAATTTAAACTTCAATTTAGTGCAATGAAGAGAGTTTAAGAAAAAATAATACAATACTTTTTCACAGTTTATTTTACTTAAACCAATAACCACTGTTTTTACTTAAATTGCTACACTATAATAAAGCTTGTAATTAATATGAAAAAATTTTTAACACTCGTTGGCGTATGCTGCTGTACTGTATGTTTTGCACAGCAATGGCAAACCTTATTTAATGGTAAAGATTTAACCGGCTGGAAGCAATTGGGGGGTGCTGCACAATACACCGTAAAGAATGGCGAAATTTTAGGTATTACTGTTGCCAATACACCTAACTCTTTTTTAATCACCAACAAAGAGTATGGCGATTTTGTTTTTGAAACAGAAGTAAAATTAGATAGTCCTTCCAACTCGGGTATACAATTCAGAAGCCAGAGCAAAGCCGATTATCAAAAAGGAAAAGTATTTGGTTACCAGATGGAAATTGATCCGGCTGCAAGGGCATGGAGCGGTGGTGTGTATGATGAATCGAGAAGAGGATGGCTGTACCCTATGGAACTGAATGAAAAAAGTAAGATCAATTTTAAAGCAGGCCAATGGTATAAATACCGGATAGAATGTATTGGCACCGCTATAAAAACATTTATCAATGGCAAACAAATGGCGCATGTAATAGATAATGAAAATGACAAAGGTTTTTTTGCATTGCAGGTACATTCTATTGGTAATGCCGCCGAGGCGGGAAGGGCTATTCACTGGAGAAATATACGCATACAAACCACCGGTTTAAAACCTACAGCAGATAATGCTGCAATAACGGTAGCTAATTTTATACCCAATGCAGTATCTGCGGTTGAAGCAAAACAAGGATTTAAATTATTGTGGGATGGTAAAACCACCGATGGCTGGAGAAAAGCTTATGGCCAATCTTTTCCTGAAAAAGGATGGGCCATAAAAGATGGCGAATTACATGTATTGCCTTCAGCCGGCGCCGAATCGCAAAATGGGGGCGATATTGTTACTACAAAAGAATACGGTGCATTTGTGTTGCAATTTGATTTTAAATTAACCGATAGTGCCAACAGCGGGGTAAAATATTTTGTTACCGAAAAAGAAAATAACAGCGGCTCGGCCATTGGGTTAGAGTACCAGATATTGGATGATGGTAAACATCCCGATGCGGTGCTGGGGTCTATCGGTAACAGAACAATGGCTTCTCTATACGATCTGATTCCCTCTATTAAACACAATAATGCCAAAAGAAATATTGGCGAGTGGAATAAAGGTATGCTGGTTGTTTATCCAGATAACCGTATTGAGCACTGGTTAAATGGTATTAAGGTAGTGGAATACCAACGGGGTACTCCTTATTTTTATGCATTGGTAGCCAGAAGCAAATATGAAAAATGGGCTAATTTTGGTATGGCGAAAAAGGGCCACATATTATTGCAGGATCATGGCAATAATGTAATGTTCAGAAGTATAAAAATAAAAGAATTATAATAATCAGTTTACTCATAAAATAATCTTGCTATGTCATTAAACCGCCGCAAATTTATACAGCAATCAGCCAAAGCTGGAGTTGCATTGTACGCAGGTATTACAGGGTTCAGCGCTAAATCTTATGCCAATATTTTAGGTGCCAACGATAGGGTACGGGTGGGAGTGGTTGGCTTTTCGGACAGGTTTAAAAATTCTCTTTTCCCTTCTTTTATGGAGCATCAGCAGGAATTGAATTTTGATATTGTAGCTGTATCTGATATCTGGAAATTAAGAAGAGAACAAGGTATCAGTTTTTTAAAAACAAAAACGGAGCATGATATTATCGCCTGTAAAAATAATGACGAGCTGTATACTTTAAAAGATCTTGATGCAGTCATCATAAGCACAGCCGATTTTCAACATGCATTGCATGCAATTGAAGCAGTAAAAAATAAAAAAGATGCTTATGTAGAAAAGCCATTTGCAGAAACCATGGAAGATAACCGGGCTGCATTAAAAGCGGTAAAAGCTTCGCAGCAAATTGTGCAAATAGGATCGCAACGCCGCAGTGGAGCAAACTACCATGCTGCGGCAGACTTTATACAACAAGGTAAATTTGGTGCCGTAACCATGGTGGAGCTTTCGTGGAATGTAAACCAGCCGGGCCGCTGGCGCAGGCCGGAATTAGTGGCGCAATGCAAAGAGGAAGACCTGGATTGGAAACGCTTTTTATTGAACCGCCCTTTTGAAACATTTGATGCAAGAAAATATTTAGAGTATCGTTTGTTCTGGCCTTACTCATCTGGTATGCCGGGCCAATGGATGAGCCACCAGATAGATACCGTACATTGGTTTACCGGATTGCAACATCCCACAAGTGTGGTGGCCAATGGCGGTATTTATAAATGGAAAGACGGACGTAAAAACTGGGATACCACCACTGCTGTATTTGATTATGGTTCAGAAAAAGAAAATGGTTTTCAGGTAGTGTTTACATCAAGAATGCATAATGGCGATGAGAACCCCGGAGAAATATATTATTCCAATGGCGGCGAATTAAATTTAGTGACCAATAAAGTTTCTTCCAAAGGCGGGCTTACACAAAAAATGGCTGATGCTATGCAGATGCAGGCCAATTTATTACCCGATATTGCTCTTGCTGATGCTTCAGCAAAAGCTGTAGCTTCTGCAAATACAGGAAAAGATATTTTAACCTCCAACCACATGCGCAACTGGATGGAATGCATCCGCAGCAGAAAGCAACCCAATGCACCTGTTGAAGCCGGGTATATGCATTCGGTTGCCTGCATAATGGTAAATGCTGCAGTACGTACTGGAGAAAAAGCCACTTTTAATGCCGCTACACAAGAAGTAATGGCTGGTGGTAAAGTGTTTAAATATTAGTTTGCAACCTGCAGCTGTTGCCGGTAATTTTAATGATTGTTGTTTACATCAACACCAATTATTCGTGTAGCATTTTGTTGCGCTTATCAATGTAAAAGGTCTTCTGGCCTTTAATAACTCTGGCTTCGCCGGCATCAAAAGTATCAGCAAAATCGTACACTGCATTTATTTCCCATTTGCCTTTGTTATCTATATAACCCCAGTATCCTTTTGCAGTAGCTGCCGGAGCAAGCCCTTCTGCAAAACTGCGGGCATTGGAAAATTCAAAAGGTATAACCGTTTCACCAGTTGTATTAATAAAACCATATAAATTGTTTTTTGAAACGGCTGCCATTCCGCTGCTAAAGCTTAATGCATCATCGTAAATGGCTGCTGTAACGGCTTTTCCTGTACTATCTATGTACAGCCATTTTGCGCCAGACCTTACTGCGGCGTAACCTTCTTTAAATGTTAAGCCTTCATCGTATTGCGGCTTTACTATTTCTATACCTTCTTTATTTACATAACCCACTTTATCATTTTTTTTAACTTTTGAAAGTCCGCATATACAGTTATCTACAAAATCATAATTTTTTTCCCATTTTTGAGCATAGCTGTCCAGCACAGGAAGTAACAGCAGCAGTACCAGTAATTTTTTCATAACCAGTTTTTTTAAGATGAAAAATTAATTGTAACTACAAATTATTGAGTTGCATACTCATAAAATATGACCTTAGAAAGCATAAATGATGATCTTGGTTTTCATTTGTAACGGAAAATGGCCTGGAGAATAAATCGCTGCAAACCGTTTTACTGTTATCTTATTTAGTTGATAAAACGGCGATTCTTTAACTGATAAATGCTTTAACTTTAAAACAAAAATCAATATGGATCAAAAGATCATCAACCTGTACGACGATTATACGCATACACCATTAACACGGAGTGAATTTTTGCGTCGCCTGGTGCTTATCACCGGCAGTGTTACTGCTGCCATGACAGTACTTCCGCTTATAGAAGTGAATGCTGCCAATATGAAAATTACCAGTGATGATGATCTGTTTACTGAAAACATAAACTACCCCGGCGTGCCCGGTAATATGGCCGCTTATATTGCCCGGCCCAAGGCAGATAAAAAATACCCGGCAATAATTATTATTCACGAAAACCGTGGTTTAAATGCACATATTGAAGATGTAGCAAGGCGTGCGGCTAAGGAAGGGTTTTTAGCGATAGCACCCAATGCTTTATCGGCAATAGGTGCAGTAACTGTCAATGAAGATGAAGCCCGCCAAAAATTTCAGGAGTTAAAAGCAGAGAATAACTTGCAGAATTTTATAAATGTTTTTGATTACCTGGGCACCAGAAAAGATTTTAACGGCAATATAGGTTGTGTGGGATTTTGCTGGGGCGGAGCAATGGCTAATAGCCTAGCTGTAAAAGTGCCGGCACTAAAAGCTGCCGTTGCCTTTTATGGCCGCCAGCCTGCTGCAGAAGAAGTAAGTAATATTAAAGCAGCCATACAATTACATTATGGTGGGTTAGATGAAAGAGTAAATGCCGGTATTCCTGCTTATGAAGAGGCGCTAAAGAAAAATAATGTAAAGTACGAGTTGTACATGTATGAAGGAGTAAATCATGCTTTTCATAATGATACTGCACCCACACGCTATAACGAAGCAGCTGCAAAATTAGCCTGGCAAAGAACCATTACTTTTTTTAAAGCACATGTAAAATAGATAAACAAAAGATTACATCTTATTTACTTTATCCTGGAGAGAAGTTGCATTTTTAGAATTCAGGTTTTTTAATTCATCTACCATCCGCTGTGCATTGATTCTGTCTTTTTGAATTATATAAACGAGGCCACTGTAATACCTGGCATTTTCGTTTTTAGGGTTTTGCGATAATGCTTTTGCAAAATTATTTAATGCATCGGGGTACCTTTTTGTTTTATAATAAGAATACCCCAACTCGACAAATGCAGCAGTATAAGTGGCTTCATACTCTATTGCCTTTTTTAAATAAGTAATAGCCTCGGTGTATTTGCCCAGGCTGTTACTGCAATAACCTAGTCCGTAATTTGCTTTTCGTTCGTTAGGATTTATGGTGAGTGATTTTTGATACCAGGCTATCGCTTCGGTCATATTTTTTTTATTATCCCTGTACACTTCTGCAATACCATTATAAGGTATATGGCTTTTAGGATCAATGTCAATTGCTTTTTTAAAATAATTTATAGCATCATCGTCTTGCTTTAATTTGGTGTAGGCAAAGCCCAGTTCCAGATAAGTATTGATGTAATCTGTTTTAATATTCAACGATTTTAGCAAAGAAGCTTGTGCAGCAGTATAATCCTTAAGGGCATTCTCTGTAAAACCTTTTCGATACCAGAATAAATAATCGGTGATCTCATTTTTTGCCTGCTCAATATGCTTTTTAAAATATGTTATTGCTTTTTCATACTCAGATTTTTCGTAAGCAATATTACCCAGTTGTTTGTACACATTGGCGTAATCAGGTTTTAATTGCAGGCAGCGGTTGTAGCTGCTGATGGCCGAATCGGCATTATTATTTTTTTCAAAAGCATACCCCAGTTCAAAATGTACTTTAGGTATATTGCTCCAGCTTGTTCTTACAGTTCGTAAGGTGGTAATGGCTTTACTATATAATTTGCTCTCATTCTGGCACCAGCCAAGCTGGTACAATGCATCAGTATAACCCGGTTTTAGCAGCAGAGCTTTTTCAAATTTTTCCATTGCAGCTGCCGGTTTCTTTTCATCTTTTAATTTTAAGCCCTCATTATATAATGCGGTGGCATCTTGCGCAGCAGAAAAAAGCATCGTGTGCAATAACAGCACTAATAAAGTGATTGAACGTAGCATTTTTTATTTACTAAATTAATATTTTGCCAGTTGGTTAGGCTACCGTCTGCAGGGTATTTTTTTTACCTCTGTAGAATTATTTGTTGCTATTTCAATAAGGGAAGTATGGGCTCAACATCTATTGAATTTCTGTCTAAGCTTGTTATTGACCTGTTTTGCAGTACAGTACCCAGTTTTCTGAAATCAAATTTTTCTGCAAATTTGCTGTAAGAGTTCATGATCATATTCAGCAATTCGTTGCTGTCTATTACGTCTTCAAAATCTATTACATAGGAATCTTCTGCCACGTATTCAAGTATTGGTTCATTTTCAAATACAAAGCGGCACCCAAATCTGCAGGCAATACCTTTTTTGGTAGGTGCTCTTTTTTTCATCACATTCAGCGATAAAGTGCTTACAATTTTTTCTTCATCTGCAATAGCAGACTGCGGCGGTGTGTACTCCCATTTGCTTAAAACAAGTTCAGTTTGTTCTGTCATCTTATATATTGTACAATGGTTTGCCTTGTAACAACATACACAAAATATGACTTTACTTTATTACTTAAGTAATAATTCCTGTTGCAACATTTTTTGTCCCTCAGCTTTTTTACCAGTGCAGTACTGCCTGGTAATGCAATATAACAGGGTTGTATGTTAAAACAGCTTACAAAGCGTGTAATTTTTTACTGCTCCAAAAATTAATAATTATCATATTGCAATATGACTTATGTCATGGGTTGCTTTCTGATAAATTATACTTTTACGTTAATAAAGAGCACATCAATTTACCACGATTAAATTAAAAACATAATGAAAAAAGAATACTGGATCAATGTTAAACATGTAGATAACAGGCTGGTGATTTTTTTAAATGGCGAAACCGTATGGGATAGCGGGATAGTAAGAAATGACCCTGAATTGGATGAGTATATAAATATTACCGATTACCTGATACAGCACATTGATCACTCCATTGAATTAATATTTGAAGGATTTAATGATACCTATAATTCTGATGATTCAGTACCGCAGTTAAATCCATGGCATTTTCACTACAGGGTATTTACAAGGGTAACAGATGCAACCGGAAAATTATTAGCCGAGGAAGATATGCTGGCACCTTATAACGAAAAGCATTTGTCCAATCCAAATATCCGGGCAATTAACAATTGCTACTTAATTGTTCGTACCGATAATCAGTTTAAAGTTATCTCAAACTCTTTGTCGCAACAGTTTTACAATTAAGAAATATTAAACCGCTTTACAACAATGAGTCCTATACCAGAAAAACCAATAAAAACCGCTTAAAATTCAACTCAGTTTTAAAGAAAGGGTCGTGTACACACGACCCTTTCTGCTTTATCCTAAATAGGTAGAGAATTTTTTTATTGCATTAATTGTAAGAAGGCTGTTTTGTAACTGCCACAGAAATTTTTGTGCCTGCACCAATTTTACTGTCAACATTAAGCTGACCATTTATTGAAGCTGCCCTTTCCCGTATGCTGATTAAGCCCGGCGTATCTTCCTGCTGAGTAATATCAAAGCCTTTACCATCATCAACAATTGTAAGTTGTATTTTACTGCCCATATCCTCAATGCTTACGTTTACGTTACTGGCCTCCGCATGATAAGTAACATTGGTGAGTGCTTCCTGGCAAATTCTAAAAAAATCAATCCTCATTTCATGCGTTAAGTTTTCTTCGTTGTACTCACTTTTAAAATTGCACGGAATGCCATTCATTAAAGAGAATTCGTTACATAACCATTGCAATGTTGCACTTAATCCAAATTCATCCAACATGCCCGGACTAATAGAAAATGAAATTCTTTGTATTGATTTAATGAGCATTTTAGAAACTGCCAGCGCATGCTCCAGTCTGTTTTTTGATGATTCTGCCAGTTGCGGCTCGTTCTTTGCAATCCAGTCCACATCCATTTTTAGTACTGCAACTAATTGTGCAAGTTCTTCATGCAACTCATAAGCCATAAACTTCTTATCTTTCTCAATCCTGCTTTTAAAGTGGGTGGCTAAACTTTTAAATTTGATGTATTTATCTTCAACCTCTTGTTCTACTCTTTTTCTTTCCGTAATATCCTTGGCAATTGCAAATACTACTTCGCTTTCTGCAAAGTAAATAGAGGTCCACTCGAGCCATATAATTTTTCCGGATTTTGTTACATAACGGTTGCTGAAGTTTATCAGTGCTTTACCCTCCAGTAATTCTTTCCTGGTTTTACGTGTTATTTCTTTATCTTCTTCGTAAACAAATGAGGCAATAGGCCGGGTATATAATTCTTCTTTGGTATAACCCAGTTTTGCAATAACGGCAAGGTTTACTTTTTTAAAAAAACCATCCTTGCTGGCTACACAAACCAAGTCTGGTGTTATCTCAAAAAAAGTAGACAACTCAAAATCTGCGCTTATTAAATTTACCATACTAATATTTTGGCTTATATAGATTCTCCATAAAAATGTACAAGACTTACAGTTAAGTCAATTGTAAATAATTATGTTTGAGTACTGCTATTTCTGCCGAATGATAAGTTGATTATTGCTGAACACACTAAAATATAAGTAGTAAATATAAAACAAAAAATTTATTAAAAATATAGTAAGAACAACTATTAACAAGTGAATTTTAGGTATGATTTTCTTTTCTAATAACAAGCGGACTCTACTGCAATTTTACAGGTAGGCAAAGGTTAAAGAAACAAAATATTATTTACTTCATATTTTTATAGCATTTATCTACCGGATGGCTTTATTGAGTGAGATAATTGTAAAACAAACCACTTATAAACAAATATGCCAGGAATATTTTTTTTTGATATTTTAAAATGGTTCTTTTAAAATTTAATTTATGTGTAAATATTTTAATGAGTGGGTTTGCCATCATTATTTAGTTTTTTATCAATTTGGTTTTATAAAGGCTGCTTCCATCTTCTGTATTAATACTTAGCATATACACGCCTGCGGGTAATTGCTGCACCTGCGGTAAAGCAATACTGTTACTGCCTTTTGTAACAGTCCATGTTTTTTGTAATAATTTTCTTCCGCTAATATCTGTAAAATGCATGATCACTTTTTGATTGGTTTCGCTGTTAATATCAACCTGTACCTGGTTTACAAAAGGATTAGGATAGGTAGTTGCTTTTAAACCATTAGCTGTTAAAGCAATTCGTACAGTATTGGAATAAGTATGACGTGCATTATCATCTACCTGCCTGATACGGTAATAATTAATATTGCCAGGAGTATGGTCGATGCTGCTGTAGCTGCGTTTTGATTGGCTGTTACCCGCCGCCGCTACCGTATCAATATTATGCCAGTTTACAGCATCAGTACTTTTCTCTACTACATAAATGCTGGTATTATATTCCGAAAGTGTTTCCCATTGTACAGCTACATTATCTCCTGTACGTTGTACATAAGCTTGTAAACCGGTTACTGGTAAAGCAGGCAGATTTGCAGCTCGTGCAAAAGTAATGTCATCAATTGCCAGATCGTTTCCGCAACCACCATTTGAGCTATTTAAAATTCTGTAACGCAAAGTGCTTACACCCGCCGGTAGTAAAAATGTGCTTCCAACCACTTGCCATGTTGGAGTGGCAGATTGAGGAATAAATGCTGTAGTAACTGATATTAATTGTGTGTATGCTGCTGTTGCAGGGTTGTAATATTCTGCAATCAATTGTAATTTTGGTAAAAGGGCAGCAGCGCCGCAAGTACCCAATGTATTGGTGTTCATCACATACAAATAAACACTGTAAGTTGTTCCGCCGATAAGGTTATACACTGTATCCTTATAAAACTCTCCAATGCTGTAACCTGCATTAATAACCATTGCTTTGCCATTTACATCACCAGTGTGATCGGCAGCGTTGTGCCATTCTGGTCTTCCATTAGTTCTGTTATATAAAAAGTAGTCGCCATCACTAAGGCTGCTGTTACCATTAAATGTATAGGTTGTTCTGCCGGCAGGCAAATTGGTTTTTGTAGTGCCTGTACCAAATGTTTCTTTTATAAAAATAGAGTCGGGGTATTGTTGGTTTGAGCAGATAACTGAGAAAAGAATGCAATTGCTAAAAATAATGTTGTGGTTAAGTAAAGTTTTATTTTCATAATTTTTTATTTTCTTATTTGCCAGTAATTTGCCAATGCCGTGCCAGCACTATAAGTGCTTTGTAATCAGTGAATTTTAAAATTGGTATAATTGCATTTTCCATTTTATGGAAATGGATTACAGGATTAAGAGTTTTTTACTTGCTGAATTATTACGAAAAACTATTCAGTATAATTTATACTTTCTGATATTTCTCATGCTGAAGCATGATTTTTATCAGGCACAAAAAAAATAAATCCTTTTTAATTTATACACTAAAAACTTGCTATGAGAAAGGAATTCACAATCAGCAGCCGTTCTCTTACGGTACTTCGCTGTAGTATCGGTATTATTTATATTTGGTTTGGGATGCTGAAATTTTTTCATGGGTACAGTCCTGCTGAAGATCTTGCCATAAACACCATTAATAAATTAACAGGAGGTTTAATAGCTGCACAAGCCAGTATTATTTTGCTGGCTGTTTGGGAAGTGCTATTGGGATTGTTATTGATGCTGGGATTACAAACTAAAAAAGTACTGGCATTTTTAGTACTGCACATGATATGTACTTTTGCACCACTATTATTTTTTCCTGATCTTTCTTTTAAGTTTGCTCCTTATGGCTTTACGCTTGTAGGGCAGTATATTATGAAGAACATTATTATTCTTAGTGCAGCATGGGTACTGTGGCAAACTGCACCGGAAGAAAAAGTAGAAATGGCCGTTGATTAGAGCAACCTCTTCATTTAAATTTTATTGCAATTTTTTACAGGGCAAACTTTGTTTGCCCTGTAAATGAATACCTTTATATATTGCATAAAAGCAAAGCATCAGCAAATGAAAAAGGTATTAACAACTGTATTTATAATATTTTCGCTGGCAGCCCAAAGCCAGTTGCTTACCGATTCTATTTTAATTGAACAACATTACAGAACCTTTAGTTATAATACGCCTGCCGGTAATATGGCCGGTGGTAGTCTTATGTTTGTAATGCACGGCTCTGGTGGCAGCAGCAGCGATATGCTAAAGCGTACTATTAAATTAGAAGCTATTGCCGCAAAGGAAAAATTGCTGCTGGTGTACCCTGATGGCTACAAACATTTTTGGAATGAATGTCGCAAATTTTCCACCGCAGTGGCAAATAAAGAAAATATTAATGAGCAGGCTTTTTTTACTGCAATGATCACTTATTTTGAAATGAAATATGGGGTAAGTAAAAATAAAATTTATGCTGCAGGTTTTTCCGGCGGTGGGCATATGGCTTATAAATTGGCAGCAACCTTGCCCAATCAGATAAAAGCAATTGCTGCTGTGGTGGCCAATATGCCGGATAGTGCATCAATGGATTGTACACTTGCAGGTAAAGCGTTGCCGGTACTAATTATAAACGGAACGTTGGATAATGTAAATCCGTATAATGGTGGCGAAATGTTTGTAAGCAACGCCAGCTTTGGTGTAGTGCGTAGTTCAGAAAATACATTTAATTACTGGGCATTCCTTGCAGGTTATGCCGGTAATCCTAAAAAAATTGTATTGCCCGATACTGATCCGGAAGATAAAAAGACCATTGAGGCTTATACTTTTAATAAAAAAAATAAGCCAACTGTTTCTTTACTAAAAGTTATCGGGGGCAAACACGATTACCCCGGCGATATTGATGTGTATGTATACGCCTGGCGTTTTTTTTCAACTGCCAGTAAAAAACAAAAATTGTAATTTTTACTTTTCAGTTACACCAATCATCACACCAAAATTGCCATCAGTTTGTATCCAGTTTTGTTCGGGCAAATAAGCATGGGAAACCAGCCCGTCTAAATACAAAGCATTTTTACAACCCAGCATTTTAAAATAATCAGCAAAATCGTAAAAGCTTATGGCTGTTTTCGACATGGCGAAAACAATTTTGTTGCCTGGTAAAATACCTACACCATTTCTAATATTAAGGTTAGCAGATGCTTTGGTAAATGCAGGATGGATCTGGCCGTTAATAACCAGCATTGGCCCCGATTGTGTGGCGTATTTAATTTGGGGGTTAGCCAAAAAGTTGCTGGTGGTGCAAACAAAAGGAACGTTATCAGCAGTGATATAGAAAATGCCATTGGGCTTCAGGTAAAAATTTCCGTTACCGTTTGCAGTATCTAATGCTGATAATATTTTTTCGTTTTCAATATAAAGTCCTTGCGGAGAATTGTCAGGTTTGTACATTCCTGCATTCATTGCAAATAAAAGTAGCTGGTTGTTTTTATTAAGCCATAGTTTGAAATTTTGTATGCTGCGGAAGTTTTCATTGCTGGTATCTTTCCAGTAAAGTTTGATGTTTTGTTTTTTGCAATCTGCTATAAAAGTTACAAACCGGTCATCATTATCTTTTGTTAACCTTTTACTGAATATAAACAGTGCAGCTGCTATCAGCAGGAGGGTAATTGCTGCCAATAAAATATTCTTTTTATTCAAAGTTGATTGTTTTAAAAACTGACCTGCTTTTTGCATTTTAATTAATAATTATTACAAACTCTTTAAAATTCTTGTATATCTTCCTTTGGCAGCAAAACCTTTAAAAAAATGAATAGCGCCAAAAAGCACTACACCATAGGTAATAATATAATATCCGCCGGATGTAATCGAAGCAGTGTAAGAATACAGCGAAATAAAAATACCCAGTAAAAAAATAATACCGCCAAATAGCATTTTGCTGGATTGCAGGTCAATCAGTTCTTTCAGTTTACTTTCTGTATTGGAAATGATCTCCACAGCATCCGGTTCTTCCAATCCACGTTCTTTAAGGCCAGCTAATATCTCGTTGTCTGTTGTTCCGCTTTCTTTCTCTTCAATTACATAATTCCAAATGGTAGTTAGATATTCTTTTGATGCGTTGTGTTTAAATTGTTCTATTTTTTCCTGGTGTTGTACAATCTTATTTTCCTCTGCAGCTTCAATAAAGCTGTAATCCAGATCCCGTTTTTTAAATTCTTGTTTTAAGATAGCAAATGCCACCGGCGTTAGATCATGCCCATCATTTTTTGCAATGGCAATTAATTGTGTATCCAGCATACTGGCATAATTATCTTTTATAACTGCGGTATCAATCATACAGGTAATATGGCCTTTAATTAAAAAAGAGGTGCTGTTATTATTTCAAATATAACATTATTGCTGATGCTGTTTCACTAAACCTGTAGTTAACAGCTAACAAATAATGCCTAACTTTATTTAATCACAAAATAATTCTTTATGAAAAAATATTTCATATTGTTGGGCGTTGCTGCAGCAGTTGCAGTAAGTTGTCATACCTCTAAAAAGGCAGCCACTGAAAAACAATGGATCAATCTTTTTAATGGAAAAGATATTAACGATTGGATGGTAAAAATTCAACACCATCAGGTGAATGAAAATTTTGGTAATTCGTTTAGGGTAGAAGAGGGAATTATAAAAGTGCGGTACGATCAGTATGGTGATTTTAACGACCAGTTTGGCCACCTTTATTATAAAACGCCTTTCTCCTGGTTTCATCTAATTGTTGAATACCGTTTTGTTGGGGCACTGCAAAAAGGGGCGCCCTCTTATACTTTGCTTAACAGTGGTGTAATGTTTCATTCGCAGGATCCACGTACCATGCCTAAGGAACAAGATTGGCCCATATCAGTTGAAATGCAGTTTTTAGGTGGCTTGGGCAATGGCAAGCCAAGGCCAACCGGCAGTATGTGTTCGCCAGGTACCAATGTGGTGTACAAAGGAAAGTTAGACAGTACACATTGCATTACTTCTTCGGCAAAAACTTATGATGGAGAACAATGGGTGAGGGCAGAATTGATTGTGTATGGCGATTCCCTGGTTAAACATATTATTAATGGCGATACGGTTTTGCAATATTCAAAACCACAAATTGGCGGCGGTGTGGTTAACCGTTATGATCCTTTAATAAAGCAGGATGGCAAATTGCTCAGCATTGGTTTTATTGCTTTGCAAAGCGAAGGGCAACCGGTAGATTTTAGAAATGTGCAGCTGATGGACTTGTCCTATTTAAAAAACAACAAGTGATTTTAATATCATTGATTGAGTTGTTATTTAAAAGAAGCAGCCTTATTGCTTACCAGCGCTATTAACCCAATGGCAGGCCCAATGGCCAATATCAAATAAAGATAACGGACATCAATATTTTGCGATAGTAATTTTAAAAATTGAATACTGATAATAGTAATAGAAAAGCCGATACAGTTTACTATAGTAAGAGAGGTGCCTCTTGATTCTTCGGTAACATTTTGTGCTACCAACGTGGAGAACAACGGTGAGTCGGCAATAACTACCAATCCCCAAAAAAACAAAAACACTATAAGCACAGTTGCAGAATGATGCAATAAAAAAAATGGAGAAAGTAAACAGCAGCAGCAAGATAAAAATAATACGATGCCGGCTATTTTTTTAACACCAAACCTTTGCGACAATAAACCACTGGCAACACAAGCCAATGCGCCTCCTGCAATAATTAAAAAAGAAAACAAAGATACATTCAGCTGGCTGTGGTAATAGTTTTTATGTACTGCAAGCATCACCGGTACAAATGTCCAAAAGCTGTACAGCTCCCACATGTGACCAAAATAACCAATAGCAGCCGATCTGAAATTTTTACTTTTAAAGCCTGTTAAAAATGCAGTTAATTTTAATTGTTGGCCTGGTTTTCTGTAAGGCCCGTCTGCAACAAACAGCAGCATGATCAATCCTCCCATTGCAGAAAGAATGGAAATGCTGATGACTACATATTTCCAGGGTAATTGTGCTGTAATGCTTTTTAGTAAATGCGGAAAGGAAGTACCTAAAACCAAAGTGCCTACTAAAAACCCCAGTGATTTACTCAATCCTTTTTGATAATAGTCTGATGCTATCTTCATGCCAACGGGATAAATACCAGCAAGAAAAAAGCCTGTAGAAAAGCGAAACAACAGTAATGCCGATGATGAAATACCAGGTACTATTATAGCAAGATTAAACAGGCCGGCAATAATGGAACAAGAAAGAAAAACTGCCGAAGGAGAAAAACGATCAGCAATAGTAAATACTGCAAAAACTAAAGTGCCTGTAATAAAACCAAACTGAACAGCGCTTGTAAGGTTTGCTAAAAAACTTTCATCAAGTGCAAAATTTTTAATGATATCCGGTATGATGGCGTTGCCTGCAAACCATAATGAGGTGCAAAAAAACTGCGACACAATTATGGCAGGTAATACCCGTTTTTTTGTAAGGCGCTCATTCATTGTTATACAAACGCTACGGTTTATTTTAATCTTTATAATACACCGGCTCCTTTTTTTCAGGGATTACCAGCTTATCGCTCAGTGATGGAAAAAATGCTTTCATTTGTTTTAGATTTTTGCCGCTGGTATCACTAAAGTACCAGCTTTTACCTCTGTTATTTGATGTGGCAATAAGATACGAGGTGGACAAAAGCTTGCCATCAGCAGTTTTAAGTTCCAATAGTTGTGTAACTACAGCCTGCAGCTCAGTCTTAGAAATAATTATTGGCGAAGCTGCACCAATAGTAACATCTTTAAAAGTGTATCCCTGTTGCTCCATATCCGTGATAGATTTTTTTATTATGCTTAGCATTTTAGCTTTTCCTCCTAAAGAGGTAATTATTTTGGGATGCACAAAGTTTATGTAGGCTGTATAGTTCTTATCAATAAAAAGTTGCATCATTTTTTGTGCAGTGGTAGTTAAAGCAGCTGCAGCGCCGGTGGTATCGACTGTTTTTGTTTGTGCCTGTAGGTTAAACGAAATAAATAAGAAAAATGCCGGGAGGATAATTTGCTTCATGCGGTCGTTTTAAAAATGATAAATAAATTCTGTACGTTCAAATATATGTCAAATGGTTTACATGAAGTTTTTAAACGGTGTGATATATAATGTTTGTTGTTTGGCTGATAAAATGGGTTTACAAAAACAAACCAGTATGTACTGTTACCTGCCTTATTATTACCAACTTTGTTTATCGTGGGTGGCAGGGTACTCAAAATGAAATAGAAAAAACTGCAAACAGGTATGTGAGTAATGCTGTATGGCCGATGAGGTACTAAAAAAATGTATGATTACAACCTGTTACAGTAATACTGTGTAGCCATGTACAAAGCATATACGGCTGTTAAAATCTATATATCAGCAGTGTAATAAGTAGTAGCAATCCGAAAAAGATGTAGTAGGTTTTTTTTTAACAGCCTGTAATAACAATCAGCAATTAAAAGATGCAACTTTGCTTTCGGGTTTAATTACTCCTATGAAAAAAATACACTATGATCATTGCCGAATTGCCTCCTGACGAAGAGTTGCGCCTTATTGACCTTGCCTCTTACGATATAATAGATAGCCCTGGTGAAAGCGATTTTGATGAACTGGTTGAGTTGGCAGCACAAATTTGTAATTCTCCTATCTCTTTAATTACTTTACTGGATAAAAATCAGCAATGGTTTAAAGCAAAAAAAGGGCTTGCTGAAAAAAGTACTTGCAAAGACGCTGCGTTTTGTACACATACCATATTGCAGGATGAAGTAATGGAAGTAGAGGATGCCACAAAAGACGAACGCTTTTTTGATAATCCTTTTGTGACCGGCGATTTGAATGTTCGTTTTTATGCCGGTGCGCCAATTGTTTCACCATCGGGTTTTAAATTAGGAACAATTTGCGTTATAGATAATCATCCCCGCAAACTTTTACCAGCTCAGGAAAGGGCTTTAAAAATATTGTCTAACCAGGTTACCAAATTGCTTGAGCTGCGGAAGAAAAATTTGCTGATACGACAACGGGCGGCAGAAATGATAGCCTTAAAAAGTAAAACTATCAGTAGGGTTATACTTGCACAAGAAGTTAATAAAAAGCAAATAGCGCACAGCTTGCACGAAGATCTGGCGCAATCGCTGGCATCTGGCCTTATGTTTTTACAACTGGCAGCAAATAATACTATTAAAGATTCTCCGCATTGGAAAACTGCACAGCAACAATTAAATACAGTACTTACCGGCATCCGTAATTTATCCTACGCCATTACACCACCTGCGATAAATTTTATACCGGCAGAAGAACTGGTAAAAGAATTTGTAGAAAGAGTAGCCAATACATTTCCGTTTGGTATCCGCATTAAAATTGTTGGACCAAAAACGGCTTATACCGGCGATAAGGCTATTATTGCCATACGCATTATTGAGCAATGGTTAAAAGTACTTTCGGGTAAAAATGGTGTTTTAAAAGTGGTTATTACTTTACAAACAGGTATGCCATTTGAAATATTGATTGAAGATGATGGCCCCTTGCTTAGTTTTAACGAAATGAGTAAGGAAGTATTTGAGAGCATGTTGTTTGATATTGCACAGTCTTACGAGGGTACAGTGGAGCATACTTTTTCGGCAGTAGCTAAAAATGCCATAAAAATTTCTTTTCCTGTAGCTGCACTTGCGGTGGCATAATTTATTAGTTGGCGGCTATAAAATAAGTTAACTCACATGCAGCGTTCTGCCACAGGTATTACAATTGCTAACACTATGACCAGAGAGGTAAAATATTTACCTCTTCATAATAATTAATACTTCATTAAAAAAAATAAAAAGTATTAAAACTGCTTTTGTATGAGGCTTGTATTTTTTATTTGGAAGATTTTTTTAAATGGGAATTCTATGACATCTTTTATATAGGTTAGTAAACACTGGTCTTAAAATGTGTATTAATTTCTATTGTACAAAATGCCAGCAAACACCGGCCATATCAATAATGTTCACTTCTTTGCCATAAGGTTGCTGTGTAATGATACCTAACTTAATATCAAATTTTTCCGGCAATTGTTTTTCTATTATCCCATTCCTGAATGCAGTAACATCATCAACCTTTACGGTTAGCATCAGGTTTTCTGCAAAGGCTTTATCATTGTAGTCCTGTAAAATAAATTCGCAGCTGCCACTTTTAAAACCGGCATAGCCACCAGCATCCCAGGTAATGGTAAAACCCAATGCTTCAAAAAAATGTTTGGCAGCTTCAAAATTACTGCCCGAAGGTATAAATGGAGCAAGAGATAAAAATTGCATAAAACTTGACGTTAAATTTTAGTTCAATAGCAGGTTAGAGGAACGATTTTTTTAGCATGAATAAAAAGAGGTAGAAAATTTTATTACTATTCGGCAGTGCTTAATGATTAACATTGTTTTTTGCTTTCAGGGGATAAAATAAGTATAAAATATTGCCCGGCTATCACCGGGCAATATTTTTATTACGGCATAAGTCGTCAATATTTTTTATTACTGTTTTACAAAAGGTAATAAAGAGGCTGTACCATCAGGCGCTGTTATTTTTATATAATAAAAACCTGCTGCTAATGCATCCACATTTACCCGGTAAGGTTGCATGGCTGTAATCACCTGTTGTTGTATTACTACCTGGCCTTTTGCATTAATAAATTGTATTGCACTTGAAGTGCCGGGTTTTGCATCTGTTGTTATCAATATAAAATCCTGTGCCGGGTTGGGGTAAACACTATAAGAAAAATTCTTATCAAAATTCACACGGCGTATGTCGGAATAGGTTATGCTATTATCCTTGTCTACCATTTGCAGGCGGTAAAGGTTAACACCACGAAGTGGATTGGCATCCGTAAAGGAATAGTTAAGTAAAGCACTGCTGTTGCCTGCGGCAGCTATTTGTGCAATGCTTTTCCAGTCGGTATTATTTGATGATCTTTCCACCACAAAAAAACTGCTGTTTATTTCCTGCTCGGTACTCCAGCTTAATTTACCTGTCTGATTTTGTTTTACCGCAGAAAAATTGGTTAGATGAAGAGGTAACGGACCTCCTGCACTGCTGATGATGCTGAAATCATCCACCGATAATCCATCATCTGCACCGGTGGCATCAACATCAGCCCAGCGTATCCAAAAAGTAGCGCCATCGGCAATAGATAAACCGGTGATGTTGCTGGTAAGCGCTGTACGGTTGGCAGCAGCATTACCATCTTTTGCGCCTACAGTTGTTGTTGTAGGCGTAATAAAATTAAGCGCTGCCACATTTGTCCATGTGCCGGTTACCAGGTCGGTGGCATTGGTACTATATTCAAAATTCAATTGGTCGGTTCGGGCCACTGTACCTAAACGCCATTGTTCGCCGGTATAACTAATAGTTAAGGAAGAAATAACAGCGCCGGTATTATTGGTGAATGCTGCGCCAAAGTTGGCAATTAAAGTACCGCTTCGCAATCCGCCCAATGCCCTGTCGGTTGTTGCAGTTGTGCCATAACTATAAGTATCACCAGTGGTGGAGGCTCCGTTATCTACAGCATACTGTTCATTATCCCTTGCGCCGCCGCCTGTTTCGGTCATAAACCAACCGGTGATAGTTAGTGCATTGGTGGTGCTGGCGGCTGTATTAGACAGGGTATTAAAATCCTGGGTATAGATGACGCCGGTTAATGAAATTGTTTGGCTGGCGCAGGTGCCGATCAGTGCAAATAAAGCGATAATAAGGGAGTGGAATTGTTTCATGTGTTAGTGTTTTTAAATGTTAGCGTACACTAATTTACGTTATTTGTAATTTGTTTTGTAAAAAATTATTAACAATTTAAGTAGCAAAAATATTTGCTGCTGCTAGAAGATTCTGTACCAGGCAATTGTGACTTGTTGAAAATGGGTGGATACAGAGGTTGAAACAAAATATTATTCTGAGATAAGTACTAGTTAATAGGTTGGCTATAATTAACCCTTGGATGTAATTAATTAGGTTTTTTAAAAAATGTAAGATTTAGTGGTACTATTTTATAATTTCAATTTTCGGAGATTCGATATATTGGGTATTTTTTTCTCTTCCTTGACGAATTTCTTCACCGGGTAATTTTTTTACAGCCTTTACAGTTGTCACTTTACCAGTTACCCGTATCTTTTTGCCATGGAGTTTTTTAGCTTGTTCGTATTCAATTTTTACCACGTATCCATTTAAATAAATTCTACCTTTGGTTGCATTAGTAATATCAAGTTTAGTAATAAAGGAAACAATATCTGATGTTTTATAAAGTGTTGTTTTTAGGGTATAATTTGTCTGTGAAAAACAACTTATAGCAAAAAGTAAAAATAGAATGGTTAATGAAAGTTTCATGTTTTTTATAAATTGAGGGAGTGTCGGAAAAAGTTCATAATGGAAATACATTTGTATTTGTAGCGGAAGTTGAAATTTGTCTGCCGCAAATCCATGCCTGTTTTACTAATTTTATTCCTTGTTGCTCTGCCTTTTATTGTATAACCAACGGGGTTCCATTTACAATTACATGATCCGCTTTAATTGCGGCATACTTACTTTTTAATGCAGGTATTTCTGCAGTAGCAGTAATATTTTTTAAAAAGATATTACTAACTGTGTCGGCTGCATTACCTTCCATTTCGCCAAAACTTTTACATTGCACTTTAATATTGGATAGTGTTATGTTACGTACTGTTGCAAATGGTTTGGCGGTACTGCCATTCATATCAAAAAACTGTTTCCAGGGATTCATGCTGATGATGGTGCCACATTTGCCGGTAATATTATCTACAGTAATATTTTCAAATGTTTGATAAGTATCGGGCCGCATTTTCAATCTTAATATAGGAGTGTTACTTTCTACTTTGCAATTGCGTAGCGTAATATTTTTTGCATGGATACATTCGCTGCCCAATGTTAATACGCCATGCGATTCGCCAAACGTACAGTTTTCTATAAGCACATCTTCCACCACACCATTTTCCGGTCGCAAATGTGCATCAGGCCCTTTGCCACCTTTAATACAAACCGCATCATCGTTTACGGAGATATAGCAATTGCGAACGGTTACTTTTTTGCACACGTCAATATCAATACCATCGGTGCTGGGTGCTTTTACCGGTCTGAAGGGGGAGCGGATATCACAGTTTTGGATCAATACATTATTGCACTGGTATAAATGAGTGGTCCAAAAACCAGCATCACGCAATTTTACATTTTGAATGGTTACATTATTGCAGCCCCAGATAAACAACAGGCGTGGACGATGTACTTCCAGGTTGGTAGCTGAGCGGCCAGTTTTCTTTACAGAGTCACGATAGTCCCAAAAGCCTTTCCAAAACCTGGAGCCATTGCCATTGATGGTGCCGGGCCCTGTTATATTAAAACTGTCTATATAATAAGCATTGATCAATGCGGCATAATAATAAATACTTCTGCCTTCCATACGGGAAGGCAATAACGGATAATCAGTAATATCATCCGAACCTTTTAGTACAGCACCTTCCTGTAAAACTAATTTAGTATGTGGCTTAAAAAATAAAGCACCGGTAAGATAAACCCCTTTGGGAATTACAATGGTGCCCCCGCCATCCAATTCTGCCTTATCAATTATATTTTGAATGGCCTGTGTATGAAGTATTGTACTATCGGTATCAACACCTAGTTGGGTAATAATATAGTCTTGCGATTTTGTAACAGCAATTAAAGCAACGCAATTAATTAGCAACAACAGTTTTTTCATTATTACAATTTGTGTAATTGCAAATGTAAAGGTTGGCAACAAATAATAGTTTATATAACTGATAACGTTTGTAATTGAAAAAGCCAAACGGCATTAATTAGTTTTTTTTTGGAGTAAGAAGGAAGGATTATTCTACATCCTTTACCGCATTCTTTATTGTTATTTTTTTATAAGCATACCACAGCATTACATATATTATCCACAGCAATGAAAATGCAATAAGCCCTTTCAGATTAGATTGGATATCCTCAATATCATAACGGCCATGTATTCTTTTATGGAAAAATTTATTGGAATATTCCTGTACATACTCAATAGCCATTCCAAATAAGTATAAAATACCAAATAGTAACAGGTGAATGGTGATTTTTTTGTTTGTAAATAAGATGTTTAAAAACGCTGCTGCCAAAAAGTAGAATAGCGAATGCAATTCTTTATCATAATGCCGGAAGGCGGAGGGCAGCTTTATCATAAACCCATAGATGGATAATGCAAAACATGCAGCAACTAAAAGTATTTTTGTCCGGTTGTTTAATAATGATTTCATTGGTTGATTGCTTACTCTTCGCTATTTTCTCCGCTTAGTTGTTAGAGTGCCGCAATTGATTTTTTATAAAAAATTAACTTAAATAATTTTGTTTTTCAACAGTTTACAATTGCTGGGGTTGAGGATTGCAGCGAAGGTTTCAAGAGAGACGAAACAAGGCGAAGAACCAATGCCTGGCTTTGCAATTAGTTGAAGCTTAGTTTGTCAAGCCCAACTTGCATAAACCCCTCCTATGTTTGCAATTGCTACATTTATATTTGTTATAAAGAATACAAATTTAGAAAGAACAGAGGCAGTTAAAGATAGTCAAACCCAAAAAGCCTTGAGCTTGTTCAACACGGTTATCACTGCCCCTTTCTTACTTTATGCTGTACAGTTCGATAAGCCTTTTAAGAGCTTGTGTTAGGATGTTAGCAAGTGTAAGATTGTTCTTCCTTTTTTTGTTTTTTCAAACTAAAGTTAAAAATATTATTTTATTAAAAACAACAAATTATGCCAGCAACATTTTTGTATTGTGGTATAGATATTAGCGGAACCACAATTGACATTTGCATTCAAACAAGTAACCAAACTTTTGAACATCATCAGTTGCCCAACACAGCAGCAGGTTTTAAGGCATTACTAAAACTTTGCCCAGGCGATTACTGGTTTGTAATGGAAGGCACGGGTGCTTTTCATTTACCCTTATGTTTTTATCTGCATCAAAAACAAAGTAAGTACAGCGTAGTAAATGCATTGCAGATAAAGCGTTACATACAAATGCATTTAGAGCGTAGCAAAACCGATAAAATAGATGCGAAGCATATTTGCATGTATGGAATAGAGCGGCATCCTGCACAATATGAAATGCCCTGTGAGCAATACTTTGAGTGTAAAACCTTAAACAATGCGATAGAAACCTTAACGCAGGAGATTACCAGCTTCAGCAATAAAATATATGCGTTGCAACAATTAAAAGTAGACAATACTGTAGTACAAAAAACGTATAGTAGTATTGTAAAAAACTTACGTTTAGAGTTAAAGAAATTAGAACAGGCATTAGCTCAAAAATTACACGCCTGGCAGCCAGATCTGGTAGAACAGGTAAGCAGTGTAAAAGGTATAGGCAAACGAGCCACAGCCATATTAATAGTTTTTACGCAAGGCTTTAAGCATACCCACACGTATCAGCAATTAATAAGTTATGCAGGTCTAAGCCCCAAAGAATTTACCAGTGGCAAAAGCATAAGAGGCAAAGTTCGAATAAGCAAAATAGGCGGCAAGCAACTGCGGCATACCTTGTACATGTGTGCCTTAAATGCCAAGGCCACCAATGCCGGCTGTAAAGAACTATACGATCGTTTAGTAGGCAAAGGCAAAAACAAAAAGCTGGCAATAATAGCGGTGTGTAACAAATTATTAAAGCAGGTTTTTGGGGTAGTACAATCAGGGATTTTATACCAAGATAATTTTTGCAAAAAAAATGCTTGATTTATTTGGTTTTTTACACAGTTCGTGTTGTATGCCGTATTATCTATTTGTGGTAAGTCTAAACTTTGGGTAAACCAACAGTTCTTAAAATATGATTTGCTCTCTCAATTTTTTCTTTGAAAAGAGGTTGCTCTGCATACTTTGTTTCCAATGTTGCACTAAACTTAAACCCTTTGGGTAGTTTCTTTTCCAATATTTCTTTTCTTGCTTTCATCTAATGTAAAATTACAGTTTTCTACGAACTAAAAACGCTCCGTATGTTATATTTTTTCTAAATGGCTCCCAATTTTTACGTTCTGTCAAGCCGTAAACGTCAAAATCTTGCCTTATGCTCTCTAAATTGTTAGTAATTCCCATTCGATAAAGTCGAGTTCTAGCTACTGTACTTCCTGTCGCAATTATTGCTACTGTTGGCTTTTCGTCTGTAAAAGCATAAAGTGTCGCAGCTACTGTTGCTAAAACTTTCTGGCTGTCTCCATTATTGGTTACTGTCAAATCGTTAAGAAATCCTGTGATTGGGTCTTTGTCACCAAATGCTAAATTATAAACGTCTTTTAAGTTGATTTCTGTATAAACTACAACTTTTTCAATTTTCCCTTTCGGACCTTCACTTACAAATTCAAATGTTGTTAAATCAAATGAGGATTCTACTCGGTAACGGTCTTCTTGCATAATTGCTAAAATAATAATTTATTGTCAAACTTTAGCAGAGTGCCAAAAATATGGCATACAACGGGCAGGGCTTGGCGTTGTTGGGGGATTTGAAAAACGTCCGCCAGGAACCGAAGCCCAATTGAAAAACTGAAGTTGAAGATAACAACTATAAGCTAAAGTGAAAAACGTCCTGCCCGAACAACTGCTGCCATGTTTTTGCAGATGAAGATTACAACGTCCTGCCCCAATAACGCCAAACCTGATCCTATGTTTGCAATTGCTACATTTATATTTGTTATAAAGAATACAAATTTAGAAAGAACAGAGGCAGTTAAAGATAGTCAAACCCAAAAAGCCTTGAGCTTGTTCAACACGGTTATCACTGCCCCTTTCTTACTTTATGCTGTACAGTTCGATAAGCCTTTTAAGAGCTTGTGTTAGGATGTTAGCAAGTGTAAGATTGTTCTTCCTTTTTTTGTTTTTTCAAACTAAAGTTAAAAATATTATTTTATTAAAAACAACAAATTATGCCAGCAACATTTTTGTATTGTGGTATAGATATTAGCGGAACCACAATTGACATTTGCATTCAAACAAGTAACCAAACTTTTGAACATCATCAGTTGCCCAACACAGCAGCAGGTTTTAAGGCATTACTAAAACTTTGCCCAGGCGATTACTGGTTTGTAATGGAAGGCACGGGTGCTTTTCATTTACCCTTATGTTTTTATCTGCATCAAAAACAAAGTAAGTACAGCGTAGTAAATGCATTGCAGATAAAGCGTTACATACAAATGCATTTAGAGCGTAGCAAAACCGATAAAATAGATGCGAAGCATATTTGCATGTATGGAATAGAGCGGCATCCTGCACAATATGAAATGCCCTGTGAGCAATACTTTGAGTGTAAAACCTTAAACAATGCGATAGAAACCTTAACGCAGGAGATTACCAGCTTCAGCAATAAAATATATGCGTTGCAACAATTAAAAGTAGACAATACTGTAGTACAAAAAACGTATAGTAGTATTGTAAAAAACTTACGTTTAGAGTTAAAGAAATTAGAACAGGCATTAGCTCAAAAATTACACGCCTGGCAGCCAGATCTGGTAGAACAGGTAAGCAGTGTAAAAGGTATAGGCAAACGAGCCACAGCCATATTAATAGTTTTTACGCAAGGCTTTAAGCATACCCACACGTATCAGCAATTAATAAGTTATGCAGGTCTAAGCCCCAAAGAATTTACCAGTGGCAAAAGCATAAGAGGCAAAGTTCGAATAAGCAAAATAGGCGGCAAGCAACTGCGGCATACCTTGTACATGTGTGCCTTAAATGCCAAGGCCACCAATGCCGGCTGTAAAGAACTATACGATCGTTTAGTAGGCAAAGGCAAAAACAAAAAGCTGGCAATAATAGCGGTGTGTAACAAATTATTAAAGCAGGTTTTTGGGGTAGTACAATCAGGGATTTTATACCAAGATAATTTTTGCAAAAAAACTGCTTGATTTATTTGGTTTTTTACACAGTTCGAATAAGCAAAATAGGCGGCAAGCAACTGCGGCATACCTTGTACATGTGTGCCTTAAATGCCAAGGCCACCAATGCCGGCTGTAAAGAACTATACGATCGTTTAGTAGGCAAAGGCAAAAACAAAAAGCTGGCAATAATAGCGGTGTGTAACAAATTATTAAAGCAGGTTTTTGGGGTAGTACAATCAGGGATTTTATACCAAGATAATTTTTGCAAAAAAACTGCTTGATTTATTTGGTTTTTTACACAGTTCGTGTTGTATGCAGGCATTTGAACTTACAGTAAACCTTTACGTCGATAATAATTTTGAAAAACAGCTAGAGCTTGTTCAACTTGTGGCGGCAACTCTAGAGTAATATCGATCTTCTTATCTTCCTGTTTAGCATTAGGGTCTTGGTTCGCTTTTACAATTTTACGTATTTCATTTGGTAGTCTGTTTATTTGCGAAGTAAGTACATCCGATGTTCCCCGTAGTAAATCTTTTACTTGAGATAATTCGTCATCAGGTCTTAGTTGCTCATTTCGTGTTTCCCAATTAAAAAGCTCAATTGATAAATTGGAAAGTTCGTCAGAGAAATTTTTTAGGTCTAAAAATTTAGAAGGAACTCCTTTTGGTCCTAGCGCTCCTTCCATTTTTTCCAAAATTAAATGAGAAAATATTTTTATGAATCTTTGGAAATCCTCTAAAGTATCCTGAAAAAATCTATAATAATCTTCGTCTGTACAATGAACAGATCTAACAAAATAAACTCCATTACGAAGATTCTTTTGCATGATATTAGCCTTATCAAGACGTGCCTCTATCAATTCTGCAAGAATTAAATATTCATATCCAAAAGGTTGTTCTATTGCAATTTTTTTTACTTCTTCGCTTTCATTGTGTAAATCCTGAAGATTGACATATCGGAATTCTTTGAGGTGGATCCTAACCTGATTACAAAAAGGTCCCAAAGCTGCTAGTAAATTTTTATCAGTTCGTTTGCTATTATAAACGCCAGGATTTACTCCTAACAAATCTGTCGGTAAATGCATAGTTTCTTTCTCAGGTATTACATAAAATACATTATTCTGCCCGAGTTTCCCAATAAATAACCCAAGTTCAAAAATTATATTATCTCGAACCGTCGCGTAATTTTGTTCACGAATAATACTAATATCATCTGGATTGAAAACAAAAATTGCAAAATCAGATTTACTTACAGCTGCTATAAGATCAGTTAGTGATGTTGAAGAGAGTTTAAATATCCCTTGATTCCAAACAGTAACTTCTGCATCATAATTCAAGTTTTCTTGGATTGCATTTGCTACTTCTAATGCTTCTGATGAAGATCCAATAAATAATTTTGGTTTCATAAATATTGATGTCCTTTATTGTTTATTTTGAATTCAAATGCCGATTGATTGCTTGCATACAACATTTGCATTGACGCTATTATACGTCACTCCAAATTTTCCCATCTCTTGATTTTTAATCATTTGACATTATACATTTGAGTTGTTTTTAGCGCCAATGTAATTTAGTAAAATATTTAATCTGTTACCTTTAATTCTCCGCTTCAATAAAAGCCTAATAAAGATATTCAGTACAAGAGTGCCCTTCCTTCTTCAGGATAAACTCTACCATCGCAGCCTAATAGCCTTCCAAAAGCACCTCCCCCAAAAAGCGCCGCAGGCAAAAAACAATTCCCATCCCACAACGCCATCCCTACCAAAATCCGTCGCTCCCTTCACCCATCTTATCAACAGCTTTCTCTCAGGATGCAACAGGATGCAGCCCGTAGTATATAAACTAAATTGTGTGTGCAAAACGATTGGGCTACATGAACTTATCTTCAAAAATTAAAGCGCTATTAACAGCATTTATTTGCCTGCTTGCCACTGCTATAACTGCACAGTTAAAAATTGCTGAAGCATTTAGTAATAATATGGTATTGCAAAGGGATAAACCCTTAACCATTTGGGGCAGCAGTATTGCAGGTACACAAGTGATAGTGCAATTTGCCACAAAACAAAAAGAAACTTTTACCGATAGTGCCGGCAAGTGGGCCATTGTTTTTGAACCTTTAGCTATGTCGGCCACGCCGCAAAATTTAACCGTAGTATCGGGCAACCTGCCCACACTTACTTTAAAAAATATTTTAGTTGGCGATGTATGGCTCTGTGGCGGGCAAAGTAATATGGAATACCCGCTCGACAGGAAAATGAAACGTTACGCAGCTCCTAAAAAAGGTATAGATGAAGCCGAAGCTGCATTAACCGAAAGCAAACCTGATGCCATCAGGTATTTGTATGTAGAAAAAGATTTGAAAAAAAATCCTGTGCTGCCCACCAAGGGTTGGACGGATGGTAACGATACTTTGGTGCGTTACGCTTCGGCCATTGGTTACTTTTTTGCAAAAGATATTTATCAAAAAACAAAAGTACCCATTGGCATCATCACCTCAAGCTGGGGCGGTACCAGGATAGAGCAGTGGCAACCAGAATGGAGCTACGAAAATTCAAAAGCATTTAAAGATTCTATCACCAGCCCCAATTTTAAAATTGATGGCATACACCCCGGTCAGATGTACAAGGGATTGATAGAACCATTAATTCCTTTTGCTATTAAAGGCGTGCTGTGGTACCAGGGCGAAAGCAATGCGATGGTAGAAGATCAAAAAACTTATCCTTTAAAATTTGAATTACTGCTGAACACCTGGCGCAATTTATTTAAAGATGCCAGCCTGCCTTTTTATTATGTGCAGATAGCGCCGTATTTATATACAGTACGTAAAGATAAAAAAATACACTCATCGCAATTACTGCCCGAGTTTTGGGAAGCACAAACAAAATCATTACTGTTAAAAAATGTAGGTATGGTGGTTACTACCGATTTGGTAGACAACCTTGCAGATATTCATCCGTCTTACAAATGGACGGTGGGAAGAAGATTAGCTTTAGTAGCTTTAGAAAAAACTTATGGGCAAAAGCAGATGGCCTGGTCGGGGCCGCAGTATGCATCTGCTAAAAGAAAACAAAATAGTATTGTGCTAAGTTTTCATCATAAAGGCACAGGCTTAGCCAGCAGCGATGGCAATGCATTAACATGGTTTAGCATTGCGGGTAAAGATGGAAAATTTGTACCAGCCACTGCGGTAATTGTAGCAGATAAGGTAATTGTATCATCAGGCGAAATTGAAAAACCAAGATATGTTCGTTTTGCCTGGGATGAAAAAGCGCAACCGAATTTTATTAGTAGGGAAGGGTTGTCGGCATTGCCGTTTAGAACGGGGCTGTGAGACTTAAAGTTCTTTAAAAGAAAATTTAGGAATTGCTGCTACGCAGCAAGGGTTTTTGCCACAAAGACGCAAAGGCACAAAGGTTGCTGCTTCGCAGCAAGGAATTGCCACGGAGACACAGAAACACGGAGTTATTGAATGTTGCTTTTTTCTGTGCTTCTGTGGCAAAATAGTTCACGTAGTGAATTTTAAAAAACGAAATTTTTCCTTTGTGCCTTCGTGTCTTTGTGGCTAAAATTTTTTGTGATAACAAAAAAGAGAAAACGACAAGTAACAGAAAATAAATCTTCTAATAAGAAGACCAAACAATTTATTTATGAACAAACAAACCGGCATATTATTAATGGCAATATGCTTTTGCTTTACCAGCTTTGCCCAAAGGCAAATGGAATATTTAAACCGTGGCGTAGTAGCTATATCCGATGGTAAAGGCAATATTTTTGTTAGCTGGCGCCTGCTGGTAACTGATGAAGACAATATTGCTTTTAATATTTACCGCTCTGCCAACAATGAAAAGGCAGTAAAGCTGAACAAAAAGCCAATAGATGCATTCACACATTTTAACGATGAAAAAATAGACAGCACCAAAGCCTATACCTATTACATAACACCTGTTGCAAAAGGAAAAGAGTTAGTAGCGTCAGAAAAATTTACCGTGCCGGCATTGGCAAAAATGTATTTATCTATCCCGTTGCGTACACCGGATGGCTATTCGGCTAATGATGCATCGGTTGGTGATTTAGATGGCGATGGGGAATATGAAGTGATCATTCATTTAACAGGTAAGGCAAGAGATAATTCGCAGGCAGGTATTACCGACCCACCTGTTTTTCAGGCCTATAAAATGAACGGAACTTTTTTATGGCAGATCAATTTAGGAAATAATATTCGTGAAGGCGCTCACTATACCCAGTTTATGGTGTACGATTTGGATGGCGATGGAAAAGCTGAAATTGCGATGAAAACGTGTGACGGATCAATGGACAGTAAAGGCAATATTATAGGTGATTCATCTAAAGATTGGAGAAATGAAAGAGGCTATATTTTATCAGGACCAGAATACCTAACGGTGTTCAATGGCCTAAGTGGTGAAGCGATCAATACAACAGACTATATACAACCACGCCATGGTAAATTAAATCCTTCAACAGAAGAATTAAAAGCGACGTGGGGTGATGGATACGGAAATAGGATGGACCGCTTTTTAGCATGTGTTGCTTATTTGGATGGCGTACATCCCAGTTTAGTAATGTGCCGTGGTTATTATACAAGAACTATTTTAGCGGCATGGGATCTTAAAAATGGTAAGTTGGTAAAGCGCTGGCTGTTTGATACCAATGATAAAGGCAATGAAAAATATGCAGGCCAGGGCAATCATAATTTAACTGTTGCCGATGTGGATGGCGATGGCAAAGATGAAATTGTGTACGGCCAAATGACGATAGATGATAATGGTAAAGGATTATACAGCACAGGTATCGGCCATGCCGATGCATTACATGTTTCTGATCTCGATCCTTCACGCCCGGGTTTGGAAGTGTTTAGCATACAGGAACGTTTTGATGACGCCGGTGCAAATTTCCGTGATGCTAAAACTGGCGAAGTGATCTGGAAAAAACCATCGCAAAAAGCAGGCGACGATGGCGAAGGGCCGGGCCGTGGTGTAGCATTGGATGTAGATCCCCGTTATCCTGGTTTTGAATGCTGGGTGGCCGGTGCAGGCATAAGAGGCATGTTTGATAATAAAGGCAATATTATCTCCGAAAAAACACCCGCCTGCAATATGGGTATTTTTTGGGATGGTGATGTGCTAAGCGAAGTATTGAATGGTGTAAGCGTTAGCAAATGGCTTTACGACAGTAGCAAAACACAAACTATTTTTGATGGCCGGAATTTTGATTGCGTAAGTAACAATGGCACCAAATCAAATCCATGTTTGTCGGCAGATCTTTTTGGCGACTGGAGGGAAGAGTTGATCTGCCGTACAAGAGATAGTAAAGAGTTGCGCATTTTTACTACAATGATACCAACCCAAAAAAAGTTTTATACACTGATGCAGGATCCGCAGTATCGCTTAAGCATTGTATGGCAGAACGTGGCCTACAATCAACCGCCTCATACCAGTTTTTTTATGGGACAGGATATGCCGCAGCCACCAAAGCCAAATATTGCAATCATTAAAAAGAAATAAAAATATATTAACTATGTGTCCTATTGTGCCTATGTAGTTATTTTATCACATTGATTTATAAAAGGGAAAAAATAAAAGAAATAAAGCTATTGTTTATGTGGTTTATTTTTACCACATAGGGCACATAGACACATAGACACATAGAAAAGAAAAAATAAATAGTATGAAATTACTTGCGTTAAAAAAACTGTTTTTTATATCTGTCAGTGCATTGCTGCTGTCTTCATTTATATTTTTAGAAAAACCAACATTGTACATCATTGGCGATTCTACCGTACGTAATACCAACCGGCCGCAATGTGGTTGGGGCGAAAAGATCGGCGATCTTTTTGATACCACGCAACTCCGTATCTCCAACCAGGCCATGGCCGGAAGAAGTACAAGAACTTTTATTAAAGAAAAGCGCTGGGAAAAAGTAATGAGCACCATTAAAGCAGGCGATTATTTAATTATGCAGTTTGGCCACAATGAAGGCAGTAAACCCGATACTAACAAAGCCGGTTACCGTGGTGTGTTAAGAGGTATTGGTGAAGAAACCGTTGAATTGACCTGGCCCGACAGCACTAAAGAAATGGTACACACTTACGGTTGGTATATTCGTAAGTTTATACAGGATGCAAAATCGAAAGGAGCCATACCTGTTGTAGCATCTATGATACCACGCAACCAGTTTGCAGACGGTAAAGTAAAACGTGCAGGCAACGATTACGGTAAATGGGCAAAAGAAGTGGCTGCAAGCGAAGGCGTGGCTTTTATCGATTTAAATAGTATTAGTGCCGATAAATATGATGCACTGGGCCCCGATAAAGTAAAAGAGTTTTTTCCCGGCGATCACACACACACCAACGAAGCCGGTGCTGCGGTTAATGCCGCATCAGTAGCAGAGGGTATCAGGCTATTAAAGAATTTAGGATTGAATAATTATTTACTGCAAAAAAATTAAGCACATGCTGGCTAACAAAAAAAGAAATTCATTTTTACTGGTGGCACTGGTATTATTTTCTTCGTTCCTCGTTTTTAAAAAAGAAGAAAAACCCACCTTGTTTTTTATTGGCGATAGTACCGTTAAAAATGGCCGTGGCGATGGCAGTGGTAATATGTGGGGCTGGGGCGATTGGATGAAACCGCTGTTTGATACTACTAAGATCAATATCGAAAATCATGCACTGGGCGGTACCAGCAGCCGTACTTTTTTAACCAAAGGTTTGTGGGATAAAGTATTGGCCAAAATAAAAAAAGGCGATTACTTAATAATGCAGTTTGGCCATAACGACAGCAGTCCGCTTGACGATACGGCCAGGGCAAGAGGTACTATAAAAGGTGTAGGCGATTCTGCAAAAGAAATTTACAACCCTATTTTAAAAAAGCAGGAAGTGGTGCATACTTACGGCTGGTACCTTGCCAAATTTGTAAACGAAGCCCAAGCAAAAGGGGCTACTGTTTTTATCTGTTCACCCATTCCCCGCAACGACTGGAAAGAAGGTAAACTGATCCGCTATAATGGAACTGGTTACGGCTTATGGGCAAAGCAAACTGCTGAAGCCACCGGCGCATTTTTTATCGACCTGAATAGTTTAACTGCTGATGACTACGATGCCATGGGGCCGGAAAAAGTAAAGCCATTTTTTCCTAATGAGCATACGCATACTTCAAAAGATGGAGCGGTATTAAATGCCATAAATGTGACGAAAGCAATTAAGCAAATAAAAAACTGCAGTTTAGCCAGGTATACCTTGTAAGATCATTGTCCGATAACTATTTGCTATGCAAAAACACGATCTGTCCAGGCATTTTAAAATTTTTCTGCTGGTTGTACTGGCGGGTAATTTTTATGTTGCACATGCACAAACTATTTCACTGGCAGGCCAATGGTATTTTAAAGCCGACTCCGGCGATATGGGGGTTGCGGAGAAATGGTTCAGTAAAAAATTAACCGATAGTATTGTATTGCCGGGCTCTATGCTTACCAATAATAAGGGCGATGAGGTAACACTGCAAACCCCCTGGACCGGTAGTATTTATGACAGCAGTTGGTATTTTATTCCCCGCTTTGCCAAATACCGGCAGCCGGGTAATTTAAAATTTCCTTTTTGGCTAACACCCAAAAAATATTATGTGGGTGCGGCCTGGTATCAAAAAGAAATTAGTATACCTGCTTCATGGAAAAATAAACACATCAGCCTGTTTTTAGAAAGATGCCATACCGAAACAGAAGTTTGGGTAGATGACAAAAGGCTGGGTTTGCAAAACAGTATGGTGGCTCCGCATGAATATGAACTGAATGAATTGCTTTCAGCGGGTAAACATGTAATTACTATAAAAGTAGATAACCGCATTAAAGACATCAATGTAGGGCCCGATTCGCATAGCCTTACCGATCATACCCAGGGTAACTGGAATGGTATTATTGGTAAGATTACTTTGGAAGCAACAGCGATAACTTATATTGAAGATGCACAGATCTATCCTGATATAAAAAATAAGCAGGTAAAAATTAAATTACATATCGAAGGCGATCCATCACAAATTAAAAATATTACACTTGCTGCTGCAACCATCAACCTTAAATGGCCCAATAAGATAAAGCCCGTAACCATATCATCCGGCATCAGGCAAAATGAAATTGAGCTGCTGTATCCAATGGGAAATAACTTTTTGTTATGGGATGAATTTGAAGCTCATGTTTACGAATTTTCAATAAGGTTGAATTTTAAAAAAGGAGAACCAACAGAAAGAAAACTGCTGTTTGGAATGCGGGATTTTAAGATCAGCGGTACCCATTTTACGGTTAATGGTAAGCCGGTTTTTTTAAGGGGTACAGTTGATTGTGCGGTGTTTCCTTTAACTGGTTTTCCCCCAGCAAAAAAAGAAGATTGGATTAAAATATTTACCATCGCAAAAGAACATGGGTTAAATCACATGCGGTTTCATAGCTGGTGCCCGCCCGAAGCGGCATTTGCCGCAGCAGATCTTACCGGGTTTTATTTGCAACCCGAAGCACCCACCTGGCCCAATCATGGTGTATCCATAGGCGATAATAAACCTATCGATCAATTTATTTACGACGAAACAAACCGTATGGTAAAAGCCTATGGCAACCATCCTTCATTTTGTATGCTGGCATCGGGTAACGAACCTGCAGGTAAGAACCAGGCAAAATATTTGGCCGGCTTTATTCAATACTGGAAACAAAAAGACAGCCGGCGTGTGTACACCGGCGCAAGCGTGGGCATCAGTTGGCCATTGGTGCCCGAAAATGAATACATGGTAAAATCGGGTGCAAGAAATTTAAACTGGACAACCGTAATGCCTGAAAATAAAACTGATTATTTAGCAGCGATAGAAAAATACAATGTGCCTTATGTAACGCATGAAATGGGGCAGTGGTGTGTATTTCCGGATTTTACCGAGATAAAAAAATATACCGGTGTTTACAAAGCAAAGAACTTTGAAATGTTTGAAGAGGATTTGAATGACCAGGGCATGGGTGATGAAGCAGCAAAATTTCATTTGGCATCGGGCAAATTGCAGGTGATCTGTTATAAGAATGAAATAGAAAAAACATTACGTACGCCGGGCCTCGGCGGCTTTCAATTATTGGGGTTACAGGATTTTCCGGGGCAGGGCACGGCATTGGTAGGAACTATGAATCCCTTCTGGGAAAATAAAAAATATATTACTACAAAAGAATTCAGCAGCTTTTGCAATGCCACGGTACCGTTGATAAGAACCGGCAAATTTGTGTACACCAATAACGAAACCTTTACTGCAGCAATTGAAGTATTTCATTCTGGTGATGCTAATTTAAGTAATGCTACAGTGTTGTGGAAACTAAAAGATCAATCGGGCACAGCCATTGAATCAGGAAAGTTTTCGGGTAAAAATATTGTAAGAGGAAAAAATACAATAATCGACACCCTGCAAATTGCATTACAAAAATTTATACAGGCGCAGCAACTCACCCTGCAGATCAGCATTGAGAAAACTTATTTTAATAACGAATGGAAGATTTGGGTATATCCTGCACAATTACCTCTTATTGCTAATGATGATATTTATTATACCGATACGCTGGATACAAAAGCCAATGCAATTTTAGAAAAAGGCGGCAAAGTGTTTTTAAACATAGCAGGCAAAGTGGTAAAGGGAAAAGAAGTGGCGCAAACATTTTTGCCTGTGTTCTGGAATACATCCTGGTTTAAAATGCGGCCCCCGCATACATTAGGTATTTTGGTAAATGAAAAAGCGCCGGTGTTCAACATGTTTCCCACCGGCTTTCACAGCGACATACAATGGTGGGAGATCGTAAACAAAACACAGGTGATGCACCTCGAAGATTTTTCTAAAGATTTTAAACCACTCATTCGCCCAATTGATACCTGGTTTATGAACCGCAGGCTGGCCCTGCTTTTTGAAGCCAAACTGGGCAACGGTAAAATAATGGTGACCAGTATAGATCTGTTGGGCAATCTTAAAAACAAACCTGCTGCGGCGCAATTGTTGTACAGCATAAAAAAATATATGATGAGCAATAGTTTTGATCCGTCAGTAAAAATTGATGCTGTATTAATAAATGATCTTGTGAGTAAACCATCTGCATTTGTTTTTAATGCTTATACAAAAGCTACACCAGATGAATTAAAACCTAAAACAATAGCACAGTAATATGAAAAAAATATTTTTGACACCAGCTTTAGTAGTTCTGTTTAGCTGCATAAGCACAGTTTACATTTACGAAGAAAGTGCACTCTTGTACAGCAGCAACGCTATTCAGCTTTTATTAAAGCGGTTCATTGCAATTTTATTTTTTCTCTCATTCGGTTATTCTTTACAAGCCCAAACCAATACCAAACTATGGCACGATAAAGAGCGCACTATTCATTACCAACCGCAGGGTAACGATTTTATTTTATACAAAGGCACTCGTAAATTTAATCGGGCATTGTATGGTACCAACACAGGCTTTAGAGTAGAAACCGGCGACCTGCCGGAGTTTGCATTGTACATGCCTGGCATGGGTGGTAATTGTAAAATTGGTATAATCAATAATGGTAAAAGCAAATGGATCACCGGGGCCAGCCAGATTAAAACTGTTTACAGGCCGGGTTCAATGTTGTACGAAATTAAAGACAGTTTGCTGGGCAAAGGCGTTATCACCCTTACTGTATTAGCCATGGCTGATGCAGAAGGAATGATCTTAAAAATGGAAACCACCAATGTTCCTGAAGGTATTTCTTTAGTTATTGTGTATGGCGGCGCTACCGGAAAAAAGTTTAGTCGTGATGGCGATATTGGCGCCGACCCGGAATCTTCTTTTTATTTACAACCAGCTTATTGTAAAGACAACAGTTATAAAATTGAAAAAAATAATTTTCAATTATTCTATGGTTTATCCAAAGCGTTAAGCGAAGAGGAACGTTACGAAATTCAATATAACAATAAACAACCTGATACAGCTGCAAAGGAAAAACCAAAAGTTTTGGCCGGTGTTTTTCCTGCAAACACAATAATAAAAATTGCTGATGCAGAAAAACAACAATCACCAAACCTATTATTAGCATCGTCTTCCACAGCTGTATTACCTGTTGTTACAGGTACAATTCCAATGCAAAAAAATGCTGCTGTTTATTTTTCTATACAAAAGCCAGCTGTAGCTGCAATTGGTTATAATGATCTGCCCGGTTTATTTGCAAGTGCAGAAGTAGCAAGAAAAAAAATAGCCGATAGAATTGTTTTACAAACACCGGATGAGTACATCAATCCGTTAGGTAGCGCATTGGCCATTGCTGCCGATGGTATTTGGGAAGAACCTTCTTATATGCACGGTGCTATTGCATGGCGCATGCGTTTGCCTGCGTGGCGTGGCCCTTACGTAGCCGATCCTTTAGGCTGGCATGATAGAGCAAGAAAGCATTTTAGCAGTTATGCTTTATCGCAGGTAACAAAAATACCTTCCGGCCCGGTAGTGTTTGATACGGCTTTACATATTGCACGCCAGCAGGAAAAAATGGGCACGGCAATGTTCAGTAATGGTTATATCAGCCGCAATCCCGGTGGCGATATCCGGCCGCACCATTATGATATGAATTTGGTATACATTGATGCTTTGCTTAATCACTTTAATTATACTGGTGATATTGATTATGTAAAAAAAATGTGGCCAACAATTAAACTGCATTTGCAATGGGAAAAAAGAAATTACGATGCAGATGGCGATGGATTGTATGATGCGTATGCCGCTATATGGGCAAGCGATGCCCTGCAATACAGCGGCGGCGGTGTTACACATTCATCTGCCTATAATTACCGGGCCAATAAAACTGCTGCAATGCTGGCAAAATTAATTGGCGAAGATGGAACAATGTACCAGGCGGAAGCTGATAAGATATTATCCGCCATGAATAAAAATTTATGGTTGAAAGATAAAGGCTGGTATGCCGAAAATAAAGATTTGATGGGCTTGCAACTGGTGCATCCCGCTGCTGCCTTGTGGACGGTTTATCATGCAATAGATGAAGGTGCCGCTACACCACTACAGCAATATCAACTGCTTCGGTATGTAGATAATCATATTCCGCATATACCAATAAAAATAAACGGGTTAAAAGATGAAGGGTATTATTTGCTATCCACTACTAACTGGCAACCTTACACCTGGAGTATGAATAATGTGGTGCTGGCCGAAAATTTGCATATGGCATTAGGCTACTGGCAAAGCGGCGAAAATGATAATGCGTACAAATTATTTAAAAGTACCCTGGTAGAAAGTATGTATGCCAGTGCAAGCCCCGGCGGTTTTCAGCAACTTAGTTTTTATGATGCGATAAGAGGTGAATTGTACAGAGATTTTGCAGATGGTATTGCTACAGCAGCCCGGAGTTTAACAGAAGGTTTATTTGGTATTTTGCCCGATGCATTAAACGATAAATTACTGATAAGGCCCGGATTCCCTTCATCATGGAAATTTGCAAAATTATCTGTACCTGATATCAGTATAGATTTTAAGAAGGATGAAAATATTGTTACCTACAACATCAAACAGTCTTACAATAAATTATTAAATGTAACGCTGCAATTGAAAGCTTTAAAAGATAAAGTAGTTAGTGTAACTGTAAATGGTAAAGCTGCAAAATGGAAATGGGATGATAATTCTTTTGGGCAACCGGGTATAATTGTTGACATAGGAAAAATTAAAAATGCAGTAATAAAAATTGTTTGGGGTGGAAACGCATTTGGTTTTGCCAATGGCCCAACGCGATCGACCAATAAATTATTACCCGACAGTATTAATTTGGGTAAAGCTGTTTGTTTAGAAGTTATTGACCCTATCCAACGTCTGGCATCATATAGTATTTCCAGTGGTGGATTAAATTATTGGCCAGCCGTGGTTGGAGATTTTAATTTTTTCTTTTTAAGATTAAAGCAAGGCGATGCCGAATGGATAGTACCTTATACTTTTTCGGGGCAAGAAATTAGAATGCTTAATGAGGAGGTTTTGTTATTGCCTGAAAAGAGTTACGAATTTAAACCTGTAAACCTTAATCCCTATTTTAATGCTCAGGTAACACAAATTTTTAAAAATAAATACTTAACCCCCCGCCCACAAGCGCCTACGTTGCAGCTTCCGTGGCAAGGGATAGGCAACTGGTGTTATCCTTTAGTAAATGCTGTAATTAATGACAGCGGAATGAGGAGCAAAGCAGGAATGGAAAATAAAATATGGTTTAAGAATCTGCCGCTTCAAACACCAGGGTCGTTAGATTCGAATAATATAATTTTTACTTCACGCTGGGATAATTACCCAGGCGCTTTAACTGTGCCGTTAAGTGGTAAAGCATCGTATGCTTATTTACTGGTGGCAGGCAGCACCAATCACATGCAAAGTCAGTTTACCAATGCAAAAATTACAGTTACATATACAGATGGGCAAGAGGAGGTACTGCCATTAATTAACCCTTTTAATTGGAACCCCATTGAACAAGAGTATTTAAATGATGGTTATGCTTTTAAGCCAAACAGGTACAGCACCTACAGGTTGTTATTAAAATCAGGAGAGTTCGTAAAAGAAATAAAAGACTTTACTTCGATAAAAGGTTTTAGCAACAGAGTTATTGATGGTGGTGCAGCCACTTTATTAGGTTTGAATTTGAATAATACGAAAGAATTGAAGAGTTTGCAAATAGAAACTTTGGCTAATGAAGTGGTGGTGGGATTGATGAGTGTAACGCTGGTTAAGTAATGGATAATTGGATAATGAATAATTGATAATGTAATCAATGCAAAATGCTATATGTTATCCAAAGATCAGCATTAAAGAAAAATAAATTTAAATAATTAAGAAGTCCATCTTTGCTCTATCACCAGTACCTGCGTAAGGCGCCTCTTTTGGTTCGGTAACGCCGAAGGCGGTATTCGAAAAATTCGCCTTTAGGCGATAAATTTTCGAAAGAAGCAAAAGTAGCGCCGGTGCAGGTGCGTCCCCAACTAGTTGGGGAGCAGTGGAGGCGAAAGTAACAAACGAAAAAAACTATTTGTAAATCAGCTTATATTAAAACTAAAGATGAAAAAGTATTTATTAAATGCAATTGGCCTTTTAGCAATTTTTACAAATCAGCTAACCGCCCAACCCATCAACCGCAAAGCACTTGTTGAAAGACATACCGTAGTTAACAAAACAATGGACACGCTTTCATCTTTATCTGTTGGTAATGGCAAATTTGCATTTACTGTTGATGCAACAGGTTTGCAATCATTTCCCGATGCATACGCAAAAGGCGTTCCGCTGGGCACACAAAGCGAATGGGGCTGGCATAGTTTTCCTAATACAAAAGGATATAAAGAAGCGGAAGCGTTAAAAACATATCATCTTAACGGAAGAGATGTGCAATACATGGTGCAATGGAACAGCCCTGAACAAAACAAAAATGCCAGCAATTACTTTCGTGTCAACCGGCACCGTTTGCATTTAGCCAATATTGGTTTGGAGATCATAAAAAAAGATGGAACTGTTTATAAAGTGGAAGATGTAAAAAATATTGATCAAACATTAAACCTATGGACGGGAGAAGTGCATTCAAAATTTACAGTAGATAATGTGCCGGTGGAAGTGATTACATACTGTCACCAGCAACAGGATGCCGTTGGGGTAAGAATTATTTCTTCTTTAATACAAAATGAAAAAATAAAAGTACGTATACGTTTACCTTACCCAACCGGCGGCTGGGCCGATGCTGGAAATTATTTTTCTGATGACGACAAACATCAATCTTCACTTACATTGCCAGCAAAGCAATCTGCTTTTATCAATCACCAATTAGATACTACGCAATATTTAATTGGTTTAACATGGAAGGCTGCAGCTACTATTAAAAATGTTAGCAATCATTATTATTTATTAACTCCATCTGCTGCAAACAGCTTTGAATTCAGTTGTACTTTTTCTGAAAACAATAAAACAGTTGCCGTTCCGGCTTACGAAAAAATAAAAGTTAACAGCATTAATTCGTGGGCTTCCTTCTGGCAACGTGGCGCTGCAGTTGATTTTACAGGCAGCACAGATACAAGGGCAAAAGAATTAGAAAGAAGAATTGTACTTTCTCAATACCTTACCAAAATACAATGCGAAGGCAGCAATCCGCCGCAGGAAACCGGTTTAACTTACAACAGCTGGTATGGCAAACCGCATATCGAAATGCATTGGTGGCATGCAGTGCATTTTGCATTGTGGGGAAGGGTAGATCTTTTAGAAAAAACTTTAGCCTGGTATGATAAGGTTGCACCAATAGCAAAGTCTATTGCACAACGCCAGGGTTATGATGGCATACGCTGGCAAAAAATGACGGACAACGATGGGAGAGAAGTGCCTTCTTCTGTCGGTGCATTTTTAATTTGGCAGCAACCACACTATATTTATTTTACAGAATTGATCTATCGCCAAAAAGCAAATCAGCAAACTTTAAATAAATATAAAGACCTGGTTTTTGCAACTGCCGATTTTATGGCATCCTTTGCACGCTACGATTCGGTAACACACAAATATGTTTTAGGTAAAGGCTTAATTGCAGCGCAGGAACGTTTTAAAGCAGATACCACTTACAATCCTACTTACGAATTAGCCTATTGGCACTGGGCATTATCGGCTGCACAACAATGGAAAGAACGTTTACATTTGCCACGTAATAAAAAGTGGGATGATGTAATAAATAATTTGTCGCCATTACCTGTACAGGGCGATAAATATTTATTCACCGAAAGTGCAACTGACTCTTACACCAATCCCGAATTTAAAACCGATCATCCTTCTGTATTGGGTGCATTGGGCATGGCACCCGAAACGCCGATGGTAAATAAAGCTATCATGCAAAATACCTTTAACTGGATTTGGGATAACTGGAGCTGGAAAGAAACCTGGGGCTGGGATTTTCCAATGACAGCAATGACAGCCACAAGATTAGGCAACCCTGAAAAAGCTATTGATGCTTTGCTGATGCCCATTACCACCAACACCTATTTAAATAATGGCCACAATTACCAGGATGGCCGCTTAACTATTTACTTGCCCGGTAACGGCGGTTTACTTGCAGCTATTGCAGCAATGTGCGCCGGTTACGATGGCAGTACGGTTCCCAATCCCGGTATTCCCAAAAACGGTAAATGGAAAGTGAAGTGGGAGGGATTGAAGAAGATGCTATAGTTTTTTTTGGATGATACCTTTTCAACATTTTTTATACAATATATTATTGCTGGTAGTTAACCCGTACTACATACATTTTTTTTTAGACCAAAGTTGTTTATTTTGCTTTTGCAATATAAGATCTTAACCCTAAGTTTGCTGCCCAATTGAAAACGATGGACAAGAAGACGAGTTTACTATTAATGCCACAGCAACTGCTGCATAACAAAGATATTTTACAGGTACAGCATATTGTAAAAACCAATAAGGCTTTTGAATCTGTTACTGAAGAATTGAGTATCCGTGAGCTTAATGATTCATTTACTCAATTACCCCGGCAGGCCAAAGAAATTTTAACCAGCTTTAATAAAAATAATTCCGATAAAAGAGATACTGCCATTCAAAACCGGTTTAAGGCCGGCAAGGGTGGCATTACTTTCGATAGCTTTTATCAAAATGCATTGTTGAGAGAATTGCAATTACTTTTTGAACAACTAAAACCTTTTGCAGGTTTAGTAAAATGGCAGCACCGCATACTCATCAATAAAACCAATACTAAAACGGCGCCCTGTATTTTCAGCACTTACAAGCCGCTGCTGCAATTTGAAGTAGTAAAAGACCATGATGGATTACAAATACAAACTTTGGTAATCTTAAACGGTAACAAGTTTGATTTAAATAATTTTATACGCTATCATTTTTTACTGGAATCGGGCAATGAATATTTTTTACTATCGCATAAAGATTTTAAAACGCTGGAATGGCTGCAACAAATTAATGCGGCTCAATATGCACAGCAGCCCGAAGCACTGGCACAGCATGTGTTAGCCAAACTGGAAGAAGACTATACTGTTAACCGTAATAACTTATTCAGCCAGAATATTATTGAAGTGCCGCCGGTAAACAGGATATTGCTGAGCGAGATCAGTGGTTCTTTTTTGGTACTTACGCCGCAATGGGATTACGACGGCTTTATTGTGGAAGGCCCCTGGCAGGAGTTGTATGATATTACCAAGGCCGGTGTGGCCTACAGCATACGTCGCAATAAAGAAGCTGAGCAACAATTTGCCAAACAGCTGCAGGCCATGCATCCCAATTTTGCGAAACAATTAAATGGTTATTACTATTTATCCTTTGCTGATGCTCAAAAAAAGCAATGGTTTTTAAAAGGCTATCATAGTTTACTGGAACAAAATATTCCGCTGATTGGGATGGATATGCTGCAGCACTTTCGTTACAGCGTTCATAAACCAGTTACCAGTTTTACCATAGTTGAAAATAAAAATAACAAACTCACTATTGCATTTGAGTTAAAGTTTGGAGAAGAAATAGTTGGATTGTATGATCTGCAAAAAACTTTACTGGCCACACAAAAAGCAATACTGCTAAAAGATGGTAGCCTGGGTGTATTGGGCAGCGACTGGATAGATCAATACAGCACTATTGTAAAACATGGCACTATCATTAACAAAAAAGAAATTGTAGTTGCAAAATGGATGACGATAACCGAAGCTGAAAATGAAACTGGCACAACAACATTAAAAACAAATTTAAAAGAAGAGTGGTGGGCAAAGTGGAAACAATGGCAACAGTCTGATGCCCCTCTTTATCCTCTGCCTGCAGGAATAAAAGCCACACTAAGGCCATACCAGCAAAAAGGATACGAGTGGATGGTATTACTTTCGGAAGCTGGTGCAGGCACTTGTTTGGCAGATGATATGGGATTGGGCAAAACATTACAAACGATTTGCTTTTTAGCACATCATCATCAATTAAATCCAACACAACAGCATGTAATTGTTTGTCCCTCCAGTTTATTATACAACTGGCAGCAGGAGTTGGAGAAATTTGCACCGCATCTTAGCACATTCATTCATCATGGAGCTAACAGGGAAGTGAAAAATATTGAAACAAGTAATTGTAATATTATTCTTACCACCTACAGCACTTTAAGAATTGATATTGATGAAATGGCTGCCATTCCTTTTGGTGCTGCGGTAATTGATGAAAGCCATAATATAAAAAATCCGGCAGCATTAATTACTAAAGCAGTAAATCAAATTAATGCAGCATACCGTGTGGCATTAAGTGGTACACCGGTAATGAACAATACTTTTGACCTGTATGCACAATTAAGTTTTTTATTACCGGGTATGTTTGGCAGCAGAGAATTTTTTAAAAGAGAATATGCCGATGCTATCGACCGTGATCATGATCCCGAAAAAATTGCACTACTTAAAAAATTAACTGCACCATTTGTGTTACGTCGTACAAAAGAACAGGTAGCCACCGATCTTCCCGAAAAAGTAGAAAGTGTTTTGTGGTGCGAAATGGGCGTGGATCAAAAAATGGCTTATGAAAGTATTAAAGAAAATATCCGCAGCAGTGTGTTTATCGAAATAAAAGAAAAGGGCTTATCTGGCGGTAAACTAAGTGTGATAAATGGGTTGCTAAAATTGCGGCAGGTTTGTAATAGTTGCCAGTTGGTGAAGGACGAAGATATATTTACATACGATTCTATAAAAACAGATATACTGGTAGAAGAATTACAAAATATTATTCCCAATCACAAGGCATTAGTATTCTCGCAATTTACCGGCATGCTCGATCTGTTGGAAAAAGATTTTACTAAAAACAATATTCCTTTTTGCCGGCTGGATGGCAGCACACCAATAGATAAGCGGCAGGCATTAGTCAATAATTTTCAGCAGGCAGATAGCGTGGAAAAAGTTTTTTTAATAAGTTTAAAAGCGGGCAATGCAGGCCTTAACCTTACCGCTGCTGATTATGTATTTTTATTTGATCCCTGGTGGAATACTGCGGTACAGCAACAAGCCATCGATCGTACACATCGCATTGGTCAAACACAAACTGTATTTGCATACAATATGGTTTGTAAAAATACTATTGAAGAAAAAATTATGCAATTGCAGCAACGCAAAAAGAAACTGGCCGATGAATTAATAAGTGAAGAAGAAAGTTTTGTAAAAGGATTAACGGAACATGATATTGAGTTTTTATTTAGCTAATAAAAAAGCCGTCTACAACTTGTTGGCAAACGGCTTCAGTTTCTTATAACAACTATTATAGTTTTACATATCTTATGTTGCTGATGTCTCCGGTTACTTTGTTGGTTAAAGTCATTACATATACTCCCGCTTTAAGTACAGGCAATTCAACTGCATTGGTTTGAAGGGTTGTGGTAAATATTTTTGTTCCTGAAATATTGTGTATTGTTAATTCGATATTTTTTGGCTGAACAATACCTTTGAAATTTACAATGTTACCTGTGTTTGGAATGGGGTAAGCATAAATATTATCACCTGTTGTAAATTTTACAACTCTTGAAGCACTGTAAGTAAATTTGCCATCAAGATCGGTTTGTTTTAACCGGTAATAATTAGTGCCTGCAAAAGGATTCTCGTCAAAACTTTCGTAACTGATAAGAGCAGAAGAGTTGATGGCACCTTTAATTGTTTTTACTGTACTCCATGATACAGCATCTGTTGATCTTTCGATAGAAAAATAATCATTATTGTTTTCAGACGCTGTTGACCAGGTGATCTTTACTTTATCTTTTTGTGCTGTTGCATTAAAATCATTTAATTCAATGGCCAATGGGCCACCGGCAGGTAATGTAATTATTACAGTTTGTGCAGCAATGCCCGGGCCTTCAATTTGAATTGCAGCCGTATTACATAATAATGTGGCTGGTGTAGCTGTTGCACAATCAGGATTAGCGTTCCATACGTTGGATTGAGTAGTTACATTTCCATTACCACCGTTATTAGGCAGGTCATAAAAATGAATTGATGATCCGCATCCTATGGTTCCCTGCAGTGTATACAATGATGCCGGAATATTATTGCCGGAAAAACTAATGTTATAGTTGAGCTTAACATTGTAATTGTAACCATACTGGCAACTTGAACCAGAAGGAACAATTGATACAGGATGAATAGTTATGTGAACGGTATAACCGTTGGAAGATGCAATATTTGCCTGTGAATAAACTGCCGTTTTACTAAACAGCGAAAATAGCAAAATAGAAAAAGTAATAAGTAAATTTCTTGTCATGATTAGAGGTTTAAGCACTGCAAATGTAGGGTGAACTACTATTGCGGCAATGGTAATTTTACTTTTTTTACAGTAATATTACTGTTGAGTTATTCTCAAAAATGGAATGCTATTGCGTGTAAGTATTAAAACAATTACTTACAAATGGAAAAAATAAATAGTATTAAGTAAAATTGGGGATAAGTTAATACTGCAAAGGGTTTTATTAGATGGGGCGTAATTTTTATTGGGTAAAAATCAGGATACAATTAGTTTTAAACCGCTTAGTTTAACTGATAGATATTTACTTCATCTACCTGCTGCCGGCTCCGGGTGGAGCGAATGCCAAAATAACCATGCGTAAGCGGCTGGTCATCCTTCCAGGAAAAAAATACAATGCCATCAACCGAAAATGTAACCAGTCCATCTTTAATAACGATCTCAATAAAATATTCTTTGTTGGCCTGCAATAAATGAAGACTGTCAGCAAATTCTTCAATGATCTTTTTATCACCGCCATAGTATTTTCTAAAACGGGTAGTTTTGTTGTAGTTGCCACCCATGCCCACATAATACATATTCAGCGAATCATATTCGGCAAAGCCTCCGTGGTGGGCAAACATTTTTCCTTTAGGGTCGGTAGCCATCCAAAAATTATTAAGATCGGATAAACGGTCATTCTTGCCGCCATCAACCATCACTGTTCTTTTATAAGTAATGCAAATGTTGCCACTTAATTCTTTTTTGTACCAGATGGTTGCACCGCCATAGGTGTCTATTAAAAGTTTGCCATTTTTTACAGCAACAATTTCTGAGTCTGCTTTTTGTTTTTCAATGATCCAGTTGCTGGTATCTAATGCTGTAAAATTATCTTGAAATAAAAATGCACCTTTTTTATTTTGTGCAAAGCTATTACACATGCAAACCAACAGGAGTATAGATAAAAGTGTTTTCATCTTATTTAGCTTCTAATTTAATAGCATCATACATTACGCCAGCTCCATGTTTGGCCACTTTCATGTTCAGCGTAATTTTATTTTCGCCTTGTTGTAAAAGGCTGGCAGCAAATTTTATTTCCTTCAATTGATAATAACCACCTGCAATGGCAGAACGATATACACTGGCATCGTTACCCATTTTTAAGGTGCTTACTATTGTGCCGTTTACAAAAATATCTAATTGAGGGTTTCTGGCACAACCGGAAACAGCAATGGTTAATGTTGCAGTATCGGTAAATGCTTTGCTGTTGTTGAATAAAATATTCCAATTACCTTCTTTGGTTTGTGCGTAATACCAATCTTTATTTTCCTTGCTTTTGCCAATGGTAAAATTTAGCTCGGCAGGTGGTTTTAAAAATACTTCATAGTTACGTTTACTGTTGGCCAGTTTAAAACCAGCAGTTCTTCTATCGGCAATACCCAACTGCCATAATTTTTCGCCGTTACTTTTTGGGTACCATTTTATTTTACCCATTACTGTGGTCACTTCTTCGGTAATACTCACATTGGTTTTTACCAACTCTTCTGTTTGGTTGCTGCCGTAAGCATACAAAGTGTATTTACCCGTTCGTATGTTTTTAATCAGAAATTTGCCCTCAGCTGTTGTTCTGCAATAATAAATATAACCACGGCTTTGCGCCTGCCAGTTGCTTCCGGCTGCGGCTAAAATAACCTGCGTGCCTGCCATTGCAGGTTTATCGTTGATCATTATTTGTCCGGTTGCTTCGCCTCTTACCAAAGGATAATTATTGTGCTGCATCCATTGGTACGGCCATAGATTTTTTTCTTTTGTGGCTTTTTGTTTTGCATCATTCCAAATGGCTGCAATGTTTTTTCCTTCGGTTACATACAAAAAGAAAGGGCCGTCCAGTTTTTTCCAGTCATCATCAATTTTATTATCGCCTTTTCTTACATCACTTAAAAAATGCCCGCAATTAAACATATTAATTAAGTATGGATCGCTATGTACATTCTGGTATTGTTTGGTAGGCCCGCCATTCAGGTACTCGTGACTGGCATTAATAACAAAAATACCCAGGCCGCTTTTTTGCCCGGCCATGCCGTGTACATGCCTGCCCTCAATATAATCGGCATAATCGTATTTGGTGTAGTAGCTGCTATCGGCTAATTTAAAAGTCCAGTCCTGTACTTCGTTTTTTAATTCGGCCATTTTGGGCATGGGGCCTTGTATACTATCTCTCACTAAATGATAATCAAATAAATTTTCATCGGCCCTTAATCCCCACCTGGTTTGTCCGTAATCGCCGGTGCTGTCACCTGCCCGATGGCTTTGTTCTAAAAAACAATATATACCGGCATCGCCACTGCGGAGTATATAATGCAGATCGTATTGAAAATGATTGGAGGCATCATGAAAAAAAGATAATTCAATTAACGAATCCGTATTGCGTACCACGGTAAAAGCAGCCGGAAACATGCTAAAGCCCGGCCCCAATAAATAAGCCCTGCCTTTTTTGCCCAATAAACTGATGTTGTTACGGTTTACAATGGCCGAAATATCGGCATTGCTTTTATTAAAACTAAAACTTACCCGGCCATTGCTTAATTGCACGGTTTCGCCATTATCCTGTAACTGTACTTTTTGGCTGTATAAAAATTGATGTAAAAATAAAAGCAGTAGGAGGGCAATAGTAATTTGTCTTTTCATGCAGCAGCTTATTGTAGTATAAATTTACTACAATTGGTCTATAAACTGTCCTGAATATTTACAGGATAGTTGAGGGATATCAGTATTTGTTGGTAAATAAAACGTAGTTCGATTAATATATTCCTGTAGGTATAAACCGAAATTTTACAGGTCACCCTTTTCACCATCCAGCCATCTTTCCATCATTACCCTTTCGGATGGTGGCTGGTGTGTACCGCCGGCTAAAATATCCAGAAATTTATCCCAAAGATTTTTTTTCTGTTTAAATTCCTTTTTAAAATTGATCAGTGCTTTATAATAATCATTCTGATACTCTACGGCTTCTTCATACGTAAAATCCAATGGCACCTGGTCTGCAATAATCTGGGTGATGGTATTCAGTTCATCGGGTGTGTACCGCTCAATCATTTGTAACAAAACCCTGCACGACTCCACATGTGTAATTATCGATTGCAGCAGTGGGGTTACGGGTTTTACAAATTCCTCTTCCCATTGCGGGTGAACAGCTTCGGGCAACAGATCTAATCCTGTATTGGCAGTATTTTTAGAGTTTTCTTTTAGTGCAGTTAAGTGTACAGCCAATTGTTTCCATAATTCAGGATAACCATCTTTTGCTTTTTGTGCTATCTTTTCTTTAGCCGCTGTAAGGGTATCGTTAATGCCTTTTACTGCATTATTCACTTCCTGTACACTCGTTTTCCATTGGGCTATAGTTTCTGCCGGTGCAGTGGCTTCAATCAGCAGCAAACCTTTTTTATTCACTTCATCCAGGTCGCTTTCAATTAGCAGCAATCTGGTATAATCTTTTTCCAGTGTGGCGGTAAAACTTTTTATGGCCAGTAAAGCCCTTAGCCCGGGGTTATGGCTTTTGATGCCGCTGTTTAATGCTGTTTCTTCAGCGGTTGTTTTTGTGATTATTTGTTCTTCTACTGCTTCCATCTTTATTGTTTTTATACTGATGATTTATGTGCAGAACAAAGGTTTGTAAATTGATAATTAAAAATGTTACACAATGTTGTAAATAAGTTGCAGTATTCACACATTGTAGTTAATGGTGTAATTAATTATTGGAGGTGTTGTTGAAAGGAGAGACAGTTTGCTCTTTGTTTTTTGATAAAAGTAAAGGATTGCTTTTGTACGGTAAAAGGTTGTTGGGCTTTATTTAATGCAGATGGAAAAGAAGCAGTTTGATTAGGAAGGGAACTGTACTATTAATTATTAAAGAGCAACAGTTGTTTTTCAAATCCTGACAAAGTCCGGCGGAATTAATAGACACAGGTGATCCTTCGGAACACCTGCGCCAGAAAGGGGAACAAAACCTTTTAGCATCATTTATTTATTGCTTCAATATTTTGTTGCATTTAGCGCAATATTCAGACTCACTTTTATCTAACATTGATAAGCTTCCGTTATTTTCCGACATGACACATTTTTCTTCCTTGCAATGGGGCAAACCGATATTATGGCCTATTTCATGAATAATTACAGTCTTGAGTCTATGAACATGATTCGGGCCATTGGGGATTCCGAATTTAAAATCTGAAACTACACAAGAATTCCCTGGTTGATATCCTAGCCCAAATATTTTTTCGTTATAATAAGCGCCATTTGTAACAGTTTTTATGGTGAAAACAGGATTATGGGTAACACCTACGATTTCTATTATTGTGTCATTTTGCAAGCGAGATAAAAGTTGAATTATAGAATCGGCTGAGTATTGATTAAGTATTGGAAGAAAAAATGTTTTAGGTATTTCTATGGGCTTTAAAACAAGTACTTTTTTATTGAAGAAATGCGACAGTTCCTTGGCTACTGAATCAATTATTTGTTCATCAAATTCACCTAAAGGCTGAATTGAAATAATTTGATTTTGTTTGTCGCTATTTAACGACAAAACTGGACGACTCTTCCCACAACCGAGAAGGGTTGCTAAAACAACTGTCAATAATAAAAGAAGTTTCATTGAATTGCTGCTGAGTGAAAATATAAAGTTGAAATTAAGAACTAAAGTTGAAAGTTGGTTGTCCAGCCGGAACCAAAGTTTGGCTTTGCAATTAGTTGAAGTTAAGTTTGTCAAGCCCAACTTGCATAAAACCACAGTTCGTGTTGGCTGACGTGCTATCTGGCTATTGGATTAAATATCTTCATAGTGGTAGAAGTTATTTTTTGTTTTTCTGCTCCATCTACTTTCATAATATAAATCTGGTTGCTTCCAGATTCATTTGACGTATAAATAATTTTTTGACCGTCCGGAGAAAAAACTGGTGTGCCGGTTACTTTGGGAATTGTCCCACTAATAGAATAGTTAGTTAATTGAATAATATTCGAACCATCTATATTCATTATAAATATTTCTGAATGATTGATAGTACCAGTATTTAACTTGCTTACAAAAACTATTTTGGAACCGTCAGGAGAAGATTTAGGGCTCGATTTTTCTAACCCGTTAAACGTAATTTGATATTTGTTATTGCCGTAGTTCTCCACAATATAGATTTCTCTTGCACCAGATTTGTCGGAAGTGTAAATAAATTTTAAATAAGGTTTAATCCAAAAAGGGTCTCTACAATCGCCATCATTCGGATACTGGGTATAAATAGTAAAGCCACCACTAGGATTTTGTGCGGTTACTATTTCCCCATGAAAATTTTGACCACTTATCTTGTTCCATTCTAATAAGTAAAGTTCAAGCTGAGTAAACTCTCTTATGCCGATAGGTTTATAATATTCGGAACCTATACTTGCAGAGTTAGTAAGTTGTAAGAGGTCACTATTATCGAATTTCATCGAGAATAAATTGTAATGAGGATCGACAATGGCTTTATTCGATATAAATGCCAGCCGGGTTGTGTCAGAATTGAAACAGGGCTCGATTGACCGCACATTTTTTGTTCCATTATTTGAAAAATTCGTCAACTGGCTCAAACCTGAGCCATCTGGATTAATAGAATATATTTCGCTCCAGTTTACACCGTTTGTTCCAATATTAGGGTCATATCCATTAAAATAAATTTTCGTCAATTCGGCATCTTTGGTATCCGATTTTTTCTGACAACCAGTTGCGAATAAAATAAATAATAGACTAGGAACTAGATATTTTATTTTCATAGTTAGAATAATTAGTGTGTTAAATGTATGTCAGCTAACTCATAAATACCCTCAAGTTTTAATAATTCAAAACTTGAGGGTATATTTTTAAGCGGTTAATATTTAATAGTTTAAAAAAATAATCGCAAGGTATATTTAGATAAACTAAGTGCTGCCAATGCAATTTAGTAAAAATTATAATATTTGCCAGCCAATCTTTGCTAAAATAAAAGCGCCACAATGGTATGCCCTAAAAGTGATTGATGCTTATTTCTTTTACCAAAAAGAAAGAAGAGCAGAACAAGTTTGCAATGATCCCCAACTTGTATCGGATGAAAATATACCGGTTAACTCAAAAACCTAATCCCCAATTACTAATTCCTATTTCATCTCCTCCACCCATTTGTCCCTATCATCGGGGCTAAATTTCCATGGTGCAAAATTGTTTTCAATATTGCTGAACATAGCGTTCCATTCCTGTGGGGCATTGCTGTCTTCCATAATAAGGGAGCGGCGCAGTTCTATAATAATATCCAAAGGAGAGATGGATACGGGGCATTCTTCCACGCAGGCATTGCAGGTGGTGCAGGCACGCAGTTCTTCGGTGCTAATATAATCGTTCAGTAATTGTTTACCATCGTCTTTATATTGGCCATTGGCATTAATGTTTTTGCCTACTGCTTCAAGGCGGTCACGGGTATCCATCATTATTTTTCGTGGGCTAAGCAGTTTGCCGGTTTGGTTGGCAGGGCAGGCGGCGCTGCAACGGCCGCATTCGGTACAGCTGTAGGCATCTAATAAATTTTTCCAGTTCAGGTCAAAAATATCTTTGGCGCCAAATTTTTGTGGCGCCGCATCGCCGGTGGGTGCCAGCTCGGGTTGCATCATGTACTTTACTTCGTTCTGTACATTTTGCATATTGTGTATTTTGCCTTGCACATTCAACCTGGCATAATATGCATTGGGAAAGGCCAGCATAATGTGCAGGTGTTTGCTGTAAGGCAAATAATTTAAAAAGGTTAAAATACCAATAATGTGCAGCCACCAGCAGCTTTTTTCAAGTGCTATTAAACTGCCTTCGCTCATGCCATTAAATAGTGGAGCAATTACGCCGGACAAAACAAAGTTGCCGGTATTGTGGTAATGTTCGCTGCCCAGCAATTGTAAAGCCCGGTCGGCACCGTTCATGGTAATAAACAGGCTCATTAAAACGATCTCGGTAAATAAAATATAATTGGCATCGCTGCGTGGCCAGCCGTTTAAATCTTTGCTGATAAAACGTTTTAGTTTGATGATATTTCTTCTTGCTAAAAAAATAACACATACTGCAATTACGCCTGCGGCCAGTATTTCAAAAAAATTAATGAGAAAGGTATAAAAACCGCCGAGGAAGGGAAAGAATAAACGGTGGGTGCCGAGGATACCATCTAAAATAATTTCCAGCACTTCAATATTAATAATGATAAAGCCTGCATAAATGATCAAATGCATTACCGCCACCAACGGATTTTTAAACATCTTTTTTTGCCCCAATGCCAGCAGCATAAGGTTTTTCCACCGCAGGAGTTTGTTGCCGGAAAGGTCTTCATCTTTACCCAGTAAAATATTACGGCGTATCTGCATAATATTTTTTGCAAACAACCAACTGGCCAATGCTGCACAGGCTACAAATAGTATTTGAAAAATAATGGTGGACATAAGCAATGTTTGTGGTTGCTAAGGTAATTATTTTGAGTTAGAGTTTTATGGTTTGTGCATTTATGGGGTTTAGAAGTTCAGGTGTTTAAAAGTTTAGTTGGATTTAATGTTTTTGCAACAACAGCTAAATCTGTTGTAGAATTCGCTTTTAATTGTTTAATTGTACAATTGTTGGTAATTTTCATTTTTAAATTTTTATATAGTGAGTGATAACAAAAAATATATTTTAAGTGCGGCAGTGGCCGAAAAGAAATTGCGCCGCATGGCTTTGGAAATTGCCGAACGTAATTACAACGAACCGCAACTGATATTAATTGGTATTAAAGACCATGGTACCGTAATTGCAAAAAAAATAGGCGATTACCTGAAAGACAATTTTAAAGGCGAAATAATTGTGCTGGAATTAAGCATAGATAAAAAACATCCGGCTGCTGTAACCTTAAGTGCCGATATGGATTTTAATAACAAAGCCATTATATTGATGGATGATGTGGCCAATAGCGGCAGGGTAATGCTATACGCCTTAAAACCTTTTTTAGAGCAATACCCCAAAAAAATTCAAACACTGGCATTGGTGGAGCGTACCCACAAAAACTTTCCGGTTGATGTGGATTATGTAGGCATTTCTGTTTCCACCACTTTAGATGAACATATTTTTGTAGAAGTGGAAGATGATACTATTTCCGGCGCCTGGATAGAAGAGGATTAGAAAAGCTTATAGCTGAAAGTACAAAGCAAAAAGCTATGCATGAAACTCAGTTTATCCCGGGCATGATTGCTGTGTTACTTTACTTAGCTGCCTGCAATAAAGAACATATAAAATAACGACAGCGTAACAAAAGCCAAAACAATCACTGCATATAAAGGCGTTAACTTTGCTCTTTGTATCATACTCATGGCAATGCCAATGGCCATAATAACCAGGCCCAGCCACACTAAATTAATGTAAGGAAACAAAAATGCTTTAATGGTTACAAAGTCGATGATCTTATCCGACTCTTTAATGCCTAATTTTATTTTCCTGTTTTCGGTAACACCTGCAAATTTTAAATACAGGTTTTGTGCATACACAGTGTCATCTACTTCCACCGCAATTGTATTTTGTCCATCTTCCACAATTTGTATAAGGGGAGATGCTTTGTAATGCATACTGTCTTTACTTACTAAAGTAATATCGGCCATTAAAGCTGCATCTTTTTCGGTAAAATGAAATTTTTGATTGTTAGGATTTTTTACCACGCTGTTCAATATCAAATAACCTTTGCTGTAATAAGCTGTGTCGCCTTCGGCCATTTCCTTAATTACAAACTTACCGGTATCTGCATTGGCACTTTCGGGGTTAATGCTGGAAATATAAGTGTAAATATCTTTGGTTAAATAACGCTTGGTGCCGGGGTTACTGCTTTTTAATTCTTCTTTACCTACATATACATCAGGCGTTAAAGAAAATTGTTCGCTGGAGTCTTGCTTTACAAATTTAAACCTGTAAAACTGCCTTCCGTTTTCGTTGCCTGCCGAGTCGCCGCTGTAGGTAACATTGTAATCCAGCATTCTTGTAGGCACATCTCTTAACATGGTAAGATTTTCCAGCGGATTTTCTTTGCTATCGCTACCAAAAGGGATATTGATACCTGTAACCCTGTTATCGCTGATGGTTTTTTTATTGCCTGAAGCAATGAGCATACCCAATATCATTACAGCAAAACCTAAGTGAGCCACCGAACCGCCTGCTGCTTTTAATTTACCATTTAAACCAACCCATATATAAGTGGCATTGGCTATTACTGCATATAGTGCCGCAAATAAAGCAATGTAAATAGCGCCTAAAAAGCCGGCACCTTGTTTATAATAAGTTATAGGATAAAATACTGCTAAAAGCGCTGTAACTATTGCAGCCAGCAATGTAGGTACAGCAATCTTTTTTAAAATATATTTTGATGGCGTGCTTTTGTATTTAAAATACTGGCCAATGGCAGTTAATATACCAATGATAAAAGCCACCAGCACCATTACTTTGTTGTAAGAAAATTCTACATCTTCCGGCGGAGCTATTTTAGTACCAAAGATCTTATTGAAAACCGGTACCGATGTTTTTGCACTGATAAAAATGGCTGATAAGAAAAATACAATAGAACCAATAAACATCCAGAACTCACGGGAGTTGGTGCTTTCTTCCTTAACGATGGAGGGTATTTTATTATAATTTTTAAAAAATAAAGTGAGAGATGGCAGGGCAAATGCGGCAAGAAATAAACCGATCATAAAATTGATAGCACTGCCTGCATCGGTAAAAGCATGTACCGATGTGTCGCCCAATACGCCGGTTCTGGTTAAAAAAGTAGAGTACAAAACAAATACAAAACTTAAAAAGGCAAATAAATAACTGGCCCTTAAAGATTGGCCGGTGGCGTTATAAATAACCATGGTATGTAATCCTGCAATTAATAGCAACCATGGAACTAAAGATGCATTTTCAACAGGATCCCATGCCCAGTAACCGCCAAATGATAAAGATTCGTAAGCCCATTTTCCTCCCATCATAATACCAACGCCTAACACGCAAGCTCCTAATAAAGCAAAGGGTAGTGCAGGTTTTACCCACTCGCCAAAGCGTTTGGTTTGTATGCCTGCATAGGCAAAAGCAAAAGGAATAATGGTACATGCAAAACCTAAGAATAATACCGGCGGATGAATTACCATCCAGTAATTACGGAGCAGCACATTTAAGCCCACACCATCTTTAATAAAAGTAAGATAGTTAGGCATACTGAAAATAGGACCTTCAATTTCGTTACGGGTTAAAGTAAAAGGGCTGCTGCCGATCCTTATATTAAAAATATAAATGCCCAGTATCATCATGCCTAAAAAGAATTGGGCAAGGCTTATTACCGTCATCACCGGTGCTTCCCAACCGGCAAGCAAGGGCTTTTTACTTTTTGCAATAATAAAAAGGCCCAATGCACTGTGGCAGATGGTCCATAATAAAAAACTGCCTTCCTGGCCTTCCCAAATACAAGCCAGTAAAAATTTAGATTCTAATTCTTTTGATGCATGCTTGTAAGCATACATGTATTCGAAATAATGATTAGAGCAGATGAAAAATATAATGGCAAAAATTATAATAGCAGAAGCTACCTGTATAAAAAAGGCAGTCCGGGCAAAACGCACCCACGATTGTTTTTCGGTAAAGTCTTTAATTATTGATGCCTTAAAATAGGCGATGGTTGCTATTAATGAAGCAATAAATGCAAGTATTACAAAGAATTGCCCTATTTGTCCTGGTAGTAAATGTTCGCCTTCAAACTGCATTGTAATTAGTAATTAGGAATTTGTAATTGGGTTAGATGGCTGCACTGCTTGTTTTTTTGATTTGTCTAAATAAGCAATGTATCCGTTAATAAGTTTAAATACAAGTTCACATTTAGATTCGCCTGTTTTTAAATCTTCTTCAGTAATGTATTTTTCATCAAATGCAGTGGTTAATTGTTCCATTGTTTCTGTAGTAGAACCACGGGAAATGATGAAGAAATTACGGGTATCGCTATAAGTATATCTTCCGTACCCTTCGGCAATATTTCTTGTTATAGATCTTGAGCAATCGATTATTTGTGGAATTAAAAGGAATTTTTCGTGTGCAGGTATTTTTTTTGCTAATTCAGCTATAAATATTCTAAGCTCTCTTGCTTTAATATAACAGTCTAAATCTTTATATCCTTTATAGTTCATTCAAGCTGAATTTTCTATTAGCAGCATACTATGGCTGAGCGTAATACCTAATTCCAAATACCTAATTCCTAATTACCATTTCTAGTTACTGGTAACAGATTTTTCCAACTGTTTCTTATCATCTTTATACTTGCTGGGGCATTTTAATGTAATGCTTTTGCATTCAAAAATATCTCCCTGCATTTTCCCCTGTAATACCACTCTCTCACTTTTTTCCAGTTCGGTAGGTTTACTGTTGTGGTACACTACTTTGGTTTGTGATCCAAGACTATCTATAATACTAAAACTTAAATAATTGGGGTCTTTTATAGGGTCGTATTGTATAGGTTGAGTAGTATCTAACTTGGCAATTAAATGCACATATTTACCTTGCTTATTTTTGGCAGAACTTATGGTATCATAAGTAGAAAAGTCGGATGATGGAAAACCGAAAATAATTAAAGCAACAATTAACACAGCAATACTAACGAGTATAAAAATGTGCGTTTTCTTCATGGTTATAAATTTGATGACAAAGGTAAAACAAAACGGCTGTACTGCCGTTATTATTAAGTGATTTTAGGCAGGTTCAGATATGATTTAGGCAGGGTTGGCAAACTTTAATATATCGTTGCTTAATATTGCAGCGTTTACATAAGCCTTGGATCAGCCTTATTAAAATCAGCCCTAATATTGCACACAATAAAATTTGTATTATAATACTATACTATCTTTGTTACCCTTTTAATAATTCGCAATGACCGACCTCTCTCAGTTTGATCCCAATGCCGTTGGTAATCCCAACAATAATATCTTTAGTTTACCTTTTCCGGAAGAAGATGCCAGGCTGGTAATTTTGCCTGTACCCTGGGAAGTTACGGTGAGTTATACCGCTGGTACTGCAAGAGCACCGGAGCATATTTTTAACGCCAGCCTTCAGGTAGATCTTTTTGATTCTGATTACCGGGATGCCTGGAAACAGGGCTATTACTTAAAGCCCTGCGATAAAAAAGTGCTGATGAAAAGTGATTATTTGCGTAAAGAAGCCGAATTATACATCAACTATATTGCCCAGGGAGAAATAGTGTCGGAGAATAAATTTATGTGTAAGACCCTGAAAGAAATTAACGAGGGTAGCAATTTTTTAAACGCCTGGGTGTATGATCAAACTAAAGAGTTACTGCAGCAGGGGAAATTAGTGGCTTTGCTCGGCGGCGATCATAGTACACCGCTGGGGTTTTACAAAGCCATTGCCGAAAAATACGAACAGTTTGGCATTTTACATATTGATGCCCATTGCGATTTGCGGAAATGTTACGAAGGGTTTAAATATTCCCATGCATCGGTAATGTACAATGCATTGGAAGAAATACCGCAACTGAAAAAATTAGTGCAGGTGGGAATAAGAGATTTTTGTGATGAAGAGTTTGAGTATATGGAAAAATGCGGCGAAAGGATTGTTACATATCTGGATAAAGACATTAAAGAACGCCAATATGAGGGCGACAATTGGAAGGTAATTGCAGATGAAATAATCAGCAAATTACCACAGCATGTTTATATAAGTTTTGATATTGATGGGTTAGATCCCAAACTTTGTCCGCATACAGGCACACCGGTGCAAGGTGGTTTTGAAACCGAACAAATATTTTATCTTTTTAAAAGATTGATACAAAGTGGCCGCCAACTAATTGGTTTTGATTTAGTGGAAGTAGGCGTAAGCCATAGCGAGTGGGACGAAAATGTAGGCGCCAGGTGCTTGTTTAAATTGTGCAATATTTTGACGGCTGCAAATAGTTAGTTTTACGCATGAACCAGTTTGTATTTACTTTAAAAGACAATAACCAAAAAGCCTTCAACTCTTTTTTCTGGTTCTTATTTTTTTTGCATTTAACAGCAGCTTCGGTTGTAATTATTAATGCTAAGGAGCAGCAACAAAAAACCATTACCATTGGTATTATCACTTTATTTCTCTTTTTAACTGCAGTTGTTTTTCTTTTTAAAAGCAAGTTCAGGTTTTACAATTACCAGGTATTAATGTTTGTGTTGATGGTAATTTTTTGGCCGGTACAATCGGCATGGTTACCGGCAATAGTTGTAGCTGCCGTAATTGTATTTGCTTTTGTGGTGTTGAAAACAAAAAGTGCCGCAGTGTTTTCGGAGCAGGCCGTTGCTGTTAAAAGATCGCTGTTTACAAAAGAATATCAATGGAGTGAATTAGAGAACGTGGTTTTAAAAGACAACTGGCTTTCTATCGATCTTAAAAATAATCATTTAATACAGGTTGAAGTAGCAGCCGAAAGTACAGCTGCCGATGAAACCGCTTTCAATGGATTTTGCCGGCAGCAATTGCTAAACCCCTGATCTCCCCAACTATCTTTATGGAATTTTAAAAGCCCTGCATCACAGTACAAAACTTACTGTTATGCAAACCCAATACTCCCTGCAAATTGTTCACCCGGCTTTTGAATTATTAAAACGCTCGGCCCGTGTACTTCATTTTATTGCTGCGTCAGTTATTTTAATTAATGCCTTGCATTTGTTGCAGGCACATAATGCCAGCAAGGTATTGTGCTATACACAAATGGTAATTGCAGCCGATGTTTATATGCTGGTTTTTTTTGGTGGAGTTTTATTAATAGAGGCACCCAGGCTTAATTTAGTTTTCAGATTGATAGAAGCGTTGGCAATTTTTGGTATTGCACTTACTTTAATGACAGATGGGCATAACTGGTTTGGTGTATTGCATTTAATGGTATCTGCCGGTTACCTGTTTTTATTTTACAGAGAATGGAGGGTAATCCGTTCCGAAGCGATAGATATCAGCCAAACCGGAATATCAGTACCCAACTTTGTAAAAGATGCCGAAATTAGCTGGCACGAAGTAAAAAGCATTATACCCAAATACCACAGCATTATAATAGAAACACTTCGCCATCAAAAAATAGAATTCAACCTGCGTGAAAATTTAAAAATTGATGAGTTGGGACAAATTGACGAATTTTGCCGCAAACATTTAGTTAATGGATAATTGGTTAATGGATAATGAATAATTTCCGCCACCAGAATTATCCATTACATCATTATCAATTATCAATTAATGGAATCTCCATACATACTTTACTCCGACGGTGAGGGAAATATTTTTGAAGACACTTCACTTTATGTAACCGGACGCAGTGGCTGGGATGCTGTGCCTGTAGCCACCGAAGACTGGATTGAATTACCCACCGGTGGTAACTTATACGAATTGCCCGGAAGAAGAGGTATTGGTATTGATGTGGAAACAGGAGAGATGCGTTTGTGCGAAAAAGGCTGGGCTGTAGCTGCATTTATTCCGCCTGCTCATACTGGCCTGTACATGGCCGCTTACGAAACTGCAAAAGATGCACCTACTTTACCTTTGTTTTGTTATACCGCTGCCGGTTGGTTAGATGAAAAATTTTATGTGCCTGCTGTGCGTATTGAACAGGATATCCGCCAGGAATGTGAAGGGTATGATGATGAACTGATACATGATGGGGCAGAGGGGTTATTAAAAAATTATCCGCACAACCGCCTGGTAAAACATTTGATGGAAAATTGTTGTATGACCTATACCTGCCCTGCAGCAAGAAATTTTGCATTGGGCAGATGGGAGTGTCCGGTACCCACTTCACCGGCATGTAATGCCAATTGTATTGGTTGTATTAGTTTTCAACCGCAGGAAGAAACTATTGTAAGCACACAGGATCGTTTAACTTTTAAACCCACAGCGGAAGAAATTACAGAGTTTACTGTACCGCATTTAGAAACCGCTCCTTTTCCTTTAATAAGTTTTGGCCAGGGATGCGAAGGCGAACCTTTGCTGATGTGGGAAACCATAAGAGATTCCATTGTTGAAATAAGAAAGCATACCCAAAAAGGGAGTATCAATATAAATACTAACGGTAGTAAACCCGAAGCTGTAAAAGTTTTGTGCGAAGCAGGATTGAACAGTATGAGAGTTAGCACCAACTCGGCCAGGGAAAAAATTTATACACCTTATTACCGCCCCAATAATTATGTGTTTGAAGATTTGATAGAAAGCTTAAAAATTGTACGCAGTTATGGTGGCTGGACTAGTCTTAACTATTTCGTTTTTCCTGGTATGACGGATAGTATTGAAGAATATGAAGCCCTGCGTAAACTGATAAAAGAAACAGACCTTTGCATGATACAATGGCGCAATTTTAATATTGATCCGGATTGGTATTTGGGCAAAATTGGCATTACCGAAACAGGCGAGTGCATGGGTGTAAAGCAAATGCTGGAATTAATAAGAGAAGAGTTTCCTGATCTGAAATTTGGTTATTTTAATCCTTCGATGGAAAGAATAAAAGGAAATTTTGAAGAAGATTTTGCACACTGATCCACTTAGTCATCATACTTAAAAAACAGCTTCATAAAAATAGCATAGTCTTCTATATAGCCCCAGTAGTCTTCTCTTCTGGGTTTATAAAAATAGCCTCCGGGTTCGGAGCCAACAAAAGATATAGAGCAGGCAGTACTATCAGTTTTAGAACCTTTTAATACCTCTAGCCCTACAAAAATGCTTTGCTGTTTTAAAATGATCTCATATTTGTTCAGGTCAAATTCATAAGGTTTGTCTGCATCAGCCCCTTTTTTAACAATGTAAGAAATAGAGTCTTTTAAAAGTTCTTTATCGGGCTGGCCGTCTTTTACATCTCTGATGTGCAGGCGTATAATGCAGGTATCGCAGGTATGGTATAACTTAAATCTTAACTTGGCTACTTTGTACTCCTTGTGTGTCATAAAAAAAGTACGGCCAATCTCTCCACCATTCTTTCCGGTATTCCATGCTCTGTAATAACCTACAATTTCACTTTTTGCGCCCACTACATCTTCCTGGCTAAAGGATCTTATGATAACAGATTCCATTGTTTTTTCTGCCTGCTGTAAAATAAATTCAGATCTTAAAAGCGCCTTTTGAGCAGGGATTTTTAAGCTTTCGTAGCCCACTGAAGAAATTAGTAAAGTGTCATTTTTTCTGATGTTTTTTAAAACCAATATAAAATTACCTGATGCATCAGATACGCTGCCGGCATCACGGGTTAATAATTTTACAGAGGCAAATGCAGCAGGTTTAGCATCTTTTGCATAAAGGATTTTGCCCTTAATTATAGTTTGTGCATATCCTTTAAAAGTAATGCTGAAAACTAATACAGCTGAAATGATTAGGGTAATGGGGTATAGACTTGCCGGTTTTGTTTGATTCATGAAATGCTCTCCTGATTTTTCTTTCAACAAAAGTATCTTAAAGCATTCCTGGCAGAAAAAGATATTGATGAGTGGTATTAAATATTGCCTGATGAGAAGAAATTTTTTTATTTCATCTTTCCATAATCCATCACCAGCTGGCAAAATGTTTTTACACCAACATACAGTTTACTATCATCAATCATAAAATCGGGAGTGTGGTGTGGCGGTGCATTTTTTGCATCGTTGCCTTTGGGCATGCCACCAAAATAAAAAAAGAAAGCAGGAGCTTTGGTGCCAAAATAACTAAAATCTTCTGCGCCGGTTACCCATTCCATAGGCCGTACATGTTCTTTACCGGCAGCGGCTTGTAAAGAAGGGATCATTTTTTCCACCAGCTCCGGCGTATTATAAGTAACCAGTGTTTTAGGATAAAAATTTACTTCGGCAATAGCATTGGATGCTTCGGCAATTTTAGCCGCAGTAAACTTCATACGTTGCTGCACATCTGTTTGCATTTTACTGTCGAGTGTGCGTAAAGTACCTTCCATTAATGCTTCTTCGGGAATAATATTAAAACGTACACCACTATTGAATTTTGCAACCGTAATAACTACCGGCGCTTTAGTAAGATCCATTTGCCTGCTTACAATATTTTGCAACCCTTCAATAATTTGTGCTGATACTGCAATAGGATCGATGCCCAACCAGGGTTGAGACCCATGCGATGATCTTCCTTTTACTTTTATGGTAAACAGATCGGCAGATGCCATAAAGGATCCTGACTTATACTGAATATCTCCGGCAGGTATCCAGCTTTCAATATGCATTCCAAATATCACATCTACTTTCGGGTTATCCATCACACCGTCTTTTACCATTAATCCTGCACCACCTTCTTCAGTTCCCGGCGGGCCTTCTTCCGCAGGTTGAAAAATAAATTTTATAGTTCCTGCAATATCTTTTTTCATGGCCGATAAAACCTGTGCTGTGCCTATCAGCATAGCAGTATGTGCATCATGGCCACAGGCATGCATTACAGGCACTTTTTGCCCCATGTAATCGGTGCTGTCTTTTGATGCAAAAGAAATATTCACCCTTTCTTTCACCGGCAGTGCATCAATGTCGGCTCTTAATGCAATACATGGCCCCGGTTTGCCGCCTTTTAAAATGGCCACTACTCCGGTTTTGGCTATGCCAGTTTGTATTTCTAATCCAAGATTTTTTAATTGATCAACAATGTAAGCGGCAGTTTTAAACTCCCGGTTACCCAGTTCAGGGTGTTCATGCAAATGCCTGCGCCACTCGGTTAATTTATTTTGGATGGCTAACGATTTGGTTTCAATAGTTTTTGAAATATCTTGTGCAGCAGTTGTAATACAAAAAAATAAAATGAGGGTGGTGGTCAGTTGTAATCTTATCATGTATAGTGCTTTGTTTTATTTATACTCACCAAATACTTTTCTTAATTCATCCGCTATCTCTCCCAAGGTACAATAGTTTTCAACTGCTTCCACTACGGCAGGCATTAGGTTTTCGCCACTCACAGCTTTTTCATTTATGGTTTTTAAACAAGCGGCAGCTTTTGTATTGTCTCTTCTTGCTCTTAATGCTTTTAATTTATCTGTTTGAATTTTTTGTATACTCTCGTCTATTTTAAATACAGGCGTTGTATTTTTTTCATTTACCTGAAATTTATTTACACCCACAATTATTTTTTCGCTGCTTTCAATATTGCGCTGGTATTCGTAGGCGCTTTTGGCAATTTCGTTTTGCATAAAGCCCTCTTCAATAGCAGCAACACTGCCCCCCATAGCATCAATCTTTTCAATTAATTGTTGTGCAGCAGCCTCTACTTCATTGGTGAGGGCTTCTACAAAATAACTTCCGGCTAAAGGGTCTACTGTATCTGTTACGCCACTTTCAAATGCTACAATTTGTTGAGTTCGTAAAGCAATTCTTGCCGCTTCTTCAGTAGGTAAACTTAAAGCCTCATCGTAACCGTTAGTATGTAAAGATTGTGTGCCGCCCAAAACTGCAGCAATGGTTTGTATAGTTACTCTGCTGATATTATTTTGTGGTTGCTGTGCGGTTAAAGTACTGCCACCGGTTTGTGTATGAAAGCGCAGCATCATTGCTTTGGGATCGGTGGCGCCAAGGTCTTTCATAATGGTAGCCCACATTCTTCTTGCAGCACGGAATTTGGCTACTTCTTCAAATAAATTATTATGGGCATTAAAAAAGAAGGAGAGGCGTTTGCCAAATATATTAATATCTAATCCTTTTTCCAATGCTGCTTTTACATACGCTTTTCCGTTGCTGAGTGTAAAGGCTATTTCCTGTACCGCAGTGCTGCCTGCTTCTCTTATATGATATCCTGAAATGGAAATAGTATTCCATTTGGGTACTTCTTTGGCGCACCATTCAAAAATATCGGTGATAATGCGCATGGAAGCTTTGGGTGGATAAATATAAGTTCCTCTTGCAGCGTATTCTTTTAAAATATCATTTTGTATAGTGCCGGTAATTTTTTTAAGATCGGCACCATTCTTTTTTGCCAGGGCAACATAAAATGCCAATAAAATAAAACCACTGGCATTAATGGTCATTGAGCTGGATACTTCTTCCAGGTTAATGCCCTGAAATAATATTTCCATATCTTCTAAACTGTCTATCGCCACACCCACTTTTCCCACTTCTCCATCTGCTAATGAATGATCACTGTCGTAACCGATTTGGGTGGGCAGATCAAAAGCAACACTTAAGCCATTAACACCTTGCGATAATAAATAATGGTATCTTTTATTGCTTTCTTCGGCTGTAGAAAAACCTGCATACTGGCGCATGGTCCACAATTTACCCCGGTACATATCGGGTTGTACGCCTCTTGTATAAGGAAAATCTCCGGGCAATTCACTGCTTAGTCCTGTTGTATCGGCAGCTATATAAAGTTGTTTTATTTCAATACCGGAGTCTGTAGCTATTTTTTTTTTATTACCCATAAAATATTTTTATTGGTGCAATCTATTTCAGCAGTTTTTGTGCTTCATACTGCAATGCTTCTAACACAATTTTATTTATTTCTGCATTGGCAGTCATGGAATATTCTAATAGTGATTTGCTTAAATCCATTGCAGAAGCAGTTACAGGAAGTGTACCTGCAATTTGGTTAATAATAAAAATGTTTTGATCTCTTAATTTGGTAACTGCTTTCCAAAGCTCCGGACTTACATAAATTTGCTGGCTGATATTATACTCGTATTCGGTATTTAAGTTTTTCAGCAACTCCATTTGCATTTCTCTTGCACTACTATCTTCGGAGTGCAGCCTGGAAACAAGGTTTTTTAAACCAGCTCTTTCGGCATAAAGCGTTAGCCTTTCGTAAGCCTGTAATTTTAGTTTTATAGTTTCATTGTTTATGCCCAGGCGTTCTTTCATTAACTCCTTCATGCCATTAAACTCTGCCAGCAGCCAGGCAATGGCAATAAAGAAAAGAAAAGTGCCTGCTATTTGAATACTTGTTCCTAAATCTATCTCCAGTAAATACATAGTTGTTTTTTAGGTAACAAAAATACGGTAAACAGGGGCAAAAATTCCTGCTTTCGAAAAACAGGTTGGTTGCCCGGTTTTAAATTGTTTATACCTTTGTATCAAATTTATAAAAGATGGAAACAGCAATATCGGCACCGGTTACGCTTACTGCAACTGCAGTAGAAGAGATCAGGCGTTTAATGAATGCAGAAGGTTTTGATACCACACAACAATTACGCATTGGTGTAAAAGGTGGTGGCTGTAGCGGCATGACGTATGTTTTGGGCTTTGATGCTAAAACCGAAAAAGATGAACATTTTGAAATAGAAGGCATCCCTTGTATAATGGAAAAAGCGCATGGTATTTATTTAATGGGTATGCAGGTGGATTGGCAGGGCGGATTAAACTCAAGAGGATTTACTTTTAATAACCCCAATGCCAGTAAAACCTGTGGTTGCGGAACCAGTTTTGCAGTATAGAGAAGGACTTTTTTTATTTTTGATTTCAATAAAAAACCCGTCATATTATTGACGGGTTTTTATATTACAGATAATTTAGTTTATGCCTTTTTAGCTACCACCGGTTTATCGCTGCTGATAATTTCAGCTTCGCCCAATGGTTTATCTTTTGCAAAATCAACCAATATTGGCGCCGCAACAAAGATAGAAGAGTAAGTACCGGTAATCACACCAATCAACATAGCAAAAGCAAAACCTCTTGTAACCTCTCCACCAAAGATAAATAAGATCAACAGGGTTAAGAATACCGTTAATGATGTCATAATGGTACGGCTAAGCGTATCGTTAATGGCACGGTTGATAATATTACCTTTTTCTGATGCCTTGCTTCCTTTACTGTATTCCCGGATACGGTCAAATACAATTACAGTATCATTCATACTAAAACCAATTACAGTTAACACAGCAGCAATAAAGTGCTGGTCAATTTCTAACGGGAAGGGTACAATGTTTTTAAAGAAAGAGAATACCGCTAACGTTACAAACACATCATGCAGCAATGCCACAATAGTTCCCATTGAATATCTCCAGTCACGGAAGCGGATGAAAATATAAAGGAAGATAGCGAAGATGGCAAAAAGGGTAGCTTTGATAGCACCTCTTTTCAAATCATCAGAAATACTTGGTTGTACTGTGGTAGAACTTTGAATGTAGGTATTGTCTTTTACAAAATCAGCATGTGATAAACTTGCAGGTAACACCTTCTTTAAACCATCGTATAACTTTGCTTTAACTGCGCTGTCTGCATTGTTTTCGTTAATTAAATAAGAAGTGGTGATATTTAAGTGGCGACTGTCGCCTACTGTTTTAATAACAGGAAAATCTCCACCAAAAGCTACTTTCAAATCATCACGTACATCATCATTTTTTACAGCTTTATCAAACTTAACAGTGTAACTACGTCCGCCTTTAAACTCCACGCCCTCATGAAAGCCATTGAAAAAAGCAGCCACACCCAAAAGCAATACAACAACTGAAATACCATAAGCTACTTTTCTGTACTCAATAAATTTAAAGTTGGCATGTTTAAATATCCTTTTTGAAATGCCGGTAAAGTAGTTAAAGTGGCGTTGTTTGTTTGTCCAGAAATCAGTGATCAATCTTGATACCAAAATACCGCAGAATAATGATAAAAGGATACCAATGATTTGAGTAGTTGCAAAACCTAATACCGGTCCAAGACCAAAGTAAGCAAGAATTACAGCAGTTAATAAAGTGGTGACGTGAGCATCAATAACCGGAGCCAATGAACGTCTGTAACCATCATTTACTGCCTGCTGATAAGATTTACCTTTTGTCAGTTCTTCTTTAATTCTTTCAAAAATAATTACGTTAGTATCTACCGCCATACCAATGGTAAGCACCAAACCGGCAATACCCGCTGCAGTAAGTGTAAAACCTAATGCCGTTAATACCCCTATGGTAAACAATAAGTTTAAGATCAATGAAATATTGGCAACCCAACCGCCGGAGTTGTAATATACCAGCATTAAAAGGAAGATCACAATAAACGCAATTCCAAATGCCATCATACCACCGTTTACTGCTTCTTTACCTAAGGTAGAACCCACCACCTGGTCGGCTACAATTTTTGCAGGAGCACTAACTTTACCCGATTTTAAAGTGTTGGCAAGGTCAGTGGCTTCGTCAACCGTAAAGCTTCCGGAAATTTGAGTGCTGCCACCATCAATTGGTCCGTTTACATTGGGGTCAGAATAAACAATATCATCTAAAGCAATTGCAATAGGACGACCTACATTTTTTGCCGTCATTTTTGACCAGATCTTTGAGCCCAAAGGGGTCATTTGTAATTTAATAGCAGGTTTACCTAACTCATCATAATCAGCTCTTGCTTCTTCAATCGCTTCACCTTCAAGCGGCGCTTTATCAGAGCCTGGCAATGTTTTTACTGCATAAAGAGGGTAAAGTCTTTCTCCACCTTTTTCAGATGGTCTTTCAACACCAAATAAAAATTTACAATCGGCAGGTAATGCATTTTTAATAAGATCACTGTTGATATAGCTGTTAAACCGGCCAGAATCCTGTAATCTTACACTTCCTATATTTGGTACAAAATATTGTTTGCCGTTTTTATCTGTTTGTACATCAATAGGGTTCATAATACGGAAGAAAGGGTTGGCATTTTCTTTTGCTTTAACGCTATCTTCTTTTCCTGTGCTATCAGTACCATTTAAGTAATTGTGTAATGCATCATCAGCAACTTTTAAAGAGGGGAATATTTCATTAATTCGGTATACTTCCCAAAACTGAAGGTGAGCAGAAGCCTGTAATAATTTTCTAACCCTGTCAGGATTGTCAACACCGGCTAATTCTACGTTAATGATACCTTTTGTTTCATCAAGATTGATATTAGGTTGTGCAACACCAAATTTATCGATACGCTTTAATAATACTTTGTAGGTTTCTTTTATAGCACCTTTTGAAATTGCTGCCAATTCAGCAATAACATCTTTATCGCTATCATTCGCCTTAATTTTATTCCCTTGCTTTGCAAATAAAGGAGCTAGTTTTCCGTTTCCGTTTTGTTCAATGAAAGCATCTTTAAACAGAGAGATAAAATCGGCGTCGCTGTTTGCCTTTTTAGCTGTTGCGGTAGCAATTGCTTTTAAAAGAGCAGGGTCTTTAGAGTTATTACTTAGTGATTTAAGTAAACCATCAAGGCTTACATCCATTGTTACGCTGATACCACCTTGCAGATCCAAACCAAGATTCAACTCGTTTTCTTTACACTTTTGGTAAGTGGTACCAAAAATCGGGAAGATCTCTTTATCTTTTGATGCCAAAAGAATACTGTCTTTAACAGGCTTGATAGCAGCTTTTAAATCTTCTTCGCCTTTTAAATCAGGGTTTATTTTTTTTACAATTTTTGTAGCCTGTGCCTGCACACCGCTTTCAAAGTTGCGTACTACCCATGTGTACGACAGTTCCCAAAGTGATATTAAAATCAACGCAATGGTAAAAAACCAAACCAGCCCTTTCAATTTCATAATAGTAAACTTTTAAGCTATTTCTTCAATTTTTTAGAAGTGTGCAAAGATAGGGGAAAAACCGATTGAGAATTACTGCTGATTAATTTTAGAATTTTACTCATTTTGCACTCTAAATCATCATTATGTTGTGCTGCCGAAATTCTTTTACTGTCCTTTTTGTTTCAGTTGTTTTTTTGATGGGCTGTTCTCCATCAAAAAAAGTAGTGATAATACCAGCAACCCCTGCAACCGTTATTGCTGCAATGCCAACAGACAATAGTAAAACCGATGCCTTTTTGGAGCAGTTGCTGGCTACCAATCCGCAATATTTCGACAGTACTTTAGCCCACAGAAAAGACTGGAATGTGCAAATTATTTACACTCAAATTGATCGTGGTATTAACGGCATGCCGTCTCTTAAACATTTTTATTTTAATGTAAACCCGGCTGATTATTTTTATCCGGCTTCGGTAGTAAAATTTCCGGTAAGCTTGCTGGCTTTGCAAAAGTTGAACGAGCTGAAAGAAAAGGGAATTGATAAAAACACTACCATGATTACCGAGGCTGCTACCAGTTCTCAAACAGCAGTGTACAACGATGCAACTACGGCAGATGGCAGGCCAACTATTGCACACTATATTAAAAAAATAATGATGGCGAGCGACAATGATGCCTTTAACCGGTTGTATGAATTTTTAGGGCAGGAATACATCAATGCAGAATTGCATAAGAAAGGTTACAATGATGTGCAAATATTGCATCGCTTACAAATTGCTTTACCGGAAGAAGAAAACAGGCAAACAAATCCCATCAGGTTTTTAGATGCCGGTAATAATGTTTTATATGAACAACCTGCCCAGGTAAATAAAACCCAATACACTTTAAGAAATGATAGTTTGGGTAAAGGTTATTATCAGGGCGAAAACCTGGTAAACGGAGCAATGGATTTTTCAAAAAAGAACCGGGTTAGTTTGGAGGATTTTCATAGTATTTTGATCAGTCTTGTTTTTCCACAAAAAGTTGCTGCCAACCAGCGCTTTAATTTATCTGCAGATGACAGGGTTTTTCTATTAAAATATATGAGTCAACTACCTACCGAAAGTACGTATCCGCCTTACTCATCTGACACTGCCAGGCATTGGCCTAAAGGAGGTAAATACTTATTATTGGGTGCAGAGAAGGGGGCTTTTCCTCCGCAACTGCGTATTTTTAATAAAACAGGTGGAGCGTATGGTCATTTGTTGGATGTAGCTTACATAGTAGATTATGAAAAAGGAATGGAGTTCTTTTTATCAGCAGTAATCTACTGTAATAGCGATGGTATTTTAAATGATGATAAATACGATTATAAAACTATTGGCCTTCCTTTTATGAAAAACCTTGGGCAGGTGATTTATAATTATGAAATCCAACGAACGAAGAAATATTTACCAGATTTTTCTGATATTAAATTCAATTACGATAAGCCGTAAAAAATTTATAAACATTATTCTATTTGCTTGATATTTTTTTAACTGAATTAATATACTTTTGCAAAATATGCAACTATCCACACTTTTAACGAGATTTAATGAGCCAGAAACCCTTAAAATGGCCAAATTAGGAAGGGAATTAAGAGCGCAAGGAATTGATGTAATTGACCTTAGCCTTGGTGAACCAGATTTTGACACGCCCCAACACATTAAAGATGCAGCAATAAAAGCCATCAACGATAACTGGAGTCACTATACACCAGTAGCTGGGTTTGCCGATTTGCGTGAAGCCGTATGTACTAAGTTAAAACGTGATAATAATTTAGACTATAAACCTGAAAATATTATTACATCTACAGGTGCCAAGCAAAGTTTAGCCAATGCTATCTATGCAGTGGTGGATAATGGCGATGAAGTAATTATTCCCACACCATATTGGGTAACCTATTCGGAGTTGGTAAAAATGGCTGGTGGTAAAGTAATAGAAATTCGCACTACACCCGAAGCCGGCTTTAAAGTAACCCCACAACAATTTGAAGCGGCGATTACCGATAAAACAAAATTGTTCATGTTCTCTTCGCCATGTAATCCATCCGGTGCTGTTTACAGTAAAGCGGAGTTAGCAGGATTGGCTGAAGTGTTTAGAAAATATCCGAACATTTTAATTATCTCCGACGAAATATATGAGTACATTAATTTTGTTGGCGGGCACGAAAGTATTGCTCAGTTTGATGACTTAAAGGATAGAGTGATTTTAATTAATGGTTTAAGTAAAGGTTTTGCCATGACGGGCTGGCGCCTGGGTTATATTGCAGCAGCTAATGTAGAAATTGTAAAAGCCTGCGAAAAAATTCAGGGACAATTGACCAGTGGTACTTGCTCTATTACACAAAAGGCAGCAGTAGCAGCATTAACCGGCAATTTAAAACCTTCGTTAGAAATGACAGAAGAGTTTACAAGAAGAAGAGCAAGAGTAATGGAATTGATTAAAGATATTCCGGGTTTTAAATGCTTTGCACCCGAAGGCGCTTTTTATATTTTTCCTGATGTGTCTTACTACTATGGTAAAACCGATGGTACACAAACTATTGCTAACGCTGCAGATTTTAGTATGTATTTATTAAACACTGCCAACGTATCATCTGTAATGGGAGATGCTTTTGGAGAACCTAATTGCGTACGTTTTTCTTTTGCTAACAGCATGGCAAACATTGAAAGGGCATGGGCAAGAATTAAAGAGGCATTAGCAAAGCTGAAATAAAATTATAGTTATAATTATAAAAAGAAACCACCGATAATCGGTGGTTTCTTTTATACATGGCCTGATTGAATTTTAAAAAGTAAATCTTGCAGAAAAGCCCACACCCGAAGCCTCAAACCCAACTTTTGAAATAATATTTAATTCCGGCTTCCAATCTACTGTAATATTTAGAGGCACATTGGCAAACTTATAGTCTAAACCAATAATGCCTGCGCCACCCACTTTTGTTTCGCTGTTTTGAAAAGCAACATAACCGCCAAAGCCAATTAACCATTGCAGGTTTTCTGTTGCAAGTGGTTTATGAATTTCGTAAAGGCCGCATACACCCACACCATCACCAAAACTTAAAATGCCTTCTATGGCATTGTTGCCAATAAAATGTTTGTAGGTAATGCCGCTTTTAATGGCAGGTACGGTAGAGCCTAAACGTACACCAATTGCTCTTTTGTAAGAGGATTCATCCTGTGCTTTTGTGGTTAGGGAAAAGGCAACAGCAGCAAGGAACAATAAAAATAATTTTTTCATGACTTTATTTTTTTGAAAAGATTATCGAAAATGATGCCAGTATAATGGCACAACCTTACCTTGAACGAATGTAACCGCCATTTGTGTGTTAAGGATTTTGTAAATGTAAAAACCTGCAACAAGCAGGTTTTTACATTTACACCAGAGGGGAGAGATTACTCAAATAATTCCAACTTGTTTTTTGGCCTTCTGTTATCTTGCCATTTAAAGTTTTTCAATTGCTTTTTATCGGCAGGTGTTTGTTTTATGGGATACATAGCACCATCTACATTATTTATAAATTTTATTTTGTTCAATTCCTTTTTTACAAAGAAGATGTCGATCACGTCGCCACTTGTTCTGTTCATGCCAATGTAAGCACTGTCATCATCCTGCGGATAATAAATACTTTCAGCAGGCGAGCCTTTCACTCTTACATAATCAATTGTGCCCTCTTTAAAATAACCATTCAGTGTACGCCCTGCAATTTGATTGTACAGTTGATTGGCAGTTTGGTTGATGATGATGCTGTTATAAAAAACATGCAGCCGTTTTGCTTTTTGATTTTCGGTGTACATATAAATAGTGTCACCGGCTATCTGCGATTTTCCGTTCCAAACCAATGGTTGGCCAAATAACTGAAAAGTGGAATCCTGAGTAGAGTAGTAGAGGCTATCACTGACGGCCTGCAACGAATCGTTGAAAATACGTACGTGGTGAAATGCCAGGAAATAACGTATGGCAGAATCTGGTTTGTTTAGATTGACTACCATCGCTTTTTTAAGCGTATCCTTTTTAGGGGATCGCATTATGGTATCTGTATTTGTCCTTTCTGAAATTACGATACCTGTACTGTCAGATTTATTTGCAACAGCTTCAGCTTTGGTAATGGTGTCGGTTTTCGCTGATTGCTTAAGGGTAAGGCTATCAGTTTTTTCTTTATTATCCAATTTAAAACCTAAAGTGTCAGCTTTATTTATATTAATAGCTTTCGTTTTTTTTAAGGTATCAACTTTGGTGATTTGTTTTTTTTCTATGCTGTCATATTTTCTAAGTCCGGAAAACAAAGTGTCTGCGGCAATATAAGTACTGTCGCCATCTTTATGTAATATCATCACCGGTTTGTTGTAGGCTAAAAAAGAATTCTCTCTTGTATTCACTTCAATATGACCACCAATAGTGGTAACCTGGTTTGCACTGTCAACAACTTTTGCATTGCCATCAGCCGTCATAATTCCTTTTTTATCGTCAAAGAAAATTTTATCGCCACTCATTGATCGTACGCTGTCTCTTATATAAGTGCGTTCATAAAAAATAGCTTCGCCGGTTTTTAAATCATAAGTGCCCGACCTGGTATCAATAATACCTTCTTTACTTACAATATGGGTAGGGGAAATAAATGTAGCAATGCTGTTGGTAACATTGTATATCATACTATCCGTTCTTATATCATATTTTGGATCGATAAGGTGTACATTTTTTTTAAAAATTACATCCTTGGTATCGGCATAATAAACGCCTTCGGTACTGGTTAAAACAGTTTTGCCATTGAGTACTTTGCCACCGCCTTTATAAACAGCTATACCTGTTCTTAAATTATATTCAAGGTCGTCAGTTAGTAAAATTCCTTTTTTGTCGGTGAGTTTTACATTCTTTTTAAGGTAGGCAATTCTTTCGCCGCCAATGTAGCGTAATGATTGTGCGTAGGTATGTATGCTATCGTTGTCGTTAATGTGTACGTTGCCAAAAGCTTCCACCACATTGGTATGGCGGTTAATTACCACACTATCGCAATAAGTGGTGGTAAGGCCTTCTTTTATTACCACATCGCCTGCGGCGGTTTCAATAGTGGTTACAGAGTCAATAACTTTTTCTCTTAAACTCCGTGCTTTTTCTATCAGTATTATTCTAATGCTGGTATCCTGTGGTGTGGGTGAAGTAACAGGTTGTTGTGCAACAGCCTGCTTATTAAAAATAATCAACAATATTGTTATAAAAAAAGTAGCTGTAAATTTCAATTGCAATAAATGGGTTTTAATTCTGCTGCAAGTTGCTGAAATTATTTTATAACAGAATGGTAAAATTACTTTTGTTGAATATAAGGCGCATTAACAGTATCAGGTAAAGGAATTACCAATGCATCTCCTTTGTATTTTTTTCCAAAAACAGAGAAGGAGATGTATCGCTTTGGATTTGTTTTTAAATCATCCAGCAGCAGGTTTAATTTATTTGCAGAAGCAGTAAGGTTATTATATAATTTAGTATCGTTAAGCAATAAACCAGCAGTACCGGTATTGGTATTCAGTTTACCAATAGTAGATTTTAATTCCCCGATAGTTCCGTTTAAAGTGGTTAAAGTTTTCTCCAGATCTAAATTAGAAAGATTAGCAGTGGTTTTATCTAAATTGGTCATTACGGCAGTTAGCTTATCGTTGTTATTAGCCAGGTTTCCGGTAAAGGAACTTACATTGTTCAATGATTTTGCCAATGCACCGGTTTGGGTATTTAATAAAGTTTGTAAAGATGCAGATGACACTGTTAAACCTGCTGTTGTTTTACTTAAATTTTCTAAAATTCCCCTGATGTTATTTTTTGCGTTGGGGTCAAGCACGCCAGCCAATGTCATCAATACAGAATCGAGAGATTTTACCGCATTTTTTACCTGACCTAATACCGGCCTTATTTCCTGCACAGCTTCGTCTAAAATACCAGCACTGGTTTCTGTTTGAATAGTATCGTTTTTAGGCAGGAAATCTGTGGCATCGCCTAATTTAATTTCAATGCTTGTTGTACCTAAAGGATTGTTTTTAATGGAAGCGAAAGAGTTTTTCGGAATATTCACATCTTTAGTAAGCGTCATATTCACCAAAATTTCCTTCATGTTTTTATCTGTGGTAATGCTGTATACTGTACCTACCTGAAGCCCGTTGATCATAACCGGGTTACTGCTGGCAAGGCCTTTTACATTGGTGTATTTTGCAAACAGCGAATGGCTGGTACCAAAGAAAGTTTTTCCTTTTAAAAAATTAAAGCCTAATACCATTATGGTGATTGCTATGGCAGTTAATGCACCTATTTTGGTTTCGTTCGAAATTTTCATTGTAAGTAGTTAGTGTGTTCAAATATAATTAATAAGGTAACGAACCTTTCTGTCTGTGTGTTAATTTTATGGTTTCGACGATTTAAATTCAAACCTGATAGAGGCATTGTTTTTTAAATCGGCAGATAACCTTACTTCGTAGCGGTTAACACCATCGGTTATTATCATTAATGCGGTATTGGGCGGTATGCTGCCCAGGTTATCGGCATAAAGCACCAACTCATTAGTTTTGCCCGGCACCAGCTCTACATTAAAACTATACGCTTTTGCGGTTAGTGCTTTATTGGCAACAATTAATGCTTTATTAAAGTACACCGAAACAATATCATTATCAATTTCACCATCATCGTATATCTCTACTTTTACCTTATCGCTTTTTACCTGTAAAATTTTGGTGTCTTTAGTGGGCCTTTCCAATTCCGCAGGCGTACTCACCTCGTCTTTATTTTTTTGAGTTTCTGTTTGAGCGGCGCTTTTATTGGCGTTTTCTACCTGGTCTTTATATCTTTTTACGGCAGCAGTTATAGATTCTGCCAGTTCCTGCTGGCCTTTTTCACTGTTTAAGTAACGTTCATCTTCGGGATTATTTATAAAACCTGTTTCAATTAAAATAGCCGGCATATTGGTGGCTTGTAAAACCCAAATACCTTTTTGGCGCTGGCTGATACCCAATGCATTTCTGCCCGTTTTTTCCACTTCTTCGTTTACAAACCCAGCAAGTTTATCACTCCTTAACTGAAACCTGCTGGCATAAATCTGGGCCAGTGTTTTCATTTCGGGGCTGTTCATATCCATTACTTCTTCTGTAGAATCTACGTTATCGGTTTCTATTTCAAAATCTTCGCCGCCATCCAGTATCGCTTTAAGTTTATCACTGGTTTTGTGCGCCGCAAATATCCATACACTGGTTCCACTTCGGGTTAAGGGCATTTTAAAATATTCGTACACCGGAACGGTTACAGTGTACGGGGTGGATATTTTTACTTTTTTCTTTTTTACTTTTTTATAAGTGATCTTGTAACGGGTTTCTTCCCTGGTGCCAATTTGCCTTTTGCCCTGTTTTAATGGTCCGCTATCGGCATGGATACATAAAAAAAGATCGCCTTTAAATTCATTAGCCAGCCTGGCCTTCTCCCTTGGGTCCTGGTAAACATCGGTAGTACGGGTTGGCCTTACATTAACATCGGGCATTTGTTTTTTTAATTCTGCCACCAGCTTTAAGGTAATAGCAAGGGTAATATCTTTTTCTTTTGAGCGTAAAGAGTTTTCATACTGGCCGGTTGCGCCAGGGTCTCTCGATCCTCCATGCCCGGCATCCACCACAATAGTGCGTATCTTTTTTTGTGAAAAAATATCAGATAATATTAACAAATTAAAAGCAGCAAGAAGAAATAAAACAGGCACTTTGTTTTTCAACATATCCTAAAGGTTTAACCGGGGTTAGTAATTATATTAATATTCACAAATTCATTCTGTTATAATGGCTATTTTTGCCATTCCAAAATATGAACCATCTGTACAAAGGTAAGGCAAAATATATATTGACATGGGCTTTGGCATTGCTGTTTGCAGCTATAACGCTGTATGCCAGCAATTATAGTTTTGCCCCTCATTACTTTCACAGTAATTTAACTCCCGCTACCAATACTACAAACGAAAAGGTTACCAATAATATTATTGTGGATACCCCTCCGGTTAAAAAAACACGTGCAGATTCTGTTATATTAAAGGATAGTTTGGTTGTTGTAACAGATACCATCAACTTTAAAACTTCTAAAGATTCATTAGATGCACCGGTGGATTATCATGCAGATGATTCTATGGTGCTGGATGTGCCTACAGGAAAAATAACATTATATGGCAAGGAAAACAGGGTAAATTATATCGACAACGAATTAACAGCACCACAAATAGAGTTTGATCAAAAAACGAGTTTGGTAAGTGCTTACCTGGTAAAAGATAGTAATGGCACCCCTGTGTCGTTCCCCACTTTTACGCAGGCCGATTTTAAATCGGTAAGCGATTCTATAAAGTTTGATATGAAAACGGGGAAAGGAATTACCAAAGGTACCTACACAAAACAGGATGAGATATTTGTATACGGCAGATCAATAAAAAAAGTAGATGCCAATGTTTTTTATGCACTGGATGGAAGGTTTACTACCTGCAATTACGATACACCACATTTTGCTTTTGTGAGCAAAAAAATTAAATTCATCAATAAAAAAATGGCTTTTACTGGCCCGGTTCATCCGGAAATAGAAGGTATTCCTTTGCCGGTAATAACATTGCCATTTGGATTATTTCCGCTTTCGCAAGGCCGGCGGTCGGGTATTATTGCACCCACTTTTACAGCTAACGAACAATTAGGTTTAGCATTAGAAGGCATTGGATATTACAAAACTTTTGGCGATCATTGGGATGCGGTGGCAAGAGGTACTATTTATTCTTATGGAGGATGGACGGCAAGCCTGAGCCCACGATATTACAAGCGTTATCATTATCAGGGAAGTTTCAATATCAACCTGCAGCATTTTAGAGATATTGATAAATCCGGTGGCAGAAACTTTAATGTTACCTGGTCACACTCGGCCGATACAAAGTCCCGGCCTGGTGTTACTTTTAGTGCCAATGTAAATGCGGGAAGCAGTAAGTTTAACGAGTCGGTGCCTAATAGTCCGCAGCGTAATTTTCAAAATACAATGAATTCTTCCATCACTTATTCAAAAGTATGGAAAGACAAACCTTTTAACTTAACAGTAAGTGCCAACCACTCTCAAAATACAGTTAGCAAACTCATCAATCTGAATTTACCCGATATTGGTTTTAATGTAAACACATTGTATCCTTTTAGAAGTAAAGAATCTGTTGGAGATTATAAATGGTATGAAAACCTGGGTGTAGCTTTAAACTCCAACGTAAAAAGCCTTACCTATTTTTATGATACCGCTGCCAATATTGGCAAACAATTAATTGATAAATTACAATGGGGCGGTAGCCATAATGTGCCCATCTCTTTATCATTACCGCCATTAGGCCCATTGCAAATTGCCCCCAATGTTAGTTACCAGGAGTATTGGTATCAGAACAGAGTAGAAAAAAAATGGAATAGTACCACAAAAAAAATAGATACAACCATAAGCAAAGGATTTTACCGGGCTAATGAAATGAGTTTTGGGCTTTCGGGTAGTACAAGAATTTTTGGAATGATAGGCTTTGGAAAAAACAGTAAAGTACAGGCAGTGCGCCACGAGATAAGGCCCAGTATTGGTTTTAGTTATCATCCTGATATGAATGGGAAAGACCATTACACCCTGCAAATTGATACCACAGGTAAAAATTATGTAAGGGCTTCTATTTATGATGGCAATATTTTTTCTGCATTTGGAGAAGGTAAATCCGGCGCTATAACATTTGGTATTGATAATAATATACAGATGAAAGTGCGTAGCAAAAAAGATACTGGTGAAGCGGCAATTAAAAAAGTGACTTTACTGGATGGTTTCAGTATTAATACCAGTTACAATCTTTTAGGCGATTCATTTCAGCTTGCCCCTTTTAGTATACAGGCCCGTACTAATTTATTTGATAAGATAAATATTACAGCAAGCGGAACTACCATGCCATACTTAACCAATAGCAGAGGAGCTTTTGTTGATAAATTAGTATGGAGTAAAAAACCATTTTCGCTCGGTACACTTACCAGTGGTAATATAGCTGTGCAAACCAGTTTTAAGGGAGGTGATAAAAAGGAAAAATTACCTGTTTCTCAAGATCCCAGCCAGCAACAATTAAATCCTTCAACGGGTATGCCATTGGATGAATACCAGCAGGAAGCCTCTTACATAAATAAGAACCCGGCCGAGTTTGCCAATTTTAATATTCCCTGGAGTTTGAGCTTTTCTTACTCGTTAACCTATAACCGCATCCCTAATGCCGATTATTCGGCTTACACCGGTAGTGTATCTCAAAATGTAAGTTTTAATGGCACATTAAATTTAAGCCCCAAATGGCAGTTGGGGGGCAGTGGTTATTATAATATTACTACAAAAGAGTTGGGTGGTGTAAGTTTATCAATATCCCGGGAAATGCATTGCTGGCAAATGGCCATTAGCCTTTCACCGGTGGGTACCCGCAGGTTCTTTAATCTCAGTATCAGCCCCAAATCAAGTATTTTAAGAGACTTGAAAATAAACCGTACAAGATATTTTTATGATCTGTAAAATCGTTTACAAGGTTAAGTTTAATTTACTGCACTTTCATTTATGTAATGATCCCTCATTAAATTAAACACATTTTCTTTTAAGCTTTTTGCAGTAATATTTTCAGATGATACTGCAGGTAAAAAGTGCATTTTTAAACGGATGGGTAGCAGGTAAAAAATTTTATTAGCAGGCATGGCTTCTTTGGTGCCAATTATTACGCAGGGCATAATTTCTTTTTTTGCATCAATTGCCAATTTAAAAGCGCCATCATAAAATTGTTTTAAAGGTTCTGCTGTTCTGTTTCTTGTACCTTCGGGATAAATGCACATGTGCATACCCATTGTCAACACTTTTTTCATGGCATCATAACTTTTTATGCGGCTTCTTTCATCTTTTCTATCAACCAATACTGAACCTCTTTTATAAAACCAACCAAAAATGGGTGTTTTTGCAAAAGATGCTTTAGCTATAGTTTTATTTGGCCCCGGCACATAGGGCGCAGATAATGGAACATCCAGCAACGCATTATGGTTATATACTATTACGTAATTTTCATTGCCAATAAAATTTTCTTTTCCCTTTACAGAAACGGGGCAGCCAACTAATGCCAGCCATACATTCATCCACCATTTAGATACCGTAATAAAATACATCTGTCCCTTCTTTTCATCTTTAAATAAATGCGATGCCATAGATGGTAAAAAGATGATTAAAAATGTAACCACAAAACTGATTAAGCCCCATAATGCCCAAACTCTTGCAAAAATATTTTTAATAAAATTCATAGTTGTTTTGTAAAATGTTTATGGAGTTAATAATTTCCAGTCAATAGGCGATAAGCCTTGCTTAACCAGTAAGTCGTTTGTTTTTGAAAAATGTTTACAACCATAAAAACCTTTGTCTGCCGAAAAAGGAGAGGGATGAGCAGCTTTTAAAACAAAGTGTTTGGTCTCATCAATCAGCATTTGTTTTTCCTGTGCAAATTTGCCCCACAGCAAAAAAACGATTCCCTTTTTTTCGTCGGATATTTTTTGAATCACTGCATCCGTAAAATCGGCCCAGCCAAATTTTGCATGGCTAAAAGGTTCGTTTGCTCTTACCGTTAATGCAGCATTAAGCAACAGTACGCCCTGTTCTGCCCAACGGGTTAAATTGCCATATTGTAATGGCATGGCAACACCAATATCAGCCTGTATCTCTTTAAAAATATTAACCAGCGATGGAGGAGGTTTAATGCCATTTTGTACAGAAAAACTTAAGCCGTGTGCCTGGCCCGGGCCATGGTAAGGATCTTGCCCCAATATCACTACTTTTAATTTGCTAAATGGTGTTTGATTGAAAGCATTAAAAATAAGAGGGCCGGGCGGATATATGGTTTTGCCTGCGGCTTTTTCTGTTTTTAAAAAAGTAACTACCTGCTGAAAGTAGGGTTTATCAAACTCATTTTTTAAAACAGCCGCCCAGGAGGGTTCAATTTTTACATCCATTTTTTAGCAGATTTGCATAAAAATACAAAAGCTTCGAAATATCGAAGCTTTTATGTGGCCGGGATTTAATGATTTTGAATCATTTTTATTATTGCCTGATAAAATTGAAGAACAAAACCAATTATACAGCTTCAATTTTTGGTGACAGTGGAATAGTTTTTCCTGCTGCATATCCTTTTATGGCATAATACAAAATATACAGGTAACAGGGTATCATCAATGCACAAAATACCAGTTGAAAATTATAATGTTCTTTTAAACTGGCAAATGCTTTGGGTATTAATGCTCCACCGGCAATACCCATGATAAGAAGGGCAGAACCCTTCTCTGTAAATTTTCCTAGCCCGCTGATAGCTAATGGAAAAATGGCAGGCCACATTAATGCGTTGGCCAGGCCAAGTGCAGCTACAAACCCCACAGAAATATAACCACTGGTAAAATATGCCGCCAATGTAAATACAATTCCCAGTATGGCCGATATTTTTAATGCCGCCTGTTGCGAAATATATTTTGGGATGGTAAATAATCCTACCACATAGCCAAGTAACATGGCTCCCAAAGTAAAAGAAGTAAAATATTTAGTGTAATCGGTAGAAATGCCAAATCCTTTTCCATAAGTACCAATGGCATCACCTGCCATTACTTCTACACCTACATAAAAAAATATACAAACAGCACCCAGTATCAAATGCGGAAATTGCCACAGGCTGCTTTTTTCTTTTGTTGTATTGTCTCTTGCAGGTTGTACATTGGCTTCGGCGGCTTTTATTTCGGGCAAAGAAGATCTCAATATCCAAAACCCAAGTAATACCAGCACCACAGCCATGATAACATAAGGGGTATAAATTTTTGATGCAAATTCATTCAGTAAGTCATCTTTTAACTGCTGGTCGCTGGCAGCTTTTACTTTTTCTTCCAGCCCGGTAACACCCTTTAATACGAATGCACTAAGTACGATGGGGCTGATGATGCCGGCTACTTTATTGCAAATGCCAACGATGCTGATACGCTGTGCAGCACTTTCAATGGGGCCAATAATGCTGATGTAAGGATTGGATGCTGTTTGTAATAGAGACAAGCCCGATCCTATAATAAAAAGCCCCAGCAAACACATCGTGTAATTTCTATGCGTGGCATATTGACCAAAAAGAAACGTGCCGATAGCCATAACGATCAATGCCATTGCCATACCTTTTTTCATGCCCGTTTTTTCCAATACCCACGAAGAAGGGAAGGCAAGAAAAAAATAAGCCATGTAGAAAGCAGTGGTTACTAAAAATGCTTTTGAATCAGTATCTAAGCCAAAAGCCAGTTTTACATAAGTGATCAATGGGCCATTCAACCAGGTAACAAAACCAAATACAAAAAATAAAATGCCAATGATAATGATGGCGCCCCGGTTGTTTTGATTTTGCTGCATAATAGTTTTTGACAGATGAATTGGAAAAATACAAAGAGTATCTGGTATTAATTATTAAAATGCAACGTAAAACGTTTGCATAATTATTTTTTGTGCAAGCGTTTGCATGAAATGCTTTCTGCGCAAGCGTTTGCATAGTATTACTGTAAACTATTTTATTATGTTTGAATTGCAATTGCTTGTACCCACACCATACCTGCTAAATAAATTCAGCTGATGATAGCAGGTAAATTTTAAAATAACACCCTGCGGCAAAAAACTAAAAGTAATGTTGTTTCTGTAAATGAAGCAACCATTTAATTTATTTGTTAATCAAAAAAACTTATTCATTTATGAAAAAGCGAATTACATTTTTACAGGTTTTCCTTTTGCTGCTTTGCGTTACAGTAAAAGCACAAACTTCCATCTCTTATTATGTAGATGGATCGCAGGCTACCAATGGTACCGGTACTTTAGCCAGTCCGTGGAATCGTATCTGGTATGCTATCAACCGGGTAAGAGATACTACCAGGGATGCCATTGTATACATTAAGGCTGGCACTTACACCATTGATTCTACTAACTATTTAACACAATTGTATATTGGCAGTGCTAATGGCGGTGCCAGCGGAAAGTATTTAACGCTGCGCCCTTATGTGGGTGATGAAGGAAAAGTAATTATCGATGGAAGTAAACTGGCCACCAATCCATTTTATCCCAACATGCTTGTGGTAAGCGGTGCTAAATATGTAAAGCTGCAAAACTTAGTTTTCCGCAGTTTGAAAAACACCAATGGTTATGCTGTAAACATACAAAATGCACAAAGTATAGAAATACGCAATTGTGCTTTTGATACCCTGCGCTGGACGAATACTTCAGCAGAATATGGTTATCCCACAGTAAACAATACCAGCAATTTTATTAACGCCATTTATTTGGCTAACAACAGCAGTGTTACTATTGCTAACGATACTTTGCGTAATTCAGCATTGGGCTGGGGTGAGTTTGTAAGAGATGCAGGTGGTAATACGGCAGTAACACAAACCGCTTTAATATCCACCAATGTAACGGCAGTGGCTTCCAACTATTATGTTGCGCTAACAGGTAACGATACCACCGGCAGTGGCTCCATTACAAAACCATGGCGCACTATAAAAAAGGCCAATGAGCTGGCAGGAATTAATTATACCTATTCGCCTTCAAAATTAGTTAATGCAGCAGTAACAATTAACCTGCGTGCCGGTACACACAAGCCATTGACCAACGGTATTTTTATTGGTAGTAACCGCGGCACTAACAGCCAGTGGTTTACTATACGCAATTACCCCGGCGAAAATGCTATTGTAGATGGCAGTAATATCACTACAAAATTTTCTGCGCTGTTTGCAATAGCTGATGCAAAATACATACGGATAGAAGGTTTGAAACTGACTAAGATGACCAACGATTCTGCATTGCAAAATGCAGCACCATCGGTAGGTACAAAAGATACCCGGTTTGGTATTATCGTTAGTGGCAAATCATCTAATATCATTATAAAAAAGAATGAAATTTATGATATGGCCTGGACAAGAAATTTAGCCAAACAAAAAATACCAACAGGCAGCGATAACCTTAATCCCTTGGTTATATTAGGCACCACTGACACTTCCATCAGGAATGTAATTATCGATAGCAACACGGTGTACAATAATATTACAGGCTATGCCGAAGCTGTTACAGTTAATGGTAATGTAGATTCTTTCGCCATTAATAATAACCTGGTTTTTGATAATGCTAATATAGGCATTGTGGCGGCAGGTAATTATCAATGGGTGGTAGATGATGCCAGCTTTACGGTTACTGCAGCCCATAATTTTTCTAAAAATGGATTTATTCTTAATAATACGGTGTACCGAAATATTTCACCCATTGCGGTTTCTGCTGGTATTTATTTGGATGGATCCAGGAATATACTGGTGCAAAATAACGAGTCGTACAATAATGGAACAGGAATGTCGGTAGGCAATGAGCAATCTAATAGTGTTAGTGGTTATCACACCGTAAATAGCAATGTGTTCCGTGATAATTTAACTGCCGGTTTATATTATGGCAGCACTAATTCCACATCATGGGTAGAGCATTGTACCGTAAAGAATAATACCATAAAAGATAATTATGTGCTTGATTCTGTATTAAGGGCAAAGGCCAATAACCAGTATGGTATTACCAATGCATCGCAGCGGTATACAGAAGTAAATATTTACCGGTTAAGGAACAGTATGTTCAAACAAAATACCATTGAATCTTTATCTGATATAGTGTTGGGTTTATACCTTACACAAGCAACCGACACCTTGTGGTACAACGAATACTATATAAACAGTGGCGATGCCTGCCAGGCAATTTTTGTTCAGGATAAAAACAATGATGGTTCAATTGTGCAACCAACTGATTCTATTTATTTCAACTTTCACCAATATGCAAAACGAACCGGTTACGATCAGAATTCATCTTGCGAAGGACAAACTTATAGTACAACAGGATGCGGTATGCCACCTGCGGCCTTTTTTGGCGAAGGCACCCTGGAAGAATTACCGTTGAGCAAAATCAGTATTACAGCCTGGCCAAACCCGGTAGTTAATGATCTGCAGATAAAACTGGGTTTGCAGAAAAGTGGAACAGTAAATATGCAGATCATCGACCTGTCTGGAAGAATAGTGTTACAGCAGCTGCAGCAGTTAGTTCCCGGTGTTCACCAGTTATCGGTTAAAGGAATAAAGCAAAAAGGTATCAGTTCTGGTGTGTATCTATTAAAGATCACTACTCCTGAAGAGGTAAAAACTATAAAGATAGCCGTGCAGTAGTTTGTTTTATTATTGAGCAAAAAAGTTGCTGTAGCTTATACAGCAACTTTTTTTGTTTAAATATACCCTTTTTTACTATGCAAGCGTTTGCATGAAATGCTCAACCGGCAAACGTTTGCACGTTGTTGCTGTACATTATTACTATAAGTTTGAATGGTAAATATATTTGTATGACATTTCACTACGACCGGCGTAAATTTTTACAACAAACAGCCATTGCCGGAGCTGGCATCACATTGCTTCAATCGCCATTAAAAGTTTTTGCAACAGAAAAAATTACCAAAGTAAGAATTGGTTGTATTGCCGTTGGCCTGCGTGGGCAATTGCATTTATCCGAAATGCTGAAACGGGATGATGTAGAAGTGATTGCCATGGCCGACCCCGATAAGCAAATGATGGCGATGGCGCAACATATAGTAAAACAATTTGGGAAAAAGGCCCCTGTTGAATACAGCAATGGCAATTACGATTATAAAAATTTATTGAAACGGGATGATATTGATGCCGTAATTATTGCATCGCCGTGGGAGTGGCATTTGCCACACGGCATTGATGCCATGAATGCCGGAAAAATTGTGGGCATGGAAGTTTGCGGTGCTATAAAATTGCAGGACTGCTGGGATTTTGTGAACACATCCGAGAAAACAAAAATGCCCATCATGCCATTGGAAAATGTTTGCTACCGCCGGGATATTATGGCCATACACAACATGGTTACAAAAGGAATGTTTGGCGAGGTATTGCATTTGCAGGGAGGCTACCAGCACGACCTGCGTGGCGTATTATTTAATGACGGCCTTACGCCATACAACAGCGGCGCAGAGTTTGGTGTAAACGGATTTAGCGAAGCAAAATGGCGCACACAACATTATATTGATCGTAACGGAGAAAATTATCCTACACATAGTTTAGGCCCCACCGCAATGATGATCGATATTAATCGTGGTAACCGCTTAACAAAATTATCTTCTATTGCAACCAAATCAAGGGGGTTGAACCGTTATATTATCAATCATCCCAAAGGCGGTGCCGATCATCCCAATGCAAAAATAAAATACAAGCAGGGGGATATTGTAAACACACAAATTCAAACTGCTAATGGCGAAACTATTTTATTAACGCTGGATACATCTTCGCCACGCCCTTATAATTTAGGTTTCAGGGTGCAGGGCACCAACGGTATCTGGCAAGATCATCACGAAGGAGAATTTGATAAAGGCATGATACATATTGATGGGCAGAGCGAAAAACATATTTGGGATAACCCGCAAAAATTTATGGAAGAACAGGATCATCCTTTATGGAAACGTTACGAAAGCAATGCAGCTAACAGTGGTCATGGTGGGATGGATTTTTTTGTGGACAATGCTTTTATCGAATCTATAAAAAGAAAAGTGCCGTTTCAAATGGATGTATACGATCTGGCAACATGGTATGCCATTACACCATTAAGTGAAAAATCAATTATGGAAGGTGGTGCTTTACAAACCATACCCGATTTTACAAGAGGCAAATGGAAAATCCGTAAACCAGTTTTTGGTTTATCTAATGAGTATTAAAACGATTTTTTCATATAGCAAGCATAGTTTAAACTACAGTTCTGGTATTTCTATACCAGATTTTTTTTAAAATATAAATTAAAAAATATGGTAACTCAAATTTTAGCACCGCTTAAATTAGTATCCTTCGAAAAAATTGATACTACTATTTACGCCACTGCAGAAGGCGCCTGCAATGCCACGGCAGCAGAAATAGCTGCACTGATAAAACACAAACAACGAAACGGGCAAATCGCCGTGTTGGGTTTAGCAACCGGTTCCACACCAAAAAAAGTGTATGAAGCCCTGATACGTATGCATCAGCACGATGGACTAAGTTTTAAAAATGTGGTCACTTTTAATTTAGACGAATACTATTCGCTGCAACCGGATGCTATACAGAGTTACCGGCATTTTATGGAAGAAAATTTATTTAATCATATTGATATTGAAAAAGAAAATTGTTTTGTACCACATGGTGGCATACCCCAGGAGATGGTAAAAATGCATTGCCAGGATTATGAAAAAAGAATAGAGGAATTTGGCGGTATCGACTTTCAATTACTGGGTATTGGTCGCAACGGGCATATAGGTTTTAATGAGCCGGGCAGCCATGTTAGCTCTGCTACCAGGTTAATTACATTGGATCATCTTACCCGCTTTGATGCCGCTTATGAATTTGGTAGTTTGACCAACGTGCCACGCAAAGCCATTACTATGGGAGTAGGTACCATCTTAAAAGCCAAAAGAATTGTATTGCTGGCATGGGGCGAAAGAAAAGCAAATATTATTCAGCAGGCGGTAGAAGGGCCAGTTACGGAATTTGTGCCGGCATCTTATTTACAAGGGCATCATAATGTAGAATTTATTTTAGATGAAAGTGCTGCAAATGCTTTGACCCGTAAAAAAACGCCCTGGCTTACCGATGATGTGTTGTGGAATAATGGCATGATAAAAAAGGCCGTCACACATCTTGCACTTACATTAAACAAACCCATTTTAAAACTCACCAATGATGATTACAATCAAAATGGATTGAGCGACCTGCTGGCTTTATACGGCCAGGCTTATGACATCAATATTGAAGTGTTCAACCAATTGCAAAGAACTATTACTGGCTGGCCCGGCGGCAAACCCAATGCCGATGATACCTTCAGGCCCGAGCGGGCAACGCCTGAAAAGAAAAGAGTGCTGATCTTTAGTCCGCATCCCGATGATGATATTATTTCTATGGGTGGAACTTTTCAGCGGTTGGTAGATCAGGGGCATGAAGTGCATGTGGCTTATCAAACCAGTGGCAATATTGCAGTGGCCGATGATGAAGCATTTCGTTTTATTGATTTTATAAAAGATTACAACCAGCAGTTTGGCATCAGCAACGCTGCTGCCGATAAAATGTATGCAGAAGCACTGGCATTTTTAAAAATAAAAAAGAATGGCGAAAAAGATATTGAAGCATTGCGGTTGGTAAAAGGCATTATAAGAAGGGGAGAAGCAAAAAATACCTGCCGTTTTGTTGGCATATCGGATTGCAATGCTCATTTTTTAAACTTGCCTTTTTACGAAACAGGCCTGGTAGAAAAGAATCCTATTGGCGATGCAGATGTAAATATCATTACCAATTTGATAGAACAAATACAGCCCCACCAAATATACGCCGCAGGTGATCTTGCCGATCCGCATGGCACACATAAAGTTTGCCTCGACGGAATTTTTGAAGCTATGAAAAGGTTGAAAGCGGAAAGCTTAAAGCTAAAAGCCGAAAGCTCTGAGCTTAAAGCAGAAAGCTGGCTCTCCGATTGCTGGCTTTGGTTGTACAAAGGTGCGTGGGCCGAGTGGGATATTGACCTTATTGAAATGGCTGTGCCTATGAGTCCGGACCAGGTATTAAAAAAGCGCAATGGAATTTTTAAACACCAGAGTCAAAAGGATGGTGTGGTTTTCCAGGGCACTGATAGCCGTGAGTTTTGGCAGCGTGCCGAAGACCGCAACAGTGCCACCGCAGCATTATATAATAAATTGGGGCTGGCAGAATATGCGGCGATGGAAGCTTTTGTAAGATGGAGATACTAACAAAAAAGTTTATAAAAAAATACCCGGTCAATTACAACCGGGTATTTTTATTGAGGTATATTACACTGTGGTTTCAGCTAATTTAGTGGAAGAGAAATTTTTAATAACCTGTTGCAAACTATTTTCTTTCTCTACCAGTTTTTGCAACAGCATAAGTTGATTTGAAGCTCTTACAAAATTATGCCCTTCGTATTTGGAGCCATAATAAATATCGTTGTTTATATAATCGGTAATAAAACGAATGGCCTGCATATAGATCATAAATTTGCCTGCATACACAAAATGTTCTTTTTCTATGGCTGTAAGTTCATCACCCATTTGGCCAAGATAACCTGCTGCAATGGCTTTAAAAAAATCATCTCTTATTTCAATTTTAGGCAGCTCCTTTTCTTCTTCACTTACCGGGCTTAAATAAGTACGCATCATGTCACCAACATCACTGATGAAATAACCCGGCATCAAAGTGTCCAGGTCAATTACACAAAGGCCTTTATCATTTTCGTCAAATAGTACATTGCTTATTTTAGTATCGTGGTGGGTGGCACGCAATTTAAAATGCGGATTATTTTCTATTTTTTCAAAAAGCTCCACAATAGATCTGTTAGCAACAATAGTTGCTATCAATTTTTCAGATTTCGCTATTCTTGCAGCATTGCCATTTGCCAAAGCCTGCTCAAATTGTAAAAAGCGTAAACTAAGGTTATGGAAATCGGGGAGGGTTATTTTTAATTTTGTTGCATCAAAGCCAGCCAGCAGTTTAGTAAACTTACCAAACTGTGCCGCTGCTTCGTAAGCTTGTTGGGGTTCATTCACTACATCAATGGTGTGAGAGTTTTCTACAAAAGGGCTAAGGCGGAAATAACCATGCTCTTCATCAAAAAAAGTATCTTCCTGCACAACCGATCGCTCCGGGGTTACAAATAAATATTGCGGATAATGTTGTTGCAAAAATTTGGCGGTTACTGTAATGTTGCAGGCAATATCGGCCGGTTTTTTAAATACCTGCTGGTTAATACGCTGTAGTATGTATATTTTTCCATTGCTGTTTACCTTCCAGGTATGATTGATGAGTCCTGAACCAAAAGGCACGGCTTTGCTTATATCTGCTGTAAGGCCAAAAGCATTAAAAACTTTTTGAAGCATTTGCGGTAATTGATAAATAAAATAAAAACAAACTTAATTAATGAATACATACAATAAACAGTAAAACGTTTGTTCTTTTTCTTTTGTAATAAATTATTTTTTCACATGTGGTATCAATTGCGATTCCACAATTATTTTATAGTAGGCTTCTGTTTGTGTATTATCATCTTTATTTTTATTCATTAATTCTATCAGTATCTCGGTTGCTTTTTGCCCCTGTATATATGGATGCTGCTCTACCGATGCCAATGGCGGATACGCACTGTAACTGCTGATAGGCAGGTTGGCAAAACTTACAAAACAAATATCTTTATTGATCTTTCTTTTTCTTTTTTGTGCAAACTGTATGGCATCAAGCGCCACATAATCATTAAAAGTTACAATGGCGGTAGGTTTTCTTTTAGAGCGTAATAATTCTTCCATGGCCAGTTGGGTGCCTTCTAAAGTAAGATCACTGTTCACCACCAGCGAAGGATCAAATTTCAGCCGGTTCTTTGTCATGGATTGCATGTAACCATCTTTTCTTTCCTGGCTGGCAAATAATTTTTCTGGCCCGTTGATCATACCAATTACACGGTGTCCTTTTTTTATCAGAAAGTTTACGGCCTGTATGGTTCCGGATATCATGTTGCAGGCTACATAATGAATGTCGTTCATTTTTGGTATACGATCGAAGAACACCACGGGTATGCCATACTTTTTCAAACTTTCAAAATGCTCATAGTTCACCGTATTTTTAGAAATGGAAATGATCACACCATCCACACGATGGTTCTTCATCGTTTCTACAATTTTCTTTTCTCTTTCTTCACTGTCGTGCGACTGGCCGAGTAACACGGTATATTTATTTTTTTCAGCCGTGTCTTCAATACCGTTTATTGAGGTTGAAAAAAATGCTTCCGACAATTCGGGTAAAATAACACCAATAGTAAATGTTTTGCGTTGCTGAAAAAAGATAGCGGTTTGGTTAGGTTCATAATTTAATTCTTTGGCCAATTGCTGCACCCGCATTTTGGTACGTAACCCAATATTGGGATGATCGTGCAATGCTCTTGATACAGTTGAAAAAGAAATGTTCAATCGTTTTGCAATTTCTTTTATGGTGGTTGGCTTTTGTTCCATAGCTCTAAAGTAATTTGTTTTTTACACAACTGGTAAAAACAGTAAAACGTTTGCATGGTTTCAACCGCAAAATATGTGATAATTTACTGCATTATGCAAACAGCAACAAAACGCCTGCTTTCTTTGGATGTAATGCGTGGATTGATCATGATATTACTGGCAGCAGAAAGTTGTTTGCTGTACACCTCACTTAATGATGTATTGCCGGCTGGTGTTACAAATGCAGTGGTGCAGCAATTTTTTCATCATCCCTGGAATGGCCTGCATTTTTGGGATTTGGTGCAACCTGCATTTATGACGATGGCCGGTGCTGCTTTATACATTTCCTATTATTACAAATTAAAAAAAGGGATCAGCTGGCAGCAAAACTTTAAGCATGTAGCTATTCGTTGCTTAAAATTATTTGTTTGCGGTACGGCTTTACATTGTGTGTATGCCGGTAAAATGGTGTGGGAGTTGTGGAATGTATTAACGCAATTATCAGTAACCACTATCATTGCTTATTTAATTATTCAACAGTCAAGCCGTTTTCAAATTGTAGTTGCTGTATTGTTGTTATTGCTTACAGAAGTATTATACCGCTTTATATTAATGCCGGGTTATGATCAGCCTTTTACCGAGTTTAAAAACTTTGGTGCATGGTTCGATACGCTACTGATGGGGAAAATTAACAGCGATGGGTGGGTGGCGATAAATATAATTCCAACAGCAGTGCATACCATTGGTGGAGTGCTGGCGGGTAAATTGCTGATACAGCCGGTGGCTGAATATAAAAAGATAAAAATTTTATTACTTGCTGCTGCTGTAGCTTTACTTATTGGTTATGGATTAGATCTTTTAAATATAACGCCCATTATCAAACGTATCAGCACCTCGTCTTTTACATTGGTATCTGGTGGTTGGGTGATAGTGATGATGGCATTCTTATACTGGTTAACGGATATTAAAGGATTTAATAAATATGCCTGGGTATTTGTAGTGGTAGGTACTAATGCCATATTTATTTATTTGTTTTTTGAAACTGTTGGTGTGCAATGGTTGAATAATACCATCGCTATTTTTGTAAACGGTGTTACCGGCTTATTTGCAGTGCCGGGCAAATGGCAGACAGTAATAAGTGCTTTGGTAACTTTAATGGCCGAATGGTGTTTGTGTTACTGGCTGTACACTAAAAAAATATTTTTTAAACTCTGATCTGCTGATGATAAAACTGTTACTATTTTTATTTTGTTTGCCTGCATTAAGTGCAGCAGCACAAACTAAAACAATGCTCTACAAGGAAAGCAATGCGGATATGCTGAATCCTGAAAGAGGTTTTTATATTCCCACAGGAACTAAAGCCAGTAATTTTATTTTACTGGATGCAAATAAATTAAAAACTTATCGTAGTGATGATCAACGATTGGGAAAGGCCACTTACGCTATAAAAGTATCGCTGATATACCGTGGTTACGAACTGGATAGTTTTACTAATCAACCTTTATCCATTTCTTTTTTAAACAACCTGCAAAAAGATTTTGATGCGGTACGTGAAGCCGGTTTAAAAATGATACTCCGCTTTGCTTATACCAACAATGCCAAAGCCGGCACCTGTACCGACGAGTATAAAATTTGCCCTCCTTATGGCGATGCGCCAAGGCATATTGTGTTAAATCATATCAGGCAATTAAAACGGTTGTTGCAAAAAAATGCAGATGTAATTGCAGTACTGCAGCAGGGCTTTATTGGCATTTGGGGCGAAAATTATTTTACCGATTATTTTGGTGATGCTTCCACCAATGGCGCAGGAAAAATTTTAGACAGCAGCTGGCGGCACCGCAACGAATTTTTAAAAGCCTTGCTGGATGCTTTGCCAAAAAGCAGGATGGTGCAGGTGCGTACGCCGCAGATCAAACAAAAATTCGTGTACGGCCCATCTGCATCAGTAAAAAGTTTGCCATTACAACTACCTGCTGCATTTAGTAATTCCGATAATGCAAGAATAGGTTTTCATAACGATTGTTTTTTATCTACAGCAGATGATTACGGAACATTTTATGACTATGGCAGTTCATCTCAACCCAGGCAAGCGGCCAACAAAGTATTAAGAAAATATATTGAGGCCGATACAAAATTTACTGCCGTGGGTGGCGAGACCTGTGATGATAGTTTTAGTCCGCAAAATGATTGTGCCCCCACTGGCCATGCCGAGGCTGAAATGCGGCGTATGCATTACAGCTATCTTAATGCTGCTTATAATGTTGATGTAAATAATGATTGGGACAGCAGCGGCTGTTTGTATAATATTAAAAGGCAATTGGGTTACCGCCTGGTATTGTGTAAGGCAATATTACCAACGCAGGCAATCAAAAAAAATAAATTGCCTGTGCATTTTGTAATAGATAATATTGGTTATGCTTCTTTATATAATGCCCGGCCTGTAAAAATTATTTTACGAAATACTGATTCGAAAAAAGAATTTGAAGTACAGTTGAAAACTAACCCGCAATTTTGGTTCAGCGGCCCTAATCATATTAAAGAAATGATATCGGTGCCTGCAAATATTACTTCGGGCAACTACCAATTGTATTTATACTTACCTGATGCAAACGTTTTACTGAGCAAACGGCCGGAATATTGCGTACAATTGTCTAACGAAAATATGTGGGAAGCAACTAGTGGCTACAATGATCTTCAGCATATCATTCAGGTAAAATAGTTTTTAAACTAAAAAATTGCATTATGTTTTTGGAAAGAAAAAAAATAGTTCAGGTATTGCTATTGATTGTTGTTACAGCAACCTTTTGGGCAGCCTGCAAAAAAAGTAAAGATACAACAACAACAATAACAGATGGCAATGCTACTGTTACCTATACAGAAAGTGTTGAAGATTTTGCCAATCCCGAAAGAGGTTTTTTCAGGTTTACTGAAGTGCGTGCCAGCGCTTATGTGCCATTGGTACAATCGCAGTTACAATTATGGCGTGGTTTAACTACTGCCAATAGTGGCAATTACCAGGTGTACAGCACACTTGTTTACCGCAATTTTATTATGGATGTATTTAAAAATGCGCCACTCTCTGCAGCTTTTTTGCAAGCCGTAAAAAATGATTTTGATATTGCACGGGCCGCAGGCGTAAAATTAATTCCACGCTTTGTTTATACCAATACCGTAACAGCGGGCAGTTGCCCCGAGCAATGGATATGTGCTCCATACGGCGATGCACCGAAGAGTATTGTATTGCAACACCTGGCACAATTAAAACCTATACTAACCGATGCGGCTGATGTAATTGCTGTGGTGCAAATGGGATTTATAGGTGTGTGGGGCGAAAACTATTATACCGATCATTTTGGTGATGCTTCACAAAACGGGCAAGGAAAATTATTGGATAATAACTGGCTCGACAGGAATGCAGTAATAGCGGCATTACTTGATGCAGTACCTAAAGACAGAATGATACAAGTTCGTTTGCCGCAAATGAAACAGCGCTTTGTGTATGGTGTTAATGCCACAGTAAATAATGCACTGGCCATTACGGAATCCGAAGCGTTCAGTGGTTTGGATAAGGCCAGAATAGGTTTTCATAATGATTGTTTTTTAGCCGGTACAGATGATTACGGTACTTATGAAGATATGGGCAACTCTTCCACACCAAGGCAATCTGCAAATACGGTATTGAGAAATTTTACCAAAGCAGATAGCAAATATGTAGCTGTTGGTGGCGAAACATGTGATGATACTTACAGTCCGCAAAACGATTGCGAACCCGCCGGTATGGCCGAAACAGAAATGGCCGCATACCATTACAGTTTTTTAAACTGTGCATACAACAATGCTGTAAACAACGATTGGCAAACCAATGGTTGTATGCTTAATATCCGCAAAAAATTAGGTTACCGTTTTGTATTAAAAGAAATGGGGTATCCTAAAGAAATAAAATCGGGCAGTAGTTTGCCACTAAGTTTAACGGTGAATAACATTGGCTATGCTTCTCCTTTTAATGAAAGACCAGTAAAATTAATTTTAAAGAATAGTGGCACAGGGCAGGAGATTATTTATGCTTTAAATACCGACATTCGTAAATGGTTTAGCGGCACTACAAAAATTGAAACCTCTGTAACAACAGATGCTTCGTTAACCGCAGGGGTATATGATATGTATTTATTTATGCCGGATAAATATGCTTCCATTGCGGCTAAACCTGAGTATGCCATACAGCTTGCCAACACAGGTGTGTGGGATGCTGCAACAGGATATAATAAACTGTTGGCAAAACTTAAAGTAAATTGATCTTAAAACACTATATGCCTGAAAAAAATAACTGCAGCAATGCAGTTATTTTTTTACTGGTAAATGAGGGTAATGAGTTGCAGTTTTCATTAAAAAGTATAAGTGTTTCAACGTTTTATTTTCTACCTGTTGTAATAACTAATACAGGCTTTTCAATTATAAGGCATGTTTTTGCGTTTTTAATATTTTAATTTAAAACTTATGCAAACGTTTTACCTGAAAAAGCAAACGCTTGCATAGCTAAAAACCAACACTGTAGCAGCTTAGGCATTTTGCCATGTTTAAATAAATGTGGAAATTAGCATTATCAAATTATTAACTGTTCTGTACTTTAAGAAGTCTCGTTTTGTTTTAAAAATACAATTGCTAACTATTTCATCTCTTAATAAGTAAAACCAAAAATAAATTGCTATGAGGTTCATTAAAAAAAATCTATTGCTCCTGTCGCTGTTGCTTATAGGGATAGGGCTAAAGGCACAGCAACGTACTATAACAGGTACAGTAACCAGCGATGTAGATGGAAAAGCGCTTTCGGGTGTAAGTGTAATTATTAAAGGAGCTGGCGGCGGTGTTACTACTGCTGCAAACGGTGCATACAGTATTAAAGTGCCTGCCGGAAATGTGTCGCTGCTTTTTTCTTTTGTAGGTTATACAAGCCAGGAAGTGGTATTGAAAAATCAGGATGCAGTTGATGTGGTACTGGTGGCAGAAAATAAATCGCTGGATGATGTGGTGGTGATTGGTTATGGTACGCAAAGAAAAAGAGATCTAACTGGTGCGGTATCATCTGTAAAAGCAAAAGACCTTGTAATTTCTTCGGGGCCGGAAGTGGGTAACATGCTAAAAGGAAAAGTGGCTGGTCTTACCATCAGGCAAAACAGTGCTCAACCAGGTGGTGGGTTAGATATATTAGTAAGAGGTGCTGGTTCTGTTAATGCAAGCAATGCTCCGTTATTTGTTGTAGATGGTTTTCCAATTAGTGATTTGCAGCAACCAGAAAGTGGTGGCAGATATCAATCAGGTAGCCAAAGTATTTTAAACTCTTTTAACCCTAATGATATTGAATCTATAGAGGTATTGAAAGATGCAAGTGCTACTTCAATTTACGGATCAAGAGCTGCAAACGGCGTAATTTTAATTACTACTAAAAGAGGCAGCGAAGGTGCTGTAAAAGTTCAATACTCCAATAATTTCTCTGTTCAAAAATATAAAAATCCATTTGATGTATTACCGTTGAATGAATGGATGCAGGTACACAACGAAGCAGGATTTGAGCAATGGCAGTTTGATAATAACGTTTTTCCTTACGGCACCACAACACAAGCGCAAGCGGAAGCTCTTGCAGGTCCTTATAAAAAATCATATACTCAAAATGCTATTAGTAATGTAGGCAGAGGTACAGACTGGTTTGATCTTGTAACCCGTGATGGTGCTACCGCACAGCATAATATCAGTATGTCTGGCGGTACGAAATACACCAAATATCTTTTGTCAGGAAACTATTATGATCAAAAGGGTATTGTTAAAAATTCTGGTTTAAAAAGATATTCTGTCAGGGCAAATATTGATCAGGAGTTGAGTAAATATGTAAAGGTGGGTTTAAATTTAACTGCCAGCAGAATAGATAATTTAAATGCACAATTGGGCGGAGATCAATTTGAAAATTCCGGTATAATAAGAGCTGCAATACAGCAGGGGCCGCATATAACAGCCATAGAAGATGATGGCAGCTATCCTTTAAATCCAAAATTAGCATTGCAGCCCAACCCATATTCTTTGCTAACCATTAGCGATGAAGGACGGATAGAGAGAATGCTGGCAAACTTTTTTGTAGATATTAAACCAATAAAAGATTTAATCATACGATTAAAAGCAGGTATGGACAGAGGTTATTCAAAACGCCAGAGTTATTTACCCACTACCACTTTACATGGTGCTTTAGAGCATGGCAGGGCATTTGTATCTAATACTGATAAAGATGATTATTTATTAGAAGCCACTGCCAACTACAGCAAAACACTTTTTACTGCTCATAAATTTGATGTGCTGGCAGGTGTGTCTCAGCAAAAATTTATCAACAGGTTTAGCAGTGCAGGCGCTACAGGTTTTATTACAGATGCTTTTTTATGGAATAACCTTGGAGCAGGAAGCATTCAGCTGCCAACAAATTCTGCCGGTTCAAAAAACCTGATCGCTTCTTATTTTGGAAGATTGAACTATAGTTATAAAGGCAAATATTTATTTACAGCTACGGTTCGTACAGATGGTGCCAGTGTTTTTGCAGCCAACAATAAGTGGGGTACATTCCCTTCTGCTGCAGTTGCCTGGAATGTGGCTGAAGAACCATTTTTTGAAAAATTTAAAAGTACTGTTTCGCAGCTTAAATTTCGCATCAGTTATGGGCAAACAGGTAATGCTACCATTAACAGTAATGCGTTTGCAGCATACAGTGCATTTCCCGCATGGTTGTCGGGTAGCGATGCAAGACTGATAGGGGTTGCGCTATCAAGATTGGAAAATCCTGATCTGAAATGGGAAACTACCACAGGAACAAATTTTGGTTTAGACTTCTCTTTATTTAACGGCAAAGTAGATGGTTCTGTAGAGGTGTTTAATAATGTGATATCAGATTTATTAGCTACAAAATCACTTAACTCTTATCAGCAGATCAACAGTATTATTGCAAATGTTGGAAAAACACAAAGCAGAGGATTTGAAATTAGTATTAACACCCGAAATATTCAAACTACCGATTTTCAGTGGAGAACACAGTTTGCATTATCCCGCTATAAAGATAATTGGAAAGAAAGGGCACCGGACTGGAAGCCTAATATTTACGAAAGCGAAAACGATCCGATAAGGGCAAGGTATAGCCGCATAGCTGATGGTATTTTACAAATTGGTGAAACAGCGCCTGCATCGCAACCATTGCTTAAACCCGGTATGATAAAAATTAAAGACATTGATGGTTTTGCAAGAGATGGCGGCGGTAACCCTGCAGTAGATGCCAACGGAAGATTTATTAAACTGGGTAAACCTGATGGTATGATTGATGATGCAGATACCAAACTAATGGGCACTTTCGACCCCAGTTGCATGGCAGGTATCACCAACATCATTACCTATAAAAACTTTTCACTCAATTTTGATTTTAACGCCTTGTTTGGTCGCCGCATGGCAGATCCTAATTATACAGCTTATGGTATTAGTGCTTATGGTGTTTATTCAAACGGGTACAATGTTTTACGTTCAGTAAAAGACAGGTGGACACCCACCAATCCATCTACCACACAACCAAGTTCCTTCTGGGGTTTCTCGCCTTATAGTGTAGGCGATTTCTTTGAGGAAGATGCCTGGTTTATAAGGTTGCAGAATGTTTCATTAGGGTACAATATCCCTGGTAAATTAGTTAAAAACATTTTCAGCTCTGCAAGAGTACATGTGGATGCACAAAATCTGTTTGTGATCAGCCCTTATAATGGTGTTGATCCCGAAACAGATTCCTACACTGCTGCATACCCCTATATCAGAACATTTACCGTTGGGCTAAACCTTAACTTTTAATTTTTATGCTAAAAAATAAAATTATGAAACGCTATAAAATACTATTATTTCTTCCACTACTGTTACTGATCAACAGTTGCACTAAAGACCTGAATCCTGTTGATTATTCAGAGATCAATCCAAATATATTTCCTAAATCAGCCTCGGATCTTGATGCAATGGTAAACGCAGCTTATTATCCGCTTAGAGGAGCCTGGTTTGATGGTATTTTTTCTACTTCAGAAAGAGGTGTAATGTTTTTGAGCGATGCCACAACAGAAATTTTGCATGGAAAATATGGCGACCAGCAAACTGCTTCATTACAAAATTATAAATCGAGTGATGGATTATTTACAAGGTACTATGATGATTTTTATAACAAGATCAGCAGCATGACCATAACCATCGATCTCATTCAAAGATCAACTGTAAGCGAAGAACTGAAGAAAAAAGCTGTTGCCCAGGTGCGTTGTGCAAGAGGTTTACTGGCTTATACTTTGTTTGATTTGTACGGACCACTGGTTATAGCACCGTTAGATATTTTGAAAAATCCATTAAAGGAAGCACCATTAGCAAGATTGAGCAATGCAGAAATGATAGCTTTTATTGAAACCGATCTTGAAGCTGCGGCAGTTGACCTGCCTTTACCACAAGATGGTGAATATGGAAGATTTAATAAAGCGCTGGCAAAAATGATCAACATACGCCTGCAATTACACGAAAAAAAATGGGCTAAAGTAAAAACACTATGCGATGAAATTATTGCCTTCAATGCATATTCTTTAGATGCTGATTATGCCGCTATGTGGGATTTAGATGGTGCAAAAAACAGCCATGAAGTAATTTGGGCAATACCATGCGACTATGCAGGCACCAGCGAAAACCAATGGCAGTTAATGGTGTTGCCTGCAGTGTATGCACCTAAAGGTGGATTTGGTACAATTACCAGTACATGGTGGTTTTACGACAGGTTTGAAGCTGCTGATAAAAGAAAACAAATGCTGATAACACAGTTTACAGGAACTGATGGTATTACTTATAACAGGTCTAGCCCGGGTGGTATTTTGGATTGGGGGCCTATAGCATTAAAGATGAACCCCGATGCAAACAGAACAACCGGTTTATCAACAGTAGATATTGTGATGTACCGGTATGCAGATGTATTGTTGTCTAAAGCAGAAGCTATTGCTAATGCAGGTACACCTAATGCCGAAGCTATGGAGCTGGTGAATGTAGTAAGAAGAAGAGCAGGGTTGGCCGATAAGTTATTATCCAATTACAGTTCGCTTACTGCATTTAATGATTTGATATTATTGGAACGTAGTCATGAGTTTTGGTGTGAGAACGGGCAGTACAGAGCCGACCTTATTCGTCATGGAAAATTTATTACCCGTTGCCAGGAAGTGCATGCATCAACATTTACGGGGCCTAACAAAGTGGTATATCCTTTTTCATTAAAAGCAGTTAGTGAGGGTAAAGGAAAGTTCATTCAAAACCCGGGATACTAACTAAAGGTTGCCAACCTTTAGTTAAGCTGCTACTTATAAGGCATACAGTTTTAAGGTTGGCAACCTTAAAAATTTTAACAGGGCTATTCTAAAAAATTAAAAATAAAAGTATGAAAAGAAATACCATTTATTTATTTGCTGCGCTTTTAATTATGCTCAGTGCTTCTTCTTGCAAAAAAGATAATGCAGGAAGCGGTTTAAAAGCAGTATTCAGTTATGTGGCCGATGGATATAAAGTTAATTTCACTAATTTTTCAACTGGCGCAACAGAGTACAGTTGGGATTTTGGAGATGGAACCGGCGTAGGTTCTACCAGTAAAACGCCACAACATATTTTTACAAAAAAAGGAGACTTCCTGGTCTCTCTTACAGCAAAAAATGGTGCCGAAACAAGTGTGTTTAAGGATACCGTTAGCATCATTGGCCCTAATATTAAAATTGACGGTGACTATAGTGATTGGCAATATGTACCCTACACTTATCAAAATGATGCAGCTTATGTAAGTAGTGTACGTTCTGTTAAAGCATTTGCTTCTGCCGATGCAATATATATTAATCTTGAAGGCGATGCCAATATGAAAATGGAGATCATTGATATTTATATGGATGCCGATAACAATCCTGCAACAGGATTTAATACCTGGTATTATCCACTTCATTCAGGTGCTGATTTTTTGCTGGAAGGAAGCCCGGTTGGGGGATGGGGAGATGTATTTGTACATTCAGGCCCGCAAACTGCATTTTCGTGGACGCCGGTTGCCGCATTTGCTGATGCAATGAAATTTTCGGCTTTATCAACAGTTGGAGGAAAAAATGTAATTGAATTTTCAATTAAAAGATCGGTACTTGGTACAACAAGAAACTTCATTCATTTCGGCCTGGTAGAATCCAATTCGGGTTGGGCAGAAGTGGGGCAAATATCCGAAGCTAAAACTGCTACTTCAAAATTCATCGTTGTTCCGTTATAATTTTTTAGCAGAGCATGCAATCAGTTATAAAAGGGGTGTACATTCCTAACGCCCCTTTATTTTTAACATCATTAATAACCAAACCAGGTGAAAGTGAAAGACGGAACAGAAAACATGACTACAGATACAATTGTAGCGGGATCAAAAAAATCGGCTTCTTCAATAAACTTACATACTATTGAAAATGGTAATGGTACAAGGCTTGTTGTATCAGATTTAGGCGCCGCTGTAGTGTCTTTATTTGTAAAAGATACCAATGGTAATTTTAAAGATGTGGTATTAGGTTATGATACGCCTTCGGATTATCAGAATGATGAATTTTATTTAGGCACCGTGGTAGGGCGATATGCAAACCGTGTTGCAGGTGGTACAGTAGTGCTGGATAACGCAACCTATAAACTGCATTTAAGAGAAGGTGGTTATCATTTGCATGGCGGCCTGGAAGGATTTAATAAAAAAACATTTCAGGCAGTATCTTTTAAAAGTAAAGATAAGGGAGGGGTTATTTTTAAATATACCAGCCCTCATTTGGAAGAAGGTTTCCCCGGCGAATTACAACTTGAAGTAATGTACACACTGGATGATGATGATGTGTGGAGCATCGAATACAAAGCAGTTTCTAATAAAACCACGCTGGTAAATTTTACACAGCATACCTATTTTAATTTATCCGGTAATCCTGCAAATACAATTGATGATCATGAATTAAAACTATTAAGCCAGTATTATCTTCCGGTAAATAAATTGCAGGTACCCACCGGTGAAATAGCTAATGTAAACGGAACGCCATTTGATTTTAAGAGTTTTAAAAAAATAGGACAGGATATTCTGCAGCATAATGAGCAGTTGCAATTGAGTAATGGCTACGATCATAGTTTTGTGTTAGAAAAACAATATACCCCCATTTTAAAACATGCTGCTATTGTAAAAGAACCAGTTTTCGGAATAATAATGGATGTGTACACTACCGAACCGGCCGTGCATTTATATACCGGCAATTTTTTAGATAATGTAAAAGGTAAAAACGGAATACTTTATAATAAACGTTCCGCATTTTGCTTAGAAACACAACATTTTCCCGATGCCCCCAATCATCCTCATTTTCCCTCCACTATTTTAAAAGCAGGAGAGCAGTTTTACAGTAAAACTATTTTTAAATTTTCGGTTACTAAATAAAGCTGATGATATAAGCTACTTTGGTTCCGAAGCCATGGAAATGGTATGCTACTCATTCTTTTTTTAGTTGTGATCCCAATTTAAAAGTTCCTCGAATTTTTTTGCTTACCGCTGTTGCAGTCATTGTTCCTGTTTCAACCTTTTTTGCACAGGTATTATGTGTAACGCTATTGTTATGTGCAGACAAATTCGGCTTGTTTGCATATTATTTCCGTCAATACAAGAATAAAGTAAGTTCTTTGACTTATGACAACAGATATACATCCACAGGTGCAGACCATCAGGCAATATTTTGAACTGATCTTAAAAAATGCCATGATTTTTTTTTATTCTTTTACTATGTTACTTTTTTCTTTTTGTGCCAAAGCACAGGAAAATAGCCCTTTTACTGTTGGATTTGAAAAAAGTTCACCATCAAAAATATTGGGCGAACAGCGTAAAGTTTGGATTCACGTTCCAAACAGCAATGAAGGAAATGAAAATACTGGTAAAGTACGTTATCCGGTAATTTATTTATTAGATGGAGATGCAAATTTTAATAATATCGTTAGCATAACCGAATTTATGAGTAATGCAGGCCTTTGTCCTCCAATGATTGTAGTAGGCATTTTACATCCTTCCCGAATGACGGATCTGACATTTGGTACAGATAAGGAAACTCTTGGTATCACAGGCAGAGGCGAAAAATTCATGCGCTATGTGGAAAAGGAATTGATGCCATACATCGAATCAAATTATCCAACAGTTTCTTATAAGATTTTCATTGGTCATTCTGTTGGCGGGCTTACTGTTGTGAATACCTTAATACATCATCCCAATTTATTCAGTGCCTATGTTTCTCTTGATGCTGCTTTATGGTGGAACGATCAGCAAATTGTAACGGAAGCAAAAATGATTTTAGCAAACACAAATTACAAAGGCAAAACCTTGTTTATGGCATTGGCAAACCGGATGGAAAAGGGAATGGATACCCTAACAGTTCAGAAAGATACTACTGAGGGTACCGAACTTATTCGCAGCAACCTGGAATTTATTAAAGATGTTTTCAAAAACAAAAAAAATCAATTACTTTTTCAATATAAATATTATGAAAATGACGATCACAGTTCCGTCCGGTTAATTGGGGAGTATGATGCCCTGCGTTTCATTTTTGATTATTACAAACTTAAAATTTATAATAGCGAATTAGAAAATCCCGGTTTTAAATTGGATTCTTTATTAATTACGCACTACAATAATGTTTCTGCGCAAATTGGCTATCTCGTTAAACCAGGTGAAAGCCAGGTTAATAATCTTGCATATCATATGTTGAAGCAAAAACAATTTACTAAGGCCGAAGCTTTGTTTAAGTTAAATATTACTAACTATCCCGAAACGGCTAATTGTTATGATGGGCTGGGAGATTTTTACCTGGCAACAACTGATACATTAAAAGCCATAGCTAATTTCAAAAAAACTTTGTCGTTAAAGGCCATTCCAGAAACAAAACAAAAGCTTGAAACATTATTGAAGAAAAACAAATAAGGGTATCTATAAACAGCAGGTATAGAATAATGCTATCGAAAACCTTATTACTTTAAAGAAGTATGACAACTATTGCACAATTTGGACTTTTAATTTTACTCTCACTGCTTCTGGTATTGCATTTTGTCATCCTGGCAAAAATAATTCCGTACAATCTTGTTTGGGGTGGTCGATTAAGATCGAATAAAGAAATGTATCGGTTTGAGATTTTCTCTATTATTATAAATTCGCTGTTTATTATTATAATTTTAGTGCAAGCAAACCTATTGGCTACTGAAATACCAAAGAAAATAATAAATTATGCACTATGGCTCATGACAGGGTTGTTTTTATTGAACACTGTAGGAAATGCAATTTCAGAAAATAAGCTTGAACAAATAGTATTTACCCCAATAACTATACTTTTAGCTATATTTTCATTGATCTTAGCAGTATCAAATTGATTTAGAAAAGCACTTTTACCTACAATGCATTGCACTAGCTCATTTTGAAGATGAATTGAGCCAGTTTGCATATCATTTGCTTCAATGCCGGAATAATGAGAGACCTTCATATATAGATTAGACAGTTTGAAGTATGAAAAAATCATTTATTATTTTATTGCACATAGGTTTTTGGACCTGTTACTTCATTTTAATAGCAATCATGTTAGCTGTTTACTACAGAAGCAGTGTTCATGCAATTAACCAAGGGGTCAGAATTTTGAATGCTTTAAAAAGTCTTTTACTTTTTGCATTTGTTCCTTCGCTTATTTCGTACTGGGCATATTATTTTATTCTGTTCCCCCGGTACCTTGTTCATAAAAAAATTTCTTTTTCAATTATTCATGCAATTGTCATCTCTACCGCTGCAGCCCTGATTGGTTATATCCTCATAAGATATTCAATAGAATCAGGTTATATGATAGATATGGATGATGCTGGTAAACATGGTCGCTCAACCGCTATTACTGTAATTGTTGCGATGACGCTTATCGGGATGGTAACAGGCATTGTTGCCTTGGTTATAAGAGGGTTTATTAACTGGTTCAACGAAAAGAAATTGAAAGAAGTCTTGAAGCAAAAGAATCATGAAATGGAAATGGCATTGGTAAAATCGAAAATTGACCCACATCTTTTATTTAATACTATCAACAATATTGATGCACTGATTATAAAAGATGCTGTTGAAGCGTCTAACTATTTAAATAAGTTATCAGACATTATGCGGTTTATGTTATATGAAACGATGGCTGAAAAAATTCTGCTTTCGCAGGAAATTGAGTATATAGAAAAGTACATCGCACTACAAAAAATAAGAACGGCCAATGTAAATTATATACATTTTACGGTATCAGGCAATGTTGGTAATAAATCAATTGCACCAATGATCTTTATACCATTTATTGAAAATGCCTTTAAGCATACCACCAATAAAAAACTTGAAAACGCCATTACTGTCAATATCCTTATCACTGATAAAAAAATAAAAATGGTATGTGAAAATAAATTTGATTCAAAGCCAAAGGTTCAGTCATTAAACAGCGGTTTAGGTAATGAACTGATTCAAAAAAGACTGCAACTTATCTATGCGGATAAACATCTTTTAGAAATAAACAAAAACAATGAACTGTACAGCGTTCACTTAACAATTAGTAATGGATAAATATACCTGCATTATTATTGAAGACGAGCCTCTTGCGCTTGAAAAAACGAAAGACTTTGTAAACAAGGTTCCGTTTTTAAATCTGAGTGCGACTTTCGATAATGCGCTGAATGGTTTGGCATACTTGAACAACAATAAAGTTGATGTGCTTTTTTTAGATATCAACATGGATGAATTATCCGGTATTGAATTATTGGAAAGTTCTAAAATAACCAGCCAGGTCATCATTACAACTGCTTACCAGGAATATGCTTTAAAAGGTTACGAACTGCATATCACAGATTACCTTTTAAAACCATTTACTTTTAATCGCTTTTTACAGGCAGTAAATAAAGCACAGGAAAATTTAAACCAGAGAATTACAGAAAAGCAATTGGATTTCATTTTTGTAAAAACCGAAAATCGCCTTGAAAAAATTATGATCAGCGATATACTGTATATAGAAGGTATGAGAGATTATTTACGTATTCATACTTGCAATAAAAAAATCATGACCTTGCAGAGTTTTAACGAATTTGAACAACTGATTCCAGCTCACCTTGTATGCCGTGTACACAAGTCGTACATGGTTGCTGTTAACAAAATAGAATCTATAGAACGCAGCAGGATAAAAATTGCTGATCAAATAATCCCCGTTTCAGAAACCTACAAAGAAGCTTTCCTTCAACTCATCAACAGCAAGGCATAACCCTTCTGAAATTTGGAAGATCAAAAACACCTGTTGGCAGATATACTCCCTCGCTTTGCATAGCTGAATTGCAGGCCCACAAACGGTTATATACTTTTGCTTTAATTAATCAAAACAAAAAAATTAAAAAAAAGTATGAAAAAAGTAATACAAACCGGGCTTGTCATAACTATGATTTCCCTATCAGTAACAGCAATTGGCCAAACAAAAACGGCAGTATTGAAAAAATCAGGTGACAATAAAAAAACTACAAAAACTTACCTGGACCTGATGATTAATGTAGTTAGCACAAACATAAACTATGGTAGTGCCAACAGCAGCCTTAAAGATTATAAAAAATCAAATAATGGCATACAGGCCGGGGCATCATTTCAGGCCGGTATTACGCCAGGGTTTTCGTTGGTGTCTGAACTGTATTTTATAAGAAAAGGCGGTAAGTTAAAAGCTAACAATCCATTAACCTCCAAAGAATCAGGTATTCACTTAAATACAATAGAATTACCGCTGCTGGCTCGTTTTCATTTTGGCAAATTCTATATTAATGCCGGGCCATCCATTGCTTATAATTTTAGTGGAAGCAGAAAAATTGAAGATGTATCTACTAAACTTTCATTTGCAAATTCAACTGACGGCTTTAAACGTTTTGATGCCGGAGTGCAGATGGGTGGAGGCGTTGAGTTTCCACTTAAACAAAGAAGGATTGCGCTGGACATCAGATACAATTACGGGTTAACTAATATTGCTTACAAGAACGAAATGTATAACCGGGCTGTAATGGTTAGTGTACATTTCTCTAAGGCATGGAAAAAGAATCCACTGGGGGAAAATTAAAAATATATAATCATCCTTCACACCAGTGCTGCTTATCATCTTGCAAAAACAGCAGATCAATTTTTAAAAAGAAAAAATGAATACCAACCAAAATACTGCAATTGCTACAAGTGTATCAATTGCAAAAGTTACGATGAGCTCATTGCGAAAAACTTCGCTAATTGCAGGCGTGCTATACCTGCTCACCTTTGTCTCTATCCCTACGCTTGCGCTCTACAGTTCGATACACATACCGAATTATGTAACCGGCTCCGGACCAGACACTGCCGCCATTATTGGTGGTCTGCTGGAGATCATAGTAGCACTCGCTGGTATCGGCACTGCCATCGCATTGTACCCCGTGCTAAAGAAGCAAAACGAAGGCCTTGCGTTGGGGCTTGTTGCTTCCCGAATACTGGAAGCAAGCACCATGTTTGCCGGCGTGGCGTTTATACTGTCGATAGTAACCTTGCGGCAGTCAGGTGCCGGTGCAGGTGCATTGGCAACCAGCCATACACTTGTTACTTTGTATGACCGCATCTTCCTGCTTGGGCAAAGTTTTATGCCAGCCTTAAACGATTTGTTGTTGGGTTTACTACTTTACAAGTCACGTCTGGTGCCTCGGGCACTTTCCCTGATTGGAATTTTCGGAGCCATTCCACTCATAGCCGGTTACGTTGCTGTAATGTTCGGAATCATTGAACAGCATTCCGCTTTGGCAGGCTTATCTGCATTGCTGGTTGCAATATTTGAGTTTTCGCTGGGCATTTATCTCGTAACCAAAGGCTTCAGGCCTTTGGTTACGATGGGGGATAAGTAACGCATTTCTATTCTTTATACCGGTTGTTATAAAGTAATACAGTAAGAAGAAACAAATTGAATGAAATAATTAAAAACTGCTTACAATATTTGCAAATTTGAATTTCATTATTTCATTTTTTTAAAACCCGCTGCAATTGCCTGGCGGTTTTAAAACCGCATCGGGAAGAGATATATTCAATGGTATACTAGGGGTTATTTAACATTGTACTGGCATATTCTTTTCGTAAAAGCGTAAGGTGTTCAAGTATGGTTGAACCTGTTTTTTCTTTAAAAACCCTGCTGAGGTTTCTTGCGCTCATGCCTGCAAGGGAAGCTAAAGTTTCAATATCATTTTCTTTGGAAAGATTATCAATCAGGTAATCCTGCACTTCATGTACTTGTGGATTGATATGATTCCTGTAATCAAGATAAATACTTTGCTGATTATGCTTTCCACTTCTACGATGATAGACAACAAGCCCTCTTGCAACCTTGTGCGTAAACAATGGCCCTTTCAAATCTTCCAGTATTGCCAAAGCCAGGTCAATCCCTGCGCTGATACCAGCACTGGTATAAACATTGTTGCTTTTCACAAATAAAATATCTGCAACAACCCTGGCCGCCGGAAATTGTATTTGTAATTCTTTTACACATCTCCAGTGCGTAGTACATTCAGTATCTTTTAATAAACCGGCCTGCCCCAAAGCAAATGCGCCTGTCATAACCGGACAAACTACTAATTGTTGTGTATGGCTCCGCTGATGTGGTTATAGCTGCAGCCAGTTATCTAATCAGCTGCAAAAGCGGTTCAAACTCAAGGTGCTAATCTGATTGGATTATTGAACCCAATTTTTTAATTTATTTGAGAAAGATCTTTTAACCCCTTTACTATAAAGGATTTAAAAGAGTAATATGAATTGCAGGGATTTCAAAAAAATAAGGAGTCACAAAAAATGGAAAAATTGACCAAACTAAATACCAGATAGTGTTTCAGCCGATAATAAAAAAAGGAAAAGATCAAAAATCTTTTCCTTTTTTATGTTGTGATCCGGATTGGATTCGAACCAATGACCCTCAGCTTAGAAGGCTGATGCTCTATCCAGCTGAGCTACCGGACCTCAATTGGGCTGCAAATATAGGGCAAATAAAAAAACGGAACAATAAAAGAGTGAGATAATAATAAAGAAAAACATTTTTCTATATTTGCAGCCTACAACTATTGAACTATGAAGTTTTAATTACACTTAAGGAGTAATGGTCATCATCAGGTATGGCCAGTTTTATCATTCCCTTAATTTCCTTAAGTGTTCTCGTATTGATTTTTTCAATTTACAGGGGGATATTATTTTACTTTTCAACAATCATATCATGTCAGAAACAACTATACTATCAGAGAAAACTTCATTTTTTAAATTATTAAAGCAAGCTGTAAGGGGCGATGTAAAAGATTTTACTACGGGCAGTATTAATAAAGCCATTTTTTTATTGGCAGTACCAATGATACTAGAAATGGTGCTGGAATCTGTTTTTGCATTAGTGGACATTTATTTTGTAAATAAAATTGGATCAGAAGCTTCGGCAACTGTTGGTTTAACAGAAGCCGCATTAAGTATTTTGTATTCTGTAGCCTGGGGGCTTGCAATGGGTATTATGGCTTTGGTTGCCCGCCGTACCGGCGAAAAGAATTTTACAGCAGCTTCAAATGTTGCTGCCCAGGGTATAATTGTAGCAGTAATATTTTCTGTAATTATTGGCGTTATCGGGTTTGTTTTTCCAAAAGAAATATTATCCTTTATGGGGGCCAGTAATAAAGTAGTACAGGAAAACTATCGTTTTACGCAGATCATGCTTACCGGCAATATTGTGATAATGCTGCTGTTTGTAAACAATGCAATTTTTAGAGGTGCAGGCGATGCATCTGTTGCAATGAGGGCATTGATAGTAGCTAATGTTATAAATATAATACTGGATCCTCTGTTGATATTTGGATTAGGACCTTTTCCTGAAATGGGGTTACTGGGTGCCGCAGTAGCAACAACCATTGGCAGATCTGTAGGTGTATTGTACCAGTTTTATGAACTTTTTAATGGGAAAGAAATTATTAGGTTGGTGAAAAAACAATTTGTTTTAAATACAAAAATAATAGGTAATATATTAAAAACATCCTTAGGTGGAATGTTTCAGTTTATAATTGGTAGTTGCAGCTGGATATTTTTGGCAAGAATAATTGCCGAATCAGGCAATGCCACCACCTCTGGTTATGTAACTGCAATTCGGATTTGTATATTTACTATACTTCCTGCCTGGGGTTTGGCTAATGCCGCTGCAACTTTAGTGGGCCAAAACCTTGGTGCCAATCAACCTGACAGAGCAGAAAAATCTGTATGGAAAACGGCTTTTATCACCTTTTGCTTTTTTGCATTAGTAGCTCTGGTGTTTTTCTTTTTTGGTGAGGAGTTAATGCAGTTTTTTACTGCCGATGCCGAAGCAATAAAAGCAGGTATCTTATGTCTTCATATACTTGCCATAGGTTATATATTTTTTGCATACGGAATGGTAATTGTACAGGCTTTTAACGGAGCTGGGGATACTAAAACGCCAACTATTATTAACCTTTTTATTTATTGGCTATTGCAAATTCCATTGGCATATTTTATGTCAAAGTATCTTAAAATGGGCCCCACTGGGGTTTATATAGCAATTGGTATATCGGAAACAACGCTGGCTGTAGTAGGTATTATCATTTTTAAAAGAGGCAAATGGAAGCTTGTAAAAATCTGATAGAATACAATTTATAACGACAATAAATTTTATTATCAATTTTTGCCTTTACATAGATTTAACATTATATTTGCTAATAGAAGGACTGCTAATTAATTTACAAAAAACAATTTATGAAACTAAAACTAACTCTAATTACCGCTTTAACATTATTTACTGCAATTGCATTTTCGCAAGCAAAAAAACCACAGTTGGTTGGGTTACATTATAACCTGACTGATTTTAAAAGTATTACAAGTTTTAATACACCTTCTTCCGGAAAAGGTTATACAAGTATGAGAGATATGAGTAAAGGCTTTTCTCTGTCATATTGGAGAGGACTTTGTTCAAAAGTTGATTTGACTGTTAAGGCAAATGCAATTTTCCACGATTTTGCAGGTATTTATCAAGGTACCACTGGCAAAACGGAAATTGGTATTGAGTTGGAGCCAACTATCAGTATTCGTCCATTTTCTGATGCAGCAAAATTAGCACCATTTCTTACAACAGGTGCTGGTGTTGGCTTATATAATGATAAATTTGGTGGTTATATTCCTGCAGGTGGAGGTGTTCAACTAAATTTTGATAACATTACTTACCTTTTTGTACAAGCACAATATAAATTCACCTTAACCAAAAAAGTGTTGGGGGATAATCTTTTTTACTCTATTGGTCTTGCTCAAAAATTTTAAACTAAAACAACATGAAACAAACATTTAAATTGCTTTTGGCAGCTGTAATTCTTTGCAGTAGCGCCTATGCACAAAAAAACTCTTCTCCTGCCAAAAAGGGGACTCTAGTGGGACTTCATTATAATATGGCAGATTTTAAAGCGCCTACTGGTATTAAGGACCCGATCTCCGGAAAAGTATACAGTACTATCAGGGAAATGGATAAAGGCTTTTCTCTATCGTACTGGAGAGGTCTTACTAATAAAATTGATTTGTCTGTAAAAGCAAATGCGATGTTCCGTGATTACAGTGCCATTTATCAGGGAGTTACTGGTAAAACTGAAATAGGATTGGAATTAGAGCCAACATTAAACATTCGCCCTTTTACAGATGCAGCTAAAATTGCCCCTTTCTTGACTGCGGGAATTGGTGCTGGGCTTTACAACGATAAAATTGGTGCGTATGTTCCTGCGGGGGCTGGTGTTCAATTTAATATGAATAGTATTACCTACTTATTTCTTCAGGGCCAATATAAATTTACTTTAACTGATAAAATACTTGGTGATAATCTATTTTATTCTGTAGGTTTTGCACAAAATATTGGAAAAGAAAAACCAGTTGTTATACCTCCGCCTCCGCCACCAGTTGTGGAAGTGCCAAAAGACAGAGATGGTGATGGTGTGCTTGATGTTGATGATAAATGCCCTGATGTAAAAGGATCAGCAGCTTTGCAAGGTTGCCCTGATAAGGACGGAGATGGTATTGCTGATGCTGATGACAAATGCCCAGATGTGAAAGGGTTGGCAAAATACAATGGTTGCCCAGTGCCTGATACTGATAAAGATGGCGTAAATGACGAAGCTGATAAATGTATTACAGAGCCAGGTGTAGCCCGTTACCAGGGATGCCCAATACCTGATACAGATGGCGATGGTGTAAATGATGAGGAAGATAAATGCCCAACTGAAAAAGGTGCAAGAGAAAATAATGGTTGCCCTGTATTAGCAGACTTTGCATTTAATGCAGATAACGTACAGTTCTTAAGTGGAAGTGCTAAATTAACTCCTAAAGCAATTGCAGAATTAGACAAAGGTGCTACAATTCTTAAAGAACACTCTACTTTAAATGTAGCTATAAACGGTTATACAGATAATACTGGTAAAGCCGCTACTAATCTTGCCCTTTCTCAAAAAAGAGCTGATGTGGTTAAAGCATACCTTGTTAAAAAAGGTGTAAGTGCAGATCGTTTAACTGCAACAGGTTTTGGTATTGAAAATCCAATAGCAGATAATAAAACTGCAGTTGGTCGTACTAAAAACAGAAGAGTTGAATTTAAAGGAAACAACTAAAGTTTACCCTTTTATATAAATGTAAAGCCCCGGTGTATAACCGGGGCTTTTATTATGACTTTATTTTAAAATTTTACTTTATACGCTATAATTTAGCTTCCAGCTCCATTACTTTTTCAAAAACAACTTCGTATTCTGCATTCAGTTTTTCTAATTCTGCAGTTGCATTTTTATAATCCATTTCTGCTTGTACAAACTTAGCCCTGTTATTATAAATTTCAGGCGATGCCAGGGCAGCTTCCAGCTCTGTTTTCTTTTTATTTAGTTGTGCAATCTTTTCTTCCAGTTGTTGAAAACGATTTTTTTGCTTTTGCAATTCCTTTTTCAATTCTTTATCTATCCCTGAAGGAGCCGCAGCTTCAACTTTTTCTTTTTTTTGCACTGGTACAGGTTCTGCAATTTTAGCCTTATTACCTTCGGCTTTTAATAAAGCAGCGTCTGCTTTTTCTTTCCTTTCTTTCCAGTCTTCATACTCTGCATAAGTGCCTTTAAATTCCCTGATCTTATAGTTTTCTATATCCCATATTTTATTGGCAATCCTGCTTATAAAATACCTGTCGTGGCTTACCAGCACAATTGTGCCTTCGTATTTATTTAAAGCTTCTACCAATAGATCTACTGAGTGAATATCCAGATGGTTGGTAGGTTCATCCAACATTAAAAAGTTGGCTTTGCTGGCAATAGTTTTTGCTAAAGCCACCCTTGCTTTTTCACCACCACTTAATACTTTTATCTTTTTTTCAACCGCTTCGCCACTAAATAAAAAAGCACCAAGCAAGCTTCTTAATTCCAAATCATTTTTTCCGCTACGGGCATCTTTTAATTCTTCTAATACATCATTGTTTTGGTTCAATGCTTCTAACTGGTGCTGTGCATAAAACGATTCATCTACATTATGCCCCCAAACCCTGTCTCCAAAAAAAGGTTCAACATCAGCAATTATTCTTAACAAGGTAGATTTTCCTTTACCGTTGGCACCAATCAGGGCAATCTTATCACCACGTTCTATTTCAGCACCGGTATCTTCTAAAATTTTAGTTTCTCCAAAACTTTTGCTTACATGTTTTAATGTGGCAATGGTTCTGCCCGGTGTTTTATCAATAGCAAAATTGATACGCATATTTGGACGTTCCAATTCTACGTTTTCAATTCTATCTAATTTTTCTAAACGCTTAACAATACTTTGTGCCGCTGCTGCTTTACTGGCTTTTGCCTTAAACCGTTCTACAAATCTTTCATTCTGCCTTATGTAATCCTGCTGGTTTTCGTAAGCCTTTTGCTGCATATCAATCCGCAGCGCCTTTTCCTGTTCGTAATAGCTGTAGTTGCCTGTATAAAAGTGCAGCTCTTTTTGATATAGCTCTACAATTTTATTTACCATCCTGTCTAAAAAGAAACGATCATGTGATACAATTACAACAGCTCCCGGATAATGGATGAGGTATTTTTCCAGCCATTCAATACTGGGTAAATCCAGGTGATTGGTAGGTTCATCCATCAGCAACACATCAGGGTTCATCAATATCATTTTTGCCAGCAACACCCTCATGCGCCAGCCTCCACTAAAATTTTTATATTGTTTTCCAAGGTCGGCATTGGCAAAGCCCAGCCCTTGTAAAATCTCTTCGGTTTTGTGATGAATGCTATAGCCATCCAATACATCCATTTCATGCAACAGGTCGGCATATTTATTAGCTAAACTTTCGTCACCGGTTCTTTCCAGCTCATGGCCCAAAAGTTCCAGCTCTTTTTCTAATTGCTTTACTCTTTCAAAAGCTCCCATGGCAACTTCCAAAATAGAATCTTCTGTATCAAACCCCAGCAGATCCTGGTGTAAAAAACCAATCGTGGTTTCCCTGCCTTTTTCCACAGTGCCTTTTGCAGGGCTGTATTGGCCGGTAAGTACTTTAAGTAAAGTTGATTTACCGGTTCCATTGTAGCCAATTAACCCAATACGTTCATTGGGCTGAATATGCCAGGTAGCATCTTCCACAATGGTTCTTGCACCAAATTCAAATGTCACATTTTGTAATCCTAACAGCATAAATATTTGTATATAAGAAGATGCCTTCTTTTTTTAATAAGCTGCAAAAGTATGTTATACCAATTACAATTTAAAATGGCAGGGCAGGTTGTTACTAAATTGATGGATGCGTATTGGTTAATTTTGTATTAACATTCAGCGGTAAGCAGTAACCAATTATCAAACTTTTTTAAAGTAAATACTGTTATATCGTAAATTTGCCCCAAATTATAGTACAATGAAAAAAATATTAGCATTATTGGTTTTGGTAATAGCTGCATTTTGTGTTTACTGGTTTGTATTTAGAAACAAGGGGGGCGATAGTGGCCCAAAGCAACAACCATTAGCTCTTAAAAAGCATTCGGCCCAATTTAATCAAAGTGTAGCTGCTACAATGGGAGCTTACTTTGAGATGCAAAACGCCTTGGTGGATGCAGATACCACAAAAACTAAAGAAGCCTGCAGGAAATTTATTGGCCTTATAGATAGTGTCAAGCTGGATGAATTGAAAAAAGATACCGCTTCAATTTTTGAAACTGCACAGGCCAATTTAACGGATGTAAAAATGAATGCCGAGTCGTTATTAAAACAAACCGATATTACCGAGATGCGTCAGGATTTTAGAATGGTTTCGGAAATGCTGTATCCTTCTTTTTTTAATGCTATTAATTACGAAGGCCCAAAAATGTATTGGCAAAATTGCCCTATGGCATTTGGAGAAGGTAAAGAAGCCAACTGGATCAGCAGTAGCGAAGAAATATTAAATCCTTACCTAGGCAAAAATCACCCGGTACACAAAGGGGATATGTTGCATTGCGGAGAAATAAAAGATACCATTAAAACAAAATAATTTTACAAAACTGCATTAGCACCATTCGTACCTATGAAGCGCAAAGTTTTTATTTTACTTATTTTATTGAGCCCCTTTTTTATAAAAGCACAAAACAGGTTTACTGTAAGTGGGTTTATAAAAGATTCATTAAATGGCGAAACACTCATTGGGGCAACCATTGCCATACAGGGAAAAACCAAAGGCATCAGCAGCAATCAGTATGGTTTTTATTCTATTACTTTAGAAGAAGGGGAGTATCTTTTTATATGTTCTTATATTGGCTATCAGCCCAAAGTGATTGTTTTAAAACTTGATGGTAATAAGCAATTAAACTTTGATGTACTTCCTAAAATATCTTTGTCGCAAGAGGTAGTTGTATCTACCAAAAAGCGGGATGCCAATGTAAAAAATGCTCAAATGGGAAAATTTACCTTACCCATCGAACAAATAAAATCTATTCCGGCATTTTTGGGAGAAGTAGATCTGCTGAAAACAATTCAGCTTTTACCCGGCATACGTAATGCAGGAGAGGGTAGTGCAGGCTTATATGTACGTGGCGGTGGCCCCGACCAGAATTTAATTTTGTTAGATGATGCACCAGTTTACAATACAGGCCATTTATTCGGCTTCTTTTCTATTTTTAATTCCGATGCTATTAAAAATGTTTCTTTAATTAAAGGCGGAATGCCAGCTCAATACGGCGGCCGCTTATCCAGCGTGTTAGATATTGCCATGAAGGAAGGAAATAATCAAAAATTTCAGGTGGAAGGTGGTATCGGTTTAATTGCTTCCCGTTTATCCGTTCAAGGCCCAATAAAAAAAAATAAAGCGTCTTTTATTGTTTCTGCAAGACGAACTTATATTGATGCATTAACTAAACCATTCATTAAATCATCCAGCCAGTTTTATGGTTCGGGCTATTATTTTTACGATTTAAATGCCAAAGTAAATTATCGTTTTTCCGAAAAAGACCGCTTATATTTAAGTGGTTATTTTGGGAGGGATGTTTTTGATTTTGTAAACGGCAGGCAAAGTTTAAAAGTAAATATACCATGGGGCAATGCTACAGGCACACTAAGATGGAATCATGTGTTTAATAAAAAATTATTTGGCAACACCACCGCAGTGTACAACGATTATAATTTTACTTTTAAAGCGGCTCAAAATAATTTTGAAGTAAAACTGGCATCAGGTATAAGAGATGTAAGCCTTAAACAGGATTTTGATCTGTATCCTTTTACCGGCCATAAAATAAAGTTTGGTGGCATTTTTACTTATCACCGTTTTACGCCTTCAGTGGTTACAGGTAAACAGGATTCGGTAGTTTTTAATCCTAATAATGCACAGGTAAAATATGCCAATGAAGCTGCTATTTATTTGCAGGATGACTGGGAAATAAATGATAAAGTAAAGATCAACGCAGGGCTTCGCTACAGTTGGTTTCAGCAAATTGGAAAGTATAAAATATATAAAACAGATGATAACGGAAATCGTTTGGATAGTACAGTGTATAAAGGCGGACAGGCAGTAAAAACCTATGGTGGATTGGAACCAAGATTAACCATAAGGTATGCATTGGATGATGAAACTTCCATAAAAGCGTCGGTTACAAGAAACCTGCAATATATTCACCTGGTAAGCAATGCCGGCACAACCCTGCCAACAGATATTTGGGTACCCAGTACTTACAAAGTAAAACCTCAAATAAGTTTTTTATATGCAGCAGGATTGTTTAAAAACTTTAAAGATAATATGTATGAAACCTCACTGGAATTGTATTACAAGCAAATGCAAAACCAGATAGAATTTCAGGAAGGGTATACGCCCAATACATTAGAAGATACAGAGAATTTTTTTACTTTTGGAAAGGGCTGGAGCTATGGCAGCGAATTATTTATTAATAAAACAAAAGGAAAATTAACAGGATGGATAGGTTATACATTAAGCTGGACATGGCGGAAATTTGCTGCATTAAATTTTGGCGAAAAATACCCCGCCAAATACGACCGGAGAAATGATTTGAGTGTGGTGGCTATGTACGAGCTAAATAAAAAATGGAAACTGTCTGCTGCATTTGTTTATGGTAGTGGTAATGCTGCAACCTTGCCACAACGTTTTTATATTGTAGGAGGTGTACTAACACAGGAATACAGCCGCATTAATGAATATCGCTTGCCTGCTTATCACCGTCTTGATCTGTCTGCCATACTTACGCCAAAGAAAAATGAAAAACGTAAATGGAAAAGCGAATGGGTATTTAGTGTGTACAATGCTTACAGCCGCCAGAACCCTTATTTTATTTATTTTGATCAGAATGGCAATCCATTTAATGGTACGTTAACTATACAAGCCAAGCAAGTTTCATTATTCCCTATTATTCCTGCTGTTACCTGGAACTTTAAATTTTAGTTATAAAAAAAGCACCCCAATAGAGGGATGCAGTTTACTGTGAGAGTTCGGATTAAGAACTATTTTAACTATCGTGCAAATGTCTGATAAGTCTCCACTTTTGCTCCCGGAAATGCGGGGTCATTAGTGGATGTACTTACAACTGTAAATATATCAGCAGTAAGTGTTAACGTTTTCCAGTGGTATATTTTTGATGGGGTAGTACATATTAAAGAGTCGGTGCCTTTAAATTGGTAAGTGCCTGCATCTGTAGTATAGCTATTAAAACAATATGCAAAACTATTACTGGCATCAAACAACGCAAAATTCTTAGGTTTGGGCGCACGTGCAATAATGGTGTCTTTAGCAAAAACGTTGTTGTAATAAATTTTCAGTTGTATCCTTTCTATAAACCATTCGCCTACCACCTGTTGCTCCCGGGGTTTATCGGGGCTGGTATCTGGTTTGTTACATGAAGATAAGCAGCTAAGTATAATAATACTTACAAAAAGTACGGGTACCGCAATGAGGTTTTTCATCACTAAAGAATATTGATTGTACTATTAACGGAAAAGGTATTGCTTTATTGTGTGGTTTTTGGTTTATGCACAAAACGGATAACACCACTTTTTTCAAGATCGGATGAAATGCGTACCTCATAGCGTTTGCCTCCATCGGTAACTATCATTAATGCAGTATTGGGAGGAATTGATCCTAAATTATCGGCATACATTACCAGCTCATTTACATCCTTACTATCTTCCACATTTAAATTTAGCGTAAGTGCTTTGTCTGATAACCGCTTGTGAGAAAGCAGTAGTTTTCCATTAAAGAAGAGTGAAATAGTGTCGCCGTCAATATCTCCATTGTCATATAGATCAACCTTAAAAGTTTCGTTCTCAATTTCAATTGTTTTAAGGAGGTTATTATTGCGTTTTTCAAAATTAACATCAGGCCTTGGCTTAATATTCTGGTCAGTTTTTACAACCGGAGGGTTGGGTACCTGAGGTTCAGGTTTTGTTTCGGGAATAGCTTTTACAGGCGGGGCAATAAATTTATTATTATTTTTTGCAACAGGAGGTGCAGTTACTTTATTCTTATCTGTAAATTTAGTAACAGGTTTAGCCGCTGCTTTCTTTTCGGGCTTGTTTGCCCTGGCAGTAGTGTTGTTAAATAGTGGTGTATTCTTTTTAAGAATTCTACGTGATAAAACTGTAGTACCATAACCACAGTCACCTTCCTGGTTGGGTGCCGGTGTCCAGCTACCTTCAAGCGTTTGTGTATCTCCCTGTTTAAAATAGGTTAGTTTATGTACCTGAAAACAGTTGCGGATATGGCTGGGTACATTTGTTTTGGTTCTTTCTACTTCGGTAACTTCTACGTAAGCACTCTTTTTATTTAGTTTGCCCTTTAGCCTGCAAATGGTGTAATAGCGTTTGCCGCCATCATTAAAATAGGTGTAGGAATAACCTGTAACATTGCTGCCATTTGTTTCCAGTTCCAATACATAATCGCAACGATCGCCGCTCCAACCCATAAAGCTGGTACTGTTATCTGTAAACTGGCCTTTCCACTGGCCCTTAAATTCCTGTGCAAATGCTGCAGAAGTTAAAAAAACAGCAGCTAATAATTGTACAATTTTTTTCATTTTCACTTTTCAATTTTGTTTAAATACACTTTATTAAGTCGCAATTATTATTGTTATAAAAGATGATTTGAAAAATAAAAAATCAATCATTTACAAAGATATTTTAGATTAATTTTTCCATAGCTAATAGTTCGTTAAATTTGCAATCTGCCAAATGTTAAGGCTGGCAATAAAGATATGATAAAGATTACATTACCGGATGGCGCTGTAAAGGAATATGAACAGGGGTCATCAGCATTGGATGTGGCTAAATCCATTAGTGAAGGATTAGCAAGAAAAGTACTGGCTGCCAGTATTAATGGTGAAGTATGGGACGCAACGAGACCAATTAACAGCGATGCCTCCTTAAAATTATTAACCTGGGATGATGCAGATGCTAAAGCCACTTTCTGGCATTCTTCTGCACACGTAATGGCAGAAGCAGTGGAACGTATGTTTCCCGGCGTAAAGTTTTGGGTTGGCCCGGCTATTGATAATGGTTTGCAAAAAGGGTTCTATTATGATATGGACCTGGGAGATAAAAAATTGAGTGAAGAAGATCTGGTTACACTGGAGAAGAAGATGAAAGAACTCGCCAGCCAGAATAATAGTTACTTACGTAAAGAAATTTCTAAAGAAGATGCTATAAAATACTTTACAGATAAAGGCGATGAATATAAACTTGACCTGTTAAGTAATCTTACTGATGGCGGCATTACCTTTTATACACAAGGCGGTTTTACCGACTTATGTCGTGGCCCTCACATTCCATCAACAGGGCCTATAAAAGCCATTAAATTAATGAGCATTGCCGGTGCCTACTGGAAAGGTGATGAAAAAAATAAGCAGCTTACAAGAGTTTACGGGGTAACATTCCCTAACCAAAAAGAGTTGGACGAGTATGTTGCTTTGCTGGAAGAAGCCAAAAAAAGAGATCACCGTAAATTAGGAAAAGAACTGGGCATTTTTACCATGGATGATGATGTTGGCCCGGGTTTACCTTTATGGTTGCCCAATGGAACTGTTATTATTGAGGAGCTGGAAAAGCTGGCCAAAGAAACCGAAACTGCAGCTGGTTACAAAAGGGTGGTTACACCGCATATTGCAAAAGAAAGCATGTATTTAACCAGCGGGCATTTACCGTATTATGCAGATAGTATGTTTCCGCCAATGGAAATGGATGGGGAAAAATATTACCTCAAGGCAATGAATTGTCCTCACCACCATAAAATTTTTGATGCAGATCAGAAGAGTTATAAGGATTTACCTTACCGCATTGCAGAGTATGGAACTTGTTACCGTTACGAGCAAAGTGGTGAATTATTTGGTTTGATGAGGGTTCGTTGCCTGCACATGAATGATGCACATATTTACTGCAATAGGGAACAGTTTGCCCAGGAGTTTAAGGCTGTTAATGAGATGTATATCAAGTATTTCAAAATTTTTGGTGTAGATAAATATGTAATGCGCCTTTCACTGCATGATCCTGCTAAACTTGGTCAGAAATATGTAAATGAGCCAGAGCTTTGGAAAGAGACCGAAGATATGGTTAGAAAGGTTTTAATTGATACCAACACGCCATTTATAGAAGTACAGGACGAAGCTGCATTTTACGGCCCCAAGATTGATGTGCAAATATGGAGTGCTATTGGTAAAGAATTTACATTAGCTACCAACCAGGTAGATTTTAATTCAGGACTAAAGTTCAAGCTGTCGTTTACCAACCAAAATAATCAACCAGAAGTTCCATTAATAATTCACAGAGCGCCACTTGGAACTCACGAACGTTTTATTGGATTTTTGCTGGAACATTATGCCGGAAAATTTCCCACATGGCTTGCACCTTTGCAGGTAAAAATATTACCTATCAGCGATAAATTTATGGATTATGCAAATACTATTTTGCAAAAGCTAAAAAATGCTGATATTCGTGTAGAGATTGATGACCGCAACGAGAAAATTGGTAAAAAGATAAGAGATACGGAGTTGGCTAGAGTGCCTTATATGCTGGTGATTGGAGAAAAAGAAATGAACGAAGGCAAAGCATCTGTAAGAAGACAAGGTAAGGGAGACGCAGGTGCAAAAGATATTGAAGAATTTTTGCAGGATATAAAAGCAGAAATTAAAGAAAGAAGAGCGGAGTAATAAATGAGTAAGTAAAATACCCTGATGGTATTACTTAATAAAAAACAACATTGTAAATTAAAAATTGTAAATGGCATTTCCACCACGGCCGCCCAGGGGAGCGTTTAATCCCCGCTTTAAAAAAGAACAGCAACAAGAGCATCGCACCAACCACATGATTAAAGTACCCGAGGTACGTTTGGTTGGCGAAAATATTGAACCTGGCATTTATTCAACTGCAGATGCTGCAAAAATTGCAAAAGAACAGGAACTTGATTTAGTAGAAATTTCTCCGGGAGCTAATCCTCCGGTTTGTAAGATAATTGATTACAATAAGTTTTTGTACGAAGAAAAGAAGAAGAAAAAAGAGCAAAAAGCTAAAAGCAAAACCAGCGAAGTAAAAGAAATACGCTTTACACCCAATACTGATGATCATGATTTTGAGTTTAAAGTAAAGCATGCCGAAAAGTTTTTGCAAGATGGCAATAAAGTAAAAGCACACGTACAATTTAAGGGCCGTGCTATTATGTTTAAAGAGCGTGGCGAATTATTATTATTGAAATTTGCAGATAGCTTAAAAGACGTTGGCGCTTTGGAAGGATTACCTAAGATGGAAGGAAAAAGAATGTTGGTAATGTTTGCGCCACGTGCAGCACAAAAGAAAAAATCAGGTTCGGAATTGGGTAAACTGCACAAGGAAGAAAAGCCTGCACCTGTAGCAGAAGCTCCGGCACCAGAGAATAACAATCAATAAAAGGTTAACTTAATCTTTATGCAGATAAAGCAGCACAATATTGGGAAGCATTTGCTTCCCTTTTTTTATATTTGATATACAAGGATTGCAAAAATTCTGAGAGCGCTGTCATAAATCATAAATCTAAAATCTAAAATTAAACCGTGGATATCAGTTTAAATAAATACATCAGCGAAACCGGTTTTTGTAGCCGCAGGGAAGCCGATAAATACATTGAGCAATGCCGTGTAACCATCAATGGCATCGAAGCTCATAAAGGAAATCGTGTGGCAGAAAATGATGTGGTGCTGGTAGATGGTGAACCCATCAAAAAAAAGAATCACACTGCTGTTTATATTTTATTAAATAAACCTAAAGGAGTTACCTGCACCACCGATTTAAAAGATAAAACCAATATCATAGATTTTATAAATTACAAGACCCGCATTTTTCCTATTGGCCGTTTAGATAAAAGGAGTGAAGGCCTTATTTTTTTAACTAACGACGGAGATATTGTAAATAAAATTTTACGGGCCGGCAATAAACATGAAAAGGAATATATTGTTAATGTTGATAAACCCATTACCGTAGATTTTATAAATAAAATGAGAAATGGGGTACGTATTGGTGCTGGTACAGTAACACAAAAATGTTTTGTAAAGCAGGAGGGCGACAACCGGTTTAAAATAATATTAACCCAGGGACTAAACAGGCAAATACGCCGCATGTGCGAAACACTAGGGTATAATGTAGAATCTTTAAAGCGTATCAGAATAATGAACATTACAATAGCTGGTTTACAACCCGGTAAATGGCGTTATTTTACCCCGGCAGAAATGGCTGTTATCAACAGCATGGTTGCCAACAGCAGCAAAACTGCTGATGGTAATGAAGGCATGGACGAATAAAATAAGTTTTATTGCCGGCGATTTAAAATCAAAATGGTAACTTTCATTACGATAATTTTAAACGATGCTAGCTGATATCATTACCTATTTCTCTACTTTGGAGCAAAGGCCTTTAGAAAGAATGGCTTTTATTATTGGCTCCATGCTTATACTTTGGATTGTTGAAGGTGCTATACCATTACTTACATTAAAGTATAAAAAAACTAAATTAAAACATGCTGCAGTAAATCTTACATTTACTTTAATTCATCTTATTATTCATACAGGGTTTGGTTTTTTAATTGTAAAATTATCAGATTGGGCTGCAGTAAATAAGTTTGGATTAGTATACTGGATAAATGCATCAACTATTCTTACTATTATTATTGCTGCACTGGCGTTAGATTTATTTGGTGGCTGGCTTTCGCACATGATAGAACATAAAGTACCGCTATTCTGGCGTATGCATATTATACATCATGCAGATAATAATATTGATGTTACTTCTGGCCTGCGGCATCACCCGCTTGAAAGTATCTGGAGAGGAGTATTTTTTTTAATAGCAATAATTATTTCCGGCGCTCCCATTTATGCTGTTATGATCTATCAAACCATCCTCACCATCTTTGTGGCATTTACTCATGCCAATATTAGTTTGCCAGCATGGTTTGATAAAGGATTGAGTTATGTACTGGTTTCGCCCAATATGCATAAAGTGCATCATCACTGGAAACAGCCTTATACCGACAGTAATTACGGTGCAGTATTTTCTATTTGGGATCGTTTATTTAACACTTATCTCGAATTAGATAAATCAAAACTCCGTTATGGGTTAGACAGGTATTACAGCAACGATAAAGATGAAGATTTGGCAAGCCTGATGAAAAAACCTTTTGGCAAGCTGGAAGAATAATTTCAAGATTCTAATTTCATTCGCATTTCCATCATGTGTTTATTAAAGCCCACTTTTTTATAAGCATTAATAGCGGCATCATTATTTTGATAAACATCCAGCCTTAGTTCTGTAATGTTTTTAGAAATTGCCCATTGTGCAAGTGCATTAATAATTTTTTTGTTTACGCCTTTGCCTCTGTAATTTTTTTCAACAAACATAAAACCTAAATAAGCATGTTGTGTATGCTGCAAATAAGGTTTTGCATTTTCAATACGTGCATAACCACTGCCAATTATTTGTGTCCCTGATTCTGCAACTACAAGTTCAATATCTTTCGCAGCTATCATTTTTGGAATATCATAATAATTTATGTGCCCAGGTTTTAAAGTATTGTCAAATGGCCGCTCTGCAGCAATTACGCCCTGTTCAAAAACAAGCAATGTATCCAGGTCATTTAATTGTGCTTTCCTGATAATTATGTCTTCCATTATTGTAAAAATTAAATCAAATGTAAATTAATTATAAAAGTAGCTTGATTTATTGCAACTGCTGCATACCGGCTTTATGCATTTTTTTAACATTTAGATTGCCTTGTTGTTTAAACCTGTTTTATTTAACTCCGTCTATTACTACAAAGAAAACAATTAAAATAAATTATTAAACCAATAAAAAATTAATCATGAAAAAGTATTTATCTCTTTACCTGAGCACAGGCGAAAAAATTGCACTAATTGTAATTGTAACATGGATTATCGCTTCTGTATTTGTGCCATTGCCAGCAATAAATTCATTAGGTATGTAGAAACTTTACTTCATTTTTGTAATGGAGCATTAGCAGTAATGCTCCATTTTTTATTGATCAATCTGCTCTAAGTATCTCTCTCAAAAAATCGTTTAAAGTTTGTTCAGTGGGCAGTTGTAATTTTTTTCTGAGCCTGTACCTGCTGATCTCAACACCTCTTACTGAAATATTCATTAGTTGTGCAATCTCTTTAGACGAAAGTTTTAACTGTAAGTAAGCACATACTTTTAAATCTGTATTGGTTAATGCCGGAAATTTTGACTTTAGTTTTTTTAACAAATCGTTATTAACCTCATCAAAATGTGTAGCAAATTGCTCCCAGTTGGAGTTGTTTTTTTCTATATCATTCACCAGTTGAATAGCTTTTTTAACATCATGATTGCCGCCGGTTTTTTTATACAATTGCTGCAGCTCATCTTTTACTTTTATTAAAGCATCACTTCTTTCCACCAGGTGCATACTTACATCAGCCAGTTCTTTATTTTTATAAATCACCTCGTTGGCTAATTTTTCATTTTGAAGTTTAATGATCTCTTTTTCATTTTTTTCCACTTCCAGTTGGTGAATGTATTTTAATCTTTTTTGTTCTTCTTCAAATTTTAATTGCTGTATTCTTAATTTTTTCTTCTGCCATTTATCAAGCAGGTAAAAGGAAAAAAGGATGAAGAGAATATAGAAAAGATAAGCCCAGATAGTTTTGTACCAGGCCGGTTGTACTATAAAGCTATAGCTGATCACTTCAGATTCGTTACCCAGGTTATCATGTGCTTTAACTTTAAAAGTATAAGTGCCGTTGGGTAAATTAGTATAATCTTTTTCTGTTTTAATTGTCCATTCACTCCATTTATTTTCAAATCCTTCGAGCTGGTAGCTGTATTCAATATTTTTTTGCAAACTAAAAGCAGGCGAACTAAATTCAAAATGAAAAGAATTATTGCTGATAGGGAATCTTAATATCGAATTATTATTCTGTGTGTAAGAAGAATCTTTGTTCTGTAGAAAATAGCCGCCGAAAATGATACTGTCTGTCTTACCAAAAGCTTTTACCTGGGTTAATAAAACGTTTAGTTTGGAGTTGTTGGCAAGATACTTTTCATAATTTAAATGTATTATCCCGTTATCGGCAGCAATAAAAACATTTTCTTTTGTAAATGGGTAAACGTTTTCGAAGCCAGCTAAAATTTTGCCTGTTAACTCAGGAAAATAAGTAATGGTGGATTTCTTTTCAGATGCAGAAAAATTAACTACACCTATTTTTTTACCACTGCAAAACCATAAGTTGCCTTCTGCATCTTCATTTAAATATTGTATGCCTATATCTCCAAACACATTGTACAAAAGAGGAGAGGGAATAAATTTTTTAAGACTGGCATCAAATTCATACAACCCTTTTTCTGTAGCAAAAATAACCCTGTTCTTTACCCTGAATACGTGGTTTCTGAAGGCAGAAGGCAATCCATCTTTATCAGTAAATAATTGAGCGGTATATGATTTGTTATCTGCAGATAAAATTAATTTATAAATACCTCTGTAAGGATGTGAAGCCCAAATGTCATCATTATTGTCAATTGCTAAAAACCTGATTGATTCACTGATGCCTTTTAGAGTATAGTTACTGGTGAAATTTCCGTTGGTACATTCCAGCATTGTCAGTCCGTAATAAGTTCCTGTTAAAATGTTTGTGGCGGGATATATTGAAGTAGTTGGCACAAAAAGCCAGATCCCTACACCACTTGTTAATTGAATGGCAGTATTATTCTGTATTACAAAACATCCATTATGATGCCCCATTAATAATTGATGGTTTACTTCATCTAAACGCCAGGCCTGCCCACCACTGTTTTGAATGGTAATAAAATCAGCTTTTGAAAAACTAATGTCTTTATTAGTATTGGAAAGCGGCGCTGCATAAGCACCATCGGATGTGGCAATATATAACTGGTTATTAAAAACCCTGCACGAATAACCCGATACATCATTAGTTTTACTCGGTTTAATGTATTTAATAGCAGAGTTGTAGGCAATAAAACTAATGCCGTTATTAAGGCCGGCCCATAGGTTTCTGTCCTTATCTAAAAAAACACTGAGTACATTATTATTCTGAAGTCCTTCCGGGCGGGCAATTTGTTGTATAATTTCTCCATTTCTGTTAATTATTAAACAACCATCGGAAGTAGTGCCTGCTGCAAACTCCGATGCATTTATTTGTTCAAAAGAATAGATATTGTTTTTTTGAAAGCTATTATCTGCTGCTGTATTTTTTTTTGTGATTACCCCTCTAGAAAATATATATAATCCGTTTTGCAGGGAGCTGATAAGCAAACTGTCGGTACCTAATGGCACAATACCCGTAATAACAAAGTCGGGAATCAGGTTGGGAGTTGCTACAGGTTGCCAGCTATTATTAACGAACTCAAATAGCCCGGTTGCTTTGTCTTGCGCTAAAAGTTTATTGCCCGCAACTTTTATGATCTGCCAGTTAGAAGGTGCCGGGTAAACCTTTATAGCCTGGTTTTTATATTCAAAAATCCTGTCTGGCGTACGAAAGAAAACAGACTCTTTAAATATTTCAATATCCCAAATATCTGCAAACTTGTTTTGTGCAGGTGGTATCAGGTTTTTTAAGGAAGTGTATCTTAAAATACCATTGGCGTCCGGAAAATAAAATCCTATTTCATCCTGACCACCTGCATAAATTTTGTTGTTGGCATCAATGGCAATAGAACGTAATATGGTTTTATTGGGTTGAGGATATACTTTCCAATAGCTGCCATCGTATGAAATTAATCCTTCATTATTGGCAAAGTACATTTTACCTGATTTATCCTGCTTGATATCCCAGGTTTGTAACCCCCCTTTAAAATCACTGTTGTTGTAATTAACAACTAATGGCAGCCCAATTGTATTTTGAGCAGGCGATAGATGGTGGACAACAAGCAATAAAAAAAATGTAAAACACTTTTTCATGCAATAAAGATAATTATTCCTTTGATGTAGTAATGAGGTATTTTAATATAATTGATAATCAGTAAGTTACTATTTAATGATGTAGTAGAGATGTAGTGTTTTTATTTTAAACAGATGTGAAAGATTTTATTTTTACTTACTGTTAAATCAGATTTATCAAAACGAAAAAACTTGTGTATGAAAAAAATCTTTAAAGGGATTCTCTTCCTTTTTGTATTACTAACTTCCGTCGTTTCCTGGTCTCAAACCAAAACAATTTCCGGCTCTGTAATTAACGAAAAAGGGGAACCTGTATCCAAAGCATCTGTAGTTGTAAAAGGTAGCCAGGTTGGTACAAGTACCGACTCAAAAGGCGAATTTACAATTGCTGTTCCATCAAGCACCAAAACGCTTATCGTTACTTCAATTGGTTTTGAAGCTAAAGAAATTGCCATTACTGGCAATACTTTAGTAGTTACGCTTACAGAAATTTCAACCAAATTAAATGAGGTTGTAGTAGTAGGTTACGGAACTCAAAAGGTAACCAAGGTATCCGGTGCTATTTCTACCGTAAAAGCAGCCGATATAGAAAAGCTGAAACCAGTTAGAGCTGAAGAAGCTTTGCAGGGAAGAGCTTCCGGCGTTACCGTAATTTCTGCAGGTGCTCCGGGTGCAGCACCAACTGTATTAGTTAGAGGTATTCCTTCTTTTACAGGTTCCGGTCCTATTGTTGTTATTGATGGTGTGCCACAAACGCTTACCGATTTTAACGCTATTAACGCTGCTGATATCGAATCTATCAATGTACTGAAAGATGCAGCAACAACTGCCATCTACGGTGTAAAAGGTGGTAATGGTGTTATTGTGGTTACTACAAAGTCTGGCAGAAAAAATCAGAAAACAGAAATAACTGCCAGCAGTAATTATGGTGTACAGGAAGTAATGAATAAAATTGGCGTTTTAAACGCAACAGAATATGCAGCTATAATTAATGAAGGTAGCACTGTTGCAGGTGGTAATGTTATCTTTCCCGATTTAAGTAAAATTGGTGTTGGAACTGATTGGCAAGATGAAATTTTTAAAACCGCTGCCATGCAATCGCATACTATTGCGGCAAGAGGCGGCAGCGAAAAAATGTCGTACTTTCTTTCTGCTGGATATTTAAACCAGGGTGGTATTGTTGGCGGAAATGATAAATCAGTTTTTAGCAGAGGAAACTTTACTGCAAATCTTAGTTTCGATCTTTCGGCTAAATTAAAATTTATTGTAAATACAACTGGTGTTATTACCGGCGGCAAAGGATTGCAGGAAAATTCATTTAACAGTATTATAGGTAGTGCATTAAATTTTGATCCAACAGTGCCTGTATATAATAATGTACCGAACACAGTGGGCAAATATGGTTTTAGTAATTTATTGTTGTCAGAAATATTTAATCCGCTTACCAAACTGGATAATACGTATAATAAAAATGTCGGCAATAAATTATATGGCAAGTTTGAATTTCAGTATGATGTAATAAAAAACCTGAAATTATCTACAAGGTTTGGATATACTAAGTACGATGGAAATGCTAAAAACTTTACCCCTTTAGTATTTTATGGCCCACAGAATGTAGAAAATACACTTAATGCCGATGGTAGCACTGTATATACATTATTTACCGACGGTAGTAAAAATTATAAGCATAATAAAGTATCGCATGATAAAACAAGCAACTTTAATTATACCTGGGAAAGTTTTGCTAACTACAATTTTAAAATAAAAGAAGATCATAATTTTGAAACAGTTATTGGTTTTTCTATAGCAAAAATTTCAGGTAATGCCGCAGGTGCCAGTAAAGAAGATGTGCCATTTAATACCTGGGAGTTTGCTGATTTTACTGCTGCAACCGGAAGCAATACTGCTAATAACCCCAATGCAGTTGGTGGATATTATTACCAATATTTCAGAAGAAACCTTTCTTATTTTGCAAGGATCAATTATGATTATCAGGAAAAATATTTGGGTTCTTTTACTACACGCCGTGATGGTTCTTATGCTTTTGGTCCCGCAAATAAATATGCCAACTTTTTCTCAGGATCTTTAGGCTGGGTGGTTACCAAAGAAGATTTCTTTCGTTCTGATTTTATAGATTATTTAAAAATACGTGGTAGTTATGGATCAATCGGAAACGAAACTGTAGATCCACAGTTAGTAAGTATTGTTACAGGAGGGTCAAGTTATGGACCAACTGCAAATAGTAACGGCTACACATTTGGCGGCGTTTTCTACCCAGGTTCTACCGTAGGCTCTGCTGCAAACGATGCTTTAAGATGGGAAAAACAATTGCAGGCCAATGTGGGATTTGATGTTAATTTTTACAAGCGAAAAATTTCTTTATCTGCTGATTATTTTCAGAAAAAAGTAGATGGTTTGTTATTTACACCTTCTGCATCTTTATATCTTGGTACAGTTCCTATTCCTACTGCAAATATTGGTTCTACCAAAAGTAGTGGTGTAGATGTAACACTGGGCTACAACGAAACTATCGCAAGAGTTGTAAAACTAAATACTTCTTTAACGTTTACAACATCTAAAAACCTGGTAACTGCAACTAACGACGATGGTACTGCCAGAATATTAGGAGGTTATTATTTTAATGGTCAGTCACAAAGTGTAACTGTATTTGAAAAAGGACAAACACCCGGCTATTTTTATGGTTATAAAACGGATGGTTTATTTCAAACTGCTGCCGATTTACTTAAAGGAGCTCCACAAGCAGGTGCCAAACCCGGAGATATCCGTTTTGCAGATGTAAATGGTGATGGTATAATAACATCTGCCGATCAAACAAAAATTGGCGATCCATTCCCTGATTTTACCATGGGCTGGAGCCTTAATGTAGAATACAAAAATTTTGATTTTAATGCATTTACTTATGCCTCTGTAGGTAATGATATTTACAGGGCGTATGAAAGAAATGCCAACTACAGCAATAAATACAGATCAGTACTTGCAAGGTGGACAGGTGCAGGCTCCACCAACGATGCAAGAAACCCCCGCTATTCATTTACAGATGATAACAGCAATATCCGTGTATCAGACAGGTATGTAGAAGATGGTTCGTTTGTAAAAATTAAAAACATACAGTTGGGTTATACGTTCCCTGCATCGGTAACTAAAAAAGTTTTTAGCAAGCTGCGTATTTATGCGCAGGTAAAAAATGCTTACACTTTTACCAAGTACTCTGGTTTCGATCCTGAAATAGCAGGTGGCATATTGGATACAGGTATCGATCGTGGTGCATATCCGCAAGCAAGAACTTATGCTGTTGGTATTGACATTAAACTCTAAATTTTTATAAAAATATTATACAATGAAAAATATTAAAATAATAAGCCTGCTTTTTTTAATTGCCTCGCTGGCATCTTGTAAAAAATGGGTGGATTATGATCCCCATGATGAATTTAAAATTACCGATCTTGATTATTTAAAGTCTGAAAGCGATTACCGTACCATGGCGGTTAGTGTGTACACGCCTATGCAATGGCTTAATCAGGCAGTCCCCATTGGCGATATTGCAACTGATAATGCTGTAAGTGGTGGCGAAAATGCATCGGATGTATTACCGTTGCAGCAAATTGATGATTATACCTTAACGCCGGTAAATGGCCAACTTACAGAAATGTGGCAGGCAGCTTACGAAGGTATTAACAGGGCAAACTATATGCATCAGTATAAAGATGCCAACAAAGCCGGCGAAACAGTAAACTTTACCGGCAAAGATGCCTTGTATGGCGAAATTTATTTTTTACGTGCCTATTACTATTTTCATTTAGTTAGGTTTTTTGGTGATGTGCCATTGTTTGTTGAAAAAAGATTGGGCTTAACCGAATCTAAAACTTTACAACGCTCGGCTAAGGCAGATGTGTACAAACAAATTGAAGCAGATTTAAACAGTGCTATTGCAGTTTTACCCATTACAAGTGTTGAAAAAGGAAGAGTAACAAAATATGCTGCACAGGCTTTATTAGGTAAAGTATTGTTGTATCAAAATAAATTTGATGCCGCAGCAACCATGTTAGAAAATGTGGTAAACGGCCCTTTTAGTTTAGTATCCGATTTTGGTGGAATGTTTTTACAAACCGGTGAAAACGGGCCTGAATCAGTTTTTGAAATTCAATACTCTAATGCTTCTCCTTATTATAACTGGGGAGGTGTAACAAGAGGACAGGGAAATCTTTCGGTACAGCAATGCGGTGTAAGAGGATTAAATGGTAAAGCAGCTATGCCTTATGCAGCCGGCTGGAGTACCAATTTACCCACCGCTAATTTAGCCAATGCCTTTACAGCAGGTGATATAAGAAAAGCAGCTACAGTGCTTAATATCGATGATTATATAAATACTAACCCATCGCTGTTTACTGGTGTAGCATCAAATAACCCGGCTTTTGCCACTAACCCTGCTTACCAGGTTGCACCTTATAAAAATACAGGTTGGTATAATCAAAAATATTTACCCCGTAAAGGAGAAACATCTGGCCAGGTAGAATTAAATTATTTAAATAATTTCAGAACTATCCGCTACGCAGATGTTTTGTTAATGGCTGCCGAAGCATTTAACAGATCAACAGCTCCAAATGATACTAAAGCGCAACTCTATTTAAATAAAGTACGTCGCCGTGCATTTGCAGTTAACGATGCAAGTAAAGATGTTACTGCAACAGGTACAGCATTAAAGCAAGCAATATGGGATGAAAGAAGATTGGAACTGGCAATGGAAGGCGATCGCTTTTTCGACCTGGTAAGAACCGGGCAGGCTGCTGCAAAAATTACAGGTTTTGTTGCAGGCAAAAACGAATTGTTTCCTATTCCACAAGCAGAGATTGAAATTTCCGGCATTAAACAAAATCCCGGGTACTAAAAACTAACTCTTAAAAATTAACGATTATGAAAGTATTAAAATATTTTTTTAGCATAGCTTTTTTGCTGGTGCTTGCTGCAGGCTGTAAAAAGGAAGTGAATGACGATCTGTCTTTTTTAGCTACAGATACTGCACCGGATAAGCTATCGGCATTTTTTGATATTACGCAGGATAATACAGGCCTGGTAACCATTACCCCTAATGGAGAAAGCATTTCTTTTTATGAAATTTATTATGGTGATGCTACTACCACGCCAGCAAAAGTACAGCCCGGAAAAAATACCCAGCATGTGTATGCCGAAGGTTTGTATAATGTAAAAATTGTTGGTCATAGCATTACCGGAAAAGTTACCGAAACTACCAAGCAGTTAACAGTATCGTTCAGGGCGCCGGAAAATTTAGATTTTACAATTACTGTTGATCCTAACAATAATTACAAAGTAACAGTAACTGCAAAAGCACTGTACGAAACTTTTTTTAAAGTGTATTTTGGTGATGTGCCTAATGAGGTGCCGGTATCTTTTTTAGAAGGTGATGTGGTTACTCATATTTATCCGGCAGTAGGCACTTACAATATAAAAGTGGTGGCATTAAGTGGAGGTGTGGCTACAACGCAATTAATTAAACCTGTAACTATTGTTGATCCCGTTTTATTACCAATAACTTTTGAATCGCCAACTGTAAATTATGCCTTTACCGATTTTGGTGGTGGCGCAGTTACTAAAATAACCAATCCGCAATCTAACGGAATAAATACAAGCAGTAAGGTAGGTAAAATGGTTAAGAATGCTCCTGAAGTATGGGGCGGTAGTGTTATTGCATTAGGTGCACCTATTGACTTTACTTTAAACAGAGTTTTTAGAATGAAAGTTTTTTCTCCACGTATTGGGGCTAAAGTTTTATTAAAAGTAGAAAACTTAACTAATGGCGGAATTAGTTTTGAAAAAGAGACCGTTACTACAGTTGCCAATACCTGGGAAGATCTGATTTTTGATTACAGTGCAGTTCCTACAACCAACTCTTACCAAAAAGTTGTTTTAATATTTGAGTTAGGTACAGTAGGTGATGGCTCGGCTAATTTTACTTTTTTGTTTGATGATATCAGGCTTACCAATCAACTTCCTACCAGCTTATTAACCTTGCCGGTAACATTTGATAATCCATTATTAAACTATGCAGTTACTGACTTTGGTGGCAATTTAACGCTTAACGATGTTGACCCTGGCAATGCCGCCAATAAAGTAAAGAAAACTACAAAAACAAACGGAGCACAAACATGGGCAGGTACAACAATTGGAGCAGGGTTTACTGCTAAAATTCCGTTTACAGCCACTACAACCCAAATGAGTGTTAGGGTTTATTCACCAGCCGCAGGTATTCGTGTAAGGTTAAAAGTTGAAGACAAAACCAATAATACCAGGTCAGTAGAAACAGACGCAATGACACAGGCTGCAAATACATGGGAAACATTGGTGTTTGATTTTGCCAATCAATCTGCAGGTACTGCTGCTATGAACCTTGCTTATACTTATGATATGGCTTCTATCTTCTTCGATTTTAATAATGCCGGAACCGGTAGTGTATTTTATTGGGATGATGTTAGCTTTTTACCCGTTAATGTAACGCCTAATTATTTATCGTTGCCACTCGATTTTCAATCCACAACAATAGCCTATAATTTTTCAAACTTTGATGGTGGTAATGCAACAGTGATAAATAATCCGGTTGCCGGAGGAATTAATACCAGTACAAAAGTGGGTAAAATGGTTAAAAGTGCCGGCCAGGTTTGGGGCGGTAGTTTGTTAGCATTGGTTAATCCAATTAATTTTTCTGTAAACAAAACTTTTAAAATGAAAGTGTATTCTCCAAGAATCGGAGCTAAGGTGTTGTTGAAAGTGGAAGGACCAAATGGTGCTGCCTTTGAAAAAGAAGTAGCAACTACTACAGCTAATACATGGGAGGAATTAACTTTTGATTACAGTACAATCAATACAGGGCTTTCTTATCAAAGTATTGTTTTAATCTTTGATCTGGGTACAATGGGTGATGGCTCTGCTAACTTTACATTTTACTTTGACGATATCAAACTTAATTAATGCTTAAAAAAATAAAATTATGATCACTAAAATAAAATCACTCATCATTATGTTTCTTGCAACAGGCCTTTTCTTTGTTGCCTGTAAGAAAACAGAATATAAGTTCGGCGATTTAAAAGCGCCTGCTAACCTTACACTCACTACAGCCATAGCGGGTGTAGATGCTACTAATCCAAACGGAAACGGAAGTGGTGTTGTGGTTATTACTACAACTGCCGATAATGCTTTAACCTATAATATTGATTTTGGAGATGGTAAAACGCACCCTCCTGTGCCATCAGGTGTTATCAGTTATAAATATTCTAACCCCGGCACTTACGATTATACCATTACCGTAAATGCAATTGGAACTGGTGGTATAATTTCCAGCATCACAAAAAAAATAAAAGTATTTGTGGCTTTCGAAATTCCGACTGCAATATTGCAGGCATTAACTAACGGTTCAACTAAAGTATGGATAACTGATAAAGATGCACCGGGGCATTTTGGTGTAGGGCCCAATGATCAGTTTGCTCCAATATGGTATGCTGCCACTCCTAATTCAAGAGAAGCTTGTGCGTATGATGATGAGATCACTTTTTCAAAGGATGCCAATAACAATGTATTCATGTCTGTTAACAATAAAGGCGAAAATTTTTCAACAGGAGCTGCTACAGGGTTTTATGGATTTAGTGGCGGCGATGGCTGCTACGCAATTAATACAGGAGGCAATAAAAAATTATCCTTTATGGATGCCACATCAACATCTACTCCTGCAAATTCTACAAGAATACAATTTATAGTACCCGGCAATGGCATTATAAATTTTGGCACAGGCGGTACCACTTACGAGATAATATCAATAACTGCAACAGGAATTAATTTACGCAGTATTGGTGCAGATGGAAATGCCTGGTATCAAAAACTAAAAAACAAATAATACTACAATGAAACACATTAAAGTATCAATATTGCTGGCCGTATTAGCTGTAATTTTTATTGCAGGCAGCTGCAAAAAAAAGAATGACAGCGGACCAACTCAAACAGCGCCAACTGATTTAACGGTAACTGCTGTGCCAAGCACCAACGGAAGTGGAACTGTGGCATTTACGGCTACTGCTGTTAATGCGGTTTCGTACGATTATGAGTTTGGCAATGGTGCTATACTTACTGTGGCTTCAGGTGCTACCAATTATCAATACACGCTGGTGGGCAATAACACTTACACAGTTACTGTTACTGCAAAAAGCAGTTCTGGATTAACTGTAAAAAAATCCATACAGGTAACAGTAAATGTGGCGGCCAGTGCTCCGGGCCTCATCTGGTCAGAAGAATTTAATACTGATGGCGCACCCAATGCTGCAAAGTGGGGGTATGATTTAGGTGGCGGCGGTTGGGGTAATAATGAGCTACAATATTACACCAGTCGGCCAGAGAACGCTGTAGTGCTGAATGGTTTTTTAAAGATCACCGCCATAAAAGAAGCATACAGCGGAAGTGCTTACACATCAGCAAGGTTGTTATCGAAAGATAAATTTTCTTTTAAGTATGGTAAAATAGAAGTGAGGGCAAAGCTGCCAGCAGGTGGAGGCACATGGCCGGCAATATGGATGTTGGGTAATAATATTTCTACCACACCATGGCCTGCCTGCGGCGAAATAGATATTATGGAACATGTGGGCAACCAGTTAAATAAAATTTATGCTACGCTGCATCATCCCGGTCACTCTGGTGGTAATGGTGATGGTAGTTTTATAATGATTCCGGATGCTACCACAGCATTTCATAATTATATTTTTGAGTGGTCGGCAACTTCGCTTAAGTTTTATGTAGATACGCAATTGTTTTACACTTTCGCTAACAATGCCAGCTTACCATTCAATCAAAACTTTTTTGTGATATTGAATATGGCAATGGGTGGCAACTTTGGCGGTGCCATTGATCCGGCATTTACCAATGCTTCTATGGAAATAGATTATGTAAGAGTATATCAATAAATGTTGTTTTAAAAGCTAATGTTAGCAAGCAGTTGTTTTTTCATAATAGCAAACAGGGCGAATTGTATCTCTCTTTTTTTAAGATGGATACCTTTCGCTCTTTTAAACGGCCTTCTTTACAAAAATTAAAATACACAGCAATGGCTTTAAGAAAAAATAAAGTGTTTCTTTTTTTATTACTGCAACTGGTGGTTTATGGCAGTAATGCACAAAGCACTTTTACAAAATTGATTTGGTCGGATGAGTTTAATAAGCCCGGATTACCTGATACTTTAAAATGGAGTTATGATAAAGGAAGAGGGTGCCCGGATAATTGTGGATGGGGTAATAATGAATTGCAATTTTATACCCATAACCGTAAAGAAAATGCTAGGGTAAAAAAAGGACATTTAATTATTGAAGCCAGAAAAGAAGTTTATGGAGATGCACAATACACTTCTGCAAGATTGGTTACTAAAAATAAAGGCGACTGGAAATATGGTCGTATTGAAGCTAAAGCAAAGCTGCCAGCCGGAACCGGTATGTGGCCTGCCATTTGGATGCTGCCCACTAAATGGGAGTATGGCGGCTGGCCCAAAAGTGGCGAAATAGATATTATGGAAAACGTAGGCTATTGGCCGGATTCTGCATTGGGTACTGTACACACAGGCGCTTACAATGGCATGCTGGGTACACAAAAAACAAGTGGCTTAAATATAACTGATCTGTCAAAGGCTTTTCATGTATATGCAATAGAATGGACGCCTGATATGATCTCTTTTTTTATTGATAACAAAAAGTATAACGAATTTAAAAACGACCACAAAGGCATTGATGAATGGCCTTTTGATAAAGAATTTCACTTGCTGATGAACGTGGCTGTTGGTGGCAACTGGGGCGGTAAGTTTGGCGTGGATGATAAAATATTTCCACAACAACTAACCATCGACTATGTAAGAGTTTATCAATAGCATACGCTTGAATAAACGGTTTTATTTTCGAGGCTCTTTGATTATCCTTTTACTAAATTGATTAATTTGGCAAGAGGGATATTGAAGAGCCTCATTTTTTTATGATTGCTTAATTATTAATATAAATTTCATGTGTAGAAAAAAACAACCTGCAGTTTTATTACTGCTTTTATTAGTGATTGCTTTTGCCAACGTTACTGCTCAGCAAAAATCAATTGCACAGAAAGTTGATTCTGTTTTAAAGCTAATGACGCTGGAAGAAAAGATAGGGCAGATGAACCAGTATAATGATGATCATACGGCTACCGGCCCTGTTACTTTAGATAATAAAAAGCAGGAGCAAATTAAAAATGGCCAGGTGGGTTCTCTATTAAATACTGTAGGTACCGAACGTACCCGAAGCTGGCAGCAAATTGCCATGCAATCCCGGTTAAAAATTCCTTTATTATTTGGGCAGGATGTTATTCACGGCTACAAAACAACTTTTCCAATTCCCTTAGCCGAAGCATGTAGTTGGGATTTGAATGCAATTCAATTAACAGCAAGAGTTGCAGCAACAGAAGCAAGTGCCAGCGGCATTCACTGGACCTTTGCACCAATGGTAGATATTGCCCGTGACCCTCGTTGGGGCAGGGTAATGGAAGGTGCTGGAGAAGATACTTACCTCGGTAGCAAAATTGCTTATGCCAGGGTAAAAGGCTTTCAGGGAAATAAATTAGGAGATATAAATGCAGTGATGGCTTGCGTAAAACATTTTGCAGCGTATGGTGCGGCTATTGGTGGCCGTGATTATAACTCTGTTGATATGAGCGACAGAATGTTGTGGGAAACTTATTTGCCTCCGTTTAAAGCTGCATTAGATGCAGGCGCTGCCACATTTATGAATTCGTTTAATGATTTAAATGGTGTGCCGGCAACAGGTAATAAATATTTGCAAAGAGATATTTTAAAAGATAAATGGAATTTTAAAGGCTTCGTGGTTAGCGATTGGGGTTCTATTGGAGAAATGATCAATCATGGCAATGCAAAGAATGAATATGAAGCAGCTTTATCTGCAGTAACAGCAGGCAGTGATATGGATATGGAAAGCCGTTGTTATAAAAATAGTTTGGCGCAATTGGTAAAAGATAAAAAAATACCTGTTGCCCTAATTGATGATGCAGTAAAAAGAATTTTACAAAAGAAATTTGAGCTGGGTTTGTTTAATGACCCTTACAAGTTTTGTAACACAGCAAGAGAACAAGTTGCATTAAATAATCCGGAGCATGTAAAAGTTGCCAGAGAAGCTGCTACAAAAAGTATTGTATTATTGAAGAATCAAAATAACTTATTGCCTTTATCAAAAAATACAAAAACAATTGCCTTTATTGGCCCATTGGTAAAAGCAGTAAAACAAAACAAAGGTTTTTGGGATGTGGAAGTGCCAGGTGTAGATTCTAATTTTATTGTATCGCAATGGGAAGGGTTGCAAAATAAAGTTGGCACCAGTACTACTTTACTCTATGCCAAAGGTTGCGATATTGAAGGCAACAATAAGGACGACTTTGCAGAAGCTGTTGAAGTAGCAAAACAAGCAGATGTAGTTATTCTTAGTATAGGAGAGCGGAGAGATATGAGTGGCGAAGCAAAGAGTAGAAGTAATATAAATATTCCCGGTGTACAGGAAGATCTTTTAAAAGAATTATTAGCAACGGGTAAACCTGTGGTGGTATTGATAAATGCCGGCCGGCCGTTGGTATTTAATTATACTGCCGATAATGCACCTGCAATTTTATATACCTGGTGGTTAGGCAGCGAAGCTGGCAATGCTATTGCAGATGTGTTGTTTGGAGATTATAATCCTTCAGCAAAATTGGCAATTACATTTCCACGCAGTGTAGGGCAAATTCCAATTTACTACAGTCATTTTAATACTGGCCGCCCTGCAACCAATGATGAAAACAGGAATTACAATTCTTCTTACAATGATGAATCTATTTTTCCAAAGTACGAGTTTGGTTATGGGGTAAGTTATACCAGCTTTCAGTACAGCAATTTGCAAATGAGTAAAAAGAAATTGAAAGCCAATGAGCAGATTGAAGTAGCTGTAACCATTACCAACACCGGTAAGTATGATGGAGAAGAAATTGTACAACTGTATTTAAGAGATAAAGTAGGTTCAATAGTAAGGCCAATGAAAGAGTTGAAAGATTTTCAAAAGATAAATTTAAAAGCAGGCGAATCCAGAACGATCAAGTTTATTATTAACAAAGAAAAACTGTCTTTCTTCAATCAGCAATTGCAATGGGTGGCAGAGCCGGGAGATTTTGAATTAATGATTGGAGCATCGTCCAAAGATATAAGGTTAAAAGATTTTTTTGAGTTAATAAATTAAAACTGCATATCATCTTTGTAAATTAATTAGTACTTTAAGCGTATGAAAAAAATATATACTGCTGTAATCTGCGGATTTCTTTGCTTGCAAATAGCTATTGCTCAAAATGGCACAACAAATAAAAACATAGAATGGAAAAATTATACTGATTCTGCATCAGCTTTCTCAATACAATATCCCGATAACTGGGTTTTAAAATTAACCAACGAAAGAACTGTTTTTGTTTTAAAGTCGCCGGCAGAAATAGAGGATGATAAATTTTTTGAGAACATCAATCTTGTTGTAAAAAAATTACCAGCAGAAACAAAAATTTCAATGGAAGAACTTGCAAGAGCTTCTATTGGAGGAGTAGAAAAAAAGTACCCCAATTTTAATTTAAAACATTCAAAAAAAGTAAGCTGGCTAAAAAAAGATGCTTGGGAAATTGCTTATACAATTACAGATAATGGCACTACCGCCCACCTCATTCAGAAGCTGCTGATTTATAATGGTAGCCTGTTTGTAAGTACCTATACAGCCGAGGCTGGTAAAACGGATGTTTACCTTAAGACTGCCCATGAAGTATTTGAAAAAATGACAATAAAGTAATTAATAAAAAATGCCAGATAACTTGTATCTCGTTTTCTGCTTTTTACATAACTAAATACTGCTTATTAAAATCTGCTATTCTTTAAATCCTAGTTATTTGATTAGCCTGTTGATTTTCCATTTCATTTACTACTGGAAATTTGGTAGGGGTAAAAATAAATTTGGACAAACTAAAATAATTAGTATATTTGTGCTAATCAAATTAGTTGCATTATGTCACAAGCCGGTCAAAACCTCAAATACCTTCGCAAACTTCGTGGATGGACACAGGAAGAATTTGCCAACAAACTCGGTATCAAACGTTCCCTGATAGGAGCCTATGAAGAAGAACGTGCCGACCCAAGAATTGATATTCTTGAAATTGTAAGCGACATTTTTAAGCTCACGCTGGATGAATTGCTGTTGAAAGATGTAAGCAATACAGGCGGAAGCTATTTGGCAAAGCGACGACAGCAGAAAATGATGAGTGCCGACAGAAATGTTATTCATTTTGTACCGGTAAAGGCTGCAGCAGGTTACTTAGCAGGCTATGCCGATACGGAATTTATTGACGAACTGAATACCTTCACCTTGCCAATGATGACAGGCGGTAATTACCGTGCTTTTGAAATTATCGGAGATAGTATGTTGCCCACACCAAGCGGCAGTATTATTGTTGGCGAAAAAGTAGATTCACTGGAAGATGTAAAAAACAACATGGCCTATATTGTTGTTAGCCGTAATGAAGGTATTGTATACAAAAGGATAGTAAAGAATAATAAGACAAAAAATAAACTCACTTTAGTAAGCGATAATCCGCAATACCAGCCTTACCAGGTAAATGCAGATGATGTGGTGGAATTGTGGCAGGCACAATCTGTAATAAGTAAGGTAAGCGTACAACAGCGCTGGGATGTAAACTCGCTGGCCAATCTGGTAAATAACTTACAAGACCAGGTAAGTACTTTAAAGAAGAAAATGAATTAAAAAATGGGATGAATTTTTTACATTCAACTGCAACTTACTATTGCAGAAGTATAATAATTTGCCTAAAATTATCTCAAATAATTTCCCTGTGAAGAGGTAGAAAGTGGCTGATGCATGCATCAGCCACTGCAGCCGAATAAAATAATTTAACTGCTTACTAAATTAATTGGCTCATGAATGCTAAAGAATTATTGATATTAAATTTTGAAGAAGTAAGGCGCAGGAGCATAAAAGTATGGAAAGGTATTTCCGAAGACTATTTGTTTTGGAAACCCGACGGAGATGCCATGAGTTGTATTGAAATGGTAAGGCACGTACTGGAAGGAGAAAATATTTATCATCATATTATTTTACATGGAGGCGATCTGGGTAATTTTGAAAGTCCCTTAAAAAGTAATCCGTATTTTTCTATTGAAGATGAATTGCGAAATGCCCAGCCTTACCGGGAGAAGTTTTTGAAAATGGTACATGGTTTTACAACTAAAGAATTAGACGAAGTTTATATCACCCGAAAAGCTTTAGGGCAACACCGTAAATTGGGAGATTATCTGTTGCGTATTGCTTATCATGAGGCAGTACATACAGGGCAATTGCTGGATTACCTGCGTACCGTAAAAGCAGGAAGACCTAAAATCTGGGATTAATGATGCTCTACCTAAGTACATCTTTTATAGACAAATTATAAAAAGCAGGTATGATAGATAATAATGAAACATTAGAAATTCCGGCATTAAGTTTTGATGACAAAGACGATTTAATCATTACGGCATCATTAACTTCTTCAAAAAATGATTTTAATTTTTTTGAAGGTAAATGGAATTTACGTAATAAAAAATTGAGATCAAGATTAACGGGTTGTAATGAATGGATTGAGTTTGAATCCACCCAGGAAATGCATAAAGTGTTGAATGGGGCAGGTAATATTGATAATTTTTTGGCCACATTTGATGGAGCGCCGTTTGAAGGAATGACCGTTAGGCTTTTTAATTCTAAAACAAAGTTGTGGAGTATTTATTGGGCAGATTCCAATGAAGGTAAACTGGATCCGCCGGTTGTTGGCTCCTTTGAAAATAAAGTAGGTCATTTTTTTACAAAAGACAGTTTTAACAATAAGGATATTGTAGTGGTTTTTTGTTGGGATGCAAGAATAGAAAACAATCCTGTCTGGAGCCAGGCATTTTCTGATGATAAGGGTAAAACCTGGGAATGGAATTGGTATATGTTTATGGAAAGATCTTTTAATTAACATGGGACTTTTCTAAATGTTTACAACTAGTTGTTAGCGTATTGCACACAAATCATAATTTTATAACACACAGATACATCGGTTAACATTTAAAAACACAATTATGATCAAATTACAAGTTATCGGCAATCTTGGTAAAGATTGTATCGTAAAAGAAGTCAACGGTAAAAACGTTATTAATTTCAGTGTTGCTCATTCGGAGCGTTACAAAGACGCCCAGGGTAATCAAAAAGAAAGAACCACTTGGGTAGAATGTGCCTACTGGACAGATAAAACTGCAGTAGCGCAGTATCTAACCAAAGGAAGAACTGTATTTGCCGAAGGTACACCTGAAGCGGATGCTTACACCAACAAGGAAGGGCAGGCGGCTGCTACATTACGCATGAGAGTGCAAACTGTACAACTTTTAGGTGGCAATACCGAAAGCCAAGGTGCTAATACCGGTAATGTAAGCCATGCTACAGCTTCACCAAGTACGGTGCAACCTGTTGTAAGAACGACTCCGGAAACTGTTTCCGCAGCTGATGATTTACCATTTTAATTTTACTGATTTTAGATAATGTGAACGGTCCCCAACCTATTGGAGACCGTTTTTTTTTCAGCCTCTCTGCGTGCAATCACTCATGCACAATAAATTACTTAAGATGCTGCTGATCCTCTCCGGAATTCCTTTTTATACAGGCAACATATTTACTTCATTTCTTTTTTTAACTTGTGCAAAATATTTACAATGATAAAAAGGCTGTTGCTATTTATAATATTCATTCTTAATTACGCCCTGTTATTTAGTCAAAAGAATTTTGTACAATATGTAAACCCGTTCATCGGTACCGGCGGCCATGGCCATACTTATCCCGGTGCTGTTTTACCGCATGGTATGGTGCAACTAAGTCCCGATACAAGATTGGAAGGCTGGGATGGTTGCAGCGGTTATCATTACAGTGACAATTATATTTATGGCTTTACTCATACCCATTTAAGTGGCACCGGTTGCAGCGACTATGGCGATATTTTATTAATGCCTATGGCTGGCGAACCATCGGGGGATAATAAAATTTATGGCTCAAAATTTTCTCATGCAAATGAAAAAGCAACAGCAGGTTTCTATTCCGTACAATTAGATGATGATAATATTTTGGCAGAACTAACCACTACCACAAGAGTGGGTTTTCATAAATATACTTTTCCTTCATCAGCAAAAAATAATGTTATCATCGATTTAAAACACAGGGACGAAGTACTGGAATCTTCTTTGATGATATTGAATAACCATACCATTGCCGGGTTAAGAAGAAGTAAGGCCTGGGCAGATAATCAGTATGTATATTTTGTAATTGAGTTTTCGGTACCATTTACCAAAAATGGTATTTGGGCAGATGATAGCCTGCAGGCTGAAAGAACATTGGGTGTAGAGAATTGCAAAAACTTAAAAGGCTTTTTTGAGTTTAACAGCAAAATGGTAATGGCAAAAGTGGCCATATCCGGCGTAAGTATTGAAGGGGCACAAAAAAATTTAAGAACAGAATTACCCGGATGGAATTTTGAGAAAGTAAAAGCAGATGCGGTTAAGATATGGGACAAAGAATTAAATAAAATAGAAGTTAGCAGTAATGATAAAAATCAACTGAATATTTTTTACACGGCCTTATATCATACCATGGTGGTGCCCAACATTAATATGGATGTGGACAGGCAATATCGTGGCCGGGATAATAAAATTCATACCGCAACAGATTTTACCAACTATTCTGTTTTTAGTTTGTGGGATACACACCGTGGTGCCCATCCATTGTATACCATCATTGATCAAAAAAGAACCATCGATTATATCAGGTCTTTTTTAGCACAATACAAGGAAGGCGGCAGACTGCCTGTATGGGAACTGAGCGGTTGCGAAACGGATTGTATGATCGGTTATCACAGTGTGCCGGTAATTGTAGATGCATATATGAAGGGCTTAAATAAATTTAATACTAAATTGGCATTGGAGGCCATGAAAAAAAGTTCAACATGGAATCATTTAGGTTTACCTGCTTTAATTGACCATGGATTTTTAGAGCAGGATGATGAACACGAAAGTGTAAGTAAAACTTTGGAATATGCTTACGATGATTGGTGCATTGCTCAGTTTGCAAAAAAGCTGGGTGATGATGCAGCGTATGCCATGTATATAAAAAGAGCACAGTCGTATAAAAACATGCTCGACCTGCAAACCGGTTTTATGAGGCCACGAAAAAATGGCAACTGGGTTTCGCCATTTGATGCACGGGAAGTAAACAATAGTTTTACAGAAGCCAACAGCTGGCAATATTCTTTTTACATGCCTCAGGATGTGGATGGTTATATGCAAATGATTGGTGGTAAAGAAAAATTAGAACAGAAGCTGGATGCATTATTTAAAGAACCACAACAAACTACCGGAAGAGACCAGGCCGATATTACGGGACTGATTGGCCAGTATGCACATGGCAACGAACCTAGTCATCACATTGCATATTTATACAACTTTGCAGGCAAGGCTCATAAAACGCAGGAAAAAATTCATCAAATTGTAAACGAAATGTACCATAATGCGCCTGATGGTTTGGAAGGTAATGAAGATTGCGGACAAATGAGTGCATGGTATGTGTTGAGTGTATTAGGTTTTTATCCTGTAACGCCGGGTACTACTAATTATATTGTTGGTACGCCTTTGTTTTCCAATGCAACTTTTCATTTAGAAAATGGAAAAACATTTACCATCAATGCAAATAATATAAGTAATAAGAATTTTTATATTCAGTCTGCATTGTTGAATAATAAAAATTATAAAAGATCTTACTTGTCTTATTTTGATATTGTAAAAGGCGGTAACATCAATTTTATGATGGGCACAATCCCGTCTTCCTTTGGAGCTGTTGATTATCCTTCAACTGCTATTACTGATAATAAAATTGTGTTGAACCCGGTAATTGATGGCGGCGCTGTTTCGTTTAAAAAAGATAAGACAGTAAAAATTTATTCTTATCAGCCCGGCGTAAATATTTATTACAGCCTGGATGGAACAAGGCCCAATGCTTTGTCAAAAAAATATACGAAGACTTTTACAATTGATTCTACAGTAACTGTAAAAGCGATAGCCATAAATGAAAAAGGCGAACTAAGTTATATAACTACTGCCGGTTATTTTAAAATGGACAATAACTGGAGCGTAAAATTAAATACGCTAAGCGAACCACAATATGATGGAGGCGGTGCAGAAGGGTTGATAGATGGTATTTATGGAAGTGCCAACTGGCGCAAAGGCAATTGGATGGGGTTTCAAAAAACAAATATGGAAGCGGTAATTGATTTGAATGAAACAAAAACTATTACTAAACTTACTGCAGGGTTTTTACAGGATACCAGAGCATGGATAGTAGTACCAAAACAATTGATAATTTCTGTTTCTGCTGATGGAATAAACTATACACAGGTTTACAGCGGAGAAAATTTTTTAGCGATCGATGATCTTAATGTGCAGGTAAAAAATGTAACCGCTTCATTTACGCCTGTAACTGCAAAGTATTTAAAAGTAAAAGCTGTTCAATATGGTAAATTACCTGCCTGGCATGAAGGAGCAGGAGGTGATACGCATATTTTTATTGATGAAATAAAAGTGTAGTAGAAGAAGGCTTAAGATTAAGTGTAATTAAAATGCCCCCCAACAGGTTGGGGGGCATTTTAATTATAGAAAAAATCAATCTAATAAAATATTACTTTTTTGGATTTCTCAACTTACTGTTTTTTGCACTGTATGCAAAGTAGATAATAAATCCTATTGCAAGCCATCCAAATAAGCGCAACCAGTTAGTCCATCCCAAGCCCAATATCATTGCGGCACAAACTACAATGCCAAGTATTGGAACTAATGGAACCCATGGTGTTTTAAACTGACGAGGAAGATCGGGATCCGTTTTTCTTAAAATAATAACAGCTACACAAACTAAAATAAATGCAAACAAAGTTCCGATACTTGTCATATCTCCTACAATATCTCCGGGTACAAATGCAGCAAATGCACCAACAATAACTAAGATAATTAAATTGGCTTTGTAAGGAGTTTGAAATTTTGGATGAACAGCACTAAATTCTTTTGGTAACAAACCGTCTTTACTCATTGAGTAAAAAACACGGCTTTGACCTAAAAGCATAACGAGGATTACCGAAGAGAAACCAGCTAAAATTGCAACAGTAACTAATTTTCCCAGCCACTCATATCCCGGCATATATGTTTTGATGGCTACCACTACAGATGCTTCTTTTCCAGTTGTTCTGAAGAAGTCTACTGGTGCTAATCCAGTTAATACGTGTGCAAATAAAATATACAACACAGTGCAAATTGCTAAAGACCCAAGAATGCCTATTGGCATAGCTTTCTTTGGACTTTTTGTTTCCTGTGCAGCAGTACTAACAGCATCAAAGCCAATGAATGCAAAGAACACTACGCCGGCAGCACCTAATATTCCCATAATGCCACCATAACTATGATTTATTCCCTGGTGATCAGTATAAGTACTTGCAGCTGGTATATATGGTGTGTGATTTTCAGCGTTAATAAATCCCCAGCCAAAAATAATTATCAAAATAACTATGGCAACTTTGGTAATTACAATAATACCATTTACAAAAGCAGATTCCTGAGTTCCTTTTATCAACAATAAACTTAATAATGCCACAATACCAAATGCAGGCACATTCATTATACCCGTATGCACAACACCGGCGGCATCAGGAATAGAATGTTCAAAAGGCGAGTGGCACCATTCATATGCTATCGCTTTCCAATGTAAAACATTAACCAATAAATTATTTAAATATTCACTCCATGCAATGCCTACTGTTGCAGCACCTACTGCATACTCCAATACTAAATCCCAACCAATTATCCATGCCAGTAATTCACCCATGGTAGCGTAAGTATAAGTATATGCACTTCCTGAAATAGGAATGGAAGAAGATAGTTCCGCATAACATAATCCTGCCAAAGCACATCCAATAGCTGCTACAATAAATCCTATAGTTACTGAAGGACCTGCATTTTGTGCAGCAGCAGCAGCAGTTCTAACAAACAAACCGGCACCAATAATAGCACCAATACCAAGTGCCACTAATGAACCGGCACTAAGCGTTCGCTTTAACCCTTTTTCAGAATCACCAGCTTCGGCCATTAAAGCGTCAATTGGCTTTTTTACAAATAAACTCATATTGTTAGTTGGTTTTAGTGAAAATGAATTGGAAAAATAAGCAATAAATTTTTAAAAACGCAACCAGCCATACTTTTTTATAAGCTGCAAGTGATTAACAGGTTTTAATATTATATTGCGTCACTAAATGTTATGCAATGGAAATAACACAGCAGCCAACAAAAAAAAGCAGGCTTACATTATATATTCTGATAGCTATGGTGCTGGGGATTTTGGTTGGCTATTATGTTAATGAAAATTATAATCCTGATACAAGAAAAGCTTTTGCTGATAATGCCAAACTGCTTACCACCATCTTTTTAAGAATGGTACAAATGATTATTGCACCAATTGTGTTTGCAACCCTGGTGGTGGGTATTGCCAAATTAGGCGATATGAAAACAGTGGGCAGGGTTGGTGGTAAAGCAATGCTTTGGTTTATCACAGCCTCTTTGGTTTCGTTAGGCTTGGGTTTGATATTAGTAAATATTTTTAAGCCGGGTGTGGGTGCAGATATTTCCAATACCGACATGGCATCAGTAAAAGATCTGTTAGAAAAATCGCAGGGCTTTTCGTTACAAAAATTTGTAGAGCATGTTGTACCACGCAGTGTAATAGAAGCAATGGCTACCAATGAGATTTTACAGCTGGTGGTATTTTCTGTTTTCTTTGGTATTGCATTAACGGCAGTAGGCAAAAAAGGAGAACCGATCATTAATGCTTTAGATGCTCTTGCACATATTGTTTTAAAAATGGTTACTTATGTAATGTACCTTGCTCCGTTGGGTGTGTTTGGTGCAATGTCGGCAGCAATTGCAAAAAATGGGTTGGGTATATTAAGCACTTTTGGAAAATATGTAGGCGAATTTTATTTAGGACTTATTATTCTTTGGGCACTGTTATTATTTGTAGGTTACTTGTTTTTAAGAAACAGGTTACGAATATTATTGAGAAGAATTGCAAGCCCTATGTCAATTGCATTCAGTACAGCAAGCAGCGAAGCAGTATATCCCAAACTGGTAGAAGAAATGGAACGCTTTGGCTGCAATAATAAAATTGTAAGTTTTGTTTTACCATTAGGCTATTCATTTAATTTAGATGGTAGTATGATGTACATGACCTTTGCCAGTATGTTTATTGCGCAGGCATATAATATCACCGCCATAACAGGCGATGTTAGTCAGCAAATAATTATGCTGCTGGTTTTTTTAATTACCAGCAAAGGTATTGCAGGCGTACCACGGGCTTCGTTAGTAGTAGTTTTAGCAACGGGCGCCATGTTTGGCATACCGCCGGAAGGAGTGGGCTTGATTTTAGCCATTGATGTATTTTGCGATATGGGCAGAACAATGACCAATGTTTTAGGCAATGCTTTGGCCACTGCCGCTGTAAGCAAATGGGAAGGACAATTAGAGCATCCGTAATAATTATTAATAAAACCTTTATCAATGCTAGATTTTATTTTTTTAGACTTTCACTGGACACAATTATTGCAACCACAATGGTATATTGAGAATGGGGGATTATGGTTATTACTTATTGTGGTGTTTGCAGAAACAGGATTGTTTGCAGGATTTTTTTTACCGGGAGATTCTTTATTATTTGTTGCCGGTATATACGCTCATGAAATAAAGACAGACTCCGGTATTGAACCAGGATTGGGTTACCAGTTTTTAAAATTATTTGGTTTAGATAACAATCACAGCTATTGGCTTGATCTTTTTGTGCTTGTAGGGTTAATTGCTCTAGCAGGAATATTAGGAAATGCATTAGGTTATTGGTTTGGAAAAAAATTCGGGCATGGAATGTATAATTGGAATGATCGGTGGTTCTTTAAAAAACGTTACTTGCACGAGGCGCATGATTTTTACGAAAAACATGGCGGTGGTGCCATTGTATTTGCAAGGTTTGTTCCCATCATCAGAACCTTTGCGCCATTAATAGCCGGTATTGTGGATATGAATAAAACTAAGTTTACTTTTTATAATGTAGTAGGTTGTATTGCATGGGTTACATCTATGATATTAGGCGGTTTCTTTTTACAAAAATGGATATGGGATGCTTATCAATTCGATCTTAAAGAACATCTTGAAGTTATCGTTATTGGTATTGTTCTGGTAACTACTGCTCCAATATTCATAAAATTATTATTTGGAAAAAAGAAAAAGCATACCGATGCAGCTTCAAAAGAATAACCAATCTGTTTTTAATATTGCTGTTGTAGTAGCTGCGTTAGGATACTTCGTTGATATTTACGATCTGCTGCTGTTTACTATTGTTAAAAAAACAAGTGTACTGGCAGTGGGAGCAACTCCGGCAACTTTATTAGTGGATAGTACCAAGATCATCAATTGGCAAATGATAGGTCTGTTATTGGGTGGAATTATCTGGGGTGTATTGGGCGATAAAAAAGGAAGGCTCTCTGTTTTATTTGGTTCCATCATTTTGTATTCTGCTGCAAATTTTATTACGGGCTTTATTCAAACGGTTGATCAATATGCAATGTGCCGCTTTGTTGCAGGCCTTGGTTTAGCAGGCGAGTTAGGCGCTGGTATTACATTGGTAAGCGAATTGTTACCCAAAAATAAAAGAGGCATTGGCACTTCGTTGGTAGCTGGTATTGGATTGTTTGGTGCTGTTGCGGCTTATTTTACCTATCAGTTTACAGATGAGAACTGGAGACTTTGTTATAAAATTGGTGGAGGGTTGGGTATTCTTTTATTGTTTCTCCGGATAAGTGTGGCAGAATCCGGAATGTTTAACGAAGTGAAAAAATCAAATGTACAGCGGGGTAATTTTTTAATGTTCTTCAATAATGCAGAGCGCTTTAAAAAATATTTTTTAGCAATTTTAATTGGATTGCCCACCTGGTATGTAATTGGTATTTTGGTTAATCAAAGCGACAGGTTTGGCGAAGCAATGTTTGGCAGCACTACCATCGATTCCGGCAGATCTATAATGTTTGCCTATGCTGCTATTGCAATTGGAGATATTTTAATTGGCTTTGTAAGCCAGTATTTTAAAAGCAGAAAAAAGGCGTTACTGCTATTTTATTTTCTATGCGTACTATCTTTAATAATTTTCTTTAGTAGTGTAAATAACTCTGATACAAGGATGTATATTATCTGCAGTTTGCTGGGGTTTAGCACTGGCTTTTGGGCAATTTTTGTAACCATGGGAGCGGAGCAGTTTGGTACTAACCTTAGGGCAACTGCAGCAACTACAATTCCTAATATGGTAAGAGGTGCATTGCCTTTAATTAATTTGATGTTTCTGAATTTATTTCAAAAAAGCTGGGAATGGCCGTTAATAAAAGCCGGCATTGTTACCGGTATTGTTGTACTGATCATTACTTTTATTGCATTTTACTTTACTGAAGAAACTTTTCATAAAGATCTTAACTATACCGAAGGCGAAGAACTACTGCCTTAATAATAAAACCAGCTGTGGCAAAAATCCTCATTATACGATTCTCTTCCATTGGCGATATTGTGTTAACCACGCCGGTAGTGCGTTGCCTGCGTAAGCAATTGCCTGATGCCGAAATTCATTTTTTAACCAAGCAATCTTACCGGTCAATTGTAGCCTCCAATCCTTATATAGATAAGATTCATACACTGGGCGATAGTTTTGAGTTGATGTTACATGAATTAAAAACGGAGGAGTATGATTACATTATCGATTTGCATCACAATCTTCGCACACTCCGAATAAAAAGAGTTTTAAAAAATGTAAAAGCATTTTCATTTGATAAACTGAATATCAAAAAATTCATTTATACCAATTTTAAAATTAATACCCTACCTGAAAAACATATTGTGGACAGGAACCTTGAAACGGTAGCATCGCTGGGTATAGTGAATGATGGATTGGGATTAGATTATTTTATTCCTGAAAAAGATACCATTACACAAAAAGATTTACCGGCATCGCACATGCTGGGTTATATTGCTGTAGTAATTGGCGCTGCATTGGCTACTAAAAAATTGCCCTTACATAAATTAAAAGAACTGTGTACTGCTATAAAACATCCCATTATTTTATTGGGCGATAAAGGGGATCAGGAAGAAGGACAGGCTATTGCAGCATCCGACGATATTAAAATTTATAATGCCTGCGGTAAATTTAATTTGAATGAATCTGCAGATCTGTTGCGTGGCGCTAAATTAGTCATCACTCATGATACCGGGTTAATGCATATTGCTGCAGCATTGCAAAAGCCTGTCATTTCTATCTGGGGAAATACAGTTCCTGCATTCGGCATGTATCCTTATTATGGTAAACTATCTGCACAACATTTTGATGTGGTGGAGATAAATAAATTATGGTGCCGGCCCTGTAGTAAAATTGGATATAAAAAATGCCCGAAAGGCCATTTTAAGTGTATGGAATTAATTGCTGTTAATGATATTGTAAATATGGTAACTTGTCAATTGAGTAAGTAATAATTTTTGTTGATTTGAGTTTTACAGTAACAGTCTATTATGAAGCAGCTTATTTTCCTTGTTTTTCTATTTACAAATTTGTCTGCATTAGCACAGGTAAACTTAACTGTAAAATGGGCACAGCATATTCCTTCCGCCAACAGCGATACAATTTATTACAATTCCACTCAAAAATTAAAATGGCCCGATTTTAAAGGTAAACCAGGTTTGCCCCATGAGGCTTTAGCGGTTACCTCTTCCGGTTTTGGTTATATGGCTACTATGCAATACAGAAATGGAAAAACAAATGTTGCCATTTCTGTTTTTTGTTATTTCAGTAAAAAAAGTTCATGGGTTAGGGCTGGCAAAGAATCTGATTATGCTTTAACACATGAGCAACATCATTTTGATGTGACCTATATTGTAACGAATTTATTTATCGAAAAATTAAAGACAACTAAATTTACTTCAAACAATTATGGCCAATTATTAGAAAATTTATATGCTGAAAGCTGCCGGGAGCTGGAGAAGATGCAGAACGAGTATGATGGCCAAACTAAAAACGGGCAATTAAAAAATGTTCAGGCCAGGTGGAACGAAAAAATTGAAAAACAACTAAGCTTTTTGTAATTGCATCGGCTTACGATTTTACTACCAGTACGGGGATGGTTAAATTATGCCGTACTGCATTTACTGTTTCTCCATAAATAAAATCTTTTATGCCGGTATGTCCGTGGGCACCAATCACCAGCATATCTGCATTGCTTTCATTTACAATACGCACTATCTCTTTAACCCTGTTACGAAAGCCAATTTTACCTTCTGTTTTATAACCCCGTTCTTTTAACTGCCGCACATAAAATTCTATCTGTTCGGTATCTTTTATAGTTTCAAAATCATCACTGTCCTGGCCTAATAATTTAGCAGAAGCACTTTCTACAATATGCAGCAGCACATAAGTAGTATTCTCTTTTCCCTGGCCAATGGCATATGCTAAAAGTTTCTCATCGTTTGCAGTATAATCTAATGCCACTGCAATTTTATTAAAGGTGGGAATAACAAGATTTTTTATCGTGTTTGCCTCTGTGTGCATCTGTATCGAAATAAACTTTTTGTTTTTTGCCAACAAGGGGTGAAGGATAATGTATAATAACAAAGCTGCAAAAAATATTCCAAGCAGTATCAAAATTATTTTTGCTAATGTATTATCTCCTTCAAACACACCGGATGCCTCATTGATCAGCATTTTTAAGTTAAGTGAAATTAACACAGCTGCAATAACCCAGGCAGCTACTTGTGTTAAGGGTTTTACGGCAAAACTGCCCATCGTTTTTTTATCACTAACAAAATGAATTAATGGTATAATGGCAAAACCTAATTGTAAACTTAAAATAACCTGGCTGAATATAAGCAGGGCATCTACATTGTTTTCGCCATAAACGGCAATAACAATGAGTGCAGGAATAATGGCAAGTAATCTTGTTATTAAGCGGCGAAGCATTGGATTGATACGCAGGCTTAAATACCCTTCCATAATTATTTGTCCGGCTAATGTACCGGTAACTGTACTGCTTTGTCCGGCAGCAATTAATGCTACTGCAAAAAGTATAGGAGCAGTGTTACCTAAAAAGCCCGGCAGCAAACGATGAGCTTCTTTTATTTCTGCAACATTAGAATTACCTGTTTTAAAAAAAACTGTTGCTGCTAAAATTAAAATGGCAGCATTAACTAAAAAGGCAATGTTTAATGCAATAGTACTGTCTATGCGGTTGAACTTTAAGGCCTGTTTAATCCCTTCTTCTGTGCGGTCAATTTTTCTGGTTTGTACCAATGCCGAATGCAGGTATAAATTATGTGGCATTACAGTGGCGCCAATAATTCCTATGGCAATATATAAAGCCTCCTCCGTTGGAAATGTTGGAATAAAACCTTTTGCCACTTCTGCAAGAATGGGTTTTGCCAGAATAATTTCAATTAAAAAAGAAATGGCGACAATTGCAACCAACGCAATAATAAAAGCCTCCATTTTACGCATACCTAATTTCTGTAGGTATAGTAAAAGAAATGTATCTAATACGGTTAAAGAAACGCCCCATATTAAAGGCAATCCCGTAAGTAATTGTAAACCTATTGCCATGCCCAGTACTTCGGCAAGGTCGGTAGCTGCAATGGCAATTTCTGCCAAAAACCAAAGTGCATAATTTACAGGTTGGGGATAAGCTTCCCGGTTGGCCTGTGCTAAATCTCTTCTTCTTACAATACCCAACCTTGCTGATAAACCTTGTAATAACAGCGCCATAAGATTACTCATCAACAAAACCCAAACCAGTGAATAGCCAAATTTGCTGCCACCGGCCAAATCTGTAGCCCAATTACCGGGATCCATATAACCTACACTTACCAGATAGGCGGGCCCTAAAAAAGAGAATATTTTTTTCCAGCCAATTTTCTTTTTTGTGGTGTCTATTGTTTCGTGTACTTCACTTAACGAAGTAGTGTTGGGCGCATTCCTTCTCATTTACCTCAATACAATTTATTTTTATAAAACAAATTTAGGTAAACCTAAAAAAATAATTAGGATTTACAAAATAAATTATCTGGCCAGATGCTATTACAGTCTTGTTTTAGCTTTTTTGCCCTTATAAATTCTTTTATTGCCCGTAAATTTGAGGATCATACAAACGTTATGCATAAAAAAATAAGTTCAGGTTCGCCCTGGGAGGATATTGTAGGATACAGCAGGGCTGTACGTGTGGGTAATATTATAGAAGTAGCGGGTACAACTGCTATGGATGGCGATGTATTGATTGGCAAAGGAGATATTTATAAGCAGACTGTATTTGTGATAAAAAAAATGGAAGCTGCCTTAATTGAAGCCGGCGCATCTTTAAATGATGTGGTACGCACAAGAATGTTTGTAACAGATATTTCGCAATGGGAAGCTGTAGGCAAAGCACATGGAGAATTTTTTAAGAGCATAAAACCCGTTGCCACAATGGTGGAGGTAAGTCGCCTGATTAACGATGACTTGCTTATTGAAATTGAAATGACAGCAATAATTGAAATTTAAAAAATAAAATAGATGGCAACAATTAACATTGAGTTTAAGGCACAAGCAAAAGATATAGTGTTTTTAGAAAAAAAATTACTTACGCTTGATCCAAAATATATTGGTGAGGATAACCAGGTGGATACTTATTTTAATGTTACTGCCGGACGTTTAAAATTAAGGGAAGGAAATATTGAAAACTCATTGATCTTTTATGAAAGAGTAAACACGGCAGGTGCTAAACAATCTGATATCTTATTATATCAGCATAATCCGGATAAAATATTAAAAGATATTTTAGTAAAAGTAAACGGTGTAAAAGTGGTGGTAGATAAAAAAAGAAGGATCTATTTTATAGACAATGTAAAATTTCATTTTGATTTGGTGGAAGGATTGGGCACATTTATAGAAGTAGAAGCTATTGATAAAAATGGCGACATTGGAATTGATAAATTAAAAGAGCAATGCGATTTTTATGCAACCTTTTTCGGTATAAATCCATCTGACTATATTGCGTTTTCATACAGCGATTTAATAGCAGAAAAGAAATTTTAAGTGTATCAAAATATTAATGCGCCGCATCCGTTTACTTTATACGGTTAGGTTATTAACAAGAATAAGAAAATGTGTATATCTATTGCCGGTTGCAGATAAAAAAGCTGGGTTACCTTTTTTTTATTTCCGTATCAATATTTGTCATCCAGCACTTTTGTAATTTGTACTTACCTGTAAGCGAATTTCTTCCTGTTTGATTAGTAAGTGAATAAGGCCCGTTTTTAATCGTAACAATTTTTTACCTGCAAGTTATATTTAAATTAAATGAATAAATGTAGGTAAACCAGGAGGGAAATAAAGTGTAAAATCTACACATTATTTTGCAGATGCTCTCGGTTTTACTGAAATTTCCATTTATCTTGCGACCTCAAAAAAGAAAAAGACAATGAGTTTTACCAATTTTAGTGTTCCGTACTCAATTGACGAACGTTTTAAAAAACGTGTAGCTTATTTTTCAATGGAATTTGCAGTGCATCAGCCTTTAAAAATTTATAGTGGTGGTTTGGGTTTTTTAAGTGGCTCACATATGCGTAGTGCTTATGAATTACGCCAGAATTTAATTGGTGTAGGTATTTTATGGAAATATGGTTATTACGATCAGGCCCGTAATCAGGATCAAACCTTACAAGTTCAATGGAACGAAAAAATATATAATTTTTTAGAAGATACCGGTATTAAATTTCAGATCGATATTCATGAGCACCCGGTTTGGGTAAAAGCATGGTATTTAAACCCGGAAACATTTAAGAGTGCTCCTTTATTTTTGTTGAGTACTGATTTGCCGGAAAACGATTACGTATCTCAAACCATTACACACAGGTTATACGATGCTAATGTGGCAACCAAAGTGGCCCAGTTTATTTTATTGGGCGTTGGCGGTGCTAAATTGATAGATCAATTAAACTTCAATCCTGAACTATATCATTTAAACGAAGCTCACGCTATTAGTTCTGCATTTTACTTGTATAAAAAATACGGTAGTGCAGAAGAGGTGAAAAAAAGAATGGTATTTACTACACACACGCCTGAAGAAGCCGGTAACGAAAAACATGATATTTTTCTTTGCGAAAAAATGAGTTATTTCTGCGGAATGAAATTAGATGATGTAAGAAAGCTAACCGGAATGGAAGGTGATCAGTTTAATCATTCACTGGCAGCATTGCGTTTTGCAAAATTAGCCAATGGCGTAAGTCAATTGCATGGAGAAGTGAGCCGTAAAATGTGGGGTAAGTACCAGGGTATTTGCGAAATTAAAGCTATCACCAATGCGCAAAACTGGTTTTACTGGTCGGATAAGCAGTTGTATAATTTTATGAATGAGAATAACCCAGTTGGCTTTGATGATAGAAAAACTTACCTGAAAAAAAGAGCTTTTGATTTAGTAGCTGATCAAACCGGCAAACTATTTAATCCCAGGGTATTTACTATTGTTTGGGCACGCCGTTTTGCAGGATATAAAAGAGCTGAATTATTAACCAGGGATATAGAAAGATTTGAAAGATTATTAAGTAGTAAAAAATATCCTGTACAAATAATTTGGGCAGGTAAACCTTACCCTGTTGATTATCCCGCCATCAGCGATTTTAATAACCTGGTGCATTTAAGTAAGCGGTACGATAATGTAGCAGTTTGTACCGGTTATGAGTTGGGGTTGAGTAAACGCCTGAAGCAAGCATCAGATCTTTGGTTGAATAACCCACGTGTGCCAAGAGAAGCCAGCGGTACCAGTGGTATGACAGCCGCAATGAATGGTGCTGTAAACTGTAGTACCAATGATGGTTGGATCTGCGAATTTATTCATCATGGTAATAATGGTTTTGTAGTGCCGCCAATTGATTATGAAAATATTAGTGTGCATGAGCAAGATCAGTACGACCTTGAAAAATTATATGAGATTTTAGAAAATCAGGTATTGCCTTTATATTACGAAAACCACGAAGTGTGGAGGCAAATTAACCAGAACGGTATGAGAGATGTACGCTTTCAATTTGACAGTAACCGGATGGCACAGGAATATTACGAAATATTGTATAAATAAATTTTAAGGGCTTTGGTAAAACAAAGCCCTTTTTTATTAAACCATCTGCAAAGTAATTACGTTAATAAAGACATGCAACGCATATTACTAATTACGCTATCCTTTGCTGCTTTTTACCTTTTACTTGCTTGTAAAAAGCAAACTATTCCTGCTGCATATGTGCCTCCACCAGTAAACAATGGGGTTTATAAAAATTACCTTGCCCTTGGAGATTCCTATACCATTGGCCAATCTGTAATGGCCCAAGAAAGATTTCCGGCGCAAACAATAAGTATACTTTCTAAGGACAGCATTATTTTTTATGTGCCAGAATATATTGCTGTAACAGGGTGGACAACAGGGAACTTAATTAATGCAATTAATACCTCTCCACCATCAAAAACAAACTACGATTTTGTTACACTGCTTATTGGTGTAAACAATCAATACCAGAGCCGCAGCCAGGCTGAATATGCCACAGAATTTACAGAGTTGTTAAATACTGCTATACAATATGCAGGTAATAGTGTAAAAAGGGTGGCAGTGCTTTCTATTCCCGATTGGGGAGTTACGCCTTTTGCAAATGGGAGAGACAGGGCTTTAATTGCATTGCAGATCGATTCCTTCAATGTGATCAATAAACAAATTGCATTGGCTAAAGGTGTAAACTATATTGATATTACAGCTTCTTCAAGAATGGCAACAAACGATCCTGCTTTAGTTGCAACTGATGGTTTGCATCCTTCTGGTAAGGAATATGAGAAATGGGCTAAACTACTTACAGTTATTATGAAATCTGCTTTGTAATATATTATGCAGGTTTATTGAATTTAAATTTACCACTCCTAAAAGTTTTTATACCAATCTTAATACATGCTCTACCATTCCTCCCGAATATAAACCAGTAGTATCGTAAATCGTATCATCTTTGTGCGGTAATTTATTTACAATGAAACTACTTACTGCTTTTATTCTTTTATTTCTGTGCGATTTTATCCTCAGTAACTTCAATACTTCTCCTCCGGTAATTTAGTTTTCTTCTACATTTTAAGGTATGGGGCAGTAATGTTCAGCAATGGCATATTGCACAGGAGTGTTCTTCGTTTCTCTGTGTAAACTTTGCTAATGCAGTTTAATAGAATTACTGTAGCCTGTTACCCGAATATTTCATATTTTCATCAACTAAAACCCTACATAACATGGATTCTCAATTATTAATTACCTGGGGAGTACCCATCGGTATCTTATTATTTCTTTTCTTGTTTTACAAATTTATTCTTCGTGTATTTTTTGGCGTGGTGATTGTGCCCGAAGATAAAATTGGACTGGTAACAAAAAAGTTTGTACTTTTTGGTAAGCAGGAACTGCCCGAAGGCCGCATTGTGGCTACAGAAGGCGAAGCAGGTTTTCAGGCGCAAACATTACCTCCCGGTATTTACTTTGCCAAGTGGATCTGGCAGTACGAAATCACATTTCAATCTTTTACAATTATCCCAACAGGCCAGCTAGGTTTGGTGTTGGCAAAAGATGGTGCCGAACTGGAAACAGGTTCAATACTTGGTAGAAAAGTAGATTGCGATAGTTTTCAAAATGCTGAGGCGTTTTTAAAAAATGGCGGACGCAAAGGTCGCCAGACTGCAATTGTTACACCGGGTAGTTACCGTATTAATACTTTTTTGTTTGAAGTGATAATGACAGATATGACATCGATACCTGATAACGCTGTAGGTGTTGTAACAACACAGGAAGGAAAGCCTTTGGAAGAAGGACAAATTGCAGGGCGAATTGTAGAGAGCCACAATAAATTTCAGGATGTGGATGTGTTTATGCAAAAAGGGGGCTACAAAGGTTTGCAGGAACAAGTGGTATTGGCGGGCACCTATTTTTTAAATCCATGGTTTGCTAAAGTAGATATGGTGAATATGATGGAAATTCCTATTGGGCATGTAGGTGTTGTAATTAGCTATGTGGGTGATGAAGGTGTGGATTTAAGTGGTGCAGAATTTAAACATGGCAACATAGTTTCTAAGGGGCAAAAAGGAGTATGGGCCGAGCCGTTAGGCCCCGGTAAATATCCCATCAACCCATTTATTATGAAAGTGGAACTGGTGCCAACAACCAACCTGGTGTTAAACTGGGCCAACGCAAGAAGCGAAAGCCATCAGCTGGATAAACATTTATCTACCATAACAGTACGTAGTAAAGACGGTTTCCCTTTTAATTTAGATGTATCACAGATTATTCATATTCCTACAACAGAAGCGCCAAAAGTAATTGCACGATTTGGTAATATGAATAACCTGGTAAGCCAGGTATTGGAACCAACCATTGGTAACTATTTTAGAAACAGTGCACAGGATAGCGATGTAATTGCGTTCCTCGGTACACGTAAGGAAAGACAGGAATCGGCAAAAATGCATATTGGTAAAGTGCTTGACCAATACAATGTGTACGGTGTAGATACTTTGATTGGTGATATTGTACCACCCGAAAGTTTAATGAAAACATTAACTGATCGTAAGATTGCAGAAGAACAAAAAGTAACCTACGAAACAGAAATGAAGGCGCAGGAAACCAGGCAGAGTCTGGAAAAGGAAACAGCAATTGCTGATATACAAAAAGAAATAGTAAAAGCAGATCAGGGTGTGTTGATTGCAGAGAGGGTTGCGGATGCGTCTGTAAAAAAAGCCACCGGTGAAGCCAACAGTGTACGTTTACAATCAACTGCAGAAGCAGATAGATTAAAATTGCTGGCAAATGGTGATGCAGAAAGGATAAGGGTTTTGGCAAAAGCTAATGCAGAACAAATTGAATTGTTGGCAAAAGCAGATGCTGAAAAAATATCCTTAACAGGTAATGCCGAAGCAGAAAAGATCTTAGCGATTGGTAAATCTAATGCGGAATCTTATAAACTTTCGGTAGAGGCCATGGGTGGTAATAACTTTACGCAATTAAAAGTGATGGAATCTATTGGTATGCAAAATGTAAAAATAATGCCTGATGTATTGATCAGTGGAGGTGGTGACAGCGCTAACGGTGGCATTAGTGGTTTACTGGGATTAAAACTTTTAGAAGAAGTTGCTAAAAGAAATGAAGAGTTGAAGAAAGATACAGGTACTTTGTAAATAGATTGTGCAGTTTTGAAGAACATTGAATATTGCCGGGCTAAGTTTGCAGGTTTAGCCCGGCAATATTTTTAAAAACAAGTAAAAAAAATGAAAAAGTTGTTAGTTGTTGCTTTGGTAGTTTGTTATTCATTGACCGTATGTGCCCAAGATATACAAAAAATAAAAAATGATGCCATGAAAGATAAAGTGGTACAATTTTTTAATGCACAAAATGCAGATAGTTTGTACAGCCTGGCCGGTGCTGGATTTAAAAAGCAATTAAGTGCAGAAAAATTTAAAGCTATTGGCGCAAATAATTTATTTCCTTTAGGAGAAATAAAGGCGGCAGAGTTTGAAAAAATTGATAGAGGGATAAGTAAATACAAGGTAACAACAGATGCGGCGATTCTTTCGATGTATCTGAGCCTGGATTCTGCCGGGCTTTTTGAAACTTTTTTATTTAAACCCTATAAAAAGGAAACCACCGGCGATATTAAAAAAACAAAAACTGATAATGCACTTGCTACTGAACTGGATAAAAAAGTAGAAGCTATTGTGCAGCCTTTTATGTTTGAAAGTAAAACTGTTGCTTTAAGTATCGGGGTTTTAAAAGAAGGGAAAACTTATTTTTATAATTATGGCGAAACAAAAAAAGGTAATGAACAGTCGCCCTCTTCAAAAAATTTATATGAAATAGGTTCAATAACCAAAACCTTTACTGGTATACTTTTGGCAAAAGCAGTTACAGAAAATAAAATAAAACTAAATGATCCTGTAAATAAATTTCTACCTAAAAATACCCCTGTTCTTAAATTTGGAAATGATACTTTGAAAATTGTTCATCTTTCCAATCATACATCAGGTTTACCGCCATTACCAGGTAATTTTGATACAACTGATCTTACCAATCCGTACAGAAATTACGATGAAAAAAAATTACTGGAGTATTTAAAGCATGCTTCACCAGGCCGTAAGCCGGGGCAAAAATTTGAGTATTGTAATTTAGCTGTTGGGTTACTGGGCTACATTTTGCAAAAGGTAAACAAAATGCCTTTCGAAAAAATGATAACAGCTTTTATCAGCTCAAAAGCAGGAATGACCGATACCAGAGAATTTCTAATTAAAAAGGATAGTGCTTTATTTATGCAGGGTTACGACGAAAGTATTTCTCTTCAAAGCCAGTGGGATTTTAAAGTATTGACAGCAGCAGGAAGTTTAAGGAGTAATACAGAAGATATGTTAAAGTATGCCGCATTAAATTTAAAAGCGCCGGATGATAAATTGCAAAAAGCAATTGATTTATCCCATACGGCAACTTTTGATGCAGGGCAACAAAAGATAGGGTTAAACTGGTTTATACAAAACTGGGGCTGGGGACAATTATTATTTCACGGAGGAGCTACAGGCGGTTACCGCAGTTTGCTGGCAATAAACCCAAAAACAAATAATGCTATAATCATTCTTTCCAATACAGCAGTAAGCAATGATGAAGTTGGCGTTGCAATTTTAAAATACATCGATAAATAAGTTATGGCAACATTTATAGCAAAAGCAGCAATACGCTGGGCAGATATCGATCCCAACTTTCATGTACTGCATAGTAAGTATTACGATTACTGTGCCAATGCCCGTATGGATATATTGTCGCAGTATGGCATTACCATGCAGGTGGTGCAGGAAGAACATATTGGGCCGAGGCAGCAGTGGTTACTGTTGATGGAGTATGGATGGATACTGTTAAACGAAAATTAGCAATACCTCCTGATAGCTTTCAAAAAGCTTTTGCAGCAATGCCAAGATCTGAAAATTTTAACCAGTAAAATACATTTATTGTAAAAAGTATGCTTTATTTTGAAGCATACTTTTTTTATTTTCGGTGGTTATTTTAATCCCTTTGCTTCATAAAGCAGCTCTAATATTTCTTTTACAGCAACAAGGTCTTTAGTAAAAGTCAGGCTGCTTTCTAAAGCCGCTACCGCTTTTTCTTTATAATCATTTTTTAAATATCCTTCGCCCAGGCTCGATAAAACATTGCCAGATTCCGGGTAAAGATTGGCATTAATTCTAAAGATGATTAATGCTTCTTTTTTAAAATTTTGTTTAAGCAACAGGTATCCCAAACTATTTAATTCATGCTCACTGTTTACCAATGGTTTTAACTGTAATGCAAAACTTCGGATTGTAATATTACTATCCAGCAAGCTGCCATCATTCAGCCATTTATTAAGGCTGGCAAAACTTCTGTAATTAGGAGAATAGTTTTCTCCGTTTAAGATCAGTAAAAGATCTTTTTCTAAAGATAGTACCGGGAATTCGTTGATGCGGTTTATTTCAACACCGTTTTTATACACAATAAATACCGGTACTTTAAAAATGCCTTTGCCTTTATCTTCTCCTTTTGGAGATTGTTTGTATAACGAATCGCTGCCACCAACAGCAATTAGTTTTATATTGGCAATGTTGAATTTTATTTCATCCAGCACTTTTAAAAAACGGGGCACTTCTCTTTTGCTGTCTCCACACCAGTTACCAAAAAATATTTCAATGCTGATTCCTTTGGTTGACACATTTAATAACTTAGTTTTTATTTCATTATTGCTGTTGTATTCAGCAAAGCCTTTGTTAAACCATTTACTGTATGGCACTGCCAGTAAACTGTCTTTGGTTATTGGGCCATACAAAATTCTGTCGGCGCTGGTTTGCTGGGCAGTTGTTGTAAATGCTATGCATACTGCAAGTGCAGTTAATAAATATTTCATAATAGTTAGTTTTTTATGCCTTTGTTACTTTAGTTTAAAGATATAGCAGCATTAATAAATTGCCGTACTTTCAATACTGCTATTATGTTAACGTAATGTTTTTGCAAGGTTGTACTATGAATTTTATTTACCAGGGGTGCTTAAAGCAATTTGATGCGTTGCAAATAATATCTTTGCAACGCTTTTTATGATATCAAACACTATTAATTTATATAAGAATGCATACAGCGGCTTAACCCGCCGTATGTGGTTGCTTGCTGCTGTCATGCTTATTAACAGGTGTGGCACTATGGTATTGCCATTTATGACGCTGTATTGCAATCATCTGGGGTACACAGCTACACAAGGTGGTTTGGCTGTGGCAATATATGGTGTCGGCTCTTTGTTTGGCGCATTTATTGGTGGCAGGTTAAGTGATAAACTGGGTTTTTATTATGTGCAATTTGCTGCATTATTAGGTGGCGGAATTATGTTTATTGTATTGGGGCAAATGGATTCTTATGTAAGCATTTGCATTTGTATATTTTTTGCAAGCTTTATCAACGAAGCATTTAGGCCTGCAAACTCCAGTGCTGTGGCACATTACAGTACGGTACAAAGCCGCACACAATCTTTTTCTTTAGTACGGCTGGCTATAAATTTGGGCTGGGGTGTAGGTAGTGCCTTAGCCGGTATATTGGCTTCTATAAGTTATGAGTTGTTGTTTTGGGTGGATGGTATTACCAATATTGTTGCAGGTTTTGTTTTGTTACTCATTTTGCCAAAGGTTAGTTTAGCACAACAACACAAAAGTCATCTGCCCAAGCCTGGTAAAGTAAGAGGGCCTTTTCAGGATAGAACATTTATGATATTCACAGGCTTTATGCTGCTGTTTGCCTTTTGTTTTTTTCAATTATTTACTACGGTGCCTTTGTATTTTAAAGAAGGATTAAAACTGGATGAGTTTTGGATTGGTGTTATCATGTCGATGAATGGAATTGTAATTGCTTTGTTTGAAATGGTGATCGTATTTAAATTAGAAGGTACAAAGCCATATTTAAAATTGATGATGTACGGCACGCTGCTACTAGCCTTGTCTTATTGTATGTTGAATATTCCTTTGGCAAATGGTTTTGTACTTGCATCGGCAGTAATATTTATGGTAACCATTGCAGAAATAACTGGTATGCCATTTATGAATAGCTATTATATTGCCCGTACCACTACCGAAAACCGTGGGCAATACGCAGCAATATATACAATGGCATGGAGTGTGGCACAGGTAACCGGAAGTTTAAGCGGCACACAAATAGCCCATAGTTTGGGGTATAATTATTTATGGTGGATATTGGGAGCAATATGTTTAATTACTGCCTTAGGGTTTAAATATCTTCACGCAAGAGATTGACAAAAGAAAGCCTTCCATTTTCAGGAAGGCTTTCTTTTGTAATATATAAACTAAGTTATTCTGTTGTTGTAACTGTTGTAGCAGTGCCCGTCATAGGAATACTTTGTCCCATTACATCAATGGTACCGTTTATTTTTTTTGTACTGTTAATGCTGATAACTAAGCCGGTGGTAAAATCTACTTTTCTTACCTCTGTAATTTCGTTGGCCATATTTATGGTCATATCCATGCCCATGGTATTTACAGTACTATTATTGGTTTCTTTTGAAGCAACTTTAATAACAGCAATATTTGCCAGTGAGGAATCCCAGGTATAGTTAGATATTACTTTTGTTGTACCTGTTACTGTGCTATCTGTCCATATATCACCAGGCTTTTTTCCGGCAGGAATAAGCATAAAATATGCTGCAGTGGTAATTTCTTCTGCACCGCCTCCCATCATTTGTTTCATCATGTCACCCATCATATCTTTTTCTTCGGCCGATTTTTCCGGGCTTGCACTTGCTGCAGGCCTGCACTTTCCATCGGTAGATAGAATTAACGGCTTTGCTACATTAATGTCTTTTCCAACATCCTTCATGTCTCCATCCATATCGTTTTTATTATTGCTGTCAAAGACTTTATCCTGCCCCATGGCCGACATATTCATTTTTACATGAGTAGTTACAGCATCCAGGTTATATTCCGTAGTGGTAATATCTTTTACCGTAATGTTTCTGCTGGTGGCAATGTCCATCAATATTTCCATTGATTGGCCCATCATCTCCTGGTTAATGGTACTGTTAACTTTCGTTATAAATTTTAATTGCTGGTTTTTAGCCAACACAATCTTATCGGTTGGGCTTTGAGCCTGCACAGTAAAACTTGCAGCAAAAAATAGTAAAAGTGTAGCTGTTTTTTTCATGGTGTTTTTTTTGATTTACCGGTGCAAATGTAAAGCCAATTATAATACACTGATATTTTTGTTACAACAGTTTAACAAAAAAAAATCTTTTAAAACTAAAGGCAAAAAATAAGGGCTGTACTAAAAGTACAGCCCTGAAAGGTTTTTAAAAGTGAGGTATTATCCTACAACTTCCACATTAACTGCGTTCATTCCTTTTTTGCCTTCTTGCAAATCAAACTCAACGCTGTCGCCTTCTTTAATATTTTGGCTTTTTAATCCACTTACGTGAACAAAAGTTTCTTTGTTAGAGTCGTTGTGTTTGATAAAACCGAATCCTTTTTCAGTATTGAAAAACTTTACGGTACCTTGTTGTTTGTCCATTTTAAATTGTATTGTATTATTTAATAAGGTGCAAATATAGCTTTTTAATATTTAAAGGTAAATTTTTTTTATAATGCATTCCTAATTCGGGTAATTTGACTACTAATTAGTACGAAAATCATGTTTTTTTTAATAAGATGATAATACCTTTATCCCGATTTTAGGGATCAACCTATTACCATAACAGTCAACCCATTCAATATTATATGCAATTATTAAATACAGTAATTACAGGTACCGGCTGTTATATACCGGATCATGTTAAAACTAACCAGGAGTTTACTATACTTGATTTTTACGGAGAAGATCATAAAAAGATTGACACTGATCCTCAGGAAATTGTAGATAAATTCAAGCATATAACTGGCATTGAAGAGCGGCGCTATATTGATGGCAACATGGAATCATCTGATATGGCAGCCATTGCTGCAAAAAGGGCAATTGATGATGCTAAATGCGATCCTGAAACATTAGACCAGATTATAGTGGCGCATAATTTTGGCAATGTAGTTAAGCATACTATACAAACAGATGTGTTGCCTGCACTGGCATCAAGGGTAAAGCATGCTTTGCAAATAAAGAATCCAAATTGTGTGGCATATGATATTTTATTTGGCTGCCCCGGATGGGTGCAGGGCGTTATACAGGCCGATGCTTATTTTAAAGCAGGTATTGCCAAAAAATGTTTGGTAGTAGGTACAGAAACTTTATCCAGAGTTATAGATATTTATGACCGTGACAGCATGATATTTTCTGATGGGGCAGGAGCTTGTGTAATGGAAGCTACCAATGCGGCTGAAACCAAAGCTGGTATTCTGGCATGTAGTGTTCAATCGCACTGTATGGAAGAGGTGGATTACCTGAATATGGGCAAATCAAACTTTCCGGATAGTGACCCACGTATACGGTATATAAAAATGAAAGGCAGAAAAGTGTATGAATACGCCATGAAGCATGTGCCGGTGGCTATGAAGGATTGTTTGGATAAAGCAGGAGTAGATATCAGCGAATTGAAGAAGGTATTTATACACCAGGCTAACGAAAAAATGGATGAAGGAATTATAAAAGCAATGTACAGGCTTTATGGCATTAAAACGGTGCCGGAAAATATAATGCCTATGAGCATTCATAAGTTGGGCAATAGCTCTGTAGCAACAATACCAACCTTATTTGATTTGGTAAGAAAAGGACACATGCCCGAACAGCAATTAAACACAGGAGATATTATCTTATTTGCATCCGTTGGCGCAGGTATGAATATTAATGCAGTTTGCTACAGGGTGTAAATAAGGGCATTTTACTCCTTAAATAAAAGTGATAAGTGTTTGATTATTAGCATAATAAAAACTACAAGGCAAATAAATGAGGCCAAAAGCCTCATTTAGCCTACATTTGCAAGAAATTACAATATGAATAATGATCTCATTATTAAATTTTTAGAGCCTGCACACCTTGCAAAAAATGCTGTAAAAATTGAATTTAAAAAGCGTAACACCATTGTTGGTGTGTTTGTAAAAACTAACGATTACGAAGATTTAAAGGCCAAAAATTTTTGGCGCATTGTTACCGAAGCCAGCATTCCAGAGTGGAAAAAAACTAATAATAACCAATTGTCTAAAATTTTCAGCGGCTCCGAATTTACCCGTTTAACACAGGCGAAAGAAAAAGTAGCTGTTTAATTTGTCTTATTAAAATGCCCAATGTTAAGTTGGGCATTTTTTTGTCTGGGCAAAACGCTTGATTTTAATTGTATTTTTTTACCTGATCAATATAAACATACCCTTCTTTTGTACCAATGGTTGGTTAATAAACTGGTACCTGCAATGCCATACATAACCGCCGGGCAAAGGTTTTTGACTGTTATTAAAATTACCATTCCAGCCCTGGTTAGGCGTATTGCTTTTAAATACCGGCTGGCCGTAGCGGTTGTAAATACTAAACTCATACAAAATAATTCTGCCACTTACGGTTGGCTTGTACACATCATTTAAGCCATCTTTATTTGGTGTAAAGGCATTGGGAAAATAAATATAATCTGGGCAATTTTTTATTGTAATTAAAACGGTATCACTCAATATACAGCCCGGCTCACGCTCGGCACTAATACTGTATACAGTGGTTACAGTGGGGTATAATTTCCACAGGTTATTGGTTAACAAACTTGCTGTGTTTGGCTGCCAGGTAAAATTGTACAATGGTGCAGGCAAATTAAATACCGCCGTATCATTAAGGCAAAGCCCTGGCGGATAATCTACATTTAATGCCACATCCAACGGAGTAACTGTAATAGTATCTTTAAACACGTTACCACAGCTATCGGTAGCAGTTATAATGTAGTTTCCGGTTTGTGCAATAACCAAACTATCGGCTGTGCTGCCATCCTGCCATTGGTAATTAGTAAAGCCTGCGCCTGCATAAAGGGTGATTGTTTTGCCGGGGCACAGCATAGTATCTTTACCTAAACTAACAGCAGTTTTGGGTGCATAAACTTCTATAGCCATACTGTCGGTTAAGCTACAACCACCAAAGCCCACTTTTATACTACCCCGGTAAGCTTGTAAATATTTTACCTGCAAAGTGGTATCTGTTTGGCTAATTATTTTTATAGCTGTAGTATCTACCTGCCAGTTGGTTTTGCGCCTGCATAAAGGGTTGCGTATTATTTTAAAGCTATCTAAGGGATTGCTGAGACAGTGATAGGGAGTGCCGAAGAGTTTTATGGTATCGCAGATGCTGATTTGTTTACATACTTCCTCTTTAGGTAATGATAAATCGATTGGGGGATAGCCTGGCACCTGATCAGTAACACTTAAAAGGGTGCTGCCGTTTTGCTCAATAAGAGGATTGGTTACGGGAAATGCAAAAACTGGCACTTTGCTAAAAATACTTGTATCATTACCAAGACATGGACTAATACCACTATAAAAAGGAGAGTTATCATACAAGTACAAATAATCCTGCGCCAAATTAGTAAAGGTTGAAAGTTGAAAATTGAGTAACCCGTTTTTTTTATAAGATAGGTCAACTTTAAAGTTTCTATGCGGAAAGCCCAAATTGGTTAAGCTGATTTTTTTTTGAGCGATAAGTTCAATATTATTACTAATAGAAACATAGGCAAAACTATCAGGGGGGAAAACGTTTTGTGATGGATAAGTTATGGTAATTATATTGGTTTTACTAATATTGACTTTTTCTGTGCTTAGCAAAGGGACTGAATTTGAGTACGCAGCAACTTTTAAAATATTAAAATTACTATCAAGTAAAACAAATTTATGTTTATGAATGCCAAAGCCCAAATCTTCAAAAAAAAGCAAAATTTGGTTGCTTGCGGTATCATAATTAATCTTTTGCAACTTAGCCCTGTTGGGTATAGTTGCCGCCGTATTATCATACAGCATAAACGATTTTTGATCTATTATGCTACCATTTACTTTGCTAAATTTTACTAATTGTGTTCCTAATCTTGCTGCAGGGTCGTTAATATCATCTGCATTATAAAAAAATGGAATAGCGACTACAACAGTATTGTCGGTAAGTGGTTCTATAAATTCACCATTGCTATGGTATTTAAAAACCGTATTATGGCTGTACTTTTTGTTCCATTTAATACTACCCAAACTATCTAAAGCCATTACTGTAGTATTAAAATCGTCTGCAAAATGCCCGGTACAAAATAAATCGCCATTTTTACCGGCTCGTGGTTCTGAAATTCCCCCGCTTATAGTCGGGTTTAAAGCATGTTTAAATATTTTACTCCATTTAAGATTGCCGGCACTGTCAGTTTTTGTAATGATTAAAGAATTTGAATTTGGGTTAGGTTCATTTCGAAAGAGAGATGCATATGTTAAACTTGCGCCTTCATCTATATCGAGTAAAGCACCTCCGTTAAAGGGATTAAAAACATCTGTTTTAAAATTTTTATACCATACCAATTTATTATTGGCATTAAATTTAATAATGCTCCAATAATTAGGATTGGAATTAAATGAAGTACGACCACTAAAATAAACGTTGTCGCTTTCATCTACTTGAGGGGCATAATTAGCTAGGCTATTAGTAGCATTATCGGCTCTAAAATAAGAAGGATAAAATTTGTTAAAACTAATAGAGTCTAAACAGCCTTTACTTTGAGCATTAGTAAATTTTGATAATACTAATACTGAAATTAATAATATTGATATTTTATTACAATTCATATAGAAAATACCTACAGGCTATTAAAGCCTGTAGGTAAAAGTTAGGTTTACTAATTGATTACTGTATTTGGGTAATACTCATAAGTATAACTGGCATATAGCTCCCCCGGGGAATTTATTGAAAATGGACCAATATTTCTGCATGCATTATTGAGAAGAGGAATTGTCAACGGGTTTGGAGGAGTACCATTGTACTTCCAATTCCTATACCTGATAACTACATTGTAAGTACCAATTGGTAAAACAGGGGTATTAATAAAGTCATTATATCTTATGTAACCTGAACTATAAATTGGATTTGAAGTAGGGGCCGTTGGGATTGTAAATACGCTCCAGCTAATTCCTCCATCCAGCGAGTAGTTTACCTCTTGTAAATCTGGTCTAATAAAAGAAGTATTGTAAGAACCGCAGCTGTTAAGAGGGTCATAACCTGATATCCCTATTTGATGGCCATTAAACACAAAGGGTTGTTGAAAGATTGGTCTTTCATGCCTGTCACATGGGAGAAGCCCTGTATTAGCCGTAAAACCATAAGCACTTGCAGGTACTATCCATAATGCGTAAGAATCAGGACAAGTGCTTGCAAAAGATGCTGAAAGGCTTACTATGTTTCCAGTAGTATTTATGTATGATGTTGGTAGGACAGGCCCATATTGAAACTTAACGTTATAAATGTGGTTACCTGTGTTAATTGGATCAACTCCTAAATCTGTTACAATACCAGTTACATTTTCTTGAATGATCATATTATAGGAAGCATCTGTAATTCTAAAAGTGCCAATTGTTTCTACTCCCAAACTATTAATAGGTACTATTACGTGGTTCCAAGAAACCTCGTACTCCCATTGGATACGGTAGCCTGTGCCACCACTGCATTGAAATGCTCTTGTGTGTTGTATCAAGTTTGTATAAACGGGAAGGTCATAATTAGTGCACCCTCCTCGAAACGAATTAATAGAACTGGGTTTTACAAGGCTACCATTTTTATCTCCCCAAGCAACAGTCATTGGTTTATTTACCGCAAATACTTCCTGTACACCGCCTGCCGCGGCTATTTTATTTGCTGCATTGGCTTTTGCTCTCTCAATTGTTTCCTTGTCATAAGTTATAGCACTATTATCTACTTTCTTACAGCCATAAATTGTAAATATAATTACAGCGGCCATAAGTACTACGGTTTGGGTTATCCCTTTTAAGGTTGTTTTCATTAATTAATTTTTAGGTATGCTTTTAAAAGAATTCATTGTGTAGTAGATTTTAGCCTGAACAAGAATTCTTTTAGGGAGGCTCGTACTGTGCCTGCATTACCCAAAAACTATATTGTAAGTGGTGCTGTGTAAATATTGGTTTTACAGCATGTAGCAGTAGATTATTATGGGGGGGTAACAGTTGGTACATTGATTTTTTAAATCTTACAACAAAGTACAAAAATTAATTTTAAATACAATGTGTTGTGGATAAAATAATAGTATATCAATATTTGTGTTATAGTTATGAGCAGGTTATTACGATAGGGGCAATAAAAAAGCTCAACGTTTTAAAGTTGAGCTTTTTAAATTTATTGACAGTTGCAATTATTTATACCGCTACTTCTTCTGCATAAGAACTTACAGGCTCACAAGTACAAATTAAATTTCTGTCGCCAAAAGTATTATTAACCCTGCTGATGTTGGGCCAGAATTTATTTTGCTTTACAAACTCCAACGGAAATGCTGCAGTTTCCCTGCTGTATTTATGATTCCATTCGTTAGCGCAAATTACAAATTGTGTATGTGGCGCATGTTTCAATGGGTTATCTGCTTTATCCGCACTGCCATTTTCTACTGCACGTATTTCTTCCCGTATGCTTAATAATGCATCGCAAAAACGATCCAGTTCTGCTTTGTCTTCGCTTTCTGTGGGCTCTATCATTATGGTGCCTGCAACAGGAAAACTTAATGTAGGCGCATGAAAATTATAATCCATTAAACGCTTGGCCACATCTTCGGCTTCAATACCGGCACTTTGTTTAAATGGACGTAAGTCAACAATAAATTCGTGAGCACAAGTGCCATTCTTTCCGCTGTATAAAATTTTATATTCTTTTTCTAAACGGGCCTTCATGTAGTTGGCATTTAAAATGGCATACTCTGTACTTTTCTTCAAACCTTCGGGGCCTAACAATTTTATATAAGCATAACTTATTAATAAAATGCTTGCACTACCATAAGGCGCCGCACTTACTGCATTTATGGGATCGTTGCCACCAGTTGTGTGATTAACATGCGATGGTAAGTAAGGTGCCAGCTTTTCATTTACGCAAATTGGTCCCATGCCCGGGCCGCCGCCTCCATGAGGGATAGCAAATGTTTTATGTAAATTCAAATGGCAAACATCGGCACCGATATTACCTGGAGAAGTTAAACCTACCTGTGCATTCATGTTAGCACCATCCATATAAACCAATCCTCCATTGTCATGAATCAAAGCACAAATTTCTTTTATGCTTTCTTCAAACACGCCATGCGTACTTGGATAGGTTACCATTAAACCGGCTAAGCTGTCTTTGTATTTTTCCGCATTCATTCTCAGGTCGGCCACATCAATATTTCCTGCTTCATCGCATTTGGTTACTACTACTTTAAAACCCGCCATTACTGCACTTGCAGGATTGGTGCCGTGTGCCGAAATTGGAATGAGTATTACATTTCTGTTGGCTTCATTACGGTGTGCATGATAAGCACGTATGGTTAATAAACCAGCGTACTCGCCTTGTGCGCCACTGTTAGGTTGTAAAGAAGTGGCCGCAAAACCGGTAATATTGCTTAACCAGTTTTCTAACTCGGTAACCATTTGTTGGTAGCCTTTCCATTGATAAGAGGGTGCGAAAGGATGTATGCTGCTAAACTCCGGCCAACTTACAGGAATTAATTGTGTAGCTGCATTCAGCTTCATGGTACAACTACCTAAACTGATCATTGATGTATTTAAACTCAGATCTTTATTTTCTAAAGATTTTATGTAACGCATCATTTCAGTTTCGCTATGGTGTGTATTAAAAAGCGGATGCGTTAAAAATTCGGAAGTACGGGTTAATGTTGCCGGAATATTTTCTAATAAACTATCTGCATCAAAATGGGCAACTGCGGTATCATTACCTTGTGATGTAGCAAAAACATGCAGTATATTCAGAATGTCGTTTTGAGATGTGGTTTCATCTAAAGAGATACCAATGTATTCATCATCAAAATAATTAAAATTAATTTCCTGCTGCTCTGCCAGTTTACGAATGTTGCTCACATCTTTCACATGTATTTTCAATGTGTCAAAATAATATTCATTTACATTGGTAAAACCAAGCTCCGCTAATTCATTGCTTAAAGTTTGCGCTAAAAGACTTATTCTCTTTCCAATGTTGGTTAATCCGTTCGGGCCATGATACACTGCATACATTGCAGCCATATTTGCCAACAATGCCTGTGCGGTACAAATATTACTGGTGGCTTTTTCTCGGCGTATATGTTGCTCTCTTGTTTGCAAAGCCATACGTAAACAACGGTTGCCTTGTGCATCTATGCTTACACCAATAATACGGCCGGGTAAATTTCTTTTAAAATCTTCTTTGGTAGCAAAGAAGGCGGCATGCGGTCCACCAAATCCCATGGGTACGCCCAATCTTTGTGCACTGCCAATGGCAACATCGGCACCTAACTCGCCTGGAGGCGTTAATAAAGTAAGCGACAAAAGATCGGTAGCCATTATAACCTGTGCATTTACTGCATGCACCTTATCAATAAAATTGCGGTAATCTTCTACAGCACCATTACTGTTAGGATATTGTACAATTGCGCCAAAAAAACTATCATCCAGAGATATTGTTTTATAATCTCCAAACACCAATTTTACCTGTATTGGCGTAGCTCTTGTAATTAATACATCTTTTGTTTGAGCAAAAATATTTTCATCAACAAAAAATTTGGGAGCAGTAATATGGTCGTGGTCTTTATTTTTATGGTTGAACAACATGGCCATGGCTTCTGCTGCTGCTGTGCCTTCATCAAGTAAGCTGGCATTGGCAATGGGTAAAGCGGTTAAATCGCTTACCATGGTTTGATAGTTAAGTAAACTTTCCAAACGTCCCTGTGCAATTTCTGCCTGGTAAGGGGTGTATTGTGTGTACCATCCGGGGTTTTCAAAAACAGTACGCAAAATTACACTGGGTACAATGGTATTGTAATAGCCCTGCCCAATGTAAGACTTAAATACTTTGTTTAAAGAAGCCGTTTCTTTTAATTCGGTCAGATACTGAAATTCGCTTACCGGCCCTGCTGTTTGTAAAGCATTTTGCGACCGGATTGATGCCGGAACTGTTTTTTCAATTAGTTCATCTGTAGATCTTACGCCAATTACTTTAAGCATGGCTTTGGTTTCCTGTTCGTTTGGACCAATATGCCTTGCTGTAAACTCCTGATTTTGTTGTTCGAAAAGATTCATATGCCTGTATGGTTTATTGTGTCTGGATCTTGTAAAAAAGTTGCCGCAAAATTACGATAACATAACAAGATTACGCATCAATAAGTTCAATGATTATTCACTGATTATTCACTTTAGAAAACCGGGAGATAGCCGCTGTAAAAAGCAGGTTGAGGAATAGAAAAGCAATGCAATAAAAGTTGCTCTTTGTTAGATAATAATCAGTATTTACTGCAATTATTACTCATGTATGGCAAGAACAGGTACTTTGCTTTGATAAACCAGTTTTTTTGTGTGCTGTGTTTTAAACAGTTTCTCAAAAAATGTATGGTATTTTGGGGCAATAATGATGATGTCTATATTCCTGTCTTCGGTAAATAAATTAACCGCCTCATGAAAATCATATAAACGCATAAAATAAAATTCAGGACTAAACTCTTTCAGCAATTCTTCCATTTTATCTCTTTCGGCCTTAACTGTTTCTGTAAGTGCCAGGTAATGTTTTTCATCAACATTTAAAATATGCAGTGCAGGGGCAAAATCTTTAAGCACTTTTTTAACTTCAAGTAAAGTAGGGCTTTCCTGTACATATTTCATCTCAGAAGTGATCAGTACATTTTCTATTTTACTAAACTTTGCATTAGCGGGAACGATTAATACAGGGCATACATTTTTTTCGGCCATTAGTAAAGTGTTGGAGCCGGAAAACCTTTGTTCCATTGGCGTTTTACCAAATAACCCCATTACTATCATGTAAGCTTTTTTTGCATGGGCATAAGCCGCAAATCTGTCAATAAAATTATCGCCGGACTCTAAGAATATTTCGATGTTAGGGCAGATGGCTTGCAATTCGTTTTTTAAACTATTTAAGTAATTTTCTGCGATAGCTATATCTTCTTGTTCTTCATAAAAATGATAGAGTATAACATTTACATCTGTTCTGTTTTTATACATACTGCATGCATAGTGTGCAGCATTAAAAGATGATTCAGAAAAATCTAATGGGATTATTACCTGTAGCATAGAACAAAGTTAAATACAAATTAAGTGAAATTTTGTACAATTAGCACACTATATTTTATTTTAAGTAATCCTTATTATTGCCGTAATGTTACTAAAAGCGATATTTGTGGTATGGAAGAAGATTTAATGCTTAACTGGGAAAAAAAATCGGCAGATCACCAAAAATTGTACAAACAGTTTTTGCACCGGGCCGATAAAAATAAAGTATTGAAAGTATTGCCCGATCTGCATGAAGAAGCTTTTGAAAAAATTGATTGCCTGCAATGCGGTAATTGCTGCAAAAGCTATTCGCCACGGTTTAAAACGCCGGATATTAAACGCATTAGCAAACACCTTAAAATGAAAGATGGTGATTTTATAAATACCTATTTGTTTGTGGATAGCGAAGGCGATTATGTGTTGAAAACAAAACCCTGTAGTTTTTTAGGAGCCGATAATTATTGCAGTATTTATGATGTACGCCCAAGCGATTGTGCCAGGTTTCCTTACACTGATGAAGATGTATTGCTAAAACGACAACCACTTACTTTAAAGAATTCCAGCTTTTGCCCGGCGGTTTACTTTGTGCTGGAAAAATTAGTAGCAGTTAAGTAAGTGTATCCACTATCAGTACTTTGTTTGGCAAAACGACATTATTTATTCAACTTCTTCTTACATTAAATACGCTTTGCAGTAGCCTTACATTTTACTGCAACTTAGAATTGATCTCAATAAAAGCAGCTTCCAATGGTCTGCTTATACCGTCACCTTTCCATTCGCCAATGCCGGGAATGGTTTTGTTTTTTAAAATGTCTTCTTTGGTTTTACCTGCTTTCATTTCTCCGTCTACAAATTTTAATACATTACCCAGGTAATCGCCAAAGGCTTTTAGATCGCTGCTGTTGGCAATAATGTCGTAGCCTTCGGCGGAGTGGCCGCAAACAAATTGTGTTTTATTATCAAAAGTGTTTACAGCTTTATCCAGTACTTTTATCCAGCTGCCCATATCGGCACCAGCACTTTTATCTACAAAAGGGTGGCGGCGGTTAAACATTAAATCGCCGGCATGTACAATGTTGGCATGTTCAAAATGTATAAAGCTGTCGCCATTGGTATGGCCGGCACCAAAATAATGCAGCGTAACTTTTTCTTTACCAATTTTTTCACTCCATTTATCGGTGTAAGTTATATCAGGAAATAATTGCTTGTCCTCATTTTTGCTTTTTACAGCAGCAGCTTTTTGGTTGGTTAAAGAGTTGGCATGTGCCACTACATGTTCTACCAAACCTTTAAAAGCAATATTGCCTCCTGTATGATCGCCATGGTGATGAGTATTGATCAAATATTTAAAAGGCTTTTCGCTTTTCTTTTTCAGCTCCTCAATTAAATGCTGCGACTGCTCTGGAAATTGCGAATCCACCACTACCATACCTTTCTTTGAAATATAGAATAATATAGTGCCGCCTTTTTCGGTAAACACACCAATAGTATCCGTAAGCATTTTTATTTTAAAGGCTGGCTGTGCAAAAAATGCTGCAGCCATTTGCTGATTAAATAAAGCTAAGCCTGCTAAAGTAAGGCCGGTATTGCGGAGAAAATTTCTGCGTTGCATGATGTGGTGATTTTGAGATTGTAATTTACAGAATGTTTAAACATTACTGTTGTGAAATTGTTCGCAACTTTTTTGTGTTTGCTATTCTAAAGTTAGTTAACTACTAAAATTGAAACAAAGTGTGATTGTGATCAATAAAATATGTCAGTGAATTAAAAAATGTGTTCCAATAATAATTGCATAAATCCAGCAGTTATATAAAAAAGTGAAAAGAAGGGCAACTCCCAGGCTTTTTATTAAGTTGCTTTTGCACTTAGCTGAATTTCTAAAAATTAGTCGGAAAGCTCTAAAAATTATCCAGTATAAAAGACCGGCAACTACCAAAACTGTTACCCAAATAAATGCACCTAACCACCAAAAGATAAATGAACCTAATAATCCTACCACAATCCATATTGCAATAGAAATAACACACCCTTCAACTCCGCCTTCATCAAATACTTGTGGTTCAAATTCGGTAACATTCATTGTTGGTGACGAAGGTTTTTTCCAAAGCTGAAATTTGTCAAGAAAATTACCTATGCCATCTTTGAGTTTCCAGCCGTTGTAAAGTCCTGTTGTGATAAAAATTAAAAATACTATTGAGATAATGGTTGTGGAAAGTAATGAATTTAAATAAAGTGTTCTGTGCTGCTCAAGCCCCGTAAAATAAATAATTAATATTAGTGTTGGCACAACAATAAGTGTTGCAATAAACACGGTTTTAGAACTAATAAGATTTGGTCTTTTCAATTGTTATGGCGGTTAGAATTACATTCTAATACAAATATATCGGATGAAAGTTAGTGTAATTATTCAATCTACCCTGCAATAAAATCTCAATAAAGATATACTGTTGAAGAGTGCGACGCCACAGCAGCCATATAGAATTAATAAAGCTGGTTACAAAATAAAAATTTTAAACCGCAGGTTTTAATACTCCATCTTTTTCAACGCAGGCGCTTTAAACCAGGTAACTGCAACCACCAGCAACGTCATACAGCCACCAAAAATTACAGAAGGCACCAAGCCAAATGCACGGGAGGCAAAACCGCTTTCAAACTGGCCAAGCTCATTACTGCTATTGATGAACATGGAATTTACCGAAGATACACGGCCCCGCATTTCGTCGGGAGTGGTGAGTTGTAGAATAGTGCCACGAATGATTACACTTATACCATCGCAGGCACCACTGCACAGCAACGCAATAAAGGAAACAAGGTACACATTGGATAACCCGAATGCAATAATGCAAATGCCAAAGCCTGCCACTGCCATCATCATTCTTTTACCCTGCTTTTGCCGCATAGGAAAGAGGGTTAATAAAATAATAACTGTAATGGAGCCAATATCTGTTGCGGCAGTAAGCCAGCCAAAACCAATGGGGCCGGTGTGTAAAATTTTATCGCTAAACTCGGGTATTAATGCTACAGCGCCGCCAAATAACACAGCAAACAGATCCAACGAAATAGCGCCTAACATAATTTTATTGTTGAACACAAAGCTGAGGCCCTCTTTTACACTGTCCCATGCTGCAACATCTTTTTGTTTTACTAAAACAGGTTTCTTTTTTATGAAAGATAAAATGCTGGCGGCAGTAATGATGTACACCAACACAATGAAAAAAGTAATGTTAACACCAAGGCCGGCTATAAAAAAACCTGCGCTGGCATGGCCGGTAATGGAACCAATAAGCCAGGTGGAAGAACTGATGTTGGCAGCAAACTGTAATTTTTCCCTTGGTACTAGTTGCGCAATGATGGCATGAGAAACCGGCCCCGAAAATGCCCTGATGATACCGGTTAAAAATATAATGCCGTAAAAGCAATACTCCAGCCAGTGCTTGCTTATTTTATCTTGTGTTGACGGTAAAGTGCAAATAATCAGCAGCACCACACAAAAGCAATACGCTATCATACCTTTTAATAGCAGCGTTCTTTTTTCGGATTGATCAATTACATGGCCGGCATATAAAGCCAATGAAAAAACGGGGATAAATTCCGACAGTCCTACCAAACCAATGGCGAAGGAGCTTTGTGTAAGCTGAAATAATTCGTACGCCACAACGGTACCCACCATGCGTAATGCCATAATGTAAATAAAGCGGCAAATGATGTATAATTTAAACTCTTTTTCTTTAAGGGGAGACAGCGCTGATGTATTAAATGATAGATTCATTAATACGAAGGTGCAATATTTTTTTCATTTGAAAAATGCCGTTAATAATAATTTAAGGCAGGCTTATATAATGTTGCCCGTCATCATATTCTTTATCCAATGCATCAATAATTGTTTTCAGGTGCAGGTCGTTGCCTAAAAAATCGGCATTGGAAGTATCTACAAACAATGTTTTAATATTATGCTGTTTAATATATTGGGTATAGGTTTCCTGCAATGAGAAAAGATAGTCGTTGGGAATACTTTGCTCGTAACCACGGTTACGTTTTTTTATATTCTCCTGTAATTTATTTACCGGGGCATGCAGGTAAATTAAAATATCGGGCTGTACTATTTGCGGATTAATAATGTCAAATAGTTTTTGGTAGAGCCTAAACTCTTCATTGGCTAAAGTTACTTTGGCAAATAAAAGGCATTTAGTAAACAGATAATCGGAGATAGTGACATTTTGAAACATGTCTTTTGTCTGCAACAGGTCTTTTAATTGTTTGTAGCGCTCTGCCATAAAAAATAACTCCAGCGGAAAAGCATACTGTTGCTGATTTTCATAAAATTTGGAAAGAAAAGGGTTGTCTGCAAATTCTTCTAAAATTAGCCGGGCATTAAAATGCTTGCTCAACAGGTGAGCAAGAGTAGTTTTTCCGGCGCCTATGTTCCCTTCAATGGTAACAAAATTATACTTCATATTAATTCCCGTATTCGCTGCTTAATTTCTATGCTGCAAAATAAGCGGAAACTTTACACAGGCCATTAAAACTTTTTCACAGTTAAAGTATCGGGGCTGCTTTTAAGTAACTGGCGAACAGTTTTGTTTAAAAGCGGATGTTTGAAGTTAGGGGAGAGCTGATTAAGCGGTACCAATACAAAATTGCGGTTTTGTATTTGTGGATGAGGAACCACCAGGTTTTGAGTGTGGATAATTTCTTTATTTAAAAAAAGAATATCAATATCAATAATTCTGGGGGCGTTCTTTTTTGTTCTTATTCTTCCCATTTCTTTTTCTATAGCAAGAATGGTTTGCATGGCTTGCTCAGCGGTAAGTTTGGTTTGGGCAATAATTACCTGGTTTAAAAAATCGGGCTGGTTAGTATTGCCCCATGCTTCGGTGGAGTAAACCGAAGATAGCCGTATAATACTACCCAGTTTTTTTGCGATAATTTTTTGAGCAAGTATTAATTGCTTTTGTGGTTGCTGCTGATTGCTGCCGAGTAACAGGTATATCTTATTCATTTAGTAAGTAAACAATCGGTTATCAAATTTAAAGGGCTGGCTTTTGCCAATGCTGATTTTTTTAAAGTCGCTGTGCAATGGATTTAGCAGGTAATTATTTTCATCACTAATTACTGCCGATGGAATTTTTAATACAAGCGATTGCTTGTTCTTTAAAAATTCGGTACCCATAAAACTGGTATATGTTTCATCTTCTTCCCAGTTTTGTTTTAATTTTTTTTTGGATATTAATGTCGGTTCAAAACTATCCGGAACATTAATTTGTAAAAGATGGTAATTGATCTGGCTTTCCGGCAAGCTGATATTTACCAGCATTTCCAACACACAAAGTGAAATATGTTCTGAAGTGTACAATGCTGGAAAACCGGCAATGTTCCATCTGCCGCCATAAATTTTTGCACCCACACCGGAAAGATCGTCTTTGTAAAGCGAATTGGTTATTCTATAAACTATCATGCAAAAATACCGTGTTGTATCCTTCCTAATTGAGTTAATATTTTTTGTATGCCTTCGTTAGTAGTTAAAGACTCAAAAGATAGATTGCCCCCCAGCATGTACGGATTTCTTTTTATCCAGTTATAAAATAAATCAGCATTACCAAAAGTAGTAATACCTTCTTTGATTACAGTAGCTATTTGCATTGCTCTTTCAGCATTAATAGGTGCAAATACGCCATTGTTTTTTGCATAACGTTGCAAGGTACGTTCGCTTACGTGCAATATGGCAGCCCATTCTGCCTGTGTAAAAGGTACTTTCTCTGCAATTTTTTTAAATTCGTTGTAAGTAAAATCTTTAACGGCAGGTATTACCTTTACGCTGCGGTAATATGGAGCAATAGGTTCTTCTGCTTTGCTTACGGCACTGTTGACTTTATAGGCAACGGTCTTTTTTTTTACTATACTCTTTTTCATATACCTGACATTTGACGCCACAATGTACGACATTTGTCGGGTATTCCAAATTTTTTAAAATCCTTTTTTACCAATAGCTTTACCGCTCAAAAAAAATATAGATGCAGCAGTACAACCAGGTTAAAGCAATGTTGGCTATCACCAAAGCTAGTTTAAGAGCAATATTCAGAAGCCCTTCAGCAGTAGTATTCAGCTTTGTTTTTCCTTTTATTTTTATACTGGTGTTTGGGTTTATAGGCGATGGGGGTGGAGTGCCGGTATATAAGATTGCTATTGATAAAAATAGCGACACTACAAATGCTCTTTATGATTCTATCAAAACAAGTAACAGGTTACGTATTATAAAGTTTGAAAACGAAGCAGATTTAAGGGCTAGTTTAGTTAAAGGTAAAATTGCGGGGGTAATTAAAATTACAAAAAACAGCCAGCTATCTCCGGCCTATGAATATGCGATAAAAAGTACCAGCGCCAGTGATGATAAATGGCCTCAGGTAATGCCTTTATTAAATGCTATCAGTAACAAAATAAATGATGTAAAATTTGCGGGCAGACCTTCTTATGCAAATCAGGATGACCAAAAACCTGTAGATAGGGAAGTGGTAAGGGAATATAAAACCATCGACTTTATTTTACCTGGACAATTGGGTTTTTCGTTATTAAGTTCCGGTGTTTTTGGTGTGGCATTTATGTTTTTCAATCTTAGAAATACTTTAGTGTTAAAACGTTTTTTTGCAACACCTATCACCAGAACTTATATTGTTTTAGGAGAAGGTTTGGCAAGGGTGATTTTTCAAATGTTAACTGCAATTGTGATTATATTAGCCGGCAAATTTTTATTTGGATTTACACTTGTTAATGGCGTAACTACTTTTTTAGAAATGCTGGTGTTAAGCTTTATTGGTTTATTAGTATTTATGGGATTAGGTTTTATTGTAAGTGGCCTGGCAAAAAGCGATAGCTCCATTCCACCATTTGCCAACCTGCTAACATTACCTCAATTTTTACTGGGCGGCACTTTTTTTTCGGTAGAAGCATTCCCTAAATGGTTGCAACCTATATCAAAAGCATTACCGCTTACTCATTTAAATACTGCCATGAGGGCTGTAGCCTTTGAAGGCCAGAATTTATGGGATGTAAAAAATGAAATAGGTATATTATTATTATGGGGCGTAGCGGTTTATGCCGTTGCTATTAAAGTTTTTAAATGGGAATAACTATGAAGCATTTTAAGTTTTTACTAATTAATATTGTTGCGTTTTCTTTTTTGTTTTTTTTGATGTCGCTATTATTTCCGGGGCAGGTGGTAACATCTAAAACAGTTTCTATTACAGTTAGCAAAGAAAAGGTAACAGAAAAATTAAACAACATTTCCAACTGGAAAGCATGGAACGGGTTTGTTGCAGGCAATGCGGTAAAAAGCAACACAGGCAACAACAGCGATACACTGATTTTTACTTTTGAAAATAATCACCAGGATGTACTTCAATCGCAGTTTAATATTTACCAGGAGCAAACCAACGCTGTACTTTTAAATTGGGCACTTATTGAAAAATTACCCTGGTATAAACCCTGGAAAAAATTTAGTGCTATGGTGCTAAGCAAGCAAGTTGCAGTAGTTATGGATAGTTCTCTTAATAATTTAAAAATGCAAATTGAAAGTGGCAAATAGTTAATCAGGAAAACTGATCTTTCCCATTGATACAGCAGGCATTCCATTAATACCTTTTTGTAAATAATTGCCATTACCACATACACACTCGTTAGCCAGTATGGCAAATAATACCGCTTCTTTTGCATCAGGATCTATATTTAAAGCAGTAGTAGTTGCAAATGAAAAATTGGGTAATGCTTTTTGTAAATGTTGCATCAGCAAAGGGTTGTGCATGCCACCACCACTGGAGAATATTTTGTATTTTTTATTTTTGTCAGTTGATTTTACTAAGGCATCAATAATTGTATCTGCAGAAAATATATTTAAAGTGGCCATGGTATCTTCAATGCTTATATTTTGTGTGGAAGATTTTTCTTTGGCATTTTTCAGATAATCCAGATTAAATAACTCTGGCCCGGTAGTTTTAGGAAATGGTTTTGAAAAAAAATCGTTATCCTTTAATGCAACTAGTAATTCAAAATTGATTTTCCCTTGTAATGCAACAGTAGCATCTTTATCAAAATATTTCCCTTCAAATTGTTGCTGCATGTATGCATCCATAATGGTATTGCCAGGTCCGGCATCGGTACTAAAAATAAAATTGCTGTTCATGTTGCCGGGCAGATAAGTAAAGTTTGCAATGCCGCCAATATTTAATAAAATTCTGTCTTCGCCAGCTTTACCGAATATTAAAAAATCGCCATAAACAGCCAGCGGAGCTCCTTCGCCACCGGTGGCAATATGCTTTTGTCTGAAATCACTAATGGTAATAATGCCTGTTGCAACTGCCAAATGATCGCCATCACCAATTTGTAAAGTTGCATTTCCAAATTTACTTTGCCCATGCAAGCTTTTTGGGGCATGATAAATAGTTTGTCCGTGGCTGGCAATCAAATCTACCGTTTCATTTTTTATATTCCATTTTTTTAAGAGGCTGTTAATAATATTTGCATGTTGCAATGCTATCCATGGATTTAGTAACGTGAGTTTTTCAAGACTAACCTGCTGTTTACTGAAAACTGTTTTTATTTCATTTTTAAAATCAGCGTCAAAAGGCACGCTTTCAAATTGTATAAGCTCCAATTTTGTTTGTAATCCACAGCCCGTAACACTGCACAATGCAACATCTAATCCGTCAAGGGAAGTGCCACTCATCAGGCCGAGTATCAATCTTCCGGGCTTTTGAGCAATGGCATAAAGTTTTTCAATAGTACTATTCATGCCCCAAGATAATTTATTTTTATTTTGATTGGTGCAACGGTAATGTAAAACAGGTTGTCAAATCACCGAATACCAGCAAATGGAGCAGGATAAAGCGTTGATAAAAGATTGTTTGAAGAATAACAGGGCATCGCAGCAGCAACTTTACTTAAAGTATGCCGAAGTAATGCTGGGAGTATGCTATAGATATACCAAATCGATAACAGATGCAGAAGATGTGCTACAGGAAGGTTTTATAAGGGTTTTTAAAAACCTGGAGCAATACCGCTTTGATGGCGAGCTAGGTGCATGGATAAGAAGAATAATGGTAACCACTGCCTTGAATTTTTTAAAACGAAATGCCAAATATCAAAATGACCTTGCCTTTGATAAAATTGAAATGCATCCAGTCACCAACGAAAATCCGGAAGTGATTTTAAATACTAAAGAGCTGTCTTCGCTAATTCAACAACTCCCAACCGGCTACCAAACCATTTTTAATTTACATGCGGTAGAAGGATATTCTCATGTGGAAATTGGCACCATGCTGGGCATAACAGATGGCACATCCCGGTCTCAGTACGCCAGGGCTAGAGCATTGATGGTAACATGGGTAAAAAAATATTATTCAGATAGTAAACTGCAGACGTATGCAAAACCGTGAATTTGAAAAAAATATACAGCAAAAAATGGAGGAGTTGAAATTTGCTCCGTCAGATGCTGTATGGAATAAAGTAGAGGCAGGCTTGCCGAAAAAAGAAAAGTCACGCCGGGGCGTATTTTTTATTTTATTTTTTGCAGTAATACTTTTCGGCTCATTGGTATGGTGGAATACAAGTGAAACAGCAAAAAGGGAAATAACTGAAACTGCTACAGAAGAACATAATTTAATTGGGCAACCTGCAAACACTATAAGTAAAGCAGAAAATAATAGACAACTTATTATTGATACTATACTGCTAAAAAACACTGAGCCAATTACAGACAGTGCTATAAATAATACAAATAAACAAAAGACTACGGCTGCAGCATTTAGAATAAAAATTAAAAGCGGAGCAACAGAAGACCTTGAAAATAAAAATACTGCTGATAACTTAGTTGCAAATAATAAAAAAATAATAAAAAGCCGGGCTGTTTTAAACACTACAATAAAAGCGCCGGGCCAGAGTGTTGATGACACTGAAAAAAAAATAGACGAACAGGTGGAAAATGAAGCGCCTTCTAATACAAAAATTATAAATGGTATTGATACAGTAGCAATAGTAACTGAAAATAAATCTGATGAAAAAACAATGGGGAACCCTGATTCGTTTTGGGTAAAAAAGAAAGATACAGTTAATGTACTTATTGTAAATAACGAGAAAAAAAGGAAAATTGATAAGATATCAAAATGGCAGTATGGGATTTTGATAGCATCAGGCAATTCTAATGTAACCAGTAAATTATTTAGCAGTGCACTTGTTTTTGACCGGGTAAACAGTGCTTTAGCTTCGGGGGCTCCGGGTGGAGGAGGCACTCAGTCAAGTCCGGTTCCCAATAATCCTACAGGATCATTAGCTTTCAATATTGGTTTTTTTGCCAATAAAAAAATTACTGAAAAATGGAAATTTTCTACTGGTATAAATTACGTGTATCAATCCAATTTAATAAAAGTAGGCAGCAAAGTAGATTCTGTGGTTAATTTAAATTTTGATGCCAATAAAAGTGTATCTGCCAGCAATTACTACCGTTCGGGCAATACCGCCAGTTATAAAAATAAATTTCATTTGGTAGAAATACCGCTACTGTTTCAATTTAATTTCTTCGGCAAGCCTGCACTTTACCTGGAAGCTGGTACAACTGTTTCTTACCTTATAAATTCCAATGCACTTGTGTACAACAGCAACGCATCTTCTTACATTACCGATGATGCTATTTTTAACAGGTTACTATTATCGGCACAAGGCGGGCTGGGGATTAATATTTTACAAAAATCTAAATTGCCATTTAGTATTGGATACCAGTTTAAGTATGGTATTGCATCAGTTGTAAAAAAATCGTTTGGCAAACAGCATTTTGTAAACTCCCTGCTTTACTTAAAAGTGCCTCTTAAAAAATAATTTTAGCAAAGTGCAACGACAGTTAAAAAACCGTTGTCAACTTATCAAATAACTATTTATGAAAAAACATTTCTTTAACCCGCTTGTCTTAATACTATTTTTTTCTTTTTCACTGTTGCAGCAAAGTTGTGTAAAAGATAAATGCAGTCATAAATATTCTGTGTACGAGTATAAGCCCGTATATAAACCCATGTCGGATTTGCGGCAGGTTAGCATTCAGGCCCCTAAAGCAATTACGGCTAATGGAAAAATATTTATTAAAAATAATTTCATTTACCTGAACGAAGTAAACAAAGGATTTCATGTTATAGACAATAGTAACCCTGCAGCGCCAAAAAAAATTGCTTTCGTAAGCGTACCGGGCTGTATAGATATTGCCGCAAAAGACAATTATTTACTGGTAGATAATTATGTTGATCTGTTAACATTCGACATCAGCAACCCGGCAAATATTTTATTGGTAAACAGAAAAGAAAATGCATTGCCTTACCGCCAATATAATTATGGTTTTTATGATGATAGTACCAAAGGTATAATTGTACAGTTTGATAAAAGTGAATTAAAGGAAGCTGCAGATTGCGAAGAAAACAGAAACTGGTGGGTAAGAGGAGGTGCTTTTTTTACAACCACGCTGTCAACAGTGCCGAGTGCCGCACCTAAAAATTCAGGTGGCGGTAATGGTCAAGCCGGATCTTTATCAAGATTTGCATTACTCAATAATTATTTATATGTGGCAAACCGATTTAGCCTGAGCACAATTAATGTTACTGATCCTTTGCAGCCGGTTGTAAAACCTGCGGTTAGTGCATGGGGCGAAGTAGAAACAATTTACCCGTTCAATAATGTGTTATTGCTGGGAAGTCCTACAGGCATGCGTATTTTTAGCGTAACTAATCCAGAACAACCTGTGTATGCCGGTGCTGTTATGCACTGGCGTGGTTGCGACCCTGTGGTGGCAGAAAATAATATTGCTTATGTAACTGTTAGGGGTGGCGGCCCTTGCGGAGGTGACGTAAGCCAGCTTGATGTGATTGATATAAGTAACATTACTAAACCTGTATTATTAAAATCTTATTCTATGCAAAACCCTTATGGTTTAGGGGTATATAATAATACATTAGGTATATGCGATGGTGATGCAGGGTTTAAACTTTATAATGCTGCTCAAAGTACCAATTTACAACTTCTTTCTACCCTTAGTTCGATAAAAGCTTTTGATGTAATTATGAATGATACTATAGCATTGCTCATTGCAAAAGATGGTATGTACCAGTATAATATTTCAAATAAGCAATCCGCTGTTTTGTTAAGTAAAGTACCGGTTGTAGCGCCATAGTTAATTATTTTTTATAAAAAATCAATTGTTATTTATGAGAAATGTATTGGCGATAGTCTTTTTCATTTGCTGCAGCACGGGTGTTTTTGCACAACAAAAAAAATCCGGTTGGCTAAAAAAATATTGGATAGGTATTAATACAAGTTTACTAAAAGGATCGGAGGATGAAAAAATGACTGTTGCAGCGTTTGCAGATATTGGCAGATACGTAAAGCATAATTTTATGTTTGGCGCAGGCACCGGGTTTATAAATTTTCAGAATGATAAGAAGGCCACAGTTATTTATGGCTATGCCGAAAAAAATGTGGGCAATAACAACAGAAAATTATTTTTGTATACCCGGCCCGGAATTGCCCTGGCACATAAATCATTAATGCAACTTCAGGAAATAGACAGGTTTGAGTTTTGGAAAAAAAATCCGGGCTTACATTTGCAGGCCGGTGCAGGAATTAAATGGATGGTAGGCAGGCACAGTTTTTACATAAGTACTGGGTTTTCAAAAACAACTTATTCCATTTTTACTGTGGAATATCCGCTTCCGGTTGATCCATATGATCCATTTACCGAAAGCGCTATTGTTCATAAATATGAGTTTGCGTTCAATAAATTAATTTTCAATATGGGACTGACTTTTTAATGTTCTAAAAATCTTAAGTTCCTTTTTATACCTTCAAACTTACTTCTTTTTAAAGGTGAATTTTTAAAGATGACTTTAAACGATTCTTCCGTTAATTCTTCCCAATTGTTTTTTGTAAAATTTAATATTTCCGGGATAGGCGTAAAATTAATTTCGTTGGTTGGTTTACTAAACCGGTTCCATGGGCATGCATCCTGGCAAACATCGCAACCAAACATCCAGTTATCAAACTTGCCTTGCATCGCACCAGGAATTAGCGCATCTTTTAATTCGATAGTAAAGTAACTGATGCATTTACTGCCATCAATTACTTTATCCGGCAATATGGCTTCGGTGGGGCAGTGGTCAATACATTTGGTGCAGCTGCCACAATAGTCTTTGGCAAAAGCATCATCATAGTCCAGTTCTATATCGGTAATTAATGTAGCAATAAAAAAGAAAGAACCCGATTGTTTATTGATCATGTTCCCATTTTTTCCTATCCAGCCCAAGCCGCTTTTTTGTGCCCAGCTTCTTTCTAAAACAGGCGCACTATCTACAAACCCACGGCCATTAATTTCGCCAATGTTTTCTTTAATGGTTTGTAGCAGTTGCTTCAATTTAATTCTTATCACATCGTGGTAATCTTTTCCAAAAGCATATTTAGCAATTTTTGGCGCAGCAGCATTTTGTTTATCAGCAGGGGCATAATTCAGCAACAGGGTAATTACAGATTTAGCGCCGGGTACTAATTTTAAAGGATTGATCCTTAATTCAAAATGATTTTCCATGTATTGCATGGAGCCGTTAAAACCTTTGCTTAACCAGTTTTCCAGTCTTCGGGCATCTTCATCAAGCTTTACAGCTTTGGCAATGCCGCAATAATCAAAGCCTAATGCAGCAGCATAGCTTTTAATGAGCATTGTATTATTTTGATTAGTGCTCATTATTCAGGTTCAGTATCCTCTAAATGCAGTTTATGAAAAAAACGATGAGCTATAGGGGCAATTAAAATACCAATGGTACTTATAAATGCTACGCCACTAAATAATGCATAAAGCGATGCAAATACTTTAGCTGATTTGGTTAAAATAATATTGGCATCAATCACCGGCCCCATACCACTTAATATCATGGAGGCATTTAATAAACTATCATACCAATCAAATTCCGGAACAGTTGATTTATAGCCGATGATGCCTATTAGTAAACAAACTATCATTATGGCTGATCCAAATAAAACATTTTTCCAAAATCGTTGGTAAAAAATTTTTTTAGGAGCAAGTTGGAGTTTTTTATGCACAGCAATTATATTGTGTTATATAAAAATACAAAAGCCCTGCAACATTCTGCAAGGCTTTATTGGTAAAGAAGATGAATTAAAATTTAATATCGTATCCCACTGTGCCAATCAATTCAAAATATCCAAAGCTATGATTTACTTTTCCGCCACCAGCAGCTAATGCGTTGGTGTAATTGGCAAAGCCGGTTTTTGCGGTGGCTTCTAAAAACCATTTTTTGGCAAAATACCACCTGCCTCCGCTCTCGGCACCAAAGCAATAGCCAGCAATATGAAATTTATTATCCACTCTTTTGCCACTGAGTGTAACGTCTGTTTTAGGAATAAGGATGCCGCCGCCCGCTTTCCATAAAACAGTGAATACATCTCTGCTTTTATTCTTTTTTAAAGAATATTGCCTTACATAATTAATGTGATAAAAGTTGGCACCGTTGGTATGTTCAAAATGTAATTCAGAGGCACTGAATGAGGTGTCTGTGTCAAAATAATTACTGCCAATAGTGCCTTTGGCCCGCAGTAACTGATTATCGTACACAATATATTTTGTGTGATCGTAGTTGATCTCTATTGCTTTGGTGTGTTCAGGGTTTAAATAAAACCCGATACGATAATTATACTGTGGTACGCTTATTTCAATAGGTTTCTTTGTAATGGCATCCAAATCATTTCTGTCGTGTGCCCTGGCTTTGTAAATGGTAAAATCGTGGTTAACACCATTTACAACATCTTTGAAATGGATATTGCTTTTGGTATACCATTCAGTATTATATCCCCATTGAAGATACATACCGTTAATTACTTTGTTTTTTTCTTGAGAAGATGAGTACAGAAAATTTCCTGTAAGCAAAATCAGTACGAATATTTTTTTCATTGCGGTTTTTAAACTGCTGCAAAATTAAGGAAAATGCATTTATTGCCCTTATTTAGTAACCAATGTCTCATCCACTAATTTTTTCAATTCCTTATATCTTTCATTACGGCCTTTATGGTTAATATTAAAGGTCATTAAAAATCCTGTATACTGCTTTTTATTATCTACCCACGGAAAACTGCCAAATAAGCCCGGGCTGGTAACCGCATCCGAACGTTTTTCTCCACTTACATCATCCATTACCCACTCACCAAAACCATAGCCCCAATTGCCTGCTTCGGCGGGTGAAGAAATGATGACCACATCTTTTGCAATACGGTTTTGCTGCATTGCTATTACGGATTGTTTACTCAAAATCTGCTTACCGTTAAATTTACCTTCCTGCAATATCATTTGTAAAAAATTCAGGTAATCCTGTGCGGTGCTCCATGCGCCACCTGCTGGTAAAGGCACTTTTACTTTACCAAAATCGGAGTTGATCATGTTGCAGGGTTTTGCAATGCGTTCAGCAAATAGTGCTTCAAAATCTTTACCACTTATTTTTTCAATTACGGCAGCTGCAATTTGTAAACCATTATTGCTATAGTGAAATGTTTTACCTGGTTCGCCTTCCATTGGCTGCTGTGCTATTACCGCTATGGCATCATCCATATTGTTCATTTCTTTCATGGCCGTAAGCGACTCTTTTAAACTGCCCGATTTTATGCCGGTTAAATGGCTTAGGCATTGCCCTATTTTTATATGGCCTTTTCCATTTGCCGTCATTATGGGCAAAAATTTACCTACCGTATCATCTATATTTAGTTTGCCTTCATCTACAAAAGTCATTACTAATGCAGCACTCAGCCATTTGCTGCAACTGGCAATTCTTTGCCTGGTATTGATGGTGAAATCCTGCATCAATTCATCAGCATCTTTGCCTTTTCTTTTAGCAATAAATTTTCCTATTCTTTTTTGTCTGCTACTCAGTTCGTTCTCTGTTTTGCTGTATACTAATTTCCCATCTTTATAAATCACTAATACAGCCCTGCCGCCAAGCTCTTTTAAATTATTGCCAAGCCAATCATCTACTTTACTAAAATTATATTGGGAAAAACCAACCTGTAACAATAGCAGGAAAACAACCGATAAGGTGAATTTGCGGCAGAGCGCTTGCATTTTATATGACATATTTACTGAGATTTGGCATTGGATTGTTATTTGACGACTAAGTTTAAAATTACAAACTATGAGTTTACAAAACTTAACCATAAAATCGCAGGAAAGAATTCAGCATGCCCAGCAGCTTGCATTCAATAATGGCAATGCCAATATTGAAACAGAGCATTTGCTGCAATCATTATTAGATGATGCAGATTCAGCAATAGAATTTTTACTGAAAAAGAACAATGTTAACATCAATTTTGTAGAAACAAAGTTGGCCGATAGTATTACCAAACTGGCTAAAGTTGCCGGAGGAGAGCCTGCGCAAAATGTAAGCAGAGAGTTAAATAATGTGCTACTTCGTTCCTCTGCTGCATTAAAGCAGTTTAACGATGAGTTTGTGGCTCCGGAACATTTATTAATAGCTTTATTGCAAGGCAACGATAATACCGCCAAAATTTTAAAAGATGCAGGCCTTACCGAAAAAGGTTTGATTACTGCTACCAAAGAATTAAAAAAGGGTTCTACTGTGTCATCTCAAACATCCGAAACACAGTTTAACGCACTAAATAAATATGCTAAGAACCTGATTGAAATGGCCAGGCAGGGTAAGTTAGATCCTGTAATTGGCAGAGATGAAGAGATAAGAAGAACGCTCCATATTTTATCAAGAAGAAGTAAGAACAACCCGATATTGGTGGGAGAGCCCGGTGTAGGTAAAACTGCCATTGCAGAAGGTTTGGCCATGCGCATTGTAAATGGCGATGTGCCGGAAAACCTGAAATCTAAAATTATTTATGCTTTGGATATGGGGCAATTAATTGCCGGTGCCAAATACAAAGGCGAGTTTGAAGAAAGATTGAAAAGTGTAGTAAAAGAAGTTACCGATAGTGATGGGCAGATCATTTTATTTATAGATGAGATACATACTTTAGTTGGTGCAGGTGGTGGCGATGGAGCAATGGACGCCGCCAATATTTTAAAGCCGGCATTGGCAAGAGGCGAGTTAAGAGCTATTGGCGCCACCACTTTAAGTGAGTATCAAAAATTCTTTGAAAAAGATAAGGCGCTGGAACGTCGTTTTCAAAAAGTGATGATTGATGAGCCAACTGTGGAAGATGCGGTTTCTATCTTACGTGGACTAAAAGATCGTTATGAAACCTATCACCATGTTCGTATTAAAGATGAAGCTATCATTGCTGCGGTAGAATTATCGCATCGCTATATTACCGACCGTTTTTTACCCGATAAGGCCATTGACCTTATTGATGAAAGCGCAGCCAAACTTCGTTTGGAAATGAATAGCATGCCGGAAGAGTTGGATAAACTGGAAAGGCAGATTCGCCAACTGGAAATAGAAAGAGAAGCTATAAAAAGAGAAGATGATGCGGTAAAACTAAAAGAACTCAATACAGAAATTGCTAATCTTTCGGTAGAAAGGGATACTTATAAAGCTAAATGGCAGCAGGAAAAAGAGATTGTAGAAAAAGTGCAAAATGCTAAAGCTGCAATTGAACAACTAAAGTTATCTGCCGAAAAAGCTGAAAGAGAAGGAGATTATGGCAAGGTTGCCGAGATACGCTACGGCAAAGTGCAGGAGCAGGAATTGATAATTGAAGAATTTACTAAGCAATTGGATGCCAGCACAGAAAAAAGGTTGTTAAAAGAAGAAGTTGATGCCGATGATATTGCAGAAAATGTAGCCAAGGCCACTGGAATTCCGATTAGAAAAATGCTGCAAAGCGAAAGGGAAAAGCTATTAAATTTAGAAGACGAGTTGCATAAAAGGGTAGTAGGGCAGGATGAAGCTATTGAAGCGGTATCGGATGCCATCCGCAGAAGCAGAGCTGGATTGCAGGATCCTAAAAAGCCTATAGGTTCATTTATATTTTTAGGAACCACGGGGGTGGGTAAGACCGAATTAGCAAAAGCATTGGCAGACTACTTATTTGACGACGACAGCATGATGACCCGTATAGACATGAGTGAATACCAGGAAAAACACTCGGTAAGCCGCCTGGTTGGGGCGCCTCCAGGCTATGTTGGGTACGATGAAGGAGGTCAGCTGACAGAGGCTGTAAGGCGAAAACCATACAGTGTTGTGCTGCTTGATGAAATTGAAAAGGCAAATCCTGACGTTTTTAACGTACTTTTGCAAGTGTTGGACGACGGAAGGCTGACGGACAATAAGGGTCGTATGGTGAATTTTAAGAATACCATCATTATTATGACCAGTAATATGGGCAGCCAGATCATTCAGGAGAACTTTGAAAAAGTAACGGAAAAGAATAAGGATGAAGTAGTTGAGAAAACAAAAGACGAAGTAATGGTCTTATTAAGACAGACTATTCGACCAGAGTTTTTAAACCGGATAGATGAGGTGATCATGTTTCAACCTTTAATGAAGAAGGAGATTAAAGGTATCATCAAAATACAGTTAGATGGTTTAAAACAGCTGGTTGCACAAAGTGGTATTAATCTGCAGTTTAGTGATTATGCGCTGGATTATCTTGCAGAAAATGGTTATGATCCTCAGTTTGGAGCAAGACCATTAAAACGGCTTATTCAAAAAGAAATAGTAAACCAGTTGAGTAAAAAAATACTGGCAGGTGATGTGGATAAAACAAAGCAGGTATTGGTAGATGTATTTGACGGAACAGTGGTATTTAGAAATGAAGCACCCGAAACGGAAAAAGCAGGAATAAAGAAAAATAATGCGAAAGCATAGGATTAATAAATCAAACTGTTGCACAGGCAACAGCTAAAAGACAAAAGATACATTATGGCAATGAAAGTAAAAGAGGTGGTGGAAATCATCCCAAGTAAAGACATATTTGTGGGTAACCCAGATGCTGCAGTAACCTTAACTCAGTTTGGCGATTACGAAAGTGAAGATTGTGCAAAAGCAAATGAAGTAGTAAAAAAGTTGTTAGATGAATTTGAAGGCAAAATAAAGTTCAATTTTCGTCATTTTCCACTTACAAAAATTCACCAGCGCTCTATGAAGGCAGCCGAAGCTTCTTTAGCCGCAGGCCAGGCGGGTAAATTTTGGGAAATGCACAACATACTTTTCGAAAATCGCCGCCAATTGGGTACCACCAGTTTAAAATTATACTCTAAAGAAGCTGGTGTGGTTAACAAACACTTTTTAGATGAGTTGATTAACTCTACTTATGGCTGGCAGATACGCAACGATTACCAAGATGGAGTTAATAAAGGCGTAAAAGAAATTCCTGCATTTTTTGTAAATGGCGAATTGGTAACAGGTAAAGGATCTTTTGAAAACCTGAGCAAAGAAATAGAAGCGGCGTTTAAAAAAGTAAAGAAAAAAGCACCTGTAAAAGTAAGGGCTTAAAATATTAAAAACCTCAACCGAAAAGTTGAGGTTTTTTTATTCACATCTTATTCTATCTCTACAGCATATTCTGCCAACTCTTTTCCGTTTACTAAAACGGTTACAGAAAGGTTGTCTTCTTCCATAAACTTGTAAAAGAAAGAGAGTATATTCTTGTCAAAAGTAAAAGGTACATCCTTGGTTATTTTTCTTTTACCCTCGCCAATTACCAATGTTACTTTTGTTACGGTGGCTCTGTCGCCAAACTGGTAACCAAATGCAAGAGGAGTCTTTACTTTTACTTTAACGGCACCCTCGTAAGGTGCAATTTTTTTAAGCCCCAATTCATATGCTGCCGATTTTATTACTGGTAAATTAAAAAAATCTTTTTTGTTTTTAGGGCCGGGGCCTAATTGCCATGCGGTATTATTAGGATAATGCTGCAGGTTAAAAATAGTTAGGTCGGCAAAAAAGTAATCGGGGTTAAATGCTTTGGTAAAAGTTTTAAACTCGGCATCGGTATAGCCGCTGCCCCAGCAAGGGTCGGCATAATACCAGGCTTCGGGGCTTTGGCCTAATTGTACCACCGCCCAGCTATGATTAATTTCTGTTTTAGTATTGTTGATCTGTTCTGCACCAAATTTTACAAAACCATCGGCGGTAAGGCATCGTATGCCTGCACTGCTGCACATATCCTGAAAAAGATTGGCATAACCTGCACCTGTGGCTTTTCGGGACAGCAACACTTCGGTAGAACTGTTTTTTTCTGACCCGCCATTTTTTGCGCTTTTAAGATCGTAATTGATGTTGTAAGCTATCCAGTCGTAAATAGCACGTACCTTATCAGTTTTGTCATCATATTTCTGGGTTAATAATTTACTGATGGTGCCCATATTAAGACTATCCAGTGTACCCAGTTTTTTTACATACTCATCTATGTCTTTAAAATTTCTTCCTTCCTTTTGTGCAAAACAATTTACAGTAATAAACAAAAAGAAAAGGGTAATAATTTTTTTAGAAAAATAAATCATGGATTAAAATTAAACATCTAAAAGTTAATAATTATTGAAAAACTTTATTTAAAATCGAATAGTGTAGCAGTAAATACACCACGCTCTCTTAGTTTAAAAATAGCCTTCCAGTTACCAGTATAACGTATTAATGAAGGCACTAAGTATTCGCCAACTTTTGCCATCACTACTTCCATTTGTACTTTAAAATCATAAACACCGGCATCATAGCTTATGCTATAGTTTCTTGCCACTACCTCATATGTATTTTGATCGAACCATGTGGTCATTTCATCTACCACCACATCGCTTTTATAATCAGGGTTTACGGTTTGTTTAAAAATGTAGCAATTGGTATTATTGTAGGTATCCATATCAATGCTCATCTCGTATTTGTCCGCCATGTCATCATCAAAAATGGCGGTTTTATTGCTCATAAAGGGCAGGCCATTTATTTTTTTTCCGGGATTAAAGAACAGCATTTTCAGCTGTTCTTTATGCTTTTCCATTCCACTTTTTCCTGCGGTACTGAATTCTTTTCCCAATACAATATTATCTTCTCCGCAAACAGAATCTTTAGTAAAAAAAAGTGACCCATACATTTGAGCAGTATAGTAATTATAGTTATGGTCATCATCATAAAAATCTCCTGTTACCTGTTCTTCAATAATTTCCATTTTGCGGCAGTTGTTGCTGCGTATTTGTTTTGTTTTACTGTGTAAGGTTGCCTTTGCTTCGCCATCACTGTTGTTCATGCGTATATCGTTTATGGCGCTAAAATTAAGTACCCTCAAATTGCGAAAGGCTTTGTAAAAGCTGGTGTCGTTTTTTATACGCTCAATAAAAACAGGGATGTTTAATTTGTTATCTACCACCACTTCGCTTAAGGTAATCGTTTTTTTACCCACTATAACCAAAGTGTCTTTTTTTTGCTGTGCATCTGCATTTGATTGTGTTAGTAAACAAATAAAAAAAGGCATGAAATATTTCATGCCTGCAAGATAAAGTGATATTTAATTTATTTAGGAAAAACCATCCTATAATCAACGTTAATATTTCCTTTGGTGATATCGGTAAGCTTGCGTTGCAGCAATTTACGTTTTAAAGGTTTTATGTAATCAATAAATAATTTCCCTTCAATATGATCATATTCGTGTAAAATAACTCTGGCAGTAATACCATTAAAGGTTTTAGTATGATGGTTAAAGTTTTCATCATCATACTCCAGCGTAACTTCTTCTTCCCTGTACACATCTTCTCTTATTTTAGGGATACTCAGGCAACCTTCGTTATAACTCCATTCTTCACCATTCAGCTCGGTAATATGTGCATTTATAAAAACACCTTTGTAGCCGGGTGCATCCGGAAAATCATCTTTTTCATCTTCTTCCTGGTTGGCAAAAATCTGTTCGCTATCCATAACAAAAAGGCGAATATCCTTATTGATCTGCGGAGCAGCCAGGCCCACACCATTGCTGTTGTACATGGTTTCCCACATATCTGCCAAAAGCTTATCCAGGCCGGGGTAGTCTGGCGTAATATCGCTGCAAACTTTTCTTAAAATCGGGGAACCATATGCTACTATTGGTAAAATCATATCTAAAAACGGGGTGGTTTTATTTCTTTATAATTTGCAAAATTAACCCAAAACAACAACCTAACCATTGGCAACTGCAATTATTGTACAGATTGTAAATATTCCTGCAATATAATGGTGGCTGCAATTACATCAACATTGCCTTTTACACGGCGGTCTTTTTTCTTCATGCCCATTTCCAGCATGGCATCTTTTGCCATTTTAGAAGTATAGCGTTCATCAACTGTTTTAAGCGGAATGGCAGGAAATTCTTTTTGCAATTTTTTAATGGCGGCTTGTACCAATGGAGTGCCATGAGTATCGGTTTCGTCCCAGTTTTTGGGTAAGCCAATAATTATTAATTCAACTTGTTCAGTAGTAAAATATTTTTTTAAAAAAGGGATCAATTCTTTTGATTCGATAGTGGTTAAACCTGTTGCAATAATTTGCAGAGGATCCGTTACAGCTAATCCGGTTCTTTTGCCTCCGTAATCAATCGCTAATATTCTTGCCATTGCGTTGGTTGTTTTAGATTTATCTGAATGTTTTTTGGTTGTCGTTATTTATTTAAGAATAAATCTACGATTACAAAGATTGAAAATACTACAGATGCAATTCCGTTAGTGGTGAAAAATGCCATGTTTACTTTAGTAAGATCATTGGGTTTTACCAGTAGGTGCTGATAAATTAATAGCCCACTAAAAAAAATAACACCGGCCCAATACCATATACCAAAATGGCTATAAACACCGGCTGTAATAACACAGGCTGCCGACAATAAATGGAGCAGTTCGGAAATATGTAATGCCTTTATTTTACCTACGGCTGATGGGATGGAATGCAAATTGTTTTTTTTATCAAAATCTTCATCTTGTAAAGCATAAATAACATCAAAACCACTTACCCAAAATAAAACAGCAAATGAAAAAAGTATAGGCAGCAGATTAAATTGCCCTGTAACAGCAATATATGCCCCAACAGGAGCAAGGCTTAACCCAACTCCTAAAACCAAATGACATAAAGCTGTAAAACGTTTGGTATAACTGTAAAATAAAATTACAAAAAGTGCAACAGGAGAGAGGTAGAAACAAAGTTTATTAATGAAAAATGTACAGGTAATAAAGAGCAGGCAATTAACCACGGTAAAACTTAAAGCGTTGCCTGGCTTAATAATTCCTGCCGGTATTTCTCTTACCGCAGTTCGGGGATTTATGGCATCATACTTTGCATCCAGCCAACGATTAAAAGCCATTGCTGCAGACCGGGCAAATATCATACAGAGGATGACAAGAATAAAAAGTTTTATAAGTATCCAGTAATTGCCCGTAAGTGTATACGAACTACTTGCAAATTCGCCCTCTGCCATTTTTGAAGAAATCAGATCTGATATACCGGATAGTTTGTTGCCATTAAAACTTGCGATTCCTAAAAAAAAACCGATCAAAGCAAACGGCATTGCAAAAATAGTGTGAGAGAACTTTACCAGCGATAAGTAGTTTTTTACAGCTATCATATTGTAAAGATACATTGCCCGGTAGATGATTCAGGCGCAAACAACTAAAATTTCAATGACTTGAGCATATAGCATTAATTAAACAGCAATTACATATGTAATTTTGTCTTGACAAAAATGTGCAGATTTTTTATATTTATTTCTTTTTCATTATAAAATTTATCCTTAAATTTGCTTTCTTCATTCCTTATTCCCATAAAAAATCCTCCCCAAGGCTTACTGAATTGATTTTTATTTCAATCACTGTAATTTGAATTCACAAAAAAGAAAAAATGAAAAGTACTTTACTGCTTATCCTAACCTTATTGGCTTTTAATGCCAAATCTCAAAATCTCATATTAAACTCTAATTTGAGTAACACTTATGTTAATTGGGATAATAATGGGCAAATGCCAGAAATTGGGGGCATTTATCCAACCTCTTCCTCCTCGGCATATTGGTTTGAAAATATTTATGGAGGGCCAAGTACAACAAATTTAGTAGGTCAGTTATTGGGTGATGCCTGTATGAGTCAAAATATTTGCATTTTACAGGGCACTACTTATACTGTTTCTTTTAAAGCCAGCCGCAGAACCAGTTTTGATTGTGTACCAGTACCTGATGCCACAATAGTATTAAGAGTTTTAGGCGCTACTACAAGTGTAATGTATTCTCAAGAGTTTCGTACCTTTTCAAATACTATCTGGGGATGGACAACAATTTCATACAACTTTACAATACCTCCAGGCGCACTTGATAACACAGTAAAATTTAGTATGTGCGGAAATCCTGATGTAATTGGATGTGGTGTTGTTGTAGATGATGTTACTGTGGTTCCGGCTCCAGCCTTTGCAGTTAATGGGCCTGCTGTAGTAGCTCAAAACGCCGGTGCAGACTTTACAGTTGGTAATGTGCCTGTAACCGGAGTAACCTACAACTGGAGTTTTCCCGGTGGTGTGACATCAACTTCTACCGCAGCAAATCCTACAAATATTCAATGGGCTTCGCAAGGCCCGGTAGTAGTAACCTGTACTTTAGGCAACGGTACCTGCAACGTAGCAACAATCACAAAATCAATAAGCGTAAATTCACCACTGGCAGTAAATTTAGTTTCCTTTAATGCCTTACTAAAAAATAATACAGTTGATTTAAACTGGATTACCTCAGATGAGATAAACAACGATTATTTTGAAGTCTATCGATCTAAAGATGGAATAACCTGGGATGTAATTGGTAAGGTAAATGCCCACACAGGTAATACAGGTGGTGCTTATACTTTAATAGATGCAAACCCAGCCTTGGGAATAAATAATTATTACAAATTAAAACAGGTAGATAAAAACGGGTTGTACAAATTTTCAAATGTAGTAAGGGTTAATTCAAAAGGAGATAAAAATTCTGATGTTTTTGTTTACCCTTCAATAGTAAGCAACACATTAAATTATGTAGTGGAAAATTCCAAGGCTACAAAAATGGGCGTATTTGTAAGTGATATTACAGGTAAACGCTTATTTAAGGCTATGGAGTACTTTGGAACAGGCACTACCCAAAAATCGATAAATGTAAGCACTTTTGCTACAGGAGTTTATTTGCTTACAGTTTTTGATGAAAATGGTATTATACGAAAATCTGTACCTTTTAAAAAGAATTAGGTTAACCTGCAAAGGCAGTACAATTAGCATATTTTTTATCTGAAACCGGTGGGAAATAAATAAAAATATCTATTTATTAAAAGAGATTATCTGGTTAATTTAATTAATTTTGCAAAATAAAATTGCTTAGCATCATTATACAATACCCTGGTCTAAACTTAAATTAGCTATTACTTCAAAATTTAAAGAAAATCAAAATGAAAAAATTTTTACTTGCTCAAATCGTTTTTTGTGCATTTGCTTTTTCTGCAAACTCTCAAAATCTCATTCTTAATCCGGATATGAATCAGGGTTCTACTGACTGGAACAATGGTGGTTGCACGCCAGAAATTGGGTGCTCTAATTGCACCAGCGGTTTCTTTATTTTTGAAGATTCTTATGGAGGTCCAAGTGCCACTAATATTGTAAGTCAGGTTACCCCGGATAATTGTATGCAACAAACTATTACAGTTAATGCCGGCACCAGTTATAAGATTTCTTTTGATGCTACCCGTAGAACCAATTGTGGCAACGGTGGTCCGGGTGAGCTAGTACCTAACCCGGGAATAAATGTAAAAGTTACAGGTGTAACATCTGGTACTGTATATTCTTCCGTTGATTATCATTATAGTAATGTTACATGGACAGGGTTTACCAATGAAACGACTCAAGTTTTTTCTATGCCAGGTGTTCCTCCCGATGCACAGGTGCGTTTGGATATTACAGCAATTGATAACCCGCCAGTTGGCTGTGGTGTTTTAATTGACAATATATCAATGGTAGTTTCAGCCATATTGCCAGTAAACCTGGTATCCTTTAATGCTATTGCAAAAAACAATACAGTTAACTTAAGCTGGGTTACCAACAATGAAGTTAATAGTAATTACTTTACAGTATACCGCTCTAAAGACGGTGTAATTTTTGAAGAAGTAGGTAAATTAAATGCAACTGGCGCAAGCAATGGTTCTGTTTATACACTAACTGATGCACATCCTTATGCCGGAATTAATTATTACAGATTAAAACAAACAGATAGAAGCGGAGCTTTTAAACAATCTGGTATAGTTAAAGCAAATCTTAACGCAAAAGATTTAAACGTTTTTGTATATCCAACTATTGTTACCAGTGTATTGAACTATGTAATTGAAAACCCTAAATCAGAAAAGTTAAGGGTTCAGGTAAGTGATATAACAGGTAAAAGCTTAAATAATCATGTTGAATATTTTGGTGCTGGAACAACACAAAAATCCATAAATACAAGTAATCTTGCTTCTGGAGTATATTTACTAACAGTTACAGATGAAACTAATACATTTAAAAAATCGATAACATTCAAAAAGAATTAAACCGATTTTTCAATGCTAAAAAAGCCAAAGATTTTTCTTTGGCTTTTTAGTTATTTTATGATCTGAAAATGTTTTCAGCTTTTAATCATTCTGGTTCTGATAATTTCCCAAAGTACCACACCTGCTGCAGTGGCAATATTTAAAGAATGCTTCATGCCCAGCTGAGGAATTTCGATGCAGGCATCACATTGTTCAATGGTAGATTGCTCTACACCGGTAACTTCATTGCCAAAAACAAACGCTACTTTTTCATTATTGCTTAATGCTATTTTTTCTAAGGAGATACTGTTAATGGCCTGTTCTACTGCATATACTTTGTAGCCATTTTCTCTTAAAGTTAAAATAGCTTCTATGGCATTTGCAAAATGTTTCCATTCCACTGTTTCCTCTGCACCCAAAGCGGTTTTTTTTATTTCTTTATGCGGGGGAATACAGGTGTAGCCTGTGATATAAATAGCTTCTAACAAAAAAGCATCGGCAGTACGGAATACGCTGCCCACATTATAGGCACTCCGAATATTTTCCAGTACTGCTATTACAGGTGTTTTTTCGGATCGCTTAAACTCATCCACTGATTTGCGGTTGAGTTCGTCCATTGAAAGTTTTTTGTTTTCTGCCATGTTTGCCACGGATTACACAGATTTACACGGATTGTTAAGTTACAATTATTACCCTTAGGCAAAAGTTCCCCAAAGGTATGCCGCAAAAGTGTGCGACGCAACGACGATGCCATGGAATACAAATGATTGTCAAAAAAATGTATTAATTTGAAAAACTAATCTGTGAAAATTCATGTAATCCGTGGCCAGTTTTCTTTATATCATCTCGCTTTGTAACAGTGGGTTTTTCACCGCATCTCTTTTTTCTGCAAAAGCTTTAGCTGCTTTTACAAAATGAACAAAAATTGGTTGAGGATTTTCCACTGTACTCTTTAATTCGGGGTGGTATTGTACACCAATAAAAAACGGATGGTTGGGTAATTCCACAATCTCTACCAAACCACTTGCAGGGTTTTTGCCGCTCGGTACAAGGCCGGCATTTTCAAAGTCGGTAATGTATTTGTTATTAAACTCCCAGCGATGGCGGTGACGTTCACTGATTTCGGTGGTGCCATAAATTTCGTGGGCTAATGTACCTTCTTTAATGGTGCATGGATAAGCACCTAAACGCATAGTGCCGCCTTTGGCTGTAATGTCTTTTTGTTCATCCATCAGGTCAATTACCGGGTGCTGTGTTTCTTTTACCATTTCGGTGGAGTTGGCATCGGCCCAACCCAATACATTTCTTCCAAACTCAATTACCGCCATTTGCATACCCAAACAAATACCAAAGAAAGGCAGGTTATTTTCCCTTGCATATTTTACTGCAATTATTTTACCTTCTACACCACGGTTACCAAACCCTGGTGCTACTAATAAGCCATCCAGCTTGCTTAATTTTTCCGCCACATTATCGTCAGTAATAGTTTCGCTGTGTACATCCACTACTTTTACTTTGCACTCGTTCATAGCACCTGCATGCACAAAACTTTCCAAAATAGATTTATAGGCATCCTGTAACTCTATATATTTTCCAATAAGGCCAATGGTAACTTTTGTTTTTGGGTATTTCAATTTATCCAAAAACTCACGCCATTTGGTTAATTCCGGCGCCGCATAGCCGTTGATCTGTAATTTTTTCAATACAATCATATCCAATCCTTCCTGCAGCATCATTAATGGCACTTCATAAATGCTTGACGCATCCATAGCCTCAATTACGGCATTGGGTTTTACATTACAAAAAAGGGCTATTTTCTTTTTAAGTTCGTTATTTAGCGGTTGTTCGGTACGGCACACAATTACATCCGGATGCACACCTTCCTGGCTAAGCAAACGAACGCTATGCTGGGTAGGTTTTGTTTTTAATTCTTTTGCCGCACTTAAATAAGGTATCAAAGTAAGATGCACTACCATGCAGTCTTCTTCGGGCATTTCCCACTGTAACTGGCGTACTGCTTCTACAAATGGTAAGCTTTCAATATCACCTACAGTGCCACCTAATTCAGTAATTACAATATCATACTTACCGCTTTTACCCAGCAATAACATACGACGTTTAATTTCGTCGGTAATATGTGGAATTACCTGCACCGTTTTACCTAAGTAAGCACCTTCACGCTCTTTGTTAATCACGGTTTGATATATACGACCAGTGGTAACATTACTTGCCTGCGAAGTAGGTGTATTTAAAAAACGTTCGTAGTGCCCCAGATCCAGATCCGTTTCGGCACCATCGTCCGTTACAAAACATTCGCCATGTTCGTAAGGATTAAGTGTACCCGGATCCACATTGATATAGGGATCAAATTTTTGAATGGTAACTTTTAAACCTCTTGCCTGCAACAGTTTAGCAAGCGAAGCCGCAATAATGCCTTTACCTAAAGAAGATGTAACACCGCCGGTTACAAAAATATATTTTGCCATAATCATAAGTTTAAAAGTTGCGTTAAACCAGGAACAAAAGAAAAATAAAAATTACCACCGTTGATCTTAATACTTCAACGTTAAAATTTTTATTCCGTAAAAATTGTCGAATTTGTTACCCCAATCTACATTTGACCAGTTGGGATTTATGAAAGAAAAATCCTAGAGGTCGTGCAAAGATAGCAGGATTATTTGGGAGGATGAAATTTGAGGGAAAATTTGTGGAAAAATGGTATAACGTAGGCATAAACCAATAGGATATTTTGCAATTTGATAAAATAATCTATTTTCATATTTCTATTTATTACTCTACCGAATAATTTTTTAATATTTCAGATGAAAACAGCAGTCCTGATCTTCTTGCTTTTACCGTTACTTTGCTTTTGTCAAAAAAAAAGTAAAAAGGATATCCTTACATCAGATCTTGATAGTGTTCAGTATAATCTTGATTCAAAAACACTTGCACCCTCCAATATTAACTTACCCTTCAATAGTATTGAGATTCTGGATGCAAGGTTTGATACCAGCAAATTAGGTTTTGAAATTCACAAAGAATATGCAGAGTTGCGTACTAAGGATTTTAAACGCATAAAGTTAGTAGGAGGCATAGACAAATCTCTGCAACTTTTTTATAATGAGTATTATAAGCTTTGCCTGAAAGACTCTTCCAACAAATTATTGATTGTTGTAAAAACGTTATGGTTAAATAGTCTTCCCGGAAAAAAATATTATGAAAATAAACGTTACGATATTGAAAAGGAAACGTATCAGAATATCAATATCAAATTTGAATATTATTTAAAAAGAGATAATGAGTATTTTGCGTTGAAAAGAGTAGATACTGTTTACCAGCTTACCGAATCCGTGTTACGTTCGAAAGAAGTAAGTTTTAAGAAAAATGATCTGTCTTTTTTTACCTATGCGATAAAATCTCTGATAGAAAAATTTGATTTTACTTCGTTAATTGAGAAAGCTGCTAACACAAAGAAGTTTTCTATTCATCAAATTGATTCTTTTAACAGGAAAAGATTTTTGTTGCCTGTACTTACAGCATCCAATTTAAATTATGGTGTTTTTTTTAACTTTAAGGACTTTAGTAGTAATGCTCCTGCTACAACTGATTATAAGTTTAAAAGAATTAAAGGACAAGATTTTTTATATATAAAGAACGACAGCGCCAATAGTCATTTATATTTTGCAATTTCAGATAGTACAGGGTTACATTTCAGTTCATCTAAAAGAAATGATATTATTAGAATTGCAAACACTTTTGAGTTTTTTAGTTTTGACGACATTTATTTACCCAAAACCGCAGGTGGAAATTTATTAAGTATGGCTTTTGGCTACCCAGGTTATGGAGATTTTACTGGAGCCAGAAAACAATATGTATTAGTACCCAGGCAAATTAATATGGAGACAGGTGAGATATACTAACCCTTCACAATCTTATTATAACTCGTAGCAATTCCCTTTATCAACGATGAACTAAAGCCCTGGTGTTCCATTTCGTTTAAGCCTGCAATGGTACAGCCTTTGGGTGTGGTTACTTTATCAATTTCCTGCTCCGGATGAGTGCCTTTTTGCAATAATAATTCTGCAGCACCTTTAACAGTTTGTGCCGCAATTAAATTAGCAGTAACGCTATCAAATCCAATTTCGATACCGCCTTGTATATTGGCACGAATATACCGCATGGCATAAGCGGTACCGCAGGCCCCTAATACAGTTGCGGCATCCATTAATTTATCTTCTATCATGGTAACCCTGCCCAATGTTTCAAACAATTGTTTTACAAATTGTATTTGTGCAGGGTTGCTGTTGGAATGGCTTATGCAGGTCATACTTTCCTGTATGGCAATAGCAGTATTGGGCATGGCACGAAAAACCGGATTTTTCTTTTTCACCATTTCGTTAAGATCATTTAGTGAAACACCGGTGATAACAGAAACCAAAACATGTTTGGCAGTAAGGTCTTTTTTTAATGCTGCAATTACTTCTGCCACCTGAAAGGGTTTAACAGCTAATAAAACCAAATCACTTTTTTTTACAGCTTCATTATTGTTGGCTGTAACAAAAACACCTTTATCACTCAACGGCTTCAGTGTGCTGATATTTCTTTTGGTAATACTAATATCTGCTGCTTTGCAAAATTTACTTTTTAACAAGCCTTCTGCAATAGCTGTACCTAAATTACCACCACCTATAATTGCTATTTTCATGTTCAATAAAATAATTTTTTGTTTAAATAATTTCTTACATAATCATCTACGCCACTTTCTAATGAATAAAACCCTTCAGTATAACCTGCTTCTTTTAGTTTGTGCATTTTGGCTTCTGTAAAATATTGATATTTATCCCTGATATCTTCCGGCATATCAATAAACTTGATTACCGGAGATAGATCTAATCCTGTAAAAGTAGCTTTTACCAAATCATTAAAACTTCGGGCCTCACCGGTGCCAAGATTGTAAAGACCAGGTGTGAGTGGTGAGTGGTGAGTGGTGAGTGAAGCTGCATTCACGATTGACGATTCACTATTCACGTATTGCTCCATCAACCAAAAACAAACAGCCACCACATCTTTTACATAAATAAAATCACGGAGTTGTTCGCCATTTTCAAAACCATCTTTATGCGATCGGAATAATTTTACTTTTCCGCTTTGCTTTATCTGATTAAAAGAATGAAAGATAACGCTGGCCATTCTTGCTTTATGGTATTCGTTAGGGCCATATACATTAAAGAATTTTAAGCCTGCCCAAAAGGGAGGCAATTCTTTTTGATGTAATACCCATTTATCAAATTCATTTTTACTGATGCCGTAGGGATTTAGAGGATGCAATTGTTCTACAATATCATGGCTGTCATCATAACCAAATTCCCCTTCTCCATAAGTAGCAGCAGAAGAGGCATATACCAGTGGGATTTTATTAATAGTGCAGTAGTTCCATATATGCTGTGAGTATTCTACATTTAATTTTTGATGAATACTGTAATCAAATTCGGTAGTATCTGTTCTTGCTCCAAGGTGAAAAACAAAATCAACAGCAGGCTTTTCTTTTAATAACCAGTCGAATAAATTTTCTCTCTCTACTCTTACCAGATATTTTTTATGCAACAGGTTCAATTCTTTTTCATCATCATCAAACTCATCTACTAAAATTAAATTTTCAAAACCTTGCTGGTTTAAATAGCTCACCATACAGCTTCCAATAAAGCCGTAAGCGCCGGTAATGATTATATATTGATCTTTGTTCAGCATCTATTGGTTAAGTTTATAAAATATTTTAAAATCCAGGCTGCTTGCTTTCATACTTTGATAAACATCTGAAGAGTATGCGTTTGACGAATAGGATTTTGTCAGTGCATGATTATATTCTAATCCAACTTGCAATTTTTTTGTTAACTGATATACTGGTGATATGGATAATAAAATAAAGTTTTTTGTTTCATTATCAGTACTTAATTGCGGGTCTTGATTAGTAATAGGCTGTATTTCGGGATCTTTAGGGCTTTTTATCTCCGTTAGTTTCGACTTTAAAATAAATGAAGGCGTAAATCCTAAATTAAGCGACCATTTTTTATAATTATAACTGGAGCCTAGTCCAATGTCCAAAGTATAGAAGTTAAAGATTTCGGTTGTTGTGTACGCTAAGTTTGAGTTTGCAGAAAAGCCTGGGAAAAACAAAGTGTTCTTTCTTTTTGCTTTTAAAAATGATACAGCTAAGTCTGCGTAAATTTTAAAATTTTGATTAACGCTATGGGTAGCCTTTACTCCTATGGATACTTTTGGCGATAGAATATTTTTGTATTCATTAGTGGTTTTAGAAACACCGGGTATAACGGTAAATGTACCCGTATTTGGGTCATAGGTAGTGAAACCAGACGTTTTCTTTAACACAGGAGCAGATTTGCTAAAAACTGCTCCTGTGTTAAAAAACAAATCAAGAGAAATTTTTTTCTGAGCTTTGGCATTTAAGATACTTATCAACAGTATAAAAGAAATAAGATATTTCATTTGCTTAATGTATTTATCAATGCAAGATAATTTTGTTACAAGGTTACCAGCGCATGCTCACTGTCATGTATGGCTAATAATTTACCAATAGCATTGTCATATTTATTTTTCCAGTCACTTACATTTCCCCAATCTTCGCCATCAATATTTATAGCACCGCTGGTAACGGTTCCTAAATAGGTTACCGTAATTTCCATTTTTTCCAACAGCATATTAAAATCATTCCTGTTTTCTTTAGCTACAGAAACCACCACACGGCTTTGTGCTTCGCCAAACCAATACGCATCTTTTCTAATTGTAGTATCTGTTGTGCTGGCTTTAAATCCAAGGTCTCTGTTAAAACAACTTTCTATTAAGGTAACAAATAAACCACCTTCACTTACATCATGTGCCGAGCTGATCAGTTTCTTTTCGATCATCTTTTTTATTTCATGCTGTATTGCAAACTCTTCATCAATATCAAAATGCGGGGCGGGTGAAAATTCTATGCCGTGCAGTTTATGTAAATATTCGGATGAATTAATATCATTGCGCTGTACGCCCACTAAATAAATTTCATCATCTTCCTGTTTAAAGTCCATGGTCATCTTATCATCGGGGCTATCCAGTAAACCCACCATGCCAATGGTAGGGGTAGGGTATACGGCACCATCGGGGCCCTGGTTATAAAAACTCACATTACCACCGGTCACCGGCGTATCAAATTTACGGCAGGCTTCTCCCATACCTTTAATGGCATTTACAAACTGGTAATATACTTCGGGATCGTAAGGGTTACCGAAGTTTAAGCAATTGGTTACGCCTAATGGCTGGCCACCGCTGCAAACAATATTTCTTGCAGCTTCTGCAACAGCTATCATGGCACCTTTATAAGGATCGGCAAATACATAACGGCTATTACAATCTGTTGTAAGCGCCAACGCTTTGTTAGTTGGTTTTGCAATTACAATAGCCGCATCGCTAGGTGCGTTGGTGCTTGCATTGCCAGCACCAACCATGCTGTCGTATTGTACATAGATCCATTTTTTACTGGCTATATTGGGTATCTGAATAATTTGTTCTGCTGTTGCTTTTAAATCTGTTGGTACAGCAATGGTATCAGCGTTAAACGCTTTTATTTTTTCAAAATATTTAGGTTCGCTGTATGGCCTGTCGTTTTGCGGAGCACCGCCGCCCAGTACTAATTCATAGGCTGGTAAAGTGGCTTCTAAAGTTCCATTCATATAAAAATTCAACATGCCGTCATCGGTTACTTCGCCAATTTCGCTGCAGGGTAAATCCCATTTTTCAAATACATCAATCACCAGTTGTTCTTTTCCCCTTTCTGCAACCAGCAACATTCTTTCCTGGCTTTCGCTCAATAATAATTCCCACGCTTTCATATCTTTTTGGCGTGTGGGCACTTTGTCTAAATCAATTCTCATGCCTGCTTCGCCTTTAGCACTCATTTCGCTGGTGCTACAGATAATTCCTGCGGCACCCATATCCTGCATACCCACAACGGCACCAGTGTTCATCACTTCTAAACAAGCTTCTAATAATTTTTTCTCCTGAAAAGGATCTCCCACTTGTACGGCAGGTAAATCTTCTGCACTATCAGCAGTAATATCGGCACTGGCAAAACTTGCGCCACCAATACCATCTTTACCTGTTGCACTGCCTACAAAAAAAACAGGATTACCTTTTACTTTACCAGATGTGGCAGAAATAGTTTCTCCATTTTTTAAAATACCTACGCTCATGGCATTTACTAATGGATTGGTATGATAGCAATCTTCAAAATACACTTCACCACCAACGGTAGGTACACCAAAGCAATTACCATAATGGCCAATGCCATGCACCACACCCGCTAATAAATGTTGCGTTTTAGCTTCTTTTAAATTGCCAAAACGTAAACTATTTAATGAGGCTATCGGCCTTGCACCCATTGTAAAAATATCTCTGTTAATGCCACCCACACCAGTAGCTGCGCCCTGAAAAGGCTCAATTGCAGAAGGGTGATTGTGGCTTTCAATTTTAAATACTACACCGTAACCATCACCAATATCCATCAGCCCAGCATTTTCTTCACCGGCCTTCACCAGCATTTTTTTTCCATCACGGGGTAGCGTTTTTAACCACTTGATAGAATTTTTATAACTGCAATGTTCACTCCACATGGCACTAAAGGAACAGAGTTCATTAAAATTGGGTGTTCGCCCCAGTTTTTGTTTTATCAATTCAAATTCATCTGCTGTAATGCGAAGTTGTTCTGCTGTTTTTACTGTTATTTCCATAAATGTTGTAGAAGAGTGTGTTTGAAAGTGCAAAGGTAACAACGTAATACTTTATTAAGGTAGATGAATCGCAAATATTTTAACTATCTTCCCACATTGAAAATTTATTGTTTTGGAGTATATTCTTTTTGTTTTTTATCTGTTGATACTTTGCTGGCTGATTACAAAAGTTTCCTTTGTAAAAAACTCAGGCCTTAGTAATAAATACATCCTGTTACTTTTTTTAGCGAAAATATTGGCTGGCTTAGTTATTGGCTGGGTATCGTATAATGTTTATGGTAAAGGCAATGATTACTGGAATGTAAACCGGGATGGCTGGATAGAATATCAACTGCTTTTGACGAACCCAAAGGAATATTTTACCAACATATTTCACTCTCAGTATTCACAAGGCTATAGTGGTGTATTCGATTCTTTTCAATCTTTTTGGAACGATCTGCGAAATAATATTATCACTAAAATACTTTCCGTCTTTAATATTTTTAGCCGTGGTAATTATTATATCAATAGTTTGTTCTTTAATTTTTTTGGCTTTTTAGGCCACGTGGCTTTTTATAAGATTTTTATACAGCTATATAAAAATAAACAGCGGGCAGTTATTGTTTGTTGCTTTCTGTTACCGTCAATGTTATATTTTACATCAGGCGTACAAAAAGACAGTATTGTGTTTACCACATTAGGCTTTTTGTGTTACGCAGTATATAAATCAATCGGCGATAATAATTTTACTGCCAAACATTTGCTGGTTATATTTTTATCGCTTGTTACTTTGTTTTTAATAAGAAGTTATGTTTTAATAAACATTTTACCGGCTCTTGTTATTTGGATAGTGGTAGCAAAATATAAATTGCCTGCCCTTACAAGTTTTGTAATTGGGTATATTATTACTGGAGTTATTTTTTTTGGTTTTAACAGTATTGTACATTCTATCAATCCGCTTAAAACGGTAACTGATAAGCAGGCTGCATTTTTTACATTGCCGCAGGCATCTACACAAATTGAATTAGATACTTTGCATCCCAATTTAAAAAGTTTTATAAGCAATGCTCCTCAGGCTTTCAATCATCTTTTACTAAGGCCTTACCCAACGGAATTGCATGCTAAAAGTCTTTTACCAATAAATATTGAATTGCTGTTGTATCAATTGCTGTTTATTGTTTTTCTTTTTTTTAAAAGCAAAAAAGAAAAACACACGACTGATCCATTTATTATTTTCGGCGTTTTTTTTGCACTTACCATGTTTCTTTTTATTGGTTATATCATGCCCAACTTAGGCTCCATAATACGTTATCGTAGTATTTATTTACCATTTTTATTAACGCCAGTTATCTGTGGTATTGGATGGGAAAGAATAGGCAATCTTTTTAAAATTAAAAATAATTAAATATTTACTTTTTGTACACAAAGCGCCTTTTTTTATCAAGAAAAATATAAAAAAGTTGTTTTGTAATGGATTTTAGCGTTTTTTTGTGGTACTAAACATAAAAATATGCAATCTTTACGTTTCAATGCACTGGATAATCTAGCCAGTAATCCTGCAGAAGTTAAAGTAACAGGAGTGTCAAAAATTACCGGAATTTTTAATGAGAATGTGTTCACGCTTAAAGTTGCCCGTCAATTTTTAAGCGACGAGGCATATAAAAGCTTAGCAGCTTCTATTAAAAGTGGTAAAAAAATCGACCGCAACATGGGCGGTCAAATTGCCAATGGTGTAAAAGCCTGGGCAGAAAGCAAAGGGGTAACCCATTACACTCACTGGTTTCAACCCTTAACCGGATTATCAGCGGAGAAACATGATTCATTTTTTACTTTAAAAGGTGATGGCACACCTATTGAAGAATTTGACGGTGGCGCATTAATTCAACAAGAGCCAGATGCATCATCTTTCCCCAGTGGTGGATTAAGAGCAACTTTTGAAGCTCGTGGGTATACTGCATGGGATCCATCTTCTCCTGCATTTATTATGGAAATTGGCCAAGGCAAAACACTATGTGTTCCTACCATTTTTGTTTCTTATACCGGCGAATCATTGGATGCTAAAACTCCGTTGTTAAAAGCATTGGTAGCTATTGAAAAAGCAGCTGTTGATGTTTGTCAGTATTTTGATAAAAACATTACAAGAGTAACTCCAACATTAGGTTGGGAACAAGAATATTTTGTTATTGATGCAGGTTTAGCTAATGCCCGTCCGGATCTGGTATTAACCGGCCGTACTGTATTTGGTCATGCTCCTGCAAAAGGACAACAATTGGAAGATCACTATTTTGGAACTATTCCGGAAAGAGTGTATGCTTTTATGAGAGATTTTGAAACAGAATCTTACAAATTAGGTATTCCATTACGTACTCGTCACAATGAGGTTGCACCAGCTCAGTTTGAGTGTGCACCAATTTTTGAAGAAGTAAATATAGCTGTTGACCACAACTTGTTATTGATGGACATCATGACAAGAGTAGCCAAGCGTCATAACTTAAAAGTGTTATTGCACGAAAAACCATTTGCCGGAATTAATGGTAGTGGTAAACACAATAACTGGAGCATGGCAACTGATACCGGAGTTAACTTATTAGCGCCAGGTAAAACGCCAAAAACCAATTTGATGTTCTTAACTTTCTTTGTTAACACCATCAAAGCTTTACATGATTATGCTGATTTAGTAAGAGCATCAATTGCCAGTGCAGGTAACGATCATCGCCTGGGTGCTAATGAGGCTCCTCCTGCTATCATTTCTGCATTTATCGGTAAATATTTAACCCAGGTTTTAGAGCAGGTTGAAACACGTGTGGGTGGTAAATTTGATGAGCAGGATGAAGCAATGTTGAAATTAGATATTCATAAGAGTATTCCTGAATTGATGTTAGATAACACTGATCGTAACAGAACATCTCCATTTGCATTTACCGGAAACAAATTTGAATTCCGTGCGGTGGGTTCTGCTGCTAACTGTGCAACTAATATGACTGTTATCAATACCATTGTTGCAGAAACATTAAAAACATTTAAGAAAGATGTAGATGCATTGATCGACAAAGGCGAAAAGAAAGAAGTAGCTATCATGCAGATCATTCAGAAATATGTTGTAGAAAGTAAAAAAGTATTGTTTGAAGGAGATGGTTATAGTGAAGCATGGGCACAGGAAGCTGAAAAGCGTGGTTTGCCCAATGTAAAAACTACACCATTGGCTTTAGATGCTTACGTTACTGAAAAATCTAAAAAGTTATTTGCAAATAATGATATCTACAGTCACTCTGAATTGGAAGCGAGACATGAGATCATGCTGGAAGATTACATTAAAAAAGTACAGATCGAAGCTAGGATAATGGGAGATTTGGCCACTACTTTTGTATTGCCATCTGCAATTAAATATCAAAATGTATTGTTGACCAATGTAAAAAATCTGAAAGATGCAGGCTTAGGCGAATCTGCTTATGCTAACCAATTGCAGGTTGCAGAAAGGATCAGCCATTACATTCAGCAGATGAGTGATAATGTTGAAAAAATGATCGAAGCAAGAAAAGTTGCAAATGATATCGCCGATACAAGAGAAAGAGCGATAGCTTATTGCGAAACAATTAAAGGACAGTACTTTGATGTTATCCGTTACCATGTTGATAAACTGGAGCTGATAGTAGATGACGAAAACTGGTTACTGCCTAAATACAGAGAAATGCTTTTCTTAAGATAAAAAAGCTGGCAAGCAAAATCTGTCACGCTGCAAGGTGTGACGCAATCGTTGTAAAACCCGTTCTTTTTTGAACGGGTTTTATTTTGTACCTTATTAAACTTAGCTGCAACTTTTGTATCTATATAAAAAAATAAACTCCATGAAAAAAATTATCTCATTAATTATTTTTAGTTTTATTGTCACTTTTACATTTGCGCAAGTACAACGCAAAACTGCTGTTGCAAATAAAAAAGACTCTGCCTCAGTAGCCGCCGAAAGAAAACAAACCTCAAGGGGCGAAAAAAAGCAAATGGTAAAAGACCTGGATCTTAATAAAGAGCAAAAATCCAAACTGAAAGAGATAAGACAATCTTCCAAAGCAAAAAAAGAAGCCATTGAAAATGATGAAAAATTAAGTGCCGATGAAAAGCAGGCTAAATTAAAAGAGTTGCAAAGAGAGCAGGCAAAAAGCACCATGACCATTTTAAATGATGAACAAAAAGAAAAGATGAAAAAAATGAGGAAGAATAAAAAAGGAAAACAAATGGCCGAAGAGGAAAATTAATAATAGTAGTACATATAAGGATTATGATTAAGCGAAATGCTGTTCTGGAAAAGAGCAGCATTTTCTTTTATTAGCATACAGCAGGTGAAAATAATATTTCAGCTATTTTTGCAGCATGGAAAATATGTATACTTACCAGCAATTGTATGCTTTTTGCGTTGCCATTTTTGCAAAAATGGGATGCAGCGATGCTGATGCTGCTATTGCTGCTAAAGCTTTAATTGCTGCAGATTTAAGAGGGATTGACAGCCATGGTGTGGCAAGATTAAGCGGTTATGTACGTTTGTGGCAGGCAAAACGGGTAAATGCAATGCCACAATTAAAAATTGTACACGAAACCCCTTCAACCGCTGTAGTTGATGGCGATGCAGGCTTAGGTTTAGTAGTAGCGCCTTATGCCATGCAGGTAGCTATTGATAAAGCAAGAAATGTGGGTACTGGCTGGGTGAGTGTAAAAAACAGCAATCACTTTGGTATTGCGGGTTATCATGCTATGATGGCTTTGCCCAATGATATGATTGGTATTGCCATGACGAATGCCAGCGCCTTGGTGGCACCTACTTTTTCTGTAGAAAGAATGTTGGGTACTAATCCCATTGCGGTTGCAATACCTGCCGGTGAGGAGCCGGCTTTTGTTGCCGATTTTGCAACCACTACCGCTGCTAATGGCAAATTAGAAATTTTACAAAGAAAAAATGCTTCCACACCAACAGGTTGGGTGCAAACAAAAGATGGCCACGAAAGTACTGATGCTAATGAATTGAAAAGTGGCGGCTCGTTGTTGCCGTTAGGCGGCGATAGAGAACATAGCAGTCATAAAGGTTATGCATTAGGGGCAATTGTAGATATTTTTTCGGCAGTGCTTAGTGGTGCCAATTACGGCCCGTGGGTACCGCCATTTCCTGCGTATGTGCCTATGCCCGAAAATATGCCGGGCGAGGGGATAGGTCATTTTTTTGGTGCCATGCGTATTGATGCCTTTAGAACGCCTGATGAATTTAAACAACATATGGATAACTGGATACAGCGTTTTCGCAGTGCCAAAACGGTGGAGGGGGAAGAAAAAGTGATCATTCCCGGAGATCCGGAAAGAGAAATGGAAATTATAAGGATGAAAGATGGCATTCCGTTGGTAAATGCGGTGGCAGATGATTTGAAGGCACTTGCCGGCAAGTTTTCTTTACAATTTGCCTAAATGCATTTGGAATAGCCCTGCACATAAAATACTTTTGCAAAAATTGTAAATCATTTATTAATTAAAATCTGCTGCAATTGCAGCAATCGGGGGGGATTATGAAAATAATGAAATTTGGCGGCACCAGTGTTGGTAAGCCGGAAAGAATGCACCAGGTATCGCAACTGATAACTGCTGACGACGAAAGTAAAATTGTAGTGTTATCAGCTTTAAGTGGTACAACCAACAACCTGGTAGAAATAAGTAACACTATGGCTACCGGTAATAAATCGGAAGCCAAACAGTTAATTGAAAAATTAGAAAACCATTACAAGGATTTTATAAAACAGCTTTTAAAAACGGATGTTTGTTTAGATGCGGCTGCTAAAGTATTGAATGAGCATTTTGAGTTCCTGTACATCATCTTAAGAATTTCTTTCAGCGAATCGTTGAATAAAGATATTCTTGCCCAGGGCGAGTTATTAAGTACCAAATTATTTTCTATTTATTTAACTGAAAATAAAATTGACCATGCCTTATTGCCTGCGCTGGAGTTTATGACCATTGATGGTTACGACGAACCGCAGATTGGTGCTATTAAAGTAAAACTGGCGCAACTGCTTAAACAAAATAGTGATAAAAAAATCTTTATCACTCAGGGCTATATTTGCCGTAATGCAAAAGGCGAGGTGGACAATTTAAAAAGAGGCGGTAGCGATTACAGTGCTTCTTTAATTGCAGCCGCTATTAACGCCAGTGTTTGCGAAATTTGGACAGACATTGACGGCATGCACAATAACGACCCCAGAATTGTAAATAAAACCTTTGCCATTGAGCAATTGAGTTTTGAAGAGGCCGCCGAGTTGGCTTATTTTGGTGCAAAAATTTTACATCCGGCCAGTATCTGGCCTGCACAATATTATAATGTGCCTGTAAAATTATTAAACACCATGGAGCCATCTGCAAAAGGTACTTTAATTGCAGAGAAGGCCGGAAGCGTAGGTGTAAAAGCCGTGGCAGCAAAGGATGGCATTACTGCTATACGTGTAAAAAGCAGTCGTATGCTTTTAGCTTATGGTTTTTTACGCAAGGTTTTTGAAGTGTTTGAAAAATACCGTACTTCTATTGATATGATCACCACATCAGAAGTAGCCGTATCTGTTACTATTGACAATGATGTAAACCTTCCCGATATTATTAAGGAGTTGGAACCATTTGGCACGGTGGAAATTGACACCAACCATACCATTGTAAGTATTGTAGGTAACGAAATTGCTGAAACAAAAGATGTGATGAAAAAATTATTTGATGCCATTGAACCTATTCCGGTGCGTATGGTAAGCTATGGCGGCAGTAAGCATAATGTTTCGTTATTGATTGACCGTAGTTATAAGGATCAAACGCTGCAACTGTTGAACACAGGGCTTTTTGGGCTGTAATAAAAGATTTAAAAAATAAGAAGATGGGGAATAATTTTGCGGCTCTGCCGTAAGGTTATTCCCTTTTTAAATTTTATTTATGCTGTAGCACAATAAAATAGTTTGGCTAATTAACAATTCGTTTACAACATTTTGTACTGTTTGAGCGTCTTATGTTTGGTTTTTCATAGGATATTGGATTTTAAACGGGGCTGTATTTTTATACCGGCCCTTATTTTTTTATACTCATCCCAATTAACTAAAGCTATTTGAAAATATTTTGATGCCAGCATTTGAATATGGTTATTGATAAGCCAAAAATTTCCGGCAGTTTACTTTAGTGCTTGTCCGTTTGAATAAAATTTGAATGCTACCTAAACATTATATTGCCTGAAATTAACCATCAGCCTTTGTGCAAAGACTATTAAACCTTGCATTAATAAAAATATCGGATTTTTTTTTGTTAAGAAACGGTGTGTTTAATATTGTTAATCTTATTCGTTGTTGATTAAAAAAAACAATGGTGATGAAAAGAGCAGGGATGGAGCATCATCACTTAGAAGGCGTCTTTATTTCGTTATTTCAATAAATTCAATATTGCCCCAAAGATTTTGTAACTGAAGAAATTGCTTTGCGTCATTTTTTAATTCAGGTTCCAGTGTAAAGGTTATTTTAAGCAGCTTTATAGCTTCATTCGTTTTATTTTGAAGGTTTTTAATAATCGCCATTTGATAGTAGTTCCAGGAAAACTCCTGCAGTTGGTTTAACTGCTCGTATACGTTTATAGCTTCGTCATATTTACCCATTCCTTTTAAATAAAGCCCTTTGCAATATTCTAATTGGTATTTTGCTTTATCTGTAAGAATAATTTTGAATGTTTCAAATTCATTCAAAGCTTTGTCTTCCGGAAGTTTATGAAATATATCAAGCAATAGTTGAATAGCGATGTTTTCACTATGATGATTGGCAAATAATATTTTTACAGATTTTAAAGCACTTTCGATGTTATTCTCTTTTAAATAAAATTGAATAATATAAATTAAAGCATTCGGATGGCCAGGGTCATTTTGTAAAATAGATTTGACTGTATTTATAAATTCAATTTCATTGGATTCATTCATCATTTCAAAAAGTAAATCCATTTTATTCTCTAAGATCAGCACATGATTCGGCTTAATTTCTAATGCTTTATTGTAAAACTGCAATGCCTTTTCATTGTCACCCCTCTTCAAAAATAAGGTTCCTTTATTAGCGTAAGCTAAAGTAGCCTTGTCGTCAAGTTCAATAGCTTTATCAAACAATTCTAAAGCATTGTCTAAATCACCTCTGTCCATTTGAAAAGCCCCATAGCCAATATATTTATCAACCTGGTCTTTATCAACTCTTCCTCTTTTATGCTCCGGGTTCGGGTTTATTTTAATTTCAGTTATTCTACCCGAATCTAATTCTTGTTGAAATTCATTCGCCATTTTTGAATTTAACTGTTTAAGGTTTTCAACAACCACATAACCCTGTTCATTATTAAGCCCTTGTTTTTCCAGCTCTGCTAATACAGTCTCATAATTTTGACGATGTTCAAAATATTTTACTTGTACAAATGCCAATATTTCATTTTGATATTGGCTAGAATTGAAAGTAGATTCGTCGATTCCTTTTTTCTTTGGTTTAAAAAAATTAAATAGTCCCATATGTTTTTACGCAACTTTTTGAGAAACTCATATCTGGTAATCTATGCAAACTTAAGGAAGACTAATTGCGCTAATGCAATGTAATAAAAATTGCTATATGTATCGATCTGCGCTAACCATTTACTAAATCTCTACTTAAGTAAAAGTAGCCAGAAGGGAATGTTGCTGAACCAGATATGGCAATTCCGTACGGGAATGCCATAAAAACATAAAGCTGGTATCAAAAAAAACTCCCCAATAAAAATATTGAGGAGTTGGTAAAAATCATACAGCGGTAATTAGATGATCAGCATCGCATCGCCATAACTGAAAAAACGGTATTTATCTTTAATAGCTTTTTTATAAGCTTCCATCATTAAATCGTAACCGGCAAATGCACAAGCCATAATTAATAAACTTGTTTTTGGTAAGTGAAAATTGGTTACCAAAGCATCGGCAATATTGAAATTATAAGGTGGGTGAATAAAATGGTTCGTCCAGCCTTCGGATGGTTTTAATAATTTTTGTGCGGTAAAAGAACTTTCCATAGAGCGCATGGTGGTAGTACCGATAGAACAAATGCGATGGCCTTTTTCTTTGGCTTTGTTTACAATATCGCAGGCTGTTTGTTCTACCCTGTAATAATCCGCATCCATTTTATGTTTGCTCAAATCTTCTACTTCAATAGGGCGAAAAGTGCCCAGGCCGGTGTGTAAAGTAGTTTCTGCAAAACGAATACCTTTTATTTCTAAACGTTTAATTAATTCTTTACTAAAATGCAAACCTGCAGTAGGTGCAGCTACTGCACCTTCATGCTTTGCATACACGGTTTGATAACGTTCTTTATCTTCTTCATCGGGCTTGCGTTTAATGTATTTTGGCAATGGGGTCTCGCCTAAAATTTCCAGCATACCACGAAATTCTTCATCGGTGCCATCCCATAAAAAACGGATGGTACGGCCACGGCTGGTAGTGTTATCAATAACTTCTGCCACCAGTTCATCACTTTCTCCAAAATATAATTTATTACCCACACGAATTTTACGGGCAGGGTCAACAATAACATCCCACAGTTTATTGGGCTTGTTCAGTTCTCTTAATAAAAACACTTCAATTTTAGCACCTGTTTTTTCTTTACGGCCATACATACGTGCAGGAAAAACCTTGGTATTGTTTACCACAAAAACATCTTTATCATCAAAATAATCGATGATCTCTTTAAAGTGTTTGTTTTCGATTGTGCCGGTTTTACGGTCAATCACCATCATACGGCTGTCTTCACGCTTTTTGGTGGGGTTTTGGGCAATTAAGTTTAATGGAAGGTCGAAACGGAATTGAGATAATTTCATGTAATCTATAATTTTAAAAGGTTACATGCCGTGTACTGAGAAGCTTTTAAGACTAGCCTTTCAGGAGGCACTTATCATGTTACGGCATGATTTTGAAGGCGCAAAGATAAGGCTTTTCAAGCAGCTATTTACAACTGTATTGAAAAATGTTGATTACCTGGGAATAATAAGAAATTATACTATTGTTACCGGCTTGCCAATAATTATTGGTATAGTTATGGAAACGGGTAGCTATATGATCTTTTAATTATCTTTAATTAAAATAACGGCAACCATAAAATGAAATTACTAACTACCCTGATACTACTTGCATTTTCCATATTTACAGCCAACGGGCAACAACCCAAAAAACCAGAAAAAAAATACCAGAGCCTTTTATGGGAGATCAGTGGTAATGGTTTAACCCGGCCCAGTTATCTTTTTGGCACCATGCATGTAAGCAATAAGCTGGCTTTTCATTTAGCCGATTCTTTTTACAGCGCCATAAGAAGTGCCGATGTGGTGGCATTAGAAACCAACCCGGCCAACTGGCAGGATGATTATAGCAAACCTAATATTTTTGATAGAAACTCTTTTAGTGATGGAGGAGACTATGCCTACAAATTGCTCGACATACCCAACGATTATATCCGCAAAAATACTTTTGCGCTAAATAAATACGAGAGTAAAATTAAATTGGCTATGGCCACCGAGCCTGCCATGATAAATGGAATGCTGTACCGCACTTATAACCAGGTGGCCGATTTTGAAGAAGATACTTACCTGGATATGTACATTTTTCAAACAGGCAGCAAGCTGGGGAAAAAATTAGCCGGTGTGGAAAATTTTGAAGAGAGCCAAAAGTTAGTGGCCGAGGCCTATAAAGATGCCGCCAAAGAAAAACGCAGCAAAAAAAATGATGTTGATTACAGCTACGACGATTATGTAAAAAGCCCTTACTCCATAGAAGATGCCTACCGCAAAGGCGATTTGGATATGCTGGATAGTCTGGAAATGAAACAGTTTAACAGCAAAGCTTTTTTAGAAAAATTTTTATATAAACGTAACGAGATACAGGCCGAATCTATCGACTCTATTATAAAAAGTAAAACGAGTTTGTTTGTAGGTGTGGGCTGTGCTCATTTACCCGGCAAGCGTGGTGTAATTGAAATGCTGCGAAGCAAAGGCTATAAATTAAGGCCGGTAAAAATGGGAGAGCGGGATAGCCAGCAAAAAGAGGTGATTGATAAATTACGGGTGCCGGTAAGTTTTAAAAAAATACAATCAGAAGATGATATTTTTTCTGTGGAAATACCCGGTGAAAAATTTTATAGCTTTAGCAAGTTTGGAGATTTAAACATTAAGCAATACGCCGATATGGGCAACGGCGCTTATTATGTGGTAAGCCGTATTAAAACTAATGGTCTGTTATTAGGAGATAATGAAAATATTGTGTACAAAAAAATCGACAGCCTGTTGTATGAAAATATTCCCGGTAAAATTTTGAAGAAAACTGCCATTACTAAAAATGGCTACAAAGGTTTTGATGTTACCAACAGAACCAGGCGGGGAGATATACAACGCTACAACATAATTGTAACGCCTTTTGAAATTTTGTTTTTTAAGATCAGTGGTATTGGTGATTATATTACCGAAGGTGGTGAAGCTAACCGTTTTTTTAGTTCGATAAATATAGCCGCACCCAAAGCAGAAAGCTGGATAAACTATTCGCCTGCTACCGGAGGCTTTGCCATTAAATTGCCGCATACTCCATTGTTACAAAAAGATTTTAACAGCAACAGGCTGGAATATACTGCAACAGATAAAAAAGAAAATATTACCTATACTTTAATGAAAACCAACCTGCATAATTATGGTTTTATTGAAGAAGATACTTTTGATTTGAATTTGATGGAAGAAAGTTATGCTGCAAGTGATATTATTGAAAAACAGGTAAGCCGGCAGCAGAGTAAATGGCAGGGCTATTCAACTTTAGATTGTAAATACAAACATAAAGATGGCAGCTTTAGCACTGTACGTTTTTTATTGCAAGGCCCTAATTATTATGCACAGGTGGCACATTACAATACCGACTCAAAAAATATACAGCAATATTTTGAGTCATTTAAAATAGTGCCGTTTATTTATCCTGAAGTAAAATTACGGGTAGATACTGCCATGCGTTTTACGGTGCAATCGCCATTATACCCGGAAAATAAAAAGCAAAATGATATTATGGAATCCTTACGCAATATGATGGATGAGTATAGCGATGAGGAAGAAAGCAATGTGCCCGAGTTTGGCGTAAAGCTGGTAGGTAATGATACCATTGGCGAAAAAATATTTGTGACCTGGGCAAAATCTCCTGCTAATACTTATATTAAAGACTCGACAAAAATTTTCAATAATATAGATTACGATTTTGCAGGCTCCGGCAAAAAAGATCAAAGCTATTTGTATTTAAAAAAAGATAGCGGTATTGCGGGCAATGGTATGCGGTATTTATTTCAGCAGGTTACTGATACCAATAGCAGCCGTACTATTATTTCAAAAGCATTCTATAAATCGGGCAATTATTTTGCATTGGTAGCATTAACAGATACCCTTACACCACAAAGCAGTTTATTAGCCAATTTTATTAAAACATTTACACCGGCAGATACAGTAAAAGGGGAGTCGCCTTTTGTAAAACGGAATGCAAGTTTTTTTAACGATTATGCCAGTAAAGACAGTGCCACACATGCCAAAGCAATGAAGCGCCTTGCTGCAATAGAATTTGATTCGGCCGATGTGCCATTACTTAAAAAAATAATTGATACCCTTAGCTGGAAAACTAAAGATTACCTGGCACTGAAACAAAATTTTATTGGCCGGCTGGAAGAAACCAAAGACAGCAGCCTGGTGGATTATCTAAAGCAATTGTATGTGGCGGCAAAAGATACTGCCGATTTACAAAACAGTATTTTGCAAACGTTGATGGGTATGCAAACCAAAACATCTTTTATTGCTTTTAAAGATCTAATTATAAACGAACCACCTGTAGTTATCTCAAACAGCAGTTATAATGATTATAACTACAATGATATTGTAAGATCGGTATCAGCGGGCAAACTTTCCAAAGCCTTTGCTAAATCAAAAAGTAGCTATGGCGATGATAATGGCAACTGGTATTCATTTTACGATACACTATCGCTTGCCAAAGTTATTTTTCCGGATATACTGCAACTGATAAACCTGGATGATTATAAAGGTAATGTAATGGAATTGCTAACTTCTATGGTGGACAGTGGGTATGTAGAAGCCAAAGACTACGAATTATTTTTTGCCAAGTTTTATGCCGAAGCTAAGCAGGAATTAAAAAAAGAAAAAGCTAATGAAAGCCAAAAGGCAATTGCCAGGGCCGAGAAAGTAAATAAGGCGGATGATGCGGAAGAAATTGCCGCCTACAACCGCAATAGCGATAATGATTCCGGCAACGAATTACTGCAAAGCTATGCGGTATTATTGTTGCCCTATTGGGATAGAAACCCGGGAGTTGCTAATTTTTTTGAAGATATTATGAAATTGAAAAATAAGCAGATCAGGTTTAATACAATGCTGCTGCTGTTAAGAAATAAAAAAAGTGTTCCCGATTCTTTACTGAACTTTTATGCAACATCAGAGGAATACCGTATTAATTTATACAGAAGCTTAAAAAAAGCTAAACTCCTGGATAAATTTCCTGCTAAATATAACAATCAACTCGATCTGGTTAAAAGCGATCTGGCAAATTCATCTTCTTACGAAAAATTTGATACGCTTGCCTTGCTGGAAAAAATACCAGTGGCTTATAGTAATAAAAAAGGGGTGGTGTACTTTTTTAAATACAAAAATAAAAAGGAAGAAAAAAAATGGAAAATAGTTTCGTATGGTTTACAGCCTGGTAATGCAAAAGAGTTTGATGATGATAATGATGATTTTGTAACGGAAAACTCTTATAGTTATGGCAGAAATACCGACGACAGGTTGGATGAAGAAAAACCCGTAAAAGAGCAACTGCAAAAATTACTTAAAACCATGTTGTATAAGATGCACTCCAGTGCGGCTAAGTTTTATGGTAATGGTTATGATGCTGCAGATAGCGATGTAATAACAGAAAGAATTAAAACCAATCGTTATGGAGATTAAATAATTGATGCGCCGGGTATAGCTGCAATAAGTTTTTTTGTATACTCATTTTGCGGATGATGATAAATTTGTTCGGCAGCTCCCTGCTCTACAATTTTACCTTTATGCATAACTAATATTCTATCGCTGATGTAGCGTACTACAGAAAGATCATGAGAAATGAATATGGAAGTAAACCCAAATTCCTTTTTCAAATCATTTAGTAAATTCAACACCTGTGCCTGTACACTTACATCCAGTGCCGAAACACTTTCATCAAAAATTAAGAAAGAAGGATTTAAAGCCAAAGCACGTGCAATGCAAATACGCTGGCGTTGCCCGCCACTAAACTGGTGAGGATAACGATTAAAGTGTTCCGGTAATAAACTCACTTTTTCCAGTAACGCTATTACTTTATCTTTCCGCTGGTTGTTATTATCTAAAATGCCATGTACACTCAGCGGTTCAAGTATTGCATTACCAATAGTTATTCGTGGGTTTAAAGAGCCATAAGGATCCTGGAAAACAATTTGCAGATCTTTACGCATATTGCGTAATGCCGTAGTATTTATTTGTGTTACATCTTTTCCAGCCAAATAAATTTTCCCTTCGGAGGGTTTAATTAATTGCAGAATGGTTCTGCCCAAAGTAGTTTTGCCACAGCCGCTTTCGCCAACCAGCCCCAGTGTTTCGCCTTGCGTTACTTCAAAGCTAACATCATCTACTGCTTTAAAAAACTCCGGTGATCTGCCAAATATTTTTTTCTTAACAGGAAAATACACTCTTAAATTTTCAACCTGAAGTACCGTTGATGGTTGATGGCTTGTAGTTGTTGGAATTGAGCTTTGTGCTGCTGTACTTATAATTTTTTTACTTTCTTCACCAATAAAATCACTCACCACCGGTAATCTTTCGCCTTTAGCTTTTCCGGCGGGCCTGCATGCCAGCAATGCTTTTGTGTAAGGGTGTTGTGGCGCCTGCAAAACATCTTTTGTAATACCCTGTTCTACAATTTCACCTTTGTACATTACCACCACTTTATCAGCAATATCAGCAACAATGCCCAAGTCGTGTGTAATTAATATTACGCCCATTTTATTTTGTTCCTGTAATTCCTTTATCAGTTCCAGTATTGTTTTTTGCACCGTTACATCCAGTGCTGTTGTTGGTTCATCTGCAATTAATAAAGAAGGATTACAGCTTATTGCCATGGCGATCATCACCCTTTGTTTTTGGCCACCGCTTAACTCATGTGGGTAGCGGTCAATCATGGCCGCCGGATCAGGCAGTTTTACTTTTTCAAACAGTGCTATGGTTTTTTGTTTTGCAACTGCGGCATTTACTTTTTCATGCAATCGTATACATTCCATCACCTGGTACCCACAGGTAAAAACAGGATTTAAAGAGGTCATTGGCTCCTGAAATATCATGGCAATATCTTTACCACGAATGTCATTTATTTCTTGTGCCGATAATTTAATAAGGTCGGCAGGATGTTTTTCTTTTCTGAAAAATAATGTTTTGCCGGTAACTGTATTTTTACCGGATAGTAATTGCAGCAACGATAATGCGGTAACAGATTTTCCTGATCCGCTTTCGCCAACAATGGCCAGTAATTCTCCTTTCTTTATTTCAATAGAACTGTTTTTAACGGCAACAGTTTTATCTCCTTCATTACTGAATGCGATGGAAAGATTTTGTATGGAAAGAAGTGGTGGCAATGGGGTGAGTCGTAAGTGGTGAAACGTGAGTAAAGAGTCGTCAATCAAAAAATCATATTCACGATTGACGACTCACGACTGACGCTTAAAATTTCAAATGTCTAACGGTTAAGCCGTTATTAATTAATTGTTTTAAAGAGTCGATACCAATTTTTAAATGGCGCTCTACAAATGCAGCTGTAACACTTTTATCACTAGCCTCAGTTTTTACACCTTCCGGCACCATTGGTTGATCACTTACCAGCAATAATGCACCGGTAGGAATGTGGTTATAAAAACCAACCGAAAAGATAGTTGCCGTTTCCATATCAATGGCATAAGCTTTTACTTTTTGCAGGTACAATTTAAATTCTTCGTCATGCTCCCAAACCCTGCGGTTAGTGGTGTACACAGTGCCCGTCCAGTAATCGGTTTCGTAATCTCTTATTGTTGTGGAAATGGCTTTTTGTAAACTAAAAGAGGGTAATGCCGGCACAATGGGAGGAAAGTAATCATTACTGGTTCCTTCGCCTCTCATGGCAGCAATGGGTAATATCAGGTCGCCAATGCTGTGTCGCTTTTTTAAACCACCGCATTTACCCAAAAACAAAACAGCTTCAGGTTGTATGGCACTCAACAGATCCATTATAGTTGCAGCACCGGGGCTCCCCATACCAAAATTAATAATGGTAATGTTGTTTGCAGTGGCGCATTGCATGGGCCTGTCTCTGCCAATAACTTTTACATTATTCCATTCCGCAAACATATCTACATAATTACTAAAATTGGTCAATAAAATATATTTACCAAAATTTTCTAAAGCTTCGCCGGTGTATCTCGGCAACCAGTTGTTTACAATTTCTTCTTTCGACTTCATAGTTTCTTTAATTTTTTTTGAGACGAGCCGGATTTCTTTTTCCAGCATTGTTGTGTCACTCACTTGTACCGCATACCTTTGTTCAACAATGCTTTCCGCCAGCTACATTTTTTAAAATTACAAAATTCCCTTCAGTTCAATGATAAAAATTGAGTACCCTTCATATCAACCCAAAATAAAAAAAGAAAACGATAAGGAATTTATTTTTGATGAAGTGAGAAAACGCTGGGTAATACTTACGCCTGAAGAATGGGTTCGGCAAAATTTTTTACAATATCTGATACAGGTAAAAGAATATCCTGCCTCTTTAATTGCAGTAGAAAAAGAAATAAAACTGGGGGAGCTTAAAAAACGTTTTGATATTGTAGTATATGATAAATTATCTCAACCGTGGATGATAATTGAATGCAAGGAAATGAATGTAGACTTGAGTAAAAACGTTTTAGACCAGGTGTTGCGCTACAATATAACCATGCAGGTGCCGTACTTGGTAATTACCAACGGCAGCTACTGCATGGCTTTTCAATGTATAAATAATAACTTAAAAGAGTTAGGGGAGATGCCTGGTAAAAATCTGTAAATTTTTACATCTCTCTCATTCCTCATTACCATTTAGGGCATCCGATACCTTTGTCATTTTTCTTTCCAAAAGAATATATAAGCCCAATACTGTGGCTAAGATAATGATCGTTCTTACCAGGGTTTGCCGATTTACTAAACCCATCCATGTAATCTGTAAAACTTAAGCGGTAACTGGTTTCTCCTAATAAAGAGAAACGATCACTTAAACTATATCGTACACCTGCACCAAGCGGTACAACAGGAATAACACGGGGCAATGATTTTGAAGCATCAATAGCCAAACCATTTTGTACATCAGATCCTTCTCCAAAAACAGTTGTATTAATGTTACTCCAATCTCTTTTTATTTTTAAAAAAGATATGCCTGCACCTGCAAAAAGATAAGGGGAAAAGCGGGGTTCTCTTTTAGCCAAAAAACTCCAAACGCCCTGTGCACTTATTTCAGTTACCGGTGTGGTAAAATTAAAATTTCTTTGTTGGCGCCATTCGGGGTTACTATATTTTGCATCGTTGCCATATATTTTGCCACGGTTAACATTTAAGCGAACCGAAAAGGAGGGGCTTACAATCCGGTACAGGTGTAAAGCAAATTGTGGCTTTAGTGTTTTGTACGAACCCAATTGTTGTGGTGTAAGATCTCCCTGGTAAACAAATACGCCGCCGCTCAGGCCCACTTCGTATTTAGACAAATTGGTTTGTGCATTTAAAAAATAAATATTAGCGGATACTAACAGCATTGCAAGTGCCGATCTTTTTAATACAGACTTCATTGGATTTACATTTAAAGGTGAAAAATTAGGTCGATGTAAAAGTCTGTATCTCGATAGTAAAGTATTAGTGCCTGAATATGTAACTGTGGAATTAAAAAAATATTACTTCAATTTTATGATACCGCTGTTAAACAAAAGTGAAGATGATTTTTATTGGTTACGATGTAACCAAAATTGTTCCAACAATTTTTTTGAGAAAGAAAAAGAGGTGAACGGCCTGTTAAAATTATGTTGTAGTATTTATGGAGATTATTTTCCAATCATTTCAATGTCATCTTCAATATCGGTAAAATCATTTGACACATACGGCCATTTGTGTTGTAGTTTTGCATAAATAAAATATACAATGATACCGCTGCCAAAAACAACCAGAAAAGAAACAATGATGGTTAAACCCGTTGCATAAAAAATAAACAGCCACATAGCAATGGCTAAAATAACGGGCAATGGATATAAAGGCATTTTATAAGGTAAATGTTTAGTGCCGTTTCTTTTTCTTAACAGCATTACACCAATGGCCTGCCCAACAAATTGTACAATGATACGCATGGCTAAAATACCATCAATTATATGTTTCATTTTAAACAACAAGCTAAAAGCAAAAGCAAAACCTGCCAGCACCAGCAAAGAAACATAAGGAAAATTTTTAGTAGGGTGCAGTTTGCCAAATATTTTAAAAAAAGCACCGTCAACAGCGGCTGCATACGGCACTCTTGAATAACCCAGCATTACCGCAAACAAAGATGCCAATGCCACCCACAGTATCATTACCGTGGCAATATTAGCAGCTGTGCCGCCATAAAGTCTTTCAATAAAAGTGCTTACCACAAAATTATTTAATCCGTTATCCTGCCAGCTTTTTATTTCCTGCCAGGTAATTACGCTGCTCACACTTACATTCATTGCTAAATACAAAACGGCAATACCTATCACCGAAATGAACATACTCCGTGGAATATTTTTTCCGGGATCTTTTATTTCTCCACCTAAATGGCAAACATTATAATAGCCCAAATAGCTGTACATTGATTTTATACAGGCTTGTCCAAATACAAACGAAGCCAGCTGGCCCCAGCTAAAATCTGTATTGATATCTTTTAATGGCTGCAAAAAATTACCGTGTGCAATACCGCCAAAAATTATCCAGCCTAAAGTAAGCAGCACACCGCTCCATAACAGCACACCAATTTTGCCAATGCTATCAATTTTTCTATACAATAAAAAAGTAATAAAGATGATCACAATACCCGAGACCATTTTCTGTTGCCACGGCTCTAAATGTACTAAGTAGCCAAGGTATTGCGAAAAACCAATTGCTGCCGAGGCTGCTACTAATGGTGCTTGAATTACCGTTTGCCATACATATAAAAAACTCATCATTCTGCCCAACCCATTTTTGCCATAGGCTTCTTTTAAAAAATTGTAACTACCGCCGGCAAGGGGATAGGCTGCTCCCAATTCACTCCATATCATGGCATCAATCAGCGATAAAATTGCACCGGCAATCCAGGCATATAAAAACATACCACTCATCAGGCCCATTACAATAGGTAGCGTAACAAAGGGGCCGATGCCCACCATGTCGATCATATTTAAAACGGTAGATTGAAAAAGCCCGAGGCTGCGTTGTAGTTTTGGTGCCGACATTGAGTGAATTGAGCACGAAAATTACGACATATAAAAAACTATACATAAAAAAACCGGAACCCCTTGCGGAGGCCCGGCCCTAATCAAAAACCATTAACCATTAAACCTTATCCTATGAAAAACCAACTTTAAGTCGGAGACTATCAGGGAAAGGTTGCAAGGAATATCATTTTGGGGAATATTTTTTTCTGCAAACGTTTGTGGTTAATAAATTACCACTTACCAGTAAATGATTTCATGAAATTGGGAAAATCCTGGTTCTTGTAAGCCGCATCACCAAAGAACTTTAAGGGCGCTTCCAGTTCAGATGGTTTAAGATAGCCAGATAACGGTGCCGGCTGGGCATCAATGGCAGATAATAAAACAGTAGTAGGATAACCCATGCGCCCCGATAGCAGATAAACAGCCAGATCATTGGCTTTATACGCAGGGTTATATCCATAAGTTTTTGTACCTAACACTACCGACTCTTTAGATTCGGCATTAAATTTTACTGCATAATAATTTTCGTTAATGTAGTTGGCCACTTTATCGTTGCCATAAGTTTCTTTATCCATCACTTTGCACCAACCACACCAGTTAGTATATACATCTATAATAATAGGCTTAGGCTGTTTGTTATAGGCCTCAGTAAGTTCGGTTAAGCTCAACCATTTTACTTTATCTTTTTTACGGGGTTTAAACGAAAATAAAATAACCGGCAGGGCAATTAATATAAAAAAATATTTAACCTTTTGCATGAAATAATTGTTTTGTAGCTTAGATTGATTGTAATTTAATAAAACGTAAAGACATGCAGAAAATTGTAGTGGCGGTAACAGGTGCAAGTGGTTCAATTTATCCACAAATATTATTGGAAAAATTGCTACAGGTAAAAGAGCAGTGGGCAGACCTTGCAGTAGTAATGACTGAAAATGCCAAACAAGTTTGGGCTACCGAACTGGAAAATGAATCGTACAAAGACCTGCCTGTTAAATTTTACAGCCAGCAGGATTTTAATGCACCCTTTGCATCAGGTTCCGGTCAATTTAATACCATGATAATTATTCCCTGCAGTATGGGCACATTAGGCAGGATTGCTACAGGAGTTTCCAACGATTTAATTAGCAGGGCAGCAGATGTGGTTTTAAAAGAAAGAAGAAAACTGATACTGGTGGCAAGAGATATGCCGTACAACCTCATTCATATCCGTAATATGGAAACGGTAACTTTAGCCGGTGGTATCATTTGTCCCGCTACACCATCTTTTTACAGTAACCCAAAAACAATTGAAGAAGTTGCCGCAACAGTAGTTGATCGTGTTCTTGATCTGGCAGGAATTGATATTGCAACTTTCCGTTGGGGAAAATAAAAAGGATCGAATAAACTCCGATCCTTTTTATTTCAAATATTTTTAATACCTTATCTCAGGTCCACCACTTCAACACCGGGGTATTTTTTCTGGTCAAATATAAATTGTGCATCTGCAACAACGCCGGTTGTATTCATACTGGCCACAGAGTATATATAACGATTACCCGTTTTTTCAAATACTTTTGTAGAACTGATGGTTTGTGATGTTTTATTGATGTTCACCAACACTTTATGAAAAGCTTTGCTTTTATCAATAGGAGTTAATTCCACTTCCTGCACGCCTTTAACTTCTCCATTTAATTTATATAAAAAATCTTTATCGTAAAAATTTGTAAATAATTTTTGAGGAGTAATGGTATTGCTATTAGGGTCTATTTTACTAATGGTAACTTCATTATCAGTTTTTACGTAAGTCCAAACATTGCTACCATCACAAAAAATTTCCTGGCCGGTAACGCTTATCCTGTATTTAGTACCTTTCATATAAACCGTACCTGATTTTGAACCAAGGTTTTTTCCTGCACCATTCTCCATTTTTAAAGCAAACTTTGCGGTAACACTTTTAAAAGATTTAAACTTGGCACTCACTGCATCCAATATTTTTTTTGCAGCCGGATCACTTTGGCCCATCCCTTTTGGAGCTTGTGCATTTATGGTACTTACCCCCATTATCATCAAAATCAAACCTGCGAAGAATTTTTTCATTGTCGATATATTATTTAAAACAAGCATCTCTTTATTAAGAAGTTGCAAAGATATGAGAATAGATGCTTTTATACAAGACGGGTTTAAAACGCAATACCTAACAAACTGTTAATGTACCCCGGGGATAAAAATAAATAATAAGCCAGTCCGTTAATGCCGGTAAGATTATCTATTTTGCAAACACTTCAACTCTCCCTTTCTGGTTCAACTCCACTATTGAACATTTATTAATTCATTTAATTATTTAAAATGACAGAAAGAAATATACCCCTTTCTCAAAGGGAAACTTATGAGCCATCACAATTTTCCGAATTTTTATGGTGGTTATCAACTGCCGAAAAAGAACTATTAGTTGATGCTGTAATTGACCGAAACCGTTACCGGATTATCGGCATGACAGTGCTGGCCACCTGGCTATTTGCCAGTTTTACCTGGACGTATTTTTTTATCGCCATTGTTGATTCCGCTATTCTGGCAATAGCATTGGGGTTATTTATGGGCTTTATTATTCTTACTATTGACAGGGCATTAATAAAAGGTATTACAAAGTTTAATAAGAAGAAATTTACGCCATTGTTATTCCGGTTTTTACTGGCCATTACCATTGGTACATTTATGGCACAGCCTGCAGTGCTGTATATGTTTGATAAGGAAATAAAAATGCAGACATCGCTGGATAATGAAAAACGTAAAATGGTAAAGCGGCAGGAGCTGGATAGTTTGTACAGCAACAGAAAAAACGAACTGTTAAGCGAAAAGGAAAAAATAAAAACTGAATTGGAGAATAAATATGCGGATGTAAATAAAGCCCGGCAAAATTTTTTAGCCGAAACAGATGGCAGCGGTGGTACCGGCAAAGTGGGTATAAAAGATATTGCCATTGCCAAACGAAATGAATATCAAAAACTGGATGAAGAATACCAGGCTTTATTAAAAACCCAACAGGTAAAACTAAACGGTGCAGAAAAAGAACTGAATGAAATGGAGGGAAAGATAAAAGCAGAAGAAACTGCTTTTACACAATACCTCAATAATGGTTTTTTAACCAGGGTGGAAGCATTAGGCAATTTATTAAAAAATAATCCTGCCTTGCAGTTTCGCTATTACCTGATCGTTTTTATTTTAATGTTGATAGAACTGATGCCTGTAATTGCAAAAACATTATTGCCCAGCGGCAGCTACGATGAAAAGGTAATGCTGAGAGAAGAAATGGAAATTGAAATTGCCCACAGCAATATCCGCAAGGAAAAGCAATTGAAAGAGCTGTATAACCAGATGGCGCACGAGTACGATGGCGAAGCCATTACCGCATTTTTCCGGATTACGGCAGCAGACAGGGCCGAAAAAATGAAGGCCTTCAGCACAAAATGGGCAGCAGAAAATCATCAAACCTTTGACGGGCTTTGGGAAAAAATGAAGAAGGAGATATTGACAAAGCAGGAGAATTAAATAATGAATTGCCCCGGCTTTAAAGCCGGGGCAATTCATTATTTTTGCCAACTATGGCAAAAGCAGTTGGCGAAACCCCATTAATGCAGCAACATAATGCCATCAAGGCTAAATACCCTGATGCTATTTTGCTTTTTAGGGTGGGAGATTTTTATGAAACATTTGGAGATGATGCGGTAAAAACTTCTGCCGTTTTGGGCATTACCCTTACCAAGCGCAATAATGGTGATGAAAAATCTTCTCAACTGGCAGGCTTTCCTCACCATGCATTAGACACTTATTTACACAAACTGGTAAAAGCCGGTTATAGGGTTGCCATCTGCGATCAGCTGGAAGATCCCAAACAAGCCAAGGGCATTGTAAAACGTGGGGTTACAGAACTGGTTACACCCGGTGTGGCTACCAGCGACAAATTATTAGAACATAATAGTAATAACTTTTTAGCTGCACTGCATTTTGATGGAGAAAAAATTGGCATTGCATTTTTAGATATCAGCACCGGCGAGTTTTTTTTAGCCGAAGGCGATGCCGCCTATGCCGATAAATTATTACAAAGCTTAAAACCTGCCGAAGTAATTTTTCAGCGTAACAGGCAAAAGCAATTCAAAGAATTGTTTGGTACTAAATTTTTTACTTACACCTTGGATGAATGGGTCTTTGCCGAAGCTTATGCCACCGAGAGTTTATTAAAACATTTTGGTACACACAGTTTAAAAGGTTTTGGTATTGAAAATCTTTCCACCGCAATAATTGCTGCAGGTTCGGTATTGCATTATTTAAAAGATACCGAACATCCCAACCTTGGCCACATTACTTCTATACAAAGAATTGACAAGGATGAACATTTATGGATGGATCGTTTTACCATCAGAAATTTAGAATTGTTTGGTGGCGAAGGCCAGAATACTTTACTAAAAGTAATGGACAATACAGTGAGTGCAATGGGGGCAAGATTGCTGAAGCGCTGGATCATTATGCCGCTGAATAATATTGATAAAATAAACGAGCGCTTAAATACCGTTGAGTTTTTTATAAAAGAAACCGATACAAGAAATAAGATTACACAGCATATTAAGCAGGCCGGCGATGTGGAAAGGCTGGTGAGTAAAGTACCGCTGAAAAAAGTTAATCCACGGGAAGTATTACAAATTGCAAAAGGCCTGCAACAGACAGAAGCAATAAAAGTGATCTGTGAAAATGCTGCGAATGATTATTTAAAAAGGTTGGGAGATTCGCTCAATCCCTGCAAATATATTTTAGATAAAATTTTAAAAGAGCTGAACGAAAATCCACCAGTGGCTGCGGCAAAGGGCGGCGTAATAGCCAATGGGATTAATGAAGATCTGGATGACTTAAGAAAAATTGCCAGCGGCGGTAAAGATTATTTAATTCAGCTGCAGCAAAAAGAAGCATTGGCTACAGGTATTTCTTCTTTAAAAATAAGTTTCAACAATGTGTTTGGATATTATTTAGAAGTAACCCACGCACACAAAACCAAAGTGCCCGAAACCTGGATACGTAAGCAAACATTGGTAAATGCAGAACGATACATCACTCCTGAATTAAAAGAATACGAAGAAAAAATTGTGGGTGCCGAAGATAAAATTCTGGCTATTGAAATGCAACTCTTCGAAAAATTACTGAACGAGCTGCAGGATTATATTGCCCCCATGCAGGTAAACGGGCATGTAATGGCCATACTGGATTGTTTAACCTGTTTTGCCGCTAACGCTTTACAATTCAATTATAAAAAGCCGCTGCTGAGCGAAGGCGATATTTTAGATTTAAAAGACAGCCGCCACCCGGTGATAGAAAGATATTTACCTGTTGGCGAATCTTATATTGCCAACGATGTTTTACTCGACCCATCATCACAACAAATAATTATTTTAACCGGCCCTAACATGAGTGGTAAGAGCGCCATACTGCGGCAAACGGCACTTATTACTTTAATGGCACACATGGGTAGTTTTGTGCCGGCTGCAGATGCAAAAATCCCGTTGACTGATAAAATATTTACAAGGGTAGGAGCCAGCGATAATTTAAGTGGCGGCGAAAGTACTTTTATGGTGGAGATGAATGAAACCGCCAGCATCATCAATAATATTACCAACCGCAGTTTAATTTTACTGGACGAAATTGGAAGAGGAACATCTACCTATGATGGTATTTCTATTGCATGGAGTATTGTAGAACATTTGTTCAACAGCCCTGCTTCTCCCAAAACATTATTTGCCACGCATTACCACGAGTTGAATGAGCTGGAAAATAAATTGCCCGGCGTAAAAAACTATCATGTTACCAATAAAGAGGTAGGCAACAAAATTATTTTTCTGCGTAAGCTGGCACCTGGTGGCAGTACGCATAGTTTTGGTATTCATGTGGCACGTATGGCAGGTATGCCACCTTCATTAATTAACCGTGCCAACGAAATTTTAGTACAGTTAGAAGAAAGCCGCAACAGCAATACCGATGAAACTGTAAAGCAATTAAGTGCGCCTAAAGTGCAGCTCAGTATTTTTGATGCTCACTCCGATACTTTTGATGAAATAAGGAAATTGTTGGAAGCTGTTGACATTAACCGGTTAACGCCTGTGGAAGCTTTATTGAAATTACAGGAGATAAAAAGCAAGGTAAAATAGTCTTGTATACAATTTCAATTGGTTGTGTAATTAGCTCAATTGCTTCATCTTTACTTGTTAAAACCTTTTAACACTTGCAGCAAAAATGCGTAAAGAAGCATCTTTGTAATAATTTAGCCACCGTTATGTTTAAAAAGATACCAATACTGTTGATTTTAATATTTGTCTTAGTCACCAAAAACTACGGTCAAACTTGTTCTCTACCGGGCATGACACCTGATAAAGCATACCCTGTTTGTGGAACGGCTGTTTTTCACGAAGACATAGTAACCAACTGCACAGGCCCTGATGTGGCAAGTGTTGGATGCACAGTAGGAGTAACTTCCAGCAGTTCTGTATGGTATAAATTTACTTGTTATCAAACTGGTACACTTGGTTTTTTAATACGTGGAATTTCCAGTACTGATGATTATGATTGGTCTCTTTTTGATGTTACAGGCCGCAACCCCAATGATGTATTTTCAAATGCTTCTTTGCAGGTTTCTTTAAATATTTACGGAGTTAGCGGAAGTGGAGGGCAATTCCCCAATTCTCCCACCGGCTGCAGGCCAGGTGCTTCGGGCAATGTGCATTGCGAGGGATCGGCCAATGGCAACACTCCTTTTAACGAAATGCCAACTATTACAGCAGGCCGCAACTATTTGCTGATGGTTACCAACTGGTCGCAAAGTACAGCCGGATACGATCTGGAATTTACCGGGGGAACTGCAAGTATCACCGATCCTAAAGAACCTCACCTGCAAAGTTCCAGGGCCATTTGTGATGGTACACAGGCTGTGGTAAAACTTAATAAACGCATGAAGTGTACCAGTCTTTCTGCCAATGGTTCGGAGTTTACAATTACACCTGCGGTTTCCAATGTAATTGGGGCAGTGGGTTACGGTTGTAATTCCGGCTTCGACATGGATTCTGTAATTCTTACTTTAGATAATCCTTTGCCACCCGGCAATTATACTATTACCATAAAAAATGGTACTACTGATGGAAATACTTTAAAAGATAATTGCGACAGGTTGATTCCTGTTAATGAGAGTATTCCGATGGTCGTATTTCCGGTATTTCCAACACCTATGGACAGCATTACTACGCCAGGTTGTGCCCCGGATGAATTGCAGTTGAATTTTGGTCACCAACTCCGGTACATTCGCTGCAACAGTATTGCTGCAGATGGAAGCGATTTCCGGGTTACCATGATCTCCGGCACTTCGCCGGTTACAGTAATCGGGGCATCTGCAACTTGTTCTGCCGATGGATTAACACCGGTAATTAAAGTAAAATTATCTGCACCTATTCAAACCAAAGGCACTTATCAAATAATATTACAAAGAAGTACCACCGATAATAACACGATCATTAATGAATGTGGCCAGGAAACACCTGCTGGTGCAACCCTTATCTTTTCTACAAAAGATACCGTGAATGCTGATTTTACTTACAATATCAGTTTAGGCTGCCTGAGAGATACGATCGACTATTTTCATGATGGCAGTAATGAAGTGAACTTTTGGAAATGGAATTTTGATAATATCCGTAACAGCAGTTTGCAAAATCCATCAATGGTATATGCAACCTTCGGACAAAAAACAGCTCAGTTAATTGTATCCAATGGAGTTTGCAGAGATTCTTCTGCTATACAAACTATTTTATTGGATAATTATTTAAATGCAGCATTTGAAGTAACGGCAGTGGTTTGCCCCGGTGACCTGGCCAGTTATAAAGACAACAGCATTGGTAATATTTTAGTATGGCATTGGGATTTTGGTAATGGCAGCACCAGTTTATTACAGCAACCGCCACAGCAAACCTATCCTTACTCAAGAGTTATTCGTGATGTGCCGGTACAGTTAATTGTAACCAACAATATTGGTTGCAGCGATACTGCTACACAAACAATTAAAGTAGTGGGCAATTGTTACATTGCTGTGCCCAATGCATTTACACCCAATAATGATGGGTTAAATGATTACCTGTATCCATTAAATGCTTACAAGGCTAAAGACCTTATTTTTAAAGTGTATAACCGCTTTGGTCAGCTGGTATTTCAAACCACCGACTGGACAAATAAATGGGATGGTAAATTTAAAGGCCAGGGTGCCGATCCTGCAACTTATGTTTGGATATTGCAATATACCCATGTTGATACCGGTAAAAGAGTAGAGCAAAAAGGAACCACTATTTTATTGCGATGAGATAGTGAATCGTCAATGCAGAGTAGTGAATGTAAGATCGCAGGTGGTACATCTAACGCCCCGTTATTTTTTTTCGCTCGTCTCTCTCTTCTCTTAACATAGCGCCAAAATCCATTTTACGTACCATGGTTTTTATAACCAATGCAATTCGTTTTGTTTTGGTAGCATCTGTTTTTGCACTGTCTATCCATTTGGTAAAATAATTACGGTGGCCTTGTGGCAGGCTATTATAATGTTCTACCGCATCAGGTTCGTCTGCCATGCATTCTATTAACTCGGCAGGAGGAAGGATAGGGGCATCATCCGCTGTTAACTGCAATTTTAGTGCAGCCCCTTTTTGTTTAAGAATACCTTTTCGCATGGCTGCATTTATAGCCAATATAAAATCCCCTTCGCCCATGGGCATTATGGCTACTTTTTCAATTTCAAAATCATCCAGCTTACCCTTTACCCTGAAAGATTTTTTATTACCTGGTTTTAATTGTTGTGCAATTTTTGCAGGAATGATAATATATGTCCAGCCGGTTTTTTCACCTTGCTTATCAAATTTTAATATGGTGGTGGAAAAGGTTACCATAATGTATTTTCAAAAATAATTAATTTCTATACTGTTCTGTTGCCATCAGCAAACACTTCTATTAATGCCTGTATACTATCTTTTAATGCCCCGGAAGCATCATCAAAAAAACTGTCTTTAGTTTTTTTAGAAGCTTTATTGTCGTTTGATTTTTTAATGAAGGCTTTTATATTTTCTACTTCATCAAAAAACGGGGGAATGCTTTTTTCGTAAAAAGAATTTACGGCTTCAATGGTTATTAAAAGGTCTTCGTATTCGGTTACAATGCCGTTAATATCTTTTATATTATCTGCCGAATGCCGCCGTGGAATTCTGTTGAATAATTCAGTTAATGCTGTTGTAGTGCTGTTCATTACAATATGATAGTTAGCAAATGTACAGGAAGCATTGTGTAATTTTAAATATCAGTTACTGATAAATGAAAATTACTGTTGTTTAATTCTGTATGGTTAGCATGTCAATTGTAATACTTCCGTAAAATGAATATTCTCTTTATACACATTTAACTAAGCTGGCACCTTTTTTGAATTCAGGTGTTTTATAAAATCTACGCTATTTAAAAAATCTACTTTTTTTCTTACTAATTTTTATTAATCAACTTTAAAAGTAAACTTATGAAATCAAATGCAAAGCCTATTTGGGTTGCAGGAATTCTATTGCTAACACTTAGTACATTTTTTTATGCTTGTAAAAAAGAAGTATCTGCCACAGGAGGTGATATTCCAACGGGTAATACAAAATTTTCTATCTATTTAACGGATGGGCCATTGGATTTTGAAAAAGTATTAATCGACATTCAACAGATAGCAGTAAAGATAGATACCTGCCACCGCAATCATGATGCAGACCATAACCATTCCGGATGTGATGACGACCACGATCAACAAAACAGCAACTGCGAAATTTGGGATACACTTAGTATCAGGCCGGGAATATATGACCTGCTAACATTAAGAAATGGGTTAGATACTTTACTTGCAAGTGGTTTTATTTTAAACGGAAAAATTGAGAGAATAAAATTTACATTGGGTGATAGCAACAGTGTGCAGGCAGACAGTGTTGTTTACCCGCTGAAATTAGTAAACAATCAGCATTTTGTTTATGTAAATGTAGGCAGAGAACATCTGGACTCTCTATCTTCCAACAACTTTCAACTTTATTTAGATTTTGACCTTGCCCGATCTATCAGGTACATCAATGGCCAATACTGGCTTAAACCTGTGCTTAAACCATTTGGCCGCCATAGCAGTGGCGAAATAGAAGGAAAGATAAGACCCGCCCATTCCTTTGGAATGATAAAAGCATATAACGCTACCGATACTGCTTTTGCACTGCCAAAAAATGAAGGCGAATTTAAAATAAGAGGATTGAAAGAAGGTACTTATAGTTTGTTTATAGATGGCATCAATGGTTATAAAGATACAACGATCAACTCCGTTAATGTAACCCGTAACCGGGAAACCAAGTTGGGAACAATACTTCTGCATCAATAAAAAAAACTGTAACCTGAATTTATAAAACTGCCTCTGTAAAAGAGGCAGTTTTATGTTATTAAGATAGCACCATTACAGGGCTCTTTTTTAAATTATTAAACATCAATTACTGAATGAGTATTTTTTGCGATTGGTTTACCGATTGTAAAATATAATATCCTTTTGCAATGTTGCTTACGTTAATGTAATTTAATCCTTTGTTCATATTCTTGCTGTACAGCATCCTGCCATCAATGCTTATTACATTGACAACTGTAGTTTTGTTTAGCTGCACTTTAACCACTCCGTTTGTAATATTATTGGTGTTTAGGATAAAATCGTTTTCAGTTACTGCACCAAAGTAATTTTTTACTATAACACTAAAACTATTTTTACCATTAATATCAGTTTGAGATATGCGGTAATAACCAGTTACCGGCAAAGGTTTTTGATGGATATAGCGGTATGTTTTACCGCTAGTGCTGCTACCTGCAGCTGCCACTGTTCCAATATTTTCAAAATTTATTCCGTTAGTACTGTATTGAATGGTAAAGTGTAGCGTATTAATTTCGCTGCTGGTTTCCCATTGAAGAATCACTTCATTTTTTGGTTGGTAGCCGTAAAATTTTTCCATATTACTGGTAATATGCTTCCTGAACTTAGTGCTGTAAATAAACCTGAAACATCACCTGCGTCAGCACCATTAGCGCCATCACCGCCGGGAGGAGTGCCACCTATTACACCGCCAATTCCACCACCACCACCACCACCGGAATCACCACTACAGCCCTTTCCATCACCACCGTTTGCGCCTCCATCACCACCACTAAATGTGCCGCCTGCGGCATTAAGATCATTATTGTATTCTCCTCCGGCACCTCCGTCTGCAGTAATAAGTAGTACCACCTACAATTGCAGTGGTACTGCTACCATTGTTACCATTGCTGGCATCAATACCACCTGTACCACCGGTACCTAATGAATAAGTAATATTTTCTCCGGGAATTACAGTTTTTGTAATGTATGCTACACCACCTGCGCCTCCGCCGCCGCCCACTGTACCATCGTTAGCAGTAGAGCCTGCACCACCACCACCGGCGCCAATTGCCCAAACCTTTACAGAGTTGGCAAGTGCCCCAACTGTTAATGAAGTACCGTTTTGATACACTATTGTATTTAAATAAGAGGCGCCATTGTAGAAAGCAACTACCAGCACACCTTGCCCGCCATTACCCCCAATCATATTTATAGCATTTAATCCGGCTGCTCCGCCACCACCACCGCCATACAATCCGTCTCCGCCATTACCTCCATAAAAATTAGCACCGCCACCTCCACAGCCTAATCCCGATGCTGCGCCACCATTTGCCCCATTATTAGGGTTGGCATTAGTTTGGCCAAGGCCACCCGATACTACCGGAACCTGAGCTTGCGCTGCAAGCATGAAAATAAGTAAAAAACAGGCCGGTAATAATTTTTTCATATAAGAGAAAGATGTAAAATTTTTCATTCGATAAAGTTTTAGGTTAATAGATTTTTTGTGTATTATTTAGCGTACTGCGGAAAAAAATGTATAAAAGCCGGTGTAATAGCTGCTGATTTTTTTGTGCTGATAACTATTGAAACCTGGAAAATTATAAGAGGTACTACAAATAAAAAAAGCTGGCTCATATTACGGGATTGATTAAATATGTTATGGTATCTTATTAAAATTTCTCAAACGGACCCGCCAGATTTTTATTTGATTATATTCTTTAATTAAATATTTTGAGACATTTGGCTACAACCTTTGTAGTAGATTAAACAAAATTTTACAGTATAGTAGGCGGTGTAAATTGTTAAGTACAACCGCAGTAATAACATTCAATTGTAATAATGCAACAATTAGTTTTTGTAAAGTATTTTACAAGGTTGTGGCCAATAGTAATTATTAAAAAGAAATAAAGTATGCAAGAAACGATGCCTGGCATAAAGTAATTTAAATCCTTGAAGCTGTTTATTTTTCGGTACAGATTGTACAGGCAATTTAAAAATAATTTTCAGGGATGTATATAATTTACCTGATTTTTTATGACATGAAATATTACTATCCATTTTTTAATTCCCTTAATTATATTCCTTTTCTTCCATAAAAATGAAAGGGTTTAAAGAAAATTCGCCTTCTTTTTCCAGCTCAAAGTTCCAAAACTCCAGGCCAATAAAAGCGGAGGTGTCGGTAACATCACAAAGTGTTAATGCACTATCATTATTCACATTAAAACATTCCGGTAGTATTTCCGGTACCAGTCCGTTCCAGCAGGCATCTATTAATTTTTCTTTTTGAGTAAAGTTTTTATCTGCTTCAGCAGCATTTCTTTTTACCCAGTTTCTTGAAAAGAAACCTGCGTTTGCCACCAGCAAAATTTCTTTTTGATGAGTAAATGTGTTCATAATATCTGTTTATTGTAAGACTAAGGATTGACCGGGAAAACATAAGTAGGGCTTATAAAGTAAAGTTAAAAACCCGTGTAGTACAGTTTTGTAGTATAGGGGTTTTAATTATTGCAGGAGTAATACTAAGTTTAATGCAATGAATTTGTATAAAATAATTTGCAGCACTTTGCTGGCCAATTATTTAAAACTGTATACTGCCTGTTATTCAATTTCATTTAAATATTCTTTAACTAATTGTGGCGTGGTATGTGCAAAATGGAATGCACTATGAAAAACCGAAAAAGTTGAAATCGCTTCTTTTAAGGCTTTAACCAGCCACTTGCATTTATACTAAAAAATATTTAATCCAATAATCCCCATCTGGTAATAAGGTTACAATTAATTCTTTAAGGCAAAATAAATTTCAGATCAACTGGTCTGCTTAATTATTTATTAATCGATAAAATAAAAGCGAATACCTATGAAAAGTTTACAATTTAAAAAACAGTTTGCAACTGTTGTACTGGCTATTATTAGTTTTAGTGCGTGCAAAAAAAATGAGGTTTTGGTAACGGCAGACCAAAAAACTGCTGAAGATTCTGCAGCAGCTGCAAGACCAAAAGCTGCAGCAGTGGGAGCAGCAAATACCTTGTATATCAGTCCTTCGGGCAATGATGGTAGTGGAACAGGCGCTGCTACCAATCCATGGAAAACTTTATTAAAGGCAACAACATCGGTTTCAGCAGCAGGAAGTATCATTCATGTAAATGCGGGTACTTATGTAGAAGCTGCACAATGCGTATTAAAGCCCGGAGTTAGTATTGAAGGAGAAGGGGTAACCTCAATTATTAAATCTAAAGTAACGGCAAAATTCACCTCCATACTTTTTCTATCGTCGGCAAGTGAAGGCACAAACGGCAACCAGCACATCAGCAATTTAAAATTTGATGGACAAAATTTAAGTTCGGGATGGGGCATAAGTGTAGTAGCAAGAAGTAATGTAAGTATTTATAATTGTACTGTTTTAAACTTTAAAGAAGTTGGCGTAAATTTTAGTGGTATCACTTCTCAAAATGGCTATTTACCTCCTGCAACTTATGCATCGGGCAATAGTTTTTATAATAATATTGTTACAAATTCATCCACAAACGATTCTGTTTACGGTAGAGGTTGTATGCAATTTGGTGGCCAAACGGGAATGCTTGTTTACAATAACATTATTACCCAACCTTACCGAACCGGAACCTTTACCGGCAATATAGGCTGGCCAATGAAAATGGCTAATGAAGGGTATATTAAAAATTGCAAAGTGTATAATAACACACTTACAAGAGCTTTGTTTACCGGTGTTGGCCACGGTGTAAATAACGATTGGAATTTTAGTTTTGAAATGTGGAATGTAGAAGGGCTGGAAATATACGGCAATACCTGCCAGGGAGAAGTGGATATTGCAAACGCTACAAAAGGTAATTCTACTTACGGATTATGGTTTCATAATAATACTGTTACCTATCCATCACGCCAAACACATTATCAAAGCGGTTTAAGATTGGAGACAAATGAAAGCGACAATATTATTGAGGATAATCGCTTTAAAAATTTACAGAACGCTATAACCTTTTCGCCTAAGGATTACAGAGCCAATGGATTTGGTATTGATGTACACAGAAACACGATCAGGCGTAACCTGATGGAATCATTAGGATTTGTTAACGGCCCGGGCAACTACGGAACGCAACAGGCAATATCAATGGAAAATTTTGATAATCCCATTACTTATTTCGACGACCTGAATATTTATAATAATACCATAATCTGCGATCCTTCTAATCCAATGTATATTGGAATACTGGTGCCGGCTTATGCCGGTGGGCATTGTAAAAACATACGCATTGTAAATAATATTGTGCAGGGTTTTTCACTCAATCCATTTTGGGTAAACCCATCAACCAACGTAGATTTTTTGTATGTTGAAAATAATAACTTTTATGGCAATGCAACTAACAGCGGATATTTTTCCGGAGCAACACCTGCTAATTATGTTAACAGAGGAAATATAAGTGCCAATCCTTTATTTGCAGGCAGCGGCAACTATACACTTCAGGCAACTTCGCCATGTGTTGATGCCGGTGTAAATGTAGGTTTACCTTTATTAGGTGTAAGGCCCGATATGGGTTATGCCGAATTAAGATAATTGGTTTTTATCGTTTAAGCAAAAAGAGTCCGCTAGGACTCTTTTTGCTTAATGCATACTATTGTCTATACGAAATTTTCGATAAAAAAACTATTCATTCTGTAACCCTTTTTTGTGAGTTTGATCATTATAAACTCATCAAATAAAGCTGTACTTTTAAAATAAAAATTATGCCTCATTCTAAAAACAGACATCCGCACAAACATGTGCATCAACACGATAATCCACAGGCTGCACCGGGTACGCATCCAAAGCATAAAAAAACCAACCAGTCCATTATTGTTGCATCGATATTTTTTGCATTGATAGGCCTTGGCATCAGTTTTTTTATTGCAGGCACAAATATTATCGGACTAATAGCCGGTGCTGTTATTGGTGCCATTGCCGGCTACATTTTTGGATTGCAGGTGAATAAAAGTTTAGCGAAGAAATAAGTATTTATGTAATTTTTCAGGAATAGAATATGAACAATCCTCTAAAAAAATGATGATTGTCCGGCAGAGTATTTTGAATTGAGTATAGAAATTAAATATTGCTTACTTTCTCGCCACCTTTGGGCTTTACTTTTAAGGCTCTCGTTGTTACTTTTAAATCTTTGAAATATCCTATCGTCCCAATATCCACATACAATCCGATTGCTCCTTTTTTATTTTTCCCGAGCATTTTATCAACAATAAAAGTAGAGTATTTCATATTGTTTATAAACATTTCTGCCGTTTCACCATTCACTTCTATCCTCATTGTAATCCACTCATTTAAAGCAACAGGAGCTGAACCTTCATATTTGAATGGAGCAATTTTCCGAAGTGTATCAAATTTAAAATTTGGGTAAGAAAAATATTGAACGGCATGATTTCTATGCAATTGATTGTCAACTCGACCTACCTTAGGTCGGACATAAATGGATTCCCAGGCAGAATCATTTTCTGCAATTCTGAAATACACGCCTATAAATCCTGCAATACCTGAATATGGGGCTGGATTTTGTAATTGACTGTACATTTTTACTTCTATTGTTCCATTTTCAAAATCATCAATATTTAGAAGTCGAGCAAAATGTCGGTCGTCAACTGTAACTTCAATATTAGTGCTATCAAAAGGAAGTGTATTTAAATCCCTTTCAATCTTCAATACATCTTTGCCTTGAAACTTAGTAATATCACCTGTAACGTTTTGAAGCTGAAAAATTTGTTTTCCAAGAGTTAATTTTTTGGGGCTTTGGGCGGTAACGCCAAATGATAATTCCAATATCAAAAAAAGGGATATAACTATTTTTGTGTTGTTCATAAATATATTATTTACTGGTAAAATAATTGTTTTTACAGTTTTGCAATCGCTTCGCTTTTTGTAACGACTTTGCCTATTGCTCCAAATTCGTGTAAATCACCAAAAACTTCAATACGAATAGATTGGTCTATACCGCCAACTTTTATTGCATCAAAGCCATTATCTCTAATAAGTTGTTCTACTGCTGTGTCAATGGTTGTGTCGTCAGTTGCATAAAACAATACAGATTCTTTAGGTGATTGATGAGCTGCATTTGCTAACGAAGCTGCACCCAAAGTTCCAAATGCTTTTACCAATTTTGCACCTTTTGGAAGTAAAGCAGCATTCAATTGGCCTGCTGATTCTTTTTCACCAATTATTTTTTTGAATCCGCCATTTTCGTCTGGTGCAATTGGGTTAGAAGGGTCAACGATGATTTTTCCTTGTAGTTCAGTGCCATACTGTTCAAATAATTCTTGTATAGTGTTGAACCAAACTGAAAGTATAATTATGTCGGCATTCTTCATAGCTTCGCCTGTTTCAGATGCTGTAGCAAGGCTTCCTAATTCTTGTGCCAATGCTGTTGCATTTTCCAATTTTCGGCTTGCAATGATTACAGGTCTGTTTCCTTTTACGAAATTTTGGGCTACTGTCTTGCCGATGTTTCCTAAGCCAATTACAGCTACTTTTGATGATGTTGTCATTTTATTTATTTTTCAAATTATTAAGTTGATTCAATTATTTCCTAAGCCAATTTGATTCATATAAGTTTGGTTGTCCCAAAACAAACGTTCTTCAATCATTGTGCCGTCTGTTCCCCATATTCCTATCGTTGCCATTGGCATTTTAAATGCCTTGCCAGTTGGTTGAATAAATTTTCCATTTCCAATTGGCATTGGTTTGGTAAATGTTCCTTCAAATACGCCAGTTACAGCCGTCATATTTCCAGAGCCAAAACGTATAGGATGTTCTTTAATTCTTGTGTCAGGAGCATACACAAACAGTGCTTTTAAATCTTCTATGTGTTTGTCAAGTCCCACAGCGATGTGACCGTCAGGCCAAATTACTTTAATGTCTTTTGAATGGCTTTCGTGCATTCTCGCCCATTCTTGATTACTGAATATGGTGTAATCAAGTGAATCAAATGTTGCAAGATGTTTGGCAATTTCTTCGTTTCCCGAAGTAAGTTGTGAGATTTGATTTTTTAATGAATCAATCTCTGTCTTGCTTACTGAATTGTTTCCATTGTTTCCGCAACTTGTGAATGTTACTACTGCGGCAATGGCTACTAATGTTACTACGGTTTTAATTGTTGACATACTATTTCTTTTTAAATTTTATGAATAAATTGATAATGCAAAGGTG